>NZ_CP128404.1:4472500-4530360 GCF_030345295.1 Stenotrophomonas sp. 8(2023) | reverse complement strand
CAGCAATAATCGTCCGGTGGCCGGGGCATGGACGCGACAAGGCGCCCAAACACAGGCCGGAAAGGGGGGAAATGGATGGCTCAGACTACCACCGAGCGCCCGCCTTCGGAATGCTTGTCCCCTACTTATTCACAAAAACATCCACAGCTATTGCACAGCCCGGTGAATTCGCGTACCTGCCAGGGGTTGACGCGGGGTAGGGTACCTCTCTAGAATTTCCGGTTCTTTCCGTCCCATTCATACGAGAGGCCCCCAATGGCCACGAAGCGCACCTACCAGCCCAGCAACCTCAAGCGTAAGCGCGACCACGGCTTCCGTGCCCGTATGAAGACCGCTGACGGCCGCAAGATCCTGTCGCGTCGCCGCGCCAAGGGCCGCAAAGTCCTGAGCGCCTGATTGCCATGCCGCACCCCGCGGCAGACGCAATCCCTTCGACAGTGAATACTGCAGACCCGCGCAAGCGATTCCCTCGCTCTGCGCGGGTTCGCACGCGTGCCGAATATTCAACGGTCTTCAACGGCGCCCGCCGTGTGTCCGATCCGCTGATGACCCTGCACTGGCTGCCGGCTGACCGGCCGGCCAGGCTGGGTCTGGCGGTTTCCCGCAAGGTTGATCCGAACGCCGTGGGGCGTAACCGGATCAAGCGCGTCCTGCGCGACATCCTGCGTCAGACACGTACCGAAATCCAGCCAGGCGACTTCGTCGTCGTGGCGCGTAGTGCTGCGCGTTCCGCCAGCAACGACGAGATCCGCCAGGCCTTCCTGCGCCTGCTGCGCCGCCTGCGTGCATTGCCCGCGCCGGGCGTGGACGGCACAATGCCGCCGCCTGATGGCATCGCAACTCCTTCTTTGACCGAGCCGGCATCGCGTCCCGGCCCCGCCGAGCCTGTCCGCTGATGAACCAGACCCGCGTATTCCTCATTTTTGCCTGGCTGATGGTGGCCGTGCTGCTGTGGATGGAGTGGAGCCGTGAAAAGGCTGCTCCGACCCCGGCACCGACGACCACGTCGGCCCCGGCTGCTGCACAGAGTGTTCCGGGCGCGACCCCGGGCAGCATCCCCAGCGCGCAGGTCCCGGGTGCGCCGGGCCAGGCCGCTGTGCAGGCCCAGGCCAGCGCCACCCCGGCCAGCCAGCGCGTGACCGTCACCACCGACGTGCTGCGCCTGGTACTGGACGGCGGCCGTGTGCTGGATGCCGAGCTGCTGCAGTTCCCGCAGACCAAGGACGAAGGCAGCCCGCCGGTTCGCCTGCTGACCGAAGACCCCGCGCATCCGTACAGCGCGATCAGTGGCTGGGCCAGCGAAGACAAGAACACCCCGGTTCCCGGCGCTGACGGCTTCAAGCTGGTCGGTGATACCAAGGACTTCGTGCTGGCCAAGGGCCAGAACGAACTGCAGATCCCGTTCGTGTGGACCGCCGACAACGGCGTGACCATCAAGCGCACCCTGACCGTCTCGCGCAACGAGTACGCCGTGCGCTTCAAGGACGAAGTCAGCAATGCCGGCGCCGCACCGTGGAACGGCTACGTCTACCGCACCCTGGACCGCACCCCGACCATCCTGTCGCGGAGCATGACCAACCCGGATTCGTTCAGCTTCAACGGCGCCACCTGGTACGACAACGACAAGAAGTACCAGCGTCGTGCGTTCAAGGATTACCTGGACGACGGCGCACTGAACCAGAACATCACCGGCGGCTGGCTGGCGATGCTGCAGCATCACTTCTTCACCGCCTGGATCCCGCAGAAGGACCAGACCGCGCACTACGTGCTGTCGCAGGTGGCCGGTCGTGACCTGATTGAAGCGCGTGGCCCGGCCTTCACCGTGGCCCCGGGCCAGTCCACCAGCACCGAGGCCCGCCTGTGGGTCGGCCCGAAGCTGGTCAACCTGATCGCCAAGGAAGACGTGCCGGGCCTGGACCGCGTGGTCGACTACAGCCGCTTCTCGATGATGGCGGTGATCGGCCAGGGCCTGTTCTGGGTGCTGAACCAGGTGCACAAGCTGGTCGGCAACTGGGGCTGGGCGATCGTCGGCCTGGTGGTGCTGCTGAAGCTGGTGCTGTACCCGCTGTCGGCGACCCAGTACAAGAGCGGTGCCAAGATGCGCCGCTTCCAGCCGCGCATCGCGCAGCTGAAGGAACGCTATGGCGATGACCGCCAGAAGTTCCAGACCGCGATGATGGAGCTGTACAAGAAGGAAAAGATCAATCCGATGGGCGGCTGCCTGCCGATCCTCATCCAGATGCCGATCTTCTTCGCCCTGTACTGGGTGCTGGTGGAATCGGTCGAACTGCGCCAGGCGCCCTGGTTCGGCTGGATCCAGGACCTGACCGCACGCGATCCGTACTTCATCCTGCCGGTCATCAACGTGGCAGTGATGTGGTTCACCCAGAAGCTGACCCCGGCACCGGGCATGGACCCGATGCAGCAGAAGATGATGCAGTTCATGCCGCTGGTGTTCGGCGTCATGATGGCCTTCATGCCGTCCGGCCTGGTCCTGTACTGGGTGGTCAACGGTGGCCTGGGCCTGCTGCAGCAGTGGTGGATGACCAAGCGCCATGGCGGCGAGCCGGTTGCGGCCACCACCGCTCCGGCCCCGGTCAAGAAGAAGTAATCGGTAGAGCCGGCCGCTGGCCGGCTGACCCCAGCAAAAGCCCGCCGCAAGGCGGGCTTTTCGCATGCGGCGGTAGAATCGCCGGCACACCGTTCCTCCCACCTTCGAGTTCGCCATGCCGCGTGCGTCGTCGTTCCGCCTGTTCCTGCCCTCGCTGTTGTTGACCCTGGTTGTTGCCGGCTGCGGCGACAAGGACGCGAAGGCGCCGGCGACCACCGTCACCCAGCCAAGCGCGCAGGCCGCGGCCGCCGCCGATCCGGCCGCCGCGCCGTTGCTGGCGGCGCTGCAGAAGCAGCTCGACGGCTACCGCCGGATCATCGTGCTGCTGGCAGACGAGGAACAGCAATCGGCCGCCGACCGCGGCACCTCCACGCGTGTGGGCCAGCAGCTGTTCCACGATGGCCTGGAACAGCGCACGGCGATCGCCGCGCAGTTCGACACCCTGCTGCGCGGCTCCAGCCCGCAGCGCTTCGCCACCCTCGGCACCGTGCTGGACTACATCGAGTCGGCGCCGGAACTGTTCGACGCCGACCGCCTGGCCTTCCGCGAAGTGCTGCGTGATCTGCATGAGCGGGTCGGCACTGATTCGTCGCTGCCGGCGGTGAAGCTGCACCAGCGCATCGGCGAGGACCTGGAGGCACTCGACGAGATCGAGCGAAACTACAACCAGGAACTGACCCGCATCTTCAGCCGCTTCGAGCGCACCCGTGCCATCGAGCTGAAGCGTGAGAAGTGGGACGACTACATCGCCCACCTGCACAAGGACTACAGCCGCGAAGCGATCCTGCGCGACTACGGCGTGATCGAGCCCTACCCGATGTCGATGAAGGACAGCGACCGCGAGATCTTCGGCCGCGACCTGCCGGCCAAGACCGTGGTGCTGACCTTCGACGATGGCCCGCACAAGGCCTATACCGATGAAGTGGTGGCCATCCTCAAGCGCTACGACGTGCCGGGCGTGTTCTTTGAAGTGGGCCGCAACCTTGGCAAGGTCGAGGCCGATGGCAAGGTCAGCCTCGGCCCGATGGCGAAGATCAGCCGCAACCTGATCGAAGAGGGCTATGCGGTCGGCAACCACAGCCTGACCCACGCCCAGCTGTCGCGCACCACCGGTGACGCGCTGCGCCAGCAGGTGCTCGACACCGACACGCTGCTGAAGGATGTCGACAGCAAGCGCGCGCCGCTGTTCCGTTTCCCGTATGGCGCGCGCAATGCCGAAGGCCTGCAGCTGCTCAACGAGGCCGGGCTGAAGTCGATCATGTGGAACATCGACTCGATGGACTGGGCCGACCCGGTACCGGAATCGATCGTGCAGCGCGTGCTAGACCAGGTGAACAAGGAACAGCGCGGCATCATCCTGTTCCACGACATCCACGATCGTGCGGTGAAGGCGCTGCCGCAGATCCTCGACCGGCTGATCGCCGATGGTTACCAGTTCGCCGGCTGGAACGGCCGTGACTTCACTGTCGCCCGTGCGCGCAAGGGTGAAGCCGGTGCCGCCACGGTCACCACCGGCTACGAGAAGTCCTGGGCGATCGTGGTCGGCATCGACAACTATGCCAAGTGGCCGAAGCTGGAGTACGCCAGCCACGACGCGCAGGCGGTGGCCGATACCCTGACCGGGCAGTTCGGCTTCCCGTCCTCGCAGGTGATCGTGCTGAAGAACGAGCAGGCGACCCGCAACAACATCCTCGCGGCCTTCCACGATCGCCTGGCCGATGACCGCACCGGCAAGAACGACCGCGTGTTCGTGTTCTTCGCCGGCCATGGCGCGACCCGCCAGCTCGCTTCCGGGCGCGACCTGGGCTACATCATTCCGGTCGATTCGGACCCGAAGGAATTCGCCACCGACGCCATCGCGATGACCGACATCCAGAACATTGCCGAGAGCATGCAGGCCAAGCATGTGATGTTCGTGATGGATGCCTGCTACAGCGGCCTGGGCCTGACCCGCGGTGGCCCGTCGTCGTCGTCGTTCCTGCGCGAGAACGCGCGTCGCAGCGCGCGGCAGATGCTGACCGCCGGTGGTGCCGACCAGCAGGTGGCCGATGCTGGCCCCAACGGCCACTCGGTGTTCACCTGGGTGCTGTTGCAGGCGCTGGCCGGCAAGGGCGACCTCAACGGCGACGGCCTGATCACCGCTACCGAGCTGGCCGCCTACGTGGCGCCGGCCGTATCGGCGGTCTCGCACCAGACCCCGGCCTTCGGCAGCCTGCCCGGTTCGCAGGGCGGCGAGTTCGTGTTCCAGGTGCCGGACAGCCAGGAATTCCTCAACGCCGATACGCGCCAGCTGACCGCCGATGCGATCGCGCTGAACAACAAGGTGGATGCGGCCAGCGAGGCCAAGGGCAGCCAGGCGCCGGTGACGGTGGCCGACCTGCAGGGCGGCAAGGCCAAGCTGGTGGTGCCCACCGCTGGCCCGGCGTCAGACCGCCAGCGCGCGCAGCAGGCCAACGACCGCGGCCTGCAGCTGTACCGCGAGAAGCAGTACGACGAGGCAGCCGCGCAGTTCGCCGAAGCGCTGAAGCTGCGTCCTGATTTCGCCCAGGCCGCCAACAACCTCGGCTTCGTCTACTACCGCCAGCAGCGCTATGCAGAAGCCGCGCGCTGGCTGGAGAACACGCTGAAGATCGACCCGTCGCGCGCGGTGGCCCATCTGAACCTGGGCGATGCCTACTTCAACGCCGGCGACAAGGCCAAGGCGAAGCAGGCCTACACCACCTACCTGGCGCTGCAGCCGCAGGGCAGTGGCGCGGCCCAGGCGCGCGCGCAGCTGGAGAAGCTCTGAGCCATGAACGACGCGATCCGCACCGACACCATCGTGGCCATCGCCAGCGCCCCCGGCGCCGGCGGTGTCGGCCTGTTGCGCCTGTCCGGTCCGCGCGCTGCGGCGATTGCCAATGCACTGGGGGCGCCTGCACTGCGCCCGCGCCACGCGCACTACGCGCGCCTGCGTGATGCCGACGGCGAGGTCATCGACGATGGCATCGTGCTGTGGTTCCCGGCACCGAACAGTTTCACCGGCGAAGAGGTGGTGGAACTGCAGGGCCATGGCAGCCCGGTGCTGCTGCAGCAGCTGGTCGCGCGCTGCATCGCGCTCGGTGCGCGCCAGGCGCGGCCGGGTGAGTTCAGCGAACGGGCGTTCCTCAACGGCAAGCTGGACCTGGCCCAGGCCGAGGCCATCGCCGACCTGATCGCCGCGGGCGACAACCGTGCCGCACGCGCGGCGCGTCGTTCACTGGATGGCGTGTTCTCGCGCCGCATCGATGCGGTGGTCGAGCAGCTGGTGCTGCTGCGCATCCACGTGGAAGCGGCCATCGACTTCGCCGACGAACCGCTGGATACCCTCGGTGGCGCGCAGGTGCGGCGTGGGCTGGAACAGGCGCGCAGCGATCTGGCCATTCTGCGCCGCGATGCCGAACGCGGCCGTCGCCTGCGCGATGGCCTGCACGCGGTGCTGATCGGTCCGCCGAATGCGGGCAAGAGTTCACTGCTCAACGCGCTGGCCGGCAGCGAACGCGCCATCGTCACCGACATCGCCGGCACCACCCGCGACACCCTGCGCGAAACCATCCGCCTGGATGGCCTGGAGCTGACCCTGGTCGACACCGCCGGCCTGCGCGACGGCGGCGACGCCATCGAACGCGAAGGCATGCGCCGCGCCCACGTGGAAATCGAGCGCACCGACCTGGCGCTGATCGTGCTGGATGCGCGCGATCCGGCGGCCGGTGAAGCGGCGCTGGGCGAGGCCGTGGCGGCGGTACCGCACAAGGTCTACATCCACAACAAGTCGGATCTGCTGGCGGCGTTGCCGTCGCTGGCTGATCCGGATCGGGTGTTCGTTTCGGCCGCCACCGGCGCCGGGCTCGACGATCTGCATGCGCGCCTGCGTTCGATTGCTTCGGCCGGTGCCGGTGAGCAGGTGGACGGCGAGTTCTCCGCGCGCACGCGCCACGTGGATGCGATTGAACGCGCGCAGGAACATGCGCAGCGCGCCGATGGCGAGCTGGCGCACGAGCACCTGGAGCTGGCCGCCGAGGAACTGCGGCTGGCCCACGATGCGCTGGGTGAGATCACCGGGCAGATGAGTGCCGATGATCTGCTGGGGAGGATCTTCTCCAGTTTCTGCATCGGCAAGTAACACGGGGTCAGATCCCCAAAGGGGCTCTGACCCTGCACGGTTCCGCCACGGGGTCGGAGCCCCTGCGGGGATCCGACCCCAGGTCCCCCACCTGTCACATTGCCGCCGCATACTGACGCCCATCACATACCGCTTGGGGAAGTCGCAGTGAAGTCGTGGGGTTGTGCGTTGCTGTTGTCGCTGGCCGTGGCACCATCGGTGGCCATGAGTGCTGAATCCTCCACCCCGGCCGTGCCCAAGGTGTCGGTCTACGGCCATCGCGGGGCAAGCGCCCTGCTGCCCGAGCACACCCTGGCCTCGTATGCGCAGGCCATCGCCGATGGCGCCGACTACATCGAACCGGACTTGGTGATGACCCGGGACGGGGTGATGGTGGCCCGCCACGAGAACGAGATCGGCGGCACCACCGACGTCGCCTCGCATCCGGAGTTCGCCAGCCGCCGCACCCGCAAGGTGATCGATGGGCAGCAGGTCGAGGGCTGGTTCACCGAGGACTTCACCCTGGCCGAGCTGAAGACCCTGTACGCCCGTGAGCGCCTGCCGGAACTGCGCAGTACCGCCTACGACGGCCAGTTCCGCATCGCCAGCCTGGACGAGATCCTGGCCTTCCTGGTGCAGCAGGCCGGGCGCGCCAACCGTGGCATCGGCCTCGTGCCGGAGATCAAGCACCCGACCTATTTCCAGTCCATCGGCCTGCCGATGGAAGACAAGCTGCTGGCCGCGCTGCGTGGCAACGCGTACACCAATGTCGGCCCGGTCACGATCCAGTCGTTCGAGACCGCCAACCTGCGCTACCTGCATGGCAAGATCGGCCGGGGCAGCAACATCCGCCTGCTGCAGCTGCTGTGGAAGGGCGATACCCAGCCGGCCGACATCGCCAAGGCCGGCGGCACGCTGACCTACGCACAGATGATGACCCCGGCCGGGCTGAAGGACATCGCCGGCTACGCCGATGGCATCGGCCCCGAGCTGCGCTCGATCATTCCGCTGGATGCCAACGGCGCGCTGGGCACGCCGACCGCGCTGGTACGTGATGCGCATGCGGCCGGCCTGATGGTGATTCCGTACACCTTCCGCCCGGAGAACCATTTCCAGCCCAGCAACCTGCGCAAGGGCGCCGACACCGCGCGCAACGTCGAAGGCTCGATCGCCGAGATGCGCGCCTACCTGGCGACCGGCATCGATGCGTTCTTCACCGATGATCCCGCGCTCGGCCGGCAGGCGGTGGACGGGATGGGCACAGCGGGGAACTGAGCGATCAACGCGCCGGGCATGGCCCGGCGCTACCCGGGGGCCGGTGTGCTCTGGTAGGTGCCAACCTTGGTTGGCACGCAACAACCGCGCCGACCAAGGTCGGCCACTATCGGTTCATGAGGTTGCCGGCCAGTGGCCGGCACTACCGTCACCTCAACCGCGCGGCTCGTCCGGGCGGCGGAACGGGATCACCACGTAGTCCTGGCCCTCGCGCGGCTGCCACAGCACCGGCACGCGCTGCGGTGACGGCGGCTCCAGCTCGTCGTCGGGCACAGGCTCGACGTCTTCTTCTTCGTCTTCCCAGCTGTAGCGCTGGCGCGGCGGCAGCGGATCGGCGTTGCGGAACAGCAGCGCGGCGATGATGCCGGCGAAGGCGCCGCCCATGTGCGACTGCCAGGACACGCCATCGGCATGCGGCAGGATGGTCATCAGCATGCCGCCATAGAACAGCATGCCGATCAGGCCGGTGGCGATTGCCGCACGGTCGCGGCGCAGCAGGCCGAGGCTGGCCAGCAGGAACATCAGGCCATGGGTCACGCCACTGGCACCCAGGTGCACGCTGCCCGGATTGCCCAGCATCCACGCGCCGAGGCCCGAACCCAGCCACAGCAGGGGCAGGGCGCGCACGGTGGCTTTGGGATACACACTGCCGGCCAGGGTGCCGAGGATCAGGATGGCGATGCTGTTGGCGGCGATGTGCTCGACCGAGGCATGCAGCATCGGGCCGCCGATCAGGCCGAGCAGGCCCTTGGCTTCCAGTGGCGCAACCGCCCACGGTCGCCAGTCGAACGTGCCCTGCAGGGCGAACACGGCCACCAGCACCAGCACGGCCGCCAGGCTGACATTGAACGCCCGCAGGATGCGCGAGCGGTCATTGCGGGGGGCCGGCACGTCGCCGGCGGGCAGGGGCGTGTTGTTGTCCATACCTCAGCAATGGCGGTGGCTGGCGCGAAACCAAGGCCACTGTTGCGGGAGAGTGGGTGCGGCCGGCGGGACAATCCCGCCGGCCGCGCCTTCCCACCGCTCAGGCTCAGGCGTGGCCCGAGCCTTCCTTCGGCGGGTACTTCAGGCTCAGCACCACGGTGGCGGCGATGATCACCGCGACCACGCCCAGCGACACCGGGGTCGGGATCTTGAACAGGTCGATGATCATCATCTTGATGCCGATGAAGGCCAACACCAGCGCCAGGCCGTACGGCAGCAGGTGGAAGCGGTCGGCCATGCCGGCCAGCAGGAAGAACATCGCACGCAGGCCCAGCACCGCGAACACGTTGGAGGTGAGCACGATGAACGGGTCGGTGGTGATCGCGAAGATCGCCGGGATGCTGTCCACGGCGAAGATCACGTCGGTGACCGCGATCAGGATCAGCACCGCGAACAGCGGGGTGAACCAGCGCACGCCATCGCGCTTCACGCTCAGCGCATTGCCGGCGTAGTCCGGCAGCAGGCGCAGGTGCTTGCGCATCCAGCGCAGGGCGGGGTTGGTTTCCAGATCCGGTTCCTGGCCGGCGGCGAACCACATCTTCCAGCCGGTGAACAGCAGGAAGGCGCCGAACACGTAGAGCAGCCAATGGAACTGGCTGATCAGCACGCTGCCGGCGAAGATCATGATCGTACGCAGCACGATCGCACCCAGGATGCCGATGATCAGCACCTTCTGGCGCTGCTCCTCCGGTACTGCGAAGTAGCTCATGATCATCAGGAACACAAAGATGTTGTCGACCGCCAGCGCCTTCTCGACCAGGTAGCCGGTCAGGAATTCGAGGCCGACCTTGTTGGCCACCACCTGGCCGGCGGTCTCATTCAGGTAGTACCAGAGGCCGGCGTTGAACAACAGGGCCAGCGCGACCCAGCCGATCGACCACCACAGGGCTTCCTTGAAGGTGACCTTGTGCGGTCCACCATGGCGCATCAACACGAGGTCGACCAGCAGGGCGATGACCACCACCGCTGCGAAGCCGCCCCACAACCACACGTTACCGATCGTCTGCATTGGGAATGTCCGTTGGAAAGATGAATGCCAGGCCGGACGGCGAGGATCTGCAACGGAGGATCGGGAGGGGGATCCAGGGACAGAGCTTCGCCAGTACGGCGAAGGTCTCGCTCGCAGTTCCAGTCGGCTGGAACTGCCGTTGCACCGGAGCCTGCGGGCTCGAAATGACGGCGACAACGTCTGGGAGCTACTCCCCTTCTGGCGCCGATTCTGCCGTCTGGCTGGGCCGACGTCAAATGGGGGACGAGGGGTCGGATCCCCGTAGGGGCTCTGACCCCATTCCCGAGCCCGTTCCGGCCTGGTGGGTGCCAACCTTGGTTGGCACGCCGGCGGGGGTCAGAGCCCCTTCGGGGATCTGACCCCGGCGCCCGGTTTACAATGGGTGGATGAATACCCCCCTTCCGATTGTCCGCCTCAAGAATGCGTGGCGCTCCAGCCACCCGTGGATCTTCCAGAAACTGGTCGAGAAGCCGACCGTCCGGCCCAAGCCCGGTTCCATCGTCGACGTGGTCGGCATTGATGGCGAGTTCGTTGGCCGCGGGTTCTACAACGGGCATTCGCGTATTGCCGTGCGCATCCTTGAGACCGACCAGAACGTGCCGGTGGATGCCGGCTGGTTCTCGCGCAAGATCGCCCAGGCGGTGTCGCTGCGCCGTGAGGTGCTCAAGCTCGACGCGGTCTCCGACGCCTGGCGCGTGGTGCACAGCGAAGGCGACGGCCTGTCCGGCCTGGTGGTGGATCGCTACGGCGACCTGGTGGTGGTCGAATTCTTCGCCGCCGGCATGTTCCGCCACCGCGAGTGGATCTACGACGCCCTGCGCGAGCAGTTCCCGGGTTGCCGCTTCCACAGCTTCGCCGATGAGCACGTGCAGAAACAGGAAAGCTTCGATTTCCACGGCAATACCACCACCGAAGCGTCGGTGATCACCGAGTACGGCATCAAGTTCCGCGCCGACCCGGCAGGTGCGCACAAGACCGGCTTCTTCGCCGACCAGCGCGAGAACCGCGAGTGGCTGAGCCAGCAGGTGGAAGGCAAGCGCGTGCTGGACCTGTGCTGCAACACCGGCGGTTTTGCGGTGTATGCGGCGGCGCGAGGCGCCTCGGAAGTGGTCGGCATCGACATCGATGAAGACGTCATCCAGATCGCCAAGGGCAATTCGCGCCTGAACAACGTGCGCCCGAAGTTCGTCCAGTCCGACATCTTCCCGTGGCTGCGTGATGCGGCCAATCGTGGCGAGCAGTACGACGTGGTGATCCTGGACCCGGCGAAGATGACCCGCGACCGCGACCAGGTCATTACTGCGCTGAAGAAGTACCTGGACATGAACAAGCTGGCGCTGGGCGTGGTCAAGCCGGGCGGCCTGTTCGCCACGTTCTCCTGCACCGGCCTGGTGGCCGAGGACCAGTTCCTCGACATGCTGCGCCGCGCGGCGTATTTCTCCGGCCGCACGATCCAGATCCTGAAGGTGGCCGGCGCCGGTCCGGACCACCCGTTCATGGCCCACGTGCAGGAATCGCGTTACCTGAAGGCCGTGTTCTGCCGCGTGGTGGACTGACCGCGTCACTGCCGATCTCTGTAGAGCCGAGCCCACGCTCGGATGATCTGTCTGGCAGCCGAGCATGGGCTCGGCTCTACAAAAAGGCCGGGTGCAGCGCTATGGTCGGGCTCTTCCCATTGCCGGTGAGAGCCCATGCCATCGTTGCGCCACCTGTCCGTCGTGCTCGCCGTGGCGCTGTGCGCGCCGCTGTCGGCTCATGCCATCGAGTTCAGCGCCGAGGAACTGGCCCGTGCCAAGGCGCTGCAGCAGCGCCTGGTCACGCTCGACAGCCATCTGGATACGCCGGCAAATTTCGGCCGGACCGGCTTCGACATCGAGCAGCGCCACGACCGCAACGCGCTTTCGCAGGTGGACTACCCGCGCATGGTCGAAGGTGCGCTCGATGGCGGTTTCTGGGCGATCTACACCGACCAGGGCGATCGCAGCGCAGCGGCCCACCTGGCCGAGCGTGACCACGGCCTGCAGCGACTGCTGGAAATCCGCGAGATGCTGGCGGCCAATCCCGCGCGCTTCGCGCTGGCACTGACCGCCGATGATGCGGCGCGGATCAAGGGCGCCGGCAAGCGCGTGGTCTACATCAGCATGGAAAATGCCAGCCCGCTGGTGGAAGACCCGAGCCTGCTCTCGTTCTACCACCGCGCCGGCCTGCGGCTGCTCAGCACCGTGCACTTCGCCAACAACGACTTCGCCGATTCGGCCACCGATCCCAAGGGCGCGGAGTGGAAGGGCCTGAGCCCGGCCGGCAAGGAGCTGGTGCGGCAGGCAGTGAAGCTGGGCATCGTGATCGACCAGTCGCATGCCTCGGACGCGGTGTTCGACGACCTGCTGGCGATGATGCCGGTGCCCTTCGTGCTGTCGCACAGCTCGGCCAAGGCGGTGTACGACCACCCGCGCAATCTTGATGACGCGCGGCTGCGCAAGCTGGCCAAGACCGGCGGCGTGATCCAGGTGAACGCCTATGGCGGCTACCTGATCGACACGGCGAAGACGCCCGAGCGCAAGCAGGCCGAAGAAGCGCTGAGCAGGCAGCTGGGCGGCTGGGAAGGCATGGGCATCGAGCAGGGTGTTGCGCTGCTGAAGGCCGAGCAGGCACTGGACCACGAGCACCCGGTGCGCCACGCCAGCCTGGATGATTTCTTCGCCCACTTCGAGCACATCCTCAAGGTGGTCGGCCCCGAGCACGTGGGCATCGGCCTGGACTGGGATGGCGGCGGTGGCCTGAGTGACCTGCCCGATGTCAGCCAGCTGCCGAAGATCACCGCCTGGCTGCTGCGCAAGGGCTATACCGAGCAGCAGATTGCCGGCATCTGGGGCGGCAACCTGCTGCGGGTGATGCGCCAGGCGCAGGATTACGCCGCAAAGCAGGGCGGTTGAAACGCCGTGCGGTGGTGCCGGCCAGCGGCCGGCATTGCCCCTATCAACAGGATTCGGGTTGCCGGCCAGCGGCCGGCACTACCGGTGATCGGTCTATTTCGCGATCAGCGCATGGCGTCGGCTGTACAGCAGGTACAGCACCAGGCCGGCCACGTTCCACAACAGGAAGTACAGCTGGGTGGTGTGCGGCAGGCTGATGAACAGGTAGATGCAACCCAGCGCGGCCAGCGGGCCAACCACGAAGGCCAGCGGCGTGCGGAACGTGCGCGCGCGGTCCGGCTCGCGCAGGCGCAGCACCACCAGGCAGACGCCCACTGCAGTGAACGCGGCCAGGGTACCGGCATTGGCCAGCGCGGCGATCTCGTCCAGGCGGGCCACGCCGGCCAGCGCCGACACCACCACCGCAGTGAACAGTGTGGTCGCCACCGGCGTGCCGGTACGCGCGTTGACCTTGGACAGGCCACGCGGCAGCAGGCCGTCGCGGCTCATCACGAAGAAGATGCGGCTCTGGCCGTACAGGAAGGCCAGCAGCACGGTCGGCAGCGCGATGATCGCAATCACGCCGATCACCATCGCCGCTGTCGGATGGCCCAGCTGGCGCATGATCAGCGCCAGCGGCTCGGCGCTGTGCCCGAACACGGCGTAGCTCATCGCACCCACTGCGGCCAGCGCCACCAGCACGTAGACAATGGTGCAGCCGATCATCGAACCGATGATGCCGATCGACAGGTCACGGCCCGGGTTCTTGGTCTCCTCCGCAGCAGTGGAGATCGCATCGAAGCCGTAGAAGGCGAAGAAGATGATCGCCGCTGCCGCCATCACGCCGTGCTCGACGCCATCGGGGCCCATCGACTTGGCAAAGCCATACGGCATGAACGGCTGCAGGTTGGCGCTGTCGAACGCAGGCAGGGCCACGGCCACGAAGATCGCCAGCGCGATCAGCTTGAACACCACCAGGATGGCATTGAGCGTGGCGCTTTCCTTGGTCCCGGCCATCAGCATGCCGGCCACCAGCCAGGTGATGATGATCGCCGGCAGGTTGATCATGCCGCCTTCCACGTGCGGGCCGGCTGCCAGCCAGGCCGGCAGGTGCACGTTCCAGCCGAACTGGGTGTGGACCCATTCGAGGAAGCCGACGAAGTAGCCGGACCAGCCCACCGCCACCGTACTCACCACCAGCGAGTACTCCAGGATCAGGCTCCAGCCCACCACCCAGGCGAACACCTCGCCCAGCGCACTGTAGCTGTAGGTGTAGGCGCTGCCGGCGGCCGGCATCATCGTCGACAGCTCGGCATAGGACAGCGCCGCACAGGCGCAGACCGCACCGGCGATGGCGAAGGAGATCAGCACGGCCGGGCCGGCCAGATTGGCACCGACGCCGATCAGCGTGTAGATGCCGGTGCCGACGATGGCACCGATGCCCAGTGCGATCAGGTGCGGCCAGCTGAGCGTCGGGATCAGGCGCCTGCCGGCTTCGTGGACGGTGACGGAATCTAGGGACTTGCGCCGGAACAGGGACATGCAGGCCTCGGAAGGGGTGACTAAGAACGACAAGTTCCCGAGTGTGACCGAACGCAGCGCAGCATTACCACTGACGGGGGTCATGCATGGCGGGGCACGCGCTGCGCCCCGGCCAGGCTGCCGGAATCGGCACAATCCGGCGGCAGCCACCGGTGTACGTTCGTCCCGGCCCCCGCTAGGACTCGATGTTGGCCATGCCGCTGACCGAATAGCGTTCGCCGGCCGCGGCATGCAGCGGGAAGGCCGCATCCAATGCGTCCAGCGTGGCCGCATCCAGTTCCACCTGCAGTGCAGCGAGGTTCTCGTCCAGCCGTGCCCGCCGCGTCGTGCCCGGGATCGGCACGATGTGCCCGCCGCGCGACAGCACCCAGGCCAGCGCCAGCTGCGAGGCAGCGATGCCGCGCTCGGCGGCCAGCGCCTGCACGGTGTCCACCAATGCCAGGTTGCGCTGGAAGTTTTCGCCTTCGAAGCGGGGCGAGGTGCGCCGGTAATCGTCGGCGTCGAAGTCGTCCGGGCTGCGGATGGCGCCGGTCAGGAAGCCACGGCCCAGCGGCGAATACGGCACGAAGCCGATGCCCAGCTCCGCCGTGGTGGCCAGCACTCCGTTCTGCTCCGGCTCGCGCGACCACAACGAGTACTCGCTCTGCACCGCCGTGATCGGGTGCACCGCATGGGCGCGGCGGAGGGTGGCCGCCGAGGCCTCGGACAGGCCCAGCCAGCGCACCTTGCCCTGTTCCACCAGGCGTGCCATCGCACCCACGGTGTCCTCGATCGGCACGGTCGGGTCGACGCGGTGCTGGTAGTACAGGTCGATGTGGTCCACGCCCAGGCGGCGCAGGCTGGCCTCGCAGGCGGCCTGCACATAGTCCGGGTGGCCGTTGATCTGCCGCGCCTTCGGGTCAGCCGGGTCCAGGCCGATGCCGAACTTGCTGGCCAGGAACACCTGGTTGCGGCGGCCGGCAATCGCGCGACCGACCAGCACCTCGTTGGTGTGCGGGCCATACACATCGGCGGTGTCGAGCAGGGTCACGCCACGGTCCAGCGCGTGCCGGATGACGGCAATGCCGTCATCGTCACTGCCGCGGCCGCCGTAGTACGCGCTCATGCCCATGCACCCCAGGCCGAGGGCGGACACGGTGGGGCCGGCGGGGCCGAGAGTACGGGTCTTCATGTGGATCTCCTTGGGGAAGGCGCCACGTCTGGATGGGCAGTGGCGAGGGGCACAGCATCCTCCACGCCATCATGTGGATAAACTGCGTGTCACCGGACTTACCTTGAAGGCTGCCTTCACAATGGATGCCTCCGTCCCGCTCACTGCTGTGGTCGCTTTCGTCCACGTGGCCGAGCACGCCAGCTTTACCCGCGCCGCCGATGCCCTGGGTGTGTCGACCTCGGCGCTGTCGCAGAGCGTGCGCGCGCTGGAAGCGCGGATGGGCGTGCGGCTGCTGCAGCGGACCACGCGGCGGGTCAACCTGACCGAGCACGGCGCGCGTTTCCTGCAGCGCGTGCGCGGCGGCCTGGACCAGATCGACCAGGCATTTGCCGAACTGGACAGCGCGCGCTCGGTGCCTGCCGGGCGGCTGCGCGTGACCCTGCCGCGCATCGTCGCCGATCGCATGGTGCTGCCGCGGCTGCCCGACTTCCTTGCGCGTTACCCGCAGGTGCAGGTGGAACTGTGCGTCGACCCCGCGCTGACCGATCTGGTGGCCGAGGGCTTCGACGCCGGCATCCGCCTGGGCGAATCACTCGCACAGGGCATGATCGCGGTGCCGGTCGGGCCACCCGAGCGGCAGGTGGTGGTAGCCACGCCGGCCTATTTCGAACGCCATGGCGTGCCGCAGACCCCGCATGACCTGCAGGGCCACGCCTGCATCGTGCACCGGCTGGCCAACGGCCGGCTGATGCGCTGGGAATTCAGCCGCGAAGGCCACGACCTGGACGTGGAAGTGAGCGGACGGCTGGTGTTCAACGATGCCGGCGTCGCCCATCGCGCCGTGCTGGCGGGGCTGGGCATGGCCCAGGGCTTCGCCTCGCTGATGGCCGACGACATCGCCGCCGGGCGACTGCAGAGCGTGCTGCAGGACTGGCAGCCGCCATTCCCCGGCTTCCACCTGTACTACCCCGCGCGTGAGCAGATGGCGCCCAAGCTGCGGGTGTTCATCGACCACCTGCGCGCGGAGATGCACGACCGGTAGATGCCAACCTTGGTTGGCATGCTTCAATCGACCACGCGCGCCGCTACGCCTCCCGGCCAATGGCAGCCATCCTCCTGCCACGCCTGGCTGTCATCGTGGAAGGTGGTGCGACGGCCATCACGGGCGCGTTCGTAGCTCAGATCCAGTACCAGCGCGCCCTGCGTGCTCAGCAGGTAGCGGCCGTTGAGGCGCCCGTCGATGCGCTCTTCCCACACGCTGTCGAACTGGTACGGGCGATCCTCGGCCAGCACCGTGGTCTCCATCGAGATCCGGTGCAGGGGCAGGCGCTCGCGCTGGCCGGCGTAACGCACGTCGGCCCGGCCGTCTTCCAGCCAGCGCCATTCCAGGTGGATGTTGTCGTTGCGACCGCCCGTCAGGCAGCGATGGTCCTGCACGGTGCCGGCAGAGGCGGCACCGGCCAGCAGCAGGGTCATGCCGAGCAGTGGCAGCCGCCCGTTCATCCGTTCAGCCCCAGGCGGATGCCGAACCCCACCAGGAACAGGCCGGCCACGCGGCGCAGCGCATCGCTGATCCGCGGGTGCTGGATCAACCGGCGGCGGGCCAGGTTGCCCACGCCGATCAGCATCGAGCAGTAGGCGATGCTGACCACCAGGATGATGCCGGCCAGCGCGGCGAAGGTGGCGATGCCCTGGTGCGCCTTCGGATCGATGAACAACGGCAGGAAGGCCATGTAGAACAGGATCGCCTTCGGGTTGAGCAGGCTGACCAGGATCGCCTGCTGGAAGTAGCGGCCGGGTTGCATGCGGATCGGGCCGGCGTCGCCGCCCTCGTGCTTGGGCGTGCGCAGCAGGCTGATGCCGACCCACACCAGGTAGGCCGCGCCGAGGTACTGCACGGCGTGGAATACCAGAGGATTGGCCTTGAGCAGCGCCGCCACGCCGGCCAGCGCCAGCCACATCAGGATCTGGTCGCCGACCAGCAGGCCGGCCAGTGCGGTGTAGCCGCCGCGCACGCCGCCACGGCCGGTGGCAGTCAGCAGCGTGAAGGTACCGGGACCGGGCAGGGCGAGAAACACCAGCACGGCGACCAGAAACGTCCACAGGTCCTGGATGCCCATCCACGGCATGGCGGTGCTCTTCTGTTACGGGGGGCCGCCATTGTCGGCCAGCGCTGCGGCGGGCGACAGGGGGCCGGTGGGGCCAACCGGCATCCCGGACAGCAGCGGTTGCAGGTGCTGGCGCAGCTGCGCGTGCAGCTGCCGCACGGCGGGTGAGAACTGCTTGCGATGCGGGCACACCAGCTGCAGCGGGATGCTGCTGCCAACGCCGTCCAGCAGCACCTGCAGGCGCCCGGCCAGCACATCCTCGCGCAGGTCCAGCCAGGACTTGTAGGTGATGCCTTCGCCGGCCACGGCCCAGCGCCGCACCACGTCGGCGTCGTCGCAGACCAGCGGGCCGCGTACCGGAACCACGCTGCGGCGCCCGTCCACCTCGAACGACCAGCGATCGTAGGCGCGGCCATTGAGTTGATAGACCAAGCAGTCGTGCTCGCGCAGATCCTCCAGGCGCGTGGGCGGGCCACGCCGCTGCAGGTAGCCGGGTGAGGCGGCCAGCACGCGCCGGTTGCCTTCCAGCAGGGGCAGGGCTACGTAGTTGGCGTCATCGAAGTGGCCGATGCGGATGGCCACGTCGACCGGTTCGCGGAACACGTCGGCGACCTCGTCGGACAGGCGCAGGTGCAGGCGCAGCCGCGGGTGCGCGGCGCGGAACGCGCTCAGCCAAGGCAACAGCAGGTTGCGGCCGAAGTCCGACGGCGCCGACAGCTGCAGGATGCCGTGCAGCTCGGTGTCCTCGCCCTGCACGCGGGCCTGGCCTTCGCGCAGGGTGGCCAGCACCTCCTGCGCATACGGCAGGTAGAGCGCGCCCTCGCCGGTCAGGCGCAGGCTGCGGGTCGTGCGCACGAACAGGCGCAGGTCCAGCTCGCGCTCCAGCCGAGCCACCGCCGCAGCGACCTGCCCGGGCAGCAGGTCGGCCTCGCGGGCGGCCTGCGAGAAGCTGCCCAGCGCGGCAGTGCGGACGAACAGCTGCAGATCGTCGAAGCGGATCATCTTCATCGCCAGAGTGAAAGTGCTGCCCGATTCTGCGCCTTTCCGAGGGAGCGCGCGCGGCGCAACCTGTCGCCTCCTTCCCCACTGGACCGCTGCCATGCGCGCCATTGCCTATACCCACGCCGGCCTGCCGATCGATGATGCCCGGGCCCTGATCGACATCGAACTGGAGCTGCCGCAGCCCGGCCCCCGCGACCTGCGCGTGGCGGTACGCGCGGTGGCGGTGAACCCGGTCGACACCAAGGTCCGCCGCGGCGTGGCCACCGATGGCCCGCGCGTACTGGGCTGGGATGCGGTCGGCATCGTCGACGCGGTGGGCAGCGAGGTGACCCTGTTCCAGCCCGGCGACGCGGTCTACTACGCCGGCGTCATCGACCGCCCGGGCAGCAATGCCGAGTACCAGCTGGTGGACGAGCGCAGCGTCGGGCGCAAGCCGGCCAGCCTCGATGATGCCGCCGCCGCGGCGCTGCCATTGACTGCAATCACCGCCTGGGAGCTGCTGTTCGACCGCCTGCGCATCCCCGAGGGTGGTGGCGAGGGCCAGACCCTGCTGGTGATCGGTGCTGCCGGTGGTGTCGGTTCGATCCTGGTGCAGCTGGCGCGGAAGCTGACCAGGCTGACCGTGATCGGCACCGCCTCGCGTCCGGATACCCAGGACTGGGCATACGCAATGGGCGCGCACCACGTGATCGACCACCGCCTGCCGCTGGCCGAGGGACTGGCGCGGCTCGGCATCAGCGAAGTGCAGCATGTGGCCAGCCTGACCCACTCCGACCAGTACTACGCGCAGATCGTGGAACTGCTGGCGCCGCAGGGCCAGCTGGGGCTGATCGATGATCCTGGCCAGGTGGACGTGATGGCGCTCAAGCGCAAGGCGTTGTCACTGCACTGGGAGTCGATGTTCACCCGGCCGCTGTACCGCACCGCCGACATGCAGCGCCAGCACGACCTGCTGAACCGTGTGGCCGAGCTGATCGACACGGGCGTGCTGCAGACCACGCTGGGCGAGCACTTCGGGCGCATCGACGCGGCCAACCTGCGGCGCGCCCACGCGCTGCTGGAGAGCCACCGCGCCAAGGGCAAGATCGTGCTGGAAGGCTGGTAACGCCGGATCGTTCCCGCACCCTTGGGGTCAGATCCCTTTGCTCCGGGAAAGGGATCCGCCCCCTGCCTCAGGCCACGCCGTTGTCGACGTGGGTGGTGAAACCCGGCTGCTGTCGCAGGCGCTCGAACCACGCCGCGAGGTGTGGCAGCACGGGCTTGTTGCCGGGCGTGCTGCGCCAGCGTTGGGTCGACAGCCCGAGCACGATGTCGGCCAGAGTGAAGGTGTTGCCCGCCACGTAGCCGTCGGTAGTGGCCAGCTGTGCATCAAGGACAGCCATCAGCCGGTTCCACTGCGCCAGGCTGGCTGCGGCGCGGGCGTCATCCGGGTAATCCGGATGCTGGCGCACGCGCGCCATGAACACGTGGCGCCAGGCACTGTTGAGGTCGCTGGCCTGCCAGTCCATCCATTGTTCGACCCGCGCACGATCCTGTGCCGCGCGGGGCAGCAGGTCATCACGGCCAGCGCGTACGGCCAGGTAGCGGCAGATGCTGTTGGATTCCCACAGCACGAAGCCGCCATCGCGCAGCACCGGCACCTGCCGGTTCGGGTTCAGTGTGGCCAGCAGGTCCGCCGGCGGCGCTGGCTCGTGGTGAAGTGGCAGGTCGAGGCCGGCGCACAGCCAGAGCACCTTGCGCACGTTGATGGAGGTGGGTTTTCCGTACAGAGCGAGCATGGGGGCTTCCGGGGCAGACCGACCCAGCCTAGCGCAGCGGGGCTAAACTGATCGCATGAATATCGAAGTCCTCATGATCCTGGCAGTGGTCCTGCTGCTGGCGACCCTGGTCGCGCTGGTGCTGCTGTGGCGTCGCAGTGCTGGCGGTGCACCCTCCGACGAACTGCAGCGGCTGCTGGACAGCGAACGCGAACAGCATCGCCTCGCCTTGGTCGATGCCGGCCAGCTGCGCGGCCGCCTCGATGCGCTGAGCGCTGAACTGGAGAACGAACGGAGCCGCAGCCAGCAGCACGCACAGGCCGTCACTACGCTGACCGCCCGGGTGGAGCGCGAAGCAGCGCTGTCGGCCAGTCGCGAAGCACAGCTGGCCGAACGTGAAGCGGCCCTGGCGCAGGCGCGCGCTGCCGTTGCGGAGACCAGCAGCGAGTTGCAGCAGGCGCAGCAGCGCTACCAGCAGTTGCACGGTGAACATGCCCGCGCGGTGGCCAATCTGCAGCACTCCGAACGGGCCAGTGCCGAACTGCGCAGCTATCTTGATACCGCCAAGGAAAAGCTGTCGGGCGCCTTCGCCGAACTGGCGGGCAAGGTGTTCGACGAACGCGGACAGCAGTTCGAGAAGAACGTGCGGCAGGCGACAGTGCAGTCACGCGCGGACATCGAGGGGCTGCTCAAGCCGTTCGCCGACAAGCTGGGCGATTTCCGCACCCGCGTCGATACGCTGTATGGCGAGGAAGCGCGGCAACGCGCCAGCCTGCTGGGTGCGGTGGGCGAACTGAAGACGCTCAACCAGGACATGGCGGCGCAGGCATCGGCGCTGACGAATGCGCTGAAGGGCAATGCCAAGGTCCGCGGCGACTGGGGCGAGCTGATGCTCGACAACGTACTGCGCGGATCGGGGCTGGAAGAGGGCGTGCACTACCAGCGGCAGAAGCATGCCGTGGATGACGAAGGTGCGCGCCTGCGACCGGACGTGGTGGTGCAGTTCCCCGACGAACGCAGCGTGGTGATCGACAGCAAGGTGAACCTGATCGCCTGGCAGGAAGCCATGAATGCCACTACCCCGGAGCAGTCGGAAGACGCGTTGCGCAGGCACGCGGTTGCGCTGCGCCAGCACGTTAAGGACCTGGGCGAGAAGAATTATCCGAAGGCGTTGGGCAGCGAGACGCTGGACATCACCATCGCCTTCGTTCCCATCGAGGGTGCCTTGTCAGCCGCACTGGGCGCCGATGGCAGCCTGCAGGCGTTCGCCTTCGACAACCGCGTGGTGTTCGCCTCGCCCAACACCCTGATGGCACTGCTGCGCGTGGCCGAGCGCCTGTGGACGCGCGACAAGGTGCAGAAGCAGGCGCTGAAGATCAGCGAGGCCGGCGGTCTGGTGCTGGACGCCCTGACCGGGTTCCTGCAGGACTTCACCGCCATGGGCAAGAAGCTGGACGATGCCGGCAAGGCCTACGCCGATGCGCGCAATCGCCTGATCGATTCGCCGCAGTCGGCCATCAGCCGCGCCCGTCGGCTTGCCGAACTGGGCAGCAAGGCCAAGCGCGCGCTGCCCCCGGAGCTGACCCCGGACCCGATGCAGCAGCTGGGCGCGCCGGAGGACGACGAGGACGGCAATGCGGGTTGACACGTCCCGTGCACCTGCGCCTGGCTATGCTGGGCACCCTGAGTCCGTGGCGGGTATCGACATGCGCTTGCGCTCCTGTGCCGTTCTTGTCCTGGCTGCGTTGCTGGCTGCGTGCAGCAGCACGCCCCCGGTCGTCGACACGACTACGGCCGCTCCTGCGCCGGAAGCCAGCGAGGCCTACCGCGAAGCACGTGACGTCGACTGCCAGGCCGCTGGCGGCACGCTGCAGCGGCTCGGCCGCCTGCAGCGCGAGCAGTGCGTGATTCCCTATGCCGACGCCGGCAAGGCCTGCAGCCGCAAGAGCGACTGCACGGGCCAGTGCCTGGCCGGAGCCGAGGTGGCCGCCGGCAGTGCCGCCACCGGTACCTGCCAGCGTGATGTGCGCCAGAACTTCGGGTGCCGCCAGCGCATCGATGATGGCAAGGCGCAGGGCACGATCTGCGTGGACTGAATCCTGCCTGTAGAGCCGAGCCCACGCTCGGCTGCCATGCCATCAGCCGAGCATGGGCTCGGCTCTACAACAGCGCGCGCGGCGCTATGCTGGTGGGCCATTCCCCGCCGTAGCCGGAGCCCCCGCGTGAGCACCCCGATCCAGGACATTCCCCTCACCACCATCGACGGCCAGCCGTCCTCGCTTGCCGACTACCAGGGCAAGGTGCTGCTGCTGGTCAACGTCGCCTCCAAGTGCGGCCTGACCCCGCAGTACGAAGGCCTGCAGGCGCTGTATGCGGAAAAGCACGCGCAGGGCCTGGAAGTGCTGGGCTTCCCCGCCAACAACTTCCTTGGCCAGGAGCCGGGCAGCGAGGCCGAGATCCAGCAGTTCTGCCAGCTCACCTACGATGTCAGTTTCCCGATGTTCTCCAAGATCAGCGTGGCTGGCGAGGACACCCACCCGCTGTACCAGCAGCTGACCGCCGCGCAGCCGCAGTCGATCGGCGAAGGCCCGCTGCGTGAGCGCCTGGCCAGCAAGGAGATCCCGATCCATCCGGCACCGGCGGTGCTGTGGAACTTCGAGAAGTTCCTGGTCGGCCGTGATGGCAAGGTCGTCGCACGCTTTGCCCCGGACGTGGCCGCCGATGACGCGCGCCTGCGCGAGGCCATCGAGGCCGCGCTGGCGGCCTGAGCACGGCGTGCCAACCAGGGTTGGCACCCACCGGAAAAGAAAAACCCCGCCGAGGCGGGGTTTTTCATGCACCGTCGCGCGGCCTCAGTGGGTCCACTGCGGCATCGGCATCGCATCGACGGGGATCGGCGAATTGGCATCGTCATGGCCGCGGTCGCGCTTGCTGCGCAGATCGTTCTCGATCTGGTAGTTGCGGCGCTGCATCCAGGCATCGCGGACCAGGGCGTATTCGTCCACTGCGGTGTCGCGCAGATCGTCGATCGCCAGCAGCTGTGCGCGGGTGTCGACCAGCTGCAGGCCCTGCAGGCCGATGCGGATCTTGTCTTCCTCGACGCGCCGGATCGGCGACAACGGGATGTCACCGGCCAGGCCGAACACGTCGCGTACGGTACGCGGGCCGAAGAACGGCAGTTCCACGTAGCGCGAACGACGCCAGCCCCAGGCACCCAGGGTCTGGCCGAAGTCTTCATTGCGACGCGGCACCATCGCCTTGCTGGCTGGATCGAACAGGCCACCGATGCCCAGCGTGCTGTTCATCAGGAAGCGGCCGAGGCTGTCCCACGCATCGGCACCACGGCCCTGCAGCAACTGGTTGGTGATGGTCACCGGCGCACGCAGGTTGCTGAAGAAGTTGCTGACGCCGGTGCGCGCGAAGCGCGGCACCACATGGGTATAGGCGGTGGCCAGCGGGCGCGCCACGCCGCGGTCGACCGCATTGTTGAAGGTGTGCACCTTGCGGTTGAACGGTTCCCACGGATCGTAGGCCGCCGCGTTGCCGGTGTTGCCGGTACCACCATAGAGGGCGTCGAAATCATCGTCGCCGGCGGCGGCGGTGGACGCTGCGGCCTTCGGTGGGCTGGCCTCTATGCCCTGCGGCGCAGCCGTCGGCGCTGAAGCGGTGGGCTCGGCAGGGTTGGCCACGGAGGCGACCGGAGCAGCGTCGACCCCGCCGGTGTCGGCCGTTGCGGCCGGAGCAGCGGGGCCGGGCGCAACCACGGTGCTGGCGACCGGTGCATCGCTGCGCGCGGGCTTGCCGGCACAGGCGGTCAGGGCGGTGGCCAGGAGGATCAGGGGGAAAGTGCGTACGACGTTCATGTCAGCTCGCAGCAGAAGTAGCGTTGAAATCCAGGTCGGGCGACAGCCGGTAGGCTGCGCTCAGCTCGTTGAAGCCGGCGGGCGCGCCGGAGATGGCCAGCGCATGGCCCGCCTTGCGTGCACGGGCCGCCAGCTCGGCCAGCAGCGCCAGGCCGGCGCTGTCCACGCGCTCGACCTCACCCAGCTCCAGCCGCGCCAGCTTGGCCGGCAGGGCCTGCAGCTGCGGCCACAGTGCGATCACCGCGGCACGGTCAAGCACCCCGCGCAGGCGCAGGGTGTCGCCTTCCAGCAGCGCAAGTGCGTTACTTGCCATTGCCGGCGGGCCCGGCCTGCATGCTGCCGCTGTGCAGCTCGCTGGCTACCTGCTTGATGCCCTTCTGGCGCAGCGGGGTATCGAACTGGTTGCGGAAGGTCTGCACGTAGGAGATGCCTTCGATGTTGACGTCGAAGATCTTCCACTGACCGTTCACGTTGCGCATCCAGTATTCGACCGGGGTCGGTTCATTGCCGGCGCGCACCAGTTCGGTGCTCACGCGCACGCCACGGTTGCCCGGCAGCGGGCTTTCACCCTTCAGGCGGAAGCTCGGCTTGCCCTGGATGTTGAGCAGGGTCGAACCGTAGCGCTGCATCAGGCTGTCGGCCATGGCATCGGCGAACAGCTTGATGTCGGCATCCGAGGCGCCGCGGGCGTGCGGGCCCAGCACCAGGCGCGCGGCATAGTCGCGATCGAAGGTGCGGTTCAGTTCGCTGTCGATGTAGCTGCGCAGGCTGGCCGGGTTGCTGCTGAACTCGCTGCGGCGCTGCTGCAGGGTGGTGAGGATGCGCGTGCTGGCATCGATCACCACCTTGCCGGCCTGGCCCTGCGCCGCGGCAGCGGCGGGGGCGGGAGCGGTGGCCTGGGCCTGGGCGAGGAATGGAGTAGCCGCCAGCAGCGCCGAGGCGAGCAGGGCCGGGATCAGTTTCATCTTCATGGTTGCGGTTCCGTTGCAGGCGCCTGCGCGCCATCGTTGGGCTTCTGGCCTGCGCCACCACCGGCGCCGCCACTGAACATGTATTTGCCGACCAGCTGGATCAGGTCCACCGCCGGCTGGGTGAAGACGATCTCGTCACCGGCCTTGAGCACGTCCGGGTCGCCGCCCGGCTGCAGACCGATATAGCTCTCGCCGAGCAAACCACTGGTGAAGATGCCGGCCGAGGTGTCCGCCGGCAGGTCCTTGACCTTGCTGTCCATGCGCAGGGTCACGATGGATTCGAACTTCACCGGATCCAGGTCGATCGAGGCGACCTGGCCGACGGTGACGCCGCCGATCTTCACCGGCGCCTGCTTGCGCAGCTGGCCGACCTGGGAGAAGCGCGCCTTCAGCTCGTAGCCCTGGCTGCCCCAGCTCCAGCGCTGGTTGGTCGAGGCCACGGCCAGCACCATCAGCGAGGCCAGGGCCAGCAGCAGGAAGGCGCCGACGGAGAATTCGAGTCTGGGACCGCGGATGGCCATGTGGATTACCTGATCGAGTCGTGGTGGCCGCGCGCGCCTGCGCACCGCCGGTGGAGGGGTTAGGTGAACAACATTGCCGACAGCACGAAGTTGAACATCAGTACCAGCAGCGAGGCGTTGACCACCGCACGGGTGGTCGCCACCGAGGTGCCCTCGATGGTCGGCTCGGCGTGGAAACCAACGTAGGCGGCGACCAGCGCGGCGGTGCCGCCGAAGATCGCCGACTTCAGCATCGCCACGCCGAAGTCATCCCAGAAATCGACGCTGTTGCGCAGCGCCGACCAGAACACGCCATTGTCCAGGCCCAGCACATGTACCGCTTCGAAGTAGCTGGCACTGATCGCCAGCGAACAGAAGATGCCGGTCAGCAGGGGCACGGTCAGCACCGCCGCCCAGAAGCGCGGCGCCACGGCCTTGGCCACCGGGTCGATCGCCATCAGCTCCAGTGCCTTGATCTGGTCGGTGGCGCGCATCAGGCCCAGTTCGGCGGCGATCGAGCTGCCGGCGCGGCCGATGAACAGCAGCGCGGTCAGCACCGGCGCCAGTTCGCGGTACAGCGACAGGCCGAGCAGGGTCGACAGCGCATCGGCCGCACCGAAGGTGGTCAGCGTGCGGTAGCCCTGCAGCGTCAGCACCAGGCCGACGAAGGCGCCACCGACGGCGATGATCGGCAGCGAGCGCGCGCCGATCTTGTAGATCTCGCGGGTCAGTTCGGCCAGGAAATCACGGGTCGGCAGCGAACCACGCAGCACGGTCAGCGAGAACAGGCCGGCGCGGCCGAGCGAGCGGGTGGCTTGGACGAACGGCATCAGGCGACCCTCGCGCGCGGTGCGGCATCGAACGGGATGGGGCCGTCAGGCTGGCCGTGCAGGAACTGCCGCAGCAACGGGTCCTGGCTGGACTGCAGCGCCTCGGGCGTGCCCTGGAACACGATGCCGCCATTGGCGATGGCGATCACCTGGTCGCAGATCGGCAGGGTCTCGTGCACGTGGTGGCTGACGATGATGCTGGTCAGGCCCAGGCTGTGGTTGAGGCGCTGGATCAGGCTCATGATCACGCCAGAGGCGATCGGGTCCAGCCCGGTCAGTGGCTCGTCGTAGATCATCAGCGGCGGGTCCAGCGCCAGCGCACGGGCCAGCGCGACGCGGCGCGCCATGCCACCGGACAGCTCGCGCGGCCAGGCATCGGCAGCGGCCAGCAGGCCCACCGCATGCAGCTTCATTTCCACAAGGCGGCGCAGCACGGCGGTCGGCAGGCGGGTATGCGTGCGCAGCGGCAGCGCGACGTTTTCGGCCACAGTGAGGTCGGTCAGCAGGCCGTTGCCCTGCAGCAGTACCCCCACACTCTTGCGCATTTCCAGCAGCGCGCCGCTGTCCTGCGGAATCGGCTTGCCGAACAGGGTGACCTCGCCAGCCACCGGGCGCAGTTCGCCGGTCAGTGCCGCCAGCAGGGTCGACTTGCCGCTGCCGGACGGACCCAGCACGGCCGTGATGCTGCCCTTGGGCACCTGCAGCGACACGTCGCGCAGGATCGTGCGCCCGCTCCGGTCGATGCGGACGTTGGATAACTGCACCAGACTGGAGGTGGAAGCCGACATGGGCACCATTAACGTTTTTTAGACATCGAAGGATCGGGCCCGTCGGCTGAACATAAGCAGACTGGACGGTCCAGTATTGTGGCACGGCAAGATCCCTGCCAGGCCGGGATAATCGGCCGGCAGCCCGGAACAATCCGTACCGGCGATGGGTCGGCCATTGAATACTGCCTGCCGTGCTGCACACTGTGCATGATGAGTGACCCGGGCAGCGATTTCCGCCTCTACCATTCCAACTCCCTGGACGTGCTGGCCGCGCTGCTGGCGCGCAACGTGCGTGCGCCGGTTGCGGGTCAGCCGCTGCTGGCGCCGGAGGTGGTGCTGATTCCGCAGGTGGCGATGCGGCGTTGGCTGCAAGCAACACTCGCTGCCGAATATGGCGTGGCCGCCAATCTTGAGTTCCTGACCCCGGGCGAGTTCGTTGCCCGTGCGCTCAACGCCAATGTGCCCGGCGAACGCGACGACCTGGACGCGGCCGGCCTGCACTGGAAGGTGTACCAGGCATTGCGCGACCCGGCGTTGCTGGCGCAGCCACCGATGCGCGCGCTGCAGTCCTATCTTGCCGGTAGCGATGCATTGAAGCCGTGGGCGTTGGCCGGTGAACTGGCGTCGGTGTTCGAGAAGTACCAGGCCTGGCGCCGCGACTGGCTGCTGCGCTGGGAGGCCGGCGCCGACCCGGCCGACCCGCAGGCCATCCTCTGGCGCAGCATCGCCGCTGGCCACGACTACCGCGCGCGCCGCATCCAGGCTTACCTGGACCGCTTCGAGGGCGCCGGCCAGCCGTTGCCGCAGGGCCTGCCACCACGCATGTCCGCGTTCGCGACGCTCAACATCTCGCCCGATGTGCTGCGGGTGATGGCCACCCAGGCGCGGGTGGGCGAGCTGCACTTCTATATGCCCACGCCGGTGCAGTCGTACTGGGGTGACCTGCAGACGCTGGCCGAGCGCCTGCGCAGCGGCGCGCCCGATCCCTTCGGTGAAGCGGCCGGTGAGAACCGCCTGCTGGAAGCCTGGGGCGCGGCCGGGCGCGATTTCATGGCGGTGCTGGGCAGTTACGAGGTGGTGCACCCGGCCGGCGAGATTGCCGCGTATTCGGATCCGGAGGACGACACCCGGCCGACGCTGGCCGAAGGTGGACTGTCCGACAGCCTGCTGCATCGCCTGCAGCGCGATCTGTTCCACCGCCGTGCGCTGCCCTCGGGCGAGCTGCGCGACGGGCTGCGCAGCGACGATCCCAGCCTGCAGGTGCATGCCTGCCATACCCGCCTGCGCGAACTGCAGGTGCTGCACGACCAACTGCGCAGCCTGCTGCAGGACCCGCGCTTCGACCCGCCGCTGCAGGCGCGGGAGATCGCCGTGCTTGCACCGGACATCGACCCCTATGTGCCGTATCTGGAAGCCGTGTTCGGCGGCCGTGGGGGCGAGGACGAGCACATTCCCTATGCGCTGGCCGACAGCAGTCCGCTCGCCGGCGAGCCACTGGCCGACGTGTTCGTGCACCTGCTGGGCCTGCCGGTCTCGCGTTTCGGCCTGAACGAAGTGCTGGACCTGCTGGCCAGCGCGCCGCTGGCCGAAGCGGCCGGGCTGGAGGCGGTGGACTTTGATCGCCTGCATGGCTGGCTGCAGCAGGCTGGCGCGCGCTGGGGCCTGGATGCGAAGCACCGCAACCAGCACCAGGCCCCGGCCGACGACGCCTACACCTGGCAGTTCGCGCTGGATCGCCTGGTGCTCGGTCATGCCACCGGCAGCGAGGCCGACCTGGCCGGTGTTGCCCCGTGGATCGAGCTGGAGGGCGGCGCATTGGACGCCCTGGACCGGCTGCTGCGCCTGTTGCGCGTGTTGGCGGTCTACCAGCGCCGCCTCGGCGAACTGCTGACGCCGGCGCAGTGGCGGCAACGCCTGCTGTCGCTGCTGGACGCGCTGCTGCCGACTGCGCCCAGTTCGCCCAACAGCCAGCGTGCCCTGGAGCGCCTGCGCAAGCTGCTCAACCAGTTCGCCGATGATGCCGCCAAGGCCGGCTTCACGGACGGGGTGCCGCCGGAGGTCGTGCGCGCGCACTTCGCCGGAGCACTGGGCGAGGCCGATACGCGCGCGCCGCTGCTGACCGGTGGCATCAGCTTTGGTCGCATGGTGCCGATGCGCCTGCTGCCGTTCCGGGTGATCTGCGTGCTCGGTCTCAATGATGGCGATTTCCCGCGCCGTGACCCGGCTGCCGGTCTCAACCAGCTCACTGCCGAGCTGGACACGCCGCGCCGCCGGCCCGGCGACCGCTCCACCCGCGAAGACGACCGCTTCCTGTTCCTGCAGCTGTTCGCCGCCGCGCAGGAGGTGTTCTACCTGAGCTACCTCGGTGCCGATCCGCGCGATGGCAGCACGCGTGAGCCGTCGGTGCTGGTCAGTGAACTGATCGATGCCGCCGCTGCGTATCACCTCGATCCGCCTGCGGCGGTCCGCGACTTCACCGTGCGCCACGCACTGCAGCCGTTCTCTCCGGCGGCGTTCGGTGACGGTGATCCACGCCGCTTCAGCTATCGCCGCCAATGGCATCCGGCCGCCGGTCGCCTCACCGGCGCGCGCGGAGGCCTGCAGCCGTGGTTCGATGCCGCGTTGCCGCCGCTCGACGATGCGGTGGAAGACGACGTTGCACTCGATACCCTGCGCCGCTTCCTGTGCGATCCGGCCGGGCAGTTCCTGGCGCAGTCGCTGGGCCTGCGCCTGGCCGACGATGTCGAGGAGGTCGATGACCTGGAACCGCTGGTGCTGTCCTCGCGCGGGCCGGAAAAGCGCAGCGTGCAGGCGGCGGTGGTACGCGCCACGCTCAGTGGCGATACCGAGCCGTTGTATCCGCGGCTGCGCGCGCGTGGCCTGCTGCCGTCGGGCCCCCTGGGTGAGCGCCAGTTCGAGGTGGAGCAGTTGAAGACCCGCCCGTATGCCAGTGCATTGCTGGGCTGGATGCGGGGCGAGCCGCTGGAAAGCCGCCGCTATGAAGTGGAGATCGATGGCGTGCGCCTGCATGGCCGTGTGGCCGATCGACACCCCGACGGGCTGGTGCGCCTGCGCGCTGGCACCCTCAATGGCACTGCGGTGATCCGCCAGGGCCTGGATTGGCTGCTGGCCAACGCTGCCGGCGATGCCCTGCCGCTGGTGCAGTTCCATGATGGCGGCGACGCCGGTCCCGGCCCGCATGTACTACCGGCACTGAGCGCTCCTGCTGCACGCGCGGCATTGCGCGCATTGCTGCAGTTGCGCCAACGCGGACTGCGTGAACCGCTGCGCTTTGCCCCCTACACCGGCTGGGTGCTGTACAACGCGCCGGCCGAAAAGCAGCGCAGCGAAGGCTGGAAGCAGTGGCACGGCAGCGACCGCAGTTGGGGTGAATCCAGCAGCGACGCCTGGCAGCTGCTGCTGCGCGGTGCCGATCCATTTGCCACCGACGCCGGCTATGCCGATCTGCTGCGCAACAGCCAGGTGGTCTTCAGCGCGGTGCGCGAAGGCCGCACCCTTGGCGCCGATGCACGCCAGGAGGGCAGCACATGAGCACCGCCATCGTCGATGAGGACTCCCAGCGCATGGCGGGCGATCCCTATCTGGCCCTGCCGCTGGATGGTATCCGCCTGATCGAGGCCAGCGCCGGTACCGGCAAGACCTTCACCCTGGCCACGCTGTTCACCCGCCTGGTGGTGGAGCAGGGCCTGCGCATCGGCCAGATCCTGGCGGTGACCTTCACCGATGCCGCCACCCAGGAACTGCGCAAGCGCATCCGCGAGCGCCTGTCGCTGGCCGCGCGCCTGGTCGATCTGGAACCGGCCGAGGGCGAAGCACCGGACACGAGGCTGACCCGCCAGGTGCTGCAGCGCCATCTGCAGGGGGGCACCGAGAGCGCCGCCGCACTGAAGCGCCGCCTGCAGGTGGCCGCCGATGAGATCGACCTGGCGTCGATCTTCACCATCCACGGCTTCTGCACCCGCGTGCTGCGCGAGCATGCGCTGGAGAGCGGCCATACCTTCGATCCGCCGGAACTACTGGCCAGCGACCGTGAGCTGTTGGAGGAACTGGCGGCCGATCTGTGGCGGGTGCATGCCAACGACGCGGCCACGCTGGAGCCGCTGACCTGGCTGTGGTCCAACCCGGACGCGCTGGCCACCGATCTGCGCGCGTTGCTGGCTGCGCCGCCTCTGCACCCGTTGCCGCGGCCGGTGGCGCTGGCCGATCCACAGCCGGCTTTGCAGGCCGCCGCCACCGAACTGCAGCAGGCGCTGCGCGGGCATGGCGAGCAGTTCTTCATCGACCTCTGCGATGCCGTCGACAACAAGTGGATCAACGGGGTGTCCTACAAGCTGGGGTGGCTGCACTCGCTGGGCCGGCAGCTGCTGGCCTGGGCCGAGCGCGGCGACCCGCGCGAGCTGCTGGCCAGCGAGCGCCTGCCGGCACTGCTGCCGGAGGTGCTGGCCGACAAGACCAACAAGAAGTTCCCCGACCGCACGCCGTCGTCGCCAGTGCAGGTGCCATTGGCGCGCTATGTCGCGCTGCTGGCCGAACGCGATGCCTGGCTGCGTGGTACTGCGCTGAATTTCCTGCACGCGCTTCGCGCCGAAGCCATGCAGCGCCTGCAGGCGCTGAAGCGCACGCGCCGGGTGCAGACCTATGACGATCTGATCGATGGCGTGGCACTGGCCCTGGAAGGCCCGCAGCGGCTGCCGCTGGTAAGGCAGCTGCGCGCGCAGTACCGCATCGCGCTGGTCGATGAGTTCCAGGACACCGATGATCGCCAGTGGAACATCTTCCACACCGTGTTCGGCGATTCGCCGGAGGTGCGCGAACTCGGCCTGGCACCGGCGCTGTTCCTGATCGGCGATCCCAAGCAGGCGATCTACGGGTTCCGCGGCGGCGACATCCACACCTACCTGAAGGCCAAGCAGGTGGCGCAGCAGGCGCCGGTGCTGGACCAGAACTTCCGCTCGCGACCGTCAGTGCTGCGCGCGTTGCAGGCGCTGTACGACAACGGGGGTGAGGACGCCTTCCTCGAGCCTGACATCCAGTTCGAGCGGGTGCGTCCCGGTGGCGTGCGCACCGATGAGGACTATCTGCACGACGGCCACGCCGCCAAGGCACTCACCCTGCGCATGCTGCGCAGCGGGGGTGACAAGGCGATGAGTGCCGATGCCTCGCGTGAGGCAGCGACCCAGGCCTGCGTCGCTGCGATCCACCAAGCCCTGGTCGAGGCGCGTGCGGGCAAAGCGGTGTTGCGTGGGCGCCCGGTGCAGCCTGGTGATATCGCGGTGCTGGTGCGCTCGCATCGCGAGGCGACGCTGGTGCAGCGCGCGCTGGCTGCGGTTGGCATACCCGCAGTGGCGGCGGGCAAGCAGAGCCTGTTCGCCACCAGTGAGGCACGTGATCTGCGCGCGCTGCTGCTGGCGCTGCTGCAACCGGCAGACGAAGGCCGCCTGCGTGCAGCGCTGGCCACGGTGTTGCTGGGCCAGCGGGCCAGTGCGATCGCGGCGATGGAGCGCGAGGGCGACCTGCAGCGCGGGTTCCAGGCGCAGCTGCTGCACTGGCGCGAGCGCTGGCAGCGCGGTGGTCCGTTCGCGGTGATCGCCGATGTCTGTGCCGCGCACGGCGAACGCCTGCTGGCGCTGATCGACGGCGAGCGCCGCCTGACCAACTACCTGCAGCTGGGCGAACTGCTGCAGGAAGCCTCGGCGCAGGCGCTGGGCATGCATGGCCTGCTGGACTGGCTGCAGGGGCAGATGGCCAGCGCCGACCAGGATGACGAGCAGCAGTTGCTGCGCCTGGAATCGGATGCGCGCCGCGTGCAGATCATCACCCTGCACAAGAGCAAGGGCCTGGAGTATCCGCTGGTGTTCCTGCCCTTCGTCGGCATCGACGGCGGCGCACCGAACACCGCCTCGCACTGCACCGTGCACGTCGATGGCCAGCGCCAGCTGCACTGGAAGCTGGACAGGGACGAGGCCTGGGAAGCGGCCAGCACACAGCGCGAGCGTGAGCAGCGGGCCGAGGATGCGCGCCTGCTGTATGTGGGACTGACCCGCGCCGAGCATGCGCTGTGGATCGCCGTGGGTGATCTGGCCGGGCTTGGCAAGACGCGCCTGGCGCCACTGCTGGGCGACCTGCAGGCGCTGCGCGCGCACGCCGACGTGCACATCGATGACAGTGAGACAGTGGCCGCGCTGCCGCAGCTGGCGGCCGAAGTGGAAGGGGATCTTCCGGCAGTGCGTGCACTGACCCGGCGCGTGCCGCACGACTGGTGGGTATACAGCTTCACCCAGCTGGCGCATGCCGACGCGGGCGCTGGCAGTGATATTGAAGCCGCCGCCACCGAGCTGCCGGCGCCCGCCGCCGACGAACCCGCGGGCCCGGAACTGCCGCTGGAGCCCGCGCTGCCGGAACCCGCCGCCGTCGAAGACAGCCCGCCGGTCGACCCGCGCTTCATGGGCAGCCGCTTCGGCAACGTGCTGCACGAGGCGATGGAGAACGTCGACTTCGCTGCGTGGGGGGGCTGGCAGCCGGGCCTGGAAGCGCCCGAGGGCCAGGCCGAGGTGCTGCGCAAGGCGCTGCACGATGAAGGCTATGCCGACGTCGACCTGGACGATGGCGTGGCGGTGCTGGTGCCGTTGGTCGGCCACACGCTCACCGTGCCACTGCCCGAGGGCGGTGCGCTGCACAGCCTGGGCGAAGGCGAGCGGCGCGCGGAAATCGACTTCCATTTTGCCATCGAACCGACCACGGTACCGGCGCTGTTGCAGCTGCTGCATGCACATGGGGTTTCCAGTGCGCGTCGCGGCTTCGGCCAGCGCCGCCGCCTGGAAGGGCTGATGACCGGCATGATCGACCTGACCTACGTGCGCGACGGGCGCTGGTACGTGCTCGACTACAAATCCAACCGGCTGCCCGGCTACAGTCCGGACCTGCTGGCCATTGCCATGCGCCACAGCGAGTACGACCTGCAGGCGCTGATCTATACCGTGGCCCTGCATCGCTGGCTGCGCTTCCGTCTGGGCGCGGCCTACGATTACGAGCGCGACATGGGGGGCATCCGCTACCTGTTCTGCCGCGGCCTGGATGCAGCCGGCAACGGCGTGCATGTGGACCGCTTCCCGTTCGCGCTGGTGGATGCACTCGACGCGCTGTTCGCAGGTGGCGAGCAGGCCCAGGCCGAACTGGCCGCACGTGCCCGTGGGGCCAGCGCATGAGCCTGCTGAAGGAACTGCACCAGAAGGGCCTGCTGCGCACCCTCGATCACGCGTTGGCGACCAGCCTGCAGCGGTTGCGCGACGACACGCCGGACAGTGTGGCGCTGGCGGCCGCGCTCGCCTCGCTGGCGGTGTCGCAGGGCCACGCCGGGTTTGATCCGGCACAGCCGCAGCGGTTGCTGGACGGCGTGCCCGAGTGGCCTGCCGCGCAGGACTGGCTGGCGCAGCTGCGCGCATCGCGCTGGGTAGCGACGCCGGAGCAGGCCGATGCCATCGCCGAGGATGCGCCGCTGGTGCTGGAGAACGGCCTGCTCTACCTGCGCCGCTATCGCGAGTACGAGCGGCAGTTGGCGGCCGGGCTGCAGCGCATCGGCCGGCATCCGCTGCCGGCACCGGACATGGCCGCGCTGGCACCGTTGTTCGCGCAGCTGTTCCCGCAGGCACTGGGCAGCGAGGATCACCAGGCACGCGCCGCCGGCGTGACCCTGCGCCATCCGCTGGCGCTGGTCACCGGCGGTCCCGGCACCGGCAAGACCACCACCATCGCGCGGCTGTTGCTGCTGCTGGCCGCACAGGCCCGGCACGCTGGCCAGCCGCTGCCCGAGGTGGCGCTGGCCGCGCCCACCGGGCGCGCCGCCGAACGCATGGCCGAGAGCCTGCGGCTGGCCGTGCAGCGCCTGCAGGAGCACGGCGTGGACCCGGCGCTGTGCGCGGCACTGCCCAGTTCCGGCACCACCCTGCATCGCCTGCTCGGCGTGATCCCGGATTCGCCGCGCTTCCGCCACCACGCCGACAATCCGCTGCCGGTGGACGTGGTGGTGGTCGACGAAGCCTCGATGATCGATCTGCCGATGATGGCCAAGCTGGTCGATGCGATCGCCAGCGGCACGCGGCTGATCCTGCTCGGCGATCCCGACCAGCTGCCGTCGGTGGAGGCCGGCGACGTACTCAGTGCGATCCTGCGTGCCAGCGGTGATGGCATCGGCACCCGCGCCGATGATGCGCAGGCACTGCAGGGTCTGTTGGCACCGGCCACGTTGCAGCCGCAGGCCACGCCGCGCGCCTTCGCCGGCCGCCGCGTGCAGCTGCAACGTGGTTACCGGCAAAGCGATGCGCTGGACCTGGCACCACTGGCGCATGCCGTGCGCGAAGGCGACAGCAGCACCGCATTGCAGCTGCTGCGCGGTGGGTCGCTGGCAGGCGTGCATTTCCACGAAGGCGAGGCCGATCCATTGCGCGGCCAGCGCGAGCACCTGCTGGGCCACTGGCGTGCACTGGCCGACGCGGCCGATCCAGCGCTTGCCCTGCAGCAGGCCGGGCGCCTGCGCGTGCTGACCGCGCTGCGCGAAGGCCCGCAGGGCGCGCGTGGCCTCAACAGCCGTATCGAGCAGCTCCTGGCGGGCAACACCCCGGGCTACTTCCAGGGCCGCCTGCTGCTGGTCACCGAGAACAGCTACCGGCACCGCCTGTTCAACGGCGATATCGGCATCTGCCTGCGCGACCGCAGCGGCGCGATGGTGGCCTGGTTCCCCGGCGACACCGTCGAGCAGCCGCGCGCCTTCCACCCGGCCGCACTGCCCGCGCACGAAAGCGCCTTTGCGATGACCGTGCACAAGGCACAGGGCGCGGAGTTCGATGAAGTGTGGTTGCAGCTGCCACGCCAGGACAGCCGTGTGCTGTCGCGCGAACTGGTCTACACCGGCCTGACCCGCGCCCGCCAGGTGCTGCATGTGGCGGGCAGCGCAGAGGTGCTGCAGGCCGCATTGAAACGCCACGCCAGCCGGTTGGGTGGCCTGGCCTGGCGGCTGGGTGCGGAAGCGGTGGCCGAAGCACCGGCGCGCCTCGAACAGCCCACCGTGCAGGGCACCTTGTTCTGAACCGGGGTCGGATCCCGTTCCCACCGGGAACGGGCTCTGACCCCTTCACCTGATCGCCAGGCAGAAGCAGTCGAGCATGGCTCGACTCTACAAAAGCGTACTTCGATCATTCCGACGTTCATCCACGCATGGCGTGGACCACCCCGCCAACCCAGGGATAGCACGCATTTGACGTTGCTGTTGACGTTGTTTCGGCAGGTGCAGGGCGCAGCCCTGCCGCCACACCTATTCCGCGATCAACACCAGCCCATCCGGGAACACGATCGCCGCTTCGTCGGCACTCACATCGAAGAAGCCCACGCCGTGCTTTTCGGCCAGGTCCTGCACGCGGCCATGCGCACGCTCGGCCACCGAATAGGCAAACGCACCGTAGATCACCTGCTGGCCGATGCTGTACTCGGTCACCTCGGCGCGGTCGTCATCGTCGTTGCTCAATGGGCCGTTCAACGGCGGGAAGTCCTGCGCCATCTCCGCGAACCACGCCTGCAGCGCCGGGCTGCTGACCGCCGGGTCGTCATACTCGTGGCGCTCGTTCCACTGCGTCTGCTTCTCGAACCAGGCGATGAAGGCTGCCGCCTCGCGTGGCGCGGCGCTGGCCTCGAACACCATCATGTCGTAACTCATTGGAGCTTCCTGTGCAGAGCAGGGGTCAGAGCCTTCGCTCGCGGCGAAGGATCCGACCCCGGCAACGAGGTCTGTGGCTGCACAGGGTATCGCGCTACGGCTGTTCGGCTGCACTCATGGCCAGGCCCGGCGCCAGCGCCTTCGCCTCCGGGAACAGCGCGAAGCGCAGGCCGATCAGGCCCATCAGCGCCTCGTCGCGTGCCTTGCAGGCGGCTACGCTGCCGACCCGTCCCAGCGAGGTATCCAGCCGCTCGCGCAATGCGTCGGCCGCCACCATCGGCTTGCGTGCGGCAATCTGCCGCCGGTAGTGCACGGCGACCTCCTCAAGAATGTGCTCGACCGCCTCGCGGCTGCGCTCGGGCAGTTCCAGCCGCGCGCGGCGCAGCTGCAGGATGTTCAGGCCAATGCGCGCTTCGTTGAGCATATCCACCGAGGCGATGTCGCTGCCCTCCGGGGTTGCCGCCAGGCGCGGCGCGAGCAGGCCCAGCAGGTCGAGCATGCGTGCGGCGAAGCGCTGGCGGTCCTGCTGGCCGCGCCCTTCGGCGGCCTCGGCCAGCGTAGTCCAGCCCTGCCGCACCAGCCGGCGCGCGGTCCACTCGGCACCCACCGAACGGAACAGGCGGGTCATCACCACCGCAAAGCCAATGCCGATGAACATCGCGATCGACGAGTTGAGGAAGGTCTGGATGTTGGCGCTGTAGGTGTTCTGCAGGCTCAGCAGCGCGGCCAGGTTCACCGTCAGCGGCAGTGCGAACAGCGCGCTCTTGGGGTGGTGCAGCATCAGCCCCAGCGGCAGGAACGCCACCGCCAGCACCAGCGCCAGCAGGCCGAAGTCGTGCACGGCCGGGAACACGCCGAACAGGTACACGCCGGCCACCACCGAGGCGACCATGGCCCACACCAGGAACGACACCATGCTCGGTGCCGGGTCGTCCTGCGCGGCGAAGAACGCCGCGGTCACCGCGGCCATCATCGCGCCGTTGCCACCGCCCTCCCAACCCAGCGCGATCCACAGCACGCAGTAGCTCATCAGTGCCACGCCGGCACTGAGCGCGGAGAACAGCGCCATGCCGTAGTCGACGTGCTTGTCAGCGGCTACGCGTTCGGTACGGATGCGGTAATGCGCGCGGTCCAGCGGCGCGGTGCCGTGGTCGATGGCGTGCTGCAGGGTGCGGCAGTCCTGCCACAGGTCCACCAGTTCCTCCAGGCGCAGCAGCAGGCTGGCCAGCTGCAGATGCTGCAGGTCGCGGTCCACCTGCGGCTTCAGCGCGCTGATGCGCGCGCGCAGGCGGGCGTATTCACTGGCGTTGGTTGGGCCATCCAGCCAATCATGGATGTCATCGACCAGCGCCGGCAGCCCTTCGGGCAGGGCTTGGCCGTCGCTGCGCAGCGCACTCAGGCGATCGGCAATCGAGGACAGCACTGGCAACAGCAGCAGCATGCGCTCACGCAGGCGCTCCATCGACACCGCAGACCCGGCATGGCGCGGATCATCGCGGCGCAGGAATTCGATCAGTGCCTCGAACTGCACCAGGTCGGCGGCCAGCCGGTTGCGCGGCGCGTGCGCGCGTCCACGTTCAAGGATCTGCCGGCACCACTGCGCGGCGTCCTCCATCCAGTTGCCGATGCGCGCGCGCAGCATCGGGCGTACCGAGGCCGGGAACAGCAGCGAAGCGGCCAGCACCGCCACGACCGTGCCGAGGATGATCTCCTCGCTGCGTGCCACCACCGTGTCGAAGATGGTCTCCGGCGAAGTCACCGCAGGGAAACCGATGAAGGCGGTGGTGTAGCCGGCCAGCAGGAACGCGTAGCCGCGCGGGCCGCGGTTGAGCAGGGCCATGAACAGGCAGCCGGCCAGCCAGATCGACATGGCCGCGCTCAGCACCAGCGGCGTCTCCACCAGCGCCGGCAGCACCAGCAGGGTGGCCAGGCCGGCCACCAGGGTGCCGACGATGCGGTACACGCCCTTGGCCCGGGTCGGGCCCAGCAGCGGCTGGCTGACGATGTACACCGTGCCCATCGCCCAGTACGGGCGCGACAGGTTGCCGGCCATGGCGATGTACAGCGCGGCCACTGCGGCCAGGTAGGTCTTGATCGAGAACAGCCAGGCCTGGCGGTCGGTCAGCGCGTTCATGGTTTACTTCGCTGCGGTCGAGGCGTTGGGCGCGGTGGCGCTTGCCTGCCAGCCACCGCCCAGCACCAGGAACAGATGGATCTGGTCGCGCGAGACCTGCGCTTCGGCGGCCGCCAGGGTGGCATCGCTGGTGGCCAGGCTGCGGTCGGCATCCAGGCTGGACAGGTACGGCGTGCGGCCACCCTGGTACAGCCGGCGGTTCTGCTCGGCGGCCAATGCGGCCTGTTCCTGCGCAGTGCGCAGCGACTGCAGCCGGCGCAGGTCCTGCGCGTAGCGGTCCAGCGCGGTCTGGGTCTCGCGCAGCGCTTGCAGCACGGTGTGGTCGAACTCGGCCAGGGCCGCATCGGCGCCCGCTTCGGCAGCGTGGATGCGTGCGTGCGTGCCGGACGACGGCAGCGTCCACGAGATCAGCGGGCCGATCGACCACTGCTGGGTCATCGGCGTGCCGAAATCCTCCAGCAGGCCGGCGGCACCGAGCGAGGCCCCCAGGCGGATGTCCGGATACAGCTCGGCGGTGGCGACGCCAATCCGCGCGGTGGCCGAAGCCAGCTTGCGTTCGGCCTGGCGCACGTCCGGGCGGCGCTGCAGCAGTGCACGGCCATCACCGACCGGCAGCGGCTGCGCCAGGCCGGGGGCGTGTGCACAGTCGATCACGCCTGCCGGCAGCTGGCCCGGGGTCTGCCCGAGCAGGGCGGCCAGCGAATAGGCGGCCGCGGAACGCTGCGCGCGCAGCGGCGGCAGCGCGGCTTCCAGCAGCGCGACCTGGGCATTGGCGCGGGCCAGTTCCGGCGGCGTGCCACGGCCAGCCGCGATCAGGCGCTGAGTGACCGTACGGCTGCGTTGCTGCAGCTGCAGCGAATGTTCGGCCACGTGCAGCTCGTGGTTGGCGTGGCAGATTTCCAGATAGCTGTCGGCCACCTGCGCGACCACGCTGACCTGGGCCAGGTCGCGCGCCGCAGCAACGGACTGCTCGTCGGCACGCGCTGCCTCGGCGCCGCGCTTGAGCTTGCCGAACAGGTCGAACTGGTAGCTGACCGCGAACTTGCCATCGGCCAGGTTGATCACCGGCAGCTCGTGCTCCTGCAGGAACGATTCGGCCGACAGCTGCGCGCGGCTGACCCCGGCCTCGGCCTCGTACTCGAAGCCACCGGCGTCCAGCGCCTGCTCGTACACCGCCGCGGCACGGCGCAGATGTGCATCGGCGGCCTTCAGCTCGACGTTGTCACGCAGCGCCTGCGTGATCAGGCCGTCCAGCACCGGGTCGTTGTACAGCGACCACCAGCGGTCGGGCAGCGCCTGGTTGGCGGCCACCTGCGGGTTCTGCGTATCGATGAAGGCCGCATTGGCCTGCGGGCGCTTGAAGGCCGAGCCTTCCGGCAGGGCGTAATCCGGGCCGACGGTCTTGCAGGCCGCCAGGCTGGCCAGCGCAACGATCAGGCCGAGACGGGGCAGGGCGGCGTTCACAGGCCCGCCTGTGTCGGCGCAGTGCCGGCCTTGTCGTTATGCGGATGGCGGCCGGTGTCCACGGTCACCGTGGCGGTACGGCCGGCGATCAGGTCCACGCCCTTGGGTACTTCGTCGATGGCGATGCGCACCGGAATGCGCTGTGCCAGCCGCACCCAGTCGAAGGCCGGGGTCACGTTCGGCAGCAGGGTGCTGCCGTTGCTGCGGTAGCGGTCTTCGATGCCGGCGGCGATGCTCTCCACATGGCCACGCAGCGGGGCCGACTCGCCCATCAGGCGGATGTCCACGCGCTGCCCCGGGGCCACGCCGCGCAGGCGGGTTTCCTCGAAGTAGCCATCGATGCGGAACGAGCCGGTATCCAGCAGCGCCAGCACCGGCTTGCCGGCTACCACGTAGTCGCCCACGCGCAGGGTGCGGTCGTTGACCCGGCCATCGGCCGGTGCGCGCACTTCGGTGCGGCCCAGGTTGAGCTCGGCCAGGTCGACCGCCGCCTGTGCGGTGGCCAGCGCAGCCTGTGCGGCCTGCAGCTTGGCGCGGCGCACTTCGGCGTCCTCGGCGGCGACCAGGTCCTGCAGGCTGCGGTCACGGCCGATCTCGCGGCGCAGCTGCGCCACCGATGCCTGGCGCTCGGCCAGGTTGGCGCGGGCCTGCTCCAGCGCGATGCGGTAGCGGGCGCGGTCGACCACGAACAGCAGGTCACCCTTCTTCACCGCCTGGTTGTCGGCCACCTGCACCGTTTCCACCAGCCCGGACACGTCCGGCGCCACCTGCACCACGTCGGCGCCGACATGGGCATCGCGGGTCCACGGCTCATCCATGTAATAGACCCACAGCTGGCGCAGCACCAGCAGGGCGATGATCACGGCTGCGGTGGTGAGCAGCACCGGCAGGGTCTTCTTCACGATCTTGTTCACGATTGCATCCAACGCAGGAGGTGGAACAGCAGGCCAAGCACGATCCCGTACAGGGCCAGGTTGAACAGCGCCGGGTGCCATACGTGGCGATAGGCGCCGGCACGCTGCAGCAGCGCGTGCAGGCCGCTGTTGACCAGGTAGGCCAACAACATCAGCCCGAGCAGGGTCGGGACGAACACTCCGTGGAGACTGAATTCACCGGGCATCGGTAGGGGCGGGGGCGAGGTGGGGGAGGGGAGGAACAACGAAACAACAGCAACGGGTAAAAGCCGCTGGCGTGTGCACGGCAGCGGCGGTATTCAGGGGCAGCGGTCTTACGTGATGCGGTCGGCGGCCTCGGCCAGCAGGCGCCATGCCTTCAGCACGGCGTGCAGTTCATCCATGGAAAGCTCGCCGAACACGTCCTGGCGCAGGCCGATCAACTGGTCTTCCAGCTCGCTGACCAGCGCATGGCCCGCGTCGGTCAGCCACAGCAGGTTGGCGCGGCGGTCGCTGGCGTCGCTCTCGCGGCGGACCAGGTCGCTGGCGCACAGCTTGTCCAGCAGGCGCACCAGGGAAGGACCTTCCATGCCCAGCTGCTGGGCCAGCGCCACCTGGCGGATGCCACCGCCGGAGCGGCCGATCATCAGCAGGGGCATGGTGCAGGCGGTGGAGATGCCGTAGCTGCCGAGCCGGCTGTCGGCCAGGCGCTGCCACTGCCGCCCTGCGTACAGCAGGCCGGAGCTGAGCTGCATCTGCAGCACGGTGCGCTCGTCGAGGGGTCGGTCCATAAGAGATAGATAGGATACTACTAATTTCATTCCTATCAATAGGTATTGCTGAATGGGTGGGCAGGAATACTGAGGAAAGCGTTGCACCCGCTTGGTGTCGGGTGGGGCAGCGGGGGCCGGACGGTGCAGGACACGCCGCAAGTACGTCCCTGTAGGCTCGGCCGCGGCATCCATGCCGCGGACGGTCCTGCCCCGCCCGGCCCCCGCTGCCCTCCCATCACCCCGCGAGCGCGGTGGGTTGGCTCTTTAAAGGCAGGAGCAGTGCGGACCAACGGCCCGCACCCACCGCAGCAGCGGCCCGCGGTGCTTCCGAAGCCATGAACCCCCGCTTTTGCCCCCGCTTTCGGGCGGTCCGGCCGCGCCCGCAGGAAACCGTCGGAGAGGGGGAGGGGCAGGCCGGGCAGGACACGCCGCAAGTACGTCCCTGTAGGCTCGGCCACGGCATCCATGCCGTGGACGGTCCTGCCCGGCCTGCCCCTCCTCCTCTCGCTCAGCAGCACCGAGGCGCTGCAAGAGACCCCCGATGAACCCGACCAACAGGACGACCCACCCCCCGGTCGGGTACGATGCTCGCCCCCCGTTCGGGACGCTGTACGCAATGAGCAAGAACAACGAAAAGGCCGCCCCACAGGGCGACGTGACCCAGGACCAGGCCGAGGATGCCGTGCGCACCCTGCTGCGCTGGGCCGGTGAGGACCCGTCCCGCGAAGGCCTGCTGGATACCCCCCGCCGTGTCGCCGAAGCCTATGGCGACTGGTTCAGCGGTTACCGCGACGACCCGCGCGCCTACATGGAGCGGACCTTCGAGGAAGTGGCCGGCTACGACGAACTGATCGTCCTGCGTGACATCGAGTACGAAAGCCACTGCGAGCACCACATGGCGCCGATCATCGGCCGCGTCCACGTCGGCTACCTGCCGGCCGGCAAGGTGGTGGGCATCAGCAAGCTGGCCCGCGTTGTCGAAGCCTACGCCCGCCGTTTCCAGGTGCAGGAGAAGATGACCGCGCAGATCGCCCAGTGCATCCAGGATGTGCTGCAGCCGATCGGCGTCGGTGTGGTCGTCGAAGGTGCCCACGAATGCATGACCACCCGCGGCATCCACAAGCGCGGCGTCAGCATGGTCACCTCGAAGATGCTGGGCAGCTTCCGCGACGACGCGCGTACCCGCGCCGAGTTCCTGCGCTTCATCGAAGTGGGCGGCAAGCGCTGAGCCGCTTGACCGCACTGCGCCGGCCTCTGCGGGCCGGCATGCCCACGGCTGCCCGCGCGGCCGCCGCGGGCGGCTGCTCGTCCCCGCCAGCCCTCATGACTCCTTTCGCTGCATGAAGCACCGCGAACGCATCTCCCGTTACCGCCATCTGCGCGAACAGCCCCAGTGGAAGCTGCTTGCCGCCGACCACGCCCCGGAAATCATCGGCCTGCTGCAGGGGCTGCTGATGGACGGCGAGCGCACGCTGCCGTCGTCGGTGCTCAACGAGCGCCTGCAGCGTGCGCTGGACCAGCTCAACGGCGACGAACTGTCGCGTGAGCTGCCGCGTACCGCGCAGGCCTACATCGCGCACTGGCTGGCCCAGGGCTGGCTGGAACGCCGCCTGCCCGAAGGCGCCGACCAGGAGCAGTACGAGCTGTCCACTGCGGCACTGCAGGCCATCCGCTTCGCCGATGGTCTTGAGCAGGCCCGCGTGGCCGCCACCGAAAGCCGCCTGGCGCTGGTCATCGAACAGCTCTCGCAGTTGGCCGCGCAGACCGAGTCCGACCCGGATGCACGCCTGTCAGCACTGCGCGACGAGCGCGACCGCATCGACGCCGAGATCGCCCGCGTCGGTGCCGGACGTGTGATCGCGCTGGATGGCAAGCGCGCGCTGGAGCGTGCGCGCCAGATCATCGGCCTGGCCGACGAGCTGACCGAGGATTTCCGTCGGGTGCGCGACGATTTCGAGCAGCTCAACCGCGACTTCCGCGAACGCATCATCGACGACGAGGGCGAGCGCGGCGATGTGCTGTCGCAGCTGTTCGAAGGCGTGGATGTGATCGGCGAGAGCGATGCCGGTCGCAGCTTCCAGGCCTTCTGGCGCCTGCTCAACGACGCCGAACAGAGCGCCCAGCTCGATGCCGCGCTGGAAGCGGTGCTGGCGCGTGGCTTCGCCCGCCGCCTGGACCGCAATGAACGCAACTTCCTGCGCGGCTTCACCAGCACCATGCTCGAGCGCGGTGGCCAGGTGCACGACGTGCTGCAGAATTTCGCGCGCAGCCTGCGTGGCTTCGTGCAGAGCCGTGGCTATCTGGAACAGCGCCGCCTCAACCAGCTGCTGAAGCAGGCGCAGTCCGAAGCGCTGGCCCTGCGCGACGAATTCCCCGCACAACGCGGCATCGGCCGCGACCTGCAGCTGACCACCAGCCGCCTGCGCTCGTGGTCGCAGTGGAAGCTGCACGATCCGCGCAGCGCCCAGGTCGATGGCAACGTCGAGTACAACGACGCCGCAGCCATCAGCCTGGAGAGCGTCGGTGATCTGGTCGCTTCGTCTGAAATCGACTTCCGCACCCTGCGCCGCGACCTGCACGACCTGCTCGATGCACAGCCGCGGCTCAGCATCGCCCAGGCACTGTCGCAGCGCGAAGCGCCGCAGGGTCTTGGCAGCGTCATCGGCTACCTGTCGCTGGGCACGCGCTTCGGCAACGTGATCGCTGGTGAGCAGGAGCTTGCCGAATGGCGTGGTGGCGACGGCCAGGTCCGTCGCGCCCGCATCCCGCTGGTTTGGTTCACCCAGGAGAGACGCCATGAGCTGGCATGAAGATCCCATCGACGCACCGCAGGCCGACGTGGCGGAAGACGCCTACGAAGCCGAACCGGTGGCGGCCGTGGCGCAGCCCCGCCGTGGCAATGACGTGTATTACCTCGGCGACACCGGGCGCCTGCCGCTGGATGCACGCCGCGCGCTGTGCCAGCTGCTGATCGGCCCCAGCATCGACCAGCTGCGCCACGCCAAGCTGTGGCCGGCACTGATCCGCAGCGAGGCGGCCATCCGCTCCTCGCTGGCGGACCTGTTCCTGGAACTGGTGCTCGACCGTGACAGCGGCGTGGCCTTCACCCGCCAGGCCGATACCGAAGACGTGGATGCGCCGGTGTTGCTGCGCACCTCGCCGCTGACCTTCATCGACTCGGTGCTGCTGCTGTACCTGCGCCAGCAGCTGGCCGAGGCCGATGCGCGCGGCAACCGCGCGGTGGTCGCCGACGCCGAGATGGCCGAAGCGCTGGCCATCTACGAAAAGAACCTGTCCACCGACCGCGCCGGCTTCAACCGCCGCGTCGCTTCGGCGGTGCAGAAGATGAAGGACAACCACATCCTGACCCGCCTCAGCGGCCAGGAAGACCGCCACGAAGTCTCGCCGGCGCTGAAGCTGCTGTTCTCCGCCGAAGACGTATCCCAGCTTTCGGCGGTCTACCGCCAGCTGCGTGAAACCCCGGCCGCCGAGGCCTGAGAGACCCGACCATCGCATGGCTATCTCCAAGCACACTCCCGCCCTGTTCAACGAAGGCCTGCCGGACCCGCGCCTGCAGCAGTTCCGCATGCGTCGCCTGCAGGTACACAACTGGGGCACGTTCAACGGACTGACCGAAGTACCGATCGCCGAGCGTGGCTTCCTGTTCGTCGGCCGTTCCGGCTCGGGCAAGTCGACCCTGCTCGATGCCATGTCCGCGCTGCTGACGCCGCCGGCCATCGTCGATTTCAACGCCGCCGCGCGTGAAGCCGAGCGCAGTGGCCGCGACCGCAACCTGGTGTCCTACGTGCGTGGCGCGTGGGCCGACCAGCAGGACAGCGGCACCGGCGAAATCGCCACCCAGTACCTTCGCAAGGGCGCGACCTGGACTGCGCTGGTGCTGGAGTACCGCGCCGGCGATGGCCGCGTGGTCAGCCTGGTGCGCCTGCTGTGGATCTCCGGCAACGGCACCTCTGCCGGTGACGTGCGCAAGCACTACATGATCGCCGAGCGTCCGTTCGACATCGCCAAGGATCTTGGCGGCTTCGACCTGGACCTGCGCAAGCTCAAGCAGAAGCTGTCCGACCTGCACCACTTCGACACCTTCTCCGGCTACGCCGAGCGCTTCCGCGACCTGCTCGGCATCGACAACGAGATGGCGCTGCGCCTGCTGCACAAGACGCAGTCGGCGAAGAACCTGGGCGACCTCAACGTCTTCCTGCGCGACTTCATGCTCGACACGCCGAAGACCTTCGACGCCGCCGAGCGCCTGGTCAGCGACTTCGCCGAACTCGATGGCGCGCACCAGGCCGTGGTCACCGCCCGCCGCCAGGTGGAGACCCTGCTGCCGGCACGCGCCTACTACAACGACCTGAAGGAAATGCACCGCCGGCGCGGCGACGACGAAGCCCTCAAGCTTGGCGTCGACAGCTTCCGTGAAAGCCGCCGCCAGGCGCTGATCGAGGCGCGCCTGCGCGAGATGGACGTGCGTGACCGTGGCCTGCTCGGGGAAGAAGCCCAGCGCCGTGCCGCACTGGACAACCACACCGAGCGCCTGGCCGAACTGGAACTGCAGCGTCGCCAGCAGGGCGGTGAGCGCATCGAGGAACTGGAACGCGAGCAGGGCCGCGCCGAAGCCGAGCGTGACCGCCGCCAAGCCAAGCGCGAGCAGGCAAGCCTGGCCGCGCAGCAGCTCGGGGCTGAACTTCCGGACGACGCACACGGCTTCGCCGAGCTGGTCGAGCGTGCGCAGAACGAACTGCAGGACCGCCAGCGTGCCTCTTCGGCGCTGGACGATGCGATCAGCGATCGCCTGGGTGGCAAGCGCGATGACGAGCGCCGTTTCGGCGAAGTCCGTGCGGAACTCGAAGCGATGCAGCGCACGCCCTCCAACATCCCGGCGCCGATGCAGAAGCTGCGCGCGCGCCTGGCCGAGGAAACCGGCATTGCCGAGGCGGCGCTGCCGTTCGTCGGCGAGCTGATCCAGGTCCGCTCGGAAGAGCAGGGCTGGCAGGGTGCCATCGAGCGTGTGCTGGGTGGCTTCGCGCTGTCGCTGCTGGTCGATGACAAGCACTACAACGACGTCGCCGAGTGGGTGAATCGCACTCACCTGGGCATGCGCTTCACCTACTACCGTGTGCGCCGCAACGATGATGCGTTCGCGCGCGAGCCGTCGGCGAAGTCGCTGCTGCACAAGCTGGAGCTGCGCGAGCACGTATTCGAAAGCTGGCTGCGCCGTGAGCTCGGCAAGCGCTTCGACTACGAGTGCGTGGATGCCAAGCAGCTGCGCAACGTCGACCGCGGCATCACCCGAGAAGGCCAGGTCAAGCATCCCGGCGACCGCTTCGAGAAGGACGACCGCAGTGCGGTGGGCGACCGCCGTCGCTGGATCCTCGGCTTCAACAACCACGACAAGGTGGGCGCCTTCGAGCGCGAAGCCCAGGAACTGGCCAAGCGCATCGCCAGCTGCGAGACCGACATCGCGCGCCTGCGTGGGCAGCGTGACCGCGACAACGAACGTCGCCTGGCCTGCCACGAGCTGGTCAGCATCAGCTGGAACGAGATCGACATCGCCGCCCCGCAGCAGCGCCTGACCGATATCGAGGCCACCCTGCGCGACCTGCGCGAAGGCAATGCCGACCTGGCCAAGCTGGCCAAGCAGATCGACGCCGTGCGCGCCGACATCGAGCAGGCCCGCCGCACCTATGAAGACGTCCGCGTCGAGCGCGGCCAGCTGGTCAAGGAGCGCGATCGCCTCGACCGCGCCCGCCAGCAGAGCCGTGCGCTGGTGCTGCCGAGCCTGGCCCAGGAGCAGGAAGCCGGGCTCGCCGAGCGCCTGCAGGAGCAGGGCCCGCTCAGCCTGGAAACGCTGGAGGCGCACATGCGCCAGGTCAGCAACGCGCTGAACGAGCAGCTGTCGACCTCGCAGCAGGACCTCAACCGCATCGAGAACCAGCTGATCGGTTGCTTCCGTCGCTTCATCCAGCAGTGGCCGGAGGAATCGGGCGACTTCACCGTATCGGTGGCCTCGGCCGAGGATTTCCTTGCCCGCCTCGAGCGCCTGGAGCGCGACGGCCTGCCGCAGCACGAAGAACGCTTCTTCGATCTGCTGCAGAACCAGAGCAAGAACAACCTGCTGGCCCTGCAGCGCCACAGCGCCGAGGCCCGCAAGTCGATCGGCCAGCGCCTGGACGAAGTGAACGCCAGCCTGGAGCAGGTGCCGTTCAACCGTGGCACGCTGCTGACCATCGAACTGAGCGACCGCCGCCTGCCGGAAGTCGGCGAGTTCCACCTGCAGCTGCGCGAGGTGCTGGCGCAGCAGCAGACCGAGCAGCGAGAGCTGGCCGAATCGCAGTTCACCGTGCTGCGCCAGCTGGTCAACCGCCTGGGTTCGCAGGAAGGCGAGGACAAGCGCTGGCGCGAGCTGGTGCTGGACGTACGCATGCACGTGGAGTTCATCGGCGTCGAGCTGGATGCGGAAACGCGCCAGCAGGTCGAGATCTACCGTAGTGGCGCGGGCAAGTCCGGTGGCCAGCGCCAGAAACTGGCCACCACCTGCCTGGCTGCGGCACTGCGCTACCAGCTCGGCGGCGCCGACAGCCAGCTGCCCAGCTACGCCGCCGTCGTGCTCGACGAAGCCTTCGACAAGGCCGACAACGAGTTCACCGCGCTGGCGATGAACATCTTCGACAACTTCGGTTTCCAGATGGTGGTCGCCACCCCGCTGAAGTCGGTGATGACGCTGGAGCCGTTCATCGGTGGCGCCTGCTTCGTCGAGATCAGCGGCCGCCACGACTCCGGCGTGCTGCTGATCGAGTACGACGAAGAAGGCAAGCGCCTGAAGCTGCCCGAGCGCAGCCGCCAGCAGGCCAACGAACCGGAAGAAGCCGAAGCCTGACCCGGTCGATTGAATGGGGATGCCGGCCAGCGGCCGGCATTACCCATGGGCGGGGTTCACGACCCGATCGGATGGGGATGCCGGCCAGCGGCCGGCATTACCCATGGGCAGCGTTCATGACCCGGTAGTGCCGGCCGCTGGCCGGCAACCGCATTCACGCACCGCGGAAGGTATCCCACGCCATCCGCGCGATCAGTACCACCACCAGCCCCACGAACAACTTGCGGATGAACGGCGTGCCGCCCTTCAACGCCAGGCGCGTGCCCACCACCGAGCCGATGATGTTGGCCGCCGCCATCGGCAGCGCGAACAGCCACAGGATGTTGCCGGTCGGTACGAAGAACGAGATTGCCGCCACATTGGTCGCCAGGTTCACCACCTTCGACGCCGCTGACGCACGCAGGAAATCCAGGCCGAAGAAGCGCACGAACAGGAAGATCAGGAAGCTGCCGGTGCCCGGCCCGAAGAAGCCGTCGTAGAAGCCGATCGCCGCACCGATCGCCAGCGCGATCGCCAGTTCGCGGCGGCCGATCTCCTGCGGCCGGTGCAACGCGCCGAAGTCCTTCTTCCACAACGTGTAGGCCAGCATCGCGATCAGCAGCACCAGCACCAGTGGGCGCACCGCGTCCTTGGGCAGCAGGCTCACTGCGGTGGCCCCGGCGAAGGAGAAGATGAAGGCGGTACCGGCCGCGAACAGTACCGGCTTCCACGGGAAGCGCACGTTGCGCGCATAGCGCCAGGCGGCCGCACCGGTACCGAACATCGAACTGAACTTGTTGGTACCGAACAGCATCGCCGGCGTCTGCTGCGGCAGCACCGTGAACAGGCCGGGCAGCTGCACCAGGCCACCGCCACCGACGGCGGCATCCACAAGGCCGGCGATGAAGGCGATCACCACCAGCCACCACAACTCAGGGGGAACCAGTTCCAGCACGGCGATCAATCAAGGAGGGGGCGCGACAGCATACGCCTGTCCTGCTCCGGGCGACTGCGGCCCCGCGTGGATCAATCCCGGCAACCCGGCGACAATGCCGGCATGAGCCGAAAACCTGCCGATCCCTGCCCCTGTGGCCTTCCCGCCGACTATGCCGCCTGCTGTGGCCGTTTCCATGCCGGTGAAGCCGCGCCTGATGCAGAGCACCTGATGCGTTCGCGCTACAGCGCCTATGTGCGTGGCCTGGCTGACTACCTGCGCCAGTCCTGGCATCCGGACACGCGTCCGGCCGAGCTGTCGCTGGACGATGCCCCCGGCCAGCGCACCCATTGGCTGGGCCTGACCGTGCACGAGCACACTGTCACTGGTGCTGACAGCGCCGAAGTCCGCTTCACCGCGCGCTACCGCATCGGCGGCGGCAGCGCGGTGAGGATGACCGAGCACAGCCGCTTCCAACGCATCGACGGCCGCTGGTACTACCTCGACGCGGTCTGAGCACTACGCGCTGTGCGCTGCCAGAACGCGCTGGCCGCCGTGCGCGCGCACCTGGTTGCGGCCCCCGTCCTTGGCCACATACAGGGCCTGGTCGGCGGCCTTGACCACGGCCATCGGCCGCGGATCCACGCGGCTGTCGGCCAGCCCGATGCTCACCGTTACCTGCACCACCTGGCCGCTGCCACCGCGTCCGCGCCGCTGGCGGCCGGCTTCGTCGTCACGGCTGCGGGTGCTGCGGTCGCGAAGCTGCATGCGGGTGTCCTCGACGCTCTGCCGCAATGCTTCCACGGCATCGACACAGGCTGCCGCCGGCCGGTCCAGGAACACCACCGCGAACTCCTCGCCGCCATAGCGGAACGCACGGCCACCGTCGCCCACCCGCGCCAGCCGCGACGCCACCAGGCGCAGCACATCGTCGCCGGTGTCGTGACCATGGGTGTCGTTGAATGACTTGAAGTGGTCAACGTCCACCATCGCGATGCTGTAGGTACCGCGTGCCCGCTGCAGGGTCTCGTTGAACGCCCGTCGCCCCGGCAGGCCGGTCAGCTCATCGCGGAAGGCCATGTGGAAGGATTCCTGCAGCATCGCGCCCAGCATCAGCAGCAGGGCGGCACTGCTCAGCGCCGGCAGCAGCACCGGCTGCAGGAAGATCCGCGGCAGCATCCACCACAGGCACAGCAGGGCCAGCAGCATTGCCGTGTGCAGTGGCCGCGGATGCCGCCACGCCTGCCAGCCCAATGCTGCGGTCGCCAGCAGGAACAGCAGCGCCGGCAACTGCGCCAACGCGTTCCAGTTGGCGGGAATCCAGGCCCAGTGACGGTTCGACAGCAGATCGTGCATCCCCTGCGGCTGCTGTGCCGCCAGCAGCAGGAAGACCAGCAGCGCCGCGCCGCACACTACGCTGCGCAGCAGCAGGTCCTGGCGTCGGCGTCCGCGTTCCGGCCATAGTGCCAGTCCGGCGAACAGCAGCGGCACCCACGCCGAGATCGCGTGGAAGCGCAGCGGGGTCAGGGCGTCGACATGGCCGCTGCGCAGGTAGCCACCGACGTCCCGGTGCAACAGGGCGAATACCACCGCCACCACCAGCAGCAGGCACAACGCGCGCATCTGGTGGTAGAGCAGGGCCAGGCCTGCACCGAGACAGGCCAGCAGCCAGGGCAGGATGCGCTGCGCCGGGCTGGCGACATCCTCGGTGCCCAGCGCCATCCACAGCACCAGGACGACCAGCACGGCGGGCAGCACGAACAGGTAATGCGCAGGCTGGCGGAGCGGATGCAGGGGCACGCGGTAAGTCCAGTGCGGTGACGATGCGGCCGCAACATTGCCGTTAGCGGCGTCCCCACGCGCTTCTTGAATGCGCGTGCCCGCTGTCATGTGAACGTGGTGATGTGGTGCCATGACGTTGCGCTCACCGTCCTGCGCCGATGCTTCCGGCATGGACAGCGTACCCACCGCCGTCGCTGCCCCGCAGCGCGATCTCGCCCGCCGCTTTGCACAGGTGCGGGCGCGCAGCCTGCAGCTGGCCGCGCCGCTCAGTGCCGAGGACGCCATGCTGCAGAGCATGGCCGACGCCAGTCCCAGCAAGTGGCACCTGGCCCATACCACCTGGTTTTTCGAACGCTTCGTGCTGGCCGGTTTCGCCACGCCCGCGCATGACCCGGCCTGGGACTATCTGTTCAACAGCTATTACAAGAGCATCGGCCCGGCGCATGCGCGGCCGCAGCGCGGGCTGCTGTCGCGGCCCTCGCTGCAGCAGGTGCGCGACTACCGGCAACAGATCGACATGCAGGTGCAGTCACGGCTGGCAGCCGGTGACCTCGACGCGCAGGCGCTGCACCACCTGCAGTTGGGTCTGCAGCACGAACAACAGCACCAGGAACTGCTGTTGACCGACATCAAGCATGCGTTCTGGTGCAATCCACTGCAGCCACCGTATCGCGAGGACCTGCGGCCCGTCGCCAGCACCGCCACGGCGCAGGGCTGGATCGAATCGCCCGAACGCATCGTCACCGTCGGTGCCGCGGCATGGCCCCGGCACGCCGCCTTCGCCTACGACAACGAATCGCCGCCACACCGTGTGCTGCTGCCCGCGCATGCCTTGGCCGAACGCCCCGTCAGCAATGCCGAGTACCGCAGCTTCATCGAGGCGGGGGGCTACCGCGAGCCGCGCTGGTGGCTCAGCGAAGGTTGGGCGCTGCGTGAAGCCGAAGGCTGGCAGCATCCCCTGTACTGGGATGATGCCCTGCAGCGCGAGTACACACTGGGTGGTTGGCGCGAGCTGGATCCGCATGCGCCGGTCTGCCACCTCAGTTACTACGAGGCCGATGCCTGCGCCCGCTGGGCCGGTGCGCGCCTGCCCAGCGAGTTCGAGTGGGAAGCGGCCGCCGCGTCGCAGCCCCTGCGCGGTCATTTCGCCGATGACGATCACCTGCACCCGCAGGCAGCCGGGGGCAGTGGGCTGCGGCAGCTGTTCGGTGATGTCTGGGAATGGACCGCCAGCGCCTATGGTGCCTACCCGGGCTTCCGCTCTTTTGACGGCAACCTCGGCGAATACAACGGCAAGTTCATGTGCGGGCAATGGGTGCTGCGCGGCGGCAGCTGTGCCACGCCCCGTGACCATGTGCGCGCCAGCTACCGCAATTTCTTCATGCCGCCGGCGCGCTGGCAGTTCTCCGGACTGCGCCTGGCCAGGGACCTCATATGAGCACGGTGTATGACGCGCTGCAGGCGCTGACCGACCTGACCCCCAGCCGCCAGCAGATCCTGGCCGATGCGCTGGCCGGTCTGTCATGCGCATCGCGGCAGCTGCCTTCCAAGTACTTCTACGATGCCCGCGGCTCGCGTCTGTTTGAACAGATCACCCAGACCCGCGAGTACTACCCCACGCGCACCGAGCTGGCGCTGCTGGCGCGGGTGCTGCCCGATATCGCGCGCGTGGTCGGCCCGCGCCTGCATGTGGTGGAGCTGGGCAGCGGCAGTGGCCGCAAGACCGCGTTGCTGCTGGCCGCGCTGCAGGATCCGGTGGCCTATACGCCGATCGAGATCTCGCGGGCCGCACTGCTGTCCAGCATCGACCACCTGGCGCCGGCGCTGCCCGAGGTCGAGATGCTGCCGGTCTGCGCGGACTTCACCCGCGCCGTCGCCGTGCCCATGCCCGAACGCGAACCCGCGCGACGGCTGCTGTTCTTCCCCGGTTCCACATTGGGCAATTTCGCCGAAGCGGAGGCCGTCGCCCTGCTGCGGGCGATGCGCCAGACGATGGGCCGCGACGGCCTGGCCCTGATCGGCATCGACCTGCACAAGGACACGGCGCTGATCGAAGCGGCCTACAACGATGCGCAGGGCGTCACTGCGGCATTCACCCTCAATCTGCTGGCCCGCCTCAACCGCGAGATCGGAAGCGATTTCGATCTCGATGGATTCCGCCACCGCGCCCGTTACAACACCGCGCGGCTGCGCATCGAAACCGACCTGGTCAGCCAGTGGCCGCAGGACGTCCACCTCGGTGGCCGCACCTTCCACTTTGCTGCCGGTGAACCCATCCGCGTCGAGTACAGCCACAAGTACACCGATGACAGCTTCGACGCGCTGTTGCAGCAGGCGGGCCTGCAGGTCGCACAGCGTTGGGATGCCGAAAGTCCCGCCTATGGCCTGCGCCTGCTGCGCGTTGCCTAGGGGGGACGGCCAGCCGGTGCCCCTTCAGGTTCGGCCGCACTGCTGCCCCTAAGATGGCCGTGCAACGGCAACACGGAGGACGCCATGCCCATTCTGACCACGCTCGGCCTGGCGGCCGTACTCGCGTCGACCCCGACGCTGCCTGCGGCCCCTGCCGCCAGCAACGATCCGGCGTTCAGCCGCTGCCTGGCGGGCCTGCAGGCCACCGCCGCAACCCAGGGCATCGGCGCCGACCGTTTCAACGAGATCACCACCGGGCTCACGCCGGACCCGAGCGTGCTCGGACTGCTGGACGCACAGCCGGAATTCACCACGCCGATCTGGGATTACCTGGCCGCGCTGGTCGACCGCCAGCGCGTCGATGATGGCCGCACCCTGCTGCAGCAACATCGCGATCTGCTCGATCGCGTCTCCGCGCAGTATGGCGTCGACCCGGCCACCATCGTCGCGGTCTGGGGGGTGGAGAGCGACTATGGCCGCGTCTTCGGCAAGCGCCCGCTGCTGCAGTCGCTGGCCACGCTGTCCTGCGCCGGCCGCCGCCAGGCCTTCTTCCGTGGCGAACTGCTGGCGCTGCTCAAGCTGATCGACCGCGGCGACCTGCAGGCCCAGGGGCTCACCGGTTCCTGGGCCGGCGCCTTCGGGCATACGCAGTTCATGCCCAGCACCTACGCACGTATCGCGGTCGATGGTGATGGCGATGGCCGCCGCGATCTGGTCGGCAGCATTCCCGACGCGCTGGCGTCCACCGCCAACTACCTCAAGCGTGCGGGTTGGCGCAGTGGCGAACCGTGGGGCATGGAGGTCCGTGTTCCCCCCGGCTTCAATGCCAGCCAGGCGGGCCGCACCCAACGTCGAGCCCTCGCCGATTGGCGCGTGCAGGGCGTGACCGCGCTGGATGGCAGCGGGCTGGTGCCGCCCAATCTGCCGGCCGACGCGCGCGCCGCCCTGCTGCTGCCGGCCGGCATCAAGGGCCCGGCGCTGCTGGTGTTCCGCAACTACGATGCGATCTACAGCTACAACGCCGCCGAAAGCTATGCACTGGCCATCGCCACGCTGGCCGACCAGCTGCGTGGCGGCACCGGCCTGGCCACCGCCTGGCCGACCGATGATCCCGGCATCGGCCGCGATGAACGCCGCCAGCTGCAGACCCTGCTGCTGGCCCGCGGCCACGACATCGGCAGCGCCGACGGCATGATCGGCACCGCCACGCGCCGCGCGATCCAGGCCGAGCAGCAGCGCCTCGGCTGGGCCAATGCGGATGGGCGCGCCGGCCAGCGCATCCTGCGCGCGTTGCAGCAGGAGGCAGCCGCAGGGACGCCTGCCACCCGCTAGACCTTGCCGATCACAGGCTGGCCGGGACATCATCGCCGCGGTCTTCAAGGAGCGTCATAGCATGCAGTCGAACCCGGACATCAGCACCGGCCTGTACCACGGGCTCGAGGCCTGGCAGATACGCACGCCCAGCGCCACCGCGGTCATCAGCGTGTTCGGCGGACAGCTGCTGTCGTTCATCCCGGAGGGGCAGCCGGACCTGCTGTGGCTGTCGCCAAAACGGGCCGGGCTGCCCACGCCGATCCGGGGTGGCGTTCCAGTGTGCTGGCCGTGGTTCGGTCGCCAGGGCCAAGGTGATGACGTGCCGGCACACGGCCTGGTACGCACCGCGCGCTGGGAGCTGCTGCAGGCCCGCCAGGACGATGACGCTGAACTGGAGCTGCAGCTGGCGCCCCTGTCGATTGCCGAGTGTGGCCTGCGCCTGCAGATGCAGCTGCGCATCGGTCGCCAGCTGCGCCAGCAGTTGACCACCGAGAACACCGGCCCGTCCCCGGTGACCTTCACCCAGGCCCTGCACAGCTACTTCCGGGTGGGCGATGCCCGTCGTGTCGAGGTTGATGGCCTCGATGGCCTGCACTATCTGGACAAGTACGAGGATTACACGCAGCTGCGCCGGCAGCAGGGGCCCTGGTCGCTGCGTGACCCGCGCGATCCGGGGCGCAGCGACCGCATCTATACCGGTGCCGGTGGCCACTACGTGCTTCGCGATCCCGTCCTGCAGCGGCGGATCGAGATCCGCAGCGAAGGCAGCCAGACCCTGGTGGCGTGGAATCCGGGCGCGGAGGCGGCGGCGAAAATGGCCGATGTCGGCGACGGTTGGCACGATTACGTGTGCCTGGAAGTAGCCAATGCCGGGCCGGAGCAGATTGCCCTTGCACCCGGCGCGCGCCACCAGCTGGTGCAGGTACTGGCCAGTGAACCGCTGCAGGCCGTGGCGGGGTGTTCGGAGTAACCATGGGATCGACAGGAATGGATGGCATGCAGGACGCACAGTGGTGGTACGCCAACAGCAAGCAGAGCGAAGGGCCGGTGGACCTGGCCGGGCTGCGCCGTCTGCAGCAGGACGGCACGGTAACCGCCCGTACGCTGATGTGGCGGGAAGGAATGGCATCGTGGCGGCCGCTGGCCGAGCTGGATCCTTCGGTGGCGCCGATGGATCCGACCCCGCCGTCGATTGAACCGGCGCAGGCCGTCAGCGCCAACGGCGCATCGACCGCTGATCCGTCCGACCCCTATCGTGCGCCGGCAGCTTCGCCGGTGGCCGCGACCGCGCCGCAGCTGGAAGGCGACATCGCCTTGTACGCCGCCGTGGTCGGCGGCAACTTCCCGATCTATCGACAGCGCTGGCGGCTCGACCAGGGCATTGCCGACGGCAACGGCACCTGGCACTGGCCGGCGTTCCTGATCGGCGTGATCTGGATGGTGTACCGCAGGATGTACCGGCTGGCGGCGATCTGGGCCGGCGTGCTGGTGTTCTTCAGCATCGCCGAGGCGTTGCTGGGCGTTCCGGAAGGCGTGTCGACGGTCATCACCCTCGTCATCAACATCACCGCCGCGGTGTATGCCAACCGCTGGTACCTGGCGCATTGCCAGCGTGAGATCGCCCGCGCGCGCGCGTTGGTGGGAGATGACGAGGCGCGCCTGCGCAGCGAGCTGGCCAGACGGGGTGACACCAATGCACTGGCGGCGGCGGTGGTGGCCATCGCCGTCGTTGCGGTGATGCTGGTGGGGCAGGCGCTGGCAGGCTGAGGCCGGGAAGGCTTCAGATCCAGCGGTGGCTGCCGCTACCGCTGGATCGTCCTGGGCAAGGAATCGCCGACATGAATCATCTGGATACTCCGCCGGTTTCCCCGGCGGATGACAATCCCTATCTTGCGCCCGCCACAGAGGTGGACGACGCGCCCGCTCCGTCCGACGCGGACTACCTGAACCTCCTCGTCGGCCCCAACGCGGCGCTCTATCGCCAGCGCTGGCACCTGGGCAGCCCGGTGCCGAAGCCGCCGCGACCGTGGCACTGGCCCGCCTTCCTGGTGCCGACGTACTGGCTGCTGCACCGGAAGATGTACCTGGCAGCCATCCTCTTCGAGCTGGTCCTGATCGGCATCGCGCTGCTGGCGGCACGCGCCAACCC
>NZ_CP128404.1:4465000-4467500 GCF_030345295.1 Stenotrophomonas sp. 8(2023) | reverse complement strand
TAGGTAGCGCCTCATATGTATCCTCTCGGGGGTAGAGCACTGTTATGGCTAGGGGGTCATCGCGACTTACCAAACCATTGCAAACTCCGAATACCGAGACGGACTGTATGGGAGACACACGGCGGGTGCTAACGTCCGTCGTGAAAAGGGAAACAACCCAGACCCACAGCTAAGGTCCCAAATTTTGTGCTAAGTGGAAAACCATGTGGAAAGGCACAGACAGCCAGGAGGTTGGCTTAGAAGCAGCCACCCTTTAAAGAAAGCGTAATAGCTCACTGGTCGAGTCGGTCTGCGGGGAAGATTTAACGGGGCTAAGCACAGAACCGAAGCTTGGGGTGCATACTTTGTATGCGCGGTAGAGGAGCGTTCCGTAAGCCGTTGAAGGTGGATTGAGAAGTCTGCTGGAGGTATCGGAAGTGCGAATGCTGACATGAGTAACGATAATGCGGGTGAAAAACCCGCACGCCGAAAGCCCAAGGTTTCCTTGCGCAACGTTAATCGGCGCAGGGTGAGTCGGCCCCTAAGGCGAGGACGAAAGTCGTAGTCGATGGGAAGCAGGTTAATATTCCTGCACCTCGCGTAAGTGCGATGGAGGGACGGAGAAGGTTAGGTGTACCAGGCGTTGGTTGTCCTGGGGAAAGGCGGTAGGTTTGGATCTTTGGCAAATCCGGGATCCTTTAAGACCGAGCACCGAGACGAGCCTTTATGGCGAAGTCACTGATACCACGCTTCCAGGAAAAGCTCCTAAGCTTCAGCTTACGCAGACCGTACCGTAAACCGACACAGGTGGGTAGGATGAGAATTCTCAGGCGCTTGAGAGAACTCGGGTGAAGGAACTAGGCAACATGGCACCGTAACTTCGGGAGAAGGTGCACCCTTTTTGGTGGCTCGTGCGAGCTATAGCTGAAGAGGGTCGCAGTAACCAGGCCGCTGCGACTGTTTATCAAAAACACAGCACTCTGCAAACACGAAAGTGGACGTATAGGGTGTGACGCCTGCCCGGTGCTGGAAGGTTAATTGATGGGGTCAGCCGCAAGGCGAAGCTCTTGATCGAAGCCCCAGTAAACGGCGGCCGTAACTATAACGGTCCTAAGGTAGCGAAATTCCTTGTCGGGTAAGTTCCGACCTGCACGAATGGCGTAACGACAGCGGCGCTGTCTCCACCCGAGACTCAGTGAAATTGAAATCGCTGTGAAGATGCAGCGTTCCCGTGGCAAGACGGAAAGACCCCGTGAACCTTTACTATAGCTTTACACTGAACGTTGAGTTCGTCTGTGTAGGATAGGTGGGAGGCTATGAAACTGTGGCGCTAGCTGCAGTGGAGCCATCCTTGAAATACCACCCTGTCGTGCTTGACGTTCTAACCTGGGCCCATTATCTGGGTCGGGGACCGTGTATGGTGGGTAGTTTGACTGGGGCGGTCTCCTCCTAAAGAGTAACGGAGGAGCTCGAAGGTACGCTCAGCGCGGTCGGACATCGCGCACTGTGTGCAAAGGCATAAGCGTGCTTGACTGCAAGATCGACGGATCAAGCAGGTAGGAAACTAGGACTTAGTGATCCGGTGGTTCTGTATGGAAGGGCCATCGCTCAACGGATAAAAGGTACTCCGGGGATAACAGGCTGATACCGCCCAAGAGTTCATATCGACGGCGGTGTTTGGCACCTCGATGTCGGCTCATCACATCCTGGGGCTGTAGTCGGTCCCAAGGGTATGGCTGTTCGCCATTTAAAGTGGTACGCGAGCTGGGTTCAGAACGTCGTGAGACAGTTCGGTCCCTATCTGCCATGGGCGTTGGAGATTTGAGAGGGGCTGCTCCTAGTACGAGAGGACCGGAGTGGACGAACCTCTGGTGTTCCGGTTGTCACGCCAGTGGCATTGCCGGGTAGCTATGTTCGGAAGCGATAACCGCTGAAAGCATCTAAGCGGGAAGCGCGCCTCAAGATGAGATCTCCCGGGGCACAAGCCCCCTGAAGGAACCATGTAGACTACGTGGTTGATAGGTCAGGTGTGTAAGTACAGCAATGTATTGAGCTAACTGATACTAATGATCCGTGCGGCTTGACCATATAACCTCAAGTTGCCTTGGCTTTACGACAACGTCGTAAGAGCATCCAAGTGCACGCTACGTCACAAGAACTATGCGAGGCTGGCGCCTTGTCCCACCGGGACGAGTGCGACTCTCCAAAAGCCTCCCTGGTGAAATTAGCGCTGTGGAACCACCCGATCCCATCCCGAACTCGGAAGTGAAACGCAGCTGCGCCGATGGTAGTGTGGCTCAAGCCATGCGAGAGTAGGTCATCGCCAGGGTTTATACCCGAGAACCCCGCTGCATGCGCAGCGGGGTTTTCCTTTTTTTGCAGGCACCTGGTTTCGACCTGGACTTGCGGCAACAACTTCACGAAGAGCTTCAAGTTCCTCAAACAAGTTGTTGACAAAGCTGAAAGGCCTGCCATAATAGGCGGCTCGCAACGACGAAAGGCCCTCGGGCCCAACGACGAA
>NZ_CP128404.1:372500-4462500 GCF_030345295.1 Stenotrophomonas sp. 8(2023) | reverse complement strand
CCGGTAATGTCCGAATGGGGAAACCCACCCGCTTGCGGGTATCCTGCAGTGAATACATAGCTGCTGGAAGCGAACCTGGTGAACTGAAATATCTAAGTAACCAGAGGAAAAGAAATCAACCGAGATTCCGTAAGTAGCGACGAGCGAACGCGGACTAGCCCTTAAGCTGATTTGGTTCTAGGAAAACGCTCTGGAAAGAGCGGCCATAGAAGGTGATAGCCCTGTATCTGAAAGGGCCATTTCAGTGAAGACGAGTAGGGCGGGGCACGTGAAACCCTGTCTGAACATGGGGGGACCATCCTCCAAGGCTAAATACTACTGACCGACCGATAGTGAACCAGTACCGTGAGGGAAAGGCGAAAAGAACCCCGGAGAGGGGAGTGAAATAGAACCTGAAACCGTGTGCGTACAAGCAGTAGGAGCTCCGCAAGGAGTGACTGCGTACCTTTTGTATAATGGGTCAGCGACTTACTGTTCGTGGCAAGCTTAACCGTATAGGGGAGGCGAAGGGAAACCGAGTCTGATAAGGGCGCATAGTCGCGGGCAGTAGACCCGAAACCGGGTGATCTAGTCATGCCCAGGGTGAAGGTGCGGTAACACGCACTGGAGGCCCGAACCCACTCCCGTTGCAAAGGTAGGGGATGAGGTGTGATTAGGAGTGAAAAGCTAATCGAACCCGGAGATAGCTGGTTCTCCTCGAAAGCTATTTAGGTAGCGCCTCATATGTATCCTCTCGGGGGTAGAGCACTGTTATGGCTAGGGGGTCATCGCGACTTACCAAACCATTGCAAACTCCGAATACCGAGACGGACTGTATGGGAGACACACGGCGGGTGCTAACGTCCGTCGTGAAAAGGGAAACAACCCAGACCCACAGCTAAGGTCCCAAATTTTGTGCTAAGTGGAAAACCATGTGGAAAGGCACAGACAGCCAGGAGGTTGGCTTAGAAGCAGCCACCCTTTAAAGAAAGCGTAATAGCTCACTGGTCGAGTCGGTCTGCGGGGAAGATTTAACGGGGCTAAGCACAGAACCGAAGCTTGGGGTGCATACTTTGTATGCGCGGTAGAGGAGCGTTCCGTAAGCCGTTGAAGGTGGATTGAGAAGTCTGCTGGAGGTATCGGAAGTGCGAATGCTGACATGAGTAACGATAATGCGGGTGAAAAACCCGCACGCCGAAAGCCCAAGGTTTCCTTGCGCAACGTTAATCGGCGCAGGGTGAGTCGGCCCCTAAGGCGAGGACGAAAGTCGTAGTCGATGGGAAGCAGGTTAATATTCCTGCACCTCGCGTAAGTGCGATGGAGGGACGGAGAAGGTTAGGTGTACCAGGCGTTGGTTGTCCTGGGGAAAGGCGGTAGGTTTGGATCTTTGGCAAATCCGGGATCCTCTAAGACCGAGCACCGAGACGAGCCTTTATGGCGAAGTCACTGATACCACGCTTCCAGGAAAAGCTCCTAAGCTTCAGCTTACGCAGACCGTACCGTAAACCGACACAGGTGGGTAGGATGAGAATTCTCAGGCGCTTGAGAGAACTCGGGTGAAGGAACTAGGCAACATGGCACCGTAACTTCGGGAGAAGGTGCACCCTTTTTGGTGGCTCGTGCGAGCTATAGCTGAAGAGGGTCGCAGTAACCAGGCCGCTGCGACTGTTTATCAAAAACACAGCACTCTGCAAACACGAAAGTGGACGTATAGGGTGTGACGCCTGCCCGGTGCTGGAAGGTTAATTGATGGGGTCAGCCGCAAGGCGAAGCTCTTGATCGAAGCCCCAGTAAACGGCGGCCGTAACTATAACGGTCCTAAGGTAGCGAAATTCCTTGTCGGGTAAGTTCCGACCTGCACGAATGGCGTAACGACAGCGGCGCTGTCTCCACCCGAGACTCAGTGAAATTGAAATCGCTGTGAAGATGCAGCGTTCCCGTGGCAAGACGGAAAGACCCCGTGAACCTTTACTATAGCTTTACACTGAACGTTGAGTTCGTCTGTGTAGGATAGGTGGGAGGCTATGAAACCATGGCGCTAGCTGTGGCGGAGCCATCCTTGAAATACCACCCTGTCGTGCTTGACGTTCTAACCTGGGCCCATTATCTGGGTCGGGGACCGTGTATGGTGGGTAGTTTGACTGGGGCGGTCTCCTCCTAAAGAGTAACGGAGGAGCTCGAAGGTACGCTCAGCGCGGTCGGACATCGCGCACTGTGTGCAAAGGCATAAGCGTGCTTGACTGCAAGATCGACGGATCAAGCAGGTAGGAAACTAGGACTTAGTGATCCGGTGGTTCTGTATGGAAGGGCCATCGCTCAACGGATAAAAGGTACTCCGGGGATAACAGGCTGATACCGCCCAAGAGTTCATATCGACGGCGGTGTTTGGCACCTCGATGTCGGCTCATCACATCCTGGGGCTGTAGTCGGTCCCAAGGGTATGGCTGTTCGCCATTTAAAGTGGTACGCGAGCTGGGTTCAGAACGTCGTGAGACAGTTCGGTCCCTATCTGCCATGGGCGTTGGAGATTTGAGAGGGGCTGCTCCTAGTACGAGAGGACCGGAGTGGACGAACCTCTGGTGTTCCGGTTGTCACGCCAGTGGCATTGCCGGGTAGCTATGTTCGGAAGCGATAACCGCTGAAAGCATCTAAGCGGGAAGCGCGCCTCAAGATGAGATCTCCCGGGGCACAAGCCCCCTGAAGGAACCATGTAGACTACGTGGTTGATAGGTCAGGTGTGTAAGTACAGCAATGTATTGAGCTAACTGATACTAATGATCCGTGCGGCTTGACCATATAACCTCAAGTTGCCTTGGCTTTACGACAACGTCGTAAGAGCATCCAAGTGCACGCTACGTCACAAGAACTATGCGAGGCTGGCGCCTTGTCCCACCGGGACGAGTGCGACTCTCCAAAAGCCTCCCTGGTGAAATTAGCGCTGTGGAACCACCCGATCCCATCCCGAACTCGGAAGTGAAACGCAGCTGCGCCGATGGTAGTGTGGCTCAAGCCATGCGAGAGTAGGTCATCGCCAGGGTTTATACCCAAAACCCCGCTGCTTGCGCAGCGGGGTTTTTCTTTGTGCGCAGAACATGCGGGTAGTGCCGGCCGCCGGCCGGCACCGCCATAGCTGCACACCGGCCGGTAGATGCACGCCATGCGTGGATATTCTCCGCGGGCAGCCCCAGCGCCAACCAAGGTTGGCGACTACCGAGGGCATGCGGGCGCACAGTAGATCCACGCCGTGTGTGGATGCGGCACCAGCCAGGGTTGGTCGCTCCTCACGGCAGGTCCGGAAGCGGACTTTCCTGACCCATCACGCAAAAGCAGGCAAAAAAAACGGCGCCCTGCGGGCGCCGTCTTGACCGGGATGGAACTGCAGGCCCGGATCAGGCGGCCCGCGAGACCTCGTGCGGTTCCTGCTGGCGGAACACCGATACCGCCTCGGTAAGCGTACCCGCCTGCAATTGCAGCTCGCGTGCGGCCGCGGTGGCTTCCTCCACAAGCGCGGCATTCTGCTGCGTCGCCTGGTCCATCTGCACCACGGTCTGGTTGATCTGCTCGATGCCGACCGACTGCTCCTGCGAGGCCGCCGAGATCTCGTGCATCAGGTGGCTGACATTCTCAACGCCCCCGACAATGCCCTGCATCCGCTGGCCCGCATCGGCCACCAGCTGGGCGCCTTCGCCCACCTGGCGACCTGCCTCATCGATCAGCTTCTTGATTTCTTGAGCCGCGGCGGCGGAGCGCTGCGCCAGCACGCGCACCTCGCTGGCCACCACCGCGAAGCCACGGCCCTGCTCGCCGGCACGGGCGGCCTCCACTGCCGCGTTGAGCGCGAGGATATTGGTCTGGAAGGCGATGCCATCGATCACGCCAGTGATGTCGCCGATCCGCTTCGAGGCTCCCTCGATCGCCTGCATGGTGTCGACGACCCGCTGCATGGCGACGTTGCCGTCGCTGGCGGCGCTCTGGGTGGTGATCGCCAGCTGGCTCGCCTCGCGCGCATGGGCAGCGTTCTGGCGCACGGTGGCAGTCAGCTCTTCCATCGAAGCGGCGGTTTCCTGCAGGTGCGCTGCCTGGCGCTCGCTGCGCTCGGACAGCGCGCCATTGCCCGCAGCGATTTCGCTGGCAGCGGTGCTGATCGAGGACGCGCACTGCTGGATACGGCCCACCATGCGCGCCAGCTGGCCGGCGGTGGCGTTGGCATCGCGCTGGATCGCGGCAAAGGCGCCGTGATACTCGCCATGCATGCGTCGATCGAGATCGCCGCTGGCCAGCGCCGAGAGCATCTGCCGCACCTCGTCAACCGTACTGCCCAACGTATCCAGCAGCTGGTTGATGCCACCGGTGAGGCCATCGAGGAAGCTGGCACCTTCGGTTGCCTGCAGGCGCTGGTCGAGGTCGCCGGCGGCGGCGGCCGCGACGATGCCGGCGACGGCGTTCTCCAAGGCGAGCTCATGGGTACGGTCATGCCACTCCACGGCAAAGCCCAGGCGCACGCCCTGTGCGTCGAAGACCGGAGTAACCACCTGTGCGAAGTGCACCGGGCCGATCTGTACCTTGCCGTTGTGGCTGACCTGCAGGCCATTGAGGATGGCGCGGATCCGGTCCGGGTTGGCGTGGAAGCGATGAATGCTGCTACCGACCAGGCGCTCGGCATCGAAATCGGGGAAGGCCTGGCGCAACGTTGCCTGCTGGTTGCGCAGCAGGGCCACCACCGAGCGGTTCACGTAGCGGATCACGTGATCGTTGTCGGCAATCATCATCGCGGTGCGCGAGGCATCGAGGGCCTGGCGGATCTGCGCGTTCTCGGCGTGTGCCTCCGCTTCGCGTCCACGCTGGGCCTGCACATGGCGTGCGGTGTCGGCCAGCGCATGGGCCAGCGAACCCGGTGCGTAGGCGGTGGTGTCAGCATGTGCACCAAGATCGGCGCCGGTGGCGATGTCGCGCGCCAGCGCGGCCAGCCGGCGGGGACCGTGGCCAAGTGCTTCGGTCTGCTGGCGGAGCCGCAGTGCGACCTGGCCAAGGAACAGGGTCAGGCCGGCCAGCATCGCGGCCTGCAGCAGCGCCGGCCCCACCGCAGCACCGGCCGGCAGCGGGGCCAGCAGTGCAAGCGTGCCGATGCTACCGGCCAGCCACACCGGCAGACGATCGCGATGGCCCAGCAGCACGCCCAGCAGCAGGGCGATCGGCAACGCCGGCGACAGGCCGGTGATCGCGGACAACAGGGCCAGCTGCAGCGCCACCAGGATTGCCAGGGCGTTGCGGGCGATGCCGCGGCCTGCCAGCGGACCGGCCAGCCACAAGGCGGGCAGCACAGCGCCCGCGGCCAACGCGGCGGCCACACCGTGCGGACCGCGCAGGGCCAGCACCAGCCCGGTCACGGCCAGTGCCGCGCTGCCGGTCAGCAGGCGGCGGTCAGCACCGCGGGCGAGTTGTTGCAGGTGCGACAGGCGGGCGGTATCGGGGGGACGGGCGGATGCAATGGACATCGGAGGCTCCTGGGTCAGCAGACGACAACGAGCACGCCGCAACGCACGCAGCAGGGCGTCACGAGGGCGGGTGCCGGGAATTCGAGGGATGCGGCGCGATCAGCGACGCGGAGACGGGACACCGCGGCCACATCCTGTGGGTGACGGTGCAGCAGAGCGGGCATGCGGACTTCCTTGCAGAACCAGACACATGCCGCAGGACCGACCGGGCCCGCGTGCAGCGGGCGCAGGGGCCCGCAACTGATGTATCGGCCGCAAACGCGCGGAGTGAAGCGCGCGGACGCCTGCGCTCAGCCGGCGTTGTCGTTGCTGAAGAAGTGCAGGATCACGCCTGCGATCTGTTCCGGATCTTCCATGTGCAGGTGATGGTTGCCGGGAAACACTGCCAGCCGGCCATCCCGCAGGTGCTGCAGGCGATCGCTGCGCATCGGCTCGGGATAATACGACTGCGCCGGCGTGGCATAGATCACCTGTGTCGGGCAGGCGATGGCCTGCAGCAGGTTGTCGATCTGGCCCTCGCTGAGGCGGATCGCGGTGGGCAGCATCAGGCGCGGATCGCTGCACCAGCGATACCCGCCTTCGACCGGTTCCACGCCGCGCTCGACCAGCAGTCGTGCGCACGGTTCGCTGAGCTGGTTGGTCATCATCCGTGCGCGGATCGGCGCGGCCAGGTCGGGGAACACGCGCAGCTGCTTGCGCGCCAACGCACGGGTGGCGTTCACATGCTCGCGCAGGCGATGGGCGGTCTCTTCTTCGGGGCCGCGCAGGCCGCCGAGAGCTTCGATCGCCACCAGGCGCTCGACGCGGTCGCTGACCGAGGCGGTGAGGCTGGCGATGCCGGCGCCCATCGAATGGCCGAGCAGGCTGAAGCGGTCCCAGCCCAGGGCGTCGGCCACATCAAGCACGTGGCAGATCGCGGCCGCCGTGGTGTAGCTGGCACCGGCCGGCAGGTGCGCGCTGTGACCATGGCCGGGCAGGTCGATCGCCACCAGCTGCAGCGACGCCAGGTGCGGCGCCAGCGGCACGAAGCTGGCGGCATTGTCGAGCCAGCCATGCAGGGCCAGCACGCGCGGGCCGTCGCCGCTGTTGCGCAGGCCGGCGACGCGGGTGCCGCCCACCTCGAGTTCAAAGGGTTGCAGACTCATGCCAGCGAGGCCACGGCCAGTCGTGCCAGGGCGCGCGCGTGTTCCGGTTCGGCATTGAGGCAGGGGATGTAGCGCATCGTCGCGCCACGTTCGGCCAGCGTTTCGGTGAAGCCCATCGCGACTTCTTCCAGCGTTTCCAGGCAATCGGTGGCGAAGCCGGGGCAGACCACGTCGATCTGCTTCACACCGGATTCGGCCAACGCCCACAGGCTCGGCTCAGCGTAAGGCTGCAGCCAGCGCTCGCGGCCGAAGCGCGACTGGTAACCCATCTGCCAGTCGTCCTTGCCCAGGCCCAGCGCGTTGGCGATGGCCTGCGCGCTGGCCTCGCAGCGCTGCGGATACGGATCACCCGCGTCGGCCAGGCGCTGCGGGATGCCGTGGAAGGAGAACATCAGTTTCTGGCTGCGGCCGTGCTGTTCCCAGTAGCGGCGGATCGAGCCGGCAACGGCCTCGACCCAGCCCGGGTCGACCGAGTAGTCGCGTACCAGACTGACGGTCACGCCCGGGTTGCGCCGCTGCCAGGCGTCGACGCGGTCCTCGACCGAGGCGGTGGTGGTGGTGGAGTACTGCGGGTACAGCGGCAGCACCACGATGCGGCGTGCGCCTTCGGCGGCGAGGCGGTCGAGCTCGTGGGCCAGGGCCGGTTCGCCATAGCGCATTGCGTGGCGCACTTTCAGGGTTGGCAGCAGGGCCTGCATCGCCTGCGCCAGCTGCCGGGTATGGACCATCAGCGGTGAGCCATCCGGCAGCCAGACCTGGGCGTACTTGGCCGCCGAACGACTGCTGCGCAGCGGCAGGATCAGCCCGCGCAGCAGCGGCTGCCACAGCAGTGGCGGGATCGCGACCACGCGGCGGTCGGACAGGAATTCGGCCAGGTAACGGCGTACGGCGGGGGCCGTCGGCGTATCGGGCGTGCCTAGGTTGACCGCCAGCACGGCGGTATCGGGTGCGTCGAGCATGGGGTGCATTGTCGCCGATCCGGTGTCGCACCGGGATGCAGGGTTCGGATTGCAGGCATAGCGGGCATCTATGTGAGCGGGGAGCGCTCATTGGCGATTCATGACAACACTACTAATTTCAGTCACTTGCTATATCTTCCTATGGACTGACTTCTGGAGCCTGCCATGCGTCGCCCGATCCAAGCCCTGCTGATCGCCGCCAGCCTGCTGTCCAGCCAGGCCATGGCCGGACCGCAGGAAGACCAGCGCGCCCGCAATGCCGTGCGCGTGCTGGCGGAGATCCAGGAAATCCCTGAACAGGGAATTCCGGACAAGTTGCTCGACGAAGGCCGCGCGGTCATCGTCATTCCCGACACGATCAAGGCCGGCCTGGTCATTGGCGGTCGTCGCGGCCACGGGCTGATGTCGGTGCGCATGCCCAATGGCGCCTGGTCCAGCCCGGTATTCGTCAAGCTGACCGGTGGCAGCATCGGCTTCCAGGCCGGCGTGCAGTCTTCCGACGTAGTGCTGGTGTTCCGCAACGACCGCAGCCTGGACAACCTGGTCAATGGCAAGTTCACGCTTGGCGCCGATGCCGGCGTTGCCGCCGGTCCGGTCGGCCGCAATGCCGCCGCCGCCACCGACGGCCAGCTGAAGGCCGAGATCTGGTCGTGGTCGCGCGCGCGCGGCCTGTTCGCCGGTGTCGCGCTGGATGGCGCGGTGCTGCAGATCGACGATGCCGCCAATCTGGACGCCTACGGCAGCAACACCACGCCGCGCATGATCTTCGAAGGTCGCGCCGTCGGTTCGCCGTCGATGGACGTGGTCGCCTTCCGCGATCGCCTGGAAGAGGCCACCTACGCCGCCCGCAACAACCGCAACGGCAACGGTGGCAATGCACCGCGTCCGGCGCCGGCGCCGGCTGCCGTCCCTGTGCCTGTGCCCGTTCAGGCAGCACCGGCGGCCCCGGCCGAAGCCACCACCGCGCCGCTGCAGAACGTTCCGCAGAACCCGCCGCCGCAGCAGCAGGGCTTCCAGCCGGTCAACGACGGCGAAATCCGCACGGAAACGCTGGGCGGAAACTGACTTTCGTCACGCGCGCCGGCTAACACCCGGTGCGCTATGCTCGACAGCCTGATCACTAACGTAACGAGCGTCTTTATGGGCAGTTTCAGCATCTGGCATTGGTTGGTCGTGCTGGCCATCGTCCTGCTGGTGTTCGGCACCAAGCGCCTGACCAGTGGCGCCAAGGACCTCGGTTCGGCGGTCAAGGAATTCAAGAAGGGCATGCGCGACGACGACAAGCCGAACGCGCAGCTGGGCGACGAGTCGCGCAGCCAGGACGCCTCGCGCACCGCGCAGGACGAGCACGACCGCACCCCTCGCTGATCCGGAGCGGTCGCGGTGTTTGATATCGGCTTCAGCGAACTGCTGGTGATCGCCGTGGTCGCCCTGGTGGTGCTCGGTCCCGAGCGCCTGCCCAAGGCGGCCCGCTTTGCCGGCCTGTGGGTGCGTCGCGCCCGCAATCAATGGGATTCGGTGAAACAGGAACTGGAGCGCGAACTGCAGGCCGAGGAGATCAAGCGGCAGATGCAGGACGTGCGCCAGGGCATGCAGGACACCGAGAACCAGCTGCGTGCCAGCGGCGAAGCGATCCGTCGCGAAGCGCAGGAGGCGCAGCAGCAGGGCGATACGCTGGCGCAGGAGGTACGCGCACCGGCGCCTGCGGATCTGCCGCCGCATATGAGCGGCCTGACCCGTGCCGATGCACCGGTACAGGAGGGCGTCGCTCCCGAGCCGACGCCGGCGCCCCCCCCTGAAGCCGGTGCGCCGCCGCCGCCGCGCACGGAGCGCCAGCCATGAGTGAACAGGATTTCGGCGAGAGCTCGCTGGTCGAACATCTGGTGGAACTGCGCGGCCGCCTGGTGCGCGCATTGCTGGGCCTGGGCGTGGTGCTGCTGGCGCTGCTGCCGTTCACCCAGAAACTGTACAACGCGTTGGCCGAGCCGCTGGTCTCGCAGCTGCCGAACGGGCAGACGATGATTGCCACCAATCCGGCCGGCGCCTTCTTCGCGCCGTTGAAGCTGACCTTCTTCGTTGCCCTGTTCGTGGCGGTGCCGTGGCTGCTGTACCAGCTGTGGGCCTTCGTCGCGCCCGGCCTGTATGCGCGCGAGAAGCGCCTGGCGGTGCCGCTGCTGGTGTCCTCGGTGCTGCTGTTCTACACCGGCTGTGCCTTTGCCTACTTCCTGGTGCTGCCGGCGGTGTTCCACTTCCTCACCACCTTCAGCCCGGACGTGATTGCGATCACCCCGGATGCAAATGCCTACCTGGATTTCGTGCTGGCGATCTTCTTCGCCTTCGGCGGCAGCTTCGAACTGCCGGTGGCGATGGTGATCCTGGTGCTGCTGGGCTGGGTGACGCCGCAGCAGTTCAAGGAAGGCCGCGGCTACGCGATCGTCGGCATCTTCGTGCTGGCGGCGGTGCTGACCCCGCCGGACGTGGTTTCGCAGCTGATGCTGGCGATCCCGATGTGCCTGCTCTATGAGCTGGGCATCCACGCCGCACGCTGGCTGGTGCCGTCGTCGGCAGTCAAGAAGCCCGCCGCCTGAAAGAAAAAAGGGGACGGAGGGGATTAAGTCGTTTATGCCCAGTGTGTGCAGCTAACGACTTAATCCCCTCCGTCCCCTTTTTTCATCAGGCGTGGAAGATGTCGCTCGAGGTCGGCGTGGTCGGGATCGGCGGTGCGGCGCGGCTGCCACGGTGCACGAACATCTGCTTCCACGCGGCGTAGACCGCGCCGACATACAGCGGCATCAGCACCGTGGTCAGCACCAGCTGGGCGATGAAGGCGGCGGCCAGCGGGCCGCCGATCAGCATCGCGATCTGGATCACGATCACGAACAGGATGTAGATGCAGAACGCGGCGATCAGGCCGAGCACGGCGAACACGATCATTGCGCCGATGTTCTCGATGCAGCCCTGCAGGCTCAGGCGCAGCGCGTGCATGCCGCTCTGCTTGTCGAACACCACCAGCGCCGGCTGGGTGAACATTGCCAGCGACAGTGCGACCGCGCTCAGGAACACCAGCAGCATCCACAGTGCGATGCGCTTGGCCGGCAGGTTGGCCACCAGCGCCGCAGCATCGTCCGGCTTGATCTGCTGGCCACTGCGGCTGATCTCTTCCATCTTGGTCATGACCTCGCTGAAGGCGGTGAAGCCTTCGCGGCCGATCATCAGGAACAGCAGCGCGCCCAGCAGCAGCACCGCCAGCACCTGGATCGCCAGCGGCACCAGCAGGTGGCTGACGCGGTGGTCGCGGATCGGCTGCAGCAGGTGCGAGGCCAGGCCCGGGCGACCTTCGTCGATCTCACCCACGGCGTACAGCATGCCGCCGAACATGATCGGCGAGATGGCCAGGGTCATCAGCTGCACGGCCATGCCGGCGGCGCCGGGAATCAGCGTCGACAACAGGGTGACCACCCAGCTCACCAGCAGCCAGGTCAGACCGATCCGGGCCAGCTGCAGCGGCGCACGCCGATACAGCGAGAACGTATCCAGCAACCACTGGGCGCCCGCCGAGGCCGGCAGCTTGCGAATCTCTTTCATGGACATCCGGGAAGGACAGGAGGGGCCGGGCGCTTGCCCGTGCCGCCGATTATCCCTGTTTTGCCGCCGGCTGGGCTGAAGACAGCCGCGCCTGGCGAACGAAGCGGCGCAGCAGCTGGCGCGCCAGCGGTGCGGCGCTGACCGCGCGCTCGATGCTGCGGGCACAGCCGCCATGGCGGCCGATGCAGTCGGCGCGGGCACGCACGTAGCCGCGCATGTGGTGGGTGGCGAACTCGGGGTGGAACTGCACGCCCCAGGCCTGGCGCCCCCAGCGGAAGGCATGGCAGCCATCCAGCGGCGAGCGTGCCAGTACTTCGGCGCCGTCGGGCGCGCGCAACACGGTCTGCAGGTGGGTGGCGTGGGCGGCGAAGTGCTGCGGCAGGCCCTGGAACAGCGGGTCCTGCGCGGCCTGCGGCTGCAGCTCCAGTTCGATCGTGCCGGACTCGCGCCCGGCCGGGTTGTAGGCCACCTCCCCGCCCAGCGCGTGCGCCAGCAGCTGGTGCCCGTAGCAGATACCGAACACCGGCAGGTCGTCGTGGGCGGCCTGGCGCAGCCATGCGGCACTGCGCTCACTCCATTCGGCGTGGTCGGTGACGAAGGCGGCCGAGCCGGTCACCAGCACGCCGGCGAAGGCATGCGGGTCGGGCAGGGCATCCCCGTGTTCGACATCGACCACCACCGTCTCGTGCTCTTCCAGCCCGGCGGCCACCCGGATCCAGTGCGGGAAGCGCCCGTAGCGGCGCAGCGACGGCACCGGGCGGCCGGTTTCAAGGATCAGGAACGGGGCTGGGTTCATCCGGGGGCGGCAGGACTGACAGGACTTCCTCGATTGTAGTCAGCCCCTGCGCCACCTTTTCAAGCCCGGCCTGGCGCAGGGTTCGCAGCCCTTCAGCCCGCGCGGCACGGGTGAAACCGGCCAGATCCATGTCGGCGCGGATCTGCCCACGCAGCCGCGAGCCCAATGGCAGCAACTCATACAGGCCGATGCGGCCGAGGAATCCGGTGCGCCGGCACTCCAGGCAACCAACCGGCCGACAGGGCGTGGCGGCATCTGGATATGCAGCTTGGCTATCAGCCAGCACCGCCCAGTCGGCAGCACCAAGGGTGTGCGGCTGCTTGCAGTGCGGGCACAGGGTGCGCACAAGGCGCTGGGCGAGGATGCCGTTGAGGGTGCTGGCCAGCAGGTAGTGCGGCACGCCCAGGTCGAGCAGGCGGGTGACCGCCGACGGCGCGTCGTTGGTATGCAGCGTGGACAGCACCAGATGGCCGGTCAGCGAGGCCTGCACCGCCATCTGCGCGGTTTCCAGATCGCGGATCTCGCCGATCATGATGATGTCCGGGTCCTGCCGCAGCAGGGTGCGCACGCCGCTGGCGAAGTCCAGGTCGATGTTGGCCTGCACCTGCATCTGGTTGAACTCGGGCGCGATCATCTCGATCGGGTCCTCCACGGTGCACACGTTCACGTCCGGCGTGGCCAGCCGCTTCAGCGTGGAATACAGGGTGGTGGTCTTGCCTGAGCCGGTCGGGCCGGTGACCAGCACGATGCCGTGCGGGCGTTCGACCAGTGCATTCCAGTCGGCGGCCTCCTGCGGGCTGAAACCCAGCTGGTCGATGCTCTTGAAGGCGGCATCCGGGTCGAAGATGCGCATCACGCACTTCTCGCCGAAGGCGGTGGGCATGGTCGACAGGCGCATCTCGACCTCGCGGCCGCCCGGCGAGCGGGTCTTGATGCGGCCGTCCTGCGGGCGCCGGCGTTCGGCCAGGTCCATGCGGCCGAGCACCTTGATGCGGCTGACCACGGCGGTCATCACCGCCGGTGGCACCTCGAAGACCTTGTGCAGCACGCCATCGATGCGGAAGCGCATGCGCCCCATCTCGCGGCGCGGTTCCAGGTGGATGTCCGAGGCGCGCTGTTCGTAGGCATATTGCAGCAGCCAGTCGACGATGTGCACGATGTGCTGGTCGTCGGCATTGACGTCGCCGGTACGGCCCAGCTCGACCAGCTGCTCGAAGCTGGGCAGGGTGGTGCTGGCTTCGCCGCGGACATCGCCGCGCGCGCCACGCACCGAGCGGGTCACCCCGTAGAACTCCATGGTGTAGCGGTGCAGGTCGAGCGGATTGACCACCGCCAGCTCGATGCTGCGGCGGGTCAGGTGCTGCAGGTCGCGGCGCCACTCCTGCACCAGCGGCTCGCTGGTGGCCACCAGCACCCGTTCGGCATCCACCGCCAGCGGCAGGAAGCGGTGGCGGCGGGCGTAGGCATGGGAGACCAGCGCGGTGACAGCAGCGACGTCGACCCGGGTCGGATCGATGCGCAGGTAGCGGCTGCCGGTGCGCCGGGCCAGCCATTCGGTCAGGCGTTCCAGGGTCAGTTCGCCACCGTCGCGGGCGGCCAGCTTGAGGTTGGACAGCAACACCAGCGGGTGCACTTCACTGGCATTGCGCGCGCCCTGTGCGGAAAACCGCATGCGCTCGACGTCGTGCTCGGCCACCAGGCCATCGGCCAGCAGCGCTGCGCAGACCTGTTCGAAATGCAGGCGGCCCCACGGCAGCGGGATGTCGCCTGGCTCGCCGGGCGTGCCCACCGGCAGCCGATGTTCCATCTGCCTGCTCCTCCCGGGTACGGAATGCCCCGCAGGTCGGCCGTTATACTAACGCACCCCCTTGCCGGCCAAGACTCGTACGCATGTCCGCGACCCCGACCGTTCCGATCACCTTCCAGGGCCTGATCCAGACCCTGAACCAGTTCTGGGCCCAGCAGGGCTGCGTGCTCATCCAGCCGCTCGACCTGGAGGTGGGCGCCGGTACCTTCCACCCGGCCACCTTCCTGCGTGCGATCGGTCCGGAACGCTGGAACGCGGCCTACGTGCAGCCCTCGCGCCGCCCGACCGACGGCCGCTACGGCGAGAACCCGAACCGCCTGCAGCGCTACTACCAGTACCAGGTGGCGATGAAGCCGGCGCCGGACAACATCCAGCAGCTGTACCTGGATTCGCTGAAGGCGCTGGGCATCGACCCGCTGGTGCACGACCTGCGTTTCGTCGAGGACAACTGGGAATCGCCGACGCTGGGCGCCTGGGGCCTGGGCTGGGAAGTCTGGCTCAACGGCATGGAAGTGACCCAGTTCACCTACTTCCAGCAGGCCGGTGGCCTGGAGTGCCGCCCGGTGCTGGGCGAGATCACCTACGGTCTCGAACGCCTGTGCATGTACCTGCAGAACTGCGACAACGTCTACGACCTGGTCTGGACCTACGGCCCGGACGGGCAACCGGTGACCTATGGCGACGTCTACCACCAGAACGAAGTCGAGCAGAGCACCTACAACTTCGAATACGCCGACGTGGACGAAATGTTCCACCGCTTCGATGCCTGCGAGCGTGAAGCGCAGAAGCTGGTCGAGGTGGGCCTGCCGCTGCCGGCCTACGAGCAGGTGATGAAAGCCAGCCACACCTTCAACCTGCTCGATGCACGCCGCGCGATCAGCGTGACCGAGCGCCAGCGCTACATCCTGCGCGTGCGCGCGCTGGCCCAGGCGGTGGCCAAGGCGTACTACGAGCAGCGCGAGAAGCTGGGCTTCCCGGGTGCGAAGAAGGCCTGACGGGCCGTCGGCACCCACCCGCTTTTCATCAACTACCCGGGGCGCCGGACGCGTCGCGCGCTGCGCCCCCACCACAGGATCGAACCGATGAGCCAACTGTCCCCCCTGCTGATCGAACTGGGCACCGAGGAGCTGCCGGTCAAGGCGCTGCCGGGCCTGGCCCAGGCGTTCTTCGACGGTGTTGTCGAAGGCCTGCGCACGCGCGGCGTCGCGCTGGAACTGGGTGATGCACGCCCGCTGTCGACCCCCCGCCGCCTGGCCGTGCTGCTGCCGGGCGTGGGCCTGGAACAGCCGGAACAGCACAGCGAAGTGCTGGGCCCGTACCTGAACATCGCACTGGACGCCGAAGGCCAGCCGACCAAGGCGTTGCAGGGCTTCGCCGCCAAGGCCGGGATCGACTGGACCGCGCTGGAGAAGACCACCGACAACAAGGGTGAGCGCTTCGTGCACCGCGCGGTGACCCCGGGCGCACGCACCGCCAGCCTGCTGCCGGAGATCCTGCGCGAGGCGATTGCAGCGATGCCGATTCCCAAGCCGATGCGCTGGGGCGACCACACCTGGGGCTTTGCCCGCCCGGCGCACTGGCTGGTGCTGCTGCACGGTACCGAGGTGGTGGAGGCCGAACTGTTCGGCCTGCAGGCCGGCCGTGTCAGCCGTGGCCATCGCTTCCACCACGACCAGCCCGTGTCGCTGGCCCAGCCGCAGGACTATGTTGAAGCCCTGCGCGCCGCCTTCGTGCTGGTCGACCCGCGCGAGCGCCGTGCGCGCATCGTCGCCGAGGTCGAGGCCGCCGCGGCCAGGGCCGGTGGCAGCGCCCGCATCACCGACGACAACCTGGAGCAGGTGGTGAACCTGGTCGAGTGGCCGTCGGCGGTGCTGTGCAGCTTCGAACGTGCGTTCCTGGCAGTGCCGCAGGAAGCGCTGATCGAAACGATGGAGATCAACCAGAAGTTCTTCCCGGTGCTGGATGCCGCAGGCACGCTGACCGAGAAGTTCATCGGCATCGCCAACATCGAATCGAAGGACGTGGCCGAAGTGGCCAAGGGCTACGAGCGGGTGATCCGCCCGCGCTTTGCCGACGCCAAGTTCTTCTTCGACGAGGACCTGAAGCAGGGCCTGGCGTCGATGGGCGACGGCCTGAAGACGGTGACCTACCAGGCCAAGCTGGGCAGCGTGGCCGACAAGGTGGCGCGCGTGGCCGCCCTGGCCGAAGTGATCGCACCCCAGGTGGGTGCCGATGCCGTGCAGGCCAGGCGGGCTGCCGAATTGGCCAAGAACGACCTGCAGTCGCGCATGGTCAACGAGTTCCCGGAGCTGCAGGGCATCGCCGGCCGCCACTACGCCGTGGCCGGTGGCGAATCGACCGAGGTGGCGCTGGCCATCGACGAGGCCTACCAGCCGCGCTTCGGCGGTGATGACATCGCGCTGTCGCCGCTGGGCAAGGTGCTGGCCATCGCCGAACGCGTCGACACGCTGGCCGGTGGTTTCGCCGCAGGCCTGAAGCCGACCGGCAACAAGGACCCGTTCGCCCTGCGCCGCAATGCGCTGGGCCTGGCCCGCACGATCATCGAAAGCGGCTTCGAGCTGGACCTGCGCGCGCTGCTGGCCAGCGCCAACGCCGGCCTGGCCGCGCGCAACGTGCAGGCCGATGTCGGCGAGCTGTACGACTTCATTCTCGACCGCCTGAAGGGCTATTACGGCGACAAGGGCGTGCCGGCCACGCACTTCAACGCGGTGGCCGAACTGAAGCCGGCCTCGCTGTACGACTTCGACCGCCGCCTGGATGCGATCGGCACCTTCGCCGCACTGCCGGAAGCCGAAGCACTGGCTGCGGCCAACAAGCGCATCCGCAACATCCTGCGCAAGGCCGAGGGCGACATTCCGGCGCAGATCGACCCGGCGCTGCTGCAGGAAGAGGCCGAGCGCGCGCTGGCCGAAGCGGTCACCGCCGCCATCGACGACACCGGCGCCAGCCTGCACCAGAAGGACTACGTGGCCGTGCTGGCACGCCTGGCGCGCCTGCGCCCGCAGGTCGACGCGTTCTTCGACGGGGTGATGGTCAATGCGGACGATCTGGCGCTGCGTGGCAACCGCCTGGCGCTGCTGACGATGCTGGGCGAGCGCCTGGGCAAGGTCGCGGCGATCGAGCATCTGTCGAGCTGATGCCCGTATCGGTAGTGCCGGCCGCTGGCCGGCATTACCCCGCGCACCGCATCGCCGGTGGATGTCCATCGGGGTCATTGCCGGCATCGCGCACGATGCCGGCATCCTCGTCTGCATTCACGATGATCGCCACAAAGGTGCGTATTTTGACCGCCACTTAACAACCGATCCCGAATGACGTGATGCATTTCGCATCGTCACCTTCGGTCGGTATGCTGTCCCGCATGCAGCCAAAGAAATACGCCCTGCCGCTGATGGTCCTGTCGTTGGCCGCCACTTCCGTGGCCCACGCGCGCGGCACCATCGACAAGGTGGACATCAAGGGATTGGACAAGGGCGACGACGCCGCAATCATCGAGAACATCCAGGAATCGCTGTCGCTGTACGACACGATCGGCAAGGAACAGGGCGAATCGCGCCTGGAATACCTGCTGTCACAGGCCGAGCGGCAGACCCGCCAGGCACTGGAACCGTTCGGGTACTACAACCCGGTGATCAAGGTCGAGGCACCGCGCGAGGACGAACACGTGCGCGTGCTGATCCATGTCGACAAGGGCACCCCGGTGACCGTGCGCCGCGAGCACATCGACATCACCGGCCCGGCGATGTACGACCAGTACCTGCAGGATGACCTGGCCGCGTTCAAGCCGCGCAAGGGCCAGCGCTTCGAGCACACCCAGTACGAAGCCAGCAAGATCACCATCACCCGGCGCCTGGCCGAGCGCGGCTACTTCGACGCCGACTACACCCAGCGCCAGGTGCAGATCACCCGCGCCGACAACGCCGCCGACATCGACCTGACCTGGGACAGCGGCCGCCGCTACAACATGGGCCCGGTGCGCTTCCAGCAGGACTACTTCGTCGACAAGCTGTTCGATCCACTGGTCTACTGGGACCAGGGCAGCTACTACCACGAGGGCAAGCTGGACCGGCTGCGCGAGTCGCTGACCAAGCTGGACTACTTCAGCGTGATCGACATCCAGCCGCGCCCGGACCAGGCCGACGAGAACGGCGAAGTGCCGGTGGACGTGAAGCTGACGCGCGCCAAGCGCACCATCTATACCGCCGGCCTGAGCTACGGCAGCGAGAGCGGCCCGGGTGTACGCGGTGGCATCGAGCGGCGCTTCCTGAACAACCGCGGCCACAAGATGAACACGCAGCTGGACTATGCGCAGAAGCGCAAGAGTCTGGTGACCAGTTACCGCATCCCCGCCTTCAACTGGCTTGACGGCTGGTACACCTTCGCCGCCAGTGCGTATGACGAGCAGACCGATTACATCGACCTGCGCAACTTCAAGCTGATCGCCAGCCGCAGCGGCGAGATCAACGAGCACTGGACCGCGATCGCCTCGATCAACGCACTGCGCGAGCGTTGGCGCTATGCCTCCGGCACTGAATTCACCGATGCCGTCTACAACACCTCGACGCTGGTGTACCCGCAGATGGTTGCCGACTACGTCAACGTCGACGACGAGATGTTCCCGCGCAAGGGCATCAGCGGTACTGCGACAATGCGCGCCGGCGTTGAAGGTGCCGGCTCGGACACCAGCTTCGTGCAGGCCAACGCCGTGCTGCGCTGGTACATCCCGGTGGGTGAAAGCAACCGCCTGATCCTGCGCGGTGAGGGGGGTACCACCTGGACCAGCGATCTGGTGGCGATGCCGCCGAGCCTGCGCTACTTCGCCGGCGGTGACCGCAGCATCCGCGGCTACGCTTACCGCGAAGTCGGCCCGCGCACACCCAAACCCGACAAATACGCGCTGGGCGCCAAGAACCTGGTGATCGGCTCGGCCGAGTACGAGCACTACTTCAATGGCGGCCCGTGGGGCGCGGCGGTGTTCGTCGATACCGGCAGCGCCTTCGACAACACCATTGACCTGCACACCGGCGTCGGCTTCGGCGTGCGCTGGAAATCGCCGGTGGGCCCGGTGCGCGTGGATATCGCGCATGGCCTGAACAACCCGGATTCGCAGTTCCAGCTGTACCTCAACATCGGAGCGGACCTGTGAGCACGCCCGCACCCACCCCGAACACGCCGCCGCCGCGCGTGCGTTTCTACCGCCGCCGCCGCTTCTGGGCCTGGTCCGGCGTCGGCGTGATCGGCGTGGTGCTGCTGGCCCTGCTGGCGGTGTACTGGCTGCTGCAGACCGTGGCCGGCCGCGATGTGCTGCTGGCCCAGGTGGTGGCGCGACTGCCGGTGGGCGCCAGCTTCACCTGGGACAAGGTGGAAGGCCCGGTGGCCGGTCCGCTGACCCTGTACAACGTCGACTTCCGCTACGACGACATCCATTTCCACGCCGAGCGCGCGCACCTGGAGCCGGACCTGCGCCCGCTGCTGGGCCGCAAGCTGCTGCTGGACAAGCTGGAGCTGACCAACGCGACGTTGAACCTGGCCAAGAGTGATGAGCCGTTCAAGCTGCCATCGTGGCCGGATTCGCTGCCGCAGATCGAGATGCCGCTGGCGATCCAGGCCGATGCCATCGCCATCGACGGCTTCCGCATCAGCCAGGCCAACGAACCGGTGATCGACATCCGCCGGGTGCGTGGTGGCATCGAGATCGCCAATGGCGAGTTCCAGGCGCACAAGCTGGTGGTGGACAGCGACATGGGCAACTTCACCGCCCAGGGCCGTTACATTCCGGCCAAGGACTACGACACCGATGTGACGGTGACGGCGGTGCTGCCAGCACCGCGTGGGCGCACCGCCGCTACGGTGGGCCTGGTCGCACGTGGCGACCTGTCGCACATGGAAGTGGCCGTAGCCGGGCGCGCGCCGAAGCCGCTGCACGCGATGCTGGTGTTCGATGGCCGCACCGACCCGAGCTGGAGCGCCAGCATCCGCAGTGACGAGCTGGATCTGGCGCTGTTGTCGCCAGCATTGGCGAGCTCGGCGATTGCGCCGTTGTCGCTGGACTTCACCGCCGCCGGCAAGGGCGGCAATGCCAACCTGCGCGGCAGGGTGAAGCAGGGCGACCAGGAGCTGGAACTGGCACCGTCGGTGGTGTCGCTGCAGGACCAGGTGCTGAAGGTCTCACCGCTGCTGGTGAAGGGCCTCGGTGGCGAAGCGCGGCTGGAAGGCACCGCCGACTTCAGCCAGGACGATCAGCAGAAACTCAATTTCTCGGTGGTCGCACGCGATCTGACCTACGTGCCGGCACCCGACCCGAACACGGCTGGCAGCGCACCGGTGCCGGTCACCCTGAAGGAAGCACGCTTCGGCCTGGCCGGTACCCTGAAGGCCTGGGCCGCGATCGGCCGTGCCGAGATCGAACGCGAGGTGCAGAAGGCGCAGCTGCAGTTCGACGTACGCGGCAATGACCAGGCCGCGTCGATCCACCAGCTGCAGGCGCAGACGCCGGGTGGGCAGCTGCAGGTGGAAGGCCAGGTGGCCTGGGCGCCGCAGCTGGACTGGGACGCCAAGGCCACGCTGAAGGACTTCGACCCCGGCTATTTCGTGCCGGGCTGGAACGGCCGCCTGTCCGGCAACCTGGCCTCCAAGGGCCGTCAGCTGCCGCCGCCGGCCAATGCCGCACCGGGCACGGCCGGCACGCTGGAAGCCACCGTCGACCTGCCGTCGCTGAAGGGCATCCTGCGCCAGCGCAACCTTGATGCACAGGGCAAGTTCGCGCTGCAGGGCGCGCAGGGCCAGGGTGACCTGAAGCTGTCGCTGGGCAGCAGCCGGGTGACCGCGTCGGGCAAGGTCGGCGACCGCCTCGACATCGATGCACGTTTCGAACCGCTGCAGCTGAGTGACCTGCTGCCGGGCGCCGACGGCGGCCTGCGCGGCCAGGTGCAGGTGAAGGGGCCGCGCGATGCGCCGGACATCACCGCCGACCTGGTCGGCAATAACCTCAACTGGGAGGGCTACGGCGCCGAGAGCGTGAGCATCAAGGGCCACCTGCCGTGGCGCGGCGACAGCGGCACGCTGGCGGTGCAGGGCCAGCAGGTCAACGCCGGCATGCTGCTGGAGCGCTTGAACGTGGATGCGCAGGGCAGTGTGTCCAACCTGCGCCTGGCTGCGCAGACCCGCAATGAGATGGGCGCGATCGAGCTGCAGGGCAGCGTGCGCCAGCAGGGGGCGCAGTGGCGTGGCGAGCTGGCCTCGCTGCGCATCGCACCGGTGAAGGGTGATGCGTGGTCGCTGCGTGCACCGGCGGCGTTCGCGATCAATGGCAGCACCTACACCCTGTCCGAAGCCTGCCTGGCCGCCGCCAGCAGCGGCGCGCTGTGCGCACAGGCCAACTGGCCGCGAGAAGGCCTGGTGCTGCGCAGTGACGCGCTGCCGCTGGCGCTGGTGCAGCCGTGGCTGCCGCCGCAGTCCGGCCGCCGCATCTACCTGCGCGGCGACGTCAGCCTGGACGCGCAGATCCGCCCGCGTGGCGCGGCCTGGGAAGGCCATGTGGAAGTGCGCTCGAAGGAAGGCGGCGTGCGCCTGGGCGAGAACCGCAACACCGTGGGCGATACCACCCGCGGCGAGCTGGTGCGCTATGACCAGTTCTCGCTGAAGCTCGACATGACCCCGGCCAGCATCAAGGGCTACCTGGGCATGGGCTTCCAGGGCAATGGCTTCGTCGACGCGAAGATGCAGACCGGCTGGGAAGCCAGTGCACCGCTGAACGGTGAGCTCTACCTCAACATGTCGCGGCTGTACTGGCTGGAGCTGTTCTCGCCGGACATCGTGCGCCCGACCGGCCTGATCGAAGGCCACGTCAGCCTGCGCGGTACGCGCGGGCAGCCGTCGCTGGGCGGCGACGCGCAGCTGAGCAACTTCAAGGGCGAATTCCCCGCGCTTGGCCTGACCTTCGACCAGGGCAAGGGCAGCTTCGTGGCCCAGCCCGACGGCTCGGCCAAGATCACCGCGCAGGCCAACTCGGGCCAGGGCACGCTGTATGTCGACGGCGGCCTGTCGTGGTTCGGTGATGCACAGCCGCTGCAGCTGAAGATCCACGGCGAGAACGTGCTGCTGTCCAACACCAGCGAGCTGCGCATCGTCGCCAACCCCAACCTCGACTTCACGTTGGCCAAGGCGGCGATGGAGCTGCGTGGCACCGTGCACGTGCCCGAGGCCGACATCGACCTGGAGCGCCTGGACCGTGGCACCTCGGTGTCCGAAGACGTGGTGGTGCTGGACCCGGCCGATCCGGAAGAGTCGCGCACCTCGCCGCTGGACATGGACCTGACGGTCAGCCTCGGCGACAAGGTGAAGATGACCGGGTTCGGCCTGAAGGGCGCGCTGACCGGCAAGATGCAGGTCTGGGCCAAGCCCGGCCGTGAAATGACCGCCAATGGCGGCCTGGAAGTGAGCGGCCGCTACAAGGCGTATGGGCAGGACCTGACCATCACCCGCGGCAACCTCACCTGGAACTACAACGCGGTGTCCGACCCGCGCATCAACATCCGCGCCGAGCGCCGGATCGGTGATGTCACCGCCGGCATCGACGTGACCGGGCGTGCGCAGCAGCCGCGCGCGGACGTGTGGTCCGATCCGGCAATGTCGCAGTCCGAGGCACTGGCCTATCTGGTGCTGGGACGCAGCCTGACCGGTGCCAGCAGCGACCAGGCGCAGCAGGTCAACGCGGCCTCGGCGGCGCTCTCGGCGGGCAGCGGCCTGCTGGCTTCGCAGCTGGGCGCCAAGCTGGGCCTGGACGACGCCGGCGTGAGCCAGTCGCGCGCGCTGGGCGGCTCGGTGATCGGTGTCGGCAAGTACATCTCGCCCAAGCTGTACGTCGGCTACGGCGTGTCGCTGGTCGGTGCCGGTTCGGTGATCACGCTGAAGTACCTGCTGCGCCGCGGGTTCGACGTGGAAGTGGAGTCGAGCACCGTGGAAAACCGCGGGTCGATCAACTGGCGGCGGGAGAAATAACCCGCTGCCCCTCAACCACCCTCTGTGTCGGGATCGGTCTGGCTGACAACGGCGAAGGAGGGGGCTGGCCTGCGCGGACGAGGCCCGTGCGTGAGCATGCCGTGCCCATCAAGCGCCGACGGTGGCTCGACGGGCGCTGGCGCGGACGCCGTCCGCGATGGGGTGCCTCCAACGAAAGGCGTCAGCATGAGGACGCCAGACACGATGACCACCGAGGCATGGATTGCCACGTGTTTCATGCTGGACGTGCTGATCGCGATAGGGCGAGCGGCATCACCGAGCAATGCCAGCGCCGCCAGAACGGCCAGCACGACGAGAGCGCCCAGCAGGCAGCGGACAATGGCCACCTGCATCTTCATGAGATTGAAGTGCCCGGGTTGGGATACCGCCATCCAGAAGGCGACCTGATCCGTGTCCAGTGGCGCCAGCGTGTCACGGACACCATGCACTCCCAGACGCTGCATCGTTTGCCGCATGATGCCAGCACGCCCGGGCACGCTGGCCGACAGCAGCGATTGCAACCAGTGCCACGGTCGGGTCAAGCGTTCCATGCGGGCATGGGCCTCGGTAGCGGACACCCGGTCATGCGGTCGGTCCAGGGCTGCGGTGAGGGCCGTGTGGTTGCGCGGCTGCAGCTGCCAGCGGCGATGCAGCAGGTTGCGCCGTGCGCGGACCCGGTAGGGATCGATATCAGCCCGGATCTCATCCCAGCAGAAGTATCGACCGAGCAGATCGAAGTTGGACTCGCACAGCGGCTGGCCCTGGTGCAGCAGCTGCTGCAGTACCACGTCACCGATACGCGGCCTGTCGGCCAATGACCACAGCTCCGGGCGATGGGCCAGCCAGTGCTCGAAGCTGGCCGGGTCGGCGTCGCCGGCGGTGTTGATCAGCAGGCGCGCAAACCGGGGCAGGTTCAATGATGGCTCCACCACATCGTCCGGCATGTCGGTGTCGGGCGTGCATGGATGATGCAGCACCGGCATGTGGTCCATCGGCGAATGGCTGTCGTACGGCGCCGGTGGGCCGGGTGGGCTGTTGTCTGCAGGTGGCGTCGACAGCGCTTCTGCACTGCTTTCCTCCTGCCATTGCGTGCGGCTGCGTGCCCACAGCAGGGCCTGCTGGTAAGCCTCGTGCAGCGCCTGGAATGCCACCGGGTCTTCGTCCGGGCGTGCCGCGCGCAGTCTCTGCGCGTAGGCGCGCTTGATCGCCTTTTCGTCGGCGCTGGCGTCGAGCCCGAGAGCGTCCAGTGCCCGGTTCACACGGTGTTTCCAGAAGCAGGTGGAGGCAGGTCGATCGACAGGCGACGGCACCTGTCACGCAGGAACCAAGTGGTCCATAGCAGCAGGACCAGGGCGCAGCCCACTTCGGGGACGAACATGCCGATGCCCGGTCCAATCAGGTTGCGCGGCCGGAATCCCCGGCCATCCTCGCGCCGGATCCAGCGTGCCGTCGCCAGAGCAAGGCCAGGGAACAGCAGCAGCGTACCTTCCAGCCGCAGATCCAGGCCATGGACCAGGATCAGGCTGGCGAGGGCGATCAGCGGCGCTGGCAACGCCAGTAGCCATCCCCAGCGCGAAGGGGGCAGATCCAGCGTCAGCTGGCGCAGCGCCCAACGGACATGGACCCACAGAGCGCCGGCCAGGGCGAGCAGGACCCCGAGCAGCACGCCGCCTATGCCGAGCGCGGCGGCGGTGCGCAGGTCACGCTGGGCAAGACTCATGAGAGTCGAGCCACCGGCAATCGCGAGCGTCAGGGCAGCCAACAGGCCGCCCCGCAGCGCATTGACCTGGCAACGCCAGCGGTTGGGACGGGAAACGTCGGCAAGGCTGCGCCAGAACTGCACCTGCTGCCGATCCCAGGCGGCGGGCAATGGCTCCTGGCCGCCGCGTTCCAGCGCATCCAGCAGCGCGTTGACCTCAATGATGTGCTCGGGCAGCTGCGCCTGCCAGAGGGATCGTCGCGCGTGCCATGGCTGCGACAGGTAGCGCAGGCAACGCGCAAGGGTGACCCTCCCCAGCCGCAGGCTGCCCTCCTCCTCCAGCAGCGCCGACAGCTCCGCCGCATTGCCGGATTCGGCAGCCCAGCGCCGATGACCGCGCGACTGGATCGATGCCAGCCTGTCCGGATCCACGCCATCGTGTACATCATCCCAGCCAAAGCAGCGTGCCAGCAGACCCATGTTGGCTGCGCTGACGCTGTTGTGACTGCGTGCCAGTTCATCCAGCAGCGCGTCGCCCACCAATGGCTTGTAGCGCAGCGACCACAGCACCGGCGTGGCCTCCAGCCAGGGGCCGAAGTCTTCAGGGGAAGACAGATGGGCCATGCGCAGGATCGTGTGCGCATGGCCCGATACGTGGACCGCTCCCTCCAGTTCCGCCACTGGTGCCGTGCGCAGCAGCACAGGCGTGCCGCGAGGTGGCCATGGAGGCGAGTACGAACGCGTTTCGGGCGGCGCCCATGCCACGTCTGCGTCGGGCGGCCAGGGTGCGATGTCGGTTGCATGCTCCGCCGGTTCGTCTTCGTCCGCGATATCGGCCAGCGCTTCCTGGCGGACCCAGTCCAATGCCGCCTGATAGGCCTCATGCAGGTGCTGGAAGGCGACCGGATCCTCGTCGGGTCGAGTCACCCGCAGGCGCTTTGCATAGGCGCGCTTGACCGCGCGCTCGTCAGCCGTTTGGTCCAGCTCCAGGACGTGCAGTGCCCAGCTCATGCATCGCGCTCGAGGGCGTCGAGTGCCTCGTCCAGCTGACGGCGATGACGCTCGACGGCAACGGCATCCTGGCTCTCCAGCACATGGCGGAAGCTGCTCAGCCACGACTGCAACTGTTCACGGTGATGGATGCGTTCCTCGTACAGGCGCTCGGTGCGGGCGATCACCGCGAGGTTGGGCTGGGCGTCACGCGGGTGGATCTTCAGCGCTTCCAGCGCGCGCAGGCGCTGCTGGATCTCTTCGGGTGACAGCAGCCCGGGATTCTGTTCCAGGATGAGCTCGTGGCGCCTGCCGGTGGCATCCTCGGTGACTTCGACCTGCAGCAGCCCGTTCACGTCGTAGGTGAAGCGGGCGGTGACGCTGCGTTCCTGCATCGGGACAGAATGGGTCAGCGGCACGGTCAGCTCACCGAGCTTGATGTTGCGATCCACCGTCGGGCTCTCGCCCTGGAACACGTCGATGCGGATGGCACTTTGCCGCTCGTGCAGCGGGTAGAAGCGATCTTCGCGGCTGACCGGCACCACGCTGTTGCGCTGGATGATCGGGTGGAAATAGCCGCTGCGCTCGCCACCGGCAGCATCCTGGCGGGAGACCTGCGTGCCAAGCGTGTAGGGGCAGACATCGGTCAGCACGACTTCGCGCAGCGATTCGTCGCGCGCCTTCAATCCCGCTGCAACGGCGGCACCCAAGGCAATCGCCTGGTCCGGATGGACATGGCGCAGCGGCAGCCGGCCGAACATGCGGGTCGCAAGCCTGCTGACCATCGGCATGCGTACCGCACCGCCGACCAGGATGATGTCGTCCAGGGCCTCGGGCTTGAGCCGGGCGTCGCGGATCGCGCGCTCGATGGGCGCGCGCATGCGCAGCAGCAGTGGCTCGCAGAGCTGGGCGTAGCGAGCTTCATCCAGCTGCCACTGGCGTTCGCTGCCGGCCAGGGACAACTGCAGGCTGGCAGTGCCGCTCTGGCTGAGTTCGCGCTTGAACAGTTCCAGCCGACGCAGCAGCTGCGCCTGCTCGGCAGCGGACAGGTCGCTGGCGGACGTGCCCTGGTCGGCGTGGAAGGCCTGCACGAGTACCTGCAGGAAATCCTCGCCGCCCAGGAAATTGTCGCCGGCGCTGGCATGCACTTCGACCACGCCATCGAACAGTTCCAGGATGGAGACGTCGAAGGTGCCGCCGCCCAGGTCCAGCACCAGCACGCGGCCTTCGCCGTCACGCTCCTGCAGACCATAGGCCAGCGCAGCGGCCGTGGGTTCATTGATCAGGCGCTCGACGCGGATGCCGGCCAGTTCGCCGGCGGCCCGGGTGGCCTTGCGCTGGGCGTCGGAGAAGTAGGCCGGCACGCTGATCACCGCTTCCTCCACCTTGTGGCCCAGGGCGGCTTCGGCGTCGGCCAGCAGCGAGCGCAGCACCATGGCCGAGAGCTCCTCGGGACGGAAACTGCGCTCACCCAGCCGGGTCTCACGGTCGCTGCCCATCCAGCGCTTGAAATGGGCCACGGTCTGCTGCGGATGGCTGACCAGGCGGTCACGGGCCGGCTGGCCGACCAGTACGGCACCATCGACGAGGCTGACCACCGAAGGGGTCAACAGCTCGCCATGGGCATTGGGGAACAGCTGCGGCCCTGCTGCCGTGTGCCTGCCGATGAGGGAATGGGTGGTGCCAAGATCGATGCCGACGATCATCTGCGAACGTCCGATGTGCAGAAAACGGCAATTCTAGGAGCGCGGCGCAGGCCTGACTATCGGGCGTTGCCCGACAGCGCCCCACGGGCTATGGTCCCGGGCTGTTCTGTCGTACCGGATTGCCTCATGTCACCACGCAAAGCCCTCCCCACCGCCCTGGCCCTGGGCCTGACCCTCGCCACCGGCGCCCACGCCGATGAAGGCATGTGGATGCCGACGCAGCTGCCGGACCTGGCCCAACCGCTGCAGGCCGCTGGCTTCAAGGGCAATCCGGCCGACCTGGCCAACGTCACCGCGCCGCCGCTGAGCGCCGTGGTGCGCGCCGGTGGTGGCACCGGTTCGTTCGTGTCCGCCGACGGCCTGCTGCTGACCAACCACCACGTGGCGATGGGCGTGATCCAGTACAACAGCTCGCCCGAGCACGACCTGATCGCTGGTGGCTTCATCGCCAGGGACCGTGCCGACGAGCGCCCGGCCAACCCGGACTTCCGCGTGCTGGTCACCGTCGGCTTCGACAAGGTGACCGACCAGGTGCTGGCGCAGGCCCGTGGCAAGACCGGCCGTGCCTACTTCGATGCCGTGGATGCAGCCAGCAAGCAGATCGTGGCCGAGTGCGAGAAGGACGGCAGCGTGCGCTGCTCGGTGGCCAACATGTACTACGGCACCGATTTCTACCGCATTGCCCAGCTGGAACTGAGCGACGTGCGCCTGGTGTATGCGCCGCCGCGTGCGATCGGCAACTACGGCGATGAGATCGACAACTTCATGTGGCCCCGCCACACCGGCGACTTCACCCTGCTGCGCGCCTACGTGGGCAAGGACGGCAAGCCGGCCGCCTACAGCAAGGACAACGTGCCCTACCAGGCGCCGGCACACCTGCAGATGTCGGTGGAAGGCCCGAAGGAAGGCGATTACGCGATGCTGGCCGGTTACCCGGGCATCACCTACCGCCACCGCACCGCGGCCGAATTCGCCGGCCAGATCGATACCGTGCTGCCGCGCCGCGTATCGGTGTTCCAGCAGATGATCGACACCATCGAGGCCGCCAGCGCCAAGGACGCGCAGGCGCGTACCCGCTACGCCTCGCAGCTGCAGTCGCTGAAGAACAACCGCAAGCGCGCCGCCGGCGAACTGGAAGGCCTGCTGCGCAGCGATGCGAAGGCCCAGCGTGCCGCCGACGAGACGGCCATGCTGGCTGCCACCGACCGCAGGTACCAGGGTGACATCAAGGCGCTGCTGGCCAACCTGTCGCAGGGTGCGGCGGTGGGCGAGCGTGACCTGCTGCTGGAGCAGATGGCCGCGCAGAGCCAGCTGCTGCGCTCGGCGCTGCTGCTGGAGCGCCTGCGCATCGAATCGGCCAAGCCGGACGCGCAGCGCGAGAGCGGCTACCAGCAGCGCGACCAGGCGATGATCGAAGGGGTGCTCAAGCAGGTCCAGCGCCGTTACGCGCCGGAGGTCGAGAAGGCCCTGCTGACCACCCTGCTGACCCGCTACCAGCAGCTGCCGGACGCGCAGCGCGTGGCCGAGTTCGACGCGGCCTTTGGTCGTACCCCACAGCAGCTGGCCAAGGCGCTGGACACCCTGTATGCCGGTACCCAGCTGGGTGAGGAAGCGCAGCGCCTGTCGCGCTTTGCCGCCGCACGCGAAGGCAAGGCACTGGCCGCCGATCCGCTGATCAGCGTGGCCGGTCCGCTGGTGGCCGCGCAGCTGCGCATCGAGAACGAGAGCAAGACCCGCGAAGGCGAGCAGCTGCGCCTGCGCCCGGCGTACATGCAGGCGCTGTTCGCCTGGCGTGCCAGGCAGGGCCGCGCGGTGTATCCGGATGCCAACCGCACCCTGCGCATCAGCTACGGCAAGGTCGAGGCGCTGCACCCGCGCGATGGCGTGACCTACTCGCCGGTGACCACCGTGGCCGGCATCGTCGAGAAGAACACCAACGCCTACCCGTTCGATGCACCCAAGCCGTTGCTGGCAGCGATCGCCAAGGGTGACTTCGGCAGCACCGCCGATCCGGCACTGAAGACCCAGACGGTCAACTTCCTGACCAACCTGGACACCACGGGCGGCAACTCCGGCTCGCCGGTGCTCAACGCCAGGGGCGAACTGATCGGCCTGAACTTCGACAGCAACTGGGAGTCGGTCAGCGCCAGCTGGTGGTTCGACCCGCGCTACAAGCGCGCCGTGCACGTGGACATGCGCTACCTGCGCTGGCTGCTGGCCAAGGTCTACCCGGCGCCCGAGCTGCTGAAGGAAATGGGCGTGCCGGCCCAATAGCGCCGGTACCTGGCAGGCGCCCACCGCTTCCTGGTGGGTGCCCATTGATTCCCGGTAGGTGCCCACTGTTAGTGGGCACGGATGTCCCCGTCACGACCAACGGTCGTGACCCACCAGACGGATCAACGATCGTGACCCACCAGACGGACCAATGGTCGTGACCCACCGCCATGACCTACCCGCACGACCAGCGGTCGTGATCTACTGACCCCTGTCCTGACGGAAACGCACGCGTGGTCTCCAGCTGGATCCTGCTGCTGGTCTCGGTTGCCTATGCCGCGCTGCTGTTCGGCGTGGCGTGGTGGGGCGACCGTCGGCCGATGTACCCCGACCGGCCGTGGCTGCGGCCGGTGGTCTACAGCCTGGCACTGGCCGTGTACTGCTCGTCGTGGACCTTCTACGGCGCGGTCGGCACCGCCGTGCGCAACGGCGTGGGCTACCTGCCCATCTACATCGGCCCACTGCTGCTGCTGCTGTTCGGCTGGCGCATCATCGAGCGCCTGGCGCTGATCGCGCGCAGCCAGAACGTGGTCTCCATCGCCGATTTCATCTCCTCGCGCTTCGGTCGCTCGCGGCGGCTGGCGGCGCTGGTGGCGATCATCGCGCTGATCGGCATCATTCCGTACCTGGCGCTGCAGTACAAAGCGGTGGCGATGAGCCTGCAGGTGCTGACCGGCAACACCGGCCCGACCGGCTTCTTCACCGATCCCGCGCTGTACGTGGCGCTGCTGATGGCGCTGTTCGCCACCCTGTTCGGTACCCGCCAGGTCGATGCCACCGAACACCACCACGGCATGATGCTGGCCATCGCCTTCGAATCGGTGATCAAGCTGCTGGCGATGCTGGCCGTGGGCGTGTTCGCCTACCTGTGGCTGAGCAACCGCACCGACGCGGTGGTCGAGTCGGTGCATACGCTGTTCACCGGCCTGCCGCCGGTGGGCTTCATCTCGCAGACGCTGCTCAGTTTCCTGGCCATCATCTGCCTGCCGCGCCAGTTCCACGTGGCCGTGGTCGAGTGCGGCGATGTGCGCGACGTGCGCCGCGCGCGCTGGATGTTCGGCGGCTACCTGGTGCTGATCTCGGGCATGGTGCTGCCGATCGCCACCGCCGGCGTGACCCTGTTCGGCACCGGCGGCAGCGTCGCCGACGACTCGATGGTGCTGGCCCTGCCGCTGGCCGAGGGCCGCAACGCGCTGGCGCTGATCGCCTACGTGGGCGGCTTTTCGGCGGCCACCGGCATGGTCATCGTGTCGTCCATCGCGCTGGCTACCATGGTCAGCAACGACCTGGTGATGCCGGTGCTGCTGCGTCGGAGCGGTGACCACCAGGAGGCCGCCGACGTCGCCTCGCGCGTGCTGTGGATCCGCCGCCTGGCGATCCTGCTGCTGGCGTTGATGGCCTACAGCTACTACCGCACCAGCAGCAACGACAGCACCCTGGCCTCGTACGGCCTGATGGCGTTCGCAGCGGTGGCGCAGTTCGCGCCCGGCCTGATCGGCGGCCTGTACTGGCGCGGTGCCAGCCGGCGTGGCGTCGAGGTGGGCATGCTGCTCGGCTTCGCCACCTGGCTGTACACCCTGCTGTTGCCGGCGATGACCATGGCCGGCTGGGTCGATGCCGCCTGGGTGCAGCACGGCCCGTTCGGCATTGAGTGGCTGCGCCCGCAGCAGCTGTTCGGCATGACCGGCTGGGATCCGCTGACCCATGGCACGTTCTGGTCGCTGCTGGTCAATGCGGCGACGATGATGCTGGTGTCCGCACGCTGGCGACCCGGCGTCGACGAGCGCCTGCGCGCTGCCCCCTTCCTCGACCCGTATGCCGAACGCCCGTCGGTGGCCGGCGGCTGGCCCGGCCACGTGCACGTGGGCGACCTGCTGGCACTGGCCTCGCGCGTGGTCGGCGAGCGCCACGCGCGGCGTTCGTTCTTCGAGCAGGCGCAGTCGCTGGGCCGCGAGCTGCAATCCTCGGCGCCTGCGGACCGGCCGTGGGTACAGTTCACCGAGCGTCTGTTGGCGGCCTCGATCGGCGCGGCATCGGCGCGCCTGCTGCTGACCAGCCTGCTGCGTGGCTCGGGCATGGACCTGGGCGAAGTGGTGGCGGTGCTGGACGAAGCGGGGCAGGAGCTGCGCTTCAACCGCGAGATCCTGTCGACCACGCTGGAGAACATCAGCGCCGGGGTCAGCGTGGTTGATCCGGACATGCGCCTGACCGCATGGAACCGCCGCTACCAGGACATGTTCGGCTACCCCGACGGCATGCTCTACGTGGGCCGCCCGGTGGCCGACCTGATCCGCTACAACGCCGAGCGCGGCGAGCTGGGCGAGGGCGATATCGAAGTGCAGATCAACCGCCGCATCGGCTACATGCGCGCCGGCTCACCGCACGTGTTCGAGCGCACCCGCAGCGACGGCAAGGTGATCGAGATGCGCGGCCAGGCGCTGCCCGGCGGCGGTTACGTGACCAGCTACAACGACATCACCGACTACAAGCACGCGGAAAAAGCACTGCTGGAGGCCAACGAGACGCTGGAACAGCGCGTGGCCGAGCGCTCGCACGAGGCCGAGGTCGCGCAGCAGTCGAAGACCCGCTTCCTGGCGGCGATCAGCCATGACGTGCTGCAGCCGTTGAACGCCGCACGGCTGTTTGCTTCGGCGCTGCGCGACAGCGACCATGTGAGTGACGAGCAGAAGCACCTGGCCGAGCGCGTGGATGCGTCGCTGCGTGCTGCCGAAGAGCTGCTTGATGGCCTGCTGGACGTGTCGCGGCTGGATGCCGGTGGCCTGCACCCGGTGATCGGCGAGTTCGACGTGAGCGCGCTGATGCGCGAACTGGCCGCGCAGTACACGCCGGTCGCCGCCGGCCGTGGCCTGCGCCTGGACCTGTTCACGCGTCCGGCCTGGGTGCGCAGTGATCGCCGCCTGCTGCGCCGCGTGCTGCAGAACTTCCTGGCCAATGCGCTGCGCTACACCCGCCAGGGCCGCATCGTGCTGGCGGTGCGCCAGCGTGGCAACGAAGTGGAGCTGCAGGTATGGGATACCGGCCCGGGCATTCCCGAGCACCACATGCGGCAGATCTTCGACGAGTTCCACCGCTACCAGCAGCCGTTCGATTGGGGCGAACAGGGGTTGGGCCTGGGCCTGTCGATCTGCCAGCGCATCTCGCGCCTGCTTGACCATCGCCTCAATGCGCGCAGCCGGGTTGGCAAGGGCTCGATGTTCTCGATCATCCTGCCGCGGGTGGCGCCGCTGCCGGGCTATACCGAACTGGCCGCGCCGGTACAGGCCGCAGCCGCGCCGCTGCGCAGCGATTCGCTGGCCGGCCTGCGCGTGCTGTGCGTAGACAACGACGAAGAGATCCTCGACGGCATGCGCGCGCTGCTCGGTCGCTGGCAGGTGCAGGTGATTACGGCATCGACGGTGGATCAGGCGCTGGAGAAAGTGGCCGAGCGGCCGCAGGTGATGCTGGTGGACTACCACCTGCACGACCGCATGGACGGCCTGGATGCGCTGGTGGCGCTGCGTGAAGCCGCCGGTTACCCGCTGCCGGGTGCGTTGTTGACCGCCGATGGCCGCGACGAACTGAAGCGGATGGCACGCGAACGCGGCTACCGCGTGCTGACCAAGCCGATCAAGCCGGCCTCGCTGCGCGCCTTCCTGGGCGCGCTGCGCGATGCCGGCAATAGCGATGCCTGATCGGCAATTGTAGAGCCGAGCCCGTGCTCGGCTCCCGAACGCATGGCGGCGCCGATATAGCCATCGCTATACAAACCAGCCCTGCCTGCGCGTTTCGCTGGAAATGCGCCACGTGCGGATCGCGATGCTAAGCTTCGCGTCCCCTTGGGGAGTAGCCGGATTCCTTCGCAGGAATCGTCCACGTCAACATACTCGGCCAGTGCGCCGTGGCGTGGACAACCATGATGGTTGGCGAGACCAGCGGCCCGCGCGCGCAACGTCAGGTTGGGCGCGAGCGCAGGCCGTGCGTCCGTCCCAGCCCGACCTCAGCCACCGCCCATGTCCCCCATTTCGATCCTCCTGATCGGCTTTGCCATGTCCACCGATGCCTTCGCCGCTGCAATCGGCAAGGGTGCGGCCATGCGCAAGCCGGTGTTCCGCGATGCATTGCGTGCCGGCATCATCTTCGGCGTCATCGAGGCGATCACGCCCATCATCGGCTGGCTGCTCGGTCGGGCTGCCCTGCAATACGTCGAAGCCTTCGACCACTGGATCGCCTTCGGCCTGCTCGGCGCACTGGGCATCCACATGATCTACAACGGCCTGCGCCCGGACAGTGCCGAGGAAGACGAAGACCCCTCGCAGCACCACGGCTTCTGGAAGCTGGCGCTGACCGGTTTCGCCACCAGCATCGACGCGATGGCGGTGGGCATCGGCCTGGCCTTCATGGACGTGCATATCGGCGTGATGGCCGCGGTCATCGGCCTGTGCACGCTGACCATGGTCACCGTCGGCATCATGCTCGGCCGCGTGCTGGGCAGCATGGTCGGCAAGCGTGCGGAGATCATCGGTGGCGTGATCCTGGTGATCATCGGCGCAACGATCCTGTACGAACACCTGCACGGCGTGGGGTAACGCCCGCCCCTGTAGAGCCGAGCCCATGCTCGGCTGCTTCACATGGCAGCCGAGCGTGGGCTCGGCTCTACATTGGAGCATTCGCCGACATGCAGCACGGCATTTCGCTGATGGAGAGGCTGTCATGCGTGCCATAGCCTCTTCGCATGGCCAGTCCCGCACTCCGCTTTGGTCGCTGGTCGCAGACCGGCAATGTCTACGCGATCACGGCTGTGACACGCGCACGCCGTCCCTGGTTCGACGACAAGGCCAATGTCGATCTGCTGATCGAAGCGCTGCGCACCGTAGAGCGGACGGGGCGGACCTCCTCCCTCGCCTGGGTGATCATGCCGGATCACCTGCATTGGTTGGTCGAGTTGCGTACCGGAACGCTGGCCGGCTGCATGCAGATCCTGAAGTCCCGGAGTGGAAGATCCATCGCCAGGCGCGTTGATGCGAACGCACCGATCTGGCAGGCGGGGTTCTACGATCATGCGCTGCGCAGCGATGAGTGCCTGCGCACGCAGGCGATGTACATTGCAGCCAATCCAGTGCGTGCTGGGCTGGCCACGCGCATCGGGGAATACCCCTATGTATGGAGTCGATGGGGGCTTTGGGGGTGATCGATATTGAGGCCAAGAGCAGCCGAGCATGGGCTCGGCTCTACAGGGGCATCATGAAGGCTGCGGAGCCGAGCACATGCTCGGCTCCGCAGTCCGTTACGATCAATCTTCTTCCGGCGGCAGCACGATGGCGTCGTCGTCGATGGCCAGCTTGCCGGCCATCAGCACGGCCTGGGTGCGGTTGGTCACGCCCAGCTTGCGCAGGATGGCGGTGACGTGGGCCTTGATCGTCGCTTCGGAGACGTTGAGGTCGTAGGCGATCTGCTTGTTCAAGCGGCCGGCGCCCAGCATCTGCAGCACGCGGAACTGCTGCGGGGTCAGCTCGCGCAGGCGCTGGCCGACTTCGCGTTCTTCGCTGCCGGTGGGTGGCACGTTGTGCGCTTCCGGCGGTGCCCAGGTCTCGCCATCGAGGATGGTGCCCAGTGCGTGGCCGATGGTGTCCGAGTCGGCCGACTTCGGAATGAAGCCCAGCGCGCCGTGGTCGAGGGCACGGCGCATCACCGTGGCTTCTTCGCGCGCGGACACCACCACCACCGGCAGGTGCGGATGCAGCGAGCGCATGTGCACCAGCGCGTTGAAACCCTGCGCACCGGGCATGTTGAGATCCATCAGGACCAGGTCGGCGTCATTGTGCTGGTCGGCCAGTGCATACAGCGCTTCCACGCTGTCGGCCTCGAACAGCTGCACGCCGGGGATGACCCGCTGCACGGCCCCGCGCAGGGCCTCGCGGAACAGCGGGTGGTCATCGGCAATCAGGAGGGTGGTCATGGTCGGGGGGAACCGTGGGGGGAAACTGCATGGGGCCAGATCCTCCGGGGTCAGAGCCCGTTCCTGGCGGAACGGGATCCGACCCCGGGGATCCGACCCCGGGTCGTACGTCAGCGCACCTTGCGCTCGTCCACCAGCGACGCCACCACCGACGGATCGGCCAGGGTCGAGGTGTCGCCAAGCTGGTCCGGCGCGTTCTCGGCAATCTTGCGCAGGATGCGGCGCATGATCTTGCCCGAGCGGGTCTTCGGCAGGCCCGGCGCCCACTGCAGGTGGTCCGGCGTGGCGATCGGGCCGATTTCCTTGCGCACCCAGGCAACCAGTTCCTTGTGCAACTCGTCGCTCGGTGCCTCTTCGGCCACCAGGGTGACGTAGGCGTAGATGCCCTGGCCCTTCACGTCATGCGGGAAGCCGACCACGGCCGCTTCGGCCACCTTCGGGTGCGAGACCAGCGCGCTTTCCACTTCGGCGGTGCCGATGCGGTGGCCGGACACGTTGATCACATCGTCAACGCGGCCGGTGATCCAGTAGTAGCCGTCCTCGTCGCGGCGGCAACCGTCGCCGGTGAAGTAGCTGCCCGGGTAGGTGCGGAAATAGGTATCGATGAAGCGCTGGTGGTCGCCGTACACCGTGCGCATCTGGCCCGGCCAGGAATCACGGATGATCAGGTTGCCCTCGGTCGGGCCGTCCTGGATCTCGCCATCGGCATTGACCAGCGCCGGCTGCACGCCGAAGAAGGGCAGGGTGGCCGAACCGGGCTTGAGGTCCATCGCGCCGGCCAGCGGCGAGATCAGGATGCCGCCGGTCTCGGTCTGCCACCAGGTATCGACGATCGGGCAGCGGCTGTCGCCGACCACTTCGTAGTACCAGCGCCAGGCTTCCGGATTGATCGGCTCGCCGACGCTGCCGAGCAGGCGCAGCGACGCGCGCGACGTCTTCTTCACCGGCTCCTCGCCTTCGCGCATCAGCGCGCGGATGGCGGTCGGGGCGGTGTAGAAGATGGTCACCTTGTGCTTGTCGATGACGTTCCAGAAACGCGAGGTGTCCGGGTAGTTCGGCACGCCTTCGAACATCAGCGAGGTCGCGCCGTTGGCCAGCGGCCCGTACACGATGTAGCTGTGGCCGGTGACCCAGCCGACATCGGCGGTGCACCAGTAGACGTCGTCTTCGCGCAGGTCGAACACCGCTTCATGGGTGTAGGCCGCGTACAGCAGGTAACCGCCGGTGGTGTGCAGCACGCCCTTGGGCTTGCCGGTGGAACCGGAGGTGTAGAGGATGAACAGCGGGTCTTCCGCGTTCATGCGTTCCGGTTCGCAGCTGGCCGGCTGGCTGTCCACCACATCGTGGAACCAGCGGTCGCGCGGGGCCTGCATGTCCACCGCGCCGCCGGTGTGGCGCACCACCAGCACGGTTTCAACCGTATTCGTGCCCGGCAGCTTCAGCGCGGCATCAACGTTGGCCTTCAGCGGAATCCTGCGGCCACCGCGCAGGCCCTCGTCGGCGGTGATGATCAGCTTGCTCTGGCAGTCGCTGACGCGGTCGGCGATCGAATTCGGCGCGAAGCCACCGAACACCACCGAGTGGATCGCACCGATGCGCGCACAGGCCAGCATGGCCACCGCGGCGTCGACGATCATCGGCAGGTAGATGGTGACGCGGTCGCCCTTCTTGACGCCGAGGTTGCGCAGCGCGTTGCCGAGGCGGCAGGTGCGCTCGTACAGCTCGCGATAGGTCACGTGCTGGGCCGGTGCATCCGGGCCGTCCGGCTCGAACAGCAGGGCGGTCTTGTCGCCGCGCGTTTCCAGCTGGCGATCCAGGCAGTTCACGCTGGCATTGAGCTCGCCATCTTCGAACCACTTGATGTGGAAGTCGGACAGGTCATAGCTGACGTTCTTGATCTTCGTCGGCTTGCGCATCCATTGCAGGCGCTCGGCGGCCTTGCCCCAGAAACCATCCGGGTCGGTCACCGACGCCTGGTACTGCTGTTCGTACGACGTCTTGTCGATGCGTGCCTTGGCGGCGAACTGCGGATCGACGGGGTAGATATCAGCCATGGCACCCTCACTTGCACGTTGACTTTGTATGTGCGGTCGCAGCATCGCAACGACCGATCCCCCTCAGTTTGCCCCATTCACCCCCGGCCGCGTCACCACCCTGGTTAGACCATGGTCGAAAGTGAGCGCCCAGCAGGGCCGGGTTCGACCAATGGCCAATAGCCGCTGTGCGCGAACGCCCCGCAGTCTCGGCTCGACCGTGCCCCACGCGCGGCATCACCTTGCCACTTGGGAGAGAGGGCAACATGAGCCACCGTACGTTGAAAGCCGTGCGCACACCTTTGGCGGCCTGCCTGTTGGTCGCCCTGGTCGCACCGGGCATGGCGTTCGCAGAGACCGCCAAAGAGAAGGCACTGGAAGCACGCGTTGCCGAACTGGAACGCCAGGTCCAGCTGCTGCTGTCTTCGCAGCAACAACAACAGACCCAGATCAGCCAGACCCAGCAGGCGGTGACCGAAGTGCGCACGGTGCAGGCCGGGCAGAAGCCGGTCGCCTCGGTGCCGGCGGGCAAGCAGCCGATCCAGGTCACCACCATCACTCCGGGCGCCGCGCCCGGCACCACGGTCAAGATCGGTGGCTTCATCAAGGCCGACTTCCTGGCCACCCAGACCAGCGATGGCCAGCTGGCCGACGACGCCACCGGCCGTTCGCTGTACCTGCCGGGCCAGACCCCGGTGGAAGGCGCCGGCGGCAGCGGCAAGCGTTCGGGCACCGACTTCAACGCCCACGCCAAGTTCTCGCGCTTCAACCTGGGCATCGACAACGTGAGCGAATCGGGCAACAAGGCCGGTGCGTTCTTCGAGATGGACTTCTTCGGCAACTCGCTGGGCAACCAGACCGCCACCAATACCTATGGCGTGACCCTGCGCCACGCCTACATGTACTGGAACAACTGGATGGCCGGCCAGACCTGGTCCAACTTCATGGACGCGGCCGCGCTGCCGGAGGCGGTCGACTTCGTCGGCCCCACCGACGGCGTGATCTTCGTGCGCCAGGCCCAGGTGCGCTACACCCAGGGCGGCTTCAGCGTCGCACTGGAAAACCCGGAAACCACCACCCTCACCGGTACCCGCAACCCGGTCACCGGGGCCTGGACCAACGCCAGCGCCAACTCCGACCGTGGCAGCCTGCCCGACCTGACCATGCGTTATGGCTGGAAGGGCGACTGGGGCACCTTTGGTGTCGGTGGCATCGTCCGCCAGTTGAAGGTGGACAACCAGGCCACCGGCGCGAAGGCCGACAAGGTGGCTGGCGGCCTGACCCTGGGCGGCAAGTGGGTGATGGGTGACAGCGATTCGCTGCATTACCAGCTGACCGGTGGCGAAGGCATCGCCCGCTACATCGGCCTGGGCATCACCGCCGACAGCGCCTACGACGTGGCCCGCGACGAGCTCAACCCGACCGGCGTGCTGGCCGGCTACGTGGGCTGGCGGCATGCGTTCTCGCCGAAGCTGCGCACCAACCTGATCTACGCGCGCAGCGACTACGACAACGACAGCATCCTCGGCCCGCTGGTGACCAAGAGCGTGCAGAGCATCCGCGGCAACATCTTCTATTCGCCGCTGCCCAAGGTCGATATCGGCGCCGAGCTGATGTACGGCCGCCGCGAAGTGGAGAACGGCAACAAGGGTGACATCACCCGGTTGCAGTTCACCACGAAGTACAGCTTCTAAGAGCGTGCCGGCCAGCGGCCGGCACCTACCGAGATGGGGTGCCGGCCAAGGTCGGCACCTACCGAGATGGGGTGCCGGCCAAGGTCTGCATCTACCGAGATGGGGTGCCGACCAAGGTTGGCACCTACCGAATTGAGTGCCGGCCAACGGTCGGCACCCACCCACAACGATTGCTTCGGAGGGGAAGCGTCTTATGTCCAGCACTGCACCAGGCCCGCACCATGCGGCGGGCACCCTGACCAAGGGCCACAAGAAAGTCATCTTCGCCTCGAGCCTCGGCACGGTCTTCGAGTGGTATGACTTCTTCCTGTACGGCTCGCTCGCGGCCATCATCGCCAAGCAGTTCTTCAGTGGCGTCAATGAAACCACGGGCATGATCTTCGCCCTGCTGGCGTTCGCTGCCGGCTTCTTCGTGCGTCCGTTCGGCGCGGCCTTCTTCGGCAGCCTCGGCGACCGCATCGGCCGCAAGTACACCTTCCTGGTCACCATCCTGATCATGGGCATCTCGACCTTCCTGGTCGGCGTGCTGCCCAACTACGCCTCGATCGGTTTCGCCGCACCGGTGATCCTGATCATCCTGCGCCTGGCCCAGGGCCTGGCGATGGGCGGCGAGTACGGCGGTGCCGCCACCTACGTGGCCGAGCACGCGCCGGACGACAAGCGCGGCCTGTACACCAGCTTCATCCAGTGCACCGCCACGCTGGGCCTGTTCCTGTCGCTGCTGATCATCCTGGCCTGCCGCATGACGCTGGGCAACGAGGCCTTCGAAGCCTGGGGCTGGCGCATCCCGTTCCTGGTCTCGATCCTGCTGCTGGGCATTTCGGTATGGATCCGCCTGCAGCTGAGCGAATCGCCGCTGTTCCAGCAGATGAAGGCTGAAGGCAAGGGCTCCAAGACCCCGTTCCGCGACAGCCTGAAGGGTGGCAACCTGAAGCTGATGCTGCTGGTCCTGCTCGGTGCGGCGGCTGGCCAGGCGGTGGTCTGGTACGGCGGCCAGTTCTACGCGCTGTTCTTCCTCAGCAGCATGCTGAAGGTCGATGCCACCACCTCCTACCTGCTGATCGCCGCTGCGCTGGCACTGGGCACGCCGTTCTTCATCTTCTTCGGCTGGCTGTCCGACCGCATCGGTCGCAAGAAGATCATCCTGGCCGGCTGCCTGCTGGCGGCCATCACCTACATTCCGATCTTCAAGGGCCTGACCCACTTCGCCAACCCGGCCATCGAAGAAGCCCGCAGCAGCTCGCCGGCCCTGGTCGTGGCCGATCCGGCTACCTGCTCGTTCCAGTTCGATCCGGTCGGCCTGCGCAAGTTCACCAGCTCCTGCGACGTGGCCACCGCCGCGCTGACCAAGGCCGGTGTGCCGTACGACGTGCAGCCCGCCGCCGCCGGTTCGCTGGCGATGGTGAACGTGGGCAGCGCCAGCGTCACCTCGTATGAGGCCGCCGGCCTGACCAAGGAAGAAGGCAAGGCCAAGGCCGATGCGTTCGGTGCGGAACTGAAGACCGCCCTGACCACCGCCGGCTACCCGGCCAAGGCCGATGGCGCCCGCATCAACATCGCCGGCACCATCTTCATGCTGTGGCTGCTGGTGCTGTACGTGACCATGGTCTATGGCCCGATCGCCGCCTACCTGGTCGAACTGTTCCCGACCCGCATCCGCTACACCTCGATGTCGCTGCCGTACCACATCGGCAACGGCTGGTTCGGTGGCTTCCTGCCGGCGATCTCGTTCGCGCTGGTGGCCGGTACCGGCAACCTGTACTACGGCCTGTGGTACCCGATCGCGATCGCACTGATGTCGGTGGTGATCGGCGGCCTGTTCCTGCGCGAGACCAAGAACGTGGATATCACCAAGTAGCCGGTGGGTTCCATGCAGTGAAGGAAAGGCCGCGGTGCAGACCGCGGCCTTTCTGTTTTCTGCGCCGTGTCATTCCGGCGCGCATTACGGTAGTGCCGGCCGCTGGCCGGCAAGCTCATGAATCTCAGCAGACATCAGGCCGTTGCCGGCCAGCGGCCGGCACTACCATTGCGTTGCGCAGCACCCCGTATAGTCGGCCCATGACCACCACCACGCCGGCAGACCTTCCCGCCCTCCTGCACACCCTGCGCAGCGCCTGGCAGGCCCAGCGCCCGACGCTCGACCAGCGCGAAGCCGACCTGCGCCGCCTGCGCGAGGCATTGAAGCCGCGCCTGGACGAAATGGCCCAGGCCATCGCCGAGGACTTCGGGCATCGCGCCCACGTTGAATCGAAACTGGCCGATGGCATGAGTGTGCTGTCGGCCATCGACCACCTGCGGCGCCACCTGCGGCGCTGGTCGAAGCCGCAGCGCGTATCGGCCGGCTGGAAGCTGTGGCCGGCGCGCGCGCAGCTGCGGCCGACGCCGCTGGGCGTGGTCGGGGTGATCTCACCGTGGAACTACCCGGTCACGCTGGCGCTGGTGCCGTTGGCCACCGCGATTGCCGCCGGCAACCACGTGCTGCTCAAGCCCTCCGAACACACGCCGCGCACCAGCGCGTTCCTGGCCGATCTGCTGGCCAGCGTGTTCCCGCCCGATCGGGTGGCGGTGGTGCAGGGTGGGGCGGATGTGGCCGCAGCGGTGTCGTCGCTGCCGCTGGACCATCTGCTGTTCACCGGCTCGACGGCGGTTGGCCGCAAGGTGATGGCCGCCGCCGCTGAGCATCTGGTACCGGTCACACTGGAGCTGGGCGGCAAGTCGCCGGCGATTGTCTGTCGCGATTTCCCGCTGGACAAAGCCGCTGCGCGGCTGGCCACCGGCAAGTGGTTCAACGCGGGCCAGACCTGCATCGCGCCGGATTACGTGCTGATCGATACCGTTCGCCAGCGCGAATTCGTACAGGCGCTGCAGCAGCAGGTGCGCGAGCGCTATGGCGACTTCAGCGATGCCGACGACTACACCCGCATCATCAATGAAGGTCAGTACCGGCGCCTGCAGGGCTATCTGGCACAGGCGCGGCAACGCGGGGTGCCGGTGATTCCGTTGGCGCAGGTGGATGACGCGCGCGCCGACCGCGAGCGCCTGCTGGTGCCGACCGTGGTGCTGGACCCGCCGGACGACCTGGACCTGATGCGCGAGGAGATCTTCGGCCCGATCCTGCCGGTGCGGGCCTACCCGGATCTGGACGCCGCGCTGGGCGACGTGCTGTCCCGCGACCGGCCGCTGGCGCTGTATCCCTTCAGCCACGACACGGCGACGGTGGAGCGCATCCTTGGCCAGGTGGTGGCCGGTGGGGTGACGGTGAATGACACGCTGCTGCACTTCGCCGCCGATGGCCTGCCGTTTGGCGGGGTAGGGGCCAGCGGCATGGGCGCGTACCACGGCCGCGCCGGGTTCGATGCGATGAGCAAGCGGCTGCCGGTGCTGTGGCAGTCGCGCTGGGCGGCCAGCGACCGGCTGCGGCCGCCGTATTCGAGGATTGCGGGGTTGTTGCGGTTCCTGCTGCGATGAAGCCACGCATGGCGTGGCTCCACTTGATTCAGGGCCTGATTCTTCTGTAGAGCCGAGCCCACGCTCGGCTGCTCTTGGCTGGTCCAGGCAGACACAGCCGAGCGTGGGCTCGGCTCTACAAGGCAACCCAAGCCCACCCGGGTAGAATGCCCCCATGAAGATCGCCTCGTGGAACGTCAATTCGCTCAATGTCCGCCTGCCGCACCTGGAGCAGTGGCTCAAGGACTTCGGCCCGGACATCGTCGGCATCCAGGAAACCAAGCTGGAGGACCACAAGTTCCCCGATTCGGCGCTGATCGCCGCGGGCTACCGCAGCGTGTTCGCCGGCCAGAAGACCTACAACGGCGTGGCGCTGCTGTCGCGTGAGCCGGCGCAGGACGTGCAGATCGGCATTCCCGGTTTCGAGGACGAGCAGAAGCGCGTCATCGCCGGCACCTTCGGCGACCTGCGGGTGATCAACCTGTACGTGGTCAACGGCCAGGACATCGGTACCGACAAGTACGACTACAAGCTGCGCTGGCTGGAAGCGGTGCATGCCTGGATCGCCGGAGAACTGCAGCGCCACCCGAAGCTGATCGTGATGGGCGACTTCAACATCGCCCCGGACGCGCGCGACGTGCACGACCCGGCGGTGTGGAACGACAACCACATCCTGACCTCCACCGCCGAGCGCGGCGCATTGAACAAGCTGCTGCAGCTGGGCCTGCACGATGGCTTCCGCCTGCACAACGACGAGGCGGGTACCTTCAGCTGGTGGGACTACCGTGCCGCCGGCTTCCGCCGCAACCTGGGCCTGCGCATCGACCTGACCCTGGTCTCCGATGCGCTGAAGGGCAGTGCGGTGGCCTCGGGCATCGACCGCGAGCCGCGCACCTGGGAACGCCCGAGTGACCATGCGCCGGCCTGGGTGCAGATCGGTTGAACGAACAGGGCCCGACGATTGCCGGGCCCGTTCTGGAACATCTGCCGGCCAGTGGCCGGCACTACCCTCAGATCACCGTATGCTCTTGCGGGTGAACAGGTTGACGATCGCCAGCAGGATCACCGCACCGATCAGCGAGAACAGGAAGGTGCGGAGGGTGATCGCTTCGTTGATGCCGCCGCCGAACAGCCAGCCGGAAATCAGCGCGCCGACGATGCCGACCACGATGTTGAGGATGATGCCCTGCTGGGCATCGCGCTTCATGATGATGCTGGCCAGCCAGCCTACGATGCCGCCGACGATCAGCCAGATGATGATGCCCATGATCGAACCTCCGGTGGGGAACTGTGACCAGTTGACGCGCAGGGCTGTGAACCCGTCGTGGAATTGCGTGATGGGCGTGTGCGCATGAGCCTGCCAGCCACCCTCGATGGCCCCTGGCGCTTCGGTCCGGTGACGGTCTGGCGGCGCCCGCATGTGCCGGGCCAGCGTGGTGAACCGCAGGCGCGGCAGGTGCTGGCGCAGGCATTGGGCGCCGACCCGCAGACGCTGCCGCTGGTCCGTGATGACAAGGGCCGGCCGGAACTGAGCGGCCCGTTGGCCCACTACGGCACCGGCTGGAGCCACAGCGGCGAGGTGCTGCTGGTGGCGCTGGGCGAAGGCGTGCGGCTGGGCGTGGACCTGGAGCTGCTGCGGCCGCGACCGCGCCTGCTGGAAATCGTGCGGCGCTTCTTCCACCCGCAGGAGGTGGCCTGGCTGGAACGCCTGGATGAGGCCGGGCGCGAGCACTGGTTCTTCCGCGTGTGGTGCGTCAAGGAGGCTATCCTCAAGGCGCATGGGCAGGGCATCTCGTTCGGCCTGCACCGCCTGCAGCTGGCGCCCGGGCCCGATGGCGCCCTGCACCTGCGCTGGTGCGACCCGGAACTGGGCGAGGCCGCACGCTGGCACCTGCACGAGTGGCAGGCCAGCGGCCAGTTCCGCGCCGCATTGGCCTGGTATCCACACTGAAGCGGGGAATCGGCGCGCAAAACCGGCGATAATGCCGGCATGAGCGAACACCCACTTCCCGCCAGCGTGTCTGCCACGCTGGAACAGGGCCTGGCCAGCATGGGCCTGGACGCCGCGCTGGCGCCGCCGTTGCTGCGCTACCTGGCCCTGCTGCACCGCTGGAACGGCACCTACAACCTCACCGCCATCCGCGACCCGCAGGAGATGGTCACCCGCCACCTGCTCGACTCGCTGGCGATGCAGCCGTTCGTGGCCGACGGCAGCCTGGCCGACCTTGGCACCGGCCCCGGGCTGCCCGGCATCCCGCTGGCGATCGCCTGCCCGGGCCTGCAGGTCACCCTGGTCGAGAGCAACGGCAAGAAGGCGCGCTTCATGCGCGAAGCCGTGCGCCAGCTCGGCCTGGGCAACGCCCGCGTGGCCGAGTCGCGCGCCGAGGCGCTGGACGAGGCCGGCCGCTACGACCAGCTGACCGCGCGCGCGATGGACACCCTGGCCGGCATCGTCCGCGTCGGTGGCCACCTGCTGCGCCCCGGCGGCGTACTGCTGGCCATGAAGGGCGTCTACCCGCATGAGGAGATCGCGGACCTGCCGGCGGGCTGGCAGGTGCGTGAGGTGACCCCGTTGAGCGTGCCCGGCCTGGCCGGCGAACGCCACCTGGTCACTGTTACAGGCCCCTGATTCCCGCCGCCAGCCCCTTGTGGAACAACGGGTTGGCGATCCACGATTTCCGCAAGGGGCCGGTTGTACGCATAATGACCGGTCCCAGCACACGTCGACGAGGCACACCCGCATGGCCCGCATCATCGCCATCGCCAACCAGAAGGGTGGCGTCGGCAAGACCACGACCGCCGTCAACCTGGCCGCTTCCCTGGCCAACGCACCCAAGCGCGTGCTGTTGGTCGACCTGGATTCGCAGGGCAACGCGACCATGGGCAGTGGCGTGGACAAACGCGAGCTGGCCGCCTCCACCTGTGACCTGCTGCTCGGCGAGAACAGCGCTGCCGATGTACGCGTGCAGACTGCCGAGGGTTACGACCTGCTGCCCGGCAATATCGACCTGACCGCCGCCGAGATCCAGCTGATGGGCCAGAGCGAGCGCGAGCAGCGCCTGAAGCGCGCGCTGGCGCCGATCCGCGACGAGTACGACTACATCCTGATCGACTGCCCGCCGGCGCTGTCGCTGCTGACGCTCAACGCGCTGGCCGCCGCCGACTCGGTGATCGTGCCGATGCAGTGCGAGTACTACGCGCTGGAAGGCCTGAGCGCGCTGGTGGAAACCATCGAAGCGCTGCGCACCAGCCTGAACCCGGCGCTGGAGATCGAAGGCGTGCTGCGCACCATGTTCGACGTGCGCAACAACCTGGCCAACGCAGTGTCGGCCGAGCTCACCGAGCACTTCGGCGACCGCGTGTTCCGCACCATCGTGCCGCGCAACGTGCGCCTGGCCGAGGCACCCAGCCATGGCCAGAGCATCGTCGGCTACGACCGCGCCTCGCGCGGTGGCGTGGCCTACCTGGGCCTGGCCGGCGAGATCATCCGCCGCAACAACGAACGCAACAAGGCCGGCAAGGCCGTGGAGATCGTCTGATGACCAGCAGCAAGCCGGCAGCCAAGAAGCGAGGCCTCGGCCGTGGCCTGGATGCGCTGTTGGGCCCGAAAGGCGCGGTCAGCCAGGTGCAGGCCACCACCGCGGTGATCGAGCCGCTGCCGGGGGAAGTGCTGCGCAAGTTGCCGGTCGGCCAGCTGCAGCCGGGCAAGTACCAGCCGCGCCGCGAGATGGACGAGGGCAAGCTGTCCGAGTTGGCCGACTCGATCAAGTCGCAGGGCGTGATCCAGCCGATCCTGGTGCGCCAGCTGCCGGCAGGCAACTACGAAATCGTCGCCGGTGAACGCCGTTGGCGCGCATCGCAGCTGGCCGGCCTGGACGAAGTGCCGGTGGTGGTGCGCGAGCTGGAAGACCGCACCGTCATCGCGATGGCGCTGATCGAGAACATCCAGCGCGAAGACCTCAATCCGCTGGAAGAAGCCGAGGCGCTGCAGCGCCTGATCAGCGAGTTCACCCTGACCCATGCCGAGGCCGCCGAGGCCGTCGGCCGCTCGCGCGCGGCGGTGTCCAACCTGCTGCGCCTGCTGGAGCTGCCGGTGGCGATCCGCCTGCTGCTGGAAACCCGCCGCCTGGAAATGGGCCACGCCCGCGCGCTGCTGACCCTGGCTCCCGAGCTGGCTGGCAAGCTGGCCCAGGAAGCAGCCGATGAAGGCTGGTCGGTGCGCGAGGTCGAGCGCCGTGCGCAGGCCTTCGCCGCCGGCAAGGTGCCGAGCAACCGCCCGGCGGCCACGCCGAAGGTGCAGCAGGCTGATATCGCCTCGCTGGAGACCGAACTGTCCGAAGCATTGGGCGCCAAGGTGGCGATCAATCATGGCCGCGGTGGCAAGGGCAAGCTGATCATCCACTACACCGACCTGGATACCCTGGACGGCGTGCTGGAAAAGCTGCGCACGCGCCAGGGCTGAGCCCGGCGCAGTGACAGTGGCGCGGCCCGTTCCTGCCGTGTCCCGCCAATGACAGGGAACGTACCGCCGCGCGCGCCGAGGGAATGCACTGCCTTCCGGTCCGTGGCCTCATCCAGGGAGCAGGACATGAGCAACGAATACGAGGACGTCAGCCCGGACGGCACCCAGATACTGGTACATCGCCGCGAAAAGGACTTCGTGCTCGCCACCGGCGAAGAACGCCACATCGAGGCGATCAGCGCCCACCTCGAACGCCATCTGGGCCCGGTATCCGGTGTCTTCCACGAGATCATCTCCGACCTGGTGCACATTGACGTGCACGTGGTGCCGGCCAATGGCCACTGCCCTTACCTGCGCCTGGTCACCTCCGGCATGAGCGACCTGCCGATGACCGTGCCCGCCGAGGTGGACGCGGACGTGCCGCGCTACATGGAACTGATGGTGACCCTGCCGGCGGACTGGCCCATCTCCCAGGACGCCTTCGAGGACGAGCGCAATTACTGGCCGGTGCGCCTGCTGAAGGGCATGGCGCGGTTGCCGCACGAGTACGACACCTGGCTGGGCTTCGGCCACACCATTCCCAACGGCCATCCCAGCGAGCCCTATGCGCCGGGCGTGGGCTTCGACGGTGCCATCGTGCTGACGCCGGTAACCACCCCGGAGGACTTTGCCACGCTGGAACTGGACGACGGCAAGACCATCAGCTTCATGAGCCTGGTCCCGCTGTACCCCGAAGAGATGGACCTGAAGCTGAGGAAGGGCGCCGAGGCGCTGCTCGACCGCTTCGACGCGAAGAAGATCCAGGATGTAATCGAACCCGGCCGCACCAACGTGGCGAAGAAGCGTTTCGGTTTGTTCTGAGACCGGTAACATCAGGGGCCTGAACTTCGTTTCCAGGCCCCCTGCCATGACCATCCTGCTCACCGGCGCTGCCGGCTTCATCGGTGCCTACACCGCCCGCGCACTGCTGGAGGCCGGCCAGGCCGTGGTCGGCCTGGACAACTTCAACGATTACTACGACCCGCAGATCAAGCGCGACCGCGTGGCCGCGCTGTGCCCGTCGCTGGACCTGCGCGCGCTGGACCTGACCGACCGCGAGGGCCTGGCTGCGCTGTTCGATGAAGTGCAGCCGACGGCGGTGATCCATCTGGCCGCCCAGGCCGGCGTGCGCTATTCGCTGGAAAACCCGCACGCCTACGTCGACAGCAACCTGGTCGGCTTCGTCAACATGCTCGAACTGTGCCGCCACCGTGGCGTGCAGCACCTGGTGTATGCCTCCAGCAGCTCGGTCTACGGCGATTCGGCCACGCCGCCGTTCTCCGAGGACCAGCGCGTAGACCAGCCGCGTTCGCTGTACGCGGCGACCAAGGCGGCCAATGAGCTGATGGCCCATACCTACGCGCAGCTGTACGGCCTGCATGCCACCGGCCTGCGCTTCTTCACCGTGTATGGCCCGTGGGGCCGGCCGGACATGGCACCGCTGCTGTTCTCCCGCGCGGTGCTGGCCGGGCGGCCGATCGACGTGTTCAACGAGGGCCGCATGCAGCGCGATTTCACACATGTCTCCGACATTGTGTCCGGTATCCTCGGCGCCCTCGCGCATCCGGCCGACGGCCCGGTGCCGCACCGGGTGTTCAACCTCGGCAACCATACGCCGGTCGAGCTGGAGCGCTTCATCAGCGTGATCGAGCAGGCCGCCGGCCGCCCCGCGCAGAAGGTGTACAAGCCCATGCAGCCCGGCGACATGGTGCGCACGATGGCCGATACCCGGCGCGCACATGACGCTTTCGGCTTCGATGCGGTGACCCCGATCGAAGAAGGCCTGCCGCCTGTGGTGCAGTGGTGCCGCGAGTATTTTGGCGATCGCGCCTGAGGATGGATCCTCACGCCGCGGGGTTCATCTTCGGATAACCTCGGCAGCGGAGAATGCGCGGTCTTTGTCCCCCCCTTTGGCCGAGTGCCTTATGAGCCAACCCGAGCTTTCCGTTGTCGTCCCGGTATTCAACGAGCGCGACAATGTCGCCCCGCTGGTCGCCGAAATCACCGCCGCGCTGCGTGGCCGGCTGCCGTTCGAAATCGTCTACATCGACGATCACTCGCGCGATGACACCCTGGCGGTGCTGCAGGGACTGAAGGCGACCACCCCGGAACTGCGCGTGCTGCACCATGTGAACCAGAGCGGGCAGAGCACCGCGGTGCGCACCGGCGTCAAGCACGCGCGCGCGCCGTGGATCGCGACCCTGGATGGCGATGGCCAGAACGATCCGGCCGATATCCCCAAGCTGCTCGCCGCACGCGACGCCGCCGAGGCGCAGGTGAAGCTGTTCGCCGGCTGGCGCGTCAACCGCCAGGACAGCGGCAGCAAGCGCTGGGCCAGCAAATGGGCCAACGCCATCCGTGCACGCATGCTGCGCGACGATACGCCCGATACCGGCTGCGGCATCAAGCTGTTCGAACGCAGCGCGTTCCTCGACCTGCCGTACTTCGACCACATGCACCGCTACCTGCCGGCGCTGATGCAGCGCGCCGGCTGGAAGACCACCAGCGTGCCGGTCAACCACCGCCACCGTACCGCTGGCGTGTCCAAGTACAACAACCTCGGCCGCGCGCTGGTCGGCATCCGCGACCTGCGTGGCGTGGCCTGGCTGATCACCCGCAGCAAGCGCACCGCGGTGGAGGAGCGCTGATGGATCTGGAGCTGCATTGGCTCGACCAGCCGCTGACCTGGCTGTACTGGACCGGCCTGCACGTGACCGGCTGGAAGCTGATCGGCTATACCGGCGCGCTGATGTTCGGCGGCCGCTGGCTGGTCCAGTTCGTCGCGTCCAAGCGCGCCGGCAAGCCGGTGATCCCGCGCCTGTTCTGGTACATGAGCGTGCTCGGCAGCCTGATGACGCTGAGCTACTTCCTGTTCTCGGCCAAGCAGGACTCGGTGGGCGTGCTGCAGAACCTGTTCCCGGCGTTCACCGCGCTGTACAGCCTGCACCTGGACATCAAGCACCGCGGCTGGAAGCGCGACAAGGCCAGCCACTGAGGCCCCGGGGTCGGATCCCTTTTCATGGGAAAGGGCTCTGACCCCGTCCGGATCACCCTGTCCGGATCCGCGGCGCATCCACGCATGACGTGGGTCTACTGCGTACCTGGCTACCGGGGCCCCGGTCTGCTGCGCAGGCAGGACCTTCGTCCCATGCCACGGGCGATGGGGGGTGCCATGATCGGGGTCTGCCTTCCCGGGAACCTGTGCTCGTGAAAACCCGTCTTGCCGTTGCCCTGCTGATCGCCCTGTCCGCCCCCGCCGTGGCCCTGGCCGCGCCGCCCGCCACCGCCGCACCGTCCGGCGTGGCCACTGAATCGCCCGCCGACGCCGCCTTCCGCGCGCTGTACGAGAAGGAATGGAAGTGGCGCCAGCAGGGCGGTGGCGAGGCCAGCGAGGACGAGGACGCCCCGGCCAACGCCACCCGCATGCCCGACGTCGGCCCGGCCGCGCAGCAGGCGCGCCTGAAGGTGTGGGATGAGACCCTGGCCGCGCTGAAGAAGATCGACCCGAAGACCCTGTCGGCCGACAACCAGGTCAACTACGCGATCTACCACGACCAGGTGTTCAACCTGGCCGAAGAGACGCGCCTGCGCGGCTACGAGATGCCGTTCAACGCCGATTCCTCGTTCTGGTCCAACCTGTCCTTCATGGCCCGGCGCGAGATGAAGACCGTGCAGGACTACCAGAACTACATCGCACGCCTGAATGATGTACCGCGCTACTTCGGCCAGCAGACCGAGAACATGCGCGCCGGCCTGAAGCGTGGTTTCAGCGTGCCGCGCGCGGTGCTCGATGGCCGCGAAGTGTCCATCGCCACCGTCGCCGAGCTGAAGGACCCGACCGAGTCGCCGCTGTACGCGCCGTTCAAGAAGCTGCCCACCACCATCCCGGCCGCCGAGCAGGCCAGGCTGCAGGCGCAGGCGCGCGCGGCGATCAGCGGCAAGGTGGTGCCGGCGTTCCAGCAGCTGCGCACCTTCTTCGTCAACGAGTACGTGCCGCAGGCGCGTACCACCCTGGCCGCCGAAGCGATGCCCGATGGCAAGGCGTACTACCGGCAGCAGATCCACGAGTACACCACGCTGGACCTGTCGCCGGACGAGATCCACCGCATCGGCCTGGATGAGGTCGAGCGCATCCAGAAGGAAATGAACGACATCATCAAGCAGGTGAAGTTCAAGGGCAGCTTTGCCGAGTTCCTGACCTTCCTGCGTACCGATCCGCAGTTCTATGCAAAGACACCGGAAGAGCTGCTGTCGCGTGCCGCGTGGATCTCCAAGCGGGCGGACGGCCAGCTGGGCAAGTACATGACGTTGCCGCGCGCGCGCTTCACCATCGTGCCGGTGCCGCCAGACATCGCACCGTTCTGGACGGCCGGCCGCGGTGGCATGGGCACCTACTGGCTCAACACCTACAACCTGCCGTCGCGCCCGCTGTACAACCTGCCGGCGCTGACCCTGCATGAATCCGATCCGGGCCACTCGCTGCAGGGCGCGATCGCCGCCGAGCAGAAGAACCTGCCGGAGTTCCGCCGCAACGCCTACATCTCCGCCTATGGCGAAGGCTGGGCGCTGTACTGCGAGAAGCTGGGCGTGGAGATGGGCATCTACGAAACCCCGTACGAGGATTTCGGCCGCCTGACCTACGAGATGTGGCGTGCCGCGCGCCTGGTGATCGACACCGGCGTGCACAGCAAGGGCTGGACCCGCGAGCAGGCGTTGGCCTACCTGCGTGACCACACCGCGCTGAGCGAGCATGAAGTGACCACCGAGGTGGACCGCTACATCTCCTGGCCTGGCCAGGCGCTGAGCTACAAGCTGGGCGAGATCGCCATCGTGCGCCTGCGTGCGCAGGCCGAGAAGGAGCTGGGCGACAAGTTCGACATCAAGGGCTTCCACGACACCCTGCTCAAGCAGGGCTCGGTGCCGCTGCCGGTGCTGGAACAGCAGATCCAGGCCTACATCGCCGAGCGCAAGAAGGCCTGACCGTGCAAGGGTAGTGCCGGCCGCTGGCCGGCAACCCGACCCGGTCACGGGGTCGGATCCCTTTCCTGTGGAAAGGGCTCCGACCCCCTCTCGCCTCACCCCACCGGCCGCGGCTTGGCCACCCGTGCTGCGAAGGTCGGCAGCACCAGCAGGGTCAGCACGGTGGCGGTGATCAGGCCACCGATCACCACCGTGGCCAGCGGCTTCTGCACCTCCGCACCGGAACCGCTGGCAATCGCCATCGGGATGAAGCCGACGATCGCCACCAGCGCCGTGGTCAGCACCGCGCGGATGCGGCTGGAGGCACCGTTGATTGCTGCCTGCAGCGGCAGGTCGCCGGCGTCCAGGCGTTCGCGGATCGCCTGCATCAGCACCAGGCCGTTCAACGTGGCCACGCCGGAGACGGCGATGAAGCCAACTGCCGCCGATACCGAGAACGGCATGCCTCGCAGCAGCAGCGCGAGGATGCCACCGACCAGCGCCAACGGCACGCAGCTGAACACCAGAATGGCTTCCTTGCCGCTGCGCAGGGCCATGAACAGCAGGCTGCCGATCAGCAGGAACACCACCGGCACCACGGTTGCCAACCGCTTCTCCGCGCGCTGCAGGTTCTCGAACTGACCGCCCCAGGTCAGGTAGGCGCCCGGCGGCAGCGCCACGTCGGCCACCGCGGCCTGCGCCTCGCCGACGAAGCCGCCCAGATCGCGACCGCGCACGTTGGCCTGCACCACCACGCGGCGGCTGCCGTTGTTGCGGCTGATCTGGTTCGGCCCTTCGCTCACGGTAATGCGCGCCACCGACGACAACGGAATCACGAGCCCCGATGGCGTGGCGATCGGCAGCGAGGCCAGCTGGTCCGGATCGTTGCGCGAGGCATCGTCCAGGCGCACCACCACGTTGAAGCGGCGGTCGCCTTCGAAGATCTTGCCGGCCGTGGTACCGCCGATGCCGGTGGACAGCGCATCACTCACATCTGCAGCGCTCAACCCGTACTGTGCCGCCGCCACGTGGTCGATCGCCACGTTGAGCGTGGGCAGGCCGGAGATCTGTTCCACCCGCACGTCGGCCGCGCCATCCACCGCACGCAGCTTCAACGCCACCTGGTCGGCCACCTTCTGCAGCTGGCTGAAGTCATCACCGAAGATCATTACGGCCAGGTCGGTACGCACGCCGGAAATCAGTTCGTTGAAGCGCAGCTCGATCGGCTGGCTGAACTCGAAGCTGTTGCCCAGCTGCTGCCCGGCCAGTTTCTCGAAGCGCGCCACCAGTGCGTCCTTGGCCAGCGTCGGATCGGGCCAGTCCTTGCGTGGCTTCAACACGATCACGCTGTCGGAAATGTTGGTCGGCATCGGGTCGATCGCCGCCTCGGCGGTACCGGTGCGCGAGAACACGGTTTCCACTTCCGGCTGCTTGGCAATCGCCTTTTCCAGCGCCAGCTGCATTGCCAGTGACTGCTCCAGCGAGGTCGATGGCACGCGCAGGGCCTGCATCGCCACGTTGCCTTCATCCAGGGTCGGCATGAACTCGCGGCCCAGCAGCGAGAACGCGCCGATGCCCACCACCACCATCATCACCGCACCGGCCAGCACCGTGCGCGGGTGCGCCACGGCCTTGCGCACCACCGGTTCGATGCGCGCACGCAGCACGCGGATCAGCCTGGTTTCGTGCTCGCCGTCGTCCGCGTGCGCATCGCCGTCCTTCACCTTGGGCTCGCGCACCAGCAGCGCGGCCATCGCCGGCACGAAGGTGAAGGAAAACAGGAAGGCACCGACCAGGGCCAGCATGAACGTGGCCGCCATCGGGTGGAACGTCTTGCCCTCCACGCCCTCCAGCGTGAGGATCGGCGCGAACACCAGCAGGATGATCAGCTGGCCGAAGGCCGCAGGGCGCGCCATCTTAATGGCCGAATCGGCGGCTACGCGCAGGCGTTCCATCGCGGTCAGCGCACGGCCCAGTTCGGCGCGGCGCTGGCCCAGCATCAGCAGTGTCGACTCGACCACGATCACCGCACCGTCCACCAGGATGCCGAAGTCCAGCGCACCCAGGCTCATCAGGTTGCCACTGATGCCGAAGCGGTTCATACCGATCACTGCGAACAGGAACGACAGCGGAATCACCAGCGCGGTGATCGTTGCCGCACGCAGGTTGCCCAGCAGCAGGAACAGCACCACCACCACCAGCAGCGCGCCCTCGGTGAGGTTCCTGGCGACGGTCTTGATGGTGGAATTGACCAGCACGCTGCGGTCCAGCACCGGTGCCGCCACGATGTCGGCCGGCAGTGACTTGTTTACCTGTTCCAGGCGCGCGGCCGCTGCCTGGGCCACGGTGCGGCTGTTGCCACCGGCAATCATCAGCGCGGTGCCCAGCACGGCTTCATGGCCGTTGCGGCTGGCCGCACCCAGCCGCGGCGCGCGGCTCAGTTCCACCGTGGCCACATCGGCTACGCGTACCACCACGCCATTGCGGGTCGCCACCGGGGCCTGTGCCAGGTCGTCGGTGGTCAGCGCCAGGCCGTCGGCACGTACCACCAGGCCCTCGCCGGCACGCTGTACGAAGCCGGCACCGGCCTGCACGTTGGAACGCTGCAGCGCAGTGACCAGGTCGGCCAGGCCGAGGCCATGCGCGGCCAGTCTGGCGCTGTCCGGATGCACGCCGTATTCCTTCACGTAGCCGCCGACCGTATCGACGCCGGCCAGCCCCGGGCTGGAACGCATCTGCGGCGCGATGATCCAGTCCTGCACGGTGCGCAGGTAGGTCGCACGTTCTTCGGGCGTACGCAGCAGGTTGCCTTCCGGTGTGCGGTAGACCTCGCCGGCCTGCCAGCCCGCTTCATCGGGTTTGGCCAGTTTGGCCGGATCGAACGCGGTGAAGTCCACCGTCCACATCAGCACCTCGCCAAGGCCGGTGGTGACCGGCGACAGCATCGGTGATGCACCATCGGGCAGGTCTTCCGATGCCTCGCGCATGCGTTCGGCCACCTGCTGGCGGGCGAAGTAGATGTCGGTGGCATCGGTGAAGATCGCGGTGACCTGCGAGAAACCATTGCGCGACAGCGAACGCGTGGTGGTCAGGCCGGGAATGCCGGCCAGCGCGGTTTCCAGCGGATAGGTCACCTGCCGCTCGATCTGCTCCGGTGTCAGCGCCGGTGCCACCGTGTTGATCTGTACCTGACGGTTGGTGATGTCCGGCACCGCGTCGATCGGCAGCTTGCCCAGCTGGAACAGGCCCACCGCGGCGATCAGTGCGGCCATGAACACCACCAGCCAGCGGTGGCGCACCGCTGTTTCAATGATCAGCTTGAACATGGTCGCCTCCTCAGTGGCCGTGCTCGGCTTCGCCCTTGGCCAGCTCGGCCTTGAGCAGGAAGGCATTGGCACCGACGATGCGCTCGCTGCCGGTCAGCCCAGCGAGGATCTCGATGCGGTCACCGGCACGGCGCCCGGCCAGCACCGGCTGCGCCTTGAAGCCACCTTCGACGGCGACAAACACCGCGCTGCTGCCATCAACGTTCTGCACTGCATCGGCCGGGACGCTGAGCGAACCGTCCTGGCCTTCGGTGACCACCACGGCCGAGACCGGCGAACCGGCCGGCGGCAGCGACGCATCCACCGGGGTGGCGCGGATCACCGCGACGCCGCCCTGCTGGCGCACATCGGCGGCCGAACCGGTGACGGTGGCGGTGAAGCTGCCACCCGGCACGCTCACTTCCAGCGTCATGCCGGGCGTGACCTGTGCGGCCAGCGCCGGCGGTGCGGTGAACACCAGCTCGTTCATTGTAGGGTCGGCGACATCGGCGACTGCACTGCCGGCGGCGACTACACCGCCCGGAGTGACCTGCACGTTGCCGACGATGCCGGCCACCGGGCTGGTGATGCGCACGCGGCCACTGGCATCGGGCGCACCGTTGGCAGCGGCCTGGGCCTGCGCGGCAGCGGCCTGGGCCTGTGCCGCCAGCGACCGTGCGCGCGAGGTTTCCATCTCCTGGCGGGCGACCACGCCCTGGTCGACCAGCGCCTTGTCGCGACCATAGGCCAGGCGCGCGGCCTCGGCCTCGGCCGAGGCGGCCAGCGCATTGGCGCGGAACACCGCCGCTTCGCCGCTGACCACGATCGCCAGTGCCTGGTTCTGCTTCACCGCGGTGCCCGGTGCGACCAGCACGCGTTCGACGCGGCCGGTCACGGTCGACGCCACCGAGGCGCGTGCACCGACCGACGGTTCGACCCGGCCGGACAAGCGCGTGGAGCTACCGCCACCACGACCGACCGCGACCACTTCGATACCGGACGCCTTGATCTGCTCAGGAGTCAGCTGCACGACACCCTCATCGCCATCGGCGGGCGCCTTTGCGGATTCGGCCTTGGCCGCCTTGCTGTCGGCGGCATGGCCGTGGCCATCGTCGGTGCCGGCCTTGGCCGCAGCCGGGTCTTCATTGGCAGGTGTCTGCGCGTTGCCAGCGCAGCCGGCCAGCAGCGCGGCCAGCAGCACGCCGCCGATCAGCGGGAAAGTACGGGAGAGCGTCATGGGACCTCCACAAAAGGTGCGCGCCCTTCAAGGCGGGCAAGATCGATTTCCGCGGCGACGCGCGACAGGCGCGCATCCACGGCGGTGCCGCGGGCGGCGATGAGGGCGCTGCGCGTGCTGCGCAGTTCCAGCTGCGAGATGCGCCCGGCGTCGAAGCCGATGCGGGCCAGGCGATACGCCTCTTCGGCGGCGACCACGCTTTCATCGGCGGCGCGGGTACGGCTGCCGGCGGCCTTCAAACCGGCCACTGCGGAGAGGCGTGCCGCCTCGCTGTCGCGGCGCTGCTGGTCCAGGCGTGCCTCGGCCGCGCGCTGGTCGGCATTGGCGGCGCGTATGCCCCCGCGGTTGCGGTCGAACAGCGGGATGCTGAGGCTGACCCCGAGGTTGTAGGCGCGCTCGCCCCCCTCGCGGAAGCGGGTCTGCGCGGCAGTGACGCTCAGGTCGGGCAGGGCGCGCTTGCGCTCCACGTCGACCAGCTTGCCCGCCGCATCCGCTTCGGCTTCGGCGATGCGCACCGCCAGCGCGGTATCGGTGGCACCGCGTGGCAACGGCGGCGCGCGGTCGAGCAGGCTGTCGCCGATCGACTGCACCGGCGCATCCAGCAGCGCGGCACCGGCCAGGCGGGCCAGCGCGGCATCGCGGAAGGCCTGCGCCTCATCCAGCGCGGCGCTGGCGTTGGCGACTTCGCTCTGCGCCTGCACGGCGCGCAGCTGCGGCTCGCGGCCCTGCTTGACCATCGCGTTGACCGCGTTGGCGTCAGCGCGGGTGAGGCTCAGTGCTTCTTCGGCCAGGGTGTAGCGGCGCAGTGCACTTTCCGCCTGTGCATAGACCACCGCCAGCTGGCTGGCCACGTCGCTGCGGCTTTGGGCACCACGCAGGTTGGCGGCCTGTGCCTCGGCACGGGCGGCACGGACACGCGCGCCACGCTGGCCCCAGACCTCCAGCGGCTGGGACAGGGTGAGCACGGTATCGGCCTTGCCCATGCCGCCATAGGAGCCGGTGCCCCAGGCGTTTTCGGCGGAGTAAGAGAGGGAAGGGTTGGGCAACGCACGGGCCTGGTCGGCGCGCGCGTCGGCGGCCTCGGCCAGCGCCGCACCGACGCGGGTGCCGGGCAGCTGGTCCAGGCGTTCAAGCAGGGTGTCGTAGGAAGGGGCGGCTTGCGCCATCACCGATGCCGCCGGGGCCAGGCCCAGCAACACGGCGACGACCCGCCCGGCCGCACGCAGCGGCCGACGTGTCAGGGTCGACATGAAGAATTTCCGGAGGTGAGGGGAACCGAAGCCCGCGAATGCGGGACGCGCTCAACTCACGCCCGGGGAGGACGCGTCAGTTCATCCTGGGCGACCGCATAGGTCGCCGCGTCGCCGGCATTCATCCAGCGCGCCGGAAGCGGCGCACCGAAGGCGGCGAAGGTACTGGCCGGCAGGCTCAGATTGGAGTGGTGGCAGTGGTTGTGGCCACAGGCACCGACGTGCTTGCCGTCGGCATCGCCATCGGCATCCGGTGCGGACTCCACATGCACCGTGCTGGCATGCGGTTCCACCGTGCAGGCCAGCGCGTCGGCCACCGGCACGACCACGAATGCCGCCATCAGCAGCATCAGCAGGGTCGAACGGAGGTGGCGGGTGATCCAGCGCATGGACGGCAGGCTAGCAAGCGGTTTTCGCCGGATACAATATCAATGGACGCTTCGGGAATTCGTCGGAATCTCCCGTTCAGCTGGGCCGGGCGCGGGGTCGGATCCCTTTCCTCCGGAAAGGGCTCTGACCCCACCACATCGTTCGGGTGCGCCGCGCACATGTGCTCTGGTAGGTGTCGACCTTGGTCGACACGCTTTTCGACCCCACCGCGTTGCCGCCAGCGGCCGGCACTACCCGTATCACGGCAGCTTCGCGATCACCTTGATCTCGAACTGGAACCCATACAGCCAGGTCACGCCGATACCGGTCAGGGTCGGGTGCGGCGCCTCGCCCCAATACTCCGGCACGATTGCCCAGGCCTTCTCAAAGTTCTTCTCTGGATCGACCAGGAACACGGTCACGTCGATCACGTCATCGAACGTGCAGCCGGCAGCAGCCAACACCGCATTGAGATTCTCGAAAGCGCGGCGCACCTGCGTTTCGAAGTCTGGCTCGGGCGAGCCGTCCTCACGGCTGCCGACCTGGCCGGATACGAACAGGAAGCCGTTGGAACGGATCGCAGGCGAGTAGCGGTTGCGCTCGTACAGGGCCTGGCGGCCGGCGGGGAAAACGACATCACGCTGTGACATGGGGAAGATCCCGTGGGAGAGAACGCCATCCTCCCCGTCAGCGCTGTCTGGATAAACCGCGATGATCGGCCTAGATTGATTGTCAATTCCAAACAATCATGGCCCGCCATGGACCGTTTCGAGGCGATGCGGGCCTTTGCCCGGGTGGTGGAAACCGGCAGCTTCACCCGCGCCGCGCAGACCCTGCAGATCAGCCGCACCACGGCCACCCAGCTGGTGCAGCAACTGGAGGCACACCTGCGGCTGCGCCTGCTCAACCGCACCACGCGCCGGGTCAGCGTCACCGCCGACGGCGCGGCCTACTACCCGCGCATCGCCCGCCTGCTGGCCGAGCTGGAAGAAGTGGAGGGCGGGCTGGGCGACGCGGCCACCCAGCCGCGCGGGCGGCTGCGCGTGGATGTGCCCGGGCCCTACGCGCGGCTGCGGCTGGTGCCGGCGCTGCCGGACTTCCAGGCGCGCTACCCGGAGATCCAGCTGGACATCGGCGTGAGTGACCGCGAAGTCGATGTCATCGCCGACAACGTTGACTGCGTGATCCGGGGTGGCACCCCGGCCGACCCGGCGATGGTAGCGCGGCCGCTGGCGGCGCTGCCGATCGGCTTCCACGCAAGCCCCGACTATGTGCAGCGTTTCGGCCTGCCGACCGATCCGCGCGCGCTGCAAGGGCCCGATCACCACATGGTTGGCTTCCTCAGCCCGCGCAGTGGCCGCGCACGCGTGTTCGTTGCACAGCGCGGCGATGAACGCGTTGAGGTGCAGGGCCGCTATACGGTCGGCTTCGATGATGGAAACGCCTATCTGGCCGCTGCGTTGGCGGGGTTGGGCGTGGTGGCGCTGCCCAGCTACATGGCCGAGCCGCACGTGGCGCGCGGCGAGCTGTTGCCGGTGTTGCCGGACTGGCAGCTGCCGCCGATGCCGATGCATGTGATGTTCCCGCCGAACCGGCACATGAGCCAGCGGCTGCGGGTGTTCATCGATTGGGTGGTGGAGGCGTTGGGTTGATCGCGCGCGCGCATCTGTAGAGCCGAGCCCACGCTCGGCTGCTTCTGGCATCACCAAGCCCGCGCTACGCGCGCCAGCCGAGCGTGGGCCCGGCTCTACCGGCATGCGAAAATCACTACAGCACGTAACAGGAAACATCGCCACGCATGAGTCGCATCGTCGCACTGGATACCGAAACCACCGGCATCTCCCACCGCCTGGGGCACCGGGTGATCGAAATCGGTGCCGTCGAACTGATCGATGGCCAGCTCACCGGCCGCCAGTTCCACACCTACCTGCAGCCGCAGCGCAGGGTCGACTGGGGTGCACAGCGCGTGCATGGCATCAGTGATGCGATGCTGGTGGGCAAGCCACTGTTTTCCAGCAAGGCTGCTGAACTGCTCGACTTCCTGCGCGGCAGCGAGATGGTCGCGCACAACGCCACCTTCGATGTGGGCTTCCTGGACAACGAGCTGCGTCTGTCCGGTATCCCCGGCACGCTGGCCCAGCACTGCCGCATCACCTGCAGCCTGAAGCTGGCGCGCGGGCGCTGGCCCGGCCAGGGCAACAAGCTGGATGATGTGCTGCAGCGCCTGCGCATTCCCAGCCAGCGCGGCCTGCACGGCGCGCTCAAGGATGCCCATCTGCTGGCGCAGGTGATTCCGCACCTGCGCTGAGGCCTGGCCGCTGTTACACCGGCCGCAACCAGCGCTCGATCATCGCCACGCCACGTGCCACCCCGTCCTCATGGCCCATCGCCACGCCCAGGGCTGCCGCGCGTGCGCGTGTTGCGTCGGTTTCAACGAAGGTGATGGCTGCCGCCAGCGTTGCTGCATCCAGTCGCTTCGATGACAACGGTGCCGGTGCCACGCCCAACCGATACAGGCGATCGGCCCAGAAGAACTGATCCGCGGCGAACGGCATCACCAGCGAGGGAATGCCGGCGCGGCAGGCCGAATGCGTGGTGCCGCTGCCACCATGGTGGATGGCGAGTGCGCAATGCGGGAACAGTGCTTCGTGTGGCGTCGGGCCGAGCACGAACACATCTGCTGGCAGCGCACCCGTCGGCAATCCGGCCCACCCTGGAAACAGCAGCACCCGGCGCGGTGCCAGCGCCTGCAGCAGGGCCGGCAGTACGCGCTCGCGATCGAATCCGGTCATGCTGCCAAAGCCCAGATAGACTGGCGGCGGCCCGGCATCGAGGAAGGCCTGCAGATCGGCCGGCGGCGTCCAGGGCGCATCAGGAAGCCGCCATTGGCCACAGGCGATGTGGTCGGCCGGCCAGTCCGCCGGTGGCGGCAGCAGCTGCGGCGAGATGCCATAGAGCATCGGCAGGTCGGACCACAGCGCGCGACGCGGCGATTGCCCCAGTTGCTGGCGTGCCGCGTTGATCGGCCGACGGAACTGGCGCCAGATCAGGCCGTTGACCCACCCGTAGCTGGCCCGGTTCAACCAGCCCGGCGAGCGTCCGGGTGGCAGGAACGGAGAGCGGAAGGCCCGCGTCGGGGTCAGCGGAATCATGCCGGTGCCGATGACCGGCAGACCCCGACGTTCGCCCACGCTCATGCCGACAAGGGCCGCCAGTCCGCCGGTCAGAATCGCATCGCAGCCTTCGGCGGCGGCATCGGCCTGGCGCATCCAGCCGCTGACATGCTGCAGCGCCATCCGTGCCAGACCGGTACTGGCGGCGGCAACACCGTTGCCCCGCGAGACAAGGGCGACCACTTCGTCATGGATGTCACCCTCAAGGGCCGCGTGGGGCACATCCAGGGCCTGCGCGCTGCCCAGGGTGCCGCCATCGGCCAGCAGTGTCACCGCGTGGCCTGCGCTGATCAGCCCATGGCAGAGCATGGCGAGCGGACGCGTATCGCCTTCGGTTCCGTAGGTCAGGGCCAGCAGCCGCATGGAAAGCTCCGCAGTGATCCGGGCCAGTATGCCGGTTGGCGAAGTCCCCCCGCCCCGCCGGTCCAGTCCCCGCCTGTGGGTAACTTGCGCAAGTGTTTGAACCCGTGCATAATGCGCGGCTCGCTGTGTCCGGTTTTCTACCGGGCGGCGCTCCCGGGAGCACGTCCCCGGCCGCCCAACGCCAGCGTAACCCTTTGATTCTCTTGACGTGTGGTGGGCAACCATCGAGGCCGCCGTCGCCCGGGCTACGGGCTGACAACTACTACTATCGAGGTGCGCAATGTCCCGCGTATGCCAGGTTTCCGGCAAGCGAGTGCAGACGGGTAACAACGTCTCGCACGCCAACAACAAGACCCGTCGTCGTTTCCTGCCGAATCTGCACGAGCGCCGTTTCTGGGTGGCCAGCGAGAACCGCTGGGTCAAGCTTCGTGTTTCCGCGCATGCACTGCGCACCATCGACAAGAACGGCATCGATTCCGTTCTGGCTGAGCTGCGTGCGCGCGGCGAAAAGGTCTGAGGAGTAAAGCATCATGGCAGGCAAGCGCGATAAGGTCCGTATGATTTCCTCGGCCGGTACCGGCCACTTCTACACGACCGACAAGAACAAGAAGAACACCCCGGGGAAGATGGAATTCCTGAAGTACGATCCGGTCGTGCGCAAGCACGTCCTGTACAAGGAAGGCAAGATCAAGTAATCCGCACGGATTGCTGGTCCCCGCGAAGAAACCCGCCCTTGCGGCGGGTTTTTTCATGCCTGGCGTGCAGACTTCGGTAGCGGCCGACCTTGGTCGGCACTGCCGCACTCCCTGCGCACGCTGTCGCCAATGGCACCCTGCCTGAGGTGAAGGGCCGAATGCGATAAGTGATTGTTCCTACCGGTTCTGCCGCCTCGCGCGGTTCAAATCGATTGGAACGACGGGCCCCGCCGTGCCCATGATGGCTGGCCGCTGCGGTTGCAGCGGTCGGGCTTGCAATCCCGTGAAGTCAATCAATCAGTAGACTCGCCCGCCGTCGCCGGAGATCCCTCCGGCGACGGTTGGTGACCTATCCGCCTCTATGGCGGACGGTGCGAGGGGGCCTTGCGCCCGCCGGTTCGTTTGCTGATTGATTGCTTCCCGGTATTGCAACCACGCATCGTCCGCCACCTTCACGGTGGCCAGATCCGTTGAAGGAGGTTGCATGAACACCCCATCACACCGGCAGGACCTGGAACTGGGCTGGCTGCGCCTGCAGCGCATGCTGCAAGGCATCGAGGGCATGGCGCTGCTGCTGTGCGACCACCATCTGGCACTGGCCAACGGCGCGCCGTCGCCGCTGCCCGAGGCGCAGCTGGAGCGGGCCGCACAGGCGATCGCCTGCATGGCGCTCAACGGCCGCCGCCATGCCGACACGGTGCGGCAGCTGTGCGAGGTGCCGGTGCGGCATTGATCCATCCTGTAGAGCCGAGCCCACGCTCGGCTGCTGTGCGGTCGGACCGGAAGGCCGTCGAGCGCGGCTCGACTCCACAAGGGCCGGTGGGCAGAATGGCCCATCACCTCCCGACGGGCGACACGATGCTGTTCGAGTGGTTGCTGGGTTCGTACCTGCTGCTGATCGACTGGCTGATCCGGCTGGTTGCACTGTGCTGGATCCCCACCCGCACCACGCCGGGGGCGGCGCGTAGCTGGCTGCTGCTGGTCGGCTTCGTGCCGCTGCTGGGCCTGCCGCTGTACCTGCTGTTTGGCCATCCATGGCTGTCGCGCGAGCGCATCCGCCGCCAGGCCGAGGCCTCGCAGGTCATCCGCGAGGAACAGGCGCTGCAGCATCGCCTGCGCTGGACACCGCAGCCGGACACCGCCAGCGCCGAGATCGTGCCGCTGGTGCAGCGCCAGGGCGACTTCATGCCGGTGCACGGCAACGCCGTCGATCTGCTGACCGACTACGACGAATCACTGCACACGCTGATCGCCGACATCGACCAGGCCGAAGACCGCGTGCACCTGCTGTACTACCTGATGTTCGACGACGCGGTGGGCGAGGCGATCGTCGAGGCCCTGCAGCGTGCGGCTGCACGTGGCGTGCAGTGCCGCGTGCTGCTCGACGCGGTGGGCGCCAAGCGCGGCCTGCGTGCCTATCGCAAGCGCCTGCAGGCGCGCGACATCGAAGTGCGCGCGATGCTGCCCGGTGGCCTGCGCTGGCGCCGCAGCGGGCGCATGGACCTGCGCAACCACCGCAAGATCGCGGTGATCGACAACGAAGTGGCCTATGTCGGTTCGCAGAACCTGGCCGGCCCGCAGTTCGTGCCTGGCCACCCGAACCGCGAGCTGGTGGCGCGCGTGCGCGGCCCGGCGGTGGCGCATCTGGAAGCGGTGTTCGCCAGCGACTGGTACATGGAAACCGGCCAGCGCCTGGACGTGATCGCCGATGTGCCCGAGTGCAGCGACGACATCGCCACCCAGTTGCTGCCCAGCGGCCCCGCCTATCCCTACAGCAACGCACGCGATGCGGTGGCGGCGCTGATCCACCTGGCGCGGCGCCGGCTGGTGATGGTCACCCCGTACTTCGTGCCCGACGAAGCCACGCTCAGCGCCTTGCGCATTGCGGCGTTGTCCGGCGTGCAGGTGCAGCTGATCCTGTCGGCCAGCAACAACCAGCGGCTGACGTCGTGGGCGCAGGAGGCCTACTACGACGAGCTGCTGCGCTGTGGCGTGCGCATCGCGCTGTACGAGCCGCAGTTCCTGCACGCCAAGCACATGAGCGTGGACGAGGACATCGCCGTGCTCGGCTCGATCAACATGGATATCCGCTCGTTCGCGCTGAATGCCGAAATCGGCCTGGTCTGCTACGACCGTGCGCTGGTGCAGCAGCTGTGCGCGATCGAGGATGGCTACCTGCGCGAGTCGCGGCAGCTGGACCTGCAGCAGTGGCGCAGCCGTCCCACGTGGCGGCGCAGCCGCGAAGGCATCGCACGGCTGGCCGATGCGTTGATGTGAAACGGCGGCAACCGCCCGCTTCGGCAATCCGGCCCGTCATCGCCGATGGCCTACAATCGGCGCATGACTGATTCACCGCGTAATGGCGAACTGGACCTGGCAATCATCGGTGGTGGTGCGGCCGGGGTGCTGGTGGCGATCCAGGTGTTGCGCCAGGCCCAGGCGCCGCTGGCGCTGGCCATCTTCGAACCGGCTTCGCAGCTGGCGCAGGGCATCGCCTATGCCACGCCGTGGCCGGAGCACCTGCTGAACGTGCCGGCGGCGAAGATGAGTGCGTTTGCCGACCAGCCCGGCGATTTCCTCGACTACCTGATGGCCGCCAATGCCTACCCGGGCGAGGCGCGCGAGGTGCTGGGCGAGCGCTACGTGTGCCGCCACCACTTTGCGGCCTACCTGCAGCAGCGCCTGCAGGAGGCTGCCGCAGCCAGCCCGGCGCAGCTGCAGGTGATCGCGCAGCCGGTGCTGGGCCTGCAGCCGGATGACCATGGTTACCGGCTGCTGCTGGGCGATGGCCAGACGCTGCACGCCGCACAGGCGGTGCTGGCCACCGGCAACAGCATGCGGCCGCTGCCGGTGGCCGGTGCCGATGCGCTGCCTGCCGATGACGTGATCGAGGCCTGGGACTACGACGGCGTACGCACCCTGGCCGGTGAGCAGGCCGTGGCCATCGTCGGCTCCGGCCTGAGCATGGCCGACACCGTGCTGGCGCTGGTTGCTGCCGGCCACACCGGCCCGCTGCACGTGATCTCGCGCCATGGCCTGCTGCCGCTGCCGCATGCGCATGGCGGCCTGCCCGCGTTCGACCCGGCTGCGCTGCTGCCGATGAGCCTGCGCCAGCGCCTGCGCGCGTTGCGCGGGTTCGCGCGCCAGGCGCAGGCCGACGGCCTGCCGTGGCAGGGCGTGATGGACCGCATCCGTCCGCACGGGCAGGCGCTGTGGTGCAGCCTTGACGCGGCCGACCAGCGCCGCTTCCTGCGCCATGTGGTGCGCTACTGGGACGTGCATCGCCACCGCATCGCCGAAGAGGTCGACGCACAGCTGCAGGCGCTGATCGAAAGCGGCCAACTGCGTATTCACCGGTCCCGCCTGCAACGCGTCGGCCGCGAAGGCGATGCCCTGCGGCTGTCGGGTCGCGACGCCTCCGGCAAGGATCAGCAGTGGACGATCAGCGGGGTGATCAACGCCACCGGTGTGGAAACCCGCGCCAGCGCGCTGCGCAATCCGCTGCTGCAGCAGCTGCAGGCCGATGGCCTAGCCCGCCCCGGCCCGCATGGGCTGGGCCTGGACAGCACGGTGCCGGGCGACCGCCTGCGTGCCGCCGGTGGCCAGCCGCAGGCGCGGCTGGGCGTACTCGGCAGCCTGCGCATCGGCAGCCTGTGGGAAAGCCTGGCGGTGCCTGAACTGCGTCAGCAGGCGCAGGCACTGGCCACCCAGGTGGTCGCAGGAGCCGCGACGGCGATGCCGTAAAATGGGGGCATGGATGTCTCCCACCTGCTTGATGGCCTGAACCCGGCCCAGCGCGAAGCCGTCTCCGCTCCCCCCGGCCACCACCTGGTGCTGGCCGGTGCCGGTTCCGGCAAGACCCGCGTACTCACCCACCGCATCGCCTGGCTGCATGAAGTCGACGGCGTGCCGACCCACGGCATTTTCGCGGTGACCTTCACCAACAAGGCGGCCGGCGAGATGCGCCACCGCATCGACGCACAGCTGCCCCATGGCAGCCGTGGCATGTGGATCGGTACCTTCCACGGCCTGGCCAACCGCCTGCTGCGCCTGCACTGGCAGGACGCGAAGCTGCCCGAAGGCTTCCAGGTGATGGATTCGGACGACCAGCTGCGGCTGGTCAAGCGCGTGGTGCAGGCGCTGGAGCTGGACGACGGCAAGTACCCGCCCAAGCAGATCGCGTGGTGGATCAACGCGCAGAAGGACGAGGGCCGCCGCCCGCAGCACATCCAGCCCGAACCGCACGACGCGTGGCTGGAGACCATGCGCCAGGCCTACATCGAGTACCAGGCGCGCTGCGACCGCGCCGGCCTGGTCGACTTCGCCGAGCTGCTGCTGCGCGCGCACGAACTGCTGCGCGACAACCCGGCGCTGCTGTCGCACTACCGCGCCCGCTTCCGCGAGATCCTGGTGGACGAGTTCCAGGACACCAATGCCATCCAGTACGCCTTCGTGCGCGTGCTGGCCGGCGATTCCGGCCACGTGTTCGTGGTCGGCGACGACGACCAGGCCATCTACGGCTGGCGCGGTGCCAAGGTCGAGAACGTGCAGGGCTTCCTGCGCGATTTCCCGGGCGCGCAGACCATCCGCCTGGAGCAGAACTACCGCTCCACCGCCAACATCCTCGGCGCTGCCAACGCGGTGATCGCGCACAACCCGGATCGCATCGGCAAGCAGCTGTGGACCGACAGCGGTGACGGCGAGCCGATCGACCTGTACGCCGCGTACAACGAGATGGACGAGGCACGCTACATCGTCGAGCGTGCCCGCCAGTGGGTGCGCGACGGTGGCAGCTACACCGAAGTGGCCGTGCTCTACCGCAGCAACGCGCAGTCGCGCGCGCTGGAAGAAGCGCTGCTGAGCGAGCAGGTGCCATACCGCGTGTATGGCGGCATGCGCTTCTTCGAGCGTGCCGAAATCAAGGACGCGCTGGCCTACCTGCGCCTGCTGTCCAACCGCAACGATGACGCCGCGTTCGAGCGCGCGGTCAACACGCCCACCCGGGGCATCGGCGACCGCACGCTGGACGAAGTGCGCCGCGAGGCACGCGCGCAGGGTATCTCGCTGTGGGAAGCAACGATGCTGGTCACCCAGGGCAACGGGCTGGCCGCACGCGCGCGCAATGCGCTGGCCGGCTTCCTGGGGCTGGTCAACGAGCTGCAGGCGCAGACCGTGCACATGACCCTGGCCGAGCGCGTGGACCACGTGCTGGCCCGCTCGCAGCTGCGCGAGCACTGGAGCAAGGAAAGCCGCAATGCGCTGGACTCGGAGTCGCGCACCGACAACCTCGACGAACTGGTCTCGGTGGCCTCGCGCTTCGTGCGCCGGGCCGACGACATCGAGGAAGTGGGCGAGGACATGGACGAGCTGGTCGCGTTCCTGGCCTATGCCGCGCTGGAGGCCGGTGAGGGCCAGGCGCAGGCAGGCGAAGAGGGCGTGCAGCTGATGACCCTGCACTCGGCCAAGGGCCTGGAATTCCCGCTGGTGTTCCTGGCCGGCCTGGAAGAAGGCCTGTTCCCCAGCGCACGCTCGCTGGAGGAAAGCGGGCGGCTGGAAGAAGAGCGCCGCCTGGCCTATGTCGGCATCACCCGCGCGCGCCAGAAGCTGGTGCTGAGCTATGCCGAATCGCGCCGCATCCACGGCCAGGACAACTACAGCCTGCCGTCACGCTTCCTGCGCGAGATTCCGCGCGAACTGCTGCACGAAGTGCGCCCGAAGGTGCAGGTCTCGCGGCCGGCCTCCATGGGCGCCAGCCGGGTGATGGGCCATGCCTCGATCGAGGCGCCGCCGGTCAAGCTCGGCGCGCTGGTTACCCATCCCAAGTTCGGCGAAGGCATGGTGACCGACTACGAAGGCAGCGGCGCGCACGCCCGCGTGCAGGTCGAGTTTGCTGATGCCGGCAGCAAGTGGCTGGTGATGGCCTACGCCAACCTGACGGTGATCTGATCACCGTCAGGGGGCGGGAATTCCTGTAGAGCCGAGCCATGCTCGGCTGCTTCAGGCGGGAAAACCAGCCGAGCATGGCTCGGCTCTACAACAGCGGTCGGCTATCAGCCGATGGTGAACTTCTCCACGGCTGCCACCAACCCGGCGCGGTCCATCGCTTCTTCATCCTGGCGGTTGCGGATCAGCGCGTAGTGGCCTTCCGCCGGCGACAACACCTCGATCACTTCGCCGCGGTAGTTGGTGATCTCGATGAAGCCGTTGCTCACTCCGCTAACGTTGTCGATCTCCGCTATCAATGTCTCCAGGCTCACAATGGCACCGTCCTTGTCCGTGCCGCCACCAGTGCGGGGATTGTCGAAGTACACGCTGATCTTCGGCTGCCTGGTCCTATGCCAGTTGTTGACGTCAACGATGTGATGTGTGGACCACCTGAAATCCTCTGCTGATTCGTTGCCGTTGAACTCACACCGGAAGATCGGCAGGCACAGGAACAGACCCGTGCGCTTCTCGATCCCATTCAGAAGCCCGTGATAAGTGCTGGGAACCACCATCGCATGAGTGAACCCATAGGCGTTGGAAGGAATTTCAAAGATCGTTGGCCCATCATGTGAAAGACGGGGCGGCGCGTTCAGCACAACGCTGGCGGCGAACTCCGGATCATCGACATTTTTGGACGCGATCGCGAGGTCATGTTCCTTGGCATTTCTGATGCAGCAATAGAGCACGTACGTCGCGACTACGTACTTGCTGAAGTAGCAGTCGTGCGCCTCGGCTACCTCTGCGAACGTCGTTAACAGGTCATCCTTGGTGATCATGGGCATCTGGACGGTGGAAAGGCCCATGATGGTCTTTCGAGTGTTTTCCGGCCATGCAACTTGTCCGAATGTACCTGAGTGGGGTCAGAGCCCTTTTCCGTTGGAAAAGGGATCCGACCCCGATTAGGCTGCGCTCATGACCCGCAATGTGCTCTTCCTCTGCAGCCAGAACCGCCTGCGCAGCCCGACGGCCGAGCAGGTATTCGCCGATTGGCCGGGCATCGAGACCGCCTCGGCCGGGCTGCTGGCCGACGCCGAGGAAGTGCTCAGCCCCGAGCTGCTGCAGTGGTCCGATATCGTGTTCGTGATGGAGCGCGCCCACCGCAACCGGCTGTCCAGCCGCTACAAGGCCTGGTTGAACGGCAAGCGGGTGATCTGCCTGGATATTCCGTATGACTACGAGTACATGGACCCGGTGCTGGTGGAACTGCTGAAGCGCAAGGTCACGCCGTTCCTGCGTTGACAGACTGTTGTAGAGCCGAGCCCATGCTCGGCTGCTTTTCCGGCCAGAAGCAGCCGAGCATGGGCTCGGCTCTACAATAGGTGGCACTTCTTCCAGGAACGCCCCCATGACCGAACCCACGCTGCACGTCACCGTGAAGTTGAACGCCCGGCTGCAGCCGGAGCACCGCCACGAACTGTTCGAGGATCCGCTCGACGCGCTGCTGCAGGCGGCCCAGGTGGGCGAGCTGACCGGCGGCGGCACCGCGATGTCCGACCTGGGTGAGGTCGAATACGGCGATATCGAAGTGGCACTGGTCGATGCCGCGGGCGTGCCGAAGCTGATCGACCTGCTGGAGCAGCTGGGTGCACCGAAGGGTTCGCAGATACAGGGCGCAGGCGAGGCCGATCGCAGCTTCGGCGTGACCGAAGGCCTGGGCATCTACCTGGATGGCCTGAACCTGCCGGACGAGGTCTACGAACAGTGCGATTCCAACCACGTGTTCGAGCAGCTGTCCGGGAACATCGACGGCCTGGGCGAGATCTGCAGCTGGTGGCAGGGCCCGACCGAGACCGCGCTGTACATGTACGGCCAATCGTTCGAGGCGATGCGCGATGCGATTGACGAGTTCGTGGCCAGCTACCCGCTGTGCCAGAACGCGCGCGTGGTGCAGATCGCCTGAGCGACGTTGTTGTAGAGCCGAAGGTAGCGGCAGGAGCCGCTGCCAACGTCGCTTGCGACGGCCCGAAGGGTGCCGGTCAGGACGACCGGCATAGCCCATGCTCCGCTGCTTTTCCCGCCAGAAGCAGCCGAGCACGGGCTCGGCTCTACAGAAGAGGGCGGGCCGAGCCTGTCCCCCGGACCACGTGACGGTGCGCACACGCCGCTGCGCGGCGCCGGATTGATCCTGCTCAAGGCGCCGCCTGCACATACGGTGTGCAATGGTGTCGTTCCCATCCGGCAGACCGCCACGGAGCCCCACCATGTACAAGCGCATCCTGATTGCCACTGACGGGTCCGAACTGGCCGACAAGGGCCTGGCCAAGGGCTTGGAGCTGGCCAAGGACCTCAACGCCGAGGTCGATATCGTCACTGTTTCCGAGCCGTGGGCCGTCGGAATGTACGACGCCATGGGCTGGAGCGTGGGCTACATGAACAGCCCCGAATACAAGGCCGACCGCGAGGAAGGCGCGCAGAAGGTGCTGCAGCCGGCGCTGGCCAAGGCCGCCGAGCAGGGCATCACCGCCAACCCGGTGCACGTGCTGGACCGCTATGCGGCCGACGGCATCATCGAGACCGCCGGCGAGCGCAACAGCGACCTGATCGTGATGACCTCGCACGGCCGCCGTGGCGTGACCCGTGTACTGCTGGGCAGCCAGACCGCCGAAGTGCTGGCACGCAGCACGCTGCCGGTGCTGGTCATCCGCTGATCCATACCCGCTGATTCAAGCGTTCCCGGGGAGGGGACCCGACGCCGGCCGCAGGATGCGCGCCGGCGTTGTTTTTTGTGGGGGGATCGGGGCCGTGCCGGTGGCCCTGAGGGGGTCAGAGCCCTTTCCTGTGGAAAGGGATCCGACCCCGGTCACAACCCCGGTCACCTCACCAGCTGTACAGCTTCCAGTAGACCGGCGACACGCCGTCCTTGTCGTTGTCCATGCGGCCGTCGCCGTTCTTGTCGTACATGTAGAACGGGGCACCGCGCGACGGGGTCACCTTGACCATGCGCAGCTGGCCGGACACGCGGTATTCCTCGATGGTGTCACCGTTGTCCATGGTGCGCTTGGATACATCCGCGCCCTTGACGTCCACCGGGGGAGCGCCCGCGCCACCCATGCTGGCGCAGCCAGCGAGCAGGAGCAGGGAAGCCAGCATCAGGGTCTTCATCGGCGGGGCCTTTGCCTGGAAAGAGCCCTGATTATGCCCCATCGCGGTGTACGGGCCGTGTCGCCGCGGTGCAGGCACGGGCGCGTAGAATCGGCACATGAGCAGATTAGTCCTGATCGACGGGTCCAGTTACCTGTACCGCGCGTTCCACGCGCTGCCGCCCCTGTCCAATGCACAGGGTGAACCCACCGGCGCGCTGTTCGGCGTGGTCAACATGCTGCGTTCGACGCTGAAGGAGCGCCCGGCCTACGTCGCGTTCGTGGTCGACGCCCCGGGCAAGACCTTCCGTGACGACCTGTACGACCAGTACAAGGCCAACCGCCCGCCGATGCCCGATGAGCTGCGCAGCCAGGTCGAGCCGATGTGCCGCATCGTCGAAGCGCTGGGCATCAGCATCCTGCGCATCCCCGGCGTGGAGGCCGACGATGTGATCGGCACGCTGGCCCTTCAGGGCCTGGCGCAGGACCTGAAGGTGACCATTTCCACCGGCGACAAGGACTTCGCCCAGCTGGTGCGCCCGGGCATCGAGCTGGTCAACACCATGACCGGCAGCCGCATGGATTCGGATGCGGCGGTGATGGAGAAGTTCGGCGTGCGCGCCGACCAGATCATCGACCTGCTGGCGCTGATGGGCGACGCGGTCGACAACGTGCCGGGCGTGGAGAAGTGCGGGCCGAAGACCGCCGCCAAGTGGCTGGCCGAGTACCAGCACCTGGACGGCGTGATGGCGGCCGCGCCGGCCATGAAGGGCAAGATCGGCGAGAACCTGCGCGCCGCGCTGGAGCGGCTGCCGCTGAACCGCGAGCTGGTGACCATCCGTACCGACGTGCAGCTGGACGCCAGCCCGACCACGCTGGCCCTGCGCGAGCAGGATGTGCCGGAGCTGACCGAGCTGTATACGCGCTATGGCTTCACCCAGGCGCTGAAGGAGCTGGGCGCGCCGGTGCCGGCACCGGTGGCCGCCAGCGAGGCGACCCCGAGCCTGCGCGGCACCGCCGCTGGCTTCGCCCGTGGCAGCGTCGAGGCGCCCGCCGCTGGCACGCTGGATCCGGCACTGTCCGCGCCGGGTGAGTACGAGACCGTGCTGACCGCCGAGCAGCTGCAGGCCTGGGTCGAACGCCTGCAGCAGGCCGACCTGATCAGCTTCGATACCGAGACCGATGCGCTGGACGCGATGCGCGCGCGCCTGGTGGGCATCAGCCTGGCCGTCGAGCCGGGCAGGGCGGCGTACATTCCGGTCGGCCACGATTACCCGGGTGCGCCGGCCCAGCTGCCCATGCAGCAGGTGCTGGACGCACTGCGCCCGGCGCTGCAGGACCCGGCGAAGAAGAAGCTGGGCCAGCATGGCAAGTACGACCTGCATGTGCTGCGCCGCCACGGCGTGGCGGTGCAGGGCTACCACGACGACACCATGCTCGAGAGCTTCGTGCTCAATTCCACCGCCACCCGCCACGACATGGATTCGCTGGCGCTGCGTTACCTGGGCTACAGCACCATCAAGTTCGAGGACGTGGCCGGCAAGGGCGCCAAGCAGATCCCGTTCTCGCAGGTGGGCATCGACGAAGCCAGCCGCTACGCCGCCGAGGACGCCGACATCACCCTGCGCCTGCACCACGCATTGCAGCCGCAGCTGCTGGCCGAGCCGGCGCTGGACAGCGTGTACCGCAACATCGAGATGCCGCTGGTGCCGGTGCTGGCCAGCATTGAAGCCAATGGCGTGCGGATCGACACCGACGAACTCCGCCGGCAGAGCCAGGACCTGTCCTCGCGCATGCTGGCCGCGCAGCAGAAGGCCACCGAGCTGGCCGGGCGCAGCTTCAACCTGGATTCGCCCAAGCAGCTGCAGGCGGTGCTGTTCGACGAGCTGAAGCTGCCGGCGGTGGTGAAGACCCCGAAGGGCCAGCCCAGCACCAATGAAGAGGCGCTGGAGGCGATTGCCGACCAGCATGAGTTGCCGCGGGTGATCCTGGACTACCGCGGGTTGGCCAAGCTGCGCAGCACCTACACCGACAAGCTGCCGGAGATGGTCAACCCGGACACCGGCCGGGTGCATACCAGCTACCACCAGTCCGGTGCCGCCACCGGCCGCCTGTCCTCGTCGGACCCGAACCTGCAGAACATCCCGATCCGCACCGAGGACGGCCGCCGCATCCGCCGCGCGTTCATCGCCCCGGAAGGCTTCCAGCTGCTGGCGGCCGACTATTCGCAGATCGAACTGCGGATCATGGCCCACCTGTCCGAGGACCCGGGCCTGGTGCGTGCCTTCGAGCAGGGCGCCGACGTACACCGTGCCACCGCCGCCGAGGTGTTCGGGCGCACGCTGGAGGAGGTGACCCCGAACGAGCGCCGCGCCGCCAAGGCCATCAACTTCGGCCTGATGTACGGCATGAGCGCCTTCGGCCTGGCCCGCAACCTGGGCATCGACCGTGGCCAGGCGCAGGACTACGTGGCGTTGTACTTCAGCCGCTACCCGGGCGTGCGCGACTTCATGGAGCGGATGCGCCAGCAGGCCCGTGACCAGGGCTACGTGGAAACCCTGTTCGGCCGTCGCCTGTACCTGAACGACATCCACGCCCGCAACCAGGGCCTGCGTGCCGGTGCTGAACGCGCGGCGATCAACGCGCCGATGCAGGGCACTGCCGCCGACATCATCAAGCGCGCGATGGTGGATGTGGACCAGTGGCTGCGTGACAGCGGGGCGCCGGCACGGATGATCCTGCAGGTGCACGATGAACTGGTGTTCGAAACCGAAAGCAGTTTCGTCGAGGACCTGCGTTTGCAGGTGGTGGAGCGCATGTCGCAAGCGGCCAAACTGCGGGTGCCACTGGTGGTCGACACGGGCGTCGGCAACAACTGGGACGAAGCGCACTGACGGTGTTTCAGGCCGAAAACGACGTGAATTTGTTCATGAGTCGGGTGTTTCTGACTCGACCATGAATGTTGCCCCTATTGAAATTCATTAAATGGGGCCCCTTCACGAACCGTTAGTGTTCGAAGTGCTTCTATAACTCCCGACAGGCGCAACGCCTGTTGTGGATCTCTCCCATCCCCTGGAGCAGATCTCGGAACGGGGACTCCTCCCCAAGTGCCCGTTCCCCGGCCCCGTTGACCTCCCCCTGGTCAGCGGGGCTTTTTATTTGCGCCAACGGAACACACACTGGGGGTCAGATCCCTTTGCCCGCCGGGCAAAGGGATCTGACCCCAGATGCTAGGCTGGGCCACCGTTCCGCAGGGGAAGACCATGCCCGACCTGTTCGCCCTGGCCATGCCGTGGTGGGAATTCATCCTGCGCGCGGTGGTGGTCTATGTCGTGGTGCTGGGCATGGTCCGGCTGGGCGGCAAGCGGGCTCTGGGGCAGATCACGCCTTTCGACGTGCTGCTGATCGTGCTGCTGGGCAACGCGGTGCAGAACGCGCTGCTGGGCACCGACACCTCGCTGGGCGGTGGCCTGCTGCTGGCGGCCACCCTGATCGTGCTGAACTACGGGGTGGGCTGGTTGACCACCCGGAATCGGCGCATGGAGCGGATGATCGAAGGAGAGCCCACCGTGATCGCGCGTGATGGCCGGCTGTTGGAGGGCGTTCTCCGCCGCGAACTGATCAGCCGGGCCGATTTCGATGCCGCGCTGCGCCAACAGGGCGGCCTGCAGATCGAGGACGTGCAGATCGCCCTGCTGGAGACGACCGGGCACATCACGATCATCGCGCGGAAGAGCACCTGACCTCGTAGCGCCGGGCCCATGCCCGGCTCAACAGGTGCCTGGCCTCAGGGAGCGGCTTCAGCCTTCAGCGCCGGCCAGTTGCGCGTCGCGTCCACATCGCAGGCGACGTGGGTGCCCTTGCCGTCCTTCGCGCAGATCGCCGCCATGGCCTGCGGAATCTTCGGATCCGCGGTATGCGCATACACCGCGGCCATTGCCAGGCAACCTTCGCGCACACCCGCGCTGCACAGCGTCTGGAAGTAGGACCGCGATGCGGCCCATTGTTCGTTTTTGAACAGTGCCTCGCCGGCAACCTTGCAGCCCAGCAGCTTGCCATCGGTGCAGCAGGCCTTGGCGCCGTCCTTGCGGTCCAGGGTCGGGCAGTCCAGCGGCAGGGGGATCTCCACGAAGGCCACCGGCGGTGCGCAGCTGGCATTGCCTGAGCCCGGCTTGCGCTCGTAGTAGGCGAAGCGGTTGCCGCCGTCGACGCTGGCCAGGTTTCCGTTCTTCAGCGGCTGCAGTACGAAGTCGCTGCCGACGTCGCGATGGATGAGGATGCGCCCGTCCTGGAGGCTCGCGCGCAGGCGCTGGTCGCGGCCCCCGGCTTCCACCAGGCCACCATCGAGGAAGCGCAGCTGCGAGAGCACGCCGTACTCCGCTTCATAGCTCCCACAGGGCAGCGCGGAAGCCGGCACCGGGGCCAGTGCAGCGGCCGGTACCGAGGCCAGTCGGGCAAGCGCCTCGGCGCGGCCGCAGGCCACGCCCTCCGCGCGCTGGGCGCACGACAGCTGCAGCGCCTCATGGGCCTGCAACAGGCGCCCACCACTCCACAGCGCCTCGGCAACGTCGGCGCAGAACGCCTCGCCGTGCTGCTGCCGGCACAGTGCGGCCAGTTCATCGAGCTGTGCGGTCGGCAAGACAGGGTCGTTCGAATGCTGCAGGCCGAGCACGGCCTTGCCCATCATCTCGGCGCCGACCACCTCGGCGATCGCCCTGCAGCCCTCGGCATTGAACGACGCCGAATCCTCCTTGCAGATCTCCGGCATCGGCGGCTCGGAACGTGCAGGCGCCGGCGCTGCGTCCTTGGCCTGCCGCTGGTAGGTCTCCAGCAGCTGCATGCAGGCCGCGCCCACGCCTTCGGCGCACCAGGCATGCAGCTTCAGCGGTTCGGCTTCCGGCAACGCCTCCAGGCACTCGGAGGTGTTCATTACGCAGCCGCCCTCGATGGGCTCCGGCATCGTCTTGCAGACGGCGGTGTGCTCGCGGGTGAATTCGCGATAGGGGGTGCTGATCGTGCGATCGTTGTCCGAGAAGTACCAGTTTTCCAGGCGGCCGGTGGACAGGTTGCCGGTGCCGAGCACGTCCTCCTGGCGGGCGATGCGCAGCTGCTCGGTGGCTTGGTAGGGGCCGGACAGGAAACCATGGCCTTCACTTTCGATGGTCAGCGTGGTGTTGCCGTCGACGTCCTTGTAGGTGCCGCAGGCCATCGATTGCGCGGCGGCCGGCAGGCTGGCCGAGGCCAATGCAAGCAACAGCAGGGAGCGCCAGCCCGCGGCGCGGGGGCGGAAGGGAACAGCAGCAGGCATGGGGTCATCCTTGAAGGAGGCAGTGCAGGGCCTGTCCGGTGCGGGGCGCACCACAGGCGTAAGAAGGCGCCACGGATCAGGCGTGGCGCCGGACGATCAGAGCCAGTCGCGTGGCACCAGGTAGTCGGCCAGGCGCGCCTCGGCGCTGCCCGCTTCCGGGGTGAAGCCGTACTCCCAGCGCACCCGCGGCGGCAGGCTCATCAGGATGCTTTCGCTGCGGCCACCGCTCTGCAGCCCGAACAGGGTGCCGCGGTCGTAGACCAGGTTGAACTCCACGTAGCGGCCGCGGCGGTACAGCTGGAACTCGCGTTCGCGCTCGCCATATGCGGCGTCCTTGCGCTGCTGCACGATCGGCAGGTAGGCGTCGAGGAAGCCATCACCGACCGCACGCAGATAAGCGAAATCGCGCTCGAAATCGCCGTGCAGGTCATCGAAGAACAGGCCGCCGACGCCGCGCGTTTCATTGCGGTGGCGCAGGAAGAAGTATTCATCGCACCAGCGCTTGTGCGCGGCATAGCGCTCGTCGCCGAACGGCGTGCACAGGTTGCGTGCGACCCGGTGCCAATGCTGCACGTCCTCGTCGAACGGGTAGAACGGAGTCAGGTCGAAGCCGCCGCCGAACCAGCTGGCCACCACTTCGCCGTCGCGCTGCGCCTGGAAGAAGCGCACGTTGGCATGGGTGGTCGGCACGTAGGGATTGAGCGGGTGGAACACCAGCGACACGCCGGTGGCGCGCCAGGAGGCGCCGGCCAGTTCCGGGCGGTTGGCCGAGGCCGACGGCGGCAGGCGGCTGCCGGCCACATCGGAGAAGCCGATGCCGGCCTGCTCGAACACCGCGCCGTCGCGCAGCACGCGGGTACGCCCGCCACCGCCCTCGGCCCGCTGCCACAGGTCTTCCTGGAAGCGGGCCTGGCCATCGACGGCCTCGATCGCCGCACAGATGCGGTCCTGCAGGTCGGTGAGGTAGGTGCGCACGCGCTCGAATTCGTTCATGGCGCTACTTTACCGCAGGGCCTGCCCGAAGCTGCGGGCAGGCCTTGGCCGGCTCATCGCTTGCGGTTGGAAGCGCGCGGCGCCGGAGTGTCCTCGGCCGTCGCTTCGTCCACCGCCTCCTGCAGGACACGGCCCAGCTCCAGGGCGCTCCAGTTTCCGGTGTCCAGCACGTCGCAGGCGACGTGGCGCCCGCTGCGGTCGGCGGCACACAGCCGCTCCAGCGTCGCATGGGCGTCGATGTCGCTGCTGCGGCCCTGCGCTGCGACCAGGTTTTCGCAGCCCTCGCGCACGCCGGCACGGCACACGGTGGTGTAGTGCTCTGCCGCCTGCCGCCACTGGCCGGACAGCGCAAGACGGTTGCCAAGAATGTTGCAGCCCTGCAGCTTACCCTGCGCGCAGCAGGCTTCGGCACCGCCGCTGGCCAGCGCCTGCGGGCAGTCCTGAGGCAGCGGCAGCACCGTGTAGTGTTTCGGCGGGCTGCAGGTGCTCGCGCCCTCGCCGGTCGGCACGAACACCTGGAAGCGTGTCCACGTGTCCAGGCCCAGCAGCTGCCCCCCGGGCAACGGCCGCAGCACGAAGTCGCCGCCCTTGTCGTGGCGGATGCGGATGTCGCCGTCTTCGACACGAGCACGCAGTTGGCTGTCCCAGCCGATGCCGACCCGTCCTGCATCGCCGAAGTCCAGCGTATCCATCAGGCCACCTGCGGCGCGGAAGGTGCCGCAGGGCAGCGCCGTAGCCGGCTGCGGCCGCAACGAGGCGCCCAGCGCCTGCAATGCAGGCAGGCGCTCGCAGGCGGCGCTTTCCTTACCGGGCGCGCACGCTGTGGTCAGTGCCTGCACCGCCTGCAAGGGGTCGCCGGATTCCCACGAGAGCTCGGCCACGCGGCTGCAGAAGCCGCCATGGCCGACCTGCTGGCACAACTGCAACAGCTGCTGGCGCTGCGCGGCCGGCACCACCACCGGCGTGGAGGGTGACAGCACGGAGCTCACGGCTTCGACCATCGCCGCACCCATCGCGGCCTTGACGATCTGCTCCTGCATCGCCGGATCCGCTTCCAGAGCCGCTGCACAGGCCGGTGTCTCGTTGCTGAAGCCGCCATTCCGGCACGGCACAGGCAGTTCGATGCCGGCCAGTGCGGTATCGAGGATGGCCTGTTGCTGCGCCTCATCCGGCGTGGCCGGCGCCCTGGCCTCGTCATGCCAGCGATCGGCCAGCTGCAGGCACATGCCGGGCACGCCTTCCCGGCACCCTGCTTCCAGCGCGGCCGGGGGCGCTTCACGGCGGTTGTCCAGGCACGCCGCCGCATCGGCCAGGCAGCTGCCTTCAGCCGGCCTGGCTGCGGCGGCGCACTGTGCGGGGGCCTGCAGGATGTAGACCGTGCCATCCACCTCGACCGTGCGGCCACGATCGCGCACCTGCAACGCGCTGGGCAGGCCGTACTCCAGGTTCACCAGTTGCAGCTTTCCGTCGATCTGCTGGAACGCGACCGGAGACGGCGCACTGCCGAAGTGCTTCTGCTCGCCGCGGTTCGGTGAGCTGATGCGCAGCGTGCCGCTGCCTTCGTCGGCCTTGAACAGGCCGCATTGCGGTGACTGTGCGGCGGCCATCGGCGCGGCCAGCAGCAGCGCCCAGGCCAGCCAGCGGCGGCGCGATGCGGGTGAATGCATGTCGTCTCCTTGACGATCGAACGGGAAACTCCAGGCGCTACGGCGAACCACGGCCCTCGCGCGGGGGCGTGCATTGTGCCGTGCCGGGCACCGGCTGGTAGCGCTGGTAACCGGTCTGCGTATCCATGCCAAGCAGGTCGCCGTTGCCCAGCTGGCGCAGGACAAGGGTTTCGCCGTCCTGCTGAAGGTGGATGGCGCCGTCTTCCAGTCGGCCGCGCGTGCCATCGCCGAAGTCGAGCCTGTCGATCGCGCCGCCATCGGCCTGATAGCGGCCACAGGGCACTTGCTGGAGAGGCACGAGGCGTAGATCGGTGCCGAGTTCACGCAATGGCGCAACACGTTCGCAGGCACTGGCGCGCCCAGCATCGCAGACCACCTGCAGCGCCTGCACGGCCAACGCGGGTTCCAGCGCGATCAACTGCTGCTCGGCAACCTCGGTGCAGAAGCGACCACCGCGCTGGTGCAGGCAGAGCCGCTGCAGCGTGGTGCGCTGCGCGGCAGGCAATGGCGCGTCCTGCTGCCCGGCTGCGGCGGCGGGTGCAGCGAGAAAGTGGCGCAACAGCGCCGAGCACCCGGCGCCGACGCTTTCCTCGCACGCGCGTTGCGCCTGTTCCGGCGGCGCATCCGCGAGCCGCGCAATGCACAGCGCAGGTTGGCCCAGGCAGCCGTCGGTGACGGGCGCAGGGGCGCGCTGGCAGGCCTGGGGTCGATGCAACTCGAAGTCGGTCATGCCGTCGTTGATATGCGCCCCGTCAGCAGCCACGCTGATGGCGGTGGATACACCGTCGTCGAGAAATACCAGGCGCAGATCGCCGCCGCTGCGGTCGATGCGCACAGGCGCGTGTTCCTGGCCTTCCAGAGCGCGATAACCGGCAGTGGATGATTCGAACACCAGCGCCATGGCGCCCTCGGTGCTGCGGTACTCGCCACATCGCAACGCGTCGGCGGACGCAGGTTGCGCGGCGAACAGCAGCAGTGCGGGGAGCAGGGTCAGCACGCGCATGCGACGGTCCTCGTCCAGCGGGAATCGGATGGGGCTCAGCGGAAGCGCGAGCGGATGTCCGGCCTCAACAGGCGCCAGGCCAGCCAGCCCTGCAGGCCGAGGAACAGGATCGAGGTACCGACCACGATGAAGGTGACCATCCAGCGCCGCGGCTGCAGCTCCTGCTGCAGGGCCGGGTCATCGGCCAGCAGTGCGATGAGATCGCGCATGCACGCGTCCAGCCACCAGGCGATCGCGAAGTTGGCCAGTGCGCTCAGCAGCAACAGCGCCACGAAGCCCCACAGGCCCCAGCGGCGTTCGCGCAGCAGGCCCCAGCTGGCTGCGGTCGAGACCAGGCAGGCCAGCGCGATGATCATCGAGGCGCCCACCGGGTGGGCCAGCAGCCAGGTGACGCTGTGCACCCGGTGCGCCTGCGCCATTCCGGCGAGCGACTGCCACAGCGGGGTGCCGTGCAGTGGCCACAACAGCAGCGCCTGCAGCACGAAGTAGAGCGTCAGCAGCAGGCACAGCCAGAACGACGCCTGCGCCATCGGGCGCACCCAGGCGTGAGCGGGTGGCGTGGTGCGGGTGGGAAGCGGCGGGAGCGGCACTGACATCCGATGTCCTTGCAGTCGGCGCCCGCCTGCTCAGCGGGCCGTCACCCGGGTGGCGACCGCCGGCAGGATATGGTGTTCGCTCAAGGGTGCCAAGGGCAGGCCATGCGGTGGTTGCAGCGGCACCCAGGCCAGTTCGGCAATTTCGGCGCACGCCTGTGGCGTACCGTCCACCTGCACCCACCAGGCCTGGGCCTGCACGCGGTGGCCGGGCTCGTTCACTGCCCAGTCCTCGAACGTGCCCAGTGCGATGGCGGCACCGGTGCACAGCTGCACGCCCAGTTCCTCGTGCAGTTCGCGGGCCAGCGCCTGCAGCGGTGCTTCGCCGGGTTCGGGCTTGCCACCGGGCTGGATGAAGCGGCGGGCACCGTGCTTGCGCACCAGCAGCGCCCGGCCGCGGTCATCCAGGATGACCGCGGCCACGATCCGGATCATGGCCGCGGCGTTGCTCACTTCAGGTTCTGCTCGAACAGCTTGAGGATGCGCTTGTACTGGTCCAGCCAGGAATCGGCACGCACGTAGCCGTGGCGTTCCAGCGGGTACGGTGCGATCGACCAGTTGTCCTTGTGCAGTTCGATCAGGCGCTGGGTCAGGTTCACCGAGTCCTGGAAGAACACGTTGTCATCCATCATGCCGTGGGCGATCAGCAGGTTGTCCTGCAGGTTCTGCGCGTACTCGATCGGCGAGGACACGCGGTACGCCTCCGGATCGATGTCCGGGGTGTTGAGGATGTTGCTGGTGTAGCCGTGGTTGTAGTTGTGCCAGTCGACCACCGGGCGCAGCGCGGCGCCGGCCTTGAACGTGCCCGGCGAACGGAACAGCGTCATGAAGGTCATGAAGCCGCCGTAGGAGCCGCCGTAGATGCCGGCGTGGTCACGGTCGCCCTGCTGGGTGTCGACCAGCCAGTCCAGGCCGTCCTTGTAGTCTTCAAGTTCCGGGTGGCCCATGTTGCGGTAGATGGCCGTGCGCCAGTCGCGGCCGTAGCCCTCGCTGCCGCGGTAATCCATGTCCAGCACGATGTAGCCCTTCTGCACCAGCAGGTTGTGGAACATCTGCTCGCGGAAGTAGGCCGGGTAGCGCTGGTGCACGTTCTGCAGGTAGCCGGCGCCGTGCACGAACATCACGATCGGGTACTTCTTCCCCGGTTCCTTGTTTTCCGGCTCGTAGTACTTGGCCCAGACCACGCCCGCACCGTGCCTGGACGGTACCGCGACCAGCTTCGGCTGGATCCACTGGCGTGCCTTGTAGTCGGCGGTGCGGGTGTCGGTCAGCACGCGTGCCTGGCCGCCGGTGCTGGGCAGCACCGCCAGCTGCGGCGGCAGGTAGGCACCGGAGTAGCGCACCAGCAGCTGCTGGCCGTCCGGCGACAGCGAGAAGTCTTCCACGCCGTTGAGGCTGGTCAGCTCGCGTACCTGGCGGTTGCCGGTGTCGACCGCGCAGACTTCGTAGTCATGCGGCGCCTGCTGGTTGCACAGGAAATAGAAGCCCTTGCCATCGGCCGACGGCACCGGCGCCGAGGTTTCCCATTTGCCGCTGGTCAACGCCTGCGGCTTGGCGGTGCCGGCCTGGGTGTACAGGTGCGAGAAGCCCGATTCCTCGGACAGCAGCCACAGCGTGCGGCCATCGGCCATCCAGCCGAAATCGTTGAAGCCCCAGTTGATCCAGGCGTTGTCGGTCAGGCGGTGGCGGTTCTGCACGCGGCCGTCGGCGGCATTGACGCTGATGATCCAGCGGTCCTTGTTGTCGTTGGCACGCAGCATCACCGCGGCCTGCTGGCCGTCGGCGCTCCAGCGGATGCCGCCGCCCATGAAGTCGCTCATCACCTGCACGCTGCGCTCGCCCTTCAGCGCATCCTTGCCGGCCTTGCGGCGCAGCTCGGCCAGCGGGTCGGTGCTGATGCCCGGCAGGCTGGACAGCGAGAGCTTTTCGGCCTTGCCGGTGCGCACGTCCACGTACCACAGGGTGTGTGGCTCGAAGCCGTTGCGGCCGACGCGGGTGCGGGTGTCCTCGGTTTCCTCGTAGCCCGACTCGGTCACGTACAGCGGCATCTTGCTGGTGCGGCCGTCGTCGAAGTCCTTCGGCTTGGTCACCACGATCAGGTGGGTCAGGTCCGGCGACAGCACGCTGTCACCGATCTCGACGTCGGCGCCCAGGTACACCGGGCCCGGTGCGCGGGTCGGGTCGGCCTGGCGCCAGCGCTGGTCCTGGTCCTTCAATGCTTCGCGCTGGTCGCGGTCGCGGCGCAGGGTTTCCAGCGTGCGCAGCTGCTGGTCGCGCAGCACGTCGGCCTTCGGCGGCGTACGCGGGTCCTTCTCGGCCTTCAGGCTGGCCACCTGCTGCACGCCGCTGGCGGCGGTCCAGTGGAACCAGTTCTGGCCGACGCGCCAGATCACGCCGTTGTCGGCAGCGAAGTTCACGTTGCCCGCGCGCTCGTTGCTGCGGGTCAGCTGGGTCAGTGCGCCGCTGCGCAGGTCGCGCACGAACACATCGCCATTGCGGACGAAGGCGCTGCGGCTGCGGCTGCGGTCATAGACCGGCTCGGCCACGTCCAGGGTGCCGCGCTGGTCATCGGCCACCTGCGCGGCCACGCCACCGGCCACCGGCTGGCGGAAGGTATCGCGTACCGGGCTGCCGTTGCGCTTGAGCTGGTACTCCACCTGCTGGCTGTTCCACGACCACCAGGCCTTCTCGACCGGCGGACCGATCCAGTCCGGGTCGGCCATGGCCTGTTCGATGGTGATCGGCGTCGGCGCGGCATGCGCAGCCGGTGCGGCCAGCACGGCCGACAGCAGGAGGGACAGGGGCAGCACTCGGGACATGGGCGGACGGCACCAGTAGAGGAAACCGGGCAAGCGTAGCAGCCGCACGGGCCCGGGGCAGGGGCCACAGGTCATGGCAGCGGAATCGGCAAAATGGCCCCCTCCAGGTCGCTGCGACGGCGTGTGCGGCATGATGGCCATTCCGTTCGGATGGAACCGATATGTACTGCTACGACTACAGGATCTCGCTGCGCGTGCAGCACCCAACAGAGGCCGGCGCCGGGATTGCCGCCCGGCTGGATCTGGAACCGGCGTTTTCCCGAGACGTCGGAACCGGATACCGGGATCGCGACGGCAGCCTGATCAGCGGGCATGCGGAGACCCGCGTGGTGTTCGTACTGGAGAGGGGCAAGGACGGCTGGCTGATGGATGCCTGGCCGGCGTTGGTCGATCTCCTGCGGGCACGCGCCGATGTGATCGGGGAACTGCTGCAGGAGGGGGCTTCGATCGGCGTGCGTGTCGGCATCTTTGGAAAGACCGCATGGGCGGGTTTTGTGCTGGATCAGCAGTTGCTGCGACTGTTGGCGGACCTGCAGCTGGGTTTCCAGGTGGAGACCTATTTCCCGGAGCCGGCGGACACGCCCGGCGCCAGCGACGAGGTGGCAGGCAGCTAGTGCAACCGGTTGCCGTGGTCGCGCATCCATTCTCCTGAACCCGCATCATCCATCGAACAGGAGCCCGACCATGCAGGAACTGATCCCGATCACCCTCTTCATCTGCATCGCCTACGCGATCCATGCCATTGCCGATGCGCGCGCGCGCAGCAAGCTGGTGGCCCCGCACGTGCCGGAGGAAGTGATCCGCTCGCTGGCCGTGCTGGAAGAAGAGCGCCGCCGCCAGGGGGCGTTGCGCTGGGGCATCAGCCTGGTCTGCCTGGCCCTGGCCATGGCCCTGCTGGAGGCCATCGGTGCGCGTGACCTGACCTTCGGTGCCGCTGCCGCGCTGGTCGGCAGTGCCGGCCTGGGCCAGCTGCTGGCCTGGCACTTCACCCGCCCCGCCGCACCCAAGGGCTGAGCCGGCGCATGCCACGGGCACAGGGGGCGCCCCGCGCATGAGCCTGCTCGGCGAAGCGCTGTCGGCACTGCGGGGCCGTCGCCGCGAGGATACGGCGGCGACGGCGGCTCCCGCCAAAGCGCTGGACGCGGACCAGGCCCTGGTGCGGGCCATCATCGATGGCTCGCAGTCGGCCTTCGCGCAACTGGTTGAAGCCCACCAGCGCACCTGCGCGCATGTGATCGGACGCATGGTGGGCGACCGCGACCAGGTGGCTGACCTGCTGCAGGAAACCTTCCTGGCCGTGTTCCGCCAGCTGCACCGGTTTCGCTTTGAATCTTCGTTGCGTACCTGGGTTTCGCGGGTGGCCTACACCACTGCACTACAGCACCTGCGTCGGCGGCGGCTGGAGGCGCAATGGATGGTGGCGGTGGAGGTGCCGGAGGAACTGGGGATCGGCGATGAAGGCCCCGGGCCCGCCGAGTTGAGCGAGGCGCTGCAGGCCGGGCGCCAGCTCGGCGCGGCACTGGAACGGCTGAGCGCGCCGCAGCGCCTGATCGTCGGCCTGCATTACCTGGAGGATTTCGATCTGGCCGAGATCGAGCAGGTGACCGGATTGGCACGCGGTACCATCAAGAGCCACCTGCACCGCGCGCGCCAGGTCCTGAAGCAGGAACTGACGCGGCATGCCACTGCCGGAGAGCTGCTGTGAACCCACCCACCGATCCTCGCGATGCGGAAGCGCGCGTGCTGGCACAGGCGTTGCGCGAGCAGGCGCAGCAGGAAGCAACGCCGGATGTGAGCGAGGCGCTGCAGAAGCGCATTGCCGCTGAGTCGCGCGACGGTGGCGTGGGCTATGTGGTGGTGCAGGTGCTGTTGTTTGGCGCGCTGCTGGCTGCAGCGGCCTGGTATTTCTGGCTCTGAGGCGCCCTCCGGGCGGTGGGCCGTTCCAGTCGCCGTTGGCAGATGCCGACCTGGGTCGGCGTTTGGGCGTGTGTGCCAACCAAGGCTGGCAGCTACCAGAACGGTTGACCCCTGCGACAAAGTGAAGCAGCGCGTCACCCGGTCGCATCCCACCTTAACGAAATCCTCCTAAAGTGGTCCGGTATCCCACCGGTCGCAGGCAGGAGGCGTCCCTTGGACGCGTTGTTGTTGTCCCGGATCCAGTTCGGATTCGTCATCAGTTTCCACGTGCTGTTCCCGGCCTTCACCATCGGCACGGCCAGCTGGCTGGCCTTCATCGAATGGCGCTGGCTGCGCACGAAGTTGCCCGTGTGGCGCGAGCTGTATTTCTTCTGGCAGAAGATCTTCGCGGTGTCGTTCGGCATGGGCGTGGTCAGCGGCATCGTCATGGCCTTCCAGTTCGGCACCAACTGGCCGCGGCTGAGCGAGGTGGCCGGTACGGTCATCGGCCCGCTGCTGACCTACGAGGTGCTGACCGCGTTCTTCCTGGAAGCCAGCTTCCTCGGCGTGATGATGTTCGGCTGGGGCCGGGTCTCGCCGCGCCTGCATTTCCTGTCCACCTGCATGGTGGCGCTGGGCACGTTGTTCTCCACGTTCTGGATCCTGTCGTCCAACAGCTGGCTGCATACGCCTGCCGGCTACGAGATGGTCAACGGCATCGTGCATCCGGTGGACTGGTGGCAGGTGGTGTTCAACCCCTCGTTCCCGTACCGCCTGGCGCACATGGCGCTGGGCTCGTTCATCACCACCTGTTTCGTGATTGGTGGCGTCGGTGCGTGGTACCTGCGCAGGGGCACGCACGTGGAAGCGGGGCGGCGCATGCTGATCGCCGCCGTTGCATTCGCGGCATTGACCGTGCCGGTGCAGATCTTCGTCGGCGACATGCATGGCCTGAACACGCTCAAGCACCAGCCGATGAAGATCGCGGCGATGGAGGCGCACTGGCATGAAACCAAAGAAGGCGAGGGCGTGCCGCTGGTGGTGTTCGCGCTGCCGAACGAGAAGGAAGAGCGGAACGATTTCGAAGTGGCCATTCCGAAGCTGGGCAGCGTGATCCTTACCCACAGCCTGGACGGCACCTTCGATCCGCTCACCTCAGTACCCGCCAGCGAACGGCCGCCGGTGACGCCGGTGTTCTTCGCCTTCCGCATCATGGTCGGGCTGGGCACGCTGATGCTGCTGCTGGCCTGGGTGTCGGCCTTCCAGCTATGGCGGAACAAGCTGCTGGATTCGCCGTGGCTGCTGCGCGGCTGGAACTGGATGCTGCCGAGTGGCTTCATCGCGCTGCTGTCCGGTTGGTTCGTCACCGAGATGGGGCGCCAGCCGTGGGTGGTGTATGGCGTACTGCGCACCGCTGATGCGGTGGGCCCGCAGAGTGCGTGGATGACCGCGCTGTCGCTGGGCGTCTATGTGATTGGCTATGCCTTCGTGTTCGGCTGGGGCATCTGGTACCTGGTGAAGATCCTGCGCCACGGGCCGCAGCCGTATGCCGAGGGGCCGTCGCTGGACCATGGCAGCCATACGCCGGCACGCCCGCTGTCGGCGGCCGACGAACCGCTGGAGGAGCGCTGACATGGACCTGATGACCTGGCTGCCGGTGGCGTGGTTCGCGGTGATCGGCTTCGGCGTGCTGATGTACGTGGTGCTGGACGGCTTCGTGCTCGGCATCGGCATCCTGGCCCCGTTCGCCGAGGACGAGGAGCAGCTGGACCTGATGATGAACACCGCCGCGCCGATCTGGGACGGCAACGAGACCTGGCTGGTACTGGGCGGCGCCGGGCTGCTGGCGGCGTTCCCGAAAGCCTATGCGGTGCTGTTGTCGGCGCTGTACCTGCCGGTGCTGCTGCTGGTGGTGGCGCTGGTGTTCCGCGGCGTGGCGTTCGAGTTCCGCTTCAAGGCACATCGTTCGCGCCGGCTGTGGAGCGTGGGGTTCGGCCTGGGCTCGCTGCTGGCCACCTTTGCCCAGGGCGTGATCCTGGGCACGCTGGTGCAGGGCATCCCGCTGGTGCACGGTGCCTACCAGGGCGGCGCGTTCGCCTGGTTCAGCCCGTTTGCGATGCTGACCGGTGCCGCGCTGGTGGCCGGCTATGCGCTGCTGGGCAGCACCTGGCTGATCCTGAAGACGGAAGGGCGCGTGCAGGCGCTGGCGCGGCAGATGACCCGCCCGCTGGTGGTGGCGGTGATCGCGGCGATGGGCCTGGTGAGCAGCTGGCTGCCGTTCCTCGATTCGCGGTTGATGGACCGCTGGTTCAGCGACGGCAACTTCTGGTGGCTGTCGCCGGTCCCGCTGCTGACCCTGGCGGTGGCGGCCGCGCTGTGGCGCAGCGCGACCCATCCGCGCCGCGACCTGCCGCCGTTCCTGCTCAGCCTGGCCCTGTTCGTGCTCGGCTTCCTTGGCCTGGTGCTGGGCATGTGGCCCTACCTGCTGCCGCCGTCGATGACCCTGTGGCAGGCCGCCGCGCCGGCCTCCTCGCTGGGCTTCACCCTGGTCGGGCTGGTCATTCTGCTGCCGGTCATCCTCGGCTACACGGCGTGGTCGTACCGGGTGTTCCGCGGCAAGGTGCACGCCGACACCGGTTACCACTGATCGTTTGAATGCGGGGCCGGCCGGTGCCGGCCCCCGCGTTGGGGAATGTGAAACCTGCACACCCCGCGCAGGACGTGCTAGCGTGCGCTCCTTTCCGGCGGCCAGGGGGGCAGCCGGCGACGTCCTGGACGGACGCACGGCTGCAGGAATGGGGGGCCGCCGCGCGTCGCCGTAATGGCTCGTGCCTATCGTTCTCCCGTTGAAGCACCATCGCTAAATGATCGAATTCTCCATCGTCGACTGGGCCGCCTGGGCGCCCGGCCTGAGCGAGCGTAGCCAGTGGCTGGGCTGGGCCGATGCGCCGTATCCGCCGCAGGGCGAAGACACGCCGGCGTTGGCCGAGATCCCGGCGATGCAGCGCCGCCGCATCGAGCGGCTGGGCCGGATGGCGATCCAGGCTGCCTGCTGGTGCGAGGACGGGCAGGGCGCTGACAGCCAGGTGCCGCTGGTGTTCGCCAGCCGCCACGGCGACGTGGCCCGTTCGATGGACCTGCTGGGGGCGCTGGCCAGCGATCAGCCCCTGTCCCCCACCGGGTTCGGCCTGTCGGTGCACAACGCGATCGCGGCGCTGTACTCGATCGCCCGCGGCCACCGCGGCAACTACCTGGCGCTGGCCGCCGGCCAGGCCACGGTCGAGACCGCCTGCCTGGAGGCCGCCGGGCTGCTGGCCGATGGTGCCCGCGAAGTGCGGGTGGTGGTCTATGAGTCGCCGCTTCCTGAAATTTACGCGACGTTTGCCGACGAACCCGACCCGTTCTTTGCCTGGTGCTGGCGTTTGACCGCGCCGACAGCGGGCCAGCCGACGCTCTCGCTGCAATGGGAGGCGGCGCCGGAGGCCACCGCCACCGCCCCGGGCACGCTGCCGCACGCGCTGGACCTGCACCGCTTCCTGCTGTCTGGCGCGCCGGCGCTGGAGCACGTGGCCCAGGGCCAGCGCTGGCGCTGGGGACGCCGTGGCTGAGGCGCTGCGCCGCCTCGATCATGCCTGGCGGGTGTTCGGCACCGGCCTGAGCTTCGCCGCATTTGGCGTGGGCGGCCTGCTGCTGGGCGTGCTGGTGATGCCGGTGCTGCTGCTGATGCGCGACCCGGTGGTCCGCCGCCGCCGGGCCCGCCGCGTGGTCCAGGTCGCCTTTGCCAGCCACCTGCGCCTGATGCGTGCGCTGGGGGTGATGACCTACCAGATCGAGGGCGGGGAACGCCTGCAGCGCGACGGTTTGCTGGTTCTGGCCAATCACCCGACCCTGATCGACGTGGTCTGCCTGATCTCGCTGCTGCCCAACGCCGATTGCGTGGTGAAGCGGGCCGTGGCCTGCAACCCGTTCATGCGCGGCCCGGTGCGGGCGGCCGGCTACATCGCCAACGATGACGGGGCCGGCCTGGTCGACGACTGCGTAGCGGCGGTGCATGCCGGCGGTACCCTGGTGATCTTCCCGGAGGGCACCCGCAGCGTGCCGGGCCAACCGCCGCGGCTGCAGCGCGGGGCCGCCAACATCGCCGTCCGCGGCCGGCTGGACATCACCCCGGTACGGATCACCTGCACCCCGCCCACGTTGACCAAGGGACAGAAGTGGTATCGTGTCCCCTCACGTCGCTTTCACGTTCGGCTGCAGATCGGCGAAGATATCCCGATCGCGCCCTTCCTGGCCGATGACGACTCGCCAAGGGGGGATGCCTTGGCAGCACGCCGCGTCACCGAGCACCTTTCTCGTTATTTCGACCTGTCTGGAGATCCGCCCCGTGCAAGCACTTGAGCACGAGATCAAGGAATTGATCATTTCCTCCCTTTCGCTGGAGGACATCACGCCGGAGGACATCGATCCGACCGCGCCGCTGTTCGTCGAGGGCCTCGGCCTGGATTCGATCGACGCGCTGGAACTGGGCCTGGCGCTGCAGAAGAAGTACGGTGTCAGCCTCTCGGCCGATTCAGAAGAAACCCGTCGCCATTTCTCCAGCGTGCGCGCGCTCGGCGAGTTCGTCGCCGCCCGCCAGTCGTAACGGCGCCAGGAATTGCCATGACCAAGAATGAACTGTTCGAACGCATCGTCAGCATCCTGACCGACAGCTTCGAGATCGAAACCGCCCGGATCACCCCCGAGGCCCGCCTGTACGACGACCTGGACATCGACAGCATCGATGCGGTCGACCTGATCGTGCAGCTCAAGCCGCTGCTCGGCCGCAATCTGCAGCCGGAAGCGTTCAAGGCCGTGCGCACCGTGCAGGACATCGTCGATGTCGTGCATGGACTGCTGCCGGACCAGGCAGCCGCCTGACCGCAGCGCCGGCGGCTTCGCCATGGCTCGCGCACGTACCGTCGTGGTGGCAGCGATTTCGCTTGCCTACCCGCTGCTGGTGTACCTGGCGATGGGCCGTTTCGAGCCGCGCTGGCTGTCGCTGCTGCTGTTCACCCTGGCCCTGCTGCGTGCACTGAGCACGCGACAGCCGCTGTGGTGGGCCGCCGCCGCTGGCACCGGCCTGCTGGCGGTGCTGGCCACCGTGCTCAACCAGGCCCTGCCGCTGAAGCTGTACCCGGCGCTGGTCAACGTGGTGATGCTGGCGGTGTTCGGCACCAGCCTGCGCTTCGGGCCACCGCTGGTGGAGCGCCTGGCGCGGCTGCAGGAGCCGGACCTGCCGCCGTTCGCGGTGGCCTATACCCGCCGCGTCACCCAGGTGTGGTGCGGCTTCTTCGTTCTCAACGGCAGCCTGGCCCTGCTGACCGCGCTGTACGCGTCGGACCGGGTCTGGATGCTCTACAACGGATTGTTGGCGTACGTGATGATGGGCGTGTTGTTCGCAGGGGAGTGGCTGGTGCGGCGGCAGGTGAAGGCGGCGCACGCGCATGGCTGAGTGGATTGCCCTGGACCGGCTGCTGCTGGAGGCACGGCCGCAGCGCAGCGTCGGCCTGTGCGACGGCGAGGTGATCGACCATGCCGGCTTCCGCCAGCGCGTACTGGCCTGGCGCGCCGCCTTTGCGGCCGCCGAAGGCCGCGACTGGGCCCTGTACTTCGATGATGCCGTGGCCTTTGCCGCCGCGCTGTTCGGTGCCTGGCATGCCGGCAAGCGGGTGTTCCTGGCCGGCGACAACCTGCCAGCCACGCTGCAGGCGCTGCAGCCGCAGGTGAGCGGCTTCGCAGGCGACGTGTCCGCCGACTACCGCTCGCTGGTGGCGCTGGACGCCGCGCTGGACGATGAGCTGCAGGCGCTGGACGAGCGCGCCTGCGAGCTGTGCGTGTTCACCTCCGGCAGCACCGGCCAGCCCAGTGCGATCGGCAAGCGCCTGGACCAGCTGGCGCGCGAGGTGGAGGCGCTGCAGGCCGCGTTCGGTGCGCAGATGGAGGGTGTGCAGGTCCATGGCACGGTGTCCCACCAGCACATCTACGGGCTGCTGTTCCGCGTGCTGTGGCCGCTGGCCGCCGGCCGCCTGATTCATCCGCGCCGGTTCTTCCACGAAGACCTGGTGGGTGCGCTGGCCGGTACCGATACGGTGCTGGTGGCGACGCCGGCCCACCTCAAGCGCCTGCCCGGGCAGCTCGACTGGGCCAGCCTGCATGGCCGCCTGCGCGCGGTGTTCTCCTCCGGTGGTCCGCTGCCGGAAGACGCAGCGCGGCAGGTGCGGCAGTGGCTGGGCGTGGCCCCGACCGAGGTCTATGGCAGCAGCGAGACCGGCGGCATCGCCTGGCGCCGCTGGGACATCGACCTGCCGCCGTGGCAGCCGCTGCCGGGCGTGCAGTGGCGCATCGACGATGGCTGCCTGGCGGTGGCCTCGGCGCACCTGGACACCCCCGGTTGGTGGCGCACCCAGGACCGTGTCGAAGCCCTGGCCGACGGCCGCTTCCGCCTGCTGGGCCGGGCCGACCGCATCGTCAAGATCGAGGAACGCCGGGTGTCGCTGGATGCGCTGGAACGCGCGCTGCGCGAAGACGCCGAGGTGGATGACGCGCGCGTGCTGGTGCTGCCCGGGCAGCGCGAGCAGCTGGCCGCCGTGGTGGTGCCGGCCGATCCGGCGCTGCTGGAGGGCGGCGACGCTGCGCGGCGGGCGCTGGGCCAGCGCCTTGGCGCCCGCCTGGCGCATGCGCATGACGCAGTGACCCGGCCGCGTCGCTGGCGCCTGGTGCAGGCGCTGCCGATCAATGCGCAGGGCAAGGTGACCCAGGCCGCGCTGGCGGCGCTGTTCCAGCCGTTGATGCCGGTGCCGGCGTGGGATCACCGCGATGCCGCCAGCGCCACCCTGCGCATGACCCTGGACCCGGCGCTGCGGCCGTTCCAAGGCCACTTCCCGCAGGCGGCAATCCTGCCCGGCGTGGCGCAGCTGGACTGGGCGGTGCGCTTCGCCCGCCAGGCGTTTGTGATGCGGGGCGCGTTCGTGCGCATGGATGCGGTGAAATTCCAGCACGTGGCCCGCCCCGGTGACGAGTTGACCCTGCAGCTGGACTGGGATGCCGCACGCAACGTGCTGGCCTTCCGCTACACCTCCAGCCACGGTGTGCATGCCAGCGGCAGGGTGGTTTTCGCTGATGCGGACTGACCCGGCCGTTGCCGGTGCCGCATTCGCGCCACTGGTGGTGATCCCTGTCTACGACCACGAGCACGCCATCGCGGCGGTGGTCGATGGCGTGCAGGCTGCGGGACTGCCCTGCCTGCTGGTCGACGATGGTTCGCACGATGGGTGCGCGGCGGTGCTGCGCGCGCTGGCACAGCGCCAGGGCGTCGACCTGCTGCGCCTGGACGTCAACCAGGGCAAGGGCGGGGCGATGCTGGCCGGCTTTGCCGAGGCCGGCGCGCGTGGCTACAGCCACGTGCTGCAGATCGATGCCGACGGCCAGCACGATACCACTGACCTGCCACGCTTCATCGAAGCCGCGCGCGCCCATCCCGAGGCGGTGATCTGCGGCATTCCGGCTTACGACGCCAGTGTTCCCAAGGCGCGCCTGTATGGCCGCTACGCCACCCACATCTGGGTCTGGATCAACACGCTGTCGCTGCACCTGCGCGACACCATGTGTGGCTTCCGCGTGTATCCGCTGCCGCCGGTACTGCGCCTGATCGGTGAGGAAACCATCGGCCGGCGCATGGATTTCGATACCGAAGTGATGGTGCGGCTGTACTGGCGGCAACTGCCGGTCGAGCACCTGGCCACGCGCGTGACCTATCCGTCCGATGGCGTGTCGCACTTCGATGTGTGGCGCGACAACGTGCGCATCAGCCGCATGCATACCCGCCTGTTCTTCGGCATGCTCTGGCGTGCGCCGCGGCTGCTGTGGCGCCGCCTGCAGGGGCAGCGCTGAGATGGCGGCCGCGCAGGGTGCCCCGCACTGGGCCGACATCGGCGAATCGACGTCGGTGGCCGGCGTGCTGTTCCTGTGCTGGGTGCACCGCTGGTTCGGGCGCTGGCCGTTCCGCCTGTGCGTGTGGCCGGTGGTGGCCTGCCATTGGCTGGGCAACCGTATAGGGCGCCAGGCTTCGATGCAGTACCTGCAGCGGCTGCAGGCGCACAGCGGCGTGCTCGGCCGCGCGCCGACACGGCGTGACAGCCTGCGCCACTTCTTCGCCTTCGCCGATACGATGCTGGACAAGATCCTCGGCCTGGGCGGGCGCTACCCGGCCGAACGCATCCACCTGCATCGTGACCTGGTGCTGCAGAAGATCGCGCGCCGCGAGGGCGGGCTGATCCTCACCGCGCACATCGGCTGCCTGGAGCTGTGCCAGGTGCTGGCCGAACAGGTGCCGGGGTTCCGCATCACCGTGCTGGTGCACACCGCGCATGCGCAGCGCTTCAACCGCCTGCTGCAGCGGCTGGACCCGCTGGCGGCGGTGGAACTGGTGCAGGTGACCGAAATGGGGCCGGCCACCGCGGTGATGCTGGCCGAGCGCGTGGCGGCGGGGGGCTTCGTTGCCATCGTCGGCGACCGCACGCCGGTACAGGGTGGCCGCAGCGTCACTGCCGATTTCCTGGGCCACCGCGCGCCGTTCCCGATCGGCGCCTATGTGCTCGCCGCGGCGCTGGGCTGCCCGGTCTACACCATGGCCTGCCTGCACGAGGGCGACGGCTATCGGGTGGCATTCGAACAGTTCGCCGAACGCATCGTGCTGCCGCGTGGCTCGCGCGACGCCGCGCTGGCCGAACAGGCACAGCGCTTCGCGCGCTGGCTGGAACTCCAGGTCATCCAGTCCCCGTTGGACTGGTTCAATTTCTTCCCCTTCTGGGATCAGGCTCCGCATGACGACTGACGCCGTACCCGTGTGCCGCTTTGGCGACGCACCGTTGACCATCGAAGACGTGGTTGCCCTGGCCCAGCGCCAGTGCGAGGCCGCACTGAGCGACGCGCCGGCGTTCCGCGCGCACATCCAGCGCGGTGCCGACTTCCTCGACCGCCTGCTGCGCGAGGACGGCGTGATCTACGGCGTGACCACCGGCTACGGCGACTCGTGCACGGTGAACATCCCGCCGGCGCTGGTGGCGGAACTGCCGCACCACCTGTACACCTACCACGGCTGCGGCCTGGGCCGTTACCTGGACCCGGTCGAGACCCGCGCGGTGCTGGCCGCGCGCCTGGCGTCGCTGGTGCGCGGCATGTCCGGCGTCAGTGTGCCGCTGCTGGAAGGCCTGGCCACGCTGCTGCAGCACGACGTGCTGCCGATGATCCCGGCCGAAGGCTCGGTCGGTGCCAGCGGCGACCTGACTCCGCTGTCGTACGTGGCGGCGGTGCTGTGCGGCGAGCGCGAGGTGCTGCATGACGGCCGCGTGCAGCCGGCGGCCGAAGTGCTGGCGAAGATCGGCATGACCCCGCTGAAGCTGCGGCCGAAGGAAGGCCTGGCGATCATGAACGGCACCGCGGTGATGACCGGCCTGGCCTGCCTGGCCTGGCAGCGCGCCGATTACCTGGCGCGCATGGCCACGCGCCTGACCGCGTTCAACGTGCTGGCCAGCGACGGCAACGCGCACCACTTCGACGAAACCCTGTTCGCCGCCAAGCCGCACCCGGGCCAGGGCCGCATCGCTGCGCGCCTGCGCAGCGACCTGCACAGCGAACGCCCGCCGCGCAACGAACAGCGCCTGCAGGACCGCTATTCGCTGCGCTGCGCGCCGCACGTCATCGGCGTGCTGGAAGACAGCCTGCCGTTCCTGCGCCAGCTGATCGAAACCGAACTGAACAGTGCCAACGACAACCCGCTGATCGACGCCGACGGCGAGCGCATCCTGCATGGCGGCCACTTCTACGGCGGCCACATCGCACTGGCGATGGACACCCTGAAAAACACCGTGGCCAACGTTGCCGACCTGCTCGACCGGCAGCTGGCGCTGGTGGTGGATGCCCGCTACAACCATGGCCTGCCGGCCAACCTGTCGGCGGCCACCGGCCCGCGCGCGGCCATCAACCATGGCCTGAAGGCGCTGCAGATCAGCGTGTCGGCCTGGACTGCCGAAGCGCTGAAGCAGACCATGCCGGCCAGCGTGTTCTCGCGTTCCACCGAGTGCCACAACCAGGACAAGGTCAGCATGGGCACCATCGCCGCGCGCGACTGCCTGCGCGTGATCGAGCTGACTGAACAGGTGGTGGCCGCGATGCTGATCGCCGCCCGCCAGGGCCTGGCGCTGCGCGAACGGGTTGGCCTGAACGCGCAGCTGCATGGCAGTCTGGCCGACATGTACGCCGACCTGGGGCAGCGCATCGCCCTGGTTGAAGAAGACCGCGCGCTGGATCGCGAACTGCGGGAACTGCTGGTGGAGATCCGCGCGCAACGTTGGGAGCTGTATGCCGGTGAATGAGGCCATCGAACGGGTTGGCGAAATTGCGTTGACCCCTGCCTTCCATGACTGCGATCCGATGAACGTGGTCTGGCATGGCAACTATTTCAAGTACTTCGAGATCGCGCGCTGCGCGCTGCTCGGGCGCTACGACTACGACTACCCGCAGATGCTCGAATCGGGCTACCTGTGGCCGGTGGTCGATGCGCGGGTGAAGTACGTGCGGCCGCTGCTGTTCAACCAGGCGCTGCGCGTGGTCGCGCGCATCGTGGAATGGGAGAACCGGCTGAAGATCGAGTATGAAATCCTCGATGCGCAGAGCGGCCAGGTGCTGACCCGCGCGATGACCATCCAGGTCGCGGTGGACGCGGCCAGCAAGGAAATGCTGTACCAGTGCCCGCCGGTACTGTGGGAGCGCCTGGGAGTGCCTGCGCCGTGAACCCCCTTGTCCGTCTTTCGAGCGTGCTGCTGTGCGCGCTGATCTTCGTTGCCGCACCGCAGGTGCAGGCGGCCGACCCCGCCATCGATGCGATCACCCAGGCGGTGGCGCGGCCGGACGTGCTGCGTGGCCAGTTCAGCCAGGAAAAGCAGGTCAGCGGCTTCAGGAACCCGCTGCGCTCGCAGGGCCAGTTCGTGGTCGCGCGCCGGCACGGCGTGATCTGGGCCACGCTCAAGCCGTTCCCTTCCGAAGTGGTGGTCACCGCCGACCGCATCCTGAGCCGCCAGCGCGATGGCAGCACCCGTGTCGAGCTCGATGCACGGCAGCAGCCGGCGATGCGTTCGGTGAACGCGATCATGTTCGCGCTGATGAGTGGCGACGTGCAGGCGCTGTCCAGCCAGTTCAACGTGGCGGCCAGCCGTGAAGGGCAGGGCTGGCGGCTGCGGCTGACGCCGAAGTCGGCGATGCTGGCCAAGGCGTTCCAGTCGCTGACCCTGCAGGGTGACCGCTACGTGCGCCAGGTCGAGATCGTCGAGGCCAACAAGGACCGCACGCAGATCCAGTTCAGTGCATTGAGCGAGGCGCCGGCCACGCTCACCGCCGACGAGGCACGCCGCTTTGAGTGAGGCCGTCGCATCGAACGCACCGGAGCGGCTGCGGCGCTGGTGGCACTGGCTGGGCATCGCCTGGCTGTTGCTGCTGCTGGTACTGGGCGCGCAGCAGTGGCACCTGTGGAGCCAGCAATCGCGGATCGACACCGACATCCTCGCGCTGCTGCCGCAGGATGCGCATGACCGCCTGTTGAGCGACGTCACCCGGCGCATCGCCGACGGCAGCTCGCGGCAGGTGGTGGTGCTGCTGGGCAGCAGGGACGGCGCCGCCGCCAAGCGTGCGCAGGCGGCCTTTGCCGCGGCCATGGCCAAGGACACTGACCGAGCCCTGCTGGTGCCCAGTGGTTCGATCGAAGGCTGGTTCGACGAGGCGCGCGCGTTCTACGCGCCGTACCGCGACCGCCTGCTGACGCCGGCCCAGCGCGAGCAGCTGCAGGGCAGCGAACCGGGCGCGTTGGCCGAGCAGGCGTTGGCCGCGCTGTACGGCCCGATGGGCGCTCCGCGCCTGACCGACTGGCGGCAAGACCCGTTGTCGTTGTGGCCGCAATGGTGGCAGCAGCAGGCGCAGGGTTCGGGGTTGCGGCTGGGCGATGACGGCCTGCTCGAAGCCGAGGGCAGGCACTGGGCCGTGCTGCAGTTCGATACACCGGGTTCGGCGTTCCAGCTCGACGGTGAGCGTCATCTCGACGGCCTGCTGGAACGTGCCGGGCGGGCTGCCAGGGCGGCAGCGCCGGAGCTGGAAATCCTGCATGCCGGCGTGCCGCTGCACGCCGAGGCGGCCGCGGTGCAGGCCAACCAGGAGATCAACACGATCGGCTGGGGCTCGCTGGCCGCGGTGCTGCTGCTGGTGTGGCTGGCGTTCCGTTCGCTGCGGCCGATCCTGCTGGTCGCCGCGTCGTTGCTGATCGGTTGTGGCGTGGCGCTGGCGGTGACCGTGCTGGTGTTCGGCAAGGTGCACGTGCTCACCCTGGTGTTCGGTGCGTCGCTGGTGGGCGTGGCCGAGGATTACGGCATCCACTGGTTTGCCTCGCGCCAGGCCGAGCCGGCCGATCGCCGCTGGAAGCTGCTGCGGCACCTGTTGCCGGGCCTGTGGCTGGCCTTGCTGACCAGCGCGCTGGCCTACCTGGCCCTGGGCCTGGCCCCGTTCCCGGGCCTGCGCCAGATGGCGCTGTTCTCGGTGGTCGGCCTGGCCGCCGCGTTCCTCACGGTGATCTTCTGGTTCCCGTGGCTGGATGGCGGCGAGATCCGCCAGACCCGTTTCTCGCAGTGGCTGGGCAACACGCTGGAGCGCTTCCCGCGGTTGCATGGCCGCCGGCCGGTGACGGTGTTCGTGGTGATCACGCTGGCGCTGTCTGCCATCGGCATCGCCCGCCTGCACAGCAATGACGACCTGCGCAGCCTGCAGTCCTCACCGCCGGCACTGATGGCCCAGCAGATCCGCCTGAGCCAGCTGCTGGGCATGCCCAGCCCGGCGCAGTTCTATCTGGTGCAGGGCAGTGACGCTGCACAGCTGCTGCAGCGCGAAGAAGCACTGACCGAACGCCTGCGTGTACTGGCCAACGGCAAGCGCATCGGCGGTTACCGCGCGATCAGTGACTGGCTGCCGTCGCCGGCACGCCAGCAGGCCGATGCGGCGCTGACCGCCAAGGTGGAACCGGGCGTGCTGCAGGCCGTGTCCGATGCGGTCGGAGAACCCTTGCCGCGCCCCGACTTCGCCACCACGCCGCTGACCGCGGAGGCGTTCCTGGCCTCGCCGGCCTCGCAGCCGTTCCGCCACCTGTGGGTGGGTGAGGTCGGGGGGCAGATGATCAGCGTGGTGATGGTCGATGACCTGTCGCGCGCCGATGCGCTGGCGACCCTGCGCGGGGCGGCCGAAGGCCTGCCGGGCGTGCGCTGGGTGGACCGCACCGCCGACTTCTCGCAGCTGCTGGGCCACTACCGCAAACTGATGGGGGGGCTGCTGCTGGTCGGCATCGTGCTGGTGTTCGGCGCGCTGTGGCTGCGCTACCGCCGCCAGGCCTGGCGCGTGTTCGCGCCGACCCTGATTGCCGGTGCGTTGACCCTGGGCCTGCTGGGCCTGTTCGGCCAGCCACTGCAGCTGTTCAACGTGCTGGCACTGATGCTGCTGCTGGGCATGGGCATCGACTACGGCATCTTCCTGATCGAGCACCGCGGCGATGCCAGTGCCTGGCTGGCGGTGTGCGTGGGCGCGGCCAGCACCTGGCTGTCGTTCGGCCTGCTGGGACTGTCGCAGACCCCGGCGCTGCGCGCGTTCGGCCTGACCCTGCTGTTCGGCATCGGCCTGGTCTGGCTGATCTCGCCGCTGTTCCGGCCGCCGCCGCATGATCTGCCGCGGGCCTGAGCCTGCTTCCGACTTCCTTCTTTCCACTTGATCGAGCAACAAGGACGCACCGATGAATACTGCTGTGGATGCTGTCGAACGTACTGAAATCCTGATCATCGGTGCCGGCCCGGCCGGCTCCGTGGCTGCGGCGATGCTGCGCCAGCAGGGCCGCCAGGTGCTGATGCTGGAGCGCCAGCAGTTCCCGCGCTTCTCCATCGGCGAAAGCCTGCTGCCGCAGAGCATGGAGTACATCGAGGCCGCCGGCCTGCTGCAGGACGTGGTCGAAGCCGGCTTCCAGCACAAGAACGGCGCGGCCTTCGTGCACGGCGAAGCGCGTACCGCATTCGACTTCAGGAAGAAGTTCTCGCCGGGCTGGGGCACCACCTACCAGGTGCAGCGCGCCGACTTCGACAACGTGCTGGCGCGCGGTGCCGAGCGCATGGGGGCCACGCTGCGTTTCGGTGATGAAGTGCTGTCGGTCGAAGCCGGCGAGCAGCCGGCGGTGACGGTGCGCCGCCCGGACGGCAGCGAGTACCGCATCGAGGCCGATTTCATCCTCGACGCCTCGGGCTTCGCACGCCTGCTGCCGCGCCTGCTGCAGCTGGAATCCCCGTCCAACTTCCCGGTGCGCGGGGCGATCTTCTGCCACGTGCGCGACAACATTCCGGCCGAAGCGGACTTCGACCGCAACAAGATCCTGATCACCACCCATCCCGAGCACGTCGACGTCTGGTACTGGACAATCCCGTTCTCCAACGGCTGCTGCTCGCTGGGCGTGGTCGCCGAACCGTCGTTCTTCGAGCGCTACGAGGGCGACGACCTGCAGAAACTGCAGGCCATCGTCGGCGAGGACCCGAACCTGACCCGGCTGCTGGCCAATGCCGAATGGGCGGTGCTGCCGGTGCGCCGCATCACCGGCTACTCGGCCAATGTCAGTTCGTTGTGGGGGCCGGGCTATGCCCTGCTGGGCAATGCCGGCGAGTTCCTCGACCCGGTGTTCTCGTCCGGCGTGACCATCGCCTTCAAGTCCGCGCAGCTGGCCAGTGCATGCCTGGCGCGCCGCTATGCCGGCGAAGCCGTGGACTGGGAAGCGGAATTCTCGGTCCCGCTGCGGGCGGGCGTGAAGACCTTCCGCCGCTTTGTCGAAAGCTGGTACGAAGGCGGTTTCCAGAAGATCATCTACCACCCGCAGCAGCAGCCCGAAGTGCGCGACATGATCAGCTCCATCCTGGCCGGTTACGCCTGGGACACCAACAACCCGTACGTGGCCGATGACAGTGGCCGCCGCATGCGCGTGCTGGAGCAGCTGTGCGGCGCCTGATCGCCCCTGCGACAGCACTGCTGCTGAGCCTGCTGCTGGTGGCCTGCGCCGGCCGCATGCCGAAGCCGTTGGTGGAACTGCCGCCGCTGCGCCTGTCGCCGGCCAGCCTGCCGGCGCCGCTGGCGTTGCAGCAGCAGTTGCATTTCCGGTTCGGCACGCATGAGCGCGACCTGGATGCACTGCTGGAAGCCGATGCGCAGCAGGTGCAGCTGGCGGTGCAGGCGATGGGCCAGACCGGCGTGCGCCTGCAGTGGGACGGCCGGCAGCTGACCCAGCAGCGCGCGCCGTGGCTGCCGCCGCAGGTGCGCGCCGAGCGCGTGCTGGATGACCTGCAGTTCGCGCTGTGGCCGACCGCAGCCATCGCGGCCGCGCTGCCAGCCGGCTGGCAGGTCCGTGACGATGGCCATCAGCGCAGCCTGTCGCGCGACGGCACGGTGTGGCTGCAGCTGCAGCGCCTGGACGATGGCAGCGTGCAGCTGGACAACCGCGCCGAAGGCTATGCGCTGCGCATCGAATCGATCGACATGGCCGGGCCGGATCGATGAGTGCACCGATCTATCTGAACGATCTGGGCGTGGTCTGCGCGCTCGGCGATGGCCGCGACGCGGTGGCTTCGGCGATGTTCGCCGGCGTGCCGGGCGGGCTCAGCGACAACGATACCCTGCTGCCGGGGCACACCCTGGCGCTGGGGCAGGTGCGTACACCGCTGCCGACGCTGGAAGAACTGCCGGCCGCCCTGCGCGGGCGCAACAACGCCCTGCTGGACGTGGCACTGGCGCAGATCGCACCGGCGGTGGCCGCCGCGATCGCCCGCCACGGCGCCGAACGCGTGGCGGTCGTGCTGGGCACCAGTACCTCGGGCATCGGTGAATCCGAGCAGGCCCTGCGCACCCATGCCGAACAGGGCCAATGGCCGCCCGGGTTCGATTACGCCCAGCAGGAAATGGGTACTGCCGCGCAGTTCGTGCGCCAGCGCAGCGGCGCTCAGGGGCCGGCGTGGACCCTGTCCACCGCCTGCTCGTCCAGTGCCAAGGCACTGATGTCGGCGGCACGCATGCTGCGGGCCGGTATCGTCGACGCCGTGATCGCAGGTGGCGCGGACTCGCTGTGCCGCTTCACCGTGGCCGGCTTCAGCGCGCTGGAATCGGTGTCGGCCCTGCGCTGCAATCCATTCTCGCAGCACCGTGCCGGCATCAACATCGGCGAGGGTGCCGCGCTGTTCCTGCTCACCCGCGAACCCGGCCCGGTATGCCTGGCCGGCTGGGGCGAATCGGCCGACGCGCACCATATGTCCGCCCCCGATCCGCAGGGCCTGGGTGCCATCGATGCCCTGCAGCAGGCGCTGCAGCGCGCCGGCTGGGCGGCCGATGAAGTGGACTACGTGAACCTGCATGGCACCGCCACCGGCCACAACGATGCGATGGAAAGCCTGGCGGTGTCGCAGGTGCTGGGCAACCAGGTGCCGGCCAGTTCGACCAAGCCGCTGACCGGCCATACGCTGGGTGCTTCAGGCGCGATCGAAGCTGCACTGTGCTGGATCGTGCTGGCCGGGAACCCGCAGCAGCAGCTGCCACCGCACTGGTGGGACGGCGTGGCAGACCCCGCGCTGCCGGCACTGCCGCTGGTCGCACCGGCCACCCGCCTGGCACAGGCACCGCGGCGGGTGCTGAGCAATTCGTTCGCCTTCGGCGGCAGCAATGCCGTGCTGGCGCTGGAGCGTCGATGAACACGCTGTACGCGATCGAAGAGGTGGTGCCGCACCGCCAGGACATGTGCCTGCTGGAGCGCATCACGCACTGGGACCAGGACACCATCGAGGCCGAACTGGTGGTGCCCGACGCGGGCCTGTTCGTCGAGGAGGGCCAGGTGCCGGCGTGGGTCGGCATCGAATACATGGCGCAGGCCATCGCGGCCTGGGCCGGTTGCCGTGCGCGTGCGGCGGGCAAGCCGCCGCAGTTGGGCTTCCTGCTTGGCAGCCGCCGCTACAGCAGCCCGCGCAGCAGCTTTCCCAGCGGATCGCGGCTGCGCGTACAGGCGCGCTGCGAGCTGTTGGGTGACAATGGATTGGGGATGTTCGCCTGCCGCATCCTGGCAGGCGAGGACGAATGGGCGACAGCCAACGTGTCGGTGTTCGAACCGGCCGATGCGATGGCCTATCTGGAGAGTGGACAGGCATGACAGGGAATCGAAGCGTGCTGGTGACCGGCGCCAGCCGGGGCATCGGCCGGGCCATCGCGCTGCGCATCGCGCGTGACGGCTTCGACGTGGTGGTGCATTGCCGCAGCCGCCTGGATGAGGCACAGGCCGTGATGGCCGAGATCCACGCGTTGGGCCAGCAGGCCCGCGTACTGATGTTCGACGTGGCTGATCGCGAGGCCGCACGCGCTGTGCTGGAGGCCGATGTCGAAGCGCACGGCGCGTACTACGGCGTGGTCTGCAACGCCGGCATCGCCCGTGACGGTGCCTTCCCGGCACTGTCAGCGGAGGATTGGGACCAGGTCATCCACACCAACCTGGACGGTTTCTACAACGTACTGCATCCGCTGATCATGCCGATGGTGCGCCGGCGCAAGCCTGGCCGCATCATCACCCTGTCGTCGGTGTCCGGACTGGCCGGCAACCGCGGGCAGGTCAATTACAGCGCCGCCAAGGCCGGCATCATCGGTGCCACCAAGGCCCTGGCGCTGGAACTGGCCAGCCGCCAGATCACCGTCAACTGCGTGGCCCCGGGCCTGATCGAGACCGAAATGCTCAACGATGAAGTGGTTGAACACGCGCTCAAGCTGATTCCCGCCGGCCGCGTCGGTCGTCCCGACGAAGTGGCGGCCACGGTGGCGTTCCTGCTGTCCGAGCCGGCCGGCTACATCACCCGCCAGGTGATCTCGGTGAACGGAGGCATGATCTGATGGCCGCCGATCGTCGCGTGGTGGTCACCGGTGCCGCCGCCATCAGTCCGCTCGGCCACGACTGGCCGACCATCGAGGCACACCTGCGCAGCTGCCGCAATGCGGTGCGTGCGATGCCCGAGTGGGATGTCTATGCCGGGCTGAACACCAAGCTGGCCGCGCCGGCGCAGGATTTCGAGCTGCCGCCGAACTACAACCGCAAGACCACCCGCTCGATGGGCAAGGTCGCGATCATGTCGGTGCGCGCCACTGAGGTGGCACTGCGTGAAGCCGGCCTGCACGAGCATCCGGTGCTGCGCAGCGGCCGTACCGGCGTGGCTTACGGCTCGTCCTCGGGCAGCCACGAGGCCACCGGTGAATTCGGGCGCATGCTCAACGAGTTCACCACCGATGGCATCAGTGCCACCACCTACCTGAAGATGATGAGCCACACCGCGCCGGTCAACATCGGCGTGTTCTTCGGCCTGTCCGGGCGCGTGTACACCACCTCCAGTGCCTGCACCTCCGGCAGCCAGGGCGTGGGTGCGGCCTATGAAGCGATCCGCAGTGGCAAGCAGACGGTGATGGTGGCCGGCGGTGCCGAGCAGCTCGATGCCACCGCAGCGGCGGTGTTCGACACCCTGTTCGCCACCAGCGTGCGCAACGATGCGCCGCAGACCACCCCGCGCCCGTTCGATGCCGGCCGTGATGGCCTGGTGTTGGGCGAGGGCGCCTGCACGCTGATCCTGGAAGACCTGGAGCACGCGCAGGCGCGCGGCGCCACCATCCTTGCCGAGGTGGTCGGCTACGGCACCAACAGCGATGGCCAGCACGTCACCCAGCCCAGCGCCGACACCATGGCCCAGGCCATGCGCCTGGCGCTGGAGGATGCCGGCCTGGACGCGGCGCAGATCGACTACGTCAACGCCCACGGCACCGCCACCGACCATGGTGACATCGCCGAAACCCAGGCGACCGCGCAGGTGTTCGGCAACCGCGTGCCGATCAGCTCGCTGAAGAGCTATGTCGGCCACATGCTGGGTGCCTGTGGCGCGTTCGAGGCCTGGCTGAGCATCCAGATGATGCGCGCCGGCTGGTTCGCGCCGACCCTGAACCTGGCCGAGGTCGACCCGCGCTGTGGCCAGCTCGACTTCATCACCGGGCAGGGCCGCGAACTGCAGGCCGAGTACGTGATGAGCAACAACTTCGCCTTCGGCGGCATCAACACCTCACTGGTGTTCCGCCGCTGGAGCGAGTGATCCACCGCCCCACCGCACTGTTTCCGCCATCCACCCGCACCCCTGACAAGGAGAAGTTTCGATGCGCCGCACTCTCATGATCGCCACTGCCACCGCGCTGCTGGCCCTGACCTCCACCGCCTCTGCCCGCGATACCCGCGTCGAGCAGTCCCTGCAGGAGCTGGTCAGCTCGCAGGCTGCCAAGGACGCCGGCATCGACGGCAGCGTGCGCTTCTACCTGGCCGGCCAGCCGGTCAGCGTGCAGCAGCGCCTGGGTGAAGACGTGACCAACAAGAAGACCAACGCCGCCAACAAGAGCGATGCCGAGGCCTGCCGCTGGGTCGCGCTGTCGGCGCTGCGCGCGCTGCAGGACGGCGCCAGGTCGCGCGGCGCCAACGCCGTGGTCGACATCGTCAGCTACTACAAGAAGAACGAGTTCAAGAGCAGCACCAATTACGAGTGCTACGCCGGCACCATCCTCGCCGGTGTCGCGCTGAAGGGCACCTACGCCAAGGTCAAGTAAGCGCCCGCGTGGCGGCGGCGTTGGCTGAACGTCGCCGCCACATTGCTGAACCTCGCAAGGGAAACGCCGCCGATCGCGCCGCCATCGTCGGCTGACGGCTTTCCCCGGTGTCGGCTTTCCGACACAATCATGGCTCTTCCCGGGTTATCGTCCCGCGGACATGCACGCCTACGTCTATAAAAGCCAACTCAAGCCGGACACCTACGTCTACGTTCCCCGACGCGATGATTTCAGCGCGCTGCCCGCGCCGCTGCTCACCTCGCTGGGGACGCTCACCTTCGTCCTGGAGGTGGCCCTGGATGTCCAGCGCCGCCTGGCCCAGGCCGATCCTGAAAAGGTCCGCAGCGAAATGAGCGAACGCGGGTTCTACCTGCAGGTACCGCCGTCGGTGGCCAGCCTGATGCCGCGACACTATGACTGACACCTCCCGTCCGCGTGCCCTGTCGATCGCCTTCGCCGTGGGTGCCATGCTGGCGTTGGGCGCCGCGGTGGGCGGTGTGCCGGGTGCCATCCTTGCCGCACTGGCGCAGCCGGCGTTCGCGCTGGGCGTGTCGTGGTGGCGTCGCAGCCGTGCGCTGCTGCCGCTGAAGGTGGTCGCACGCCAGGACCTGCCCGCACTGCTGGCGCTGTGGGCTGCCGCGCCATTGCTGCTGGCGCTGCTGCTGGCCTGGCCGCTGGCGGCCCTGCGTGACAGCGGCAGCCTGGCGGCGGTGCTGGGCCTGAGCGTGCTGGTCAGTGCCGGCCTGCTGGCGGCCTGGCGCACCTGGCCGCTATGGAACGATGTCGAACGCCTGGATGGCAGCCTGGCCCAGCACTGGCAGGCGCTGGCCGGCCGCGACCTGACCGCCTGGCGTGGTCTTGGCGTGGCCGCGCTGGTGATCGCCTTGGCCGCACTGGTGGTGCTGCCGGCCTGGCCGGGCCTGTTGCCGGACGGCGCACGCTGGCCCGCCGCACTGGCGGTCGTGCTGCTGTCGCCGGCGCTGCACCTGCTGCTGCAGCGGGTCGCGCCCGCGCCGCTGGTGTCGCTGCGCCCCAGCCCGTTCGCCGCTGCCAGCAGCGAACAGGAACCGATGTTCCCCGCTGCGGCCGAAACCGCGCCGCTGGAGGCGATGGCGCCGCAGGAACTGACACCGGCCCTGTATGAGGCCGCGCGCCAGGGCCGCGTCGACCGCGGCCTGCAGCTGCTGCAGGCCGGTGCTGATCCGTATGCGCTGCCGGACCCGAACTGGCGTGACCAGCGCAGCCTGGCGGTGCTGGCGGCGGTGCTGCCGGACCTGCGCCTGCTGCGCGAGCTGATTGCCCGCGGCGTAGATGTGAACGCGCCGCACCGGGGCATGACCCCGCTGCTGGCCGCCACCCGTGACAGCTGGCATGGCCGCCCCGAAGCGGTGATGACCCTGCTCGCCAACGGCGCCGATTCACGTGCCACCGACAGCGATGGCAACACCCCGCTGCACCATGCCGCACGCAGTTCCGACCCGGGCGTTGCCGCGCTGCTGCGCGATGCCGCTGCCGAAGTCGATGCGCTGAACCGCGAGGGCTGGTCGCCGCTGGCGGTGGCCTGCCAGGTCGGCAACTGGCGCCTGGCCCGCTTCCTGCTCGAGCGCGGTGCACGCAGCGAACCGGCCGACGGCACCCCGGTGCTGCTGGCCGCCGCCGCCACCGAGGACGACGATCCGGCCGGCGTGCAGCTGCTGCTCAAGCACAAGGCACGCGCCGACGCGCGTGATCGCCAGCGCCGCAGCGCGCTGCACGAGGCAGCGCTGGCCGGCCACGTGGAGATCATCGGCGTGCTGCTGGGCGCCGGCGCCAACCTGGAAGCGCGCGATGCACTGGGCCGCACGCCGTGGCTGGAAGCCGCCCGTGCCGGCCGTGCCGCCGTGGTCGAGCACCTGCTGCCGCACAAGCCGGACCTGGTCGCGGTGGACGGCGAAGGCCGCAATGCGGTGCAGCTGGCAGTGATGGCCGAGGATGTCTCGCCGCTGCTGATCAAGCGCCTGGTGGAACTGGGCATCGCCGCCGACGCCACCGACCCGGTTGGCCGCCGCGCGGTGGACTATGCGGCCGAAGCGGGCCGCTGGGCGATCGTGGCCCTGCTGGACCCGTCTTATCCGCTGCCGGCAGCCGTCAGTGATGGCCTGGCCGAGCGCGGTGAAGCGGCCAGCGCCAGCGGCCTGTTGCCGGACCGTCCGCCGCTGACCCTGCTGCGCGAAGCGCTGGGCTTCGGCAACACCGATGGCATGGCCGCGCTGGCCAGGCTGTGCCAGCCGGAAGAACTGGGCGGCCTGCTGCTCGATCCGGAGTTGGCCCTGGAGCCGCGCGCGGTCGATTGGCTGCTGGCCCACGGTGCCGATCCCTATGTGCGCGACGCCTGCGCCGATACGCCGATGTTCGCGCTGCTGTCGCGCGGCATCGACGCGGTGCCGGCGCTGCAGGTCATGCTGCAGCGCGGCCTGTCGCCGGCCGGGCGCGGTGGGCTGGCACGCTTCCTGGCCGCCTGCGCACAGCACGACCAGGCCGCCCGCGGCCTGGAACAACTGGCGCTGGAACTGCTGGAGCGTGGCGCCGATCCGTTCGCCGCTTCGCCGGCCGGTGACCCACCGCTGTCGCTGGCGGTACGCCTGGGCTGGCTGCGCCTGCAGCAGGCCCTGCTCAAGGCCGGTGTCGATCGCGAGGCGCGCGACAGCCATGGCATGACCGCACTGCATCTGGCCACCGCCCTGGCCCGCGAAGGCGCGCTGAAGCTGCTGGTGCAGCACGGTGCCTCGCCGGAAGCACGTGCCGCCGACGGTCAGACGCCACTGGGCGTGGCGCTGTCGATCGGTCGCCGTGACCTGGCCGACTGGCTGGACTGGCGGGTGTGGCCGCTGCCGCGCCGTACCCTGCGCGAGGCCGATCTGCCGGCCGCTGCGATGGCCGGTGATGTGGACGCCGTGCGCCGCCTGATCGATCTGGGATTTGCCGTCGACGCGGTCGACGCACAGGGCTGCACCGCGCTGCTGCGTGCGGCCGGTGGTGGCCACCTGGCCGTGACCGACCTGCTGCTGGCGCGCGGTGCCGATCCGCAGCACGCCGCTGCAAGCGGTGCGACGCCGCTGTCGGCGGCGGTCAGCATGCGCCAGGTCGACATCGTTTCGGCCCTGCTCGATGCCGGCGCCAAGCTGGAACACCGCCTGCCGGGCGGGGTGACCGTGCTGATGCTGGCCTCGGCGCTGGGCCTGCCGGACATCGTCGCGCGCCTGCTCACTGCCGGTGCCGACGTGCATGCCGGTGACGCGCAGCAGCTGGGCCCGCTGCACTGTGCCGCGCTGTACGGTTTCAGTGCCCGCGACCGCTCGCGCCTGCTGGCCCTGCTCGACACCCTGCTGTTGGCGGGCGCCGAGCCGGACCAGGCCGCCGCCGGTTCGGTCACGCCGCTGCTGCTGCTGCTGGGCGCACGCGCCGAGCCGGGAACCGCCTGCGACGAGCAGGTGGTGATGGCGGCGGTGGAGCGCCTGCTGGATGAGGACGTCAGCCTGGACGTGCGCGATCCGCGCGGCTTCGGCCCGCTGCATCTGGCCGCCCTGCATGGACTGCCGCTGCTGGTGCAGCGCCTGTTGCGCGCCGGTGCCGATCCGGAAGTGCGCGACAGCCTCAACCGCAGCCCGCGCGAGATCGCGGTGATGCGCGGCTTCATCGACGTCGCTGGAGAGTTCGAACCGCGCGTGCCGGGCGTTTCGTCGATGGCGCGGTTCCTGCGCGACAACGGTTGAGCACCGGGATCGGAATCTGCAGTGGGTAGTGCCGGCCGCTGGCCGGCAACCTGCTGAGACCTCCGGGATACCGAGGCTGCCGGCCAGCGGCCGGCACTACCGGGTCCGCCATCGATCGGGTCGGTGCCAATCCTGCCCCCCGGTGGATGCCGACCGTTGGTCGGCACGCCTACTTGCCGTCGCTTTCCGCGTCGGCCTCGAACAGATGCATCAGGTCGTTGCGTGCGTCGCGCGAGGTCTGGATCACCGCTGCCTCGTCGTCGTACACCAGATACTGGTCGCGCAGCAGCTGCTCATCGTGCTCGCGGAAGCGCTGCACATGGCGTTCGGCCACGTCCGGTGTCACGCCCAGCGCGGTCAGCACGCGTCCGCTCATCTCAAGGCTGGTGCCGAACACTTCGCGGAACGGCTCGGCCGACATGTCCATCAGGCGCCACGCATGCTGGCGGTTGCGTGCACGCGCCAGCACCGTCGCGTCCGGGTACAGCCGGCGCACCATGCGTACCGCGCGCAGGTTGGTCTCCGGGTCATCCACGGTGATCACGAACACATCGATGTGCTCGCCCCCCGCCGCACGCAGCATCTCCGGCCGGGTCGGATCGCCGTAGTACAGCTGGTTGCCGAAGCGGCGCAGGTCGGCAACGGTGTCCGGGTTCGCCTCCAGCGCCACGAACGGCACCTTCTGCGCGGTCAGCAGGCGCGCGATCACCTGGCCGAAGCGCCCCATGCCGGCGATCAGCACCTTGGGCCGGTTGTCCGGCGCCACCTTGTCGGCCTCGGCCGCCGCGCGTGGTGCGGCTTTTTCCTGGCCGAGCAGCTTGAGCAGCGCGATCATCAGCAGCGGCGTGATCGCCATCGACAGGCCGACGATCGCCACCAGCCGGTCGTGGTTGGCGTTGCCCAGCAGGTGCGCGCGCTGTGCCTCGTTGAATACCACGAAGGCAAACTCGCCGCCCAGCCACAGCACGCTGCCCAGCAGCAGCGATTGCCGCGAGCTGAGCCGGGCGACACGTCCAACCGCGTAGAGCAGGCTGAACTTGACCACCAGCAGGATGCCGACACCCGCGGCGATCAGCCACGGCTCGGCGGCGATGCGGTCCAGGTCGATGCCCATGCCCACTGCGATGAAGAACAGGCCCAGCAGCAGCCCCTTGAACGGTTCGATCTGCGCTTCCAGCTCATGCCGGAACTCCGAATCGGACAGCAGCACGCCGGCCAGGAACGCGCCGAGGCTGGGGCTGAGGCCGGCTTCCTGCATGAACCAGGCGGTGCCCAGCACCACCAGCAGGGCGGTGGCAGTGAATACTTCCGGGCTGCGGGTCCGCGCAATGATGCTGAACACCTTGCGCAGCACCGGTCGTCCGCACAGGATCACCACCGCCAGCGCACCCAGCGCCACGGCCGCATCTTCCCAGCGCAGGGTCTCGTTCTTCACTCCGCCCAGCAGCGGGATGGCCGCCAGCAGCGGGATCGCGATCAGGTCCTGGAACAGCAGGATCGCGAACCCGAGCCGGCCATGGTCGCTGTTGATCGCCTTGTGCTCGGACAGCAGCTGCAGGCCGACCGCGGTGGATGACAGCGCCAGCGCCACGCCGACCACCAGCGCGCTCTTCCACTGGAAGTGATCGAGCAGCAGCAGGCCGCCCAGCACCAGCCCGGACAACGCCACCTGCGCCGCGCCGGCGCCGAACACCGAGCGCCGCATCACCTTCAGGCGTGCCGGTGACAGCTCCAAGCCGATCACGAACAGCAGCATCACCACACCGATCTCGGCGGCACCGAGGATGCGGTCGGCGTCCTGCACGAAGCCCAGCCCGTCCGGGCCCAGCACCACGCCGGCCGCCAGGTAGCCCAGTACCGCGCCGAAGCCGAACTTCTTGAACACCGGCACGGCGATGACCGCCGCCAGCAGCAGTACCAGGGCCAGTTCCAGACCACCGCTATGCATGGGAATACCTGGTCATCGGGGGAGCCCGCTGTGCGTCCGTTCGGATGGGGGAGGGCGTGGCGAGCGCCACCACGACATTATGCGCGCCGGCCTGTGTATGCACGAGAACAACCGGCCGGGCGGCCACCCAGCGCGGGGCGCCCAGGTTGACCTGCATGGCCCACGGGTCCAGACTGCCCGCCGCTGGCGGCGCGTCCGTTGGCATACGCATCCCGGAGTCCCCAACCCATGTCCAGCGACAGTAGAAGTCGACCTCGTTCGACGCCAGCGATGGCCACCGCCTGACACCGGGACGGTTTGCCTGCGTTGGCGTTGCGCGAGGTCGCATCCCCACAAGGCAAAACCGATGAACCAGAAGCAATTGCTGCGCCCGGTGGCCGATGCCGCCGCACTGGCCGCACCGCTGGCGAACTACAACACCGCCGACGCGGTGGAATTCCTCAACACGCTGGACCTGACCCGCGCCGCGGAAACGCTGGCTGCGCTGCCGTTGCCGCGTGCAGTGAAGATGCTCGAAGCGCCGGAGCTGCACCGCAGCGGTGAGCTGGTGGCCGCACTGCCACCCGCGCGGGCTGCGGCGCTGCTGGGCCTGATGGCCGACGACCGCGCCACCGACATCGTCCACGAGCTGGATGAGGAAGAGCGCGCGCGGTTGATCCCGCTGCTGGGCACCGACGCCCGCCAGGTCATCCAGAAGCTGCTCAGCTACCCGCCGAACACCGCCGGCGCACTGATGACCACCGAGTACGTGGCGGTGCCCGCCAGCTGGACCGTGGCGCAGACCCTGCAGCACATCCGCCAGGTCGAGCGCACCCGCGAGACGGTGTACGCGATCTACGTGCTGGAGCCGGCCAGCCAGCAGCTGCAGCAGGTGGTGACCATGCGCCGGCTGATCACCGGCCTGCCCGAGGAATCGATCCTGGACGTGGCCCAGGTCAATCCGCCGGTAACAGTGGATGCGCTGATGGACCAGGAAGAGGTGGCACGGCTGATCCGCCGCCACGACCTGCTGGCGATTCCGGTGGTCGACGCGCAGCAGCAGATGCTCGGCATCGTCACCGTGGACGACGTGCTCGATGCGCTGATCGAGGAATCCACCGAGGACGCGCACAAGTTCGGCGGCATGGAAGCGCTGGACAAGCCGTACATGCAGATCGGCTTCTTCGAGATGCTGCGCAAGCGCGCCGGCTGGCTGAGCGTGCTGTTCCTGGGCGAGATGCTGACGGCCAGCGCGATGCAGCACTACGAGGACGAACTGGCGCGCGCGGTGGTGCTGACCCTGTTCATCCCATTGATCATGAGTTCGGGTGGCAATTCCGGCTCGCAGGCCACCTCGCTGCTGATCCGCAGCCTGGCACTGCGCGAACTGCGCCTGCGCGACTGGTGGAAGGTGGCCCTGCGCGAAGTGCCGACCGGCATGGTGCTGGGCGCCATCCTCGGCTGCCTGGCCATCGTGCGCATCGTGATCTGGCAGCTGGGCGGCCTGCACGACTACGGCGAGCACTGGATCCTGCTGGCGATCACCATCGGCGCCGCGCTGGTGGGCATCGTCACCTTCGGTTCGCTGTCCGGCTCGATGCTGCCCTTCATCCTGAAGCGGCTCGGCTTCGACCCGGCCAGCGCCTCGGCCCCGTTCGTGGCCACCCTGGTGGATGTGACCGGCCTGGTGATCTACTTCAGCATCGCCGCGATGATCCTGCACGGCACGCTGCTGTAACAAAACATGCACGCCGGGGTCGGATCCCTTCGCGCAGCGAAGGGCTCTGACCCCGGATATCCGCAGCAGGGGTCGGAGCCCTTTCCTGCGAAAAGGGGTCCGACCCCGCCTCCGACCCCATCGCCACGGAATTTGGGTACCGTAGGCGCATGAGTACCTACCACCTGCAGTCCGTGTTCCGTCCGCAGTCGGTCGCGGTGATCGGCGGCAGCCCGCGCGAGCGTTCGGCCGGGCGCGCGGTGATGCGCAACCTGCGTGGCACCGGCTTCCCCGGCAAGGTGGCGTGGATCAATCCGCGGCATGCCGAGATCGATGGCATCCGCACGGTCAAGCGGCTGAAGGACCTGGACTGGGTGCCCGACCTGGTGGTGATCACCGCACCAGCGGCGATCGTGCCGCAGGTGGTGCGCACTGCCGCCGAACGTGGCGTGCAGGCGGCGATCATCCTCACCGCGCACCTGGGCGAAGGCCCCGGTTCGTTGTCTGCACAGGTAGAGGCGGTGGCGCGCAAGCATGGCCTGCGCATCCTCGGGCCGCATTGTCTGGGCGTGATCGCGCCGCACGCGCGGCTCAATGCCAGCATCGCCGCACATTTTCCGCAGGCCGGCGACCTCGCGCTGATCTCCGAATCCTCGGCCATTGCCGCCGCGCTGGTGGAATGGGGCGTGGCGCGCTCGGTCGGGTTCTCCGCCGTGGTCTCGCTGGGCGATACGATGGACGTCGACTTCGGCGACCTGCTCGACTACTTCGCCACCGACTACCGTACCCGCGCCATCCTGCTCTACGTCGAGCAGATCAAGGACGCGCGCAAGTTCATGTCGGCCGCGCGCGCCGCCGCCCGCGCCAAGCCGGTGGTGGTGGTGAAGTCCGGCCGCGCCGAGCGCGTGCAGCCGGGCAGCCGCGATACCCATGTGCAGGCCCTGGCCTGCGCCGATGATGTGTACGGTGCGGCCTTCAACCGCGCCGGCCTGCTGCGCGTCGGTGCGCTGGACGAGCTGTTCACCGCCGCCGAATCACTGGGGCGGCTGGGCACCTTCCCTGGCCGCCGCCTGGCCATTCTCAGCAATGGTGGCGGCGTCGGCCGCCTTGCCGTGGACCAGCTGATCGCGCTGCGTGGCACGCTGGCCACCCTGTCCGACAGCACGGTGCAGAAGCTCGATGCGGTATTGCCACAGGGCTGGTCGCGCAGCAATCCGGTCGACATCGTGGTCGACGCCGATGGTGACCGCTATGCCGCGGCCATCGAAGCGCTGCTGGCCGACAACGAGAATGACGCGGTGATGGTGGTCAACGTGCCGACCGCATTCACCTCATCGGCGGACGCCGCGCAGGCACTCACCCGCACGCTCGGCCTGCGCCCGCGCCACCACCGCGACAAGCCGGTGTTCGCGGTGTGGCTGGGCAACGACGACCAGGCCACCGCCACGCTCAACGCGGCGCGGGTGCCGACCTATCCGACCGAGGCCGAAGCCGTACGTGGCTTCCAGCATCTGGTGCGCTACCGCGAAGCGCAGAACGCGTTGATGGAAACGCCGCCCAGCCTGCCGCAGGACTTCAGCGTCGACACGGCCGCCGCGCGCGCACTGGTCGATGCCGCGCTGGCCAACGGCCAGCAGTGGCTGGACCCGCTGGCTACGCATGAACTGCTCAAGGCCTACGGCATTCCCTCCGCGCCGGTGATGCATGCGCGTGATGCGCACGAGGCGATGGACCTGGCGCAGCCGCTGCTGGAACGCGGTGCCACGGTCGCGCTGAAGATTCTCTCGCCGGATATTCCGCACAAGTCGGAAGTGGATGGTGTGCGCCTGAACCTGTCCACGCTGCCGGCGGTGCAGAGCGCGGCCAACGCGATCCTGTCGCGCGCACGCCAGCTGCGGCCGGATGCGCGTGTCGATGGCCTGCTGGTGCAGCCGACCATCGTGCGTCCGAAGGCGCGCGAGTTGATTGTCGGCATCGCCGATGACGCGACGTTCGGCCCGGTGATCGTGGTCGGTCGCGGCGGCACTGCCGTCGAAGTGATCAACGACAAGGCACTGGCGCTGCCGCCGCTGGACCTGCGCCTGGCCCACGAGCTGATTGGCCAGACCCGCGCCTCGCGCATCCTCAAGGCCTACGGTGACGTGCCGGCGGCTGACGAGCGCGCACTGGCGCTGGCGCTGGTGAAGCTTGCACAACTGGCCGCCGACATTCCCGAAGTGCGTACGCTGGACATCAACCCGTTGCTGGTCGACGGCAAGGGCATCCTCGCCCTCGACGCCCGCGTGGCGGTGGCGCCGTCGCGCATCCTGCACAAGGGCCGCGGCCATCCACGTTTCTCGGTGTTCCCGTACCCGAAGGAGTGGGAGCGCACCATCGAACTGTCCGATGGCGGCCGCGCCTTCGTGCGCCCGGTGCGGCCGGAGGACGACGCGCTGTTCCGTGCGTTCTTCGCCCGCGTCAGCGACGAGGACCTGCGCCTGCGCTTCTTCCAGTCGGTGAAGCACTTCAGCCACGAGTTCATCGCGCGCCTGACCCAGCTCGACTACGCGCGCTCGATTGCGCTGGTGGCGATCGAACCGCGCAGCGGCGAGATGCTGGGCGCGGTGCGCCTGCATGCCGATGCGGATTACCACCGTGGCGAGTACGGCATCCTGATCCGCTCGGACCTGAAGGGCCACGGCATCGGCTGGCGGCTGATGGCGATCATGATCGAGTACGCCAAGTGGCTGGGCCTGGACGTGGTCGAAGGCCAGGTGCTGCGCGAGAACAGCACCATGCTGGCGATGTGCCAGAGCCTGGGCTTCAAGACGAAGCTGGACCCGGACGACCCGACGGTGATGATGGTGACCCTGCCGGTGCAGCAGGTCGAGGTGCCCGACGTCCCGCCGGTGGCCTGATTCCTGTAGAGCCGAGCCTACGCTCGGCTGCCTTGCATCACACGGGCACGCCTGAGCCGGGCATGGGCTCGGCTCTACAGCTTCAACGCATCGGCTCCACCACCACCGCCGTGCCATAGCACAGCACTTCGGTCAGCCCGGTCATCACATCGGTGGCGTCGTAGCGCATGCCGATGATCGCGTTGGCACCCAGCTGCCGTGCATGCTTGACCATGTCGCGGTAGGTTTCCTCGCGGGCCTGTTCGCACAGTTCGGTATAGATGGTGATGTTGCCACCGAAGATCGTCTGGATACCGCCGAGGAAGTTGCCGACGATCGAGCGCGAGCGCACGGTGATGCCGCGCACCACACCGAGGTTGCGCACGACGCGGTGCCCAGGCAGCTCGAAGGCGGTGGTGACCAGCGCATCATCGAAGCGGAGCGCGGGTGGGGTGGGGGTGCCGCTGTTGTAGGGGTCTGCCATGGTCGCGTCCGTATCGCTGCCTTCTGAGAGTCGAGCCATGCTCGACGGGCCGTGCAGCAGTCGAGCATGGCGCGACCCTACAACGCAACCGCCTGTTGCGGCATGGTTCCGTCACCGTGCTGGCGCGACAATACCCCCATGACCGACCGTATTCCCCTGCTGCTGCTGCCCGGCCTGCTCAACGATGCCGAGCTGTGGCGCGCGCAGCTGGCCGACCTGGCCGACATCGCCGACTGCACAGTAGGCGACCAGACCCGTGGCGAGACCCTGCAGGCGGTGGCCGAGGACGTGCTCGCACAGGCACCGGAGCGCTTTGCGCTGGCCGGTTTCTCATTGGGCGGCTTCGTCGCCCAGCAGATCCTGCGCATTGCGCCGGAGCGCGTGCTGCAGCTGGCGCTGATCGATACCTCGATCCACGCCGATTCACCGGAACGTGCCGAGCAGCGCCGCAGCCAACGTGCCAGCGTGCGCCTGCCGGGGAAGTTCCACGGCTTCGGCGATGTGCTGATGCGCAGCTACATCGATGCGTCGCGGCTGGATGACTACGTGCTGGTGCAGCGCGTGCGCGACATGACCGCCCGCCTGGGCGCGGACGTGTTCCTGCGCCAGAGCGCGCTGGAACGCCGCGATGGCCATGATGTGCTGGCCGGCTACCGCGATCCGCTGCTGATCGTGTGCGGCGCGAACGATCGCATCACGCCGCTGGCGGTGAGCGAGGAAATGCACGCGATGGTGCCGCACTCGCAGCTGGTGGTGGTGCCTGACTGCGGGCACCTGGCACCGATGGAGAAGCCGGACGAGGTCAGTGCGGCGATGCGTGGGTGGTTGCTGCAGGGCAGGGGATGATCCCCGCCCTCTCGTAGGTGCCGACCTTGGTCGGCACGGTGTTCCAACGATCGATCAGGGCTCAGTGCCGACCAAGGTCGGCACCTACCTGTAGAGCCGAGCCATGCTCGGTTCCGGGGAGGCAGCAGCCGAGCGTGCGCTCGGCTCTACAGCACCACTGCCTCAATCCCAGGCCGGGGCGATGCCTTCCGGGTTGGCCAGGCGATGGCCGCGGTCGAGCTTGGCGATCTGTGCCATGTCTTCGTCGGTCAGGCGGATCGCTGCCGCTTCCAGGTTGCTCGCCAGGTTCTCGCGCTTGGTCGAGGACGGAATGACCGAGAAACCCTGCTGCAGCGCCCAGGCCAGCGCGACCTGCGCCGGCGTGGCCTGGTGGCGTCCGGCAATGGCCTGGATCACCGGGTCCTTGATCACCTCGCCGTAGGCCAGGCTCATGTAGGCGGTGATGTGGATGCCGTTGTCCTGCAGGAACTTCACCAGCAGGCGATTCTGCAGGTAGGGGTGGATTTCGATCTGGTTGGTGGCAATGGCACCGGCGCCGAGGATGCCGATCGCCTTGCGGGTCTGCGCGATGGTGAAGTTGGAGATGCCGATCTCGCGGGCCAGGCCCTGCGCCTTGGCTTCAGCCAGTGCGGCCAGGTACTCCTCCATCGGCACGTCGACCTTGTCGTTCGGCGATGGCCAGTGGATCAGCGCCAGGTCGACGTACTCGGTTCGCAGCTTTTCCAGGCTGGTGCGCAGGCTGGCCAGCAGCGCATCGCGCTTGAACGCGGTGATCCAGACCTTGGTGGTCAGGTAGATGTCGTCGCGCGGCACGCCGGAATCGGCGATGGCCTGGCCGACCTCGGCTTCGTTGCCGTAGATCTGCGCGGTATCGATGGCGCGGTAGCCGACCGCCAGCGCGTTGCGCACGGAGTCGATCACGGTCTGGTCTTTCAGGCGGAAGGTACCGAGACCGAAGGCGGGGACAGTCATGGGGGCTCCAGCAGAGGGGGAGGGAGGCGGGAATGTCCACGAAAGGGTAGGCCAGCGGCCGTGTGCATGCCGGCAACGGTGCATTGCATCGACGTGTACGACGGCAGGTGGTGGTGGGTGCGGACCGTTGGTCCGCACTGTTCATGCCGCCACCCATGCAGCGTTGGACGCTGCCGGCCAGCGGCCGGCACTCCCCCTGTCAGCGCTCCACGGTAGTGCCGGCCGCTGGCCGGCAACCGGATCAATCAAGCCGCGCGTGCCAGCCCGCCCTTCGCCGCCGCCGTGGTTGACAGGTCGAACACATCCACCGCATCGATCAGGCGGTTGGCCTGCTGCTCCAGGCTGCGCGCGGCGGCGCTGGCTTCTTCCACCAGCGCGGCGTTCTGCTGGGTCGTGCCGTCCATCTGGATCACGGTCTGGCTGACCTGTTCGATGCCCGCGCTCTGCTCCTGCGAGGCCGCGGAGATCTCGGCCATGATGTCGGTCACGCGCTGCACCGATGCAACGATCTCGGCCATGGTGTCGCCTGCCTCGCGCACGCGCTGTGCGCCATGGCCAACCTGTTCCACCGAGGCTTCGATCAGTGACTTGATCTCCTTCGCGGCTGCCGCCGAGCGCTGCGCCAGCGTACGCACTTCGCTGGCGACCACCGCGAAGCCGCGGCCCTGTTCTCCGGCGCGTGCCGCTTCCACCGCGGCATTCAGCGCCAGGATGTTGGTCTGGAAGGCGATGCCATCGATGACGCTGATGATCTCGGCGATCTGCCGCGACGAGGTCTCGATCGCGCCCATCGTCGCCACCACCTGGCCGACCACGCTGCCACCGTGCGAGGCGACCGTATGGGCGCCGATCGCCAGCTGGTTGGCCTGGCGCGCATGTTCGGCGTTCTGGCGCACGGTGGAGGTCAGCTCCTCCATCGATGCCGCGGTCTCCTCCAGGTTGGCCGCCTGCTGCTCGGTGCGGCGCGACAGGTCATTGTTGCCGGCGGCGATCTCCGCGGCGGCGGTGTGGATGTTGCCGGAGGTGTGCTTGATGTCGGTGACGATGGTCGCCAGCTGCGTGGCGGTGGTGTTGGCATCGCCGGCGATACGGGCGAACACCCCCTGGAAATCACCGTGCATGCGCGCGCCGAGACGGCCATCGGCGATGGCGCGCAGCATCGTCGAGACTTCGCCGAGGTTCAGTTCGGTAGTCTGCATCAGGCGGTTCAGGCCTTCGACCATTGCACGGAAATCATGCTCGAAGCGGGCAGTGTCGCCGCGCTGGCTGAAGTCTCCCGCGCCGGCAGCTTCGGCCAGGCGGCGGATCTCGCCATTGATCAGGCCGAGGTTGTGCTTGGCCATGTCCAGCGCTTCGGTGATCACCGCCTTCTCGCCGGGCAGGCGTTCCATGTCCTGGCTGAGGTCGCCGACCGCGTAGCGGCCCATGATCGAGATCGCGCGCATCTTCACCCGGATGTGCGCATCGACCAGTGCGTTGCAGTCGGCCACCATGGTGCCGAACGCGCCGGGGAAGGCAGCGGCGTCCATGCGATGGCTGATGGTGCCGGCTTCGTGCGCCTGCGCCATCGCGGCCTGTGCATCCAGCACGCTGCGCAGCGTGGATTGCACCGCCTGCATGGCCTGCGCGAGGCGACCGATCTCGTCGCGGCTGCGCACCTGTACTGCGTGCTGCAGGTCACCGGCGGCCACCGCGCGCGCCGCTGCTTCCACTGCCAGCACCGGCTGCACCACCGCACGCCGCAGCCACCAGGCCAGACCGATCAGCAGCAGCACGGCGGCCAGCACGGTCAGCGCCGCGCACAGCAGCAGGGTCTGCCGGGCCTGCTGCGAACGGGACGCCACCGCCGCTTCAGCCACCTGCGTGGCGTGCGTGCTCAGCGCATCCAGAGCCATCGCCACCGGGCGATCCTTGCCGCGCACCAGGTTGTCGCCGGCCGCGGGATCGTAGCCGGCCGCGGCAAATGCCTGCAGCGCCGCGTGATAGTCCTGCTGCAGCTGCGCGTGCAGGCCAACGAACGCCTGCGCCAGCTCACGCGTGCGCGGGTCCGGGCTGGTGGCCAGACCCTTGGCCAGTTGCCCGACCAGGCGGCCTTCGCTGTCGAAGCCATCCAGGTGGCGTTGGCGCAGCGCATCGTCGTGCCCGCGCAGCAGCACGTTCTTCCATTCCTGCACCTGGCCACGGAACTCACGCTGCAGGCGTTCGGCATCGCGGCTGTGCGCGACTTCGGGCGGGACCTCGGTGGACAACTTCAACCAGGCGGAGGCCAGGCCTGCCAGCGCGCACAGCAGGACCACGGCCAAGCCAACAGAAACCGCGCCGAGCAGCTTGGACTGCAGGCGCGGAGCACGGACAGACGCATTCATCGGGAAGCACTCTCGGGAAGGGGCAATGCGGTATCGACCCGCTACGCTTCCGCTGAAGTGCGACGAACATCACATTAGCGTTTCGTTTAGTGATGTGAAGGAAGTGTTTCATAGGACAAATGTGTCCATATGGAACAAATGCGGACCCTGGACAGGGGATATAAATGTAACTAATGTAGTTACATGAAATCCGCGAACCCGCTCTCTGACGCCCTGCACGTGATGGCGCATCTGGTCGGCCAGGATGGCCCGCGCACCTCCGGGCAGCTGGCGTCCTGCCTGCCGACCCATCCGGTGGTGATCCGCCGTCTGCTGGCGCAGCTGCACAAGGCCAGCCTGGTACGCAGCACCCGCGGTCATGGCGGTGGCAGCCAGCTGGCCCGCGACGCTGCAACGATCACCCTGCATGACATCTACCTGGCCGTGGGCGCACCACCGCTGGTGCAGGTCGGCGCCCGCGACGCCGGCGGCGGCTGCCCGATCCAGCAGCTGGTCAACAGCGCGCTGCTGGAGGGGGCACGCGAGGCACAGCGGTTGCTGGAGGCGCGCCTGCGGGCGACCACGCTGGACCAGCTCGGCGCCGACTTCGCCCGCCATCTCGCCCATCACCGTTCCCTGGAAGGTCCTCATGAATCCTGATGTGCTCATTGTCGGCGGCAGCTACGCCGGCATTGCCGCCGGCCTGATCCTGGCCCGCGCCCGGCGGCCGGTCACCGTCATCGACGCCGGCTCGCCGCGCAACCGCTTCGCCAGCCATTCGCACGGGGTGCCAGGGCTGGATGGCATCAGCGGCGCCGAGCTGCTGAAGACCGCGCGCCAGCAGCTGCTGGATTACCCCAGCGTGCGCTGGGTGCATGCCGAGGCTGTGCAGGCCAACGCCAGCGCAGAGGGCGTGGAAGTACGTACCGCCGATGGCCAGGTGCTGGCCGCGCGCAAGCTGCTGCTGGCCAGCGGTATCGCCGACCAGCTGCCGGAACTGCCCGGGCTGGCCGAGCGCTGGGGCAGCACCGTGCTGCACTGCCCCTACTGCCATGGTTACGAAGTGGGTGGCGGCGCCATCGGCCTGCTTGGCGGCCATCCGATGTCCGCCGGCAAGGCGCGGCTGTTTGCCGACTGGGGCAATGTCACCTTCTTCAGCCAGGGCCTGCCGATCACCGATGAGGAACGGGCTGCCATGCAGCAGCGCGGCGTGCAGATCGAGACCTCGCCGGTGCTGGGCGTGCAGGGCGACCAGCCGACCTGGCTGGAAGTGGAGCTGGCCGATGGCCGCCGCATCGCCCAGCGTGCGCTGTTCGTACCGGCCACCCAGGCGATGGCCACGCCATTGGTGCAGCAGCTTGGCTGCACCTTGGTCGAGAGCCCGCTGGGGGTGCTGATCGAGGTCGACATGATGAAGCAGACCTCGGTGCCCAACGTGTACGCCGCAGGCGATGCGACGACGGTCGGCAACATCACCCTGGCCATGGCCGAAGGCGTGCGCGCGGGCATCGGCGTGCATCATGCGCTGGTGGCCGAAGACAGCGTGCCGCGCTGAATGTGGCGGGGTCAGATCCCTTTCGCAGAAAGCGATCTGACCCCCGACGCGACGTGCTGCTCTGGTAGAGGCCGGCCTTGGCCGGCACTGCTCCGTTACCCCTTCACGCACAGCACCTGGCGCAGGGTGTGCACCACCTCGACCAGGTCCAGCTGTGCGGCCATCACATCGTCGATCGACTTGTACGCGGCCGGTGACTCGTCCAGCACGCCGCTGTCCTTGCGGCATTCCACGTGCGCGGTGGCCTCGCGGTGCTGGGCCAGCGTGATCTGCTGGCGCGCCGTGCCACGGCTCATCACCCGGCCGGCACCGTGGCTGCAGCTGTGGAAGCTGTCGGCGTTGCCCTTGCCGCGCACGATGTAGCTGCGCGTGCCCATGCTGCCGGGAATGATGCCCAGCTCGCCTTCGCGCGCACTCACCGCCCCCTTCCGGGTCACCAGCAGTTCCTGGCCGTGGTGCGTCTCCTTCTGCACGTAGTTGTGGTGGCAGTTCACCGCCATCGCTGCCAGCTGGAACTTCGGCAAGCGGTGGCGCATCTCGGCAAGCACGCGCGACATCATCGCCTCGCGGTTCTGCCGGGCGTAGTCCTGCGCCCACGACACGGCTTCGACGTAGTCATCGAACAGCGGCTCGCCTTCCATGAAGAACGCCAGGTCCTTGTCCGGCAGGTGGAAGCCGAGCACGCGCCGGGCCAGTTCCTCGCGCGCCTTCTCGATGAAGTAGGTGCCGATCAGGTTGCCGGTGCCGCGCGATCCGCTGTGCAGCATCACCCACACCGTGTCCGTCTCGTCCAGGCACAGTTCGATGAAGTGGTTGCCACCACCCAGCGTACCCAGCTGGCGGTCGAGCTTGTCGGTGCGGATTCTGCGGTGCCTGTCCTTGATCTTCTCCAGGCCGACGGCCAGCCCGGACTGCACCAGCCGGGTGTGGATGCTGTCGGGCATGCGGTGATGCTCGCCGCCGCGCCCGTTGCCGACCGGAATGCTGCGCTCGATGCTGTTGCGCAGCTGCCGCAGGTCGTCGGGCAGGTCGTTGGCGCGCAGCGTGGTGCGTACCGCCGCCATGCCGCAGCCGATGTCGACGCCGACCGCGGCCGGGATGATCGCACCGCGGGTCGGAATCACCGAGCCGACGGTCGCGCCCTTGCCCAGGTGCACGTCCGGCATCACGGCCACCCACGGCCCGACGAACGGGATCGCGGCGATGTTGCGCAGCTGCTCATGCGCCTGCGCTTCCAGCGGCACACCGTTGACCCAGCCCTTGATCGGCGTGGTGCCCTCGGCGTGCAGCCATTGATAGTTGTGTTGAGTGTCCATGTCTTCGTGTATGTCCTTGATGGGCCGGCGGCGCGTCCCTGCGCCGCCGCTGCCCCCTACCTGATCGTCACCAGCTGCTTCAGCACGCCATCCAGGCCGCCGAATACGGTGAGCGTGTCGATCTTCTCGGTGACCTTCTCCAGTGCCTCCAGCTCCTTCAAGCGCATCAGCACCGGGTTGTCCTCGATCAGCTTTGCGGTGTTGAGCTGCGAACGCGTGGCGTTGGCCTCCTCGCGTCGACGGATCACGCTGGCCTGGGCCTGCTTCTCGGCCAGCACCACGCCATTGAGGATCTCCTTCATCTCGCCCGGCAGGATCACGTCCTTGATGCCCACGCCGAGCAGCCGCACGCCGTGGCCCTCGATCGCGGCCTGCACATGGGCGGCGATCTCGCCGTCCAGCGCCGCCTTGTCGCCCAGCAGCTCGTCCAGGCTGCGCGCGGCAATCGCCTGGCGCAGGCCGAACTGCAGCTGCCGGTAGACGAACTCATCGGCATTGCTGAGCGTGCGGTGTGCACGCACCGGGTCGATCACCTGCACGGTCGCGGCCAGGTTCACCCGCAGGGTCACCTTGTCGCGGCTGAGCAGCTCCTGGCCGGACACGTCCAGCGAACGTGCACGCAGTTCCACGCGCTCCACCGACACGTTGCCGTTGAAGTTCCAGAACGCGTGCAGGCCGGCGTCCAGCGTCTGCCGCAGCGTGCCATCGATGAACAGCAGGCCGACCGACTCGCTTGGCACGGTGCTGATCACCGCCACACGCGGCAGCACGCCCAGCTGGCCCAGGCGTTGCTGCACGTCCGCCGGGATGCGCGGCTCGTCACCCAGCGCCATCACGCGTACCTGGGTGTCGACCGAACCCCGCCAGTACAGGCGGCGGCTGCCCGGCGGCAGCACTTCATCGATGCGGCCGTTGCGCAGCAACAGGCCGACTTCGGTGGCGCTGACATTGGCCATCACGAAGTGCGTGTCCAGCGTCGCGCCCAGTGCCTCGATCAGGCTGTCCTGGTCGCTGCCGGTATAGGCCGCGCCCTTCGATGCGGTGTGGATGTCCACGTGCGGGCGGCCGCCGAACGGCGACAGGCGGTGCACGCCCGGCAGCAGCATCTGCTGGAAACGACGGTTGCGATACACCAGGCCGCGCTCGCCGTCGCCGATCACGACCTTGATGGTCCAGAACATGGGAGTCTCTCCTTGTATGGCTCTGGTGGTTCGACCCGTTGCGGATGAATCGCCATGACCCGGGTCGATCAGGTCGTGGCGCGGCCGCCTGCACACCACGTGCAGGCAGCGGAAGAGGGCGGCCATCGGCGGACGGTCCGCGCGCGGAGCCTTCGGTGCGCCGGCAGTGCTGCCATCGCCGTTCCCGGCAGGCAGCACCGGGGCGGAACGTGGCTGGCAGTGGCGGCGGGCCGGGGCCCGGCGTGCGGTCCGTTGCCTTCCACGCCCCGCCCGAAGGCGATGGCGGTGGACGGCGACGATGGCCGCTGGGGCTTGCGCCCCGGGTGTTGCTTCAAGTCATGACGTGACAGGTCATGTGGTTTGGAGTGGGAGTCGAACCCACGACAGACGGAATCAGGATCCGTTGCTCTACCCTACTGAGCTATCCAGTTGGGGACCGCGCGGAATCGAACCGCGTACCGGCGAACCGGCGCCTGCCTCCAGCAGGCGATCCAGGCGATGGCATGTCCGCGACCTCCGGCATACGCCACGGCAACGCCGCGCGCACCAGCCCGTGATGGAAACGGGACCGTTGGAGAATCGAGGGTGCAGGCCACCGACATTATCGACGAGCGATAATGTTTTGATGCGATGCAGATAATGTCCGGGCGCAGCCGATCGCGCGAAGTAAATCCTTCGGCGGGGCGGGAGAAACCTGGGTCAGTGAGCGGCGGGTTGCCGCGCGGGGTGCAGTTCTGGCATCGCGGGTGCTTGTGCCGACGCAAACGAAAACGCCCCCGGGACTTGCGTTCCGAGGGCGTCGTCAGGCCTCGGAGATCGGGGGGCCGATCTCCGCAGGGCGGGTATCAGGCCGTTGTCAGCTGGTCTTCCTTGCCAAACGCGCGCGCCAGCCCGTCCATGCGCAGGCATGGCAGCAGTTTGGCGATGGCGACGGAATGCGCGTTCAAGGGAAGTTTCCAGTGGTTGTTGAAACGAGGTGCGCACGATAAACCACGATTTAGTCGCGTGCAACCATTTTGTTCAATTATTTTCTTCGCTGTTGTGCAATGCCGGCCAGCGGCCGGCACTACCGGGCCTCACGCTTCGGCGCTGGCGGCATCCAGCTGCGCGACATCCTGCACGCTCAGCGACACGTTGGCCGCTGCCAGCAGATCGTGCAGCTGTTCGACGCTGGTGGCGCTGACGATCGGCGCGGTGATCGACGGCCGCGCGATCTGCCATGCCAGTGCGATCTGTGCGGCGCTGGCATTGTGCTTGCTGGCCACGTCATCCAGCGCCTGCAGGATGCGCAGGCCGCGCGGGTTCAGATAGCGCTTCACCACCGTTTCGCCACGTGCCGGGCTCTTGGCCGCATCGGCCGGTGTGCGGTACTTGCCGCTGAGGAAGCCACTGGCCAGGGCGTAGTAGCCGATCACGCCGATCTGTTCGCGCTGCACCAGCGGTTCCAGCTCCTTCTCGTAGCCGGCACGGTCGTACAGGTTGTACTCCGGCTGCAGGGTTTCGTAACGCGGCAGCTTGTAGTCGGTGGACACCTTCAGCGCATCGGCCAGGCGCGTGGCGCTGTAGTTGGAGGCACCGATGGCGCGCACCTTGCCGGTTTCGATCAGGCGGCCGAACGCGGCCAGGGTCGCTTCCAGTGGCGTCGACTCATCATCCTCGTGGGCCTGGTACAGATCGATCACGTCGGTCTGCAGGCGGCGCAGCGAATCCTCGACCGCCGCATTGATGTTGTCCGGGGTCAGGCCGGGGCGTTCGGCCCATTTGGCCACCTTGGTCGCCAGCACCACCTTGTCGCGCTTTCCGCTGCGCGCGAACCATTTGCCGATCAGCGTTTCCGATTCGCCGCCGGCGTTGCCCGGCACCCAGGCCGAATACACATCGGCGGTGTCGACCAGGTTGAAGCCGGCGTCGACGAAGGCATCGAGCAGGGCGAAGCTGGCCTTCTCATCGGCGCTCCAGCCGAACACGTTGCCACCGAAGGCGAGCGGACGTACATGCAGGCCGGAACGGCCCAGTTCGCGGGTTGCCGTCATGGGCACGGACTCCTTGGGGGAAGTGCTCCAGAATAAAACGCGTAGTGTGACCGTGCTGCGGCGGCGACCACAAAACAGTGTTCCGCGATACGCACGCGGCTAACGTTTTGTGAACACCTGGGGCGCCGCGGCTGCTAGTCTCGCCGCATCTTCCGCTGGAGTCGCTCCGATGATGCCTGCTTCGTCCCTGCGTGGTTGCCGCCTGCTGCTTGCTTCGGCCCTGCTTGCCGCTGTTCCTGCGTTTGCCGCACCGGCCACGGTCGCGCCGGCGAAGATCCAGGTGTCGCCGGCCATCGACGCGGCGGTGAAGGCGCCCACCCGCGATGCCAACAACGTCAAGCGCGACGGTTTCCGCCACCCGGCGCAGACGCTGTCGTTCTTCAAGGTGACGCCGGAAAAGACCGTCATCGAGATCACCCCCGGCAACGGCTGGTACTCGGAGATCCTGGCGCCGCTGCTGCACGACAAGGGCCACTACGTTGCTGCGGTGGTCGATCCGATGGCGGTGCCCGAAGGCCGCGGCCGTGACTACCAGCAGCGCAGCCGCGACAGCCTGGAAAGGAAGTACGCCGCTGCACCGGCACAGTTCGGCAAGACTGCCGTGGTGGCCTACGATCCGGCCAAGCCGGTGTTCGGCCCGGCCGGTTCAGCCGATGTGGTGCTGACCTTCCGCAACGTGCACAACTGGCGCAAGGCCGGCCAGGCGCAGGGCATGTTCCAGGGCTTCTTCAACGTGCTCAAGCCGGGCGGCGTGCTGGGCGTGGTCGAGCACCGCGCCAAGGCCGACGTGGCCGACGACGATGACACCGGCTATGTCGGCCAGCAGCAGGTGATCGCGATGGCCGAGGCCGCCGGCTTCAAGCTGGACGCGCGCAGTGAGGTCAACGCGAACCCGCGCGACACCAAGGACCACCCGAACGGCGTGTGGACGCTGCCGCCGACCAACCAGCACGACAAGGCCGATGATGCGAAGTACCAGACGATCGGCGAAAGCGACCGCATGACCCTGCGCTTCATCAAGCCGTAAGAGGGGTGCCGGGCTGGCGCATGCTGACTCTGTAGAGCCGAGCCCATGCTCGGCTGCTGTTGCGTTCCGCCGTGCTGTGCGCGATGAGCCGAGCATGGGCTCGGCTCTACAGCCGAGTGGCGCGTGGCGCGGCATGGGACAATGCGCCACCCGCCGACTGCCGTGCCCGCAATGCTGATCGCCTTCAACAAGCCCTTCAACGTGCTCTGCCAGTTCACCGACCGCAGCGTACCGCCGCGACCGACGCTGGCTGGGTTCGGCCTGCCGCCGCGCGTGTATGCCGCCGGTCGCCTGGACCATGACAGCGAAGGCCTGCTGCTGCTGACGGATAACGGCACGCTGGCGCACACGTTGACCGACCCGAAGCACAAGGCCGACAAGACCTACTGGGTGCAGGTGGAAGGCACGCCCAGCGATGAGCAGCTGCAACGGTTGCGCGATGGGGTGGAGCTGAATGACGGGCCGACCTTGCCGGCGAAGATCGAGCGCCTCGATCCGGCGCCGTCGCTGTGGACACGCGATCCGCCGGTGCGCTTCCGCAAGACCGTGCCCGATGCCTGGCTGGCGATCACGATCCGCGAGGGCCGCAACCGCCAGGTGCGGCGGATGACCGCGGCAGTGAACCTGCCAACGCTGCGGCTGGTGCGGGTGGCGATGGGGCCCTACCGGCTGGACGACCTGCAGCCGGGGCAGTGGCGGCAGATCGGTTGAAACAGAAAGGGCCGGATACCTCGCGGCATCCGGCCCTCTCGTAGCTGGTAGGGTCAGAGCCCTTGCTGCGGAAGGGGTCTGACCCGGGCAGCTTCACGCGTCGCTGCCGATATCGCTGTGCTCGTCCACCACGGTGTCGTTGCGGCGGTCGCGTGCGTGGATGCGCTGCGCCTGCCCATTCACCACGTGGCCATTGGCAGCCTTCTTCTTCTGCTGCTTGCGGTACAGCGCATAGCCCAGCAGGCCGACGCCGACGGCAGCCGCGGCAATGGTCACGGCCGGGTTGCGGCGGGCGAACTTGGTGGCGACCTTGCCGCCGGTCTTCACTGCGCCGAGGGCGGCGCCGGTCTTGATCCAGTCCGCGTTGCGCAGGCTGCCACCGGCGCTCTTCAGGCCATCGCCGGCGGTGTGGGCCAGCTCCAGGGCGCGCTCCAGAGCGCGGTCGGTGATTACGGTCAGCTTGCTCATGCGGGGGTCCTTTGCCTCGGGTCGAAGTCCAGTGTCGCGTGTTGCCCGTAAACGGTATGTCAGTCGGGGACGCACGTGGTGTGACTTTACCGCAGCCATTCAGGATCAGGCAGGCTCCGCACCCGGTAGTGCCGGCCGCTGGCCGGCAATGCTCTCCGCCTGGTGCCAGGGGGCTGCCGGCCAGCGGCCGGCACTACCAATCAGGTTCCGCGCGGCTTGGCCCGGTGCGTGGCCGTCGCCGTCCACGGATCATCCGGCCATGGGTGGCGCGGGTAACGGCCCTTCATCTCCTTTTTCACTTCGGCGTAGGTGCTTTCCCAGAAGTTGCGCAGATCCTGGGTGACCTGCAGCGGGCGGCCGCCGGGGGAGAGCAGGTGCAGGGTCAGCGGCACGCGGCCATCGGCGATGCGCGGCGTGTCGGCCAGGCCGAACAGTTCCTGCAGCTTCACCGCCAGCACCGGCGGCAGCGGATCGCCGCTCTCGCTGTCCAGCGCATAGGTGATCGGCCGCTCCAGTCCGGACGGCACGGTGATGCGGGTCGGCGCATGACGCTCGACCAACTGCCGTTGTGACCACTCCAGTGGCGATTTCAGCGCCTCGCCGAAGCTGGATTCATCCAGCGCATCCAGTCGCGTCCTGCCGGCGAACGCGGGCTGCAGCCATTGTGCGCGCGTGGCCAGCAGGGCATCGTCGCTGCAGTCGGGCAGGCCGAGCTCGGGCATCCAGCGCCGCAGCGATTCCACCCGTGCCTGCCACTGGCGCAGGCCCTCGGTCCACGGCAGCGCCTGCAGGCCGAGCTCGGCCACCGCATCGGTCAGCGCCTGCGCGGCGTGCTGCGGATCGACCCGGCCGGCCGAGCGGCTGTCCAGCACGATCCGGTCGAAACGGGTCTCGCGCAGCGCCACCAGGGCGCGTCGCTCGCTGTCCCAGCGCACCACGTCTTCGGTGACGAAGCGCTCCGGCCATGCCTTGCGCAGCTGGCCTTCATCCACCGGTGCGGCACGCAGCAGCAGCGCATCGCGCGCCTCGAAGCGCAGTTCGCTGGCCACCAGCCACGGCTCACCGCGCAGGTCACTCAGTTCGTGCAGGCGCGCGCTGCGGCCATTGGCCAGCAGGTAGCGCAGCGGATCGCCGGGATGCTGGAAACCGATCCGGTCGGGAAAGGCGTGTGCAAGCAGATCGCCCAGTTCGTGCGCCTCGATGCTGGCCGGCGGCGTAGCCTCGCAGCGCAGGCGGCGACGCCACTGCTTGGCGGCGGCATCAATGGCGGCCAGCCCGCTGCGGTTGGCATCGCCCGGCGCGCGGCCAGTGCGGAACGCGGCCAGTGCGCGCCAGCGGGCCGCCAGCGCGTCACCGCCCTGGCGCAGCGGGTCGCGCGCTTCCAGCAGGGCGGCCAGATCGGCGGCCAGCGCCTGCGCGCGGGCATCGGGCGCTGCCAGCAGCATCGCCGCCATCCGCGGGTGCGTACCCAGCGCCAGTACACGGCGCCCGAGTGCGGTGATCGCGCCCGAGTCCGACAGTGCACCCAGGCGTTGCAGCAGCTCGCGCGCCGCACCCATCGGGCCGGCCGGTGGCGGGTCGAGGAAGCGCAGGTCGCTGCTGCCCCACGCGGCCAGTTCCAGCGCCAGTCCGGCCAGTTCCACCTGGTCGATCTCCGCGCGGCGCTGCGGCTCCAGCCGCTGCGACTGCGGCCACAGCCGCCAGGCCACGCCCTCGGCCACCCGACCGGCACGGCCCGCGCGCTGGTCGGCCGACGCCTGCGCGATGGCCACCACGTCCAGCCGGGTGAAGCCGCTGTTGGGGTCGTAGCGCGGCTCGCGCGCCTGGCCGCTGTCGATCACCACGCGCACGCCGGGCAGGGTCACCGACGACTCGGCCACGTTGGTCGCCAGCACCACGCGACGGCGGCCATCGCTGGCGGCCTGCAACACGCGCGCCTGTTGTTCCACCGGCAGTTCACCATGCAGCGCCAGCACCTCGACGTTGCCATCGAGTGACTCCTGCAGGCCGGCCTGGACGCGCGCGATCTCGCGCTGGCCGGGCAGGAACACCAGCAGGTCACCGGGGTGCTCGGCCAGCGCCTGCTGCACCGCGCGGCGCACCTGCAGTTCCAGGGCTTCATCGCGGCGCGCCGGGAAGTGGCTGATCGCCACCGGATAACTGCGGCCCTCGCTGCTCAGCCGCGGCGCATCGAGGAAGCGTGCCAGCCGCTCGCCGTCCAGCGTGGCCGACATCACCACCAGGCGCAGGTCGTCGCGCAGCTGCGCCTGCACGTCCAGCGCCAGCGCCAGGCCCAGATCCCCACTGAGATGGCGCTCGTGGAATTCATCGAACAGGATCGCGCCGACGGTTTCCAGCATCGGGTCGTCCTGCAGCATCCGGGTCAGGATGCCCTCGGTGACCACCTCGATGCGGGTGCGCGCGGATACCTTGTTCTCGAAGCGGATGCGGTAGCCGACCGTGCCGCCGACCTCCTCACCCAGCTGCCGTGCCATGAACAGCGCCGCGCTGCGCGCGGCGACCCGGCGTGGTTCCAGCAGAATGATCTTGCGGCCCTGCAGCCACGGCGCGTCGAGCAGCGCCAGCGGCACCTGGGTGGTCTTGCCGGCACCGGGCGGGGCCTCCAGCACCAGCCGTGGTTGCACGGCCAGCTGCTGCTGGATCTGCGGCAGCAGCGGGGAAATCGGGAAGAGCGGGGCGTTCATATGCAAAGGATAAGGGGCCACGGCAGGCGCAGGTACAATGCGCGGGCACTTTTCCCCCGCGATGACCATGCACCTGATCGATATCGGCGCCAACCTGACCCACGACTCCTTCGACCGCGACCGCGATGCCGTGCTGGACCGCGCGCGCCAGGCCGGCGTGGTGCAGATGGTCATCACCGGTGCCAGCCGCGAGCACTCGCCACTGGCCCTGCAGTTGGCCCAGCAGCACCCCGGCTTCCTGTACGCCACCGCCGGCGTGCACCCGCACCACGCGGTGGAATACACCGAGGAATGCGATGCCGAAATGCGCGCGCTGCATGCCCACCCGGAAGTAGTGGCGGTGGGGGAGTGCGGGCTGGACTACTTCCGCGATTTCTCGCCGCGCCCGGCCCAGCACCGCGCGTTCGAGCGCCAGCTGCAGCTGGCCGCGGACAATGGCAAGCCCCTGTTCCTGCACCAGCGCGATGCGCATGCCGATTTCATGGCACAGATGAAGAACTTCGAAGGCCGCATCGGCCCGGCGGTGGTGCATTGCTTCACCGGTGAGCGTGACGAGCTGTTCGACTACCTGGACCAGGACTGGTACATCGGCATCACCGGCTGGCTGTGCGACGAGCGCCGTGGCGCGCACCTGCGCGAACTGGTGAAGAACATCCCGGCCAACCGCCTGATGATCGAGACCGACGCACCGTACCTGCTGCCGCGCACGCTGAAGCCGATGCCGAAGGACCGCCGCAACGAACCGATGTTTCTCTCGCACATCGTGGAAGAACTGGCGCGTGACCGTGGCGAGGACGTGGCAGTTACCGCCGCGAATGCAACCGCCGCGACGCGTACGTTCTTCCGCCTGCCCGGCGCAGGTTGATGGTAGTGCCGGCCAGCGGCCGGCACTACCGGAGCAGGTCGCGCAGGCCCTCACGGTAGCTGGGGAACCGCGGCGCCCACGCCAGTGCTTCACGCGTGCCACGGCTGTCGATGCGCTTGTTGCTCTGGTAGAAGCGTCGCAGGGTCGGGCTGAGTGCAGGGTCGTCCCATGCCACGGCAGGTGGCATCGCAAACCCGCCCAGCTGCGCGGCGAAGGCCAGTACCTCCTGCGGCGGTGCCGGCTCGTCATCGGCCGGCAGATACAGGCCATCCACGCACGGCCGCTGCATCGACGCGATAACGACCGTCACCAGGTCATCCACGTGCAGCCGGTTGAATAGCAGCCCGGGACGCACTACGTGGCGGGCACGTCCCTGCGCCAGCTGCAGCAGCGCATTGCGCCCCGGCCCGTACAGGCCGGGCAGGCGGAACACTGCCGATGCGATGCCGCGTTCTCCTGCAAGCGCACGCCATTGCGCTTCGGCCCGCAGGCGCTGCACGCCGGCTGCTTCAGTGGCATCGGCTGCGCTGCGCTCGTCGACCCAGCCGCCGGCGCGGTCGGCATACACCGAGGTGGACGACAGATAGCCCACCCAGCGCAATGCCGGGCTGGCCCGCAGCGCGGGCAACAGCAGGCGCAGTGCAGGATCGCCATCGGCGTCGGGTGGCACACTGCACAGTACGGCCTCGGCCTGCGCGATCTCATCGAGCAGGGCGGGCGATGGCGTGGCATCGGCACCCAGCGGATGGCGACGCAGACCATCGCGTGGTGCCGATGCGGGATCGCGTACCGTGCCGGCGACGTGTGCGCCCAATGCCTGCAGATGTCGGGCCATCGCACCGCCACTCCAGCCCAGCCCGAGGATCAGCACCCGCGAGGGCAATGCACTGGCGGCAGAGATGAAGCTCACGCGCCGCGCAGTGCCTGGTAGGCCTGCAGGCTGCTGTAGGCGACCTGCAGCAGCAGGGCTTCCTGGTCGGCCTTGCGCGCGCGGGCCAGCATGTCGCCGACGATCTGTTCGGCCTCCACCTGTTGGCCGGCTTCCAGGTCACGCAGCATCGATGCCTTCAGTGCCGAGCCGGCCTGGGTCAGGGTGCCGCGCGCGGTGTCCTGCGCGGCCTCGGGAACCGGTTCACCGGCGGCTTCGGCCACGGCCAGGCATTCGTCGTACAGGCCGCGCACGATCGCCTCGCCATCATCGGTGGCAACGATGGTGCCGATGTCGGCGCGCAGCAGGCAGGTCGCCGCCGCCAGCGCGGTCAGGAAGGTGTACTTGATCCATTGTTCCTGGCCGATGTGTTCGCTGGCCAGGTGATCAAGATGGGCCTGCGCGCAGACCGCAGCGAAGGCGCGCACGCGCGTCGAAGCCAGGCCGCCGTCGCGCTCGCCGAAGGTGAGCTTGGCCGGTTTGCCCAGGTGCAGCACCGCACCGTCGGGGGCCTTGGTGGCGCTGATGAAGCACAGGCCGCCAAGCACGGCGTCGCGGCCGAAGCGCGCGTCCAGTGCGTTGTAGTGATGCAGGCCGTTGAGGATCGGCAGCACGGTGGTGCCTGCGCCCACGGCCGGGGCAATGGCGTCGATCGAGCTGTCCAGGTCGTAGGCCTTGCAGCTGAGGATGACCAGGTCGAACGGCTTCTGCGCGGCCAATGCGGGCAGTGCATCAGCGGTGACATGCTGCACGGGGAAGCTGGCATCGCCGAGCGGGCTGCGGATGACCAGGCCGTCGCGATCCAGCTGGGCGGCGCGCGCGGGGCGCACGAGGAAGGTCACGTCCACACCGGCCTGGGCCAGGCGACCACCGAAGTAACCGCCGGTACCGCCGGCGCCGAGGATCAGGATGCGCATTGCACGTTCACCGTGTTCTGGGGAATCAGGATTTCGATTGTGCCGGAGATCGCGGCCAACGGCGGTGCCCCTCGTGGTGGTTCGCGGAAAGCACGGTTCAGCGGGGTTGGCCGGGTGCGGCCACCACGGAAAACAGATCAGGAGCGGAAGCGGGTCGCTCGCTGCGCGAGCGCGTGTAGAACCGCGCTCAGGGCAGCTGTTCGCTGAAGCCTTCGGTGTATCCCAATAGAAGCGTGGTGCGGGAGGACAGCGTTGCAGCCAGTTGTGACCAGGTGTCGTGCGTTCCGGCAGCGTAGACGCGCTGCAGGTCCGCGACCAGAGCGTCCGCTTCCGCAGGCGACGGCGCGCTGTCACGCTGGAAGCCCAGCCACGATGCGCCAAGCCCGAACAGGCGGTAGTCGTAATGCTCTTGCAGGTGCCGGATCAGGGCGTGGTTCTGGAAGATGTTCCAGTCCGCGCTGAAGTAGCCGTTGGGCAGGGCGGCGATCAGCAGGTCGTCACGATCCACGGGCACCTGTTGTACGCAGACCACCTCGTCGACGATGAGATCCGGTGCGGCATTGGCCGCGACCAATGCCTCGATGTCCGCGTCATTGCACATCAGCGTGCCCGCCAGCGTGCTCCATTCCAGCCGATGCGTCGAATGCTCAAGCTGCGCGACCACATGCGCCAGCAACCGCCCGCGTGCCGCCAACGCATCGTCGGGGGTTGCCGGGTCTTCGTCCTCGTAGAGCGCGATGCGCGCGTCGTCTGATGCGTGCATGCTGGTGTAGCGGCACTGGCCGGCATCATCGAGCGTGCACAGGTAGCGATACCGGGGATCAGCCGCGTGCCGCGAGGCGAGGTATTCCAGCACCTCATCCAGCGTGGGTGAATCGCGCAGCAACGCATGGCTGAAGGCATCGATGGGGCCGTCCGACACGGCTTTGTCCAGCGCAATGGAAGTGATCTTCATCGCCACAGCCTAGCCGCAATCCCGGACGAGAAAAGCGGAACATCGGCTTTGCCGTGAAAGCTCCATCCACGCATGGCGTCGATCCATCGTGTCGACCAAGGTCGACACCTACCAGCAGCAGCGGAGAACGACATCCCGGCAGATCGCCGGAATTTGCCATCCCCCGGATAGTCAGCTTTTGCCGTTGCCGTTGCCGTTGCCGTTGCCGTTGAAGTTGACGTTGAAGTTGACGTTGATTCGGCGGGTGCAGGGCCGCAAGCCCTGCAGGCCACCCTTAGCTGCGCATGCCCACGCCACGGCGCAGCAGCCACAACGCCAGCGCCGTCAGCGCCACCACGAAGCCGATCATCAACCCATAGGCCACCGGCAGCGGCACATCGCTGCTGCCCAGCAGGCCATAGCGGAACGCATTGACCATGTAGAAGATCGGGTTCGCGTGCGTGGCCGCTTCGGCCCAGCCCGGCAGCAGCTTCACCGAATAGAACACGCCACCCAGGTAGGTCAGCGGGGTCAGGATGAAGGTCGGCACGATCGCCACGTCGTCGAACTTCTTCGCATACACCGCATTGATGAAACCGGCCAGCGAGAAGATCGTCGCGCCCAGGATCACCGTGGTCAGCATCACCAGCGGGTGCGGAATGCGCACCGGGGTGAAGAACATCGCGATGATCAGCACGATCACGCCCACCATCAGGCCGCGCAGCACGGCGCCGGCCACGTAGCCCCACAGGATCACCCAGTTCGGCATCGGGCTGACCAGCAGCTCTTCCACGTGGCGGCCGAACTTGGCACCGAAGAACGAGGAACTGATGTTGCCGTAGCTGTTCTGGATCACGCTCATCATCACCAGGCCCGGCACGATGAACTGCATGTACGTGTAGCCGCCCATGTCACCCACGCGCGATCCGATCAGGTTGCCGAAGATCAGGAAGTACAGGGTCATGGTGATCGCCGGCGGCACCAGGGTCTGGCCCCAGATGCGCATGATGCGGGCGACTTCGCGGCGCACGATGGTCATCAGTGCGATGCGGTTGCGCTGGCCGTCGGTCAGCTCGGTGGTGCTCATGCAGGCTTCTCCAGGTTGCCGGTGAGGCGCACGAACAGCTCCTCCAGGCGGTTGCTCTTGGTACGCATCGAACGCACGCGGATACCGGCCTCGTTGAGCGTGGCGAACACGCGGTTGAGGTCCATTGCGCGCGGCATGTCGATGTCCAGCGTGTGCGGGTCCGGCGCGGTCAGGGTCGCGCCCTCGATCACCGGCAGCTGCGCCGGCAGGTCACCGTCGATGTCCAGCAGGAAGCCCTCCACGTCCAGCTTGGCCAGCAGGGTGCGCATCGGCCCCTGCTCGACGATCTGGCCATGGTTGATGATCGCCAGGTGGCGGCACAGGTACTCGGCTTCTTCCAGATAGTGCGTGGTGAGGATGATCGTGGTGCCGGCAGCGTTGATCTCCTTCAGCACGCGCCACATGTCGCGGCGGATCTCGATGTCCACGCCGGCGGTCGGCTCATCCAGGATCAGCAGGCGTGGGCGGGTCATCATTGCGCGGGCGATCATCAGCCGGCGCTTCATGCCGCCGGACAGCGTGCGGCTCATCACCTGCGCCTTTTCCCACAGGTGGGCCCGCTTCAGTTCCTCTTCGGCGCGCTGCTCCGCTTCCTCGCGCGGCACGCCGTAGAAGCCGGCGTAGTTCACCAGGATGTCGAAGGGCTTTTCGAACAGGTTGAAGTTGATTTCCTGCGGCACCAGCCCGATCAGGCGCATGGTGGCGCTGCGGTTGCGCACCAGGTCGCTGCCGAACACTTCCACCTGGCCCTCGCTGAGGTTGACCAGGGAGCTGATGATGCCGATCAGGGTCGACTTGCCGGCACCGTTGGGGCCCAGCAGGGCGAAGAAGTCGCCCGGGGCCACTTCCAGGGAAACCCCCTTCAGGGCCTGGGTGCCGTTGTCGTAGGTCTTGCGCAGGTCGCGCACGCGCAGGGCGGGCGCCGTATCGTTCTGGGATGCCAAGCTCGAAGCCTTCGCGCCCATGGGCTGGCGCTGGAGAGGGGCGGGGAGGGGCTATTATAGAAGACCCCGAGGGCTTGCCCCGGCCACACACTGTCCCGAAAAGTCGTGCCTGTTCAATTCCCCCTCAAGCTGGTCGGCCGCCGCATGCTGGCCCCGACCGTCGGCCACTACCAGTTCGTGCGTGACGATGGGCAGCCGCTGGATTTCCAGCCCGGCCAGTTCATCCAGGTCCATTTCAGCTACGCCGATGGCACCGAAACCAAGCGCAGCTACTCGCTGGCGACCATTCACGACCACGCACTGGGCCCGGGCGAGGCGGTGGATATCGCGGTCAGCTTCGTGCCCGGTGGCGCCGCCACCGCGCTGTTCGAGGCGCTGGAGCACGGCGGCCAGATCAGTGCATCCGGCCCCTACGGCCGCTTCTGCCTGAATCCCGGTGACCACAATGCCCGCTACCTGCTGATCGCCACCGGTACCGGCGTTACCCCGTACCGCTCGATGCTGCCGCTGCTGGAAAAGGCCATGGCCGAACGTGGTGCGCAGATCGTGCTGCTGCAGGGCGCGCGCAGCCCGGGCGAGCTGCTGTACAGCGAGGATTTCTACAGCTTCGCCGAAAAACACCCGAACTTCCGCTATGTTCCATGCCTGTCGCGCGAACTACCCGCCGATCCGCATCCGGACGTGCAGCACGGTTACGTGCAGCAGGCGCTGGCCGGTTTCACGCCGGACCCGGCCACGGACATCGCCTACCTGTGCGGCAACCCGGACATGGTCGATGCCTGCGCCGAGCTGCTGAAGGCCGCCGGCCTGGGCAACCCGCAGATCCGCCGCGAGAAGTACGTCAGCAGCAAATAGGTCCGGCTGGCGCCGGCCGCTGGCCGGCAACCCCACGAACCTGGTAGTGCCGGCCGCTGGCCGGCAACCGCACGAACCCCGGTAGTGCCGGCCGCTGGCCGGCAACCGCATGAACCCCGGTAGTGCCGGCCGCTGGCCGGCAACCGCATGAACCCCGGTAGTGCCGGCCGCTGGCCGGCAACCCTGGAAACCGGAGGCGACCCCACGCCGCCCCCGGTGCCCTGCCTTCAGTACTCGATCCAGGCATCACGCCAGGCAGAGCCGGTACCCGGGCGGTAGGCCTCTGCATTGATGTTGCACCAGGCGCCTTCCGGGAACGGGCGGCAGGCATACAGCTTGCCGTCGGTGCCCTTCACCACGGTCTGGCCCGGCGTGTAGCTGCCGATACCCGCGGGGTATACGAAGTCGTAGTCGTCAGCCGGCGGCGGATCGATCGGATCGACCGGATCCGGCACGCGGGTATCGAGCTGGAACAGGTGGCCTGGCTTCAGATAGACGCGGTTCCCGGTAGCCGAGGCGACGGGCGTGATCACGCCGTTCTTCATCACCCCCACGCGCGCCTGCTGCGCAGTGCCATTGACCTTGTGGGCCAGTGCCAGCGGCCACTGGTTCGCAGCGGTCTGGCCGGCGGCAAGGGTGATCTGCGGGCTTTCCAGATCGTTGCCCTGGGCGTTGAAGACCCGCAGGGTCAGGATGGTGCCCACGTCCAGCGCACCACGGGCAGTGACCGGACCCGCGTCCTGCCACTGCGGCGGCGGGGTCACACCACCGCCCCCCTCGAAGCGCACGTCTGCGCAGGTATAGAACGCCTCGCCCGAATCCGAGCGCTGCCAGGTGTTGTAGATGATGTGCTGGCCGCTGCGCTTGGGTAGCGGGCAGTCCAGCTTGTAGACGTCACCGGAGATCGGCACGTTGCCCAGCGTGCAGAATTCCTGCAGGTCGGCCCAGCGCAGCGGGCTGCCCGGTTGCCAGCCATCGCGGGTGACATAGAACTTCCACTCGCGGGTGGCATGCGGGGCCGGCGCCTTGAACTCGAACGTGTAGCGGCCACGGGCGTCGGCTCGGATCGGCGAGGTCTCCCAGTCACTGCGGTTCAGATCCAGGCCGCGGTATTTGCTGTTGCCGCCGCTGCACAACTCGCCATCGGGCACGACGGCCTGGTGGTTGCCATGGGCCTCGGCCTGGTTGATCCCGGCCCAGTCATAGAACGGTTGCGCACCACCGATGGCCTTGGCGGCAGCGCAGGCGGGGTTGGTCGGATTTTCGGGATTGCCCTGGTAACAGGCATAGACACGGCTGGCGGGTTTGGACAGGGTGCCGTGGGCGAACGCGCTGCCAGAGGTGGCAATGCCTGCGATCACAGACAGCGCGATGACGGTCCGGTGTGACAGATGCATGGAGATCTCCTGTGGGTGGTGAAACCCCGCGAAGTCTCGACATCCCGCCCGCCCGCATCCATCGGATTACGTTGAAAAAAGCATCGCGTGGTTGCATATGGGAACGGCTTCCCACTCACACGCTGGCGCGTCTCACGCTATGCAGGGAACGGCGCTCTGCCACCGTTCCCTGTACCCGGTCTCAGTATGCAATCCATGCATCGCGCCAGGCCGCACCCACACCCGGCCGGTACGCCTCGGCGTTGACGTTGCACCATGCACCTTCCGGGAACGGGCGGCAGGCGTACAGCTTGCCGTCGCTGCCCTTCACCACGGTCTGGCCCGGCACATAGCTGCCGATGCCCGCCGGGTACACGTGGTCGAAATCACCGCCCGGTGACGGTGTACCCGGGTCGGGCACCTGGGTATCGAGCTGGAAGCGGTTGCCGTCCTTCAGGTACACGCGGTTGTCGGTGGCCGAGGCGGTCGGCGTGATCACGCCATTGGCAAGCACGCCCACGCGCGCGTGCTGGGCACTGGCATTGACCTTGCGGGCGAGCACCAACGGCCACTGCGCGGGTGCGGTCTGGCCGCTGGCCAGGGTGGCCTCCACACGTTCGACGTCATTGCCGTTGGCGTTGAACACGCGCAGCGCCAGCGTCGTGCCAACCGGCAGCTCACTGCGTGCGGTGACCGGGCCGGCGTCCTGCCATTGCGGTGCCGGTGCGGTCCCTCCGCCTCCCTGGAAGCGCACGTCCATGCAGGTATAGAACGCCTCGGTCGAATCCGAGCGCTGCCAGGTGTTGTAGATCACATGCTGGCCGGTGCGCTGCGGCAACGTGCACTGAAGCTTGTAGGTGCCGTCGGCCGACAGCGGCGTATTGCCCAGCGTGCAGAACTCCTGCAGGTCGGCCCAGCGCAGCGGGCTTCCCGGCTGCCAGCCTTCGCGGGTGACGAAGAAGCGCCAGTCGCGCGTGGCGTGTGGTGCGGTCGCCTTGAACACGAAAGTGAACTTGCCATTGGCATCGGCCTGGATCGGCGTGGTCTGCCAGTCACTGCGGTTCACGTCCAGGCCGCGGAAGGTCGGGTTGTTGCCGCTGCACAGCTTCCCGTCGGGCACCACGGCCTGATGGTTGCCGTTGGCGTTGGCCTGGTTGATGCCGTTCCAGTCGTAGAACGCCTGTGAACCGCCAATCGCTTTTGCAGCGGCACAGGCCGGGTTGGTCGGGTTCTCGGGATTGCCCTGGAAGCAGGCATAGACGCGGCTGACCGGCGTGGTCATCGTGCCGTGGGCGAACGCGCTGCCGGCCAGGCACAGGCCCGCAGCGGCGAACGAGGTGGCCAGCAACAGCGGTGTGGATCGTAATGACATGGCGCATCCTTGTGGTCGTCGAAAGGGAACGGTGACCGCAGGAGCTGCGCTGCGCGGCGGACTTTCGGCGGCACCACGGCGAGTATCGAGCCGCACTGCAGGGGACGGAACCATCGCAGTGCCGATCCGTGACTGCGCATGTGAAGCCCTTCCCGCAGGCTTCACGCAGGGCTGAACGGATGCGCTGGACGTCACGTGACCGGCGTGGCATCGATCACGTCATGGAGATCACGCGACGCAGTCCCGGTACCCACCCGATCTGCCTGGCACGAGAAACAGCCATGCGCCGCGTTGTGCAGCTGCACGAACGCCACCGACGGGTCGGCAAACAGTGCATCCAGGTGGTCGGCCACCTCGGTGCCCGCGCAGACCTGGGCACCGCACATCAGCGCGGCGTGGTCATAGGCACGCATCGAGATCATCCGGCGCTGCACATACGGGGGCACCTCGCCCGGCGGCAGGACGCAACGGGTCACGCCGCGCTGCACGAAGATCGGGCCGGCGGCGCGGTACGGCGAATGCAGCGGCAGGTGGACGTGGGACAGCAGGAGCAGCTCGCTGCCAGGCGCGGGGTCGCTCAGGCTGATCCGGCAGGGATGTCCGCCGTTGGCGCCGGCCCAGCGACGCTGGATGCCGAGCGTGGCGAGCGCGCTGTCGCTCATCTCGAACAGGTGCAGGAACGGGCGGTGGTCGATGCCGCCGAGGTACCACGCGTGCATGGGCGTCTCCTTGGGTTTTCCGCGGATTGTGCGCATGCGCCGGTCGCCGTGCTCGCCGTTTTCAGACCCCGCATCGCCGTCGGGCCGGAACACTGGCCCTTGGGGTGCTGCTGGCCGCCGCCGATGCCGCCCTGCACGGGCCAAGGCCGAGCGCGGGACTGCCAGGTCTGCGCGCCGTCGGCGGCGGATTCGTCATTGCCCATCGCCGTCGGCGCGCTGCCCGTGTAAGTTGGGTCACATCTTCCGCGGCAGCCCGTCGTGGTCGACAGGAACGTCCTCCAGGGGAAACGAGCACGATGCAAAGACACCACCTCGCGCTGGCCGGGATGCTGGCCAGCCTGATGCTTGCCGGGTGCAGCCAACCGCCGCCGGCCGCCGCCGGAAGCGCCAGCGATGCACCCAGCCGCCGCTTCGGCACGATCGACTTCCAGCCCTGCACGTTGTCCACCGAAGGCGCCAGCGCCAACGTGGAGGCGCAGTGCGCCACCCTGCAGGTGCCGGAGAACCGGGCCCAGCCCGATGGCCGCCGGATCGGCCTGCGCATCGCCTGGCTGGAATCGGGCAGCAGCGGCGCCAGCCAGCCCGACCCGGTGTTCTTCCTGGCCGGCGGCCCCGGCCAGGCGGCCAGCGAGGTGGCGGTCATCGTCGATACCGCACTGCGCCAGGTGCGCAAGCAGCGCGACGTGTTCCTGATCGACCAGCGCGGCACCGGCGGCTCCAACCCGCTCAGCTGTCTGGGCGCAGATGGCAAGCCGCTGCAGATGGACGAGGATGCCGCGCCTTCCGAGGCATCGCTGCGCGACTACGCCCAGCGCTGCGCCGCATCGCTGCAGGGGCGTGCCGATGCGCGCTTCTACACCACCACCGAGGCGATCGCCGATCTGGATGCGGTGCGTACGGCGCTCGGTGTGGACCAGCTGAACCTGGTTGGCGGCTCCTACGGTACCCGCGTGGCCCAGCGCTATGCCGGGGCCTATCCGCAGCACACCCGCAGCATCGTCATCGATGGCGTGGTACCGAACGAGCTGGTGGTCGGTGGCGACTTCGCGACCACCTTCGAGGATGCGATCGCCCTGCAGTCGGCGCAGTGCCGCAAGGATGCCGCGTGCAGCAAGCGTTTCCCGACCGATACCCGCGCGCAGCTGCGCAGCGTGGTCGACACCCTGCGCCGTGCACCGGTCTCGGTCGAGTATCGCGACCCGGGTACCAACGCACCGCGGCAGGATGTCCTGACGCCGGACAGCGTGGTCGGCCTGGCCTTCGCCTTCTCCTACGTGCCGCAGTATTCCTCGCTGCTGCCACTGGTGCTGGATGAAGCCGCGCACGGTCGTTATGCCCCGTTGGCATCGCTGGCGCGCGGCGCGAACCGCAGCATGGATTTCCAGATCAACCGCGGCATGCAGTGGTCGGTGATCTGCAGCGAGGATGCGCCGCGCTACCACGCGCCGGCCGAGGACCCCGAGCGGCTGTTCGGCAACGAAGTGGCCAGCGCCTTCTTCGCCGCCTGCCCGGTGTGGCCGCACCGTCCGGCGCCGGCAACCGATGCCGTGCCGCTGCGCAGCGACGTGCCGGCACTGCTGCTGTCCGGTGAGCTGGACCCGGTGACCCCCCCGCGCTACGCCGCACAGGTGCTCAAGGGCCTGCCCAATGGCCGTGCGCTGGTCGCCCGTGGCCAGGGCCATGGCACGTTGACCGCCGGCTGCATGCCGCGGCTGCTCGGCCAGTTCATCGACAAGACCGATGCCAAGGCGCTGGATGCCGGCTGCCTGGACACGCTGAGCTACGTGCCGGCGTTCACCTCGTTCAACGGATGGGAACCATGATCGTCGCCGACAACCTGCACAAGGCCTTCGATACCCGCACGGGCCGCATCCAGGCGGTCGCCAACGTCGGCTTCCGCGCCGGCGATGGGCAGATCACCGGCCTGCTCGGCCCCAACGGTGCCGGCAAGACCACCACCATGCGCATGCTCTACACGCTGATGACCCCTGACCAGGGCAGCATCAGCGTCGATGGCATCGATGCCGCCGGCAATCCGGTGGAGGTACGTCGCCACCTGGGCGTACTGCCCGATGCGCGCGGCGTCTACAAGCGTCTGACCGCGCGCGAGAACATCGCCTACTTCGGCGAGCTGCATGGCCTGTCGGCCGAGCGCATCCGCGAACGCATCGAGGTGCTGTCGCACGCGCTGGACATGGGCGACATCCTCGACCGGCAGACCGATGGCTTCTCGCAGGGCCAGCGCACCAAGACCGCGATTGCCCGCGCGCTGGTGCACGATCCGCGCAACGTCATCCTCGACGAACCGACCAACGGCCTGGACGTGATGACCACGCGCGCGCTGCGCCGCTTCCTGCTGGGCCTGCGCGAAGAGGGTCGCTGCGTGATCCTGTCCAGCCACATCATGCAGGAGGTGGGCGCGTTGTGTGACCACATCGTGATCATCGCCAAGGGCACGGTGATGGCCGCGGGCAGCGCCGATGATCTGCGTGCGCAGGCCGGTGAAGCCAACCTTGAGGACGCGTTCGTGAAACTGATCGGCAGCGAAGAGGGCCTGCACGCATGAGCATGATGTCGACCCTGATGACGGTGATGCGCAAGGAACTGCGCGACCTGTCGCGTGACCGCCGCACGCTGCTGCTGACCCTGCTGTTCGGGCCGCTGCTGTACCCGGTGCTGCTGCTGGGCATGGGCAAGCTGGCCGAGAGCCGGGTGCGCACCCAGATCGAGGAGCCGTTGCAGATCCCGACGATCGGCGCGGAGAACGCGCCGAACCTGGTGCGCTTCCTCGCCGCACAGGGCCTCAATGCCGCACCGGCGCCGAAGGACCTGGCCGAGGCCATCCGCAGCCAGGATATCGATGTGGCGCTGCGCATCAGCGGGGACTTCGGCAAGGACTGGGCCGAGGGCAAGCCGGCGCTGGTGGAGGTGATCAAGGACAGCACGCGTCGCACGGCCGAGGTACCCAGTGCACGCCTGGAGGCGGCGCTGGCCACCTACAACGGCCAGGTCGGTGCCTTGCGCCTGATGGCACGCGGCATCGATGCACAGGTGGCACGCCCGCTGGACGTGGCACGCCAGGACCTGGCCAGTGCCGAAGCCAAGCGCGGCATGATCCTGTCGATGCTGCTGCCGGTACTGCTGACGCTGACCTCGTTCATCGGGGGCGCCTACCTGGTGATGGACGCCACCGCCGGCGAGCGCGAGCGGCAGTCGCTGGAACCCCTGCTGGCCACGCCGGGCTCCCGCAGCGCGATCGTCAGCGGCAAGATCGCCGCCGCCTGCGTGGTCGGTTTCGTGTCGCTGCTGCTGACCCTGGTCGCGTTCAAGGTGAGCGCGCAGATCGCACCCGGCAACATCGGCCGCCAGTTCAACATGAACGTCGGCTCGATGCTGCAGATGCTGCTGGTGATGCTGCCGATGCTGCTGATCGGTACCTCGCTGCTGACCTTCCTGTCGGCCGCGGCCAAGAGCATGAAGGAAGCGCAGAGCCACATGACCTGGCTGATGCTGCTGCCGATGCTGCCCGGCTACGCACTGGTGGCCTATCCGCTGAAGAGCGAGATGTGGCAGTACGCCGTGCCGTTCCTGTCGCAGAACCAGATGCTGCTGAAGGTGATCCGCCACGAGACCATCACCCCGACGGTCTGGGCGATCTACCTCGGTGCCAGCCTCGGCCTGGCCGCCGTGCTGTGGTTCGCCGCCGTGCGCCGCTACCACAACGAGCGCCTGGCCATCTCCGGCTGACCCCAAAAAAGGGGACGAAAAAAGGGGACGGAGGGGATTAAGTCGTTTCTGCCCCTCCCGTCCCCTCCTTGCGCGGGCGGCCTTGTCTTCGCATCGCCACCGGGCGCCCGAGCGTCTTCTCTACCATCCGCAGGAACGCAGCATCCCCCAACGGACGCTGTTTGGCGCTATGACTGCGGATTGCGGGCAGATCGGCGGACGCATTCACATCGCGCAGGAATCGCGCATACACCGTCGTCCTGTTGCGAGCGGTTGCGGCCAACGCTCTGAATGCGGGATGCGGGGTCAGCATGGGGTCATCGCGTCGTTGAAGGTTGCCGTGCACGCTGGACCACGGATGATCTTCAGCACTGACCGCAATGCCGGCGCGAACGGGATTGCGTTCGATGTAGCGGTATACGCTGAGCAGGTAAGCGTCGCTGTCGATCATCGAGGAATGGAAGCGGCCCTGCCACAGGGGACCGGTGCGGCCGTGCCGCTGGTTGAAAGCCTGCACATAGTTGTTGCCCTGCATGCGCATTGCATCGGCCAGCCCACGCTGCGTGGATGGCGTGGCCAGCAGGTGGATGTGGTTGTCCATCAGTACGTAGGCATGCAGTGCGACGCGGTGCTTGAGGAAAGCGCTGTGCAGCAGATGCAGGAACAGTTGCCGGTCGATGTCGTCGACAAAGATCGCACCCTTGTTCACACCGCGCTGGATCACGTGATAGGCCTGGCCGGCCAGCATCAGGCGCGCTTGTCGGGGCATGGGATTCCCAGGTCGAAGGGGGCCTCAGCCTGGCATCGGCACCGTGGCGTAGGGCATCAGGTAATGCCGCGCAGGCGTATCGGAGGAGTCAGAAGCGACTTAATCCCCTCCGTCCCCTTTTGCGTACCGCGCGGGCGTTACCCCCATCTCGCGCTTGAACACGTTGATGAAGGAACTGGGCGTGTCGTAGCCCATCGACAGGGCGACGCTGATCACCGGTTCGCCTGCCAGCAGGCGTGGCAGTGACAGCAGCACGCGCAGGCGCTGCCGCCACTGGCTCAAGGTCATGCCTGTTTCGGCCTGCCAACGGCGGGCGAGGCTGCGGCTGGACAGTCCGCTGGCGGCTGCCCACGCTTGGACGCTGCGCAGGTCGTCCGGCGAACGCGCCAGCGCCGCCGCGATCCGCCACAACCGGCGATCCCGCGGCTGTGGCAGGGCAAATGGCAAGGGAGTGCTGGCACGGATCTCATCGGCGATGACGCCGGCCAGGCGTGCCTGCGCAGCGTCCAGTGCCTGATGCGGCCAGCGCAGTGCGCGCGTCACCGCCGCCTGCAACAGCGCATCGGGTTGGAAAATACGGGGCAGCGGGGGCAGATCCAGGCCGGCATCGGCGCGGACGTACAGGCTCCAGCCATCGAACCCGTCTGCCCCGAGCAGCGCATGGGGCAGCAGCGGCGGTATCCAGGCAACGTGCCCGGCCGGAAGCAGCCACTGCAGATTCCCGGCTTCGATCCGCAACAGGCCCTGATGGGCGCCCAGCAATTGACCGCGCCGGTGTTGGTGGCGGGCGGTGCGCCGCCTCCCGGGCACGCGCAGCTGGCCGGCCAGCACGATGGGGCCGTCGTCGGCGTCCGCCAATGCCGGATCAATCAAGCCGGTCGGTGTCTGATCTGCCATATCCATTGGCAGTTATACGGCAGAAGCGCCGATCCGCGCGCGCCACACTGGGCGCCCATTTCAACACGAGCCGCCCCGATGCAGCCCCAGGACATCCTTCCCGACCACCAGAACGAAGTACAGGTAAACGGCCTCACCGTGCGCAAGGGCAGCGTCGGCGCCTTCCTCGCCAGCGTCCGTGACTGGCAGGACCCCGCCAGCGATGACGCCACCCGCGCCACCGCCGAAGCAGATCTGCGTGGGCTGCTGCCGGGCCTGCATGCGCTGGGCCTGTTCCAGGTGCTGGCCGCGCGCGATCCGGCACTGCAACGCCTGATCGACAGCCTCTCCTGAAACGAACACGGCCCGGACATGCCGGGCCGTGTCCTCATTGCGGGGGCGGAAACGACTTAATCCCCTCCGTCCCCTTTTTGCGGTCAGGTGCCGCCCGGGGCGAATACCAGGGTACGGCGGGTGGTGACCGGTGCGCTGACCGGCTCGAAGCGCCAGCGCTTGACCGCGTTCATGGCTTCGCGATCGAAGACGCGCGACGGTGTTGCGCGCAATACGCGGGCGTTGGTCACTGAGCCGTCGGTGCCGACGGTGATTTCCACCAGCACTTCGCCGGAGGTGCCTGCACGCAGTGCCTCGGACGGATAGCGCGGCGCCGGGGTGCTGACCGGGCGCAGGTTCGGCGCCGCAGCGGCCGCTGGAGCCGCGGCCTGGCGTGCGGCACTGGCCTGCTGGGCGGCGGCCTGCTGCTGCTTCAGTTCGGCTTCGCGGCGCGCGGCGGCCTGGCGCTCGGCTTCCTGGCGCTCGTTGTCGCGGCGGGCGGCATCCTGCTGCGCAGCGATCTGCTTGGCCGCGTCGGCTTCCTTGGCACGCTGCTCGGCCAGGCGCTGCTGTTCTGTCTGCTGCTTGCTGCGGTCCTCGGCGTCCTTCTTGGCCTTCTCGGCTTCGGCCTCGGTGCGCTTGGCCGCGTTCTGCACGCCCTTGGCCAGGCCGTCCTTCAGGCGCGGCAGGGCCGGCGCGGATGCATCCACCTTCTCGATCAGCGCCACCAGCCGCTGCGCTTCGGTGTAGTCCTCGCGCCCCAGGTGCTGCTCGGCGGCGATCAGGGTGTAGGGCAGCAGGTCGGTCAGCGCGCTCTTCACCGAGGCGTCGTCCGGGGTCTTGTCGCGCAGGGCGAGGTAGTACTCGATGGCGTTGTCGCCGGCCGGCGCGTACATGCGGTTCTCGCGCAGGGCCTGGCTGGCCGACTCACGCAGCTGCTCGGTGCCCATCGACTGCACCTTGGCGGCGACCACCGGTGCGGCCGGTGCAGCGGCGGTGGGGGCGGCGGCCGGAACCGGTGCTGCGGATTCTTCCTTGCCCGAGCAGGCGGCCAGCGCCAGTGCCAAGGCAACCGGCAGCCACCGGCGCGCGGCGGTGATCGTTGAGACGTGCGACATCCTGCTCCCCTTTAGAAGACGACGTGACGTAAATCATTGATATGCATGGCCGGGACCCGTGGTCCAGGCGCGGCAGGGTGGCGTTTCCCGACGCCACCGCCGGCAACGGCGAGGATGCAATCTAGCATCCCGGCCACCGCCCCGCACAAGGGGTGGTGGCCGGGTGGGGCCGCGGCGATCATGTCGTGGCCGGCAGCGACCTCAGTGGTCGTGTGCCTTGTCGTGCGACTTGCTGTGGCCGTTGGACATCAGCTTGTCGGTCCAGGCGATGCCGATCGCCGACAGGATGAACACGCAGTGGATGATGGTCTGCCACAGCACGCCTTCCTGGGTCATGGTCGTGCAGGTATCGACGCCAGCGTTGTAGAAGCTGGTCGAAGCCGAAGACACTGCTGCCGCCCATTGTTCCGGCTTGCACAGTGGCAGTCCCTTCAGCGCGCTGGTGGCAATGAAGGTCTTCAGCAGGTGGATCGAGGAGATGCCGATGATCGCCATCGCCAGCTTCACCTTCAGCACGCTGGCGTTGACGTGGCTCAGCCATTCCGGCTGGTCCGGGTGGCCTTCCAGGCGCAGGCGCGAGACGAAGGTCTCGTAGCCGCCGACGATCACCATCACCAGCAGGTTGGAGATCATCACCACGTCGATCAGGCCCAGCACGATCAGCATGATCTGCTGTTCGCCCATCGACACCGAGTGGGACAGCAGGTGCCACAGTTCCTTGCCGAACAGGAACACGTAGACGCACTGGGCAAGGATCAGGCCCAGGTACAGCGGCAGCTGCAGCCAGCGCGAGGCGAAGATCAGCGTGGACAACGGGGACAGGGGACGAGGACTGTGGCTCATGAAGGACAGTGCGTTTCGGGGGAGCCGCGAGGTTACCGGCCCGCCATGACGGTGCCAACCCAACTCACGCACTAGACTTCAGGTTCCTTTCCGCACCCCGAGCCGACGCCATGATCGACCTGTATTACTGGCCCACCCCGAACGGCCACAAAGTGACCCTGCTGTTGGAGGAAGCCGGCCTGGAGTACCGCATCCACCCGGTCAACATCGGCTCGGGTGACCAGTTCAAGCCAGAGTTCCTGGCCATCTCGCCCAACAACAAGATGCCGGCCATCGTCGACCACGCCCCGGCCGATGGCGGTGCCCCGCAGAGCGTGTTCGAGTCCGGTGCGATCCTGCTGTACCTGGCCGAGAAGACCGGCCGCTTCCTGCCCAGCGACCCGCGCGGCCGCGTGACCACCCTGGAATGGCTGTTCTGGCAGATGGCCGGCCTGGGCCCGATGAGTGGCCAGATGGGCCACTTCAACGTGTACGCACCAGAAAAAATTCCCTATGCCATCGAGCGCTACGACAACGAAGTGCGCCGCCTGCACGGGGTGATGGACAAGCGCCTGGCCCAGCACGCCTTCCTGGCCGGCGACGAGTACACCATCGCCGACATGGCCAGCTACCCGTGGATCGGCGCCTACGACAAGCTGCCGGTGGACTTCGCCGCGTTCCCGAACCTCAAGCGCTGGCACGAGGCCATCGCCGCGCGCCCGGCCACCCAGCGCGCCTATGCGCTGCGCCAGCAGGTGAACCCGAACGCCGGCAAGCCGCTCAGCGACGAAGAGCGCAAGCACCTGTTCGGCCAGCGCTGACCCGCCGCGGGGTCGGATCCCTTTGCAACGCAAAGGGCCCTGACCCCAGCACCGCAGCATGGGCAGAAGGTCATGCTGCCTTCCTGCACGGGCTTGGTTAGGATGGGGGAACGACCGCCCCGCGCCCGCCGCCGGGCGGACCTGCCGTTTGCCGGGATCCTCCATGCGCCACCTGTTCGCTTCGCTTGCCCTCATGCTCGCCACCAGTACCGCCGCCCACGCCGAAAAGCTGACCCTGGAGGCCATCACCGGCCCGCTGCCGCTGTCCGGCCCGACCCTGATGAAGCCCAAGGTGGCGCCGGACGGTTCGCAGGTCAGTTTCCTGCGCGGCAAGGACAGCGATCGCAACCAGCTGGATCTGTGGACCTACGACATCGGCAGTGGCCAGACCCGGTTGCTGGTTGATTCCAAGGTGGTGCTGCCCGGCACCGAGACCCTCAGCGATGAGGAAAAGGCGCGCCGCGAGCGCCAGCGCATCGCCGCGATGACCGGCATTGTCGATTACCAGTGGTCGCCGGACGCACAGCGCCTGCTGTTCCCGTTGGGCGGCGAGCTGTACCTGTACGACCTGAAGCAGCAGGGGGCGGCGGCCGTGCGCCAGCTGACCCACGGTGAGGGCTTCGCCACCGACGCCAAGCTGTCGCCCAAGGGCGGCTTCGTCAGCTTCATCCGCGGCCGCAACCTGTGGGTGATCGACCTGGCCAGTGGAAAGCAGCTGCAGCTGACCCGCGACGGCAGCACCACCATCGGCAACGGCGTGGCCGAGTTCGTCGCCGATGAAGAGATGGACCGCCACACCGGTTACTGGTGGGCACCGGACGATTCGGCCATCGCGTTCGCGCGCATCGACGAGGCACCGGTGCCGGTGCAGAAGCGCTACGAGGTCTACGCCGACCGCACCGATGTGATCGAACAGCGTTACCCGGCCGCCGGTGACGCCAATGTGCGCGTGCAGCTGGGCGTGATCGCACCGGCCGCCGAGGCGCAGCCGCGCTGGATCGACCTGGGCAAGGAACAGGACATCTACCTGGCCCGCGTCGATTGGCGCGATGCGCAGCACCTGAGCTTCCAGCGCCAGTCGCGCGACCAGAAGCAGCTGGACCTGGTGGAAGTGGCACTCGACTCCAACCGCCAGCGCGTACTCGCCCACGAAACCAGCCCGACCTGGGTGCCGCTGCACAACAGCCTGCGCTTCCTTGAAGACGGCAGCGTACTGTGGTCGTCCGAGCGCACCGGCTTCCAGCACCTGTACCGCATCGACAGCAACGGCAAGACCACCGCGCTGACCCACGGCAACTGGCCGGTGGACGAGCTGCTGGCGGTGGATGAGACGGCCGGCAAGGCCTACTTCCGTGCCGGCATCGAAAGCCCGCGCGAAAGCCAGATCTACGCGGTATCGCTGCAGGGCGGTGAGCCGCAGCGCCTGTCGAAGGCGCCGGGCATGCACAGCGCCACGTTCGCCCGCAATGCCAGCGTCTATGTGGACAGCTGGTCCAACAGCACCACGCCGCCGCAGATCGAGCTGTTCCGCGCCAACGGCGAGAAGATCGCCACACTGGTGGAAAACAACCTGGCCGATCCCAAGCACCCGTATGCGCGCTACCGCGACGCGCAGCGCCCGGTCGAGTTCGGCACGCTCACCGCCGCCGACGGCAAGACGCCGCTGCACTACAGCCTGATCAAGCCGGCCGGCTTCGATCCGTCCAGGCGCTACCCGGTGGCGGTGTATGTCTATGGCGGCCCGGCCAGCCAGACTGTCACCGACAGCTGGCCCGGCCGTGGCGACCATCTGTTCAACCAGTACCTGGCCCAGCAGGGCTACGTCGTGTTCTCGCTGGACAACCGCGGCACCCCGCGCCGCGGCCGCGACTTCGGTGGTGCGCTGTACGGGAAGCAGGGCACGGTGGAAGTGACCGACCAGCTGCGCGGCGTGGCCTGGCTCAAGCAGCAGCCGTGGGTGGACCCGGCGCGCATCGGCGTGCAGGGCTGGTCCAACGGCGGTTACATGACCCTGATGCTGCTGGCCAAGGCGTCGAACCAGTACGCCTGCGGCGTGGCCGGTGCCCCGGTCACCGACTGGGGCCTGTACGACAGCCATTACACCGAGCGCTACATGGACCTGCCGGCGCGCAACGACGCCGGTTACCGTGAAGCGCGCGTGCTGACCCACATCGATGGGCTGCGCTCGCCGTTGCTGCTGATCCACGGCATGGCGGACGACAACGTGCTGTTCACCAATTCGACCAGCTTGATGAGCGCGCTGCAGAAGCGCGGCCAGCCGTTCGAGCTGATGACCTACCCGGGTGCCAAGCATGGCCTGTCCGGCGCCGATGCCCTGCATCGCTACCGTGTGGCCGAAGCCTTCCTGGGGCGCTGCCTGAAGCCTTGAAACACAGACGGGAAGGAGCCCGCCGATGACACTGCCGCCGCCGATTCCCACCCACGGCCCGAAGCCCGCCGGCTGGTGGTCCCGCCACTGGCGCTGGGCGATGCCCGTGGCCGTGCTGCTGGTGCTGGCCGGGGCCGGTGGCACGGTGGCCTGGAGCGTGCTGCGCTGGAGTGAGGCGGCACGCGAGAGCCCACCGATGCGCGAGGCGATGCGTCGCGCCGGCTGCAGCATCGAACTGGTGGAAGCCTTCGGCGAGCCGCTGCGTGCCGAATCGATGCCGCTGGGCAGCATGCAGACCGCGCTCAACGGCCAGCGCGATGTCGGCCTGACCGTGGCCCTGGAAGGCCCCCGCGCACACGGCCGGTTGTTCGTGAAGGGCACCCGCAGTGACGACGTGTGGGACTACCCGGTGATGTACGTGCTGGGCGAGAACAAGCAGACCTTCGACCTGACTGCGCTGGATGACGATGAGGCCGCGCAGGAATGCGAACTGCAGGCCTGCCGCGAACGCGGCGAATGCCCGCTGACCGCAGCGTTGTGACCTCCGGCCGATTGTCGCCACCGCGCTGAGCGCGTAGGGTGCGGGCAACCCTGTCCTGGAGTGCACCATGAAGCCGATCGCGTTGGCCGTTGCCCTGGCCCTGACCGCCGCCCCGCTGCTGTCCGCACCGCCGGCGCTGGCGGCACCCGCCGCCAAGGCCGCCACACCGGCCAGCCCGGCCTGGGTCGCCCGCAGCAACGCACTGGCGCAGATCCTGCTCGATGCGCAGGGCCCGTTCCAGCCGGAAGAAACCGGCTTCTTCGGCGTGCCCGGCTACGACGACAAGGTGGCCGACCTCGGCGCGGACAACGGCAAGCGCTACCGCGCCGCGATGGCCAAGGCCCGCGACGAACTGAAGGCGAAGCTGGCCACCGAGCAGGATCCCAACGTCCGCCAGGACCTGGAGATCATGATCCACGCCGCCAACCAGAACATCGAAGGCAGTGAGCTCAACGAGAAGTACCTGCTGCCGTGGAGTGACGCGCCGCAGACGGTGTTCAGCGGCCTCAACCTGCTGCTGTCCGACCAGGTGCCGGCCGAGCGCCGGGCCAAGGCGATCGACCGCCTCAAGGCTTACGCCGGCCTGCAGCCGGGCGGCACCGCGTTCACCACGCTGGCCCGCCAGCGCTACGAAGAGCGCTTGAAGGACAGCAGCCTGTTGCAGCCGACGAAGATCGAAGTGCAGCAGTCGCTGGACAACGTCGAGACCTACATCAGCGGCATCGAGTCGCTGCTGAAGAAGTACCAGATCGCCGGCGCCGATGAAGCGATGAAGGCCCTGGCCGGGCAGATGAAGGACTACGCCAGCTGGACGCGCTCGACCGTGCTGCCGAAGGCGCGCACCGACGCACGGCTGCCGGCGCCGCTGTACGCCTACCAGCTCAAGCAGGTCGGCATCGACATCGACCCGAAGCTGCTGATGCAGCGCGCGCAGCTGGAGTTCATGGAAACCCGCTCGGCGATGCAGCAGCTGGCGCCGCTGGTGGTGAAGGACAAGGGCCTGAAGGTGGCCGACCCGAGCGACCCGGTGGCGGTGATCCGCGCGCTGAAGGCCGACAAGATCGCCGACGACCATCTGGAAGGCCACTACCGCAAGGTGATCGATGCGATCGATCCGCTGATCCGCGAGCATGCCATCGTCGACGTGCCCAAGCGCGCCATGCAGATGCGCCTGGGTTCGGCCGCCGAGAGCGCGGCCAGCCCGGCCCCGCATTTCCTGCCGGCGCCGCTGGTCAACAACACCGGGCAGCAGGGCACCTTCGTGCTGCCGCTGGGCAACCCGGCCGCGGGCCCGGGCGCACAGTACGACGACTTCAACTTCGGTGCGGCGGCGTGGACGCTGAGCGCGCATGAAGGCCGCCCCGGCCACGAGCTGCAGTTCACCGCGATGGTCGAGCGCGGCGTGTCGCTGGCACGCACCATGTTCGCGTTCAATTCGGTGAACGTGGAAGGCTGGGCGCTGTATGCCGAGGCCGAGATGGTGCCGTACGAGCCGCTGGACGGGCAGATGATCGCCCTGCAGTTCCGCCTGCTGCGCGCCGCACGCGCGATGCTCGACCCGATGCTCAACCTCGGCCTGACCGACCGCGCCAACGGCGAGCGCGTGCTGATGGAGCAGGTCGGCCTGTCCAAGGCGATGGCCACCCAGGAACTGGACCGCTACATGGTGCGCATGCCGGGCCAGGCCGGCAGCTACTTCTACGGCTACACCCGTATCCTGGAACTGCGCATGCAGACTGAGCTGGCACTGGGTGCGAAGTTCGACCGCCTGGCGTTCAACAACTTCCTGCTCGACCAGGGCCTGCTGCCGCCGGACCAGCTGGCCGACGCGGTGAACAAGGTGTTCGTGCCGAAGTACAAGCGCTGAACGCCCTCCGGTAGTGCCGGCCGCTGGCATCAAGAGGATTTCTGAGGTTGCCGGCCAGCGGCCGGCACTACCTGCGGTGATGCTGCCGCGTCACCGCTGCGGGGTGATCACCTGCGTCGGCAGTCGTGCCGGCGGTTCCGGGTTCGGCACCCAGATCGCCACGCCGGCGGCGCGCTTCTGCGTGGTCGGAATACCGATGCCGACGCCACCGCCGACATGCGAGCCGAACGTGCCGGCACCCACCGACATGCCCACCGGTGAGCCGCTGCTGCCCACGCCCATCAGCACCACGCCATTGGCGCCCAGCGCTGCGGCCTCGCGCTTCAGGCGCGCCACCGCTGCATCGGTCTGGCCCTGCGTGCCGAAGCCCACGGCAGACGCCGATTCCAGCTGGGCGATTTCCTGGGAGCCGGCCGGCGGCGTCGAATAGATCTGCACCAGTGCCGGATCGATCGGCGCGCGGGCGCTCCCCAGCATGACCTTGGAGGTGCTGGCACAGCCAGCGGCGACCAGCAGGATGGCCGCCAACGCGGCCCAACGGATGTTCATGGCACGACCCCTGTAGGACTGGTTGCGATCATCGGCGGGCCACTCTGAATCGGCGCCAACACCCGGCCCAGAGCAGGCACGGCGGCACGCTAGCACGGTGCCGGTGACAGCCCCGCCAACGGCAGTAGGCGGCGACGGCGGGAACGACTATGGTGCACAGACAGGAACCAACTGCGGGAGAGTGGAATGGGCGTGATCAGTCTGTTGTGGGGCGTACTGGCGCTGTTGTGGATGATCCTGGCGCTGATTCCGCTGCTGGGCTGGGGCAACTGGTTCCTGATCCCGTTCGCCGCCGTGGGCGCGGTGATCGCCGCGCTGGGCATCCTGTTCACCCACCCGACCAAGCGCGGCCGGGCCTGGGCCGGGCTGGTGCTGAACGGCATCGTGGTGGTGGTCGGCATCCTGCGCCTGGGCCTGGGGGGCGGCGTGATCTGAGCCGCATCGCCGGGTGCGACAGGGCGTCGCAGGTACACGGCCGCGGGCCGGGCAGGGGCGTACAATGAACGGCTGCGCGAGCCCCCCGCGTGCCTGTGAATCCGCGCCCGGCGCGGCTGCCCCATGATCATCCGACCCCGTCCCCACGGCTGGCAACTGCTGTACATCCTGCGCGGCTCGATCGTAAAAGCGATCGCGCCGAAGGTGCTGGCCATCCTGATCCTGTCCATCGCGGTGGCCGCGGTGGTGGAGCTGGCGCCGCCGACCGGCATCGAGCGCGTTTCCGTCACGCCGTTCACCCTGCTCGGCCTGGTGCTGTCGATCTTCCTCAGTTTCCGCAACAGCGCCTGCTACGACCGCTGGTGGGAAGGCCGCAAGCTGTGGGGCCAGCTGGTCTACGAATCGCGTTCGCTGGCCCGCCAGGTGAACCTGCTGCTGGCCGATGACGCCGGTCGCCGCCGCCGCATCGCCTACCTCACTACGGCTTTTGCCCATGCGCTGGCCGCGCGCCTGCGCGGGCGCATCGTGGCCCTGGCGGCGTTGCCGTGGCTGGACAAGCCGCAGCGCGAGCAGCTGGGCCAGCGCGAGAACGTGCCCGACGCATTGCTGTCGATGATCGCTGCCGAGCTGGCCCAGGCCCTGCGCGCCGGCGAACTCGACCCGATCCTCTACACCCAGCTGGAAGAGCGCCTGCACGCGATGTCGTCGATCCAGGCCGGCTGCGAGCGCATCCTCACCACGCCGCTGCCGTTCGCCTACACCCTGCTGCTGCATCGCTGCGCATGGATGTTCTGCGTGCTGCTGCCGTTCGGCCTGGCCAGCTCGCTGGGCTGGGGCACGCCGGTGCTGTCGGCGGTGCTGGCCTACGCCTTCTTCGGCCTGGACCAGCTGGGCGAAGAAATGGAAGACCCGTTCGGCCTGGAGCCGAACGACCTGCCGCTGGACGCGCTGGTGCGCACGATCGAGATCGACCAGCTCGACGCGCTCGGCGAACGCCCGTTGCCCGAACCCCTGCTGCCGCAGGGCTACCTGTTGCAATAGCCACTCCTCGGAGCCTGCCATGTCCCACCCGCTTTACCGCCCGCGCCGCATGCGCCACGACGAGTTCTCGCGCCGCCTGATGCGCGAGAACACGCTGACCACCGACGACCTGATCTACCCGGTGTTCGTGCACGAACGGGCGGGCCGCACCGCAGTGCCGTCGATGCCGGGCGTGGAGCGGCTGTCGATCGAAGAGCTGCTGAAGGTGGCCGAAGAAGCGCTGGAACTGGGCATTCCAGTGATCGACCTGTTCCCGGTGATCGACCCGTCGCTGAAGTCGCTGGACGCGTCGGCGGCGTGGGCCGAGGACGGCCTGGCGCAGCGTGCGATCCGCGCGCTGAAGTCGCGCTTCCCGGAACTGGGAGTGATGACCGACGTGGCGCTGGACCCGTACACCACCCACGGCCAGGACGGCATCATCGACGACAAGGGTTACGTGCTCAACGACATCACTGTCGAAGCGCTGGTCAAGCAGTCGCTGTCGCACGCCGAGGCCGGTGTGGACATCGTCTCGCCGTCGGACATGATGGACGGCCGCATCGGCGCGATCCGCCGTGCGCTGGATGCCGACAACCACATCAACGTGCGCATCATGGCCTACTCGGCCAAGTACGCCTCGGCGTTCTACGGCCCGTTCCGTGATGCGGTGGGCAGCGCGGCCAGCCTCGGCAAGGCCGACAAGAAGACCTACCAGATGGACCCGGCCAACGGCGACGAGGCCTTGCGCGAGATCGCGCTGGACCTGGAAGAGGGCGCCGACATGGTGATGGTCAAGCCGGGCATGCCGTACCTGGACCTTGTGCGCCGGGTGAAGGAGACATTCGGTGTGCCGACCTTCGCCTATCAGGTGAGTGGCGAGTACGCGATGATGAAGGCCGCCTTCGCCAACGGCTGGCTGGAGGAACGCGCCTGCGTGCTGGAGTCGCTGCTGGGTTTCAAGCGGGCCGGCGCCGATGGTGTGCTGACCTATTTCGCGCCGCAGGTGGCGCGATGGCTGCGCGAGCGCTGACAATAGCGCCACGATAGACGGAGGACTGCGCGATGGGACCCGAACTGGGATGGATGCAATGGCTGATCTGGGGCACCGGTACGCTGGTGTTCGGCGCCATCATCGTCGCTGTCTTCATCGCCGCCTGGCGGGCCGGCAAGCGCCCGCCGGAACAGCTCTCCGCTGCCCGCCACGTGGCCCGTGAGCAGGCGCTGCCGGAGACCGTGCAGGCCGAGCTGGCCGCGTTGAACCAGCGCAAGGACAACGGCCAGCTGAGCGAGATGGAGTACGAGCAGTTGCGCGCCAAGGTGTTGTCGCGCTGACGGGGCGTTTCATCCACGCATGGCGTGGATCTACTGGTAGTCGCCAACCTTGGTTGGCGCTTTCATGTATGCCAACCAAGGTTGGCATCTACCAAACGGCCATCCACGCATGGCGTGGATCTACCGCGCGCACCCGGCCACCGCCGCCACCTTCGGCACCGCCAACCGGTACACGTCCACGCCACCGGCACGCGGCGCCTTCGCTGCACTGCTGGCCACCATCATCTCGCCCGGTTTGGCGTTGTCGACCACCGGCGCACCGGTCCAGCCGCCGGCCTGGTTGAACGACAGCCCCAGCGGCTGCAGCGCTACACCGCTCCACGCACAGCCGCTGCTCCAGACCTGCGCGGTACTGCCGTTGCCGCGGCTGAACACCACGGCGCCGTCCTGGCCCAGCCAGTCGCCGTCGGTCTCGTCGTCGACGCTGTTCAACGCGCTCAGTGCGCTGGCCTGGCCGCGCAGGCCCTGCGCATCCAGCGTCGCCACGAACAGGTCCCAGCCGGCGCCACGGCCCTGCTGGCGGGCAAACAACAGCTGCTTGCCGTCCGCGCTCAGGGCCGGCCCGCGCTCTTCCCGGCGCCCACCGTCACCGGCCAGCGGCTGCGCCGGGCCCAGCCGGCCGTCGGCGGCCAACGCGGCGCGGTACAGCGCCAGCGCGCCCTCGCGGCCGGCCGCGAACAGCAGCCAGCGGCCGTCACGGCTGAAGTAGGGATCGCGGGCTTCACCGGCCACGCCTACCGGCAGTACCTGTGCCTGCTGCCAGCGACCGTCCACCACGCGCGCCTCCCACAGGCCCCAGCCGGCCTCGCCGCGGCGGGCGAAGACGATGCGCTGGCCATCGGCGCTGATCGTGGCGCGGCCTTCGTCGGCGCGGGTCGAGACCACGCCCATGCCTTCGATGCCGTACTCGTTCAACGCCATCGCCACGGGGGCAGAGAGTAGACTGGCGGCGAGCACCAGCAGGGGCGGGGTGATGCGCATCATCCGGTTCCGTGCACGAAAGAGCATCAGTCTAGCCAGCTTGAGGATTCCATGACCGACCGTTACGCCGTCTTCGGACACCCCGTTGCCCACTCGAAGTCGCCGCAGATCCACGCGACGTTCGGTCGCCAGGAAGGCATCGCCATCGACTACCGCGCGATCGACCTGGCCCCGGATGCGTTCCTGGCCGGACTGGAGGCCTTCGCCGCCGAGGACGGTGTCGGCGCCAACGTCACCCTGCCGCACAAGGAAGCCGCGTTCTCGGTGTGCACCACGCTGACCGCGCGCGCGCGCCGCGCCGGCTCGGTCAACACACTGCTGCGCAAGGGCGACCGCTGGCACGGCGACACCACCGATGGCATCGGCCTGGTGCGCGACCTGACCGACCGCCACGGCCTGGACCTGCGCGGTCGCCGCGTGCTGATGATCGGCGCCGGTGGCTCGGCGCGCAGCGTCGCCCCGGCGCTGCTCGATGCCGGCATCACCGAACTGGTGGTGGTCAACCGCACGCCGGAGCGCGCCGACGAACTGATCGACGCGATGGGCGAGCCCGGCCGTGCGATCAGCCGCTACTGGGAAGACCTGCGCGACCTCGGCGACTTCGAACTGATCGTCAATGCCACCTCGGCTGGCCGCGACCGCGACGTCGAGTTCAAGCTGCCGCTGTCGCTGGTCAATTCGATGACCACTGCTGTCGACCTGAACTACGGCGAGGCGGCCATCGCCTTCCTGGCCTGGGCCCGTGCGGCGCAGTGCCGCAATACCGTCGACGGCCTGGGCATGCTGGTCGAGCAGGCCGCCGAGAGCTTCCTGCAGTGGCACGGCGTGCGCCCGCAGACCGGCGAGGTCTACCAGTCGCTGCGCCAGGGCTCGGCCGTGCTGGCCGGCGAGGACTGACCGATGGACAGCACAACCCTGATGGTGACCGTGCTGAGCATGGTCGGCGTGCGCCTGCCTGTGCTGATCGCGCTGTGCGTCGGCCTGGTCTGGGTGGTCGGTGCGCCGCGCGATGCCACCCGCACCGGCGCGCTGGTCGGCCTGCTGCTGTTGCTGCTGTCCAGCCTGGGTGGCCTGGCGGCGGGCATGCTGCCGATGTGGCTGGTCAGCAGCGGCAACTTCAGCGCCATCTCGGGCATGAGCGCCATCTTCGGCGTGGTGCACTTCGCGCTGGCGATGGTCGAGGCCATCGGCGTGGTGCTGCTGGTGTGGGCGCTGGTGCGCCTGCTGCGTAGCCGTCCCGCCCCGGTCGCCTGAGCGCTGGCGCCGGGCCACGCCCGGCGTGTTTCGCCCTTGTGCGGCGCGGGCTTCGGACCGTGCGCGCCGGCGGGCGTCGTCGCTGGCTCGTTCAGGGTGCCAGCAACAGTGAACGCGGCCGGCCATGCGACAATGACCGGCCTGATCCAGCTACGGTAGTTCCCGGCGTGACCGAAACCGTCGCCGCTCCGCGCACGCTCGATGACACCTTGAAGGACGCGATCCGCAAGGCGTACACGACGCTGCAGGCCAACACCCCCGGCTTCTCCACCCGTCGCTCGCAGAGCCAGATGATCGGCGTGGTGTCGCGCGCGCTGTCGAAAAGCGGTGGCGTTGGCGTGGTCGAGGCGCCGACCGGCGTCGGCAAGAGCCTGGGCTACCTCACCGCAGGCGTGCCGATCGCGCTGGCCACCAAGAAGAAGCTGGTGATCAGCACCGGCACCGTGGCGCTGCAGTCGCAGCTGGTCGAGCGCGATATCCCGAATTTCCTGAAGGCCACCGGCCTGGAAGCGACCGTGGCGCTGGCCAAGGGACGCACCCGCTACCTGTGCACGCGCAATGCCGCCGAGGCGCAGGGCGAGGGCTCGCAGGGCGGCATGTTCGACGATGACGCGCCACTGTTCGACCGGCCGCTGGCGCCGATCGAGATGGACATCGCCAAACGCCTGACCGACGCCTTCACCAGCGGCAGCTGGGATGGCGATATCGACAATGCGCCGGAGACCATCAGTCCCGGCCTGCGCAGCCGCATCACCACGCCGGCCTCGGGTTGTGCCGGGCGACGCTGCGCCTATTCGGCGCAGTGCGCGGTGCTGCGCTCGCGCAATACGGTGCGCGACGCACAGATCGTGGTCACCAACCACGCGCTGCTGCTGTCGGCGCTGTCGATCGGTGACAGCGACAACGGCCAGCCGTTGATCGCGCCACCCTCGGACATGCTGCTGGTGCTGGACGAAGGCCATCACATCGGCAACGTGGCGATCGACCAGGGCGCGGCCAGCCTCGCGCTGGACGAGATGGCCAAGCGCACCGGCCGCCTGCAGATCCTGATCGCCGGTGCCTACCGCGCGGTCGACAAGGACCGGCTGGGCAACCTGCTGCCCAACGAAGCGATCGAAGTCGCCAGCAACGTGGCCAAGCAGCTGCGCGCGTTCCGTGATCACATCGAGCGGGTGTGGATGCCGGCGCCGGCGGACGAAGAGCCGATGTGGCGCGCGGCCAATGGACGCCTGCCCGAGGCCTGGCGCGAGCCGATCGAGGCACTGGCCGACGATACCCGCAGCCTCTACAACTGGGCGCATGCGGCCACCACGCAGGTGGCCAAGGGCAAGCCGGACGATGCCGCGCGCGAGCGCCTGCAGCGCAACCTGGGCATGGCGCTGGAGATGATCGAGCAGCAGTACAACCTGTGGCAGGCGTGGCGCCGCGAAGACAAGGACGGCGCGCCGCCGATGGCGCGCTGGGTGACTGCCACCCGCGATGGCGACCTGGTGCTGCACGGTTCGCCGGTGTCGGCCGCGCACGTGCTGCGCAAGCTGCTGTGGGATGAAGTGGACTCGGTGGTGATGACCTCGGCGACGCTGACCGGCGGTGGCGACTTCCAGGCGCTGGCGATCGACAACGGCATTCCGGAAGAGGCCGAGATGGTCTCGCTGTCGTCGCCGTTCGACCTGCCCAACCAGGCCGAACTGATCGTGCCGAAGTTCCCGGTCACGCCGGACGACCGCGAAGGCCACCCGCGCGAAGTGGCGCGCTACCTGGACACCGAACTGGACTGGGCCAAGGGCTCGATGGTGCTGTTCACCTCGCGCTGGAAGATGGAGAAGGTGGCCGGGCTGATGCCGGCCGCGCGCCGCAAGCAGGTGCTGGTGCAGGGCGAGATGTCCAAGACCCGGCTGATCGAGGAACACCTGAGGCGTGTCGAGGCAGGCGAGGGCTCGGTGCTGTTCGGCCTGAACTCGTTCGGCGAGGGCCTCGACCTGCCCGGCGAGGCCTGCACCACGGTGGTGATCACCCAGGTGCCGTTCGCCGTGCCGACCGACCCGCAGACCGCCACCCTCAGCGAGTGGTTCGAGGGACGCGGGCTCAACGCGTTCAACCTGATCGCCATTCCGCATGCGCTGCGCACGCTGACCCAGTTCGCCGGCCGCCTGATCCGCACCTCCACCGACACCGGCCGCGTGGTCATTCTTGATTCGCGGCTGCTGACCCGCCGCTACGGCAAGCGCATCATCGACGCGCTGCCGCCGTTCAAGCGCGTGATCGGCTGAAAAAGGGGACGGAGGGGATTAAGTCGTTTGAGGCACAAACGACTTAATCCCCTCCGTCCCCTTTTCCCAGATGGCGGCCAGCGGCCGGCACTACCGGATCGGCATCAATCGCCGAGCAGGGCGGTGTTGCGTACGGCGCCCTTGTCGGCGCTGGTGGCCAGCAGGGCGTAGGCCTTCAACGCGCTGGTGACCTTGCGCGGGCGTGGCGCGCGCGGTTTCCAGCCACGCGCGTCGGCGTCGGCGCGGCGCTGGGCCAGCGTGGCCTCATCCAGCAGCAGGTCGATGCGGCGGGCCGGGATGTCGATGCGGATGCGGTCGCCGTTCTCCACCAGACCGATGACACCGCCGCTGGCGGCTTCCGGCGAGACGTGGCCGATCGACAGGCCCGAGGTGCCGCCGGAGAAGCGGCCATCGGTCAGCAGCGCGCACTGCTTGCCCAGTCCTTTCGATTTCAGGTAGCTGGTGGGGTACAGCATCTCCTGCATGCCCGGGCCGCCCTTCGGCCCTTCGTAGCGGATCACCACTACCTCACCCGGTTGCACCTCGTCGGCGAGGATGCCGGCGACGGCGGCGTCCTGGCTTTCATAGACACGCGCGGGGCCTTCGAACACGTGGATCGATTCGTCCACGCCGGCGGTTTTCACCACGCAGCCATCCACGGCCAGATTGCCACGCAGCACGGCGAGGCCGCCTTCCAGTGAGTACGCATGCTGCAGCGAGCGGATGCAGCCCTCGGCGCGGTCCATGTCCAGGGTCGGCCAGCGCGTGGCCTGGCTGAAGGCCTCCTGGGTAGGGATGCCGGCCGGGCCGGCCTTGAAGAAGGCATGCAGGGTGTCGTTGTCACTGCGCACTACGTCCCAGCGTTCCAGCGCGTCGGCCAGGCTGGCGCTGTGCACGGTCGGCACCGTGGTATCGAGCAGGCCGGCACGGTCCAGTTCACCGAGGATGCCGAACACGCCGCCGGCGCGGTGCACGTCCTCGATGTGGTACTTCGGCGTGTTCGGCGCCACCTTGCACAGCTGTGGCACGCGCCGCGACAGCGCGTCGATGTGGGTCAGGTCGAAGTCGACCTCCGCCTCCTGTGCTGCGGCCAGCAGATGCAGGATGGTATTGGTGGAGCCGCCCATGGCGATGTCCAGGGTCATCGCATTGGCGAACGCGGCCTGGGTGGCGATGCCGCGCGGCAGCGCGCTGGGGTCTTCGCCGCCGTACCAGCGATGGCAGAGTTCGACGATCAGGCGGCCGGCGCGGCGGAACAGCGCCTCACGGTCGGCGTGGGTGGCCAGCGTGGTGCCGTTGCCGGGCAGCGACAGGCCCAGCGCCTCGGTCAGGCAGTTCATCGAGTTGGCGGTGAACATGCCTGAGCAGGAACCGCAGGTGGGGCAGGCGCTGCGCTCGAACGCGGCGACTTTCTCGTCGGAGGCGCTGTCATCGGCGGCCACCACCATCGCATCGACCAGATCCAGCTTGTGCTCGGACAGCTTGGTCTTGCCCGCTTCCATCGGCCCGCCGGAGACGAACACCACCGGGATGTTCAGGCGCAGCGCGGCCATCAGCATGCCGGGGGTGATCTTGTCGCAGTTGCTGATGCACACCAGCGCGTCGGCGCAGTGCGCGTTGACCATGTACTCCACGGCGTCGGCGATGATCTCGCGGCTGGGCAGCGAATACAGCATGCCGTCGTGGCCCATCGCGATGCCGTCGTCCACGGCGATGGTGTTGAATTCCTTGGCGACGCCGCCGACCTGTTCGATCTCGCGCGCGACCAGCTGGCCGAGGTCCTTCAGGTGCACGTGGCCGGGCACGAACTGGGTGAAGGAGTTGGCGATGGCGATGATCGGCTTGTGGAAGTCGCCGTCCTTCATGCCGGTGGCGCGCCACAGGGCGCGGGCGCCGGCCATGTTGCGACCGGCGGTGGAGGTGCGGGAACGGTATTCGGGCATGGCGGGCGGAACGGGCGGGCCGTACGACGTGGGGGTCAGCCGATCATGGCCAATTTTTTCGGTTGCTGCTGCAACCACCTTCACCGCTTGCAGCGGCTTGGCGGTCCGCGCATTTCCCCTTATCCCCGCGCCTTCGGCGCGCCCCCCTTGAACAACAAGGGGGCTTCTTGCCGGAGACTTGGCTGCGCGCGCCGGGCATGACCGGGCGCCGCGGGATGTGTACCAACCAAGGTTGGCACCTACCAGAGCGGTGCGTCGCCTGGGGTCGGATCCCATCGCGGCGCGATGGGCTCTGACCCCAATGCCGACGAAAATGAAAGTCCGTTCATCTTTCGCACTTTGCCGATTCCGGTTGCTGGCCCGGATTTGGCATCATTGGGGCATTGATCCGTCGACAGGGCATGAGGCCATGAAACGTTCCCGCACCACCGCGCTGCTGCTGATGAGCGCCGCGCCGCTGCTGTTCACCGCCTGCCAGAAGGAGCCGGAGGTGAAGGTGCAGGAAGGCCTGTATACCTCGGTGGAGGCCTGCACCGAGGCCACCGGCGATCCGTCGTCGTGCCGCAATGCGTTCGCTGAAGCGCAGAAGCAGGCCGCCGATGCGGCGCCGAAGTACGCCAGCAAGGAAGCCTGCGAGAAGGACTACAAGCCGGAACAGTGCGTGCAGCAGCACACCTCGGCCGGTACCTCGTTCATCGGCCCGATGATGATGGGCTTCTTCATGTCGCAGATGCTGAGCAACCGCGGCGGCCTCGCCCCGCAGGCGCCGGCGTCGGCACCGGCTTATCAAGACAAGAATGCGGGTTGGGCGCGCCCGGCACCGGGCGGCACCGGTGGCCTGAACACCGCCAGCGGCATCGGTGCTGGCAAGGCCGGCCTGGCCCCGGTCACCAGCGAGCCGAACCGTGCGGTCACTGCCAGCCGTGGTGGCTTCGGCAACACCAGCGCACGCCGCAGCACCAGCGGCAGCTACGGCGGCTGATCAACCCATGCAGCGCATCCGGATTGCCGAGCGTGCCCAGTGGCGGGCGCGCGCGGAAGAGGCGGGTTTCCGCTTCCACACCATCGACGGCCAGCCGTACTGGGATGAACGCGCGTATTACGCCTTCACCCTGCGCCAGATCGAACAGGACATCGAAGACCCCAGCGCCGAGCTGCACCAGATGGCGCTGGATCTGGTCGGTGATGTCATCGGCAGCGAACGCTTGATGGACCAGCTGGCGATTCCGTCGCACTACCGCGACTGGATCGCCGACAGCTGGCGCCAGCGCCAGCCGCACCTCTATGGCCGCCTGGACCTGGCCTACGACGGTACCGGCCCGGCCAAGCTGTACGAATTGAACTACGACACGCCGACCTCGCTGTTCGAAGCCAGCTTCTTCCAGTGGCAGTGGCTGGAAGACCAGCGCAATGCCGGCCGCCTGCCGCAGCATGCCGACCAGTTCAACGCGATCCACGAAGCGCTGGTCGAGCGTTTCGGCGACCTCGCCACGCAGCTGCCGCCGCCGCTGTACTTCAGCGCGGTCGGCACTTCGGAGGAAGACCGTGGCACGGTCGAGTACCTGCGTGACTGCGCATCCCAGGCCGGCCTGTTCGGGCAGGCCATCGCCATCGAGGACATTGGCCTGTCCGAGGACGGCCGCTTCACCGCGCTGGACGACTCGGTGATCGGCACGCTGTTCAAGCTGTATCCGCTGGAAGACCTGATGGCCGAGGAATTCGGCCGCGCGCTGCCCGGCTCGGGCGTGCAGCTGCTGGAACCGGCCTGGAAGGCGGTGCTGAGCAACAAGGGCATCCTGCCGCTGCTATGGCAGCGCAACGTGGGCCATCCGAACCTGCTGGAGGCGCATTTCGATGACGGCAGCGCGCTGGCGTCGGGCTGGGTGCGCAAACCGCTGTTCTCGCGCGAAGGGGCCAACATCGAGATGCACCTGGCCGATGGCAGCACCCAGCGCAGCGACGGTCCCTACGACGGCCCGGCGATCATCCAGCGTGCGCATCCGCTCACCCGCTTCGAAGGCGGCTATCCGCTGATCGGCAGTTGGGTGATCGGTGACCATGCCTGCGGCATCGGCATCCGCGAGGATGACAGCGCGATCACCCGCGACAGTGCGCGCTTCGTGCCGCACGCGATCGTCGACGAGGCGCCGACGCGGATCTACGTCTGATGACGGTGCGGCGCAATCGCGACCTGCGGCCTGCGCCGCTGCCGGGCCGGCATCTGGATGACGGCCACGCCCTGTGGCGCTATTCGGACCGCATCGCGGTGCGCTGCCACCGCTGCGATACGCCCGGCTGGGTGGTGCGGACGCCGGAATCGCGACGTTTCCGCTGCCTGGGCTGCAGCGCAGCCCTCGACAGTGGATGCGGCTGCGGTTGCTGTGCCGCGGGCGACTGGGTCGGGCCCGTGCGCTACAGCGGCTATCGTCCCTGCGGATACTGCGGGCACAAATGGGTCCGCGCCGAGCTGCACCGTGCGCGTGCAGTGTCGCCGTTGCGGACGCTGGCGGCGGACTGCAGTCAGTGCGGACGCAGCAGCGAGGTGGAGGTCACGTTGTCGCGATGGCGTGGCAATGAGGCGATCGATCCGCATTTTGGCTTGCCGCTGCGGCTGGTCGAAAAGACTGCGGCCGGCGTGCTGTGGGCCTACAACGAAGCCCATCTGCAGGCACTGCACGACTACGCTGCCGCGCCTCTGCGCGAGCGCGCGGGCGTTACCAACGGTTCGATGTTCTCGCGCCTGCCGCAGTGGATGAAGCTGGGCCGCAACCGGGTGCTGCTGCAGCGTGCGGTGGAGCGGTTGCAACGTCGGTTGCTTCAGGGGTAGTCCCGGCCGCTGGCCGGCAACCGGTTTTGGTAGATGTCGACCCTGGTCGGCGCTGTGGGTTCGTGCCAACCAAGGTTGGCACCTACCAGGGCGATGCATCGGTTGCCGCAGGGGTAGTGCCGGCCGCTGGCCGGCAACCGGTTTTGGTAGATGCCGACCTCGGTCGGCGCTGTGGGTTCGTGCCAACCAAGGTTGGCACCTACCAGGGCGATGCATCGGTTGTTGCAGGGGTAGTGCCGGCCGCTGGCCGGCAACCGGTTTTGGTAGATGCCGACCTCGGTCGGCGCTGTGGGTTCGTGCCAACCAAGGTTGGCACCTACCAAGGCGATGCGGCGGTTGTTGCAGGGGGTAGCGCCGGCCGCTGGCCGGCAACCGGTTTTGGTAGATGCCGACCCTGGTCGGCGCTGTGGATTCCGTGCCAACCAAGGTTGGCACCTACCAGAGCGATCGCGGGTATCAGAGCAGCCCTTCGCGCTTCACCGCCAGATAGCGTTCCACCAGCGCGCCGGGCAGGGCATCGGCGGTCACGTCCAGCACCATCACCTTTTCGCTGCGCAGGGCCTCATGCGCCTTCGCGCGTTGCTGCAGGTACAGCGCGGCGGCACCGGCCTGGGTGGCGTCTTCCAGTGTCTGCACCTCGCCCTCCAGTGCGCCGTCCAGCTCGCGTTCGCGCAGGCTGGCCACGCACACCAGGTGGCGCCGCTGCAGCAGGCGCACTGCCGCCAGCAGGTCTTCGATGTCCTCATCACGCACGTTGCTGACCAGCATCACCAGCGCACGCCGGCGCTGGCGCAGCGACACCTCGGTGGCGGCGGCCAGGTAATCGGTGGCCACCGCGCGTGGCTGCAGGTCGTAGCTGGCGCGCAGCAGGTGCTCGACCGTACCCATGCCGCGCTGCGGTGCCACCCAGCGGCGTTCGCCACCGGCAGCGTACAGGCCGGCAGCGTCGCCCTGGCGCAGCGCCAGGTAAGCCACCACCAGCGAGGCGTTCAAGGCATGGTCGAAGTGCGAGAGCCCGCCTTCGCTGGCCAGCATGCGCCGGCCACTGTCCAGCATCAGCAGCAGCTGCTGGTTCTTCTCGTCCTGGTATTCGCGCGAGATCAGCTTGCGCGCACGCGCGGTGGCCTTCCAGTCGAGCTGGCGCAGGCTGTCGCCGATGCGGTACTCGCGCATCTGGTGGAAATCGGTGCCTTCGCCACGGCGGCGCTTCACGTGCGCACCAACCAGCCGCGAGGCCTGGTCGGCACTGAACAATGCGAAGCGGGTGAGCGGCACGAAGTTCGGATAGACCCGCACCTCCAGCGCCGGCGGCAGCGTGCGTTGCTGCCACCACAGGCGCCACGGCGAACGCATGCGCAGGTGCACCCCCTCGAAGCGGAAGTGCCCACGCTGCAGCGGCTGCAGGTGGTAGTGCAGGGTGGACGCCGTACCGGCCTGCAGGCGCACGCGCTGCGGCAGCGCTTCCAGCGGCCAGCCGCCGGGCACCAGGTCGAACACCTGCACCGTCATCGATTGCTCGGCCTGCAGGCGCAGCGCCGCCTCGCGGCGCACGCCCAGCGCCAGCGCTTCGGGCAGCTCGCGCTGTACCTGCGGCGACGGACGCCGCGACTGCCGCCACAGATCCCACAAGGCGGGCAGCGCGATGACGACGGCTGCCAGCGCCCAGCTCCAGCGCGGCAGCCACCCGCCCAGCACCAGGCCGCCCAAGGCAGCCCAGGCCAGCAGCAGCGCCAGCAGCAGCGGGGCCGGTCTCATCGGCGCGGTGCTTCCACCTTGGCCAGCAGCGCGCCCAGCACGTCGTCGGCGTCCTGGCCTTCGATCTGCAGCTCCGGGGCCAGTGCAATGCGGTGGCGCAGCGCCGGGCGCGCAATGTCGCGCACGTCGTCCGGCGTGACGAAGTCACGGCCGGCCAGCACCGCCTGCGCGCGCGAGGCACGCACCAGCGCGATGCTGCCGCGGGGGCCAGCGCCGACCGCGATGCCCGGCCACTGCCTCGTGGCCGCCACAATCCGCACCGCGTAGTCGATCACTTCGTCATCGACGGTGATCGCCGCGGTCGCGCGCTGCAGTTCCAGCAGCTCGCCGGCCCCCAATACACGCGGCACCTGGCTCAGGTCGAAATCGCTGGCGGCACGGCCACTGGTGATCGCGGTCACCATGCGCTTCTCGGCCTCCAGCTGCGGGTAGTCGATCAGCACCTTCAGCAGGAAGCGGTCCAGCTGTGCTTCCGGCAACGGGTAGGTGCCTTCCTGTTCCAGCGGGTTCTGCGTAGCCAGCGCCATGAACGGCGGCGCCAGGGTGAAGGCCTTGCCTTCGATGGTCACCTGGCCTTCCTGCATCACTTCCAGCAGGGCCGACTGGGTCTTGGCCGGGGCACGGTTGATCTCGTCGGCCAACAGCAGGTTGGTGAACACCGGGCCGCGACGGATCTTGAAGCTCTCGCTCTTCGGGTCGTACACCGCGTGGCCACTGACGTCGCTGGGCATCAGGTCGGGGGTGAACTGCACGCGCCCGTAGTCCAGCTCCAGGGCCTGTGCCAGTGCACGCACCAGCAGGGTCTTGCCCAGACCGGGCACGCCTTCGATCAGCACGTGGCCACCGGCCAGCAGCGCCACCAGGATCTGGTCCAGTACATCGGCCTGGCCGATGAAGGCGTGTCCAACGGCGGTGCGGATGGCATCGACGCGTTCGATCAGGCGGGCGTTGGCGGCCGCCGGCAGCTCGGGGACTTCGGTCATAGCAGGGATCTCATCTGGAGCAGCAAGCGGATGCGCTCGCGCAGGGCGGAGGAATCGTGCGGTGGCGGGGGCGTGAGCGCGCTGGCAACACGGCCTTGCGGCCATTTCAGCAGTTCGGCGATGGCCTGATCGCGCGGCGCACCGTCCAGTGCAGCGGCTACCGGTGCGCGCAGGCGCAGGCGATGCAGGAACAGGGCGAACACGGCGTCGTACAGGCGCGTGCCGTGGCCGAAGCGCAGCAGCAGCTCGCCACTGGCACGCACGTGCTCCAGCAGCGAGCGGCGTTCCAGCACCGGCGACGGCAGCAGGCTGCCAAAGCGCTGCGAGCGGGCCCACAACCAGCCCAGCAGGGCCAGCAGCAGCGGCGCCCACAGCGGCCAGGCCTGGTAGAACAGGCGCGCCCACAGCGACGGCGGGCGGCTGGCGTAGACCAGCCAGAAAGTGCCCTTGCCGTAATTCGGGTCGAGCAGGTAACGGGTCAGGTCGCGGTGCGAGAGATCGTGCAGGCCATCACTGGCCTTGCCTGCGGCCGACGCCAGGCGTGCCGCCGGTGAGTCCACCTCGCCGCGCATGAACTCCATGTCGGCCAGCACGCTCACCTTGCCCTGGCCATGGCGCAGGCGCGCGAACACCAGGTTGCGCTCGTTGCCCCAGCGCCGTTCGGCCCGCGCATTGGCGGCAAAGCCCAGCGTGAAGCGACGGCCGCCGCAGAACTCGACGTGGCTGGGATCATCGATGACGTGGAATGGCTGGCAGTCACTCTGCTGATACAGGCTGTCCACGCCCAGCTGGTCCAGCAGGGGCCCCTGCGTGCTGCTGGCGTCGTCCTCGGCGGGCGGCGGCGTACGCACCAGCAGATGGCCACCACCATCAACCCAGGCCAGCAGGGCCCTGGCCGCCGGTGCCGGCAGTTCGCTGCTGTCCTGCAGCAGCACCACCGTATCGTGCGGGCCCAGCGCCATCTGCTGCAGGTCCAGCCGCGGCCGCGAGTGCACCTCGATGCCATCGGCACGCAGGGCCTGGCCCAGCACGTACAGCGGGTTGTAGCCAGCTTCGCCCTGCGGCGGCAGCTGCACGGTCTCGGTCACGCGTTCGTGCGTGCGCAGGTAAAGGATCGTCAGCGGCACGCCGAACAGCACCAGCGCGCCCAGCAGCAGCGACCAGAACAGGCGCGGACTCATGCCAGCCACCTGTACTGCCGGCGCAGGGTATCGGCCAATGCATCGAAATCGGCGCGGCTGGGCAGGCGGCCACCGTAGGCGGCGTACTGCCACATGCGCACGATGCGCGCGAACAGGTCACGGTCGGTGGCATCGGGCATGCGCCGCGACGCGCGCAGGCATTGCGCTTCGGTAGCACCGGGCGGAAGCGCGATGCCGCTGCGCTCGCCCACCGTGCGCACGCTGGCGCGGTACAGCAGGGCCAGCGCCTGCCGCGGCCGCCCCTGGTCCCACAGCAGGCCGGCCTGGGTGGCCACGTCCGGCGGCAGCACGACCGGCAGTTCCACCGGTTCTTCCACTACCTGCGGTGCGGCCTCGGCCTTGCGCCGGCCACTGCCGCGCAGCCACGGCAGCCACAGCCGCGCGGTCAGCAGCAGCACCAGCAGCAGGATGCCGAGCAGGCCCCACAGGCCCCACTCGGCCAGGCGTGCCAGCCAGGCGATGCCGTCCTTGCGCGCTTTGCGTTCACCCTTGCTGTTGGTGTCACGCTGCAGCTGCTTGTCTTCCTTCTTTTTTTCCTCGGCCTGCTCGATCGGCTTCCAGCGCGTGACCTGGCGGGTCGGGCGCTGCAGCGGGTCCTCATAGGCGCGGTTAACCGCCTGGCGGAAGCCGGCGGTGTCCACTGGCGCTGCACCGAAGATCATGGTCGGTGCATTGGCCGGATCGTTCGCCGCAGTGGCCGGTTCCTCCGCGCTGTCCTCGTCCTCTCCGGCATCGTCCGCCTGTTCTGCGGCCGTCTGCGCGTCCTGCGCATGCACTGGCGCGGAGGCCAGCGGCAGGGCAAGGCACAGCAGCAGGGCCAGCGTCGATGCCGCCGGCAGCAGCCGCTCGCGCAGGCGGCGCAGGGCGATCTCCACGTCCCACGCTTCCATCTGCGTGCGCCGGTTCAAGTACAGGCCGAAGCCGGCGCCGACGTAGAACGGACCGATCAGCAACGAGGCCAGCCAGCACGCCAGGTTGAAGCCGGCCCGCGCCCAGGCGGGTGTGTCCTGGCCGATCATGTCCCACGCGGCACGCCATGATTCGGACATCAGCTCCAGCGGCATGAACATGAACACCGCGCCGATCGCACCGGACACCAGCACCGCTTCAAACGCCATGCAGGCCACGGTCAGCACGGCGGCGGCACCCGCCGCACCAGCGGCCACAGCGCGGCGGCGTGCACCGCGCTGGGCCGGCGCATTGCCCTCCAGCAGGTTCACCGGCAGGCACAGGCTGCGCAGCACGCTGAAACGGCGCCAGCCCAGGTAGCCCCAGAAACCTGCATTGCCCCAGCTGCGTTGCGCGCGCAGGGCCGCCAGCGTACCGACCGGCTCGCCGAAGATGCCACGCGACAGCACGTACAGCGGCGCCCGTTCGAACAGCGGCTTGCACCACCACATCGCCAGCCACGCCCAGCCGAATGCATCCAGCCACCAACCCAGCGCGTTGAAGACCACGAACAGCGGCGCACTGGCCAGCAGCCAGCTGCCCCATACCGCGCGTGCGTGGCGGCGCGACAGGGCACTGCCCAGCTCCATTGCTTCCCAGCCGCTGCGCGCGCGCAGCACCACGTCCAGGTGGTCAATGCGCATGGCCGCCTCCGCGTCCGCCGCGCCACAGCCACAGCAGCACGCCGGCCCACAGCATGCCGGCCACGCTGAACTTGCCCCACGCCGGCACGTCGGCAATCGACGACCAGAAGGCTTCGATGAACGCGGCCACCAGCAGCATGAACGCCACGCCCAGGCACAGGCGCGCACCGATGCGGCCGCCCTCGACCAGTGCATCCAGGCGGCTGCGCCGGCCGGGTGCCAGCAGTTTCATGCCCAGCTGCAGACCGGCACCGCCGGCGATCACGATCGCGGTCAGCTCGAAGGCACCATGGCCTGCGACGAAGCGCCAGAACGGATCACCATGGCCGATGTGCTGCAGGTGGCCCGCCACCGAACCGATGATCACGCCGTTGAACAGCAGCACCAGCAGCGTGCCCAGGCCGGCCAGCAGGCCGCTGGCGAAGGTACGCAGGGCGATGCTGATGTTGTTGAGGATGTAGTGGCCGAACATCATCCAGTCGGTGCCGCTGTCGCGTCCCAGGCGCTCGGCGGCCGGATCGTACATGCGCTCCATCTCGGCGATCTGGCGGTTGTCCATCACCATGTGGATCAGGTCCGGATAGACCTGCACCAGCACGAAGCAGGCCAGCGCCGGCAGCGCGAACATCGCCAGCGCCACCCACATGCTGCGCGCCTGGCTGCGCACCAGCAACGGGAAGTCGGCCACCAGGAATTCCAGCGCACCGCGCCAGCGCGTCGGCGGCGTGCGGTACAGCACGCTGTGGCCCTGCTGCATCAACTGCTGCAGGCGCTGCACCAGCTGCGGGCTGTAGCCGCGCTCGCGGGCCAGCGCCAGCTGCTGGCACAGGCGCCGGTAGCGCTGCGGGAAGGCGGTATCGTCCAGCGCGAGCGCGCTGGCCTTGCGCCGCGTGCGGCGCGAAGCACCGGCGCGCAGCAGCAGCCAATGTTCCAGGTCCTGCCATTCCTGCTGGTAGCGGGCGACGAACTGTTCCTGCTTCATCGCCGCCCCAGCAGCCAGTTGGCCATGGCATACAGGCGCAGCACGCCGACCTGGCCGTGGGTGCCGGTCAGTGGCTCGGCAATGCCGGCCAGTTCCTGCTGGCGTGCCGCCGACAGCCGCGGCGCGCGCTCGGCAAAGGCCATCAGCGCCGCCTGTTCTTCCGGTCGCAGCGGCTGCGGCGGGGCCAGCACGCTGTCGATGGTGGGCGGAGGCGGCAGGTACAGCACCGGTGCATGCACCACCACGGTACCGGCCACCAGGTCGCCGAGGCGGCGGCCGTGGGAATCGAACAGGCTGCTGATCAGGCCCAGTGCATAGCCGAACGGCAGCATGTCCACGGTGCGCAGCAGGTTGCGGGTGATGGCGGCCATCCAGCCCACCGGCGCGCCATCGCGCGCGAGCACGTGCAGGCCCAGTGCGCGCTTGCCCAGGGTGCGGCCCCACCGCGCTTCGCAGACGATCGGGTAGGCCCAGTAGACCAGGAACATCAGCACCAGGCCGAGCCCGGAGCCGAACGAATCCAGCAGTGCCAGCGGAATCGACATCAGCACCAGCACCGCGATGCGCACACCCAGATCGATCAGCCAGGCCATCGCCCGTGGCACCGGGCCGGCCGCCGGCAACTGCAGCGGCACACCCTCCGGCGTCACCACCTCGCGGTAGGTATCGAGCATCGGTGCGGCCATCAGTGCGATGGCCTTCGTTGTGGGCGGCGGAGTCCTCTCCGGCAGGCAGCCACAGGCATGGGGGGTCTCGACAGGTCCTGGTCGGGCCCAGACTTTAGCAGAGCCGCATGGCGGCGTTGGCCGTTCAGCCCAGGTATTCGTCCTTCAGCCGCACGTAGTGGTCGGCCGAATAGTGCAGCGACTCGATCTCCTTGTCGCTCAGCGTGCGCGCCGGGCGGGCCGGGTTGCCCACCCAGAGCTCACCTTCACCGACCACCTTGCCCGGGCCGACCACCGCTCCGGCACCGACGAAGCCATGGCGTTCCACACGGGCGCCATCGAGGATGCAGGCGCCCATGCCGATCAGGCTGTAATCACCGATGGTGCAGGCGTGGATGATGCAGCCATGGCCGACGGTCACGCCTTCGCCGATCAGGGTCGGGTAGCCGGCCTTGTTGTACGGGCTGTGGTGGCTGACGTGGATGATGGTGCCGTCCTGCACATTGGTGCGCGCACCGATGCGGACGTAATTGACGTCGCCGCGGATGATCGTACCCGGCCACACTGATACGTCCTCGGCCAGTTCCACGTCACCGATGAGGGTGCAGGCCGGATCGATGTACACGCGCTCGCCGAGGACGGGCATCTTGTCGCGGAAGGGGCGCAGCGGGTTCATCGGTGTCTCCGGAAATCAGGGCGTTCACCGCGATGATACCTGCGTGGTAGTGCCGGCCGCTGGCCGGCAACGTCATGGGCGTACCTGGAATTCTGCGGTTGCCGGCCAGCGGCCGGCACTACCCGAGTCAGGTGCAGCCGCTCAGATCGGCGCGTGCTCGGCCAGCATCTGCCGGAACAGCTCATCCAGCCACGCCGCATCACCGTGTCCAGCGGGCAGCTGCGGCGCCTGCGCAGTCCGGATGGCCAGTTCACGATCGATGAAATCGCTGATCGCCGCGATGCGTGGTCCGGCACTGACCTCGGCACTGGCGCGTTTAACCGCCAGCAGGGCATCGATGGCTTCACGCACCGGGCCGTGCGTCAGCAGCCGGTCCAGCAGGTCCTCGAAGGCCATCGGCGGGGGGGTCTGTTCGTGCTCGATCCACTGGCAGGCCAGCAGTGGGCGCAGCACGTACAGGTACTTCTTCGTGCGTACCGTTTCGCCACGCAGGTAACCGCGATGGTTCGAGCGCGCCATGTTGAAGTAGTGCCACCACGTGCCCAGTGGTGAATAGAACGACTCAGCTGCCTTCCAAAGCTGCGACACTGCGGTGTGATCCTGCTGGTAGATGATCGGCGAGCGCAGCCATTCAATCAGTGTCGGATTGGATTTTGAAACCAGGCGCAATGCCTTGCGCAGGTCCCAGCCGCTGACATCGAGCTCATCGTCGATCGGCAGTTCGATCACGTCCCGCTGCGCATCGCCGGGGCCGGTGCTCTCGTTGACGGTGAGATACCACGGCTGGCGATGCACGTAGATGAAGCGTGCATCGTAATCGCTGTCCGGCGAAGAGAAGCCCCAGCCACGGCTGCCGGACTCGCACGCCAGCAGAACGCGCACGTCGTGTCGCCGTTCGATGTCGGCGAGGCTGGAAAGAATGGCGGCGCGCTTGTCCGGCGCGATCGGGTGGATGTCGTCCATGCAGTCGTGATCCGTTGATGTCGAGCGTGCTCGACTGTAGCGCAGTTGCGCACGGGTAGTGCCGGCCGCTGGCCGGCAACCTCAATGGACGCACCTGGAATTCTGCGGTTGCCGGCCAGCGGCCGGCACTACCGGCTAGGGTTCGTAGCTGTAGCCCATGCCGTACACCGAACGGATCGGTTCGCCTTCCATGCCGGCGTCGGCCAGCTTGCGGCGCAGGTTGCGCACATGGCTGTCGACGGTGCGGTCGACCACTACGCGGTGGTCCAGGTAGAGGCGGTCGAGCAGCTCATCGCGCGCCCAGATCCGGCCGGGCGTGGCCAGCAGGGTGCGCAGCAGGCGGTATTCCACCGGCGTCAGGTCCAGGCCCTTGCCGTTCCAGGTGGCGCGTGCCGCCGGTTCGTCGATATGCAGGCCGCTGTTGGCGCGTGCAGCGGGGTCCGGGCGGTAACGGCGCAGCACCGCCACCACCCGCGCGACCACTTCGCGCGGACTGAACGGCTTGCAGATGTAGTCGTCGGCACCGATGTCCAGGCCCAGCAGGCGGTCGATCTCTTCCACCCGCGCGGTGACCATGATCACCGGTACGTCGCTGCCGGCGCGCAGTTCGCGGCACAGGTCCACGCCATCGCGTTGCGGCAGCATCAGGTCCAGCAGCACCAGGTCGGGCTGGTAGCGCGCGAATGCGTCGATCACCTGGCCGCCATCGTCCACCCATTCGCTGGTCATGCCGGCGGCGGCCAGGTAGTCGCGCAGCACCGAGGCCAGGCGTGGCTCATCCTCGACGATCAGGATCTTCGCGGACGCGGCGGGGGACAGGCTCATGCGGACTCCGGCAGGGTGACGACCACGCGCAGCCCGCCCAGCGGCGAGGGCTCGGCGTGGATATGGCCGTGGTGGGCGAGGATGATGTTGTGGCTGATGGCCAGGCCCAGCCCGCTGCCGCCGCTGGCGCGGTTGCGCGAACTCTCCACCCGGTAGAAGCGCTCGAACAGCAGCGCGCACTTGTCGGCCGGTACGCCCGGCGCGGTGTCTTCCACGATCAGCTGCACGCCGGCGGGCACGCGCGCAGCCTGCACGCGCACGCGGCCGCCGCCATGGGTATAGCGCAGTGCGTTTTCCAGCAGGTTGGCCAGCACCTGCTGCAGGCGGCGCTCGTCACCGGACACCTGCAGCGGTGTGGCGGGCAGCGCTTCTTCCAGTGCCAGCCCCGCCGTGGAGAAGCGCACGCGCATGCCATTGAGCTCGCTACGCAGCAGCGCCACCAGGTCCAGCGGGGCGAAGCGGTAGGCCAGGCCACCGGACTGGGTCATCGACAGGTCGTGCAGGTCGTCGATCAGCTTGCCCAGCTGGCGGATCTCGCCCTGCAGGGCACCCAGGTTGGCGCGGTCCAGCGGGCGGATGCCGTCCTCGATCGCCTCCAGTTCGGCGCGCACCACCGCCAGCGGCGTGCGCAGTTCGTGCGAGATGTCGGCGATGAAGGCGCGGCGGTTGCGCTCGGTGTCGTCCAGCGCCTGCGCCATCCGGTTGAAGTCGTTGACCAGTGCATCCAGCTCGTCATCGCTGGTGCGCTCGATGCGGGTGGCGTAGTCGCCGGCGGCGAGCCGGTGGGTGGCGGCGGCCAGCTTGGCCAGGCGCTGGCGTAGCGCGCGCGACACCAGCCAGGCCAGCACTACGGTCACCAGCAGCAGCGAGATGCCGATCACCCACCATGCGCGCACCTGGGTGTTGTAGAAATTCAGGTCGTTGGTGGCGATGACGGTCTGGAACGGCACCATGCCCAGCCAGCCGACGGTGTGTCCGTCCACCTGCACACTGTGCGGCTCGTCGTCGCTGATCGCGTCCGGGTTGCCGGCCACGAACCGATGCTGCGCATCGAACAGGCCCAGCCGCGAGGGAACGCCGGTCTGGTCGGACAGCGGCGGCACGGGCCCCTCGTGCCCATGGCCCAGGTCCGGGCGCAGCAGCCGCGCCCAGCGGTCACTGTCACCGCGCAGATGCTCCCAGCCGCCGTGCGTGCGGTACTCGCGCTGCAGGTGTGGCATCACGCGCTGCATGCGCAGGTCGCCCTGGTCGTTGAGGTAGTCCAGGAAGCCGGTCTGGAACGCCACGCGGCTGGCAATGCCGTTCACTGCCAGCACCAGCAGGCAGGCGGTGAAGATCGCGAGGAAGGTCTTCGCGGTCAGGCCGAATTTGAATCGAATCTTCGCCATCGCCGGGCCATTAGCGGCGCATGCGGCGCCGAAAGCAAGCGCCCGCTGAGCCGGTCGCACAATCTCCATATTCTCTGCACACTTTCACGGCAGCGTGCACGGGTCAACGAAAGGCCCCCACGCCCCCCATGTCACTCCTGCGTCCGCTGTTCCGCTTCCCCCGTGCGTTGTTGCTGCCCCTGCTGCTGGCCCTGGCGGCCTGCTCGGCGGGCAGGACCGAGGCCCCGGCCACCCCCGAAGTCGGCGTCATCACCGCCCGCGCGCAACCGCTGGCACTGCAGCAGACCCTGCCCGGCCGGGCGGTGCCGTTCGAGGTGTCCGAGGTGCGGCCGCAGATCGGTGGGCTGATCCGCCAGCGGTTGTTCACCGAAGGCCAGCAGGTCAAGGCCGGGCAGCTGCTGTACCAGGTCGATCCGGCGCCGTACCAGGCCGCCTTCGATACCGCGCGTGGCCAGCTGGCGCAGGCCGAGGCCGCTGTGCTGTCGGCGCAGCCGAAGGCCGAGCGCACCCGTACGCTGCTGGGCATGGACGCGGCCAGCAAGCAGGACGCCGACGATGCCACCTCGGCACTGAAGCAGGCCCAGGCCAACGTGATTGCCGCGCGCGCGGCATTGCAGGCCGCGCGGATCAACCTGGACTACACCCGGGTGACCGCACCGATCGACGGCCGCATCGGTACCTCCAGCGTCACCGCCGGCGCGCTGGTCGCCGCCGGCCAGGATGCGGCGCTGGCGACCATTCAACGGCTGGACCCGGTCTATCTGGATGTGACCCAGTCCAGCACGCAGATGCTGGCGCTGCGCAAGCAGCTCGACGCCGGCCTGGTGAAGGCCATCGATGGCAAGGCCCAGGTGAAGGTGCTGCTGGAGGACGGCAGCACCTATGCCCATGAGGGCACGCTGGAGTTCGTCGGCAGCGCAGTCGATCCAGGCACCGGCAACGTGGTGCTGCGCGCGGTCATTCCGAACCCGGAGGGCCTGCTTCTGCCAGGCATGTACCTGAAGGCGGTGTTGCCGATGGCCACCGATGCGCGTGCCCTGCTGGTGCCGCAGAAGGCGGTGCTGCGCAATGAACGTGGCGAGCCGCTGCTGCGCCTGCTCGACGCAAAGGATCGCGTGGTCGAGCGGCGGGTCAGCACCGGCCAGGTGGTGGGCAACCAGTGGCAGATCACGCAGGGCCTGAAGGCTGGCGAGCGGGTGATCGTCAGCAACGGCAGTGCGGTAGCGCTGGGCCAGCAGGTGAAGGCGATGGCGGCCACCACGGCGCAGCTGGCGGCGATGCCGGCGGTCGACCCGAACGGCAACACCGACGAAAAGTCGCACTGAGGCCTGCCGCGCATGGTTCGTTTCTTCATCGACCGGCCGATCTTTGCCTGGGTGATCGCCATCGCGGTCAGCCTGCTCGGCCTGCTCGCGATCCTGATCCTGCCGGTGGACCGCTACCCGCAGATTGCCCCGCCCACCATCACCATCCGCGCCACCTACACCGGCGCCTCGTCGCAGACCGTGGAAAACGCGGTCACCCAGGTCATCGAGCAGTCCCAGCAGAGCCTGGACCACCTGATGTACATGACCTCGACCAGTGCTTCCGACGGCTCGGCGCAGGTCAACCTGGTGTTCGCCACCGGCACCAACCCGGACACCGCGCAGGTGCAGGTGCAGAACCAGCTGCAGGCCGCGATGGCGACGCTGCCGCAGGCGGTGCAGCAGAACGGCCTGACCATCACCAAGTCCAGCGGTTCGATCTTCGAGGTGCTGTCGTTCACCAGCGAAGACGGCAGCATGGACAACTTCGATGTCGCCAACTTCATGGAAGCGCGCATCGACGACCAGATCAGCCGCGTCAGCGGTGTCGGCAACATCCAGCCGATCGGCCAGGAATACGCCATGCGTATCTGGCTGGACCCGGAAAAGATGCGCCAGTACGCGCTGATGCCGTCGGACATCGAGACCGCACTGCAGGCGCAGAACACCGACGTGTCGGCCGGTGAACTCGGTGGCCAGCCGGCGCTGAAGGGCCAGCAGCTGGACGCGACCGTGACCGCGCGCAGCCGCCTGCACACGCCCGAGCAGTTCGCGCAGGTGGTGCTCAAGGCCGATGCCAGTGGCAGCGTGGTGCACCTGGGCGACGTGGCGACGATCGGCCTGGGCCCGGAAAGCTATGACAGCATCAGCACGTTCAACGGCAAGCCGTCGGCCTCGCTGGGCATCGAGCTCAACGCCGGTGCCAACGCCATCGCCGTCTCCAAGGCCGTCGAGGCACGACTGCAACAGCTGCAGAAGTACTGGCCGCATGGCTACACCTACCACGTGGCGTTCACCACCACGCCGTTCGTGACCATCTCGCTGAAGGAAGTGGTGATCACCCTGATCGAGGCGATCGCACTGGTCGTGCTGGTGATGTACCTGTTCCTGCAGACTGGCGGGCCACGCTGGTCCCGACCATCGCGGTGCCGGTGGTGCTGCTGGGCACCTTCGGCGTGCTGGCCGCCTTCGGCTATTCGATCAATACGCTGACCATGTTCGCGCTGGTGCTGGCCATCGGCCTGCTGGTGGACGACGCCATCGTGGTGGTGGAGAACGTGGAGCGGGTGATGACCTTCGAAGGGCTGGCACCGAAGCCAGCCACGTTGAAGGCGATGGGCCAGATCACCGGCGCGCTGGTCGGCATCGTGCTGGTGCTGACCGCGGTGTTCCTGCCGATGGCGTTCTTCAGCGGTGTCACCGGCGTGATCTATCGCCAGTTCTCGGTGACGATCGCCGCTGCGATGATCCTGTCGGTGCTGGTGGCGATGACCATCACCCCGGCGCTGTGCGGCAGCATCCTGCACCAGATTCCCAAGGGCGGCCATCCGCATGGCGACCACGCTGGCGAGCCGGGCCTGCTGGGCAAGTTCTTCATCTGGTTCAACCATCGCTTCGAGCGCACCTCCAACCGACTGCGCCATCGCGTCGACCGCTTCCTCGGCCGGCGCACGCTGGGCGTACTGTTCTACCTGGTGCTGAGCGTGGCCACCGGCCTGTTGTTGTGGCACCTGCCGGGCGCGTTCCTGCCCGATGAAGACCAGGGCATGCTCAACGCGCTGGTGAAGCTGCCCGCCGGGTCCACCCTGGAGCAGACCCGTGCCGTGATGGATCGCCTGAGCGCCGCCGCGGTGAAGGACGACAGCGTACTGTCAATCCAGGCCACCGCAGGTTTCAGTGTCAGCGGCAGTGGCCAGAACGTCGGCCAGGCCTTCATCCGGCTCAAGGATTGGGACGACCGCAAGGACGATGCCGATACCATCGCCGCGCGCTTGACCGCGGCCATGGCCAGCGTGCCCGATGCGCAGGTGTTCATCACCTCGCCACCGGCCATCCTCGGCCTCGGCGATGCCGGTGGCTTCACCCTGGAACTGCAGGACGAAGGCGGTGCCGGCCATGCCGCCGCCGTGGCCGCGCGCAACACGCTGCTGAAGGAGGCTGCCAAGGATCCGAAGCTGGTCAACGTGCGCTACGCCAGCCTGGAAGACGCGCCGGTGTACGCGGTGAAGGTGGACGACGCCAAGGCGCAGGCGATGGGCGTGAATCCGCAGGACATCAATGACACCTTGAACGCCGCGCTGGGTGGCGACTTCGTCAACAACTTCATCTACAAGGGCCGCATCAAGAAGGTGTTCATCCAGGGCACGGCCGAAGCCCGCATGCAGCCGCAGGACATCGAGCGCTGGAGCGTGCGCAACCAGGCCGGGCAGATGGTACCGCTGTCGTCGCTGGTCAGCGCGCACTGGACCAGTGCGCCGGCCGCGCTGCAGCGCTACAACGGCGTCTCGGCGATGGAGATCACCGGCCAGCCGGCACCGGGCGTCAGTTCCGGCGAGGCGATGGCCGAGATCGCACGCCTGGCCGACACGCTGCCGGAAGGCTTCAGCCATGCCTGGTCGGACATGGCCTACCAGGAACAGCTGTCGGGCAACCAGGCGCCGATGCTGTATGCCATCTCGCTGCTGTTCGTGTTCCTGTGCCTGGCCGCGCTGTATGAAAGCTGGGCGGTACCGTTCGCGGTGATGCTGGCGGTGCCGGTAGGCGTGTTCGGCGCCGTGCTGATGATGAACCTGCGTGGCCTCAACAACGACGTGTACTTCCAGGTCGGTCTGTTGACCACGATTGGCTTGGCTGCGAAGAACGGCATCCTGATCGTCGAGTTCGCGCGCATCCTCGAGCAGCAGGGCAAGCGCACCCGCGAAGCGATCCTGCAGGCGGTCTACCTGCGGCTGCGCCCGATCGTGATGACCTCGCTGGCATTCCTGATGGGTGTGCTGCCGCTGGTGTTCGCCACCGGCGCCGGTTCGGCCGCGCGCCGTTCGCTGGGTACCGGCGTGGCCGGCGGTACGGTCGCCTCGATGGTGCTGGGCATGTTCTTCGTGCCGTTGTTCTACCTGCTGGTGCGCCGCCTGTTCCCGGGCCGCGCGCCGGCCGACGCCACTGCCCCGGAGGCACGCCCATGAAGCCGATGCTGCTGCGCGCCCTGGCGGCCGCAACGATGACCACCGTGCTGGGCGGCTGCGTGAGCATGGCCCCGCACTACCAGCGCCCCGAGGCGCCGGTGCCGGCACAGTTCGCCAATGCCGCCACCGGCGAGACCGGGCCAGCACTGGCGATGCCGGCCTGGCGCGAGGTGTTCCCGGAGCCGCGCCTGCAGCAGGTCATCGCGCTGGCACTGCAGAACAACCGCGACCTGCGCGTGGCGGTGCTGCAGGTGGAGAAGGAACGCGCGCAGTACCGCATCCAGCGCGCGGCGCTGCTGCCGTCGGTGGATGCCAGCGGCAGCGTGACCCGTTCGCGGGTGAGTGATGCCAACAGCGAGATCGGCGTCAGCCAGGTGACCGAATCCGATGCCGTGCAGGTGGGCTTCAGCAGCTGGGAACTGGACCTGTTCGGGCGCATCCGCAGCCTGAAGAACGAGGCGCTGCAGAACTGGCTGGCCAGTGCCGAGAACCAGCGTGCGGCGCGCACCAGCCTGGTCGCCGAAGTGGCCACGGCCTGGCTGGCGCTGGCGGCCGACGAGCAGTCGCTGGCGTTCACCCGGCAGACGCTGGACAGTCAGCAGCAGACCCTGCAGCGCACCGAGGCCCGCCATGCACAAGGCCTGGCCTCGGGCCTGGACCTGTCGCAGGTGCAGACCAGTGTGGACGCCGCGCGCGCTGCGCTGGCCAGGCTGCAGACCCAGCAGGCGCAGGATCGTGATGCGCTGCAGTTACTGGTGGGTGCTCCGCTGGACGCGGCATTGCTGCCCAGCGCTCAGGCACTGGACGGCACCGTGGCGCTGGCGCCGTTGCCTTCCAACCTGCCCTCGAGCGTGCTGCTGCAGCGTCCGGACGTGCTGTCCGCCGAACACGCGTTGCAGGCGGCCAACGCCGATATCGGCGCCGCGCGCGCCGCGTTCTTCCCGACGCTGACGCTGACTGCCAACTACGGCCACAGCTCCACCTCGTTGTCGACGCTGTTCTCGGCCGGCACCCGCGGCTGGTCGTTCGCGCCCAGCATCACGGCGCCGATCTTCCACGCCGGCGCGTTGAAGGCCTCACTGGATGCCTCGAAGATTGGCAAGGACATCGGCATCGCTCAGTACGAGAAGGCGATCCAGCAGGCCTTCAGTGAAGTGGCCGATGCCCTGGCCACGCGCGATCACCTGGCCGCGCAGGTGGAGGCACAACGGGCACTGGTCGCCGCCAGCCAGCGCAGCTACACGCTGGCCGAGGCGCGCTATCGCACCGGCCTGGACGGCTATCTGCAGGCGCTGGATGCGCAGCGCAGCCTGTTTGCCGCGCAGCAGGACCTGATCGCGCTGCAGCAGCAGGAAGCGGGAAACCGGGTGACGCTGTTCAAGGTGCTGGGCGGTGGCGCAGACGCACGGTAACGCGCCCTGCTCTGGTAGGTGCCGACCTTGGTCGGCACGGAAGCATGGAGTGTCGCGATCTGATGATTCGTGCCGACCAAGGTCGGCACCCACCAAGGCAGATTCATGTGCCGACCCAAGTCGGCACCCACCAGAAGCGGACGGTGCTGCCTACGCCACGCGGCCCCGGCGTGCACGCTCCAGGTGCACCAGCAGCAGCGAGATTGCCGCGGGGGTCATGCCCGGGATGCGCTGCGCCTGGCCGATGGTCTGCGGGCGCACGCGCTCCAGTTTCTGCAGCGCTTCGGCCGACAGCCCGCGCACCGTGGCGTAGTCGAAGCCTTCGGCGATCGGCGTGGCTTCATGCCGCTGCTGGCGCTCGATCTCCTCGCGCTGGCGGTCCAGGTAGCCGGCGTACTTCACGCCGATCTCCACCTGCTCGGCCACCTTGGCGTCGGCCACGGCCGGGCCCAGCGACGGCACCTGCATCAGCTGCGCGTAATCCAGCTCGGGGCGCTTGATCAGGTCCAGCACGTTGGTTTCGCGGCTGACCGCCACGCCCAGCGTGTCCTGCACTTCGCGGCCCAGCGCATTGGCCGGGGTCGCCCACAGCGCGCCCAGGCGCGCGCGCTCGGCGGCGACGGCGGCCTGCTTGGTCTCGAACGCGCTCCAGCGCTGGTCATCCACCAGGCCCATCTCGCGGCCGGCCGGGGTCAGGCGCTGGTCGGCGTTGTCCTCGCGCAGCTGCAGGCGGTATTCGGCGCGGCTGGTGAACATGCGGTACGGCTCGTTGGTACCGTGGGTGATCAGGTCATCCACCAGCACGCCCAGGTAGGCCTCGTCGCGACGCGGGCACCAGCCGTCCAGCCCACGCACCTGGCGTGCGGCGTTGAGGCCGGCCAGCAGGCCCTGCGCGGCGGCTTCTTCATAGCCGGTGGTGCCGTTGATCTGGCCGGCGAAGAACAGGCCGTTGACCAGCTTGGTTTCCAGCGAAGCCTTCAACCCGCGTGGATCGAAGAAGTCGTACTCGATCGCGTAGCCCGGGCGGGTGATGTGCGCGTTGCCGAAGCCGCGGATGCTGCGCACCATCTCCAACTGCACGTCGAACGGCAGCGAGGTGGAGATGCCGTTGGGGTAGATCTCGACGATGCCCAGGCCTTCGGGTTCGACGAAGATCTGGTGGCTGGCCTTCTCGGCGAAGCGCACCACCTTGTCCTCGATGGACGGGCAGTAGCGCGGGCCGATGCCTTCGATCTGGCCGCTGTACAGCGGCGAGCGGTGCAGCGCGTCGCGGATGATCTGGTGGGTCTGTTCGGTGGTGTGGGTGATCCAGCAGCTGACCTGCTGCGGATGCTCGTCCACCGAACCCAGGAAGGACATCACCGGGCGCGGCAAGTCGCCGGGCTGCTCGTCCATCACGCTGTAGTCCAGCGAGCGGCCGTCGATGCGCGGTGGCGTGCCGGTCTTCAGGCGGTCCACCTGGAACGGGCGCTCGCGCAGGCGCGCCGCCAGCGTGGTGGCCGGCGGGTCGCCCATGCGGCCGGCGGCGTACTGGGTCGGGCCGACATGGATCTTGCCGGCCAGGAAGGTGCCGGCGGTCAGCACCACGGCCTCGGCATCGAAGCGCAGGCCGGTCTGGGTGATGACCCCGCGCACGGCGTCGCCGTCGATGACCAGGTCATCGACGGCCGCCTGGAACACGGTCAGGTTGGCCTGGCCTTCAACGATGGCGCGGATCGCCATGCGGTACAGGTTGCGGTCGGCCTGGCAGCGGGTGGCGCGCACGGCCGGGCCCTTGGAGGCATTGAGGGTGCGCCACTGGATGCCGGCACGGTCGGCGGCATGCGCCATCGCACCGCCCAGGGCGTCGATTTCCTTGACCAGGTGGCCCTTGCCGATGCCTCCGATGGCCGGGTTGCAGCTCATCGCGCCCACCGTTTCGATGTTGTGGGTCAGCAGCAGGGTGCGCACGCCGGTACGGGCCGCGGCCAGCGCGGCTTCGGTGCCGGCGTGGCCACCGCCGATGACGATGACGTCGTAACGATGGAAGGACGGGTTCATGGGGCCGTTCAGCTGGGGGCGGGCGCGGCCGGGGCGGCGCCGGGGTGGCGATTTTAGCGCCATTCGGGGCCGCGGCGTCGGTGCCGGCCGGCCGGCGTCGAAATCAGCCCTAAAGTTGGCAGGATTATTGCAGATAACCCAATAGCACCCACCGTGGCTGGCGCCGCAGGCGCCCGTGACCGGAATTGGAACAGGGGCCGGTACAGGCGCACGGTGGGGGAGCAGAGGGCCGGCAGTCGGGGGACTGTCCGGCCCTGTTTTTTTGGGATTGCCGGGAAAGGCCCGACCACGCATGGCGTGGATCTACCGACGCTGGGGCTCTCTCCGGTTGGCGACCCGGCAAAACAGACGGCCCCGCAGTGCGGGGCCGTCTGTCTTCAGAGGTGCCGACATCCGACAGGGCCGGAACAGGGGGGATCCAGATGTTCCTGTCGGATATCGACGTAGAGATTTTTGCGGCGGCCCGTCTCGCTTTTTGTCACTTTGTGACGCGGGCCGTCACCGGTTCCGTAGAGTGCAACCTGGACCGGGTGAAATGCAAGACGGTTCAGCGCTCAACTGTGCGCTGCGTCCCACGATCCATGTTGCGCCACGGGGAACCGTTCATCCTCGGCGCGCTCGGCGCCGGGGTCGGACGGGCCGGCGGTGGCGGCGCCGACGGCTGGATGTTCGACTGCGGCGGGCGACGCATCGAGTCCATGTTCCGCCACGGCGAACCGCCGTTGTACGACGGCCGCGGCGGCGGCGGCGGACGGTTCTCGCCACCGTTGCCGGGCGGGCGCGGTGGCGGACGGTGGTTGTGCGGCGGGCGGTAGATCGGGCGCGAGTAGTACGGATTGCCATAGCCGCCGTAGTAGCCGCCATAGCCGCCGTAGTAAGGGTAGCCGTAGTTGTAGGGATAGCCGGCCGGGTAGCGGTACTCCACCGACGGCGCACCGTGGTAGTAGCTGCCGCTGCGGCCACCGCCGACATAGTCGTAGGTGGTGCAGCCGGTCAGGGCCAGCAACAGGCCACCGGCAAGCATCAGGCGCGTTTTCATGGTGGGTCCCCCCAGAGGACGGGTTGTGCAGTCAGCTTCGTGCGCAGGCGTTGAATCGGCCCTTAACTTCACTGCCCAGGATGAATGGAGGTGAAGGCCCTCATGCTGGCATGACCTGTGCCGGGGTCGCCAGCGTGGGGCCATACGTTAATCTTGCGTCATGAGCGATTCACTGTTGCCCCGTGCCGACGATGTCCTGGCTGCCGCTGCGCGGATCGCGCCGCACGCCAGCGTGACCCCGGTGCTGCGCTCGCGCACGCTTGATGCGCTGGCCGGCGCGCAGCTGGCGTTCAAGGCCGAGCACCTGCAGCGCGGCGGCGCATTCAAGTTCCGCGGGGCCTGCAACGCGGTGTGGTCGCTGGATGCCGATCGCGCCCGTGCCGGCGTGGTCACCCATTCGTCCGGCAACCACGGCGCTGCCCTGGCCCTGGCCGCGCGCACCCGTGGCATTCCCTGCCACGTGGTGGTGCCCGAAGGTGCGGTGGCGGCCAAGCTGGCCAACATCGCCCGCCACGGTGCCACGCTCTGGCGCTGCCCGCCGACCATCGCCGACCGCGAGGCCGCTTGCGCCAAAGTACAGGCTGATACCGGCGCGACCCTGGTCCATCCCTATGCGGACCCGGCGGTGATGGCCGGGCAGGGCACCGCGGCCCTGGAGCTGCTGCACAGCGACGGTCCGTTCGACGTGCTGGTAGTCCCAGTCGGAGGGGGCGGCCTGGCCAGCGGTACCGCCCGGGCCCTGCAGTTCGCCAGTCCCCAGACCCGGCTGGTGCTGGCCGAACCGGCCGGTGCCGACGACACCGCGCGCTCGCTGGCCGCAGGCGAGCGCCAGGGCGCGTTCACCCCGGACACCATCTGCGACGGCCTGCGTACCCTGATCGGCGCCCCCAACTTCGCGCTGCTGCGCGCGGCCGGCGTCGAGGTGATCGTGGTCGACGACGCCGCCACCATGGCCGCGATGCGCCTGCTGTGGGAGGTGCTCAAGCAGGTGGTCGAGCCGTCCTCGGCCACCGTGCTGGCCGCGGTACTGGCACAGCCGCAGCGGTTCGCCGGCCTGCGGGTGGGCCTGGTGCTGTCCGGTGGCAATGTCGACCTGCCCGCGCTGCGTTGGGGGGCGCCTTGAGCCGCGACGGGCACCGGCCCCGCACCGGCCTGCTGGGCTGGCTGTGGCGGCTGTTCGTGCTGCTGGTGGTCTGGCTGCTGGGCGTGACCGCCTGGATCGTCTGGGTGGGGGAGCGCGACCAGGCGGCCAAGGCCGACGCCATCATCGTGCTCGGTGCGGCGGCCTATGACGCCAAGCCGTCGCCGGTATTCGAAGAACGCATCCGTCATGGCCTGGATCTCTATGAAGCCCAGTACGCGCCACTGCTGATCTTCACCGGCGGCTACGGTGGCACCGGCGCGCGCTTTTCCGAATCGCAGGTGGCGCGGCGCTATGCGCTCAAGCATGGCGTGCCGGACGATGCGATCCTGATCGAGACCGCCTCGCGCAACACCGTGCAGAACCTGGTCGAGGCCAAGCGGCTGATGGACCAGCGCGACCTGCACCGGGTGATCATCGTCAGCGACCCGTTGCACATGGCGCGCGCGCTGCGCCTGAGCAAGGCGCTGGGCATCGATGCGCTGGCCTCGTCCACGCCCAGCACGCGCTTCCGCAGCTTCCACACCAGCTGGCGCTTCCTGGTGCAGGAAATCTATTTCTTCCACCGCGACCTGGTGCGGCCGCCGCTGAGTTCGCCGGCCAACACCTGAGGCGGAAACCTGATTTGGGCAGACGCCCATCGTGGAATCGTGAGGTTGCCGGCCAGCGGCCGGCACGACCGGGCGATCAGGTCTGCTTGCGCCGGATCGGAATCGCCGACACCGGCACCGAGGCCACGTCATGCCCGCCTTCGCGGATCGGTGCGCCCGGGTCCGGTGCCCAGGCGTGGGCATAGATCACTTCCCAGCTGCTGGGCAGCTTGCCGTCGGCGCGTCGCATCGGTTCATACGCCGCTGCCGCCGCGGCGAAGCGGCCACGCCCGGTCAGCGTGTGGCGGCGGTCCACCCGCGCATTGGTCGCGCCCATCGCGCGCAGCTCCCGCATCAACGAGGGCAGGTCGTCGTAGGTCAGGGTGAACAGGTCGCGGTCCAGCACCGGGTCGCGGAAACCGGCCATCATCAGCGCATCGCCGAACTGGGCGATCTGCGCGAAGCGGCTCACGTGCGGGCGGTCATCGGCGGCCGCGAACGCTTCGTTGAGTTCGACCAGCGTGTCCGGGCCGAAGGTGGAGCACAGCAGCAGGCCGCCGGGCTTGAGCACGCGACGGAACCCGGCGAACACCGCCGGCAGGTCGTCCACCCACTGCAGGCACAGGTTGCTGAAGATCACGTCCACGCTGTTGTCGGCCAGTGGCAGCGCGGCGGCGTCGCCGCACAGGCGCTGGAACGGCTTCCACCAGCCGGCCTGGCGCTTGGCCTGGTCCAGCATCGGCAGGGCCACGTCCAGCGCGATCACCTGCGCCTTCGGCCAGCGCTTCTTCATCAGCGCACTGGCGTGGCCGGTACCCGCGCCGATGTCCAGCACTACCTCGGGCTTGCGTGCCTCCAGGTAGTCCAGCGATTCCACCAGCCGCGCCTGCACCTCGCGCTGCAGGGCGGCGGCGGCGTCGTAGCTGTTGGCGGCGCGGGCGAACGCGCGGCGGACATGGCGGGCATCGAAGTGGGACGGCATTGCGAAAGTCTCTTAGAACGTACCGGGGTAGGCGCCGCCGTCGATCAGCAGGTTCTGCCCGGTGAGGTAACCGGCCTGTGCGCTGCACAGGAAGGCGCAGGCCGCGCCGAATTCATCCGCCGTGCCGAAGCGGCCGGCCGGGATCTGCTGGCGGCGGCGTTCGGCCACTTCGGCAGCATTGCCGTCCTTGCCCGCACTGTGGGCGAAGTTGGCGCGCAGGCGGTCGGTGTCGAACTGGCCGGGCAGCAGGTTGTTGATGGTGACGTTGTGCGCCACGGTACGGCGCGACAGGCCGGCGACGAAGCCGGTCAGGCCGCTGCGCGCGCCGTTGGACAGCGCCAGGATGTCGATCGGGGCCTTCACCGCCGACGAGGTGATGTTGACGATGCGGCCGAAGCCACGCGCGATCATCGCGTCCACGGTGGCGCGGATCAGCGCGATCGGCGCCAGCATGTTGGCGTCCAGCGCGGCGATCCAGTCGTCGCGCTCGAAACTGCGGAAGTCGCCCGGCGGCGGGCCACCGGCATTGGTGACCAGGATGTCCACCTGCGGGCACGCGGCGAGCGCTGCGGAGCGACCGGCCTCGGTGGTCACGTCGGCGGCGACCACGCGGACTTCGGCGGCGCCGGGCAGCGCGCGCAGCGCTTCGGCGGCGGCCTGCAGCGCAGCCTCACCACGGGCCACGATCACCACGTTGACGCCCTCGCGCACCAGCGCGCGTGCGCAGCCCAGGCCCAGCCCCTTGCTTGCGCCGCAGACCAGTGCCCAGCGGCCGTTGATACCCAGATCCATGCATCAATCCTGCGGAATGAGGAAGGCGCTCATTGTCCGCCATCGGCCGGTGACAGGCCGGCAACGAAGTGTTGCAGGGCGGCGGCCACCTCGTCGGCATGGCCGAGGAAGGGCGCATGGCCGCCGTGGGCGATGGTCAGCGCCTGCGCACCGGGGGCCAGTGCCGCGGCGGCCTGCATTGCCGCCGGAGACACCAGCCGGTCACGCTGGCCGGCGATCCACAGGCTGGGCTTGGCCAGCGTCGGCAGTGCGCCACGCAGGTCGGTGCTTTCCAGCAGGCGCAGGCCTTCCAGCAGGGCGCGTTCGGTGGGTGCACCGCGCTCGACCAGGCGCTGGCGCAGCGTGCGCAGCTCCTCGCGGGCGTGTGCCGAGCCCATGACATCCAGCGCCAGGAAGCGTTCCAGGGTGCCACCGAAGTCGGTGGCCAGCTCGCGCCCGAACTGCTCGAACACCGCCGGCTCCACCGCATGCGGCCAGTCGTCGCCACGCACGAAGCGCGGCGTGGCCGCGATCATCGCCAGCCCGCGCACCTTCGGCAGTGTCGCGGCGGCGTGCAGCGCGAACAGGCCGCCCAGCGACCAGCCGCACCACACCGCAGGCGGCGTGGCCGCGGCAATGGCATTGACCACGAACGGCAGGCGCAGCGGCGTGGTGTCCTCGCGGCTGTGGCCATGGCCCGGCAGATCAACCAGATGCAGGGTGAAGTGACCGGCCAGGCGTTGCACCAACGGCGCGAACACGCCGCCCTGCAGGGCCCAGCCATGGATCAGTACCAGGTCCGGCCCCTGGCCGGTGACGTCGATATGCATGGGGAAACGGCAACAGGCTCAGGCAAAGACAGGCAGCGGCGGTGGCGCGGCCTCACGCGCGGCCAGGTCGACGCGATCGCGCGCGCTGGCAATGGCTTCGACCAGGCCACGCACCTGCTCGGGGGTGTGCAGCGCGGACAGCGTGACGCGCAGGCGTGCCTTGCCTTCGGGAACCGTGGGCGGGCGGATCGCGCCGACCAGCCAACCGGCCTGTTCCAACGCTTGGGACATCGCCACGGCGCGATGGTCGTCGCCACACAGCAGCGGCTGGATCGGCGTTTCCGAGGCCATCAGGTCCAGGCCATGGCGGCGGGCTTCGCCGCGGAACAGCGCGATCAGATCGGTCAGTTTCGAGCGCCGCCAGTTGTCACGGCGCGCCAGGCGCACCGCTTCCAGTGCTGCGGCGGCCAGCGCCGGCGGCATCGCAGTGGTGTAGATGTACGGGCGTGCGGTTTCGGCCAGGTGCTCGACCAGGTCGTCGCGGCCCAGCACCAGCGCGCCGGAACCGCCCAGTGCCTTGCCCAGCGTGACCAGCTGCAGCGGCACATCGTCCACGCCCAGCCCGGCGGCGGCCACGGCACCACGGCCATCACCGACCACGCCCACGCCGTGTGCATCGTCCACATAGAACAGCGCCTGCTGCAGGCGTGCCACCAGCGACAATGCACGCAGCGGTGCGATGTCGCCATCCATGCTGAAGACACCGTCGGTGGCCAGCATCGCCGCGCCATCGGGCGCGTGCTTGAGCTGGCGCATCGCGCCTTCGGCGTCGAGGTGCGGATAACGGCGCAGGCGCGCACCCGCCAGCCGCGTCGCATCGAGCAGGCTGGCGTGGTTGAGCTTGTCCTGCACGCACACATCGTTCTCTTCGCTCAGCAGCGCCTGCTGCACGGCCAGGTTGGCGGCGAAGCCACTGCCGAACAGCAGCGCGCGCGGGTAGCCCAGCCACTCCGCCACTTCGCGCTCCAGTGCCTCATGCAGAGCGTGGTGGCCGCAGACCAGATGCGAGGCGCCCGCGCCGGAGCCTTCGCGTGCGGCCGCATCCTGCAATGCGTTGACCACGCTGAACTGCTGGGCCAGGCCCAGGTAATCGTTGCTGCAGAAGCCGGTCAGCCACTGGCCGTCCACCTCCAGGCGGACGCCATCACGACGGCTGACCGTGCGCCGCGTGCGGCGACGGCCTTGGGCATCGCGCAGGGCGCGTTGGGCGTGGAGGCGGGCGGTCAGGTCGGGGCGGGCCATGGCGGCTGAATGCGGCGACGGGGCGGCTAGGGTAGCGCGTTGCCGCGGCGCCTGCTTGCGGCCCGTCTCAGGCCGCGTGAGCGCAGCCACAGGCGGGCGCATCGGCGCTGATATCAGCGTGCACGGTGCCGCCGTGGTCGTGGCCCTCGGCATCCACCTGCACCGCCATCGGCTGCAACCCCAGCCGCGCGAACAGGGCCAGGTCGCGCTCGCTCTCCGGGTTGCCGGTGGTCAGCAGCTTGTCGCCGTAGAAGATCGAGTTGGCACCGGCCACGAAGCACAGCGCCTGCAGTTCGTCGCTCATCGCCTCGCGACCGGCCGACAGCCGCACCATCGAACGCGGCATGGCGATGCGTGCCACCGCGATCATGCGCACGAACTCGAACGGATCCAGTTCGGCACTGCCATGCAGCGGCGTGCCCGCCACCTGCACCAGCTTGTTGATCGGCACCGAATCGGGATGCGCCGGCAGCGTGGCCAGCGCCAGCAGCAGGCCCACGCGCTGCGCGCGCGTCTCGCCCATGCCGACAATGCCGCCGCAGCAGGTTTTCAGACCGGCATCGCGCACGTGCGCCAGCGTGTCCAGGCGGTCCTGGTACTGGCGCGTGTGGATGATCGAATCGTAGTAGTCCGGCGCGGTGTCGAGATTGTGGTTGTAGTAGTCCAAGCCGGCGTCCTTCAGCGCACGCGCCTGCTCGCCACTGAGCATGCCCAGCGTGGCGCAGGTTTCCAGGCCCAGCGCCTTCACCCCGGCGATCATCGCCGCCACCTTCGGGATGTCGCGGTCCTTCGGCGATCGCCACGCGGCACCCATGCAGAAGCGCGATGCGCCGGCAGCCTTGGCCTGGCGTGCCTTGGCCAGCACCGCGTCGGTGTCCATCAGCTTCTGCGCGTTCACCCCGGTGCTGTAGCGCTGTGCCTGCGGGCAGTACGCGCAGTCTTCCGGGCAGCCGCCGGTCTTCACCGACAACAGCGTGGACACCTGCACCTGCGCTGGGTCGAAGTGCTCGCGATGGACTGCGGCAGCGCGGAACAGCAGCTCGGGGAACGGCAGATCGAACAGCGCCTGCAGTTCGTCGTGTTGCCAGTCGTGGCGGATGGCAGCAGCCATGGCGGGACCTTGGGTACGAGTGGAGCGAGGGCGGCAGTGTGGGTGGGTTGGTGAGCCCTGTCAACTTGATTGATTCCCATGTGGTTTACATCGACTGACCGCCATGAATGGGCGCTACGGTGTAAGTTCATTGCTGCATACGGACGCGCGAGCACGTGCCATGAACAGCTACCAGCCCTACCCGATCCGCCGCGACGCGGTGCTGTGCAGTCTTGCCGAACTGCCCGACGGCGGCCTGCGCGTGGTGCTGGATGATCTGCGCCAGTCCGACACGCCAGGGCAGTGGAAGAACCACGTCTTCGTGACCTTCAAGGACTACCCGGCAGGGCAGTTCGATCCGGCGACGTTGCCCAAGGAGGAACTCGAGGCTTTCGGCCACTATGTGCTGGTTCGCCTGTTGGCCATCAATGGCTGCCTGCGCGATACGGACGAGCGCTCCGACAACGATGCCCATCTCACTGACCTGGCGCGGCAGAACATCGCCGCGCTGACCAGCGAGGACATCGCCTCGATCGATGAGCAGCTGTTCTCCCTCTGCGACGGGCAGTTCCGAAAGATCGCCTACATTGTGGGCATGGTCATGTCGCTGCAGCCGAAGTGCCGATCGGGAATTCCCGATGTGTTCTATGCAGGGCGTGTACGCATGCTGGTGGAACGGGGCATGTTGCAGGCACAGGGCGACCTCACGCGGATGGGCTGTTGCGAAGTGCGCGTCCGGCAGTAGGCTTGCGCCCACCAGGACCTGGCTGGAACTGTGCTTACATCTACCTGCTGGAAGGACACATGCTGAAGTCCATCCAGAAGATGGCGGCAGCTGAGGCAATGAAAGAAGGATGCGCATGGAACCGGACACGATGCCGCAGGGCGGAAAGCTGCTGATACTCGATCTGGATGAGACGCTGGTGCATGCCAGCGAGCGTGAACTGGAGCGAGCCGCGGATTTCCGCCTCGTCGGCTACCACGTCTACCTGCGGCCCCATCTGCAGGCATTCCTCGACTATGCCTTTGCCCATTTCACGGTGGGTGTGTGGACGTCGTCCGGGCAACTGTACGCCGAACCGCTGGTGGACCGGCTGATGCCGGGGCGTCCGCTGGCGTTCCTGTGGTCCGCGCCGCGGTGCAGCACGGCCCGTGATTGGGAAACCGGCGGTTACACCTCGCAGAAGCGGCTGGGCAAGCTGAAGCGCCACGGCTTCCGTTTGGAGCAGATGATCGGTATCGATGACACGCCCGGCAAGTACGCCAGAAACTACGGAAATCTGGTCGCGGTGCGTGAGTTCACCGGTGATCCGGCTGATGACGAGCTGGCCCATCTGCAGCTGTATCTGGAGTGGCTGCGGCAGCAGCCCAACGTGCGTGCGGTGGAGAAGCGCCGGTGGCGGGAGCGCCTGCAGGCATAGGTAGCTGCACAGGGCAGGTGCTATCGGCGAGCACCCGCACTCGCGCGTTTCACCGCATCCTGCAAGGCCTGCAGCCACAATAACCGCTGCCCAACGCAAGCGCTGGCGCGCAGACTGTGCCCCATGACCGATCTCCATCGCCTCCGCGGCCGCATCACCGCGCTGGTTCTCAGCGAGGCCTGGCGCCGCCGCGCCGCGCTCTGGGGCGGCGCTGTGGCCGTAGCGCTGGTGGCCATCCTGTTCGCCAAGGCCAGCGACGCGGCCTTCCATCTGTTCCAGCGCATCACCGCGCACTCGCCGTGGTGGGGCCTGCTGCTCACGCCGGGCATCTTCGCGCTGTTGGCCTGGTTGACCAGTGGCGTGCTGAAGCCCACGCGGGGCAGCGGCATTCCGCAGGTCATCGCTGCGTTGGACAAGCCCGATGAGCCATTCCGGAAGACCAATCTTTCGCCTGCGGTCTCAGCCGGCAAGCTGCTGCTGACCTCGTTGTCGCTGCTCGGCGGCGCGTCCGTCGGACGCGAAGGTCCCACGGTGCATGTGGGTGCCAGCCTGATGTACCTGTTCGGCCGCTGGTTCGGCTTCAAGGATCCTCGCGAGCTCTCGCACTTCCTGCTGGCCGGCGGTGCAGCGGGCATTGCCGCGGCGTTCAACACGCCGCTGGCCGGCATCGTATTCGCCATCGAGGAGCTCAGCGGCCGTTTCGAGCATCGCTTCTCCGGCACCCTGCTGACGGCGGTGATCGTCGGTGGCGTGGTGTCGCTGGGCCTGCTTGGCAACTACACCTACTTCGGCCATGTGAGCGCGCGGCTGCCGCTGGGGCAGGGCTGGCTGGCGATCCTGCTGTGCGGCGTGGTGGCCGGGCTGCTGGGCGGCCTGTTCGCGCGCGCGGTGCTGGCCAGTGCGGCGGGCCGCCCGCGTTGGCTGGGCCAGCTGCGCCAGCGGCATCCGGTGCTGCTGGCCGCAGGCTGCGGCCTGGCGGTGGTGGCACTGGCTTTGACGTTCGGCGACGGCGCGTTCGGCACCGGCTACGAGCAGGCGCGCAGCCTGGTGCAGGGGCAGGCGTTGGTCGGCCACGAGTTCGGGTTGATGAAGCTGCTGGCCAACCTGGCATCGTACGTGGCCGGCATACCCGGCGGCCTGTTCTCGCCCGCGTTGGCGGTCGGCGCGGGGCTGGGCCACAACCTGGCGGTGCTGATGCCGGGCGTGGATCCGCGCGCGTTCGTGCTGCTGGGCATGTGCGCGTACCTGACCGGCGTCACCCAGGCACCGCTGACCTCGGCGGTGATCTCGCTGGAGCTGACCGACAGCGGCGATCTGCTCCTGCCGATCCTGGCCACGGTGCTGATCGCGCGGGGCGTGTCCGGTCTGGTATGCCGGGTGCCGATCTATCGTGGGTTGGCGGAGGTGTTGACGGCGTCGGCCGTTGCATCAACCGGGCCTGGGCAGGGCGGACGCCTTTCCTGATCGGCAGCACCCTCTGCAGTTGCGGGCAGTCCCGACACTGCGATCGGTGCTTCGCCGATGGCCGCACATGGGCAGCGCGATGAAGCATGGGCAATGCGTATTGATCTCCTGCATTCGGCAACCCGTGTCTCCCGCGCACTGCTGGGTGTCCTGCTGCCACTGCGCTGCCTGGTCTGCGGCGATCCGGGCCATGATGATCTCGATCTGTGCCGCGCCTGCCTCGCCGGACTGCCCTGGGCCGGTCGCGCCTGCCTGCGGTGTGCACTGCCGTTGCCGGATGAGGGCCTGATCGTCTGCGGCAGCTGCCGCGAGGAAGCACCACCGCAGACGGCCACGCACGCCAGCCTGCTGTACCTGCCGCCGGTGGACCAGCTGCTGCTGCGCTACAAGTTCCATCAGGACCTGGCGGCCGGTCGCCTGCTGGCGCAGTTGATGCAGCGCGCACCACCGCCCTGGTCCTGCCCGCCGCTGGTGCCGGTGCCGCTGCACCGCCGGCGCCTGCGCCAGCGCGGCTACAACCAGGCTGCCGAGCTCTGCCGGCTGCTGCCGTTGCCGGTCTGGCAGGGGCTGTACCGGCGGCGGCACACCGCACCGCAGTCCGAACGCACGGCCGAACAGCGCAGGGAAAACCTGTTCGATGCGTTCGATGTCCACGGGCCGGTGCCCACGCATCTGACCGTGGTCGACGACGTGATGACCACCGGCAGCACGGTGATGGAAATCGCCGAAACCCTGCGCTGCGTGGGCGCCAGAGAGGTGCGGGTATGGGTGTGCGCGCGGGTGCCGTGATCGCTCCCTTCATCGCCACGGGCTAGGATGAACCCGGTTCCGGATCGAAGGAGTGACCATGAATTCCCCCTTGTCTCCCTTGTTGTCAGCGGTTGGCCGCAGCTGGTGGATCCTGCTGCTGTATGGCCTGGTCGCGCTCGGCTTCGGCATCATCGCCATCGGTTGGCCGCTGTCCGCAGCCATGGCATTGGCCTGGACGCTGGGCGTGATGGCCATCATCGAAGGGGTCATCAGCCTGTTCGCACTGATCAGTGGTGGCAGCGGCGCCTCGCGCGGCTGGCTGGCGCTGTATGCCATCGCTTCGCTGGGCTTCGGCATCCTGGCGGTGATCAACCCGCTGGCCACCGCCAGCGTGCTGGTGCTGTTCCTGGCGGCGTGGCTGCTGGTAGCCGGCATCTATCGCATCGTCTTCGCGATCCGCGTGCGCAAGCAGATCCAGGGCGAGTGGCTGCTGATCCTCAGTGGCGTGCTGGCGGTGGTGCTGGGGCTGCTGTTCGCGGCCAATCCATACGCAGGCGTGGCGGTGACCACGCTGTGGATCGGCATTGGCAGCCTGCTGTACGGGCTGCTGCAGGTGCTGGTGGCGTTCAAGCTGCGGAAGCTGAAATGAGGGGCGCGCTTCCGCTCCTGCTGGGCGCGGCGCTGGTGCTGGCCGGATGCATGCCGGGTGCCACGCCCGGTGCGCTGGCAGGCAAGGATCATGCGCCGCGCGCCGGCGTGGACGTGCGCCTGAGCGCGGTCGATGCGGCTGGCAACGGCACTCCGGCGCACTGGCAAGGTGAAACCCTGGCCCTGCGCGAGCCGCCGATTGCCGGCAGTGCGGACATCGCCGATGTGCGCTACGTGCTGGACGATGCCAAGCAGCCAGGCCTGCAGATCCGCTATCGGCCAGAAGCGCATCAGCGCATCCACGATGGCACCTCGGCCCTGGTGGGCCAGCGCGCGGCGATCAGCGTGGACGGCCGCGTGCTGATGGTGGCGACGGTGAAAGGCCCCTTCGGGGAATCGATGATGCTGAGCGGGCTGCCGAGCATTGCCGAGGCGCAGGCGCTGGCCAGGCACATCACCGGTCAGTGACGGGCGCGCCAACACCACCGCGCTACGCGCGGAGGTCGACCAAGGTCGACCAAGGTCGACCGCTACCGTGCGAACCGTGCCTCGATCTCCTCCAGTGACTTGCCCTTGGTCTCCGGCAGCCAGAACGCGGCTACCAGGAAGAACACGAACGTGCACGCCGCCCAGAACAGGAACATGCTGGCGTAGCCGTAGTGGCCCACCGTGGGCAGGAAGATGGCGGCGATGGTCGTGGACACGAACTGGTTGATCAGCAGGGCGATGCTCATGCCGTTGGAGCGGATGCGATTGGGCATCAGTTCCGACAGTGCCAGCCACACGCAGACGCCGGGGCCGACCGCGAAGAACGCGACGAATACCAGGATGCAGGCGGCTACCGCCCAGCCATGCGCCGGCGGCGGCACCGGGCCGATGCGGGCCTGCTCGATGCGCAGCGGTGCCTGTGCGGCCTTGGCCGGGTCGGCGAACGGGTTCAGATGCAGCTTGCGGAAGAACGCGCCGATCACACTGTCCGGCTGCACGGTCCCGGCACGCTCGATGCGCAGCTCGCGGTCGGTCAGGCTGTCGCTGCGCAGGGCGCGCACATTGGTGAAGTCACCGTAGGCGTACGACACGGTCAGCTGCATCGGCCGGCCTTCGCTGTCGATGCCGGCGCCCAGGCGCTGCCACTGTGCGTCGTCCAGCACCAGCTGCAAGCCATCGGCGCTGACCGCCGCGTGCAGTTGCGGCTGCACGTCGGCGCGGCCACGCTCGGCCTGGAAGAACAGCGTGGCGGCGGCCAGCAGGGCCACGCAGATGCCGCCGCTGCCGAGCATCAGCAGGAACTTGCGGCCCTTGCGGTCGACCAGCAGCAGCGCGACCACGGTCATCACCGCGTTGAGCAGCTTGATCGCCACGTCGGCGCCGTTGGCCACCGAGCCGGACAGGCCGGCCTGGTTGAGGATGTTCACCGCGTACGCCAGCACCGAATTGATGCCGGTGGCCTGGGTGCAGGCCAGCACCACGCAGGCCAGCACGAACGGCACCACGTAGCGTCGGCTGAGCAGTGGGTCGCGCTTGCCGTCGCTGCTGCTCGATTCCGGCGCCTGGATCTGTGCAAGGGTGGGTTCCACGTCGGCAGCAGGCAGCACCCGCTGCAGGCTGCGGCGGGCATCATCGACGCGGCCGCGGCGCACCAGCCAGCGCGGCGATTCGGACAGCCAGAAGATGCCGGCACAGAACAGCAGGCCTGGCGCCAGGCAGCTCCAGAAGATGGTGCGCCAGGCCTGGTCCTTCACCGTGAACAGTTCCTGCGCCTGCTGCGCCAGCGGCAGCGAGCGCACGGCTTCGGCGGCGGCATCCACCGCATGTGCGTGGTACAGCCCGATCAGTGCCGCCAACACCAGGCCGATGGTCAGCAGCAGCTGGAACATCGCCGCACCGCGTCCACGCCGCTCGGGGCTGAGCACTTCGGCCAGGTACAGCGGGATCACCACGCCGATCAGGCCGCCACTGATGCCCTGCAGCAGCCGCCCGAGCAGCAGCGGCGTGTAGCCCGAGGCCAGCGCCATGATCGGAATCGACGCGGTGAACAGCAGGCCGGCCAGCAGCATCGCACCGCGGCGACCGATCAGGTCGGCGACCATGCCGGCGAACAGCGAGGACAGCACGCTGCCCAGCAGTACCGCCGCCACCACGAAGCCGAGTTGCTGGCTGCTGAGCTGCCAGGCGTGGCTGGCCGTTGCCTCCAGGTAGGGCAGGGCACCGGCGATGATGCCGATGTCGATGCCGTACAGCAGGCCGCCGAGGCCGCCGATGAAGAGCAGGTAGCGTACGGGCCAGCGCGGGGCGGTGCTTGCAGTCATCGGCAGTTCCTGTGGTAGCGCCGGGCCAGGCCCGGCGGCGGTTCGTCGCAGAGTGCATTCTGTAGAGCCGAGCCATGCTCGGCTGCTTTCCGTTCCGATATCGAGGTTCCCCATGCCGCGCTTCGCGCGGTGAGCCGAGCATGGCTCGGCTCTACAGGGAGCCCGCGCGGCATCCGGGCCGCATCGCTTGCGTCAGGTCAGATCGACCACGCGCCCACCAATGACCACCTGCTGCAGGCGCAGTTCGGCGTCCAGCACCACCAGGTCGGCGCGGGCGTCGGGCGCGATGCGGCCGCGATCGCCCAGGCCCAGATAGTCGGCCGGGAAGGTGGAAACCCGCTGCGAGGCGTCGGCCAGGTCCAGGCCGACGCGCACCAGGTTGCGCAGCGCCTGGTCCATGGTCAGTGCGCTGCCGGCCAGCGAACCCGTCGCCAGGCGCACGCAGCCGCCGCACTTGTGCACGCGCTGCTCGCCCAGCGCGTACTCGCCGTCGGGCATGCCGGTGGCGGCAGTCGCGTCGGTCACCGCGTACAGGCGCGGGATCGCGCGCGCGGCCAGCCGGATAACGCCGGGGTGGATGTGCTGCAGGTCGGGGATGATCTCGGCGTACTGCGCATGCGCCAGCGCCGCCGCCGCAATGCCCGGGCGATAGTGGTCAACGCCAGTCATGCCGTTGAACAGATGGGTGAAGCCGGAGGCACCGGCCTGCAGCGCCGCCACGCCCTCCTCGTAGGTGCCGGCGCTGTGGCCCAGCTGCACGCGGATGCCCATCGCCGAAAGCGCGGGTATCAACGCGGTGTGCTCGCCGATCTCCGGCGCCAGCGTCATCACCCGGATCGGCGCCAGCGCGTGCAGCTGCTGCACCAGTGCCACCGTCGCCTCGATCGTACGATTGGGCTGTGCGCCCAGCCGCTGCGGGCTGATGAACGGTCCTTCCAGATGCACGCCGACGATGCTGGCGGCGTCGGTATCGGGCGCCGCCATCGCCGCAGCGACGCCGTGCAGCGCGTGCTCGATCTCGTCCAGCCCGGCAGTCATGGTGGTCGCCAGCAGCGTGGTGGTGCCGAAGCGCAGATGGGTGCGGGCGATGGTGCGTGCCACGTCGCCGCCCTGCATCAGGTCCACGCCGGCCGCGCCATGCACATGCAGGTCGACGAAGCCGGGCAGGATCACCGGCAGCTGCAGGTCGTCGGCGCCGCTGTGGTCGTCCACCTGCAGCCGGCGCACGCGTGAATCGAAGTGGACGTGCCCGCGCCGCCAGCCCAGCGGGGTGAGGATGCGGCCATGCAGGGTGCGGGTGTCGGTCATGCGGTGGGCTCGGCGATGATCACTTCGATGCCCAGCCGCTGCAGCCCTTCGCGGGTTGCATCGTCGATGCCGGCGTCGGTGATGATGGCGTGGATCTGGTCCAGCAGGGCGATGCGGTGCAGGCTGACGCGGCCGAACTTGGAGGCATCGGTCAGCACCACGATGCGGCGCGCACGCTCGACCATGCGGTGGTTGAGGCGGGCTTCGGCCTCGTCGTGGGTAGTCAGGCCGAACTGCAGGTCCAGGCCGTCCACGCCCAGGAACAGGGTGTCGAAGCTGTACGAGTTGAGGCTGGCTTCGGCCTGGCTGCCCTGCAGCGACAGCGACTGCTGGCGCAGCAGGCCACCGGTCAGCAGCACGGTGATGCCCGCGGCATTGGCCAGTTCCCAGGCGATGTTCAGGCCGTTGGTCATCACCGTCACGTCGCGATGCGCGCGCAGGTGGCGGGCCAGCGTCATCGTGGTCGAGCCGGAATCGATGATGATGTTGTCACCCGGCTGCACCAGGCGCGCAGCGCGCGCACCGATCGATTCCTTCAGTGGCAGGTTCAGCGCGTCCTTCTCATGGATGTCCTGTTCCTGCGGCGGCGTGCGCACCAGGGTCGCGCCGCCGTGGGTGCGGTTGGCCAGGCCCTGCGATTCGAAGTGGGTCAGGTCGGCACGGATCGTCACCGCCGACACGCCGAAGCGCTCGACCAGATCGGCCACCTGCACCGAGCCGTGCTCGATCAGCAGCTGCAGGATCTGTTGCCGGCGGGAGCGGGTGTTGCGCATGGCCATTCTCGGTTTTGCGGGAAAAGGTAGAGATTAGCCGTTCGCAGGAACGCCGGCAGCCGAACCTGCGTTCTGCGTGCGGGGTCCGGCCTGGTTGGCGCTGCAGGCACGGGCGTACTCACCCAGGCACAGGCCGATGCGGTGCTGCACCAGCGCGGTGGGGGTGTTGGCCAGGCTGCCTTCGCGCACGGCGCGGTACTGCTCCGGCAGGTACTGGCTGAGCAGCACCAGCGGCGGCGCATGCTGCTCCAGGTTGGCGAACAGGGTCTGCACCGCCTGTACCAGCGCCGGCTCGCCCCAGTAGTAGCGGCAGCGGTCGCTGAAGGAATAACGGCGCAGCAGGCGCAGCGCGGCGGCATCGCCCTGGTAGTAGGACTGCCAGTACTTCGGCTGCGCCACCATCACCTCGTCCAGCACCTGCGGCAGGCGCGAGCACTGTGCGGCCGGCAGCAGTTCGGCCTCGATCGCGGCCAGCGCGAACAGCGCCTCGCGGTAGGCGAAGGTGGCCGCCGGGCCGACCTTGAGGATGGCGAAGTGGTCGCGTACCAGCGCATGCAGGCCGCTTTCGCGCTGGTAGTCGGTGGAATGCGCTTCGAACACGATGCGCGGCTGCCGCTCGAGGAAGTCGGCCAGCGCATGGGCGGCGTCCGGGTTGTACTCATGCACGCTGCTGTGGTCGAAGTCCACGCCGGGCTGCACCACCATCGCGATCACGCGCTGCCACGCATCGCGCAGCTGTGGCGTGTCGAACGCCTGCTGGTGGATGGCCAGGGTCTGCGCGGCGGCAGCCGGCGTGGTCACCTGCAGGCCTTCGGCCAGCGAGGCTTCGCCGCCGGGAATCGGCACCTCGGTACCGATCACGTAGACCGGCGGCGGCAGGCCGTGTTCGGCGGCGGTGCGTTCGGCGATCTCGGCAAGCTCGGCCGAACGTGCAGCGACGATGGCATCGGGCAGCGGCACCGGGTCATCGGCGCAGGACATGCTGCAGTCGAGGTGGATCTTGTGGAAACCGGCGGCGACGTAGGCTTCGATCAGCACGCGCGCGTGGGTCATCGCTTCGGCCGCCGGGCGCTTCTGCCAGGCATTCGGGCCGAGATGGTCGCCGCCCAGGATCAGCCGTTCGCGTGGGAAGCCTTCCTCATCGGCCAGGGCGCCGACGTAATCGCGGTACTGCGGCGGGGTCATGCCGGTGTAGCCGCCGAACTGGTCGACCTGGTTGGAGGTGGCCTCGACCAGCAGCACGGTGCCATGTGCCTGTGCCACGTGCATGGCCGCGCGCAGCACCTGCTCGTTGCTGCAGCAGACGCTGTACAGGCCGACATTGGCACCGGCGCGGTGGGAAGCAAGCAGGGTCTGCAACGGGGACATGGTCAGGCTCCGGACATCAGGAAAACGAGGGTTGGCAGGCGAGCAGGGCGGCACCACGTGCGCCACCGGCATCGCCGAAGCGTGGCGGCACGATCGGTGGCACCTGCACACCCTTGAACAGGTGGGCGGCGATGGCGGCGGGCAGGTGCTGGTACAGCGGCGCGTACTGCGAAAGGCCGCCGCCGAGCACGATCACGTGCGGGTCCAGCGCCAGCACCAGCGCGGCCAGGCTGTGGCCGAGCAGGTCGCGATGGATGTCCAGCGCCTTGCGCGCGCGGGCATCACCGGCTTCGGCCAGGGCGATCACCGCGCTGGCGTCGGCGGCGCTGCCACCAAGGTGGCGCTCGATCATCGCCACGCCACTGCCGGACACATAACGCTCCACGCAGCCCTGCAGGCCGCAGGCGCAGTCGATCAGCGGCAGGCCGTGGCGCTGCAGCAGATGACCGGGCACGCTCCAGTGGCCCCATTCGCCGGCCAGCCCGTTGAAACCGGTCAGCAGGCGGCCCTGCACGCAGAAACCACCGCCAGCACCGGTGCCGAGGATGGCGCCGAACATGCTGGGGTAGCCGTCGGCGGCACCGCCGTGTGCTTCAGACAGGGCAAAACACTGCAGGTCGTTGCCGAAATGCAGCGGGCGTTGCAGCCGCGCCTGCAGGTCCGCGGCCACGCTGTGGCCGGTCAACGCAGGCACGTTCGCGCTGAGCTGGCGGCCGCTGCGGCGGTCGCGCACGCCGGGCAGGGCGATGCCGATCGCCGCATCACTGCGGCCCAGTGCGGCATCGGCCTCGGCGACCAGCGCCACGACTGCCTGCAGGAAACCGTCGTAGTCACCCTGTGGGGTGGCCACGCGGCGGCGCCAGGTAACCTGCATCGCCACATCGCACGCCACCAGCTCGATCTTGGTGCCGCCGATGTCGATGCCGTAGCAGGCGTGGGCGATCAGCTCAGCCATGGTGGATGGTGACGCCCTTGACGACGCGGTTGACGGTGCCGTCCGGGAACGGGTTGTCCGGGGTCAGGCCCAGCGCGGCCGAGCGCTGTAGTGCGAACAGCTGCGCAAAGCCCAGCCACACCGGTGCCAGCCACGGATCGTCCAGTGCCGGCACGGTGAGGGTGTATTCGTCGTCGGCGCCGATGTCCGAATGCGGACCGATCGCCAGCACCTGGCCGGCCACGCCGTCGCGGCGCAGTTCTTCCAGCAGGTCCTGTTCGTAGCGGCGCGCCAGCGGCTGCACGCTGCGCAGCACCACCACCAGGGTGTTGCCATCCAGCGTCGACTTCGGGCCATGACGGAAGCCCAGGGGTGTGTTGGCCAGCGCCAGCACGCGGCCAGCGGTGAGCTCCAGCACCTTCAGCGCGCACTCGCGTGCCAGTGCTTCCAGCGGGCCGCTGCCGAGGTAGATGATGCGGTTGAACGGGCGCTGCGCCAGTGTCGCCACCGGTGCATCCCACTGCGCCAGGCCTTCGCGGGCCAGCGCGGCGATCTGCTTCAGGCGCGTCACGCGCGCATCCCACGGCGAACGATCGAACACGGTCAGCGCGGCCAGCAGCATGCAGGTCAGGCTGCTGGTCATGGCGAAGGCGCGGTCGCAGCTGGCCGACGGCATCAGCAGGGTGCAGGTGTCGGCACGGCCGGCGCCACGGCGGGCCAGCTCGCCATCGGCGTTGCAGGTGATGTCGAGGAAGCGCGCGTCATCCACGTCGCTGCGCACGCGGTCAACCGCCGCCACGCTCTCCGGGCTGGAGCCACTGCGGCCGAACGAGACCAGCAGGGTCGGACGGTCGCGCTGCAGGTACAGCGCCGGGTGGGTCAGCAGGCTGGTGGTGTGCACCACGCGCACCTCGGCAGGCCATTGCGCGTTGATCGCGTCGGCCACCATTTCGGCGATGAAGCCGGAGCTGCCGGCGCCGGTGAACAGCACGCGCTGGTTGGGATCGTTGAGGCTGTCGCCGAGGAAGGCCTGCAGGCGGTCGCGGGCACGCGACAGGTCCTGTGCGAGGGCGTCCCACAGCGCAGGCTGCTGGGCGATTTCGGTAGCGGTATCGGCTCCGCCAAGGCGCTGCCAGGCGGACACATCGGAAAGCAGGGTGACGTCCATTCGGAGGTTCCAGTTGGGCCAGCGCACCATCTGCGTTTTCTTTCGAAATGTCAAACATCGAAAGTAAAAAGAAAGAAAAAAGGTGGGTGGCTTTGCCCCGTGCGCAATGCCGGGAAAAACGAAAGGACCCACTGAATGCCGTATCGCACAATGCTTAACAGGCACCTGCAAGCGCTTACACAAAGTATTGCGGCGCAACAACTTTCGTTTCAACGGAATATATCTTCCTTTTTTCTTTCAATTTGTTGACATCTTTCGAATCGCTGCCCTAGAGTCGGCCCAATCGCTTTCGAAACGCCCGGTGAACGGGTTGGGAGTCCGCGTGGAAAACTGCGTTCGTCGCTCGCCGCTGATGCTGGCCCTGGTGCCGGCCTTGATGCTGGCGTCCATGACGGCCCGCGCCGAGCCGGTCGGCAACCTGCGTACGGTCAGCGCCAGCGCCAGCCGCGACGGCGTGCAGGGCTGGGACCTGCAGACCGACAAGGGCGCGCGCATCCGCATTGAACTGCCGGCGACCGACATCATCCGCGTGCAGGCCGGCCGCAACGGCACGTTGACCGGCGCCGGCGACAAGGCCGCGCCGATCGTGCTGCCGCAGCCCAAGGCGAGCGTGCAGGCGCAGCTGGAAGAAGACGCACAGGAAATCCGCGTGCGTACCGAGGCACTGGTACTGCATGTACAGCGGCAGCCGCTGCGCCTGCGCCTGGAACGGCTGGACAATGGCCAGCCCACCGCGCTGTGGCAGGAACTGCAACCGCTGGACCTGGATGCCACGCAGAGCGTGCAGGTGCTGTCCTCGCAGGCCGATGAGGGCTACTTCGGTGGTGGCCAGCAGAACGGCCGTTACCAGTTCAAGGGCCGCGAGCTGGAGGTGTCCTATTCCGGTGGCTGGGAAGAAGGTGATCGGCCGAGCCCGGCGCCGATGCTGCTGAGCAGCCGTGGCTGGGGCATGCTGCGCAATACATGGAGCGATGGCAGCTACGACCTGCGCCAGAGCGACCAGGCCACGCTGCTGCATCGCGAAGACCGCTTCGATGCGTACTACTTCGTGGGCGCCGACCTGCCCAAGCTGATCGAACGCTACACCCAGCTGACCGGCCGCCCCAACATGGTCGCGCGCTGGGCGCTGTCCTATGGCGATGCCGATTGCTACAACGACGGCGACAACAGCAGGAAGCCCGGCACCGTGCCCGAAGGCTGGAGCGACGGCCCGACCGGCACCACGCCCGATGTGATCGACAGCGTGGCCAAGCAGTACCGCGCCCACGACATGCCCGGTGGCTGGATCCTGCCCAACGATGGCTACGGCTGCGGCTACAAGCAGCTGCCGGAAACGGTGAAGGGGCTGGCCGGCTACGGCTTCCGCACCGGCCTGTGGACCGAGAACGGCGTCGACAAGATCGCGTGGGAAGTGGGCAAGGCCGGCAGCCGCGTGCAGAAGCTGGACGTGGCCTGGACCGGCAAGGGCTACCAGTTCGCGATGGACGCCAACCGCCAGGCATTCAACGGCATCCTCGACAATTCCGATTCGCGCCCGTTCCTGTGGACGGTGATGGGCTGGGCCGGCATCCAGCGCTACGCGGTGGCATGGACCGGCGACCAGAGCAGCAGCTGGGATTACATCCGCTGGCACGTGCCGACGCTGGTCGGTTCGGGCCTGTCCGGCATGGCCTACGCCAGCGGCGATGTGGATGCGATCTTCGGCGGAAGCGCCGAGACCTTCACCCGCGACCTGCAGTGGAAGGCGTTCACGCCGGTGCTGATGGGCATGAGCGGCTGGTCGTCGAACGCGCGCAAGCACCCGTGGTGGTACGACGAGCCCTACCGCAGCATCAACCGCGACTACCTGAAGTTGAAGATGCGCCTGACGCCATACATGTATGGGCTGGTGCACGAGGCCGCGCAGACCGGTGCACCGCCGGTGCGTGGCCTGATGTGGGACAACCCGCGCGATCCGCATGCGCAGGATGAAACCTACAAGTACCAGTTCCTGCTCGGCCGCGACCTGCTGGTGGCGCCGGTGTACCGCAGCCAGGCCGCCAGCCGTGGCTGGCGCCGCGACATCCACCTGCCGGCCGGCGGCTGGATCGACTACTGGGATGGCCGTCGCGTGCAGGCCGCCGCCGATGGCCGCCAGCTCGACCGCCAGGTGGACCTGGCCACGCTGCCGGTGTTCGTGCGTGCCGGTGCGATCCTGCCGATGTACCCGTCGATGCTGTTCGATGGCGAAAAACCGCTCGATGAAGTGACCTTCGACCTGTACCCGCAGGGCGACTCGCAGTACACGTTGTACGAAGACGATGGCAACACGCGCCGCTACCAGCAGGGCGAGTCGAGCACGCAGGTAATCCGCGTGCAGGCGCCGGCGCAGGGCAGTGGCCCGGTGCAGGTGCAGATCGACGCCGTGCAGGGCCAGTACAACGGCCAGCTGGCGCAGCGCCGCTACGGCCTGCGCGTACTCAGCCGGCAGGCACCACGTGCGGTGCAGGCCGGTGGCCGCGCGCTGCCGGCGCTGGCCGATGCTGCCGCCTTCAACAGCGCCAACGAGGGCTGGTACTTCGATGCCAAGGACCGCCGCGGCACCGTGCATGTGCGCACTGCCACCCAGGACATCCGCCAGCCACTGCAGCTGCAGCTGGACTTCGCAGTCGCTGCCGCAGCCGCCGATGATGCCTATCCGGCCGCGCCGGTGCTGGGCCGCGAACTGCCGGCCGACAGCCTGCTGGTGGTCAACCGCCCGGCCGAAGAGCCGGGCCATGCGTTGGAGAACGCCTTCGACGACGATCCGGCCACCTGGTTCCGCAGCGTGCGCAACCAGGCCGTGCGCACCGGCGCCCACGAGTGGGTGATCGGCTTCGGCGAGCGGAAGATGATCGATGGCATCGACATCGCGCCACGCAATGACAAGAACTGGAAGCACGGGCAGGTACGTGACTATGAGGTCTACCTGGGCGACAGCAACGGTGAGTGGGGCGAGCCGATCGCCCGCGGCCGCCTGCAGTTGAAGGAAGGCGTGCAGCGCATCGACTTCCCGGCCCACGCCGGCCGCCTGCTGCGCTTCCGCGTGCTGAGCGTGCAGAACCCCGAAGGCGACGGCGCCAGCAGCACCGACCCGATGGTCACCGCCGCACAGGGCAGCGCCCGCGCGTTCGATGCACTGCAGCCGCGCGATGTCGGCCCGATCGCCCTGTCCACCTTCCACATCCTTGAACACCAGGAACCGGAGCGACCGGCCCGGCAGCGCTATCTCTCCGAGCTGCCGGTGCCGGCCGCGCTGGCCAGCCAGCTGCGTACCGACCAGTCCTTCCGTGGCGACGCCGGCATGCGCATGAACGGCCTGCAGTTCCGCCGTGGCCTGGGCGTCGGCGCCAGCAGCCGCATCGACCTGCGCCTGCAGGGCGGCTGGCACCTGCTGCGTGCCGACCTCGGCATCGACGACGCCTGCCGCAGCGCCGGCGGCCTGCAGTTCCAGGTCTGGGGTGACAACCGCCTGCTGTACGACAGCGGCCTGGTCAAGGCGCCCGGCGTGGTCAAGCCGGAGCTGGACATCCGTGGCCTTTCCACCCTGAGCCTGCGCACGCTGGGTGCGCAGGGCAGTCAACCCGCCCAGGTCTGCGCCAACTGGGCCAACGCCGTACTGATCGGCGAGGAGGGCGACTCCGCCAGCATCGTCGCCCCATGACCCCCACGTAACACCGCTCCTCCCCCGCCCAATCCGACTACGGCCCTCATGGCCGTGGCCCGGGAGCGTTTTGCCCGCCGAACGCCCACGCGCTCACTTTTTGCGCCGCACCCCTGCCAGGAGAGAACCCCGATGTTGCCCGCCCGCCACCACCGCCCCCCCTGTCGCTCGATCGCTCCGCTGACGCTGGCCATCGCCGGCGTGCTGCTGTCGGTCGCCGTTCCCGCCTTCGCCCAAGAGAGCAAGGACAAGGCGACCGACCTGGCCCGCATCGAGGTCACCGGTTCCAACATCCGCCGCACCGACGTTGAAACCGCCTCGCCGGTGCAGGTGATCAGCAAGCAGGACATCCAGAACATGGGTGCGCGCACGCTGCTGCAGGTGCTCGACAACCTGCCGGCCGCACGCCCTGCGCAGCAGGATGCGCGCTCGCTGTTCACCGGTTCCGATGGTGCCTCGCAGGCCAACCTGCGCGGGCTCGGCGCACAGGGCACGCTGGTGCTGCTGAACGGTCGCCGCCTGTCGTACTACGGTGCGCCGGCCGGCTTCCAGACCCAGTTCGTCAACATCGATGCGATCCCGGCGGCGGCCATCGAGCGCATGGAAGTGCTGACCGACGGCGCGTCGGCCGTGTACGGTACCGACGCGGTGGCCGGCGTGATCAACGTGATCACCAAGCGCAACTTCCAGGGTGCCGAGATCAGCTTCACCAACGACACCTCCTCGCGCATCGATTCCTACGGTGAGCGCCAGGCCAGCATCACCGCCGGCTTCGGTGACTTGGCCGAGAACCGCTTCAATATCTATGGCGCGGTCAACATGTACCGTCGCGACGCGATTCCGCTGAGCGATTTCTACGACAAGCGTCCGGACCAGTACTACGTCAACAACCCGAACTACCTCAACAACCTGCGCCTGGGCGTGGGCAGCAAGCCGGGCGAGTTCAACCCGGGCACCTACTTCGCCTTCGATCCGGTCACCGGCCGCCGCGTGCAGGAAGCTGCGCCGGGCTGCAGGAACGTGCTGACCAGTGAAGCGGCCGGCCCGCGTTGCGTCTGGGAAACCTGGATGAACAACGAGATCGATGCCGGCGCCAAGTCCGAGCGCAACACCGCCTACCTCAACGGCACCTTCCTGGTCGGTGACAACACCGAGATCTTCGCCGAGGCGACCTATACCGACATCGACCTGCGCGCCAACGGCGGCACGCCGCGCACCTATGGCACCACGACCGGTAACCCGACCAGCTGGTTCTCGCGCAACACCGGCAACACCGTCAACCAGTTCCTGTATCCGTTCCTGGGCCCCAACAACGAGTACAACCACGCCAGCCCGCAGTTGAAGGCCATGATGGGCGGCGTGGTCGGCCTGAACTACCTGCTGCAGGATGCCGGCGCGAACTACTTCGGCCAGCGCAATACCGACAAGAGCTACCGCGTGCTGGCCGGTGCGCGTGGCAACCGGGGCGACTGGAACTGGGAAACCGCATTCGCCAGCGCGGGTACCCACTCCACCACCTACCAGACGATCAACGTCAACACCAAGGGCTTCGAGAAGGCCTTCGGCCCATACACGATCGATCCGGGCACCGGTCGGGTGATCATCTCCGACCACCCGGCTTACAAGTTCGGCGAGATCAGCGAAGCCAACGCCGCGCTGATCCGTGAAGCGTTCCCGACCTTCGACATCCAGTCGTGGACCCGCCTGCACACCCTGGACGGCAAGATCGAAGGCCCGCTGTTCCAGCTGCCGGCCGGCGAGATGCGCGCCGCATTCGGCTTCAACGCCAGCCGCGAAACTTTCTACACCCCGGGCAACGCCGATGCAGCCAACGGCCTGATCACCCAGCAGGGCGGCTCGTGGTTCGACGGCAAGCGCAACACCTACGCGCTGTTCGCCGAGACCGTGGCGCCGATCACCGACAAGCTGGAGCTGGATGCCGCAGTGCGTGTGGACAAGTATCCGAACTTCAGCGCCAACATCGCGCCCAAGATCGGCTTCAAGTACCAGGCGTTCGACCAGCTGATGCTGCGCGGTACCTACTCCACCGGCTTCCGCGCACCGAGCCTGGCCGAGTCCGGCAACGGTGGCGTGTTCGCCCAGCTCGGCGGCTTCCGTGACGAGCTGCGCTGCAACGAGACCAACGCCATCGCCAACCTGCTGCTGAAGTCGCAGCGGCCGGGCGATGTCGATCTGGGCAAGAGCCTGCTGAACGTCGATTGCAGCCGCACCGTGGCGCGCATGACCCAGCCGAACAAGGACCTGAAGCCGGAGAAGGCGAAGATCGCCACCCTCGGCTTTGTCTACGAGCCGGCCAGCTGGCTGTCGGTGTCGGCCGACTACTGGTTCATCTACCGCAACAACGAAATCGTCGCGCCGGACTATCGCCGCATGGAAGACATCATCTCGATGTCGCGCTCGCCGATCACCGACAGCGACCGTGCCAACCTGGCCCAGCTGGCGGCAATGTGCGCCGATCCGGCCAGCGGCGTGAGCTGCCCGGCCACTCTGCCGGGCTACTCCGCCGGCAACGTGGCCAGCGTGGTCGGCCAGTACAAGAACCGCGGCAAGACCCTGATCGACGGCTTCGACATCGATGCGCGCAGCCGCTTCTCGCTGGGCGACTGGGGCAACCTGAACATCGGCCTGGCCGCCACCATCGCCAACCGCAACCGCTTCTACATGGACGCGGAGAACGGCTGGTACTACGGCGACGTTGTGGGTTATTACAACAATCCGCGCCTGCGCGCCACGCTCAATGCCGACTGGACCTACAAGCAGGTGACCACCAGCATGTTCGTCAACTATGTCGGCGGCACCAAGTGGGCCACCGACCAGATCGACGAAGAGAGCAACAACAAGGAAACCTGCACCGGCGGCTACCTGGCCCTGCAGAAGAGCAAGTGCGATGGTGCACCGTCGTGGTGGACCGCCAACATGAGCGTCACCTGGCGCCCGGACGATGCGTGGAACCTGAGCTTCACTGTCAAGAACCTGTTCAACCGCCTGCCGTTCTACGATCCGAACAGCTTCCTGGGTGACTCCAGTGACTACGCAACCATCTTCGGCCGTGGTTACAGTGTGACCATCGGCTACCGGTTCAAGTAATTCCGTTTGCGTGACCTGGCGTGCCGGCTGCGGCCGGCACGCTGCCAAGAGGAGAGATGTCTGCCATGAAGCGTAGGGAATTCATCGCGGCCAGTGCCGCTGTCGCCGCCAGCAGCCTGCTGCCGCAGACCCCGGCATGGGCACGCGGGCGCAAGGTGCGCCTGGCCATGATCGGTACCGGCATGCGCGGGCTGGTGCTGCTGAAGGAGCTGGTGCGTCGCGACGACGTCGAAGTGGTTGCCCTGTGCGACATCGAGCCGATCATGCTGGGCCGTGCCACAGAGATGGTGGCGAAGGCCGGCAAGCCCGCGCCGAAGACCTATGGCCAGGATCGTGATACCAACGCGTGGAAGCGCCTGCTGGAACAGAAGGGCATCGATGGCGTGATCATCGCCACGCCGTGGGAGTACCACGCACCGATGGCGATTGCCGCCATGCAGGCCGGCGTGGCCGTCGGCTGCGAAGTGGTGGCCGGCATCACCCTGCAGGACCACTGGGACGTGCTGAAGACCCAGCTGAGCACCGGCACCCCGTACATGCTGCTGGAAAACGTCTGCTATCGCCGCGACGTGATGGCGGCATTGCAGATGGTGCGCCAGGGCCTGTTCGGCGAGCTGGTGCATCTGCAGGCCGGCTACCAGCACGACCTGCGCGGCGTGAAGTTCAATTCCGGCGACCCGAACCAGCCGTACGACAGCGGCGTGGAGTTCGGTCCCAAGGGCTGGAGCGAAGCACGCTGGCGCACCGAGCATTCGGTGGAACGCAATGGCGAGCTGTATCCCAGCCACGGCATCGGCCCGTGCGCGATGTACACCGGCATCAACCGTGGCAACCGCTTCACCCACATCAACGCTTTCGCGACCAAGGCGCGTGGCCTGCACGAATACACCGTGGCCAAGAGTGGCGGCACCACCCACCCCAGCACCAAGGTGAAGTTCAAGCTCGGCGACATCGTGACCACCACGCTGGCCTGCGAGAACGGCGAGACCATCCTGCTGCAGCACGACACCTCGCTGCCGCGCCCGTACTCGATGGGCTTCCGCGTGCAGGGCACCAAGGGCCTGTGGATGGACGTCAACCATTCGATCCACATCGAAGGCCGCAGCCCGCCGCACCAGTGGGAGGAGTTCAAGAAGTACCAGGATGAGTACGAACACCCGCTGTGGAAGCAGAATGCCGACACCGCCGCCAGCGCCGGCCACGGTGGCATGGACTGGTTCGTCATCCATGCATTTGTTGAAGCACTGAAGGCCAAGGCACCGATGCCGATCGACATCTACGACGCGGTGACCTGGAGTGCGATTACCCCGTTGAGCGAGCAGTCGATCGCCAACGGCTTCCAGACGCTGGAGTTCCCGGACTTTACTGCTGGTGCGTGGAAGACGCGCAAGCCGATCTTCGCGTTCGACGGGAAGTATTGAGGTTTATCCCTTCCCTGCTGTGATGGAAACGCCGGGCCATGCCCGGCGTTTCTGTTTCTGTGGGCATTCGCCTTGTAGAGCCGAGCCCACGCTCGGCTGCTTGTGCGGTCGGCCGTTCGCTTTATCAGAAAACTCTGAAATCCGACCCACTCCACAGTTTCTGACTTGAATGTGTAAACCACATCGGAGATAACGTCCCCCATGCGGTCAGGCCGCATTCCGGACCAGGGACGATCCGAAGCATGACGTGGTGAGGCAACCGCCCCACGTTCTCGTTCCTGCCGGTGCTGTGTTTGTCCAGGAAGGAGAACAGGGATGTTGGAACGACTGAAGACCATTTCGTGTGCCGCACTGGCGATGATCGCGCTGGGGAGCTTGGCTCCTTGGGCTGCGCAGGCGCAGGAGGTGCAGAAGAAGTGGGAGAGCTACCTGTCGATGGGCCAGCCGCGAGCCACCGAAGCGGCGGTGCAGAAGGACATCAAGTCGCTCTTTTCCCAGTACGAAAAGGACAAACCCTTCGATTGGCATGTCAAACGCCAACGCGTCCTTGGAAAGAAGGTCATCTACGATTACCGGGTGAGACCCGAGAAGATCGTTACTACCGACTGGGTCTACATCCACTCAGGGCAGGAGTACTCATCCGAAGATCAGATTCGTAGCGTGATCCTCGCTACCCGCGTCAGCGACCCGCAGTGCCCGGCGACTTCACTCACGGAGGATCCTTGGGTGGAGCTCCTTGGACTTGGCAGGGGCGACGACGGTAGCGTCACCAACGAGGAGAAGGATTTCCATTACACCTTGAACTTCTATCATCAGAGCACTCAAGAATGCTCGTCGATAGTGGGGTGGGAGCGTGTGCGCCGGGCCAGAACGGCGCTTTGTCCGAATCGACCGTCCCTGACGTGGAATGAGGCCCTGCAGATGTGCTCACTGGTCCAGCAGGACGAGCCGCACATGTCGCCCATGCTCTCCTACACAAGCGCGCCGCTGCCGCCGCAGCAGTGTCCCGTTGGTAACCCGTGTGACCCGACCACTGGCGATAAATCCCAGCCTGAGCCGGATTTCAACCTTGGATGGGTGAACTTCCAACGCCACTATCACTCCCTGACAAGCACGGCGGGTGGCGCGTTGGGCACGGGCTGGACCCATTCCCACAATCTGCGGCTTACCGCAGGCGTAGACGATTCCACCTTCCCTCCCAGCCCCGAACTGAAAGTTGGGCTGATCGGCGCCGATGGCGGGCAGACCGCATTCCAGAAAGTGGGGGCAAGCTACGAAGCCATCGACGGAAGCGGCGATCGCGCGGTCCAGCAGGGCACCAACTGGCAACTTTCACGTGCCGGAGAGCGCATTCATTTTGATGCTGATGGCTTGATGCAGCGCCGCGATTTCGAAGACGGAACGTCGCTGACCTATGCACACGACGGCCGCGGCCGCCTGCTCAGCATCACCCATTCAACCGGCCGACGCGTGGACGTCCAGTACCTCGCGCCGGGCGACGATTCACTGATCTCGGCCCTGGTGATCGCCGGCCAGCCTGTGGTGAGCTACGCCTACTCCCCGGCCGGGGAACTGATCACCGCGACCTATGCAGACGGTGCCAGCCGTACGTATCATTATGAGGATGCCCGCTTCCCGGGCTACCTGACCGGCGTGACCGCCGAAGACAACCAGCGCTACAGCTGGTACGGCTATGACACGCAAGGGCGAGTCACCTGCAGCCGCCATTCCGGCGATTGCAGCCAAGCCGACGTGGGCATTGATGGCGTGCGCCTGGAGTACACCCCGGCAGGCACCACCATCGTCACCGACGCACTGGGCAAGCAGAGCACCTACGCCTTGACCGCCAGCGGCACCAGTGGCCTTCCGCGCAAGGTCAATGGCATCACCGAAAGCAATGGCAGCATCACTCGCGCCTATCTGCCCGAGGGCACCGATTTCCGGCGTCGGCTTCAGTCAGTGACCGATCGCCGTGGCGTTGTTACCAACTACGCCTATGCGGAGGCCAGCGACGCTGTCGCAGGTGCTGTCAGTGTGACCACCACCACCGAAGCGGCAGGTACTCCGGACCAGCGCATCAGCGAAACGCGCGTGGCCATGGACAGCAATCGGCTGGTCCAGCAGACCGTTGGCAACCGTGAGATCCGCATCGCGCGCAATGCGCGCCTCCAGCCGACCACCATCACCGTGCGCGACAGGGTGACCGGTGACACCCGCGTCACCACGCAGACCTACTGTGAGGCAGAGGGCCCGGAGTGCCCGCTGGTGGGACTGCTGCGTAGCGTGGATGGCCCACGCAGTGATGTGGCGGATGTCTCCACCTATGCCTACTACACCGCGGACGACGCGGGATGCGCGACCAGTGGTGCCTGCAGTTATCGCAAGGGCGACCTGCGCAGCGTGACCAATGCGCTGGGCCAGACGGTCGAGACCTTGGCCTACGACGCGTTCGGGCGGCCGTTGTCGGTCAAGGATGCCAACGGCGTGGTCACCGATTACACCTACCATGCGCGCGGCTGGCCGACCTCGGTCACCGTGCGCGGTGCCACCACAGCCGAGGACCGGGTGACCCAGATCAGCTACTGGCCGACCGGCCAGGTCCAACAGGTCACCGAGCCTGACGGCAGCAGCGTTACCTATGTCTACGACGCCGCCCAGCGGCTGACGGACATCGCGGACAGTGCGGGCAACACCATTCACTATGCGCTGGACAACGCCGGCAACCGCCTCAAGGAAGACACGCTGGATGCAGGCGGCACCCTGCGCCGCACCCTGGCACGGACGTTCAACACGCTCGGCCAGCTGACCGCGCTGAAGGACGCTGGCAATCACGCCACCGGCTTTGCCTACGATGCCAATGGCAACCCGCAGACGGTGACCGACGCCCTGCAGCGCGTGACCAGCCAGCAGTACGATCCGCTCAACCGACTGGCGCAGACCCTGCAGGATGTCGATGGCGTGGCAGCGGAGATCCGCAGCCAGTACAACGCGCTGGACCAGGTCACCCAGGTCACCGACCCGAAGGGCCTGCATACCACCTACGCCTACAACGGGTTCGGTGACCTGACCGGGCAGGTCAGCCCGGACAGTGGCGCCAGCAGCTTCACCGTGGATGCCGCCGGCAATCGCAAGACCGCTACCGATGCGCGTGGCGTCACCGCCACCTATCACTATGATGCGCTGAACCGTTTGATCGGAGTTGCCTATCCGGACCCCAATCTGGACGTGGGCTACAGCTATGACGTGGCGCCGGCCGCCTGTGCCGCAGACGAGCGCTTCGCCAAGGGGCGCCTGGGGCAGGTGCTGCACGCCAATGGCAGCACCCAGTACTGCCACGACCGCTTCGGCCAGATCACCCGCAAGGTGCAGACCGTCAACGGCGTTGCCAGTACGCTGCGCTATGCCTACAGCAAGTCGGGGCGCCTGACTGCGTTGACCTACCCCGACGGCAGCGTGGCCGACTACGTGCGCGATACCCAGGGGCGCATCAGCCAGATCGGCCTGACCCGGCCCGGCCAGGCACGCCAGATCGTGGTGAACAACGTGACCTATGCGGCCTTCGGCCCGGCGACGGGCTGGACCTATGGCAATGGCCGCCAGCTGCAGCGTCCGCTGGACCTGGACTATCGCCCGCAGGCGGTGCATGACCCGGCCGCAGGCGGCCTGTCGCTGGGCTATGGCTACGATCCCGTCGGTTCGATCACCGAGCTGAAGAACGGCGCAGGCTCGTCGGTGCTGGCCAAGTACGCCTACGACGCGCTGGGTCGCCTGACCCAGACCCAGGACGGGACGACCGGCACGCCGATCGAAACCTATGCCTATGACGCCACCGGCAATCGCACCGCGCTGACCACCTCGGCAGGCACGGCCAGCTACACCTATCCCGCAACCAGCCACCGGCTGACCGCCGTGGACGGCGAAGCGCGCGACCATGACGCGGTGGGCAACACCACCCGCATCGGCGGCAAGTCGTTCATCTACAACGATGCCAACCGCATGAACGCGGTGAAGCAAGGTGATGCCGTGCTGGAAAGCTACGGTTACAACCATCGCGGTGAGCGCGTGCTGCGCACCCCGGCTGGTGGCGCGGCTCAGATCACCTTGTACGACGAGGCGGGGCAGTGGCTGGGCAACTACTCGGCCACGGGCCAGGCGCAGCAGCAGGCCATCTGGCTGGACAACTACCCGGTAGCGCTGATCAACGTGCCGGCTACCGGCGTGCCGGAGCTGGCCTACGTCCAACCAGATCATCTGGGTACGCCGCGCGTGGTGATCGATCCGGTGCGTGATGTGGCGATCTGGGAGTGGAGCAACAAGAGCGAAGTGTTCGGCAACCAGATCCCAAGTGCCGATCCGGATGGCGATGGTGTGGCATTCGAGCTGGCACTGCGCTTCCCGGGCCAGCAGGCAACGGACGGGAGTGGGTTGTTCTACAACTACCAGCGTGAGTACGACCCATCCGTGGGGCGGTATTCGCAGAGTGATCCAATAGGGTTGATGGGTGGGGTGTCCACTTATCTTTACGCGTATGCGAATGCGCTAGGTAATGGTGATCCTTATGGTTTGAAGACAACAGTTATTGTCACTTCAAAATCGGGCATAGGCACTCACGCTGCCGTGCATGTAGACGGCAAGGGAGCGGAGGGGGTTTTGTATGATCCGGCTGGAGGCTATCCGGGCGCCAACCCAAATTCGCCCACGCGCGGAAGTGGTGACATATTCTCAGGCGCTGACGCCAATCTCACGAACTTTGTGAATCATCATTTGGCAGAAGGGTCAACGGTACACGCGCTTAGCTTTGAAACTGATGAGTATAGCGAGCTTCAAATTCAAGAATACTCCGAGCAGTTGGGGGGGGCGATCGGAGGGCTTTGCGCCATCAAAACATCCTCCGCAATCAATGGGGTCGGGCCATTTGAGAGTCTTGGTGTTAAATTTACGCCTGCAACACTGGGTAAGTCTTTGTCAAAGCTTCCCGGAGTTAAGATCAGAGTCTATTCTCCAAAGAGGTGATTAAATGGATGGGCGAAATTTACTTTATGCTGGGATTTCACTGGTCGTCTCGATGGTGATGTATGTTGGAATTCCGGAGCCTCTATGGGATATGTATCAGTTTGATACTGAGAGGTTGTTTCCTTGGCTGTATATGGCAGGCCTGGTTCTATTTGGTGTGTTGCTCAGGCCCTATGGAAAGGGGGGGGGGTGGAAATGCGCGGTCTGGGGAGGGGGTGTCGGCGTGGTGGCTGGATTATTTGCTCAGGCGATAGTAATTTTTGTTGAGCGTGAAAGATTTTATTCTTTCAATGCAGGTTTCATGTGGCAGGCATTGGTATCGTTCGGAATTATAAGTACTGTTTTAATGACGCCGGTTTGGGGTGCAGTTTCAAGTGTTGTGTCCTTCTTGCTTTTAAACCGAAAGGCCGGTGCGAACCCGAAGGAATAGAATTGCGCTGAGCTGGTTATGGGAAGGGGGGGGATCGGGTCTTTCGCCCTGATCCGTCTCCGGCAAGCGAAGGGTGGATTCAATGTCCGCGCGCAACGCCTTCACACCTGCTCCGGGCCAATTTCGGTTTGCAGCGATAAGAGGTGGTCCCTGAAGACATGGCCAGCAGCGCCGGCAGCAACATGTTCACCTACAACGATGCCAACCGCATGAACGCGGTGAAACAGGGCAATGCCGTCCTGGAATGCTACATCTGCAACCACCGCGGCGAGCGCGTGCTGCGCAGCCCGGCCGGTGGCGCAGCGCAGGTCACCCTATACTACGAAGCGGGGCAGTGGCTGGGCAGCTTTCGGCCATGGGCCAAGCGCAGCAGCAGGCCATCTGGCTGGACAGCTACCCGGTGGCGCTGATCAATGTGCTGAGCGCCGGCGTGCCGGAGCTGGCTTACGTCCAGCCAGATCACCTGGGTACGCTACGCGTGGTGATCGATCCGATGCGGAATGTCGCGATCTGGAGTGGAGCAGATTGGGTGGCTTCGCCGCCTTTTCTGACTTGAAGATATGGGGCGAGATAAGGTCGGTGGTGGATCTCTTTCGGTCCCTCCACTGCTTGGAGTTGGGTTTGGCGTCATGTCGGGATCTGGCTACACAGTTCCTGGTCAGATAGCTGCGCTGACTGCAAAAGGATGCGGGTGTCCTTGAGATGAGAAAATACAATAGTTTTTTTCAGGCTTACTACATCATGTTCTTCTGGGCGCTCAGGCTGGTTGCTTGCCTTGGAGTTGCCGTAAATTCAGTGCTCCTTGCTTTTGTGCTGGTTGATATTTCTGATGGTGGACGAGACTACGGATTTGCGGGTTTGGCGTTTGTCGCGCTCTCTCTTTGCACAGCGTTTGCCATGTGGAAAATCGGGTCTGTCGGCCTGCTCCGTCTTCGGCAAAGGAGGGCACCATAGATATTTCCAGGGATGCTCTGAACAACTGCCGGGGTAGTGCCGGCCGTACGCAGGTGGCGTCCCGTTGTATTTGGTAGATCCACCTGGTCTGTGCCCGTGTGAGTGCGTCGACTACTTGGGCGTGACGTTCGGTGTGGCAGACCTCGCCTTTGGAGGCTTGGAAGCTGTGAATGGCGAAGGAGTCACCATTGCCGGTGTTTTGTCTCCGCAGCCCGAAGTTGCAATCCCCGGATTCCTGGTAATGGTGAATGGTCGAGCAACGGCGTACGATGGAGTGTCAGTGATACAAACCGCTCAGGATGCAAAGGAAAGAGAGTCCATCTATACCGAGGTGGCGGGGGGCAGTTGGCGCGAAGACGGGAGAGCTGTCGTCATTCGGCTTGACGTTCAACGGTCACCTTAAGGCCACACGGAACTGTTGCACTGCATAGCCCCTGACAAGGATGCGCTGGATGCCATGAAGGCGGTGAAGGATGTTTCGGGTGGGTCTGGGTGCAGTTGCATATAATGGAGGTGATATGCATATGCGCAAGAAAATAATGAATTGGCTTGGTTTGTTGTTATTTGCGCTAGTTTTTTTGAGGTCCTCGTCCTATCTTGTATTGAAGGTGTATGCTATTGGTCATCTTGAGAGGCGTGATTATTTTGTAATGTTGCCTGTGGCGCTGGGGGCACTCCTGATTTGCGGCATGTTCATGGCAATTGTGATTAAAGGAATGAAATCCAATCAGTAGGCTGCGCCTGGAGCATCACGCGCGACGTATGGTTCCGACAGGTGATTGCATGGGTATCACTATTCACGATTTCCAGCTGGTTGGAATTCGTCTTGATCCGGTGTCAGGTGTGACTGTTTCTCTGTTCGATGAATCTTCGCGGGCATCCTATGATTTGGTCTTTGGCCAAGTCAGGAGAGCAAGCATTGATGGTTTCTCTAGCCAGAATGTCGTGCTCGATCTCAAGGTCTTCAATCGAAAGGATGATTCCTTTGAATTCAAGCGGTGTTGCTTCCTCCTTGGCCTAGATCCAGTGGCTGCCAGGGAAATTGTCGACGGTGACACCTTGGTCTTCATTGAGGCTTCTGCCGGCGCAGAGATTGCACTTCTAGTAGAGGGCACTTGGGATAGCCGGTTGATTCCTGTCAAGTCATGATTCCTGATCTGTCGAGCGCATCGCTCCAAGACGCACGCACCGCTTCGCTTGTAGGTCGACAGGGATCTGACGGAGAGATGGATTGTGGGACGGACCACCATCGGGCCAACGCAATGGGCTCTACCGTGCGTGCAGCCCGATGAACATCATGGATCCTGTACTCAGCGAACTGCTTTCCCGGCTCGGTGTCTACACTGACTTCGGAGATGCGGCGCTGACTTGTCCGGAGACCCGAGGAGCCTATGAGGACACGCCCCTGCATGTGGTGGCCTATTACAACGATGTGGCTCTCCTCAGCGCATTGATGCCCTTCGTGACCAACATCGATGTGCGTGGTGATCTTGATCTGACGCCGCTGACAAGCGCGGTGGCACATGGCAGCGTCGCAGCTGCGGCCCATCTCCTATGGTGTGGTGCAGACCCACACGCATGGAATGAGCTTGATCGGACACCACTGGAAATGATGTGCCAGGACCCGAGGTTTGATGATGTGGTGCGTATGGTCGACGCCGCAGATGGAACCTGCTGATGGAAACTTCTGAAAAGAGGTTCTACCGATGCGCCTGATGAGCTTCATCTGTCCACTTTGTGGCGCCAGCGGGCAGCGCTTTCCCCTGCGATTTGCTGGAAGGCGTCAAACAAAGATGTCCTGCCGGAGGTGTCGCGTCGAGCTTCGTTCAGACCCGCGGTTGGGCACGTACACGCTCTATCTTCTGTACACACAGGTCGTCATCTTGGTGGCGGCATTGCCGCTGATCGGGGCCAGTGTCGCGGGTGAATGGGTACGGCTGGGAACGATCTGTCTGGTAGTGCTGGTGCTCTGCTGGTTCCCGGGCGTGATCAGGCACGCACGAAGTCCGATCGTGCGTGCCTGCCGGGATGCCGATTACAGCTATGCGCGCAGGCCAGGTGCTTCGATTGCGCACGCTGCCGCAAATCCGGAGCAGCGTAGCGACACGCCAAGTGCCAGCCCATGATAGGGAATTAAAAAAATGACATGCCATCTTGGGCGCGGGGTACAAATCCTACGAATTGGGGGGCACCAGTTCAGTATGCCCAGCGAGTAAGGAGTTTGGTCAAGTTCCCGGAAAAGGGCAGGGGTCAAACTTGAGCAAGCTTAAAATAATATGCGGAAACCAACTTCACTCCGAGCGGTGAAAAGCCTGGATTCTTTGAAGAGTTCTTTCTCAACTTCAGTCAAGATCCTCTGATGGACGCAATTCCAGAAGAGCTTGGGTCGATGGCGTCATTTAGGTGGGAGCTTGTGATGGCTGATATATATCCGGTTGGGATTGCTGCGCAGGGGAGGGTCGTCTGGTTTGCGTGGGTTTCAGATGAATATGATTATGTGCTATCAAAAAACGGGAGGCCTGTGTCAGCCGGCAGTAGGGAGGGGCTCGATTACGAAGTCGCTGCCTGCGAGGGGGCTGTGGACTGGGAAGGTGAATCGTTACTTGACTTTGAGTCATTGATAGATTCGATCGATTCGGGAGTTGGCGTTAGCCCAGATGCTGTTATTGATGCTTGGAACTTCATGACCGATCTTTTCAGGGTGGTAGCAAATGCTCCGCGAAAGATGTTTCATGCCGACATGATCGATACGTACGACACATTTTTCTCGCAATGCGAGATCGCTCGAGCCGTTGGGCTGGCGGCGGTCTCCATCTCTAGACGTGACCTCGATCGCGCGAAGATCGTTTTGCAGAACGGGTTGCAGATGGTGCTCAGCATTTAGCCGGTCCCTTCTAGGGCTCTCATGTCTATGGCTGGCGAGTCGATCAGCAGTGACGCCCGATGTAGAAGGTTGGGAGTGGAACAGTATGGGTGAAGCGTCCGGTGTTCGGGCATCAGCACGCCGCTCTGGGGCATAGTGCTGGTTGCCCTCACTGCCGCTTGCCACCGCGACAACAACCCACATCAGGCCTCGAACCCATGAAGCGCCTGACTGCCTTTTGCCTCGTGGTTGCACTGACATCCTGTGCGGCGCATCCGAACCGCACCACGAAGTGTCCGCCGGCCCATTTCACCTACGTCGGCACCGAGAGAGTCGACGGACTGACCTACGGGCGCTTCCAGGTCACCCACAATGCTGATCAGCCGCTTCAGCTGTCGGTGGATGAGAGACGCAGGTTGAACTCAAGGACCGCTCGCGCAGAGATGAGGCGAACCGGCGGAGATGCCTGGCGGCCTTACAACGTGATCCTTGAGGAAATCACGCCGGGAGCGATCGGGCTGTCGATCGGGCAGGGTGAACAGCAGAGCGTTTTGTTCGATGGTGATGGCGTGTTCCTGCCCGGCCAATCCAGTGCGGACACGGAGTACTCCATCGTGGTACGGGATGCAGCCGGTTGCGAGCATCGCTCGGCAACGTTCATTCCCTGACATTCCTGGCGGCGTGCCGGACACCTCGCGACATCGCAGCATCGCCCAGTTGGGACGCTGCGTACAGGCAATGAAGGAAAAATGGCGCGCCCGGAGGGATTCGAACCCCCGACCAATGGCTTCGGAAGCCACTACTCTATCCGGCTGAGCTACGGGCGCGTTGTAGAACCGCCGCGCCGTCGGCCGGTGCCGGGGCGGGCATCGCAACGCCATGAAGCGGTGCGGGACCGGCATTCTATCCAGTTTCGCCGAACAAATCTCCCCCCACGGGCAAAGCCGTGCCGGAGGGGCAGGAGTATCCTATCGCCATGGCTGATACCCCCCTCACTTCGCCGCAGTCGCCGGCGACGCCGCGTTGGCGGCATTACTGGAGTCTGATGCGCGCTGATCGCCCGATCGGCACGCTGCTGCTGCTGTGGCCCACCTGGTGGGCGTTGTGGCTGGCCGCGGGCGGCCTGCCGCCGCTGTGGACGCTGTTCGTGTTCACCGCCGGCGTGTGGCTGACCCGCTCGGCCGGTTGCGTCATCAACGACTACGCCGACCGCTGGCTCGACCCGCATGTGGAGCGCACCAAGGCGCGCCCGCTGGCCACCGGTGCGATCAGCGGCCGTGCCGCGCTGGCGCTGTTCGCCGTACTGATGCTGGTGGCGTTCGGCCTGGTGCTGACCCTGAACGGGCTGACCATCGGCCTGAGCTTCATCGGCGTGTTCCTGGCTGCCAGCTATCCGTACCTGAAGCGCTACACCCATCTGCCGCAGGTCTACCTGGGCATGTCGTTCGGCTGGGGCATCCCGATGGCGTTCGCCGCCGTGCAGGGCGAGGTGCCGATGCTGGGCTGGCTGCTGTATGCCGGCAACATCCTGTGGTCCACCGCCTACGACACCTGGTACGCCATGGTCGACCGCGAGGACGACCTGAAGATGGGCTCGCACTCCACCGCGATCCTGTTCGGTGATCTCGACCTGGTCATCCAGGGCGTGCTGTACGCACTGTTCCTGGCCACGATGGCGCTGGTCGGCGTGCGCGGCGGGCTGGGCGGGTACTACCTGGCCGGCGTGGCCGTGGCCACCGCGCTGGTGGTGTACGAGTTCTGGATCTGCCGCAACCGCGAACGCGGCCCGTGCTTCAAGGCGTTCCTGCACAACAACTGGGTGGGTGCCGCGCTGTTTGCCGGCATCGCCGCGGACCTGGCGCTGCGTTGATTGCCCGGGGTCGGATCCCTTTTCCTGTGGGAAAGGGCTCTGACCCTTCTGCCGCGCCGATACCCGGCTCGGGGTCAGAGCCCTCTCCTGTGGAGAGGGATCCGACCCCGCCACCTACGACCAATAGGTGGCTGACAGCCCGCACCCCACCGCCCAGAATCGATCCATCGAACCTGGGAGGGTAGGCGATGGCCTCTACGGCAGCAGTACAGGACGGCTGGATGGCGCGCGCAGCGCTGCGTTCGGCCGCCTGGGCGGAAAAGTGGTTCCCCGACGCGTATGTGTTCGCGGTGCTGGGCGTGGTCATCGTCGCGCTGGCCGCGATGGGCTTCGGCTCGACCCCGCAGGCCACCGCCAGCGCCTTCGGTGACGGCTTCTGGAGCCTGATTCCCTTCACCATGCAGATGGCCTTCGTGGTCATCGGTGGCTACGCCGTGGCGACGGCGCCGGTGGTCGCACGCTTCATCGATTTCCTCGCCCGGGTGCCGCGTACCGGCCGCGGTGCGGTGGTGTACGTGGGCCTGGTCAGCATGCTCGCCTCGCTGCTCAGCTGGGGGTTCTCGCTGGTGTTCGGTGGCCTGCTGGTGCGTGCGCTGGCCCGTCGTACCGAACTGCGCATGGACTACCGCGCCGCCGGTGCTTCGGCGTACCTCGGCCTGGGTGCGGTGTGGGCAATGGGGCTCAGTTCCTCGGCCGCACAGCTGCAGGCCAACCCGGCCAGCATGCCGCCGGGGCTGGTGGAGATCACCGGCGTGCTGCCGTTCACCGAAACCATCTTCCTGTGGCAGTCGATCGCGCTGACCTCGGTGCTGATCCTGGTCTCGCTGCTGATCGCCTGGCTGACGGCACCCGCGGCGGGTAGTGCGCGTACCGCCGAGGCGTTCCCCGGTGCTGCACAGGCCGAGCCGGAACCGCTGCAGCGACGCACGCGCCCGGGCGAATGGCTGGAATACAGCCCCCTCCTGACCGTGCTGCTCTCGCTGCTGGCGTTCGGCTGGCTGTTCAACGAGTTCGCCAACAAGCCGGTGATCACCGCCATCGCCAACCTCAATACCTACAACTTCCTGTTCATCTCGTTGGGCCTGCTGCTGCACTGGCGCCCGCGCAGCTTCCTCAACGCGGTGGCCAAGGCGGTGCCGAGTACCACCGGCGTGCTGATCCAGTTCCCGCTGTACGGCGGCATCGCGATGATCCTCACCCACGCCGCTGGCGGTGACGGGCAGACCCTGGCGCACCGGCTGTCGAGCCTGTTCGTGCACGTGGCCAGCACCGATTCGTTCGCGCTGGTGATGGGCGTCTATTCGGCCGTGCTGGGCTTCTTCGTGCCGTCCGGTGGCGGCAAGTGGATCATCGAGGCGCCGTACGTGATGCAGGCCGCCAACGAACTGAAGGCGCACCTGGGCTGGGCGGTGCAGGTCTACAACGCGGCCGAAGCCCTGCCCAACCTGATCAACCCGTTCTGGATGCTGCCGCTGCTGGGCGTGCTGGGCCTGAAGGCACGCGACATCGTGGGCTTCACCTTCATCCAATTGCTGGTGCACATCCCGCTGGTGCTGGGCCTGTTGTGGCTGCTGGGCATGACCCTGGCGTATGTGCCACCGGTGATGCCGTAGTCCAGTATCCCCGGATCATGCGGCTTCCTGCTTTGAAAGCCGCATGGCCAGAACGCGCGCTGCTCAGATTTCATTGGGCTTGTTGCCCAGTGCGGCATCCGCTTCGAACCAGCTTCGCGCAGTATTGCCAACATACTTGGTCAACGCATAGTTGGCCCCTGAGCCGATGACGACTCCGATGCCGAACGGAACGGCTTTTTCCAGCGCCTTGCGGGTAAAGGTGATGCCGATCTTCTTGAAGAGTTCCTTGAGAGCTTGCAACACGGCGCCCTTCAAGTACTGACGGACCATCTTTACGCCGGCATTTGAGGCGATCCGAGTCGACGCTTCGACGCCGAGCTTCTCCAGAGAACCTCCTGCGGCGATGAGAAAAGCCAGGTGCCTGGCGTCTTCGCCATTCACGTCCCATCCATAGGCCTCAGCCAAGCACATGGTCATGTCGACCTGCAGTTTCATGCTGATGCTTGCATCGGCGAGACCACCGCCAACCATTGCCAGGGCCGTACCAATTCCCGGGATGACCCCGGTCAGAGCAGTCGCTCCCCCCGTGGTGGCTGACATCCGGCAATAACGGCTGATGATCTTGTCGGCCACCAACCCTGCAACCTCGTGCTGGCCGCGTGTTGGATCCCGGGAGAGAATCTGGCGCCTGTACTGGGCGACGAGGGCCTTCGCGTCTGCGGGACTGATCGCGATGCTCTCGACCGCTTTGAGGAGGCGAGAGTCACTTGCTTCTGCAACCACGGCGTTCATTTAGACGTTCCTTGTTGATGCTTGGAAAGATGGGCCGTCCATAGCAGCCCGTCCGCAGCCTATCGGCTTCGGGTAGCCATTCTTGAGCGAACGCTCGCGCATTCCGGTGCGCCCTACAGCACTGAATACGTGCTCCTGTCATTACCACATAAGGACATGCCGAACCCGCATGAATCCTTCAGCGGCTTGTGCCGCAAGGACTTTCGCGTGTTCATTCACGCGCGTACACACAGGTGTAGCCGTCCGCCAACGCGCGATTAACTCTTCGCTGCAGACGATGGCCCCGTCCACCGCATTCCGCGCGTGGCTTTGGAGATCGGACATGGCACAGCAGAACCAGAACCCGAACCAGAAGCAGCAGGGCCAGCAGAACCAGCAGGATCAGCAGCAGGGCCGTGGCCGCGACCAGCAGCAGCAACAGCAGCAGGAACAGCAGCAGCGCAACCAGCGCAATCAGCAGCAAGGTGGGCAGGACGAGGAAGAGTGACGTCGGTACCCACCCTGGGCACCCCCCGAAGCCCCGCCGCGCGCGGGGCTTCGCTTATTCCAGCACGCCGATGCGTTGCAGCACCGGCGCGGCCGACATGTCATTGGGATTGGTGCCGGGCTGATCCTGCGGCACCTCCATGCCCATGCCGCGGTACAGATCGACCCAGTGCTGTGCGATCTGCCCGGTCTGCGGATTGCGGAAGTTCATCGGCTGCAGCGCGAACACATGGTGCGCACGGAACGCACGCTCGATGAAGTCGGAACAGTAGTAGCTGTCCTCGTTCAACACATACGACGTGTTGTACGGCTTGCCCAGCATCATGCGCGCGGTGGCGACCGCATCCTTGATCGCCGCCTGCTGCGGTGCCCGCAGGCGATAGACCACGATCTGCCGCTGCTTGGCCCGGGCGTCCTGGCGGAACTCGACCAGCGATTGCCGACGCGATCCCTTCTCGTCCGCATGCAGTACCTCCCAGCCGTTTGGCGCCACAGCGACCAGGGCCACATGATCGAAGCTGGGCGCGCCCTGCTTGCCGGTGGCATCGTCGATGGCCGCACTTAGGCCGCTGCGGCCGGCGGTGACGAACAGCAGATCGCCTTCGTGGACATCGACGGCCATCGCCAGCGCTGGCCACAGGGCGGGCAACAGCAGGCCGATCATGAGCAGGAGGCGACGCATGGAGAGTCTCGGACAGGCGGAGTGCCGGAATTGTAGGGCGCGCGGTAGCATGGGACGACCCAACCGGATTCAGGATGAGCCCATGCGTCGAAACCGTTCCGCTGCCGTGCTGATGCTTGCCTGTGGCGTGGCCCTGGTTGCCTGCACGCCCGAGCCCCAGGTGACGCCCACGGAAGTGGCGCCTGCACATCCCGCGCCGTCGTCCACGGCGGCAGCGGTCCAGCCCGCACCGGTGCCTGCCAGCGGTGAATGCCCCTACTCGCAGTTCGATGCGTTCCTGAAGCACTTCGGCAACGAGATCGCGCTGCAGGAAAAGGCCACCGCCGATCCGCTGCTGGACAGCTACATCGATGCCGAGGCCGAGCCGGAACCGCGCAAGGTGGAAAGCCGCCTGGCGCTGGCCGATGTCGAGTGGCCGGTGATGCCCGATCCCGCCGCGTTGGCCGGGCAGGGCCGCGAGATGCAGGTCAGCACGCTGGCCGATGGGCAACGACAGGTACAGATCCGCACGCCGGACAGCAGCGACCAGCAGACCTACACCTTCGCGCAGTCGCCCTGCTGGACGCTGGTCAAGCGCGAGGATGAGTCGATCTGATGCCTGTCCCGGCACAGGCGCGGCCGGGCGGGGGCTGCTAGGCTCGGAGCCTGATCCAGGCAGGGAGACGCCGATGCAGGCTCGCAGGATGTGCACCATCACCGCCACCATGACTGTCATGCTGGCAATGGCACCCTTCACCGGCGTCCAGGCGCAGTCGCTGCCGGCCGACGATAGCGCCTACTTCGCCAGTGCGGCAGCCGAACAGGCCGCGCGCGGCGAGCTGGGCAAGCGTGTCGAGGCCCTGCAGCAGGCTTCCGCGCTTGCACCTGCGCAACGCTTCCATCAGGCCGAGGCACTGCAGGCGCAGTGCCTGCGCCATCACAGCTATCTGCATCTGCAGGCCGCACGCAATGCCCGTGACCATCGCCCGACGCAGGCGCTGGACCAGGTGATGGGGCTGTGCAGCCGCATCGCCCACACCGGCCGCGCGGCGCTGCGCGAAGCGCCCGCAGACGCGGCGTGGGCAGCACCGTATGCCTTCCTGCGCGCGCGTGCGCTGAAGGACGCTGCAGCACCGGCCAGTACCGCACTGGATGAGGCCGTGGAGGCCCTGGCCGATCCGGCGCTGGACAGTTTCGCACGGCTGCGTGGGCAGATCCTGCGCAGTGCCGAGTACCCGCAGATCGAGCGTGATGGTCGGCACTGGGACACCGGGCACGACAAGCAGGCACTGGCCCAGCAGCAGGACCGCGCGTTGCGGGAAGCGGGCTGGAAGGGTTACTGGCAGGGCCTGCACTCGCGCCGCGAGCCGATGGCCTCGGTGCTGCTGGGCCTGGTGCAGGTGAACGATGCCGCCGCGCGCCTGCAGGGCGATGGTTCTGCACCGGCGCGGGGCTACCAGCGCATGGGCCTGGATGCATCGGCGGTGGATGCTACGCTGCAGGCGATCGGACGCCATGCAGGGGACCGTCGCGCCTACCAGGACATGCTGCTGCGCCACGCCGCGCGCTCAGGCATCGATGCGCCGCAGCTCTGGGATACCACGTTGCCCGATGCCGGCTATATGCCGCCGGTACTGACGCTGGCGCAGCTGCGCGACAATGCCGCCGATGCCATGCAGCACCTGGGGCCGGCATACGTCAGTGAGCTGCGTGCGCTGCTCGATCCGGCCAACCGGCGCATGGATCTGGCCACCGAACGTGGTGACCGCAGCCAGGACGCGTTCTCGGTAAGCGCTCCCGGCGTGCCGGCAATGCTGTTCGTTGGCGTGCGCCGTGGTGATCTGGAAAGCGATGTCGAGATCGCCCATGAAGCCGGTCATGCCATGCACGGTGAGTGGATGCAGCGCGGCCATGCCTCGCCGCTGCAGCGCAATGGCAGCCAGTGGCTGACCGAGGCCTTTGCCATCTACAACGAACTGCGCTTCCGCGACCAGCTGTACCAGCAGGCAGGGGACCCGCGGGCCAAGGCCTATTACCTGAAGTCACTGCTGGACGATATGGTGCTGCAGCTGTTCACGTCTTCCGAAGAGGCGCAGCTGGAGCAGTCGATCTACGAGGGCGTGGCGGACAACACGCTGGGTACCGCCGATGACCTGGACGCGTTGACCGGCCGGGTGCTGGCGCGCTTCGGTCAGGACCCGGAGCGCTATCCGCAGCTGTGCAACGGCTGGATCGGCAAGCGCCTGATGTATGACGACCCCAACTATCTGGTGAACTACCTCTATGCAGGGCTGCTGGCCGTGCAGCTGTTCGTGCAGGATCAACGCGACCCGGCAGGATTCCGTGAACGCTATCTCGCGGTGCTGGGTGAAGGCTTTGATCGTGCGCCGACCGAGCAGGTGGCGCAGTTGCTGGGGCACGCGCCCGACTGGCCGGCGCTGGTTGATGCTGATCTGCAGGTGTTCAACCAGGCGGTCGCGCAGCTGCAGGCGCTGCATGCGCGGATCGAGGCAGGGCAGGGCACGTGAAGATGCTGCGCAGGACGACGTGCACCCGGGTCACGGCATGGCTGTTGATGCTGTTGTGCCTGTTGCCGATGAGGGTGATGGCCGGTGCTGCGGTCCCTGCGCTGGATGACCCGGTGGTGGACGCCGCCAACGCACTTTCGGCGGATACCCGCGACATACTGCGCACGCAGGCCTTCAAGTTGCAGGCGCGCACCGGCGCGCAGCTGCAGGTGCTGGTGGTCGACCATGCTGGCGACGAGGGCATCGAGGCCTACGCACAGCGGGCGTTCGACCAGTGGCAGCTGGGCCGGGAAGGCGTTGACGATGGCGTGCTGCTGCTCGTGGCCGTGCAGGACCGCCGTGTACGCATCCAGACCGGTTACGGTCTGGAGGGCGCGATTCCAGATGCCTATGCCGCCCGCATCATCGACAAGGCGATCGTGCCGCGTTTCCGCGATGGCGACCTTGACCAGGGCCTGCTGGATGGAACGAAGGTCGTGGTCGCGCTGATCGATGGCGAGGACCTGCCGGCCTGGGAAGCGCCATCGATGCGCAACGTGCTGCCGGCCGATTGGCGCAGCGCGGATTCCGTGGTTGCAATGACGCTGCTGGCCGGCTTCCTTGCGGGTCTGTGGCGCTCACCGCCCTCGGCGCCCGCGGCCAGGATGCCGGACGACCTCGCACGCAGGCATCGCGAGCGCCAGCGTGGAGCGCCACGCGAGGTCACCACGCCGCAGGCGCGCCCGAAGCGATTGCCGGCCTGGGGTCGCCCGCTGCTGGTGACGGCTGTGGTAGCCGCGGGTCTGCTGTCGGCGGCTATGTGGGCGCCACGCCAGGCATTGGCAGCGGTCTGCCTCGTATTGGCGTTGTGCGTACCGGTGGCGAGCCTGCTTGGCTGGTGCTGGCGCCGCAGCCGAGGTGTGCGCGTGGTGCTGCTCGGCATGCTCGGGGTCAGTTCGGGGTTCTTGGTGGTGATGATGCTGCGTGGCCAGTTGCCGCCCAGTCTGGCCCTGCACACGTTGCTGGACCTGGCGGCAGGCATCGTAGCCATGCTGCTGTTCTTCCTCGTGCAGGCGTGCCGCGCGCGCTGGCACAAGGACCGCAGCAGCTTCGGGGTGAGGTTCGCAGTGCTCTTGCTGCTGACCGCTGGCTACGTGCTCTTCGCACTGCTGGCCATTGATCGCGCCGACCCGGTGGCACGCCTTGCCGCGACGATCGGGTGGGGTGCCGGCACGGTCGTGCTGTACTTCGCCTGGATTTTCACCATGCTGCCCGGTGAGAAGGCACGCGGCAGCCGCAGATCATCCGTCGGCCACCGCAGTGCGTCCAGCAGCCCGTCGTCAAGTTCGTCTGCGAGCAGCTCCAGCAGCTGGTCCGGAGGCGGCGGCCGCAGCGGCGGAGGTGGTGCGTCGGGCAGCTGGTAGTTCAGGCTGCCTGTACCCGCCAGCCGAGCACAACGTCCTCCACGACACCGGGGCCAGCCACGTCGCCCACCTGCAGCAACAGCCCCTGCGCATTGGGCAGGTCCTTCTGCTCGGGAAACCACCGTCGATCGGCCGCGACCACGATCAGCAGGCCCTCGTCGTCGCCCATCGGTGCGAACTGCGGCGAAGCCGGGCTGATCGGCTGCAGGCCGAAACGTTGGTTGGACAGTTCGCGTACGGCCTCGACATCGCGGCTGGGCAGGCCGACTTCGCTCAGGCAGGTCAGCTCGCTGCCATGGAACACGCCTTCGCGAGCGCTGGCCGGCAGGCGGCGGCGGCCGATCAGTTCAAGGATCAGGCCGTCCGGGCCGGTGAAGTACACCGACTGCGACTGCCAGCTGCTCTCCAGCGCGAAGTAGTCCAGCCCCGCCGGATTGCGCTGCAGCGGCGTGCGCTCACGCAACCACGTCATTGCCTCGCTGAAGCGGTTGTCCGGCACGTTGAAGGCCAGATGCACGCCACCCACCGGACGCCCCGCCGCAGGCTGAAGTTCGAGGGTGCTCCAGCCGATGTGCACATGGTTGCCGACCACGCGCTGCTGCAGCACATCGTGGAAATATGTGGCCACGGAAGCGACGTCGGATACCGGCAGAGTGAGGTGCAGCAGGCGCATGATCGATTCTCCGTGGACGCGCCCACTGTAGCGCCGGGCCATGCCCGGCGGCCACTAGCGCAGCGAATGGTTGAAGAACCGTATTGCCGCGTCCGCTGCCTGCGCGTGGGTCTGCGCCTTCGGCACCGATGTGCTGCACAGGTCCTGCAGCCGCTGTTGTCCGGCCGGGGTGCATGCGGCGAGGAAATCGTAATGGCCGACACCGGGCAGCACCTGCAGTGCAGCGCCCGCAATCACCGCACGCGCAGCCTCGCCATTGGTCTGTGGTGGCGCGACCGTGTCCGCCTGGCCCAGCACGATCGACACCGGCTGTTTCAGCGAGGAGAGCTGCTCGGGCGCAAAGGCCTGCACGATTGCCGGCGCCAGCAGGAACACCGCGCGCACGCCGGGAATGGCGCGTGCGTCGTTGGCGTGGGACATCCATGGCGACAGTTCGGGCGACGCCGCAGCGGCAACGCGCGCCTCCATCGTGTGCGTTGCCGCCTCCTGTTGGGGCTGGCAGACGCCGTCATCCGGATGTGCGGTGCAGAAGTCCCGCAATCGCTGCAGGTCCGGTCGCGCACCGGCTGCCAGCAGCGCGGTGTAGCCACCGGCCGAGAAGCCGGCGACCCCCAGGCGCTCAGGATCGACATGCGGGCCCAGCACCGGATCAGCTTGCACGGCCGCCAGTGCGGCACGCAGGTCATCGGCGCGCAACCAGGTCAGAAGGCTGCCGGGCAGGGTCATGGTGTCAACGCCGTTGTTGCCTGGATGATCCACCGCAATCACCAGATACCCGGCCCGCGCCAGCGCCGTGCCCAGCCAACCCATCATGCGCGCGCTGCCGCCGTTGCCATGCGAGAGCAGCAGGGTCGGCAGGCGATCACCCGCGACCGGCGCATCCTTGGCCGACCGGCCGGCGTCGAACAGCGGCGCGTCGGGAGGACCGATGGTCAGCGCGTTTTCGCGGCTGCCGGCCTGTGCCGGATACCAGGCCGTGTAGCGCAGCGCGTCGCGGTGCCCTGCGTCGCGCACGGCGGCGCTGGCCAGCGTCGTCGTGCCGTGGCGCTCGCCGGCGACGCCGCTTTCGCGGGCGGCGCCGACGCTCGCGAACGCCAGCAGCATTCCTCCCAGCACAGCAGCGGTCATGCGCATCTTCAACTCCTTGTCAGTGGGGACGTTCTTCCACCGGCAGCCAGATCTCCACGCCGCCGTTGCCGCTATGCTCATCGAAACGCAGGTCGTAGCGTTCCAGATCGGGTGCATCGGCCAGGCTGAGGCCGGAGCCGGGCAGGTAGTGATCCAGCAACCAGAACCAGGTAGAGCGGATGGCCGAGATGTGTCCGCCGTGCCAAGCCACCAGGTAGCGGCGCGCCGGGATGTCCACGCGTCGCCAGTGCGCAGGCACGCTCGGCACCGCGCTTGCCGGTAGTGCCGCAATGTAGTCGAAGCCACCATCGTCATCACTGTTGCAGCACACGCCGAAGCTGACCGGTGCCGGCGTCGGCCACTCGCGGTTGAGCTGGGCCCATTGGCCCGGAATCGCGCCGCTGCTGTCGCGGGTATGCCGCATGCCGACGCCTGCCACCTGGAACGCGGGCGTATCGAGCAGCCGGGGGGCTTCAATGCAGGCTGACGGGGCCTCGTCCAGGCGGATCGCCTGCACCAGCGTCAGCCCATCGGTGCCCTGTTCGCGTACCCGTTCCGGTGTCTGCCCGAACTGTTCGCTGAAGGCACGGGTAAAGGCAGCATGGGTGGTGTAGCCGGCCCCCAGCGCCACCTGCAGGATGTCGCCCGCGCCGTTGGCCAACCGCTGCGCGGCAGCGGTCAGGCGGCGCCCGCGCAGGTAGCGCACCACCGAGGTGCCGGTGCGGGCCTGGAACAGGCGTGACAGATGAAACGGCGACAGGCCGGCCGCAGCGGCGATGTCGGCCAGCGCCAATGGCTGGTCCGCATGGGTTTCGATGTACCACAACGCCTTGCCTGCCGCGCTCATCCTGCCGTTCCCCGCATCCAATGCCGGCACAGTAGCGGATCGGCAGGCACGGCGTTTAGCAGTTCTTGCGCTGCCGGGGCTTTGCGTCTGCCTGCGTACCGGCAACAATGCGCGCTTCATGGACGTGATGGGGGGCAGGGAGATGCGATCGACGACGGGGGATGCCAGGCCAGCGGAGCCCGGCCGATGATCGAGATGATCGAAATGCTGCTTGCCCTCTGGGTACTTCCCAGTCTGTTGACCCTGGCGCTGATGCTGCTGATGTTGTTCGGCGCACCACGGTGGCGCGGCAATCCCTGGGTGTACCGTGTCGGCTTCGCGTTGCTGGGCGGGTTTCTGACACCGACGTTGTTGGGGGCCGGTCACGGTGGGTTGCCGTGCGCGACTATCGGCGGGCTGGTGATGATACTGACGCAGCTGCAATGGATCGGCGATCTGCAGGTCGACTTCATGGGGATCGGGATTCGCAACAGGGGCATCTGGATCATGTCCACCCCCGCCTTGGTGGTGTTCGCTGCCATGATGTTCGTTCCGCTGCGAACGGCACGGCCAGCCCGTTTCGGCTTTGGCGACGACGCCAACGGCTAGCCGCTGTGTGCGGGGATGGGGCGTGGGTCTGCATTGCCACCCATGCATGGCGTGGATCTACGGATGAGCCCTGGCAGGGGCCAACCTTGGTTGGCGCATCAAGCTGTCGTACTGACGTCATGCCTCCTTCACACATCGCGCCGAGACTGCGCGCCTTGTCCAGGCCTGTTGTGTGCGCACAGGTGCTGGCCCTGTCGCGTCCTCCCGGAGCCCTGCCGTGCATCGTTCGAAGCTTTCGCGTTCCATCCTCCTTGCCCTTTCCATGGCCAGCGCAGGAGGCGCGATCGCAACGGAGGCCGATGCGGTCGATGCCGCCGGCGGCAGCCGCGCCGCGCCCACCCAGCTCGACGCGATGCTGGTCACCGGTACCCGCGCGTCCAACCGCACCCAGTTCGAAACGCTGGCGCCGGTGGATGTGTTCAGCAAGGAAGACATCAGGTCCGTCGAATCCACCGACCTGAAGGACGTGCTGGCCCAGCTGGTGCCGTCGTTCGTGGTGCAGCGCCTGCCGATGGCGGACGGCCAGGTGTTCGTGCGTCCGGCGACGCTGCGTGGCCTGTCGCCGGACCAGACCCTGGTGCTGGTCAACGGTCGCCGCTTCCACCGCAGCGCGCTGCTCGGCAACCGTGGTGCACAGGCCGCTGATCTGGCACAGATTCCAACCAGCGCGATCAAGCGCATCGAGGTGCTGCGTGATGGCGCGTCGGCGCAGTACGGCTCGGACGCCATCGCCGGCGTCATCAACATCATCCTGGAGGATGGGCCGGGTAGCGAGATCACCGCCGGCTACTCGCAGTACGCGCAGGGCGACGGTGCTTCGCGCGATTTCAGTGCGCGCACCGGCTGGTCGCTGGGCGACTATGGCAGCCTGGTGCTGTTCGCCGAATCGTCCACCTCCGACGCCACCTCGCGCACCCGCCAGCGCCCCGATGCCATCGCCTACCAGGCCGCGCATCCGGAGCTGGAGGTGCCCAACCCGGTGCAGCGCTGGGGCCAGCCGGAACTGGAAAGCCGCCGCGTCGGCTTCAACGTAAAGGCCAACGCCAGCGATACGCTGGAGCTCTATGCCTTTGGCCTGTACAGCCACAGCAATGGCGTCAGCGATTTCAACTGGCGCAACCCGGACACCACCACCGGCGCGTACCGCACCACCGCCATCTTCCCGGGCTGGAACCTGCGCTCGCTGTATCCGGTCGGCTTCAGCCCGCAGTACGGCAACGTGCAGAACGATCTGCAGCTGGTCGGTGGCCTGCGCGGCGAGATCACGCCGAAGCTGCGCTGGGATGTCAGCGCCTCGTATGGCCGCAACGCCATCGACTATCGCCTGAAGAACTCGATCAACGCCTCGCTCGGCCCGGCCAGCCCGACCGACTTCGATCTCGGCCGCCTGACCCAGACCGAGAAGAACGCCAACGCCGACTTCAACTACGAATGGGACGTGGCTGCGCTGTCCAAGCCGATCAACGTCGCCTTCGGTGGCGAGTTCCGCCAGGAAACCTACCAGGTGCGCGCCGGTGATCCGGCCTCGTACGCGGTGGGTCCGGGCGCGGCCGCGGGCCTGGAGGCCAACTCCAATGGCGCGCCGGGCTTCTCGGCCAGCCAGGCCGGGCAGTGGAGCCAGCGCAGCAAGGCCGCCTACGTGGACATGGAAGTGCCGCTGGGCGAGCGCTGGAGCATCGGTGCAGCCAGCCGCTATGAGGACTTCTCCAGCTTCGGCAGCACACTGGACGGCAAACTGTCGGCGCGCTTCGCGATCACCCCGGACGTCGCCCTGCGCGGCACCGTGTCCACCGGCTTCCGCGCGCCGACGCCGGCGCAGCTCAACACCACCAGCACCACCCAGGGGTTGGATACGCGCACGCTGCAGATCTTCACCAGCGGCCGCCTGTCGCCGAACGATCCGCTGGCGCAGCTGCTCGGTGCCAGGCCGTTGAAGCCGGAAGAATCGCGTACCGCATCGCTGGGCCTGACCTGGCGCACCGACCTGGGCCTGTCCGGCTCGGTGGATGTCTACCAGATCAAGCTCACCGACCGCTTCAGCCAGTCGGCCAGTTTCGCCATTCCGGCCGGTACGCCCAATCCGCTGGGCTATACCTCGGTGAACTACTTCACCAACGACTTCGACACCACCACCACCGGCGTGGACGTGGTCGGCAACTACCTGCGCGACCTCGGCGCGGGCCGCATGACGCTGACCCTGGCCTACAACTACAACCGCACCCGCGTGGACAACGGCAGCACCTCGGTGGCAACCAACGAGACCCAGCGCGTGCTGTTCGAAGACCGCCTGCCCGAGCACAAGGGCAGCCTGACCGGCAGCTGGGACATCGGTGCCTGGTCGCTGATGGCGCGCATGCGCTACTACGGTGCCTGGACCGATTCCAGCGGCAATGCGGTGGGCGATATCTACCAGCGTTTCGGTGCGATGAGCTTCCTCGACCTGGCCGTCGGCTATCGCATCAACGAACATCACAGCCTGCGCGTGGGTGCCGACAACGTGTTCGACCGCTATCCGGACGAAGCCACCTTCCAGGCCAGTCGCGGCCTGGTCTACTCGCGCAACGCGCCGTACGACACCGACGGTGCCAACCTGTACGCACAGTACCGGCTGAGCTTCTGATGGACCGCAACCGCCGCGTCCTGTTGCGTACCGGTGCACTGCTGCCGGCTGCAGCTGCGCTGTCTTCACTGCCCGCCATGGCTGCCGCGGGTTACGCTGCGCCCATGCAGATTCCCGCAACGACCGTAGCGCCGGACGCGCTGGCCCGCGATGAAGGCTACTGGGCCGCCGTGGCCAGCCACTTCGACATCACCGATGAAGTGAACCACCTGGAGAACGGCTACTGGGGCGCGATGGGCCGCGAGACGCTGGCCAGCTACCAGCGCCACACCGCCGAGGTGAACCGTGGCAACGCCTGGTACGGCCGTCATGAGTTCCCGGCGCAGTACATGGCGGTGCACCGGCAGGTGGCCGAACTGCTGGGCGTGGGCGCCGACGAGATCGCACTGACCCGTGGCGCCACCGAAGCGATGCTGGCGCTGATCGGTGGCTACAACCGCCTGCGGCCCGGCGACCAGGTGCTGTACGCCGACATCGACTACGACAGCATGATCGGTGCGATGCGTTGGCTGCAGCAGCGCCGTGGCGTGCAGGTCGAGCGCATCGCGCTGCCGGTGGTGCCCGACCATGCGCAGATCCTGCAGGCCTACGAGGCCGCGTTCGCGCGGCTGCCACGCCTGAAGCTGGTGCTGCTGACCCAGGTCAGCCATCGCCATGGGCTGGTGCTGCCGGTGGCCGAGATCGCCGAGCGTGCACGCGCACGCGGTATCGACGTGATCGTCGATGCGGCGCACGGGTTCGGCCAGATCGACTACGCGGTGCCGCAGCTCAAGGCCGATTTCGTCGGCATCAACCTGCACAAGTGGATCGGCGCACCGGTCGGTGTCGGCGCGATGTACGTGCGCAGGGGCCGCGTTGCGGACCTCGACCCGTACATGGGCGAGACCGACGACGGCCGCGTGGGCAGCCGCGTACATACCGGCACGGTCAACTTCGCCGCTTACCTGGCACTTCCGGAGGCGATTGCCCTGCACCAGCGCATCGGTGCGGACAACAAGCAGGCGCGCCTGCGTTACCTGCGCGAGCGCTGGACGCTGCCGGCGCGGCAGATGGCGCACATCGAAGTGCTGTCTTCGCCGGATCCGGCGTTGGCGAGTGCATTGGCCAGCTTCCGCCTGCGCGGGCGCACCAGCGTGGCTGACAACATCGCGCTGCAGAAGCGCCTGTTGGATGAGCATCGCGTGTTCACCACCCATCGCGACGGCTTGGACTCCGGCGCCTGCGTGCGGGTGACGCCGTCGGTGTTCACCCGGCCGCAGCAGATGGATGCGCTGGTGAAGGCCCTCTCCGCCTTGGCCTGACCCTGCTCTGGTGGGTGCCAACCTTGGTTGGCACATTCCAACCGTGCCGGGGAATCTTCCGCCGGCCAGCGGCCGGCACTATCGGTCGGGTGGGTGCCAACTGTTGGTTGGCACATTCCAACCGTGCTGAGGAGTCTTCCGCCGGCCAGCGGCCGGCACTACCGGTCGGGTGGGTGCCGACCGTTGGTCGGCACATCCCATTCCAGGGCTACCGCTCGATCGCCGGCAACGCGTCCGACAACAACAACCGGTCAATCCGTTGCAGCGCACTTTCCAGCTGCCGGCGATCGGCCGCCAGCCCCAGCGACAGCCGCACGCCGTTCTGATGCTGCACCCCCGGCGGGCAGAATGCCGATGAAGGCGCGATCGCCAGCCCCTGCAGCTGTGCGGTACGCACCAGGGTGGCGTCAGTCCATGGCGCTGGTACCCGGCACCAGGCATGCAGGCCTTCGGCGCGCAGCAGCAGCGAAGGCGCCAGCAGGTAGCGCGCCATGCGCATGCGCTCGTGCGCTTCGCTGCGCACCTGCGCCAGCAGCGACTGCGCCGAACCATCCAGCAGCAGCTGGCTGGCCAGCGCCGAGACCAGCGGATGACCCATCAACCGCGTCGCCCGCAATGCAGCCGTCATCGACTCGGCGTGCGCAGCGCTTGGGCACTGCACGAACGCAGTGCGCAGGCCGGGGCTGATCACCTTCGACAGCGTCGCCACGTAGAACACATGGCGCGGTGCCAGCGCCGCCAGCGGTGTCGGTGCATCCTCGGCGAGGTGCCAGTAAGGATCGTCTTCGATCGCCAGCAGGCCTTCCCTCTCCAGAACACGCGCCAGCGCTTCGCGCCGCTGCAGCGGCAGGCTCAGCGCGGTCGGGTTCTGGCAGGTGGGGTTGAGATAGACCAACCGCGCGCCGCTTTCGCGTGCCAGCCGGGCCAGCGCATCGGGGCACATGCCGTGTTCGTCGCTGTCCACCGGCAGCAGCCGCCGGCCCAGTGCGGCTGCTGCCTGCAGCAGGCCCGGATAGACCAGCGCATCGCAGAGGATCGCATCATCGTCGCGGCCCTGGCTGACCAGGATCGCGGCAAGCGCCACCTGCGCGCCTTCGGTCAGCAACACGCTGGCATCCTCCACCGCGCCCAGCATCGGTTGCAGCCAGCGCGCTGCCGCGTGGCGGTCGGTGGGATTGCCGCCGCCCAGGTGGTAGGTCATCAGGTTCGGCGCGTTGCTGCGCGCAAGCACGGCGGCGGCACCGCGGCGCAGGGTCTCGGCCAGCGCATCGGCATCGGGCACCGGCGGCACGTTCATGCTCAGGTCCACCACCTGGTCGAAGCCGGCCTTGGGTGGTGCGATGAAACTGCCTTGTGGCCCGCGTGCCTCGATCAGGCCGCGCTTGCGCGCTTCGTCGAACGCCCGCGTTACCGTGGTCAGGTCGACGCCGAGCTGCTGCGCCAACGCGCGCTGCGAGGGCAGGCGTTGTCCTGGTGCAAGCCCTCCGCGACGCACCGTGCGCTCCAGCGAATTGACGATGCGCAGGTAGATCGGCCCGTTGTGCGCGAGCACGTCCTGCACCCATTCGCGGGCTGCGACATCCGGTCGCGGCATGTACGGAGCATGTCGGGGCGTATCGTTGCTTCCAACGGCGGGAGCCTGTCCATAACCATCGGTCGGTTCGGACAGGTGACCGCCGTTATTGCTTGTGGCGGCCACAGCGGCCAGCGTCAGTGGTGTCATTGCGCGTCCTCAGCGCTTGGCCTGCCAGGGGCAGTAGCAGCCCACGGCAAGCAGTCCTTTCGGGCGCACGGTTTCGCCGCGCACCAGTCTGTCCAGCAGTGGTTCGACGAAGCTGTTGGCCGAGTTGCAGACCATGCCGATGCTGTACGGGCCGGCATAGGCGAGGTGGCCCTGCCGGTCCCAGATCGCCACGGCAGGGCTCGCCGGGATGTGTTCGATGCCGTCGATGGTCGGCAGGTTGATCACCTTGTTGCGCAGCGGCTCAGGCAGTTCGCCGTGGGTACCGGGGCGGCGGATCGCATAGAAGTCGATGCCGGCGCGGCGGTACATGCTGATCAGGTAGCTCAGGTGTGCGCCGGTTTCGCGGTTGCAGACGGCACACGCCGGGTCCCAGAAGTGCACCACGCGGATGCGGCCGGTATCGCCGGCCAGATCGGACGGCAGGCGCAGCTGCGAGTCGTCGAAGACGATGGCCTGTTCGGTGAACGTCGACTGCGCGCTGTAGCCGAAGTACTGCCACAGCGCAGCCGCCACGCCGGCCATGAACAGGCAGGCGAGGGCGATCATCGTCGGCAGCAGCCAGCGGCGGCGCGGCGCGGCTGCGCCCATCAGGACGCGTCCCCGCCGAACTTGTGCACGTACTGCTTGCGCATCTCGCGGCAGGAGTCGGCCTGCGCGCGACGCTGGATCTCGCTACGCGACGGATCCTCGCTGCGCTGCACGCATTGCTCGATGGCGTGGCGCTCGGCGGCCTGCACATCCACGGTCTGCGGCTGCAGGCAGACCCAGGCCAGCGCAGCCAGCATCAACACCACAAAGCCACCACAGCCGGCCATTACCAGGTGGAACTTCAGTCTCTCGGCGCGCATCGACGCACGTCCCTTCATCCATACATTGCATACAAAATATCATCTTGTATGGATGCGGCGCCATGCGCCCGGTTCAGACGATGGCGTTGTGCCGGGCCCCGGGGGCCTCAGACAGGATCTCGTTCAGTTTGGCCAGCGCCCCGGCCAGCGCATCCTGGTCAACTGCGCCGCCCAGCGACAGGCGGATGGCGTTGCCCGGTGGCGGTTCCTCCACGCTGAAGGCGTCCGAACTGGCGATGCCCAGCCCCTGTTCCTGTGCGGCCTGGATCAGCCGGTACCGGTCCAGCCGCGGCGGTAGCGGCAGCCATACGTGCAGGCCGGCCGGGTGCGCCCGCGCGCGGGACGGCAGGTACTGCGCGGCAATCGCCTGGCGCTCGCGCAGCTCCTGCTGGAAGCGCTGCACCATGTCCTGGGCCTGGCCGCTGCGGATCCACTGCGACGCCACCGCCACCATTGACTGGGTCGGCATCAGCGCGATCGCACGCAGGGCGTCCAGCACCGGTTCCATCGGTTCGCCGCCCGGCACCACCAGGTAGGCGGTGCGCAGGCCCGGTGCCAGGCACTTGGACAGGGTGGAGATGTAATACACCGGGCAGCCGGCGTCGCGGTGGGCGGCCAGCGGCGGTGCGGCGTCCCCGGCCAGCAACCAGTAGGGATCGTCTTCGATCACGGTCAGATCGTGGCGTTTCGCGACCGCCAGCAGGGCCTGCCGGCGTTGTGCCGACATCGTCGCCGTGGTCGGGTTCTGGATGGTCGGTACCAAGTACAGCAGGCGCGGGCGGCGTAGCTGGCAGGCCTCTTCCAGCGCGTCGGGCAGCATGCCTTCGGCGTCCATTGCCACTGGCACCACACCCCGCTGCAGCACGCGCGCGGCGGCCAGCAGGCCCGGGTAGGTCAGTTGCTCGGCGGCGATCAGCTCGCCCGGCTGGGTGCGGGCCAGGATCAGTGCGCACAGTGCGGTCTGCGCGCCGGGGCAGATCACCACCTGGTCGGCACCCACCGTGCCCAGCACCGGTGACAGCCACTGCACGGCGGCGGCGCGGTCCTCGCGGGTGCCGGCGCCGACGTGGTAGCTCATCAGTTCGCCCTGGCCCAGCTGCTGGCCCACGTGCTGGAAACCGGCCTCCATGCCCTGTGCGAACGGCGCGCTGCCCAGCAGCGGCGGGATGTTCATGCTCAGGTCCACCGAGGTGCTGCGGTTGCCGGCCGACAGCGCGATGAAGGTGCCGCCGGCGCCCTGCGCATCCAGCAGGCCAGCCTGGCGCAGCTCGGCAAAGGCCCGGGTGACCGTGGTCAGGTCCACGCCCACCTGCTGGGCCAGGTCGCGCTGCGGCGGCAGTCGGTCGCCCGGACGCAGCACGCCGTCATCCACTGCCTCGCGCACCTGCTGGGCGATCTGCAGGTACAGCGGGCCAGCGCCCTCGCGGAAGGGGCGAACCCAGGTGCGATTGGGGTGTTTCAGGCGGCGGCCGGCGGCAGGTGGCGTCATCGGTCAGTTTTTCCATACGTGCAGATGCACAAGTCCATACAATGATGTATCTTGTATGGGCTTGATTGGAGTGGATCGCTCTCTTGTAGGCGACCTCGTACCCACAGTGTAGCCGCTCCACGCCCGGGCGCTGCGCGCAGGCGAGCCGGTCAAGCGCGCTTCTTCAACAGGGTTGACCTCCAATGAATATCTGCTGGAACCGCATCCGCCTGGCGCTGGTCGCCCTGGCCTGCGTCGGCCTGTCGGGCTGTGACTGGGTGCTGCTGGATTCGAAGGGCATGGTCGGGCTCGCCCAGCGCGACCTGATCCTGATCTGCATCGGCCTGATGCTGATCGTGGTGATACCGGCCATCGTGCTGACCTTCGTATTCGCCTGGCGCTTCCGCGCCGGCAACACCAAGGCGAAATACACGCCGGAGTGGTCGCACTCCACCAAGGTGGAGATCGTGGTCTGGGGCGTGCCGCTGCTGATCATTGCCGGCCTGGCCGTGATCGTGTGGAAGTCGACCCACGAACTGGACCCGTACAAGCCGCTGGACGTGGCCGGTGAGCCGCTGCACGTGGACGTGATCGCCACCGACTGGAAATGGGTGTTCGTATACCCGGACCTGGGCATCGCCACGGTCAACCAGCTCAACTTCCCGGCCAACCGCCCGCTGGCGTTCAACATCACCTCCAACTCGACGATGAATACCTTCTTCATCCCGCAGCTGGGTGGGCAGATCTACGCGATGGCCGGCATGCGCACGCAGCTGCACCTGATCGCCAACGAGCCCGGCCAGTTCCGTGGCATGTCCGGCAACTACAGCGGGCATGGCTTCTCGAACATGAAGTTCATTGCCACCGCCAGCAGCAACGAGGAGTTCGAGCGCTGGGTGGCCGAGGTACGCAGCGCACCACAGGCGCTGGACTTCAACCAGTTCAAGGCGCTGGCCGCACCGTCGAAGAACGCGCCGGTGCAGCACTTCTCCAGCGTCGAACCGCTGCTGTTCAAGAAGGTCATCGACCAGTTCATCGGCGTCGGTGAGAACACCGCTGCTGCGTCCCCGGCGGGTGCTGCCGGTGGTGCCCAGGTTTCCCAGGAGTAACGAACATGTTGGGTAAATTGACGTGGGAGGCCGTGCCGCTGCACGAGCCGATCGTCGTGGTCACGCTGGCGGCCATGGTGCTGGGTGGCCTCGCGCTGCTTGGCGCGGTGACGTACTTCAAGCTATGGGGCGTGCTCTGGCGCGACTGGTTCACCACCGTGGACCACAAGAAGATCGGCATCATGTACGTGGTAGTGGCGCTGGTCATGCTGGTGCGTGGCTTCGCCGACGCGCTGATGATGCGCGCGCAGTTGGCCGCGGCCGGGCCAGGCAGTGATGGCTTCCTGCCACCGGAGCACTACGACCAGATCTTCACCGCGCATGGCGTGATCATGATCTTCTTCGTGGCCACCCCGTTCGTGGTCGGCCTGATGAACATCATCGTGCCGCTGCAGATCGGCGCACGCGACATGGCGTTCCCGTTCCTCAACGCCTTCAGCTTCTGGATCTTCGTGGTTGGCGCTGCGCTGATGATGATCTCGCTGGGCGTTGGCGAATTCGCCATGACCGGCTGGGTCGCCTATCCGCCGCTGTCGGGCATCGAGTTCAGTCCGGGCGTAGGCGTGGACTACTACATCTGGGCGTTGCAGGCCTCGGGCATCGGCACATTGCTGACCGGCGTCAACCTGTTCATCACCATCCTGCGCATGCGTGCGCCGGGCATGACCCTGATGAAGATGCCGGTGTTCACCTGGACCGTGCTGGTCACCAGCGTGATCATCATCGCCGCCTTCCCGATCCTGACCGTGGCGCTGGGTGCGCTCACCCTGGACCGCTACCTGGACTTCAACTTCTACACCAACACGTTGGGTGGCAACCCGATGATGTACGTGAACCTGGTGTGGGCCTGGGGCCACCCGGAGGTGTACATCCTGGTGCTGCCGGCGTTCGGCATCTTCTCTGAAGTCACCGCCACGTTCGCGCGCAAGAAGCTGTTCGGCTACAAGTCGATGGTGGGCGCCACGCTGGCGATCGGCATCCTGTCGTTCATCGTCTGGCTGCACCACTTCTTCACCATGGGCTCGGGTGCCAGCGTCAATGCCTTCTTCGGCATCATGACGATGATCATCGCCATCCCCACCGGCGTGAAGATCTTTACCTGGCTGTTCACCATGTACGGCGGCCGCGTCGAATTCAGCGTACCGATGCTGTGGACCATCGCCTTCCTGGTCACCTTCACCATCGGTGGCATGACCGGCGTGCTGCTGGCCATCCCGGGCGCGGACTTCCTGCTGCACAACAGCCTGTTCCTGGTCGCCCACTTCCATAACACCATCATCGGCGGCGCGCTGTTCGGCTACCTGGCCGGCTTCGCCTACTGGTTCCCGAAGGTGTTCGGCTTCACCCTCAACGAGCGCCTGGGCAAGTGGTCGTTCGCCTGCTGGGTGATCGGCTTCTACCTGGCCTTCATGCCGCTGTACATGCTGGGCTTCATGGGCATGACCCGCCGCATGAACCAGTACGACAACCCGGCGTGGACGCCGTACCTGATCGCCGCCTTCATCGGTGCACTGTTCGTGTTCGCGGGCATCATCCTGATGCTGGTGCAGATCTACGTGAGCGTGCGCGACCGCAAGCGCAACCTGGACCTGACCGGCGACCCGTGGAACGCACGCACGCTGGAATGGGCCACGCCGTCGCCGCCGCCGTTCTACAACTTCGCCGTGGTGCCCAAGGCCGATGAGCTGGATGCCTTCCACGAAGCGAAGAAGCGCGGCCTGCCGCCGCCGCCGAAGACGTACGCCCCGATCCACATGCCGAAGAACACCGGCGTGCCGCTGATCCTCAACATCTGGATCCTGGTGCTGTGCTTCGCCCTGGTCTGGCACATCTGGTGGATGGCCGCAGCCAGCTTCATCGCGATGATCGTGACCCTGATCGTGCGGTCCTACGATGAGGACGTGGATTACTACGTCAGTTCCGAAGAGGTGGCGCGCACCGAAGCGGCCAACCTTGCCAAGCTGAAGGAGGTACGCGCATGAACCTGTTGACCCGCCCGGAGCTGGCCAGCGACACGCAGGCGCACGAGGACCACCACGAGCACGACCATGGCCACGAACAGGGCGGCATGAAGGTGTTCGGCATGTGGGTCTATCTCATGTCCGACCTGGTGCTGTTCGGTTCCCTGTTCGCCTCGTACGCGGTGCTCAGCACCGCCTACGCCGGCGGCCCCACCGGCAAGGACCTGTTCTCGTTGCCGTTCGTGATGGCCGAGACCTTCCTGCTGCTGGTCTCCAGCATCACCTACGGCCAGGCCGTTCTGGCCATGCATCGCCACGATGCCTCGGCGGTGCTGCGCTGGCTGGGCGTGACTTTCGTGCTCGGTGCCTCGTTCATCGGCATGGAGATCTACGAGTTCTCGCACCTGATCCACGAAGGCGCGGGCCCGAGCACCAGTGCCTACCTGTCGGCGTTCTTCGCGCTGGTCGCCACCCACGGCCTGCACGTGGCCAGCGGCCTGATCTGGATGGCGGTGGTCATGCACCAGGTCTACCGCCGTGGCCTGACCCCGACCAACATCACCCGCGTGTCGTGCCTGAGCCTGTTCTGGCACTTCCTGGACCTGGTGTGGATCTGCGTCTTCACCTTCGTCTACCTGATCGGAGCCTTCTGACATGGCCCACGTCGAAACCTCGCGCGCCGGCAATGCGCACGGCTCCACCAAGTCCTACCTGATCGGTTTCGTGCTGTGCGCGCTGCTGACCGTGGTGCCGTTCGCACTGGTGATGAATCCGGTGCTGTCGCGGCCGCTCACGCTGTTCCTGCTGGTCGGCTTCGCAGTGGCGCAGATCCTGGTGCAGCTGGTCTATTTCCTGCACATGGACCGCAAGTCCGAAGGTGGCTGGAACCTGGCCAGCTTCGTGTTCACCCTGGTGATCCTGTTCATCGTCGTCGCGTTGTCGGTCTGGATCATCTGGAGCATGCACTACCACATGATGATCAACTGAGCTGGCGAACCGTGAAAGGCATTGCGTTCCCCCATCGTGGCCTGCGCCTGGCCGCAGGCCTGCTGCTCGGCCTGCTGGCCGGCTGCAGCGCGCAGTCGCGCATGGACTTCTATGCGAAGGACATCGCCTGCGAAGAACTTGGCCAGCAGTGGTCGATGCCCGACAGCCACGGCACCGTGCGCGGCCCGAAGGACCTGCAGGGGCAGGTGACCTACCTGTTCTTCGGCTTCACCAGCTGCCCGGACGTGTGCCCGACCACGATGGTCGAGCTGAGCCAGGTCAAGCACCTGATGGGCAAGGATGCCGATCAGCTGCAGGTGGTGTTCGTCAGCGTCGACCCGGCCCGCGACACGCCCGAGGTCGCGCGCACCTATGTGGAAGCGTTCGATCCTAAGGCAATCGCGCTGGTTGGCAACGATGCGCAGCTGGCCGCGATGGCCAGCGACTTCAAGGCGTTCTACGAAAAGGAACCCGGTCAGGTACCGGATACCTACACCATGAGCCACATTGCCGGCGGCTACGTGTTCGACCGCCAGGGCCGCCTGCGCCTGTTCGCGCCGTACGGCATGCCGGTGGAAAAGCTGTTCTCGGACGTGCAGCGCCTGCTGCTCGAGCCCGGCCACCCGGCCGCCGGCAACGACGCGCTGGCCAGCTGCCACCTCAAGCACAGCGGCACACTGGCCGCGCGGTAACGCCGGTGGGTGCCAACCTTGGTTGGCACGTCCGAATCTGCTCCTGGTAGATGCCAACCTTGGTTGGCACAGCTGTAGAGCCGAGCCCATGCTCGGCGCCGCGCGCACCGCGCCTGCGGCACCCCGTAGACAGCAGCCGAGCATCGGCTCGGCTCTACACGCGCGCGGCCCCGGCAGGTGCCGACCGTTGGTCGGCACACCCCCACACCAATCCCCGGCCGGCCAGGAGAGCCAGCCGGCCGGGGTACCGCTCAACGCCTTACTTGGTCTCTTCCCACTGCACCACGTCCGGCTCGGTGGCGCGGATACCAGCGGTGGACAGCAGCCTGGTGGTCGCATCCAGTGCCGCGTTCACCGACGGGTACTCCACGATGGCCTGGCCCGAAGCCTTCGACACCTTCACCACGGTGCCACCGGTGGCCGTAGCCGCGCGCTGGGCCGATGCTGCATCGGTGAAGAACACCTTGACCCGCGAGGTCGCCACCACCGGCGCTCCGTCACGGGAGACCGCCGCCGCGAACTTGCCGGCACCGGCATCAGCAGGCGCCGCCGCGGCGCCATCCAGCGAACGCTTGGTACGCGCGCTGGTGGTCGCCGCCGCCTGCGGGGTGATCGTGAACTGGCCGCCGCTGGCCTGCTTTACCGTTGCCGAGGGCGACAGCTGGAAACGCGTGCCGCCCACATCGAACGAGCGGCCGGTAGCGGACGCCTTCAGTTCCTGAGCATCCACGGTCGACAGGGTCCTGGCCGGAGGGGTCTGCCCCGAGCTCTGTGCCCAGGCAGGGGAGGTCATCGCCGCGAAGGCGAGCGTGCTCAACAGAATGGTGGTCTTCATCATCAGTGCCCCAGAACGCGGATCTTGAAGAATTCGAGGTTGCCACGCGATGCAGCGGTCGCGGCCTGCCCCATGTCGGTCACTTCCAGCGTCCAGGTGCCCGTGGCGTTCTCATCCAGGAAGGCATTGCTGGACAGCAGGTCCCAGCTGGTGAAGTTGCTCTGCGCGCCACCCGTGCCCGAACCGATCGCGGTGAACGCCGGTTGCACCACGCTGCGGGTACCGCTGGGCGACACCAGCACGAACTGCAGCTGGCGCGTATTGCGGTGGTTGACCCGGAAGCCCAGCTGCACGCTTTCGATGTTGCGCGCGCCGTTGGCCAACTGGAAGGTCAGGCGTGCGGCGGCGGCCGAGGTGTTGCCGATGGCCACGGTACGCGTGGTGTTGCGCCAGCCGCTGTCGACCAGCGCACCGAGCGACTGGAAGTTCTCGGCCACCTGCACCGCGCGTGCAGCGTTGACCACGCCGAAGCCATACCAGTTGCTGTAGGCACGGCCGGCAGCATTCACCGTCCAGCCTGGCACCAGCGTGCGCCCGTCGGCCAGCGTCACCGCCGGCTGGTTCGGGTGGTTGCGGGTGGCGGTGGTGGCCAGGATGTACTTCACATCGCGATAGGACAGGTTCGGATTGGCTTCCAGCACCAGTGCCGCCACGCCCGAGACCATCGGCGCTGACGCCGAGGTGCCGTTCATCTTGGCGGTGTAGTTGCAGGTGCTGTCGATGGCCGACAGGTTGCTGTCCAGCGTGTTCTGGCGGTTGGTGTTCTTGTTGCTGCCCTGCGCGCACCCGGTCACGTCGGTGGTGACGATGGCCGGGTCGTAGGCGCGTGCCACCAGGCCGGGGGCGTACTGGGCCTGCAGGCCGTATTCGCCGCCGAAGGCCGACACCCACAGCGCCGAGCCGGTGGAGGAATACGACGAGCGCACGCCATCGGCACGCACCGCGCCTACCGTGATCACGTTGAACAGGTTGTTGCGCGGATCGCGTCCGGCCGGCACGCAGCCGGTGTTGCGGTTCTTGGTGTCGGTGGTGCAGACATCCTGGGTCTGGCTGATCGAGGCATTGTTGAAGTTGTTGCCCGCCGACTTCACGTAGATGCCGCCGCGGCCACCGCGCGTACCCGACAGTGCCTGCTCATACGAACGAATCGTGTTTTCGCTGTACGCCAGCGGCAGGTTCGGATTGCCCGGGCCGGCGCCCCAGCTGTTGTTGAACACCTGCACGTCGGCCGATTCCGCGCCGTCCCACCAGGCGTACTCGATGTTGCTCTGCTGGTTGCCCAGGGCTGAGCGCGAAATCGGATTGAAGCCCTTCAGCGTCGCCGCCGGCGCCACACCACGTACGCCCAGGTTGTTGGCGCCCACCGCGCCCGCAATGCCGCCGACCATGGTGCCGTGGTTGTCGACATCCGGGTTGGTCGGGGTGGGGTTGTTCGAGCCGTTGATGAAGTTCTTGCCGGCCACCGCGGCCACGTTGGCGGCCAGGTCCGGGTGCGCGATCTGCAGGCCATCGTCGACGATGGCGATGGTGACGCCCTGGCCGCGGATGCCGTTGCGGAACAGGCCATCCACGTTCAGGTCGTTGCCGGCCACCGGCAGGGTGTCAGCCGGGACCGTCTGCCCGGTGTTGAGCAGGTGCCACTGTATCCCCGCCAGTGGATCGGCCTGTTGGGCCTGGGCGGTGACGGCCAGGCTGCCCAGCACCAGGGCAGTGGCAAGGGCCAGGCGCGCAGAGCGCGGTGGCGCGGAGCGTTGCGTGTGTCGCTTCATACACGAATCCTTCTGTTGTGAATCGGCATGGCAGGACGGCGGGGCGGAACTGCCCCATCGCAACGAGCCAAACGCGACACAACGGAGAACCCCCTACCTCTTCACATCCGCAATGTACGAATATGCAAATTGCGTCACAAACACTTAGGACGTCAGGTTATGACAGGGCGCGCGAATGCCTTCACGCCATCTTCGCGCGCTTGCTTCGGGTGCGGGAAACTCGGGTAACCACATGCAGGTGAAGACACATGAAGAAGGAACGCCAGCGTGCACGTGCGCGCGCAGACCAGACCCCGCTCTCGGTTGCCGCCATCCGCAAGGTGGTGCTGTCGATGTACCACCGTCGCCATGATTACTGGACCGATGCGGATATCGCCGAGCTGCTGCCGGCGCTCGCCACATTCAATATCACGACGATCAAACAGTTGCGCTTGCTGATGAAGCGGCACCGACGCGCGCTGCTGCAGGAGGAAAGAGTGAAGATGCGTAGGGCGCAGACACTGCACCTGCTGGCTGAGGATGGTCCCTGTGGCATCGATGTACACGCCAATACCAGCTACTACGCCATCGGCGGCCTGGTCCGCACCAGCATGGAACACGAATTCGGCTTCGAGACGATGCTGCCCTTCCACGAGGTGCGCGAGGACGAACCCACGTAGTGCGGTGCCTGCCCGGTGGGTGTGGCAGCCCCGCCGGGGCGTCATCGCGCGCCCTCACATCGCGCTGTGCTACTACAGTCCGTGCACCCTTCCGCACGGAGCACGATGATGGTCAATCCGCTCGCCCAGGCCCGTCGCGGCCTCGGCACCACGCTGTTCAGCCTGTTGAACCCGATACCCTTCGGCTTCTTCGTCGGTGCACTGATCTTCGACGCGATCTATCTCAACAGCGCCGAGGTGATGTGGGGCAAGGCCGCCGCTTGGCTGATCACGTTCGGCCTGCTGATCGCCATCGTGCCGCGCCTGATCAACCTGTTCGCGGTCTGGCGCCGCAACGGCACGGCCACCCGCATCGACCGCATCGACTTCTTCCTCAACCTGGTCGCGGTGGTGCTGGCCATCTGGAATGCCTTCGTGCACAGCCGCGATGCGTATGCCGTTGCTGTGCCGGGCACGATCCTGTCGGCGCTGACCGTGGCCCTGATCGCCCTGGGCCTGATCCTGTTGTCATTGCAGCCGCCGGTGCTGCAGGGAGGTCGTCATGGCTAAGCACATCCTGCCCACCGTCGCCGCGCTGGCACTGGCCGTCACCCTGTCGGCCTGCGCGGGCAAGGCCGAATACCACCCCACCGACCAGTCGGGTGCGAAGCCGCCGCTGCCGGCGCCGAAGAACTTCCTGATGCCGCCGATGCAGGTGCCTCGTGGCGTGGGCTGGGCCGACGGCCAGTCGCCCACGGTGGCCGAAGGCCTGAAGATCGAGCGCATCGCCGCCAACCTGCAGCACCCGCGCCGGCTGCTGACCCTGCCCAACGGCGATGTACTGGTGGTGGAAGGCAATGGCCCCGGCGAAGAGCCGGTCACCACACCCAAGCAGTGGATCGCCGGCAAGGTGAAGGCGCGCTCGGGCAAGGCTGGCAAGGGCGGCAACCGGGTCACCCTGCTGCGCCGCTCGCCAGGCACGAACACCTGGACCCAGCACGTCTACATCGAAGGCCTGCACTCGCCATTCGGCATCCAGCTGATCGGTGACACGCTGTATGTGGCCAACACCGGCAACATCATGCAGTACCACTACGTGCCCGGCGAAACCCGCATGTCCGACAAGGGCCGCGAGTTCACCGACCTGCCCAGCACCATCAACCACCACTGGACCAAGGAACTGCTGGCCAGCCGCGACGGCCGCAAGCTGTACGTGGGCGTCGGCTCCAACAGCAACATTACTGAAAATGGCCTGGCCGTCGAATATCGCCGCGCGGTCGTGCTGGAGGTGGACGTAGCTAGCCGTGGCAGCCGCATCTTTGCGTCGGGCATCCGCAACCCGACCGGGCTGGACTGGGAGCCGAGCACTGGCCAGCTGTGGGCCGTGGCCAACGAGCGTGATGAGATCGGTGCCGACCTGGTGCCGGATTACCTCACCTCGGTGAAGGAAGATGGCTTCTACGGCTGGCCCTACAGCTACTACGGCCAGCACGTGGACGAGCGCGTGCAGCCGCAGCGGCCGGACCTGGTGGCCAAGGCGATCGTGCCGGACTATGCCATCGGCTCGCACGTGGCACCGCTGGGCCTGCTGTTCTACACCGGCCAGGCACTGCCGGCGCAGTACCACGGCGGCGCCTTCATCGGCGAGCACGGCAGCTGGGACCGCTCGCCACTGAGTGGCTACGAAGTGGTCTACGTACCGTTCAAGGACGGCAAGCCGACCGGGCGGCCGCAGACCGTGGTCAGCGGCTTCACCTCGAAGGACGAGAAGACCCTGATGGGTGCGCCGGTGGGCATGGCGATGGACGCCGAGGGTGCGCTGCTGGTGGCCGACGACGTGGGCGACGTAGTGTGGCGGGTGTCGGCGAAATAGCTGTGTAGCGTCGAGCCACGCTCGACTGCTGTGGATCCGGCCTTTGTAGAGCCGAGCCCATGCTCGGCTTACGCGCGCAGCGCGCGGGTTTCCGTGCACCGAGCGAACAGCAGCCGAGCATGGGCTCGGCTCTACAGTTCGGCGGTACTGCTGCGGAACCCGCTGAACACCGATTCCGCAGCAAACCCCACGCCGCCCAGCAGCACGCCGAAGTACACCACCGTGGCCACCACGAAGCCGTAGCCGGCTGCCACCGCCGCACCATCGCGCTGGATGAAGCCAATCGCAAACGACATCAGCGCCAGCGCCGGCAGCGTGTTGCTGAAGGGAATCGGCCCGGCCGGTGCCATCAGCAGCAGGGTCGCGAACACCAGCATCAGGTTGTTCAGGCGCATCATCTTCTTCGAGCGCACCATCACCGCCAGCCGCATCGGCCGCGACAGCCGCTCCATGCGGTGCACCCATTTCAGCGCACGGCCCAGGTTGGCCTTCAGCTTGTCGGTGGCGATCCCGCGGCGCGCCAGCTTCTGCGGCACCCACAGCGGGCGGTTGCGCACCCGGCTCAGGCCGATCAGCAGGATCGAGGCGCCAAACACCGTGCTCAGCCCGGGAATCGACACCGGAATGATGAAGATGGCCGAGAGCAGGATCACGACCAGCAGCAGGCCCTCATCGCCCAGCGCGCTGAGCAGGGTGCCGACGCTCACCTGGTCGCCGGGCAGCTCGTCGATCATCTGCTCGATCTGCTGGGCCAGGGGGGCGCTGTCGTTGGTTTCGGGGGCACGGTAGGTCATGCGTCGCAAGGTTCTCCAGGGAAGGGCGGTCAGCGGGCCGTCCTGCGGTGGGGGACGCACAGGCTCCTGCAGTATCCCGGCCAACGTGGGCAAAGAGGTGAACCGGGCATGAGGGGGTAAACTGGCGTGCCCCGCACGAGTTGAACGCAATGGACATGGGCCTCAGGCAATCGACCATCGAACTGGTCGCCATCGACATGGATGGCACGCTGCTGGACCCGTCGCACCAGCTCACCCCCCGCGCCAGGAAGGCCATCGCGCAGGCGCGGGCGCTGGGCGTGCACATCGTGCTGACCAGTGGCCGCCCGGTTCCGGGCCTGGCGCCGTACCTGCACGAGCTCGGCATCACCGGCAACGACGACTACTGCATCGCCTGCAATGGCGGCCTGGTGCAGCGCATCGGCACGCGCGAAACCGTGGTCGAGTACCCGCTCAGCTTCGACGACTTCCTGTTCTGCGAGCAGGTCGCCCGCGACCTGGGCGTGCACTTCCAGGCGCTGGACAGCCAGCGCATGTACACGCCCAACCAGGACATCAGCTACTACACCGTGGCCGACTCGCATCTTTCGCGGATGCCGCTGTCGTATCGCCGCGTGGAAGACATGGACCCGTCGATGTCCTTCATCAAGCTGATGATGATCGACGAACCCGAGGTGCTGGACGCTGCCATCGCGCGCCTGCCCAACGCGCTGACCGAGCGCTTCGCGGTATTGAAGAGCGCACCGTTCTTCCTGGAAGTGTTCGACCACCGCGCGGGCAAGGGGCCAAGCCTTCAGAAGCTGGCCGAGCACCTGGGCATTGAGCGGGCCAACGTGATGGCCATCGGCGACCAGGAAAACGACCTGACCATGCTGCAGTACGCCGGCACCAGCGTGGCGATGGGCAATGCCATCGACGCGGTGAAGGCGGTGGCGCGGTTTGAGACCAGCAGCAATGCCGATGAAGGCGTGGCGCGCGCGATCGAGCGTTTCGTCCTGCAGTAGCCGCGCGTCCCTATGCTCTGGTAGCTGCCAACCTTGGTTGGCACACACAATCGGCAAGCGCCGACCAAGGTCGGCCTCTACCAGGCCCCATTCGCCCCGGCAGGTGCCAACCTTGGTTGGCACACGCAGGCGGCCAGCGCCGACCAAGGTCGGCCTCTACCAGGCCCCATTCGCCCCGGCAGGTGCCAACCTTGGTTGGCACACGCAGGCGGCAAGCGCCGACCAGGGTTGGCCTCTACCAATCCCCATTCGCCCCGGTAGCTGCCAACCTTGGTTGGCACGCGCAGACGGCAAGCGCCGACCAAGGTCGGCCTCTACCAGGCCCCATTCGCCCCGGTAGGTGCCAACCTTGGTTGGCACACGAGCACCGACCAAGGTCGGCCCTCACCACGCCGGGGCTATACCCACGTATAGCCCACCCATCCCCACCGCCATCGGCGCTGTACCACCGCGCAATGGCGGATGCGGCAGTGCGATGCAAGAATTCCGCACGTCGAAATCACCCCACCGAATCCCACGGCAGATGATCGTCTTCGTCTGCCACTGACCGGCACGCACCGCGCCGTCACGCCTTCAACGCAACCGCATCGCCAGCCAGGGCGCCGACACCGGCGCTGCAACGCGCTGGGCGTGCGCCTGCGCGGCTCTCTCCCTGCACCCTGGATCTACTGCCATGAACACCCCACCCACGACGCGCCTCGCCCTGGCCATCATCGCGGCCACCACTGCACCTGCCTACGCCGCAGACACGCACGACGCCGCGCTCGACACGCCCACCACGCTCAACGCCCTGCAGGTCATCGCCACGCCGCGCGGCGCGGCCGTGGGACCGACCCAGGTGGTCGGTCCCAACCGCTACATCATCAAGGCCGAGGACCTCGACGCGATGGTCACCGGCAACAATGGCCTGGCCATGCTGAAGCAGGTGCCGGGCGCGAGCTATACCGCCACCGATGGGCTGGGCCTGGATATCTCCGCCACCAGCCTGTTCGTGCGCGGCTTCCGCATGAACGAAATGGGCATCACCTTCGAAGGCGTGCCGCTGAATGACAACGGCTTCCTCTCGCTCACCGGCACCAGCGTGGTGAACGTGGGCGTGCCCGATGGCATCGGCGCGATCACGGTCAGCCCCGGTGGCGCACCGGTCAGCGTGTTCTCCAGCAGCGTCAACGGCGGCAGCCTGGAATACCACCTGCGCGAGCTGCAGGACACGCCCAGCCTGCGCGTGAAGCAGGGCGTGGGCAGCAACAGCACGCTGGTCACCACCGTATCCGGGCAGAGCGGCCAGCTCGGTGAGCATGGCCCGAAAGTGCTGGTCGACCTGCAGCGCGTGTCCGCCGACAAGTACCAGGGCGAGGGCACGCAGAACTTCCTGCGCGGCGACCTGAAGCTGCAGCAGGACGTCGCCTGGGGCGATGTCACCGTGTTCCTGTCCGACAGCAAGGCCAAGGTCTGGGGTTACAACAACATTTCCTTCGACATGATCAGCAAGCTGGGCTGGAAGGCCGACATCTTCTACCCGGACTACGCCTGGGCGTACTACGTGGCCTCGCCGGAGAACGCAGACAAATCCTGCGGCGCCTATACCTGTGGTGAACTGTCCGGGCTGATTCCCTACGACACCGGCCAGAGCACGCGTGACCGCGTGTCCTCGATCAACCACCGCTTCCAGATCAGTCCGGCGCTGAGCGGCAACGTGCAGCTGTACAACGCCAACAGCCACACCCAGGCCACGCTGACCGACCCGAACGTGCCGTCGCCCAACGGCGCGCCGTTCTCCGAACAGGTGCAGACCCCGCGCCTCAACCGGCTGGGCGGCATGCTCAACCTGCAGTTCGAGACCGGCGCGCACACCTTCACCGCCGGTTTCTGGCAGGAGAAGAGCAAGGCCGCTGCCAAGACCGAGTGGTACCAGCAGCCGCTGCTGGGCGAGGGCCCGCCGCTGAAGGCCACCGGTCCGTTCGATGTGTACGGCCCCGCGTTCAAGACCGACAACGCATCGAGCTGGGTGACCCGCTCGCGCCAGTTCTACCTGCAGGACGACATCGTGCTGAACGACACGCTGAAGCTGGGTGTCGGCTTCAAGGCCGTGGACTTCCGCACCAGCGGTGGCGGCCTCGGTGATGCCAAGGACCGGCCGGTGAACGGCACGCTGCGCGCGAAGAGCAACTTCCTGCCGCATGTCTCGCTGTTCTGGAGCCCGACCGAATCCACCGATGCCTTCATCGACCTGGCCAATACCATGAACGGCTACCGCGTGGCCCAGCGCGGCAACATCGGCTACACCGCCTCGGCGTGGACCATCACCGACCAGGAGGAGTTCGACCGCGTGGCCGGCACGCTGCGGCCGGAGAAGAACTGGAACCTCACCGTGGGCGCATCGCATCGTTTCGACCGGCTGACGATCACCGGCGACGTGTTCTACAACGACATCCGCAACCGCTTGCTGTCGGCCGCCATCGGTACCCAGTTCGCGCAGATCAACACCGTGCGGCTGATGCCGAAGATGCACGTGATCGGCGCCGACCTCGGCATCACCGCCGACCTGACTGACCACCTGCAGTTCTACCAGGGCGTGGCCGTGGCCCGTTCGTACTACGACAGCGATTTCGTGGTGGGCGACACGGTGTACCCGATCAAGGGCAACGCCCAGCCGGGCTACCCGCAGATCTCGCTGGTCAGCGACCTGTCCGCCCACTTCGGTGACTGGCGCTTCGGTGCCACCAGCACCTCGTACCTGCGCCAACCTTTCACCTACGAGAACGACATCCGCGTGCCGACGTTCTGGCAGGTCAATACCTATGCCGCCTACCGCTTCGGTACGGACAGCGCGGTGCCCGGCCTGGAGCTGCGGCTGGACGTGAGCAACCTGTTCAACCGCCACAACATCGGCACCGCCACCATCGCCGGCTCGTCGTTCTCGGGGGATTACCAGACCCTGCAGCGCAGCGCGCCACGGCAGCTGATGTTCAGTACCTCGATGGCGTTCTGAGGCGATGAGGGTGGGGTCAGAGCCCTTTGCTGCGCAAAGGGATCCGACCCCGCAGCCACCCCGTGATCGGGGTCAGAGCCCTTTGCGCAGCAAAGGGCTCTGACCCCCAAAACCCGCCTAGAAACCCGCCTTGCGCAAACAACAGGGGTTTTCTGGCGGCGACGCAAGGTTCCCACAATGTTGCTGGGTCATCCTGTTGGCATGGCACAGCACAACCCGCGAACCCCGTTGTTCGGCATCCGGGGCCCAGGACGGCCCCGGCAGGCGCTGTCCGTGGCGCCGGCGATCGATCTGCAGGGCGAGTACCAGTTCTGGCAGGTCTACGAACGCGTGGTCCGCCCGCTGCCCGGCGGTGGGCTGCGCCGGGCCTGGCTGGTGTGCCAGAAGGTGTACCGGGACCGCCTGCGGTTCCCGCATGACACCCGTGAAGCCGCGCTGGCGCGTGTGCTTTTCGGCAGCAACAGCACGCCCGAGCGCGCAGCCGAACTGCAGGACCTCTTCGGCCTTGTCAGCCGCCGCATGGCGTCCGTTGCCGTCCGGCGACAGGCGCCCATCCTGGGAAAGTGAATCACTGGCCAGGAATCGACACGCGTTGATGGCTTTCTCTTGGTCCGCCTGCTTTTGGCCTATTCTGGGGCGGGCTGGTAAGGACGGGAAACGATGGAAATCAGACGATCTGCACGCCTTGTGATCGTTGCTGAGGATGCGGTGTTGCTGTTCCGGTATCACGATGAACACCACGCTCCCTTCTGGGCTACACCGGGCGGGGAGCTTCTGCCCGGGGAGGGATATGCGGACGCCGCACGGCGTGAGCTCAGGGAGGAGACCGGATTGGATCTGCCGATAGGCGTGCGGCTGGAAAAGCGCGATGCCGTCTACGCGGTCGCCCGATCAACGCCCGCGCGATGGCTGGAAGAATATTTTCTGGTCCGCAGCCCCAACCAGCCCGACATCCAGCGTGACGGGTGGACGGAGGAGGAAAATGCCACGATCAGGGCGTGGAAATGGTGGCGCGTAGAAGAGATGAGAGAACAGCCTGCTTCCCTGTTCAAGCCGGAATGGCTGCCGGATCTTTTTGAACGTGTGCCCGCATGACACGGCCTGATTCTGCCCGCTGCGATTACGTGCTCGCCTTCCCCCGGTCCAGCTGCCGGTAGCCAATGGCCTCGGCCAGATGCGCCGTCTGGATCGTTTCGCAACCCGCCAGATCGGCAATCGTGCGCGCCACCCGCAGAATCCGGTGCATCGCCCGCGCCGACAGCTGCAGGCGCTCGATGGCCTGTTCCAGCATGTCCTGATCTGCCTCGCTCAGTCGGGTACAGGCCCGCAGTGCCGCCGGCGGCAGATGCGCGTTGAGCCCGCCACGCACCTGCTGCTTGGCATGGGCGGCTTCCACCCGTGCACGTACCGCCGCACTGGGCTCCCCCAGCGGCGTGCTCTCCCGCAACTCCACTGCGTCCATACGGGCCACACTGATATGCAGGTCGATACGGTCCAGCAACGGGCCGGACACGCGCGCACGGTAGCGGTTGATGCGCTCATCACTGCACAGGCAGCGGTTGCTGCGGTCGCCGGCCCAGCCGCAGGGGCAGGGATTCATCGCCGCCACGAGCTGGAATCGCGCTGGATACTGCACGCTGCGTGCCGCGCGGGCGATGCGGATGTGGCCGGATTCCAGCGGCTCTCGCAGGGTCTCCAACGCACTGCGGTTCCACTCCGGAAGCTCATCCAGGAACAGCACGCCGTGATGGGCCAACGAGATTTCGCCAGGGCAGGGCGGATTGCCGCCACCCACAAGCGCCGCCGCGCTCGCACTGTGGTGCGGTGCCCGGAAGGGCCGCTGCCGCCATCGTCTTGGGTCCAGCCCTTCGCCACTCACCGAGGCAATCGCGGCCAGCTGCAACGCCTCGGCTTCCTCGGTATCCGGCAACAGGCTGGGCAGGCGCGAAGCCAACAGCGTCTTGCCGCAGCCAGGGCTGCCGATCAACAACAGATGGTGCCCACCGGCGGCCGCCACTTCCAACGCGCGCCGTGCATGCGCCTGCCCCCGCACGTCGGCCAGATCGGGTAGGGGCAACGGTGTCGTGTCCACGCGCTCCACGGGCGGCAGCAGGCGCGGATTGCCCAGACCGGCACAGCACTCCAGCAGCGTGCGCGCCACGCGCACATCCGCGTGCTCGGCCAGCGCCGCCTCGGCGGCATTGCCGGGCGGCACCACCAGGATGCGGCCGGCATCAGCCGCCGCAATCGCAGCAGGCAGCGCTCCGGCCACCGGCCGCAGTTCGCCGGTCAGCCCCAGCTCGCCCAGGAACTCGTATTGCAGCAGCGACTGCGGATCGACCTGGCCACTCGCGGCAAGAATGCCCAGCGCGATGGCCAGGTCGTAGCGCCCACCTTCCTTGGGCAGGTCGGCAGGCGCGAGGTTGAGCGTGATGCGCCGCTGCGGAAAGTCAAAGCGCGCACATAGCAGGGCGGCACGCACGCGCTCGCGCGATTCGCGCACGCTGGTCTCGGCCAGGCCGACAATCTGGGTGGCAGGCAGGCCGCCAGAGAGGTGCACTTCCACCCGCACCAGTGGGGCATCGACCCCGGCGCGGGCACGGCTGTGGACCAGCGCCAGGCTCATGTGTGGATTCCTGCAGTCGGGCGCTTGATGATGCGGCAGGTGAGCTGCGGCCAACCATCGGGAATTGCTGGTGAAGCGGCTAGGGGGATTCCGGCAGACGGTTGGGGCATGCCTTCCTCCTCTGCGGAAACAAGATTCGGCCATCAAGTGAACGATGGACGCCAATTCGCCGTGCTACTCAAATTGACGTTCTACTCAAATTGAATGGTGTCGGTTACACATGACCACGCATTTCCAAGCGCTACGCCAATTCCACTTGGGCATCCCAGGTGGTGCAACCATGGATGCTTCTGGAAAAACAGTGTGGCAGCAGCCACCGCTTGATTCACGTCAACTCGCACTGGTTTTCAATGTGACTTCCCCAGCCATCGGGGGCTGTGATATGAAGACGGAATCTTGCTGGAAGGCTCTTTCAAGGGGATGGGGAGAATGGAAACGATTGAGGAGGCTGATCGTCGTGTTTCCCTCGTCCTTTTGGGGGTGGCGAAGCGCATTCCCGAACGGGGCTCCGTGGGGGGCTGGCTCTGTTGCACACTAATGATGAGCCTGGCGCTGACGCCATCGGCAAGTGCCGAGACGGTCACCTACATTCATACCGATGCGCTTGGTTCGGTGGTTGCCGAGACCGACGCCAATGGCAACGTGGTCAAGCGCTATGACTACGAACCCTATGGGGCCGTTGTTGGCGGGCAGGTTGCGGATGGACCTGGATATACGGGACACGTGAGCGACGCTGCCACTGGGCTGAGCTACATGCAGCAGCGCTACTATGATCCCCAGTTGGGACTCTTCCTCTCGGTGGATCCGATCTCTACGCATTCAAGCACGAAACACTTCAATCGATACAGCTACGCTTATGGCAATCCGTACTCCTTCACCGATCCGGACGGAAGGGTTCCAGTAATGCCATTCATCTACGGTGCCGTCCTGGGCGGCCTCGCAGACATCGCGGTCCAAAAAGCCATGAATCCGGATAAGCCTATCGACAAAGTGGAGGCTGGCATTGCTGCTGCGGTTGGCTCAGTCTCCGGAGGCGCTGGTGGAGTGGCCGTTGCGGCAGTGGGTTCCGGCACGATTTCGGTAGGGCGTGCGGTTGCCATACAGACCGTGGTCAATGCGGTGGCGGGTGGTGCTGGCTCCGCCGCAGAGAGCGCAATCAAAGGGCAACCCATCACGGCGGAGGGCGTCGCTTCAAATGCGATTGGCAGTGCAGCGGGTGGATTGGCAGCCTCCGGGGTTGGCGTTGCCATGGGTGATTTCGCAGGCCCAGCTGCACGCGGATCACTCCAACGGCTGAGTCAATCCCGCGGCCCAGGTGGGCCGAACATGGCAAGTGCCACTGCGTCAACCGGAACTGCCATTCCCAGGCAATCGGCACTCCAGGGCGCGGCGTCCCAAGCGGGGCAGGGCCTGGCGGGAGCAGGGGCGACTGTCGTACAGAAGGACCTGGAGAAGAAAAAATGAGTCCCTTGTTGAAAGGCCTCCTAGGCACTCAGCTTCTCGCTGCGGTCTTTGGCGCTTCTTACTTCGCAGTTCTCACGTACCGCAATTACCCGGACGCTATGCATACGGGATTGCGTATTTGGGGCTACTTCGCGGTGATCTTCCTATTCCTTCATCTGTTTCTTGCGTTGAAGCAGTGGTGGGAAAATTCGCGTCGAAGGCGATAGGCGTGCCCCCTTCCGTGATCTCGTTTGCACCAGAGAACAAGTCGCCCAATGGGCGACTTGTGCTTTCTGCGGGGAGGTGCACCGGGCTGCAAGTGAAAGCATGCCCATCTCTACATCAGCTGCTGGAAAAAATGCGTTCACTGCAGGTCCATCGCGGCTTGCGTGTACTGATGGCCCTCTCGCTCGCCATGGGCCTGCCGGGGTGCCGGGATGAGGTGGAGAGTTCAACGTATCCCATTGGCCAGACGGGAGAGACGTGCACCGCCTACAAGGGCTTCGAGCGCCAGCCGCCTGAAGTAGTTGTGGCCGAGCTTGCCAAGCGAGGGTTGGATAGCAGCCGTTTGGTGCATAGGACAGTCTGCGGCCCGATCACAAGTTGGGACATTCTCCCCGCAGGGGCGTCGATCGATCGGATACCTCCGCCAGACGCATATGTAAGCGTCCACCTGCTGGAAGACGGCTCGGTTTCCGTCAGTACAGACCGCCCCTGACGTTGGTGCCGCCCTTGATGATCGAGCGGCGGGGGAACAGACAAAAGTACGGATGGGCTCGCAGGCGGGGCGAGTGGCACCCAGGTGGGCTGGAAGGGTGACAACGATACGACCCTGCGTGCTGAGAGCGGCACCAGGACAGCGGCGGAGTAGACATTGAGTTTTCCACATGTCAGGAGTACCCGGGAAATGTACAGATTCAAGGCCGAAGTCGTTTCCATAGAGGAAGATGACTACTGCATCGTAGTTGGCTTGGCCGACAGCTCGACGAATCCGTCTCGTTACGTGGTATTGCAGAACGCGAAGGCGTATGACGACCAGGACGAAGAGTTGGGCATGGCGCACGCCCATATCGAGGTCGGTGGAGGTCTTGAGCCTTGCTATGGCGGTCTGGTGCATATCTCTCTGCGGCGCATGGAGCTTGAGCTGTCTCTCTCCGAAAGTGCACAGAGGAAGCTTGGGATCACTGGTGGGATTACAGTGACACTGAAAACGTTGGAAAACGGCAGCAAGCTGGAGGCCGCGTTGCGGAAAATCTGTGTTGCGGAGGGTATTCCGCTTGATCTGAACTCGTCTGGACGGGATTGAGTTCATGCTGTGCCGCACTGCCTGCGAGAGGCGGGCTGAGCGGGGACAAGAGGCAGCAGGTCCGGACAGGCGAATGTGTTCCGGCTCATTTTCGAAGCCGGGGGAGTGGTATGAAAGCTGACGAATTTGTATCCGCTATCCAGCGCTATGTGCTTGAATCATCCGTGGGTAGTACGATCTCGAACCTGGCGTATCCACCGGGCCGTCGGGTGGCCCCAGACCTGTTGGCACGGTCCGAATGGTTCAACAGCTTGTCCGCTGTAGAAGCCGACATGTTGCGAGCCGTTGCCGGTGAAGCTGCCCGTTCGGCGGTCTTCGGGTTTCTGGCGGTGCTTGATGGCACCCGTGTCATCGATTCAGAGAAAGGCACCTTCGAGCTTCACCATGTGGGTCGCGAGAAGCGCCTGGTGAATCCGTCTGGCATCGATCTACACGACCTGCTCGAATAGGTGCGGGATGCGCGCGCAGCACTGACATGGAGCGTGGGACTGATGAAACTGAACTTCGTGGCGGACTGCGACTGGGAGTCGCATGTTGGCAGGATAAAAAGTCATTACGTAGAGCGCTCCGCCACATTCGAGTCCAGGAGCTACGGGAACGAAGTGGCTTCTGTGGCATTGCTTTTCGTGTGTCGAGATCCCGAGCTGGATTTCAAGCGAAGAGTGCAGTTTCGACGAAAGAAGGCGGAGTTCTATACCGATGTGATGCTTGACCTGCCGACCATCGTTCCGCTCTCGATGAAGGAGAAAATGCGGTATGTCTCCCGCGAATTGCTTGAGCAGTTGGCGGAGCAACTGGGCAGGGTGAAGTTCAAGGACTTCGACCATGCAAGGTTTCTGATGGATCTGAAGGTATGGCTGGAGGACATCGATAGCCGTTACAACGGCCAATCGTCGGGTGCATGGCACTATGCCTCGGGCGAGGCGTCCTAGTCGCTCCGGAAGTCGCCGATGCTCACTTGCTGGTCAATTTTCTCAACGGAATGAGGGATCCATTGCAGCGCTATCTTTGTGATCTGGATGTAACAGGCAATCTTTCGGTGGGCCGCGATGTCGAGCAGCTGCTCCCCGATCGATATGAGTTGGATCAGCGTGTGATTCGCTTTGTCTCCATTGAGCAGGCCAATCTGAACGCCTGGAGGGTTCGTCTTTGCGAAGTATTTGACAATGGAGCGCCTGGCTTCATCGATGTGTACGAGTTCGAGGCGGTGGATCCGGATCATCCCTTCGGTACCGAGTGGACGTTTGATTCGGTTGACGGCGCCTTGAGGTTCGCGCGGGACGTGCTGAGGACCAGTCAGGGGCGCTATGTGAACCAAGGACTGATTCAAGACGAGTACAAGGACCGCTATCATCCGGAATGGTGATACGCCTCTGGAACGAGTGGGCTATCCGCACATGAGTCAAGAATGCTCTGTGATCATTCTTTCAGATGGATGGACGAAGTTGTCATGAAGACACGCAGACTCATCTGGATTGCGCTGGGTATGTTGCCTGCAGCAGCAGGCTTCCCCGCAGGGAATCCACGCGTAGACTTTGTATCGAAAGCCTTCCGCGATGGAAGTTTCATCCCGCATGTCTACAGCGAGAGGGATTTCCTGCGCCGCTATGGTGATGGCGAGATGGTCGTGGACGCGGCAGGGCTGATACGGCGTAGATACCTGGATCCCACTACCCGATTGGAGGTGCTGATCACCTCCAACCCTGACGTGGCTCCGCAGTTCCGAACCATTGATGAGATCCGCGTTTCATCGATCAGCGCGGCGCAACCCACTGCAGGTAGAACCGAGAGCCTGCGCGGCATGAAGCTGAAAGGCGTTGCGATGGGTGATCCGGCGTCCGAGGCCATCGGCACAGCACGCAGATATGGCCAGGGGAAGACAGAGCAGGCAACGCTGGGGGGCTTCGATGTCGAGCGCACCTGTGGGTTCTCGGAAGGTGGATCGAGCATTTGCTTCTACGTTCGGGATGGGAAAGTGGTTGCGATGGCGCTGGGGTTTGGCCCCTGACCAGTTGCTGTGCCGCATGCGGTGCAGGCACAGCGCAACCGTGAGCGTCAGCCTACGAGGGCACTTCAGCGCTGAGGTAGTTGGTGGAAGCGGCCTGGCGGTTGGCTGGCGCCCCAAGCAGACACCGCTGCTCATCCAGCACCAACCCATTGAAGCGCCCAAACCGTGCCTCAACCCACGAAGGCCCCGCGCTTTCCACCAGCAATCGCCCCTGGCTCTGGTGCAGATCCAGCCAACGCTCGAAGCTGATGCGCAGCCGTTCGATATCCGGCGCCCGCCACCGTGCATCGGCGGGCATGCGGATCAGCACGCGCGAGGGCGCGTTCTCCACCTCCATAACCAGCACGCCCTTGCAGCGGATCTCGAAGGACATTACCCCGGCATGGCGCGCGTGCAGTTCAAAACCCTCGTAGGCCTTCGCGGTCACGAAGCCGAGTGCATCACTGTGCAGCAGGCGGTAATCGGCTGGCTGCAGCTTCTGGTAGGCCCAGACCTGATCGCCCGTGGGCTCGGGCCACTCCACCCACATCGCGCCGATCACCGCGATGCACACCGCTACAGCGGCCAGGCCATGCATCTTCATTCGTCACCCCGCACACAGGCAGAAAGGTCCGCGCCATAAGCGCGCTCAGTCCTTGGGTCGCATCCGCTCGTGGATGAAGGCGGTCAGCGCCAGATCGGCCATCACCAGCCCCTCCATTACCCGGTCGCCGACGTACTGCTCCGGCTCGCCGTTCTGGCGCGTGCGCTCGGCCGCCAGCAGGATCTCCTGCACGACGCGCTGGCCGGTGAGGGCGCAGTCGGCGTCGGACAACTGCATCTGCCGGCTGCGTAGAGGGTGCTGCTCGGGCCAGGGCTGGCCATCGGCCGCAGGGCCCGCGCCGATGGCGTGCAGGATGGCGATGAGGCTGTTGGGATCCAAGGCTGGCGCGGCCGAGGGCACTTGCTGGATGGGCGGCGGGGGCGGGGAGTGCGGTGTAGACATGGCGGGCTCCGTGCATGCAGGCGGACGCCGCCACCGATAAAGGTGGCGGGCAGAGCGTGGCTCGAAAACCGGATGTTGGGAACCGGCGGGTACAAGACCCCCACGCCCCGCCCGCCATAGCCGGCAGACGGATTGCCAGCGGGCACCACGCGCGATGGTGCCGGCTGGCAAGCGCAAACTACTTCCCAACAAAACGGGCTTTCGAGTCCCGACCACCGATGCACGGTGGCGCGGTAACGATTACCTGCAGTTGTTCGGAATGCCAACGGGTAGGGGTCAATGCCGCCAAAACCCGAGACGCTTTTGGCATTGTCGCATAGCACCTGAAGCGGCGAGAGCCTTGGCGTGCTAGGCGTAGCGGCACTTCTGGAACGGAGTCGTCAGAACCTTCCGTCAGAGATGTAGGGCGCGGCAAATGCGACAGCATTGGTCCGACGGTCGCTGATGGATGCCGCGTAACTCGCCTCCATGCGTGAGTGACTTTCTGCCTATTGACCCCGTGGGCCGTCACGCAGAATCTGACTACCGCTGTAGTCACCAGGAACTGTCCTGCCCGCAGCAGGAAGGTTCTGCGGCGTTTGAACGGACTCCACCCACTGGCGCAGGCCGCTACAAGGATCACTGCACGTGTTACGCCGCAATCGACTTCTTCTGTCTGCGGGTCTGCTCCCGCTTCCGTGGTTCCTGTTCTGGACCAGCGTTGCCGCCGTGCTCGCGCCGGGCTACAACCCGCTTGCGCAGCACGCCAGCGAGCTGCTGCAGGCGCCCACGCTTGCAAGCATCTGCGGCAGGATCGCCGCCCTCGGCTCCGGCGTGGGCTTCGTGGCGTTTGCCATCGGGATATGGCGGGAGTCCGGCCGGCGGATTGCCGTAGGCGCAATCTGCTGGGCGATCTTTGGCATCTCCATGCTGACCAACGGGCTCTGGCCCATGGGCCATCCGATGCACGGCTTCTACACCATCGGTATCGCCAACATCATTGCACCGGCGATGTCGCACATCGAACTGAGCGCGTGGTCGGCCAACCGAAGGGCGTACGCCGTGACCGCTGTGGTGAGCATCGCGGGGATTGTCTATCTCTGGTTGAACGTGGTGGGGGCGGATCCGGAGGGATTCAGGGGGCTGACACAGCGCCTGTTCTCGTCGATCAACTCGCTGTGGCCGTTCCTGGTTGCGCTGTACCTGCTGCGCAGGGATTCAAGCGCGCTGAAGGCGCAGGCTGCGCATTGATGGGGGCGCGCGACAGGAACATAGAGGGCCGAACAAGGACTTCTCGATTCTCCGGCCCCAGCTCAAGGTGATCTTCTCGGGATTCATGCCAGTGTGCTCGCTGTTCAAGCCGTGGGTGCTCTTCAACCATCTGTTCCTTGATGCTGGCACCACGGGTGGCAAGAGGGGGAAGGTCGTGCGCGCCTTCTGCTATAAGTAGCGCAACCGCGCCCAGAGAAGGCTCTTGCGATTGATGCCCGCTCTTGGCTGAATGCAAACGTGCCGGCGCCAGACAACGCGACCCGGAATGCTAGAGGCCGCTCTCGATCCGAAGCGGACGTTCGTCCCCTTCAGCCCTACGCGACACCTGCCAGTCCAGTGATTCGTCTACCTGAGGTTCTTGGTTCTCAATGATCGATCTGCCTTGTCCATCGTGTGGCTTCCTGACCCTGGAAGACGTCTACGGGTCCCATGCCATATGTCCGATCTGCAACTGGGAGGATGACGGAGTGCAACTTGCCAACCCCACATCCACCGGCGGAGCCAACGGCGAGTCTCTGGCGCAAGCGCAGCAGAATGCTCTTTCCAGTTTCCCCCTTGGCGTCGAGGTCGCAAGCGGCTTTCGCCGCGGATCTGGCTGGCGCCCTTTGTCCAGCACGGAGATCGGGCACTACGAAGCTCTAAGGGGCGGCAATCACTGGCACAGCAAGAGTGTCTCGTACGAGAAGGAGGCTTACTGGTCGATGCTGGGCGTTCTTTCGATCTGAAGCACTTCGCGGCTCAACTCATGGCGTTCGCGAATGTCCACCACTGGCCGAGAGCGGACATTGGCTCGCGCAGGGTATTTCCTGTGGATCACTGACCAGCCAGCGACCCGTAGCGGACATGGCCCAAATGTCTTGAACGTGGATTTCGCGGGGCTTCTGATCCTATGCCTGGATCTGGCCAATGCGCCGGCTTGATGGCCGAACCCAGCCGCCCTAGGATCGCGCTGTATCAGGGGAAAGTACGCCACATGGTGCTTTGTGGGCAGGTCGTATGACCGGATCCAAGGGTCCATCCATCAGGGAGTCAGGTCCCATGAGAAACATGACAGTGCTCCTACTCGTGCTTGCGATTGCCAGCCCAGCTGCAGTCGCGGCGGATCGCCCTTCGGCACAGGCCGTGCTCAATCGCGTTGCCAACGAAGGGGGCGCAAGGTGCTTTGGGACCTGTGGCAGCACGAGCGGGAGTTTGGGCAGGTCACCGCTGGCATCGAGTCAGGCGATCCTGCATGGCTTGAGGTTGCGGCTGCGCTAAAGCCGTTTTCAGATGCGGGCGCCTCGTTATCCATCAATTACGCGGTAGCCCGTGCATTGCCCAAAGCGCCTGAGCGGGTCTTGGCATTGACCACCCAGGGATTCAAGGTCGAGGACATCTGCACATCGCCGTTCATCGAGCCAGATCCGGGAGTCGCGGAGGCGTATGAACGACGTACGCTTGCGGCACTTTCACGCCTGAAGGGCACATCGGTTGCGTCCGTTGCGGCAGAATGCGCGGCGCAGGTCCGCCTTCCGGATGGGGCTTGATGATTTTTACGGCTGGGCTTTTTGGACATGTTCAAGTAGGGACCGGCCAGCCCTCCGTTTGAGCCCAAGCCGATTCCCCCGGTTCGGCCTATTCCGAAGCTGCTGTCGTCCGGTTCCGGCCGGAATCTGGCATCAACGAGGCCTACGCACTGGAATACGTTCCGAAAAGGACAGCTGGATTCCCATGGCAGCATTCGATCATTCCCTGGTAACCCTCCGATTCTTCGGCGACGACCTCCTGCCCGAAGAAGTCAGTGCCTTGCTCGGAGCGACTCCAACCGCATCGCATCACAAGGGCCAGGAACTCAGAGGCAACCAATCAGGCACCGTGCGTATCGCCAGAACCGGAAGCTGGCAACTTGATGCGGCGCGTCGTGAGCCTGAAGATCTGGAAGCGCAGATCTTCGAGATCCTCGATCAACTCACCGGCGATCTCGCCGTATGGCAGGCTCTGGCACGCTTCCGGCCTGATCTGTTCTGTGGCCTTTTCATGGGCAGCAGCAATGATGGTGTCTCGCTTTCGCCTCGCACGCTGCTCGCCTTGGGTGAGCGCGGCATTGAGCTCGGGCTGGACATCTATGAAGCCGATGAAGAAGTGCGCAACGCCCAGCGCCAGCAGGCCATCAGTTGATGATCTCCCCACTCCCCGAAGCAACAAACGCCTTCAACTGCCGAACGAACTCCGCGTCGTAGGCTTCCCACTCCGTAACCTCCCCAACCACCCGCAACGGCTGCGCACTCCGATACGATCGCGTCGGGTTGCCGGGAAACTTCTTGTTGGTCACGTTCGGATCGTCTTCAAACGGCCCGGTCGGCTCCACCACATACACGCGCGGCCGCCCCTCACCGCGGGCCATCTCCGCAGCCAGCCCGGCGCCCTTGGCAATGGTGGTGAAGTAGATGTGGTTCATCACCACGCTGTCGCGATAGTTGGAGCGGAAGCCCGCGCTCAGCAAGTCGCCCACGGCCAGGTCAGCGCGGGTGCCGTGATAGAACGGCCCAGCCACCTGGTCGCAGGTGTCATGCGAAACGGGTGTCCAGTCGGTGTCCTGTGCCATTGCTGCTGCCCCTCTCTGTGCTGCCGGATCGACAGGCCGGCGAGTCTAGGGCGCCCGGTGGGCCTTGCTGCAAGGCCCCATCCGGGAAATAATCTGTAAACGGGAGGCGCAGTGCGCCTCCTTTTTTCATTCTGCGGCGCCGCGCCCTTCCAGCTCGCGCACGGCGGTTTCCAGCGCGTCCAGCTTCTGGCGGGTCTTCAGCAGCACGGCGCGCTGCACTTCGAACTCCTCGCGGGTGACCAGGTCCAGCTTGGCCAGGCCGGCCTGCAACGCGCTCTTGAAGGTGGCCTGCAGTTCCTCGCGCGATTCGCGCAGGCCCGGCGGCACCAGGTCGCTGAGGCGACGGGCGAGGTCATCGATTTGATTCAGGTCGATCATGGGGTGCTCCGTGGGGTGGGCCCGTGCATCCGGCGCGGGCAGGCCATTCGGGCACAAGGATACTGCCGGCACCCACTGCCCGGACAGGCCGCAGCGGCTTCGCACGGGCCGCGTTCAGGCGCTATCCTCCACGCCGGAAGACAGGAGATAGACGATGAAGATGGTCATGGCGGTGATCAAGCCGTTCAAGCTCGACGACGTGCGCGAAGCGCTGGCCGAGCGTGGGGTCACCGGGATCACGGTGACGGAAGTGAAGGGCTTTGGTCGCCAGAAGGGCCACACCGAGCTGTACCGTGGCGCGGAGTATGTGGTCGATTTCCTGCCGAAGGTGAAGCTGGAAGTGGCGGTAACCGATGACCAGGTGGAGGCGGTGGTTGAGGCCATCGTGAAGGCCGCCGGCACCGGCAAGATTGGGGACGGCAAGGTGTTCGTGTACGACCTGGGCAGCGTGGTGCGTATCCGTACCGGCGAGTTGGACGCGGACGCGTTGTAACCCGCTCGGCGGGATGTTGTAGAGCCGAGCCCATGCTCGGCTGCATTTCGCGCGATGCAGGAACAGCAGCCGAGCGCGGGCTCGGCTCTACAAAGAGCGGTAAAGCGGTCGAGCGAGCTCGACCCCTACCGCCGCTTGGCCCACTTGTAGAACCGCTTCCAGCCCTGGCGCACGGCGGCGACCCAGCCCGGGTCGGCCACCAATGCGGCCTGCGCGGCGCTCGGCGCCTGGCCGGTCACGCGCTGGCGGATCTTCAGCAGGTTCTTCATGTCGCTGCGGCGCATCTGCCGGCTCAGCGGGCCGCGGCGCAGCCAGCGGGGTACGCGCCAGGCGGAGGTGAAATCCAGTAGCACCGGCACGCCGCCACTGACCACCACGTTGGTGCCATGCAGGTCGTTGTGGGTGATGCCGGCGGCGTGCAGACGGCTGAGCGCGTGTTGCAGCTGCTCGAACACTTCATTGCCCACGGCCTGCGCGGTGCTCAGGGTCTGGCCCGGGATGAACTCCATACCCAGTGCCAGGCCACCGAGGGTGCCGAGCAGCGCGGGGGCATGCTTCCAGCCGCCGAGGCGCTGCAGCATGCGGGCCTCGCGGCGCACCATCAGTCGCGCGATCAGCGAAACGGGAGTGCCGCGGTAGCGGGAGTAGTCCTTGATGACCGCCTCGCGCCCGTCCAGGCAGGTGCGGTAGACGTCGGGGGCCAGGAAACGTTCGCCGCGCTTGAGCAGCAGCGGGGAGGCGGCATCATTGCCGCAGGAGGAGGGGGGAAGAGCAGGAAGATGCATGTCGGGGTCTCGGACGACCCGGTGGGTGGCGCAAAGCGTCAAGCGAACCGGTGTTACAGGGAGTTACTAAGTTTTCGTTAATTTTAGTACTCGCCAGTTCGCTATTCCACGATTTGTCGGAGAAATGTCGGGGTCGTGGCTGGAACAGTTCGTCACGCAGAATCGGACAATTCCGTCTCACTTATAAGGTTTGCCCCGCTGAATCAATGAGTTGGGCGCGCTTCCAGCCCATTCATCGGCGGCGCGCTGAACGCCACGCACGTCCAGCTTGACCCCGGCGCACGCCCTGCCGACCATAAGCTGTTAACCCGCGACATCGGCGGCCGCCCCCCTCCGGCACGTCCCCGTCCCCTGCCGCGTTCCGAACCGGTGCTGGCCGCCTGGCCGTGCATCGCCCCGTTTCCCGTTCCGGCCGCGGCTGGAGGAAAGTGCTTTGATCATCAAAATCGTCATTGCAGCGCTGTTCGTGGCCTGCGTGCTGTACATCCACTTCCGTGGCAAGGTCCGCGCGCGCTGGTCGCGCCAGCTGCTGGACCACTCCAGTTTCATGGCCCCGATCAACGTGGTCATGTACATGTTCTCGAAGGTGCCGACCACGCCGTTCCTGGACCCGGGCAAAGAGTTCCCGCAGCTGGAGCCGCTGCGCCAGAACTGGCAGATGATCCGCGACGAGGCGCTGGCGCTGCGCGACGCGCAGAAGATCGCTGCCTCCAGCACGTTCAACGATGCCGGCTTCAATTCGTTCTTCCGTCGTGGCTGGAAGCGCTTCTACCTGAAGTGGTACGGCCCGTCGCACCCGTCGGCGAAGACGCTGTGCCCGAAGACCACGGCGCTGATCGAGTCGATCCCGGACGTGCGTGCGGCGATGTTCGCGCAGCTGCCACCGGGAAGTGAGCTGCGCCCGCACCGCGACCCGTTCGCTGGCTCGCTGCGCCTGCACTTGGGCCTGAGCACGCCCAACGACGATGCCTGCTACATCGAAGTGGACGGCATCAAGAAGAGCTGGCGCGACGGCGAGTGGATGATGTTCGACGAGACCTACATCCACCATGCGCACAACGAGACGCAGCAGGACCGGGTGATCCTGTTCTGCGACATCGCCCGCCCGCTGCGCTTCGGCCTGCCGGGCCTGTTCAACCGCGCGGTGGCGGCCACGCTGCTGGCCGGTGGTGCATCGCCGAACCTGCCGGGTGACCCGACCGGTGGCGTCAACAAGGCGTTCGGCAGTGTGTACAAGGTGCGCCTGAAGGCCAAGGCACTGCGCGAGCGCAGCGTGGTGGCCTACCAGCTGATCAAGTGGGGCCTGGTGGTGGCGGTGATTGCGGGCATCTGGGCGCTTTGACTGTAGAGCCGAGCCCATGCTCGGCTGGGTTTACCGCAACCTGTCCGAAGAGCAGCCGAGCGTGGGCTCGGCTCTACAGAAGGCAGAAAACCCGCGCTGTCGCCAGCGCGGGTTTTTGTTTGGATCAACCCTTCAATGCCGCCTGTACGAACGGCGGGGTCACCAGCACGCCGGTGTGCAGCGCGGCGGTGTAGTACAGGGTGTTGAAGGTCTTGGCGGCCGAGTCGGCCTGGCGGAAGTCGAAGCTGCTGTCGCCCTTGCGCGCCATGGTCACGCTCCACCAGCCGGTGGGGTAGCACGGCTGCGGGAACGGCAGGGTCTTGAACGAACCGAAGCCGGCCTTGCCCATCTCGGTGCGCATTTCGTTGATCAAGTCCAGCTGCATCAGCGGCGATTCGGACTGCTGCACCAGGATGCCGTCGTCCTTCAGGGCCTTGAAGCAGCTCTCGTAGAAGGCCTTGTTGAACAGGCCTTCGCCGGGGCCGACCGGGTCGGTCGAATCGACGATCACCACGTCCACGCTGCCGGCCGGGCAGTTGGCCATGTAGGCCACGCCGTCGTCGAACAGCAGCTCGGCGCGGGCGTCATCGTTGGAGTCGCACAGTTCCGGGAAGTGCTTGCGCGCCATCACGGTGACCTGCTCGTCGATGTCGCACTGGGTCACGCTCTCCACGCCGCTGTGCTTGAGCACTTCGCGCAGGGTGCCGCAGTCGCCGCCACCGATGATCACCACGCGCTTGGGTGCGGCATGGGTGAACAGCACCGGGTGGCTGATCATCTCGTGGTAGAAGAAGTTGTCCTTGCTGGTCAGCATGATGGCCCCGTCGATGGTCATCAGGTTGCCCCAGTCGGTGGTCTGGAAGATCTCGATCTTCTGGAACGGCGACTGCACCTCGTCCAGCTTGCCGGTGATGCGGTAGCCGATGGCCGAGCCGGTGCGCTCGAAGTGTTCGATGTACCAGTTGTTGCTGTCAGTCATTGGAAAACAGTCCTGTTCGGAGGGGTGGAGCCGGGCTGGCGGGCGGGGCCGCGTGGCACAGATGCCACATCCGGACGGATCGGCCCGTTCAGGTTGGAACCTGTCACGGGCGCGGGCGCGCATGATAACGAACCTGTGGGCATATAGGCGTTATCATGCCCCCCCTTTTATTGCCAACAAGGCCGACTGAAATGACCGATTGGTCCCTCGACCAAGCCCGCAAGACCTACTCGATCCCGCATTGGGCGGACGGTTACTTCGACGTGGATCAGGCCGGGCACATGGTGGTGAGACCGACCGGGGCGGACGGCCCGGTGGTATCGCTGCCCAAGGTGGTGGACGCTGCGCGCGCGGCCGGTGCCAAGCTGCCGCTGCTGGTGCGCTTCCCGGACATCCTCGGCCAGCGCCTGGGCAAGCTGCAGGCGGCCTTCGCCCAGGCCCAGCAGGACTGGGAGTACAGCGGCGGTTACACCGCCGTGTACCCGATCAAGGTCAACCAGACCCGCGGCGTGGCCGGCACCCTGGCCAGCCACCACGGCGAAGGCTTCGGCCTGGAAGCGGGCAGCAAGCCCGAGCTGATGGCCGTGCTGGCGCTGTCTCGCCCGGGTGGCCTGATTGTCTGCAACGGGTACAAGGACCGCGAGTACATCCGCCTGGCCCTGATCGGCCGCAAGCTGGGCCTGCAGACCTTCATCGTCATCGAGAAGCCGTCCGAGCTGAAGCTGGTGCTGGAAGAGTCCAAGGCGCTGGACGTGAAGCCGGGCCTGGGCGTGCGCATGCGCCTGGCCTCGCTGGGCGCCGGCAAGTGGCAGAACAGCGGTGGCGACAAGGCCAAGTTCGGCCTGTCGCCGCGCCAGCTGCTGGACCTGTGGAAGTCGCTGCGTGACACCGAGTACGCCGACTGCCTGAACCTGCTGCACTTCCACATGGGCTCGCAGATCTCCAACGTGCGCGACATCGCCAACGGCATGCGCGAAGCCACCCGCTACTTCGTGGAGCTGTCGCGCCTGGGCGCGAAGATCACCCACGTCGACGTGGGTGGTGGCCTGGGCGTGGATTACGAAGGTACCCGTTCGCGCAGCTTCTGCTCGATCAACTACGGCCTGCATTCCTACGCCAGCAACATCGTGCAGCCGCTGGCCAATGCCTGCGAAGAGTTCGGCCTGACCCCGCCGCGCATCGTCACCGAGTGCGGCCGCGCAATGACCGCGCACCACGCGGTGCTGATCGCCAACGTGTCGGAAGTGGAAGAGGCACAGGAAGGCCGCGTGCCGGACCAGCACGACGACGAGCCGGCAGCGATCCGCCACCTGCGCGAGATCCACGACGAACTGGACGTGCGCCCGGCGGTGGAACTGTTCCAGGAAGCGCAGCATTTCCATGCCGAAGGCCTGGCCAGCTACGCGCTGGGCCAGATCGACCTGCCGCAGCGTGCACGCATCGACGACCTGTTCTACGCCATCGCCCATGGCGTGCGTGCGCGCCTGAGCTACGACGAGAAGAGCCATCGCCCGGTGCTGGACGAACTGAACGAGCGCCTGGTCGACAAGTACTTCGTCAACTTCAGCGTGTTCGAATCGATCCCGGACGTGTGGGCGATCGACCAGGTGTTCCCGATCGTGCCGATCGAGCGCCTGGATGAAACCCCGGACCGCCGCGGCATCATCGCCGACATGACCTGCGACTCGGATGGCATGGTGGAAACCTATGTCGAGAACGAGAGCCTGGACAGCTCGCTGCCGCTGCACAAGATGAGGCCGGGCGAGAGCTATCGTATCGGCTTCTTCATGGTCGGCGCCTACCAGGAAATCCTGGGCGACATCCACAACCTGTTCGGCGATACCGACGCGGTGGAAGTGCTGGCCGATGCCGATGGCTACGCCATCACCCAGCAGCGCCGCGGCGACACCACCGACGTGATGCTGGATTACGTGGGTTACCGCCTGGACGAACTGCGTGCGACCTATGCGCAGCGCGTGGCTGCAGCGCAGCTGTCGCCGGAACGCGCGCAGGAACTGTCGGACGCGCTGGAAGCCGGCCTGACCGGTTACACCTACCTGTCCGACGAACCGCTGGTGTGATGGACGGCGCCGGGTTTGCCCGGCGCCACCGTTGCCGATGAGCGCGCGCGCGATCTTCCACCTGTTCCTGCATGCCGCCGTGCCAGCGTTGCTGGCATGGCTGTTCTGGCGCAAGCGCTTTGCCTCGGCGTGGCTGCTGATGCTGCTGGGCTGGATCATCGACCTGGACCATCTGCTGGCCGACCCGATCTATGCACCGAACCGCTGCAGCATCGGGTTCCACCCGCTGCACACCGCACCGGCCATCGCAGTCTATGCCGGGCTGTGCGTGCCGAAGAAAACGCGGTTGTTCGGTATCGGTCTGATCATCCACATCGTGCTGGACGCGATTGATTGCTGGTGGATGCATCACCGTTGATGCTTGGTGCGTGTCGACCAAGGTCGACACCTACCGGGTGCACGGCGACCGGTCGGATTGGCGCTCGGTAGAGCCGGCCACTGGCCGGCTTCCGCTGGGTGTTCCCGGTGATCACGTGGCTGCCGGCCAGCGGCCGGCACTACCCACCGTTGGGTTGGCCGCGTCACGCCACCGGCAACCACAACGTCGCACGCAGGCCCGGCTGCGCATTCTCCAGCTGCAATCGTCCGCCATAGCTGGCGGCGATATCGCCCACGATCGCCAGGCCCAATCCGCTGCTGCCTTCGCGCTCGTCCAGCCGTACACCACGCTGGGTGACCCGTTCCAGCGCGTCTGCGGCCAGGCCGGGGCCATCGTCGCGCACTTCGATGCGTAGCTGCCCTTCGCTGGTTTCCGCTTCGACAGTGACCTGCTGTTGCGCCCAGCGCCAGGCGTTGTCCAGCAGGTTGCCCAGCATCTCCTCCAGATCCGCACTGGCGCCGGCGAACTGCAGCGCCGGATCGATGCCTGCCGCCGTGAACGTGATGCCACGTTCGCCATGCACGCGTGCCATCAGCCGGCACATCGCCTGTGCGACGGCCGCCACGTCGGTGCGCTGGCGATGGTCGGCAGCCAGTCCTGCAGCCAGGTAACGGTCGACACTGGCCTGCATGCGCGCACTCTGCTCGCGCACGGTGGCACGCCAATGCGTGCCGTCGCTGTCAGCTTCGGTGGCCAATACGCTCAGTGGAGTCTTCAGCGCGTGCGCCAGATCCTGTGCACTGGTGCGCGCACGCGCGACCATGCGTTGCTGGTGGTCCAGCAGCGCGTTGAGTTCTTCACCCAGCGGTGCGACCTCCGCGCCCAGTCCCTGTGTGTCGATGCGCTGCGCATCGCCGCGACGTACCCGTTCCAGCTGCGCACCGAGGCGATGCAGCGGGCGCAGGCCGAAGTGCACCTGGCTGGCCAGCACCGCCAGCCACGCCGCGACCAGCACGCCCAGTGCGATGGCGGTGCGCTTGCGGAACGCGGCAACATCGGCATCCAGCGCGCTGCGGTCGGTGGCGACCACGGCCACGAACGGTTCGCTGGCGCGTGGCAGGCGCACCTGCTGCACGCGTGCACGCAGGAATTGTTGCAGCGGCCCGGGCAGATTGCGCGTGGCCGGCCCGGCGGCCTTCGCCGGCAGGGTTTCATCCCACAGCGAGCGCGACTGCAGCAGCACGCGGCCATCGGCACCGGCGATCTGCCAATAGGCACCGGAAAACACGCGCTGGAAGCGCGCATCATTGGGTTCCTGGCGCAGGCGCAACTGCCCGTCCGGGTCCACTTCGGCCTGTGACAGCAGGGTCAGCATGTCCTGCTGCAGTTCGTGGTCGAGGCGGTCGCGCGCGCTACGCTTGAACAGCTCGCCCAGCAGAGCGCTGGCCAGCAGCGAGACCAGCAGCAGCCCGACGCCGCCGGCCAGCAGCAGGCGCCGCCGCAGCGACGGTTGCCGGTTCATGGCTCGGCCAGCCGCCAGCCCTGGCCGCGCACGGTCTGGATCAGGTCGATGCCGAGCTTGCGGCGCACGCGTCCGAGCAGCACGTCCAGTGCGTTGGAGTCCGGGTCGTGGCCGCCGTCGAACACCTGTTCGCCCAGCCGGTCGCGGCTGATCACCTGTCCGCTGTGGTGGATGAAGTAGCTGAGCAGGCGGAATTCCTGCGGACTCAGTGGCAGCGCCTGTCCATCCAGCTCGAAGCGGCCGGCATTGACGTCCAGCTGCAGCGGGCCGCAGTGCAGGCGCGGGCTGGCGTGGCCATGGCTGCGGCGGATCAGGGCGCGCAGGCGCAGCACCAGCTCATCGGCCTGGAAGGGTTTGGTGAGGTAATCGTCGGCACCGGCATCGAAGCCGGCCAGCTTGTCGTGCCAGCGCCCGCGCGCGGTCAGCACCAGCACCGGAAAGCTGCGGCCGTTGCCGCGCCAGCGCTCGATCACGCTCAGCCCGTCCAGCCCGGGCAGGCCGAGGTCGACGATGGCGGCCTGGAGGTCTTCGATCTGCCCGATTTCTTCGGCCTCGCGGCCGTCAGCGACCACCGCCACCACATAGCCGGCCTGTTCCAGCAGGGGCACCAGGCGCTGTGCCAGTGCGGCATCGTCTTCGGCCAACAGGATGCGCATCAGTCGTCGAGCTCCGTCTTCAGCAGCTTTCCGCTGCGCGCATCATAGTCCAGCTCCACCACCACGCCGTCGCCGCGCAGGATCTCCACTTCGTAGACGCCGTCGTCCAGCTCCACTTCCAGCAGCTGGCCGGGGTAGCGCTTGAGCGCATCGCGCACCACGCTCTCCAGCGGCACGTAGCGGCCCTGCTGCACGGCGCGACGCGCGACCTGCTGCGCCGGGTCCTGCAGGGGCGCGGCGGCGGTCGGGGCGTTGGCCAGGGCCAGCAGCAGGGGCAGGGTGGCGAGCATGCGGGTAACGAAAGAGAGAGGGGTACAGGCGCGAGTGTGGCGGGGATGACTAACAGCCGGCTAACAGCCACGGCTACGGCGCTGTTAACCGGGCCATGCATCGTGGCGTTGCCGGGATGGTCCGGCCACGAACAGGAGAACCCCCATGTTGAAGTCGCTCACCCTCGCCACTGTTGCCCTGCTCGCCGTCGCGCCGGCCGTACAGGCCGCGCCGCTGGGCATGGCCCAGGTTGAACAGACCCTGCGCAAGGCCGGCTACACCCAGATCCACGAGATCGAACGCGATGATGGCCTGTGGGAGGCTGACGTGAGCCGCGCCGATGGCCGCTTCAGCGAGGTCTACGTTGACCCGAAGACCGGCGAGATCTTCGATGAGCACAGCGGCCGCGCGCTGCTGACTACCGAGCAGGTGCTGGCACGGGCGCAGTCGCATGGCCTGCGCGAGATCCATTCGCTGGAACGCGATGGTGCGACCTGGTCGCTGGAAGCCCGCAATGCCCGCAACCAGAAGGTAGAGGTGCGCCTGAGCGGTCATGATGGCCGCATCCTGCACAGCGAGCGCGATGGCTGGCTGGATTGACGTTGGCCTCTGTAGAGCCGAGCCCATGCTCGGCTTTGCGGCCAACCGTAGCCGAGCATGGGCTCGGCTCTACAGGGGCTGGCTTACCAGCCGTACGGCGGCGGGTAATCCCAGCCCGGCCCGCGGCCGTAGTAGCCGCCATACGGGCCGAAGAAGCCCGGGCCCTTGCCCTCACTCACGTGGATGTTGAGGTTGACCCCGTGGGTCTTGCCTTCATCGGTGGTGTAGTTCTTGCTCAGGTTCAGCGTGGCCGCGTTGTAGTGGCTGTTGCCGCCGTTCTTCGAATAGCCGATGCCGGTGGTGAAGCTGCCGGACACCTTGACCTTGTCGTCGGTCACGTCGGCGATCTTCGCATCGTCGTGCACGCGCGGGCCGCTCTTGTCACCGTAATAGGTGCCGGGCGGGTCCTGCTGCAGGGCCGGGTCGTTGAGGTAGCGCATCGGCGCCTGCGGCAGCGTCAAGTCCAGGCCGGCAGCCTGCGGCGCAGTGGCGCCAGCGGCGGACTGGGCCAGCACGGTTCCCGGCAGGGCCAGGCACAGCAACAGGGTCAGGGGGCGGATCATGACGGCGCTCCAGCGGACAGGTGGCCACGCAACACGCGGCGGTACAGGCCGACGCTAGCAGGGGTTGCTTGAATGATGCCTGTCGGCGCCCGCTTGCGGTAGAGCCAGGTCATGCCTGGCTGCACGCTACAACCGTTCGAACCCGAACAGCGATTCCAGCGCATGCCTGCGCCGCTCGATCCGGGCCCGCAGCAGCTGGGCGCCGATCATCGAATAAGTGATGCCGTTGCCGCCGTAGGCCATGGCGAAATGGACCCGCGGTCCCCACTGCGCGTGCGGGCCGAAGAAGGGCAGGCCGTCGGCGGTTTCGGCGAAGGTGCCGGCCCAGGAAAAGGCGGGTATCGGATCCAGTCGCGGGAACCAGTGCCGCAGCTGCTTCATCAGCTTGCCGGCCTTGCCATCAACGCGCCGGTCGCGCCGGGCGGGGATATCGATGGCGTCGTCCAGCCCACCCACCAGCAGGCGGCGGTCGCCGGTGGCGCGCAGGTACAGGTACGGGCGGGCGCTTTCCCACACCATCGTGTTGCGCAGCCTGCCGAGCACGTCCGCTTCGATGGGATCGGTGATGAAGGCATAGCTGCTGCGGTTGCGCGCAACCCGCTGTTCCAGCCACGTCTGGTTGGCATAGCCCATGGCCAGGACCACGTGGCGGGCACGGACCGTGGCGCCGGCCTCGGTCATCGCGGTTACGCCCTGCGCGCCAGGCTTGAGCGTGTGCAGCACGGTGCGGTCGTGCACATGGCCGCCGCGGCGGCGCACTCGTTTGAGCAGGCCGTAGGTGAGACAGTAGGGATCGACCCGCGCCGCCTGGCGGGTCAGCAGGGCGCCGCCGGCATCCACGTCGAAACGCTCGCGAAGCGCTTCGCGGTCCAGCCAGCGGGCATCCAGGCCGATGCTGCGCCGCGCCTCACCTTCGGCCATCAGGCGCGGCACGTCGCGATGGCGGCTGGCTAGGTACAGGCTGTCCATGCGCTGGAAATCCACGTCCTTCAACCCGCGTGCCACTTCGCCCAGTGCCGGGATTGCCTCCGCGCAGGCCCGGTACGCCCGTGCTGCGGCGTCTTGCCCGTAGCGTTCGGCCAGTTCGAGCAGATGGGTATCGATCTCGTACTGCAGCAGCGCGGTGCTGGCCGCCGTGCTGCCCCAGCCGATGTCACGCTGCTCGATCACGGCCACGTCATGGCCATGGTGGGACAGCTCGTCGGCAATCAGCGCGCCGGTGATGCCGCCACCGACCACCAGCACATCGCAGCGCAGATCCTTCTCCAGCGGGGGGAACGCCTGGATCAGTCCGTTGCGTACGGCCCACCACGGGTAACCGCTTTTCAGGTCCATGCGTGCGTGGGGCTCAGGCTGTGGGTTTGCCGGTATGTGGCGTCTGGATCAGTTCGGACAGATCGAAGCCCTGCAGGCGGGCCGCCGCCAGATAATGGTCCTGCACGGTCGCGTCCAGGCGCGGCTCGCGCGCCAGCAGCCACAGGTACTTGCGATCCGGGCTGCCGACCAGCGACACGCTGTAGTCCGGGGCGATCTGGATCACCCAGTAGTCGCCCTTGGCGAACGGCAGCCAGCGCAGGCCCTTGGGCAGGAAGCTGACCTCCAGCCGCGCGCTGTCGTTGTCGACAGCGCAGGCCTCGCCGGTGGCCTCTTCGATCTCGCCGTCCATGCGGCAGCGGTTGGTGACGCCGACGTTGCCGTTGTCGAGCAGGGTGTAGTGCGCCGATACGTCGGTGCAGCCTTCCGGCTCGTGGCGCATCGGCAGGCGTGCGATCTCGTACCAGGTGCCCAGGTAGCGCGGCAGCTTGAGGTCGGCGACGGTTTTCAGCGGCGGGTGCTCGGTCATCGGCGGTCGTGGCAGGGGTGGGCCTCCACGATGCCGATGGCCTTGCCATGGGCGGGTGAAGCCGGGGCGATGGCCGTGTCCAGAACGTTCCGTCGCCCCGGCGGAGCGCCCGTTGTCACCGGCCTGGGGGTATCCTGCCGCCAGCGCCGTGTTTTCCTGATCCAACCGAGGTGGAGGTGCCGATGTACCAGGTGATCCTGTTGAAGAGTGAATCTGCGTTCGCGCGCGAACAGTGGCCGCAGGTCGACGAACTGGTCGACTACGAAGGTGTGAGTTACAGCCTGCGCGCCGGCCCGCGCCAGCCGCTGCCGACCGACCACGACTGGCACCCGGTGGCGGTGTACGCGCCCGATGAGATCACCGAGGAAGAGTTCCAGGACTGGTATGCGCTGCAGCAGCCGACGGTGGAAGAGCTTCGGCTGAAGTACTGATGCGCGACGCTGGCGGGGCCGCCCATCCGGCCTTGACCGGCTCTGCCGTATAGTCGCGCGCAGGCGCGGTGGTCCGCGCGAACCGGTGTGGCTGCGTGTCTTCTTTCCTGCGATCGATCCGTGCACGGGGGCCCTGGTGGGTCTTGCTGCTGTGCACCGCCTTCCTGCTGTCCGCGCCGGTGCTGGCGCAGGATGAGGACCCCACGCCGAAGCAGCAGCTGGCGGATATCGATTCCAGCCTGAAGGATGTGGAGCGCAAGCGTGGCGATGCAGAAGCCACCGAGACGCTGGCGATGCTGTCCGAGAATGCCTCGCAGGCACGGCGCGATGCCGAGGCGCTGGAAAAGGCGCTGCAGCCGCAGCTGGACCGACTCAACGAACAGCTGGCGCAGCTGGGAACGCCGGCAGAAGGGGCCGCTGAGCCGCCGGAGCTGGCGGCGCAACGGCGCACCCTCACCAAACAGCGTGACGGCCTGGCCGCTTCGGTGGTGCAGGCCAAGGCCAGTGCCGTGCGTGCGCAGCAGCTGGCGGCGGACATCGAGCAGCAGCGAGCCGCGCAACGCACGGAAGAACTGGGCCAGAAGGTGGCCTCGCCGTTGTCGCCCGCGCTGTGGAGCAAGGTGGCCGAGCGTCTGCCGATCGATATCGCGCGGGTTGTGCCATTGGCCGGGCAGGGCCGCGATGCGCTGGTCGCCGGTATCCGCGCCCATGGCTGGGGCACGCCGTTGCTGGGCCTGCTGGCCGCGCTGGTGATGATGTTCCCACTGCGGCTGTGGCTGCGCAGGCTGGGACGCCGTTTTGCTGCGTCCGAACGTGCGCCTGATGGTCGACTGCGCCGGTCCGGCCTGGCCATGTGGCTGCTGCTGGTCGGTACGCTGCTGCCCGGCTATGCCGTGGTGGTGCTGATGGCGGCGCTGGATGCCATCGATGGAATCGCGCCGCGCCTGCAGGTGGTGGCCGACGGCCTGGAGACCGCAACGTTCCGCGCGGCCTTCATCGCCGCACTCAGCGCCTGCCTGCTGGTGCCCAAGCGCCCGTCATGGCGGCTGTTGAACCTGGACGACACCGCCGCGCTGAAGCTGCGCAAATACGCCTGGGGCGCGGCGGCGCTGGCCTGGCTGAGCACGGTGCTGGTGGCCCTGGACCAGGCCACGCGCACCAGCGACGTCACCACGGTGGCGCTGGACGGACTGATTGCGCTGACTTACCTCGGCCTGATCATGGCCATGCTGGTGACCCTGGCGCGCCTGCATCGCCGGCAGACCGCCGAGGCCGAGGCCAAGCTGGAAGCGCAGGCCGATGGCGTGGGTGCAGCCACGCCGGTGCGCCGCAGCAGCTGGCTGGTACTGGCCCGGGTAGCGGGTAACATCGCGGTGGTGGCCGCCATCATTGCCACATTGCTGGGCTACCTGAATTTCGCCAAGTTCGTGAACCAGCAATTGATCGGCGGCAGCATCGTGGTGTTGGCCGCGACGTTGCTGTTCAAGTTCGTCGATGACCTGAGCACGTGGATGCTCAACGCCGACAGCAAGGTCGGCCAGACCATCCTGCTCAGCACCGGCCTGAGCGTATCGCGGCTGGAACAGGCGGGCGTGCTGCTGTCGGCAGCGCTGCGTACCATCGTCGTACTGATCGCGCTGCTGGCGCTGGTGGCACCGTTCGGCAACATCGGCGCGGTGGTGGAGCGCTTCACTTCACTGTTCACGACCGGATTCGATATCGGTGGCACCAAGCTGGCACCGGCGGGGATCGTGTTGGCGGTACTGGCGCTGCTGGCCGGCCTGGCGATCACCCAGCTGGTGCAGCGCTGGCTGACCGACACCTACCTGCCCAAGACCGAGCTGGACCTGGGCGCACGCAATTCGGTGAGCACCGTTGCCCGTTACGTGGGCATCATCATCGCGGTGATCTGGGCGTTGAGCGCGATGGGCCTGCAGCTGAGCAAGCTGGCATTGCTGGTCAGCGCGCTGTCGGTGGGTATTGGCTTCGGCCTGCAGGTGATCACCCAGAATTTCGTCTCCGGCCTGATCCTGCTGGCCGAGCGCCCGGTGAAGATCGGCGACTGGGTGAAGCTGGGTGACCAGGAGGGCGACATCCGCCGCATCAGCCTGCGATCGACCGAGATCCAGGTGGGCGACAAGTCGACGCTGATCGTGCCCAACTCCGAGCTGGTCACCAAGACCGTGCGCAACATGACGATGGGCAACAACCAGGGCCGCATCCAGATCCAGTTCGCGGTGCCGCCCAGCACCGATGTCGGCAACCTGCGGCAGGCGCTGCTGGACGCATACACCGCGCACACCAACGTGCTGAAGCAGCCGGCGCCGACGGTCTACATCGACAGCATTGCCGGTGGCCAGATCACCATCAACAGTTTCGCGTACGTGGCCAGCCCGCGGCAGGTGTATGCAACCCGCAGCGATCTGTACTTCAGCCTGCTGCAGATCCTGGCCGAGCGGAACATTCCGCTGTCGACCCCGACCGACATCCACATCATCCGCGACCCGCAGGAGTAGGGGTTGTTTTGCAGGGCTGCGCCCTGCACCCGCGGTAGTGCCGGCCGCTGGCCGGCAACTTCAACAGCAACAGCAACAGCAACAGCAACAGCAACAGCTGATTTCCTGCGGGATGGCGGGGTGGGTCCGGTTGCGGTAGACGCCGTAAACCCCCAGGCCGGCCCAGCCCCTGGCGGCTGTGCGTTCGGGCGCTTGCGAAGCAGTGCTTCGCAAGCAAAGCGCCCTCACCCATGGGGGCTTGGCCGCGGCATCCATGCCGCGGACACTCCTGCGACCGGACCCACCCCGGCTTCGACAGTTTCCCGCGATTTGTCGGAAATGCTCTTGGGGTCAGATCCGTTTTCCGGAGGAAAACGGATCTGACCCCATCTTGATTTTCGATATCTGACAGAGTGTGTCGACCAAGGTCGACACCGCCCCGCCAAACCACGGATTGCACGCTGTTGCCGTTGCTTCTGAGGTTGCCGGCCAGCGGCCGGCACTACCACGGGTGCAGGGCGCAGCCCTGCAAAGAACCCTATCCCCGTGGTCGGCTGCGCGAGGGCACCAGTGCGAACGTATCCACCGCCAGCTTCTCGGCATGGTTCAACCACGCGCGGATCTCCAGATCATCCACTTCGTGGTCCAGCCCGAACGACACGTTGATCTTGCCGTCGGCATCGGGCTGCACCCACTGCTGGGCCAGCACCACCTTGCGCTGCGAGGACACCGCCTCGATCCAGAAACCGCGATCCGGGCGCGTGCTCGCCACCAGCTGCAGCATGTACTGGCCGGCACGGGTGCGGCGGCCCTTCTGGGTGATCATGTGCGCCTGGCGCACGCTCGGGCGCGGGCCCTGGAATGCGTCCAGCGGTGCATCGACCGCGATGCCGCCGCGCAGGTCATTGTCGCGGTACAGCTTGATGCCGTTGTCGCGGTTGACGAGCAGCGCACACCAGTCGCCGTCGGCCGAGCCGTCCTCGAATGCGGTGCAGCGATCAACATAGGCCAGCGTGTTGTCCGGATCCGCGTCATCGAACTGGCGCGAGGTGTTCTCCAGGTAGACCGACTTCAGCCCCCAGTCCTTGTCGTACTCCAGCAGCACCGGCGGCTGCACGTGCTGCAGGCCGACTACTACCTGGTCATCGCCATCGATCTTCAGTTCGCGGGTCGGTTCGCCCAGCCACAGTGAGCGGGCGAAGGCCAGGTACTGCGGGTAGTCGCGGCCACCATCGCGCCGGGCCGCCACGCTGGCGCTGGGTGCGCGTTGGCTGTCGATCAACGAGCGGCCAAAGCCCATCGTCTTCAGGTTCGGGTCCAGCAGGCTGAGCAGGGTGGCACCCGAATCCAGGGTGGTGCCGGCGTCGGCGCTGAGCTGCTGCGGGGCAATGCCATCGCCCAGGAACAGCAGCAGGTTCTCGCGCTTCTGCCGGGTCAGGATGTGGGTCAGATCGTTGGGCATCGCCAGGTGGTCGGAGGCGATCACGATCAGCGTGTCCTTGCCGTACGGGCTGGCCTGGATGCGCTGCACCAGCTGCGAGATCAGCCGGTCGCTGCACTTGAGCGCGTTGAGCATGTTGATGTTGCCGTACTGGCTCTGGTAGCGCTCGCCCTTGCACGATACCGGCAGGTGGCCCGCCGGGTGGTGGGTGTCCATGGTCAACGTGGTCAGCATGAACGGTGAACCGGCGCGCGAGAGCTGTTCGAAGCGCTGGTAGGCGGTATCCAGCAGCACGTCGTCGTGCACGCCCCAGGCCGAGTAGTGGATGCGGCCGATCTTCTTTTGCTGCTTGAACCAAGCGAGGTCATGCACTTCATCAAAGCCGTGGCTGGCCAGGAACTGGCCCTTGCCGGCGAACTGGCCGTTGGCACCCCCCAGATAGTGGTTGGTGTAGCCCTGCTGCTTCAGGTAGTCGCCCAGGCAGACCGCCTTGGGCAGGAAGCTGCCCATGCGGTCCATGCTGTTTTCATCGCCCTGCGAGGTGGTCAGCGGCACGCCGCACATCGACGACACCAGGCCGGCGATGGTCCAGCCGCTGCCTTCGGCCGAGGCCAGCCCACGCACGTCCAGCGACTCGGACGCCAGGCGGTTGAGGTTGGGCATCAGGCCGGGAAACACGGCCTCGTCCAGATAGGTGCGTTCCAGGCTTTCGCCGTAGATCCAGACGATGTTGCGCGGGCGCTGCAGCGGCTGCGTCGGCACCTGGTACTCAGGGGCGATGCGGGCGAAGTCGACCGGGCGCAGCTGCTGGTACAGGCGCTGGCCGTCGCGGGCCAGCGGGCTGATCATGATCGTGGCCACCCACACGGCCGCGAAACCGGCGAACAACGCGCCACCGTGGCCGGGCCGGCGCCAGCGCTTCACCCGTGTGGCGAACAGTGGCAGCAGCGAGACCAGCGCCAACACGATGAAGCCGGCGATGTAGCCCTTGAAGTCGGAGACACCGGCACCTTCCATGTCGGCGCCGAGGTGGTACAGGGTGGCGGCATTGAGCCCATCACCGGACAGCTTGTCGATCAGCCACCACGCGCTGAGCATGAGCAGCAGCAGCGAGAACGCGCCGGCCTTCCACCACACCCACTTGTCGGACGCGAGGAACAACCAGCACAACAGCAACAACGACAGCAGCAGTATCCAGAGCATAGGCAGCTTCGGCAGTGACGGGGTGGTGGTGATGGACGTCGTACCGACGCGTGTCCATCCGACCGGCGCTGCCGCAAGCACATGCATGTGACAGGCCGATGACCCGATAGTGCATGCACGAACCTGACTGAAATGTTTGTTGAAATGACGCGCGCGTAGTCGCGCTCAGAAGGTAAAACGAGCGTGAAAGGGGTAGCTGGATTGCATTAAAAACTGCATGAATACGGGCGTTTTCGTCGATGCGCTAGCGATGCCCGCGTTCTTCGCGTGCCCGCGCACGACGGTCGAACAGCAATGCACTGGTTACGATGCCCAGGCCGAGCACCACGCCGATGAACAACAGGATCAGGGCGATGAGCGGGTAACCGAACAGGTGCCAGCCGGTGTCGATCCTCATCATCATCGCGGCGGCCATGATCAATGCGGCGCTGATGATGCCGGCCGCCACGCGGTTGGCGATCTTCTGCAGGTTCTCCATCAGCCGCGATTCTTCCAGGCCGGTGACCTTCATCTGCAGGCGGTTCTCGGCCAGCAGCGCCATGATGTCCGACAGCTTGCGCGGCCCATCACGCAGCAGCTGCTGCAGCTCCATCGCCTCGCTGGCGATGTTGGCTGCAGACAGCGACTTCTTCAGGCGCGCACGCATCACGTGCTGCAGCTGGCGCTCGACGATGCGGCGCGTGTCCAGCTCTGGCGCCAGCAGCCGGCACACGGTTTCCAGGTTGAGCAGGGCTTTGCCGAGCAGGCTCAGTTCCGGCGGCGTGCGCAGGCCGCAGGCGGTGGCGATGCGCACCATGTCCAGCACCACGCGGCCTTCGGAGAAGCTGCCACTGGCCGCATAGCGCGCGATCAGCTGACCGGTTTCGCGCAGGTAGCGCTCTTCATCGAAGGCCTCCAGCCGCGTGCTGATACTGATCAGGTCATCGGCCACTTCCTCGCCACGGCCGTCGACCGCCGCGAACAGGATCTTCAGCAGACGCTCGCGCAGGCGCGGCGGCATGTGCGCGACCATGCCCAGGTCGAAGATCGCCAGCCGGCCGTCGGGCATCACCCGCAGGTTGCCCGGGTGCGGGTCTGCATGGATCTCGCCATGCACGAAGATCTGGTCCAGGTAGCCGCGGATCAGCGCCGCCGCCAACGGGTCCATGTCCTGCTCGGTGCGGCGTACGCCGGAGATCGCATCCACGCGCACGCCGGTGGCAAGCTCCATCGTCAGCACGCGCTGGCTGCTGTAGTCCCAGATCGGCTGCGGCACCCACAGCCGGCGGAACGGCCGCAGGTGCCGTCCGAAGCGCGCCAGGTTCTCGGCCTCGGCGTGGTAGTCCAGCTCCTGCATCAGGGTCTTGGCGAACTCGTTGAGCCAGTCGCGCAACCGCACGCGGCGACCCACCTGGGTCAGGTGGTCGGCGGCCAGCGCGAAGCTGCGCAGTGCCTCCAGGTCCGAGCGCAGCTGTGCGGCCACTTCGGGCTTCTGCACTTTCACCGCCACCTGGCGGCCATCGTGCAGCACCGCGCGATGTACCTGCGCGATCGAAGCACAGCCCAACGGCTCGGGATCGAACGAGGCAAACAGCTTGTTCACCCCTACGCCCAGTTCCTGCTCGATGATCGCGTGGATGCGCTCGACCGGGATCGGCGCCACCTTCTCCTGCATGCGCTCCAGCGCCGTGGCGAACTCTACCGGCACCATGTCCGGCCGCGTGGACAGCATCTGGCCCAGCTTGACGAAGGTCGGCCCCAACGCTTCCAGGTCGCTGACGAACTGTTCCGGATTGCCGTCGGCGGGCACGTCGGCCTGGTTGCTTGCCGCATCCAGGTTCATGCCCGAGAACACGCCCGAATGGCGGTAGCGCATCAGCAGGCGCAGGATCTGGCTGCGCCGGCTCATGCCTTTGACCAGCGGGGGATTGCCATTGGCGGCGGACGGATTGCTCAAGCGGGACTCCCATGCGACGAAGACAGGTAGCGCCGGCTGCGGGCCGGCAATGTCCGGATTCCGCAGTGTCGCCGGGGGGCGGTGGGCATGCGGTGAACCCGGTGTCTTCCGCAGTCCACACCGGATCGGTCAGAATCCGCCTATTCCCTTTCTTGGACGCCCCATGGCCGGTGCCAGCCTGTTCGCCCTGCTCGACGATATCGCCACCCTGCTCGACGATGTCTCGGTGCTGACCAAGGTCGCCGCGAAGAAGACCGCCGGCGTGCTCGGTGACGATCTGGCGCTGAACGCGCAGCAGGTCACCGGGGTCAACGCCAACCGCGAACTGCCGGTGGTCTGGGCGGTGGCCAAGGGCTCGCTGGTCAACAAGGTGATCCTGGTGCCGGCGGCCCTGGCGATCAGTGCGCTGGAAGCCTGGCTGCACAGCCGCGGCTGGAACGTGCCCCTGATCGTGCCGCTGATGATGATCGGTGGTGCCTTCCTGTGCTTCGAGGGCGTGGAGAAACTGGCGCACCGCTTCCTGCATTCGGCCGACGACGATGCCGAGCGCCAGACCGAACGCCGCAAGGCGCTGGCCGACGCGCAGGTGGACATGGTCGCGTGGGAGAAGGACAAGGTGAAGGGTGCGATCCGCACCGACTTCATCCTTTCGGCCGAGATCATCGTACTGACCCTGGGCGTGGTCGCCACCGCATCGTTCACCAACCAGCTGGTCACGCTGGCCGTGGTTGCACTGGCGATGACGGTCTTCGTCTATGGGCTGGTGGCGGGCATCGTCAAGCTGGATGACGTGGGCCTGTACCTGTCGCGCAAGGGTGGGGCTGTTGCCGCCTTCGGTCGCGGCCTGGTCGCGTCGGCACCGTGGCTGATGAAGTTCCTGTCGGTGGCCGGCACCATTGCCATGTTCCTGGTCGGCGGCGGCATCCTGGTGCACAACGTGCCGGCGCTGCACCACGCAGTACAGGCGCTGGGCGGCGAGGGCCAGTGGGGCTGGCTGGTCAGCGCGGCGGGCAACATGGTGGTGGGCATCATCGCCGGCGCCATCGTGCTGGCGGCGGTGACCGGGTTCCAGAAGCTGCGCGGCAAGTAGTCGCCGGCAGGTTCCCGGTAGAGGCCGACCTTGGTCGGCGCTTTGTTTCCCACGCGTGCCAACCAAGGTTGGCATCTACCAAAGCGGTTCAAGGTGGTCGGCATCGTCGCCGGCGGGTTCCCCGGTAGAGGCCGACCTTGGTCGGCGCTTTGTTTCCTGCGTGTGCCAACCAAGGTTGGCACCTACCAAAGCGGTTCAGGGTGGTCGGGATCATCGCCGGCGGGTCGCCGGGTAGAGGCCGACCTTGGTCGACGCTTTGTTTCTGCGTGTGCCAACCAAGGTTGGCACCTACCAACGTAGTTTGCTGCGGGCCGGACGGTCAGCCTGCCTGCACGCGGTTCTTGCCCTGCCGCTTGGCGGCATACAGCGCGTCGTCCGCGCGCCGCAGCAGGGTTTCGGTGTCGTCGCCGGGTTGCCATTGCGCCAGCCCGGCACTGAAATGCACCGGTACGCGCCGGTCCTGCACGGTCAGCACGCGATGCGCCAGTGAACGCTGAAGGCGCTGCACCGTGGCCATGCTGTCGGCGCCCTGGGTTTCCGGCAGCACCAGTACGAACTCGTCGCCGCCCAGCCGCGCGATGCCATCGGTGGCGCGCAGCAGCAGCTTGCAGACGGCCACCAGGTGCTGCAGCAGTGCGTCGCCACCGGCATGACCATGTGCATCGTTGGTCTGGTGGAAATCATCCAGATCGATCACCGCCACGCCCAGCGGCGAGTTGTTGCGTGCGGCACGGGCCAGCTCGCGTTGCAGCAGTTCGTCCAGGCCACGGCGGTTCAGCGCCTGGGTCAGTGGATCGATGCGTGCCAGGTCACCGGCCGCGCGCAGTTCCTGCTCCAGCTCGGCGATGCGCTGCTCGGCACGCTCCACTTCCTGCCGTGCGTTGGCCAGGTGATCGCGCGCCTGCGCGGCCTGCTGCTGCACCTTGCCGGTGTCGCGCATCACGTCCTGCAGAAGCTGGTTGAGGTCGGCGATGCTGCGCGCCTCGCGCAGCTGCAGCGCATAGCTGCCGATGCGATCGTGGTATTCGCCGGTGCTGGTGGCCATGCCATCCATGCGCTCGATGAACTCGCCCATTAGCCCGCGCATCGCCGCCTTCGAATCGTCGATGCCCTGGCGCAGCAGGCCCTGCTTGTAGATCACTTCGCGCAGTTCGGCGCGGGTGCGCTCGACCGCCTCAGCTTCCAACGGCCCGTCCAGCAGCTGGCGCACCGCGGCGATCTGGCCCTGCAGCCAGCTGCGGTCATCCAGCAGCTCGCTCACGTTCTCCAGCAGCAGCGCGAACAGCTCCAGCAGCAGCGCCTGCTGCTCCTGCCAGCTCTCGGCACGCACGCCGACCTGGTGGCCAAGTTCGCGCACGCCCTGCTCGATCGGTTCCAGCGCCGTGCCTGGCTGCCACTGGCGCAGGTGCATGGCCAGTGCCTGCGCCTGTTCGCGCAGGTCCGGGTCGTGCTGCAGCAGCGCCACCACCGCGCCGCCCAGCAGCAGCCGCAGCTGCTCGGACAGGCGCAGGCTTTCGGGTTGCCCATCCGGCGAATGCTGTTCGATGGTGCGGATGTACTTGTCGATCAACTGCCGCATCGCGCGCCCGTAGCGCGGCCAATCGGCGCTGGCCTGCGCCGACTGCAGGCGGTCGCCCATGTCGCCCAGCTCGCCGGGCAGGGTGGCCATGCCGTTGGCGAACGCGGCCAGCAGCGGTTCCGGCGCGTCGGCGCCTGCGAACAGCTGCTGCAGCGCCACGCCACCGCCGCCCTGCAGCACCACGCGGTCGCCCAGCCCATCGTCCACCACCGCGCGCACGCGTGCCGGCGGCCCAAGGGCGGTACCGGGGGCAGGGCGGTGGTCGGGCTGGTCCGTCATGGAGCGAATCCTGGGGGCTGGCAGGGACTGGTTCCAGCATATCGGCGCGGCCGCCGACGGCTTGAACGGCTAGGATGGGCGACAGGATGCCGCAGTGGAGGTGGTGATGCGCGTGATGTTGCTGGGGGCGACCGGCCTGGTCGGTGGGCTGACCCTGCCCCGGCTGCTGGACGACCCGCGCTGCAGCGCCGTGATCGCCCCGACCCGTCGCCCGTTGGGCGCAGCCCACGGGAAGCTGGAGAACCCGGTACTGGCCTTCGATGCGCTGCCCACCGCCGCCGGGTGGGCGGGCGTGGACGCGGTCATCTGCGCGCTCGGCAGCACCATTGCCCAGGCTGGCAGCCGCGAGGCCTTCCATCGCATCGACCATGATTACCCGCTGGCGTTCGCCCGTCTGGCGCAGGCGAAGGGTGCGCAGACCTATGTGCTGAATTCCGCAGCCGGTGCCGATCCGCGGTCGTCGATCTTCTACAGCCGGGTGAAGGGTGAATTGGAGCGCGATCTGCGCGCGCTGGGCTTCACCTCGTTGACCCTGGTCCGCCCAGGGTTGATCGGTGGCGAGCGCAACGAGGTGCGGCGCGGTGAGCGTCTCGCGCTGAAGGTGCTGGGCGTGCTGGGGCCGGTACTGCCACGGGCGTGGCGGATCAACCCGGCCAGCGAGATCGCCAAGGCGCTGGTCGAGGCCGCGCTGGCCCCGCAACCGGGTGAGCACGTGGTGGCATCGAGCGCACTGGCCGGCTGATGTCGCGTGCGCTGCGCCTGACCCAGCTCCAACAGCTGCTGCGCCGCCATCGGCGGCCGGTGGCCGGCCAGGTGCTGGCCGACGCGCTGGGAGTCAGCCTGCGCACGCTGTACCGCGATATCGAAACCCTGCGCGAGCAGGGCGCCGACCTGCGCGGCGAGGCCGGCGTCGGCTACCAGCTGACGCCGAGCGATACCCTGCCGCCGATGACCCTGCCACCGGCCGAGATCGACGCACTGGTGCTGGGCCTGCGCTGGGTGGCGGCCCGTACCGAACCCGCGTTGGCCGAAGCCGCACGCGATGCCCTGGCGCGTATCGCCCATGTGTTGCCCGCAGCGCGGCGCGAGGCCCTGCGTGACAGTGGCCTGCGGGTGGGCCCTTCGCGTGCGGCGGCCAAGGTTCCCCCTGCTCGTCTGCAGGTCGTGCGAGAGGCTGTCGGTTCACAGCAGCGCCTGAAGTTCGGCTACGAGGACGCGCACGGCCAGCGCAGCGAGCGCATCGTCTGGCCGTTCGCGCTGGGCTACTTCGATGAGGTGCCGATGCTTGCGGCGTGGTGTGAGCGCCGCGAGGATTTTCGCCATTTCCGCCTGGATCGCATCCGCCAGGTGCGCGTGCTGGAGGAGCACTACCTCGTACCACGCGCCACGCTGCTGCGGCGCTGGCAGAAGGCGCAGGGCATCGCGCCGGACTGGCTGGACCGTTCGTAGCGTCGGGCCTGCTCGACTGCTGCTGCGTTCTGCTTCCTGCCTCTGGGGGAGGGCGGCCTTCGCACTTTGCTCCTGGTAGGGGGCGAGCTTGCTCGACCGCCTTTGATCTTCGCGAACAGCAGTCGAGCAAGCTCGACCTCTTCCAGGGCAGTGGCAACGGCAGTCGAGCAAGCTCGGCCTCTACCAGGGCAGGAGCGACGGCAGTAGAGCACGCTCGCCGCTACTGACAGAATCTGTCAGCAGGGCCGTACCACCATGATCGCTCCCAACAACGGAGCTTCCCCATGTTCACGCCCAGCACCCTGCTGCAGTACGTGCGCGACGTCGCCACCAGCGCCACCTTCTACAGCGGCATCCTCGGCAAACCGCCGGTCGAGCAGTCGCCTGGCTTCGCCCTGTTCCTGCTCGGCGATGGCGCCGCACTCGGCCTGTGGCAACGCGATGACGTGCAACCGCCGGTGTCTGCGCAGGCAGGCGCCGCCGAACTGGCGATGGTGGTCGCAAACCCCGAGGCCGTGCAGCAGATGCACGATGCGTGGCGTGGGCTCGGCGTGCAGATCCTGCAGTCGCCGGTGACGCTGGAGTTCGGCCACACCTTCGTCGGTGCCGACCCTGATGGCCACCGGCTGCGTGTGTACAGCCGCGCCGAAGGCATGGTCGCGCGCGATTGATCGCCCGCATTGTGTAGATCCACGCCATGCGTGGATGCCGGAAAAAAAACGCCGGGCAATGCCCGGCGTTCTCTCCAAGTCATGTGCCAACCAACGGTTGGCACCCACCGGTCAGGTGGCCGATCAGCTGGCCAGTGCCAGGTCGTCCATCATCGCGCGCAGGAAGCGGGCGGCTTCACCGCCCGTGGCTGCGCGGTGGTCGAAGGTGACCGACAGCGGGATCACCTTGTGTGCCTCCACGCCGCCCATCACCGGGGTCATCTGGTGGCGGGCACGGCCGGCACCGACGATGGCCACGCACGGCGGCACCACGACCGGGGTCGCGTAGCGGCCGGCAAACATGCCGAAGTTGGACAGCGAGATGGTGTAGCCACTCAGTTCCGACGCCGCGATCGAACGCGATTCCACCTGCTCGCGCAGGCGGTTGACGCCTTCGCGGATGCCGCGTGCGTCGAGCATGTCGGCGTTGCGCAGGGCCGGCACGAACAGGCCGTCGTCGGTGTCCACGGCGATGCCGATGTCCACCTGCGCGTGCAGGGTGCGGGTCAGTGCTTCGCCGTCGAACCAGGCGTTCATCGCCGGCACCTTCTGCGCGGCGACCACGATCGAACGCACCAGGCGCGCGGTGACGTCGTTGCCCGGCAGCCAGGCGTGGATGTCGGCGTCGTCGTTCAGCGTGGTCGGCACGACCTTGCTGTGCGCATCGGCCATCACGCGTGCCATGTTGCGGCGCACGCCCTTCAGCGGTTCCGGCTGGCCCTTGGCGACCACGCCCGGCGGCTGGGTGCGCATCGGCTTGCCGGCGGCGGACAGCGGGGTGCGGGCTTCGCTCTGCACCGGGGCAGACACCTGCGCCGGGGCCGGCGCGGCATAGGCAGCAGCGGCAACCGGTGCCGGAGCAGCGCCGAGCTTGGCGCTGCCGTTGGCGGCAGCCTGCTTGACGTCGGCCATGGTCACCGCGCCATCGGTGCCGGTAGCGGCCACGCGGCTCAGGTCCACGCCCAGCTTGCGCGCCATCGCACGCACGGCCGGCACGGCCTTGACGCCACCGACGGCCAGCGCCTGTTCGGCATGCACGGCATTGGAGCTCTGCATCGCGCCGACCACGGTACCGGCGTCATCGCGCTCGGCCGCGGCGGGCTTGGCCTCCTCGGCGGCAACCGGAGCGGCCGCAGCCGGCAGCGGCGGCGGGGTCGGTGCGGCCGCCGGTGCAGCGTGGCCATGGCTGTGGCCGGTGTCCTGGCCATCGGCTCGCTGCGGCAGGTTCGGGTCCAGTTCGAAGCTGGCCAGCACCGAGCCGGTCGGGATGATGTCGCCGGCGCCGCCGGACAGCTTCAGCACCTTGCCGGAGAACGGCGAGGGCACTTCCACCACGGCCTTGGCGGTCTCCATCGACACCAGCGGCTCGTCCAGCTTGATCACATCGCCTTCCTTGACGAACCACTCGACGATGGTCGCGTCCGGCAGGCCTTCGCCCAAGTCGGGCAGGTTGAAGTTCTTGGTCTGGCTCATTTGCAGTTCTCTTCCAGCAGTTCCAGTTCGCGGGCCGGCAGCCAGCCCGTCGCGCCATTGGCGCGCTCGGACCACCACCACCCGCCGTGTTCGTGATGAAGCTTCACCATCTCGCCGCTTTCCACATCCAGCTCGCGGGCGTCGTAGTCGCACAGCGCTTCGGCGCGACCCTCGTCCAGCAGCTGCAACCAGGCGATGGGCGCCCATCCAGCGCGCCCATCGTTGGTGCGTACCCAGGCAAACGCCGGCCATTCCTCGTCACGGACACCTACTTCGACGATCTGGCCGGTGCGGAACCGGAGCGGGTTGGGATACTGGCTGCGGTAAGCCCCCAGAAGGCGGGCCCGCATGTCAGCCGGCCGCCACCGCGCGCTTGGCCGCAGCCACGATCCGCTCAACGCTCGGCAGGTACTTCATTTCCAGGCGGAACAGCGGAATGTGGGTGTCGTAGCCAGTGACGCGCTCGACCGGTGCCAGCAGGTCGTAGATCGATTCCTCGGCCAGGCGCGCGGCGATCTCGGCGCCGAAGCCCGCGGTCTTCGGGGCCTCCTGCACGATCACGCAGCGGCCGGTCTTGGCCACCGATTCGGCGATGGTGGCGAAGTCCAGCGGACGCAGCGTGGCCACGTCGATGACTTCGGCACTGATGCCTTCGCCGGCCAGCTTGTCCGCCGCTTCCAGCGCTTCCTTCACCTGCGCGCCCCAGGTCACCAGGGTCACGTCGGTGCCGTCGCGCAGCACGAAGCAGACGTCCAGCGGCAAGGCTTCGCCGTCGTTGACGACCACTTCCTTGTACTGGCGGTAGATGCGCTTGGGCTCCATGTAGATCACCGGATCCGGCTCGCGGATCGCGGCCAGCAGCAGGCCATAGGCACGCTGCGGCGACGACGGCAGCACCACGCGCAGGCCCGGCACGTTGGTGAAGATCGCCTCGTTGGCTTCGCTGTGGTGTTCCGGCGCGCGGATGCCACCGCCCCACGGCACGCGCAGCACCATCGGGCAGTGCAGGCGGCCACGCGTGCGGTAACGCAGGCGTGCCGCGTGGCAGACGATATGGTCGACCATCGGGTACATGAAGCCGTCGAACTGGGCTTCGGCCACCGGCTTCATGCCCTGTGCGGCCAGGCCGATGGTCAGGCCGGCGATGGTGGTTTCGTCCAGCGGGGTATCGAGGATGCGGTCCGAGCCGAAGCGCTGCTGCAGCCCGGCGGTGGCGCGGAACACGCCGCCGTTGACGCCCACGTCCTCGCCCAGCACCAGCACCGACGGGTCGTGTTCCAGCTCCCAGGCCAGCGCCTGGGTGATGGCTTCGATGAGGGTGATCGGGGTGGTGGTCATGCTCTCTTCTCCGCGCGCGACCGCAGCGCTGTCGGCGGCGTTGGTGTGCGCGCCGGGCGCGCCGTTCTTGATCTCATCCATGGCGCTTCTCCAGGGCGATCGCCTGGGCACGCTGGGCCAGCAGGTCCGGCGGCGGATCGGCATACAGGAAGTCGAACATCGCCTCGACCGGCTGCACCGGCGTGTTGAGGTACAGGTTCACTTCCTCGTCCACGCGCTTGCCGCACTCGGCGACCCAGGCGCTTTCCTCATCCTCGCTCCACACACCGGCGTTGATCAGGTACTTGCGCAGGCGCAGCATCGGCTCGCGCTGCCAGGCATCCTTCACTTCGGCGTCGTCGCGGTAGCGGCGCGCGTCATCGGCGGTGGTGTGGTCGGACAGGCGGTAAGTCATCAGTTCCAGCACGGTGCCACCGTCGCCGGCCAGCGCACGTTCGCGCGCCTGCTCCATGGCAGCCAGCACGGCGATCAGGTCGTTGCCGTCCACCTGCAGGCAGTGCAGGCCGCCAGCCAGGCCCTTCTGCGCCAGCGTTTCGGCACCGGTCTGGGCCGAACGCGGGACCGAGATGGCCCAGCCGTTGTTGACGATGCACAGGATCAGCGGGAGCTTGTAGGCGCCGGCCGAATTCAGTGCCGCGTAGAAGTCGGTCTTGGAGCTGCCGCCGTCGCCGCACACCGCCACGGCGATCTGCGGTTCCTTGTTGAGCTTGAACTTCAGCGCGGCGCCTGCGGCATGCAGGCACTGGGTGGAGATCGGCACGCAGAACGGGAAGTCCTTGGCCGCGTTGCCGCCGTAATCGTTGCCGCGTTCGTCGCCGCCCCAGTACATCAGCACGTCGTGCGGGCGCACGCCACGCATGAACATCGCGCCATACTCGCGGTACGAAGGCGCGAACACGTCGTCCTTCTGCATCGCCGCGCCGATACCCACGTGCGCGGCTTCGTGGCCCAGGCAGGCGGCATAGGTGCCCAGCTTGCCGGTGCGCTGCAGTGCGATGGATTTGCTGTCGAACGTACGTACGAACAGCATCTGCTTGAACAGCGGTACCAGGACCTTGGGGTCGCGCAGCGACGCGGGCAGGTCATCGCGGACGAGTTTGCCGTCCGTATCCAGGTACTGCAGGTATTCGATCTTGAATTCAGCGGCAACCGTCATTGCGTACTGCACCTTCGACAGAGAAGTTACAAATGATATGAATCGCCATGTTAAGGAACGCGTACGGAATAGCCTTCCTGCGCCGCAACACGGCAACGCCCTGTTTTACCCCTGCCGGCGGGTGGGGGGCCAATAACAACAACGTATTCAGTCGTTGCTGCAAAGCATCAGAATACGCCTCTGGCTGACTGCTGGCGCAACGACCCGATCGGTTCCACGCGCAGGCCCCGCATCGGCCAATGCTCCACGGGGCACCGCACGCCCCGGTATGGACCCGGCGGCTGCCAGCGCGGCGGCAACGCGCTACCCTTGCCGCCCCCGATCTGGTCCCGCCCATGTCCGTCGACAACAACCAACGCGATCTCGAAGCCGGCATCCACACCGACCTGCAGGGACGCCTGACCTACGGCGGCTACCTGCGGCTGGACCAGCTGCTCAGCGCGCAGCAGCCGCTGTCCAACCCGCCGCACCACGACGAGATGCTCTTCATCATCCAGCACCAGACCTCGGAGCTGTGGCTGAAGCTGCTGGGCCATGAGCTGCGTGCCGCAATCGGCTTCCTGCAGCGCGATGAAGTCTGGCAGTGCCGCAAGGTGCTGGCGCGCAGCAAGCAGGTGCTGCGCCAGCTCACCGAGCAGTGGTCGGTGCTGGAAACGCTGACCCCGTCCGAATACATGGGCTTCCGCGACGTGCTGGGCCCATCGTCGGGCTTCCAGTCGCTGCAGTACCGCTACATCGAGTTCCTGCTGGGCAACAAGAACGCGCAGATGCTGCAGGTGTTCGAGCACGACCCGGCCGGGCAGGCGCAGCTGCGCACCGTGCTGGAGGCGCCGAGCCTGTACGAGGAATTCCTGAAGTACCTGGCCCGCTTCGGCCATGCCGTGCCGGCGGTGTACGAATCCCACGACTGGACCCAGCCGCATGTGGCCGACGACGCGCTGCAGCCGGTCTTCGAGCGCATCTACCAGGACACCGACCGCTACTGGCGCGAGTACGCGCTGTGCGAGGACCTGGTGGACCTGGAGACCGCCTTCCAGCTGTGGCGATTCCGACACATGCGCACGGTGATGCGCGTGATCGGCTTCAAGCGCGGCACCGGCGGCTCGTCCGGCGTGGGCTTCCTCGCCAAGGCGCTGGAGCTGACCTTCTTCCCCGAACTGTTCCAGGTGCGCACCAGCCTGCAGGCGGCACCCCCGGCAGAACTGGGCTGACCCCCATTCAGCTTGGACCCCGGCCATTGGCTGGATCGTTTCAGATGCAAGTTCAGCGAGCAGGCTGGCACCTGCCTCAAACGGCGTGTATTTGACGTGAACGGCAGAAGTCGGTGATCCTCGCGCGTTGCTCCAACTGCACAGCGGACGTGCTCGTCATCCACCGAACCAGGAAATCCGCATGAGCGTAAACGCCACTGCGAACACCCCAGAGCCGGCGCTGCCGGACTTCAAGACCACGCTGGGCCACCCGCGCCCGTTGTGGATGCTGTTCATGACCGAGTTCTGGGAGCGCTTTGCGTTCTACGGCATCCGCTGGGCGTTGGTGCTGTACATCGTCGCCCAGTTCTACAACGGCAGCGCTGCCGGTGAAGGCGACGCCAGCCGCATCTATGGCGCCTACCTGGCCCTGGTATACGCCGCGGCGATCTTCGGTGGCTACGTGGCCGACCGGGTACTGGGCTACCAGCGCTCGATCCTGACCGGCGCGATCATCATGGCCGCAGGCCTGTTCATGATCTCGCTGCCGCAGGAGCACATCTTCAAGCTTGGCCTGGCCACGATCATCGTAGGCAACGGCCTGTTCAAGCCCAACATCTCGACCATGGTCGGCAAGCTGTACGGCCTGAAGGACGAGCGCCGCGACTCCGGCTTCACCATCTTCTACATGGGCATCAACATCGGCGCGATGATCGCCCCGGTGCTGACCGAGTACCTGGCCCGCAAGGTGTTCGGTACCGACGCGATGCCGTCCTACAAGGTCGTGTTCATCGCCTCGGGCGTGGGCATGCTGATCTCGCTGGTGTGGTTCTACATCGGTCGCGCCGGCCTGAAGGGCATCGGTGCACCGCCGGCCGGCGCTGAAGGCTTCGGCCGCATCATCATGGTGCTGGCCGGTGCCGTGGTCGCCATCCCGGTGGCGTACTTCCTGCTGGCTACCGGCGCCACCGCGCTGGCCTGGATCCTGGGTGCGATGTTCACCGCGCTGGCCGTCCTGCTGCTGGTCGAGGGCATCCGCGAAGGCAAGGTGCAGCGCGACCGCGTGATCGCCATGCTGATCATCTTCGCCTTCAACGTGATGTTCTGGATGTTCTTCGAACAGGCCGGCAGCTCGTTCACCTTCCTGGCCGAGAACATCGTCAACCGCCAGTTCGGTGACTGGACCTTCCCGACCGCGTGGTTCCAGTCGGTCAACTCGGTGGCGATCATCACCCTGGCCCCGGTCATTGCCTGGATCTGGGTGGCCATGGGCCGCGCCAATCCGTCCATCCCGCGCAAGTTCGGCCTGGGCCTGCTGTTCAACGGCGCCGCCTTCGCGCTGCTGATGTTCGCCCTGTCGCAGATGGTCGTGGACGGCAAGATCCCGTTCTGGACCCTGTTCATGGTCTACGTCATCCAGTCGGTGGGTGAGCTGTGCCTGTCGCCGATCGGCCTGTCGATGGTGACCAAGCTGGCCCCGGTGCGCCTGGTCGGCTTCGGCATGGGCGGCTGGTTCCTGTCCACCGGCATCGGCAACAACCTGTCGGGCATCTTCGCTGGCGTGGTCAGTGGTGAAGGCGGCATGACGGTTGAGTCGGCCCTGAAGGGGTATACCTTCGGGTTCTGGGCCCTGATCGGCTCCGGCGTGGTGCTGTTCCTGATCGCCCCGCTGATCAACAAGCTGATGCACGGCGTCAAGTAATGATGAGAGGGTAGAAGGCATGCGCAGCAAGCTCGGTGGTGCAATGGTGGTGGTCTGTGCGGCGCTGATCGGCGCCTGTTCGCAACCGCAACCGCCTGCCGCCGCCGAGCCCACGCAGCCCCTGGATACCCGACCCACCGAGCCACCGGTTGCTGACCCCAGCGAACCGGTGGCCTCGGGCAACACCCCGGTGGCGGCGGACATCGCCGCCATCGCCGGGCTCGGCGCGCAGTTCGACCCGGCCCGCAACCCCGCCGACGACCTGGCCACCGCCAAGGTGGAAGCCCAGCGTGGCAAGAAGCGGATCCTGCTGGAGGTCGGCAACGCCGCCTGTGAGCGCTGCCGGGCGCTGGACGACGTGGTGGAAGGCAACGGCGACCTGCGTCGCTTCCGCGATGCCCACTACGTGTGGGTGAAGGTCAACGCCAGCGACGAGCAGCCCAACACCGCCTTCTTCGCCCAGTACCCGGTGATGGCGCGCGACTACCCGTACCTGCTGGTGCTCGATGCAGATGGCGGCCTGCTGGTATCGCAGGCCACCGGCGAGCTGCGCAGGGGCGAGGCGTTCCAGCCTGCGCGGGTGAGTGCCTTCCTCAAGCAGTGGGCGCCTGACAAACCGGAATAGGGTAGTGCCGGCCGCTGGCCGGCATGCTCTGGTGGGTGCCGACCGCTGACCGCCCACCCCGGTGGGTGCCCACCGTTGGTCGGCACTGAGGCGCATCCACGCCTGGCGCGGATCTACTGCGCGCACCGTCACACTCTCTGAATCGGCGTCTCAACTTCACCGTGAGCACGCCGTTACCGGCAAGGACCTCAGTCGACATCCCGTCGATGCAACCTTCCGGAACGCCCATGCACAGCGACCACGCCGAACGATTGCCCGAACCCGCCAGCGACTTGGCCGAGGGTGGGGCAGGCGAGGGCGTGACCCTGCCGCCGCAGGAAGCGCTGCTGGATGACGCCGGTACCGGAGAGGACAGCGTCGACCTGGCGCCGCCACGCCATCGCCTGCCGCAGATCGCGCTGCCCGACAACGTGGTGCTGAAGGGGGCGGTGCAGAAGCTGGTCGAGCAGAAGTCCCGGCTTGATGCGCTGGCCGCCGAAGGCCAGCTGGCCGGGCTGCTGCCGCCCGAATGGCAGGGCCACGGCGCGCGCGCGATCGAGCTGTCCACCTTCATCCAGGGCGTGCTGCCCTTCCTGCAGACCGGCGAGCGTGGCGAGACCGCCCCCGCGCGACTGCCGGTGCGCCATGTGTTGGGTGACGACAGCCGCTGGGGCCTGGACGATGTGGCCGAACCGAAATCACTGGCGTGGTATCTGGCCAGTGACGAGCGCGCCATGGCCGGCAGCAAGGATGTCGCCGAGGCGTATCTGGTGGGCGCACTGGGCCTGGCGTGGATGCAGGAAGGTCGCAGCCGCCCCGGCTTCCTGCGCGCGATGGGCCAGGACAGCCTGGCCGCGCGGGTGACCATGCTCGGCTATCCGCCGGCCAACGAACTGGCGCTGTACAGCGTCACTGCGCACGGCCAGCCGCAGATCTGGTGCGTGCACGGGCGCCGCCGCATGCGCCCGCTGGTGGCGCCGTGGTTGAGCGTGCCGCTGCTGACCGCCTACGGCGTGCCGGCGCCGGTTGTGTGGCCGTCCAGCTTCCCGCCGGTGGAAGCGGTGGCCGAGCTGCTGGCGACCGCCCGCCTGGGGCGCGCGCTGCCGGAAGTGGACCTGGCCAAGGCCGTGGCGAAGATCGCCGAGGACGCCGCCTCTGACGCCTGGCAGCCGGTCAGCCTGCTGCAGCTCAACACCTGGTCACCGCGCTGGCACTTCTTCCTGGGCACCTTCGTCGGCCTGCCGTCGTTGCTGCTGGTGGCGGCGGCGCTGGCGCTGCCGGGGGCGGTCGAAGCAGCGACGGTGGCCGCCTCGCTGGGCTTCGCCGGCGGCGCCATCGCAGCACTGGCCGTGCCGTGGATCCACGCACGCCGCAAGCACCTCAGCTGAAAAAAGGGGACGGAGGGGATTAAGCCGCAATCAGCACAGGTGTGCCTGATGCGACTTAATCCCCTCCGTCCCCTTTTCTTTCAGACGCCTTCGCCCATCCGCTCCAGGCCTTCGCCGGCCAGGCGAAGGATCAGCTTTTCCAGCACCTGCTCTTCCTCTTCGCTCAGCACCGACATCAGCTTGCGGGTGATCTCGATCACCATCGGCGCGATGGTCTCGTACACCTCGAAACCGGCAGCCGACAGCGCCAGCACCGAGCGGCGGCGATCGTCGCCGTGGGTCTCGCGCTTGATGAAGCCGCGCTCCAGCAGCCGGGCCACGGCGCGGCTGACCGCCACCTTGTCCATCGCCGTGCGGTCGGAGACCTCGCTGGCCGAGGAGCCCGGGTACAGCGCCAGGATGGTGATCACCCGCCACTCGGGGATCGCCAGACCGTAACGATCGCCGTACAGCTTGGCGATGTTGCCGCTGACCCGGTTGGACAGCACGCTCAGCCGGTACGGCAGGAACTGTTCCAGGTCGAGCAGGACGTGCGAGGCACGCAGGCGGGTCGAAACGGGATCGGCGGGGCTCATGTTGCGGTGCACCTTGCTGGTGGTTTCAAGTGTAACTATAAGGGGTGGGTCCAGACCCTGCATTCTCGCCGGGTCCCTACCTGCCCGCACCTGGTTTGTACCGATGCGGTACCGATTCGGAGCCACGCCATGAATACCGCAGTCCCGACCGCCTCGCATCCCAACCCCGGCATGCAGGTCACCACCTTCGAGAACCCGATGGGCATCGACGGCTTCGAGTTCGTCGAATTCGCCGCCCCGGCCGGCCGTGGCCAGGAGCTGCACGAGTACTTCCGGAAGATGGGCTTCAGCGCGGTGCTCAAGCACAAGCAGCGTCCGATTACCGTCTATCGCCAGGGCGACGTCAACTTCCTGGTCAACGAAGACCCCGATTCGTTCGCCGCCGACTTCGCCGAAAAGCACGGCCCGTGCGCCTGTGGCTTCGCCATCCGCTTCAAGAAGCCGGGCCAGGAGGTCTACCAGACCGCGCTGGGCAACGGCGCCGAAGCCATCGCCTTCAAGCCGGACAGCAAGGCGGTCAGCGCGCCGGTCATCAAGGGCATCGGCGACTGCATGCTGTACCTGGTCGACCGCTATGGCAGCGCCGGCAGCATCTACGACGGCGACTACGAGCCGATCGCAGGGGCCGACCTGCACCCGTTCGGCTTCGGCCTGACCTTCATCGACCACCTGACCCACAACCTGTACTTCGGCAACATGCAGCAGTGGTCGGACTACTACGAGCGCCTGTTCAACTTCCGCGAGATCCGCTACTTCGACATCAAGGGCCTGAAGACCGGCCTGGTGTCCAAGGCGATGACCGCGCCGGATGGCATCGTGCGCATCCCGCTGAACGAATCGTCCGACCCGAAGAGCCAGATCAACGAGTACCTGGACGCGTACAAGGGCGAGGGCATCCAGCACATCGCCTGCTTCACCGAGAACATCTACGAGACCGTCGAAGCGATGCGCGCGCAGGGCGTGGATTTCCTCGACACGCCGGAAACCTATTTCGACGTGATCGACCAGCGCGTGCCGAACCACGGTGAAGACGTGGCGCGCCTGGCCAGGAACAAGATCCTGATCGACGCCGATCCGGAAACCCACCAGCGCAAGCTGCTGCAGATCTTCACCCAGAACTGCATTGGCCCGATCTTCTTCGAGATCATCCAGCGCAAGGGCAACGAAGGCTTCGGCGAAGGCAACTTCACCGCGCTGTTTGAAAGCATCGAGCGCGACCAGATCCGCCGCGGCGTGCTGTAAGGTCCGCAGGCAATGTCGGCGTCCCGCCGGCATTGCCTGTCCGAATGGTAGTGCCGGCCGCTGGCCGGCAATCTCTGGAGTTCCCATGTCCCCCGCCATCACCGCCCGCGGCTACCAGTCCGGCTTCGGCAACGAATTCGCCACCGAGGCCGTCGCCGGCGCGCTGCCGGTCGGGCAGAACTCACCGCAGAAGGTGGCCCACGGCCTGTACGCCGAACAGCTGACCGGCACCGCCTTCACCGCGCCGCGCGGCAGCAATCGCCGCAGCTGGCTGTACCGGATCCGCCCGGCGGTGACCCATGGCGAGTTCACTCCGTTCGCGCAGTCGCAGCTGCAGTGTGATTTCGGCGCACAGCCGGCTTCACCGAACCAGCTGCGCTGGAGCCCGCTGCCGTTGCCGGAGCTGCCGACCGACTTTGTCGAAGGCCTGTACACGATGGGTGGCAACGGCTCGCCCGACGCGCATGCCGGCGTGGGCATCCACCTTTACGCTGCCAACCGCGACATGGTCGGCCGCTACTTCTACGACGCCGACGGTGAACTGCTGATCGTGCCTCAGCTGGGCGCACTGCGCCTGCTGACCGAGCTGGGCGTGATCGAGATCGAGCCGCAGCAGATCGCGGTGATCCCGCGCGGCGTGCGGTTCCGCGTGGAACTTCCCGATGGCCCGAGCCGCGGCTACATCTGCGAGAACTACGGCGCGCTGCTGAAGCTGCCCGACCTTGGCCCGATCGGTTCCAACGGTCTGGCCAACCCGCGTGACTTCGAGACCCCGCACGCGGCGTTCGAGGATGTCGATGGCGATTTCGAACTGATCGCCAAGTTCGAGGGCCGCCTGTGGCGCGCGCCGATCGACCATTCGCCGCTGGACGTGGTGGCCTGGCACGGCAATTACGCGCCGTACCGCTACGACCTGCGTCGCTTCAACACCATCGGTTCGATCAGCTACGACCATCCGGACCCGTCGATCTTCCTGGTGCTGCATTCGCCCAGCGACACACCCGGCACCAGCAACATGGACTTCGCGATCTTCCCGCCGCGCTGGCTGGTGGCGCAGAACACGTTCCGCCCGCCGTGGTTCCACCGCAACATCGCCAGCGAGTTCATGGGCCTGGTGCATGGCGCCTACGACGCCAAGGCCGAAGGCTTCGTGCCGGGTGGCGCATCGCTGCACAACTGCATGAGCGGTCATGGCCCGGATGCGCCGACCTTCGACAAGGCCTCCAATGCCGATCTGTCCAAGGCCGATGTGATCAAGGACACGATGGCCTTCATGTTCGAGACCCGCGCGGTGATCCGCCCGACCGCGCAGGCGCTGGCCGCCGGCCATCGCCAGGGCGATTACCAGCAGTGCTGGAACGGCCTGCGCAACAACTACCGCTGACCCGAAAAAGGGGACGGAGGGGATTAAGCCGCAATCAGCACACGCGTGTGCCTGAAACGACTTAATCCCCTCCGTCCCCTTTTTCTTCAGGCGGCCTCGGTGAACGCGTCGCAATGCTCCAGCGGCAGCGCTTCCAGCAGGCGTTGCCGCACACGCTGGCAATAACCCTCCGAGGTCAGCCCGGGCAGCATCTGCATCGCCGAGTGCAGCACCTGCAGTACTTCACTTTCGGCGCGCGCCTGCTGCAGGTCGCGGAACAGCGCCGCCGCCTGCGGGTGGCGCTGCATTTCCAGGATGCCCAGTACATAGATGCGCGCGGCCACCAGCGAGCGGCGGCGCTCGCTGCCGGTTGCGGGTGCAGCCGGTGCCGCAGCCGGCGTGGCGGGTGCCGGTGCTGCCGCGTCTGCGGGTGGTGGCGGTGCGGCTGTGGCGCCGGTACCGGTGCTCAGGTAGCCGGCCTGCACCAGCTGGATGACCATGGCGGGCGCGTCCTGGCCGAGCAGGCCGGTCAGGTCGGCGATGCTGCGCTGGCCGTCGCACAGGATCAGCAGCCGGCGCTGGCGCATGTCCAGCGGCGCGCGATGGGCCTGCAGCGCGGTTCGGGCGAGTTCGGTCTTGCGCGGTTGCATGGAAGGGACAGCCAAGTCGGTGCACGCCGAGCCTGAACGAAGGCGATGAAACCGCGATGACAATGCAGCGCCTGCACACGGGATGGGCTAGCGTGCAGCCATCTTCGTGCCAGGGAACCGCACCGATGAAGCACCTTCCGCTTGCTGGTCTGTTGCTCCTTTCGCTCACCGCCTGCAGTGCTGGCCCCGACAAGCAGGGGGCGGCCGGCAGTGGCAGCGACACTCCGGCCGAAACCGCCTCGGCGACCGGGCCCGCGCAGTCGGCGGATCCCGACCTGGCCGCCCGCCCGGCCAACGACCTCCGCAAGGACAGTCCAGCGCGCCTGGACGGCTTCGGCGGCGTCACGCTGGGCGCCGGCATCGCCGAGGTCCGCAGCGGCTTCGGCACGCCGCTGCAGGGACTGGGCACCGACGCCAATGGCAAGCCCCTGCCGGCCGACGACAGCAACGACGGCTGCTACTTCCTGCGTCCGCAGGGCGCCGAAGACCCTCGCCTGATGATCGAGGCACGCAAGCTGGTGCGCTATGACGTGCGCAGTGCGGCGATCATCGCTCCGGGCGGCGGCAAGGTCGGCATGACCCTGGGCGAGCTGCAGGTGCTGTACCCAGAGCGCGCGGACGTCGGCCCTGACAAGTACGACGAGAAGGCGCAGCACCTGCGCGTGCGACCGGCGCAGGAAGGCGGGGCGGTCATCGACTTCGCGCTCGGCGCCGATGGTCGGGTCAGCGCCTGGCGCGTCGGCCAGACCCCGCAGGTCGATTACGCCGAAGGCTGTGGCTGATCCTTGATCCACCGCCCAGCCATGCGCTCGGGCCAAGCGTAGAATCGCGCCACCACTGCTGGGGAGTGCTCGATGATCGCCATTGCCATTGCCTGGTTCCTGCTCGGCCTGCTGTTGCTGGCGCTGGGCGGGGATTCCATCGTCAAGGCCGTGTCCGGCCTGGCCCAGCGCTTCGGGGCCAGCCCGTTCACTGCCGGGCTGCTGCTGCTCGGGGTGACCACCTCGTTGCCGGAACTGGCGGTCAATGCGCGCGCGCTGGCGGTCGGCCAACCGGAGCTGGCACTGGGCAATGCCGTGGGCAGCAGCATCGTCAACCTGGGCTTCACCCTGGCGGTGGCAGCCATCGCCGCGCCCCTGTTGCTGCGCGCGCGCCTGCAGACGGTGCTGTGGTGGTCGCTGCTGGTGGCCGGCGTGCTGCTGGTCCTGTTCGGGCTGGATGGTCGCCTGGCGCGCTGGGAAGGCGGCGTGCTGGTGGCAGGCTTCATCGTCATGCAGGTGCTGCTTCTGCGCCGCGGCCGCGTTGAGCGTGCCGAGGTGCAGGCGGCCATCGCCGAGTCCGCCCTGAGCCGCACCAGCCTGCCGTTGAACGTGCTGCGGGTGCTGATCGCAGCGCTGACGCTGTACTGGGGCGCGCGCCTGGTCGTGGGCGCCGCCGCTGACTTCGGTGCCGCGCTGGGCTGGACACCGCTGCTGGTCGGCCTGCTGCCGGTGGCGATCGGCACCGCACTGCCGGAGGTGGCAACCGCAATTGCTGCCGCGCGTCGCGGCCACGGCGACATGGTGCTTGGCCACGTGCTGGGCTCCAGCGTGGTCAACCTGCTGCTGGTGATCGGGGCGATGGCGGTGTTGCAGCCGTTGGCGTTGCCGGCCTCGTTCGTGCGCCTGGAACTGCCGGCACTGCTGGCGTTCGCCCTGGTGCTGTACCCGATGCTGCGTGGCGATCTGAAGATCAGCCGCAGTGAAGGCGGAATCCTGCTGGTCGCGTTCGCCGGCTGGTTCGTGCTGGAGCTGCTGCTGGTCGGCGCGGCATGAGGTAGTTCCGGCCGCTGGCCGGCAACCTCACTGCCTCTGACGGAACCCTTGCCACTGCCGGCCAGCGGCCGGCACTACCGGTTCTGCGTGGCTTCCTCTTCCCGCGCCGGTTCCGGCGGCGGAAGCTGTTCCTCGGCAGCCGGCTCGTTGCCCGGCAGGCTGGGACGGGTTTCCATCAGCAGCGACAGCGCCGCCTTGGCCATCATGTGGGCGCTGATCGGCGCGGTGATGAACAGGAATACGGTGATCAGCAGCTCGCGCGGCTGCGGGTCCTGGCCCAGGAAGATGTGGTAGCAGACCGAGCACACCAGCACGCAGCCCACGCCCAGCGTGCTGGCCTTGGTCGGCGCGTGCAGGCGCTTGAAGAACGTGGACAGCTTCACCAGCCCCAGTGCGCCGACCAGGATGAAGAAGCAGCCGAACAGCAGCAGGATCGACAGGCCGATCTGGATCGCGGTGATCATTCGACGATGTCCCGGCGCAGCACGAACTTACTCAGCACCACGGTGCTGCCGAAGCCGAGCATGGCGATGACCAGTGCGGCTTCGAAGTAGATCGCGGAGTTGAGGTACATGCCGAACAGCATCAGCTCGGCAATGGCGGTCACCGACAACGTGTCCAGTGCGAGGATGCGGTCGGGCACGGTCGGTCCGCGCAGCAGGCGCCAGGTGGCCAGCAGCATGGCCAGGCCGACCACGTGCATGCACACCACCAGCGTGGTCTGGATGATCTGGAATCCAGTCATGGGAAGATCTCCATCAACGGCGCCTCGTAGCGGCGCTTGATCGTATCGATCAGGTCCTGTGGGTCCTCCAGGTGCAGCACGTGCACCAGCAGGAACTTGCGGTCGTCGCTGAGCGCGGCCGAGACCGTGCCCGGGGTCAGCGTGATCATGCTGGTCAGCGCCGCGATGCCGTGGATGTTGGCGATGTCCAGCGGCAGCCAGATGAAACCGGGGTGAATCTTCTTCTCCGGGCCCAGCACCTGCAGGGCCACGCGGATGTTGGACATCAGGATGTCCCACAGGGTCACGCATACCAGCTTGGGCAGCGGCCGCAACGTGCCGATGCGCGCGAACTCGCGGTCCAGGCGTGCGGCGAACAGCGGCACCACCACGCCCAGCACCAGCCCCAGCACGATCTGGCCGAGGGTGAAGCTGTCGGACATCAGCAGCCAGAATGCCACCACCATGATGCTGAGCATCGGCGAGGGAATCAGGCGACGGAACAGGGAGCGCTGGGCGGTCATGGCTGGCGGATCTCCGGTGCGGTCGCGCGCAGCTGCTGCACGTACTCGCTGGGTTGCAGCAGCTGTGCGGCGGTGGCGTCGGTGTAGCGCATCAACGGTGCAGCGGCCAGCGTCATCCCGATGCCGTAGGCCAGCAACAGGCAGGCGGCGTAGAGCTCCACCCGGCGCAGAGGAGCCTTGCGCGGCTTCGGCGCCTCCGGATCGACAGGCGGCACGCGCCAGAACAGGCGGATGCCGCCGCGGGTCAGGCCCATGATCACCAGCAGGCTGCTGACCAGCACCGCGGTCCAGACCGGAGCGGTGTACTGCGCCGGCATGCCGGCCAGCAGTGCGGCCTTGGCCAGGAAACCGGACAGCGGTGGCAGGCCGGCCACCGACACCGCGCCGATCAGGAACAGCACGGCGGGTGTCTCCTTGCCCGGCATCGGCGCGACCACTTCCTTGCGGTCGCTGGCACCGCCGCGACGACGGCGGATCAGGTCGGCGATCAGGAACAGCGCGGCGGCGACGAAGCTGCTGTGCGGCAGGTAGTACAGGCCGGCCGACAGCACCTGCGGTGTGCCGACCGAGAAGGCGATGAACAGCGTGGCTGCCGACACGATCACCAGGTAGGAGATCAGCACGCGCAGGCGGGTCGCGGCGAGGGCGCCCAGGCCGCCCAGCACCAGCGTCGCCACACCGGCCCACAGCAGCCAGTCACGGCCGTAGCCGGCCATCGCGCCGGCATCGTCGCCGAACCACAGCATCTGGATGCGCAGCACCGAGTACAGGCCGACCTTGGTCATGATCGCGAACAGCGCAGCCACCGCCGCCGGTGCGCGCGAATAAGCTTCCGGCAGCCACAGGTACAGCGGCATCAGGGCGGCCTTGGCGCAGAACACCAGCAGCAACAGGCCCATCGTCGCCTTCACCAGGGTCAGCTGCGCCGGCGGTACCTCGGCGATGCGCTGCGACAGCTCGGCCATGTTCAGCGAACCCAGCGTGGCGTACAGCAGGCCCAGCGCGATCAGGAACAGGGTCGAGGCGGTGACGTTGAACACCACGTAGTGCAGGCCGATGCGCATGCGCAGGCCACGGCCACCACTGAGCAGCAGGCCGTAGGAGGCGATCAGCATCACCTCGAAGAACACGAACAGGTTGAAGATGTCGCCGGTCAGGAACGCACCGTTGAGGCCGACCAGCTGGAACTGGAACAGCGCATGGAAGTGCGGTGCGCGGCGGTCCCAGCCCGAACAGGCGTGCAGCAGGCAGGGAATGGCCAGCAGCAGGGTGGTCAGCAGCATCCACGCCGACAGCCGGTCGGCCACCAGCGCGATGCCCAGCCGCGACGGCCAGTCGCCCAGCAGGTAGACGTTGATATCACCGCCCGCGGTCGACGCGAACAGCAGGCCCACCGCCAGCGCCAGCGCCGACAGCGCGGTCCAGGCCACCGCGCGCTGCACCCTGGGGCCATAGCGGCGGTGTTCGACGAACAGCGACAGTGCCGCACCCAGCAGCGGAATCAGGATCGGCAGGATCACCAGATGGTTCATGCGCGGTCCTCGCCCTGGCGTGGCGGCACGCGCTCATCCTGCAGGTCGTCATCCGGCTCGTGGGCGTCCACATGGTCGCTGTGGTTGTCGCTGCGGCTGCGCATGGCCAGCACGATGCTCACCGCGGTCATCGCGAAGGCGATCACGATCGCGGTCAACACCAGCGCCTGCGGCAGCGGGTCGGTGTAGTTGCCCAGGTGGCTGTCCACGCCTTCCTGCAGTACCGGCGCCTTGCCCAGCACCACGCGGCCACCGGCGAAGATCAGCAGGTTGGTCGCATAGGACAGGAAGGTCATGCCGAGGATCACATCGAAGCTGCGCGCACGCAGCAGCAGGTAGATGCCGATGGCGGTCAGCACGCCGATCGCGGTAGCCAGGGCCAGTTCCATCAGTGCATCTCCCCGGTGCGTGCCGAGCGGCGTTGCAGGTCGATCTCACCCTTGCGGGCGGTACGGGTACGCGATGGCTTGATCGTGCCCATCATCGACAGCATCAGCATGGCACCGCCGAACACCACCAGATAGACGCCGATGTCAAAACCAATCGCACTGGCCAGCGGCACGTCGCCGATCAGCGGCAGGTGCAGGTCGAGGTGGCCGCTGGTCAGGAACGGCACGCCGAACAGCATCGACGCGCTGCCGCTGAGCAGGGCGATCAGCAGGCCCATGCCGATGCAGCGGATGTAGTCGAAGCCGAAGCGCGACTCCACCGACGCAGTGCCCTGGATCACGTACTGGATCAGCAGCGGCACCGCCAGCACCAGGCCGGCGATGAAGCCGCCACCCGGCGCGTTGTGGCCGCGCAGGAACAGGAAGATCGACACGGTCAGGGTCAGCGGGAACATGATCTGGGCCAGGTCGGCCGGCACCGGCAGCTTGATCGGCGGGCCGGGCATGATCTGCTCCGGCGCCATCCGCGTGCGCCGCAGCAGGGCATGCACCACCAGCGCGGCGATGCCGAACACGGTGATCTCGCCGAAGGTATCGAAGCCGCGGAAGTCGACCAGGATCACGTTGACCACGTTCTGGCCATAGGCCTCGGGCAGGGCACGGGCGAGCAGCTCGCCGGCCATGGTGTTCGGCGGCAGGGTCATCGCGGAATAGGCCAAGGCGCCAAGTCCAGCACCGGCGATGATCGCGATCACCGCGTCACGGCGCTTGCGCCAGCGCGGCCGCTCCGGCCCGGACTGCGCAGGCAGGTAGTTCATGCCCAGCAGCATCAGCACCAGGGTCACCATCTCCACCAGCAGCTGGGTCAGGGCCAGGTCCGGCGCGGACAGGAACACGAAGGTCAGCGCCACCATCAGGCCGACGCCGCCGACCAGCAGCACCGCCAGCAGGCGCTGCTTGTAGATACGCAGGGTAGCCACCGCGCAGGCCATCATCACCAGCCACAGCGCCCAGCCCAGCAGCGGGATCGGCTGTGGCCTGGTCCAGTTCGGCGAGGCGGGGTTGGCCACGAACGGCGCGGCGGCGGCCACGATCGCCACCAGCACCAGGCCCAGCAGCATGCGCTGAAGGCTGCCGTTGGCGATGCCGTTGGTCAGGCGCATGGCCAGTGCGGAGATCGCGTCCAGCTGCGCATGGAACACATTGCGGCCAGTGCTGACGTTGGTCACGGCGTGCAGGTTGATCAGCTTGCGCAGGCCGAAGTACAGCGCCACGCCGCCGATCACGCCGATCGCGCTCATCGCCAGCGGCAGGTTGAAGCCGTGCCATACCGCCAGGCTGTACTCGGGCATGGCGTCGCCGAGGATCGAGGCCGCAGCGGCGTGCAGCACCGGCGCTACGGTCAGTGCCGGTGCCACGCCCACCGCCACGCAGATCACCACCAGCAGTTCCACCGGCACCTTCATCCAGCGCGGCGGTTCGTGGGGCACGCGGTCCAGGTCGTGCGGGCCGGGGCCGAAGAAGGTGTCGTGCACGAAGCGCAGGCTGTACGCCACCCCGAATACGCCCGCCAGCAACGCTGCGATCGACACCGCCGTGCGCATGATTCCCGGGCCGCCGGCCGTGATCGCTTCGGCGAACAGCATTTCCTTGGACAGGAAGCCATTGAGCAGGGGGATGCCAGCCATCGCCAGCGAGGCGATGATCGCCAGCGCGCTGGTGAACGGCATCAGCCTGCGCAGGCCTCCCAGCTTGCGCATGTCTCGGGTACCGGTCTCGTGGTCGATGATGCCGGCGGCCATGAACAGCGAGGCCTTGAAGGTGGCGTGGTTGAGGATGTGGAACACGCCGGCCACCACCGCCATCGGCGTGGACAGGCCGAACAGCAGGGTGATCAGGCCCAGGTGGGAAATGGTCGAGTACGCCAGCAGGCCCTTCAGGTCATGCTGGAAGATCGCATTCCAGGCGCCGATCAGCAGGGTCAGTGCGCCGATGCCGCTGACCGTGTAGAAGAACAGGTCGCTGCCGGCCAGTGCCGGATGCAGGCGCGCCAGCAGGAACACGCCGGCCTTCACCATGGTGGCCGAGTGCAGGTAGGCCGAGACCGGGGTCGGCGCCGCCATCGCGTGCGGCAGCCAGAAGTGGAACGGGAACTGCGCGCTCTTGGTGAAGATGCCGGCCAGTACCAGGAACAGGGCGTAGGGGTACAGCGCGCTGGCGCGGATCTGCTCGCCAGCGGCCAGCACCACGTCCAGGTCGAAGCTGCCGACGATGCGGCCGATCAGCAGCACGCCACCGAGCAGGGCCAGGCCACCGCCACCGGTGATCACCAGCGCCATGCGTGCGCCTTCGCGGGCGTCCTGGCGGTGCGACCAGAAGCCGATCAGCAGGAACGAACTGATGCTGGTCATTTCCCAGAAGATCATCAGCAACAGCAGGTTGCCCGACAGCACCATGCCCAGCATGGCGCCCATGAACAGCAGCAGGTAGCAGTAGAAGCGGTGCGCGTTGTCCTGCTGGCTCAGGTAGTAGCGCGCATACAGCACCACCAGCGCGCCGATGCCGAGCACCAGCCCGGCGAACATCCAGGCCAGCCCGTCCAGTCGCAGGGTGAAGTCCAGCCCGAGCTGCGGCAGCCAGGGCACCAGGGTGCGGACCACCTGGCCATCGAGCACCGACGGGGTCAGCCAGCCGAGGATGGCCAGCCCGCCCAACGGCGCCAGCGCCGCCAGCCAGGCAGCAGTCGAGCGCGAACTACGGGGGAAGGCCGCAACAGCCGCTGCCATCAGGAACGGCAGGGCCAGCAGCAGGGGCAGGCTGGGGAGCATGCAGGGAATCCATGATTCACGAGCAGGTCAGGGAGGATAACAGGCTGCGAAATGTCGCCGAAACCCATCGAACAGCGATCAATTGCATGTAACGTTCGCTGATTCATTTTTTCTGCGATGCAACATCACATTCCTGCATCCCTTCCCTGGCTGCCCTCGGGGGACACCCTACGCCCACGCAGGGAGACCGCAGGCCCTGTCGCACAGGGGCTGCCGTCGACGGGCGGGCAATGGGGAGCGGATCACCGGCGCAGGCTGGCAGGGCTCCCGTGGACTACGGGTGACGGAATCCGCCCGTTCAGGAAACGACGGCCGCTGTCGGCCGCCGCCAGGTCAGTAGCGCCAGTCCAGCTTGCGGTAGAACTTGGCCATCACCCAGGCCGGGCCGATCAGCAGGTAGGTCAGGTCGGTCAGGAAGCTGGGCTTGCGGCCCTCGAATTTGTGGCCGATGAACTGCGCGATCCAGGCCACCACGAACACGCCCACCGCCAGCCAGCGCAGGGCCTGCAGGCCGATCTCGGCCTCCAGCAGCCGGCACAGGCAGCCGAACACGAAGAACTGGATGAGCATGCCGATGCCCAGCGGGCGCGACAGCTTGTTGTAGAAGCACCACGCGCTGAACATCGCCAACGCCGACCAGATGCCGTACTGGAACCAGGTGATCAGCGGCGGCAGGCACCACAGCAGGGCCACCACCGACCACAGGATCGCCGGGACCGCCACCACGTGGATGCGCTGGTTGATCACATTGCGGTGGTCGTCGGAGTAGCTGGCGAAATAGCGGTCGATCGGCCGCGCAAGCTGGGTGGATGTCTGCATGCTGCGTCGCTTCCTCGGGCAACGGTAGTGCCGGCCGCTGGCCGGCACTCCAGAGCATAGCCGAGTTCGCGAGGTTGCCGGCCAGCGGCCGGCACTACCGCGATCAGAGCGCCCCCCGCCTTTCCGGCCGGGGGGACGCGGGGGGATCAGTCGACGCTGATCCCGGCCAGGCGCTGCAGCGCCTCGGCGTACTTGGCGCGGGTGCGCTCGATGATCTCGGCCGGGATGCTCGGGCCCGGGGCGGTCTTGCCCCAGTCCAGCGTCTCCAGGTAATCGCGCACGAACTGCTTGTCGTAGCTCGGCGGGCTGGTGCCCACTTCGTATTCGTCGGCCGGCCAGTAACGGGAGGAATCCGGCGTCAGCATCTCGTCCATGATGTACAGGCGGCCATCGGCGTCGGTACCGAACTCGAACTTGGTATCGGCCAGGATGATGCCGCGCTCGCGGGCGTAATCGGCCGCGAACTTGTAGATGCGCAGGGTGGCGTCGCGCACGCGCTCGGCCAGTTCCGCACCGACCTGCTTCACCATCGCATCGAAATCGATGTTCTCGTCATGGTCGCCGACGGCGGCCTTGGTCGAGGGGGTGAAGATCGGCTCCGGCAGCTGCTCGGCCTGGCGCAGGCCGTCGGGCAGGTCGATGCCGCTGACCTTGCCGGTGCGCTGGTAGTCCTTCCAGCCGCTGCCGATCAGGTAGCCGCGGGCGATCGCTTCCACCGGCACCGGCTTCAGCTTGCGGGTGACCACCGCACGCTTGGCGTACAGGGCTGGGTCCACGCCTCCGGGCAGCACGCTGGCCACGTCGATGCCGGTCAGGTGGTTGGGCATCAGGTGCGCGGTCTTGGCGAACCAGAAGTTGGAGACCTGGCAGAGCATCTCGCCCTTGCCCGGAATCGGGTCAGGCAGGACCACGTCGAACGCCGACAGGCGATCGGTGGCGACCATCAGCAGGTACTCGCCCGGCGGGGTTCCGGCTGGCAGCCGCTCGCGCGGGATATCGAACACATCACGCACCTTGCCGCGATGGCGCAAGGGCAGGCCGGGGAGATCGGATTGCAACAGCGTGGTTGGCACGGGCACTCCTGGGGCGTTGTCGATACGGCTGCTGCCCAACGGACCCGGCGGGCCCGCTGACCAGCGGGCGGCCTAGTGTAAAGCGGTCCGGGCCCGCTGTGACGTAAAATGAGCGTCCATTTCGTCGGTCGACCCCGGAGCGCCATGCGCTGGTACGGAAAACTGCTCGGATTCATCGCCGGCGCCCTGCTGTTCCGGCCCAATCCGCTGTTCGGCGCGGTGGTCGGCCTGTTGATCGGCCACGCCTTCGATTCGGACTGGTTCCGCCTGAACAAGGAGAACCCGTACCGGGAGCTGGGGCTGACCTCCGAGGCCACCGATGCCGAGGTCGAGCGCGCCTACCGCAAGCTGATCTCGCAGTACCACCCCGACAAGCTGGGCGGTGCCGCCGCCGAGCTGCAGCAGCAGGCCGAGCAGAAGTCGCGGCGGATCAATGCCGCCTACGACCGCATCAAGACCCTGCGCAAGCGCTGATTCCAGAGTCCCGCCTGCGGGCGGGAGAACCTTTTCCCCGTTCCGAAGGCCCCGGCCATGTCCAACTGCCTCATCGCCCCCTCCATCCTGTCCGCCAACTTCGCCCGCCTCGGCGAGGAAGTCGACAACGTCCTCGCCGCTGGCGCGGACTGGGTCCACTTCGACGTGATGGACAACCACTACGTGCCGAACCTGACCATCGGCCCGATGGTCTGCCAGGCGCTGCGCAAGCATGGCGTCACCGCGCCGATCGACGTGCACCTGATGGTCGAGCCGGTGGATCGCATCATCCCGGACTTCGCCGAGGCCGGTGCCACCTACATCAGCTTCCACCCGGAGGCGAGCCGCCACGTGCACCGCACCATCCAGCTGATCCGCTCGCTGGGCTGCAAGCCGGGCATCGTGCTCAATCCGGCCACTCCGGTGGACATCCTCGACTGGGTGCTGGATGACCTGGACCTGGTGCTGCTGATGTCGGTCAACCCGGGCTTCGGCGGCCAGGCCTTCATCCCCTCGGCGCTGGACAAGCTGCGCGTGGTGCGCAAGATGATCGATGCCAGCGGCAAGGACATCCGCCTGGAGATCGATGGCGGCGTGAAGGCCGACAACATCGGCGAGATCGCTGCTGCCGGCGCCGACACCTTCGTCGCCGGTTCGGCCATCTTCAACGCCAGGACCAGCTACCAGGATGTGATCGCGCAGATGCGCGCCAACGTCGCTGCGGCACGCTGACAAAAAGGGGACGGAGGCGATTAAGCTCGCCTGATCCCCTCCGTCCCCTTTTCCGCCCATGGCACTGTTGAACATCCGCCCGGCCACCGTCGCCGATGCGGGATTGATCCTGCATTTCATCCGCGAGCTGGCCATCTACGAGAAGGCCGAGCATTCGGTGCAGACCGATGAGATCGGCATCGCCGAGAGCCTGTTTGGTCCCGATGCCACGGCACGCGCACTGATCTGCGAAGCCGACGGCGAGGCCATCGGCTATGCGGTGTATTTCTACAACTATTCCACCTGGCTGGGCCGCAAGGGCATCTACCTGGAAGACCTCTACGTCAGCCAGGAAAAGCGCGGTGCGGGCGCCGGCAAGGCACTGCTGAAGTACATCGCGCGCCAGGCCGTGGCCGAGGGCTGCGGCCGTTTCGAATGGTCGGTGCTGGACTGGAACACCCCGGCCATCGAGTTCTACACCGCTGCCGGTGCCAAACCGCAGGACGAGTGGACCGTGTACCGGTTGCAGGGCCAGGCGCTGCACGATTTCGCCAACGGGTGAGATGACGTGCATCCACGCTTGGCGTGGATCTACTGCTGGGCAAAAAAAAAGCCACGCCAATCACTGGCGTGGCCTCGCTGCATGCGTGGGAGGCTGATCCTGCCTCCATCCATCGTCCCTGCTATGGCCTTCCATTCTCCAGCAACTGAATGACACCTGCGTGACATTCACCGCGGGCAAACAGCGCATTGCTAGCCTGTGCCACCCCCTCCTGGAAGTACCGCATGACCACCCCGCGCTGGCGCCTGATCCTCAATGGCAAATCCGCAGGCAACGAGGAACTGCGCGAGGCTGTCGGCCATTGGCGCGGGCAGGGCGTGCAGCTGGACGTGCGGGTGACCTGGGAGGACGGTGACGCCGAACGCTACGTGGCCGAGGCCATCGATCATGGCGTGGACGTGATCGTTGCCGCCGGTGGCGATGGCACGCTCAGCGCGGTGGCCGAAACCCTGGCGCATCGTGAGGAAGCGGCGGATGCGCTGCCCTCGCTGGCGCTGATCCCGATGGGGACCGCCAACGATTTCGCCACGGCTGCGGGTATTCCGACCGAGCCTGAGGGCGCGTTTGCGTTGATCGGACAAACCACGCCGCGTGCCATCGATCTGCTGCGCGTGGATGCCGATGGCACGCCCTGGTGGTGCGCCAACCTCGCCAGCGGTGGCTTCGGCACGCAGGTGACGGTGGAGACCGATGCCGGCCTGAAGAAGATGCTGGGCGGGCTGGCCTATGTGATCACCGGCATCGCCAAGCTGGGCCGCATCGAGCCGATCACCGCGCGGCTGTCCGGCCCGGATTTCGCGTGGGAAGGCGACTTCATCGCCCTGGGCATCGGCAATGGCCGGCAGGCCGGCGGTGGCCAGCAGTTGTGCCCGCAGGCCGTGATCGACGATGGGCTGCTGGATGTCACCGTGCTTCCGGAACTGGAAGGTGAGGTCACCGCCACGCTCGGCCAGATGCTGAAGTCGGGCACCCAGGCGGCGCTCGAACAGCTGGCCACGCGCGCGCGGCTGCCGTGGCTGCAGATCGACGCACCGAAGGCGCTGACCCTCAACCTGGACGGCGAACCGGTGCAGGCCCGCCAGTTCCGCATCGCGTGCGTGCCGGGCAGGGTGCGGATGCACCTGCCGACCGGATGCCCGTTGCTGGCCGGGTAGGGGGTAAAGTCGACTGTTGGTCGACTGCTTTTCGTTCCGACGGCGTAAAACCCCGCGCTACGCGCGCAAGTCGACCAACAGTCGACTCTACCGGTCCGCGTCGTTGGTTCCCGTGGCCGGCCCCGCCCGTCCCGTGGTTCAGTTTCCCAGGGTTCCCCTCCCGCCCCGGCTGCGATACAGTCAGGGGGTGTCCAGCCTGACGACCCCGCATACCCTTTCTTCCGCACGCCGTTGGTGGCGATGGTGGCCCGTTGCCGTCGTCCGCCCCCATAACGCTGTGTCCCGGAAGGAAAGTCGTCTTGAACTCGCACGCTCAGTTTCAGCAGCAGGCCGCTGAAGGCCACACCCATATTCCCGTCGTCCGTGAAGTGCTGTCCGACCTGGACACGCCGCTTTCGGTCTATCTGAAGCTCGCCGACGGCCCCAATACCTACCTGTTTGAATCCGTCGAAGGCGGCGAGCGCTTTGGTCGTTACTCGATCATCGGCCTGCCGGCGCGTCGCGTGTACGCCTTCCATGGCCACACGCTGACCGTGCGCGAAGACGGCCAGGTGGTGGACACCCGCGAAGTGGCCGACCCGTTCGCCGAGGTCGAGGCGCTGCGCAGCGCCCACTCGGTGCCGAAGCTGGAAGGCCTGCCGGGCTTCACCGGTGGCCTGGTCGGCTGGTTCGGTTTCGAGTGCATCGGTTACATCGAGCCGCGCCTGGCCCCGCCGGCCGGCCGCGATGAGCTGGGCACGCCGGACATCCTGCTGCTGGACTCCAACGAGCTGGCGGTGTTCGACAATCTCAAGGGCCGGCTGTACCTGATCGTGCACGCCGACCCGCGGGTCGAGGGCGCTTTCGAACAGGCGCAGGCGCGCCTGGATACCCTGACTGCGAAGCTGCGTGCACCGGGTGCCGGCTATCCGGCGCCGCTCAACAGCGACGTGCTGGACGAGTCCGACTTCGTCTCCGGTTTCACCCGCGAAGGGTTCGTCGATGCGGTCCAGCGCAGCAAGGAATACATCCGCGCCGGTGACATCTTCCAGGTGGTGCTCAGCCAGCGCCTGAGCGTGCCGTTCAAGGCGCGCCCGGTGGATGTGTACCGCGCGCTGCGTGCACTGAACCCGTCGCCGTACATGTACTTCCTGGATGTCGGCGACCTGCAGGTGGTCGGTTCATCGCCGGAAATCCTGGTACGCCTTCAGGATGGCGAAGTCACCGTGCGCCCGATCGCCGGCACCCGCCCGCGTGGCGCCACGCCCGAGCTGGACCTGGCGCTGGAAGCCGAGCTGTTGGCAGATCCGAAGGAACGCGCCGAGCACCTGATGCTGATCGACCTCGGCCGCAACGATGCCGGCCGCGTCTCGAAGGCAGGTACCGTGGAGGTGGGCGAGCAGTTCGTGATCGAACGCTACAGCCACGTGATGCACATCGTCAGCGAAGTGACCGGGCAGCTGCAGCCGGGCCTGAGCTATGCCGACGTGCTGCGTGCCACCTTCCCGGCCGGCACGGTCAGCGGCGCGCCGAAGATCCGCGCGCTGGAAGTGATCCGCGAGCTGGAACCGATCAAGCGCAATGTCTACGCCGGCAGCATCGGCTACATCGGCTGGCATGGCGATGCCGATACCGCGATCGCGATCCGCACCGCGGTGATCAAGGATGGCCGCCTGTACGTGCAGGCCGGTGCCGGCATCGTCTACGACTCGGACCCGGACAAGGAATGGGACGAGACGATGAACAAGGGCCGCGCGCTGTTCCGCGCCGTCGCCCAGGCCGCCAAGGGCCTGTGATCCTCCCCGTGCCGTGGCCTGCGCCGCGGCACCTTCCGCTGTTCCCATTCAAGACAAGGAGTACCGCATGAAGCTGCTGAGCGCATTGCTGTGGTCGTCACTGCTGGCCACGATGGCCCCGTCTGCGTGGGCGCAGGCCAACACGATTCCCTCGCAGCCGCACCTGCTGGTGAAGGGGCAGGGCAGCCGCACGGTGATGCCGGACCGGTTCGGCCTGCAGTTGAACATCGAAGAGACCGACATGGACGCCGACGCCGCGCGCCGCCGCGTGCAGGACAACGTTGCCCGCGTGCTGGCACTGTTCAAGCAGCACAAGGCGGTGGAGGGCAGCGTGCGTGCGGACAACCTGCGGATCGGCCCGGCCACGCGCTATGAGCAGAACCGGCAGGTCTTCATCGGTACCCGCGTATCGCGCCAACTGCGTGCCAGCTTCGCCAGCGTGAAGGCGATGCAGGATGTGCTGGGGGCGTTGAAGGCCAACGAGAACGTACAGGTGAGCAGCCTGGCGCCGACCTATTCGGGCGAAGTGGCGCTGCGCCGCGAACTCAAGGGCGAGGCAGCGGCCCAGACCCGCGAGTCCGCGCAGGGCCTGGCCAAGGCCTATGGAACAAGAGTGCGTGGCCTGTACAGCATCTCCGATGTGGCGCCGGACTTCGCCTACGGCATCCGGGCCGGGCAATGGCCGCAGCAGGGCGAGGACGGCGGGGACCTCGACAGGATCTCGGTGACCGGCAGCTACGCGCCCGCCTCCGCGCCCGCGCCCGCTGAGCCCGAATCCATTGAAGCCGGCCCCATCACCTACACCGAAAACGTGTACGCCATTTTCCTGATAAGCGACGGAACCTGACCATGTTGTGGATGATCGACAACTACGACAGCTTCACCTACAACCTCGTGCAGTACCTGCAGACGCTGGGCGCCGAGGTGAAGGTGGTGCGCAACGATGCGATGAGCGTGGACGAGATCGCCGCGCAGAAGCCCGAGCGCATTGTCATTTCGCCCGGCCCGTGCACGCCCAACGAAGCGGGCGTGTCGCTGGAGCTGATCCAGCGCCTGGGCCCGACCACGCCGATCCTCGGCGTGTGCCTGGGCCACCAGGGCATCGGCCAGGTCTACGGCGGCACGGTCATCCGTGCCGGCAACATCATGCACGGCAAGACCTCGCCGATCCGCCATGAAGGCAAGGGCGTGTTCGCCGGCCTGCCGGACCGCTACCAGGCCACCCGCTACCACTCGCTGGTGGTGGACAAGAACAGTCTGCCGGACTGCCTGGAAGTGACTGCCTGGACCGAGAACGACGACGGCTCGATCGAAGAGATCATGGGCCTGCGCCACCGCCAGTTCCCGGTGGAAGGCGTGCAGTTCCACCCCGAGTCCATCCTCACCGAACACGGCCACGCCCTGCTGCGCAATTTCCTGCAGCGTCCGGCGGCCTGATCCAAGGAGCATTCCCATGAGCTTCTCCCCCCAGGAAGCCCTGCATCGCACCATCGAACACCGCGAAATCTTTTTCGACGAAATGGTCGACCTGATGCGGCAGATCATGCGCGGCGACGTCTCGCCGATGATGACCGCGGCGATCCTGACCGGGCTGCGCGTGAAGAAGGAGACCGTGGACGAGATCGCCGCGGCGGCCACCGTGATGCGTGAATTCGCCCGGCCAGTGCCGGTGGCCGATACCTCCAACCTGGTTGATATCGTCGGTACCGGTGGCGATGGCTCGCACACGTTCAACATCTCCACCTGCTCGATGTTCGTCGCGGCCGCCGCCGGCGCGCGCGTGGCCAAGCATGGCAACCGCAGCGTGTCTTCCAAGTCCGGCAGTGCCGACGCGCTGGAAGCGCTGGGCGCGGTGATCGAACTGCAGCCGGATCAGGTGGCCGCCGCCATCGACCGGACCGGCATCGGTTTCATGTTCGCGCCGATCCACCATCCTTCGATGAAGGTCGTTGCGCCGGTACGCCGCGAGATGGGCGTGCGCACCATCTTCAACATCCTCGGCCCGCTGACCAATCCGGCCAGCGCGCCGTCGGTGCTGATGGGCGTGTTCCATCCCGATCTGGTGGGCATCCAGGCCCGCGTGCTGCGCGAGCTGGGCACCGAGCGCGCCATGGTGGTCTGGGGCCGCGACAACATGGACGAGATCTCGCTGGGTGCCGGCACGCTGGTGGGCGAACTGCGCGACGGCAAGGTGCGCGAGTTCGAGATCCACCCGGAGGACTTCGGCATCGCCATGTCGGCCAGCCGCAACCTGCGCGTGGACAGCCCGGAGCAGTCCATCCAGATGCTGCGCGCGGTACTGGACAACGAGCCCGGCCCGGCGCTGGACATCGTTGCGTTGAATGCCGGCGCCGCCCTGTACGTTGCCGGCGTGGCCAGCGACATCGGCGACGGCCTGGCCCGCGCCCGTGCCGCCATCGCCAACGGCAGTGCCCGCCAGCGCCTGCAGCAGTATGTTGAGACCACCCGCGCGTTGGTTGCCTGAGCGCGCGGTTCAGCCTGACCCCGTCGATGGCCGATAATGGCCGTCCTCACCGCCCCCGCACCGAACCGAAGACGATGAGCGACATCCTGCAGACGATCCTGGCCCGCAAGGCCGAAGAAGTGGCCCAGCGCCGCGCCCAGCGCCCGCTCGAGGCGCTGCAGGCCGCCGTGGCCAGCGCCCCGCCGGTACGTGGCTTTGTGCGCGCCTTGCAGGCGGCGGTGGCCAACGGCGATCCAGCGGTGATCGCCGAGGTGAAGAAGGCCAGCCCGTCCAAGGGCGTCATCCGCCCGGACTTCCGCCCGGCCGACATCGCCGTCAGCTACGAGTTCGGCGGCGCCAGCTGCCTGTCGGTGCTGACCGACGTGGACTTCTTCCAGGGCGCCGACGCCTACCTGCAGCAGGCGCGCGAGGCGTGCACGCTGCCGGTGCTGCGCAAGGACTTCGTCATCGACGCCTACCAGGTGTACGAGGCACGCGTGCTGGGCGCCGACTGCATCCTGCTGATCGTCGCCGCGCTGGACGACACCCAGCTGGCCACGCTGTCCGAACTGGCGCTGTCGCTGGGCATGGACGTGCTGGTGGAAGTGCACGACATCGACGAGCTGGAGCGTGCGCTGCAGGTGCCGGCGCCGATGATCGGCATCAACAACCGCAACCTGCGCACGTTCGAAGTGTCGCTGCAGACCACGCTGGACATGCAGAACGCGGTGCCGCGTGACCGCCTGCTGGTCACCGAGAGCGGCATCCTTGGCCCGCAGGACGTGGCGCTGATGCGTGACGCCGGCATCCATGCCTTCCTCGTCGGCGAAGCCTTCATGCGCGTGGAAGAGCCGGGCGAGGGCCTGCGTCAGCTATTCTTCGCGGCATGACAACGCACTATCCAACGCCGCGCGAGGATGCGCCGCTGGTGGTCTTCGACTTCGACCACACCCTGTACGACGGCGATTCGGGCACCCACCTGTTCGCCTCGCTGATCAAGCGCAACCCGCTGCGCATGCTGGCGGCGCTGCTGGTCACGCCGATCGCCGGGCCGATGGTGGCGATGCTGCCGACCCGTCGCGCGGGCATCTCGGTCTATGTGTGGATCGGCAGCTTCGGCCTGCACCGTGCGCGTGACTTCAACAAGGTGATCGACGCCTATGTGCTGCGCAACCAGGCGCAGATGCGCGCCAAGCTGCTGCCGCAGGCGCTGGAGGTGTTCGCCGCGCACCGCGCCAAGGGCGACCGCGTGGTGGTTGCCACAGGTGCGCCGCCGGAGCTGGCGCGCGCGATCCTGGCTTTCGTGGCCCACCAGGACGTACCGGTGATCGGCACCGAGGTCGGCCCACGGCTGGGCGGCGTCGGCCCGACCCGCCACTGCCACAATGAAGAGAAGATGCGCATGCTGCGTGAGCGCGGCTACGGCGACATCGATATCGCCTATTCCGACAGCACCGCCGACCTGCCGCTGCTGCTGGCAGCCAAGGCGCCGGTAGTGGTGAACCCGAAGCCGGGCCGGGTGGCGTTCTTCCGCCGCGTGCTGCCGGCGGGCACCCGCATCCTCAACTGGGGTTGCGTGGACCGCGGTGGCGACAAGGCCTGATCCCGCCGCACGGTGATGGATCTGCCGGCCAGCGGCCGGCACTACCCTTCTCCGTCGCGGTTGTGCCGGCGCTTCTCTGTCCCGGTAGTGCCGGCCGCTGGCCGGCAAACGCTCAGCGGTACAGGTGCCCGTACACCGCGTGGCCAATCTGGAACAGGCTGATCCCCAGCACCAGCACGCCGACGGCCACCAGCACCCAGCGCTCCTTCACCCGCTTGACCAGGATGGCGGCTACCGGCGCGGCCATCATGCCGCCGATCAGCAGGCCGGCGACGATCTGCAGGTGCTGCACCCCCATCGACAGCAGGAAGGTCGCCGACACCGTCAGCGTGACCACGAACTCCGCCGCATTGACCGTGCCGATCGTGGTGCGCGCCTGGCCACCCCGGGCGAGCAGGGTGGACGTGGCGATCGGCCCCCAGCCGCCGCCACCGCTGGCGTCGAGCAGGCCCGCGAAGAAGCCCAGCACCGGTACCCGGCGGATCTCGCCCTTGGGCATCCAGCGTCCGGCCGCGCGGGCGAGGATGATGATCGCCAGCACCAGCAGGTACAGGTAGATCAGTGGCCGGATGATCTCGCCCGGGATCTGCGTGAGCACGTACGCGCCCACGGCACCGCCCACCGCGCCAGGCAGGGCCAGGCGCAGGAACAGGCGCTTATCGACATTCCCGGCTGCGAGGTGCGACACACCCGAGGCGCCAGTGGTGAACACTTCAGCGGTGTGGATGCTGGCGCTGACCTGCGCCGGGGGCAGGCCCATGCTCAGCATCACCGACGAAGACACCAGGCCGAACGCCATGCCCAGCGCGCCGTCGACCAGCTGTGCGCCCAGGCCGATGAGGATGAACCACCAGAATTCGCTGCTCAGTTCCATGCCCCGAGCCTAGCGCGCGAAGGAGTGCGGACCAAGGTCCGCACCCACCGGGTGCTCAACGGTCAACGGGTGCCGTACAGCACCACGGTCTTGCCACGGGCATGCAGCAGGCCGTCGGTCTGCAGCTTCTTCAGCACGCGGCCGGCCATTTCCCGCGAGCAGCCGACCAGGCGTGCCAGCTCCTGGCGGGAGACGCGCAGCTGGCTGCCCTGCGGATGGCTCATCGCCTCCGGTTCCTGCGCCAGGTCGTGCAGGGTGCGCACGATCCGGTCGGTAACGTCCAGGAATGCCAGGCGGCTGGCCTTGCGGCTGGTGTCGAGCAGGCGCTTGGAGATCTGCTGGCCCAGCGCGTACAGCAGGCGCGGGGCGTCGGCCGACAGCGGGCCGAGGAACAGCTGATGCAGGCGCTCGTAGCTGATTTCAGCCAGCTCGCAGGCGGTACGGGTCCGCAGGATCACCTCGCGGCGGTCCGATTCGACGAACAGGCCCATCTCGCCGACGAACTCGCCGGCACCGAAGTAGCCCAGCACAAGCTCGCGATCGTCATCTTCCTCGGCCATGATCGAAACCGAGCCGCTGATGACGTAATACAGGGTTCCCGCCGGGTCACCGGGTCGGAAGACGTCGGTACGGGTGGGATATCGCCGCCTGTGGCTGTGCGCCAGGAAACGATCGATTGTGGCGATATCCAGGGCCAGTGGACTGCTAGCTAGGCGCACGGTTGACACGATAGGGGCGCTCCCTCTGCGCATGAACGGATTCACGGGGTCGATAGCGGAGCTTAACCAGCGCAATTGTTAAGGGCAAACAGTGTGCCAGAACTCTTGCGTCTTCACGTTCCCCCCGGGGGCAGTTTGCCCCATAATTCCCCCTTTCCCTTCTTACACAGGAATCGACCGCCGTGGTCAAGCCGTTGCCTCGCCTGAGGCTGCAGGGTTTCAACAACCTCACCAAGGCGCTGAGCTTCAACATCTATGACGTGTGTTACGCGCGCACCGAAGAGGAGCGTCAGCGTTACATTGAATACATCGATGAAGAGTACAACGCCGACAGGCTGACTCAAATCTTGACCGATGTCGCCGAGATCATCGGCGCCAACATCCTGAACGTGGCCCGCCAGGACTACGACCCGCAGGGTGCCTCGGTGACCATCCTGATCTCCGAAGAGCCGGTGATCGACAAGAAGCAGGCCGGCAAGGAACTGATTCCCGACGCCGTGGTCGCGCACATGGACAAGAGCCACATCACTGTCCATACCTACCCGGAAACCCATCCGCAGGAAGGCATCGCGACGTTCCGCGCGGACATCGACGTGGCCACCTGTGGCGTCATTTCGCCGCTGAAGGCCCTGAACTACCTGATCGAGAGCCTGGAATCGGACATCGTGATCATGGACTACCGTGTCCGTGGCTTCACCCGCGATGTGAAGGGCAAGAAGCATTACATCGATCACAAGATCAACTCGATCCAGAACTTCCTGGCCAAGAACATCAAGTCGCGTTACGAGATGTTCGACGTCAACGTCTACCAGGAAAACATCTTCCACACGAAGATGCACCTGAAGGACTTCGACCTGGACCAGTACCTGTTCGAGGAAAAGGCCAAGAACCTGTCGTTCAAGGAACGCATGAAGATCGAAGCGCTGCTCAAGCGCGAGATCGAAGAGCTGTTCCACGGCCGGAACCTGTCCGAGTAAGCCCCATGTGCGATGCCCGCAGGCATCGCCGCCCAGGCGGGACGACCCGCCCCGTGGAACCAGTGCCCCGCACGCGTTACAGTTCCACGGTGATGTACCGACCCACGGCCCGGTGTGAAAACACCGGGCCGTTTCGTTTTTCCCAAAAAGGTAAGGAGCCCCCACCCATGCCCTGGATCTATCTGCTGCTGGCCGGCCTGTTCGAGATCGGTTTCGCCCTCGGAATGAAGTACTCCGAAGGCTTCAGCAAACCCCTGCCCACCGTTGCCACGGTGGTGTCCGCCCTGATCAGCCTGTACCTGATGAGCCAGGCGATGAAGAGCATCCCGGTCGGCACCGCCTACGCGATCTGGACCGGCATCGGCGCCATGGGCGTGGCGGTGCTGGGCATCTATCTGTTCAACGACAGTGCGTCGCCGGCCCGCCTGGCCTGCGTGGGCCTGATCGTAGCCGGTGTGATCGGCCTGAAGCTGGTCTCGCCCAACTGATTGATGGCCCGACCAACGGTCGGGCCCCACCGTCGCCCCCCGCACCTCCTGGTAGGCCCGCACCGTTGGTGCGGGCGACCCTTCAAATGCGGTAGGCGATGGTCTTCATCACCCTGGAAGCCAGCGCCATCGCGCCCGGGATCGGGAACGGCAGGCGGCGTGCGCCGGCCTGTTCGGCGTGCTCCGCATGGCGGGCCTCGTCCTCCTTCATCACCTGGATGACCGCGCGGCTGCGCAGATCGCCGGCCGGCAGGTCGACCAGGTGCTCGTCCAGATGGGCTTCCACCTGGCGCTCGGTTTCAACCACGAAGCCCAGGTTCCAGCCGTCGCCGCGCAGACCCGCCAGGGTGCCGATGGTGTAGCTGCCGGCGTACCACAGCGGATTGAACAGGCTCGGGCGGCTGTCCAGTTCATCCAGCCGGGTCGCGCACCAGGCCAGGTGATCGGTCTCTTCCTGGGCCGCTTCCAGCAGGTGTTCACGGGTGGCCGGGTCGCGGGCCACGGCCGCCTGGCCGAAGTACAGGCCCTGTGCGCAGACCTCGCCGACATGGTTGATCCGCATCAGCCCCGCGGCGTGGCGGCGCTCGGCGCGGCCCATGCCCGGCTCGCCGGTGCCTGCGGCCGGGTAGGGGCGGGCCGCCGGAGGGTTGCCGAACACCGTGTCCAGGGCGCGCTGCGCCTCGGTCAGCAGGTGGTCCAGCGGGGTGGTCTGGCGGAGCACGGTCATGGCGGCACGCGGTGGGGCGGGAGACCCGCCGATTCTCGCCCGCCCCCGCTCCCCTGCCAACCCGGGGCAGGGCCAGCTTGCACCGAGGGCGTGACCTGCGTACAATCCCGCCTCTTGCGCTTCACCTTTCACAACGCGTGGCAGAGTTCCGGCGAGTCCTTCGCCGCAATGAGCCCGACCTAACCTAGAGTTCTTCATGAGCACTTTCACTGCCAAGAACGAGACCGTCCAGCGCGACTGGTACCTCGTCGACGCCGAGGGCAAGACCCTGGGCCGTCTCGCCACCGAGCTGGCCCGCCGTCTGCGCGGCAAGCACAAGCCGGTCTACACCCCCCACGTTGATACCGGCGACTACCTGGTCGTCATCAATGCAGAAAAGATTGCCGTCACCGGCAAGAAGCTGCAGGACAAGATGTATCACCGTTTCACCGGCTACATCGGCAACCTGAAGACCGAATCCCTGGCCCAGGCGCTGGAGCGCCACCCGGAGCGCGTGATCGAGATCGCCGTGAAGGGCATGCTGCCGAAGGGCCCGCTGGGTCGCCAGATGTACCGCAAGCTCAAGGTCTACGCCGGCACTGAGCATCCGCACGCCGCACAGCAGCCGCAGGTTCTGGATATCTAATCATGGCTATCACTCAAAACTACGGCACTGGCCGCCGCAAGTCCTCCACCGCTCGCGTGTTCCTGCGCAAGGGTTCGGGCAACATCACCGTCAATGGTCGTCCGCTGGACGAGTTCTTCGGTCGTGAGACCGCGCGCATGATCGTGCGCCAGCCGCTCGAGCTGACCAAGAACACCGAAAGCTTCGACATCCTGGTCACCGCCGCTGGCGGCGGCACCACCGGCCAGGCCGGTGCGATCCGCCTGGGCATCGCCCGTGCGCTGGTCGAGTACGACGAAACCCTGAAGTCCGAGCTGCGCAAGGCCGGCTTCATGACCCGTGACGCCCGTGAAGTCGAGCGTAAGAAGGTCGGTCTGCACAAGGCCCGCCGCGCCACCCAGTTCTCCAAGCGCTGATTTACCGCGCCTGGTTGGGCTCCTGCGGGAGCCCGCTGGTTGGAAAAGCAAAAGCCCGGCTTCGGCCGGGCTTTTGTCGTTTTGGAGTCAGGCATTTCGTGGTTGCCGGCCAGCGGCCGGCACTACCCGGGGTTTCGCATCTCGGAAGGGGTGGGGTCAGAGCCTTCTCCTTTGGAAAAGGATCCGACCCCGGGCCTCTCTCTGGAGAAGAGCCCCCTTGATGTTCAAGGGGGCGCGCCGACAGGCGCGGGGATAAGGTGGGATGCGCGACCAAATTAAAAGCAAAAGGCCAGATCTTTCGATCTGGCCTTTTGCTTTTAATTTGGCTGCCCCGGATGGATTCGAACCACCGAATGCCTGAGTCAGAGTCAGGTGCCTTACCGCTTGGCGACGGGGCAAAACGTGCGACTATTTTCTCACTTTTCACACTGAAAAACAACTTGATTTTCAGTGTGGTGGCTATGGGTGGACTCGAACCACCGACCCCAGCATTATGAGTGCTGTGCTCTAACCGGCTGAGCTACATAGCCTTGGTGAGCCCGCTATTCTGCGGATGTGTATCGACCCTGTCAACACTTTTGTGTCGTGCTTGTGGGCCGACAGAGGGCATGGGATAGTCCCGACCAGTAGATTTTCTTAGGAGTCCGCATCGTGATCGATCCGGACGGCTATCGACCGAACGTCGGCATCGTGCTGATGCGGCAGGACGGCCAGGTGTTCTGGGCACGACGCGTGCGCCGGGATGGCTGGCAGTTCCCGCAGGGTGGCATGAACACCGACGAGACGCCTGTCGAGGCCATGTATCGTGAACTGCAGGAAGAGACCGGCCTGCTGCCTGAGCATGTGGAAGTGCTCGGGGCCACGCCCGGCTGGCTGCGCTACAAGCTGCCGGCGCGGGCCATCCGCCGCAACGAGCGGCAGGTCTGCATCGGCCAGAAACAGGTCTGGTTCCTGCTGCGCCTGACCGGCGACGAATCCCACGTGACGCTGGACCACACCGACTCGCCCGAGTTCGACCACTGGCGCTGGGTCGACTTCTGGTACCCGGTAGAGCACGTGGTGATGTTCAAACGCGGCGTCTATGCGCGTGCCCTGCGACACCTGGCGCCACTGGCGCGCGGCGTGGCCGGGCAGGGCGTCACCGCCATGCCCAAGAGCGCCGCCGAGGCCTGGATGCCGGGCCACACCGCCGGGCACGACCGCCCGCGCAAGCGCCCGCGGACCCGAGGGTACTGGCCGAAGAAGGTCACGGGCGACGGCCCGGCCAGCTGACCGGCTGAACGGTATCGAGAATGGTTCAGGTCTCTGATTGACAACCATTCTCGTTTCCATTGGAATAGCCACCAGGCCGCTTCTGGCCTGTCAGCCCGGTTCCCGCCTGTGTACGTCTGCATCTGCAACGGAGTCACCGACCACCAGATCCGCGAAGCCGCCAGCCATGGCGTCAGCACGGTGGCCGAACTGACCATGCGTACCGGTTGTGGTGCCACCTGCGGTTCCTGCCTGGACATGGCCGGCGACCTGCTGGCCAAGGCACGTGCGACCCACGATCTGCCGCTGCCGGTATTGGGCCTGGCGCAGGTCGCCTGATCGCCTTTTCGCGGCGCGTTGACGCCGCGCTTTCGCATCCTTCACCTTCGGCCGCGCAGGCCAATGCGCACGATTCGCGTTCCTTCACGAGCGCACGCGAGGCGTTAAAGTGCCTGCGTTTTCAGCGTGCAGGAGCACCCCCATGAAGGGCGACACCAAGGTCATCGAATTCCTCAACAAGGTCCTCTACAACGAGCTGACCGCGATCAACCAGTACTTCCTGCACGCCAAGATGCTGAAGAACTGGGGCATCAAGGAACTGGCCGAACACGAGTACAAGGAATCGATCGACGAGATGAAGCATGCCGACATGCTCGCCGACCGCATCCTGTTCCTCGAAGGCCTGCCGAATTTCCAGGCGCTGGGCAAGCTGCGCATCGGCGAGAACCCGACCGAGATCCTGCAGTGCGACCTGTCGCTGGAACGCGATGGCGTGGTCACCCTGCGCGAGGCCGTGGCCTATTCCGATTCGGTTGGCGACTACGTCAGCCGCCAGCTGTTCGTGAAGATCCTCGATTCGGAAGAGGAGCACATCGACTGGCTGGAAACCCAGCTGGACCTGATCGAGCGTATCGGCGAGCCGAAGTACCTGCTGAGCAAGCTGGAAGAGTGAGTCAGCTGCCCTGGCCGGCGCGGTGCTGTGCCAGGTAGCCCGTCAGTGCAACGCGCGCCCGGGCGAATTCCGCAACCAGCAGCGCCACCGCCACTGCGGGGCGCTGCAGGCTGCCACTACGGGCTTCGTGCTCGATCCGCTGCGCGATCGCCGACAGCGACAATGCGCCGACGTTTGCACTCGATGACTTCAGGCTGTGCGCTGTGGCCTGCAAGCGCAGCTCATCGCCGTTCTGCGCGGCCAGCTGCAACTGCTGCACCATCACCGGCGCATCTTCAAGAAAGACCATGACGATCTGGGTGGCAGCGTCGCCGATCACGGTGTGCAGTTCATCCAGTACGTCGCGGTCGATCACCGGTTTCGGCGCGGCTTGGCTTGTCGTCTCCTGTAGAGCCGAGCCATGCTCGGCTGATGGAGTGGGAGTGCCACTGGCCGTCAGCCGAGCATGGCTCGGCTCTACAGACGGCTCCACAGAAAGTCGTCCAGGTGATGCAGCTTTGCCGCCACCCCAACGCAGCAGCAGCGCATGCAGCGTGGCGCGCGCGATCGGCTTGGACAGGTAATCGTCCATGCCCGCCTGCAGGCAGCGCTCGCGGTCACCGGCCATGGCGTTGGCGGTCATGGCGATGATCGGCAGGCGCGCGCGCCCGGTCTCCACTTCTTCGGCGCGCCAGCGGCGCGTGGCGGCGTAGCCGTCCAGCACCGGCATCTGGCAATCCATCAACACGATGTCCACGCCGCCTTCGCGGAGGGCGGCCAGCGCCTGCTCGCCATCGGCGGCGTTGCGCACTTCGCACTGGAACACGCGCAGCAGTTGTTCGGCGACCATCCGGTTGACCGTATTGTCCTCCACCAGCAGCACACGCAGATGCAACGGCGGCAGCGTGGCAGCCGGTTGCTCGTTGTCCGCGCTGGCCAGCAGCGCAGCGGGGCGGGCGGGGGCGACCGGTGCAGCCAGCAGTGCATGCAGGGCCGCATCGTCGAAGTGCGGGGGCAGCTGGCGCTGGCGCTGGCGTTGTGGAAGTGCGCCCTCCTGCAGCCACAGCACCTGCAGCGCATCGTCGTCATCACGTTCACTCAGCGCCAGCTGCAGCGTGGCCTCACCGTTGCGGCGTGCGCGGGCATCGACCAGCAGCCATGCCGGTGCCGGTTGTCCGGGCCGCGCGGGAGCGCGCAGGCGCTCGACCACGGCATCCAGCTGTGCCAGCACCTGCACCTGCAGCCCATGGTGGGCGGCGATGCGCTCGATACGTGCCTGCAGCGTTGCATCGGCACTGAACAGCAGCAGCGGTGCCGGTGCGCGCGCCATCGCCGGCAGGTCGCCAGCGACCTTCAGCAGCGGGATCTCGAACCAGAAGGTTGCGCCCTGGCCCGGCGTGGAGTGCACGCCGATGTGCCCGTGCATCAGGTCGATGATGCGCTTGCAGATGGCCAGGCCCAGGCCGGTGCCACCATAGATGCGGGTGGTGGATGCGTCGGCCTGGCTGAAGGACTGGAACAGGCGCGCCTGCAGCGCGTCGTCGATGCCGATGCCGGTATCGATGATCTCGAAGCGCAGCTGGTGCTGCGCGGCACTTTCACCCAGGCGCAGCACGCGCAGCTGCACCTGGCCGCGGGCGGTGAACTTGATGGCGTTGGCCAGCAGGTTGCTCAGCACCTGGCGCAGGCGCACCGGGTCGCCGCGCACCGGCAGGCGCACCGATGGATCCAGTTGCAGGCCCAGGGCCAGGCCCTTGGCGTCGGCGGCCCGCTGCATCAGCTGTACCACGCCATCGAGCAGGTCGCGCAGGTTGAAGCTGGTGATCTCCAGTTCCAGCGCCTGCGCTTCCAGCCGGGAGTAGTCGAGGATGTCGTCGACGATGCGCAGCAGCTGTTGCGAACTGGCCGAGGCGGTGGCCAGCATCTGCCGCTGGTCTTCGCCCAGCGGCCCGCGTGCGATCAGCTCCAGCATCGGCAGGATGCCGTTGAGCGGGGTGCGTATCTCGTGGCTCATCGTGGCCAGGAACTCGCCCTTGGCCAGCACGGCCGCCTCGGCGGCCTGCTTGGCCTGCAGCAGCTGTTGCTCCAGCTGGCCCTGGCGTTCGGTGGTATGGCGAAGCTGGTCGCGTTCGGCGGCCAGCGCACTGTGCGTGCGCTGCAGCTGGGCCAGCGCATGGTTGCGCGCGCGCAGGCGCAGGCCCAACAGCAGCAGCGCGATGGCGGCCGCAGCAAGGGCAACCAGCAGCACGCCCCACAGCGGCACGTCAGAGCACCGCGTTGTGGAAGTCGAAGTTCAGGTCGCTGCCGGCCGACTGCACCATGTTGCCCTGGATGTAGTCGACGCCGCCTACCCACATCGCCGCTGCAGCCTGCGGATCCTCGATCTGCTGGCCGATGATCTGCAGTCCGGCGGCATGGGCCTGTTCGATCGTCTTGCGCAGCGCCTCGCGCGTGGCCGGATTGGAGTGGCTGCTGGAGAAGCGCGCAGCCATGCGCACGAACGACAGCGGCAGCTGGGTCAGCAGTGCATCGGCCTCGCCGCTGGGTTCGAACTGGCTCAGGCAGAAGCGCACCCCCGCGCTGGCCATGCGCTGGCAGAACTGCTGCAGCGGCACGGTGTGGATCAGTGCGTCGGGCAGTCGCACGTCGATCACCAGCGCACTGCCAGGCAGGTCACGCTGCTGCAGTGATTCCAGCAGCCAGTCGGCGAAGGCATCGCGCTGCAGGGTGCGCAGCGACTGCGAGACGAACAGGCTCAGCGGCTGCGTTGCGTGCCGGTACAGATCCAGCAGGCCCAGTGCGTGGTCCATCACCTGCTGGTCGAGGTCGGCGATGCGCCCGGCGGCTTCCGCGGCGGGGATCACCTGGCCGGCCGCCAGCACCGTGCCATCGGCCTGGCGCAGGCGCAGCAGCAACTGGTATTGCGCGGTGTTGCCGCCTGCCACGGCGACGATCGGCTGGTAGGCCAGTTCCAGCTGGCCCTCCAGCAGCGCCAGGTGTTCCTGTTCGGTGACCGCCTGGCGATGCACATGGCCCGCCACGCCGGCGCTGAGCAGGCGCGCCTGCAGGGTGGTGCGCTCAACCGCTTCCAGCGCACTGCTGGCATCCTCGAAGCCCGGCGACAGCGGCGCATAGCCGACCACGCCGCGCAGATGCACGGATTCGTCGTCGCGGATCACGAAGGCGCGGGCCGACAGCTGCTCGCGCAGGCTCGCGGCGATGCCTTCGAGGGCGTCCTCGTCGGCGTTGCGGGCCAGCAGCAGGAAGCTGTTGTCGTTCAGCCGCGCCAGCAGGTGCGGATGGCCGGCTTCGGCCAGGCGCTGCCCGGCCTGCACCATCAGCCGTTCAAACGCGGCATAGCCATAGCGTTCGCGCAGGCCCAGCGCACTGGCCACTTCGATGAAGAACACGCCGCCCCGGTCGCGGTGGGCGAGTGCGGTGTTGAGCTGCTGCAGCACATGGTGGCGCGTCGGCAGGCCGGTTTCCGGATTGCTGGTGGCCGGTGCGCCGGTGGCGCCCGGCAGGGTCGCGGCCTGGGCACGCGCGCGGCGGATGCGGTTGGCCACCGCTGCGATCAGGTGGCGCGGCCGGATCGGCTTGCTCAGGTAGTCGTCGGCGCCGCTGTCGAGCACTTCGAACTGGCGCTCTGGATCCGGATCGCCGCTGAGGAACACGATCGGCAGCAGCTGCAGGCCGGGCTGCTGGCGGATCAGCGCGGTCAGGCGCATGCCGTCCAGCCCGGGCAGGTGCAGATCCATCAGGATCAGGTCGGGGCGGTGCTCCTTGATCGCCTGCAGCGCGGCATCGGCATCGCTGTGCACGATCGCCTGCATGCCGGCGCCGTGCAGCACGCTCTGCGCGAACAGCGCCTGGGCGCGATCGTCTTCAACGATCAGCACGCGGTAGGGCGAGTCCGAGGGCGGCGGGGCCAGATCGTTGTTGCCGGCTTCGGCCAGTGCGATCGGGCCGGGCAGCGGCGGCGGTGCGCTGTTGACCGGCGCCGGGGTATCGGTCGCGATGGGCGGCGGGGTCGCAGCCGTCGGTGCGGCCACAGCGGGGCCTGCCGCCTCGGGCGCCCAGCGCTGCCAATGGTCGGCCGGAGGGGTTTCAGCGCGTCCCGGGCGGGCGCCCGCGGGGGATTCGTTTGCGGCCATCGGTGCTCCTGGTGTTCGCGTCCATTATGCGACAAGCCCGGTGCTCAACCGGTACTGCTGTGCCCCGGCGGTGCTGCCGATGCACCGCGCGCCAGCCAGCGCACGCCCTTCCACAGCGCGCGCCAGACCAGCCACACCAGCAGCGCGCCGGCCAGGCTGCAGGCCAGCACCACCACCAGCGCGATCCACGGGTGTGCCAGGGCCAGCGCCAGGCCACCGACTACCACGGTGTCCTCGGCGGCGGAGGCGACCCAGTTGCTGGCCGGTTCCGGCGAGGTATTGAGCAGCGCGCGGGTACCGGCCTTCAGGCCGTGGCTGGCGAGGGCGACGCCGGCACCGGCGGCGAGTGCGCCGGCGCCGAGCTGACCGTCCGGCGACAGGGTAGCCGCTGCGAGGAACGCGCCGGCCGGCACGCGTGCGAGCGTCTGCACCAGGTCCCAGACCGAGTCCACGCCGGGAATCTTGTCGGCGAAGAACTCGGCGATGGCCAGCGCCGCCGACGTGCCCAGCACCCACCAGGATTCGGTGGCCTGCAGGGCGGGCGGCAGGTCGACCCAGCCGAGCAGGCCGGCAAGGCCGACGCCGAACACGGTGAGGTAGACGCGGATGCCGGCCAGCCAGGCCAGCAGGATGCCGATCACGAACAGGTGGGCTTCGGTCATGGCGATGCTCCGGCGACGGAACTGTGCAGGGGACCACACTATCGACGATGGCATGCCTGAACGCCACAGACCGTGGCCGGCCACGGCGCAGGAAACCCACCCGTCCTGTCATACACTAGCCCGTCGTTTGCCACAGGGGCCGTACCGGTGTCGCCCTCGCGATACCCCGGAAACCACCCATGACCAACCGTCCTCCCATGCGCGTGCAGGTACGCCTGCCCGGCGCGCCGCAACCGCCGGCCGACCGTCGCCGCCTGCTGGTGATCGGCGGCATCTGGCTGCTCAGCCTGGTGCTGGCGGTGCTGGGTGGCTGCTGGATGGCCACGCCACGCGATGCCCAGGGCCAGCGCCTGCAGGCTGCCGAGAAGCGCGCCGAGACGCTGCAGGCGCAGCTGACCGAGCTGCGCCAGAAGCAGGCCACGCTGGAAGCCTCCGACCGCATCAGCCGCGCCGCCAATAACGAGGTGCAGTCCTCGCTGGCCGAGCGCGATGAGGAAATCGCCGGCCTGCGTGCCGACGTTGCCTTCTATGAGCGCCTGGTGGGTTCGACCAGCCAGCGCAAGGGCCTGAACACCCATTCGATCGAGTTCAGCCCGGAAGCGGCCGGCACCTGGCAGTACACCGCCGTGCTGACCCAGAACCTCAACCGCGGCGCCATCAGCCAGGGGCAGATGCGCTTCACCGTGGAAGGCGTGAAGAACGGCAAGCTGGCCACGATCAGCTGGGATGATCTGCACCAGCGCAGCAAGGTGCCGGGACAGGATTACTCGTTCCGGTACTTCCAGCAGCTCACCGGCAGCGTGATGCTGCCGGCTGACTTCACCCCGCAACGCGTGCGGGTGACATTGGGGAGTGGTACGGGGGGTACCACCCAGGTATTCGACTGGAAACAGGCCGGTGCGCCGGCCAGCAAAGGGGAGTAGGCAGATGTTCGGAAGCAGCAAATCCAACCGTGAAGGCCAGCTGGTGGTGGATGCCCTGATCGGCAACCAGGTGGTGATCCGCGGTGATGTGGAATTCAGTGGTGGCCTGTATGTGGAAGGTCGCATCCACGGCAAGGTGATCGCCACCGAAGGCGCCAGCGGCGCGACCCTGACGGTCGCCGAACATGGCGTGATCGAGGGTGAGATCCGGGCCCAGGTGGTGGTCATCAGCGGCCGCCTGGACGGCGATGTACACGCCACCGAGAAGGTCGAGCTGACCCCCAGCGCACGGGTCAATGGCAACGTCCATTACCAGGTGGTGGAGATGAATGCGGGCGCCCAGCTGAACGGCCGCCTGATCCATGCCAGCGCCCCGATGGCGGCCCTGCCGGCGCCGGAAGGCGATGAGGCCAATGGCGGCAAGGGCGACACCGCCGCACGCCGCAAGCTGGCCGAGGCGATGGCTTGAAAGCCATCCCCGGCACCCCCATGCTGGCACCATGAGCACGCTAGTCTCCCTGCCCGGCGCCACCCCGGTTGCCGCGCCCGATTACCAATCGCTGGAGCGCCCGCTGAACTTCACCGAGTCGGCGGCCGCCAAGGTCAAATCCCTGATCCAGGAAGAGGGCAACCCCGACCTGGCCCTGCGTGTGTACATCGAGGGCGGCGGCTGTTCGGGCTTCCAGTACGGGTTCGAGTTCGACGAGAACCGTGCCGAGGATGACCTGGCGGTACAAACCAGCGGGGTGACCCTGCTGGTCGACCCGCTGAGCCTGCAGTACCTGATGGGCGCCGAGGTGGACTACACCGAGAGCCTGACCGGTGCCCAGTTCGTGATCCGCAACCCGAACGCAAAGACCACCTGCGGCTGCGGCAGCAGCTTCAGCATGTAAAAGGCCTGTGGCCGGAATGTGCCAACCAGGGTTGGCACCTGCCAGAGCGGGTAGATCCACGCCATGCGTGGATGATCCTTCCTGCATCCACAACGGCAGATTGCGCACAGCGCCGACCTTGCCACCCGCATCGATTGGCGGCACGCTTGCAGGATGCCCAATACTCCTTCGCCGCTTTCCGGTTTCGCCTTCGTGGGTGAACCGCTGGAGCGCGCCGATGCCCTGCGCGAAGATGCCGATGCACTGGCGCGCCTGTGGCCGGGCGCGCGCATCCTCGTGCTCGATCAGGACGGCAGCGCCTTCACCGGCGATGACGATCAGCCACTGGCGCTGACCGGCGCCGACATCGGCGGCGGCCCGGGTGCCGCGATCTTCCTCGGCCTGCGCGGAGAGCAGGCGTGGTTCTCGGTTGAAGCCACCAACGTCACCATCAGCGCACCACGCCGGCTTGATCTGCGCCAGGCCGCGCTGCTGTGGTCGATGGCCGATGCGACCGCCTTCAGCTATGCCCGCGGCATGTCGTACTGGCACTCGCGCACCCGCTTCTGCGGCGTGTGCGGCGGCGCCGTGGCGTTTGCCCGTGGTGGCTTCGTCGGCCGCTGCGGGCAGTGTTCCACCGAACACTACCCGCGTGTCGACCCGGCGGTGATCGTCGCCGTGGAAAACCAGGGCCGGCTGCTGCTGGGCCGGCAGTCGAACTGGGCCCCGCGTCGCTACTCGGTGCTGGCCGGCTTCGTCGAACCCGGCGAGACCTTCGAGCAGACCGTGGTGCGCGAAGTCCATGAAGAGAGCAAGGTGCGGGTGACGGCCTGCCAGTACCTCGGTTCGCAGCCCTGGCCATTCCCAGGTGCGCTGATGGTTGGCTTCCGCGCACAGGCGCAGGATGACCTGCCGACCGTGGACGGTGAGCTGGAAGACGCGCGCTGGTTCAGTGCCGACGAGGTCGGCGCGGCACTGGCGCGCGACGTGGAGGACGATGGCCAGGGTATCCGCCTGTCGCCGCCGATCTCGATTTCGCGCGGCCTGATCGAGCATTGGTACCGGCAGCAGAAGGGCTGAGCCGGGCCGGCTGGGGCGATTGCATTGCCGCCACCTGAACACGGCCCGGGTTACAGTGCGGGTCATCGCGGAGGGCGACGCTGCGACAGGTAAGGTAGCGGCGCCGAGCGTTCTGTTTTGTAGGGAGACCTGCCATGTTCACCACTCTGGCCGCCGTGCTGGTGGCACTGGCCCTGGGCCATGTTGCTCCGGCCGCTGCTGCCTCGCTGCGCCGTTTCGACGGTTTCCGGCGTTGGCTGGGCTGGCTGGATGCGCGTGGTGGCAAGGCCTGGCAGGGACCGGCCGGCGTTGCCTTGGCACTGCTGCCGCCGCTGTTGCTGATGGTGCTGCTGGCGTGGCTGTTGCGCGGGGTGCTGTTCGGCCTGCCGTCGCTGCTGCTGGGCGTAGCGGTGCTGGCCTGGTGCTGGGGCCCGCGTGACCTGGACCGCGATATCGAGGCCATTATCGATGCCGATGATGCGGCGACGCGGCAGGCTGCAGTGCGCAACCTGCAGTCGGCCGGCGGCAGCCTGCGCGAGGACATTCCGTCACTGGTCGAGGCGACGGTGCTCAACGCACTGCGGCGCTGGTTCGCGGTGCTGTTCTGGTTCCTGTTGCTGGGCCCGGCTGGCGCGCTCGGTTACCGGCTGCTGGCGCTGATGGCGGAGAGCCCGATGCGCGCACGCGTGCCGGTGGAGCCGCTGGCGCTGGCGCAGCGCCTGCTGGGCTGGATCGAGTGGCCGGTGGCGCAGCTGATGGCCTTCTCGATGGCGCTGGTGGGCAATTTCGATACGGCGTGGAAGGCCTGGCGCCAGGCCCATGGCGAACGCCTGGCCGGCAACATCGGGTTCCTTGGCGCGGTGGCGCGGGCCAGCGTCAACGCCGAGCTGCGTGAGGATGCGCACGATTACACCGAGGCAGGGTTGCTGCCGGTGTGGCAGCGGTTGCCGGACCTGCGTGATGCGATGAGCCTGGTGTGGCGGATGCTGCTGCTGTGGCTGGCGGTCCTCGCCCTGCTGGTGATTGCAGGCTGGGTGACGTAGTTGTTTTGCAGGGCTTGCAGCCCTGCACCTGCAGAGGCCAAAGCCAATGCCAGAGCCAAAGCGGCTCTGGATTGCTGAGGGTTGGGCGGGGCGGTGTGGGGCTGCAGGACACGCCGTAAACCCGTCCCTGGGGGCTCGATGGCGCCATCCATGGCGCCAACGGTCCTGCTGCCCCACACCGCCCCACCCCCGACAGTTTCCCGGTGACGGTGGGTCAACCGCGACTGCCGGTGGGTGTCGACCTTGGTCGACACGGTCGATCCACGCCATGCGTGGATACAGAGCGAAGCGATCCGCTTCCGCTTTTGATCTTCTCTTTCTTTTCCGTGGTGGACGCACACGGAAACTGTCCGTGGTCGGGCGGGATGGATTTGCGGGGGTGTCCGCGGCATGGATGCCGCGGCCAAGCCTCCACGGACGGATTCACGGCGTCCCCCGCAAACCCATCCCGTCCGGCCAACCCCAGGGCTTCTGCCTTCAAACGTCGCCCACCGCGAGGGGCTGCGCCGTTGGCTGGAAAACCTAGATCGGTGCCAGTGCGGTGAACGGTGCCCACGGCAGGTTGCGCAGCAGCGCATACCCGGGCAGCACCCAGAGCCAGAACGTGGGATTGGCCAGTACCCGCATGAGCGGGTCGAGCACGCGCGGCCGGATGCCGGCGACGTTCAGCAGCATCAGCAGCAGGAACGGCAGGCTGATGACCAGCAGCGGGTTCATCGCCATCGCGCCGGGCAGGTCGAAATGGACCAGTGAATACAGGCAGCGGGTGCTGCCACAGCCCGGGCAGTACAGGCCTGTCAGCGCGTACAGCGGGCAGCTCGGCAAAGGATTGCCGGCGACATACGGATTGACGTTGCGCAGCACCACCGCGGCACCGGCGGCCAGGCCGGTGGCGGCCAGCAGCGGTGCCCAGCGGGCGAATCGGGAGCGGGCGGGAAGTGCGGACATTGCAGCAACGGATCCGGCGCGGGCGCCGGATCCGTCCACGCGGATCAGTAGCCGCTGTTGTTCATTGCACCCATGCCGCCGACAGCGACGATCAGGATGCCGTACAGCACGCCGACCACGACGGCGGCGATGGCCGACCAGATCGCCCACTTCTTGGCCTTGGCGGCGGAGTCCTGGGCACCGGCGATGTCGCCAGCGGCCAGCTTGCCGTTGACCTGCGCGGCGTAGACGATCGACACGATGCCGGCCGGCAGGCAGCAGAACAGGGTGCTCAGGATGGCCCAGACCAGATTGTTCGGGACCTGCGGAGTGGCGGTGTTCATGGGTTCAAGCTCCTTGATGGGTGGTGGTGGTGAATCATTGGTCGGAAAGAGCGCCCAGTACGGCCAAGCCGCCGAACAGCCCGAACCACAACAGCAACAGGACCGGCAGGGCCACGGCCGAAGCCACCGCCCACCAGCCCGCCTTGCGCGACGCACTGTAGGCCCCCGGCAGGTCGCCGGCGGCGCGGCGGCCATCGACCTGGGAGGCATAGACGATCGACACCACGCCCAACGGCAGGCAGCAGAACAGCGTCGTCAGAATCGCCCAGACCAGATGGTTGGGGATGTAGACCGGACGGCTGAGCGGTGGCGGTTGATTCAAAGCAAGACTCCATTCCTTGGTGGCCGGCCATGATGAAACGGCCGAACCTCCCCCCTGTGGGTGCGTAATCTACCTCAACCCGCGCTGCATGTATGCGGTTACAGTCAGATACTGGCCGGTATGGCCCTTGATCTGACGCATCTGACGGACCTCTGCGATGCATCGGAGGGCGAGGATGGGGGGCTTGTCGCTGGGACGGTCTACCCGTGTCCGTGCGGTCGATCAGGCGTGATCACCACGCAGGGCCCGCACCTGGGCCTCCAGCACCGGGGCGCTGGTGGTGCGGCCATCCACGGCCGGTGCCGCCACCACCTCGACCGTGGCGCGGAAACGACGCGGCACCCGCATGCGGCCAAGGCGGCTGTCGCGGCGGCTCCACATGCTCGACCACATGCCGCGCAGCGCCATCGGCACCACCGGCACCGGCCGCCGCTCGAGGATCTTCTCGACGCCGGACTTGAACGGCGCCATCTGCCCGTCGCGGGTCAGCGCGCCCTCGGGGAAGATGCAGACCAGTTCGCCTTCGGCCAGCGCCGCGTCGATCTCATCGAACGCACGCTGCATCAGCGCTGGGTCTTCGCGCGCCCCGGCAATCGGGATCGCCTTGGCGGTCCGGAAGATCCAGCGCATCACCGGGATGTTGAAGATCCTGTAGTACATGACGAAGCGCACCGGGCGCGGGATGGTCGCCGACAGGATCAGCGCGTCCATGTAGCTGACGTGGTTGCAGACCAGCAGTGCGGCGCCTTCGTCCGGCACGTTGGCCTCGATGCCGTGCGGGCGCAGCCGGTACAGGGTGCGCACCATCAGCCAGCTGAGGAAGCGCATCAGGAATTCGGGGACGATGGTGAAGATGTAGATCGCCACCAGGGCGTTGGCGATGGCCAGCGCCAGGAACTGCTGCGGAATGGTCCAGTGCAGCAGCTTGTGGGCGGCCAGCGACAGCAGCGCCGCAGCGACGATGAAGCCCGAGTTCTGGATGTTCAGTGCGGCGAACACGCGCGACATCTGCGCCTTCGGCGTGCGGCTCTGGATCAGTGCGAACAGCGGCACCACGAAGATGCCGGTGAACAGGCCGATGCCGATCAGGTCGATGACGATGCGGATGCTGCCGGGCTGCTGCAGGAACGGCCCGATGGTCAGCCCGTGCACTGTCGCTTCGCCGCTGCGGGCGAAGTACAGGTCGAGCAGGAACGCGGTCATGCCGAACGCGCCCAGCGGTACCAGGCCGATTTCCACCGTACGTGCTGACAGCTTCTCGCACAGCAGCGAGCCGACGCCGGTGCCCACCGAGAACAGGGCCAGCGCGAAGATGTACAGGGTCGGCTGGCCGCCCAGGTTGGTCACCGCATAGGCCGGCAACTGCGAGGTCAGCACGGTGCCGACGAACCAGAACCAGGACACGCCCAGGATCGAGTTGCGTACGGCTTTCTGCTGGCGCGCCATGCGCAGCACCGCCAGCGATTCCGGCAACGGGTTCCAGTTGATCTTCAGGTTCGGGTCGCCGGCATCGACCTTGGGAATCAGGCGGGCGGCGATGTTGCCGCAGATCGCCAGGGCGATGATCGCGCACGCGGCCACCACCGTGCCGTGGCTGCCAGCCACGGTGAACACCAGGCCGCCGACGATCATGCCGGAGAGGATCGACATCGAGGTGCCCATCTCGACCAGGCCGTTGCCGCCGGTCAGCTCTTCTGGCCTGAGCACCGACGGCAGCACTGAGTACTTCACCGGGCCGAACAGGGTGGACTGCATGCCGGTGCAGAACAGCGCGACCAGCAGTACCGGCAGGCTCTGGGTGAGGAAGCCGGTGGCCGCCAGCGACATGATCACGATCTCCATGGTGGTGGTGATCACGATCAGTCGCGATTTTTCCAGTTTGTCGGCGATCTGCCCGGCCAGCGCCGAGAACAGGAAATATGGCAGGATGAAGATGGCCGGTGCCAGGGTGGCGTACAACCCCAGTTCTTCCTCCGGCACAGCCATGAACAGCAACATGCTGATGATCGCCTGCCGGTACACGTTGTCGTTGAACGCACCGAGCGCCTGGACCACGAAGAACGGCAGGAAACGGCGCTGGCGCAGCAGGGCGAACTGGTTGTGACCGGACATGGAACCTCCTTGACCGGCGCAGCCTAGCATTCCTTCCCCTCCGCTGTGGATGCGGACCTGTGGGTGCGGACCGTTGGTCCGCACACCTGCCAGCACTCTCAGACGATATCGTCGACCACGCCGCCATCCACGCGCAGCGCCGCACCCGAGGTTGCCGAGGCCTGCGGCGAGGCCAGGTACACCACCATGTTGGCCACTTCCTCGACCGTGGCGGTGCGCTGGATCACCGAGGACGGCCGGTGCGCCATCACGAACTCACGGCCGATCTGCTCCAGCGGCTTGCCGCTGCGCTGGCGTTCATCCTCGAACATCGCCGCAAAACCATCGGAGAGGGTCGGGCCGGGCAGCACCGCGTTGACGGTGACGCCACTGCCGGCCACGCGCTTGGCCAGGCCGCGCGACAACGACAGCTGCGCGGTCTTGCTGACCCCGTAATGGATCATGTCGGCGGGAATGTTGCGCGCTGATTCGGAGGAAATGAACAGCACGCGGCCCCAGCCGGCATCGACCATTGCCGGTAGCAGCGCACGCGACAGGCGCACGCCGGACATCACGTTGGTCTGCCAGTAGCGCTCCCAGGTCGCGTCATCGGTCTCGAAGAAGTCCTGTGGGCCGAAGATGCCGGCGTTGTTGACCAGGATGTCGACCTTGGGCAGGCCGGCCAACAGTGTTTCGACACCGGCTGCATCAGAGAGATCGGCGGCGACGCCGAGCACGTCGGCTCCCGGCACGGTGGCGAGCAGGTGCCGGCGGGCGCGCTCGACGCTGTCGGTGCTGCGGCCATTGAGAATGACACGCGCACCAGCGCTGGCCAGTCCTTGGGCAATGGCCCGGCCGATGCCGGCGGTGGAGGCGGTGACCAGCGCGGTGCGGCCACTGAGCTCGATTTTCATGGCGATAGTCCGGAGCGGGGGGATTGCCCAGTATCCGCGCGGCCGCGTGATCGAACCGCAGCGCCACGCGCAACGCGCCGTTGCACACGGCGCAATTGACCCATGCCACGCGTGGGTGGGATCTCCGATCAGCGATGAGGAGTCAGGTCAGGCTGGTCACCGCTTCATTGGCCGCTGCCCGCACCTTCGGCAGCATTCGCAGTACCAGCGCCATCTGCGTGCGGATCAGCTGCAGTTTCGGCGGCATCGCCTCGTCGATCTGCTCCAGCTCGGCGGCCACCGCGCGGTCGGCGTCGTTGTCATCGTCGGCGACCGGTTGCCGTGCGGTCAGCGCCGAGGCCAGTTGCTGCAGTGCCTTGCGCACGCGCTCGCCGGCCGCCAATGCCAGCGGGTCGCCCGCATAGCTGTCCACCTGGTCGCGATGCGCGCCCAGCGCCGACAGGTGTCCCAGCAGCGTGTTGGACAGCGCCAGGAAGCGGAAGCCGGCATCCAGATTGCGGCGCACATGGCCGGGCTCACGCAGCATGTTCGACAGTGCGGTGGACAGCGCGGCATCGGCATTGTGCATGTCGCGCCGCGCGATGCGGTAGGCCAGGTCGTCGCGCATGCCGCTGCGGTACTGGCCCAGCACCGAATCCAGGTAGCGAGCCGCAGTGTCCAGCACGCGTGCCAGGACGAGATGCAGCTGCCGGCCCTGCCAGTCGGGCAGGACCAGGAACGCGGCCGCCGCTGCGATCGCGCAACCCAGCACCGTATCGACCATGCGCGGCACGATCAGCACGAAGCCGTCGCCGATCAGGTTGAAGCAGGTCAGTGCCATCACCGTGATCGCCGCCGACGCCACCAGGTAGCGGTCGGTGCGGGTGAAGAAGAACAGAAGTGCAGAGAGCAAGGCGATCAGCAGCTGCACGTGCAGCTGCGGGAACAGCTGCAGCAGCGCCCAGGTCAGCACCAGTCCGGCCAGGGTACCGACGATGCGCTGGGCCAGGCGTTGGCGGGTGGCGCCGAAGTTGGGCCGGCACACGAACACGATGGTCAGCAGTACCCACGAACCGTTCTGCGCATTGAACAGGCGGATCGCTGCAAAGCCGGCAATCAGCGCCAGCGCCATGCGCAGCCCATGCCGGAACAGCACCGAGCCGGGCGTAAGCTGCTGGCGGATGCGCACGCCCATCTCGCGCAGGGTGTGTGGGTTGCTGTCGCGCAGGCGGGTATCGACGTTGTCCAGGCTGGCTTCGGAGCGCTCGGCATCCAGCAGGCGCCGTTCGATGCTGCGCAGGTTGTGCACCAGCAGGTCCAGCGAGCCCAGCAGGCGCTGCCATTGCGGCCGCTGCTGGTCGCGCAGGTAGGCCAGCGCATCGGCCAGGTCGCGCCCGGCCTGCTGGTTGCCTTCTCCGTACACGAACGGACGGCGCAGCCGGATTGCCTCGCCCAGGCGGGCACAGGCCTGTCCCTGCAGGTCAAGCAGGCGCTGGCAGCGGTACAGCACGTCGCTGTGGAAGAACGCGTCCACCAGCGCGCCGTACGGGTAATGCGAGGAACTGGCGCGCTCGTGGAAATCCTGCGCCATGTAGTACAGGCGCAGGTAAAGGCCGGAGTTCACGCCGGGTCGGCCGGAGCGGCCGAAGCGGGCCAGGATCGCGGTCTTGGCCTCGTTCAGCGCGCCGACCACGCGGCGGTTCTGTTCGGCCAGGTCGAGCTGGCGACGTTGAAGGTCGGCTTCGCGCACCGGCTCGAACAGCGCGGCCTTCAGCTGCAGGTAGCGGCCCAGCTCAACGTACAGTCGCGCCACCCGCTCGCGGACCGGCCGGTTGGCGAACAGCGCGGTCCACAGGATCGACAGCAGGCCGTACCAGACCGCACCGGCCAGCAGGTGGCTGACCGCTTCCAGCGCACTGTGCAGGTCGCTGGCACCGTGCTGTTCCAGGCCGATCATGGTGTAGATCGCCAGCGTCACCGTGGCCTGGGCAATGGACGCATAGCGCTCGCCGAGCGCGCCGAGCAGGGTCAGGCCGAAGGTGGACAGCGCCAGCGCGCCGATGAAGATCCACGGCCACGGGAACAGCCAGATCACCGATGCTGCGGCAATGCAGAAGCACAGCAGCGACAGCGCCACCGCCTTGGTCCGGCCCCACCAGTTGTCATCGGTTTCGGCGATGGCACTGGCGATGATGCCGAGGAACACGCCGGGCAAGGCGGTCAGCGCATCCAGCTGCCAGCACACCGCCAGCGCCGCGGTCAGGGCGATGAACACCCGCAGGCCGTAACTGGCCTTCTCGTGGGCCCACAGGCGGCTGAGGCGGGATTGTCGGGCGGACATGCAGGCTCGGTGGAAGGGTCTCCGACCATTATTGCGGGTGTGGGGTGAAATATGGAGTGCGGACCAACGGTCCGCACCCACGGTAGTGGTAGTGCCGGCCGCTGGCCGGCAGATTTGCGGTACGGAGAAAGCCGGCCAGCGGCCGGCTCTACCCATAGATCCACGCCGCGCGTGGATGGGCCCTTCTAGGCCCGCTGCGCGCGCTTGAGCAGCTTGGCTTCGCGCCTGCGTGCGCGGCGTGCGCGCCAACGCTCGGCCAGGCACGAGAAGATCACGTACAGCGCCGGCGTGCTGAGAAGGGTCAGGCTCTGCGAGAACAGCAGGCCGCCGATCATCGCGATGCCCAGCGGGCGGCGCAGCTCGGACCCTTCACCCAGGCCGATCGCCAGCGGCACGGCGGCCAGGATCGCGACCATCGTGGTCATCATGATCGGGCGGAAGCGCACGATGCTGGCCTCGCGTGCGGCATCGCGCGGCGCCAGCCCATGCTCGCGCTGCGCCACCAGGGCGAAGTCGATCATCATGATCGCGTTCTTCTTGACGATGCCGATCAGCAGAACCAGCGCGATCATCGAGATCACCGACAGTTCGGTGTTGGTGCCGAACAACGCCAGCAGCGCACCGACGCCCGCCGCCGGCAGCGTGGACAGGATGGTGACCGGGTGGATCAGGCTCTCGTAGAGCATGCCCAGCACCAGGTAGACGGTCAGGATCGCGGCAAACACCAGGATCAGCATGTCGCTGGGATCTGAATTGAAGCCGAAGCCCGCATCGTCGGCCAGGCGGATGTCGCCAGGCATGCGCATGCCGGCGACGGTGGCATCGATGATCGCCTTGGCCTCACCCATGCTCACGTTCGGAGCCAGGTTGTAGCTGAGGTCCATCGTCGTGTACTGGTTCTCGTGGGTGATCTGCGAGGGGGCCAGGCCGGGCATCTGCGTGGCCACCGCGGTGATCGGCACCATGTCGCCGTTGCGCGCACGCACGTACACCTCATCCAGCGCCGCCGGGGTGGCGGTCTGCGAGGGCAGGGCGTTGACCACCACGCTGTACTGGTTGATGTCCGAATAGATGGTGGAGATCTGGCGCTGGCCGAACGCACCGTACAGCGCGCCGTCGATGGCGCCGACCGTGATGCCCAGGCGCGCGGCCTTGGCGCGGTCGATCTGGATGTTCTGGCGCAGTCCGGCATTGTCCACGTCGGTGCCGACGTCACGCAGCTTCGGGTTCTTCTTCAGTTCCGCCTGCAGCTTGGGCAGCCATTCCTGCAAAGCAGCCAGGTCGTTGCCCTGCAGGGAAATGCGGTACTGCGCGCCCTGGCTGGAACCGCCGCCATCGTTGCTGGGCAGGTCCTGGATCGCGCGCAGGCGCAACTGCAGGTCGGGGTAGCGATCGGCCTTGGCACTGAGTCGCGCCAACGCATGTGCGGTGGTTTCGCGGCGACCGTCGCTGCGTGACTTCAGCTCGATGTTGAACTGTGCACTGGAGCCCTGACGGCCGCTGCCGAGGCGCACACCCACGGTTTTCACTGCCGGGTCGGCCATCAGCATGTCGGTGATGCGACGCTGGCGGGCGACCATGTCCTCGAAGGAGACGGTGGCGCTGGAATTGGCGCGGCCCCAGATCAGGCCGGTGTCCTGCGGCGGGAACGCGCCCTTCTTCACCGCCCCGAACAGGAAGATGGTGACGCCGATCAGGATCAGCGGCGTCAGCGACAGCAGCAGCGCGTGGCGCAGCGAGAAGTCCAGGAACACGGTGTAGATGCGCAGCATGCGCTCGTGGCCGGCATCCAGCCAGCGTCCGAAGCGCGACGGCGGCGCGCTGTGGTCATGGGCGCTGAGGAAGCGGCTGCACAGCGCCGGGGTCAACGTCAGCGAAACGATCATCGAGACCACGATGGCCGCCACCAGGGTGACGGTGAACTCGCGGAAGAACGCGCCCATCATGCCGCTGGCGAACAGCAGCGGGATGAACACCGCGACCAGCGAGGCGGTGATCGAGACAATGGTGAAGCCGATCTCGCGCGCACCGGTCAGCGCCGCCTGCATGCGCGGCATGCCCTCATCGAGGTGGCGCATGATGTTCTCGATCACCACGATCGCATCGTCCACGACGAAGCCGATCGCGATCACCAGCGCCAGCAGGCTCAGGTTGTTCAGGGTGAAGCCCATCACGTACATCACCAACGCGGCACCGGCCAGCGACAGCGGCACGGTCACTGCGGCGATCAGCGTCGGTGCCAGCCGGCGCAGGAACAGCGCCATGGTCAGCACCACCATCGCCAGGCTGATCAGCAGGGTGATCTGCACTTCATGCAGCGACGAACGGATGGTCGGCGTACGGTCGAAGTACGGCGTCATCGTGGTGCCGGGCTGCAGGTAGTCGCGCAGGGTCGGGATCTGCGCCTTGACCCGGTCCACGGTCTCCACGATATTGGCGCCGGCACGGGTGAACACGTACATCACCACCGCCGGCTTGTGGTCGAACCACGCGGCCTGGTAGGCATCCTGCTGGCCGTCGTAGACATTGGCGATGTCCTTCAGGCGGATCACCCGGCCATCGCCCTGGGTCTTGACCACCAGGTCGGCGAAGTCCGCCGCACGCGCCACCGAATCGTTGGCGATGATCGCAGTGGTGGTGTTGCCATCGCTGAGGAAGCCGGTGGGCGAGGTCACGTTGGCCGCGCGCACGGCATTGCGCAGGTCGTCGGCAGTGAGTCCCAGCGCGTTCATCAGGCGCAGGTTAACGTCCACCCGCACCGCTGGCGTGGAGGCACCGGCGATGTCGACCGAGGCGACGCCACTGATCTGGCGGATGCGCTGCGCCAGCAGCGAATCGGCGACGTTGTACAGCTCATCGGCCGACTGCGTCTGCGAGGTCAACGCGATGGCGATCACCGGGTCGTCGTTCGGGTTCGCCTTCTGGTACATCGGCGAGCCCATGCCCGAGGGCAGGTCGGCCTGCGCCGAGTTGATCGCGGTCTGTACGTCCAGCGCGGCCGAATCGATGTTGTGGCCGCTCTGGAAGATCATGAACACCAGCGAGCTGCCTTCCGAGCTCGACGAGCGCATGCGGTCGATGCCCGGCAGCTGGCCGAGATGGCGTTCCAGCGGCGCGGTGACCGTGGAGGCCATGGTCGCCGCATCGGCGCCGGACTGGCTGGCATGCACGAAGATCACCGGGATCTCGATGTTCGGCAGTGCCGATACGCCCAGGCGCAGGTAGCAGATCAGGCCGACCATGAACAGGCCGATGGCCAGCAGCGCGGTGCCGATCGGGCGGCGGATGAAGGGGCCGGACAGGTTCATCGTGCGGCCCCTTGCAGCAGCGGGGCGTGGATCATGCCTGCGGCTCCTGCAGCGAACCGTCGCGCAACGCACGCTGCTCGCGGCGGCGGGCAAGCCACTCGGAGAAGCGCTCCATGTACAGGTAGATCACCGGCGTGGTGTACAGCGTGACCAGCTGCGACAGCAGCAGGCCGCCGACGATGGCGATGCCCAGCGGGCGGCGCAGCTCCGAGCCGATCCCGGTGCCCAGGGCCAGCGGCAGCGCGCCCAGCATGGCCGCGGCGGTGGTCATCATGATCGGGCGGAAGCGCAGCAGGCAGGCACGGCGGATTGCTTCGTGCGCGTTGGCACCGGCGCGGCGGGCCTCGATCGCGAAGTCCACCATCATGATGCCGTTCTTCTTGACGATGCCGATCAGCAGCACGATGCCGACGATGCCATCCACCGACAGGCTCAGGCCGCACAGCATCAGCGCCAGCAGCGCGCCGACACCGGCCGGCGGCAGCGTGGAGATGATCGTGATCGGGTGGATGTAGCTCTCGTACAGCACGCCCAGCACGATGTAGATCACCACCAGCGAGGCCAGCAGCAGCCACACCACGTCCGTCTGGCTGCCAGTGAACTCGGCGGCCTTGCCGATGAACTCGGCATGCAGGTGGGTGGGCATGTCCAGGCTGTCCTTGGTCTCCTGGATTGCACGCACCGCTTCGGACAGCGAATAGCCCGGCGCCACGTTGAACGAGACCGTCACCGCCGGCAGCTGCTGCTGGTGGCTGACCACCAGCGGCGCGCTGCTGACCTTGCCTTCGGCCAGCGCCGACAGCGGGATGATGTTGCCGGCGCCGACGGTGATGCCGGTGTTCTGCGCGCCGATGCCGGTGGCGGTCGACGAGTTCGACGAGGTGACCTGGCCGAAGCTGGTGGCATTGGTGCCGGTCAGTGCGCCGGCGCCGTTGGAGGCCACCGCCAGCTGCTCCATCAACGCGGTGCTGGTGCGGAACTCCGGCGCCACTTCCAGCACCACGCGATACTGGTTGAGCTCGGTGAAGATGGTGGAGATCTGGCGCTGGCCGAACGCATCGTAGAGCGTGTCGTCGATGGTCTGCATCGGCACGCCCAGCACGCTGGCCTTGTCGCGGTCGATGTTCAGCTCCAGGGCGCGGCCCTGGTTGGACAGGTTGTTGTCGACGTCAGCCAGTTCCGGGCGCTTGCGCAGCGCTTCGGTCAGGCGCGTGGCCTGGGTGGCCACCGTTGCCGAATCGACGTCCGACAGCGAGTACTGGTACTCGGTGGCGGCCACGCGGGTATCCAGGGTCACGTCCTGCACCGGCTTCAGGTACAGCGCCACGCCGGGAATGCCGGCCACCGCCTTCTGCAGGCGCGGCAGGATCTGCTCCAGGCCATCGCGCTGGCTGCGCTCCTTCAGCACGATCGACAGCTGGCCTTGGTTGAGCGTGGGGTTCATGCTGCCGGCACCAATGAACGCCGACACGCCGGTCACATCCGGATCGTGCCGCAGTGCTTCGGCGACCTGCCGGGTGCGCTGTTCCATCTGCGGGAAGGCAATGTTCTGGTCGGCCTGCACCACGCCGGTGATCAGGCCGGTGTCCTGTTCTGGCAGCAGGCCTTTGGGAATCAGCACGTACAGCAGCACGGTCAGTACCAGCGCGCCGCCGGCCACGGCCAGGGTCAGGCGCTGGTGGCCCAGCACCCAGTCCAGGCTGTGCTCGTACAGGCCGACGGTGCGCGTCCACAGGTTCTGCTTGCCGGCGGCCGCTGCGCGCTCATGCGCGTCCTCGCCCTCGGGCAGGGCGTCGGGCTTGAGCAGGTAGGCACACATCATCGGGGTGAGCGTCAGCGAGATCAGCATCGACAGCACCACCGCGATGCTCAGCACCCAGGCGAACTCGTGGAACAGGCGGCCGGTGACGCCGGGCATCAGCAGCAGCGGCAGGAACACCGCTACCAGCGAGACGGTCAGCGACAGCACGGTGAAGCCGATCTGGCGCGCGCCGATCTCGGCCGCTTCCTTGCCACTCTTGCCCTGCTCGATGTAGCGCACGATGTTCTCGATCATCACGATCGCATCGTCGACCACGAAACCGGTAGCCACCACCAGCGCCATCAGCGAGAGGTTGTCCAGCGACATGCCGGCGAACGCCATCACCGCGAAGGTGCCGGCCAGCGACAATGGCACCGCCACAGAGGGAATGATCGTGGCCCACAACCGGCGCAGGAACACGAAGATCACCGCCACCACCAGGCCGATGGTGAGGATCAGGGTGAACTGCACTTCATGCACCGAGGCGCGGATGGTCTCGGTACGGTCGTTGAAGATCTCCAGGTGCACGTCGGCCGGCAGCACGCCCTGCAGCTGCGGCAGGATCGCGCGGATGCGCTCGACGGTCTGCACGATGTTGGCACCAGGCTGGCGCCGGACTTCCAGCAGCACCGCCGGCTTTCCATCGGCCCAGGCGGCCAGCTGGTCGTTCTCCACGCCATCGATCACCTCGGCCACGTCCGACAGCCGCACCGGGCGGCCGTTCTTGTAGCTGATGATGGTGTCGCGGTACTCGGCGGCGCTGGCCAGCTGGTCGTTGGTGCCGATGCTGTAGGACTGCGTCTTGCCGTTCAACGAGCCCTTGGGCGCATTGACGTTGGCCTGGGTCAGTGCGCTGCGCAGCTGCTCCAGGGTCAGGCCCATGTTCGACAGCTGCGCCGGATTGACCTGGATGCGCACGGCAGGGCGCACGTTGCCGGCGATCGACACCAGTCCCACGCCCTGCACCTGCGACAGGCGCTGGGCCAGGATCGAGTCGGCGTAATTGTTGACGTCGCGCAGCGGGCGCGTGTCGGAGGTCAGCTTCAGGGTGACGATGGCCGCGTCGGCCGGATTCACCCGGTTGTAGACCGGCTGGTAGGGAAGCGACGAGGGCAGGGTGGCCTGGCGGATCGCCGCCTGCACGTCCTGCGCGGCGATGTCGATGTCGCGGTCCATCGAGAACTGCAGGATGATCGTCGACAACCCGGCCGACGAGTCGGAGGTCATCAGCTCCAACCCGGAAATCTGCCCGAACTGGCGCTCCAGCGGGGTAGTGACCAGCGAAGCCATGGTGGTGGCGTTGGCACCGGGGTACTGGGTGGTGACCACCAGGCTGGGCGCATCGATTTCCGGCAGCGCCGACACCGGCAGCTTGCGGTAACCGAGGATGCCCAGCAGCAACAGGCCCGCCATCAACAGCGAGGTGGCGATCGGGCGGCGGATGAAGATCGTCGAAAAGCCCACGGACTGATCCTTGCTGGCACTTCAATGTCGGCGCCGGCGGGTATGCCGGCGCGAGGGAGATCAGTGGCCTGCGCTCAGCGCGGGCCACCACCGCGACGGCCACCGCCGCCTGCGTTCTTCTGCTCGGCCGCCTTCAGTTCGGCCTCGGTCGGTGCGGCCGGGGTCTCGCCCGGCTTCAGCGCGGTGACCTTGCTGCCCGGCTTCAGGCGGAACTGGCCTTCACTGACCACCCGCTCGCCGCCCTTCAGGCCTTCGGCGATCTGCACCTGGCTGTCGCCCACTTCCACGCCGCTGCGCACGGTCTGCATCTTTACCGTGTTGTCGCCCTGCACGATGTAGACGTACTCGCCATCCGGGCCACGCAGCACCGCCTGGGTGGGGATGACCACACCACCGGCGATCGTGCGCAGCTGCATGCGCACGTTGACGAACTGGCCCGGCCACAGGCCGTTGTCGGTGTTGTCGAAAATCGCACGCGCCTTGAACGTGCCGCTGTCGGCACTGATCAGGTTGTCGACCACGTCGAGCTTGCCGTCGCCGGACAACACATGCGAATCGGCACGGTCCAGCGCGGCCACCGGCACCGTGCCGGCGGCCTGCGCCTGGCGCACGTCGCCGAGCTGGCGCTCGGGCAGGTTGAACAGCACGTGGATCGGATGGATCTGGGTCAGCGTGACCAGCGCGGTGCCGGCGTTGACCACGTTGCCCGCGTCGACCGCGCGGATGCCGGCGATGCCGGAGATCGGTGCGGTGACCTTGGTGTACTGCAGCTGCACCTGCGCCGAACGCATGCTGGCCTCGTTGGCGGCCACGGCGCTTTCGTACTGTGCCACTTGGTTTCGCTGTGTATCCAGATCGGTCTTGGCGACGTACTGGCGATACTCAGGCGCGTTCGAGCGCTGGAAGTTGGAGCGCGCAGTGGCCAACAGGGCTTCGTTCTGGCGCTTGGCTGCGGCGGCCTGGTCATAGCTGGCCTGGGCCGTGCGCGGATCGATCACCGCCAGCACGTCACCCTGCTTCACTTCCTGGCCTTCGCGGAAATTCAGGCTCATCAGCTGGCCGCCGACCTGCGGGCTGACGGTAACGGTGTTCATCGCAGTCACCGTGCCCAGCGCGCTGGCATACACCGGCACGTCCTGGCGCGTGGCCTCCACCACGGTCACCGGTACTGGACCGGCATTCGGATCCTCGCCGCCTTGGCGCGCCCCCGCAGCTGCACCACCGGCCTTGTCCTTGCCCCCGCCCATGACGCGCAGGCCGACCACGGCCAGCACCAGCACTGCCACGACCAGCAGCACGATCTTCCAAACACGTGACATTACGAGGACTCCGAGAGGGCTGGACCAGGCGGGACGCCGGGGCAATGCGCAAAGCATACCTGTGCCACATCACGTTTCCTGCATGACGGATGGGACGGGCGCTAAGACCGGATCGAGCGCCGGAGGTTCCCGTGGCGGCGGTGTTGCCCTACATTCAGCTGGAACCCTTCTGCTGTGGAGATTGCGATGCGCCGTTCGCTGCTGCTGTCCGCCCTGCTGCTGGCCCTGCCGGCCCTTGCCCACGCCCAGGACGGGCAGCGCCCGGAAGTGACCGCCGCCGCGCAGCGGCTGCAGGCCAAGGTGGTCGAATGGCGCCGCGATTTCCACCAGCATCCGGAGTTGTCCAACCGCGAGGCGCGCACCTCGGCCGAGGTCGCCAAGCGCCTGCGTGCGATGGGCCTGAAGCCGAAGACCGGCATCGCCCACCACGGCGTGGTTGCGATCATCGAGGGCGGCAAGCCGGGGCCGAAGATCGCCCTGCGCGCCGACATGGACGCGCTGCCGGTGACCGAGCAGACCGGCCTGCCGTTCGCCTCCAAGGCCACTGACCAGTACCGCGGGCAGACCGTGGGCGTGATGCATGCCTGTGGCCATGACGCGCACACCGCGACCCTGCTCGGCGTGGCCGAAGCACTGGTGTCGATGAAGAAGGACCTGCCGGGCCAGGTGATGCTGATCTTCCAGCCGGCCGAGGAGGGCGCACCGCCGCCGGAAGAGGGTGGTGCGGCACTCATGCTGAAGGAAGGCCTGTTCGCCGATTTCAAGCCGGAAGCGGTGTTCGGCCTGCATGTGTTCTCCAGCGTGCAGGTGGGTCAGATCGCGGTGCGCGGTGGCCCGTTGATGGCGGCCTCGGACCGGTTCGGGATCAAGGTGATCGGCCGCCAGACGCATGGCTCGGCGCCGTGGAACGGGGTTGATCCGATCGTCGCCACCGCCGACCTGGTGGGCACCGCGCAGACCATCGTCAGCCGCCGCGCCAACCTGTCCAAGCAGCCGGCAGTGCTGACCTTCGGCGCGATCAACGGCGGCATCCGCTACAACATCATTCCCGATGAAGTGGAGATGGTCGGCACCATCCGCACCTTCGACGAAGGCATGCGCCAGCAGATCTTCGCCGACCTGCGCAACGTGGCCGAGCACACCGCCGCCGCGCATGGTGCCAAGGCGGTGACCGAGATCTACGAAGCCGACGGCAACCCGGCCACGGTGAACAACCCGGCATTGACCGCGAAGATGCTGCCGAGCCTGCAGGCGGTGGTGGGCAAGGACAACGTATACGAGCCACCGCTGCAGATGGGTGCGGAAGATTTCTCGCTGTACGCCAAGGAAGTGCCGGGCATGTTCTTCTTCGTCGGCTCCACCAGCGCGGGCATCGATCCGGCAACGGCGCCGGCCAACCATTCGCCGAAGTTCCTGCTGGATGAGAAGGCGCTGGATGTCGGGTTCCGCGCGCTGCTGCAGGTGAGCCTGGATTATCTGCACGGTGCCGGCACCCCGGCGGAGTGAGGGTTTCCGCAGGGCTTGCAGCCCTGCACCCGCTTGGATCAACGGCAACGTCAACGTCAACAGCGGGCATTCCGTGGGATGGCGGGGTGGGTCCGGTTGAGGGGGACGCCGTAAACCCGTCCCTGGGGGCTTGGCCGCGGCATCCATGCCGCGGACACCCCCTCAACCGGACCCACCCCGCCTTCGACAGTGTCCCGCGGCTGTTGGTGCCCGCTGCTGTTGGTGGGTGCCGACCGTTGGTCGGCACGGCGGACGTCATGAACGTCTGAAGGATCGGATTCTGATTTTGATTTTCCTGATCTTTCCCGTGGTGGCGCGGGAAATTGTCCGTGGCCGGGAGGGTGGGTTGGCTGGGGGCGTGAGCCGCATGGATGCGGCGACCGAGCCTCCATGGATGGATTCACGGCGTCCCCCGGCCAACCCACCCTCCCGGCCAGCTCCTGTATCCGGCAACACAACCACCACGGAGGGGCTCCGCCGTTGGCCGGCCCGGCCGAAGGCCCGCCGTCCGCGCGATACAATGGCGCCCATGAACACCCCACAGGATTCCAGCCTCGGTCGCGAGGTCAGTTACCCGTCGCAGTACGATCCCGGCCTGCTGTTTCCCATCCCCCGCAGCGGCGCCCGCGCCGAGATCGGCCTCGATGACGCCGCGCTGCCGTTCGTTGGCCACGACCGCTGGCATGCCTTCGAGCTGAGCTGGCTCGACGCGCGTGGCAAGCCGCAGGTCGCCGTCGCCACCGTGCAGGTGCCGTGCACCTCGCCGCGGTTGATCGAATCGAAGTCGTTCAAGCTGTACCTGAACTCCCTCAACAGCACCCGTATCGACAGCGCCGAGGCACTTCGTGGGCGCCTGGTGGCTGACCTGTCGGCCTGCGCCGGTGCGCCGGTGGAGGTCGAGTTCGGCCTGCCGGGCCTGCGCGAGACGCCACTCGGTGAATCCATCGACGGCCTGGATGTGGAGATCGACTGCTACGGCCCGCCGCAGGCAGACTTCCTCGCCGCTGATACCGGCGAGGTGGTGGAGGAAACCCTGGTCTCGGCGCTGCTGAAGTCCAACTGCCCGGTTACCGGCCAGCCGGACTGGGCCACGGTCAGCCTGCGCTACCGCGGGCCGAAGATCGACCGCGCCGGCCTGCTGCGTTACCTGGTCAGCTACCGCGAGCACGCCGAGTTCCACGAGCAGTGTGTTGAACGGATCTTCAGCGAGGTGTCTGCGCGCTGCCAGCCGCAGTGGCTGGAAGTGGAGGCCCGCTACACCCGTCGTGGCGGCCTGGATATCAACCCCTGGCGTGCCAGCCCGGGCATCGCCGCCCCGGCTGCGACCTACCGCGAACTGCGGCAGTAACCGCCACAGGCGGTTGCCCGTTGCGCCGGGCCATGCCCGGCGAGCGCCGGCCAGCGGCCGGCACTACCATGATTCGCAGGTGGTTACGGGTAGAGCCGGCCGCTGGCCGGCAATCGGCCAAGGCCGGATCCCCCTGGCACAGCCGGCCAGCGGCCGGCACTACCGGGCGTCCATTCCCCCGATTGTTCAGCCGCCCCGGGGGGCGGCTTCACATCTGCACCATCCCCATTTAACAACCTCCATGGCACCGTGCGAATCACGTAGTCATGCAGACGGGAGTTGTGGATGAGTACCGAGAAGAAAGCCGATTTCTCCGGCGTCAGTGGCAGTGTCGACAGTACCGCCGAGCAGGTGCCGAAGGCGGACTTCTCCGGCGTCAGCGCTTCGGTGGACAGCACCGCAGACGTTGTCAGCGGCGGCACCTATACCGTGCAGAAGGGTGACTCGCTGTCGAAGATCGCCAAGCAGCATCTGGGCGACGCCAATGCCTGGAAAAAGATCTTCGAAGCCAACCGCGATGTGCTTGATGACCCGGACAAGATCTTCCCGGGCCAGACCCTGAAACTGCCGCCGAAGTAAGCCGGCCATCGAACGCCGTCCGACAATCCCTGGGAGGAACCCCGAATGATCAAGACCACCCCGCTACAGACCGCCCTGATCGCCGCCCTGCTTGGCAGCGTTGCCCTGGTCGGTTGCAAGAAGAAGGAAGAGTCGACCGACAGCAACGCCGCTCCGGCAGCGACCGCCCCGGCCGAACCCGCAGCTCCCGCGCCGATGACCGGCGCACCGCCGCCGATGGCCGAAGCCGCTGCGGTCAACGTCTCGTCGGTCACCGTCGGCAAGACCGCCGCCGCCGACAAGTCGGTTGCGACGACGGCTTTGTTCGCACCGAAGGATGACATCATCGTTTCGGTCAAGACCGACGGCGCTGCAAACAACGTCACCGTTGGCGCCAAGCTGACCTATCAGGACGGCCAGGTAGCCGGCGAACAGAACGCCACCCTGAACACCAGTGGTGCGGAAACCACCAACGTCACGTTCAAGAATGCAAAGGGCTGGCCGGCCGGCAAGTACCGCGCCGAGGTCACCGTCGATGGCAAGGCGGCCGGAACGCCGCAGGAGTTCGAGGTCAAGTAAGTCCTGCCGACTCTCTCCCGGCAGGGCTCACGATGGACGCAGCCGCGAGGCTGCGTCCTTTTTTGTTGGGCGATGGCTGGCTTCATCCACGCATGGCGTGGATCTGCTGATGCTGTGGGGGGCTTCATCCTGGCGCGGATGGATCACAGCGTTGCCGCCGTGCAGTACCGCCGCGTATGGCGCGGCTTTGCCCCGCGCGGCTGAAAACGCGACAATGCAGGGGTTTCCCCGCCGCGCGCCCACCCTGACGGCGACGGGGGAAAGCGTGGGGCCCGGCCCCGCGCGCGACACGGTTGCACGTGGCCCGGCGCTGGCGCCGGCCTTCCCCTGAGCACTGCTACAGAGTCCAAGTCCCCCATGTCCAAGATTCTCTACACGCTGACCGACGAAGCACCGTTCCTGGCCACCCAGTCGCTGCTGCCGATCGTCGGCGCCTACACCGCCACCGCAGGCATCGTGGTGGAAACCCGTGACATCTCGCTGTCCGGCCGCATCCTGTCGCTGTTCCCTGAACTGCTCAGCGACGCGCAGAAGGTCAGCGACGACCTGGCCGAGCTGGGCCAGCTGGCGACCACCCCGGACGCCAACATCATCAAGCTGCCGAACATCTCCGCCTCGGTGCCGCAGCTGAAGGCGGCCATCAAGGAACTGCAGGACCAGGGCTATCCGCTGCCGGATTACCCGGAAACCCCGGCCGACGACCAGCAGCGCGACTACAAGGCGCGCTACGACAAGGTCAAGGGCAGTGCGGTGAACCCGGTGCTGCGCGAAGGCAACTCCGACCGCCGTGCACCGCTGTCGGTGAAGAACTACGCGCGCAAGCATCCGCACCGCATGGGCGCCTGGGCGTCGGATTCGAAGTCGCACGTCGCGCACATGGCCGCCGGTGACTTCTACGGCAGCGAGAAGTCGGCCACCCTGGCCAACGCCGGTTCGCTGAAGATCACCTTCCACGGCAAGGACGGCAGCGCCGTCGTGCTGAAGGAAAAGACCGCAGTGAAGGCGGGCGAGATCGTCGATGCCGCCGTCATGAGCCGCAAGGCACTGGCCGCGTTCATCGGCGAGCAGATTGCCGATGCCAAGGCCCAGGGCGTGCTGTTCTCGCTGCACCTGAAGGCGACCATGATGAAGGTCTCCGACCCGATCATGTTCGGCGTGGCGGTGAACGAGTTCTACAAGGACGTACTGACCAAGCACGCCGACGTGCTGAAGCAGGCCGGTTTCGATGCCAACAACGGCATTGGTGACCTGGCTGCGCGCCTGCCGTCGCTGCCTGAAGCCACCCGCGCCGCGATCGAGGCCGACCTGGCCGCCGAGTACGCGCAGCGCCCGGGCGTGGCCATGGTCAATTCGGACAAGGGCATCACCAACCTGCACGTGCCGAGCGACGTGATCGTCGACGCCTCGATGCCGGCGATGATCCGCGACTCGGGCAAGATGTGGAATGCCGAAGGCAAGCTGCAGGACACCAAGGCGGTCATTCCGGACCGCTGCTACGCCGGCGTGTACCAGGCCGTCATCGACGACTGCAAGGCGCACGGTGCCTTCGACCCGGCCACCATGGGCTCGGTGCCGAACGTCGGCCTGATGGCGCAGAAGGCCGAGGAGTACGGCTCGCACGACAAGACCTTCCAGATCGCCGCCGATGGCGTGGTCAAGGTCACCGATGATGCCGGCGCCGTGGTGTTCGAGCACGCCGTGGAAGCTGGTGACATCTGGCGCATGTGCCAGACCAAGGACGCGCCGATCCAGGACTGGGTCAAGCTGGCCGTCGAGCGCGCCCGCCTGAGCAGCACCCCGGCCGTGTTCTGGCTGGACGCCGCCCGCGCCCACGACGCGCAGGTCATCGCCAAGGTCGAGCAGTACCTGAAGGACCACGACACCACCGGCCTGGATATCCGCATCCTGCCGCCGGTGGAAGCCACCGCGTTCTCGCTGGACCGCATCCGCAAGGGCGAGGACACCATCTCGGTGACCGGCAACGTGCTGCGTGACTACCTGACCGACCTGTTCCCGATCATGGAACTGGGCACCAGCGCCAAGATGCTGTCGATCGTGCCGCTGATGGCCGGTGGCGGCCTGTTCGAGACCGGTGCCGGTGGATCGGCCCCGAAGCACGTGCAGCAGTTCGTTGAAGAGGACTACCTGCGTTGGGATTCGCTGGGTGAGTTCCTGGCCCTGGCCGCGTCGCTGGAACACCTGGGCAACCGCTACGACAACGCCGCTGCCCGCGTGCTGGCCAAGGCGCTGGACGAAGCCAACGGCCAGTTCCTGGACAACGACAAGTCGCCATCGCGCAAGCTGGGTGGCATCGACAACCGTGGCAGCCACTTCTACATCGCGCTGTACTGGGCCCAGGCCCTGGCCGCGCAGGACGAGGACGCCGCCCTGAAGGCGCGCTTCGCCCCGCTGGCCAAGACGCTGACCGACAACGAGCAGAAGATCGTCGAAGAGCTGATCGCAGTGCAGGGCAAGGCCGTGGACATCGGCGGCTACTACCGCCCGGACGTGGCCAAGGCCAGCAAGGCGATGCGCCCGAGCGCGACCTTCAACGCCGCGCTGGAACAGCTGCGCGGCTGATCCACTGCCGTTCGGCCGTGACACCGGAACCCGCGCTTCGGCGCGGGTTTCTTTTTATGGCGCTGGGGTCAGATTCCTTTTGCAAGCAAAAGGGATCTGACCCCATTCGACCCGTGTCCAGAACCGTGACATCCGTCGGTCGTCGGAATGCCGTCAACGGGGCATGAAACTTGCCCGCGATGGCGGTCGCAGAATGGATCGGCGCCGTTTCGCAGTCGCCTTGAATCTGAGCAATCGATCACGACGGCCGCCGCTGGCGATGCCCTAGCCTTGGCGACGCGAGGCCACCGGGGAGGTGGCCGCACGGGGAACACGGATGGCACGCGTGCTGGTAGTGGGAACCGATATCCAGGGCGAGCAGGCCCTGCTGCAAAGGCTGCGCCTGGCCTCGGCGCTGCCGGATGGCCAGGTCCGCCGCAGCCAGGATCTGGACGATTGTGATCTGCTGGTCATCCGCGATACCCCGGCGCTGCGCAACGCCGCCCAGCGCATGCGACAGCAACGTCCGCGCCTGCAGTGCTGGATCGAGGACATCGGCGGCCAGCTGCGTGATGGCGACGGGCATCAGGACGTGCTTGATGACGGTGCCATCGGTCGCGCGTTGCGTCGCATGCAGTTGGCACCGGAGCCCCTGGTCATGCAGACACCTGCGCCGATCCGCCTGGCAGATGGCGCGCACGCCATCACCCGCCTGCTGCGCGAGCGGCTGCCGCTGCGACAGGGCCAGGCACTGCTGGGTGATGCAGGCGAGCCTCTGCTGCTGATGGATCTGGAGCACGATCAGGCCGTGCTGTTGCAGGAGCCGGCTGCGGCGCTGGTGGAGCGGCTGGCCGATGCCTTTGAGCGCCTGCAGCTGGACGCGCTGACACCGGCGCGCCTGCAGGCCCTGGCCGGCGAGCGGCCACGCCAGCCGCTGCGGCCACTGCTGTGGCAATGGGCGCAACGCAGCCGCCATTGGCAGGCGCTGGACGAGCGCCTGCGCGGCGCCTCGGTGAAGCTGCTGCGCTGGCCGGACTTCCGCGTACTGGGCCATGACCACGATGGCTTCCGCCTGTGCTCGCTGCTGCTCAAGCGTGCGTGCACGGTTGAGGAATGCGCGATGCTGCTCGAACTGCCGGCGGCGGCCGTTCGCGATTTCATCCATGCCGCCTATCTGTGTGGCTACGCGCAGCTGCAGGCCGCCCCGGCGACGCTGATGATGGCGGCGGGTGGCACCCGCACCGACAACGGACTGCTCGCCCGCCTGTGGCGGCACCTGCGCGGGAGCGAGCGCAATGCGTGAGCACAAGGTGGTCGTGCTGGGCGGCATGGGCAGCGGCAAGTCGACGCTGGTACGCAGCATCGCGGCTGGCGCGGTGGTCGACACGGATGTGGCCAACAGTGATCGCCTCGGCGCCGACAAGGCCTCCACCACCGTGGCGCTGGACTATGCAGACATCGACCTGCCCAACGGCGAACGCCTGCGTCTCTACGGCACACCCGGCCAGCAGCGTTTCGATTTCCTGTGGCCGATCCTGCTGCAGGGCGCGCGTGGCGCGGTGCTGCTGCTGGATGCGCGCCGCGCCGGCCTGGCCAGCGAGCTGGAAGGCTATCTGCAGGTGCTGCAGCCGTTCGCATCATCCTTGGCACTGGTCGTGGCGGTCACCCACCTGGACCAGGCACCGCAGGCCGCACTGGATGACTGGGCCATCCGTGCCTGCCTTGACGACCAGCCGCTGCCGCTGCTGGCCGTGGATGCCCGTGACCGAGGACAGGGACTGCTGCTGATGGATGTACTGATGAGCGAAATGGAAGCGCACGCACTGGTGGCTGCACATGGCTGACGGGCAGGTGGTGGTACTGCCCGACGCCGGTCAGCGTGAGCGCCTGCAGCCCCTGCTGCAGGACCTGCAGCAGCGGGTCGAAGGCGTGCGCACGGTCGTGCTGGCCAGCGTCGATGGCTTTGCCCTGGTCAGCGCCGGCGCCGAAGGGCGCGGCGAACGGCTGGCGGCGATGACCAGCGCGATGCTGGCGCTGGCTGCGGCGGTCGGGCGCGAACTGGTGCTGGGCGATCTGCAGACACTGATGCTGGAAGCGGCGGGCGGAAAGGTGCTGATGCTGGCGATCCAGGCCGAAGGGCGCGCACCGTTGCTGCTGATGGCGGCCTGCGACCAGCGCAGCGTGATCGGCCAGGTGCTGTGGCAGAGCAGGGAATGTGGCCAGGCGATCCTGGCCGAACTCGGCGGATCGTGAGCCCGGCCGCAGGGGAACAAGGGGCTCGGACCAACATCGACAAGGGGTGCGACGTGGCTGGATTGAATGATTCGTTGAACGCACTGATGGGCATCGACGGCGCGCAGGCAGTGGCGCTGGTCGATTACGAAAGCGGCATGCTGCTGGGCGAAGCCGGTGCCGGCATGGACATGGAAGTGGCCGCCGCCGGCAATACCGAAGTGATCCGCGCCAAGATGAAGACCGCCGCATCGCTGAACCTCAACGACAGCATCGAGGACATCCTGATCTCGCTGGGCAAGGCGTACCACATCATGCGCCCGGTGGCGAAGAAGAAGGGCCTGTTCTTCTACATCGTGCTGGACCGTACCAAGTCCAACCTGGCATTGGCCCGGCGCAAGGTGCAGGACGTGGAGGCCGAACTGGCGATCTGAGCGGCCGCCTCCGTAGCGCCGGACCATGCTCGGCTGCTTCCAGCCGAAGCAGCCGAGCACGTTCGGCGCTGCCTTCAGGCTGCTGGAAGCAGCAGTGCAGAGACGAACGAGAGAGCCTTGCTGTCGCGTGCGGCGAAGTACCTGGGCGCATGATCTGGCAGCCACACTTCGTTGAAGTGGCGGCGGAAGTCCTCGTAGAACTCGTTGGGATACAGCTTGGCCTGCACCGTGCGGCCGTCCGGGTAGGCGTGGTCATACGTGGGCAGCGCATCGGTGTCGACGCCGCGATGATCCCTCAGCCATTTGCAGAACAGTCGGCCTTCGGAGATGTCCGGCACCAGCGCCTGCGGGAGCGTATAGCCCGCCTGCTCCAGCGGTGCGATCAGGTTCAACGTCAGCTCGTTGAGCATCGAGAAATGGGTGTACGGCACCTTGGCACGGTTCTGCATGTAGCGGTCGATGTGCACGGGCAGCAACGCATTGGCGCGACCCTGCTGCCATTCCACCACCCACTGCGAGACCTTCACTGCGAACCTGCGCGACAGCCACTGGCCGAGGTGGATGGCGAGGTACGGGTGGATCCAGGTGCCCTGCATGGCCGGGTTCCCACCGGATACCACGTGGATCAGCTCATTCTCGGACAGCTTCGTCTGCGCCATGAGCTCCTGCAGGAACTCCTCCGTCGATTTCAGTGCCCGGTAGTCGGACCAGCGCTTGCCGACGGACTGGCACAGGGCGGTCGCGCTGATGTAGCCGTCGCGGGCGCGCTGCGGGATGACGTTGCCTTCCTCCACGCGCGGAATAAAGGTCATTTGCTGCATGCGTCACCTCGTGCCGTTGTTGGGCCTGAAAGGGTAGGCAGCAGGGAGGCATCAGGTCTGTAGGAATCGTTGCGTTTGTCGCGGCATGCAGTGGCCCTACACAAGCCACCCCACGCCAGCGTATGGTGAGGCAGGTCCTCCCGGGTGAGCCCTGCATGTCCGAGCCTGACACCGTTGCCGACTTGGCGTCGCGCATCGCCGGCGCCATTCACGCCGGCTTCGAGCAGTATCACGCCCGCTTTGCGGCGATCACCGCCCGTGCGCGGCAGCGTTTCGAGCAGCGCGACTGGGTGGGCGCGCGCCGGGATGCAGTCGAGCGCATCGCGTTGTACGACCTGTGCATTGCCGAACAGATGGATGCGCTGCGGCGCCTCGCCGGCGAAGCGATCGGGGAACGCGCGCTGTGGCTGCAGGTGCATGCGCGCTATAGCGCACTGCTGCGGGGGCTGATCGACGCCGAGCTGTACAAGACCTTCTACAACACGCTGTCGCGGCGCTTGTTCTCCACCCGTGGCGTGGACCCGGCGCTGGAGTTCATCGCCTTCGATGTCGAGCCGTCCGATGCGATCACCCACCCGGTCGCACGGCATACCTATGCGGTCTCGCCGACGCGGCCGGTGGAGGCTCTCCAGCGCGTGCTGGCCGATTACCGCTTCGACATTCCGTATGCGCACCAGCTGCGCTGCGCGGCGGCCATCGCTGTGCGCCTGCAGGATGATCTGGCCCACTGGGGTGATACGCCGGTGCGCAGCATCGAGCTGCTCGACACCGTGTTCTACCGGGAGCGCCGCGCCTACCTGGTGGGTCGCGTGTTCGGCGAACACCGCTTCTCACCGTGCGTGATCGCCCTGGTCAACGATGGGCAGGGCCTGCGTGCAGATGCGGTGCTGACCCGGCGTCGCGATGTCGCCCATCTGTTCGGCGTGTCGCGCAGCTATTTCCAGGCCGACCTTGCCACGGTGGGCGATGCGGTGGTGTTCCTGCGCAGCCTGTTGCCGGGCAAGCCCATTGATGAGATCTATACGGTGCTGGGCCGCGCCAAGCAGGGCAAGACCGAGCGCTACCGTACCTTCTTCCGCCACTTCAACGAACATCCGCAGGAGCGGCTGGTGCATGCCGAAGGCACGCCGGGCATGGTCATGGCGGTGTTCACCCTGCCCAGCTATCCGCTGGTGTTCAAGCTGATCCGCGACCGCTTCGCGTGGCCGAAGTCGATGTCGCGGCAGCAGGTGGAAGAGAAGTATGCGCTGGTGTTCAACCTCGACCGTGTCGGTCGCCTGCTTGATGCGCAGCCGTACCGCCATCTGCGTTTCCCGCGCGACCGCTTCGCACCGGCCTTGCTGCAGGAGCTGCTTGCGCAGTGCGCGCAGAGCGTGCGCGTTGATGGCGATCAGGTGGAAGTCGCACTGTGCTACGTGCAGCGTCGCTTCCGTCCATTGAACCTGTACCTGCGCGAGCAGGGCGGCGACGCGGTGCGTGCGGCGGTACTCGACTACGCGCAGGCGATCACCGACATGGCGCGCAACAACATCTTCCCCGGCGACATGCTGCCGAAGAACTTCGGCGTATCGCGGCATGGCCGGGCAGTCTTCTACGACTATGACGAGCTGTGCCTGGTCAGCGACTGCGTCTTCCGCGCCTGGCCGCAGCCGCGCACGCCGGAGGAAGCCATGGCCGACGAACCCTGGTTCCATGTCGGGCCACGCGACGTGTTTCCCGAGCGCTTCGGCCCGTTCATGGGCCTGCCGGCGGGCGAGCTGGCGGCGGTGCGCGAACATTACCGGCACCTGTTTGATCCCGCGTGGTGGCAGGGCCTGCAGGCGCGCTTCGCCAGCGGTGATTATCCGGATACGCCGCCCTATGCGGCGGTCCATCGCCTGGCCTGAACGGCGTGGCGTGGACTGCCTGCCGGTCCCGCTCGGACTGCGGTACGCTCGGGGTTCACCTCATCACCATGGATCCGGCAATGATGCGTTCCCCCCTGTTCCTTGCGCTGGCCCTGGCGTTCGCCGCCGGTGCTCCCCTGCTGCCGGCCGATGCCATGGCCCAGAACGCGCGCGCCGTGCGCGCCACTGCCGAGATGAGCATGGTGCTGTCGGGCAGTATCGACGTGGCGGCCGATGGTTCGGTCAGCACGCTGGTCCTGGACCAGCGTGCCATGCTCGCACCCGGCATCGTGTCGTTCGTGGAAGGCGCCATCCGCGGCTGGCAGTTCGAACCGACGCTGCGCGATGGCACGCCGGTGGCCGTCCACGCGCCGCTGCGCGTACGCCTGCGTGGCAAGCAGCAGGAAGACGGCAACTACCAGATCAGCATGACCAGCGTCGACTTCAGTGAATATGATCCGAAGGCTACCGATTCGATCACCCAGAAGCGCATGCCGCCGCCGCGCTACCCCGAAGAGGCCTTCCGCAATGGCGGGCAGGGTGACGTACTGCTGCTGGTCAAGGTCGCACGCGACGGCACCGTGGCCGATGTCATTGCCGAGCAGGTGAACATGACCGTGGTCGCACCGGAACGGACCATGGCCAGGATGCGCGACATCTTCGCCAAGGCCAGTATCAGTGCGGCCCGCAAGTGGACCTTTTCGCCGCCGACCACCGGCGAGGACAGCACGCGGGATTCATGGACCGTGCGCGTGCCGGTCACTTTCGCCCTGAACAACAGCGACAACGGCCAGCCGGAACGCTACGGCCGCTGGCGTGCCTTCATCCCCGGCCCGCGCCAGGCCGCACCCTGGCGCACGCCGGATGGCGCCGGACAGGCGGGAAGTGATCTGCTGCCGGCCGGCGGCGTGTACATGGTCGATGGCACCCAGCGCGGCCTGCGCCTGCTGACGCCGCTGGCGCAGCGCTGAGCCCGGTGCGATGGAGCGGTCGGCCAGGCCGGCCGCTTTTCAGTCCGCGTACGGGTAGACCACCACGCGGTTGCGGCCCTGTTCCTTGGCCATGTACAGGGCCTTGTCGGCCAGCCGCAGCGCCTGCTCGGCATCGACATGGAAGCTGGGGAAGTGGGCCACGCCCAGCGACACGGTGATGGTGCCGACCGGCTCGAACGGATGATCGGCGATGTGCTGGCGCAGGCGCTCGCCGGCCTGGCGCGCCGAGTCGGTACTGATGCCCGGCAGCAGCAGCAGGAATTCCTCGCCACCGGCACGGCAGAGGATGTCGCTGTCGCGCGAGTAGCGGCGCATCTGGTCGGCGATATGGACGATGGCGGCGTCACCGACGTCATGGCCGTGGCTGTCGTTGATCGATTTGAAGCGATCGATGTCCAGCGCCAGGATCGCGAACGGAATGCCCTGCACCTGCAGCGCATCCAGCGCCTGCTGCAGGCCGCGGCGATTGAGCAGGCCGGTCAGCGGATCGGTACGGTTGGCGCGGTTGAGTGTGCCAATGCGGTCCTGCAGGGCGTTGAAGCTGTGCAGGACCGCTTGCTTGAGCTGGGCAACCTCGAAGTACCATGCGCGGATGCCGCTGACGTGGTTGATCGCGCTGCCGGTGTCCTCGCCACCCTGCACGTTGCGCGCCAGCTGCCACAGCGGCATCGAGATGCGCCGGGCGAACCACCAGGTGATCAGCAGTGACAGCAGGCCGAGCGGGATCGCGTTCCAGATCACCGCGGTCATCAACCGTGACAACGGCTGCAATGTGGCCTCGGTCGGCCGCTGGGCGATGATGCCCCAGCCGGTGGCCGGTACCGGCGCGTAACCGGCCAGCATCGACACGCCCAGGTTGTTACGGACCTGCTGCGCGCCGCGCTCACCGCGCACCACCGCCTTCACCGCCGGGTTGCCGACCACGTAGTCGCCGACCCGCTTGCCGTCGGCGTGGTACAGCAGGCGGCCATGGCGGTCGACCACGTACAGGTAGGAGCCGTCGCGGTAGTAGTGCTTGCCCAGCAGCGTATGCAGCGCGCTGCGCTGGCGCAGGTACAGGGTGCCGCTGACGTAGCCGCGATAGTGGCCCTGGCGGTCGAAGATCGGGTGCGACAGCGAGACCAGCAGCTTGCCTGTGGTCGACTGGTACGGGTCGCTGATCATCGGCTGGCGTGCAGCCAATGCGGCATTGTTGCCGACGCTGTGCAGGATCTCGCCCTGCAGCTGCAGGGTCTGCGGCGAGGTGGCGATCACCAGGCCGTCGGCGTCCACCACCAGCGAGGAATTGAAGCTGTTGGTCTGCAGCTGCAGGCGGCTGGCCTCGTCCTGCGCCTGTGCCGGATCGAGGTCACTCTGGCCGAGCCGGGTGGCGGCGTAGGCCAGCTCCTGCTGCGCGGCCAACAGGAAGTTCTGGGTGGTCTCGGCCAGCTTGGTGGCATAGACGCGGTTGGCTTCCAGGGTATTGCCGACCAGCTGGTCGCGCTGCACGCGGTAGCTGGCCAGCAGTGTATTGGCCAGGGCGATGATGGCGCTGAGCAGGGCCAGGGCGAGGATCAGCTTGCCCAGGTTGAGGCGGGGAGACAGCGTTCGCATGCGTCGACGGATCCGGCAGGAGGCTGGACCCGACCGGTTCTCCGGAAGGGGCGACAGCGGAATCGGTGGCCACGCCCGCAGGGCCGGGCAGGGTATCGGGCGGATTATCGCCAAAAGTCGGCGGCGGCAAAGTGAAGTGGGTCGCCCTGCAGGCAAAAAAAAACCTGCCGCAGCGAGCGGCAGGTTCCTTTCGATGCAATGCCGTGGATCAGCGCTTCATCGAGCCGAAGAACTCGTCGTTGGACTTGGTGTTCTTCATCTTGTCCAGCAGGAACTCCATCGCGGCCATTTCATCCATCGGATGCAGCAGCTTGCGCAGGATCCAGATCTTCTGCAGCAGTTCCGGCTCGATCAGCAGGTCCTCGCGGCGGGTGCCGGAACGGTTGATGTCGATGGCCGGGAACACGCGCTTTTCAGCGATACGGCGGCTCAGGTGCACTTCGCTGTTGCCGGTGCCCTTGAACTCTTCGTAGATCACCTCGTCCATCTTCGAGCCGGTGTCGACCAGCGCGGTGGCGATGATGGTCAGGCTGCCGCCTTCCTCCACGTTGCGCGCGGCACCGAAGAAGCGCTTCGGGCGGTGCAGGGCGTTGGCGTCCACACCACCGGTCAGCACCTTGCCCGAGCTCGGCACCACGTTGTTGTAGGCGCGGGCCAGACGGGTGATCGAGTCGAGCAGGATCACCACGTCCTTCTTGTGCTCGACCAGGCGCTTGGCGCGCTCGATGACCATTTCGGCCACCTGCACGTGGCGCGCGGCCGGCTCGTCGAAGGTCGAGCTGATGACCTCGCCGCGCACGGTGCGCTGCATTTCGGTCACTTCTTCCGGGCGTTCGTCGATCAGCAGCACGATCAGGTGCACGTCCGGATGGTTGGTGGTGATGGCAGTGGCGACCTGCTGCATCATCATCGTCTTGCCGGCCTTCGGCTGGGACACGATGAGCGAGCGCTGGCCCTTGCCCTGCGGCGCCATCAGGTCGAGGATGCGGCCGGTAATGTCTTCCGACGAACCGTTGCCACGCTCCAGGGTGAAGCGGCGGCGCGGGAACAGCGCGGTCAGGTTCTCGAACAGCACCTTGTTCTTCGACGCTTCGATCGGCTCACCGTTGATGGTGTCGACGATGTTCAGCGCGAAGTAGCGCTCGCCGTCCTTCGGGAAGCGGATGCGGCCGGAGATGTGGTCGCCGGTGCGCAGGTTGAAGCGGCGGATCTGGCTGGGCGAGATGTAGGTGTCGTCCGGGCCGGCCAGGTAGCTGGCTTCGGCCGCGCGCAGGAAGCCGAAGCCGTCCGGCAGGATTTCCAGCACGCCATCGGCGGCAACGCCGTCGCCGTGACGGGTCAGCACCTTGAGCAGGGCGAAGATCACGTCCTGCTTGCGGGCACGGGCCACGCCTTCGGAGATCTGCAGCTGCTCGGCGATCTCCAGCAGCTTCTGTGCCGGCATGCGCTTGAGGTCGCTCAGCGAGTAGACCGGGAAGCCCTCGGGCACGTTGGCGTGCGGGCGCGGCACGAAGGGCTGCTGCTCGCCGCCGTCCTGCGGCATGCCGTCATCGCGGCCACCGCGGTTGCGGTCGCGGTCGCGACGGTTGCGGAAACGGTCGCGGCGATTGCCCTGGCCCTGCTGGCCGTTCTGGTTGTAGGGGTTGTTGTTCTGACCCTGGCCCTGGTGCTGCCCACCGCCCTGGTGGTTCTGCTGGCGCTGTCCGGATTCGCGGCCTTCGCCACCCTCACCGCCGCCGGAGGCGGGGGCTTCAGTGGCAGGCGCGCTCGGCGCGGGGGCGGCTGCAGCCGGTGCCGGCGCTTCGGGCGCGGCTGCCAGCGGCAGGGTCGGTTGCGCCGGAGCGGCGCTGGTTTCGGCGGCTGCCGGGGCGGCGGCCTTGCTCACGCGGGGCTTGCGCACGCGCTTTTCGGCGGGCGCATCGGCGCTGCCGGTTTCGGAAGTGTTATCGGACAAGAGCGTTATTCCTCGCTTGAAGGTGCGAGCGCCCGGCTGGGGCGGCGAACGTTGGGAATGGGTCTGGAAGAAACTGCGTCCAGAGGGTGCGGCACGCGAGCGCGGCCGGATATGCCGACACTATCATCGGCCTGCGGCGGCATGCAAGGGTCGCCGGGAACAGCATTCATGATGGACGCGGGGCGCCCGCCGGCAGCCGCGGGCAGCGGCTGCCGGGAACAGCAGGATCAGGCCAGGGCCTTGTCCAGCAGGCCGGCCAGCTGGGCCTTGCCCACCGCACCGATCTGCTCGCCGACCTTCTCGCCGTCCTTGAACACGACCAGGTACGGAATCGAACGCACGTGGTACTTGGCGGCCAGTGCGCGGTTGTGGTCGACGTTGACCTTGGCGATCTTGGCGCGGCCCTGGTAGGCATCGGCCAGTTCGTCCAGCGCCGGGGCGATCATCTTGCAGGGGCCACACCACTCGGCCCAGAAATCGACCAGCACCGGTTCCTTGGAATTCAGCACTGCGCTATCGAAGTCGGCGTCGCCGACATGTACAACCTTGTCGCTCATCTTGGTTTCTCGTCTTGGATTGCACCCGGCCATGCCGGAGGTGGGTGAACTGGGCCATGCCCGGTGGCGCGACCCTCGTCGTTGCCTCGCGGCGCACTGCCGCGGTGCGTTCGGCGGGATGCCTGGACGCTCACGGCCGGCAGTGTACCCCTATCGCAGGGCAGGGACAGGCGCCGGTTGGAACCCAGCGTATCGTGATCGCTTCGATGGCCGGTATGTGTCGGATTTCACTGTCTTCCTGTACATGGGGCTGGCAGTGGGCGACACCAGCGAACCCGGGCAGGCCGTTCAAGTCCGGTGTGGCTGGGTGAAGGTGGCGTCTCTGGACGCCATGAGACGCCGCATTCCGGTTTGCCTGCCCGAGTGCGGTAAACTGGGGCATTGTGCGGCGCGCGGACCGGTGGTCCCAGCCTGCCAACCCGCCGCAGGGGCCGCAGTTTGCGACGGTGCCCCTAGACGATGAAGTGCCAGCCGCCCCACGGGCCGGCGGCCATACCAAGACGGACTCATGAGCGACAAACCGCTGACCGATTTGACCTTCTCCTCCTTCGAGTTGCATCCGGCCCTGCAGGCCGGCCTTGAAGGAGCCGGATTCACCCGCTGCACCCCGATCCAGGCGCTGACCCTGCCGGTCGCGCTGCCCGGCGGTGATGTTGCCGGCCAGGCCCAGACCGGCACCGGCAAGACCCTGGCCTTCCTGGTCGCTGTCGTGAACCGCCTGCTGACCCGCCCGGCGCTGGCCGACCGCAAGCCGGAGGATCCGCGTGCGCTGATCCTTGCCCCGACCCGCGAACTGGCCATCCAGATCCACAAGGATGCGGTGAAGTTCGGTTCCGACCTGGGTCTGCGTTTCGCGCTGGTCTACGGTGGCGTGGATTACGACAAGCAGCGTGAGCTGCTGCAGCAGGGCGTGGACGTGATCATCGCCACCCCGGGCCGCCTGATCGACTACGTCAAGCAGCACAAGGTGGTTTCGCTGCATGCCTGCGAGATCTGCGTGCTGGACGAAGCCGATCGCATGTTCGATCTGGGTTTCATCAAGGACATCCGCTTCCTGCTGCGCCGCATGCCGGAACGCACCATCCGCCAGACCCTGCTGTTCAGTGCCACCCTCAGCCATCGCGTGCTCGAGCTGGCCTACGAGCACATGAACGAGCCGCAGAAGCTGGTGGTCGAAGCCGAGACCATCACCGCTGCGCGCGTGCGCCAGCGCATCTATTTCCCGGCCGACGACGAGAAGATCCCGCTGCTGCTGGGCCTGCTGTCGCGCAGTGAAGGCGCGCGCACCATGGTGTTCGTCAATACCAAGGTGTTCGTCGAGCGCGTCGCCCGCTCGCTGGAAAAGGCCGGCTACCGCGTTGGCGTGCTGTCCGGCGACGTGCCGCAGAAGAAGCGTGAGAGCCTGCTCAACCGCTTCCAGAAGGGCCAGCTGGAAATCCTGGTGGCCACCGACGTGGCCGCGCGTGGCCTGCACATCGACGGCATCAAGTACGTCTACAACTACGACCTGCCGTTCGACGCCGAAGACTACGTGCACCGCATCGGTCGTACCGCGCGCCTGGGCGAAGAGGGTGATGCGATCAGCTTCGCCTGCGAACGCTACGCGATGGGCCTGCCGGACATCGAGGCCTACATCGAGCAGAAGATCCCGTCCGAGCCGGTCACCAAGGAACTGTTGACGCCGCTGCCGCGCCCGGAACGCCCGGCCCCGGCTGCTGGCGAGGAAGGTGAGGAGAACGAGAGCGTCGGCCAGATCTTCCGTGAAGCGCGCGAAGCCCGCGCCGCTGAAGAAGAGCGCCGTGGTGGTGGTCGCAGTGGGGGCCGCTCCGGCGGTGGCCGTGGCGAGCGTCGCGACGGTGAGCGCAGCGGCGAGCGCCGTTCGCGTGGCCCGCGCAAGCCGCGCGTGGAAGGCGAGCAGGTTGCAGCTGCCCCGGCCGAAGGTGCTGAAGCCGCTGTCGCCCAGGCTCCGCGTCCGCCGCGCCCGCCCCGCGCCGAGGGCGCGCCGGAAGGTGCCGTGGATGGCGAGCGCAAGCCGCGCAAGCGCCGTCGTCGTCGCCACGGCCGTCCGGTCGAGGGTGGCGAGGGCGTGCAGGCCAACGCCGGCAACGGCGCCAGCCCGGTGACCCCGGTGCAGGTGGTGGCCAAGCCGGTGCGCACGGCGGCCGACAGCGGCGATTCGTTCCTGACCCGCATCGGCCGCAAGATCCGCCGGATGCTGTCGGGCAGCTGATCGGCGCTGCCGATCAGCGGGAAGCCCCCGACCGCTGGTCGGGTGGCTTTGAACGGTAGTGCCGGCCGCTGGCCGGCAACCCACATGGCTGCCGGCCAGCGGCCGGCACTACCGATCGGCGCCACCGTCTCCACGAGGTCGCGCCGCTCCTGCATAATCGGGGCATGAGTGTCCTGCGCTTCGACAATGTCAGCAAACAGTACGCCGGTGGCCACGAGGCGCTGATCGATGTCAGCTTCGAGGTCGCGCCGGGCGAGATGCTGTTCGTCACCGGCCATTCCGGTGCGGGCAAGAGCACCCTGCTCAAGTTGATCCACCTCGACGAGCGGCCCAGCCGCGGCGCGGTGGTGTTCGACGAGCGCAACCTGCTGAAGGTGCGCGGCGGCGACGTGCCCCGCCACCGACGCGCGGTGGGCGCGGTCTACCAGGACCACCGGCTGCTGATGGACCGCTCGATCGCCGAGAACGTGGCGCTGCCGCTGATCCTGCGCGGCACCCGCCGTGGCGACATCAGCAAGCGCGTGCGCTCGGTGCTGGAGCGGATGGGCCTGGGCCATCGCGAGAAGGCGCTGCCCTCGCAGCTGTCGGCCGGCGAGCAGCAGCGCGTGGGCATCGCCCGCGCCATCGTCGGCGAGCCCAAGCTGCTGGTGGCCGATGAGCCGACCGGCAACCTCGACCCGACCCTGGCGGCGGAGATCATGGCCCTGTTCGCCGAGCTGCCCTCGCGCGGCACCAGCGTGCTGGTGGTCAGCCACGACCTGCCGCTGCTGCGCCGCATGCGCAAGCGCGTGCTGATCCTCGACCATGGCCGGCTGGTGGATGACATCTCGCCGCAGGACCTGGCGGAGTAACCGATGGCGAAGAACGAAAACAGCGAAGCCGCCGCCCCCTCGCGCGTGGGCGTCTGGTTCCAGCACCACGTGCACAGCGTGGTGTTCAGCCTGGGCCGCGCCTGCCGCAAGCCATGGGCGACCCTGCTGACGGTGATGGTCATGGCGCTGGCGCTGGCGCTGCCGCTGGGCCTGTCGATCGCGCTGGACAACCTCGAGCAGTTCGCCGGCAGCGTGCAGCAGTCGCGCGACATCAACGTGTTCCTGAAGGGCAACGTCGATGCACCCGGCGCGCTGCGCCTGGCCGGCCAGCTGCGCGACCGCGACGACGTGGCCGAAGTGAACGTGCGCACGCCCGAGCAGGGCCTGCAGGAACTGCGCGATGCCGGCCTGGGTGAGGCGATCGACGCACTCAACGACAATCCGCTGCCTTCGCTGCTGGTGATCACTCCCGGCCAGGGCAAGGACGACGCACGCCTGGCGCGCGCGCTGGAAAGCCTGCCCGAGGCCGATCTGGTGCAGCACGATGCGCTGTGGCGCCAGCGCCTGGATGCCTGGCTTGCCTTCGGTGCGCGGCTGGTGCAGGTGCTGTCGGTCCTGCTCGGCGCAGGTGCCGCGCTGGTGGTCGGCAACACGGTGCGCCTGGACATCCAGGCCCGCCGCGAAGAGATCGGCGTGCTGCAGCTGCTCGGCGCCAGCGATGGCTTCATCCGCCGCCCGTTCCTGTACCTGGGCGCGTGGTACGGCCTGGGCGCCGGCGCGGTGGCGCTGGCCCTGATCGGCGCTGCGGGTGCCGCCCTGCGCATGCCGCTGGCCGAACTCTCGCGCAGCTACGGCAGCCCGTTCGTACTGCACGGCCTGGACCTGCTGCACGGCGGCCTGGTCCTGCTCGGCACGCTGCTGCTGGGTTGGCTGGGCGCCTGGCTGGTCACCGGCCACTTCCTCCGCCAGACCCGCCCGACCGACACCTGAGACCGGCATGCAACCGCAAGCGCTGAAACACCTTGAAGGGCCCGCGACGCGGGTGATGGTGGTCGATGGCTCGAAGCTGGTGCGCAAGCTGATCGCCGACGTCCTGCAGCGTGACCTGCCGGGCGTGGAGGTGATCGGCTGCGACAGCATCGAGGACGCACAGCAGGCGCTGGCACAGGGGCCGGTGGACCTGGTGACGACCTCGCTGACCCTGCGCGATGGCGACGGCCTGGCGCTGGCGCGGATGGTGCGCGAAGCGGCTGGCCAGGCCTATGTGCCGGTGATCGTGGTCTCCGGCGATGCCCAGCAGCACCTTGAGCAGCGCCGCTTCACCGAGTACGTCACCGACTATTTCGACAAATCGCTCGGCCATGAAGCACTGGCGACCTTCATCCGCGGCTACGTGCAGCCGCAGACCATCCCCGGTGCCACCATCCTCTATATCGAGGACAGCCGCGTGGTGGCCGAGGCCACCAAGCGCATGCTGGAACGCCAGCAGTTGAACGTGCTGCACGTGGTCAGCGCCGAAGAAGCGTTCACCCTGCTCACCGCCGAGTCGCTGGGCCGCAGTCGCCACCGCATCGACCTGGTGCTGACCGACGTCACCTTGAAGGGCGAACTGAGCGGTCGCGACGTGGTGCAGCGCGTGCGCGTGGATTTCGGCTACGGCAAGCGCCGCCTGCCGGTGCTGGTGATGACCGGCGATGGCAACCCGCACAACCAGACCGGGCTGCTGCAGTCCGGTGCCAACGACCTGGTGCTCAAGCCGATCGAAGAACGGCTGCTGGTCACCAAGGTGCTGTTCCAGCTGAGGCTGGCCCGATTGAACGATGGACCTCTGTTGCGATGATGGATGAAGTAGCCGACACCCCGACGATCCAGCTGGAACCGAGCTGGAAGCAGCATGTCGGCGATTACCTGTTGCAGCCGCAGATGCGCGAGCTGTCCAGCTTCCTGCGCCAGCGCAAGGCCAGTGGCGCGGCGGTGTTCCCGCCCGGCCCGCAGATCTTCGCCGCGTTCGACGCCACGCCGTTCGAGCAGGTGAAGGTGGTGATCCTCGGGCAGGACCCGTACCACGGTCGCGGCCAGGCACATGGCCTGAGTTTCTCGGTGCCGCCGGGCGTGCCGGTGCCGCCGTCGCTGCTGAACATCTACAAGGAGATCGAGAGCGATCTCGGTATCCCGCGTCCGGACCACGGCTGCCTGATTCCGTGGGCGCAGCGTGGCGTGCTGCTGCTCAATGCGGTACTGACGGTGGAAGAGGGCAAGGCCGGTGCGCACCAGGGTCGTGGCTGGGAAGGCTTCACCGACCACGTGGTGGATGTGCTCAACCGCGAGCGCGAAGGGCTGGTGTTCATGCTCTGGGGCGCCTATGCGCAGCAGAAGGGCAAGGTGATCGACACCCGCCGCCATCGCGTGCTGAAGTCGCCGCATCCGTCGCCGCTTTCGGCCCATCGGGGCTTCCTCGGCTGTCGTCATTTCTCGATGGCCAACGAGTACCTGCAGCGCCGCGGCCAGGCCCCGATCGACTGGTCGCTGCCGCCGCGCTCGGTGCTCTGAGCGCCGGCTGGCGGCCGGGCCTGAACGCCGGACAACGTTCCCTGGCCTGAATGGGCCTCCAGAACGGCCCGTTCAGCTCCGCTTGACCGGAATCGGCCGGTTCCCGGCAGGTAATTGCTTGAATTCCAAGGGATTGTGAATCCCGAAAAGCATGCTCGCCACTGTCATCAAATCGCGCTACGGTAGGGCTCTGTTTGGGACCAGTGTTGCATCAATGGGATGCTGGAACTTTTTCCTCCTTTAGCAGTCCAAATCCCGGACTGCTAAGATGGGTGCCTATGAGCCAGAACACCTCTACTGCCCTTGTGGCAAACAATCTCCCGATTCCCAGTGCGCTCGGTTCGCTGGACGCCTACATCGGTGCCGTGCACCAGATCCCGGTGCTGTCGGTCGATGACGAACAGGACCTGGCCCGTCGCTTCCGCGATGGCAACGATCTGGACGCTGCCCGCGAGCTGGTGCATTCGCACCTGCGCTTCGTGGTGCACGTGGCCCGCGGCTACAACGGCTACGGCCTTGCCCTGGGCGACCTGATCCAGGAAGGCAACATCGGCCTGATGAAGGCGGTCAAGCGCTTCGACCCGGACATGGGCGTGCGCCTGGTCTCCTTCGCGGTGCACTGGATCCGTGCCGAGATGCACGAGTTCATCCTGAAGAACTGGCGCATCGTGAAGGTCGCCACCACCAAGGCGCAGCGCAAGCTGTTCTTCAACCTGCGCAAGTCGAAGACGCGCCTGGGCTGGATGAACGCGGCTGAGGTGAGCGCGGTGGCCAAGGACCTGAACGTGTCCGAGCGCGAGGTCATGGAAATGGAGTCGCGCCTGTCCGGCCGCGATATCGGTTTCGATGCGCCGACCGACGAGGACAACGAGCACGCGCCGCCGTCGCCGGCTGCGTTCCTGGTTGCCGATGACGAAGACCCGTCGATGGCCTACGAGCGCGAGGACAGCGAAGATAACCAGATGCAGCTGCTGCGCGAAGGCCTGGCGGAACTGGATGCCCGCTCGCGCGACATCATCCGCCGCCGCTGGCTGGACGCGGACAGCAAGGTGACGCTGCAGGAACTGGCCGACGAGTACGGCGTGTCGGCCGAGCGCATCCGCCAGGTTGAAGCGAACGCGCTGAAGAAGATGAAGGCGCTGTTCACCGCGTAAGCGGGGTGGCGTTGGATTGAAGAAAGGCCCGGCGGAGATGCCGGGCCTTTTTGTTTCTGGAGCGCATCCACGCATGGCATGGATCAATCCTGACGCCAGGGTGGCAGCTGCGCCGACCGGAGCATGCGCTGGACGCTGATTTTCACGCCGTACCACTCGGTGGCACGGTATGATCATGTCACGTGTCTTCCGCACTCGAAGCTTCAACCGCAGTACACGACGTTCTTCACTGACCGATAGAGCCTTGTGCCGCGCGGTGGTGGAAATGCGTCAAGGACTGATTGATGCAGATATAGGGGGCGGCCTTCTCAAAAAGCGGGTGGCGCTGCCGGGCCGCGGAAAGCGCGGTAGCGCCCGCGTTATTGTCGCAACTAGGGTGGGGCACTACTGGTTCTTTCTCTTCTGCTACGAGAAGAACGCGCGCGCGACCATCAGTAGTGCGGAACGGGACGCCCTTCAGCTGTATGCGTCTGAGTTCTTGAGAATGAGCCCTGAACAGTTGGACAGGGCAGTTATCTGCGGAGAACTGCAGGAGATTTGCCATGACAAAGACGGTTGAACATGGACGTGCAAAGAGTGCGATCCTCGATGCGGTGCATGAAGGCGCGGCGGGCCTTTACGCCAGCGGCTTCATCGACAAGCGGCGCATGAGCATGTACGAGGCGCTTTGTCTGAGGCCTGTGCCCGAATACAGCAGCGCCCAGATCCGTGCACTTCGCACGTCGTTGGAACTTAGCCAGCCGGTGTTCGCAGGTGTGCTCAACACCAGCGTTTCGACAGTCCGTAGCTGGGAACAGGGCGGGAAGAAGCCGAGCGGGCCGTCGCTGAAGCTTTTGAACCTGATTGATCGGAAGGGTCTCGAAGCAGTCCTGTAAAGCAAAGGCCCGGCAATGCCGGGCCTTTGCTTTACTGTGGTATTCAATCCGCGCCATGCATGGAAGCGGGGGTGTGCCTCACCCCTCGCGTGCGATCGCGCGCCAACCGATGTCGTTGCGGTGGAACGCGTTGGCCCAGCTCACCTTGGCCACGCCGGCATAGGCATTGGCCTGCGCGTCGCGCACGCTGTCGCCCAGTGCGGCCACGCACAGCACGCGACCGCCCGCACTGACCACGTGGCCCTGCGCATCCAATGCCGTACCGGCATGGAACACCTTGGCACTGGCCGGCACGTCGTCCAGGCCGGAAATCACGTCACCGGTGATCGGCGCTTCCGGGTACGGCCTGGCCGCCAGCACCACGCCCAGCGACGGGCGCGCGTCCCACTGCGCTTCGACCTCATCCAGGCGACCATCGATAGCCGCTTCCACCAGCTCGACCAGGTCCGACTGCAGGCGCAGCATCACTGGCTGGGTTTCCGGGTCGCCAAAGCGCACGTTGAATTCGATCACCTTCGGTGCGCCGCTGGCATCGATCATCAGGCCGGCGTAGAGGAAACCGGTGAACGGGATGCCGTCGGCGATCATGCCCTGCACGGTGGGGTTCACCACCTCGCGCATCACCCGTGCATGCACCTCCGGCGTCACCACCGGGGCCGGCGAATAGGCGCCCATGCCGCCGGTATTCGGGCCGGTGTCGCCGTCGCCGACGCGCTTGTGGTCCTGCGAGGTGGCCATCGGCAGCGCATGCACGCCGTCCACCATCGAAATGAAGCTGGCTTCCTCACCGTCGAGGAATTCCTCGATGACCACGCGCGCACCGGCATCGCCAAACGCGTTGCCGGACAGCATGTCACGCACCGCGTCCTCGGCCTCGGTCAGGCTCATCGCCACGATCACGCCCTTGCCGGCGGCCAGGCCATCGGCCTTGACCACGATCGGTGCGCCCTTCTCGCGCACATACGCCAGCGCGGCGTCCACGTCGCTGTGCACGGCGTAGTACGCGGTGGGGATGTTGTGGCGCGCCAGGAAGTCCTTGGCGTAGGCCTTGCTGCCTTCCAGCTGCGCGGCGGCGGCGGTTGGCCCGAAGATGCGCAGGCCGGCGGCGCGGAAGCGGTCGACCACGCCGGCCACCAGCGGTACTTCCGGGCCGACCACGGTCAGCGCTACGCCTTCGGCCTGGGCCAACGCCAGCAGGCCGTCGATATCGGTCACCTTGACTGCCACGTTGCGGCACGTGTCTTCGCTGGCGGTACCGGCGTTGCCGGGCGCCACGATCACTTCGGTGACACGGGAGGACTGGGCCAGCTTCCATGCCAGGGCGTGTTCGCGGCCGCCAGAGCCGATGACGAGGATCTTCATGGGACAGGGTTCTCGGGTACGGAAGAGAAAAGCCGGGCAGGGCCCGGCTTGGTGATGCGGATCAGTGGCGGAAGTGGCGCACGCCGGTGAACACCATGGCCAGCCCATGTTCGTCGGCGGCGGCGATCACTTCGGCATCGCGCATCGAACCGCCCGGCTGGATGACCGCCTTGATGCCGGCGGCTGCAGCGGCATCGATGCCATCGCGGAACGGGAAGAAGGCGTCGGAGGCCATCACCGAGCCCTCGACCACCAGGTTCGCATCGGCGGCCTTGATGCCGGCGATGCGGGCCGAGTACACGCGGCTCATCTGGCCGGCACCGACACCGATGGTGCGGTTGTCCTTGGCGTAGACGATCGCGTTGGACTTCACGAACTTGGCGACCTTCCAGGCAAACAGCAGGTCGGTGAACTGCTTGTCGGTCGGCGCCAGCCTGCTGACCACCTTCAGTTCGTCGCGGGTCATGCCGCGGTTGTCCGAGGACTGCAGCAGCAGGCCCGAGCCGACGCGCTTGCTGTCGAAGTTGTTCAGGCCGTCGCCGTGCGGGATGCGCAGTACGCGCACGTTGGCCTTCTTCTGCGCGTACTCCAGCGCGGCCGGCTCGTAGTCCGGGGCGATCAGCACTTCGACGAACTGGCGATCGAGGATCACCTTGGCGGTGGCGGCATCCAGCGGCTTGTTGAAGGCGATGATGCCGCCGAAGGCGCTGGTCGGGTCGGTGGCGTAGGCCAGCTCGTAGGCATCGCCGTTGCCGGCGCCGACGGCCACGCCGCACGGGTTGGCGTGCTTGACGATGACGCAGGCCGGCGCATCGAACTGGCGCACGCATTCCCACGCCGCATCGGCGTCGGCCAGGTTGTTGTAGCTCAGCTCCTTGCCCTGCAGCTGCTGGAAGGTGGCCAGCGTGCCCGGCACCGGGTACAGGTCGCGGTAGAACGCGCCGCTCTGGTGCGGGTTCTCGCCATAGCGCAGGTCCATCACCTTCACGAAGGTGGAGTTCATCTGCGCCGGGTACTCGGCACGGGCCGGCACGGCGGCGTCAGTGGCGGTGACCGCCGACAGGTAGTTGCTGATCGCCGCATCGTACTGGGCGACGCGGTTGAACGCGGCCACCGAGAATGCGAAGCGGGTGGCCGCCGTCAGCTGGCCGTTGTTGGCCTCCAGCGAGGCCAGCAGCTCGGCGTACTGCGACGGATCGGTGGCCACCGCCACGCGGGCGAAGTTCTTGGCCGCCGAGCGCAGCATGGCCGGGCCGCCGATGTCGATGTTCTCGACCGCGTCGGCCAGGGTGCAGTCGGCCTGGGCGGTGACCGATTCGAACGGGTACAGGTTCAGCACCAGCAGGTCGATGGCACCGATGCCGTGCTCGGCCATCACCGCATCATCCAGGCCGGAACGGCCCAGCAGGCCGCCGTGCACCATCGGGTGCAGGGTCTTGACCCGGCCGTCCATCATTTCCGGGAAGCCGGTAACCTCGGCCACGTCCTTCACGGCCAGGCCCGCATCGCGGATCGCCTTGGCGGTGCCGCCGGTGGACAACAGCTCCACGCCGCGTGCCGCCAGCGCAGTGGCCAGCTCGACCAGGCCGGTCTTGTCGGAAACGGAGAGGAGGGCCCGGCGGACGGGCAACAGATCAGCAGTCATGGGACAGAATCGGCAGCGGAGCGGGGCCGATATTGTAGGCGGTGGGGGCCGGTGGCGGGCGCCGGCGGGGAAAATCGACCCGCACCCACGGCCTGTGGCCGCCTTCAGCACAGCCTGGCCGGGGGCGGTCCGCAAGCAATTCGATGGGGCGCGCTGCTCCAATCGGGTAGGCTGTGCCGGAACTGCCAAGGATCAGCGGGTTCGGATCGTGTCGATCTATGCATTGAAAGGACGTTTTCAGGACCTGTTGCGTCCGGCCGTACGCGGTCTGTACCGCATGGGGATCACCGCCAATGCGGTGACCGTGACCGCGGCCGTGGTCTCGCTGCTGGTCGCTGCCGCCGTCTGGTGCTGCGCGCCGGCCCAGCCCCTGCTGTACCTGCTGCTGCCGCTGTGGATGCTGCTGCGCATGGCGCTCAACGCCGTGGACGGCATGTTGGCCCGCGAGTTCGGCCAGCAGTCGCGGCTGGGCGCCTATCTGAACGAGCTGTGCGATGTGATCGCCGACGCGGCGCTGTACCTGAGCCTGCTCAGCGTGCCGGGCGTGCGCCCGGAAGTGCTGTGGCTGGTGGCCTGGACGGCGGCGCTGAGCGAGTACGCCGGGGTGCTGGGGCTGATGGTCGGTGCCAGCCGCCGCTATGACGGCCCGATGGGCAAGAGTGACCGCGCCTTCGTCGTCGGCGTGTTGGGTCTGCTGCTGGCGTTTGGGTGGGTTGGCGCGATGACGGTGACGGGCGTGGCCGCGGCCATGGCGGTGCTGTGCATGCTGACCATGATCAACCGCGTCCGTCGCGGACTGCGGGAAACGGCGGTTTCGTCGAATTAATCAAGCAGATACAAAAAGACAATCAGGAGATTGCATGCGTCAGGCGCAGGAACGGGAATTCCACAGCTTCGACCAGGTACCGCTGTTCTACCGGTACTGGGCGGGCACCACCGCCACCCCGGCCACCCGGGCCATCGTGCTGCTGCACCGCGGCCACGAGCACTCCGGGCGCGTCACCCACCTGGTCGATGAGCTGGACCTGCCCGACACCGCCTTCTTCGCCTGGGATGCGCGCGGCAATGGCCGTTCGCCGGGTGCGCGTGGCGATGCACCGGGCTTCCCGGCGCTGGTGCGCGACCTGGACAGCTTCATCGCCCACATCGGCGCCGAGCACGGCATTGCGGTGGAAGACATCGTGGTGATCGCGCAGAGCGTAGGGGCGGTGGTCGCCGCGACCTGGGTGCACGATTACGCGCCACGCCTGCGTGCGCTGGTGATGGCTTCACCGGCGTTCAAGGTGAAGCTGTACGTGCCGTTCGCGCGGCCGGGCCTGGCCTTGATGCAGAAGCTGCGCGGCAACTTCTTCGTCAACAGCTACGTCAAGCCGCAGTGGCTGACCCATGACCCGGCGCGGGTGGAAAGCTACCGTACCGATCCGCTGATCACCCGGCCGATCTCGGTGCGCGTGCTGCTGGGCCTGTACGAAGCGGCCGACCGCATCGTGGCCGATGCGCAGGCGATCAGCGTGCCGGTGCAGCTGCTGGTGTCCGGCTCGGATTTCGTGGTGCACCGTGGCCCGCAGGATCGCTTCTATGAGCGCCTGTCCAGCCCGATCAAGGAGCGGGTGCACCTGCCGGGCTTCTTCCACGACACGCTGGGCGAGCGCGATCGGGCACCGGCACTGGCGCGCATCCGCAGCTTCATCCAGGCGCGTTTCGCCGAGCCGCTGCGCGAGCTGTCACGGCGCGACGCGCACCGTCACGGGCCAACCTTCGAGGAATCGGAGATCCTGGCCTGGCCACCGGAACGCAACAGCCTGGCCGACCTGCGCTGGCGCGTGGTACGTGGCGGCCTGCGCTTCGGCGGCACGCTGTCCGAAGGCATCGCGCTGGGCCTGCAGACCGGTTTCGATTCCGGTAGCACGCTGGACTACATCTACCGGAATGAGGCGCGCGGCAAGGGCCCATTGGGGCGGATGGTCGACCGCAACTACCTGGATGCGATCGGCTGGCGTGGCATCCGCGTGCGTGGCCAGCACCTGCAGGAACTGCTGCGCGACGCCGCACAGCGCCTGCGCGGGCAGGGCACGCCGGTGCGGGTGCTGGACGTGGCCGCCGGCCATGGCCGCTATGTGCTGGAAGCACTGGGCCAGGGCGAGCAGCGCGCCGACCGCATCGTGCTGCGCGACTTCAGCGATCTGAACGTGACCCAGGGCCAGGCGTTGATCCAGCGCCTGGGCGCGGCAGACATCGCGCGCTTCGAGCAGGGTGATGCGTTCGACCCGGCACAGCTGGCCAAGGTCGATCCAGCGCCGACGCTGGCGGTAGTCTCGGGCCTGTACGAACTGTTCCCCGACAACGACGCCGTGCTGCGCTCGCTGCAGGGCATTGCCGCAGCGGTGCCAGTGGGTGGCTACCTGGCCTATACCGGCCAGCCCTGGCACCCGCAGCTGGAATTCATTGCCCGTGCCTTGACCAGCCACCGCGGTGGCGCGGCGTGGGTGATGCGCCGCCGTACCCAGCAGGAGATGGACGAACTGGTGCGCCTGGCCGGGTTCGAGAAGGTGGCGCAGCGTATCGACGACTTCGGCATCTTCACCGTATCGCTGGCGCGCCGGACCGCGTGATGGCGACGCTCGCCGCATCCCCACTGGCCGCAGAGGGGCGCCCCTGGCGGCGCGCCCTGTTGTGGCTGGCCCTGCTGGGTCCGTTCTTCTTCGCCAGTTATGGCTTCGCCAACTGGATGGCCGGCCGCCACGCTACCCTGCCGGTGATGGCGTTCGGCTGGGAGACCCGCATCCCGTTCGTGCCATGGACCATCGTGCCGTACTGGTCGATCGACCTGTTCTACGCGGTCTCGTTCTTCCTGTGCCGGCAACGGCTGGAGCTGGACCGGCACGCATTGCGGCTGTTCAGCGCACAGCTGATCGCCGTGAGCTGCTTCCTGCTGTGGCCGCTGCGCTTCAGCTTCGAGCGTCCGCAGATCGGCGGTGTGTTCGGCTGGCTGTTCGATGTGCTGCTGGGCTTCGACAAGCCGTTCAACCAGGCACCGTCGCTGCACATCGTGTTGCTGATCGTGCTGTGGGTGAAGTTCGCACAGTACCTGCACGGCGTGTGGCGCTGGGTGCTGCACGCGTGGGCGCTGTTGATCGGCGTCTCGGTGCTGACCACGTTCCAGCATCACTTCATCGATATCCCGACCGGCCTGCTGGCCGGCTGGTTGTGCGTGTGGCTGTGGCCGGAGCAGGGCACGCCACCGCTGCGTGCATGGCGCACGGCACGTGATGCCAAGCGCTGGCGCCTGGCAGGGGTGTACCTGCTGGGGGCCGCTGTGCTGCTGGTGCCGGTGGTGCTTCTGCGTGGCGCCGCGTTGTGGCTGCTGTGGCCGGTGGTGTCGCTGCTGCTGGTGGCGCTGGCCTATGCCGGGCTGGGTACCGCGGTGTTCCAGAAGCGCGCCGATGGTCGCCTGACCATGGCGGCACGCTGGCTGCTGGCGCCGTACCTGGGCGCAGCCTGGGTCAATTCGCGGCTGTGGACGCGGCGTGCGCCGCATCCGGTGCCGGTGATGGATGACGTGTGGCTGGGACGCATTCCCTGTGCTGCGTTGCCAACACCGCTGGTCGGCGTGGTCGATACCTGTGCTGAACTGTCCTGCCGCGCGCCGGGCGCGGCGTATGCCAGCGTGCCGATGCTGGACCTGGTGGTGCCCACGCCGGAACAGCTGCGCGAGGCGGCCGATGCCATCGAGCGTCTGCGCGTGCAGGGGCCGCTGCTGGCGTGCTGCGCGCTGGGCTATTCGCGCAGCGCCGCCAGCGTCGCCACCTGGCTGCTGCGCAGTGGTCGTGCCGCCGATGCGAACGCGGCAGTGGCGATCGTGCGGGCTGCACGCCCCGGCATCGTGCTGCACGCGGCGCATCTGCATGCCATCACTGCTGCGGCAGGAGCGCGCGCATGAGCACGGTTCCCGATCTGGTGACCATGCACCTGCTGCTGCGCCAGGGGCGTTGGCCGGCGCTGCTGTCGCTGGGCATGTTGCTGGTGGCACTGCTGCTGCTCGGCACCGAGCCGGGGCTGGCGATGATCGCTGCCGGCCTGTTGCTGCTCAGTGTTGCCGCGGGCATCGCACAGGCCTACCACGCGTGGCGGGTGGGGCTGGATGCCAGCCTGCTGCAGCTGCTGCGCGATGAAGGACTGGAGGGCGAAGCCGCCGCACGCCGCATCGATCAGCTGCTGCACGACAGTGGCCTGCGCCGCGCGTCGCCCGATGCGCCACTGCGTGGCTGGGATGCGCGCTGGTCCGGCATGCGCCGCCTGCTGCTGCGCCAGTACCTGCTGACCGCAGTGCAGTTCGCACTGCTGGTGCTGGCCGTGGTGTGGCCGCAGACGTGAATGGGAGTGACCGATGTTTGCCGAACTGATTGCCCGCGCCTGCAGTGGCGCGATCCATGTGGTGACCGGCGCACGCGCGCTGTGGATCGGTTGCGCGCCGTCCAGCGAGCGCCGCGTGTACTACGGCAACCACGCCAGCCATGGTGACTTCGTGCTGATCTGGTCATCGATGCCACCGGCACTGCGGCGCCAGGTGCGCCCGGTGGCCGCGGCCGAGTACTGGCAGCGTGATGGCCTGCGTCGCTACCTGATCGATGCGGTGTTCAACGGTGTTCTGGTCGAGCGCGAGGCCGGCCATCGCCAGCAGGACCCGTTGCAGGTACTGCGCGATGCGGTGGACGAAGACTGCTCGCTGATCCTGTTCCCGGAAGGCACGCGCAATATCGGCGATGAACCGCTGTTGCCGTTCAAGAGCGGCATCTACCATCTGGCGCGGCAACGGCCGGAGCTGGAGTTCGTGCCGGTATGGATCGACAACCTGAAGCGGGTGATGCCGAAGGGGCGGTTCCTGCCGTTGCCGCTGCTGTGCACGGCCACCTTCGGCACGCCGCTGCGGCTGCAGGCCGACGAGGACAAGGCCGCATTCCTGGCCCGCAGCCGGCAGGCGCTGCTGGACCTGGCGCCGAATGGAGGTCGTGCATGAGTTTCGTGCTGGATGTATCTGGCGATCTGGCAACGCAGAGTGTCGGCCAGCAGACCGGCCTGCTGTTTGCCGGCGTCGGCGCGGTGCTGGTGCTGGCCACGCTGGTGGCCGAGACCCTGCGCTGGCGCCAGCGCGGTCAGCCCAGCGCGGTGATCGCCAACCTGGTGTCGCGTATCCGTGCATGGTGGGTGATGGCGATCGTGGTCGGGCTGGCGCTGTTCTTCGGTCGCGCCGGGGTGATCGTGCTGTTCGCGATCATTTCGTTGTTCGCGCTGCGCGAGTTCATCACCCTGGCACCGACCCGTTCAGGCGACTACTACGCGCTGCTGGCTGCGTTCTACATCGTGCTGCCGTGGCAGTACTACCTGGTGTGGATCGACTGGTACGGCATGTACACGCTGCTGATCCCGGTCTATGCGTTCCTGTTCCTGCCGATCCTGTCGACCATCGGTGGCGATACCACGCACTACCTGGAGCGCACCGCGAAGGTGCAGTGGGGGTTGATGATCTGCGTGTTCTGCATCTCGCACGTGCCGCTGCTGCTGAACCTGCACGTGCCCGGTCACGACCCCTCGCGCAACGTGCTGCTGTTCGCCTTCCTGGTGATCGTGGTGCAGTCCTCGGACGTGTTGCAGTACATCTGGGGCAAGCTGCTGGGCCGGCACCTGATCGCGCCGAAGCTGTCGCCGTCGAAGACGGTGGAGGGCTTCGTGGGTGGCGTGCTGAGCGCCAGCGCGCTTGGGGCGGCGCTATGGTGGATCACCCCGTTCACGCCGCTGCAGGCGTTCGGCCTGTCGCTGCTGATCAACCTGATGGGATTCTGGGGCGGCCTGGTGATGTCGGCGATCAAGCGCGACCGTGGGATCAAGGACTGGGGCCACATGATCGAGGGCCATGGCGGCATGCTCGACCGGCTAGATTCGGTGTGCTTCGCCGCGCCGGTGTTCTTCCATGTGGTGCGGTACTACTGGAAGGCGGGCGGCGGCGGGTGATCCCGCCGGGGCTGCATCCACGCATGGCGTGGATCTACCGGTAGTGCCGGCCGCTGGCCGGCAACTGCGACATCCTGCCATCGTTCATGGGGTTGCCGGCGAGCGGCCGGCACTACCCGCGCGCGCTCAGGCGCTGATGCCGTATTCCTTCAGTTTCTTGCGCAGGGTGGCGCGGTGGATGCCCAGCATCGCGGCGGCGCGGCTCTGGTTGCCTTCGCAGTGGTTGAGCACTTCCACGAACAGCGGGATTTCCATCTCGCGCAGCACGATCTCGTAGACATCGTCCGCGTCGCAGCCATCAAGATCACGCAGATAGCGGCGCACGGACTGGGCGACGTGTTCACGCAGCGGTGGCCGGGGAGCGCCACGACTGTTGTCAGGACGAGAGAGGACAGCGTTCAAGGGGGTTCCCGATTCGGTTGGCCCGTGCGCGCGGAGCGCGCGGCCGGACGAGGTGGTGGCGGCCAGTCTAGCGCGAGCGTGCCCGACCTGCCACGGCTGGTCGCCTCTACCCTGGTCAGAGGAAGTCGAAGGTGAATGCGACGGTGGACGCGGCGGGTTCCTGCACGCGGAACGCGATGCGCGCACTCTGGCCCGGTTCCAGCACGGTCGTGGCCGGGCTTTCGCCAAGGTATTGCGCGGGCGTGAACACGCCGCTGCCGATCACCCGGCCATCGGCATCGGACAGTGACAGGCGCAGGTCCGGCCAGGCCTGTGCCCAGCGCGCATCGTTGCGGATGCTGGCCTGCACCTGCAGCACACCGGCCTGGCCGGGCAGGGGGCGGATCTCGCGGCTGGTCATGGTGAACGCGGTCGGCTCGTGCCAGGCCGGCAGGCTGCAGCGCAGCACGCCGCACAGTGCGCCCAGCCAGGTGCGGTTGCCGGCGTCGGCGGCCAGGCGCGCACGATCGGCCAGCACGCTCTGCAGTACCAGCAGCAGTGCCAGCCCGGCGACCAGCACCCAGTGCCAGCGCGGCGTCGGCAGCGCGCGCGGCCGCGAAGTGCCCAGGAAGCTCGGCGCATCGCCGGCCACCGCCTGCGCGGCCGGGACGGCAAGGACGGGTTCGATCACGGTCGCTTCGTCGAGGATGACGGTGTCATCGAGCTGTCGCGTCTCCGCCATCGGCGGCAGCGCCGCGTCGACCGGGTCCCCGGACTTCGCGGCAGGGATGTCATGCGCCGACGGGTCGGGCGTGCGCGCGTCGGTCGCAGGTGCGGCCTCGCCTTCCGACGCGGGGCGCAGGAAGGTGGCCAAAGGGCGGCGCGGCGGGTTCGGCTCGGACATGCTCAGGGCGCGGGCTCGGATCCAGCGGTCATTCAATCACGATCAGGCGCGGCGCGTGCCGGTGATGCGCATCCAGTCGCCATCCTGGGTGGCCTGCAGATCGTCGAACCACGCGGCATAACGCTGCAGCAGTTCGCCTTCCTGGCCCTGCAGGATGCCCGACAGGGCGATGCGACCGCCGGCGGCGACGCGTGCGGCCAGCAGCTCGGCCAGCGCATCCAGCGCCGAGGCAAGGATGTTGGCGACCACGATCGGGTAGGTGGCGACCGGTTCGTCCTGCGGCAGGTACACCTGCATGCGGGCCTGCTCGCCATTGCGCTCGGCATTGTCGGCGGTGGCGACCAGCGCCTGCGGGTCGTTGTCCACGCCGATCGCTTCGGCGGCGCCCAGCTTCAGCGCGGCCAGCGCGAGGATGCCCGAGCCGCAGCCGAAGTCGAGCACGCGCTGGCCCTGCAGCTGGCCGTCCACGGCCAGCTGGTCCAGCCAGCGCAGGCACAGGGCGGTGGTCGGATGGGTGCCTGAGCCGAAGGCCAGGCCCGGGTCCAGCCGCACCACGGCGGCATCGGCGGCCTGTGCAGCGTCCGGCAGTTCATGGTTCCACGGCACGATCCAGGTGCGGCTGCCGAAATCCATCGGCTGGAACTGGTCCAGCCATGCGCGCTCCCAGTCTTCGTCTTCGACCGCGCGGAAGCTGCCATTGCTCCAGTCCAGTTCCGGGTCGAAGGATTCCAGGGCGGCCAGCAGCAGCAGCGCATTGCTGTCGGCGGGGAACAGCGCGCTCAGCACCAGGGTGTCCCACAGCGGCGTTTCCCCCACGCCGGGTTCGAGGATGGCCTGTTCGTTGCTGGTGTCGGCTTCGGCATCAAGCAGGGTCACGGCCAGTGCGCCGACGTCCTCCAGCGCATTTTCATAGCGGGGCTGGGTGGCTTCGGTGCAGCGCAGGGTCAGTTCCAGGAACGGCATGGCGGTGGGGACAGTCGCGGGAAAGGGGGCAATGCTAGACCATCGGGGCGTCTCCGTATTGCCTGAGATGCCGCTTTGAGATGAATGGGGGCAGTTCAGACAGGCCTGCCGGGCCTTGCTAAACTCGGCGCTTTCCTGCGTGCCGTGAACGCTCACCACCGCCGATGGCCTTCGCTCCGACCCTGAAAACCTGGTTGCTCGTGCTGCCGGCGGTGGCCGTGCTGGGCGTGGCCGGGTATCGGGCCAGCGGCCATGCTGCGGGCGTGGCGTCGACGTCGGCGTCGCCGGACCTGCCGCTGGCCATGGCCAGCCGTGACGGCGGAGCGCCGCTGCCGGTGGTGCCGGAAGCGCTGGCGCGGCGGCTGGCGGCTTTCGAGCGCGGCAACACGCTGCCGTCGGGCCTGCCGCTGGACCTGCGCGCCGACATCGAAGACGCCAGCGACCTGTATGCCTACGCCCAGCGCCTGCGCGCACAGGCCGACAACGGCAATCACGAGGCGCGCTGGATGCTCAGCCGCGTCTATGACTATTGCGCGCAGTACGCACTCGATCCGGGTGGCTACCGCCTGGACAACAACGTACTGAGCGGGTTGGGCCTGACTGCGGCGCCGGCGATGATCGAGGCACGCGAGCGGGTGGCACAGCGGTGTGGCGGTTTCGTGCCGGGCGACAAGCTGGGCGCGGCGCTGGTGCTGGCCGAACGCCGCAAGGCGGCCGCGCAGGGCAACCTGGCCGCGGAAGCGTCGCTGTTCGCCGAGGGCGAGCCCTTGCATGACAGTGCCGAGTACCGCCGCGACCTGGTCGAGCGCGTGCGCACCTCGCGCGACCCCGAGGCCTACATGGCCATCGCGCCAGGCATGGGCGTGCGTGCGGCCGGTGACCGCGCGCTTGACGGGCTGGTGGCGGGCGAGCAGCTCAGTGAACTTGCATGGCGGCTTGCGGCCTGTGAACTCGGCCTGGCCTGTGGAGCGGACAGCGTGCTGGTCAACAATTTTTGTGCGAACGGAGGGATCTGTTCGCAGGATGGAGCGCAGGATTTCCGGGATTTCGTGTATGACGCTGCGGTATCGCGGCAAGGTGCTGGGAAAATGAAGGAATGGATCAAGCGATTGGTTGGAAAGAGGGACGGGCGATGAATTACCGTCGATTCCTGCATGGGGCCAAGTTCTGGTTCTGGGTGGCGCTGTTCGTGGCCTACTCGGCTGGGGCGGTTGGCCTGCTGATGATCGATACCTACGAGGACCGCTACCGGCATCTGTCGAAGGTGGAGCTGACCACGGTGAAGGCGCAGGAAGACGTGCGCCGCGCCGGTGCCAGCCAGGTCGCTGCGGTCTACCGCGCGCAGAGTGGCATGCCATTCGCTTCACTGCCGGCCGGCAGCACCTTCCAGGTGGTGTGGCCCGATGGTTCGACCGAAACCATGGTGATCGTCGATCCGACCTCGCCCAATGGCGTGCGGCCGCTGGCCCATTCGCAGATTCCGGCCGACGTGGCCGACAAGCGCTGACGTGCTCGCTGTGGAGCCGAGCCCATGCTCGGCTGTGCTTGGCGGCAAGCCGAGCATGGGCCCGGCTCTACAGGAACAGAAAAGGGCGGGGATATCCCCGCCCTTTTCATGTCCAGCACCTGGCGCCGATCAGGTCAATGCGATCGGCTTGTTCTTGCGCTCGGCCAGGCGCTTTTCCAGGTAGTGGATGTTCTGGCCACCGGCCTGGAAGCCCTTGTCACGCATGATCCTCTGCTGCAGGGCGATGTTGGTCTTGATGCCATCGACCACCATTTCGCTCAGTGCCACCCGCATGCGGGCAATGGCGGTTTCGCGGTCCGGGCCGTGCACGATCAGCTTGCCGATCATCGAGTCGTAGTTCGACGGCACGCGGTAGCCACTGTAGATGTGGGTGTCCACGCGCACGCCGGGGCCACCCGGCGGATGGAAGCCGGTGATGGTGCCCGGGCTCGGCACGAAGGTTTCGGCGTCTTCGGCGTTGATGCGGCACTCGATGGCATGGCCGGTCAGCACCACGTCGCTCTGCTTGATCGACAGCTTCTGGCCGGCGGCGATCTTCAGCTGCTCGGCCACCAGGTCGATGCCGGTGACCATTTCGGTGACCGGATGCTCCACCTGGATGCGGGTGTTCATCTCGATGAAGTAGAAGCGGCCGTCCTCGTACAGGAACTCGAACGTGCCCGCGCCGCGGTAGCCGATGCGGATGCAGGCTTCCACGCAGACCCTGCCGATCTGCTCGCGCTGCTCGGCGGTGATGCCCGGCGCCGGTGCCTCTTCCACCACCTTCTGGTGGCGGCGCTGCATCGAGCAGTCGCGCTCACCGAGGTGGATGGCATTGCCCTGTCCATCGGCCAGCACCTGGATTTCCACGTGGCGCGGATTCTCCAGGAACTTCTCCATGTAGACCTCGCCATTGCCGAACGCGGCCTTGGCCTCGCTCTTGGTGGTTTCGATCGAGGTCTTCAGCGACGCTTCGGCGTGCACCACGCGCATGCCGCGACCACCGCCACCGCCGGCCGCCTTGATGATGACCGGATAACCGATCTCGCGGGCGATCTTGGTGTTGGCGACGATGTCCTCGCCGAGCGGGCCGCCCGAGCCGGGCACGCACGGTACGCCCGCGGCCTTCATCGCGCGGATGGCTTCGACCTTGTCACCCATCATGCGGATGGTGTCGGCCTTGGGGCCGATGAAGATGAAGCCGGATTCTTCCACGCGTTCGGCGAAGTCGGCGTTCTCCGACAGGAAGCCGTAGCCCGGGTGGATGGCCTGGGCGTCGGTGACTTCCGCCGCCGCGATCAGGGCCGGGATGTTGAGGTAGCTCTGCGGCGACGGCGCCGGACCGATGCAGACCGACTCGTCGGCCATGGCCACGTGCTTGAGGTTGCGGTCGACCGTGGAGTGCACGGCCACCGTGCGGATGCCGAGGGTATGGCACGCGCGCAGGATGCGCAGCGCGATCTCCCCTCGGTTGGCGATGACGACTTTGTCGAGCATGGCGCGCCCCTCAGCCGATCACGAACAGCGGCTGGTCGAATTCCACCGGCTGGCCGTTCTCGCCGAGGATGGCAACGATGGTGCCGGAGGTGTCGGCTTCGATCGGGTTGAACATCTTCATTGCTTCGATGATGGCCAGGGTTTCGCCTTCCTTGACCTGCTGGCCCACGGTGACGAAGGCCGGCTTGTCCGGGGCGGACGAGGCGTAGAAGGTGCCGACCATCGGCGAGCGCAGCACGTGGCCTTCCGGCAGTGCCGGGCCCGGCTTGGCGCTGCCGCCGGTGGAGGCTTCGGTCGGCGACTGCATCGGCATCGCCTGCGGCGCCGGGGCGGCCGGAGCGGCATACACCGGCGCGGCGACCGGGGCGGCATAGCCGGCCACCGGGGCGCGCGACAGGCGCACCGACTCTTCGCCTTCCTTGATTTCGATTTCAGCCAGGTTCGACTCTTCCAGCAGGTCGATCAGCTTCTTGATTTTGCGGAGATCCATGGTGGCCTCTTTGCTCGTGATGTCAGTGTGGTGGAGAGTGCGGTTGCACTCGGTTCAAAGCAGTTCGTAGAACTCGCGCAGCTGCCGCGTACGGTCGCGCGTCTGGGTGATCAGGCATTGCATCTTCGCGGGGTTGCGCGAGGTGCCGTCTGCATTGAAGGCATACACCGCCTCGCAATCTGCATCGCGCAAGGTGATCCAGATGCGCTGGGCCTTCACCAGCTGCTGTTCGGCCGCCGCGCAGCGGCTGCAGCTGCCATCGGTTGCCTGCGCCTTCAGTTCGCCACGCGCCTGCGCGTAGACGGCGTTCAATGCGCTGTCGGCATCATCCAGGCGATCGGAATCGCACATGTCGCGCTCGTAGCCGCCGCTTGCCTGTGCGCAGTCGATGCCCGCGGCCGCGCGCTCGGCAGCGACACTGGCGCCGCACAGACCGGCCCACAGCAGGATGCTGGCAAGCACGCGCGGCGGCATCTTCACGCGCTGGCCGCCTGCACGCGCAGCAGCGCCGCGTCCATCGCGTAGCGGTAGCTGTCGGCACCGAAACCGCATACCACGCCCACTGCCTTGTCACTGAAGTAGCTGTGCTGGCGGAACGGCTCACGGGTATGCGGGTTGGACAGGTGGATCTCGATGAACGGCACCGCCACCGCCGCCAGCGCATCGCGCAGGGCGACCGAGGTGTGGGTGAAGGCGGCGGGGTTGATCAGGATGAAAGCGGTTCCGTCGCTGCGCGCAGCCTGCACGCGGTCCACCAGCACATGCTCGGCGTTGGACTGCAGGCGTTCCACGGTGTGTCCGGCGGCCGATGCCTGGGCAGCCAGGGCCTGGTCGATGTCGGCCAGCGTGGTGTGGCCGTAGACCTCCGGCTCGCGGGTGCCGAGCAGGTTGAGGTTGGGGCCGTGCAGGACCAGCAGCTTCGCCATGGGATCCGGAAGACGGGAAAGGGCGGCAGTCTGGCGGAACCGGCGGATGCTGTCCAGTTCGGCGAAGTTTGCAGCGTTTCAATCGTATGTTTGAAATCTGCCGGAGCGCTTGCGGCCGTATGGCGGGCGCTGGATCAAGGCGCGCTGAACGTGGTGCTGGACGGGGATGCGTGCACGTAGGCCGACGATGCCGGCATCCACGCCACGCGGGGAGACGGGGTTCGGTGGGCAGCACACTGCGCCTCCACATGGAGCTGTCCGGCACCCGGCCGCTCAGATCTCCAGCGGCACCGTCGGCACCACGTTCGGGAACACCTCTTCCAGCGGTTCCGGCTGCCCGGGCTTCGGCGCCGGCCAGTTGTAGGCATTGACCGGCTGCGCGCGGTTCACCCACAACGCGTAATGCAGATGGTCAGCGCGGCCATCGCCGGTATTGGGGTGGATCAGGATGGTCAGGCCCAGGCTGTTGAGCTGCAGCCAGGGCACCAGCACCGGCAGCAGGTCGTTGGTGAAGCCGAAATAGAACGACGGGGTGATGTGCGGCCCGCGTGGCTCAAGGTTCCAGTTGCCCAGCTCCACAGGGAAGCGCTCGGCGGCCCAGCGCCGCAGCAGCGCGGCCTTCTCGAAGCTGTCCTCGTCGAAGTAGATGTGGGCGTGGTAGCTCTTGATGGCGGTGTAGGCACGTGGCCGGGTGGGCAGCGTGGCCTCGCCGGGGCGCACGCTGGCCGGCCGCGGGGTAGGCTCGCTGGCCGTAGCCTGGCCCCAAGGGCTGCGGCCCTCGGGCGCCGGCGGAACGATGGCGCGGAAGCCGGGTCGCCCGGGTTCGGTGGTGTTCACGGCGTTGTCGCTGCGCGCGGCTGCGGTGGCAGCCGACGCGCTGGCCAGGCCGCCAGCGGCCAGCCCGGCCGACGCGATCAGGCGACGGCGCGCGGGTGAAAGCAGGTCGGCCCAATGGGCGTCATCGTCGCCGGCGTCGATCAGGGTCTGCGGGTCCGGGTGCATCTGGGGCTCCGAGGGGCACTGTGTGGCAGGCAAGCACGCTCGGGCAGCGTGCACGGTGGTGTCCAATAAGCAGCCGGCATCACCTCATGCGCGTTGGCCCACGCCGTGATTGAGTGCCGCCGCAGCGTGGGCTAGGGTGCAGGTCCGCCGCCCGGGAACCCGCCATGACCCCGCTTGATGCCGACACCCAGCGCAAGCGCGCGCGTTTCCGCCAGCTGCATGCGCGCGGTTGTTTCGTGCTGCCCAATCCGTGGGACGTGGGCAGCGCCCGCTACCTGCAGCGGCAGGGCTTCCAGGCACTGGCCACGACCAGTGCCGGCTGCGCCTGGAGTGAAGGGCGGCCGGATGGGGCGGTTTCGCTGCAGGCCACACTGGAACATCTGCGGCTGATGGCGGCCGCGACACCGCTGCCGTTGAACGCCGATTTCGGTGATGGCTTCGGCGCCACGCCACAGGCAGTGGGCGAGGCGGTGGCGGCGGCCATCGACACCGGTATCGCGGCGCTGTCGATCGAGGACGCCAGCGGCGTGGCCGATGCGCCGCTGCGGCCGATCGGGCAGGCGGTCGAGCGACTGTGTGCGGCACGTGCGGCCATCGACCGCGCGGGGGGCGATGTGCTGCTGGTCGCGCGGGCCGAGAATTTCTTCGTTGGCGTGCCGGATCTGCAGGACACCCTGCAGCGCCTGCGCGCCTATGCCGAGGCCGGCGCCGATGTGCTGTATGCACCGGGCATCAGCACGCCCGAACAGATCAGCGCGGTGGTTGCCGCTGCGGGGGCGAAGCCGGTGAACCTGCTGGTCGGTGGACCGACACCGCTGAGCCTGCAGGACATCGCCGCACTCGGCGTGCGACGGGTCAGCCTGGGCGGTGCGCTGGCGCGAGCCGCGTGGGGTGGGCTGATGCAGGCCATCGAGCCGATCATGCAGGACGGCCGCTTCGATGGCCTGCAGCAGGCGGCTTCGGGCGCGGCGTTGAACGCGCTGTTCCGCTGACACACGCCCAGGCCTGCAATGGATCGAGCCCGGGCGTGGATGGACGCGCGCCTGCGACTACAGCGCTTCCATCCCGCCCCTGGGCAGCGTCACGCCCGGCTCCAGCGCCGGCAGCAGTTGCCGCAGCAGTGCCGGGTTGTCCAGCATCGCCGCGCCGTCCAGATAGCGCCATTGCGTTGTACCGACGCGTCGCACAGCAACCATGAATGACGTGCTGCGCATCGGCGCTTCGCGCACGCGCAGCAGTGACTGGCGCGGTACGAAGCAGACTTCCTCGTCACCGGCCGCATAGGTGCGGCCCGGCACGCCTGCCTCGTCGCTGATGATGCTGACGCCGGCCCTGCGCAGCGCCTTCACGGTGTCGCGGGTCGCCCGCGCATAGGCCTCGTCGCCACCGGCCAGCTGCTTCAGGCTGGGATGGGTACGCGCGATGATCAGCTCGGTATCGCCACGGGCGAAGGCGCCCATCATCGCCTGCACCTCATTGCGCAATGCGGCCGAGTCTTCCGGACTGAGTTCACCGGCCAGCGCGGGCGTAACGTCCATTGCCATCGGCAGGGCCAGCAGAAGGGCAAGCAGATACCGGTGCATCGTCGGGCAGCTCAGTGGGAACCGCCGCACTATACGGTGGATGCGGAAACAGCGTCCCACGCATGGCGCTGGTATCCCGGGCGACACTACTTACTATTGGTAGTTAGTGAACTCCGGACATGCCCCATGCACACCCTCATCGTTACCGCCCACCCTGAACCTGGCGCGTTGACCCATGCCATCGCCAGGCGCATCGGCGAAGCCATCACCGCGTCGGATGCCGCCAACAGCGTGACCCACGCCGATCTGATGGCTGAAGGCTTCGATCCGCGCTTCAACATGCAGGACCAGGCGCTGTTCCGTGGCACCGGCGCGACTCCGGCTGACGTCGCCGCCGAGCAGGCGCGGCTGCAGGCTGCCGACACGCTGGTACTGGTCTATCCCCTGTACTGGTGGTCCTTCCCCGCGCTGCTGAAGGGCTGGATCGATCGTGTGTTCACCCAAGGCTGGGCCTACCAGGACGGCGCCGATGGCAAGGTGCAGAAAAAGCTGCAGCGGTTGGGCGTGCATCTGGTCGGCATCGGCGGGGCTGGCGCGGACATGATCGAACGGCGCGGCTACGGTGCGGCGATGAAGACCCAGATCGACATGGGCATCTTCGACTACTGCGGCGCGCGCGTGCTGTCGTCCGACCTGCTGCTGGACGCCGATTCCGGTGCAGCCGAAGCGCATCTGCAGACCGCGCTGGCGATCGGCCGTAAAATCGGTGCTCCGATGCGCTGACCGCCGTGCTCCACCGATGCCTGCCAACGCCGCTCCCACGCGCCGCCGATTGACCCGCGAGCAACGCGCCCGCCAGTTGCTGGACGTGGCCTGGGCGCTGGTCGGCGACGAAGGCACCGACGCATTGACGCTGGGGCGGCTGGCCGAGGCGGCCGGTGTGACCAAACCGGTGGCCTATGATCACTTCGTGACCCGCAACGGGCTGCTGGCCGCGCTCTACGATGACTATGACGGGCGGCAGACGGTGGTCTTCCACGAGCGTATCGGTCGTGCCAGGGCGCAGCTGGCCGATCGTGCGGCGGCCATCGCCTCCGGCTACATCGACTGCGTCCTCAGCCAGGGCAGTGAAGTGCAGGGCATCCTCGCTGCGCTGGTGGGCGCGCCGGAACTCCATGAAGTGCGTCGGCGCTACCAGCAGGACTTCATCGACAACTGCGACACCTGGCTGGGCCCGTTTGCGGCCGATGGCACGGTCCCCCTGGCCGGACGCTGGGCGATTCTCGGTGCGGCCGAAGCCCTGTCCGAAGCCGTGGCGGCAGGCGCGCTGGACAAGGTCGGCGCCGAGGCCGAGCTGCAGCGCTTGATCGTGGCGACGGTCAAGCGACGCTGATCCGCTCAGGCGTCGGCGGTGGTGTCGTCCAGCGCCGCAAACCCGGCGGCCAGCCGCTCGCGCACAAGGGCATCGCGTGCGTCGCGGCTTTCAGCGCCCAGCACCACGGTGATCAGGCGTACCGGCAGGTTCCGCCCGGGCACAGCCCGGCAGGCAGTGGCGGCCAGGCAGAAGCCTGCGGCCTGGGTGTAGCCGGTCTTCAATCCATCCACGCCGTCTTCGCCAAGCAGGGCGTTCTGGTTGCTGCGGCTGAAGCGGCCATGCGCGAACGTGCGCTGCGCGGTGATTGCCAGGATCTGCGGATGGTCATTCAGCAGGCAGGCGGCGAGTACCGCCATGTCGCGCGCGCTGGAGGCATGGTGCGGGGTGGTGATGCCGGACACGCTGGCGAACCGCGTGCTGCGCAGGCCAAGCTGGCGCGCGTGCCAGTTCATGCGGCCCAGGAACGCAGGCTGTGATCCGTCCAGATGGCGTGCGATGGCCAGCGCCGCATCATTGCCGGAGACGATCATCAACCCTTCCAGCAGGCGCGCCAGCGTGACCGTTTCGCCGGGCACCAGGCCCATGCGTGTTTCATCATCGGCTACGGCAAGCACATCCTCGGCGGCGATGGTGACCGCCTGGTCCCACGTGCCACCGTTCTCTTCGACGCATCCGTAAGCGGCGTAGGCGGTCATCAGCTTGGTCAGCGAGGCCGGTTGCCGCGCGATGTCCGCGTTGTGCTGGTGGACCACCGCGAAGGTTGCCGCGTCCAGGGTGATGGACGAGACCGGCAGGTGGGCAGGCGCAGGAGCAGGCATGGTGGCGGTGATGACAGCGACAGCCAGCAAGGATAGTCCGAAGCGGCTGCATGAAGCCGTACTGCCAAAGCCCTGCGGCGCCCACGGCAACGCCCGGTTGCGCCCGGGCTGCAGTGGAGGCAGCCTGCGCACATGCAGTCGCATATCCGCATCGACGGTCGTGTCTTCGCCTACGTCTTCCCCTGTGCGTGGGAGGACTACGCGAAGATCGGCTTTTCACGCGATCCGCTCGGGCGCATCAGCGCATTGCACCGGCGCTGGTTCGAGTTCTTCGACCTTGATGCCGGTACGCTGGTGGAAGCGGAGAGCGAGCGCGATGCGCGTGATCTGGAGCTGCAGCTGCGTTCGCCGTTCAAGGCGCACCGCGCGCCGGCGCCGATGACGGTCCAGGACAAGGCCGGAGGTCGCACCGAATGGGTGCGTGGTGCCAACCAGGCGTTGTCGCTCGCGGTTGATGCGTTGGGCGCACAGGGCTATCGCTGTTTCCAGCTCAAGGCTTGGCTGCAGGCCGCCCAGCGCCTGCGCATGGACCGGCTGCACGACTGGGCGGCGGTGCAGCTTCCGGAAGAGGATGGCCTGCGCATGCCCGGTGGCCCCGGCGAGCGCGTGCTGCGTGACACCCTCGACGGTTGCCGGGTGCTGGATATCGACCCAATGCCATGGCTGCCTGAACACGTCCAGCGTTGGTATGCAGGTTGAGCCGTGTTCAACGGCCACGCGGTTTCTGAACCGGCGCGGCCGGTTGCGGCGCACCCGTGGGGGAGCCGGTGGACGGGCAGGCCAGCTGCCGGGCCAGTTCGGCGTTGGCCACGTGGCCCTGCAGGAACAACAGGCTGCCGTAGATGTTCATGAGCGTCCCTCCACTTGAGTGGATTGCACGATACGGGCAGCATTGACCGGGAAAAAGCGACATTTCCGCAAGCATGCCTTGAGAGGAATTCAAGCCTGATGTCCCGTCCGCCCCTTCACGCCCTGCAGGGTTTCGTGGCCGCCGCGCGGCTGGGCAACCTGTCACGCGCAGCGGCGTCGATGAACCTGACCGTCAGTGCGCTCAGCCATCAGATGCGCCAGCTGGAAGAGCGGCTGGGGCAGCCGCTGCTGGTCCGCCAGCCACGCGGCGTCACCCTCACCCTGGAAGGGCAGCGCCTGCTCGACCAGGTAGGCCCGCATCTGGATGCGATCAACGAGGCCTTCCAGCCCTATGCCGCACGCGCCGAGCACGTGCTGACGATCAGCGCGGTACCGTCGATGGCGTCGGCGTGGCTGGTGCCGCGCTTGGGGCACTTCGTTGCCGAGCATCCACAGATCGAGATCAACCTGCAGTCGAGTGAACGCCTGATTGACTTCGAGCGACAGCGCCAGTTCGACGCCGCGCTGCGGCTGGGCAGCGGGCAGTGGCCGGGCCTGGTGGTGGAGCCGCTGTTCGACGAGTGGCTGCTGCCGATGGCCAGCCCGGCGCTGATCGAACGCATGGGAGGGATCGACCGCGTGCCGCTGAACCAGTGGCCGCTGCTGGGGGATCCCGATGGCGCGTGGGGCGCCTGGTTCGCGCTGAGTGGGCAGAACCCGCCGCCGCGCTTCGTGGCGGTGCTGGATGATTCGGAGGCGCATCACCGTGCGGCGCTGGACGGGGTGGGCGTAGCGCTGGGACGGGTGACGCGGGCGCGCCTGCTGCTGGATTCCGGCCAACTGGTGGCGCTGTCCAGCCTGCGACTGAAAACCGCCTGGCCGCATTGGCTGGTCTACCCGCAGCGCTCGGCCCGCCATCGCGGCTTCCTGGCCTTCCGCGACTGGCTGCACGCTCAGGCGGCCGAGCACGTCCGGCACATGGCAGACGCGCATTTATAGCGTCGAGCCATGCCCGACTGCGTGTGTCCGGCAGTCACCGTACCAACGTAACCGCCTGCCCTGCACGGGCGAAGGCTTCGCCCAGCAACGAGCCTGCCTTGATCGCCTCCACTTCCTCGAACAGCGCCTGCAATGCATCGGCCGGGCGCGAGGCCGGCGCCGCGACCGCCTGCTGGATCACGGTGAAACGGTCGGCCAGCACGCGGTGGCCGGGATGCGCCTGCGCCCAGGCGGCCAGCGGCTGGCGCACGCCGGCGGCGGCATCCAGGCGCTGCAGATCGAACAGGGTGATGGCAGCGGCCGACGTCTCGGCCCGCTCGATCATGGCGTGGCGCAGTTCGCGGCTGAGGAACAGGTCGTAGGCGGCGCCACGACCGACCGCGACGCGCAGGCCATCGCGGTCCAGGTCGGCCACCTGCTGCGCAGGGCTGTCCTCGCGCACCAGGTAGGTGCCTTCGATCTCCACATAGGGGGCGCTGAAGGCGATGCGGTCGGCGCGCGCCGGATCGATGGCCAGGAAGGCCAGGTCCCAGGCATCCTTGCTGGCTGCAGCGACCACCGCGGCCGCGGCGTCGTGGCAGGTGAAGCGTGCCTGCACGCCCATGCGCTGCGCCAATGCCGTGGCCAGTTCCAGTGACGGCCCGCGCGGTGAGCGCGCGTCCCCCTGCGCCAGTACTGGATTGCCCAGGTTGATGGCCACGCGCAGGAAGCCCAGCGGTGCCAGCGCACCACGATGATCGGCCAGGGACATGCAGGACTCCGCGGGGAAAGGGCGGTCCAGCATGCCAGTACGGACCTGCAAGGCAGTGTCAGCATCCGGTTATCCTGCGGACATGAACCCCATCCTGCACGTCGAGATACCGGTCACTGACCTGGGCCGGGCCATCACGTTCTACCAGCACTGGCTGCAGGTGGCGGTGGACGAACCGATCCTGCTGCACGACTGCAGGATGGCCTACCTGCCGTTTGCCGATGAGGCCACCGGTGCCAGCATGGCGCTGGTGCGGGGGGCCGACTATCTGCCCTCCGTCCACGGTGCGCGCATCTACATCGGGGTTGACGACCTGGATGCCAGCCTCGAGCGTGCGCTGCAGGCCGGGGCCGAGCTGCGCTTCGGCCCGGCCGATGCCGGTGACTGGCGCGTGGCCGAGATCGCCGACAGCGAAGGCAATCGCATTGCGCTGCAGGCGCGCGTGGTTCTTTAGGGCCGAGCCCATGCTCGGCTGCTGTTGACCCAGCCGCCAACGCTCATCCGAGCATCGGCCCGGCTCTACACCGTGGCCGCGCGCGAGCGCTGCAGCCAGTCGTTGATCGCCGGGTCCAGCCGTGGGTCGTCCGGCAGCTGCATGCCGAAGCGCTGCTGCAACGCCTCGCGCACGTCGCCCACATCGCGCAGCGGACGCTTGTCCGGTGCCTGGCCGGGACGGTACTCGGTGTAGTTGCCACTGCCGATGGTGCGTCGCCAGTCCGGCCCGGTCAGGGATGCGCGCAGCTGGCCGGGGAAACTGGAATCGGGATGGGTGCACACGTACCAGTTGCCCACGACGTTGTCGATCGGTGCCGGCGCGTGCAGGTCGAAGCGATACATCGCCCGCCAGCCATCGCCGGACTCGGCGGACAGCACGAAATCCCCCTCGCCGGGCAGGCGCTGCAACAGGAAGCGCTCGTGGGGCGTGGCCTGCGGCTGCGGATCATGCAGCCGCAGCGGCACGGTCGGGGTCAGGCTGCCGAAACCGGCATCCACCAGCCAGTCATCGCCGTCCACCTGCACGCGCAGCAGCAGGTGGGTGCGTGCGGTCAGTTCGCCGTCCTGGGCGGCCAGCAGCACGCGCGCGCTCAACGGCTGTGCATCGAAGCCCAGCGCCTGCAGCAGTGCCAGCAGGCCGCCGTTGAGTTCGAAGCAGTAGCCGCCACGACGGTCGTCGAGCAGCTTGCGCTGCACGCTGTCCAGGTCGATCGGTACTGCATCGCGCAGCAGGCAGCTGAGGGTTTCGAACGGCAGCAGTGCGTTGTGGCGCTGCTGCAGCAGGGTCAGGCCCGCCAGCGTCAGCGGTGGCAGTGCATCCAGCTGCAGGCGTTGCAGGTAGCGGGGGACATCGAGCGTCGTCATGCGCGCGCCGGGCGGGGGAGGGAGATCTACTGTGCTCTCCCAACCGGGGTTGAGGTCAAGCATTGCGCGGGTGTCATCCCCCCGTCGCCTGTGCCGGGTACAAAGGCCGCGTCCGCCAGCAATCGGTGGGAGTGAACCAGGAGCGCCCTAAAGTTGCGCCATTTCCCGCCGATACAGGTGCGTCCTTCCGCCTGGAGCCTGTCATGTCGGCCGTCGTCCCCCACCTCCGGTCCCTGCGCATGCGGCTTGCCGCACTGCGCTCGGCGTCCCCCGGCCTGCTGCTGTGGCTGCAGCCGCATCGGCTCAGTGTGGCCAGCAAGCTCAAGGCGACCCTGTGGGTCTGTGGGCTGGGCCTGATCGCGATCGCCGCCGTCTACGCCTGGACCGGCCATGCCAGCACGCAGGCGGCGCGCAGCCAGGCCAGCTACCAGCACGGCAGCGATCTGGCCGCGAGCGTGGCCACGCAGGTGGCCGAGGCGCGTCGTCTGCAGACCCAGTATGCACGTAGTTTCGACGATGCCGACCGCGCGCAGCTGCTGGCGACGCAGAAGGCGCTCCAGGCCGATCTTCAGGCGCTGCGCGCGATGCCGATGGATCCCGGCCGGCGCGAGGCGCTGCAGGCACTGACCGAAGCCGCCGGCGCGTTCTCGCAGGGTGTGGCCGCCCTGTTCGAACGCGTCGATGAGATGGGTCGTGGCGATGCCGGCCTCGCCGCGCAATTGCAGCAGGCCGCCGACGCCCTGCACGCGCAGGTGGATGCGTTGCAGCGGCCTTCGTTGGCGTTGTCCCTGCAGAAGATGCGCCGCCAGGAGGCACTGCTGCTGCTCGATGGCGACTCCACCCATGCCGACCGTGCGAGCGAAGAAAAGCTGCCGTTCGATCTCGCACTGGTGGGCCTGCCGACCGATGCGCAGGATGCCCTTCGCAACGGCATGGAGGCCTATCAGGCCGCATTGCTGGGCTATACCGCCGCCCGCGTGGGCCTGGATGTAGAGGCGCAATCGCTGCTGGATACCGCCGCCGGCGTGGCGCCGGCGCTGGCCGCCTTCCAGCAGGCCCAGGTGGCGGCGCTGGCCAAGGCACAGGCGCGCCAGCAGGCCGGCGCACACACCATGAGCGTGCTGTTCGCGGTGACCCTGCTGCTGGTCGCCGGTGTGTTGATCACCAGCCTGGTGCTGGTGCGGCGTGCGGTGCGCCAGCCGATCCAGGACACCCTGCGCTTCGCCAGCGACATCGCCGACGACCGACTCGACACCACCCTGCGCGTCTACAACGCCAACGATGAAATCGGCCAGCTGGCGCAGCGCCTGGTCGACATGCAGCAGCGCCTGCGCGCGCGCATCGAGACCGAGCGTGCCGTGGCGCGCGGCAACACCCGTGTGCGGCAGGCATTGGACAGTGCGCAGACCGGGCTGATGGTGATCGATGCCGAGGGCCAGGTGGCCTACGTCAATCCGGCACTGCTGCAGCAACTCGAGCGCGAGGCCGAAGATCTGGTGGGCAGCGATGCCGTGCGCCTGCATCCGGCGCTAGCCAGCCTGGCCGGCGCGCGCCAGCGCGAGGAGCGCGAGATCGGCCATGCCGGCGTGCGCTACCAGCTGATTGCCAACCCCATCATCGACGAAGGGCAGTTCCTCGGCGTAGCGGTGGAATGGCGCAGTCGTGCGCTGGAGACGCTGCTGGAAACCGAGGTCGCTGCCCTGGTCGATGCTGCAGCACGCGGCGACCTGCATGGCCGTATCGTGCTGGAGGGCAAGCAGGGCTTCGTGCGCACCTTGTCGACCAGCATCAATCGCCTGCTGGCCACCTTTGAAACCAACCTTGGTGACCTGCAGGCACTGCTGGCTGCGCTGGCCCGCGGCGACCTCAGCGTGCGCATGGAGGGGGACCTGCAGGGCGTGTTCGCGCGCATGCGCGACGATGCCAATGCCACCGTCGCGCAGCTGGGCCGCATCGTCACCCGCATCCAGCAGGCCACCTCCAGCCTGGATACCGGCGTTGGCGAGATCGTCGCCGGCCATCACGATCTGTCGCGGCGCACCGAGCAGCAGGCCGCCAACCTGGAAGAGACCGCGGCGTCGATGCAGGAGCTGACCGATACCGTCGGCCGCAACGCCGATGCCGCAGGCCGCGCCGATGCACTGGTGCAGGGCGCGGCGGCGGTGGCCCAGCGGGGTGGCGAGGCGGTCGGCCAGGTGGTCGCGACCATGCATGGCATCAGCGAAGCCTCGCGACGGATCGGCGACATCACCCAGTTGATCGACGGCATCGCCTTCCAGACCAACATCCTTGCCCTCAATGCGGCGGTGGAAGCGGCGCGTGCCGGCGAGCAGGGCCGCAGCTTCGCCGTGGTGGCCGCCGAAGTGCGCCTGCTGGCGCAGCGCAGTGCCGAGGCGGCCAAGCAGATCAAGGGGCTGATCGAGGATTCGGTGGCGCGTGTCGGCCAGGGCAACCAGCAGGCCGCGCAGGCCGGCACCACGATGGGCGAGATCGTCGGCAGCGTGCAGCAGCTGGCCGAGCTGCTGGCAGGTATCCGCAGTGCGTCGCAGGACCAGCATGCGGGCATCGCTCAGGTGAACCAGACCATCGTGCAGATGGAAGCCAGCACCCAGCGCAACGCCAGCCTGGTGGAAGAGGCGGGGGCCTCGACTGCGCAGATGCAGGCGCAGGTGCGTGCCTTGGCAGAAGCCGTGGGCGCGTTCCGCTTGCAGTCGATGCCGCAGGCGCGCGCGGCGGCCTAGTCAGCCGAGCGTGGGCTCGGCGCTACATCGGCTGCACGAACACTGTAGAGCCGAGCCCATGCTCGGCTCACACCAGCGTTCGGCGGCAGGAATCAATACACGTCGCGGCGGTAGCGCCCGTTTTCCAGCAGCGTTTCCACCGCTTCATCACCCAGCGCAGTACGCAGCACCTGGTCCACGCCTTCGGCCATGCCCTGCAACGACCCACAGACATGGATCACCGCACCGCGCTGCATCCAGTCGCGCAGCGCATCGACGGCCGCACGCAGGCGATCCTGCACGTAACCACCCTCGCCATCGCGCGAGAACGCCAGGTCCACCCGCGTGAGATGGCCATTGGCCTGCCAGGCTTCGATCTCGTCGGCGAACAGGAAGTCGTGTGCGCGCTGGCGTTCACCGAACAGCAGCCAGTGCCCGCGCTCGCCTGCGTGGGCAGCTTCGCGCAACAGGCTGCGCAGCCCGGCGATGCCGGTGCCGTTGCCGATCAGCACCATCGGCGCGCCGCTGACGCGATGGAAACCGGGGTTGCGATGCACGCGGGCGACGATGCCGGAACCGATCGGTGCATGCAACGACAGCCAGCCCGAGCCCAACCCGGCGCGACCGGAGGCGTCATGCACCAGCCGCACCACCAGCTCCACCACGCCATCATCCGTGCAGGAGGCGATCGAATACTCGCGGCTGGGCAGCAGCGGCAGCCCGGCCAGCCACAGGCAGGCATCCTGCACCGCCAGCGCGGCATCGGCCTCGGGCAGCTCGCGTTCACTGGCCAGCGCCAGCAGCGTGCGCGGATGGCCATCGACCAGCAGGGGCTGCAGCGGATCCAGACCGTGTCCCTTCAGCACGGCACCGGCATGCCGCGCGTTGTGGCGGGGTGCGATGTGCAGGATGTCACCCGCCTGCCACTGCACGTCGGCCGGTGCGGCAAGACGGATACGCCAGATGGCTCCGCCGACGCTGCCCGGGTTGAGGTGGTCGCGGCCGAGCAGGCGCCACTCATGCATTTGCGTAGCCGCAGGCAGCACGCTGTCATCGGTGACGATGCCGGTGAGCGTACCCAGCTGCTGCTGCCATTGGCGCAATGCCGGCACCGAAGCGGCATCGACATCGATGCGCTCGAACAGCGGGCGCGCGCCGTTGCCGATCAGCCAGCCATCGAACTGGCGGCCGAAGCCGCAGTAATGCGGGTACTGGCGGTCGCCCAGCGCGAGCAGGCCGAACTGCAGGCGCGACAGGTCCAGGCGTTGTGCGAGCAGCAGCCGCGCCGCGCGGCGCGTGGCATCCGGTGGCTCGCCGTCGCCGAACGTGCTCAGCACGAGCAGCGCCTGGGAGGTGGCCTGCAGCGTCGCGGCACCGACGCGGGCCAGCGATAGCACCTGCACCGCATGACCGGACGCCTGCAGCTGCGCGGCCGCACGCCACGCCAGTTGTTCGCCCAGTCCGCTCTGGCTGGCATGCACCACCAGCCACGGCGGACCACGGCCATCGGTGGTCGTGGCCGGCAGCGCGCGGCGCAGCCCTCGCGCTGCACGCTGGCTGCGGCGGCGGTCCAGGTACAGCATCCAGCCGGTGATGAAGAACAGGCTCATGCCCAGGCTGCTGAGCATCACCACCACGCGCCCGGGCACACCGAAGTAGCTGCCCGAATGCAGCGCGAACACGCTGGTGGCCAGCTGTCCGCCCGCGCCCTGGCGTGCGTACGGGCGGGCATCGAGAACCGCGCCGCTGGCCGGATCGAGCTGCAGCAGGTCATGCGCACGGTCGTGGTGGCCGCCGCGCTGCGACGGATCACCGGCCATCACCCGCACGTTCAGCGCCTGCCCCGGCTTCTCCGGCAGGCGCAGGTCGATGAAGCCGGTGCGCACGCCGGGTAGCGCGTACAGCGTGGCCTCGATGCGATGGACGTCCAGTGCCGCGTCGGCGGCAACCGTGTGCTTTGCCGCCGGCGCCACACCGAGCAGCGTGTTGGCCGCGTTGCGGTACCAGTCGAACGACCACCACAGGCCGGTCAGCGCACTCATCAGGTAGATCAGCAGCACCCAGGTGCCGACCACCGAGTGCAGGCTCCACAGGAAGCCTCGGCCGCTGCGCGTCCACTCCACCGCCAGCCAGCTGCGCCAGTGCCACCAGCGTCGTGGCCAGCGCAGGTAGAGACCGGACAGGGTGAAGAACAGCAGCGCGATTGCACAGCTGCCGGTGATCCACTTGCCGCGCTCACCGGCAGCGAGGTGGCGATGCAGGTCCTCGACGACGTCGAAGAATGCCTGCCCGCGCAGGGCGCTGAAGCGCTCGCCGCTGTACGGATCGAAGTACACCCAGTGTTCCTTGCCGCCGGCAAAGCGCGCGACCGACGGCCGCTGTCCGGTGGCATCCACGCGAAGGCGTTGCAGGGGGCGCTCGCTGCCAGCCTGCAGCAACGGCACCAGTTCGCTGAGTGCAAGGGGATGCTGGCCGTCCGCATGGTGCTCGGCGATTTCAGCGAAGCCAGGATTGGCCGCGCGCAGCAGCTCGTCCTCGAAGGACAGCATGGCGCCGCTGAGGCCCATCAGGGCCAGGACGGCACCGGCGGTAATGCCCAGCAGCCAATGCAGTTGGAACAGGACGTTCTTGAACATCGAAGGAGAGGGGCCCGGGAGGCTGCCGCCCGCATCCTGCGCAACAGCAAATGAGAATTAGTCGCGGAATTCTCCGTGGCGCCCTGCCTGCGGTCAAGCAGGGGGTGCCGGCCGGGCTGCGCCCGGCACCCGCGGTAGTGCCGGCCGCTGGCCGGCAACAGCACAAACAGTGGATTTTTAGCAGGTAGGCGGGGTGGGTCCGGTTGCGGGGGACGCCGTGAACCCGTCCATGGAGGCTCGGTCGCGCCATCCATGGCGCTCACGCCCCCTCAACCGGACCCACCCCGCCTTCGACAGTTCCTGCGATCTGTCGGAACGACGTTCTGCTTTGGTGGGTGCCGACCGTTGGTCGGCACGGGGTCTGATTCCGTTCTGAATATCGATATCTGACAGATGTGTCGACCAAGGTCGACACCTACCAACAGCCGCTGGAATCTGTCGAAGGTGGGGCGGTGTGGCTGTGCGGGACCGTTGGCGCCATGGATGGCGCCATCGAGCCCCCACGGACGGGTTTACGGCGTGTCCTGCACGGCCACAGCGCCCCGCCATCCCACGGAAAGCCCGCTTTGGCTGTTGCCGTTGCATTGAGCAGGGTGCAGGGCTGCAAGCCCTGCAAAAACACCCTCACTTCACCCAGCCGTCGATCTCGCCGTGGGCGAACGGCCCCAGCTTTGCCTTCACCAGCCGCCCCTGTGCATCGAACAGCACGCTGTAGGGCAGCAGGCCCTGCGTATTGCCCAGCTGCACGCTGGCATCGCGTGGCCCCGGCGTCTCGACCACGATCGGGTAGTCCACCGGCACCCGCAGCAGGAAAGCGCGCACGTCGTCCGGGGCATCCAGCGCAATGCCCAGCACCTGCACACCGTTGTCGCCCTGGGCTTCGGCGAAGCGGGCCAGTTCGGGCATCTCTTCCACGCAGGGCGCACACCAGCTGGCCCAGACATTGATCAGCAGCGGCCGGCCGGCGAAGCGGGCGCGCAGGTCCAGCGGCTGTTCCGCCAGGTCCGGCAGGATCAGCGCCGGCAAGGGATCACCCACCTGCAGGGTAGGCTTCACGGCCGTCGCTGTGGAAGCCGTCGTTGCCGCGGCCGGTGCAGACGGGCCGGGTGAGAATCGATGCCCGGCCCACAGGCCGAGGCCGGCGGCCAGCACCGCTGTCCACAGCAGCGCTGGCCGTTGCCACTTCATCGTGCGGTGCGCAGCAGCGCTTCCTCGACCACCGCCTGGGTCAACAGGGTCGGCAGCACGGTCGGCGGCGCCCCCGGGCCGTACACCACGTACAGCGGCACGCCCACGGCCTTGTGCTCTTCAAGGAACGTGGTGATCTGCGGGTCGACGTTGGTGTAGTCACCGCGCATGTACACCGCGTTGGTGCGCTTGAGCAGTTCCTTGAACTCCGGCCGCGACAGCACGGCACGTTCATTGGCCTTGCAGCTCACGCACCAGTCGGCAGTCATGTTGACGAACACCACGCGGTTGTCCGCACGCAGGCGGTCCAGCAACTGCGGCGAATACTCGACCACGTTCTCGCTGGCGGCCTGTGCGGCCCGCGCCGGTGGTGCCAGCTGGGTCACGCCCCAGGCAGGAACCAGCGCGCCGATCGCCAGCAGCACGCCGAGCAGGGTCACCGCACGCGAGCCGGTCCAGCGATTGCGCTCGAACAGCCACAGGCCGAAGGCGAACAGCAGCAGGCCACCCAGCACCAGTGCCATGCCGTCCACGCCGCGCTGTTTGCCCAGCACCCACAGCAGCCACAGTGCGGTGGCATACATCGGGAAGGCCAGCACGTGCTTGAGCGTTTCCATCCACGGGCCGGGCTTGGGCAGGCGGCGTGCCAGCGCCGGCACGAAGCCGATCAGCAGGAACGGCAGCGCCAGGCCCAGGCCGAGGAACAGGAATACGGTCATCGCCTTCAGCGGCGGGGCAATGAAGGCATAGGCGATCGCCCCGCCCATGAACGGGCCGACGCAGGCGCTGCCGACCAGGCAGGCCAGCGCACCGGTGAAGAAATCGCCGGCCGGCCCGCTGCGGCTGGCCAGCGACTGGCCGAGGTTGCCGATGCCACCGCCGAGGGTAAACACGCCGGACAGGCTCAGGCCCACCGCGAACATGATGTAGGCCAGCGCCGCCACCACGCCCGGGTGCTGCAGCTGGAAGCCGATGCCGACGGCGTTGCCGATCGCGCGCAGGCCCACCATCAGCGCGCCGATCACCGCGAACGCGACCAGCACGCCCAGCGTGTACCAGAGGGCATGGCTGCGTGCCCGCTCAGGGCTTTCGCCACTCTGCGCCAGGCTCAGCACCTTCAGCGACAGGATCGGCAGCACGCAGGGCATCAGGTTCAGCACCAGGCCACCGGCCAGCGCCAGCAGCAGCACCCAGACGAACGAACGGTCCGGGTTCGGGGTTGTCGCCGGTGGGCGCGTGCGCAGTGCGTTGCCATCGCGCGCGTCGGCGGCGAACTCATTGCGCGCGCCCTCACTGCCGCTGGCGGCGGGAGTGGCAATGCCGTCGTTGGGGACGGTCGGCAGCAGGCGCAACGGTGCGCCGTTGGCGGATTCACGTGGCACGCCGGCGGCGGGCAGCGGGCTGATCACCTCGTTGCGCGCTGGCGCCTGGTCAATGCTGGCGGACAGCTTGCCAGCGGGAATCGACAGCTTCACCCGGCGGGTCATCGGCGGGTAGCAGATGCCATCGGTCTGGCAGCCCTGGAAGGTCACCACCAGGGTGCTGTCGACGGCATCAGTGACAGTGCGGCGCAGCGGCAACGGCACTTCCACCTGGTTGAAGTAGACCGAGACATCGCCGAAGTGCTCGTCGCGATGCGATTGCGCGGCTGGCCAGCGCGGCTTGCCGGCCAGCACGCCGGCGCTGCCTTCCAGCTTCAGCGAGGTGCGGTCGCGATACAGGTAATAGCCGGGCGCTGGGCTGAAGCGCAGCAGCAGGGTGTTGCCGTCACTGGCGATGGCATCGAAGCCGAACGCCTGTTCCGACGGCAGCGGCAGGGCCTGGCTGTTGTTGGCCGCGCCCGGCAGGCGCAGGCCACCGCTGTTGCCGGCACCGGCCAGCGGGTTGTTGAACGGGCTGGCCGCACCGGCGCCCGGCAGGGTGACCTGCACCACGCGCTTCTGCGGCGGGTAGCAGACACCGGCATCGGCGCAGCCCTGGTAACGCACTTCCAGGCTGATGGTGCCGGCAGCCTCGGACGGCGTGCCGGGCAGGGTGGCCTGCAGGCGCTCGCGATAGGTCTCGACTTCGCCGAAGAAATCGTCGTGGTGCTTGTCGCCCTTGGGCATCTGCAGCGCGCCGGCATTGAAGGCCGGGTCGGCCTTGACGCTGGTGCGGTGGCGATAAAGGTAATAGCCCGGTGCGATCTTGAACTGCAGTTGCACCTGGCCCCGTTCGGGGGCACTGGCGGTCAGCGCGAACGCCTGGTCCACCGGCAGCAGGTCCTTCTCATCCAGCGCGAAGGCCGGCAGCGAGAGCCACAACAGGGCGCACAAGGCGGCGCCGCGCGCAAACAGAGTCTTCAATCAGTGTCCTCCCGGGTCTGTGCCCGGATCCAGTCCAGATACGCCGGCAGGCCGGCCCGGGTTTCGACCGCGATGCACTCCGGGAGTTCATACGGATGCAGTGCGACGATCCGGGCAATTGCGTCATCGACGCGGCTCGCGGTGGTTTTCACCAGCAGCTGCAGTTCGGCGTCGGTGGTCACCTCGCCCTGCCAGCGGTAGGTCGACTGCGCGCCATCGAGGCGGGTCACGCATGCCGCCAGGCGCTCGCCGACCAGCGCGTGCGCGATGCGCTCGGCACTGGACCGGTCCGGGCAGGTGGTCAACAGCAGCAGGACGGGATCGACGGTCGACATGACCGCCGAGTATAGGGCCGCCGCCGGGTCAGGGCCCGGCGGCGGCAGTGGACCGCTGCGTTGCGCGGTCAGTTGGCCAGCTGGCAGGTGGCCGGCTTGGCCGAGGTGAACAGGGCCGGGGTTGCCCACTCGGGGTGGTCGATGAACGGGTTGCGGTTGCCCTGGAAGCTGTAGATCACGTCATTGCGCGCACGCTCGGCATCATCCGGCGGATCGGACAAGTGCCAGTCGATCAGCGTGGACAGCAGGCCCATGTAGGCCGGCGAACTGCTGGTCTTGACGATTTTGCTGCGGTCGTCGGTCAGCTCCAGGTCCGGCTCGGACTGGCCGGTGGCCGCATCCTTGCCGCCCTCGTAACGGATCGCCATGTACATCACCGCACGCGCCATGTCGCCCTTGCGCTTGCCCCACACCTCGAAGGTGCCGGTGTTGCCGTCTGGCGTGCGCACCCAGTTGGAGTTGCCCGGATAGCCGCCGCTGCCGCCGCCCTGGCCGTTGTTGGCCTCGGTGGCGCGCTCGCCGCAGTTGGCGTCGCACTTGCCGAACGGCTTGTTGCCGCGGTCGGCGTTCCACTGCGCGTCGGTCAGGTACAGCATGTGGGTGTCGGTATACGGCGCGTACGGCAAGCCCTTGTCACCGGTGGTGGTGGCAAAGCCCAGCGAGTTCGGCCAGGTGTGCTCGCGGTTGTACTTCAGGCCACTGCCACTGCCGGCGCGATCGGTCACCTTGGCGTAGCTGTGGTTGCGATATGCATCGAGGATCCTGCCGGAATTGTTCGGATCCTCGTCGGCGATTTCCAGAATGGTCCAGGTACTGGTGCCCGAGCCGCTGTAAGGGTAGGCGGTGTGGCCCTTGATGGTGGCATGCAGCGAGCAGCGCAGCTGGCCGGGGCTGCTGGTGTTGACCTTGGAGTAGTAGCCGGCCGGCACGCCCGGGTTGCCCGGGTCCGGATTGCCGCCGGTGCTGGCCACGGTGAAGGCGATGCGGCTGTCGGCGGCCGGGTGCGCGCCCTGCAGGTCGGTGATGCGCGCGGCGCGGATGTCGAAGCGGCAGGCCTCACCGGCCACCAGCGCAGTGTTGGTGGACAGCTTCACGCTGCGGCCGCTGGCCGGGAAGGTCAACGGCACGCTGCCGGAGGTGCCGCAGCTCAGGGCGAAGGCGCCACTGGCCAGGTTCACCGTCTCGCTGAACACCACTTCCAGGTCGGCGGCGGCCGGGAAGGTGCTGCTGCCCTGCGCCGGGGTGGTGGTGGAGACCGACGGCGGTGTGTTCGGGCCCGGCGTGCCGCCGCCACTGAAGGTCTGACCGTTGTTGCAGCTGCCGAAGGTCTGCCTGGCCGACTCGGCCCAGGTGAAGTGGGTGTACTGGCTGCCGCTGCCGGTCAGCTGCAGCGAGGTGCCCGCGGCCGTGCTGTTGGTCTCGGCCACCGGGATGTTCTGGCTGGTCATGCCGGCGGCAGGGCCACCGGAGGCGGTGATGGCGCCCTCGTAGCTGAGGAACTGGACCACCTTGCCGCTGGCATCGACCAGGGCGATGCCGTCGTTGGGGCCGTTCTGGATGCCGTTGGTCGGGTAGTTGACCACGGCGATGGTCGCGCTGCCGCAGCCGGCGGCGGTGCCGGCCGGGACCGGGTTGTTGGCGTAGACCGCGGCCGCCGAAGGATTGCTGCCGTTGTAGAGGTAGAGGCGGTAGCCGGACAGGTCCTCGCCCGCGGTGGCGACCACTTCGATGGCTTCGCCGACGTCACCGGCGGCGGTGCTGTCGTCGTAGTGCAGTTCGTTGATGAAAACCTCGGCCTGGGCCGGCGCGGCGGCCAGTGCCAGCAGGCAGGCGGCGGCAAGCGGGGACAGCAATCGCATCGACTACTCCTTGTGATTGGGAATGCCTGACCGAGCCTAAGGCCGATCCAGTGACACTTTGTCGTAAATGAACGTCAGATATCTGACAGTGCGACGCTTGTCACCGAAATTGTCCAGGACCGACGCCTTGGCCGAGGCGCGCGGGCGGAAAAATTTTTTCATTCCGCCCTTGAAAGGGGGCGGCGGGGCTCCATCTCTGCCCTGCTCCCGACGTTGTCGGGTTTCTTCACGTGCGGTTCTGGCACTCGCTTGGGGTGAGTGCTAACATCGCCGGACTTTTTTAGACCAATCAATCACTTAAGAGGTCTCCTATGAGCATCAAGCCGCTGCACGACCGCGTTGTGGTCAAGCCGATCGAAGCCGACGAAATCTCCGCCGGTGGCATCGTCATCCCCGACTCGGCCAAGGAAAAGTCCACCAAGGGTGAGGTCGTGGCCGTCGGCCCCGGCAAGCCGCTGGACAATGGCAACGTGCGCGCGCCGTCGCTGAAGGTCGGCGACAAGGTCATCTACGGCCAGTACGCCGGCAGCTCGTACAAGAGCGAAGGCGTCGAATACAAGGTCCTGCGCGAAGACGACGTGCTCGCCGTCATCGGCTGAGCCCCGGCGCGACCTGTTTCAACCTGATCCCAAACTCCCAGCCGCCGGGCATCGTCCGGCGCTACCAATGAGGTAAATGCAATGGCTGCCAAGGATATTCGTTTCGGTGAAGACGCCCGTTCGCGCATGGTGCGCGGCGTCAACGTTCTCGCCAATGCCGTCAAGGCCACCCTGGGCCCGAAGGGCCGCAACGTCGTGCTGGAAAAGAGCTTCGGCGCGCCGACCATCACCAAGGACGGCGTCTCCGTCGCCAAGGAAATCGAACTGGCTGACAAGTTCGAGAACATGGGCGCGCAGATGGTGAAGGAAGTTGCTTCGCGCACCAACGACGATGCCGGCGACGGCACCACCACCGCCACCGTGCTGGCCCAGGCCCTGATCCGCGAAGGCGCCAAGGCCGTTGCCGCCGGCATGAACCCGATGGACCTCAAGCGCGGTATCGACAAGGCCGTCTCGGCCGCCGTCGCCGAGCTGAAGAACATCTCCAAGCCGACCGCCGACGACAAGGCGATCGCCCAGGTCGGTACCATCTCGGCCAACTCGGACGAGTCGATCGGCCAGATCATCGCTGACGCGATGAAGGAAGTCGGCAAGGAAGGCGTCATCACCGTTGAAGAAGGCTCGGGCCTGGACAACGAACTGGACGTGGTCAAGGGCATGCAGTTCGACCGCGGCTACCTGTCGCCGTACTTCATCAACAACCAGCAGTCGCAGACCGCTGACCTGGATGACCCGTTCATCCTGCTGCACGACAAGAAGATCTCCAACGTCCGTGACCTGCTGCCGGTGCTGGAAGGCGTCGCCAAGGCCGGCAAGCCGCTGCTGATCGTGGCCGAGGAAGTCGAAGGCGAAGCGCTGGCCACCCTGGTGGTCAACACCATCCGTGGCATCGTCAAGGTCGTGGCCGTCAAGGCCCCGGGCTTCGGCGACCGTCGCAAGGCGATGCTGGAAGACATGGCCGTGCTGACCGGCGGCACCGTGATCTCCGAAGAAGTCGGCCTGTCGCTGGAGAAGGCCACCATCAAGGACCTGGGCCGCGCCAAGAAGGTGCAGGTCTCCAAGGAGAACACCACCATCATCGACGGCGTCGGCGACAAGGCCAACGTTGATGCACGCGTGGCGCAGATCAAGACCCAGATCCAGGACACCTCCTCGGATTACGACCGCGAGAAGCTGCAGGAACGCGTGGCCAAGCTGGCCGGCGGTGTTGCCGTGATCAAGGTCGGCGCCTCGACCGAAATCGAAATGAAGGAAAAGAAGGATCGCGTCGACGACGCCCTGCACGCGACCCGTGCGGCCGTTGAAGAGGGCGTGGTTCCGGGCGGCGGCGTTGCCCTGGTCCGCGCGATCACCGCGCTGGCCGGCCTGAAGGGCGCCAACGAAGACCAGAACCACGGCATCCAGATCGCCCTGCGCGCGATGGAAGCCCCGCTGCGCGAGATCGTGGCCAACGCCGGTGACGAGCCGTCGGTCATCATCAACAAGGTCAAGGAAGGCACCGGCAGCTTCGGTTACAACGCCGCCACCGGCGAGTTCGGCGACATGCTGCAGTTCGGCATCCTGGACCCGACCAAGGTGACCCGTTCGGCGCTGCAGAACGCCGCCTCGATCGCTGGCCTGATGATCACCACCGAAGCCATGGTTGCCGAAGCTCCGAAGAAGGACGAGCCGGCCATGGGTGGCGCCGGTGGCATGGGCGGCATGGGTGGCATGGGCGGCATGGACTTCTAAGTCCACGTCCCCGGCGGTCGTTGCCGACCCTGGTCGGCACGCCCTCCCGATGCAAGGAAGAACCCCGCCGCAAGGCGGGGTTTTTCGTTGCCCGGTTGCCGCCGCAGCAGCGCATCGCTACGCTCGGTGGCCATGCCTACCTCCTTCATCGTCGTCGACGACTTCCTTTCTCCTGCCGATGCGCAGGGGCTGCGCCAGGCGGCGCTGGGCCTGACCTATCCGGTGCAGGAGGGTGCATTCCCCGGCCGCAATTCGCAGCAGCGGCTGGAACTGGATGGGCTGTCCGGCGCGATCTCGCGGCTGGTCAACGAACCGCTGCGGCCGGTCAACCCACCGCAGTCGCACGGCAAGTTCCGCCTTACCCTGGCCGGTGACACCGGCCGCGCCAAGGTGCACGCCGATCACTCGCACTGGTCGGGCATCCTCTACCTGAGTGCACCGGAGCACTGCGAGGGCGGCACCGAGTTCTTCCGCCACCGCCGTACCGGCACCGAGCGCATGGCCCTGGATGCAGCGGAGCTGGCCGCATTGGGCTATGCCAACGGCCGCGACATGCATCGTGACATCATCGAGCGCGACAGCAACGACGACAGCCAGTGGGAAATGACCATGCGCATCCCGATGCGTTTCAACCGGCTGGTGCTGCTGCGGCCCTGGTTCTGGCATACCGCCGGGCCAGCGTTCGGCGACCGCCCGGAGAATGGCCGGCTGGTGTACCTGATGTTCTTCGAGCAGGCGCGCTGAGCGGAGCAGGCATCCACGCGTGAGGTGGATCCACACGCCATGCATGGTTGCTCCCATCCCTCCGCACTCCCCGCCCAGGGATCATCGCGCCTTCATTCGACGAAGGCCTTCGCCGCGCCGTACTCCCACTGCCATGGCACGCCGGTATCACCCAGCACGAACGCCACCAGTGCCGGGAAGGTGGCCTCGGCCCGTACATCGTTGCCCAGGATCACCACGCAGCGTTTGTGCCGCTCGATGCACACCAGGGTGTTGCCGACCGCATCGTCGTGGCCGCCCTTGTAGAAGCCTGCACCCTGGGGGCCACGGAAGGTCACCACGCCCAGGCCCGCGGCCAGATCCCGGTGCTGCTGCGCAACGGGCAGCTCCGGCTGCAGCGTTGGGAACTGGCTGGCGGTGGTGATCGGCAGCTGCGGCCGCACCAGTTCCCTGCGCATTGCCGCAGACAGCCCATCGCCGCGCACATAACCGGCGGCGAAGTGGGCCATGTCGGTGATGGCGGTATCCATCGATCCTGCCGCCCGCACACGGCTGCGTTGATCGTGCGGCTCTGTATTGCCTTCGACGGTCCAGCCATCGGCCAGGTTGCCGGCGAAATCCGCGCGCCACGACATGCTGGTGCGCGCCATGCCGAAGCGATCGAACACGCGCTGCTGCATCAACGCACCCACATCCTCGCCCAGTCGCCCACGTTCGATCACGAACTGCAGCAGGATCAGGCCCTCGCCGGAATAGCCGTAGCGGCTGCCGGGCTCGAAGTGGAACTTCAACCGGCCATCCGGTTCGAGAAAGCCGAAGTTGGCAAAGCCGCTGGCGTGATTCAGCAGCTTTCGGGGCGTGAGCCGGCGCCAGCGTGCATCACTCGCCAGCACGCTGTAGTCGGCGTACTTCTTCGGTTCGGGCGGGTAGTCTGGCAGCGGCACGTCCAGAGCTGTGGCGATGCTGGCATCCAGATCGATCTCCCCGTCCTGCGCCAGCTGTGCGACCAGGTGGCCGAAGGCCATCTTGGTGAGCGATGCGGCATACATCACGGTGTCGGTGCGCAGCGGCTCGCCTGCGGCGTTGCGTTCACCGTAGGCGGCCACATGCACCACCTTGCCGTCATCGATCACCGCCAGCGCCATCCCGCGCGCATGGGCCGCCTGCATCAGCCGCCGTGCTTCGGCATCGATGCGAGTGGGCGAGGGCACGGGTGGCGGCGCGGCCAGTACCGCCAGCGGGAGCAGCGTCAGCAACATCAGGGTGGCACGGCACATGCGTGGAACTCCTGGTGGGGCGCACGGTGATGCTACGCCGGGCTGCCGCTGGCGTCATCGCCAGTTGTCAGCCGGCCTGCGGCCGGCGCAGGCAGATCCGTGCTGCGCCGGCACCGATGTCCACCTGGCCGCCGCGCATTGCATCGGCACCGAGGATCAGCGCCGGCCGGCCCTCCAGGCCGATCGCCTTGAACACCGGCAGTTCGCTGATGCGGACCTCCATCGACGGGTGCTGCCAGCCGCCGCCGGTCATGCCGGGCAGGGTGTACAGCCAGGTTGCCTGCTTGCCGCCGCCCAGGCCTTCGGTGCCCTTTTCACGCACCCGCACCCGCGCGTCGCTGCCGTCGGTGCGCAGCCCCAGTGCGCGGGCGGCTTCGGCGTTGAGGACGGTCTGTGCGGCACCGGTGTCGACTACGGCGATGGCGTCCACCGCGGGCGCGCCCAGTGCAAGCGTGATGAAGCCGAACTGGCGCAGGCCGCCAGTGCGGCCGGGCAGCGCATTGGGCTGGCAACCCGGTCCTTCCAGGTTCAATCCGCCGGGTGTCCACAGCGCCAGTAGATTGCGGCCGAAGTCCCAACGGGTGTCCCAGCGCCCGGTCAGATCGTTGCCGATCAAGCCGTCGATGGCTGGATCATCATCCTTCGGCAACGATGACAGATCGACGTTCATGGCTTGGGCCTGCAGCTGCCAGCCGCCCAGCTGCCAGGACGTGCTGCGCATGCGCTGCAACCGCGCCGAAGCTGCACTCGCCCCTTGCGCCTGTGATACCTCTGCATCCGCATCCTCCAGGCCATAGCGCCGCACGACGCGGGCATCGACCAGCGTTGCCCCCGCGGCACTGTCGACCACGAAGCGCAGCGGTTCGGCGCGCCCGTCCAGCGAGACGGCCACCGCCGGATGACCGCCCTGCATCCACATCGGCAGGATGTGCGCGGCGGCGTTGGAGGCGAGCGCAGGCAAGGGAGCGGCGAACAGGGGCAACAGGAAGAGGCGCAAGGGAAGACTCCGCAGTGATCGTGGGTGACCATTGGCGCACGGCGGCGTATCGCCGGAATATCGGCGTTGATACCGTCCTGATACACAGGTGCTGGATACTGTGCGAATGAGTACTCCCATCCGTGTCATCGTCGTCGACGACGATGCCAGCATCCGCGACGCCATCGCCGACCACCTGCTGCTGCACGGCTACCAGGTACGCCTGGCGGCGGATGCGGCGGCACTGGACGTGCTGCTGCAGGCCGAACGACCGGACCTGATCATCCTCGACTGGATGATGCCCGGTGAGGATGGGCTGTCGGTCTGCCGCAGGCTGCAGGCGAGGGCGATCCCGATCCTGATGCTGTCGGCGATGGGGGCTGCACCGGACCGCGTGATCGGCCTGGAGATGGGCGCGGACGACTACCTGGCCAAACCCTTTGATCCGCGTGAACTGCTGGCGCGGGTACGCGCACTGCTGCGCCGTCAGGACAAGCTGCGCACGCAGGTGGCCAGCGAGCTGCGGTTTGATGGCTGGCGATTGCTGCCCGACCAGCGTCGCCTGTTCGCACCGGACGGTGCCGAGCTGGTGCTGAGTCGTGGCGAGTTTTCCCTGTTGCTGGCGCTGGCCGAACGTCCCGGGCGGGTGCTGGGGCGTGAGCAGCTGCTGCAGTTGAGTCGCGGAGAAGCCAGTGACAGCGTGGACCGTGCCATTGACCTCGCGATCAGCCGCCTGCGCCGCAAGCTCGGGCAGGCCGCGTCCGGGGCAGAAGCCCTCGTGCAGACACTGCGCGGGGAAGGGTATCGCTTCGACGCTGAGGTACAGGTGCTGTGAGCAGCCGGTGGTCGACCACTCGCTGGATCGCGATGCTGGCGCTGGCCAGCCTGCTGCTGGCAACCCTGGCCAGCGTTGCAGTGGTGGGTTGGATGCCCCGGCCCGCGCCGCCACCGATGCGGCTGGACCATGCGATGCAGGTACTGCGTGGGGAACAGGCGCCGGCGTCACTGGGATTGCGCAGGGCGACGCAGGACGCGCCCCCCCAAGGTAGCGCCAGCGACTGGCTCGCGCAGCTGGCGGCCGCGCAGATGGGCATGCCGGCCGAGGATGTACGCCTGGCATGGACGGGGCAGGGCAGGGCGCCCGATGTGCAGGTCATCGAGGGTGGCGCGGTACTGGACGCCTCCGGTCGTGCTGGCGTGCTGAAATCACAGGCCGCGCTGCTGACCGCGATGCAGTGGCCGCCGTTTGAACTGGGGATGCGCCAGGCCGACGGCCGCTGGCGGGTGGTCGGCAGCGACCATAGTGACCTGGCGGCCTGGCGCCGCCAGGTGATGCTCGCCCTGTTGGGCGGTGCGATCCTGCTGGCGCCGTTGGCGGCGTGGGCGTCGATCCGGTTGGGGCGCCCGCTGCGGCGCCTGGCCGAAGCGAGCGCACGCGTCGACCTGCAGGCCGAGTCGCCATTGCCCGACGATGGCCCACGCGAAGTGCAGATGCTGGCCGCCGCGATCAGCACCGGTCGCGAACGCCTGCGGGTCCAGGCACAGGACATGACCCATATGCTGGCGGCAGTGGCGCATGACCTGCGCACGCCCCTGACCGGCCTGCGCCTGCGCGCCGAGTTCGCTCCCGCACCACAGGCCGCCCGGATGGTGGCGGACATCGAACGCATGGACGCGATGATCGAGCAGGTGCTGGACTATGCACGCGGCGAGCTGCAGCCCTTGCAGATGCGCTCGCTGGATCTGGCTGCCCTGCTGCAGGAATGCCTGCAAGGGGCGCTGCTGCGCGGGGTCGACATTTCGCTTCAGTGCCCGGATACGCTGCCGTGGCATGGCGATGCGCTGCTGCTCCGGCGCGCGGTCGACAATCTCATCGACAACGCCGAGCGTTACGCGGGCGCCGTGGAGCTGCATGTCGCCGTGTGGGGACATGGGGTGCAGCTGGATGTGATGGATCGCGGGCCGGGCATCGCCGAAGCTGATCGTGTCCGCCTGCTGCAACCGTTCCAGCGCAGCGAAAGCTCGCGCAGTCGCGCTACCGGTGGGACCGGGCTGGGACTGGCCATGGCCGCCAACGTGGCCAGGCGTCACGCAGGCGAACTGCAGCTGCTGCACCGCGAGGGCGGCGGGCTGATCGCGCGCCTGCTGCTGGGAAAGCTCCCCTGATATCGGCTGTGGTTTACAGATGGCGGCTATCCGGTGATATGATTAGGCACCTAACCATATCGTGTTCGTGAGATGATCGAAGCCAAGCATCAGGCCCTGCTGGAGGAATCGCAGCGACGCGGCCACGCCAACATCGCGCAACTGCGCCTGTGCTTCCAGCTGCTCTCGTTGTCCTCGTCGATCGATCGCGACTGCGCCGCGCGGCTGGCACCGCATGGGCTCAGCGAGGGCCGCTTCATCGTGCTGTTCCTGCTGCACGGGGCCGGTGGCACGCTGCCGCCGCACCTGCTGGCCGAGCGTGCCGGCGTGACCCGTGCCACCATCAGCGGCCTGCTCGATGGCCTGCAGCGTGAAGGCCTGCTGCAGCGTCGCAGCGATGACGGGGATGGCCGCCGTCTGCAGATCGTATTGACCGCACCGGGAAAGCGCTTGGCCGAGTCGTTGTTCGAGCAGCACACGCAATGGATCAGCGGCCTGTTCGACGGCCTGGATGCGGGTGAACAGCAGCAGCTGTCGCAGCTGCTGCACAAGGTCTGGCAGCACACGGACGGTGGGCGGGAATCGGCAGCATGAGCACGCCCGTTCCTGCGCAAAGGCTGCATGCACTCAACAGTGGCAGCGCTGCTGCCACCCATCTGGCCGAATGCCTGGCCGTGGATTTCACCGCGCTGCTGCAGGTGGTGGCGCCTGCCCTTGAGCCGGAATCGCTGCAATGCATGCGCGACGCCTCAGGCAAGGGCATCACCCAGCGCATGGCGCTGGCGGCGCGGTTGCTGCACGAAGCCGGACAGGGGGAGCCTGCGCGCTGGCAGGCGCATACGTCAGACACGGTGCGTGGCTGGGCCTGCTACCTGATCGGCGGCGACGCCGACGCGACGCTGCCGGCCAAGCTGCAGGCGATGCGGCCACTGGCTGACGACCCGCACTTCGGCGTGCGCGAATGGGCGTGGCTGGCGCTGCGTGCCGACATTGTTGCCGCACCACTGCAGGCGCTGGAGTACCTGCAACCATGGACGCAGGAAGGATCGCCGTACCTGCGCCGCTTCGCCTGCGAAGCGCTGCGCCCGCGCGGCGTGTGGGCCACACATGTCGCGCTGTTCAAGCGGCAGCCGGAACTTGCAGAGGCGATGCTGGAGGCACTCGCCGACGACCCGGAGCGCTATGTGCAGGACTCGGTCGGCAACTGGCTCAATGATGCCGGCAAGACACAGCCGCAGTGGCTGCGTGCGCTGTGCGCGCGCTGGCAACAGCAGCACCGTGGCGATGCCAATGCCTACATCCGCAAACGCGCCATGCGCTCGCTCCGGTAGTGCCGGCCGCTGGCCGGCAACCCCCCAAACCTTCAAGGAAGAAGCAGCATGTCGCACACCTTCATCGAGCTCTACACCGCCACCCCCGCCTGGACCACGCTCCAGCCCGAGCAGCGGAATGCCTTCTTCGCCCGTATCGGTGCAGGCATGCAGCAGTTCGATCCAGTCCGCATCACACTGCTGGCGATGGGCCGCATTGCCAGGGGCGTACAGCACGGCAGCGATGAGCAGTTCTATGCGGTCTGGCGCTGTGCAAGCCGCGCGGACGCCGATGCGCTGGTGGCCGGCATTGCCGCCACCGGTTGGCATCAGTACTTCGCCACCATCAACGCCGTCGGCGCAGACGATGGGATGGGGCAGCACCTTGCCGACCTGGCCGCCTTGTAGCAGCGTCTCCGGACGCGCATGGCACATGCGCCTGTCACCCGGACGCGGTAAACAGGACATTGCCCATGTCCATCCGCAGGGAAGTTGATCATGCAGAGCACGCTCCAGGTCACGCTGTTCGGCCCGCTTGGCGACAGCCCGGCATTGCAGTTGCCGGGGCGGGAAGGGCCGTCGGTGGCCATCCCGGAGGCGGCCCTGCGGCGGTTGGTCTCCGACCTCTACACCACCCGTTCCCTGCTCAATCCCGAGCAGCTGGACGAGGCCAGGCAGGAGCTGGACCGCGTGCTGGAGCGCTGGGCCGACATCCACGAAGGCCTGTTGCTGGACGTGGAAGTGCATGGCAAATGAGCAGCTTTGCGTGGCTGCTGCCGCGTGGGCAGCGCCGGCGCGCGCCTCGCTGAACCGCACCCGCGGTTGCGGATGAAACATTTTGCACTGCGCAAAAGCTGTGCTATCAATACACCCCATGAACGCAGCCGCCACCCGCTTTTACTGGTATTACTTTCCGAAGCCACTGGCGGAGGAAGGACTGCGCTCACCCTGAAGAAAGCTTCAGACGCATTCCCGAAAGCCGCCAGCGAACCTGGCGGCTTTTTTCATGCCGCCACGCTGGGGACCCCAACGTTCCGGAGATCTCCTGCAATGCCCCCGCACACCGACGACCTGCGCATCCGCACCATCGAACCGCTGACACCGCCTGCCCAACTGCTGGCGATGCTGCCCTGTGACGATGAAGCCTCCGACACCGTCAGCGCCTCGCGCGCGGCCCTGCACCAGATCCTGCACGGCCGTGACGACCGCCTGGCAGTGGTGGTGGGCCCGTGCTCGATCCACGACCCGAAGGCCGCCATCGAATACGCCCAGCGCCTGAAGCCGCTGCACGACGCGCTGGCCGGCGAACTGGAAATCGTCATGCGTGTGTACTTCGAGAAGCCGCGCACCACGGTGGGCTGGAAGGGCCTGATCAACGACCCGGACCTGGACGGCAGCTTCAGGATCGACAAGGGCCTGCGCATTGCCCGCGGCCTGCTGCGCGACATCAACAAGCTCGGCCTGCCGGCCGGTGTCGAATTCCTCGATGTGATCTCGCCGCAGTACATCGCCGACCTGGTGGCGTGGGGCGCGATCGGCGCGCGTACGACCGAAAGCCAGGTGCATCGTGAGCTGGCCTCGGGGCTGTCGTGCCCGGTCGGCTTCAAGAACGGCACCGATGGCAACGTCAAGATCGCCGCTGACGCGGTGGGTGCGGCGTCCAATCCGCATCACTTCCTGTCGGTCACCAAGCAGGGCGGCACCGCCATCGTGTCGACCACCGGCAATCCGGATTGCCATGTGATCCTGCGGGGCGGCAAGCAGCCGAACTACGACGCCGGCAGCGTCGCCGACGCCTGCCAGGTGCTGGCCAAGGCCAAGCTGCCGACGCGCCTGATGATCGACGCCAGCCACGCCAACAGCCTGAAAAACCCCGAGAACCAGCCGAAGGTGATCGAAGACATTGCTGTTCAGCTGGAAGACGGCGAACAGCGCATCGTTGGCGTGATGATCGAGAGCCATCTGGTCGGTGGCCGCCAGGAACTGGTGGAAGGCCAGCCGCTGGTTTACGGGCAGAGCATCACCGATGGCTGCATCGACTGGGACACCACCGTGACGGTGCTGGAGCGTCTGGCTGCGGCCGTGCGCGCCCGTCGCGACGTGAAGGTGTCCGAAGCAGCCTGATCGAAGCCGCCTGAGTGCGGCACGTGTGTGGATGGCGGCCAGCGCCTGCGGGGGTGCGGCCGCGATCAGGGTCGGTCGGAGTTGGAGGCCGGCCCATCTGCACCGGCGATGCGCCTGGCGCTGCGCATGAGCGACAGCGCCAGGTACATCGCCGGGGTGGTGATACCGCTTCCTGTAGCGTCGAGCCATGCCCGACCTGCGCGCGAAGCGCGTTGGTTTCCTGCAAAGAGCAGTCGAGCATGGCTCGACTTTACGAAGAGGCTCAATGCACTTCGTCGTGGTACACGAACTTCGGCATTTCCCAGCGGTAGTGGATCGCCAGCAGGCGCAGCGCGAAGCCGCCGCCGAGGCAGCACAGGATCGCGGTGGCGTCGGCCACGCCCCAGTGCAGCAGCAACAGATAGGCCGCGCCGGTCAGCAGCGCGATGATCGCGTACAGCTCCTTCTGGAAGATGAGTGGCACCTCGTTGCAGAGGATGTCGCGCAGCACCCCGCCGAACGCACCGGTCAGCATGCCGGCGATCAGCACGATCGGCATTGCATGGCCGGCTTCGCGCGCGATCGAGCAGCCGATCAGGGTGAAGGCGATCAGGCCCAGGCCATCGAGCACCAGGAAGGTGCGGCGGAAGTGGTGCATCCAGCGCGCCACCCAGGTGGCGATCAGCGCCGCGCATACGGTGAAGCCCAGGTACTCGGGATGCTTCACCCAGCCCAGCGGATAGTGGCCGAGCAGGATGTCGCGCAGCGAGCCGCCACCGAGGGCGGTGACGCAGGCGATCATGACCACGCCGAACAGGTCCATGCGGCGGCGGCCGGCGGACAGTGCGCCGGTCATGGCTTCGGCGGAAATGGCGATCAGGTAGATGATGGACAGCAGCATGGGACAGGCTCCGGCCGCGGTGGGGCCGGCCATGCGCGACCGCCGCCACTGCCTGCGCAATGACGGGATGACGATGACCGGTGCCGCTCCCGCTGTCCTTTTGCCTGAGAGTTCAGCGGCATGGGCCGCGTGCCCCTTCGGCGGATCGTCCCGGGCATGCCCGGTGACCTCTCTCCAGCTCGGCGAGTCGAATGCATGGTTGGTGGGATTCCAGCCCACCGGCCTGAGCGATCATGGGAGCCTGCGCCTTCGGCGGGCGCCAGCGCGGCGCCTCTCTCCTGCATTCGGGTGCCAGTATATCCGCTGCAGTGCAGCACGGCATAATCCAGGCATGGCCTCGTCCGTCCGCCCGTGGTTCCTGTACCTGCTCGAATGCCGCGATGGCAGCTATTACGCCGGCATCAGCACCGATGTGGAGGCGCGTTTCGCCGCCCACCAGGCCGGCAAGGGCGCGCGCTACACCCGGGCCCGGCCGCCGCTGCGCGTGCTGGCCGTGCGCGAATACCCGGACCGGGCCGCCGCCTCGCGGGCCGAGTGGCAACTCAAGCAGCAGCCCCGCGAACGCAAGCTGGCCTGGCTGCAGGCAACGGATCCTGCGCTTCTGTAGAGCCGAGCCCACGCTCGGCTGTTGTTCCGTCTGCCCGATGCGGGAGCCGAGCATGGGCTCGGCTCTACAGTAGATCCACGTCATGCGTGGATGGGCCATTCGGCCCATGCGATGATCGCCCCGCGCCCAGAGCCGGAGACCCGGATGTCCACGATTGCCCTGCTGTTCGCGCTTTCCGCAGCAACGAGCCCTGCCGCCGACCCCGCCACGATCGCGGCCATCGAAGCCACCTGCCACGACTACGTCGATGGCCAGCTGGAGGCCGATCCGCAGCGCGTCGCCCGTTCGCTGCACCCGGACCTGGCCAAGCGCGCGGTCCTCGGCGATACACCCGACGAGCGCCTGGGCCTGCGCCGGATGTCGAAGGAAGAGCTGGTCTCGCTGACGAAACAGGGCGCGCTGAAGACCCCGAAGGATCAATGGGATCGCCGCTGCACGGTGCTGGACGTGACCGGCAACGCGGCCTCGGTGCGGCTGGAAACCCCGTGGTTCGTCGACTACTTTCACATGGGGCGTTTCGACCAGCGCTGGGTCATCGTCAACGCACTGTGGTACCCGAAGCCGAAGGCGCACTGAGCGATGCGTGCCGCCGGCAACGCATGGATCTCCGTCGTCGTGCTGGTCGCCGGCATCGCGCTGCTGCCTGGCCTGCTGTATCTGCTCGGGCTGGCATTGGTGGACGGTCGGCCGAAGCCGGCCGACCGCGCGCCCAGTGGTGTGGCTGCGTGCAGCGGTGAGCCACGGGCGGGATACCAGCCAATGAACCCCTGGCGCTTCACCGCCCAGTTCTTCGACAAGGACGGGATGAAGAACAAGGTGCCTGAAGTGGAGCGGGAGGCCTTCTGGATTGCCCGGCGCCACCTGTGGCGGCAACCTCGGCGCGGCATGCTGCGCTGGCATCTCAGCAGCACCGCGTTGGCGATCTGGATCACCCGGCATTGGAGTACCGCGCAGATTGCGGACACCGCGAGGAAGGAGGACTTCTGCCGGACCTGGTCGAAACGGCGGGTGCCCGGTGGCCAGATGAACCGGTAGATCCACGCCATGCGTGGATGGCGCTCCATGTTTGTTGACGGGGTCAGAGCCCTTTCCCGCGGAAAGGGATCCGACCCCTGTTGCGTGCGGCCTTACCGCCTCGGCCGCCGGTCGTCCTGATCATCACCGAAGATGATGCGCGCGCTGCGCTGGTAGCTCCAGTACGCGACCGCCCAGTTCAGCAGCACCACGATGCGGTTGCGGAAGCCGATCAGGAAGAACACGTGCGCGGCCAGCCAAAACCACCAGGCCAGCACGCCGGAGAGCTGCAGCCGGCCCAGGTGCACGATCGCGGCCATGCGGCCAATGGTGGCGAGGTTGCCGTAGTCGGCGTACTTGAACGGCCCCGGTGCCGCCTTGCCATGCAGGCGCGCGCGGACCACCTCGGCCACGTACTTGCCCATCTGCTTGGCCGCGGGCGCCACGCCGGGAACCGGCTTGCCATCGGCCTGGCTCAGTGCGGCCAGGTCGCCGGCCACGAACAGCTCCGGGTGATCGGGCAGGGTCAGGTCCGGCTGCACCTGCACGCGGCCGGCGCGGTCCAGCGGCACGTCCAGCGTGCGCGCCAGTGGTGAAGCGGCCACGCCGGCGGCCCAGACGACGGTGCGGGCCGGCACGAACTGCTCACCGAGCTTGAAGCCCTGGCTGTCGATGTCGCTCACCGGGGTACCGGTCAGCACTTCCACGCCCAGCTTTTCCAGCTGGCGGCGCGCCTTCAGCGAAAGCACTTCCGGGAACGAGGACAGCACGCGCGGCCCAGCCTCGACCAAGCGCACCTTGGCGCTGGCCGGATCGATGTGGCGGAATTCGTTGCGCAGCGTGTGGCGCGCGATCTCGGCCAGCGTGCCGGCCAGTTCGACGCCGGTGGGACCACCACCGACGATGGCGAAACTCAGCCACGCCGCCTTCCTGGTCGGGTCCGGTTCGGCCTCGGCACGCTCGAACGCCAGCAGCAGCTTGCGGCGCAGCGCAATGGCATCGTCCAGCGTTTTCAGGCCGGGGGCATCTTCGGCCCACTGGTCGTTGCCGAAGTAGGCGTGGGTAGCGCCGGTGGCCAGCAGCAGGCTGTCGTAGTCCAGCGTGCTGCCATCGGCCATGCCGATCTGCCGTGCCTGCTTGTCGATGGCCACCACTTCGCCGAGGCGGACTTCCACGTTGCGCTGGTGGCCGAGGATGTGGCGCAGCGGTGCGGCGATATCCGGCGCGGACAGGCCGGCGGTGGCCACCTGGTACAGCAGCGGCTGGAACAGATGATGGTTGCGGCGGTCGACCAGGGTGATGCGTATGCGCTCGCGGGCCAGGGCACGGGTGGCCCAGAGACCGGCAAAACCGCCGCCGACAACGACCAGGTGGGGAACGCGCTCGCGACTCATCGACTCACTCCAGTGGGGGCATTGGGGGAAGCGCCTGGCATCTTCGCACGGCGGCCACCTGTCACGTCAGCGCCTGGGTGGATCGGCGATACTCGGGTTCAGGCAACCGCCCGCGAGGAATCCATGAGCGAACCGGAAAAGCGCATCGCCCTGTTGATCGATGCCGACAATGCGCCGGCCTCGAAGATCGACGAGGTCCTGGCCGAAGTCGCCCGCTATGGCGTGGCCAACGTGCGCCGTGCCTACGGCAACTGGAAGAGCCCGCGGTTGAAGGGCTGGGAAGCGGTGCTGCACGAATACGCGATCCGCCCGATCCAGCAGTTCGCCTACAGCAAGGGCAAGAATGCGTCGGACATGGCGATGGTGATCGATGCCATGGACCTGCTGTACGCGCGCAACCTTGATGGCTTCGCCATCGTGTCGAGCGATGCCGATTTCACCCCGATGGTGATGCGCCTGCTGACCGACGGCGTGAAGGTGTATGGCTTCGGCGAAAAGAAGACGCCGGAACCGTTCGTCAACGCGTGCTCGAAGTTCACCTACCTGGAAGCGCTGGGCCAGACCCACGCCAGCGTGCCGGATGCCGAGCAGGCATCGAGCGAACAGGCATCGAACGAGCCCGTCGCCAATGATGATGCACGCCCGCGCAAGAGCGGGGCGGAGATGCGCAGCGACACCCGGCTGGTGAAGATGCTGCGCCGCGCGGTGTCCTCGGCCGAGGGCGAGGATGGCTGGTCGCACCTGGGGCCGGTCGGCAGCCAGATCGGCAACCAGGCCTCGTTCGATCCGCGCAACTATGGCTACGGCAAACTCAGCGATCTGCTGGCGGCGATCGGCCTGTTCGAGCTGAAGAAGGATGGCAAGTCGTCCTACGTGCGCGCGCTGCCAAAAAAGAACCGGTAGTGCCGGCCGCTGGCCGGCAGCGCGCAGGCGCCCGATCCCGCATCCGGCACGCACATCTCCACTCCAATCAGGCGTATCGTTGCCGCTCGCATTGCCAGCAAGGAAAACCCGCATGTTGAAGATCTGGGGCCGCCGCAATTCCAGCAACGTCCGCAAGGTGCTGTGGTGTGCCGAGGAGATCGGCCTGCCGTACGAATCCATCGAAGTCGGCGGCAGCCATGGCGGCACGCAGACGCCGGAGTACCAGGCGATGAATCCCAACGGCCTGGTGCCGGTGATCGAGGACCACGGCCTGCCGCTGTGGGAATCGAACACCATCGTGCGTTACCTGAGCGCGCGCTATGCGCTGGGCACGCTGTACGCCGAGGACCCGATGGAGCGCGCGCAGGCCGAAAAGTGGATGGACTGGAGCACCTCGCGGATGGCGCCGCTGTACAGCGACCTGGTCTGGGGCATCATGCGCACCGCGCCGGCCGACCGTGACGAAGCGCGCATCAGCGCGGCCATCGTCCGTGCCGGTGACTACCTGGCGATGGCCGATGCCACCCTGGCCACGCAGCCATGGCTGTCGGGCGGGACGTTCGCCATGGGCGACATTCCGCTCGGCTCGCTGGTGTACGCCTGGTATGAACTGCCGATCCAGCGCCCGGACCTGCCGCACCTGGCCGAGTGGTATGCGCGCCTGCGTGAGCGACCGGCCTACCAGCGCGGCGTGATGTCGCCGCTGACGTAAGCGAAGGCGTCCGGGGTCAGAGCCCTTTTCTGCGAAAAGGGATCCGACCCCAGGGCATCGGGGTCGGATCCCACCCGACGGGTGGGCTCTGACCCCTCAATAAAGATCCGTTGGATCCACATCCAGCGACCAGCGCACCTTGCGTGCTTCCGGCAGCGCGTACAGCTGCGGAACCAGTTGCGAAAGCACGCCATGCAGCGGCGGCCGCTGCACCGCAGACAGCAGCAGCTGCGTGCGCTGGTAACCGGCCCGCCGTGGCATCGGCGCCGGCATCGGCCCGTAGGCCTCGACCACGTTCTGTTCGCCCAGCAGGTGCCGGGCCGCCAGCAGGAATGCATTGGCATGCTCCACCTGCTGCGCTTCGGCGCGCATCAGCGCCAGATGCGCGAAGGGCGGGAATCCGGCCGCCTGGCGCTGGTTCAACTCGGCTTGCGCGAACGGATGGTAGCCACCGCTCACCAGGGTTTCCAGCAGCGGGTGCCCGGGGTGATGGGTCTGCAGCCAGACCTCGCCCGGGTCGCGCGCACGTCCCGCGCGGCCGGCCACCTGGATCAGCTGCTGCGCCAGTTTTTCGCTGGCGCGGAAGTCGGTCGAGAACAGGCCCTCATCGATACCCACCACCACCACCAGGGTCAGCTTGGGCAGGTCGTGGCCCTTGGCCAGGATCTGCGTGCCGACCAGGATGCCGGGCTGGTCGCCCAGTTTCGCCAGCTGCTGTTCCAGCGCGTCGCGCCGTGAGGTGGTGCCGCGGTCGATGCGCACCACCGGGAAGTCGGCGAAGGCCGCAGTGAGATGTTCTTCCAGGCGTTCGGTACCGATGCCCTGCGGTTGCAGCGCCAGGCTGCCGCAGGCCGGACATGCCAGCGGCGCCGGTTGCCGCGCGCCGCAGTGGTGGCACTGCAGGCGACGACCGCCACCATGCACGGTCATCGGCGCATCGCAGCGCTGGCATGGCGCGGTCCAGCCGCAGTCGTGGCACAGCAGCACCGGTGCGTAGCCGCGGCGGTTCTTGAACACCAGCACCTGCTGGCCACGCTGCAGATGCTCCCCGATGCCGGCCAGCACATCGGCCGAGAGGCCGTCATGCAGCGGGCGCTTGCGTACATCGAGGATGCGCACGCGCGGTGGCCGCGCATCGCCGGCGCGCTGTTTCAGGCGCAGGTGGGTGTAACGCCCGGCGTAGGCGTTGTGCAGGGTTTCCAGCGAGGGCGTGGCACTGCCCAGCAACACCGGAACGCCCAGCGACTTGGCCCGGACCACGGCGAAATCGCGCGCGTGGTAACGGATGCCGTCCTGCTGCTTGTAGCTGCCGTCGTGTTCCTCGTCGACGATCAGCAGGCCGGCCTGGGGCAGCGGCGTGAACACCGCTGAGCGGGTGCCGACGATGACGCGCGCTTCGCCGCGTGAGGCCGCTGCCCAGACGCGCGCGCGCTCGTTGTCGTTCAACCCCGAGTGCAGCGCATGCACGGCGATGCCGAGGCGGCCACGGAAGCGTGCCAGGGTCTGCGGGGTCAGGCCGATTTCAGGCACCAGCACCAGCGCCTGCCTGCCCTGCGCCAGGCAATGGATGATCGCCTGCAGGTAGACCTCGGTCTTGCCGCTGCCGGTCACGCCATCCAGCAGGAACGGCTGGAAGCCGTCGGCGGCAGTGATCGCGGCCACCGCCTCGGCCTGGTCCGGGTTGAGCGTGGGACCGGGCAGTGGCTGCGCGTGTTTGGGGGCCACGCTCAGCGCAACCCGCTCGGCCAGCCCGCGCTTGGCCAGGCTGCGCGCGGCGGTGCGCCAGTCCTGCATGCGTTCGCCCAGCACGTCCTCATCCACGATGGCTTCGGCCAGCAGCTCGGCCAGTTGCCGTGGACGGCTGCCGGCGCGCAGCTTTTCACGCTGGGCGTGGCCTTCGGCTGTCAGCTGCCAGCCCCAATGGTGGGTGTCGGGCAGGGCCTCGCCATGGCGCAGCGGGCCGGGCAGGGCGGTGCTCAGCACCTCGCCCAGTGGCGCATGGGTGTAGCGCGCCAGCCATTGCAGGCTCTGCCACAGCTCCCCCTGCAGCAGCGGCTGCGGGTCGCACCAGGCCAGGGCCTGGCGCAGTCCCTGGCCGTCGTCGGTCTGGCCGTGCCCCACCACCACACCGACCAGCTCCCGGTTGCCGAACGGCACCTTCAGGCGGCAGCCGACCGCGACCGCCGGTGCATCGCCCTCCGGCGACAGGTAGTCGAACAGGCGGGGCAGGGGGACAGGCAGGGCGACCTGCAGGGTCGGAATCGGTGAAAGCATCGGGCCAGTGTAACGGGCCATGCGCGCGCGAACGGCAGCAGCGGGAGCGGCGGGGCGGCGCCCGTTGAATCATAAATGTCACCTAAATATCGGTGTCCATTGGAGATTCAGTCTTATCCACATGTTCTGTGGATAACGTTGTGCGTTAACGGCCATCGGAAACGTAGAAGGCCGATGGCGACGGCCTCACGCTTGGGTTGGTCAAAAAATCGCCACACAACAAAAGACAATAAAATCAATATCTTAAGTGTGAAACAATGCTGAAACAGAGTGAATTCAGCCCGAAGCCACAGTTTTCGCCGGAGGCTGCGTGGTGCTGTGCACAACCTGCAGCACGAAGTGCCTGTGGGCGCAAGTCCTACGGGCGTCGATGGCCTGCCGCTATCATGCCGGCAGACCTTTGGAGTGACCGATGACGGCTGTGCCCGCCCCTGTTTCCTCGACCGCGGCCGGCGCGCTGTCGGCGTTCCTGCGTGGCGTCGAGCGCCGTGCCCTGGTGGTCGCTGAACTGCAGTGCGGCGATGCCGCGCGCGCCGAGCAGACCCTGGTGGCGGTGATGCGCGCCTTTGCCGCAGTGGCCAGCGACCTGCCGATGGCGCAGTGGCCGACCCGCTTCTGGACCCTTCTGGGCCAGCGCCAGGCGCTGCGCGAGCCGGTGGGCGGGCAGTGGCTGCCGCCGTTGGCCGTGCTGGGCGCGATGCCGCCGCTGCCGCGCCTTGCGCTGCTGCTGCGGGTGGGGGGCAGCCTGGACGAGGGCATCGCCATGCGCGTGCTCGACCAGGACGAGGCGGGCTACCAGCACCTGCTGGCCGACGCCTGCCCGCGTGATGCCCACGGCCAGCCGGATGCCTCGGCCTGGCGCCAGTTGGCCGAACAGGTGCAGGCGCGTATCCGTGAGTTGCCGGCCGCGCGCCTGCAGCAGCTGCAGCAACCCGCCGCCGCGACCGCCCACAATGAAGCCCCGACCCCGAGCTGGCGCGCACCGCAGCGCGATGAGCGGGCGGCCGCCAATGGCAAGCGCCGTCGCACGAACGCCAAGCCACGTTGGCGCGGTCCGCTGATCCTGCTGGCGACCGTGGCGATACTGTTGGCCGCAGCGCTGGGCTGGCGCCACTGGCAGGGGCATTCCTTCGGCAGTGATGCACCGCTGCCGGAGGGGGTGGTGGGCGAAGCCGGTCCGGTGACGGTGGAAGCCCTGCCACCCAGCAAGGTCAACGCCACGCCGGATGCGACCACGGCCCAGGCCACGGACGACGCAGCGATGCTGGCCGATCGTGACTACCCGCTGGTTGCCGATGCCGACCTGTACGCGTGGACTGCCGCGGGCGGCCCGCTGCCGGTGGATGAATCGCAATCCAGGCCGAGCCGGCCGGAGCCGGCCAGTGCCACGCTGGAAACCGCTGCTGCCGATGAATAAGTCCGTGTTCGCCAGCCTGCTGCTGGCCCTGCCGTTGTCGCTGTCTGCCGCGCCGCAATCGTTGAACGTGCCGTTGCCGCCACCGACGTCGCCGACCACGCCGGTGGCTTCGCCAGCACCGTCGACGGCAGCACCCTCTGGCTTCGCCCAGCTCGATGCGCAGCAGCAGCGCCAGCGCCGCGCCGACTACGCCGCCTGGCGCGCGCTGCCGGAAGGAGAGCGCGAGCGCATCCGCCAGGCGGCTGCGCGATTCAATGCGCTGCCTGCGGACCAGCAGCAGCGCCTGCGCCAACAGTTCCGCGACCAGGACCAGGCGTTCCGCGACGGGTGGCGGCTGGGCCCGCAACTGGGCCTGGAATTCCCCAAGCTGCATGGCTTGTTCGGCTTCGTGCCGCCGGAACAGCGCGAGACCGCGCTGGCCGTACTGCGCCAGCTCAGCCCGGCGCAGCTGGCCCAGCTGACTCTGGTCGCGCAGCGCACGCCACCGCAGGAACGCGACGCAGTGCGCAGCGCTTTCCTCGCCGTGCCCGCCGCCGAGCGCGACAGCTGGCTCAAGCGCCAGGCCGGCCAGTAAAAAAGGGGACGGAGGGGATTAAGTCGCATCCGGCACTAGCGGGCCTGAAACGACTTAATCCCCTCCGTCCCCTTTTTGTGTGGGGCGGCTGAAACCCAGCATTCACGCCATGTCATGGGAATGCACGCGCCGCCCGCGTAAGATGGGCGCCCGCAACCCGGTGCCTGTGCCCTTCGCGCGCAACCGCAGTTCGCTTCAAGCACCTTATGTCTACTGCAACCTCCACGCCGCGCTTCAGCAAGGAAGTCGGCGCCACCGGTCTGCTCGCCCTGCCGCTTGTGCTGGGCCATGTGTCCACCGGTCTGATCTCCTTCGTCGACAACGTGATTGCCGGCCACCACGCCACGGCCACACTGGCCGCCGTCACCATCGGTACGGCGCTGCTGTGGCTGCCGATGCTGATTCCGATCGGCACCCTGATCTCGCTCACCGCCTCGGTGTCGCAGCTGCATGGCGCCGGCCGCGAGCGCGAGATCGGCCCGCTGTTCCGCCAGGCACTGTGGCTGGCCTTGGGGCTGGGCCTGATCATGTTCACCTTCCTCACCGTGGTGCCGCCGCTGCTGCCGTCGTTCGGCATCGCGCCGGACATCGTGCCGGGGGCGACCGCGTTCCTGCATGCGGTGCGCTGGGGCGGACCTGCGCTGACCCTGTACTTCTGCATGCGCTATCTCAGTGAAGGCATGCACTGGACGCTGCCGACCATGCTGCTCGGCTTCGGTGGCCTGCTGGTGCTGGCACCGATGGGCTATGTGCTGGCCAACGGCAAGCTCGGCTTCCCGGAAATGGGCGCCGAAGGCCTGGGCATCGCCTCGGCGGTGATGATGTGGCTGCAGGCAATCGCCTTCGCCACCTACCTGTGGTTCACCAGGCGCTTCGCCCATCTGCAGCTGTTCTCGCATTTCGAAGGGCCGCGCTGGAAGGCGATCTGGGACTTGCTGCGCACCGGCCTGCCGATCGGCATCACCGTGCTGATGGAGGGCGGCCTGTTCATCGTCACCGCGTTGCTGATCGGCCGCCTTGGTGCCAACGAAGCCGCTGCGCACCAGATCGCGATCAATGTCGCGCAGCTGTGCTTCATGATCCCGATGGGCGTGGCCGAGGCCACCACCGTGCGCGTCGGCCATGCGGTCGGCCGTGGTGACGGCTTCGGCGTGCGGCGTGCGGCCTGGGCCGGTTACGCGATCATCATGGGCACGCAGACGTTGTCGGCGGCGGTGCTGCTGTTCGGCCACGATGCCATCGTCGGTGTGTACACCAACGACCTGGCAGTGGCCGGCCTGGCCTCGACCCTGCTGCTGTACGCGGCCACCTTCCAGTTCCCGGACGGCATCCAGGTGCTGTCGGCCGGCGCGCTGCGCGGCCTGAAGGACACCCGCGTGCCGATGTTCATCGCCATGTTCGCGTACTGGGGCCTGGGCATGCCGCTCGGCGCCGGGCTCGGCCTGGGGCTGGGCATGGGCCCGCAGGGCATGTGGATCGGCCTGATCGTCGGCTTGACCGCCGCTGCCATCCTGATGGGCTGGCGCCTGCGCCGCAGCAGCCAGCGCATCGGGCAATCCGCGCTGTCCTGATCTTCCCGCCCGCCACGTTCACCCGTGACGGGCGATCCCCTGACTTGTGTCCGATGCTGCATCACGCGGCACCGGCTATGCTGGTACCACGGCAAGAAGCCATCCGGAGCGTTCCATGAATCAACCCGTGCCCCCGCTGCCCCCGGCGCGTCGCAACCCCGTCGCCAGTTTCTTCATCGGGCTGTGGGACGTCATGAACTTCACCCGCCGGTTGATCCTCAACCTGGTGTTCTTCGGCCTGCTGTTCCTGCTGCTGGTGATGTTCGTCATCGCCGCCGGCATGGGCGCCGGTGCCAGCAAGTCGCTGCAGGACCGCACGACGCTGGTGATCGCGCCGGAAGGCCGCCTGGTCGAGCAGTTCAGCGCCGACCCGGTCAGCCGCGCGCTGGCCAAGGCGGTGGGTGACAACGGCGCCGAGGAGATCCAGCTGCGCGATCTGCTGCGGGTGATCGAGTCGGCCAAGGAAGACAAGAAGATCGAACGCGTGGTGCTGGAGCTGGACAAGCTGCAGCCGTCCGGTTTCGCCTCGCTGCGTGAGGTGGCCGCCGCGCTGCAGGACCTGCGCGCCTCCGGCAAGCAGCTGGTGGCCTACAGCGAGAGCATGGGCCAGTCGCAGTACCTGCTGGCCGCGCAGGCCGACGAGGTCTACCTGGACCCGATGGGTTCGGTCGTGCTCGAAGGCCTCGGCCGCTACCGCCAGTACTTCCGCACCGGCCTGCAGGACAAGCTGGGCGTGGACGTGCACCTGTTCAAGGTGGGCGAGTACAAGTCCGCGGCCGAGCCGTACGTGCTCGACGCGGCGTCGCCGGCCTCCAAGGAAGCCGACCTGTTCTGGATGAACGACGTGTGGCAGCGCTACCTGGGCGACATCGCCAAGGCCCGCCGCCTGGATCCGGCACAGCTGGCCGCCGGCATCGACACCCTGCCGGAAGGCATCGCTGCCGCCGGTGGTGACCTGGCCAAGTTCGCCCTGCAGCAGAAGCTGGTGACCGCGCTGAAGACCCGCGAGGAATTCGAGGATCTGATGATCGAGCGCGGCGTGGCCGACGAGGATGCCGACGGTGGTTTCCGCAACGTTGACTTCGGCCGCTACCTGGCCCTGCTCGACGCGCGCCGCAACCCGGTGGACTCGCGTCCGCAGGTGGCCGTGGTGGTGGCCGCCGGCGAAATCAGTGGCGGTGACCTGCCGGCCGGCCGCATCGGTGGCGAGTCGACCTCGGCGCTGCTGCGTGCCGCGCGCGACGACGACAACGTGAAGTCGGTGGTGCTGCGGGTGGATTCGCCGGGCGGTGAAGTGTTCGCCTCCGAGCAGATCCGTCGTGAAGTGGTAGCCCTGCAGGCCGCTGGCAAGCCGGTCGTGGTGTCGATGGGTGATCTGGCCGCTTCCGGTGGCTACTGGATCAGCATGAACGCCGATCGCATCTATGCCGATCCGTCGACCATCACCGGTTCGATCGGCATCTTCGGCATGGTGCCGAACTTCAGCCGCGCGCTGGACAAGATCGGCGTGCACACCGACGGTGTCGGCACCACCCGCTTCGCCGGCGCCTTCGATGTCACCCGCCCGATGGACCCGGCCGTCGGCCAGGTCATCCAGACGGTGATCAACAAGGGCTACGCGGACTTCACCGGCCGTGTCGCCGACGCCCGCAAGAAGCCGGTCGAGGCCGTGGACGAGGTCGCCCGTGGCCGCGTGTGGAGCGGTGCACAGGCCAAGGAACGCGGCCTGGTCGACGCCTTCGGTGGCCTGAAGGACGCGGTGGCCGATGCGGCCAGCCGCGCCAAGCTGGGCAAGGCCGATGCCTATCGCGTGCGCTACATCGAGAAGGCAGCCACGCCGTTCGCACAGTTCGTCAGCGGTTTCGCCGGCAGCCGCGCCGGTGCCTGGATGCTGTCCGATTCGGGGATGGCGCGGATGATGCTGGCACGCACGATGCCGGAAGTGGACACTCAGTTGCGCTTCGTCGAGAACGCGGCCCGCGAGAAGGGCAATGGCGCTCCGGTGAAGGCGCTGGCGTACTGCTTCTGCGGATTCTGATCGGCAACGGTACCGAATGAAAACGCCCGGCTCTGGCCGGGCGTTTTCGTTCATGGGGTCGGATCCCTTTGCCCCGCAAAGGGCTCTGACCCCACAGGTCACTGCGTCGCGTCGGCCTCGGCCTTGCGTTCGCGTGCGGCGGCCTCTTCCACCGCTTTCTGCGCGCCCTTGGCGCGGTCCAGCGGTTCCTGCATCGCACGCGACATCGCTTTGGGCACCGGTGGCTTCTCCGGGTTCGGCGTCGGCGGCCGCTGGCAGGCCACCAACAGCACGCCGGCCAGCAGGGACGAGAACAGGGTCAGGATGCGCATGGCGGCTCTCCGCAGTGGGCGTACGTGCAGTGTCGCATCCTCGGCAGAGGGCCGCCGTGAGCGCGTATCCTTGCGGCATCGAAACACAGCGGGCGCGGCCCCGGAGGACTCATGACCCAGCAACGGTGGCGCCTGGACGGCCAGACGGCCCTGATCACGGGTGCCAGCGCCGGTATTGGCCTGGCCATTGCGCACGAACTGGCTGGCCTCGGCGCCGACCTGATGATCGTCGGCCGCGACATCGACATGCTGGAAACGGCGCGCGACGAACTGCTGGATGTCTATCCGCAGCACCAGGTGCACGCGCTGGCGGCCGATGTCTCCGATGACGAGGACCGTCGGCAGATCCTGGACTGGGTGGAAGATCACAGCGATGGCCTGCACATCCTGGTCAACAATGCCGGTGGCAACGTCACCAAGGCGGCCACGGAATATTCCGAGGACGAATGGCGCAAGATCTTCGAGACCAACCTGTTCTCGGCCTTCGAGCTGTCGCGCTACGCGCATCCGCTGCTGGCCCGGCACGCGTCGTCTTCGATCGTCAATGTCGGCAGCGTGTCCGGGCTGACCCATGTGCGCAGTGGCGTGGTCTATGGCATGACCAAGGCGGCGATGCACCAGATGACCCGCAACCTGGCCGTCGAGTGGGCGGAGGATGGCATCCGGGTCAACGCGGTGGCGCCCTGGTACATCCGCACGCGGCGCACGTCCGGTCCGTTGTCGGACCCGGACTACTACGAGGAAGTGATCAACCGCACGCCGATGCGCCGCATCGGCGAGCCGGAGGAAGTGGCCGCAGCCGTTGGCTTCCTGTGCCTGCCGGCGGCCAGCTATGTCACCGGCGAATGCATCGCGGTGGATGGCGGCTTCCTGCGCTACGGGTTCTGATCTTCCAAAGGGTAGTGCCGGCCGCTGGCTGGCAACTGGAATCACTTGAAGATCCTGCGATTGCCGGCCAGCGGCCGGCACTACCGGGTGGCTGTCACCCCGGTACCGGGCAGTTGCTGGCCTCCAGCACGCCCTGCAGCCGTTCGCGTTCCCCACGGGCGTTGTCGCGGTTTTCCGGCGAGGCGAACCGCTCACGGCCACGTGCGTCGCGGAAGCGTTGCTGCCAGCTGCTGCAGCGCTGCGCGTCCGGCAGTTCCTCGCAGCGGTCGCGCACCACTTCGCAGCCGGCGGCATTGACCGGCGTGGCGCCGCCCAGTCCCTGCACGGTCATCAGTTCGCAGCGCCCGGGGGCGGCTTCGTATTCGTGCAGGTAGCCACCGCCCTGGCTGTCGGTGCACTGGAAGATCGGTGGCAGCGGCGGCTTCGGCGGCGCATTGCTGTCCGGCGCGGCATCGGCCTGGCGTGGCAGCGATGCACTGTCGAGTATCAGATCGCCGCCTTCGCGTTCGACCATGCCAGCTTCCATGATCGTGCGTCCTTCGCCGGGGCGACGAGGCGCGGGTGCGGGAACGGACGGCGCAGTGGCCGCGGCCGGTCCGGGCGCGGCCGGCACGGGTGCCGCTGACGCCGGCGCCGGCGGAGCACTGGCCGGCACCCTCACCACCTGCTGCTTGCTGCCGGCAGGGCAGGGCGTGCGTTGCAGGGTGGGCACATCGCTGCTGCTGGAGGTACAACGGTAGATCACCCCGTCGTCGGCCAACGCGTTGCCGGCGAACAGGCCCAGGGCCAGCCAGATCAGGTTCTTCATGCGCACAGCGTACATGCCCCGGCAGGCATCGCGCTCAGCGTTCGCAGTCCCGCGACAGGCGCGCGTCGATGCCGCGCTGTTCATTGCTGATGGCGGTGCGCTCACTCTGCAGCGCGCTGTTGTAACGGCGGTCCAGTTCCCAGCGGCGGTCACGCAGGCGCGCACAGACGTCCTGCGGCGGCAGCGCATGGCAGCTGTCACGGACCAGCACGCTGCCGGCCGGCACCTGCACGCCGACGCCCACCGCAGGCGGCCGGTAGCCTGTGCCTTCACCGATCGGCGCACCGACCGGCGTGCCGAAGCCCGGGCGTGGACCGGGATGGACCGCGCCGTGGTGCCCGTGCGGGAGCCACACGCTGGTCCACAACGGGACCCAGCGCGGATTGCCCTCGTTGCTGTCGCTGGTGTAGCGGCGACCGTCGTCGCTCACGCACTCGTACAACGGTTGTGGCGGCTGGATGTAGACGTGGCGGACTTCGCGATCGCGCATCACCGGAACCTCGCTGGGCGCCGCGGGAGGGGCGTCGCTGCGCACCACCCGGGGTGCCGGATCGCGCGGGCGCTGCAGGTCACGCACCTCCTGCCGGCCGCTGCTGCAGGGCCTGTCCTGCAGGGCCACGGCGCCATTGCTGGCGACGCAGCGGTAGACGCGCACGTCCTCGGCGGCCGGTGCGGTCCATGGCAGCAGCAGGCACAGGCCCAGGGCGGTGCGCAGCAGGTTCATGGCGGCAGGGTGCGTGATTGTGCGTGGCAGTGCAATCGTCCGCTCAGGAGCGCAGCACGTTGCCGCTGAGCGCGTCGCGGATCGGGGTGGGCTGGGCCAGGCCGCCGGTTTCGCCATCGAGGATGCCATCGAGCAGGCGCAGCAGGCGTGGATCCAGCTCGGCACGGCTGCGTGCCGGTGGTTCACCGGCCAGGTTGGCGCTGGTGGAGACGAGGGGCCCCCCCCAGGCGCGGCACAGGGCGGCGACCAGCGGGTGCGCGCTGATGCGCACGGCGATGCCGCTGTGCTCGCCGGTAATCCAGGGCTGGGCGCGCGGACCGGCCGGCAGGATCCAGGTGTTGGCACCCGGCCAGCTGGCCAGCACCGCGCGCTGGCGGGCATCGGGCAACGCCTGCAGGCGCACCCAGCCCTCCAGCTGCGACAACTCGGCGGCGACCAGGATCATGCCCTTCTCGATCGGGCGCTGCTTCAGCCGCAGCACCATGTGCACCGCCGCCTCATGCGAGGGATCACAGCCCAGGCCCCAGACCGCTTCGGTCGGATAGGCGATCACGCCGCCGGCGCGGAGCGTGGCGACAGCAGAGTCCAGGGTGAGTTCTTTCATGGCGGCGACCGGCCCGACGTGGGCCCCCATTATCCCCCTGCGGCGTGCAGAAGGGGTGGACCCTGGCCCGGTAGTGCCGGCCGCTGGCCGGCATCGGGTGCTTCTGGATGTTGCCGGCCAGCGGCCGGCACTACCCCTTATCCACGCATGGCGTGAATCTACTTCGCGGCTTTCTTGACGGCCTTCTTCGCCGGTGCCTTCTTTGCAGCGGCCTTCTTTACCACGGCCTTCTTCGCCGCCTTCTTGGCAGGCGCTTTCTTGGCTGCGGCCTTCTTCGGCGCCGCTTCCTTCTTCACCGCCGCCTTCTTGGCCGGTGCCTTCTTCGCGGCAGCCTTCTTGGCGCCGAAGCCCTTGCGCACGGGCTTGCCGGTTTCTTCCATCAGCTGCTGCACTTCGGCCAGGGTCAGCGATGCCGGCTCGCGATCCTTGGGGATCTTGCCGTTCATCCTGCCGTCGCTGATGTACGGGCCGAAGCGGCCGTTCAGCACCTGGATGTCGCTGCCCTCGAACTCCTTGATGATCCGGTTGCGCGCGATCTCTTCCTTCTCTTCGATCAGGAACACGGCGCGGGCCAGGTCGATGGTGTACGGGTCGTCTTCCTTCTTCAGCGAGGCATAGGTGCTGCCGCGCTTGGCGAACGGGCCGAAGCGGCCGATGCCGACGCTGACCGGCTCGCCGTTGTCCTCGCCCAGCGCGCGTGGCATCAGGAACAGTTCCAGCGCGTCTTCCAAGGATATGGTGTGCATCGACTGGCCGGGGCGCAGCGAGGCGAATTTCGGCTTCTCCTCGGCGTCCTCGGCGGTGCTGCCGATGGCGGCGTAAGGCCCGAAGCGGCCGAGGCGCACGCTGACCGGCTTGCCGGTCTTCGGGTCGGTGCCGAGCTCGCGCGCGCCACTGGCCTCGGCGCGGTCCACCGATTCCTTCTTGTCTTCCACCAGCTCCTTGAACGGCTCCCAGAAGCGGGCCATCAGCGGGATCCACTCTTCTTCGCCACGCGAGACGGCGTCGAGCTCGTCTTCGAGCTTGGCGGTGAAGTCGTAGTCCACGTACTGGGTGAAGTGGCTGGACAGGAACTTGGACACCGCGCGGCCGACGTCGGACGGGCGGAAGCTGCGGCCTTCCATTTCCACGTACTTGCGGAACAGCAGGGTCTGGATGATCGAGGCGTAGGTCGACGGACGGCCGATGCCGTACTCTTCCAGCGCCTTCACCAGCGCCGCTTCGGTGTAGCGCGGCGGCGGCTGGGTGAAATGCTGCTCGGCCTGGATGCGTTCCAGCGGCACGCGGTCGCCCGGCTTCATCGCCGGCAGCTTGCGGCCTTCGTCCTCGTCTTCGGCGCTCTTGTTGTCCTTGCCTTCCTCGTACACGGCCAGGAAGCCGGGCACCACCACGGTGGTACCGCTGGCACGGAACACGTGCTCGCTGCCAGCGGACAGGTCGACGCTGACGGTATTGAGCGTGGCCGGGATCATCTGGCAGGCGACGGCGCGCTTCCAGATCAGTTCGTACAGGCGGCGCTCGTCGTCGGTCAGGAAGCGCGCCACCTGGGCCGGGGTGCGCAGGGCCGAGGTCGGGCGCACCGCCTCGTGCGCTTCCTGGGCGTTCTTGGACTTGGTCTGGTACGTGTTCGGCTGGTCCGGCAGCGAGGCGATGCCGTAATCACGGGCGATCACGTCGCGGATCTCGGCCAGCGCGTCCTGCGACAGGTTCACCGAGTCGGTACGCATGTACGAGATGAGGCCGACGGTGCCTTCGTCACCGATCGCCACGCCTTCATACAGCTTCTGCGCCACCTGCATGGTCTTGCGGGTGGTGAAACCGAGCTTGCGCGAGGCTTCCTGCTGCAGGGTGGAGGTGGTGAACGGCGGCGCCGGGCGGCGCTTGCGCTCCTTGCTGGCCACGTCGGTGACATGCAGCGAGCCCTGCGCGGCCTGCTGGATGCGCAGGCGGGCGGCTTCGGCGGTGTCGCCGTCGGTGATGGTGAACTGCTCGAATTTCTGCCCGTCCAGCTTGACCAGCTTGGCGTTGAAGTGCTGCGACGGGTGTGCGCACTCGGCGGCGATCGACCAGTACTCGCGGGCGATGAAGGCTTCGATCTCCTCCTCGCGCTCGACGATCATGCGCAGCGCCGGGCTCTGCACGCGGCCGGCGGACAGGCCGCGCTGGACCTTGCGCCACAGCACCGGCGACAGGTTGAAGCCGACCAGGTAGTCCAGCGCGCGGCGCGCCTGCTGGGCATCGACCAGGTCGCTGGCGATCGCGCGTGGCTGGCTGATCGCTTCCTTGATGGCGCGCGGGGTGATCTCGGTGAACACCACGCGCTGCATCGGCTTGTCCTTGACCAGCCCGCGTTCCTTCAGGATCTCGGCGATATGCCAGCTGATCGCTTCACCTTCGCGATCCGGGTCGGTCGCCAGCAGGATGTCGTCGGCGCCCTTGGCGGCCTTGGCGATCGCGTCGACATGTTTTTCGTTCTTGTCGATCACGTCGTAGTGCATGGCGAACCCGTTGTCCGGGTCGACCGCGCCTTCCTTCGGAATCAGGTCACGCACATGCCCATACGAGGCCAGGACGGTGTAGTCCTTGCCGAGGTATTTGTTGATCGTCTTGGCCTTGGCCGGCGATTCGACGATGAGCAGGTGCTTGGGCATGGCAGCAGTATCTGTGGGGCGAGCCGCAGGGGAGGGGCCGCTAGGGTGGAGCAAACGGCCGCATTAGTGAAGCGGCCACGGACAAATCAATACGCTGAACGCCCGGTAGTGTGCCGGGCGTTCAGGTTTCACCTTATTAGAGGAATCACGCCCGGCCAGCCCCTGTCAAGCAGCCAGACGTGAGGATGGCCGTTCATGAGGCCATCTTGGCGATGAAGCCGACCGCGGCCACCAGCAGCACCAGGCCCGCCAGCACCAGCAGGCCGGTGAGCACCAGGATCACGATGGTGACCGTGCCCAGCTCATGGCGCTGCAGGTGCGGCTGGTCGGTGTAGGCCCAGCGGTCGACCACCAGGGTGTCGCAGATCATGTCGTGCAGGCCCTGCTTGCGCTCGGTGAAGGCGGCCATCAGGAAGCCGATGCCGAGGGTGAAGCTGCTCAGCAGCATGGCCCAGTAGCGGCCGAAGGCGCGGCCCTTGGTCAGGCGATCGCCGTTGCTGCGCACGACCTTGATGCCGACCGCCATCTTGCCCAGCGTGGCGCCACCCTGCGAGGAATGGAACCAGGTGTAGTAGGCAACGCCGATGGCCATGTTGATCAGCGCGCTGGCCACCTGCGCGACGATTTCGATGGAGGTCTCGCCGCTGCCCACCGCGCCCATGCTGGCGCCAAGCACCACGCCGATGATGGCGCCGATGATGCCGCCCGGAATGGCCAGCACGAAGTAGTCGATCATGTACGCCGCTACGCGCTTCCAGAAGCCTGCGTAGACCACCTCGCCGCCGATCACCGGCTGCGGGCCACCGGCACCGGAAGCGGCCGGGGCGCTGTAGGGCGAGCTGCTGAGCGCACCCGTGCCAGGCAGCGGTGCAGTGCCGTTGTCGATGGCGGCGTAGTCGCCGCGCAGGTCGAAGCCGCCGCTGGCGGTGGCCGTGCTGGCATCGGCCAGTGTCTGCAGGCCGAGCTCATCGACCACCTGGCGCAGTGCAGCCCACTGGGCCATGCCTTCGCGCCAGACCAGGGTGTCCAGGTTCAGTTCGCCCCGCTGGAAGCGCTGGCGGATTTCCTGGACCGGCAGCGGGCCCTGGCGTTGCTGTCCTTCGGCGTAGTACCACTCGGTCATTGCATGTTCCCTGTTGGATCGTCCTTGGAGGTGCTGCCGTGCGCGTGGCTCAGCCGCGGCACGACGGCGGCAGGTACTTGTCGTCGCTTTCACCGCTGCATTCCCAGCGGCCGCTGTCGCGATCATATTCCAGCCACAGCAGGTCGCCATCGAGGCTCTTGCCGGGCACGGCCAGCGTTGCTTCGATGCCGCAGTGGCCGTTGTTGAAGCGGCCGATGTTCACCGCCGACAGGCCGGCCTGGGTGAAATCACCCGGCGCCGGGAAACCGGCATCGTTGGCACCGGGGCAGCGGCCTTCGTCGTCGGCGAAGTGCTGCACCTGCTGTTTCAGCGGCTGCAGGGCATTGACCGCGGTGGCAACCTTGGCACGCACGGTGTAGTCGTTGTAGGCAGGCAGGGCGATCGCCGCGAGGATGGCCATGACCGGCACCAGCACCAGCAGCAGGCCGCCGCCGATGATCGCGGTCAGGGCGCAGCCGGAGAGCTTCTTTTTCGGCGGCGGCAGCACCCCGGCCGGGGTCTGCGTGGCATAGGGCGTGGACGGTGGCAGCACCGGTGGTTGCGGCGGCGGCGGCGCAACCGGTTCCGGTTCGGGCTCCGGCTCGGGTTCCACGGCCGGCGCGGCGACGTCCAGCGCCGGCACGATCAGGCCCAGCTCATCGACCACGCTGCGCAACGGCTGCCATTGCGGCAGGCCGTCGCGCCAGACCAGGGTGTCCAGGGAGATCTGGTTGTTGCGGAACAACTCGACCAACTGTTCCGCCGGCAGCGGGCCTTGCTGCCGGTTGCCTTCTGCGTGGAACCACTCGCTCACGGGGACGCTCCTGAATGCGCTATGCCCCCAAGTGTACGGTCAGTGCAGGGGTTCTGGCTCGTCCATGAACATCTGCGTCTCCATCCAGGCGTAGGCCGCTTCGGAGCCGGGCTGGTTGAACAGCACCATCAGCACGACCCACTTCAGGTCGTCCAGGTCCAGTTCGTCCTGGTCCAGGGCCATCGCCCGGTCCAGCACCAGCTCGCGCTGGTCGGCGTCGAGGATGCCGTGCTGTTCCAGGTACAGCAGGAAGCCGCGGCATTCCACGTCCAGCTTGTCCAGCTCGGGGCCGTGGTAGATGCGCACGGGGCCATCGACCCGCGCCTGGGCCACGCTCGGCCGCTGCGCGGCCAGGGCATCGAGCCAGTCGAACGCCTTGTTGATCTCGGTGGGGCTGAAACCGGCCTGGATCAGGCCGTTCTGGAGCGAATCGCGGTCACGGATCAGGTCCGCATCTTCGCTGAAATAGTGTTCAAACAGGTACAGCAGTACATCCAGGATGCTCTCTTTCATTGCCCCTCGGCCTGCGTCGCGCGACGCTGTGGAGGTGAAGAAACTAGGGAGTTCGACAGTAGCGGCCGTGTACGCACACCACGATTCCCGCCAGTTCCATGGCCAGCAGCATGGAGGACACCTGTGACGCCGTCAATCCACAACGCGTGATCAGTGAATCCATACCGCTTGGGTTGTGGTCCAGCGCCCGCCACAAGCACTGGTAGTCAGGGTCGTCGGCCCAGCGCGCCGGCAGGAGCGCCGGCGGTGCCTGTTCAGTGGGGGTGGCCAACCGCGATTGCAAGCCCGGCAGCTGCTGGCGAAGGGCGGGGGCGAGCAGTTCCAGGACCTCCTCGGGACGCTCGACCAGCGCCGCGCCCTCGCGGATCAGGCGATGGCAGCCGGCCGCGCGCGGGTTGAGCACCGACCCGGGCAGGGCACAGACCTCGCGGCCTGCCTCGGCGGCCAGGCGCGCGGTGATCAGCGCGCCCGAGCGCTGCGCGGCCTCGACCACCACGGTGGCCAGCGCCAGTCCGGCCACCAGCCGGTTGCGCGCAGGGAAGTGGCTGGGACGGGCAGCCGTGCCCGGCAGGTACTCGCTGAGCACCACGCCTTCGGCGGCGATCCGCGCCTGCAGCCGCGCGTGGCTGTCCGGATAGGCCCGGTCAGGGCCGGTGCCGATCACTGCCATGGTGCAGCCGCCGGCCTCCAGCGCAGCCTGGTGCGCGGCCGCATCGATGCCTGCGGCCAGGCCGCTGGTCACCGCCAGGCCGGCCTCGACGAAGCAGCCGGCAAAACGCGCGGCCAGTGCACGCCCGCCCGGGGTGGGCGAGCGGCTGCCGACCAGCGCCACCGAAGGGCGCCAGGCCAGGCAGGGATCACCGGCCACGAATAGCGCCAGCGGCGGGTTGGGTACCTCCAGCAGTGATGGCGGAAAGGCCGGATCGGTACACGGCAGCAGGTGATGGTTGTCCTGTTCCAGCCAGCGCCGGGCCGATGTCCAGGCCCGGGTATCGGGGCGTTCCAGGGCGGCGCACTGCTCCGGCGTGCAACCGTGCGCACGCCAGGTCGCAGTGCCTTGCGCGATGGCGGTTTCCGCATCGCCCGCGGCCTGCAGCAGGGCCCGTCGGGACGCCAGTGCGCCTCCCGCCATCAACAGGCGCAGCAGCGCCTCGTATGCATGTGTGGTCATCCCCCACTATCGGCCGCGCACAACAAAGGCGCCCTAGGGCGCCTTCGCATGTGGCTGTCAGGTTTTGCCGGAGGTGCCTGCCGGCCCGCGGCCGGCACTCCAGTGGTGGCCGGGGCAGTCCGGCAACCGTTACTTCGCATCCGGGTGCAGCGCGTTGTAACCCACCTGCACCGGCTTCACGCCCTGCATCACCAGCGCGTAGCTGACGTTGTCGAAGGTGCGGAACACCATCGCATGCGCGGCATATTCATCCGGCAGCGAGACCCGGCCTGCGCCGGTGCTGAGCGAGTCGTCCATGCGCGAGGAGGTCGGGTACTTCATGCGGTGCGCTACATGCCGGCCCGGGCGCCACAGCGAGAACACGGTGCCGTTGTCCACGCCCTGGGCACGGCCGGCCGAAATCGCGATCACGTCGCGTGGGCCACCGGCGGTGAACATGTCGGTGACCGCCAGCACGCGCACGTCCACGCCCTCGACACCCGCAGCGGGTACGTGGGGCACGAACTGCAGGTCGTACGGCCGGGCTTCGACCGGCACCAGGCGGTCGCCGGCGCGCACTTCGCGGCCGCCGACGTTCTTGTCCAGCACCAGCGTGGAGGCCTCGACCTTGCCGCCGGCGATCTGGGTGATGGTGCCGGTGGCGACCTGGGCCAGTTCGTAGCCGAGCACGCCACGACGTGCGTTGGGTGCGTTGTAGGCCTTCCACAGGTTGCCGCTGCCCGGGGTGACGTCGCCATTGGCGGTCAGGTCCTCGGTCGGCTTGGGCTGGGCGTAACGCACGGTCGGGCGTACCACGGCCCAGCGCTGGCCCACCTGGGCATCCGCCAGGCGCACGTAGACGGTGTCGCCACCGGACACGCGCAGGCGGCTGTCCTCCAGGCCGACGACGTAGGGCAGCTGCTTGACGCTGTCGACAACGCTCAGCTGCTTCAGGAACGGCTCGACCTGGGCCAGCGGAATGGCGTCGATCGGGGCCTCCTGGCGCGGACCGGCCTGGGACACGGTCACCCGGTCCAGGTAGGCCAGGCTCAGCACGTCACCTGGATAGATCAGGTGCGGGTTGGCGATCTGCGGATTGGCTTGCCAGATCTCCGGCCACAGCCAAGGCTTCTGCAGGAAACGTGCGGCGATATCCCACAACGTATCCCCTTTTCGGACCACATAGGTGTCCGGGTGCCCGCCATTCACTTCCACGGCGGTAGCATAGGCAGCCACGGTCAGCATCGCCGCGGCGACGACCGTACGAAAACGAAGCAACATAGGTGTGAAGCCCTGATTCCCCAACAGGTCCACGCACTATAGTCCAGAAACCGGGGCGCAAGGCAAGCGTTGGAGCTAGAATCTGCGACGTATGCCGGCGTGCCGGCCCCCTACCCGGAAACAGCCATGGCCCTTCTCCCCATTCTCGAGTTCCCCGATCCGCGCCTGCGTACCAAGGCTGCGTTGATCGACGCCGCCGAAGTCACCACGCCGGCCTTCCAGGAACTGATCGACAACATGTTCCTGACCATGTACGACGCCCCGGGCATCGGCCTGGCCGCCACCCAGGTGGACGTGCACAAGCGCTTCATGGTCATCGATGTCAGCGAAGAGAAGAATGAACCGCATGTGTTCATCAACCCGGAAATCGTCGCCAAGGACGGGGGCCGGGTGTACCAGGAGGGCTGCCTGTCGGTCCCGGGCATCTTCGCCGACGTGACCCGCGCTGACACGATCACCGTGAAGTACCTGGACCGCAACGGCCAGGAGCAGCAGCTGGAGGCCGGTGAAGTGCTGGCCACCTGCATCCAGCACGAGATGGACCACCTGGACGGCAAGCTGTTCATCGACTATCTGTCGCCGCTCAAGCGCGAGATGGTCCGCAAGAAGCTGGCCAAGCAGCGCAAGCACGTGGCGTGATCGCCAATCCGGGCCGCCCTCCGGGTGGCCCGTGCCTGCGCGACGCGCGCGGGCTGTACGGCGCCGGCCGACGGCGCCGTTTTCTTTCCTGCACGAATCCATCCTGCAAGTGGGGTAGCCATGAGGATTGTCTTTGCCGGTACGCCGGAATTCGCGGTGTCGTCGCTGCGCGCCGCGGCGCGCCACCACGAGGTCGTGGCCGTCTATACCCAGCCTGATCGCCCGGCCGGGCGCGGCCGTGGCCTGGCACCGTCGCCGGTCAAGCTCGAAGCCGTGGCCCGTGGCATTCCGGTCTACCAGCCCGAATCGCTGAAGGATGAAGCTGCCCAGCGGCAGCTGCGCGACCTGCAGCCGGACCTGATGGTGGTGGTCGCCTACGGCCTGATCCTGCCCAGGGCGGTACTGGCGATCCCGACCCACGGCTGCTGGAACGTGCATGCCTCGCTGCTGCCACGCTGGCGCGGTGCCGCGCCGATCCAGCGCGCGATCCAGGCCGGTGACGCAAAGACCGGCGTGTGCCTGATGCAGATGGAAGCCGGCCTGGATACCGGCCCGGTGCTGCTGCACCAGGAGCTGCCGATCGCGGCCACCGATACCGGCGGCCAGCTGCATGACAAGCTGGCCGAACTGGGCGCACAGGTGCTGTCCGACGGCCTGGGCCTGCTGCGTGCCGGCATCAAGCCGATCGCGCGGCCGCAGCCCGAGCAGGGCGTGACCTACGCGCACAAGCTGGACAAGGCCGAAGCCCGCCTGGACTGGGCGCAGGACGCCGATGCACTGGCCCGCACCGTGCGCGCCTTCAATCCGTGGCCGATCGCCGAGGCCACGCTGGCCGGCGAGCGCGTGCGCATCCACGGCGCGATCGCTCTTGACCTGGCCCACGGCCAGGCGCCGGGGGCGGTGCTGGCGGCCGGCCGCGATGGTATCGACATCGCCTGCGGCCAGGGCGCGCTGCGGCTGCGCACGCTGCAGCGCGAAGGCGGCAAGGCGATCACCGCCGCCGACTACCTCAATGCCCGCCGCGACCTGCACGTGGGGGCATAAGCGGTGTCGAAGCAGAATGATTTCTCCGTCGCCAAGGCGGCGCCGGGCGCGGCCACCCGCATGCTGGCCGCACGCGTACTGGCGCAGGTGTTCACCCGTGGCCGCTCGCTGAAGGCGGAACTGGCCTGGGCACTGCCCAAGCTGGCCGACAGTCGTGATCGGGCCTTGCTGGAAGCGCTGTGCTTTGCAGTCCTGCGCCGCCGCAGTACCTACGACGCTGCCTTGCAGTCGTGGATGCAGAAGCCGCTGTCGGCGCGTGATGCCGACCTGCGCACGTTGCTGATGGTGGGCTTCGCGCAGCTGGACGTGCTGGAACTGCCGGCGCATGCGGCCCTGTCGGCCACGGTCGACGCCGCCCGCGCGCTGGGCCGTGAGCGCCAGGCCGGGCTGGTCAACGCGATCCTGCGCCGCGCGCAGCGCGAGGGGTTCCCGGAGCAGCCTGCGCGTGACGCCTTTCCGGCGTGGCTGGCCGATGCCGTCGAGCGCGACTGGCCGTCCCAGGCCCAGGCGATCTTTGCTGCCAGCCTGCAGCCGGCGCCGCTGTGGCTGCGTGCCAACCGCCAGCAGGGGGGGCGTGACAAGGCGCTGGCCACGCTGGCCGAGGCCGGCATTGCTGCCGAAGCCAGCCCGCTCAGCGCCGACGCGCTGCGCCTGGTGGCGCCCATCGCGGTGAACCAGTTGCCGGGGTTCGCCGACGGTGCGCTGTCGGTGCAGGACCTGTCGGCGCAATGTGCGGCGGACGCGCTGGCACCGGCGTCCGGCGCCCGCGTTCTGGACGCCTGCGCGGCACCGGGTGGCAAGTCGGCGCACCTGCTGGAGCGTGACCCGAGCCTGCGCCTGCTGGCGCTGGATATCGATGCGCGTCGCCTGGCGCGTGCCCGCGATACCTACACCCGCACCGGTGTAGGTGAGGGCGCGCAGACCCGGGTGGCCGATGCCAGCGACCCCGGTGCGTGGTGGGATGGCACCCCGTTCGACGCCATCCTGCTGGATGCGCCGTGTTCGGCCACCGGCGTGATCCGCCGCCAGCCGGACGTGATGTTCCACCGCCGCGCCGAGGATATCGATGCGCTGGTCGGCGTGCAGGCCCGCCTGCTGGAGGCCTGCTGGTCGATGCTGCGCCCGGGCGGCGTGCTGCTGTACGCCACCTGTTCGATCCTGCGCGCCGAGAACATCGATCAGGTGCGGGCCTTCCTGAAGTGGCATCCGGACGCGGTGGCACAGCCGCTGGATGACAGATTCGGCCTGGACTGCGAGGGGATCGCGCGCCAGCGACTGCCGGGTGACAGCGATGCTGACGGTTTCTTTTACGCGCGTCTGCTAAAAACGGCCTGACCCCCCGCTGACGTTGCGAGTCCCATGCTGAAATCCCGCGCGTCGCGCGAGACGTGGTTGTTCGTGGTGATGGCCCTGCTGGTGCTGGGGGCCGGGCTGGGCCTTCGTGATCCGTGGCCGTCGGACGAACCGCGCTTCGCGCTGGTGGCCAAGCAGATGTTCGACAGCGGCCACTGGCTGTTCCCGCACCGCGGGACCGAGCTGTACTCGGACAAGCCGCCGATGCTGATGTGGTGGCAGGCCACGCTGTACAGCCTGGTCGGGCAGTGGCGCGTGGCCTTCCTGCTGCCGTCGCTGCTGGCGGCACTGGGCACGCTGTGGTGCGTGGTCGACCTGGGCCGGCGGCTGTGGACGCGGCGGGTGGGGCTGTATGCCGGCTGGGCGCTGCTGTTCGCGCTGCAGTTCACCTTCCAGGCGAAGAAGGCGCAGATCGATCCCCTGCTGCTGCTGTTCATCACCCTGGCCAACTACGGCCTGCTGCGCCACCTGCTGCTGGGGCCGGCCTGGCGCTGGTGGTGGCTGGGCTGGTTCTTCGCCGGCATCGGCGTGATCACCAAGGGCGTGGGCATGCTGGCGCTGCTGATGATCGTGCCCGCGGCAATCGCCACGGCGCTGCGGTGGCCACGGGTGGGCCTGCACGCGCGCGAGGCGCGCTTCTGGCTGGCGCCGCTGGCCTTCCTGCTGGCGGTGTCGTTGTGGCTGGCGCCGATGCTGCTGGCCGGCTTTGCCACCGGCTCGGACGAATATCGCGCCTACATGGACGATATCCTGTTCCAGCAGACGGCGCGGCGCTACACCCATTCCTGGGATCACCACCAGCCCGCCTGGTACTTCCTGGCGACGATGCCGCTGATGTGGATCCCGGCATTCCTGGCCCTGCCCTGGGCGATTCCGGCCTGGCGCCGCCGACTGCAACGCCGCGACGCGCGCTATCTGCTGCCGCTGGCCTGGTGGCTGATGGTGGTGCTGTTCTTCTCGATTCCCGCCGGCAAGCGCGACGTCTACATCCTGCCGGCGCTGCCGATGTTCTGCCTGGTGCTGGCACCGCTGTTGCCGGGGTTGCTGAAGCGACGCGATGTGCAGGCCGTGGTGGGGCTGTTCACCGGCCTGCTGTCATTGGGCCTGGCCGTGGCTGGCGCGATGGCGGTGCTGGGTGACCCGGCCTTCGAGCTGCGCCTGACCCATAGCCGCGGGCTCGCCCCCGGGGCCGTCGACGCGCTGGCGTGGACGATCCTGGCGATGGGCCTGTGGGGCGGATTGAGCCTGCTGGCCTGTGGCCGTCGCCGGCAGCTTGCGCTGGTGTCGACCCTGGCGGTGGTCTGGGTGCTGTACAGCCTGGTCGGCTACCCGCTGCTGAACGATTCCAGTTCGGCCCGTGGCCTGATGCGCGCGGTCGGTACCCGCCTGGGCCCCGATGCCGAGCTGGGGCTGGTGGCCTGGAAGGAACAGCACCTGCTGCTGGCCGACCGTCCCGCAGCGACCTTCGGTTTCGAGACTGACTGGGACGAGCAGCTGGTGGCGGCCACGCGCTGGCAGCGGCTGGCGCCCGGACGCCGTTGGCTGCTGGTCCACGAGTACGCGATGCTGTCGTGCGTCGACCGCAACCGCTCCGAACTGGCCGGCGTGGCCAACCGGCGGCGCTGGTGGCTGGTGCCGGCGGCGGCGGTGACGGTGCCGTGCGTGGTCACTGCCGAGGAGCGGGAACGTGAACGGCGTTTGCAGGAACATGACTAGCCAGCACGATTTCCGCTTGTCCAGTCTGCCCAAGCGGGTCCAAAGGCAGTAAAACAGCAGGCTGGGACGGGCCGCGTTGGCCCGTCCCATTCTTCCAGCAGATTGCAGCGATACTTCCCGACGTGCCAGCTTCACCGGACAACCTGAACCTCATGGCCGGCGACCCGCTGGGCGTTCCCGTCGGTGGGCGTCACGGGGTTGCACACGGGCTGGCCCAGCTGGGGCTGTTCTGCCTGCCGGCACTGGTGCTGACCGTGCCGATCAACCTGTTGCCGTATGGTCTTCTGCTGCTGCTCAGCACCCTGCTGGCGCCGGAGCTGCTGTGGCGCGCGCGGGGCATGGCCGGCCAGCCGGTGAAAGTGCTGGTCTGGCTGATGCTGGCGGTGCTGGCGCTCGGCGTACTGTCGGTGGTGCTGTTCGAACAGGGCCTGCGTGACGTCGACAACCGTTCGCGGTTCGTGGTGATCCCATGGATCGCGCTGTGGATCTGCGCGCTGCGTCCCAGCCTGCGGTGGCTCTGGTACGGCTCGTTGACCGGCCTGCTCGCCACCTTCGTGATGTCGCTGTGGCAGGTGCTGGGCGGCGCCCCGCGCGCGGAGCTGTTCACCAACGCCATCGTGCTGGCCGACATCGTGATGGTGTTGATGGTGCTGCTGGTGTTCTGCCGCCCGTCGCGGCGCTGGTCGCTGGTGATCCTCGGCATGGCCGCCGGCTGCGGCACCATCGTGCTGACCGGCAGCCGCGGTGTGTTCGCCGCCTTGCTGGCGCTGCTGGTGGTGCTGGCGCTGAGCCTGCGCTGGCGTACCGGTGCGGCGCGCCTGTCGGTGCTGGCCGGGATGCTGGCGATCGGTGCGACGCTGCTGCTGTCGGTACCGGAGCTGCGCCACCAGGTCCGCCTGAGCGAGCTGCACAGCGACGTGCAGCGGATGGAGCTGGGCGACAGTGATTCTTCCGCCGGTGCCCGCGTCGAGCGCCTGCAGGTAGCCTGGCAGACCTTCCTCGATCATCCGCTGGTGGGTGTTGGCATCGGTCATTTCGACAGCGCGATGCAGCGCGTGCCGGTCTGCCGGGAGAACCCGGAAGAGTTGCGCTGCCACCTGGGGCATGCCCACAACGACGTGGCCGAATGGGCGGCGACCCAGGGTGTACCGGGCCTGCTGCTGTTGCTGGCGGTGTATGGCATCCCGCTGTGGTTGTTCGTGCGCCTGCACCGCCGCAGCGGACGGGCGACCTTCCGCGGGCCGGCCGCTGCCGGCGTCATGCTGGTGATCACCTACGCGTTGTGCGGGCTGACCCAGTCGATGTTCGCGCACCAGATGACGGCCAGTTTCTACGTGACCCTGGTCGGGCTGCTGACCGGCCTGTCGATCGTCGAAGGCGCGCGCCACCGGGCGATCACCGGCGGCTCGTGATGCGTCGGCGCGCCGGGCGGGCCCCGGCGATCAGGGGTTCGGCGGGTCGGCCACGGGCTGGCCGTTGCCCAGCATCCACAGCATGATGGTCTTCTGCCGCACGTAGTTGGCGCGCACGTAGGCGTAGACCAGGCCGTGCCAGCCGTCGCGGAAGCCGCCACGGAACACGAAGCCGCGCCAGAACCGCCAGGCCGGCGCCAGTACCAGCTTGCCCAGCGTGGCCCGCTTGCCGCGTGCGAACTCGTGCTCGGCCATCATCCGCGCGTACTTCTCGGTCTTGGCCAGCTGCTGCTGCAGGGAGCGGTACGGGTAATGGACCAGGTCGCCGCGCAAGGTGCCGACGCTGCCGTCGACGCTGGCCGCCTCGTGGATCTCGCGCTTGCCGCGCCAGCCGCCGCGGCGGCGGTCGAACAGGCGCATCACCCGGTCCGGGTAGGCGTTGCCATGGCGCAGGAACCTGCCGAAGTACTCCGACAGGCGCGCGAAGCGATAGCCGGCATGGCCGGCGAAGCCACCGTCGCGGGCCCGTTCGATGGCTGCGCGCAGTTCCGGGCTGATCCGCTCATCGGCGTCCAGGCACAGCACCCAGTCGTGGCTTGCCTGCTCGACGCAGTAGGCCTTCTGGCTACGGAAGCCATCGAACGCGCGCTGCAGCACGCGGGCGCCTGCGGCCTCGGCGATGGCCAGGGTGGCATCGGTGGAGTACGAGTCCACGACGATGATTTCGTCGCAGAAGGCCAGCGAGGCCAGGCAGTCGCCGATGCGGCCGGCCTCGTTGAACGCGATAATGCAGGCCGAGATGCGAGGCCGTTCGATGGGAGCGGTCGTGGAGGACATGATGGCCGGGTACCTGTTGTTTGCGACGGAGCGCTATGCGCTGCCTATTCTCGCCCCGTTGGCGCAGGCCTTGCACGCCTCCGGGCAGGAGGTGGCGGCCTGGTTCGAGGACGGCGCGGCCGCCAGCAGCCTGCCGGGCGTGCCCAACATCGGACTGAAACAGGCCCTGGCGATGCGGCCGCGTGCCGTGTTCAGCGCCGCCAACTGGGTGCCGACCTTCCTGTCCGGCGCCAAGGTACAGCTGTTCCATGGCTTCAACGTGGAGAAGCGCGACAGTGCGCGCGGCCACTTCCGGGTGCGCGGCATGTTCGACCTGTACTGCACGCAGGGGCCGGCCACCACCGCGCCGTTCCGTGAGATCGCCGCCCTGCAGGGCCACTTCGCCGTAGCCGAGACCGGCTGGCCGAAGCTCGACCCGCTGTTCCGCGACGACGGTGGCGAGAGCGCCGCGCTGCGCGCAGCGGCGGGCGGGCGCCCGGTGATCCTGTTCGGTTCGACCTTCACCGAGCGCCTGAGCGCAGCGCCCCACCTGCATGCGCAGATCGCCGCCGATATCGCTGGCGGTGAGCGCTACTGGCTGCTGACCCTGCACCCGAAGTGCCCACCGGAACTGTTCGAGCGCTACCGCGCGCTGGCCGGTGCCCATGCCCGCTTCATCGAGCCGGAGCAGGTGATGGCTGCGCAGCGCGCCGCCGATGTGCTGGTGTCGGACACCTCGTCGATCGTTTCGGAGTTCATCGTCCAGCACAAGCCGGTGGTGACCTTCCGCAACCGCGTGCCCAAGCCGCACATGATCGACTTCGACGACCCGGCGCAGCTGCCGGCGATGCTGCAGCGCGCGCTGCATCCCGACGCCGCGCTGCAGGCGGAGATCGTGCGCTACGCCGACGCCATCCATCCGTACCGCGATGGCCTGTCCAGCGAGCGGGTGATCGCCGCCACCGAGGATTTCCTGTCCGGTGAAATGGGCGTGCTGCGGCGCAAGCCCTTCGGCAGCTGGGTGCGCGACCTGCAGATCCGCAAGGACCTGGGATATTGGGGGCCGTCGCAGCGCTGATGCCTCGCCGACCCCGCTCGCGGTAGTGCCGGCCGCTGGCCGGCAACCTCGGGAATGTCTGCGGTTGCCGGCCAGCGGCCGGCACTACCGGTGTTGCTTACCAGCGCAACTTGCGCCGCGCCAGCGCCGCGGCCAGCTGCTCCATCACGTGTTGCGCCTGTGCCTGCGGCAGGTAGCGCAGGGTCAACGCCACATCACCGTGCGCACCGGCCGTATCCAGCTGCAGGCTGCTGGTGCCGAGCAGCTTGTCCAGCGGTGAACGCTGCAGGCGCAGGCCCTGCACCTTGTCCAGCTCGGCCCAGCGCCACCAGCGTTTCCACCAGCCGCCGCGCACGGCCACGTAATGGGCATCCAGATACCAGCCCATGCGCGCCATCTGCCGATGTGCCACCAGCAGCGCCACCGGCAGCCAGGCCAGCACGATCAGGCCCCATGATCCCCAGCGCCAGTACGCGGCCGCTGCCAGCGCCGGCACCAGCAGCAGCGCGCCCAGGCACAGCCGCCACCAGCCACGCTGCGGAATGGACTGCCATTGCGCTGGCGGCCACCGCAGTTGAGGCAACAGGTGCTGCACCAGCTGCTCGCAGCGCATTGCCGGTGCCAGCGGTGCCAGCTCGCGCAGGGCGCGGTCCTCGTCGCGCGAGGGCCCGCCGGCAGCGCTGTCGATGCGCAGCTGGCGCAGGCCGAACCAGCGATGCAGGGTGGTTTCGCGCAGCGTCCAGGCCTGGATGCGGCGACGCGCGACACTGCTGCGGGTGCGGCTGAGCAGGCCGGCCGAGACGGTCAGGCGGCGGTCCTGCTCGCTGAGGGTGAAGCCGTGATAGCGCAGCAGGGTCAGCACCACCGACAGCGCACGCAGCGCCAGCCAGCCCAGCAGCAAGGCTGCGGCCAGCAGCAGGAAGGCGCCGGCCACGCCGGGATGCAGGTGGCTTGCGTAGCCGAAGGCTTCCCGGCCGCCACGCTGGATGGCCGCGTCCATCACCGGCCGCGGCACGGTCTGGAACAGCACGCCGAAGGCGGCGATCGCCAATGCCCAGCCGCGGTTGGACAGCAGGCCCATGCGCACCACGTCCCAGCTCGACAGGCGCAGCAGCACCTGTTCGGTGTCGGCGTCGGTGATCGAGGGGGCGGCCACGACGTCGGCGGCCTGCGGTGCCTGCCCACGCTGGCGCACCAGTCGTTCCAGCGCCAGCGCCTGGTCCAGCTTCAGCACGCGCATTTCGGCTTCCGGACGCACGCCGCCGGCCGATTCAAGGCGCAGCTCGGCCACGCCGAACAGGCGGTGCAGCGGGTTCTGCCGCACTTCCACGTTGTGGATGCGGGCGAACGGGATCTCGCGGCGGTTGCGCGCCAGCAGTCCGCTGCGCACGGTGATCGCGTCGCTGCCGATGCGGTAGCGGTAGCTGAGGTACTGCAGCACCGAGACCAGCACCAGCGCGGCAATCGCCGACAGCGGAATCAGCTGCGCCCACATCGGGTCGCGGTCACCGCGCTGGCCGAACACCAGCAGCGCCACCAGCGGCAGGAAGTAGTGGCGCAGCTGCATCAGCAGCACGAACAGCCACGACCACGGGTGCAGGCGATGGTCCTCGCCACCGGCAGGCAGCGATGCGGGCAGGGGCGGCGGCAGGCTCACAGGGCGTCGGCGTCCTGGTCGAGCTGATGGGACAGGGTGTCACGCAGGCGCTCGGCGTCGGCCTCGTCCAGGCCGCTCACGGTCACTGCGCTCATGCGGGTCCCGGCGGTGTGCACGATCAGCGTGGCCAGGCCGGCACGGCGTTCCAGCGGGCCGCGGCGCAGGTCCAGGTGCTGCACGCGCGAAATGGGGATGCGCGTTTCCAGCTGCCACATCAGGTCGCGGCGCAGGCCCAGCCCTTGGGTATCCAGCCGCCAGCGGGTGCGGGTCAAGCGCCGGTGGCCAAGCCACGCGCCGAAGACGATGCCGATCAGCAGCCCAAGGGCGGCCGTCCACAGGCCGCCGGGCAGCTCGAAGAACCACGCGGCCGCGGCCAGCGGCAGGCCCGGCACGAACAGTCCGCCGAAGGCGCCTTCCAGTGCGGCCAGGCGGGCGGCGCGCTGCGGCAGCGACTGCCAGGCATCGGCAGGCGGGGAGGTCAGGGGAACGTCGATCACGCAGGCTCCGTCAGGTGGCAGGGCGGGCGGTGGCGGCAGGGCCGCACCGCGCAGACGGTAGCAGGTCGACCGCGCTACTGGGCAGCCTGGATCAGCGCGTCCACATCCAGCATGTGGCCGGCACGATCGGCCTTGGTGCGCAGGTAGTGTTCGTTCTCGGCAGTGATCTCGCCGGTGACCGGAATGCAGTCCAGCACCTCGATGCCGGCGTTGCGCAGACGCTGTGCCTTGGTCGGGTTGTTGCTGAGCAGGGCCACGCGCGAAATGCCCAGGCCATGCAGCATCGCCACCGCACTGCCGTAGCGGCGCTCGTCGGCACCGAAGCCCAGCTGTGCATCGGCATCGATGGTGTCCAGGCCGTCGTGCTGGTAGCCGTAGGCGCGCATCTTGGCGGCGATGCCGGTGCCGCGGCCTTCCTGGTCCAGGTAAAGCAGCACGCCGCCGCCCAGTTCCTTCAGCTTGCGCAGGCCGCGCCGCAGCTGGTCGCCGCAGTCGCACTTGAGTGAGCCGAACAGGTCACCGGTCAGGCACGAGGAGTGCACGCGTACCGGCACCACCGCCGACAGGTCCGGTTCGCCGACGATGATCGCGACCTGGTCGCGCTGGGCCACGCCGCCGCGGAACACCGCGAAGGTGGTCATGCCGACGTCGCGCAGCGGTACCGGCGAACGGGCGACCAGTTCGTAATCGTGGGCGGCGTGGGCCGCGCCTTCGGCCAGATCGCAAAGCGCCACTTCAGCAGCACCCTCGAAGGTGCGGTCAGCTGCGTCCAGGCGCACGGCCACCATGGCCGGCAGCAGCAGGCCCAGGCGGGCCAGCTCCACCGCGCCGGCATCGAAGGCGTCGCCGGCCGTCCAGTCGTCCGGCATCGGGCCGGGCTCGCGCAGGTAGCCCAGCGAGGGCAGGGCATCGAAGGCAACCCCTGCCAGCGGCAGGCGCGCGCCTGCCGGTGCCTCCACGCCGAGCACGCGGGCGCGGGTGGCGGTCAGGAACAGGTAATGGCGCTCGCGTGCGGCAGCGGCGAAGGCAGCGAAGCTGCTGGCAGTGGCGCTGTCCAGTGCAATCACCGCCAGGCGCTGGCCCTGCCCATCGTGGAGCAGTACCGGGCGACCGGCACGCAGTTCGGCCACCGCGCGTTCGCAGCGGATCGCGGCGGGGTCGCCGAACAGGGAAGAGGCAGCAGGCATGGCGGGACCGGGGGAGGCGGACATCGCAGTCTCTATGGGGGCGCCGGCGTCGTATTCAACGTGGTGCGGCCGCCGGTCGCAGGGGCCGGATGGGCCTGGGCGTGGGGGCCGTCAGTGCGGATGCTCTTCGGTCGCATACGGATCTTCCTCGCCGCTGCCCGGTGGCCGCAGCGTATAGCGCTTGTAGGTCCACTGGTACTGCGACGGGTCGCGGCGGGCGATGCGCTCGATGCCGGCATTGAGCGCGGTGGCGGCCACCTGCGGGTCCGGATCGGCCACGGCCGGGTCGGTCGGCTCGATGTGCAGGGCGAATTCCATGTCCGGCCCGATGCGCTCGCACCAGCCATACAGCACGGTGGCGCCGGTGCGCTCGGCCAGCCGGTTGACCAGGGTCATGGTCAGCGCCTGCACGCCGAAGAACGGCACGAACACGCCATCGCCGGCCTTGGGCTGCTGGTCGGGCAGGATGCCGGTGGCGCCGCCGTCCTTGAGCACCTTGAACAGCTGGCGCACGGCCGGGCCCTCGGCGCGTACCTGCTGCACGTTCTGGCCGCCGCGCACCAGCTGCAGGAAGGCGTCGCTGGCCTCGTCTTCCGGCGGCTTGTAGACGATGGCGATCTGCCCGCGCGAGGCCAGCCACTGGTTCAGCAGCTCCCAGTTGCCGAAGTGCGGTGCGGCCACGATCACGCCCTTGCCGCTGGCCAGGGCCGCGTCGTACAGGGCTTCGCCGTGGCGCTGCTTCAGGTGCAGCCGCAGGTTGTCGGCCGGCTGCCGGCTCCACAAACGCAGGGTCTCGATGGCCTGCAGCGCAGTGGAGCGCAGCAGTTCGCGGTGCAGGCGGTCGCGTGCAGGACCGTCCAGCTCCGGGTAGGCCAGTTCGAGGTTGCGCCGGGTAACGCGGCTCTCACGGGCATTGACACGAACCCACGTCCACGCCAGGGCGTGTGCGAACCCCCGCAGCAGCGGCCAGGGCAGGCGGGCGAACAGGGTGGTGGCGCGGTAGACCAGCCGGGCTTTGCGTTGCGGATTCATCGGCGCCAGTTTAGCCAAGGGCGCTGCTATCGTGGCCGGCCCCGTTCATTGGAAGCCCACGATGCTCGTCCTGATCCAGCGTGTCAGCCAGGCCGCCGTCCATGTCGACGAGGAGGTGGTGGGGCAGATCGGCCCCGGCTTGCTGGCCCTGGTCGGCATGGAACCGGGGGATAGCGAGGCCCAGCTGCGGCGGATGGCCGAACGCCTGCTGGGTTACCGGGTGTTCGCCGACGAGGCCGGGAAGATGAACCGGTCGCTGCGCGACACCGGTGGCGACCTGCTGCTGGTCAGCCAGTTCACCCTGGCGGCCGATACCCGTTCGGGCATGCGGCCGAGTTTCACCAGCGCCGCACCGCCGGACGAGGCTGAACGCGGGTTCAATCGATTTGTCGACATCTGCCGTGAAAATCATGCGCCAGGGGTGGAAACGGGCCGGTTTGGTGCCCATATGGTCGTCAGCCTGGTCAACGACGGTCCCGTGACCTTCCTTCTCAGGCCCTAGGCCGCCGGGACCACCGCCCGGCAGGCAGGGCCCCGGGCTGGTATAATGCTACGTTCCCTATTTCTCCCTAGCCGGTGGCGCGAGCACTACATGGCCAACGAACGTCCTGCCCAATCCGAAATCAAGCAACTGATCAGCAAGGGCCTGGAACAGGGCTACCTGACCTACGCCGAAGTCAATGACCATCTGCCGGACGACATGGTCGACCCGGAACAGATCGAAGACATCATCGGCATGATCAACGGCATGGGCATCGATGTCCATGAAGTTGCGCCGGATGTGGAAACCCTGCTTCTCAACGACGGCAACACCGGTAACCGCGAAGTCGATGACACCGCGGCCGAAGAAGCTGCCGCCGCGCTGAGCGCGCTCGACACCGAAGGTGGCCGTACCACCGACCCGGTGCGCATGTACATGCGCGAAATGGGCACGGTCGAGCTGCTGACCCGCGAAGGCGAAATCGCCATCGCCAAGCGCATCGAGGAAGGCCTTTCGCAGGTCCAGGCCGCCCTGGGCCAGTTCCCGGTTTCGGTCGAATCGCTGCTGACCGACTACGAGGCCCACAAGGAAGGCAAGAAGCGCCTGGCCGAAGTGATCGTCGGCTTCAACGACCTGGCCGACGAAGAGCCGGCGCCGCCGGCGGTCGCTGCCGATGACAGCAGCGATGCCGACGCAGAAGGCGACGAGGACGAGGACGATGACGTCGAGGGTGGCGAGGAAGAAGCCGCACCGACCGGTCCGGATCCGGAGGAAGTCGCTGCGCGCATGCAGGCGCTGAGCGATGCTTTCAATGCCTTCAAGAAGGCGGCGACCAAGGGCGACAAGAAGAACCTGCCGCGCCTGCGCGAAGAGATGTCGGCGGTGTTCGTCACCCTGAAGCTGCCGCTGCCGCTGACCGACGTGCTGACCAAGCAGCTGCGCGACACCATGGCGTCGATCAAGGCCCATGAGCGACGCGTGCTGAACCTGGCCACCGTCACCGCGCGCATGCCGCGCAAGGACTTCATCCGCTCCTGGGAAGGCAACCAGACCAACCTGGAGTGGGTGGAAGACGCACTGAAGCGCAAGCAGAAGTGGTCGTCGGCCCTGCGCGAAGTGAAGGACCAGATCATCGCCGAACAGCAGGCGACGATCGACATCGAGAAGCTGACCCAGCTGGACCTGGAAGAGCTGAAGGAAATCAGCCGTGCCATGGCCTACGGTGAAGCCAAGGCGCGCAAGGCCAAGAAGGAAATGGTCGAGGCCAACCTGCGCCTGGTGATCTCGATCGCCAAGAAGTACACCAACCGTGGCCTGCAGTTCCTCGACCTGATCCAGGAAGGCAACATCGGCCTGATGAAGGCCGTGGACAAGTTCGAGTACCGCCGCGGTTACAAGTTCTCGACCTACGCCACCTGGTGGATCCGCCAGGCGATCACCCGCTCGATTGCCGACCAGGCGCGCACCATCCGTATTCCGGTGCACATGATCGAGACGATCAACAAGTTGAACCGCATTTCCCGCCAGATGCTCCAGCAGTACGGCCGCGAGGCTACGCCGGAGGAGCTGGCCAAGGAAATGGACATGCCGGAAGACAAGATCCGCAAGGTGATGAAGATCGCCAAGGAGCCGATCTCGATGGAAACCCCGATCGGCGACGACGAGGATTCCCATCTGGGCGACTTCATCGAGGACACCAACGTGGAGTCCCCGATCGAGAACACCACCAACATCAACCTGTCTGAAACCGTGCGCGACGTGCTGGCCGGCCTCACCCCGAGGGAAGCCAAGGTGCTGCGCATGCGCTTCGGCATCGACATGAACACCGACCACACGCTGGAAGAAGTCGGCAAGCAGTTCGACGTGACCCGCGAGCGCATCCGCCAGATCGAAGCGAAGGCGCTGCGCAAGCTGCGTCACCCGAGCCGCTCGGAGCAGCTGCGCAGCTTCCTGGATATCGATTGATTTCCAGCGGCTGGTGAAGCGTTGAGAGAAACCCCGCCTGGTGCGGGGTTTTTCTTTTTGGGGCGTGCTTTCTGTAGAGCCGAGCCATGCTCGGCTGCTGTTCGCGATGACGTATTCGACGGGTCTTCTCAACGGGTGTCGGTTGCTTGCCGCACCTTGTGACGTAACTGGCCTGAGGATTCTTGAGGACTTCGCTGCGATTCGCTGCCGGGGGAAGTGGTCATTCAGCCGAAACCCCAAGTGCCTCAATGAAATGAGTAGCCGCATGTGAGTGATAAGCGCACGCAATGTCGCATTCACCAATTGAAGCCTCTAGCCTTCCTTCCACACAGTCCTCCTCAGGTGCTCAACACACCGTCGTAGGCGGACTGTCTGCCGCAACAGCAGGCAATCCAAGGTCAAACCGCAACTCTCGCCATTCCGGTGAGCCCAAGGGTTTCTGGCCGGGTGGCGCGCAGCCATACAAGACCCTGCAAGGGGAAAGCTGCGGGCGGCCCTACGACCGTGTTGAAGCACCCGGTCGCCTCTCTCAACAGGAGGCGGAAGAGGTTCGACGAATCGTAGGAGAGTGAGTATGGGGCTGACGGAGATTGACGGTGGGTGTGGCTGGGGTGGCTCGGGTACGCGTGGTTGCGACTTCCCCCCGTTGTTGGACTGGGACGATGTGCTGCGTGATGAACGCGAGGATCCACTGGGGTTCGCCCGACGAGCGACATTGGCATTGCTGACACAGTCGGGTGCCGGACTGCTTGCTGGCTTCGGCGGCGGCAACCAGATTGGGCTGGAAGAGGCCAGGAGGACGGTGGCGCTGTTCCACGCCCACTTGCGGCGACTGGAGTGGTTCGCGGAAGTGGCGGAGAAGCGATTGGGGCGCGTTGCTGAGACTCTTGATGCTACCGGGTAGCCGATCGAGCGCGGCCTCCACTACACTGTGAGGCTGCGCAGGGCCTATAGCTCAACGGTTAGAGCAGGGGACTCATAATCCCTTGGTTCCAGGTTCGAATCCTGGTGGGCCCACCATCGAATCAGGCACTTAGAATCATCCGCAGCGCCTTCTTCGTCAAGCCGGCGCGACCCGGTGACCGCTCGGTGACCGTTTACGCTCCGCTGCTGTCACAGTTGGCCGCGGGTTGCCCTGCATCTTCGGGCGTCCACTGCAGAGCGCTCCTGCGTGCGCGAATCCAACGCTGGATGTCGCTCTGGTATCAACGGCGGACGGATCTCTCCCGACCCCTCGGCTGGCGCATGAGATCAGCACTGACCCAGCGAGTGCAACTCCAGCCACAACTCTGGAGTGATGGAGCTCGCGACGTCTACTGATTTCAGACATTCGGCTAGTTGCGTGCCCTCCGAACAACCGAGCAGGACACTACTGACGAGCCTGTTTTGCAAGCACCACGCAATGGAAACTGGGCGCGAGATACTCCCAGAGCCTTGGAAATTCTCTCGATGCCTTTTGCAGCTTCGACCCATCGCAGGAATTGTGCCTCACCCGCATGATCCCTCAACGTCGTGAAGTCCCGGAAGGACAGTCTCGAGCCAGGCGGGATGCCCTGGTCGTAGCGACCAGCGAGTATGCCCTGCTTCAATGGCGACCAAGTGAGCAACCCCATGCCATATCGATCAATCAGGTCTGGTAGATCTTCCTCCACAGCTCTGGTAGCGACCAGGTTGTACTCAGGCTGCTCGACGGACGGGCCAATCAGATGATTGGAAAGAGCGAAATCATGCGCCTCCGCCACCAGTCCAGCAGGCCACTTCGACGTCCCCCAATGCAGCACCTTGCCCTGCACAATCAACGAGTGCATCGTCCATACGATCTCTCCAACACTCACATTTGCATCTTGTGAATGGCAAAGATAGATATCCAGGTACTCCAAGCCCAGCCGTGTCAGCGCAGCATCACACTCCTCCACCAGGTGCTTGCGGCCCAAACCGCGTTGAGTCGGCTTGAGCTGGTCGTCCGGCTTTGCCCCGTAGAATGCTTTGCTACAGATGGAGTAGGTGTCGCGCTGCCAGCCGGCATCTCTTATCGCACGCCCCAGCTCCGTCTGCGCCCCACCCCAGCCATAATTCTGGGCGGTATCAAACAGATTGATTCCTCTATGGTAAGCCTGCGATAGCAACCTGGCGCCATCCGAATTACTCAGCCGCTGACCAACACTAAGCCAGGTGCCAAGGCTGAGTACAGACACGCTCAAGCCCGTCCTTCCAAGATATCGATATTGCATGAAAGTACCGGTAAAGACGGGGTGGCCATAGGACACCCCGTCACGCAGCAAGATTAGAAGTTGAATATCTCAGGAAAAGCTAGGCGTCTCGCACTTCTGGTCATATCCGCCGCTTTTCTGGTCGAATTTGCAATACCCACCTGTATTCTGCGCATAGGTTTCGAACCCGCCACCAGCGACGGCATCGGTCTCCTGCGGCGTCAGCAGCCGCGCGACCAATTCTTCACCCTGTGACTTCTTGTCGCTTGCATTCATCGCGAACTCCCTTCTGATTGTAGATCAACAATTGACCGCACTTCCCTTGATTTCTGTCGACCGCGGTCGGGATCGACGGGTACAACAGGCATGAGCCTCGGTGAAGCGAGAGAGCAGGATTGCCAAGCAATCACCGCTCAGGTCCAGCACACTGCTTAGATGGCGAAGGTGGGCTGCATGACCTCGTCAGCCTTCAGGCGCTCCTGAATCGCTGCCTCCGGATATCCGTTCTCGATCAGAAAATCAACTACATGTGAGTAGTACTTCTTCAGTCCAGCACAATAGACGCTTGGATTATCGAACTGTCGAGTGCGGCTAAAGCGATTCTCTAGTGCGCCCCCTCCGCATATTCTCACCCACCTGCAGTTGAAACAGTCATCGGGGAGGTTTGCTCGCGCCCGATCAAGTACCACAAGGCCTGGGTCATTGACGAAGCTATAGAGCGACGAACCGAAGATTGAGTACGAACGCTGCGAGGATCGCCACTCCAATGCGGGAATCAACGAGTCATCGCAACTCACTTCGCCCGTGCTCTGGATCACCACCACATGGGTTCGTTTGTCGAATACGTCCGTGGCCGCGGCGCGTGCAGGCGCATACTCTTGAAAGTAGCGAATTACCTTCGTTACTTCCCTCACAGAGATGTCCTGGTGGCTCAGCCACTTATTGAAGAGGCCTATCAGTAGATCTCCGTACTCGTCTGGGGTCTCTCCATCGACGAATGGTTCATCATGACTCCTGTCCGGCAACAGGAACCCCATATGACGGAACTTGAGCTCCTCAACGAAGTGATCAAATGTTTCTTCAATCGGGATGTCGCGTCCAAGCACACTTAGTACGCCGATTGCACTGATCTTTCGCTCGGCCTCCAACTCGTGAAGTCGCCCAACCGTGCGCGCGATCTTCTCATGCGATCCCTTCCCCTTATGGGTTACCCGGAATCTATCGTTGTACTCAGCCGGACCATCAAGACTGATGCCAACGGAAATACTGAACTCTGAAATCAGATCTTCCCACTCGGCCGTAAGGTGATATCCATTTGTCTGTATGCCAAGACTCAACCCGCATATGGGGGTCAACGTCTCACGCAGAGCAGAAACCAGTCCCCTGAAATCGCGAGCCCTCATGAGGGTGGGCTCCCCGCCGTGGAAGACGATGTTTACATTCCTGATGCCTAGATCCTCGACGCCACGCTTGATGTAATCAGCGACGGCTGAGAATTTGTCAGGCTTCATGATCGGATCACGGCCCTTGTAGGAATCATCGCCCATGAAGAAGTAGTAACAGTAGCTGCAAGCGAGGTTGCAGCGCTCGGCGATCTTGATGATGACCTGCAGCTCATGTAGCTTCTGAATCGGGGAAGATGTGTCGCTGTTGAGTACGTCGATCATGGTCGCCCCCTTGGCGTGATTCGGGAAAGATGAAACGGCGTGTACAGGGATCTTGGGGGGGATTGGCACGACACGATCGACCGTTTCGCAGAGCTGTCGGAGTAGTCGATGCGCACTGCTCCTCCATTCCGGCAAGCAGAAATCCATGCAGATCGAGCGTCCAACACATGCTCTCTAAAATCAAACCCATCTATTGCCGCGGGTTTTCCCCCAGGCCTCAGAGAGCTGCAGGTCTTCACTTCGGGATCAAGCACAATCACCCCGCCACCGGTAAACAGGCCGTAGTTCCCTTGGCAGTCGTTGCGTGAAACCTCTCGCATCAGTTCGGCGGCAATGCGGAACTGCTGGTCCTTGCTCAAGCCGCTGATCGCTTCGCGAAGCGCGTAGCCATTCTGGGCTAGAAGTTCGATCATGGCGTTCTGCACCGACGATCGCGCACCGAATGCCTCATTGAAGTCGGTGCGTTCATTGAAACGAGACGAGGAGTTATCCTGCAGGGTACTTTTCCAGAACGTGCCCAGAGCAGCTGCTGGATCAGAATCTGTCCGGACGAGGTTGAGGAACGTGTAGACCATCCCGCAGGAGTAGGCGAGTTGATACTTGCCCTCACTGATCAGGTCGTTCAATGGTCGCTTCCTGTACTCTGCCTGGTCGATACATGACTCTGCAGCTGCGCCCACGTCGCGCGTGATCCCTTGCTCCTTGCTCCCAGTCTCCTCCGAAAGAAACAGGCTTGCTGCCATTTCTGCCCCGCCCTCGAGCAGCATCATTCTGCTTTGCTGTGGGAGTGACTCCATCATTTGCACATCTTGATTCCATTGATGAAATGCTTCATGGGCAATGAAGTGAGATAAGTCTTTTGGAAAGCCCTTTGAGGTGTCCAGGCAACCCGCACGAAGGCCAATCAGCAGCAGTCCGGGCAATGAGCTTCCGCTGAAGTGGCAGCCCTGCTGGGTATTGGCGCCCTGCTCAAGCAAGAAGATTACAGAGCTCACGCTGTGCTGCTCAGGTCCGAGGGCACGCCCATAGAACTTCTGGGCCTTGTCCAGCCAATTCTTATACTGGCTCCTGAACACCTGTGGCACGCCTTGATCGGCCAGCATCGTTGGAACGGGTACTGGCCGCCCATCGCTGAAGAATGCGTAGCCTTCGAACACCGTCACTGGAGAGCTTGCTGGGTGCTGTGAGGCTCCTGGATCGATATCGCCACATAGGCGTTCAAACTGCGGATCGTCAGGATTGATCAGAGGCTGTAGGTTGATCATGACAGTGGAGGGCGCCAACCTGATGATCAGCGGATACTTTCTTCCCTCCGGAAGCCGGCTCCTGCTGATATCCAAGGTATAGACGTGTTCGTCCGGGCGGGCGCTCTTCGACGCTTGCCACTCCTGCAGGTTGAGTTTGGGCGTACCCAGCGAGGTCACTCGCAAGGTCGCCTTTGACATGGCTGTGTCAACCTCAAGGCCGGACGCGAGGCAATCACGCTTCCCTGCCCATGCGTTTGCCGTGGGCAGAGCCAACATGAGCAAGGTTGCCAACAGCGCCCATGGCTTTGGAGCTATGGGCACCAGTCGAATGAAAGCTTTGCCGACAGTTACGCGCATATCACCCCGTCCACAGCCACTTCCTTGAATCCTCAGACTCAGCATTGCTCAGCACTCCCGGTGCTTTATCTCGAACCGTTCGTCTGCACTTTGTATTGTCTCCAGCCGATGGGCGATCACCACCCGGGTCATGCTCGACATCTTCACGGCCGCATTGACGCGCCGCTCACACTCGAGGTCCAGATGGCTGGTTGCCTCATCCAGGACCAGCAGACGGGGGCGGCGATATAGCGCTCGAGCGAGGATCACTCGCTGCTTCTGCCCTCCAGACAGGCTGGAACCCATGTCGCCTACCAGAGTTCTGTAGCCCATTGGCATCGCCTCGATATCGTCGCTCACTGCAGCGAGCGTCGCCGCCTCCCTGATGCGCTCATCGGTTGAGTCCTGATCACCAAAACTGATGTTGTCCCCGATCGTTCCGGCGAACAGCTGATCTTTCTGCATGACTGCACCGACCAGGCCTCTGAATCGTCCGTGACCCATATCATCAATTTTCTGTCCTCCAAAGATCACCTCTCCTTCGCTAGGCTTCAGTAGGCCGAGCATGATCTTGGCGAGTGTCGTCTTGCCGCTCCCTGACACTCCAGTGATGGCGATTGAACGACCCGATTCCACTTTAAAACTACAGTTTCTCAACACCCAGGGCTCTCCGTCGGAGTAGCGGAAACTGACATTCTTGAATTCGACACTCGAATCGTCCGGCACGTGGCACGAGTCGACTCCGTCGGCGCTCTCCTGTTCGCTGAGGGCGATATCGGACAACCGTTCCGCGTGCAATCTAAGCATCCTGAAATCCACCCACTTATCCGCCAAAGAAGTAGATCTATGAATAAACATGTCTGCGAAGGCGACAAATGCAACCATCATGCCAACAGAGAACTTCTCATCCATGACCAGAGAAGCAGCTATCCAGATCAGTGCGACTCTGCCCAGGCCAAAGATAAGGCCGTTGATAATTCCGAAAGAAATATTCAGTTGCTGAATTCGGATTCCGCGGTTTATTACCTGAACCGAAGCATTGGCATAGCGTGCGCGTCGCACATTCTGCTGATTGGCCAGCTTGATCGGAAGAATTCCTCGGATGCTTTCTAGGATTTCGCCCTGCTGGCGTGCCGCATGAACAATCTGATCTTCGTTTGCCCTCCACAACGGAGCAAAGAACACCCATCGAAGCATCGTGTAAAGTAGAAATAGGCCCGCTACCAGCGCCGCCAATCCAGGGCTGTAGAAGGTCATTATCAAAAGAACGACAAGTGACATCAGCCCGTCCAACAGTGAGCCGATGAACTGGACTGTCAGCGTACTTTGGATGATCTGGACTGAGCCAAGTCGCGAGACGATGTCACCCACCTGCCGCTTCTCAAACCAAGCCAAGGGCAGCCGGAGGAGATGCCCAACCATGTTGCTCATCCATTGCGCAGATGTTGTTGCACTGATCCAGCTGAGTAGCCAGGCGCGTAGTGCCGTGATGACAACCTGGAAGACCGCAACAATTGAGAAACCAATCGCCAGCAGCGAAAGAAGATCTCTATCAGCGGATACGATGACCTGATCCATCGTCCACTGGAGATAGAATGGTCCAATGAGAATGAATGCCTCTAGCGCCAGTGCAAGCCCCAGAACTTGGAGGCAAGCCGGCACGAGTCCCTGGATGGTACCTGCCAGTCGCCGAAGTGAAATAGATGGGGATCTGTGCGCTGGACGGAAGTCGGCGCCTGGTATGAGCTCCAAAGCGACACCGGTGAACTGGCTTGACACCTCCAGAAGATCGAGCTTTCGGACACCTCGTGCCGGATCGTGAATTACAGCCGATCGAGGGCCAATCTTGCACAGCACGACGAAATGATTCATGCCCCAATGCAGGATACAGGGCAGCTTCAATCTTGATAGGTTGCCAAGATCGAGCTTCAGCGGGCGCCTCTCCATGCCGAGTGCCGTCGCCAAATGCATCATCTGCCTCAGCGTGACGCCCTTCTGGGACGATCCGAATTTCGCCCGCATTCCCAGCATATCCACATGATGACCGTGATGCCCCGCGACCATGGCTAGACAGGCCAGTCCACATTCAGCGGTCTCTGCCTGCAGAATCAATGGCGTATCGCGACGCCACCCAAAACGGAGTTCGGCCCGGACGTCCGCTCGCGAATGTCGATCGGGGCGCCTCCGCTCTGCCGATGCGGAGCCATCAGCCATTGGAGTTTTCCTCGAACACACGTCTCTGGATGCCAAAAAGCGGCTCAAACAACCATTCGATAAGGCGTCTCCGCTCTATAAGCACATCTGCTTGTAGCGCCATCCCAGGCCGGATCGACTCCTTGATCCCATATGCGGAAACGTACTGCCGGTCCAGCTCTACATCTACTCGATAGAGTGGTCCTTGATCCGCTGGCGGTAGTCGGCCAGTCAAAGCGGAATGTTCCGCTGGCGTCAGTGCGCTTCGGGAGACGATGGATACCCTTCCGTACTGCTGACCAAATTTCTGGTACGGAAATGCCTCATAGCGGAGGATGACGCGATTGCCTGGAGCGATGAATCCAATTGCACGACTAGGAATAAGGAGCTGCGCCTGCAGCTTCGCGTCGCCAGGCAGTATCGTTATCATGGGCTGACCGGCACTCACCATTTGACCGGTCTTAACAAGTAGAGCTGCGACGACACCTCCTTGTCTCGCTCTAAACAGTGTGCCGCGTTGTAGATCGTTTTGGGCCTGCGATTGAGCTACGTCGGCAAGCTCTCGCACGATTTCGTTTCGGCGAGTTGCGTCCTCTAGCGGAAGTTTCGCCAAGGACTCCTGGGCGGCAGCAAGCTGTTGCTGGAGTTCGAGCCCCTGCCGCTGCAGTTCTGCCTTCCGGGAGCGTGCGGCACGTACCACCGCTTGCTGCCGCTGAATCTCAAATGCCGAAATGTATCCACCCTTTCTCAAAGGCTCGATCCGCTCCAAGAGCGCCTGCGAGCCTTCAACTTCCTCAGCCTGCAATGCAACCTGTTCGCCGACTTGGTCCAGCTGTCGTCGTATGAGCGATTCGCGAGCAACCAGCGCCTCTCGCTGATGCCGGGCGACAGAATCCTGGGAAACGAGATCGGCCCTGTAGCGCCCCTCCTTTTCCGCAAGCTGCTCATCAATTGATGCTCGGGTTGCACCAAGTCGAACCGTGTCCTGATCGCTTGAGATCTCCATCAGGACTTCGTCTGCCTGTATGGATTGGCCATCTTCAACATGTAGTCGCGCGACTGTTCCCGGGCTAAGAGCGGTGATATTGATCAGTCCGCTAGCGGGCACCAGTTGACCCGTCACCGTTTCTCGGCGGGTGTATTGGCCTAGGACCAGGAACAGGCCCATAGCAGTCGTTAGCAGAAGGATCAGGCAAAGCCATAGCCAGCGAGAAGGTGGTCCGGCAAGCAGGGTCTCGCCGAGGCCACTATGCTGATCTTCAGGTGAAGCCTCTCTGCGAAAGAGGTTATCTGCCACGGCATACCTCGCGCCATTGATGCACAGTCGCGATGTCGCTCAGCCTCGAAATGAGGCGATGTCCGCAATCGGTTCCGGTGGCTATGCCCCCCCAGCCGGGCATCTGTCGCCATTGGCGTCGGGCCTAGACCAGCCCCGCTGGTCCTTGATCGCAGCGCACGCGAAAACAGGAAATGCCCCCATCGAATTTCTCCGCCACCATCCTTGTATGCAATTTCTTTATGGAAGTATTTGCATGGCGTCAACCCCTTCGGCGTGGAGCGTGGAGCGGGGTGCATCGAAGATGGTGGCAATGCTTTGATCTCACATAGTCACCCTCGGCGTTGCGGTGTACGCAGGTCAGCGCCAAGCAGGCGAAAGGCGACACAATGGTGGGGGTGCGCTTGGATCCCCTGCATCACCAGTTGACTTGGCCGCCTGAATCCAGCCGCTACGAAAACCGAAGTGAGGTTCGGGGGAGTGATGTAGGTGGGGGGATGTATCGGCCCGTCCTGACCAGTGCTGCAATCGGCATGACATGTCAGGGGCTCCCTTCCTTACTGCCATGTGGATTGCGACACGATCAATCGTGGAGACATTGCTCTCTTTCATCGCAATCAGCATCAAATTGTCGGCCTGTTTTCGGGGGCATAACTGAGACCAGTGCAGGCAATCGTGAATGATGGCGGCCCGGCCCTACCAGCGTGTCTTGGGAGTGGCGACATGTAGGATTCTCGGGATGGACGCTCCGTCATGCACGAATCCCGCGAAATGTGGGTAGTGTGAGTGCTGGTGGGCCCACCGCAGGAATGGCACTTGGGTTCCGCCCAGGTGCTCATTTTTGTGCCGCGGGCAGAATTCACGTGGGGCAGGAGCGCGGGGTTGCCAGCGGTCCAAGTGAGCCTGATCGTCAGTGTCACGGATGTCCATGGTCATACCCCTCACCTCTGCTATCACCTCCGAAACAGCGATTGGTCTCTGATGGCCGGTCTGTCTCTGAATGCAATGAAGGATGGCTCAACCACGATGGCAACGATTCACCTGGTCGAAGGGCCCGTCGGTGCGGGCAAATCCACGTTTGTTGCCGAGCTGCGAAGTCTGCACACGGCTGCAGGATTCATTCTGGACGCGTGGTTCGTACGGCTGTACAGCCCGGACCGTCCCGCCGCCAACCTGATGGAATGGTATGCCGCAAGGAAGGCGCGTTGCATGGCGCAGATATGGATCACAGCCTGCGAAGTGCTCGATACGGGTCGCGACGTTGTACTCGAGCTGGGTCTGGTGGAGAGAGCCAGCCGCGAGAGCTTCTACGCGCAGGTCAGGGAGGCGGGCTACGATCTGGCCGTGTATCTCCTGGATGCCCCACGTGACGTTCGTCGTGATCGCGTCCGCCAGCGCAATCGCGAGAAAGGCCCAACGTTTTCCATGGATGTGCCGGATGCCTTCTTTGAGTTGGCGAGCGACCATTGGGAGCCCATGGACCAAACCGAGTGCGAGATCTACGACGTCCAGGTAATCACCTGGAATCCAGGGTCTGCTTCTGGTGGATGAGGGATATCAAGGCTGCCGGGTGCTTCAGGAGCGATGCGATGGCGTGTCATCTGCCCTGCAGCCGCGATTCTGGTTCAAGGAAGGCGACAGCGGCAGCCGCAATGCGGCTGCCGCGCATGTGCTCGTACTGCTGCTTGCAACTACTTCGGCATCAACACCGTGTCGATCACGTGGATCACGCCATTGGACTGGCCGACGTCGGCAATGCTGATCCCCGCCTTGCCGCCCTTGGCATCGATGACCCACAGCTTGCCGTCATGCAGTGCGACGGTGAGGGATTCACCTTCAACGGTCTTCAGCGTGGCCTTGCCGCCGTGCTTCCTGGCATCGGCCATCAGCTGCGCTGAACTGTAATTGCCTGGCACCACGTGGTAGGTCAGGATCTTGGTCAGTTGTGCCTTGTTTTCAGGTTTCACCAGCGTATCGACCGTACCTGCGGGCAGCTTGCTGAAGGCTGCATTGGTGGGCGCGAAGACGGTGAAGGGGCCGGCGCCATTGAGGGTATCGACCAGGCCCGCTGCCTTGACCGCAGCGACCAGGGTCGTGTGGTCCTTGGAGTTGATGGCGTTCTGGACGATGGTCCTGGTGGGATACATCTCCGCTCCGCCGACCATCACGGTACTGGCGGCGAAGCTCATTGAAGTGGCTGAGACGAGTACGGCGAAGCTGACTGTGGCGGCTATCCGCTGAAGGGCTTTCACGGCGCGTTCCTCTATAGGATGCCCGCAAGGCGCGGGCATCCTACATACGCGCTGGCGCGGCCCTTGGATGCAGGCAGATGCATCAGTGCGCGTTGTCGCTTGAAACGTCGCAGCGTTGTAAAAGCCGAGTGAACGACTGCCCCTGCCGGCGGCTACGCAGTACGAACTGCGCGCCGCTCAGCGGCGCGGATGGCGGATGTCGGAAGCGCAGCCAGAAAGGCGCGCGTTGCTGATGGCCTGGCGGACACCACAGCCACGGCATGACAGCACGGTTCCACCGGCAACGTGTTCCATCTCATGCTCGTCCCACACGCTCGTCGATCCGCAGGCGGTGCAGGTGGCGACGATCTGCAGTGCGCGGGCCAGGTCGCCCTGCTCCCCAGCCTTGTAGGTGAGATCGGTGATCTGAAAAATGCCGGTATGACTCATGGGAATGCCGGGGGGTGCTTGTTGACGAACGATAGGGCCCACCGGGTATCGGTCGTGTCGGTGCTGTGTTGATGGATGGTTGAAGTGCAGGCTATTCGTCGCTGCGTCGATTGAGCTCTTCAAGCCGTGCGCGGCTGACTGACTGGTGATTGCCGCAGGTTGGGCAACTGAGGGCAGCCGCACCGTCGAGATCGACAAGGCCATGGTTGGGAATGGCCCTGAACTGCCAGGAACACTTGATGCAGGAGCAATCGATTCGGGTGACCTGCAGCAGGGTGCCGTCTGCCCGCGTCACTCCCTCGACGCTGATTACGTAGAACTGTCCGATGTCACGCATGAAGATGAACGAAATCCCTGAATCCGTAGGGCGCCATCATGCTGTTTTGTGGGCCATCTGGGACAAAGGTGGCTTGGTCGAATTCTGAAGAGTTAAGAATTCGAGTGACGGTGCGGACTCGCAGCGGGACAGGTAATCCAACGCCGCGCGAGTGAGAGTTGGATACGACGACGTGAGCGCCTTCCGCAAGGTGTTCCAGAGCATTGTCGGCATGTCCCCGTCCGCATGCCGGGATCATTTCCGTATCCGGCGGCGTGCACAGGGGGAAGGCCGACGTCGGGGGGCCGTGGTTGACGGGATGGTGTCGATCCATCGCCAGCATGCCGGTGTCACCGCGCGGGGTCGTCGACCACAGGCATGCTGGGCGTGCGGATGTTGATTCCGATCCCGACAGGAGATCGCATGATGCGCAGTGCTTGTGCGTTCTTCGTTCTGGCTGCATCGCAATGCGTTCGGGCATTCGCGTCCGACGCTGGCGAATCACCCAGGTCAAGACGCTGGCGCCGATCATCGATGGCCTGCAGTACACGCGCGCCTTCAACCTGGCCGGGCCCTCACGGCCGAGGGTTACGGTGCCATCGAGTACCTGCATGCACAGGGCAAGGTGATCCACACGCTGGCGCCAGAGGCCGAACTTCGCCGCTAGCGGGTGCACACTCCGAATCGAGGCTTACCCGCGCCGACCGCGCCCGTCGATGCTGTAGCGCCCGGCCCCGGTGCAGGCCAGCAGCAGGAACCCACCGGCCAGCCCCAGGTTCTTCAGGAACATGATCTGCTGGGTCTGGTCGGCGAAGCTGTGGTGGAAGATGAAAGCGGTGACCAGGCTGAAGCCCACCAGCACGATCGACACCAGCCGGGTCTGGAAGCCAAGCAGGATGCACAGGCCACTGCCGATCTCGAAGGCGACCGTTGGCCACAGCAGGATGCCGGGCACGCCCATGGCTTCCATATAGGCCTGGGTGCCGCTGAGATCGCCGAGCTTGCCCAGCCCGGAGACCAGGAACAGCGCCATCAGCAGGATGCGCGCAAGCAGGTAGGCAAGCGAATGCGATGAGGTGCTCACAGGGATGTCCTCGGGGATGGCCGACGAAGGCGATCGGAGCCCACCCGCAGTGAAGCCCGTGTCTACGCGGGGGCAAGCCGCCTTGACAGGCGCCGCGCGGCAGTAGACCTTTCCAGCATGATGATCGATATTGAATCGCTCAGCCTGCGGGAGCTGGGCGCCTTGGTGGTTGCCGCTGAACAGCGGAAGCAGCTGATTTCCAACCGCCGTCCTGCCAGCGCGGTGCGGCGTATGCTGAAAGCCGCCGCGGCGGAAGCGGGATATACCCTCGAAGAACTCTTTGGCGATGAAGCCATCGAAGCGGGCGCACCCAGCCGGAAACCGGCACGGCGCAGAACCGGCAAAGTGGCCGCCAAATACCGAGACCCGGAATACAAGCGGCTGACCTGGTCCGGCCGCGGGCGCATGCCGCGTTGGCTCGCTTCCAGGATCCAGAAGGGCCACAAGGTCACCGACTTCCTGATTCCCGGGTTGGCGCGACCGACGGCGCGCAAGGGCAGCCCGATCGGCAAGCGCACGGTCTTCAAGAAGGATTGAACCTGCCACGCTGCTACCCTGCCGGGGTCTTTGAACGAAGGAGCACGGGATGGCACACGATGCAGGCAGGACGATCACGCCCACGATGCTGTATACCGCCGCGGCCGCGGCCGTGCTGGTCAGCCTGCTGGCCTGGGCGGTGGAATGGAGCGGGATGGCCTATGTCTGCCCATATTGCCGCGTGCAGCGCACGGTCATCGGCGTGCTGGGCCTGCTGACGCTGTTCGCGCGCCCGGGCGGCATCGTGGTGCCCTGGCTGTCGTACAGCGCGGGCGCCTTCGCGTTCGTGGTGGCGGCGATGCAGCACTTCAACGGTTGGAAGCGCATTTCCGCCGGCGACTTCAGTTTCAACGAACAGTGGTACATCGATCCGTGGCTGCTGTCGGGCTGCGCGATGCTGGTCCTGGTGGCGCAGCTGATGCTGGTGCAGGCCGCCTGCCGGCGCAGGTTGCACTGACAGTGTCGTCGCTGCGGGAGAAGTGCCGGGTATGGCAAGCGCTCTCAATCCTTCAAAGCGGTAGTGACATCGCGGTGTGGCGCGCGATGCTCATGAAGTATGCCGTCGCACAGGATCCTCTACATACTGAATCCATCGGGCAACATGGCACGAAAGTTCAGCGTCATGCGTGATCGTGAAGGCGGCATCCGTTGCGACAAAATGGAACCCGGCGCGATGGATTGCGAACCCTTCGTCATCATCGACGAGCTCCCGGTCGAGCAACCGGCGATCAACTATCTTCAGTTCAAGCGCATAGTCGCTCAATCGGTGATCAGCCTGTCTGAGCCCGGCTACCCGACCAATGTGTACGATGACATCCAGAATCCGCAGAGAAGGGATGCGGTCAGCCAGCATCTGGGGCAGCGTTTCGAGACTTACATCTACCTGGCTTCCGGCGCGTACTCGCTTGGCATCGATGTCTGGGCGCCGCAGAAGATCCGCTATGCTGACGGGTCTACCGCTTCCTACAACTACAGCATGATCAACCGTCGCTGGGAGCCCAACGCCCTCCTTTACAAGGACAGGTTCGGTAACTCCATTCCGCTTAGCGTTACACAGTTGAGCGAGGGGCGAGGCGGCGTTACGCATCGCTTCGAATTCCCGAATGGGAATGCCACCGATATGGGAAGCTTCGTCAATGCGCTCAACAACATCGGTGTCCCGGTGACGGGGGCGGGCAATCAGTCTGTCACCTGCACCAGCACGATCAGGCTGACCGAGGTCAAGGTGACCTGCAACCGGAACTGATGAGGAATAGATCGATGCGAGTTTCACCAGGCCTGGGTTCCACGGTCATATTCGGTACTTCCTTTGTGGGAGCACTGCTATGCGGGTTCGTGTTTCCATCCATGTCGGCAGGTTCCCCGGAGCTGACCCCTTGGATGTTCAACGGCCTGCTGGCGTGCGGTGCGGTTGCGCTTTTTAGTGCTCCCTTTGGCTGGCGGGGTTACCTGAACTGGAGATCGCGTCGATTGAAGTAACGCATGGGGCCTGCGTGACTGCTGGCCCCTTGTTACCTGGGAGGAGGCGCAGCGCTAGGCGTCCTGGAAAACCGCCAGCTGCGCAGCAAACGCACGCTGGTAGGCGGGCCGCTGCGTGGCCCGGGCCACATAGGTGGCGACCTGTGGGTACTCGTCGAGCAGGCCGCTGCTCTTCAGGCGCAGCAGCACCGAGACCATCATCAGGTCGCCCACGCTGAATTCGCCGTCCACCCACGTTGTCCTGGCCAACCACGTCGATAGTTGGGCCAGCCGCGTCCGGACCCGCTCATCGAGCATTGGCAGCCGTTGCGCGTACCAGGGTTGCTCGCGCTCAAGCACCCAGGCCATGGAGCGCTCGACGATGGGGGGCTCCACCGTGTTCAGCGCAGCGAACACCCACATGATCGCGTGCATGCGGGCGTCCGGATCGCGCGGCAGCAGGCCGGGGTGCTGTTCGGCCAGGTGCAGGGCGATGGCGCCGGATTCGAACAGGGTCCGGTCGCCCTCCTGCCACGTGGGAATCTGCCCGAACGGATTCCGTGCCAGGTGCGCGGGCTGCTTCAGCTCGGCGAAACTGAGCAGTTGTACGTCATAGGCCACGGCCAGTTCCTCCAGCGCCCAGCGCACGCGCATGTCACGGGCCAGGCCCTGGCCGCGGTCGGGGGAGGTGGCGAAGGCGGTGAGGATCGGTGGCATTGGAGCGCTCCTGCAGGCCGATGGGCCTGCCTTTCCTGTTCCGACGAGCGACGGGGCGGGAAATCGACAGCCCTCGATGCGGGCCTTCACCCGGCCTGATGCTGCTCCCGATACTGATCGGGCGTGCACTGCGCGTGCCGCTTGAACATTTCGGCAAACGCGCTGACGCCTGAATAGCCCAGCTCCCCGGCGATGCGGCTGATCGGCTTGCGTGTGCACAGCGCCTCGGTGGCGCGCACGAACTTCACACGCCCACGCCGGCCGCCGAGTGACATGCCCAGTTCACTGCGCGCCATGCGCTCCAGCGTGCGCACGCTCATGTGAGGCCGCTGCGCGATCTCGGCCACGGATTCGGCCGTGCATTTGCCGCCTGCATCGTGCTGATGCAGCGCCGGAAGATTCCGCTGACGGTGCTGGAGTCACTGTTCCTGCAGGACACGGCGGCGTCGCTGATCCTGCTGCCGGTGCAGCTGCCGGAGTGAACAACCTGACCGCGGTGGGCTGTTTCGGTTTCGCTGCGGTGTGTGCATCGATCCTTGCGCCCCTCAGCTGGATGACCGGTCTTTCGCGCTTGGGCGCGGCGCGCGTTTCGGGATTCTTCAACCTGGTGCCGATCGTGACCGCCGCACTGGCGGTGATGCTGCTGGGTGAGTCACTCAGCGGATGGGGTGCTGGGTGGCAGCCTGCTGGCGGTGTCGGGTGTGGTACTTGCTGAATATGCCGCCAAGCACGGGTGCGGAAGGCCGATGCGGCCCGATATTCCAGCAAGGTCTGCACGAAACGTGCACCTCACGTCGACGTTGTGCGATGCCGTTGCGCTTCAGTCTGGCAACCCCATTCCCCGCCTGCGCAGGAGCCCATCGATGAATACGCCTGGAAAGCCGAGACCCACCTGGAAGCAATGGCACGTGCTGCTGGTGATCCTGGCAATCGCGCTGCTGGTCACTCTGATCATCGTCACCGCACCGTGGTAACGCGTGCAACGCGCTCAGATTCCGTGAAAGCCGACGATGCTTGAAATGACGAAGTCAGCAGGTGTTTCGCATGGTGATGCGTGCATCAATTCGTGCTCACCTGGTTGGCACACGCGATTGCACACAGTGGGGTCGAAGGCAATGCAGATGCACTGCCATTCTCCACTGACTTTCGAGCACACAGGAGCGACGCCATGAGCACCCAGTCCACCATCGAACATCGCCTCAACGACCTGATCGAAATCGCCCGCGATGGCAAGTCGTTCTATGAAGAAGCGGCCACCAAGGTCAAGGATGCCGAGCTGTCGGCACTGTTCACCCGCATCGCTGGCGTCAAGGGCCGCATCGTGGCGGCGTTGAGCGGCTCAGTGGCCGCCAGCGGTGGCAAGCCGGCCGAACATGGCACCGTGGTCGGTTCGATGCAGCAGTTCTACGGCAAGGTTCGAGCCGCTTTCGGTGACACCAACTATGGCTACGTGGCTGAACTTGAAGAATCCGAGGACCGCCTGCTGGGCGCGTTCAAGGATGTGCTGCAGGACAACGAGCTGCCGCCGGCCGTGCGCCAGGAAGTGACCCAGCTGCTTCCGGAAGTGCAGGAGTGCCACAACGTCATGCGTGCGCGAAAGCACGCAATGAAGGCCGCCTGACCGCAGCGGTCGGCCCAATCAGCGGGACTGGCAGCCGGGGCGGTTTACCGCCCCGGCTGTTGCATTTGCGGCCCGCGCCGATGGCCTTTGATCAGGCCGCGTCGTCGTTCAGCATGTAGCCCAGCCCACGCTTGGACTCGATGCTGACACTGGCCGAGCGCAGGGCACGGCGCAGGCGTGATACGTGCGGATCCAACACGGTGGTACCGCCGTCGGCGCCGGCCAGGTGCACGGCAGCACTCAGCACTTCATGGCGGACGATCCGGCCCTGGCGGGCGCAAAGCGCTTCCAGCAGCAGCAGCTGGCTGCGCGGCAGGCTCAGGGGCGCACCGCCTACCAATGCCATGCGGTTGGAAAAATCGAACGTGAAATTGCCGATTCTCAGAATGTGGCCGACATCAGCGTCGAGGCGCCGGGTAATCGCGCGCAGCCGCGCGGCCAGTTCGTCGAACTCGAACGGCGTGGGCAGGTAGTCATCGGCACCGGCATCCAGGCAAGCGATGCAGTCGGCAGCGTGGTTGTGGCGCCCCAACAGCAGAATGGGCAGCCAGGTACGCAAGCCGCGCACGATCTGCACCAGCTTCAGTGAATCGCCTTCGGGCAGCCAGCGGTCGAGAATGAGGGCGCGGTACTCCACGGCCTGTACCGCGGCCTTGGCCAGTGACCAGGTTGCCACGAGGTCCACCAGCATGTTGCGGCTCTGCAATACGTTGCGAAGCGCCTGTGCAAGTTCGGCGTCGTCCATGGCCACGAGGATGCGCATGCTGCGTCTTTTCCTGATTGCTGGATCCGGCGGGCGTGCAGGCGCACTGCGTAGCGTCCGTCATGGTGGTGAGGTCGCAGCGGGGCCGAGCAATGGTCACGGCTGCAGCACGTGCTGCAGCTGGCTGATCATCCCCCCCCCGGGATGCCTGTCCTGGCATTGGCAGATGCAGGACGCGCAGCGCGGGCAGCGGACGGCTGCCTGCCAAGCGATCTCTACGTCGTATGGAGACCTGCCACGTGGCGGTGCATCACGCTGTGGCAGATGTCGAGGTGGTGGGCGCGCACCACCACCTCAGGCAAGCCGGAGAGGCTTAGCCGTTGCAGCAGTTGCTGTCGGAGCTGCTGCAGCTGTTGCCCAGGTTTTCCTGCTGGTTTTCGATCATCAGGCGCTGCAGATTCAGGACGCGATTCATATCAACTCTCCTTAGTCGTACATGGGATCGGGAGGCATGCGTGCCTCCCACGCGTTACGCAATGAAATGATTCACTGCGCGATTGCACCACGCAATCTCAAAGCCCTGTTGCAGTTGCTGAAGAACCCCGGTCTATACGTGGCGGATGGAAAATGGCATTGCCGATTGGAATGAGTCAAGTCAATTGTGGAATGAGAATCGCCTGCGCAATGTAGCGGCAAGGTACGGTGGCAATCATCGATCTGCAGGGACATTCCGGGCGGCTGCATTGCAGCGATAGCCGGCGGATTTCACGCCGTGCTTACGAATGAAGCAGGCAGGGAATCCGCATTCCGCATTTTGCGATGCCTGCAGGCTGGAGCGCCCGCAATGCATCCATCGCGCATGTGCGAGGCGTTCGCGGATGTGTGCACCGGGCAAACGAGCCGTGGAACCGACCAGGGAGAGACGATGTCAGCGCGTCAACGATCACTGCGTGAAGCACGCCACATGGACAAGGCCGCCTATGTGGGGGGCGACGAGCGGTTCTACGAATTGAGCTACAACCAGTACCGGCCCAGCGAAGATTTCCGCAGTATCGTTGAAGCGGAGATCGAGGCGGCCGGCATGGCGTGGACGATCCATCGCATCGGAGTCTGGTCGCACCTGGCGACGCATGGCGACCCGGTCGCCGGCAACCTGCCGCCGCAAGGCTGGAAGATCCACGTTTCAGCCACGCAGGAGAACTGCCAGCGGTTGCTGCGCACCGTCACCCGGATGGCCCTGGCCGAGCGCGTGAAGTTCAAGTTCGCCAATGACATGAACACGATGCGCATGATGAGCTCCAAGCGTTGGCCACGCGGTGGCTCGGGCAAGTTCATCACGCTCTATCCGCTGGACCTTGCGGTCTTCACGCGCTTCATCGAGCAGCTGCATGGGGCGCTGAAGGACGAAGATGGCTCGTACATCCTGTCCGATCGACGCTACAAGGACTGCCGCTGCCTGTATTACCGCTATGGCGGCATGCGCCAGGTGTACCGGCTTGATTTCATCGGCCAGAAGGTGCCGATGCTGGTCGCGCCCGACGGCAGCCATGTTCCCGACCTGCGCAATCCCTATTTCGAGGTGCCTGCCTGGGAAACCGACCCGTTCCCCAGCGAGGATGATCCCGGCGAGATGACGTTGAAGGAGGGCCGCTATCAGGTGCAGGCCGCGCTTGGGTTCTCCAACACGGGCGGGGTCTACCTGGCATTGGATCAGGTTACCGGGGAGGAAGTGGTCATCAAGGAGGCGCGGCCCCATGTGGAAATGCACGGGGAAGGGCTCGACGCCACCAGCCGGCTGGCACGCGAACGACGCAATCTGGAACTGCTGGGCCCGGTGGGCGCCTCGCCGCGCTGCCTGGATGCATTCACCGATTGGGAGAACAGCTATCTGGTGGAAGAGCGCCTGGATGCATTCGATCTTCGCGAGCTGATGCTCAAGCACTCGCCGCTGATGAAGGCCCGTCCCAGTGCACGCGATGGTAGTGACTACTACGGGATGTGCGTGACCATCTTCACCGGTCTGCTTCGCGCGGTCGACCGCGCACACAAGGTGGGAGTGGTGATCGGTGACATTTCGCCGTCCAACATCATGGTCGACCGCAGCAACATGCGTGTGCGCCTGATCGATCTGGAGGCCGCGTTCCTGGACGGCAGCGATGAGTGGGATGACATCCACACGCCCGGATTCCGCCGGATCATGAAGGGTCGCAAGCGCGCCAGCTGTTTCAGGGATGACCGTTACGCGACCGCAGTGGTGATGTTCTACTGCCTGTTCCCGCTGATGGCCATGGCCTACATCCGTACCGACCTGTTCCAGAAGGTGCTGCCGGTGATGATGGAGGATATCGGCTGGCAGCACACGCCAGTGGCCGAGGTCATCCAGGCGCTGGTGGACGACCGTATCGGCCTGGAAGAGGCCGCACAGCTGCTGCAGCAGCCGGCGACCCTGCAGGCGCCGTTCTCGTCGCCGCAGCGCCCGTTGCCGGCGCCGCGCCAGTGTATCCGGCGGCTGCTCGCGTTCATGGATGCACACAGCCGGCTGCAGCCGGAGCGGACGCTGTTCCCACTTGACCCGTTCTCGCACTCCACCAACACGATGAGCCTTGGTCTGGGGGCGACCGGTGTGATCCACGCCTTCCATGGGGTGGGTCATCAGCCGTCGCCGGCGGTGATGGAGCGCTATGCGCAGGAGCTGCAGGCCCTGGATCGCACATCGCTACCGCCGGGGTTCCTCACCGGCCTTGCCGGCATCGCCTGGTCGGCGCTGCTGCGTGGCGAGGTGGAACTGGCCCGCAGCCTGCTCGACAGCGCTGACAGCAGTGACCTGTTGCATGCGCATCACTCGCTCTATCACGGCATGGCGGGTATCGGAATGGCGCACCTGGCCATGCATCACGCGACCGGCCTGCCCGGGCATCTCGACAGGGCGCTGTCGCTGGCGCGGCGGCTTGCAGACACCGTCCACCACGGAGAGCGGGGTGCCTACTGGCAGGACGAAGGTGGCGTCCGCATCGGCATGGGTTACGGCCAGGCCGGGGTGGCGCTGTTCCTGCTGAGGCTGTCGCAGCTCAGTGGTGATCCGGCATGGCGCGTGCTTGGCGAGCAGGCACTGCGACACGATCTCTCCTACGGCTTCGAGCTGGAGACCGGAGTGACCACCTTCCCCAGCTCACCGGAAGAGGTCAACACCTATGAACCCTATCTGGAGCAGGGGACTGCGGGCATCGCCAAGGTCGCGATCCGTTACGGCCTGTGGCAGGACGTGAATCGGCTGGTGGATGACTTCCATCGCAAGTATTCCGGCTTCTGCGGCCTGTTGTATGGCCTGTCGGGCATGCTGGATGTGTTTGTCGACGCCCATCTCTACTCCGGTGACCCTAGGTACCTGCAGATGGCGGAGCGACCGTACCAGGGCATCGTCGATCTGTATCTGTTCGAGGAGGAGGAGGGAATGGCGGCGGTGCCGGGCGAGAATCTGTTCCGCATTTCCTTCGACCACGGTACCGGCATCGCCGGAGTGATCCGCGCCCTGCATCGGTACGACACGCTGGCGCCGGATGAGTTCTTCCTGGATGCACTCGATGTGCATGGCGCGGTGGTACGGGAAGTGGACGGAGCCGGGGTGGGGCAGGCGGCGGTTGCATGAATGCGCGCCCGCACCCGGCCGGACAGCCACTTCAGCGCGAGCAGACCGCGCAGCGGCACAGTGTGCGCGCCATCCTCGCCAGCTTCGCGATCCTGCTCGGCCCCCTCCGCGGGCGCTACCTTGCGGTGGCCGCCACCACCGCGATGTTCGGCGGACTGGGCGGGCTGCTGCATCCGCTGCTGATCCGCGCGATCTTCGACGAGGCCGCCAGCCGGCAGGATTTCAATCGCTTCCTGCTGCTTACCGGTGCATATCTGCTGCTGTGCCTGGTGACCAACCTGGGCAACTACAGCTGCGCGCTGTGGCAGCAGCGCGTGGATAACCGCATCGTGGAGCGGATCGGGACCTCGTTGCTGACCGCCTACTATGGCCGCAGTTATGACGAGGTGGTGCAGAAGGGGGCTGGCTACTATGTGGCGCGGATCCGCTCGGACGTGAAGGATGGCGTGGTGCCGATGCTGTCGGTCGCACGCACCACCCTGACCCAGGCGGTGACATTCGTCGCCTTGATCGCAGCCCTGCTGATCATCTCCTGGCGTGCGTTCCTGGTGCTGATGGCCATCATTCCCATCGCCACCACGGTCAGCGTGCTGGTCGGCCGACGCATCCGCGAGCTGACCGTGGTGGAGCGTGACCGCGAGGCCGAACTGGTTTCTTTGCTGACCCGGGCCGTGTCTGCCTTCAAGATGGTCTGTACGTTCGGCCTGGGCCCCAGGACGGTGCAGGCCCATGACCGCAGCCTGCGCGAGGTGCTGGATTCGACCTACCAGCGCTTCAGGGTGGTGAGGACCCTGCAGGGTGCGAGCGACCTGACGATGGTGATCTCGGATGTCTGCTCGATCTTCGTCGGCGCACTGTTCGTGTTCCGCCAACAGATGACACTGGGTTCGTTCATCGCCTTCATGAACGCCTTCTGGCGCTCAGCCACGACGCTCATCGGCATCTTCAAGAACATTGCCGAGATGCACAGCCACGGTGTGGTGGTGGTGCGGGTGGCGGAGTTCATGACCGCGCCGGCAGCCGCGGCGTCGGCCACGCACATCGAGGGTGGTCTGCTGGCGACGTCGATCGGCTACGGGTACGGCGCCACTCCCGTGTTTTCGGATTTCACCCTGGCCCTTTCACCCGGTGAACGTGCACTGGTGATTGGCGACAATGGCAGCGGCAAGACGACCCTGGCCAACGTCCTGGCCGGGTACTTCCAGCCCGTCGCCGGCCAGCTGCTGCGACCGGCGCGTATCCGCGCCATCACGCTTCCTCTGCAGTTCCCTCCGCTGAAGGTGCGCGACCTCGGCGCCGATCCGGTGCTGCTGGCGCGACTGGGGATGGACGGCGACGGGATCGCCGACAGCCTGCCGGAAACCCTGTCGGCAGGGCAGCAGCAGAAGATCGCCCTGGCGATGGTGCTGGGCGAGGATGCCGACCTCTACATTCTTGATGAGCCGGTCGCCAACCTCGATACGGCCAGCCGCGAGATTGCGATGGACGCGATCTTCGCACGCAGCCATGGCCGCATGCTGGTGATGATCATGCACGGCGCCGAGGCCTACCGCGCCCGATTCGATCACGTACACGAACTTGGCAGGTCCATGTGGCAACCGGCACGGGTCACGCCCGTGCACGTCCGGGGAGAGGCATGACATGAAGTCGATACAGGGTGCAGAAAAGGGTGCGGGCATGCGCAGACTGGTCTACTGCGCGCAGGTGGCGCTGCACAATACACTGCGGAGCAAGGCCATCACCGCCCTGATGGTGCTGGCCATCGCGGTGGGCATTGGGGCCAGCATGACCACCTTGACCGTGGTCTACCTGCTGTCCGGCGATCCCTTGCCCGGGCGCAGCGGTGACCTCTACTACCCCCAGCTGGATGCCAATCCGAACTCGAAGGGCCGCGAGCCGTACGACGTGCTGGACTATCGCTCGGCCTTCGACCTGTGGTCGTCCGGGCGCGCGGACCAGCAGACACTGGTGGTTGCCAATCCGGTCAAGCTGCGGCCCGATCAGGGCAGCGCGCCACCGGTCATCCGCTCATCGATCTCCACCACCACCGACTTCGCGACGATGTTCGCGGTGCCGCTGGCGCATGGACGCTGGTGGTCGCGCGAGGAGGATGACGCGCGCGCACGTGTGGTGGTGATCTCGTCGGAGCTCAACGAGCAGATGTTCGGTGGGGGCGACAGTGTGGGGCAGACACTGCGGGTCAAGGACACCGCGATGCGCATCGTGGGCGTGCTCGCGCCCTGGCGACCCTCGCCGCTGTTCTACAAGGTGCGGGGCGGCCGCTTCAGCGGCGGCAACACGTCGGGCTTCTTCGCCTCGGCCGATGATCTGTTCATGCCGCTGACCTCCAGCCTGGAGATCAATGACGGCGACTTCGTGCCGTTCACCTGCTGGTCCACGCCGGAGGAGCGCGGCCGGCTGCAGACCGCGCCGTGTGTCTGGGTACACCTGTGGGTCAAGCTGGACAGCGCCGCCAAGGTGGCCGCCTATCAGCGGTTCCTGCAGAACTATGCCGCTGAGCAGAAGGCCCTGGGCCGGATCAGCCACGCCGACAACACGCGGCTGCGCTCATTGATGCAGTGGCTCGACTTCAACCAGGTGGTACCCAGCGACGTGAAGCTGCAGGCCATCCTGGCCTTCGCCTTCCTCGGGATCTGCATTGCCAATGTGGTCGGTCTGCTGCTGGCGAAGTTCCTGCGCTACAGCGGCGAGATCGGCTTGCGTCGCGCACTGGGCGCAAGCCGCGCGGCGATCTTCCTGCAGTGCGTGGTCGAGGCCGCGCTGGTGGGGGCACTGGGTGGCACGCTGGGCCTGTTGCTGACCTGGCTCGGCCTGAGCGCGGTGCGCAGCCAGCCGGTGGCCTATGCGGACCTGGCGCGGCTTGATACCACCATGCTGCTGTTCACCCTGGCGCTGTCGGTGCTGGCCAGCCTGCTGGCGAGCCTGATTCCCGCGATCCGTGCCAGTGCGGTCCAGCCCATCGCCCAACTGAAGCTTCTGTAGAGGAACCACCATGCAGATCGGCATCGTACTTTCGGCCCTGCGCCGGCACCGCCTGGCGACCTTCCTCATCGCGATGGAGATCGCATTGGCCTGCGCCGTGCTGTGCAACGCGATCTTCCTGATGATCGAGCGGAACGCTGCAATGCAGCTGGTCAGTGGCCTGGACGAGTCACGGCTGGGGGTGATCCAGCTCGACGGCATCGATGCCGAGCGCGCCAACGATGTCAACGCGCGGGTCGTTGGTGCATTGCGGGGGCTGAGCGGCGTGACGGCGGCCGGGCTGGTCAGTGCCATGCCGTTCGGCAGCCCGGGCATACGCGCCGGCGTCAACCTGGACGAGGACCAGCAGGTGCCCGGCGGTGTTCTGGATTTCTACCTGGCCGATGCCGTGGCCCTGGACGCGCTGCAGTTGCACCTGGTGGGGGGGCGCATGCCCGGTGCGGACGAGTTCGCACCGACCGATGAACTGGTGCCGGCCAATCCCCCGGCGCTGGTCACCCAGGAGCTGGCCCAACGCTACTGGCCCGGCGAAAACGCCGTGGGCAAGAGCCTGTGGGCGATGGACACCCGGCTGCGGGTGATCGGCGTGGTCGAGCACATGGCCGTATCCCGCCCCGGCCGCGGTGAAGCCAAGGGCTCGGACTGGTCGGTGATCGTGCCCGCATCGCAGGGGCCGCGCCTGACCGGCCGCTATCTGGTGCGCGCCGAGGCCGGCGACATGAACCGCGTAATGCGCGATGCGCAGCAGGCAATCCGCCGTGTCGCGCCGGACGTGGTGTTCGATGTCGAGGGCAGCCGGCGGATCTCCGAACTGCGCGAGCGGCATTTCGAAGGTGACCGGGTCATGATGGGGCTGCTGGGCGGTGTCATCATCGCACTGCTGGCTGCCACTGCCCTGGGCATTGTCGGACTGGCCAGTTACTGGGTGGAGCAACGTCGCAAGCAGATCGGCATCCGCCGCGCGCTGGGGGCCACGCGCACCGATGTGATGCGCTATTTCCAGATCGAGAACCTGCTGATTGTCTCCATCGGCATCGCGGCCGGGGCTCTGCTGGCCTACGCGATGAACCTGACCCTGATGCGCTTCTACGAACTGCCGCGCCTGCCACTGCTGTACCTGCCGGTGAGTGCGGTGATCCTGCTGCTGCTGGGCCAGGCGGCGGTACTGCTGCCGGCGCTGCGTGCCGCGGCCATCGCGCCGGTATCGGCCATCCGTTCGTTGTGAGTCCCGCAGCGGCCTTGGCCGGTCGCTGCTTCCATCTGCAAGCGAGAATTCCCATGCTCAGGATGCAAGGCGTCAGCAAAGTGTTCCAGGTGGGTGAAGTCATGACCCATGCATTGCGCTCCATCGACCTGTCGGTGCAGGAGGGCGATTTCCTCTCGATTACCGGCCCTTCCGGCTCCGGCAAGTCCACACTGCTGAACATCCTCGGTCTGCTCGAGGGCTTTTCCGGCGGCCACTACGCGATCGGCGGCGTGGATGTTGGCGGCATGCGCGACGCGGCGCTCAGCGCGCTGCGCAACGAGAAGATCGGCTTCGTGTTTCAGGCGTTCAACCTGATTCCGGATCTGACCATCCAGGCCAATGTGGAGGTGCCGCTGCGCTACCGTGGCATGGCGGCAGCCGAATGCAGGCAGCGTGTGGCCTCGGCACTGGCCCAGGTCGGACTGGGCAGCCGCATGTCGCACTATCCCGGCGAACTGTCGGGCGGGCAGCAGCAGCGCGCGGCGATCGCCCGCGCCATCGCGGGTACGCCGGCCCTGCTGCTGGCTGACGAGCCGACCGGAAACCTGGACTCGCAGATGTCGCAGGGGGTCATGGAGATTCTGCGTGAGCTCAACCAGGGCGGCATGACCATCATCATGGTGACGCATGACAAGGAGCTGGCGGCGTGCGCGGGTCGCAGCGTCCACATCGTGGATGGGCAGATCGTCGAGGTCACAGCGCAGGCCATGCAGGCGCTGTGCGCCTGAGCTGAAAGGGCGTCACCCGCAAGCAGAAGGGGCGGCCGATGGGCCGCCCCTCCTGTTTTCATCGCACTGCAGGCACAGATCAGAAACGCACGGACCAGCGTGCATTCGCACCATGGTCACGGCTCTCGCTGCCGAACTGGCCGCTGTAGCCCAGCTCCAGCTGCTGGCGCGAGGTGAGCCACGCCGACAGGCCCAGTTCGGCCACCACCGCGTTGTCGGCGATCGGCGCGCCGTTGACCGCGAACGTGGAGCTGCCATTGGCAAACGCAAGGTTGGCGACCTGGCTGCGATCCCCCGAGGCACGACGATAGCCGACGCCCCCGCGCAGGTGCAGCCAGCTGTCCTGCTGGAACGAAGCCTTCAGCCCCTTGTCGAAGCGCACGCCGGCGGTGGCGATCGTGGTTCCGGTGTCGTCCACCTTGCCCTGCAGCGCCGCTGCTCCACCGCGTTCGCTGATGCGCTTGAGGTCCACTTCCACGCGCGCCACCTGCAGGTACGGCTCCAGCCCGGCTTCGGGGCCACCGAAGCGATAACCAGCTTCGATGAAGGCCTGGCGGGTGCGGGCGTCGTAACGCGCGCTCAGGCTGTCACTGAAACCTGCGAAGGCGACTTCACGCGTGCTCTTCACCTCGTGCTTGCTCCACGCCACGCCACCGCGCAGGCCGAAGCCGCCCCAGGTGTGGCTGGCATAGGCACCGAAGTGCGTGTTGTCGATCTTCGACTTGGCGCGGCGGTCCTGCTGCTTGACGTCGGTACGGCCGGTACCGGCCAGCACGCCGACCTGCCAGCCGGAGAACTCGCGGTCGATGCCGACCAGCAGGCCGTTGCTGTTGGCCTCGGTGCGGGCGGTGTTGACGTCACCGTCCAGCCTGCTGTTGCCACCGATGGCCTGCACCCATGCACCCGTCGCATCACCCACGTCGCTGCCGGGCGCGGTGGCGCCGGCACGGCGTGACAACGCGGCATCGCGCACGTAGCGGCTGCCCTCGACCAGGGCGATGGCCGTGGCCGGATGCAGCTCGCCGCTGAGGCCATCGAGCACGCCACCGACCTGCTGCGGGAACAGCTGGGTCAGCGGCTTGGGCAGGCCCTGGGCGATCGGCAGCAGGTCGGCGGCGGCCGCCACCGCACGCTGGTTGGGCGTGTTGGCAGCCGTGGCCAGCGAAGCGCCACGGGCAACGTCGATGCGCGTGCCATTGGCACCGTAGGCCAGGCTGAACTGCAGGAAAGGCGAGAACGCACTGAAGTCGGTCTTGGCGAACTGGCCGCTGATGCCACCGTCGGCACGCAGGACGTTGAACTGTTCGCCGAGGTAATACACGCCCGGTTCCGGCAGGGCGACCAGGGTGCCGCCGAGGGTGGCGGTGCCGGTCACGTGCAGCTGGTCACTGCGACTACCCGGTGCCAGCTCCGCCGCATACACGCCGGTGGCGCCCTGCACGTAGTTGCCGTTGATGGTCAGCGTGCCGATCGAGTTGCCCGGCGCGATGATGCCGTCCACGCGGGTGTTGCCGAGCGTGCCGACGCCCTTCAGCAGGCCATTGGCGCCGACGGTGGTGGTGCCACCGGTCTGCGTGCCGTTGAAGGACACCACGCCGCCGTTGACTACCAGGTTGCTGTTATCCAGCACGCCGCTGGTGCTGACCGTGCTGACGCCACCGGTGGTGGTCAGGGCGGTGGAGACCAGGCTGCCGTTGAGCAGCAGCCGGCCACCCTGGACCTCGACCGCCGAGGTGAGCGTGTTGGCGCCGTTCAACTCCAGCATGCCGTCCTGCACCACGGCGCCGTTGAAGCTGTTGTTGCCGCTCAGGCGCAGCCAACCGATGCCGGATTTGGTCAGCTTGCCGGGGCCGCCGATGTCGTTGGTCCAGTTGTCCCACGCATCGCCTTCCCAGACCTTCAGGCCGCCGGCCCTCTGGTTCATCACCACGTTGGTGTCCACGCGCAGCGAGCCATAGCCCTCGATGGCCTTGCGCAGGTCGACCATGCCCCAGCCGTAGATTGCATCGATGCCTGGCGCGCCGAGATCGCGTGCGGTGGTCAGCAGCACGTCGCGGACCTGGGCGTTGTCCAGGTACGGGAAGCGCTCCATCAGCAGGCCGAGGGCGCCGGTGATATGGGGGGCGGCCATCGACGTGCCGGTCTTGGTGCCGTAGACGTAGCTGGTGTTCTCGCTGTCGATGATCAGCCGCACGTAGGCGGAGGTGTTCTCGATGCGGCCCTGGATATCGCCAGAGACGATGGTGCTGACGATATCGGTACCGGGGGCCGAGATGCACCAGTTGGCGGCAACCCCGCAGATGCTGGAACTGCCATCGATCACGTAGTCGGTTTCACCTGCGGCGGCGTCGGGCCGGCGGACATTGGCGACCGCCAGCCAGTACGGTTCCAGTTCGGGCTTCCAGCGCGGCATCGAGGCGGTGATGCCGGCAACCGCACCGCTGCCGTTGCCAGCCGACCACACCTGGATGAGAGTGGAGCCCGGGGCATCGCCGTTGTTGGCGTAGATGCTGCCGTACACGCCGTAGTCGGCACCGATGCTGGCGTACTGCTGGTCCAGCGCGGCGGCGGTCATGTTGCGCGTGGAAATGCCCCAGCTGTGATTGATGGCGCGTACACCCTGCGCCTGGATCTGCGCATACATGTCCAGCGTGGCGGCATCATCCGGATCGGTGCGGTACACCGCGCGCGGACGATAGAACCTGTCCGGGTCCAGGCGCCACTCGTAGTAGGTGTCACCGAACACGCGGGCGGCAGTGAGATCCGCACCAAAGGCCACGCCATGCATGCCGGTGCCATTGCGGTTGGCGCCGATGGTGCCAAGCACATGCGTGCCGTGGTCGGCGTAGCTGAAGCCGTAGGGCTGGCCGGCGGCGATCAGGCGTGCCGCCAGTGAGGCCGGAACGCCGGCGCCCAGTCCGTAGTAGTTGTAGCCGGGCTGTTCGCCGCGGGTCTGCCCGCAGGCGCCGGCCCCTGCGACCACGCCCGGCGTCGCACAGTCGGCACCGATGGTGATGCTGGAGGTATTGCGTCCTGCAAACTCCGGATGCGCCAGTGCGGAGCCCGAGTCGAACAGCGCCAGGCGTACGCCCTTGCCGGTCAGGCCGCGCGCATAGGCGTAGTCCGCGCCCATCGCGCCCAGGCCCCAATCGGCGTTGAATTCATCGCTGCGCCAGCTGGCCGGATCGCCGGGGTTGCCAAGAACGGCGGTGCTGCTGGCGGCGGCTGCAGTGGCCGTGGTTGCAGGTGCGGTGCTGGCAGCGGGCTGCGCCCACGCGGCCTGCAGCTGGCGCTGCTGCTGCCAGGCCTCGAGTGATTCGCTGGCCATGGCTGGCAGTGCGGTGGCCAGCAGCAGCGAGCTGGCGACGGCAAGCGCCAGCGGGCGATGCGACAGGGAGCGGGACGAACGGCCGTACAGCGGGTGATTCATCGGACAACTTCCTTGGTTGACGGACAACAAGGCCGTTAACGCCAAGGCATGGCGATATCCCCCAGTAATGTGAAGGGAATTTTATGAACGTGTTAATGTTTTGTGATCGGTGCATGGTGCGGCTCCAGCGGGCAGGGCACCGTGACCCTTCCTTCCGAGGCTTCGGAACCGCCCATGCGTACCGCATTCCGTAAACCACCGTTGGCGATATTGGGCGGTGCCGATCCTGGCAGCGACGCGTTCGAGCGCGCAGCTGGTGGCCAGGTGCCCAGCGTCATCCCGGAAGGCAGCATGCCGCCGGCCGACTGGCCGGCCACGGTGGTGGTGCCCTGTGGCATGGGGGATGCGCGCAACCTGATCATGGCCCTTGCCGGTGATGCCTGCATCGTCAGCGGTGGGCGCGCCTGCACGATCTCGGAGGTTTGGCTGCACAAGCGGCCGCTGCTGCCGCTTGCAGGGGCAGGTGGCGGGTCCGACGCGCTGCCGGACACCCCGCCGGACGAGCGCGGCAATTCGCCGATCCTGCCGTGGCGCAACAGTGATGAGCTGGCCGGGCAACTGCGTGTCCTGGGAATGCTGCAACACTGAGTCCAGCCGCATCCGCCTTCACCCAACGTCCCGTGTGCAGCGCTAAGGTTGCCCGGCCTGGGCTCACCAGGCTTATCAAGGAGTGATGTCGATGCGTACTTTCAGGAAAGTGATCGCCGGTGCTGTGTTCGCGTTGGCCTGCAGTGGGTCGGTGGCCGTGGCCGGACCGGTCCAGCCCTGCGATTTTCCCTGCTGGAAGGCCTACCAGGCGTGTGTAGCCGGTGGGGGTGATGCCATGGAATGCCAGTACGAATACGATCGATGCGTCATGGAGCGCTGCGGCGCGGTGTAAGCCCAGCCATGATCGGCTGATGACGGGCCCCGTCCATGACGGGGCTCTTCTGTTTGTGCGCAGGGTCGGGCACTCTCGGCGCATTCTTCCTGGTGGAGTGGAACATGGCCGTCATGCGTGTCGTCGCCAACATCGCCACGTCTGATCCCGCCCGCGCCGCTGCATTCTATGGCGAGCTGCTCGGCATGCCGGTGGTGATGGACCATGGCTGGATCGTCACCCATGGCGGGCAGGGCAGTGCGCTGGCGCAGGTCAGCTTCGCCAGCGAAGGGGGTTCCGGCGCACCGGTGCCGGACCTGTCTATCGAAGTGGACAACCTGCAGGAGGTGCTGGAACGCATGCACGCGGCTGGCATCGCGCTGGACTATGGCCCGGCCGACGAGCCCTGGGGCGTGCGGCGCTTCTTCGTCCGCGACCCGTTCGGCCGGTTGTTGAACATCCTCGCCCACGCCTGAGCGACGGCGGGCGCTTCAGCGACGGGTGCCGCCACGCTTCGGCGCCGGCGACACGCCGACCATGCGCAGGCAATCGGCCACCACCGCCGCAATGAAGGTGTCGGCGTCCTGCGTGGGCGCAGCGATCAGGTCATCGGTGGCGCCGTGTACGCCGGCATAGATCAGCGAGGCCGTGACCTGCGGTGCCGGCAGCTGCCACAGGCCTGCACGGGTGCCCGCCTCGAGGATGTCGAGCAGCTGCTGCTGGATGGCGTTGCGCTCGGCATTGCCGCGCTGGTGGTGGTGATGGTTGGCGTAGACGACGTCGTGCAGTGCGTGCGTGCGCACATAGGTCTCGATGTTGGCGCGGATCCAGGCGCACAGGCGCGCCACGCCATCGTGGGCAGGCTGCTGCTGAACGGCATGGTCGACCTCGGCCATGAACTGCAGCGTGTAGCGCTGCGCCAGCGCCTGCAGGATCTCGGTGCGCGAGGCGAAGTAGGTATAGAACGTGCCCTTGGCCACGTCGGCGGCGGCCACGATGTCACTGATGGTGGTCGCTTCCACGCCCTGTGACAGGAACAGCGCCTGCGCGGCGTCCATCAGCTCTTCCTGGCGGGTTTCAGCGGGTTTGGTGCGGGGCCTGGCGACTGCGGGAATCTGCATGGGGCGGGGTCCGGGTGCGACGGTCGCCATTCTAGCTTCCTCCGGCAATGACTGACCGCCGGTCATTGACTGACGGTCAGTCAGCAAACTACGATGCGCGCACGCTCCCTCCCGGCATCCGCACATGCAACGCTTCCGACGGCCGGCCCTGGTGCTGGCGGCCTACCTGGGCACCTTCCTCGCCTCGCTGGACATCAGCATCGTCAACGTCGCGCTGCCGACGCTGCAGCAGGCACTGCACACCGACATGGCCGGGCTGCAGTGGGTGATCAACGCCTATGCCATCGCCCTGTCCGCAGTGATGCTGTCGGCGGGGCCGCTGGGTGACCGCTATGGCCACCGCCGCATGTGGCTGCTCAGCGTGGCGACCTTCACCGTGGGCTCGCTGCTGTGTGCCTGCGCAGGCAGTCTTTCCGCACTGGTGGCGGGGCGGGCGGTGCAGGGGGTGGCCGGCGCCCTGCTGATCCCGAGTGCGATGCCGATCCTCAGCCATGCATTCCCTGATCCGCGCCAGCGTGCACGCGCGATCGGGGGCTGGTCGGCGTTCAGCGCGCTGGCGCTGGTGCTGGGGCCGCTGCTGGGAGGCGAACTGGTGCAGCGCGCAGGTTGGCCCAGCATCTTCCTGATCAACCTGCCGCTGGGCCTGCTTGCACTCGCGCTGGGGGCCTGGGGCATTCCTGAGCGACGGCATCCGCAGCACGCCGCGCTGGACCCGGCCGGGCAGCTGCTCAGCATCGTCGCGCTGGGTGCACTCAGTTACGGCCTGATCGCGATCGGCGAGCACGGCCTGCTGGCACCTTCGACCCTGCTGGCGCTCGGCATCGCAGCATCCGGCCTGGCGCTGTTTGCGTGGGTCGAGCGCCGCGTGGCGCGGCCGCTGCTGCCGCTGGACCTGTTGGCGAAGCCGGGTTTCGGCATGCTCAACCTGGCCTCGTTCGTGCTTGGATTCACCGCTTATGCGAGCCTGTTCTTCCTGTCGCTGTTCTTCCAGCAGGCGCAGGGACATGGGGCTGCGCAGGCCGGTGCGCAGCTGGTACCGCAATTCGTGCTGATGGCGGTGGTGTCGCTGCTGTTCGGCCGTCTGGCGGCGTGGTTCGGGCTGCATGCCGCACTGGTGACGGGCTATGCAATGACAGGCATGGCGCTGTGTGCGATTGCCACGTTCGAGCCGACTACAGCGCACGGCCAGGCCAGCGCACTGCTGATGCTGCTCGGCACTGGCATGGGACTGGCGGTACCTGCGACCGGCATGGCGGTGATGTCATGCGTACCGGCCGAGCGTGCCGGCATTGCGTCGGCCACGATGAACGCGCTGCGCCAGGCGGGCATGAGCCTTGGCATCGCGCTGCTGGGCAGCCTGATGGGCCTGCGCGCGGTATGCCAGTTCACTGCCACCGCGCAGGCGGCAGGGCAGCCCGCAGTGGCCGCACAGGCGCGCACGCTGATCCTGCAGCCGTCTTCACTGCTGCCGGGGACGCAGATACTGGCCTGGTACCGCGGCGCGATGGCCAGCGGTTTCGGCTGGGCGATGGCTGTCGCGGGCGTGCTGGCCCTGTTGGCGGCGCTCGCCCTGTACCGCCAGTGCAGGCGCGCCTGAGCACGCTGCGGTCAGCCCTGCTGGCGTTGCGGCCCTTCCTTCGTCGGCGCGGGTTCGGCCGCGTGCTGCCGCTGTTGCCGTGCATTGGCGTGGCGCGCGTGCCCGCCTTCGCGGCCGATCGCTGCCATGTGCTGGCGATTGCGGCTGATCGCCTCGCCGCCCTTGCGGCCTGCCACGCGTGCCTCGGCCGGGCTGAACTCATGTGCATTGCCGGACGCATGCGCGGCGCGTCCACCCTTTGCGGCAATCGCGCGCTGCTTGTCCCGGTCCATCGAAGCGAAGCCGCGATGGGAGGTGCCGTGATGCTGGTCAGCCATGTGAAGGCTCCCGGTGCATGGAAGGGGAGCTCATCCTTGCGTGTGCCCGGCTAAGGCAGTGTCCGCACCGGCGGTGCTGCCCTCACGCCACGCCGCACTGGCTTTCACGACGCAACTACGCCGCTGCGCGATGAGCGCCGCTTGGCTAGGATGGACCGGCATGGCGGATGACCGCCCAGACAGGAAAGGACGCCATGGACAGATTCGGATGGCTTGTACTGCTGGCCAGCGCTGCACCGGCCCATGCAGACACTGCGCTGCTGAGCGGCAGTTTCGTTCACTTCGGTTACTCGTCCACCGATGAGCAGCTGCCAGCGGCGCAGCTGCCGCTGTTCCTCGACGAACTGCGGGACCTGGGCAACGACACGCTCATCATCGGCCAGACCCGCGCCACGCGTGCCGGCGTGGGCTGCGCCAGCAGCGCGCAGGATTTCGAATGGATCGCCGGCTTCCCGGCCAAGCTGGGCACGGTGCTGGACGCGGCCGCAGCGCGTGGGATGAAGGTCGTGGTCGGCACCACCTACAGTTCGGGCCAGTGTGCGGCGTTCTGGCAGGGCTCGAACGCTGCAGCGGTGGCGCAGGACGCAGCGCAGTCGATGGCGCAGCTGGCCCAGCAGTACGCGATGCATCCGGCATTCGCCGGCTGGTACATCACCGATGAGCCCGCGCAGGTACCGGACGAGCGTGCGTCGTTCTATCGTTCAATCGTTTCCACACTGAAAGCGGCGACGCCGTCCAGGCCGGTGATGGTGGCGCCCTATCTGGCATCCTCCAGCGTCGACCCGGCCAGCGTGGCCAGTGCTGCGCTACGGTTCCGCTCTGCCACGGGGGTCGACGTGCAGATCTGGCAGGACGGCATCGGCGCGGCGTCGCACGCGAAACTGTTCCAGTGGGATCGACCGGGCTATTCCACCGAGCAGTACTACCAGGCGTTGTCGGCGCAGCTGGGCGCCAGCGCTGTGTGGGCCGACATCGAGCTGTTCAACCATGGCAGCCCGCTGTTCCTTGATACCGGTAACGGCCTGTCCGGTGCATACCGGTCGGCGTCGGTGCAGCGCATCAACCAGCAGTTGTGGAGCGCGCGTTCGGCTGGCAAGCGCGTTGCCTGGCTCAACCAGTACCACATGTCCGAAGTGGTCGGCCCCGGCCAGGGCTACGGCGAGGCGCCGCGGATGATGAACACCTATCGCGGGTTGTACGGGTTGGGTGCCTCGTACCTCGTCGATCCGGTGCAGACCACCTATCACTACAGCGTGGCGCCGGCGACCAGCTATCCCGACGGCAGCGGCCATGAGCTGTTCGACCGCCGGGTAGGCGACCCGCGCAATCCGATGGACGCGGGCTGGGTAGGCGTGCACGGCAACGTCAGCATCACCATCGACCTGGGCCAGCGCCGACGGGTGGACTGGATCGGCCTGCATACGATGACCCGCCCGGCCTGGGGCATCGTCACGCCGACTTCGGTGGAGGTGATGTGCGCCGAGCCCGGAACTGCCGCCGTAACCATCGGCACGCTGTCGGCACCCTTCACCCAGTCCGGCGTGATGGGCTCGACCGAAGAGGAGTACGTGCTCGGCAATGCAGCCCCCCTGGCTGCGCAATGCCGCACGCTGGAGCTGCGCGTGGCCAACGGCAGCTGGACCTTCCTCAGCGAGATCGAGATGGCTGCAGAGCAGTAACGCCTCAGCGCCGGCGGGCGTCCTGCAGGCGCTGTGCGAAGGGCCGTTGTTCGAGCGCCACCAGTGCATTGCGCAGCACCTGCTCCAACGACTGCCCCAGATCGGCATCGAGGCTGCGTGCCGCCACTGCGGTGGCCTGCCATTGCGCCTGCAGCACAGGCATCGCGCGCTGCGCGCGCGGGCTCAACTGCAGGATGCGTTCGCGCCCGTCGTCACCATTGGCAGTGTGCAGCCAACCATCGCGCACCATCGCCGCCACGGTCTGGCTGAGCGCCGAATGGCTGAGCCCGCAGGCCAGCGCGAGGTCCTTGATCCGGCAGGGGCCCTGCGCCATCAGCGTGCGCAGCACCGGCGTGTAGCGCGGCCGGTAGTCCAGGTGGAGGTGCCGGTAGGCCTGCTCGACGGCCGGGTCCAGCTGGTCCAGCAGTGCGCGCAGCAGGGTACCCAGTGTGGCGTGTTGGAGATCCATGAGCGGGATGATATATAAGCGCTTATATATCCTCAATGCGGGGTGGATGATGGCGGTCTCCTGGATGCTCGGCGCGCTGCTGGCGACGGCCTGCCCGGCGCAGGATGCGGTGCTGCAGGCGGCCGCCAGCGCCGTGCAGGCGCAGTACCTGGACGAGGCGGAGGCCGCCCGCATCGCCGATGCCCTGCGCAGCTGGTCGGCGCAGCAGCGGTATGCGGACAGCTGTTCGGATCCTGCTGCGTTCAGCGCACGCCTGAACCAGGACCTGGACATGTTCGATGGCCACTTCCACGTTGAGCGCGTGGACGCAGCTGCCGGCCAGGACGACTGGTTGATGGCCTGGCGTGCCGATGCCCGCAGCAATGGTGCCGGTGTGCGCGAGGTGCGGGTGCTGGAAGGCAACATTGGCTACCTGCGGTTGAGTACTTTTTACCCGCTGGATCTGGCGCGGCCGAAGTTCGCTGCGGCCTTCACGCTGCTGGCCGACACCGATGGCCTGGTGCTGGATCTGCGCCAGAACGGGGGAGGCGACGATGCAAGTGCCGACCTGCTGGTGCGCACGCTGCTGCACGCGAAGATCGGCGCGGTGCAGCAGCTGGACCAGCGTGGCCGTCGCACGCCGGTACCGCTGCCGCCTGCCAGCCTGCCTGTGTACCTGAAGCCGCTGGTGGTGCTGATCGACCGGCGTACCGGTTCGGCGGCCGAGTTCGTCGCCTATTCGCTGCAGGCCCTGGGCCGCGCGCGCATTGTCGGCACGCGCAGTGGCGGTGCCGCGCATATGTTTGGTGATCCTGTGTTGCTGCCCGATGGCTATCAGATCAGCATTCCCGACCGGCAACCGATCAATCTGCGCACCGGCGGCAATTGGGAAGGCACCGGCGTGAGGCCTGATGTGGCCGGCGGCGACGATCCGCTGTTCATCGCGCGGCAACTGCTGGCGCCTGCGAAGTCGTCAAGATGAACGCACGATTGCATGGCTGTCCTATCGCAGATGCGCGAATGCATGCCTAGAATCGAAGCATCCCGGTAGTTCCCGGGCGCTTCGAGTGAATGGACTCAATGAAGATTCTGTTGACCGGCAGTTCCGGGCGCATCGGGCGCGCGATCTTCGGTGCGTTGGCGGCCGCCCACGAAGTGGTGGGGCTGGACCGCAGCCCGTTCGCCACCACGCGCATCATTGCCGATGTCACCGATCGCCAGGCGGTCACGCGTGCGGTGCAGGGCGTGGACGCGGTCATCCATACCGCGGCCCTGCATGCTCCGCATGTCGGCCTGGTGCCGGACGCGGTATTCCAGCAGATCAACGTGGAGGCAACCGCGCACCTGCTGCAGGCCGCACGCGAAGCCGGCGCACGGCGTTTCGTGCTGACCAGCACCACCGCCCTGTACGGCCATGCCGTGGTAGCCGGTGGCTGCCGTTGGATCGATGAAGACACCGAGCCGCTGCCGCGCACGATCTACCACCGCACCAAGTTGCAGGCCGAGACCCTGGCTGAAGCTGCCGCCACGCCGGGCTTCAGCGTTCGCGTGCTGCGCATGGGCCGGTGCTTCCCGGAACCGCCCGAGCGCATGGCGATGTTCCGCCTGCATCGCGGCATCGACGCCCGCGATGTGGCCAGCGCACATGCTGCACTGCTGCTCGACGAAGGCGCCCGATTCGCCCGCTACCTTGCTTGTGCGCCGACGCCGTTCCGGCGCGAGGACTGCCTGGAACTGGCCACCCACCCGCGCAGCGTGCTGGCCCGTCGCGCGCCGCAGCTGCTGGCCGAGTTCGAACGCCGTGGCTGGCCGCTGCCATTGAGCATCGACCGTGTCTACGACAGTGCCCGCCTGCGCAGTGAGCTGGGCTGGCAACCGTGCTTCGGGCCGGACGACGTGCTGCAGCAGTATGCCGTCGGCAGCATCGAGGTACTGCCGCGCGCGCAGTGGATCAAGGACCGCGTGGCCGAGTGAGGCCATCGCGGCGGGCGGGTGGCTGACCCGACCCTGAGCAGATTCAGGAATGTGCAGGCCGGTCGCCTCAACCTCGTTGGCGGGCGGCCGCTAACCCGGTGCGCTTCCAGCGCCGGGCCCGCCCGGCGGCCGGTGGCCTGCGCGACGGATCGCGCGCCTGCGCGGTGCCTTCGTGGTGCCGGTCGTCCTGAACTGCCTTGCGGACCCTCCCATGCCTTCTTCCCGTTCCGCCGCTGCCCGCCGCCCGGGCAGCATCGCCCACAAGCTGATGCTGGGCACCGCCGCGATCGCGCTGCTGTGCTTCGGCCTGACCGCGTTCCTGATCTATCGCCAGGCCAGCGCCAGCCTGATCAGCGCCTCACGCCAGACCATGACCAGCGAGGCGACCGCTGAGGCGCGCCAGGTGGCGGCCGATCTGGGCACCGCCTTTGCCAGCAACGATGCCATGGTTGAAAGCGTGCTGGCCCAGCGCGCCCGTGGTGACGTGCCCGACCGCGCCAGCCTGGCGGCGGTGCTGGGCGAGCAGCTGCGCGCCCATCCCGAATGGCTGGGCAAGAGCACCATGTGGGAGGCCGATGCCTTCGACGGCAAGGATGCCGAGTTCGTCAACACCGAGGCGCACGATGCCACCGGCCGCTACATGAGCTACTGGGCCTGGCAGGAGGGCAAGCCGCAGCAGTCGGTGATGACCGATTACACCGAGACCGCCAGCGGTTCCGGTGACTGGTACATGGTGCCCAGCCGCGACAAGCTGCCGAAAGTGAGCGAACCGTATGCGTATGACATCGCCGGGCAGCAGGTGCTGATGAGTACGCTGAGCACGCCGATCATCGAGAACGACAGGTTCCTCGGTGTCTTCACCGTCGACTTCTCGCTGGCAGCGTTGCAGAAGCACCTGGCCACGCTGCAGCCGATGGGGGCCGGCCGCGTCGAACTGCTGTCGCCGAAGGGCGTGGTGCTGGCCTCGGCCAATGCCGCCGAAATCGGCAAGCCTCGCAACGACGCACTGACCCGCAGCATGCTGGCCGAGATCGCCGCCGACCGCCCCTTCGAGGCCTTCAGCCCCGATGCGGCCGGCAACGTGCGCGTGTATGTGCCGCTGCGCGTGGGCGATGCCCCGCAGCGCTTCGCGCTGGGCGTGGTGATGCCGCATGCGGTGATCGTGGCCGAAGCGCGCCAGCTGCTGTGGCTGACCCTGCTGGTCGGCGTGATCGCCGCGCTGACCCTCAGCGCCGGTGTCTACATACTGCTGCGCCGCCTGGCGATCCGCCCGCTAGCCGAAGCGGTGCGCGTGGCCGGTGACGTCGCCGCCGGCAAGCTGGACAGCACCCTGCCGGCGCGCAGCAACGACGAAGTGGGGCGCCTGCTGGACGCGATGCAGGGCATGCGCGGCCAGCTGCAGGCGGTGATGGCTGCGCAGGCCGAAATGGCGCGCCGCCACGATGCCGGTGAACTCAGCTACCGCATGGATGCCGCGGCGTTCCCGGGCGAGTACGGCCGCATGGTGGCCGACAGCAACCAGCTGGTGGCCTCCAGCAACGCGGTCACCCAGCGCCTGGTTGAAGTGATGCAGCGCTATGCCGTCGGCGACCTCAGCGTGGACATGGAGGCGCTGCCGGGCGAGAAGGCGGTGTTCACCGCTGCGATGGCGACCACCAAGCGCAACCTGGCCGCGATCAACGAGCAGATCCAGCAGCTTGCCGCTGCGGCCGCCGCCGGTGACTTCGCCGTGCGCGGTGATGCACTGCGCTTCGACCACGATTTCCGCCGCATGGTGGAGACCCTCAACACCATGATGGAAGTCAGCGACCACAACCTGGCCGCACTGTCGACGCTGCTGCGCGCGATCGCCGCCGGTGACCTCAGTACCCGCATGCAGGGTGACTTCCATGGGGTATTTGCGGTGATGCGCGACGATGCCAACAGCACCGTGCAGCACCTGACCCAGATCGTCGGCCAGATCCAGCAGTCGGCAGCCAGCATCCGCCTGGCCGCCGGCGAGATCGCCGCCGGCAACAGCGACCTGTCGCGCCGTACCGAACAGCAGGCTGCCAACCTGGAAGAAACCGCCGCGTCGATGGAAGAACTGACCTCCACCGTGCGCCAGAACGCCGACCACGCGCTGCAGGCCAACGCGCTGGCCGGTTCCGCGGCGGGCGTGGCCAGCGAAGGCGGCCAGGTGGTCAGCCAGGTGGTGCACACCATGGAGCAGATCGAGGCGTCTTCGCAGCGCATCGCCGAGATCATCTCGGTGATCGATGGCATTGCGTTCCAGACCAACATCCTGGCGTTGAACGCAGCAGTGGAAGCGGCGCGCGCCGGTGAGCAGGGCCGTGGCTTCGCCGTGGTTGCCAGTGAAGTGCGCGCGTTGGCGCAGCGTTCGGCGGGTGCTGCGAAGGAGATCAAGGAGCTGATCGACGCCTCGGTGGCCCAGGTCGGTGCCGGTGCGCAGCTGGTGCACGGCGCGGGGCGCACCATGCAGGACATCGTCGGTCAGGTCGGTCGGGTCAACGAGATCATGGCCGAGATCTCGGCCGCGTCGCGCGAACAATCGGCCGGCATCGAGCAGGTCAACCAGACTGTGGTGCAGATGGACGAAACCACCCAGCAGAACGCCGCGCTGGTGGAGGAAGCCAGTGCCGCCGCGCGCGCGATGGAGGAGCAGGCCGAGCAGCTGGCGGTGGCGGTGTCGCGCTTCCGCCTGCAGGCCGAGCCGGCGGCCGTGGCACGCCGCGCGGCCTGATCGCGCAAATGAAGACGCCCGGCGGGGGCCGGGCGTCGGTTGCGTCCTTGCCGCGCATCCCTGCGCCGGTCTGATGGCTTAGAACATTCCTTCAAACGGGTTCCAGCTGGCGCGACCTTCCACCTTCTCCAGGTAGTAGCTGTAGTTGGTGCTGGAGGCGACCAGCAGATTCATCGCGATGAACAGCATGCGCCCGACGACGTCGGGAAGGAACATGCTGACGATGGCCAGCGCGATGTTGATGCCGATGACCACCAGCGCCTTGCGCCACATGCCCAGGATCAACAGGTAGATCGCACCGAAGAACAACGCGAAGAAGTTCAGGTTGATCTTCAGGCGGTCACCGAACGACAGCGCCTTCCAGGCCTGCTTGAAACCGGGATTCTTGGGCGCGCCATGCTGGCGGAAGAAGTTGAAGCGGAACTGCCACTTCGGGCTGAACTGGGACAGGTCAGTGGTATTCATTTGGGGGAAACATCCCTGTGAGAAAACGTTTTCATGATAAGGCAAGTCCTATTCAGGATCCAAGGGCTGCCGTCAAAAATGTGACGCGTGCCGTGTTCCACAGGCTGCGGCCGGGTGCCGCACCGTCACCCGCCCGCCTTGTTTTTAGGATAGGGTGCGCAGTTCCGCTGCCGCCCCGGTTGGACCCGTGCGGCGGCGGGATGTCCATGGAGGTTGCATGACCACACCTGCTACACCGGAAAACGCACCGGGACCGGTGCTCCTGCCGACACCTGAAGTGGTGCAGGCACAACAACTGCTCGCACGCCAGCAACTGGCGGTGGCGATGGACCGTGCGCGCACGGCCGCCACGCGGGACGCGGCACCGGCCGCGCTGGAAAGCGAGTAACCCGCAATACCGTCGATCGCGCTGGCATGTCGCCAGCGCGATCACGGCGCGTGCCGCCGGTCAGAAGCGCGCGGTCATGCTGAGGAAGTAGCTGCGCCCGGCGACGAAGTAGTCGGTGGAGCCTTCCGCATACAGCTTCTTGTCGGCCAGGTTGCTGACGCCACCGCGCAGGGTCAGCACCTCGTTGACGTTCCATGCCACGGTCAGGTCATACAGGGTGTAGGCCTTGAGGAAGGTCGTGGCGGTGCCGGTCTGCTTGCCGGTGTACTGCGCCGACAGGCTGCCGGAGAACACCGTATTCGGCGACCAGTCCAGCGACGAGTAGCCGGAGAATTCCGGCGTATCGATCAGGTTGCGGCCGGTGGTCAGGTTCCTGGCTTCCTTCATCCAGGTCGCCGAGGTGCGCCAGCGCCACTGCTCGCCGAAGCGGACGTTGAAGTTGCCTTCCATGCCGCTGGTGCGCGCGCGCTGCACGTTGCTCATGCGCGTCCACCAGATGCCGTTGAAGCGGCCCAGCGGTGCGTATTCGATCTTGTTCCGGAAGTCGGTGTGGAAGTAGGTCACGCCAACATCGATCAGGTCATTGTCGAAGCTGATGCCGATCTCGCGGTTGGTGCTGGTTTCCGGATCCAGGTCCGGGTTGCCGGCCATGTAGCACCCGCCGCGGGTATAACCCAGCGGGATCAGCGAGGTGCAGCCACGGCCGCCGGACTGGGTGGCAGCGGTGGCCGAGTTCTCGGTCAGGCTGGGCGCACGGAACCCCTTGGAGACGCCACCGCGGATGGTCCACTGTTCGGCCGGATGCCAGACCAGGTACGCACGCGGGCTGACGTGGCCGCCGAACTTCTCATGGTGGTCCAGGCGCGCGCCCATGGTCAGGGCCAGGGTGCGGTGCAGCTTCAGTTCGTCTTCGACAAACAGCGCCCAGGTATCCACTTCCAGGCTGGAGCCGCTGACGGCGTTGCCGGCGTAGTCGATCGGTGCGCGGCCGATGGTATCGGTGTTGGTCAGTTCCTGGCGCTTCCACTGCCCACCTACGGCAAACTGGTGTTCAACGCCCAGGGTGAACGGCGTGGTCAGGCTGCCCTCGATGATCGTGTCGGTGGCCTCTGAGCGGCCGGTGGCGCCGATGTCGTTCTTGTATTCGGTCCAGTACGCGCTGAGCCTGGAGGTGCCGAAGCTCCACGTGCCATCGTGGTTGAGCGCCAGCGAGCTGCGCTTGAGCTCACTGGCTCCCCAGGCGCCTTCGTCCTGCTTTTCCAGCGACGCATCGATGAAGGCCTGCTGCACGCCATGGCCGGCCTCCAGCGACAGTTCCTGTGCGTCGCTCAGCTTCCACTGCAGCAGCGCATCGACAGTGCGGTCCTTCTCGCCGGCGTAGGCATTGCCGTAGACACCGTGGTTGGACTGGTCCGAATCACGGCGCATGCTGTTGGCACCGATGCGCAGGCCGAAGCGTTCGCCCAGCGGGCCGGAGAAGGTCGCGCCGATCTGCTGGGTATCACCGCGCTTGCCATCACCGGGACGGGTGTAGCTGTGGGTGGCGCTGCCGTTCCATTCGTCGCCGATGCGCCGGGTGATGATGTTGATCACCCCGCCCATGGCGTCGGAGCCGTACAGCGAGGACATCGGCCCACGCACCACTTCGATGCGTTCGATCTGGTCGGGCGAGATCCAGTTCAGGTCCTGGCGGCCGAGGTCGGGGCGGTAGTTGGTCGCGGCCGAGCTGCCCATGCGCTTGCCGTCCACCAGCACCAGCGTGTAGTTGGACGGCATGCCGCGCAGCTTGATCTTGGACTGTTCGCCGACGGCGCTGAGGCCGCCGGTCACGCCCGGCACGCGGCTGAGCAGGGTGGCCAGGTCGGGAACCGGCTGGCGCTCGATGTCCTCACGGCTGATCACGCTGATGCTGGCCGGGGCATCCTTGATCCATTGCTGGCTGCCCGAGGCGGTGACCACCACGGTATCCAGATCCTTGGTGGAGGCATCGGCGCCGGCCTCTGCAGCGGCCAGGCCGGGCAGGGCCAGCAGGCAGGCGGAGGCCAGGGCAGGGGCCAGGCGGGTGCGCGGCAGGCGCGCGGAACGGGAACGGGACGATGGGGACATGGCGGCTTCCATGGGAGGTGGGGTGACCCGGTGGAAGCAGCAGGCGCAGGCAGACAGCAGGCAGCCACCCTTCCGTGGGTCGTCGGTGCGCGCGGTGTGGACCGGCGCAGCTGGGTGGGTCGCGGCCGTGCGGAAGACGGTGACCTGCCTGGTTAATGAAATGATAACCGTTCGCGTTTGATACGATCCAGTACCCGGGGAGATGCAATGACATCTGGCCATCCCCCGACGTGATCGCCTGCTATTTGCTGAATGGGGATAAATCCCGGCGTAGGCCTTCGCACCCGGCTTACATCCAGCGCCCTAGACTGGGCCGCATTTTCGATTCCGCCCCGTTGGAGATCGTGTGGGTTCCGGTAGTGACAGACATCGACTGTGCGGCCTGAAGCCGACACAGTCTGGACAAGTGCGGGCGCCGGGAAAGCGCGCCGGGAACCTTGGTGCATGCAGCCCGGCCGGGATGGCCGGCCGTGCCGACGGCGCGGAGTAGGCGGCGATGGGGGTGCAGACCATCCATGCGGAAGCAGAAACGCCCCGGCTCGACGCCGGCTGGGCGCTGCTGCCCGCTGAATCTCCGTTGCAGATGCCCGAACAGACCCTGCGCGAAGGTGCACTGAAGGTCCGGCGGCATCGCACGTCGCCGCGCCTGATCGGCCTGCGCCGGCTGTACATCTTCGGTGGCACGCTCGGCATGACCGCCGTGGCCACGCGGATGATGTGGCGGGTGCTGTCGGCCAATGGCATCAGCGTGCTCGAAGCCTGCCTGCTGGTGCTGTTCGTTGGCCTGTTTGCCTGGATCGCGCTGTCTTTCGCCAGCGCCCTGGCCGGCTTCCTGACCGCCGTGTTCGACCGTGGCTATCGCCTCGGCATCGACCCGGACAAGCCGCTGCCGACCGTGCACAGCCGCACCGCGCTGCTGATGCCGACCTACAACGAAGACCCGCGCCGCCTGCTGGCGGGCCTGCAGGCGATCTACGAGTCGGTGGCGGCCACCGGCCAGCTCGGCCGATTCGATTTCTTCGTGCTCAGCGATACCCGTCGCGAGGACATCGCCGCTGCCGAGGAGCGGGTGTTCGGCGAGCTGCGCGAGCGGGTGCCGGACGGGCAGATCCGCCTGTTCTACCGCCGCCGTGGTGACAACAGCGGGCGCAAGGCCGGCAACATCGCCGACTGGGTCCGTCGCTTCGGCGGTGCCTACCCGCAGATGCTGATCCTCGACGCCGACAGCCTGATGACCGGCGACAGCATCGTGCGCCTGGTGGCCGGCATGGAGCACAACGCCGACGTCGGCCTGATCCAGACCCTGCCGTCGGTGATCGGCGGCCGCACCCTGTTCGCACGCATGCAGCAGTTCGGTGGCCGCGTGTACGGGCCGGTGATCGCCCGTGGCGTGGCCTGGTGGCATGGCGCCGAGAGCAACTACTGGGGCCACAACGCCATCATCCGTACCCGCGCCTTCGCCGACCACGCCGGCCTGCCGGCGCTGCCGGGGCGCAAGCCGTTCGGCGGCCACGTGCTCAGCCATGACTTCGTCGAAGCAGCGTTGATGCGTCGTGGCGGCTGGGCCGCGCACATGGTGCCCTACCTCGGTGGCAGCTATGAAGAGGGCCCGCCGACGCTGACCGATCTGCTGGTACGCGACCGCCGCTGGTGCCAGGGCAACCTGCAGCACGGCAAGGTCGTGGGCAGCCGCGGCCTGCACTGGATCAGCCGCACGCACATGCTGATCGGCATCGGCCACTATTTCACCGCACCGATGTGGGCAATGCTGATGCTGATCGGCATCGCCATCCCGCTGTTCCAGGAGGGCATCGACTTCAATGCCCTGCTGCACCTGTCGCCCAGCGTGTACTGGCGCGCACAGGACGAAGAGCAGGTGGTGCGCCTGTTCGCCGCCACGATGGCGGTACTGCTGCTGCCCAAGGTGCTGGGCTACCTGGCGATGCTGCTGGACCCGGTCGACCGCCGTGGCTGCGGCGGTGCGATCCGTGCCATCGTGTCGATGCTGGTGGAAACCGTGCTGGCCGCGCTGATGGCGCCGGTGGTGATGTACGTGCAGTCGCGGGGCGTGGCCGAAGTGTTGTCCGGCCGCGATTCCGGCTGGGATGCGCAGCAGCGTGACGACGGCGGCATCTCGTGGCTGGCACTGATCCGCGGCTACGGTGGCCTGGGTGTGTTCGGCGCCTTCATGGGCGTGCTGGCCTGGGCCGTGTCGCCGTCGCTGGCGGCGTGGATGGCGCCGGTGGTGATCGGCATGGTGTTGGCCATTCCGGTGGTGGCGCTGACCTCCTCGCGTGGTCCGGGCGCCTTCCTGCATCGCCTGGGCCTGCTGGACATTCCCGAAGAGAACATCCCGCCACCGGTACTGGTCCGCGCCGCGCAGCTGCGGCGCGAAGCGGCCGAGCAACCGCCGCTGTACTGATTGCCCCACGCCAGCGGCATAATGCGGCTCGAACTTGAAGGAGCCGCATCATGCTGCAAACGGTGGAACAGGAAACCGGCGCCTCGCCGCAGTGGTCGGTGATCTGGCTGCACGGCCTCGGCGCCGATGGCCATGATTTCGCGCCGATCGTGCCGGAGCTGGTGCGGCCGCACTGGCCGGCGCTGCGCTTCGTGTTCCCGCACGCACCGGTGCGGCCGATCACGATCAACAACGGCGTGCCCATGCGCGGCTGGTACGACATCGTCGGCATGGACTTCCGGTCGCGTGCCGACATGGCCGGCGTGCAGGAATCGGTGGTGCAGCTGGACGCGCTGATCGCGCGCGAGATCGAGCGTGGCGTCGCGGCGGAGAAGATCTTCCTGGCCGGCTTCTCGCAGGGCGGGGCGATCATCCTGACCGCCGCGCTGGCGCGCACCGCGCCACTGGCCGGCCTGATCGCCCTGTCCACCTATCTGCCCGAGGCCGACAGTGCCCGTCGTGCTGAAGGTGCCGTGCAGGTGCCGGTGTTCATGGCCCATGGCAGTGGCGACCCGGTGATCCCGCAGGCCGTCGCCGCACACAGCGCACAGGCGCTGCGTACGCTGGGCCTGGACGTGGCGTGGCACAGCTACCCGATGGCCCACCAGGTCTGTGCCGAGGAAATCCGGGCGCTGGGCGACTGGCTCCAGGAACGGCTGGGCGCGGCCTGAGCCATGTCCCCGGCCAGCCCATCGCCGTGGATGCCGGAACTGTGCCGCCTGCCGCGGCTGGCGGCGATGCTGGGCCTGGCCGAGCTGGTGGTGGTGGTGCTGGCGCTTGCGCCGGATGGCAGCCGCCACTGGACCGTTGGCGAGCTGCTGTCGGCCAGCGGCTTCGCGCTGTGGCTGGCGCTGGCCGTGACCGCCAGCCTGTGCCTGCTGCGGCAGGCGCTGTCCAGGCTGCCGCAGGTGATGGGGGCGGTCGCTGCCATCGCACTGGCGGCCCTGATCGCGGTGGTCTGCGCCGGCATCGTGCACGCGCTGTACGCGGTGCTGGGTGACAGTTTCGCCAACGGCATCAGCTTCTGGCGCTTCACCCTCGGCAGCGCCGCCACCACCGCGCTGATCACCGCGCTGGCGCTGCGCTACTTCTATGTCAGCGACCGCTGGGCCGCGCAGGTGCTGGCCAATGCACGCGCCCAGGCCGATGCGCTGCAGGCGCGCATCCGCCCGCATTTCCTGTTCAACAGCATGAACCTCATCGCCAGCCTGCTGCATCGGGACCCGGCGGTGGCCGAGCGTGCCGTGCTCGACCTGTCCGATCTGTTCCGTGCTGCGCTCGGTGCAGGCGAGGGCGATTCCACCCTGCGCGACGAATGCGAACTGGCCGAGCGCTACCTGTCGATCGAATCGCTGCGCCTGGGCGAACGCCTGCAGGTGCGCTGGCAGCGTGACGAGCCGCTGCCGTGGGACCTGCCATTGCCAAGGCTGGTACTGCAGCCGCTGGTGGAAAACGCCGTGCTGCATGGCATTTCACGCCTGCCCGAGGGCGGCACCATCGAGCTGCAGCTGCTGCGCGAGGGCAACGATCTGCAGATCCGCGTGCGCAATCCCGCGCCTGATCCGCAGGCGCCCGGGCTGGCCCTGGCGCGGGGGGCTGGCCATGCCCAGCACAGCATCGGCCATCGGCTGGCCTGGCGCTTTGGCAGTGCCGCGCGGATGACGGCTGGCTGGAGCGAGGGCTACTATGCCTGCCAGGTGACAGTGCCGATCCAGTGAGGGGACGATCGTGAGGGTAGTCATCGCCGATGACGAACCACTGGCGCGTGAGCGCCTGCGCAGCCTGTTGGCCGCACAGGACGGCGTGGACGTGGTGGCCGAGGCCGGCAACGGCGAGCAGGCCCTGCACGCGTGCGCGGAGCTGCAGCCGGACCTGGTCCTGCTGGACATCGCAATGCCTGGGCTGGACGGCCTGGAAGCAGCCCGCCACCTGGCCAGCTTCGAACCGCGGCCGGCGGTGGTGTTCTGCACTGCCTACGATGCGCATGCGCTGTCGGCCTTCGAAGCGGCAGCCATCGATTACCTGATGAAGCCGGTGCGCGCCGAACGCCTGGCAGCGGCGATTGCACGGGCACGCACGTTCCTGGCCGGTCGCGATGGCCAGCCGCAGGCGCACAGCGGGCAGCAGGCACGCAGCGTACTGTGCGCACGCCTGCGCGGCAGCCTGCGGCTGATTCCGCTGGACGACATCCACTACCTGCAGGCCGAAGAGAAGTACGTGGTGGTGCACCACGCGCGCGGCGAGGACCTGATCGAGGAATCGCTGAAGTCGCTGGAGGAAGAGTTCGCCAGCCGTTTCATCCGTATCCATCGCAACTGCCTGGTGGCGCGGCACGAGCTGGTGGAGCTGCGCCGCGGCTCCGGCGGGCAGGTGCAGGCGGTGCTGCGGCATGGCAGGCAGCCGCTGGAAGTCAGCCGCCGCTGTGTGGCGACGCTGAAGCAGGAACTGCGGCATCTGTGAGTGGTCCCGCGCGGCCTGCGGCCGCGACTGCTTACAGATCAACATCAACATCAAGATCAACAGCAGGTTGGCCGGCTCGTTGTTCTTACGTGCTGGGTCGGGCCGGGGTGGGGTGGCGGGACACGCCGTAGACCCATCCCTGGGGGCTCGATGGCGCCATCCATGGCGCCAACGGTCCCGCCACCCCACCCCGGCCCAACCCTCTCGTTTTTCCCGCGTCGGACGGCAAAGGCATTGTTGTTATCGGGTGGGGGAAGAGGGGTCAGATCCCTTTTCCTGCGGAAAAGGGATCTGACCCCGGAAGCCTTCGGCAGTTGCTTTTGCTTCTGCTCTTTTTTCTTTTCTTTTGATCTTCCGTGGCTGACGCACACGGAAACTGTCAGAGGCCGGGCGGGGTGGGTTCGCGGGGGTGTCCGCGGCATGGATGCCGCGGCCAAGCCTCCACGGACGGATTCACGGCGTCCCCCGCGAACCCACCCCGCCCGGCCAAGCGCGATAGATCCAGCCGATGCACCAGCCACGAGGGGCTCCGCCGTTGGCCGTATCCGCGCCGAAGGCGCGATAATGACCGGATGGAAACCGTCCGCATCGCCACCCGCAAGAGCCCGCTCGCCCTCTGGCAAAGCGAACACGTCGCCAACCGCCTGCGCCAGGCCCATCCCGGGCTGCATGTGGAACTGGTGCCGATGAGCACCCGCGGTGACGAGGTGCTCGACCGCTCGCTGGCCGCCATCGGTGGCAAGGGCCTGTTCCTGAAGGAGCTGGAGCTGGCCATGCTGCGCGGTGAGGCCGACTGCGCCGTGCACTCGCTGAAGGATGTGCCGATGGAACTGGACGAACCCTTCGCGCTGCCGGCGATGCTGACCCGCCACGATCCAGCCGATGGTTTCGTCTCCAACCTGTACGCCTCGCTGGACGCGCTGCCGATCGGTGCGCGGGTCGGCACCTCATCGCTGCGCCGCCAGGCCCAGCTGCGCGCGCTGCGCCCGGATCTGGAATTGCTGGACCTGCGCGGCAACGTCAACACCCGCCTGGCCAAGCTCGACAATGGTGGCTACGACGCCATCGTGCTGGCCGTGGCCGGCCTGGAGCGCCTGGGCCTGGGCGGGCGCATCGTCGCGCGCCTGCAGCCGCCGCAGTGGCTGCCGGCACCGGCGCAGGGCGCGGTGGCGGTGGAGTGCGACGGTGGCAATACGCGCCTGATGGCGCTGTTCGCCACGCTTGATGACGCCGCTACGCGCGCCTGCGTGGAAGCCGAGCGGGCGATGAACCGCGCGCTGCATGGCAGCTGCCACGTGCCGGTGGCGGCCATCGCGCAGTGGCAGGGTGGCGACCTGCACCTGCAGGGCCTGGTCGGCAGTGCCAGCGATGGTCGTGCGGTGCGCGCCGAGGCGGTGGGCCCGGCTCGGGATCCGGAGGCGCTGGGCCAGCGCGTGGCGAAGATGCTGCTGGAAGCCGGTGCCGGCGAACTGCTGAACGTCTGAGCTACCGCCGGTAGTGCCGGCCGCTGGCCGGCAACCGCGTGCCCCAGTTGAATGCAGTTGCCGGCCAGCGGCCGGCACTACCGGAAGAAGAACGGGCGCCCTGGGCGCCCGTTCTGCTTACTTGAACTTGTAGACCACGTTCATCGTGGTCAGCGTATCGGTCTTGCGCTTGTCCTCGGCCACGTCACTGTTGTAGCGCGCCTGCCAGCCGGCCTTCAGTGCCAGGTGCTCGTTCATGCTCACCGAGACACCGAAGTCGTTCTGGCCGAAGGTGTTGTACGAACCGGATTCGACCAGCAGCGTGTTGACCAGGTCGGTGTTGTCAGTCAGCGAATACTTCATGTCGAACAGGCCACGGCCGATCAGGCCGGTGCGGGTGCGGTCGTCCTCGGTGCTGTGGGTGCGGCGCACACCGGGGCCGATCTGCGCGTCGAACGAGAAGCGCTCGGTGTTCCACAGGCGGGTGCCGTAACCCAGACCGAACGAGCTCTGGCGGTCGTAGGTGGCGAAGTCGTCGCGTTCCGTACGCACCGTCGCGGTCAGCTGGCGGTGTTCGCCCAGCTGCAGCGCGCTGCCGGCACTGCCGGTGTAGCGGTTGGCGGTGGTGTTGTTGCGGCGGGTGGTGGTGCCGTCGTCGTTGGTTTCGGTCACCTTGGAGCTGGAGCGCAGGCCGAACAGGTCCATGCTGTGCACCCAGTCACCGTCGGTGTAGCGCAGGCGCAGACGGCCGTTGAAGCTCTCGGTGCTGCTGTTGCCGCGTGCCGAGGCAAACCCGAGCTCGCCGCCGCTGCCGCTCCACGGCGAGGACATCGCCGCCAGCTCGGAGGCATCCTGCGCGTATGCGAGTGGCGCACACAGCAGCAGGGGGATCAGCAGGGACACGCGCAGGGACATCGAGGCTTCTCCGGAACGGTTGACAGCCGGTGATGATACTGGAAGCGTGATGGCGGTCCGAATCGATCCAATGCGCGCTTCAGCGAACGTTGGCGCGGTCGCCTATTCAGGGCAGATCGACGCGCACCTCAGGGTCGTTGAAGCGCGAATAGCGCAGGCGCAGCTGGAAGCTGCGGCCATTGCTGCTGCCGCTGCGTACGATCTGGCGTGGCAGGCCCTGGGCATCCACCCAGTACTCCAGGCGTTCCCCGGGCTGGGTGCCGCGCAGCCGGTAGTGCCGGGTCTGCACCCCGTCCAGCGACTGGCTGCCGAGATCTCCGGCCTTCAGTTCGGCGGGCAGGCCATCGGCGGGCAGCGGGTTGCGCCATTGCTCGAGCAGGCCGGGCGGGGTCGGCACCTGGCGGATCGCGCCGTCGGCCTGCAGGAACATGGTGTCGCCGATGATGGTCTGCGGCCCCGCCGGCGTCTCCACCCGGAAACGATCGGGCGCGACGAAGTCCATGGCGCTGCGCACCGGCTGTGGTGCGCCCAGCACCTCCAGTTCGGCGTGGAAGCTGCGCAGGGCCGCGAAACGCTGGCTGGCGCCCAGCACCGCCTGCGTCGGATCGGCGACGGGTACCGGGGGCTCGGCGCCGGCCGGCGCCGGCGCGCGATCACAGGCGGCCAGCAGCAGGCAGGCCAGCAGGGACAGGGCAGGCAACCGGCGCATCGGGCATTCCATGGGGGTGGGGGCGACCACGATAGCCCAAACGTCCCACACAAGACCCGCGACTCGGACATAATCGGGGGTATGGACCGATACGAACGCATCACCGCCCTGCATCGTCTGCTCAAGTCCGCGCGCTATCCGGTGACGGTGGCGACCCTGCAGGACAAGCTCGGTTGTTCCCGCGCCACCGTCTACCGCGACCTGGCCTTCCTGCGCGATGCGCTGATGGCACCGATCGAGGGCGACGGCGAGGCGGGCTTCCGCTACCAGGCTGACGAGAGCGACCGTTTCGAGCTGCCCGGCCTGTGGCTCAGCTCGGAGGAGCTGCATGCCCTGCTGGCCTCGCAGCACCTGCTGGCGCGGACCGGCGGTGGTGTGCTGTCGTCGGTGCTGGCACCGCTGCAGCAACGCATCGAGAGCCTGCTGGCGGCCCAGGCCGGCGTGTCCAGCTGGCCGGTCGACCGCGTGCGGGTGATTCCGCACCGTGGCCGCAAGTTTGACGAAGGCAGCTTCCGCAGCGTCGCATCGGCCGTGCTGGAGCGCCGCCAGCTGGCGTTCGAGTACCGTGCCCGTTCCACCGACGAGCCGACCAAGCGCACCGTCTCGCCGCAGCGCCTGACCCACTATCGCGACAACTGGTACCTGGATGCCTGGGACCATGACCGCGACGCCCTGCGCAGTTTCGCGGTCGACCGCATCCACAAGGCGCGGGTGGTCGACAGCACCGCGCGCGACGTCGCCGACAGCGAGCTGGACGAGCAGCTCGGCGCCAGCTACGGCATCTTCTCTGGCGCGCCGAAGGGCTGGGCGACCATCCTGTTCAGCGCCAAGGCCGCGCGCTGGGTGGCCGACGAGCACTGGCATTCCAAGCAGCAGGGCCGCTTCCTGGCCGACGGCCGCTATGAGCTGAAGGTGCCGTACAGCGTCTCGCGCGAGCTGCTGATGGATGTGCTGCATTACGGCTCGGATGCCGAGATCGTCGAGCCCATGATGCTGCGCGAGCAGGCCAAGGCGTTGCTTGAGCTGGCCCTGAGCAACTACGAAAACTCCTGACACTCCCCCGAGAATTCAATCCCCCATGAAAAAGACCCTGTTGCTGCCCCTGCTCGCCGCTGCGCTGGCCCTGACCGCCTGCGGCAAGTCCGGCGAGCCCTCGCAGAAGCTGGTGGTGGCCGCCACGGCCGTGCCGCATGCCGAGATCCTCGAGGTGGTCAAGCCGATCCTCAAGCAGGAAGGCGTGGACCTGGACGTGCGGGTGTTCAATGACTACGTGCAGCCCAACGACCAGCTGGTGCAGAAGCAGGTGGATGCGAACTACTTCCAGACCGAGCCCTACCTGGATGCCTACAACCGCGACCGCAAGACCGACCTGGTGAAGGTGATCGGCGTGCACATCGAGCCGTTCGGTGCGTACTCGCGCAAGGTCAAGTCGCTGGCCGAGCTGCGCGAAGGCGCCGACGTGGTGATCCCGAACGACCCGAGCAACAACAGCCGCGCGCTGATCCTGCTGCACAAGGCCGGCGTGATCGAGCTGAAGGACCCGACCAACGCACTGGCGACCCAGCGCGACATCATCGCCAATCCGAAGAACCTGAAGTTCCGCGAGCTCGACTCGGCGATGCTGCCGCGCGTGCTGGACCAGGTCGACCTGGCCCTGATCAATACCAACTACGCACTGGACGCAGGCCTCAACCCGACCCAGGATGCGCTGGCGATCGAGAGCAAGGACTCGCCGTACGTGAATTTCCTGGTCGCGCGCCCGGACAACAAGGACGACGCCCGCGTGCAGAAGCTGGCCAAGGCCCTGACCAGCCCGCAGGTGAAGGCGTTCATCGAGACCAAGTACAAGGGCGCGGTGCTGCCGGCGTTCTGACGCCATCGCCCATTCGCCTGTAGAGCCGAGCCTATGCTCGGCTCTGCTTTTTGCGGTATCCCGCCAGCGGCAGCCGAGCATGGCTCGGCTCTACAGTGTCACTCCACGTGCCGCAGCAGGGCAGCGCATTGCCGTTTCAATCGACGTGGAAGGCGAGGGTGGCGGCCACCGCCTGCTGCCATCCTGCATACAGTTTCTCGCGCCGGGCCACCTCCATCCGTGGCTCGAAGCGCCGGTCCAGGCCCCATTGCGCGGCGATCTGTTCGCGGCTGTTCCAGAACCCCACTGCCAGGCCGGCCAGGTAGGCCGCACCCAGCGCGGTGGTCTCGGTCAGTCGCGGCCGCAGCAGCGGCACACCGAGAATGTCGGCCTGGAAACCGGCCAGGAAGTCGTTGCCGATCGCACCGCCATCAGCGCGCAGCTCGGTCAGCGCGATACCCGCATCGGACTGCATCGCATCGAGTACATCGCGGGTCTGGTAGGCCATCGCTTCCAGCGCGGCGCGCACGAAGTGCGCCTTGCGGGTGCCACGGGTCAGGCCGAACATCGCACCGCGCACATCACTGCGCCAATAGGGCGCGCCGAGGCCGACGAACGCCGGCACCAGGTAGGCGCCGCCACTGTCGGGCACCTGCGCAGCCAGCGCCTGGCTGTCGCTGGCGCGTTCGATCATGCGTAGTCCATCGCGCAGCCACTGCACCACCGAGCCGGCGATGAAGATCGAACCCTCCAGCGCGTACTCCACGCGCCCGTCCAGGCCCCAGGCAATGGTGGTCAGCAGGCCGTTGCGCGACCGCACCGCCTGCGCGCCGGTGTGCATCAACATGAAGCAACCGGTGCCATAGGTGTTCTTGACCATGCCCGGCTGGAAACAAGCCTGGCCGAACAGCGCCGCCTGCTGGTCACCGGCGATGCCGGCGATGGGGATCGGGTGGTCGAAGAAGAACTGCGGCCGGGTGTGTGCGTACACCGCGCTGGAGTCGCGCACCTGCGGCAGCATCGCGCGCGGAATGTCGAGCAGGGCCAGCAGGTCGTCATCCCAGTCCAGCGTGTGGATGTTGAACAGCAGCGTGCGCGCCGCATTGCTGTAGTCAGTCACATGTGCCTGGCCACCGCTGAGGTTCCACACCAGCCAGCTGTCGATGGTGCCGAACAGCAGCTCACCACGTTCGGCGCGCTGCTGCGCACCATCCACGTGGTCGAGGATCCAGCGCACCTTGGTCGCGGAGAAATAGGCGTCGATCAGCAGCCCGGTCCGCTCGCGGATCAGTGCTTCATGCCCGTCGGACTTCAGCCGCTCGCAGATGGCGTGGCTCTGCCGCGATTGCCAGACGATGGCGTTGTGGATCGGCTGGCCGGTGGCACGGTCCCAGACCACGGTGGTTTCGCGCTGGTTGGTGATGCCCAGCGCGGCGATATGGCGTGGGTCGATCTGCCCGCGGCTGAGCAGTTCGGTCAATGTGGCATAGACGCTGGTAAGGATCTCGCGCGGGTCATGCTCGACCCAGCCGGGGTGCGGGAAGATCTGCGCGAACTCGCGCTGCGCGCTGCCGACGATATCGCCGGCGCGGTCGAACAGGATCGCGCGCGAGCTGGTGGTGCCCTGGTCGATGGCCAGCACGTAGCGGGGCGTCATGCAGCGTCTCCAATGGCGATGGGGAAATCCTAATGCATCGATCGCGTCGCGCGCGGCTGCCCTGGTAGCTGCCAACCTGGGTTGGCATACGTGGCATCACGGGGGGCAGAGCCCTTTCCGTGGAAAAGGGATCCGACCCTCCATCCACGCCTGCAGCCGTGCCACCTGCGCAGCATCCAGCCGCAACCCCAGCTTGCTCCGGCGCCACAGGATATCGTCGGTGTCACACGCCCACTCGCGTTCGCGCAGGAAGTCCACTTCGCGTGCATGCAGGCCACCGCCGAAGTCCTCGCCCAGATCGTGCAGGCCCTGTACACCCTGCAGCAGTTCCGCGCTGCGACTGCCATAGGCCCCGGCCCAGCGTCGCGCGATACCTGCGGGCAACCACGGTGCCAGCGCCAGCAGGCGCGAGCACGCCTGTGCGGCGTCGCCCCAGTCGCTGCCCGGCAGCGGGTCTCCGCGCGCCGTCCAGGCCGGTCCCATCTGTGGCAGGGCAGGGCGCAGCAGGTCCAGTGCCTCCTCGGCCAGCACCCGGTAGGTGGTCAGCTTGCCGCCCAGTACATGCAGCGCCGGTGCCGGGTCCACCTGCACCTGCAGGCGGTAGTCGCGGCTCAGCTGCGCTGCGCGCGGATCCGGGTCGGCCAGCAATGGACGGACACCGGCGAACGCCCAGACCACCTCGTCCGGGGCGATGGGGTCACGCAGGTAGCGATTGGCCGCTTCGCACAGGTAGGTCACCTCGGAAGGCAGCACGCTGCAGCGCGCCGGGTCACCGCGATAGTCGGTATCGGTGGTGCCCACCAGCAGGTGGTCGTGGGCGAAAGGCAGCAGGAACACCACCCGTCCGTCGGGCTGCTGCAGCAGGCAGGCGCTGTCATCGGGCCAGGGCCTGCGCAGCACGATGTGGCTGCCCTGCACCAGGCGCAGCGCAGGGGCGCCGCTGCGCGTCTGCATCCGTTCCAGCAGGCCCCCGGCCCACGGGCCCGCCGCATTGACCACGGCGCGGGCATTCACGGGGTGCCGCTGGCCATCGGCGGATTCCAGAACGGCCCGCCACCGGCCCTGCACGGGGTGCAGGTCGATGCAGCGGCTGCGCACCTGCACCTGTGCGCCCCGCTGCGCGGCATCCAGGGCGTTGAGCAGTACCAGCCGCGCGTCATCGACCTGCGCATCGGCGTAGCTGAAGGCCTGCCGCAGCGCCGGGGAGAGCCACTGGCCGAGCGGATCGTGCTGCAGTTCCAGTGCGCGTGACGCGGGGAAGGCGGGGCTGCGCCGGCCCAGATGGTCGTACAGCCACAGCCCCGCGCGCAGCATCCAGCGCGGGCGCAGGTGCGGTTCCCACGGCAGGACGAAGCGCAGCGGATGGACCAGATGGGGCGCCTGCCGGCGCACCACCTCGCGTTCACCCAGCGCCTTGCGCACCAGCCCGAACTCGCCCTGCTCCAGGTAGCGCAGGCCGCCGTGGATCAGCTTGCTGCTGGCGCTGGAGGTGTGCGCGGCCAGATCATGCTGTTCGCACAGCAGCACGCGCAGGCCGCGACCGCTGGCGTCACGGGCGATGCCGGCGCCATTGATGCCGCCACCGATCACCAGCAGGTCGACGTCGTCCATCGTGTCTCCGCGTCCTGTGTCTGTAGAGCCGAGCCGCGCCACCCTTGACCGTGGGCGCCATTGAACGTAACGCATCGCAATGCGCGCGGAGCCCGCCGCTCGACTCGGGATAGGGGGCTTGGCTCGACTCTACAAAAAAGCAGCCGAGCATGGGCTCGGCTCTACACGCGGAACGCGGGTGACGGAAACGACGACGGGCCCCGAAGGGCCCGTCGCGTTGCATCAGTGAAGCAGGTGCTGCCTGGATCAGAAGCGGGCGCCGATGCCGAAGCCGACGGTCCACGGATCCATCTTGGCTTCGCCGATCTTCTCGCCGCCGACCTTGATGTCCGGGCGGGCGCGCATGTAGCGGGCGTCAGCGCGGGCGAACCAGGTGGAGTTGATGTTCATGTCGACGCCGACGGTGCCGATCACGCCCTTGGCATCCTTGAAGCGGATGTCGGTGTCAGCGCCGTTGCCCAGCTTCTCGTTGCTGAAGCTCGACTGGTAGTAGCCCACGCCCACGAACGGGCGGAACACGTTGTCAGCCTGGCCGAAGTGGTACTGGCCGCTCAGCGCGACCGGCTGCTGCTCGACCGAACCCAGGCGGGCGTTGTTCGGGCCCTTGAACTTGTTGTCGAACTTGTCGGCAGCGCCCCACAGCTCAACGGCCCAGTTGTCGTTGATGTAGTAGCTGAAGCTGACGGTCGGCGCCGGGCCACCGTCGGTCTTCTTCACGCCGGTGATCGGATCGTTCTTCGGCTCCAGCAGCGAGATGCCGCCAACAACGGCAAAATGCTTGCCCGAAGCGGTATCGGTGGTGCTGCTGTCCTGGGCGAAAGCGGCCGGCGCGAAGGCGGCGGAGGTCAGCAGGGCGAGACTCAGGATACGGATGGAGCGCATGGGGGTATCTCCTAATGTTTCTTGTTTTGGGCCCCCGGTTGCGGGGCGAGCACACCGTAGTCGCCCCAACATGAATCGAATCCGACGCACGTTAAAAAATAGTTTTCCTTGTTCAGCGACGGGTGCGGAATGCCTTTATTCGTGGCGTTTTCTGCTCTCGCCGACATTCATGCAGTTGGAGAAGATGTGAGCGCAGCAACGTTGTGCATTGGCCTGCCAGCGCAGGTGAACGTCGATTGCAGGGTGCTGCTGCTGGGCTCGATGCCAGGCGTGGCATCCCTGCAGGAGCAGCGCTACTACGCGCATCCTCGCAACCGCTTCTGGCCGCTGATGGCCGATATCTGCGGTTTCGACGCGGATCTGCCCAATGCGCAACGGCTGCAGGCGTTGAAGGCCGCAGGCATCGGCCTGTGGGATGTGATCGGGCGCTGCGAGCGGCGCGGCAGCCTGGATGCGGACATCGTGCGTGGCACGGAAGTGGCCAATGCACTGCCGGAACTGATCGCCACGTTGCCTGAGCTGACGCTGATCGGCTGCAATGGCGGCGCGTCATTGCAGGCATTCCAGCGCTGGGTGTTGCCGCGGCTGGAGGCCCCGCCGAAGGTGGTCGCGCTGCCGTCGACCAGCCCTGCCAATGCGGCGTGGTCGTTGCCGCGCCTGCGCCAGGCCTGGCAGCCGGTGGCCGACGCGCGGGCGACATGAAGCGGACATCGCCTGGACAATACGCTACCGACTGGTCGCGCACCCGACCCATGGGCAACAGCCTGTCCCGGCTGCGTGCGTACTGAAAACACCTGTAACGGTTGGCGCTGGACCCCGCTGGCCGCACAATAGACGTTTCCCTACACCAGATTGCCGGAGTTATCCCCATGGCCGAAATCAAGGAAGCACTTGTCCCCGATATCGGTGACTACAGCGATATCCCGGTAATCGAGGTGCTTGTCGCCGTCGGCGACACGGTCAAGAAGGACCAGGGCCTGGTGACGCTGGAAAGCGACAAGGCGACCATGGAAGTGCCGTCCTCGGTGGCGGGCGTGGTCAAGGAGCTCAAGGTCAAAGTGGGCGACAGCCTGTCCGAAGGCAAGGTCGTGGCCCTGATCGAAGTGGCCGAAGGCGAAGCCGCCAAGCCGGCCGCTGCCGCACCGGCACCGGCCAAGGCCGCTGCCCCGGCTGCCGCCACCCAGAGCGCGCCGGCCGCAGCTGCGCCGGCCGCTCCGGCTGCCAGCGGTGGTGCGGTTGAAGCCCTGGTGCCGGACATCGGCGACTACGCCGGCATTCCGGTCATCGAAGTGCTGGTCGCCGTGGGCGATACGGTCAAGAAGGACCAGGGCCTGGTCACGCTGGAAAGCGACAAGGCCACCATGGAAGTGCCGTCGTCTGTGCCCGGTGTGGTCAAGGAGATCAAGGTCAAGGTGGGCGACAATCTGTCGCAAGGCGACGTGGTTGCCATCATCGAAGCCGAGGGCGCTGCCGCGCCGGCGCCGACCAAGGCCGCTGCTGCTGCCGCTCCGGCTGCCGCAGAGACCGCCACCAAGGTCGAGCCGGTCGCTGTGCCGGCGCAGCCGGACAAGCTGGCGGCCCGCGAGATCGCCTCGGCCGGTACCCCGTCCAGCCCGCCGGTGCAGTTCAATGCCGATGGCGTGTTGCCGGCCAAGGTGCCGTACGCCACCCCGGCGGTGCGCGTGTTCGCCCGCGAGCTGGGCGTGGACCTGCTGCAGATCAACGGCACCGAGAAGGGTGGCCGCATCACCAAGGGTGACGTACAGAAGTTCGTCAAGGCCGCGCTCAGCGGTGGCGTGCCGGCCGCTGCCGGTGGCGCCGTCGCCGCTGGTGGTGGCCTGAACCTGCTGCCGTGGCCGAAGGTCGACTTCAGCAAGTTCGGCGAGACCGAAGTCCAGCCGCTGTCGCGCATCAAGAAGATCTCCGGTGCGAACCTGGCCCGCAACTGGGCCATGATCCCGCACGTCACCCAGTTCGAGCAGGCCGACATCACCGACCTGGAAGGCCTGCGCGTGGCGTTGAACAAGGAGAACGAGAAGGCCGGCATCAAGCTGACCATGCTCGCCTTCCTGATCAAGGCCAGCGCCGCAGCGCTGAAGAAGTTCCCGGAATTCAACGCCTCGCTCGATGCCAGCGGTGAAAACCTGACCCTGAAGAAGTACTTCCACATCGGTTTCGCCGCCGACACGCCGAACGGCCTGGTCGTGCCGGTCATCCGCGACGTGGACAAGAAGGGTGTGGTGCAGATCGCGCAGGAAACCGGCGAACTGGCCAAGAAGGCACGCGACGGCAAGCTGGGCCCGGCGGACATGAGCGGCGGCTGCTTCTCGATCAGCTCGTTGGGCGGCATCGGCGGCACCGCGTTCACCCCGATCGTCAACGCACCGGAAGTGGCCATCCTCGGCGTCTCCAAGTCGTCCATCCAGCCGGTCTGGAACGGCAAGGAATTCGCACCGAAGCTGATGCTGCCGCTGTCGCTGAGCTACGACCACCGCGTCATCGACGGCGCACTGGCCGCACGCTTCACCACGTACCTGTCGCAGGTACTGGCCGACATGCGCCGCGTGCTGCTGTAAGGCACCGCTTCGCCCCCACCGTGCGGCCGCAGCCCCTGGCGCGGCCGCGTGAACAGATGCAGTGACAGCCCGCCGGCGCCGCCGGGCGGGCACGAGGAAAACCCACCATGGCCACGATTGAAGTCAAGGTTCCCGACATCGGCGATTACAGCGATGTGCCGGTGATCGAAGTGTTGGTCGCCGTCGGCGACACGGTGAAGAAGGACCAGGGTCTGGTAACCCTGGAGTCGGACAAGGCCACCCTGGAAGTGCCGTCCTCGGCCGCCGGCGTGGTCAAGGAAATCAAGGTCAAGCTGGGCGATACCCTGTCCGAAGGCGCCGTGGTCGTGGTGCTGGACGCTGAAGGCGCCGCCGAAGCCCCGGCCAAGGCCGCCGCGCCGGCTCCGGCCGCCCCGGCCAGCAAGCCGCCGGTGACCCCGTCGCACCGCGCCCCGGCCGAACCGGCTGCGCCGAAGCCGGCGCTGTCCAGCGGCAAGCCGGCCGACATCGAATGCGAGATGGTCGTGCTGGGCTCCGGCCCGGGCGGCTACACCGCAGCCTTCCGCGCCGCCGACGTCGGCCTGGATACGGTGCTGGTCGAACGTTACGCCAGCCTCGGCGGCGTCTGCCTCAATGTCGGCTGCATCCCGTCCAAGGCGCTGCTGCACGCCGCAGCGGTCATCGACGAGGTTGCCCACGCCGGTGATTTCGGCGTCGAGTTCGGCAAGCCGACCATCACCCTGGACAAGCTGCGCGCGTACAAGGAAAAGGTCGTCAACCAGCTGACCAAGGGCCTGGCCGGCATGGCCAAGCAACGCAAGGTCCGCAACGTGCAGGGCGTCGGCAGGTTTGTTTCGGCCAACGAGCTGGAAATCACCGCGGCTGACGGCAGCACCCAGCTGCTGCGCTTCCAGAAGTGCATCATCGCCGCCGGTTCGCAGGCGGTGAAGCTGCCGAACTTCCCGTGGGACGACAAGCGCGTGATGGATTCCACCGATGCGCTGGAGCTGGCCGAAGTGCCGGGCTCGCTGCTGGTCGTCGGCGGCGGCATCATCGGCCTGGAAATGGCCACCGTGTACAGCGCGCTGGGCAGCAAGGTCACCGTGGTCGAGTTCATGGACCAGCTGATGCCCGGCGCCGACAAGGACCTGGTCAAGCCGCTGGCCGACCGCCTGAAGAAGCAGGGCATCGACGTGCACCTGAAGACCAAGGCCTCGGGCGTCACCGCCGATGCCAAGGGCATCACCGTGACCTTCGAAGCCGCCGAGGAAGGCCAGGCGCCTGCGCTGGCGCAGGGCACCTTCGACCGCGTGCTGGTGGCCGTGGGCCGCTCGCCGAACGGCAAGAAGATCGATGCCGAGAAGGCCGGCGTGCAGGTCACCGACCGCGGCTTCATCCCGGTCGATCGGCAGATGCGTACCAACGTGCCGCACATCTTTGCCATCGGCGACATCGTCGGCAACCCGATGCTGGCCCACAAGGCCACGCACGAGGGCAAGCTGGCCGCTGAAGTGGCAGCCGGCCACAAGAAGGAGTGGGTCGCCCGCGTGATTCCGTCGGTGGCCTACACCAACCCGGAAATCGCCTGGGTCGGCGTGACCGAGACCGAAGCCAAGGCCAAGGGCCTGAAGGTCGGCGTGGCCAAGTTCCCGTGGGCCGCCAGTGGCCGCGCGATCGGCATCGGTCGCACCGAGGGCTTCACCAAGCTGATCTTCGACGAAGAGACCCACCGCATCATCGGTGGCGCGATCGTCGGCGTGCATGCCGGCGACCTGCTGGCCGAGATCGGCCTGGCCATTGAGATGGGGGCGGAAGCGGAAGACATCGGCCACACCATCCATGCGCATCCGACGCTGAGCGAGTCGGTGGCGATGGCCTCGGAAATCTACGACGGCACGATCACCGATCTGTACATGCCGAAGAAGAAGTAAGGCGTCCGCGCCGTTCCGAACGAAAAGCCCTGGCATCTGCCGGGGCTTTTTTTCTTCGATCAGTGCTGCAGCAAAGGGTGGGGCCACTGCACGGGTGGCAGGCATTTCGACAAATGTCCCCCGTCGTCCGCCTGCGGCGGTCGCCTCCTCCTTTACTTTGTCGAAATGCCCGCCACCCGCGCAGCGGCTCGGCTAGCGGATAGTCGAGAGCCACAGCCTGGCCCGCTTGGATGCCTGACACGCGGGGGAAGAGGGGCTTGTGTGCGAAGTAAAGGAGGAGGTGACGGTCGTAGGCCGGCGCCGGGGGACATTCGCACGCAAGCCCCTCTTCCCCCAGCGCTCGACCACGCATGCGTCTACGGCAATTGCCACCCGCGCAGCGGCTCGGCTTGCGGATAGTCAAGAGCCACAGCCTGGCCCGCCTGGATGCCTGACACGCGGGGGAAGAGGGGCTTGTGTGCGAAGTAAAGGAGAAGGTGACGGCCGTAGGCCGGCGCCGGGGGACATTCGCACGCAAGCCCCTCTTCCCCCAGCGCTCGACCAGCCTGCTTTTCTGCTCGACGATGCAAAGAAAAAACGCGGCCCCGATGTTCCGGAGGCCGCGCCAGGAGAGAAGATGCCGTGGAAGGGGCAGGGGATCAGAACACGAAGCTGATACCGGCCACCGGGCCCTTGAATTCCTGCTTCAGGCCGACCGTGCCGTCGCTGCCCTTCTTGTCCACGTCCAGCTTGAACCAGTCGTAGCCGGCGAACACACCGAAGTTCTTGGTGAAGCGGTAATCGACGATCGCATTGGCGCGGCTCAGGTCGCCCTTGTAGTCATCGAAACTGCCCCAGCGCGTGTTCAGGTACTGGCCCTGCAGCGTGATCATCCAGCGCTCGGACGGGGTGAAGGTCATGCGCGCACCCACCACCGGTGCCACGCCATCGGCCTTCTCGTTGAGGAACTGGCCTTCATACACCGTGCCCAGGTCCGCGTAGCCCTTGGTGCTGACCTTGGCGTACTCGCCACCGATCTGCAGGCCCAGGTCGAAGGTGTCGGTATCGACGACCGAGTAGTCATAGACCAGGCTGGCCACCTGGTACTTCAGCTCGCCCTTCACGAAGCTGCCGGCCGGCACGCTCTCACCGCCGAAGGAAATGCCTTGGTCAAGCGTCTCGCGACGGTCCTTGTCGTACTTGAAGTAGTTGAACAGCAGGCGCTGACGGTTGCTGATGCGGAACATGCCGTCGATGCGCGGCTCCCATTCCTTGCCACCCAGCTTGAAGTCCTGGTCCAGGGAGATGTCCTGGCCGGCCACGGTGGTGCTGCCACGCAGCGTGTTGTCCGAATCGATGTTCATCGCACCCAGACGGATGGCGAAGCGGTCGTCGCCTTCGGCGGCGTGGGCGGCATTGGCGAACGAGGCGCCGGCAGCGAGCAGGGAAAGGGCGAGCAGGGTGGGTACGGGGCGCATCGAAGAGTCCTTGCAGTGGTTCATCAGAATGAAGACCACTGTGCCGGACGCCGCCGTCCACCATCCGTGAACGTATGGTCCACGGAGTGTGCACGGTTCAGCCCTGTCGCGACGACGCAAAAAGATGGCCCCGGAGACGGGCTTCGGGGCCATCGTGGGACCTGCGGGGCGGAGCGTCGACGAGGTTGCTGCAGGCAGGTCGAAAGATCGGACCGGCGCATCCAGCGAAAGTTCCGCGCCTGCGACCAAAGTTCAATACTGCGGTGCAGCATCACGCGGACGTCATTGTCCCCCGGGTGGCACGCAAAAATGTAACCGTTACCGCAACTTGCGGCTTCCAGGGATGAACAGGCAGCGGTTGTCTCGCAAATTGTCCCATTGCTATAATTTGGCGGCTCGATGAGGCCCCCCTGCTGTAGCCGCCTCAGCCCTCCACTTGCAACCACGCGGGACGTCCTGTGCTGAACTCCGTTGATGCGGGTCGGCGACTGATGCTGCGCGCCGCGGTCTACCCGCTGGCCGCGGTGGCTGTCCTGGCCCTGGCCTTCCTGCTGGTAGGTCCGAAGTATGCCCTCGGCGCGCTGGCGTCCGGTGTGGCCATTTCGGCCGGCGGCTGGGTTGCGGCACGGATGGCTCTGGGCGGTGGTGCGGTGGCCGCAGGATCGGCGATGGCTCGCCTGATCATTGCGATCGTGGCCAAGTGGGTCGTGGTTTTCGGCGTCCTGCTGGTGGGGTTCCTGGTCTTCAAGCTGCCTGCATTGGCGCTGTTGGCCGGTATCGCCGTCGGCTTGATGTTCCAGGTCCTGGCCATGGCCAGGCGTTGACAGAATTCAATTAACTGAAGGTTCCGGACACATGGCGGGCGAGGCTCTAACCCCTACCAGCTACATCCAGCATCACCTGCACAACCTGACCGCACCGGTCGGCAAGGGTGAGGGTATGTTCTGGCATATCCACGTCGATACCTTCCTCACCGCCGTCCTGATGGGCCTGGTGATCGTTGTCGCGTTCTGGCTGGGGACCCGCAAGGCCACCGCCGGCGTGCCGGGCAAGTGGCAGGCCTTCGTCGAGATCTGCCTGGAGTTCGTCGACCGCCAGGCCAAGGACACCTACCACGGCAAGAGCAAGCTGGTCACGCCGATCGCCATCACGATCTTCTTCTGGATCCTGTTGATGAATCTGCTGAAGATGATCCCGGCCGATTTCATCGCCAAGCCGCTGGAATGGGTGGGCGTGCACTACTGGAAGCCGGTGCCGACCGCTGACGTCAATGCCACCCTCGGCATGGCCATCAGCGTGTTCTTCCTGATGCTGTTCTTCGCGCTCAAGTCCAAGGGCCTGGTCGGCTTCGTCAAGGAATTCCTGACGGCGCCGTTCGGCAAGTGGATGATGCCGTTCAACCTGATCCTCAACATCGTCGAGTGGCTGAGCAAGCCGATCTCGCTGGCGATGCGACTGTTCGGCAACATGTTCGGCGGCGAAATCGTGTTCCTGCTGATCTGGGTGCTGGGTGGTGCCGGTTTCTTCGGTGCCATCGCGGGTGGTGTGTTCGGCCTCGGCTGGATGCTGTTCCACCTGCTGGTGATCCCGCTGCAGGCCTTCATCTTCATGATGCTGTCGATCGTGTACCTGAGCCTGTCGGAAGACGCTCACTGAGTTTCAAGCTTCAACGCGTTTCAACCTTCATCCGTTTCATCACCCTTAGCAACTTAAGTTCCTGGAGATAACCATGTACTTCGCCGTCCTGACCAACTTCGCGCAGATTCAGAGCTCCACCGCCCTTGCCGTCGGCATCATGATCGGCCTGGCCGCGCTGGGCGCCGGTCTGGGTCTGGCCATCATGGCTGGTAAGTTCCTGGAGTCGGCCGCGCGCCAGCCGGAACTGATCCCGGTCCTGCAGGTCCGCATGTTCATCACCGCCGGCCTGATCGACGCCGCGTTCATCATCTCGGTCGCCGTTGGCCTGCTGCTGGCCTTCGCCAACCCGCTGTCGGCTGCCTTTGCTGGCGCCGTCACCAAGGCTCTGGCCGGCTGATACAGCGGTTTGAGACGACCGGGTGCTGATGCACCCGGTTTCGGATGAAGGCCGGATGTGCCGCTTCGGCGGCACGTCCACCCCGAAACCAGCGATCGAGCTAACCATGAATATCAATTTCACCCTTCTTGCGCAGGCGCTGGCCTTCGCTGGTCTGATCTGGATCATCGCGACCAAGATCTGGCCGCCGCTGATGAACGCGATCGAAGAGCGCCAGCAGAAGATTGCTGAAGGCCTCGCTGCTGCCGACCGCAGCCAGAAAGATCTGGCCCAGGCGCAGGAGAAGGTCAACGAAGCGCTGAAGGAAGCCCGCACCAAGGCCAACGAGATCATCGATCAGGCCCACGCGCGTGCCAACCAGATCGTTGATGCAGCCCGTAACGAAGCGATCACCGAAGCCACCCGTCAGAAGGAACTGGCCCAGGCTGAAATCGACGCCGCCGCCAACCGTGCCCGTGAAGATCTGCGCAAGCAGGTGTCCGCGCTGGCCGTGACCGGTGCCGAAAAGCTGCTCAAGCGCGAAATCGACGCCAACGCCCACAAGGCGCTGCTCGACGAGCTGGCCTCGGAGATCTAAGGATGAGCCAGGCCCTCACGCTTGCCCGCCCGTACGCCCGCGCCGCGTTCGCGACCGCGCGCGACGAAGGTGCGTTCGCGCCGTGGTCGGACGCCCTGGCGTTCTCCGCCCACGTCGCCGCCGACCCGCGCGTGGCGGCCCTGCTCGCCAACCCGGAGCTGGGTCGTGACGACGCCGTCGCCCTGCTGGCGCCGGTCTCGCACGGCGAGACCTACTCGCGCTTCCTGGCCATCCTGGCCGAATCGCATCGTCTGCCGCTGCTGCCGGAAATCTCCGGCATGTTCGACGCCCTGCGCGCCGAAGCCGAGCACGTGGTCAAGGCCACGGTGACCTCGGCTTCCGAGCTGTCGGCCGGCGAGCTGGACGCGATCAAGGCTGCGCTGCGCAAGCGCTTCAACCGCGAGGTCGACGTGACCACCGCGGTCGATGCTTCGCTGATCGGCGGCGCCGTGATCGACGCCGGCGACGTGGTCATCGATGGTTCGCTGAAGGGCAAGCTGGCCCGTCTGCAGACCGCGCTCGCTAACTGAATTCATTTAACGTCCGGCCCCGCTGCCGGCACTAGGACTTGACGATGGCAACCACGCTCAACCCCTCCGAAATCAGCGAACTGATCAAGAACCGCATCGAGAAGGTCAAGCTGGCCGCGGAATCGCGCAACGAAGGCACCGTGACCAGCGTGTCCGACGGCATCGTGCGCATCTTCGGTCTGGCCGACGTGATGCAGGGCGAAATGATCGAACTGCCGAACAACACCTTCGCCCTGGCCCTGAACCTGGAGCGCGACTCGGTCGGCGCCGTGGTCCTGGGTGACTACGAGCACCTGCGCGAAGGCGACGTCGCCAAGACCACCGGCCGCATCCTGGAAGTGCCGGTCGGCCCGGAACTGCTGGGCCGCGTCGTGAACGCGCTGGGCGAGCCGATCGACGGCAAGGGCCCGCTGGGCACCGACCTGACCGCTCCGGTGGAGCGTGTTGCGCCGGGCGTGATCTGGCGCAAGTCGGTCGACCAGCCGGTGCAGACCGGTTACAAGTCGGTCGACTCGATGATCCCGATCGGCCGTGGCCAGCGCGAGCTGATCATCGGTGACCGCCAGACCGGCAAGACCGCCATGGCGATCGATGCGGTGATCAACCAGAAGGGCACCGGCATCAAGTGCGTGTACGTTGCGATCGGCCAGAAGGCGTCGACCATCGCCAACATCGTGCGCAAGCTGGAAGAGAACGGCGCGCTGGCCCACACCATCGTGGTGGCCGCGACCGCTTCCGAATCGGCTGCCATGCAGTACATCAGCGCCTACTCGGGCTGCACCATGGGTGAGTACTTCATGGACCGCGGCGAAGACGCGCTGATCGTGTACGACGATCTGTCCAAGCAGGCCGTTGCCTACCGCCAGATCTCGCTGCTGCTGAAGCGTCCGCCGGGCCGTGAAGCCTACCCGGGTGACGTGTTCTACCTGCACTCCCGTCTGCTCGAGCGCGCTGCCCGCGTGTCCGAGGAATACGTCGAGAAGTTCACCGAAGGCAAGGTCACCGGCAAGACCGGTTCGCTGACCGCGCTGCCGATCATCGAGACCCAGGCCGGCGACGTGTCCGCCTTCGTTCCGACCAACGTGATCTCGATCACCGACGGCCAGATCTTCCTGGAAACCGACCTGTTCAACGCCGGCATCCGCCCGGCCGTGAACGCCGGTATCTCGGTGTCGCGCGTCGGTGGCTCGGCCCAGACCAAGATCATCAAGAAGCTGTCGGGCGGCATCCGTATCTCGCTGGCCCAGTACCGCGAGCTGGCTGCGTTCGCGCAGTTCGCCTCGGACCTGGACGAAGCGACCCGCAAGCAGCTGGAGCGTGGCCAGCGCGTCACCGAGCTGATGAAGCAGAAGCAGTACGCGCCGATGTCGATTGCCAACCAGGCGCTGTCGATCTACGCCGTCAACGAGGGTTACCTCGACGACGTGCCGGTCAACAAGCTGCTGGCGTTCGAAGAAGGCCTGCACGCCCACTTCGCCAACACCCAGGGCGAGCTGATCAGCAAGGTCAACGCCACCGGCGGTTGGGACAACGACATCGAAGGTGCCTTCAAGAAGGGCATCGCCGAGTTCAAGACCACCGGCAGCTGGTAATCGCGGTCCTGTAGAGCGGAGCCGCTGGCTCCGCTGGACCAGATGACAAACGGTTGAACAACGCGGGGCATCAGCCCCGCGCCACGGGAAACAAGAGATGGCAAGCGGACGCGAAATCAAAACCAAGATCAAGAGCGTGCAGAACACCCGCAAGGTGACGCGCGCCCTGGAAATGGTCTCGGCCTCCAAGATCCGCAAGGCGCAGGATCGGATGAAGACCTCGCGTCCGTACGCGCAGGCGATGAAGCAGGTGATCGGTCATCTGGCCCAGGCCAGCACCGACTACCAGCATCCGTTCCTGGTCGAGCGCGAGCAGGTCAAGCGGGTCGGTTTCATCGTGATCTCCTCCGATCGCGGCCTGGCCGGCGGCCTGAACAACAACCTGTTCCGCAAGATGCTGGGCGAAGCCAAGGCATGGCAGGACAAGGGTGCCGAAGTGGACCTGGTGACCATCGGCCAGAAGGCTTCGACCTTCTTCCGCCGCGTGAAGGTCAACATGGTCGGCAGCGTGACCCACATCGGCGACGTACCGAAGCTGGAATCGCTGATCGGTGTGATCAAGGTCATGCTCGACGCCTTCACCGAAGGCAGGATCGACCGCGTGTACCTGGTCTACAACCGCTTCGTGAACACCATGGTGCAGAAGGCCAGCTTCGATCAGCTGCTGCCGCTGCCGCCGGCTGAGAAGCAGGTCGCTCACCACGACTGGGATTACCTGTACGAACCCGATGCCGCGACCGTGCTCGAGCACGTGATGACGCGTTACATCGAGTCGCTGGTGTACCAGGCACTGCTGGAAAACGTCGCCTCCGAGCATGCGGCACGCATGGTTGCGATGAAGGCGGCGAGCGACAACGCCAACAAGCTGATCGGCACCCTGCAGCTCGTCTACAACAAGGCGCGCCAGGCAGCGATCACCCAGGAAATCTCCGAAATCGTCGGCGGCGCGGCAGCAGTCTGACCGCGTTCGTTCAAAGCACACATTAGAGGATGCAGCAATGAGTCAGGGCAAGATCGTTCAGATCATCGGCGCGGTCGTCGACGTCGAATTCCCGCGTGAATCGGTGCCGAAGGTGTACGACGCACTGAAGGTGGAAAACACCGAGATCACCCTCGAAGTCCAGCAGCAGCTGGGCGACGGCGTGGTGCGTACCATCGCGCTCGGTTCCACCGACGGCCTGAAGCGCAACCTGGTTGCCGTCAACACCGGCCGTGGCATCTCGGTGCCGGTCGGCGCCGGCACCCTGGGCCGCATCATGGACGTGCTTGGCCGTCCGATCGACGAAGCCGGCCCGGTCGCTGCCAGCGACAACTGGGAAATCCACCGCGCTGCGCCGTCGTATGAAGACCAGTCCCCGGCCACCGAGCTGCTGGAAACCGGCATCAAGGTCATCGACCTGATGTGCCCGTTCGCCAAGGGCGGCAAGGTCGGCCTGTTCGGCGGCGCCGGCGTCGGCAAGACCGTCAACATGATGGAACTGATCAACAACATCGCCAAGGCGCACAGCGGTCTGTCCGTGTTCGCCGGCGTGGGTGAGCGTACCCGTGAGGGCAACGACTTCTACCACGAAATGAAGGACTCCAACGTCCTGGACAAGGTGGCGATGGTGTACGGCCAGATGAACGAGCCGCCGGGCAACCGTCTGCGCGTCGCCTTGACCGGCCTGACCATGGCCGAGTACTTCCGCGACGAGAAGGACGAAAACGGCAAGGGTAAGGACGTCCTGCTGTTCGTCGACAACATCTACCGTTACACCCTGGCCGGTACCGAAGTGTCGGCACTGCTGGGCCGCATGCCGTCCGCCGTGGGTTACCAGCCGACCCTGGCCGAGGAAATGGGCGTCCTGCAGGAGCGCATCACCTCGACCAAGAACGGTTCGATCACCTCGATCCAGGCCGTCTACGTTCCCGCGGACGACCTGACCGACCCGTCGCCGGCGACCACCTTCGCCCACCTGGACTCGACCGTGACCCTGTCGCGTTCGATCGCCTCGCTGGGTATCTACCCGGCCGTCGATCCGCTGGACTCCACCAGCCGCCAGATGGATCCGCTGGTCATCGGCCACGAGCACTACGACACCGCCCAGCGCGTCCAGCAGACCCTGCAGAAGTACAAGGAACTGAAGGACATCATCGCCATCCTGGGCATGGACGAACTGTCCGAAGAAGACAAGCAGGCCGTGTCGCGCGCCCGCAAGATCGAGCGCTTCTTCAGCCAGCCGTTCCACGTGGCCGAAGTGTTCACCGGTTCGCCGGGCAAGTACGTGCCGCTGAAGGACACCATCCGTGGCTTCAAGGCCATCGTCGATGGCGAGTACGACCACCTGCCGGAGCAGGCGTTCTACATGGTCGGCGGCATCGAAGAAGCGGTCGAGAAGGCCAAGAAGATGGCCGAGAAGGCCTGATCCGGGACGGGCGGGAGCGATCCTGCCCGACCTGACGCCGGCGCCGGGCAACCGCCCGCGCCGGTGGACCCCCACGGCGGCATTGCGCCGCCGCGAACAGCGAAGAGATTTGCATGAGCACGATCCGTTGCGACATCGTCAGCGCCGAGCAGGAAATCTTCCGTGGCGAAGCGACCCTGGTCGTGGCCACCGGTGAGCTGGGCGAACTGGGCATCGCGCCCAAGCACGCGCCGCTGATCACCCGCCTGAAGCCGGGCAAGGTGGTGGTGACCACGCCGAACGGCGAGCAGCTGGATTTCGCCATTTCCGGCGGCATCCTGGAAGTGCAGCCGCAGGTGGTGACCGTGCTGGCCGACACCGCGATCCGCGCGCAGGACATCGACGAAGCCTCGGTCCGCAAGGCCAAGGAAGAAGCCGAGCGCATCCTGGCCAACCGCGGCGAAGCGATGGAAGTGGCTGAAGCCCAGCAGAAGCTGGCCGAAGCCGTCGTCCAGCTGCAGGCGCTGGAGCGCCTGCGCAAGAATCTCAAGCACTGAGGTTCGCGCGTCATCAAGCACAAGCGCCGGCTAGCTGCCGGCGTTTTTGTTTGTTCGCCACAGGAGCAGGGAATGCAGCACTACTCGACAGCGATTGAAGGCGGCAGCTGGCAGCGGCCGTGGCGCACACCGGCAGGCGTGTTCCTGATTGCGTGGATCGTTCTGTGCCTGCCATGGCTCAGTGGCATCAAGACCATTCCCTTTGATGCCGTGCAGCAGTTCTTCCCGGCGGTCAGTTTCAGTGCCGAGCAGTTGCGTCACCTGCAGGCCCCCTGGTGGAATCCGTATCTCTACGGTGGCTACCCGCAGGTGGCCGATCCGCAGATGATGACGCTGCAGCCGACGATGCTGCTGCCGATGCTGCTGGCGCCGGGCTCCCTGCACCTGTTCACGGTGGTGGTGCTGCTGCATGTGCTGGCAGGCGGCCTGGGTGCACTGCGGTTGAGCCGCGTGCAGGGCATGCCGCCGCCGGCGCAGCTGCTGTTCGCACTCACGCTGATGTTTGGTGGCGTGGCCGCGTCGCGCCTGCAGCACACGCCGATGATCATCAGCTACTGCCTGCTGCCCTGGCTGTGGCTGGGCCTGGAGCAGGTCCGCCGGCGGGGACGGATGCGCGACATCCTGCTGGCCGGTGTGGCCGGCGGGATGTGTGCGCTTCAACTGACCCAGGTCACCTATTTCATCATCCTCGCGTGCGTGATCTACGCCGTGGCTGCTGTCGTGCTGGCACAGGGGCAGCGCATGCGCCTGCTGTGGCAGCTGGGCGTGGTGGCCATTCTCGCCGGTGGTGTCAGTGCGCCGCAGTGGCTGTCCACGCTGGCCTGGCTGGACCAGACCAATCGCAATGGCCTGACGCTGGAAGCCGCGCTGCCGGGTGCCATCCACTGGCAGACACTGGTGACACTGCTGTCGGGCAACGTGTTCTCGCAGGGGCGCGGCGACAGCTGGGCCTTCGGTGATATCAGCGCCGATTACCTCTATGTGGGGGCAGTGCCGCTGGCGCTGTGGCTGCTCTGGGGCGGTGAGGTGCTGCGGCGCAAGCCGGCGGCGACGCGCGTCGCGCTGTGTGCGCTGACGCTGGCGATCATGGTCGCGGTGGGTGGCGCCACGCCGCTGTTCCCCTGGTTGTTCGGCTGGCTTCCGGGGCTGGACCTGTTCCGGCGCCCGTCCGATGCGCTGTTCCTTACCGTGCCTGCGGCGGCGTGGCTGGGTGCCAGTGCCCTGCAGGTTGCCCTGCAGCGGCAGCCATTGCGATTGCATCGGGTGTCCGTGGCGGTCGTCGCAGTGCTGGGCGCGTGCGCTGCGTGGCTGGCGATCGATCATGGTCATCCGCTCGCTTTCGCCTGGCTTGCGGTCAGCGCCGCGCTGGGCGTAGCCGCGGTGTGGGTGCTGCGCCGCCACCAGTCACCTGCGCGCTGGGTGCTGGCGCTGGTGCTGTTGGACCTGCTGCTGTTCAACGTCGGCACCAGGTTCAACGCGGGCAGCGGCACAAAGTCGGTGCTCACCGCCGATCGTGCGGGTCCTGCGCAGCGCGCCTATGCGCTGCTGGCGGCAGAGCGGCATATCGGCATACCCGAGCGCGCGGTGGTCTTCGGCATCGGCGGACTCACCAACGGCGCGGCGGTGCATGCCATTGCGCTGGCAAACGGCTACAACCCGCTGCTGGCAAGCGACTATCTGCAGATGACCGGGATGCCGGGCGAGCCGGTGGATACCTTCCAGCAGAAGGTCCCCACTGCCTGGATGCCAGACACCGCTGCTCCCCTGTACGACCTGCTGGGCGTGCGTTGGCTGCTGGCCCAGGAGCCGTTCCCGGGCTCCAGCGCGCAGGGCGACCAGGTGGAACTTGCGCGGCGTGACAGCGTGCTGCCACGGGTGCTGAATCCGCGGCAGGTGCGCCGCCATGAGGAGCGTCTACCGCCTGCGCCGCTGTTCAACCAGACCGATTTCAACCGGCAGCTATGGCTGCCGGCAGCCGCCAGCAGCCACTGTGCCGAACAGGATGCCGGCGAGGCCACGGTACAGGTGCTGCACTACCAGCCTGGACGCATCGAGCTGACGGTGGTGGCCGACCATGCAGCATGGGTGGTGATCAACGAAACCACCGGTCGTGGCTGGCAGGCGCAGCTCGAGGATGGCCAGGTACTGCCGCTGCTGCGCGGCAATGGCCTCTTCCATGCGTTGTGCGTGCCGGCCGGGCAGCATCAGGTGCGGTTGCGCTACAGCGCGCTGCAGCTGTGGCGTGAGGGACTGGGAGCGCGCCTGCGCCGTGACGGTGATCGCTGACCGCTGACCGCTGACCGCGATCAGCGGTACACCACGTGGCGCATCAACAGGAACGACACGCACGCCAGCCCGCCTTCCACCAGTGGCTTGGCCAGCCAGGTGTACTGCAGGCCCAGCGCGTGGTCGACCAGGCTCACCAGCAACGTGCTTGCCGCGGTCAGCAGCAGCCACAGCGCGAAAAAGCGTGCGAAACGCCTCCAGCCCAGCTTGTGGGTGCCGGCCTCGGCAAAGGTATAGCGGCCGTTGAGCCAGAAGCCCAGCAGCATGCCGGCCAGGCGCCCGGCGACGTTGGCCGGTGCGACCGGCATGCCAAGCGCGGTGGCGACCACGAACACCAGCCAATCGATCAGCAGCTGCACGAGCCCGATCACGAGGTAGGCGCTTCCCTGGCGGACAAGGTTCATCGGCATGGTGAAGGAGGAGGGATGCCCATGTTAACGGCGCACGCTCTAGAATCGTCGGCAACGAACCACGGACTGCCGTTCCCATGACCCAAGCCCTGCACGTCATCATCCTCGCCGCCGGCGCCGGCAAGCGCATGAGGTCGGTGCTGCCGAAGGTGCTGCAGCCGATCGCCGGCCAACCGATGCTGGCGCACGTGATCGATGCGGCCCGCGAACTGCAACCGGCGGCCATCCATGTGGTCTACGGCCATGGCGGTGAGGCGGTGCGGCAACAGTTCGCCGACCAGCCCGACCTGCAGTGGGCTGAACAGGCGCAGCAGCTGGGTACGGGCCACGCGGTGGCGCAGGCGATGCCGCAGGTGCCGGATGCCGTGCAGGTGCTGGTGCTGTACGGCGATGTACCGCTGATCCGTGCGCAGACCCTGCGCGATCTGCTGGCGCAGCCGGGGCGGTTGGCGGTGCTGGTCGCCGAGGTTGATGACCCGACCGGTTACGGCCGCGTGCTGCGCGATGCCGAAGGCAAGGTGGGAGCGATCGTCGAGCAGAAGGACGCGACCGACGACCAGCTGCGCGTGCGCACGATCAACACCGGCATCATCGCCGCGGAGTCGACCGCGCTGCGCCGCTGGCTGTCGCAGCTGTCCAACCGCAATGCACAGGGCGAGTACTACCTGACCGATGTGTTCGCGTTTGCCGCGCATGAGTACACCCCGGCCGAAATGGCACTGGTGGCCGACGCGCAGGAAGCCGAGGGGGCAAACGATCCCTGGCAGCTGTCTCAGCTGGAGCGTGCCTGGCAGCATCGCGCCGTGCGTGCGCTGTGCGCACAGGGTGCACGCGTGCGCGACCCGGCCCGACTCGACATCCGTGGCACCGTCACCGTGGGCAGTGACGTGCTGATCGATGTCGATGTCGTTCTCGAAGGCAACATCGTGCTCGGCGACGGCGTTACCATCGGTCCGTTCAACCGCCTGAAGGACGTTACTCTCGGCCCCGGTACCGAAGTACGCGCGCACTGTGATCTGGAGGGTGTGGTCACCGAAGGCGCGGCGCTGGTCGGTCCGTTCGCGCGCCTCCGCCCAGGTACCGTGCTGGCCGATGGCGTGCACGTCGGCAACTTCGTCGAAACCAAGAAGGTCACCCTCGGCGTCGGCAGCAAGGCCAACCACCTCACCTATCTGGGTGATGCGGTGATCGGCAGCAAGGTGAACATCGGTGCCGGCACCATCACCTGCAACTACGACGGCGTGAACAAGTCGACCACCACCATCGGCGACAACGCGTTCATCGGTTCCAACAGTTCGCTGGTGGCGCCGCTGACGATCGGCGAGGGCGCGACCATCGCTGCCGGTTCGGTCATCACCCGCACCGCCCCGGACGGCAAGCTGACACTGGCCCGCGCACGACAGGAAACCATCGATGGCTGGAAGCGCCCGGTCAAGAAGTCCTGAGCCACGTATTCCGCATGCCGACGAGCTCGGCGTGCTGCCGGCAATTGAACAGCGTGCCGGCGAACTGCTGAAGGATCACGAAGCCCATCCGGTATTTGCCGGCCACGGCCTGGATCTGCCGACGCTGCAGGACGGCCTTCAGCGGGGCCAGCTGTGGGTTGTGGATGGCCCCGGCGGCGACATTGCCGGCTACCTGCTGGGCGGCGAGCTGTGTGGCGAGTTCCATGTCCTGCAGATGGATGTGGACCCGGCGCACGCGCGTCGTGGCCATGGCCGCGCATTGCTGCGGCACGCCTTGGCGCAGGCCAGGGCCACCGGCTTTGCTGCAGCGGTGCTGACCACCTTGAGCGATGTGCCATGGAATGCAGCCTTCTATGCCAGCGAAGGGTTCGACGTAGTGCCTGAGGCTGAGTGGAACGACGGCCTGCGCGCCGTCATGGCCGAAGAGGCTGCGCTCGGGTTTCCGATGCACCTGCGGGTGGCGATGCGGCGGACCTGGTAGGTGCCGGCCCTGGTCGGCACATCCGCGCATGGCGTGGAGCTACCCGATCGGCCCGCTCAACCCACCGGCAACAGGATCGACACGCACAACCCGCCATCGCCGCGGTTCTGCAGCGACACGCGGCCACCGTGCGCTTCCACGATCTCGCGCGTCAGTGCCAACCCCAGGCCGGTGCCGTTGCGCTTGGTCGAATAGAACGGCATCAAGGCGTTCTGCAGCACCTGCTCGTTCATGCCCTTGCCGCGATCCAGTACGTCCAGGCGCAGCCATTGCGGCAGCCGCGTGAGTTGCACCTGTACGTCATCGTTGGGCGGATCGGCCTCGGCGCAGGCTTCATGCGCGTTCTTCAGAAGATTCAGCAATGCCTGCCCGAACTGCGCGATGTCGATGCGGCTGCTGAGGTCCTCGTCCGGCTCGCGTTCCATGGTGAACGGGATCTGCTGGCGCAGGCTGGACAGGAACGGCGCCCAGTGCACGGTCTGCAGTTGCGGCTGCGGCAGCTTTGCGAAGCGTGCATAGCCACGGATGAAGCCTTCCAGGTGGCGTGCGCGGTCCTCGATGGTGGTGAAGATCTCCGGCAACCGGTCGAAGCGTTCGCGCTGCACCAGCACGCCACCGGAGTGGGCCAGCGAGGCGATCGGTGCCAGTGAGTTGTTGAGCTCGTGGCTGATCACCCGGATCACCTTCTTCCACGTCTGCACTTCCTGGCGGCGCAGTTCGGCGGTGAGCAGGCGTACCAGCAGCAGGTCGTGCGGACGGCCGTTGAGCTGGAAGGCGCGGCGCGACAGGTGGTAGACCTGCTCGTCATCCTCGTCGCCGTCCTCGCCCTCGGCATGCACCGCGAACAGGCTGTCGCCGCCACGGGCAATGGCATCGCGCAGCTCCACCGGCACCTGTTCCAGCACCTCTTCCAGACGCTGGCCTTCCAGCTTCCAGCCGCCATGCAGCAGCTTGCGCGCAGCCAGGTTGGAGAACACCACGCGGGCGATGCCATCGCCGCCGGAGGCAATCAGCAGCATGGCCACCGGCGTGTTCTGCACCATGGTGTCCAGCAGCAGTTCGCGCTGCACCAGGCCCTGCCGCTGTTCGCGCAGCACATCGCCCAGCTCGCGGTGCGCCTGCACCAGGTCGCCCAGTTCGTCGTTGCCCGGCCAGTACACGCCGAAGTTGTACTCGCCGTCGCGGTAGCTGCTGGTGGTGCCGGACAGTGCACGCATCAGCGAGCGCACCGGTGCGGTGGCACGGCGCAGGGTCCACCACATCAACGCCAGCAGGATCACGGCCGACGCCGTGGTCACCACCCAGCCATGGTTCATCCAGTACGCCAGCAGCCACGGCAGCGCAGCGGCCAGCGCCAGCACCGGCAGCAGGCGCAGGAACAGGCGGAAGGTGAACGAGCGCCGTTTCATTCGCGTGGGATGCCGTGGCGGTCCATGCGCCGGTACAGGGCCTGGCGGCTCAGGCCGAGTTCGGCAGCCGCCTGGGCGATGACGCCGTGGTTGCGTGCCAGCACGTCCTCGATGCGCTCGCGGTCGGGATCGTTGCCAGCGCTCGGTGCGGGGCGTGGCGCCGGTGCGGTGCGCGGCAGGTTCAGGTCGGCCACCTCGATGCGGTTGCCGGTCGCCAGCAGTTCGGCACGCTGGATCACGTTGCGCAGTTCGCGCACGTTGCCCGGCCACGGGTGCCGTTGCAGGGCGGCACTGGCGGCACTGGACAGCGGCTTGCCGGCCGTCAGGAAACGCTCGGCCAGTGGAACGATGTCGCCCGCGCGCTCGGCCAACGGCGGTAGTACCAGTTCCACTGTATTGAGGCGGTAATAGAGATCTTCGCGGAACGTGCCGTCGCGGATCATCGCCGGCAGGTCGGCATTGGTCGCGCTGACCACGCGGACTTTGACCTGGCGTTCGCGATTGGAACCCAGGCGCTCGAAGCGGCCGGTTTCCAGCACGCGCAACAGCTTCATCTGCCCGCCCAGCGACAGGTTGCCGATCTCATCCAGGAACAGCGTGCCTCCGTCGGCGGCTTCGAACTTGCCCTCGCGTGCCTTGTTGGCGCCGGTGTAGGCGCCGGCCTCGGCACCGAACAGTTCGGCCTCGATCAGCTCCGACGGCAACGCGCCGCAGTTGACCGTGATGAACGGGCCCTTGGCCACCAGTGAATTGGCCTGGATGATCTGCGCGATCTTCTCCTTGCCGGCACCATTGGGACCGGTGATCAGCACCGGCAGCTCGGAGCGCGCGACCTGGCAGGCCAGGGCGATGACGCGCTCGCTGGCCGGATCGGCGAAGACCGCACCGCACAGGTCGTACTTTTCTTCCAGCGCATTGCGCTGGCGCAGCTCACGGCTGCGGCGGCGGTCCAGTTCGCGCCGCGCCTCGGACAGCTCCAGCAGGTTGTTGACCGTGGTCAGCAGCTTGCGGTCGTCCCAGGGCTTGGCCAGGTAGTCGGCGGCGCCGGCCTTGACCAGGTCCACCGCGCTGCTCAGGTGGGTCCAGGCCGTCAGCAGGATCACCGGCAGGTCCGGGTGGCGTGCGCGGATCTGTGCGAACAGCGCTTCGCCCTCCTCGCCGGAGGTGGTGTCCTCGCTGAAGTTCATGTCCTGGATCACCAGGTCGACCGGCTGCGACTCGAGCAGGGCCAGCCCCTCGGCCGGGCTCTGCGCCTGCAGGGTGTCGATGTCGTGCAGGGAGAACAGCACGTCCAGTGCAGTGCCCACACTGGCGTTGTCGTCGATGATCAGGATCGAAGGCATCAAGCGGTTCTGCAGAAAGGGATGGGCGGCGCCGATGGAGCCGTGTTCGTGTCCATACGCCGGGAGAGCCCGGCGCCACCCATCAAGCATAGCCAAACCCGTAGCCGTCGGGGCGGCGGGCTCAGCGTCGGGGCGGCGGCGGTGGCGGTGCTGGCGGAGGCGGAGCGACCAGCACCCTGCGCCAGGCAGCGGCGTCCACCGCGACCGTCAGTTCCTGCCTGTCGCGCTGCAGCAGGAGATAGGCCCTGGCGGCGCTTGAACGCCGCAGGGCCTCGGCAAGATGCTCGATCCTGCGTACGGTGGTGTCATCCACCCGCAGGATGCGATCGCCGCTGCGCACGCCGAAGCGGGCTTCCGGGCCGGCGGCTTCCACGCGCACCTGGCCTTCGCTCGAACGCAATGCCAGGCGCGCATCGTCCTGGCGCCACTCCAGTGTCTGCGAGCTGCCACCGCCGGCCAGTGCCGGCAGTGGCAGGAGCATCATCATCAGCATCCAGCGGATACGCATCTCATGCGCCCCGCGTGGCAACCGCAGGCGGTACCGCTGCCGCGCGCCGGGCCGGCCCGAACACCGCGATCTGGCCAAGCACCCACAGCAGCAGTGCGCCCAGCGGCAGGTAGTGCAGCGGCATGCGCGGCAGCTCGTACATGTTCATCAGTGCCAGGTTGATCGCATAGGCGGCCAGCATGCCCAGCACGATGCCCAGCGTGGCCAGCAGGAAGTTCTCGGTCTGGAAGTAGCGCAGGATCTGCCCACGCGTCGCGCCGAGCGCGCGACGGATACCAATCTGCTTGCTGCGCTGCTGCACCCAGAAGCTGGCCAGGCCGATGATGCCCAGTGCGGTGACCACCAGCAGCGAGATGCACACCGTGATCAGCAGCCCGACCATGGCCCTGTCGTTCTTGAAGTAGTCATTGCGCTGCGCCTCATAGGTCAGCTTCTCGCGCACCAGCCGGTTGGGGTCGTTGCGTTCAAGCGCGGCGATCGCGCCCTTGAGTACTTCCTCGCGCCGTTCCGGAGCGGTGCGCAGGACGTACGGGCCCTGGGTGAAATCGGTCCGCACAGGCAGCACCATCGACAGCGTGGTGTTGTTGTTGTAATCGGTGGGCGTGGCCAATGACGCGACAATACCCACCACGTGCAGTGGCTGCTTGCCCATGTAGAACGTCTTGCCCAGTGCGTTCTCGCCGGGGTACAGCCTGTCGGCGAGCGTGCGGCTGATGATCACCGAGGAGGCGGTATTGGTGGAGGCGTTCTTCTGTGCATCCTCGACGTTGCTGTATTCACTGGGCTGGAAGTCGCGGCCGGCGGTCAGCTGCAGTCCAAGCGTGGACAGTCCACCTTCGCCGAACATGTACATGGTGACGAAGGCGGTCGGACGTTCCTGTTCCTGCTTCAGCGAAACGCTGGTATTGGAGGAGTTCGGGCGGAACGGCAGCTGGTTGACCTTCGCGGCGGCGGTGACCCCGGGAACGGCGCGCAGGGCGGACAGGTCCTCCTGGGTGCGGGCCTGGCCATTGGTCTGCTTGCCGATGCCGCTGACCCGGACGAACACCAGCTCGTTCTCGGCCAGGCCGCTGGTCTGGCTGATCCGTTCAACGCGCTGGGTGACCAGGAACAGGGCATTGCAGACGATGGCGCAGGTCAGGGCGACTTCCAGCACGATCAGGGCGGCGGCTGTCTTGTGCCGGCGCAGGGTGCTGAGGATGGGGCGGATATCCATGGGAGGTCCTCGTACTCGTGCTTACTGCGACTTGAGCTGGATGGCCGGGGTAACCTGCATCGCGCGCCAGGCGGGCAGGAAACCAGCGGCGAGGCTGGCGAACAGGGTCAGGCCAATGGCCAGCAGCAGCATGCTGCCGTCCAGGTGGGCCAGGCTCGCGTAGTCCACGGGTTGCTGGCGCACCGCATACAGGCCGAGCAGGGCCAGGCCGATGCCGAGCACGCCGCCGGCAACGCCGATCGCACCGGCTTCAACCAGGCATTGCAGGAAGATCTGCCCACGGCTGGCACCGAGGGCGCGGCGCACGCCGATCTCGCCGCTGCGGCGCAGGAACTTCGCCAGCAGCAGGCCCACCGTGTTGACCAGGCAGACGCCGAGAAAGCCCAGTGCCAGCCACATCTGCAGGCGCACGTCGCTGGGCACGGCATTCTTGAACGTCAACCACTCCATCACCGGGCGCAGGCGCACGTTGGTAGGGCGCTCGAAACGGCCCGCTGCGCGCTGCTGGTCCGAGTAGTTGGCCAGGTAGCTGCGGTAGTCCTCGACCTTGGCCGGATCCAGCTCCACCCAGTACTGGATCCAGCTGCAGGGCGCGTTGATCGAGTTGCTGCTGCCATCCGGATTCTCGCCGAAGCAGTTCATGTTGCCGTTGCTGCCGAACTCCAGGTCCATCGCAGTGGAAAACGGCACCAGCAGGTCTTCATCCTTGCCGTAGTTGCCGGTGGTCAGATCGAAGAAGTGGGGTTCGGGATTCCACTTCTTCATCACGCCGATCACCCGCAGTGAATGGCCACTCAGGCGGATCTCGCGACCGGTGCTGTCGGCACCCTGGAACAGCTTGTCGTTGATCGCTTTCGACAGCACCACCACCCGGCTGCGATTGTCATCATCGCTGCTGTTCCAGGCACGCCCGTACTGCATCGGCACGTCGAACATCGGGAAGAAATCGGCCGACGTCCAGCGCGTATCCACCGAGAACGGCTTGAGCGTGCTGAGCTCCGGTTCCACCGTGCCGCCGCCCGCGCTCATCATCGCCTGGCGGATGCCGCGCTTCTCGCGCAGCAGGGTCTCGGCGTCGCGCCGTGTCATCTGTTCCTCAGGCTCCTCACCCGGGGTATAGCCGCCGCGCGGGCGCGGATCGACCTGCACGTAGAACAGCTGGTCGCTCTTGCCGGGAATCGGGTCGCCGGACAGCACGTGGAACACCGTCAGCGTGGTCATCGAGGCACCGATGCCGAGCGCGATGGCGACCACCATCAGTGCGGTCAGGATCTTGTTGCGGCGGAAGCTGCGTACCGCCAATCGGGTGTAGTAGGCGAACATGGGAGTGCCCTCACTCGTTGACGGCAACGATGTGGCGCGGCGGGGTAGCCAGCACCGGTTCGCGCACCAGGTCGGTCACCTGGCCATCGACGATGTGCACGTTGCGCTGCGCGCGCGCGGCCAGTTCCGGGTCGTGGGTGACCATCACGATGGTGGTGCCGGCGGCATTGATCTCCTCCAGCAGTTCCATCACGCCGCGGGCCATCTGCGTATCCAGGTTGCCGGTCGGTTCGTCGGCCAGCAGCAGGCGCGGGCTGCCGGCCAGCGCACGCGCGATCGCCGCACGCTGCTGCTGGCCGCCGGACAGTTCGTTCGGGTAATGCTTCATGCGTGAGCCCAGGCCGACCTGGGTGAGCGCCTTCTCGATGCGTTCGCGGCGCTCGTTGGCACTCATCTTCCGGTAGCGCAGCGGCACGTCGACGTTGTCGAACAGGTTCAGGTCGGGAATCAGGTTGAAGCCCTGGAAGATGAAGCCGATCTTCTGGTTGCGCAGGCGGCTGCGGGCGTCATCGCCCAGCGTGCTCACGTCCTGGCCGTCAAGCAGGTAGGTGCCGCTGGTGAAGGTTTCCAGCAGGCCGGCGATGTTGAGGAAGGTGGTCTTGCCGGAGCCGGACGGGCCGGTGACCGCGACGAACTCGCCTTCCTTGACCTGCAGTTCCAGCGAGCGCAACGCGTGGGTTTCCACCTGTTCGGTGCGGAAGACCTTGGCGACCGAACGCATTTCGAGCATGTACATGGGGTGTCCTCTCTCCAGGATTCAGGTATCAGTTGACGGAGACGCGTTCGGCGTCCTTGAACAGGTCGCTGCCGGAGACCACGATGCGGTCGCCCGGCTGCACACCCGACTTGATTTCCACTTCGCCCAGGCTGCTGACGCCCAGTTCCACCGGACGCCGCACCGCGGTGCGGCCATCCATCACGTAGGCCACGCCATTGCCCTGTTCGACGAACGGGCCGCGCTCGACCTTCAGCACGTCCTTGCGGGTATCGAGCAGCACGCGCACCGACATCCGCTGGCTCTGGCGCAGGCCTTCCGGCTGCGCGCTGGCGAAGCGCACGCGGGCGTTGACCTCGCCGTTGACCACTTCCGGCGACACCGCGCTGATCTCGCCCGGGAACGGCTTGCCATTGCCGCCGGTCAGCTGCGCCGGCATGCCGATCGCCAGGTCGCGGGCGAAGCTCTCCGGCACCTTGATCTCGACCTCGAACTTGGACAGGTCGACCACGCCCAGCACCGGCGCGTTGGCAGCCAGGTTGGTGGACTGGACCGCCTGCACCTGGCCGACCTGGCCGTCAAACGGTGCGCGCAGGGTCAGTGCGTCGACCTGGCGCTGCACTTCGGCCACCACGGCCTTCTGGCGGTCGGCCAGCAGGCGCTTGTTGCGGGCATCCAGGTCGGCGCCCTGGCTCTGCAGGCGCGCATCGGTGGTGGCGTTGGCCAGGGTGATGTCGGCCTTCTTCAGCGAGTCCTTGGCCTTGGCCAGGTCGATCTGTGGCACCGCACCGCCGTCGTAGCCGCGCTGGAAGCGCTGCAGGTCGCGGTCGGCGGCCTGGCGCTCGATGGTGGCCTGGTCGGTTTCCTTGCGCGACTTGGCGCGGGCCAGGGTGGCGTCCAGCGCGGCACGGCTGGCCTCGGCTTCCAGGCCGGCCAGGGTGGCCTGTTCCTGGGCCAGCTTGCTGCGCAGTTCCGGGCTGTCGATGACCGCCAGTTCCTGGCCCTTCTTGACCACGTCACCGGCGACCACTTTCAGGTCCACGGTGCCGGCCGAGATGGCGTACAGGATCGGGCTGTTGGCGGCGATCACCCGGCCGTCGGCGGCGATGTCGCGGACCAGGTCGCCGCGCTTCACTTCGGCGATGCGCACCCGGCTGCTGTCGAAGGAGCGGCTGGCATTGGACCAGGCATGCACGGCCCAGCCGATGCCGGCCAGCAGCACGATGGCGCCCAGCGCCGGCCAGCGGTAGCGCTGCCAGTTGGCGCGGGTGGCGCCGGCGGGGGCGGAGGAAACGATCTGGTCCTGTGCGGAAGTGTCGCGGATCATCGGGTGCGTGCCTGACGGTGGTAGCCAGTACCAAGCACGTAGCGTGCCAACTTTATTTCCTTTCAGTTCAACAGGTTGGGCGGGCCGCTGGAGTGTCCGGGTGTCCGCGGACACCTTTCCGGACACTTTCATTAAGCGGACAGGAGGGGGAAGCCGGACACGCGGGCTAGAATGCGCCGATCGTCTTGAAGGAAACGCGTGACATGTGTGGAATCGTGGGTGCAATCGCCGATCGCGACGTGGTGCCGGTGCTGATCGAAGGCCTGAAGCGGCTTGAGTACCGTGGTTACGACTCCTCGGGCATCGCGGTGATCGATCACGCCGAGCGCCCCGAAGTACGTCGTGTCCGCCGCACCGGTCGCGTGTCGGAAATGGCCACGGCGGCCGAGGCCGAAGGGTTCAATGCGGTGCTGGGTATCGGCCACACCCGCTGGGCCACCCACGGCGGCGTCACCGAGGCCAACGCGCATCCGCACATCAGCCACGGCGTGGCGCTGGTGCACAACGGCATCATCGAGAACCACGAAGAGCAGCGCGAGAAGCTGCGCGCGCTGGGCTACACCTTCGAGTCGCAGACCGACACCGAAGTCATCGCGCACCTGATCCATCATCACCTGAAGGGCGGCGATGACCTGCTGGTGGCGCTGCAGCACACGGTGAAGGAGCTGACCGGCGCCTACGCGCTGGCCGTGGTCAGCCGCGCCGAGCCGGAGCGCTTCGTCTGCGCGCGCATGGGCTGCCCGCTGCTGGTGGGCCTGGGCGAGGGCGAGAACTTCGTCGCCTCCGACGTCTCGGCGGTGATCTCGGCCACCCGCAAGGTGATCTTCCTGGAAGAGGGCGACACCGCCGAGATCCGTCGCGATGGCGTGCGCATCTTCGATGAGCATGACCGGCCGGTCGAGCGCGATGTGCACCTGTCCGACGTGTCGCTGGCATCGCTGGAGCTTGGCCCGTACCGCCACTTCATGCAGAAGGAAATCCACGAGCAGCCGCGCGCGCTGGGCGACACCATCGAGGCGGCGATCGACGCCGGTGGTTTCCCGGCCGAGCTGTTCGGCAAGAATGCCGAAGCGGTGCTGTCGGGCATCGAGGGCGTGCAGATCATTGCCTGCGGCACCAGCTACTACGCCGGCCTGACCGCGCGCTACTGGATCGAGGCCATCGCCGGCCTGCCGTGCAGCGTGGAGATTGCCAGCGAGTACCGCTACCGCGCCGCGTATGCCAACCCGAAGCACCTGATCGTCACCATCTCCCAGTCCGGCGAAACGCTGGATACGATGGAGGCGCTGAAGTACGCCAAGGCGCTTGGCCACAAGCACACGCTGTCGATCTGCAACGTGCCGGAAAGCGCGATTCCGCGCGCCAGCGAGCTGGTCTGCTACACCCGCGCGGGCGCGGAGATCGGCGTGGCTTCGACCAAGGCCTTCACCACCCAGCTGGCCGCGCTGTTCCAGTTGACCGTGGTGCTGGGCAAGCTGCATGGCCGCATCGACGCGGCGCAGGAAGCGGATTACCTGGAGCAGCTGCGCTTCCTGCCGGGCAGCGTGCAGCACGCACTGAACCTGGAGCCGCAGATCGCGGCGTGGGCCGAGCGCTTCGCGCGCAAGTCCAATGCGCTGTTCCTGGGCCGTGGCCTGCATTACCCGATCGCGCTGGAAGGCTCGCTCAAGCTCAAGGAGATTTCCTACATCCACGCCGAGGCCTACCCGGCGGGCGAGCTGAAGCACGGCCCGCTGGCGCTGGTGGACGAGGACATGCCGGTGGTGGTGATTGCCCCCAATGACAGCCTGCTGGAGAAGGTGAAGTCGAACATGCAGGAAGTGCGCGCCCGTGGTGGCGAGCTGTTCGTGTTCGCCGACCAGGACAGCAACTTCAATGAGTCCGAAGGCGTGCACGTGATCCGCACGCCGCGCCATGCCGGCGTGCTCAGCCCGATCGTGCACACCATTCCGGTGCAGCTGCTGGCCTACCACACCGCGCTGGCACGCGGCACCGACGTGGACAAGCCGCGCAACCTGGCCAAGAGCGTGACGGTGGAGTAACACTCCCGGATCCGTTGAATGCTGCATGCGAAAGGGGCCCGCGTGGCCCCTTTCGTTTGCGTGGTTGGCCATGCCAAGTGGGACAGCCGCCGGGTGTTCTGTCCGCCGTCGGCAGCAGGCAATCATTCTTTAATGCGTGGCATTGGCTGTATTCAGCGGCGGTTTCAGCCGCGGTGCCATTCTCTGGATCGTCGGTTGGTTCCCACGACGAACTGTCCTATCGATGCCGGTAGTGACCGATGGTCGCAGTCGTAGAATCGATTTGACCGAGGTCCGGGTTGAGCGGTTGAGCCCACCTCGTTCGCGTTGCAGCACATCGCCTGCCGATCCATTCCACGCGGCGGCCGGGTGCGCCAGACGTGCGCTGAAAGGTCTGTTCCCGGGGAGGGGGCGTATCGGAAGAGCACACTTTTTTGACTTCAGTGACCTGCACCAGGAAACAAGAATGAACGTCCGCGAACTCCTGCAATCCAAGAAAGAAGCTGTCATCACCATCGACGCCGAAGACACCATCGGTGCCGCCGCCCACAAGATGAGCGCGAACAGGATCGCTGCGCTGGTGGTGATGAAGGACGATGCCCCGGTCGGCATCATTTCCGAGAAGGACATCGTGCGTACCCTGGCCGACGACGGCCCGCAGGCCGGCCGCCGGGTGATCTCCAGCCTGCCGTCCACCGGCCTGGAAGGCATTGCGCCGGACGCGACGCTGAAGCAGGCCATGTCGTTGATGACGTACTCGCGGCGCCGTCATCTGATGGTGACCGACGGCAACCAGCTGGTCGGCATCCTCAGCCTGGGCGATATCGTGAAGAACCTGCTGGGCGAGCTGGAACTGGAAAAGGCCGTGCTTCAGGACATCTACATGGCCGCCCACTGAGGGCTGCAGCGCTGGAAGCAGGGAAGCCGGGCATTGCCCGGCTTCTTCGTTCACGGCTTCGGTGATATCAGAACGTGACCTTTACCGAGTCGGCGCTGTAGTTCGCCGGACCGTGATAGACCACTTCGATGTTGTTGCCGTCCGGGTCGAGCACGAAGGCGCCGTAGTAGCCCGGGTGGTAGGGGCGTTCGCCCGGCGCGCCGTTATCGGTGCCGCCGGCGGCGATCGCGGCGGTATGGAAGGCATCGACGGTGGCGCTGTCGCGGGCCTGGAAGGCCAGATGGTGCCGGCCGGTCAGCTGGCCGGCGGCGGCCTCGCTGCTGGCGCTGGAAATGAACAGCTCATCGGCCCAGAAGTAATCATCGCCTTCGCCGGCGATCGGGATGCCGATGGTGTCGAACACCGCCTGGTAGAAGCGGCGGCTGGCCACCAGGTCACGCACCACCAGCTGGATGTGGTCGATCAGGCGGCCGCGGTGCAGTTCCATCGTTTCCATACGAACCTCGCAAAAAAGGGGACGGAGGGGATTAAGTCGCTTCCGGCCAATAGTGCCAGAAACGACTTAATCCCCTCCGTCCCCTTTTTGTCAGTTGGCGATGATTTCGACCCAGTAGCCGTCCGGGTCCTTGATGAAGGCCAGATTCTTCATGCGGCCGTCGGTCAGGCGTTTCTGGAAGGTCACGCCGAGGTCCTCGAAGCGCTGGCAGGCGGCCTCGATGTCCGGCACCGACACGCAGATGTGGCCGAAGCCGCGCGGGTCGCTGTTGCCGTCGTGGTACACCGCACCGGCCTGGGTTTCGGTACCGTGGTTGTGGGTCAGTTCCAGCACGCCCGGCAGGCCGGCCATCCACAGGCGGCGCTGGCTGTCGTCTTCCGGCACCACTGCGCCGGCCGGCACGTAGGCCAGGAAGTACAGGCTGAACTGGGCGTCCGGGAAGTCGCGCTTGTCGATCAGCTGGTAACCCAGCACGCGGGTGTAGAAGTCCAGCGAGGCGGTGATGTCCTTCACCCGCAGCATGGTGTGGTTGAACACGAAGCCGCTGGTTTCGGCCGGGGCCTGGGCGGCGACGCCGGGGACATCGCGCAGGGCGGGAATGGTCATGGGGGAGGTCCTTCAGACGGGGCCGTTGCCGGCCGGATGGCGCCATTCTACCGGCCCGCACCTGACGGCACCGCGACGTACAATGGCCGGATCGCACCGTTCCGTCCTGATAACGATTGCCCGCCATGTCGCAGCGTGAATGGGTGGCCGCCGCCATCCGCAAGATCGAAGCCGATTTCAACCGTTCCGCCGATACCCATCTGATCCCGCTGGCGCTGCCCGGGTTCGAGGGCATCGACCTGTACCTGAAGGACGAGTCGAGCCATCCCACCGGCAGCCTCAAGCACCGGCTGGCGCGCTCGCTGTTCCTGTACGCGCTGGCCAACGGTTGGTTGCGCGAGGGCCGGCCAGTGATCGAGGCCTCCAGTGGCTCGACCGCCGTGTCCGAAGCCTATTTCGCGCGCCTGCTGGGCCTGCCGTTCATTGCGGTGATCCCGGCCACCACCTCGCCGGAAAAGATCGCGGCGATCGAGTTCCATGGGGGCCGCTGCCACCTGGTCGAGCGCGCCTGCGACCTCAACTGTGATTCGGAAAAGCTGGCCCGCGAAACCGGCGGCCACTTCATGGACCAGTTCACCTATGCCGAGCGGGCGACCGACTGGCGTGCCAACAACAACATCGCCGAATCCATCTTCAAGCAGATGGCCGAAGAGCCCAGCCCGGTTCCGGAATGGATCGTGTGCAGCCCGGGTACCGGCGGTACCGCCGCCACGCTGGGCCGTTATGTCAGCTACCGCCGGCATGACACCCGCATCCTGTGCGCGGACCCGGAAGTGTCGGTGTTCTTCGACGGCTACAAGGCTGCCGTGGCCGGTGAACAGGACTGGCGTGGACTGACCTGTAGCGGTGGCTCGCGCGTGGAAGGCATCGGCCGGCCACGGGTGGAGCCGAGTTTCATCCCGACCAGTGTCGATGCGATGGTGAAGGTGCCCGATGCGCTGAGCCTGGCCGCGATGCGCCATGTCAGCCGCCAGCTCGGCCGCCGTGTCGGTGGCTCCACCGGCACCAACTTCATCGGCGTGCTGCAGGCCGCGCAATGGATGCGTGAGGCGGGCCACCAGGGCAGCATCGTCAGCATCCTGTGCGACAGTGGCGAGCGCTATGCGCAGAGCTATTACGACCCGGCGTGGTATGGGCGGCAGGGGATCGATGTCGACGGCGCCGATGCGCAGCTGGCGGCGGCGGTGGCCGGGCAGGGGTTGCCCGAACTGCCGTGGTGCAGCCTGGAAGCGTTGTAACGCGGCAACGCACGCCCGGCTGTGCATCGGCTGGGTAGCGTCTACTGTTGGTCGACCGCTCCACGTTCAGGTCGCCAGAATCCCGCGCTGCGCGCGAAAGTCGACCCACAGTCGACTCCACCCGGTCGCCGGGGCGTCTCAATACCCCGCTGCGGTGAACGCATCCAGCACCGCATCGCGCAGCGCATCAGGCAACGCCTCGATGTCCATCGCGCGGTCATCCAGGTGCAGGCTGGGGTCCAGGATGCTGGCGCGTCCCTGGGCCAATGCCTGCAGCCACAGCAGCACGCAGATCACGAACTCGCGCTCGTGGCCCAGCTGCAACTGGCTGGCGCCGCGCTCGATCACCTCGAACGGGTACCACTCCTGGGCATCGTTGAACGTGCCGCCCTGCTGCAATACCGCCTGCAGCTGCTCCAAATGGCGGGGGGCGTCGTCGCCGGCATCGCACAGCGCGGCGATCCAGGCCAGTTCTGCCGGGCTGGCGGACAGCGCCAGCGAGCGCGCCGGTGAGATGGATGCCACTGCAGCCAGACCTTCCATGTAGGGCCTCGTTCGGTAAGTACCGCTGCGGACTCCCCCGCAGCCAGAGCTTCGGTGCGCGGCCGTCAGGCCGACGTGAACGCCGGCGCATGCCCCCTTGTCAGCCGCGCCTGTCAGCGCCATATCTGGGAAGCTGCCCGCCCGCCGGGCCCGTTCCCTGGAGATCTGCCGTGACCGTTGCCAACCCCCTGCTCGACTTTTCCGGACTGCCGCGCTTTGACGCGATCCGCCCCGAGCACGTCGCGCCGGCGCTGGATGTGCTGCTGGCCGAGGCCGAAGCTGCCGTCAGCGCAGCCGAGCGGGTGCAGCCGGTGCGTTGGGACACCTTCGTCACCCCGCTGGATGACGCCACCGAGCGCCTGTGGCGTGCCTGGGGCCTGGTCGGCCACCTGCAGGGGGTGGTCAACACCCCGGAACTGCGTGAGGCCTACAACGGCAACCTGCCGCGGGTGACCCGTTTCGCCAGCGCGCTGGGCCAGAACCTGGCGCTGTATCGCCAGTACCAGGCACTGGCCGCCAGCCCGGAGGCCGCGCATTTCAATGAAGCCCAGCGCAAGGTGCTGGACAACACGCTGCGTGACTTCCGCCTGGGCGGTGCCGAGCTGGCACCTGAGGCGCAGCAGCGCTTTGCGGCGATCAAGGAGGAACTGTCGGCGCTGTCGGCCAAGTTCTCGCAGAACGTGCTCGACGCCACCGATGCATGGTCGCTGTACATCGAGGACGAAGCGCGACTGCTGGGCCTGCCGGAAGACGTGAAGGCTGCCGCGCGCGCTGCGGCAGAGAAGGACGGCAGGACCGGCTGGAAACTGACCCTGCAGATGCCGTGCTACCTGCCGGTGCAGACCTGGGCTGAAGACCGCGACCTGCGCGAGATCCTGTACCGTGCCAGCGCGCAGCGTGCATCGGAGTTCGGCGATGACGCGCTGGACAACAGTGGCAACATCGACCGTATCCTTGCCCTGCGCGCCGAACTGGCCGCGTTGCTCGGCTTCGATTCGTACGGCCATTACTCGGTGGCGACCAAGATGGCGCAGGACCCGGCCGAAGTACTGGGTTTCCTGCGTGACCTTGCCGCGCGAGCCAAGCCGTTCGCGGCCAAGGACCGCGCCGAGCTGGAGCAGTTCGCACGCGAGCAGCTGGGCATCGATGCCCTGCAGGCCTGGGACCTGGCGTTCGCCGCCGACCGCCTGAAGCAGGCGCGTTACAGCTATTCCGAGCAGGAAGTGAAGCAGTATTTCACCGAACCGAAGGTACTGGGCGGCCTGTTCTCGGTGATCGAGCAGCTGTATGGCCTGCATGTGCAGGAAGACAGCGCACCGGTGTGGCACGAAGACGTGCGCTTCTTCCGCCTGGTCGATGCGCAGGGCGCGCTGGTCGGCCAGTTCTACCTGGACCTGTACGCACGCGAGGGCAAGCGCGGCGGTGCGTGGATGGACGATTGCCGCAACCGTCGCGTGCGTGGCGACGGCAGCGTGCAGACGCCACTGGTCTACCTGGTGTGCAACTTTGGCCGGGGCGCCAACGGCAGGCCGGCGACCTTCAGCCACAATGAAGTGACCACGCTGTTCCATGAGATGGGCCACGGCCTGCACCAGCTGCTGACCCGCATCGGCGAACTGGGCGTGGCCGGCATCAACGGCGTGGAATGGGACGCGGTGGAGCTGCCCAGCCAGTTCATGGAGAACTTCTGCTGGGAATGGGACCACCTGCAGGGCATGACCGCGCACGTGGACAGTGGCGAGCCGCTGCCGCGCGCGCTGTACGAGCGCATGCTGGCGGCGCGCAATTTCCATAGCGGCATGGCCACGGTGCGCCAGCTGGAGTTCGGCCTGTTCGACATGCTGCTGCACAGCCAGTTCGAACCGGCGCAGGACAGCGTGCTGGCACTGCTGGACCGAGTGCGCGCGGAAGTGGCCGTGAACCACCCGCCGGTCTGGAACCGCTTCCCGCACCAGTTCAGCCACATCTTCGCCGGTGGTTACGCCGCGGGTTACTACAGCTACAAGTGGGCCGAAGTGCTCAGCGCCGATGCCTACGCCGCGTTCGAGGAAGCGCCGCAGGCACTGGCTGAAACCGGTGCACGCTTCCGCGATGAGATCCTGTCGCGTGGTGGCAGCCGCCCGGCGGCGGAGAACTTCAAGGCCTTCCGCGGCCGCGCGCCGCAGATCGACGCGCTGCTGCGGCACTCGGGCATGGCGTAAGCGAAAAAAAGGGGACGGAGGGGATTAAGTCGTTTGTGCACAAACGACTTAATCCCCTCCGTCCCCTTTTTCTATTCGGCGTAGATCATCTTCCGGGTCATGCCGCCGTCGACGATGAAGTCCTGGCCGGTGCTGAAGCCGGACAGCGACGACAGCAGGTACACCGCCAGCGCGCCGATGTCCTCGGGGCGGCCGACCCGGCCGACCGGGTGCTGTGCCTGGTCGATGGCCGAGTACTCCGGTGCGTGTCGCCGCGAGGGGGCCTGCCAGGCCGTGGTGCCGATCCAGCCCGGACTGATGCTGTTGACCCGCACCGTTGGGCCGGCACTGATCGCCAGCGCATGGGTGAACGCCACCAGCCCGCCTTTGGCCGCAGCATAGGCCTCGCTGTGCGCTTCGGATTGCCAGGCGCGGGTCGAGGCGATGTTGATGATTGCGCCGGCGGCGCTGGCCGTCAGCGCCGGTAGTGCGTGCTTGCTGCACAGGAAGGCGCCGTGCAGCGAGGACAGGCGGCGCTGCCACTCGTCCCAGTCCATGTCCTGCAGCTGCGTGCCATGCGGTCCGGCGATGCCCGCGTTGTTGACCAGCCCGTCGATACGGCTGAAACGCCGCAGGGCCACGGCGATGAAGTCGCGCACGCTGGCTTCGTCGGTGATGTCCAGGCGCTGGAATGCGGCCTCGCCACTACGCTGCCATTCCGCCAGGCACGCCTCGCCGGCCTCCACGTCCAGGTCGCCGATCAGCACGCGTCCGCCGGCACCGAGCACGGCCTGTGCGATGCCACGGCCGATGCCGTTGGCGCCGCCGGTGACCAGCACCACCTTGCCCGACAGCGGCGCGGCCGGCCATGCGGCAATCGGCGGCACCGTGCTCACGTCAGGTCTTCGCCACGCAGGCGGCGATGCCAGCCGTCCACGCCGATGCGGTCCAGGGTCTGGATGTTGCGCTCGACGATCACGTCCGGGTCCGGATAGACATCCACTGCGCGCGCCACGCTGTCTTCGCGCAGCAGGTGCAGGGTGGGGAAGGGCGCGCGATTGGTGTAGTTGCTGGCGTCGTCCGCTGCCACGCCGTCGAACTGGTAGTCCGGGTGGAAGCTGGCCACCTGCAGGATGCCCTGCAGGTCCAGTGCCTCGATCGCGGCGTCGGCGTTGTCGAGGAAATCGTTGTAGTCGAGGAAGTCCGTCAGCACCTGCGGATGCACGATCAGCGTGGTATCGATCTGCTCGGCCGGCGTATCGCGCAACAGCACCAGTTCCTCGGCCAGCTGCTCAACCAGCGCTTCCGGCGTGGTCGCATCACTGAGCACGATGCGGACCTGGTCCTTCACATACACCGCCTTGGCGAACGGGCACAGATTCAGGCCGATGACGATGCGCTCCAGCCACAGGCGGGTGGCAGCGATCAGGTCATCGGTGGGCAGGGGGGAATCGGTCATGGCGGGCACGTCGGCTGGCGGGGCCGCCATTGTAGGCGCGTCGCTGGCAACGCGCCGTCGTGCCTGCCGCTGGCAGCGCCGGGGCATGCCCGGCGGATGCCTCAGTCGCGGAAGTTGTTGAACTGCAGCGGCAGCTCGAACTTGCCGGCCTTGAGCACGGCGATGGCGTCCTGCAGGTCGTCGCGCTTCTTGCCCTGCACGCGCAGCTTGTCGCCGTTGATCTGGCTTTCCACCTTCAGCTTGGCATCCTTCAGCGCCGCCGCGATCTTCTTGGCGATCTTCTGCTCGATGCCCTGCTTGACGGTGATCTTCTGCCGGGCCTGGGCCAGGTTGGTCTCGATGTCGCCGAACTCCAGGCTGAGCACGTCGATGCCGCGTGCGGCCAGGCGAGCACGCAGGATGTCGTTCATCTGCTTGAGCTGGAATTCGGTCGGCGCGGTCTGATTGATGACATCGCCGTCGCGCTCGAACTTTGCGTCCATGCCCTTGAAGTCGAAGCGGGTGGCCAGTTCGCGGTTGGCCTGGTCGATGGCGTTGGTCAGCTCGTGGGTGTCGACTTCGGACACGACGTCGAAGGAAGGCATGGGCGGTGCTCCGCAGGTTTCAGTGGCGATCATTCTATCGCGAGGGCCCGCATGCCCGCCCTTTGTAGCGCCGAGCCCACGCTCGGCGGCTTTGTGAAGGGCAGCCGAGCGTGGGCTCGGCTCTACAGAAAGCGACGACCGGGCGATAATGGGCCATGAACGTGCAACGCTCCCCTTCGCGTGCGGTGGCCTGGATGGTCGCTGCGGTCGCCTGTTTCTCGCTGATGGACGCTGGCATGAAGCAGCTGTCGGCCAGCTATCCGACCCTGGAAGTGACCTTCCTGCGCGGCGCGGCCTCGTTGCCGTTCGTGCTGGTCTGGGTGTTGGCCAGCGCCGGCCCGCGCTCGCTGGTGCCGCGTCGCTGGGGCCTGCACCTGCTGCGTGGCGCGCTGGGCATGGCGATGATCGGCTGCTTCGTGTTCGCCCTGCGCGACCTGCCGCTGTCCACCGCCTACACCATCTATTTCGTCGCCCCGCTGCTGATCGCCGCCTTGTCGGTACCGCTGCTGGGCGAGCGGGTCGGGCCACGGCGCTGGGTCGCCATCGGCATCGGCCTGGTCGGCGTGCTGGTGGTGCTGCGGCCGGGCGTGGACGGTTTCATCTCGGTGCCCGGCCTGATGGTGCTGGCTGCGGCCACCGCCTATGCCGTGGCGGCGATCACGGTCAGCCTGCTGACCCGCACCGATACCTCGCAGTCGATGGTGGTCTGGTTCCTGGTGATCATGGCCATCGGTGCCGGCCTGCTGTCCCTTCCCGGCTGGGTGCCGCTGCAGCTGGCGCATGCGCCGCTGATCGCCGGCATGGGCCTGGCCGGGGCGCTGGGCCAGATCGCCCTGACCAAGGCGTTCCAGCTGGGCGAGGCCTCGATGATCGCGCCCTTGGAATACAGTGGCCTGGTCTGGGTGATCGGTTGGGATCTGGCCTTCTGGGGCCAGCTGCCTGATGGCTATACCTGGGTGGGCGCCGCGATCATCGTGGCTTCGGGGCTGTACCTGCTGCATCGTGAGCGCCTGAACCGGGTGCAGCCACCTAAGCCGCTGGACCATCCCTGAGCCGGTTGGGCCTGGGAATGGGGTCAGAGCCCCTGCGGGGATCCGACCCCGGGGTCGGATCCCCGCAGGGGCTCTGACCCCAGCCAACACGTCGGCGCGGGCGGCTTAGAACCAAAAGGAATAACATTCTGGCCCATGGCGCGGGCGCGCGACCGCCTGCGCTGGTAGGCTGCACGCCCCCTTCCGTCACCCAGCCGGTGAGCCACGCCCGTGATCGAGTTCCAGCGCCTGCACAAATCCTATGCCGTTGCCGGCCGCGAAGTCAGCGCGCTGCAACCGCTGGACCTGACCATCGAGGCCGGTGAGGTATTCGGCATCATCGGCCATTCCGGCGCGGGCAAGTCGACCCTGATCCGCATGATCAACCGCCTGGAAGAACCCAGCGGTGGCCGGTTGCTGATCGGTGGCGAGGATGTCACCGCACTGGATGCGGACGGCCTGCGCACGCTGCGCCGGCGCATCGGCATGATCTTCCAGCACTTCAACCTGCTGTCGTCGCGCACGGTGGCTGGCAATGTCGCCTTCCCGCTGGAGCTGGCCGGCACGCCGCAGGCGGAGATCGACGCGCGCGTGGCCGAGCTGCTGCAGACCGTGGGCCTGGAAGCGCATGCGCAGAAGTATCCGGCGCAGCTGTCCGGCGGCCAGAAGCAGCGTGTCGGCATCGCCCGTGCGCTGGCGACCCGCCCGCAGATCCTGCTGTGCGACGAGGCCACCAGCGCGCTGGATCCGCAGACCACCGCCTCGGTGCTGTCGCTGTTGTCGAAGATCAACCGCGAGCTGGGCCTGACCATCGTGCTGATCACCCACGAGATGGACGTGATCCGCCGTGTCTGCGACCGCGTGGCCGTGCTCGATGCTGGCCAGATGGTCGAGACCGGTCCGGTTACCCGGGTGTTCCTGCATCCGCAGCACCCGACCACGCGGCGGTTCGTCAGCGAATCGGAGCACGTGGACGAAGGGGCGTTGCACCGCGATTTCGACGTGGTGGGCGGGCGCATCGTGCGCCTGACCTTCCTCGGCGGCGACACCTACGAACCCCTGCTGGGCAGCGTCGCGCGCCAGACAGGGGTCGACTACAACATCCTGTCCGGCCGTATCGACCGGATCAAGGACACCCCCTATGGCCAGCTGGTGGTCGCCCTGGTGGGCGGTGACCAGTCCGCCGCGCAGGCTGCCTTCGTGGCTGCCGGCGTGCATGTCGAGGAGCTGCGTCGATGATCATCGCCACTGCCGGCGGTTTCTTCCGTCACCTGGATGCGGGCAAGTGGGCCGACATCGGCCAGGCCACCTTCGACACCCTGCTGATGCTGCTCGGTTCGCTGCCGCTGACCCTGGCCATTGGCCTGCCGCTGGGCGTGCTGCTGTACCTGTTCGGGGCGCCGCAGATGAAGCGCCGGCCGTTTGCCTATGGCGTGCTGGCTCTGGTGGTGAACCTGCTGCGTTCGGTGCCTTTCATCATCCTGATGATCGTGCTGATCCCGGTCACGCTGTTCCTGATGGGTACCTCGCTGGGCGTGCGCGGCGCGATCGTGCCGCTGGTGATCGGCGCGGCGCCGTTCTACGCGCGCCTTGTCGAGACCGCGCTGCGCGAAGTGGATCGTGGCGTGATCGAGGCGACCCAGGCGATGGGCGCCACCACCTGGCAGCTGGTCACCCGGGTGCTGCTGCCGGAAGCACGACCGGGGCTGATCGCCGGGGCGACGGTCACCACCGTGGCCCTGATCGGCTTCACCGCGATGGGCGGTGCGATCGGTTCCGGTGGCCTCGGCGACCTGGCGTTCCGCGATGGTTACCAGCGTTCGCACACCGACGTGGCGCTGGTCACCGTGGTCCTGTTGCTGGTCCTGGTGCAGCTGCTGCAGATGCTCGGCGACCGCCTGGTCGCGCATTACAGCCGCAAGTAACAGAATGCCGGGCGGCAGCCGGCCAGCGGCCGGCTCTACCCGATTGCCGGGAAAAAAACGGTAGTGCCGGCCGCTGGCCGGCAATTCCACGTGCGGTCAACGCGCGTTCGGTACTTCGTAGCCCAGCTTGCCGACCTGTTCCGGATGCTGAGGCACGCGCTTGAGCTTGTCGGTGTTCACGCCGTACTCGTCGCGCAGGCGCTCGGCCAGCTCCTTGTACAGGGCTTTGTCCATGTCCGGCTTGCGCGCGAAGATCCAGGCCATTTCGCGGCCCGGATAACCGATCAGTGCCCATGAATAGTCCGGGGCCACTTCCAGTACCCGCGAATGGGTCGGCACCACGCGATAGAACCAGGTTCGCCAGCCATGGTTGCCGCTGTCCGGATCGACGCTGGCACGTGCGCGAATTTCCTGCAGTGGTTCGCCGAAGCCATCACGGTAGCGGTAGGTGATGGCGACCTTGTGCTCGTCGCGCAGCTCGTACTCGTTGACGCTGGCGACATGCCCGCGTTCGATGAAGTTCGGCACGCGGCCGATCACATACCAGGTGCCCATGAAGCGCTTCAGGTCGATCGGCGCCCCCGGGTCGGCCGCGTCGGTGGCGCTGGCGCGGGGCGACGGCGGCTCACTGGCGGCCATGGCAGGACCTGCCAGGGACAGAGCCAGCAGCACGGCGCAGAACGGGCGGATCGAAGTCATGCGGGAGCGGGCTCCAGTGGGCTTGCACGCGCATGGTCGACTGTGTGCACGCGATCCGTCAATGGTGTCGCATCCTGTGAGAAGGGGCTTGCCCAAGCTGTGTTGCATTGTCTACCGGAGAAGCCCCCATGAACGCTCGTTCCGTCCGTCGCCCTGCAACTGAACGCGTCATCGAACGCGCCGACCCACGCCTGCTGCGCGGCGTGCGGCAACTGGCGCTGGCCGGACTGGCGCTGATCCTGGTCTGGCCGGCGGCACGCGGCAGCAGCGCGTGGCTGGGCTGGCTGCCGATGTGGCTGGTGGGCATGCCGCTCGCCGCCTGGTGGGCGCTGCTGCGCTTTCCGCTGCCGCACCCGTCATGGCGATGGCGGGCGCGGCGTACCGGTGGACAGGCGCGCCGTCGGCCGGCTTCCGCCGCACGCGGCCGGCGCGGTCCGGCGGCCACGGCCTGACCTTCGACACGGGGGAGGCCGCGACATTCCGTGCTAGCGTTCCCCGGCTTATGACTGCCTGGAGCTGCAATGTCACGACTCGCTTCCGCCTGCCTGCTGGCCGGCATGATGACCGCTGCCTCGGTGGGGACCGCCGTGGCCGCTGAAGACACCGATCGCTACGCCTGGCTGGAGGACGTCACCGGCGACAAGCCACTGTCCTGGGTCAAGGAACAGAATGCCAGGTCCGAGGCGCGCCTGGCGCAGACCCCGGCCTTCAAGCAGATGGAGACCAGCATCCGCGAGGTGCTCGACTCCGACGCCAAGATTCCCGGCGTGCAGAAGATCGGTGACTACTACTACAACTTCTGGAAGGACCAGCAGCACGAGCGCGGCCTGTGGCGCCGCACCACCCTGGCCGAGTACCGCAAGGCCTCGCCGCAGTGGGAGACCGTGCTCGACCTGGATGCACTGAACAAGGCCGAGGGCGAGAACTGGGTCTGGCACGGCGCCGACTGCCTGCGCCCGGATTACAGCCGCTGCCTGATCGCGCTGTCGCGCGGCGGCGCCGACGCCGACGTCACCCGTGAGTTCGACCTGGCCAACAAGACCTGGATCAAGGACGGCTTCTTCCGTCCGGAGTCGAAGGGCGGCCTCAACTGGGTCGATCGCGACACCGTGTTCGTCTACACCGACTTCGGTGCCGGCTCGATGACCACCTCCGGCTACCCGCGCGTGGCCAAGCTGTGGAAGCGCGGCACGCCGATGGCCTCGGCCACCGTGGTGTACGAAGGCAAGCCGGAGGACATGTACATCGCGGCGATGCACGATGACACCCCGGGCTTCGAACGCAACCTGGTCAGCCGCACCCTGGCGTTCTACAACAACGAGCTCTACCTGCGTGGCGATGACGGCACGCTGACCAAGATCGACGCGCCGAACTCGGCCGAGAAGGGGTTGCACAAGCAGTGGCTGACCCTGGAACTGCGCGATCCGTGGACCGTGGGCGGCAAGACCTACGCGTCCGGTTCGCTGCTGGCGACGAAGCTGGACGACTTCCTGGCCGGCAAGCGCGACTTCGACGTGCTGTTCACCCCGACCGCGACCACCTCGCTGGCCAGTGCCAGCTGGACCAAGAGCCATCTGGTGCTGAATGTGCTGGACGACGTCAAGAACCGCCTGTCGGTGCTGACCCCGGGCGCCGACGGCTGGCAGACCAGCCGCTTCGTCGGCGCCCCGGCCTTCGGCACGCTGGGCGTGGCTGCGGTGGACAGCAATGACAGCGACGCGGTGTGGCTGACCGCCACCGATTACCTGACGCCGACCACGCTGGCCCTGGCCGAGATCGGCCAGGCACCGGAAACGCTGAAGACCATGCCGGCCTTCTTCGATGCCAAGGGCAAGGTGATCGAGCAGCACTTCGCCACCAGCAAGGACGGCACCCGCGTGCCGTATTTCGTGGTGCACGACAGGGCGATGAAGCTCGATGGCTCCAACCCGACCCTGCTGTATGGCTACGGTGGTTTCGAGATCTCGCTGACCCCGAGCTATTCCGGTGGCATGGGCCGCGCCTGGCTGGAGAAGGGCGGCGTGTACGTGGTCGCCAACATCCGCGGCGGCGGCGAGTACGGCCCGCGCTGGCACCAGGCGGCGCTGAAGCAGAACCGTCACAAGGCCTATGAAGACATGGCCGCGGTGGCGCGGGACCTGGTCAAGCGCAAGATCACCAGCGCCAAGCACCTGGGCGTGCAGGGCGGCAGCAACGGTGGCCTGCTGACCGGCAACATGCTGACCCAGTACCCGGAGCTGTTCGGTGCGGTGGTGGTGCAGGTGCCGCTGCTGGACATGAAGCGCTACAGCCACCTGTTGGCCGGCGCCTCGTGGATGGCCGAGTACGGCAACCCGGATACCAGCGACTGGGAATTCATCAAGACCTTCTCGCCGTACCACCTGTTCAACGCGAAGAAGAACTACCCGCCGGTGCTGTTCACGACCTCCACCCGCGATGACCGCGTGCACCCGGGCCACGCCCGCAAGATGGCGGCGAAGATGATCGACGCCGGCAAGGACGTGACCTACTACGAGAACATCGAAGGGGGCCACGGCGGCGCAGCCAACAATGCACAGGCCGCGCATATGTCCGCGCTGGCCTACAGCTTCCTGTGGGAGCGGTTGGGCGGCAAGTAAGCAGAACGGAAAACGCCGCCCCAGGGCGGCGTTTTTCTTTACCGGTAGTGCCGGCCGCTGGCCGGCAACCGCATCATTCAGGCATTCCCGGGTTGCCGGCCAGCGGCCGGCACAACCCTCAACGTGATCCCTGCCAACGCTTCAACCCGCGTGCGATCCGCGCCACCGCCTCCTGCAAACGCGGTACCTGCTGGGTATACGCCAGCCGCACATGCTGGTTGGCGCGATGGAAGCCGAAATCCAGGCCCGGGGTGAACGCCACGTGCTCGGTTTCCAGGAAGTGCGCGCAGAACGCCTGCGCGTCGTCGGTGAACGCGCTGACATCGGCGTACAGGTAGAACGCGCCCTGCGGTTCGACTTCAATGCGGAAGCCGAGCTCACGCAACGCGGGCAGCAGGAAGTCGCGGCGTTGGCGGAACGCTTCACGGCGCTGTTCGAAGATCGCCATTGATTCCTCGCTGAAGCAGGCGAGCGCGGCGTGCTGGGCGATGCTGGAGGCGCTGATGTACAGGTTCTGCGCCAGCTTTTCCAGGTCCGGTACCGCTGCAGGCGGTGCCACCAGCCAGCCCAGCCGCCAGCCGGTCATGCCGAAGTACTTGGAAAAACTGTTCAGCACGAACGCGCTGTCGTCCACCTGCAGCACGCTGGGCGCATCCAGGCCGTAGGTCAGGCCGTGGTAGATCTCGTCCACCACCAGGTGGCCGCCCCGCGCGTGCAGGGCCTGCGACAGTGCCGCCAGTTCGTCGGCGGACAGCACGGTGCCGGTCGGATTGGCCGGTGAGGCGACCAGCGCGCCGACGCTGTCGTCATTCCAGTGCTGTTCCACCAGCGAAGGGGTCAGCTGGTAGGCGGTGTCCGGGCCGACCGACACCAGCTGCGCGCCGCCCTCGACGAGGCGCAGGAAGTGGCGGTTGCAGGGGTAGCCGGGGTCGGCCAGCAGCCAGTGGCGGCCGGGATCGACCAGCAGGCTGCTGGCCAGCAGCAGCGCACCGGACCCACCCGGGGTGACCAGGATGCGTTCGGGATCGACATCCAGCCCATAGTGGCTGCGGTAGAAACCGCTGATCGCCTGGCGCAGCGCCGGCAGGCCGCGCGCGGCGGTGTAGCGGGTGTGGCCGGCGGCCAGTGCGGCCTGGCCGGCACGCACGACGGGTTCGGCGGTAGTGAAGTCCGGTTCGCCGATTTCCAGGTGGATCACATCGTGGCCTGCCTGTTCCAGCGCCTGCGCGCGGGCCAGCAGGGACATCACGTGGAACGGAGCGATTTCATGGCTGCGCCGGCTGTAGCCCGGCGTGTGGGGCGGGGTGCTCATGTGCCCATGGTACGCCGGCCGGCGCAACCCATGACGTTCCGCAGGGTTGCCGCATTGCCGAGATTGGGGTCAGATCCCTTTTCGGGAAAAGGGATCTGACCCCGTCGAAGACCATTGCATTGATGCGCCAGGAGCCTTATCTCATGAAGTCCACCCTCTGCCTGTTGCTCGCCAGCCTGATGACCACGACTGCTACCGCCGCCACGCCGCCCGTTCCGCCGGATGCCGCCAAGCATCCGCATGTGGTCAAGGCGCCGTTCGGCGCGACCCGCAACGATGACTATTACTGGCTGCGCGACGACAAGCGCGAGAACAAGGACATGCTGGCCTACCTGCAGGCAGAGAATGCCTACGCCGACCAGCTGCTGGCACCGCTGAAGCCACTGGAAGACACCCTGTACAAGGAGATCGTCGGCCGCATCAAGCAGGACGATTCCAGCGTGCCGGCGCGCGAGCGCGGCTACTGGTACTACAGCCGCTTCGAGACCGGCCAGGATTACCCCATCCACGCGCGCCGCAAGGGCAGCATGGAGGCGGCCGAGGAAGTCCTGCTGGACGTCAACGCGATGGCCGCCGGCAAGGGCTACTTCAGCGTCGGTTCGATGGAAGTCAGCCAGGACAACCAGCTGCTGGCCTGGGCCGACGATGACGTCGGCCGCCGCCAGTACACGATCCGCTTCAAGGACCTGGCCACCGGCACGGTGCTGCCCGATGTGATCACCGGCAGCTCCGGCGACCTGGTCTGGGCCGACGACAACCGCACCGTGCTGTATGTCGAGAACGATCCGGAAACGCTGCTGACCGTGCGCGTGAAGAAGCACGTGCTGGGCACCCCGGCCAGCGCCGACACCGTCGTCTACGAAGAGAAGGACGACAGTTTCTACATGGGCATCGGCCGCACCCGCGACGATCGCTTCATCACCATCGGCGTGCACAGCACCGTGTCCTCGGAAGAGCGCTACGCGCCGGCCAGCGACCCGACCACCTTCACCGTGCTGGCCCCGCGCCAGCGCGATGTCGAGTACGACGCCGACCACCATGACGGCCGCTGGGTGATCCGCACCAACGACGGTGCGAAGAACTTCAAGCTGGTCACCGCGCCGACCGATGCCACCTCGCGCGCGCAATGGAAGGATTGGATCGCGCACGACGATGCGGTGTTCATCGAAGGCTTCGAACTGTTCGACACGTACACCGCCATCGCCGAACGTTCCGAGGGCCTGGAGCGCATCCGCCTGCTGTTCAAGGACGGGCGCAGCGACTACGTGAAGGCCGACGAGCCGGCCTATTCGATGGGCCTGGGCGATAACACCGAGGCCGATACGCCGTGGCTGCGCTACGTCTACACCTCGATGACCACCCCGACCACCGTGTTCGAGCTGAACACCGCCACCGGCGAGCGTCGCCAGCTGAAGGTGCAGCCGGTGATCGGCTATGACGCCTCGAAGTACGAGACCGACCGCGTCTGGATCACCGCGCGCGATGGCGTGAAGGTGCCGGTGTCGCTGGTCTACCGCAAGGGCTACCAGAAGGACGGCAAGGGCGCGCTGTTCCAGTACGCCTACGGCAGCTACGGCATGTCGATGGATCCGTACTTCAACCAGACCGCGGTCAGCCTGCTTGATCGTGGCGTGGTGTATGCCATCGCCCACATCCGTGGCGGCCAGGAGATGGGGCGCGACTGGTACGAGAACGGCAAGCTGCTGCACAAGCAGAACACCTTCAACGACTTCATCGACGTCACCCGTGGCCTGGTAGCACAGGGCTGGGCGGCGAAGGATCGCGTGGCCGCGTCCGGTGGCAGCGCCGGCGGCCTGCTGATGGGCGCGGTGGCCAACCAGGCGCCGCAGGATTACCGGGTGATGGTGGCGCAGGTGCCGTTCGTCGACGTGGTCACCACCATGCTCGACCCGACCATTCCGTTGACCACCAACGAATACGACGAGTGGGGCAACCCGGAGCAGAAGCCGTATTACGACTACATGCTGTCCTACTCGCCCTATGACAACGTGAAGCAGCAGGCGTACCCGGCGCTGTACGTGGGTACCGGCCTGTGGGATTCGCAGGTGCAGTACTGGGAGCCCGCCAAATGGGTGGCCAGGCTGCGTGATGACAACACCGGCCACTACCCGATCCTGTTCCGCACCAACATGGAAGCTGGCCACGGCGGCAAGTCGGGGCGCTTCCAACGCTACCGCGAACTGTCCGAGTCGTACGCGTTCGTGCTGCAGCAGCTGGGCATCGCCCAGCCGTAACGGCGAAGGGGCGCCGGGCGCTGCCTGGCACCCCGAACCGGTATCCTTGCGGCCATGAGCCAGCCCGAGCCATCTGCACCCCGCGATAGCGCCACGCCGCCGCGCGTGGTGCGTTTCCGCTGGGCATGGTGGCTGCTGGCGTACGTCAGCCTGGGCACCGGCATCGTCGGCATCTTCGTTCCGGGGCTGCCGACCACCGTATTCATCCTGATCTCGGCCTGGGCCGCCTCGCGCGGTTCGGAGCGCCTGCATACCTGGCTGCTGCAGCATCCGCGTTTCGGCCCGGCCATCGCCAACTGGCAGGCACACGGGGCGGTCAGCCGCTACGGCAAGTGGATGGCCACGATCACCATGGCGGTATGCGCCGGCATCATGCTGTGGTGCGTGCCGATCGCCTGGGTGAAGTGGTTCTCGATCGGCAGCATGACCGTGGTCGCAATCTGGCTGTGGACGCGGCCGCTGCCACCGCCTCCCGCGGATTGAGCGCCGGCGGTAGTGCCGGCCGCTGGCCGGCAACCCGATTCCCTGCACCAACCGCTCAGCCGCCAATGGCTATACTCGGGGCATGAAGATCCCCCATCGAAACGCCATCCTGATTCCGCTGGCAGCGGCCTCGCTGCTGCTCCTCGCCGCCTGCGGCAACAAGGGCCCGCTGGTACTGCCGCAGAAGCCGGTGCCGGTGGAAGAAACCGTCGAACCCGCTGCCGAGCCCGCCACCGAGGCGACTGCGCCGCAGACCCAGGGCAGCGGCACCCCGGCCACGACCGTGGAGCCGGCCGCACCGGCCACCCAGCCGGCGCCCACGCCCGCGAAGAAGGCGGGCAGCGGGAATGAGTAAGGCCGGTTCCAAGGCCCTGCGTTTCAGCAAGATGCATGGCGCGGGCAATGATTTCGTAGTGATCGACCTGCGTGACGGCACCGCGCCGCCCACGCCCGAGCTGGCCGCGCGCCTGGCCGACCGCCACACCGGCGTTGGCTGCGACCAGATCCTGACCATCGAGGCACCACGTGCGGACGGTTCGGTGGCCTCGTACCGCATCTGGAATGCCGACGGCTCCAATTCCGAGCAGTGCGGCAACGGCGCGCGCTGCATCGCCGCCTGGCTGGTGCGCGAGGGCAGTGCGCAGGGCGTTGCATTCGTCATCGACAGCCCGCTGGCCAGCCATGAAGTGAAGGTGCTGGGCGAAGGGCAGTTTGCGGTGACGATGGGCGTGCCCGCCTTCGAGCCGGCCAACGTGCCGCTGATGGGCTTTGCGCACGCGCGCGAGGAATACCTGCTGCCGCTGCAGGGCGAGAGCGTACGCTTCGCCGCGGTGTCGATGGGCAACCCGCATGCGGTGATCGAAGTGGGCCTGGTCGATGCTGCACCGGTCGAGCGCGTCGGTGCGCTGCTGCAGCAGCATGCGTCGTTCCCGCGCTCGGTGAACGTGGGCTTCGCCCAGGTGATGAGCCCGGCCCACGCCCGCCTGCGCGTGTTCGAGCGCGGTGTCGGCGAGACCCTGGCCTGCGGCAGTGGTGCCTGTGCCGCCGCGGTGACCCTGATGCAGCGCGGTCGCCTGCAGCGCGATGCCCGCATCAGCCTGCCCGGTGGCGACCTGCGCATCCAGTGGTCGGGCGATGGCCAGCCGGTGGTGATGGCGGGCCCGACCGCATTCGTCTTCGAAGGGGAGTGGATCGCATGACCGAAACCGTCGACAAGCTCGGGGCCCATGAAGTCGCTGCCTGGTTGCGGCGTCATCCCGGCTTCCTCAAGCAGTTCCCGGACCTGGCCCTGACCCTGGTGGTGCCGCGTGACGACGGCCCGACCGCGTCGCTGGCCAGCTACCAGCTGGAAGTGCTGCGCGAGAAGAACCGCGAGCTGGCACGACGGTTGGCCGATCTGGGCGCGACCGCCCAGGTCAATGAGCGGCTGGCGGTGCGCACGCACCAGCTGACCCTGGCGCTGATGAAGCAGGACAACGCGGCTGACACCCTGCGCGCGATGGCCGCCTCGTTGCAGGAAGACTTCGCCGGCGACCTGGTGCGGCTGGTGGTGCACACGCCAGTGGCCGGGCTGGAACAGGCCGACTGGCTGCGGGTGATTGCCGCGGATGATCCGCAGCTGGGCCCGTTCCGCGATTGCCTGAACGATGGCGAGCCGATCTGCGGCCGCCTGCAGCCGGAAAAGAATGCCGTGCTGTACGGCGTGCGCAGCGAGGAAGTGCAGACCACCGCGCTGCTGCCGCTACCGGGCGTGGGCCTGATCGCGGTCGGCAGCCACGACCCGAACCGCTTCTACCCGGGCATGGGGACGTTGTTCCTGCGCATGATGGGCGACGCGCTGGTCACTGGCCTGAAGCGCTTCCCGGGCTGAGCAGGTTGCGACGACGATGAGCGCGGTACAGGCCTTCCTGCAGCACCTGCAGGTGGAGCGGCGGATGTCGGCGCATACGCTCGACGCCTACCGCCGCGACCTGGACGCGCTGTCGGCCTGGGCCGAGCCGCGTGGCGTGGCGGTGGAGGCACTGGATGCCGAGGCCGTGCGCCAGTTCGTTGCCGACGAGCACCGGCGTGGCCTGTCGGCCAAGAGCCTGCAGCGCCGCCTGTCGGCCTGCCGAAGCTTCTATGCCTGGCTGCTCAAGCACGGGCGCATCGAGGTCAGCCCGGCAGCGACGCTGAAGGCACCGCGCGCACCGCGCCGGTTGCCACAGGTCCTCGACGCCGATGAGGCGGTGCAGCTGGTCGAGCTGGAGCCGGAGGGTGAGCTCGGCCGCCGTGACCGCGCGCTGCTGGAACTGTTCTATTCCTCTGGCCTGCGCCTGAGCGAAGTCTGCGCGCTGACCTGGCGCGATCTGGATTTCGACAGCGGGTTGGTGAACGTGCTGGGCAAGGGCAACCGCCAGCGCCGGGTGCCGTTCGGCCGGCCCGCGCGCGAAGCCCTGCAGGCGTGGCGCACGGAAAGTGGGGGCGGCCCGGCCTCGCCGGTGTTCCCCGGCCGCAACGGGCCGATCAGCCAGCGTGCAGTGCAGATCCGCATCCGCCAGCTGGCGCAGCGCCAGGGCCTGTTCAAGCACGTGCACCCGCACATGCTGCGGCACAGTTTCGCCAGCCACATCCTGGAATCGTCCGGCGACCTGCGCGGTGTGCAGGAGCTGCTGGGCCACGCCGACATCGCCACCACGCAGATCTATACCCACCTCGATTTCCAGCACCTGGCCAAGGTCTACGACGCCGCGCATCCGCGCGCGAAGCGTCGACGCAGCAACGAGGGCAGCGGAGAAAGCTGAACGTTGCCCCTGCGGCAGCCGGTCGCGGGTGGCTTGAAGGGCGCAGCGCAGTCCCCACCTCTGGTTCTGTCACCCCGGAGGCATCATGGACCCCAGTCAGAACCCCAACGTTTTCCACGCCACCACCATCGTCTGCGTCCGTCGCGGCGAGCACGTGGCCATTGCCGGCGACGGCCAGGTCACGCTGGGCCACACCGTGATGAAGGGCAACGCGCGCAAGGTGCGCCGCCTCGGCCGTGATGGCCAGGTACTGGCCGGCTTCGCCGGTGCCGCCGCCGATGCCTTCACCCTGTTCGAGCTGTTCGAGGCCAAGCTGGAAAAGCACGGCCAGCTGCAGCGTGCTGCGGTCGAACTGGCCAAGGATTGGCGCACCGAGCGCCGCCTCGGCAAGCTGGAAGCCCTGTTGGCGGTGGCCGACAAGGAAACCTCGCTGATCATCAGCGGCACCGGCGATGTGATCGAGCCGGAGGACGGCATCATCGCCATCGGCTCGGGTGGCTCGTATGCACTGTCGGCCGCACGCGCCTTGATGGCGCACACCGAACTGGATGCGCGCACCATCGCCAGCGAAGCGATCGGCATCGCCGGCGACATCTGCATCTACACCAACCGCAACGTGGTGGTCGAGGAGCTGTGAGGGTAGCGTCGGCCGCTGGCCGGCAACCTCATGATCCCCCGCACGCGTGCCTGGTTGCCGGCCAGCGGCCGGCACTACCGACAAAGAATCCGTGAGCACATCCATGTCGAAGATCGAAGTTTCCTCCGCCACCATGACCCCGCGCGAGATCGTGCAGGAACTGGACCGGCACATCGTCGGCCAGCACGACGCCAAGCGCGCCGTGGCCATCGCCCTGCGCAACCGCTGGCGCCGCATGCAGCTGGTGCCCGAGCTGCGCAATGAAGTGATGCCGAAGAACATCCTGATGATCGGCCCGACCGGCGTCGGCAAGACCGAGATCGCGCGTCGCCTGGCCACGCTGGCCAACGCACCGTTCGTGAAGGTCGAAGCCACCCGCTTCACCGAAGTCGGCTACGTCGGCAAGGACGTCGAGCAGATCATCCGCGACCTGGCCGATACCGCGGTCAAGCTCTATCGCGAACAGGCCAAGGTGCGCGTACGCACCCAGGCCGAAGAGCGTGCCGAAGACCGCATCCTGGATGCGCTGCTGCCGCGCCGCAGCGGTGGCATCGGCTTCGATCCGGAAGTCGCCCGCAACGAGCCGTCGGCGCAGGACAACGAGACCCGCATCAAGTTCCGCAAGATGCTGCGCAACGGTGAGCTGGACGAGCGCGAGATCGAACTCGACCTGGCCGCAAACGTCAGCATGGACATCATGACCCCGCCGGGCATGGAGGAAATGGGCCAGCAGCTGAAGTCGATGTTCGCCAACCTCGGCGGCGGCGCCAAGGCGCACAAGCGCACGCTGACCATCAAGGCCGCGCGCCCGCTGCTGATCGAGGAAGAAGCGGGCAAGCTGGTCAACGAGGACGACATCCGCACCGCCGCGATCGAGGCCTGCGAGCAGCACGGCATCGTCTTCATCGACGAGATCGACAAGGTCGCCAAGCGTGGCGACAACGTGGGTGGTGGTGACGTGTCGCGCGAAGGCGTGCAGCGCGACCTGCTGCCGCTGGTGGAAGGCTCCAACGTGTCCACCAAGTACGGCACGATCAAGACCGACCACATCCTGTTCATCGCGTCGGGCGCGTTCCACCTGGCCAAGCCCAGCGACCTGATTCCGGAGCTGCAGGGCCGCTTCCCGATCCGCGTGGAGCTGGGTGCGCTGAGCAAGAACGATTTCGTGCGCATCCTGACCGAACCGAAGGCCGCGCTGACCAAGCAGTACGAAGCACTGCTGGCCACCGAAGGCGTCAAGGTCAGCTTCACTGCCGATGCCATTGATCGTCTGGCCGAGATCGCTTTCCAGGTGAACGAACGCCAGGAAAACATCGGCGCGCGTCGCCTGCATACGGTGCTGGAGCGCCTGCTGGATTCGCTCAGCTACGAGGCACCGGACCGCGACGGCGAAACCCTGGCCATCGACAGCGCCTACGTGGACAAGCACCTGGGTGAGCTGGTGCAGGACCCGGACCTGAGCCGCTACATCCTGTAATGCCCGGTGGGGTCGGATCCCTCGCCGTGGCGAGGGCGCTGACCCCGCCCACTGCAGCAGAAAAGGCCGCCGCAAGGTGGTCTTTTTCCTGTGCGGTCAGTGCGATTGCCGGGTGCGATAGTCCCGCAGCACCTGGTCGATCACTGCACTGGTGCGGGCGGCGCTGATGCCGTTCGAGGGCGAGTGCCCGTTGCCGCGCAGTTCGTCCACGAGGGAGGCGATCAACGGCTGCTGGATCGACGACGGGTTCGGGATGTCGAAGGCCTGCACGCCCGCTTCGGTTTCCAGCTCCACCGGAACGTCCTCGAAGGTGGCAAAGCGCAGCTGGCCACGGTCGCCGGTGATCTCGATCTGATCCTGGCGGCGGAACGCGCAGAAGCTCCATTGCGCGATGCCGTGCGTCCCCGTCCCGGTGCGGAAGCACATCGAGACGCTGTCCTCGGCGGCGTAGGCGCCGGTCAACGAGCTGGCCAGGCCACGCACATCGCTCAGCGGCCCCAGCAGATGGTCGAGCAGGTCCAGGGTATGCGAGCCCAGGTCGACGAACAGCCCGCCGCCGGCGATCGCGGGGTTGGTCCGCCAGAAGTCAGGCGATGCGGCATCCACTGAATGCGGCCGGTGCAGGGTGGCGCGCACGGCGCGCACTGTGCCGATCGCGCCGTCGTCCAGCAGCTGCTTCACCTGTGCGAAGCGGGGCAGGGCACGGCGGTAGTAGGCCACGAACACGGGCACGCCGCTGCGGGCGCTGGCCGCGATGATGCGCTGGCACTCGTCGTGGTCCATGGCCATCGGCTTTTCGATGTAGACCGGCTTGCCCGCAGCAATCGCCTGCAATGCGTAGTGCATGTGCGTGGAGGGCGGTGTTGCAACGTAGACCGCGTTCACCTCCGGATCGGCGATGAGTGCATCGGCGTCCGCGTACCAGCGCGGAATCGCGTGGCGGCGTGCATAGTCTTCGGCCAATGCGGCATTGCGGCGCATGACCGCCACTACCCGTGAGCCCGGCGTGTTGGCCAGGGCTGGCCCGCTCTTCTTCTCGGTGACGCTGCCACACCCGATGAAGCCCCACACCACGTTGTCCAGGATCATCGATCTGCCCTTGCAGGGGGTGCCGCAGTGATGGGAGCAGCCTCGTTCACGCCTCGGGCAGCGGCTCGGGGACGGTGCCGGGAACGAACACACCATCCTTCACGTAGGCGGCCAGGGTCATGTCCAGCGCGAGCATGCCATCGCGCTTGAGGTCCATCAGTTCCGGTTCGACCATCGCGCCGTGCAGCACGCCCAGCACGGTGGCGTGCAGCATGCGCGCGGCGATTTTCGGGTCGGCGCCTTCGCGCAGCTGGCCCAGATCGCGGGCGCGGCGCAGGGCACGCTCCATCCGGTCCAGCGCATCGCGGAATCCGGCCTGCTGCATTTCGGTCAGCACCCTGGTGTCCGCCGACGCATCGCTGCGCAGCATGATCTCCATGGTCTTGCGCAGGCGCTCGTCCTCGGACAGCTCGATGAACGAGTGGATCATCACCGCGCGCAGGTCGTGCACCGGGGTGTCGCGCTGGTCGGTGGAGGTGCGCTCCAGTTCCTGCATGAAGGGCAGGTGCACGCGCTCGACGATGGCGGCCAGCACCTCGCTCTTGTTCTTGAAGTGCCAGTAGACCGCGCCACGGGTGTAGCCGGCGCGGGCACCGATCATCTCCAGCGTGGTACGGGCCACGCCGTGTTCATGGAAGCAGGCTTCGGCGGCGTCAAGGATGCCTTCCCGGGTTGCCTGGGTGTCCTCTTTGGTCTTGCGGGCCATGGGTGTGGGTACGAGTGCGGGTGAAACGTGGCTGAATTGTACCGGTTTACAAACAAACAAGCATGTATGTATATTTCGCACCCATCATTCCCGTCGTGTGCGTGGCAGGCCGGTCCGGCGCCCACTCCACCCGGGTGGGCGCGATCTGCGGGCTTTCACCGGAAGGGGAACGTCCATCGATATCAGCTCCCTCTGAGATTCCTTCCTCCAAGAGCCTTTCCGTCATGTTGCTGAGCCGAATCCGACCCTTTGCACTGTCGCTGGCAATCGCCGCGACCGTGGCTGCCTGCGGCGGCCAACCCCAGGCCCCCGAGCAGGGCCCGGGTGACGTCACCGTGGTCACGCTGAAGTCCGAGACCGTGGGCCTGACCCGCGAACTGCCGGGCCGTACCAATGCCTTCCTGGTCGCCGAAGTGCGCCCGCAGGTCAATGGCATCGTGGCCAAGCGCCTGTTTACCGAGGGCGGCATGGTCAAGGCCGGCGAGCCGCTGTACCAGCTCGACGATGCCAGCTACCGGGCCCAGGCCAACAACGCCCGCGCCCAGCTGGCCCGCGCCGAAGCCACCGCCAATGCCGCGCGCCTGAGTGCCAAGCGCATCACCGAGCTGGCCAAGGTCGATGCGGTCAGCCAGCAGGACCTAGAGAACGCCGTCGCCGCGCAGAAGCAGGCCGAGGCCGACGTCGGTGCCGCCAAGGCCTCGCTGGATGCGGCCAACGTCACCCTGGGCTACGCCCGCATCACCGCGCCGATCAGCGGCCGCATCGGCAAGTCCAGCGTCACCCAGGGTGCGCTGGTCAGCGCCGGCCAGGCCAACGCACTGGCCACCGTGCAGCAGCTGGACCCGATCTATGTCGACCTGACCCAGTCCTCGGCCGAGCTGCTGCAGCTGCGCCGCGAACTGGCCGCCGGCCGCCTGCAGGACAACCAGACCCTGCCGGTCAGCATCCTGATGGAAGACGGCAGCACCTTCGAGCACAAGGGCACGCTGGAGTTCTCCGAAGTCAGCGTCGATCCGACCACCGGCAGCTTCGGCCTGCGCGTGAAGGTGGACAACCCGGACGGCCTGCTGATGCCGGGCATGTACGTGCGTGCGGTGATCGGCGGCGGCGTGCGCAGCGACGCGGTGCTGGTGCCGATGCAGGGCATCGCGCGCGATCCGAAGGGCGACACCACCGCGATGGTGGTCGGCAAGGACAACAAGGTCGAAGTGCGCCCGGTCAAGGTCAGCCGCACGGTCGGCGACAAGTGGCTGGTCGAGGACGGCCTGAAGGCCGGTGACAAGGTCATCGTCGAAGGCCTGCAGAAGATCGGCCCCGGGATGCCTGTCAAGGCCACCGAGAAGGGCGACGCACCGGCCAAGCCGGCGGCAGCCGCCCAGCCTGCCGCCCCGGCCGGCGACGCGAAGTAAGCGGAGAACCCCATGGCACGCTTTTTCATCGATCGACCCATCTTTGCGTGGGTGATCGCCATCATCATCATGCTCGCCGGCGGCCTGGCGCTGTTCAAGCTGCCGGTCTCGATGTACCCCAACGTCGCACCGCCGGCGGTGGAAATCAGCGCCACCTACCCGGGTGCATCGGCCAAGGTGGTCGAGGACTCGGTGACGCAGATCATCGAGCAGAACATGAAGGGCCTTGATGGCCTGATCTACTTCTCCTCCAACAGCTCGTCCAACGGCCAGGCCACCATCACCCTGACCTTCGAGAGCGGCACCAACCCGGATATCGCCCAGGTGCAGGTGCAGAACAAGCTGCAGCTGGCCATGCCGCTGCTGCCGCAGGAAGTGCAGCGGCAGGGCATCAACGTGGCCAAGTCCAGCTCGGGCTTCCTGAACGTCATCGCGTTCGTGTCCGAGAACGGCAGCATGGACGCCAACGACATCGCCGACTACGTCGGTTCCAATGTCGTCGACCGCCTGAGCCGCGTGCCGGGCGTGGGCAACATCCAGGTGTTCGGTGGCAAGTACGCCATGCGCATCTGGCTGGACCCGAACAAGCTGCATACCTATGGCCTGTCGGTGCCGGAAGTGACCGCCGCGATCAAGGCGCAGAACGCCCAGGTGGCGATCGGCCAGCTCGGCGGTGCGCCGTCGGTGAAGGGCCAGCAGCTCAACGCCACCATCAACGCGCAGTCGCGCCTGCAGACCCCGGAACAGTTCCGAAACATCATCGTGCGCGGTGCGCAGGACGGTGCCGAGCTGCGCCTGGGTGATGTCGCCCGCGTCGAGCTGGGTGCCGAGTCCTACGACTTCGTCACCCGCTACAACGGCCAGCCGGCCAGTGGCCTGGCGGTCACCCTGGCCACCGGCGCCAACGCGCTGGATACCGCGGCCGGTGTGGATGCCGCGCTGGAAGACATGAAGGGCTTCTTCCCGGCCGGCCTGAAGGCCGAGATCCCGTACGACACCACCCCGTTCGTGCGCGTGTCGATCAAGGGCGTGGTGCAGACCCTGATCGAAGCGATCGTGCTGGTGTTCGTGGTGATGTACCTGTTCCTGCAGAACTTCCGCGCCACCCTGATCCCGACCATCGCCGTGCCGGTGGTGCTGCTGGGTACCTTCGGCGTGCTGGCGATGCTGGGCTTCTCGGTGAACATGCTGACCATGTTCGCGATGGTGCTGGCGATCGGCCTGCTGGTGGACGATGCCATCGTGGTGGTGGAGAACGTCGAGCGCATCATGTCCGAGGAAGGGCTGTCGCCGCTCGAAGCGACCCGCAAGTCGATGGGCCAGATCACCGGTGCGCTGGTGGGTATCGGCCTGGTGCTGTCGGCGGTGTTCGTGCCGATGGCCTTCATGAGCGGCTCCACCGGCGTGATCTATCGCCAGTTCTCGGCCACGATTGTCTCTGCGATGGCGTTGTCGGTGCTGGTGGCGATCGTGCTGACCCCGGCACTGTGCGCGACCATGCTCAAGCCGCTGAAGAAGGGTGAGCACCACGTCGCCCACCGTGGCCTGGCCGGTCGCTTCTTCAATGGCTTCAACCGTGGCTTCGACCGCACCAGCGAAAGCTACCAGCGCGGCGTGCGCGGCATCATCCACCGTCCGTGGCGCTTCATGGGCATCGTGGCGGCGCTGTTCGTGCTGATGGGCGTGCTGTTCGTGCGCCTGCCCAGCTCGTTCCTGCCCAATGAAGACCAGGGCGTGCTGATGGCGCTGGTGCAGGCGCCGGTCGGTGCCACCCAGGAACGCACGCTGGAATCGATCGCGGCACTGGAAAACCACTTCCTGCAGAACGAGAAGGATGCGGTGGACTCGGTGTTCTCCGTGCAGGGCTTCAGCTTCGCCGGCATGGGCCAGAACGCGGGCATGGCGTTCGTCAAGCTGAAGGACTGGAGCGAGCGTGACGCCGACAATGGCGTGATGCCGATCACCGGCCGTGCGATGGCGGCCCTGGGCCAGATCAAAGATGCCTTCATCTTCGCCTTCCCGCCGCCGGCCATTCCGGAGCTGGGGACCGCCTCGGGCTACACCTTCTTCCTAAAGGACAACAGCGGCCAGGGCCACGAGGCACTGGTGGCCGCGCGCAACCAGCTGCTCGGCCTGGCCGCAGGCAGCAAGAAGCTGGCCAACGTACGCCCGAACGGCCAGGAAGACACGCCGCAGTTCCGCATCGACATCGACGCGGCCAAGGCGACCTCGCTGGGACTGTCGATCGACCAGATCAACGGCACGCTGGCAGCCGCGTGGGGCAGCTCGTACATCGATGACTTCGTCGATCGTGGCCGCGTCAAGCGTGTGTTCGTGCAGGCCGACCAGGCGTTCCGCATGGTTCCGGAGGACTTCGATCTCTGGTCCGTGAAGAACGACAAGGGTGAGATGGTGCCGTTCAGCGCCTTCGCTACCAAGCACTGGGACTACGGTTCGCCGCGCCTGGAACGCTACAACGGTGTGTCGGCAATGGAAATCCAGGGCGAACCGGCCCCGGGTGTCGCCTCCGGTGATGCCATGGCCGAGATCGAACAGCTGGCCAAGCAGCTGCCGGCGGGTTTCGGCATCGAATGGACGGCGATGTCCTACCAGGAACGCCAGGCCGGCTCGCAGACGCCGCTGCTGTATACGCTGTCGCTGATGATCGTGTTCCTGTGCCTGGCCGCGATGTATGAAAGCTGGAGCGTACCGACCGCGGTGCTGCTGGCGGCCCCGCTGGGTATCCTCGGCGCGGTGCTGGCCAACACCTTCAAGGGCCTGGAGCGCGACATCTACTTCCAGGTGGCGATGCTGACCACGGTGGGCCTGACCAGCAAGAACGCGATCCTGATCGTCGAGTTCGCGAAGGAAAACCTGGAAAAGGGCGCCAGCCTGATCGAGTCGATCATGCACGCCGTGCGCGACCGCCTGCGCCCGATCGTGATGACCTCGCTGGCCTTCGGCATGGGCGTGGTACCGCTGGCGATCTCCACCGGTGCCGGCTCCGGCGCCAAGCAGGCGATCGGCACCGGCGTGCTCGGCGGCATGATCGTCGGCACCGTGCTCGGCGTGTTCTTCGTGCCGCTGTTCTTCGTGGTGGTGCAGCGCGTGTTCAAGCGCAGATCCACGACGTGACCTGAAACGGTCATGCCGGCCTCAGGCTGGCGTTATCGAAACGGTAGTGCCGGCCGCTGGCCGGCACTGCCTCCTGCCATCCGGCAGTACCGATGGAAGTGATCCCCATGAAAAGTGCATCCCTGTTCCTCTCCATTGCCGCCACGCTCGCGCTGGCCGGCTGCTCCACCCTGGTGCCGAAGAACACCGCCGTCGCTCCGGCGATTCCTGCGCAGTGGCCGGCCGAGGCCGCGCAGGGCGAGGTGGCCGATGTCGCCGCCGTCGGCTGGCGCGATTTCTTCACCGATGCGCGCCTGCAGCAGGTGATCGAGCAGTCGCTGCAGAACAACCGCGACCTGCGCGTGGCCGTGCTCAATGTCGAGCGCGCGCGTGGCCAGTACCGCGTGCAGCGCGCCGATCGCGTGCCCGGCGTGGCCGTGACCGGCCAGATGGACCGCCGTGGTACCGATGCCGGTGTCACCGAGCAGTTCAGCGCGGGCGTGGGTGTGGCCGAGTTCGAGCTGGACCTGTTCGGTCGCGTGCGCAACCTCAGCGAGGCGGCGCTGCAGCAGTACTTCGCCGTGGCTGCCAACCGCCGCAACGCGCAGCTGAGCCTGGTGGCCGAGACCGCCACCGCGTGGCTGACCTATGGGGCTGATGCGCAGCGGCTGAAGATCGCCGATGCCACGCTGAAGACCTACGAGGATTCGCTGCGCCTGGCCGAGGCCCGCCACGAACGCGGCGGCAGTTCGGCGCTGGAGCTGACCCAGACCCGTACCCTGGTCGAGACCGCACGCACCGATGCCGCGCGCCTGCGCGGCCAGCTGGCCCAGGACCGCAACGCACTGGCGCTGCTGGCCGGTGGCCAGCTCGATCCGGCACTGCTGCCGGACAGCATCGAACCGCAGCTGCTGGCGCTGGCCCCGCCGCCGGCCGGCCTGCCCAGCGACGTGCTGCTGCAGCGCCCGGACATCATGGCCGCCGAACACCAGCTGCTGGCCGCCAATGCCAACATCGGTGCGGCACGCGCAGCGTTCTTCCCGAGCATCTCGCTGACCGGCAGCATCGGCAGCGGCTCCAGCGAACTGTCCAACCTGTTCGACAGCGGCACCCGTGTGTGGAGCTTCCTGCCGAAGATCACCCTGCCGATCTTCCAGGGCGGCAAGCTGCGCGCCAACCTGGCCATCGCCAACGCGGATCGTGATATCGCACTGGCGCAGTACGAGAAGTCGATCCAGGTGGGATTCCGCGAAACGGCCGATGCGCTGGCGTTGAATGTCAGCCTGGATGAGCAGGTGAGTTCACAGCAGCGCCTGGTGGAAGCGGCCGAACAGGCCAATCGCCTGTCGCAGGCACGCTACGACGCGGGGCTGGACAGCTTTGTCACCCTGCTTGACGCGCGGCGTACCGCCTACAACGCGCAGCAGACCCAGCTGCAGGCGCAGCTGGCGCAGCAGGCCAACCGCATCACCCTGTACAAGGTGCTGGGCGGCGGCTGGCACGAGCGCGGGTAAGCAATGCTTCTGGTAGGTGCCAACCTTGGTTGGCACGGATGCGTCAGCGCAGGCGGCTGGCCCTGTGCCAACCAAGGTTGGCACCTACCTGGAGATCGAGGGTAGTGCCGGCCGTTGGCCGGCATTGTCATTCGGAGGCCTGCTATACCGCTTCATCGTCGCGCCGCGCCGCATGGCAGGCGCGAACGCGCGCCAGCGCATCGCCGGCTTCGCGCGCCATCTGCTCGTACTCGGCGCGGATCTCTTCCAGGCGCGCTTCATCCAGTTCTTCCAGATCCAACAGTTCGTTGTTGGCTTCGGCCGTCGCCCGGATCAGCTCGTCCAGCTTGATCTGCATCGCGGCAGTATCCGCGTTCTGCGTGTGCTGGATCAGGAACACCATCAGGAAGGTGATGATGGTGGTGCCGGTGTTGATCACCAGCTGCCAGGTGTCGTTGAAACCGAACACCGGGCCACTGATGCCCCAGATCACCACGATCGCTACTGCAGCCAGGAAGGTCCACGGCGAGCCGGTGGCGGCCGCGGCCTTCTTGGCGATCGTATTGAACAGGTTGCGTGCTTTCATCGTCGTCGTCCCACTCAGGTGACGAGGATGATCGGCAGTGGCCCGTGCAGGGGTTGTGCAGCGGCGGTCAGGCGCGCATGCGCTGCAGTCGTGGCGCCTGCAGGCTGCGCACCGGGCTGCTCTGGTAGACGTGCTGCCAGCAACGGTCGACGAACTCACGGGCCTGGGCTTCGCTCAGCCGCGGCATGATCTGCAGGGCGTATTGGGTCTGGAACATCTCGTCACGTTCGGCCTCGCTGGCGCGCGGCTGGGTGATCAGCGAATCACAGGCGAACTTGATCCACGGCACGTACGAGCCGAACGAGTTGTGCGGCAGTGCGCCTTCGGCATGTTGGCGGCGCCAGTGGTCAAGCTCGGCGTCAACGTTGATGACCGGAGGAATGGTGGGGACTTCAGCGTGCATGACAATCCAGTTCGGTTGAGTGGAAAGGGAGTGGGGGTTCATCCGAGTGTGGCGTATATGGCGGTGCATGCCGCGTCAGCGGGATGTGGAGCCTGCGTTGGCATGGCCGATCAACTGCGCATGTTCGACCGCACCGAGGTCTTCGGCCAGAGTGGCCATCGCATTGCACAGGCGTTCGTGGTCGAGCGGGTGGCGGCGGACCAGCTCCAGTTGCATGTGCTGATAGGCAGTCCAGAACAGCGCGCCGCGCCGGTGCAGCGCATATTGCCGCTGCAAGCGTTCGCGGATCGGATCGAGGATCGGGTCTGTCGTAGGGCGTACGGCGTGCGCGCACATGGCTGGCTCCGCCGGGGAAAGGGTGCCCCGGTGACCCCACCGTAGGCGTGTCAGCCGCGTGGGGTGTTACCGCAATGTGTGCGCGTGGCCTGGCTGACTGTGCGCGCGGTCACGCCGATGCCCGCAAAGGCCGCCGGCACAAGGGCGCACCGGCGCTGAAGCGTTCATTAAATGTGTTGCAGAGACGAGCGCGCGTGGCTCATTCGCCGATGTCCTCGTTCCAGATGTCGGGATGACGGCTGATGAAATCGCCCAGCAGGTCCACGCATTCCTGGTTGTCCAGGTCGATCACGTTGACGCCGTTTTCGCGCAGCCAGTCGATGCCGCCCTGGAAGGTGCGCGATTCGCCCACCACCACGGTGCCGATGTTGAACTGGCGCACCAGGCCCGAGCAGTACCAGCACGGGGCCAGGGTGGTGACCATGATGGTGTCCTGGTAACGGCGCTGGCGGCCGGCCTTGCGGAAGGCGTCGGTTTCCCCATGCACCGACGGGTCGCCTTCCTGCACGCGGCGGTTGTGGCCGCAGCCGAGCAGGCGGCCGTCGTTGTGGTACAGCGCCGCGCCGATCGGCACGCCGCCCTCGGCCAGGCCCTGGCGGGCTTCGGCGATGGCGGTCTGCAGCAGGGCCTGGTAGTCGGGCGTGGTGATCATGCGGGGCTCCGGTAAGTCGTGGCCCGCCATCATACGGGCAGGGGGTGCCGCTGGCCCCCGGCGGTGCGATAATCGGGGCCATGAGCGAATCCCCCTACAAAGCCGGTACCACCCATTTCGGGTTCCGCGACGTCGCCGCCAAGGACAAGCAGAAGCTGGTCGGCCAGGTGTTCACCTCGGTCGCGCGCAACTACGACCTGATGAACGACCTGATGAGCCTGGGCGTGCACCGGGCGTGGAAGCGCTACTACGTGGCCACCGCGCAGGTGAAGCCGGGCGACCGCGTGCTCGACCTGGCCGGCGGCACCGGCGACATCGCCGCCCTGCTGAAGGAGCGCGTCGGCGCCGAGGGCTCGGTGGTGCTGGGCGACATCAACGCCGGCATGCTGTCGGTCGGCCGTGACCGCCTGACCAACCGCGGCCTCGTGCTCGGCCTGGACTACGTGCAGTGCAACGCCGAAGCCCTGCCGTTCCCGGACAACAGCTTCGATCTGGTCACCATTGCCTTCGGCCTGCGCAACGTGACCGACAAGGACGCTGGCCTGCGCGAGATGTACCGCGTGCTGAAGGTGGGCGGCCAGGCCCGCGTGCTGGAATTCTCCGAAGTCACCGCGGACTGGTTCAAGCCGATCTACGACTTCCACTCGTTCAAGATCCTGCCCAAGCTGGGCAAGCTGTTCGCCAACGATTCGGACAGCTACCAGTACCTGGCCGAGAGCATCCGCAAGCACCCGCCGCAGGACGAACTGAAGGCGATGATGGGGCAGGCCGGCTTCGAGCGCTGCCACTACAAGAACCTGACCGGCGGCATCGTCTCGATCCACTCCGGCTACAAGCTGTAAGCCCGGTGTTCCGTAGTGCCGGCCGCTGGCCGGCATCTGCGCGGCCAATCACTGGGCGACGGGGTTGCCGGCCAGCGGCCGGCACTACCGGTGCTGTGCCCGCCATTACCCCGCACCGCGCAACGCCTGCGCGTCCGGAGGGAGGTACCATTGGGGTTTGATCCCCGTAACGGTCCCGATTCATGCGTAATCCGCTGATGCTCCTTCCGCTGGCCGTGGCCCTGGCCGCCGGCTGCTCCCAGGAGGCGGCCGCGCCCGCCGCCGCCCCGACTGCCGCAAAGGCCCCCGCCGCCCCCGTGAACGCCGAGAACCGCAGCCACGACGAAAGCTCGTATGCCGAGCCGGACAAGGTCGTCATCAAGGACATCGCGCTGGATCTGAAGCTGGACTTCGACCAGAAGCAGATCGGCGGAACCGCCACCTACACCCTGGAATGGAAGCAGAAGGACGCCAGGCAGCTGGTGCTCGACACCCGCGAGCTGACCGTGTCCAAGGTCGAGGCCGTCGCCGCCGATGGCGCGCGCAGCCCGCTGCAGTTCGCGCTGGCCCCGGTCGACAAGGTGTTCGGCAGCAAGCTGACCATCGAGACCCCGGAACAGCCGGCCAAGGTGGAAGTGACCTACCACACCGCACCGACCGCCTCGGGCCTGCAGTGGCTGGCGCCGTCGATGACCGAAGGCAAGAAGCTGCCCTTCATGTTCAGCCAGTCGCAGGCCATCCACGCCCGCTCCTGGGTGCCGCTGCAGGACACCCCGAGCGTGCGTTTCACCTACAGCGCGCACGTGGTCTCGCGCCCGGACGTGATGGTGCTGATGAGCGCCGACAACGATCCGAAGGCCGCGCGTGACGGTGACTACACCTTCAAGATGCCGCAGCCGATTCCGTCCTACCTGCTGGCCATCGCCGCCGGCGACCTGGTGTTCGAGCCGATCTCCGGCCGCTCCGGCGTCTGGGCCGAGCCGACCATGGTCAACAAGGCCGCCAAGGAATTCGAAGACACCGAGAAGATGATCGGTGCCGCCGAGAAGCTCTACGGCGAATACCGCTGGGGCCGCTACGACATGCTGGTGCTGCCGCCGTCGTTCCCGTTCGGCGGCATGGAGAATCCGCGCCTGACCTTCGCCACCCCGACCGTGATCGTCGGTGACAAGTCGCTGGTCTCGCTGGTCGCCCATGAACTGGCGCACAGCTGGTCGGGCAACCTGGTGACCAACGCCAGCTGGAAGGACATCTGGCTCAATGAAGGCTTCACCACCTACGTCCAAGGCCGCATCACCGAAGCCCTGTACGGCAAGGAGATGGCCGAGATGGAGAAGCAGATCGACCAGACCGACCTGCTGGCCGAAGTGAAGGACATGAGCCCGGCCGACCAGGCGCTGGCGCTGCCGCCGCTGAACGAGCGTGACCCCGACGAAGCCCTCAGCCAGGTCGCCTACGTCAAGGGTTCGTGGTTCCTGGAATTCCTGGAGCAGCGCTTCGGCCGCGAGACCTTCGATCCGTTCCTGCGCGGCTGGTTCGATGACCATGCCTTCCAGAGCGCGAACACCGACCAGTTCGTCGCGTACATGAAGAAGAACCTGCTGCCGAAGAATCCCTCGGCAGTGACCGAGGCCGAACTGAAGGCGTGGCTGGACGAGCCGGGCATTCCGGCGTTCGCGGCCAAGGCGCAGTCGCGCAACTTCAGCAGCGTCGATACCGCGCGCATTGCCTTCGCCAGCGCCGGCACCGTGCCGAGCAGCCAGGTCATCGCCGACTGGAGCACGCAGGAATGGGTGCGCTTCATCGACGGCCTGGGTGCGACCCAGCCGCTGGACAAGCTGGCCACGCTGGACAAGGCGTTCCACTTCACCGGCACCCCGAATGGCGAGATCGCCATGCGCTGGTACCCGCTGGCGATCCGCAGCGGCTACGAGCAGGCCAATGAAGGTGCTGCCGCGTTCATCGAGCGCGTCGGCCGTCGCAAGCTGATCCTGCCGATCTACGCCGAACTGGTGAAGACCCCGAAGGGGCTGGAGCTGGCCAAGCAGGCCTTTGAAAAGGCCAAGCCGGGCTACCACCCGATCACCACGGCCTCGGTCCAGGACATGCTGGCCAAGGCTGAAGCCAAGTAACCGGTGGAGCCGGCCGCTGGCCGGCAACCGGTCACTGCTTCACCAGCTACGGCGGGGAAACCCGCCGTTGCTGTATCCGCTTTTCGCTGCCGATAGAATCGGGATGCACTCGCATAGGACCTCCGCCATGAAACGACTGATCCTGCTTACCGCCTGCACCCTGGCCCTGGCCGCCTGCAGCAACCCCGAGGAAGAGCGCAAGGCGCAGGAAGCCGCCGCGGCCGCCGTGCAGGCGCAGAAGGAAGCCAAGGCCGAGGACGTGGCCAAGCAGTACGACATGGCCGTGGCCGCGCAGGACTGGGAACGCGCGCGCCTGCATGGCGCCTCGCTGCTGGACCAGTACAAGGACACCGCCGCCGCCGAGCGCATCGCCGCGGGCTTCGACGAGGTCAAGGCCAAGGGCGATGCCGCGCGCGACCTGCGCCGCATGCAGGCGCTGTGGCAGTACAACCAGATCCCGGTGGGCAACAAGGGCAACCAGGTTTCGGCGCAGATCTACAGCAAGGAACGGGTGGACGTGGATGGCAGCGGCGCCAAGCCGGTGCAGCTGGTGTTCCGCGATCACCCGGAGTGGAAGCGGCACGCTTACCTGGTGCTGCAGGCCGGTGATTTCCGCTGCCCGCAGTGCACGGTGAAGGTGACCGTGGACGATGGCAAGCCGGTGTCGATGGCGGCCTGGCGCCCGAAGACCGATGAAGCCATCGCCCTGTTCATCACCGACCAGAAGGCGTTGTGGAAGCTGGCGCGCAAGGGCAAGTCGATCAGCATCGAGTTCCCGGTCAAGGCTGGCGGCACGCGTACGGCCGTGTTCGAGACCGGCGGTGTCGACGCCAGTCGCATGCCGCAGTGGTGGCAGTGATGATCGCGACGGGCAGCGCAGTGCACGCGTTGTCCGCGATCCGGCACTGGGTCTTCGACATGGATGGCACGCTGACCGTCGCCGTGCATGATTTCGCCGCGATCCGCCGTGCGCTGCAGATCGCGGCCGAGGAGGACATCCTGGACCATATCGCAGCGTTGCCGGATGCGCCGGCGCAGGCCAAGCGTGAGTGGCTGCTGGATCACGAACGTGTGCTGGCCGAGGAGGCGCTGCCGGCGCCGGGTGCGGTGACGCTGCTGCGTGCGCTGGCAGCCGACGGTTGCCGGCTGGGCATCCTGACCCGCAACGATCATGCGCTGGCGAAGCTGACGCTGGACGCGATCGGGGTCGGGGAACTGTTCGATGATGCCGACATCGTCGGCCGTGATGAAGCGGTGCCCAAGCCCTCGCCGGATGGCCTGCAGCAGCACCTGCGGCGCTGGGGCATTGCAGCGAGGGAGGCGGTGATGGTCGGCGACCACGCCTACGACCTGGAGTGCGGCCGCGCCGCGGGCGCCCACACCGTGCTGGTCAATCTGCCGGAGAACCCGTGGCCCGGCAGCGCCGACTGGCATTTCGCCGATTGCCGCGCCTTGCTGGCGGCCTGGCAGGCCGCATGACCGTGTAGAGCCGAGCCCACGCTCGGCTGCTCTGCGGTCAGATCGCGCAGGCGCGCGCAAGCCGAGCATGGGCTCGGCTCTACAGAGAGCAGGCAACGTGTCGGTCGGAAGTTCCGGTAGTGCCGGCCGCCGGCCGGCAGTGTCGACCCAGGTCGACACCCACCGAGCGATGCGCGGGCAGTTCGGTTTACGCGCCCAGCGCGTAACCGAACTGCTGCTTGAACTGCTCGTTGAACTCATCGAAGGTGAAGCGCTGGTTCTGCGTGCCCGGGTGCTCGACCTTCAGTGCGCCCATCAGGTTGCCCATGCGGCCGATGGTCAGCCAGTCGTAGCCCTTCTGGATGCCGTAGATCAGGCCGGCGCGGAAGGCGTCGCCACAGCCGGTCGGGTCGACCACGCGGCGCTCGTGCGCCGGCGGGATGTCGTAGCTCTTTTCCGGGGTGTGGATGACCGCGCCCTTCGGGCCGCGGGTGGTGATGTAGGCCTTGACCCGGCTGACGATCTCCTTTTCGTCCCAGCCGGTGCGTTCCTGCAGCAGGTTCGACTCGTAGTCGTTGACCACCACGTAGTCGGCCTGGTCGATGAAGGCGCGCAGCTCGGGGCCGTTGAACAGCGGCATGGCCTGGCCCGGGTCGAAGATGAACGGGATGCCGTCCTCGTGGAATTCCTGCGCGTTCTGGATCATGCCTTCGCGGCCATCCGGGCCGACCAGGCCCAAGGTCACGCCCGGCACGCCGCGCACATGGTTCTCGTAGGAACGCATCATCGCGCCCGGGTGGAAGGCGGTGATCTGGTTGTTGTCGTGGTCGGTGGTGATGAACGCCTGCGGGGTGAACAGCTCATCGATCACGCGCACGCGCGACAGGTCGATGCCCAGGCCTTCGAAATACTCGCGGTACGGGCCGAAGTCCGAACCCACGGTGCCCATCGGGATCGGCTGGCCGCCCAGCAGGTGCAGGTTGTAGGCGATGTTGCCGGCGCAGCCGCCGAACTCGCGGCGCATGCGCGGCACCAGGAAGGACACGTTCAGGATGTGCACCTTGTCCGGCAGGATGTGATTCTTGAACTGGTCCGGAAACACCATGATGGTGTCGAAGGCAAGAGAACCACAGATCAGAGCGGACATCGATGTAAGCCTATGCGGTGAATTTTGGGGTGGGCCAGCCCGGTTCAGCGGGCAAGCAAACGGCGCCCTTGGGCGCCCGACGGCGCAAAGGTTACCCGCTGGTGCCGCTCAGGGCCAGAACCGGGTGATGCCCGATCAGGCCGAAAGCCTGTGAAGACGCGGGTTCAGCTAGTTTTTTCCTTGCTCGGCGGCAGGCGGGTTGCTAGGCTTGTCGGCCTCGATTTCTGCCCATTTTTTCGCCATCCCGCGGCGGGCACGACACCCCTCAGGACTCCTTCCTCAGATGTTCAAGAAACTCCGTGGCATGTTCTCCAACGACCTGTCCATCGACCTGGGCACGGCCAACACCCTCATCTACGTGCGCGGGCAGGGGATCGTGCTGAACGAGCCGTCGGTCGTGGCCGTGCGCCAGGACCGTGCCATCGGTGGCACCCGCTCGGTGGCAGCCGTGGGCGCCGAAGCCAAGCAGATGCTGGGCCGTACCCCGGGTCACATCACCACCATCCGCCCGATGAAGGACGGCGTCATCGCCGACTTCACCTACACCGAGGCGATGCTCAAGCACTTCATCAAGAAGGTGCACAAATCGCGCGTGCTGCGCCCGAGCCCGCGCGTGCTGGTCTGCGTGCCGGCCGGCTCGACCCAGGTCGAGCGCCGCGCGATCAAGGAATCGGCCGAGGAAGCCGGTGCCCGTGACGTGTTCCTGATCGAAGAACCGATGGCGGCCGCGATCGGCGCCGGCATGCCGGTCACCGAGGCCCGTGGCTCGATGGTCATCGACATCGGCGGCGGCACCACCGAAGTGGCGGTGATCTCGCTCAACGGCATCGTCTATTCGGCCTCGGTCCGCATCGGCGGCGACCGCTTCGACGAGTCGATCACCAACTACGTGCGCCGCAACCACGGCATGCTGATCGGTGAAGCCACCGCCGAGCGCATCAAGGTCGAGCTGGGCTGCGCCTACCCGCAGGCGGAAGTGATCGAGATGGAAATCTCCGGCCGCAACCTCGCCGAGGGCGTGCCGAAGATGATCAAGATCAGCTCCAACGAGGTGCTCGAGGCCCTGCACGAGCCGCTGTCGGGCATCGTCAGCGCGGTCAAGCTGGCGCTGGAGCAGACCCCGCCGGAACTGTGCGCCGACGTCGCCGAGCGCGGCATCGTGCTGACCGGTGGTGGCGCCCTGCTGCGCGACCTGGACCGCCTGATCTCCGAGGAAACCGGCCTGCACGTGCAGGTGGCCGACGATCCGCTGACCTGCGTGGCCCGCGGTGGCGGCCGTGCGCTGGAGCTGGTGGACATGCACGGCAACGAGTTCTTTGCGCCGGAATAAGCCGTCCCGGCCGTTCCTGCCCGCCGCGCCCTTCCGGGGTGCGGCCCGCCGTGATGGCGGGCCGGCACCGGCGGGGCGCCCGCGTGTTTCCCTTTCGCCTTCTGCCAGTTGAATCGTTGCCGTGCCGCCCTACGCCGGTCCTCCCGTTGCCTCCCGATCCGGTGATGCCGCCAGCCCCCTGCGGTTGCTGGCCTATCTCGCGTTGGCCATCACTCTGATCGTGCTCGATGACCAGGCCGGCTGGCTGGCGCGCCTGCGCGAGCAGGCCAACAGCCTGGTGCAGCCGGTATGGGCGCTGGCCGGCCTGCCCGGCAAGCTCGGCAACCAGGTCAAGGATTCCGCCGCCAGCCATACCCAGCTGGTGACCGAGAATCGCGAACTGCGCAACCAGCTGCTGCTGGCCAACGCGCGCCTGACCCGCCTGCAGACCGCCGCGCTGGACAATGCCCAGCTGCGCGAACTGCTGAACGTGGCCGAGCGCAGCGGCCTGGACGTGCAGCTGGCGCCGATCCTGGACATCGACCTGGACCCGGTGAAGCAGCGCCTGGTGCTCGACGCCGGCACCCGCGAAGGCGTGCACGTCGGCCAGGCGGTGATCGATGCCGGCGGCTTGATGGGGCAGGTGATCAGTGTCACCGGCGGCACTTCCACCGTGCTGCTGCTGACCGACCCCGACCACGCGGTGCCCGTTACCGTGGCCCGCAACGGCGTGCGCCTGATCGTCTACGGCCGCGGCGATACGCTGGAGCTGCGCGACATTCCGCTCAGCGCCGGCGTGGAAGTGGGCGATGAGATCGTTACCTCCGGCCTCGGCGGGCGTTTCCCGGCCGGCTTCCCGGTCGGCACCATCACCGGCCTGCGCCCGGACGACACCCACGCCTTCCTGGTCGGCGAACTGAAGCCGGCGGCCCAGCTCGACCGCGGCCGCGACGTGCTGCTGCTGCGCCCGGGCGCGGCGATCCGCATTCCGCCGGAACTGCGCCTGCAGCTGGAAGAAACCGCCCCGGGGGGGCCGGCCACCGGCGCCAGCGTGCCTGCGGGAGCCGCGCCAGCGGCAACGACGCCGGCTCCGGCCAGCTCCCCGGTAGTGCCGGCCGCTGGCCGGCAACAGCCCTCGTCGCAAACGAGGACTGTTGCCCCCGCATCCTCCCTTACCCCCGCGCCTTCGGCGCGCCCCCCTCAGCCGACTGCACCTTCGGCGCAACCGGCCCGCGCATCCTCCCTTACCCCCGCGCCTTCGGCGCGCCCCCCTCAACAAGAGGGGGGCTCCACCCCAGCCGGGTCCACGGTAGTGCCGGCCGCTGGCCGGCAACCGACCACGCCAGAGGCCCAGCGATGAGCCGCCTGCGCGACAACCCATGGGTGCTGCCGGCCAGCCTGGTGGTGGCGCTGCTGCTGGGCCTGCTGCCGTTGCCGGCGCTGCTGCAGCCGCTGCGCCCGTACTGGCTGGCGCTGGTGCTGGCGTACTGGGTCATCGAAGCCCCCGAGCGCGTCGGCCTGGGCATCGCCTTCGCCAGCGGCGTGGTTGCCGACCTGCTGTACGGCGGCGTGCTGGGCGAACAGGCGCTGCGGCTGGTGATGCTGGCCTTCATCCTGCAGCGCTTCCGCGCCCGCATCCGCTTCTTCCCGATGTCCCAGCAGATGCTGGCCATCGGCGGCCTGCTGTTCAACGACCGCATCGTCAGCGCGCTGGTCCACATCGTGGTGGATGAGCCGACCCTGCCGTGGTCGTACTGGTGGGCACCGCTGCTGGGCATGGGCCTGTGGCCGCTGGTGTTCGTGCTGCTGGACGCGGTGCGCTTCGGCAAGCGCGGGCGCTGAGCCATGATCCCGCGCCGCCAGGTCAAGAACCCGCACGCCGAAGCCGAACAGTTCCGCCGCCGCGCGGCGCTGGGCTTCCTGGGCGTGCTGGTCTGCCTGCTGGGCCTGGGCGGCTGGTACTTCAAGCTGCAGGTGCTGGACCACGACGTCTATGCCACGCGCTCGGAAGCCAACCGCATCAAGCCGCGGCCGGTGGTGCCCGGGCGCGGCATGATCTACGACCGCAATGGCCGCCTGCTGGCCGAGAACGTGCCGGCCTTCCGCCTGGACGTGACCCCGGACAAGGTCAAGGACATGGACGCCACCCTGGAAGGGCTGGCGAAGATCATCAACATCAGCCCGGAAGAGCTGGAAGCGTTCAACAAGTCGCGCAAGGCGCGCCGCAAGTTCCTGCCGGTCACGCTGAAGCTGCGCATGAGCGACGAGGAGATGGCGCGCTTCGCGGTCGACCGCTGGCGCTTCCCCGGCGTCGAGCTGGAGCCCTACCTGACCCGCCGCTACCCCTACGGCGATCTGTTCGCGCACATCATCGGCTACGTTGGCCGCGTTGATGACAAGGATCTGGAGATCCTCGGCGAAGGCAATGCCGCGCTGACCCACATCGGCAAGTCCGGCCTGGAGCGTTACTACGAGCAGCAGCTGCGCGGCAAGGTCGGCTACGAGCAGGTCGAGACCAACGTGCAGGGGCGCGCGATCCGCACCATCGGCCGCGTCGCCGCGCAGTCCGGCGCCGACCTGCGGCTGTCGATCGACGCCGACCTGCAGCGCGCCATGGTGGCCGCCTTCGGCGACCAGGAAGGCTCGGCGGTGGCGATGGACCCGCGCACCGGCGAAGTGCTGGCGATGGTCAGCCTGCCGTCCTACGACCCCAACCTGTTCGTCAACGGCATCTCGCATGCCGACTTCAAGGCGCTGAACGAAAACCCGTCGCGGCCGCAGTTCAACCGCCTGGTGCTCGGTGGCGTCGCCCCCGGTTCCACGCTGAAGCCGCTGATCGGCCTGGCCGGCCTGGATTCGGGCGTTCGACGCCCGGAAGACAAGGTGCTGTCCACCGGCATGTTCTATCTGCCGGGCACTTCCCGCGGCTGGGGTGACGCCCACCGTGGCGGCCATGGCTGGACCGACCTGCGCAAGTCCATCGCCGAATCGGTCAACACCTACTACTACAAGCTGGCGCTGGACCTGGGCATCGAGCGCTTCGACCATTACATGGAGTACTACGGCTTCGGCCAGCCGACCGGCATCGACCTCACCGGCGAGATCGGCGGCATCCTGCCGTCGCCGGCCTACAAGCGGAAGAGCCGCAAGGAAGCCTGGTACCCCGGTGATACGGTCAACATCAGCATCGGCCAGGGTGACTGGAAGGTCACCCCGCTGCAGCTGGCGCGCGGCGTCAGCGGTCTGGCCGATGGCCAGCTGCGCACCCCGCACCTGGTGATCCAGCAGCGCGAGGGTTTCGACAGCGACTGGTCGGCGATGCCGGCTGGCGAGAGCAAGCCGGTCAGCCCCAACCCCGCCAACGTGCAGGCCGTGCGCGAGGGCATGATGGCGACCATGCGGCCCGGCGGCAGCGGCTGGCGCGTGGCAGTGGGTGCGCCGTACGTGATGGCCGGCAAGACCGGTACCGCGCAGGTCATCAGCCGAAAGGGCACGGCGGCAGTGAATCCGAAGAGCCTGCCGATGCACCTGCGCCATCGCGCGCTGTTCGTCGGCTTCGCACCGGTGGAAAACCCGGTGATCGCGATCGCGGTGGCCGTGGAAGGCGGCGGCTATGGTGGTTCGGCGGCCGCGCCGATCGCACGCAAGGTGTTCGACGCCTACCTGCTGGGCAAGATGCCCGAAGGCATGCAGCCACTGGACAGCGAGCGCGGCACCACCGCCATCGGCGCCACCGCGTTCGACAACGAAGATGCCGGCGCGCGCCAGGCTGGCGACCTCGCCGCGGCGCAGCTGGGTGAACATCCGGTGCTGGTCGGCGTGCCGGCGCCGGAACCTGTACCCGCACCGCAGCCGGGTACGCCGGCCGCCGCCGCGTTGCCCGCCACGCCACGCCCGACCGTCGCGGAGCCCGTACGATGAGAGTGTTCCTGCGCTGGGCCGGCGACATGCTGCGCCGCTTCTTCAGCACGCTGGACTGGGTGCTGTGCCTGGCCCTGGGGACGCTGATGGTGATCGGCCTGGCCACCCTGAAGAGCGCCGGTGGCGACAGCCTGGTGATGGCCCAGGGCGCGCGCTTCGCCGTGGGCATGGCCGCGCTGTGGGGCATCTCGCGGGTGCCGATCCTGCGCATCCGCTCGGCTACGCCGATGATCTACGCGATCTCGATGATCCCGTTGCTGGCGGTGTTCGTGCTGGGCACCGGCAAGTACGGTCGGCAGTGGCTGGACCTGAAGTTCTTCTACCTGCAGCCGGCCGAGCTGCTGAAGGTCAGCCTGCCGATGATGGTGGCCTGGTACCTGCACAAGATGCCGCTGCCGCCGCGCTTCAACACCGTGCTCGTGGCCCTGGTCATCATCGGCGTGCCCACCGGCCTGGTGATGCTGCAGCCGGACTTCGGTACTGGTGTGCTGATCGCTGCCAGTGGCGTGTTCGTGCTGTTGTTGGCCGGGCTGCCGTGGTGGTGGGTCGGCCTGGGTGTGGGTGGCGTGGCCGCGGTCGCGCCGGTGGCCTGGTTCTGGTTGCTGCGGCCGTACCAGAAGGACCGCATCATGATGTTCCTGGACCCGGAGATGGATGCGCTGGGGGCCGGGTGGAACATCATCCAGTCGAAGATCGCGATCGGTTCCGGCGGCTTCGATGGCAAGGGCTGGGGCGAGGGCTCGCAGTCGCACCTGAACTTCATTCCCGAACAGACCACCGACTTCGCGTTCTCGGTGCTGAGCGAGGAGTTCGGCTGGATCGGCGTGGCCACCGTGCTGGCGCTGTACCTGGTGGTGATCGGGCGCTGCCTGTGGATCGCCAGCCAGTCGCGCGATTCGTACTCGCGCCTGCTGGCCGGCGCCACCGGCCTGGCGTTCTTCGTCTATGTGCTGGTGAACGGCGGGATGATTTCCGGCCTGCTGCCGGTGGTGGGCGTGCCGATGCCGCTGATCAGCTACGGCGGCACCTCGGCGGTGTCACTGCTGGCCGGCTTCGGATTGGTGATGGCGGTGCGCAGTCACAACCCGGTGCACGGCGGCTACGGTTGAGTCCGGCGTCGGGGTCAGATCCCTTTTTCCACAGGGAAAAGGGATCTGACCCCATAGCCCGGCTACGGAGATCAGCACCCCTGACAGCTTCACGCAAGCGCCCGTTGTTACCGTGCTGTGCGTGGAATGGAAACGACTGTTTGGCGGCTGCCGTGAGGCAGTGCGCACGATCGATCTGCCGTTGCTGGTCGCATTGCTGATCCTGATGGGCGCGGGCCTGGCGGTGCTGCACAGTGTGTCCGGGCCGGTGGCCGGGCAGGCGGCGCGCTTTGCGGGTGGACTGCTGGCGATGTGGCTGCTGTCACGTGTTTCGCTGCTGCGCCTGCGCGCGTGGACACCGGCGTTGTACGCGCTGTCGATGCTGCCGCTGATGGCGGTGTATGTGATCGGCACCGGCAAATATGGGCAGCGCTGGCTCAACCTCGGCGTGTTCTACCTGCAACCGTCGGAGCTGCTCAAGCTCAGCCTGCCGTTGATGATGGCCTGGTATCTGCACCGGCAACCGCTGCCGCCGTCGCCGCGCACGGTACTGACCGCCGCGGTGCTGATCGGCGCGCCGGCGGTGTTGATCCTGATGCAGCCCAACCTCGGCACCGCCACGCTGGTCACCGCCAGCGGCGTGTTCGCGTTGTTGCTGGCGGGCCTGCACTGGGGCTGGGTGGCGACCGGCGCGGCGGGGCTGGCAGTGGCCGCGCCGCTGGCGTGGTTCGGTCTGCTGCGTCAGTACCAGAAGGATCGTGTGTTGACCTTCCTCGACCCGGCGGCCGACCCCTTGGGCACCGGCTGGAACATCCTGCAGTCACGCATCGCGATCGGCTCCGGGGGATGGCAGGGACGCGGCTGGGGGCAGGGCACCCAAGCCACGCTGGATTTCCTCCCCGAATACACCACCGACTTCGCGTTTTCGGTGCTGGCCGAAGAGTTCGGCTGGATCGGCGTGGCGACGCTGTTCGCGCTGTACCTGTTCGTGGTCGGGCGTTGCCTGTGGATTGCCGTGCACGCGCGCGACACGCATGCACGGTTGCTGGCCGGCAGCCTGGGGCTGGCGTTCTTCGTCTACGTGCTGGTGAACGGCGGAATGATTTCCGGCCTGCTGCCGGTGGTGGGCATTCCGATGCCGCTGATCAGCTACGGCGGCACATCGGCGGTTTCGCTGTTGGCCGGCATCGGGTTGGTGATGGCGGTACGCGGGCACCGGCCCGTGCACGGGGGATAGGGTTTCCGGCCAACGGCGCAGCCCCTCGTGGGTGGTGTCTGGGTGGCTGCGGAAAGCAGAAGCCGCGGGTGGGCCGGTCGGGTTGGGTACGCGGGGGACGCCGTGAATCCGTCCCTGGAGGCTTGGCAGCCGCTTGCTCGTGTGCGCTGTCCTGCGCACACGGCAAGACCCGGGTTGGGCGTCCTGCCCAACCCGCCCGAGGCATGCCTCGGGCCCATGCGGCTGACACCCCCGCGTACCCAACCCGACTGGCTTCTGACAGATTTCGGAGGTCTGCCACCCACGGAGAAGAAAAAGAAGATCAAAAGCGGATCGCGACGCTGCGCTTGCTCGTGAGCCGAGCATGGCTCGGCTCTACACACGGCAATGAAGCGACCCGCCGCCTTTGCTTTTGATCTTCTCTTTACTTCGCCGTGGGTAGACGCGCACGGAACCTGTCCGTGGCCGGGTAGAGGGGCTGCGCAGGGGCGTGAGCCGCATGGATGCGGCGACCGAGCTTACATGGACGTACTTGCAGCGGCCCCTGCGCAGCCCGTCTACCCGGCCCCACCCATGAACTGCTTTTCGCGGCCACCCACGAGGGGCTGCGCCATTGGCTGGAAACTTCCTGACTGCGCAACGCCCGTTGTGTAAGCGTTCTCACACCGATGCACGACAGCACGCCCGCTGACGAAAGTCCGCAAAAAACGTTAGCTGGTTCACACTTTTACACCGCGTTGATCTTGATCAATGGACTTGTCGTAATCGGCCTGCACAATGGCGGCCCGTTCGGCACGGCGCGCCGTCAATCGTTGCAGCGCGAGGGGGCGTCGGGCGGGAAGCAGTACTGATCCAACGGGTACAGGGAGCGCGGGGTACTGCCACTGGGGAGCGGCAGCCGCGCAGGTACCGACCGGATCCGGTCGCCGGTTGCGTCTGCGGGGATGGGGACGCAACCGGCAACCTCCATCTGAATGGGGAAGGGCGATCACGATGCCTTCACATTTCCCGCTGGTCGCAGGCAAATCGTTGTGATTCATGGTGTTAGGGGTTTTAATTCATCCATGACCTGCTAACCTGCGACGATGATTCGACGCACTCTGGCCTGCATGCTCACCCTCGGCCTGGTCGCCTGCGCGACCCAGCCGAAGTCCCCACCGTCTTCGCCCCAGGCCAGCAGTACGCCGCGCCAGCCCGCCGCCAAGGCCCATGGCCCGGCCGAGGCCGCGCCTGAAGCCACCGCCGCCACCGCGGCGCCTGTCGATCTCACCCCGGTGCCGTTCGAGGTCGCACGGGCCCGCTTCATTGCCGGTACCGCCAAGCGCTATGGCCTGAAGCCGGAGCAGATCAGCAGCGTGCTCGACCAGGCGCAGGTGCGCCAGCCGATCATCGCCGCGATGTCGCGCCCGGCCGAACGGGTCAAGCCGTGGAATGAGTACCGGCCGATGTTCATCAGCAAGGCGCGCATCGATGGCGGCCGCGCGTTCCTGGCCGAACACCGCGCCGAACTGGATCGCGTGCAGCAGCGCACCGGCGTGCCGGCCGAAGTGATCGTCGCGATCATCGGTGTGGAAACCAGCTACGGCAGGAATGCTGGCAGCCATCGCGTGCTCGATGCGCTGTACACGCTGGCGTTCTATTACCCGCGCAGCGGCGACCCGGCCAAGCTGGAACGCGAAGTGCGCCGCGAGCTGTTCTTCCGCGATGAGCTGGCCAAGCTGTTCGAGTTGGGCCACGAAGAGAAACTGGATATCACCACGCTCAAGGGCAGTTATGCCGGTGCGATGGGCATGGGCCAGTTCATGCCGTCCAGCTATCTCGACTACGCCGTGGACGGAAACGGTGATGGCCGCCGCGACCTGTTCACCAGCTACGACGACGTGTTCTCGTCCATCGCCAACTACTTCGTGAAGAAGGGCGGCTGGGTGCGTGGCGGGCAGGTGGCCGTGCCGGCCACGCTGGCGCCGGGCCGCGAGGAGTTCAACCCGACCGAATGGATGCCGACCTGGACGATGGCCGACCTGGCGCAGCGCGGCTACCAGCCGGGCGCGCCGGTGCAGCCGGGCGCCACCGCCACGCCGATCACGCTTGAAGGCAGCACCGGCAAGCAGTACTGGCTGGGCTTCCAGAACTACTACGCGATCACCCGCTACAACCTCTCGAAGATGTACGCGATGGCCGTGTTCCAGTTGTCCCAGGCCATCGCCGGACAGGAGCTGCCCCCGGCATGAACATCAGATGGCTGGTCCCAGGCTTGATCGTCCTCGCGCTGGCTGCCTGCAGCAGCGCGCCGAAGAAGCCGGCCACGGCCGGCCATGGTGGCAAGTCCGGCGGCACGCTGGTGCAGGGGCGTGGCTCGCGCCCGGCACACTGCCCGGAAGGGTCACCGTACGCGGCGGCCAAGGAAGACCTGAGCACCCGCGGCAACTACACTGCCGGTGGCCTGTACAAGCCGGGCGTGCGTGACAGCACGCCGGATTACATTCCCAACGTGGCCTGCATTCCCGAGCCGGAAGTGACCGCCGAGGAGCGCTCGGCGATCGGCAACAAGTCGCCGTACGTGGTGCTGGGGAAGTCGTACAAGGTGCTCGACGATACCCACGACTATGTCGAGCGCGGTACCGCGTCGTACTACGGCGCCAAGTTCCATGGCCGCCTGACCTCCAACCGCGAGGTCTACGACATGTACCAGTTCACCGCCGCGCACAAGACGCTGCCGCTGCCCAGCTTCGCCCGCGTGACCAACCTCGACAATGGCGAGTCGGTGATCGTGCGCGTCAACGACCGCGGCCCGTTCCACGATGGTCGCGTGGTCGATCTCAGTTATGCCGCCGCCGTGCGCCTGGGCATCACCCAGCGCGGTACCGGCAACGTGGAAGTGCGCGCGCTGCAGCCGGGCGAGAGCAACCTGCTGGCGCAGAAGCCGTCCCGCCGCGAGCGTCGTGCCGCCGAAGCGGCAGCTGCGGTGGCCAGTGCACGCCCGGCAGCGACCGCGCGCGCCACTGCCGACAGCGATATCGATCGCCTGGTCAAGCGCCTGCCGGCCGATGGCATGCCGGCACGCGGCCAGCCGGCCACCACCCAGGGCGTGGCCAGCACCGTGCCGGAGGTGGCGGTCAGCAGCCTGCCGCCGAGTGCACCGCTGCGCAGCACCGCACCGGCGCCGGTTGCAGTCGCCAGCGCCGCGCCGCGCGCCGTCGCGCCGGCACCCGTGCGCACCGTCGCCGCCACGCCGGCGGCACCCAGCCTGTCGCAGCAGGTGGTGGGCGCGGTGATGGTGCAGGTCGCCAGCTTCTCCAGTCGCGACAACGCCAACCGTGCGATGGGCCAGCTCAACGCTGCCGGCATCGTCGGCGCGACCATCAGCGACATCGCCGCCGGTGGCCGCACCCTGTTCCGTCTGCGCGTTCCTGCCACCGACCATGCCAGTGCCGCGGAACTTGCCGGCCGCATCGCCGGTCTGGGCCTGGGTTCGCCGCAGATCGTCAAGGATTGATCCGCCCGGGCCGGTGCTGCCGGCCCAGGCTCCCCCGGCCTTACAATGGCCGTTACGTTCCACCCTCCATTCCCGGCCGTCCCCTGGAGCCTGCTGTCCAATGAATTTCCGTTCCGCCGCCACCGCCCTGGCCGCCACCCTGGTGGTGGGCCTGGCTTCCGCCCAGACGCCGCTGCCGACCCCGGCCACGCCGGCGCCTGCCGCCGCCGCTGCCGCCCCGGCCACCGTCGCGACCCCGCCGGCCCCGGCCCCGAGCGTGTCCAAGGCCTGGGTCCTGATGGACTACGCCACCGGCCAGGTGCTGGCCGGCGAGAACATCCACGAGCAGCTGGCCCCGGCCAGCATCACCAAGGTGATGACGTCGTACGTGGTTGCCGCCGAGGTCAAGAACGGCAAGGTCCGTGCAGATGACCAGGTGATGATGAGCGAGCGCGCCTGGCGCGAAGGTGGCGCCGGTACCGACGGCAGCTACAGCGGCTTCCCGGTCAACCAGACCGCACGCCTGGAAGACATGGAAAAGGGCATGGCGATCCAGTCCGGCAATGACGCCGCGATCGCCCTGGCCGAGCATGTGGCCGGCAGCGAAGAAGCCTTTGCGTCGCTGATGAACAGCTACGCCGCCAAGATCGGCATGAAGGACTCGCACTTCGTCAACGCCCACGGCCTGACCGCACAGGGCCACCACAGCACCGCCTACGACCTGGCGCTGCTGGGCCGCGCGATGGTGCGTGATTACCCGGAAACCTACGCGTACAACAAGATCAAGGAATTCCAGGTCGGCAACATCAAGCAGCCGAACCGCAACCTGCTGCTGTGGCGCGATGGCAGCGTGGATGGCATCAAGACCGGCCACACGTCCGAAGCCGGCTACTGCCTGATGAGCTCGGCCCAGCGTGGCGACCAGCGCCTGATCGCCGTAGTGCTGGGTGGTGCGTCGGAGAAGCAGCGTGCCGACGACAGCCTGGCCCTGCTGAACTGGGGCTTCCGCTTCTTCGAGACCCATCGCCTGTACGAGCCGGGCAAGGCCGTGGCCGAGCACAAGGTCTGGAAGGGCACCACCGACAAGGTACAGCTGGGCGTGGCCCAGCCGATGCTGGTGAGCGTGCCGCGCGGCCGCTACAACGACCTGAAGCCGAGCATCGACGTGCCCAAGACCCTGGAAGCACCGTTCACTGCCGGCCAGCAGATCGGCACCGTGAAGGTCACGCTGGATGGCAAGGTCATCGCCGAGGCACCGCTGGTGGCCGTGGCCGCCGTCGAGCAGGCCGGCTTCTTCAAGCGCCTGTGGGACAGCTTCTGGATGTGGTGGGAATCGGAATGATCCACGCCTTTGCGTGGTGAACGAAAAGGCCGGCAAATGCCGGCCTTTTCTGTTTCGGAAGGCCGCTTCCCCCCGCACGCGGGGGGTAGAGCCGGCCGCTGGCCGGCTCCGCATGAGCCCATCCGGATGCGGGTCGTGCCGGCCGCTGGCCGGCTCCCCAGCAACTCATCCGGAACTGCCGGCAGCCGGCCAGCGGCCGGCACCACCTGCAGCGCCTGACTTGCAGCGAGCGATGCGGTAACCGGTGTGCCGACCAACGGTCGGCACCTACCCGCTTCACCCTCAGCCCCTCGCCTACAGCGAGCGGCTGATGGTGAAACTGCCGAACACCGGCGATTGGCGCTGGCCGTTGAACTCTCGCGTGCTGTGGTAACGCGCAGCGGCGAACTTCCAGCGTCCGTACATCACGGCCACGCCATAGCCGCCGTAGGCCACCACATGGCGCTTGTCCACGCTGTGACTGTTGCGGAACGTGTTGCCATCCAGCGTAATGTCGCGGATCACCCAGGCCGCGTCCGAGGTCGCGAACAGGTGCCAGGACCAGCCATTGGGACGGCCGCTGCGGGTCGGTGCCGTGTTCTCACCGGCCGGGCGCAACGGCGTGCTGCCGAAGTCGTCCGGCAGCTTCCAGCCGAAGCGCACTTCACCGCCGAGGTTGGCCTTGGTTTCCAGGTTGCCGATCGAGCCGCCGTAGTGGCTGATCGCGTCCCAACCCCAGCCGTCGGCATTGATGCTGGCATCACCCGGCCAGCGGCGCATGCGCTCATGGGTCAGCATGAACAGCGGCTCGTTGTGCAGCTGGTTGTCCCAGCCCTTGAATTTCTCGTCGCCCAGCACTTCGTGCACGGCATTCTGCACCTGCTTGCCCTGTGCCCACGGGCCAACTACGCCCAACGTCAGCTGGGTGGTCTGCAGGCGGTCGCCGCTGCGCGCATTGAAACCGAAATTTGCGATCAGTACGCCCGCGTAAGGGCGGTCGTCCTCGATCAGGTCCCTGCGGCTGAAATCGGTCGGGGTGAAGATGCCCTGGCCGATGCTGAAGATCATGTTCTGCTGTTCGAACCTGCCCGGATGCAGGCCTTCCAGGTACTGGTTCACCCAGCGCGCCATGCGCGGAAGGCACGGGTCGTCGGTGTAATCGACCAGATTGGGCGAGACCAGGGTCAACAGCGCACCGTTGGTATAGCCCTGGTCCTGGTGGCGGCCGCCGAACAGGTCGTTGTCGACGCGGAAATTGACCTGCGGCGGGTGATCGCGCATCGCGTCAGGGCCACATTGTTCGGCCGCCTGGGCGGCAAGGGGGAGGGCAGAGGCCAGCACGCCGGCCAGCCCGAGGGCTGCGACACTACGCATGGATGGAATGCTCATGGGGAAGGGGGCGGTTTTCTGTCGTTTTCTGCAACGCTACGGTACTCGTGCCCGCGCGCCGGAACGAGCACGTTGGGATCACTTGTCTGTTCCGAAAACAACATTGTCCGGCGGACACAATTCGTTACCCGCGCACGCGCCGCAGGCCTGGCGTGAAGGCGACTGCAGGCCGCGCGCACGATGCCCCGGTCAGTGAGGGGCCGAAAGAACCAGTCAGCTGCCGTTGGGCTCTCCGCCCGCGCTTTTGGGCCAGCTGCAACGCAGCAGGCCGCCAGTGCTGTCTTTGACGTTGGTGAATACTCTTGGGTTTGTTGCCCTGCGGCCCGATAATGGGGCCATGGAAATCAAGTCCGACAACCCCGACCACGGCTTCCAGTTCCCCGGCCAGTTCGAGCTCAGCGCCATGGGCCCGGCCAACCGCGGCCTGGAGCATGAGCTTCCCCGTCTGCTGCTGGCTGCCGGCATCGATGTGGTGAACGAACGCATCAGCTGGAAGCATTCGTCCAACGGCAAGTACGTGTCCGTCCGCATCGTGTTCAAGGCCGAGAGCCGCGAGCAGTACGACCTGGCGCACCAGGCGCTGCGCGACCACCCGGAAGTGAAGTGGACGCTGTAGCCGACAGCTGCCCGGCCGAAGCCGCCCCGGAAGACCGCGCGCCGCGTCCGGCGGTGGTCCGCGACCTCGGCCGCCAGGCGTACGAGCCGGTGTGGCGCGCCATGCAGCGCTTCACCGACCAGCGCAGCGACGCCGACGCCGACGAACTGTGGGTAGTCGAGCACGATCCGGTGTTCACCCTGGGCCAGGCCGGCAAGGATGAGCACGTGCTGGCGCCGGGTGACATCCCCGTGCTGCACGTGGACCGTGGCGGCCAGGTGACCTATCACGGGCCCGGCCAGATCGTGGTCTACCCGCTGTTGCGCCTGCCGCGGCTGGGCATCGGTGTGCGCGACTACGTGTGCCGCATCGAGCAGGCCCTCATCGATACCCTGGCCGAGTGGAACATCGGCGCCGAACGCCGCGAGGGCGCCCCGGGCGTCTACGTCGGTGGCGCCAAGATCGCTGCGCTTGGCATCCGCGTGCGCCGCGGCTGCACCTTCCATGGCCTGGCCTTCAACGTGGCCATGGACCTGGAACCCTTCCACCGCATCAACCCCTGTGGCTATCAGGGGTTGCAGGTGACCTCGGTGGTAGACTTGGGCGGCCCCTCCGGGCTGGATGCCGTCAAGCCGGTGCTGCTGGACCACCTGGCCCGCCAGTTCGGCCTGCTGCTGCAGCACACGCCGGAACTGCCCGATCTTTCTGCGGCCGCCTGACCGCCCCCCGGAACTGCCATGACTGAAACCACCGCCCGTTCCATTCCCCTGCAGATCGTGCAGGGCGACTCTCCGTCCGCCGCGCCGTTGCAGGCCGGGGTCAAGCAGCTGGGCGGTGACAAGATCAACCGTTCGCCGGTGCAGTTCGCCGACGCGCCGGTGCTGCGCAAGCCGTCGTGGATCCGCGTGCGCATTCCCTCGGGCAACGCCGTGCAGAACCTGAAGGCCAAGCTGCGCGAGAACCGCCTGGTGACGGTGTGCGAGGAAGCCAGCTGCCCGAACATCCACGAATGCTTCGGCCATGGCACCGCCACCTTCATGATCCTCGGCGAGGTCTGCACCCGCCGCTGCTCGTTCTGCGACGTGGCCCATGGCCGCCCGAAGCCGCCGGATGCCAACGAACCGGCCAGCCTCGGCCAGACCGTGGCCGACATGGGCCTGAAGTACGTGGTGGTGACCAGCGTCGACCGCGATGACCTGCGTGACGGCGGTGCCCAGCACTTCGTCGACTGCATCACCGCCATCCGCGAAAAGTCGCCGGGTACCCGCATCGAAGTGCTGACCCCGGACTTCCGTGGCAAGGGCCGCATGGAGCGCGCGCTGGAGATCCTGGCGCAGAACCCGCCGGATGTGTTCAACCACAACATCGAGACCGTGCCGGACCTGTACCGCAACGTGCGCCCGGGTGCGGACTACCAGTGGTCGCTGAACCTGCTGAAGAACTTCAAGGCACAGCACCCGGACGTGCCGACCAAGAGCGGCATCATGCTGGGCCTGGGCGAAGACTTCGAACAGATCAAGGCCACGATGCGCGACCTGCGCGCGCACGATGTGGACATGATCACCATCGGCCAGTACCTGCAGCCGACCGCGCATCACCACCCGGTACTGAAGTACTGGACCCCCGAGGACTACAAGGCGCTGGAAGACTACGGCTACGCGCTGGGCTTCAGCCACGTGGCGTCCGGCCCGATGGTGCGCTCGTCGTACCACGCTGACGTGCAGGCCAAGGGCGCCGGCGTCTCCTGAGGCGGGTGCGGACCGTTGGTCCGCACGCCTCTGCCTGCCGTAGAGCCGAGCCCATGCTCGGCTGCTTGCTGCCGGCCAGCCGAGCATGGGCTCGGCTCTGCATGCATTCACAATTTGCTACACCGGCCCGGCTAGGCTGGTTTTCCACCGAGCGCGGCCGGATGACAAACCCGGCAACTTTCGGCACTGTCGTGGTGTCTGAACACCCTGCAGTCTCCCCCTTGGCAAGGCGCCTTCGAGCACGTCAATGAAATTCAAAGCCCCCGCATTCCTGATGGCCCTGGCGCTGGTCGCGCCGCTGGCGCTGGCGGCCAAGGCCGACTCGCCCGCATTGCCTGCGGCGGCCACCGCCGATCAGGTGACCACCTCCAAGCTGGTGTACGGCCTGCTGTCCGACAGCCGCTACGCCTACCGCCCGCGCGCGCTGGACGAGGCCACCTCCAAGGACGTGTTCAAGCGCTACCTGGAGACCCTGGACGGCGGCAAGCAGTACTTCACCCAGGCCGACGTGGCGCGCTTCGCGCCGTTCGAAGCCAACATCTCTTCGGCCATCCGTGGCGGCGAGCTGGAGCCGGCGTTCCAGGTGTTCGCGGTCTACAAGCAGCGCGTCGGCGAGCGCGTGGCCTATGCGCGCAAGCTGCTCAAGCAGGAGCCGGACTTCACCACCGACGAGCGCTTCGAATACGACCGCAAGAAGGTTCCGTGGGCGGCCAGCAGTGCCGAACTGGATGAGCTGTGGCGCAAGTCGGTGAAGAACGACTGGCTGCGCCTGAAGCTGGCGGGCAAGAAGCCGGACGACATCCGCAAGACGCTGGACAAGCGCTACGCGACGCTGGAGAAGTCGGTCAACGAGCTGAAGGGCGAAGACGTCTTCCAGTTCTTCATGAACGCCTACACCAGCGCGGTTGATCCGCACACCGACTACTTCACCCCGCGCACCGCCGAGAACTTCAACCAGGCGATGTCGCTGTCGCTGGAAGGCATCGGTGCGCAGCTGCAGCGGCAGGACGACATGGTGGTGATCCGCGAGATCATCGCCGGTGGTCCGGCCGCAGTGGACGGCACCCTGAAGCCGGGGGACCGCATCGTCGGCGTTGGCCAGGGCAAGTCCGGCCTGGTCGAGGATGTGATCGGCTGGCGCATCGACGACGTCGTGGCCAAGATCCGCGGTGCCAAGGATACCCAGGTCAAGCTGGAATTCATCCCGGCCGCCGAGGGCGTGGACGGCAAGCACCACACGCTGGTCCTGACCCGCCAGAAGGTGCGCCTGGCCGAACAGGCCGCCAAGGGCGAGACCATGAGCATCCCGGCCGCCAACGGCGAACCGGCGCGCAGGATCGGCGTGATCAAGCTGCCGACCTTCTACCAGGACTTCGAAGGCCGTCGCCGCAATGCCGCTGACTACGCCTCGGCCACCCGCGACGTCGCCAAGCTGCTGGCCGGCTTCAGGAACGACAAGCTGGATGGCGTGGTGCTGGACCTGCGCAACAACGGGGGCGGCTCGCTGGATGAAGCGATCGAACTGACCGGCCTGTTCATTGAACAGGGCCCGGTGGTGCAGGTGCGCGAGTCCGGTGGCCGCGTTACCGTCAACAGCGACCGCAACCAGGGCGTGGCGTGGGATGGCCCGCTGGCGGTGCTGATCAACCGCGGTTCGGCCTCGGCCTCGGAGATCTTCGCCGGTGCCATCCAGGACTACGGCCGTGGCCTGGTGATCGGTGAAACCAGCTTCGGCAAGGGCACCGTGCAGAACATCGTCGACCTCGATCGCTGGCCGAGCGGCGAAACCCAGCGCTTCGGCCAGGTCAAGCTGACCATCGCCCAGTTCTTCCGCATCAGCGGCAGCAGCACCCAGCACAAGGGTGTGGTGCCGGACCTGGCCTTCCCGGCCAGCGTCGATGCCACCGAATTCGGCGAAAGCACCTACGACAACGCCCTGCCGTGGACCCGCATCGCCGCCGTGCCGCACACCCAGTACGGCAACTTCGCGCCGCTGCTGCCGAAGCTGGAGACCCGCCACGACGCGCGCATCGCCACTGACAAGGAATTCCAGTGGTGGAACGAGGATGTGGAGCAGTTCCGCACCGAGGCCGCGAAGAAGTACATCTCGCTCAACGAGGCGACCCGTCGTGCCGAGCGCGAGCGCCAGGACGCCCAGCGCAAGGAGCGCCAGGTGCAGCGCAAGGAACTGGGCCTGGCCCTGGACCCGCTGGCCGACGACAGCAGCGACGATGGCCTGACCGGCAACGAGCGCGACATCGTGAAGGATGCTGCCCGTGAGAAGGCCGCTGAAAAGCGTCCGGACCCGCTGCTGCGCGAGTCGGCCTCGATCCTCGCTGACGCGGTCAATCTGCTGGCCAATGACCGCCCGCTGTCGGCCCAGGTGCTGCCGCAGTCCACCGGCGCGGGGCGCTGGGCGGACTGAGCCGGCCACGGCATGTGACACTCAGGGGCCGGCATTGCCGGCCCCTCGGCGTAAAAGGGGACGGAGGGAATTAAGTCGTTTGTGGCACAAACGACTTAATTCCCTCCGTCCCCTTTTTCGTGCATGAACCGGGAGCAACGTGGGAGGGTATGTCGACCTGCCGCACACGGGGGTGGGACTACCCTTGGTGCTTCCGTTCTCGCAGGAGTACCCATGCGGGCCTCCCGTCTTTCCAGCGCCGCCGTGGCGCTCACCAGCGCCCTGATCCTCTCGGCCTGCGGTGGCCGTGCCGCCGACAGCACCGTGTTGCGCGAGTCCTTCGATTCCGGCGATACCTTCTCGCGCACGGTCGATGGGCGCCCGGGCGAAGCCTGCGAAGCGGCGCGCCGCACGCTGCTCAGCCAGGGCTATGCCATCGCCCGTTCCGACGATGCACAGGTGGAAGGCAACAAGAACTTCCAGCCGCGCGAGGATGACCATGAGCAGCTGGTGCTGCGCATCTCCTGCGCCCCGCGTGGCGGCCAGACGCTGGTGTTCGTCAGCGCAGTGCAGGATCGCTACGCGCTGAAGAAGAGCCCGACCTCGGCCAGTGTCGGTGTGGGAGCGCTGGGTTCGGTATCGCTGCCCTTCGGCAGCAACGACGACTCGCTGGTGAAGGTGGCCAGCAGCACGGTCACCGATGCCGAGTTCTATCGTCGCTTCTTCCAGCGCCTGCAGCAGTACCTGCCGGCCGCGGCGGGCAAGCCGCCGCCATCGCCGGCAGCGGCACCGGAGCCCGCACCCGCACCGGCGGTCACGGACCAGGGCTGAGCGTGCGCGGCAGGTGGCTGATTGCAGCCCTGCTGCTGGCGCCCGCGTGGGTCGTCGCAGCGCCATCCCCGGACTGTACGCAGGGCCTGCTGCAGCGGTTGGGGTGGCGCTTCGAGGATGCCGGGCTGCGTGCACCGCAGGTACACAAGGGCCCGGTGTGTATGCGTTCCTCGCTCGCCGCGGCACAGGCAGCGGGTGACCTGCGCGTACGCTGGTCGGCGGATCTGCCTGCAGGCGAACGACAGGCACTGCTGCAGCAGCTGCTGGAAGACCCTGCTACGGTCTGCGCCTATGCCTTCGAGCTGGGGGCGGCCACGCGGCGCGCGACCTCGGCATTGCAGGGCAATGCCACGTTCCGCTTCTCCGGCCCGCAACTGGGCTGGATCGGCTTTGGTCTGCGCGGCGCGCCGGCACAGGGCTGGCAGCGTACGCGCAGTTTCGGCCGTGGCTTCGTGCCCAGTGCGGGCAACAGCCATGCGCTGCAGGCGTTCTACAGCGGTGCCGTGCGCGCCGAGTGCGGTGTCGGCCGCCAGGTCGCGCAGCTGGCCACCCAGCGCGAGCTGTATGGCGATGCTGCGTTCGATACAGAGTTCGCAGCGGATGAACTGTCGATCGGCACCTTCCTCGCGCTGCGCGCCACCGACAGCATCCTGCTTGGCGCGCACGCGGGCGAGTTCTTCGCCGATGGCAAGGCGGTGCGCACCTCGGCGATGGGGCGGCAGGCGTTCGTGGGTGTGCCCGGCTTCATCGAACATGTGTACGACAACGGTACGCTGGATGACCTGAGCAACCAGGCCGAGAACTTCGTGGTCGTCACTGTGGGTGAGGGCGCTGCGCAGGCCCTGGCGCAGCACGGCGGCCTGGCCTGGTACGACCAGCGCAATGCCGAACTCTGGAACCTGGCGCAGGACATCCCGCGCATCGGCCAGCGCTACTTCGAGCGCCTGCTGTTCGAGCGCGATCCGCAGTTGCGCGCACGGCTGGCGCCGCGCTACCACGACACGCTCGCGCGCATGGACCAGCTGCTGGACGATCCGTTCTACCAGCAGTTCGTGATCTATGTGCATCCACGCGGTATACGTCCCATCGGCTACCACGTCGCCCGCCTGCTCGATCGCAACCCGCGAACCCCGTTTTCAATCGACCTGGCGGTGCACAATCTGCATACCACGCTCTACCGGCGTTGGCGCGAGGCGCAGCTGCGCCACTGCGCGGCTACCGGCAGGCCAGGCAGCCTGACCCTAGACCCCAACTGAAGGTGAAACAATGGATATTGCAATGATCGGGCTCGGCCGCATGGGCGCCAACATGGCCCAGCGCCTGCATCGCGGCGGCCACCGCGTGGTCGGCTACGACCCGGGCGAAGGCGCCCGCCAGCGCGCCGCCGAGGCCGGCCTGGAGGTGGTTGATTCGCTGGCCGCCGCCGTGGCCGCGCTGCCGGTGCCGCGCGTGGTGTGGCTGATGGTACCGGCCGGCGAAACCGTCGACCAGACGCTGGGCCAGCTGACCCCGCACCTGGCCGAGGGTGACATCGTCATCGACGGCGGCAACTCCAACTACCAGGACTCGATCCGCCGCGCCAAGGCGCTAGCCGAGGATGATCTGGGCTACGTCGACTGCGGCACCAGCGGTGGCGTGTGGGGCCTGCAGGAGGGCTACAGCCTGATGGTCGGTGGCGAAGCGTCGGTGGTGGAGCAGATCGCACCGTTGCTGCGCACGCTGGCCCCGGCCGAAGATCGTGGCTGGGGGCGCGTCGGCCCGTCCGGTGCCGGCCACTTCACCAAGATGGTCCACAACGGCATCGAGTACGGAATGATGCAGGCCTATGCCGAAGGCTTCGCGCTGATGGAGCGCAAGCAGGAGATGGAACTGGACCTGGCGCAGGTGGCCGAGGTGTGGCGCCACGGCAGCGTGGTGCGTTCGTGGCTGCTGGACCTGAGCACCGAAGCCCTCAAGCGCAATCCTTCGCTGGATGGCATTGCCCCGTACGTGGAGGATTCCGGCGAAGGCCGCTGGACCGTGGCCGAAGCCATCGCGCTGGATGTGCCGGCGCCGGTGATCACGCTGTCGCTGCTGGAACGCCTGCGCTCGCGCGAATCGAATTCGTTCACCGATCGCCTGCTGTCGGCGATGCGCAATGAATTCGGTGGCCACGCGATCAAGAAATCGTAAGCACGAAGCCGGGGTCGGATCCCTTTCCGCAGGAAAGGGCTCTGACCCCATGCAGGCAGTCGAGCATGGCTCGACTCTGCAAAAGCCGTCTCCGATGGCTTCCACGTCGACGTGTCGACCAAGGTCGACACCTACCGTCGGGCGCGGATAACTGTCGAAGGCGGGGGGGGGCGCCATCTCACGGGTAGCCGTTTTTTGCCGTTGCTGTTGAGGTTGCCGGCCAGCGGCCGGCACTACCGCTTGTGCGGGTGCAGGGCGCAGCCCTGCCGATCACCCCAACGCGATCCGCCGCCCTTCGCGCGCGCTGTCCATGCCGGCCTGCAGCAACCGCATCAGCTGCAGCGCCTGCACCGGGCTGACCGTGGCTTCGCCCTCGCCGTGCATCGCCGCCGCGAACTGCGCATACAACCGGCGATAGTCGCCGGGCAGGTTGTCGACGGTGCTGCGTTGCACGTTGTCTTCGGTATCGCAGCGCACCAGCTCGCCATGCCGCGGATCGAGGCCCCAGCCTGGTGCGCCCGGCGCCACGCCGCGGCGCAGCTGCGCCTCCTGCACGTCCACGCCGTGCTTGATCCAGCTGGCGGCGCTGCCATGCACACTGAAGTGCGGCGTCTGCGCTGCCACCAGGGAACCGGCATGGACGATCGCCCGATGCCGTGGGTAGTGCAGTATTGCGTGGAAGTAATCGATGCCGCCGCCACCTTCGCGCTGCACGGCCAGGTCGGCATCGATTGCCTCGGGCCAGCCGAACAGCACCAGCATCTGGTCCAGCAGGTGCGGACCGAGGTCGTACCACAGGCCACTGCCGGGCCCGTCCTGTTCGCGCCAGCGGTCGCGCACCTGCGGACGGTAACGGTCGAAGTGCGCGTGGCACTCGGCCACGTCGCCCAAGCTGCCTTCGGCCAGCAGCGACTGCAGGGTGAGGAAGTCGGCATCGAAACGCCGGTTCTGGAACACGGTGGCGATGCGCCCGGCATCGCGTGCCGCAGCCAGCACCGTTTCCGCTTCGGCCACATCCAGCGCGAACGGCTTGTCGACCAGCACATGCTTGCCTGCCGCCAGCGCCGCGATGGCCAGTGGCGCGTGCTGTTCGTTCGGCGTGGCGATCACTACGGCATCCACGGCCGGATCATCGAATACCTGCTGCGGCGTGGCACGCACGTGCACATCGCTGAACGTCCGCAGCAGGGTGTCGCGTTGTGAACTGACGATGCTGTGCAGCGCCAGCCCGGGGCTGTGCTGGATCAGCGGTGCATGGAAGACGCGGCCGGCGAAGCCGTAGCCGATCAGGGCCAGTTGCAGGTCGGGGCGCATGGCAGGGCTCCGGCAGTGGGAAGGGCAGGGTAAACGACGGGGACTGGCAGTCCAAAACTGAACGGTTGCCATTGGAAACGTTTCGATTCACGGCGGCATGACCGCAACGCCACGCCTGCTCTACGGTGGGTTGTCCAGACTGGCAGCACATTCCGAAGGAGTACGACACGATGAGCAATACCACCCGCACGCTGATTGCTTCCGCCCTGACCCTGGGCCTGGCGCTGTCCTCCTCGGCCGCATTCGCCAAGGACCCGGCCGCGAAGAGCCCGCCGACCAGCACCCATCCGACGACCCATGCTGATCGTCACGACTCCAATGAGCCGGTGACCGATACCTGGATCACCACCAAGGTGAAGGCCGATCTGCTGGCCAGCAGCAACGTTCCGGGCACCGAGATCAAGGTGGAAACCGTGAACGGCGTGGTCAGCCTGAGCGGTGCCGTCGCTACGCAGGCGGAGAAGGACAAGGCGGTCAACACCGCCAAGGGCATCAAGGGCGTGACCCGCGTCGATGCCGCCGCGCTTAAGGTCAGCGCCGCTGCCAAGCGCTGAGCATCCACCGCGCGTTGAACAGGGTGGGCGCCCCGAAGGGGGCGCCCACTCGCGTATGGGGCCGGCTGCGGGGGCCCGTTCAGCCTGCCGCGCTTTGGGCTCCAGAGTTGTGACCGCCTGCGCTATATTGCCGGTTCCGCCGCAGCCGGGCTCGTCCCGGGTCCCGCTCCGCGGCCGTGCTGACGAGGAACTATGGCGCTGGTTTTCAGTGACGACATCTGGGACCGCTGGCGGTTGCCGGCCCTGGCGCTGGCGGCTGCCGCGATCATCGTGGTGCCGTGGTTGACCCTGCGCAAACTGCAGCAGGACAGCGAAGAGGCGATGGCTTGGGTCAACCACACCCAGTCCGTTGGTGTGGCGCTGCAACAGCTGCAGGCCGATGTGCGCGACGTCGAATCCGCCGCCCTGACCCTGTCCAAGGGCGTGGATGCGCCCGGCCTGCGCGAGCGGATGGCCAAGGCCAACGAGATCCCCGGGCGCCTGGCCGAACTGGGCCGGATGACGCGTGACAATCCCGATCAGCTGATCCGCATTGGTCGGATCGAATCGATGCTCGAAGGCCGCATGGCGCTTGCCCGCGAGCTGGCCCGGTCCGAACCGAACTCCGACCAGCGTGAGCTGGTGCAGGACCTGAGCACGCGTTATCCGATCCGTGGCCTGGTGGAGGAGCTGCAGGCCAGCGAGCAGAATCTGCTGGCACTGCGCGCCCAGCAGGCCGCGCGCCAGCGCAAGCAGACCGAACTGGTGTCGTGGAGTTCGCTGGCGATCCAGCTGGCCCTGCTCGGCCTGGTGCTGTGGCTGCTGCAGCGGCAGATCGGCCGCCGCCTGCATGCGGAACGGCAATCGCTGCGCTCGGCCGCACGCGCGGCGTCGGTGCTGCAGACCGTGCGCGAACCGATCGTGCTGCTCGACCGCGACCTGCGCGTGCAGCTGCACAACCCGGCGTTCGCCGAACTGTATGACCTGCAGGACGAGCGCGCCGATGGCCTGCTGCTGGAAAACATCGGCGACGGCGCCTGGCGGGATCCGGTGGTGCGCCAGCGCCTGGCCGATGTGCTGTCGCGTGGCCGCGAACTCTGGGACTTCGAGCATGAGCAGCGTACCGCCGTTGGCATGGTGCGCTATATGCTGCTCAACGCACGGCGCATGCCGCTGCCCGACACCGATGACGAAGTGGTGCTGCTGACCATCAGCGACGTCACCATGCAGCGCGCAGTGCAGCTGCGCGTGGAAGAGCTGAACCGCCAGCTGGAGGGCAAGGTCGCGCAGGTGTCCGAGGTCAACCGCGAGCTGGAAGCCTTCAGCTACTCGGTTTCGCATGACCTGCGTGCGCCGCTTCGCCACGTGGCCGGATTCTCCGACAAGCTGTCGCGCCACCTCGGCGACGCCGCCGATGACAAGAGCCGGCATTACCTGGAGGTGATCTCCAGTTCGGCCCGGCGCATGGCGGCGCTGATCGACGACCTGCTGGTCTATTCGCGGCTGGGCCGCGCAGCGATGCGCCAGCAGGCGGTGGACATGCAGTCGCTGGTGGCCGATACCCGCGCCATGCTCGATGCCAACCTGCAGGCCGAGGCCGAGAACAGCGGCCATGCGCACCACGTGGAGTGGAGCATCGCGCCGCTGCCGATCGTGGTGGGCGACGAGAACATGATCCGCCAGGTCTGGCTGAACCTGCTCGGTAACGCGGTGAAGTACTCGGGCAACCGCGAGCCGGCGAAGATCCGCGTGGACTACCAGCCGCAGCCCGATGGCGGCCATCAGTTCACGGTCAGCGACAATGGTGCAGGCTTTGACATGGCCTACGCCGGCAAGCTGTTTGGTGTATTCCAGCGCCTGCACAAGGCCAGCGACTACCCGGGTACCGGCATCGGCCTGGCCAGCGTGCGCCGCGTGCTGACCCGCCATGGCGGCCGTATCTGGGCCGAGGCCGAACCGGACGTCGGCGCCACCTTCCACTTCTACCTGCCTCCCGCGATCGACGCGGACAAACAAGGGCCTTCTGCATGACCACTCTGCGCACCATTCTTCTCGCCGAAGACAGCCCGGCGGATGCCGAAATGGCGATCGATGCCCTGGAAGAGGCGCGTCTGGCCAATCCCATCGTGCACGTCGAAGACGGCGTGGAAGTGATGGACTACCTGCTGCGCCGCGGCGCCTTCGCCAATCGCGAGGAAGGCCTGCCGGCGGTGCTGCTGCTGGACATCAAGATGCCGCGCATGGATGGCCTCGAAGTGCTTCGGCAGATCCGCGAGCACGAAGAACTCAAGCGCCTGCCGGTGGTGATCCTGTCGTCCTCGCGCGAGGAAAGCGATCTGGCCCGCAGCTGGGACATGGGCGTGAACGCCTACGTGGTCAAGCCGGTGGACGTGGACCAGTTCTTCGGCGCGGTGCAGACCCTGGGCAAGTTCTGGGCGTTGATCAACCAGGCACCGGAACTCGAGTGAGCCCATGCCCCTGACCGGTCCCGCCCTGGGGGCGCTGCGCATCCTGCTGGTGGAAGACTCACCAGAGGATGCCGAGCTGATGTCCGAACAGATGCTCGACGCGGGCCTGGACGCCCGCTTCGAGCGTGTCGAGAGCGAGGCGGAACTGCGCCAGGCACTGGCTGCGTTCCAGCCGGACATCGTGCTGTCCGACCTGAGCATGCCGGGGTTCTCCGGTGATGACGCGCTGCGCATCGTGCGCGAGACCTCGCCGGACGTGCCCTTCATCTTCGTCTCCGGCACGATGGGTGAGGAGAACGCGGTGGCGGCGCTGCAGAAGGGCGCCAATGACTACATCATCAAGCACCTGCCGGCGCGCCTGCCGTCGGCGGTGGCGCGTGCGATCCGCGATGCACGCAGCGCGGTGGAGCGTGCACGGGTGGAAACCGAGCTGATGCGCGCGCAGCGCCTGGAAAGCCTGTCGCTGCTTGCTGCCGGCCTCAGCCATGACCTGCGCAACATCCTGCAGCCATTGCTGATCATGCCGGACCTGCTGAAGGCGCGCACCGAGGATCCGCAGCTGCACCACCTGGCCGATGTCATCGCCGAGTGCGGTCGCCGTGGCCATGAGATGGCCGAATCGATGCTGTCGTTTGTGCGCGGTTCGCGCAAGCCGAGCGAGCGCATCGAGATCGATGGCCTGTTCGATGCGGTTGCACTGCTGTTGCGCAGCAACGTGCCCGATGCCGTGCGCCTGGAACTGCAGGTGCAGGACGAAGGCCTGGTGGTCGATGCCAACTACACCGAGCTGCAGCAGGTGATGTTGAACCTGGCGCTCAACGCGATCCAGGCGATGCCCAACGGCGGTCGCCTGAGCCTGACCGCCAGCCATGCCGGCCAGCGCGATGGCGTGGACTGGATGCGGATCTGCGTGGCCGATGAAGGCATCGGCATGGATGCAGACACGCTGTCGCACCTGTTCAATCCGTTCTTCACCACCAAGGCCGACGGCACCGGCCTGGGCCTGATTTCCTGCAAGCGCATCGTCGAAGGTGCCGGCGGCAGCATCCATGTCAGCAGCCAGCCGGGGCAGGGCACCTGCTTCGAACTGCACTTGCCGATGCACGAAGCCAGCGACGGCAGTGAGCCGATCGAGCAGCTGGTGGCCCTGGGCAGTGGCCAGTCGATCCTGGTGGTCGATGGCGAGGCCACGCGCCTGTCGTTGCTCGGCAATGCGCTGTCAAGCCAGGGATATCAGCTGCAGCTGGCCTCCGATGGCCCGGCGGCGCTGCGCTGGATGCAGCAGGAGGCAATGCCGGCGCTGGTGATTGCCGACGCCGGCTCGAAGTTGTTGCCGGCCAGCCAGCTGCTGGGCGAGATGGCCACGCTGGGCTATCGCGGCCCGGCGCTGGTGCTGGAAGACGCAGCGGTGGAGGTGGCGGCCGATGCATTTCCCGCTGGCGTGCAGGTGCACGTGCTGCGCAAGCCGCTGCAGATGCAGCAGGTGTTCCGCGCGGTGTCCGAAGCGCTGGGCTGATGTCGCGGTAGTGCCGGCCGCTGGCCGGCATCCCTGTGTGGTGGGATCAACGCGGTTGCCGGCCAGCGGCCGGCACTACCGTCCGTTGGTTTCCCAGGGGAAGCGCGGCAGGGCGTCCACTGCCTGTTCCAGCCGCTGCAGATATGCAGCTGGTCTTCCGCGCGGTGGCCGAAGCGCTGGGCTGATGCCCGGTAGTGCCGGCCGCTGGCCGGCATCCCTGTGTGGTGGGATCAACGCGGTTGCCGGCCAGCGGCCGGCACTACCGTTCGGCAGGTTCCCAGGGGAAGCGTGGCAGGGCGTCCACTGCCTGTTCCAGCCGCTGCAGATATGCAGCTGGTCTTCCGCGCGGTGGCCGAAGCGCTGGGCTGATGCCCGGTAGTGCCGGCCGCTGGCCGGCATCCCTGTGTGGTGGGATCAACGCGGTTGCCGGCCAGCGGCCGGCACTACCGTTCGGTAGGTTCCCAGGGGAAGCGCGGCAGGGCGTCCACTGCCTGTTCCAGCCGCCGCGACCAGTTCTGGTGGATGTCCGCATACAGCGTGGAATCCGCACCCAGCCGCAGCTGCTGGCCGATGCGCAGTTCGCCGTCGCGCAGCAGCGCCAGGTCGATCGGCAGGCCCACCGACAGGTTGGAACGGATGGTGGAGTCCAACGAGACGATCGCCGTGCGTGCGGCATCCTCCAGGCGCGTGGCCGGGCTGAGGATGCGGTCGAGGATCGGCTTGCCGTACTTGGATTCACCGATCTGCAGGTAGGGCGTCTCCGGCGAGGCGGCGATGGCGTTGCCGAGCGGATAGATCATGTACAGCCCGGGGCGCTCGCCGGCGATCTGCCCGCCGAAGATCAGCGTGGCCTGGGTATTGACCCCATCGTGGCCATGTTCGCTGTGGTTGGTGTGCACCTGGCTGTCCACCAGCAGCTGGCCGACGTACTCGGCGGCTTCGAACAGGTGGGGCATGTCGCGCAGGTTGGGCACGCGCCGCTCTGCGGCGTCGCGGCCCAGACGCGACACCAGCAGCTGGGTGGTGGCCAGGTTGCCAGCCGCCATCAGCACGTAGGCTGCCTGGCCGGGATACTCGAACACGTGCAGCTTGCGATGCACGCGCACATCGTCCAGCGAGGCATTGGTCCGGGTGTCGGCAGCGAAGACCAGGCCCTCGTCCACCTCGATTCCAACGCAATAGGTCATGTCGGTGCCCTATCATGTGCATCCCGGATTGTAGGCAGGCCGCCGTGACGACGGCATGTCCACGCCCCCATTGCTGCCACCTGAACCGCATGACGACCGTGCTCCTGAGCCTGGGCAGCAATGTCCAGCCCCGCCGCTACCTCCACGCCGCGGTGGCGGCCCTGCGCGAGCGCTTCGGCGCGCTGCAGGTATCGCCGGCCTACCGTACCGCCGCGGTCGGCTTCGATGGCCCGGCCTTCCTCAACAATGCGGTGGCGATCGAGACCGATCTGCCGCTGCAGGAGCTGGACGACTGGCTGCACGCGCTGGAAGACGCGCACGGTCGCGACCGCAGCGGGCCGCGCTTCTCCGACCGGACCCTGGACATCGACGTGGTGTTCTATGGCGACCTGGTGCTGGAAGGCCCGGGGCACCTGCGCATCCCGCGGCCGGAGCTGAAGCACGCGTTCGTGCTGAAGCCGCTGGCCGACATCGCGCCGGGCTTCATCGACCCGGTCAGCGGGCAGGACCTGGCCACGCTGTGGCGCGCGCACCCGCAGTTTGGCGAGGCGTTCGAGGTGGTGGATCTGGAGTGACGGGGTCAGATCCCTTTTCCCGCCGGGAAAAGGGATCTGACCCCGTTGTGGACCCCGGCAACCTTTCAGCTGACCGTACGCCCGCCATCCACGCGCAGGGTGTGGCCGGTGACGAAGCTGGCCTCGGCCACCAGCCAGTACACCGCCTCGGCGATCTCCTCGACGGTGCCGATCCGCGCCAAAGGCGTGCGTGCCAGCAGCGCCTCGCGGGCGAAATCATCCTTGTCCTGTTCCGGCCACAGGATCGCACCCGGCGCTACTGCATTGACCCGCACCTTCGGCGCCAGCTCCAGCGCCAGCGCGCGCGTTGCCATCTCCAGCGCGGCCTTGGCCATGGTGTAGGCGATGTGGTCACGCATCGGGTCGGTGCCGTGCAGGTCGGTGAGGTTGACGATGCAGCCCTGCTGGCGGCGCAGGTAGGGCGCTGCCGCCTGTGACAGCAGCAGCGGCGCGCGTGCATTGACCGCATACAGCGCGTCCATCGCCTCGGCGGTGACCTGGCCGAGCGGGGTGGGGAAGAAGTTGGAGGCGTTGTTGACCAGCGCGTCCAGGCGGCCGAAGTGGGTGACGGCCTGTTCGACCAGATCGGCCAGGGCGTCGGCGTCACGCAGGTCGGCCTGCAGGGCCAGCACGCTGCCCGGGCGCACGTTGTCGAAATCGAACGCAGCCTGCTGCAGCTCGGCGCTGGAGGTGTTTGCGTGCAGCACCACCGACCAGCCACAGGCGTGGAACTGGCGGGCGATGGCCGCACCGATCCGGCGCGCGCTGCCGGTGATCAGGACCACGGGGTGGGTATCGCTCATCGAGGGTCCTCCAAGGCTCGGCTATCCTGTGCACCATTGTCACCGCATTCGAAGACGCCATGCAGCCCACCTTCCCCCTGCCCGAAGCCGATGCCCTGGCCCACAGCGACCAGCTGGCCGCTGCCCTGCGCGCCGAAATCCTTGCGCAGGGCGGGGCAATGCCGTTCTCCCGCTTCATGGAGCTGTGCCTGTACACCCCCGGCTGGGGCTATTACAGCGCCGGCGCCAGCAAATTCGGCGGCAGTGGCGACTTCACCACCGCGCCCGAGCTCGGCAGCCTGTTCGCCGGCAGCGTGGCCAACGCGCTGGCGCCGGTGTTCGCCCAGCTGGGTACGCAGGCGCGGATGCTGGAACTGGGCGGTGGTACCGGCGCCTTCGCCGAAGCGGTGCTGCTGCGCCTGGCCGAGCTGGACGCGCTGCCGTCGCGCTACGCCATCCTCGAACCCAGCGCCGACCTGCGCGAGCGCCAGCAACAGCGCCTGCAGCAGAACCTGCCGGCCGAGCTGGCCGCACGCGTGGACTGGGTCGATCGCCCGTTCGAAGAGGACTGGGAGGGCGTGGTGTTTGCCAACGAAGTGATCGACGCGCTGCCGACGCCGCGCTTCCTGATCCGGGATGGCGAGGTCTACGAGGAAACCGTGGAACTGGACGCCGAAGGCAACTTCATCCGTGGTGCGCAGCCGGCCGACATCCTGCTCAACGGTGCGGTGCGCCACATCGAGCGCTACCTGGAGCGCCCCTTCGCCGAGGGCTACCGTTCCGAGGTGCTGCCGCAGCTGCCGTACTGGTTGCAGGCGGTGGCGGGCGGCCTGCAGCGCGGTGCGATGCTGTTCATCGACTACGGTTACAACCGTGGCGAGTTCTACCAGCACGACCGCGATGAGGGCACCGTACGCGCGTTCTACCGCCACCACGTGCACAACGACGTGCACCGCTGGCCGGGGCTGCAGGACATCACCGCGTCGGTGGATTTCACCGCGATGGCCGAGGCCGGCATGCACGGCGGTTTCGAGCTGGCGGGCTACTGCAGCCAGGCCAGCTTCCTGCTCGGCAACGGCCTGGACCAGGTGCTGTCGCTGGCCGAGGAGCGCACCGATGAAGTCGGCCGCATCCAGCTGCGCGACCAGGTGAAGAAGCTGACCCTGCCGACCGAGATGGGGGAGCGCTTCCAGGCGATCGGCCTGCAGCGCGGCGTCGACTTCGAGCCCGCCTTCGAGCTGGGTGACCTGAGCTGGCGCCTGTGAACGATGCGCTGCCGCTGATCAAGCCACTGCGGCGGCCGCGGCTGTGGACCGCACTGTGGTTCAGCGCGGTGTTGCTGGTGATCGTGGTCTGCCTGATCCCACCGCCACCGATTCCGTTGCCGGAAAACGGCGACAAGGGTGAGCACTTCCTCGCCTATTTCATCCTGGCTGGCAGCGCGGTACAGCTGTTCCGGCACGGACGTCCGCTGCTGTGTGTGGGCGTGGGCCTGGTGCTGATGGGGATCGGCATCGAGTTCGCGCAGGGCGCATTGACCGATGACCGCATGGCCGATCCGATGGACGCGCTGGCCAACACGATCGGCGTGCTGGCCGGCCTGGCTACGGCACTGACCCCGCTGCGCGATCTGCTGCTGCGCTGGCGCGGGTAAAGTTCCTGTAGAGCCGAGCCCATGCTCGGCTTCCTCCCAAAGGCAGCCGAGCATGGGCTCGGCTCTACAGTAGATCCACGCCATGCGTGGATCGATCTCCCAAAGGCAGCCGAGCATGGGCTCGGCTCTACAGTAGATCCACGCCATGCGTGGATCGATTGCGCCAGGACAGGCTTGGGGTCACTTCCCCAGCGTGACCTCATCCAGCACCCACATCGCCGGGCGCGTGTCGCCGGTGAAGTTGATGCACAGGTCACCGGTGCCCTGGGAGCCCTTCGGCAGCGTCGCACGCAGCGTCACGAAGCCATCGGCATCCGGCGTGGCCGGCAGCGGCACTTCGGCCAGCACCTTGCCGCTGCAGTCGCCGCGACGCACCAGCATCTCGCCATGCGCACGCTTGGCCTTCTCGAAGCGACGCTTGGGCTCGTCGTGGGCCAGCTGGAAGTAGTACGGAATACGCCCCGCGCGGACTTCCACGCTGCCGATGCCGTCCAGCTGTGCCTGTGGCCAGCGCCAGCATGGCTGGAAGATGTCCACGTTGAACACTGCGCGGTTTCCCTCGCGCGGGCCATCGTCTTCCAGGCGCAGCACCAGCCCCTTCTTGCCTACGCAGCTGAGCAGTTCGTCACTGCGGCGGCTGAGCAGCGATTGCGCACTGAAGTCCGCGACCGTCGGCTTCGCCGCCAGCATCTGGCCCTGGTAGAACGCGGCGGCCTGCACCGTGGTCGGCAGCGTACTGGTCAGCGGCTGCTGGTACAGCGGCGACTGCGCCGTCACCGGCTGGCCATCGGTGCTGTAGCGCACCTCATAGCCCAGCGGGTTGGCCAGCGACACGGTCACCGTGTTGGCGGCGCGGTTGTCGGTGTAGTCCACGCCCACTTCGAACGGGGTCTGCGCGTAGGCCAGGCCCCAGGCGCGGTAGCGTTGCAGCTGCGCGGGCAGGCGCGCGAGGAAATCGCGGAAGTCGCGATGCTCCGGCCTGCTCCAGCCGGTCTCGGCCACCGCGGCCAGGCGCGGGAACAGGTTGTGCTGCAGGCGCGCATAGGTGCGCGTGTGTTCGGTGAACATGTTGGCCTGCAGGCCGAGGATGTGCCCGCGCTTGTCAGCGGCCAGCTCGGCCGGCACGGGCTCGAAGTTGTACAGCTTGCCGAGGTTGACCTGGGCCGGGCGGCCCGGCGGTTCGTTCGGCGAGGCCGTCTGCAGGTAATCCAGATAGAGGTAGCCCACGGGCGACATGACCACGTCATGGCCAGCACTGGCCGCGGCCAGGCCACCTTCGGTGCCCTGCCAGGACATCACCGTGGCCTGCGGCGGCAGCCCGCCTTCGAGGATTTCATCCCAGCCGATCAGGCGCCGGTCGTGCTCCTCCAGGAAGGTCTCCAGGCGCTTGATGATGTGGCTCTGCATGGCCATTTCATCCTTGATGCCCAGCGCACGCATGCGCTGCTGGACCTGCCTGGAGGCTTCCCACTGGTCCTTGACCGCCTCGTCGCCGCCGACGTGCACGTACTTGGCCGGGAACAGTTCGATCACTTCCTCCAGTACGTTCTCGAGGAAGGTGACAGTACTGTCTTCCACGTTGAACAGGTTCGGGAACACGCCCCATTCGCTGAGCGGCTTCAGCGGGGTATTGATCGAACCCAGTTCCGGGTACGCGGCAATCGCCGCGGTCGCGTGCCCCGGCACATCGATTTCCGGAATCACCTGGATATGCAGCTTCGCGGCATAGGCAATCACTTCGCGGATCTGGTCCTGCGTGTAGAAGCCGCAATACGGATGCTCCTTGCCAGTGCCCGGATCGGTGCCACCGTCGCCGGCCGGCAGGCGGCAGCTGCCCACTCCGGTCAGCTTCGGATAGCGCTTGATCTCCATGCGCCAACCCTGGTCATCGGTCAGGTGCCAATGGAAGGTGTTGAGCTTGTGCGCGGCCATTGCGTCGAGCACGCGCTTGATCTCGTCCAGGCTCTGGAAATGCCGCGCCGAGTCGAGCATGAAACCGCGCCAGCTGAAGCGTGGCGCGTCCTGGATCTGCACCGCTGGCAGCACGCCGTTGCTGCCGCCGGTGGCGAGCTGGGCGAGGGTGGTTGCGCCGTAGAACAGGCCGGTTTCGTTGCCGGCCTGTACCACTACGCCCTGTGCGGTGCTTTCCAGCGTGTAGCCCTCGCCGCTGTCGCGGAAGGTGGGCACGATCTGGAAGCGGATGCCACCGGTCCTGGCCGCCGCCTTGCCCTTGGCCAGCCCCAGGCGCGGGCCGCCACTGCGCGCCAGCAGGTCGGCGAACTGGCTGGCGACGCGCTGTGCGGCCTCGCCTTCGGCCTGCAGCACGGTATCGGCGCGCACGGTGATGCCGCTGCCCTGGCCAGGCTGCACATTGCTGGGGGCGGGAATCAGCATCAGGCTGCCGGCACGCAGCTGCGGGCCGGGTGCCTCAGCGGCCGGCATGGGGTCGGCGGCAAGTGCCGGCAGTGCCGGCAACAGGGCGAGCAGGCTGCCCAGCAGCACTGCGCTGCGCATCCGGGCGCGGGAAGGCTTGACCATCGGTACGACTCCTTGGAACGGTGCGATGAACGCTATACATGAAAAACGCCGGGCCCGGAATGACCCAGGCCCGGCGTGCGTGCACGACTCGGCGATGTTGCCGCCGCTGGATCAGTACTTGAAGCGGAAGTTGAGGTAGTACTGGCGACCGTTGCTGTAGAACGAGGTCGGGATGGCCGCGGTCTGGTAGTACTTGTAGGTCGGGTTGTTGAGGTTCAGGCCATCCAGGGTGATGCTCAGCCAGTCGGTGGCCTTGTAGCTCAGCGACGCCGACAGCGTGCCGAAGTCATCCTGGTAGTACGGATTGGTGCCCGACAGGCTGATCAGGAACGAGGAACGGCGGGTATAGCTGACGCGGGCGCCAAAGCGCTCGTTCTCGAAGTAGGCACCCACGTTGTAGGTGTTCTTCGAGGTGCCCAGCAGGTTGTGCGAGCCGTCCGACCAGGTGTGCGAGGTGGTGCCGTTGGCGTAGGTGTAATTGGCATTGACGCCGAAGTACTCGCCGATCGGCTGTTCGTAGGCCACTTCCACGCCGGTGACCTTGCCGTCGGCATTGATCGGGGTGGAGATCTGGTAGGTCTCAAGCTGGTTGGTCAGTTCGCTGTACAGCTGGCGCGAGACCACGTCGAAGGCGATGTAGTCCTTCAGGTCCATGTGGTACGCGCCCACCGACAGCAGGCCGCGCGGCATGAAGTACCACTCCAGGTTGGCGTCCAGGTTGGTCGACAGGGTCGGCTTGAGGTTCGGATTGCCACCGCCGCCGGTGCGGTTCAGGTCCGAACCGTACGAGGAGGCACCCAGTGCCGAGTAGTCCGGCAGGGTCTGGGTCTGCGAGGCGGCGACGCGCAGCACCAGCGAGTCGTCCAGGTCGAACTTGATGTTGGCGCTGGGCAATACGCGGTTGCGCTTGTTCTGGAAGGCCAGGCGCTCCCACATGCCGAACAGGCTGCTGACATCGGCATCGGCGGCCTTGCTGACGGCGTTGTAGGTGTCGATGTCCTGCTTGATGTTGACGTAGCGCAGGCCGACGTTGCCGCTCCACCAGTCGCCGCGGAAGTTGGCCTGCACGTAGCCGGCGAAGTTCTTTTCCTTCACCTTCCACTCGGCGCCATAGTTGTGGCGACCGGTCGGGCCATCATTGCCGGCCAGCCAGGTGGAGTTGTTGGTCACCGCGTCCTTCAGCGCGCCCGGGGTGAAGTACCAGAGGTTGCGCGGGAAGGTGCCGCCGATGTCACCGGCAAAGCCGCTGGGATAGTTGGCCGTCGCACCGTTCTTCAGCGCGCTCCAGATGTCACCCGGGGTTGCACCTTCCGGCGACAGCGCTTCGCGCTTGTGGTCGGCGAAACGCAGGCCGAAGTCGATCGAGCTCAGCACGCCGCCATCGTTGAAGTACTGGTTGAAATCGAGCGTGGCCCACTTCTCCTTGTCTTCAGCGGTGACCTGCTGGTTGCCCCAGGTGCCGAAGCTGGTCACGCCGTTGGGCGAGATGTCGCCGCCGACGTTCCAGTCGATCGGCGAGCCATTGCCGTGGGTAGCCCAGCTGGCGCCGCCGCCGTTGGCCAGGGTGACCTCGGCGATGTACTGGCGCGGCGTCTCGCCGGTACCCTTGGTGCTGCCGGCCTGGAACTTGGCGGTCAGGCTGTCGCTGATCTGCCAGTCGGCATCGAAGGTGACATAGCTCGACTTGGCCTTCGACTCGCGGTAGATCATGTCGTACACCGCATAGTCGGTGCCGGGCACGCCCTTGTAGTTGGCGTTGGTCAGCACGCCGTCCTTGACCACATAGCCCGGATCCGGCGCCTGCGACTTGGCGAAGCTGTTGCCGAACATCATGAAGTTGCGGTTGTAGTTGTTCGCCTTCAGCTCGGAGCTGAAACCATTGAGGCCGAGGGTGAGGCTGTCGCTCGGCTTGAACTGCAGCGAGACCAGGCCGCCCTTGCGCTCGCGGGTCTGTTCGAACAGGGTCGAACCCAGCAGGCCCGGAACGTTGACGCCGATCAGGTCCGGATTGGTCTTGGCGACCGGATCGTTTGCGCCGATCTTGAAGAAGCCACCCGGGATTTCCTGCGCTTCACGGCGCAGTTCGCGCTTCTGGCTGAAGCCCTGCACCATCACGCCGAAGGTGCCTTCGTCGTTCTTGTAGTTGAACAGCGCCGAATATTGCGGGTCGTTCGACTTGGCCTGGTCCGAGCGCACCAGGCCGATCGAGCCTTCCGCGGTGAACGGCTTGGAGAATTCCAGTGGCTTGCGGGTGATGATGTTGACGGTACCGGTGGTGCCGCCGTCCTGCAGCTTGGCCTGCGAGGACTTGTTCACTTCCACCGAGCTGACCAGTTCGGACGGCAGCAGCGAGTAGCTGACGCTGCGGCCGACGTTGTTGCCCTGGCTGAGCACGAACCAGTCGGCCGAACCGACGGTGTGGCCGTTGATCAGGGTCTGGGTCAGGCTCGGGCTGGTGCCGCGCAGGCTGACACGGTCGGCTTCGTCGAAACCGCCTTCATCGGCGCTGGACGAGCTGATGTTGACGCCCGGCAGGCGCTGCAGGGTGTCGGCGACGTTGTGCGCCGGCAGCTTGCCCACGTCCTCGGCGGTGACCACTTCCACGCGCGCATTGGCTTCGCGCTTGGTGTCCAGCGATTTTTCCATCGAACCACGGATGCCGGTAACGGTCACGGTGTCCAGGTCGGTGGCGGTCGGGGCAGCCTGCTGCGCGTGCGCACTGAAGGCGATGCAGCTGACGATGGCGGCCGAAAGCAGGGTCTTGCGGGTATTCATGATGTCTCTCCTCATCACTCGATTGGATGCCGGCGGCGGTGTTCGATAACGGTTGCGATGACATGCGCGGGGCGGCGGCGAAGTCCCGTGCGTTGGCGTGCCACGTACTGCGTGCTGCGATTGCGTTGAAGCCTGTTGCGGTGTCAGGCGGCCGACTGCTGCTGCAGGTACCAGCTGGCAGCGCCGACCACGCCCAGCTGGCCGTGTTCGACGACCTTCACCGGGATGCGTGCCAGTGCTTCGCCCATCGGCCCCTTCTGCAGGTAGCGTTCGACGAAGGTGCTGGCGTGCAGGTATTCGCGGATCTGCGGCAGGATGCCGCCGGCCAGGTAGACGCCACCGTGGGCACCATAGAACAGGGCCATGTCGCCGATGGTGCTGCCGAGCAGGCCGCAGAACACATCCAGCGCCTGGCGCGCGTGTGCATCGGTATCGGCCATGGCGGCGGCGGTGACCGCATCGGGGCTGGCCAGCGTCGGTGCCTGCCCCTGCAGCGCGCACACCGCGCGGTACAGGTTCATCAGGCCCGGGCCGGAGATCGCATGCTCGATCGACACGTGCGCGCGGTCGCGCTGCATGTGGCGGACGATGGCCATTTCCAGTTCGGTGCTTGCGGCCAGGGTCGGCTGGCCGGCTTCCGTCGGCAGCACCACCGGGCCGTGCGCAGTGGGGATCCACAGCGCGGCGCCGAGGCCGGTGCCGGGACCGACCACCAGGGTCGGGCCACGCGCAGCGGTGTCCGGCCCGCACAGGTGCAGCACGCCACTGGCGTCCACCTGCGCGGCGGCATAGGCCACCGCTTCGAAGTCATTGACGATGTAGACCCGCTGCAGGCCGACATCGGCCTCCACCTGGCGTGCCGACAGCGGCCACGGCAGGTTGGCGGTGATCACCGTGCCGTCCTCGCGGGCGTAGCCGGCGCTGGCGACCACACAATGCGTGGGCCGCGGGCCTTCGCCGAGGAAGTCGGACAGGATCGCGCTGAGGCCGGCATGGTCGGCGTTGCGGTACTTGCGGTATTCCAGCACCTGCACCGGATGGGCGGTGTCACCGCTGGCCTGGACCCGGGCCACGCGCACATGGGTGCCACCGACGTCCGCGGCCAGGAACGAGGGCGCGACGCGGGACAGGACATGCGACGGGGCGGGGTGGCTGGCGGTCACGCGGGCTCCTGCTGCAGGTGGGGCTGGCCCCGGGATCGGGGGCAGCGATTGGGGCGGAGTCTGTAACCGCGCTGACAACGATGTCAACGAGTTCGTGACACTTTCGTTGCTGCGCCGCAACGAATGCGACAGGCAGTAAACGTTTACATGGCGTGAGTGCGGGTTTCACGTGGGAACCGTTGCTGCATGGGGCTCTAGGCCTGGCGCGCATTCAGCGCGGAGCACCGCAATCGACTTGCGCAGTGCAGCACGAGGTTGAAGGGGCGTGCATGGAAGTTGACAAACCGCCGTTGTCCACCGAAAGAATGTGACAACGTTGTTCCCAGCCACTCTCCGACGCCGCGTTCTGCGGCTGTCGCCGCAGGAGCCCTCCTGATGTCCGCCGTCCCCGCTGCAAGCGCGCGCCCGAACGTGGCCACCTCCATCGCCATCGTCGGCGTGTTGTTCTTCCTGATCGGCTTCTTCACCTGGCTCAACGGCCCGTTGATCACCTTCGTCAAGCTCGCCTTCGAGCTCAGTGAGGTCGGCGCCTTCCTGGTGCTGATGGTGTTCTACCTGTCCTACTTCTTCCTGGCGCTGCCCTCGTCGTGGATCCTGCGCCGTACCGGCATGAAGAAGGGCCTGAGCCTGAGCCTGCTGGTGATGGCCGGTGGCGCGGCACTGTTCGGCGAATTCGCCACCCAGCGCTGGTACCCCGGCGCACTGGGCGGCCTGTTCGTGATCGGCAGCGGCCTGGCCCTGCTGCAGACGGCCATCAACCCGTACATCTCGATCCTTGGGCCGATCGAAACGGCGGCGCGGCGCATCGCGTTGATGGGCATCTGCAACAAGATCGCCGGCATCCTGGCGCCGATCCTGATCGGCACGGTGGTGCTGCATGGCATTGGCGATCTGGACGTGCAGGTGCAGGCGGCCGATGCCGCGACCAAAGCCGTGCTGCTGAACCAGTTCGCCGCCAAGATCCATGCCCCGTACCTGGCCATGGCGGCGCTGCTGGTGGTGTTGGCGGTGGCGATCCTGTTCTCGCCGCTGCCGGAAATCAAATCGTCCGAAGCCAACGCTACGCCGGTGGCCGCCGGTGCGGTCGAGCGCCGCAGCATCTTCCAGTTCCCGCACCTGTGGCTGGGCGTGCTGTGCCTGTTCGTGTACGTGGGCGTGGAAGTGATGGCCGGTGATGCCATCGGCACCTACGGCCATGGCTTCAACCTGCCGCTGGACGAGACCAAGATGTTCACCGCCTTCACCCTGGGCGCGATGCTGGTCGGTTACGTGGTCGGCCTGCTGGTGATTCCGCGGGTGGTGTCGCAGTCGCGCTACCTGACCATTTCGGCGGTGCTGGGCGTGGTGTTCTGCCTGGGCGCGTGGGCAACGCACGGCTATGTGTCGGTGGCCTTCGTGGCCCTGCTGGGCTTTGCCAACGCCATGATGTGGCCGGCCATCTTCCCGCTGGCCATCCGCGGCCTGGGGCGCTTCACCGAAACCGGTTCGGCCCTGCTGGTGATGGGCATCGCCGGTGGCGCGATCATTCCGCAGCTGTTCGCCCTGCTCAAGCAGCACATCGATTTCCAGCTGACCTTCGTGCTGCTGATGGTGCCCTGCTACCTGTACATCCTGTTCTATTCGGTGGTGGGCCACCGCGTGGGCCTGCCGCAGGACCGGAGCTGATCGGCGATGATGGACGGCAGCCAACCCCAGGAAAAACCGATGCGCAGAGCGACCATCAAGGACGTTGCCGAAAAGGCCAAGGTCTCGCTGAAGACGGTCTCGCGGGTGATCAACAACGAGCCCTCGGTGATGCAGGCCACCCGCGCGCGGGTGCTGCGTGCCATCGCCGAGCTGGACTACGAGCCCGATCCGTCCGCGCGCAACCTGCGCAGCGGCACCACCTTCGTGATCGGGCTGGTCTACGACAACCCGAACCCGTACCACATCATCGGCGTGCAGAACGGCGTGCTCGCCGCCTGCCGCGAGACCGGGTTCGGCCTGCAGATCCATCCCTGCGATTCCAGTTCGCCGCTGCTGGCCGATGAACTGGCTGACTGGGTGCAGCGTTCGCGCCTGGCCGGGCTGGTGCTGACCGCACCGATGTCCGAGCGCCGCGACCTGATCCAGGCGCTGACCGCGCGTGGCATCAAGCTGGTGCGCATCGTTGCGGCCACCGAAGATCCGGCCGACGGTGCCTGCGTGTTCGTCGACGACCGCGAGGCCGCCTACGAGATCACCGAACACCTGATCCAGCTGGGGCACCAGCGCATCGGCTTCCTCTGGGGCGGCAGCTCGCACCGCTCCTCGGGCGAACGCTATGCCGGTTATGAGGCCGCGTTGAAGGACTACGGCATGACCGTGGACAAGCACCTGGTGGTGCAGGGCGACTACACCTTCGACGACGGTTTCCGTGGCGCGCGCCGCCTGCTGGCGCTGCGCGAACCGCCTACCGCCATCTTCGGTTCCAACGACGAAATCGCTGCCGGCGTGCTGGCCGCTGCCAAGTCGGCCGGCATGAACGTGCCCTACGACCTGTCCATTGCCGGTTTCGAGGACAGCCCGTTCTCGCGCCAGTCGTGGCCGCCGCTGACCACCGCCAAGCAGGCCACCGAGGACATCGCCCGCCATGCCGCGCGCCTGCTGATCGCACAGCTGCGCAGCGACGCCTACGACGATGCGCCGGCACCGCTGCACAACCAGGGCTTCGTGCCGCAGCTGGTGGTGCGCGGATCGACCGCGCCGATGCGCCCGGCCGGCGCACGCCCCCTTCCTTCCGATCCTGCCTGAGCCTGCCATGTCGCTGTCAGACCCCACCGCTACCCTGATGTTCGCCGAGGCCGCTGAAGCGGCCGACGTGGTCGCGCGCCAGTTCTCGCGCAACCACGCCACCCTGGAAACCCTGGCCGCCAGCCTGCGTGCCGCGCCGCCGCCGTTCGTGGTCACCTGTGCACGCGGCAGCTCCGACCACGCCGCCACCTATGGCAAGTACCTGCTGGAAACCCAGCTGGGGCTGGTGGTCGCGTCGGCCTCGCCATCAGTGGGCTCGGTCTACGCCGCACCATTGCAGCTGCGCGGCGCACTGTTCATCGTCATCTCGCAGTCGGGCAAGAGCCCGGACCTGCTGCGCAACGCCGAGGCGGCCAAGGCCGCCGGCGCGCGCGTGATCGCGCTGGTCAACGTCGAGGATTCACCGCTGGCGCAGCTGGCCGACACGGTCATCCCGCTGCATGCCGGCCCCGAGAAGAGCGTTGCAGCGACCAAGAGCTACCTGGCCTCGCTGGCCGCATTGCTGCAGCTGGCCGCGTACTGGAAGCAGGACAGCAGCCTGCGTGCGGCGCTGGACCTGCTGCCGGACGCGATGCGTGAAGCCTGGCAGTGCGACTGGAGCGCGGTGACCGAGGGCCTGGTCGAGGCCACCAACCTGTTCGTGCTCGGCCGCGGCCTGGGCCTGGGTGCGGCGCAGGAAGCGGCGCTGAAGTTCAAGGAAACCTGCAGCCTGCACGCCGAAGCCTACAGCTCGGCCGAGGTCAAGCACGGCCCGATGGCGCTGGTCGGCCGTGGCTTCCCTGTGCTGGCCTTCGCCCAGCCGGACGAGACCGGCGCCGGTACCCGTGCGGTGGTCGATGAATTCACCGCACGTGGTGCGCAGGTGTGGATGGCCGGTGCCGGCGGCAACCTGCCGGTGGCTGCCGCGCCGCATCCGCTGTGCGCACCGCTATTGACCGTGCAGAGCTTCTATCGCGCCATCAATGCGCTGGCGCTGCGCCGTGGCTTCAACCCGGACCTGCCGCCGCATCTGAACAAGGTTACGGAGACGGTGTGATGGTGACGGTGCTGCGCAATGCCCGCATCCTGGCCAGCGATGAGTTCCGCGACGACCTGGCGGTGGTGATCGAGGACGGTCGCATCAGCGCGCTGCTGCCCGACGCAGCACCCCAGCTGGGCCACGCGGCCGAGCAGGTGGACCTGGGAGGCGGCTGGCTGCTGCCCGGCTTCATCGATGTGCAGGTCAATGGCGGCGGCGGCGCGCTGTTCAACAACACGCCGGACGTGGCGGCACTGCGCACCATCGCGCAGGCGCACCGCCGCTTCGGTACCACTGCGATGCTGCCGACGCTGATCAGCGATGACGTGGCGGTGATGCGCGAAGCCATCGGTGCGATGCGCGAGGCCATTGCGCAGGGCGTGCCGGGCGTGATCGGCATCCACCTGGAAGGCCCGTACATCGCGCCGGCGCGCAAGGGCACGCACGATGCCAGCAAGTTCCGCGTGCCGGACGAAGCGGAGATTGCGCTGGCCGCATCGCTGGATAACGGCGTGACCCTGCTGACGCTGGCGCCGGAGCGCGTGCCGCTGGAGACCATCCGTGCGCTGGTCGAGCGTGGCGTGATCGTCGCTGCTGGGCACACTGCAGGCACCTACGAAGAGATCCGCGCCGGCCTGGATGCCGGCGTGCGCGGCTTCACCCATCTGTACAACGCGATGTCGCCGTTGCAGGGCCGCGAGCCCGGCGCGGTGGGCGCTGCGCTGGAAGACCGCGACAGCTGGATCGGCATCATCGTCGATGGCGTGCATGTGCACCCGGCCAGCCTTCGCGTGGCGTTGGCGGCCAAGCCGCGCGGTCGCCTGCTGCTGGTGACCGATGCGATGCCGCCGGTTGGAGCCGACGATCCCAGCTACGTGCTGTATGGCGAAACCATCACCGCCATCGATGGCGTGGTGCGCAATGCCGCCGGTTCGTTGGCCGGCTCGGCGCTGGACATGGCCACCGCCGTGCGCAATACCGTGCAGCTGCTCGGCCAACCGCTGGCCGAAGCGGCGCGCATGGCGTCGACCTATCCGGCGCAGTTCCTCAACGTCGACGACCGCCTTGGCCACATCGCCGAGGGCTACCAGGCCGACCTGGTGCTGCTGGATGACGCCCTGCAGGTGCGTGGTACCTGGATTGCCGGACAGTACGAGGCCGCCTGATGAACAGTACGCCGCCACGCCGTCTGGGCTCGATCGATGCCCTGCGCGGCATCACCGTGGCGGCGATGCTGCTGGTCAACAATCCGGGCGACTGGAGTGCGGTGTTCGCGCCGCTGCGTCATTCGGAATGGCATGGCTGCACGCCCACCGACCTGGTGTTCCCGTTCTTCCTGTTCCTGGTGGGTGTGTCGATGGCCTTCAGCGTGGCACCGCGTGCGCTGGATGCCGCTGCACGCCCAGCATTGGCGCGCGGCGTGCGGGAGCGTGCACTGCGCATCCTGCTTGCCGGCGCGTTGCTGCACCTGTTGATCTGGTGGGCGCTGCATACCCATCACTTCCGCATCTGGGGCGTGCTGCAGCGGATTGCGGTGTGCGCAGCGTTGGTGGGTGTTCTGGCGGTGTATGCGCGGCCGCGCGTGCAGGCTGGCGTGCTGGTCACGCTGCTGGTGGGCTACACCGTGCTGCTGCTGGGCATCGGTGATCTGGCGCCATGGACCAACCCGGCCAGCCGCCTGGACACCACGCTGTTCGCACCGTGGATCTACCAGTGGCACGCCGATACCGGACTGGGCCATGACCCGGAAGGATTGCTGAGCACGCTGGGTGCGCTGGCCAGTACCGTGCTCGGCCTGATTGCCGGTGGCCTGCTGCGCAACGGTCGTGCGGCGGCATTGGCTGGCCTGGGTGTGGCAACCGCCGTGCTGGGGCTGCTGCTGGCCACGGTGCTGCCGTTGAACAAGCAGCTGTGGACGCCCAGCTATGTGCTGTGGACCGGCGGCCTGGCCGCGCTGGCGGTGTGGCTGGGCCATGTGTTGATCGACCAGAAGCGATGGCCGCCGCTGGGCCGCCGTTTCGGGGTCAACGCAATTACCGCCTATCTTGGCGCATCGGTGATGTCGGTGGCGCTGATGGCGACCGGCGCGTGGGGCTGGATCTGGCAGCAACTGGCCGCCGCGATGCCGCACGCGCTCGAGCTGGCGTCGATGCTGCAGGCGCTGGCGTTCGTCGCGCTGTGGTGGGGCGTGGCGTGGTGGCTGGACCGGCGGAAGATCTATCTGAAGATCTGACGGCTCCGGGTCGGATCCCTTTCCGCAGGAAAGGGCTCTGACCCAACCCGGGAGGCCACCTCATCCAGGCATGGGCATGACCCCGCAAAGATGAACGATTTCAGGCACGTAGAGGTGGGGTGATGCCCGATCAGGTTCGCATCTGAACTGTGATGATCGGCACGCAAATTCACCTGCCGAAACCGTTCACCATGGCGCAGACTTCGCTCGCAGTACCGCATATCCGCAGTTCCTGATCCCCTGTCCAGGAGTGCTGTATGTCCCGTGCCGTCCCGCGCGCAGTGCGTATGCGCCGCCTCACTGTTTCCGTACTGCAGGCTTTGGCTGTTCCCTCCGTCATGCTGTTGACCGCCAGCGCCGCCTGGGCCGGCTGTGACAGCGTCGCCCCCGTCGCCGGCCAGACGGTCACCTGCGATGCCAATGCGCCGAACCCGCAGACCGTTCCCGTCACCGCCAATGGCGCCGCCGGCATCACCGTCACTGTCGCCAGCACGGCGCAGCTGCAGCAAAGCGGTGGCAGCAGCGCGATTTCGCTTGTCGGGGCCGGTGGGCACCTGTTGTCCAACCTGGGCACGATCAGTTCGGTGGGCGGCGTGGCGGTGCAGCTCGGTGGCGGCAGCCGCGTCGAGAACTCGGGCAGCATCAGCACCGGCAACAACACCGCCCTGCAGTTCGTCGGCGCGGGCGACAGCGTGCTGGTCAACCGCGGAACGATCAGCGGGCGCACCGGCGTGCAGTTCGGTGCCGGCAATGATCGCCTGGACATGCAGGCTGGCAGCATCAGCGGCAGTGTGCTGCAAGGCGATGGCAATGATGCGCTGCTGCTGGACAACGGTACGATCGAAAGCGTCGACCAGGGCAGTGGCGATGACCAGATGACCGTCACCGGCGGCACCGTCACCGGCGTGGTGGCGCAGGGCAGTGGCCGCGATGATTTCGTCATGAGTGGCGGCACGGTCGGCGCGCTGCAGCAGGGCGACAACATCGATACCTTCCGCATGAGCGGTGGCCGCATCATCGGTGCGTTCGAGGATGGTGACCAGGCGTGGATGACCGCTGGCCGCATCGGCCGGGTCAACATGAAGCTGGACAAGAACCTGTGGGACCAGTCCGGCGGCACCGTGGACGGCAACGTGGTGACCGGCTTCGATACCGACACCATCATCATCTCGGGTACCGCCTACATCGGCGGCAACATCAGCGTCAGCGGCGGCAACGACAGCGTGACCATCACCGACGGCACCGTGCGCGGGCAGGTACTGCTCAGTACCGGCAACGACACCTTCAACTGGAATGGCGGCGGCATCGTCTACGGCGCGATCGACATGGGGCCGGACAGCGACGTCGCCAACCTCGGCAACCTCAACCAGGGCAACCTGGGGGCGGTGCCGCTGTTCGACGGTGGCGGTGGCATCGACCAGCTCAACTTCCACAACGTCAAGACTGCCGGCGTGGGCCGCTTCCAGAACTGGGAGGCGATCAGCCTGGCCAACAGCACCGAGCTGACCTTTGATGGCGACCTAGTGCTGGGCGACAGCGGAACCGGCACCGGCACGCTCACCGTGGACGACACCAGCACCGTCTACGCGGGCAGTGGCGGCCATGCAGTCCGTCCGTTCAACAGTGGTGCACTGGTGGAGATGGCCAATGCCGGGCGCATCGACCTGACCGGCACCGGCGCAGGCGACGTGTTCACCGTGCGTGGCAACTATCGTGGTGACGGCGGTGGCCTGTACCTGCGTACCGTGCTGGGCGCGGACAATTCCAGCAGCGACCGCCTGGTGATCGATGGCGGAACCGCCACCGGTACCACCGGCATCGGCGTGCTCAATGCCGGCGGCAGCGGCGCCGCCACGCTGGCCGATGGCATCCTGGTGGTGCAGGCCTTGAATGGTGGCCGCACTGCGCCGGGCGCGTTCTCGCTGTTCGCACCGGTTGCAGCCGGTGCCTACGAGTACTTCCTGTTCAAGGGTGGTGTCAGCGCCGGCACCAGCGAGAACTGGTACCTGCGATCGACGCTGGTGACCGGACCAACGCCGGCACCCAACGGCGGCGGCACTGCCACGCCACCGCCCCTGACGCCGCCGGTCGCACCGCCGCCGGCGATCACCCCGGCACCGCCGCCGCCGCCTGAAGGCGCTACCGATCCGAACCTGACCGCCGGCGAGGCCGCGCCGCCACCGCCGCCACCGGAACCGGCGCCGGTGGCGCCGCCCAGCGACCCGGCGGTGCCGGACGTGCCGGTGGCCGGCGGTGCGTTGCCCGGTACCGGCACCCCACCAACGCCGGGTGCACGCCCGGCCGAAGGCGCGGTGGTGCCGCTGTACCGCGTGGAGACCGCCGCCTACGCCGTGGTGCCACCGCTGCTGCGCGAGACCTCGCTGGCCAGCCTCGGTACCTTCCACGAGCGGCAGGGCGAACAGCGCCTGCTGTACAACCAGGGCATATTCCGCACCGCCTGGGGCCGGTTGGTGGGGCAGAGCAGCGAGATCCACTGGAGGGGTGATGCGCAGCCGGGCTTCGATGGCGATGTGATGGGCCTGCAGGCCGGTCTCGACGTGTGGGCTGCGGCGTCTGACAACCACCGCAACCAGATCGGCGTATTCGTTGGCCGCACCCGCGCGCAGGGCAAGACCACGGGTCTGGCACTGGGCTGGGAGAACGTGCAGGTAGGCCAGAACCGCCTGGATGACAAGCACGTGGGCCTGTACTGGACCTTCACCGATAGCAGTGGGGGTTACATCGACGCCGTGGCGATGCAGAGCCGCTACGACGGCCGCGTGCGTTCCTCGCGTGGGCTCGGCTTCGGCCTGAGCGGCGACGGTACCAGCGTGTCGGTGGAGGCGGGCAAGCCGCTGCTGCACTTCGGGCAGTCCGCATGGTGGCTGGAACCGCAGGTGCAGGTGATCTGGCAGCGCACTTCGCTGGATGACCGTCGCGATGAAGTATCGAGTGTGCGCTTCGACAACGACAACGCCTGGACCGGCCGCATCGGCCTGCGCCTGGCGGGCGATTACCAGTTGGCCGACAACGGCTGGCAGCCGTACTTCAAGCTCAATTACTGGCATGGCCGTTCTGGTGAAGACCGCATCCGCTTCGACGACGACGTGATCATCAATTCGCAGCGCTCACGCGCGCTGGAAGCCGGCGTGGGTGTGGTCGGGCGTTTCAACCGAACGATCAGCGCCTATGCCGTGGCCGACTACACGCGTGAACTGGGCGGCGACCGCAACGAGAAGCGCCGCATCATCGAAGGCAACATCGGCCTGCGTGCGGACTGGTGACAACCGCAACCTTGGGTAGGTGCCGACCTTGGTCGGCACGAGTCCCACCGACGCCACGACGCTGCTCTGGTAGGTGCCGACCTTGGTCGGCACGAATCCCACCGACGCCATGACGCCGCTCTGGTAGGTGCCGACCTTGGGCGGCACGGATCCCACCGGCGCCATGACCTCCGCGCAGCCGACCATAGGCTCGGCTCTACAGCAGCGGTGCGCACGCATCCGGTTCCACCAACGCCCCGGCATGATCGGCCAACACCACCACCGCATGCAGCAGCCCTTCCTCCACCTGCGGCGGACACTGCGCCTGCGCATCATCCATCTCGCGTGCCGACTGCGCCGCCAACAAGATGCCCCCACACGCAGACACCGCCGCCAGGCAGCGCGTCGCCTCGGCCAGCGCCCGACCGCGCGCCTCGCTGAGTTGCCGTTCGCGCCACGCCTGGCCGTCGGCCGCGTGGCTGTGAGCGATGCCGCGCAGCCGCGCGAAGAATGCGGAGGGCGGCGCCTGTTCGTCGACTTCGGTGAGCGCATCTTCCAACGCTTCGGCTGCGGCGTTGGACAGCTGCAGGCCGGGCAGTGCAGCGCCGAGCAGGGCCTGCAGGCGTGGATAGGCGGGGTAGGGCGTGTTCATGGCGGCAACCTCACGAGGCAAGGCCACCTGCGAAGCGCAAGGTGGCGGGCGGTGCGGGTTGGCGTGCCGGTCAAAATCAAAGCGAAAAAGCCGACGGATCACGAGGATCCCCACGCACCGCCCACCATGGGCAAGCCGGTGCATTGTCGCGATTGCCGTTGATGCGGCAAATCGATCGCTTCGATGTTTGATTCAGGACGCCAATCCCGGTCAGCGCAGGAAGCGCCGACGGGGCCACCTTGGCGCGTTGTGCGCCGCGATGGCATGGGCAAAGTTGCAATGTGGTGACCGCACGCAAGCCGCCTTGCTGCAACCCGCGACCGGGCCGGATACGACAGTTCGCGCGTGGCGCAAGCGATCATGCCCCGGTTATGCTGCGGTCCTGATTCAACGACAAGGAAGCGTCGCATGCAGGTTCGCAAGGGAGTGCGTCGCATCGGCGCGCTGATGCTCGTGTTGCTGGCGACCGGCGCCATGGCCGATACGCCAGGCGCGGTCGAGATGCCCTCGCCGGAGGCCCAGGCTGAGATCCTCAACCTGCTTGAACGCCAGGCGCTGTATCGCGACCGGGTGGACTGGCCCGCCATCCGCATCCGCCTGCAATCGGCGCAGGGGGATCCCGCGCAACGGCTGGCCGTTCTGCGCGAAGCCATTGCGCTCAGCACCGGCCACCATGGTGCGTGGACCACGACCCAGCGTCAGCGCGAATCCCTAGCGCGTGCGCAGCAGGCCGGTGCCGCCGCCGTGGACCGGGCCAAGGCCGCTGATGCGGTGGATGCGCGCATCGGCTGGGTGGTCATCGAGGGCTATGCCTCCTCGCTGGGCGCGACGCCGCAGGAAAAATTCCGCCAGGACATCCAGCGTGCCGCGCGATGGCAGCAGGTCATCCGCAGCAAGGACGACGGCGCGCGCTGTGGCTGGATCGTCGACCTGCGGGACAACGGTGGCGGCTCCATGTGGCCGATGCTGCTGGGCATGGCCCCGCTGTTGCGCACCTCGGTGGTGAACAACGAGGACGTCGGCGCGTTCGAAACCGCGCAAGGGCCGCAGCGCTGGACGTTGACGGCGACTGCGGTGCAGCTGGCGGGCAGGCCGCTGCTGGACTTCGGCCAGTCCGGCCATGTAGTGCGGCAGCCTGGCGCACCGGTGGCGGTGCTGTTCGGGCCCCGCACCGGCAGTTCGGGCGAGGCCTCGGTGCTGGCGTGGCGTGGCCGCCCGCAGGCGCGGAGTTTCGGCCAGCCGACCGCGGGCGTCTCCACCGGCAATGTCGTGCACACGCTTGCCGATGGCAGTCGCCTGCTGCTGACCACCAGCGTGATGCGGGACCGCAATGATCGTGGCGATGGCCTGAAGATCGAACCCGACCAGCGCGTCGAGGGTGACGCGGCCACTGTGGCCGCCGCCCAGGCCTGGCTGCTGGCCCAGCCCGCCTGCCAGGTCAACCGGACATGATCCTGATCGGCCAACAGGAACGGGTGCTGATCGTCGGCCCCACCGAAGCGCACCACTGCCTGCGCTGCCAGACGGAAACCGAGTTCGCCCCGCAGCTGCGCTACAAGATGGCGCGCATCGACCTGCTGTTCGGCTTCACCTACCAGCGCCGCTACGAGCTGGCCTGCACCCGGTGCGAGCACGGCTGGGTGCTCGATACCGAGACCATGGACCAGCAGCTGGGCGGGGTGCCGATCCCGTGGCGGCACCGCTTCGGCCTGCCGTTGATGCTGGTGGGGGTCGCCGCGCTGGCGGTGGCCGGTTGGATGTGGCGGCACGGATACATCGGTTGAGGACCGGGCCTGTTAAAGTCTGCCCTGCAACCACGTACCGGAACCGACCATGGACCACGACACCCCGTTCGAACCCCTCAACGACCTCGAGGTGCGCCTGCTGCAGGCCCAGGACGGCACGCTGACCGCAGCGCAGTTCCTCGACGGCCTGCTGACCTCGACGGCGTTCGTGCTGCTGGACAAGGCCATTGGTGAGGATGGCGCCTGGGACGAGAGCATCTCGCCGCTGGTGCTGACCAGCGAGAGCGGCGAGCCGATGTTCGCGGTGTTCACCGCGCCCGAGCGCGCCGGCCTGTGGCACGAGCAGCTGCCGCAGTTTGCCCATGCCATGCCGATCGCGGTGCACGCGCTGCTGGCCGGTATCGGCGACGGCGTCGGCCTGGTGCTGAACCCGGGCCTGGACGTGGGCATGGAGATGATTCCCGATGCCGTGGCCCAGCTGAAGCAGCGTGCGGCGGCGATTACCCGTGGGATGGCGCACTGAAGCCAGTGATATAGGGGTGCCGGCCAGCGGCCGGCACTGCCCATAGCAGTGCGCGCGGACGTTGCGGATCAGCGGGCGGCGGCGATGGCTTTCACCCGCGCCTTGGCCAGCGCTTCGCCGATGGCCGGGCCCTTCAGATGCGTGGTATCCAGATCCCGCGCCTGCACTGACAGCGCCGCCTGGTGCAGGCGCTTGAGCGTTTCGCCCTGGGGGTAGTCGGCGTCCTCGAAGCCGAGCCGGCCGCGCTTGTCGGCCTCGCAGCACAGTGCGATGCGGGCCACGCGTTCCGGCCGGCGCAGCGCATCACAGCGGCCCAGCAGTTCCAGCACGGTGGCATCGCGCAGTTCGTCGATGCGGTGCACGTTCAAGTGCTCGCGACACACCGCTTCGGCCAGCTGCTGGTGTTCGGCGGGAATCTTCAATCGTGCGCACAAGGCCTTCAGCGGCTTGATGCCGCGTTGCTCGTGCATGATGTGGCGCGGCCATTCCTCCGGCGGGGTCAGGCCCTTGCCCAGGTCATGGGTAAGCGCGGCAAAGCCGACCAGGTCATCGCCCGGCGCCAGCCTGGCAGCCATGTCGCTGACCATTTCCTGGTGGATGCCGGTATCGACTTCAGGGTGGAACTCAGCACGTTGCGGCACGCCATACAGCGCTTCCAGCTCGGGCAGGATCGGGCCCAGGGCGTGCGCATCGTGCAGCGTACGCAGGAAGGCAGAAGGCCGCTCACTGACCAGCGCCTTGCGCAGTTCCTGCCAGACGCGTTCCGGCACCAGCGCGTCCAGCTCGCCGCTGGCGGCGACCTCGCGCATCAGCGCCATGGTCTCTTCGGCGACGGTGAAGCCCAGTGGTGCGAAGCGCGCCATGAACCGGGCCGCGCGCAGCACGCGCAATGGATCTTCCACGAACGCGGGGCCGACATGGCGCAGCACGCGTTGCTCGATATCGCGCACACCGCCGTAGGGATCGACCAGCGTGCCGGTGTCTTCGTCGCAGGCAATCGCGTTGATGGTGAAGTCGCGGCGCTGCAGGTCTTCTTCCAGCGTCACTGCCGGGTCGGCATCGACCACGAAGCCGCGGTAGCCACGGCCGGATTTGCGCTCGGTGCGCGCCAGCGCGTATTCCTCAGCGGTCTTCGGGTGCAGGAACACCGGGAAATCGCGGCCGACGGCGGTGAAGCCCTGCGCTTCCATCTGCGCGGGCGTGGCGCCGACCACCACCCAGTCATGGTCGCCGGCAGGTCGCTGCAGCAGGCGGTCACGCACGGCGCCGCCGACAAGATAGATCTTCATGGCTGGAATCATCGCATGCCCGGCGCAGACGCACCGGTAGTGCCGGCCGCTGGCCGGCAACCGCAGTCACCCCGAAGCTGCCGGCCAGCGGCCTGCACTACCGATACAGCGTCCAGCCGATCCAGGCCAGCAGGCTCATCGTTTCCCTCCCCAGCGAGTGGATGCCGGGGAATGCCGGCCAGCGGCCGGCAGTACTGTGTTGCGATCAATCGCCGCCCTGGTCGGCGTTGGCGGCGCAGCTGAAGCGCTTGCGCTTGTCCACCAGGCGGCCCATCAGGCGATCGCTCAGCGGCAGCGCATCACCATTGAGGCGCCAGTCGTAGATCACGCTGAAGGCCAGCACGCGGGCCACGTACTCGCGGGTTTCCTTGTAGCTGATGGTCTCGATCCACAGGTCCGGATCAAAGCCCGGGCGCTGGCTCTGCCAGCGTGCGGTCGGGGTCGGGCCGGCGTTGTACGCGGCGATGGTCACGTAGGGCAGGCCGTCGTACTTGTTCATCAGCTGGCGCAGGTAGGCGGTGCCGATGGCGATGTTGGTGTCCGGGTCGTACAGGCTGTCGGCGCCGCCGTAGCCGGTCAGGCCGATCGACTTGGCCACGCCGGCACCGGTGGCTGGCAGCACCTGCATCAGGCCCATGGCGTTGGCAGGCGAGCGCGCACGCGGGGTGAAGGTGCTCTCGGCGCGGATCTCCGCCGCCACCCAGGCCGGGTCGATTGCGTTGCGTGCCGATTCGCGGCGGATGGTGGCGTCGTGGTGCAGCGGGAAGCGCAGGTCGTACAGGCGCTGCTCCTGCGGCTGCTTGCCGAGCGCGAACACGGCGCGGTCGAACCAGCCGTTGTCCTGCGCCACGCGCACGGCGAGGCGACGCTGGGTGTCATCGAAGCGCGACAGTGCACTGTTCCATTCGGCCACGGCCCAGCCAGCGCGATCGATCTGGTACAACGCCATTGCGCGCTGGATGGCCGGGTCGCGCGCGATCACCGCCTGCGCCTGCGCGCTGTCGTTGGGCTGCCACGGGCACAGCGTGTAGCCCTGCTGCAGCTTGTCGGCGGCGAGGAAGCCGTGGAAGGTCGATGCACGCGCGGCCTCGCGGAACAGCGGCTGCGCCTGCTGGGCCTGGCCGGTCTTCTCCAGCATGCGGCCTTCGAAGTAGCGCCAGCGCGGGTCGCTGCGCTGCTTGCTGCCCATCTTGCGGATGGCGGTCAGCGCCGCGGTCCAGTCGCCGCGGGACATCGCTTCGCGCACGCGCCACTCGTGCAGGCGTTCGTCATAGGCCGACTCCGGCACCGCGTTGAGGCGGCGTGCCGAATCGGGCAGGTAGGACGCCACCGTCCACAGCGCGATCTGGTACAGCACCTGGCCCTGCTGGGCGGCACTCAGCCCCAGTGCCTGCGCGTACTGCGGCAGCTGCTGTTCGGTGGCGGCCGGGTCGGCCTTGGCCAGCTTGGCCAGGCCATCGGTGGCGATGCGCCGGCTGCGCTCGTTGCGGGGCCAGTTCAGGGCGCTGGCGTTGGGCTTGTCGACGAAGGCGGCGTAAGTGTTGGCCAGTGCCAGGTCAGTGGCAGGCAGGCCGCGGGCCGCGCTGCGCATCACGGCGGGCTGCTGCGCGTCGGCGGCAGCATCGATCCGTTCCCAGCGCAGGGCGTCGCTCAGGCCGCCTTGTGCCTGCAGCACGGTGAACACCGCATCGCAGCTGTCCGGCAGCGGCTTGCCGTTCTTGCGCCACAGCTCCTGTGCTTCGCTGATCCACTGCGGATCGACCTTGCCGGTCACCTGGCGCGCGGTCAGCTGCGCACAGCGCAGGCCGGCGTTGTCGGTGGGCGCCCAGTTGGCCAGCAGGGTCGGCCAGTCCTGGCGGCGGGCGAGCGAGGGCAGCCACACGCTGCGGAACGTGCTGGCCACGGCCTGGCCCTCATAGCGCTTGAGGAAGGCCTGTGCCTGCGCGGTATCGACGGTGTCGATGTTGCGGCGCAGGTTGGCGTACTCCAGCCAGCCATACGCCGGATGGCGGCTGAGCGCAGCGGCTTGGCCAGGATCGAACTGGCCGCGTTCGGCGGCCGCGATCGCGGCTTTCAACTGCGCGTTCTGGGCATCGAGGGACTGGGCATTGGCGCAGCCGATCAGCAGCGTGGTGGCCAAGGGCAGCAGGGACAGGGCGGTCGAAGAGCGTCGGGTCATGGCATGCAGCATAGCGGGCAGTGGCTGAATTCAGTTTCGCATTGCGTGCACGCCATGCGTGGGCAACGATAGCTGAATGACTCCGCACAGGCCCCTGCCGCAGGCGGGCGCAGGCGTCGTAACGTCGGCCTTGGGCGAACCGCCCGGCTGCAGGGAGCGGCACATGGCGTTCAGTAGCGCAGGAAGAAGCGGCCCGCTGGCGGACATCAATGTCACGCCACTGGTGGATGTGATGCTGGTGCTGTTGATCATCTTCATCGTAACCGCGCCGATCGTGGCCCGGCCGATTCCCGTGCAGTTGCCACAGGCCACCGATCGCACGATCGATCGCCCCGAACCGCCGCCGCCGATCGAGCTGCGACTGGATGCGTCGAACCAGCTGAGCTGGGATGGCCAGCCGATGGCGATCGGCGATCTGCAGGGGCGCCTGCAGGCGCAGGCCGGCGAGCATGCCGGCAACCTGCCGGAGCTGCGCATCGCCACCGATCCGGCGGCCGAGTACGAAGGCATGGCGCGGATATTGGCTGCGGCCGAAGCCACTGGCATGGAGCGCATTGCCTTCGTGCGGTGAGTTTCGTGCGGTGAGTCCGGCAACGGGCGGCCTGCCATCGGCAGGCCGCTCTTCCTGCGAGGAAACGTGGCATGCGATACGGGACACAGCACGCGGCCTCACTGATGGCCGCCCCCAATCTGGCACCGCTGGTGGATGTGTTGCTGGTGTTGCTGGCGCTGGTGATCACCGCGCTGCCGATGGCGCAGGCGACCGGCCTCCTGGCGCTCCAGCAGCGCACCTCGTGCCCACCCTGGCCGGCGTCCTCACCCCAGCCGATCCACCTGCGCATCGACGCGGCGGGGGCGATGTTCTGGAATGGCCAGCCGCTCGACGCTGTCGCGTTGCAGCGGCACCTGGTGCAGGCGCAGCAGATGCCGCAGCAGCATCGCCCCTGGGTGCACCTGGCGACCGCCGACGACACCGACTACGAAGACATGGCACGCGTGCTGCTGGCCGTGAGCCAGCATGGGCTGCGCGTCGACGCGCCCGGTCACTAGCGCCTGCACCGACAAGTCCCCTTGATGAGTTGTGGCGGATCTCGGCGCGCGCTGACGCAGCCGGCATCAAAGTGGAGGGCGGTGAACAGTACCGTCCGGTTCTAAACGGTCCTCATCTGACGTAAATGGCTGTCAATTGCGTCAATTCCGCGTGAAAGAGTGTCGATCATCACGCCGTGATTTTTACCGCTTGTTTACAAAGGAGACGCTGCCGCCATGCAGGGGGGAGCGCGGCAGTCCATGTCCCGACATTCCTTTGGAGAGAGAGCGAATGAAGCACCTGCACCACCGCCCGTTGGCGGTTGCCGTCACGCTGTGCGCGATGGCCTTGGCACCCCTGGGTGCCGCTGCACAATCCACCACCAACCTCGACGCGGTGGAAGTCACCGGTACCCGCATCAAGCGCGCTGAAGTAGAGGGCCAGGTCCCGATCCAGACCCTGACCCGTGGCGACATCGAACGCACCGGCCTGACCTCGATCGGCGAAGTGCTGCAGCAGCTCACCGGTTCCGGCTCTGCGCTCAACGCCAAGTTCAACTCGTCCGGCAACTTCGGTTTCCCGCCCGATGGCAGTGGCGTGGGTGCCGGCTCGGCGCAGGTCGATCTGCGCCACCTGGGTGCCAAGCGCGTGCTGGTGCTGGTCGACGGCATCCGCTGGGTCAATGAATCGTCGGCGTCCGGTGTGGGCTCGGCCACCGACCTCAACACCATTCCGCTGGCCATCGTCGAGCGCATCGAGGTGCTGGAGGACGGTGCTTCGTCGCTGTACGGCTCCGATGCCATCGCCGGCGTGGTCAACATCATCACCCGCCGCGATTTCGATGGTGGGCAGGTGACGCTGAACTACGGCGAGTACAGCAAGGGCGACGGCACGCAGAAGGGCGTGGACCTGGCCTGGGGCAAGAGTGGCGATCGCTTCAGCCTGTTCCTGGGCGCCAGCTGGACCAAGCAGGACCCGGTATTCGCCAAGGATCGCGAGCAGTCGCGCTTCCCCATTCCCGGTACCGGCCTGGCGTTCGGCAGCGGTGGTATTCCGCAGGGCCGTTTCATGTTCACCGACCCGAACACCGGTGCGGTGCAGAACATCGTGCCCAATACCGGCGTGAGCAATCCGCGGTACGACGGCAGTGCCGGCTGCAGCCGCACGGATGACTATCACTGCTTCACCACCGCCGACCGCTTCAACTTCGCCGAATACAACATGGTGCTGACGCCGTCGGAGCGCAAAGGCCTGTTCGGCCAGTTCCGCTTTGACATCACCGACAACGTGCAGTGGTACATCAAGGCGCTGGGCAACCGCCGCGAGTCGACCAACCAGGCCGGCCCCGAGCCGCTGTTCTTCGGCCCCGATGGCGCCACCGGCAATCCGTTGGCCGACAACATCGTGGTCTCGCGCCTGAACCCGTACAACCCGTTCGGCTTCGATCTCGTCTCCGGCGACAACATGAGCCTGATCGGTCGTCGCCCGGTGGAGGGCGGTGCGCGCGTGTTCAAGCAGAAAGTGGACACCACCTACTTCGCCACCGGCCTGGTCGGTGACTTCCATGCCGCCGACCGCAGCTGGTACTGGGACGTCAACGGCATGTACAGCAAGAACAAGGCCGAGCAGACCAACTACGGCAGCTATGACATCTACAAGGTGAACATGGCGCTGGGCGATCCCGCGGTGTGCGCGGCCACGCCTGGCTGCGTGCCGTTGAACATCTTCGGTGGCGCCGGTTCGATCACCCCGGACATGCTGAAGTGGATCCAGCCAGTGGTGCGCGACCGCAGCCAGAACGAACTGAGCCTGTTCACCGCCAACCTGTCCAGCGAGCTGTTCTCGCTGCCGGCCGGTCCGGTGTCCTTCGCCACCGGCTTCGAGTACCGCAAGTACAAGGGCGCCTACCAGCCCGATCCGCTGACGGTGATCGGCCACTACAACGGCGTGCCGTCGCAACCGACCTCCGGTTCCTACGACGTCAACGAGGCCTACCTGGAGTTGAGCGTGCCGATCTTCGCCGACTCCTCGTTCGGCAAGAAGCTGGACCTGAGCCTGGCCGGCCGCTATTCGGACTACTCCACCTTCGGCGGCGAGTTCACGCCCAAGTACGGCCTGCGCTGGCAGGTGACCGATGACTTCGTGCTGCGCACCACGTACGCCGAGGGCTTCCGCGCACCGTCCATCGGTGAGCTGTACGGCTCTGCCGCACGTGCCGACCTGCAGCTGTTCGATCCGTGCTCGGTGGGCTTGGGCGGCACGCCGCCGCGTGGCAGCGCGGCCAACTGTGCTGCACTGGGCGTCCCGGCCGGCTTCCAGCAGGCCAACTCGCAGATCTCGGTGACCACCGGCGGCAACCGCGAGCTGGACCCGGAACGCTCGCGCAGCTTCAGCGCGGGCTTCGTGTGGAGCCCGTGGTTCGGCAACAACGCCTCGTGGTCGGAGCGCTTCGATGTGGAAGTCACTTTCTACCGCCATGCCATCGATGGTGCGATCCAGGCCATCAACGCGCAGACCCAGCTGGACCTGTGCGTGGATACACTGGACCCGATCTACTGCAACGGCATCACCCGTGCCAGCACCGGTGCGGTCAGCAGCTTCAACAACCGCCTGACCAACCTGGGTTCGATCAAGACCGACGGTTGGGACGTGGATCTGTTCTGGACGCTGCCGCAGACCTCCATCGGCCAGTTCAAGCTGGCATGGAAGAACACCTTCGTCGGCCGTTACGAGGCCACTGGCGCGGCCGGGCAGAAGCAGCCGCAGAAGCCGGGCGTGGAAGTGGCCGACAGCTCGATCCCGGAGTGGACCAGCAATGCCAGCCTCGGCTGGACGATGGATCGCTGGAGCGCCAACTGGACGGTGCGCCACATCTCCGAGCTGACCGAGAACTGCGGCGATGCGGCGGCCTTCCCGGTGTGCAGCAACCAGGCTGCGGGCACCAACACGCTGTCGGCCACCACCTTCCACGACATGCAGGTGGGCTACAAGATCGACTGGATGAAGGGGCTGCAGCTGACCGCGGGCCTGAACAACGTGTTCGACAAGGATCCGCCGATCTGCCTGTCGTGCTCGTTGAACGGCTACGACGCTTCGACCTACGACATCCCGCGTGGCCGTTACTGGTACCTGCGCGCGGACCTGCGCTTCTGATGTGACGGTGGCAGCGCCGGTCAGTTCCGGCGCTGCCTTGCGGGTGTAGAGCCGAGCCCGCGCTCGGCTGATTCTCTGAGCCGAGCATGGGCTCGGCTCTACAGGTGCGGGGCGTGCGAACCCCGCGTCTGATCAGAACGCCCAGGTGAACGTCAGCGAGCCATTGCGGCCATCGCCGTACGCACCGTAGCCGGTGATCTGCGAGTAGTACTTCTTGTCCAGCAGGTTGTTGAGGTTGGCCTGCACGCTGAACTCCGGCGAGATGCGGTAGCGCAGGAAGGCACTGACCAGTGCGTAACCTTCCTGCTCGAAGCGACCCACCACCGGCGCGGCGTAATAGATGCGGTTCTGCCAGTTGGCACCGCCACCGATGGTCAGTTCCTGCAGCGACTGCGGGGTGTAGCTGGTGAACAGCTTCAATGCGGTCTGCGGCAGGTTGGTGTTGATGTCGGCACCGTTGATGTCCTTGGCCACATAGCGCGAAGCACCGAAGGTCGCGTTCCAGCCCGGTGCCAGTTCGCCGTTCACTTCGAATTCGAAGCCACGGCTGACGGTGCCGCGTGCGGCGATCGAGGCGAACTCACCCGGACGGCCGATGATCGGCTCGCTGGTGACCTGGGCGACGTTGTCCTGCTCGATGCGGAACACCGCCAGCGAGGCGTTCAGCCGGTTGTCGAACCAGGCACCCTTGACGCCCACCTCGTAGCTCTTGCCGTCGACCGGGTCGAGATAACGGTCGTTGCGGTCACGTGCGGTCTGCGGCTGGAAGATCTCGGTGTAGCTGGCGTACGCGGAGTAGGTATCGTTGATGTCATACACCAGGCCGGCGTACGGGGTGGTCACCTTGTGTTCGCGGTCGTCGTTCTCGCCTTCGCTCTTCCAGTTGGTGTAGCGCGCACCGAGGATCAGCTTCAGCGGATCAGCCAGCGACAGACGGGTGGCGGCATAGCCGGCCTTCTGGGTGATGGTGCCCTGGCTGGCCAGCGCCAGCGGGTTCCAGTTCGGCTGGGCGATGTTGCCGGTCCAGTCGAGATAGGAGCTGAAGGGATTCCAGCCGGTGCCGGGGCCACCCATCTGGAAGTCACCGTAGTTGGCGAATTCGCGCTTGTTGTAGCTCAGGCCGGCCATGAACTGGTGCTCGCGGCCGAACAGCTGGAACGGGCCGTCGATGTAGCCATCGATGCCATCGACCTTGCGCTCGGTGTTGTAGAAGCCGGCCATCGGCGTGACGCCGGTGCCGGTGGCCTTGTCGAACGCGGTGTAGGACGGATAGAACAGCTTGTCGTCGGCGTTGGTGCGGTCGTGGGTGGCGCCGATCCTGAACTTCCAGCCGTTGCTGAAGGCGTGCTGCAGGGTGGCAAACGCGCGCTTGCTGGTGGTGTCCCAGTAGGTCCAGTCCGGCGACGGATTGAACGAGGTCGGGTAGTTGGTCGGGCTGCCATCGGCGTACCACATCGGGAAGCCGCCCCAGGTCGCACCATTGGCGCGCTTCTGCTGGTAGTCGTAGCCCACGCTCAGCTGGGTGTCCGGGGTCAGGTCGGCATCAATGACGGCGTAGCCCAGCGTCTTGCGCTGGTTGTAGCGGTCCATCTGGCCGTCGGTATCCAGGTAGCTGCCGATCACGCGACCGCGCACGCTGCCGCTGGCGTTGAGCGCGCTGCCCACATCCACCGTGGTGCGGGTGCGGCCCCAGCTGCCGACGTTCACCGACACGCTGCCGGTCAGCTCGGCGCTGTCGGCATGCTTGCGGATCAGGTTCACCGACGCCGACGGATTGCCGGCGCCGCTGAGCAGGCCGGTGGCGCCGCGCACCACTTCCACGCGGTCGTACAGCGCCAGATCCAGGCCGGAGTCACCGTAGCTCCAGTTCTGCACCATCTGCGTCGGCAGGCCGTCGAACTGGTAGGCATCGATGTAGAACCCACGCGCGTAGAACTCGGTGCGCTCGCTGTCGGACTGGGTGCTGGTCACGCCGGTGGTGTTGGCCAGCACGTCGATGATGTCGTCGAGCTTCTGATCTTCGATGCGCTGGTGGCTGATGATGCTGACCGACTGCGGGATCTCGCGCGGTGCCAGGTCGAAGCGGGTACCGGCCGAGGTGCGGCGCACCGAATAGCCTTCGGCGCGTTCGCCCTTGACCATCAACTTGTCCAGCGTGGTCGGATCGGCGGCGGTGTCGGCGAAGGCGGCCGGGGCCAGGGCGCAGAGTGCAACGATTACGGCAACGGACAGCCGCTGCGGTTGCGGGATACGGAAGGCGGGACGGGTCATGGGGGTCCTGGACGAGCACGCGCGCTCGGCCGGCATCCAGAAGGCGAGGCGCTACGGGTGGGAAACGGGCGGGCAGGCCGTCCTGGCACCACCGGAAACGAAAGAAATGGTAATACGAACTATTCCTATTTACAAATCATGAGCGAGGTAGGCGCTCACGCGGGCCGCGACGCAGCGCATGGTGTTCAGCGCAGCAGCGGCAGCGGATCGCGCGCGCCATCGGCGCCGTAGATGCCCCAGTGCAGGTGGGGCGGCGTGCCCTTGGCATTGCCGCTGTCGCCTACATGCCCGAGCAGGTCGCCGGCCTGGACCACCTGGCCGCGCGCCAGGCCCTCGGCCCAGTCGTCCAGATGGGCGTAGTAGTAACGTTCGCGCCCGGGCCCGATCACCCAGACCTGGCGGCCACCGAGGCCGCGCTCGCTGACGTCCGCGATGACGCCGGCAGTGACGCTGCGCACCGCGGTGCCGCGCTTGGCGAAGATGTCGATGCCGGCGTGGGAGCGGTCACGGCCACGTGGTGCGCCGAAGGTGTCGGCGATCTGGCGTGGCCGCACGCCGTCCACCGGCACCGCCAGTTGCGTGGCCGGCGGCATACGAGAGAGTGTCCACAGCAGCTTCGGCGCAGCGGCCCATGGGCTGTTCCACAGCGCCATCGCGGCAATGAGGGCGATGGCCAGCCACAGGCCGCGCAGCAACCAGCGGCGCAGGCGACGGGCGGGGGAGGGCGATGTGTTCATGGTCTCCGACTGTAGCGCCGAGCCATCCTCGGCGGCTGTTGCTGTGCGGTCAAAGCGCAGTCGAGCATGGCTCAGCGCTACAGAACCGGGGCCAACGGCACTTCGAAACTGCGCTTCAACGTCCCCAGCGCGACCGACGTACGGAAGCGCTCGATGTTGTCATCGCCGCCGAACAACCGCTCGGTAATGGCCTCGTACTCTTCCATCGACGCCGCCGAAAGCAGCAGCAGGAAATCGCCATCGCCGGTGATCGAGTAGCACTGCTGCACGGCCGGGTCGTTTTGCACGCGGCGCTTGAACGGCGCCACGCGTTCGCGCTGCTCGCTGACCACGCGCACCTCCACGATGATGGTCAGCGGTCGCCCGACCCTGGCCGCGTCGACCACCGCCACGTTGGCGGCGATCACGCCGCCGTCCTGCAGGCGCTTGATGCGGCGCTGCACGGCCGGCGCAGACAGGTGCACGGCCTCGGCGATTTCGCGCTGCGGCAGGGTGTTGTCCCGCTGCAGCAGGTCGAGGATGGCGCGGTCGAAGCTGTCGAGCACGGGGGCGGTGGCCATGGCGAGCAGAAGTTGCACGAACGGGCCGTCAATTGAGCCAAGTGCTCGGCGCTGGCGCAATAGACTTTGCCCATGCAGACCCCACGACTCGCGCCGATGTTGCCGGCGCTGGCGGTGCTTGGCTCGGTCACCTCGCTGGCCATCGGCACCTCCTATGCAAAACACCTGTTCCCGCTGATCGGCGCGCAGGGCACCAGCGCGCTGCGCGTGGGCTTCTCGGCGCTGTTGCTGCTGCTGTTCTGGCGGCCGTGGCGCTGGAAGACCAGCCGCCCGGATGCGATCACCATCCTGCGCTACGGCCTCACCCTGGGCCTGATGAACCTGCTGTTCTACATGGCCCTGCGCACCATTCCCTTCGGCATCGCGGTGGCCATCGAATTCACCGGGCCGCTGACGGTGGCCATGCTGTCGTCGCGACGGCCGATCGATTTCCTCTGGGTGGGCTGTGCGGCGGTGGGGCTGCTGTTGCTGCTGCCGATCGGCGGTGGTCCGGCGCTGGATCCCGCTGGCGTGCTGTATGCGATGGGGGCTGCGGCGTGCTGGGGCCTGTACATCGTGTTCGGCAAGCGTGCCGGCCACCTGCATGCCGGGCATTCGGTGTCGCTGGGGCTGCTGGCGGCATCCCTGGTGGTGGTGCCGGTGGGCGTGGCGCATGCCGGTGCCGCGCTGCTCGACCCGAAGATCCTGGCCGCCGGGCTGCTGGTGGCGCTGGTGTCCAGCGCGATCCCGATGTCACTGGAGATGATGGCGCTCAAGCGCCTGCCGAAGGAGACCTTCGGCATCCTGATCAGCATGGAACCGGCGGTGGCCGCGCTGTGGGCCATGCTTCTGCTGCACGAGCACCTGCATGGGCTGCAGTGGCTGGCGATCGGCTGCACGGTGCTGGCCTCGGTGGGCAGCACGATGACCGCGCGGCGCCTGAAGGCACCGGCCGCCGCCTGAAAAAGGGGACGGAGGGGATTAAGTCGTTTATGCATAAACGACTTAATCCCCTCCGTCCCCTTTTTGGGGTCAGCGCAGGGTGTCGGCCGGGACGTCGATCTGCATCGCCAGGGCGAGGTGATCGGAGAACGCGGCTGGTACGGCTTCCACGGTACGAGTCTGCAGGCCACTGCTGACCAGGATGTGGTCGATGGCGCGGTCGGGGCGCCAGCTGGGGAAGGTCGGCACGATGCAGCCCGGGGGCTGCAGCCGGGTCTTCTGGTACAGCACCTGCATTTCCGGGCGTTCGGCCAGGCAGTTGAAGTCGCCCATCAGCACCGCGTTGGGGTGGTCGGACAGCAACTCGGCGATGAAGCCCAGCTGCGACATCCGCGAGCCCGCGCCCAATGACAGATGCGCCACCGCCACCGCCAGGCCATCGGTACCATCGCCGAACTTGGCCAGCAGCACGCCGCGCCCGCCGATGCGGCCGGGCAGGGCATGGTCCTGCACTTCCACCGGTTCCAGCTTGCTCAGCAGGCCATTGGCACTGGATGCCACGCCGCCCATGCGCCGGTTCGGCTGGTGGCTCCAGTAGTTGAAGCCGGCGCGCTGGGCCAGGTAGTGGGTCTGGTTGGTGAAGCCCGAGCGCAGGCTGCCCGGGTCGGCCTCCTGCAGGCCGACGATGTCATGGTCGCGCGCCAGGGTGGCGATCGCGTCCAGGCTGCTGCGCTTGCGCCCCGCCGGCAGCGCATGTGACCAGCTGCGGGTCACATAGTCGCTGTAGCGGCGGGTACTTGAGCCGGCCTGGATGTTGGCCGTCAGCAAGCGCAGGGTCCGTGTACGGGGGGAATTCACGGCCGGGAAATGCTTCTCTTGGATCAGTGAGCCTGGGCCGCACCGCGTTCGCGGGCGATCAGGTGGTCGGCGATGCGCAGCATGTCCGGGAAGCTCTTGCCCTTCACCAGGTACTTGCCGTTGACGATGATCGACGGGGTGCCGCTGATCTGGCTGCGCTGGGCGAACTGCTTGGCCGAGTTGGTCTTGGCGTTCACCGCGAAGCTGCCCATGGTGGCGGCGAACTGCTTCGGATCCACGCCATAGGCGGCGTAGAACTTGGCGATGTCTTCCACCGAGTCACGGCCGCGCTCGCCCTTCAGGGTCTTCTGCGAGTGGATGGCGGCGTACAGCGCTTCGTGGGTCTTTTCCTGCACGCCCAGGGTCTGCGCGGCGTAGAAGGCACGGGCGTAGTCATCCCAGGTGCCGCCGAACATGGCCGGCACGTAGACGAAGTTCACGTCGCTGGGCAGGCCGGCCTTCCACGGGCCGACCAGCGGCTGGAATGCGGCGCAGGCCGGGCAGACGTAGCCGAAGATCTCGGTCACTTCGATCTTGCCGGCAGCCGGCTGGAACGGCTGGCCGTTCGGGATCACCTGGTAATCGGCGCCTTCCACCGGGGCCGGGCCGGTCAGCGCGGCGGTGGTCGGGGCCGGCGCCGCGGCGGGGGCGGCTTCGGCCGGGGCCTTTTCGCCTTCGGCGGCAGCCGGAGCGGTGCCTTCGCTGCCCGTGGCCGGCGCAGCGGCCGGTTCGGCGGTGGCCGGGGCGGCTGCCGGTGCGGCCGGGGCCGCGGTGGTGTTGGTGCTGCCGTCATCAGCCTTGCAGGCAGCCAGGATCGGCAGCAGCGCTGCGAGGGCGAGGGCGTAACGGATCTTCATGGAAACGTCTCCAGCATCTGGAAAGGTGGGGGCCGGCGCCAGGCGCCAGCCAGGGGGAAATGATGACATGCGGCGGCGACAGCGCCGTGTCGAGGGTGGGCGTTGGTTCAGCGGCCGCGGGCGGCGCGGGCCTGCGCGATCAGCGCCGAGGCGATGCGCAGCTGGTCGTCGAAGCTGTTGCCCCGCACCAGGTACTGGCCGTTGATGATGATGGCCGGGGTGCCCGGGATCTTGGTGCGCTGGGCGAACGCGCGCGCGGCCTCGACCTTCTTCTGCACGGCATCGCCGCGCAGCGCCTGGAGGTAGCGGTCCGGGGTCACGCCGTAGGCCTTGTAGAACGTGGCGAGCTCATCGGCCGAGACGTTCTGCATCGGCAGCGATCCCTGCTCGTGCAGGGCCTTGAACACGGCAGCGTGGCTGCGCTTTGCCACGCCGACTTCGTCGGCGGCGTAGTAGGCCAGTGCCCAGGCATCCCAGGCGCCACCGAAGGCCGCCGGCACCGGGGTGAAACGCACGTCGGCCGGCAGCTTGGCCGCCCAGGCTTCCAGCTGCGGTTCGAAATGGGCGCAGTGCGGGCAGGTGTAGCCGAAGACCTCGACCACTTCGATCTTGCCGGCCAGCGGCTGGAACGGGCCTGGCTGGGCGATGCGCTCGTAGTCTTTGCCCTCGACCAGCGGGGCATTGGCGGGGGTGGCGGCGCAGGCTGCCAGCGGCAGCAGCACCAGCACGGACAACAGCAGGCGGGAAATCAACCTCATCGACACGCATCTCCGTTGAAAAAAGCAACGCCGGCGCGGTCGCCGGCGTGAAGGAAACATACCGCAGCCGTGGGCCGGCGTCGCGGCCCGGGCCGACCAGTGGTGGTCAGGGGGCGGCAGCCGGTTGCGTCGGCGTGGCCGCAGCGGCCACATCGTCGGCCTTGTTGTGCAGGCCCTGCAGGTAGCTCGACAGCGCCTGCACCTCCTGCTCGCTGAGCTTCTGCGCGACCGTGGCCATGATCTGGAAGTGCGCCTTGTCGGTCTCGTTGGTCTGGCCGGCCTGGTACTCCTGCAGGCGGCGCGCGACATAGCTGGCGTGCTGCCCACCGAGGTGCGGATAGGCCGGGCCGGGATTGCCGGCACCGCTGGGGCCGTGGCAGGCCATGCAGGCCGGCAGGCCGCGCTTGGCATCGCCGCCGCGGTACAGCTGCTGGCCGATCTCGTAGAACTTCATGCCCTTGTAGGGGCCATCGGTCACTGCCGTGTCATCGGCGATGCCGGCGTTGGCCTTCTGCGTGGCGAAGTAGGCGCCGATATCGCGCATGTCCTGCGGGGTGAGGTTCTGCACGAACGGCACCATCGCCACCGCCGCGCCGGAACTGCGCTGGCCGTTGGCGATCAGGGCCATCTGCTGGGCCACGTAGCGCTCGCTCTGGCCGGCAATGGACGGGTACATCTCCACCGTGGAGTTGCCGTCGGCACCATGGCAGGCCGCGCAGGCCGTCGCCTTGGTCTGGCCGGCCTTGGCATCGCCCCAGTGGGTCTTGCTGAAGTCCACCTCCAGCGAGGCGGTATTGATCGGCCCGTTGTCGGGCAGCGGGGTCAACGTGGTCTGCGCGAACGCAGCAGCGGCAACGACTACAGCAGTGGCAAGGGCGGATACGGCAAGAACGCGAGCGTGGCGCATGCTGAAGCTCCGTATGGACCGGGCCGGACGGTGGCCGCCGGCATCGCCCGGATTATCAACGCCGTTTCCGCGCACGGTCAACGCAGCAGTGCAGCAAAATGGCCGCAGCGGCCGCCGGCACGGGCGCGCGGCGCCGCAACATGCGATCCTAGGCACATGTCATTGCTCATCGAACGCGCCCGTTACCACCTTTCGGCCCACAACGTGCGGCAGCTGCCGCCCGACGAAGGGGCTGAAGTGGCCTTCGCCGGCCGCTCCAACGCCGGCAAGTCCAGTGCGCTCAACGCGCTGACCCGCCAGAACGCCCTGGCCCGTGTCTCCAAGACCCCCGGCCGCACCCAGCAGCTGGTGTTCTTCCAGGTCACCCCGGAAGCGCATCTGGTCGACCTGCCCGGTTACGGCTACGCCAAGGTGCCGCTGGACCTGCAGGCGCACTGGCAGGCCTTCATTGACAAGTATTTCCGCACCCGCGAGGCCCTCAAGGGCCTGGTGGTGGTGATGGACATCCGCCACCCCCTGAAGGACTACGACCGGCAGATGCTGTCCTATGCCGTGCAGCGTGGCCTGCCGGCGCACGCGTTGCTGACCAAGGCCGACAAGCTCAGCCGCAGCCAGCAGATGCAGTCCCTGCAGAAGGTGCGCAAGGAGCTGCAATCGGCTTACGGTGACAGCGTCAGCGTGCAGGTGTTCTCCGGCGAAGACCGTACCGGCGTGGACGAAGCCCGCGGCGTGATCGGCGGCTGGCTGGGGCTGGAATAAGGCATTTACGGTCGCCCGGCTGGCAGCCGGGCGCTACCCGATCGGGTGGGTGCCGACCTTGGTCGGCACACCCTCACAACGGCGAATACTCCGCCGGCACCCACGCATAGGCCTGGCCCTCGCCACGCACATGGCCCAGGCCCGGGAACGGCAGGTGCGCACCGGCCACCCACCAACCGTTGGCGGTGGCCTGCTGCAGCAGCCCGCGACGGCTGGCGATGGCCGCCTTGCGGTCCGAATCGGCCTCGAATGCCGCTTCCGGGTGCGCGAACTGCACCGCATGGAAGTGCAGCACATCACCCCACACCAGCAGTGACTGGCCCTGGCTGTCGAACCGGTAGGAGACATGGCCGGGGGTATGGCCGTGGGTGTCCATCGCCACCGCGCCACCGGGCAGGGCATCGCCGGGGCTGAACGTGCGCAGGTGGCCGCTGGCCTGGTAGGGCGCGACCGCGTTGCGTGCCAGCGGGAAGGCGAAGCGCACGCCCTTCGGCGCCGTGGCCTCGCTGGCCGGGCTGAGCCAGTAATCGGCATCGGCCTTGGACAGCCACACCGTGGCATTCGGGTAGGCCGGCTTGCCCTGCGCGTCGAGCACGCCGCACAGATGGTCCGGGTGGGCGTGGGTCAGCAGCACCTCGTCCACCTCGGCCGGGTCCACGCCGGAGGCGCGCAGGTTGCCCAGCACCTGGCCCAGGCCGGGGCCGAAGCACTGCGCGGTGCCGGTATCGACCAGGGTCAGGTGGTTGCCCTGGCGCACCAGGAAGGCGTTGATCGCGGTCTGCAGGCCCTTCTTGTCTTCCGGTACGTAGCGGCCTTCCAACAGGCGGCTGACCAGTGTCGGCGGCACGTTGACCACTTCCTGCCGGCCCAGCGCGACCACGCCGTCGAACAGGGCGGTGACCTGCAGCGCACCAACGCGCTGGTGGTAGACGCCGGGCACCTGCTGGGTGGGAGCGGGCGAGGTGGCTTCGGCCAGTGCAGCCAGCGGCAGGGACGACAGGGCCAGCAGCAGGGCGCCGCGCAGCGGCAGGGGACGCAGGATCATGGCGGTTCTCGGTGGATGACGGGCGGTTCCGTTGTGCCCAGCGTGCCGTGGCCGGCGTGTGCACGGCGCTCAAACCACTGCGCGGAATGCTCAGGGAAGGGGGGGCTGCAGGGCTGCGCCCTGCACCCGCAGAGGCAACGGCAACGGCCGAAGCAACAGCAACAGCGACAGCGGGCTGTCTGGGATGGCGGGGTGGGTCCGGTTGCGGGAGACGCCGTAAACCCCGCTCCGCGGTCCGGCCCAGTCGCTGGCGGCTGGGCGTTCGGGCGCTTGCGAAGCAGTGCTTCGCAAGCAAAGCGCCCTCACCCATGGGGGCTTGGCCGCGGCATCCATGCCGCGGACACTCCCGCAACCGGACCCACCCCGCCTTCGACAGTTTTCCGCGATCTGTCAGCTCGCGGGGTCAGATCCGTTTTCCGCAGGAAAACGGATCTGACCCCACGAATTTCATTCGATAACTGACAGATGTGTCGACCAAGGTCGACACCTACCAACAGCCGCCGGAATCTGTCGAAGGCGGGGCACTGTGGGTTTGCGGGGTGTGAGCCGCATGGATGCGGCGACCAAGCCCCCATGGACGGGTTTACGGCGTCCCCGCAAACCCACAGTGCCCCGCCATTCCACGGAATGCACGCCGTTGCTGTTGCTGTTGCTTCGGCTGTTGCCGTTGCCTCTGCGGGTGCAGGGCGCAGCCCTGCCGAACCCCCTCAAATATCTGTGGGAGCCAGCCCGTACTGCTCGGCGAAGCGCTTGCTGAAACTGGCCGCAGACCGGTAGCCCGCGCGCGCGGCCACGGTCTTCAACGGCAGGTCGGTGGTGTAGAGCAGCTGCATGCCATGTGCCAGCCGGGCCTCGGTGAGCAGCTGGCGCAGGCTGGTGTCCTCGGCCGCCAGGCGACGGCGCAGGGTCGCGCCGCTCAGCGCGAACTGTTCTTCCACATCGCGTGATTGCCAGTCGCGTGCTGGTTCGGCGGCGATGCGGTCGCGGATCTGTTCGCCCAGGCTCGGCGCCTGCGGCAGCAGCAGGTTGCCGTGGCCCTGTCGGCACAGGGTCAGCACCAGCGAGGCCAGGGCCAGCCGCGCGTCGCTGTAACGGCCGTCCTGCAGCGATTGCCGCCACTGGCGCAGCACCGCGCCATGGTCGATCAACGGCAGTCGCGCCATCGCCTGGCCGGGGGCGGGAAGCTCTTCATTCCAGAGCGTACGCGCCGCCGCCAGCACTTCGGTGCAGAGCGGCACGATGGCACTGAGGTAGCGGCCGCTGCAGGGATCGGGGGTGTTGACCACGTCGATGCGGCACCGCTGGGTCAGCAGCAGGATGTCGCCGGGAACGAACGTCAGCGACTGGTGTGCGGTACGTACCTGCTTGCGGCCTTCCAGCAGGATCGCGAACTGCGGTTGCGGAACCTCCACCGAGCTGGCGCCATGCTCGCGGCGTGCGGTGATGCAGGCATAGCCCTCGGCGCGCCCGCAGCCGGCCAGGCTGGCCATCTCGGCCAACAACGCAGTGGCCGCTGGCAGCATGCCGGTCATGACACCTGGGCACCGAACAGGCGACCGACGCCGGCCGCCGCAGCCATCGCCAGCGCGCCCCAGAACATCACCCGGACCGCGCCGCGTACAGGCGGTGCGCCCCCGGCCTGGGCCGCCACCGCGCCGGTCAGGCACAGGCCGAGCAGGGTGCTGGCCGTGGTCATCAACGCAACCTTGTCGGTCGGCGCGAGCAGGGCGGTCAGCACCGGCAGCGCCGCACCGCAGGTGAACGCACCGGCCGAGGCCAGCGCCGCCTGCAGCGGGCGCGCGCGCAGGGTGTCAGTGATGCCCAGCTCATCGCGGGCGTGTGCACCCAGTGCATCGTGGGCGGTAAGCTGTTCGGCCACCTGCCGGGCCAATGCAGGCTCCAGGCCGCGGTGGCGGTAGATCGCGGCCAGCTCCTCCAGTTCGCTGTGCGGGTCTTCGCGCAGCTCGCGCTTTTCCATGGCCAGGTCGGCCGCTTCGGTGTCGGCCTGGGTCTGCACCGACACATACTCGCCGGCGGCCATCGACATCGCGCCGGCCACGGTGCCGGCCACGCCGGTGGCAAGGATAGTGGTGGCGGAGGCGCCGCTGGCCGCCACGCCGACCACCAGGCCGGCCACCGAGACGATGCCATCGTTGGCCCCCAGCACGGCGGCACGCAACCAGCCGACGCGCTCGGAGCGGTGCAGTTCGGGGTGTCGCGAATGACGGTTCATGACGCCGAGTGTACGAGGGTCAAGAGGGCGTCGGTAGGATGCTGAAACCCGTCACCGTCGCATGACGCAACGGGGTGCCACGCTATAGTGCGCCCTTGCGATGGAAGGCCGCGAGCCCCACATCCCCCGCCACCGTCCAGCGAGCCTTCCCCTTGTCGAGCCCCAGCCACGTCGCCGATACCCCCATTACCGACCGCTCGCAGCTGGTGGAGGTGATCGCCTCCGGCGAGAAGCCCCGCGCGCAGTGGCGCATCGGCACCGAGCACGAGAAGTTCGGGTTCCGCCTGGATGACCTGCGCCCGCCGACCTTCGAGGGCGAGCGCGGCATCGAAGCGTTGCTCAACGGCCTGGTCCGCTTCGGCTGGGAGCCGGTGCAGGAAAACGGCAACACGATCGCGCTGCTGCGCGACGGTGCCTCGGTGACGCTGGAACCGGCCGGTCAGCTGGAGCTGTCCGGCGCGGCGCTGGAGACCATCCACCAGACCTGCGTGGAGACCGGCACCCACCTCAACGAAGTGGCACAGGTGGCCGGCGAACTGCAGCTGGGTTTCCTCGGCATGGGCTTCCAGCCGAAGTGGAAGCGCGATGAAATGCCCTGGATGCCGAAGGGGCGCTACAAGATCATGCGCTCGTACATGCCCAAGGTCGGTTCGCTGGGCCTGGACATGATGACCCGCACCTGCACGGTGCAGGTGAACCTGGACTACGCCACCGAAGCGGACATGGTGAAGAAGTTCCGCGTGTCGCTGGCGCTGCAGCCGATCGCCACCGCGCTGTTCGCCGATTCGCCGTTCACCGAAGGCAAGCCGAACGGCTACCTGAGCTACCGCTCGCACATCTGGACCGACACCGACGCCGACCGCACCGGCATGCTCGACTTCGTGTTCGAGGATGGTTTTGGTTACGAGCGCTATGTTGACTACCTGCTCGACGTGCCGATGTATTTCTCCTACCGCGATGGCATCTACCACGACGCCAGCGGGCAGAGCTTCCGCGATTTCATGCAGGCCAGGCTGCCGGTGCTGCCGGGTGCGCTGCCGACGCTGCGCGACTGGTCGGACCACATGACCACCGCGTTCCCGGAAGTGCGCCTGAAGAAGTACCTGGAAATGCGCGGTGCCGATGGTGGCCCGTGGAGCCGCCTGTGTGCGCTGCCGGCATTCTGGGTGGGCCTGTTGTATGACGACACCGCACTGGATGCCGCTTGGGACCTGGTACGCGATTTCACCCTGGCCGAGCGCCATGCACTGCGCGACGGCGTGCCGAAGCATGCGATGAACCTGCCGTTCCGCAATGGCACGGTGCGCGACCTGGCCCGCGAAGCGGTGAAGATTTCCGTCGAAGGCCTCAGGCGCCGTGCGGCGCGCAATGCCGACGGCCAGGACGAGAGCAAGTTCCTGGACGTGCTGCAGGAGATCGTCGAATCCGGCCTGACCCCGGCCGAGCGCAAGCTGGCGCTGTTCCATGGCCGCTGGCACGGCGACGTCGATCCGGTGTTCCGCGAGTTCGCGTACTGAGTGGATTGCGGTAGTGTCGGCCGCTGGCCGGCAGATGTATGGGGTTGCCGGCCAGCGGCCGGCACTACCAGAAGAAAAACCCCGGCATTGCCGGGGTTTTTCTTTTTCGCATCTGCCCTGGATCAGGCGGCGTTCTGCATCGTCGCCATGTCGATCACGAAGCGGTAGCGCACATCGTTCTTCGCCATGCGTTCCCAGGCTTCGTTGACGTTCTTGATGTCGATGATCTCGACGTCGCTGACGATGCCGTGCTCGGCACAGAAGTCCATCATTTCCTGGGTTTCGGCCATGCCGCCGATTGCCGAGCCGGTCAGGTGCTTGCGGCCGAAGATCACGCTGCCGCCGGTCAGCGGCGGGTCCAGTTCGGTCAGCACGCCGACCAGGCACATGGTGGCCTCGCGCTTGAGCAGGCCCATGTACGGGTTGGTGTCATGGCCGACCGGGATGGTGTTGAGCAGGAAGTCGAAGCTGCCGGCGTGCGCCTTCATCTGCGCGGCATCGCGCGAGACCAGTACCTCATCGGCGCCCAGGCGCTTGGCATCAGCACCCTTTTCCGGCGTGGTGGTGATCATCACGACGTGCGCGCCCAGTGCCTTGGCGAACTTCACGCCCATGTGGCCGAGGCCACCGAGACCGATCACGCCCACCTTCTGCCCCGGGCCGACCTTCCAGTGGCGCAGCGGCGACCAGGTGGTGATGCCGGCGCACAACAGCGGGGCGGCCGCCTTCAGGTCGAGGGTGTCGGACACCTTCACCACGAAGCGCTGCTCGACCACCACGTGGTCGGAATAGCCGCCGTAGGTCGGCGCGCCGGTTTCGCGTTCACGGCCGTTGTAGGTCCAGGTCGCGCCTTCGGCGCAATATTGCTCCAGATCGTGCTCACAGGCGTCGCAGTGGCGGCACGAGTCGACCATGCAGCCGACGCCGGCGTGGTCGCCGACCTTGAAGCGGGTGACGTTGCTGCCGACTTCGGTCACCCGGCCGATGATCTCGTGGCCCGGCACCATCGGGTAGATCGAGCCACCCCAGTCATCGCGGGCCTGGTGCAGGTCGGAATGGCAGATGCCGCTGTAGAGGATCTCGATGCGCACGTCGTCCGGGCCGACCGCGCGGCGTTCGAACTCGTACGGGACCAGCGGGTCGGTATGGGAATGGGCGGCGTAACCACGGGCGAGGGACATGGGGAATCCTTGGCAGGGTTTATCGAAAGGCGTTTTACAATACGCCCCGCAACCAGCAGCAAGAAGCGCGGATATCGGCATGATTCATCAAGTGAAACTGCACAATGGCCACTGACAACCTGACCCATCTGGCCGCGTTTGCCGCAGTCGCCCGCCACCGCAGCTTCCGCCGCGCCGGTGCCGAACTGGCATTGTCGACCTCGGCGGTGAGCTATGCGATCCGCGCGCTGGAGGAACGGTTGGGGGTGGGCCTGTTCCATCGCACCACCCGCAGCGTGGCCCTGACCGAGGCCGGGCAGCGCCTGCTGGAGCGCCTGCAGCCGGCGTTGGGGCAGGTGCACGACGCACTGGAAGAAATGAACCACTTCCGCGCAGCCCCGGCCGGCCTGCTGCGCATCAACGCCACCCGCGCGGCGGTACCGACCCAGCTGGGGCCGAGGCTGGCGCGCTTCCTGCACGCCCATCCCGACGTGCGGGTGGAGCTGACCGAAAATGACGGCCTGGTCGACATCGTCGCCGAGGGCTACGACGCCGGCGTGCGCCTGCATGAGTTCGTGCCGGAGGACATGGTGGCGGTGCCGATGGGGCCGCCACTGCGCGGGCTGATCGTCGGCTCGCCGGACTACCTGCGGCGTCGGCCGGCACCGCAGCATCCGCGCGACCTGGCCGCGCACGAATGCATCCGCTTCCGCTTCGCCAGTGGGCACCTGTACAAGTGGCAGTTCGAGCGCGATGGGCAGGCGCTGGAGATCGACGTGCCCGGGCGGTTGACCCTGTGCGAGCAGGGCACGATCGTGCGCGCCGTTCTGGATGGCATCGGCCTGGCGTACGTGCTGGAAGACACGGCAAGGCCGTACATCGAATCGGGGCAGATGGTGGCGGTGCTGGAAGACTGGAGCGAGCCGTTTGCCGGCTTCGCGCTGTACTACCCGAAGCAGCGGCAGATGCCGGGCGCGTTGCGTGCGTTCGTGGATATGTTGCGCGAGTGAGTTGCGATGGATGACGTGGTGCCGACCAACGGTCGGCACCTGCCGGGGCAGGGCGTTGCCGATCAACGAATCGACATCGGCCGGTAGATCCACGCCATGCGTGGATGGCACCACGCTACGGCCCTTGCAACACCGGCGCCAACAACGCCACGCACTCACGCAGATGCATCTCCACCGGCGCATCCTCGGCCACCACGCCGATCACGCGTTCGCGCAGCGGCTCGGCCACGGCCATCGCCAGGATCAGCCGCGCCATGCATGCGGAATCTCCCTCGCGCAGCAGTCCACGCTGCTGCTGACGTGCCAGCCAGTCGGCCAGCAGCGCACGGCCGCGTTCGATGCCGTTGTCGAGGTAGGCCTGCAGCAGCGCGTCCTTGCCGGGGAAATCGGTGGCCAGCAGGCGGAACACCTGCACCGCCTGCGCCGATAGCGCCTGCGTGCACACCGCGTGCAGGATGTCCTGCAGCAGCGGCACGACCTCTTGGGCATTGCGCGCATCACGCTGCAGCTGTGGCGCGAAGCCGTCGGTCCACTCACGCACCGCCAACCCGACCAGCTCCTCGCGGTTGCTGGCATGGCGGTACACGGTCTTCTTCGCCACCCCGGCGTGCGCCGCCACCGCTTCAATGGTGGTGGCCTCGTAACCCTGTGCCAGCAGCAGCTCCAGCGTGGCCTGCAGCACCGCGTGGCGGACTTCGGCTTCCGGTCGCGCAGGGCGGCCACGGCGGCGGGTCGGTGATGTGGGCGCGGGCAGGGTGGTGCTGTTCATTGCGCCCATCTTACCGCACCCGGTTAATTGAGAAACGGAAAGCGTTTCCTTATTGTCGGGTCTCCCAACCCGTAGGAGACTCCCATGGATATTGCTGTGAACGCTCGCCCCTGGCTGGACCACCACGATCTGCTGGACCCGGCGCCGATGCATCTGGAAACCGGCATCCAGCGCCGCGAAGACGGCACGCTGCTGGTGGCGGTGCGCACCGATCTGCACGGCTGCAAGGGCCGCATGCTGAACTGGTGGTTCACCTTCTTCGAGACCACCCAGCACATCCGCTGGTGGCATCCGGTCGATCATGTCGAGCATCGCGGCTGGGACGCGGCCTGGCAGCGCGGGCGCAGCTACCACGGCGCCAGCATCCATGCGGTGGAATCGCTCGCTGACATTCCGCCGGTGGCGGCGCGCCTGAAGTTCCATGACCCGCGCACCTTGCTGGTGCCCGAACGCCTGCAGGCGGCACAGGATGCAGGCCATGTATCGGCGGTGATCGCCGCGCGCATCGGCTTCGGTGATCACGTGCGTCTGGATGTACAGGGCGATCCCTGCGATGGGCAGATGCTGCATGTGGCGCGCGATACGCCGTTTGGCTGCGTGCTGCGCAGCCGCTTCGTGCTCGGCCTGGACAGCGCCGATCCGCGTCGCGATGCCGGCGACGCGGTCGGCCTGGGCCTGCTCAGGCACTGCTATACGGAGTTCAGTTTCCTGTCGCGGCTGCTGCCTTCGCTGTACTACGGCGAGCGCGCCAACGGCGAAGCAGTGCCGTTGCCGTGGTGAACGGCGCGCCGGTCATTCAACCAGCGCATCGTAGCCTTCGCCACTGAACTGGATCAGGCAGAAGCCATGCCCGAACGGATCGGCCAGTATGGCGATGCGTCCCCAGCGACGCTCGCGCACGGACTGCTCGAGTGTCGCCCCGGCCGCAACTGCACGTGCCAGCGCGGCTTCAATGTCATCCACCACCCAGTCCAGGTGCAGCGGCGTCCAATGACGCTCGTAGTCGCGCACGTCGCCGTCTTCCGTGGCGGCGCTGCCGGCGTCGTTGTGCAGCAGGTAGAGCGGCGTTGGCCCACCGAGCAGCTCCACGGCGCCCGGGCCGAGTCGGCGGCCGATGCGCAGGCCGAAGGCCCGGATGTAGAAGTCTTCGGCGGCGGCCAGGTCGGGCACGTCCATGTTGACGATGAAGCTGTGGGCAGTGGCGTTCATGGTAGCGATGGGCGGCATCCGGTGGTCGCAGTCTAGTCCTGCCGCGTGGTGCCGCCGGTTCATCTCCTGCGCGGATTCGGGCAAGCTGGGCGGTCTCCATCGACAAGGACATCCATGAGCGCGCTATCCGGCATCGAACAGGCCACGGGCCAGACCTTCCCGCCCCTGTTCAAGCAGTTGCATGCAGCGGGTCGGTTGAGCTGGGGTGCTCCCCATCCGGAATGGTCCGAGGTGGTATTCCCGGCGCTGCAGGCAGAACCGCCGGTGCTGCTGTACGCCCAGGACTATGAGCCGTTGGAACACGATGAACTGCTCGAGGCGTGGCAGGAGCTGACCGCGGAGGATCATTACAATCCCCTGCGCACTGACCTGCAGTTGCTGCCCTTTGCGCGGACCGGCGCGGGTGACAGTTACTGTTTCTGGAGCAACGCGCCCGGTTTCAGCGAACCGCCGGTGGTGATGGTGTGGCATGACGACGACCGTGCCGACGTGCTGGCCGCCAGCTACCAGGATTTCGTGTTCCGCAAGATGGTCGAAGCGGTTGCCGACTACCAGCGGCCGTACACACTGCTGTCGCACGGCGAGCTGGCCGGGAATCTGCAGCGCTGGCTGCAGACTCACCATTCCTTCCTGCGCGGCGACCGGTACGCGGCATTGCAGCGGCTGTTCGCCCGCGTTGACGATATTGAAGAAGGGAACTTCAGCGAAGACGAGGCACAGGCCATCGTCGCTGAAGTGATCGGCTTCGAGCGGTTGGACGAGTCGTTCGCCTACGTGCGCGAGGACGCCTGAGGGCTGGGGTCGGATCCGGGCGCAGCGTGGCTCTGACTCCTTGTTCGCCGAACAGGGGTCAGAGCCCTTTCCGTTGGAAGGGGATCCGACCCCGTGCGGGCCCCGTGCGGGATCAGCCTGCGGCCGGGTAATCGAGATAGCCCGCCTCGCCGCCCCCGTAATAGGTGCTGCGGTCGGGCGTGGCCAACGCGATGTTGCGCTGCAGGCGTTCGACCAGATCCGGGTTGGCGATGAACGGCTGGCCGAACGCGGCAAGGTCGATGGTGCCGGCCTCGACCAGCTGCAGGGCGCGTTCGCGGGTCATGCCGCCGGCCAGGATCACGGTGCCACCGTAGGCCTGCTTGAACTGCTGCAGGAAGGCCTCGCCCAGCACCGACTGGCCCGCCTGCTGGTTGTCGTTGAGATGCACATAGGCCAGGCCGCGCTTGCCCAGTTCCTCGGCCAGGTACAGATAGGTGGCCTCGTTGTCGGGGTAGAACGGCATGTCGAAGGTGAGATTGTTCGGTGCCAGGCGCACGCCGATGCGCTGCGCACCGATGCGCTGGGCCATCGCATCGACGGTGTCCAGGATCAAGCGCGCGCGGCTGGGCAGCGAGCCGCCGTAGTGATCTTCGCGCTGGTTGATGACCGGGTTGAGGAACTGTTCGAACAGGTAGCCGTTGGCGGCATGCAGTTCGATGCCGTCGAATCCGGCGGCGATGGCGTTCTCTGCGCCGCGCACGAAGTCGTCGACGATGCCGGGGATCTCTGCGGTCTCCAGTGCACGTGCCGGGGTGGGATCGGCGTGGCCGCGGCTGCCATCGTCCAGGTACACGAACGAGGTGTTCTTCGGTGCGCTGGCCACCGGGCGGGTACCGGCGCTGACCGGCTGCCCACCGTCGGGCTGCAGCGAGGAATGCGACATGCGGCCGACGTGCCAGAGCTGGGCGAAGATCGTGCCCTGTGCGGCATGCACCGCCTCGGTGACGAGCTTCCACCCGGCCACCTGCTCGGCCGACCAGATACCCGGGACGTCGATGTAGCCCTGGCCCTGCGGCGAGACCGGGGTGCCTTCACTGATGATCAGGCCGGCGCTGGCGCGCTGCCGGTAGTACTGCGCGGTGAGTTCGTTGGCGACCGCACCGGGGTTGCGGGCGCGGGTCATCGGGGCCATCGCGATGCGGTTGCGCAGGGCGGTGCCTGCCAGATCGAAGGGGCGGAACAGGGCGGCGATCATGTCGGTCATCTCGGTGTGGGGGAAGGCGCCAGCGGCGCGATGCACACAGGATGGAGTTGACATGCGGACGCATAAAGCGCTTCGATCTCCCTGGGCGCGGGACTATTTGTCCCCAATGGAGCGTGATAGATGCTGCCGCTGGAATCGTTGAATGGCCTGGTGACCTTCGTTACCACGGCCCGCTCAGGCAGCTTCACCGAGGCTGCCGACGCGCTGGGCATCTCGCGCTCGGCAGTGGGCAAGGCCATCGCCCGGCTGGAAGCGCGGCTGGGCGTGCGCCTGTTCCACCGCACCACGCGGCGCATCGCGCTGACCACCGATGGCGAGGCGTACTACGCATCGTGCGCGGCGGCGCTGGAAGAAATCTCCGCCGCCGAAGCCTGCCTGGGGTCGGCCGGCCTGCCCAGCGGACGGCTGCGCATCGACATGCCATCCTCGTTCGGGCGGCTGGTGGTGCTGCCCGTGCTGCTGCGCCTGTGCCGGCAGTACCCGGACCTGCAACTGACGATGACCTTCACCGATCACTTCGTCGATCCGGTCGAAGAGGGCATCGACCTGCTGATCCGCTTCGGCGGGTTGCACCAGGCCGAGCACCTGGTCGCGCGCCGGCTGGGTCGCCAGCGCCTGGTCACCTGCGCATCGCCGGAGTACCTGCAGGCGCATGGCGTGCCAGCGACCGTGGAGGAACTGGCGCAGCATCGCAGCATCGTCGGCTTCCGCCATGGGCAACCGGTGGCGTGGCGGATTGGCAGTGATGACGCCGAGGGAACGTTCATCCCGAACGCGGCCTACCAGCTCAACGATGGTGACGCAGTGATCGATGCGGCCATCGCAGGACTGGGCATCTGCCAGATGCCCATTTCACTGGTACGCCGACATCTGGAATCCGGCGCGCTGCACTCGGTGCTGGATGCGCACATGCAACGGCATATCGACATCCATGCGCTGTGGCCACCGACCCGGCACCTGCGGCCGAAGGTGCGCTATGTGGTGGATGAGCTGGCGCGGCTGGCGGGTGAGGGCTTGTTCGATTGAAACGGCACGATTGAGCGGGATGGTTGCCCGTGTATACTATCCCCCAGTATAGTTTCGAGGTGGCCTGATCATGCCGCACTCCCCCGAAGAGAAGAAGAAGGTCCTGGCCCGCGTGCGCCGCATCCGTGGCCAGTGCGATGCGCTGGACCGCGCGCTGGAAGCTGGCGCCGACTGCGGGCCGGTGCTGCAGCAGATCGCCGCCATCCGTGGCGCGGTCAACGGCCTGATGTCCGAGGTGATGGAGGCCCATCTGCGCGAGGAGTTCGGGCAACCCGCCGCCTCCGACGAACAACGCGCCGAACGCGTGCGCGACATGAGCGCGTTGATCCGTTCGTACCTGAAATAAACGACGGCGCAACATGGCGCCGCCCATCCTGTCATTGCCTGTCTCTGGAGAGTCCACCATGAAGTCCCGTGCCGCCGTCGCCTTTGGTCCCGGCCAGCCGCTGCAGATCGTCGAGATCGACGTCGCCCCGCCGAAGAAGGGCGAAGTGCTGGTGAAGATCACCCACACCGGTGTCTGCCACACCGATGCATTCACGCTGTCCGGCGATGATCCGGAAGGCCTGTTCCCGGTGGTGCTGGGCCATGAAGGCGCCGGCATCGTGGTTGAAGTGGGCGAGGGCGTGACCAGCGTCAAGCCGGGCGACCACGTGATTCCGCTGTACACCGCCGAGTGCGGCGAGTGCCTGTTCTGCAAGAGCGGCAAGACCAACCTGTGCGTGGCCGTGCGCGCGACCCAGGGCAAGGGCGTGATGCCCGATGGCACCAGCCGCTTCAGCTACAACGGTGAGCCGCTGTACCACTACATGGGTTGCTCGACCTTCAGCGAGTACACCGTGGTGGCCGAAGTGTCGCTGGCGAAGATCAATCCGGAAGCAAACCCGGAACACGTCTGCCTGCTCGGCTGCGGCGTCACCACCGGCATCGGCGCGGTGCACAACACCGCCAAGGTGCAGGAAGGCGACAGCGTGGCGGTGTTCGGCCTCGGCGGCATCGGCCTGGCGGTGATCCAGGGTGCGCGCCAGGCCAAGGCCGGCCGCATCATCGCGGTGGACACCAATCCGTCCAAGTTCGAACTGGCGCGCGAATTCGGCGCCACCGACTGCATCAACCCGAAGGATTTCGATAAGCCGATTCAGCAGGTCATCGTCGAGATGACGACCTGGGGCGTGGACCACAGCTTCGAGTGCATCGGCAACGTCAATGTGATGCGCGCGGCGCTGGAATGCGCGCACCGTGGCTGGGGCCAGAGCGTGGTGATCGGCGTGGCCGGTTCGGGCCAGGAGATCTCCACCCGTCCGTTCCAGCTGGTGACCGGCCGCAAGTGGATGGGCACCGCCTTCGGTGGCGTGAAGGGCCGCAGCCAGCTGCCGGGCATGGTCGAGGATGCGATGAAGGGCGATATCGAACTGGCCCCGTTCGTCACCCACACCATGGACCTGGACAAGATCAACGACGCCTTCGACCTGATGCATGAAGGCAAGTCGATCCGTTCGGTGGTCCACTACTGAGCCGCGGCGTGGGCTGGTTCGACGCCCTGCGCAGGCCGCGTGCGGAGGATCCACGCGCGGCCCTGGTCGATCCGATCGAGCAGGCGCTGCGCGCGCTGGGCTGGGTCGAGGGCGACGTGGGTCCACCGCGCGTGGTGGACTCGCCCTTCGGCATTGATGAAATGCCGTTCGAGCACTGGCTGGCACAGGTATTCCTGCCGCGCCTGCACGAAGCCCGCGCCGACGGCCTGTGGCCACCGCGCAGCGACGTGGCGGTCGCGGCGTATCGCAACCTGGACGGCCAGCCTGGCGTCGAATCGTTGCTGCGCCTGCTGGCACAGCTGGATGAACTGATCAACCAAGGCGTCCACGCCGGGCGTGGATAAGCCGACCAAGGTCGGCATCTACCAGAAGCACGCGTGCGCTGACGCGCCGCGCAGGAGAGCACCATGGAACGCATTGAACACCGCGCCTGTTTTGGCGGTTGGCAGGATGTCTACCGCCATCATTCGACCACGCTGGGCTGCGACATGCAGTTCGCCGTGTACCTGCCGCCGCAGGCGGAAACGCAGACGCTGCCGGTGCTGTACTGGCTGAGCGGGCTGACCTGCACCGAGCAGAATTTCATCACCAAGGCGGGCGCGCAGCGCTATGCGGCCGAACACGGCGTGATCATTGTCGCGCCTGATACCAGCCCGCGCGGTGATGACGTGGCCGATGCCGAAGGCTACGACCTGGGCAAGGGCGCAGGGTTCTACCTCAACGCCACCCGTGCGCCCTGGGCGAAGCACTTCCGCATGCATGACTATGTAGTGCACGAGTTGCCGGCGCTGATCGAAGCGGAGTTCCCGGCGACCGGCGCACGCGCCATCAGCGGGCACTCGATGGGCGGCCACGGTGCGCTGGTGATCGCGCTGCGCAATCCGGGGCGCTACCGCAGCGTGTCGGCGTTCTCGCCGATCGTCGCGCCCAGCCATGTTCCGTGGGGGCAGAAGGCCTTCCACGCCTACCTTGGCGACAACCCGGCCGACTGGGCGCAATGGGACGCCTGCGCGTTGATTGCCGCGGCCAGCGAGCGCCTGCCGTTGCTGATCGACCAGGGCGAGGCGGACGAGTTCCTGCAGACCCAGCTGCAGCCGCAGCGCCTGCAGGAGGCCTGCGCCGCTGCCGGCCATCCGCTGACCCTGCGCCTGCAGCCCGGCTACGACCACAGCTACTACTTCATTGGCAGCTACATCGGCGAGCACATCGCCCACCACGCCCGCGCCCTGCAGGGCTGAGCCCCCGGAAAAAAGGGGACGGAGGGGATTAAGTCGCATTTGCCGCTGTGCCGCAAACGACTTAATCCCCTCCGTCCCCTTTTTCAGCGATGGATCACACCCTCGTGGCGCCGCCCCGCGCTATCGTGCGCGTAGACGGCCTTGCGGATCGGGGGATGCATGCCGGTAGTGCTGGCGCTGCTGTATGTGCTGTGCCATGGCCTGGTGCTGGCCTTGTGGCCTGGTCCGGCCGGGGTAGGCTCCTTCGTTTTCCTGACCGGTGCCCCGTTGCTGGCGGCGGCCGCCTGCCTGTGGCGGGCCCGCCGCGACCACGCGGCACTGGGGTGGCGCGCCACGGCATTGGCGCTGCTGCTGTGGGCCGGCGGCATGGCGTTCAACATGATCGACGCCCTGGGCGCCGGGCGTGCCGATTTCACCCCGCGCGCAAGCCTGTTCCTTTACGTGCTCTACGGTGTGCCCCTGGTGTTCATCCTGGCCAGGGCGCGCCGGGAACGGGTCAGCATCAGCCTGATCGATGCGGCCATGGCGGCGCTGCTGGGCGTGCTGTTCTTCGTGCACGCGCAGTCGTTCGCCGCCCGCGTTGACATCGACGACCACGCGTTGTCCAACATGCAACGCATGTTCGATATCCAGAACCTGTGCATCGCCGTGTTCGCGGTGGTGCGCTGGCTGGCCGGCGACGTTCCCGAGCGGCGTACCTTTTTCCGCGCGCTGGCGATGTATGCGGCGACCTACCTGTTGGTGGCGTATTACATCAACCACTACACCTCCGGTGATGCGTTCGGTGCCTATGCCGATCTGCTGATCGATCTGCCGTTCCTGCTGCTGGCGCTGCTCGCACTCAGCCAGGCACCGGCGCGGGTCCTGACGCCGCATCCGCGGATGGCGCGCACGGTGCAGGCGGCGGGCCCGATGATCCTGCCGCTGCTGCTGCTGGTGGTGGGCACCCTGGTGGTCGACCATGCCCGGCCCCTGGCCGTGAGCGGTTTCGTGGTGGCGACGCTGGGGTTCGGCCTGCGCAGCATCCTGCTGCAGGTGGACCTGATGGAACGGCAGGCCTCGCTGGACCAGCTGGCGCGCCAGGATGGCCTGACAGGCGTGGCCAACCGGCGCGAGTTCGACGCGCTGCTGCTGGCCGAGTGGAACCGCGCACGGCGCAGTGGCACCGAGCTGGGCCTGCTGCTGTTGGATATCGATCATTTCAAGGCCTTCAACGACCGCCACGGCCATCCCGCCGGCGACCGCTGCCTGCAGGCCGTGGCAGCGGTACTGAAGGCGAGCGCCGGTCGCGCCGGTGACAGCGTCGCACGTTATGGCGGCGAGGAATTTGCGGTGATCGTGCCCGGAAGCGCGCTGTCGGGCGTTCTGGCGCTGGCCGAGCGCCTGCGCCAGGCGGTGGAAGCGCTGCCGTTGCCGGAAGGAACGGTCAGTATCAGCATCGGCGTGGGTTACCTGCATCCGCCGGCTCTGGCCAGTGCCGATCAGTTGCTGGCAGACGCCGATGCCGGCCTGTATGCCGCCAAGCGGGCTGGCCGCAACCAGGTGATCCTGCATGCGCACGTGCTGGATGACGAGGGCAGCACGCACGGAACGATGGACTGCTGAGCAGCTCTCTGCATGCGATCACACGGGGGGCGCGACGGCTTATCGCTGCCGCAACCAGCCGGTCGGATCGAGCAGCCTCAGCCCGACCGGTGACAACGAGCGCTGCCGCAACGGCAGGTTTGCCGCCTGCACGGCCATTGCACAGCGCGCCAGCTGCTGGCGCAACGGTGCCAGCGAGTCGTCCTCGCGGGGCCGTGCATGCCGCCATTGCGCGATGCGCAGCAGGCAGACCAGCAGGTCCAGTTCACTGGCGGCAATGAAGGGAGAGCCGGCCGGCAGCAGATCGATCGGAGCGGCGGGGGTGGCCAGCAGCGGCAGCAGGCCGATGAAGGCGTCGCAGCCCTCCTGGCCAAGCCCGAGTCCGCTCAGCTGGGCAAGGCCATCGGCCTGCAGATCGGGGTCGCGCAACTGCCGTATCGCGCCCAGCAGCGCCTGTTCGCCCCGGCCGAACTGTCGACCGAAGGTGCGGTAGTTGACCCGGGTGGGAAACAACGGGGAACGGGAGGCCATGGTGGCTAGGGCCGTGGGTCGCGGGTTTCCACCAACACCGGACAGGGCGCGTGGTCGATGGTCCATTGCCCGATCGAGGGTTCGAACAGGCGTTCCAGCCGGGACAGGTGGCGATGGCCGATGACGATCAGGTCGCACTCCAGGCGCCGGGCCTGCTCGCTGATCACTTCGCCGGGATCGCCGGAGGGGATCTGCGCGATGGCGTCAATGCCGCGTTCGCGCAGCTCGGCCAGGGCTTCGGCCAGCACCGCTTCGGCCCGCGAGCGCTGGCGGTCGGCTTCCGGGTACTCGATGCGGTCGGCTTCGCTGGCATCGGCCGCCAGCGCGAATTCGGGGTCGAGCACGCACAGCAGGTGCAGGCGGCTGTGGGGGCCGGCGATGGCGGCGGCCAAGTCCAGCACGCGTGCGTGCTGGGGGCCACCATCCAGGGCGACCAGCAGGGTAGTGAACATGGATGTCTCCTTGGCGGGACGGGGATGGTCGCCGATGTCACCGCGCGCACCCATGCCGTGCGCGGCAGTCAATGAATGCGTCGAACGCAATCCACGGTGGTTGCAAGTGCCGTAGAGTCATCTGATTTACTGGAGACTGTCATGCCCCTGCCGGACCTGAACCTGTTGCTGGCACTGGACGTGCTGATTGACGAATGCAGCGTGGCCGCCGCCGCGCGCCGCATGAACCTGAGCGCGCCGGCGATGAGCCGCACCCTGGGCCGGATCCGCACTGCGCTGGGTGACCCGGTGCTGGTGCGTGCCGGCCGCGGTCTGGCGCCCACGCCCCGCGCGCTGCAGCTGCGCGAGCAGGTCCGCGATGTGATCGAGCAGGCCCACCGCGTCTTCAACGCCGGTCGTGAAGTGGACATGCGCGTGCTCGAGCGAACCTTCAGCGTGCGCGCCAATGATGTCTTCATCGGTGGATTTGGCGGTCGCCTGCGCGAGATCTTCCGCCAGCAGGCACCGCGCGCGGTGCTGCGCTTCGTACCCGAGGGCGATACCGACGATGATGCGATGGCGCAGGGCCGGATCGACCTGTACATCAGCACCGCCGGCAAGCATGCGCCCGATACCAAGGTGCAGAACCTGTTCAGTACCTCGTTCATGGGCGCCGCGCGCGAGGACCATCCACTGTTCGACGAGGAGATCAGTGCAGAGCGCTTTGCCGCGTGCGACCACATCGCGGTGTCGCGCCGTGGCCTGCCGCGTGGGCCGATCGATGATGACCTGGCCACGCTCGGCCTGCAGCGCCGCGTGGCGCTGATCAGCCCGACCTTTCACGGTGCGATCTTCGCGGCGGCCGAATCAGACCTGATCCTGCCGCAGATGCCAAGCGTGATGCTGGAGCGGATCGTCAGCATGCGCCTGCCGCTGCGCCTGTTCCCGCTGCCGATCCCGGTGCGTACCGCGGCCATCGTGCAGGCCTGGCATCCGCGGCTGGACAACGATGCCGCGCACCAGTGGCTTCGCCGTTCGATCAAGACCATGTGCGAGCGCGTCGAGGACGCCCACCGCTGAGACCCGCAGGCGTGCGCTGGACGCACGCCTGGGGTGCCGGCGACGCCATTTTTCACAGGGTACCGGCTCCCTAGACTGCGCTCCCCGGAGTTTCACTGAGCGCATTCCAATGACCCTCAACATGCCGTGCACTGCACGGATCGGCGCCTGGCGATGAGTGCGCCGGCCGCCGCTGTCCCGGCCGCCGCAGCGCCCCGTCCTGCCGCCGCCCCCGGGCTCGATCGCCGCATTCTGGTCGGCCTGTGTGGCGTGCTGCTGGCGGTGCTGGTGTCCGGCTTCAACGAGAACATCACCAAGGTCGCCCTGGCCGACATCCGTGGCGCGATGGGTTTCAGCGTCGACGACGGCAGCTGGATCGTCGCCCTCTACAGCGCGATGTCGGTCAGCGCGATGGCCTTCGCGCCGTGGTGTGCCGCCACCTTCTCGCTGCGCCGCTTCGCATTGGCGATGATCGGTGGCTTCATGGTGCTGGGCGTGCTGTGCCCGCTCGCCCCGAACCTGCAGGTGTTCCTGCTGCTGCGTGCATTGCAGGGCCTGTGCGGCGGTGCACTGCCGCCGTTGCTGATGAGCGTGGCGCTGCGCTTCCTGCCGCCTGGCATCAAGCTGTACGGCCTGGCCGGCTACGCGTTGACGGCGACGTTCGGCCCGAGCATGGGCACGCCGCTGGCCGCGTTCTGGGTCGAGCAGGTGGGCTGGCACTGGGCGTTCTGGCAGATCGTGCCGTACTGCCTGGCCGCCATGGCGATGGTCGGCTGGGGCCTGCCACAGGACCCGCTGCGGCTGGAACGCTTCGCCCAGTTCGATGGCGTTGGGCTGCTGCTCGGCCTGCCGGCGCTGGTGCTGCTGGTGCTGGGCCTGGTGCAGGGCCCGCGGCTGAACTGGTTCGATTCGCCGATGATCACGCTGATGATCGGAGGCGGTGCCGGCCTGATGGTGCTGTTCATGATCAACGAATGGTTCCACCCGCTGCCGTTCTTCAAGCTGCAGTTGTTGGCCAACCGCAATCTCAGCTACTCGCTGGTCACGCTGGGGGGCGTGCTGTTCGTGCTGCTGGCGGTGATCTCGATACCGTCCGGCTTCCTGGCCAGCGTGCAGGGCTACCGGCCGCTGCAGACCGCACCGATGCTGCTGTGGGTGGCACTGCCACAGGTGATCGCGCTGCCGCTGGTGGCGGCCCTGTTGAACATCCGCGCGGTGGACTGCCGCTGGGTGCAGGCCACCGGCCTGGCGATGCTGGCACTGGCCTGCTGGCTGGGCTCGCACCTGGACGTGGCCTGGATCCGCGACAACTTCCTGTGGGTGCAGCTGCTGCAGGTGTTTGCCCAGCCGATGGCGGTGCTGCCGCTGCTGATGCTGGCCACCGGCGGCCTGGCGCCACAGGATGGCCCGTTTGCCTCGGCCTGGTTCAACACGGTCAAGGGCTTCGCTGCGGTGCTCGCCGGTGGCGTACTGGATGCCATCGCCCAAGGCCGCCGTCATTTCCATTCCACCGTGCTGGTCGACCGCCTTGGCGAGCAACCGTGGCTGGCCGATGGCCCGCAGCTGGGCGCGCGCCTGCATGCACAGGTACAGGCGCTGACTTCTGCCGACCTGTACTGGGTGGTCGCACTGGTGGCGCTGGCCTTCATTCCCCTCATTGCCTGGATGCCCACCCGCATCCATCCGCCACGCGCCGTGGCCTGAACCTTTCGCAGGAACCCCCTCATGACGATCAATCGAACCCCTCTCAACACCGGCCTGGGCCTGGGCGTGCTGGCCCTTGCCATCGGCGCGTGGCTGCTGCTGCGCGATGGCGGTCACCAGACCACCAACAATGCGTACGTGGTGGCCGACTACACCCTGGTAGCGCCGAAGATTGCCGGCTTCGTCAGTGCCGTGGAGGTAGAGGACAACCAGTCGGTGAAGGCCGGTGACGTGCTTGCCCGCATCGACGACCGCGACTACCAGGTGGCACTGCAGGCTGCGCGTGCCGACCTTGCCAATGCCCGTGCGCAGCTGGCCAATGCGCAGGCCGCACTGGCCCAGCAGGACTCGCTGATCGCGCAGGCCAGGGCCAGCGTCGATGTCAGCCGTTCCGAACTGACCCTGGCCAGTGCCGACCAGCAGCGTTACCGCGAACTGGCCCGCGATGGCGCCGGTACCGTGCAGAACGCGCAGCAGGCGCAGTCGAAGCAGGCCGTGGCCAGTGCGCATCTGCAGCAGGGCCAGGCCGCACTGTCGACCGCACGCCAGCGCACCGACATCCTCAGCGCGGGCGTGCAGGCTGCACAGGCGGCGGTGCAGCGTGCAGAAGCGGCACAGGCACGCGCCGAACTGGATCTGTCGCACACCGTGCTGCGCGCGCCGATCGATGGCATGGTCGGTCGCCGCGCAGTGCGCGTCGGTGCCTACCTGACCCCGGGTACGCCGGTGGCTGCGGTGGTCCCGCTGAAGCGCGCCTTCGTGGTCGCCAACTTCCAGGAAACGCAGATGACCCGCATGCAGGCCGGCCAGCAGGTCGAACTGAAGGTGGACGTATTCCCGGGCACGCCGCTGCGCGGGCACATCGACAGCATTGCACCAGCCACCGGCGTCACCTTTGCTGCAGTCGCACCAGAGAACGCCACCGGCAACTTCACCAAGGTGGTGCAGCGCATTCCGGTGAAGATCGTGCTGGAGCCGGGCCAGCCGCTGCTGGACCAGCTGCGTGCCGGCATGTCGGTGGAAGCCAGCGTTGACCTGGGCAGCCGCGCGCGTGCGCAGAGCGTGCAGCACGGACCGGGCCACAAGCGCGGGGAGGGCGCATGAGCGCCATCACCGTGTTCCGCACCTTCGTTGCGGCCACCCTGTGCACGGCCCTGGCTGCCTGCGCGATGGGCCCGGACTTCGTACGCCCGCAGGCGGAACTGCCCGGCCACTGGCGGGGTGGGGCTGTCGCCGGCAACGCCATCGATCAGGACGCGGCCTGGTGGGCCGGCTTCGACGATCCGCTGCTGGGGCAGCTGGCCCACCAGGTGCTGGCGGCCAACCTGGACCTGCAGCTGGCCGCCAACCGCGTGCAGCAGAGCCGCACCGCGCGCGGCATCACCGCCGCCGATCGCCTGCCCAGCGTCAGCGCGAGCGCCAGTGGCGTGCGTGCACGCAACAGCGAGGTGGGCCTGAATGATCCGTCCGGCAACGGCGGCCGTGATGACTACGGGCTGTTCCAGGCCGGTATCGGCCTGGGCTGGGAACTGGACCTGTGGGGCCGCGTGCGGCGCCAGGTGGAAGCGGCCGACGCGCGCGTGCAGATGGCCGAAGAGGATGCACACGCCGTGCGCATCGCGCTGCTGGCGGAAACCGCGCGTGACCTGCTGGCACAGCCGCCGCAGGCACTGGACGCGCAGCTGCAGGATGCACGCCGTGACTGGCCGGCGTTGCCAGCGGTGGCGGTGGGTCTGCCGAGTGAACTGGCCGAGCGTCGCCCGGACATCCGTCGTGCCGAGGCGGCACTGCATGCGGCAACGGCCGGCATCGGCGTGGCCAAGGCCAGTTTCCTGCCGCGCATCACCTTGAATGGTGACGCAGGCTTCCAGGCCAAGCAGCTGGATGACCTGGATGGCTGGAACGCGCACCGTTTCAGCATCGGGCCGTCGATCAGCCTGCCGATCTTCCAGGGCGGGCGGCTGAAGGCGAACCTCGCGCTGAGCAGGCTGCAGCAGCAACAGTCGGCCCTGCAGTTCCGCCGTACCGTGTTGCAGGCCTGGCATGAGGTGGACGACGCCATGGACGGCTACAGTGCCGAGCAGCAGCGCACGGTGCAGCTGCACGTGGCGGTGGATGAGAGCGAGACGGCACTGGGGGCGGCGCGCCGGCAGTACCAGGCCGGCGTGGTCGACATGCTGGACGTGCTGACCACCCAGCGCATCGCGCTGGACAACCAGGCCGCGCTGGCCAACAGCCAGGCCGCCGCCGCGATCGCGCGGGTGGAGCTGTACCGCGCGCTCGGTGGCGGCTGGTAGCGATAGGGAAACGCCGGGCCATGCCCGGCGGTTCGTCGGTAGTTGCCAACCTTGGTTGGCAGTTTTTTTGGAGCGCCAACCAAGGTTGGCGTCTACCAGAGCATGGTCATCGGCACCGGGTCGATCACGACACGGGCACGGTAGCGCCGGGCCATGCCCGGCGGGCGGGTGCCTCAACGCACGTCGCGCAGTTCCCAGTGGCTGCCGGCCAGCAGGCGCAGGCGCTGCTTGAACACGTCACTGTCGATGCGGGTGGTGGCGACCAGGTTGATGCGCAGGTCCTTCTGCTCGCCGGTCACGGTGGCCTCCGGGTCGGTCACGCCCCACTGCGGTTCCACCGCATCCGGGTCGGGCTGCTTGGCCTTCCAGCGTTCGAACAGCGTGCCGCTGCGCAGGGCATCCTGCAGCTCTTCGGCGAAACCGGCGGCGCCCTGGGAATGGAAGGACAGGTCAGGGTCGTTGCCGCGGGCCTTGGACGGGTCGGGCAGGCTGATGTGGTACTGCGCAGGCATGGAGTTCTCCTTGAAGTGCGGCAAGGCTGGCACAGTCGGGGTGGAATCGATGTGCAGATTCCGGCCGTGGCCAGCGCTCATTCGAACCGATGCGGCCCATCGGCAAATCCCACGGTGACCGCGCCCTTGCCGACGTTGACCATGCCGGTCAGGCTCATCACCGATTCGTACACGGTCACGCCATGGCCGGCGCAGACCTCTTTCATCTGTGCATAGCCGGGCTGGCTGCGCAACTCGTCCAGTTCGCCGCCGTAGCTGACGCACACCGTCGGCGTCATCAGCCCGGCACGCACGCGCTGGCCGACCACCGCGAACAGCTTCTGCACGGCGCTGTCGAAGCCCTTGATCTTGGCCACCGGCCCGGTCTCGCCACGGTAGCCGTGCAGCACCGGCTTGATGTCCAGTGCACTGCCCAGTGCCGCGCTGAGCAGGCCGACACTGCGGTCGCCCTTGTGCCGCGCGCGTGCGCGCATGTAGTACAGGTCGCGGGTGATCATGTAGCCGTGCACGTTGCCGGCCAGTTCTTCCAGCCGTTCGCGGATCTGCTGCACGCTGGCGCCGCTGTCACGCAGGCGGACAGCCTCCACCGCGGTCACGGCCTGCGCGGCGAACAGGTTCTGGGTATCAAGTACGCGCAGCGCGAACGGCGAGTTGTAGCCCGCTGCCTGCCGCACCGGCTTGTAATCGTTGAGGATGGCGAAGCTGGCCTGCAGCGCGTTGTCGTGGATCGGGCTGCGGGTCTTGGTGATGGTCATGCAGAACACGTGGTCGTAATCGATCACCAGCTGCTGCAGGAACAGGTCGCGGATCTGGTTGACGCTGAAGGGGATGGTTTCCGCTTCAGCGCCATGTTCGGCCACATGCGCGTGCAGGAAGCTCAGGGTGGCCTGCTCATCGCGATGATCGGCCAGCACGGCTTCGCCGATCCGTACGGTGATCGGCAGCAGCACGATGTTGTGCTCGGCAATGAAGTCCTGCGGCAGGTCGCAGGCCGAGTCGACGACGATTCCGATGCGCATCCGCGGCTCCCCCTCCAGGGCGGTTGTAGGTTCGGAAATGTGAAATCTATCTCAAATTCTGGCGTGGCGCGCGAGGGAAACGCGGCACGCCCTGTTCAGCGACTGCGCTGCACGGCCACCGGAAGCTCGGCCAGGCGCTGCCATTCGGGCTGCCGCAGCAGATCCGGGTCGGCCAGCACCGCCGCCATCAGTGGGTGGGCGTCGTTGCCCCAGAACAGTTCGCCATCGATGGCCAGGGTCGGCACGCCGAACACGCCGGTTGCAATGGCGGCCTCGGTGTTCCTCCGCAGCTGCTCCTTGACCGCGGGAGTCGCGATGGCGCTGGCGACATCCTCGATCCCCAGCCGCGCGGCTGGTTCGCGCAGGGCCTCGGCGCTGTCGGCGGCATTGCCGTCGCGCCAGATCCAGTCGAACAGCACGTCCACCGCCTGTGCGCTGCCACCCGCGGCCAGGCACAGGCGCAGGGCAGACAGCGGATTGAACGGGTGGCCCGGCGGGAACCGCAGCGGTGTGCCTTCGGCCTGCGCGGTCCACAGCAGCTGGCGGTAGATGAAGCGGCGCTTGGCCGGAATCTCGGCCGGCCCGAGGTTGCCCAGGTGATGCAGCACGGCACCAAAGGCGATCGGCACCGGCTGGATCCGCGGGAATTCGGGCAGCTGCTTCAGCTTCTGCCAATGCAGGTAGGAGTACGGCGAAACGAAGTCGAAATACCAGCGCAGGGTGGCCATGGTGGTGTCCTTCAATGCGGTCAGGGCTGCGCGTTGCGCAGCAGGTAGCGATCGCGCAGCTCGGTCTGGCGCGAGCGCATCGGCATCGCCCGGCCGCCCAGCCAGACCTGTTCGGCATAGTGCGCCACGTCCAGCGGGTCGCCCTCCCACAGCACCAGGTCGGCACGCTTGCCCGGCTCGATGCTGCCGATCTGGTCGGCCACACCGAACGCCTGCGCCGGCACCCGGGTCAGGCCGGCCAGGCCGTCGGCCCAGGGCAGTCCATTGGCCACGGCATTGCCGGCCAGCTGGCGCATCTTGCGGGCGTTGTGCGAGGCGTCGCCACGCTGCACGAACGAGACCGCCACGCCGGCCCGTTGCAGGCGTGCCGCATTTTCCAGGGTTGCACCGATCTGGTCGAAGCTGGCCGGCAGGTTGGACAGCACGTCGACGAACACCGGCACCTGCGCGGCGGCCAGCTCCGGTGCCAGCTGCCAGGCTTCGCTGCCACCGGCAATGGCGATCTTCACCTTCTCGCGGGCGGCCCAGCGCAGCAGCTGGCGGATGTCCGCCGCACGGTCCACCTCCACCACGATGCGGCCCTGGCCGGCCAGGTAGCGGCCCAGCGTGCGGCGCCCGGCCGGGGTCAGCAGCGCATGCGGTGAGTCCGCGGCGACCTGGCCACGCGCCTCGTCCACCATCTGCTGCAGCAGCATCCATTGCGCCGCACGCGAATGCCCGGTCAGTTCCACTGCGGCCGACCCGAGGCGAAGGAACAGCGCGCGCGGCCCGAGGGGATCGGCGCTGCCGTCCAGCCGCATCACACCGCCCTGGCCAGCGACGAAGCCGCCACCGGTGGCGGCCCCCAGGGCGGTGAAGCCGATGCCGTCCAGGCGCGCCACCGGGATCAGCACCGAGGCCGGGTTGTAGGCCAGGGTGACATCGAATTCGGGGCGCAATGGTTGTTCGCCGATCTTCAGCGTGCTGTCGACCGTGCTCGCTTCACCGGAGACTTCTTCGATGCCGATCTCGGTGATGCCCCCGAACAGCGCGGGTGTCAGCGGACGGCCATCGGCCTCGACGACGTTGGCCCCGGCCGGTGCGGACAGCCCATTGCCGACTGCGCGGATGATGCCGCCCTGCACCAGTACATCGGCGTGCTGCAGGCTGCCGCGCGCGCTGGCCGTATGTACGGTGGCGTTGCGGACCAGCAGGTCCTGCGCCTGCGCAGCTGCGGAGAGGCAGGCCAGCACCATGACCGTAGCGCCGAGCCAAGCCCGGCGACGCTTGTTCAACGCGCCCATCAGTGCACCTCCTGGCCGAGCTGGAAATCGGAACGCGGCGTCGCTGCCGGCGCACTGCGGTCGTACAGGCGGCGGCCGTCGATGAAGACCTGTTCGGCCAGCGCGTAGGAACCGAAGGGGTTGCCGTTCCACACCACTACGTCGGCCATCTTGCCGGCCTCCAGGGTGCCGGTCTGGCCTTCAATGCCCAGCGCTCTGGCGGCATTGGCCGTCATCCAGGTGATGGCATGTTCGGGCGTGATCTCCGGCATGTGCGCGCGGCGCGCGGCGGCGATCACCTTGGCCGCTTCCTGGTTCAGGCGCTGGATGCCTTCGGGCGAATCGGAATGGACGATGGCGCAGCTGTTCTTCGGCCGGTCGACCAGTGCGATGTTCTCCGGAATGCCATCGAAGGCTTCCATCTTGAAGCCCCACCAGTCGGCCCACAGCGCACCGCAGACGCCGTCGGCGGCCAGCCGGTCGGCCAGCTTGTAGGCCTCTACGCCGTGGTGGAAGGCCGCCACCTTGAAGCCGAATTCCTTGGCCAGGTCGAGCATGGTGGCCATCTCGTCGGCGCGGTAGCAGTGGATGTGCACGCGGATGTCGCCTTCGATCGCGCCGGCCAGCGTGTCCAGCTTGAGATCGCGCTTGCCGCCGGCATCACCGGCGCTGTCGCCCTTGTCGCTGCCGAACCAGCCCTTGCGCTTGGCCGGCTTGGGTTTGTTCTTGGCGATGTAGTCGGCAGCATCGATGAAGGCGGCGCGGTAGCCGGCAACGTTGCCCATCCGCGTGGCTGGGGCGACGCCCTTGCCTTCGCCGTAAACCCGTTTCGGGTTCTCGCCGCAGGCCATTTTCAGCCCCCACGGAGCACCCGGGAATTTCATGGCCTGGTAGGTGATGGCCGGCACGTTCTTCAGGATCACGCCACGGCCACCGACCAGGTTGGCCGAGCCAGGCAGCACCTGCATGCTGGTCACGCCTCCGGCCAGGGCTGTAGCGAAGCCCGGGTCCTGCGGCCACACCGAGTGCTCGGCCCAGACATTGGCGGTGACCGGTGCGGTCATCTCGTTGCCGTCGCTGTGCGCGCCGACGCCCGGGCTGGGGTACACGCCCAGGTGCGAGTGCACGTCGATCAGGCCCGGGGTGACCCACTTGCCCCGCGCATCGATGCGGGTGACCCCGGCATCGGCCTGCAGCTGGCGGCCCACGGCGGCGATGCGGCCCTCGCGCAGCAGCACGTCGGCGTTGTCCAGGCGCTGGCCGGTGCCGGTGAGCACGGTGGCGTTCTGGATCAGCACCGGCGCATCGGGATGCGCCCGGTAGGTGCTGGGGTAGGGATCGGCGACGAAGCGCGAGGCGCCCATCGTCGGTGCCGTGCTCAACGAAACCAGCGCCATCCCAAGAGCGGCGCGCAACACCATCGATGCCATGCAGAGATCCCCAACCCACGCGTGAATCCGCCGACGCTATCCGTCGTCGATACCACTTGCCAAGTGACCTTGGGCAGGGGCAGGGGTGGGGATTTTCCTATACAAAAATTCTGAACGAAGCATTAATTTTTTGTGACACCTGCCGCTACCAACCGGTGGGACAGCGAGCGCTGACCCGCCGTGAGGTGTGCTTTCCATTGCTCCATGACGGAGCTGCACCTGAAATATTTCAAGGAATCAAGGACGTAACTGCAGATGATTGTCTTCCCGTCGTATCGCTCCACCGCTTCCCGCCGCTCGATCCTCCCCTCACCCCTGGCCTCGGCCATTGTTGGCTCGCTGCTGATGGCCGCCGCTCTGCCGGCGCTGGCCCAGGACAGCAACGCAGACGCCTTGTCGCGTTACCAGTTCCAGCGCAGCCTGCAGGCCGCGTTTGCCGCACCGGTCCTCACCGCTTCGCCGTCGCTGGCCGTCGCCGCCGCCGCCGATGTGGAAGTCGATCCGGAACCCATCATGGGCAAGCCGGGTGATGCCGCCAGCTGGCGCACCACCGAATTCAACAGCGACTGGGGCCTGCAGGCGATCAACGCCGATGTGGCCTACGCACGCGGACTGACCGGCACCGGTATCCGCCTGGGCGTGTTCGACAGCGGCACCGGCCTGGACCACGACGAGTTCGCCGGCAAGGACCACCGCAGCATCCATCTGGCCGATGTGCTGGCCGATGGCAGCCTGTGCGCGCGCGAAGTGCTGAGTGGCCCGGACGCCTGCTTCGCCAGCGACGGTGACCAGGTGGCCGTGTCCTACCAGCTGCTCGACCCGGACTATGCCGATCTGCTGGAGCGCAATGGCTTCTACGAAGGCCTGAGCTACAACGTGCACGGTACCCACGTGTCGGGCACCATCGCCGCCAACCGTGATGGCCACGGCACCCACGGTGTTGCCTTCGGCGCCGACCTGAGCGTGGCCCGCCTGTTCTCCAACAGCGCCACCTACCTGTCGGTGGTGAATATCGGCGGTTCCCTGTATCTGGACGAACAGACCATCGCCGCCATCCAGGCCGACGATTCGATCTACCCGCAGCTGTATGCGCAGATGAACGAGCAGGGTGTGCGCGCCATCAACCACAGCTGGGGCCTGGCCAACGAGCCGACCACAGCGGAAGACCTGGACATGTACCAGTCGCACCCGGTGTTCGCCGCCAGTCTGGCTGCGATGGCCGAAGGTTCGCGCAGCAGCGGCCTGATCCAGGTATGGGCCGCTGGCAACACCGATTCGCCCAACACTTCGCCGGAAGAAGCACCGATTGCCGGCATGTATGCCTCGCTGCCGCGCGCCGTCGCCGACGTCGAGCCGTACTGGCTGGCCGTGGTCAACGTCAATCAGGACCTGGAGCTGAGCAACCGCTCGATGCGCTGTGGCCTGGCGGCGAACTGGTGCCTCGCCGCGCCCGGCTCGAACATCAACTCGACCGTGTACGGTCCCGATTCGGTGATCGAAGGTGATTTCTACGATGACAATGGCAACCTGGTGGTGGACATCATCAGCCAGACCCCGTCGTCCGATTACGAGGAACTGAGCGGCACGTCCATGGCCGCCCCGCACGTCACCGGCGCGCTGGGCCTGCTGTTCGAGCGCTTCCCGTACCTGGACAGCGCGCAGGTGCGCGACGTGCTGCTGACCACCGCCACCGACCTGGGTGCTGCAGGCGTGGACGATGTCTACGGCTGGGGCCTGATGAACCTGGCTGCGGCCGTCGAAGGCTACGGCTCGCTGCGCGTGGACACCGATGTGGTGATGAACCAGAAGGCCGGCGGCCTGAAGGTGTGGGAAGGTGATGCATGGGACGACTGGACCAATGACATCGGCGGCCCGGGCAAACTGACCAAGAGCGGCATCGGCTGGCTGCGCCTGAGCGGCGACAACAGCTTCAACGGCGCGGTGGTGCGCGAAGGCGTGCTGGAACTGGACGGCGTGAACACGCTGACCAGCGCCGTGGACGTGACCGGCGGAATCTTCCTGCTGAACGGCACCCTGCAGAACACAGCGCTGAACAGCCTGGGCGGCAGCAGCCGCATCACCGCCACCGGTGTGCTGGACGGCTCGGACCTGACCGTCACCGGCGGCGTGGTGTCCTTCAACGGCGTGCAGACCGGCGGCAGCACCTTCGTGGGTGAAAAGGGCACGCTGAAGGGCGTGGGCCAGCTGGGAAACACCACCGTGGCCGGCATCATCGCTCCGGGCAACTCCATCGGCACGCTCACCATCAACGGTGACTATGTGCAGACCGCCACTGGCGTGTACCAGGCCGAGGTGGCCCCGGGCAGCCGCAGCGACCAGCTGCACGTGACCGGCACCGCCACCCTGGGCGGCACCCTGGTGGCGCTGCCGGAACCGGGCACCTACTACCTGGGCGAGCAGTTCAACTTCATCCAGGCCGACGGCGGCGTGAACGGTCGGTTCGCCAGCACGGATTTCAGCGCCTTCTCGCCCTTCCTGCAGTTCGGCCTGGCCTACTCCGCCGCCGGCGCGCGCATTGAAGTGACCCGCGGCAACGCGCTGGCTACCGCGGCCACCACCGCCAACCAGTTGGCCGTGGCCACCGTCGTCGACGGTCTGGCGGTCAACCAGGGCCTGCCGCGTCCGCTGACCATGCTGTTCCCGGAACAGGTGGGCAGCGCACTGGACAGCCTCAGCGGCGAACTGCATGCCGCCACCAGCGCGGCCCTGCTGGAAGGCAGCCGCTACGTGCGTGATGCCGCGCTGGCCCGCCGTGCCGGTGCCGCTGCACCGGGTGCCGAAGGCGGCGACGCCAGCGGTGTGTGGGTGCAGGCCCTGGCCGGCAGCACCACGCTGGACGGCAACACCAACACCGCCCGCACCGAAGCCAACAGCAACGGCCTGCTGGTCGGTGCCGACCGCGAGTTCGGCGGCTGGCAGGTGGGCGTGCTGGCCGGTACCGGCCGCACCGACGTGAAGCAGGGCGAAGGCCGCCGTGCGAGGTCGAAGGTGGACAACACCCACTTCGGCGCCTACGCCAGCCACAACTGGGGCGGTTTCGGCCTGCGTGGCGGCCTGGCATGGAGCGAACACGATGTGGACAGTACCCGTGAGCTGGCGTTCGCCGGTTACAGCGACACCCTGAGCGCCCGCTACGACGCGCGTACCCGCCAGGCCTTCATCGAAGCGGCCTACCGCTTCGGTGGCCGCGAGGCTGGCCTGGAGCCGTACGTGCAGGTGGCCCGCGTGGAAGTGGACACCAAGCACGTGAACGAGCGTGGCGGTGCTGCGGCCCTGCAGGGTTCGGTGGACGACGTGCGCACCACCCTGGCCACGGCCGGCGTGCGCTTCGACAAGGGCCTGAAGGCCTCGTTCCAGCAGGACAGCTGGTTGCACGTGCGCGGCGCGGTGGCGTACCGCCACGCCAGCGGCGACCGCAACCCGTCGGCCCGCCTGGGCTTTGCCACCGGCGGTGACAGCTTCGTGGTCAACGGTGCACCCATCGCCGACAGCGCGGTGGTGGCCGAACTGGGCCTCTCGGCCTGGCTGACCGCCAAGCAGCAGCTGGAACTGGGCTACAGCGGCCAGTTCGGCGACGAAAGCCGCGACCACGGTGCCAACCTGCGCTGGTCGGTGCGTTTCTAAGCCACGGGCTCCCGCAGGGAAACCAGGAGGGGCGGCCGTTGGGCCGCCCCTTCTCTTTGTGTGGCAGGGCAGGCGCAGCGTTGCCTACAATGGCGCCCCTGCAGAACCGGACCGGGCATGAAGAGCAAACAGGAAATCGTCGACAACTGGCTGCCGCGTTATACCGGCGTTCCGCTGGACCAGTTCGGCCAGCATATCCTGCTGACCAATTTCGGCGGCTACCTGCACACCTTCTCCGCGCTGACCGGCGCCCCGGTCATCGGCCTGGACAGGCCGATGGCCAGCGCCACCATCGATGGCATCACCATGATCAACTTCGGCATGGGCAGCCCCAATGCCGCGATCATCATGGACCTGCTGTCGGCGGTGATGCCCAAGGCGGTGCTGTTCCTGGGCAAGTGCGGTGGCCTGAAGCGCAAGAACCAGCTGGGTGACCTGGTGCTGCCGATCGCAGCGATCCGCGGTGAGGGCACTTCGGGCGACTACCTGCCGCCGGAAGTGCCGGCCTTGCCGGCGTTCGCGCTGCAGCGTGCGGTCTCGACCATGATCCGTGATCTCGGCCACGACTACTGGACCGGTACCGTCTACACCACCAACCGCCGGGTCTGGGAGCACGACGAGGCGTTCAAGGAGCGGCTGCGGGCGATGCGCTGCATGGCCATCGACATGGAAACCGCCACCGTGTTCGCCGCTGGCTTCGCCAACCACATTCCCAGCGGCGCACTGCTGTTGGTGTCGGACCAGCCGATGATCCCCGATGGGGTCAAGACCGAGGCCTCCGATGCCAAGGTCAGCTCCCAGTTCGTGGAAAACCATATCCAGATCGGTATCGAGGCGCTTAAGCTTATCCGGCGCAACGGCAAGTCGGTCCGCCACCTGCGCTTCGACGAATGATGATGATGGCCTGGCGCGGCGCGCCGGCCCTGGGGAGTAGGTGATGGACGTTGCCGCGCACGTGGTGGAATTCTGGAAAGAGGCGGGCCCTGCGAAGTGGTTCGCCCGCGATGATGCGTTCGACGCGCAGTTCCGCCAGTTGTTCCTGGATGAGCATTTCGCAGCCGCCTCGCGCGCGCGCGAACACTGGCTGGGCAGTGCCGAGGGCGCACTGGCGCTGATGCTGCTGCTGGACCAGTTCCCGCGCAACTGCTTCCGCGGTAGCGCCCATTCCTACGCCACCGATGGCCTGGCCCGGCACTACGCCATGCGCGCCATCGAGGAAGGCCTGGACCTGCAGCTGGTGCCCAAGCTGCGCGCCTTCATCTACCTGCCGTTCGAGCACTCCGAGGATCCGCTGGACCAGGACCGCTCGGTGGCGATGTTCGACGTGCTGGGCGACAAGGAATACCTGCAGTACGCCGAGCTGCACCGCGACATCATCCGCCGCTTCGGTCGCTTCCCCCACCGCAACGCCGTGCTGGGTCGCATTCCCTCACCGGAAGAACTGGACTACCTGGCCGAAGGCGGTTTCGCCGGCTAAGAAAAAGGGGACGGAGGGAATTAAGTCGTTTTTGCCACAAACGACTTAATTCCCTCCGTCCCCTTTTTAGGGGTCAGATCGCCTTTCCGCAGGAAAGGGCTCTGACCCCGGGCCTTCAATCAGTACTTCGGCACGCCGTTGTCGACGTCTTCCGACCAGGCGTTGATGCCGCCGGTGACGTTGAACACCTTGGTGAAGCCCAAGGCGCGGAACTGCTCGGCGGCCTGCGCGCTGCGGCCACCGTGGTGGCACATGAAGGCCAGCGCGGTGTCCTTGGGCAGGGCTTCCAGCGCGGCGCGGCCGTTGCCGTCGAAGGTCTTGAACGGCACGCCCACGGCGGCGATTTCACGCTCGTCGGCCGGGCGCACGTCCACCAGGGTGATGTTGCCGGCACGCACCAGGTCGTCGGCATCGCGCACGCTGATTTCCTGCACCGGCTTGGGCGCATTCGGGTTGTCGATGGCCAGGCCCTTGCCGCGGATGTCGTCCACCCAGTCGATGGTGATGCCGTTGGCGCGACGGGCGCTGGCCAGGTCGAACTGCACGCGCAGGCCGTTGGACTCGGCGGCGATGGCGCCTTCGTCGTGCGGGGCCAGCTGGAAGTTCGGCTGGAAACCGGCGTCGATGGACAGCTGCAGAGCAGCGCCCGGGGCATCGGCCAGCGCGCCCTTGAGCATTTCCACGGCCGCCGGGGTGACGGTGATGCTCGGCGGGGTACGGTCCGGCGCGGCCAGGCCCAGCACGCTGCTCAGCTCGCCGCTGGCAGCCATCTGCAGCACGATGTCGCTGCCGCCGACCAGTTCGCCGTCGATGTACAGCTGCGGAATGGTCGGCCAGTCGCCATAGGCCTTGATGCCTTCACGGATTTCCTGGTCGGCCAGCACGTTGACGTGGGCGAACTCGACGCCGAGGTCCTGCAGGGCGCCCACGGCCTTGGCCGAGAAACCACACTGCGGCATCGACGGCTGGCCCTTCATGAACAGCACGACGCGGTTGGCGTTGAGGATGGATTCGATGCGCGAACGCAGGGCAGGATCGAGGGACATGGACGTCGGGGTTCCGGGAATTCGAATCATCAATTCTACCCCTCATGGCATCATGGGGGATGAGCAACGCAGGAACATTGCATCGCATCCCGACCCGGCCCTGGCGCTGGCTGCCCTGGCTGGTGGCGTCGCAGCTGGCCGTGATCCTGGTCTGGGCCCTGGCCGGCTGGCACTGGGGGCTGCCCGTGATGGTGGCCAGCCACGCACTGTTCCTGGTGCCGGTATTCCTGCCCAACAGCCGCTTCTACGCGCCGGTGCTGAGCCGGATGGGAGAGGCCGGAAACAGCGTCTGGTTGACCATCGATGACGGTCCCGGCCCGGAGACCCGTGCGGTGCTCGACCTGCTGGACCGCTACCAGGCCCGCGCCACCTTCTTCCTGGTGGGCGAGCGTGCGCTGGCACAGCCGGAGCTGGTGCAGGAGATCCTGCGCCGCGGCCACGACCTGGGCAACCACAGCCACAGCCATCCGCAGGCGCGCTTCTGGCGGCTGGGCCCGGCAGCGATGCGTGCCGAGATCGAGGGCTGCCAGCATGCGCTGCAGGCGGTAAGCGGCCGCCCGGTGCGCTGGTACCGTTCGGTGGTGGGCATGACCAATCCGTTCGTGGCGCCGGTGCTGAAGGCGCTGGGACTGGTGCGCGTGGGCTGGAGCGCCCGTGGCTACGACGGTGTCGGCTGCACGCCGGAGGGCGTGCTGTCGCGGCTGCTGCCGGACCTGCGCCCGGGCGCCATCGTGCTGCTGCATGAGGGGGCCGCCCACGGCCACAACCTGGCGATCATCGAACGCGTGCTCCAGGCGCTGGACGAGCGGGGGCTGAAGGCGCGGCTGCCGGTTCCGTAACGCCGGGCCCTGGTGGTGTGGAGCAGCCGAGCATGGGCTCGGCGCTACAAGGGTTGGCGATCATCCTGTAGCGTAGCGCCGGCACATGCTGCACTCGGCGCTACAACGCGGGGCGTTCGGCCACCAGCAACCAGCTGTTGAACGGCGTGCGCCCGTGCAGGGGGCGCGGCGCCGTCACTTTCAATCCGGCCTCGGCCAGTGTCGCCTGCAGCACCTGCGGGTCGGGGTAGTGGCGCGGCCGCGTGCCCATCCAGCCGACCAGCCAGGCCAGCCGGTCCGCCACCCGCGTGGTGCGGTCGCGGCCATCGCCGGTGGCCAGTGGCGTGCGCAGCAGCAGGCGGCCGCCGGGAGCGACCCGCATACTGGCCTCACGCAGCAGTGCCTGCTGTGGGCCCGCGTCCAGGTACTGCAGCACATCCAGCAGCAGCACATGCCCGGCCTGCGCCGGCAGCGGCGCCTGCACGTCCAGGCAGTCGAAGCGCACAGCGGGCAGGCCCGTGGCGGCACGCCGGGCACGGGCGATCTTGCCGGCATCCACGTCCACGCCCAGATAGGGCTGGCAGCCACCGCGCTGGCGCAGCACGTGGGCGAACAGGCCCAGCCCGCAGCCCAGGTCCAGCACGGGTTGCCCGTCGCCAGGCAGGTGCTGCAGCACGCCGTCATACAGCGGGTCGCTGCCCAGCTTGCTGCGGGTGTAGTAGTAGTCGCGGCGGCTGGCCCAGGCGTGTGCGGAGCGGAATGCCTCGGCGATCGCGCGGGCCTGCGCGGCGCTCAAGGGTGTGCAGGGCAGGGGCGGGCCGTTCCGTGGCGTGCCATCCATCGGGTCAGTCCGTTCCGCCGAGCAGGTGGGCGGCGACCGGCAGCGCGCGCGCGCTCCACAGCGCGTACATCCGTGCTGAAGGGTGCAGGCCGTCGTCGGCGATCATCGCCGGGTCGCCACCGTGGTCACGGCTGATGTCGGTGATGTCGACGAAGGCCACGCCCTGCTGGGTGCAGATCACTTCAGCGGCCGCATTGAATTCGTCGGTCTCGATCTCGATCGCGGCCAGGTCACGGCCGCTGCCGATACCGAACGGCGTCGCGCCCCAGTCGGGGAAGGACAGCACCAGCACACGCCCGGGGCGGCCACCGGCAAAGCCGATCGCCCGCTGCAGCAGGGCGTGGAACTGTACGCGGTACTCGTCCAGCGGCCGGCCGCGGTACTGGTTGTTGACGCCGATCAGCAGGCTGACGAAATCGAACGGGCCCTGCGGCGCGGCCGCATCGATGCCGGCGTCCAGCTCGTCGGTGGTCCAGCCGGTGGTGGCGATGGTCTGCGGGTCGGCCAGCGCCACATCCTGCGCACGCAGGGCGGCGGCCAGCTGGTGTGGCCAGCGGCCTTCAACGGCAACGGCTTCTCCGATGGTGTACGAATCGCCCAGCGCCAGGTAGGACAGCGCCACGGCTCAGGCCACCGAACGGCGCGGCTTCAACGGTACGACCTTGGTCGCGTCCTCGGCACGGCGGGCCAGCACGCGGTCGATGCGGGCGAACACATCGCGCATCACCGAGGCTTCCGGCAGCAGGGTCACGCGGAAATGATGGCGGTAGGGCACGTTGAAGCTGGAACCCGGTACCACCAGCACGCCTTCATTGTTCATCAGATCCAGCGCGAAGTTGTGGTCGTCGAAGCCCTTGGCAGCGGCACCGACCACGGCCGGGAACGCGTACAGCGCACCGGCCGGCGCGACCAGCGACAGGTGCTCACTGGCTTCGCAGGCTTCGATCACCGCGCGGCGGGTTTCATACAGGCGGCCGCCCGGGGTGCACAGTTCGGAGATGGTGTCCGGGCCGTTCACTGCGGCCTCGATGGCGTACTGGCCCGGCACGTTGGCGCACAGGCGCAGCGCGCCGAGCAGGTCCAGCGCGGCGCGGAAGTCGCCCAGGCGCGCGTCGTCGCCGCTGAGGTGGGCCCAGCCCACGCGCCAGCCGCAGGCACGGTGGACCTTGCTCAGGCCACTGAAGGTCAGGCACGGGTGGTCGCCGGCCAGCGGCGCGACCGGCTGGAATACCGCATCGTCGTACAGGATCTGGTCGTAGATCTCATCGACCAGCAGCAGCAGGTTGTGGCGGCGCGCGATCTCGACCACGCGCTCGAGCAGTTCGCGCGGGTAGCTGGCGCCGCTGGGGTTGTTCGGGTTGATCAGCACGATGGCGCGGGTGCGCGAGGACACCAGCGTCTCGATCTCGCTCGGGTCCGGCTGGAAGCCGTTCTCGGCGGCGCAGCGGTAGTACACCGGGCGGCCATCGTTGAGGATGGTCGAGGCCGACCACAGCGGGTAGTCGGGTGAGGGCACCAGCACTTCGTCGCCCGGGTTGAGCAATGCGCGCAGCGACAGGTCGATCAGTTCGCTGACGCCGTTGCCGACGAACACACGGTCGGGGTGCGCATCCGGTGCGCCACGGCGGGCGTAGTACGCCGCGATGGCTTCGCGTGCGACCGGCAGGCCCTGCTGGTGGGTGTATGGATCGGTGCGGCCCATGTCATCGGCGATCGCGCGCTGCAGGTGCTCGGGCGCGCGGAAACCGAAGTTGCCCGGGTTGCCGATGTTGAGCTTGATCAGCTTGCGGCCCTGCGCCTCCAGCTCCCGGGCTCGCCGCGCCAGTTCTCCGCGGATTTCGTAGCGCACTTCGGAAAGGCGCTCGCGGATGGCCAGGGGCTTGGGCGAGTTGGTGGACATGGGAGCTGGGCCGTCAAAAGGCATGGGGCTTCCATCCTACCGGAATTGCTGCAATGCATGGCAGGGGCGCCGGGCCCGTCATTGCTGGGCTGGCAGGGCATCGGCACGGGTAGAATGGCGGCGATGACCCAGACCCCCGATTTCATCGCCCTGCAGACCATTGGCTGGCCCTGGCCGGGCCCGGCGCAGCAGGCCGACTGGCAGGCCGCGATGGCCGCACATCCGCAGGCCCGCCCGGCGCGGGTGATCGAACAGCACCGCACCCACTACGTGGTGGCCGATGGCCCGGATGCGTCGATCAAGGCCGAATCGCTGCCGGAATGGCAGCGCCCGCGCTTCCCCAGCCACGAGCGGCCTGCAGTGGGCGACTGGGTGCTGCTGGACGGCATCCGCATTGTCGCGCTGCTGCCACGCCGCACCGCGATCAAGCGTGGCGCCGCCGGCGAGCACTACCACCAGCAGGTGATCGCGGCCAACATCGACACGGTGTTCATCGTCTGCGGCCTGGATGCCGACTTCAATCCGCGCCGCATCGAGCGCTACCTGCTGCTGGTCGGCGGTGGTGGTGCAGAACCGGTGGTGGTGCTGACCAAGGCCGACCAGACCGAGTACAGCGAGGATGCGCTGGCGGTGCTGGAAGAGCTGGAGATGCAGGGCATCGCGCTGCATGCGATCAACGGCCTGGATGCCGACAGTGTGGCGGTGCTGCAACCGTGGCTGGGCCCGGGCCGCACGGTGGTGCTGGTCGGTTCCTCCGGTGCCGGCAAATCCACGTTGACCAACACCCTGCTTGGCGAGCAGCGGATGAAGACCAACGCGGTGCGCGCCAACGATTCGCGTGGCCGCCATACCACCACCCACCGCGCGCTGATGCCGTTGCCGACGGGCGCCTGCCTGATCGACACCCCGGGCATGCGCGAGCTGAAGCCGACCGGCGAAGAGACGCTGTCCGAAGGTGGCTTCGCCGACATCGAGGCGCTGGCCGCACAGTGCCGTTTCAACGACTGCAAGCACCAGCAGGAACCAGGTTGTGCGGTGCGTGCGGCGATCGAGGCGGGCGAGATCGAAGAGAGCCGGCTGCTGAACTACTTCAAGCTGAAGGAAGAAGTGGCTGCCGCTGCCGCCAAGCTGGCGGTACGCCAGGCCGAGACCGCGCAGGAGCGCGGCGGCAAGAAAGGCAAGGGCCAGCAGTTCCGCCCGGCAGGCAAGCCGCGTAGGCGGTAACAAGGCAGCCGAGCATGGGCTCGGCTCTACAGCTGGTCCGCGGTGGAGTCATTTCATGTAGCGCCCGAGCCAATGCTCGGGCGGCGGCGCACCGCGCCGGGCACGGCAGGGCGTTATAGTCCGCGCATGGAACCGACTGCGACGCTGGACCGTGATGTGGCCCACCATGCAGCGCTCGATGCGCGCCTGGTCGAGGCCGTGGGAGGCATCCGCCTGCTGGGCCTGACCAGCTGGCCGGCCACGCTGCAGGCACCGTTCCTGGACAGCGTGGCGCGCGGCCAGCCGGTGCTGCCGAAGGTGGATTACCCACGGCTGGACTTCAGCGAAGAACGTCGCGCGCTGGCCGCGATCGCCGCCGACTGCGAGGACACTCATCCGCTGGGCCACTACGTGCGGCAGTCAGCGCAGAGCTGGGACCTGGCCGCGCAGCTGCTGGAAGGACTGGGCACCGCCGCCGTTGATACCTGTTCGGTGCAGCTGTTCGGCGCCCCCGAGCAGCCGCTGCCGGGCAATGGCCCGAGCACGCGCGACGCGGCGCGCCACTTCATACAGATTGCGGCCGAACTGGACCACGAACTGCTGGCGCCGGAAGAGCAGGTGCCGGTCTCGGCCATCGCCCTGCAGCTGCAGCTGCAGAATGATCTGGATGCGTTCTTCGAATCGCGCATCATCCAGGTGCAGCTGGATCCGGAGCTGGTGTCCAAGGCCGCCGCCGGCCCGACCCGCATCCGCCTGCGCACCAGCGCGCGCTTCAGCGCCTACGACCGCGCGCAGTTGTTCCACCACGAAGCGCTGGTGCATTCGCTGACCGCATTGAATGGCCGCGGCCAGCCGGTACTGCCGAGCCTGGCGTTGTCCTCGCCACGGGTAACGGCGACCCAGGAAGGGTTGGCGACCTTCGCCGAGCAGATCACCGGCAGCATCGACATCGAGCGCCTGAAACGCATCAGCCTGCGTACCGAAGCGATTGCGATGGCACGCGAAGGCGCTGATTTCATCGAAGTGTTCCGCTATTTCTGCGATGCCGGGCAGAACACGGAAGAGAGTTTCGCCTCGGCCCAGCGCGTGTTCCGTGGCGTGCCGCCGAGCGGCGGTCTGGCGTTCACCAAGGACACGGTGTACCTGCGCGGCCTGGTATCGGTGCATACCTTCTTCCGGCACATGCTGGCCGAGGACCGCCTGCAGGTCTGCCGCTGGTTGTTCGCCGGCAAGATGAGCCTGGCCGATGCGATCGCGTTCGCGCCGCTGTTCGAGGCGGGGGTGCTGAAGCCGCCGCGCTGGCTGCCGCATTGGGTGAGCCGGGCGAACGGCCTGGCCGGCATGCTGGCGTTCTCGCTGTTCGCCAACCGGATACGGATGGACCAGCTGGCGCCGGAATGAAATGCGTTGGCGGATCCTCCTGCGCCTGCCTGCTATCGGCTGGGAGGAGGCGGGGCACCCTGGTCAGGACACGCAAAAGCCCCTCCATGGTGCTCGATGGCGCCTTGCTCGTGTGCGCTGTCCTGCGCACACGGCAAGACCGGGGTTGCGCGTCCTGCCCAACCCGCCCGAGGCATGCCTCGGGCCCATGGCGCCAACGGTCCTGACCAGGGTGCCCCGCCTCCTCCAGACAATTTCCTGCGGGCGCGGCAGCAGGTCCACCAGGGGGATTGCGTTTGAAAAGCTTGAAAAGCAAAGCGCCGGGCAATGCCCGGCTCTTTGCTTTTGCTCTAGCTTTCCATTGCCTCCGCGCCGGCGCTGGGAATTGTCGAGCGCGGGTAGGCAGGCCCATGCAGGACCGTTGGCGCCATGGATGGCGCCATCGAGCCCCCAAGGACGGGTTTACGGCGTGTCCTGCATGGGCCTGCCTACCTGCGCCATGCAGGAACAGTCAATGCGCCGCAGCGCCCGCTTCTGACCTAGAACTCCGCCGCCACCGTCATGAACAGCTGCCGCGGCGCACTCGCATGGATCGCATAGCGCGTGCCCTTCGGATCAGTCGGTGCGAACGAACTCAGCTGGCCGGCGTAGCGCTTGTTGGTCAGGTTGGTCGCGTTCAACGACACCCGCACGTTGCGCAGGCCCAGGCCCGGGCCGAAATCGTAGCCCGCACCGGCGTCGAAGGTGGTCACGCCCGGCACCGACTGGTCGTTGGTGTAGGTGTAGTAGCGCTTGCCGGTGTACTTCGCACGCAGGCTGGCGAAGAAGCCGTCGCGGTTCCAGCTGATCTCGCTGGAGGCCATTCGCTGCGGCGTATCCACCGTGATCTTGCCGGCCACCGGAACGATCGCACCGCCCGAGGTGTAGTCATCCTCGTAGGTGGTCTTGTTCCAGGACAGCGCGTTGTACCACTGCAGGCCATCAATCGGCTTGAGGATGAAAGTCAGTTCCGCGCCATGGCTCTTCACCGAACCGACGTTGATGAAGCGCGTCACGCACTCCGGGCGCGTGCCGACTTCGATGCTCGAACACGGGTTCAGCGACAGCAGGCGGTTGTCGAACTTGACGTTGTATGCAGCGATCGAGGCCTGGTACTTCTCACCGAAAGTGCGGAAGCCGGCTTCCAGGCTCTTGGACTTCTCCGGCTCCAGCCCGGCGCTGGCCGCGAACGATTCCGGCGACACCTGCAGCGGGCCGCCGCTGCCACCGCCGACGAAGGCGGCGATGTTCTCGGCGTAGGAGGCGAACAGCTCGTTGTTGGCGTTGAGCTTGAAGCCCAGGCCTACCTGCGGCAGCACCGATTCCTTGGCGGTCAGTGTGCCCGACGCAATGCGGGTTTCAACGCCGGGCTGCGCGGTGGCGCGCATGCGGGTGTTGGGACTCTTGATGCCCACGTCTACGGTCAGGCGCTGGTCCAGGAAGCGCATGCGGTCCTGCACGTAGAACTGGCGCGTGCGGATGTCGAAGTCCTGGTTGAACAGCAAGCGGTCGGGGTTCTTCAGGTACAGGTCGTCCAGGAACGGGCCGCTGATGTAGTAGAAGTTGCGCGACACGTTATGGTCGTTCTGCTCGTACCACAGGCCGGCTTCCAGCTCGTGGATGCCCACCGTCCACGACAGCGCGGCGGTCAGGCCATCGCGGTTGATCGTGTAGTTGGTGCTGCGGATCGAGATCGGCAGCATCCTGTCGGTACCCGGGTAGGACGGCTGGCCCGGTGCCCACCAGTGGCCCTGGCCACGGTTGTCGTGGTGGTAGGCCAGCAGCTTCAGGCGGCCCTGCTCGCCCAGGCGCAGGTCGGCATCGACCGAGTACAGGTTGTCGTCGCGCAGCGCACGGCTCTGATAGTACGCATCGTCGATGCTGTTGACGCCGCCGCTGAACTTGCAGCGCGCCTTGTTGTAGGTGCCAGGCGCGCAGTACGCGGCGGCGACGGCGCGATCCCAGTCCGGCGCGTAGATGTTCCAGTCATACCCCAGTCCGCGTGCCAGCATGTCCTTGGACAGGTAGGCATAGTTGGCCTGGCTGGCGCGCGAGGTCGCCACGAACGCACCGAAACGGTGGTCGCCAACGTTCCACACTGCCTTGGCATTGAACTGGCGGGTGGTCTGGTTCTGGTACGGCGCGGCCCACATGTCCTGGTCCTGGTGCACGCCGGACACATAGGCCGAGAAGCCGTTGAGGTCGCCGGTGTCCACGCGCAGGTAGCCGCGGCGCTGGTTGTTGTCGCCGACGGTGACGCTGGCGCGGCCACCGAATTCGGTGGACGGATCCATCGAGAAATACTGGATGGTGCCGCCCAGGTTGCTGGTCGAGGCCACGCCCAGCGAACCAATGCCCTGCGACAGTTCGGCGCCGGCCAGGTTCTCGGCGATGATCGCGCGGGCGATGCTCAGGCCGTTGTAATTGCCGTAGCTGTTGTCGCCCAGCGGGATGCCGTCCAGCGTGTAGCCCAGGCGGCTCTTGTCGAAGCCACGCAGGCTGATGGTCTGCGATTCCTCGTTGGCGCCAAAGGCATCGTTGGACTGCACCGACACGCCCGGAAGGCGATCGAGGATCTTCTGGCCACTGGTGCCCGGCGGCAGCACCTGCTTGTCCACGGCAGTGATGCGCTGCACCTGGCGGGTCTCGCCCTGACCGATCACGGAGACGGTATCCAGCGTCTGCGCGCTCAGCGCGGCATCGGTGCTGGCGCCGGTATCGGCGGTGGTGGTGGCGGCATGGGCGCTGGCAGCGGCGGAGAGCACGATCGCTACGGCGATCGTCAGGTGTCGGGTCTGCATGGTGGTCCGTTGCATGGGGGGTGATCACCGGCACGCGTGCGCGGTGCAGGGCCACTATGCGAACGGAACATGAAACCTTCTTTACGGAAAACCAACGAATGGTGCAGGGCACCCGCGCAGGTCCCGCAGCCGGATGAAAAAGGGGCCGGATTCCCTTCGCAAGCAAAGGTTCACCGGCCCCGCGCACTCCGTGGGGGAGGCGGTCCACGCGCAGCGTGGAGACTGGCTTACCCCATGTACAGGCCACCGTTGACCGGATAGTCGGCGCCGGTCACGTACGAGGCTTCATCCGAGGCCAGCCAGGCGCACAGGCCGGCCACTTCCTCGGGGCGACCCAGGCGGCGCACCGGCACCGAGGCCGCCAGCCGGTCCAGTACATCCGGCGGGAAGCTGCTGATCGCCTGGCTGGCGATGTAGCCCGGCGAAAGCGTGTTGACGGTGACGCCGCGCGAAGCCACTTCGGCGGCCAGCGCACGGCTGAAGCCATGCATCGCGGCCTTGGCGGTGGCGTAGTTCACCTGGCCGATCTGGCCCTTGTGGGCGCTGACCGAGCCGATGTTGATGATGCGGCCCCAGCCCCGCGTGGCCATGCCGTCGACCACCTGCTTGGTCAGGTTGAACAGCGCATTGAGGTTGGAGGCGATCACCGCGTTCCAGTCCTCCACCGTCATCTGCCGGAACAGCAGGTCGCGGCTGCCGCCGGAGTTGTTGACCAGTACATCGACCTCACCCACTTCGGCGCGGACCTTGGCGAACGCGGCGCTGGTCGAGGCCCAGTCGGTCGCGTTGCCTTCGGAGGCGATGAAGTCGAAGCCCTGTTCGCGCTGCTCGCGCAGCCAGTTGGCCTTGCGCGGCGAGTTCGGCGCGCAGCCGGCAACCACGGTGTGGCCGCTGCGGGCCAGGCTCTGGCAGATGGCAGTGCCGACACTGCCCATTCCACTGGTGACGTAAGCGATTCGAAGCGTCATTGCAGAAGGCTCCTTGGCAAAGGGTCAGGCGGCGAGGGGATACAGGCCGAACAGCAGGCTGCCGATCATCAGCAGCATCGAGATGGCGATGGCCCACTTCAGGGTGAACTTCTGGTGGTCGGCGAATTCGACCTTGGCCAGGCCCACCAGCAGGTAGGTGGACGGCACCAGCGGGCTGAGCAGGTGCACCGGCTGGCCAGCCAGCGAGGCGCGCGCCATTTCCACCGGAGTGATGCCGTAGTTGCCGGCGGCCTCGGACAGGATCGGCAGCACGCCGAAGTAGAACGCGTCGTTGGACATGAAGAAGGTGAACGGCATCGACGCCACCGCGGTGATCACCGCCAGGTACGGGCCCCACGACTCCGGAATGACCGCCAGGAAGCTGTGCGACATCGCTTCGACCATGCCGGTGTTGTTGAGGATGCCGGTGAAGATGCCTGCGGCGAAGATCAGCGACACCACCGACAGCACGTTGCCGGCGTGGTTGACCACGCGGCGGCGCTGCTCGGCCAGGTTCGGGTAGTTGATCACCAGGGCGATGGCGAAGCCGACCATGAACAGCACCGGCATCGGCAGCACGCCGATGATCAGCGCGGTCATCAGCGCCACGGTCAGGGCCAGGTTGACCCACAGCAGCTTCGGGCGCTTGATGTCCTCGGCGTCTTCCACGGTCGGCAGCGGATTGCTGTCATCGGACACGCTGTTGTCCATCCAGCTGCCGCCCTTGGGCAGGGTCACCACGCCGAGGCGACGGCGTTCCTTCAGGCCCAGGTACCAGGCCAGCAGCAGCACGCCGGCACAGGCGATCACCATCGACGGGATCAGCGGCACGAACACATCGGCCGGGTCCACGTGCAGCGCAGTGGCCGCGCGTGCGGTCGGGCCGCCCCACGGGGTCAGGTTCATCACGCCGCCGGCGAGGATGGTCACGCAGGTCATGTTCAGCGCGTTCATGCCCAGCCGCTGGTACAGCGGCAGCATCGCCGAGACGGTGATCATGTAGGTGGTCGAACCGTCGCCATCGAGCGAGATCAGCATCGCCAGCACGGCGGTGCCAAGCACGATCTTCATCGGATCGCCCTTGACGAAGCGCAGAATCACCCGCACCAGCGGATCGAACAGGCCGGCATCGATCATCACCCCGAAGTAGAGGATGGCGAACATCAGCATCACGCCGGTCGGCGCGATCTTCTTGATGCCCTCCAGCATCATCTCGTCGATGCCGGCACCGAAGCCACCGATCAGCGCGAACAGGATGGGAATGGTGATCAGGGCGACGAGCGGCGACAGGCGCTTGCTCATGATCAAGTACATGAACGTAATGACCATGCCAAAGCCGAGGATGCTCAGCATCATCTGCGGACTCCTTGCGAAAACAGGACGTGGGGAGTGGAAGGGGCCGGGCGCCGCGCGCCCGGAATGTCAGGCCTAGAAGTCGTACTGCAGGCGGCCGGTGACCGCGCGGGTGCGGTCCACCGTGACCCCGGCCAGGCGGTCGCGGTTGCGGCTTTCGATCACGTTGAGCATGAAGCGCAGGTTGTCGCGCAGGTACCAGTTGCCGCCCAGCGTCCAGGCTTCGGTGCTGCCGCGGCGCAGGTCCGGCGCGCCATCAAGGTGCTGCGCGCCCCACATCTGGTCGTAGCGCAGCGCCACTTCGAATGCACCGGCCTTGTGGCGGATGTCCTTCACCCGCGCGAAGCGTCCGGTCTTGCGGTCATAGGCGCGGCTTTCGCCGGTGACGAACCAGCTGAGCATGCCGTAGGCGGCCATCACGTCGCCGCGCTGGGCGCCGTCATCGAAGGTGGCGCCACTGAACTCGCCCTGCCACGACAGCGGGCCGCGCACCTGCGCGTATTCCAGCGACCACTTGTTGACGTCGGTATCGCGGCCGGCGGAGAAGTCGACCAGGGTCAGGCGGCTCTCGTCGGACAGGTGGCCGGCCGGGCGCGGACGGATGCGCAGGCCGGGCACGCCATTGGCGCCGGGGTTGTCGTACGCCTCGCGGGCCAGCGACAGGCCCAGGTGCAGCACGTCGCCGTCGCTGGGCGAGGGCGCCCAGGTGATGCGACCACCCGCCGCGCGACCCTTCACCTGCCAGGCGTCGATGCTCTCCAGGCTGTAGAGGCTGGCCGCCCAGGTGAAGTCGCCCGGGTTGGCCTGCCAGGACGCACCCAGGCGGTACAGCGGCGCCAGCGTGGTGCCGGCGTTGCCGCGCTCCAGGAAGCTGCCGTAGTTGGAGCTGGTACGGTCATCCAGCGAGAAATACTGCTTGAACTGGCCCACGGTCAGCTTGCCCGCCTTGCCGAAGCTGCGGGCCAGGTAGACATCCTTGGCCTCGACGCGGTCGCCGGAGAAGTCGGCTTCCAGCTTGTAGTCGACCACGAAGAACTTGCCGGACACATCGACCCATGCACGGCGGATCTCGGTGTCATCCTTGTTCGGCGTTCCGCGGTTGTCGTTGTCGAAGGTGGCGAAGTCCAGGTGCAGGCGGCCCCCCAGGGTGGCGGTGACCGGAAGGTCGTCTTCGGCGGCGAAGGCCGGCACCGACAGGACAGCCAGCGCCATCATGGCGGCAGGACGCCGCCAGGCAAACGTGAATTCCACAAACCCTCCCAGGTGCGCGCCAGGCGCGCGGCAATCGTGGGCACCGGACGGTGCGCGGCCGCAGTCTGGGTCGGGCAAGCTGTCATCGTCCTGTCAACGGATTGTGCGGTGCAGCGAAAAGCACAGGCCGCTGGGCTCGCCGTGCCGCGCCCGGCGAGCCCAGCGGCGGCATGCGGTAGCATTCGGTTCCCCTCCCACCCGTGTGCCCATGCGCCTGCTGCTGGTCGAAGACAATCCGGATCTGGCCGATGCGATCATCCGCCGGATGCGCCGCAGCGGGCACGCCGTGGACTGGCAGGCCGATGGCCTGGCCGCTGCCAGCGTGCTGCGCTACCAGAGCTTCGACCTGGTGGTGCTGGACATCGGCCTGCCCAAGCTCGATGGCCTGCGCGTGCTGGCCGGCATGCGCGAGCGCGGTGACAGCACGCCGGTGCTGATGCTGACCGCGCGTGACGGCATCGAAGATCGCGTGCAGGCGCTGGATGTGGGGGCCGACGACTACCTGGGCAAGCCGTTTGATTTCCGCGAGTTCGAAGCGCGCTGCCGCGTGCTGCTGCGGCGTGCGCGCGGCCAGGCCAGCGAAGTGGTGCAGATTGGCGGCTTCCAGTTCGACAACGCGGCGCACCGGGTCAGCCTCGACGGGGAGCCGATCGAACTGCCCAATCGCGAGTACCGCCTGCTGGAGATCCTGGTCGGCCGTCTTGGCCAGGTGGTCGGCAAGGACGAGATCGGCAACGGCCTGTTTGGTTTCGATGACGAAGCGGGCCCGAATGCCATCGAGTTGTACGTTGGTCGCCTGAGAAAGAAGCTGGCGGGCGCGCCGCTGCGCATCACCACGGTGCGTGGCGTCGGTTACCTGCTGGAAGCCAGCGATACCCATGCCGACGCCGATGGCTGACACGCGTGCTGCGACTGCGGCGCCGGGTTCGCTGCGGCGCACGCTGCTGCTCTACCTCGGCGTGCTGCTGGCGGTGTTCGCGGTGGCCCTGCTGTTCGCCGCACGCGATTACGGCCAGCGCGCCGCCAACCGATCCTACGATCACCTGCTGGTGTCCTCGGCGCTGTCCATCGCCGATTCGGTGGCCCTGGTCGACGGCCAGTGGCAGGTCGATCTGCCCTATGCGGCGCTGGACCTGCTGGCGATGGCGCCGGAGGACCGCGTGTTCTACCGGGTGGCCGACAGCCGCGGCACGCTGATCACCGGCTACGGTGATCTGCCGACACCGCCGCGCAGGCCCGGTACCCAGCCGCAGCTGTTCGACGCCCCCTACAGCGGCGAAACCGTGCGCTTCGTGGTGGTCGGCCGCAGTTTCGCCGCGGCCTCCGCGCAGGGCGAGGTGCAGGTGCAGGTGGGCCAGACCCGGCGCGCGCGCGAAGCCGTTGCGCAGGACATGGTCAATCGTGCATTGCTGGCGATCGGTGTGTTGTCCGGGCTGCTGCTGGCGCTGGTGGCGTTCGGCGTGCATCGTGCGTTCCGGCCGCTGGTGCGGGTGGAGCGCGAGCTGTCGCGCCGCGAGCCGTCCGACCTGAAGCCGCTCGATGCCCGCGTGCCGCGCGAGATGGACCAGATGGTGGCCGCGTTGAACCGCTTCATGGAACGCCTGTCCAGCAGCAACGAGACACTGCGCGCGTTCATGGCCGAGGCCGCACACCAGATGCGCACGCCACTGGCGGCATTGCGAGCTCAGGCGCAGTTGGCGCTGGATGATGACGATCCGGAGGACATGCGACGCAGCCTGCAGGCGATCGAGCGCAACGCCACGCATATGAGCCGGCTGCTCAACCAGCTGCTCAGCGATGCCAGCGTGATCCATCGTTCGCACCTGCAACGCTTTGCGGCGGTGGATCTGGCCGAGACCGTGCACCAGGCGTTGCATGAAGCACTGCCGCAGGCAAGCCCTGCACCGCGCGTGCAACTGGCGATGACTGCCGAGCCGGTGCAGGTGCATGGCGACGCGCTGCTGCTGCGCGAGGCAATCAAGAACCTGGTCGACAACGCGTTGAAGTACGGCGGCGACGGCCCGTTGCAGATCGCGCTGACCGTGGAAAGCGGGCAGGCCGTGCTGACCATCGCCGACCATGGCGCAGGCATCGCGGCTGCCGATGCCGAACGCGTATTCGAGCGCTTCGCGCGTGGCGAAGGCGCGCCATCCGGCGGTGCCGGGCTGGGCCTGGCCATCGTCAAGCGGGTGGTCGACAGCCACGGCGGCCGCATCGACCTCAGCAACCGCCCGCAGGGCGGGCTGATCGCCACCATCCGCCTGCCACGGAGCAGTCCATGATCCGCCTGTTTGCCACGGCCGTTGCCCTGCTGCTGGCCCTGCCGGTGCTGGCCGCGCCCGGCGATGTGCGTCGTTTTCCCGCACAGGGGGCGGCCACCGCGCAGCTGCGCATTCACGGCACTACCGACATCGAAGTGTTCGCGGTGGTGATTGCCGATTACCAGCGGCTGCACCCGGGCACCGAGGTGGTGTACGAGGACATCATCACCCAGGACCTGTACGCGCGTTACCTGCACGACCGCGGTGGACCGGCATCGCCGGACCTGCTGATCTCCAGCGGCATGGACCTGCAGACCAAGCTGGTCAACGATGGCCACGCGCTGCCACATCGCTCGGCGCTGACCGCTGCGCTGCCAGCCTGGGCGCAGTGGCGCAACGAGGCCTTCGGCATCAGCTACGAGCCGGTGGTGATGGTCTACAACACCCGCGCAATGCCTTCGGCAAAGGTGCCGCACACGCGCCGCCAGCTGCTGGACCGGCTGCGTGCCGAAGGTGCACCGCTGCGCGGCAGGGTCGGCACCTATGACATCGAGCGCAGCAGTGTCGGCTACCTGCTGGCAACCCAGGATGCGCAGCGCGGCAGCATCGCCGGCGCGCTGCTGGGGGCGCTCGGCGACAACGACGTGGTGCGCGAAGAGCGCACCGGCGTGCTGCTGGACAAGGTGGCCAGCGGCGAGCTGTCGCTGGTCTACAACGTGCTTGGTTCCTACGCGCAGGCACGGGTCGATGCCGGCGCGCCACTGGCCATCGTCGAGCCTGAGGACTACACGCTGGTGGTGCTGCGCACCGCGGTGATTCCGCGTACCGGCCCACACCCGGAAGAAGCGCGGCGCTTCCTCGACTACCTGCTGTCGCCCCGTGGCCAGCAGGTGCTGTCGCGCGAGGCGCGGCTGATGCCGATCGTGACCGGCAACGCACGTGGCGACGATGCGCCCGGCCGCAGCCGGCGTCCGATCCAGCTCGGCCCGGGCCTGCTGGTGTACCTGGATGCGCTCAAGCGCCGCCAGTTCCTCGATGCCTGGCGCAGCAGCGTCGAGCCGGCGGGGCGCTGAGGCTCCGGCCTGCCCGTACAATGGCGGCATGAGCGAATACACCATCCTGATCGCCGACGACCACCCGCTGCTGCGTTCGGCGGTGGTGCAGTCCTTGCGGCAGAGCCTGCCGCTGGCGCAGGTGCGCGAGGTGGCCAGTGCCGATGCGCTGGCCGAGGCGCTCGACGCACAGCCGGACGTGGACCTGGTGCTGCTCGACCTGACCATGCCCGGCGCGCACGGTTTTTCCGCGCTGCTGCACGTGCGCGGCTCGCATCCGGACATCCCGGTGGTGATCCTTTCCTCCAACGACCATCCGCGGGTGATCCGCCGTGCCCAGCAGTTCGGCGCCGCCGGTTTCATCCCGAAGTCCGCGCCGGCCGAGACCATCGGCGAGGCCGTGCAGGCAGTACTCGATGGCGGCCTGTGGTTCCCGGCGATGGCCGCCGAGCGTTCCGAGGCCGATGCACTACTGGCCAGCCGCCTGGCCCAGCTGACCCCGCAGCAGTTCCGCGTGCTGCTCTGCCTGGCCGATGGCCTGCTCAACAAGCAGATCGCCTACACCCTGGGGCTGGCCGAGAACACGGTGAAGGTGCACGTCACCGCCATCCTGAAGAAGCTCGAGTGCCACAGCCGCACACAGGCGGCGGTGCTGGTGAAGGCGCTGGAGCCCGAGGGCGACGCCGGCATCGGGCTGTAGTTTCCAGCCAACGGCGCAGCCCCTCGTGGGTGGACACGTAGAGCAGTTCATGGGTGAGGCCGGGCAGGTGGACTGCACAAGGGGCCGCTGCAAGTACATCCATGTAAGCTCGGTCGCCGCATCCATGCGGCTCACGCCCCTGCGCAGCCCACCTGCCCGGCCACGGACAGGTTCCGTGCGCATCCACCCACGGAAGAGAAAAGAAGATCCAAAGCAAAGGCAGCCTGACAGGCCGCTTTTTGCAGAGCCGAGCCCACGCTCGGCTGCTTTCTGGCCGGTCCGTGAAGCCGAGCATGGGCTCGGCTCTACACGAGCAAGCGCAGCGCGCGACCCGCTTTTGATCTTATTTTCTTCTCCGTGGGTGCAGGCCACCGAAATCTGTCGGAGGCCGGTCGGGTTGGGTGCGCGGGGGTGTCAGCCGCATGGGCCCGAGGCATGCCTCGGGCGGGTTGGGCAGGACGCCCAACCCGGGTCTTGCCGTGTGCGCAGGACAGCGCACACGAGCAAGCGGCTGCCAAGCCTCCATGGACGGATTCACGGCGTCCCCCGCGTACCCAACCCGACCGGCCCACCCGCGGCTTCTGCTTTCCGCGACCACCCAGACACCACCCACGAGGGGCTGCGCCGTTGGCTGGAAACTACCCGCGATGGCGGATCAGCAACTGACTCATCAGTGCCCGCAGCGCCGGCGGCTTCACCGGCTTGGCCATCATCCCCCAGCCGCGTTCGGCGGCCATCTCACGCAATCCCGCATCGCGCTCGGCAGTAACCAGCACTACCGGCGGGCGGGCCTGCCACAATTCGGCCAATGTCTCGTACAGCACCGGCCCATGGTGATCGCCCATGCGCACATCCAGCAGCACCAGCTCCGGTACTGCGCCTGTTGCTGCCAGCTGCAGCGCCGCCTGTGGGCCATCGGCCAGCGCCACCTCGCAGCCCCAGCGCTCCAGCAGCGCGCGGCTGGCCGCGCACACGTGCGGATCGTCGTCGATCACCCACACCCGGCGACCGCGAAGCGGGTTGTCCGCCGCCGGTTCCTGCACCAGCACCGGCACAGGAGCAGTAGCGGGAATCGCGCTGGCTTCGCCGAACGGCACGCCCACCGCGAACACGCTGCCCTGGCCCAGCTGCGAGCGCAGCCGGATCGGATGCCCAAGCAGGCGGCCGATGCGATCGACGATGGCCAGGCCAAGGCCGGCGCCGCGCTGCTGGCCGTCGTGCAGGCGGCGGAACTCCTCGAAGATCTCGCCCTGCAATGCGTCGGGAATGCCGGGGCCCTGGTCGTGCACCTCGATCCACAGCATGCCTTCACGGCGACGGCAGCCGAGCAGCACGCGGCCGCGTTCGCTGTAGCGCAGCGCGTTGGACAGGAAGTTCTGCAGGATTCGGCGCAGCAGGGCTTCATCGCTGACCACTACCGCATCGGTATCGACCCAGTCGACCACCAGGCCACGCGACTGTGCGGCGATGCCGAATTCGCGCGCCAGCGTCTGCAGCAAAGGCCCGAGCCGGAACGTCTGCACTCGGGTCGGCAGGCTGCCGGATTCCAGGCGCGCGATATCCAGCAGACTGTTGAGGATCGCATCCTGCGCGGCCAGTGCAGCATCGATGTGGTCCGCAGTCTGCTGCTGCGCCGGGTCGCCCAGCTTGCCGCGCAGCACCGAGACGAACATGCGCGCCGCGTTGAGCGGCTGCAGCAGGTCGTGCACGGCCGAGGCGACGAATCGCGTCTTGTAGCGGTTGGCCTGCTCGGCTTCGCGGCGTGCTTCTTCCAGGTCATGGGTGCGCTCGGCGATGCGGTGTTCCAGCGCATCGGCCAGCGAGCGCAGTTCGCGCGCGGCGTTCTTGTAGCTGGTGATGTCGGCATAGCTGGTGACGAAGCCGCCGTCGGGCAGCGGGTTGCCGCGGATTTCCAGCACGGTGCCATCGTCTTTTTCGCTCTCGCGCATGTGCGGGCGGCCGCTGCGCAGGTGGTTCAGGCGGCGCTCGATGGCTTCATCGACCGGGCCCGGACCAAGCAGGCCACGGCGTGCGTTGAAGCGGAACAGTTCCTCGATCGGCCGGCCGACGCGAACCAGGTCCTGCGGGAAGCGGAACAGTTCCAGATAGCGCGAATTCCACGCGACCAGGCGCAGTTCGCGGTCGATCACCACCACGCCCTGCGGCAGGTGTTCGAGGCTGCGGCTGAGGCCGCTGTCGGCATCGGTGGCGGCCTGCAGCAGGCCATCCTGCGCGGTACGCAGTTCCTGTGCATGCTGCTTGAGCAGGGTTTCCAGCTCGCGGCGGCTGCGCAGGCGATGCTTGGCCAGTCGCCGGCGCTGCTGCACGAACAGCACCAGGAAGCCCAGCGCCAGCCATGCAGCGCCACCGGTGAGTGCTGCGGCGCGGCCGGCGCCGGTGGCGGCACTGGCATCGTGCAGCAGGTGCAGGTTCCAGCCTTCGGCGGGCAGCGGCAGGCTCTGCCACAGCATCGGCTGCGGCAGCGCCGGATCCAGCAGGCGCACCATGCGGCCGCCATCGGCCAGCACGTCTTCGGTGCGTGCGCGCAGGGGCTGCAATGCGCGGTCGGCGTACTGGCGGGCGTCCAGCATCTCGCGGCGCTCATCGGCTCCCAGCGGGCGCAGCAGCCGGTAGCGCCAGCTGTCCCGGTTGGCCAGGAACACCACGTCGTGGTCGTCGCTGGCCAGCACCACGTCCGGGCTGCTCAGCCATTCCTGTTCCAGCGCGGACAACTCGACCTTGATCACTACCACGCCCAGCCGCTTGCCGTCTTCTTCGATGGCCTGCGAAAGGTAATAGCCGGGCACGCCGGTGGTCATGCCGATGCCGTAGAAGCGGCCACGGCCCTGCGCCAGCGCCTGGCGGTAGTAGGGGCGGTAGCTGTAGTTCTCGCCGACGTTGGTGGTCGGCTGGTCCCAGTTGCTGGCCGCCACCGCCACACCGTCGTGGCCGACCAGGGTCAGGGTCGAGGCACGGGTGACTTCGTTGGCGCGTTGCAGCTTGAGGTTCAGCCGCTGCCGTTCGCTGGGCGAGGGCGGCACGCGCAGTGCATGCAGCAGATCCGGGTCAAGTGCCAGCACCTGCGGCAAGGTGCCGAAGCGGTCGATGCGCTGTTGCAGGCCCTGGCCATACAGCTGCAGCTGGCGTTGCACCTGGCTGCTTTCCTCGCCGAGCGCGCGCCGCCAGGCGTAATGACCGGCGGCGACCGCGCACAGCACGGTACCGCCGACCATCACCAGCAGGGTCAGCAACAGCATCCGGTGGCGGCTGAGCCAGTACATGGCGGCAGTCTACGCAGGGCCGGCGGGCGTGGCGTGCACGCCCGCCGGGGTCTGACGTGGAAGGGGTCAGAAGTGCATCTGCGCGCGCAGTTCGAAGATCTCCGGCGTGCTGTGCACGCCACGACGGCTGGCGTCGACCTTCACGTAGTTGGCCTGGAACTTGAAGTGGCTGGTCAGGTACCAGTTCGCGCCCAGCGTCAGGTCGTGCTGGCGGCCGCCGAGGATGCTGCCATCGTCCAGGTCGAGACGGCTGTATCGGGCCAGCAGTTCGACCGCGCCGTAGTTGTGCGCCGGCTTGATGTTGGCCACCGCGCCGGCGTTGTACGGGCGCGATTCGCCGGTCAGCACCCAGCTGGCCATCGCGTACTGGCCACTGCCGGTGTAGTCGGGCTTGCCGTCATGACGGGTGACCGTAGCGCGCAGCGCTTCGGCCTGCAGCGAGAACGGGCCCCGGATCCAGATGCCTTCCAGGCCGGTGCGGCGGATCTGGTCGGCAGTGACCAGCGCACCGGAATCGACGTAGCGGATGTCGGTCAGGCCGGCTTCCGGGCGCGCGCGCAGGCGGGCGCTGGCCTCGTGATGCACGTCGCGGCCATCGCTGTAACCACGCGGGTTTTCCTGCGAGTAGGCCAGGCCCAGGTGGATCACATCGCCTGGTGCCTTCACCGGCGTCCACACCGCACGCACCGCCTGGGTGGTGCCGGGGTTGTCGCCCTGCAGGTCCTTGCCGCCATAGGCCCCGGCCTGCAGCAGGTACTGCGGGCGCTCCAGCACCCACTCCACGCCGGTGCGGCGGCCTTCGTAGAAGGCCTGCACCGGCAGCGAGGTTTCCAGGAAGCTGCCGGCACGCGAAGAGGTGTTCGCATCCAGGCCGACCGGGGTCTTCATGTAGCCGAAGCGGAAGCGGCCGACGTCACGGCCGAAGAAGGCCTTGCTCTCGAAGCGCACGAACACGTCCAGCCAGGTATCGGCCTGGAAGTCGTAGTAGACCATCGCATCGTAGACGCCCTTCTTTTTCAGCGTCGCGCCGAATTCCTTGCGGCGCACGGCATCGTCGTCCTCGAGGCCACTGGCCGAGGAGAAGTCGTTGTAGTCGTAGGCGATGTTGGCGGTGGCCGCCAGCTCGGTGCCATCACCGAAGGTGTACTTGGTCGGCCAGTTGTCGAAATCGGCGGCCGAGGCGAAGGCGGGAAGGGCGGCCAGCGACAGGGCCAGCAAGGTGGGATTCGGGCGCATGTTGGGTGCGGCTCTCTCAGATTGCGTGTGGACAGGACATCAACGGCCGCAAGGGCCGGAACTTTCGCAAAGACTCACCCAGCCGTTCAGCCCGGGCCACCAGCCTCCCCAGGATCGGGCGGTGCGGCGCCAGTGTAGGCACCTGTGCCACCTGAACCGGGAGGCTAGTACCAATAGGTTATCTGCGCTGGCGTGCCTGGCGCGTACAAAGGCGTCCATTGGTCGCACCTCCTGTGCGTGCTGCACAGGGCCTGCGATCAGTTTCCACGGTAACGGTTCCCGTGCAGCTCCGGGGCCGTACGTGCCTGAAAACGCCCCTTCCGGAGTCCGCCATGCACATCCCGACCGCAGCACCGGTGCCTGCAAAGCCGTTGCCGATCTATCGCCAGCTGTACTTCCAGGTGATCGTGGCGATCGTCCTGGGCGCCATCCTCGGCCATTACGAGCCGTTGATCGGCGAGAAGATGAAGCCGCTCGGTGATGCCTTCATCAACCTGGTGAAGATGATCATCGCGCCGGTGATCTTCCTCACCATCGTCACCGGCATCGCCAGCATGACCCACCTGCGTACGGTGGGCCGGGTCTTTGCCAAGGCGATGGCGTACTTCCTGTTCTTCTCCACGCTGGCGCTGATCGTCGGCATGATCGTGGCGCACGTGGTGCAGCCCGGCGCCGGCATGAACATCAACCCCGCCGAGCTGGACCAGACCGCGGTGCACAGCTACGTCGAGAAGTCGCACGACCTGACCCTGGTCGGCTTCCTGATGGACATCATCCCGAAGACGCTGCTCAGCGCGTTCGTCGACGGCAACATCCTGCAGGTGCTGTTCGTGGCCGTGCTGTTCGGCATCGCGCTGGCGATGGTGGGCGAGAAGGGCAAGCCGGTGCTGAACTTCCTGGAGGCGCTGGTCGCTCCGGTGTTCAAGCTGGTGCACATCCTGATGAAGGCCGCCCCGATCGGCGCCTTCGGTGCGATCGCCTTCACCATCGGCAAGTACGGCGTCGGCTCGCTGATCAACCTGGCCTGGCTGGTGGGCTCGTTCTACCTCACCGCCTTCCTGTTCGTGGCGGTGATCCTCGGCGTGGTCTGCCGCCTGTGCGGCTTCTCGGTGTTCAAGCTGGCGCGCTACCTGAAGGCCGAACTGCTGCTGGTGCTCGGCACCTCGTCGTCGGAGTCGGCGCTGCCGTCGCTGATGGAGAAGATGGAACGCGCCGGCTGCAGCAAGTCGGTGGTGGGCCTGGTGGTCCCGACCGGCTACTCGTTCAACCTGGACGGCACCAACATCTACATGACCCTGGCGGCGCTGTTCATCGCCCAGGCCACCAACACCGAACTGACCCTGGGCCACCAGATCGCCCTGCTGCTGGTCGCCATGCTCAGCTCCAAGGGCGCGGCCGGCGTCACCGGCGCGGGCTTCATCACCCTGGCCGCCACCCTGGCCGTCGTGCCGGAAGTGCCGGTTGCCGGCATGGCGCTGATCCTGGGCGTGGACCGCTTCATGAGCGAATGCCGCTCGCTGACCAACTTCATCGGCAATGCCGTGGCCACCGTGGTGGTCTCGCGCTGGGAAGGCGCGCTGGACCGCAACCGCCTGAAGCTGGCGCTGGATGGCCGCGAAAGCGAACTGCCGCCGCCGGTCGATGCGCTGCCCGAGGCACTGCCGGCCAAGGGCTGATCCAGGTGTGTGGTACCGCGGGGCCGGTCACGACAGTGGTACGGCCCCGCGGCGTTTCAGGGCGTCCCATGGCTGTCATGGGCAACGCCGAAGCTGACATCCCGGTACCGTCGCATACGGCACGGAATTGTGCGGTCGCAGCATGCTTGCGACAGGATAGCGACAGGTCCAGACGCTCCAACGGGGGTATCATCCCCTGTCCCTTCTGCCCATTCATGTAACCCACATCGATGTCCAACGAAGATTTCAAACAGGCCGCCCTCGATTACCACCGGATGTCCCCGCCGGGAAAGATCAAGGTTTCCGCTACCAAGCCCATGCTGACCCAGCGCGACCTGTCGCTGGCGTATTCGCCGGGCGTGGCGTACGCCTGTGAAGCGATCAAGGCCGACCCGCAGCAGGCCAGCGAGCTGACTGCCCGCGGCAACCTGGTGGCGGTGATCTCCAACGGCACCGCGGTGCTGGGCCTGGGCAACATCGGCGCGCTGGCCGGCAAGCCGGTGATGGAAGGCAAGGGCGTGCTGTTCCAGAAGTTCGCCGGCATCGATGTGTTCGACATCGAAGTCGACGAGACCGACCCGGACAAGCTGGTCGACATCATCGCCTCGCTGGAACCGACCTTCGGCGGCATCAACCTGGAAGACATCAAGGCGCCGGAATGCTTCGTGGTCGAGCGCAAGCTGCGCGAGCGCATGAAGATCCCGGTGTTCCATGACGACCAGCACGGCACGGCGATCATCGTCGGCGCGGCGGTGCTCAACGCCATGGCGATCACCGGCAAGAAGATCGAGGACGTGAAGCTGGCGACCACGGGCATGGGCGCGGCCGGCATTTCCTGCGTGAACATGCTGGTGCAGCTGGGCCTGAAGCCGGAAAACATCCTGGCCTTCGACCGCGAGGGCGTGATCCACACCGGTCGTACCGACCTGGATCCGGAAAAGCAGCGCTATGCGCGCGACACCGACAAGCGCACCCTGGCCGAGATCGTCGACGGCGCGGACATCTTCCTGGGCCTGTCGGCGCCGGGCATCCTGACCGCCGACATGGTCAAGACCATGGCGCCGGATCCGGTGATCTTCGCACTGGCCAACCCGACCCCGGAAATCATGCCGGAACTGGCGCGCGCCGCCCGTCCGGACGCGATCATCGGCACCGGCCGTTCGGACTACCCGAACCAGGTCAACAACGTGCTGTGCTTCCCGTACCTGTTCCGTGGTGCGCTGGACGTGGGCGCCACCGCGATCAACGAGGAAATGAAGATCGCCTGCGTGCGTGCCATCGCTGCACTGGCCCGCCGCGCCGCCACCGACATGGGCTCGGCCTATGGCGGTGACACCCCGAGCTTCGGCCGTGAATACCTGATCCCGCGTCCGTTCGACCGTCGCCTGCTGGTGGAGCTGTCGGCCGCCGTGGCCCAGGCCGCAATGGATTCGGGCGTGGCCTCGCGCCCGATCGACGACATGGGCGCCTACCGCGACAAGCTGGCCCAGTTCGTCTACCGCACCAGCCTGATGATGAAGCCGGTCTACGACCGCGCGCGCAGCGACAAGCAGCGCGTGGTGTACGCCGAAGGCGAAGAGGAAGTGGTGCTGCAGGCGGTGCAGAACGTGGTCGATGACGGCTTGGCGCACCCGATCCTGATCGGCCGCCCGGAAGTGATCGAGTCGCGCATCGAACGCCTCGGCCTGCGCCTGAAGATCGGCGAGAACGTTGAAGTCACCAACATCAACGATGACCCGCGCTTCAACGAATACTGGCAGTACTACCATGGCCTGACCGGCCGTCGTGGCGTGACCGTGGCCGCGGCGAAGAACCTGATGCGTTCGCGCCCGACCCTGATCGCAGCAGTGATGGTGGCGCGTGGCGAAGCCGATGCGATGCTGACCGGCATCGTCGGCCGCTTCCACAAGAAGCTGGGCTACGTGCGCAGCGTGCTGCCGCTGGAGCCGAAGGTCACCTCGACCTCGGCGATGACCGGCGTGATCAACCAGCAGGGCGTGTTCTTCTTCGTCGATACCCACGTGCAGGAAGACCCGACCGCCGAGCAGCTGTGCGAAGCGACCCTGCAGGCGGCCTACCGCATGAAGTTGTTCGGCATCGAGCCGAAGGTCGCGCTGCTGTCGCACTCCAACTTCGGCAGCCACGATTCGAAGGACGCGCTGAAGATGCGCCAGGTGCGCGAGCTGCTGCTCAAGCGCAACCCGCGCCTGAACGTGGACGGCGAAATGCAAGGCGACACCGCATGGGATGAAGCGCTGCGCCAGAAGCTGCTGCCGGGCTCGACCCTGCAGGGCCGCGCCAACCTGTTCGTGCTGCCGAACCTGGAAGCGGCCAACATCGCCTACAACCTGGTGCGCGTGTTCACCGATGGCGTGGCGATCGGCCCGATCCTGATGGGCGTGAACAAGCCGGTGCATATCCTGACCACCAGCGCCACTTCGCGCCGGATCCTGAACATGACCGCGATCGCGGCGGTCGATGCGCAGATCCGCAAGCAGCTGGAAGCGGAAAAGAAGGCATAAGCCTTCTTTCCCACTTCCGCTGCCCACGCATTCTTCCTCTACCCCCGCCTTCGGCGCGCCCCTTCAACAAGAAGGGGCTCCTGGTCGGAAGAATGATGGCGCTGGCGCGGCTGGACGTCGGCGCAAGTGAAAACACCGGGCATTGCCCGGTGTTTTCATTTGCCGCAACGGCCGCCGAACCTGCCACACGCGCTACGCCGCCCGGTCATTTCCCTGCAACGCCGTTGCGGCCCAATACGCCCACGCGGCCCGGCCGTGGGAAGGGACCGGACCGGCCTTCCCACCCTGGGCCCGACCAACTTTCATGGGCGAGGGTGTCATGCGTAATCGAGTCACGCGGCGATATTTCCAGCAGCTGTTCGCGCTGTACGCCGGTTTCGTGCAGTCGCGCTGAGGCGTAGAAAGCAGCGAGGTAGAGTCGACCGTTGGTCGACTATCGCGCGAAGCGCGGGGTTTTCGGGGGCTGTACGAAAGTCAGTCGACTAACAGTCGACTCTACCCAGTCGCCCCAATTCCCAGTTGACCAGCCAGTCAGCGCCGCTTGCCGCGGCGTGCAGGGGCCGGCGGCGGTGCATCCGACCGCGGCTTGGCGTACTGGGCCCACAGTGCGGGCAGTGCCTTGCCGGTGTGCTTCTGCCACAGCGCCGGTGCATAGCGGCCATCGCGCAGGGCCGTGTCCAGTGCCAGCACCAGGCCCGGGTGTTCGGCGTCGGCCCATTTCAGGAACGCACCGGTGACCCGGTAGCCGCTGTCGAAGTTCTGACCCTTCTCGACCTTGCCCGGCAGCGACCAGCCCGCGGCGGCATTGTCCATGCCGTAGCGGTCGCGTGCGTAGTCGGCGATGCCCTCCACCAGCCAACCCGGCACCCGTGCGTCGCCATGGCCCGGATAGCCCTGCACGATGTGCATGGCCTCATGGGTGACCAGGTCGATGTCGTTGGGGTGCTGCGCCAGCCAACCCGGATTGATGGTGATCGTTGCCGCCTGGTCCTTGTCACCGACGAAGGCGATCCCGGTGTAGGCCGGATCGATCACGATGCGCACCATCGATGGCGCGGCCGGGTGGAAGTCCGCACGTTCGCGCAGGTAGGCGAAGTAGAACGTATCGATCACCCGCTTGCGCTGCGGCGCGGCCAGGGCGCCACGGGCGTCCTGGTAGTTCAGCGTCACGCCGTCGCGGGTCAGCTGCGCATCAAAGGCCTGGGTCTGGCCGAAGCTGGAGAAGGAAAGGGCAACAAGGGCCAGAGGCAACAGACGGTAGCGCATAGGGCTCATTGTACGGCGCTGGGCGCCAACAGTTCGATCTCCGCCAGCGGCAGCCGGCCCGGCGCGGCCAGGCGCAGCCGGTACTCGCTGTAACGACCGGGTCTGGCGATGCGGAACGGACGGGTCTGGCGGGCAGACTCGAAGGCTTCGCCGCTGCGCTGGTCGAGCACGGTCCAGTGGCCGTTGCCATTGCGCGCTTCCAGCGTCCATTCGCCGCCCTGGATGCGGCCGTCACCGCTGGTCAGCGTATACATCGTCGGCGTGCCATTGCTCAGGCCGGTCAGTGCGATGGTCGCGCCGCCACCCAGGCCGACGGTGGTGGCCGCATCGTCATCGACCAGCGCCGGCAGGGCGCGGCCATCGGCCAGTGTTGCCTTCGCGTCGCTGCCGAGCAGGTCGTGCAGAAGCTGCGGGCGCTGGCCACGGGCGGTCAGCGAGCGCGGCACGTCATCCACGCCGCTGCCCCAGCGCGACGGCTGCGGGCCCATCACGAAGTCCAGCGTCGCGCCCCTGGCGATCAGCTCGTGCGGCACCCAGGTCTTCGTCCAGGGCGTGCCGTTGATCTTCAGCGACTGCACGTAGACGTTCTCTCGCGAATTGTTGGCCGCGTTCACGGTCAGCACCGCGCCGCCCTGCAGTTCCACCCGCGCGTGGCGGAAGGCCGGCGAACCGATCACATACTCCGGGGCGCCCATGCGCAGCGGGTACAGGCCCAGCGAGGCCAGCACGTACCACGCCGAGGTCTCGCCATTGTCCTCGTCGCCCGGATAGCCCTGGCCGATCTCGCTGCCGACGTACAGCCGCGACAGGATCTCGCGCACGTGCTGCTGGGTCTTCCACGGCTGCCCGGCGTACAGGTACATCCACGGGATGTGGTGCGCCGGCTGGTTGCTGTGCGCGTACATGCCCATGCGCACGTCGCGCGCCTCGGTCATCTCGTGGATGGTGCCGCCGTAGGAACCGGCCAGTGCCGGGTCTGCGGTTTCCGGCGTGGCGAAGAAGGCATCCAGTTTCGCCGCCAGCTTGTCGCGGCCACCGTACAGCGCGGCCAGGCCTTCGCCATCGTGGGCAGCGGTGAAGGCGAAGGTCCAGCCATTGGACTCGGTGTAGTCGTGGCCCCACACGCGCGGGTCGTAGTCCTTCGCGTCCACGCGCCACTGGCCATCGGCAGTGCGGCCCTGGAAGAAGCCGGCGGCCGGATCGAACATCGTCGTGTAGCTGGCGGCGCGATAGCGGAAGTAGTCGGCCTCGGTGCTGTAGCGCTCGCGTGCGGCCGGCGTGGTCGCACGCCTGGCCAGCGCGTCGGCCATGTTGGCGATGCCGAAATCATTGAGTGCGCCTTCCATCGTCCACGACATGCCTTCATGCACGTCCGCGCTGGCGTAGCCACGGAAGGTCGAACGGTCCATGCCCTTGCGGCCGACATGGCGGTCGGGCGGGACCACGGTCGCGTTCTTCAGCGCGGCGGCGTAGGCCTCGGCCGGATCGAAACCGCCGATGCCCTTCAGCCACGCATCGGCGAAGGCCACGTCCGAGCTGGTACCGACCATCAGGTCCGCATAGCCAGGCGACGACCAGCGTGCGATCCAGCCGCCGGCGCGGTACTGCTCGATGAAGCCCTGCACTAGCTGGCCGGCATCGTCGGGCGTGAACAGTGCATAGGCCGGCCAGGTGGTGCGGAAGGTGTCCCAGAAGCCGTTGTTGACGAACACCTTGCCATCGCGTACGCCGGCGTAACTGCGGGTCGCGCTGCCTTCGGTGTTGTCATCGCTGGCGCTGGCCTGGTTGGCGTAGCGCCACTCCGGTGCGGCGGCGCTGCCCACGTTCTCGTGGCCGGAATTCGGGTACAGGTACAGCCGGTACAGGCTGGAGTACAGCGTGGTCTTCTGGTCGTCGCTGGCATCGCCGATGTCGAAGCGGGCCAGGCGCGCGTCCCACGCGTCCTGTGCGCGGCCGGCCACGCTCTCCAGCGTATCGGCGGCGGCGATTTCCAGTGCGAGGTTGTGCCGCGCCTGCTCCACCGAGATCAGCGAGGTGGCGATGCGCATCGTCACCCGCCGCTCGCTGCCGGCATCGAACTTGATGTAGCCGGTCGGGCGCCCGGTGTCGAGGCGGCCGCTGCTGCGCCAGGGCTTGTCGAAGCTGGCCACGACATACATGCGGCTGGCGCCGTTGGAGAGGCCGCTGCGCGTATCGGTGTAGCCGGACAGCGTCTGTGTGGCGGCATCCAGAGTCAGGCCACCACGTGCATCGACGTTGTCGAACAGCAGGTTGGCGTCACCGCCTTCGGGGAAGTCGAAGCGGAACAACGCGGCATGATCGGTCGGCGCGATGGCGGCAGCGATGCCGTTGTCGAAGCGCACGTCGTAGCGGTAGGGGCGCGCGCTTTCATGGCGGCGATCGAACGACAGCGCGCGCTTGCGGCGGTCGGCCTCCGGCACGCCACGGCTGGCCGAGGGCATCACCTGGAAGGTCTGGCGGTCACCCATCCACGGGCTGGGCTGGTGGCTCAGCGCAAGCGCCTGCAGCTGCGGGCGGTTCTGTGCGTCGTTCTGTTCGTTCCAGCGGTACAGCCAGTTCAGTGCGCCGGCATCGGTCACCGGGGTCCAGAAGTTGAAGCCGTGCGGCACCGCCGTGGCCGGGAAATTGTTGCCGCGCGAGAAGGTGCCGTTGGCCTGGGTGCCGCGGGTGGTCAGCACCCAGTCGGAGACGCGCTGTGGCTGCTGCCGCGGCTGTGCGTCCAGGCGCACGTCATCAATCCAGCCAGAGACCGGCGCGCCCTCGGCACTGGCCACCTCCAGCTCGATCGCCACCACGCGGCGGCCCTTCAGCGTGGGTACGTCGCCCAGCCGCACTGCCTTGCGCGCCCACTGTTGCGGGTACAGCGTCTTCGATTCGCCCTGCGCGAGCGCGCCGATCGCCACCCCATGCTGGTCGCGCGCCGCACCGGCCGACACGCGGCTGCCATCGTCCAGCAGCAGGTCCAGCGAGACATAGGTCGAAGCGACGGTGTCCTTGCCGACGATCTCCGGCAGCACCAGCCACGACAGCGTGGTATCGGCCTCGATGGGCAGGTCGGCCTTGAACAGTTCGCGCCGCGCGCTGCCGCCTTCGCTGCTGTAGCGCAGTGCATGCAGGCCGCTGTAGCCGGCGTTGCGCTTGGCCGCGTAAGGCGCCGCAGGGCCGTTGCCGATCGTGACCTGAAGTGCACCCGCGGCCTGCGTCGGGGCAGGTTCGCCGGGCTCGAACGAGGTCTGCAGCCCCTGTGCCAGCACCGGCATCGCAGTGGTCGCACAGGCCAGGGCCAGGGCGAGTGGAAGCAGGGCGCGGCGCGGATCGGACAGGGTCATGCAAGGGTCTCCCGGAAGGGCTGGCGGCGGGCAGAACCCGCATCGGCGGACACCACGGACAGCATCGCTCCGCCCGCCAGGCTGGCAGTGGAAGAGGCGATGCCGGTCCGGTGGGGGCGGGCCATGCGATCGGGTTGGATTGGGTGGGTCGGGGTGCGACCTGGCCCGATCCTGCAACAGCCGTCGCGCGCTGGCAAGTGCCATTTAGTTCGATCCAAATGCGGGAAATATCGCTGGAGTCGATTCTGGCGAGCGAACCTGCCGGAACGACCGCGAAATCCCCGGCGCCGCCGCCGCCCGGCGTGCGGCGGGGAGATGCGAGGCATCGGCGGGAGCGCGCAAAGGCCCGTTGTGGCGCAATGTCGGTGCGGCCCAGATGCTAGAATCACAGGCCTCGCAACCCGTTCACCGACATCCGCCATGAGCCATACCGCCACCGCGCCCGCCAACGCCGAGAAGCGCTACACCGTGCACCGCAGCGATCTGCCGTTGAGCTGCCCGACCCCGGAAATGGCGCTGTGGAACTCGCATCCGCGCGTGTACCTGCCGATCGAAGACGAGCCCAACGGTGAAGCGCAGTGCCCGTACTGCGGTTCCGTGTTCGTGCTGGCCGACTAAACGGCGGCCCCTTCGATGCGCCGATTGACCGTGGTGCAGTTGCTGCCGGCGCTGCACTCCGGCGGTGTCGAGCGCTCGACCCTGGAAATCGCTGCTGCCCTGGTCGCGGCCGGCCATCGTGCACTGGTGGTGTCCGCCGGTGGCCGCCTGGTGCAGCCGCTGCTGGACAGCGGTGCCGAGCACCTCACCCTGGACATCGGCCGCAAGTCGCTGCTGACCCTGCGCCATCTGCCGACCCTGCGCCGCCTGTTTGCCGAGGTCGGTGCGGACATCGTGCACGCCCGTTCGCGGCTGCCGGCCTGGCTGGGCCTGTACGCGATCCGCGCCATGCCCGCCGCACAGCGCCCGCACTGGGTGACCACCGTGCACGGGTTGAATTCGCCCAGCCGCTACAGTGCGGTGATGACCAGTGGCGAACGCGTGATCTGCGTGTCCAATACCGTGCGCGCCTTCGTGCAACGCCACTACCCGACGGTGCCGGAAGAAAAACTGCAGGTCATTCCCCGCGGTGTCGATGTCGGCCAGTTCCCACGCGTAGCACGTGCCGACCGTCGCCCGCGGCTGGCCCTGGCCGCCGATTATCCCTGGCTGGCGCAGGTTGATGGCCCGCTGCTGCTGTTGCCCGGGCGCGGTACCCGGCTGAAGGGCCACGCCCACGCGCTGCAGCTGCTGGCCGACGTGCGTGCCGCCGGCGTGCCTGCGCAGCTGTGGATGCTGGGTACCGAGGAACCCGGGCGTGAGGCCTACGTGGCCGATCTGCGCCGCCAGGCTGCGGCACTGGGCGTGGCCGAGGCCGTACAGATCAGCACGCCTACCGCACGCATCGCCCTGGCCTACGCCGCCAGCGATCTGGTGCTGCAGCTGTCGGACAAGCCGGAAGCCTTTGGCCGCACCGTGGTCGAGGCGCTGTCGGTCGGCCGCCCGGTGCTGGGCTGGGACCACGGTGGCGTCGGCGAACTGCTGCAGCACCTGCAGCCCGGCGGCGCGGTGCCGCTCGGCGACGCGCGCGCGCTGGGTGAACGTGCGCTGGCCCTGCTGGCGCAGCCGCCATCCTTGCCGACCCGCATCCCGTTTACCCTGCAGGCCATGCAGCGCGATACCCTCCGCCTCTATGCCGATCTCGCCGGCTGACCCCGCTGCCATCGTGCGCGACGACCGCGCTGGGCGCTGGGCACCCTGGTGGGTGCTGGCGTACGTGGCGATGTGGCCGTTGCCAGGCATCGCCGAAACCGTGCTCGGCCTTGGCGCGCTCTATGCTGCCGTGCGCATGGTCATGCGCCGGCTGCAGCGCCGCCCGCACCTGTTGAGCACGGCGGCGTGGGCCCTGACCTCGATCCTGTTCCTCGGCTACTGGCTGCCACAGGCGTTCTCGGCCATCGATGCGATCGATCCGGCGGCCTCGTGGACCAAGGCTGCCGCCGGACTGCGCTACCTGCCCTTCATGTGGCTGGTGGCGATCGCGGTAGCCACGCCGGAACGGCGGCGGCTGACCTTCGGTGGCCTGGCGCTGATCACCGGCGCGTGGACGCTGGACGCGTTGGTACAGGCGCTGGCCGGCACCAGCCCATGGTTCTGGTCGCTGGAGCACCTGAAGCTGGCCGTAAGTGGCCACGCGCTGTGCCCGGCCGACGAAGCCGCACTGGCCGACCGCCTCAGTGGCGCGCTCGGGCCCTGCAACCTGAAATTCGGCCAGGTGCTGGCCAGCCTGTCACCCTTCCTGCTGCTGCCGATGGCGCGGCGTTTCGGCAGTGCGGGGTGGTTGCTGGCCGCCGCCGCACTGGGAGGCGTGCTGCTGCTGGCCGGTTCGCGCGCCTCGTGGATCACCTTTGTGCTGGTGCTGGCCTACAGCGGCCTGCGTCAGTTCGGCTGGAAGCGGCTGCTGCTGCTGGCCCTTGTGGCAGCGCTGGGTACGGCCGCACTGACAGCGGGCGTGCCGCAGCTGCGCGAGCGTGTTGCGCGCACGGCACAGGCATGGAACGAAGACGGGCAGGGCGTTGACGAGGCGCTTTCGGGGCGCGCGCGCATCTGGACGGCGGCGGTGTGCATGATCGAGGAACATCCGGTCAACGGTGTCGGTGCGCGCGGCTTCCGCGATGCGTATCCGGCCTGCGTGTCAGACGAGGGCCCCGCCGTGTGGGGCAATCAACCGGCATTGCACGCCCACCAGATCGTGCTGGAAATCCTGGCCGAGACCGGCGTGCTGGGCCTGCTGCTGTGGCTGGCGGCGGTGGCGCAGGCCTGGCGGGCCTGGCGCTATGCACCGCCGGCGGCGCGTGACCGCGCCCGCCCGGCGATGCTGGCGCTGGCGGTTACCGTGTTCCCGCTCAATACGCACCTGGCGTTCTATTCTGCGTTCTGGGGCGGCCTGACCGTGCTGCTGGCGGCCCTGTTCGCCGGCAGTCTGCTGGCCCGCGAATCGGACGAATCTCCGCCGATGCAGTAGTTGCCAACCTTGGTGGGCTCCCCGGGACCGGCCTCGGTTCATCCGGCGCCAACCAAGGTTGGCGCCACGAGGACGCCGGCCCTTCCACCGCATCCGGTTATTTGTAGAAATCACTCCGGCCGCCGGGCTGGCGCTTGAAGCGGCGGTGGATCCACAGGTACTGGTCGGGGGCTTCGCGCACCATCTCTTCGATGGCCTGGTTGACCCGCGTGGTATCGGCTTCCACGTCCTCGCTGGGGAAATTCTCCAGCGGTGCGCCGATCTTCAGCACGTACTTCCCGCCTTCGCGGCGGTGGAAGTACGGGATCACTGCACAACCGGTCATCCTTGCCAGCTGGTGGGTGGCGGTGATGGTCGAAGCGGTGTGGCCGAAGAACGGCACGAACACGGTGTCCTTGCCACGCATGTCCTGGTCCGGCGCGTACCAGAGGAAGCCGCCCTTCTTCAGGTGGCGCACGGTCGCGCGGATGTCCTCGTTGGCGAACATCGCCTTGGCATAGCGCAGGCGGCCGAACTTCACCGCCCACTCGTACACCGGGTTCTTGTGCTTGCGGTACATGCCGGACAGGTCGACGTAGTCGCACAGCAGGCGTCCGCACATTTCCAGGGTCATGAAGTGGCCGGAGACCAGCAGCACGCCGCGGCCTTCAGCCTCCATCTGCCGCAGGTGTTCCAGGCCTTCGATCCGTACCTGCGGGCGGATGCGGTCGATGCTGCCCCACCAGGCGCGGATGCACTCGAACACGCCCACGCCCAGCGCATCGAAACTGTCGCGCACCAGGCGCTGGCGCCAGGCTTCGTCCTTCTCGGGGAAGCACAGCTGCAGGTTGACTTCGGCGGCGCGGCGGCGGCTGCCGAGCAGGCGCCAGGTGATCCAGCCGACGCCCCGGCCCAGCGCGCGCTGCAGCATCCACGGCAGGCGAGCGATGGCGAAGGCGCCGAACATGGCGGCGAACATCGGCCAGTTGCGCGGATCGCGCAGCGATGGGCGGACGGCGGTGGAGGCATCTGACATGGGGCCATTCTACCAAGGCGGCCGCGTGTCTTTCCCCGGGGGCTCCCGTATCCTTGCCGCATGCGCAAAGACCCTGTCGAATGGATCCTGCGCGGCCTGTATTCGGTCGTGCTCTACATCCTGCTGCCGATCACCGTGTACCACCTGGTCTGGCGCGGTTTCCGGGTTCGTGAATACTTCCGGCGCTGGGATGAACGCTATGCCTCCTATCCGCAGCCGACCGGGCAGCCGCGGGTCTGGCTGCACGCGGTCTCGGTGGGCGAGGTCAATGCCGCCGCGCCGCTGGTCAATGCCCTGCGCCAGCAGCGCCCGGACATCCGCTGGGTGATCACCACCATCACCCCGACCGGCTCCGAGCGCGTACGCGCGCTGTGGGGCGACGCCCTGGACCATGTCTACCTGCCGTACGACGTGCCGGGCAGCGTCAACCGTTTCCTCGGCCATTTCCAGCCCAGCCTGGCGCTGATCCTGGAAACCGAGCTGTGGCCGAACATGCTGTTCGGCTGCCGTGACCGCGGCATTCCGGTGTACATCCTCAACGCCCGGTTGTCGGCGCGTTCGCTGCGCGGCTACCGGTTGCTGGCGGCACTGATCCGCCGCGCGCTGCGCACCGTCACCTGCGTGGCCGCGCAGTCGCAGGACGATGCCGAGCGCTTCGTGCAGCTGGGGGCGGATCCCGGCCAGGTGCAGGCGCTGGGCAACCTGAAATTCGACATCGCCACGCCGGATGTGCAGGGTTTCGTCGAACAGTTCCACGCGCGGGTACCGGCCGCTCGTCCGGTATGGATCGCCGCCAGTACGCATGATGGCGAGGAGCAGGCGGTGATCGACCTGCACCGGCGCCTGCGCCAGCGGCATCCGGAGCTGCTGCTGCTGTGGGCACCGCGACATCCCGAGCGTTTCCCGAAGGTGGAAGCGCTGGCGCGCGAACAGGGCTGGAGCGTGGCGACCCGCCGCGTGGACCAGTGGCCACACGCGGCCACCGACGTGTTCGTCATCGACACCCTTGGCGAGCTGATGCCGTTCTATGCCTGCGCCCAGGTCGCCTTCGTCGGCGGCAGCCTGCAGGCCATCGGTGGTCACAACCTGCTGGAGCCGGCCGCGATGGGAACGGCGGCGGTGACCGGCCCGCACCTGCACAACTTCGCGGAAATTTCCCGGCGCATGCGCGAGGCCGGGGCGCTGCTGATCGGCGAGGACGCGCAGGCGGTGGGCGATCTGCTGCAGCACCTGCTCGACGATGCCCAGGCCCGCGAAGACATGGCGCGGGCGGGATGCACGCTGGTCAGCAATGGCCGCGGCGCGCTGCAACGCACGCTTGCCCTGGTGGCGCCGCACCTGCCACCACCGCGCGAGTGATCGCGGCAGCGCGGAGTCAGCGGCGCTGACGAGCATTGTCGTGATCAACTTCATCAATTCTGCTTAGCGACGATTTTTCTGTCGTTGCTGGACCGACCCTGCCGCTGGCAGCGTGCCTGCCATCACATCGTTGCGCACATTCCACCGATTCTGATTCCGCAGGACGACGCAGGCTGCCAGCCTGCTGTCGACCGCGCTTGGGCGGATATCAAGGGAACTTGCGATGGACGGCGACAGGGGCGGGGACGGCACGGGTGGGGCCGGACTGGGGACGGACCATCTGGCGGTGGTGGCGTTGACACTGTTGGTGGGCGGCAGCGTGATCGCACTGGTGGGCCAGCACACGGCGGCACAGGCAGGCCCCGCCATCGTGCTCAGCCTGTTGCTGGCTGCACTGGGGGCCGGCCTGGTGCTGTGCTGCCTGCAGGATCTGGTGCTGCGGTTGCCGGCGGGCGAGGGCCTGCACGGGCTGCTGGCTGCCAGCTGGGGGCCGCGGGTGGCGGGCGTGTTGGGCATGGCCCTGCTGCTGGAGCTGGTGGCGACCACGGCGGGCGTGGCGCAGTCCATGGCCCTCCATCTGCACGCGGTGCTGGCCGCCGAAGGCCTCCAGCCCTGCGACTGGCTGCCGGAACAGGTCACGGCGGCGGTGGGCCTGCTGATGCTGGGCGCGCTGGCATTGCTGCCGCCACGGCGTGTGGTGCTGGTGGCCTGCGCCCTGTTGACGGTGAAGATCGGTGCGGGGGTGTTGCTGCTGGCGCTGGCGGCACGTCATGTGCATTACGCGCACTGGATCCCCTGGCTGCCACCGGCGACCGCGCCGTATCGCTTCGGGCTGGGCGGGGTGCTGGCGGCTGCGGTGCCGCTGCTGGGGGTATTTGCCAGCGTCGGCTTGGCACTGGGCTTTCCTGCGTTGCGCCGCCAGGGCGCGATGTGGCAACCGGCAGTGCTGGCGCTGGTCTCGTTGCTGGCGATGCTGCTGCTGATCGTGCTGGCAGCACTGCAGGCAGGGCTGGTCGAGTTTTCCGCGCTGGCCAGTCCCCGGCCACTGTCGGTGGCGCTGCAGATGCATCCGCAATTGGAGTGGATGCTGCCGTTGTTGCCGCTGGCGGGGGCTACGGGCCTGGCCGCCCTGCAGCTGGTGCTGCTGATGCTGGCCTTGCGGCTGGCAACATCGCTGTGGCCAGGGGCGGGTGATGCAGTGGGACGCTCCCGCGGTGTGATCGTGGCGGTGGTCGGACTGCCGGCGGTGATGCTGGTGCTGTGGCTGCCGTTGGGCACCCTGCCGGCGCTGCCGGGTCCGGCAACCCTGCTGGTGATGGCGGCGCTGTGCCTGGCGGTGCTGCGGCGGCGGAATGACATGAGGCAGGGCGCAACCGGTCGCGAACTGGTGCTGCCGATGCTGGCGCCCTTGGCGGCCGCGCTGTGCGTCCTTGCGGCGTTGGAACGCCTGCGGGCATGGCCGGGCTGAGGGTTCGCGGGGCCGCGCAACGGGCAGCTGCGGGCGGATGCACCGCCTGCAAAAAAGCCACCCTTGCGGGTGGCTTCTTTGTTGCCGGCAGGGCGACGGATCAGTGCGTGGTCGTTGCCGGATTGCCCGCGTCCTGGGTCAGCAGGCGGTTGACGTCCTGCAGCTCGGCCACGTCCAGCGCACCCAGCGACTGGCTCAGCAGCAGGCGGTTCTGCAGGAAGGTGTAGCGGGCCTGGGCGTAGTCCAGCTGCGCCGAGAACAGGATGCGCTGGTTCTGGATCACGTCCAGCACGGTACGGGTACCGACTTCCAGGCCGACCTGCGAGGCGTCGTACGCGCTCTGTGCCGAGACCACGGCCAGGCGACGGGCCTCCACTTCGCTGATGCCCTGTACCAGGGTCTGGTAGGCATTGCGGGTGTTGCGGTCCAGGGCGCGCTTCTGCTGCTCGTAGCCGTCCTGGGCGATGTCACGCTGGGCCAGCGCCTGGCGCACGCCGGACTGGGTGGCACCACCGGAGAAGATCGGCACGCTCAGGGTCAGGCCGATGCTGTTGGTGCGGGCGTCCGGCGACAGCGAACCGGAACCAGTGCTGTCACCCCAGGTCGCGCTCTTGCCCCAGCTGCCGCCCAGCGACAGGGTCGGGTAATGGCCGCCACGGGCGGCCTGCACGCCAGCCTCGGCGGCGCTGACCTTCAGTTCCTGCGCCTTCAGCGCCGGATTCTGGGTGGTGGCCTGCTGCACCAGCTCATCGATGTTGCCACGGTTGGCCGGCACTTCCGGGCGGAAGTCGGCCGGCAGCCCACGCAGGTTGGTCACCGGCTGGCCGGTCAGTTCGGTCAGGGCCTGGTAGTTATCGGCCAGGGTGTTCTGCGCAACGATGGTGTTGGCACGCGCCTGGTCGTACTGGGCGCGTGCTTCGTGCACGTCGGTGATCGGCGCCAGGCCCACTTCCAGGCGCTTGTCGGCGAAGTCGAACTGCTTCTTCGCGGCCGCTTCATTGGTCTGTGCGGCATTCAGCGATTCGATCGCCACCAGCACGTTGAAGTAGGCCGCCGAGGTGCGCACGATCAGGCTGTCGTTGGCCGAATCGAGGGTGAAGTCCGCCGCCTTGCTCAGCTCGCGCTGCGAACGCAGGTTGTTGATCTGGGTCCAGTTGAACAGCGTCTGGCTGCCGTCGATCGTGTAGGTGCGGCGCTTGTTGGTGAACGAGCCGGAGTTGGCGTCGGCGTTCGGCTCACTGCGCGTGCGGTTCAGCTGGGCCTGGCCGTTGATCTGCGGCAGCAGGGCGGCGCGCGCCTGCACGGCGCCTTCCTTGTCATACAGCCGGGTCGATTCGGCGGCGGACAGCTGCGGATCGCCATTGCGCGCCATTTCGTAGACCTGCAGCAGGTCGGCGGCATGGGCGGACAACGGCAGCAGGGCAGTGGCCAGCGCAACAGCGAGGGATCGGCGGATCATTGCGGCTTCCTTGGACTCAGAGGTGGAACTGGGGGGCCGGGGCGGCACCACGCAGGTAATCGATATCGGTCTCGAACAGGGACTCGCTGCTGCCGTCGGCCTTGACCAGCAGGGCCTCCATCGCCGGCGAGCGGCCGTGGATCACGAACAGGCGACCACCCGGACGCAGCCACGAGGCGAACTGTGACGGCACCACGTCGACCGCACCAGTGACACAGATCACGTCAAAGCGGCGTTCGGTCTGCCAGGACAGGGCGTCGGCCACTTCCACGCGGACGTTGGTGCCCAGGCCGGACGCGTCCAGGCGAGCGCGCGCGGCGGCGGCCAGCTCCGGGTCGATTTCCAGGCTCAGCACGTCGCGCGCCAGCGCGCCGATGCAGGCCGACAGGAAGCCGCTGCCGGTGCCGATTTCCAGCACTTCGTCACCCGGCTGCAGGTCCAGCGCCTGCAGGGTACGGCCCTCGATGACCGGCTTCATCATCTTCTGGCCATGGCCGATCGGCAGTTCGACATCGGCGTAGGCCAGTGCCCGGTGTGCATCGGCGACAAAAGCCTCGCGCGGCAGGCGGGCCAGGACGTCGAGCACCTTGATGTCCAGCACGTCCCAGGGACGGATCTGCTGTTCCACCATCAGTTCGCGGGCGTGGGCGTAATCAATCGTCATGAGGTTCAAATCCAGCGCAGTGGGCCGGCCATTTTACCGGTGCCGGAGGCCGGCGGCGCGCCCAGAGCATCAGCTGCCGGGTGGCCGGGGTCGCAGTGCCGGAAGTCATCGCGACCTCCGGTTCGTTCAGTTTTGGTTATTCAGACGTCCCGGCCCCTCGCGGCGCATAGGCGCGCAGGAAGAAGTCGATGCTGGCAGTCACGTGGGCAAGAGGGTCGCATTCCACCGGTGACAGTGGCATGCCGCACATCATATGCATGTGCACTTCGCCCTTGACCAGGGTCAGGAACTGCTCGCCAGCCAGCGAATAGTCGGTGATTTCCAGCTCGCCGCGCTCGGCGCGTGCCCGCAGGAAGTCAGCCAGGGCCTCGCAGGTACGTTCCGGTCCTGCCTTCCAGAACAGCTCGCGCAGGCGTTCGTCGGTCTCCGGCGCCATCATCATGCGCTGGATCGAGATCGCCGCATCGGACGTGATCAGTTCGAAGAAGGCCAGACCGATGCCGATCAGCTGGTCGCGCAGCGGGCCGTCCGCGTCGGCCACGAACAGGGCATCGGGCAGCATTTCAATGCACTTCGACTGCACGGCCTCGGAGAACAGGGTCTCCTTGTCGCCGAAGTGGCTGTACACAGTCAGTTTCGAGACGCCGGCCTGAGCGGCGATGGTGTCCATGCTCACGCCGGTATAGCCCTGTTCGATGAACAGTGTCTTGGCTGCTTCAAGGATCGCCGCGCGCTTGCCGAGGTCCTTGGGGCGCCCGGGTCCGGCGGCCTTGGCAGCGGGCTTGGCCGACGGCTTGCGGGAAGTGTGAGAACTCATCACGACAATACTAGACCAAGCGGTTCGATATTTATACTATACCGGCCGGTTTATTAAATTGGGCCGGCAGTCGCGGCTCCCCCCTTAGTTGCAACCCTGCGTTTTCAGGACGTTGACCGATGAAGATCGTGCGCTGGATGGGCGGTATGGTGTGGATGGCTGCGCTGGCAGCCTGTTCGGGACAGGAACGGGCGCCCCAGGCGGCCGTTCCGGTGCTGGTGGTTCACCCTGGCGAGCAGGCCGGGCAGGCGCCGGCGGCGTTCCCGGGCACGGTGCGTGCGCGGCAGGAAAGTCCACTGTCGTTCCGCGTTGGCGGCAACCTGGTCAAGCGCCACGTCGATGCCGGGCAACGGGTGAAGAAGGGCGACGTGCTGGCCGAGCTGGACGTGGCCGACTTCGCGCTGCAGGCCCGCGCCTCGCAGGCGCAGCTTGCTGCGGCCGAAGCCGATCTGGTGCGTGCCCGTGATGACCTCAAGCGCTACCAGGTGCTGGCCGACCAGCAGCTGGTCAGCCGCTCGCAGCTGGACCAGCAGTCCGCCGCCTTCAAGGCCGCGCAGGGCCAGGCCAACGCCGCCCGCGCCAACCTCGATGTGCTGCGCAACCAGGCCGACTACGCACAGCTGCGCGCGCCGTCCGATGGCGTGATCGCCAGCCGCGAGGCCGAAGCCGGGCAGGTGGTGTCGGCCGGCCAGACCATCTTCAACCTGGCCGCCGATGGCGGGCGCGAAGTGCTGATCGACCTGCCCGAGGCCACCATCCGCGACTATGCGGTGGGCCAGCCGGTCGAGGTGGAGCTGTGGAACCGTCCTGGCCAGCGCCTGCCAGGCACGATCCGCGAGATCGCCGCTGCCGCCGATCCACAGGCACGCACCTATGCAACCCGGGTCAGCCTGCCCGCCGATGCGCTGGCCGATGTCGAACTGGGCCAGAGCGCGCGCGTCTACAGCAGCGCCGGCCGCCACGGCACCCTGCAGCTGCCGCTCGGTGCGCTGCAGCGCGGTGCCAACGGTGCCGCCAGCGTGTGGGTGGTCGATCCGGCCAACAGCACGCTGAAGGCCGCGTCGGTCACCACCGGTGCCTATGGCAGCGAATCGGTACCGGTGCTGTCCGGCGTGAATGCGGGTGACTGGGTGGTCGCTGCCGGCGGACACCTGTTGCGTGCCGGCCAGCCGGTGATCGCCGTGGACCGCCAGAACCGCCCGGTGCTGAAGCCGGCCACGCCGGCCGCTGCCGCCAAGGCCAAGGAGTAAGCCGGTGCGCCGCTTCAATCTTTCCGAGTGGGCGTTGTCCAACCGCCCGCTGGTGCTGTTCGCGATGCTTGCCTTCGCGCTGATCGGCGCATGGTCGTACAAGCATCTGGGCCAGTCCGAGGATCCGCCATTCACCTTCAAGGCGATGGTGGTGCGCACGCTTTGGCCGGGCGCCACCGCCGAACAGGTCTCGCGGCAGGTGACCGAGCCGATCGAGAAGGCGCTGATGAACACCGGCGAGTACGAGTTCATCCGCTCCTATTCGCGCCCCGGCGAATCGCAGGTCATCTTCATGGCGCGCGACAGCCTGCGTTCCAGGCAGATCCCGGACCTGTGGTACCAGGTTCGCAAGCGCGTGGGCGACATCCGTGCGACGCTGCCGCGCGAGATTGTCGGCCCGTTCTTCAACGATGAGTTCGGCGACACCTACGGGAACATCTATGCGTTGACCGGCAAGGGCTTCGACTACGCGGTGATGCGCGACTACGCCGACCGCATCCAGCTGGAACTGCAGCGCGTACCCGATGTCGGCAAGATCGACCTGGTCGGCCTGCAGGACGAGAAGGTGTGGATCGAACTGTCCAACACCCGGCTGGCAACGCTGGGTGTGTCGATGCAGCAGGTGCAGCAGGCGCTGGCCGACCAGAATGCGATCACCGGCACCAGCTTCTTCGAGACCGCCACCGATCGCGTGCAGCTGCGCGTGACGGGCCAGTTCAACGACATCGACGCCATCCGCCAGTTCCCGATCCGTGCTGGCGACCGCACCGTGCACCTGGGCGACATCGCCGAGGTCAAGCGTGGCTTCGCCGATCCGGCGTCGCCGAAGATGCGCTTCATGGGCGAAGAGGCGATCGGCCTGGCGGTGGCGATGAAGGATGGCGGTGACATCCTCAAGCTGGGCGCCAACCTCGACGCCGAGTTCGAGCGGCTGCAGAAGACCCTGCCGGCTGGCATGCAGCTGCGCAAGGTGTCCGACCAGCCGCAGTCGGTGGAGGAGTCGGTTGGCGAGTTCGTGCAGGTGCTGACCGAAGCGGTGGTGATCGTGCTGCTGGTCAGTTTCTTCTCGCTGGGCCTGCGCACCGGCCTGGTGGTGGGCGTGACCATTCCGCTGGTGCTGGCGATGACCTTCTTCGTCATGCATTACTTCGACATCGGCCTGCACAAGATTTCGTTGGGCGCACTGGTGCTGGCGCTGGGTCTGCTGGTGGACGATGCGATCATCGCGGTGGAGATGATGGCCACCAAGATGGAGCAGGGCTTCGATCGCCTGCGCGCGGCCAGCTTCGCCTGGGAATCGACCGCGTTCCCGATGCTGACCGGCACATTGATCACGGCAGCCGGCTTCCTGCCGATCGCCACGGCGGCATCGAGCACCGGTGAATACACCCGTTCGCTGTTCCAGGTGGTGACCATCGCACTGGTGGTGTCATGGATCGCAGCGGTGCTGTTCATCCCGTACCTGGGCGACAAGATGCTGCCGGACCTGTTCAATCCGCAGCCGCCGAAGCCCGGCAGCCTGTCCGCGCGTTGGCTGGCCAAGCGCCAGCAGTGGGCCGACCGCTATCCGGCGCTGGCCAACCTGATCGCACCGCCGCAGCATGGGCACGACCACGATCCCTACCAGCGCCCGTTCTACCGCAGCTTCCGGCGCTTCCTCGACGCCTGCCTGCGCCGCCGCTGGTGGGTGATCGCCGCGACCGTTGCCCTGTTCGTGTTCTCACTGATGATGTTCCGCTTCGTGCCGCAGCAGTTCTTCCCGGACTCGACCCGGCCGGAACTGATGGTGGATATCGAGCTGGCCGAGGGGGCGTCGCTGCGCTCGACCCAGGCCCAGGCCGAGAAGCTGGAGAAGCTGCTGTCCAGCCGCGAGGGCATCGCCAACTATGTGTCCTATGTGGGTACCGGTTCGCCGCGCTTCTACCTGCCGCTGGACCAGCAGCTGCCGGCGACCAACTTCGCCCAGTTCGTGGTGCTGGCCAAGGACATCAAATCGCGCGAAAGCACCCGTGACTGGCTGCTGCACGAGGTGATTCCGAAGTTCCCGGACGTGCAGATGCGCGTGACCCGCCTGGAGAACGGCCCGCCGGTCGGTTATCCGGTGCAGATGCGCATCTCCGGCGAGCACATCGAGAAGGTGCAGGCGATCGCGCGCCAGGTCGTGGCCAAGGTGCGTGAGAACCCGCACGTGATGAACGTCAACCTGGACTGGAGCGAGCCGAGCAAGGTGGTGCGGCTGGTGATCGACCAGGAGCGTGCCCGCGCGCTGGGCGTGAGCAGCGCCCAGGTCAGCCAGTTCCTGGCCAGTTCGCTGGCCGGCCAGTCGGTGAGCGTGTATCGCGAAGGCAACCGCCAGATCGAGATGCTGCTGCGCGGGCCAGCCGATGAGCGCAACCAGCTGGAGCTGCTGTCCAGCCTGTCGATGCCGACCGCCAACGGCGGCAGCATCACGCTGTCGCAGGTGGCGACGATGGAGTACGGCTTCGAGGACGGCATCATCTGGCACCGCAACCGGTTGCCGACCGTGACCGTGCGCGCCGACATCAGCGATGGCATGCAGGCGCTGGACGTGGTGCACCAGATCGTGCCCACGCTGGATGGCATCCGTGCCGAGCTGCCCAGCGGCTACCTGCTGGAAACCGGCGGCACCGTGGAGGACTCGGCGCGCGGCCAGAACTCGATCAAGGCCGGCATGCCGCTGTTCCTGGTGGTGGTGGCGACGCTGCTTATGCTGCAGCTGCGCAGCTTCTCGCGTGCGGCGATGGTGCTGGTGACCGCGCCGCTGGGCATCATCGGTGCGACCCTGTTCCTGCTGCTGTTCCGTGCGCCGTTCGGCTTCGTCGCGCTGCTGGGCACGATCGCGCTGGCCGGCATGATCATGCGCAACTCGGTGATCCTGATCGACCAGATCCAGCAGGACATCGATGCCGGGCATGACCGCTGGCATTCGATCATCGATGCCACGGTGCGCCGCTTCCGCCCGATCGTGCTGACCGCGCTGGCGGCCGTGCTGGCGATGATTCCGCTGTCGCGCAGCGCGTTCTATGGCTCGATGGCGATCTCGATCATGGGTGGTCTGATCGTGGGTACGGTGCTGACGCTGGTGTTCCTGCCGGCGTTGTACGCGGCGTGGTTCCGGGTGAAGCCGGACGAATCCGGGGCGTAATGCCCCGGGTTCTGCGGCTGCACCCATCCACGCATGGCGTGGATGGATCTGCTCGCGGAATCTGCCTTCTGTAGAGCCGAGCCATGCTCGGCTGCTCTTCGCTCTTCGCTCTTCGCTCTTCGCTCTTCGCGCGATGATGGGATGAGTCGAGCATGGCTCGACTCTACAGAAGCACCCACGCATGACGTGCATCTACAGCAGCGGATCGTTGCCCTGGTAGGTGCCAACCTTGGTTGGCACTGCAGCATGCATCCACGCATGGCGTGGACTGATCTGCTCGCGGGATCTGCTTTCTGTAGAGCCGAGCCATGCTCGGCTGCTCTTCGCTCTTCGCTCTTCGCGCGATGATGGGATGAGTCGAGCATGGCTCGACTCTACAGAAGCACCCGCGCATGACGTGGATCTACTGCAGCTGCAGGCCGATCCGCAGCACTGGCAGCAGCCACTCGACGAACACCTGCACGCGCAGTGCACGGTGTTGCCGATGCGGTTGCAGCAGGGTCACCGGCAGCGGCTACGCCGCGTACTGCGGCATCACCTCCACCAATGCGCCTGACTGCAGCTCGGCCTGCACGTCGTAGCGCGGAATCTGCAACAGCCCCAATCCCGCCACGCAGCACGCGATCGAGGCCTCGGCGCTGTTCACGCGTACCCAGCCGGGCATCGGCAGCGTGCGCAGCTGGCCGCCATCCTGCCATTCCCACGGTTCCACCCGTGCCGTGGTCGGCGACGCATAGTTCACCGCGCGGTGCTGCGGCAGGTCGGCAGGATGCTGCGGAACACCGTGCTCGCGCAGGTAGGCCGGCGCGGCCACGTTGACGAAGTCGAGCTGGCCCAGTGAGCGCGCCACCAGGCTGGAATCGCCCAGCTGGCCGACCCGCAGCACGGCATCGCAGCCGTCTTCGATCAGGTTCACCGCGCGGTCGGTCATGCCCAGGTCCAGTTCCACCTGCGGGTAGCGCGCGAAGAAATCCGGCAACGCCGGGGCGATGATGCGACGGCCGATGCGGCTGGGTACGTCGATCTTCAGCAAACCGGCGGGTTGCGCGTCGTCCTGCCGGAACAGCGACTCGGCGTCTTCAACCTCCGCGATCAGGCGCAGGCAGCGGGCATGGAACACGTCGCCGTCATGGGTGGTGGATACCCGTCGGGTCGAGCGCTGCAGCAGGCGGGTGCCAAGCCGCTGTTCCAGCTCGGCAATCGCCGCCGAGACGGTCGAGCGGGGCAGGCCGAGCTGGTCGGCAGCACGGGTGAAGCTGGCGCACTCCACGACCCGGGTGAAGATGCGGAAGCGATCGATCCGGTCCATTGTTCGCTGGCTCTGGAAAGTTAAGTCAATGTGGCGGGCTTTATCCGCTTTTTCTGCACGATATCGTCGTCAGGGCAGGGTTGCCACCCCGGGCAGCCCCCTCCTGAGACCGAAGCCATGACCGACCATTCCCTCAAGGGCAAGACTGTGCTGATTGCCGGTGGTGCCAAGAACCTGGGCGGCCTGATCGCCCGCGACTTCGCCCGCCAGGGTGCCAGCGCCGTCGTCATCCACTACAACAGTGCCGCCACCCAGGCCGATGCAGAAGCAACCGTTGCCGCCGTGCAGGCGGCCGGCAGCAGGGCGGTAGCCCTGCAGGGCGACCTGACGTCGGCGGCAGCGATGGAGCGCTTGTTCGCCGATGCTGTAGCCGCAGTCGGCCGTCCCGACATCGCCATCAATACGGTCGGCAAGGTGCTGAAGAAGCCGCTGCTGGAGATCAGCGAAGCGGAGTATGACGAGATGAGCGCGGTCAACGCCAAGGCCGCATTCTTCTTCCTCAAGGAGGCCGGCCGCCAGGTCAACGACGGCGGTCGCATCTGCACCCTGGTCACCTCACTGCTGGGTGCGTTCACGCCGTTCTATTCCAGCTATGCCGGCACCAAGGCGCCGGTCGAGCATTTCACCCGCGCGGCGTCAAAGGAGTTCGGTGAGCGCGGCATCTCGGTGACTGCGATCGGGCCGGGCCCGATGGACACGCCGTTCTTCTACCCGGCCGAGAGTGCCGATGCACAGGCGTACCACAAGACCGCGGCCGCGCTCTCGGCGTTCACCCGTACCGGCCTGACCGACATCGCCGACATCGTGCCGTGGATCCGCTTCCTGGTCACCGATGGCTGGTGGATGACCGGGCAGACCATCCTGGTCAATGGTGGGTACACCACCAAATAATGCAGCCGCGCATGGCGTGGATCTGCTGCGCGACATTCGAACGATCCACGCATGGCGTGGATCTACAGTAGAGCCACCCCATGGGTGGCTGCGCACAATGACCAAAGGCAGAGGCGCCACGCATGGAGTGGCGCCATCGGATCAGTTGAGTTTGGCCAGCACCGCATCCGTGGCGGCGGCGGTACTCACGGCCTGGCCCTTGGCGGCCAGGTCGGCAGTGAACACCCCATCATCCAGCACCGCGTGCACCGCCGCTTCCACTGCTGCGGCTTCGTCTTCCAGCCCCAGCGAATGGCGCAGCAGCATCGCCGCGCTGAAGATCGTCGCGTAGGGATTGGCGATGCCCTTGCCGGCGATGTCCGGGGCCGAACCGTGGATCGGTTCGTAGATGCCGACCGCACCCGGTTCACCCAGCGAGGCCGAGGGCAGCAGGCCGAGTGAGCCGGCCAGCATCGAGGCTTCGTCGGTGAGGATGTCGCCGAACATGTTCTCGGTGACGATCACGTCGTACTCGCGCGGCTTGGCCAGCAGGTGCATGGCCATCGAATCGACCAGCTGGTGCTCCAGCGCCACCTCCGGGAACTCCTCGCGGCCGATGCGCGCGGCCACGTCGCGCCACAGGCGCGAGGTTTCCAACACGTTGGCCTTGTCCACCGAGGTGACCTTGCCACGCCGCTGCCGGGCCAGGCGGAAGGCACTGCGCAGCACGCGCTCGATCTCGGCCACGGTGTAGCGGCACAGGTCGCTGGCACTGTCGGCATCGCGGGTCTTGTCGCCGAAGTAGATGCCGCCGGTCAGTTCGCGCACCACCACGAAGTCCACACCCTGCAGCAGCTCGGCCTTGATCGGCGAGGCGTGCAGCGCGGCCTCATGGGTGCGCACCGGGCGCAGGTTGGCGTACAGGCCCAGCGCCTTGCGGATCGCCAGCAGGCCCTGTTCCGGACGCACCTTGGCGTTCGGGTCGGACCACTTCGGGCCACCGACTGCGCCCAGCAGCACCGCGCTGGCGGCCTGGCAGGCGGCCAGGGTCGACGCCGGCAGCGGTTCGCCGTGGCGGTCGATGGCGATGCCACCGATGTCGTGCTCGCTGAAGGTGAAGCTGTGGTTGAAGCGTTCGGCGACGGCCTTCAGGACGGCGACTGCCGCGGCGGCCACCTCCGGGCCGATGCCATCACCGGGCAGGACAACAATTTCAGCGTGCATGCTCACTCTCGTAACGTTCGATTTCAGGGACACGGCCCAACAGATACCCCAACTGGTCGACACCTTCCAGCAGGCAGGTCTGCGAGAAGCCGTCCAGCGGGAAGGAATAGACGCGGCCGTCCGGCGTGCGCAGTTCGCGCGCGGCCACGTCGATGGTCAGCTCATCATCCGGGCGCTGCATCAGCGCCTGCACGTCGGCCTCGTCCAGCACGATCGGCAGCAGGCCGTTCTTCAGCGAGTTGCCACGGAAGATGTCGGCGATCTCGCTGCTGACGATGGCGCGCAGGCCCAGGTCGGTCAGCGCCCACGGTGCATGTTCGCGCGACGAGCCGCAGCCGAAGTTGCGACCCGCCAGCAGGATGCTGCGGCCGGCGTTGTGCGGCTGGTTGAAGGCGAAGTCGGCCACCGGTGAACCGTCGGCCTGCCAGCGCCAGTCATTGAAGGCGTTGCGGCCCAGGCCGGCGCGTTCGGTGGTGGACAGGAACCGCGCCGGGATGATCTGGTCGGTGTCGATGTTGGTCTGGCGCAGCACCACGCTGGCCGAGGTCAAGGTGCGGAAACCGGCCATCACGCCACCTCCTGTGCGAACAGCTCGCGGGTGTCGGCGACATGCCCGTTCACCGCGGCCCACGCCGCGCTCATCGGTGAGGCCAGCAGGGTGCGCGAACCGGGACCCTGGCGGCCTTCGAAATTGCGGTTGCTGGTGCTCACGGCCAGCTGCCCGGGCGCGACCAGATCACCATTCATGGCGATGCACATCGAGCAGCCCGGCTCGCGCCATTCGGCACCGGCCGCGCGCACGATCTCATGGATGCCTTCGGCCTCGGCCTCTCGCTTGACGATCTCCGAGCCCGGCACCACCAGCATGCGCACCCGGTCGGCGACGCGACGACCGCGCAGCACCTGCGCCACCTCACGCATGTCACTCAGGCGGCCGTTGGTGCAGGAACCGACGAACACCACGTCCACCGGCGTTCCGGCCAGCGCCTTGCCGGCCTGGAAATGCATGTAGTCCAGGCCCTTCTGTGCGGCGGCATCGTTGGCGGCCGGAATCGGCGCATCCACCGCGATGGCGGTACCCGGGTGGGTGCCCCAGGTCAGGGTCGGGCGGATATCGGCGGCGTCGATGTGCACTTCGCTGTCGAAGCGCGCGCCGTCATCACTGCGCAGCTGCTGCCAGCGCGCCACCGCAGCCTCGAAATCGGCGCCCTTTGGGCCGCGCGGGGTGTTGGCGACGAAGTCGAAGGTGACCTGGTCCGGCGCCACCATACCGGCACGCGCACCCGCTTCGATCGACATGTTGCACAGGGTCATGCGCTGTTCCATGTCCATCGCTTCGATGGTGCTGCCGCGGAACTCGATCACGTGGCCGGTGCCGCCATTGACGCCGATCACGCCGATGATGTGCAGAACCACGTCCTTGGCGCCGACACCCGGCGCCAGCGGCCCATCGACGGTGATCGCCAGCGTCTTCGCCTTGCGCTGCAGCAGGCATTGCGTGGCCAGCACGTGGCCGACCTCGCTGGTGCCGATGCCGAACGCCAGCGAACCGAAGGCACCGTGGGTGGAGGTGTGGCTGTCGCCGCAGACGATGGTCATGCCCGGCTGGGTGAAGCCCTGCTCGGGCGCGATCACGTGGACGATGCCGCGGTTGTCCGAGGCCATGTCGAACAGCTCGATGCCGTGCTCGGCGCAGTTGCGCGCCAGCGTGGCGACCTGTGCCTCGGAGGCGGCGCTGGCATAGGGCAGCGTGCCGTCCGCGGCGGCCGGCAGGGTCGGCGTGGAGTGGTCCATCGTCGCCTTGGTGCGGTCCGGCCGGCGCGGCGACAAGCCGCGTTCGCGCAGTTCGGTGAAGGCCTGCGGCGAGGTCACCTCGTGGATCAGGTGCAGGTCGATGTACAGCACGGCGGGCGCGCTGTCGGATTCGGGAACCACCACGTGGGCGTCCCACAGTTTGTCGTACAGGGTGCGGGGTGCGGAAGTCATGCGTATGCCTGGCAGAAGTACGAAATAGCGAACATCAGTAAGGAAAGCGGAACGGTCAAGTCAGCGACGGCGGGCGAGCACACGCAGGCGCACGTAGTCGGCCAGCGGCTGGCCAGATGCGTCACGCGGCAGCTCGGCCAGCAGTGCGGTGGCCGCCTCGCGCACGGTGGCGCGGGCCTCGGCCGGCAGGTCGTCCAGCAGCGGTGCGGCGAATACCCGCAGCCAGCCGGCCACGCCGGTCGGCAGTGCGGTCGGGCGCGGCGTGCACTCGATCAGTTGCACCTGGAAGCCATGCTGGCGCAGGCGATCGGCGTAGGCGTCGGCCGTCGGGAAGTACCACCGGAAGGTGCTGGCGCCATGCCCGTGGGCCACGCGCGCGGCCTGCACGGCCGCGATGATCGTGGCCACGTTGCCGTGGCCGCCGAACTCCGCGACGAAGCGGCCACCGGGGCGCAGGGCGCGGCGCACGCCTTCCAGCACGCGGTCCGGAGTCGTCATCCAATGCAGTGCCGCATTGCTGAACACCGCATCGAACTCGCTGTCGAACGACAGTGCGTGGCCGTCCATCAGCTGGGCGTCGACGCCGCGCGCACGGGCGGCGATCACCAGTTCCGGCGAGGCATCCACGCCGTGGATGCGCGCACCGCTCAGGGCCAGTTCGGTGCTGAGTACGCCATCGCCACAGCCCAGGTCGAGGATGCGCTCACCGGCGCGCGGGTCGAGCAGGCGCGATACCGCACCGCCGAGCAGCGGCACGAAGCCGGCATCGATCGCATAGTCCTGGGCGTTCCACTGCTGGCCAGCGGCGCTGGCCGGGGTGGGGGTGTCGAAGGCGCTCATGGTGGGATCCTCAGGCGGTGGCGGAAGCGGGAACGTCGGCGCTGCTGTGGACGGCGGCCTGACGCTGGCGCAGCAGGCGGTTGGCCACATCCAGCCAGGCCAGCGCGGAGGCTTCGATGATGTCCTTGCTGGTGCCGGTGCCGTCGTACTCCACGCCGTCATGGCGCACACTCAGGTTGGCTTCACCGCGCGCATCGGCGCCGATGCCGACGCTGTGCACGTGGTAGCTGTCCAGCATCAGCTGCACGCCGGTAGCGGCCGACAGCGCGCCGAACAGCGCATCGACCGGGCCGTCGCCCTGCGCGGTCTCGGCCACGCGGTTGCCATCCGGGTCGGACAGTTCGACCAGCGCGTTGGCGCGGCTGCCGACGTCGCTGATGGTCATCGAGGCCAGGCGGTAGCCCTGCGCGTTGGAGCCGCCCTGCATCAACGTCTGCAGGTCGGCATCGGTGACCACGCGCTGCTGTTCGCACAGGCCCTTGAACTGCTCGAACACCAGCTTCAGTTCGTCTTCGTCCAGCCAGAAGCCCAACGCACGCAGGCGCGCTTCGACGGCGGCGCGGCCACTGTGGCGGCCCAGCACCATCTGCGAATCTTCCCAGCCCACGTCTTCCGGACGCATGATTTCGTAGGTGCCGCGGTGGCGCAGCATGCCGTGCTGGTGGATGCCCGATTCATGGGCGAACGCGTTGGCACCGACGATGGCCTTGTTGCGCTGTACCGGCATGCCGACCAGACGCTGCAGCAGCTGCGAAGTGCCGACGATGCGCGGGGTGTTGATCGAACTGTCCTGTTCGTAGAAGGCCTGGCGGACCTTCAGCACCATCGCGATCTCTTCCAGCGAACAGTTGCCGGCGCGCTCGCCGATGCCGTTGATGGTGCACTCGACCTGGCGTGCACCGCCTTCGATGGCGGCCAGCGAGTTGGCCACCGCCAGGCCCAGGTCGTTGTGGCAGTGCGCGCTGAAGATCACGTTGGCCGCGTTCGGCACGTCGGCGACGCCGGCGATGACCTGCTGGAACATCGCGCGGATTTCTTCCGGCGTGGTGAAGCCGACGGTGTCGGGCAGGTTGATGGTGGTGGCGCCGGCGGCAATGGCCACGCGCGAAACCTCGATCAGGTAGTCCAGCTCGGTGCGGGTGGCATCCTCGGCCGAGAACTCGACGTCGTCGATGTAGGAACGGGCCAACGAGACGTGCTTGCGTACCGACTCCAGCACCTGCTCGCGGGTCATCCGCAGCTTGTGCTCGCGGTGCAGCGGGCTGGTCGACAGGAACACGTGCAGGCGCGGGTTGGCTGCCGCTTCCAGTGCACGTGCGGAGGTCTCGATATCGGCCTGCAGGCAGCGCGACAGCACCGCCAGGCTCAGGCTCGGGCGGCGCAGCTCGCGGCCGATCATCGCCATCGCCTCGCGGTCGGATTGCGAGCTGGCCGGGAAGCCGGTCTCGATGATGTCCACGCCCAGTTCGTCCAGCGCACGCGCCATCACCAGCTTCTGCGGCGGGCTCATGCTGCAGCCGGGGGACTGCTCGCCGTCACGCAGGGTGGTGTCGAAGATGCGGATGCGCGGGGTGGTAATTCGTTCGATGGTGGTCACAGGGAAATCTCCTCGACAGCGGGTGCGACGGCTTGCAGGGGGGAAGGGGAAGAGGCGGGGGAGGCGAGGGCGCTGGCCTTGGTCGGCGAGCGCGGGGTTTCGCTGCGCCGTCGCCGCGGTTTGCGTGGCGGGCGCGGACGGATGTCGGTGAGCAGGCCGGCCAGGACACCGGCATCGATGTTGCCGCCGGACACCACCGCACACTTGCGGCGGCCGGCGACGCGGCGGCCGGCCGCCAGCGCCAACGCGCCCGCGCCCTCGGCGATGATGTGTTCCTCCAGCGCCAGCCGGACCAGCGTTTCGCGCAGTTCGGCCTCGCGCACGATCACCACATCGTCCAGCAGCGAGGTGCACAGGCGGCGGGTCAGGAAGCCGGGAATCTTCACCCGCACGCCGTCGGCCAGAGAGGCAACCGGGGCGATCTCGCGCACGTCGCCGCGGATCGCACGTGCCATCGAATCGACGCCTTCCACCTGCGCGCCAATCACGCGAACGCCCTGCGATTTCAGCGCCAGTGCAACGCCGGAGGCCAGTCCACCGCCGCCGATCGGCACGATCACCACGTCCGGCGCGTGTGCGGCCAGCTCGATGCCGACCGTGCCCTGGCCCGCGATCACATCGGCGTCGTCGAACGCGGACAGGAAGCGGTAGCCGTGTCTCTGTGCCAGTTCGACCGCGAAGGCGTAGGCCTCGTCGTAGCTGGTGCCGTGCTGGCGAACGGTCGCGCCCCAGTGGGCGACGCCGGCGATCTTGGTGGCCGGTGCACCATGTGGCATCACGGTGATGGCCGGCACGTCCAGGCGGTAGGCCGCCCACGCCACGCCCTGGGCATGGTTGCCGGCCGAGGCGCAGATCACCGGCCGGGTATCGCCGCGCTCGCGGCCGGCCAGCAGCGCGTTCAACGCGCCGCGGACCTTGTAGGACCCGGTGCGCTGCAGGTTCTCCAGCTTCAGCCAGGTGCCGAAGCGCTCGGCATGGTGCAGCGGGGTAGGCGGCAGGAAGCGCCGCAGCCGGGCCTGCGCCGCCAGTACGTCGGCGACGCTTACGTCGCCGACATCGCTTTCCTGGCTGGCATCAGCGGCCGGCATGGGCCACCAGCGCGGTGCGGGCGACCGCCGCATGCGGGCACGGGCGGCGAAGAAGACGCCTCCGTACCGGCACCGTGGTCACTACGGTACGGGTGTTCATACGGATGCTCCTTCCACGGCAGTGACCTGCACGGACACGCAGTCGTAGATCTTCTCGATCTGCCGGCACAGCGTTTCCGCCGGGCGCTGGCCATCCACCACCAGCTGCAGGTGCCAGCGGCCATCGTCGTCGGCCACCGGCGCACCGCTGATCGCGCGCGGTGCGAAGCCGCGGCGTTCGGCCATGCCGATCACGCGCAGCAGCGCGCCTTCGGCCGGGTGCAGCACCAGGTCAAGCCGGTATTGCATTGGGGGTCTCCTGGCGGGCATGGGCGGGGTTGCTTTCCAGCATCGTGCTGTTGGCGGTGTTCGGCGGCACCAGTGGCCACACGTTGGCACGTGCATCGATGGCCACGTGCAGCAGGGCCGGGCCCGGTTCGGCCAGCAGCGCGGCCAGGCCGCCTTCCACGTCGTCGCGGTTGTCGATGCGGGTGGCGGCGATGCCGAACACCTGTGCCAGCGCCACGAAGTCCGGGTTGTCGGACAGGTCGATCTCGCTGTAACGCTCGGCGAAGAACAGTTCCTGCCACTGCCGCACCATGCCCAGCGAACTGTTGTCCAGCAGCACGATCTTCACCGGCAGGCGGCAACGCGCGATGGTCGCCAGCTCCTGCACGTTCATCATGAAGCTGCCGTCGCCGGACACCAGCACCACGGTGCGCTCCGGGCATGCGAACTGCGCACCCATCGCCGCCGGCAGGCCGAAGCCCATGGTGCCCAGCGCGCCACTGGTCAGGTGGTTGCGCGGGTGGTTGAAGCGGCAGTGCTGCGCCACCCACATCTGGTGCTGGCCGACATCGCAGGCGATCACCGCATCGGCCGGGGCCAGCTCGCTCAGGCGCTTCAGCAGCGCCGGGGCGTAGATGTGCTGGCCCGGTGCGTCGTAGCGTGCCGAGAAGCGGTCGCGGTGCTGCGCGCAACGCCTGCGCCACGCGTCCTGATGGGCCTTGGGGGAGGGGAAGGCCGCACGCAGGGCACGGATGGCATGGCCGACGTTGCCAGGCACGGCGACATCGGCGCTGCGCAGCTTGGAGATCTCGTAGGCGTCGGCATCGATATGGACGACGCGGGCGAACGGTGCGAACTCGGCCAGCTTGCCGGTGGCGCGGTCGTCGAAGCGTGCACCCAGCACCAGCAGCAGGTCGCTTTCCTGCACCGCCATGTTGGCCGCGCGGGTACCGTGCATGCCCAGCATGCCCAGTGACTGCGGATGGCTGGCCGGCAGCGCGCCCAGGCCACGCAGGGTCATCACGGTGGGGATGGCGCTGGCTTCGACGAAGTCGCGCAGGTCCTGCACCGCATCGCCCAGCGCGATGCCGCCACCGGCGTAGACCACCGGCTTCTCGGCGGCTGCCAGTGCGGCGATGGCTTCGGCGATGGCCGCTTCGGCCGGCGCAGGTGGCGGCTCGACGCTGCTCGGCACGTGCGCCGGCAGGTGGCTGGCATCGGCCAGCTGCACGTCCTTGGGCAGGTCGATCAGCACCGGGCCGGGCCGGCCCTCGCGGGCGACGCGGAAGGCATCGGCGACCACGCGCGGCAGGTCGTCGACGCTGCGCACCAGCCAGCTGTGCTTGACGATCGGCATGGTCAGGCCGAACACATCCAGTTCCTGGAAAGCGTCAGTACCCAGCAGCGGCGTGGCGACCTGGCCGGTGATGCAGACCATCGGCACCGAATCCAGCATCGCATCGGCAATGCCGGTGACCAGGTTGGAGGCGCCCGGGCCGGAGGTGGCCACGCAGACGCCGACCTGGCCGCTGGCGCGGGCGAATCCATTCGCCGCCAGTGCGGCACCCTGCTCGTGGCGCACCAGGATGTGCTTCAGCGACGAATCCACCAGCGCGTCGTAGAACGGCATGATGGTGCCGCCGGGATAGCCGAACAGCGTGCGGATGCCTTCGGCTTCCAGCGCCTGGGTCAGCCAGCGCGCGCCGTTGGGCGGCGCGCTGCGGTGTGTGGAAGAGTTCATGGGGGAACCTTGCAAAGCGGGTGGGGGAGGGCCGCGCGGTTACGCGGCCTGTCCTTGCAACCAGACCATCTTGGCGCGCAGTTCCTTGCCCACCTTCTCGATCGGGTGCTCCAGGTCGGCCTGCTTGAACCGGTTGTAGTTCGGCAGGCCCGCTTCGTACTCGGCCACCCAGTTCTTGGTGAAGGTGCCGTCCTGGATGTCCTTCAGCACTTCCTTCATGCGCGCCTTGGTGCCGGCGTCGATCACCCGCGGGCCGCTGACGTAGTCCCCGTACTGCGCGGTCTCGGAGATGAATTCCAGCATGCGCGAGATACCGCCTTCATAGAACAGGTCGACGATAAGCTTCAGTTCGTGCAGCACTTCGTAGTAGGCGATCTCCGGCTGGTAGCCCGCTTCGACCAGGGTCTCGAAACCGGCCTGCACCAGTGCCGAGGCACCGCCGCACAGCACCGCCTGCTCGCCGAACAGGTCGGTCTCGGTCTCTTCCTTGAAGGTGGTCTGGATCAGGTTGGCGCGTGCACCGCCGAGGCCGGCCGCATAGGCCAGTGCGTACTCGGCCGCCTTGCCGCTCTTGTCCTGGTAGACCGCCCAGATGCAGGGCACGCCACGGCCGATCTCGTACTCGCGGCGCACCAGCGCGCCCGGGCCCTTGGGCGCAACCAGCACCACGTCCAGGTCGTCGCGCGGCCTGATCATGTCGAAGTGCACGTTCAGGCCGTGCGCGAACAGCAGCACCGCACCCTGCTTCATGTTCGGCGCCAGCACGTCGTCGTAGAGCTTCTTCTGCACCATGTCCGGGGTCAGCACGGCGACCAGGTCCGCATCCTTCACCGCGTCGGCCGGTGCTTTCACGGTGAAGCCGTCGGCCTGTGCCTTGACTTCGGTCGGGCCGCCCGGACGCAGGCCTACCACCACGTCGAAGCCGGATTCGCGCAGGTTCAGTGCGTGGGCGCGGCCCTGGCTGCCGTAGCCGATGACGGCGATCTTGGTCTGGGGCAGGTCGTTGGTGCTCATGGGGGAGGTTCCTTGCGGTGGGAAGAAAAAAAGAACGGCCGGTCGTCGAGGTGACGTACCGGCCGGTCAGGGGAAAGCGGTGGAGGAGGCACCATGCGCCGCGCAGGCACAGCCACCACGAGGCGTGGCGGCGGTGTGGGTCCGGGTTTTGCGTTGGGCGTTGTGCATGGTGGTTGCGTCTGAAACCAGGTTCTGAAATGAAAAAACCCGCACCGGGGCGGGTGCGGGTTTTTGAAGAGTTCCGGTGTATTCGTTGCTTACACGCTGGCTCGTCCCGCACCTGTTGGTTGGGTAATAAGTACGAGCACAAGAATCGAACGCAGCGAGGCGGCGCCGATGTCGGCGGCTTCGTTGTGGGTTCGCGGTGGCGTGTTGTGATGCAACATGTGATCGAGAGAAACACAGCCGTTTTGGCGATGTCAACCCTCGCGACGGAATTCTTGTTGGTTTCCGTTGCATCCGGCGAAATCGCCTGTGGCACAAGGATGGTTGCCGCTGAAAGTGTTTCGGTGAACCGGAATTCACTCCTTTCAGGGCGGTTTTTGCGCGGAATCCGGCGGATCCTCGCCTTGCTGGGTGCGGACCTTGCACACCCGCCCCAGGACCAACGTCCATGACCTCTGCCCGATACCCCAGGATGGCCGCAGCGGCGAAGATCGGGGGACCACCCTTCCATCGGAACCCGACCGTGTCCCGACGCCTTGCCCGTTCCCTGCTGGCCGCCGCTGTACTGGCCGCTGTGCCCGCACTGTCTTCGGCCGCCGACCGCATCACCGGCCACACCTTTGCCACCCGTTCGGAGGTGATCGCCCCGCATGCGATGGCCGCTACCTCGCAGCCGCTGGCCACCCAGATTGCACTGGACGTGATGAAAGGGGGAGGCTCGGCGGTGGACGCGGCGATCGCCGCCAACGCCGCGCTTGGCCTGATGGAGCCGACCGGCAACGGCATCGGTGGCGACCTGTTCGCCATCGTCTGGGACCCGAAGACGCAGAAGCTCTACGGCTACAACGGTTCGGGGCGCTCGCCGAAGTCGCTGACCCTGGCCGAGTTCCAGCGACGTGGCCTGAAGGACATCCCGGCTACCGGCCCGCTGCCGGTCTCCGTGCCCGGCGCGGTCGACGGCTGGTTCGCGCTGCACGACCGCTTCGGCCGCAAGCCAATGGCCGACAACCTGGCGCCGGCCATCCGCTACGCGCGCGAGGGCCATCCCGTCGCCGAGGTGATCGCCTACTACTGGGACCGCTCGGTGCCCAAGCTGTCGCAGTACCCGGGCTTCAAGGAGCAGTTCACGATCAACGGCCACGCCCCGCGCAAGGGCGAGATGTGGAAGAACCCGAACCTGGCCAGCACCCTGCAGCAGATTGCCGACGGCGGACGCGATGCCTTCTACAAGGGCGCCATTGCCCACACCATCGGCGATTACTTCAAGGCCAATGGTGGCTACCTGAGCTACCAGGACATGGCCGACCACCATGGTGAGTGGGTCGAACCGGTCAGCAGCAACTACCGTGGCTACGACGTGTGGGAGCTGCCGCCGAACAGCCAGGGCATCGCCGCGCTGCAGATCCTCAACGTGCTGGAAGGCTACGATTTCTCGAAGATCCCGTTCGGTTCACCCGAGCACGTGCACCTGTTCGTCGAAGCGAAGAAGCTGGCCTTCGCCGACCGTGCGCGCTTCTATGCCGACATGGCCTTCCAGCCGGCGCCGGTGCAGAAGCTGATCTCCAAGGAATACGCCGCGCAGCGCCGCGCACTGATCTCGATGGACAAGGCGCTGAAGGAAGTGCAGCCGGGCACGCCGAAGCAGCTGGAAGAAGGCGACACGATCTACATGACCGTGGCCGACGCCGACGGCATGATGGTGTCGTTGATCCAGTCCAACTACCGCGGCATGGGCAGCGGCATGGCGCCGCCGGGGCTGGGCTTCATCCTGCAGGATCGTGGCGAGATGTTCGTGCTGCAGAAGAACCATCCCAACGGCTATGCACCGGGCAAGCGGCCGTTCCAGACGATCATTCCGGCGTTCATCACCAAGGGCGGCAAGCCGTACGCCAGCTTCGGCGTGATGGGCGGCGCGATGCAGCCGCAGGGCCACGCGCAGATTGTGATGAACCTGGTGGATTTCGGCATGAACCTGCAGGAAGCCGGTGATGCACCGCGCATCCAGCATGAAGGCTCGACTGAACCGACGGGTCAGGCCACGGCGATGACCGATGGCGGCGAAGTGAATCTGGAAACCGGCTTCCCCTACGAGACGGTGCGTGCGCTGATGCGCAAGGGGCATCGCATCGTGTTCGCCGATGGGCCTTATGGCGGGTACCAGGCGATCATGCGCGACCCCGAGAGCGGGGTTTATTACGGAGCTTCGGAGAGTCGCAAGGATGGGCAGGCGGCGGGGTATTGAGGTTTCCCGGCCACCGGGCGCAGCCCCCTCTGCGGTGATGGTTCAGCGATGCTTGGCTTGGCCGGGCGGGTGGATTGTCTGGGGGACGCCGTGAATACGTCCCTGTAGGCTCGGTCGCCGCATCCATGCGGCTCACGCCCCCAGCCAACCCACCCGCCCGGCCACGGACAGTTTCCGTGTCCGTCACCGCAGGAAGGGAAAAAGAAGAGCAAGAGCAAAGGCAACGGCAACAGCCGCGGGCTTTGGGTTGGGGTCGGATCCGTTTTCCGCAGGAAAACGGATCCGACCCCTTCTTGTTTTCCGATACACATCTTCCACGCAAAGCGTGGAAAACCAACCGTCACCGAAAATCTGTCGGGCGTGGGGCGGTGTGGGTGGGCAGGACCGTTGGCGCCATGGATGGCGCCATCGAGCCCCCATGGATGGGTTCACGGCGTGTCCTGCCCACCCACACCGCCTCGCCCAGCCAGCAGTAACCCAGAGCCGCTTTGGCTTCTGCACTTGCACTTGCACTTGCTTGAAAAAAGCGGTGCAGCCGCAGGCTGCAAAACACCCTCAATCCTGATCGTGCGCGCGCGCGGCCTCGGCCTGCGTCTCCTCCTGTGCCGCCATCTCGCGTGCGATCCACGCATCGATCATGTGCCGCTGGCGCTGCGCCTGCCGCCGCTCCCGCGTGTACTCCTGGTCGAGCACGCGGTACAGCGACACCATCACCAGCACCATCAGCAGCGCGAATGGCAACGCCGCAATCGTGATCATGCCCTGCAGTGCATCCAGGCCACCGGCCAGCAGCAAGGCCGCTGCGATCAACGCCACCGCAATGCCCCAGGCCAGCTTGCGCTTCAACGGAGGATCGCCTGCTTCGTCAGTGGACATGCTGGCCAGCACCAGTACCGCCGAGTCGGCCGAGGTCACGAAGAAGATCATCAGCAGTACCAGTGCGATGCACGACAGCAGCAGCGGCAGCGGCATGCTGTCGAACAGCGTGAACAGCACGGTCTCGTAGCCATTGCCCAGCGCCTGCACCAGGTCGGCATGGCCGAAGATCTGTGCCCACAGCGCGGTGCCGCCGAATACCGCGAACCAGAAGAAGCCCAGCAGCGTCGGCGCGAGCACTACGCCGATCACGAACTCGCGCACGCTGCGGCCGCGCGAGATGCGTGCGATGAACGACCCCACGAACGGTGCCCACGAGATCCACCAGGCCCAGTAGAAGATTGTCCAGTCCGCCACCCAGGTGCTGCCGGAGAACGGTGACATGCGCAGGCTCATCGTCACCAGCTGGTTGAGGTAGGAGCCCAGCGTGGTGGTGAAGGTATCGAAGATGAAGCCGGTCGGCCCCAGCACCAGCAGGATGGCGGCCAGCAGGGCAGCCAACGCCAGGTTGAAATTGGACAGCCACTTCACACCTCGCTCCACGCCACTGGCGGTGGACGCCATATACAGCACGAAGGCGACGGCAATGATGGTCATCTGCACTGCGACGGTAGCCTGCACGCCGAACACGCGCTCGATGCCGGCGGCGATCTGGATGGTGCCGAAGCCCAGCGTAGTCGCGACACCGATCGCGGTGGCGACCACTGCAGCGATGTTGACCGCCCTACCGATCCAGCCGCGATGGTGGCGGCCGATGATCGGCTGCAGCATGTCGCTGACCAGGCCGCGGCCGTTGCGGTTGAACTGGAACCAGGCCATTGCCAGCCCGATCAGCGCATAGATGGCCCACGGGTGCAGGCCCCAGTGGAAGAATGCATAGCGCATCGAGGCGCGTGCCGCATCCAGGCTCTGCGGAGCAAGCCCTTCCGGTGGCTTGCTGAAGTGCGAAATGGGCTCGGCGGCGCCCCAGAACACCAGGCCGATGCCCATGCCGGCGGCGAACAGCATCGACATCCAGCTGGCTCGCGAGAACTCGGGCTCGGCGTCTTCGCCACCGATGCGCAGGTTGCCGAAGCGACCGAAAGCCAGGTACATCAGGAACACCAGGGCCAGGAATACCACCAGCAGGTACAGCCAGCCGACGCTGCGGATGACTTCTGCCAGCATCGACTGCACCACGGCATTGAAGGGGCCTGGTGCAATACCGGCAAGCAGCACCAGCAGCAGAACCAGTGCGATGGAAACGCGAAACACCATGAAGGAGCTTCTCCGATCAAGGGATTGAGGGGAGCGAGCAGAGCTTGCAGCGAAGGACCGGCGGCATGCAGCGCGAACCGGGCAGGGGCCGCGTCGGCGGCGAAGGAGGCATCGGTCGCTGGAGGGCGACGGACGTGCACGTTACTGAACGCGACGTCATGGTTCTGTTAACGAACAGCGATCCGGATCAGATCCGCTTTCCACAGGAAAGCGGAACTGACCGCGGGGGCGGGCGGTCTATGCTCTAATGCGCACCAAGAAGCGGGGGTACCGGGCCATGTGGCCACGGTTGAGACAGTCCCTTGGAACCTGATCCGGCTCATACCGGCGTAGGGAAGCTTTGCAATGCAGCCGTGCCCGGACTCCGCCCAAGGACCGTCCGTGCGCGGGTGCCGTGCGCCGCCGCTTCGTCCCTGACCTTCCTGGACGATGCCCGATGAACGCACAGCTCTCCGCCCTGCAGCAACAGGCCCAGCAACTCTCCGAATCCGTGACCCGGCCCATTCCCGGCTCGCGCAAGATCCACGTACCCGGTTCGCGTCCGGATCTGCAGGTGCCGATGCGCGAGATCGCGTTGACCCGCACGCCGACGCTGTTCGGCGGCGAGGAGAATGCACCGGTCACGGTCTACGATACGTCGGGCCCGTACACCGATCCGGACGCGCGTATCGATCTGTCCGCGGGCCTGCCGGCGCTGCGTCGTGGCTGGGTGGAGGAGCGCGGCGATACCGAACAGCTCGACGGCCTGAGTTCGTCGTTCGGCCGCGACCGCGAGCACGATCCGAAGCTCGATGCTGTGCGCTTCCCCACACGCAGCCTGCCGCGACGTGCACGTGCAGGCGCGAACGTCACCCAGATGCACTATGCGCGCCGCGGCATCATCACGCCGGAAATGGAATTCGTCGCCATCCGCGAAAACCAGCGGCTGGACGCGATCCGCGATGCCGGCCTGCTGCAGCAGCACCCGGGCGAGGCGTTCGGCGCCTCGATCCAGAAGATCATCACGCCGGAGTTCGTGCGCGATGAAATCGCGCGCGGCCGCGCGGTGCTGCCCAACAACATCAACCACCCGGAAAGCGAGCCGATGATCATCGGCCGCAACTTCCTGACCAAGATCAACGCCAACATCGGCAACAGCGCGGTGTCCTCGGGCATTGCCGAAGAGGTGGAGAAACTGGTGTGGGCGATCCGCTGGGGTGGTGACACCGTGATGGACCTGTCCACCGGCAAGCACATCCACGAAACCCGCGAGTGGATCATCCGCAACTCGCCGGTGGCGATCGGTACCGTGCCGATCTACCAGGCGCTGGAGAAGGTCGACGGCCGCGCCGAAGCGCTCACCTGGGAGATCTTCCGCGACACGCTGATCGAGCAGGCCGAGCAGGGCGTGGACTACTTCACCATCCACGCCGGCGTGCTGCTGCGCTACGTGCCGCTCACCGCCAAGCGCGTGACCGGGATCGTCAGCCGTGGTGGTTCGATCATGGCCAAGTGGTGCCTGGCGCACCACAGGGAGAATTTCCTCTACACGCACTTCGAAGATATCTGCGAGATCATGAAGGCCTATGACGTGACCTTCTCGCTGGGTGACGGCCTGCGCCCGGGCTGCATCGCCGATGCCAACGACGCGGCGCAGTTCGGTGAGCTGGAGACGCTGGGTGAGCTCACCAAGATCGCCTGGAAGCATGATGTGCAGACCATGATCGAAGGCCCCGGCCACGTGCCGATGCAGCTTATCAAGGAGAACATGGACAAGCAGCTGCGCGAATGCGGCGAAGCGCCGTTCTACACGCTGGGGCCGCTGACCACCGACATCGCGCCGGGCTACGACCACATCACCAGCGCGATCGGTGCGGCGATGATCGGTTGGTTCGGCACGGCGATGCTCTGCTACGTGACGCCGAAGGAACACCTCGGCCTGCCCAATCGCCAGGACGTGCGTGACGGCATCATGGCCTACCGCATCGCCGCGCATGCGGCCGACCTGGCCAAGGGCCATCCGGGCGCGCAGGTACGCGACAACGCACTGAGCAAGGCGCGCTTCGAGTTCCGCTGGGAAGACCAGTTCCACCTTGGCCTGGATCCGGAGAAGGCCAGGGAGTTCCATGACGAAACGCTGCCGAAGGATGCGCACAAGCTGTCGCACTTCTGCTCGATGTGCGGCCCGCACTTCTGTTCGATGAAGATCACCCAGGATGTGCGTGACTACGCCGAGGCCGGCATGAAGGAGAAGTCGGAGGAGTTCCGCGCCGCGGGTGCCGAGGTCTACCACCAGGGGTGATGCGCAGACGGTGGTGCCGGCCCGCGGCCGGCACTACCGCTCATCACGCCGCTCCCGGCTATCCTCCGCCCATCATCCCGGGGAAAGGACACCATGCCTGTTGCCATGACCACCCGTTGGCTGGCCATTGCCCGCCGGCATCCTTCGGCCTGGTTGCTGGGCGCGCAGCTGCTGGCGGTGCTGCTGTATCCCGCGCTGGATGACACCGCCGCCGGCCGCGCGGCACTGGGCATGTTCGGCATGGCGGTACTCGGCCTGGCGCTGTGGGTGGTCCAGCGCAGCCCGCTGGGCACCTGGCTGGCGCTGTTGCTGGCCATTCCCTCGGTGGTGTTCTCGTTGGCAGGCGCATTGCTCGAGCGCACCGCATTGCTGACCACCGCGCAGGTGCTGGAGAGCCTGCTGTACTTCTACACGGCTGGCGCCCTGATTGCCTACATGCTCCAGGATCACAAGGTCACCCGCGACGAACTGTTCGCAGCTGGCGCAACCTTCACCCTGTTGGCGTGGGCGTTCGCCTTCGCGTTCGCGGTGTGCCAGCAGTGGTATCCGGGCAGTTTCCAGGGCACCGGCGGGCAGGCGCAGCGCAGTTGGATGGAGCTGCTTTATCTCAGCTTCAGCTTGCTGTCTGGAGTCGGCTTGAGTGACGTCGTGCCGCTTCATCCACAGGCACGAGCACTGGTCATGCTGGAGCAGTTTTCCGGCGTGATGTACGTGGCTTTGGTGGTTTCGCGGCTGGTCGGATTGACCATGCTGCGGCGCATGTGAAAATGAACGCCAGATAAAAATTTCGCGCCCAAGAGGGCGCGAATGATGTCGCGAATTATGTGAATGCGTCGGCGAGAGAGAGCCTGATGTCGACCACGCGATAGGCGAGGTAACTTGCATAGGCTAGTATTCGCGCGCTCGATTGTTTTTGCGGTATGCGCCGATGCTTTGTGCGGAGTCTGGCTTTTCGCTGTTCCCAGGACGGGACCGTAACGAAGGCAAACACTGCCCGGGACCTGTCTCTACTGTGTAGCAGAAAATGAACAGCAGCGAAATACAGCCACCCGTGTCCGATCGGATACGGATAGGAGAGTGCATCGTCACTCTGTCCTCGCGCGAAGTCGAGGTCGTCGGTGCGCGTCGTCCGCGCCGGCTGACGCCGAAGGCGCTGGGCGTGCTGCGCGTGCTGCTGCGGCAGCCGGGCCGTGTGGTCACCCGCGACGAGTTGTTCGCCGAGGTGTGGCCGGACACGCTGCCGACCAACGATGTGCTGACCCAGGCCGTTACCCAGCTGCGCAAGGCGTTCAGCAACGACGACGACAGCGGCCAGGCCTACATCGAGACCATTGCCAAGACCGGCTATCGGCTTCTGGTACCGGTACAGGCGCTGGACGATGCGGAGCCGTCGGCTGCGGGCTTGCCTGACGACGAAGGTGTGGACGTGCAGCCCGCACTCGCCGCCGCTGCGGTGCTGCCCGCGCGCGCGCAGGAATCGCGCCGCCGCTGGCGCCATGTCCGCCGCCGCGTGCTGCTGGCGCTGGGCGTGTTGATGCTGGCCACGCTGCTGGTGATGACCACGCTGCTGCTGCGCCGCGCACCGGCCAGCAGTTCGCCGGTGGAGGCCGCCGTGGAGAACGGCACGCGGGTGATCGGCAGCCCCCAGCGTCCCTATCGGTTGATCACCGCAACCAGCGGCTTTGAAACCTATCCCACGCTGTCACCGGATGGTTCGCTGGTGGCCTATGAAGGCGCCAACGAAGATGGCAATGGCGGTGGTGCGATCAAGGTACAGACCTCCGGCAACGCGCCGGCGCGCCAGTTGCTGGCGCCGCCGGCCGGTGCCGTCGATCGATTCCCGAACTGGTCGCCGGATGGTCGCGAAATTGCCTTCGCACGGTTCTCTGCCGACGGTGGCTGCCAGGTGCTGATCGCCAGCGCTACCGGTGGCGCACTGCGCCAGGCCACGCGCTGCGATGGCACCGAGCTGCTCAGCTTCGACTGGACGCCCGATGGTCGCGGCCTGGTGTTCGGCAGCATGGTCGGGCGCTACGCGCACCGTGGCATCCGCGTGCTGGATCTGGCCAGTGGTCAGTGGCGCGCGCTGGCGTACAGCGTCGACCAGGACGACTTCGACTACGCACCGCGTTACTCGCCCGATGGGCAATGGCTGGTGTTCGTGCGCAATCCGCAGCTGGGCGATCTGTGGCGGGTGCCGGCCGCGGGCGGCACGCCCGAGCAGTTGACCAACGAGGCGGCAGAGCTGCGCGGATGGGCCTGGCTGGACGATGGCCGCACCATCGTGTTCGGTCGCCGCGTCGACAGCGAGGCGCGACTCTATTATCTGGACGTCGAGCGGCACACGCTGCGCGATGCCGGCCTGGATGATGCGCAGTGGCCCGCCGTGTCGCGACGTGGCGGGATGCTGGCCTTCGTCCACCGGCGCGCGCAGTTCGGCGTGTTCAAGGTGCCGGTGCAGGGCAGCGGCGCGCCCGAACGCCTGTTTGCATCCAGTGGCCGCGATGGGCAGCCGATGGCAGCGCCCGATGGCCGCCAGCTGGTCTTCACCTCGGATCGCTCCGGCAGCTTCGCCCTGTGGTGGGCGGACATGCAGCGGCCGGATTCGCTGCGCCCCATTGAAGGGCTGCGGCCGGAAGCGCGGCAGGCACCGGACTGGTCGGCCGACAGCCGCCAGCTGCTCGTGGTCGGCCGCGACGCGCATGGGCGCACGGTGGTCTACGAGATCGCGCCACGCGATGAACGCCTGCAACCTTTGCCGGTCCCGGCCGAACAGCCGCTGCAGGCCCTGTATGGCGCGTCGCCGGAGCAGTTGTTTGTGGTCGAGCGCGATGCCGACCAGCGCACCCGGTTGAGTCTGTTCGACCGCAGCACCCAGCCCTGGCGCCGGTTGGCCAGCATCGAAGGGGTGTCGCAGGCGCGCTTCGACCGCAGCAGTGGCCGCGTGTTGTTCACCCGCCTGGCCGCCGGTGGCCTGTGGTCGGCCGATGCCGCGTTGTCGTCGGGCAGCGTGCAGCAGATCAGCGATGACCGGCCCAGCCGCTGGCGATACCGGGCCTGGACCGTGGCCGGCAACACTGGCGTCGGTTACCTCGGCACTTCGAGCACGTGTGGCACCACCTTCGTGCGCATCCTGCCCGGCCGCGCGGAGCCGGAACGCTGCCTGGATGCGGAACGGCTCAGCGCCGGCAACGGACTCAGCGCCAGCGCTGACGGGCGTGACCTGTTCGTGGCGATGGCGGTCAGCGATGGTGCCGACATCGGTGTGATGCGGTTGCCCGAACGCCCCCCCGCGCTGTTCCCGGCGTTCTCCAAGTTGTTGTTTTTCAGTGGAAATGGGCCTTCGTAATTTCTTCGTCTGGATCTCGTCGCGAATTCGTGGCGATCTCGTCGGACTTTCCTGACGCGGTGCCGCCTGATTAGGCAAAACGGAGTCCTGTACTAGGCAAATCCGTGGTGCCCCCATGCGTCAACTCTCGCTGGCCGATCGCGGCCAAACCGTCTCCCTGGACCGGTCGCTCGACGATGTCACGCCGACCTGCCTGGGCGTGGCCCGGCTGGGCAGCCTGCAGACCGCCGGCTCCAGCTTCACTGTCTGGATGCAGGTGCGTGGCAGTTCGTGGGTGGAGGCCAAGGAAGGACGATTCCGCCTGCGCCAGGGCGAGTGGATCGCCTTCGAAAAGGAATCGCGGCCGTTGGTGCAGGCCGGTCGCAACGGGTTGTGCGTTGGCCTGAACCTGAACGTTGAAGCGCTTCGCGTGCTGACCGAGATGGCCGACTGTGGCCTGTATGCCGGTCGTGGCCGCATGAACCGCAGTGACGCCCGCGTTGCGCTGCGCTTGTGGCGCGATGCGCTGGCCAGCGGCCAGCCGGCCCAGGCCATGCGTCCGCTGCTGCTGCACCTTGCTGGCCTGCAGCGTGGCCTGGCCGACAACGTGCAGCGCTGCCCAGGCCGCTCGCGCAGCCGCAAGCGCCAGGTGTTCGGCCGCATGCAGCGTGCGCGCCTCTATCTGGAAGGCAACAGCCACCGGGTGGTGCGCATCGGCGAACTGGCCGAACTGACCAACTTCTCCAGCTGGTACCTCTCCAAGACCTTCCAGAGCCTGTACGAGGAAAGCCCGCAGTCGCTTTCGGCACGACTGCGCCTCGAACGCGCCGCTGATCTGCTGCGCGACACCGACATGATGGTGGGCGAGGTCGCTGCCGCCAGCGGTTTCGACAACTGCTGCAGCTTCGCGCGTGCGTTCCGCGCCCGCTACGGCCAGTCCGCGTCGCGCTTCAGGGAGAACGGCGGCTTGCTCCCGCCACAATCCGCAAAGTCTCCGGTTGGTTCGCGCAAATACAGCGCTGCAACGCAATCGTAACGTGCTGGGGTGTTTTAACACGCTGCTAACACGTACCTTGGAGAGATAGATGAACGTTCGTAATCCCGCAGTGCGGTTCGGCTTGCTGCCGGCCGGCATTGCGCTGGCGCTGGCGCCGGCCTTTGCTTCGGCTCAGGAAGCAAAGGGCACCACCGACCTGGACCGCATTTCGGTCACCGGCTCGCGCATCCGCGGCGCCTCGGTGGAGACCCAGCAGCCGATCCTGACGATGACCCGCGAATCCCTGGAAAAGCAGGGCTTCTCGAGCGTCGCCGACGTGCTGAACAACCTGACCTCGGCCGGTTCCCCGGCCATTTCGCGTTCGGAGTCGCTGGCTTCGGGCGAGAACGTGGGCGGCTACTACGTCGACATCCGCAACCTGGGCGCCGAGCGCACCCTGGTGCTGATGAACGGCAAGCGCCTGGGCGCTTCGACCTCGGGTCTGCAGGACCTGAGCCAGATCCCGATGTCGGCCGTTGAGCGCATCGAGATCCTGAAGGACGGCGCCTCGTCGATCTACGGTTCCGACGCCATTGCCGGCGTGGTCAACGTGATCACCCGCAAGAACTTCGACGGCGGCGAAGCCAATGTCTACGTCGGCCAGTACGGCAAGGGCGACGGCGACAGCGAAACCTATTCGATGACCCTCGGTGCCCGCGGTGAGCGCGGCAGCCTGACCCTGTCGGCCGAGTACTCGAAGCAGGATCCGGTGTGGGCCAAGGACCGCTGGTACAGCCGTGACGGCTCGCTGGGTCCGAACTCCACCTCGGCTGATTGGAGCCCGATCAGCCAGAACGGCAGCTGGTGCAACCCGAAGCTGTACGACTGCAGCAAGTCGAGCGCGGTGTGGCAGACCCTGAACCCGGGTGGCAATCCGAAGAACCCGAACGACTACCACGCGATCACCGAAGACGAGTTCGCCAACTCGAACGAGCAGATGACCCTGCTGACCGGTGTGAAGCGCAAGTCGGTCTACATCAACGGCACCTACGACTTCACCGATTCGATCAGCCTGAACACCGACGTGCTCTACAACGAGCGCCAGACGTTCCAGCAGATCGCCGGCTATCCGTACCAGTCCGCTTCCAAGTCGATCAACACCCCGCTGTCGGCAGACAGCGCCTTCAACCCGGTTGGCCAGGACGTCAGCTTCCGCCGCCGCCTGTGGGAAGTGCCGCGTACCACTGACAGCCAGCTGAAGACCCTGCGCTTCGCTCCGACCCTGACCGGCTTCTTCGAGCTGGGTGGCAAGACCTTCGACTGGGATGTCGGCGCGCTGTGGAACCGCAACGAGTCGATCAAGAGCAACCGCGGTGACATGAGCCTGATCGGCGCGCGTCAGGCGCTGGGCCCGTCGTTCATCGATGCCGGTGGCGTTGCCCGCTGCGGCACCGCCGCCAACCCGATCCTGGGCGATTGCCGTCCGTGGAACCCGCTGCTGCCGTACGGCGTTGAGGGTCAGGGCTCGCTGGCGAACCAGGAGCTGCAGGACTTCCTGTTCCCGACCTTCACCACCCGTGGCGTCACCAAGACCACCAGCTTCACCGCCAACCTGTCGGGCGCCATCGTGACCCTGCCGGCCGGCGACCTGGGCTTCGCCCTGGGTGTCGAGCACCGCAAGGAAGAAGGCAGCTACGTGCCGGACGCCTTCGCACAGTCGGGCCAGTCCACCGGCCTGGGCCAGAAGCCGACCCGCGGCCAGTACGATCTGAACGAGGTCTACCTCGAACTGAACGTGCCGCTGCTGGCCGACATGGCCTTCGCCAAGGAACTGACCCTGAACGTTGCCAGCCGTTATTCGGACTACAGCAACTTCGGTGGCACCACCAACAGCAAGTTCGGCCTGACCTGGCGTCCGCTGGATGAACTGCTGGTCCGCGGCACCTACGCCGAGGGCTTCCGCGCTCCGACCATCAGCGACCTGTACGGTGGCCTGAGCTCGAGCTTCGAGTCCTACATCGATCCGTGCGGCGTGAAGGCTCCGGGCAGCGTTGCAGGCAATGCCGCGTGCTCCGGCGCAGGCGTGCCGGCCAACTACGTGCAGCTGGGCCAGGCAGGCAAGGAATGTTCGACCCTGCCGTGCCAGTCGGGTGACCAGTTCATCTCGGGTGCCAATCCGAACCTGAAGCCGGAAACCTCCAAGAGCACCACCTTCGGCCTGGTGTGGAGCCCGCGTTGGGTGCAGGGCCTGGACGTGTCGCTGGATTGGTACAAGTACGAAATCAGCGACATGATCATCGCTGACAGCGTCGACCGCATCCTGCGTGACTGCTACGTGCTGGGTAACGCTTCGCGCTGCTCGAGCGTGACCCGTGCGGCTGACGGCCACGTCAGTGCGATCACCTACGGCACCGCCAACCTCGGCAAGATGGAAACCCAGGGCTACGATCTGGGCATCAAGTACCGCCTGCCGGAACTGGCCATTGGTCAGTTCAGCATCGACTGGCAGACCAGCTACACCGCCAAGTACGACGAGCAGCGCCAGAACAGCGCGGGCGACAACATCATGGTCGGCCGCGTCAGCGAGCCGGGCCTGTTCCGCGTGCGTTCGAACCTGGGCGTCAACTGGCAGTACGGCGATTTCGGTGTGAACTACACCGCGCGCTACTACTCGGGCATGAAGGAAAGCTGCATCTCGCTGGCTGACGGCTGGTGCGATGCTCCGAACCACATGGCCAACGGTGAGACCGATCCGCTGCGTCACACCGGTTCCAACACCTTCCACGACCTGCAGGTCAGCTGGAAGGCGCCGTGGGATGCGACCATCGCCCTGGGCGCGAACAATGTGTTCGACCACAAGGGTGCCCTGCAGTACTCGGCTCCGAACTCGGCGTTCGCCTACTACGGCGGCTTCGACGTGGGTCGCTTCCTGTACATGAAGTACACCCAGCGCTTCTGATTCATCGAAGTGCGGTAGCAACAGAAGGAGGGCGGACCGCAAGGTCCGCCCTTTTTCTTGTAGGGGAATTCCGGAAATTGTTGGAAGGTGAGCGCAGTCACGGTCCCGTCGTGTCGTAATCAACACAGTCAGGAGGTCCACTACCGGACGCTTGCATGTGGAGAGGGATATGAAGAACACGTTGCTGCGGCAGGCATCCGCCGCTGCATTGATCTACGCAACGCTGGTGGGCGCGGTGTTCGCGCAGGGCCTCGGGGTCTGCGGCGGTGGGCTCTACTGCGAGGAGTTCCGCCAGCAGTGCCTGGCCAGTGGCAAGTCACCGGTCATCTGCGAGTCGCAGTACCGTCGCTGCGTGCAGGACGCCTGCGGTACCCGCTGACATGGAAAGGGCGCACCTTGTGGGTGCGCCCTCTGTCATCCGGACATCATGCAACGCGCTCAGGCGTCGCTGGGCACCAGTCCCATCAGCGCATTGGCGTGTTCGCGCCATTGCGGCAGTTTGTTCAGCACGCCTGCGCGCTGCAGATAGTCCTCGTCCACCGGATCGCCATTGACCAGCGCCAGGGCCACGTGCACCGCACCGGTCACCCAGAAGCTGCGGGTGTTGGCGCGCTGCGGCTGCAGGTGGAAGGCCACCGCTTCGATGATCGGCATCGGCAGGCCCCACAGGCCCAGCAGGTAGGCGCCGGCCTCGGCATGGCCAGGGCGGGTGTCGCCGGCCAGCGAGGGCTCGCTGCGCTCGTTGCGCACACCCGGCAGCAGCAGGCCGATGTCGGCCAGCAGCGCGGCAGTCGCTCCCAGTTCGGCACTGGATTCGGGCAGCAGGCGTGCGGCGAGCCGCGAGGCCAGCAGTGCGCGCTGTTGCAGCGAGTTGCGCTCGGCGGCCGACAGCGTCGGTGCGGAGAACACTTCGCTGGCCAGCACCAGGTCACGCAGCGTGGCCAGGCCCAGCCGGGTCACGGCGGTGCGCAGGTCGGCAATGGTGCGGCCCTGGCTGAAGAAGGCCGAGTTCGACAGTTGCAGCACCTTGGCGGCGATCGCCGGATCGGCGGCGACCAGCTTGGCGACATCGGCACTGTCGGCGTCGTCGTCATGTTCCAAGGCCTGGGTCAGGCTCAGGTACAGGTGCGGCGGCGAGGGCAGTTTCTCGATACGGCCGATGGCATCGCGCAGGCGCGGGCTGTCCAGCACTTCGCGCAGTTCTTCCAGGCTGGTCAGTGCCTCCAGCAGCACTTCCGGCGCCAGCGGCAGCGGCAGGAAGCGGTGGGCGACACCAATGAGGCGCGCCGGCGGCGGCCGGTTGCCATGCTGCGCATCGACCAGCGCGATGCGGATGGTCTCCGGGCGCAAGGTCCGGATCTGCCCCAGCAGCGTGGTGGCATTGAGATCCGGCAATTGCGGGCAGACGATCACCGCGTCCACGCCCTGCGTGGCCACCGCGGTCATCGCGGCCTGGCCATCGGTGGCGGTCAACGGCTGCCAGTCTTCCCCAAGATCGGCAATGAATTCGGTCAGCTCGGCCGGCAGGCTGGCTGCATCCCCAACAAGCAGAATACGCACGACACATTCCCCTGGCTGTCTCGACGATGGATGTCGATGACGTGTGAAGTGACGCAATTTACCTAATACGGCAGCAAGAGTGATGTGCCGTCGTCATGAAACGTGACCCGCATCGCTCCGGCAGGGTACCGCCGGAGCGATCCGGTTCAGGCTCAGGCCTTGCTGTCGAGATGGCGCTGGTGCGCCTCGATCAGGATCTGCTTGGCCTCAGCGGCGCCGCCCCAACCGTCCAGCTTGACCCACTTGCCCTTCTCCAGGTCCTTGTAGTGCTCGAAGAAGTGGCCGATGCGCTCCAGCCAGTGGCTCGAGACCTGGGCGATGTCTTCGACGTGGGCGTAGCCGCTGAAGATCTTCGAGACCGGCACGGCCAGGATCTTCTCGTCGCTGCCCGCCTCGTCGCTCATCTTCAGCACGCCGACCGGACGGCAGCGCACGACCGAGCCCGGCACCAGCGGCAGCGGCAGCACCACCAGCACGTCGGCCGGATCGCCGTCGCCACACAGCGTGCTCGGCACGTAGCCGTAGTTGCACGGGTAGCGCATCGGGGTGGAGAGGATGCGGTCGACGAAGATCGCGCCGGTTTCCTTGTCCACTTCGTACTTCACCGGCTCCGAGTCCTTCGGGATCTCGATGATGACGTTGATTTCTTCCGGCGGGTTCTTGCCGGGCGAGACGAGTTCCAGACCCATGGTGTGCTCCAGGTGGGGGGATATAGACGGATAGCTCACCATTTTATGCCTTTGCCGGGCGCTGTGCAGCGGGCGGGTGGCCGACCTGCCGACGCGGCAAGGCCTGACGGGGGGCGCCGCCCTTGGCCGATGGGCCAGGAGGGCAGGCCGGCGCAGGCTGGACGCTCATTCCCGAGGAGTTCCGCCGATGTCCTGGTATGCCCGATGCATGGGGGGCGTGCTGTTGCTGGCGTCCCTGCCTGTCTCCGCCCGCGGTCTGCACGTGGACCTGATCGATTACCCCCGGCCCGAGGCCAACTGGGAGCGCGCCTACGGGCTGCAGGCCGCCCTGGCAAGGGAGTTCGACCGGCTCTGTGCCGATACCTGGTGCGAAGGTGAGTACAGCAACTACCGGGTGATGGAGGTCCGCTGCGCGGTGCTGGCCCATCGCGGAACGGTGCAGCGCTGCGCCTGGGTGGTGGTGGCCAGCGAGCTGGCCGTGCAGGCCGATACCGGGGAGGTGCAGGTCGACAATGGCCGCTGGGTCTGTCCGTTGGAGTTGGGGCCAGGGGTACCTGTTGACGCCTTCCATGCTTCACTGGAAGCACCAGATGGCCTGACGGCGAACCTGCCTGGACTTGACCATGGCCTGTTCGATGCGCTGCCGGACTGCCTCCGGAAGACCGGGAGGGCGGGGTGATGCTCGTCTTCCCGGCACGATGGCTGGTCTGCGCGCTGCTGATGGCAGCCAACGCCCAGGCGACCCCTCAATTTGTCGATGCCCGTGACTACCCGAATCCGGCAACCGGGCGCGAGCGCTTCCTGGCGGCCGAACGTCTGTTGGTGCGCGGCTTTGACGATATCTGTGGGGATACCTTCTGCGAAGGGCAGTATTACAACCTGCGGGCGATGCGCTTGCGTTGCTCAGTGCAGCGGGCCACCGGTGTTGTGACCCGTTGTGTCTGGACGTTCGCCGGGAGCTACACCTGGGTCCAGAAGACCGGGCAGATCGATGTTGACCAGGGACGCTATGCCTGCATGCTGCCACTGGCGGCGGGAACCCGCTTGGACGAGCTGCTGGCAGCGTGGGAGCGCGCCGGGCATGACGCCCTGCATGCCACCCTGCCCGGAACCAGCACCCACGTTTACGAGGGGCTGACTGATTGCCTGTGACCATTTCGACAATGCAAACGTGACTGATTCGCATTTGCGGAGTAGCATGCGCAGCGCCTCCCGTCTGTCGTCCCGGCTCCGCGCATGTCCTCCAATGCTGCCTCCCTCACCGAACTGCTGATCCGCGAGCGGCCAGCGCTGCTGCGCCGGGTGCAACGGATACTGGGGGGCGACAACGGCGCCGAGGACGTGATCCAGGCGGTGTGGTTCAAGGCCCGTGGGGTCGATGACAGCCAGGCCATCGACAACCCACGCGCCTATCTGTACCGGCTGGCCGCCAACCTGGCCACCGACCACGGCCGCGAGTCGACCCGGCGCAACCGCCTGTTGGCCGATCACTACCTGTGGGGGCCGGACGAGGTGATCTCCACCGAAGAGCAGGCCATGGCGCAGGACGAGCTGCAGCGGGTACTCGACGCGGCCGGCCATCTGCCGGAGCCGACCCGCACCATCTTCCGGCTCAACCGCCTTCAGGGCCTGACCCAGGCCGAGATCGCACGCCGCCTTGGGGTATCGGTGACCACGGTGGAGAATCACGTACGCACCGCGCTGCAGCGCCTGGCCTGGGCCCGCAGCGGCCGATGATCGCGCCGCCTTGGGGCTGGCCTTCGCGCAAACGTCTTGATCATTGGACCGTGGATGCGGTCCAGTTCCCCCGCCCCGCGCTTGAATGCGCCTGTCCGCCAGCCGATGAGCCCGCCGAACATGCTGCCTGCCGCCAATGACGATGCCCTGGCCGAGCAGGCCCGGGACTGGATCGCGTGGCTGGCCTCGGGCGATATCAGCGACGCGCGCATGCAGGCGTTCGAACACTGGCTGCAACAGCCGGGGCACCGCAGGGCCTTCGAACACGAGCGCGCGCTGTGGCGCAGCGTCGGGCCGCGAGCGCAGCCGGCCCGCGTGGCTGGTCGACGCCCGCGCCGACGGCGTTGGGCCATGGCTGCGGCGGCAATGCTGGCGATGCTGGTGGCATGGCCGGAGGCGTGGCTGCGCCTGCAGTCCGATCACCGCAGCACGCACCAGGTGCAGAACGTGCTGCTGCCTGATGGCAGCCGTGCGGTGCTGGACGCCGACAGTGCGATTGCCGTGCACTTTGATGCGAACGCCCGCCAGGTCGAGCTGTTGCGCGGGCGTGCCTGGTTCGAGGTCAGTCCGGACGCGCAGCGACGTTTCAGCGTGCGCGCCGGCAATGGCGTGGTCGAGGACATCTCGACCGCCTTCACCGTGGCGCGGGGCCACGACCAGGTGGAAACCCAGGTCGGGCAGGGCAGGGTACGGATGGCCAGCCCGGTTGACGGTGGCTGGACCTACCTGCAGCAGGGCCAGCGCGCGGCCTACGGTGAACACAGAGGGGTGAGGCGATTGGGGGACGTTGCGGCCGACAGCGTCGGCGCCTGGCGTCAGGGCGAGCTGCTGTTGGAACAGGCCCGCGTCGCTGACGCGGTGCAATGGGTGGGGCGCTATCGCGCTGGCCCGACCTTCGTGCGTGGTGATCTATCGCAGCTGCCGGCGGTAAGCGCGGCGTTGCGCATCGACCGCCCGGAACAGGCGCTGGATGCGCTGGCCGCGACGGCTGGATTGCAGGTGACCCGGCTGCCGCTCGGCGTCGCCATCGTCCATCGGTAGATCCACGCCATTGCCCCGGTGCCGGCCAACGGTCGGCACCCACCACTGCAACCAGCCACCCAACCGTCGGCGCCTGCTTCGACTGCAAATCCCCTTGGGGTTGCCACGCTTTCATCCGTCTTACTCCGCGAACGTACCCGCCGCCGCCACGTACGTCGCCGTGTCCGCCCGTGTTGCGGATGACGCCGCGTTCGCGGCACCGATTACCTGACAGGTTCCCCCATGTTCGACTTCCATCGCCCGGGCCGCGTGCTGCGCCCGTCCCGCCTGTGCATCGCGTTGCTCGCCGCCGGCCTGGCCAGTGCCGCGCCGTCCGTACTGGCGCAGAGCGCCAGCAGCGACCACGCGGCCGTGCTGCGCTTCGATATTCCGGCGCAACCGCTGGATGACGCGCTGCGCAGCTACATGCGCCAGTCCGGTGTGCAGGTGGTCTATCCCGCATCGCTGGCACGTGGCGTAACCTCTCGCGCGGTCGGCGGCAGCCTGTCGGCCAACGAGGCGCTGCAGCAGCTGCTGCAGGGCAGTGGCCTGGCAGTGCGCCGGGTCAGCGCCGATGCGGTCACCCTGGAAGCGGCAACGCCGTTGCAGGCCGACAGTGGTGTGATCGTCACCGACACGCTGAGTGTGGCCGGCGACCGCGTCGGGAGCGGCGCGACCAGTGATGAAGCACGCCTGCTCGACAGCTATCGCAGCGTGGGTTCGACCACCACGCTCAATCGCACGCATCTGGAGCGTTTCCGCGGCACCTCCAACGGCGACATCGTCAAGGGTGTGGCCGGTGTCACCGCCGGTGATCCGCGCGTGGGCAACGGCTTCGACGTCAACATCCGCGGTATCCAGGGCCAGGGCCGCGTGCCGGTGATCATCGACGGTGGCCAGTCCAGCATGGATACCTACCGTGGCTACGCCGGCCAGTCGCAGCGCACCTACCTCGACGCGGACCTGATCTCCAGCCTGACCATCACCAAGGGCCCGAGCCTGCAGGCCAACGCGTCCGGTGGCATCGGCGGCGTGGTCGAGATGGAGACGTTGAAGATCGGTGACGTGCTGCGCGAGGGCCGCGACGTCGGCGTGCGCGTGCGCGGCGGCCTGGCCAATGGCAGTGCCAACAGCCTGCCGTCCTACAGTGCGGCACCGCGCACCGATCGCAGCGCCACCGGCAGCCAGTTCTTCAACGTGGCCGCCGCAGGGCACTGGGACCGCTTCGATCTGGTCGCCGCCTACGCCTACCGTGACAACGGCAACTACTTCTCCGGCCGCCATGGCTACGACGACTTCCCGCAGGATCGGCGCACGCTGGCGCCGCTGAATCCGCCGCGCACCGAGGTTTTCAATACCTCTTCGCGCTCGAAGTCGGCGCTGCTCAAGGGCACCTGGCGCATCGACGACACGCAGACGCTGGAAGCTGGCTATCGCCGCTATGAAGGCACTGCCGGCGAGATCATGGCCTCGCAGATCATCCGCGTGGATCGTGACCGCATTCCACAGTGGGATCCGGGCCACGTCGACATGGACAGCTACAGCCTGCGCTACCGCTTCAATCCGGACAGCGAGCTGATCGACCTGCGCGTCAACGCCGCGTACACCGACACCGACAGCGTGATGTACAACAGCCTGACCGGCATCACCCCGTGGTACTTCGACCGCCGCACCGAGTGGTATGACGCGCCCAGCTTCAGCGGTGACCCCGGCTACAAGGATGCCTACCGCAATCCGCTGCGGCACAAACGCTTCGGCCTGGATGCCAGTAATACCTCCAGGTTCGACACCCGCGCCGGTGCGTTCACCCTCGACTACGGACTGTCCTACAGCGACGAAGACATCGCGCCGGGCAGTTCGGGGCCGGTCATGCACGATGACCTGGTCAACAACCGTTTCCTGCGCAACGCCGAGCGCAAGGAGTACAGCGCCGTGGCCTCGCTGAAGTGGCAGCCCGATGAGCATTGGGAACTGCTGGCCGGCGGCCGCTGGAACCGCGTGGATGTGCATGACCGCAACCGCCTGGCCACGCCCGATGCCTATGAGGTGCAGGGCCAGTACCGCTATACCGAACTGCTCAATGGCAACCCGGCGCTGCCGTCGTGGCGGGCCAAGCGCATCGCGCTGCTGAACTGGTACCCGGATGCCAACGGCAACTTCACCCGGGAATCGCTGCTGGCCTCGCCGTACAAGAAGGGCACGGTGGCCGACATCGGTGGCTGGAACTTCTACGACGCTGGCAAGGCGCAGGATCTGGAAGTGCCGGTCAGCTGGAACTGGTCGCAGCCGATCCGCCGCCGCGACAGCGCGTTCTCGCCGACCGCCAGCGTGGCCTATCGCTTCAGCGAAGACACCATGGTCTACGTGAAGTACGCCGAAGGCACCAAGCTGCCGAGCCTGTTCGAGACCACGCTGGGCCTGTTCACCGCCGCCAAACCGGTGGGCGAGCTTAAGCCGGAGCGCGCGCGCAGCTGGGAAATCGGCGCCAGCACCCTCCGCTACGACCTGTTCACTGCCGGCGACCGCGTGGCGCTGAAGCTGGCGTATTTCGATACCCGCATCGACGACCTGATCACCCGTGACTACCGCACGCTGTCGGCGGGCCTGATCCGCAACGTCGACCAGTTCAAGGTCTCGGGCATGGAGTTCCAGTCCAGCTATGACAGCGGCAAGGTATTTGCCGATCTGTCCGCGCACTACTACTTCAAGGCCAAGACCTGCGCGCCGGACATCGCCGCCGAGCGCCGTGCCTATGGGGCGCAGCGCAGGAACGGCGAGCTGGCCAACACGCCCGACTGCGTGGACGGCGGCTTCGAGGGCTCGTACACCAATACCCAGAACCCACCGCGCTACATGGTCAACCTGACCCTGGGCTCGCGCCTGTTCGACGAGCGCCTGACCTTCGGCACCCGCGTGGTCCACAACGCCGGCCCGATCAGCAAGCTGGACAAGGACTGGAACGTGGGTCTGTCGGCGATCCAGCAGTTGTACCGGCCGACCACGCTGGTCGACCTGTTCGCCAGCTGGAGCTTCAACGACCAGCTCTCGGTGGAAGCCGGCGTGGACAACCTGACCGATCGTTACTACCTGGACCCGCTGGCCCTGGGCGTGATGCCGGCACCGGGCCGTACGGCCCGGCTGGCGTTGACCTGGAAGTACTGATCGGTCGCGGATGAGCGCTGGGGTCGGATCCCTTTCCTCCGGAAAGGGCGAGCGGCGGGGTCGGATCCCTTTCCTGCGGAAAGGGCTCTGACCCCAACAGCGCGGGATACCCCGCTTACAGCCCCGTCGCCGCCTTCACCGCGTCCTCGTGCAGCGACTCGTTCAGCTCATCCACCACGGTGGTCCATGCCGCATCGGCCTGCAGCGACTCGGACAGGAACTGGCGCTGCGCATCGTTCCAGTACGGTGCCTCGACCACTTCCACATCGGTGGCCAGCTGGTGCTCGCGGATGAAGCGGGCGATGCCCTCGGCGCTGGCGTCCAGGCCCAGCTGCAGGAACAGGTTGGTCATGCGCGGTTCGGTGGTGATCATCGTCGGTTCCTGCGGTAAGAAGGGATGCGCCATTATCGGCGCACATAGCCTTGGGGAAAGCCCCGTGGCGAACGTCTACAGCAGGACGACCCCCTTGGCATCCCCCATGAACGCACATATCGCCCCTGAAGACAGCCGCAGCCTGCGGCTCAAGGCCGCCACCCGCGACAGCCATGGCGCCCTGGACAAGCGCATCATGGCCGGTGACATCTTCGCCGACCGCAGCAACTTCGCCCGGTTCCTGCGCGTGCAGTACCGCTTCCATCGCAGCATCGATGCGCTGTATGCCAACCCTGCGCTGGACGCACTGCTGCCGGACCTGGGCGAGCGCCGCCGCCTGGCCCAGGTGGCGCGCGACCTGCAGGATCTGGAGCAGACGCTGCCCGGGGCCGACATCGCGGCGTTGCCGTCCGATCTGGAACTGCCCGCCGCGTTGGGGTGGCTGTATGTGGCCGAAGGGTCCAACCTGGGCGGCACCGTGCTGTACAAGATGGCCGCCAGGCTCGGCCTGGATCGTGATTTCGGCGCCCGCCACCTGGCCGCGCATCCGGATGGCGCGGCGCGCCACTGGCGCGAGTTCACCGCTGCGCTGGACGCGGTACCGCTGAGTGCCAGGCAGGAGCAGCAGGTGATCGATGCGGCCGACGCCGCGTTCCGCAGCGTGCACGGCCACGTCGAAGTGGAATTCGCCTGATGCCTGGTGCCCGCCTGCGGATGCAGCGCTGATGCGTTGGCTCTGGTTCGCGCTGGGATGGTTGATGGTCGGCCTCGGGGTGATCGGCGCGTTGCTGCCGGTGATGCCGACCACCATCTTCCTGATCCTCGCCGTGGGCTGCTTCGCACGCAGCTCGCCGAAGTTCGAGCAGCGCCTGCTGGCGCATCCGCGCTACGGCCCGTCACTGCGGCTGTGGCGTGAGCAGGGTGCGGTGTCGCGCAAGGGCAAGGCGTTCGCCAGTGCCGGCATGGCCGTGGGTTTTGCGCTGTTCTGCTGGGGAGCGCACCCGTCGTGGCGCCTGCTGCTGGGCGTGGGCCTGTTCTTCGCGGTCAGCGCCGGCTACGTGCTCAGCCGACCCGCGCCGCGGCTGCAGCCCCATCCGGTCGTGGAAGTGGACGACGCCAATGATCCGCGTGCGACCCGCCGTCGCGCAGCGACCCCTGATGCTGATGGAAACCGAGACGATGCTGCCTGCTGACCTGGCCCCTGTGGCCGCCCCCGCATTGACCCCGTGGGGCATGTACCTGGCCGCCGACGTGGTGGTGAAGGCCGTGATGATCGCGCTGGCACTGGCGTCGCTGGCCACCTGGACCGTGCTGCTGGCCAAGGGCTGGGAGCTGGCGCGGCAGGCCCGGCAGCTGCGTGCGGCACGCGCGCTGTTGCTGCAGTCCGCACAGCTGCCGACGCAGAGCGAAGAAGCGACCCTGCAACAGGGCGCCGCACTGACGATGCTGGACGCTGCACGCACCGAACTGCGCCTGTCGCAGGAGCTGGACAGCCACGACGGCATCAAGGAGCGCGTCGCCTCGCGCCTGGAACGCATCGAGCTGGAAACCGCGCGCGTGCAGCGGCGCGGTATCGGCGCGCTCGCCAGCATCGGCGCGGTGGCGCCGTTCGTCGGCCTGTTCGGTACGGTGTGGGGGATCATGAACAGTTTCATCGGCATCGCCCACAGCAACACCACCAGCCTGGCGGTGGTTGCGCCCGGCATCGCCGAGGCCCTGTTGGCGACAGCGCTCGGCCTGGTCGCGGCGATTCCCGCGGTGCTGGTCTACAACCATTTCAGCCGCGTGCTGGCCGGCCTGCGGGGGCTGCTCGGCGATCTGTCGGCCGCCGTGCAGCAGCTGGTGTCGCGCGATCTTGATCGTGCCGTCCCGCGTGCCGCTGCGGCGCCGCTGCGCGCGGTGCACTGAGGCGCGACGATGGCGATCAGGACCGCGTCCGACCGCGACGATGCCCCCGAAGAAGCGCACGAGATCAATGTCACGCCCTTCATCGACGTGATGCTGGTGCTGTTGATCATCTTCATGGTGGCCGCACCGCTGGCGACCGTGTCGGTGCCGGTGCAGCTGCCGGCCAGCAGCGCCAGTGCCACGCCGCCCGAACAGGCGCCGGTGTATGTGACTGTGCAGGCCGATCTGTCGCTTCGCGTTGGCGAACAGGCCGTAGCGCGCGACGGGCTGGCGGCTGCATTGCAGGCGGCCACCCACAGTGACACCGCGCAGCGTATCTTCCTGCGCGCCGATACCCACGTGCCCTACGGCGAACTGATGGCCACGCTGGATGCATTGCGTGCGGCCGGTTACCTGAAGGTGGCACTGGTCGGCCTGGAGCAGCGCACGCAATGAGCGGACTGCGGCGCTGGGCGACCAGCCTGGCGATCGTACTGCTGGTGCACGCGCTGTTGATCGGCGCGGCCTGCTGGTGGGTGGCGCGCGCACCGGTGCAGGCTGCAACGGCTCCCCCGGCAGCGCTGACGCTGGAGCTGGCGCCGATGGCGCAGGCACCGCCGGCGCCGCCGCGCGAGGTCGCCACCGGGCCGCTGCAGCAGCAACAGCAGCGGCAGCAGGCGCCAGCGCCAGCCGTGCGTGAGCAACCCAAGGCACCCGTGCAGCCGCAGGGTGAGCTGCCTCCGCCAGAAGCGCCGGAACCAGCGCCCGCGCCGGACAGCGCCGATGCCAACGTCGCGCAGACCAGCGCACCGCCGCAGGTGGCCGCCGACGCTGCCGCACGCTACACCGCGCCGCAGACCACGGCGGGTGAGCGCAGTCGTGCCGAGGCGACCTGGGAAGGACGCCTGCTCGGGCACCTGCAGAAGCACCGGCGCTATCCACGCCAGGCCGAGCGGCTGCGCCAGCAGGGCGTGGTCTACGTGCGCTTTGCCGTGGCCCGGGATGGCGCGGTCTCGGGGTTGAAACTGGGCCGCAGCAGTGGCTTCGCGCTGCTCGACCAGGAGACGCTGGACACCGTGCAGCGGGCCAGCCCGCTGCCGGCGCCGCCGGCCGAAATGGCCGGCGACCCGGTGGAAGTGATGGTGCCGGTGTCGTTCTTCCTGCGTGGGCGGTGATTGACGGTGGGGTCGGATCCCTTTCCGCAGGAAAGGGCTCTGACCCCATCGAGGCCGTCATCCACGCATGGCGCGGATCTACAACAGCGGCACCAGCAGCAGCGCCACGATGTTGATGATCTTGATCAGCGGATTGATCGCCGGGCCGGCGGTGTCCTTGTACGGATCGCCGACGGTGTCGCCGGTCACTGCCGCCTTGTGTGCCTCGCTGCCCTTGCCGCCGAAGTGGCCATCCTCGATGTACTTCTTGGCGTTGTCCCAGGCACCGCCGCCGGTGGTCATCGAAATGGCCACGAACAGGCCGGTCACGATGGTGCCGATCAGCAGGCCGCCCAGCGCGCGTGGCCCCAGCAGCAAGCCGACCACCACCGGCACCGCCACCGGCAGCAATGACGGCACGATCATTTCGCGGATCGCCGAGCGGGTCAGCATGTCCACCGCCTTGTCGTACTGGGGCTTGCCGGTGCCCTGCATGATGCCGGGGATCTCGCGGAACTGGCGGCGCACTTCCTCCACCACCGCACCGGCGGCGCGGCCGACCGCTTCCATCGCCATCGCACCGAACAGGTAGGGAATCAGGCCGCCGATCAGCAGGCCGATGATCACCGTGTGGTCGCTGAGATCGAAGCGGAACTCCTGGCCGGGATTGGCCGCCTGCAGGTTGTGGGTGTAGTCGGCGAACAGCACCAGTGCGGCCAGCGCCGCCGATCCGATCGCATAGCCCTTGGTCACTGCCTTGGTGGTGTTGCCCACTGCATCCAGCGGATCGGTGATGTCGCGGATCTCCGAGGGCAGCTCGGCCATTTCGGCGATGCCACCGGCGTTGTCGGTGATCGGGCCGTAGGCATCGAGGGCGACGATCATGCCGGCCATCGACAGCATCGCAGTAGCGGCGATGGCGATGCCGTACAGGCCGCCCAGCGCGAAGGCTCCCCAGATCGCCGCACACACCGCCACCACCGGCAGCGCGGTGGACTTCATCGAAATGCCTAGGCCGGCGATGATGTTGGTGCCATGGCCGGTGGTCGAGGCCTGCGCCACGTGCTGCACCGGCTTGTACTGGGTGCCGGTGTAGTACTCGGTGATCCACACGATCAGCCCGGTCAGCACCAACCCGATCAACGCGCAGCCATACAGCGCCATCGGCCCATGCACGTTGTCGGACATCAGCCCGGTGGTGATCGGATAGAACGCAATCGCCGCCAGCACGCCGGAGACGATCACGCCCTTGTACAGCGCACCCATGATCGAGCCGCCCGGCTTCACCTTGACGAACAGCGCACCGATGATCGAGGCGATGATCGATACGCCGCCCAGCACCAGCGGGTAGAGCACCGCGTTGGCGCCGGCCTCGGCCAGCATCAGGCTGCCCAGCAGCATGGTGGCGATCACGGTCACCGCGTAGGTCTCGAACAGGTCGGCGGCCATGCCGGCGCAGTCACCGACGTTGTCACCGACGTTGTCGGCGATCACCGCCGGGTTGCGCGGATCATCTTCGGGAATACCGGCTTCGACCTTGCCGACCAGGTCGGCGCCGACGTCGGCTCCTTTGGTGAAGATGCCGCCGCCCAACCGCGCGAAGATCGAGATCAGCGACGAACCGAACGCCAGCCCGACCAGCGCGTGCAGCGCCTGCTCCATCGGCAGGCCCATGCGCAGCAGCAGTGCGTAGTAGCCTGCCACGCCCAGCAGGCCCAGCCCGACCACCAGCATGCCGGTGATCGCGCCGCCGCGGAAGGCGACGTCCATCGCCGCGCTGATGCCCTGGCGCGCCGCCTCCGCGGTGCGCACGTTGGCGCGCACCGACACGTTCATGCCGATGTAGCCGGCGGCGCCGGACAGCACCGCACCGACCGCGAAACCAATCGCGGTGTACCAGCTGAGGAACACCCCGACCAGCACGAACAGCACCACGCCGGCGATGCCGATGGTCAGGTACTGACGGTTGAGGTAGGCGCGCGCACCTTCCTGGATCGCGGTGGCGATCGCAACCATGCGCTCATTGCCGGTGGGTTGGCGCAGGATCCAGCGCGCCGAGACGATTCCGAACAGGATCGCGAGAATGGCGCAGCCCAGCGCCAGTGACAGCCCGTGACGTTCCAGCATTAGACCCCTCCGCAGAATGGATGTAGGCATCCAGTGGCGATGAACGGCACCACGAGGGGGACGACGGGCTGCAGCCTGGAACCAACCCGTACCGACCTTGGTGGTCGTCCGACGTATGGCGGTGTTCAGCATTCCCTGGTGCCTGCAGTATGCGTGCCGCTCTTTGTAGAGTCGAGCCATGCTCGACTGGCCCGTGGGAGCCGCGCCGCATGACCCGTGGGCGCCCTGCCAATGAGCGCGTCGACATGCGCGCGGACCCGCCGCCAGGCAAGGGCATGATTTGCGAGCCACCGGCCTTTGCACCCCGTTAAGCCAGCCTCTGCAAGCCTGCGCGGAGTCCCGATGGAGATCCCCCATGCGCCTGTCCCTGTTGATGCTCGCCGCCCTGGCCCCGGCCGTGCCGGCACTCGCTGCGGAAACCCCGGAGCTGCAGCGTGCCGTGGGCGCACCCCAGACGGTGGGCGCGGTGCATACGCTGCGGCAGATTCCCGAGGCCTGCGCACGCCTGGAAGGTGCGTTCACCGGCGATGCCGCCGCCCCGTACCGCTTCTCCGCCGTGCGTACCAGCGAGCAGTGCCAGCCACGTGCGCGCTTCGTCGACTACACCAAGGCACAGCCGAGTGCCGACAAGGGCTGGAAGCTCAACGATGTGATCCGCGTGCCCAACGCGGCATGCCCGGCGCAGCAGGCGGTGGTGCGGGTGTGGCGCCTGCCGTCGAGCAACAAGGTCGAGCTGGATGGGCAGGGCCAGTCGCGCATCTATCTGGAAGAGGCCAAGAAGCAGGCGGCAGCCGGCCAGATTCCGCAGGTGACGATGTTCGCCGCGCAGCTGCAGATGGAAGGCAAGGCCTGCAATTGAGATGATGCGTGCGCTGCGCCCACGCAGTCGTCCACGTGGTAGTGCCGGCCGCTGGCCGGCATCGGGCTGATCTCACTCCGCCAGCGTCGCCCCGCGCGCCACCAGCAGCTCGCGCAACGCCCTGCGATGGCAGTGCGCTTCGTCCTCGCAGTAGCAGCCCACGCTGAGGTCGCTGTGCTGCGACATCGCGGCCAGCAGGTCCAGCGCGTGCGCGGCATCGGGCGCTTTCATCTCGGCCTTGTAGTGGCGGAAGAACGCAGTCCAGTCGGCGGCGGTCTTCGCCTCATGGGCCTGTTTCACCAGCTCCGCGCTGGGTGACAGAGCCGGGAACCAGACGTCGTACCAGTCCCGTTTCGCGAATTCGCTGCGGGGCACGCCGCGCGGTGGTCGCCGCACGGTGCCGATGCGCAGGCCCTCACCGGGTTGGCGCGGGCTGCCGAGACGAACAACACGCAGTGCCATGATGACCTCCAGGCGGGGCGTCCATCATCCTGCGATGCACGTGCGCCAGGCGTGAACCGCTGGGGAAACGAAAAGGCCCAGGCGCCTGCGCACCCGGGCCTTTTCCCATGCCGGCAGCGGTCAGTTGCCGCGGCAGTCCTTCAGCCACAACACCCGACCGATCTGGTCGTAGCTGTCGACCACGCCGGTCAGCGTTACTTTCTCGCGCGGGCGCAGGGCCAGCGCATACGCGGCCTGGTTGGCTGCGAACGAGCAGGAAATGGCCACACGCTCAAAATCGATGCTGCCATCGCTGGGCAGGTCGAAGCTGGTGTTGTAGGTGCCGCCACTGCGCAGCACGGTGGTGATGCGACCGGTGATGGCGTAGGTCTTGCCCTTGTAGCGCGGCTCGACCGCGGCCGGGTTGTCCTTGTTCTGGTTGCGCAGCTGGAAGCCGAAGCGGTCGGCGGCAATGGTCACCACCGAGGCCTGCGGAGTGGCCTTGGCCGCCTGTTCGCCCGCCTTGCCTGGCTTGATCTGGTTGAGCAGCTTGCACATTTCTTCGCGCACGCCGTCGGCCGGGGCGATGGCGCCCTTGTTGACCTTCACCACCATGCCGACGGTGCCCTGGCCGCCTTCGGAGGTGGCACTGATGATCATCGGAATCGGCTTGTGGGCCATGGATTCCGGCTCTTCGATCAGCATCGAGCCGCCTTCCACGTCCTCGCTGAGGACGTCCATGTTGGCGTTCTTGGCGATTACCCGCATCTGGCCGATGGCGCTGGCCACGGTCAGGTCAGGATGGGTGACCGATGAAGTGAAGGTAGTGCCGACGAAGGGATTGCCCTTCTTCTGGAAGTTGCTTTCGCAGGTCGCAGCGAAGGCCGGCGCGGCAGCACCGCACAGCAGCGCGGCGATCAGGATCGGGTGCTTCATGGTTACAGTCCTTGTGAAATGGCAGCACGGGCCCGGGCCTTGAGGGCCGGGCAGCGTCGAATCTGGCTTGCAGCGGCCCCTTTGCCCCGGGCCGGAGCCCGATTGTGGGGCGCTTCGGCGGCCGCCGCAATGCGCCCTGTGCGCCGCACAGGACGCAGGCACACTTCAGCCCTCGAAGGCCGGCAGCTTCTGCTTCACCGCCACGTTCTTCAGTGTCACGTACTTCGGCAGGCCGTCGGTGCCATAGGGAAGCGGCGCTTCGCCCTTGATCAGCGGCGACAGGTAGGCGCGCGCCTTGGCGGTGATGCCGAAGCCATCGCGGCGGATGAAGCCGGCTGGCATCTTCTTCTCGTGGTTGGCGATCTTCGACAGCGGGGCCGCTTCGATCTTCCAGCGATAGGGCGCATCGCTGCTGCGCACGATCACCGGCATCACGCCGTTCTGGCCCTTCAGTGCCAGCTGCACGGCGGCCTTGCCGACCGCCTGTGCCTGCTCCCAGTCGGTCCTGCTGGCCAGGTGGCGGGCCGAGCGCTGCAGGTAGTCGGGCAGCGCCCAGTGCACCTTCAGGCCCAGCTGGTCCTTGACCCGTGCAGCAAGGTGCGCGGCCACGCCGCCCAGCTGCGAGTGACCGAACGAGTCCTTGCCGCCGCCTGCGTCGGCGACGAAGCGGCCATCTGCGGTCGCGATACCTTCCGACGCCACCACCACGCAGTAGCCGACGCGCTCGACCACGGCCTTCACCTTGGCCAGGAACGCGGCCTCGTCGTAGGCGCGCTCGGGCAGCAGGATGATGTGCGGTGCTTCGTCATCACCGTTGCCAGCCAGGCCGGCGGCCGCGGCCAGCCAGCCGGCGTGGCGGCCCATCGCCTCGTAGATGAAGACGCGGGTGGAGGTCTCGGCCATCGCCGCAACGTCCAGCGCCGCCTCGCGCACCGAGACGGCGGTGTACTTGGCCGCCGAGCCGAAGCCGGGGCAGGTGTCGGTCACCGCCAGATCGTTGTCGATGGTCTTGGGCACGCCAATGCAGGTCAGGTCGTAGCCGGAGGCCTTGGCCAGCTGCGAGACCTTCAGCGCGGTATCGGCCGAGTCGTTGCCGCCGTTGTAGAGGAACCAGCGCACGTCGTGCGCGCGCAGCACCTCCAGCAGGCGGTCGTAGCGGGCGCGGTCGGCGTCCAGCGATTTCAGCTTGACCCGGCACGAGCCGAAGGCACCGCCCGGGGTATGGGCCAGCGCGCGGATGGCCGCGGCACTCTCCTTGCTGGTGTCGATCAGCTCCTCGCGCAGGGCGCCGAGGATGCCGTTGCGGGCGGCCAGGACCTTGATGCCCTTGGCCCGCGCCTGCTCGATCACCGCCGCCGCCGTGGCGTTGATGACGGCGGTGACACCGCCGGACTGGGCATAAAGGAGAGTACCGTTGCGCATGCTTCTACCTGCTCGGGGGAGGGGACATTGCAGGGACATTACCCGGATGCGGTAAAGTGGCGCTATTGCGGTGCAGCGATACCGGACCGTCCGGGACGCGAACCTTCTTTGTTTTCAACACGTTGGAGTCAGGTCAATGCGATTGGTTCTGTTGGGACCGCCCGGTTCGGGCAAGGGGACACAGGCGACGCGCCTGAAGGAAAAGCTGGGCATCGCCCACATTTCGACCGGTGACATGCTGCGCGCGGAAATCGCCGCCGGCACCGAGCTGGGCAAGCAGGCCAAGACGGTGATGGATGCCGGCAACCTGGTGTCGGACGACATCCTGCTGGGCATGCTGGAGTCGCGCCTGACCCAGGCTGATGTCGCCAAGGGCTTCATCCTCGATGGCTACCCGCGCAACGTGGCCCAGGCCAATGCGATGGACGGCCTGCTGGCCAAGATCGGCCAGCCGCTGGACGCCGTGGTGCAGCTGGACGTGGCCACCGAGCTGCTGGTGGATCGCATCGCCGGTCGTGCCAAGGAGCAGGGCCGCGCCGACGACAATCCGGAAGCGGTGCGCCAGCGCCTGCAGGTCTACAACGAGCAGACCGCCCCGGTGGTCGATTTCTACGCCGGCCGTGGCACCCTGGCCCGCGTCGATGGCGTCGGTGAGCTGGACGAGATCGAAGCCCGCATCCTGGCGGCGATCAAGGCCTGATCCGGCCGGGCCGGCGCGAATTGCCGGCTCCCCGGGCGCAAAAAAACACAGGCCTGGTCCGCGAGGATCAGGCCTGTGTCGTTTGACAGGCGCCAGCGAAGGGCTTGCTCAGGGCCCCGCAGCATGAGCTCCCTTGGGGATGGCCTCTTGGGGAGTAGGACCGGTTCGGGTACTGCGGCTGGCAGTTCGAATTGTGTCCGGGTTCACAGAACATCGCTATCGGGAATTCCCTGACAGCTGATTGGAGTTTTCTCACATCCCGTGTAGGGGTTGTCTTACCCGATAGCGGACATTGGCCCTATACAGCCGTCATCGGTCACAATCCTCGGTCATGAGCAGCGTACATATCCTTGCAATTGCCGGCACCTTCATGGGCGGCGTGGCCGCCCTGGCGCGGGAACTCGGGCATTCCGTCAGCGGCAGCGACCAGGCCATCTACCCGCCGATGTCGACCCAGCTCGAACAGCTGGGCATCACCCTGGACCAGGGCTACCGTGCCGACAGCGTGCCGGCCGGCACCGACGAGGTGGTGATCGGCAACGCGCTGTCGCGCGGCAATGCCGCCGTGGAAGCCGTGCTCGATGCCGGCCAGCGCTATATATCCGGTGCGCAGTGGCTGTCCGAGCAGGTGCTGCCGGGCCGCGACACGCTGGCCGTGGCCGGTACCCATGGCAAGACCACCACCACCACCATCCTCACCTGGCTGCTGGAAAGTGCAGGGCGCTCGCCCGGCTTCCTGATCGGCGGCGTCGCCGAGGATTTCGGAGTCTCCGCGCGCCTGGGCCAAGGCCGCGAGTTCGTGGTCGAAGCCGATGAGTACGACACGGCCTTCTTCGACAAGCGCAGCAAGTTCGTGCACTACCGGCCGCTGGTGGCCATCCTCAACAATCTTGAATACGACCACGCCGACATCTTCCCGGACGTGGCGGCGATCCAGCGCCAGTTCCACCACCTGGTGCGTACCGTGCCCGCACGTGGGCGGCTGATCGTCAACGGCGAGGATCAGCGCCTGGCCGAAGTGCTGGCGATGGGCTGCTGGACCCCGGTCGAGCGGTTTGGTTTCGATCCGTCGCTGGAGTGGCATGCCGAGCTGCTGGCCGCCGATGGCAGCGCGTTCCGCGTGCACCATCGTGGGCAGGCGCTGGGCGACGTGCAGTGGTCGCTGCTGGGCCGCCACAACGTGCTCAACGGGCTGGCCGCGCTGGCCGCTGCGCATGCAGTGGGCGTGGCGCCGGCCACGGTGATCCCGGCGCTGGCGCGCTTCCGCAGCGTCAAGCGCCGCATGGAAGTGATCGGCAGCCATGGCGGCATCACCGTCTACGATGATTTCGCCCATCACCCCACCGCGATCGCCACCACGCTGGAAGGCCTGCGTGCCAGGGTCGGCGATGCGCGCATCGTGGTTGCGATGGAACCGCGCAGCAACTCGATGCGGTTGGGCGCACATGCGCAGGCACTGGCACCGTCGCTGGCGCTGGCTGATGAAGTGGTGTTCCTGCATCGCCCGGAACTGGCCTGGGATGCCGCTGCGGTGATCGCTGCGGTACGTGGTGACGCCCACGCGGTGCCGGATACCGACGCATTGCTGGCGCAGCTGCAGTCCAGCGTGCGTAGCGGCGACCACGTGGTGTTCATGTCCAACGGTGGCTTCGACGGCGCCCCGCGCCGCTTCCTCGCCGCGTTGCAGGCCCGATGAGCGTCGACAGCCCGCTGCCGCTGTTTCCGCTGCACACCACGCTGGTGCCGGGTGCGGCGGTGGGCCTGCGTGTTTTCGAGCGCCGCTATCTGGACCTGGTCCGCGACAGCGGCCGCAGTGGTGAGGGGTTCGGTGTCTGCCTGATCCTCGATGGCGAGGAAGTCGGTGCACCGGCGACGCCGGCGGCCTATGGTGTGCAGGTGCGCATCGAAGACTTCGATGTCGGTGCCGATGGCGTGCTGCAGCTTCGCCTGCGCGGCACCCGCCGTTTCCATGTGGAGCGTACCCGCGTGCGCGACAACGGCCTGGTGGTGGCCGACGTGCGCTGGTGCGAGGAAGACCCGGACGACGAACTGCGACCACAGCACGCGCTGCTGGCCACGGTGCTGGGGCACATCATCGAACAGGCCGGCGAGGTTTATGCGCCGGCCAACCCGGCGTTGCTGGACCAGGCCAGCTGGGTCGGCTGGCGGCTGGCCGAGCTGTTGCCGCTGAGCGAGCAGCAGCGCCTGCAGCTGCTGCAGATGGACGACCCGCACCAGCGATTGCAGCAGTTGCTGGGCTGGATGCCGTAGCAGCCTGCCTTGGGTGGGTGTGCACCTTGGTGCACACGCTGGGGCATGCGTGGAATGCCATCCACGCACGGCGTGGATCTACTGTAGAGCCGAGCCTATGCTCGGCTTGATGGTTCCCGCGAAGAGCGGCCGAGCATGGGCTCGGCTCTTCAGTGGGTGATCGCGCACCGGTGCCGGTCAGGGCGCCGTGGTCTTCAACCGCAGCACCGGCAACCCGGTTTCGCTGTGCACATCCTCGCGCTGCGGCAGGTCCTGCACGGCGTCCTTCACTGCGTTGAGCGCCGGGTCGACGCCACGCAGCGGGTGCCACATGCCGATCCACTCGAAATGACGCTCGTAGCGCAGGGTCTGCGCACTGCCCAGCCATAGCGGCGTATTGCCCGGTTGCAACTGCGCAGGGGCTGGCCACAGGCGCAGTACATAGCGCTCATCGCGGTGTGTACCCGGGCGCACCATCAACAGCGCTTCCACGCGCGTGTCCAGCGTGGCTGGCAGCACCGGCAGTTCGTCGGCACCCGTGTTCTTGTCCAGCATCAGCAGCGCCTCCTGCCAGCCGGCCTGTTCCTGCCGCTTCCAGCCGCGTGCTTCCAGCTGCGCCTGCAGCGGGGCCAGCGGGCCCGCCACCTGCACGTCCAGCGGCCAGCGCTGGTCGTCGTCGAACTCGTTGCGGCGCGCCGGCAGTGTCGCCCAGTCGTGCTGCCACCAGGCCTGCATGTCCATCGCCTGCGCCGCCGGCAGGGTCGGCTCGAAGCGTTCCAGCTTCACCGGAATGTGGCGCGGCGCGTACCACATCGCCGCCACGGCGAAGACACCGTAGAACAGCCACGCCACCGGCTTCACCCAGAACGAGCGGTTGAAGCGGCGGCGGTAGGCGATGCCCAGCACCAGCAGCCAGAACGTGCCGAACAGCATGCCGCCGATCACATCGCTCAGCCAGTGCGCGCCCAGGTACAGGCGCGAGAAGCCGATCAGGCTGACCACGATGCCCGACACCAGGTACGGCCAGACACGGGTGCGGCCAGGCATCTCGCGGGCGATCAGCACCGCGAAGAAGCCGAAGGTGATGGTGGCCATGGTCACCGACACCGACGGGAAGCCAAAGCCACTGCTGGCATCGACCGGTCGCACCACATCCACCGTTGCGCCGAGCAGCATGGTCAACGCCAGGCCGAAGGCAAGCGCGGCCAGCCAGTGCGCGGCTGCCATCCAGCGGCGGCGCCAGATCAGGTAGCCCATCGCTGCAGCGGTGGCCGGCAACAACACCTGCCAGGCGCCCAGCGATGCCAGCGCGGCCATCGGGTAATCGGCCAGCGGGTTGCGCAGCGCCAGCATGGCCTGATGCACCAGCAGGTCGATCGCCAGCGGCTCGCCATGGGCGACCACCACGGTCAGCAGCGCGAACCAGCCCCAGCCCAGCACCAGCAGCATCAGCGCCAGCATCGCCAGCGGCACCGACTCGCGGCGCTTCGGGTCCAGCACACCGACGGTGTAGCGGCCCAGCGTCGGGTGTCGGTTGGACCAGTCCAGCAGCCGCGCCAGCCAGTTGTCCATGCGCGCGGCCGACCAGCGGTAGCCGTACAGCACGATGGCCCAGACCAGGCCGAGGATCACTGCCAGCAGGCCGACCACCACCACCAGGCGCCCTGCGACGGCGGCCACCGCGTCGTAGGCCTCGCCGAGCACCCAGCCCGGTGCCAGGAACAGCACCGCCCACGAAATGCTGGCGATGCCACTGGCCTGCATGTAGCGGCTGGCCGGCATTTTCATCATGCCGGCGATGGCCGGCACGAACGGCCGGATCGCGCCCACGTAGCGTGCTACCAGGATGCTCTTGAAGGCATTGCGGCGGAACAGGTTTTCGCCGCGGTCGAGCAGCTGCGGGTAACGGCTGAAGGGCCACACGCCACGCAGGCGGTCACCCCAGCGGCGCCCGATCCAGTAACTGATGCCATCACCGGCGAATGCGCCCAGTGCGGCTGCCGCCACCGCATACGGCCCGGAGATCTGGCCCAGCCCGATGAACACGCCCACCGCGAACAGCAGCGGCAGGGCCGGCACGATGGCGCCGAGAATGATCACCGCATCGCAGAAGGCGATGAGGAAGATAACGGCACCCGCCAGCACGGGGTGAGCGGCAATCCACGCGAGGGTGGCGTCGATCCATGAAGAGTCCATTGCCCGATTATAGGGGCGTGAAGGTGACTGGTTCCCAGCCGCTTGGTGACCGTTTGCAACGGGCGCCATCGCCTAGAATGGGCACATGCCGCATTCGTCAGACACGCCCTCGCACGCCCTGAAGGCCGACAGCTTCGGTCGCATCCTCCTTGTGGAAGGGCCGGCCGGCTCCTTTGTACGCCGTGATCTGGGCGCCACACCACTGTGGTTGCGGCTGCCGGCCTGGTGGCTGGCCCGCCGTGAAGCACGCGCACTGCGCCACATCCACGGCATGGCCGATGTGCCGCAGCTGCTGGCGTGGGATGGACGTCATCTCGACCGCAGCTTCATGGCCGGCGACGCCATGTACCAGCGTCCGCCTCGCGGTGACCTGGCCTGGTTCCGCGCCGCGCGTCGCCTGCTGCAGCAGCTGCATCGCAATGGCGTGGCCCACAACGATCTGGCCAAGGAAGCCAACTGGCTGGTCACCGACGATGGCCGCCCGGCGCTGATCGACTTCCAGCTGGCGGTGATCGGCAACCCGCGCTCGCGCTGGATGCGCCTGCTGGCCCGTGAGGACCTGCGCCACCTGCTCAAGCACAAGCGCATGTACTGCCGCGAGTCGCTCACCCCGGTGGAAAAGCGGGTGCTCAAGCGCACCTCCTGGGTGCGCGAGCTGTGGTTCGCCACCGGCAAGCCGGTCTACCGCTTCGTCACCCGCCGCATCCTGCATTGGGAAGACAACGAGGGGCAGGGGCCGAAGCCGTGAGCCGTACGCAGGTGGTGACCGGCCCGCCGAGTGCAGGCAGCATCCTGCGCCCACAGCTGGCTGGCGCCGACTTCGTGCACGCCTGCCAGGCGACGACCCGTCGTGATGGGCGCTCGGCCTTGCAGGCCTATCGCGACATGGCGGCGACCATTCCCGGCTGGTTCGATGGGCTGATGGCACTGCGCAATCGCAGCATGCGCCTGCTCGGCATGAAGCACCTGGGCTCGTTGCGTGCGGTACAGGACATCGCGCAGCCGCGTCCGGGGCAACGGCTGGGCATCTTCACCCTGCAGTCGCTGGATGACGATGCCATCGTGCTGGAAGACGACGACCGCCACCTGCGTGTGCAGCTGGCCCTGCAGTGGCAGGGCGATGTGCTGGAAGTGGCGACGGTGGTCCATACGCACAACGCGTTCGGGCGCGTGTACATGCTGCCGGTTGCACCCGTGCATCGGCTGATCGTGCCGCATCTGCTGAGGAAGCAGGTGCAGGGGTACCGGTAGATCCACGCCATGCGTGGGTGCATTAAGCAATTCAATGGTCGCGTGCAAGTGCCAGATGATTGCCGTTGACGACCCCTTCCATCTGTTCGCAGCGCTCGCCTAGAATCAGGAACGAGAGAGTCGCATGGAAGCAACGTCGCGCCGTCCTGGCGCGGCTACGCATGCGGACGCGAGGGGAAAATTGTGAAGCGAGTTGCTGCTTGGCAGTGCCGTGTTGCTACGGCACTGACGCTGTGCGTGGTCGCAGGTTCGGTCTCGGCAGTCGAGCCCTACCAGGAATACCGCAAGCTCATTGAGTCCGCCCAGAACCTGACGGCGCTGAAGGATGATCTTTTCGGCGAGAGCGTCAGCCTCTACAACGGCAAGACTGAGTTTGCCGTCACCGACGTCAGCCTGCCAGGCAACAACGCCCTGCCGGTACAGATGCGGCGCCGGTTCAGTGTCGAGATGGACCTGGTCGGGAGTGGCAGCTTCAACGCCAGTCTCGATGGTGTGGGCGGCTGGGAGGTCGACACGCCGTACATCACCGGCATGTTCCCCGGCGCGAGCGCCTGGCTGAACAATCGTTGCAGTGGCGACATGGTGCCTCAGTGGCCCATTTCCTTCCGGCTCAACGAAGTCTGGCAGGGCAACATGATCCATGTCCCGGGTGGTGGTGATCGCACCATGTTGGGGGCCTGGAACAACACGCCGATGCCGACAGACGGCGTTGCACGCAAGTGGAGCACCTCGCATCGCGATGCCATCGACTGTATTCCAATGAAGTCGGGTCTGGCTGGCGAGGGCTATCGGGTCAGGACCACCTCGGGCGAGTCGTACTTCTTCGATACCGCGTTCACGCGCTTTGGCGGCACGCTGGAGCGCTCGGGCGGCGAAGGAGACAGGACCAAGATCGCTCGCACGCGCATCTACCTCATGGCCAGCCGTGTAGAGGACCGGTCGGGCAACTGGGTACAGTACGAGTACAACGGCAACGGTCACCCGACCCGGATCTGGTCCAGCGATGGCCGCGAGATCACGCTGGCCTACAGCGGCACGCTTCTGGTGTCGGTGACTGCCGCGGGCCGTACCTGGAACTATGGCTACGGTCAGGTCGAAGGCCAGAACCGCCTCACCGCAGTTACCCAGCCCGATGGAAGCACTTGGTCCTACGCCTACTCCAGCGCGCTGCGCGCCTGGGAGAAGGTGAACTGGGACGGCAACAGCAACGAGACCTGTCAGGAGCAGCCGCCGGAGCGTGACGGTACGCTGGTCATGACCATCAAGCATCCGTCCGGTGCGATGGGTGAGTTCCAGTTTTCGAATGGTCGCCAGTACCGCAGTGGCGTCCATGCCAGCGAGTGCATCCGCCGGATCGCACAGTCGGCGTACTACTACGAAATCGTCACCCCGTTTTTCTACGACGTAGTCTCGCTGAGAGCCAAGAAGATCTGGGGACCGGGCCTGCCGAAGGTGCTGCAGTGGAGCTATGACTATGGCAGCGGCTACGAGCCGCTCTGGGGCGGCGTGGGCGGTGCAGCCATCTACCCCTGCACGACCTGCAAGAAGGAAAAGCAGGTCACGATCTCAAATCCCGACGGAACCCGCACGGCCTACCGCTATGGCTCGCAGTACGCGCTGAATGAAGGGCGGCTGCTGGGTAGCAGCGTCATTGACGCGGCCGGGAATGTGGTCAAGAGCAGCACCTCGGTCTACATGACCGAAGACGAAGTGAAATCACAGCCATTCGCCCCGCTTCACGGGATGATCTACAGTGGCGACGAGCCGAGCACAGCTCAGGTGCGGCCGGTCGTGGCCGAGGCCATCCAGCAGGATGGCGTGACCTACCAGACCAGCATATTGTTGTTCGATGATCTGGCTCGCCCGTTGCGTGTCAATAGCGCCAGTCCTTTGGGCAGCCGCACCGATGCCACTCAGTATGCGGACGACCGAAGCAGATGGATTCTGGGCGCGACCGCGAAGGTCACCAACGAGAATACCGGCGTGGTGGTCGAGCAGACGACGTTCGATGGCCTGATGCGCCCCACGGAAGTGCGTTCGTATGGGTTGTTGAAGCAGGTACTGGGCTACAACCCTGACGGAACCGTGGCCATGGTGGATGACGGTCGTGGCAATCGCACTACGCTTTCCGGCTGGAAGCGCGGCACGCCACAGCAGATCCAGTTTGCCGACGGCGCTGTGCAGTCGGCGGTGGTGGACGACAATGGCTGGGTCAGCAGCGTTACCGATGAGAACGGTGCAACCACCCAGTACGGCTATGACGCAATGGGACGCATGGCCACCATCGACTGGCCGGCGGGCGACAGTGTGGCTTGGGCACGTACGACACAGAGTTTCACCGCCATCAACGGCGACGAGTACGGTATCGGAGCGGGTCATTGGCGGCAGACCGTCGCAACCGGAAACGCGCGGCGCAACGTCTATTTCGATGCCTTCTGGCGTCCGCTGCTGACTGAGGAATATGACGAGTCCTCGCGTGGCGTGACCCAGCGCTACCAGAGGTTTGCCTACGACGAAGCGGGTCGGCAGGTGTTCGCCTCGCACCCTGGCGAGTCTGCTGTGCTGAGTACAGGTACATGGACCGGCTACGACGCGCTGGGGCGACAGACCTCGGTGTCCGTCGACAGCGAGGCCGGTCTGCTGACATCGCTGACCAGTTATCTGGCGGGTGGCGGCTTGAAAGTGGTCGACCCCAAGGGCAATACGACGCTGACCACTTTCCAGGCGTTCGGTGCGCCGTCGACGGAATCCCCGGTGTCGATCATTCACCCGGCGGGCGCGTTCACCGATATCGATCGCGACATCTTCGGCAAGCCGCGCTCGATCGTGCGCCGCAACCAGGACGGCAGCGCCCGGATTGCCCGCAATTATGTGTATGACGGTCATCAGCAGCTCTGCAAGAGTGTGGAGCCGGAGACCGGCGCAACGCTGATGGGTTACGACGCAGCGGGCAATCTTGCTTGGAGCGCAGCTGGCCTGGACCTTTCCAGCACCACGGCATGCGACGCTGATGCTGGACCGGTTGCGGCCCGCAGGATCGTTCGTGGCTACGATGCGCGCAATCGGCTGTCGACACTTGCGTTCCCGGATGGGAATGGCAACCAGGGCTGGACGTATACAAGGGACGGCAAGCCGGCCACGGTGACCACGGCAAACGATGCGGGGACGACGCAGGCGATCAACACCTATACCTACAACAAGCGTGGGTTGTTGACGGCCGAAACCTCCAGTGACAGTACCCTCGGCATCCAGTCGCTGGGATATGCCTACAACGCCAATGGCGCACTTTCAGGCCTGACCTATCCGAGTGGGCGCTTCGTTGACTATGCGCCCAACGCGCTGGGCCAGCCGACCAAGGCGGGAGGCTACGCCTCAGGGGTGACTTACTACGCCAATGGGGGCATGAAGCAATTCACCTATGGCAATGGCATCGTGCACACGATGGCGCAGAACCAGCGCCAGTTGCCTACCCGGGTGGTCGACAGTGCCGGAGCGCTGGACACGACCTATGAGTACGACGCCAATGGCAACGTCGCGCGTATCGTCGACAATCTGGACGGGCAGCGCACGCGCACCATGGCCTACGACGGACTGGATCGTCTGATTCAGGCCACCTCGCCTTCGTTTGGCGGAGATGGCGTGTACCGCTACACCTACGATGCTGTGGACAACCTGCGTTCGGCCGCGCTGACCGGTGTCAAGGATCACGTCTATTGGTACGACACCCATAACCGGCTTACCAACGTACAGAACAGTGGAGGCGCCACCACTCTGGGCTTGAGCTACGACGCACAGGGCAACCTCTCCAGCCGCAACGGCGTCGGCTACAGCTTCGACTTCGGCAATCGCCTGCGCAGTGTGGCCAGCGCGGAGCGATACCGATACGACGCACATGGCCGGCGCATCCTGTCGGCGGGCGCCAATGACGGTGCCACCATTCGATCGCTGTACGGCAACGACGGTGTGCTGCGCCGGCAGGAAAATGCCCGGGAGGGCCGCAATACCGAGTACATCCACCTCAATGGCAGCCTGGTGGCGCAGGCCATCCAGGTCGTCGCGCCGGTTACGCCGGTCCTGACCGCGCCCGCGTTCAGCAACAACGGTGCCTATGCACTGCAGTGGACGGCGGTGTCTTACGCCAGCCGTTATGAACTGCGAGAGCAGGCAGCTGGCGGAGCTTGGGCCACGATCTACAACGGCGCCGAACGTAGCTGGAACACGTCCGCGAAGGCGGAAGGAACGTTTGGCTATGCTGTCCGCGCTTGCCAACAGGACAGCTGCAGTGGCTGGTCGGCGACGGCCAGTGTCGTGGTGCAGCGTCCTCCTGCGGCAAAGGCTGCTGTAAGCGCGCCCGCAACGGCATTCAATGGCAGCTACAGCATTACTTGGACGGAAGCGGCGGGCGCGGCAACCTATCGCCTGCAGGAGCAGGTGGGAGCGGGCGCCTGGCAGACGGTGCAGGAGAGCGCGGCGCGCAGTCTCGCGGTCTCCGGCAAGCCGGCCGGGACGTATGGGTACCGGGTCTTTGGCTGTAACCCAGCGGGCTGTGGTCCTGAATCAGATGTTGCCCGGACCCAGGTGATCTATCCGCCTGCAGCGGCACCTTCGCTCAACGTGCCGGGGCAGAGTCTCGATGGCAACTATACGATTGCGTGGAGCAGCGTCGACGGCGCATTGCGCTATGCACTGGAGGAGAGCTTCAACAATGGTGCATGGGCACAGGTTGCCTCACTGGCCAGCACCAGTCAGGCATTCGGTGGCAAGGGGACCGGCAACTATGCCTACCGCGTCCGGGCCGGCAACGATGCGGGGTGGGGCGTGTACTCGGCGACGAGTGTTGTTTCAGTGATCCGGCCACCGGCACCGCCCAGCCTGAGTGCGCCCGCAGGAACCTCGTCGGGCAGTGTCACGTTGAATTGGACGGGCGTTGCCATGGCGGCCAGCTACCTGCTGGATGAGAGTGTCAATGGCGGAACCTGGACGGCGGTCCAGAACGACGGTTCGACCCAGTCGCAGCGCAATGGTCTGGTGTTCGGCAACTACGCCTATCGCGTAAGGGCATGCAACATCTCTGGCTGCAGTGACTTCTCCAACACGGTGGTCGTCGCTTCCAATCCGCCCCCGGGTACGCCGCAGTTCATTCATTCCATCAAGTCGCAATGGAAGGAAGGGCGCGCCACCAAAATCTCCTGCGAGGTGAAGTGGACCAGCATGCCGGGTGCAACCAACTACGAGATGATGGCCTACGGCGGAAGGCTCGAGTATTCCGGTCCGGAGAGCTCAATCGAAGCTCAGGGCGCGGTCTACTGCGCGGAAGTACAGATTGTGCGCGCCTGCAATGCCAGCGGTTGTTCAGCCTGGTCCAACCCGTATCCGCAGAGCGTTGTGGATTACGGCGACCTGACCAACCCTCGGTGACCTGAAAATGAAGATCAAGAAAATTCTGGTTGGTGTCGCTGTTCTATTGGGACTGTTGCTGGGCACAGTGAGTGTTTCGGCGCAGGAGATCGTCCAGTATGTGCATACCGACGCGCTGGGTTCCCCGGTTGCCATCTCTGATGCCAACGGCGCGATCGTCGAGCGCACCGTTTATGAGCCCTATGGTGCGACCGTAGGTGATGCGAAGGGGGATCGCCCGGGATTCACCGGGCATGTGTCGGACTCGGCGACGGGTCTGACGTACATGCAGCAGCGGTACTACGATCCGTTGGTCGGGATATTCCTATCGACAGATCCGGTCGACGTGGGCTTGGACAACGGAGCCCTATTTAATCGATACATGTATTCGGCACTGAACCCCTATACTTTCGTTGATCCAGATGGCCGCTGCACTGGCTCTAGAATCACGAATAGTGACGGTACTTGTAAGAGTACCGGTGGGAACACGACGGCCACTGGGCCGACATCATCTGACTCCGCGATTCCGAGGGCGCCATCCTCTGGCTCATCTCCGAGCGTGGCATCTGGCGGAGAATCAAACTCCAACTGGCAAGAGATAAAGTCGCGTCTTGGCTTGTCGGGAGATTTGACAAAGAATGGAAACATCTTTGACGTCGGTGCCCTTTTTCATGATATCGCGATACCCGCAATGTACTCGCGGGGCGGCGGAGGGCTGGCTTCTGTTCCTGCTGCAATTCCAATGCTTGCTCGATTCAATTTTGCGGTACGAGCAGAGCATGTATTTAGAAGCGCCGCAGGGCATGTGAATCCCACTACGGTTGCTTCACAAATGAGATTTGTTGGTCTTTTCCAGCGTGTCAGCTCAAACCCGGCGAACCTAAGGGTGGATGCGGTTGCCGCGCGGCTAATGACGCAAGATGCAGCCTCTGCCGGTGTCAGTACGTACACTCAGACGATGAGGGGAGGGGCGCAGGTTTGGGTTCATGTGCGGAATGGTGAGATAGTCAACGCAGGCGTTAATGCCGCCGGAAAGGTAAGATGATGATTGATTCTGATGAATTGACTGATGTGGCGAAAACTCTTGCCTGGTACAAGAGTAATTTCTTCGAGGGCTGTGAAGAGAGCTTTGTTGCGGATTTTATGGTTTTTTGTTGGCAGGCGGTTGATCCCGGTCGCGTTGCTTCGCTGGATTTAGATGATGAAACTGTAGATGCATGCGCCGACATGCTCTCTGAGTTGAAGCTCTTTGTTGATGAGAGATGCGGGGAATGGGGGGCGCCTGCTTTCTGGAGGCGCTATATCGATTGGGCGGACTACGCCGCAGATTTTCCGCTTGATGAGTGCAAGCGGTTTATGCGAGAGACTGTTGGTTATCTTGAGCCTTCATTTTTCGTATTTACGACCACCGGCGGCACTGAGATGAGGTCCGAAGCAATGACGATTTTTGCCGAATACTCGCAGTCCCGCAAGGCGCGGGCTGCCTATGTTCGATCGGTAATTGAAAGTCGGCTGACGACTGACTCCTTCTATCAGCGATCCCGTTGATTCTCTCTGTCGCGAGATGCGAGAAACTGCTGCTGCGGTCGTCGTTCGGCTTTGTGGTCAGGGCAAAGCCGATATGTATGCTTCGCGCGGTCGATGTCGCCGGGCATGGCCCGGTCCACAGAGCATCTCGGCGCTTAACGCTAACGCTTAATGCCTTACGGCGTCGCCGGCACCACCTGCTGGCCAATGAAGTTGCGCTTGGCGTCGAAGTCGTACGCGATCTGCAGCTGGCCCACATCCGGGCAGGCGTGGCAGTCGCGCAGCGGCGTGCGGTACAGCAGGCGGACGCCGCCGTTCTCCAGCGGCGTGGCCCCGGCCGACTGCGCCGGTGCGAACGGCGTGGCCTGCGGGTGGTCCTTCAGCAGGGCCTGCACGGCGGGGTCGGCACGCAGGGTGTCGTCCAGCTGCACGGCATCCACATCGATGCGCTTGCCGGTGGCGTCGACCAGGCGGGTGCCCTCGTTGGTGTTGGCGCGGAACGGATACTCGACCGTCGCAATGCCCAGGCCTTCGTTCTCGTGCCAGGCCGTCACGTAGGCCAGCTCGCCCCCGGTGGACAGCTGTTCGGCGGCGGTGATCGCATCGGCGCTGGCGCCGCCGGCGCGCATCGCATCGCGCAGGCAATCACGCGTGGCGGCGTTCTCGCCCTGGCGGCAGGCGTTGAGGTCGCCATCCCACACCACGGCCTCGCTCCAGCGCAGCTTGCCGTCGGCGGCGGCCTTCTCTGCGCTGGGCGTGTCACCGGCAGGTGGCTCCTTGCCCGGTTCCGACGAACGGCCTTGGCAGGCGGTCAGCAGGGCAAGCCCCAGGGCAGGCAGCAACAGGCGGGAACGGCGCATGGCGTGGACCTCGTGCGTTGTCTGGAGGCCCAAGTATCGTCAAGGCCGGGTGAACTCCACGTCGGCGCGGCATACTAGCGGCTCATTGCATACGCTGGAGTGTGGGACGTGGGCAGTCTGCAGGGCAAAACGCTTTTCATCACCGGTGCCTCGCGTGGCATCGGCCTGGCCATCGCACTGCGCGCTGCGCGCGACGGCGCCAACGTGGCCATTGCGGCCAAGTCGTCGGTGCCGAATCCGAAGCTGCCGGGCACCATCCATACTGCGGCCGAAGCGGTGACGGCGGCAGGCGGGCAGGGCCTGGCCCTGAAGTGCGACATCCGCGAGGAAGAGCAGGTGCACGCGGCGGTTGCGGCCACGGTCGACACCTTCGGTGGCATCGACATCCTGGTCAACAATGCCAGCGCGATCTGGCTGCGTGGCACGCTGGATACGCCGATGAAGCGCTTCGACCTGATGCAGCAGGTCAATTCGCGCGGCAGCTTCCTGTGCGCGCAGGCCTGCCTGCCGTACCTGTTGCAGGCGCCGAACCCGCACATCCTCACTCTCGCGCCGCCGCCGAGCCTGGAACCGAAGTGGTGGGGCGCGCATACCGGCTACACGCTGGCGAAGATGGGCATGAGCTTCGTCACGCTCGGCCTGGCCGCGGAATTCGGCCCGCAGGGTGTGGCGGTGAACGCGCTGTGGCCGCGCACGGTGATCGCCACCGATGCGATCAACATGATTCCGGGCGTCGATGCGGCCGGCTGCCGCACGCCGCAGATCATGGCCGATGCTGCGCACGCGGTGCTGGTGCGCGAGGCGGCGGGTTTCCACGGCCAGTTCCTGATCGACGATGACGTGCTGGCACAGGCGGGTATCACCGATCTGTCCGGCTATGCGGTGGATCCATCGCGTCCGTTGTTGCCGGATCTGTTCCTGGAATGATCGCGCGTCGCCGGCAGAGGCCGAGGGCTGCGACCTTCGGCCTGCTGCGCTAGAATGCGCGGCTGTAATCGTTTTCAACAAGGACGTGAACCCATGTCACGCACTCTTTCCGTCGCGGCGCTGGCCGCTTCGCTGTCGATTGTCCTGGCTGCCTGCGGCGGCAAGGCACCCGCAACCACTGGCGACGCCGGCCCTTCCAGCACGCCCGACGCCAGCGCGGCGCCGTCCGACGCACAGCAGCAGTTGACCGCCAAGCTCAACGCCTACATCGGCTGCTTCAACACGCTTGATTCGAAGACCCACGGCAGCATCGAGTCCTATACGCGCTGGATCAAGGACGTCGAGGCCGGCCCGAGCGGGCGCGAGACCCAGGTGTACGGTCCGTTCGAGATCAGCGATTACGACATGAAGCAGTGCGATGGCCCCGTGACCGAGGCGATGGCTGCCAAGCCGGCGCTGGCTGAGCTCGATGCCGCTGCTGGCCATTACCAGCAGGCGCTGAAGGCACTGGTGCCGCTCAGCAAGGACGCGCACGACTATTACGATCGCCAGGACTACGAAGACGACCAGTTCGCCAAGGGAAAGCAGCTGCACGCGCCTTTGATGGCCGCCTTCAAGGAGTTCGTGACTGCCAGCGAAACGTTCAACGCCGAGCTGGAGCGCCAGAACGACGCCGCCCAGCGCGAGCAGCTCAAGGTATTGGAACAGGCCGAGGGACGCACGCGCGAGTACTACCGTCTGGCAATGATGCTGGAAGCCAAGGCCATCATGGATCTGATGAGTGAGGATGACTTCGATCAGGCCAAGGCGCGCGAGCGCCTGGATGCGTTCAACCGCATTTCCGACGAAGCGCATGCGAAGGTGGCTGATCAGGAGCCGGGCAAGCTGGACTGGAACAGCTTCGAGCGTGAAGCCGAGAACTTCCGTCGCGAAGGCAAGGAGCGGCTGCAGCGCGTCGGCGAGAAAAAGCCTTACAGCGATTTCGAACGACGCATGCTGGATTCGCCCTCGATGGCGCCGCGTGGCTCCGCCAACAAGCTGATGCAGGAATACAACTCGCTGGTTTTCCAGAGCAACCGCCAGTAGCGAAGCTCAACGTTATTTTTGTCGCGATCGAGCAGGATGATTGCGACATGACGCGCCCCGCAGCCCCGAATGCCAGCACCTTCCCGAGGTGCTGGAGCGCGCGCCCGCGCCATGCATGAAGATGCCTGCAGTTTTCACTGGTGCAAGGAACTGATTTGAACGCATCCACACGCCTGATTCCCGTTCTCCTGCTTGGCGCGCTGGCCGGCTGCAACAACCCGGCGGGGCTGGCGGTCGCCGACCCCGGGCTGGGGAAGGTGAACGCCTACATCGAGTGTTACAACGGCGTTGAACAGCCCATCCGCGAGGGTTTCCAGACCTATACGGGCTGGATGAAGGATCCCGAGGCCGGCCCGACCGGCAAGGAAGCGCAGCCGCGTTCACCCGGCAAGCTGTTGTCGCACCGGGTCGACTATTGCGGCCAGCCGCTGACCGATGCGCTGGCAAAGACCCCTGCCACGCCGCTGGATGCACCAGCGCGACAGTACCAGCGGGCATTCCAGGCACTGAACACCCTGATCGAGCGTGCCGATGGGTACTTCACCCGCGAGGACTATCGTCGCGATGGTGGCGAAGGGATGCGCAGCCAGCATACCCCGCTGATGCAGGCCTATGCTGATTTCTTCAAGGCCAGCGAAGCGATGGATGCTGCGCTGGAAAAGAACGAGAACGATCGCCGCGCCGCCCAGCTGAAGCAGATCGAGGAAAGCGAAGGCCGCTCGCTGGCCTATTACCACCTGCGCCTTGTCGGCGATGGCAAGCAGCTGGCGATGGCGTTCCACAGCGACGCACCGGACGTTGCGGCGTTGCGCGGCCAGCTGGCCGACTATCAGGCGCTGGTGACGGAAATCCAGAACAGTGGTGTCGGCAAGGACGACCCGATGTGGGGTCATGTGCAGCGTTCGGCCGACAAGCTGGTGCGTACCGCCGGTCGCGGTGTCGAGCGTCTGGAGCAGGGCAAGCCGATCACCGCCGATGCGTTGGCCGCCGAGCGCAAGGCGTCGGGCAGCTGGCTCACCACCGATCCTGAGGGCGCGCAGTCGACGATCCTGGATGCCTACAACGACCTGGTGACCACCAGCAACCGCATGCGTTGAGGAGGATCCACGCATGGCGTGGAGCTACCGGGGGTAGTGCCGGGTCACGCCCGGCACGCACCCTGCGGGTTTGTAGTGCCGGCCGCTGGCCGGCATGTGCCTCAATGGCTGAATGCATCCGGTAGTTCACCCCCGCACTTGCGGCAATGCCGTGCATCCGGCTCGTGGCCTTCCAGCCCGCAGTGCGGGCAGCCACGCGCATCGCGGCGCGCGGCCAGCTCGGCTTCACGCATGGTGCTGGCCAGCTCCGCGGTGTAGATGCCGGTGGGCACGGCGATGATGCTGTAGCCGATCAGGATCAGCACCGACGTGACGAAGCGGCCAAGCACGGTCTGCGGCACGATGTCGCCGAAGCCGACCGTGGCCATGGTCACCACCGCCCAGTACATGCTGGCCGGGATGTTGGTGAAGCCGTGTTCGGGGCCCTCGATCACGTACATCAGCGCGCCGGCGATGATGGTGATGGTGATCACCGTGAACAGGAACACCAGCACCTTGCGCCTGCTGCGCCACAGCGACGTCATCAGCACGCCGCTTTCCTCGATGTAGCGGGTCAGCTTGAGGATGCGGAACACGCGCAGGATGCGCAGCGCGCGTACCACCAGCAGGCTCTGCGCGCCAGGAATGAACATCGACAGGTAGGCGGGCAGGATCGACAGCAGGTCGATGATGCCCCAGATGCTCACCGCGTAACGCAGCGGGCGCTTGACCACGGCCAGCCGCAGCAGGTACTCGGCGGTGAAGATGATCGTGAAGGCCCATTCCAGGATGTACAGCCCGGTGGACCATTCGGCATGCAGGTGCTGCACGCTGTCGATCATCACCACCAGGATGCTGGCGACGATCGCCACCACCAGGATCAGGTCGAAATTGCGCGAGGGCCGCGAGTCGTGGCGGTAGATGATGTCGAACCACCGGCGGCGCCAGCCGGTCTCGGTGGCGGGGTTCAGCTGGGGGGCAGAAAACGGTCGCATGGGCGCATTGTGCCGCAGGGGTTCCGGCGCGAGAATGGGGATTCCTGAACCCTGCCGACTGCCATGACCGCCGCTACCGATCCGCTGATCTCCCTTTCGCACTATTACCTGCCGGTCTACAAGCCCCGTCAGGTGGTACTGGAGCGAGGCCAGGGCGCCCGCGTGTGGGACAGCCAGGGCCGTGAGTTCATCGACCTGGCCGCCGGCATCGCCGTGTGCGGGCTGGGCCACAACGATCCGGACCTGGTGGCCGCACTGGTCGAGCAGGCCGGCAAGCTCTGGCACACCAGCAACGTGTTCTACAGCGCACCGCCGCTGCACCTGGCCGAGGAGCTGGTGAAGGCCAGCCGCTTCGCCGAGCGCGTGTTCCTGTGCAACTCCGGCGCCGAAGCCAACGAAGTGGCGATCAAGATGGTCCGCAAGTGGGCCTCCAGCCAGGGCCGCCCGGCCGACAAGCGGGTGATCATCACCTTCCGTGGCAGTTTCCACGGCCGCACCCTGGGCGCGGTGACCGCCACTGCCCAGCCGAAGTACCAGGAAGGCTACGAGCCGCTGCCCGGCGGCTTCCGCTACATCGATTTCAACGATGAAGTACAGCTGGAAACCGCGATGGCCGCCGGCGACGTGGCGGCGGTGATGCTGGAGCCGATCCAGGGCGAGGGCGGCGTGATGCCGGCCAAGTCCGGTTTCCTCAAGCGCGTGCGCGAACTGTGCGACCAGCACAACGCACTGCTGGTGCTGGACGAGATCCAGGCCGGCATGGGCCGCACCGGCACGCTGTTCGCGCACTGGCAGGACGACGTGGTGCCGGACATGGTTACCCTGGCCAAGGCACTCGGTGGCGGCTTCCCGATCGGCGCGATGCTGGCCGGCCCGAAGGTGGCCGAGACCATGCAGTTCGGCGCGCACGGCACCACCTTTGGTGGCAACCCGCTGGCTGCTGCGGTGGCCCGCGTGGCGCTGCGCAAGCTGGCCTCGGCGGAGATCGCCGCCAACGTCAGTCGCCAGTCCAAGGCGCTGCGCGATGGCTTCGCCCGCATCAACGACGAGTTCGGTGTGTTCAGCGACGTGCGTGGTCGTGGCCTGATGCTGGGCGCGGTGCTGAGCAAGGACTTCGCCGGCCAGGCCGGTGCGATCCTCGACCACGCCGCCGAGCACGGCCTGCTGACCCTGCAGGCCGGCCCGGACGTGCTGCGCTTCGTGCCGTCGCTGAACATCACCGACGAAGAAGTGGCCGAAGGCCTGAAGCGCCTGCGCGCGGCGATTGCCGCGTTCATCGCCGCGCGCTGAGGCCATCGTGCCGGGGTCGGATCCCTCTCCTGCGGAGAGGGCTCTGACCCCGTTGCTGAGGAATGCCCGTAGAGCCGAGCCCATGCTCGGTTCATCGCGATGCCAGGCCACAGCAGCCGAGCATGGGCTCGGCTCTACAGTAGTTCACGCAATCCGGTAACGCTTCAACACCTTGCCCAATCCCCGGCCATCGCGCACGGTTTCCGCGTGCAGGCCGGCAGCGCGCGCGCCACGCACATTGGCGAACAGGTCATCGACGAACAGCGTGCGCGAAGGTGCCACGCCCAGCGCTTCCAGCGTGCGCAGAAACACCGCCGGCGCCGGTTTGCGCAGGCCGAAATCCGCACTGCAGAACACGCGCGCCTGCAGGGCAGGAAACAGTTCCGGCAGCAGGGTGGGCAATGCCTGCTGCATCAGCGCGCCGTTGTTGGTCAGCACCGCGATTGGCAGTTGCAGGGCCTGCAATCGTTGCAACACGGCCGCCTGAGGATGGCTGGCGGCCCGTCGCGCCGCGGTCCATGCAGCCACATCGACAGTCGTGCCCAGAAGCTCTCCCAGCTGCGCCAGATAGGCCGGGCCATCCAGCGTGCCATTGTCATGCGCTGCTTCCAGCCCGCTGTCGTACAGCGCGGCCTGTACGGCGTGCGTCGGAACCTGCAGTGTCCGGGCCAGATGCAGCACGCGTTGCCCGCGCTGGTACTGCACCAGCACGCCATCCACATCCAGCAGCAACAGGTCGATCCGCATCGGCTGAGCATGCCATTGCGATGAGTGCGCGGGAAACCCTGGAGCTGGCATGCGACAGACGGTCGCAGACGGCGCCGCAGGGGGCTGCCTAGAATGGCGCTTGAATCCGCAGGAGATGCAATGATGAAGGCTTGGAGGGTGGCAGTGGGACTGGGTGCGCTGATGCTGGCGCCGTCGGCGATGGCGCGGGTGTGTGCGGTGAGCATCGACAGCACCGACCAGATGAGCTTCAGCAGCCGCGAGATCAAGGTTGCCGCTGATTGCACCGCCGTGGACCTGACCCTGCGCCATACCGGCAAGCTGGCGGTCACCGCGATGGGCCACAACTGGGTGCTGACCCGCAGCGCTGATTACCAGCCGGTGGCGATGGCGGGCATGCGCATGACCCTGGCTGACAGCTACCTGCCGAAGGCCGACAAGCGCGTGCTGGCGCACACCAAGGTGATCGGCGGCGGCGAGACCACGCGCGTGCGTTTCTCTACCCAGGGCCTGCAGAAAGGTGGCGACTACACCTTCTTCTGTTCGTTCCCCGGCCACTTCGCGATGATGAAGGGCAAGTTCCTCTTCGGTTAGAAAAAAAAGGGGACGGAGGGGATTAAGTCGTTTGTGCACAAACGACTTAATCCCCTCCGTCCCCTTTTTGCGATCAGCCCTTGGTGGCCTTGAACGCCACGCGTGCAGCGGCGAGGGTGGCCTCGATCACCGCATCGTCGTGCGCGCTGGACAGGAAACCGGCTTCGTACGCCGACGGCGCCAGGAACACGCCCTGGTCCAGCATCGCATGGAAGAAGCGGTTGAACGCCGGGATGTCACAGGCAGTGGCCTGCGCATAGGTCTCCACCTTCTCGCTGGTGAAGAACAGCCCGAACATCGCGCCCACGCGGGTGGTGGTCACGGCCACGCCGGCTTCGGCGGCGGCCGCTTCCAGGCCGGCACACAGGCGCGCGGTGCGCTCGGCCAGGTCGGCGTGGAAGCCCGGTTGCTGGATCAGTTCCAGCATCGCCAGGCCGGCGGCCATCGCCACCGGGTTGCCGCTCAGCGTACCTGCCTGGTAGATCGGGCCGGCCGGGGCGATCTGCTGCATCAGCTCGCGGCGGCCGCCGTAGGCCCCGACCGGCATGCCGCCGCCAATGATCTTGCCGAAGGTGGTCAGGTCCGGGGTGATGCCGTAGTGCGCCTGTGCGCCGCCGAGGGCGACGCGGAAGCCGGTCATCACCTCGTCGAAGATCAGCAGCGCGCCATGCTTCGTGCACAGTTCGCGCAGGTGCTGCAGGTAGCCCTCGCGCGGCGGGATGCAGTTGGCGTTGCCGACCACCGGCTCGATGATCAGGCCGGCAATGTCGTCACCCTGCTGCGCGAACAGCGCAGTGGCCGCTTCGAAATCGTTGTAGGGCAGGGTCAGGGTCAGTTCGCTCAGCCCGGCCGGGACGCCCGGCGAGGTCGGCACGCCCAGGGTCAGCATGCCGCTGCCGGCCTTGACCAGGAACGAGTCGCCATGGCCGTGATAGCAGCCTTCGAACTTCACGATGCGGTTGCGGCCGGTCGCACCACGCGCCAGGCGGATCGCCGACAGCGTGGCCTCGGTGCCGGAGTTGACCATGCGCACCATCTCGCACGACGGCACCAGGCGGGTGATGGTCTCGGCCATGGTCACTTCGGCTGCGCACGGCGCGCCGAAGGACAGGCCGTTGTCGATCGCCTTCTTCACCGCCTGGCGCACGGCCGGGTGGTTGTGGCCGACGATCATCGGGCCCCAGGAACCGACGTAGTCGATGTAGCGGTTGCCGTCGACGTCGTACAGGTAGGCGCCGTCGGCGCGCTCGACGAAGAACGGTTCGCCACCGACCGATTTGAACGCGCGTACCGGCGAATTGACGCCGCCCGGCAGCAGTTGCTGGGCGCGGGAGAACAGGGCGTGGGACTGGTCGTGGTTCATGAGGCTTTCCTGGGCGTTACGCGAACTGGGCGAGGTAGGCGCGCTGGGTCGCGACCGGGTCTTCGGCGGCGAACACGCTGCTGACCACGGCGACCAGATCGGCGCCGGCGTCGATGATGGGACCGACATTGTCCGGCGTCAGGCCGCCGATCGCCACCCGCGGCACGCCCAGTGCGGCGCTTTGCCGCAGCAGGTCGGTATGCGCGCGGCTGCTGGTGACCTTGGTCGTGGTCGGGAAGAACGCGCCGAAGGCCACGTAGCTGGCGCCGGCGGCCACGGCCTTCTCTGCATTGGCAAGCTGGTCGTAGCAGGAGGCGCCGATGATGGCCTCGGCACCGAGCAGGGCGCGTGCGCTGGGGATGTCACCGTCGGTGCCGCCGAGGTGCACCCCCGCCGCGCCAACGGCTTTGGCCAGCGCCGGGTCGTCGTTGACGATCAGCGGCACGCCGTGTTCCGCGCACAGCGCCTGCAGGGCGGTGGCCTGCTCCCGCCGCAGCGCGTCACTGGCGGTCTTGTTGCGGTACTGCAGCCAGGTGGCGCCAGCGGCCAGCAGCGGCGCGGTACGGGCCAGCAGGCGTGCGGTATCGGGCTCGTCCGGGGTGATCAGGTAGACGCCGCGGGGCGCCGGGGAAGCAGAAGTCATCGATGGCTACCGGTGAGTGGACCGCGATGGGACAATGGCGGCCCGTGAATCCAGCCCTGATTATCCGATGAGCGATGCCACCCCCACCACCTTGCGCACCTGGATGTGCGTGGTCTGCGGCTTCCTGTACAACGAAGCGGAGGGCCTGCCGGAGGAGGGCATCGCGCCGGGGACGCGCTGGGAGGACATTCCGGAGACCTGGACCTGCCCGGACTGCGGGGTCACCAAGGCCGATTTCGAGATGGTCGAGGTCGATTGATGAGGGTAGGTGTGGACCGTTGGTCCACACACCGACACCCTCAATGCAGCCGCGGCATCGGTCCGCCGAGGTCGATCAGCTTCTCGCGCAGCCATTGCGCATCACTGGCTTCCGGGTTGCGCTTCAGGTACTGCCCCAGATCGTGGCGGGCACCGGCCAGGTACTCCAGTTGCAGGTAGGCCAGGCCGCGGTCACGCAGCGCATCGTCCTGCTCCGGGGCGAGCTTCAGCAGGCGGTCGGCACTGCGCGCGGCGCGGTCCCATTCGCCGGCCTCGGCATACACGCCGTGCAGGTTGCGCAGCATGCGCATCAGGATCGCGCGCGCCGGCGCCGGGTCCAGAATCTGCGCCAGCACCTGGTCGTCGGGCATCTGCCCGCCCAGGTGTGACTTGGCGCGTTCGCGCAGTTCGTCCACGTCCAGCGGGCGACCACCATTGAACGGGTCCATCACCAGCACGCCGTCGTCCACCGGCAGGCGCACCAGGAAGTGGCCGGGGAAGGACACGCCGTCGAGCGGAATGCCCAGCCGCCGCGCGACTTCCATCTGCACCAGCGCCAGCGAGATCGGGTTGCCCAGCCGGCGCTCGAATACCTGGTTGAGGTAGCTGTTGCGCGGGTCGTAATACTCGTCGTGGTCGCCGCTGTAGCCCAGCTCGTCGAACAGGTGGCGGTTGATCGCCGCCATCTTCAATGGACTGTTGTCGATGCTCTCCACTTCCGAGCGGAGGTGGTCGACATGGCTCTGGATCAGCGCATCGTAGGTCGACGGCTGCAGATCGGGGTATTCATCGCGCGCGATCAGCAGCGCGGTCGGCAACAGTGGCAGCGCCTCGTCTTCGAGGTCGGCCAGTGCATCCCAGTCGGGGAGTGTGATCCGGTCCTGCATGGCCACAGACTGGCGTCATTCGCAGGCCGTTTCAAGCGGTGCCGCGTGAAAAATGCAGGGGTCAGATCCCTTTCGCACGCGAAAGGGATCTGACCCCTGCAGGGTTGCCGGCCAGCGGCCGGCACTACTGCGGGTGCCGGGCGCGGCCCGGCCGTACCTTACTTTTCGATGCCCGGGCCGAATTTCAGCTCCGTGCCGTCCTTCAACTGCAGCTTCTCGGCCTGGCCGGCGTTGAGTTCCAGCACGTAGCGCGCCGGGCCACCGCTGGGGTAGGGCGGGCACATGTCGCCAGCCGAGCACGGCGGTACGTCGCGCTGCTGGCTGACCAGCCTGCGCTGGCTGTCGAAGTACAGGATGTCCAGCGCGATCCTGGTGTTCTTCATCCAGTACGCCTGCATTTCTTCGCGGTCGTGGATGAACAGCATGCCGTGGTCGGCCGCCATCTGGTCGCGGAACATCAGCCCGCGCGCGCGGGTTTCGTCATTGGTGGCCAGCTCCACCTGGTAGCGGGCGCCATCCAGTTCGACCCAATGGCGGGCCGCGTCGGTGGCACAGCCGGCCAGGGCCAGCAGCGGAAGCATCAGCAGCGAACGCAACAGCGACATCGTCAGGATCCTTCGGAAGGGTCAGAGCACGACCGGCGGCTCGCCGCCGACGATCACCACGTCGGCGCGACGGCGCGCGAACAGGCCCACGCAGACCACGCCCGGCAGTTGGTTGAGCTCGCGCTCCAGCTTTTCCGGATCGGTGATCTGCAGGTTGTGGATGTCCAGGATCTGGTTGCCATTGTCGGTGACCACGCCTTCGCGCCAGGTCGGCTGGCCGCCGGTCATGTCGCGGATCTGGCGGGCGACCAGGCTGCGCGCCATCGGGATCACTTCCACCGGCAGCGGGAACCTGCCCAGCACCGGCACCTGCTTGCTCGGGTCGACGATGCAGATGAAGCGCTCGCTGGCCTCGGCGATGATCTTCTCGCGGGTCAGTGCGGCGCCGCCGCCCTTGATCAGGCACTTGTTCGGATCGCACTCATCGGCGCCGTCCACGTACAGCGACAGGTTGCCGCTGTGGTTCAGCTCGATCACTTCGATGCCGTGCTGCTTCAGGCGCGCGGTGCTCTGCTCGGAGCTGGACACGGCGCCCTTGATGCGGTGCTGGATGCGGGCCAGGGCATCGATGAAATAGGCCACGGTGGAACCGGTGCCGACACCGACGATCATGCCGTCTTCGACGTATTCGATGGCTTTCTCGGCGGCCAGGCGCTTGGCTTCGGACATGGGAGAACTCTCAGGCAGGGAATCAGGATTTCTTTTCCAGCGACAGCAGCAGCTTCCACTGCGCGGCGGTCACCGGGAACACCGACAGGCGGTTGCCCTTGGCAACCAGCGGGAAGCCTTCGCCCAGTTCCTCGGCGTGCAGCTTGATCTCGTCCAGCGCGATCACCTGCTTCAGCTTGCGGTCGAAGGCCACGTCCACCAGCATCCAGCGCGGGTTCTCGCGCGTGCTCCTGGGGTCGTAGTAGTCGGATTTTGGATCGAACTGGGTGTCGTCCGGATAGGCGGTGCTGGCCACCGTGGCCAGGCCGACGATGCCCGGCACCTTGGTATTGGAGTGGTAGAACAGGATGCCGTCGCCCACCTGCATGCCATCGCGCATGAAGTTGCGCGCCTGGTAGTTGCGCACCCCGTTCCAGGGTTCGACCTTGACCTTGGCCAGGTCATCGATGGAGAAGGCGTCCGGTTCGGACTTCATCAGCCAGTAGCGCTTGCGGGCGGTCATGCGTTCACGGGGGCAGCGGAGGGGAACAGGGTGCCGTCTTCGGTGCAGATCGCATCCACCGGCACGTCCCACGACGCCACCGGCAAGGACTCGACCTGCTGCACCGCGAACGCAGCACCGACCAGCCAGGGCGGCGCCGGCCGGTCATGGCGGAAGGCGAAGCTGCGATCATACCAGCCGCCCCCCATGCCCAGCCGCCGGCACTGTGCGTCGAAGCCCACCAGCGGGGCCACCACCAGCGCCATCTGCGCCGGTTCCAGCGTATCGTCCAGCGCTACGTCCGGTTCGGGAATGCCGTAGCGGTTGCTGGTCAGCGCCTGTCCCGGCCGCCACGGCGCGAAGCGCAGCACGTCGCCGGCCAGCACCGGCAGGCAGTAGGTGAGGCCTTCGGGCAGTTGCAGCTGCCAGCGGTGCAGGGCGATTTCGCCATCCAGCGCCCAGTAGCCGGCCACGGCGCCTTCGCGTGGGGTGAACGGCAGGGCGAGCAGGGCATCGGCAAGGGATTCGGCGGCAGCGATGCGCTCACCGGCGGAAAGGTCGCGGCGGCGTTGCCGCAGGTCGTGGCGCAGGGCCTGGCGCGGGTCGGTCATGGCAGCGTGCGGCAAGGATCAGCCGCCATTGTGCCGGAAAGAACAAGGGCGACGCCCGAAGACGCCGCCCTTGCTGGAATATTGCATTCTCCGCAATGTCGATGCATGCGAAACGACCTTGAACCCGGGGGCTCAAGTGGGAACGCTGGAGAACCATCGGGCTTCCCGCTACAAGGCGGACCTGCACTCCCGGCGCTGTCGCGCTCCCGGTGTCGTTCTTAAGGGACAAGGCGAATGTTTGCACATGCCGTCGAGTACCGCAGAGAACGCGTGGCCATTATAGCCAGCGTGCAGGATCTGGATAGGCCGTTCGTCGGCAACAGTCCGTGCCAATTCAGATATGCGAAAAAGGGGACGGAGGGGATTAAGACGTTTCCGGCACGGATGGGGCGAATGCGCCTTAATCCCCTCCGTCCCCTTTTTCTAGGGGGTGCCGTCGATCGCGCGGTCGAGGCGCCTGTTCAGGTCGGCCAGCGTCTGCTGCAGGGCCACGGCCTGGCGGGCGTTCTCGTCGCGCAGCAGCTGCAGTTCGTGGGCCAGGTTCAGTGCGGCCAGCACGGCGACGCGGTCGACGGCGGCCATGCGGTTGCTGCCGCGGATTTCGCGCATGCGCGCATCGAGCAGGCGCGCGGCGGCCATCAGGCTGTCGCGTTCATCGCCGCCGACACCCACCGTGTATTCACGATCGAGGATGCGGACACTGACCGGTTCGGCGCTCATGTGTGCTGCTCCAGGGATTTGAGCCGGCTGATCATTGCTTCCACCCGCGAGCGTGCCTGCTCGTTCTTGGCCAGCAGCGTGGAACGCTCGGCCACCAGCTGTTCCTGCTGGTGGCGCAGGCTGCGGTTCTCCTCGGCCAGGCGCTGGTTGCGTTCGAGCAACGCTTCCACGCGGGCGGCGAAGTCCTGCAGCTGGGCAAGGGGATCGGCGGGTTCCATGCGGGCACGATAGGCAAGCCGGGCAAGGGCGGTCAAGCGTTGTCGCAGCAAGGCCTGGCGGCCGCAGAGAGGACGCCGCCGGGTTGCTACACTACGGGGTCTCACGGGCGCGCGCGTGCGCGCCCCGGGTTTCCTTCTCCGAACGAGCCGCACGATGACCGAACTTCCCTCCGTCGACGACGTTACCCGCGCCAGCCAGGAACTGGGCCTGGGCGCTACCGCTGCCGAGCTGCACGGTGCGCTGTGTGGCTGGCTGGCCGCCGGTGGCGCCCCCGGCAACGACTGGCCGGCACGGGTGCTGGCCGACGACAACCTGCCGCCGGTGGCCGCCGACAGCGTGCTGGGGCAGCTGCTGCAGGCGACCATCAAGCAGCTGGAAGACCGCGACTTCGCCTTCGAACTGCTGCTGACAGACGGCGACGACGTGTCCGCGCAGGCCGATGCCATGTTCAGCTGGACCCGCTCGTTCCTGGGTGGTTTCGGCCTGGGCAGCGGCGGCCGCCGCCCGACCTTGTCCGAAGAGGGTGAAGAAGCGCTGACCGACATGGCCAGCCTGGCACGCGCCTCCAGCGAGGATTTCGAAGCGGGTGGCGATGATGACGACGAAGCCCTGTCGGAGATCGAGGAGTTCATCCGCGTGGCGGTACTGCTGCTGCACGGTGACGTGGTGCTGGCCTCGCGCCATCGGCAGCGCCTGAACTGATGGACATCAAGCAGCGCACCGGCATCGCGGCCGGCGAATACAAGCGTCGGCGCCGCCAGCTGATGGACATGGCCGGCGAGGACGCGATCCTGGTGCTGCCGGCCGCGGCCGAGAAGGTGCGCAGCCTCGATACCCATTACCCGTTCCGCCAGGACTCGGACTTCCAGTACCTGAGCGGTTTCCCGGAGCCGGAGGCGGTATTGGTGCTGATCCCGGGCCGGCGCCACGGCGAGGCCATCCTGTTCTGCCGCGAACGTGATGCCGAGCGCGAAGCCTGGGACGGCAGCCGTGCCGGCCAGGAAGGCGCGGTGGCGCAGTACGGCATGGACGATGCGTACCCGATCGATGATCTGGACGACATCCTGCCGGGCCTGTTGGAAGGCCGTTCGCGCGTCTACTACCACTTCGGTCGCGACGCCGATTTCGACCTGAAGCTGATCGGCTGGGTCAACCGCGTGCGTTCGCAGGTGCGCCACGGCGCGCAGCCGCCGCATGAATTCCTTGAACTGGGTCATCTGCTGCACGAGCAGCGCCTGTTCAAGTCCGGCGCGGAAGTGGCGCTGATGCACCACGCTGCGCAGATCAGCGTGCGTGCACATCTGGCGGCGATGAAGGCTGCCAGGGCCGGCATCCACGAATACGAGCTGCAGGCCGAGCTGGAACGCGTGTTCCGCGCCAGCGATGCGGTGCCGGCGTATTGCAGCATCGTCGGTGCGGGCCGCAACGGTTGCATCCTGCATTACCGGGACAACAACGCGCGTTCGCGCGACGGCGAGCTGGTGCTGATCGACGCCGGTGCCGAGTACCGTGGCTACGCCAGCGACATCACCCGCACGTTCCCGGTGAATGGCCGCTTCAGCGCCGAGCAGCGTGCACTGCACGACCTGGTCGGCGATGCGCAGGCCGCCGCGCTGGCCCAGGCCAGGCCGGGCGTGCCGTACGAGGCCGGTCACCTGGCCGCGGTGCAGACCCTGACCGAGGGCCTGCTGCGGCTGGGCCTGCTGAAGGGGACGCTGGAAAAGAACCTGTCCGAAGGCCTGTACCAGCGTTTCTACCGGCACAAGACCGGGCACTGGATCGGGCTGGACGTGCACGATGTGGGCGATTACCGCCTGGCGGGCGATTCGCGGCTGCTGGAGCCGGGCATGGCATTCACCATCGAGCCGGGGCTGTACATCGGCGTGGACGATACGACGGTGGAACCGCGCTGGCGCGGCATCGGCATCCGTACCGAGGATGATGTGCTGATCACCGACGACGGTCATCGCGTGCTGACCGAAGGTCTGGCGCGCAGCGCCGACGAGATTGAAGCGGTGATGGCGGGGTAAGGGGTGTTCTGCAGGGCTTGCAGCCCTGCACCCGCAGAGGCAACAGCAAGAGCAACAGCAACAGCAACAGCAACAGCAACAGCAACAGCAACAGCAACAGCAACAGCGCGCATTCCGTGGGATGGCGGGGCACTGTGGGTGTGCGGGGACGCCGTGAACCCATCCATGGGGGCTTGGTCGCGGCATCCATGCCGCTCACACCCCGCAAACCCACAGTACCCCGCCTTCGACAGGTTCACGCGGCTGTTGGCAACTGCGGTTATTGGCACGCGCGGCTGTTGGTAGGTGTCGACCTTGGTCGACACGGAGCGAGCGCAGCGAGCGACCCGCTTCTGCTTTTCTTTCTTCTTTTTCCGTGGTTGGACGCAGCAGGAAACTGTCAAAGGACGGGCGGGGTGGGTTTGCAGGACCGTTGGCGCCATGGATGGCGCCATCGAGCCCCCATGGATGGGTTTACGGCGTGTCCTGCAAACCCACCCCGCCCGGCCAAGCGCGGCCTTTGATATCAGCGCCCAACCACGAGGGGCTCAGCCGTTCGCCGCCGCAAACGCCGGCCGCGTCAGGTTGTCCGCCTCGCCCTCGGTGCACAGCACTTCGTCTTCAATGCGGATGCCACCATACGGACGGAAGAAATCCACGCGGTCCCAGTTGATCGCATCACCATGGCCGGCGTCCTTCACTTCGTTCAACAGCATGTCGATGAAGTACAGGCCCGGTTCAATGGTCACCACCATGCCCGGTTCCAGTACGCGGGTCAGGCGCAGGTACGGGTGGCCCGCCGGGCGCTCGATGCGGCCGCCCTCGTCGCTGGCCGCGAAACCGGCCACGTCGTGCACCTGCAGGCCGATCAGGTGGCCGATGCCGTGCGGGAAGAACGCGGCGCTGACGCCGGTCTCCAGCGCGGTCTGCGGCGAGACCTTGATCACGCCGAAGTCCTTCAGCACGCCCATCAGCGAAAGATGTGCGTCCACGTGCAGCTGCCTGTAGTCGAAGCCCGGGCGCACCGCTGCGCACATCTGCTGCTGGGCGGCGTCGACGGCAGCAATCATCGCAGCGAATTCGTCGTGGCCCTGCGCGGCGTAGGTACGGGTGATGTCGCTGGCGTAGCCGTGCGCGCTGGCGCCTGCATCGATCAGGAAGCTGCGCAGCGGCTGCGGCGCCTTGCGGCCCAGCTCGGTGTAATGCAGCACGGCGGCATGTTCATTGAGCGCCACGATGTTGCCGTAGGGCAGCTCGTTGGCATCCTGGCCCACTGCCTGGCAGTACGCCATGTGGATGCTGAATTCGTCGGCGCCGTTGCGGAACGCGGCTTCGGCGGCGCGGTGGCCGCGCACGCCCAGCACCTGCGCCTGGCGCATCAGCGCGATCTCATACGGCGTCTTGCTGCCGCGGTGCCATTCCAGGTAGTTCACCACCGGTGCCGGGTTGTTCGGCACGTACCTGCCCAGCGCGCTCTGCGGCTCGCCGAGGATCGCGCAGCGCGACGGGTCGGCCGGCAGCAGGGCCAGCGCCTCTTCGGGCTTGCGGATGATGTGGATGTCGAAGTGCTCCACCCACCAGCCACTCGGTGCGTCCGGTACCACGTGCCAGTAATCGAAGGGCTGGTGGAAGATCACCGCCGGGCGCTTGCCCGGGGTGAACACGATCCAGCTGTTGGGCACCCGGGTCAGCGGCAGCCAGGCCTTGAACTGCGGATTGACCGCGTACGGGTAGTCGCGATCGTCGAACACCTGGTAGTGCAGGGTGCCGCTGGGCACGACCAGATGGTCGAAGCCGCCGCGGGCCAACGCCTGTTCGGCACGTCGGCACAGCACGGCCAGGTGGTCGGGGTACAGGGCGCCGGGGTCTTGCTGGATCATTGCGGTGGCTCGACACGGAAAACGGCCCTAGATTCTGCCGCATACCGGGAAAAACCGCTGTGCTGGAACCGGCACTCAGGCCGTCGAAACCGGTGCCTCGTCGCTGTCTTCGCCTATCCACTGGCGCAGCAGCTGCCGATGTTCGCGTGACAGGGTGAGGAAGCGGAAACCGGTCCAGCTCTGGCCGGGCACATGCGCCGGCTCGCTCCACAGCAGGTGCACGCCCACGTCAATGGCCTCGTGGCGGCCGTCACCGATCGGCAACGGGAAGCGGAACTGGTACAGCGCGTCCTCGCACAGCGGGGTGCTGGCCAGCATCAACATGCCAGTCTCGGAGACATTGCCGAGCCGGCCCACCACGCATTCGCGCATCTGGTCGGTGACCGGTACCAGGTCCGAGACCTGGCGACGCGGCGCGCGGCGGGTGTCCTGCGGCGGTTGCACGTTCAAACGGACGCCTCCCTGTAACGGCCGCCGGCCAGCGCACGCAGCGCACCGAGGCTGGCCTGCCATGCGCGATCGACCAGCCGCCCCTTGTCTTCGGTGACCAGCTGCGCGCGTCCGGCGCTGAGCTGCCGGGCCAGCGTATCAAGGTCGGTATCGGCGATCTTCTGCCCGCGCGGATTGACGAACAGGGCGTGGCCGGTCAGCAGGCTGTACCAGGACAGGCGCTGGCGGCGCAGGGTGCCGTCACCGTTGTCGATGTCGAACCAGCTGCCAAAGGGCAGGGTCACGAGCTGCTGGTAGGCCGCCTCTTCGGCGCTGCTGCGCGGCGTGCGCGGGGCGTCGGCGCTGCCGCTGGCAGCATGTTCGCCCAGTCGTGCACGTGCCTTCAGGCGCGCACTGAGCTCGGTGCGCGAGGTGCTTTCGTCCTCGCCTCCTGGCGTGGCCAGGCGGCGCGCAACGGCGGCGGCTTCCTCGGCGTGATAGCCGACCTGCACGAGCGCCGATTCCACCTCGTTGGCCAGCACTGCATCGGTGCCACCGTTGGCATCGACGGCCTGCGCGGTCACCGCGGCGATGCGCTCGGTCTGTAGCAGGCGTTCCTGCCACTGCGGCGAATCTTCGCCATGGCGCAGGCGGGTGAGGGTGAGTGCATCGGCCCAGGCCTGGCGCAGCAGGGTCTGCACGAAGCGCGGCGGCGCCTGTGTGTCGCAGCACTGGTCGATCTGCGCATTGGCCTGGCGACGCGCCAGTTCCAGCCGTTCCTTGCCACGCGCGGCCTCGACGTGGCGGCGCTCGGCCAGTTCGGCGCGATGGGCCGCCGCGCGCTGATGCTGCTGTACGTCTTCGTTGGCGGCGGCGAAGGCCTCGGGCGAGCGTGCATCCTGGCCGAGCAGACCCTGCACGCTCTGCGCCATGCGCTGCAGCAGCTGGGGGTCCACGTCATCGTCGCCCAGCCAGTTGGCGCCGACTTCGGCAATCTGGTTGAGCAGTTCGCGTGCAGGGTGTTCGTCGCGCACGAAGAAGCCGGGGTCGGCCATCGCCGCACGCGCCAGCGGTACCTGCAGGCGCGCCAGCAGGGCGGCCGGCACCGGGTCGGGGCGCTGCTGTTGCTGCACCTGCTGCATCAGCAGGCGCAGCAGGTCGAGGTTGTCGCGGTCGTGGCTGCCCAGCTGGGCCTGCGCGCCGTGCTCGCTGCGCAGCTGGGCGACCACCGCAGCCTGCAGGTCGGCGACGCCGGTGGCCGCGCTGGACTGGGCCTGCAGCCGCGCGAGGACCGCATCGACGGCCGCACTGGGCACGGCAGCGGTGTCCGCAGGAGGGGCAGTGGCATGGCGGGCCTGCTGCAGCAATTCATGCAGCGCACTGCCGGTGGACGTGGTCACGCCGGCGGTGGCTGCGCCCGGCGTACCCGCGTCGTTGAATGCGTCCTGCACCAGGTTCGACCAGGAACCGGCCGGAGCGGAGCCGTTCCAGCCGGTCAACGGCGCGGCGGAACGCTTGGCAGGCTGGGTCGTGCGGCCGCCGCCCACCGACTGGGTGATGATCCGCCGGGTGCTCGACGAGCGTGCCAGGTACGGGGTGTAGACCAGGCCCGGCAGCACGCCATGCTGGGCCAGCAGCGCATTGGCGCGGTCCAGCACATCGCCCAGGCGTTCCAGCACCTGCCGCTCGAAGCTGCGGTACAGCGCAAGCTGCACCTCCACGCCAAGGGCGTCCTGTTCGGCGATCCGGCGCACCATCGCGCACAGGGCCTGCGGTGCCAGTGGCAGGGTGTCGGCCTCGAACGCCGGCGCCGCCGCGAGCACGCCCAGGCGCTGTCCCAGCAGGTTCAACGTATTGGTTGAACGCAGGGTCTCGCGCCGGATCATTTCGGTCAGCAGCAGGTCGCGATCCACCTCGTGCTCATCGACCAGCGACAGGCCGAGCGCGCCCGGTAGCGGCGGCGGCGAAGCAGGGGCCGCAGCGGCGATGGACGGCTCGCGCAGGCCCGCCAGCGCTTCGGCCACGGCATCGAGCATGCGGTCGGCGAAATGGCCGGCGAAGGCGTGCAGCTGGCCACGCTGGGCCATCAGGTCCGCCTGCTGCATCGGATTGCGTGCACGGTCGGCGTCGTGCAGCAGCGTCTGCTCCAGCGCTTCGACGGTCAGGATCAGGGGCGCGGCCAGCGTTTGCCGGCACAGGCCGATCAACGCACCCAGCAGTTCACGCACCCGCGATGGCAGGTCGCTGGCGGCCAGGCGTGCTTTGTCGGCAGAGGTGATGGAAAAGACAGCTGACATCGGCGAGCGGTACCCGGATTCCCGCGGATCGATCCTGTGAATCTACCGTGTCGGCCGCAGTCGGCGCTACTTTAGGCTGAACGTGTCTCACGTTCATCGGGCAGGGCCGACGGATGAACGGTAGTGCCGGCCGCTGGCCGGCAGCGCTGTCTTTACCAGAGTGGCCAGCGGCCGGCACTACCCGGTATGGCGGAAGGCTTATTCCTCCAGGAACAGGCTCACCACATCGTTGGTGAACCGGCGGCCCAGCTCGGTCGGCTGCACATGACCCTCCGCCACCTCCAGCCAGCCGCGCTGGACGGCCTCGGCCAACGGAGCGTCCAGTACGCCGCGCGGCAGCCCGGTGCGCGACTCGAAATCGCGAAGGCCGAACCCTTCGTGCAGGCGCAGCAGGTTGAGCATGTACTCGAACGGCAGGCGCTCGGCTGCGATCACATCGTCACCCCCGAAAGAGGCCGGCGTGCCAGCGCTGTCCAGGTAGGCCTGCGGATGCTTCAGCTTCCAGCGGCGCAGCACGTGTTCTTCGGCGCCCGAGCTGATCTTGCCGTGCGCACCGGCACCGATGCCCAGGTAATCGCCGAAACGCCAGTAGTTCAGGTTGTGCGCGCTTTGCCGGCCGGGGCGCGCATAGGCGCTGACCTCGTACTGGCCGAAACCAGCCTGTGCCAGCAATGCCTGGCAGTGTTCCTGCATGTCCCAGGCGTTGTCTTCATCGGGAATGCCCTGCGGCGGCCGCGCGAAGAACACCGTGTTCGGTTCCAGGGTCAGCTGGTAGTGCGAGATGTGCGCCGGTTGCAGTGCAAATGCACGCTCCAGGTCGGCCTCGGCGCCGGCCAGGGTCTGTTCCGGCAGCGCATACATCAGGTCGATGTTGAAATTGTCGTAGCCCGCGTCCTGCGCCATCTTCACCGCGCGCTCGGCTTCGCCACCGTCGTGGATGCGGCCCAGGCGCTTGAGCATGGCGTCGTCGAAACTCTGGATGCCGAAGCTCAGGCGGTTCACGCCGGCCGCGCGGTAGCGGTCGAAACGGCCATGCTCGGCGGTGCCCGGGTTGGTTTCCAGGGTGATTTCGGCGTTGGGGGCAAAGCGCAGGCGCGCGCTGGCCTGCTGCAGGAAGCGGTCGATCGCTTCCGGCGGGAACAGGCTGGGCGTGCCGCCACCGAAGAACACGCTGTGCACCACCCGGCCCCAGACCAGCGGCAGGTCCTGGTCCAGGTCGCGCAGCAGTGCATCGATGTAGGCCTCGAACGGCAACTCGCCCTTGGCCTGGTGCGAATTGAAATCGCAGTACGGGCATTTGCGCACGCACCACGGCAGGTGCACGTACAGCGACAGCGGTGGCGGCACCAGCCGCGGTGCGCTGTCGTGGTCAGCGGAGCAGGCTTCGCCGGGCAGGTGGTTGCAGTGGTCGTGGGCGTGCGGCATGGGCTTCATCGGTAGTGCCGGCCGTTGGCCGGCTTCCCTGGTTCGATCAGGTCGGGCGTCAGTACAGCGTCGCCAGCTGTTGCTTGAGCTGCTGCAGGGCAACGGCACGGTGGCTGATGGCGTTCTTCAACGCCGGCTCCATTTCCGCGGCGGTCAGGCCGTGGGTGGTGTCCAGGAACACCGGGTTGTAGCCGAAACCATTCGTGCCACGCAGCTCACGGATGATCTGCCCTTCCCAGCGGCCTTCGCAGATCAGCGGCTGCGGGTCGGTGGCGTGGCGCAGCAGCACGATCACCGCATAGAAGCGGGCACTGCGCTGACCATCGGGAACACCGGCCATCGCGTCCAGCAGCTTGGCGTTGTTGGCAGCGGCGTTGGTCGGGTGGCCGGCATAGCGCGCGCTGTACAGGCCCGGTGCACCACCCAGGGCATCGACGATCAGGCCGGAATCATCGGCCAGCGCCGGCAGGCCGGTCGCTTCGCAGGCGGCGCGTGCCTTCAGCAGCGCGTTCTCGACGAAGGTCAGGCCGGTCTCTTCCACGTCGCCCAGGCCCAGCTCGGCGGCCGAGGTGATCTGCAGCGGCAGGTCGGCGAGGATCTCCTGCATCTCCACCAGCTTGCCGGCATTGTGGCTGGCCAGTACCAGTTTCTTCATTGACGGGGCTCCAACAGGTCCCAGGTGTTGCCATACAGGTCGCGGAATACCGCGACCGTTGCATAGGGTTCTTCGCGCGGTGCTTCCAGGAACTCGACGCCGGCGGCCAGCATCGCCGCGTGGTCGCGGTGGAAGTCGTCGGTGTTGAGGAAGAAGGCAACGCGGCCACCGGTCTGGTTGCCGATGCGGCTGCGCTGTTCCTCGTCGCTGGCACGGGCCAGCAGCAGGGCGGCGGCGCTGCCGTCGGTCGGGCCGACCACCACCCAGCGCTTGTGCCCCTGGTCGATGTCTTCGAGCAATGTGAAGCCGAGCTTGCCGGTGTACCAGGCAATGGCTTCGTCATAGTCGGCAACCACCAGGGTGGTCAGGGCGATGCGCCGGTTCATGCCGACAGCGCCGCCTGCTGCGCGGCCAGCAGCTCGGCCACGCCCTTCTCGGCCAGGCCCAGCAGCGCGTCCAGTTCATCGCGACGGAAGGCGTGGCCTTCGGCGGTGCCCTGCAGCTCGATGAAGCCGCCACCGTCGTTCATCACCACGTTCATGTCAGTGTCGCAGTCGCTGTCTTCGGCGTAGTCCAGGTCCAGCACCGGGGTGCCGCGGTACACGCCCACCGACACTGCTGCAACTGCGCCCAGGACCGGGTTGCGCTTGATGTCGCCACGCTTCATCAGCACGTTCACCGCATCGACCAGGGCCACATAGGCGCCGGTGATGGCGGCGGTGCGGGTGCCACCGTCGGCCTGCAGCACGTCGCAGTCGAGGGTGATGGTGCGTTCGCCCAGCGCATTGCGGTCCACGCAGGCACGCAGGCTGCGGCCGATCAGGCGCTGGATCTCCAGCGTGCGACCGCCCTGCTTGCCACGGGCCGCTTCGCGGTCGCTGCGGGTATGGGTGGCGCGCGGCAGCATGCCGTACTCGGCGGTGACCCAGCCTTCGCCCTTGCCGCGCAGGAAGCCCGGCACGCGGTTCTCGACGCTGGCGGTGCACAGCACGCGGGTTTCACCGAAGCACACCAGCACCGAACCTTCGGCGTGGCGGGTGAAGCCGCGTTGGATGACGACCGGGCGGAGCTGGTCGGGCTGGCGGCCGCTGGGGCGGGAGTCGGACATGGTGCGGGTTCCGTAATGGCGAGGGAGTACGCCGCCATGCCCGCGGCCTTCACGGGGCGGGCAAGGGGGCTCTGGTGAGGGCGCTAGGGTACCATTCCCCCTTTGCACGCACCGGACACATTCCATGATTCGAAGCATGACCGCCTATGCCGGCGGCGAGCGGGTCACCCCGTGGGGCACGCTGGGCTGCGAGCTGCGCTCGGTCAACCACCGCTTCCTGGAGGTCGGCACCCGCCTGCCCGAGGAACTGCGGGCGCTCGAACCGCAGCTGCGCGAGCGTATCGCCGCGCGCCTGAGCCGCGGCAAGCTGGATCTGGTGATGCGCCTGCGCGCGCCGGAGGCGGCTGCCAACCTGCAGGTGGACGAGGCCCTGCTGGGCCAGCTGGGCCGCCTGGCCCACCGCCTGACCTCCGATTTCCCGAACCTGCAGGTCAGCTTCACCGATCTGCTGCAGCTGCCGGGCGTGACCCGCGGCGAGGCCACGGATGCCGCCGCCCTGCAGGTCGAGGCGCTGGCCCTGCTGGACCAGGTGCTGGACGGCTTCGTCGAAGCGCGTGAGCGCGAAGGCGGCAAGCTGGCTGCGGCCATCAGCGAACGCGTGGACGGCATCGAACGCATCGCCACCGAAGTGCGCACCTTGATTCCGGCCATTCGCGACGGCCAGCGCGCCAAGCTGGCCGCCCGTCTGGCTGACCTGCCGCACCCGGTCGACCCGGGCCGTGCGGAGCAGGAGCTGGTCCTGTGGCTGCAGAAGCTGGACGTGGATGAAGAGCTGGACCGGCTCGGCAGCCATATCGTCGAGATCCGCCGCGTGCTCAAGCAGCGCGAGCCGGTCGGCCGCCGCCTGGACTTCCTGCTGCAGGAGTTCAACCGCGAAGCCAATACGCTGGGCTCGAAGTCGGTGGACAGCCGCACGTCCAATGCCGCGGTGGAGCTGAAGGTGCTGATCGACCAGATCCGCGAGCAGGTGCAGAACATCGAGTGATGTTGCGTGCAGCGATACAGCAGGGGCGCCTTCGGGCGCCCTTGTCGTTCCAGCGCATCAGCGCACGCTGACGCCCGGCGCCCCTTCACCCAATCGCCCGACCACGGCCGCCTGGCCGAACCCTGCGTCGTGGAAGCAGGCCAGCACCGCATTCACTGCCTCCGGGGCGCAGGACACCAACAGCCCGCCACTGGTCTGCGGATCGGTCAGCAGTGGCTGCCAGTGGCCGGCCAAGCGTTCGGCGAAGCGCACTTCGGCGCCATACGAGGCCCAGTTGCGGGCGGAGGCGCCGGTCACGCAGCCGCGCTGCAGCAGCTCCAGCGCCTGCGGCAGCAGCGGCACCTGTGCACTGTCCACTTCGGCAGCGACGCCGCTGGCGCGGCACACTTCCAGCAGGTGGCCGAGCAGGCCGAAGCCGGTGACGTCGGTCATCGCGTGCACGCCGTCCAGCGCGGCCAGCGGCACGCCCACGCTGTTCAGGCGGGTAGTCGACGCGATCATCTGCCGGTAGCCCTCTGCATCCAGCACTTCTTGCTTCAGCGCCGACGAGTACACGCCCACGCCCAACGGCTTGCCCAGCACCAGCACATCGCCGGCGCGGGCATCGGCATTGCGCTTGAGCCGCTGAGGATCGAGCACGCCGATCGCGGCCAGGCCGTAGATCGGTTCCACCGAATCGATGCTGTGGCCGCCGGCCACCACGATGCCGGCGTCGGCGCAGGCACGCTCGCCGCCCTGCAGGATGCCGCGGATGGTGTCCTGCGGCAGGGTGTTGATCGGCATGCCGACGATGGCCAGCGCGAACAGCGGCCGCGCGCCCATCGCGTACAGGTCCGACAACGCGTTGGTGGCGGCGATGCGGCCGAAGTCGAACGGGTCGTCGACAATGGGCATGAAGAAATCGGTGGTGGCGACGATTGCCTGGCGATCATCGAGGCGGTACACCGCGGCGTCGTCGCTGGTCTCGCGGCCCACCAGCAGTTCGGCCGGTGCGGGAAGTGCTGGAACGCCGCGCAGCAGTTCGCTCAGCACGCCCGGCGCGATCTTGCAGCCGCAGCCGCCGCCATGCGCGAGAGAGGTCAGTCGTCGCGTGGCATCGGCCGTGGATGGGGCGGGTGACTGCGCGTGCGTGGCCATGCCGACATCTCCTGCGGAAACACGAATGGCGGAAGGCAGCAGGAGTCGAACCTACCAGGGAACGATCGACGCCCCCTACTGGGTTTGAAGCCCAGCCGCATGCCCGGATGCGCATGCCTTCCGAAAGTACGGCGGTACCGGTGGGCTCAGTCGCGGGCTGCGTTCCACTGCAGGTCGCCGCGCGGCCGATGCTGGTCACCGACGCGTCGAGTGTAGCCAACGCGATTGAAGAACTCCAAGATCTGGATGCTGCGTTTGCGGCCCAGGCCGATGGCATCGCGGAAGGCCGCCGCATCCACCGCGCCGCTGGCCTGTGACAGCTGCGCGACCATCGCGGCGAGTTCCGCAATGCGCGCGGGTGCATAGAACAGGTCCGGCACCACCTGGAACAGTTCGCCACGTGCGGCGGCGCGGCGCAGGACGGCGCGGACATCGTCTTCGGTCAGTCCGAAGTCGGCGGCCAGAGTACGCACCCACGGCGGATCGAAGCCACCGGCGTGCAGTTGCGGCAGCACGCGTTCCAGCAGCAGGCGCTCGCGTTCCGGTGGCGCATGGTCATGGCCGGGCAGGCGCCACCAGGCGCCCACGCGTTGCACGCTGCCGTCGTCCAGCAGGTCCTGCAGCAGCGCATTCCAGAGCCCCGTCGCAAGCGCGGGCAGGGTGCTGCGTTGCAGGCGCCCGCTGTCGACACCGGGTTCGTCCGGGCGTCGCTCATGCCAGCTACGCAGCGATGTGATCACCTGCTCGTGCAGCACCTGCCAGTGCGAGGCAAGGATGACCACCGTGTCCTCGCGGGTGATGATGCGCTGTGCGTCTGCAGGAAGATCGATCCGGTCGGCCGCGCGCCGGCAGTAGCGTTGCAGCGCGGCCATGGCAATGCCGAAGGGCGCCTGCTGCAACAGCGGGCCGATTCCCGCACCTGTGGGCAGCTGCTCCAGTGCGCCCAGCCAGGCGAGCCGTGCCGGGCTGCGCCGGCGCCGCTGTGGCGGGTCCGGGTCGAGCACGACGCCACCGCCCAGCGTGTGGGTCGCGGCGGAATCGCGGGCGATGAAGCGATCACCACACATCGCACAGACCGGTGCATCGAACACCAGCTGCACCAACTGCCCATCACCTTGGTCACGGTCCTCCAGCAGCACCACATGGGCCTGCCGGTGCATCGTGCCCCAGTGGATGTGCAGGGGTGCCCAGTCGCGCAGTGGTGCTGCCCGTGCGGACAAGCGCAGGCGCACATCGACGCGGGTGGTGGCCAGCAGCGCGCGCGGGTCGGCAATCCAGTCGCCACGATGAATCTCGTCGCGGGCGATGGCGGCCAGGTTCAACGCGCAGCGCTGCCCGGCCATGGCGTGGTCACTGGCCTGGTTCTGCGCGTGGATGCTGCGCACGCGCACATCGGTGGCGGCGGGCATCAGTTGCAGGTGCTCGCCCACCGTGACGCCGCCGCCATGTACCGCGCCGGTCACCAATGTGCCGTGGCCGGCCAGCGAGAACACGCGGTCCACCGGCATGCGGAACAGCTCGCTGCGCAGCGCGGCCTGGCGCGCGTTGGCCTCGCCGGCGGCCCATGCGTGCAGGTGGGCGCGCAAGGCGTTGATGCCTGCGTCATCGGGGGACGTGCTGTTACAGGCGAACACGGGGGAACCCTGCAGCGGCGTTCCGGCCAGCAAAGCGGCAATCTCGATCTCGACCCGGGCGATGCGCGCGGCGTCCACGCGGTCGATCTTGGTCAGCGCCACCGCGCCGCGATCCACGCCCAGCAGCTGCAGGATCGCCAGATGCTCGCGGGTCTGCGGCATCACGCCGTCGTCGGCGGCGACGACCAGCAGGGTGACATCGATACCGGTGGCGCCGGCCACCATCGTGTGGACGAAGCGCTCATGACCCGGCACATCGACGAAACCCAGCGTTGCGGCGGGGCCCGTGCCGTTCGCGCTTTCCACCGGGACATAGGCATAGCCCAGTTCAATGGAGATGCCGCGCGTGCGTTCTTCCTGCAGGCGATCGGTTTCGATGCCGGTCAGTGCCCGCACCAGGCGCGTCTTGCCATGGTCGATATGCCCGGCGGTGCCGACGATCATGGTTGCAGCGTGCTCCATTGGGCGAGGAAGTCCGCTTCGTCGGCCGGTTCCAGGCAACGCAGGTCCAGCCACAATGCGTCCTCGCCGATGCGGCCCAGCACCGGTCGCGGCAGCTGGCGCAGGCGCTTGGCCAGGCGGTCCAGACCGCCACGTTGCGCAGTGGTGATGCGCAGGCCGGCACTGCCGAGCTGCGCCTGTGGCTGCGCACCACTGCCGATCTGGCTGTGCATCCGTGCCTGTTCAAGCATGTAGCCGGTCGGCAGCGCCGAGCGCAGCGGCGGCAGCAGGCGCTGGGCCTGCGCATCCATGTCCTGCTGCGGGCGCGAGAGCGTACGCAGTGTCGGCAGCCGTTGCGCCAGCAGCTCCGGCTCGCGGTACAGCGCCAGTACCGCCTCCAGCGCGGCCAGGCCCATCTTGTCCATGCGCAGCGCACGCTTGAGCGGGTTGCGGTTGATCCGCGCGATCAGGTCGGCGCGGCCGGCGATGATGCCGGCCTGCGGCCCACCCAGCAGCTTGTCGCCACTGAACGAGACCAGGTCGGCACCGGCCGCCAGTGTTTCCTGCACGGTCGGCTCGTGTGGCAGGCCGAAGGCCGCCAGGTCGCACAGGCTGCCGCTGCCCAGGTCCACCACCAACGGCAGGCCATGGTCGTGCGCGATCGCTGCCATCGCCGCGGTGTCGACCTTGGCGGTGAAGCCGGTGATCGCGTAGTTGCTGGCGTGCACCTCCATCAGCAGTGCGGTGCGCGCGCCGATGGCATGGGCGAAGTCGGCCGGGTGGGTGCGGTTGGTGGTGCCCACTTCCAGCAGCCGCGCGCCGGCACTGCGCATCACATCGGGAATGCGGAAGGCACCGCCGATTTCCACCAGTTCGCCGCGCGACACCACCACCTCGCGGCGGTTGGCCAGGCTGTTGAGCAGCAGCAGGACCGCCGCCGCATTGTTGTTGACCACGGTGGCGGCTTCGGCGCCGGTCAGCTCGCAGACCAGCGCCTGCACCCGTGCATCGCGGTCGCCGCGGCGGCCGCGGGTGATGTCGAATTCCAGGTCAACCGGTGCGGCCATCGCGCGGGTGACGGCCTGCACCGCGGACTCGGGCAGCAGGGCGCGACCCAGGTTGGTATGCAGCACGGTGCCGGTCAGGTTGAACATCGGCTGCAGGTTCAGCCGTGCATCGGCGATGAGTGCGGCATCGAGCGCCGCGACCAGTGCCGGGCCTTCAATGGCCTGATGCAACTGCTCGGCCGAGAGCTGCGTGGCACTGATGCGCTCACGCAGCGCCTGCAGATGTACGCGCAGCAACTGGGTGATGCGGCTGCGGCCGTGGCCCTCGATCAGTGTTGCCAAGGCAGGCAGGCGCAGCAACCGGTCCAGCGAGGGCAGCGCGGAAGCCGATGCCGGGGTGGGGGGCGTGGCTGTCATCGCCTCACTCGCCGTCGGATTGCCACAGCAGCGGATTCTGGCTGGCGCGTGCATAGCCTTCCTCGCCCAGCAGCAGGTCCAGCGCCAGCGTGCCAAGGTCATCAGCCACCGGTTCCAGCGACGGATCTTTTTCCAGATACAGGATCTTGCGGTAGCTGTGGCAGTGGTCGCAGGTTTCTGCACGTACCGCGCTCTCGCGCACCGCCTGGCCGGTATCGCCGTCGGCATCAGCCAGGGCGCGATAGGCGATGTCCTTGCCAGCGGCGCCACACTGGCTGCACTGCACGCGCACGTAGTGCCACTGGCAGGCGCACAACGAGCACGACAGGTAGCGGTAGGAGGCATAGGGCGGGCGGGCCTGCACCATGCTGGTCACCGGCAGGGTGCCGCACAGCGGGCACAGCCCTGGCGCATCGGCCAGCGGCTTCAGGTCGCTGGGGCGGAAGCTGGCCGCCAGTACTGCCCAATACACCTGCAACGCATTCATCACCAGCAGCGCAGCGACCGCGTCGACCGGGGGCGCGTCAGCGCGTTCCAGCACGGCGTGGGCCTGCGCATCCAGCCAGGTGTCGTCGGCGGCGGCGACGCGCAGCAATTCCTGCCGTGTTTCCGCCGGTAGCCCCGCTTCGTCGGCGCAGTGCCGGCACAGCGTGCGCAGCCAGTCGCGCCAGCGCCCGTCCAGATGAAGTGTGTTGGCGGGCCGCAACGGCATGCCGGCACTGGCGGCCGCGCTGGACTGCTGCGCGCGCGCGTGGTCCTGCAGCGCCTCGCGTTGCTGGGGTGTCAATTCCTCCAGCAGCGCCTGCTGTGCATCGGCCAATGCCGCCAGCAGCTGCAGGTAACCGCCGATGGCGCTGTGCGCGGCCAGGCTGCGCAGGCGCGCCGCGCGTGTGGCGAACAGCGACCCGGTATCAGGCAGGATGATGCGCGGCACGTCGCGCGAGGCGAACGTCTCGATCTCACCGGGTTCAAGGATGCGTTGCGCCATGCAGGGCCAGCCAGAAGAACCAGCCTCCATCCTCGCCGTTGTCAGCGCTGGCGTCCAGCGCACTGTAGGCCATTTGAAATGGTCGGGGTCAGATCCGTTTTCCACAGGAAAACGGATCTGACCCCATCGGTTGTTGCCGTGTTCATCGTGTCGACCAAGGTCGACACCTACCAAAAGCACCGGGGAACTGTCGAAGGCGCCTCTGCAGGTGCAGGGCCGCAGGCCCTGCCGTTACCCCTCTTCCCGACGTCCGCGCAGGATGTCCCGGAACCATTGCCGGTGATGCTTGTACGCCCACCCATAGGTCACCTTGCCCTGGGTCATCGCCCGCACCGAGCCCTTGATCCAGAGCGCCGCATAGATGTGCACCACGATCGCGCACACCAGCACCCAACCGAACAACGCATGGGCCAGCACCGAGAAGCGGATCAGCCCGATCGGGAAGAGATGGCTGAAGTATTGCCGCCAGATCACGAAGCCGGTCAGCAGCAGTGCCGACAGGCAACCAATGATCGCCCAGAACAGGAGCTTCTGGCCGGCATTGAAGCGGCCCACCGGCGGCAGCTTCTCATCCTCGTTGCGCAGTACATCGCGCATGCCGCGCATCCATGCGCGATCGTCGGCCGTCGGCAGATTGTCGCGCCACATGCGGAACGCCAGAAACGCAAAGCCGACCACCATGGCCAGCCCGATGAACGGATGCAGGATGCGCGTCCACGGGCCGCCACCGAACAGCTGGGTCAGCGGAAACAGCGCGGGATGGAACAGTGCCAGCCCGGACAGCGCCGTCAGCACGAAGCAGATCGCCACGATCCAGTGATTGATGCGGGTCGGCGCGCGGTAGCGGATGATCTGCCGCGGGTGCGGGGCGTACTTCATGGCCGCTGCTCCTCTTCGATCTTCCTCGCCTCGTGTTCGGCTTCCTCTTCTTCCTCGTCATTGACCGTGTTGCGGCCGATGCCGATGTAATGCAGGAAGCCGGCGAAGGCGGTGGCGGCGATCGCCAGCACGCCCAGCGGCTTGGCCACGCCCTTCCAGACTTCCACCATCGGGCTGATCCGCGGGTCCTTGGGCAGGTCGGCGTACAGCTCCGGCTTGTCCACATGCTGCAGCACGTACATCACGTGGGTGCCACCCACGCCCTGCGGGTCGTACAGGCCGGCGTTCCCGTAGCCGCGCGATTTCAGGTCTTCCACGCGGCCGGCCGCGTGCTCGGTCATCGCCTGCTTGCTGCCGAAGGTGATCGCCCCGGTCGGGCAGGTCTTCACGCAGGCCGGTTCCTGGCCCACCGCCACCCGGTCCGAACACAGCGTGCACTTGTAGGCCTTGTGGTCCTTCTTGGAAATGCGCGGCACGTCGAACGGGCAACCGGTCACGCAGTAGCCGCAGCCGATGCAGTTCTCTTCCTGGAAGTCGACGATGCCGTTGGCGTACTGGATGATCGCGCCCGGCGACGGGCAGGCCTTCAGGCAGCCCGGGTCGCTGCAGTGCATGCAGCCCTCCTTGCGGATCAGCCACTCCAGCTTGCCCTTCTCGTCCTCGTACTCGCGGAACTTCATCACCGTCCACGACTGGTCGCTCAGGTCGGGCGGGTTGTCATAGCTGCCAACGCAGCTGCCGACCTCGTCGCGCAGGTCGTTCCATTCCATGCAGGCGACCTGGCAGGCCTTGCAGCCGATGCATTTGCTCACATCGATCAGCTTGGCGACCTGGCCGGTGTGCGCACCGCGCGCTTCCGGCGAGGGCGTGGTGGTGGCCGAGCGGCGGATGATGTCCAGCGATTGCAGTGACATGGCGTGTCTCCTACACCTTCTCGACCTTGACCAGGATGCACTTCGATTCGGGCGTCTGCGAGTTGCCGTCACCGATGGCGTTGGTCAGCGTATTGGCGATGTATCCGGGCTTGGCCGCACCGAGGAAGCCCCAGTGGATCGGCACGCCCACCTGGTGCACGGTCCGGCCATCGATCTGCAGGGCCTTGATGCGCTTGGTCACCATCGCCACCGCTTCGATGTGGCCACGCTTGGAACTGACCCGCACGCGGCTGCCGTTGCTGATGCCCAGCTCGTCGGCCAAGGCCGCGCCGATCTCGACGAACTGCTCGGGCTGGATGATGGCGTTCAACTTGCCGTGCTTGGTCCAGAAGTGGAAGTGCTCGGTCAGGCGGTAGGTGGTGGCCACATGCGGGAACTCGTCCGGCGAACCGATCTGTGCGCGATCGCTGGCGAATACGCGGGCGGCCGGGTTGTTCAGCGTCAGTGCCTGGCCGGGGCTGAGCGGATTGCTGCGCAGTGGCGTGTCGAATGGCTCGTAGTGCTCCGGGAACGGCCCTTCGGCCATGCCGGCCTTGGCGAAGAAGCGGGCGATGCCTTCCGGGTTCATGATGAACGGGCCCATCCCGCCGGCGGGATCTTCGTCGGCCTTGAAGTCCGGTACGTCCACGCTGCCCCAGTTCTTGCCGTTCCAGGCCAGCAGCGTGCGGCGCGGGTCGAACGGCTGGCCGGCCACGTCGCACGACGCGCGGTTGTACATCACGCGGCGATTGGCCGGCCACGCCCAGGCCCAGCCCAGCGTGTTGCCGATGCCGGTGGGGTCGCTGTTGTCACGCCGCGCCATCATGTTGCCGGTCGGGCCCCAGGCACCGATGTAGATCCAGCAGCCCGACGCGGTGCTGCCATCGTCGCGCAGGTCGCCGAATGCGGCCAACTGCTCGCCGGCCTTGCGCACCAGCCTGGTCGGATCCTTCGGATCGAACACGTCGGCCAGCGCCTTGCCGTTGTATTCCATCGCCAGCTCTTCCGGCGTCGGCAGCTCCGGGTTGGAATACTTCCAGGCCAGGTCGCGCACCGGCTCCCACCACGCACCGCCGTCCTTCTCGTACATCGCCTTGATGCGATGGAACAGCTCGGACATGATCTCGATGTCGCTGCGCGCTTCACCCGGCGGATTGGCGCCCTTCCAGTGCCACTGCAGCCAGCGCGAGGAGTTCACCACCGCGCCGTTCTCCTCGGCGAAGGACGTGGTGGGCAGGCGGAATACTTCGGTCTGGATCGTGCTCGGGTCGACGTCGTTCAACGCGCCGTGGTTCTGCCAGAAGGCGATGGTCTCGGTTTCCAGCGGGTCCATGCTGACCATGAACTTCAGCTTGGAGAACGCGCTGATCAGCTTGCCCTTGTTAGGCGCCGAGGCCAGCGGGTTGAAACCCTGGCAGATGTAGCCGTGGATCTTGCCCTCGTTCATCAGCTCGTACGCCTGCAGCATGTCGTACGGCTTGTCGAGCTTTGGCAGGTAATCGAAGCACCAGTTGTTGTCGGCGGTGGCGGCATCGCCCCACCACGATTTCATCAGGCTGACGTGGAACTTCGGATAGTTCTGCCAGAACGACATCTGGTTGGCGCGCAGCGGCTTCTGCGTGCGCTTGGCGATGTAGGCGTCGTAGTCCTGCTCGTCCTGCCTCGGCAGCGTCAGGTAGCCGGGCAGCAGGTCGGACATCAGGCCGATGTCGGTCAGGCCCTGGATGTTGGAATGCCCGCGCAGCGCGTTCATGCCGCCACCGGCCACGCCGATGTTGCCCAGCAGCAGCTGCACCATGGTGCCGGCACGCACGTTCTGTGCGCCGATCGAGTGCTGCGTCCATCCCAGCGCGTACAGGATGGTCATCGCCTTGTCCTTGCCGGCGGTGGACGCGATCATGTCCCAGATCTGGCGGATGCTGTCGGCCGGCGTGCCGCAGATGCGCTCGACCATCTCCACGGTGTAGCGCGCGTAGTGTTGTTTCAGCAGGTTGTAGACGCAGCGCGGGTCCTTCAGCGTCGGGTCGCTGCGTACGTAGCCGTCGTCACCGTAGGCGTAGTCCCAGCTGGAACGGTCGTAGCTGCGCTTTTCTTCGTTGTAACCCGAATACAGGCCGTCCTTGAAGGCGAATTCGTCCTTCACCAGGAACGGCATGTCGGTGTAGTTCAGCACGTACTCGTGCTGGATGCGGTCCTCGGTCAGCAGGTAGTTGATCAGGCCGCCCAGGAACACGATATCGGTACCGGTGCGGATCGGCGCGTACACGTCGGCCACCGCGGCCGAGCGGTTGAAGCGCGGATCGACCACGATCAGCCGGGCCTTGTTGTGTGCCTTGGCCTCGGTCACCCATTTGAATCCGCACGGGTGTGCCTCGGCGGCATTGCCACCCATGATCAGGATCAGGTCGGCATTCTTGATGTCGACCCAGTGGTTCGTCATCGCACCACGGCCTAGCGTCGGGGCAAGACCTGCCACCGTCGGGCCGTGTCAGACACGTGCCTGGTTGTCGAATGCCAGCATGCCAAGGGAGCGGACGACCTTGTGGGTCAGCACCGCGGTTTCATTGCTGGTGGCCGAGGCCGCCAGCATGCCGGTGGTCAGCCAGCGGTTGACCGTCTGCCCGGCGTCGTTCTTCTGCACGAAGTTGGCATCGCGGTCTTCCTTCATCAGCCGCGCGATGCGGTCCAGCGCATCGTCCCAGCTCAGCCGCTTCCACTCGTTGGAGCCCGGTGCCCGGTACTCGGGGTAGAGCAGGCGCGACTTGCTGTGGATGATGTCGGCCAGGCCGGCGCCCTTCGGGCACAGCGTGCCGCGGTTGACCGGATGGTCCGGGTCACCCTCGATATGGAAGATGCTCGGCTCGGCGTTCTTGGCGCCGTCGCCGAGGCTGTACATCAGGATGCCGCAGGCCACCGAACAGTAGGTACAGGTGTTGCGGGTCTCGGTCGCGCGGGTCAGCTTGTACTGCCTGACCTCCGCGAGCGCGATGCCGGGCGCGAAGCCCATCAATGCCAGGCTGGAGCCGACCAGGGTTGTCCCGGTCACTTTCAGGAACTGGCGGCGGCTCATCGATGGCATGCCGTTCTCCTGGGATGGCGAGGAGGCACGGGCCTCCGGGCTGTCGTTGGGTACGGCCCGGTTATAGCACAGGCCCCCGCACGCCCATGTGGCACAAGGCCCGGCGCCGGCGGGGCGGGCGCGCAACGGGGCCGCTCTGGTAAAGTTGCGTGCCCGCCCCCCCGGGGAAGCGTCTGCCGGGCCTGGTTCCAGGATGTTCCGCGCAGCCCCCGCCGTCCTGGCGCGATCCTCCGCGCCGGATCTGGAACACCGAGGAAAAATTTTGCGAAATCAACCAGTTGGGTTCCGCGCATGAGCGCCCCGTCGAAGCCGTCGGACGCCGTTGCGCGCGGCACGCTGTACATCGTTGCCGCCCCCTCCGGCGCCGGCAAGAGCAGCATCGTCAATGCCACCCTGGCGCGTGACCCGCAGATCGCGCTGTCGATCTCCTTCACCTCGCGCGCGATGCGCCCGGGGGAAGTGAACGGCCAGCACTACCATTTCGTCTCTGCGGAAAGGTTCGAAGAAATGATCGCCGCCGGCGACTTCTTCGAGCATGCGTGGGTGCACGGCGACTGGAAGGGCACGGCCCGGCAGTCGGTGGAGCCGCAGCTGGCCGCCGGCCAGGACGTGCTGCTGGAAATCGACTGGCAGGGCGCGCAGCAGGTGCGCCAGCTGGTGCCGGGCACGGTCACCGTGTTCATCCTGCCGCCGTCCAGGCAGGCCCTGCAGGATCGCATGCGCAAGCGCGGCCAGGACAGCGAGGCGGTCATCGCCCAGCGCCTGGGCGCGGCGCGCGATGAAATGCTGCACTTCAACGAGTTCGACTACGTCATCGTCAACGAGGTGTTCGACACCGCCGTGGACGAGTTGTGCGCCATCTTCACCGCCAGCCGCCTGCGCCGGGAGGCCCAGAAGGTCCGCCACGCCGGCCTGATCCAGGCCCTGCTGACTCCCGATCCGGGCGCAACTGACTGATTCCAAAAGAATCGGGTAGGGGTTGGCTTGATTTTGTCCAGCTCCTGCCAGTACACTCCGTCCCCTTTCCCTCATTCGACTGAGCGGCCGACCGGTCGCCGGGAGCCCGTATGGCCCGCATCACCGTAGAAGATTGCCTGGAAGTCGTTAACAACCGTTTCGAACTGGTCATGATGGCATCCAAGCGTGCCCGCCAGCTCGCCAACGGCGTGCAGGCCACGCTGGACAACAGCGAGACCGAGGACAAGCCGACCGTGCTGGCGCTGCGCGAAATCGCCGCCCGCAAGATCGACAACGCGCTGATCGACGAAGTCGAGAAGGCCGAGCGTGAGCGCGCCGAGCGCGAAGCGCTGGAGTGGGCTGCCGCCGAAGTGGTCGCTGACGAAGACATGTCCAAGAACGACGATTGATCGCATCGATCAACGTAATCGTTGGATACACCGAACAGCCCGCCCCGTGCGGGCTGTTTCGCATTCAGGATTTGCCGTAAACGTCGCGCTGGAATAGGCTGCGGGCATGAACCCAGGCCCCACTGCCAAGGTCGCCGCAGCCCCCACTGCCGCCGTACCCGACTACGTCCTCCAGCTTGAACGCGCCGCCCATTACCTGCCGCCGGAACAGCTGCCGCTGTTGCGCCGTGCCTGGGAAGTCGGAGCCTCCGCCCACGCTGGGCAGACGCGCAAGTCGGGTGAGCCCTATATCACCCACCCGGTGGCGGTGGCCCAGGTGCTGGCCGAGCTCGGCCTGGACGTGGAAGCGCTGATCGCCGCGATCCTGCACGACACCATCGAAGACACGCCGCTGACCCGCGAGGCGCTGGCCGCCGAGTTCGGCGAAGCCGTGGCCGAACTGGTCGACGGCGTCACCAAGCTGGACAAGCTGAAGTTCCGCGACCGCCAGGAGGCGGCCGCCGAGAGCTTCCGCAAGATGCTGCTGGCGATGTCGCGCGACCTGCGCGTGATCATGATCAAGCTGGCCGACCGCCTGCACAACATGCGCACGCTGGGTGCGCAGAGCCGCGAAGCGCGCGGCCGCATCGCCCGCGAGACGCTGGAGATCTACGCGCCGATCGCCCAGCGCCTGGGCATGAGCCTGGTCAAGAGCGAGCTGCAGAACCTCGGTTTCAAGGCGCTGTACCCGTGGCGCCACGCCATCATCGAGAAGCACATCCGCAGCCAGCCGGTGGTGCGTCGCGAGGCGATGGCGCAGGTGGAAGTGCAGCTGTCGCAGCGCCTGGCCAAGGAGGGGATCGAGCATCGGCTGATCAGCCGCATCAAGACCCCGTGGAGCATCTACAACAAGATGCGCGACGAGAACAAATCCTTCGACCAGGTGATGGATGTGTTCGGCTTCCGCCTGGTCGTGCGCAGCGTGCCCAGCTGCTACCACGCGCTGGGTTCGGTGCATGCCACCTTCAAGCCGCTGGATGGCCGTTTCCGCGACTTCATCGCCATTCCCAAGGCCAACGGTTACCAGTCGCTGCACACGGTGCTGTTCGGGCCGTATGGCTCGCCGATCGAAGTGCAGATCCGTACCGAGGAAATGGACCTGATCGCCGAACGCGGCGTGGCCGCGCACTGGACCTACAAGTTCGGCGGCGATTCGCCCAACAGCGCACAGAGCCGTGCCCACGCGTGGATCGTCGAGCTGATCGACTCGCAGCGTGCCGCCGGTTCCTCGCTGGAGTTCCTGGACAACGTCAAGGTCGACCTGTTCCCGGACGAGGTCTACCTGTTCACCCCGAAGGGCAAGATCCTGGCCCTGCCGCGCAATTCCACCGCGCTCGATTTCGCCTACGCCGTGCATACCGACGTCGGCAACATGGCGGTGGCCTCGCGCGTGGACAAGAAACTGGTGCCACTGCGCACCAAGCTGGTGTCGGGCCAGTCGGTGGAGATCATCACCGCACGCTCGGCCACGCCGAAACCGCAGTGGCTGGAATTCGTGGTTACCAGCAAGGCGCGCACCGCCATCCGCCACCAGCTCAAGCAGCTGGAGCACGAGGATGCCGTGCAGCTGGGCCACCGCATGCTCGACCGTGCGCTGGAAGCGATGGATTCGTCGCTGGAGCGGCTGCCGAAGGGGCGCCTGGATGCGTTCCTGGCCGAACACCGCTTCCCGCGCCTGGAAGCCCTGCTGGCCGAGGTCGCACTGGGCAACTGGATGCCGACCCAGGCCGCGCAGGCGCTGATGGCCTACGCCGAACTGCGTGGCGGCCCGCATTCGCGCCACCACTCGCAGGAAAAGATCCTGATCAACGGCAGCGAGCGTGGCGTGGTCACCTTCGCCGGCTGCTGCCAGCCGATTCCCGGCGACGAGATCATGGGCTACCACACCGCCGGCAAGGGCATCGTGGTGCACCGCATGGACTGCCCGAACCTGGCCGAGCTGCGCAAGTCGCCCGAGCGCTGGGTGCCGATCGGCTGGGACACCACCGTCTCCGGTGACTACGACACCTCGCTGGTGGTGGAAGTGGAGAACGGCACCGGCGTGCTGGCACAGCTGGCCGCTGCCATCGCGCAGAGCCACTCCAACATCGAGCGCGTGGACTACCTGGATCGCGATTTCAACGCCGCCGTGCTGGCGTTCAACATCCAGGTGCGCGACCGCAACCACCTGGCCGAAGTGATGCGCCGCCTGCGCCGCCTGTCGGTCGTGCAGTCGGTACGCCGCCAGTAGGTCCACGCCATGCGTGGATGACGTTCCGCGCACACGACATACGGGGTCGGATCCGTTTCCCGCCGGGAAACGGATCCGACCCCCAGCCGATGCCGCGCCCACCCGGTACAATCACCGCTCTGTTTTCCCCCAAAGCACCGGAGCGACCCATGTCCCGCCAGATCATCAACACCGAAAAGGCCCCCGCCGCCATCGGCCCGTACTCGCAGGCCGTGCGCGCCGGCAACACCGTGTACTTCTCCGGCCAGATCCCGCTTGACCCGGCCACCGGCGACATCGTCGGCGCTGGCGACGTCGAAGCGCAGGCCCGTCGCGCCTTCGACAACCTCAAGGCCGTGGCCGAAGCCGCCGGCGGCTCGCTGGACAAGGTCGTGCGTCTGGGCCTGTACCTGACCGACCTGGGCGAGTTCGCCAAGGTCAACGCGGTCATGCAGGACTACTTCCAGGCCCCGTACCCGGCCCGTTCCACCATCGAAGTCTCCGGCCTGCCGAAGGGCGCCAGCTTCGAGGTCGACGCGGTGATGGTCATCGACTGACCACCACGTGGCACGCAAGGCGGCGGTCACCCCGGTCCTGTCACCGTCCGGCGAAGCATCCCTGGCGATGCTCGCCGGCGTCGGTCCGGCCGTGGCCGCCAAACTGCAGGCGCGTGGCCTGGCCACCCTGCAGGATCTCTGGCTTCACCTGCCCCTGCGCTATGAAGACCGGACCCGGCTGACCCGCATCGAAGACCTGCGCAACGGCGTGCCGGCGCAGGTGGAAGGGCGGGTGGTCGCGGTCGAGCGCGGCATGCGCTATCGACCGATGCTGAAGGTCGCGGTGGAGGACGAAGGGCAGGGCACCCTGGTGCTGCGCTTCTTCCATTTCCGCCAGCAGCAGGTCGGCCAGTTCGCGGTCGGCAACCGGCTGCGCTGCTTCGGCACGCCCAAGCCCGGCCACCTCGGCCTGGAAATCGTCCATCCCAGCTACCAGGTGCTGGGCCGCAACGATGATCCCGAACTCGGCGACCGCCTCGACCCGGTGTATCCCACCGTCGAAGGCGTGGGCCCGATGACGATGCGCAAGCTGATCGGCCAGGCCCTGGATCGCCTGCCCGAGGAGAGCACGCTGGAACTGCTGCCCAGCGGTTGGCTCGATGGCCTGGGCCTGCCGTCGCTGCGCAGCGCGCTGCTGACCGTGCACCGGCCACCGCCGGATGCCGACCTCGCCGCGCTGGCCGCCGGCACCCACCCGGCGCAGCGCCGCCTGGCGATGGAAGAACTGCTGGCCCACCACCTCAGCCTGCGTCGCCAGCGCATTGCCTTGCAGGCACACCATGCGCCGCCGCTGGCTGGTCCTGGCAAGCTGGCCAAGGCGCTGCTGAAGCAGCTGCCGTTCGCGCTCACCGGCGCGCAGGCGCGCGTGTTCAAGCAGATCCGTGAAGACCTCGCGCGCCCCAGCCCGATGCTGCGGCTGGTGCAGGGCGACGTCGGCTCCGGCAAGACCGTGGTGGCCGCACTGGCGGCGATGCTGGCGGTGGAGCAGGGCAAGCAGGTCGCATTGGCAGCGCCCACCGAACTGCTGGCCGAACAGCATCTCAACAACCTGCGCGGCTGGCTGGAGCCGCTCGGTGTGCGTATCGCCTGGCTGGCCGGCAAGGTCACCGGCAAGGCGCGCGCCAAGGTGATGGAGCAGGTCGCCAGTGGCGAAGCGCAGGTGGTGGTCGGTACCCACGCGCTGATGCAGGAGGCGGTGGTGTTCCAGGATCTGGCCTTGGCCATCGTCGACGAACAGCACCGCTTCGGCGTGCACCAGCGCTTGGCGCTGCGCGACAAGGGCGCGGGCGGCAACAGCGTGCCGCACCAGCTGGTGATGACCGCCACGCCGATTCCGCGCACGCTGGCGATGTCCGAGTACGCGGACCTGGATGTGTCGGCCATCGATGAACTGCCACCGGGACGCACGCCGGTGCAGACCGTCGCCCTCAACAATGACCGTCGCCCGGAACTGATCGAGCGCATCGCGCTGGCCTGCGAGGAAGGGCGGCAGGTGTACTGGGTGTGCACGCTCATCGAGGAAAGCGAAGAACTGGATGCCACCCCGGCGCAGGCCACCTACGAATCGCTGCAGGCACTGCTGCCCGGCGTTCGCGTGGGGCTGGTGCACGGACGCCTGAAAGCCGCCGAAAAGCTGGCGACGATGGTGGCGTTCAAGACCGGCGAGATCGACCTGCTGGTCGCGACCACGGTCATCGAAGTGGGCGTGGACGTACCCAATGCTTCGTTGATGGTGATCGAGAACGCCGAACGCCTCGGCCTGGCCCAGCTGCACCAGCTGCGCGGCCGCGTGGGGCGTGGTTCGGCGGTATCGCGCTGCGTGCTGCTGTACCAGGCTCCGCTTTCGCAGATGGCGCGCGAGCGTCTGCAGACCATGCGCGAAACCAACGATGGTTTCGTCATCGCCGAGAAGGATCTGGAACTGCGCGGCCCCGGCGAACTGCTGGGCACCCGCCAGACCGGCCTGGCCGGTTTCCGCATTGCAGACCTGGCCCGCGATGCCGGCCTGCTGCCCGGCGTGCATGACCTGGCCGAGCGGCTGCTGGCCCAGCAGCCCGCGTTGGCCGATCGCGTGGTGCAGCGCTGGATCGGCACCGCCGTGCGCTACGCCTCGGCGTAAGTGGCGGGGTCAGGCCCCTTTGCACAGCAAAGGGCTCTGACCCCATCCCCGGGACGCTCATCCCCGCATGGCGTGGATCTACTGTAGAGCCGAACCCATGCTCGGCTGCCGTTCGCGCTGCGCGCGTGAGTCGAGCATGGCTCGACTCTACAGAGAGCTCTTCCCTGCCATCCGCGGGAAACCCGTTTTCGGCGTTGCTGTTGAAGTTGTCGGCCAGCGGCCGGCACTACCGCGGGTGCAGGTCGCAGCCCTGCCGCCCCCCATACTTGCAACGGTCATCATCCCGGTCCACACTTCGTTGCCGATCTGAAGACGGCAACGATGACCCACAAGATCCCCCTGTTGATCGACACCGACCCCGGTGTGGACGACGCCCTGGCCCTGCTGATGGCCTTTGCCGATGAACGGCATGACGTGGTCGCCCTGACCATCGCCGCCGGCAATGTCGGCCTGCAGTACACCGTCCGCAACGCCCTCAAGCTCTGCGACATCGTCGGCCGCACCGACGTGCCGGTGTTTGCCGGCAGCCCGGATCCGCTGCTGCATCCTTCCGTAGACGCTGCCCACGTGCATGGCCGTGATGGCTATGGCGACGTGGACCTGCCGCCGCCGAGCCGCCAGGCCGAAGCCGAGCATGCTGCGCTGGCCATCCTGCGCCTGTCGCACGCGCATGCCGGCGAACTGATGCTGGTGATGCTTGGCCCGCTGACCAACCTCGCGCTGGCACTGAAGCTGGACCCGACCCTGCCCCAGCGCATCAAGCGCATCGTGGTGATGGGCGGCGCGGTCACCTGCCACGGCAACATCACCCCGGCGGCCGAATTCAACATCGCCTTCGATCCGGAAGCGGCGCATGTGGTGTTCACCTCGTTCAAGCACCTGCTGGTGTCGGACTGGGAGGCCACCGTCGCCCACGGCCTGCCGCTGGAAGAAGCCGAGAAATGGCTGCAGGCCGATTCCGATCGCGCCCGCTTCTACGAGCTGATTTCGCGCAAGACCCGGGGCCTGTCCGAAGACAGCAAGGGCGGCCGCTGGTACACCGCCGACGCGGTTGCCATGGCCTGGGCACTGAACCCGGAAGGGCAGCTGCGGGTCGAGTCGCGTCCGCTGAACGTGGAGCTGAATGGCACGTTCAGCCGCGGCGCCACCATCGTCGACTGGAACCGCCAGACCGGCCAGCCGGACAACTGCGATCTGCTGATGGCCTACGACCAGCAGCGTTTCGAGACCCTGGTACGCCAGGCCCTGGGCGCGAACTGAAGCCGATTGACCGGCACCGGTTGCCCCGGGCGGCAACCGGTGCTTATAATGCCGCTCTTGACCACCAGCCCATTTACGGTGTGAGCCCATGAAGGCCGATATCCATCCGAACTACCGCGACGTCGTCTTCCATGACGTCACCTCCGATTTCAAGATCCTGACCCGCTCGACCATGGCGACGAAGGAAACCATCAAGTGGGAAGACGGCAACGACTACCCGCTGGTGAAGGTTGAAATTTCCTCGGCTTCGCACCCGTTCTACACGGGCAAGCACAAGGTCATCGACACCTCGGGCCGTATCGACAAGTTCCAGAAGCGCTACGCGCGCTGATCTGTCGATCCAGCTTCGAACCGACGGCCGCGCTCTGCGCGGCCGTTTGTTTTTCCCCAACGCCTACCCAACGGGCGTTTGGATGGACAGAACACTGCGTTCGTGTGACAACGCTTTTGCCGATCCGGGCCGCTTGCTGGCCGGGTTCTGGCCGCCTGCCGTCTACGACTTCTGTCTAGCGCCTGGCAAATGCTGCTGTGCGATAATGGCATGATCCCCGGCACAGGCCGAGGACGTCATTCACGTGCCTGACCAATGCGCTTGGGCAGGCGCCTTCCCATGAAGGAGCGCACACAGTGTCCGATCTTGATCAGGTCACGCTCAACGCCGGCGATAAGTCCGTCGTTCTGCCCGTCATCAAACCCACCCTCGGCAACGACTGCGTCGACATCGCGAAGCTGACCAAGGAAACGGGGTTTTTCACCTACGATTCCGGCTTCACCGCGACGGCCAGCTGCAAGTCCGCCATCACTTACATCGACGGCGACAAGGGCGTGCTGCTGTATCGCGGCTACCCGATCGAGCAGCTGTCGGAAAAGTCGAGCTACGTCGAAGTGGCCTACCTGCTGATCAACGGCGAGCGCCCGAGCGCCGAGCAGCTGAAGGCCTTCACCGATGAGCTGACTGCCGAAGCCAATGTCGACGACTCGATCAACACCCTGATCGGCAGCTTCGCCAAGGACGCCCACCCGATGGCCATCCTGGCTGCTGCGATCGCGCAGCTGTCGGCCATCTACCACGACGCGCTGGACCTGTCCGACGCCGAACAGCGCCGCCAGGCCGCCGTGCGCCTGATCGCCAAGGTGCCGACCCTGTCGGCGCTGATCTACCGCCATGGCAAGGGCCTGCCGGCCAACAAGCCGGACACGTCGCTGGACTACGTCAGCCGCTTCCTGAAGCAGACCTTCGAGTCGGCTGACGGCCAGTACGATCTGAACCCGGATGTGGTCAAGGCGCTGGACCTGCTGTTCATCCTGCACGCCGACCACGAGCAGAACGCCTCGACCTCGACCGTGCGCCTGGTCGGTTCGACCGGTGCCAACCCGTACGCGTCGGTCGCCGCTGGCGTCACCGCGCTGTGGGGTCCGGCCCACGGCGGTGCCAACGAAGCCGTGCTGAAGATGCTGGAAGAGATCGGCAGCGCCGACAACGTCGAGTCCGCCGTGGTCAAGGCCAAGGACAAGACCTCCGGCTTCCGCCTGATGGGCTTCGGCCACCGCGTCTACAAGAACTTCGACCCGCGCGCCAAGGTCATCGGCGAGATGACCAGCAAGGTGCTCAAGCAGCTGGGCGTGCAGGATCCGCTGCTGGACGTGGCCGTGAAGCTGGAACAGGCCGCGCTGCAGGACGAGTACTTCGTCGCGCGCAAGCTGTACCCGAACGTCGATTTCTACAGCGGCATCATCTACAAGGCGCTGCAGATCCCGACCGAAATGTTCACCGTCATGTTCGCCCTGGGCCGTACCTCCGGCTGGGTCTCGCATTGGCTGGAACAGCAGGTCGATCCGGAAATGAAGATCGGCCGTCCGCGCCAGGTCTACACCGGCAGCGATGTGCGCGACTACCAGGGCTGATCGCCCCGCGTAGGTTGTGCCGAGAACGCCCCGCATGCGCGGGGCGTTTTTTTTTCCGCCGCCCTGGTGGGTGCCAACTTGGGTTGGCACGCTTTCGACATTCGCGGAAAACCATCCACGCATGGCGTGGATCCACTTGTTCCCAACCTTGGTTGGCACGCTCCCCCATCCACGCGTGGCATGGATTTACCGCGTCCCCGCCTTTGGTAGGTGCCAACCTTGGTTGGCACGCTCCCCATCCACGCGTGGCATGGAGTTACCGCGTTCCCGCCTTGGTAGGTGCCAACCTTGGTTGGCACGCTCTTCAACGCGCCAAGACCGCGTGATTCAGGGGTCTCACCAGCTTCACAAGCGCTCGCGCAGCCTCAGGACGCCAGCTGCATCCGCAGCACCTGAAATGGAGCGTCCATCCCGATGAGTACCCGATTCGACCCACCCGAGCGCGGCCCGCTCGGCGCTGACGTCGCCGCTGTCGTCACTGCCCCCATCGTTCCGCCCGCCAGCGAAAGCGCGGTGTCGTGGGGAGCCATCTTCGCTGGCGCCGCCGCCGCCGCTGCGCTCTCTCTCATCCTGCTGATCCTCGGCGTGGGCCTGGGGTTGTCGTCGGTGTCGCCCTGGTCGTTCGAAGGCGTCAGCAAGGAAACCTTCGGCTGGTCCAGCATCGCCTGGCTCACCTTCACCGCGCTGGCCGCTTCCGGCCTGGGGGGCTATCTGGCGGGTCGCCTGCGCACCAAGTGGACGCAGATCCACGGCGACGAAACCTACTTCCGCGACACCGCGCACGGCTTCGTGTCGTGGGCGGTGGCCACGCTGCTGACCGCGGGCCTGCTGACGTCGGCCATCGGTGGCGTGCTGGGTGCGGGCGCAAAGGTGGCCGGCGCCACTGCCGGTGCCGCTGCGTCCACCGTCGGCGTGGCTGCAGCCGGTGCCAGCGGCGCTGTGGCGGCTGCACCGGAAGGCGACCTCGACTATTGGGTGGATGCGCTGTTCCGCAGCACGACCCACGCAGGGCCGGCCGATCCCGCAGCGCCGCCGCCGGGCGCACCGATGGACCCGGATGCCGCGCCACCGCCGGCAGCGGGCGCCGGTCCGCGCGACGCGCGCATGGCCCCGCCGCCGCGACCGGCGCCGGGCAACGGTCCGATCGGCGATCGCCGCGAAGTGCGTGCCGAAGTGAACCGCATCATCGTCAACAGCCTGCAGGGGGAAGGCCTGGATCCGGCCGATACCCAGTATCTGTCACAGCTGATCGCGCGCGATACCGGGATGAGCCCGGCTGAAGCGCAGGCCCGCGTGACCGATGTGCAGACGCGCATGCGTGCAGCGCTGGAGAAGGCCAGGAATACCGCCAAGCAGGCTGCCGACGATGCGCGGAAGGCGACCGCCTACGCCGCATTGTGGCTCTTCATCACCCTGCTGATCGGCGCGTTCTTCGCCAGCCTCAGCGCCACCTGGGGCGGCCGCCGCCGCGACCTGTAATCCACCCTTCCATGCAAGGAGACCTGCCATGAAGATGATTCTGCTTTGGTTGCTGGGCGTGCCGATTCCGCTGCTGATCCTGTACGCGATCTTCTTCTGATCGCGCACCACCGCGCCGTGTCATCAGGCCGCCGAATGGCGGCCTGATGCCATCCCGCAGGCGTGGATGCCCCACTATAGAGTCGAGCAATGCTCGACTCTACAAAGGCAAAGCAATGAGGTTTGTTGCATTGAGCCGATGAGGAAAATTGCATAACCCTCAAACATTGAACACCTTCAAAAATTCTCCTTAACGTTCAACGATTTAGGAATGCTTGAATGGCCTGCATGGCAATGGATTTCTAACATTCTCTCCGTCGCCCGCACCCATCCCCGCGGGCGGCGCTTCCCTCCCTTTTCTCCTTGGGGAGGGGAGCTTTCAAATTCCCCCTTGTCCGAGAGAGACAACCATGCACGCCATTATCAAGAAGGCCGCGCTCGCTGCAGCGCTGGCTACTGCTTCGCTGTCCGCGCACGCGCTGGAAACCAAGATCACCGTCTACGCCGACGTCGACCCGACCCTGGCGCTGCTGCGCGACGATGGCACCCCGCTGCCGGACACCGTGCAGCTGACCCACGATCCGCTGCGTGGCCTGCTGCCGTCGACGCAGCAGGTGCGCATCCATTCCAATGACGAAACCGCGGACATCGAGGTGCGCCTCGGCCATGATCCGGTGCTGCTCAATGGCGCCACGCGCGTGCCGCTGGCCGTCAGCCTGAATACCGACGCGCTGACCACTGCGGTCACCGAGTTCAAGGCGGCTGACCTGTTCAACGGCGCCAGCTCGACGCCGGGTGCCTCCATCTCGATGCCCCTGACCATCGCCCAGGCGGGTGCAGGCGGCCCGCTTACGGTCAACGGCCGCTATGAAGGCATGGTCTACATCGTCATGAACCAGAAGCCCTGATCCACGGCTTCCCGCGCCGGCCCGCACCCCGGGCCGGCCGCTACTCCAGCGGTACCCCCCATGACCCCACACGCCCCCGCCGTTACCCGGCTGGCGGTCGCGCTCGCCCTGGCACTGGCTGCTCCCTCGGTAGCGGCCCACGGCGTCCCCGCCGGCTTCGAGGATCTGGTCGAAGGCCAGACCGAACAACTCGACATCCAGCTGTTCGGCCGCTCGGCCGGGCTGTCGCCGGTACGCGTGACCCTGGAACACGTGCAGCTGGAAGACCCCGCGCGCGTGCTGCAGGCGCTGGCCCTGCCTGCCGAAGCACAGGCTGCGTTGCTACCGGCGCTGTCGCAACCGTTGCCGCGCAACAGCCACCTGGCCTGCCGTTTTGGTGGCGCCACGGCGGGGTGCGGCTATCTGGACCCGCCCGAAGAGCCCACCGCGGCGCGCGCGCTGTACGACGAAGGCGAGGGCGCGGTGCGCCTGTTCGTGGCGCGTCAGTGGATTCCCGGCGAGCCGGCAGCGGAGCGTTACCACACGGTCACGGCCAACGCCGAGAACGCCTTCCTGCACCAGCAGACGCTTAATGTGAGCGGTGGTCGCGATTATCAGGCACTGTCCGCGCGCGGCGTGGGCACGCTGGGCCTGTTTGATCGCGGCCACCTGTCCGCCGACTGGTACTACACCCAGCAGCGCTACCGCAGCCGTGGCAGCAACGACGACTTCCAGTTCGACAACGTCTATTACCGCCATGACCTGGGCCAGGCGCATTACCTGCAGGCCGGGCGCATGGACCGCCGCAACCTGTCCAGCCCGCAGGGCGGCACCTTCAGTTTCAGCATGCTGCCGCTGGACCGTTTCCAGGGCGCGCGCGTGGGCACCACCCAGGCCTACGTGGACACCGACGCCGCCGTGCAGGCGACGCCGCTGACCGTGCTGCTGGCGCGCGATGCCCGCGTCGATGTCTTCGACGGCGAGCGCCTGCTGCAGACCTTCTACCTGCAGGCCGGCATCAACCAGATCGACACCCGCAATTTCCCCTTCGGCAACTACCTGGTGCGCATGCGCATCTACGAGGACGGTGTGCTGGTGCGCACCGAGGAGGCGCCGTTCGACAAAGGCGGCGACTGGACCAACAGCCAGTGGCAGTGGTTCGTGCAGGGTGGCCGTCGCAACGAGCGCCGTAGCGACCGTTTCGATGGAGAAAGCGTGGCAATGGCCGGCGTGCGCGTGCCGCTGGGCCGCGATGCCGCACTTACCGCGGGTGCCGCCAACCTCGGCGGCCACAGCTACGGCGAGCTGCGCCTGGACCTGCGCCGCGTGCTGGCCACCCAGGAAATGCGCGCCTCGCTCAGCGGCATGCGTGGAAGCGATGGCAGCAATGGTCAGCAGCACCAGCTGTCATACCGGCGCAAGGCGTCGTGGAATCTTTACCAGCAGCGCATGCGCGGCAAGGCCTGCCAGTTCGAGGCCGATGCACGCGACCAGCTGGGCTGCACCAACTCACTCAGCGGCTCGGTATCGCTGCCGCTGGCCGGCGGCAACGTCTACGTGGGCTACACCCGGCGCCAGACCTGGCGCACCGGCTGGCATCGGCCTGAATTCGAGCAGGACCCGTTGTTCGGGCTGGATCCCTTGCTGCCGCCCGGTCCGCTGGAGCCGCGCCGCGAGCCCGTGCTCAGCCGGACCTGGCAGGCCAGCTTCAGCCGCAGCCATCGCTGGCAGGACTTCAGCGTGTCCACGCGCGTGGGGCTATGGCAGCAGCGCAGCACCGACAGCGTGCGCGGCAGCAACGAGCGTGACCGTGGCATCTACTTCAACCTCAGCCTGACCCGCCTGCAGCGCAGCCATGACAGCAGTGGTCAGCGCCGCTATGCGGTGGACGTGCGCCAGCCGCAGCATCAGCGCCCGGCCATCGACTACAGCGTGGGCCAGAGCCTGCGCCAGGACCGGGACACGCACTATCGGGAGCTGAACGCCGAACTGCGCGCCAACAACAACGATCGCTACAGCGCATCGCTGAGTGGCCAGCTGCAGAACGGCACCGGCAACACAACCGCCAGCATCGCGCACTATCAGCAGCGGGGGCGTGGCGAGACCGGCTACAGCGGCAGCCACAGCTCGGGCTTCGCACTGGGCCGTCGTGGTTTCTACTGGAGCGGTGCCAACGGCGCCGAGGCCGGCCTGGCCGTGCAGGTGGACGGTTTCGACGATGCCGACCTGCATGGCGTGGCCGCGGAATTGCAGGTGGGCGGGCTGCGCCGACAGCGTCTGCAGATCGGCGAGCGCCGGCTGCTGCCGCTGCAGGCCTATCAGTCGCAGCGCGCCGAAGTGCAGGACGCCAGCACGCTGGACAGCATCGCCGCGATCCGCGTGACCGGCGTGGGCGGTGCACGGCCGATGTTCCTCACCCCCGGCAAGCTGATGCGCATGCCCGTGCCGATCGAAGTGACCTACACCTTCATTGGCAATGCCAAGGACCTTGCGGGGTCGCCGCTGGGCGGCGCCCGCATCCTCAACGCGCCGGTGCCCGGCACCAGCGCCAACGGCAGCTTCGTTGCCGATTTCCCGCGTCGCGAAACAACGCTGTACCTGCTGCAGGACGACCGCCTGCTGCACTGCCCGCTGCAGGTGCGCGAGCGCCGCCAAGTGGTGCTGCTGGTCGGCGCCGTGCACTGCGAGCCGCTGGCCGTGGCCCAGCTGCCCCCCGAGATCCGCCAGCAGGCCCGCGTGACCCGCCTGCTGCAGGAACGCGCGTTGATTGCCGCCACGCCCCAGACCGCTGCTGCAGGAGGTACGCCATGAGCCGGCGTTGGATGTGTGTGTTGATGCTGGTGTGTGCGCCGGTTCTGGTGATGCCACGGGCGTGGGCGCAACGTCCACCTGATACGGATCCGCCGGCCGGTGTGATTATCCGTGACATCAACATGGGATGGGATCGCTCGGCGATGCCCGGTGACATCGAGATTCTGGCGCCCAAGACTTTGATCGCGTACGACATAGATCTGAGTAAGCAGTACGGAAAGCTCTACCTGACGTGCGAGTCAGCCAGTGACCCCACATCTGGAATGTGTCGTACCGAAGATACAGAGGCAGAAAGTGGCGATGTAACCAGTGTGATACCGGTACGGGCGATAGAAGAGCGCACGGGAAGTCCAAGCACGATCAACTTCGCTGCTTCAATCTATAGGGCTGATTCCACCCAGATATGCTCACTCGATTACTTTCGGGATACCAGGTATGCGATCTGGTCATCGCATTCAAGACCTTGCGGCAGTGACTATGCAGTCGGTACCGGGCTGACCATTGCGATCGCTGGGGACAGCATTGCCCGCTTGGTTGCCGGTCGCTGGAGGGGCAGTCTCGAACTCAATCTGAGAATGCCACCGGGAAGGCATCTGGCTAAGTACATCGTCAACTTCGACTTCACCGTCACCGACTACGACGCGATCTCGATCTACTTCCCGGGCTTCGACGGCATCGCACCGCTGGTCAACATGGACCTGCGCTACGACCCCATCCGCAAGATGGTCGGCGGCTACAAGGAAGTGGACATGTGCCTGTACGACGGCGTGGGCTCGCAGAGCGAGTTCCTCGGCGTCACCGTGCGCGACAGCGGTCCACGGCCCCCGCCCGGACGGGACTTCGCAGTCTGGCACGGGGACGGCGGCAGCGATGACACCCAGCGCCTGGACTACCAGGTCGGCCTGAAGTACGGCGGAAACCTGCTGGCCATGAAACACGGCGAGGAACAGCTGCTGCGCGGTATCGACAGCGCGCAGCTGCGCCTGGTGATGCTGCCGGGCATCAATCAACCCGTGTACTGCGTGCCCACGCCGCTGGTGCTGGAAACGCCGCCTACGCCCATCGCCAGCAAGCGGCCCGGTCTCTACGACGGCGAGCTGACGGTAGAGCTGCGCGTGCCGACCGCCAAACCCTGATCCCACGGAGCCTCATCATGAAGAAGCTGTTGTTCTGTCTGCTGCCGTTGAGCGCGCTGCTGGCGCCGCCGGTACATGCCAACCTCTCCATCCATCCAATGCGCGCGGCCGTCGATGGCAAGCGCGGTACGCAGATCCGCGTCTACTCGCACTCCACCCAGCCGCAGTACGTGCAGGCACGCCTGTTGCGCATCTCGAATCCCGCCCAGGCTGGCGAGGAAGAGGTGGACATGGAGGCGGCCGATGCCGCGGTCGCCATCACCCCTGGGAAGTTCGCACTCAGTGGCGGAGGCAATCGCCTGATCCGGGTGATTCCGCTACGCAGCGTGGAGAAGGAAGTGGCCTACCGCGTCTACTTCGAGGGTGTCAGGGGACCAGACGGGACCCTGCTCGAGGGTGACGAGCAGGCGGCACAGGCCAACGTCGGCGTCAGCCTGGTCTGGGGTGCGCTGGTGAACGTGCTGCCCGCCAATGGCAGCGTGGATCTGCAACTGCAGGGCGACACCCTGCGCAACGTGGGGACCTTGCGGGTGGGCATCACAGGGCTGGCCGAGTGCACCGGCAGTGGTGCCTGCACGACCCACGACTTTGCCAAGAGCCTGTACCCGGATGCGGAGCTGAAGCTGCCGTTCCAGCCTCAGCCGGGCAACACCGTGCAGCTGCATTACCGCCTGTCCAAGGACGGCTACCGCGAGCACACAACGACCCTGGCGCCGAGCGCCTGAACGTTCCTGGCCCCGCGCTGTTCGCGGGGCCTCATTTTCGATGTCCTGTTAAGGAAGAGAGCATGAATCATATCTATCGTCGTATCTGGAGCAATGCAAAGCAGTGTTGGGTGGTCGTGGGCGAGCTGGTAGCAGCGCGTGGAAAGCCACGAAGCACCTTGATTCATCGTCGCGGGACCGCACTGGTTGTCTTCACCGCACTGGCCGGTGCGGTGGGCAGCGCGAATGCGGGTCTCGATGTCGGTTGTTCGGGTGACAACGGGAACATCCGGCACTGCATTCCATTCATGGGTGTATGGGATCCGCGCATGTCGACAGGCTATGCCGACATGGGTTTGGATGTGACGAACTCGATGGCGATCGGTGCGGGGTCCAGGATCTACGGAAGCTACTCATTCGCCTTCGGTCAAGGCGCACGGATCGAGAAGCGGAACAGTGTCGCTTTTGGATACCACTCTACTTCCTCCGACGTTGACAGCGTGGCGATCGGTTACACGTCGCGTACCGGCAGCAATGGAGGCCACAATGTCGCCATTGGGGCCAAGGCCTTTGCCGATTACATTGGCGCAACCGCTTTGGGAAACAGCTCAACGGCTCGCGCTGAGAATGCTGTCGCCATTGGAAGCGGGGCCTCGGCAACCTCGTCGAATGCGGTAGCCATTGGTGCCAACTCGGTAGCCAACGGAAGCAACACAGTCTCGGTGGGAAGTAGCAGCATTAAACGAAGGATCGTGAATGTCGCATCAGGTAACATTTCCTACGGCAGTTCGGACGCGGTCACCGGTGGTCAGCTGTATGAAACCAATCAGAATGTAGCCTCGGCGCGAAGCACTGCGGATTCGGCTTACTCGACCGCCAGGACGGCCAGGACTGTTGCCGATACGGCGAAGTCCAATGCGGACAATGCCTTGTCGAAAGCCAATGTGCTTTCCGGCCTCCTGAGCCAGACGTCTGCCTCGGGGAACGTTCGCCTAGGTGCAAGTAACAGCGGAACTGTGCTGGACGTCCGCAACAGCGCCAGCGCCAATCGCAGGATCACGGGCGTGGCGGATGCCACGCTGAGCACGACCAGCACGGAGGCTGTGTCAGGCAAGCAGTTGAATGCCACCAACACCAAGGTGGCAGATGCACAGCGCGTCGCGGACGCGGCAACCGCGCGTCTGAACGCATCCGCCCCGGCCATCGGGCTGGCGGCAGAGGCGGAGGGGAGCGGAAGCACCGCCAGTGTAGCGATGGGGCGCTCGGCGAAGGCCTACAACACCAACAGCATCGCAGTTGGTGCAGATGCTCGCGCCAGCGTCGACGCCAACGGTGACAAGAGCGCTGCCACGGGTGCAGTCGCTCTCGGTGCTGCAACGCGTAGTGGCAACGGCGCGGTGGCGGCAGGTCTGCGTGCTTCGGCAGTGGGCGACCGCGCCGTGGCCGTGGGCAATGATGCAACGGCCGCGGCAACCCATGCCGCCGCGCTGGGTTACAAGGCAGATGCGAGCGGCAATCAGGCCGTCGCCGTTGGCCGGGAGGCCGCCGCATCGGGTTTGTATTCGACGGCGCTTGGAAATCTTGCAAAGGCGGGTGCCGAAAGTGCCATAGCGTTGGGCGACCGCGCCCTGGCATCACATACGGGAAGTGTCGCTCTGGGCAACGGCTCGCAGACCACCGGCATCAATCAGGTCTCGGTCGGCAGCTCCAGTATCAAGCGCAAGATCGTCAACCTTGCGGATGGCGCTGTCAGCGCCAGTAGTACCGAGGCCATTACGGGCAAGCAGTTGAATGAAACCAACGGCCGGGTAACGACTGCACAGAATTCCGCGAATGGCGCGCAGGCCACTGCCAATGCCGCACAAGTTGATGCCACCAAGGCCTTGGCTGAAGCCGCCGTACTGGGTGGGCTGGTCGGGCAGGTTTCGGCCACGGAGGCTGTCCGCCTGGGTGAAAAGAACAGCGGCACCGTACTGGATGTGCGCAACAGCGCGAATGCGAACCGTAAGCTGACCGGCGTGGCCGATGGCGTGGTCAGCGCCAGCAGCTACGAAGCCGTCAACGGCAGGCAGCTCAATGCCACCAATGAGAAGGTGGTGGCTGTGGAAGGCATGGCCACCTCTGCGGCTGCGGACGCGACCCTGGCAAAAGCGGATGCGGCCAAGGCGCTGGCCGAAACAGCGGTTCTGGGCGGGCTGGTGGCGCAGGTCTCCGCCTCTGGCGATGTTCGTTTCGGAGAGAAAAACAGCGGTACGACCCTGAATGTGCGTAACAGCGCCAATGCCAACCGGAAGATCACTGGTGTGGCGGATGGTCTGCTGGACGTTGGTAGTGCCGATGCAGTCAATGGCGGGCAGCTGCATGCGGTTGAGCAGTCTGCGCAAGGAGCGAGGAACACCGCAGATGAAGCTGTTAGACGAATTGAGGAAATTGCTGAGAGTTCGCGCTATTTTTCGAGCGGGAAGGGTGGGCCTGAAGGTGCGGCGCGAGCAGGCTTGATCGCCGTTGCTATTGGTGATTCCGCCGAGGCATCAGTTTCAAGTGAGGGTGCTGTCGCCGTAGGTGGCTTCTCTTCTGCTCGTGGCAAGAATTCTGTTGCTTTGGGCAGGGCTGCTCGCGTGGATGAGCTAGCTGACAATGGGTTCGCTCTTGGCGTTCTCGCTTCGGTGCAGGAGGCTGGTGGTGTCTCGATCGGGGCGAATAGCATTGTTCAGAAGGGTGCCATTAGTGCATTGGCTCTCGGAGCCTCATCTGTAGCCGATGAGGCCCATACCGCCTCGTTTGGCAGTGACGAGGTTAAGCGCCGGCTCACCAACGTTGCTCGGGGCACCGACGACCACAACGTCACCACTGTCTCTCAGCTCAAGGATTCCCTCGCCACTCTCGGTGGTGGTGCAGGCATGGATGCCAACGGCAACATCATCGCCCCGACCTACACGGTACAGGGTGGAACTCAGAGCACCGTTGAGGACGCGCTGATGGCACTCGATGGCGCTGTCGTCACCGCAGGTCGTCGCGCGGACAAGGTGGAAGGCCAGCTCAGCTTGATCTTCCAGGACTCACCTTCGACCCGCGCCGACGGCATGAACCAGATCGCGCTGAACGGCGTGAATGGCACGGTGCTGACCAACCTGACTGACGGCCGAGTGGCGCCAGGAAGCCGCGATGCTGTAACCGGCAGTCAGTTGTACGCCGCAGAGCAGAAGATCTCGCAGAATCGGAACGATCTGGAGGCGATGCGCAAGGAGCGGGAGATGGGCGAGCAGGCCATGCGTGGATTGGATGCGAGCGTCATCGACTACGGCGGTGCGCGTTTGACTGGCGTGGCCGAGGCGAAGCTGTCGACTGATAGCTCGGATGTTGTGCGCGGAAGTCAGCTCTATGAGACCAATGGTCGACTCGATGCACTGGAAGATGCTGGTCAGTTTCTCAGTGTGGGTACAGGTCCCACGACTGGCCGCGCGGAGGCCGGCCGAGCCGGGGTCGCGCTTGGCATCCTTGCAAAGGCGGGCACCGAAGGAGGAACTGCGATTGGGTCACGCTCTCTTGCGTTGGGGGTGAACTCGGTGGCACTTGGGCGGGGATCGACCGTCTTCAATGGTTCCGATTTCAGCATTGCCATTGGGACGGGCGCGGAAGTCGGAACGTATGATGGTGGAACCGCAGTTGGTGGGATCGCTCTCGGCATCGGTGCGAGGGTTCGGAATGGTGCCGACGGTTCGATGGCGCTTGGGTTCGGCTCGTATGCGACCGAGGTAGGAGTTGCATCGTTCGGTAATGGTGAGATGACGCGCCGTCTCGTAAACATCGCCAACGGCACCGCCAACCACAACGCTGCCACCGTCGGCCAGCTGCGCGGCGCACTGTCCGCCCTCGGCGGCGAAGTCGATGCCAACGGCAACATCGTCGGTCCCAGTTTCAATGTGCAGGGTCAGTCCCAATCCACGCTCAATGGTGCATTGGAAGCGCTCGACGGCGCAGTCGTCAGCACCACCTCGCGGGTGAACCAGGTCGAATCCCAGCTCCGCTCGGTGTTCCAGGAAACCCCTTCGGTGCGCGCAGACGGTACCCACCAGCTCACCCTGGCCGGTGCCAACGGCATGGTCATCTCCAACGTAGCCAACGGCCTGATCGCGGCCGGCAGCCGCGATGCGGTCAATGGTGGCCAGCTGCATTCGATGCAGCAGCAGATCAACGGCCGCATGGATGGGCTGGAGCAGCGCATCGACGATCAGCCGCAGGTCCGCGTCATGGCGGCGGCATCCACACCTTCGCCGTCCACCGAAGAGATCGCGCCGACACCGGAAACCAGCGGCTCGCCGCAGATCGCCTCAACCGGTGAAAGTGACAAGCCGACGCCGCAGCCGAAGCAGAAGCAGGACGACACGCCCAAGCCGCAGGTCGATACCGCCGAGCTGGAGAAGATGCTGGCTCGTGCCAACGAGTACACCGATGGTGCGATCAGCACCTTCGAACGCCGCCTGGACAAGATGGACAAGCGCTTCAACCGCATGGCGGCAATGAGCAGCGCACAGAGTGCGATGGCGATGAATACCGCCGGCCTGGCCACCTACAACCGCCTGGGTGCGGGCGTGGGTTACAGCGAGGGTGAGTCGGCGATGGCGGTGGGCTACCAGCGCGTGCTGAACGAGAAGGGTTCGGCCACCTTCAGCCTCAATGGTGCGTTCACCAACAGCGGTGAGCGCAGCATGGGCGTCGGCGTGGGCATCGGCTGGTAAGCCGTGCAGCCCCGGCGTGGTGCGCGTAATGAACCCCGCCGCGCCGGGGTCCTTGCCGAGGAGATGGCAATGTATCGATGGGTAAGCCGATTCATCAGCTACCGCACGTTCTATCTGTGGCGGGCGCGTTTTTACTACTACACCCGCAATCTGGATCGCTGGGTGCAGTTCACCTTGTTGTGCCTGGTGGGCATGGTGCTGGTGCTCTGGTACCACTGGCGGGTGGCGAGCGTGCCGCCACCGCGCGTGCATCCGGAGGCCGCCGCGCTGCGCGTGGAGAACATCACCCAGGAAGCGATCCACCGCATCGTGCTGGTGCGGCATGGTGGCCCGACACCGGGCGAGCCGTTCACCACGCCGGAAGACGTCCGCGCGGGAACGCTGCGCACACTGCGGGTGCGACAACTGCTGGACAGTGAGAGGGTGTGGCAGCTGAAAGCCCACATGCTGGCCGACATGGCGGCGTACATCGAAGCCACGGGCAGCTGCTTCCCCTTCCCATGCTGGCAGGTGAGCCACCGGCTGGAGCTCATGCGTGCGGCGGAGGCGGAGAACGCGGCCATCAACCGGGGGCTGGAGCCGGTGCTGGAGGTGCCGTTGGACAGGATGCCCAACCTCAACGGCGGTGAGCGCGCGCGGATACAGACGGCGTGGTCGGACCCGTTCGGCGATGTCTACAACCAGACTTGGTTGCTGGGCGATCTGCAGAACATGCACGCGCGGATGATGATGGCGTACCCGCAGCGGGTGGGAGCACCGTGGCTGATGCGCCTGCTTGGCGATGAGCCGGAGGAGCAGCACCATGATGTCTGGTAGGTCAGCGCGCCTTCTGTAGGGCCGAGCCATGCTCGGCTGCTCTTGGGCCAGGTGTCCGGATGCCTGATGCATCGTGCGGACCAACGGTCCGCACCCACCAGAAGAAGGAAGCAGGCAGCGCGCCTTCTGTAGAGCCGAGCCATGCTCGGCTGCTCTTGGGCCAGGTGTCCGGATGCCTGAAGCACAGTGCGGACCAACGGTCCGCACCTACCAGAAGAAGGAAGCAGGCAACGCGCCTTCTGTAGAGCCGAGCCATGCTCGGCTGCTCTTGGGGCAGGTGTCCGGATGCCTGATGCATCGTGCGGACCAACGGTCCGCACCTACCAGAAGAAGGAAGCAGGCAACGCGCCTTCTGTAGAGCCGAGCCATGCTCGGCTGCTCTTGGGCCAGGTGTCCGGATGCCTGATGCACAGTGCGGACCAACGGTCCGCACCCACCAGAAGAAGGAAGCAGGCAGCGCGCCTTCTGTAGAGCCGAGCCATGCTCGGCTGCTCTTGGGCCAGGTGTCCGCACGCCTGATGCACGGTGCGGGCCAACGGTCCGCACCCACCAAGGCCGGAACCACCCAAGGTCGGAACCATTCAAGGCCGGCGCAACCGTCACCCCCCGATGTACGCGGTGATCTCCGCCTCGGCCAGCAGCTGCCGCAACTGTGCGACAGACGCGCGTCGCATCGGCTTCTCGTCCACCGGCGACAAGGGCGCCTGGCGCAGGGCGTCATACGGCAGCACGGCCAGGTCGAAGGTCAGCTCTTCGGCGCTGAACACCCACACCGGCACGTCCAGGCTCCGTTCGCGGTCCATCCGCAGTCGGCGCGTCCGCGACTCGGCGGGAATGCCGTGCTCGTCCAGGAAGCGGTGCACGGCTTCCGGGTCGTCACTGTGCAGGTGCAGCTGTACGGGGCTGTTGGCATCGGCGGTGCCCTCCAGCACCGGGCCGGCCAGGCGCGGTGCGAAGCCGTGCAGGAACTCCAGCGCACGCAACGCGGCTTCGCGGCGGCGCTGCAGTTCGTTGCCGTGCTGGGGGCCGGAGAACAGCCGCTGGTACTCGCGCAGGGCGTCTTCGATCTCGGTGTTGCGGGGCAGGGAGGCATCGTCGTGGATGCCGAGCCGGCTGGCGGCCTTCAACTTGGCCTGGTGGTAGTCGCGGATGCCGCCTTCGGCCATCAGGCGGGCGGCTTCGTGGGCGAGGCGATGGCGCCGCTCGCGGGTCTGGCTGGCAGCATGCTGACGGGCGCGATGCATGCGATGACTCCTGTTGCGACCTGGCTACAGACTAGCGCAAGGATGTGACATCCGCGTGGGTATTTCATGGAGGCGAGCAAGCGGGTGTCGTTGATCCTGTAGAGCCGAGCCCATGCTCGGCTGCTCTACCGCAGGCGCCCGGAGCCGAGCATGGGCTCGGCTCTACAGCCGCATCGGTGCCAACCCATGGTTGGCACCCACCAGAACCTTCCTCAGAAGATATCGAACGCGGCGGCGTCGGCCTGCGGCGTATTGAGGTTCAGGTCGTAGTCGGTCAGGCGGTCCATGTCTTCCACCTTCACCCACTCGGTCGCGCCGTTGAGGGTGGCCTGGACCATGCCGCTGGGCGGGTCGTTCTGCGCGATCGGGGTGTCCTTCAGCGCGGTGCGCATGTAGTCGATCCAGATCGGCAGGGCGGCCTTGCCACCGTATTCGCGGTAACCCAGCGAACGGAAGTCGTCGCGGCCCACCCACACGGTGGTCACGTACGGGCCACCGAAGCCGGAGAACCAGGCGTCGCGGTGGTCGTTGGTGGAGCCGGTCTTGCCGCCCACGTCCTCGCGGCCGAGCACCTTGGCCTGGACGCCGGTACCGCGCTGGACCACGTCGCGCATCATCGATACCAGCTGGTAGGCGGTGCGGGCGTCGATCGCGCGCGGGGCTGTGCGGGCATCCGGGTTGGCCGGTGCCGCCGGGGTTTCGACCTTGGCTTCGGCCTTGGCTGCGGCGGCCGGGTCCACCTTCGGGGCCGGAGCGCCGAAGTTGAAGCCGTCCACCACCTGGTTGACCGGCTGGTCACTGCTGCCGGCGCAGTCGCGGCAGGCCAGCGCCGGGTTTTCCTTGAACACCAGGTTGCCGTCGCGGTCATTGACCTGGTCGATCAGCCAGGTGTCCACGCGCGAGCCGCCGTTGGCGAACACGGCGTAGCCGCGCGCCACCGACAGCGGGGTCAGCGAGGCGGTGCCCAGCGACATCGACAGGTTCGGCGGCAGCTCCGATTCGGCAAAGCCAAACTCGCTGATGTACTTGCGTGCGTAGTCCACGCCCATGCCATCGAGCAGGCGCACCGACACCAGGTTGCGTGACTGCACCAGCGCTTCGCGCAGACGCATCGGGCCGCGGAAGCCGCCGCCGTCGTTCTGCGGGGCCCAGGTCTTGCCGCGGCGGTCGCGGAACACGACCGGGGCGTCGAGCACGATCGAGGCCGGGTTGTAGCCCTTGTCGAAGGCGGCTGCGTAGACGAATGGCTTGAAGCTCGAACCCGGCTGGCGGCGGGCCTGGGTGGCGCGGTTGAACTTGTTGCCGGAGAAGCTGAAGCCACCCACCAGCGCCTTCAGCGCGCCGCTGTGGGCATCCAGCGAGACCAGCGCGGACTGGCCGCGCGGGATCTGGTCCAGCAGCCACTCGCCCTCCTTGGCCCCGGCGCGCACGCGCACGATGTCACCGCGCTGCACCAGCTTGCCCGGGGTCTTGTTGGTCCACTTGGCGGCGCCGGCCGGCAGCACGATCTCGCTGCGGTTGGCCAGAACCACGGTGGCGCTGCCGTCGGCGCCGGTGCTGGCGACGATCGCCGGCAGCAGGCCGGCCTGGCCGTACATGCCGCGCAGGTGCTCGGCCAGGGCGGCGGCGTCTTCGCCGGCACCCACCTGCACCTGCTTCTCCACGCCGTGCCAGCCGTGGCGGTGGTCGTACAGCAGCAGGCCGTCGCGCACCGACTGGTTCGCGGCGGTCTGCAGGGTGGAGTCGATGGTAGTGGTGACGTGATAGCCCTTGTTGACCACGTCACCGCCGAAGCGGGCGATCATCTCCTGGCGCACCAGCTCGGCCACGTACGGGGCATCGACCTGCACCGGCGGCTCATGCGCGGTGGCGTGCATCGGCACGGCCTTGGCCGCGTCGGCCTCGGCCTGGCTGACGAACTTCAGGTCGGCCATGCGCTGCAGCACGTAGTTGTCGCGGCGCTGGCGGGCACGTTCCGGGTTGGAGATCGGGTTGCCCGACGAGGGGAACTTGGGGATGCCGGCCAGCGAGGCCATCTCGTCCAGGTCCAGCTCGTTCAGCTTCTTGCCGTAATAGAACTCGGCGGCAGCGGCCACGCCGTAGGCGCGGTTGCCGAAGAAACTCTTGTTCAGGTACAGCTCGAAGATCTCGTCCTTGCTCAGCTCGGACTCGATCTTGCGCGCCAGCAGGATCTCGGCCAGCTTGCGGGTGTAGCTGTACTCGGAGCTGAGGAAGAACTGGCGGGCCACCTGCTGGGTGATGGTGGAGCCACCCGGCACGCGCTTGTCGCTGGTGGTGGCCAGCAGCCAGACCGCCCGGCCGATGCCCATGTAGTCCACGCCGCCGTGCTCGTAGAAGCGGGCGTCCTCGGTCGCCAGGAAGGCCTGCTTCAGCTTCTCCGGCACGTCCTTCATGGTGATCGGGGTCCGCCGGGTCTCGCCGAACACCGCCATCAGCTTGCCATCGGCAGCATAGACGTACATCGGCTCCTGCATTTCCACGTCGCGCAGGGTCTGCACGTCGGGAAGCTTGGAGGAAACGGCGTAGTACAGACCGCCCACGGCGGCCGCGCCGATCAGCGCCAGGACCAGGACAATCAGGAAGATCCAGCGCAGCCAGCGGCGGAGTCGAGTCATCGGGTTCAGATTCCGATTGCGAATTTCGTGGTCGCAGAGTATAGATTACGCAAGGTGCCGGCTGGGGTCGGCACCGGGGAGCGCAAGGGGAACAGTCAGGGGCTGCATGGTGAATCCGTGAAGGAATTCACAGCAGGGCCGTTGCCATTTGCTAAGAATACGTTATTAATGCTTGGGCGCAGGTCTTGCGTCCAAGTGCCCGTCGGCAGGGGAGAAACCGTGGGGCTCATCCCAAAAAGTCAGTCGCCGCTCGTAGGCGTCGACATCAGTTCGACTGCGGTAAAGCTTTTGCAGCTGTCCCGCAGCGGCAATCGTTTCCGCGTGGAACATTACGCTGTGGAACCTCTGCCGCCCAATGCGGTGGTGGAGAAGAACATCGTTGAAGTGGAGGCCGTGGGTGAGGCCATCCGTCGGGCGATGAACCGTTCAGGCAGCAAGGCCAAAGTGGCCGCTGCCGCCGTCGCGGGGTCGGCAGTGATCACCAAGGTGATCCCGATGCCGGCCGATCTCGACGAAAACGACATGGAAGCCCAGATCGAGCTGGAAGCGGTCAACTACATTCCGTATCCGATCGAGGAAGTGAACCTGGACTTCGAGGTGATCGGGTCGATCCCGAACAACCCGGAGATGGTCCAGGTGCTGCTGGCCGCGTCGCGTTCGGAGAATGTCGAGCTGCGCCAGTCCGCGCTGGAACTCGGTGGCCTGCAGGCCAAGGTGATGGACGTGGAGGCCTTCGCGGTCGAGAACGCCTACGCCCTGGTCGCCAGCGAGCTGCCGGTATCCATCGACGGCGTGGTCGCGCTGGTCGATATCGGCGCCACCATGACCACCCTCAATGTCCTGCGCGGCGGCCGCAGCCTCTACAGCCGCGAGCAGGTGTTCGGTGGCAAGCAGCTGACCGACGAGATCATGCGCCGCTACGGGCTGAGCTACGAGGAAGCCGGGCTGGCCAAGCGCCAGGGCGGCCTGCCGGAAAGCTACGAGATGGAAGTGCTGGAGCCGTTCAAGGAAGCCACGGTCCAGCAGATCAGCCGCCTGCTGCAGTTCTTCTACGCAGGCAGCGAATTCAACCGCGTCGATCACATCGTGCTGGCCGGCGGCTGCGCCGTGCTCGGTGGCCTGCCGGAGATGGTCGAGGAACAGCTGGGCGTGCCGACCGTGGTCGCCAACCCGCTGGCGCAGATGACCCTGGGGCCGAAGGTGAACGCGCATGCGTTGGCCCAGGATGCCCCCGCGCTGATGATCGCGACCGGTCTGGCGCTGAGGAGCTTTGACTGATGGCACGCATCAATCTATTGCCCTGGCGCGCCGAGCGGCGCAAGCAACGCCAGCGCGAGTTCTACGCAATGCTGGGCATGGCCGCCGTCGGTGGCCTGCTGCTGTCGCTGATGATCTGGTTCTACTACGACCGTCAGGTGAGCGGCCAGATGGACCGCAATGCTTATCTGGAAGCCGAGATCGAGAAGGTCAAGGAACAGAACAAGGAGATCGACCGCCTCGACGCGCAGAAGGAACGCCTGTTGGCGCGCAAGAAGGTGATCGAGGAGCTGCAGGCCAAGCGCTCGCAGATGGTCCACCTGTTCGACGCGCTGGTGCGCACCATCCCCGACGGCGTGGTGCTGACCGCGCTGAAGCAGGAAGGGGATGTACTGACGCTGGAAGGCCGCACCCAGTCCAACGCCCGCGTTTCGGCCTACATGCGCAACCTGGAGACCTCCGGCTGGATGACCAACCCGGAGCTGTCGATCATCGAAGCGCGTGACCCGGAGAAGGACAAGGACGGCAAGGCCGGCCCGCTGGCCGACATCAAGGCGCTGCCCTACGTGTTCGTGGTCAAGGTGAAACTGCCGGCACAGAGCGAAGAGGTGTCGGCGACGCCGGGCCTGAACGCCGATGGCTCGGTGGCGACGGCTGCGCCGGCACCGGTGGCTCCGTTGGCCGCAGGTCCGGATGCCGCAACGCCTGCGGCGCCGGCGGCGGGCCAGCCGGCAGCAGCTCCCGCCGCACCGGCCACTGCACCGGCCACGCCGGCCAAGCCGAACCAACCGGCCGCTCCGGCCGCCGCGCCGGCCCCGGCACCTGCCCCGAAGCCTGAGGGCAGCCGCCTGGCGCAGCCGCCGCAGGCCTTCAATGCGCTGCTGCAGGGGGACCGCGCATGAGCCAGAAGATCGACATCAAGAACCTGGATTTCAACGACATCGGCAACTGGCCGCAGAAGGCCAAGATCGTCTTCTGCTCGTTGCTGGCGCTGGTCATCATGTTCGTGGCGTGGATGCTGCTGATCAGCGGCAAGCGCGAAGAACTGGCCGGCCTGGAATCGAAGGAAGTCGAGCTGCGCACCGAGTTCACCAAGCAGCAGGAACGCGCGGTGAACCTGGGGCCGCTGAAGCAGCAGCTGGCGCAGATGGAGCAGGTGCTGCAGCAGATGCTGCGGCAGCTGCCGAGCAAGACCGAAATGCCCGACCTGATCATCGACATCTCGCAGACCGCGCTGTCCAGCGGCCTGACCAACGAGCTGTTCGAGCCGGAGCAGGAGCAGATCAAGGAGTTCTACGCCGAGAAGCCGATCAAGCTGCGCATGGTGGGCAGTTACCACCAGTTCGGCGCGTTCGTCAGCGGCGTGGCCTCGCTGCCGCGGGTGGTGATCCTGACCATGCACGACATCAACCTCAAGCCCAAGGAAAAGACCGGCGGCAACGTCCGCAGCGGTGCACTGGAACTGTCCGGTACGGTCAAGACCTACCGCTACCTGGACGAGACCGAGGTGCAGGCGCAGCAGGCGGCCGACGCTGGCAAGGAGGGCAAGAAGTGATGCGCGCGCAGACCGTACGTGGTGCGATGGTGCTGGCTGTGCTGCTGCTGGCTGGTTGCGGCCGTGGCGTGACCAGCACGCCCGGTGACGCACCGAACCTTGAGAAGTGGGTGGAAGGCGAGCGCGCGCGACCGGCGCAACCGCTGGAGCCGCTGCCGGTGATGCAGCAGTTCGAGACCTTTGAATACTCCGCGCAGGGCATGCGCGATCCGTTCACCGATGCCTGGACCAATCCGCAGCAGGGGAATGGCGGATTGCGACCGGACCCGAACCGGCGCAAGGAGCCGTTGGAAGGCTTCCCGCTGGATGCGCTGGACATGGTCGGCACCATCGGTACCGGCGCAGGTACCGTGGCGCTGGTGATGGGGCCGGACAAGGTCACCTACCGGGTTCGCCCGGGCGGTTACCTGGGGCAGAGCGACGGGCGGGTCACGGCGGTCTTCGAAGACCGCGTGGAGCTGATCGAACTGGTGCCGGATGGCGCGGGTGGCTGGCTGGAACGGCCGGCAACGCTCTCGCTTGAAGATCAATGATCGTTTACTGGGGATAGCACGATGACCTTTCACCAAGCCAAGGGGCTGCGTCCCATCCGGCGCTCTACCTTGAACCGTGTCAGCGCGCTGGGAGTCGCGCTGATGCTGGCCTGCGCTCCGGCGCTGGCTGCCGCACCGGCGGAAAAGCCGGTGGGCGCCACCGTGGCACCGGCCGCCGCGCCGGCGGGCCTGTCGGTGGCCAAGATCGATTTCAAGCGTGGCGATGACGGCGCCGGGCGCCTGATCGTGCAGTTCGACGGGCAGGGCGCGATCCCTGACCTGCGCACGCAGGGCAACAGCGTCGTGGTCGACGTCGGCAATGCCCGGCTGCCGGCCAACCTGCAGAAGCCGATGAACGTCACCGACTTCGCCACGCCGGTACAGCGCATCGACGCCAAGCCGTCGGGCGCCGGCACCCAGCTGGTGCTGAGCACCGGTGGGGCGGTGGAGTCGCTGGCCTACCAGAGCGGCAACGAATACGTGGTCGAGATCAGCCCGCGCCAGGCCCAGGCCGCCGTGGGTGCGGTCACCGCCGGCAGCGTCACCCAGGCGGCCAAGGCCGTCGGCCAGCGCGGCTTCACCGGCAAGCCGGTGACCTTCAACTTCCAGGACGTGCCGGTGCGCACCGTGCTGCAGTTGATCGCCGAGGAGTCCAACCTGAACGTGGTGGCGTCCGACTCGGTGCAGGGCAACGTGACCCTGCGCCTGGTCAATGTGCCGTGGGACCAGGCGCTGGACATCGTCCTGCGCGCCAAGGGCCTGGACAAGCGTCGTGACGGCAGCGTGATCTGGGTGGCGCCGCAGGCCGAACTGGCCAAGTTCGAGCAGGAGAAGGAAGACGCGCGCATCGCCATCGAGAACCGCGAAGACCTGCAGACCGACTACATCCAGATCAACTACCACAGCGCCACGCAGATCTTCAAGGCGCTGACCGAGGCCAAGGGCATCGGTGGCAGCGGCGGTGGTGGCAGTGGTGGTGGTTCGGGCAGTTCTTCGCAGGAAGACAGTGGCTTCCTGTCCTCGCGCGGCCGCATCGTGGCCGACGAGCGCACCAACACGCTGATGATCAGCGACATCCCGAAGAAGATCGCGCGCATGCGCGAGCTGATCAACGTGATCGACCGCCCGGTCGACCAGGTGCTGATCGAAAGCCGCATCGTCATCGCTACCGACACCTTCGCCCGCGAGCTGGGCGCGAAGTTCGGTGTCAGCGGCAGCCGCGACAACGTGTACTTCAGCGGTAGCCTGGATGCCAATGCGAAGACCCGTGAGTCGCAGGTTGCGACCGACCTGGCCAATGCCAAGGCCGAGCGTGACTGGGTAGCCGGTGGCCGGGTCGGCCCGCCGCCGGTGAAGTCCGGCTCGGCGATCACCCGTGGCCTGAACTGGAACCTGCCGGTGGCCGCCGCCAGCAACCCGGGTTCGCTGGCACTGTCCATCCTCAATGCGGGTTACCTGCTGGACGTGGAGCTGTCGGCCATGCAGGAGGAGTCGCGAGGCGAGGTGATCTCCAACCCGCGCGTGGTCACCACCAACCAGCGCGAAGCGATGATCAAGCAAGGCAAGGAAATCGGCTACGTCACCATCAGCGGTGGTACCGCTGGCGGCGTGGCGACCCCGAACGTCCAGTTCAAGGAAGTGGTGCTGGAGCTGAAGGTCACCCCGACCATCACCAACGACAACCGCGTGTTCCTCAACATGCAGGTGAAGAAGGACGAAGTCGACCAGCTGATCCAGCTGGAGGGCTACGGCACCGTGCCGTCGATCAACCGACGCGAAGTCAACACCGCGGTGCTGGTCGAGGATGGGCAGACCGTGGTGATCGGTGGCGTCTACGAGTTCACCGATCGCAACAGCATCAGCAAGGTGCCGTTCCTGGGCGACGTGCCGTTCCTGGGCAACCTGTTCAAGAAGCGCGGTCGCAACAAGGACAAGGCCGAGCTGCTGGTGTTCGTCACCCCGAAGGTGCTGCGCGTGGCCAAGCAGAACTGAGCCGTCGCACCGGAGTCTTCGAAGAAGGGCCGCCCCGTGCGGCCCTTCTTCGTTTGGGCTGGCGGCATGCACGAAGCAGATCCATGCCCAGCGTGGACGGCTGTTCAGCGGTTCTTGATGCCAATCGCAGGGCACCCTGCGATGATGTCGGGAACCCGTGCCGTCCTGCGCCGGTCAAAGGCCCCCATGAACCTGCCACCGCCGATGCCCGAAACCGTCTCGCCGCCGCCCGCGCCGGCCACCTCCCGCCTGCATGCGGCGTTCACCCAGCTGCGCGACGCGCTGTCGGCCGAGATCGTCGGCCAGGCGGCACTGGTCGAACGCCTGCTGATTGCATTGTTGGCCGACGGCCATCTGCTGGTGGAGGGCGCGCCGGGCCTGGCCAAGACCACGGCGATCCGTGCACTGGCCTCGCGCCTGGAAGCAGACTTTGCCCGCGTGCAGTTCACCCCCGACCTGCTGCCGGCCGACCTCACCGGCACCGAGATCTGGCGCCCGCAGGAGGGCCGCTTCGAGTTCGTGCCCGGCCCGATCTTCCACCCGATCCTGCTGGCCGACGAGATCAACCGGGCACCGGCCAAGGTGCAGTCGGCGCTGCTGGAGGCCATGGGCGAGCGCCAGGTCACGGTTGGCCGCCATACCTATGCGCTGCCGCCGCTGTTCCTGGTGATGGCCACGCAGAACCCGATCGAGCAGGAGGGCACCTTCCCGCTGCCGGAAGCGCAGCTGGACCGTTTCCTGATGCATGTGCGCATCGGTTACCCGGACCAGGCCGCCGAATCGGAAATCCTGCGGCTGGCCCGTGAGCGTGCCCGTGGTGCATTGGGCGAGGCTGCGCCGGCGCCGGACAAGATGCCGATGCAGGACGTGTTCGACGCCCGCCGCGAAGTGCTGGACCTGCACATGGCACCGGCACTGGAGCGCTACCTGATCGAACTGGTGCTGGCCTCGCGCGATCCCGCGCGCTACGACGCCGGCCTCGGCCGCCGCATCGCCTGGGGGGCAAGCCCGCGCGGTTCCATCGCACTGGAGCGCTGTGCCCGTGCGCGGGCGTGGCTGGCCGGCCGTGACTTCGTCACGCCCGACGACGTGCGTGCAGTCGCCGCCGACGTGCTGCGCCATCGCGTGCTGCCCAGCTATGAAGCCACCGCCGAGGGCTGGGACGGCGAGCGCCTGGTGCAGGAGCTGCTGGCCCGGGTGCCGGCACCCTGAGCCTGCGCATGACCGATCCATCCCTGGAACAGGCACCGTCCGCGCTCGAAGGTGACGGGCTGCGCCCGCAGCTGGCCGAACTGGTCGCGCTACGGCGGCTGGCACAGCGTCCTCCGCCGCCGCGCCGTGGCCGCACCGGCAACGCGGGCCAGGCACCGTCCCAACTGCGCGGCCGCGGCATGGAATACGCCGAGTCGCGCGAATATGTGGCTGGCGACGACGCGCGCCACATCGATTGGCGCGTGACTGCGCGCACCGGCCGCGCCCATACCAAATTGTTCCAGGCCGAGCGCGAGCGGGTCAGCCTGATCGTGGCCGATACGTCGCCGGCGCTGTACTTCGGCACGCGCGTGCGCTTCAAATCGGTACAGGCCGCCCGTGCCGGTGCGGTTGCCGCGTGGTCGGCGCAGCGCCGCGGCGACCGCGTGGGTGCGCTGCGCGGCAGTGACCGCGAAGCGCCGATTACCCCTGCGGGCGGGCCACGCGGCGTGCTGCGCGTGCTCGACGCGCTGACCCGCTGGTATGCACAGCCGCCGGTCGACGATCTGGGCCTGGCGCGTGCACTGGATCATGCCGGTCGCGTGCTGCGCCCGGGGGCACGCATGCTGGTGCTGGCCGATCCGCAGCAGGCCATCCGCATTCCGCCCGCGCGCTGGAGCGCGCTGGCCCAGCATCACGATCTCAGCCTGGTGCTGCTGGTTGATCCGCTGGAACTGCATCCCCCCTCGGCGGCGCTGCAGTTCCAGACCGCACAGCAGCGCATCGGCCTCGACCTGCGCCGCAGTGAAGTGCAGGCGCATTGGCAGGCACACTTCGTCGAACCGCTGCAGGAACTGCGGCGCCAGCTCGGCGCACGCCGTGTCGATGTGCAGGTGCTGTCCACGGATGCGCCCAGCGACGCGTGGCTGGCGCCATCACCGACCGAGGTGCCGGCGTGAGCGCCGCGCTGCCGCTGCGCGATGTGCAGTTGCCACCGGCACCTTCATGGTGGCCGCCTGCCCCCGGTTACCTGATGGTCGGCGCGGCGGTTGTGCTGGTGCTGTTGGTGATCGCCGTGCTGATGTGGCGGCGTCGCCGTCGCCGCCAGCGTTGGTTGCAGCTGTTCGATAGCGAACTGGCAGCCACCACCGACGCTGCGGCCGAACTGGCGGCCATTGCCGGATTGCTGCGCCGTGCCGCACGCCGTGCAAAGCCGGGCAGTGAATCGCTGCGCGATGATGCCTGGTGGCAGCGTGTAGACCCGCAGGGCACGTTGCCCGATGCGCGTCGCAGCCTGCTGGCCGAAGGCGCGTATCGCCCACGCGTCGACAGCAGCGACGTGGCGGCCGTGCGCAGTTGGGCCCGCGAGCGCTATCTGGCGATGCTGCTGGAGCGCAGCCGATGAACCTCTGGACGACCTATTGGCCATGGCCGGACCTGCAGCTGGCATGGCCACTGGCATTGCTCGCGCTGCCGTTGCCGTTGCTGATGCGCTGGTGGAAGCGCCGTGCAGAACCGGGCGCCGCGCTGCGTGTGCCCTACGCCGCCGCCGAGCTCGAAGCGCTGTCCGGTGGGGGCCACGTCGACGTGTCGTGGCTGCGCACGCTGCTGCTATGGCTGGGCTGGTGCGCGCTGTGCATCGCGCTGGCACGGCCGCAGCAGCTGGGCGAAGCCATCACGCCGCCGCAGCAGGGCCGGCAGATGATGCTGGCGATGGACGTGTCCGGCAGCATGGGGGAGGGTGACATGGTGCTGGGAGCCCAGGCGGTTGATCGCCTCACCGCGGCCAAGGCCGTGCTGGCCGACTTCCTGGATCGTCGTGCCGGCGACCGCGTCGGCCTGCTGATTTTCGGTGATCGCGCCTACACGCTTACGCCGCTTACCGCAGACCTGGCCAGCGTGCGCGATCAGCTGCGCGACAGCGTGGTCGGCCTGGCCGGGCGCGAGACCGCCATCGGTGATGCCATCGGCCTGGCGGTGAAGCGCCTGCGCAGCCAGCCGGAGGGACAGCGCGTGCTGATCCTGTTGACCGATGGTGTCAGCAACGCCGGTGTGCTGGAGCCGCTGCGCGCCGCGGAAGTCGCGCGCGCCGAAGGCGTGCGCATCCACACGGTTGCATTCGGCGGCGATGGCAGCATGCGCCTGTTTGGTATCCCGATTTCCACCGACCAGGATCCGGTCGATGAGGCCACCCTGAAGAAGATCGCCAGCATGACCGGTGGCCAGTTCTTCCGCGCGCGTGACACCGCGCAGCTGGCCGGGATCTACGCGGAGCTCGATCGCCTGGAGCCGGTCGCCGCGAAGGGGCCGAGCCTGCGTCCGCGCGAAGAACGCTATGCCTGGCCGTTGGGGCTGGCGTTGCTGCTGGGCGTGCTGGCCTGGCTGTGGCCGGAGCGTCGCCGATGATCGCGTTTGCTTCGAATCTCCCCGATTGGAGCGCATTGCACTTCCTGCGACCGGAGTGGTTGTGGGCGCTGCTGGCGTTGCCCCTGATCCTCGCGCTCGCGGTGTACCGGCAGCGACGCAGTGATGCGTGGCGGCAGGCGGTGGACGCACACCTGTTGCCACATCTGCTGGCCGCGGGCGCGAAGCGGCGAGTGCGCCTGCCATGGGCGCTGCTGCTGGGCTGGACACTGGCATCGCTGGCCATGGCCGGGCCGAGCTGGCGCCAGCAGGCACAACCGATGTTCCAGGCCAGCGCACCGCTGCTGGTGGTGCTGGACCTGTCCAGCCGGATCACGGCAACCGATCTTCCGCCGTCGCGCCTGCTGCAGGCGCGGGCGAAAGTGGGCGAGCTGCTGCGCGCGCGCCAGGGCGGGCAGGTGGGGCTGGTGGTGTATGCCGATGATGCCTACACCGTGGCGCCGCTGACCGACGACGGCAGCAATGTTGCGTTGTATCTGGATGCGCTGTCGCCGGACGTGATGCCGCGTGATGGCCAGCGTGCCGACCGCGGCATCGACTGGGCGACACGCTTGATGCGGCAGATCGGCGCGTTGCAGGGGCAGATCCTGCTGGTCAGCGATCAGGCGGACAGCGAAGCTGCACTGGCGGCGGCGCAGGCACGCAGCCTGGGCCTGCAGGTGTCGGTGCTGGGCCTGGGCACGCCTGCCGGTGCGGCGTACCGCGATGGCAATGGGCAGATCCGCCAGGCCGCGCTGGATGAGGGCAGCCTGCGTGCAGTCGCCACTGCCGGTGGCGGCCGCTATGCGCGCATCTCTGCCGATGACAGCGATCTGCGTGCGCTCGGTGTACTCGACGCGCGCGACGGCACGGCGGCGCAGCGGCCGGGCGAAGGCAAGCAGTGGCGTGACGAAGGCTTCTGGTTGCTGCCGCCGGTGATGCTGCTGGCATTGCTGGCCTTCCGCCGTCGCGCGGTGCTGGCCGCGGTGCTCGCGGTGGGTCTGCTGCCATGGATGAATGACGCGCAGGCGCAGGCCCCTGCGACGCCTGTCTCGCAGCCGGCGCAGGGCACGCTGTGGAAGCGCAGCGACCAGCTGCAGCATCAACGCCTGGCCGAGGGGGTTCAGGCCTACCGCAAGGGCGACTTCGCCACTGCACGCAGACAGTTCGAAGGCATCGACAGCGATGCCGGTTGGTACAACCTGGCCAACACGCTTGCACGCGAAGGCAACTACGACGAAGCGATCGCCGCCTACGACCGCGCACTGGCGCTGCATCCGGGCATGGCCGATGCAGTGGCCAACCGCGCCGTGGTCGATGCCGCACGCAAGCGCAGGCCATCCGGGGGCGGCCAAGGCCAGGATCAACAGAAGCCACCGCAGAACGGGCAGCAGAAACAACCGCAGGGCCCGCAGGGCCAACAGAACCCACAGGGACAGCCGAAGCAGGGCCAGCAGCAACCCGGCCAGGGCCAGCCGCCGTCGGGCCAGCAGGGCCAGCCCAAGGCGGGTGACAACAACGCGCAGTCGGAGCCTCAGCCTGGCGAACGTGGCCGCGATGGCCAGCAGGCACCACCGCAGGTGGAAGATGCCAAGGCGCAGGCGCAGGCCGATGAACAGCAGCGCCAGCGCATGCAGCAGGCGATGCAGCAGGCACGCGAGGGTGAGGCCGGCAAGGGGGACAAGCCAGTGCCGGGTGGTGAGGGCCGCACGCCGCGCCAGCGCGAGGAGCAACAGGCGGTGGAGGCATGGATGCGGCGTGTGCCGGATGATCCGGGCGCATTGCTGCGGGCCAAGTTCCAGCTGGAAAACGAACGCAGGAAGAGGGAAGGGCGATGACGCGGTCGATCAACATGCACGGGCACTGGCCTCGACAGGTACTGGCGGCGCTGCTGTTGTGGCTGCCGCTGCTGGCCTGGGCGCAGCCGCGCGCGTGGCTGGACCGCGACCGCATCGCGATGGGCGACACGGTCACGCTCAATGTCGAGAGCGACCAGGGCGCCCCTGACTTCACGCCATTGCGCACCGACTTCGACCTGAGCGGGCAGACCAGCAGCCGCCAGGTGGAATGGAGCAATGGCAGCATGCAGCAGCGCAACCTGTATGGCGTGGCGCTGACACCACGACGTAGTGGTGCGCTGGTGGTACCGGGCCTGCAGGTGGGCAGTGTGCGCACCGCACCGCTGACGCTGCAGGTCGATGCGGCCGCCGTGGCGGGGCCCGACAGCAATGCGATGGCCTTCATCGAAACCGTTGTCGATGACGATACGCCGTATGTGCAGCAGAGCGTGGGCGTGGTGGTGCGGCTGTACTTCGCCTCGCAGCTGGCCTCCGGCGAGCTGGTGCTGGATACCCCGGCGGGCGCGTCGTTGCAGCGTGTGGGCGACGACCGCACCGATGTACGCCAGGTCAACGGGCGCCGCTACAACGTGGTCGAACGGCGTTTCCTGCTGATCCCCGAGCGCAGCGGCGCGTTGCGCCTGGCCGGTGCCCGTTTCAGTGGGCGCAGTGCGGGTGGCTTCTTCGACGACTTCTTCGGCGGTGGCGATGGCCGCATGAATGCCACCGGCGCAGACCGCACGCTGCAGGTGCAGGCACAGCCGGCGCAGGCCCCGCAGCCGTGGCTGCCACTGCAGAGCCTGCAGCTGCGCTACACCAGTGCGCCGACCAGTGCCCGCACCGGTGAGGCCGCCAACGTGGTGGTCGAAGCGGTTGCCGAAGGCGCGACGCGCGCGCAGTTCACCGACCTGCCGGTGCCGGATGTCGGCACCAATGCGCAGGTGTTCGCCGAACCGGCACAGTACGAAGAGACCTTCAACGGCAGCACGCCGCGCCTGAAGATCACCCGCCGCTATTCGATCGTGCCGCGCCAGCCGGGTTCGCTGGTGGTGCCGGGGCCGCGCCTGCCCTGGTGGGATGTGCGTAACGGCAAGGCGCAGGAGGCGAAGCTGCCGGACCTGACGCTGGCCGTCGCGGCCGGCACCGGCACCGGCACTGCCTCACCGGCGCCATTGCCGCCGATCGACACCGATGCCGCGCTGCCGGGCGCCGATGACCAGGACAGCCGCATCGCCGCGACCGATCCGCGTGCCAGCGGCCTGTCCGGGCGTCCGTGGCCGTGGATGGCAGCGGCCATCGGCCTGGCGTTGCTGTGGCTGCTGACTCTCCTGTGGGGCTGGCAGCGAGGTCGGCGCCCGCGCGCAGTGGCGCCAGTAGCGGGCAAGGCCTCTGTGCCGACTGCGGCGGGCGGGCGTGCCGGCCTGGCAGAACTGCGCCGCGCGCTGGATGGCGAGGGCTTCGACCAGGTGGAAGCACAGCTGTGTGCGATGGCTGGTGTGGAACGCATCGAGCAGGTCATCGCGCGGCTTGGGGATGCAGCCCAGCGTCAAGTGCTACAGGACCTGCAGCAGGCGCGGTGGGGCGGGCAGGGGGATCTGGCGCGGCTGCGCACGCGCCTGCGCGAGGTCTTCCGTGACGGACCGCACTGGTCGGCGCCTGCGGGCACCGCCGACACTGACCTGGCGCCGCTGTATCCGCCGCGGCGAACCTGAACCGGCGCCGCTTGCGCGCTTTGTTAGAGTGCATTCATTTTTCGAGGAAACCCGCGTATGACAGCAGCTGCTGCCGACAAGAAGAAGTTGCCCCTGCATTGGAAGATGGGCATCGGCTTTGCGATCGGCCTGGTCCTGGGACTGATCGTGCACGCCCTGGGCGGCAGCGTCGATGGTCTGCAGGCTGGTGCCAAGTGGGTAATGGACTACGTCACCACCCCGGCGTCGGGCCTGTTCCTCAACCTGATCTTCATGCTGATCGTGCCGCTGATCTTCTCGGCGCTGATCATGGGCGTGTCGGAGATGGGCGACATCCGCGCCCTCGGCCGCATCGGCTGGAAGACCTTGGCCTACACCGTGCTGCTGTCCGGCATCGCGGTGGGCATCGGCCTGGTGCTGGTCAACCTGCTCAAGCCGGGCGCGGGCGTCGATCCGCAGACTGCGGCACTGATGCTCTCGGAGAACGCCGAGCGCAGCAAGGAAATCGTCGCTGGCATCCACGGCACGCCGAAGGGCATGGACATGCTGCTGTCGATCGTGCCGAGCAACGTGCTGCAGGCCGCGTCGGACAACGGCGCGATCCTGTCGCTGATGTTCTTCGCGCTGATGTTCGGCATCGGCATGGTGCTGACCGACAATGAAAAGGTTGCCCCGCTGCGCCGCGCCATCGAAGGCGTGTTCGAAATCTCGATGACCCTGATCAACCTGGTCATCCGCCTGGCCCCTTATGCGGTGGCCTGCTTTATGTTCAACCTGGCCGCGCTGTTCGGCTTCGAGCTGATCATCCGCCTGGGTGCCTATGTGGGCGTGGTGGTGCTGGCGCTGGGCCTGCACATGATCGTGACCTACGGTACCGCGGTGTGGCTGTCCGGCCGCTCGCCGCTGTCGTTCTTCCGCGATACCCAGGAAGCAACGGTGATGGCGTTCTCCACCGCCTCCAGCAATGCCACCCTGCCGACCGCGTTGCGCGTGGCCGACCAGATGGGCTTGCCGCAGCGCGTGTCGCGCTTCGTGCTGACCGTGGGTGCCACCGCCAACCAGAACGGCACCGCGCTGTTCGAGGGTGTGACGGTGATCTTCCTGGCCCAGTTCTTCGGCGTGGACCTGAGCATCGGCCAGCAGATCATGGTGATGGCGGTCTGCATCCTCGGTGGCATCGGTACCGCCGGCGTGCCGTCGGGATCGCTGCCGGTGGTGGCGATGATCTGCGCGATGGTCGGTGTGAATCCGCTGGGCATCGGCCTGATCCTGGGCGTGAATCACTTCCTGGACATGTGCCGTACCGCGCTGAACGTGACCGGCGACCTGGCCCTGACCACGCTGGTGGCCAAGGGCGAGTCGCACGATGGCCCGGCGCTGGGTCCGCAGCAGGACTGAGTCCAACGCCACTGCTGGCGACCTGATCGGGGTCGGATTCCTTTCCGCAGGGAAAGGGCTCCGGCCCCTTTCACATGCGGAATCCGGCGGAGATCACGTCCTTGCGGGCCAGCGGCCGGCACGACCGGGCAAGGTGAACTGACCCCCCGCCCGGCGACTATGGGACAATAGGCCGCCCGCACGTCCGCGGCCGCCTCCCGATTCCGACAGAACCATGACGCAGCCTACCCGTCGCCAGTTGGCCAACGCCATCCGCTTCCTTGCCGCCGATGCGGTTGAAACCGCAAAGTCCGGCCACCCCGGCATGCCCATGGGCATGGCCGACATCGCCGAAGTCCTCTGGAACGACTACCTCCGCCATAACCCGAGCAACCCGCACTGGTTCAACCGCGACCGTTTCGTGCTGTCCAACGGCCACGGTTCGATGCTGCAGTACGCGCTGCTGCACCTGAGCGGCTACGACCTGCCGATCGAGCAGCTGAAACTGTTCCGCCAGCTGGGCAGCCACACCGCCGGTCACCCGGAACGCCACGAGACCCCGGGCGTGGAGACCACCACCGGCCCGCTGGGCCAGGGTTTCGCCAATGCCGTGGGCTTCGCCCTGGCCGAGAAGCTGCTGGCACAGCGCTTCAACCGTCCGGAGCTGGAAGTGGTCGACCACCGCACCTGGGTGTTCATGGGCGATGGCTGCCTGATGGAAGGCGTGTCGCATGAAGCCGCTTCGCTGGCCGGCACCTGGGGCCTGCACAAGCTGGTCTGCTTCTGGGACAACAACCACATCTCCATCGACGGCAACGTCGAGGGCTGGTTCACCGACAACACCCCGGAGCGTTTCGAGGCCTATGGCTGGAACGTGGTGCGCGACGTCGATGGCCATGACCCGGACAGCATCAAGGCCGGCATCGAGGCCGCGCTGTCGCAGAGCGACAAGCCGACCCTGATCTGCTGCCGCACCACCATCGGGTTTGGTTCGCCGAACAAGGCGGGCAAGGAATCCAGCCACGGCGCACCGCTGGGCAAGGACGAGCTGGAAGCCACCCGCAAGCAGCTGGGCTGGGAATACGGTCCGTTCGAGATCCCGCAGGCGATCTACGACGGCTGGCGCGCCAATGGCGCCGGCACCCTGCGCCAGGCCGAGTGGGAACAGCTGTTCGACAAGTACGCCAGCCAGTACCCGGCTGAAGCAGCCGAACTGACCCGCCGCTCGCATGGCGAACTGCCGGCCGACTTCGTTGCCAAGGCCGATGCGTACATCGCCCAGGTGGCCGCGGAAGGCCCGACGATCGCCTCGCGCAAGGCCTCGCAGCTGGCCATCGAAGCCTATGCCCCGCTGCTGCCGGAAATCGTCGGCGGCTCGGCCGACCTGGCGCACTCCAACCTGACCCTCTGGAAGGGCAGCAAATCGGTTGCCAGCGACGACGCCAACGCCAACTACGTGTACTACGGCGTGCGCGAGTTCGGCATGACCGCCATTGCCAACGGCCTGGCCCTGCACGGTGGCTTCATTCCGTTCGACGCCACCTTCCTGGTGTTCAGCGATTACGCCCGCAATGGCGTGCGCATGAGCGCGCTGATCCCGGCGCACGCCATCCACGTCTACACCCACGACTCGATCGGCCTGGGCGAAGACGGCCCGACCCACCAGCCGGTGGAGCACCTGGCCTCGCTTCGCTACATCCCGAACAACGACGTGTGGCGTCCGTGCGATGCGGTCGAGTCGGCGGTGAGCTGGAAGGCCGCGATCACCCGCCAGGACGGCCCGAGCTGCCTGGTGTTCAGCCGCCAGAACCTGCCGCACCAGCCGCGCAGCGCCGAGCAGATCGCGCAGATCGAGCGCGGCGGTTACGTGCTGGCCGATGCCGCCGGTACCCCGGATGTGATCCTGATCGCCACCGGTTCGGAAGTCTCGCTGGCCACCGAAGCCAAGGCCCAGCTGGATGCGGCTGGTCTCAAGACCCGCGTGGTCTCGATGCCGTCCACCGACGTGTTCCTGCGCCAGGACGCGGCCTACCGTGAATCGGTGCTGCCGAACGCGGTGCGCAAGCGCGTGGCTGTGGAAGCCGGTGTCACCGGCTTCTGGCGCCAGTTCGTCGGCCTGGACGGTGCCGTGATCGGTATCGACACCTTCGGTGCCTCCGCCCCGGCCGACCAGCTGTACAAGCACTTCGGCATCACCACCGCGCACGTGGTGGAAGCCGCCAAGGCGCTGTAAGCAGCATTGCGACGTAATGAGGAAAGGCCGGCGCACGCCGGCCTTTTCTTTGCCGCAGGAAAAAGGGGACGGAGGGGATTAAGTCGTTTGTGCACAAACGACTTAATCCCCTCCGTCCCCTTTTCTCAGGCGGTGCGCGCCAGTGCCAGCCGCAGCAGGCGCGCGTCCAGGCGTTCGACGAAATCCTTCGGTGCCTGCAGGCCCATGCGCTGCAGGTACACCGCATCGCCGTCGCCGGCCGGTTGCCGTAGTGCTGCCCAGACGGTACGCAGCTTGTCGCCGCGGGTCTGCGTATTGGCCTTCAGCCACGCCAGCGCTTTCACCAGCACCTGCTCGATCTCGTTGAAGTCACTGCCCAGCGGATAGTCCGGCAGACTGCCATCGGCGCGGAACGGGGCCAGCGCCGCTGTCAGCGCCTGCGGCGTATTGCGCTGCTGCCGCTGCGGATCCGGTTGCGCGACCGCCAGCAGTTTGCGCGAGGCGTGCGCCTGCTGCAGCAGGCCGCCCTGGAACGGGGCCTCGGTGATTGCGGTCATCGCATGCACGCAGTCCTCGTCGGTCAGTCCGCGCAGGTCGGCAATGCCGTATTCGTTGAGGTAGATGTCGCGCAGGTGGCGCGGAATGGTGGTGTGCCCGTAGTTCCAGCGCACGTTGGATTCGCGTCGGCCCTTGTCATCGCGCGCGGCGCGGAACATCAGCACGCTGCGGGCTTCCGGCAGGGCATGTGCCATCGCCACGAAGTTGTACTGGCCGCCCACACCGGATACCACGCGTCCATCGTCCAGCGCGTCGGACACCGCCGCGCCCAGCGCGGTGGCCATCATGCAGGAGTTGAAGAAGCGCGCATGGCGGCGCTGCAGGCGTTCCAGCGTTTCGTTGCCGCCGTACAGCTGGTTGATCTCGCTGATGCGGCGCATGCCGATCGCACGGCACTCGTCCTCCGGCAGCGTGCGCAGCCACTCGTAGAATTCCGGCGAGCCCAGGTAGAACGCGCCGTGCAGGTACTCACCTTCGGCCGCCAGGGTGGCGTGGTCGATCGACAGCGTGCTGCCGTTCTCGATGCGCTGCATCAGCGCCAGGTCATCGTGTACCTTGCGCTTGATCACCCCGGTCTGCACCAGCCTGCGGAAGCCCTCGTTGAGCATCTCGCTGCAGCCGTACAGGCCCACTTCGAACGGGTCCACACCGCCGATCTCCTGCACCAGCGGGTGGCTGGCCAGCTGCGGATCCAGCGCGTGCAGCACGCGGCGGTAGCGCGCGTTGTCGGTATGGCGCAGCACCAGCGCATGGCTGAGCGCGTCGGCCAGCGTACCGATGCCGATCTGCAGCGTGCCGCCATCGCGCACCAGCGTGCTGGCGTACAGGCCGATGGCGTAGTCGACATCGCCGACCGGCTGCCGCGGCAGCCCGAACAGCGCCGGGTACGGCGGCGGTGGGGTGATCACCAGATCGAAGAACGAGACATCGACCGTGGCCGAGCCGCCCAGGTAGGGCAACTGGGGATCGATCTCGGCAATCAGCAGCGGACGCGGCAGGCCACGCGCGGTCATCGCGTCCAGCGTGTCCTGGGTGATGTCGTTGTTGCACGACAGGGAAAGCCGGCGGTCGTTCGGGCGCATCGCCACTTTCTGCACGATCACCTGTGGCGCGCGCTGCGCCACCGCATCGGCGGCGTGGGTGTAGTTCAGGCTGGTATAGCTGGATTGCGCCTGGCGCGACCCGAGCAGGGCGCCGGATTGCATGTAGAACTCTTCCACCTGCACATGTGCCGGCAACGCGTCGCGTGCGATCGCATCGGCATAGGCCAGGCGCGGGAAGTCGTCGCCGAAATGGCGCTGCGCGAACGGTGCCAGGAAGCGGGCTTCCAGGCCGTTGCCCCGCGCCTTCGGCGGATTCAGCGACAGCGCGGTATACAGCTGCAGCGGCCGCGACGGATCGTGCTCGACGCGCGAGTAGAGGGCGTTGAGCAGCCGATGCGGCTTGCCCAGTGCCAGCGGTGCCCCGATCCGCAGCGGCCCGTCCACGCGCGCAAACAACCAGTCGACGGCGGCGTCCAGGTCGGTGAGGTGTTCGGTCATGCGCGGCGGTCCTGCGTCGGGGAAGTGCGGGCATTACAGCATGTCGGGCTTGAACCGCCGTCGACGCGAGACTTCCGCGCCGGCCACCATGAACTGCCCATCGCCGCGGTAATGCACCGTGCGCGGCAGTTTCGGCCGGGGCGCAACATGGGCGTGCACGATTTCCCAGATGAACAGATTGCTCGCTGCCACCTGGCTGTCGTCGTACAGGCGGCATTCGAAGCACGAATGGCATTGGCCGACCAGTGGCGCGCCGACCTCACGCGCGGGCAGTGCGTCGAGCCCGAAACGGGCGAACTTGTCGACCTCGCGGCCGCTGCAGTTGCCGATGTCCACCACGGTATCGAGCAGCTCCACCCCGGGCACGTTGATCACGCACTCGCCGCTGCCGCGCGCCAACGCGTGGCTGTGGTTTGCGTCCCACAGGTAGGTGGCGACCAGTGAAGGCGAGAAGCCCATGACCATGTGCCAGCCCATCGTCATCAGGTTGCGCTGGCCGCGCCATGCCGTGCTGACCAGCACGATCGGGCCGGGTTCGAGGAAGCGGCGGGCCTGCTCGACCGGGAAATCCTTCTTCGGCAGTGCTTTCATCCGGGGCCAGGGGCGGGAGGAACCGATGCTGGCGCAGCCGGGATGAACCCGGAGTCGAGGGGCTTGACAGGCAGTTCGATTACGCGCGTAATCAATATGTCGATTACGGATGTAAACCATGACCCCGATCAGCGAAGCCGAAGCCGTCGTGATGGAGGTGCTGTGGCAGCAGGCACCGCGTAGTGCCGATGACGTGGTGGCCGCGCTGGCCCATCGCGACTGGGCCGAGCCGACCATCAAGACCCTGCTCAACCGCCTGCTGACCAAGGGCGCGATCACTGCCGAGCGCGATGGACGGCGTTACCTGTACCGGCCGCTGCTGCAGCGACAGGCGTGGGTGGAGGCGCAGAGCCAGGACTTCATCGGCCGTGTCTTCGAAGGGCGCGTGGCGCCGCTGGTCGCGCACTTCAGCGAACGCGGCCAGCTGAGCGCGCAGGACATCGCCGAACTGAAGAAGCTGATCCAGGAGCTGGACCATGGCTGAGCTGCTCGACGGACTGTGGCGGGCCAGCTTGTGGCTGGCCGTGGGTGTGGTCCTGCTGGCGGTGCTGCGACCGCTGCTGGTGCGGTTGGGGGGCGCTGGGCTGGCCTACCGCAGCTGGTGGCTGCTGCCGCTGCTGCTGGTGGCCCTGACGCTGCCATTGCCACAGGTTGCGGTGTTGCAGCAGGTACCCACGCTGCCGCTGAAAGTGATGCCCGGTGCCCTCGATGCCCTGAGCGGGCCCTCGCTGCCATGGGCCGGGCTGTTGTTCGCGCTGTGGGCATTGGGCGCGGGCATCCGCCTGTTGCGCGACCTGCGCGCACAACATCGTTTCGAACGGAGCATGGGCCCACTGACGCCGCGCACCGATGGCAGCTGGCAGGCCAGCGGCGATCCCGGCTTGCCCGCGCTGGTTGGCCTGTGGCGCCCACGCATCGTGGTTGGTCCCGACTTCGACCTGCAGTTCACCGCACAGGAACAGAGCTTGATCCTGCAGCACGAGCGCAGCCATCACCGTCATGGCGATCACTGGGCCAACGGTGCGCTGCTGCTGGTGCGCGCGGTGTTCTGGTTCCACCCGCTTCTGCCGTGGGCTGCGGGCCGCTTCCTGCGCGACCAGGAACTGGCCTGCGATGCCCGCACCATGGCCCCGCAGCCGGCGCTGCGCGGCCTCTACGCCAGCACGCTGCTGAAGGCGCAGCTGGTCCACCCGGTTGCGCCCGCGGTCTGCCATTGGCGCAGCCAACCCGTGTTGAAGGAGCGTATCGCCATGTTGAAGCAGTCCAAGCGGAAGGCATTGCCGTGGGTGTCCGGGCAGGTGCTGGTGGTCGGGTTGTGTGTGGGCATGGGGGCGGTGGCATGGGCCAGCCAGGGCGGCGCGGCCGGGAGCCCGGGGATCGGTGTCGAGCCGTACGCAACCGCGGAAGAGGGTGCGGCCAAGGCTGGGCTGGACCGTCCGATCCAGATCGACAGGATGCCACCGCCGTCCTATCCAAAATCCGCGTTCGAGCAGCGCCAGGTAGGTGTGGTGAACCTGCGCGTGGAGGTGGATGCGCAGGGGCGTCCCAGCGATGTCCGCGTGCTCAGTGCCACCAATCCGGGCGTGTTCGATGCGGTGTCGATCGCTGCGGCACGCAGCTGGACCTATCGGCCGGCGATGAAGAACGGTAAGCCGGTTGCAGCGGCGGTGAAGATTCCCATCACGTTCGCCATGGACAACACCGAGGACACCCAATGAAGTCCGCTGCGCTGATCATGGCGGCAGCGCTGCTGGTGGGGTGTGCGAGCCAGGACCGCCTGACCACGGTGGATACCCGCAGCGAAAATGTCGGCCACCAGCGCCTGCAGCCGCAGGCGGGCAGCGGCGGTGGACAGCTGCAGGTGTATTCGCTGGGTGCGACCGAAGGCTACCGGATGCCCCAGCTGTACGCGGCACCAGACCCGGAGGTTGGCGATCGTGACCCGCGCGCGGAACTGGCGCCGACCACGATCTGCCTGCAGGTGGTGGTTGATGCCAATGGCGCCGTGGAGCGAAGCCTGCCATTGACCGATCGTCCGGAGTGCGCGGCAGGTGCTGCGGGCGAGAATGCGCCCCTGCTGCAGGCTGCCCAGGAAGCCGTGGCGATGTGGAAGTACTCGTCCGCAGCGGTCTGCCACTTCGCGGCGGGCAAGGTGCCTGCCGACCGCGGTGACTGCCGGGGCGCCGAGCGCGTCGAGCCGGTAGCGGTCACCCTGCAGTACGCCTTCACGTTCGAGATCGTGAAGGGCCAGCACGTGGTGCGGATGCAGGGAAAATGAACGCTCGCGGTCCGTGATGGAAACCGATGGCGCCGGGCTCTGCCCGGCGTACGTCAGGCCCCGCCCTGGATATTGGCCTTTACCGCAGGCTGCATCAGCTTCGGTTCTTCCAACGTCGCATCGCGGGCCTGGCGCACGCTGACGAACTCCGCCTCGGCCACGCCGTCGTGCACGTGGATGTTGTGCGCGCGCTGTTCACCGATGGTGGTTTCGTTGGCGAAGTCGCGGCCGCCCGGGCCGTAGTCGTGGCAGACGAACACGCGGGTGGCATCCGGCAGGGCCAGCAGGCGCTGGATCGAGCGGTACAGCTGTGCGGCATCACCGCCGGGGAAGTCGCAGCGGGCAGTGCCGCCGTCGGGCATGAACAGCGAGTCGCCAGTGAACAGCGCATCGTCGATCAGGTAGGCGATGCTGTCGCTGGTGTGGCCGGGCACGGCGATCACCTGGCAGCGCAGTTCGCCCAAAGTGAAGGTCTCGCCGTCACTGAACAGGTGGTCGAAGATTTCATCGGCGCCCGGAAGCTGCAGGCCATAGCGTGGCGCAAACGTCGCCTGCACCGCGCGGATGCCTTCACCGATGGCCAGCGTGGCCTGCGGAAAGCGCTGCTTGAGCCGGCGCCCGGCCGACACATGGTCGGCGTGGGCATGCGTCTCCAGCAGCCAGCGCAGCTGCAGGCCCTGTTGTTCGATGGCCTGCAATGCCGCGCGCAGCGGTGATTCGCTGCTGGCGTCGGTGTCCGGGTCATAGTCCAGGACCGGATCGATCAGCGCCGCCTCGCCGCTGGCCGGGTCGCTGACCAGGTAGCTGAAGGTGTTGCTGTCACGGTGGAAGAACGACTGCACCTGGACCGGCATTGGAGCTCTCTTCAGCGCGTGCCGAGCACGCGGTTCAGCAACTGCGCCAGGTTTTCACCGGCCAGCCGCAGCTGCGCTTCGGCCAGCGGCCGGTAGCGCTCGGTGTACTCGTCACCGATTTTACGCGAGGCCGGATAAACGCCAGCTTGCATGGAGATGCGGCAGCTGGCCTCGGCCCAGGCCTGCGGGTCGCGCTGCGGGTTGGACTGGCGCGCCAGCTTCGGTGCGCGCTGGCTCTGCAGCACCGGCAGGTAGCCGGCATCGTCCAGCTTGCGGGTGTTGAGCATGCCGCTGTCCCACAGCGAGTGCAGGTTGGTACCGCGGTTGCCGAACTGCAGCTGGAAATCATTGCCGCCCTTGTCGTGGGCGTAGCCGGCGTGCATCGGCTGGTGGATGTCGCCGACCAGGTGCACGACGAACTTCAGCGCCTGCAGGCGCTCGCCGTCAGTCAGGCTGCGGTCGCCCAGAATGGCGCTCTGCGCCTTGAGGGCTTCGACGATGCAGTTGCCGTTCCTGCAGTGCTTCGGTGCTTCGTAGTGGCAGTCGTCTTCGGCGATGTTGACGTAGTGCCAGCCGGCCGAGCGACGGCCCAGGCCCGGGTCCTTGGCGCGCAGCTGGTCGGCCCAGGGCGCGATGCTGGCCAGGGTGGCGTCCGGTTCGGTGGCCAGCAGGCGGTCCACTTCGGCGCGGGCGGCGGGGGTGAGGCGGGCGTCGGCGACTTCGGCGACAAGGCGGTGGCCTTGCGCGCCCCAGGCATGGGCAGGGGCGGAGACGGACAGCAGGGCCGGCGCCAGGGCGGCGGCGAGGAACAGGGAGTGCAGGGCTTTCATGCGCCCATTCTAGCGGGGTAGGTGGATTGAAGGGCGGCGCGTTCCTGTTCCGAAGTGGAAGCGTAGAGGGAGGGGCGTGTCCCGGCTCCGCTCCCTGCCTTGTCCCAGCTCCGGAACCGCTTCAGTCCCAGGCACAAAAAAGCCCCGGCAATTACCGGGGCAACATGCTGCGAGGGCTTTGCGTGCAGCGGGGGAGCGGGGGCGAAGCCCCCCGCGCCCAATACACCGCTTTAGAACTTGAAGACGTACGAAGCGCCGTAGACCAGCGGATCGATGTTGACCGTGCCGATCTTCTCGCCGTTCAACTTCACCTTGCTGTCGATGTCGATCCAGCGCATGTCCACGCGCAGGGCGCCCTTCTCGCCGATCGCGAAGTCCACGCCGGCGTGTGCGGCCAGGCCCCACGAATCCTGCAGCTTCAGCTTGCTGCCGGCCAGCGCACCCGTAGTGTCTTCGCTGAAGAAGGTGGTGTAGTTCAGGCCGGCGCCGACGAACGGCGACACCTTGCCCTTGCTGTTGAAGTGGTACTGCAGGGTGACCACCGGCGGCAGCTGCTTGGTGCTGCCGACGCGGCCCAGGCCGTTGATGTTGATGTCGTGCTTGAACGGCAGCGCGGCCAGCACTTCGATGCCCAGGTTGTCGGCGATGAAGTACTCGCCGGTGATGGTCGGCTTGACGTCATTGTCGACGTCGACCTTCAGGGTGCCGCCGGCCAGCCAGCCGTTGTTCGACTTCGGCGCCACCTGGTGCACGCCGGCCGAGACGGTCCAGTCGCCCTTGGACTGGGCCATGGCCGGGGCGGCGGCGAGCGACAGGGCGGCGGCCAGGCTGGCCACGATCAGGGGGGAGGTCTTGCGCATGGGGGTGTTCTCGTTGCTGGGTGGATGGCGACAGTCTCGGCCTCACGCCGCGCTAACGCTTTGATCCGGATCAAATCCTGTCCGTGGGCCGGCCGGCGGTCCCGGCTGGCCCACGGTGGCCAGCGGCGGTTTGCTAGACTTGTGGGCCCTATCCATCCCGCCGCACCTGTCGCGGCCGCAGGAGCTTGAGAAATGGCAATCAAGGTTGGTATCAACGGTTTCGGTCGCATCGGGCGTAACGTCCTGCGCTCGGCGGTGCTGAACTTCGGCGACGACATCGAAATCGTGGCCATCAACGATCTGCTGGAGCCGGACTACCTGGCGTACATGCTCAAGTACGACTCCGTGCACGGCCGCTTCAAGGCCGACGTGGCGGTGCAGGGCAACGACCTGCTGGTCAACGGCAAGAAGATCCGCCTGACCCAGGAACGCGACCCGGCCAACCTGAAGTGGGATGAAGTCGGCGCTGATGTGGTGCTGGAAGCCACCGGCCTGTTCCTGACCAAGGAAACCGCGCAGAAGCACATCGATGCCGGCGCCAAGAAGGTCATCATGTCGGCCCCGTCGAAGGACGACACGCCGATGTTCGTGTACGGCGTGAACGACAAGACCTACGCCGGCCAGGCGATCATCTCCAACGCCTCGTGCACCACCAACTGCCTGGCCCCGCTGGCCAAGGTCATCAATGACAAGTGGGGCATCAAGCGCGGCCTGATGACCACCGTGCATGCGGCCACCGCCACCCAGAAGACCGTCGATGGCCCGTCCAACAAGGACTGGCGCGGCGGCCGTGGCATCCTGGAAAACATCATTCCCTCGTCCACCGGTGCGGCCAAGGCCGTCGGCGTGGTCATTCCGGAACTGAACAAGAAGCTGACCGGCATGAGCTTCCGCGTGCCGACCTCGGACGTGTCGGTGGTCGATCTGACCGTCGAGCTGGAAAAGGAAGCCACCTACGCCGAGATCTGCGCCGAAGTGAAGGCACAGAGCGAAGGCCCGCTGAAGGGCATCCTGGGCTACACCGAAGACAAGGTGGTGGCCACCGATTTCCGCGGCGAAACCTGCACCTCGGTGTTCGACGCCGATGCCGGCATCGCCCTGGACGGCACCTTCGTCAAGCTGGTGACCTGGTACGACAACGAGTGGGGCTACTCGAACAAGTGCCTGGAAATGGCCAAGGTCATCGCCGCCAAGTAAGGCCGGCGTAGATCGCAGACGAACCCCGGCCTGGCCGGGGTTCGTCGTTTAAGGGGCCCACCCTGTCGTAGCATGGGGCGGTCGACCGCTGCCGCTGTGGCGCGGGAACGCAATGGAAGCACGCAATGGAAGCACTGATCGCACTGGTCGTATTGGTCCTGTTGGCCATCCCCCTGCTGCTGGTGGTGGCGCTGGTGATGATCTCCGGCCTGCGCCGCCGCGTCGCGGCGCTGGAAAGCGCGATGGCCGCCGCGCCTGCCACCGCCAGGCCGGCCGCCAGCGCGCCCACGCCCGAACGGGCTGCGGCCACGCCCACGGCCAGTGCCGATCCACCGTTCCTGCGGCCGGTCGCCGCTGCTGCGCCGCACCCCCCGCAGCCACCGGTGCGCGAAGCAGCGCCGACCGAGGCGCCTGTTCCCCGACCTGCTGCGCCACCGCCGGTGCCACCGGTGCCGGTGCAGCCGCCGCTGCCTTCCGAGCCGGCACTGCCCAACGTCATCGAGCGCGGCATCAGTGCGGTCAAGCGCTGGTTCACCGAAGGCAACGTGCCGGTCAAGATCGGCATGCTGGTGCTGCTGGCCGGTGTCGCGGCGCTGCTGAAGTACGTCAGCGACCAGGGCTGGCTGGTGTTGCCGATCGAGCTGCGCTTGGCCGGCATCACCGTGGGCGCGCTGGGCCTGCTGGCCTTCGGCTGGCACCAGCGCGAGCGCCGGCGCCTGTTTGCGCTGGCCTTGCAGGGCGGTGCCATCGGCGTGCTGCTGCTGACCATCTTCGCGGCCTTCAAGCGCTTCGACCTGATTCCGCCGGGCTTCGCCTTCGCCAGCTCCATTGCCCTGGTGGCCGGGCTGTGCGTGCTGGCGGTGGTGCAGAACTCGCGCACGCTGGCCGTGCTGGGGATCCTGGCCGGCTTCATGGCACCGCTGTGGCTGTCCACCGGCAGCGGCAATCACGTGGGGCTGTTCAGCTATTACGCGGTGCTCAACGCGGGCATTTTCGCCATCGCCTGGTTCCGCCCTTGGCGCGCGCTGAACCTGCTGGGCTTCGCCTTCACTTTCGGCATCGGCACCTTCTGGGGCGTGCTGCAGTACGTACCGGACAAGTTCAGCAGCACTGAGCCGTTCCTGCTGTTGTTCTTCGTGTTCTACCTGCTGATCCCGCTGCTGTACGCGCGCCGCCAGCCGGCCGGCCGGCGCGATCTGATCGATGGCAGCCTGGTGTTCGGCGCGCCGCTGGTCGCATTCTCGTTGCAGGCAGGCATGCTGCACGAACAACCGATGACGCTGGCACTATGCGCGCTGGGCCTGGCCGCGATCTACGCGGTACTGGCACGGGCGCTGATCGCACGTGCGTCGTACACCATGCTGGCGCAGTCGCATGCCGTGCTTGCGGTGGGCTTCGCCACGCTGGCGGTGCCGCTGGCCTTGTCGGCGCGTGCCACCGGTGCCGTGTTTGCGCTGGAAGGTGCAGGCCTGGCCTGGTTGGGGCTGCGCCAGAAGCGCTGGCTGCCGCAGGTATCCGGCGCGTTGCTGCAGATCGGCGCCGCATTCGCCTTCGTTGCCGGTGGCGACCACTGGCACGAAGACCTGCGTTTCCTGATCAACCCGACCGCCATCGGCGCGCTGTTGCTGGCCCTGGCCGGCTTCGCGTCGGCGTGGAGCTACCAGCGCAGGCCACGTCATGAGGTCGCACTGGTGTACTACCTGTGGGGCCTGCTGTGGTGGCTGGGCGGCCTGGTCCATGAGATCACGCGCTTCTTCCCGTACCGCACCGAAGTGGACGCGTTGCTGGTGCTGGCCGCGGTCACTGCCTGGCTGGTGGCCGAAGTGCAGCGTCGCCAGCCGGCACGTGCACTGGGCGTGACCGCACTGGCCATGCTCGCGCTGGGCTTCCCGCTGGCCCTGGTGCAGAGCGATGCACACCACCAGCCGTTCGCCGGTTATGGCGCGCTGGCCTGGGCGGTGTTCGCGGTGCTGGGCGTGCGGACCCTGCTGTGCCTGCGCCAGGGCGGCGATACCGTGGCCCGCATCGCGCAGTTCCTGTGGTGGCTGTTGTGGCCGTCGCTGCTTTCGCTGCTGGCCCTGTGGGGCGGTGGCGAAGCCGATCTGGCGCAGGGCTGGACGACCCTGCTGGTGACCTTGCCATGGCTGCTGATGGCGGCACTGTCGCTGTGGCGCTGGAATGCGCTGCGCTGGCCATTGGGACAGGCCTTCGACAGCGTGCGCGTCCCGCTGCAGTGCGTGCTGTTCGGCCTGCTGTCGATCGGCTGGCTGTTGGGCCAGCTGCTGCCGGGCGACGCTGCACCGCTGTTGTGGCTGCCGGTGCTGAATCCGGCCGAGATCGGCCAATGGTTGAGCCTGTTGCTGCTGGCGCGCTGGCTGTACGGCGATCAGCAACCGCAGGCCCCGCAGGCATTGCTGAACATCCGCATGCCGCTGCTGGCACTGGCGGCCTTCGTCGCGCTGACCAGCCTGGTGCTGCATGGCGTGCACCAGTGGGGTGGGCTGGCGTGGAACGTGTCGATGATGCGCTTCAGCCTGGCCCAGACCAGCCTGACCGTGTTGTGGAGCGTGCTGGGCGTGATTGCCTGGGTGTGGGGTTCGCGTCGTGGCCAGCGTGTGCTGTGGATGGTCGGTGCCGTGCTGATGGGCGTGGTACTGGCCAAGCTGGTTATTGTCGATCGCCAGCACCTGGGCAACCTGCTGGGCATCGCATCGTTCATCGCCTACGGCCTGCTGTGCACGGTCGTGGGTTATCTGGCACCGGCTCCGCCGAGCGTGGCGCCGACCGTGGAGGAAAAGCAATGAGGAAGTGGAGCAGGGCGCTGCTGCCGGCGATGTTCGGCATGCTGGCCGCCGTCGTGGTGCAGGCGGCTGATTACCGCACGCAGTATGCCGAGCAATGGCCGCTCACATTGTCCAGCGCGCAGTCCGGTGCCTACCGCATCGTGCTGGAGCCGGCGATCTACCGCCGTGCCGTGAGTCCCGACCTCAGCGACCTGCAGGTGTTCAATGCAGCCAGCCAGCTGCTGCCGTCGGCACTGCTGGCGCCGGACCAGCCGCTGGCGCAACCGCCGGTGCAGCGTGAACTGCCGTGGTTCGTGCTGCCACCGCTGGCCGATGCCCAGCGCAACGATCTGCAGCTGCTGACCGAGCGTGATACCGATGGGCGCGTGCGCCGGGTCGAAGCACGGGTGAGTGGCGGGGCGACGGCGAACGGGCAGGGCGGCTGGCTGATCGACGCCAGCATGCTCGACCAGCAGCCGCTGGCGGCGCTGGTGCTGGACTGGGCCGACAGCGGCCAGCCGCTGCAGGCGCAGGTTCAGCTGGATGCCAGTGATGACCTGCAGCACTGGCGATCGTTGGGTCGCGACGTGCCGCTGGTGGATCTGCAGCGCGCCGGCAAGCGCCTGCTGCAGCGCCGCCTGCAGGTGGACGGCACTGCACGCTACCTGCGCATCCTGGCGCAGGGCGACTCGCGGCTGCCGACCCTGCGCGGCGTGTTGGCGGAACTGCCGCCAGCGCCGGCCACGCTGCCGTGGGAATGGCTGTCGCTGGAGCCGACGTCGAAGGGCAAGGGCGAATACACCTTCGAGATGGATGGCCGGTTCCCGGTGGCGCGCGCCGATGTGGCCAGCACCGACAACAGCCTGGTGCAATGGACGCTGTTCAGTCGTGATGATGAGAGTGCCGATTGGCAGCGCCGCAGCGCGCCGTGGATCGCCTACCAGGTGCAACAGGGCACGCAGGGCCAGCGCCAGCAGTCGGCGGCGCAGCCGCTGGGCGGCGTGCACCGCGACCGCTACTGGAAGCTGGTGGCGAATCCGGCGGAATCTGCCACTGCGCCGACGCTGCGCCTGGGCTACCAACCGGAAGTGCTGGTGTTCCTGAGCCAGGGTGCGGCGCCCTACGCACTGGCGGTGGGCAGCGCGACCGCGCGCCGCACGGACGCGCCGATCGGGGTGTTGATCGAGGAACTTCGGCAGCGCAACGATCCGTCGTGGCAGCCGACGCTGGCGCGACTGGAAGGCAGCCCGGAACCGCTGGCGGGTGACGCGGCGCTGAAACCGCAGCATGACTGGAAGTCGTGGCTGTTGTGGGCGCTGCTGGGTCTGGGCGTGCTGGTGGTGGGTGGCTTGGCGCTCAGCCTGCTTCGGCAGAAGCCGACGCCTTCGGCGTAGGTTCCGGCGAACGGCTGGGTGGCTGCAAAGCGCGATCCCGGGGATGGGCCGAGCGGGTGGGCTGGGCAGGGGACGCCGTGAATCCGTCCCTGGAGGCTTAGCCGCGCCATCCATGGCGCGGATACCCCTGCCCAGCCCACCCGCCCGGCCTCTGACAGTTTCCGTGTGCGTCCACCCACGGAAAGAAAAAAAGAAGAGCAAAAGCTGCTTGGCTGGGCGCTCTTTGTAGAGCCGAGCCCACGCTCGGCTGCTGCTCGCGGTAGACCCAGCCGAGCATGGGCTCGGCTCTACATTGGTTTCTCCGACATCAGAAACCGCTCTTGCTCCTGCCTTTGCCATCCGCTCCGCCTCATGAACCTGTCAAGGCCGGGATGGTGTGGGGTGGCAGGGGTGTGAGCCGCATGGATGCGGCGACCAAGCCCCCATGGACGGGTTTACGGCGTCCCCTGCCACCCCACAGCACCCCGGCTCACCCTCAGCACCAAGAAGCGCCAGCGCTTTGGCTGTTGCAGTTCGCTGTTGCCGTACGCCTCTGCCTGCCGCAGGCATCGCCACCCGATACAATGGCCGCCTGCCGTAGCCCGGCATCCCGTCCCTGAGCCAAAGAGTTGCCCATGTCCATCGTCCGCATGACCGACCTCGACCTCTCCGGCAAGCGCGTGCTGATCCGCCAGGATCTGAACGTGCCGATCGAGAATGGCCGCATCACTTCCGAACAGCGCATCACCGCTTCGCTGCCGACGCTCAAGCGCGCGCTGGAGCAGGGCGCGGCAGTGATGGTCACCTCGCACCTGGGGCGCCCGAAGGAAGGCGTGTGGAGCGAGGCCGACTCGCTGGCGCCGGTCGCCCAGCGCCTGTCCGAGCTGCTCGGCCGCGAGGTTCCGCTGGTGCGTGACTGGGTCGACGGCGTCGACGTGCAGCCGGGCCAGCTGGTGCTGCTGGAAAACTGCCGCATGAACGTCGGCGAGGGCAAGGACGACGAGGCCCTGTCGAAGAAGTACGCCGCCCTGTGCGACGTGTTCGTGATGGATGCCTTTGGTACCGCACACCGCGCGCAGGCCTCGACCCATGGCGTCATCCGCTTCGCCCCGGTCGCGGCCGGTGGCCCGCTGCTGATGGCCGAGCTGGACGCGCTGGCGCAGGCGCTGGACGCACCGGCCAAGCCGCTGCTGGCCATCGTTGCCGGCAGCAAGGTCAGCACCAAGCTGGAACTGCTGGCCAACCTGGTCGGCAAGGTCGACCAGCTGATCGTTGGTGGTGGCATCGCCAACACCTTCATCGCTGCCGCCGGCTACAAGGTCGGCAAGTCGCTGTATGAGCCGGACCTGCTGGACACCGCGAAGAAGATCGTGGCCGATGCCAAGGCGCGTGGCGCCGACATCCCGCTGCCGGTCGACGTGGTCACCGCCAAGCAGTTCATGCCGGACGCTGTTGCCGAAGTGAAGGCGGTCGACGCCGTCGCCGAGGACGACCTGATCCTGGATATTGGCCCGCAGACCGCTGTGCAGTACGCGCAGCTGATCGGAAAGGCCGGCACCGTGGTCTGGAACGGCCCGGTCGGCGTGTTCGAGTTCGAAGCCTTCAGCAAGGGCACCGAAGCGCTGGCCCGCGCCATCGCCAGCTCGCCGGCATTCTCCATCGCGGGCGGTGGCGACACCCTGGCGGCGGTCGACAAGTTCGATATCGCCGGGCAGGTCAGCTATATCTCCACTGGCGGTGGTGCGTTCCTGGAGTTCCTGGAAGGCAAGACCCTGCCGGCCGTCGCCGCACTCGACGCGCGCGGCGCATGAGTGCCGACCGCAGCAAGGATGTCCTGTTCTTCGACCTCGACGGCACGCTGATCGATTCGCAGGTGGGCATCACCGCCTGCATCGCCTATGCGCTGCAGAAGATGGACCATCCGGTGCCGCCGCAGGAGACGCTGCTGGGCTGGATCGGTCCGTCGCTGCGCACCACCTTCGCGCCGCTGTTCGTCGAACCGGCACGGGTGGAACAGGCGGTGGGCTACTACCGTGAGCGCTTCGACGTCGAAGGCTGGCGTGAACACACGGTGTACCCGCAGGTGGAAGACACGCTGCGCACGCTGCATGGCCGTGGCCACCGCCTGGCGGTGGTCACCGCCAAGAATGAGCCGCATGCGCGCCGCATCCTTGCGCACCTGCCGTTTGGCGGGCTGTTCGAGGAGATCGTCGGTTCGACCCTGGATGGCTCGCGCAGCCACAAGCCGGAGCTGGTCGGGGAAGCTCTGCGCCGGCTGCAGGTGCAGCCCGCACAGTGCTGGATGATCGGCGACCGCCGCATGGACATCGAAGGCGCGCGTCACCACGGCCTGCGCAGCGTGGGTGTGCTGTGGGGCTTTGGCGGTGAGGCGGAACTCACCGCGGCCGGCGCTGGCCAGCTGGCACGCGAACCGGCGCAGCTGGAAACGCTGCTGGCCTAGCTTCCTGTAGCGCCGAGCCGATGCCCGGCTGCTCCGGCGAGTGGCCAGCCGGGCACGGGCTCGGCTCTACGGAATGCCCTGCGCCAGCGTATGTCCGGACAATGTCCGTTGCATGACCTGCGGAGTCAGGCAGCACAAGGCTGTAACCGTATACATGCGGCGTGAAGGATGTGCTAATTTCCGTTCTTTAACGGGAGAGGCCCATCCACCATGTTCGAGCGTCAGCGTCGCACCAAGATCCTTGCCACCCTCGGTCCGGCCACTGATCCGCCGGGCGTGCTGGAGGATCTTTTCCGCGCCGGCGTCAATGTGGTGCGCCTTAACTTCAGCCATGGCGATCCGTCCGGCCAGGCCAAGCGTGCTGCCGAAGTGCGCGCCGCGTCGGCCCGCGTGGGCGTGGAAGTGGGCATCCTGGCCGACCTGCCGGGCCCGAAGATCCGCATCGAGCGCTTCGCCGAAGGCAAGGTGCAGCTGAAGGCGGGTGACCGCTTCGACCTGATCGCCAGCGAGAACGCCGGCCCGGGCAACGCCAGCCAGGTGGGCGTGAGCTACCTCGGCCTGCCGCAGGACGTGGGCCCGGGTGATGTGCTGCTGCTCGACGACGGCCTGATGCAGCTGCAGGTGGTGGAAGTGCAGGGCGAGCGCATCGTCAACACCGTGCTCAACGATGGTGTGTTGTCCGACCGCAAGGGCCTGAACAAGCAGGGCGGCGGCCTGTCGCTGGGTGCCCTGACCGAGCGCGACAAGGAACTGATCGGCATCGTTGCCAAGATCGGCGTGGACTTCATCGCCGTGTCGTTCTGCCGCAACGCGCAGGACATGAACGACGCGCGCGACATCGCCCGCTCGCACGGCTGTGATGCCGCCCTGGTGTCGAAGATCGAGCGCACCGAGGCGATCGAGAACCTGGAAGAAATCGTCGAGGCCAGCGACGTGGTGATGGTTGCCCGTGGCGACCTTGGCGTGGAAATCGGCGATGCCGAGCTGCCGGGCCTGCAGAAGAAGATCATCAAGGCCTCGCTGGCGCAGAACAAGGTGGTGATCACCGCCACGCAGATGCTGCAGTCGATGGTGGAAAGCCCGATCCCGACCCGCGCCGAAGTGCTGGACGTGGCCAACTCGGTCATCGACGGTACCGACGCGGTGATGCTGTCGGCGGAAACCGCCGCCGGTGCCTACCCGGTCAAGGCGGTGGAAGCGATGGCACGCATCTGCCTGGGTGCCGAGCGCCAGTTCCAGACCGAGACCGATTTCAACGCCTCGCCGCGCAACCTGGAACGTGCCGACCAGGCAATTGCCATGGCCACCATGTTCCTGTCGCAGCATGTGGGCGTGCGCGCGATCGTGGCCATGACCGAATCCGGCGGCACCGCGCGTTACCTGTCGCGTTTCCGCGCCAAGGCGCCGGTGTTCGCGGTCACCCGCCACGACGGCGCGCGTCGCCAGATGGCGCTGATGCGCGATGTGTTCCCGATCAACTTCGACAGCCGCGGCCTGACCCCGCGCGAAGCGGCGCGCGGCAGCATCCGCCTGCTGGTCGAATCGGAACTGCTGCAGGCCGGTGACCGCGTTGTGTTCACCAGCGGCGAGCACATGGAAACCCATGGTGCCACCAACACCCTGCGCCTGCTGGAAGTGGGCGAGGATGGCCGCGCCATCGGCCTGGGCGATCTGTAAGCCCTGACGGTCGGGTCGGCGCTGCCGATCCGGGGTCAGAGCCCTGAAGGGATCTGACCCCGTACTGACCAGGGGTCAGATCCCTGAAGGGGCTCTGACCCCATGCCGCAGGACATCCTTTGTCCTGCGTAGACGTGGAAGCGTTTCCATCCTGTCCTCCACGGCGAGGCAACGGGCAGCAGGGCTATACTTACGTTTTTCCCGCACCCGCCACAGGAAATACATGAGCATCGAACAGCTGGCTGAAACCGCCCAGGCCATGGTCGCCCCGGGCAAGGGCATCATCGCGATCGACGAATCCACCGCTACCATCGCCAAGCGTTTCGCCGGCGTCGGTATCGAGAACACCGAGGAGAACCGTCGCGCCTACCGCGAGCTGCTGCTGACCACGCCGAAGCTCAACGAGCACATTTCCGGCGCCATCCTGTACGACGAGACCATCCGCCAGTCGACCAAGGACGGCGTGCCGTTCGCCAAGTACATGGCCGACCACGGCATGATTCCGGGCATCAAGGTGGACAAGGGTGCGCACCCGCTGGCCGGCTGCCCGGGCGAGCTGGTGACCGAAGGCCTCGACGGCCTGCGCGAGCGCCTGCAGGAGTATTACAAGCTGGGCGCGCGCTTCGCCAAGTGGCGTGCGGTCATCAACATCGGCGAGAGCATCCCGTCGGGCACCTGCATCGAGTCCAATGCCCATGCGCTGGCCCGCTATGCAGCGCTGTGCCAGGAATGCGGCCTGGTGCCGATGGTCGAGCCGGAAGTGATCATGGACGGCGACCACGACATCGAAACCTGCTACGAAGTCACCGAAGCCACCCTGCGCTCGCTGTTCGACGCGCTGTACCAGCAGAACGTGCTGCTGGAAGGCACCATCCTGAAGGCCTCGATGGTCATCTCCGGCAAGGACTGTGAAGAGCAGGCCGATGTCGAGGAAGTGGCCGAGTCGACCGTGATGTGCCTGAAGAGCACCGTGCCGGCGATCCTGCCGGGCGTGGTGTTCCTGTCCGGTGGCCAGAGCGACGAGCAGTCCACCGAGCACCTGAACGCGATGAACCAGCTGGGCAACCTGCCGTGGCCGCTGAGCTTCTCCTACGGCCGCGCCATGCAGCAGGCCGCGCTGAAGCTGTGGGCCAAGGACATGAAGGGCAACTACGCTGCTGCCCAGAAGACGGTGTACGAGCGCGCCAAGGACAACGGCCTGGCCGCGCTGGGCAAGTGGAACGGTTGATCCGTCCCATCGCCGGATGAACAAGGCAGCGCCGGCATCACGCCGGCGTTTGCTTTTGCGGGTATCTTTTCCGCCCCCGCGTGCCCGGCCGGTATGCGGGAACCACATGGAAGGCCAAGGAGAAACAACATGCGTTTGGCAGCAATCACACTGGCCGTTGCCACGGTCCTGGTCGCCAGCGGTTGCAACCGCATCGGCGGCGGCGCGGACGCGGGCAAGGCCGCGTCACTCGATTTCGACAAGCCGGTATCCGGCGAGATCACCTCGCGCAGCGGCATCAACTACAACGACGGCAGCCACCACCAGCTCTACCAGATCAAGCTGGAAGACAAGCAGCTGGTCGGGCTGAAGCTGACCGGTTCGCTGAGCGGCTCGATCGCCGTGTTCAACAACGGCAGCCTGGTGGCCAGCAGCAACACCGGCTACGAGCGCGAAGGCGACGTCTCGGTGGCCTTCCGTGCCAACGGTGGCGGCACCTACCAGGTGGCGGTCAACGCCAACGGCTCGACCGACTACGGTCCTTACCGCCTGCGCGCCGAGAAGCTGGTGCCGTACGACGGCAAGCCGCTGGCGGACAGCGGCGAGATCGTCGACATGCTGGCCGGTGGTTCCCAGGACTACACCCTGCAGGTGGACAAGGCCGGCCTGTACGAGATCCGCCTGGTGTCGGATGTCTTCGATCCGGTGCTGAAGCTGTCGGGCCAGGGCGTGGATGCAGAGAATGACGATGGCGGCGACAGCACCAACTCGCGCCTGACCCTGTCACTGAAGCCGGGCAAGTACACCCTGACCGCGCGCGGCCTCGGCGACGGCGTCAGCGGCATGTTCACCCTGTCGGCCAACCGCATCGAGCTGCCCGGCAATCTGGTCGAGCGCGATGGCACGGCGCTGCCGAAGGCGGGCAGCGTGTACACGATGCTCGACAACGATGGCCGTCGCCGCTTCCTGCTGTCGCTGGACCGCCCGGCCGATGTGCGCCTGGATGCGATTTCCAGCCAGGTTGATACCGTGCTGCGCGTGGTCGGTGGCGACGTCGAGCTGACCGACGACGATGGTGGCAACGGCACCAATTCGCGCCTGGAAGAGACCCTGCCGGCCGGTCATTACACGGTCGACGTGTCCAGCCTGAACAATGGCGCGGGCATGGTGGAAGTGCGCGTGCAGGTGGATGGCGCCAGCGCCGATGGGGCTGCGGCCTCGGCGGCACGCGCCGCAGCCGACGCAGCCGCCGTGGCCGATGACGCCGCCGCGGTGGAAGCTGCCAGCCGTTGAGCGTGACCCACGCCATGCGTGGCTGAGCACAACGGTGCAACGGAAAAGGCCGGGCACTGCCCGGCCTTTTTCTTTACGTCGCGCACCGGGATTCAGTGCGCGGCGGCAAAACCCGCATCGCCCAGGGGCGGCAGCATCGACCCGCGCGGTTCGCTGTCCGCGCTTTGCCCGGCGGCGCTCAACGCCTGCTGGTAGGCCTTGGCCGTAGCGGTATTGAACGCCACCAGCACGATGCGCATGGGTTGCGCATGGCTGCGCTGCCACGCCAGTGTTTCGGTCACTGCGATCTGCGCCGCCTGGTACAGCGGATAGCCATAGACGCCGCAGCTGATCGCCGGGAACGCGATCGACTGCACGCCCAGCGACTCGGCCAGCTGCAGCGACTTCCAGTAGCAGTTGGCAAGCAGCGCCGGTTCGTCGCGCTGGCCGTCATGCCAGACCGGGCCCACCGTGTGCAGTACATGGCGCGCCGGCAGCGCATGGGCGCTGGTGGCGCGCACTTCGCCCGTCGGGCAACGCACGCCCGGGCGCAGCTCCGGCAACTGCGCGCACTCGGCCAGCAATGCGGGGCCGGCCGCGCGATGGATCGCGCCGTCGACACCGCCGCCACCGAGCAGTGTTTCGTTGGCCGCGTTGACGATCGCATCCACCGCCAGGGTCGTGATGTCACCCTGCCAAACCTCGATCTTCATGCGTCCGTCTCCTGCCTGTGAGGTGATCCGCGCAGCATCTGTGCCGGCTGTTCCCACGGTAGGGGACAGGGCATCGATACTGCGTCATGACCGTCTCACGCGCTGCGATCCGACGGCCTTCACGCACGATGGCGGGCGACGCCTTCACGCAGGCTGAAGCAGAACGGGGTCAGATCCTTTCCCGCATGGGAAAGGCTCTGACCCCTGTCGCTGATCCACGCGGGTGGGGTCAGAGCCCTTTCCCTGCGGCAAAGGGATCCGACCCCGGGCGGTTTACGGCAGGCCGGCCAGCCAGTCGTCGTCGGAGCCTTCGTTGACATCGGCGAACAGCGGTGTGGAGAAATAGCGTTCACCAGTGTCCGGCAGCATCGCCAGGATCACCGCGCCGGGTTCGGCGCGGGCAGCCACGTCCAGCGCGCTGGCCACGGTGGCACCGGCAGAGATGCCGACGAAGATGCCTTCCTCGGCGGCCAGGCGGCGCGCGGTGGCGATCGCGCGGTCATCTTCGACCGAGACCAGTTCGTCCACCACATCGCGGTTGAGCACGTCCGGCACGAAGTCCGGGGTCCAACCCTGGATCTTGTGCGGCTTCCAGTCATCGCCCTTGAGCAGGGCGGCGCCGGCCGGCTCGGTGGCGATGATGCGGGTCTGCGGGCGCGCGACCTTCAGCACTTCGCCCACACCAGTGAGCGTGCCGCCGGTGCCCCAGCCGCTGACGAAATAGTCCAGCCGCTTGCCGGCGAAGTCGCGCAGGATTTCCGCGGCGGTGGTGTTGCGGTGATAGGCCGGGTTGGCCGGGTTGGCGAACTGGCTGGCCAGGAACCAGCCGTGCTGTTCGGCCAGTTCGGCTGCCTTGCGCACCATGCCGCTGCCGCGTTCGGCGGCCGGGGTCAGGATCACCTTGGCACCATAGGCACGCATCAGCTTGCGGCGCTCGACCGAGAAGGTCTCGACCATGGTCGCCACGAACTTGTAGCCGCGCGCTGCGGCGACCATCGCCAGTGCCACGCCGGTATTGCCCGAGGTGGCCTCCACGATGGTGTCGCCCGGCTTGAGCAGGCCACGCGCTTCAGCGTCGAGGATGATCGCCAAAGCCAGGCGGTCCTTGACCGAGCCGCCCGGATTGAACGACTCGACCTTGGCGTAAACGCTGACCTGCGGCGGTGCCAGACGCTGCAGCTTGACGATGGGGGTGTTGCCGACGGTGTCGAGGATGGAGTCGTACAGGGCCATGGAAGCGCTCCGGAAACGGGGCCGCGCCGGGCTTCGGCGGGCGAAGGGGGAGGGCTGGCTGTTCAGGCCAGCGGCTGCCGGCTGACCGTAGCGCCGGCATATGACGCCCGGAAATGACCAGATACCTTTCTTAAACAACCTTTGGTTATAAGCTGGTGACGGCAATTGACCCTAGAGTGGACCTCCGCCCCACGCCGCCTGCCTGCCCATGACGCTGACCCAGCTGCGCTACCTGGTTGCCATCGCCGACGCCGAGCTGAACATCACGCTGGCCGCCTCGCGCGTGCATGCCACCCAGCCCGGCTTGTCCAAGCAGCTCAAGCAGCTGGAGGACGAGCTGGGTTTCCTGTTGTTCGTGCGCAAGGGCCGCAGCCTGGAGTCGGTCACCCCGGCCGGGACCGAGGTGATCGCCCGCGCCCGCGCCGTGCTGGCCGAGGCCAACAACATCCGCACCTACGCGGCCAACCAGCGGCGCGAGAGCCAGGGCCAGCTGATCCTGACCACCACCCACACCCAGGCGCGCTTCGTGCTGCCGCCGGCGGTGGCGGCGATCAAGCAGGCTTACCCGCAGGTCAGCGTGCACCTGCAGCAGGCCGGTGAAGCCGACGCGCTGGATCGCTTGAACCAGGGTGACGCGGATATCGCCATCATCAGCACCGCTGGGGGGGAGCCCACCGATGGCATCGCGGTGCCACTGTTCCGCTGGCGACGCCTGGTGGTGGTGCCCAAGGGCCACCCGCTGGACCGCGCCGGGCGTGCACCGGACCTGGCCGCGCTGGCCCGGCAACCATTGATCAGCTACGAATCCTCGACCCGCCCGAATTCGTCGCTGCAGCGTGCGTTTGCCGCCAACGGGCTGGTGCCGGATCTGGCGCTGACCGCGCTGGATGCCGATCTGATCAAGACCTATGTGCGTACCGGCCTGGGCGTGGGCCTGCTGGCCGAAATGGCGGTCAGTTCCAACGACGAAGACCTGAGGTCGTGGCCGGCGCCGGACCCGATCAGCGAGTGCATCGCCTGGGCGGTGCTGCCGCGCGACCGCGTGCTGCGTGATTACGCGCTGGAGCTGGTGCATGTGCTGGCACCGCAGATCGATCCGCGCGACCTGCGGCGGGTGCTGGATGGCAACCAGGCGGCCGCGTGGCCGGTGCCACCGACCTGGGAATCACTGACCCAGACCATCACGGTGTGAGGGGGGCGAGCAGGGCTTGCAGCCCTGCACCTGCCGAATCAATGGCAACAGCCGAAGCAACAGCTGGCTTCCGTGGGAGGCGGGGCGGTGTGGGCAGGCAGGACACGCCGTAAACCCATCCCTGGGGGCTCGATGGCGCCATCCATGGCGCCAACGGTCCTGTCTGCCCACACCGCCCCACCTCTGACAGATCTTCGCGGCTGTTGGTAGGTGTCGACCTTGGTCGACACGGTAGATCCACGCCATGCGTGGATGAAAGCTGTCAGATATCGAAATACATCTGGGGTCAGATCCGTTTTCCTTCGGAAAACGGATCTGACCCCAAAGCCGTTCCAACAGACCGCAGGAAACTGTCGAAGGCGGGGTGGGTCCGGTTGCGGGAGTGTCCGCGGCATGGATGCCGCGGCCAAGCCCCCATGGATGGGTTTACGGCGTCTCCCGCAACCGGACCCGCCCCGCCATTCAACAGGAAGCCAGCTTTTGCTTTTGCTGTTGCTTCGGCTCTTGCCGTGGACGTGGCCTCTGCGGGTGCAGGGCGCAGCCCTGCCGATAAACCCCCTCCTGCGACGGTTCGTCGCACGGGCAACCCTGGACCCGGCTCTACACTAGCGGGATGACCCGGCTGTCCCGCCCGCAGCGCCTTCTGCTCCAGCTTGCCGTCCTGGCGACGCTGCTGATGGTGCTTGCGCCGCTGGTCAGCCGCGCGCTGCAGGCGCAGCCGATGGACCACGCTGCGATGGCCGGCATGGACCACGCGCACATGCAGCATGATGGTGCCGTAGCGGGCCAGAGCCCCTTGCCCGGGCACACGGATCCGACCCCACCGGCCGATCCCCACGCCATGCACGGCGAAGCCTGCGAATACTGCGTGCTGGCGATGCGCCTGCTGCCGTGGCTGGCCGTGCTGGTGCTGCTGTTGCCGCTGTTGTGGCGGCCGCGGCTGGTGTTCCCCTGGTCGCGGCAGGTGCTGCCCGCGCTGTGCTGGCCGGCGCATGCCGCGCGTGGGCCGCCGCCTTTCTCCATCGTTCGCTGATGTCCCTGTCGAATCTGCCGCACGACGCCTGACCGGGCGCCGTGCGCGCGTGCGTACCTTGGAGCTGTTCCGATGAAAATGACTTCCCGCCCCGCGGGCGCCTGTGCGCGCCTGCCGGTTGCCCTTGGCCTGGCCGCAGCTGCAACGCTCGCCCATGCCGCGCCCGCCGAAGAGGCGCGTACCCTCGACACCCTGGTGGTCACCGCTGCCGCACCGTCCTCGCCACTGCACTGGGTGACCGACCCACGCCTGCCGCGGCAGCCGGTACCCGCCAGTGATGGCGCCGATTACCTGAAGACCGTTCCCGGTTTCTCCGCCATCCGCAACGGCGGCACCAACGGTGACCCGGTGCTGCGCGGCATGTTCGGTTCGCGCCTGAACATCCTCAGCAATGACGGCAACCTGATCGGTGCCTGCCCGTCGCGCATGGACAATCCGCTGTCCTACATCGCGCCGGAAAGCTTCGACCGGCTGACCATCATCAAGGGCCCGCAGAGCGTGCGCTGGGGCGCAGGTGCCTCGGCTGGCACCGTACGCTTCGAGCGCGATACACCGCGCTTCGAAGAGCCGGGCCTGCGTGCCGATGCCAGTGCGCTGGTCGGTTCGCGCAACCGCAACGACCAGGTGCTCGACCTGACCCTGGGCAACCCGACCGGCTATGTGCGCGCCAGTGGCAACCGTTCCGAAGCCGATGACTACAAGGACGGCCACGGCGATGTGGTGCCATCGAAGTGGCGCAAGTGGAACGGTGACGTAGCGATCGGCTGGACGCCGGATGCCGACACGCTGCTGGAAATTTCTGCCGGTGCCGGAGATGCGATCGCACGCTATGCGGGACGCGGCATGGACGGGGCCGCGTTCGAACGCACCAGCTATGCCGCGCGCTTCGAGAAGCGCAACCTGCCGGGTGCGTGGGACACGGTGCAGGCCAACGTGTACTACAACGAGGCCGATCACGTGATGGACAACTATACGCTGCGTGCGCCGAACCCGAATAGCATGATGCCGATGCCGATGGCCTCGAACGTGGATCGCCGTACCCTGGGCGGCCGGGTCAGTTCCGAGTGGCGCTGGCAGGACGTGCAGCTGGTGGCGGGCGTGGACGGCGAAGACAGCCGCCATCGTGGGCGCATGGGCATGGGCCGCGGCACCTATCGCCAGGTGGCGTGGGAGACCGATGCCCACTTCCGCCGCTATGGCGTGTTCACCGAGTTGACCCTCGGCGCCGGCACCGATCAGCGTTGGATCAGCGGCCTGCGCATCGATCGCGCCAGCGTGCGCGACGAGCGGCAGTCGCTCCGCGGAATGATGGGCAACATGCCCAATCCGACTGCGGGCCAGCGTCGCAAGGAATGGCTCGGCAGTGGCTTCCTGCGCTACGAGCAGGACCTGGCCGACGGCCTGACCTGGTACGCCGGCCTCGGCCACAGTGAACGCATGCCCGACTACTGGGAGCTGTTCTCGCCCGACCACGGCCCGGCCGATGCGGTGAACGCGTTTGCCGGCATCCAGCCCGAGCGCACCACCCAGCTCGACGCTGGCCTGCAGTACAAGGGACCGCGCGTGCAGGCCTGGGTCTCGGCGTACACCGGGCAGATCCAGGACTACATCCTGTTCACCTACCACCGCAGCGGCGCGATGGGGATGAGCCAGGCCAGCAACGTCGATGCGCGCATCGCCGGTGCCGAGGCGGGGCTGGAAGTGAGCGTGGCCGAACAGTGGAAGCTGGGTGGCACGCTGGCCTATGCCTGGGGCGAGAACCGCGACCAGCAGCGTCCGCTGCCGCAGATGCCGCCGCTGGAAGCGCGCCTGAGTGCGAACTGGGAAGGCCAGCGCTGGAGCGCCGGTGCGCTGCTGCGCGCGGTGACCCACCAGCACCGTGTCGCAGATGGCCAGGGCAACGTGGTCGCGCAGGATCTCGGGCCGAGCGCGGGCTTTGCCACCTTCGCGCTCAACGCGGCGTACCGTTTCGGTTCGCAACTGCAGCTCAGCGCAGGCGTCGACAACCTGTTCGACCGCGCCTACAGCGAGCACCTGAACCTGGCCGGCAGCGCCGACTTCGGCTTCCCGGCCGACCCGGTGCGCATCAACGAGCCGGGGCGCAGCGTGTGGATGAAGCTGAACTACCGGTATTGATCCGCCGGGTGTAAAAAAAAAACGGGGCCGGATCCCCGCCAGGATCCGTCCCCGCCCGACGCCCTCCGTCGGGCAGCTTCGACTCTACGATGACTGACCCGGTGGTGCACGACGGGATACACCCCGATACACGCCGACACTGCCCATGGCAGCCTTGCACGGAATGGGTTCAAGGCGCTATCGCAGCCCTGGTTCCACGCTGGTAAACGCTTGGCACATACCGCTTTCAGGGGCACTTGCCTACACTCGGCGGCCGTGGATCAATTTGGACCGTTCATGTTGGCTCGTATCGCTTCGACCCTGGCCCTTGGCCTCAGCCTGGCCGTGCTGGCCGGGTGCGCAGGCAAACAGGAGGCCGCCGCGCGTCGGCAGGGAGAAGCGGTGCCGGTCACTGCGCAGGTCGTGCAGTCCCGTCAGTGGAGCGACACCCTGCAGGCGCTTGGCACGGCCAAGGCGCGCGAATCGATCAGCGTGACCGCCAAGGTCAGCGAGATCGTCGAGAAAGTGCATTTCGAAAGCGGCCAGCACATTGCTGCCGGTGCGCCGATCGTGACCCTGCGTGGGCAGGCCCAGGAGGCCGCACTGGTGCAGGCGCAGGCGACCTTCCATGAAGCCGATCAGCTGTACAAGCGCCAGCGCGAGCTGGCCGCCCAGCGGCTGGTGTCCAGCGCCACGCTGGATACGCAGAAGTCGATCCGCGATGCCGCCGAAGCGCGCGTGATGCAGATGCAGGCAGACATCGGTGATCGCCGTGTGCGCGCGCCGTTCGCCGGCGTGCTCGGCATCCGCCAGGTCAGCCCTGGCTCGCTGGTGACTCCGACCACGGTCATCGCCACGCTCGATGACATCGAGCACATGCACATCGATTTCCAGGTGCCTGAAGTGGAACTGGCTGCGCTGGGCGTCGGTGACAAGGTCAGCGCCACCAGCGTGGCCTGGCCGGGCCGCACCTTCGAGGGCGTGGTCAGCACCATCGATGCGCGCATCGACCCGGCCACCCGTGCCGTGACCGTGCGCGCCGACTTTGCCAACGGCGACCATGCGCTGCGTCCTGGCATGCTGCTGGACGTGCGCCTGTTCCGCCCCGAGCGCCCGGCGCTGGTGATTCCGGAAATCGCCGTGGTGCAGGTCGGTCGCGATACCTTCGTGTACCGCATCAAGGCTGACGACAGCGTCGAGCGTGTGGACGTGGTGACCGGCGCGCGCCGTGCCGGCGTGGTCGAGATCAGGCAGGGTCTGGAAGCGGGCCAGCGCATCGTGGTCGATGGCACCGGCAAGCTGCGTCCGGGCCTGAAGGTTGCCGCCAAGGACGCAGCGCCCGCCAGTGGTGCAAAGCCCGCTGAAGACGCTGCGCCGGCCGCGGCCGAGGGCCACGGCGGATGAAGCTGTCCGACATCTCCATCCAGCGGCCGGTGTTCGCCGTGGTGATGAGCCTGTTGCTGCTGGTGCTGGGCGTGATGTCCTTCACCCGCCTGACCCTGCGCGAACTGCCGGCCATCGACCCGCCGATCGTCTCGGTCTCGGTGGACTACACCGGCGCCTCGGCGGCGGTCATTGAAAGCCGCATCACCCAGGTGCTGGAAGATGCGCTGGCCGGCATCGAAGGCATCGATACGATCAACGCGCGCAGCACCAACGGCCGCTCGCAGGTCAGCATCGAGTTCACCTCCAACCGCGATATCGAAGCGGCGGCCAACGACGTGCGCGATGCGGTCAGCCGCGTGGCCGACCGCATGCCGGAAGAGGCGCGGCCACCGGAGATCGCCAAGGTCGAAAGCGATGCCGACCCCATCATCTGGTTCAACATGGTCTCCTCGACCATGGACACGCTGGAGCTGAGCGACTACGCCGACCGTTACGTGGTCGATCGCTTTTCCAGCCTCGATGGCGTGGCCCAGGTCCGCATCGGCGGCCGCCAGCGCTATGCGATGCGGATCTGGCTGGACCGGGACCAGCTGGCCGCACGCGGGCTGACCACCGGCGACGTGGAAACCGCGCTGCGCAACGAGAACGTGGAGCTGCCGGCCGGCCGCATCGAGTCGACCGACCGTGATTTCACCCTGCGCGTGGAGCGCAACTACATCAAGCCCGAAGATTTCGCGACCATCCCGCTGGGCAAGGGCCGCGACGGTTACGTGGTGCGCATGGGCGACGTGGCGAAGATCGAGCTGGCCTCGGCCGAACGCCGCGCGTACTACCGCAGCAATGGCGAGCCCGGCATCGGGCTGGGCATCGTCAAGACCTCCACCGCCAACTCGCTGGACGTGGCGCGTACCGCGCGCGCTGAAGCCGAGCGGGTGGCGCTGACCCTGCCCAAGGGCACGCAGATCTTCGTCGCCTTCGACAACACCACCTTCATCGAAGCGGCGGTGGACCGCGTCTACGCCACGCTGGTGGAAGCGATGATCCTGGTGCTGGCGGTGATCTGGCTGTTCCTCGGCAGTTTCCGCGCCGCGTTGATCCCGGCGGTGACGGTGCCGGTCTGCCTGGTCGCGGCGTTCATCGCGCTGTACGCGTTCGATTTCTCGATCAACCTGCTGACCCTGCTGGCGCTGGTGCTGTGCATCGGCCTGGTGGTGGACGATGCGATCGTGGTGGTGGAGAACGTGCAGCGCCGCATCGACCTGGGTGAGCCACCGCTGGTGGCCTCCAAGCGCGGCACCGCGCAGGTCGCCTTCGCGGTGATCGCCACCACCGCCGTGCTGGTGGCAGTGTTCCTGCCGGTCGGCTTCCTGGAAGGCAACACCGGGCGCCTGTTCCGCGAGCTGGCAGTGGCGCTGGCCGCCGCCGTGGCGTTGTCCGCGTTCGTGGCGCTCACACTGACGCCGATGATGGCCTCCAAGCTGCTCAAGCCGCACACCGGGCAGGCGCCACGTGGCCTGCACGGCTTCATCAACCGCAACCTGGAACGCCTCGCGGGTGCCTATGGGCGGGTGCTCGATCACCATGTCGACCGCACCTGGATCTACCTGCTGGTGATGGTGGCCGCGCTGGTCGCCAGCTGGGGCCTGCTCAAGCTGCTGCCCTCGGAACTGGCGCCGGCCGAAGACCGCGGTTCGTTCCAGATCATGATCGACGGCCCGGAAGGTGCCGGCTACGACTACACCGTGCAGCAGGTGCAGCAGGTGGAGGCGCTGCTGGCCCCGCATGTCGGCCCGGACAAGCCGATCGTGCGTGCCAACCCGCGCGTGCCCGGTGGCTTCGGTGCCAGCGAGGAAATGCACACCGGCCGCGTCAGCATCTTCCTGCAGCCGTGGCGCCAGCGCAGCGAGGCCACGCCGGACGTGGCCAACGAACTGCAGAAGGAACTGGACACCATCCGTGGCGTGCGTGTGCGTACCCAGGTCGGTGGCGGCCTGGTGCGCAGCGGCGGGCAGCCGTTCCAGATCGTGCTGGGTGGGCCGGAATACGCGGAGATCGCGCAGTGGCGCGACCGCATCCTGCTGCGCATGGCCGACAACCCCGGCCTGGTCGGCCCCGACTCGGACTACAAGGAAACCCGGCCGCAGATGCGGGTCAACATCGACCGCCAGCGTGCGGCCGATCTCGGCGTACCGGTCACCGCGATCGGTTCGGCGCTGGAAACCATGATGGGCTCGCGCCGCGTCACCACCTTCGTCGACAACGGCGAGGAGTACGACGTGCTGGTGCAGGCCGGACGTGACGGTCGCGCCAGCCCGGCCGACCTGGCCGCGATCCGCGTGCGCGCCACCTCTGGCGAACTGGTGCCGCTGTCCAACCTGGTCACGTTGAGCGAAGTGGCCGAGGCCGGCACCCTGAACCGCTTCAACCGCCTGCGCTCGATCACCATCAGTGCCGGCCTGGCGCCGGGCTATCCGCTGGGCGAGGCCATTGCCTGGGCGCAGAACGTGGCCCAGGAAGAGCTGCCGCAGTACGCGCAGGTGAACTGGAAGGGTGAATCGCGCGAGTACCAGAGCGCCGGTGGCGCCGTGCTGCTCACTTTCGCCATGGCCCTGCTGGTGGTCTACCTGGTGCTGGCCGCGCAGTTCGAGAGCTTCATCCACCCGCTCACCATCATGCTGACCGTGCCGCTGGGCGTGCTCGGCGCGCTGGTCGGGTTGTGGGTGAGTGGCGGTACGGTGAACCTGTTCAGCCAGATCGGCATCGTGATGCTGGTTGGCCTGGCCGCGAAGAACGGCATCCTCATCGTCGAATTCGCCAACCAGCTGCGCGACGATGGGCGCAGCGTGCGCGAGGCGATCATTGAATCGGCGATGGTGCGCCTGCGCCCGATCCTGATGACCTCGATCGCCACCGTGGTCGGCGCCATTCCGCTGGTGGTGGCCGGTGGTCCCGGTTCGGCCAGCCGTGGCACGATCGGCATCGTGATCATCTTCGGCGTAACCCTCTCGACCTTCCTGTCGCTGTTCGTGGTGCCGGCGTTCTACGCGCGGCTTGCCCCGTACACCCGTTCGCCGGAAGCGGTGAAGCGCGAGCTGGAGAAGCAGGAAGCGGAATCGCCGTCGGTGGGCGGCCATGCCTGACCGGCACACCGACGGGGTCGGGTCCCTCGCTGACGGGGTCGGACCCCTTTCCCAAAGGGAAAGGGCTCTGACGCCACTTCGAGGCGACGGCTTCCAGCTGCGCCCCTGGCGCCCGGATGATCTGGAATCGCTGCTGCGCCACGCCAACGATCCCGAGGTGTCGCGCGGCCTGCGCGACCGTTTCCCGTACCCGTACACGCGCACCGATGGCGAGGCCTTCCTCGCCGGCCGCGTGCTGGCCCCCGGAACCCTGAATCTGGCCATCGAGATCGACGGCCAGGCCTGCGGCAGCGTCGCTGCCCAGCAGGGCATGGCCGAGCGTGGGCACACCGCCGAACTGGGCTACTGGCTGGGCCAGGCCTATTGGGGGCAGGGCGTGATGACCCGTGTGGTCGGGCTGTTCGCACCGTGGGTGATGGACGAGCTGCGCCTGTTCAGGCTGCAGGCCACGGTCGTCGACTTCAACCTCGGCTCGGCGCGGGTGCTGGAGAAGAACGGCTTCCAGGAGGAGGGCGTGGAGCGCTGCGCGGTCTACAAGCGCGGCGTGCTGCACGACCTTCGCCGTTTCGCCCGGGTACGCACCCAGCTGCCGTGAACACGCGGGCTGGCCGTTGTAGAGCCGAGCCCATGCTCGGCTGCCCTCGGGGGGCCAAGCCGAGCATGGGCTCGGCTCTACAAGACAGCGCTACCGCAGCGGCCTGCGATCAGGGAGAATCGACCGGTCCCTTCCAGCCGACGGGACGTCCTTACAACCCGCCGACTGGAGAGAGCGCGCGTGGAAGCAACCGTACACTTCATCAACAGCATCATCTGGAGCAAGGCACTGATCTTCGTGTGCCTGGGCGCCGGCCTGTTCTTCAGCCTGCGCACGCGCTTCATGCAGATCCGCGGCTTCTTCGAGATGTGCCGCCTCACCGTCAAGGGTGAGAAATCCGACGCCGGCGTGTCCTCGTTCCAGGCCCTGGCCATGTCGATGGCCGGCCGCATGGGCATCGGCAACATCGCCGGCGTGGCTACGGCCATCGCCTTCGGCGGCCCCGGTGCGATCTTCTGGATGTGGGTGATGGGCTTCCTCGGCGCGTCCACGTCGTATGTGGAATGCACCCTGGCGCAGATCTACAAGACCAAGGACGCCGAAGGCCGCTACCGCGGTGGCCCGGCGTACTACATCGAAAAGGCCATGGGCCTGAAGTGGTACGCGCTGGCCTTCGCCATCGCCACGATCATCGCCGCCGGCTTCCTGATGCCGGGCGTACAGGCCAACGCCATTGCCGACAGCATCATCAACGCCTGCCGTGGCACCGCGCTGTGCGGTCCGCTCGATGGCCAGGCCTTCGGCATGGAATCGGTGCAGGCGCTGAAGCTGGGCATCGGCATCGTGGTGGCGCTGCTGCTGGGCGTGGTGATCTTCGGTGGCGTCAAGCGCATCGCCAACTTCGCCGAAGTGGTGGTGCCGTTCATGGCCGCCGGTTTCATCCTGATGGCCATCATCATCATGATCATCAACTACGACCGCGTGCCGGAAATGTTCGGCATCATCTTCAAGAGTGCCTTCGGCACGCATGCCGCATTCGGCGCGATGATGGGCCTGGCGGTGGAGTGGGGCATCAAGCGCGGCATCTATGCCAACGAAGCCGGCCAGGGCTCGGGCCCGCATGCAGCGGCCGCCTCGGAAGTCTCGCACCCGGCCAAGCAGGGCTACGTGCAGGCCTTCGCGATCTACTTCGACACCATGATGGTGTGCACCGCCACCGCGTTCCTGATCCTGGCCAGTGGTACCTACAACGTGTACTCGCCGGTGGAGGGCGCCGCGCCGATCTTCCAGGGCCTGGCCGGCATTCCCGAAGGTGCGGGCTACGCCCAGGCCGGCGTGGAAGCGGTGCTGCCGGGCTGGGGTTCGGCGTTCGTGTCGGTGGCCATCTTCTTCTTCGCCTTCACCACCATCATGGCGTACTACTACATGGCCGAGACCAACCTCAGCTATGTGAACCACAACAGGAAGCGCCCGCTGACCGTGCTGGTGCTGCGCCTGGGCATCATCGGCATGGTGGTGTTCGGCGCGTTCCATAATGCGACCCTGGCCTGGGCGCTGGGTGACATCGGCGTCGGCCTGATGGCCTGGCTGAACATCATTGCCATCCTCATCATCCAGAAGCCGGCGATGCTGGCCCTGCGTGACTACGAACGACAGAAGAAGCTGGGCCTGGATCCGGTGTTCGACCCTGATGCCCTGGGCATCAAGAACGCCGATTTCTGGCGCCAGCGCAAGCAGGAGAGTGTGTAAGTGAACAACCCCTGGAACAACCGCCGCCCGTCCGCCCGTCCGCCGCGCGCAACGCCGTTGCCGCGCCCGGAGGTGCCGGCCACGGGCGGTGGTGGGCGCGGTGGCAGCGACGAGCTGCGCCTGTACGGCCTGAATGCCGTGCTGGCCGCGTTCGAAGCGCGGCCACAGGCGCTGCGCAAGCTGTACCTGCTGGAGGCGCGCATTCCGCGCCTCCAGCCGCTGCTGAAGTGGTGCGTGGCCAACCGCGTGGGGTATCGCGTGGTTGAAGACGGCGATCTGAACAAGCTTGCCGGCACCACCCACCACGAAGGCGTGGTGGCCGATGTGCTGCGCGCACCGGCGCTGCCGCTGGCGCAGTGGCTGGAGCAGGTCGGCGACGGCCCGGCGCTGGCGCTGTGGCTTGATGGCGTGGGCAACCCGCACAACCTCGGTGCGATCCTGCGCTCGGCCGCACACTTCGGCGCCAAGGCGCTGCTGCTGCCGGCCGGCAGCACGCTGGCGCTGTCCGGTGCCGCCGCGCGCGTGGCCGAGGGCGGTGCAGAAGCGGTGCCGCTGGTGCAGCTGCCGGAGACCGCCCAGGCGATGACGCAGCTGCGTGCGGCCGGCTTCGGCCTGGCGGCGACCCTGGTGGAGGGCGGTGACGACGTGTTCCGCACCTCGCTGCCGGCCCGCCTGGTGTATGTGATGGGCGCCGAAGGCGAGGGCATGGACCGCAGCCTGGCGGGAGCGTGCGACCAGCAGGTCTCGATTCCCGGCAGCGGCGCGGTGGAGAGCCTGAACGTGGCCTCGGCCACGGCGGTACTGCTGGCGCAGTGGGCGAGCCGCCGCGGCTGATCCGGTATCCCGGGTCGGATCCCTCGCCGCAGGCGAGGGCTCTGACCCCTTCCAGGGTCCGTAATTGCGTCAAGCGCGCATGATGTTTTGAAAGTTTCCTTATTGGTCAGCCGCTTCCGGCAACGCAGGGTGGAACTCCATCCCACGTTGTCCAGAAGAGGCTGCCATGCATCACCCACGCTGTATCCTCATCGCATTGCTGGTCCTGACCAGCGTCCTTGCCAACGGCCGTGCCGCAGCCAGCGAACGCAGCCTGGACGGCGTCAACTTCACCGGGCCGCTGATCACCCCCAACCCGGCTGGCCTGCCGCAGGGCAACTGGTACATCGAACCCTATCTGGTGCGGCTCGACAGCCGCGATCATTACGACGATGGCGGCCATCGCCGCCGCAGTGGGCAACGCAGCGGCGCATGGGCAACCGTGGTGCCGATCATCTACGGCTTCAGCGACCGGGTGATGGGGCAGGTCAATCTCAGTGCATCGCGTGCTGAACAGGGCGGCGCGCGCAGCAGTGGTTTCCGTGCCGGTGACACCACCGCGCGCCTGCAGTACCTGTTGCAGGCGCCCAATGCCGATGGCACGCGTCCGGCCATCTCGGTCGCGCTGGTGCAGCGCTTCAGCACCGGCAGCCATGACCGCATCACCGGCAATCCGCTCGATGCGCAGGGCGACGGTGTGCAGCGCACCACTGCCGCATTGGGCGTGCAGCAGGTGGTCTGGCTGGGTAACGACCGCCCGCTGCGCTGGCGTGCCCAGCTCAGCGCCGGGCCTGCGCCGTCGCGGACGGCGATCTCCGGGGCCAGCGTCTACGGCACCGACGACAGCTTCCAGGGGCACATCTCCCGGGGGTCGGTGCTGGGCCTGTCGGTCGGCGCCGAGTACAGCTTCAATCCGCGCTGGGTGGGCGTGATGGAAGTGGCCGCCAGCCGCGAGACCGGCCAGCGCCTGAGGGGTTTCGCGCGCAACGCCAGCGGTGGTTTCGAACGCATCGACGAGCATCGCCCGGCCAGCCGCAGCGTCACCCTGGCGCCGGCCGTGGAGTACCACTTCAGCCCGTCACTGGGCCTGATCGCCGGCGTCGAGTTCAGCGTGGCTGGCCGCAACACCGGCCGCATCATCAGCCCCCAGGTCGCCCTGGGCATGTTCTTCTGAGGGACCGCCGATGAACATCGAATCCATCGTCAACGCGATCCTTGGCGTCGTCTGGAGCCCCTACCTGGTGGTGCTGTGCCTGCTCACCGGCCTGTACTTCAGCGTCCGCACGCGCTTCATCCAGCTGCGTGCATTGCCGGACATGCTGCGCCTGATGTTCAGCCATGAGCGCTCCGATGCCGGCGTGTCGCCGTTCCAGGCGTTGTCCCTTTCGCTGTCCAGCCGCGTGGGCGTGGGCAACATCGCCGGCGTCGCCATGGCCATCGCCTTCGGCGGGCCCGGCGCGATCTTCTGGATGTGGATCGTCGCCTTCCTCGGCGCCTCGAGCGCCTTCATCGAGTCCACGCTCGCGCAGATCTACAAGGAGCGCGACGGCAAGGGACAATACCGGGGTGGCCCGGCGTACTACATCGAAAAAGGCCTCGGCCAACGTTGGTATGCAGTGCTGTTCGCATTGGTGACAGTGCTGGCGGGCGCGATGCTGGCCGGCACGCAGTCCAATGCGATCACTAGTGCGGTGAACGAAGCCTGGGACGTGCCGGTGATGACCACCACGGCGGTTCTGCTGGTGGTGCTGGGTGCCATCCTCATCGGCGGTGTGCGGCGCATTGCGCGCGTGGCCGAATGGGTGGTGCCGCTGATGGCCATGGCCTACCTGCTGGTCGCGGCGCTGGTGATGGTGCTCAACGCGGACAGGGTGCCGGAGGTGATCATGCTGGTGCTGCGCAGTGCATTCGGCGTGGATGCGGCGTTCGGCGCGATGATCGGCACCGCCATCCAGTGGGGCGTGCGCCGTGGCGTGCTGTCCAACGAGGCCGGCATGGGCAGTGGTGCGCATCCGGCCGCCGCCGCGGAAGTCTCGCATCCGGTCAAGCAGGGCCTGGTGCAGTCGTTCTCGGTCTACATCGACACAATGGTGGTGTGCAGTGCGACCGCCTTCCTGATCCTGTCCACCGGCCTGTACAACGTCTACGATCCGGCGGTGAACGGTATTCCGGATGAGGCGCGCCTGCTGCTGGGCAATCTGCCGGGTGTCGAAGCCGGCCCACGCTTCGTGCAGCACGCGGTGGAATCGACGCTGCCGGGCTTCGGCCGTTCGTTCGTGGCGCTGGCGATCCTGCCGTTTGCGTTCACCACCATCCTGGCGCTGTATTACATGGCCGAGACCAACGTCAGCTATCTGTGCCGTGATCGGCCGACGCCCTGGGTGATGGGCGGCTTCCAGCTGCTGTTCCTGGCGGCAACCGGCTACTCGGCGGTGAACAGTGCAACGGTGGCCTGGTCGCTGGGCGACATCGGCGTCGGCCTGATGAGCTGGCTGAACATCATCGCCATCCTGCTGTTGCAAAGGCCTGCCCTGGCCGCACTGCGCGATTACGAGGCGCAGAAGCGCAAGCAGCGTGATCCGCTGTTCAAGCCGCAGACGATCGGGGTAAGCAACACCCGGGTCTGGGAGAGCTAATACGATCAGGGGTCAGATCCCTCGCCAAGGGCGAGGGCTCTGACCCCCTGTGTCACCGCATCACTCGTTCGGCGGCGTGGTCGCCTTGGCCTCGCTGCCAAAGCTGCCGTCGGCTTCCGCCGCCAGGTACGCGAACACGGTATACGCGGCCACGTTCTGCGCCAGTGCCTTCGGGTCGATCTTGTCCAGCGTGTCGTCGGCGGTGTGGTGCAGGTGGAAGTAGTCCGAGCCGTCCTGCGCCAGCCACGCCCACGCACCGCCCTTGGCGGCCAGCGGGCCGACGTCCGGGCCCGGGCCACCCTTGTCGGCCTGGTACTCGATGCCCAGCGGCTTCATTACTTCGGCAATCTGCTTCGTCGCTTCACGCGAGCCTTCCGGATTCGGTGAACCAGTATTGAAGGCGTAGATGCGGCCTGCGCCGAAGTCACTCTCGGCGGCCAGCTGGTGCAGGGCCACGTCCTTCGCGTGCGCTTCGGCATAGGCCTTGCCGCCGTAGAGGCCCTGTTCCTCGTTGGCGAAGGCGATCACGCGGATGGTGCGCTTCGGTGCCTGCTTGAGCTGGCCGATCAGGTGGCCGGCGGCCATCGTGATGCCCACGCCCGCGCCGTCATCCACGGCGCCGGTGCCCAGGTCCCACGAATCCAGGTGACCACCGATCACCACCACTTCCTTCGGCAGGCTGCGGCCGGTGATCTCGCCGATCACGTTGTACGAGGTGGCGGTGCCGTCCCAGCCGCAATCCAGTGCCACCTTCACCGTGGTGCTGCCACGCGCCAGCAGGCGGGCCAGCTGGTCGGCATCGGGCACCGACAGCGCGGCCGATGGCACCGGGGTCAGGCCGTCATCGAAACGGGTGATGCCGGTGTGCGGCACGCGGTGCGAGTCGGTACCGGCCGAGCGCATCAGGAAGCCGACCGCGCCCTTGCGGATGGCTTCGGATGGACCCTTGCTGCGGATCGCACCGCCGCGGCCGTAATCGCGGCCATCGCGGAAGGGCAGCATCTGGTAATCGACGAAGGCAATCTTGCCCTTCAGCGAACCTGCCGGTGCGGCCTGCAGCGCGGCCAGATCGGCGAAGCGCACCACCTCGGCTTCCACGGTGCCACCCGGGCTGCCGCCCAGTGCGGTGATCTGCAGCGGCTGCGGGTTCCTGCCGGTCACTGCGGCGTGTTCGCTGCGGCGCTCCCATTTCGGGAACGTCACCGGCTCCTTCCAGACCTTGTCGAAGCCCAGGGCCTTGAACTTGGCTTCGGCCCAGGCAACGGCGCGGGCATCGGCTTCGCTGCCGGCGATGCGCGGACCAATCTCGGTGGTGAGCGACTCGACCACCTTCCAGCCGGTGTCATCGGCCAGCGCCTGGTCGCGCAGCTGCGCGGCGGTCGCCAGCGAGGCGGGGGGCAGGGTGGTGGTGCGCGGTGCCGCGAAGGCCGGGGCGGCCAACAGGGCGAGGGAGGATGCGATGGCAAGGACGCGGCGACGCATGGACAACTCCGGGAAGGGACCTAAGCCTTGGAGCTTAACAGTCGTTCAGCCCGGCGCATGGGCGGGAGGTCATGGCTGGCGCGGATGCTGTTTTCCGCCAGATGCAGCAAAGCGAAAGCCCCGCCGGAGCGGGGCTTTCGCCTGCTTCTGTAGAGCCGAGCCCATGCTCGGCTGCCTTTTGCAGATCAGCCGAGCGTGGGCTCGGCTCTACAGGTGGGAGGGGCGCCCATAGGCGCCCGGTACCCTTACTTCTTCAGGCTGTCGCGGATCTCGCGCAGCAGCACCACTTCTTCGGCCGGCGCCGCCGGTGCCGCTTCCTTCTTGCGCGACAGGCGGTTGATCGCCTTGACCACGATGAAGATCGCGAAAGCCACGATCACGAACTGGATGACGGTGTTGATGAAGTCGCCGTAGCCAACCACCACCGCCGGGATCTCCTTGCCATCCGGTCCGAGCCGGGCTGGCGACAGCGTCCAGGCCAGGCTGGAGAAGTCCACGCGGCCGATCAGGTAGCCCAGCGGTGGCATGATGATCTTCTCGACCAGTGCGGTCACGATCTTGCCGAAGGCCGCGCCGATCACCACGCCGACGGCGAGGTCGATGACGTTGCCGCGCATCGCGAATTCCTTGAACTCGGTGAGCATTCCCATTGTTGTTTTTCTCCGGTGGGGAAGTGGACAGCGCGCAGGGTAGCGCAGGTGATGTCAGCCGGCGATCACGCCGTGGCGCTCGGCCACGTTTTCCAGGCGCGCGCTGAAGCGGTCGCCGGGCTTGAGCGCGGCCACCCCGGACGGCGTGCCCATGAACACCAGGTCGCCGGCACGCAGCTGCCACAGCTTGGACAGCTCATGCAGGATCTCCGGCACGTTCCAGATCATCTGGTCGAGCAGAGCCTGCTGACGCACCTCGCCGTTGACCTCCAGCGACAGGTTCAGCGCGGCCAGGTCGCCGACTTCCTCGGCGTGGACGATTTCGCTGATCGGCGCGGAGGCGTCGAAGCCCTTGGCCGCGTCCCACGGGTGGCCCTTGTCCTTGGCCGCGGCCTGCAGGTCGCGGCGGGTCAGGTCCAGGCCGACGGCATAGCCGTAGACCAGTGCGTCGGCGTCGGCCACGGCCAGCTCGCCGGCGGGCGCATCGCGGCCGATCGCCACCACCAGCTCCACTTCGTGGTGCAGGTTGGCGGTCGCTGGCGGGTAGGGGATTGCATCGTCGTGGCCGACCACGATCGCATCGGCCGGCTTGCTGAAGAACATCGGGCGGCCACGGTCATCGGCCGCCGGCACTGCCGCACCCATTTCGCGGGCGTGGTCGGCAAAGTTGCGGCCGACGCAGTAGATGCGGTGCACGGGGAAACTGCCACCACCGGCTACCGGCACACGCGGCAGGGCTACGGCAGGGATCACATCGGAGACATCGGACATGCGGGCATCCAGGAAGGGCGTGCCCGCAGTCTAGAACGCATGGCGCCCGCCGTCAGCGGGCGCGGAGGAGGTGGATCAGCGCGAGGCCGGCAACACCGGCTTGCGTACCACGCGGTACTCGCCTTCGACGACGGTCGGGTCGACCGGGCGGGCAACACCCGGCTTGCGCGAGGCCAGCAGCTTCCACGCCAGGCCGACCAGGATCATCGCCGCACCGACGAACACACCGATGAACACCATCGCGGCCAGGATCGCCAGGCCAAGCAGGCCCACGGCAACGCGCACCAGCGGGTGGCGCGGCTTGCGCGGCGCGAACAGGGTGCGGAACTGGTTGAAGGCGGATGCGCGATTGAACATGGCGGCTCGATAGGCTGGGATCAGCGAAACCAGAGTATCGGGACGCGCCACTGTCATTGAGTGAAAAACTCGTTAAATATAGCCTGTGCTTATTACGGATCAATGACTTGTGTTCATGTCGCAGCCAGTCAGCTGAGTGGGCATGCGACAATGCGGGTTTACCGTACGAGCCTTCGCCATGACTGCCGCTGCTGCCCTGATCGCCCTGGATGCCATTGCCGATGGCGCGTTTGCCGAGGTCGAAGCGGTGGTCGATGGAGACGCCGAATCGCTGGTGCTGTACCGCGACGGCGCGCAGGTGCGCGCATTCCTGAACATCTGCCCGCATGCCGGCCGCCGCCTGGACTGGGCGCCGGGGCAGTTCCTGAAGAGCCGCGAGGGCCACCTGGTGTGCGCCGCGCATGGCGCGTCGTTCGCGCTGGACAGTGGCGACTGCATCGCCGGCCCGTGCAAGGGCGACCGCCTGCGCGCGGTGCCGGTGGGCGTGCGCGACGGGCAGGTCTACCTGGCTTGAGGCCGGCTAGAGGGCGGATCCGTTTTCCGGAGGAAAACGGCTCTGACCCCATCACGCCAGGAGCAGTCGAGCATGGCTCGACGCTACAAAAGCCGTGTCGACCAAGGTCGACACCTACCAAAGCGATGCACGACGCCGTTCTGACAGATCGCGGCAACCTGCCATGCCACCGAATGCCAGCCTTTGACGTTGACGTTGATTCGGCGGGTGCAGGGCGCAGCCCTGCCAACAAACCCCAACTCTCAGAACATCAGGTTGATCATCAGCACCACCACGCAGGTGTAGATCAGCGACAACGGGCCGCCGACCCGCCACATCTCGCGCGGGGTGTAGTTGGCCGGGCCGGTGATCATCGAGATCACCGGGTTGGAGGCCGTCATCAGGTTGTTGGACGCCGACAGCGCCACGATCAGCGCGAACGCGGTCGGGTTGCCACCCGCCGCCAGTGCCAGGTTCACCGCAATGGGGACCATCACGATGGTCGCGCCCACATGGCTGATCACCAGCGAGAACGCCGTGGTCAGCAGCGCCAGCGCCACCTCCAGCACCCACACCGGAATGCCGGTCGGCAGCTTGTCGATGGTATGGCCGGCCACCCACGCGGCCGCACCGCTGGAGTCCATCGCCCAGCCGAGCGGAATCAGCCCGGCCATCATGAACACCGTCTTCCAGTTGATCGAGGCATAGGCCTCGTCCATGCGCAGCACGCCGGTCAGCAGCATGCCGGCCACGCCGGTCATCAGCGTCAGCGCCACCGGCAGCTTGCTGGTCAGCGCGATCAGGATGGTCAACGCGAAGATCGCCATCGCGATCTTGAACTTGTGCGGGCGCTGCTCGCCGGTCGGGTAGTCGGTCACCACCACGAAGTCGCGGCTCTTGGCAGCCTGCGCCAGGTCGGTCCAGATGCTGTGGAACACCAGCATGTCACCGGCGCGCAGCTGCACGTCACGCACGTCCTCGCGGATCACCTGCTTGTCGCGGTTGATCGCCAGCAGGCTGATGCCGCGCTCCTTGCGCAGGCGCAGGTCGGCCGCACTCTTGCCGATCACGTTCGAGGTCGGCGGCACCACCGCCTCGGAAATGCCGGCGCGGCTGGGGTTGAACAGGTCGCCCAGGTGCTTCAGGCGCGAGGACATGCGCAGGAACTGGTTCTGCGCGAAGTCGCTGATCTGCTGGCGCGGGCCCATCGCACCGAGCACGCTGCCGACCCAGATGCGCATCTCCGCCGGCGGCGCCAGGCGGGTGTCATTGCCGGTCTTCAGGGCCAGCAGCAGTGGCGCATCGTGCAGGGTCTCGGCCTCGCCCAGGGTCATGCCGACCAGCGGGCTTTCGGTGCTGACCACCAGCTCGAACACATCGCCTTCGATGCCGTAGGTCTTGGCAAAGTAGCTCTCGGTTCGCGCCGGGGTGACCCCGTCGTTGACCAGGTTTTCTTCCTCGATCAGCTTGCGGTCGCCGTAGTAGCGGAAGTACAGCAGCGAGGCGACCAGCAGTGCCACGCCGATCGGCAGCGGCGCGAACATGCGCAGCGGCTCGATGGTGGCCAGGCCGGAGGGCAGGTTGTTGTTGGCCGAGGCCAGCAGATCGTTCAGCAGGATCAGCGGCGAATTGCCGACCATGGTCAGCGCGCCGCCCATCACGATCGCCGCCGAGATCGGCAGCAGCAGGCGCTGCATCGTCAGCCCGGTGCGCGCTGCCAGTCGCGAGGCGACCGGCAGGTACAACGCCATCACCGACGGGTTCTGCATGAAGGATGAGTTCAGGCCGGCGATGGCCGTGGTCATCATCAGCAGCCGCTGCTCGACACCGTGGCCGCGCCGCAGCAGCCAGGCGGCCAGCCGGTTCAGCGCCCCGGTGCGGTCCAGACCCGCACCGAGGATGGTGGTGGCGATGATGCTCATCACCGCGTTACCGGAGAAACCGCCGAAGATTTCCTCCGGCGCGATCAGTCCGGTGACACCGAGCACCACCAGCACCACCAGCGCGACCACGTCGGCGCGGATGCGCTCGAACAGGAACATCGCCATCGTGAAGCCGACCAGCCCGAGCACGAGCTTCATGTCGTTGGTCAGCGTCAGCGCGGTATCCATGTGGGGCGCGGCGTCCTCAGGCGATCGTCAGGTGCGGTCGTACAGCAGGTCCCAGACGCCATGGCCGAGCTTCTGGCCGCGGGTCTCGAAGTGGGTCTGCGGGCGCCAGTCCGGGCGCGGCACGCTGCCACGCGGGCCGGCACGGTTGACCAGGCCGGCGGTGGCATCGAGCACATCCCACATCTGCTCGGCGTAGTCTTCCCAGTCGGTCGCGCAGTGCAGGCGGCCACCCGGGCGCAGCTTGCGCACCAGCAGTTCGGCGAACGCCGGCTGCAGCAGGCGGCGCTTGTTGTGGCGCTTCTTGTGCCACGGGTCCGGGAAGTAGATGCGCACTTCATCGAGCGCGCCGTCGGCGATCTCGTTCTGCAGCACTTCCACCGCATCGTGGTGGTACAGGCGCACGTGGTCGGCATTGTCCTCGGCCAGCGCGTTCAGCAGACGGCCCACGCCCGGGGCGTGCACCTCGATGCCGATGTAGTCGCGCGACGGGTCGTGCTGGGCGGCGAAGCGCAGCGCGGCACCGTTGCCGAAGCCGATTTCCAGCACCTTGTGTGCCGGGCGGCCGAAGGTGGCGTCCAGGTCACGCGGTTGGCCGGTGTAGTCGAGGCCGAAGCGCGGCCAGCGTTCGTCGAACGCGCGCTGCTGGGCAGGGGTGAAGCGGCCCTGGCGCAACACGAAGCTGCGCACCTCGCGGCGGCCCTCGCTCACGGTGAAGGGCTTGGGCGGGGCCTTGGAACCGGCGCTGTCAAAAGGATTGGTCATCAGCCGATCAGCCCATCCACCGGCGAGGAGGCGCTGGCGTAGCGCTTGCGCGGGATGCGCCCGGCAAGGAAGGCCTCGCGGCCGGCCTCGACCGCCTTGCGCATCGCACTGGCCATCAGCACCGGGCTGCGCGCACCGGCAATGGCGGTGTTCATCAGCACGCCGTCGCAGCCCAGCTCCATCGCGATCGCCGCATCCGAAGCGGTACCGACGCCGGCGTCGACGATGATCGGCACCTTGGCGTCTTCGATGATCTGCAGCAGGTTGTACTTGTTCTGGATGCCCAGGCCCGAACCGATCGGCGCGGCCAGCGGCATCACCGCAGCGCAGCCGATCTCTTCCAGGCGCTTGGCCAGGATCGGGTCGTCGGAGGTATAGACCATCACCTCGAAACCGTCCTTGACCAGCTGCTCGGCGGCCTTGAGGGTCTGCATCACGTCCGGGTAAAGGGTCTTCTGGTCGCCCAGCACTTCCAGCTTGGTCAGGTTGTGGCCGTCCAGCAGCTCACGGGCCAGCCGGCAGGTACGCACGGCGTCCTCGGCGGTGTAGCAGCCGGCGGTGTTGGGCAGGATGGTGAAGCGCTCCGGCGGCAGGACGTCCAGCAGGTTCGGCTCGCCCGGGTTCTGCCCGATGTTGGTGCGGCGGATGGCCACGGTGACGATCTGGGCGCCAGCGGCCTCGGTGGCCAGGCGGGTTTCTTCCAGGTCCTTGAACTTGCCGGTGCCGGTCAGCAGCCGCGAGCCATAGGTCTTGCCGGCGATCACCAGCGAATCGGGGGAGACATGAACGTTCATGGCGCGATTATCGCTTATCCGCCTGAAGATGGGGTCACGCAGAGGGCGGGGTCGAGCGTGGGGTCAGATCCCTTTGCCATCGGCAAAGGGATCTGACCCCTGAACACCCGCGCAGGCCTCAGCCCCCGCCCAGCGCGTGCACGATCTCCACCACGTCGCCTTCGGCCAGGACGTGCTCGCCATGGCGGCTGCGGCTGACGATCTCGCCGTTGACCTCCACCGCCACCCGGCGCTGCAGCAGCTGCTCGGCCTGCAGCAGGTCGTGGAGGGTCGCCGAAGCGGGCAGGGTACGGGGTTCGCCGTTGAGCTGGATGTTCATCGCCGCATTGTCGCCGATGGCCTGCGCGGATCGGAACCCTTGCAAATTTCGTTGATCGCCAGCCCCGGCACAGCATGGTCCAGCGCCCTCAGGCGACAATCCATGCGGCGGCGCAGCGTGAGCAAAACGCGGCGCAGTGGAACCATTCACCGTGCGCCGGCGTACGTCCGCCGGGTCCTCAACGATATCCCCACAGGAGTTTTTTACATGCTGCTCAGCAAACGCCCGATCCGCTCCCTGATGGCGGCCGCGATCGCGCTGGCCGCGCTTCCGGCCATGGCAGGCGAATCCCCCTATTCCAAGGCCGTGTTCTTCGGTGACAGCCTGACCGACGCTGGCTATTTCCGCCCGCTGCTGCCGGCCGATGTGCGTCCGGTGACCGGCCAGTTCACCACCAACCCGGGTTGGGTGTGGGCGCAGCAGGTCGCCAACTACTACGGCCTCAACGGCACGCCCAACGGCAATGGCCAGAACGGTGACAACTACGCCGTCGGCGGCGCCCGTGTATCGGCCGACGAAGCGGGTGGCCTCGGAGCCATTCCGTCGCTGAAGTCGCAGGCGACCCGTTACCTTGCTGCGAATGGTGGCAAGACTGACGCCAATGCCCTGTACACCGTATGGGGCGGTGCCAATGATCTGTTCGCGGCCACGCGCGCAGCGGCCGGTGGTGCCTCGCAGGCCCAGGTGCAGGGCATCATCGGCGCCGCGGTCACCGACCAGATCGCGCTGGTGGGCGCCCTGAAGCAGGCCGGTGCCCAGTACGTGCTCGTGCCGAATCTGCCGGACGTGGGCATCACTCCGCGGTTCCGTGGCCCCAACGCCGCCGCCGCCACTGCACTGTCGGCCGGTTACAACAAGGCCCTGTACGGTGGTCTGAAGCAGGCGGGCATCGAGTTCATTCCGCTCGACACCTTCAGCATCCTGCGTGAAGTGACCGCCAACCCGGGCATGTACGGCTTCACCAACGTCACCAGCACCGCCTGCAAGATCGATCCGGCCAACTCGACGCAGAGCATCCTGACCTGCAACCCGACCAGCTACGTCAGCCCGGATGCGGCCAACACCTACCTGTTTGCCGATGGCGTGCACCCGACCACTGCCGGTCATCAGCTGCTGGGCCAGTACGCGGTCTCGGTGCTGGAAGGCCCGCGCCTGCAGCAGGTGCTGAGCCACTCGGCACAGACCATCGGCCGCTCGCGTGCCGACCAGGTCAGCATGCACCTCGGTGGTCGGCCGGCTGACGGCCTGTCCTGGTGGGGGGGCGTGCGTGGCGACCTGCAGCGCTACGACCACGCCGACCTGTACGACGGCCTGGCCCCGGCCGGCCTGTTCGGTATCGACTGGGCCCGCGACGGCATGGTGTTCGGCGGTTTCGCCGGCTTCGGCCGCCTCAGCGCCGACTTCGGCAACAGCCGTGGCGACTTCACCCAGAAGGACACCACCGCAGGTCTGTTCGCCGGCTGGTACGGCGATCGCATCTGGGTGAACGGCCAGGTCAGCTACACCTGGCTGTCCTATGACGTGAACCGCAAGGTCCAGCTGGGCCCGGCCACCCGTGAGCATGGTGGTTCGCCGGACGGCAGCAACCTGACCGCGGCCCTGAACGCCGGTTACGAGTTCGGCACCGAAGGCGGCTTCCGCCACGGCCCGATCGCCTCGGTGATCTGGCAGAAGGTGAAGATCGACGGCTACACCGAAAGCGCCGCGGCCGGCACCCTGGCCACCGCACTGGGCTATGACCGCCAGAACGTCGATTCGACCGTCGGCCGCCTCGGCTGGCAGGCCCGCTTCGATGGCGGCGCCGTCAAGCCGTACGCGCAGGTGACCTACGATCACGAGTTCGAGGACACCAAGCAGGCCAGCGCCTGGCTGCAGACCCTGCCGGAACTGGGCAACTACCGCGTGCCCGGCCTGAAGTTCGACAAGAACTACGCCACCGTCGTGCTGGGCGCCCGCACCGAGCTGTTTGGACTGCAGAGCAACTTCGGCCTGAGCGCGTCGACCGGCCAGAAGCGCGCGCAGGACGCCACCCTGTTCGCCAACTTCAGCGGCACGTTCTAAGCAGCAACCGCCGGGGTCGGGGGTCGGATCCGTTTCCGCCAGGAAACGGCTCTGACCCCATTGCGGCATGCTGCCATTGCGCAACACTGGCCCAACCGCATAGACTTTCACCGCGCACTGCGGGCGTAGCTCAATGGTAGAGCTGTAGCTTCCCAAGCTACTGACGTGGGTTCGATTCCCATCGCCCGCTCCAATCGCGCCACGCGCGTAGACAGAAGGCCGCTCATCAGCGGCCTTCTTCATTTCTGATTAGTTTCATATTCACGGCCATACGCGCCCGGTTAGCGTTGCCGTATTTCCTACACGGAAGCAGCGCATGGAAACGAAGGACGACGTCGTCGGCAGCCTTCATGAGATCTACAGGAACTCCGGTGCCGGCACCTCCCGCCAGCTGGCGGCAGTGCGCGCACTGGGTCGCGCCGGTGGGCCGAAGGCCGCGCAGCTTCTGTGGCAGATCTATGAGGGGACCTCGGCCGGATCGGTCACGCAGATGGCCTGCATCGCAGCGCTGGGTGAATCCGCGCGCGGGTTCTGAAGCGGACCCAGCCCGCATGGTGATGCGGGCCTGTGGTGTATCCGGCGACGGTTACTCTTTCGCCGGAATCGTCGCCGCAGGAGCCGGCCACTACCGGCGCAGGCGGCACGGGCCAGGCATCATCCACCCGCCACACGCCCGCGCTATGCTTCGCGCCTGCCGACCGATCCCACCGCGATGAAGCTCGCCATCCTGTCCCGCAACAGCTCCCTGTATTCCACCCGTCGGCTGGTCGAGGCGGCGCGCGCGCGCGGCCACACCGTGCGCATCCTGGACCCGTTGCGCTGCTACATGCGCATCGCCGCCGATGGCTTTTCCATGCACTACAAGGGCCGGCCAATGACCGGCGTGGACATGGTCATTCCGCGCATCGGTGCCTCGATCACCCGCTACGGCACCGCGGTGCTGCGCCAGTTCGAGCTGATGGGCGCGCGCACGCCCAATCCGTCCGACGCCATCCTGCGTTCGCGCGACAAGCTGCGCGCGCACCAGCTGCTGGCGGCCAAGGGCATCGACATGCCGGTCACCGTGTTCGGCGACAACCCCGACGACACCGTCGACCTGCTGTCCATGCTGGGCCCGCCGCCGCACGTGGTGAAGCTCAATGAAGGCACCCAGGGGCGCGGCGTGATCCTGACCGAGAAGGCCAGTGCCTCGCGCGGCATCGTCGAAGCGCTGCGCGGCCTGTACGCCAACTTCCTGATGCAGGAATTCATCGGCGAGGCCAAGGGGGCCGACCTGCGCTGCTTCGTGGTGGGCGACCAGGTGGTGGCGTCGATGCAGCGGCAGGCACCGGAGGGCGACTTCCGCTCCAACCTGCACGCCGGGGGTACCGCCGTGGCGGCCAAGGCCAGCCGTGCCGAGCAGCAGGTGGCGGCGCGTTCGGCCAAGGCGCTGGGCCTGTCGGTCTGCGGCGTGGACCTGATCCGTTCCGCGCGCGGCCCGCTGGTGCTGGAGGTCAACTCCACGCCCGGGCTGGAAGGCATCGAAGCGGCCTGCGGGGTCGACGTGGCGACACGCATCATCGAGCACGTAGAGAAGATCAAAAAAACCTGATTATCCATGGGGTTATGATTCTCACCGGCAAATGATCCGGGCCTTTAACGAGGCTTTAATCGGATCGGGCGTAGGCTTCAGCGAACCGCAGCTCTGCCTCTCAGCAGGATCGGTATCGGGATACGACTTCAGGCCCAGGCGGGTGCACCGTCTGGGCCTTTTTTATGCCTGTCGGCCCCATGCCCAAGGTCTCTTGTGGAGGCCGCGTGACGGTCGTAGAGTTGGCCCTTCGTTCCGGGATGGATCGGGAGGTTGGCGATGTACCGCATCATGATGATCGCGTTGCTGCTGGGCCTGTCTGGCGCTGTTGCCGCCAAGCCGGAGAAAGTGGCTGTACAGATGGACCGGCAGGGCTCGGTCGCCGAGCAGATGCGCCAGGTGGAGACCGCCCTGGCCGCCCCCGACTATGCCGAACTGTCCGCCGAGGATCGCGGCCAGGTGCAGCAGTCGCTGTCGCGTATCCGCCAGCACATGGGCGAACGCCAGACCGTGCAGGAGCTGCCGCCGCAGTTGCAGGCCGAGGTCTTCAACGAGCAGGAACGCATCAACACCGTGTTGGCGCGTGGCCATGAAGACAGTCGCCAGATCTGCAGGTACGAACGCACCACCGGCAGCAACATGCCCAAGAGCCGCTGCCTGACCGTGGCCGAACGGCGCCGGATCGAAGAGAAAGGCAAGGCGCTGATCAACGACCAGCGCAGCTACAACACGCTCAGCCCACCGCCCGCCGGGCGTTGACCGCACCGCCCTTCGGCCCATCGAGCGTGCTGTGACGGCGCATCGGTGGCACCGCAGGATCGATGTTCCACTCATGGAAGAACCTGGAGGTAACGATGCAGCGCATGACCCCCTTCGCCCTGATGCTGGGCCTGGCCCTGGCCACCACCGCCAACGCCAAGCCCGAGAAAGGGCAGGTGAAGTTCGACGCCAACGCGCCGGTGGCCGAACAGATCCGCAACGTTGAGACGGCGATCAACAGCGAGGACTACAGCGAGATCGGGCTGGAAGACAAAAGCCGCGTGCAGCAGGCGCTGGGCCGCATCAAGATCAAGATGGGCGACCACGAACGCGTGGAGCAGGTCAGTCCGCAGGACCGCACCGAGATCTTCAACGACCAGGAAGTGATCAACACGATCATGACCCGCGCCCACGCCGACAGCCGCATGGTCTGCCGTCGTGAACGCACCACCGGCAGCAACATGCCGCAGAGTGTCTGCCTGACCGTGGCCCAGCGCCGCAAGGCGCAGGAAGACAGCCGCAAGGCGCTCAACGACAACCAGCGCTTCAACAACTACAAGCCCTGATCGCTGCCGGACCGGTCGCATGCCGCCATCGGTCACCCTGCCGTGCGTCCCTTGTGGGCGCATCGGCGGAATCGTAAAGTCGAGACCCTATTCATGGACGAACATGGAGCTCGTCATGTACCGCAACACGACACTTGCCCTGATGCTGTCGCTCGGCCTGGTAGCCACCGTGCAGGCCAAGGCGCAGAAGGACACCGTGCAGATGGATGCCTTCACCCCGGTGTCCGAGCAGATCCGCCGCGTTGAAACGGCCATGGGCAGCGAGGACTACAGCGAGATCGGGCTGGAGGACAAGAGTCGCGTGCAGCAGGCTCTGAACCGGATCCGGATCAAGATGAATGGCCGGGAGAAGGTGGATGAGCTGGCCCCGCAGGAGCGCAACGACCTGTTCAACGAGCAGGAGATCGTCAACACCATCATGACCCGCGCCCAGGCCGACAGCCGCATGATCTGCCGCCGCGAGCGCCTTACCGGCAGCAACATGCCGACCAGCGTCTGCCTGACCGTGGCCCAGCGTCGCAAGGCCCAGGAAGACAGCCGCCGGGCGTTGACCGACCAGCAGCGCATCAGCCGCTGACCGGCTGACGCGGGGGCTTTTGCCGGTGTCGGCGCTTCGGTACGAAATGTTAAGAATGGAACCTGTATCGTTCAGCAGGTAGACGTCGCGTCCACCCACGCAGGGGCATCCTGAGCGGGTGGGCCTGGCCCCCCGACGACCCTTCAAGAACCAGAGGTCCCAGTGCGCATTCTCGTAATCGAAGACAACAGCGACATCGCCGCCAACCTTGGCGACTACCTTGAGGATCGTGGCCACACCGTGGACTTCGCCGCCGACGGCGTGACCGGCCTGCACCTGGCCGTGGTCCACGAGTTCGACGCCATCGTTCTGGACCTGAACCTGCCGGGCATGGATGGCATCGAAGTGTGCCGCAAGCTGCGCAACGAAGCGCGCAAGCAGACCCCGGTGCTGATGCTGACCGCCCGCGACTCGCTGGACAACAAGCTGGCCGGTTTCGATTCCGGCGCCGATGACTACCTGATCAAGCCGTTCGCGCTGCAGGAAGTGGAAGTGCGCTTGAACGCGCTGTCGCGCCGCGGCAAGGGTGTGCAGACCCGCGTGCTGGAAACCGGCGACCTGGAATACAACCTGGACACGCTGGAAGTGCGCCGCCAGGGCAAGCTGCTGCAACTCAACCCGACCGCGCTGAAGATCCTGCAGGCCCTGATGGAGGCCGCGCCGGCCGTGGTCACCCGCCAGGAGCTGGAAACCCGCGTGTGGGGCGAGGAGCTGCCCGACTCGGATTCGCTGCGTGTCCACATCCACGGCCTGCGTGCGGTGGTCGACAAGCCGTTTGAAGTGCCGCTGATCCAGACCCGCCATGGCATCGGATACCGCATCGCCACCCCGGAAGCCTGATTCCGTGGCAACCAAGGGGGAGCGCCGGCGTTCGCCGTACCGCCGGCGCCTGCGCAGCCGCATCATCGTCTCGTTCGTGTTGTTGGGCTTCTGCCTGACGACACTGTTCGCGTTTGCCACCAACTGGGCCCGCATGCGCGTGGAAAACCAGCTGGTGGAAGACGTGATGAACCGCAACATCAACGAGTACGTGCGGCGGTTCTACGAGAGCCCGGATCGCAACCCCGACCTGCCCGTGCAGCAGATGCGTGCGCGCCTGATCAAGCCTGACAAGTTTGACGCGCTGCGCGAGGAAGAGCCGGACTGGTATGAGTTCAAGGATGGCCTGTACAACATGGGCGGCGTGGACGAGCGCGGCCAGCGCTATTCCTACAAGCTGGCCGTGCGCAAGACGCCCGACGCCTGGGCGTTCCTGGCCTACGACATGACCGACAGCGTGCGCGGTGGGCAGCAGCTCAACCGCGCGCTGGTGCTGTCGGTGCTGGTGTTCAGCCTGTTGTCGCTGGTGCTGGGCTGGTGGTCGGCATCGAAGGTGATGAAGCCGGTTTCGGACCTGGCCGCGCGGCTGCGTGCCTATCGCGGCGGCACCAGTGATCCCGAGCCGCTGGCGCCGCGGTTCCCCGACGACGAAGTGGGGCAGCTGGCGCAGGCGCTGGATGATTATTCGTCGCGACTGACCGAAGTGGTGCAGCGCGACCGCGAGTTCAATGCCGACGTCAGCCACGAACTGCGCACGCCGCTGGCGGTGATCCGTGGCGCCACCGAGCTGCTGCTGACCCGGCCCGGCCTGGATGAGAAGGTGCTGCAGCGGCTACAGCGCATCCAACGCGCCGAACAGCAGTGCAGCGACCTGATCGGCGCGCTGCTGCTGCTGTCGCGCAACGAGCGCGGGCAGGGCACCAGCAACGTCGCGCGCGTGGCCGAACAGCTGCTGGACGCCCACCGCGCCCAGCTGGGTGGCAAGCCGCTGGAGCTGGCGCTGGAAGGCGAGCGCAACCTGGTGATCGATGCGCCGGAGGCGGCCTTGTCGGTGGCGCTGGGCAACCTGATCGGCAACGCGGTGAAGTACTCGCAGGACGGCGAAGTGCGCGTCTTTGTCGGCAGCAATTCAGTGTCGGTGACTGACAGCGGCCCGGGCCTGAGCGAAGAAGACGCCGCCAAGCTGTTCCAGCGCGGCTATCGCGGCACCCATGCCGGCCATTCGCAGGGCGGTGGCATCGGCCTGTCGATCGTCAGCCGCCTGTGCGATCTGTACGGCTGGCAGGTCAGCGTGCGCCCCGGCGGCGAGCGCGGCGTGATCGCCACGCTGACGTTCTCGCCGAAGCCGTTGTAAGGGCCCCTGCCGGGGTGGGTGCTCCACTTGTAGAGCCGAGCCTGTGCTCGGCTGCCGTGGCTTCCCGGAGCCGAGCATAGGCTCGGCTCTACAGCGGGTTCGTGTCGCGCCCTCTGTCGCTTGTGCCACCGAATTCCCCTCGCAGGAAGGATGGGCCAGAAGCCCAACACGACATCACCGTGACCGTTGCCACGTAGCGCGCGTGTCCGCATGCACGCATTCGTACACCCAACAGCGGCTTGAGAATTTCCTTACAGATCACAGCGCTGCGTGATGGCCAGATGGGGCGGCCGGGGCAGGTGCCCTGGCCGGGATTGGCGTCCTGAAAAAAACCAACATTCAGCTTTCTTCGACGGCCCCTCGGCCAGTCGTTGAAAATGCACCGCGTGCCTTGCTTCGGCGGGCGGTGCGTGGGGATTCATCAGAATCCGCTGGAGTATTTTTGCTGAATGTCGGATCTCCGGTACGCCAACCCGCACCGTCCGCCACCTCGCATCCGCAGGTGGCTCGTCGTCTGCGAGGAGATTCACCATGTCCGCACGCCCCGTGTTCCCTCAACTGCACGCCCTGATCGGCGAAGCCGCTGACCTGCTGCCGGCCGACGTCGCCGCGCGCATCGAAACCCTGCTCGATGATCCGAAAGATCTGCTGCCTGCGTTGCTTGCCCGCATGGACGGCCGCGATGCCGCCGACGGCCGGCGACTGGAAGCGCAGGGCCTCAGCCCTGCCCAGGCGGCCACCATGGCCGGTCTCAGCCGCACCGTGGCCGGCTTGAATGCACTCATGCAGGTGCTGCACGCCGCCGAAGCCGCCCGCGAACAGGGCGGTGCCCACCAGCAGCTGAGCCCGGATGTCGTCGACGGCCTGCTGCTCGGCGCACGAGAACTGGCCCGTTATGCCCGCCTGCAGCTGGAGTAGGTCCACGCAATGCGTGGATGCGCGAGCTGCTGCCGCAACTGCCTTGGGTCGCGCGTACGCTTTCTGTGGTCCGCTTGTGGCGCGCTTCGCGCGCTGCTTGGGGGGGCACAAACTGCTGTTATGTCGTGCTACCCCCAACGATGGGCAGATGCGATGAACTCGCTTGCCACGATGAGGCGGGAGGGGATTGCAGGTCAATTGCCACAATCCGATACTCCGTGCCTGGACGCGCCACGAAGGTTTCACAGGAAGCTTCTCCTGTGTAGAGTCAGAAGGAAGCTGTGTACAGGCCTTCGGAAGGCTAATGCTTGGACTTGCGCGCGCTCTTACAGCGTTGCTTTCTTTCGCTTTTTTCCACAGGGAGGTGGTTGTGGCTGTTCTGTGTTTAGATACGGCCGGATGCGCGCTAGCCGCAACGACGCGAGACCACCGCGGGCGCCTCATTGAAAGATCGGGTTGCGCATCTGTGCCGGACTGCAACGGCTTTCGGATTTCCTGACTTGATCCGGATGCTAGGTGGGATCTTCTCACTCAATGCAAACGCTCAGGAGCGGGTAACGAGAGACTGCTACGAAAGGCATTTCTCAAGACTTTATGAGGCGGATGCCGAGCTTCGGCGGGGGCTCTCCCATTCAGCTATGAAAATTGGTGCGGTCTCGTCAGTGGGAATCGTTGGCCAAAGGCGGTGGAATGCCACGGCGAGTTACGTCATTGCGCAAAGCAGTCTCTTGGGTGCTGGTGTCAGATGGAGTAGCTGCGAATGCCCTTAGAATCCATATTCGAATTGCTTTGTGTATTGGCAGCCGTGATGCTAATGATCGCGATCGCTTCAAGGCTTATTCTTGTTTGGGAGTTAAAAAGAAATTCCCCGGAGCTGTGGATCTCACTTGGGAGGCCTGCGATTCTGGAGCGGGATCACTTGATGCGGAAGTATCCATTTTGTGGCTGGCGGCAGGTGTTCTGGGTGGCTTCTGGTGCCCGAAGGATGCTTCTTTCGATATTCTGGTTGTCATTCTCTACCTATCTCGTCGTGTTGATTCCGTTGGTCTGGATTTGGGTCATTCGGTGAGGGGGCTTGTCTCTAGCTGGAGTTTGAATTGAATCTTGATTCAGGCCCGAGCTGTTGAACGCCGAGCTAAAGGCCAACATCGACCAAGGGTTCATGTGAATCGGCACCTTGCGCACGTTACGGCCGGTAACCGTGGCTTGCTGGGCGCTTGGGAAGACCCCGTTGGCTATGCTGACCCGTAGTGGGCGGTGAAGTGCGCAACCATATTGCGGCGAGTGAATGCTCCGTCGTTGAATCCTGGGCTGGAGATTGCCTGAAATGCTGGCAGGTGGATCCGAAAGCGCGGTAGGGCGCTCTCCAGGTGCGCGCCCGGTAGTTGGAGCTCTTTATGCCAATGGCGGAATCTTTGACGCGAATTAAGGAATGAAGATGCTCGCCTTGCGTATTTTCGGATGTCTCGTGGGTGTACTGATGGTCGTGTATGGCGTTGCAGTCATGGACGATGCATTGATTGGGACGGGTCCTTGCCGAGCGAACTGTGGTCTGTATAGCGCCTTGATTCGTTTATTCGGACAGTCGGCCTATAACAGATTGATGGGCTTTTCCTGGGTTGTTGCGGGAATGATGTTCATTTTTGTTTCTGTTGTGGTTTGGCACGGAAAGGGCTCCGCGGAAAGGCGTAGGCAAAAAAAGGGACGCCGACGTCGATAGGGATGAGCGGATGAAATATCTCAGAAGATCCAAGTCATGCGTAAAAGCGCTTCCGCGCATTGCGAGCACCTCAGTCCCTAGCGAGCCTCGGATGGCGTCCATGTAGAGGTTCGAGCTGCGCCTGCAGGCCTTCCCATTGGACATCGTTGATCACCGCATCGTCGGCCGATGCCGAGCGCCGCACGCGACTGACCTGGGCGAAAGTGATCTAATAGGCGTAGAGCTGGGAGAGTGCATCTGAAGGCGCGAGAATTTCGTTGCTTGCAAGGAGGTCGTCGCTATATGAAGTTGAACTGGTAAAGGTGCGTTGATTGCAATGCGCGCATGCCCGATTGCATCATTCTGGTGTTCGTATAATCCGCTGCTCTATTCGTGGAAGTTGCCAATCATCGGTGGAAGTGATGCATCCTGAGATTGAAGTGAAATTGACGGCTTCGGTAGCTGGCTGTGCTAGCTGTGACTTGATGGCGCAGCTGTCGCTCGAAGTGAATGAGCTGGATGCTGCGGATGTTCTGATCAGGAAAGTCATTGATTGTCGCGGGGCGGCAAGCCTGTCCGAGTCGACCCATCAGACTCTTGAGGTCGATGTGCGAGTTCGGGCAGGCGAGGGAGATAGGGCGTGTCTGAATCTCTCTTCCGCAACCCTTGAAAAGATGGCATCTATATCTGCTTCATTGAATTTTGATCCCGAGTTGACTGGAGACGGAGGCGCAGATGGATTGGAATTGGGGGAGGACAGTGCTCCATCGCCGCGCCCTGAGCTGGTTGTCGTTCTCGTTGGTGACTCTCCTGTGAGTGGTGAAGAAGTCATCCTTTCCAGAGTCGAGCGCCAGCAATACAGAACTGGCGACATCCAGGAGGGAGTTCATGAAGCGTTGCAGCGCGGCCTCGAGAAGGTGGGAGGAGAGGCGAAGGTGTGGGCGCTGGAGGTGGGAGTACGCCTATCGAGTCAGCGCGGGGTGTGGCCGGGTTTCAATCTTTCTTGTGACGTGATCAGACTGATGGCGTCTAGTGGAGTCTCATTGGATTTCGATCCGTATGTCTAGCTCGGTCCTGTTGGTGGCCAGCAGTTGGAAATCCGAATCGACCATCCCGTATGGCGCTATCCGAAGGCATGCTTGAGCTCGAAGCCCGCTCTGATCTCGTCGACATTCATGGACTTCCCTGAGTGCTTCCTATGAACTACCCGGATGGGGAAAAGGTACTGCTTGGCGACACCGTTGATCTAGGTGGCGGAACGCGCGGGATCGTGGTTGCCGTGATCGATGATGAGTCCTATGCAGTTGGCGTTTCCGCGGAAGAGTGGCGGTACCTCGGACGAGGTGCGTTGTTGCGTGCGCCTGGATTCGGTCTACTGCATTGTCCAGATACAGAGCACGACTTCACTTTGATCGAGCGCGGTCGATCAGGAAGTCCTGCGTCGTAGAGCTGGGGGGCTTGATTCAATTGTATGGCTTGATAAGCAACGTCCTTTGCAGGTGGGAAGTACATGATCAAGTTGATCCCGTGCAAATGGTTGGTGCATGATCGTTTGCAGATGAGTGTCGATCATGTCCGGTGTCATGTGGGGGCTTATCGAGGGCGTTGGTCTGCCTTATTGGTGATGATTCATGGATAGAAGTGCGTATCTGGAAATGATGGAATTCCCGACCAAGTGGTGGGAGTACGACTTGTTGCCAGCGGAGTTGATCGATCAGCTCATGGCTACATATCAGCCTGGGATGGAGAACGCCTCAGAACATGATAGGAACAGTGTCTTCCATTGGTGGTTGAGAAAGTCGCCAAGTAAGGATCTGCTGATGAAGTTGGTTGAGCTTTCTTTCTTGGACCCTGATCAGGCAATGGCGGGTGATGTCAGAACGTACATCGCCCAAAGCGTCTTCTTTGATCGAGACGTGGCTCTGTTTATTCGTGGCGGCCGCTGATTTCCTGATTGATTAGTGATGTGGGTCAGAGCTGCAATGACCCACTGGATCAGCTGAAATTTGTAGGTACATCCGAGCCACGGCCAATAGTGTTGAGCGCATTTCCCCGTGGCTTATTGGAGGCTGAGTTGGTGGTTCGAAATCCATTGGAGGCGACGGGACTTCATGACTCGTCTCTCGATTCAGTGCAGGTGTCGATCCTGGATAGATCCTGCCTGATACGGACTGTTGGCGTATGTGGTGACCTTGCGGAAGGAGCATTGGCTGACATTGGTTGCCATAACCTAGAATCGTTCTTCCTGCTGTCCGACAGTCAGGAGCTGTCGGACAACGCTTGGCCCGGGAACATTCAGGATGGCCATTTTGATGGGTTAGGCTGCACTGGCGTGCTTCGGCTTTATCTGGCCGGAGGCATGCTGGAGGCGGGGGGCAGTCTACTCAGGTCGGAGCTCCCTGCGCTGTCTGGACATTCTCCACGACCCAGCGTGTCCGCGGCCTCTGGAACACGACTCGATGGAGTTGCTGCCGGGCGGCTGAGTTTCGCTGTCTTGACGGGGTTGAGCCATTCCGTAGGCAGCAAGCAGTTCTCAGCTCAGCTGTTGGTGCTGAGGGATACAGATGTCATCTGCTTGCCAGACGTGCCTGAGCGCATTCCCGTGTCTGTCTGCTTCGAGGGCGTCAAGTCGTGCGCGGTGAGGTTTGATGAAACCGCAATGGAGTGGAGCGAACGTCTTGGAAATGTTGCGAGCTGCATCGTCGACGAAAAGCGAGGAGTCTGCTGGTTATACCTGCGAAACGGGATAGTCATGATCGAGGCCCGCGCCGCAGTGATGATGTCCGATTGGATTGAGTCGAAGAAAACGCAAGAAAGTTCGGCTGCGATCATCAAGCCGAGCATAGGCTCGGCTCTACAGTGGATCCACGCCATGGGGCGATGCGCTTCGGTAGTGCCGGTCGCTGGCCGGCAGCCAGGCCTCAGCCCCCAGCCAACCCCAGATACCGCGCATGCAACTGTTCCACCTGCGCCTGCAGGTCTTCCGGGTGACCATCGTTGACCACCACATCATCGGCCAGTGCCAACCGCTGCGCGCGGCTGGCCTGGGCGGCGATCATCTTGTCGGCCAGCGCGGCGTCGATGCCGTCGCGCTGCATCAGCCGGGCGTGCTGCACGGCTTCGGGCGCATCCACCAGCAATACCCGGTCCAGCCACGGGTAGGCCTGCCGCCCACCGACCTCGGTCAGCAACGGAATGGCGGCAATCGCATAGGGGCTGGCGGCCTGCTCGCACTGCTGTTGCATCAGCAGACGGATGGCCGGGTGGGTGATCGCTTCCAGCGCCGCCCGTTCGGTCGGGTCGGCGAACACGTGGGCCCGCAGGCGTGCCCGGTCCAAGCTACCGTCCGCCTGCAGCATGCCGGCGCCGAAGCGCTCGGCGATACGGTCCAGGGCCGGGCTGCCGGCGGCAACCACCGCGCGGGCGGCCAGGTCGGCGTCGGCCACCACGATGCCCAGCGCCTCGAAGCGCCGGGTCGCCTCGCTCTTGCCGGCGGCAATGCCGCCGGTCAGGCCAACCACATAGCGGCTCATGGGGATTCCCCTCAGCGCAGTCCGCTCAACACCAGGTACTGCTCCACCACGGGCGCGCCCCACATGAAGTACAGCCAGCCCGCGATGGCCAGGTAGGGGCCGAACGGGATCGGCGTGGCGCGGTCACGGCCCCGGGTGTACAGCCAGATCGAGCCGATGATGGCGCCCAGCACCGACGACAGCAGGATGATGGGCAGGATGCCCTTCAACCCGCACCAGGCGCCGAGCGCGGCCAGCAGCTTGAAATCGCCGTGGCCCATGCCTTCCTTGCCGGTCAGCTGCTTGAACAGCCACCAGACCATCCATAGCGACAGATAGCCCACCGCCGCGCCGACCAAGGCAGGCTTGGCCGGCATGTACAGGTTGTCGATGTTGCCTATCAGGCCCAGCCACATCAGTGGCAGGGTCAACTGGTCAGGCAGCAGCTGGGTGCGCAGGTCGATGCCGGACAAGGCGATCAGGAAGCAGGTCAGCACGATGGCGCCGAAGCCCTGCCAGCCGAAGCCGAACTGCCAGACGCAGGCCAGCACCAATACCGAGGTCAGGGCCTCGACCAGCGGGTACTGCAGCGAGATCGGCGCCTTGCAGTGGCGGCACTTGCCGCCCTGGATGATCCAGCTGAACAGCGGGATGTTCTCGTACCAGCTCAGCTTGTGCTTGCAGTGCGGGCAGTGCGAGGGCTCGACCACGATCCCCGGTGGCGGGGGCTCGTAGAAGTCCGGTTCTTCCAGGACCTCGCGCGCATCGCGCTTCCACTGCCACTCCAGCCGCTTGGGCAGGCGCAGGATGACGACGTTGAGGAAACTGCCCAGCAGCAGCCCCAAGGCGGCCGCGGCGGGGTAGCCGAGGCCGGGATGCTGGTCGAGAAATGCCATTGATACCTTTAGCCGACGACGGCGCCAAGTTTGAAGATGGGCAGGTACATGCCGACAACAATACCGCCGACGATGGTGCCAATGAATACCATGATCATCGGTTCCAGCAGGCTGCTCAAGGCATCGACCGCATTGCTGACCTCCTGTTCATAATACTCCGCAACCTTGAACAGCATCGCGTCCAGTGCACCGGCCTCTTCACCGATACCGGTCATCTGGATGACCATGTGCGGGAACAGCGCGGTCTGTTTCATAGCCATGTTGACTGGATAGCCTACTGAGACATCGTCGCGCATACGGAGCACGGATTCCTCATAGACCTTGTTACCTGTGGCACCTGCAACGATTCCAAGCGCTTCGACCAAGGGCACACCAGCTTTGAATGTCACTGCGGTCGTCCGGGCGAAGCGCGCAATGGAGCTGTTATGCATGATCTGGCCGATCACTGGCACCTTGAGGATGAGCCTATCCATGGTGTGCCGCATGTTAGGCGAGCGTTTGTAGGCAGCAATGAAGCCAGCAACCGCGCCCGCCAGCACTAGCAACATCAACCACCACCAGGACACCATGAACCGCGACAGGTTCACGATCATCTGGGTGAACGCCGGTAGTTCTGCACCGAACCCTTTGAAAACGTCCTCGAACTGTGGGACCACCCAGACCAGCAGGATGCCACTGACGACGAGTGCCACCGCCATTACCATGACTGGGTAGAACAAGGCCTTCTTGATCTTGCCCTTAAGGGACTCGATGTTCTCTTTATAGGTTGCGACAGTGTCCAGCACTGTTTCCAGCACGCCTGCGCCTTCGCCAGCGCGGACCAGGTTCCGGTAGAGGTCATCGAACTGCACAGGATGTTTGCTGACCGCTTCATATAGAGAAGAGCCGCCCTCAATGTCCGTACGGACCGAATCCACCATCTTCTTCATGCGTGGGTTCTTGTGGCCGCTGGCGATGATGTCCAACGCACCCACGATAGGTACGCCCGACTTCATCATGGTGGCCATCTGCCGACTGAAGAAGGCAATATCCTTTGATGAAATCTTGCTGCCGGCATTGCCGAACAGAGGTTTGGGCTTGGGCTTCACTGTGCCAGGATTGATGCCCTGACGTCGCAGTTCGGCCCTCAGCAGATTGGCATTCTTTGCCGCCTGCTCCCCTTTCATCTTTACGCCCCGCTTGTCGGTCCCCTCCCAGACAAACGGCTGCAGCTCCGTAGTGCCACGCGCCACGGGCTGCTTCTTGATCGTACTGCGACTGACAGACATATCGGCTCCCCAAGACCCACCATCCCCAGGCGGGCGTCTAGCGGCTGATGGTAGCGGGTTCACGCCCGTCTGGGCAGTTGGTAAGGGGGGCGGAATGCAATTTCGTGCCCGGCGCCGGCCAAAGGTGACGCACTGCGTCACATTGCCGCGTCCATCGCAGATTCGCATCCGGGGGGTTCCCATCCGTGAAATAGCTGCCATCATGGGCGCGGGGAAATCCAGGGGGAGGCGTGCCGGGGTTGGCACGCAACCTGCGTTGATCCACCCGCAGGGGGCAGGACCCGCTCAGCTGGCCGCCGGCCAGACCGATCCTGCGCTCTGAAATCAACCACCACTATCTTGGGGATGTACCAAATGAAGAACCAGAAGGGCTTCACCCTTATCGAACTGATGATCGTCGTTGCGATCATTGCAATCCTGGCTGCCATCGCCCTGCCGCAGTACCAGAACTACGTAGCCAAGTCGCAGTTCACGGCAGGCCTCGCCGAAGTTTCGGCCGGCAAGACTGCCTACGAAACCAAGGTGAATGACGGTGTCACTGACGGCACGCAGTACACCACTGTATCGAACCTGGGCCTGAAGGATAGCGATCGTTGCGCGCTCACCGCGACCGCTCCGGATAACACCGGCGCTGGTTCGATTGTGTGCACCTTGAAGGGTAACCCGAAGGTTGCCACCAAGAAGATCACCTTGGAGCGTGACGCCAACGGCAACTGGAGCTGCAAGTCCGATCTGGCTGCTGCCGACAAGCCGAAGTATGCTCCGGCTACCTGCCAGGGCTGATACTTAGCAGTGATCGAAGGAGGGCCCCGCGTTGTCGGGGCCTTCTTCGTTTGGAGGCTATCCAACTAATTCGAGCCTGATGGGGAGGCGCGATGTTAAGGCATGCCGGTTTTACTCTGATTGAGCTCATGATCGCGGTCGCGATCATCGCGATCCTATCGGCGATCGCGATTCCTGTGTACCAAACTTTTGTCGCGAGATCGCAATTGACCGCTGCGTTGGCGGATATCAGGCCCGGCAAGACTACGGTTGAGTCTGTAGCCCAAGACAGCCGCAACGCGAGTCTGGTGAATGCGGAGTTCGTCGGTCTTTATCCGACGTCTCGTTGCACTGCTGTATCCGCTGTCTTGGATGAAGCCGGGGTGGGCAGTATCAGCTGCGTAGTCGATGGGGCACCGTCGATAAAGGGTAAAATCCTGTACCTAAAGCGCGCAGCCGACGGCACCTGGACCTGCGACGGCAGCGCCTTCGAAGCGCGCTATCGCCCAACCGGCTGTTGATCACACTTCGGCCTGCCAATGGGATGTTGGCGGGCCGTTGACGGGGCTATCATCCCCGGGGGAGTCAGGATCGTGCCTGCCGGGCTGGGAGTGCCGGGCGAGGCAGTCATGCTGAAGGATTGGCGTCGTCGTCGGCCATCGGGTCGCGGCAGGTTCTGCTGCCCTGTGCGGTGCCTCTGGAAGGCGCGCCGCACTGCCTGACCCATGATGAGCCAAGGATCCATATGAACGCCGTAACCACCGCCAATCTCGTCGGCATCACCGGCCTGGCCCGTCGCCTGGTCCAGGATGGTGCGCTGGACGAGGCTTCCGCCCGCGACGCCATGGCCAAGGCCGCTGCGGCCCGGCAGCCGCTGCCGACCTGGTTCGCGCAGAACAAGGTGGTCGGGGCGGCCCAGTTGGCGGCGGCCAACGCGGTCGAGTTCGGCATGCCGCTGTTCGACGTGTCCACGTTCGACGCCAGCCAGAACGCGATGAGCCTGGTCAGCGAGGAGCTGCTGCGCAAGCACAACGTGCTGCCGCTGTTCAAGCGCGGCGGCAAGCTGTTCGTGGGTACCAGCAATCCGACCCATTCGCTGGACGAGATCAAGTTCCACACCAATCTGGTGGTGGAGCCGATCCTGGTGGATGAAGACCAGATCCGCCGCACGCTCGAGCAGTGGCATGCCAGCCATGACACGCTGGGCGACGCGCTGGGCGGTGACGACGATGGCATGGGCAACCTGGATGTTGCGGCCGGAGACGAGGATCTCGGCGCCGGTGGCGACTCCGGCATCGATGCCAAGGGTGATGACACCCCGGTGGTGAAGTTCGTCAACAAGGTACTGGTGGACGCAATCCGCAAGGGCGCCTCGGACATCCACTTCGAGCCCTATGAAGACGACTATCGCGTGCGCCTGCGCATCGATGGCCTGCTGAAGATGGTCGCGCGCGCGCCGGTGAAGCTGAACCAACGCATCGCCGCGCGCCTGAAGGTGATGGCGCAGCTGGACATCGCCGAGAAGCGCGTGCCGCAGGACGGACGCATCAAGCTCAACCTGTCCAAGACCAAGCAGATCGACTTCCGCGTGAGCACGCTGCCGACCCTGTTCGGCGAGAAGGTGGTGCTGCGTATCCTGGACGGCAGCGCGGCCAAGCTGGGCATCGACAAGCTGGGTTACGAGCCGGACCAGCAGAAGCTGTTCCTGGACGCCATCCACAAGCCCTACGGCATGGTGCTGGTGACCGGCCCGACCGGTTCGGGCAAGACGGTGTCGCTGTATACCGCGCTGGGCATCCTCAACGACGAGACGCGCAACATCTCCACCGCCGAAGACCCGGTGGAAATCCGCCTGCCCGGCGTCAACCAGGTGCAGCAGAACAACAAGCGCGGCATGACCTTCGCCGCGGCACTGCGCTCGTTCCTGCGACAGGATCCGGACATCATCATGGTCGGCGAAATCCGCGACCTGGAGACGGCCGAGATCGCGATCAAGGCGGCGCAGACCGGCCACATGGTGCTGTCCACGCTGCACACCAACGATGCACCGCAGACCATCGCGCGCCTGATGAACATGGGCATCGCGCCGTACAACATCACCAGCTCGGTGACGCTGGTGATCGCCCAGCGCCTGGCGCGCCGGTTGTGCAACAACTGCAAGCGCCCGGCCAACCTGCCCGAACATGCGTTGCTGGCCGAGGGCTTTACCCAGGCGCAGCTGGATGCGGGTATCGAGCTGTACGAGGCGGTCGGCTGTGACGAGTGCACCGAGGGGTACAAGGGCCGCACCGGTATCTACCAGGTGATGCCGATGACCGACGAGATCGCCACGATCGTGCTGGCCGGTGGCAATGCGTTGCAGATTGCCGAGGCCGCACAGCAGATCGGGGTGAACGATCTGCGCCAGTCGGCGTTGAAGAAGGCGGCGGCGGGTGTCACCAGCCTGGCCGAGATCAACCGCGTTACCAAGGATTGAGGTAGAGCCGAGCCTATGCTCGGCTGATGGTTCGAAGAGCAGCCGAGCGTGGGCTCGGCTCTACAGTAGATCTGCGTCGTGCGTGGATGGGGTGGCCCGCGTCGGGCCCTCCTTACTCCATCCCCAGCTTCTTCAGCTTGTAGCGCAGCGCGCGGAAGGTGATGCCCAGCTGCGCGGCGGTGCGGGTCTTGTTCCAGCGGTTCTCTTCCAGCGCGCGCTGGATGGCGCTGCGCTCGAGCTGTTCGATGTACGAGGGCAGGGCGGCGCTGCCGGGCTGCAGGTCCACCACGGCCTCGGCGTGTGCTGCGCTGCCGGGCGTGCGCGGGGCATGCTGCGGCAGGCGCAGGTCGTCGGCGCCGATGCGGTCTTCTTCGGCCAGGGCCAGCGCGCGTTCCAGGATGTTCTCCAATTCGCGCACGTTGCCAGGGAAGGCGTACTGGGCCAGTGCGTCCAGCGCCGACGGCGCCAGCAACGGCGTCGGGCGGCCATGGCTGCGGGCCAGCCGTGCCAGTACCGATGCGGCCAGTTCCGGCAGGTCCTGGCGACGCTCGCGCAGCGGCGGCACCCTCAGTTCGATCACGTTGATGCGGTAGTAGAGGTCGTGGCGGAAGCGCCCGTCCTCGACCAGCTCGGCCAGGTCCTTGTGGGTGGCCGAGAGGATGCGCACGTCCACCGGCTCCTCGGTAGCCGCGCCCACCGCGCGCACTGATTTTTCCTGGATCGCGCGCAGCAGCTTCACCTGCATCTGCAGCGGCAGCTCGGCCACTTCGTCGAGGAACAGGGTGCCGCCATGCGCGGCCTGGAACAGCCCGGGCTTGTCGGCGTGGGCGCCGCTGAAGCTGCCCTTGCGGTGGCCGAAGAATTCGCTTTCCATCAGCTCGCCGGGAATGGCGCCACAGTTGACCGGCACGAACGGGCCGGCCGCGCGGGCGCCCTGGGCGTGGATGGTGCGTGCGACCAGCTCCTTGCCCACGCCGGATTCGCCGAGGATGTAGACCGGCGCCTGGCTGCGCGCGACCTTGCCGATGGTGGTGCGCAGCACGTCCATGGCCGGCGAATCGCCCAGCAGGCGTGCGCCCTGTTCGGCGGCGGGGCCGGGTGCAGGGCGCTCAGTGTTGTTCAGTTCCAGCGCGTGCTTGACCAGGCCGCGCAGCACGGCGATATCCACCGGCTTGCTGACGAAGTCGAAGGCGCCGGCCTTCAGCGCTTCCACGGCCAGGTCCATGCTGCCGAAGGCGGTGATCATCGCCACTGGCGTGCGCGGGTAGTGCTGCGCGATCTCGCTGACCAGCTCGATGCCATTGCCGTCCGGCAGGCGCATGTCGGTGATGCACAGGTCGTACGGATTGCTGGCCAGCAGTTCGCGCGCTTCGGCAAGGTTGGCTGCCGTACTGATGCGCAGCCCCATGCGGCCGAGCGTCAGTACCAGCAGTTCGCGGATGTCGCGTTCGTCGTCGACGACGAGGGCGCTGCGGGTTTCGTTCATGGGCGTGAAAGATAAACGAGGGGGCTGGAAGCGACAAATGTTTGACGCACAGAATCGAGATCAGGTGGGTAACAGCGTATGCGGGCCGGGCAGCACCAGGCGGAAGCAGGAGCCTCCAGCGGGAACCGGGATGTAGTCCAGCCGCGCCTGGTTGGCCCGGCACAGCTCGCGGGCGATATACAGGCCCAGCCCGGTGCCATGCTCGGACGTGGTGAAGAACGGCCGGAACAACTGTGCGGCCACACTCTCGGGAATACCGGGGCCACGGTCCATCACGTCGATGACCGCACTGCGCTCGTGCTGCGCCACGCGCAGGCGCACCCGCGCCGGCTGCTGGCCGATGCGCCCGTACTTGAGCGCGTTGTGCACCAGCACGGTCAGCACCTGGTAGAGGTGCTTGGTGTCGACCTGGGCCAGCACCGAGGTGTCGTTGATGATCGGCTCGATGCTGTCGGTCTCCAGCGTCTGGCCCTGCTTGTACTCCAGCACGAAGCGGCGCACGAAGGCGGCCAGGTCGACGTTCTCCGGCGTGGCGCGCTCGCGCCGGGCCAGGCCCAGCACGCTTTCGACGATGCCGTTGGTGCGCTGGCACTGCTGGCGGATGATCTGCAGCAGGCGGCGGTCGCTTTCGTTGAAGCCGGTGCCTTCTTCCAGCAGCTGCACCGCGTAGTTGATCGCGGCCAGTGGGTTGCGGATCTCGTGGGCGAGGCTGGCCGAGAAGCGGCCCATCGCCGACAGGGTGAGCGATTCGGCGCGGCGCGAGACCACGCTGGAGTCGTCCAGGAACACCAGGGCCAGGTCGCTGCCGGCCAGCAGGCGGGCAAAGCGCGGCTGCACTTCGGGCTGGTCAGGGTTGAGCTGCAGCGGTAGTTCGTCCTGCGCCCAGCCATTGCGCCAGCGCTGCAGGCGACGGGCGAGTTCCGGGGCGGCGCTGGCCAGGTCCAGGCGGCCGCTTTCGCCGCTGCCATCACTGTCACCGAGCAGCATCGAGGCGGCCTCGTTGGCCAGGGTGACGCGGTTGTCGGCGTCGACCACCAGCACGCCGGTACGCATGCGGCGGATGATCAGCTCGTTGATCTGGAACAGGTTGGCCACTTCATCGCCGCGCTGGTTGGCCAGCTGCTGGTTGCGGCGCGCGCGGCTGCCGACCTGGTAACTGATGAAGGCCAGCGCCAGGTAGCTGGTGGCGAACATGGCCAGTTCGGCCAGGGTACGGGTGGGATCGCCGCCTTCCAGCAGCTTCCAGGTGTACTCCACGCCGGTGGCGAGGCTGGCGGCCAGGGCCAGGCCCAGCCCCAGGCTGAGCGGGAGCAGGGTGGCGGCGGCGGCGATGTTGAACAGCAGCGACATCGAGATGCCGGCGCTGGCACCGGGCAGGGCATGCGACAACAGGGTGGCGGCGACGATATCCACCAGCACGCCGCTGACCACGATCGGGCGCAGCCAGCGTTCGTTGCGGCCGATCACCAGGGCCAGCAGGGACAGCACCAGATAGATGGCGGCGACGGTGTCGGCCAGCCGCGGGTGGTGCGCTTCGCCGACCATGGCCGACAGCGGGCTGTAGAGCAGCGCGGCGATGACCGAGGCGATCAGCACCCGGTACAGCGCGAAGAAATACAGCTCACGCCGCGGAATCGATTCGATGCGGTCGATCAATGAAGCACTGGGTGACACGCCGGAACTCCCCTTCTGGCTGCCTGGGTCTGGAATCTGCGGCGGGCCTGCCCGGCGTCCCCTGAGGCCGGGCGGGCACGTCGCTTCGATGTGGCCTGCGGTGGAAGCAGCAGGGCAAGCCCGACTCTACACACCTTGGTCGGCCAGTATAGGGCCCCGGGCAGGGCGCCGCCGGAGCCGCCCGGATCGCGCATTTGGCCCGGGATGGATACCGGTGGCCAGTGGGCCGCCGGGCGCAACTGCCTGAATGACGGCGGAAATCTGGCCGGGTCTGGCGTTTTGTACAGACTTCTTTGCGCCCCGGCGCCGGCTCGGCCACAATAGTGGGCCCGCCGCGGTCCATGCCGGCGCCCCGCCGGGGCCCTGAGGAATTGCGTGCGGTCGTTCCTATTCCCACGGTGACGCATGAATTTCCACGAATACCAGTCAAAACAACTGCTTGCCGAGTACGGCATCCCGGTCCCGGCCGGCAAGGTCGCTGCGACCCCGGACGAAGCGGTTGCCGCTGCCAACTCCCTGGGCCAGGGCCCCTGGATGGTCAAGGCGCAGATCCACGCTGGCGGCCGCGGCAAGGCTGGCGGCGTCAAGTTCTGCAAGACCACCGACGACGTGAAGGCCGCTGCGGCCAAGATGCTCGGCACCAAGATGGCCACCTACCAGACCGCAGGCGTTGAACTGCCGGTCAACCTGGTGCTGGTGACCACCGCCGGCGAGATCGTCAAGGAACTGTACCTGTCGGTGCTGGTCGACCGTGGCACCAAGACCATCACCTACATCGCCTCTTCGGAAGGCGGCGTGGAAATCGAGCAGGTTGCTGCTGAAACCCCGGAGCTGATCCACTCGCTGAACGTCGATTTCGTCGAAGGCGTGCAGGGTTACCACGGCCGTGATTTCGGCTTCAAGCTGGGCCTGACTGCCAAGCAGGCCGGCCAGTTCGCCAGCATCATGGTGAACCTGTACCGCCTGTTCAACGAAAAGGACCTGGCCCTGGTTGAAATCAACCCGCTGGCCATCCTGGACGACGGCAACCTGTACGCGCTGGACGGCAAGTTCGACAGCGACGACAACGCCGCGTTCCGCCAGAAGGCCCTGGTCGCCATGCGCGACAAGACCCAGGAAGATCCGACCGAAGTGATCGCTTCGGAGCTGGACATCAACTACGTCACCATGGACGGCAACATCGGCTGCATGGTGAACGGCGCCGGCCTGGCCATGGCCACCATGGACGTCATCAAGCTCAACGGCGGCGAGCCGGCGAACTTCCTGGACGTGGGCGGCGGTGCCAACAAGCAGCGCGTCATCGAAGCGTTCAAGCTGATCCTGTCCTCGGACAAGGTTGAAGGCATCTTCGTCAACATCTTCGGCGGCATCGTCCGCTGCGACATGATTGCCGAAGGCATCATCGCCGCCGTGAAGGAAGTGGGCGTCAAGGTTCCGGTCGTGGTGCGCCTGGAAGGCACCAACGTGGAAGAAGGCAAGCAGCTGCTGCGCGACAGCGGCATGGCCATCATCCCGGCTGACAACATCAACGATGGCGCCAAGAAGATCGTTGAAGCTGTCAAGAACGCTGCCTGATTCGACACCAAGGAATTCCCATGTCTGTTTTGATTAACAAGAACACCAAGGTGATCGTGCAGGGCTTCACCGGCCAGCAGGGCACCTTCCACGCCACTCAGATGATCGAGTACGGCACCCAGGTTGTTGGCGGCGTGACCCCGGGCAAGGGTGGCACCACCCACATCGACCTGCCGGTCTTCAACACCGTTGCCGACGCCGTGCAGAGCACCGGCGCCAACGCTTCGGTCATCTACGTGCCGCCGCCGTACGCGGCCGACGCGATCCTGGAAGCCGCTGCTGCCGGCATCAAGGTCATCGTCTGCATCACCGAAGGCATCCCGGTGCTGGACATGCTGCGCGTCAAGAACGTGCTGACCCGTTCGCATCCGGACACCGTGCTGATCGGGCCGAACTGCCCGGGCGTCATCACCCCGGGTGAGTGCAAGATCGGCATCATGCCGGGCCACATCCACCAGCCGGGCAAGATCGGTATCGTGTCGCGTTCGGGCACCCTGACCTATGAAGCGGTCAAGCAGACCACCGAAGTCGGCCTGGGCCAGTCCACCTGCATCGGCATCGGTGGTGACCCGATCAACGGCCTGAACTTCGTCGACTGCCTGAAGCTGTTCAACGAAGACCCGCAGACTGAAGGCATCATCATGGTTGGCGAAATCGGCGGCGACGCCGAGGAAGCCGGCGCCGAGTACATCAAGAACCACGTGAAGAAGCCGGTCGTCGGTTTCATCGCCGGTGCGTCGGCTCCGGCCGGCAAGCGCATGGGCCACGCCGGTGCGATCGCCTCGGGCGGCAAGGGCACTGCCGAAGGCAAGTTCGCCGCCATGGAAGCTGCCGGTGTTGTCACCGTCCGCTCGCCGGGCGACCTGGGCGCTGCCATCGCCAAGCTGGTGAAATAAGATCGACTGCCTCCGGCAGACGATGCTGTAGAGCCGGCCGCTGGCCGGCTGCTTGAACACAGAAAGGCCGCCTCCGGGCGGCCTTTCTGCGTCTGGCGTGGGGCCAGATCCCTTTTGCTGCGCAAAACGGATCTGACCCCGGCGTTACAATGGCGGCATTGCAACCACAGGCTGGAATCCCATGGCTTCGATCCGCATCGCGATGGCGCAGTTCGACTTCCCGGTCGGCGATGTCGCCGGCAACACCGAGCGCATCATCGAGATGATCGGCCAGGCGCGCGACGAGTACGGCGCCGAGCTGGTGATGTTCCCCGAGCTGGCGGTGAGCGGCTACCCGCCGGAAGACCTGCTGCTGCGCCCGGGCTTCCTGTACGAGTGCGAGCAGGCGATGGCCCGCATCGCTGCCGCCTGCCGCGGCATCACCGCCGTGGTCGGCTGGCCGCAGGCGGCTGGCGCGGTGGTCTACAACGCCGCCAGCGTGCTGCGTGATGGCCTGGCCGAGCAGACCTACCGCAAGCGTGAGCTGCCCAACTACGCCGTGTTCGACGAGCGCCGCTACTTCGATGTCGATCCGGATGGCGGCAGCTGCGTGTTCGAGGTCAACGGTATTCCGGTTGGCCTGCTGATCTGCGAGGACCTGTGGTTTGCCGAGCCGCTGGCCGACACCATGCGCGCCGGTGCGCAGCTGGTGGTGGTGCCGAATGCTTCGCCGTACGAGCGTGGCAAGCATGCCCAGCGCGACGCCGTGCTGGCTGCACGTACCCGCGAGAGCGGGGCGGCGATCGCTTACCTCAACGTGGTTGGCGGCCAGGACGCGCTGGTGTTCGATGGCGCCTCGGTGGTGGCCGACGGTGATGGCACGGTGCACCCGGCCGCTGCTGCCTTCGTCGACCAGTGGCTGGTGGTGGAGTACGACGGCGCCAGCCGCCGCTTCATGCCGCACGTGTGGATGGACGACGGCGACGAGAGCATGGACGCGCTGGCCTGGCGCGCGGTGACCCGTGGCATCCAGGACTACTGCCGCAAGAACGGCTTCAAGAAAGTGTGGCTGGGCCTGTCCGGCGGCATCGACTCGGCGATCGTGCTGGCCATGGCGGTGGACGCGATGGGCGCGGAGAACGTAACCGCCGTGCGCCTGCCGTCGCGCTACACCGCGGGCCTGTCCAACGACCTGGCGGCCGAGCAGTGCCAGGCGCTGGGCGTGAAGCTGGAGGCGGTGTCGATCGAGCCGGCGTTCAAGGGCCTGATGGAAGCGTTGGCGCCGATGTTCGAGGGCACCGCGCCGGACGTGACCGAAGAGAACCTGCAGTCGCGCAGCCGCGGGGTGATCCTGATGGCGCTGGCCAACAAGTTCGGCGGCTTGCTGCTGACCACCGGCAACAAGAGCGAGTACGCGGTCGGCTACGCCACCATCTACGGCGACATGTGCGGTGGCTATGCGCCGCTGAAGGACCTGTACAAGACCGAAGTGTTCGGCCTGTCCAAGTGGCGCAATACCGTGGGCGGCGCGCCGGTGATCCCGCCGGCGGTGATCAGCCGCCCGCCGTCGGCCGAGCTGCGCGAGAACCAGCTGGACCAGGATTCATTGCCGGCTTATGACGTGCTGGACGGCATCCTGTACCGCTACATCGACCAGGAACAGTCGCGCACGGAGATCGTGGCGGCCGGCTATGACGCGGCCGTGGTCGACCGGGTGCTGCGGCTGGTGCGCATCAGCGAGTGGAAGCGGCACCAAGCCGCACCGGGGCCGAAGGTCTCGCGCCGGGCGTTCGGCCGCGAGCGTCGTTACCCGATCAGCAACGGCTACAAGGGCTGAGGCAGCGGTTGGCAGGTAGTGCCGGCCGCTGGCCGGCAACCCGTATCCCGCGCATCCACGCATGGCGCGGATCTACCGTGTTCGTTAGTGCCGGCCGCTGGCCGGCAACTTCCTGGATCGCGTATCCGGCATGGCGTGGATCTACCGGGCTTCGTCGAGCCGTTGTTCGAGGCCTGCGATCTCCGCAGCGTCGTTGAAGTGGTCGTCCTCCAGCCGCGCACGCACGAACGCCAGGCCATCGGCCGCCGCTGCGTCCAGCGTACCGCGGTGATCGACCGGGTAGCGCCGGAACGCGACCGGCTCGCCTCGCACGGCCAGGCCTGCGGCGTACAGCAGGGTGGTCAGATAGGGCACATCGCGGTCCTCGCTGCCATGGGCCAGCATCAGCGGCTGGCTGAAGCCGCGGCGCGGTACGCCCAGGTAGTCATGCAGCACCGCCCAGATGCCCGGCACGCGGGTCAGCGGTGCAGTGAACATGCTGCCGGTATCCATGCCGTCCAGCGTGGTGGCCAGATCACCCAGGCACTGCTCGCGTGCCAGAGCAATGCGGGCGCGCCCGGCCTCGCTCAGCACGCCGTCGACCTGCGGCGCAACCTGCAGCAGGCCGTCGAGCAGGTACGCGTGATATGCGTTGAGCGCGCCGGGATTGGCGGTGCGGTTGTCGGGCTTCATCACCAGCGCGGTCAGTTCGACTGCGGTGGGCGTTCCGGCGGTGAAACTGCCGCGGTACTGCAGGGATGGGCCGCCATGGGAGGCGGCCAGATGGCCTGCTGTCAATGCGGCCGCGCCCCCCTGCGAATATCCGACCGAGACCCAGCGCGGCGACAATGTTGCCGTACCCAGGTACTGGCGGCTGGCCTTGACCATGTCGATGGCGTTGCGCGCCGCGGTACGCACGTGCAGGTAGGCATGATTGCCTGGGCTGCCCAGGCCCTGGTAGTCGGCGGCGGCGACGGCATAGCCCTGGGCCAGGAACACGTCCAGGAAGCGTCCGTCGCGTTCGGCATGGGTGGGGCCGGAGACCGAGGGCGCACAGCGATCCGCAATGCCCTGAGTGCCATGTGCCCAGGACACCACCGGCCACCCGCCCGCAGGCGCCGCGCCGGCGGGCAGGTACAGCAGGCCGGTGCCTTCGGCCAGCTGGCCGCGGTGGTCCGGGGTGCGGTAGTGCAGCTTGTAGGCCTGCGCGGCCCTGGACGGCACCCATGACGCGCGATAGGGGGCAGCAGACAGCAGATCGCCCGGCGCGTCCCGCGCGGCGGCCGCGGGCGCCAGGGTCAGCGCCAGCAGGGCGCTGGCGAGAAGGCAGGACAGGAAACGGAAACTACAGGGCCGTGTCGGCATGGGGCGCTCCGTGATGGCCGGTGTGGCCGCAGCGCCGCAGTGTGGAGCGCCTCACCCAGGCGGGCTGCGACCGGCGTCGCATCCGCGCTGGATTCGTAGCATTCCTAGGTTCGGGCCTAGGTGCCGGCCCCGGCGCGGGGAGGCGGATGAGGAAAGCAGTCGAGCGTGGCTCGACTCCACAAAGAAGAAGGGCCCCTTTCGGGGCCCTCTCTTATTTCTTTTCCAGTCGCGCGTTGCGCTGGCCGGTGCTGGCGGACTTCTCGCCGGCGAACGGGTTCAGCTTGCGGATCATCCACGGGTACTTCGGCCACTTGCCTTCCAGCCACGGGTGATCCGGCTGGTTCAGCTGCAGGACGCGACGGGCGTCGTCGGCCAGGGTCTTGTTGCCCAGGTGGGTGTAGGAATCGGCCAGCACGGCCACGGCGTCGTACTGGAAGGCGCTCTGCGGGTAGGTTTCCAGCAGGTAGTTGGCGCGGCCCACGGCCGAGACCCAGGCGCCGCGGCGCATGTAGTACAGGGCGTTGTCCAGCTCGTGCTGGGCGAACACGTCACGCAGCTCCAGCATGCGCTGGCGCGCATCGGCGGCGTAGCGGCTGTTCGGGTAACGATCAACCACGATGTTGAAGTCCGAGTACGCCTGGTGCGGCGTGGACAGGTCGCGGCGGCTGGCATCCAGCGACCATACGCGGCGCAGGAAAACCGTACTGCGGTTGGAGTTGGCCAGGCCACGCAGGTAGTACAGGTACGCAATGTTGCGGTGGGTCGGGTAGGTGCGGATGAAGCGGTCGATGCTGGACACCGCGTCATCGTGCTTGCCGGCCTTGTACTGGGCGTAGGCGGTTTCGATCATCGCCTGCTCGGTGTACGGGCCGTACGGATACTGGGCCACCAGGCGGCGGAAGCTGGCTTCGGCGCCGCTCCAGTTGCCGCCCTGCATCAGCTTGTGGCTTTTCTCGTACAGCTGTTCGACCGGCACGCCTTCGTCGGGGCGATCACCCTTCTTGGCGCCGCGGTGGCAGCCGGTTGCGGCGATGACCAGCACCAGCAGCAGGGCGGTGAGGCGGACGGGCGCGGAGAGCATGGCGGAGCGTCGGATCATGGGGTCGAGGCGGGACGCGGCTGGAATACGAAGGGTCGATGATAGCCTAGTGTCCTGTCCAGCGACTGAAACCGGCCGCCGGGACCCCAAAATTTCAAAGAATGCCCCCTGCCATGTCTGAACAACCCTCTGAATCGGCCCGCCAGGCCATCGTCCCCGACACCGCCGCCGGCCGTCGTTTCGATGCCGTCGTGGCCGAACTGTTCCCCGAATATTCGCGTTCGCGCCTGACCGAGTGGATCAAGTCCGGTGACGTCCTGCTGGACGGCGCCCAGGTGCGCCCGCGCGATCCGCTGCGCGGCGGCGAGGTGGTGACCCTCCATGTGGTGCTGGAAACCCAGACCGACGCCCAGCCGGAGGACATCCCGCTGGACGTGCTGTTCGAGGACGAGCATGTGCTGGTGATCAACAAGCCGGTCGGCCTGGTGGTCCACCCCGGCGCCGGCAACCACAGCGGCACCCTGGTCAACGCGCTGCTGTTCCGCGACCCGTCGGTGGCGGTGCTGGCGCGCGCGGGCATCGTGCACCGCCTGGACAAGGACACCAGCGGCGTGATGGTGGTGGCCAAGACCCTGGAAGCGCAGACTGCATTGGTCGAGCAACTGGCGGCCCGTGACGTGCACCGCCAGTACCTGGCCATCGTGATGGGCGCGCTGGTGGCAGGCGGTACCGCCGATGCCCCGATCGACCGCCACCCGCGCGACCGGCTGAAGATGGCGGTGCGCGAAGACGGCAAGGAAGCGGTGACCCACTACCGCCTGCGCGAGCGCTTCCGTGCGCACACCGCGCTGGAGTGCCGCCTGGAAACCGGCCGTACCCACCAGATCCGCGTGCACATGGCACACGTGCGCCATCCGATCATCGGCGACCCGCTGTACGGCGGTGCGCTGAAGCTGCCCAAGGGTGCCAGCGACGAGCTGGTGGCCGCGCTGCGCGGCTTCAAGCGCCAAGCCTTGCACGCCGAGACCCTGGAGTTCATGCATCCGATCACCGGTGAGCCGGTGCGCAATACCGCGCCGGTGCCGGAGGACATGCTGCACCTGATGAAGGTGCTGCGCGAAGACAGCGAAGCCTTCGCCGCCCGCGAGCGGGATCGCTGGTGATGGCCGCCGCGCTGCCGTTGCTGCAGGCGGACTGGCCGGCGCCGGCAGGCGTCCATGCGCTGACCACGCGCCGGCATGGCGCGGGCATTTCGCCGGCGCCGTTCGCGCAGTTCAACCTCGGCAACCGGCACGCGGCCGATGGTGATACCCCGGCCAACGTGGAGCACAACCGCCAGCTGCTGCAGGAGGGGCTGGCACTGCCCTCGGCACCGCACTGGCTGCGCCAGGTGCACAGCAGCACCGTGCTGCGCTTCACCGCGCCGCCGGTGCCCGGCGCCAGCGAACCGGTGGCCGACGCCGCAGTGACCTCGGTGCCGGGCGTGGTGCTGGCGATCCTGACCGCCGACTGCCTGCCGGTGGTGTTTGCCGCGGCCGATGGCAGCGAGGTGGGTGCGGCCCATGCCGGCTGGCGTGGGCTGGCTGACGGCATGCTGGAGGCCACGGTGGCCGCCCTGCAGACGCCGCCGGCGCAGTTGCGGGCCTGGCTGGGCCCGGCTGCCGGGCCGGCCGACTACGAGATCGGCGAGGAGGTCTACCACGCCTTCGTCGGCCATGATCCGGCCGCCGGGGCGGCGTTCGTGGCCACCCGCGCAGGCCACTGGAAAGTGGACCTGTTCGCGCTGGCGCGGCAGCGGTTGCAGGCGGCGGGGATGGACCCGGCGCAGGTGTATGGCGGCACGGTGTCGACCATGGCCGATCCTGACCTGTATTCGCACCGGCGCGACCGTCGTACCGGGCGCATGGCGACCCTGGCCTGGATCGCGCCCTGACCACGCCGCTGTTCGCGCGCGTGCTGGGGCCGGCCTTCGCCACCCTGGCAGCGCCGGTGCAGGCGCTGCATGCCGCGCCGTTGCCCTGCCGCTACATGGGGCAGGCGCGCATCGTGAGGGGGCGGCACTGGCTGGTGCCGCTGCTGGCCGCGTTGGCGCGGCTGCCGAAGGACGGCGACGCGCTGCCCACCGAAGTGGCGTTCAGTGCACGCGGGCAGGGCGAGCAGTGGGCGCGACGGTTCGACCGCTGGCCGATGGTGTCGCGGCTGTGGGCGCACGAAGGGCTTCTGCGCGAGCAGCTGGGCGCGGTGCGCTTCGAGTTCGCGTTGCAGGCCCGCGAGGGTGGCATCGACTGGTCGGTGCGGCGGGTCTGGGCGTTCGGGCTGCTGCCGCTGCCGACGCGTTGGTTCGGCGGTGTGCGCTGCCGTGAAGCCTGGCGCGGCGAGCGTTACACTTTCCGGGTTGATGTGAGGTTGCCTTGGGTGGGAGCCCTGATCCGCTATGAAGGCTGGCTCGAACCACAGTGACGGCGCCGCCGGGACTGGCAGCGCGGTGATCGTGTTCGACGGCGTATGCGCTCTGTGCAATCGCTGGGTGCGCTTCCTGCTGCATTTCGACCGCAAGGAACGTTATCGCTTTGCAGCGATGCAGGGCGAGCGGGGCAGTGCGCTGCTGCGCGCACACGGGCTGGACCCGCAGGACCCGGCGTCGTTCCTGCTGCTGGACGCGCAGGGCACCTGGACCGATACCGATGCCATCCTGCGTGTACTGGCCGGGCTGGGCGGTGGATGGCGCCTGAGCGGCGTACTGAAGGTGCTGCCGCGCGGCTGGCGGGATGCCGCGTATCGCGCGCTGGCCCGCAACCGCTACCGCTGGTTCGGGCGGCATGATGCCTGTCATCTGCCCGCACCGGAGCAGGCAGCGCGATTCCTGGATTGAAGAAAAAGGGGACGGAGGGGATTAAGTCGTTTGTGCACAAACGACTTAATCCCCTCCGTCCCCTTTTTCCTCAGCCTTCCAGTGCGTCCAGGTAGCTGCGCCGCCAGTGGTTGATGTCGTAGGTGCGCAGGTGCTCCATCATGGCGTGCCAGCGCTCCTTGCGCTTGCGCAGCGACATCGTCGCCGCGGTGGCGATGGCGTCGGCAACGCCATCCAGGTCGTGCGGGTTCACCAGCAGTGCCTGCTTGAGTTCGTCGGCGGCGCCGGCCAGCAGCGACAGCACCAGCACGCCCGGGTCCTCCGGGTCCTGCGAGGCCACGTATTCCTTGGCCACCAGGTTCATGCCATCACGCAGCGGCGTGACCAGCCCCACCGCCGCTGCACGGTAGAAACCGGTGAGGGTGGCATGGGTGAAGTTCTGGTTGACGTAGCGCAGCGGCGTCCAGTCCGGCTCGGCGTGGCCACCGTTGATGTGGCCGGCGATCTGCTCCAGCTGGCTGCGCAGCTGCCGGTACTCGGTGACATCGCCGCGCGAGACGGGGGCGATCTGCAGGTAGGTCAGCGACCCGCGCTGGTCGGGATGGCGCTCAAGATAGCGTTCGAAGCCGAGGAAGCGCTCGGGCAGGCCCTTGGAATAATCCAGGCGATCAACGCCGATCGCCAGTTGGCGATCACGCAGGCTGGCGCGCAGGTTCTTTACGGCGGCCTTGGTGGCGGCGGTACCGGCCTGGCGCGCGATCAGCTCGGTGTCGATGCCGATCGGGAACGCCGCCGCGCGGAAACGACGCCCGCCCGGTGCCTCCAGCTCGCCGTTGGCGAGTACCCGACCGCCGCCGAACAGGCGCAGGTAGGTCTGGAAGCGATCGGCATCGCGCTGGGTCTGGAAGCCCACCAGGTCATACGCGTAGAGCGCGGAGAACAGCCGCAGGTGGTCGGGCATCGCCTGCAGCAGGTCGGCCGAGGGCATCGGGATGTGCAGGAAGAAGCCGATGCGGCAGCCGATGCCACGCTCGCGCAGCAGTGCGCCAAGCGGGATCAGGTGATAGTCGTGGATCCAGACGATGTCATCCTCGCGCAGCAAGGGCGCGAGCTTGTCGGCGAACAGTGCGTTGACCTTGTGGTAGGTCTCGCGGGTGGCACGGTCGTAGTCGACCAGATCCAGGCGGAAGTGCAGCAGCGGCCACAGCGTGCGGTTGGCAAAGCCGTTGTAGTAGCCGTCCACCTCGCGCTTGCTCAGGTCCATGGTGACGTAGTCGATGTCACCGTCTTTCTGCCGGTGCAGCGTGCCGCTGCCGTCCTTTACCGTCTTGCCGCTCCAGCCGAACCACAGGCCGCCGCGTTCCTTCAGGGCGGCCAGCAGGCCGACAGCCAGGCCGCCGGCGCGGTTCTCGCCGGGTACGGCCACACGATTTGAAACCACCACCAGACGACTCACGATGCCTCCTGCCAGGACCGCGACAGGCGCATCGCGGCAGTGATCAGGCCGACGTGCGAATAGGTCTGCGGGAAATTGCCCCAGGCCTCGCCGCTGTCGAAGGCCAGATCCTCCGACAGCAGGCCCAGGTGGTTGCGCTGCTTCAGCAGCAGCTCGAACATCTCGCGCGCCTCGTCCATGCGCCCGATCGCCGCCAGCGCATCGATGTACCAGAACGTGCAGATGGTGAAGCTGGTTTCCGGCTCACCGAAGTCATCCGGCGCGACATAGCGGTACAGCGAATTGCCATGCTTGAGGTCGCGGCCGATCGCATCGACGGTGGCGATGAAGCGGGCGTCCATCGCATCGATGAAGCCGATGTCGGCCAGCAGCAGGAGCGAGGCGTCCAGGCGATGGCCGCCGAAGGTATCGGTGAAGTGGCCCAGTTCCTCATTCCAGGACTCGGCCATGATGCGCGCATGGATGGTGTCGGCGCGCTCGCGCCAGTAGTGTGCACGGTCATCGCGCTTCAGGCGCACGGCGATCTTGCACAGGCGGTCGCAGGCGGCCCAGCACATCGCGCTGGTGTAGGTGTGTACCTCGGTGCGGCCACGGAACTCCCACAGGCCCGCATCGGGCACGTCATGCAGGGCGAAGGCCTGTTCGCCCAGCGGTTCGAGGCGGGCGAATGTGTGCGCGTCGCCGGGATCCTGCAGGCGGCGGTCGAAGAACAGCTGCGTGGAGGCCAGCACCACGCTGCCGTAGACATCGTGCTGGCGCTGCACCCAGGCCAGGTTGCCACGGCGCACCGGGCCCATGCCGCGGTAGCCGGACAGGCTGGGCACTTCGTCTTCGTCCAGCTTGGCTTCAAAGCCGATGCCATACAGCGGCTGCAGCGTGCCGTCGGTGGTGGCCAGGTTGAAGATGTAGCCGAGGAACTGTTCCATCGTGCGCGTTGCGCCGAGACGGTTCAGCGCCCGCACCACGAAAGCTGCGTCACGCAGCCAGCAGTAGCGGTAGTCCCAGTTGCGCACGCTGCCGGGTGCTTCCGGAATGGAGGTGGTCATCGCCGCGATGATCGCGCCGCTGTCCTCGTACTGGCACAGCTTCAACGTGATCGCACTGCGGATGACCGCGTCCTGCCACTCCAGTGGAATGGACAGGTAGCGCACCCATTCGCGCCAGTAGTCGCGGGTGCGCTGGAAGGCTTCCTGCACGTAGCCGCTGATCGACCGGTTGAGCGACTCATCCACGCCCAGGATCAGGTGGATGGGATGGTTGAGCACGAACGGCAGGCCATCGCGCACGAAGCGCACCGGCACATCGGTGGTCAGCCGCAGCACGTGCTCCGGCAGGATCCAGCGCACATGGTTGCTGCCCCAGGTCGACTCTGGCACGCGTGCGCCCCAGTCGGCCAGCGGGCGCGCACGCACGGTGATGCGCGGGCTGCCAGCCAGCGGACGCACCTGGCGGATCAGGCTGACCGGCCGGTAGAAGCGGTCGTTCTGCCGCCAGCGGGGGGCGAAATCCAGGATTTCCAGTTCGCCGCCGTGCGCGTCGCGGAGCACCGTGCGCAGGATCGCCGTGTTGGTGAGGTATTCCTGCTCGCTGCTGGCGAAGTCTTCCAGCTCGATGGCGAAGTCGCCACCGGTCTGCTGGTTGGGGCCGAGCAGCGCACAGAAGGTAGGGTCGCCGTCGAAGGTGGGCAGGCAGCTCCAGACAACGCGGGCACGTTTGTCGACCAGGGCGCCGAAGCTGCCGTTGCCGACCACGCCCAGATCAAGATCGGGTTGGGTCATCACGCGGTACATCTCGGTTGCGGCCGTGAGGGTTGGCCGGGTCAATAGGCATTCTCACGCAGCCAGGCGTGCACGCTGCGTATGTCGGGCAGCGCGAACACCGCCGCGCTGGGTTCACGTTCACCCACCAGCACGCTCCAGCCATGCTGGCTGTTGGCGGCGTCGAAGCCGAATTCATCGGTGAGGTCGTCACCGAGAAACACCGGCAGGCGGCCGCGGAAGGGCAGGTACTGCATCATCCGGCGCACGGCACGGCCCTTGTCGGTGCCGACGGGCACGAACTCGACCACATGGTCGCCGGGTTGCAGGCGGTAACTGGCGCGGCCCCGCACGTGGCGATCGGCGAAGGCGCGCACATCACTTGCCGCGTGCGGCGCACCGCGCCAATGCAGGGCCAGGCCGACGCCCTTGTCTTCCACCAGCACGCCGGGATGGCCGTGGGCAAAGCGCATCGCCTGCTGGTGCAGCGCGTGCAGCCACTCGGCGGTGTCGTCGTCGTGTTCGTCGCGCAGCACACGACCATCCTCGCCGCGCAGTTCGTGCCCATGCAGGCCGGCGGCAGGCAGCTGGAGGGGAGCGAACAGCTGGTCCAGCTGTTCAAGCGGTCGGCCACTGACCAGTGCCACGGCGCCTTCCAGGCGGTCACTGATGCGGCCGATGGCTTCGCGCACATCCGGCAGGAGCTGCACGGCATCCGGTCGTGCAGCGAATTCGATGAGGGTGCCATCGACATCGAGGAACAACGCACAGGCGTCGTCCAGCAATGGCGGTGGCGGACGCAGGGGGAGCGGTTCAGCCATGACGACCAGCCTGCCAGCCTGGGCGTGTACGTGGGGTCGAGGGCAGGCTGCGGATCAGCTTCGGTGGGTGCCGACCGGTGGTCGGCACGGCAGGTCAGCCTGCATCCAGCCCAAACAGCGCGGACCAACGGTCCGCCCCCACCCAAAGCAGATCCGCACCCGGATCACGAAGTTGCCGGCCAGCGGCCGGCACTACCGTGTTGTGCGGACCAACGGTCCGCACCCACCCAATGCGATCAGAACGTATAGCGGACGCGGCCGTAGTAGTACGCGCCGTTGCTGCCGATCGGCGACAGCACGTCGTACGGCAGGTTGCCGAAGTAGTGGATATCGCTGTTGGATCGATCCGGGTAGTTGTCGGTCAGGTTCTGGCCACCGATCGCCACGCTCCATTGCGGGGTGATGCGGTACTCGACTTCGGCATCCAGCTGCCATTCGGCCTGGTAGGTCTGGCGCGGGATGTAGCCATCACCGAAGTTGAACACCCGGGTGGCGCTGCCGTAACGGTTCACGCGGGTGCTCAGCGACCAGTGGTCGTTGCTCCAGGCGGCCGAGAAGCTGCCACGCGTGCGCGGGGTGGCATCGGTCAGGGTGTTGGTCTCCTCGATGCCGAACAGTACGTAGTCCGGGTTCAGCGCGCGCAGCTGCGCCGGCGTGGCCAGCACATTCTTCAGCGTGGTCTTGGTGTAGGCGTAGGTGCCGGTCAGCAGCAGCTGGCCATCGCCCAGCGACTGCCGCCAGTTGCTTACCAGCTCGGCGCCACGGGTGCGGGTATCGGCGGCATTGACGAAGAAGCTGGCGCTCTGCAGGCCACTGACGCCGTAGCTGGCGGCCACGTAATCGGTCAGCGCATCGCCGGTGATGCTCTCCGACAGCGCGATGCGGTCGTCGATATCGATCTGGAAGAAGTCCAGCGACAGGTCGAAATGCTCGCCGATGCGGCTGGTGAAGCCCAGCGAGGTGTTGATCGACTTCTCCGGCTTCAGGTTCTGCGCACCCAGGCCACGCGCGATCGGATTGTTGACCGACAGCAGCCGGCCCTGCACCAGCTGGCCGCCGGCGTTGTAGCCGGTGGAGGTGGATTCGTAGCCGATCTGCGCCAGCGACGGAGCGCGGAAATTGTTGGAGATGGCACCGCGCAGTGCGAACGCCGGGGTGAATTCGTAGCGCAGGCCGAGCTTGCCGGTCAGTTCGCCGCCAAAGTCGTCGTTGTGCTCGTAGCGCGCGGCCAGGTCGGTGGAGAACTTCTCGCCGAACTGGCTGGACAGGCTGGCATAGGCGCTGGCCACGTCGCGCGACAGGGTGGCGGCGTCCTGTGGGGTCAGGCCGCCACCGGCCTGCGAGCCGGTCGGGCGGTCGGTGTACGGGCCCGCCGCATAGCTGGCCGGGTCGCCGGGGCGGGTCTGGTAGCGCTCATGGCGCGCTTCCACGCCCAGGCCCAGCGTGTGGCTGATGCTGTCGCTCTGGGTGAACACGCGGCTCAGATCGAGGTTGCCCACGGTCTGCGCGTACTCGTAGTCGGCGGTCTTGAAGCGGGTCGGGCTGGTCGGGCCCAGCGATGCGTTGAGCGAATCACGCAGGCGGTAGGTGAAGTCGTTCTGGCCGTAATCCAGGCTGCTGTCGTAGCTCCACTCGCCCCACTGGCCGCGCACGCCGGCCACGGCCTGTACGTCGCGGTTCTCGCCTTCGGAGATCGGTCGGTAGCCGTTCGGATAGACCTGCTTCCAGTTGGCATCGCCATCGGGATAGCGGAAGTAGTTGGCGCCTTCGGTATCGCGCTGGTTGAAGGTGCCGAACGCGTAGAACGTCGAGGTCTGGCCCACCGGAATCTCGGTGTTCAGCCACAGGTTGATGTCCTTGCTCTTGCCATCGCCCAGCACATAGTTGCGCTTGCCCTGCAGCGCCAGGTTGTCCGGCGTCTGGTCCCACGGTGGAATCTGGTCAAAGCCAGCGCGGTTGGTGCCGTTGCGGTGCTTGTATTCCAGGCCGACGCGCAGGAAGCCGCCGTCTTCGCCCAGCGAAGTGCCGACCTTGGCGCTGATGTTGCCGGTCTGGCCATCGGTGAGGGTGCGGCCGATCGGCTTGAGGTCGGTGTGGTTGGCACCGTAGCTGGCCTCGATCTCGCCGCCGTCGCCGCCGTTGTCGAGGATCACGTTGATCACGCCGGCCACGGCGTCCGAGCCGTAAAGCGCACCGGCACCATCGCGCAGCACTTCGATGCGCTTGATCGCGCTGACCGGGATCGCATTGAAATCGACCGGGGTGGTGCCCTTGCCGATCTTGCTGTCGGTGTTGACCAGCGCGGTGTGGTGGCGGCGCTTGCCGTTGACCAGCACCAGCACCTGGTCGGGGGACAGGCCACGCAACTGTGCGGCGCGCACGTGGTCGGCGCCACCGGAGTTGGATTGGCGCGGGAAGTTGAACGACGGCAGCAGCGCCTGCAGCGCGCTGCCCAGTTCACCGTTGACCACGCCGGCCTTGCGGATGTCCTCGGCGGTGAGCACATCCACCGGCGAGGTGGATTCGAGCACGGTGCGGTCTGCGGCACGGGTGCCGGTGACGATCACGGTGTCCAGGTTGGTGGCGTCCTGGGCCAGGGCCGGGACGGCAGCGGAGGAAAGCGCGAGGGCGATGGCGAGGCCGAGCGGCGACGCGGGCAGGCGGGCGGACATGGAGGGCTCCAGCAACAACGACGACGGGGAAGGGGGGAGATAGTTTCACTTACATCCATCCGGATGAAGCGATATATTATCTTCGCGTGATGGCCGGTGCCGATGCAAGTCCCTGCCGGTCCGGCATGAGCTGATGCCCGGTTGGCATCAGCACGCCGGGCCGGTGGCGCTGTACGCTGCCGGCTTGCCCTGTCCCCCTTCCCCGGAGCTGTACCGATGAAACACCTTGGCCTCGTCTTCGCCGTGCTGCTGGCCACCAGTGGCTGCGCCAGCCTGTCTTCGCAGGCGCCCAGCGCCTATGCCACGGCCACCACCGCCGAACTGAAGGGCGATGCCGCGCGTCCGTCCGCCGGCCACGGCTGGGTGCGCAGCGAGCTGTACTTCGGCGTAGGCGAAGAGCAGGGCGCCGGCAACCGCCCGCAGGCCGACACCATCAGCGAGGCGCAGTGGCGCACCTTCCTGGACAAGGAAGTGACCCCGCGCTTTCCGGATGGCCTGACCGTGTTCGATGCCTACGGCCAGTGGCTGTTCCGCGGTGATGCCTCGCCCAACCGTCTGCGCACCAAGGTGCTGGTGGTGCTGCACGAAGACACCCCGCAGCGCCGTGCCGATATCGAGGCGATCCGCCTGGCGTGGAAGCAGCAGACCAAGCACCAGTCGGTGCTGTGGTCGCGGCAGCCGGTCGAGGTATCGTTCTGAGTGGAAGGTGCCGCCGAGGTGCCGCAGGGAGCAATGATGAACTACAGGGAATGCATGCTCGGCCTGGTACTGGCAGGCGTGCTGGCACCGACGGCGCAGGCGGGTGGGGACGGCGGCGAAACGCTGCGCTTCCAAGTGGCCGCGCACGTGCAGGCGCACGCCGATCCCCAGCAGGACGGCAGCATCGCGGTGCAGCTGTCACCGTCAGGCAAGCGCCAGACGCTTGAGGGCGCGGCCGATGCCGACGGCAATTCGCGATGGTCGCTCGAAGATGTCGATTTCGATGGCTACCCGGAACTGGTCGCGCGCGCCTCGGTGGGCATGGTCAACGAAGCGGTGACGGTGTACCGCTTCGATCCGGCCAGTGCCGGGTTCCGCGCGCTGCAGGCCGACACCCACGGCAAGGACAGTTGCGGTGACCTCATGGGGCTGGCGGTCGACCGTCCGAGCCGCACGCTGACCAGCAGCTGCCGCAGCGGCCCGATGTGGTACACCGACCAGTACCGGTTTGCAGGCGCGAAGCTCTATCTGTACCGCGCCGAGAGCGTGCTGATGCTGGGCGATACGTTGAACGCCGCGCTGCGGTGGGAACAGACCGGCGAGCAGGGCCCGCTGGCGGTCTGGCGCACCTATGATGCCGCCGGCCGGGTGCTGGAAAGTGCCATCGCCGATGGCCTGGGTGCACCGCCGGATGGACCGTTGCGTGGCCAGCAGGCCACCGTGGTACCCGCGCGGCTGTTCCTGTTCGATCGACCCGGCGCATCCAGCACCAGGCGTTACCTGGTGCAGGGAGACCGCGTGGAGATGCTGGATGAACAGGATGGCTGGGTGAAGCTGCGCTACCGCAACCCGAAGCAGGGCGCGGTGGAGGGCTGGATCAACGTCAACGATTGACTCGATCTCCGCCGGTAGTTTGCCTATCGAGGTGATGTGCGCCTTGCCCACGGAGGCATCACTTCTTCGGGTCTAGCCTCGGATGCTCTCCCCTCGAGGATGTATCCGATGAGCAAGCGCGTTGCCGAGATCGTTGTCGATACCCTGCAGCAGGCGGGCGTCCGCCGCTGTTACGGCATCGTTGGCGATACCTTGAATCACGTCACCGATGCCCTGCACCGCAGTGAAATCGACTGGGTACATGTACGCCACGAAGAAGTGGCCGCCTTCGCTGCCGGCGCCGATTCGCTGGTGAGCGGCGAGTTGACCGCCTGTGCGGGTTCTTGTGGTCCCGGTGGCCTGCACTTCATCAACGGCGTCTTCGAGAGCAATCGCAACCGTGCACCGATGGTACTGATCGCCAGCCAGGTGGTGACCAGTGAGCTGGGCATGGAATTTCCGCAGGAAGTGGACTTCAAGGCGGTGTATGCCAGTTGTTCGGTGTTCTGCGAGCAGGTGCACAGCCCGGAGCAGGCGCGGCGCGTCGTGGCCCTGGCCTGCCAGGCCGCGATCAGCCGCCGTGGCGTGGCGGTGGTGATCCTGCCGGCCGACATCAGCCAGGCCGAGGTGAAGCACGATGTGCCGTTCTCGGTGCACTACACCCAGCCGGTGCTGCGCCCGTCCGATGCCGAGCTGCAGCGCATCACCGAACTGCTGGGGCAGGGCAAGCGCATCGGCATCTATGCCGGTGCCGGTTGCCAGGGCGCACACGCGCAGCTGCTGGAGCTGGCCCGGCGCCTGCAGGCGCCCATCGCGCATACCTCGCGCGCCAAGGATTTCGTCGAGCCGGACAACCCGTACAACATGGGCATGACCGGCATCTTCGGCATCGAATCCGGCTTCCACACGCTGATGGAGTGCGACACGCTGCTGCTGCTCGGCGCCGATTTCGCCTGGGGCCAGTTCTACCCGGACAAGGCCACGATCATCCAGGTCGACCGCGATGGCAGTCACCTCGGCCGCCGCCACCCGGTGAGCCTTGGCGTGGTCGGTGACATCGCACCGACGCTGGACGCGCTGCTGCCGATGCTGCCGCCGCGCGAGGACAGCAGTTTCCTGGACGAGTGCATCGGGCGTCGCGACAAGGCGCTGAAGAAGCGCGAACAGGAAGAACAGCCGGGCGAGGGTGAACTGATCCACCCGCAGCATCTGACGGCATTGCTGTCGAGGCATGCCAGCGACGATGCGCTGTTCACCGCCGACGGGGGTTCGCCGATGGTGTGGGTGCTGCGCCATATCCGCGTCAACGGCCGCCGCCGCACGCTGACCAGCCTGCTGCACGGCACGATGGCCAACGCGATGCCGCAGGCGCTGGGCCTGCAGAAGGCCTTCCCCGGCCGGCAGGTGATCTCGCTGTCCGGTGATGGTGGCCTGGCGATGCTGCTGGGTGACCTGCTCACGGCAGTGCAGGAGAACCTGCCGATCAAGGTGGTGGTGTTCAACAATGGTTCGCTGAACTTCGTCGAGCTGGAGCAGAAGGTGGAGGGCCTGCTGGACAACTACACCGACCTGAAGAACCCGGACTTCGGCCGCCTGGCCGAGGTCATCGGCTTCCACGGCCGCACGGTGACCCGCAGCGAGGATCTGGAAGAGGCGGTGCTGGATTTGCTGTCCCAGCGCGGCCCGGCGCTGCTGGACGTGCATACCAGCCGCGCGGAGCTGGTGATGCCGCCGCAGATCGAGGCCAAGCAGGTGGCCGGTACGGCGTTGTACGCGGCCAAGGCAGTGTTGAACGGCCGCTTCGACGACGTGAAGCATCTGCTGGTGGACAACTTCCTGAAGAAGTAGAGGGTTGGTCGATGCAGGGCTGCGCCCTGCACCCGCGGTAGTGCCGGCCGCTGGCCGGCCACTCGGAAGCAACGGCGGCCATCCGTGTGGTAGGTGTCGACCTTGGTCGACACGGTAGATCCACGCCATGCGTGGATGAACGAACGAATGATCGAAATAATCTTCTGTAGAGCCGAGCCATGCTCGGCTCAGAGCCTTCGCGTACAGCGGGCGAGCATGGGCTCGGCACTGCAGCGAGAGCCTGCCTTGGCTTTGGATCTTTTGATCTTCTTCCGTGGCTGCCGCGCGCAGGAAACTGTCAGGGGTCGGTCGGGTGGGCTGCGCAGGACCGTTGGCGCCATGGATGGCGCCATCGAGCCCCCGTGGGTGAGGGCGCTTTGCTTGCGAAGCACTGCTTCGCAAGGCCCGAACGCACAGCCGCCAGCGGCTGGGCCGGTCTGGGGATTTACGGCGTGTCCTGCGCAGCCCCCCCGACCGGCCGAACTCGCAATGCCAGTCGACTAACAGTCGACTCTACCCGCGACCAGCCACGAGGGGCCCCGCCGTTGGCTGGAACCCATCATTCCACGACGGAATTGGCGCGCCGGCCCCGCTGGGCCTACCATCGGCGCTCCCCACCCCCACCGCCCCTTCCATGTCCGCTCCCGCTTCCGCCGTACCGCGTCGCTGGTTCGTCGCCGGCGACTTCAACGGCTTCTTCGGCCTGGTCGTCGACAACCTCTCCATCCTCGGCTTCATCGCCATGGCCCTGGTCGGGATCTTCCAGTTCCCCGCCGGCGTGGTGTTCGGCCGAATGTTCCCCGGCACCGCCTTTGGCGTGCTGGTCGGCAACCTGCTGTACACCCTGATGGCGCGCCGGCTGGCGGCACGTACCGGCCGCGACGATGTCACCGCCATGCCGCTCGGCCTGGATGCCCCCACCAGCATCGGCATGGCCCTGCTGGTGCTCGGCCCGGCCTTCCTCGCGTTCAAGCAGCAGGGCATGGACCCGCACGCTGCGGGCATCGCCACCTGGCAGCTGGGCATGGCCGCGCTGGTCATCATGGGCGTGCTCAAGTTCGTGCTGTCGTTCTTCGGTGAAGCGGTCACCCGCGCACTGCCGCGAGCTGCGCTGCTGGGTTCCATCGCGGGCATCGCGCTGGTGCTGATGGGCCTGCTGCCGCTGCTGGAAACGCTGCGCTCGCCGCTGGTCGGCTTCACCACGCTGGGCCTGCTGCTGTATGTGCTGATCGCCAAGGGCAAGCTGCCGGTGCGTGGCCCGGGCGTGCTGCTGGCCTTCGTGTTCGGCACCGTGCTGTATTACGGACTTGGCCTGGCCGGGCTGGGCGCGCCCGGCTTCCATGTGCCGGAATGGGTGCCGCCGCAGGTGGTGCTGCCGCTGCCGACGCTGGGCTTCCTCGATGGCCTGCCCACCGCGATGACCTACCTGCCGCTGCTGCTGCCGTTCGGCCTGCTGATGGTGGTGGGCGGCATCAATGTGTCTGAAAGCGCACGCGCGGCTGGCGATGACTACCGCACCCGCGACATCCTGCTGGTGGAAGCGGTGGCCACGCTGGTGGCGGGTGTCTGTGGCGGTGTCGCGCAGACCACGCCCTACATCGGCCAGCCTGCCTACAAGCACATGGGCGCGCGCAGCGGCTACACGCTGCTGACCGGCCTGTTCGTCGGCATTGGCGGCATGCTCGGCATCATCTCCGGGTTGGTGCAATGGCTGCCGCTGGCGGTGCTGGCACCGATCATCGTGTACGTGGCCATCGACATCACCACCCAGGCCTTCCAGGCCACGCCGCGCCACCATACCGGCGCGATGGTGTTCGGTTTCCTGCCGTCGGTGGCTTACCTGCTGGCGATCAAGGCGCCGGGCTGGATCGCACCGGACCAGCTGCCGCAGCTGCTGACCAAGCTCGACGGCCACGGCCTGCCGGAGCTGGCGGTGATCTTCACCCTGGGCAATGGCTTCATCATCACCTCGATGCTGTGGATCTCGGCCGTGGCGGCGATGGTCGATGGCCGCCTGCGCCGTGCCTGTTGCGTCCTGCTGGTGGCCGCCGGGCTGACCCTGTTCGGCCTGATCCACTCGGTGGACCCGCGCGGTGGCATCTACCTGCCGTGGGACCTGGAAGGATTGGCGCGCATCATCAGTTTGCAGTTTGCCGGCGCCTACGTGGCCCTGGCGGTGCTGCTGGGCCTGCTGTCGCTGCAGAAGCAGCCGGTGCAACCGCTGGGTGATCGCACCGATCATTGACCGGTGACGCCGGGCATGGCCCGGCGTTACCGCTCCTTCCACTTCTGGTGCTCTGTAGAGCCGAGCCTGCGCTCGGCTGCTCTGAGCCGAGCATGGCTCGGCTCTACAGGGGCGTGTTGCAGGTGGCGAATGATCACAGCGCGCTCTGCCGGTCAGCGGCCGGCACTACCGTTCGGCGTCCAGTTCCGGGTAATGGCGGAAGATGCCGTTGGTGTTGAACGGCAACCGCCGCTCAGACGCCAGATAGGCGGCGATGTTGGGTCGTTTCGCCACTCGTTCCTGCAGCGCGCGCAGCCGGGGCAGGGTGGGGCCGAGCGCCTGCATGCGGCGCGGAAACATGTAGTCCAGCCCGCTCAGCAGCTGGAACAGTGACAGATCCACATAGGAGTGCTCGCGCAGTGCATGGCGGCCACCGTTGGCGGCCATCACCTGCTCGAAATAGCCGAGGAACTTGGGCAGGCGCTCGCTGCGCAGTGACGCGGCTCGTGCCTTGGCCTCGGTCTTCTGCTGTTCGTAGTACTTCGATGCGGCGATCGGATGGTGGGTGTCGTGCACCTCGGCTACCAGGTCGGCGATGGTTAACTGCAGTTGCAGCGCCTGCATCCGCCGCGATGCGGCCTGCGGCACCAGGTCCAGCGTCGGGCCGAGGAAATCCAGGATCGCCGCGACCTGCGCGATGACCTGGCGGCCGGCCTTCAGGAACGGCGGCGCAAAGGGCTGTGCCCCTTCGTTGCGACCCTCCAGAAACGGCTGCATCACCGCATCGCCGTGCACCCGCGCCATGTCGATGTAGTCGGCGCCGGCATCTTCCAGCGCCAGGCGCACGAACTCGCCACGGCCCTGGATGCCGGTCCAGTAGTACAGCGCGTACTGCATGGCAGAGTCTCCACGGGACAGGACTCCTAGCCTCGCGCGGGTGGCGCAAAGCAGACGTGAGCGCGGCCTTGCTGCAGGTCTCAACCCGAACGGCAGCGGAACAGGCGGGGAACCGGCTGCACTCGATGGGGTCACACCTTCTCCATTGCGTGTGAAACGAGGTGCTGCATCATGCAGAGTGGAAAGGCGGTCTGGCCCTGGGTGTTGGGTGTGGTGGTGATCGGTGGCGCGGGCGGCTGGTTGTTCCGCGATCAGCTGAAGAGCCTGGCCGACGGTGTCCCGGTGCCGGTGCAATCAACCCCTGCCAGTACCAGTGCACCGGCACAACCGCAGGCGGCCGCAGAGCCCGCGCCAGCACCACCATCGATCAGGCATCCGCTGGATACCGAGGCCGCCGCCGACCCGGCGCTGCCGAAACTGGCTGACAGCGACGCCGCGGCCTGGGGCGCACTGAGCCAGCTGTTCCAAGGCGAGGGGCCGCTGACCCTGCTGCTGCGTGATCACCTGATCCAGCGCCTGGTCACCCAGGTCGACAACCTGGACAAGCCCAGCGTGCCGCCGACCGCGCTGGCCGCGCGGCCGCTGCCGGGCAACCTGCAGGTCGATACGGGCGAAGGCGGCGAACGCATCGCCGCCAGCAATGCGGCACGCTATGCGCCTTACGTACAGGCGTTCACTGCGCTGGACCCGGCGGCAACGGCTACCGCTTACAAGCGCTTCTATCCGCTGATCCAGCAGGCCTATGCCGACCTTGGCCGGCCCGAGGGCTATTTCAACGACCGCCTGGTCATGGTGATCGACCACCTGCTGGACACCCCGGAACTGGCCCAGTCGCCGCTGGTGCAGCGCGATGAGCGCGGCCGCTATCGCTTCGTCGATCCCACCCTGCAGTCACGCTCGATCGGGCAGAAGGCCCTGCTACGCATGGATCCTGCACAGGCGCGGGCGATCAAGCAGCAGCTGCGGGCGATCCGCAGCGCGATCACCCGCTGAGCCCGTCCACCGTGCGGAACTGATCGGGATCAACGCGCCGACCACACGCGCTCCGGCATGCTGGCCGCAGGCTGACTGGCCCCGGGGTGCAGTCGCAGCCACCCTTGAAACCGGGTGGGGCAACCGCATCTTTCCAGCATTGCCGGCCCAGGCCGGCCCTGAAGACCGATGAGGATTCGCAATGCGGATGGACAAGCTCACCTCGCGTTTCCAGCAGGCGCTGGCAGACGCACAGTCGTTGGCCGTGGGCCGCGACAACAGCATCATCGAACCGGTTCACCTGTTCAGCGCGCTGCTGGACCAGCAGGGTGGCAGCACGCGCCCGCTGCTGGCCCAGGCCGGGGTGAACGTGCCGGTGCTGCGCGAGCGCCTGACCGAGGCGCTGGACGCACTGCCCAAGGTATCCGGCCAGGCCGGCAACGTCTCGATGGGCAACGATCTGGGGCGCCTGCTGAACCAGACCGACAAGCTGGCGCAGCAGCACGGGGACGCCTTCATTGCGAGCGAGTGGTTCGTGCTGGCGGCGCTGGACGATGGCGGCACGCTGGGCATGGCGCTGCGCGCCGCTGGTGCCGACAAGACGCGCCTGCAGGCGGCGATCGACAAGCTGCGTGGCGGCGAGAACGTGCAGTCGGAGAATGCCGAGGAGCAGCGGCAGGCGCTGGAGAAGTACACCATCGACCTGACCGCGCGGGCCGAGAGCGGCAAGCTCGACCCGGTGATCGGCCGTGACGAGGAAATCCGCCGCACCATCCAGGTGCTGCAGCGCCGGACCAAGAACAACCCGGTGCTGATCGGCGAACCCGGCGTGGGCAAGACCGCGATCGTGGAAGGGCTGGCCCAGCGCATCATCAACGACGAAGTACCCGAGGGCCTGCGCGGCAAGCGCGTGCTGTCGCTGGACATGGGCGCGCTGATCGCCGGGGCCAAGTTCCGCGGCGAATTCGAGGAGCGACTGAAGGGTGTACTCAACGACCTGGCCAAGAACGAAGGCCAGATCATCCTGTTCATCGATGAACTGCACACCATGGTCGGCGCGGGCAAGGCCGACGGCGCGATGGATGCCGGCAACATGCTGAAGCCTGCGCTGGCACGCGGCGAGCTGCACTGCATCGGTGCGACCACGCTGGACGAATACCGCAAGTACATCGAGAAGGACGCTGCGCTGGAGCGCCGCTTCCAGAAAGTCTTCGTCGGTGAGCCGTCGGTGGAGGACACTATCGCGATCCTGCGCGGGCTGAAGGAAAAGTACGCCGTGCACCACGGGGTGGAGATCACCGACCCGGCCATCGTGGCCGCCGCCACGCTGTCCAACCGCTACATCACCGATCGCCAGCTGCCGGACAAGGCCATCGACCTGATGGACGAGGCTGCCTCGCGCCTGCGCATGGAGATCGACTCCAAGCCGGAGGAGCTGGATCGCCTGGAACGCCGGGTGATCCAGCTGAAGATCCAGCGCGAGATGCTGAAGAAGGAAAAGGACGAAGCCTCGCGGCAGCGGCTGGCCGACCTGGAGAACGACATCGACGGGCTGGAGCGCGAGTTCTCCGACCTCAATGAAATCTGGAAGTCGGAGAAGGCTGCGCTGCAGGGCGCCACCAAGATCAAGGAGCAGGTCGAGCAGGCCAAGCTGGAACTGGAAGCCGCGCAGCGCCGCCAGGATTTCGCCAAGATGAGCGAGATCCAGTACGGCCTGTTGCCGCAGCTGGAAAAGCAGCTGGCCGCGGCCCAGGAAGCCGAGCACAAGGACTTCAAGCTGGTGCAGGACCGGGTCACCGACGAGGAGATCGCCGAGGTCGTGTCGCGCTGGACCGGCATTCCGGTCAACAAGATGCTCGAAGGCGAGCGCGACAAGCTGCTGCGCATGGAAGAAGTGCTGCACAACCGTGTGGTCGGCCAGGAGGAAGCGATCAAGGTCGTCTCCGATGCCGTGCGCCGTTCGCGTGCAGGCCTGTCCGATCCGAACCGTCCGGCCGGCTCGTTCCTGTTCCTCGGCCCGACCGGCGTCGGCAAGACCGAGCTGTGCAAGTCGCTGGCCGAATTCCTGTTCGACAGCGCCGACGCGATGATCCGCATCGACATGAGCGAATTCATGGAGAAGCACAGCGTCGCCCGCCTGATCGGCGCCCCCCCGGGTTACGTGGGCTACGAGGAAGGCGGCTACCTGACCGAGGCGGTGCGCCGTCGCCCGTATTCGCTGATCCTGCTGGACGAAGTGGAGAAGGCGCATCCGGATGTGTTCAACATCCTGCTGCAGGTGCTGGACGATGGCCGCCTGACCGATGGCCAAGGCCGTACCGTGGACTTCCGCAACACCGTCATCGTGATGACCTCGAACCTGGGCTCGCACCAGATCCAGGACATGAGTGCCGACGACAGCCCGGAGGCCTACACGCAGATGAAGGCAGCGGTGATGGGCGTGGTGCAGGCGCACTTCCGTCCGGAGTTCATCAACCGCCTGGACGACATCGTGGTGTTCCACCCGCTGGACAAGCAGCAGATCAAGCAGATCGCGCGCATCCAGATGCGCGGGCTGGAGAAGCGCCTGGCCGAGCGCGGGCTGAAGCTGGCGGTCTCCGATGCGGCCTTCGACCTGCTCGGCAACGTCGGCTTCGATCCGGTGTACGGCGCGCGCCCGTTGAAGCGCGCAATCCAGGCACAGCTGGAGAACCCGTTGGCGCAGCAGATCCTGTCCGGCGCCTTCGTCAACGGCGATACCATCGAAGTCGGCAACGACGGTGGTCGCCTGGTGTTCGCCAAGGCTTGAACCGGTGGCGCCCCGGCCATGGCTGGGGCGCCATCCGAGCCTTGGCAGCGCACGATGGTCCTGTTTCACTTTCGCAAGGATGAGGAGAACCGCATGGACGTTGCCCGCAGGGCTTCACTCTGCATGATGCTGGCGTTGGCTGCTGTTTGTGGACACGCCGCGGCCGCCGAACAGGTCCAGCTGCCGCCGATGAAGGGCTACCAGCAGGCCCACCAGAGCACCGACGCGCAAGGCAACCGCATCACCGAGTACGTGCCACAGGGCCAGACCGTGCACGACTGGACCGACATGGTCACCGTCAACGATGCGCCGAACAGTGGCCATGTGAGTCCGCGTGAGTTCCTCGGCATCATCGAGGCGGGGTGGCGCATCGCCTGTCCGGCGGCGCAGAGCCACTGGATCCGCGAAGGTGAAGAAGGGGGACGGCCCTTCGCCCTGCTGATGCTCAGCTGCCCGCGGAATCCGGGGACAGGCAAGCCGGAGTTCACCTGGATCAAGGGCGTGCAGGGCAGGCAGGGCTTCCACACCGTGCAGAAGTCGTTCCGCTCCGAGCCGGAGAAGGAGGACGTCGTGCAGTGGATCGGCTGGCTGCGCGAGGTCGGGTTGTGCGGCAACGGCGACGCACCGGCCTGCCGCTGACCGCAGAGGGAAAGGGCGCCCAGCGGCGCCCTTCATGCATCAGAAGCGGTGGGTGTAACCGCTCATCAGCCCGAACTGGTTTGCCTTCTGCACGATCGGGCTGTTGGCCGCATCGCCGAGCAGGCGCGTGCCTTCGGCCGAGATGTACCAGTTGCCGTTGCGGCCCACGCGGTGGCTCCACTTCAGGCCGACACCGGCACTGACCAGGCCGGCCTTCGGCCTGTGCTCGGCGAAGCCCGTGCGTTTGGCCTGTTCCGGGCTGACGCCGTACCAGGTCTGCATGTAGCCGCGGTTGCCGTAGTCGGTGGAAACACTGCCGCTGACCACGCCACCGGCCAAGTCGAACAGCGGCATGCTCAGGTTCAGATGGATCTGCTGGGTGGCCAGGCCGTTCTCGGCCTTGTCCTCGTCCTTGCGGGTGAACTGCCAGGAGCCGCTCAGCACGGCTTCGCCCAGCGTATAACCAGCCGAGACGCCGACCAGGGGACGGGTATCGATATCACCCATGCCGCGCAGGAAGTCCGAACCGCCCAGCAGCGAGTCCTTGTCCTTGCGGATGCCGCTGGCGCCGACATAGGCACGCACGCGCGTGTGCTCGCCGAGGGAGGTGCCCCAGCCGATGCCACTGGTGCCCAGAAACCATCCCCCCGGCGAGGTGACATCAAAGGACAGCGACGGCGTCGCACGATACTCCTCGCTGCCGCTGTAGCGCGGTGCCACGCCGCCACCGGCGGCGAGCTCGAAGGTCCAGTGGTCATCCTTGGCGTGGGCGATCGGGGCGGCGAACAGCGGCAACACGGCCAGGCAGAGCAGGGCGGGGGAACGGCGAAGCTGGGACATGGAAACTCTCGGCAATGGGAGGAAAGCAGCGCGCGCATCCGGCGAGTGCTGCAGGGTTGCCAGCGTGGCGATATGCCGGCGACCGATCCGTCCGCAGTTGTGCGGGAGTTGTAATCAACTGTAATCGCGCCCTTGGGCGTTCAGCTGGCAGCCAGCGGCCAGTGCATTTCCAGGCGCGCGCCGCCCAGCGTGGCGCGACTGATGCGCAGCTCGCCGCCGTGGCGGGCTGCAATGCGGCCGACAATGGCCAGGCCCAGGCCGAAGCCGCCGGTATCGCGGCTGCGGCTGTCGTCCAGGCGGGTGAACGGGCGCATCACCTTCTCCCGATCGGCTTCGGCGATGCCCGGGCCGTCATCGTCCACGCGCAGGCAGGCGCGGCCGCTGATACCGACCAGCGAGACCTCCACCTGCGAACGCGCGTGGCGCAGCGCATTGCCGACCAGGTTGCTCAGCGCCAGCTGCAACAGGCGTGGCTCGGCATCCACTCGCGGCAACGCGCTGGGCTGCACCCGCAGGACAATGCCGGCACGTTCAGCATCGCGGCGGGCATCGGCCAGGCAGGCCTGCAGCCAGTCGTTGGCTTCGATGCGCTGCATCGGTTCGCCCTCGCTGGGATGCTCCAGCCGTTCGTAGGCCAGCAGTTCGCTGACCAGCCGGTTGAGCTCGGCCAGGTCGCCGTGCAGGCCCTGCGCCAGCCGTTCGCGGCGTTCGCGGTCATCGCTGTCCTGCATCAGGTCCAGGCCGAAGGCCACCCGCGCGATGGGCGTGCGCAGTTCGTGCGAAATGGCATGGGTCAGGTCGCGCTGGCGCTGCACCAGTTCGGCCACGCGTGCCGCCATGCGGTTGGAGTGTTCGACGATGACCCGGATCTGCGAGCGGGGCGAAACCTGCGCGCGTGCCTGCAGGTCGCCGGAACCGATGCGGTCGGCGTGCCGGCGCAGTGCTTCCAGGTCGCGCCAGAGCAGGCGCACCCAGGCATACAGGCTGGCGCCCACCAGCAGCAGGATGCTGAGGTAGGCGGCGATGGTCATGTACGTCGTCATCTGCACCGCGCCGGGCAGGCGCAGGTGCAGCCAGCGGCCGCCGATGCCGTCGATGGGCAGCAGCACCTGCTGGTACTGATCGCGCACGATGAAGCCATCGGCCTTCACGACCTCCTGTTCCTGCGCGTCGAGCGCGGGAGGTTTGTCGAGCAGGGTCAGGGCGATGCCGTAGTGTGGCTGCCACTGTTGCAGGCGCTCACGCTGCTGGACGGCGTCCAGGCCGGCCAGGCCACTGCGCAGGGCGTACACCTGCCCGCGCACCTGCTGCACGAACACGCGATCCTGCACGGGCGTGTAGATGCCATCCAGGATGTGGTTGAGAAAGAACACCGACACCAGGAAGCAGGCGCCGGTGATGAACCACAGCCACAGGAACAGCCGCTTCATTCCGACCAGGCCGCAGGATTGAACTGGTAGCCGCGCCCCCACACGGTCTTGATCCGCCGCGGTTCGCGCGCATCGTCGCCGAGCTTGCGGCGCAGCTTGCCGATGCAGACGTCGACGCTGCGGTCCAGACCGTCGAAGCCGATGCCGCGCACCGCCTGCAGGATCTGGTCGCGCGACAGGATCTGCCCCGGCTGGCTGGCCAGCAGCCACAGGATCTCGAATTCCGTGGTGCCCAGCTCGACCGGCTGGCCGTGCAGGTGCACCTCGCGCTGCATGCGATCGATCAGCAGCTCACCATGCATCAGCCGGCTGGGCGTGCCGGTATTGCTGCTGCCGTGGCGGCGGCGCAGCAGGGCGCGCAGGCGGGCCAGCAGCAGGCGTGGCTCGATCGGCTTGTGCACATAGTCATCGGCACCCGATTCCAGGCCCAGCACCTGCTCGATGTCGTCCTCACAGGCGGTCAACATCAGGATCGGCACATCGGAGAAGCTGCGGATCTGCCGGCACACATCGATGCCCCCCAGGCCGGGCAGCATCAGGTCCAGCACCACCAGTTCCGGTGCATGCTGGCGGCAGGCGGCGCTGGCGAGGTCGCCGCGTGCCACGTGCTGCACGGCGAAGCCATGTTCGTGGAGATAGTCGCTGACCAGTTCGGCCAGGCGACGGTCGTCCTCCACCAGCAGGACCGACGTGGGCGAACTGCTGGCAGGGGGAGTCCAGGGGGATGGCTGCATGCGTGGGGCCTCCGTTCCCAGGCAGGAGCGCCCGGCGGCGCAGCCTAGCAACGCCCCATGACGACTGCCTGAATCGCGGCCAACCTGATAACCGCGGGTACGGACGTCATCGCCAGCGGCTTTCAGCGGGCGGCCCCGGCTGGCCTATGGTGGCGGTTTCCCGGATGGAGCCTGGTGCAATGAGCGACCCGCAGTGGCAACTGGAAACCCTGGCCGTGCACGGCGGTTACCGTCCCGACCCGACCACCCGCGCGGTGGCGGTGCCGATCTACCAGACCGTGGCGTATGCCTTCGATGACACCCAGCACGGCGCCGACCTGTTCGACCTGAAGGTTCCGGGCAACATCTACACGCGCATCATGAACCCCACCACCGACGTGCTGGAGCAGCGCCTGGCCGCGCTGGAAGGCGGCATCGGCGCGCTGGCGCTGGCCTCGGGGCAGGCCGCGATCACCTATGCCATCCAGACCATCGCCGAGGCCGGCGACAACATCGTCGCCTCCAGTGCGCTCTACGGTGGCAGCCTCAACCTGCTGGCGCACACGCTGCCGCAGTACGGCATCCAGGCGCGCTTCGCCGACCCGGCCGACCCGGCCGCGTTCGCCGCGCTGATCGACGAACGCACCAAGGCGGTGTTCGTCGAATCCATCGGCAACCCGCGCGGCAATGTCACCGACATCGCCGCCATCGCCGAGGTCGCGCATGCCGCCGGGGTGCCGCTGATCGTCGACAACACCGTGGCCACGCCCTTCCTGCTGCGCCCGTTCGAGCACGGCGCCGACATCGTGGTGCATTCGCTGACCAAATACCTCGGGGGACACGGCAACAGCCTGGGCGGCGCGATCATCGATTCCGGCCACTTCGACTGGACCGCACAGCCCCAACGCTTCGCACGGCTCAACCAGCCCGACCCCAGTTACCACGGCGTGGTCTATACCGAAGCCCTGGGGCCAGCGGCCTACATCGGCCGCGCGCGGGTGGTGCCGCTGCGCAATACCGGCGCTGCGTTGTCGCCGTTCAACGCGTTCCTGATCCTGCAGGGCATCGAGACCCTGGCCCTGCGCATGGAACGCATCAATGCCAATGCGCTGGCCGTTGCGCAGTTCCTGAAGGCGCATGCCAAGGTCGCCTGGGTGCGCTACGCCGGACTGGCCGACGACCCCGAGCATGCCGCCGCGCAGCGCTATCTGGGTGGACACGGCTCGGGCGTACTGACCTTCGGTCTGCCCGGTGGGCGCGAGGCCGGCGCCCGCTTCCTCGATGCGCTGAAGCTGTTCACCCGCCTGGTCAACCTGGGGGATGCGAAGTCACTGGCCACCCATCCGGCTTCGACCACGCATCGCCAGCTGGATGCAGCGGAGCTTGCCAAGGCCGGTGTCAGCGAGGACACCGTGCGGCTGTCGATCGGCATCGAGCACATCGGCGACCTGCGCGCGGACCTGGAACAGGCCCTGGCCGGCGCCTGATAGCTGCGCGCTTGGTCGTCATCGCCACAGGCGATCACCGCCGGCACCGCGATGGGTTACGGTGGAACTGCCTCTCCAAGGCATGGCAACGTGGCGATCCAGATCCCCGGTCGATGCGGGTCGACCGGGGATTTTTTGTTTCCGGGGTCAGATCCGTTTTCCTGTGGAAAACGGATCTGACCCCGCGCGCCGCCGTGTCGACCAAGGTCGACATCCACCAACAGCAGCAGGGAACTGTCGAAGGCGGGGTGGGTCCGGTTGCGGGAGTGTCCGCGGCATGGATGCCGCGGCCAAGCCCCCATGGAAGGGTTTACGGCGTCTCCCGCAATCGGACCCACCCCGCCATCCCACGCTATGCCCGCTTTTGCCGTTGCCGTTGTTTCGGCAGGTGCAGGGCTGCAAGCCCTGCCGCACGCATACCCCTCACACCACCGGAATGCTGTGCTGCCCCAGATTCCGGTACGGCGGCGTGGACATGATCATCTCCGCCAGCGAATACGCCAGCTCGCGCTCGGCCATCACCGTGCCATCGGCGCCGTGCTCCAGCAGATGCTTCACCTCGGCATCGCTGTGTGCGCGCGCCAGCAGGGTCAGGTCCGGATTGATCGCCCGCAGCTTGGCCAGCGCCTCACCGGCTTCCAGCGGCTGCGGAATCGCCAGCACCGCGATCTTGGCGCGCTCCGGATGGGCCTCGGCCAGCACCCGGTCGGCGGCGGCACTGCCGCGGATCGCCGCCAGGCCCTTGGCATGTGCCTGCTCGACGTGTTCCTTGTTGTCATCGATCACCAGCACCGGCACGCCACGGTCCCGCAGCACCTGCGCCAGTTCGCTGCCGACGCGGCCGTAACCGATCACGATGGCGTGGTCATGCAGGTCGCGCGACGGGCCGATCGCTTCGGGCGGCTCGGGTACCTGCGGAGACTGCTCCTGCTTGGCCTGCCAACGGTCCAGCAGGCCGAACACCAGCGGGTTGAGCATGATCGACACCAGCGCGCCGGCCAGCACCAGCGACTGGCCTTCCTTCGGCAGGATCTGCAGCGCCACGCCGAGGCCGGCGATGATGAAGGCGAACTCGCCGATCTGCGCCAGGCTGGCCGAGATGGTCAGCGCGGTGCTGGTCGGGTGGCCGAACGCACGCACGATGAAGAACGCCGCCGCCGACTTGCCGAACATGATGATGGCGACGGTGGCCAGCACCTGCCACGGATGCTGGACGAGGATGTTGGGGTCGAACAGCATGCCGACCGACACAAAGAACAGCACTGCGAACGCATCGCGCAGCGGCAACGAATCATGCGCGGCCTTGTGGCTCAGCTCCGATTCGTTGAGCAGCATGCCGGCGAAGAACGCGCCCAGCGCGAACGAGACGCCGAACAGCATCGCCGAGCCGAACGCCACGCCCAGCGCGATCGCCAGCACCGACAGGGTGAACAGCTCACGCGAACCGGTACCGGCGATGCGCTCGAGGATCCACGGGATGACCCGCCGACCGACCACCAGCATCACCGCCACGAACAGGCCCAGCTGCACGAAGGTCCAGCCGATGTCGGCCAGCACGCTGCCGAGCGAGTGCGATTCCTTGGCCGCGTCAGGACCGAACACACCGGCCATCACCGGCATCATCACCAGCGCCAGCACACAGGCCAGGTCTTCCACGATCAGCCAGCCGACCGCGATCTTGCCACGCATCGTTTCCAGCAGGCGGCGTTCCTCCATCGCCCGCAGCAGCACCACGGTACTGGCGGTGGCCAGCGAGAAACCGAAGATGACGCCATGGATGGCCGGCCAGCCCATCAGCGAGGCCACGCCCCAGCCGAGCAGGGTGGCCACCGCGATCTGGCCGATGGCGCCGGGGATGGCGATCGCCTTGACCGCCATCAGGTCCTTCAGCGAGAAGTGCAGGCCGACACCGAACATCAGCAGCATCACGCCCAGTTCGGCCAGCTGGTTGGCCAGCGCCTGGTCGGCGACGAAGCCGGGAGTGAACGGGCCTACGCAGATGCCAGCAACCAGGTAACCGACCAGGGGAGACAAGCGGAGCTTGTTGGCCAGCGCGCCGAAGATGAAGGCGAGCCCCAGGCCAACGGCAACGATGTTGATCAGGTCGGTGTCATGGTGCATCGGCACTCGCAGGCAATCGGGGGATGCCCCGATTTTCACCGATGCGGTCACATACGGCAAACCTGGCCAGCGTATCGGATCGTTGCGTGGGCGGCTTGTACGGGCGAGATATCAAGCCTTGTTGAGAGATGGCAGGCCCTGACGGGCCGAATGGTGCCTACCTATGGGGGGCTCCAGGCGTAGCCGTCGATGATCACACCATCTGCCGGCGCTGGGTCTCTTCCAGGGCAGGCTCGGCCTGCTGCGGCGAGGCGGCCAGCTGCTTGTCCAACTGATGAATCTGCCGCAGCGACTCCGCAACGGGTGGCTGAAGGGCCGTTTCAATGTTGATGTGGGCACGCAGATGGCCCGGGTCATCCAAGGCTCCTTGAATGACGAAGATGTTCTCCGGCCTTGGGGGCTGACCAGCCGGCAAGCCCAATACCACATGGTCGATCCGTTCCAGACCTTGTGCCCGGGCAAGTTGGGTGAGGCTGGCCGCCATGCGTTGGCTGGCTTCATCAGATGCGCGACCCAGCGATGCGTCCAGCGCGTGGACGCCGGCGAGTGCCTGCTGGTGAAGTGATGCCGAGGCATCGCTCAGCGATGGGATGCTGGTTTCCGGCCGTTCGGTTGCCGGTTGCGGCTGCGAAGGACTGGTGGGCCGCACGCGCTCTGCCTTGCGAATGGACTCGATCAGCTCCCGCGGTGTATCGGTGAACAGCAGTTCGCCTGCATCCAGGGACTGCCCGGTAACCTTGTTCACGGTACTGGTCGCCCACGATGCGCAGGTATTGCCATATGACCAGGTGACATTTTCGCCCAAGGCCTGGTCAAGTCGCTTGACCTGCTCGGGAGTCAATTCGTAATAGCGTGAGGCCGAAGGTGTGGCCCGGGCTTCCATGCCTTCGCGGATGTCCGAACCTGGGCCATTGTCCTCAACGAGTGGATGGTTGTCTGGCCACAGGCCATGGAACGTCGTATGGCCGTTTCGCGTCACCGAGATCCAGGCGTGGCCGTCCACGAACTGATTGAACGACCCCTGTGTATTGGGGTCTACGTGACTATGGATGCCGAGGACGACCTTGTCGCTCATGGGATGCCCTTACGGAAAAATCTGTGTTTCGCCATCGGCGTACAGCATCACCACGCGCGGCGCCATCAAGGGAATTTCCTGACGGGCCGGGCCAGCAGGTCCGGGCTTCACGTCGCGCCGCAGCATGGTTGTGCATTGGCCGGATATGGGGCAGCGATCAACAACGACTTTCATGGTGTCCCCTTCCACGACATAGCTCATCCCTGCCGCGTAATACATGCTTTCCATCGGTTCATTGAACTGGACCTGGAGCTTCGACGCGGAGAGCTGGGTGACGACGACCGGCTCAAGGCTCGATTTGGAATAGCTGGGTTTCACGTGATCTCCTGAACACCCTGACAGGGGGGCCGCCAGCGCAACCCACGCGAGCGCAGCGTACACATGGCGGCGAGTGATGCAGGCTCTCGTCACGGAGCGGCTCCTTCGTTGGTCCGCTGATTATGCACGGGACGACCTATGAGGCGCGTGCAACAGCGCACAGCCTGGAAACCGGGTGCAGGAGCTGGCAACGGTATACGGTCAGGGCCGCGCCTGCCCCGAGGCCGCGGGCGGGTGTGTGGAGCAGCGCCGGGCAGGGCCCGGCGCACCCATTACCCCTTACCAGGTGTACTTGATCCGCCCGTACACATACGCGCCGTTGAAGCCGAACGGCGAGTAGTTGCTGTACGGCAGCATGCCGAAGGTGGAGTTCTGCAGGTCTTCGGTGCGGTCCGGGTACTTGTCCAGCAGGTTGTCGGCACCCACGGTCAGGGTCCAGTTGCTGCTGGGCTTGTAGCTGGCCGAGGCATCCACCACCCAGGCGTCGCCGTAGGTCTGGTCACGCAGCGCGGTGGCCGAGTTGCGCACGGTGAATTTGCCGTAGCGGGTGGCGGCCAGGCCCAGCTCCCAGTGGTCCGAACGCCAGGTGCCGCTCAGGATCGCCTTGTCGCGCGGGTAGCTGTCCTCGATGCGACCGATCTCATCACGGCCGATCAGCGACTGGGTCAGGCCCAGCGTGCCGAACACCGGCGGGGTGCCGCCAACGCGGCGCACTTCGGTGTCGTTGTAGCTGTATGCCGCGGTCAGCTCCAGGCTGCTGGCGCTGAACGGTACCGTGTAGCTGGAGACGAAGTCGACACCGCGGGTGCGCGTATCCAGGCCGTTGGTGAAGTAGGAGAACGCGGTCACCTGCGGCAGGCCCAGGGTGCCCAGCAGCGCGCTGGTCGCGGCATTGGTGGTGATGCTCGACGACAGCGCGATGCGGTCATCGATGTCGATCTGGTAGGCATCGACGGTGATGTACAGGCGGTCGACCGGCTGCAGCACCAGGCCCAGGCTGTAGGAGGTGGAGGTCTCGGCCTTCAGCGGCGAGGCGCCCAGCGCCTGCGCGGCCTGGCTGGTGGTCGGGAAGGTGCCGCGCTCGACGAATACGCCATTGAGGAACTGGCTGGTCACCGCCTGGTAGCCCTGCTGCGCCAGCGAGGGCGCGCGGAAACCACTGGAGGCGGTGGCCCGCAGCGCCACCTTGTCGGTGAACGCGTAGCGCGCCGACAGCTTGCCCGAGAAGCGGTCGCCGAAGTCCGAATAGTCTTCGTAGCGGCCGGTGATGCCGGCCGAGAACTTGTCGGTCAGGTCCGCTTCCAGGCCGGCATAGACCGCGTAGTTGTGGCGGTCGGCATGCACTTCATTGGTCGGGGTGAAGCCGCCGAAGCCCTGCGCGCCACTGCCCGTGTACGAGTTCAGTTCGCCCGGGTTCTGGTCCCACTTCTCCTTGCGGTACTCACCGCCGAAGGACAGCGTGACCGGGTAGGCCAGGCCCCAGTCCAGCGACTTGGTCAGATCGGCATTGAAGATGTCCTGCTGGTACTTCAGCGTGCCGTCGTAGAACGAGCGCGGGCTGGTCGCACCCAGGCTGTAGTTGATGCTGTTGCGGGTGTGGAAGTCCAGGGTGTTCTCGCCGTGATTCAGGCTCAGGTCCCAGGTCCAGCCGTTGTCGGTGTTGCCCTTGACCCCAGCCACCAGCGAGCGGTCCTTGGAATACTGGTTGATCTCCGGCACGTAGCCGTCCGGGTAGGTCTGCGCCAGCAGCGCGCTCTGCCCGCTGTGGTTGCGCGAACGGTAGAACGCGAACGAGGTGATGTCGCGGTTGCTGAGCAGCGCGCTGGCGTAGCCGGTCACGTGGTCGCTGAAGTCGAAGCTGGCGTTGGCCGAGGCCGCGGTGGCATCCACGCGCGGGTCGCCGACGATGAAGGTCTTCTGGCCGATGCTGGGGAAGTTGCCGGTGTTCGGCGTGGTGCCGCGGTACGGGCCGGCGCGGTTGCTCTCGTCCTGCTGGCTGATCTGGCCGGCCACGTGCACGCGGCCGCGGCCGTTGCCGAACTCGACGCCGGTGTCGCCGGACAGCTGGTACTTGTTGCCGTCGCCGGCCGAGTACTGGCCGTAGTCCACTGCCAGGCTGCCGCCACTGCCGCTGCCCTTGAGCACGATGTTGATGACGCCGGCGATGGCGTCCGAGCCGTACTGCGCCGAGGCACCGTCGCGCAGCACTTCCACGCGCTCGATGGCGGCGATCGGGATCGCGTTGATGTCCACCGCCGACGAACCACGGCCGATGCTGCCGTTGACGTTGATCAGCGCCGAGGTGTGGCGGCGCTTGCCGTTGACCAGCACCAGCACCTGGTCCGGCGACAGGCCGCGCAGCTGCGCCGGGCGCACGCCGCTGGTGCCGTCGGTCAGCGCCGGGCGCGGGAAGTTCAGCGAGGGCAGGGCGCGCGACAGTGCGGTGGCCAGTTCACTGGTACCGGTGGACTGCAGCACTTCGGGGGTGATGATGTCGATCGGCGACTGCGATTCGGCGACCGTGCGGTCGGCCACGCGGGTGCCGGTGACGATCACCGTGTCCAGGGTGTTGGCGGCGGTGCCGGCCTGCTGTGCAGCGGCGACGAACGGAGAGCCACCGAGTGCGACAGCGACGGCGGCGGCGATCAGGTGGGTCTTGCGGGTCATCGGGATGGGCTCCGGTTGGCGGGGGCGGCACCGGAATCGACATCACGAGCGTGAGGCGGACGGCGGTTGTTGCGGTGCGCAATACAGCAATTAACGGGATATTCAGTGCCTGTCAAATGCCAGGCGTCAGAAAAAACGTTGCAGCAGCAACCATTTAGCCCGGATCAGCGCTGGCAGGAAGGGACCCCGGGACGCGCGCGGCGGGGACGTGGGAGAGAGGAACGTCGGCCACTGCGCATCCCGGGACGCGTCAAGTATTCGTTAACGCTAGAATTGCGTCGCAGGAACAGTGCTCACCAGCACATTCCATCCGGTTATATGGACCCCTCCCCCGATGATCTCCCTTCGTAATTTCGCCTTGCGCCGCGGCGAGCGGCTGCTGTTGTCCAATGTCGACCTGACCCTGCACGCCGGTTACCGGGTAGGTGTGGTCGGCCGCAACGGTGCTGGCAAGTCCAGCCTGTTCGCGGCGGTGAAGGGCGAGCTGGAGGCCGACAAGGGTGACGTCGACCTGCCCGGCAAGGTGCGCATCGCCAGCGTGGCCCAGGAAACCCCGTCGCTGCCGGATCCGGCGCTGAGCTTCGTGCTGGGCGGCGATACCGAGGTGGCCGCGGTGCTGGCCGAAGAGGCCGAGGCGACCGCGCGCGAAGACTGGGAGGCGGTGGCCAACGCGCACACCAAGATGGCCGAGATGGGGGCCTACGACGCCGAAGCGCGTGCCGGCAAGCTGCTGCACGGCCTCGGCTTCCCTGCCGAGACGCACCACCGTGCGGTGTCCTCGTTCTCCGGCGGCTGGCGCGTGCGCCTGAATCTGGCCCGCGCGCTGATGATGCCCAGCGACCTGCTGCTGCTCGACGAACCGACCAACCACCTGGATCTGGACGCGGTGTACTGGCTGGAACAGTGGCTGCTGAAGTACCCCGGCACCCTGCTGCTGATCTCGCATGACCGCGAGTTCCTCGACAACGTGGCCACCCACACCCTGCACCTGCATGGCGGCGGCGCCAAGCTCTACCCGGGCGGCTACACCGATTTCGAGCGCCAGCGCGCCGAACAGCTGCGCCAGCAGCAGATCGCGCACGAGAAGGAACAGGCCGAGCGCGCCCACCTGCAGAGCTTCATCGACCGCTTCAAGGCGCAGGCCAGCAAGGCCGCGCAGGCGCAGAGCCGCATGAAGCGCCTGGCCAAGCTGGCCGGCACCGAAGCGGTGCGCGCCGAGCGCGAGTTCCGCATCGAGTTCGCGCCGCCGGCCAAGCTGCCGTTCTCGCTGATCCGCCTGAACCACGTCGAGGCCGGTTACGGCAAGGACGCGGTGATCCTGCACAACGTCGGCTTCGGCCTGGAAGCGGGACAGCGCATCGGCCTGCTCGGCCCGAACGGTGCGGGCAAGACCACCCTGGTGAAGACCCTGGTGGGCGAACTTGCACCGATCGTCGGCGAGCGCATGGCGCACCCGGACCTGAAGATCGGCTACTTCGCCCAGCACACCGTGGAATCGCTGCACGAAGGCCAATCGCCGATGGAGCACTTCCGCGAGATCGCCCCGGACGCACCGAACCAGTCCTTCCGCGATTTTCTCGGCAAGTGGAACTTCCCGGGCGATCGTGCATTCGAGCCGGTCGATGGGTTCTCCGGTGGCGAGCGCGCGCGCCTGGCGCTGGCGCTGATCGCCTGGCAGCAGCCGAACGTGCTGCTGCTGGACGAACCGACCAACCACCTTGACCTGGAAATGCGTGAAGCGCTGGCCGAAGCGCTGGCCACCTTCGAAGGCGCGATCGTGATGGTCTCGCATGACCGCCACCTGATCGGCCTGGTCTGCGATACCTACTGGCGCGTGGCCGATGGCGTGGTCGAGCCGTTCGATGGCGACCTGGATGCCTACGCCGCGTGGCTGCGCACCCGCCCGCAGGCGCAGGGCACCAAGGCACGCATGGAGCAGGTGGAAGAACCGGTGGTGGTCAAGACCGCGCCGGTGGCGCAGGTGGTGCAGAAGAAGCCGGTGAACCCGCACAAGCTGGCGGCTGCCGAGGCCAAGGTGGCCGAACTGGAGGGCGCGCTGGCCGAGCTCGACCGCCAGCTGGCCGACCCGGCCAACTATGCCGATGCCACCCGCATGGCGGTGATCGGCCGCGACCGCGAAACCACCGCCGCGCAGCTGGAGAAGGCCGAAGCGGCGTGGATGGAGCTGCTGGAGTCCTGATCACGCAAAAAAAAAGGGGACGGAGGGGATTAAGTCGTTTGTGCCACAAACGACTTAATCCCCTCCGTCCCCTTTTTTGTTACGTGCCCTGCGCCTGCAGCCATTCGCGGAAGCGCTTGGCTGGTTCGCGCTCGGCGCGCGAGCGCAGCCGCGTCAACCAGTAGCGGCCCAGCTCCAAGGTGGTGCCGAAGGGCTGCAGCAGGCGGCCTTCGGCCAGTTCCTGCTCGAACATGCGCAAGGGCAGCAAGGCCACGCCGGCGCCCCCGGCGGCGGCCATCGCCACCGTCAGTGAGGAATCGAACACCGGCCCGCGGGCTTCCACGCCGCTCACCCCGGCCGCCTGCAACCAGCGCGGCCATTCGTCGCTGCGGTAGGAACGCAACAACGGCAGTGTGGCGAGGTCGCGCGGTTGCTTCAGCCGCCGCGCCAATGCGGGGGCGCACAGCGGTGCGAAGGGCGCATCGAGGATTGCCGTGCAGGCCTGGCCCTGCCAGTCGCCATCGCCGAAGCGGATCGCCAGATCCAGCCCTTCGCCGGCCAGGTCGATGCGGTTGTTGTGGGTCTGCAGGCGCAGCTCGATGTCCGGGTGCGCCGCCTCGAACGCCGCCAGCCGTGGCAGCAGCCAGCCGGTGGCGAAGGTACCGACCACGCCCAGCGTCAGTACTTCCCGGGCCGGCCCGCCGGTGTAGCGCGCAATGCTGGCGGAGATGCGTTCAAGCGATTCGTTGAGCACCGGATACAGCGCCGCGCCCTCGTCGGTGAGCGCCACGCCGCGCGGCAGACGATGGAACAGGCGGATGCCGAGCCGGTCTTCCAGGCCCCGGATCTGATGGCTCAGTGCGGCCTGGCTGACACACAGCTCGAGCGCGGCACGGGTGAAGTTCTGGTGGCGGGCGGCGGCTTCAAAAGCGCGCAGCGCGTTCAGCGGCAGGGTGGGGTGCAGCATCGGAGAGCCGTGAGCCAGGGTGATGGCTGATCCTACCCGTTCAATGAGGAATTTCGTAAATCTCAAACATTTGATCGCGTCAGGCATGAGTTCAACTTATGGCTTGCCCTGATTTTTCGCGCTGGTCGGTTGCAGGGGAGGCGCCAATAATCGAGCGGTCACCAGGAGAACCCCTATGCTCGCCCGTCGCCGATTCCTGCAGTTCAGTGGTGCTGCCGTTGCGTCCTCGCTGCTTGCCCCGGCGCTGGCGCAACCGGTTTCCGCCTCGTCTGGCATACCCGCCGCGAACGCCGCCATTGCCGGCGCCGCCGATTTCGCCGCGCTGGAGAAAGCCAGCGGTGGCCGCCTGGGCGTCACCGTGCTGAACACCGGCAACGGCCGTCGCATCGGCGGGCATCGGCAGGATGAGCGCTTCCCGATGTGCAGCACGTTCAAGTCGATGCTGGTCGCCCATGTGCTGGGCCTTGCCGATGCAGGCCGCGTTTCGCTCGACACCCGTGTGCCCATCGCCGGGAAGGATCTGCTGTCCTACGCTCCGGTGGCGCGCCGCCACGTGGGCAAGGATCTGACCGTGCGCGACCTGTGCCGGGGCACGCTGACCACCAGCGACAACACGGCGGCCAACCTGCTGCTGGAGGTGGTGGGCGGGCCATCGGCGCTGACGGCATTCCTGCGCGGGCAGGGCGACAGCATTACCCGCAATGACCGCAACGAGCCGGACGTGAATCTGTTCGCGAAGGGAGACCCGCGCGATACCACCAGCCCGGCCGCGATGGCCACCAGCCTGGCCCGCTTCGCGGTGGGCAATGGCCTGCAGCCTGCATCGCGCCGGCAGTTCGCCGATTGGCTCATCGACAACCAGACCGGCGATGCCTGCCTGCGCGCCGGGCTGGGCAAGCGCTGGCGGGTGGGGGACAAGACCGGCAGCAACGGTGATGACACGCGCAACGACATCGCCGTGCTGTGGCCGCATGCGGGCGGCACCGCGTGGGTGGTCACCGCCTATCTGCAGGGCGCATCGGTCGATGACGACCAGCGCGCAGCAGTGCTTGCACGGGTGGGGGCGCTGGCCGATGCGATGATCGGATGAGGTAACCGGGGTCATTGGGAAATGGCTTGCCGGATCGGTCGGGCACGCGCATCCTGCGCGCGTTCGAACCCCACGGAAGACCCCGATGAGCCATGAGTTGATCTACCTGCTGCTGATCTTCGCGCTGCTGGTGATCCCGCGCGCACTGCAGCGCTTCAGCCTGCCGGCGCCGTTGACCTGCCTGCTGTTCGGCATCATCGGCATGCTCTGGCTGGGCGACCAGGCACACGACGCGGTGATCGGCCTGCTGGCCACGCTGGGCATTTCCTCGCTGTTCCTGTTCGCGGGCCTGGAAGTGGATCTGCAGGCGCTGCGGCGTGGCATGTGGCCGCTGCTGGCGCACCTGGTGATCCGTACCGGCACGCTGTTCGGCGTGGGCTGGCTGGCCTGGCGCTATGCGGGGCTGCCATGGCAGGCCGCTGGGCTGCTGGCGCTGGCGCTGCTGACGCCCTCCACCGGCTTCATCATGGATTCGCTGTCGCGGCTGGGCCTGAGCGAGGACGAGCGGTTCTGGGTCACCAGCAAGGCCATCGCCGGCGAACTGCTGGCGCTGGCGGCGTTGTTCATCGTGCTGCAGGCCGGCGACCCGGGCCACATGGCGCTGTCCAGCCTGGCCCTGCTGGCGATGATGATCGGCCTGCCGCTGCTGTTCATCGCGCTGGGCCGCTGGGTGGCGCCGCACGCGCCGGGCTCGGAGTTCTCGCTGCTGGTGATGGTCGGCATGGTGGCGGCGTACATCACCTATCTGCTGGGCGTGTATTACCTCGTGGGCGCGTTCATCGCCGGCCTGGTCGCGCGCCTGCTGCACCAGCGCATGCCGCTGCTGGCCTCGCACGAGAACCTGCACGCGCTGCGCCTGTTCGCCTCGTTCTTCGTGCCATTCTATTTCTTCAATGCCGGCACCAAGGTGCCCAGCGAAGCCCTCAGTTTCGAGGCGCTGGGGCTGGGCATCGTGATCACCCTGGTGGTGCTGCCGCTGCGCATCGGCGTGGTCTGGCTGCAGCGCCGGGTGATGTTCGGCGAGAGCTTCCGCAGCAGCCTGCGCGTCTCGCTGGCGCTGGCCCCGACCCTGATCTTCACCCTGGTGCTGGCGGCGATCATGCGCGAGCGTTTCCAGATTCCGGCGGTGCTGTTCGGCGCGCTGCTGCTGTACGCCGCACTGACCACACTGTTGCCGTCGCTGGTATTCCGCACACCCTTCGACGTCGATCCGGTGGAGCAGGAGCCGGCGGGCAAGGGCGAGTCCGCGCCGGTAGCGGCCACCGAGACGCGGCCGGAACCTCACATCGCCGAACGCTGACCGGTTGCCGCGCGCGGTTTGCGCCCGTCGGCCATGGCCGTTAGGGTTGGGGCATGAAACTGCCTGCCGTTGTCACCGCTTCCGCCCTCCTGCTCAGCCTCGCTGCCTGCTCGCAGCGTTCCGATACGGTCGCGCATGATCTGGCGACCGCACCGGCCGATGCCTTCATGGCTGCCATCGCCGCGCATTGCGGCCAGGCCTATGAGGGCCTGGTGGTGGAGGACACGCCGGCACCGACCGGCAAGGACCCGTTCGCCGGCCAGCGCCTGGTCATGCATGTGCGCGGCTGTGCCGACCCCGCCCATGAACTGCGGAGTCCCTTCCATGTGGGGGATGACCATTCGCGCACCTGGGTGCTGACCCGCACCGAAAACGGCCTGCGCCTGAAACACGATCATCGCCACGAAGACGGTAGCCCCGACGCGATCACCCTCTATGGCGGCGACAGCACGCCACCGGGCACCGCCGAGCGCCAGCGGTTCCCAGCCGACTCCGATTCGGTGGCGATGTTCCGTCGTGCCGACATGCTGGCCTCCACGCACAACACCTGGGCGATGGAGATCGACCCCGACCAGACTTTCGTCTACGAACTGACGCGCCCGGAAGGCCGCCGTTTCCGCGTGAAGTTCGACCTGAGCAAGCCGGTCGAGCTGCCGCCCGCACCGTGGGGCGACGAGAAGGCGCCGGCACCCTGATCTTCGGGTCGGATCCCTCCTGCGGAGGGTCCGACCCGGTCACTGCATGAACCCACGGGTCAGAGCCCTGGCCGTCGGCCAGGGATCCGACTCCGGGGCTCAGCGCGCGCTGAAGCGTGCACGGCAGCCGTTGCTCACCCACACCTGGCCGCGTGCATAGCCCCAGCTGCGGCCTTCCTGGCAGGCACTGCCGGACAGCTGCTGCTGCAGCACCGGCCGGCCCTGGCGCTCATCCCAGTCGCAGTTCTGCGTGCGGTTGTTGTTGCTGCTGCAGGTGATCGAATAATTGCTGTTGCCGCCGCCCCAGCCACCGCCGCCGCCCCAGCCGCGGGCCTCGGCGAACTCGGCGCGGCAGCCGTTGCTGACCCAGACCGCGCCGTTGCGCACGCCCCAGGTGCGTCCTTCGTCGCAGGGGCTGCCGGACAGCTGGCGGACCAGGCGGGCGTTGCGCCAGCCGACCGGGCAGCTGCGCTCACGGTTGCTCTGGCTCTCGCAGCGGATGGTTTCGCCGGGACGGCCGTTGTTGCCGCCCCAGCCACCGCCATTGCCACCGCCCCAGCCGCCGCGGGCTTCAACGAACTCGGCGCGGCAGCCATTGCTGACCCAGATGCTGCCGTTGCGGCTGCCCCAGGTGCGGCCCTCGTCGCAGGCGCTGCCGGACAGCTGGCGGACCAGCTGCGCATTGCGCCAGCCGGTGCTGCAGACACGTTCACGGTTGTTCTGGCTTTCGCAGCGGATCACCCCGTCCTGCGCAGCGGCCGGAGCAGGGGGCAGGGCGAGCACGGCCAGAGTGCTCAGGGTCACGGCCAGGCTGGCCAGGGACAACGATTTCATGGCGGCATCCCATACGGTGGCAGGTGCCCGACTATAGGGACCGGGGCGATCAAGCCGGCGTGACTGCCCGGATTTGCCCCGGCCGGGGCCTCGGCCGCAGAATACGAGGCTTTCCGGCCCCCATCCGGTGCCGGCGTTCTCCAGCGGAGCTTCCCCCCATGCGTACCCACTTCTGCGGCCTGGTCGACGAGACCCTGATTGGCCAGACTGTCACCCTCGCCGGCTGGACCGACGTGGCCCGTAACCAGGGCGGCGTCTGCTTCATCGATCTCCGCGATCATGAAGGCATCGTGCAGGTGACCGTGGAGGTCGACAACGCCGACGTGTTCGCCGTGGCCGCGTCGCTGGGCTATGAGGACGTGCTGCAGGTGGAGGGCGTCGTGCGCGCCCGCCACGCGGTGAACGACAAGATGCGCACCGGCAAGGTGGAAGTGATCGCCACCGCCATCACCGTGCTGAACAAGGCCGCCCCGCTGCCGTTCCACGCCCACGAGAACCCGGGCGAGGAAACCCGCCTGAAGTACCGCTACCTGGACCTGCGCCGCCCCGAAATGCAGCGCATGCAGCGCACCCGCATCAAGCTGGTGCAGGCGCTGCGCCGCCACCTGGACGAAAAGGGCTTCCAGGACATCGAGACCCCGATCCTGACCAAGGCCACTCCGGAAGGCGCGCGCGACTTCCTGGTGCCGGCGCGCATGCATCCGGGCGAGTTCTACGCCCTGCCGCAGAGCCCGCAGCTGTTCAAGCAGATCCTGATGGTGGCCGGGTTCGACCGCTACTACCAGATCGCGCGCTGCTTTCGCGACGAGGCCCTGCGTGCCGACCGCCAGCTGGAATTCACCCAGCTGGACATGGAGTTCGCCTTCGTCCGCGAACGCGATGTGCAGGACTTCGTCGAGGACATGATCCGCGCCATCTTCAAGGAAGTGGTCGATGTCGAGCTGGATGCCAGCTTCCCGCGCATGACCTGGGCCGAGGCGATGCGTCGCTATGGTTCGGACAAGCCGGATCTGCGCATCGCGCTGGAACTGGTCGACGTGGCTGAACTGGTCAGGGACAGCGAGTTCCCCGTGTTCACCGGCCCGGCCAACGATGCCGAAGGCCGCGTCGCCGCGCTGCGCATCCCGGGCGGCGCGGCGCTGAGCCGCAAGCAGATCGACGAGTACGCCGCGCATGCCGCCAAGTACGGCGCCAAGGGCCTGGCCTACATCAAGATCGCCGACAACGGCGAAGTCAGCTCGCCGATCCAGAAGTTCTTCAGCGAAGAGCGCTTCGCGGCGCTGGTGGCCCATGTCGGTGCCGGCAACGGCGATATCGTGTTCTTCGGTGCCGGTGGCTACAACAAGGTCTCCGACTTCATGGGCGCGCTGCGCCTGAAGGCCGGCAAGGACTTTGGCCTGGTCGCCGACGGCTGGGCACCGCTGTGGGTCACCGACTTCCCGATGTTCGAGTGGGACGAGGAAGAACAGCGCTACGTCGCCCTGCATCACCCCTTCACCGCACCGGCCGTGGACGACATCGCCGACCTGCGCGCCAATGCCCGTACCGCCGTCTCGCGCGGTTACGACATGGTGCTCAACGGCAATGAAATCGGCGGCGGTTCGATCCGTATCCACCGTCCGGACATGCAGAGCGCGGTGTTCGAGCTGCTGGGCATCGGCGCCGAAGAGGCCCGCGCCAAGTTCGGCTTCCTGCTCGACGCGCTGAACTACGGCGCGCCGCCGCACGGTGGCATCGCCTTCGGCATCGACCGCATCGCCGCGCTGATGGCCGGAACCGAGTCGATCCGCGACGTCATCCCGTTCCCGAAGACCACCGGTGCACAGGATCTGATGACCGACGCGCCGTCGCCGATCGTCGACGCGCAGCTGGCCGAAGTGCACATCCAGGTTCGCCCCAAGACCAACTGATCAGGAGATCCAGGCAATGACCGAGTTTGCGTTTTCGCTGGAGTGGGAAAAGCTGGGCAATGAAGGCTCCGAGGCCACCCTGGTCACCGAGCGTGCACGCGTGTTCGGGGGTTGGCTGGTCCGCGTCGGTACCAATCCGGCCGCGATGGCCCTGACCTTCGTCGCCGACGGCGAAGGTCGTTGGGACGGTGAAGACTTCGGCGTCGAGGACTACGAGGACGACGAAGAGGAAGAAGAGTACGACGAGGACGAGGAAGGCGAGGAAGAAGAGGACGAGGACGAAGAGGAATACGAGGAAGAGGACGAGGAAGAAGAAGCGGAATCGCCTGGAAAGGCTTGACCCGCGCTTCGCCCTGACGTCAACTTCCTGCATGTATTCGATCCGCCGCGCCACTGTGGACGACGCGCCGACCCTGTCGGCGCTGGCCGCACGCACGTTCACTGAAACCTTCGGCCATCTGTACCCGCCGCAGGACCTGCAGGCCTTCCTCGAGGAGGCCTACACGGTCGAGCGCCAGCGCGTGATCCTGTCCCACCCCGATTACGCGGTGTGGCTGCTGGAACTGGATGGGGAGGCGGTCGGCCATGCCGCCGCCGGCCCCTGTGGCCTGCCGCATCCGGATGTGAAACCTGGTGACGGCGAACTCAAGCGCCTGTACCTGGTCAAGACGCAGCAGAGCTGCGGCTGGGGCAGCCGCCTGCTGGAAACCGCGCTGGCCTGGCTGGAACACGAAGGCCCGCGCACGTTGTGGCTGGGCGTGTGGTCGGAGAACTTCGGCGCGCAGCGCTTCTACGCCCGCTACGGCTTCGAGAAGGCCGGCGAGTACCTGTTCCCTGTCGGCGACACCCAGGACCTCGAATTCATCCTGCGCCGCGCGCCGCGCGCGGCCTGACGTTCACCGCCGCTTGCCGCGCGCGCGTGTTCAATCACCTCACGTTCCTGCCCCGCTGACCGCCAGGCTGTTTGCATGACTCCCCCCGTATTGCTGCTGCATGGCATCTGGAATGCCCGCGCCTGGGTCGGGCCACTGGCCTGGCGCCTGCGCGCGCGTGGTTTCCAGGTACACGCGTTCGGCTATCCCTCGGTGTTCGGTGGCCCCGATGTGGCAGTGCCGCAGTTGCTGGAACGTCTGGCCGACGCCGGGCCGTTGTCGCTGGTCGGTCACAGCCTGGGCGGACTGCTGGCACTGGAGGCGCTGCGCCGCGATCCGCAGCTGCCAGTGCAGCGCGTGGTCTGCCTGGGCTCGCCGCTGCGCGGCAGTGGTACCGCGCGCTCGTTGTCCGATCATGGCTGGGGGCTGGCGCTGGGGCGCAGCAGCGAGCTGCTGCTGGACGGCCTGCCGGACTGGCAGGGCAAGGCCGAGGTTGGCCTGATCGCCGGTTCGGTACCGCACGGGCTGGGCAGCCTGCTGGGCGCGATCGACGATGCGTCCGACGGCACCGTGGCACTGGCCGAGACCCGCCTGCCGGGCCTGGCCGACCATTGCGTGGTGCGTACCAGCCACAGCGGCCTGGTGGTGTCGCCCGACGCCGCGCGGCAGACCGCGCATTTCCTGCGCCACGGCCACTTCGACCACAGCCGCGACGCGGCGGCGGCATAGGGGCAGGGGAGGCGGGGCCGCCTTGTAGCGCCGAGCCCATGCTCGGCTGCATTCCGTCGGGCCCATTGAGCCGAGCATTGGCCCGGCGCTACAACAATACGGGCCTAGACACGGTTGCAGCGCCCGATCAGGTAGAATCCGCGCCTTGATCCTGAAGCAGCCAGACGGTAGCACCCATGGGTAGAGGCCCCTCCATCGAAGCCCGCAAGAACGCGTCCGACGCGAAGCGCGGCAAGATTTTCACCAAGATCATCCGCGAGATCGGCGTTGCCGCGCGCGGCGGTGGAGGCGACCCCAACAACAACCCGCGCCTGCGCGTGGCGGTGGACAAGGGCCTGGCCGTGAACATGTCCAAGGACGTGATCGAGCGCGCCATCAAGAAGGCCACCGGTGAACTGGAAGGCGTCGATTACGAGGAAATCCGCTACGAAGGCTATGCCCCGGGTGGCGTGGCCGTGATCGTCGACTGCCTGACCGACAACCGCGTGCGCACCGTGGCCGACGTCCGCCATGCGTTCAGCAAGTGCGGCGGCAACATGGGCACCGAAGGCTCGGTGGCCTTCATGTTCAAGCGCCTGGGCGTGCTCAGCTTCGCCCCGGGTGCCGACGAGGAAGCCATCACCGAAGCAGCCATCGAGGCCGGCGCCGACGACATCGTGGTCTACCCCGATGACGGCTCGATCGACGTGGTCACCAGCCCTGACGCGTTCAACGCAGTCAAGGACGCAATGGTCGCCGCCGGGCATGTCGCCGACCACGCCGAGATCACCTTCCGCGCCGACAACGACATCAAGGTCGAAGGCGAGGTCGCCCTGCAGGTCAAGAAGCTGCTGGACATGCTCGAAGACCTGGACGACGTGCAGGACGTGTATTCCAACGCCGAACTCGGCGCCGACGCCTACGCCTGAGCCGTCCTCGACGGCCTGGGCGCGGGCCGTTGAACGGTCACCGCGGACAGTCATGAGCCCATACGCCTGCCAGCGCCCCCCGTTCCGCCCCGCCAGGAGCGCGGCATGACCCGCATCCTCGGCATCGACCCCGGTTCGCAGCGGACCGGGGTCGGCATCATCGATGTCGACGCCGCCGGCCGCGTCAGTTACGTGCACCACCAGCCGCTGGTGCTGCTGGGCGCCGACGACTTCCCGCAGCGCATGAAACTGCTGGTGCTGGGCCTGGCCGATCTGTGCCGCGAGTACCAGCCCAATGAAGTGGCCATCGAAAAGGTGTTCATGGCGCGCAATCCCGATTCGGCGCTGAAGCTGGGCCAAGCCCGCGGCGCGGCGATCTCGGCCGTGGTGCTGCGCGACCTGCCGGTGCACGAATACGCCGCCAGCGAGATCAAGCTCGCGGTGGTCGGGCGCGGTGGCGCCGAAAAGCAACAGGTTCAACACATGGTCGGGCTCATGCTCAACCTGAAAACCAAGCTGCAGGCCGACGCGGCCGACGCGTTGGCGGTGGCGATCACCCATGCCCACGTAAGGGCGACGGCCAACCGCCTGGGGCTCAGTGCCCGCCAGGCGTGGGGCCGCAAATGAGGAGCTGCACGCAATGATCGGTCGACTGCGCGGCATCGTCGCCTACAAGGCGCCGCCGTGGCTGGTGGTGGACGTGAACGGAGTGGGCTACGAACTGGAGGCGCCGATGAGCACCTTCTACGACCTGCCCGAGCTCGGCCGCGAGGTCACCCTGTACACCCATTACTCGCAGAAGGAAGACAGCGTCTCGCTGTACGGCTTCCTGCGCGAGGGCGAGCGGCGCCTGTTCCGCGACGTGCAGAAGGTCAGCGGCATCGGCGCGAAGATCGCGCTGGCCGTGCTGTCCGGTGTCAGCGTCGAAGAATTCGCGCGCATGGTCCAGGCCGGCGACATCACCGCGCTGACCCGCATCCCGGGTATCGGCAAGAAGACCGCCGAACGCATGGTGCTGGAACTGCGTGACCGCGCGGCCCAGTTCGGTGCCGGCGGCGCGCTGCCCACCGGCAGTGGTCCGGCCCCGGCCGATCCGCTGTCCGATGCCACCGTGGCCCTGCAGCAGCTGGGCTACAAGCCGGCCGAAGCGGCCCGCATGGCCCGCGATGCCTTCAATGAAGGCGACGAAGTGGCCACCGTGATCCGCAAGGCGCTGCAGTCCGCGCTGCGCTGAACCGCGTCCCTTTCCCCCAACCTACCGCCTGAGCTTCGCCAGGAGTCCCATGTCCAGCAGTCAAACCCCGCACGCAGCCGCCCCCGGCGGCCATGGCCACGCCCCCTCCGCTGGAGGACTGGCGCTGGTCATCGGTGCGATCGGCGTGGTGTTCGGCGATATCGGTACCAGCCCGCTGTACACCCTGAAGGAAGCGTTCTCGCCACACTACGGGCTCAACAGCGACCACGACACCGTGCTGGGCGTGCTGTCGCTGGCGTTCTGGGCGCTGAACCTGGTGGTGACCCTGAAGTACGTCACCATCATCATGCGCGCCGACAACGATGGCGAAGGCGGCATCATGGCGCTGATGGCGTTGACCCAACGCACGCTGCGCAACGGCTCGCGCTCGGCTTATGTGGTGGGCATCCTCGGCATCTTCGGCGCCTCGCTGTTCTTCGGCGACGGCGTGATCACCCCGGCCATGTCCGTGCTCAGTGCGGTCGAAGGCCTGGAGGTGGCCGCGCCCGGACTTCATGTCTTCATCGTGCCGGTCACCCTGGTGGTGCTGCTGGCGGTGTTCGCCGCGCAACGCTTCGGTACCGAGAAGATCGGCAAGGCGTTCGGCCCGATCATGGCAATCTGGTTCGTGTCGCTGGCGGCAATCGGCATCTACAACATCGTCGATGCGCCCGAGGTGCTGAAGGCCTTCAACCCCTGGTGGGGCATCCGCTTCTTCATGGAGCACGGCTGGCACGGCATCTTCATTCTCGGTGCAGTGGTGCTGGCGGTGACCGGCGGCGAAGCGCTGTATGCGGACATGGGCCACTTCGGGCTGCGCCCGATCCGCCACGCTTGGTACTTCTTCGTGCTGCCGTGCCTGGTGCTGAACTACCTGGGGCAGGGCGCACTGGTGCTCAACCACCCCGAGGCCCTGAAGAATCCGTTCTTCGAGGCAGTGCCGTCGTGGGCGCTGTACCCGATGATCATCCTGGCCACCATGGCGGCGGTGATCGCCTCGCAGTCGGTCATCACCGGCGCATTCTCGGTCTCGCGCCAGGCCATGCAGCTGGGCTACATCCCGCGCATGCGCATCAAGCACACCTCGCACGACACCATCGGCCAGATCTACATCCCGGGCATCAACTGGGGCATTGCGGTGATGGTGTTCGGGCTGGTGCTGGCGTTCCGCAGTTCGTCCAACCTGGCCGTGGCGTACGGCATTTCGGTGTCGGCCACGATGCTGATCGACACCCTGCTGCTGGCCGTGGTGGCGCGGACGTTGTGGCCGAAGTCGCGTGGCTGGCTGCTGCCGCTGTGCGTGGTGTTCTTCATCATCGACCTCGGCTTCGTCATCGCCAACGGCGCCAAGCTGCTGCAGGGCGCCTGGTTCCCGGTGGTGCTGGGCATCTTCCTGTTCACCATGATGCGCACCTGGCGCCGTGGCCGCGAGCTGCTGCGCGACGAGATCCGCAAGGACGGCATCCGCCTGGATACCTTCCTGCCGGGCCTGATGCTGGCCCCGCCGGTGCGCGTGCCGGGCACCGCGGTGTTCCTCACCGCCGACCCGACCGTGGCGCCGCATGCGCTGATGCACAACCTCAAGCACAACAAGGTGCTGCACGAGCGCAACGTGTTCCTGCACGTGGAAACCCTGCCGATCCCGTATGCGATGGAAGGGCAGCGGCTGAAGATCGAATCGGTGGGTGACGAGTTCTACCGCGTCTACGTGCGCTTCGGCTTCATGGAGACCCCGGACGTGCCGCTGGCGCTGATGCGCTCGTGCGACCACGGTGGCATCTATTTTGATCCGATGGACACCACCTTCTTCGCCAGTCGCGAGACCATCGTCGCCACCGCCAACCGCGGCATGCCGATCTGGCGTGACAAGCTGTTCGCGCTGATGCACCGGAATGCCGCTCCTGCGACCGGCTTCTTCCGGATTCCGGGCAACCGCCTGGTCGAACTCGGGGCCCAGGTCGAGATCTGACGCGCGCGGGGTCGGATCCCTTTTCCGCAGGAAAAGGGCTCTGACCCCGTGTTCCCGGTGTTCCGGTTCGGGGTCAGAGCCGTTTTCCTCTGGAAAACGGATCCGACCCCATACGCTTTTGCCGCATAATCAGCACATGACCGACGACCGCATCATCGGCGCCGGCGCCACCCGCGAGGATGACGCCGCCGACGCCAGCATCCGCCCCAGGCGCTTGGCCGACTACCTCGGCCAGGCCCCGGTGCGCGAGCAGCTGGAGATCTACATCGAAGCGGCCAAGGCCCGTGGCGACGCGCTCGACCATGTGCTGATCTTCGGCCCGCCCGGCCTGGGCAAGACCACCCTCAGCCACGTCATCGCCAACGAACTGGGCGTGGCCCTGCGCGTGACCTCCGGCCCGGTGATCGAGAAGGCCGGCGACCTCGCTGCGCTGCTGACCAACCTGCAGCCGCATGACGTGCTGTTCGTGGATGAGATCCACCGCCTGTCGCCGGTGGTCGAGGAAGTGCTGTACCCGGCGATGGAAGACTTCCAGATCGACATCATGATCGGCGAGGGCCCGGCGGCCCGCTCGATCAAGATCGACCTGCCGCCGTTCACCCTGATCGGCGCCACCACCCGCGCCGGCCTGCTGACCGCGCCGCTGCGCGACCGCTTCGGCATCGTCCAGCGCCTGGAGTTCTACAGCGTCGAGGAGCTGACCCGGATCGTGCGCCGCTCGGCCACCATCCTCGGCATCGACTGCACCGCCGACGGCGCCGGCGAGATCGCGCGGCGCGCGCGTGGCACCCCGCGCATCGCCAACCGGCTGCTGCGCCGCGTGCGCGACTACGCGCAGGTGAAGGCCGGCGGCCACATCGACGAGGCCGTGGCACAGGCCGCGATGAAGATGCTCAAGGTCGATCCGGAGGGCTTCGACGAGCTCGACCGGCGCCTGCTCAAGACCCTGGTCGACTACTTCGACGGCGGCCCGGTCGGCATCGAATCGCTGGCCGCGGCGCTGTCCGAAGAGCGCGGCACGCTGGAAGACGTGGTCGAGCCGTACCTGATCCAGCAGGGCTTCCTGGTGCGTACCGCGCGCGGCCGCATGGCCACCCACAAGGCTTACCGGCACATGGGCCTGAAGCCGAAGAACCCGCCGCAGGACCTGTTCGCGGAGGTTCCCGATGTCGGTTGAGCCCCGATTCAGTTGGCCGACACGCATTTACTGGGAAGATACCGACGCAGGTGGCGTGGTCTACCACGCCCGCTACGTGGCCTTCATGGAACGGGCCCGGACCGAATGGATGCGTGCGCTCGGCTACGGCCAGGAGCGCATGCGCGCCGAGCACGGGATGGTCTTCGCGGTGCGCTCGATGCAGATGGATTTCATCAGGCCGGCACGGCTGGATGACACCCTGCAGGTGACTGCCCGCCTGGTCCAGCTGAAGAAGGCCAGCATGGTCTTCGACCAGCAGATCCTGCGCGACGGCGAGCTGCTGCTGTCCGCGCAGGTCCGCATCGCCGCACTGGAAGCGGCCAGTTTCCGCCCGCGTGGCATGGACGATGCCGTCCTTGCCGTGCTGCAACCCCACCTCCACCCCGAATCCGAACATTGAGGAACAACGGATGATCGCAACGCTCCTGGCCCTGCAGGCCACGGTCACCGAGGCACTGCCGGCCGACGTCAGCAACGCCGCGACACAGACCCTTGCCCAGGCCACCACCGGCGGCGGCATCAACTACCTCGAACTGATGGCCAAGGCCAGCCTGCCGGTGAAGATCATCGTGCTGCTGCTGCTGGTCGGCTCGTTCGTCAGCTGGGTGATCATTTTCCGCAAGGCCCGCGTGTTCAAGCAGGCCACCCGCGAAGCCGACGAGTTCGAGAACCGTTTCTGGTCCGGCGCCGACCTGGGCAAGCTGTACAGCGCAGCCACCGACCGCAGCCGCAGCGTGACCGGCCTGGAAGCCATCTTCGAAGCCGGTTTCCGCGAGTACACCCGCCTGCGCGACAAGCGCCGGCTGGATGGCCGTGCGCAGCTTGAAGGCGCGCAGCGCGCGATGCGCACCACCTATACCCGCGAAGTGGACCAGCTCGAGCGCAACCTGGAGCTGCTGGCCAACATCGGCTCGACTGCCCCGTACGTGGGCCTGGTCGGTACCGTGTTCGGCATCATGGTGACCATGCACGACATGATCAGCAGCGGTGCCCAGGCCGGTATCGCCGCCGTCGCGCCGGGCATCTCCGAGGCACTGTTCGCCACCGCCATCGGCCTGTTCGTGGCGATCCCGGCGGTGTGGGCCTACAACCGCTTCACCACCCGCGTGGAGCGCATGTCGGTGCGGTTCGAGACCTTCGCCGAAGAGTTCAGCTCCATCCTGCAGCGCCAGAGCGCTGGCGACGAGTAAGCGCCTGACCCGGGAGTCCAAGCCATGTCCGCTGCCATCGGTCGCCGCAAGCGCCGCAAGCTGAAATCGGAAATCAACGTCGTTCCCTACATCGACGTCATGCTGGTGCTGCTGATCATCTTCATGGTCACCGCACCGCTGCTCACCCTGAGCTTCGACGTCGACCTGCCGCAGTCCAACGCCAAGGCGCTGGAGAGCAAGCAGGACCCTGTGATCGTCTCGGTGCGCCAGGACGGCCAGCTCAGCCTGAAGCTGCCCGACGCCAAGGAGCCGGCCGCCGTGTCGGCCGAGGAACTGGAAGGCCGCCTGGCCGGCATCGCCGCCCAGGACAAGGGCGTGCGCGTGATCGTCGCCGCCGACCGCGCCGTGGCCTATGAGAAGGTCATTGCCGCGATGGACGTGATCAAGCGCGCCAAGGTAGACAAGGTAGGCCTGGCCACCGATGCACGCTGACGCCCTGCCACCCCCGCATCAGCGCGAACCCGGCTGGGGTCTGCCCCTGGCGCTGGCGTTGCTGGTGCACCTGCTGGTCGCGCTGGTCTTCATCGTGGCCTGGCTGTGGTCGCCCCAGCGCAACACCGATGCCGCCGCTGGCGACCCCTCGGTCGAGGCCAGCCTGGCGCTGTCCGCCTCCGAGGCGTCCGCCGCACGCCAGGCGCTGCGCCAGTCGGAGAAGCTGGAGGACCTGCCGCCGCCGGTCGCCGAGCCGATCCCGGTGCCGGAAGACACCATTCCGCCACCGCAGCCGATTCCCGAGCCGCGCCCGCAGGACGCGCCCACGCCCCAGCAGCAACAGGCGCAGGAGCGTGTTGCGCAGCCGGACACCAAGGACCAGGAAGCGGTGAGCGCACTGGCCATCTCGCAGGAGAAGGCCAAGCAGGAACAGGAAGCCAAGCGCCGCCAGGAGCAGATCGACCTGACCGAACGCAAGCGCCAGGAAGAAGCGGAGCAGAAGCTGCGCCTGGCCAAGCAGCAGGAAGCGGACGAGAAGAAGAAGCAGGCCGAGCAGGAGCGTGTCGCGGCTGACAAGGCCGAGGCCGAGAAGCAGAAGAAGATCGCCGAGATCCGTGCCCGCCGCGAGCAGGCCGAGAAGGAAGCCAAGCTGGCCGAGCGGAAGCTGCGCGAGGTCGCCGCCGCGCGCAATGCTGCCGGCAGTGCCGCTGCCGGCTCCAGCGGCGCTTCCCAGCCGGCGGCCGGTGGTGGTGGCAACAGCGACGATCTTTCAGCCAAGTACGCCGCAGCGATCCAGGCCAAGGTGCTGTCGCAGTGGGTGCGCCCGGATACGGTGCCGCTGGGCCAGCGTTGCCAGATCACCATCACCCAGATTCCGGGCGGCACGGTGATGCAGGCCAAGGTCAGCCCGAACTGCCCCTATGACGAGGCCGGCAAGCGTTCGATCGAGGCCGCGGTGCTCAATGCGCAGCCACTGCCGTACCGCGGCTTCGAGTCGGTGTTCGCGCGTACGCTCAACTTCACCTTTACCGCCCAGGATCGCTGAGGCGGGCAGGGCAGGGGTGGCCTCGGGCCACTCCTGCCCACGGATGTCGCGCTTGCCTCTGGCGTGCTCGGTTTCGGCCGGGCAGGCTGCAGGCTGCTGTCGAACACCGCCCCGAGGGGCGGCGTGACCGGGGCAGGCAGGTGCGATGTTAGCCACGACGTTAACGGTGCGTGAGAGGACGGGCTGGAACTGACCCGGAATTCACGTACCCTTGGTTCATGATTGCGAAGCGGTTCACTCCCGCTTTGTTATCCCTCGTTCCGGTTTCCCCCTATTGAGCGCTCCATGAAAAAGATGCCTCGCTGGCTTGCCGTGTTTGCGGCCCTGTTGCTGCCCTTTGCTGCCGTCGCGCAGCAGAAGGGGCTGGATATCGACATCATCGGCGGCAATGCCTCCGCCCTGCCGATCACCATCGTGCCGATGCCCTACCAGGGTTCGTCGGCCGCTCCGCAGACCGACGTCGCCGGCGTGGTCCGCGCCGACCTGGAGCGTTCGGGCCAGTTCCGCACGCTGCCGGAAGCGCAGATCGTCGAGAAGCCCGTGCGTGGCGGTGACATCCAGTTCGCCACCTGGCGCGCGCTGAAGCAGAACTACATCGTGGTCGGCCGCGTGCTCGATGCCGGTGCTGGTGCCTACCGCGTCGAGTACGAACTGTTCGACGTGCCCAAGGGCGAGCGCCTGCTGGGCCTGGCGATGACCGCCCGTGGCAACGCCATGCGCGACGTCGCCCACCAGATGGCCGACGCCATCTACGAGAAGATCACCGGCGTGCGCGGCGCCTTCTGGACCCGCATCGCCTACGTGACCGCCAGCGGCAAGGGCGATGCCATGCGCTATGCCCTGATGGTGGCCGACTCCGACGGTTACAACCCGCAGACCATCGTGCGTTCGGCCGAGCCGCTGCTGTCGCCGTCGTGGAGCCCGGATGGCAGCAAGCTGGCCTACGTCAGCTTCGAGCGTGGCAATTCGGCGATCTACATCCAGAACATCGGCACCGGTGCGCGCGAACTGGTCACCAGCTTCCGCGGCATCAACAGCGCCCCGGCGTTCTCGCCGGATGGCCGCAAGCTGGCCCTGACCCTGTCGCGTTCGGGCAACCCGGAAATCTACGTGATGGACCTGGGCAGCAAGCAGCTGACCCAGCTGACCAACCACTTCGCCATCGACACCGAGCCGACCTGGGCGCCGGATGGCAGCGCGGTGTACTTCACCTCCGACCGCGGCGGCCGCCCGCAGGTCTACAAGGTCGGCGCCGGTGGCGGCAGTGCCGAGCGCGTGACCTTCCAGGGCAACTACAATGCCAAGCCCTCGGTGTCCTACGACGGCAAGAAGATCGCCGTTGCGCAGGGCTCGGGCAACAGCTACAAGATCGCGATGATGGACAGCTCGCTGGGTTCGCCCCGCTGGAGCACGCTGTCCCCGGGTTCGCTGGATGAATCTCCGAGCTTTGCGCCCAACGCAAGCATGGTGTTGTACGCCGCCCGCGAGGGTGGCCGTGGTGTGCTGTACGCCGTTTCCGCCGATGCGCGCGTGCGCCAGCGGTTGGTTCTGGCTGACGGAGATGTGCGCGAACCGGCATGGTCCCCATACCGTACCCAGCGCTAAAAGAGTGTTAATATTTTCGCTGTCTTGAACCCCTCATCGGCCTAGGAGCCACAAAGGTATCGCCATGAACAAGTCCACCCGCGTTCTGCTTGTTTCCCTGCTGTCTGTGGCCGTCCTGGCCGGTTGCTCGAAGAAGGTGAAGGAAGAGCCGGCAACCCCGGTCGACACCGGCACCTCCACCACCACCCCGACCGGTCCGTCGACCTCCGGCCTGTACGGCCCGGGCGACCTGGACACCGACGCTTGCCTGCGCCAGCGCGTTGTCTACTTCGATCTGGACAAGGAAGACGTGAAGCCGGAATTCCAGGCCATCATGGCTTGCCACGCCAAGTACCTGCGTGACCGTCCGTCCTCGCGCATCACCCTGCAGGGCCACACCGACGAACGCGGTTCGCGCGCGTACAACCAGGCCCTGGGTGAGCGTCGTGGCAACGGCGTCAACTCGGCCCTGCAGGCCAACGGTGGCTCGGCTTCGCAGCTGACCGTCGTGTCCTACGGTGAAGAGCGTCCGGTCTGCACCGAGTCGAACGAGTCCTGCTGGTCGCAGAACCGTCGCGTCGAAATCGTCTACACCGCGCAGTAATCCATGCGCATTGGCATCAAACTGATGCTGGTCGTTGCGGCAGCCCTCGTGGCTGCCGCACCGGCGCATGCACAGCGACAGAGCCTGGCCGACCGTGTCGGCGCGCTCGAGCAGCAGATGTACAACAACAGCGCCAACCAGGACCTGTTGAACCAGATCAATCAGCTGCGGCAGCAGGTCACCAGCCTGCAGGCCTCGATCGAGCAGTTGCAGCACGACAACGCCCAGCTCAAGCAGTCCGCCCAGGACCAGTACCTGGATCTGGACAGCCGCCTGAACCGGTTGGAAGGGGGCAATGCCGCCCCGGCCCTGCCGCCCGTTCCGGCGAGCGCGCCGAAGGCCGCACCGGCCCCGGCAAAACCCGCAGCGGCGGCCACTTCCGAGCGGCCGCCTTCCGTCCACGGTGATGCCGGCAGTCTTGCCGCCACCGGCGACGAGCGCACCTCCTACAACGTCGCCTTCGATTCGCTGAAGGCCGGCAAGTACGATGATTCGGCGCAGTTGTTCCTGAGCTTCCTGCAGCTGTACCCGAACGGCGTCTACGCGCCGAACGCGCTGTACTGGCTGGGCGAGAGCTACTACGCCACCCGCAACTTCCCGATGGCCGAGACCCAGTTCCGCGAACTGCTCTCGCGCTATCCGACCCACGACAAGGCCGCCGGCGGCCTGCTCAAGGTCGGTCTCTCGCAGTATGGCGAGGGCAAGGTCGACCAGGCCCAGCAGACGCTGGAGGCCGTCGTGGCGCAGTACCCCGGCTCGGACGCCGCGCGCACCGCGCAGGACCGTCTGCAGTCCATCCGCCTCGGCAAGCAGATCCGCTGATCCGCTGACCCGGCGTACAATAGATGCCCTGTAGAGCCGAGCCCACGCTCGGCTGCTTTCGTTTCCGGTTCGGCAAACCCGCCCGGATCCGGCAGCGCCGGGCCCTGTCTGCCCGGTTGTTTTCGTAGAGCCGAGCCATGCTCGGCTGCGTTCGTTACCGGCCACGGTAGCCCACCCGCCACGTGTCCCACCAAGAAGTACCCGCCATGACCGCCGTTACTCCGTCCAGCGCCGCCGCCACGCCCAGTGAGATCGTGCAGTCACCCCTGCCACGCCTGAAGATCACCGAGATCTTCACCTCGCTGCAGGGCGAAGCCGATACCGCCGGCTGGCCAACCGTGTTCGTGCGCCTGACCGGCTGCCCGCTGCGTTGCCAGTACTGCGACACCGCCTATGCCTTCCACGGCGGCACCTGGTGGGATATCGACGACATCGTGGCCGAGGTGCTGGCCCAGGGCGTGCGCCACGTGTGCGTGACCGGTGGCGAGCCGTTGGCGCAGAAGCGCTGCCTGGTGCTGTTGGAAAAGCTGTGCGATGCCGGCATGGACGTCTCGCTGGAAACCTCCGGTGCGCTGGACGTCAGCGCGGTGGACCCGCGGGTGTCGCGCGTCGTCGACATCAAGACGCCGGGTTCGGCCGAAGCGGCCCGCAACCGCCTGGAAAACCTGCCGCTGCTGACCGCCCGCGACCAGATCAAGTTCGTCATCTGCAACCGCGAGGACTACGACTGGGCCAAGGCGATGGTCGCCGAGCACGGCCTGGTGCAGCGCTGCACCGTGTTCTTCTCGCCCAGCAAGGGCGAGATCACCGCGCGGCAGCTGGCCGACTGGATTGTCGAAGACCGGCTGCCGGTGCGCTTCCAGATGCAGTTGCATAAAATCCTGTGGAACGACGAGCCGGGCCGATGAGCCGGCGTAGCGTTCCCTGATGTAACTCCGGCGCGGGACAGCGTGCTGGCTTTCCCCTCCCAACCGGATGTTTTTCCCATGAAGAAGGCAGTCGTGCTTCTCTCCGGCGGCATGGATTCAGCCGCCGTCATCGCCATGGCCCAGGAACAGGGCTTCGCCGTGCATGCCCTGAGCGTGCGCTATGGCCAGCGCCATACCTCCGAACTGGATGCTGCCGCCCGCGTGGCCAAGGCCCAGGGCGTGGTCGCGCACAAGACCGTGGACGTGGACCTGCGCAGCATCGGCGGCTCGGCACTGACCGACGACATCGACGTGCCGGAGGCCGGCGGTGCCGGCATTCCGGTCACCTATGTGCCGGCGCGCAACACCATCATGCTGTCGCTGGCCCTGGGCTGGGCCGAAGTGCTTGGCGCCAACGACATCTTCTGCGGCGTCAACGCCGTGGATTACTCCGGCTACCCGGACTGCCGCCCCGAGTTCGTGGCGGCGTTCCAGGCGCTGGCCAACCTGGCCACCAAGTCGGGCGTGGAAGGTGCGGGCATCAAGGTGCACGCACCGCTGCAGTTCCTCAGCAAGGGCCAGATCGTCAGCGAAGGCGTGCGCCTGGGCGTGGACTTCGGCCTGACCGTGTCCTGCTACAACGCCGACGCTCACGGCGCCGCCTGCGGTCATTGCGATGCCTGCCGCCTGCGCGCGCAGGGCTTTGCCGAGGCCGGCGTGCCCGACCCCACGCTGTACGCCTGACCGCGTCTGGTAGAGCCGGCCGCTGGCCGGCTTCACTGCAGGTGCGAACCGCCCCTTCTTGGTGGGTGCAAGCCGCCCCCTCTCGGTGGGTGCGCCCGCCCCCCTCTCGGTGGGTGCGAACCGTTGGTTCGCACTCCTTGACCTACCGGGCCTGCAACCATCCCGATGCCTCGATGAAGCCGCGCACCGCGTCCGGATCGGCGTAGTCCAGTTCGATCATCCGCGCGATGGCGGCCCCCTCGTCGGTCTGTTGGCGCATGTACTCCTGCGCGATGCGGTATCCGGCGTAGTAGCCCAGATCACTCACCCCGAACGGATTGCGCGCGCTGTTGTACAGCCAGTTGTCCAGGCTGTCACCGTGCATCTCGGCAAGAAAGCGCGTGCGGATTTGTGCCTCGTGCGCGGGCCCATAGGCGTACAGCGGCAGTGCCGGACGGCGACCGCTGATGCGCTCTGCCACGTATTCGGCCACGCCTTCGCGTACTGCGTACTGGGCCAGGCTGCCGGTGGTCTCGCGCTGCTGGGTATGCACGTACTCGTGCAGGTTGTTCTGCGCGTTGTTCGCACCGGGGCGGCTGTCGTAGAAGATCCGCAGGCGGCCGCGCATCGGCGCGGGCAGCTCGCTTACGTCCACGCGCTCATCGCCCAGCACCATCTCCGCCCCGATCAACACCTTGTCGCCCAACGTGGTGCCGCCGGTACGCAGCACGCCCATCGCGTAGGTGATGGTGGCCGGACGTAGTGCAGGGTAGAGCGCGCGGAACGCGTCCAGGTCCCGGTCCAGCGTGGCGCTGGCCTGCTGCGCGTTCGCAGTCAACGGCCGTACCGAAGTCCAGAAGCGTGGCCATGACTGCATGGCCTCGGCGTATTCGCGGGCCGTGTAGTTGCGGACCTGCATCAGTGCATGCAGTCCGGGGCTGCCGGGATCGATGTAGCGTTGCTGGACCAGCACCACGCGGCGTTCGGCATCAGGCTCGGCGCGCACCGCGTCATAGGTGGCCCAGAAGCGGGCGATGTCGTCAGTGACGACCTGGGACGGCGAGGCCACTGCTGTGCAGGGCAACAGCAGGATGGCGATCAGACAGCAGGTGAGGCGCATCCGTGGCTCCGGGTGGTGAACATGGATGGGATGCGTGGAAGGCCCGGAAGGTTTAAGCGGGCTGACCCGACCGGGTAGTGCCGGCCGCTGGCCGGCACACGCAACACCCCTGTACTTCGCGCGACCCGGCAAAGTAGGGTAGAATGCGGACCCCGCCGAAAGGCCGGGCGATGCATCGGGCCGTTAGCTCAGTCGGTAGAGCAGAAGACTTTTAATCTTTTGGTCGAAGGTTCGAATCCTTCACGGCCCACCATTGCATTGACGATCAAGAAGGCGCCCAAGGGGCGCCTTTTTTGTTGCTTCCTTCAAAGCACTTCCGCAATGGGGGAAGCGCCGCTGCAACGATGCGGTGTTGCAGGTGCTATCGACTCCCCGGCGCCCGCTGGCAGCGGGTGCGGGGAGGCGGCGCTCCGCGCACCCGCTTCCGTCGCTGCTGCCCCCACGTCGCTCACCTTAAAAAAATTACCTTTAAGGTAACAATAAAGGTAATTTCAGGTAATTGATCTCATCAGAACCGGCCGTTTCCGGCCGGCCAGGGACGCTGTCAGCCGTAATGCGCGCGCAACAGCCCGGCATCGTGGAAGGAAATGCCCTCGCGGATGCACTCCTCCGCGCGCTCCATGTCCTTGTGCAACTGGATCAGTGCGTCGTCGGCGAGCTGCTCGATGTTGACCACACCGCAACATGCCTGATCGATCACATGCTGCATGGGTTCGCCCCAGCGTCGGCGTACGTTGCGGATCATGCGGCAATGCCACTCGCGCATGATCGCGTCCATGCGCCTCTCCCCGCGGACCACATGTGCGTCTCCCGCCACCACCCGCAATGCCGGCGCCGGGGTGCGCTCGCCGCGCAGTTCCTGGGTCCTAGCGGCCAACCGCTGTGCGAGCTCCTCGAGTCGCGTGTGAGTCATCCTTTGCCTCCCTGATCCGTCTTGCCAGAAGCTTCGTCAGGTCGAGCACATTGTCCGGTGCAGAGGGCTGACCGAACTCGTCCACGACCATGAATGCGGTCTCCAGCAGCACGGGATCGTAGATCCATTCCGGTGGATCGCCGACCAGCTCCAGGTAGTGCGAAAGCACCTTGACCGCAGCGCTCATTTTCTCGAAATCCAGTCCCGTAGATTGAGACTGAAGCGACACGTCTCCGTCCTGATCGACGCGATCCAGCGTTCCATGTGGAAGCTGCATCACTGATTCAAGATCGCGCGCAAGCCGATGGCCGATGCTCTTCGGGTTGCTCTCGGAAATCCACTGGCTGACCTGGGGCTGGGCCCAGCGGGTGCCACCGTACAGGCGGGCCCACTCGGCCGGGCCGCCGGCGGCGGCCACGCGGAGGCGCATGTTGAGGGTGCGAGCGGTACTGGCGTCCATCTGTAGATGGTGCGCTGCATTACCAATCCAGCAAATGACCAAAACGGTATTGACTATCCATTACCGTGGCAGTAATGTGTGGCCCATGAACCTCATCGACTACGCCATCTCCCAAGGGGGCTACGGCACCCCCAGCTGTCCCGTCATGCGCCGCCTGGCCCACCAGACCGGCTGCGCGCTGCGGACCCTCTACATGATCGCCCGCGGCCACAAGCTGCCCGGCGCGCGCCTGTGCCGGCGCATCGAGCTGGCCACTGCGGGCGCCGTGCGCCGCGAATCCCTGCGCCCGGATGTGTTCGATCCGGCCCCGTCGCCCGTCAAAGGAGAAGCCACCCATGCAGCTTGATACGTTCGGTGAGTATGTCCGCAGCCGCCTGGAGCACTGGGGCGGCGAATATGCGCTGCATCGCGACTGCGAATACCTCGGCTTCCAGTCGCGCAACCTGCTGGCGGTGCTGATCGAGCATCGTGGTGACATGCCGGGGCGGGCCCAGGGCTACAAGCCTCTGGAAACCGATCAGCTGGCGCAGCAGATCGAAGACATCATCACGGCGGTCGCGCGTGACAACGTGGCGATGGCCTGTGCGCTGCGCGGCTACTACTGCGGGCGTGGCCGACGCAAGGTCGAACGATTCGAAACGGCGAATCTGCTGCTGGCCAACAGCGGGCAGCGGCCGGTATCCAACCGGCATTACCTCAACCTGGTCGAACTTGGCTTCCAGCGCGTACGTGGCTGGATGGAGGGCATCGCCCAGGCCGCATGAGCGGCGGAACCGATCTTCCGCCCGCCTCCCGACCGGAACAACCCTCGTGCCGAGCCGGCAGCGGGGCGGGCACCTCTTCGGGCCACGTCGATGCGACGCGGCCTGCATTCCCTCCAGGACCCATCATGAAAGAAGAAATCATCAGCACGGCCGGCGCGGCGGCCATCAAGTCGGCGCCGCCGGTTACCGTCGCCGGTGCGCTTGCAGCCGGCATCACCCTGGACCGCCTGGTCGTGGTCCTCACCATCATCTACCTGGCGGCGCAGATTGCCTATCTGGGCTGGCGCTGGCTGCGCGAATGGCGCCGCAGGGAGCGCGAATGAGCCGGCCCGGCAGTACATTGCCGGTACGCAGCCTGGTCGCCGCGCTTGCGCTGAGTGCTGCGGGCCTGATCGCCATCGTTGACCGCGAGGGATACACCGACGCCGCAGTGGTGCCCACGCGCAATGACCGGCCCACCTATGGCTTCGGCTCGACCGTTCGCGAGGATGGCACGCCGGTGAGGCTGGGCGACCGCACCACGCCAGTACGCGCGCTGCATGCCGTGCAGGCTCATCTGGCCAGGGAGGAAGGGCAGTTCCGCGCGTCGCTGCCCGGTGTGGCGCTCAGCCAGGGCGAGTACGACGTCTATGTCGATTTCCTCTACCAGTACGGCATCGGCAACTGGCGCGCGTCGTCGATGCGCCGGCATCTGCTGCAGGGTGAGTATCACCAGGCCTGCGATGCCTTGCTGCTGTGGAGACGGGCAGGGGGCTACGACTGTTCAACCCGCATCGACGGCCGCCCCAACACCGTGTGCTGGGGAGTGTGGGAGCGCCAGCAGCAGCGCCACGCGCGTTGCCTGGCGGAGCAGTGACCCATGCCGCGCATGCTGGTGGTGATGGCGTCGCTGCTGCTGTGGTCGTTGCTGATGTTCATGACTGGCTGGCGTTGGCGCGGTGATCGCAGCGACCTCGCGATGGCGCGTGCCGATGTGGAGCAACAGGCCGGCGCGGTGCAGTCCGAACGGCGGTTGCGCCGGGATCAGGAAGAACGGAGCGAGGCGATGGCCTCACTGGGGGAACAACATGAACAGGATCGTGAGCGCGCGGCCGAGGTGGATGCCGATGTGGTGGCTGCCCTGCGCGCTGGCACTCTCCGCCTGCGCGACGACCTCGCCGCGTGCCATACCGGCCGTCTGTCCGAAGCCGCCGCCCGCACCGGCGAACGTGATGCGGGCGCCCAGTTACGAGCAGAGGTTGCGGCAGCGCTTGTTCGAATCGGACGCGATGCCGACGACCAGCTCCGTGCCTGCCAGGCCGTGATCGAACTGGATCGCCGTTGAGGGCCCCGGCGCAGTTATGCTGGCCGTCCTCTCGAAAATGGAAGTTCGCATGCGCGTCGTCGCTCTCTCCGCCCTGATCCTGCTGGCCGCCGCAGGGCCGGGCCTCGCAGCTGTTCCCACCGTGTCGGCAGCACCGCCGGCATCGACCGCTGCGGCCGCACCACTGGTGATCGGCGAGACCTTCACCGTGCAGTCGAAGGCACTGGGCGAGACCCGCCGCATCAATGTCTATCGTCCGCAGCCCTGGGGCCTGGATCCGAAGGCGCCGCTGCCGGTGCTGTACATGGCCGATGGCGGCATCGGCGAGGATTTCCTGCATGTGGCAGGGCTGGTGCAGGTGCTGACCGGCAATGGCAGCATGCGTCCGTTCCTGCTGGTCGGCATCGAGAATACCGAGCGCCGCCGCGACATGACCGGCCCCAGCAGCGACCCGCAGGACCAGAAGATCGCGCCACGCATCGGTGGCTCGGCGGCCTACCGCAGCTTCCTGCGCGATGAACTGATGCCGCAGGTACGCCAGCGCTACCCGACCACAGACGAGCGTGCGCTGATCGGTGAGTCGCTGGCTGGCCTGTTCGTGGTCGAGACGCTGCTGCAGGAGCCGACGCTGTTCAACAGCTATATCGCGCTGGACCCCAGCCTGTGGTGGAACCGTGGTGCGATGCTGGCCGGAGCATCCCGGCAGCTGCCGGCGGTGACGCGTGCACAGCCGCACGTGTTCCTGGCCAGCAGCGGGCAACCGGAACTGGCCGCCTCCACGGCACGACTGGCCGCGCTGCTGCAGCAGGCCTCGCCGTCGCCGCTGGTGAAGTACCTGCCGCTGCCGGAGGAAACCCACGCGACCGTCTACCACCCGGCCGCATTGCAGGCGCTGCGCACACTGTTCCCGGCGCCGCCGCCGGCCTCGCCCTGACCGCGCGTGGCGCGGCGCCGCGCGACGTGTGAGGATGCGGTAGCGACGCCACCCGGGTGCGTCGCCCGCAACGGGAGAGTGTGGATGCAGCGTGTGCGTGGATGGAGTGTGGCGGCCTGCCTGGCCATGGGGGGCTGTGCGATGTCGGTGGCGCCACCGGCAACTCCGGATGAAGCGAAGGAAAGCGCGGCCACCGCCGCGCAGGGCGTGGTGCTGCCGGATACCGAGGCGCTGCGCGTGCACGACCCGGTGGGACGCGATTACCCGATCTGGGTGGCGTTGCCGGCCGACTACGCCGCACATCCGGAAAAGCACTATCCGGTGCTGTACGTGACCGATGCGCTGTACAGCTTCCCGCTGGTGCGCAGCGTGCGCAACCTGGTCGGGCAGAAGGGCGTCAACATCGAGGATTTCATCCTGGTCGGGCTGCCGCCGCAGGAAGGCCTGACCTCCAGGCAGAGCCGCTCGCGGGATTACACGCCGAGCGATCCGGCGCGCACCGATCCGCGTGACTACAGCGACGACGTCAGCTACGGCGGCGCCGCGCATTACCGCGACTTCCTCGCCGAGCGCGTACTGCCGCTGATCGATGCGCGCTACCGCACCGATCCGGCGCGGCGAGCCTATGCCGGTCATTCCTATGGCGGCCTGTTCGGCGCCTACGTGCTGACCACGCGCCCGGACATGTTCCGCAGCTACATCCTGTCCAGCCCGTCGCTGTGGTTCGACAACCATCGGGTGCCGCGCATGCTGGCCGAAGCCAAGGCGCCTGCGCAGCCGACCACGGTGGTGCTGTCGATCGGCAGCTTCGAAACGGTCAAGCCGGAGCCGCGCTATTTCACCCGCAACGACATGCTGCGCCACAACGCCGAGTTCGCCGAGCAGCTGCGCAGCAGCGGGCGATCATTGAAGGTGGAGAACATGGTGATCGACGGCGAGGACCATTTCACCGTCTACCCGGACATGATCACCCGCGCGCTGCTGAAGGTGTTCCCGGGTACCGGGCCGTACAGCAGCGGTTGATGAGTGCCTCAGGCCGCCTGTGCGTCCGGCCCGGTCAATACGCCCACATCGGCGTGCCGGAAGCACAGCCGGATGGCGTCGAGCAGCTCGCTCATGTTGTAGGGTTTGGGCAGGAAATGGATGCCGTCGCGGAGCTGCGGCAGCACCTGGTGCTGGTCCATGCCCGACGTCACCAGGATCGGCAGCTGGGGATACAGGCTGCGGACCCGGTTGGCGGCTTCAATGCCACTGATCGCACCCAGATTGACGTCGGTGAACAGCAGGTCGAAACGCTCACCGGCCGCCAGCAGGCCCAGCGCCGCTTCGGCAGAGCTCACGCCCACTACGTGGCAGGCCTGGCTTTCCAGCGCCAGTCGGCTCAGCTCGCGGGTTTCCTCGGCGTCCTCGATGAGCAGGACGCGGGGTTCAACGTGGCGCTTGGACAGCAACATGACGCGACAACTCCGGACAGCAACGGTGAAAAGGCGCGCAAGTATGCGCAAGCCGGCAGTGATCCCGACGTGCACGGCAAGCTAAGCGGGCGTTACAGCCCTCTCTGGCGCCTGAACCGCACGTGCCAGGCCAGCACCGCCACCGCGAGCAGGGCGGTGCCGATGCGCAGGCCGGTGGCCTGCCAACCCAATGCGATGGCGTCATCGAGGCTGAACACATTCCAGGCAAGGTTCATCGAAACATGCAGGATCAGGCCGCACCACAGGGTGTCGCCGTCGAGGTGGTCGAGCCAGGCGAAGATGAAGCCGCCCAGCGCGATCACCGCGCCAATGAACAGTGCGATGCCGCCGCCGTCGAACCCGCCGAAGCCGAGCCAGTGCACCATGCCGAACAGCAGTGCCTGCGGCAGCGCGAGCAACGGCCACGGACCGCGCACGATCTTCACCAGCAGCACGAAGCCGAGGCCACGGAACAGCACTTCCTCGGCCAGCGGGAACAGCGCGGCCAGCATCGTGGCATCCAGCGCAGTCAGTGCCGTGTTCGGAGTTCCGAGCAGCGCCAGTCCCAGCCAGCAGGGCAGGCTGGCCAGCAGCACCCACAACGGGCCGCCCCAGCCGTTTCCGCGCAGTCCCAAGCTGGCCATCAGGCCCATGTCACGGGGCCGCAGCAGCGCGGCCAGCAGCAGTGTCACCAGTACCGCCAGCGCGTTGTCCAACAGGCTGCCGCCATAGGGGATGGGCAGTGCGGGAACCGGTGTGCCGATGGCCGCGGCGATATCCCGCAGGTTCAGGCCAAGGCCGACACCCAGCAGCACCAGCAACAGGCGCGCGGTGGTGGGCAGGCGGGACAACACGGTCATGTACGCATTCCCTGTGGAACAAGGGCGCAGTGTGCCGCGCGGTACGCATGTGGGCACGCGCCGGAAGTCCCTGTGCCATCGGTCACGCGTTGCCGCACAGTCATCGCGGTGCAGGTACAGTCGAAACCAGACCGACAGGAGCAATACCGATGCTGTGCCCCGTGTGCAAGACCCAGACGCTGCAGATGGCCGAACGCCACGGCATCGAGATCGATTACTGCCCAAGTTGCCGCGGCGTGTGGCTGGATCGTGGCGAGCTGGACAAGATCATCGAGCGCGCAGGCGCCGGTGCGGCCGTACCGCCGCCAGCGCCCGTGCTGGCTCAGCCGGCGTCGCCGCCACCGGTGATGCACCGTGATACCCGCCACCTCGGCCAGCGCTACGAGGACAACCGGGGCCAAGGCTACAAGAAAAAGAAGAAGGACAGCTTCCTGTCGGAACTGTTCGATTTCTAGTTTGTAGCGTCGAGCCATGCTCGACTGGATATTGCGGCCCCTGGCCAAGCATGGCTCGACGCTACATGGGCTGCATGATCACGGCCGCCGCAGGATGAACTCGCGGTCGTGGGTATCACCGACGATGAAATCGTACTCGCCGACCTTGCTGCAGCCATAGCGCGCGTAGAAGCGCTGCGCGCCGAAGTTTTCTTCCCATACGCCCACCCACAGGGTGCGGCGCTGCGGCTGGTCCAGCCAGGCCATGAACGCGTCCATCAGGCGTGCACCATGGCCGCCGTTCTGGTGTGCGGCCAGGATGTAGAACCGCTTCAGTTCGATGTCGCCCTCGCGTGCATCGGCATGCGGCAGGGTGTTGGCACCGGCGGCCAGGTAGCCGACCACGGCGTCGCCGTCCATCAGCAGCCAGATGGCACTGCGTGGGTCGGACAGTTCAGTGCGCTGCGGTTCGCTGCTGTAGTGCGCCTGCAGGAAATCATGCAGCTCCTGCGCGGGGTACGAGTCGCCCCAGGTTTCGGTGTAGGTGGTGATGGCGATCGCCGACAGGGCATCGACATCGGCAAGGGTGGCGCGGCGGATCTGCAACGACATGGCGGTGCCTGCACTGGAACGTGGCGCAGTGTAGCCGGCCCCGGCGGCTGCCGGGGCTGGCCATTGCTCACGAACCGCTGCTCAGAACCACATGCGTACGCCGGCCACCCAGCGTGTGTCGCGCGCGTGGTCACCGGCATAGTCGGCGGTGTCGCCAAACGTGCGCTCGTGGCTGATGCCGATGTATGGCGCAAAACGGCGGCTGAACTCATAGCGCAGGCGTAGCCCGGCTTCGACCTTGTTCAGTCCGCGACCAATGCCGTACTCCGGTTCATCCTTGGCCGCGATGGTGGCTTCCAGCAGCGGCTGCAGGATCAGGCGGTTGGTCAGCAGCACGTCGTACTCGACCTCGGCCTTGGCCAGCACCTGGCCGCCGGAACCCATATACAGCGTGGCCGAGCTCTCGAACTTGTACGGTGCCAGCCCCTGGATGCCGATGGCCGCCCACGTGCGCGAGTCGGCCGGGCGGAAGTCCTGGCGCACGCCGACCAGCACGTCCCACCACGGCGACACGCTGCGGCCATACAGTGCTTCCAGCGACGATGACTCGGTGCGGCCGCGGCTGCGTTCGCCATCGGTGCGCAGCCACAGGCGGTTGATGTTGCCACCGATCCAGCCGGTGGCCTCCCAGGCCTGGCCATTGCTGCTCTTGCCGTCCCAATGTTCGAGGCGGTCGATCAGCAGCAGGCTGTTGATCTCCGGCGCATGCTCCATCGCACCGTGCGCGATCGGTGGGAATGCGGCAGCGCGGTCGGCATCGGTCGGCACCGGGATGGGGGCGCGCGGTTCGGTGGGCGCGGGCGTGGCATGGCCCATTGCCCCGTGGTCCATCTGCGAATGGTCCATCGCCGCCGGTTGCATCGCGCCATGGTCCACCTTCGAGTGATCCATGCCGGCATGATCTGTGGCGCCCGAATCCATCTTCGAATGGTCCATCTTCGAATGATCGGCCTGTTCGGCCGGCGCGTTGGCGGTCTTTGCGGGCGGATCCATCGCGGCCATGTCATGCCCGGCGTGCGACTGCGCGAACACCGGCAATGCGGCGGCCAGGCCCAGGGCCAGCAGGCTGGGGGAAAGCAGTGAGCGGCTCATTCTTCGATCCTCACTTCGCGCATCATGCCCGCTTCCATGTGGTACAGCAGATGGCAGTGGTAGGCCCAGCGGCCGAGCGCATCGGCGCGCACGCGGTAGCTGCGGCGGGTGCCGGGCGGCATGTCGATGGTGTGCTTGCGCACCTGGAATTCCTCCTGCGCGTTCTCCAGATCGCTCCACACGCCATGCAGGTGGATCGGGTGCTGCATCATGGTGTCGTTGACCAGCACGATGCGCATGCGCTCGCCGTAGTTCAGCCGCAGCGGTTCGGCGCTGGCGAACGGAATGCCATCGAACGACCAGGAGAATTTCTCCATGTGCCCGGTCAGGTGCAGTTCGATCTCACGGCTGGGCTCGCGGCCATCGGGGTCCTCGAACAGGCTGCGCATCGCGCCATAGGTCAGCACCTGGCGGCCGTTGTCGCGCAGGCCGATGCCGGGGTCGTCCAGCTTCGGTTCGGTCGCCGAGCTCTGCATGTCCACCAGCGGGTTGTTGCGCTCGCTGGGCGGGTGCTTTGGCGCCTTGCTGGCGGCATCACCGCCGCCATGCGCACCGTGGCCCATGCTGGCGCCGCAGCCGCCTTCCATGCCCTTCATCGCGGTCATGTCGTGCCCGCCATGACCGCCACCGCCCATGTCATGCCCCATGTCGCTCATGGTCAGCAACGGGCGCGGGTCGCGTGCAGGGATCGGCGCCTGCAGGCCATGGCGTACCGCCAGCGTGCCGGCGGCGAAGCCGGTGCGGCCCATGTCCTGGCAGAAGATGGTAAACGCGTCCTGGCCGGTGGGCTCGACCAGCACATCGTAGGTTTCGGCCGGCGCGATGCGGAACTCATCGATGCTGACCGGATGGATGTACTGGCCATCGGCGGCGACCACGGTCATCTTCAGGCCGGGAATGCGCACATCGAAGTAGGTCATCGAGGCGCCATTGATGAAACGCAGCAGCACCTTCTCGCCGCTGCGGAACAGCCCGGTCCAGTTGCCGGCCGGGGCGGTGCCGTTCATCAGGTAGGTGTAGGTGTGGGCGTTGATGTCGGAGATGTCGGTCGGCGTCATCCGCATCCGCCCCCACATGCCACGGTCGGACAGCGCGGCTGACCAGCCCCCGCGCTTCACGTCACGCAGAAAGTCGGGCAGGGTGCGCTTGTAGTAGTTGTCATGCTCGGCGAGCTTCTTCATGCGCCGGAACAGCGCACCCGGATCCATGTCGGTCCAGTCGGACAGCATGATCACGTGCTCGCGGTCGTGCCGGTACGGCGCCGGTTCGGCCGGATCGATGATCAGCGCGCCGTACAGGCCGGCCTGCTCCTGGAACATCGAGTGGCTGTGGTACCAGTAGGTACCCGACTGCTTCAGCTGGAAGTGGTAGTGGTAGGTCTCGCCGGGGCCGATGCCGTTGAAGCTCAGGCCGGGCACGCCGTCCATGTTGGCCGGCAGCAGGATGCCGTGCCAGTGGATCGAGGTCGGGTGGCGTTCCAGCGTGTTGCGCACGAACAGGTCCACGGTCTGGCCTTCGCGCCAGCGCAGGATCGGCGCCGGCAGCGATCCATTGACGGTGATCGCCGGGCGGGTGCGGCCGGTGAAGTTGGCCAGTGATTCGCCGATGGCCAGTTCGATGCGGGTGTCGCTGAGCACGGCTGGGGCGCCGGCCAGGCGCGGGGTGGCCGTGGCGGAGGCGAGCGCGCGCTGTGGTACGCCGACGGCGGCGATGCCGGCAACCACGCCGCCGGCGGCCAGGCCCTGCACGAACAGGCGGCGCGACGGCATGGGCACGGCGCCCGGACCGGGGGGAATGCGGGTATTCATGGTGGTGACTCCAGACACGTAAAGACGCCGGCAGGTGGCCGGCTACGGTGCGCAGGGCGCACGGTGCATGTGGAATCAGCCGATGGGAGGGCGTGAGATCGGCGGCAGCGGCGGCGCCGGACGGCCGGTGGCCGGCATCGGCTGTGGTGCCAGCGACAACGCCGGGCCGGCCATGAACGGCAACGGCTGCACCACCAGCAACGGGTGCTGGGCACAGCTGCGCACGCAGTCCTTGATCTGGCAGTGGGCGTCGTGGGCGGGGGCCTTGGCCTGCGGGGCCGGGTCGGCCTGCATGCCGGCGTGGTGGCAGTCGGCGTCACCGCCAGCTGCGGCGGCCGCGACGGCGTGTGCCATCCGCCCCATTTCTTCATGACCGCTGGCCATGGCCGCGTTCAGCCCGTTGAGCAACAGGCTGAGCATGAGCACGACACGAAGCAGGGTCGAAGCCAGGGACATGGCGCTAATCTAGCCGCAAGCGGGCGCGGATGCACTTCCGGCTGAATGGCCGGTTCAAGGTTGGAGCTGCACCAAGGTGGAGCCGGGCCCGCGCTCGGCTGCTGTTCGCGCAGGGGCAGCCGAGCGTGGGCTCGGCTCTACAGGGGCGCCCGCGCGCCGTTGGGACCATGCCCGGCGGCCGCGCAGCGCGGCAACGCGATACCGTCAGCCCTCTTCGCGCACGATCTCGACCAGGCGCGGGCCGTAACGGCTCAGCTTGGTGCCGCCGATGCCGCCGACCCGTGCCAGTGCATCCAGGCTGGTCGGGCGCTGTTCGGCGATGTTGCGCAGGGTGCTGTCGTGGAAGATCACGAACGCCGGCACGTTCTGTTCGCGGGCCAGTTCGGCACGCAGGCCGCGCAGGGCGTTGAACAGCGCCAGATCCTGGGGCAGTACCGACAGCCCGGTACGCTGCGCACTGCGCTCGCGCCCGCTGGTGCTGCTGGCCGGGTCGCGGCGCATGCTGATCTGGCGGCGGCCGGTCAGTACGTCGCGGCTGGCGTCGGTCAGGCGCAGGCCGCCGTGGCCCTCGCTGTCCACTTCCAGCAGGCTGGCGGCGACCAGTTGGCGGAACACGCTGCGCCAGGTGCGCGCATCCAGATCGCGACCGATCGCATAGGTGCTGAGCTTGTCGTGGCCCTGCTGCTTCACCTTCTCGTTCTCGCTGCCACGCAGGATGTCGATCAGGTGGCCGACGCCGAAGCGCTGGCCGCTGCGGTAGACGCAGCTCAGCGCCTTCTGTGCCGGAATGGTCGCGTCCCACGAGGCCGGCGGTGTCAGGCAGTTGTCGCAGTTGCCGCAGGGCTGGGGGTAGGTCTCGCCGAAACCGGCCAGCAGCACCTGGCGGCGGCACTGCATGGATTCGCAGTAGCCCAGCAGATGGTCGAGCTTGGCCCGCTCCAGCTGCTTGCGCTCTTCGCCGGCCTCGGACTGCTCGATCATCTGCTTGAGCAGCACCACGTCGCCCAGGCCGTAGCACAGCCAGGCCTCGGCGGCCTCGCCATCGCGACCGGCGCGGCCGGTTTCCTGGTAGTAGCCTTCCATCGACTTGGGCAGGTCGGTATGCGCGACAAAGCGCACGTCCGGCTTGTCGATGCCCATGCCGAAGGCGATGGTGGCGCACATCACGATGCCGTCCTCGCGCAGGAAGCGGCGCTGGTTGTTCGCGCGCACGTCCGGCGGCAGGCCGGCGTGGTAGGGCAGGGCGTTGAAGCCCTGGCCGCAGAGGAATTCAGCGGTCTCCTCGACCTTGCGCCGCGACATGCAGTAGACGATGCCGGCCTCGCCACGGTGGCTGCGCAGGAAGTCGGTCAGCTGCTTGCGGGCGTTGTCCTTCTGCACCACGGTGTAGCGGATGTTGGGGCGGTCGAAGGAGCTGACGAAGTGGCGTGCTTCCTGCAGATCCAGGCGCTCGGCGATCTCGCGCTGGGTTGGCGGATCGGCGGTGGCGGTCAGCGCGATCCTCGGGATCTGCGGCCAGCGCTCGTGCAGCACGGTCAGCTGGCGGTATTCCGGGCGGAAGTCGTGGCCCCACTGCGACACGCAGTGTGCTTCGTCGATGGCGAACAGGGCGATCTGGCTGCGCGACAGCAGCGACAGGAAGCGACCGGTCAGCAGCCGCTCGGGAGCGACATAGAGCATGTCCAGCTCACCGGCGAGCAGTTCGCGCTCGACGCGGCCGGCAGTCTCGGCATCCAGGGTGGAATTCAGGTACTCGGCGCGCACGCCGAGCTGGCGCAGGGCTTCGACCTGGTCCTGCATCAGCGCGATCAGCGGCGAGATGACGATGCCGCAACCGTCACGCAGCAGGGCCGGGACCTGGTAGCACAGCGATTTGCCGCCGCCGGTGGGCATCAGCACCAGGGCATCGTGACCGGCAGCCACATGCTCCACGATGTCCTGCTGCGGACCACGGAAATCGTCGTAACCAAAGACGCGTTGGAGCAGGTCGTGCGCGGGACGGGAAGCCATCCGGTTAGTTTACCCCGGAGGGAGGGGTAGGGGTTCGGCAGGGCTGCGCCCTGCACCTGCTGCAAGCCAGTGCAACGTCAAAGGCAACAGCCGGCTCTGGGCTGTCTGCTTATTGGGCGGGGCGGTGTGGGCTTGCAGGACACGCCGTAAACCCGTCCTTGGGGGCTCGATGGCGCCATCCATGGCGCCAACGCTCCTGCAAGCCCACACCGCCCCACCCCCGACAGTTTCCCGGTGACGGGGGGCCAGATCAATCCACGCCATGCGTGGATGAAAACTGTCAGAACTCGACAAACAAAATGGGGTCAGATCCGTTTTCCTGCGGAAAACGGATCTGACCCCAATGGCTTTGCCGGCAGATCGCGGAAAACTGCCGAAGGCGGGGTGGGTCCGGTGGCAGGGATGTCCGCGGCATGGATGCCGCGGCCAAGCCCCCAAGGACTGGTTTACGGCGTCCCCTGCCACCGGCCCCATCCCGCCTACCCACAGGAGGCCAGCTTTTGCTCTGGCTCTGGCCTTGGCTTTAAGGCCTCTGCGGGTGCAGGGCGCAGTCCTGCCGGGCCCCCCAACTCTTACTGCAGCAGCGAGCGCAGCATCCAGGCGTACTTCTCGTGGGTCTGCAGCCGCTGGGTCATCAGATCCTCGGTCGGGGCGTCGTCTCCCTTGGCCGCCACCTCCAGCACTTCACGTGCCGTACGGCAGACTGCTTCGTTGGCGACCACCAACTGGCGTACCATTTCACGCCAGTCCGCGCTGTCGGTCAGGCCCGGTTCCTCGGCGATCGAGGTCAGCGCAGCGAATTCCCGGTAGGAGCCCGGGGCATTGAAGCCCAGCGCGCGGATGCGCTCGGCCACGTCGTCCAGTGCCGCCCACTGCTCGGTGTACTGCGTCTCGAACATGGTGTGCAGCGAGTTGAACATCGACCCGGTCACGTTCCAGTGGAAGTTGTGCGTCTTCAGGTAGAGCGTGAACGCATCGGCCTGGAAGCGCGACAGACCGTCGGCGATCTTCTTGCGGTCGCCCTGGGTGATCCCGATATCGATGTTCGGCGCCGACGGTGCCGCCGCTGCAAGCTTCTGCTTGCCGGTCTTGGCCTTGGTCGTGCTCTTGGTCTTCGCCATGGGGTTCCTCCTTGTGGAATCGTTGGCCTTCACAATAAACCGGTCGTGATGACTGGTCGCTATCAAAGTTTTGAACGAACCGATTGATGAACTCTATCGATAAAAATCCATCGTCCCGCCTGCGCCAACAGCGCGCCGCCATCGACGGCGCCATGAGCCGCGACCGGGGCCGTTTGCTGGGGATGCTCTCGCGTTGCCAGGCCAAGCCACAGGATGCGGCGTTGGCCGCTACCTTCGAGCAGGCCTTGCAGGCGTCGGTGCAGCGCCGGCAGGTCCGGGCGCAGCAGCAGCCGTCCATTACTCTGGACCCGCAGCTGCCGATTGCGCGTGAAGCCGACGCCATCATCGGGCTGATCCGCGACCATCAGGTGGTGGTGATCGCTGGTGAAACCGGCTCGGGCAAGACCACCCAGCTGCCGAAACTGTGCCTGGCCGCAGGCCGTGGCCAGGCCGGCATGATCGGCTGCACCCAGCCGCGACGGATTGCCGCACGTGCGGTGGCAAGCCGCGTGGCGCAGGAACTGCAGAGCGAACTGGGCCAGTTGGTCGGCTACCAGGTGCGCTTCAACGACAAGGTCAGCGACGACAGCCGCATCAAGTTCATGACCGACGGCATCCTGCTGGCGGAGATCGCCAGTGACCGCTGGTTGTCGAACTACGACACGATCATCGTCGACGAGGCGCACGAACGCAGCCTCAACATCGATTTCCTGCTGGGCTACCTGAAGCAGCTGCTGCGCAAGCGCCCGGACCTGAAACTGATCGTCACCTCGGCCACCATCGATACCGAACGCTTCGCCCAGCATTTCGACAATGCGCCGGCGATCAGCGTCGAAGGCCGCACCTACCCGGTGGAAGTGCGCTATCGCGCGCTGGAAGGCGAGGGCGAAGACCAGGGCGAACGCACCGTCAACGACGCCATCGTGTCGGCCATCGACGAGATCACCCGCCTGGATGCGCGCGGCGACGTGCTGATCTTCCTGCCGGGCGAACGCGAGATCCGCGATGCGCACCAGTCGCTGGAGCGCCGCAAGTACCGCAACACCGAGGTGCTGCCGCTCTATGCGCGGCTGTCCAACCAGGACCAGGACCGGGTGTTCAATCCCGGGCCGAACCGGCGCATCGTGCTGGCCACCAACGTCGCGGAGACCTCGCTGACGGTGCCGCGCATCCGCTACGTGGTCGATCCGGGCTTTGCCCGCGTCAAGCGCTACAGTCCGCGCAACAAGCTGGACCGCCTGCACATCGAGCCGATCTCGCAGGCCAGCGCCAACCAGCGCAAGGGCCGCTGCGGCCGTATCGCCGAGGGCATCTGTTACCGCCTGTACGCCGAAGCCGATTTCCAGGCGCGGCCGGAGTTCACCGATCCGGAAATCCGCCGCTCCAGCCTGGCCGGGGTGATCCTGCGCATGCTGCAGCTGGGCCTGGGCCGCATCGAGGAGTTTCCGTTCCTGGAAGCGCCGGACGAGCGTGCGGTGGCCGATGGCTGGCAGCAGCTGACCGAACTGGGTGCGATCGACGCCGAGCGGCGCATGACCACCATCGGCAAGCAGATGGCACGCCTGCCGGTGGACGTGAAGCTGGCGCGCATGCTGGTCGCCGCGCAGGCCGCCGGCTGCCTGCGGCCGATGCTGGTGATCGCCTCGTTCCTGGGCATCCAGGACCCGCGCGAACGTCCGCCCGAAGCACGCGGTGCCGCCGACAGCGCGCATGCGCAGTTCGCCGATGGTCGTTCCGAGTTCGTTGGCGTGCTGCGCCTGTGGGATGCCTACCGGCAGGCCCATGAAGACCTGACCCAGTCCAAGCTGCGCGACTGGTGCGGCCGTCATTTCCTCGGCTTCCTGCGCATGCGCGAGTGGCGCGAGCTGCACCGCCAGCTGCGGCTGCTGTGCGAGGAACTGGGCTGGAAGGAAGAGGCCAACGAGGCGTCGATGGCGCCGTTGCTGGCCGGCAGCAGTGCGCCGGCGGCAGCGCGTGATGATGCCGCCGCAGTGAAGGCCACCCGTGGCCAGCTGCACCGCGCTGCACGCCTGGCCCGCGAAGGCAAGGCCGAAGCGGCGCCGACGCCGGTGGCCGTACGTGCACAGAAGGAGCAGGCACCGGCGGGCGGCGGCTTCAGCGAACGCGTGCGCGCGGCTGCCTACCAGACCCTGCACCGGGCGTTGGTGGCGGGCCTGCCGACGCAGATCGGGCACCGCACCGAGAAGGGCGATTTCCAGGCGCCACGCCAGCGCCGTTTCCTGCCGTTCCCCGGTTCGGCGCTGTCCAAGCGCCCGCCGCCGTGGTTGCTGGTGGCCAACCTGCTGGACACGCAGAAGGTCTGGGGCATGACCCTGGCCGCGATCGAGCCGGACTGGGTCATCGCCGAACTGCCGCACCTGCTGCTGCGCAAGCACTTCGACCCGCACTGGTCGCGCGCGCAGGGCCAGGTGCTGGCCTCCGAGCAGATCAGCCTGTTCGGCCTGGTGCTGGCACCGAAGAAGCCGGTGCACTACGGCCGCATCGCACCGGGCGAGGCGCACGACATCTTCGTGCGCCAGGCGCTGGTGACCGGCGAGATCAACACCCGCGCCAGCTTCGTGGCCGACAACCAGAAAGTGCTGGAGGTCGCCCGCGAGGAGGAAGCGAAGCTGCGCCGCGCCGGCATCGTGGCCGACGAGGACTGGCAGGCGCGCTGGTACCTGGACCGGGTGCCGCCGCAGATCCATTCGGCCGCAGGGCTGGATACCTGGTGGAAGGGGCTGGCGCCGGAACAGCGCAAGACCCTGCACTGGTCACTGGTCGACCTGTTGCCGGGTGAGGGCAGCGAACAGGAGCGCTACCCGAAGTACCTGCCACTGGGCCAGGCGCGCCTGCCACTGCACTACCGCTTCGAGCCGGGTGCCGATGATGACGGCGTGACCCTGGACGTGCCGCTGCACCTGCTCAACGCGCTGGACCCGGTGCAGCTGGGCTGGCTGGCGCCTGGCTTCGTCGCCGACAAGGCTTCGGCACTCATCCGCAGCCTGCCCAAGGCGATGCGCCGCAACTACGTGCCGGCGCCGGACTTCGGTCGTGCGTTCTTCGAGGCATTCCCGCAGCCCAGCGCCGATGCCATCACTGGCGAACTGGCGCGCTTTTTGTCACGTGCCACCGGCGCGACGGTGACGGCGCTCGATTTCGAACCCGCTTCGATCGAACCGCACCTGCACATGAACCTGCGCCTGCGCGACGAGCACGGCAAGGTGCTGGCGACCTCGCGGGATCTGGATGCGTTGCGCGCGAAATTCGGCGGCCGTGCCGGCGATGCCTTCGCTGCACGGGCGGGGCGCGAGATGGCGGCCGATGGCCTGCGCACGTTCCCGGCCGCGCCGATTCCGCTGCAGGTGCCCGGTGAAGCCGGCGTTCCGGCCTATCCGGCGCTGCTGGACGAGGGCGACAGCGTGGCGCTGCGCATCTTCGCCGATCGCCAGCAGGCGCAGGAGGCCCACCCGCTGGGTGTGCGCCGGCTGCTGGAGATTGCCCTGGCCGAGAAGGTCAAGCAGGCGCGCAAGCAGCTGCCGGTGGGTGCCAAGACCGGCCTGCTGTATGCCGCGATCGAATCGCAGGAACGCCTGCGTGGAGACCTGGTGGATGCGGCGATGAACGCGGTGCTGGCCGAAGGCCTGGAAGACATCCGCGATGCGGCAGCCTTCGAGCAACGCCGCGAGCATGCGGCCAAGGCCCTGTTCGGCGAGGCGATGTCGCGGCTGAAACTGGCCGAGTCCATCCTGGCGCTGGTGGCGGAACTGAAGCCGTTGCTGGAGGCGCCGTTGATGGGCTGGGCGCGTGGCAACCTGGACGACATGGAAGCGCAGCTGGCCGGGCTGATCCACCCCGGCTTCCTGCGCGACACGCCGGCCGACGCGCTGGCGCAGTACCCGCGCTACCTGAAGGCGATGATCCTGCGCACCGAGCGTGCCAAGCGTGATCCGCCGCGTGACCAGGCGCGCATGCTGGAATTGCACCCGTTCCTGGAGGCGCTGGAAGCGGGCGAGCAGCAGGGCCTGCGTGATCGCCCGCAATGGCAGGCGCTGCGTTGGGATCTGGAAGAGCTGCGGGTGTCGTTGTTCGCGCAGGAGCTGGGGGCACGCACCGGCATTTCGGCGAAGAAGCTGGCGCAGCGGGTGGCTGCACTTCGCCAGGCGTGAACGCGCGCCATGGTCGCCCCATCGGGCGACCATGGCCGCCGGGCATGGATCCGGCACGGCCGGAATGCCCGGGCGTTACTTGGTGCGACGAACCTTCGGTTGCACGTTCACCCCGTCCACCTTCATGTACCAGGCGCCCATCACGCCTGGGCGCATGCTGACGTTCGGCGCTTCCTTGCGGCCACCGGAATAGTGCGTGGCGTCTATCTGCTCCCACTCCTGGCCGTTCTGCAGCACGTAGCGGCGGCCCTGGCCGAAGCCACGGAATTCGCCCTGCAGGGTGCTTTCGATCGGTTCGCTGCTGCCGAAGTCCAGGAAGCCGCGGTTCTTCTTGATCACTTCCTGGCGGCCTTCTTCGCGCGCTGCGGCGACGGCCTGGGTGGTGGCCGCCTCGACCTTGCCCTGCAGCCAGCGGTTGAGCGTGGCCAGTTCAGCGGCGCTGAGCTTGTCCAGGCCGGCGGCCTTGAACTCGGTGGGCGACATCTGCTGCTGCAGGTCGCCCTCCACCACGCGCTGGGCCAGCGCAGGCGCGGACAGGGACAGCAACACGGCGGCACAGGCCAGCAGCCGTGGACGGACGCGCAGGGCAATCGAAGGCATGGCGGGTCTCTCCTGGATGTGTTGGCGAGTGTAGCGGCATGTCTTCATGCCGGGTGATGGTGGCCGCAGTGATTGTCCCTGAACGACGCCGGCGCTAGTGTAGGGGCCTCTGTCTTGCCTGCTCGATGCTGTGAACCGCGCTTCCGTCCCTGGCCTGGATGCCTTGTTGAACCGTCCCTCGGCAGCGGTGCTGCCTGCTCCGCTGCGCCAGGCCCTGCGCGAGCATTGGGAAGCGCCGGATTGCGACCACCAGATGCGTGCCACCTGGTCGGTGCTGGGCGATACCCTCGATGCGCTGGCGATGCTCTCGGCCGACGAAGGCGCGGTGGTGGCAGCATTGCTGTTCGACCTGCCGGGCCTGCGCGCCAGCCTGGACCAGCTGCCGCTGGGCAGCCACCAGGCGGCGGTGATCGGCCTGCTCGATGGCCAGGATGCGGCCGACCCGGTGTGGGCGCTGCACGCCGGCCGTGAGGCCGGACGCAACAGCGAGGGCCTGCGCCGGCTGCTGCTGGCGATCATCCGCGACCTGCGCGTGGTGCCGATCCTGCTGGCGCGCCAGCTCGCGAGGATGCGCGCGGCCGACAAGCTGGACGACGAGCAACGCCGCGCGCTGGCCCAGCTGACCCGCGACATCCACGCGCCCCTGGCCAACCGCCTGGGCATCTGGCAGCTGAAGTGGGAGCTGGAGGACCTGGCGTTCCGCCACCTGGAACCGGAAACCTACCGCCGCATCGCCCGCGAGGTGGACGAAACCCGCATCGCCCGCGAGCGTTACGTCGAGAACGTCAAGAAGGTGCTGTCGCGCGAGCTGGTCGCCCAGGGCATCAGGGCCGAAGTCAGCGGCCGCCCGAAGCACATCTACAGCATCTGGCGGAAGATGCAGAAGAAGCGGCTGGCCTTCGACCAGCTGTATGACATCCGTGCGGTGCGCGTGATGGTCGACGACGTCGCCGCCTGCTACGCCGCGCTGGGCGTGGTGCACGCGCTGTGGGCGCCGGTACCAAGCGAGTTCGATGATTACATCGCACGCCCGAAGGCCAACGACTATCGCTCGCTGCATACCGCCGTGGTCGGCCCGGAAGGTCGCACCATCGAAGTGCAGATCCGTACCCATGAAATGCACTCGCAGGCCGAGCTGGGCGTGGCCGCGCACTGGAAGTACAAGGAAGGCGGCAAGGGCGCGGAGAAGTCCTTCGATCGCAAGATCACCTGGATGCGCCAGCTGCTGGAGCAGGCGCAGGACGGGCAGGGCAATGAACTGGCCGGGGCGCTCGATGCCGAGCTGACCGAGGACCGGGTCTATGCGCTGAGCCCGAAGGACGAGGTGCTGGACCTGCCGCAGGGCGCTACGCCGCTCGATTTCGCCTACCAGGTGCACACCATGGTCGGGCACCGCTGCCGCGGCGCCAAGGTCAACGGCCGTATCGTGCCGCTGACCTATCGCCTGCGCAGTGGCGACCGCGTCGAGATCCTGACCGGCAAGGAGGCCGACCCGCGCCGCGACTGGCTGATGCCGGCCAATGGCTTCCTGGCCAGCAACCGCTCGCGCGAGAAGGTGCGCAGCTGGTTCCACAAGCTGGACCGCGCGCGCAACGTGCAGGCCGGTCGCGAGCTGCTCGAGCGCGAGCTGAAGCGGCTGGGCCTGCAGCACTCGGACCTGGCCGTCGCGGCCAAGAAGTTCCATGCCGACAGCGTCGATGACCTGTACATCCAGGTGGCGCTGGGCGATACCGGCCCGAACCAGGTCAGCCGGACGTTGCTGGAGGCGGAACGTGCCGCCAGCCAGCCCGCGCCCGCGCCGACCCTGCCGCGGCCGACCGCGCGCCGCGAGAACCTGGGCAAGTCCAAGTTCACCGTGCAGGGCGTGGGCAACCTGCTGGTGCAGCTGGCACGCTGCTGCCAGCCGGTGGCCGGCGAGCCGATCGTCGGCTACCTGACCCGTAGCCGTGGTGTCACTGTGCATCGTGCAGACTGCGCCGCGCTGGCCCGGCTGGCCGCCGCCAGCCCGCAGCGCATCCTGCCGGTGGAGTGGGGCCAGGCCGGTGGCGGCTACGAAGTGGACGTGGTGGTCGACGCGGTCGACCGCCGCTGGCTGCTGAAGGACATCACCAACCTGATCGCCCAGGAAGACGCTTACGTGCTCGACATCCACAGTGACAACGTGCGCAACAGTGGCCGTGCCCATCTGCGGCTGCGGCTGAAGGTCAGCGACTACGGGCAGTTGTCGACGCTGCTGGGCAAGCTTGATGCGCTGCCGGGCGTGAGCGAGGCACGTCGCCTCGGCTGAGCTTCACGCTGCCCCGGCTACCCTGCACGCATGGAACGCGAGCCCCCGCATCGCCCGCATGGCGCTGAACATCCTGCGCTGGACCGCGTCCGTCGCGAGGGTCGCTGGTGGTGGCTGCAGGCACGCCATGCGCGCCGGGTCTGGCGCTGGGCGCTGCTTGCGGCGCTGGCCGTGTTCGTGCTGCTGGTCCTGCTGCGGAAGCCGCTGGCCGACTGGTTCTGGGATGAGCCGCAGATCGAACAGCTGCTGGCCGAGGGGGATCGTGCGCTGGCCGCCGGTCGTTTGAGCGATGCCGATGGCAGTGGTGCGCGCGAGCGCTACCAGGCGGTGCTGGCGCTGGACGGTGATCGCCCGCAGGCGCGCCAGGGCCTGGCCAATACCGGCGCGGCAGCGCTGCAACAGGCGCGCGATCGCCTGCACGCCGGTGACCTGGACGGCAGCGCGCAGGCACTGGCACTGGCCCGTGAGCTGCAGGTGCCGCAGGGCGAAGCCGATGCGGTCGCCCGCCAGCTGCAGGCGCGACGCAGTGCCGGAGCCGGTATTGGTGCGTTGTTGGCCCAGGCGCGCAACGCGTTCGCGGCCGGACGCCTGGATGATGGCGACAGCAGTGCGTTGCCCTTGTTCCAGCGCATCCTTGCCCTGCAGCCGGACAACCTGCCGGCGCTGGAAGGTCGCGAAGATGCGCTGAGCGACCTGCTGCTGCAGGCGCGCACGCTGGCAGGGCGCGGAGAGCTGGCCGAGGCGGCCGCGATCCTGCGTCGTGCCCGCCAGTTCGATGCCGGTCATGCCGATCTGCCGGCCAGCGAGGAAGCCCTGGCGCGCGCGGTGGACCAGCGCCTGCGGCGGGCGCAGCGGGCACTGCAACGACAGCAGCTGGACGCCGCGGCCCAGGGTTTCCTGGCAGTGCTTGCGGTGGCGGCCGATGATCCCAATGCCCAGCGGGGGCGTGAGCAGGCGCTGCAGGCGGTGGTCGTGCGCAGCCAGACATCCGCCGACGACTTCCAGTTCGATGCGGCGCAACGCGATGCAGCCCTGGCGGCGGAGCTGGGCGCTTCGCAGGCAATCCGGCAACAACTGGCACAGCGCCTGCAGCGTGCGCGCCAGGCGCAACAGGCCCTGCAGCAGCCCGCGATCAGTACGGCGCAGCGCGAACGCCAGCTGCGCGACCACCTTCGCAAGATCGAGCGTGCCGAACGTGCAGGGCAGTGGATCAGCCCACCGGGGCACAGCGCGTTCGACGCACTGCGCGAAGCCCAGTCACTGGCCCCCCGCGACACGCGGGTCAAGGCTGCCGCAGCACGCCTGCTGCCCGCCAGTCGCCGCTGCTTCGACGACAATCTGCGGCAGAACCGGGTACAGGCGGCGGGTGCCTGCCTGCAGGCCTGGCAGACGCTGTCACCGACCGCAGCGGGCCTGCCCTCGGCGCGGCTGCGGTTGGCCCAGCGCTGGCTGGCGATCGGCAGCGAACGGCTCGGCAATGGCGACCTGGCCTTTGCCGCGCACGCTGCCGAACAGGCGCGGTTGCTGCAACCGGACCTGGCCGAACTGCCGGCGTTCGAAGACCGCCTGCGTCGCGCCGGTGGACGGGCGGACTAGGCGAAGAACACCCGCTGCACGGTCGCGCGGGCGGCATCAAGTGAGAAATGCTGGGCGACGTTGGCCAGGCCGGCATCGGACAACTGCTGCCACAGCTGTGGATCCTGGTACAGGCGGATCACCGCATCGGCGAAACCGACAGCGTCATCGGCCACCAGCACGTCCTGGCCGGGATGCAGGTGCATGCCTTCCACGGCGCAGGTGGTACCGACCACCGGCTGGCCGTGGGCCATGCTCAGGTTGATCTTGCCCTTCACGCCGGCGCCGAACCGCAGCGGCGCAATGGCGATGCGCGCGCCGTCCATGTAGGGCGTGATGTCTTCGACGAACCCGTGCATCTGCACACCGGGCTGGCGTGCGGCCAGTGCCAGCAGCGACTCCGGCGCCGCGGCGCCGATGCAGTGCAGGCGCACTTCCGGCAACCGGGCGCGGATGCGGGCAAAGACCTCGCCGATGAACCATTCCATGCCGTCAAGGTTCGGCGGATGACGGAAGCCACCGACAAACACCAGGTCGCGCCGCTGCTCGAATACGGCGCCGGCACCGGCGACCTCATGCAGGTTGGAGATCAGCTCCACCCGCACCTGCGGCGCATCGGACTGCAGCTGCTCCCGTTCGGCCGCACTGACCAGCACGGTGATGTCGCACTGCTCCATCACGGCCAGTTCGCTGCTGCGGGTACGTTCCGCTGCACGCAGCAGGGTTGCGTCGCCGGCGACTTCGGCACCGCGGCGTTCGCGCAGGTAGTGCAGGTCAACGGTGTCGAACACGGTCCGTGCCTGCGGTGCATAGCGCTTGAGCAGCGGCAGGCATTCGTGGGCGACGTGGTGACGCACCAGCATTGCCACGTCGAAACGCGATCCGTGGCTGCGCAGCCAGCCGGCTACGCCGTCCAGGAAGGGCGCGTACCAGACTTCCACGCCCATCCGTTGCAGCGCTTCGGTGGCCGCACCGGCGTGCTCGCGCCGGGTCGGTACGAACACAACGTGGGCGCCGCCCTGCAGCAGCAGGCGGATCAGATTGACCTGGCGCAGTGACCCGGAATCGCGATCCGGCTGCGGTACTTCCTCGTCCAGGATCAGCACCTGGCGCCGGCCGCGCAGCAGCAGCGCCGGAGACGGCACTTCGCCGACCGCCGGATGACGGCCCAGTTCGGTGGCCCAGCGGGCGGCGAAGATGGCCTGGTTGCGTACCTGGTAGGCCTTCACCCCGCTGCCGGTGTCGGTACCGTTGCTGGTGCCTTCGTCGTGGATCACCCGGCTGGCCGGCTGCACCAGCACGCGCAGGCCGTGTGCACGCACGCGGAAGGCCAGGTCGGTGTCCTCGTAGTAGGCCGGCTTGTAGCGGGTGTCGAAGCCGTCCAGCTGCTGCCAGAGGGCGCGTGGCAGCATCAGCGCCGCGCCCGAGCAGTAGTCGACGTCGCGCAGGCTGGCAAAGCGCGGATCATCGGCGGCCTCGAAGCGGCCGTAGCTCCAGCCACTGCCATCGGCGAAGATCACCCCGCCCGACTCCTGCAGGCGGCCATCCGGGTACAGCAGCTGGCTGCCGACCAGGCCGGCGTCGGGCACGCTGCCGAAGGTGTCCAGCAGGGCGTCGAGCCAGCCCGGCTGCGGCACCGTATCGTTGTTCAGCAGTACCACGTAGCGGCCGCGTGCGCGCGATACACCGTCATTGCAGGCTTCAATGAAGCCGCCGTTGTGCGCGCGCACTTCATAGCGCAGCCCGGCCACCTGCGGCATCCACTGCACGGTGGCATCGCTGCTGCCGTCATCCACTACCAGGATCTCGCACGCGGCGGCCGGCGGGTGCGCCGCCAGGGCGCGCAGGCAGGCCACGGTGTGGGCGACGTGGTTGTAGACCGGGATGACGATGCTCACCTCCGGCGACTCGCTGAACGGCACCGTGAAGGGGGCGAAATCCTGCGCTGGCGGCAGGAACAGTGGCGTGCGCGGGGCGGGGACGGCGCGCTGGGCATGCACGCGGATGCGTTGCCAGGTGGCACGCCAGCCACGGGTGCGCAGGCTTGCCAGGCTCCGGCGGGCCAGGCCCGACAGGCGGTTGATCAGGTATCGGATCTCGGCCAGGGACATCGCCATCCGGTTGCAACTCCAGCTTAAGCAGGGGAACCCGGGAGAATTCGCCAGCCGCAGCGGCTGGGGTAGACTCGCCAGACCCTACATTCTCGCATTCCCGTGCCCCGACGCTACGATTCCGACGACATCGACGATTCCGACGACGACCAGCAGGACAACGGTCCGCTGTGGCGGCGCCGGCTGATCACCTGGAGCATGGCTGCGGTCGCGTTGGGATTGGGTTTCCTCATTCCCTATACGCTGTACCTGAACCAACAGGTGACCCAGCGTTTCGGTGAACTGCGCTGGCAGATCCCGACGCGCGTGTACGCGCGCCCGCTGGTGCTCACCCCCGGCAAGGCGATGGATGCGTCTACGCTGAAGACCGAGCTGGCCGCCTCTGCCTACCGCGATGACGGGCAGGGCAAGGAGCCGGCCACCTATGCGGTGAACGGCGGGCGCTTCGTCATCTCCAGCCGCGGCTTCAACGACGTTGACGGCCGGGTGGCCCCGCGCCGGGTGGAGCTGTCGCTGGCCGATGGCGGCGTGGCCTCGCTGCGCGACGCCGACAACCGCAAGGCGCTGAAGGCCGCGCGGCTGGATCCGGCGCGCATCGCCACCCTGTACGGCCAGAAGCAGGAAGAGCGCCGCCTGATCCGCATGGACGAGGCGCCGGACCTGCTGGTGACTGGCCTGCAGGCGGTGGAGGACAAGGACTTCAACCGCCACCACGGCATCGACCTGTCCGGCATCGCGCGCGCGGTGTGGGTGACGATCCGTTCCGGTGGCCAGAGCCGCCAGGGCGCTTCGACGCTGACCCAGCAGCTGGCCCGCAGCGGCCTGCTCGGCATCGGCAAGGAGCAGACGGTCACCCGCAAGTTCAATGAGGTGCTGTACGCACTGATCATGGAAGCGCGTTATGACAAGCGCACCATCTTCGAGGCCTATCTCAACCAGGTGTACCTGGGCCAGCGCGGCAGCCAGGCGATCCATGGCATGTCCTCCGGCGCCGAGTTCTGGTTCGGCCGTGACCTGCAGTCGCTGGAGACCGAGCAGATCGCACTGCTGATCGGCCTGGTCAAGGGGCCGTCCTTCTACGACCCGCGGCGCAACCCGGAGCGCGCGCTGGATCGCCGCAACTTCGTGCTGGGCAAGCTGCACGAGGCCACGCTGATCGACGATGCCGAGTACCAGCGCGCGCTGAAGGCACCGCTGGGCGTGCCCAAGACGCCGGGCCTGGTGGCAGCCAACCGCTTCCCGGCCTACGTTGACCTGGTCCGCCGCCAGCTCGGCCATGACTATCCGGAATCGGCGCTGCAGGGCGCGGGCCTGAGCGTGATGACCGGCATGTCGCCGTCCGCGCAGGCCTATGCCGAAGGCGCGGTGACCCGCACCATCAAGTCGCTGGAAAGCAAGCGCCGCCCCGAGCTGCAGGCCGGCATGGTGCTGACCGACGTGCACAACGGCGACGTGCTGGCGGTGATCGGCAGCCGCGAGGTGTCCGAGGTCGGCTTCAACCGCGCGATCGAGGCGCAGCGTCCGGTCGGTTCGCTGCTCAAGCCGTTCGTCTACCTGCTGGCCCTGGCGCAGCCGGACCGTTACTCGCTGGCCAGCTGGGTGGATGATTCGCCGGTGACGGTGCAGCTCGGCCGCGGCCGCAACTGGAGTCCCGGCAACGCGGACAACCGCAGCCACGGCACGGTGCGCCTGATCGACGCACTGGCGCATTCCTACAACCAGGCCACGGTGCGCGTGGGCATGCAGGTCGGCCCGGAGCGCGTGACCCAGCTGATCCATGTCCTGGCCGGCATCAAGGCTGACGCCAACCCCGCGGTGATCCTCGGCTCGACCGACCAGAGCCCGTACGCGATGGCGCAGCTGTACCAGTTCCTGGCGTCCGGCGGCGAGATCCAGCCGCTGCACGCGGTGCGTGGCGTGCTCGATCCGCAGGGCAAGCTGCTCAAGCGGTACGACAAGACCCCGGCACCGGCGCAGGAAGGCGACTCGATTGCCGCCAACCTGATCAGTGTCGGCCTGCAGCAGGTGGTCGCCAGCGGTACCGCGCAGCGGCTCAATGCCGATGGCCTCGGCCGCCTGCAGCCCGCCGGCAAGACCGGCACCACCAACGATGGCCGTGACAGCTGGTATGCCGGCTACACCGGTGATCACCTGGCAGTGATCTGGATCGGCAACGACCAGAACGCGCAGGCCGGCCTGTATGGCGCCACCGGCGCGATGCGGGTCTGGTCGGGCATCTTCCAGCGCCTGCCGAGCGCGCCGCTGCGGGTCAGCAACAAGGGCCTGGACTGGCAGTCGGTGGCCCCCACCGGCCTCAACAGCACCGATGAAGGCTGCCCCGGCGCGCGTCGTTTCCCGTTCGTGGTGGGCTATGCGCCTGCTTATGCGCCGTGCGCGCCGGCCGCGTCGCCGGAGGGGCAGGGCGAGGCCGACGGCGAGGGCGGTGGCTGGCGCAGCTGGTTCGGCCTGGACCGCAAGCCGGAAGCGCCTGCCGAACCTGCCGCGGCACCTGCCGCCGCCACTCCTCCCCCGAGCCGATGATGCCGATGAACATGCGATCCCTGATGCAGCCCCTGGCCCTGACCGGCCTCAGCCTGGCCCTGGCCGCCTGCGTGAGCAGCGCACCACCGGTGGTCAAGCCGGTCGATACCACCACGCCGGCGCAGCGCCTGGCTGCGGTGGATGCTGCAGCGGGTCCGGACGACAAGGAATTGTCGGTACAGCCGCTGCGTGATTCGCAGGTGGAAGATCTGCGGGTAACCGCACTGGCACAACGCCAGGCGAACGACCTGGCCGGCGCGGCCAGCAGCCTGGACCACGCGCTGGAGATCGTGGCGGGTGACCCGGCAGTGCTGCAGGAACGTGCCGAACTGGCGCTGCTGCAGGGCCAGTGGGCGCAGGCGGAGACGTTCGCGCGCAAGGCGGTGGATCTGGGCTCGAAGACCGGGCCGCTGTGCCGCCGGCATTGGGCGACGATCGAGCAGTCGCGCCTGGCGCGGGGCGAGAAGGAGAATGCGGTGTCGGCGCATGCGCAGATTGAGGGCTGCACGGTGCCGGGGATCAAGCGGTACTGAATTTCCAGCCAACGGCGCAGCCCCTCGTGGCTGTGGGTTGGTCGCTGAAGCCAGAAGCAAAAGCCGCGCTTGGCCGGGCGGGGTGGGTTCGCGGGGGACGCCGTGAACCCGTCCCTGGGGGCTTGGCCGCGGCATCCATGCCGCGGACACCCCCGCGAACCCACCCCGCCCAACCTCTGACAGTTTCCGTGTGCGTCCAGCCACGGAAAAGAAAAAGAAAATCAAAAGCGGGTCGCGCGCTGCGCGCACTCGTTGTGGGGTCGTATCCGTTTTCCGTAGGAAAACGGATCCGACCCCTTCTTGTTTCCGTTCCACCCACCGCTTCTGAAAGGGCAGTCGAGCAAGCTCGACGCCACGAAGCACGTCCATCCGTCACCGGGAAACTGTCGAAGGCGGGGCGGGAGGGGCAGGCAGGACCGTTGGCGCCATGGATGGCGCCATCGAGCCCCCATGGACGGGTTTACGGCGTGTCCTGCCTGCCCCTCCCGCCCCGCCAAACACGCAGCAACCCAGAGCCATGAACCACGCTGTTGCTGTTGCCTTTGCCTGCGCTCTGGCTTGAAACGGGTGCCGGGCAGCGCCCGGCCGGGTATCCTCTCCCTCTGATGTCCGACCTTGTCCATGCCAGCCGCGAAGCCCTCAGCGAAGGCGGCGCGCTCGCCTCGCATCTGGATGCCTTTGTCCCGCGTCCGGCACAGCTGCACCTGACCGACGCCATCGCCGAAGCGCTGCAGCAGCGCGACCTGCTGCTGGCCGAGGCCGGTACAGGCACCGGCAAGACCTTCGCCTATCTGGTGCCGGTGCTGCTGTCCGGGCTGCGCACCATCATCTCCACCGGTACCCGCGCGTTGCAGGACCAGCTCTACCACCGCGATCTGCCGCGCGTGCGCCAGGCACTGGGCGTTGGCCTGCGCAGCGCGCTGCTGAAGGGGCGCGCGAATTACCTGTGCCGCTACCGCCTGCAGCAGGCGCGGGGCGAACCGCGTTTTTCCAGCCCGGAGCAGGCTGCGCAGTTCCAGCGCATCCTGGCCTGGTCCGGCCGTTCGGAGTTCGGTGACATCGCCGAACTGGAAGGCCTGGCCGATGACTCGCCGCTTCTGCCGATGGTCACTTCCACGGTCGACAACTGCCTGGGTACCGATTGCCCGTTCTGGGACGACTGCTTCGTGGTGCGCGCGCGCCAACGTGCGCAGGCTGCCGACGTGGTGGTGGTCAACCACCACCTGCTGCTGGCCGACCTGGCACTGAAACAGGACGGCTTCGGTGAGTTGCTGCCGGGGGCGCAGGCCTTTGTCATCGACGAGGCGCATCAGCTGCCCGAGTTGGCCGCGCAGTTTTTCGGCGAAGGCTTCGGCATGCGCCCGTGGCAGGAACTCGGCCGCGACTGCCTGGCCGAGGCGCGCGGCGTAGGCGGCGCGCAGTCGGCCCTGCAGGAGCCGGTCGACCAGTTGCAGCAGGCGTTGCTGGCGCTGCGCTCGGCGATGGAGGGGCTGCCGCCACGGGGTACGCAGTGGCGTGCACTGGCGATGCCACTGGTGCGCGATGGATTCGATACGGTGATGGCCGGCCTGGTGACGCTGGAGCAGGCACTGCAACCGCTGCGCGAGGCGGCGGCGGGTCTGGATGCCTGTCATGCGCGGGCACGCGAGGCGGTGTCGCGGCTGCAGCGCTGGCTGGGCGATGATGAGCCCGCCCTCGATTTCGATACCGATCCGGCGGAGACCCCCCGTGCCGCCGATGTGCTCTGGTATGAGCTCACCCCGCGTGGTTTCCGCTGCCAGCGCACGCCGATGGATGTGTCCGGCCCGCTGCGCGAGCATCGCGAGCGCAGCCGCGCGGCATGGATCTTCACCTCGGCCACGCTGACCGTGGGCGGTGGCTTCGACCACATCGCCACGCGCCTGGGCCTGGACGATCCGCACACGCTGGTCCAGCCGAGCCCGTTCAACTGGCCCGAGCAGGCGTTGTGCTACCTGCCCGAAGGCCTGCCCGATCCGGCGGCGCGCGGGTTTGGCACCGCGCTGATCCAGACCTTGCGGCCGGTGTTGCAGGCCTCGCAGGGCAGGGCGTTCCTGTTGTTCGCCTCGCACCGTGCATTGCGCGAGGCCGCCGAGGCACTGCGCGACGGGCCGTGGCCGTTGTTCGTGCAGGGCGAGGCGCCACGCGCGGCGCTGCTGCAGCGTTTCCGCGAATCGGGCAATGGCGTGCTGCTGGGCTCGGCCAGTTTCCGCGAGGGCGTGGACGTGGTCGGCGAAGCGCTGAGCGTGGTGATGATCGACAAGCTGCCGTTCGCGGCACCGGATGACCCGGTATACGAGGCGCGGCTGGAGGCGATCCGCAGCCAGGGGGGCAACCCGTTCCGCGACGAGCAGCTGCCGCAGGCGGTGATCGCCCTGAAGCAGGGCGTTGGCCGCCTGATCCGCAGCGAAAGCGACCGGGGCGTGCTGGTCCTGTGCGATCCGCGCCTGCTCAACCGTGGCTATGGCCGGGTCTTTCTTGAGTCGCTGCCGCCGTTCCGGCGCACCCGCAGCCTGGCCGATGTGCAGGCCTTCTTTAGGCCACAATGGCTGCCCGTGGCCGATGATGCGGGTGCCCCGGCCGCCGTTGCGGCGGGCCCGGAGCCTGCTCCCGGTGCCACGTTCCCCTTGTTCTGACCTGATCCAATGAAACTGCTTGCCTTTGAAACCGCCACCGAAGCCTGTTCCGTTGCCCTGCATGTCGATGGGCAGGTGCTGGAACGCTTCGAGATCGCCCCGCGCCGGCACGCCGGGTTGAGCCTGCCGTGGGCCGAGGCGCTGCTGGCCGACGCCGGCATCAGCCGTCGCCAGCTTGATGGCATCGCCCTCAGTCGCGGTCCGGGTGCGTTCACGGGCGTGCGCCTGGCGATTGCCATTGCCCAGGGCATCGCACTGGCACTGGACCGCCCGCTGCTGCCGGTCTCGACGCTGCAGGTGTTGGCGCTGCGCGCACCGGCGGAAGAAACGCAGATCCTGTCGGCGATCGATGCGCGGATGGGAGAACTCTACGTCGCCCGCTTCGAGCGCGTGGACGGCCTGCCGGTCGCGCGCGATGCCGAGCGCGTCTGCGCGCCGGCAGCGGTGGCGCTGCCGGAAGGGCTGTCGGCCTACGGTGTCGGTACCGGGTTCGCCGCAGCCGAGGGTGCGCTGGTCGAGCAGCTCGGTACAGGTTTGCGCGGATTCGACGCCACGGCATTGCCGCGTGCGTCGGACGTGCTCGCACTGGCGGTGCCGGCGTTCGCGCGCGGCGAAGCCATTGCACCGGAGAAGGTCGAGCCGGCCTACCTGCGCGACAACGTGGCACTGACCCTGGTCGAGCAGCAGGCCGCGCGCGAGGCGAAGGCGAAGGCCAACGGCTGAGCCCCTCGTGGCGGGATTGGTTGATCGCATAAACCCAAAGCCGCGCTTGGCCGGGCGGGGTGGGTTCGCGGGGGACGCCGTAAACCCCGCTCCGCGGTCCGGCCCAGCCGCTGGCGGCTGTGCGTTCGGGCGCTTGCGAAGCAGTGCTTCGCAAGCAAAGCGCCCTCACCCATGGGGGCTTGGCCGCGGCATCCATGCCGCGGACACCCCCGCGAACCCACCCCGCCCGACCTCTGACAGTTTCCGTGTGCGTCCGCCACGGAAGATCAAAAAAAGAAAAGTCAAAGTCAAAAGCGGATCGCTTCGCTCGCATCCACGCGTAGCGTGGATGTGTGTCGACCAAGGTCGACACCTACCAACAGCAATGATGCGTCGGGATCTGTCAGAGGCGGGGCGGTATGGGCTTGCAGGACCGTTGGCGCCATGGGCCCGAGGCACGCCTCGGGCGGGTTGGGCAGGACGCTCAACCCCGGTCTTGCCGCGTGCGCAGGACAGCGCACACGAGCAAGGCGCCATCGAGCCCCCAGGGACGGGTTTACGGCGTGTCCTGCAAGCCCATACCGCCCCGCCAAACCCAATATCCCGACCGCTGCTGTTGATGTTGACTTTGACTTTGCTTCCAGCGGGTCCCGGGCCGCAGGCCCGGGCAACAAACCCCTACCGGTCGTCGTGCAGGGTGCCACCCGGCAGGAACACCCAGGTGCGGGTGACCTGCAGGATGTCGATCTCGTCCTCGGTCTTCGGCAGCGGCGGGAATGGCTGCGCAAGCTGCACCACCCGCAGCGCCGCCTCATCCAGCAACGGCGTCCCGCTTGAACGCAGGATCCGGCTGCTTTCCACGCTGCCATCGCGGCGCACGCCCACGCTGATCACCACCTGGCCGCCGAGCCGGCGCTGCCGGGCCTCGTCCGGGTAATTCAGGTTGCCGACGCGCTCGGCGCGGTCGACCCAGGCGCGCAGGTAATTGGCGTAGGCATATTCGCGCGTGCTGGCCGACACGAACTTGCGGTTCGGGCGCTTGGCGTACTGCGCCGAGCGCAGATGCACCTCGGCCGCCAGCCGCGCCATCTCGGCATCACGCTGCTCGCGTGCCGTCAGCGGTGCATCCGGTTCCGGCTGCTCCGGTGTCGGGCGCGCCTGCGCCTGGGCCACTGCCTCTTCGCCGTTGCGGCTGCTGACCACCCGCGCCTGCGGCGGGGGCGCCGGCGCGGCCGATTGCTGCTGTTGCGGCACCGGGCTCAGCCCCGCCTGGGCCTGCGGAACGATGCCGGCCTGGTTGTCGCGCGGGCGCTGCGCACGGTCGTGCTCGCCGCCACCTTCCTGGCTGGCGGCGGCAAGGAAATCGGCCTGCTTCGGGGTCAGTGCGGTGCGGGTCTGGCTGAAGATCACCTCCAGCGTCGGCACCAGTGGTGCGTCGCCTTTCACCGCAAAACCCACGCCCAGGATCAGCAGGGCGTGGACCACGATCGACAGCGCGATGGTCGCGCCCAGCCGTTGCGCTTCGCGCGCCGGCGGGGGCAGGACGGCAGGTGCGGCCGCCATCAGCGCAGGCCGGCCTCGAGCGCGTCGAACAGGGTGCCGGCGATGTTCAGGCCGTACTGCGCGTCGAGCTCGCGCACGCAGGTCGGGCTGGTCACGTTGACCTCGGTCAGGTAATCGCCGATCACGTCCAGGCCGACGAAGCGCATGCCACGGCGCTTCATCTCCGGGCCAACCTGGCCGGCGATCCAGCGGTCACGCTCGCTCAGCGGGCGCCCTTCGCCACGGCCGCCAGCCGCCAGGTTGCCGCGGAACTCGTCACCCTGGGGAATGCGCGCCAGGCAGTAGTCGACCGGTTCGCCGTCGACCAGCAGGATGCGCTTGTCGCCGGCCGTGATGTCGGGAATGAACTTCTGGGCCAGCGCCAGCTTGCGGCCGCCGTCGGTCAGGGTTTCCAGGATCACGTTCAGGTTCGGATCGCCCTGGCCGCTGCGGAAGATCGAGCGGCCGCCCATCCCATCCAGCGGCTTCAGCACGGCCTGGCCGTGCTCCAGCGCGAAGGCCTTCAATGCCTTGGCATCGCGGCTGACCAGGGTCGGCGGGCAGCACTGCGGGAACAGCAGGGCGGCCAGCTTCTCGTTGTAGTCGCGCAGGCCCTGCGGGTTGTTGACCACGCAGGCGCCGGCAGCGGCAGCCACGTCCAGCACCTGCGTGTCGTAGATGTACTCGGCGTCGACGGGCGGGTCCTTGCGCATCAGCACGATCTGGCCGGGACCGAACGCGGTACGGCTGAACGCGCCCAGCCCATACCAGCCGGCCGGGTCGTCGCGCACCTGCAGCGGTGCGGTCTGGGCCACCGCCACGCCACCTTCCAGGGCCAGCCCGCCGGGCCGCACGTAGTGCAGGGCGTGGCCGCGGCGCTGGGCTTCCAGCAACATGGCGAAGGTGGTGTCCTTGGCGATCTTGATGTGGGCGATGGGGTCCATCACCACGATGACGTTCAACGGCATGGGCGCACCTGTCAGGCAAGGCGTTGATGGTAGCGGCAACGCCGGCCGTGCGCCTCCCCGCCGTAGTGCAACGCAGCGTCCGCCTGCCGGCAGCGCAGTCATTGCGAACCCGGTCACGTTCAGCCCGGTGCTACCCCCTGCGCGGCAGGCCGGCCTTGAAGCGGGCGCGGGAAGTGCGATATAGATACGCTTTCGCAGCGGCTCCCGCCAGAGATTGGGCCGTGCGCTTGGGGATAGGCAATGACTGAAAACACGACTGCGGGCGGGGAACTCGCAGGACTCCGGGTGATGGTCATCGATGATTCGAAGACCATCCGCAGGACTGCGGAAACGCTGCTCAAGCGCGAAGGCTGCGAGGTGGTCACCGCCACCGACGGCTTCGAAGCGCTTGCCAAGATCGCAGACCAGCAGCCGCAGATCATCTTCGTCGACATCATGATGCCGCGCCTGGATGGCTACCAGACCTGTGCGCTGATCAAGGGCAACCAGCTGTTCAAGGCGACCCCGGTGATCATGCTGTCGTCCAAGGATGGTCTGTTCGACAAGGCGCGGGGGCGCATCGTCGGCTCGGAGCAATACCTGACCAAGCCTTTCACGCGCGAAGAACTGCTGGGTGCCATCCGCACATACGTCAACGCCTGACCAGGGGGGAAAGGCACAATGGCTCGTATCGTCCTGATCGAGGATTCACCGACCGACCGCGCGGTGTTCACCCAGTGGCTGCGCCGTGCCGGCCACGAGGTGCTGGAAGCGGACAACGCCGAGGATGGCCTGCAGCTGGTCCGCGACCAGGTGCCGCAGCTGGTGCTGATGGACGTGGTCCTGCCCGGCATGAGCGGGTTCCAGGCCACCCGGGCGATGGCCCGCGATGCGGCGATCAAGCACATCCCGGTGATCATCGTCAGCACCAAGGCGATGGAAACCGACAAGGCCTGGGGCCTGCGCCAGGGCGCAGCCGATTACATCGTCAAGCCGCCGCGCGAGGATGAACTGATCGCGCGGATCAACGAACTGGTGGCCTGATGCGCTCGCCCTTCGACATCCTTGAAGCCTACGAACGACGCAGCCTGGCCCATGCAGTGCAGCTGCCCGGGCGGCAGTTCGCCCAGGACCTGTGGCGTGGCGTCGGTTACCGCGTCGGCCAGCGCCGGCTGGTGTCCGATTTCCGCGAAGTGGTGGAAATCGTGCCGATGCCGCCGGTGACCCCAGTGCCCTGCGCGCAGCCCTGGCTGCTGGGCGTGGGCAACCTGCGTGGCAACCTGTTTCCGGTGGTCGACCTGAAGTACTTCCTGGAAGGCACGCGCACCGTGCAGCAGGAAGGCCAGCGCGTGCTGATCATGCGCCAGGCTGGCGGCGACGTCGCACTGACCATCGATGAACTGTTCGGCCAGCGCAGCTTCGAGCTGGACCAGCAGATCGACGCGGGCACGTTGGCCGAAGGCCGCTACGGCCATTTCGTTGACCGTGCCTTCCATGCCGACGGCCATGACTGGGGCGTGTTCTCGCTCTCGCTGCTGTCGCGCACCCCTGAATTCCGGCAAGCCGCGGCCTGAGGCCGGGCATCGCCCCCTGCATTGAAGATCGAGGTTGAACGATGAGTACTGCTTCGGACGCCACCAAGACCGGCAAGCTGCGGCTGGGCGGCAGCAACCTCTGGCTGTTCCTGCTGCTGGCATCGATGATCCTGTTCGGCGTCAACACCGGCGTCGCTACCTGGCAGGGCAGCCGCCTTGCCGACGCCGGCTCCAAGGCCGCCGACCTGCAGGTGCTGTCGCAGCAGCTGGCCAACCAGGGACGTGACGCGGTCGGCGGCAACGCCCAGGCCTTCACCGCCTTCAAGGCCACCCGCAACGCGATCGAACAGAACGTGTCGACGCTGCAGGGCCGCTATGGCAAGGAGCCGGGCGTGTCCGGCGCCATCGCCACCCTGGGCGAAACCTGGGCGCCGCTGGGCAAGCAGGCCGGGCAGCTGGTGGCCAGCGAGCCGGCGGTGCTGGCGCTGGCCGGCAATGCCAACAACTTCACCGGCGCGGTACCGGGCCTGCAGGCCCAGCTGAACGAGCTGGTGCGCGCGATGTCCGCCTCCGGCGCCCCCTCGTCGCAGGTGTACAGCGCACTGCAGCAGGTCGTGGTGGCCGGTTCGATGGCCCGTCGGGTGACCGAAATGCGTGCCGGTGGCAGCGCCGCGGCGACCTCCGGGGATGCGCTGGCGCGTGACATCACCGTGTTCTCGCAGGTGCTCGACGGCCTGCGCAACGGCAACGAGGAACTGGGCATCACCGCCGTGCGCGGTGCTGCCGCCGTGGCCGCACTGGAGCAATCGCAGCAGAAGTGGGAAGCGATGAAGCAGGACGCCGATGCGATCCTGGCCAGCTCGCGCCAGCTGTTCGCGGCGCAGTCCGCCGCCACCGCGCTGGGCCAGGGCTCGGCACACATGCTGGACGACAGCCGCAAGCTGTTCGATGCGTTCTCCTCGTTCGGCTCGGTGTCCGACACCCGCCTGTTCCCCAACTTCTGGATCGGCGTGGTGTCCGGCGCGCTGTCGCTGATCGCGATCATCGGCTTCGTCTCCACCAACGTGCGCAGCCGCTCGCGCGAGCAGGAACTGCGTTACCAGACCCAGGTGGAATTCAACAGCCGCAACCAGCAGGCGATCATGCGGCTGCTGGACGAAATCTCCTCGCTCGGTGAGGGTGACCTGACGGTGAAGGCCTCGGTGACCGAGGACATGACCGGCGCGATCGCCGACGCGATCAACTATGCGGTGGACGAGCTGCGCCACCTGGTGACCACCATCAACGACACCTCGGCCAAGGTCGCGATGTCCACCCAGGAAACCCAGGCCACCGCGATGCAGCTGGCAGAGGCGGCGGGCCACCAGGCCAACCAGATCACCTCCGCCTCGGACCGCATCGGCGAAATCGCAGCGAGCATCGAGCAGGTGTCGCGCAACTCGGCCGAGTCGGCCGACGTGGCACAGCGCTCGGTGGTGATCGCCGCCGAAGGCGCCGGCGTGGTGCGCGAGACCATCCAGGGCATGGACCAGATCCGCGACCAGATCCAGGAAACCTCCAAGCGCATCAAGCGCCTGGGCGAGTCGTCGCAGGAAATCGGCTCGATCGTGGAACTGATCAATGACATTTCCGAGCAGACCAACATCCTGGCGCTGAACGCGGCGGTGCAGGCGGCGTCGGCGGGTGAAGCGGGCCGCGGTTTCGCGGTCGTGGCCGACGAAGTGCAGCGCCTGGCAGAACGTACCTCGGGTGCGACCCGACGCATCGAAAACCTGGTCCAGGCCATTCAGGCCGATACCAACGAAGCGGTCACCTCGATGGAGCAGACCACGGCCGAAGTGGTGTCCGGTGCGCGCCTGGCCGAGGACGCCGGTACCGCGCTGACCGAGATCGAGCGCGTGTCCAACGCCCTCAATACCCTCATCAAGAACATCTCCATCGCCGCCCAGCAGCAGTCGGCCGCGGCCTCGGACATCACCCGCACCATGGGCGTGATCCGGCAGATCACCGGCCAGACCTCGCAGGGTGCCGGGCAGACCGCAGAGTCGATCGGCCACCTCGCGCAGCTGGCGGCGGACCTGCGCCGTTCGGTCGCCGACTTCAAGCTGCCGGCGTGACGCGGGCAGGGCGGCGAGCAAGGAACCAGTCGATGAAGCATTTCCATTCCCCACGCCAGAATCCGCGCGGCCACCGAGCGGCGGCGAACGGAGCGCGTCCATGAGCAGTCTGCGCGATGCGATGAGCCACGCAGCGCTGGGCTGGGTCAAGCCCGAGCTGGACGAGACCCTGCGCCAGGTGCGCAACGAGGTCGAGTACTACGCGGAAGACCCGAGCGATGCCAGCCGCATGCGCATCTGCGCCGGCTACCTGCACCAGGTGCAGGGCACCCTGCGCATGGTTGAACTGTATGCCCCGGCGATGGTGGCCGAAGAGCTCGAGCAGCTGGCCAATGCCATCGGCGCCGGCCAGGTGGCCGACCGGGATGAAGCCTGTGCGACCCTGATGCGTGGCAGCGTGCTGCTGCCGGACTATCTGGAGCGCCTGCAGAACGGCCATCGCGACATTCCGATCGTGCTGATGCCGCTGCTCAACGAGATCCGCGCGTCGCGTGGCGAAGAAGGCGTCAACGACAGCGTGCTGCTGGCCTTTGCGCCGGACAGCATCACCGCCACCGAGGCCGAACTGGACCATGCCCGGGGCAGCCTGAGCGGGCGCAACCGCGAGCTGCTCGATACCGTCGGCAGCGCAGTGAAGGAAGAACTGCTGCGCATCAAGGATGCGCTTGACCTGCACCTGCGCACCGGCGGTGCACCGGAACAGCTGCAGACCCAGGCCAACGAACTGGGCGCCGTGGCCGACACGCTGGGCATGATGGGCCTGGGCGTGGCCCGCGGCGTGGTCGTGCAGCAGCGCGACGCGCTGCGTGGCGTGGTCGAGGGGCGCCAGCAGATCGACGAGAACCTGCTGCTGGATATCGCCGGTGCGCTGCTGTACGTCGATGCCTCGCTGGACGACCAGGTTGCCCATCTGGGCGCCGGCGGCAGTGGCGAGGACGATCCGAGCGCGGTGGAGAACCGGCGCACGGTGGAAGTGCTGGCCCATGAAGCCATCGCCAACTTCGCTGCCGCCCGCGAGCATTTCGTCGCCTTCATCGAAACCAGCTGGAACCATGCCGAGCTGCAGGATGTACCGCGCCTGCTGGGCGATGTGTCCGGCGCGCTGCGCATGCTCGACCTGGGTACCGCCGCCGATTACCTGCGTGGCGTGCAGCAGTACATCGAGGCCGAGCTGATCGGCCGCCAGCGCGTGCCCAGCGGCCGCCAGCTGGACACCCTGGCCGATGCCATGGCCAGCCTGGAGTACTACCTGGAAGCCCTGCGCGATCGTCGCCCGGGCCGCGAAGACATCCTCGAAATCACCCGCAGCAGCCTCGAGGCACTGCGCTACTGGCCACTGCCCGAACGCAACGCCGCCGCACCGGAAGCGCCGGCAGCGCTTGCGATCGAACGTGAGCCGCTGCCGGTGCAGGTCGAGCCGCTGCAGCCCGAGCGCATCGAGGTACCGGTGCAGCCTGCTGCGCCCGCGGCCGGCGACGTGCCGGTATCGCTGCCGGACTTCACCTTCGATCCGCCGCCGGCCACACCGGCACCGAGGGTGCCCGACAACAGCCTGATGTTCGGCGCGCTGGGCACCGCGGGCGTCGTGGCCGCCAGCCCGTTGGATGCTGGCGCCTCGCCGCTGCCAACACAGGATGATGCCGAGGCATCGCTGGTCTTCGCCGCGTCCAGCGCACCTGCGCCTGATGTCCCGCAGTGGGAGCTGGCGCCGTTCTACCCCGAAGCCGAGGCGGCCGCGCCCGCCGGCGACGAACGCGCGCCGACGTTCGCCAGTTTCGATCCCGTCAGCTTCGAACTGGCCGACAGCGATCACGCCGATGCACCGCAGTGGTCGCTGTCCGAGGCGCCGCAGGTGCTCGAGGAAAGCGCAGCGCCTGCGATCGACGAGACGACGGACAGCATGGTTTCGCCCGTGACCGGATTCGATGCTGCGCCGGTGTTCGATCCGGTAGCGGCCGAACAGGGCGCGGTTGCCGAGGCCGACGACGTGGTGTTCCGCTTCGACGCCGATGCATTGGACAACGCTGACGACGTGCTGTCGCTGCATGCGATGGAAACGTTGTCGCTGGACGATGACGCCGGGTTGCATCCGTCGCTGGAGATCGTCGATGCCGTGGCGCCGCCGCTGGCCGATGCATCGCCTGCGGCGGAGGTCAGGGTGGACGAGGCTCCGGATGACCTGCCGGCATCGTCGATCACGCCGCCGTCGATCGAAGCGCCCGCCCCGGCAGCGGAAACGTCGGCGCCGGCCGTGTCGGTGATCGATATCGACACCATTGCGCCGATCGATTTCAGCGAAGCCGATGCCCAGTTCTTCGCCGAGCTGAGCGCAGCCGCTGCCGGCTTCAATCCGCAGGCGATGCCCACTGCGACGGCACCGGAGGCGGTCGTTGCGACCGGCGCCGACGCCAATGCCGACGCGACTACGGGCTTTGACGCCGGCTTCGACGACGACGCTGAGAACATCGACGAGGACATCCGCGAGGTGTTCCTGGAAGAGTTCGACGACGAGCTCGCCAATCTGGGCACGCTGCTGCCGGCGTGGCGCATGCAGCCGGACAACATGGACCGGCTGCGCCCGATCCGCCGCATCTTCCATACCCTCAAGGGCAGTGGCCGCCTGGTTGGCGCACGTACGCTGGGCGAGTTCGCGTGGAAGATCGAAGGCATGCTCAACCGCGTGCTGGATGGCAGCCGCGCCGCCTCGCCGGCGGTGCTGGCGATGGTCGACAACGCACATGCGGCGCTGCCACAGCTGAACGCAGCGCTGCGCCACGGCCAGCGCATCAGCGTCGACCTGCAGGCCATGCAGGCCATTGCCGATCGTGTCGGCGCAGGCGAGGAAACCTACTACGTACCGCTGCCGGGTGCGGCTGCGCCGGTTGTACCGGTTGCTGAAGCTGACGGCGAAGACGAGATCAGCCGCATTCTCGACGCGGAGGCTGCCGCCTCGGCGCCGGCCGATACCGACGTGGAGGCCGAAGTGGCCGGTACGCCGGCCAACATCGACAGCGTGCTGCGCGAGATTCTCGAGGCCGAGGTGGAAGTCCACCAGGCCACCCTGCAGGACTGGCTGCGTTCGGCGCAGCAGGCGCCGCAACCGGTCAGCGATGCACTGCTGCGCGCGGTGCACACCATGAACGGCGCCTTCGCGATGACCGAAGTGCCCGAGATCACGGCGGTGACCGGCGGCGCGGAGTCCTACATCAAGCGCGCACTGGCCGCCGAGGTGGTCCCGGGTGATGAAGGCGTAGCCGCCCTGGATGCGACTGCGCAGGCGATCACCGCCACCATGGAAGCGTTGCAGGCCGAACAGCCGCGCATCGCGCCGCAACAGGTACTCGCGCAGCGCCTGCAGGCGCTGGCTGGCGCGTTGCCGGAAGCGCGCTGGCCGATGGTGGGCCTGGAAGACGAAGAAGACGATCTGGCGCTGGATGACGAACCGCCGGTGGAACTGGACGCGGATGCATCGACAGCCGTCGCGCCTGAATCCGATGCGGTGCCGCATTCGTTTGCCGCACCGGAGCAGGACGCGGAAGCACGTGCCGATACTGCCGAAGCCCCGGTCGCCGACGTGGCGATCGAGGCCGGGCTGGAGGTCGGTGAGCTGACGGCCAGCGATGATCTTTCGCGCTACTTCGATGCCGGATGGCCGTCCGTACCGGGTGAGGAGGATGCGTCGCTGCCGGTGGTCGAATCGATCCAGGTGGCCGACGACGTTCCAGCCGTTGCCGTAGCCGGTGTCGAGGCGGAGGCCGAAGGCGTGCTGCGGTTGTCCGACGATGCCGGTTTGACCGTCGTGGATGATCTGTCGCCGTACCTGGATGCCAGTGCGCTGCCGGTTGACGACCGCGACGCCGAAGAGACTCCGGCCGCTGTCGAAGCCGTCGCATCTGACCTGAATGCGCCCTCGGCCGATCGCGCGCACGTCGCTGATGCCACGGCGTTCGAAATGCCTGCTGCACTGCCACTCGACAGCGAGCTGTCGAGCCTGCAGGATGAAATGGCTGCGCCGGGGTTTGCAGAACCGGTCTCGCTGGAAGCCGCGCTCGAGGCCGGCCTGCACGTGATCGACGAAGAGCAGCCCCTGGCCGACGACGGGCAATGGCCCGTGCTCGGCCTGCAGGCCAGCGAACTCGCGCCGGGCGAGGCGGAAGCCTTTGCCGAGGACGCGGACGTCGGCGGGGAGGCGGCGATCGGTGAAGGAGAGAGCGCCGATCAGCCGTCCCCGGCGACGGTGAATGAGGAGATCGCGGAGGCCGCAGCGCAGGCCACCGCCGAACCGGTTCGCTTCTTCGAACTGGAAGACGCGCCGGGCCAGGCGGAGGTCCACGCCGAAGCTGCCGATGTTGATGCGGTTGCGGTATCGGATGCCGTGGCAGCCAGCGCGCCCGAAGCCGACGTGCCTGAAACCGTGACACCTGACATCCTTGCCATGCCGGTGCCGGAAGACAGCACCGATACGCTCGACTTCAGCGTCTACGATCGCGAGCTGGTCGACATCTTCGTCGAGGAAGGCAAGGACCTGCTCGACCACTGCGATGGCCTGATCAGCGAGCTGCGTGATGCACCGCAGGACCGCGAGGTGCTGGCCGGCCTGCAGCGTGACCTGCACACCCTGAAGGGTGGCGCACGCATGGCCGGCATCAACGCCATCGGTGATCTCGGCCACAGCATCGAATCGTTGCTGGAGGCGGTCGCCGCCGGTCGCACCGAGATCGAACGCCGCGATGTGCAGTTGCTGGAGCGCGGATTCGATCGCCTGCACCAGCTGCTGACCCGCACCGGTAACCACCGCGTGGTGGAACCGGCGCAGGATCTGGTCGATGCGTTCGAAGTGCGTACCACCACCGATATTGCCGCAGCAGCAGCGGCTGCCGCAGGCGCAGCGGACGTGGCGAGCGTTGCAGAAACCGCGTCGGCAGCGGTCGCCGGCCCGGCGCCGGCACTGCTCGATGCGCCGTTGTCGGCACCGCTGCCGGCCGAAGGCGTGATCGATGAAGATCCGCTGGCGCGCCCGCAGCAGGAACAGGTGCGCGTGCGCGCGGATCTGCTCGACCGCCTGGTCAACCATGCCGGTGAAGTGGCGATCTACCGCTCGCGCCTGGAACAGCAGCTTGGTGCCTTCCGCGGCGCGATGGGCGAGCTGGAGCGCACCAATGCGCGACTGCGCGACCAGCTGCGCCGACTCGACCTGGAAACCGAGGCGCAGATCGTCGCCCGCTACCAGCGTGAGCAGGACCAGGCCGATCAGAAGTTCGATCCGCTGGAACTGGACCGCTTCTCCACGCTGCAGCAGCTCAGCCGTGCACTGAACGAGTCGGCGGCCGATCTCGGGGGCCTGCAGGGCGTGCTCGACGATCTGTCACGCCAGTACGATTCGTTGCTGCAACAGCAGTCGCGCGTCAGCTCCGAGCTGCAGGATGGCCTGATGCGCGCGCGCATGGTGCCGTTCGATGGCCTGGTGCCGCGCCTGCGCCGCGTGGTCCGCCAGTCCGGAATGGATACCGGCAAGCAGGTGCACCTGACCCTCGAGGGCACCCACGGCGAACTGGACCGCAATGTCCTCGATCGCATGGTCGCGCCGCTCGAACACATGCTGCGCAACTCCGTGGCCCACGGCCTGGAGGCGCCGGAACAGCGTCGCGCCGCCGGCAAGCCGGAGGAGGGCGAAGTCGCCATCCGCCTGCACCGTGAAGGCTCGGAAATCGTGCTGGAAGTGGCCGATGACGGTGCTGGCCTGGACCGCGAAGCGATCCGCCGCCGCGCCATCGATCGTGGCCTGTTGGCCGCCGATGCGCAGCCCAGCGAGCAGGAACTGGACAACCTGATCTTCGCCTCCGGTTTCTCCACCGCCGACCAGGTCAGCCAGCTGGCGGGTCGTGGCGTGGGCATGGACGTGGTGCGCAACGAAGTGCGCCAGCTCGGCGGCTCGGTCGACATCCAGTCGGTGCGTGGCCAGGGCGTGCGCTTCACCTTGCGCCTGCCGCAGACGCTGGCCGTCACCCAGGCGGTGTTCGTGCAGATCGGTGAAACCACCTTCGCCGTGCCGGTGGCCTCGGTCAGTGGTATCGGCCGCCTGTCACGCGAACGCTTCGAGGCCGCCGACAGCAGCTACCGCTACAGCGGCGAAGACTATCCGCTGTATGACCTCGGCAGCCTGGTCGGGCAGGCCCCGGCACGCGCCGATGGGCAGGACCAGGTGCCGCTGCTGCTGGTGCGTGCCGGTGACCTGCGCGCTGCCGTGGCGATCGACCAGGTGCTGGGCAACCGCGAAATCGTGGTCAAGCCGGTCGGCCTGCAGATCGCATCGGTACCGGGCATCTACGGTGCCACCATCACCGGCGATGGTCGCGTGGTGGTGATCCTGGACGTCGCGCCGCTGGTGCGCCGTTTCCTCGCCAATCCGTCCGCACCGGTGCTGGCCAATGCACCGCGCGACGAACGCCAGGTGCCGCTGGTGATGGTGGTCGATGACTCGCTGACCATGCGCAAAGTGACCGGACGCATCCTCGAACGGCACAACTTCGAAGTCAGCGTCGCCCGCGATGGCGTGGAAGCACTGGAGCGGCTGGAAGAGCGCGTGCCGGACCTGATGCTGCTGGATATCGAGATGCCGCGCATGGACGGCTACGAGCTGGCCACGGCGATGCGCGCCGACCCGCGCTACAAGGATGTACCGATCGTGATGATCACCTCGCGCAGCGGCGACAAGCACCGCCAGCGCGCCTTCGAGATCGGTGTCCAGCGTTACCTGGGCAAGCCGTACCAGGAACTGGACCTGATGCGTAACGTGTACGACCTGCTGGGGATCGCCCGTGTCCGTGAGTGAAACCCATCCGGCCCCGGCCGTCGCCCTGCTGGCCCGCCCCGGTGCGGCGCGCGAACGCCTGCGCGAGGCGCTGTCGCATGCAGATGTGCAGCTGGTCCTGGAAGATGACCCGAACGGCCTGGAGCCACAGGTCCTGCAGGCTGCGGATCCGCAGTTCGTGGTGATCGCGCTGGAAGCGGCCATCGAGGACGCACTGGAACGGCTGGACGCCGTGCTCTCGGCACCGGGGCTGACCCTGGTGTTCGATGAGGCCGAGCTGGCCGCGCGCCGCGACGGCTGGGAGGCGCAGCGTTGGGGGCGCCATCTGGCCGCCAAGCTGCACGGCCACCAGCAGGTGTTGCCGCCGGGTGCCGAGGAAGAGCCCAGCCTGCAGCTGGAGCCCGGCCATCCGGCGCCCGCGCCGGCACCGCAGGAAGAAGCCCTGCAGCCGCATCTGGCGCAGGCGCTGAGCTGGGCCGGTGACGTTCCGGCCGACGGTCTGTACTCGCCGCCGGCACACCTGCACGAACCGATCGCGCTGGAGCAGGCCCTGGCGGCACTGCAGCCGGACGTGCCCGAACCACGGGATCCGCCTTCGCCGCCGCAAGCGCCGGCCGAACCGGCGGCGCCTGCGGCACCGCCGATCTCCTTCGATCACACCGCCTGGTCGCTGGTCGAGGAATCGATCGAAGCGCCGGCACCGGCAGAAGTGGCGGCGCCGGCCGCCGCGCCGCAGCCCTCCTTCGATACCGATCATTTGACCCTGGTCGATCTGGATGCCGCCGCCCCGGCCGGTGCGCGCGCCGCATCACTGCTGGTGCTGGCCGGCATCGGTGGCCCGGATGCGTTGCGTCGCCTGCTCGGCGCACTGCCCGCGTCGTTGAGCGTGCCGGTCCTGGTGCACATGCGCCTGGACGGTGGCCGCTACGGCAACCTGGTCAAGCAGATGTCGCGTGTTTCGCCGTTGCCGGTGCAGCTGGCCGAGGCCGGCCAGCGCGCCGCGCCGGGCGAGGTCCACGTGCTGGCTGATGATATCGGCGTGCGCGCGGCCAGCGATGGCCTGCATTTCCAGAGCGATGCCACCGGTATTTCGCTCGCTGCATTGCCGGCCGCACACACTGCGCTGGTGCTGCTCAGCGGTGCCGACCTGGCCCATGTCGGCCCGGCGCTGGACCTGGCGGCCGCCGGTGCGTGGGTGGCCGGGCAGGTAGGCGAGGGCTGCTACGACCCGGCTGCGGCCACCGCCGTGGTTGCTGCCGGCATGGTGGCCGGTGAACCGCAGGAGCTGGCGCAGGCAATTGCCGCGCGCTGGGGTGAGCAGGACGACAACGGAGAGGCACCATGAGCTACGCCAGCAACGACGAAATCCGCGGCGTCCTGATCCAGGCCGGCAACGAGCGCGTACTGCTGCCCAATGCCACCGTGGCCGAAATGATGTCGCGCGTACCGGTGCAGCCGGTCTCCGATGCGCCGCGCTGGCTGGTTGGCGAGATCGGCTGGCACGGCTGGCAGGTGCCGCTGGTGTCGTTCGCACGCCTTTCCGGGCTGGGCGAAGAGACGGTGGCCGGCCACAACAAGGTGGTAGTACTGAAGTCCCTCAGCGGCAACGCGCAGCGCCCGTACTACGCGCTGCTGACGCAGAACTTCCCGCAGCTGATCTCGGTGCCGCGCGACGGCCTGCTGGCCGACGCCTCCGAAGAAACCCTGCCGCAGATCGTGCACATGCGCGTGCTGCTGGGTGAGCAGAGCGCGCTGCTGCCGAACCTGGATGCATTGGAAGCGGCGCTGGATTCGCTGGCGGCCTGATCGGCAATCCGCCGGTCGGGTAGCTGGTAGTGCCGGCCGCTGGCCGGCAACCCCATGATCCCGTGGATGCCGGCCAGCGGCCGGCACTACCACGAATCAGCCTTACCCCAGATCGCCCAACTGCGCCTGCAACGCCGCGATCGCGGCCAGTCCGGCCGTTTCCGTGCGCAGGATCCGCGGCCCCAGTTGCAGCCCCTGGAATCCTGCCGCTTGCAATCACGATGCCGACAGCGGGAGCGGCTTCCAGCGTCGACATCCGCTGGCGGCCTGATCGGCAATCCGCCGGTCGGGTTCCCGGTAGTGCCGGCCGCTGGCCGGCAACCTCATGATCCCGTGGATGCCGGCCAGCGGCCGGCACTACCACGAAGCCTTACCCCAGATCGCCCAAGCGCGCCTGCAACGCCGCGATCGCGGCCAGTCCGGCCGTTTCCGTGCGCAGGATCCGCGGCCCCAGTTGCAGCCCCTGGAACCCTGCCGATTGCAATCACGATGCCGCCAGCGGGAGCGGCTTCCAGCGTCGACATCCGCTGGCGGCCTGATCGGCAATCCGCCGGTCGGGTTCCCGGTAGTGCCGGCCGCTGGCCGGCAGCCTCATGATCCCGTGGATGCCGGCCAGCGGCCGGCACTACCACGAATCAGCCTTACCCCAGATCGCCCAAGCGCGCCTGCAACGCCGCGATCGCGGCCAGTCCGGCCGTTTCCGTGCGCAGGATCCGCGGCCCCAGTTGCAGCCCCTGGAATCCTGCCGCGGCCAGTTGATCGCGATCGCGTGGCGACCAGCCGCCTTCCGGGCCGATTGCAATCACGATGCCGCCAGCGGGAGCGGCTTCCAGCGTCGACAGGCGATGTGCTCCCTGCGGATCCAGGGTCAGCCGCAGCGAATCGGCTGGCAGCGCCGCCGCAGCCTGCGCCAGCGACAGCGGCGATCCTACCGGCGGAATGCGCGCGCGCCCGGACTGGCCGCAGGCCGAGGTCACCACGTTGTTCCAGTGCGCCACGCGCTTCTCCGCCCGTGCCGCGTCCAGCTTCACCTCGGTGCGCTCGGCGTTGACCGGAATGATCGCGACCACGCCCAGCTCGGTGGCCTTCTGCAGGATCAGGTCCATCTTCTCGCCACGGGCGATGCCCTGCAGCAGGGTGATCGCCAGCGGGGATTCGTTGTCGATGGCCTGCACGGCGTCGATGAGGACCTGCACCTCGCGCTTGCCGGCCACGGTCAGCGTCGCGCTGTAGTCGTGGCCATCGCCGTTGAACAGCACGCAGGTATCGCCTTCGCGCAGGCGCATCACCCGCACCAGGTGGTTGGCGGTGTCTTCCGGCAGGGTCACGGTCTGGCCGCTGTGCAGCGCCAGGTCGATGGGGCAGCGGGTCACGCGCATGCAATCGCCTCGTCGATGGCCGCCAGCGTGGTGTGCGCCAGCAGCTCCAGTTGTTCGTCGTCCACGCAGTAGGGTGGCATCCAGTACAGCACGTCGCCCAGCGGGCGCAGCACCACGCCGCGCTTGAGGGCGGCCTTGTAGGCCTGCAGGCCCAGCCGCAGGCCCGGGTCGAACGGCGTGCGCTTGTTGCCGTCGCGCGACAGCTCGAACGCCACCACCATGCCGGCCTGGCGCACGTCGGCCACGTGCGGGTGGTCGGCAAACGGTGCCGCCAGCGTGCCCATCACCGAGGCGATGCCCCGGTTGCGCGCGATCACATCGTCGTCGCGGAAGATGTCCAGCGTCGCCAGCGCCGCGGCGCAGGCCAGCGGGTTGCCGGTGTAACTGTGCGAATGCAGGAAGGCGCGCTCGCGCGAGTCGTCGAGGAAGGCGTCATACAGCGCCTGCGTCGCCAGTACGGCGGCCAGTGGCAGGAAGCCGCCGGTCAGGCCCTTGGACAGGCACATCAGGTCCGGCATCACCCCGGCCTGCTCGCAGGCGAACAGGGTGCCGGTGCGGCCGAAGCCGGTGGCGATCTCGTCGGCGATCATGAACGCGCCATGGGCATCGCACAGTTCGCGCACGCGCTGCAGGTAGACCGGGTCATGCATGCGCATGCCGCCGGCACACTGCAGGCGCGGTTCCAGGATCACCGCGCAGACCTCGCCCGGGTGCTGGTCGAACAGCGTGGCCAGGCCATCGGCCGCCTGCCGTGCGCGATCGGCCGCGCTCTGGCCCGGTTCGGCCAGGTAGGCATCGGGAGACGGCGCGAACAGGCCCTCGGCCAGCAGCGGCGCATAGACGCGGCGGTACAGCGGAATGTCACCCAGCGCCAGCGCGCCCAGGGTTTCGCCGTGGTAGCCGTTCTCGAGCGCGATGAAGCGCGTGCGCCGGGGCTCTCCGCGGTTCTGGAAGTACTGGAAGGCCATCTTCAGCGCCACTTCCACGCCGGCGGATCCGTTGTCGGCGTAGAACACCTTGGCCAGCGGTTCGCGGCCGGCCTGGCGTGGCGCCAGTGCCAGCAGGCGTTCGGCCAGGGTGATCGCCGGCTCGTGGCCGAAACCGGCGAGCATCACCTGTTCCAGCTGCCCGGCCTGGGCAGCGATGGCGCCCCCGATGCGCGGTTCGGCATGACCGAACAGATTGGTCCACCAGCTGCTGACCGCGTCCAGATAGCGGTTGCCGTCGTGGTCGATCAGCCATGCGCCTTCGCCACGGGAAATCGGTACCAGCGGCAGGGTGTCCGGATGCTCACGCATCTGCGTGCACGGGTGCCACAGCACCTGCAGGTCGCGCTGCCGCCAGTGGCGGGCCAGCGGGGAGGGGGTTGGGTCTGCTAGCATTTCGGGCTCATGAACATGTTGCTGCCTGCACATTCTATCGGCCCCGGCGCAGCCGCCGGTCGCCGCGGAGATTCCGCATGAACGATGACCGTGCCGGCCGTCGCTTGCCGATCATCCATCGGATCACCGATGAGGAGAACGGCCCCTTCCAGCGCCAGCACCTGGACCTGGAGTTCTCCAACGGCGAACGCCGCCGCTTCGAGCGCCTGGTCAGCCGTGGGCACGGTGCGGTGGTGGTGGTGCCGATGCTCGACGACGAGACCGTGCTGCTGGTACGTGAATACGCCGCTGGCATGCACCGTTACGAACTGGGGCTGGTGAAGGGCCGGATCGATGCCGGCGAGACGCCCGAGCAGGCGGCCGACCGCGAACTGAAGGAAGAGGCCGGTTATGGTGCGCGCCGGGTCGACGTGCTGCGCGCGATGACCCTGGCCCCGACCTACATGAGCCACCAGTCGTGGCTGGTGGTGGCGCGCGACCTGTACCCGGAAAAACTGGCCGGCGACGAGCCGGAGGAGCTGGAAGTGGTGCCGTGGAAGCTGGCCGAACTGGACCAGCTGATGCTGCGCGAGGACTTCTCAGAGGGACGCTCGCTGGCGGCGCTGTTCATTGCCCGCCAGTGGCTGCAGGGAACGCGATGATCAAGCTGACGACGGACCTGCGCGAGACCGCCATCGCCATCGCCCAGGAAGCCGGACAGGCCATCATGCAGGTGTATGCCGATGGCTTCGACGTGCAGATCAAGGACGACAACAGCCCGGTCACCGCAGCTGACCTGGCCGCCAACCAGGTCATTGAACTGGGCCTGCGCCAGCTGACCCCGGACCTGCCGATCCTGTCCGAGGAATCGGCGCAGGTGGGCTGGGAGCAGCGCCGCCACTGGGGCGCCTACTGGCTGGTGGACCCGCTCGACGGCACCCGCGAGTTCGTCAAGCGCAACGGTGAGTTCAGCGTCAACATTGCCTTGATCTACCAGGGCGCACCGGCATTCGGCGTGGTGCTGGCGCCGGTCACCGGCATTGTCTGGCATGCCATGCGCGGGGAACTGGCCTATCGGCGGCAGGGTCTGCACGACACCGTGCTGCGCACCCGCACGCCGGCCACTGCTCCGCTGCGCGTCGCCGCCAGCCGATCGCACCGTTCGCCGGAAACCGAGGCGCTGCTGGCGCGCATGGGCCGCATCGAGACCATCGCGCAGGGATCGTCGCTGAAATTCTGCCGGATCGCCGAAGGCGGCCTGGATGTCTATCCGCGGCTCGGCCCGACCTCTGAATGGGATACCGCCGCCGGCCAGTGCGTGCTGCATGCGGCGGGTGGCGCGGTGCTGTCGGCCGCGACCGGCAAGCCGTTCCGTTACAACCGCCGCGAAACGCTGTTGAACGGCGATTTCATTGCCCTTGGTGATACCAGCCTGCCGTGGCGCGACTGGTTGTCCGACTGAACCTGGAGGCCGCATGAGCGCGCACGACACCCCTGCCACCGGCAGCGAGGCAAGCCATCAACTGGAACGCCTGCTGGTCATCATGGCGCGCCTGCGCGACCCGCAGGGAGGTTGCCCATGGGACCTGGAGCAGGACTTCTCGACCATTGCCCCGTACACCATCGAGGAAGCCTACGAGGTGGCCGATGCGATCGACCGCGGCGACCTCGACGATCTCTGCGACGAGCTCGGCGACCTGCTGCTGCAGGTGGTGTTCCACGCACGCATGGCCGAGGAGCAGGGGGCATTTGCCTTCGCCGATGTCGCACGTGCGATCAGCGACAAGATGCAGCGCCGTCACCCGCATGTGTTTGCCGATGTCAGCGTCGACGATGCCGACGGGGTGATGCGCAACTGGGACGCGATCAAGCGCGCCGAGCGTGCCGCCAAGGGCGAGCAGGACACCTCCGCACTGGCCGGTATCTCGCGTGGCCTGCCGGAATGGCAGCGCGCCGTGAAGCTCCAGTCGCGCGCGGCCAGGGTCGGTTTCGACTGGCCGGGCCCGCTGCCTGTGCTGGACAAGGCGGCCGAGGAGCTGCAGGAGCTGCGAGAGGAATTCGAGCGCGGCGATATCGCGGGCAACAAGGCGCGCCTGCAGGAAGAACTGGGCGACCTGCTGTTCGTCTGCGCCAACCTGGCCCGGCACGCCGATATCGATCTGGGCGCCGCACTGCGCGGGGCCAACCACAAGTTCGAGCGGCGCTTCCGCGCGATGGAAGCGCAGGCCGAGGCGCAGGGGGAGGCGTTGGCGGCACTGGACCTGGATGCGCAGGAAGCGCTGTGGCAGCACGCCAAGGCAGCAGAAAAAGCGTGAAGACGCTTGGCCTGTTCCTGCTGACCGCGCTGGCCGAGATCGTCGGCTGTTACCTGCCATGGTTGTGGCTGCGCAAGGGAGGCAGCGTCTGGTTGCTGCTGCCGGCCGCGGCCAGCCTGGCCCTGTTCGCCTGGCTGCTGACTCTGCACCCGACTGCCAGTGGACGGGTCTATGCCGCCTACGGTGGCGTGTACATCGGCACCGCGCTGTTCTGGTTGTGGCTGGTCGACGGCATCCGCCCCAGCCGCTGGGACCTGTTCGGTGCAGCCCTGTGCCTGGCCGGCATGGCGGTGATCATGTTCGGTCCGCGCACGCCCCCGGTGTAGCGTCGAGCCAGGCTCGACCGCGCCCACCCTTTTGTAGAGCCGAGCCATGCTCGGCTGCTTCTCCGGGGAGCAGTCGAGCAAGCTTGGCGCTACAAAGGCCAAGGCAGCCGAGCATGGCTCGGCTCTACAACGGCCGCCGGGCCATGCCCCGCAAGCGCGCAGCGCTGCATCCCGGTAAGGCGCATGATGGCAGTGACCACGGCCCCCGGAGCACGCGCATGTCCCGCTTCGCCAGCTTCCGCGAGTTCTATCCGTTCTATCTCAGCGAGCACCGCCACCCGGTCTCGCGGCGCCTGCATTTCATCGGCAGCTGCGGGGTGCTGCTGCTGGCTGCGGCTGCCGTGTTGCGCGGCCAGCCGACGCTCCTGCTGGCCGCGCTGTTCTGCGGTTATGGATTCGCCTGGGTCGGCCACTTCTTCTTCGAGAAGAATCGCCCGGCCACCTTCCGGCATCCGCTGTATTCATTCATGGGTGACTGGGTGATGTTCGTCGACATCCTGCGTGGGCGGGTGCGCCTGTAACAGGCGGTTGCGGGGAGCGCAGCCATTGCCTCGCCCGAAAGGGAAAGGGCGCGGCGGGCCGCGCTTCCGCTTCCACGAACCGCTGCGCTGCGGCACGCCTGCGGGCGACCGATCTGGGATAATGGGAATTCCTGTTTCCTCTGCTGCCGGACCGGTCATGACCCAGAAGACGCTGCTCAACGATACCCACCGCGCCCTTGGCGCCAAGATGGTCGATTTCGGGGGTTGGGACATGCCCATCCACTACGGCTCGCAGCTGGACGAACACCACCTGGTGCGTCGCGAAGCCGGCGTGTTCGACGTCAGTCACATGACCGTGGTCGACCTGCGCGGTGACCAGGTCAAGCCGTTCCTGCGCCGCCTGCTGGCCAATTCGATCGACAAACTGAAGGTGACTGGCAAGGCCCTGTACTCGTGCATGCTGAATCCGCGCGGCGGCGTCATCGACGACCTGATCGTCTACTACCTGGGCGACGATTTCTTCCGCATGGTGGTCAATGCCTCCACCCGCGAAAAGGACCTGGCCTGGCTGCGTGAGCAGGCGGCACCGTTCGGTGTTTCCGTCGAGCAGCGCCCGGACCTGGCCATCCTCGCCGTGCAGGGCCCGCAGGCGCGCGACATCGTGATCGGCCTGGCCCGCGAAGCCGACCGTGCAGCACTGACCAAGCTGGGCCGCTTCGCCGCCCTGCAGGCGCAGTCCGACGACGGCGTCGAGTTGTTTGTCGCCCGCACCGGCTACACCGGTGAAGACGGTTTCGAGATCCTGCTGCCGCAGGATGCCGTGGTCGCCTTCTGGAACCGCCTGCTGGCGGCAGGCGTGAAGCCGGCCGGCCTCGGTGCGCGCGACACCCTGCGCCTGGAGGCCGGCATGAACCTGTACGGCCAGGACATGGACGAAGAGATCAGCCCGTATGAAGCGGCACTGGCCTGGACCGTGTCGCTGGACGAAGGCCGCGACTTCATCGGCCGCGACGTGCTGGAGGCGCAGAAGGCCGCCGGCACCGCGCGCCAGATGATCGGCCTGGTGATGGACGAGAAGGGCGTGCTGCGCCACGGCCAGGCGGTGACCACCGCTGGCGGCCAGGGCGAGATCCTGTCCGGCACCTTCTCGCCGACCCTGGCCAAGGGCATCGCCTTCGCCCGCGTGCCGGCCGGTGAACTCGGCGAGGTCACCGTCGACATCCGCGGCCGGCAGGTGCCGGTGCGCGTGGTCAAGTTCCCGTTCGTGCGCGAAGGCCAGGCCCAGCCCGGCGTGCTCGCCGACGCCTGATCCGAACGTGCCGGTCGTCACTGACAGCAGTGGCGGCCGGTTGGTTACACTAGCCCCGTTTTTTCCACCCCTGCATATCTCTGGAGCAGTCCCATGAGCGAGATCCCCGGCGACCTCAAGTTCCTCAAGTCCCATGAGTGGGCCCGTGTCGAAGGCAATGGCCGCGTCACCGTCGGTATTTCCGACCACGCCCAGGGCCTGCTGGGTGACCTGGTCTACGTCGAACTGCCGGAAGTCGGCGCCGACGCCAAGGCCGGCGAACAGATCGCCGTCGTCGAGTCGGTGAAGGCCGCCTCGGACGTCTACAGCCCGATCAGCGGCAAGGTCGTCGAGGTCAACTCGGCCCTGTCCGACAAGCCGGAAACCATCAACGAAGATGCCTACGGCGAAGGCTGGATGTTCGTGATCGAACTGACCAACGCCGAAGAGGTCAACGAGCTGCTGGACCCGGACGCGTACGCCGAAGCCCTGGAGAACGACGACCACTGAGTCGTCGTTTCCGGATTCTGGAGCGGCCACCTTCGGGTGGCCGTTTTTGTTTTGGCGACCGCGTCGGACTCATGACGCGGGGTTCGCTGTGCACCCTCGGCGTGGCATCAGCCGACAGGCGAACGGTGCCGATGGGCGTGCGCAGTTTTGCGCAAATCCGCGTTTCAGCCCCGCGCCGAAGCGTTCGAATGTGAAAACTTTTCGCCCCCCGTTGCGGCGCCGTTGTGCTGGCGTTGGCGGCGGTGCCGGTGACCACCGACGATGCGCGTACGCCGTTGTGCCTTGCCTGCGCCTGTCTACGCGGAGTGCTTATTTCAAGTGTTTTTTGATCAACGCCTGCATTGGCATCGATGCAGGCAACGTGCGTGCGCGCCGCTTCCACCGTCGTTGCAGGCCGTGCAGAGTGGTGGCGCCGGCGGCGCCCGGGAAGGCGCGGATGTGAAAATTTTTCGCGGGGGTTGTTGACAGTAAAAAAAACCGTGATTAGGTTTCGCCTCAGCAGACCTTGCCTGCCCAACCGAGTGCGCAGAATCAATCGTCCGATGCGAAGCAGCCCCTTCAAGACCACCGCGACCCTGATGACGGTGGACATGGCCCCGCTTCCCCCGGAGAAATGCAAGGCAACTCCCGTTCCGATGCCCGCTCCGCCGATCGAGGCGGGCATTGCCGCATCCGTAACGGCGCGCCTGACGCGCCGGCGGTCCCCGCACGCAGCATCCGCGGGTTTGATCCAACTGGGCGTTTCAACTCCCTATCACTGACGAGGAGCCATCCCATGGCAACCAAGAAAGCTGCGAAGAAGAAGCCCGCCGCCAAGAAAGCGGTGAAGAAGGTCGCTAAGAAGGCCGCTGCCAAGAAGGCAGTGAAGAAGGTCGCGAAGAAGGCAACCGCCAAGAAGGCAGTGAAGAAGGCTGCGAAGAAGGTCGCCAAGAAGACCACTGCGAAGAAGGCAGTGAAGAAGGCGGCGAAGAAGGTAGCCAAGAAGTCCGCTGCCAAGAAGGCCACCAAGAAGGTTGCCAAGAAGGCCACCAAGAAGACTGCCAAGAAGGCCGCGGCGCGCAAGCCGGCCAAGAAGGTCGCGAAGAAGGCCACTGCCAAGAAGGCCGTCAAGAAGACCGCCAAGAAGGCAGTGAAGAAGACCGCGAAGAAGGCCACCAAGAAGGCTGCCCCGAAGAAGGCAGCGAAGAAGGTTGCCAAGCGCAAGCCGGCCGCCCGCAAGAAGAAGGCCGCTCCGGTCGCTCTGCCGGCAACCCCGGCGCCGCTGATCTAAGTACTTCCCGATAGCCGCATCCTGAAACCCCCTTCCCTGGCTGCCCAGCGGGGAGGGGGTTTTTTTATGGGCCACTTGTAGCGTCGAGTCGAGCCAGGCTCGACCGCTTTGCTGACGGTCGGCGCTAGCCGTGCGGCGCCGCTGGAAAGCGCTCCATCAGGAAGTCGAGGAAGCTGCGCAGGCGGGTGGAGTGGTAACGGTCGTGCGCATAGACCACGTGCATCGGCCGACCGGCCTGACCGTATTCCGGGAACAGCTGCACCAGACGCCCCGCCTCGACATCGGCGGCCAGCAGCAGCGTCGATTGCAGGACGATGCCAAGGCCGTGCAGCGCCGCCGAACGCAGCGCTTCGCCATTGTTGATCTGCAATCGGCCGTCGGGCACGTGGTCGAGCTCGCCAGCGTCGTCCTGCAGCCACTGCGCAAGCGCACTCGGTTCGAACGACAGGCATTGATGGCCGGCAAGTGCGTGCACGCTGCGTGGCGTGCCGTGCCTGGCCAGATACGCCGGCGAGGCGCACATCATCAAGCGATAGGGGGCCAGTGCTCGTGCCACCAGCACGCTGCTGTCGGCCAGCGTGCCGATGCGCAGTGCCGCCTCGAAGCCCTCTTCGGCCAGGTCGACCACACGATCGGTCAGCGTGGCTTCGACCCGGACATCCGGATGACGGGCCATGTACTCGGCCAGCGCCGGTACCAGCGCGTGTGTACCGAAGATCACCGGTGCGCTGATGCGCAGCGTGCCCGCCGGTGAGAGCTGCTGGTGCTGCGCCTGCGCGTCGGTTTCCTCCACCAGGCGCAGGATCTCCTTGCAGCGCGCGTAGTAGTCCTCGCCGAACGGTGTCATGTGCTGGCGCCGGGTGGTACGGCTCAACAGCTGCATGCCCAGCCGGGCTTCCAATGCGCGCAGGTGCTTGCCGGCCATCGTTGCCGAGATATCCATCGCCGCGGCTGCCGCACTGAGGCTGCCCTTGTCCACGATCAGCACGTAGACCTGCATGCTCTCCAGCAGGTTCATCTGACACCCCGGGTGTTGAATGCTGAAACCTGCGTGGAGTTTATCAATCAGGGGTGATCAAACAGCATGTCGTGCACGGACCGGATTCGCCGGCCACGCTGACAGGAGAACACCATGGACTTGAATCTTGCTGGCCGTACCGCGTTGGTGACGGGCGCGGCCAGCGGCATCGGTGCCGCCGTCGCCAGGCAGCTGGCGGCCCAGGGCGTGCGCATTGCCATCACGTCGCGGCAGCGGGCACCGCTGCAGGCGCTGGCGGCGCGGATCGAAGCCGAAGGCGGCGCTGCACCGGTCATCGTGGCCGGCGATGTCACGGTTGCCGGCGACCTCCGGTACATCGCGGACGCATCCCGTGAGGCATTGCAGCGTGTCGACATCCTGGTCAATGCCGCAGGCGGTTCCCGGCCGACCACGGTCGATGCCGATGACGATATCTGGGAGGAAGCGATCGCCCTGAACTTCTCCGCCGCACGACGGCTGACCCAGGCGCTGTTGCCCGGCATGCAGGCGCAGGCATGGGGACGGGTGATCAATTTCAGCGGTTCGATGGAACCGCGCGCGGTGAACGCGGCCACCGCGGCGAAGGCGGCATTGCACCTGTGGAGCAAGGGCCTTTCGTCGGAGGTGGCGGGGCAGGGCATCACGGTGAACGCGATTGCACCGGGGCGCATCAACAGCGCGCAGATCCTGGACCGCCTGCACCCCACCGAGGAAAGCAGACGCGCGTTCATTGCCCGCAACATCCCGATCGGACGCTTTGGTGAACCGGAGGAAGTGGCGCCGCTGGTGGCGTTCCTGGCCTCGCCGCTGGCGGGTTACATCACCGGTGCGGTGATTCCAGTGGACGGCGGCATGCACTACTTCGCGCACTAGCGCTGCGGAACTGCAGAGCCGAGCATGGGCTCGACGCTGCAACGGCCAACAAAAAGGGCGACCGATGGGCCGCCCTTCGCACACACGGTCGAGCCCGCCTGGTCAGCGCGGCGAAGCCACCGCGCGGTTGCCCGAGGCGCCCTTGCCCTTGCGCTTGTCCTGCTGCGCCGGGCTTGCGCCCTCGGCCATCAGGTTGTCGCTGCCGAAGTCGGTGTCCACGTCCAGCCAGCGCTGCGCCGGCAGGCCAAGAGCCGAGTCGAGCACGGTCGGCAGCAGGCCGCTGGGCAGGCCGCTTTCGCCATTCCAGAGGATGGCGATGCCGAGGTCACGTTCCGGCACCAGCGCGACCAGGCCGCGATAGCCCTGCACGGCACCTGCATGGAACACCACGTCGTGGCCGGCGTAGTCGAAGGTACGCCAACCCAATGCGTAGCCCGCCGAGTGCAGGCGCTCACGGCGCCAGCCCGAACGCATCTCGCCCGGCGTGTTGATCAGGCTTGAATGCAGGGTGGCCAGCAGCGGTGCCGGCAGCACGTCGGGGCGATGGCCGGTGTGGGCCAGCAGCCACTGCGCCATGTCGCTGGCGCTGGCGTTGACGCCAGCCGCCGGAGCGACGCGGTAATAGGTGGGCTTGGGCGTCAGCGAGACCCAGCCGTTGCGGCTGCGCACGTGCGGACGCGCCCAGCGCGAGCTGGCCTGGATGCCGGCCAGGCCGAGGCTGGCGTCATTCATGCCCAGCGGCTTGAAGATGCGGCGCTCGACCGACTGCTCGTAGAAGCTGCCCGAGGCCGCATAGACAACGTCGCCGATCAGGCTGAAGGCCACATTCTGGTAGGCGTAGCAGTCGCCCGGCAGGCATTTCAGGCTGGTGTTGGCCAGCTTCTGGGTCAGCGCGTAGTACTCGGCGTTGCCTTCGATGTCGCGGTCGTAGGCGTTGTACGGCAGGCCGACGCGATGGCTGAGCACGTCGGCCACGGTCAGGCGGTCGGTGGCTTCGGGCGAATTGAGGCGGAAGCCCGGCACGTAGTCGGTGACCTTGCTGTCCCAGCGCAGCGTGCCGTCGTTGACCAGCAGGCCGGCCATGGTGCCGGCGAAGGCCTTGGACAGCGAGGCCAGGCGGAACACGGTGTGCGCATCGACCGGCAGCGGGTTGTTGACGTCGGTGACGCCATAGCCACGCGCGCTGAGAATGCGGCCGCCCTGCACGATCGCCACCGCCATGCCTGGCACGCGCTCGCCATAGGTCAGCTGCTGCGCCATCGACTCGATGTTGGCGACGTTGAAGCCAGCCGCCGGCGCCTGGACGCGCGGCACCAGACCGGTGCGGTAGGCCGCAGGCTGGGTGTGGGCGACGGTGGCAGCCGTCGCGGATTCGATGTTGGTCGGCATCGGCGGCAACGCCGGCGGTGTCTGCGCGGTGGTGGACAAGGCAACGGGCATCAACATGCCCAGCAAACCGGTGGCCGCCGAACGGATCGGACGACGCAGGCTGTTCTTTTTCATCGGTTGGACCCGTGCGCGACTGCTGATGGCGATTCTAGCGCCGCTTTTCCCCTGTGCACAAACAAAGCGAAGATGAATGCGCATCTTGTTGAAAAAGTTGGAATTTTGACGCCCCGAAAGTGTGTATCGGAACGTGTCGTCCAGGCCGGTCGTCGCGTCCGTCCGCAGGTGCGAGGGCGCGTCACGCTGGCGATGTTGCAGTGCATTGGCTAACGTACGCGCTTCACCGCCCCGGAGCCTGCCATGCTGCTGTCCAACCGCCGTCTGTGGGCGAGGGGCGCTGCATGAGCGCTGCATCGGGCAAGGGGCCGCTGCAGGGCCTGGCGGCGGCGCTGCGCGAGTCGCCGGCGCTGTGGTGGTCGTTCCTGTACTTCTTCTGCCTGCTCAGCGGCTACTACGTGCTGCGCCCGGTGCGTGAGGCCATGGCCGCCTCGGCGGACCTGGAAACGGTGTTCCCGCCCGTGCTGATCACCTGGTTCGCCAGCCATGGCATCGCGTTGAAGGACTTCGTCCTGCAGTTCCTGTTCTCCTGCGTGTTCGTGATCATGCTGGTGCTGCAGCCGGTGTACGGCTGGCTGGTCAGCCGCTTCCCGCGCCGTGTGTTCCTTCCCGTGGTGTACGGCTTCTTCATCGTCACCCTGCTGGGGTTCTACGCACTGTTCGACAGTCACGTGCCAGGGCGGGGCATGGCCTTCTTCCTCTGGGTGATGGTCTTCAACCTGTTCGCGGTGGCGGTGTTCTGGAGCTTCATGGCCGACGTGTTCTCCAACGCACAGGCGCGTGCCTACTACGGCTACATCGGTGCGGCCGGCACCGTTGGCGCGTTCCTCGGCCCGTTGATCACCAGCGCGCTGGCGCAGCGCGTGGGCATCGCCAACCTGATGCTGGTCTCGGCAGCATTCCTGGTCGTGTGCCTGTTGTGCATCTGGCGGCTGCGGCATTGGGCGGTGCTGCGCGAACGCGAGCAGCAACTGGTGTCCGGCGAGCAACCGATGGGCGGCAGCGTGCTGGACGGCCTGAAACTGATCGTGCGCGAGCCGCTGCTGCGCTGGCTGGCGGTGATGGTGGTGTTCGGCGTGGGCGTCGGCACGCTGCTGTACAACCAGCAGGCCAGCATCGTGCGCGCGGCGTTTACCGACCCGGCGGCCAGTACCGCGTTCTTCTCGCGCATCGACCTGGCGGTGAACGCGCTGGCGCTGCTGATGCAGGTGGGCCTGACCCGCTGGCTGCTGTCGCGCCACGGCATCGCGCCGGCGCTGCTGATTCCCGGTTTCGCGATCCTGATCGGCTTCTCGGTGCTGGCAGCCTCGCCGATGCCGTTGATGGTCGCGGTGGTGCAGGTGGTGACCCGCGCCAGCGAATTCGCACTGGCCAAGCCGGCGCGCGAGACCATCTACACGCGCGTGGACCGGCAGTGGCGCTACAAGGCCGGCGCGGCGATCGACACCGTGGTGTACCGCGGCGCGGACCTGGGGTTCACCTGGATCCACAAGGCACTGACCCTGTTCGGTTCGCACGTGGTGTTCATCGGCGGCGTGCTGGTGGCCGGCTTCATGACCCTGGCTGCGTTCGGCGTGCTGCGCGAAGAAAAGAAGCTGCCGCGCGACCGTTGATTTGCCGGGGTCAGGGCCCTTTCCCGCGGGGAAAGGGCGCTGACCCCATTCTCCTTCCCTGTCCAAGGAACCGCACATGTACTGGATCGCACTCGCCCTGACCTTGCTGGTCGCACTGCTGCACGTCTATTTCCTGGTGCTGGAGATGTTCCTGTGGACCCGCCCGCTGGGCCTGAAGACCTTCCGCAACACGCCGGAGAAGGCCGGGGCCACGCGCGTGCTGGCGGCCAACCAGGGCCTGTACAACGGCTTCCTGGCGGCAGGCATCGTGGTGGGGCTGGTGATCGATCAGCCGGTGCTGGTGACGTTCTCGCTGGCCTGCGTGGTAGTGGCGGGGTGCTATGGCGCGTACAGCGTGAGCCGCCGTATTTTCATGATCCAGGCGGTGCCGGCGATCCTGGCGTTGGTGTTTCGCGCGCTGGCGTAGTTTCCAGCCAACGGCGCAGCCCCTCGTGGGTTGGTCGCGTGGAGCGGGTCATGTGTTGGGGGGGGAGGGCGGGTGGGCCGTGCAGGGGACGCTGCAAGTACGTCCATGTAAGCTCGATGGCGCCATCCATGGCGCCAACGCCCCTGAACGGCCCACCCGCCACACCCCTGACAGTTTCAGGGCGCGGCCAGCCACGGAGAAGAAAAAGAAGTTCAAGAGCAACAGCAACAGCAACAGCAAAAAGCGGCCGGTGGGCCGCTTTTGCTTTTGCTTCTGCCCTTCTTTTTTCTCTTGCGTGGGTGGACGCCGCAGAGATGCGTCCGAGGCTGGGGGCGGTGGGTTCGCGGGGGTGTCCGCGGCATGGATGTCGCGGCCAAGCCCCCAGGGATGGGTTCACGGCGTCCCCCGCGAACCCACCGTCCCCAGCCTAACCAGGGCTTTCCGCGATCAACCGTCCACCCACGAGGGGCTGCGCCGTTCGCGGGAACCTACTTCGCCGGCGACAACCACATGTCGATCACCGCGCTGAACACCTCCGTGCCCGCACGGTCGCGCACGCTCACCGTCACCGGCAGGGCATAGCCCTCGGCCGCGACGACAATCGGCTGTGCCGGCAACGCCACCGCCTGCAGCGTGCCACGTGCCTTGGCCAGGTACTGCACCTGCATCCCCTTCGGGATCCAGCGCATGCCCTTCGGCAGCGATGCATCGACCATCAACCCGGCGGTCAGTTCGGCCAGGTTGCACATCGCGATCGCGTGCACCGTGCCGATGTGGTTGCGCACCCTGCGGCGGTCGGCCAGCGTGCCTTCGCAGCGGCCGTGTTCCAGGCGGGTGATGCGTGGCGCGATGCTGGCGAAGTAGGGCGCCTTGAAGCACACCGCGCGCGAGAACAGCCAGGTGCCGGCGGGCCAGCGCTGCAGCCGGTGGTAAAGCGAGAGCAGGGGCGTGGACATGGTGGGTATTCCGGTCGGCGGATAAAGCGACGGCGGGCCGAGGCCCGCCGTCGAAGCAACGCGTGTCGCGGGCGATCAGGCTGCCTGCGAATGCGGGTCCTTGTGCTGGCGGTCGTAGTAGCTGGCCGCGCGCAGTTCGTGGGTGTCGAAGTCGTCCACGCTGATGGTGTCCAGGGTCAGCGTGCGCAGCTCTTCCAGCAGGCTGCGCTCATCCTGGGTGATCACGCCCTCGGCCACGGCTTCGTCCAGCTGCGCCTTGAAGTCCAGCGCCTCGATGCCCTTGCTCTTCAGCGCCTTCAGGAACTTGCGCTCCACCGGCTCGGCCATGATCGCCTTGCTCAGGTAGCTGTTGATACGGCCGCCCGGGTTGTTCTCGCACGGGGTCAGGAACACGCCACTGGCCAGACGGTCGCGGGCTTCATTCGGCGCCATCAGCAGGGCGGCGACACGACGGCTCAGGCGATCGCCCGGAGCCTCGGCACGACGGCCCAGCGGGAAGATCAGTGCCCACATCAGCCAGCCGATCGGACGGATCGGGAAGTTGCGCAGTGCGGCCGACAGCGACTCTTCGATCTTGTGCACGCTGTCATGGAAGGCCCAGGCCAGCAGCGGCTGGTCGGCCTGCGGTGCGCCTTCGTCGTGGTAGCGCTTGAGCATGGCGCTGGTCATGTAGACGTGGCTCAGCACATCGCCCAGGCGGCCGGACAGCGATTCCTTGAACTTCAGCTTGCCGCCGAGGGTCATCATCGAGATGTCGGCCATCAGCGCCAGGTTGGCCGAGTAGCGGTCCAGCTTGCGGAAGTAGCGGCGGGTATAGGCGTCGCCCGGGGCGGCACCGAAGCGCGCGCCGGTCAGGCCGAACCAGAACGAACGCACGGCATTGGAGATGCCGAAGCGGATGTGGCCGAACAGGCTGCGGTCGAAGTCCTGCAGGCCGGCGCGGGTATCCGGATCCTGCGCGGCCTTCATTTCCTTCAGCACCCACGGGTGGCACAGGATCGCACCCTGGCCGAAGATCAGCAGGCTGCGGGTCATGATGTTGGCGCCTTCCACGGTGATCGCAATCGGCGCGGCCTGCCAGCTGCGGCCAGCGAAGTTGCGCGGCCCCAGGATGATGCCCTTGCCGCCGATCACGTCCATCATGTCCGAGATCACTTCGCGACTCATGGTGGTGCAGTGGTACTTGGCGATCGCCGACGGCACCGACGGCACGTCGCCACGGTCAACCGCGGCGGCGGTGGCCTGCGACAGCGCACTGATCTTGTACGCCTTGCCGCCGATGCGGGCCAGCGCTTCTTCCACGCCCTCGAAGCGGCCGACCGACAGGCCGAACTGCTTGCGGATGCGCGCATAGGCGCCGGTCACCGCGGCACCGGCCTTGGCACCACCACTGGCGGTGGACGGCAAGGTGATCGAGCGGCCCACGGCCAGGCACTCGTTGAGCATGTTCCAGCCCTTGCCGGCCATCGCCGCGCCACCGATCAGCTGGGTCAGCGGAATGAACACGTCCTTGCCGCGGATCGGGCCGTTCTGGAACGTCGAGTTCAGCGGGAAGTGGCGACGGCCGATTTCAACGCCGGCGGTGTCGCGCGGCAGCAGGCCCAGGGTGATGCCGATGTCGCGGGTATCGCCGATCAGGCCATCCGGGTCGTACATGCGGAACGCCAGGCCGATCAGCGAAGCGACCGGGGCCAGGGTGATGTAGCGCTTGTCGAAGGTGAGCTTGACGCCGAGCACCTGCTCGCCGTTCCACTCGCCCTTGCAGACGATGCCGTAGTCCGGGATCGAGGTGGCGTCGGAGCCGGCGAACGGACCGGTCAGGCCGAAGCAGGGCACTTCGCGGCCATCGGCCAGGCGCGGCAGGTACTGGTCCTTCTGTTCCTGGGTGCCGTAATGCACCAGCAGTTCACCCGGGCCCAGCGAGTTGGGCACGCCGACGGTGGAGCTGACCACCGAAGACACCGACGCCAGCTTCTGGATCACCTTGTGGTGGGCCAGTGCGGAGAAGCCCAGCCCGCCATATTCCTTCGGGATGATCATGCCGAAGAACTTGTTCTTCTTGATGAAGGCCCACAGTTCCGGCGGCAGGTCCGCATGGACATGGGTGATTTCCCAGTCGTTGACCATCGCGCACAGCTCTTCCACCGGGCCATCGAGGAAGGCCTGTTCCTCGGCGGTCAGCTGCGGCTTGGGATAGTTGAGCAGGATGTTCCAGTCCGGATCACCGGTGAACAGTTCGCCCTCGAAACCGACCGAACCGGTTTCCAGTGCGATGCGCTCGGTCTGCGACAGCGGCGGCAGCACCTTGCGGAACACCTTCATCATCGGGCCGGTCAGCAGCGGCTTGCGGATGAACGGCAGCAGCAGCGGCACGGCGATGACGGCCAACACGGCGGCCGCGACGATCGTGGCGGTCTGGTTGACGTAGGGAATGAACCAGCAGGCGGCCAGCAGGGCCACGCTGATCAGCGTCCAGGTAACCAGCCGCATGCGGTGGTAGGCGACGAACGCGCCTGCCAGCAGCAGGGCGAGGAAGGGAAGAACGATGCTCATGAGCGTGCTCCGGTGACGTGCTCGTTTGTGGCGGACGAAGCCGCAGCGTCCGCTGCGGGCAACACGTCCAGATAGTCCAACACAGTAGCGGTAAAGGCGTCGTTGTCATCGCCGGCGACCATATGGGTGGCCTGCGGCAGCTGCACATGGCGCGCATGCGGCGCCAACGCCAGGAACTCGGCCACGGTCTGCGGCGTGACCAGGTCGCTGCGTCCGCCGCTGACCAGCAGCAGCGGGCACTTCACCTGGCGCGCGGCCTCGGCCAGTGCGTCCTGGTGCTGTTCGCTGTCGCGGGCCAGTTCGGCCACCAGGCGCGGATCCCAGTGCCAGCGCCAGCGGCCGCGGCCGTCCTCGCGCAGCAGCGCACGCAGCGACTGCTCGGATTTGCGCGGACGGTGCGGCATGTACGCCGAGATCACGTCGGCGGCCTGGGCCAGCGAAGCGAAGCCGTCGGGATGGGCGGTCATGAAGGCGAGGATGCGCTCGACGCCGGCGGTATCCCAGCGCGGGGTGATGTCGACCAGCACCATCGCCGAGAACAGGCCGGGCCAGCGCGACTCGGCCAGCAGGCCGAACAGCCCGCCCATCGATGCGGCAACCAGTACCGGCGGGCGCGGCTGCTCGCCGGCCAGCACGATCAGGTCATCGGCGAACTGTTCGCCGTGATAGGGCAGGTTGGCGGCATTCCAGTCCGAATCGCCGTGGCCGCGGGCGTCGTAGGCCAGCGTCTGCAGGCCGGCGGCATTCAGTGCGCGGGCAGTGGCATTCCAGGCGTGGCGGGTCTGGCCGAAGCCATGCGCGAACAGCACCCGGCCGCGCCGGCCATGGTCGCTGGCGGTGGCGGCCAGGCGGGCGCCATGGGCGGCGTCCTGGCGCAGGTCATGGAACGCAGCGGGAGGTGGGGACGTAACCATACTTGCTAGTATGGATCGGTTCGGGGGGAAGTCAATACTGCACGGTATGGTGCGCTGCGGAAGTCCCCTGAATGGACCTCGCCTGGGAGGCTGCGACGGTTTCGACCGCAACCGCGTACTGCAACGAACCCCGGCGTATGGTTAAATCAGCCCATGAATCAACCTGACGCTTCCGCCGGCGAACCGCGCGCCGGCCGCAACAGCCGCCTGAGTGCCGAAGACTGGGCCCAGGCGGCCCTCGATCTGATTGCTGAACAAGGTGTCGGCGCCGTCGCGGTGGAGCCGCTGGCACGGCGGCTCGGCGTTACCAAGGGCAGTTTCTACTGGCATTTCCCTTCGCGCGATGCATTGCTGCAGGCGGCGCTGGAGCGCTGGGAACTGTTCGAACAGGAACAGGTGTTCGGCAGCCTGGAAGACGTGCCGGATCCGCGCGTGCGCCTGCGCCAGTTGTTCCAGATGGTGGCGCATGAAGTGCAGCCGCACATCATCTACAGCGAGCTGCTGAAGGCACTGGATCATCCGATGGTGCGGCCGGTGATCGACCGCGTCTCGCAGCGCCGCCTCGATTATCTGGTCGCCTCGTTCCGCCAGGCGGGCCTCAGCTCGACCGATGCGCGTCATCGGGCACGCCTTGCCTACGCCGCGTATGTCGGCTTCCTGCAGTTGTCGTTGCAGCTGCAGCAGCCCAAGCAGGCGCGCGAGGATTTCGAAGCGTACGTCGAGCATCTGATCGAGACGCTGATTCCGAACGGATGAGCACCCGGGAATGATGTTGAAGCAAGGCCGCGGCGACACCGCGGCCTTTTTTGTTGTGCCTGGCCAGCTGTTTCCATGCGACACAAAGAGCAACGGCCCCTTGCGGGGCCGTTGCTGCATCAGCTGATCAGAGTGCCGATCAGAACTTCTGCTTGTACTGCATGTACATGAAGCGACCGATGTCGTAGCCACCGTAGTAGGAGTACTGCGAGTTCGGCGCCGAGTACATCTGCGGGCCGTAATGATCGAACACGTTACGCGCGCCCACGGCGATGGTTGCATTCCACGGTGCGTTCCAGGAGACCTGGACGTCGTGGAAGGTGGTGGCGCCACGGCGGTTCATCGGCTGGTCGCGTGCCGGATCCGGCGAGCCGAAGTCAGGCAGGCTGCACTCGGTCGAGAAGTAGCACTGTTCCTTCACGCTGGAGAAGTAGCGCGTACCCCAGGTAATGCCCCAATCGCCGTATTCCCAGCCCAGCACCAGGTTCGAACGCAGGCGGAAGTTGCTGCTGAAGCCGTTGAGGATCGACACCGGCACCTGCTGCGCGTTGGTGGTCTTCAGCACGTTCTTGCTGACGTAGGTGTTCTGCAGGTTGGCGTTGAAGCTGCCCCAGCTGCTGGTTTCGAAGCGATAGGCCACATCGAAGTCGAAGCCTTCGGTTTCCTGGTAACCGGCATTACGTGGTGCGTAGGTCAGGTTGGTCACGATGCCACGGGTTGCGTCGCGGGTGAACGAGTTGCAGCGGTCGGCGATGCCGAGTACGTAGCAGTCGTTGAGCTGGGTGGTCGGATCGTCGGTGACGATGGTGTTGGTGATCTTGATGTTCCACCAGTCCAGGCTCATGTTCAGGCCCTGGGCAAAGGTCGGGCTCCACACCAGGCCGACGGTCTTGGACTTGGACTTTTCCGGAGTCAGGTTCGGGTTGGAGACGGCGTTGAACGGCACCGGGCTCTGCTCATCCTGACCTTCCGCCGGGACGTAACCCTGCTTCAGCTGGCGGAAATTCGGGGCCAGCGCGCCCAGAGCGGCGGCGCAACGCTGGGCGGTGGCCGGATCGCTGGCAGCCAGGCCGAAATCGGTATCGCACGGATCGGTGAAGTAGGCGAAGGTCTGCGAGCTGCCACCGTACAGATTATCGATGGTCGGTGCGCGGAAGCCCTCGGCATAGGTGGCACGCACCAGCAACTGGTCGATCGGCTTCCACTTGAGGCCGAACTTGTTGTTGGTGGTGTTGCCGAAGGTGTTGTACTTCGAGTAGCGCGATGCGGCGTTGAAGCTCAGTTCCTTGGCACCCGGCAGGTCGGCCAGGATCGGAACATTCAGCTCCAGATACACTTCGTTGACGTTGTAGCCACCACCGGTCGGGCCGGCCGCCAGATCGGTCGAGTAGCCCGACTGTGACAGCGCATCCGGGACGTAGGTGCCCTTGTCTTCGCGGTACTCGTAACCCAGCGCGAAGCCCAGGTCGCCGGCGGGCAGGGTGAACAGGCTGCCGGCGATGTTCGCGTAGTAGGTTTTGGTGGTGACTTCACCGGTGTTCTTGGTGGTCGGGAACAGGAACTGCTGCAGGGCAGGATTGCCGGTCAGGCCGCCGTCGCCGGTACGGCCGTACGGAATGGCCGGATTCCACGGAATGCAGCCGCCCGGGCCCGGGCCATAGATCGGGTTGGTGCCCGCGGCCAGGCCGGCGGCCGTGCCGCACTCGACGCGGCCGGTGGCCGGGTTGAGGAACGACGCGCCGGTGGCCTGGGTGACCGCCAGCATGTTGTAGTTGCCGGTCTGGGTCTGCAGGTTCTCCGAGTTCTGGTAGATGTAGCCGGCTTCCCAGTCGAAGTACTTGTCATTGAACTGGAAGCTGCCCTGCAGGGCGCCAGTGAAGCGGAAGGTGGTCAGCTTGTTGGTCGACAGGCGCGGCACTTCCCAGCCACGGCGGATGAAGCCCATGTCGGTGCCGAACGGGTTGTAGTAGCTGTCCTGCGAGAGCACGGTACCCAGCTGACGCTCATAGTCGGCCGACTGCAGCGGATAACCGGCGACCTGGGCCTGCGACTCGCGACGGGTGTACAGCAGGTCGGAGACGAAGCGGATGTTGTCGGTCAGGTCGTACTGTACGTTGGCGAACACCGAACGACGCTTGGTCGGCGTCAGCAGGTGCATCTGCTCGTTGGAGTTGCTGACGTCACCGGTGATCGGGGTGAGGTCGGTCTCGTGATAGGCGTTCGGATCGAACGGATTTCCACCACGGTTCAGCGTCAGCAACGGTGCATTCGGATCATTGACGTCATAGACCGCGCCCCACTGGCTGACCGGGGTCCAGCCGCGGTCCGGGTGGCGATCCGTGCGCTGCGACTTGCTGAACCAGCGATTCTTGGCCCAGACGGCCTTTTCTTCGGCGTATTCCGCACCGATGGTGACCGAACCACGATCACCGGTGAAGCCGGCCACGAAGTCGAAGCTGCTCTTCTGGCCGTCGCCTTCGCCGTACTGGCCGACGTAGGCGTTGGCTTCCAGGCCCTGGAAGTTCTTGCGGGTGATGATGTTGATCACGCCGGCGATCGCGTCGGAGCCGTAGATCGACGAGGCGCCGTCCTTCAGGACGTCGATGCGCTCGACGATGGCCGACGGGATCTGCGACACGTCCTGCAGGCCGCTGACGCTGGCGCCGAGGCGCTTGCCGTCGACCAGCACCAGGGTGCGTTCGGCGCCGAGGTTGCGCAGGTCGATGTAGAAGCCACCGACGGCTTCGCCGGAGGACAGCGGCTCGGAACGGCTGATGGCCGGGCTGCCAGCGGCAGAGATGTTCTGCAGGACGTCGGCAACTGTCTTGAAACCGCTCTTCTCGATCGAAGCGCGGCTGATGCTCAGAACGGGCTGGGCGGTTTCGGTATCGACCTGACGGATGCGCGAACCGGTGACCTCGATGCGGTCGAGGTTGGTGGCTTCCTGGGCGTGGGCCGTCGCGGTGGTGGCACCGGCGACAAGCGCGATCACAACTGCGTCACGCAGCTGGCTGGACTTGAGTTTCATTGGCTCTCTCTCTCCAAGAAATCTTGGCTGGGGTTAATGCCCGGCGGGGGAGCGAAAAAGCGCTCCCAAATCGCGAGGCTGACCCGATAGTAACGGGCGTTCGCCAAGAATTAAAGCTGTGTTAATCAAGCCTGTGATTTTGGTAAAGATGCGCTTTTTCGATGCCACTCAATAGTTTACCGGCATGGTCAGGGCGCTCTGCCTCGTTTGTTAACGCAGAATGATGAAAAAAGTTTCGATTGAAATGTATCTCACTATGTCGGTGCGCAGCGTTTCATCGCCCAGCGGCGATACCGGTTACGCAAGTGCGCGGCAGGCTTGCACATGCAAAAGGCGCCTTTCGGCGCCTTTGGGAATATCGTTGCTGAGCCTGTTTACCGGGATCAGAGATCCTGTTCGTAACGCACATACGGCACGGTGCCGTCGTCGTTGCTTTCGTTGCGCGGGGAGAACGGATTCTTGCCGCGGCTGATCACATTCTCGGCGCCGACGGTGAGCTGGCCGGACCACGGGGTACGCCAGGTCAGGCCGATGCCCAGGCCTTCCCACTTGCCGGGCTTGCCCGGGACGTCGACCACGCGGCCGATGATGCTGCCGGTGAAGTTGCCGTAACCGGCGCCGATGCTCAGGCTCTTGCTGTCCCAGCGATCGACGATGGCCGGCGAGGCGTCGGCCAGCGGAACCAGGCGCGCCTTGGCGTAGGTACCGGCAATGGAGACGAAGCCTTCGCGACCGATGTTCTTCTGCGCGAACACGGTCAGATCGTTCTGCTCGGCACGCAGCGAGGGCGTCTTGTTCGGGCCCGACAACCAGGCGGGCAGGGTTTCACGGCCAGTGCCGGCGGTGATGCCCAGGCGGCTGTTGCCGCGGTTCAGCGCGGCGGTACCGCTGAAACGACGGCTGTTCAGATCATCCTCGTCGCCCAGGCTGGCCAGCATGCAATGGCTGGCCAGACCGCTGATGCTGGTGCCGCTGCTGCTGTTGCAGAGCAGGCCCAGCGAATCGCCGGAGGACAGGCCAAAGGCCGCGTCCAGCGAGTTGCGGCCGAAATGCCAGCGGGCGCCGGCCGCCTGTTCGCCGGTCGGCTCAAGGTACAGCAGCGCCTCGACCTTGCCGCTGCCCTTGTTCCAGACCGGCAGCACGGTGCGGGTGTCCTTGCTCTGCGCATGCACGCCCGTGATCGCGCCGAGGGCGATCAGCAGGGCCAGCGGTAGACGCAGGAAGGTACGCATCGGACCAGTTCAGACAGGGACAGACAACGGAAGTTCCCGTGGGGACGGGAACTCGATCCTAGGGTGTTTATGAATTCTTAACAAGCCTTGATCCTCCCCAGGTACAAGACTGCCGTTCACTGAAGTCGTTCAGGCGCCGGTACAGCCCCCTGGGCGCCGTGGAACAGTATGCCGAACTCCGTCAATGGAAAGTGATACTCGCGTCCGCAGAATTCGCAACGCACCTCGACGGCGCCAGTGTCCTCGGCGGCCGCTCGGGCCTCCTCTTCCCCCAGCGACTGCAGCATGCCGGCCACCCGCTCGCGCGAGCAGGAGCAGGCGAAGGAGAGCGGCTTTTCACCCAGCAGCTCCGGCCGCTCCTCGTGGAACAGGCGGTGCAGCAGCTGCTCGGCCGGGGTCGCCAGCAGTTCGGCCTTGCCCAGGGTCTCGAACAGGGCGCTGGCGCGCGCCCAGCCATCTTCGTCGCCTTCGTCGCCCGGCAGTTTCTGCAGCAGCAGGCCGGCGGCACCGTTGCGGTCGGCCGCCAGCAGCAGGCGGGTGGGCAGCTGCTCCGACTGGCGGAAGTAGTCCTCGAAGGCCTCGTCCAGTTCCGGCGCGGTCAGCGCGACCAGGCTCTGGTAGCGCTGCGGCTCGCGCGGGTCCAAGCCGGGGTTCTCGATGGTGATGGCGAGGATGGCGTCATCGCCGAGGCTGGACAGGTCACGCGGCGCGTCGGCGCCTTCGCTGAGCTGGGCGATGCCACGCAGGGTGCCGCCCGCGGTGCATTCGGCGAACAGGGTGCGCAGGGCAGTGCTGCTGCGCAGCTGCACTGACAGGCGGCCGTCGATCTTGGTGTGGCCGGTGAACAGGGCCGAGGCGACACAGGCCTCGCCGAGCAGCTCGGCAGCGGCGTCCGGGTACACGGCGTGGGACAGGATTTCCTGCCAGGTGGCCTGCAGGTGCACATGCACGCCGCGGACGCCGGCGTCGGGGAGCAGGAAACGGATCAGGGAATCGGAGTTGGCGGTCATCGGCTCACATCGCGCGTAAACGGGGGCGGTTGCCGGATAATGCGCCGACAACCAGACAGAAGAAGGATGCACCAGTAATGGGGGCAGCGGGAGAGCAGCACAAGGTAGTGGCGGAGGTGGCCGCGCCGCGCCGGCGCTGGCGCTGGAGGCGGCTGCTGTGGCTGCCGGTGCTGCTGGCTGCTTTCAGCTGCCTGCAGGTGCTGGTGCTGCGCTTCATCGACCCGCCGGTGTCCACGGTGATGCTGTGGCGCTACGGCGAGGCGCTGGGCGAGGCGGACTGGTCCTATCGGCTGCATTACCAGTGGCGCGACCTCGACCAGATGGCGCCGAGCCTGCCGATCTCGCTGGTGGCGGCCGAGGACCAGCGCTTCCCCGACCACAATGGCTTCGATCTGCAGGCCATCGAAAAGGCCCGCGACCATAACGCCAGGGGAGGGCGCCTGCGTGGCGCCAGCACGATCAGCCAGCAGGTGGCCAAGAACCTGTTCCTGTGGCAGGGCCGCAGCTGGATCCGCAAGGGCCTGGAAGTCTGGTACACGGTGCTGATCGAGGCGCTGTGGCCGAAGGAGCGCATCCTGGAGATGTACGCCAACATCGCCGAGTTCGGTGATGGTGTGTACGGTGCGCAGGCGGCAGCCCAGAAATACTGGGGCAAGGACGCGGCCCGGTTGAGCCCGGCCGAGAGTGCGCGACTGGCGGCGGTACTGCCGGCACCGCGACGCTACAACGCGGCCGCACCGGGGCCGTATGTGCAGCGGCGCGCCGCATGGATCCAGCGCCAGGCGCGCCAGCTGGGCGGCGCGTCATACTTGTCGGAGGACTGAGGCAGGCGTGGCGTGAGCGGCGGGCGACGGGTCGTGCGCCTGGCCGGCAATGTACAATTCGGGCATGACCCGCGAACGGCTCACTTTTGTCATCGCCGCCTACAACGAGGCCCTGGCATTACCGCTGCTGCATCCACGGCTGTGCGCGGTGCTGGACGGCATGCCCGACATCGACGGCCACATTCTCTATGTGGATGACGGCAGTCATGACCGCACATGGGAGGTGATCGCGGGGTTGGCCCAGGCTGATGCGCGCGTCTCGGCGCTGAAGCTGTCGCGCAACTTCGGCAAGGAGGCGGCGCTGACCGCGGGCCTGGATCTGGTGCACGAGGGGGCAGCGATGATCCTCGATGCCGACGGCCAGGACCCGCCGGAGCTGGTGCCGCAATTCGTCGCGCGCTGGCGCGAGGGCCATGACAACGTCTACGGCACGCGCATGGCCCGCGATGGCGAGTCCTGGATCAAGCGCGCCACGGCAGCGATGTTCTACCGGGTGATGGGTCGCCTGTCGCGTACGCCGATCCCGGCCGATACCGGAGATTTCCGCCTGCTGTCCCCGCGCGCGCTGAGCGCCCTGCGCGGGATGCGTGAGCGCCACCGTTTCATGAAGGGGCTTTTCAGCTGGGTAGGCTTCAAGCGGATTGCCGTGCCCTATCACCGCCACGCGCGCGTGGCCGGCACCAGCAAATTCAGCCTGTGGCGGCTGTGGAATTTCGCCCTCGAAGGCATCACCGGCTTCTCGACTGTGCCGCTGCGGGCTGCCACCTACCTGGGACTGGCAACCGCCGCAGTCGCGTTCGTGTTCGGCCTGTGGGTGATCGTGAAGGCGGCGCTGTATGGCGACCGGGTGGCGGGTTGGCCGACGATGATGGCGGTGATCCTGTTCCTGGGGGGAGTGCAGTTGATCGCGCTGGGGCTGGTGGGAGAGTACCTGGGGCGGCTGTACGAAGAGTCCAAGCAGCGGCCGTTGTACCTGGTTGACGCGTGGCTAGCATCCGCCGTGGCAGACTCGGCCCTGCAACCCACCCTCGGAGGGCAGGCAGATGACGACGGTACGGCAACTGTTGGATGGCAAGTCTCCTGAAGTACATGCGGTCGCGCCGGACGCGGCGGTGATCGATGCGATCCGGTTGATGGCGGAAAAGGGCATCGGTGCGGTACTGGTGATGGACGGGCCGCGGCTGGTCGGGATCCTGTCCGAGCGTGACTACGCGCGCAAGATCGTGCTGCGTGATCGTTCATCGCGCGATACCGCGGTGGCGGAGATCATGACGGCGCAGGTGGTGACGGTGTCGCCCGGTGAGCAGGTGGAGCATTGCCTGCAACTGGTGACCGACTACCGCATCCGCCATCTGCCGGTGGTGGAGGGCGCGCAGGTGCTGGGGGTGATCTCCATCGGTGACCTGGTGAAGTCGGTGATTGATGCGCAGCGGCGCGAGCTGGACCAGCTGCAGCAGTACATCGTGGCGGGGTGAGGTGTTCGCTGGCGGGCCTGCGGCCCGCCGGCCCGCCAACAGCAAGTGCAGAAGCAGAAGCGGCGCCTTCCTGATACGTCGGAGAGGCGGAGGGCATGGGCGTGCAGGACACGCCGCAAGTACGTCCCTGTAGGCTCGATGGCGCCATCCATGGCGCCAACGGTCCTGCCTGCGTCACCCGTCCCCCTCCTGACAGTTTCCTGCGCGCGCGGAACGAGAGCGGAAATTCAAAGTCAAAAAAAAAAGCAAAGTCAAAAGCTGTTGCCAACCAAGGTTGGCGGCTACCAAAGGCGAGGCACCGCGCATGTACGCACCGCGCTCGCGGAAATGTTTCCAGAGGCGGAGGGCATGGGCGTGCAGGACCGTTGGCGCCATGGATGGCGCCATCGAGCCTACAGGGACGTACTTGCGGCGTGTCCTGCCTGCGTCACCCGTCCCCCTCAAGCCACCATCAATGCAGGCGCCGCGAACAACGCTGTAACCCTACTTCGCATACTGCCCCCCGCAGTCGGCATCCTTGCCCGGCCCCAGTTCGATGGTTGCCAGCAATGCCGCCGGCGGGGCGATGCTGCCCAGTGCCAGGGCCACCGCGCCGCGGATGCCCAGCGCCTTGAAGTCCGGGCGGAACGACGGGTCCTTGAAAGTGCCGGCGATGTGCAGTGGCGAGCGCAGCACCAGGATGCTCTTGTCCTTCGGGCGTGGCTTCAACAGCAGGTCCAGGCTCTCGTCGCGCAGGCTGACCGTGCCTTCGCCGATGAGGATCGTGTCGGTGGTATCCACCGCCAACGCCTGGCTGGTCATCAGGCCGTCGCGCACGCCGAAGTCGGCGAAGGCGCAACGCAGGGGGATCTGCTTGTCGCCGGTCACCAGGAATTTCAGCGACTCGGTGATGTCCAGGCCGGCCAGTTCCATCACCAGGTTGCCGACATGGCCACGGCCCATTGCCAGGCCGACCTTGCCGCTGCTGCTGCCGAGCATCCCGGCGATCGAATTGCCGCGGCCACTTAGGTCCACCTCGCCGCCGATGCCGCCCTTGGCCTGTTCGGCCAGCTTGGCGTCGGGGAACAACTGGCCAAGCTGCACGCCGCGCACACTGGCCTTCAGCGCGGTACTGATCTGCGGCTGGCGCGCGTCCATGCGGATCGTGCTGCGGATGTCGCCGCCGGCGACGCCGAAGTTCAGTGGGTCCAGCCGCAGCACACCGTCATCCAGCAACAGGTGTGCATCCATGTCGTCCAATGGCAATGACGGCGCGTTGATGCGGTGGGCTTTCCAACGCACGTCGGCATCCATCGCACGCAGCTTGCCGAGGTTGTAGGGCGTGTCCGGCAACACACGCGCACGCGCGGCGACCCGTGCGGCCTCGGCCTTCTGCTCTGCATTGGCGGTTTCGCCGCCGCCGGTCTTCGGTGGCGCACCGACGAAGCCGGCCAGGTCATCGAAGTCCAGGCGTCTGGATTCCAGCGTGGCGGTCAGTCGCGGGCGCGCGCCTCCCACTTCGAACTGCAGGTTGCCACCGAGGTCGCTGTCGCCGACCTTGCCGGTGAACTGCTCGTAACGCCAGAGGTCGTGGTCACGCTTGAGCCGACCATTCAACGCGTAGGGTGGGGACGGCGGAATGGCGATGCCGAGCAAGGGGTAGAGGTCGGCCAGGTCCTGGCCGCTGAGCGCGAACTGCAGGTCGAACACGCGCAGCTGGAAGGGATTGGTCAATGTGCCGCTGGCGACGGCGTGGGTGGCGCCAGCGCGACCGTCGAGGTGGATGCGGAACGGGTGGCCGCTGTCGGTCAGCTCCAGCGGTGATTCGGTACCACCGCGCAGGGTGAACGGATTGCCCTGCCAGCGTCCCTTGCCCTGCACCAGCAGCGGTGGCGCCGCGTCGGCCTGTTTCGGCTGGCCGCTGCGCACGTCCACGCGGATATCGGTGCGGCCGAGCGCATCGAGAAACTGCAGGCGACCGTCATCGACGCGCAGCCGTTTGAGCTGGGGGCTGGTCCCGCCGGCGCTGTCACCGAGGAAATCCCAGTTGCCCGGTTCGCCCTTGCGCGGGGCGGTTTCCAGCAGCACGTCCGGCCGGGTCAGGCGCACTTCGGGCAGCTGCACGCTGCCGCGCAGCAGGGGCCAGACCCGCACGTCGATCTCGACGCGGTCGGCGCTGGCCATATCGGGTTGTTTCGCCCAGCTGGCATTGGCGAAGGTGACCGCATCGGCGCGGATCGTGCTGGTGCGGCCGAGGTCGACATCAAGGTTCCCGATGTGCAGCACGCGGCCGGTGCGTGCCTGCACCGCGCGCTCCACCGGCCCCTTGAACCAGTTCCAGTCCCACAACGCGATCAGTACCAGGATCGCCGCCAGCAGGAAGATCAGGATCGTGAGCCAGCGCCGGCCTCGTGGGCCGGGGCGGCGGAGGCGCCAGCGGGGCGTGCGCTTTGCGGCAGGGGAGGCGGCAGCATTCACGCTGCCATGGTTGCCCCCTCTTCGTGGACAGGGCGCGAAGCGACCATGTGCATGGTGTGCACGCGCTGCCGTCGAGCGGCCGTTACAGCACCTGCATGGTGACCGCGACGAAGTGGCAGACGCTGCCGCCGATCACGAACAGGTGCCAGATGGCATGCGAGTACGGGATCGATTCACGGTGGTAGAAATAGGTCCCCAGCGTGTACGACAGGCCGCCGGCGAACAGCCAGGTGAGGGTGCCGCCATCGATCGAGGCCCACATCGGCTTGATCGCCACGACCACCAGCCAGCCCATGGCGATGTAGATCACCGTTGAGAGCACCTTGAAGCGGCCGGTGTAGAACAGCTTGAACACCACGCCGCCCAGCGCCAGCGCCCAGATCGCGGTGAACAGGCCCCAGCCCCACGGACCGCGCAGGCCGATCAGGGTGAACGGGGTATAGGTGCCCGCGATCAGCACATAGATCGCGCAATGGTCGAACACCTTCAATCGGCCCTTGGCGACCGGATGCTGGATGGCGTGGTACAGCGTGGAAGCGGTGTACAGCAGCAACAGCGCGATACCGAATACGATCGCGCTGGCCAGCTGCCAGCCGTCGCCGTAGATCGCCGCCAGGGTGATCAACACCGCGCTGGCGGCCAGGGCGAATACCGCGCCCAGGCCATGGGTCAGGGCGCTGGCGATTTCTTCACGGATCGAAGCAATGGACGTCGTGGACATGGCGTAGGCATTGTTCGCGGGGAGGGGGACCCGCACCCCCTTATCATCGCCGCGATGGGCGATGCGTGCACGCCTGTCACCGTATGGTGTGTGAATGCCTGCCTTGCCTTGGCTGGGGTCAGAGCCCTTTCCTGCCGGAAAGGGATCCGACCCCGTGGCATCAGCCTGCCGAAACGGTATGCGCCGCTTCGCGGGTGGCCGAGAAGCGCACGTCCGGCGAGCGTTCCTGGGCCAGCTGCAGGTTGACCCGGGTCGGCGCCAGGTAGACCAGGTGCCCGGCGGCATCCAGCGCCAGGTTCAGCGCGTTCTTCTCGCGGAACTCTTCCAGCTTCTTCTCGTTGCTGCAGTGGACCCAGCGCGCAGTGGTCACGCTCACCGGCTCGAAGGTGGCTTCCACGCCGTACTCGTCCTTCAGGCGGTAGGCGGCCACGTCGAACTGCAGCACGCCGACCGCACCCAGGATCAGGTCGTTGCTGGTGAGCGGGCGGAAGAACTGGGTCGCGCCTTCCTCGGACAGCTGGGCCAGGCCCTTCTGCAGCTGCTTGAGCTTGAGTGGATCGCGCAGGCGGGCGCGGCGGAACAGTTCCGGGGCGAAGTTGGGGATCCCGGTGAAGGTGACCGCTTCGCCTTCGGTGAAGGTATCGCCAATGGAGATGGTGCCGTGGTTGTGGATGCCGATCACATCGCCCGGCCACGCCTCGGCGGCGATTTCGCGGTCGCTGGCCATGAAGGTCAGCGCGTTGGCCAGCTTCATTTCCTTGCCGGTACGCACGTGGAAGGTCTTCATGCCGGCGCTGAAGCGGCCCGAGCAGACCCGCATGAAGGCCACGCGGTCGCGGTGCTGCGGGTCCATGTTGGCCTGGATCTTGAACACGAAGCCGGTCAGCTTGTTTTCTTCCGGGGCGATCTCGCGGCCGGTGGTGGAGCGCGCCTGCGGTGCGGGTGCGTGTTCGACGAAGAAGTCCAGCAGCGGCTGCACGCCGAAGTTGTTGACGCCCGAGCCGAAGAACACCGGCGTCTGCTTGCCCTCGCGGTAGGCCTGCAGGTCGAACGGGTGGCTGGCGCCCTGCACCAGTTCCAGCTCGTCGCGCAGGTCGGCCAGCATCTGTGCACCGATCTTCTCGGCCAGGCCGGGAGCATCGATGGACGGGAAAATGGTCGAGTCCTGGCGGGTGAAGTTGCGGCCCGGTTCGTACAGGTGCACTTCGCCGGTCAGCAGGTGGACCACGCCCTTCAGGCGCTGGCCCATGCCGATCGGCCAGGTGACCGGCGCACACTGGATGCCGAGCACGGTTTCCACTTCATCCAGCAGCTCGATCGGGTCCTTGCCCTCGCGGTCGAGCTTGTTGATGAAGGTCATGATCGGGGTGTCGCGCAGGCGGCACACTTCCATCAGCTTGATGGTGCGCTCTTCCACGCCCTTGGCCACGTCGATCACCATCAGCGCCGAGTCCACCGCGGTCAGCACGCGGTAGGTGTCTTCGCCGAAGTCGGCGTGGCCGGGGGTGTCGAGCAGGTTGACGATCTTGCCTTCATACGGGAACTGCATCACCGAGGAGGTGACGGAGATGCCGCGCTCCTTTTCCAGCGCCATCCAGTCGGAGGTGGCGTGGCGGGCAGCCTTGCGGCCCTTGACCGAACCGGCCATCTGGATCGCGCCCCCGAACAGCAGCAGCTTTTCGGTCAGCGTGGTCTTGCCGGCGTCAGGGTGGGAAATGATGGCGAAGGTGCGGCGACGCGACGCTTCGTTGGCGACTTCGGACATGGCAGTGGCGCCCGCCCGGGGCGCTTTTCAAAGAGATAAGCGCCGGATTATACCGGCCGGGGGCGGTCAGCGCCCGGTACCGCCTTCGGCCTCGCCCTGGCGGGCGAACTGCAGCTGGCCCTGCTCGGCGAAGATGCGCACCGGCACCGAGCGCAGGCCCATGCCGCGATTGACCTGCACCACGAAGTGCAGGTGCGGGGCACTGCTGTAGCCGCTGTTGCCAGACAGGCCGATCGGCTGTCCGGCCCCTATCGCCTGGCCACGACGCACGCGCATGCCGCCGGCCTGCAGGTGGCCGTACAGCGCCATGCTGCCGTCGCTGTGCAGCACGCGGATGAAGTTGGCGCGGGCACCATCGCGTTCGCGGTCCTGGCCGTTGCCACGGAAGCCATCCTGGATCTGCATCACCGTACCCTCGCGCGCGGCCAGCACCAGGGTGCCCTCCGGCAGTGCGAAGTCGACCGCGTCGCGGTTCTCCTCGTCGTCATGGCTGAATCGTCCCTGCGGCGCCTGGTCCACGCGCAGGCGCGCCGCATCGAATGGCAGGCGGTAGGCGACATCTTCGGCCTGTGCGGCCGGGTTGCCCGGCACCGACTGCAGGCGTAGATCCAGCATGCGGCCATCGATCGGGGCGGGCAGGTGGCCGACTACCAGGCTGCTGTCGCCCTGGATCAGCGACTCGACCGGGAGGCCTTCGACCGGGTGCCCGTGGGCGGCGCGCAGCTGGATCTGCAGCGGCCCTGCCAGCCCGTTGTCGATCCGGGCCTGCCATTGCGTACCGACCGGCTGCAGGCGCAATTGGGCCATGGGGGCGGCGCCCTCGGCACTGCCTGCGCGGGTGGCCGGGGCGGAAGGGGGAGCCAGTCCCCAGCCCTGGCGCCAGTCGCCGGCGTGTGCGGTCGCGCTCGCCAGCAGAGGCAGCAGCAGGCAGGACAGGGGCAGGCGCGACATCGGCGTTTCCAGCGGAATGGACCGCCCGGACTGTACCCGATCCTGAACAGGGCGACCGGGACGGCCTTCGCATAGCTGTCCCAAGAATATTCATCGCTTTATCCGCATGAAGGGATTGACAGTGCCGGAAAGGGCTGGCATCGTGGCCCCACCATCGAGACCGGCAGAGGGACAGGCCCTTTGAAGCCGGGGCAGCCCGCAGGCGCGCAAGCGTCTGCGTAGGTGCCAAATCCTGCGGGGACCGTGGCGTCCACCGAAAGATGGTTCGAACCATGCACCACACGTGCATCTCGAACGCGGGCCCCGCGAAGGCTCGATGGCCGATTCCCCAACCGGATCCCGCCATGAGCTTCGCCGCCAGTACCGCCATTCGCCCCGAACCCTTTGTCCCCGTCAGCGTGCCGGTCGAAGACCGCGTGCATGCCGAGCGCGGTGAGTTCGCGGCGGTGCTGTCGATGCGCCACGCCGGCCCCAGCCCGGTGCGCCTGCGCTATGAGTGGGTCGGTCCGGCCAATGCACCGGTGGTGGTGCTGGCCGGTGGCATTTCCGCCCATCGCCACGTGGCGTCCAACACGCAGTTCCGCGAGAAGGGCTGGGCCGAAGACCTGGTGGGCAGCGGCCGCGCGCTGGATCCGCAGCAGCTGCGCGTGCTGGCCTTCGACTTCATCGGCGCCGACGGTGCACTGGATGTGCCGATCGATACCGCCGACCAGGCCGATGCCTTGGCGCTGCTGCTGGACCATCTCGGCATCCGCACGCTGAAGGCCTTCGTTGGCTATTCGTATGGCGCGCTGGTCGGCCAGCAGTTCGCGATCCGTCATCGTGCCCGCGTGCGCCAGCTGGTGCTGGCCAGCGGTGCGCACCGACCGCATCCGTATGCCGCCGCCTGGCGCGCATTGCAGCGCCGCGCGGTCGCGCTGGGCCAGCTGCAGTGCGGCGAAGACCACGGCCTGGCCCTGGCCCGGCAGTTCGCCATGCTCAGCTACCGCACCCCGGAAGAGTTCGGCGAGCGCTTTGATGCTGCGCCGGAGGTCATCAATGGCCGCGTGCGCGTGGCTGCCGAAGACTATCTCGACGCGGCCGGTGCGCAGTACGTCGCGCGCACGCCAGTGACCGCTTACCTGCGCCTGTCCGAATCAATCGACCTGCACCGCGTCGATCCCACCGCGATCCTGCCGCCGACCGTGGTGGTGGCCGTGGAGGGCGACCGCCTGGTGCCGCTGGCCGACCTGGTCGGCCTGGTCGAAGGGCTGGGCCCGCGCGGCAGCCTGCGCGTGCTGCGCTCGCCCTATGGCCACGATGCCTTCCTCAAAGAAACCGATCGCATCGATGCGATCCTCGCCACCGCCTTCCGCACTTCTGGAGAGTCCGCATGAGCCTGCACGCCAACGAGCCGTCCTGTAGTCGTACCACTGCCGCCGTCCGTGCCGGCATCGATCGGGACACCGCGCATGGCGCGGTCACGCCGCCGATCGTGCTGTCGTCGAACTTCAGTTTTGAAGGCTTCGGCAACAAGCGCCAGTACGATTACACGCGCAGTGGCAACCCGACCCGCGACCTGCTGGGTGAAGCGCTGGCCGAACTGGAAGGCGGCGCCGGCGGCGTCATCACCGCGACCGGCATGGGCGCGATCAACCTGGTGCTGAACGCGCTGCTGCAGCCGGGCGACACCCTGGTGGTGCCGCACGATGCCTACGGCGGCAGCTGGCGGCTGTTCAACGCGTTGGCAAAGAAGGGGCACTTCGAACTGGTCACCGCCGACCTGACCGATCCGCGAGCGCTGGCGCAGGCGCTGGCCACGCAGCCAAAGCTGGTGCTGGTGGAAACCCCGTCCAACCCGCTGCTGCGCATCACCGACCTGCGCTTCGTCATTGATGCCGCGCACAAGGCCGGTGCCCTCGTGGTGGTCGACAACACCTTCCTGTCACCGGCGCTGCAGCAGCCGCTGTCGTTTGGTGCGGACCTGGTGCTGCATTCCACCACCAAGTACATCAATGGCCACAGCGATGTGGTGGGTGGGGCGGTGGTCGCGCGCGATCCGGCGATGCACGAGCAGCTGGTGTGGTGGGGCAACGCGCTGGGCCTGACCGGTTCGCCGTTCGATGCCTTCCTGACCCTGCGCGGCCTGCGCACGCTGGATGCGCGCCTGCGCGTGCACCAGGAAAACACGGCGTCGATCGTTGCCCTGCTGGACCAGCATCCGGCGGTCGGCGCGGTGTACTACCCGGGCCTGGCCGATCACCCGGGCCACGCCATCGCCGCGCGCCAGCAGAATGGCTTCGGCGCGATGCTGTCATTCGAACTGGCGCACTGCGCCGGTGATGATCCGCATGCGGCGGTGCGTGCATTTGTGGACGGGCTACGCTGTTTCACCCTGGCCGAATCGCTGGGCGGCGTCGAAAGCCTGATCGCACATCCGGCCACGATGACTCATGCGGCGATGACCGCCGAAGCGCGTGCAGCCGCCGGCATCAGCGAAGGGCTGCTGCGCCTGTCGGTCGGCATCGAGGCCGAGCGTGACCTGCTGGCCGATCTCGGCGCCGCGCTGCAGCGCGCCGAAGCGGTGATCGATGCGGCCGCCCGCCGCAAACAGGTGGTGGACGCATGAGCGCACTCGCCGCTGACATTCCTGCGCTGGGGGCGGGACGCCTGGCGCTGCTCGGTACGGGCACGGTCGGTTCGGCCTTCGTACAGCGCTACCAGGCGCTGCAGGCGCGCGGGTTGGAACTGCCCAGCGTGCAATGGCTGGCCAACTCGCGCACCGCGCTGGAGATCGATCGCGACCTGGCGCTGCCCTTGGAACTGGCACGTCGAGCCCCCCGCGACGGCCACAGTTCGCCACCATGGGCGAGCGCCGAAGGGCTGGAGCGTGGCGACGTGGTGGTCGATGCCACGGCCAGTGAAGACGTGGCCGCCCGTCACGTGCAATGGCTGGCGCGCGGCGTGCATGTGGTGACCGCCAACAAGCTGGGCCGGGGCGCGCAGCTCGCCCGCGCGCAGGCCATTGCCGAAAGCTGTGCCGACAGTGGCGCGCGTTATGGCGACAGTGCCACCGTTGGTGCCGGGCTGCCGCTGTTGAGCAGCCTGCGCGCGCTGGTGGCCGGTGGCGATCACATCCATGCCATCGAGGGCGTGCTGTCCGGCTCGCTGGCGTGGCTGTTCCATCGCTATGACGGCCAGTCGCCGTTCTCGGCGGCGGTGCGCGAGGCGCTGGCGGCCGGTTATACCGAGCCAGACCCGCGCCTGGACCTGTCCGGCGAGGACGTGCGCCGCAAGCTGCTGATCCTGGCGCGCAGCAGCGGGCTGGCGCTGGATGCGTCGCAGGTACAGGTGGATTCACTGGTGCCCGAAGCGCTGGCAGCGTTGCCGCTGGAGGATGCCGTGGCTGCCTTGGAGCAGCTGGATGCGCCGCTGCAGGCGCGTTGGCAGCAGGCACGTGACAACGGCCGCGTGCTGCGTTTCGTTGGCCGTGTTGACAGCGAAGGTGCGCAGGTGGGCCTGCGCGAACTGCCGGCCGATCATCCGTTGGCGCAGGGTGCCGGCACCGACAACCGCGTGGCCATCCACAGCGATCGCTACCGCCGCCAACCCTTGTTGATCCAGGGACCGGGTGCCGGCGCGGAAGTCACTGCGGCCGCGTTGCTGGATGACGTGCTGCGGATCGTGGGTTGATCGCATTGTTCCTGTAGCGCCGAGCCCACGCTCGGCTGCTCCTGACAGAACCCCGGTCCTGCCGCATGAGCCGAGCGTGGGCTCGGCTCTACAGAGGGCACGCCTGCCGGTCAGCGGGACTTCAGGGCCTCCAACAACGCGCTGTTGAACTGCTTGGGGTCCTGCACCTGCGGCGAATGGCCCAGTTCGGCGAACTCGACCAGCGTCGCGCCGGGAATCGCTGCGGCTGCTGCTTTGCCCAGCACCGGATAATTGCCCAGCGTCGCCTTCACCGCAGGCGGCGCCAGGTCGCGCCCGATCGCGGTGCGGTCCTTCTGGCCGATGAACAGCGTGGTCGGCACCTGCAGGTGCTTCAGTTCGTAGACCACCGGCTGGTTGAACACCATGTCCGAGGCCAGCGCCTGGCTCCATGCAACGGCCTGCTTGCCCGGGCCTTCGTACATGCCCGACTGCATCCGCGCCCACGGTTCGTAGGCCGGTTTCCATTTGCCGTCGTAGTACACCTCCAGCTGGTAGCGACGGATGCTGTCATAGCTGATGTTCATTTCGCCGGCGTACCACGCGTCGACGCTGCGCCAGGGGACGCCCAGCGCCTTCCAGTCCTCCAGCCCGATCGGATTGACCAGCGACAGGCTGCGCAGGTCCTGCGGGAACATCAGCGCGTAGCGCACCGCCAGCATGCCGCCCATCGAATGACCGACCAGGTGCACCGGGACGTCACCCAGTTGCAGCTGTTGCAGCAGGGCATGGGTGTTGGCGGCCAGCTGCGCGAACGAATACTGGTAACGCTCGGGCTTGCTGGATTTGCAGAAGCCCACCTGGTCCGGGGCGATCACCCGATAGCCGGCGGCGACCAGTGGCTTGATCGATTCCTTCCAGGTGGCGGCACAGAAGTTCTTGCCGTGCAGCAGCACCACCACGCCGATGGGTGCCTTCTTCGGCGCGATGTCCAGGTAGGCCATCTCCAGCGGCTGCCGCTGCGATTCCAGCGCGAAGGTCTTCACCGGATAGCCGTAGTCGAAACCCTCCAGCCGAGGCCCGTAGGTGGGGGCGGCCAGGGCGGCCAGCGGAAGGCAGGCAAGCAGGGCGGCAGCGATCACGCGCATGGGGCAATCCGGGGTGGGGAAGCCCCGAGCCTAACCGGAACGCGGTGACGGTGTCGCCCGTTCGGGCAAGGGTGACCGGGTAGAGTCGACTGTTGGTCGACTGCTCTTCCCTCAGGCCGCGGAAATCCCGCGCTGCGCGCGATGGTCGACTGACAGTCGACTCTACCTGTGGCCCGTCGCCATCGCGCCGGAGCCGGTCGCCCTCAGCACTCGATGACGTTCACCGCCAGGCCACCGCGGCTGGTTTCCTTGTACTTGTCCTGCATGTCGCGGCCGGTATCGCGCATGGTCTTGATGACCTTGTCCAGCGACACCTTGTGCTTGCCGTCGCCACGCATCGCCATGCGCGAGGCATTGATCGCCTTCACCGCGCCCATTGCATTGCGCTCGATGCAGGGAATCTGCACCAGGCCGCCGATCGGGTCGCAGGTCAGGCCCAGGTTGTGTTCCATGCCGATTTCCGCGGCGTTCTCGATCTGGCTCGGGTTGCCCCCCAGCGCCGCGACCAGGCCACCGGCCGCCATCGAGCAGGCCACCCCCACTTCGCCCTGGCAGCCCACTTCGGCACCGGAAATCGAAGCGTTTTCCTTGTACAGGATGCCGATCGCCGCCGAGGTCAGCAGGAAATCGAACACGCGCTGTTCGTTGGCGCCGGGGCAGAAGCGGTCGAAGTAATGCAGCACCGCCGGCAGTACGCCGGCCGCACCGTTGGTCGGTGCGGTCACCACGCGGCCACCGGCAGCGTTCTCTTCGTTCACTGCCAGTGCGTACAGGTTGACCCAGTCCAGCGTCGTCAGCGGATCGCGCATCGCCGCTTCCGGCTTCGACGACAGCTCGCGGTACAGCGCCGGTGCACGACGGCCGACCTTCAGGCCACCCGGCAGCACGCCCTCCTCGCGGATGCCGCGGGTGACGCACGACTGCATCGCGCTCCAGATCTCGCGCAGCTGGGCGCGGATCTCGTCTTCGCTGCGCCAGCACTTTTCGTTCTCGAACATCAGCTGGGCGATGCTCAGGCCGCTGCGTGCGGTCTGTGCCAGCAGCTCGTCGCCGCTCTTGAACGGGTAGGGCAGCGGGGTTTCATCGGGCACGATGCGGTCATCGGCCGCGTCGTCCTGGTTGACCACGAAGCCACCACCGACCGAGTAGTAATCGCGGGTGGCGATCACTTCGTCGTCGGCGTTGTACGCGGTGAAGCGCATGCCGTTGGTGTGGTAGGGCAGCTTCTGGCGCTTGTTCATGCCGAGATCGCGCTTCTCGTCGAAGGCGATCTCGTGCTGGCCCATCAGCTGGATGCGCTTGCTGCTGCGGATGCGCTCCAGGGTGGCCGGAATGATGTCCGGGTCGATCAGGTTAGGCCGTTGGCCTTCCAGGCCCAGCAGGATCGCCTTGTCGGTGCCATGGCCGCGGCCGGTCAAGGCCAGCGAGCCGTAGACATCGGCGCGGATGCGCGCGACCTCGTGCAGGCGGCCCGGGTCGAGCAGCCAGCGATGGATGAATCGCTCGGCGGCCTTCATCGGTCCGACGGTGTGCGAGGAGCTCGGGCCAATGCCGATCTTGAAAACGTCGAACGTGCTGACAGCCATGGATGCCAAACTGCGGGTACCGGACAAGCGGCTATTCTAGCGGCTTGCCGGGCCATCCGATGGCTGCGGCGCAGCATTTCCGCCACGGGAGCCTGACTGGTGCTGACCCTGATCCAGCGTGACGATTGCCACCTGTGCGACCTGGCCCTGGCCGAGCTGGCCAAGGCGCGGGCGCCGGAGTTCGAATCGGTGTTCCTGGATGACCAGCCGGCGCTGGAAGCGCGCTATGGCACGCGCGTGCCGGTGCTGCGCGACGAGCGCGGCGAGCGCGAGCTGGACTGGCCGTTCGATGCGGCCACGGTGCAGGCCTGGTTGGCCGTCGATCAGTAGTGCCGGCCGCTGGCCGGCAAACCCTCTGTTCCCGGTGATGCCGGCCAGCGGCCGGCACTACCGCATGCGTTGCGATGCCCGGTGATGCCGGCCGCGGGCACGGCATCACCGGATGCGTCTTATTTCGCGTCGAACTTCACGATCGTGCTGATCGCGGTGTCGTCCGGAATGGTCTTGGTATCGGCCCAGTCACCGCCGCCGACGCCGAAGTCCAGGCGCTTGACCGTGGCCTTGCCGGTCAGCACCGGCTGGGTGCCCGGCTTCCAGGTGAAGGTCAGGGTGACCGGCTTGCTGACGCCGCGCAGTTCCAGGGTGCCATCGGCGGCGAACTGGTCGTTGCCCACGGCGCGGAAGCCCTTGGCGGTGTAACGCGCGGTGGCGAACTTGCCGACATTGAAGAAGTCGGCGCCCTGCAGGGTCGAGTCACGGTCGCTGTTGCCGCTCCTGGCGCCTGCCAGCGGAATCACCACATCCAGCGAACCGGCGGCCGGGTTGGCCGGGTCGAAGCTGAGCTTGGTGGCGAAGCCCGGGAAGCTGCCGGTGAACACTTCGCCGTCGTACTTGCTGGCGAACACCAGGATCGAGCCGGCACCGGGGGCCTGCGCATACTCCGCAGCGAGCGCCGGGGCGGTGGCCAGCATGCCGGCCAGGGCGGCGGCCACGGCGGCCGGAGTGGTCAGTTTCAGGTTCATCGGTCAGTCCTTCTGAGGGGAGGCGAGCCAGCCGCGCGGCAACATGCGGGACAGCGTTGCATCGCGCTGGAACAGGTGGTGGTAGAAGGCAGCGCCGGCATGGGCCAGCACCACCGCGATCAACAGCCAGAAGCCGTATTCGTGGAGGGCATGGGACACCGCGACGACCTGCGGGTCGGGGCCGCTCAGCTTGGGCACGTCGACCAGGCCGAACCAACGGAACGGGCGCAGGCCACTGGCCGAATCGTACAGCCAGCCCGACAGCGGAATGGCAAACATCAGCACGTACAGCAGCACGTGGGTGGCATTGGCGATGCGTTCCTGCCAGCTGGGCACGCCCGGCACCGGCTTCGGCGCACCGGCATACAGGCGCCAGCCGAGACGGAACAGCACCAGCGCCAGCACGGTGATGCCGATCGACTTGTGCGCGGTGTAGACCCAGAAGTACTTGGGCGTCTTGGGCAGTTCGCCCATGGTCAGGCCGACCACGCCCAGGGCGAGGATCAGCAGTGCGATCAACCAGTGCAGGAGCTGGCTGACACTTCCCCACGCGGCGGGGGTGTTCTTGGCGGTCATGAAGGGTCCTTGGGGGCCGTCGTGTGGTCGGAGTGTGGAACGGGAGCGGGAGTTCCCGGGGCGTCGCTGCGGTCGAGGGTGGCTTCGGCCTCGATCCGCACCTGTACCGCATCACCGATGACCCCCGGCCAGGCGGTGATGCCGAACGCGCGCCGGCTCAGCGTCGTGCTGGCGGAAAACCCGGCGGTGCGTCGGAATGGAGGGAGCGGGTAGCGCTTGAGCGCGTTGAGGGTCACGTCCAGGGTGACTTCCTGGCTGACCCCGCGCAGGGTCAGCGTGCCGATCACATGCGCACGCTTGGCGTCGATCGGTTCGACCCGGCTGGAGACGAAGCGTGCGCTGGGGAATCGCTCGCCATCGAGCAGGCTGCGGGCCAGCGTGGCCTGGTTCCACTTGGCGTCGCCAAGGTCCAGACGCGACACCGGAATGTCCACTTCCAGGGTGGCGTCGCGCCAGTTGTCGGGATCGAACAGCACGCGGCCCTCGCTGCCGGACACGGTGCCCATGGCCTGCGAGTAGCCCGCGTGATCGATGGAGAACAGCACCCGCGTGTGCACCGGATCGAGGCGATAGGTGTCGGCGGCCGCCCAGGCAGGGGCGGTGGCGAGCAGCATCGGCAGCAGGGCCAGGCAGGGACGCATCGATGGCGGGCTCCGGAAGGTGACGCTGTGATCATACGCACAGCCCCCTGCCAACGTTGCGTGCATGGCTGCAACAGTTCGTGGTGGTGCCGCCGCTGGAAACAGCCTGTTGCAGCCATGAACCCGGCCCTGTGTGACAATCGGCCCAGGACAGGGGGTTCAGGATGACGAGCGGCTGGCGCCGGTGGTGCCGTGGCATCGCAGGTATGGGACTGCTGCTGATGGCGATGGCCACGGCGGCTGCGACCCTGGACATGGCAGAAACACCGCGCCTGCGCCGCTTCGGTGCCGCCGAAGGCTTGCCGTCACGCATGGTGGTGGCGCTGGCCGAGGATCGCCAGGGCCACATCTGGGCCGCCACCGATGGTGGACTCGCCCGTTATGACGGCAACAGCCTGCGGGTCTGGGAGCACGATCCGGAACAGCCGGGCTCGCTGCCCGGCAACGAGATCGAGACCCTGCTGATCGATCCGCTGGACCGGGTCTGGGTGGGCATCAACGGCAAGGGCGTGGCCCGCCTGGATGCCGACCGCGAGCGCTTCCGGACCTTCGACACGGTCAATTCCACCTGCCAGGGGCAGTTCTGGGCGCTGGCCTATGTCGACAACGCCTTGTGGATCGGGACCAACAACCATGGCGTCTGCCGGCTTGGCGAGGACGGCAGCGTGCGCCTCTACACCCATGACCCGGCGCAGCCGGGAGGCCTGCCCAGCAACAGCATCTTCACCAGCCTGGTCGATGCGCAGGGCCGCCTGTGGCTGGGCACCGAAGCGGGCGTGGCGCGTTGGAACGGCAGCGGATTCGAGCCGGTGGCCGCGCGGGAACTGGGCACGCTGAGCGTGCTCCGGTTGAGCCGGGATGCGGAGGGTTCGATCTGGGTCGGCAGCCAGAACGATGGCCTGTACCGCATCGATGGGCAGGACCGGGTCAGTCGTCCGCGATGGGCCGACAGCGCCCAGCTGCGCTCGGCCCTGGTCCTGGCCGATCGCCAGGGGGGCTACTGGGCTGGCACCTCCGATGGCCTGTTGCGGGGGGATGCGGCGGCGCTGCGCCGGCTGGAGGGCGACCGCGGCAGCGGCTTCCTGACCGCGCACAGCGGTGTGCTCGATCTGCTGCAGGACCACGAGGGCGGATTGTGGGTGGCGCTGCTGACCCAGGGCCTGGCCTATCTGCCACCGGACTGGCGGCGCTTCTCGATCTGGAACCAGCTCGACGGCAAGCCGCTGGACAGCCAGTACCTGTTGAGCGCGGCCAGCGATGGGAAGAACTACTACGTCGGCTCGGCGCGAGGGGTGTACCAGCTCGATGCGCAGGGCACCCTGCGCCTGCTGGCCAGCGACCGGCAGCTCGGCAGCGGCGTGGTGTGGTCGGTGCTGCCGCGCCCGGATGGGCGCCTGTGGCTGGGACGCGGCGGCCGCATCACCGTCTACGATCCGGCTACCGGCGCGCTGCGCGATCTGCGGATCGATGGCAGTGCCGACCTGCGCCAGCGCATCGACCTGATGCGGCAGGCGCCTGATGGCACGGTGTGGGTGTCGGTGATGGGCCTGGACCTGCAGCAGCGCGATGCAGAGGGCCGGCTGCTGCACCGCTATCCGCTGGAGCATTTCCGCGGGACCGCCGATGCGCCGATCGAGCAGATCCGCTTCGACGCCCATGGCCGGCCCTGGGTGATGGGTGACATGGGCATCTGGCGCGAGCAGGCTGGACGCTTCGAGGCAGTACCGGGCGTTTCGCGCGGGCCCATCTACGACCTGGTGTGGATCGATCCGCAACAGTTGTGGCTGGCGCGCCAAGGCGCGTTCGAGCGCTACCAGTGGGATGGCCTGAGCCTGCGCCTCATCCAGCGCATCGACGGCAGTGCAGGCGTGCCGCCGGTCACCATGGGCGGGCTGGCGCTGGCCGGCAACGGCCAGCTGTGGGCGACGACGCCGCGCGGCCTGCTGCGTTGGGACCCGAAAACGCGGCGCCTGCAGCAGTTCAACGAGCGCGATGGACTGTCCGATGCGGAGTTCACCGGCCGGCCACCGGCAGTGAATGCAGATGGTCGCGTGCTGGCCGTCACCCAGACCGGGTTGGTTGCCTTCGATGTGAATGCCGACGACACGGTGCTGCCTTCTTCATCGCTGGTGATCGCCGAAGTGCGCGTACGCCGCGACGACGCGCGCGGCTGGCAACCGTTGCCGCTCACCGGCACCCTGTTGCTGGGACCGGATGACCGCGATCTGCAGATCGATGCGCGGCTGCTGTCCTATGCCAGCCCGCAGGGCAACCGTTACCGCTTCCGCGTGCAGGGCTATGACCAGGACTGGGTGGAGCAGGGGGGCGATGGCCAGCGCACCCTGTCGCGGCTGCCGACCGGCAGCTACGTCATCGAGGTGCAGGCAGCGACCGCCCGGGGCGCGTGGACGCCTTCGCAGCAGTTGCAGGTGAAGGTGCTGCCGCCGTGGTGGCGCAGCGGCATGGCGATCTTCGGCTACATCCTGCTGGGGTCGCTGCTGCTGGTGGTCCTGGTCTGGTCGGTCCGCGCGCGGCTGCGCCGTCGCCAGCAATGGCAGCTGACGGTGCACAAGCAGCAGCTGGCCGAGCAGGCCTCGCAGGCCAAGAGCCGTTTCCTGGCCACGCTGGGCCACGAAGTACGCACGCCGATGACCGGCGTGCTGGGCATGAGCGAACTGCTGCTGGCGACTCCGCTGGATCCGGTGCAGCGTGGCTACGCGGGGTCGATCCAGCAGGCCGGCAGCCATCTGCTGCGGCTGGTCAACGATGCGCTGGACCTGGCCCGCATCGAAGCCGGGCGGCTTGAGCTGGATCTGCGTCCGTTCGACCTGGAGGAACTGCTCGACCAGGTGCAGGGCCTGATGCAGCCGATGGCGCAGCAGCGCCAGCTGGAATTCCGGCGCGGTGAAAACCCGGCAGGGCCGGTCAGTGTCAGCGGCGACGAGATGCGCGTGCGCCAGATCCTGCTGAACCTGCTCGGCAACGCCATCAAGTTCACCGAGCGCGGCCACGTCGGCCTGGCCGTGCGCCTGGAAGAGAAGGGCGGCCTGTGTTTCGAAGTGCATGACAGTGGCCCGGGCATCAATGCCGAGCAGCAGCAGCGCCTGTTCCATCGTTTTGAACAGGCCGACGGTCCGCGCACCGCGTCGCGCTACGGCGGCAGTGGCCTGGGACTGGCGATCTGCCAGGAACTGGCGGTGGCGATGGGGGGGCGTATCGAAGTGGACAGCCAGCCTGGCAAGGGTGCGCGGTTCCGCGTGCGCCTGCCCCTGCCCTGGACGCGCCAGGCCGCCGGCACCGCGGGCGAGGTGGCGGCCCTGCCGGAACTGCCGCCGCTGCGCATCCTGCTGGTCGAGGACGACGCCACGGTGGCCGAGGTCATCGCCGGCCTGCTGCGGGTGCGCGGGCATGAGGTGGTCCACGTGCTGCATGGCCTGGGCGCGCTGTCGGAGATCGCCACCGATGGTTTCGACGTCGGCCTGCTCGATCTCGATCTGCCCGCGCTGGACGGTACGGCCATCGCCCGCCAGCTGCGCACCATGGGCTATGAACTGCCGCTGGTGGCAGTGACCGCCCGTTCCGATGCCTACGCCGAAACCCAGGTGCTGGCCGCCGGCTTCGATGGCTTCCTGCGCAAGCCGGTGACCGGCGACCTGCTGGTGGCGGCCATCGCCCAGGCGCGTGCGAAACGGCAGGCAACTGCGTGACTGTGCCGGCGCCGGGCGTGAACGGCGCGACTTTCGGTTTACCATGCCGACGCCCGCAGCGCGGGAATCATCAGGACCAGCGTGAGGAGGCAATCGGTGGTGTATCTGCGGGCGGCGATGCTGCTGCTGGTCCTCCTGTGCGGCGCGTTGCCCGCTGCGGCACAGCCGGTGCCTCCGAGCCCGCGGCAGGTGACGGTGTTCGATGGCCTGCCGTCCAATACCGTCAACCGCATGGCCGAGGACCGGTACGGCTACCTGTGGATCGCCACCAACGATGGCCTGGCCCGCTATGACGGCCGCACTTACCGCGTGTGGCGTTCCGAGGATGGACTGCGTGACAACCGCATCTGGACGGTGCTGGTCGATGCCCGCAACCAGTTGTGGATAGGCACCGAGAACGCTGGCCTGGTGCGCATGTCGGCCGACCGCCGGCAGCTGCACTTCTACGACCGCAGCAGCCAGCCGTTGATGGGCACCAACACGGTCTGGAGCCTGGCCAGCACGCCTGATGGCTCGATCTGGTTCGGTACCCACGAAGGCGGCCTGTACCGCCTGGACAGCCAGGACCGCCTGCAGCGCTTCCTGCCCGAGCCGAACAATCCGCGCAGCCTGCCTTCGTCGTCGGTGCCCTACCTGGCCACGCTGGCCGATGGCAGCCTGTGGATCGGCACCAAGCATGGCGTGGCACGCTGGACCGGGACCGACTTCGAGCGTGTCGGTACGGACATCATTCCCAGCCTGCTGATCAACGGGTTGACCGCCGAGCCCGATGGCAGCCTGTGGATCAGCACGATGGCCGGGGCCACCGTGCGCCGCCCGGATGGCCGCTTCGAGGCACCACCGTGGAAGCTGCCGCCAGGCGAGCAGGTGCTGGGCATGATGCTGCGCGACGAGCAGGGCGGGCATTGGCTGGATACGCGCACCGGGCTGGGACGTGCGGTCGACGGCCAGTACCAGACCGTGCCGCTGTACAGCGCGATCGCACGCGGTCCGGTGCGGCCGAACTGGACCGGTGCCTATGAGGACCGCGAAGGTGGCATCTGGCTGGCCAGCACCAATGCCGGGTTGTGGCACCTGCTGCCACGCTGGTGGCAGTTCTCGGTGCTGTCGCGGCTGGAGGACGACCCCAGCTCGCTGCGCAATGCGCTCGTGCTGGGCACCAGCCCGTCCAGCAATGGCGGTGTCTGGACCGTGGGCAGCCATGGCGCGCTGGACCGCTTCGATCCGAAGACCGGCAGGATCGAGCAGCACCGCACCTGGGTCAACGGCATGCACTGGCTGACCTCGGTGCGCGAGGACCGGCGTGGCCAGGTCTGGATCGGATCGACCGATGCACTGGTGCGCTACGACCCGCAACGGCGCGAACTGCGTCGTTGGGGCCGTGATGCCGGTACCGATGCGGCGATGGAAGGGGTCATCGAAGCGATGATGACCTGCGACGGCGACAGCCTCTGGTTGATGCTTCCCGCGGGCCTGCAGCAACGTGATCTCGACGGACGCCTGCGGCGCCAGCTGGACAATGGCCAGCGCGGCCTGCAGCAGGGCCAGCTCAACCTCGATGTGGAATGCGGTCCGCAGGACCATATCTGGCTGGCCAGCAGCCGTGGCCTGCTGCAGTGGCTGCCGGAAAGCGAACGCTTCCAGCCGGTGCCGGGTGCGCCGGCAACGGCCATCCATGCGTTGCATGTGGGCCGTGACGGCCAGGTCTGGTTGTCCGAGGACGGGCGCCTGTCGCGATACCGCTGGAGCCAGGGGCGGCTGGAACGGCAGGCGGTGGTCGGTGCCGAACAGGGCTATCCGGCGATCTCCGCCTCTGGCCTGGTGGTGGATGCGCAGGGCGTGGCCTGGGCGACCAGCGCACGCGGCCTGGTACGTGTCAGTGCCGATGGGCAGAGCGTGCGCCTGTACGGCGTGCACGACGGCCTGCCAAGCCAGGAATTCCGCGAGCACACCCTGATCGCAGCGGCCGATGGCCACCTGGTGGCCGGAACGGCAGCGGGCGCGGTGGTGTTCGACCCGGAGCAGGTACGGCCTTCGGTACGTCGCGCGCCACTGGTGATCGAGCGGGTGGAAGTGCGCCGCAACGAACAGGTGCTGGACATGACCCACGATGCGCCGTTGCAGATCGCCGATGGCGATCGCGACCTGCGCATCGTCGCGCGATTGCTGTCCTTTGCCGACTCGGCGTCCAATACCTACCGTTATCGCCTGGCCGGCTACGACCCGGATTGGGTTGAAGTCGGTCCGGCGGGCGAGCGCCTGTTCTCGCGCCTGGCGCCGGGCAGCTACCGGCTGGAAGTGCAGGCACGCTCGGCCGACCATGTGTGGTCGCGGGTGCAGAGCCTGGAGTTCCGCGTGCAGCCGCCGTGGTGGCGCAGCCTGTCCGGCCTGCTGGTACTGGCGTCGGTCGGGTTGCTGCTGACCAGCTGGTTCGCCTGGTTGTACCGACGCCGCCTGCAGCGGCGCCACGCCTACCAGCTGGCGCTGCACAAGCAGGAACTGGCCGAGCAGGCCTCGGCGGCCAAGACCCGCTTCCTGGCCAACCTTGGCCATGAGATCCGTACGCCGATGACCGGCGTGCTGGGCATGAGCGAGCTGCTGCTGGCTTCGCCACTGGACCCGCAGCAGCGCGGCTACACGCAGTCGATCCGGCATGCGGGCGAGCACCTGCTGCATCTGGTCAACGATGCGCTGGACCTGGCGCGGATCGAGTCCGGGCGCCTGGAGCTGCAGTCGCAGTCGTTTGCGTTGAATGGCCTGCTGCAGGATCTGGCGGCGCTGATGGGCCCGCTGGCTGCACAGAAGGGCCTGCGCTTCGTCCTGGACAACCAGCTGCCGCCGGGCCTGCAGGCGACCGGTGATGCCATGCGCGTGCGGCAGATCCTGCTGAACCTGCTGTCGAACGCAGTGAAATTCACCAGCCGCGGCACCATCACCCTGCATGCACGTTGCGATGGCGAGCTGCGCGCGCTGCATTTCGAGGTACGTGATACCGGCCCGGGCATCAGCCAGGAACAGCAGCAGCGCCTGTTCCGACGCTTCGAGCAGGCCGATGGTGCACGTACGGCAGCGCAGTACGGTGGCAGCGGCCTGGGCCTGGCGATCTGCCGCGAGCTGGCACAAGCGATGCAGGGGCGGATCCAGGTGGAGAGCCAGCTGGGCCGGGGCACCTGCTTCGGCGTCACCCTGCCGTTGCCACTGGTGGTGGACGGTGACGCCGAGGTGTCCGCCGAGGGGCATCGCGACGATGCGGCGAACATGCCACCGCTGCGGGTGCTGCTGGTCGAGGACGATGCCACCGTGGCCGATGTGGTGCGGGGGTTGTTGAGCGCACGCGGCCACGAGGTGGTGCATGCCGGCCATGCGCTGGCGGCGCTGCGCGAGATCAGTGCCGGCGATTTCGACGTCGGCCTGCTGGATCTGGACCTGCCCGGCCTGAGCGGCTTCGAACTGGCCCAGCACCTGCGTAACCAGGGCTACATGCTGCCGCTGCTGGCGGTGACCGCGCGGACTGATCCGGACCTTCAGCAGCAGGTGGAAGCGGCCGGCATCGGCGGCTTCCTGCGCAAGCCGGTGACCGGTGAACTGCTGGTGGAAGCGATCGCCAGGGCGATGGGCAGGTAGGGTTTATTGCAGGGCTTGCAGTCCTGCACCTGCAGAATCAATGTCAACGTCAAAAGCCCGCCTTCGACAGTTTTCCGCGATCTGTCGGAGCTCGGGGTCGGATCCCGTTGCTGCGCAACGGGCTCTGACCCCAATCTGGAATTCGATATCTGACAGATGTGTCGACCAAGGTCGACACCTACCAACAACCGCGCGTTCCAACAGTCGCCGTTACCCACAGCCGCGTGAACCTGTCAGAGGTGGGGCGGTGTGGGCTTGCAGGACCGTTGGCGCCATGGATGGCGCCATCGAGTCCCCATGGGTGAGGGCGCTTTGCTTGCGAAGCACTGCTTCGCAAGCGCCCGAACGCGCAGCCGCCGGCGGCTGGGCCGGACCGCGGAGCGGGATTTACGGCGTGTCCTGCAAGCCCGCACCGCCCCGCCAACTCACGGAATGCTCGCTGTTGCTGTTGCCGGCCAGCGGCCGGCACTACCGCAGGTGCAGGGCCGCAGGCCCTGCCGAACCCCCTTCACTCCGCGACGTGCTCGACCTGCCGCGGTTCGGGCTTGGTGTCGGGCAGCTGCCAGAAGATCATCGTCGAGGTCAGCGTGATCGCGCCCACGCACAGGAACGTGGCATGCAGCGCGGCGGTGGCGCTGTTGCTGTCCAGGTGGTTGCCGAACGCGGCCAGCAGGCTGCCGGCCGCAGCAGCACCAAAGCCGGCGGCCAGCATCATCACCATCGACAGCAGGCTGTTGCCGGAACTGGCGAACTCACGGTCCAGATCGCGCAGGGTCACGGTGTTCATCACGGTGAACTGCAGCGAATTGACCGCGCCGAAGAACGCCAGCTGCAGCAGGCGCCAGGCCAGGTGCTGGCCGGGTGTCATCAGGATGAAGCTGGCCATCGCCAGGCCGACCAGCACGGTGTTGACCATCAGCACGCGGCGGTAACCGAAGCGCTCGACCAGCCTCACCGCCAGCTGCTTGGAGACCATGCCGGCGGCCGCTACCGGCACCATCATCAGGCCGGCATGCATCGGGCCCAGGCCGAGGCCGACCTGCAGCAGCAGCGGGATCAGCATCGGCATCGCGCTGCTGCCGATGCGCGAGAACAGGTTGCCGAGAATGCCGATGCGGTAGCTGGGCACGCGGAACAGGGCCAGCGAGAACAACGGTGCGGTCGAGTTGGCGGCGTGCAGCCAGTAGCCCACCAGCGCGGCCAGGCCAGCCACGGTCATCAGCATCACCAGTGCGTGTGGCGTACCCAGGCCGGAGATGCCGTCCAGTGCCAGCGACAGCACCACCATCGCGAAGGCCAGCATGACGTAGCCGCGCAGGTCGAAGCGGGTGCGGTGGCTGGCGTAATGGTCGGGCATGATCTTCATCGCGGCGATGAAACCGATCACGCCGATCGGCAGGTTGATCAGGAACACCCAGTGCCATGAGGCGATCTCGACCAGCCAGCCGCCCAGCGTGGGGCCGATCAGCGGGCCGACCAGCGCGGGGATGGCGATGAAGCTCATCGCGCGCAGGAAATCCTCGCGGGGCACCGAGCGCATCACCGCCAGCCGGCCGACCGGCAGCAGCATCGCACCGCCGATGCCCTGCAGCACGCGCGCACCGACCAGCTGGTGCAGGTGCTGGGCCAGCGCGCAGGCCAGCGAGCCGAGGGTGAACAGGATGATCGCCACCAGGAAGGTGCGCCGGGTGCCATAGCGGTCGGCGATCCAGCCCGAGGCGGGAATGAAGGTGGCCACCGCCAGCGCATAGCTGAACACCACCGACTGCATCTGCAGCGGGCTCTCGCCCAGGCTGGCCGCCATCGCCGGCAACGCCGTGTTGACGATGGTCGAGTCCAGCATCTGCATGAAGATCGCCAGGGACACCAGCCACAGCAGGGGACGCTGGCGGTTGTAGGTCGATGGCGATGTGGACATGGGGTGCGGCCGGTGCAGCGTGGGGGCCGCCATGATCGCGCACTGCGGGTCACGGCGCGATCAAGGTCGCGCCGTACCTGCCTGCGGAATGCTCAGCGTTGGCTGTGCGCGTGCACTGCGTCGACCAGCACCTGTACATGCGCCGGGTCCATGTCCGGCGACATGCCATGGCCGAGGTTGAACACATGGCCCTCGCGCGAGCCGCCGTTGCCGGCGGCATAGGTGTCGAGCACGCGCGCGGCGGCCGCGGCGATCGCATCCGGCGAGGCGTACAGCGTGGTCGGGTCGAGGTTGCCCTGCAGCGCGACGCGGCCACGGGTGCGGCGCATCGCCTCGTCCAGGTCCAGCGTCCAGTCCAGGCCGAGTGCATCGGCGCCGGTCTGCGACAGCGCTTCCAGGTGCAGGCCGGTGCCCTTGCCGAACAGGATCAGCGGCGTGCGCTCGCTGCCTTCGCCGCGCTCCAGCCCCTCGGCAATGCGCTGCAGGTAGCGCAGCGAGAACTCGCGGTACATCGACGGCGACAGCACGCCACCCCAGGTGTCGAACACCTGCAGCGCCTGCGCACCGGCGGCGCGCTGCGCGCCGAGGTAGGCGATCACGGCGTCGGTGGTGACCTCCAGCAGGCGGTGCAGGGCCTGCGGATGGTTCAGTGCCATGGCCTTGATGCGCGCAAAGTCCTTGCTGCCACCGCCTTCCACCATGTAGCAGGCCAGTGTCCACGGGCTGCCGGAGAAGCCGATCAGCGGTACTTGGCCGTCCAGCTCGCGGCGGATCAGCCGTACCGCATCCATCACGTAGCCCAGGTCCTGTTCCATGTCCGGCACCGCCAGCCGGGCGATGGCGGCTTCGTCACGCACCGGGTGCCGGAACTTCGGGCCTTCGCCTTCGACGAAGTACAGCTCCAGGCCCATCGCATCGGGAATGGTGAGGATGTCCGAGAACAGGATGGCCGCATCCAGCGGGAAGCGGCGCAGCGGCTGCAGGGTGACTTCGCAGGCAATCTCCGGGGTCTTGGCCATGGCCAGGAAGCTGCCGGCCTTGGCCCGGGTCGCGCGGTATTCCGGCAGGTAGCGGCCGGCCTGGCGCATCAGCCAGACGGGGGTGCAGTCCACCGGTTCGCGGCGCAGGGCGCGCAGCAGGCGATCGTTGCGGAGAGGGCTGGTCACGATGGGCATTCCTTGGACGGGAGGAGCAGCGGCGTCAGTCGCCGTGCGAAAGGATCTGGAAGCCGCGATGCAGTTCGGCATCACGGGCCTTCTCGAAGGCGTGGCGGGCGTCGTCGGCCTGCAGGAACAGCTCGCGCCGCAGCTGCGAGCGGCTGCCGACACGGCCGCTCTCGCGCAGCAGCTCCCAGCCGCCGAACAGGTCCGGCAGCAGGCTCAGGCGCAGGAAGCGCGGTGCCTGCGCGCCGGCATCGGGATGTTGCAGGTAGACGTGCATGGCGCCGATTGTAGCGGGGCCAGGGTGACCCCGGCCGCAACGCGGCCGGCACTACCGGACCGACAGCACCTTCAGCACCGCCGCCTCATCCACGTCCGGCACCACTTCGGCACGGCCCATCCCGCGCCACAACACCAGGCGCAGGCGGCCGGCCACGTTCTTCTTGTCCAGGCGCATGCGGCCGAGCAGGGCCTGCGGCTCCAGCCCGCCCGGGATCGCCACCGGCAGGCCGAGGCGTTCCAGCAGGGCCTGCAGGCGCGCGCGGTCGGCATCGTCGGCCAGGCCCAGGTCGGTGGACAGCTTCGCCGCCAGCACCATGCCCACCGCCACCGCCTCGCCGTGGTTCAGCGCATCGCGGCCCGGGGCCGAATAGCCCTGTTCGGTCTCGATGGCGTGGCCGAAGGTGTGGCCGAGGTTGAGCAGGGCACGCTCGCCCTTTTCGAACGGGTCGCGCTCGACGATGGCGGCCTTGTGCCGGCAGCTGCGCGCGATGGCCTCGGCCAGCACCGCATCCTCGCCGGCCAGCAGCGCATCGGCATGCTGCTGCAGCCACTCGAAGAACACGGCATCACCCAGCGCGCCGTACTTCACCACTTCGGCCAGGCCGGCACGCAGCTCGCGTGGCGGCAGGGTGGCCAGCACGCGGGTATCGGCGATGACCGCACGCGGCGGATGGAAGGCACCGACCAGGTTCTTGCCGGCCGGAATGTCGACTGCGGTCTTGCCGCCCACCGACGAATCGACCATTGCCAGCAGGGTGGTCGGCAGCTGCACGCAGTCCACGCCGCGCATCCAGCAGGCGGCAGCGAAACCGGCGAGATCACCGACCACGCCGCCGCCGAGGGCGAAGACGCAGGCGTCGCGGGTGGCGCCGAGCGCGGCCAGCGCTTCGATCGCGCGGCCGAACTCGGCCAGCGTCTTGGAGGCTTCGCCCGCGGCCAGCACGTGCTCGCCGATGACCAGGTCGGGGCGAGCGGCAAGCAGCGTCTGCTTCACCGGCGCCAGATAGCGCGGGGCGACTTCACTGTCGCTGAGCAGCAGCACATGACGGCCGCGCACGTGCGAGGCCAGCGCGGTGCCATCGGCCTGGGCACCGGCGCCGATGGTGATGGAGTAGGGGCGGTCGCCGCCAACGGCGACCTGCAGCAGGGCGGGGGAGGTCATGCGGTCAGGTCCTGGCGCTGCCATTGCGTGGCCAGCTTGACCACCAGTTGGGCGGTCGCATCGGCAGCGGTATACGGGTCGGTGTCGAGGGTGAGGTCGGCCAGTTCGCGGTACAGCGGGTCGCGGTGTGCGGCCAGATCGTGCAGCACCTGCTCGCGGTCCGGGCGCTGCAGCAGCGGCCGGCCCTTGTCGCGGGCCAGGCGCTCGAGCTGTTCGGCCACGCTGACCCGCAGATAGACCACGAAGCCGCGCCGGGCGATCAGTGCACGATTGTCCGGATCCAGCACGGCGCCGCCACCGGTGGAGACCAGCTGGCCACGGCCTTCCAGTACCCGCGCAAGCGCCTGGCGTTCATGGCTGCGGAAGCCGGCTTCGCCGGAGTGCTCGAAGATGGTCGGAATGCTGGCGCCGGCGGCATCGACGATGGCCTGGTCGACATCGACGAAGTCCAGCGTGAAACGCTCGGCCAGGCGGCGGCCGATGCAGGTTTTGCCGGCGCCCATCGGGCCGATCAGGATCAGGTTCGGAGCAGGATTCATGCCTTCTGATGCTAACACCTCCGTGCCCTGGCCTTTACGTTCTTCACGTCAGGGTGGGCGTTCCTGCGGGGTCTCCCGCGCCAGACGGAGTACAGGCCATGACGGTCGCCAAGGTCATCGAAATCACTGCGTCCTCGCCGAAAAGCGTGGAAGACGCCGTGCGCAGCGGGCTGAAGAAGGTCTCCGAGACGGTCAAGGGCATCCAGGGCGCCTGGGTGAACGAGACCAAGGTAGTCACCAATGGCAGCGGCGAGATCACCGAATGGCGGGTCAACCTGCGGGTGACTTTCCTGGTGGAATAGGGGCGCGTTCAGCGCACGTCCTGCACCTGTCGCTGGCCGTCCAGCACCACCACGTGGTCGGCCAGGGCGGGCAGGGCGCTCAATGCCTGCCGGCTGACCCGCTCGTAGTACTGCACGAAGCGCTCCAGCTGTGGCCGGCTCATGCCGTGCCGGCCCGGCTGCGCGGCCTGCAGGTTCTGCTCCTGCTGCCAGCGCCAGCGTGGTACCACCGAGAAATCCGGCGGCTGCAGGAACCACAGGCGGTCGCAGCGCTGCCACAACGCCGGGTAGTCACGGGCCAGCGCCTGGTTGCACCAGCGCCGCCAGCGGCCATCGGCGTCGGCTTCGCGTTCCAGTGCGTTCAACGGGCTGTCCAGCGCGTCGTCATCCTGCGCGGGCGTGCCCAGGAACCAGCCTTCGAATACCAGCAGGTCCAGCGGTTGCTGCAGCTGCGGCCAGTGTGCTTCGGGCAGGCGCTCGTCGGCCAGCTTGTCGAAGCGCGGCATTGCGAAGGGCTGGCGTGCGGCCACGGCGTTCAATACCGCATGGGCCAGCGGCAGGTCGTGGGTGCCGGGCGGGCCGCGGGTGATCAGCAGTGGGTGCACCTGGCGGGCCAGCCGTTGGCGCTGTGCGCGGGTCAGGTAGACATCATCGATCGACAGCGTGGCTGCGTTCAGGCCGCGTGCCTGGGCACGGGCCACCACCTGCGCCGCCAGCGTCGATTTGCCGCTCCCCTGCAGGCCGCTGATCGCCAATACTGGAACCGCTGCGCCGCTGCCCAGCGCATCATCCAGCGCCTGTTCGGCCAATGTTTCGGGGAATCCTTTCACCTGGGGCATATACGCAGCAGCGGCCATGCAGCCACAATAGCCCAATCCGTGTGAGAAGAACGCAATCATGAGCGACCTGTACGCCGAAGCCCTGTCCACGTTTGCCGGCCTGTTCGACGAGGCCAAACAGAGCCGCGAGGTCGAGCCGAACGCGATGACCGTGGCCACCGCCGATACGCAGGGTCGTCCCTCGGCGCGCACCGTGCTGCTGAAGGCGTTCGATGAGCGCGGCTTTGTGTTCTACACCCACCTGGACAGCCACAAGGGCCAGGAGCTGCAGGCCAATCCTCAGGCCGCGCTGCTGTTCCTGTGGCGCAGCCTGCGCGAGGCCGGCATCCAGGTGCGCATCGAAGGCCGTGTCGAGCAGGTCGCCGATGCGGAAGCCGATGCCTATTTCGCCAGCCGCCCGCGGATGAGCCAGATCGGCGCGTGGGCTTCGCAGCAGTCGAAGACGCTGGCCACGCGCGAGGAATTCGATGCGCGCGTGGCCGAGGTCGAAGCCCGCTTCGAGGGCAAGGACGTGCCGCGCCCGGAGGGCTGGAGCGGCCTGCGCGTGGTGCCTGACCGCATCGAGTTCTGGTATGGCGCGCAGTTCCGCCTGCACGAGCGCTGGTGCTATGAAGCCGGCGCCGAAGGGCGCTGGAGCAAGCGCCTGCTGTACCCGTAAGGCGGGGTGGTGCTGGGGCTGCTGTAGAGCCGAGCCCAGGCTCGGCTGATGTTCTCGCAGGAGCAGCCGAGCATGGGCTCGGCTCTACAGCAACCTGCGTTTGTCGCGAACGGACTGGTCCGCTTCATGCACGAGCAGGTCGGCGACGGGCACACTCGCTGCGATGCCCTCGATCTGCGGAGTTGCCGTGCCCTCCTGGCGTTGCCTGTTTGCCGTGCCGCCACCACGCCGCGGCGTGGAAGCGTTGTTGTTGCTGCTCGCCCGCATCGTCGCCGGTGTGATGTTCTGCGTGTCCGGCTGGAACAAGGTGTTCACCGACGCCGGGCGCGAGCGCATGGTGCATACGCTGGTCGATGCCGGTATCCCATTCCCGGTGTTCAGTGCGCCGGTACTCGGTGCGATCGAGTGGATTGCGGGTGGTCTGCTGGTGCTGGGCCTTTTGAGCCGCCCCTCGGCCCTGCTGCTGGCGGCGATCTGCGTAGTGGCTGCGCTGACCGATGGCATCGCGCGCATTCCGGCAGGGCTTGGCGTGCTGGATTGGCTGAGCTGGTTCTTCTACCTGAGCGAAGTGCCGCTGGGCGTACTGCTGCTGTGGATTGCCGCAGTGGGTAGTGGACGGTTCGCCATCGAAGCGCGCTGACGACAGGCACCCTGTAGAGCCGAGCCCATGCTCGGCTGCTTACGCGGGAACATCAGCCGGGCATGGGCTCGGCTTTACAGGTCCTCCGCGCGCAGCCAGCGCCACAGCGTGGTGCGTGACACGCCCAGCGCCAGCGCCATGCCCTCGCGATCATGCCGGTGTTCCCGCAACAGTGCTTCCAGCTTGGCCCGCGGTGGGCGCCTGCCGTTGCTTTCCAGCGGCAACGCCGCGACACCTTCATGCACCAGCTCGGGTGCCAGCTGCAGCAGCCGCGCCGTATCGATCAGCCCTTCACCGGGCTGCCAGTGGATGCGCAGGCGATCGACCAGATTGCGCAGCTCGCGCACGTTTCCCGGCCACTCGGCCGCGCACAGCACCGCCAGCGCCGCCTCATCCAATGGCGCGTCGATGCCACGCAGCTGGCGGAAGAAATGCTGCGCCAGCAACGGGATGTCACCGCGTCGGGCGCGCAGCGAGGGCAGGGCAATCCGCAGCGCGGCCAGGCGGTAATACAGGTCGCGGCGGAAGCTGCCGGCCGCCGCGCGCTGCTCCAGCGATTGCAGGGTGGCGGCGACCACGCGCAGGTCCACCGGCGTCGGTTCGGTGGCACCCACGCGCAGCACTTCACGTTCCTCCAGCACCCGCAGCAGGCGGGTCTGCAGCGGCAGCGGCAGTTCGCCGATTTCGTCCAGGAACAGGGTGCCGCCATCTGCAGCTTCCACCAGGCCAACGCGGCCGCCACGCCGTGCGCCGGTGAAGGCGCCATCGCTGTAGCCGAACAGCTCCGCTTCCAGCAGCGATTCGCTGATCGCGCCACAGTTCAGCGCGACGAAGCGGCCACGGCGCCCGCTGGCGGCGTGCAGCTGGCGCGCCACCAGTTCCTTGCCGGTGCCGGTTTCGCCGCTGACCAGCACGGTGCTGTCATGTGGGGCATACAGCGCGATCTGCGCGCGCACCTGCGCCATCGCGTCGCTGTCGCCGAGCAGTTCATGCGCATCGGCACGCGCTGCCGGGCGCCGGCGCGGTGCAGCGCGGTTGCTGCCGGAACGTGCCAGGGTCTGGGTCAGTTCCAGCGCATGTTCGAACGCCTGCCGCACCGAGTCGGCCGAATACAGCAGCACCCCGGGCAGGCCGGCCTGCTCGGCATGGTCGATGGCCATGCCGGTGCCGACGATCACCTCGATGCCGTTGGCGCGCAGGTCGGCGATGCAGTCGCGCGCATCCTCGCGGGTGACGAAACGGCGATGCTCGATATTCAGGCCGAAACTCTGCTGGAAGTTGCTGAACACCGGTACGTCGCTGGCGTGGGTGACCAGGCCGATGCGGCTGGCGATACGCCGTGCCCGGGCCAGCGCTTCCATCAGGTCGAAGCCGTTGGCCTGGATCGGCACCAGCGGCAGCTCCAGCCGGCCGCGCAGCCAGGCCGCGTTGGAGCCGCCAGCGATGACCACGTCGCAGTGCTCGCGGCGCAGGCGTTGGCCGATCACCTCCACCGCTTCCTCGAAGCCGAGGTTGATCTGTTCGATACGCGCGCGGCGGTCGAACTCGGGGATCACGTCGCCGAGCAGGCCGGTCAGCCGCGAGACGCTGACCGTCCAGATCACCGGACGGCCCGGGTCGGCATCGGCATGGCGAAGCGGGGAGCGGGGCAGATACATGGCAGCCGGTTCGGGGAGGATGTTTCATGATACATCCGTTTCAATGTTTCATATGTTCCACTGCTGCATGCCGGTCATTCCCGTGAAATCAACCGCTTGCAGCTTGGCATGGTGCTTGCGCTTCCTTATCCGTACTTCAACCTGGATCGTCGCATGACCGCTTCTGCCCCTTTCTCCGCCGGTGCCCGCTTCCGTGAGGCGCTGGCTGCCGAATCGCCGCTGCAGGTGATCGGTGCGATCAACGCCAACCACGCCCTGCTGGCCAAGCGCGCCGGCTTCCGTGCCATTTACCTGTCTGGCGGCGGCGTTGCCGCAGGCTCGCTGGGCCTGCCGGACCTGGGCATCAACACCCTGGAAGACGTGCTGGTGGACGTGCGCCGCATCACCGATGTCTGCGACCTGCCCTTGATGGTCGACATCGACACCGGCTTCGGCCCGAGCGCGTTCAATATCGCGCGCACCGTGAAGTCGCTGATCAAGGCCGGCGCGGCCGCCTGCCACATCGAGGATCAGGTCGGTGCCAAGCGTTGCGGCCATCGTCCGGGCAAGGAGATCGTCTCGCAGGGTGAAATGGTCGACCGTGTGAAGGCCGCTGCCGATGCCAAGACCGATCCGGACTTCTTCCTGATCGCGCGCACCGATGCCATCCAGGTGGACGGCGTGGACAAGGCGATCGAGCGCGCCATCGCCTGTGTCGAGGCCGGTGCCGACGGCATCTTCGCCGAGGCCGCCTACGATCTGGATACCTACCGCCGCTTCGTCGACGCGGTGAAGGTGCCGGTGCTGGCCAACATCACCGAATTCGGCGCCACCCCGCTGTTCAGCCGCGATGAACTGGCCTCGGCCGGCGTCGCCATCCAGCTGTTCCCGCTGTCGGCGTTCCGTGCCGCCAACAAGGCCGCCGAGAACGTCTACCAGGCGGTGCGCCGCGATGGCCACCAGCGCAACGTGGTGGAAACCATGCAGACCCGCGAGGAACTCTACGACCGCATCGGCTATCACGCCTTCGAGCAGCAGCTCGATGCGCTGTTCGCCGCCAAGAAATAAGCAGTACCCTGCACCATCAAGTTTCGGAGGGAAACATGAACGATACGACCGCAACCCCGACCTTCAAGCCGAAGAAGTCCGTCGCCCTGTCCGGCACCGCGGCCGGCAACACCGCGCTGTGCAGCGTGGGCCGCAGCGGCAACGACCTGCACTACCGCGGCTATGACATCCTGGACCTGGCCAACACCAGCGAGTTCGAGGAAATCGCCTACCTGCTGGTGCACGGCAAGCTGCCGACCCGCGCCGAGCTGGTTTCGTACAAGGCCAAGCTGAAGTCGCTGCGTGGGATCCCCGCCGCGGTGAAGGCCGCGCTGGAAGAGCTGCCGCCGTCGGCGCACCCGATGGACGTGATGCGCACCGGCGTGTCCGTGCTCGGCTGCGTGGCACCGGAGAAGGACGACCACAACCACCCGGGCGCGCGCGACATCGCCGACAAGCTGATGGCCTGCCTCGGTTCGATGCTGCTGTACTGGTACCACTGGAGCCACAACGGCCGCGCCATCGATGTGGAAACCGACGATGATTCGATCGGCGGCCACTTCCTGCACCTGCTGCATGGCGAAAAGCCGCAGGATTCGTGGGTGAAGGCGATGCACACCTCGCTGATTCTGTACGCCGAGCACGAGTTCAACGCCTCGACCTTCACCTGCCGTGTCATCGCCGGTACCGGCAGCGACATGTACAGCGCGATCTGCGGTGGCATCGGTGCGCTGCGTGGCCCGAAGCATGGCGGCGCCAACGAAGTGGCGTTCGAAGTGCAGAAGCGCTATGACAATCCGGATGAAGCCGAGGAGGACATCAAGGCGCGCGTCGAGCGCAAGGAAGTGGTGATCGGTTTCGGCCACCCGGTCTATACCGTCTCCGATCCGCGCAACAAGGTGATCAAGGACGTGGCCCGCGAGCTGTCCGAGGAACAGTCGAGCATGAAGATGTACGACATCGCCGAGCGCCTGGAATCGGTGATGTGGGACATCAAGAAGATGTTCCCGAACCTGGACTGGTTCAGTGCGGTCAGCTACCACATGATGGGCGTGCCGACCGCGATGTTCACCCCGCTTTTCGTGATCGCGCGCACCGCCGGCTGGAGCGCGCACATCATCGAGCAGCGCATCGACGGCAAGATCATCCGCCCGAGCGCCAATTACATCGGTCCGGAAGACCGCGACTTCGTTGCCATCGACAAGCGCGTCTGATCCCCCTGCTGTACCCATCCGGCCGGCCGCATGCCGGCCGGGTGCTTTCGCCGCCGCACCGCCGGCATCCGGCCCGCCCCAAGCACTCCGCCAGCCCATGAATACCGATTACCGCAAGAACCTCCCCGGCAGCGCGCTGGACTATTTCGACGCGCGCGCCGCTGTCGATGCGATCCAGCCCGGCGCCTATGCCACCCTGCCGTACACCTCGCGCGTGCTGGCCGAGAACCTGGTGCGCCGCTGCGATCCGACCACGCTCGGCGATTCGCTGAAGCAGCTGATCGAGCGCCGTCGCGACCTCGACTTCCCGTGGTTCCCGGCACGCGTGGTGTGCCACGACATCCTCGGCCAGACCGCGCTGGTGGACCTGGCCGGCCTGCGTGATGCGATCGCCGACAAGGGCGGCGACCCGGCCAAGGTCAATCCGGTGGTGCCGGTGCAGTTGATCGTCGATCACTCGCTGGCGGTGGAATGCGGTGGCTACGATCCGCAGGCGTTCGAGAAGAACCGCGCCATCGAGGATCGCCGCAACGAAGACCGTTTCCACTTCATCGACTGGACCAAGCAGGCGTTCCAGAACGTGGACGTGATTCCGCCGGGCAACGGCATCATGCACCAGATCAACCTGGAGAAGATGTCGCCGGTGATCTACGTGCAGGACGGCGTAGCCTTCCCGGATACCTGCGTGGGCACCGACAGCCACACCCCGCACGTCGACGCGCTGGGCGTGATCGCGATTGGTGTTGGCGGCCTGGAAGCGGAGAACGTGATGCTGGGCCGCGCGTCGTGGATGCGCCTGCCGGATATCATCGGCGTCGAGCTGACCGGCAGGCCGCAGCCGGGCATCACCGCCACCGACGTGGTGCTGGCACTGACCGAGTTCCTGCGCAAGGAACGCGTGGTGGGTGCGTATCTTGAATTCTTCGGCGAGGGGGCGTCGGCACTGACCATCGGTGACCGCGCCACCATCTCCAACATGTGCCCCGAATACGGCGCCACCGCCGCGATGTTCTATATCGACGGGCAGACCATCGATTACCTGCGCCTGACCGGCCGCGAGGAATCGCAGGTGGCGCTGGTGGAGAACTATGCGCGCACCACCGGCCTGTGGGCCGATGACCTGGCCACCGCGCAGTACGAGCGCGTGCTGCGCTTCGACTTGTCCAGCGTGGTGCGCAACATGGCTGGCCCGTCCAACCCGCACAAGCGCGTGGCCACTGCCGAGCTGGCCGAGCGCGGCATCGCCGACAAAGCCAAGCTGGCAGCGGGCAGGGCCGAGCAGGCGCAGGGCCTGATGCCCGACGGCGCGGTGATCATCGCCGCCATCACCAGCTGCACCAACACCTCCAACCCGCGCAACGTGATCGCTGCCGCACTGCTGGCGCGCAAGGCCAACGAACGTGGCCTGCTGCGCAAGCCGTGGGTAAAGTCGTCGCTGGCGCCGGGCTCGAAGGCGGTGCAGCTGTACCTGGAAGAATCCGGCCTGCTGCCGGACCTGGAAAAGCTCGGCTTCGGCATCGTCGCCTTCGCCTGCACCACCTGCAACGGCATGAGCGGCGCGCTGGATCCGGCCATCCAGCAGGAGATCATCGATCGCGACCTGTACGCCACGGCCGTGCTGTCGGGCAACCGCAACTTCGATGGCCGCATCCACCCGTATGCGAAGCAGGCCTTCCTGGCGTCGCCGCCGCTGGTGATCGCCTATGCCATCGCCGGCACCGTGCGCTTCGACATCGAGAAGGACGTGCTGGGCGTCGATGCCGAGGGCAACGAGGTGCGCCTGAAGGACATCTGGCCGAGCGATGCCGAGATCGACGCGGTGGTGAAGGCCTCGGTGAAGCCCGAGCAGTTCCGCCGCGTCTACAACCCGATGTTCAACGTGCGCGTGGAGCATGGCGCGGCGGTCAGCCCGCTGTACGACTGGCGCCCGCAGAGCACCTACATCCGCCGTCCGCCGTACTGGGAGGGCGCACTGGCCGGTGAGCGCACACTGTCGGGCATGCGTGCGCTGGCGGTGCTGCCGGACAACATCACCACCGACCACCTGTCGCCGTCCAACGCGATCCTGGCGTCCAGTGCCGCCGGCGAATACCTGGCGAAGATGGGCCTGCCGGAAGAGGACTTCAATTCCTACGCCACCCACCGCGGTGACCACCTGACCGCACAGCGCGCCACCTTCGCCAACCCGAAGCTGTTCAATGAAATGGTGCGCAACGACGATGGCAGCGTGAAGCAGGGTTCGCTGGCGCGCGTGGAGCCGGAAGGCAAGGTGATGCGCATGTGGGAAGCGATCGAGACCTACATGGACCGCAAGCAGCCGCTGATCATCATCGCCGGTGCCGACTATGGCCAGGGCAGCTCGCGTGACTGGGCCGCCAAGGGCGTGCGCCTGGCCGGTGTGGAAGCGATCGTGGCCGAAGGCTTCGAACGCATCCACCGCACCAACCTGATCGGCATGGGCGTGCTGCCGCTGGAGTTCAAGCCGGGCACCACCCGCCTGACCCTGGGCATCGACGGTACCGAGACCTTCGACGTGATCGGCGAGCGCACCCCGCGCGCCGACCTGACCCTGGTCATCCACCGCCGCGACGGCCAGGATGTGATCGTGCCAGTGACCTGCCGCCTGGACAGCGACGAGGAAGTGGCGATCTACGAAGCCGGTGGCGTGCTGCAGCGCTTCGCCCAGGATTTCCTGGAAGGGGCCAAGGTGGCGTGATACCGGCCTGAATGCCTGCCCCCGGAGGCCGGGGGCGGGCTTGTCCGACACCAGGGCGGGGCGCAGACTAACTTGGCAAAAACTGCCAAAGGAGAGTTTCATGGCCACCATGAACATTTCGCTGACCGACCCGCTCAAGCAGTTCGTGGACGAGGAAGTGCGTGAAGGCGGCTACTCCAGTACGTCGGACTACGTGCGTGACCTGATCCGCCAGCGCCAGCGCAGCAAGGCCGAAGAGCTGCTCAAGCAGTTGATAGCCGAGGGGCAGGCTTCTGGTCCAGGCGTTGCGGTGACGGCCGACACATTCGAGCGCATGCGTCGCGAACTGACCGAAAGGTTGGAGCGTGAAGGCGATTGAATGGCGGCCAAGGGCCGAAGCCGACGCAGCCGATGCCGCGCTGTGGTCTGCACGGCAGGGTGGGCTGGTACTGGGTCGGCGCTTTCTCGCCGAGTTGGAGACCACGCTTCAACGCATCGCCGTGTTTCCAGGCTCGGGTTCCACCCGGCACGCCGACCTCGCAGCACAGCTGCCGGTGCCGTTGCGGTCCATGCTGGTTCCGGGCTTCGAACGCTACCTCGTCTATTACCTCGATCTACCGGACCGCGTGGACATCATGCGTGTGTGGTGCGTTGATCGTGGTCTTGACGCACTGATGCAAGACATTTCCTGAAATTCAAACGCGTGGATTCGACGATGACCTTCCTCCCGCAACTCCGTATTCCCGCCACCTACATGCGCGGCGGCACCAGCAAGGGCGTGTTCTTCCGCCTGCAGGACCTGCCCGAAGCCGCTCAGGTGCCGGGCGCCGCGCGCGATGCGCTGCTGATGCGCGTGATCGGCTCGCCCGATCCGTATGGCAAGCAGACCGACGGCATGGGCGGTGCCACCTCCAGCACCAGCAAGTGCGTGATCATCTCCACCGCCTCGGTGCCGGACCACGATGTGGACTACCTGTACGGCCAGGTCTCGATCGACACCGCCTTCGTCGATTGGAGCGGCAACTGCGGCAACCTCAGTACGGCAGTGGGTCCGTTCGCGATCGCCAATGGGCTGATCGATCCGGCCCGGGTGCCGCGCGATGGCCTGTGCACCGTGCGCATCTGGCAGGCCAACATCGGCAAGACCATCATCGCCCACGTGCCGATGCGCGATGGCGAAGTGCAGGAGATCGGCGATTTCGAGCTGGATGGCGTGACCTTCCCGGCCGCCGAGATCCAGCTGGAGTTCATCGATCCGTCCGATGACGGCGATGTGGGCGCGATGTTCCCGACCGGCAACCTGGTCGACACCTTGGATGTCCCCGGCGTGGGCAGCTTCGAGGTGACCATGATTACCGCCGGCATCCCGACGATCTTTCTCAACGCCGCCGACCTGGGCTACACCGGTATCGAGCTGCAACCGGCGATCAACGAGGACAAGGGGGCGCTGGAGCGCTTCGAGAAGATCCGCGCCTACGGCGCCTTGCGCATGGGTCTGATCAGGAACCTGGAAGATGCGGCCACCCGCCAGCACACGCCGAAGGTGGCCTTCGTGGCGCCGGCACAGGACTACGTGTCCTCCAGCGGCAAGGCCATTCCGGCCTCGGCCATCGACCTGCACGCGCGGGCGTTGTCGATGGGCAAGCTGCACCACGCGATGATGGGCACCGCCGCCGTGGCGATCGGCACTGCGGCGGCGATTCCGGGCACGCTGGTCAATCGCGCGGCCGGTGGTGGTGAACGCGAAGCGGTGACCTTCGGCCACCCTTCCGGCACGCTGCGCGTGGGCGCGCAGGCCGGCCTCGTTGACGGCCAGTGGACAGTGACCAAGGCCATCATGAGCCGCAGCGCCCGCGTATTGATGGAAGGCAAGGTGCGGGTGCCGGCCGAATAACCAGCCGGTCGGCGCTGGCATCACATGCTTCGGTAGATGCCAACCTTGGTTGGCATGGCATTGGCACCGCCCGGGCAACGTCCAGCGCCAACCAAGGTTGGCGACTACCGGGAGGCGCGGCCTGAGCTCTGAAGAGGAGATCGACGATGTCTGACAGCCACACCCCATCCAACGAGCGTGCAGCGTGGGATGCGCTGCTGGTGGACATCGTCGATTACGTACGCGACGCGCGCATCGACTCCCCCCTGGCCTTCCAGACCGCGCACTACTGCCTGCTCGACACGCTGGGCTGCGGGCTGGAAGCGCTGTCCTTCCCGGCCTGCAGCAAGCTGCTCGGTCCGCTGGTGCCGGGTATCAGCGTGGTCAACGGGGCGCGCGTGCCGGGTACGCACTACGTGCTGGACCCGGTGCAGGCCGCCTTCAACCTGGGCGCGATGGTGCGCTGGCTGGATTTCAACGACACCTGGCTGGCCGCCGAATGGGGCCACCCGTCGGACAATCTGGGCGGCATCCTGTCTGTCTGCGATTGGCTGGGGCGCAACGCGCAGGCCCTGCATCGCCCAGCGCCGACCCTGCATGACGTGCTGCTGGCGATGATCAAGGCACACGAGATCCAGGGCGTGCTGGCCCTGCAGAATTCCTTCAACCGGGTCGGGCTGGACCACGTGGTGCTGGTCAAGGTGGCCACCACCGCGGTGGTTGCGCAGCTGCTCGGCTTGGATCGCGAACGCATGCTCAATGCACTGTCGCTGGCTTGGGTCGATGGCCAGGCGCTGCGCACCTACCGGCACGCGCCCAACACCGGCTCGCGCAAGAGCTGGGCGGCCGGCGATGCGACCAGCCGTGGCGTGCGCCTGGCGCTGATGGCGGCCAGTGGCGAGATGGGCTATCCCAGTGTGTTGAGCGCGCCGACCTGGGGTTTTGAAGCGGTATCGATGCAGGGCAAGGCGCTGACGCTGGAGCGACCGCTGGGCAGCTACGTGATGGAAAACGTGCTGTTCAAGATCAGCTACCCGGCCGAGTTCCATGGCCAGACCGCGGTGGAGGCGGCGATCACGCTGCATCAGCAGCTGCGTGCGATGGGGCGTCGGGTCGAGGACATCGCGCACATCGCCATCCGCACCCAGGAAGCCTGCATCCGCATCATCGACAAGCAGGGGCCGCTGCACAACCCGGCCGACCGCGACCACTGCGTGCAGTACATGGTCGCCATCGCGCTGCTGCATGGGCGGCTGGTGGCCCAGGACTACGAGGACGACGTTGCCGCCGACCCGCGCATCGACGCACTGCGCGCGAAGATGGCCTGTCATGAGGATCCGCAGCTCAGCGCCGACTACCTGGACCCGGACAAGCGCAGCATCGCCAACGGCCTGAGCGTGCGCTTCAGCGACGGCACTGAGCTGCCCGAGGTACTGGTGGAATACCCGCTGGGCCACGCGCGCCGACGCGAGGAGGGCATCCCGTTGCTGATGGACAAGTTCCGCCGGCACCTGGCCCATCGCTTCCCGACCACCCAGCAGCAGCGCATCCTGGCCGCATCGCTGGATCCGGTGGCGCTGGCGGCGATGCCGGTGACCGACTACGTGGACCTGTACCTGCCGGGGTAGGGGACGCTTCACCGGATCTGACACCGCGCCTGCTTGCCGGGCACGTGGCTCGACCCGCTTGGGTAGGTGCCAACCCTGGTTGGCACGGCCAATGCCAACCAAGGTTGGCGGCTACCGAGACTGCCGGCCAGCGGCCGGCACTACCCGCGCCTGGGGCAATTGCCGGATTTGCGTCAACACCTTGACGTGGCCTGCCTATAATGGCCGCCTCGATCAAGGAGTGACGACATGAGCGGTCCGGCACGGCGGAAGCGGTGGGGGTGGGCGGCGGCCGTACTGGCAGGAGGCCTGTTGCTGGGGCTGGCCGGCTGCCGCAATGACAGCGGGCAGCTGCCCAAGGCCAGTGGTGAAGCCATCACCACCAAGGCCGAGCAGGTGAAGGAATTCACCCTGCTGCGTGCCTACCCGGACCAGAAGAATGACGGCCTGTCGCTGGCGCTGGAGTTCTCGCGCCCGCTGGTCGGCACCCAGGATTTCGACAAACTGGTTCGCTTCGAAGAGAAGGTCGGCACCGAGGACAGCAGCTGGACCCTGTCCGATGACGGCCTGACCCTGCGTTACCCGTTCGTCGAGGCCGGCAAGGAGTTCAGCCTGGTGGTCTCGCCGGACCTGCTGGCCGCCGACGGCAGCCGGCTGGGCAAGGAACTGAAGCAGAAGGTGTTCAGCGGCGAGCTGAAGCCCGTGGTCGGTTTCGCCTCGCAGGGCAGCGTGCTGCCGGCCAAGGACAGCCGCGGCCTGCCGGTGGTCTCGGTGAACGTGCCGGAGGTCGACGTCGAGTTCCTGCGCGTGCGCGAGAAGGACCTGCCGACCTTCTTCAGCCAGTACCAGCGCGGCGGCCGCCGTGGCAGCTGGGAGCTCAGCAGCGACTACGAGCGCAGCCCGATCAACAAGCTGGCCGAGCCGGTCTACGTCAACCGCTTCATCCTGGGTGGCAAACAGAACGAGCGGGTGCTGACCTACCTGCCGACCCAGGACATCAAGGAACTGCAGGAGCCGGGCCTGTACTTCGCCCTGCTCAAGCGCACCGGTGACTACGAGGGCGAGTTCGATACCGCGTTCTTCTCGGTCAGCGACATCGGCCTGCATACCCGTGCCTACAAGGACAAGCTGTTCGTGCACACCGCCGGCCTCAAGGACGGTGCGCCGCTGAAGGGCATCGACCTGCGCGTGCTCGACGCCAAGGGTGAGGTGGTGCTGAAGGGCAGCACCGACGGCAACGGCAATGCGCTGCTGAACTACACCCTGGATGCCACCCACGTGCTGGTCGCCAGCAGTGGCAAGGACACCAGCTTCCTGCCGTTCAACCAGCCGGCGCTGGACCTGAGTGAGTTCGCCGTGGCCGGTCGTGACAACGCCTGGTTCGACGTCTACGCCTGGTCCGGCCGCGACCTGTACCGCCCGGGCGAGACCGTGCGCCTGTCCGCGCTGCTGCGCGACAACGACGGCAAGCCGGTCAAGGCACAACCGGTGTTCCTGCGCCTGAAGCAGCCCGACGGCAAGACCTTCCGCGAGACCCGCCTGCAGCCGGGCGACCAGGGCTACATCAACTTCGAGCAGGTGATCCCCGCCGAGGCGCCGACCGGGCGCTGGCAGGTCGAGTTCCGCACCGACCCGGCCAGCAAGGAAGCGATCCAGGGCATGACCCTGCGCATCGAGGAGTTCCTGCCCGAGCGCATGAAGCTGGAGCTGGACAGCGCGCAGAAGACGCTGAAGCCGGGCGAGGACCTGCGCCTGCAGGCCAACGGCGCCTATCTGTACGGCGCGCCGGCCGATGGCAACCGCTTCACTGCGCGCATGGCGGTGGCTGCCGAGCAGAAGCCGGTGGAGGGCCTGCCGGGCTATTTCTTCGGTGACCCGACCCTGCAGCTGCCGCGCGAGGCCAAGGACGTGATCGATACCACGCTGCCGGCCAATGGCCAGCTGCGTGAGGATGTGGCGTTGCCGGAAGAGGCGGCCAAGGCCAAGGCACCGATCGCCGTGGTGTTGTCCGGCAGCCTGTATGAAACCGGTGGCCGCACGGTCACCCGTACCCTGAAGCGGGTGATGTGGCCGGCCAACGCGCTGGTCGGCGTGCGGCCGCTGTTCAACCCCGACGATGGTGCTGATTCCAACGGCAACGCACGCTTCGAACTGATGCGCGTGGATGCCGCCGGCACACCGCAGCCAGCCAAGGGCCTGAAGATCACCCTGGTGCGGGAACTGCGCGACTACCACTGGACCTTCAACGACAACCGCTGGGATTACGATTTCACCCGCCGTTTCGAGAACAAGGAAACCCGCACCGTCGATTCCGGTAGCAGTGCGGTTGCCTTCGATTTCCCGGTGGAGTGGGGCGAGTACCGGGTGGACGTGTTCGATCCGTCCACCGGACTGACCAGCCGCTACCCGTTCCGTGCGGGCTGGAGCTGGGGCGATGACAACCGTGGCCTGGATGCACGCCCGGACAAGGTCAAGCTGGGCCTGGACAAGACCGGCTACAAGGCCGGTGACACCCTGGAAGTGACGGTGACCCCGCCGCACGCCGGCAAGGGCATCCTGATGGTCGAGACCGACCGCATGCTGTATGTGCAGGACATCGAGGCCAAGCCGGGCTCGACCTTCAAGATCCCCGTCACCGCCGACTGGGAACGTCACGACGTCTACATCACCGCGCTGGTGTTCCGCGGCGGCAGTGCGCCGAGCAAGATCACCCCGGCCCGTGCCGTGGGCGTGGTGCATGTGCCGATGGACCGCAAGGGCCGAACCGTGGCCGTCGGCCTGGTCGCGCCCAAGCAGATGCGGCCGGAACAGGACCTGCCGGTAACGGTCAGCGCACCGCAGCTGGCCGGCAGGGCCGCGCACGTGACCGTCTCGGCGGTGGACGTTGGCATCCTCAACATCACCCGTTTCCCGGTGCCCGACGCCGGCGCGCACTTCTTCGCCCAGCGTCGCCTCGGTATCGATGCCTATGACATCTACAGCCGGGTGATCGAGAGCTTCGATGGTGGCAGCGGCAAGCTGAAGTTCGGCGGCGACATGGCGCTGCAGGCACTGCCGCAGGCCAAGCGCCCGACCGCGCGCGTGCAGACCGTGGACCTGTTCTCCGGCCCGGTGCAGCTCGATGCCAAGGGCAATGCCCGCATCCGCCTGAAGGTGCCGGACTTCAACGGCACCCTGCGCGTGTCGGCGCTGGTCTACAGCGATGACCAGTACGGCAAGCGTGACGTGGAAACCATCGTGCGCGCGCCGATCCTGGCCGAAGCCAGCATGCCGCGCGTGCTGGCCCCGGGCGACCGCAGCACCGTGACCCTGGACGTGCAGAACTTCACCGGCAAGCCGGGGCAGTTCAACGTCAAGGTGGAAAGCGAGGGTCCGCTGAACCTGGGTGAGGGCAGCCGCAGCGTGCAGTTGAATGCCGATGCCAAGACCACGTTGAGCTTCCCGTTGTCGGCTCGCGAGGGCCACAGCGTGGCCAAGGTGCGGGTGCGGGTGGACGGCAACGGCTTCAAGGCTGATCGCCGCTACGACCTGCCGGTGCGTGCGGCGTGGCCGCAGGTGCTGCGTTCGCAGGTGCGCACACTCGATCCGCTGGCCGCGGTCAGCCTCGACAACAGCCTGACCGATGGCCTGATGGCAGAGTCGGTGAATGCCCGCCTGCTGGTCAGCCCGCTGCCGCCGATCCCGTTCGCCAGTGCACTGCAGGGCGCGCTGAACTACCCGTATGGCTGTGCCGAGCAGACCACCAGCAAGGGTTACGCCGCGCTGATCCTGGACCAGGCGACGTCGTCGATGCTCGGTGCCGACGGCTTGGATGCCAAGACCCGTAGAGAGCGCATGGAAGGTGCGTTTGGTCGCCTGGCGTCGATGCAGGTGGCCAATGGCAACTTCTCGATGTGGGGTGACGACGGCTACGTGAACCCGTGGCTGACCCCGTACATCACCGAGTTCCTGCTTGATGCCAAGGACGCCGGCTTCGCCGTGCCCGACAACGTGCTGCAGAAGGCGCTCAACCGGCTCAGCGAGGATCTGCTGTCCGGCGGCAATCAGTTCTATGGCCAGGAGGATCGCGAGAAGCTGAAGTTCGCCAACCAGGCGTATTCGGGTTACGTGCTGGCCCGGGTCAACCGTGCGCCGCTGGGTACCCTGCGCACGCTGTACGACAACGAGCGCAGCAAGGCGGTCGGTGGCCTGTCGCTGGTCCACCTGGGCGTGGCGCTGTCGCTGCAGGGTGATGCCAAGCGTGGCCAGGCCGCGCTGGCGGCGGCCTTCGCCAAGTCCAGCAGCGAGCGCCCGTCGTACTTCGGCGACTACGGCAGTGCGATCCGTGATGACGCGCTGATGATCGCGCTGACCCACGAGAACAAGCTGGCCAAGCCGGCCTGGGATGCGCGTGCGGTCGATCTCGGCCGTGGCCTGGATGCGCGCCGCAACGCCGGCTGGATGTGGCTGAGCACGCAGGAACAGGTGGCGATTGCACGTCTCGGCAAGGCGCTGGCCGCCAACCAGAAGGCGCTGGTGGCCGGTGAGCTGGTGATCGGTGGCAACACCGAAGCCATCGGCGAGCGCAAGCTGTTCGGCCGCAACTTCAGCGCCAGTGAGCTGGCCAGCGGCGTGCGCTTCACCCCGCAGGGGCAGCCGCCGATGTTCGCCAGCATTGATGTGGCCGGCATCCCGCGCAGCGCACCGGCACCGGACAACAGCGTGCTGGGCGTCGAGCGCAGTTACTACGGCACCGATGGCAAGCCGTGGTCGCCGCGCCCGCTGAAGGAAGGCGAAGCACTGATCGTGCGCGTCACCGTCACCGCTGACACCACGATGCCCGATGCACTGCTGACCGACCTGCTGCCGGCGGGCCTGGAGATCGAGAACTTCAACCTGGGCGATGCCAAGCAGTGGGCCGACGTGGTGGTCGATGGCATCACCATCAGCGACCGTGGTGAGGCCGCCGACACCAAGCACGAGGAGTTCCGCGATGACCGCTACGTGGCCGCGCTGAAGCTCTCGCGTGGCAGCAAGGCCAACGTGTTCTACCTGGTGCGCGCGGTGACGCCGGGAACCTACTCGGTGCCGCCGCCGCTGGTGGAGGACATGTACCGGCCGCAGCTGCGCGGCGTCGGCCGCAGCAACCCGACCACGATCACGGTGGTACAGCCGTGACCGCGCGGACGGGCTGCGACGGCGCGGCCCGTCCTGCCGGCAACCTGCAATGAACAACACGATGTCGATCCGGCTGGCGGCCCTGCGCCGCCGGCTGCAGCCGCTGTGGCCCTGGCTGCGCTGGGGCACGGCCGCCACGCTGGCGCTGCTGCTGGTGCTGGATTTCGCCTTCCCGCCACCGCTGCCGAAGCAGCGTGATACCAGCACCCTGGTGGTGGCTGCCGACGGCACGCCGCTGCGTGCATTCGCCGACGCCGAGGGTGTGTGGCGCTACCCGGCTTCGATCAACAGCGTCTCGCCGCTGTACCTGCAGGCGTTGCTGACCTACGAAGACCGCTGGTTCTGGCGGCATCCGGGCATCAACCCGCTGGCGATCCTGCGTGCCAGCGGCCAGCTGCTGCGTGGCGGCCGCATCGTTTCCGGTGGCTCGACCCTGACCATGCAGGTCGCCCGCATCCTCGATCCGCATACGCGCACGCCGTGGGGCAAGCTCAAGCAGATGCTGCGCGCGGTGCAGCTGGAAGTGCACCTGAGCAAGCAGCAGATCCTGGCCCTGTATCTGGAGCGCGCGCCCTATGGCGGCACCATCGAGGGGGTGGAAGCGGCCAGCTGGGCCTACCTGGGCAAGCCGGCGGCGCAGCTGTCGCATGCCGAGGCCGCGTTGCTGGCGGTGCTGCCGCAGGCGCCGAGCCGGCTGCGCCCGGACCGTCATCCGGAAGCGGCGCAGAAGGCGCGCGACAAGGTGCTGTCCCGCATGAACGAGCTGGGCGTGTGGACGGCGGACGAAGTGGAAGACGCGCGCATCGAGAACGTGGTGGCGCGCTCGCTGCGCCCGCCGCTGCACGCCGCGCTGCTGGCGCAGCGCCTGCACTCGGCGCATCCGGGCCAGGCACGCATCCAGAGCAGCATCGACATCGGCCTGCAGCGCACGCTGGAAGAACGCGTGGCCAGCTATTTCTCGACGCTGCCGGAACGCACCTCGGCCGCCCTGCTGGTAGTCGACAACCAGACCCTGCAGGCGCGTGCCTATGTCGGCACGCTGGCGTTCGGTGACCGGCAGCGGCTGGGCCACGTGGACATGGTGCAGGCCTGGCGGTCGCCGGGCTCCACGCTCAAACCGTTCCTGTATGCCATGGCGCTGGACGATGGCCTGATCCATTCGGAAAGCCTGCTGGTCGATGCGCCGCAGAGTTTCGGCAGCTACCGCCCCGGCAACTTCGACATGGCTTTCAATGGGCCGATTGGTGCCTCCAGCGCGCTGCGGCTGTCACTCAACGTGCCCTCGGTGGACCTGCTGCAGCGGGTCGGTCCGGCGCGCTTCGCCGCACGCCTGTCGCACTCCGGCATCCAGCTGCGCTTCCCGCCGGGCAGTACACCCAATCTGTCGCTGATCCTGGGCGGCACCGGTGCGCGGCTGGAAGATCTGGTCGGTGCGTTCGCAGCGCTCAACCGCAACGGCATCGCCGGGCGCGTGCGCTACACCGATGACGAACCGATGATCGAGCGTCGCCTGGCCTCGCCGGGCGCCAGCTGGATCGTGCGCGAGATGCTGGAATCGAATCCGCGGCCGGGGTATAGCGTCGGGACGTTCGATGTCGGTGGCCGCCCGCGCGTGGCGTGGAAGACCGGCACCAGTTACGGGTACCGCGATGCGTGGGCGATCGGCAGCACCCGCCACTACACCGTGGGCGTGTGGGTGGGTCGGCCGGACGGCACACCGCTACCGGGCCAGTACGGCGCGGTGACCGCGCTGCCGCTGATGTTCGAGGTGGTGGACAGCCTGCCGCGCCAGCGCGGTGATTCAGCTGCTGCACCGATGCCGGCCAGTGTCAGCCAGGAGGACGTCTGCTGGCCCACCGGCGAACGTGCCGAGGGCCTGCCAGCGGCGCTGTGCCAGCGGCGGATGTCGGCCTATCTGCTGGACGGTGCGGCACCGCCGACCTTCCCCGAGCGCGAGGCGCGGCGCTGGCAGCCGGGGCGGCAGCGTTACCTGGCCGACGCGCGGACCGGTCTGCGTGTATCCGCTGATTGCCGTTTGCCGCATCAGGAAGTCGCGCGGGAGATCGCGCGTTGGCCGGCGTTGTTGTCGCCGTGGCTGCCGAAGGCCACGCGCGAGGCTTCGCAGCTGCCGGCGCTGTCGCCGGACTGCCGCGACGACGGGCGTGAGGCCAGCGTCGCGCTGCACGTGGACGGGCTCAATGACGGCGCCACGCTGGCGCGCGCGCCGAATTCCGAGCACGGCGTGCGCCTGCAGCTGCGCGCGCTGGGCAGCGAGCAGGCGGTGGACTGGCTGCTGGATGGACGCTGGATTGCACAGACCCACGGCGCGCAGCTGATGCAGCGCGAGTTCGCCGATCCGGGCGCACACACCCTGACCGCGCTGGCAGCCGACGGCGCGTGGACGCAGGTGCGGTTCAACGTCCTGCGATAGGTGCTGGGAATGGCCCGTCTACCCGACGCATCCATGCTCTGGTAGGTGCCAACCTTGGTTGGCACGCGATAAATGCGCCCACCAAGGTGGGCATCTACCAAGGCGTTTGCGGGGCCGCTATTCCCCGATCCACCCGTCCAGCAGATCGGCGAACTCGTCGGCGTGTTCTTCCTCCTGCGCCAGGATCTCTTCAAGGATGCGCTTGGTGGTGGTATCGCGGTCGCCGATGAAGTTGATCATCTCGCGGTAGCTGTCGATGGCGATCCGTTCAGCCACCAGGTTCTCGCGCACCATGTCGCGCAGGTCGCTGCCTTCCTTGTATTCGGCATGCGAGCGCGTGGTCAGCGTATCCGGGTTCAGGTCCGGCTCGCCGCCAAGCTGGACGATGCGCTCGGCCAGCTTGCCGGCGTGCGCCTGTTCCTGCTGCGCATGCTCGAGGAACTCGGCCTTGACCGCGTCGGCCAGCATGCCCTTGGCCATGAAATAGTGCCGGTAGTAGCGCAGCACGCACACGTACTCGGTGGCGAGGGCATCGTTGAGCAGCTTGATCACCACCTTGCGGTCGGCGCTGTAGCTGTCGGTGATCGCGCCGTCTTCGATGTTGTGCCGGGCACGCTCGCGCAGGGTCTGACGGTCACTGATGCCGGGAATCCCGGCGGCGGGCTTGCTGGCTTTGGCTGGCTTGCTGGACATTGCTGGCCGTTTCCTTCTGCGGTGGGGAATCAGGTAGGCAGGTGCTCCAGCACGTACTCGGCGGAAGACACCTCGAACTGGCCCGGCTGCTCGATCCAGGCCGCACGCACCACGCCATCGACCACGTACAGCGCGAAGCGGCGCGAGCGCATGCCCATGCCCGAGGCGCTGGCATCCAGCTCCAGGCCGAGCGCGCGGGTCAGCTCGGCATTGCCGTCGGACAGCATCAGCAGGCCGTCGGGCACCTTCTGGTCGGCGGCCCAGGCTTTCATCACGAACGGGTCGTTGACCGCCATGCAGTAGACATCGATGCCGCGCTGGCGGAAGGCCTCGAATTTTTCGACGTAGCCGGGCAGGTGGCGGGCCGAGCAGGTGGGCGTGAACGCGCCGGGCACCGCAAACAGGACGACCTTGCGGGCGTCGAACAGCGAATGCGTATCAAGCGTTTCGATGCCCTCGCGGATGCGCTTGAGGGTCACTTCCGGAATGCGGTCGCCGACATGGATGGTCATGGGGAACTCCTTGCTGGGGCAGGCTAGTGGGCCGGATGGGACAGGGGCGTCAAGACATTGGAAAACCCGTGTGCAGGCCCCATCTTCAGGGTTGCGGCGGGGGCTTCCAGCCACAGCCTGGGGCATCGGGATGGCAGCGGCATTGCGCAGGATCAGTCGGCCTCACCGGGGCCGCACGAGGGGCGGCGTAGCATCGCCGGCGCGTAGAATGAACCCGGGGCGGCGCCACCGGCGCGGCCGAAGCAGATCGAGGTAGCTGGATGGAATTCAAGGATTACTACGCCACCCTGGGGGTGGAACCGAGCGCGGGCGAGGCGGAGATCAAGACCGCCTACCGCCGGTTGGCACGCAAGTACCACCCGGACGTCAGCAAGGAGGCCGGGGCCGAAGACAAGTTCAAGGCGGTCAACGAGGCCTACGAGGCGCTGCGCGATCCGGAAAAGCGCGCAGCCTACGACCAGCTGCGCGCGCAGGGCTATCGCCCGGGCGAGGAGTTCAACGTGCCGCCGAACTACGGCGGCGCCGGCGGTTTCAATTTCGAGGAAGTATTCGGCGGTGGTGGCCCCAACGGCGGCTTCAGCGACTTCTTCGAAAGCCTGTTCGCGCGCCAGCGTGGCGGTGCCGGTCCGGGCCCGGGCTTCAGCAACCAGGGCCACGCACCCAACCGCGACACCCGCGCCAAGTTGTCGGTCCCGCTTGAAGCGGCCTACAGCGGCGACAGCCTGCGCATCACCGTCAACGGCAAGCAGCTGGACGTGCGCGTGCCCAAGGGCATCCGTCCGGGCCAGGTGATCCGCCTGGCAGGGCAGGGTAACCATGGCGGCAACCTGCTGCTGGAAGTGGAGTACGCCGCGCATCCGCAGTTCGAGGTCGACGGCCGCAACATCCTCTATACGTTGCCGGTCACGCCCTGGCAGGCCGCGTTGGGTACCAGCATCAGCGTGCCGACCCTGGGCGGTGCGGTGGAGCTGAAGATCCCCGCCGACTCCGATGCCGGCCGCAAACTGCGCCTGCGTGGCCGCGGCCTGCCGGGCAGCCCGGACGGCGACCAGATCGTTGAAATCGAGATCGTGGCCCCGGCCGCGACCGACGAGGCGCAGAAGAAGGCCTACCGCAATCTGGCCAAGGCCTTCGGCGAGTCGATCTGAGCACGCCTTGCGGTCGTGCCGGCCGCTGGCCGGCAATTTCATGACCTGGGACGGTGACGCGTGGTTGCCGGCCAGCGGCCGGCACGACCACGCGCGTCTCAGCCCTGGCCGGCGAACACCCGCTCCAGCACCTCGGACAGCTCGTCTTCCGAGAACGGCTTGGTGATGTAGGCCTTGGCGCCCTGGCGCATGCCCCACATGCGATCGGTGTCCTGGTCCTTGGTGGTCACCAGGATCACCGGGATATGCCGGGTCGCCTCGTCGCGGGCGAGGGTACGGGTGGCCTGGAAGCCGTTGAGATTGGGCATCACCACGTCCATCAGGACCAGGTCGGGCAGCTCGGCCCTGGCGGTTTCGACCCCGGCGGCGCCATCGGTGGCGGTCAGGATCTGGTGCCCGAGCTTCTCGACGATGCGCTGTATCCCCAACAGCTGCGACGGTGAGTCGTCGACGATCAGAATGCGTGCCATGTTGTTCCCCATGTAATGCCCGCAGTGTAGTGCGGGCTCATTACCGGCGGGAGGGGGGCACCTGCCGTCCGTCGCCTGCCTGCGACGTTCAGTCGATCCGCACCACCGTGCGGCCCAGCGATCCACCCGCCAGCATCCGCTCGAACACTGCCCGGAGGCCATCAAGGCCGACCTCGGCGGTGCAGATGCGGTCCAGGTGCTGCGGCTTCCACTCACCGCCCAGGCGCGACCACACCTCTTCGCGCAGCCGGCGCGGCGCATTGGCCGAAGACACGCCGAGCAGCGACACACCGCGCAGGATGAAGGGCATCACCGTCATGTCCAGCGTCGGGCTGGCCGCCAGGCCGGCGCTGACCACGCTGCCGTAGGGCACGGTCTGCGCCAGCAGGCTGGCGAGCATGGCGCCGCCGGCATTGTCCAGGCCCCCGCCGAAGCGCGCCGACTGCAGCGGGCCGGTGTCGGCCAGCGCCTCGCGCGGCAGCACCTCGCTGGCACCGATGTCGCGCAGGAAGTCGGTCTGGTCCGGCTTGCCACTGACCGCGTGCACGGTGTAGCCGGCACGGCTGAAGATCGACAGCGCCAGCGCACCGACGCCGCCGCTGGCGCCGGTGACCGCCAGCGGGCCGAGCTCCGGGGGCTGGCGGTTGTCCTGCATGCGCAGCAGCGCCAGCGCCGCCGTGAAGCCGGCGGTGCCCAGCACCATCGCCTCGCGCGGGCTCAGCCCGGCCGGCTGTGCAATCACCGCACGCGACTCCAGCCGCACATACTGGCTGTAGCCGCCGTCACGGGTCTCGCTGAGGCCGCAGCCGGTGGCCAGCACCGCGTCGCCTTCACGCCAGGCCGGGTCGGTGCTGGCGACCACGGTGCCGGCCACGTCGATGCCGCCGACCAGCGGGAAGCGGCGCAGGATCTTCCCCTTGCCGGTGCCGGCCAGGGCATCCTTGTAGTTGACCGAGGACCAGTGGGCGCGGATCAGCACCTGCCCGGGGTTGAGGTCGTCGACACCGAGCCGGGTCAGGCCGCTTCGATAGCCGGCGTCGTCGTTTTCGATGCGGAAGGCGGTGAACGGGGTGGTGGGGGCCATCGGCGTTGCCTGACTTCGAGGAAAACGCCACCTTACCCCGTCGTCGCCCTTTCGATCCTGCCGATCCGCCCCATCTTGTATGATCGGTAATGGTTTCACGGCTGGCGCCGCGGGAAGGGCCCGCGCCGCAGCCCACATCTTGATGGAGCGTGCATGGCCTGGAATACACCCGGCGGCAACAAGGGCGGACAAGGCCCCGAGGACAATCGACGCGGGCCGTTCGGGTCGCGCGGCGGTGGCAATGGTGGTGGCTGGGGCGGACTGCCCGGGCCGCTGAAGGACCTGTTCGACGGCGGCATCGTGCGTTGGGTGGTGGCGGCCGTGGTGCTGCTGGTGCTGTTCTCCAGCTTCCAGCTGATCGGTGAGCAGCAGCGTGGCGTGGTCCTGCGCTTCGGCCAGTTCTCGCGCATCCTGCAGCCCGGCCCGAACTTCAAGCTGCCGTGGCCGATCGAGTCGGTCACCAAGGTCAACGCCACCGAGATCAAGACCTTCTCGATCCAGGTGCCGGTCCTGACCCGTGACGAGAACATCGTCAACGTCTCGCTGAACGTCCAGTACCGCATCGACGATCCGCAGCAGTACCTGTTCGGCACGGTCGATGCCAACCAGGTGCTGGAGCAGTCGGCGCAGAGCGCGGTGCGCGAGGAAGTCGGCCGCGCCGACCTCAATGCCGTGCTGAACAACCGTGGCCCGCTGGCCGTGGCCGCCGAGGAGCGCCTGCAGGCGCTGCTGAAGGCGTTCAAGACCGGCCTGACCGTGACCGGCCTGACCCTGCAGGACGCCCGTCCGCCGGAGGAAGTGAAGCCGGCCTTCGACGAGGTCAATGGTGCCCAGCAGGTCAAGGAACGCCTGATCAACGAAGCCCAGGCCTACGCCGCCAAGGTCGTGCCGGAAGCCCGAGGCCAGGCCTCGCGCGCCCGTACCACCGCCGAAGGCTACAAGCAGGCAGTGGTGTCCAAGGCCGAGGGTGACGCGCAGCGCTTCAGCCTGTTGCAGGCCCAGTACAAGGACGCGCCGGAAGTGACCCGCAAGCGCCTGTGGCTGGAGACCGTGCAGCAGGTGCTGAGCGAGAACCGCAAGGTGATCGGCGGCGATGGCCGCCAGCTGATCTACGTGCCGATGACCGGCGACACCCGTCCCACCACGTCGGCCCCGGCCGCAGTGGCAAACCCGGACGTGGTCATGCCGTCGCTGCCGGGCGCAGCGGTGGAAGCTTCCCGTGATCCGGGCCGGCCGGTGGGCCGCCCGACCGGGCGACCGAGCGGCCGTGAGGAGGGCAGCCGATGAAGAGTCCTATCTGGATCGCCGTGATCGTGGCGGTGGTGCTGGGCCTGCTCGGCTCGGTGTATGTGGTCCGTGAGGACCAGACCGCCATGGTGCTGAACCTGGGCAAGGTGGTGCGGTCGGACATCAAGCCAGGCCTGCACTTCAAGGTGCCGGTGGTGGAAACGGTGAAGGTCTTCGACCGCCGCTTCCAGGTGCTCGACACCGCGCCGGCGCGCTACTTCACCGCCGAGCAGAAGGACGTCAGCGTCGACTTCTTCGCCATCGGCTACATCTCCAACGTGGGTGACTACTTCCGTGCCACCGGCGGCGACCCGCGCGTGGCCAACGCCCGCCTGGCGCCGATCATCACCGATTCGCTGCGCAACCAGATCAACTCGCGCACCCTGCAGCAGCTGGTGTCCGGCGACCGCAGTGAGCTGATCGCCGAGCAGTTGAAGGGAATCAACGAGGCCGTGGCCGGCCTTGGCATGCAGATGATCGACCTGCGCATCAAGCAGGTGGACCTGCCCACCGACAGCCAGGTGATCAACGACGTGTACGAGCGCATGCGCGCCCAGCGCAAGCAGGAAGCCGCCAAGCTGCGCGCGGAAGGCGAGGAACAGTCGCTGACCATCCGCGCCCAGGCCGACCGTGACAGCACCGTGCTGATCGCCGAGGCCGAGCGCGATGCACAGCGCCTGCGCGGTGAAGGTGATGCGGAAGCCACCCGCATCTACGGCAAGGCCGGTTCGGCTGATCCGTCGTTCTACGCGTTCTACCGTAGCCTGGAGGCGTACCGCGGCTCCATGACCGACGGCAACGGCGTGATCGTGCTCGACAAGAACGACCCGTTCCTGCAGTACCTGAAGAACGACCGCTGAGGTCGCAGGGCATTACCCCACGGGGCCCGGCCAACTGCCGGGCCCCGTGCTTTTTCCGGAGTTCCGATGAAAGATCTGTTCGCCGCCGTCTGCCTGGTCGCGGTGCTGGAAGGCCTGTTCCTGTTCGTCGCGCCGTTCGCCTGGAAGCGCATGGCCGAACGCCTGCTGGACCTGCCCAGCCCGGCCCTGCGCAGCTTCGGCGGACTGGTGCTGCTGGCCGGCCTGAGCCTGTTGTGGTGGGTGCGGCACTAGACGCCCCGGCGCGGCCGCCTGCGACTACGTGCGTGGCCTGGCCTTGGTAGCTGCCAACCTTGGTTGGCATTGCCGGCCAGCGGCCGGCACGACCGGGTGGGACGGCTGACCGACCTGCACCTGCGTGGCCTGGCCCTGGTAGATGCCAACCTTGGTTGGCATTGCCGGCCAGCGGCCGGCACGACCGGGCGGGGCGGCTGACCGGCCTGCACCTGCGTGGCCAGGCTCTGGTAGATGCCAACCTTGGTTGGCATTGCCGGCCAGCGGCCGGCACGACCGGGCGGGGCGGCTGACCGGCCGGTGAAGCCGTCCGTCGGAAAGGTGGCAGCGGACCCCGGAAACCCGGATAATGCACAAAAGCCGGACGGGCCTCCCCGTTCGGCTTTTTCCGTGTCTGGGCCCTCCATCGCCGGCCGCTCCCCGTTTGGAGCCGCCCTCCAGGTGCTGGCCAGCCCCGCCACGGTTTACCCGTCCGCGGCCCCGATGGCCGCAACAAACCGAGGAGCCCGTCATGGGTCAGTCTGTCGTAGTGTTGGGTGCCCAGTGGGGCGATGAAGGCAAGGGCAAGATCGTCGATCTGCTCACTGAGGAAATCGGCGCCGTCGTGCGCTTCCAGGGCGGCCACAATGCCGGCCACACCCTGGTCATCAACGGTAAGAAGACCGTCCTGCACCTGATCCCGTCGGGCATCCTGCGTGACGATGCGCTGTGCCTGATCGGCAACGGCGTGGTGATCTCGCCGGCCGCGCTGCAGAAGGAAATCGCCGAGCTGGAAGCCTCCGGCGTGGAAGTGCGTTCGCGCCTGAAGATCTCCCCGGCCGCGCCGCTGATCATGCCGTACCACATCGCCCTGGACCAGGCGCGCGAGCGCGCAGCCGGCGGCAAGGCGATCGGCACCACCGGCCGCGGCATCGGCCCGGCCTACGAAGACAAGGTGGCGCGTCGCGGCATCCGCATCGCCGACCTGCACTACCCGAAGCAGCTGGAAGAACTGCTGCGCACCGCGCTGGATTACCACAACTTCGTGCTGACCAAGTATCTGAACACCGATGCGGTCGACTTCCAGAAGACCTTCGACGAAGCACTGGCCTTCGGCGAATACGTGCAGCCGATGAAGTCCGACGTGGCCGGCATCCTGCACGACCTGCGCAAGCAGGGTAAGCGCGTGCTGTTCGAAGGTGCGCAGGGTGCGCTGCTGGACATCGACCACGGCACCTACCCGTACGTCACCAGCTCCAACACCACCGTCGGTGGTGCGCTGGCCGGTTCCGGCGTCGGCGCTGATTCGATCGACTACGTGCTGGGCATCGCCAAGGCCTACGCCACCCGCGTAGGCGGTGGCCCGTTCCCGACCGAGCTGGACGACGAAGTCGGCCAGGGCATTCGTGACCGCGGCGCCGAGTACGGTGCGTCGACCGGCCGTCCGCGTCGTTGTGGCTGGATGGACATCGTCGCGCTGAAGCGCGCCGTGGCCATCAACGGCATCAGCGGCCTGTGCATCACCAAGCTGGACGTGCTCGATGGCATGGAAAAGCTGAAGGTCTGCATCGCCTACGAATACAACGGCAAGCGCACCGAGTACGCGCCGCTGGACGCGCAGGGCTGGGAAGAATGCACCCCGGTGTACCTGGAGTTCCCGGGCTGGAGCGAGAACACCCACGGCATCACCCAGTGGGACGACCTGCCGCCGGCCGCACGCGCCTACCTGCGTTCGCTGGAAGAGCTGGCCGGCTGCCCGATCAGCATCGTCTCCACCGGCCCGGACCGCGACCACACCATGGTCCTGCAGGATCCGTTCGCCTGAGGTGGCGCCGGGCCATGCCCGGCGTTGGTGACAGGAAAAGCCCCGCGCACGCGGGGCTTTTTCGTTACTGTGTGGCCAGGCCAGCGGGGAAGCGACGCGATGACCAGGATGTCAACGTGAAAGGCGGGACGGTAGTGCGGGTCACCCTGTGGGTGTTGTGGAGCCTGTGGTGCATGGCCGGCCTGGTTCTGGCGCTTGGCGCCATCGCCAACTGCCTGGCCTCGCGTACCCAGACCCTGCCTCTGCTGCTGAGCCCGGGTGCGACGGCCGAGGTGACGGTCTACCGCCTCATCGATGATCAACTGCGGCTGCACCTGCGTTATGCCGCGGACGGTACAGAGGCTGACCCTGAAGTGCTGCTGAGCATCGAGACTCCCACCGAACATGGAGACTTCCGCGCAGGGGAGCGTTGGGGAGTGGCCGGGCAGGGCATCGACCGCGCGCTGGTATCGGTTGAGTCCAGCGGCCTCATGGCCTCCTACTTTGGTTACGGTCGCGGCGACGCATTGCCACGCGGCCGCTCATGGCTGCGGGTAACCGTGCTGGAGGTGGATCCGGCGCTGGCGGGACGCACTGCAGACATCGAGCTGCAGCCGCCGCTGGGTCTGCTGAAGCTGACCGACCTGGACTACCTCTGGCTGTGGCCGTTCTTTTTCTGGAAGATGGCGGCGCTGTTCCTGCTGATTCCGGGGGCTGCGTTGACTGTCTTCACTGTGGCGTTGCGGCGCCAGCAGCGCCGGGCATCGGTGCCGCCGACTTCAGCAAGGGATAGGGATTGATCGACTCTCCCTTCCACCACTGCTTCTCCGGCCCCAAGACATGCACTTCGAAGTGCAGGTGCGGGGCCTCGGCGCTGGCATTGCCGGTGCTGCCGACGTAGCCGATCACATCCCCGCGCTTGATCGCCTGTTTCTCGGCCAGGCCATCGGCATAGCGCTGCAGGTGCGCGTAGTAGTAGCACCAGCGTCCGCTGGGCTCGAACTGGTAGATCGTCAGTCCGCCGCGTTCGCTGTCGAACAGTTTTTCCACCGTGCCATCAGCCACCGCGAGTACGGGAGTACCTGCATCGGCCATGATGTCGATGGCATCGTGTACGCGGCCTTCGCTGCGTGCATCGGTGAAGGTATCGCGCAGCTGCGAGGCCAGGATGCCCTGCACCGGCAGCAGCAGGCCGGACGGTGCATCCGCAGCCTGCGCGGCCGGCGGCGCGGTGGTGGCGGGTGGGGCCGTTGCGCGTGGCGCTGGTTCGACCACCGGCGCGGCGGACACCGCCGATGGCGCTGCCGGCAGCGAGGCGGCTACCGGCTCACTCCCATCGCGACGCAGCCACCAACCTGCCCCCAGTCCCAGCAGTACGCCCAATACGATCAGCTGCGAAAGACGCATGGGCTTACTCCTGCATCACCACGGGCACCGAAGTATCCACTGCGTCGGCCACACGCACCGCATCCCAGTTGGTCATGCGTACGCAGCCATGCGATTCGGTCTTGCCCACGTGGCTGGGTTCGGGTGTGCCATGCAGGCCGTAGTGCGGCTTGGACAGGTCGATCCAGACCCGGCCGACCGGATTGTTCGGGCCCGGCGGCAGCGTCGCCTTCTTTTCGCCCTTGCGCGCATCCCAGAACAACTTCGGGTTGTAGTGGAACGGCGGGTCGCGATACACGCCCAGGATCTTCCATTCGCCGATCGGCAACGGGTCGTGCTGGCTGCCCGACGACACCGGCACCTGCGCGATCAGCTTGCCCTGCGCATCCAGCAACTGCAGGGTGGAGTCGGATTTGTCGACCACGATCTTCGCCGCCTTCGGCAATGCCGCTGGTGCGATGTTGGGCACTTGGATGCGGCTGCCAGCCTTGGTCAGATCCACGCCGGGATTGAGCACCTTCAGCAACTCCGGCGAGGCGTGGAAGCGCTCGCCCAGGGCTTCTTCCACACTGCTGAAACCCAGCGATTTCAGTTTGGCCTGTGCGGCAGGTCCTTTCGGTATGGGCTGGAACGGGCCGGCGACATCCTCGGCAGTCAGCGTGTAGCTGGCCAGCGGCCCCACCGTATCAGCCTGCAGAGCCTTCCAGGTGGCGTCGTCCAGCTCACCCGTCACGGTCAGCCCATGCGCGGCCTGGAAGCCCGCCACCGCGCGTCGCTGGTTGCTGCCCACTTCGCCATCGATCTGGCCAGGCGAGAAATTCGCGCGATCCAGCAGCACTTGGGCATGCAGTGCGGAGCGCACTGCGGTGTCCGGGTCGGCCTTCTCGGCAATGGGGGCGGGCAGGTTGGGCGCAGGGGACTGCGCGAAGGCGGGTGATATCAGTAGCGACAGGACGAACAGTACAGGATGGGGTACACGCATGGGCATCTCCGGCATTCACGGAACTACCATGCCTGTGCGCAATGCAGGACTGATGTGAAAAGAATCTGACGCCGGGATGAGTGGTGCCAACGTGACCATCCCTTGCGGGGCCGCGTCTGCACATGGAAAGCAACGAGGGCAGGCGACCACGGATCCGTCGCCGCCTGCCCTGATGTTCAATCCACAGTAACCATGATGTCGATGCTGTTGTTGTCCTCCCGTGACTCGCTCACGGTGTTCTGATCGTCAACCAGCAGCTGGATGGAGTGCACCCCTGGGGTCGGGCGCCAGACGTCGTTGTAAGTCCTGACATTGACGCTGGCGCCGGGTGCCAGGGTGTAGTTCTGGAGGCCGCCCCATACGCAACCTTCAATGAAACACTGCCCATTCTTCATGGCCATCAGCCCAATCCAAGGCGCGCTGGCGGCGACCGAGCCGACATTCTCGATGGTTGCGGTGAACGAGGTTGCATCGCCGGATTTCGGACGGAGCGGCTGTGAATGGGCGCTGGTGATCCGAAGGTCTGGCTTGTCCGAGACCTGGATGATTCGAGCCAGCTGGTTGTTGCCCTCATTCGACTCCTGGATCAGCCCTTGGTCGTCAACAATGGAGGTGATCTGTTGCTGGCCGCCCGCAGCTGGCCAAACGGGGCCTGCGGGGCTCAACCATACGGATTCGCCCGGCGCCAAGGCCGTTGTCAGGCCACTCCAGGGGCAGCCACTGGCTGGGCACGCGCCGTTTACCAGATAGACCGCTCCGAGCCAACCCGCAGGTGCGGGCATTGATCCGCGGTTGGTTACTGCCGTGCGGAATGTCACTGCATCGCCTGGCTTGAAACTGGCTGGAATCGTTTCGATCAGGTATGGCTGCAGATCGGGCAGATCCCCCACCATGATTTCCCGGGTCAACTCGTTGTTGTGTTCGTCGAGTTCCTTGATGCGGTCCGCGTCATCAGCGAACACGGTCATCGCATGCAGCCCTGCCGAAGGTGTCCAGCTGGGTCCCTGGTTCAGATCTATGGTGGCCTGTTGACCAGGGGCCAGACTGATGGTCAAGATTCCCCATTGGCATCCTCCCTCGAAACACTGTCCCTCCTCATGGACGAGGACACTGTGGTGATTCATGGGAGACGGAGCATTGCCGGCATTTCGGATGGTTGCCCGGAAACGGACTGGCTCCCCTGCCCGGAACTGGCTTGGAATCGTGTCGATCCGCGTGACCTGAAGGTCCGGTTGATGCGTGAGGTCATCGATCATTGAGTTGAAGATGGCAGGGCAGTTCTGCCCGTCGAACTGAAAATCAGGGCGTGCACCCGGCCAGAACGCAAAGTAGGCGCTGCCTAGGTTGCGAGGGCGGTCCGCTCCATACACGGCTTGCAATGAAGCTTCGAGTTTCACCCGGAAGCTGGTGCGCAGTCCGGGGTCATTGCAGCTGGTGTAGTTGAAAGCAGGAAGGACCGGAACCATTCCACCTCCCAGCAATCCGTGCCGTTTCCATTTCTGGTACTGAGCGACCTGTTCGTTGACGGTGTTCTGATACTGGTCAACGAAGACGACATCCTGTGCGTGTGGGCTCATTGCGTACTGGATCTGGACATCGCTCAACGTGCCCATCAGATTGGCGATGATCACCGGGCGCGCGGATGCATCGGGATCCGCTTGCCGAAGCCTTTCGTAGACCAGTTCCTGGAAGCGCTTGCAGATACCAAGGTTCTGTGGTGTCTGTGGCAGAGCTGGTTCGTCAAAAGTGTAGTAACCAACTACGATGTCTGAGTTCTGCAGGGCAAGTGCAGCAACAGCGTCAAGCTCCTGTTGAAGCCAGTGTGGTAGACGCTCGTTGCCAGGAGAGCAGGCACTGCCGGGATCTGCGTACCAGGCGTCGTGAACGGGTCCGTTGAACTGGAGCAGCACTTTGAATCTGGATAACAGCGGGTCCTGCCGCAGCGCCTGCAAACGGGAGCTGAGTTCACCCGTATTCCATCCTGTCACGGGAATCACATTCGCGCCGGCATTGTGCAGCTCGGTCAGCTGGGAGCGGACTGCGGGGTCAGCATTGCCGATGATGTTGTACGCGTAGAGAAACTTGAAGTTGCTTCCGGTGTATGCGTCCTGGGCGTGCGCGGACTGTGGGCTTGTCATGCAGGCAAGCAGGAGCGGAAGTGCACTGAGATAATGCCTCATGGTCGTCCTTGTACGATGGCGAGGGTGGCCGAGGTCTGGCATCTTGCAGATCAGCGGTGGCCCAGCATAACGGCAACAACCGCGTGGATCAGACCGCCTACGGAGATGCTGCGCATTCGTTGCTGGCAATGGCGATGCAAACGTGAACCGCGCCCGAAGCGTTCAGAATTTACGGGTCAAGACCCAGCATGAGGCCGCCGATAAGGCCACATCCCCCCGCATTGGATACCCCCATGAACTACTTGAGGAACGTCAGGGTTGCCTGGCGTCTTGGGCTGGGCTTTGGCCTGTTGCTGCTGCTGGTCGCCGCCGTGGTGGCCACCGGCGCCACTGCCAGTGTCGTGCAGAAGCGCGCGATGCAGCAGGTGGTCGACGTCAGCGTGGCCAAGGTGCGCCTGCTGTCGCAGATGCTCGATGCCAACAACCAGATGATGGTCGTGCGCCGCGAAATGCTGATCCGTCAGGGCGAAGACCGCGGCAGCGACGAGAAGCGCATCGCCGACCTGGTCAAGCGCTATGAGGCCAGCTGGACCGCCTACCAGGCGCTGCCCAGCGATGCCCAGGGCAAGACCATCGCGGAAACCATCGCGGCCAAGCGTGCCGTTGCGCGCCCGCTCAACAAGCAGACCAGCGAACTGATGGAGCAGGGCGATTATCCCGGCGCCGTGGCGCTGACCCTGGGCGCGGTGCAGGAAGCGGCCAACGGCTGGAACAAGGCGCTGTCCGATGGCGTGGACTTCGAGGAGAAGGAAAGCCGTGAAGCTGCCGCCGAAGCGATCCGCCTGGGCGAACGCAGCCTGCTGCAGCTGCTGGTGCTGGGCGGCGTCGCGCTGCTTGCCGGCATCGGCGCCTCGGTGATGATCGGCCGCAGCCTGACCGGCCCGCTGGCGCGCGCGGTGAACCTGGCCGAGCGGCTGTCCAAGGGCCAGCTGGACCAGGAGTTCCGCCTCGGTGGCCGGGATGAACTGACCCAGCTGGGCGAGGCCATGGCCAGCGTGCGGCAGAGCGTGCAGGCGGCGATCGGCGCGCAGCTGCAGATGGCTGAGCAGCACGAAGCGGGTGCGATCCGCTATCGCATGGACGACAGTGCCTTCCCCGGTGATTTCGGCCGCATGGTGCAGGCCACCAACAGCCTGGTCGAATCGCACGTGCAGGTGGAGCTGCTGATGGCCGAAGTGATGCAGCGTTACGCGATCGGCGACCTCAGCCGTGACCTGCCGGACTACCCGGGCGAGAAGGGCACGCTGACCCGCACTCTGGCCGCGGTAAAGCAGAGCCTGATGGCGATCAACGCGCAGATCGATGAACTGGCCCGTGCGGCTCGCGCCGGCGACTTCAGCATGCGTGGCGATGCTGCTGCGTTCCAGTACCAGTTCAAGGCAATGGTCGAACACCTCAACGGCATGATGGCCAGTTCGCAGGCCAGCATTGCCGATGTTTCCGACGTGCTGCGCGCGATCTCGCACGGTGACCTGACCGCACGCATGGACGGTGAGTACGACGGCGTGTTCGCGCGCATGCGCGACGACGCCAATACCACCACCGCGCAGCTGACGGGCATTGTGCGGGGCATCCAGGTGGCTGCCGACAGCATCAACAACGCGGCCCAGGAACTGGCCGCCGGCAACAACGACCTGTCGCGCCGCACGGAGCAGCAGGCGGCCAACCTGGAGGAAGCTGCCGCGTCGATGGAGGAGCTGACCTCCACCGTGCGCCAGAACGCCGAGCTGGCGCGTCAGGCCGACAGCGAAGCGCATGCCGCCGGTGCCGCCGTACGCGAGACCGAGCAGGCGATGGCGCAGATGGCCTCGGTGATGGGTGAGATCGATCAGTCCTCGGCACGCATCTCGGAAATCTCCACCGTTATCGACGGCATCGCGTTCCAGACCAACATCCTGGCGCTGAACGCTGCGGTGGAAGCCGCGCGCGCGGGCGAGCAGGGCCGTGGTTTTGCCGTGGTCGCCAGCGAAGTACGCACGCTCGCGCAGCGCGCCGGCGTCGCGGCCAAGGAAATCAAGGAGCTGATCGAAGACGCCGCTGCCAAGGTGAAGAGTGGCCTGGCGGTGACCGTTGAATCGGAAGCAGCGATCGCACGCGTCGCCCAGGCCAGTTCGCGCACCACCCAGCTGATGAGCGACATCGCAGCGGCCAGCAAGGAACAGGCCGCCGGTATCGAGCAGGTCAACCAGGTGGTGGTGCAGATGGACCAGGTGACACAGCAGAACGCGGCCCTGGTGGAAGAAGCCACTGCGGCGAGCCGCGCGCTGGAAGAACAGGCGCATGCGCTGACCACTTCGGTAGCGGTATTCAAGGTGGAAGGCGCAGTGGCTTCGGCCGTGCCGCGCCGTGCAGCCTGAGCAGGCTGCTGACCCCGTGACAGGAATACGGCCGCCTTGAGCGGCCGTATTTGCATCGCCCGCTCAGGCAGCAGGGAGGATCGCCCTCATTGCTCCAGGACGCTGCCGAGCATGGCCCCAAGCACGTACAGCACGCCAAGCGTGGGAGGAATCACCAGAAGGTAGACGGTGATCCAGGTCATTCCGGAAAGCCAGCGTCCCACGCCGATGACGTTGAGTGCTGCGGTCTGCAGCATCACCGGCAGTTGCATGAGGATGTAGGCGCTCTTGGGGTCGCTGTTGGACCGGGCATCGAGCACCAGCCAGGTGGTAAGCGCGAGATAGAGCGCGCATAGGGCAATGCCGGTCCAGCTGAACCAGCGTGGCTTGCGCATGCCGCCTTCCTCGTCTGTCCGGGGCCATCAGGGTAGCGCCGCGACCAGCGGCGTGCACTTCCCTGGGTCGAGCCGATAAGCGAAGCTGCGCGGCAGCGAGTCGTGCGAAGGGACCTGAGAAGTGAGCAATGTGATGAACGCCGTGATGCTCCCGATCGTGATGCTGCCCGGGCTGGATGGCAGCGGCCTGCTGTCGACATGCTTCGTGGAAGCGATGCAGGACCACGGGGTTACCGTGCAGGTGCTGCCGCTGCCCATGCACGGGCCACAGGACTACGTCACATTGGCGTCGATCCTGCGCGCGCAGCTTCCCATCTCTCCCTTTGTGCTGCTGGCTGAATCGTTTGCCGGGCCGCTGGCTATCGAACTGGCGGTGGCTTCACCGCCGGGGTTGCGCGGATTGATACTGAGTACGACCTTCGCGCGGCGACCGGTGCCGCTGCCAGCGGCGAGCGCACGCTTGCTTGCCCCTGCATGGCCACTGCCGCCGCTGGCGTTGCTGGCCCGGCTTCTGCTGGGGCATTGGCGGACACGCATGAACCTTCGCGAGCTGCGACATGCGATCGCTGCGGTACCGACCGCGATCCTGCGGCAGCGCGCTGCGGCGACACTGCAGATCGATGTCCGCGCGCAGTTGCCGAAGCTCACGCTGCCGACGTTATGCCTGCATGCACGACAGGACCACCTGTTGTGGCCGCCCAGCGTGGCCGAGCTGCAGGTCTTGTTGCCCGATGCCCGGCACGTATCGCTGGAAGGGCCGCATCTACTGCTGCAGGCCCGTGCCGAGGCAGCCGCAGCCGAAGTTGCCGCATGGATGAGGGCGCTCCCCTCCTGATCGAAGACTCAGCCGCGTGCACGCGTGCGCGCGGCTTTCTTCGCCGCCGCCTTGCGCACGGTCTTCTTCGCGGCCCGCGTCTTGGCTGCCTTCTTCGCGGCGGCGCTCCGCGCGGCGGCCGTACCCGCCTTCTTTACCGCTGCCTTCTTCGCCGTCTTCTTTGCGGCCTTCTTTGTCGCGGTCTTGCGAGCCGGTGCCTTCTTCGCCACCGCCTTCTTCGCAGGTGCCTTCTTCGCCGCCGTCCTCTTGGTTGCGGCCTTCTTTGTGGCCGACTTTCTGGCAGGCGCCTTCTTGGCCGCCTTCTTGCTGGTCGCCTTCTTCGCGCCCTTGCGGGCACTGCCGGCGCGCTTGCCGCCGCCGTCCTGCTTGTTCACGGTGGCCCAGGCAATGCGTTCGGCGGTGCCTTCACTCGCGCCGCGATCACGTTCGCTTTCCTCGATGTGCTCGGCCTGGCGCTTCTGCTTTTCGGTGTATGCGGATTTGTCACCACGGGGCATGACGATTCTCCTGTCGTTGTGGTCAGGCCAGCAGGCGCAGCTTGGGCTCGCGCGCCCACTGGCGGGTGGCGGCCGCCGCCAGGAATGCCTTGGCGTCTTCTGCTTCGACGATGCCGGGGTCGTTGCCGACGCGCGCCGCCTTCAACAGCACCTGGCCGCCCGCGTCGCTGGCGATGGCCTTCAGGTGTGCCCACGCCTGGCTGACGAATTCGACGGCTGCACTCTCTTTCGACAAGGCCTTCGCGGCTTCAAGGCTGAGCACCACGGCTACTGCATCGAACACGGCTGACGGGGTGCCCGCCAGCTGCCCATCTGCCGCCTGCAATGCGCCATCGCTCAGCGTGGCGCCTCCCACTTTTGGCGCGACCAGCTTCACGTCTGCACCTGCCTTCCGGGCGGCCTTGCTCAGGCTGGCAATCACGCGCGCGTCGGAGCCTTCGTCGAACAGGATGCCGATGCAGCGACCCTGCAGGGTGGGCTTGTTACGCCCGATCACGCGCACCTCGGGAGCGGGCGGCATGTCCCGCACCGGCGTGGCGGTTGGGGCCGGGTCGGGCAGCGCAGGCAGGGCCAGGCCATCGGCCACGCGCTGCGCCAGCGCGTCATCGATGTTGCGCAGGTGGCTGACGGTGCGCACCCGCACCTTCAGCGTTTCCACCTTGGACAACTCGAACACCAGCGCCGATGCCAAGTGCGCCTGCTCCGGCTTTTCCAGGCTGCGGAAGAACATCCGGGCCTGGCTGTAGTGGTCGGCGAAACTCTCCGCGCGGGTGCGGCCCTTGCGGCCATCGTCGGCGCTGGCATGGCTGCGGAATCCGGCAGGCGTCTCGCGCGGGGTGTCGTCCTGCAGCGAGCTGGGATCGTAGGCGACGCGGCCCTTGGGCACCTGCATCTGCATGTGGCCGTCGCGCTGATGATTGGCAAACGGACACCTCGGTGCATTCACCGGGATCTGGTGGAAGTTCGGGCCGCCCAGGCGCAGCAGCTGGGTGTCCAGGTAGGAGAACAGGCGGCCCTGCAGCAGCGGGTCGTTGCTGAAGTCGATGCCGGGCGGCACGTTGGCCGGGCAGAACGCCACCTGCTCGGTCTCTGCGAAGAAGTTGTCGGGCCAGCGGTCCAGTACCATGCGCCCGATCACCTGCAACGGCACCAGCGATTCGGGAATGATCTTGGTTGGATCCAGGTGGTCGAACGGGAATGCGTCGGCGTCTTCTTCGGTGAACAGCTGCACCGCCAGCTCCCATTCGGGAAAGTCGCCGCGCTGGATGGCCTCGAACAGGTCGCGGCGATGGAAGTCATTGTCGGCCGATTGCAGTTTCAACGCTTCGTCCCAGACCGTGGACTGAATGCCCAGCTTGGGCCGCCAGTGGAACTTGACGAACGTCGACTCGCCAGCCTCGTTCAGCAGGCGGAAGCTGTGCACGCCGAAGCCTTCGATCATCCGCAGCGAACGCGGGATGGCGCGGTCGCTCATCGCCCACATGATCATGTGCATCGATTCGGGCATCAGCGAAATGAAGTCCCAGAACGTGTCATGGGCCGACGCGGCCTGCGGGAAGGCGCGGTCCGGCTCCATCTTCACTGCGTGCACCAGGTCCGGAAACTTCATCGCGTCCTGGATGAAGAACACCGGGATGTTGTTGCCGACCAGATCCCAGTTGCCCTCCTTGGTGTAGAACTTGACCGCAAAGCCGCGCACGTCGCGCGGGGTATCCACCGAGCCTGCGCCACCGGCCACGGTCGAGAAGCGGGTGAATACCGGCGTCTTCACGCCGACCTCGGTCAGGATGCGTGCGCGGGTATGGGCTGCCAGTGATCGGGTCAGCTCGAAGTAGCCGTGTGCTGCGCTGCCACGTGCGTGCACGATGCGCTCGGGAATGCGTTCGTGATCGAAGTGGGTGATCTTCTCGCGCAGGATGAAGTCCTCCAGCAGCGTGGGCCCCCGAGGTCCCTGCCGCAGGGAGTTCTGGTTGTCCGCCACCGGAATGCCCTGGTCGGTGGTCATTGCCGGATGGCTGCCCCCGGCCTGCTGGTGCAGTTCATCGCCATCGCCCCGGCGGTGGCTTTCGGCAGGGACGGTTGCGCGCTTGCCGGTCGGCTTGCTGGCGGCCATGGACGTTGGCTCCGGATCATCAAAAGGAACCACGACACTGGAACCAGCCCCGTTAAACCACGGTCCGGCAAAGGTGAACGTACGGGCAAAAGCAGGCTCGGGTATGCTTGCCGCATGCGAGTCGAGCCCGCCGACATCGAAGCCCTGTTCGACGCCATCCCGGATGTGCTGTTCTTCATCAAGGACCGCCAGGGGCGTTACACCCACGTCAACCAGACCATGCTGCGGCGGCTGGGTCTGCGCGCGCGCAAGGACGTGATCGGGCGTACGGCGGCCGAAATCTACCCGACCGGCCTCAGTGCGGACTACGTTGACCAGGACGCCCGCGTGCTGTCCGGTGAGGTGATCGAGAACCTGATGGAGCTGCACCTGTTCGCCAACCGCGAACCGGGCTGGTGCCTGACCTGCAAGCGCCCGCTGGTGGTCGACGGGGCCATCGAGGGCCTGATCGGCATTTCCCGCGACCTTGGCCAGAAGGACAGCCTCGGCACCCAGTACGAGCAGCTGCGGCTGGCGCTGGCCCACCTCAACGCGCACTACGCCGAGAACGTGCGCATGCAGACCCTGCTGGACATCACCGGCTTTTCGCTGTCCAAGCTGGAGCGCAGCTTCCGCAAGGTGTTCCAGATGACCCCGCAGCAGGTGCTGACCCGGCTGCGGATCCAGATGGCCATGCATCTGCTGCATGGCGACGACAGCATCGCCTGCATCGGCCAGGCCTGCGGTTTCAGCGACCAGAGTGCCTTCACCCGCAAGTTCAAGGCTGAAACCGGTTTCTCGCCGCGTGCCTATCGTGCCCGTATCGGTGGGAACGTCGGCGAGCCGGCGCTGGCCTGAGCGGCCTGCTGCGCTGTGCCTATCCCCGTGGGCACGGGACAGGGTAAGGTGTCGCCCTTGTAGCCCGCCGCCAGCCCCGCCGATGCCCAACTCGATTCCGACCGCTTCGCCGTCCCGCCTCGGACATTCGCTCAAGCCCCGCCAGCTGATCATGATGGGCCTGGGCAGCGCCATCGGCGCCGGGCTGTTCCTCGGCTCGGGCGTGGGTGTGCAGGCGGCCGGTCCGGCGGTCCTGGTGTCGTATCTGGTCGCCGGAGCGCTGGTGATCATCGTGATGAACGCTCTGGGCGAGATGGCGGCGGCCAAACCGACCAGCGGCGCGTTCTCGGTGTATGCAGCCGACGCCATGGGCGCTACCGCCGGTGCCACCGTGGGCTGGCTGTGGTGGGTGCAGCTGGTGATCGTGATCGCCGCCGAAGCAGTGGGTGCGGCCGGGCTGCTGGCCACGGTCTGGCCGGCGATACCGGTACCGATGGCGGCGTTGGCGTTCATGCTGTTCTTCACCGCGATCAACCTGCTCGGAGTGAAGAACTTCGGCGAGTTCGAATTCTGGTTCGCCATCCTCAAAGTCGCGGCGATCCTGGCGTTCATCGCCATTGGCGTGGCGCTGCTGATGGGATGGCTGCCGCAGGTGACCTCCCCGGGCCTGAGCAACTTCACCGAACACGGTGGTTTTGCGCCGAAGGGCCTGGCCGGGATCGGCGCGGCGCTGCTGGTGGTGGTGTTCGCCTTCGGCGGCACCGAGATCGTGGCCGTGGCGGCGGCCGAAACCGAAGACCCCGAGCGCAGCATTGCCCGTGCCATCCGCACCGTGGCCTGGCGCATCCTGGTGTTCTACATCGGCTCGCTGAGCGTGATCATCGCCGTGGTGCCGTGGACCAGCGAGGCGCTGAAGTCGCCGTTCGCCGCCGTGCTGGACATCGCCCGCATCCCGGGCGCTGGTACCGCCATCACGCTGATCGCCGTGATCGCGCTGCTGTCGGCGCTCAATGCCAACCTCTACGGCGCCTCGCGCATGATGTATTCGCTGGCGCAGCGTCGCGAAGCGCCGGCCGTGCTTGGCTGGACCGACCCGCGCCAGGTGCCGGTGATCGCCGTGCTGGCCAGCGTGCTGTTCGGCTTTGCCGCCACGGTAATGGAACTGCTGTTCCCGGACCGGGTGCTGCCGGTGCTGCTGAACATCGTCGGTTCCACCTGCCTGCTGGTGTGGACGCTGTCGCTGGTCTCGCAGCTGGTGCTGCGTCGTCGCGCGGATCGTCTGGGTACCCGACTGCCGTTCCGCATGGCCGGTTTCCCGTGGCTGACCTGCTGTGCACTGGCGATCCTTGCGCTGATCTTCGGCCTGCTGCTGAGTGAGTCGCACACCCGCCTGCAGTTCCTGTCGATGGTGGCGTTGACCGCCACGATCGCCGCCAGCAGTGCCATCGCGCGGCGCATGCGCCAGGCGTGATTCTGTAGAGCCGACCCTGCGGTCGGCTGCTGTTTGCGCGATCGCCAGCCGAGCATGGGCTCGGCTCTACAACAGGCACACACTCCGCGTGGCACTGTGCAGGCAGGCCGTCATCGGCCCGTCGACCAGGAGTACCGCATGCTGCGCAGCCGTCCCTTCCTGATGTTCACCGGCCAGGCCGAGGCCGCGCTGGCCCTGTACGCCGAAGCCTTTGCCGATTTCCGGCTGCTGGCCCTGCAACGCCATCCCGAGGGGGCCGGCGCCGGCGTGCCGGGGCAGGTCCGCCAGGCCATCTTCCTGCTCGGTGGCACCCACTACCTGTGCTTCGACAGCCTGGACGTGCACGATTTCACCTTCTCGCCGTCGATCTCGCTGTTCGTCGAGTGTTCCGGTGCCGAGCAGTTCGAGCGCGCGGCACGCGTGCTGGGTGAGGGCGGCCATTGGTTGATGCCGGTGGGCGACTATGACTTCAGCAATCGCTACGGCTGGGTGCAGGACCGCTTTGGCGTGTCGTGGCAGTTGAGCCTGGGGCAGATGCCGGACCCGTGATCGGATGCTTGTGGGTGTGGGCCTTGGTCCACACGCCCTATGAAAACGGCCCGCTTGCGCGGGCCGTTTTCTTTACCGATGCAGTGAGGAATCACGCCTCGACTTCATCATCCTTGTAGGCATCGACCGGGATGCAGGCGCACATCACGTTCTTGTCGCCGTACACGTTGTCGACACGCGCCACCGGCGGCCAGTATTTGCTCTGCTTCAGGCTGGCCAGCGGGAAGGCGGCCAGTTCACGCGGGTAGGCGTGGGTCCACTCGCTGGCGGTCACTGCGGTGGCAGTGTGCGGCGCGTTCTTCAGCGGGTTGTCCTCGCGGTCGAGGCGGCCGTCTTCGATCGCGGTGATCTCCTCGCGGATCTGGATCATCGCGTTGATGAAGCGATCCAGTTCGTGCAGCGATTCGCTCTCGGTCGGCTCCACCATCAGCGTGCCGGCCACCGGGAAGCTCAGGGTCGGGGCGTGGAAGCCGAAGTCGATCAGGCGCTTGGCCACGTCCTCGGCACCGATGCCGCTGGTCTTCTCCAGCGGGCGCACGTCCAGGATGCACTCGTGCGCCACCAGGCCGTTACGGCCGGTGTACAGGGTCTTGAAGTGCGGGGCCAGGCGCTTGGCGATGTAGTTGGCGTTGAGCTGCGCGACCTGGGTGGCCTTGCGCAGGCCGTCGCGGCCCATCATTGCGATGTACATCCAGCTGATCGGCAGGATCGAGGCGCTGCCGAAGCTGGCCGCGCTGACCATGCCGACCGGGCCGTTGTCACCCAGCTTGCCCGGCAGGAACGGGGCCAGGTGCTCCTTGACCGCGCACGGGCCGACGCCCGGGCCGCCACCGCCGTGCGGGATGCAGAAGGTCTTGTGCAGGTTCAGGTGCGAAACGTCCGACCCCCACTTGCCCGGCTTGGCCACGCCGACCAGGGCATTCATGTTGGCACCGTCGGTGTACACCTGACCGCCGTGCTTGTGGATGATCTCGCAGATCTCCACCACCTCTTCCTCGAACACGCCGTGCGTGGACGGGTAGGTCATCATGATCGCGGCCAGGCGGTCGCTGTACTTCTCGGCGTTGAGGCGGATGTCCTCGACGTCGACGTTGCCGTTGGCATCGGTCTTGGTCACCACCACCTTCATGCCGCACATCTGCGCCGAGGCCGGGTTGGTGCCGTGCGCCGAATCCGGGATCAGGCAGATGTCGCGGTGGCCTTCGCCGCGCGAGCGGTGGTAGGCGCGGATCGCCAGCAGGCCGGCGTACTCGCCCTGCGCGCCGGAGTTCGGCTGCAGGCTGACCGCGTCATAGCCGGTGCATTCGACCAGCATCGCTTCCAGCGTGTCGATGAGTTCCTTGTAGCCCAGCGCCTGGTCGGCCGGTACCAGCGGGTGGATCTGCGAGAACTCCGGCCAGGTCACCGGGATCATCTCGGCGGTGGCGTTGAGCTTCATGGTGCACGAGCCCAGCGGGATCATCGTGCGGTCCATCGCCAGGTCCTTGTCGGCCAGCGAGCGCAGGTAGCGCAGCAGTTCGTGCTCGCTGTGGTGGGTGTTGAACACCGGATGGGTCAGGAACGCGGACTGGCGCAGCAGGCCGGCCGGCAGTGCGTCGGCGGTGCTGGCATCCAGCGCATCGATGTCGGCCTGCGCGCCGAACACGGCGGCCAGCGCGACCACGTCGCCGCGGGTGGCGGTCTCGTCCAGGCTGATGCCGACCGAGTCGCTGTCGATCGCACGCAGGTTGTAACCGGCGGCGCGGGCCTTGGCGTGAATCTCATCGGCATGCACGCCGGTGATGTGCAGCGTATCGAAGAAGTCGCCACCGACCTGCACGCCGGCCTCGCGCAGCGCGGCGGCCAGGATCGAGGCCAGGCGGTGGGTACGCCGGGCGATGCGGGTCAGGCCTTCCGGGCCGTGGTACACGGCATACATCGAGGCCATCACCGCCAGCAGCACCTGTGCGGTACAGATGTTGGAGGTGGCCTTCTCGCGGCGGATGTGCTGCTCGCGGGTCTGCAGGGTCAGGCGGTAGGCCGGGTTGCCCTGGGCATCGACCGAGACGCCGATCAGGCGGCCCGGCATCGAGCGCTTGTAGGCGTCGCGGCAGGCCATGAATGCGGCGTGCGGGCCGCCGAAGCCGAACGGCACGCCGAAACGCTGGCTGTTGCCGACCACGATGTCCGCACCCCATTCGCCCGGGGCGGCCAGCAGGGTCAGCGCCAGCAGGTCGGTGGCCACGGCCACCAGGCCGCCGCGCGCGTGCACGGCCTCGACCAGCGCCTTGTAGTCGCCGATCTGGCCGAAGGTGTCCGGGTACTGCAGCAGCAGGCCGAAGGCTTCTGCTTCCAGTGCCTCGGCCGGGGTGCCGACGCGCAGCACGATGCCCATGGGCTCGGCGCGGGTGCGCAGCAGTTCCAGGGTCTGCGGGTGCACGGCGTCGTGCACGAAGAAGGTGTCCGATTTCGACTTGGCCGAACGCTTGGCCAGGGTCATCGCTTCAGCTGCGGCGGTGGCTTCGTCCAGCAGCGAGGCGTTGGCGATTTCCATGCCGGTGAGGTCGGCGCACAGGGTCTGGAAGTTGATCAGCGCTTCCATGCGGCCCTGCGAGATCTCGGCCTGGTACGGGGTGTAGGCGGTGTACCAGGCCGGGTTTTCCAGGATGTTGCGCAGGATCACGTTCGGCGTGTGGGTACCGTAGTAGCCCTGGCCGATGAAGCTGCGCAGCACGGTGTTCTTGTCGGCGATCGCACGGATCTTCGCCAGTGCCTGCACTTCGGTCATCGATTCCGGCAGTGCCAGCGGCGCCGGCGACTTGATCTTGGCCGGTACGATGGCATCGGTCATCGCATCCAGCGACGCGTGGCCGACGACGTCGAGCATCTGCGCGATCTCGGCATCGTTGGGGCCGATGTGGCGCTCGACGAACGCATTGTGGTGCTCGAGCTCACGCAGGGAAGGGGTGTTCTGGGACATGGCGAAGGATCCGTCAGGAAAGGGCACACGCACGGGCACAAGCCGCCGGTCGGCGGTCTGCGGGGCGCCCCTCTGTCCTTTTGCCTGAGAGTTTGGAAGCGCGGAAAACCGCGGCTTCGTGCCCCTTCGGCGCCGGATCGAACCGGTCTCTCCAGAGTTGTGTTACGGGTGGTATCGGGCCTGAGCGATTACGGGCGTTGCGCCTTCGGCAGCGGTGTTCCGCTTCTCCCACCGTGTTGCCTGCCGATTATAGCCCGTTGCGGGCGCGCCAGCCGCCTGCGGGCCCGGCCGCGGCGCCTGAATGGCCGATGGCCCGCCCGTGCGTTTTGTGCACTGCTGCATGGCATCAGGCGCAATCCCCACCTATGATGGGCGGATACCCGAATTCATCTGGCGCCGTCCCTGCTGCAGGGGACTGGCGCCCGCCGTGCGTGCCGCGCATGGCCCTGCCGGACGCCTTCTCCATGACCGCCGCTGTTGCTCCTTCCACCCGCCGCATGGCCCTGCTGCTCGCCGGCCTGGCCATGTTCGGTCCGTTCTCGATCGACACCATCTTCCCCGCGTTCCCGCAGCTGGCCCAGCGCCTGGCGGTGGACGAGGTGGCGGTGCAGCAGACCATCAGCGTGTACCTGCTGTTCTACGGCCTGATGAGCCTGGCACACGGCCCGCTGTCCGATGCCTGGGGCCGCAAGCGGGTGATCCTCGGCGGCCTGGTGGTGTTCGTCGGCGCCTCGGTCGGCTGTGCGCTGTCCACCGATCTGACCACGCTGCTGGGGTTCCGCGCCCTGCAGGGCCTGTCCGCAGGCGTCGGCATGATCGTCGGCCGCGCGGTGATCCGCGACCTGTACCACGGTCACGACGCGCAGCGGCTGATGAGCCAGGTGTCGATGCTGTTCGGCATCGCCCCGGCGATCGCGCCGATCATCGGTGGCTGGATCCTGCTCAGCGGTGCTGGCTGGCCGCTGATCTTCTGGTTCCTGGTGGTGTTCGCACTGGTTCTGCTGGCAGCCACCGCCCGCTACCTGCCGGAGACCCATCCGCTCGAAGCGCGCGTTCCGTTGTCGCCGCGGGTGCTGATGCGTGATTACGTGCGCATCGGTTTCAATCCGCGCTTCCTGCGCCTGGCGCTGGCCGGCAGCATCGGTTTCGGTGGCATCTTCCTGTACATCTCCTCGGCACCGGTGTTCGTGATGCAGCACCTGCACCTGGGCGAGGGCGGTTTCGCCTGGCTGTTCATCCCCACCATCGGCGGCATGACCACCGGCTCGTTCCTGTCCGGGCGCATGGCCGGGCACACCACGCCCACCCGCCAGGTATCCATTGGTTTCGGCCTGTGCGCGCTGTCGGTGCTGCTGAACGTCGGCTACGTGGCGCTGGCGCCGCAGTTCGTGCTGCCGTGGGCGGTGCTGCCGATCTTCCTGGGTGGCATGGGCATGGCGCTGATCTTCCCGATCCTGGCGCTGGCGGTGCTGGACATGTACCCGCACCAGCGCGGCCTGGCCTCGTCGCTGCAGGCCTTCGTGCAGCTGATGATCAGCACCGTGGTGGCCGGCGTGGTGTCGCCGCTGCTCAGCGCCAGCCCGCTGCACCTGGCGTTGGGCCAGGCCGGGTTCTTCGGCGCCGGCTTCGTGTTCTGGTACTGGGAACACCGGCGCGAACGCGCGGCGCAGGCAGCCTGCACGGGTCACTGAGCAGCGCGCAGGGGTAGGGCGGGCCGTGGCGCCCGCAACGCTTGCGGCGGGAAACCGCCGGACTAGGCTGGGCACTCCAGCCAGCCGGTGCACAGGTGCACGACAGCCAGCCGATCCACTGTCGTTGCATGAGGTTCCCCATGGCTGCGCAGCAGACCTACCGCCTGTTCGAGGTGGCGCTGAAGGAGCGCCGCGTTCTTTCCCCTTCCCTGGACCGCATGGTGTTCACCGGTGCCGACGTGGCGCGGATGACGACCGGAGGGCCGGACCAGCGCATCAAGGTGTTCTTCCCCTTGCCCGGCCAGGAGGCGCCGCAGGTCCCCAGCGGCGAGGACTGGTACCCACGCTATCGGGCCCTGCCGGACGATCAGCGCCCGCCGATGCGCACCTACACCCTCCGCCAGCTGCGTGCAGAGCAGGGCGAGGTCGATGTTGATTTCGTGCTGCATGGCGAGACCGGGCCGGCCTCGCGATGGGCCATCCATGCACGGCCGGGCGACCGCGTGGTGCTGCTGGCCCCGGATGCCGACTGCGCCGACAGCAGCGAGGGCTGGGAATGGAAGCCGCCGGCCGGCGTTGGCCAGGTGCTGCTGGTGGCTGACGAGACCGCGCTGCCGGCAGTGGCCGGGATTCTCGAGGAACTGGCGGCCAGGGTGGATCCGCCGCGTACGCTGGCCCTGCTGGAAGTGGCGCAGGCCGGTGATGCGGTTCGCCTGAAGGCGCCGGCCACGGCCGAGCTGGTCTGGTTGCCGCGCGGGCGGGCGGCGTACGGGGCGCCTCTGTTGCAGGCGGTGCAGGCGCGCCTGGCCGCCTCGAGCGTGGTCGCTGGCGAAGAACTGGAAGAGATCGACGTCGACGCGCAGATCCTCTGGGAACAGGCCGATGCCAGCGTGGCCGGGCCGCTGTATGCCTGGGTGGCAGGCGAGGCGGGAGCGGTGATGGCGATCCGTCGCCATCTGGTCCGCGAGTGCGGGCTGGACCGCCGCACGATCACCTTCATGGGTTACTGGCGGCACGGGAAAGTGTTGGACTGAGGGGGTGTGAAGCGGTGTGGCGGGCGGGGTGCGCTATCCTTGCGCCCCCCTCGCAGCGGTACCGCACCATGTCCACCAGCTCCAAGACCCGCCGCGACCAGCGCCGTCGCCAGGAAAAGCAGGCCGCCAACAAGGCCGCTGCCCAGGCCTCGCCGGTGGAGCCGCATGCGGAACTGCGCGACGCGCAGCGCACCCTGCTGGCCGGTGTCGTGCGCCGCGATGGCGAATGGGTGCTGGGCATGGACGGCCGTATCGCCGGCCACAGTGACTCCGCCGCGCAGGTACTGGCGCTGATCATGCAGGCCGGTGAACTGCACGAGCGCAACGGCACGCCGGTGCGCCTGATGTACTCCGATGCGCTGCGCGACGCCGCACAGGCCGAAGCGAAGGAAAAGGGCCAGACCTTCGAGGAGTTCAAGGCGGACCTGGCCGCGGCGATGGCGGCGAAGAAGGACAGCTGACAGGCATTCCGGTAGAGCCGGCCGCTGGCCGGCTGCCCGCGGGGTCTTCATCGCGTGGTTGCCGGCCAGCGGCCTGGCACTACCAGGAAGGGGCGGATCCTTGCGGACCCGCCCCTTTTCTCATTTCGCCGCCGGTGCCGCGTTGGCCTGCCAGCCGCACATCTGGCCTTCGTTCTGCTGCTTCAGCCACTCGTTGACCGGCGTGAAGTACTCGATCATCGGGCCGGCATCGAGCTTGTCGGTGCCGGTCAGCTCCTTCAGCGTGGCCTGCCACGGCTGGCTGGCACCCTTGCTCAGCATCGCCCAGTATTTCTGGCCGGCTTCCTTGTTGCCGTAGAAGGTGCACTCATGCAGCGGGCCCTTGTAGCCGGCCGCGTCGCACAGGCCCTTGTAGAACTGGAACTGCAGGATGCGCGCCAGGAAGTAGCGGGTGTACGGGGTGTTGCCTGGCACGTGGTACTTCGCGCCCGGATCGAAGAACTCCTCGCCACGGGTACTGGCAGGCGCCACGCCCTGGTACTTGGCCTTCAGGTCCCACCATGCCTTGTTGTAGTTGTCGGCGGTGATCGAACCATCGAACACACCCCAGCGCCAGCGGTCGATCATCAGCCCGAACGGCAGGAACGACACGCCCGACAGCGCCATGCGCATCTGGTTGTTGATGACCGCTTCGCGGCTTTCGGTCGGCGCATCGACCAGGCCGATCGAGCTGAGGTACTTGGGGGTCATCGCCAGCACGATGGTGTCGCCGATCGCTTCATGGAACCCATCGTTGGCACCGCCCTGGAACAGCGGCGGCAGCGGGTTGTAGGCCAGGTCGTAATAGATGTGGCCCAGCTCGTGGTAGATGGTGGTGAAGTTCTCTTCGTTCGGCTTGATGCACATCTTGGTGCGCACGTCGCCTTCCATGTTCATGTCCCAGGCGCTGGCGTGGCAGACCACATCGCGGTCATCGGGCTTGATGAACTGGGTGCGTTCCCAGTACGACTGCGGCAGCGACGGCATGCCCAGCGACACGTAGAAGTCCTGCGCGCGTTCGGTCATCTGCTTGGCGGTGCGCAGTTCGGCCTCGCGCTGCGCCTTGTACTGCGCGGCCACGTTGGCATCCTTGCCGGCCTTGGCCAGTGCCGCGCTCAGGTTGGTCTGGTACTGCTTCTCCAGCGCCGCGGTGATGTCCAGGCTGCCGGCGCCCGGGTACGGTTCCAGCTGGTCCCACAGGTTCGACCAGTCCTGCTGCCACATGTTGCCCAGCAGGTGCGCGGCGATCAGGCCGTTGCCCACTTCGGCCTTGTCCTTGCCGTAGGTCTTGTCCAGCTTGCCGCGTGCGTAGCAGTGCAGCTGCTCGTACATCGGCTTGACCTGTTCCCACAGGCGGTCGGTTTCCGGGCCGATCTGCTCCGGCGGCATGTCATAGCCGCTGCGCCACATCTGGCCGGCATCGGTGAAGCCCATGCCCTTGGCGCCTTCGTTCACCAGGCCGACGAACTTCTGGTAGTCGCCGCGCATGTTCTTGGTGGTGCTGTGCCAGCCCTGCCAGGCGTCGAGCTGCTTGTCGTAGTCGCGGCTGCGTGCCAGCACCTGCTCCAGCTCGCCCAGCTGGCGGCAGGAGCTCGGATCGTTGGCATCGGTGCAGTACTTGCCGGCGCCATAGCTGCCTTCCATGCGGGTGGCGATCTGGGTCAGCTCGGCCAGCTTGGCCGGGTCGCGCGGTGCCGGCATCGACGACATCAGCTTCAGCAGGTGGATCGCGCGCTTGCTGTCCTCGCTCATCGGCTTGCCGTCGAACTTCGCAGCCTGTTCGATCCAGCTGTTGAGCTGGGTCAGCGAGCGCTCGTTGGCCTTGGCTGCGATGCGTTCCGAATCACTGTTGATGTAGGTGGAGGACAGCCACTGCGCCGAGGTCATCTCCGGGTAGGCGGCCTTGAACTCGGCATTGATGCGGGCCACGAACTGGTCGGCGGTTTCGCCGGCCGGGGCGCTGCTGCTGGCGGTATCGGTGCCTGGGGCAGCTTCCTTCTTGCAGGCGGCCAGGGCCAGCGTGGCGGCGGCGATTGCCGAGGCCAGCAGGAGATGACGGTGTTTCACGGGCGGTCCTTGGGTGGTGAACGACGGCCGAAGGCTAGTGGGCAGCCGCTGCCTCCGCAAGTGGCGGAAGTCGGCCGGGCGGCGCCCGGCACCCGCAGAGGCCAGAGCACAAGCAACAGCAACCGCCGAAGCAACCGCAACAGCGGGGTATCCGTGGGATGGCGCGGCGGTGTGGGCTTGCAGGACACGCCGTAAACCCATCCATGGGGGCTCGATGGCGCCATCCATGGCGCCAACGGTCCTGCAAGCCCACACCGCCCCACCTCTGACAGATCGTGGCGGCTGTTGGTAGGTGTCGACCTTGGTCGACACATCTGTCAGGTATCGACAATCAAAATGGGGTCAGATCCGTTTTCCTCCGGAAAACGGATCTGACCACAAGATCGTTCCAACAGATCGCGGAAAACTGTCGAAGGCGGGGTGGGTCCGGTGGCGGGAGTGTCCGCGGCATGGATGCCGCGGCCAAGCCCCCAAGGATGGGTTTACGGCGTCTCCCGCCACCGGACCCACCCCACCATCCCACGGAATGCACGCTGTTGCTGTTGCTTCGGCCGTTGCCCCTGCAGGTGCAGGGCTGCAAGCCCTGCCGAACACCCCTCAACTCTCGCAGTTGGCGAACACGTCGCGGTCGCGTTCGTACAGCGAGGTCTTCACCTGCATCAGGCCCAGCACCGACGGGAACAGGTTGTCATGGTCGGTATACGCCGCCGAACGCTTGCGCACGCACTGCAGGTCCAGCCCACGGCTGCTGGCGAAGCCTGGCGAGAACCACATCGTCATCGGTACCCGGGTCTGCTCGGCCGGGGCGATGGCGTAGGGCACGCCGTGCAGGAACAGGCCCTTCTCGCCCAGCGACTCGCCGTGGTCGGACAGGTAGATCATCGCCGTGTCGTAATCCTGCATGCCCTGCAGCGTGCCGATGGTCTTTGTCAGGAAGTGATCGCTGTACAGCACGGCATTGTCGTAGCTGTTGGTGATCTCTTCGCGCGAGCAACGGCCAATGTCACGGGTATCGCAGGTCGGGGTGAAACGGCGGAATGCGGGCGGATAGCGCTCGAAGTAGGCCGGACCGTGGTTGCCCAGCTGGTGCAGCACCACCACCCGGTCGCCGGGCCTGGCGCGTACCTGGGTGGCCAGGTCCTGCAGCAGGATCTCGTCCATGCAGCGGCCATCGGCGCACAGGCCCGGCGTGGTGGCATCGGACAGCGACTGGAAGTCCAGGCCTTCGCACACGCCCTTGCAGCCGGACTGGTTGTCACGCCACAACGGTGCGATGCCGGCACGGTTCAATACGTGCAGCAGCGACTGGTGCGCGCGGATCTTCTTCTCGTCGTAGTCATGGCGGCCCCACGGCGAGAACAGGCACGGCAACGAAACCTCGGTGCTGGTGCCGCACGAATGCATGTCCGGGAAATTGATCACGCTGGCCTGCGCCAGTTCCGGGGTGGTGTTGCGGCCACCGTTGAGCCCCCAGTTCTGCGCACGCACGGTCTCGCCCATGACGATCACCAGCAGGCGCGGCTTGCTGGCCGGCGCGCGCGGGGTCGCCTTGGCATCGGTGCCGATCGGCAGCTTCGGCGCGCGCTGCACCGGATTGTCGCCACGCAATGCCCGCGGCATGCCCAACAGGACATTGGCCGGTGTCGCGAGATAGCGCACTTCACGCTGGTTGCGCATCAGTGCCGAGACATCCTGGAACGAGATCAACGCGCCGCCGACAGCCGTCACTGCCGCCACCACCAGGAAGCCGACGCGCCAGAGCAGGCTGCGGCCCCAGCTGCGGCGGCGCAGCTGCACGCGCCACAGCACCACCATCGGCAGCACTGCCAGCAGCAGTACCGGCCACAGCAGCGATACCGTCATCAGCTCGCGGCTTTCCTTGGGGTCGGTCGCCAGCACGTTGCGCAGCATGTCCGCATCCAGGTAGATGTGGTAGCGGCTCATGTAGTGTGCGGCGAATGCGGTCACCAGCAGCAGCAGGCTGATCACCACTTTGGCGTTCCAGCGCCAGACCAGGATGCCCAGCAGCACGCCGTGCGCACCCAGCAGCAACAGCAGCAGCGACAGCGCGTAGCGCAGGCTGCCCGGATGGCTGGCCATCGCGCTGTGCCAGAACAGGCCGTTGCCGGCCACCGCGAAGAACAGGCTGGTGAACGCGATCAGTGCTTCGGTGGACAGCTGTGGCCGCCAGTGGCGAAGACCCGCCAGCGCAGAAGCGCGGGCGGGGCGTTGGACCGATGCACTCATGCGTTTGCCTCCTGGCGGTTGGGACGGTCCAGCTGACGGCGGATCAGGATGCCTTTGACGATCAGGTACAGGCCGAGTGACAGCAGCCAACATATCAACGCGGTGGCAACGTCATGCGAAAGGAAATGCGCGCCGCGCAGCTGCTGGCTGATGCCGAACACCAGGCCGGTGCCGAGGCCGATCCACAAGCCTGCCCAGCGCCACGACGGGCGCCACAGCAGGGCGAAATAGTACAGGCACAGCCACGCATAGCCTGCGCTGGCGTGGCCGGCAGGGAAGCAGGCCTGTGCGGCCATGCCGGCCGGGCGCTGCGTGAAAAGCCCGATATAGGGCTGATGGCCACCGTAGCGCAGCAGGTCCCAGGGACATTCCATCGGCACCAGGGTCTTCAGCAGGGAGATCACGCCCGTACCCAGCGCCATGCCAATTACGACATAAAGCAGCGCCCATCGCAGGGTGCGATCGCCCCCCTTGCGCCAGTGGTGCACGCACAACAGGATCGCGACCAGCGCCGCCGACGTGCTCAGCCACTTGCCGGCCTTGTGCACCACCGTGCGGGTGACCCAGGCGTCCTGCAACGCCCAGTGGCCACCTTCGAGGCGGAACAGGTGATCGGCCACCCATTGATCACCGCCGAAACCCATCAGCAGCGTAAACACGGGCAGACCGATTGCGACAGGCAGCCAGAAGTGAGTTACGGCGAATCTTGACGCCAGTGGTGATGTCGCAAGCGGCGCTGCCGCATCAATGGGACGAACGGGCATGCTGGGAAGGGGCGGTTCGGGAATCCGCGCTCATGCTCGTCACCTCGATGTCGGAGAAGGGTCGGACGCTCGTTCGTGCCGGGTTAATGTTTGCCCATAACGTGTCAACGTTCAGTCTTCTTCGGCGGTCGATCCGGTCCGCTCGGCGTGGCACTTCGGGTCCCAGGCCGTACCGGGAAGCAGTTGCCAACGATTCCTGTTGGCAATGCCGATGTCGATCACCTTCGCCGGGTCCACGCAGGGGCTCATCGCATCGTCCAGCACCAGCACCCAGCGCTTGCCCGGCGCCTCGGCCAGCCACGGGCCGGCGTCATGCCATTGTTCGGCCCAGGGGCGCTTGAAGCCGAACTCGCGCACCGGCCGATCTGCCTGCAGCAGGTTCTGTTCGCGCCAGGCGACCAGTGCCAGCTCCGCGTCCGGGCCGATCCGCGCGCCCACCCGGCGCATCACCGCCGACGCTGATGCGTACGGATCCAGCGCCGGGATCAGCACCAGGCCGTAGAGCATCCACAGCATGCCGTGGGTCAGCAACACCAGCGTTGCGGCACGTCGCACCCGCAGCCACACGATCAACGTGGCCAGGGCAATGGCAAAGGTCAGCAGGCCATCTCCCAGCACCGGCAGCAGCGAATCGGGCATCGCCCGCCGTTCCAGCTGCGCCAGGGCCCACGGATGTTCGGTCATCAGCATCACGCCGAGCACACCGGTGGCCAGCATCAGCACCACGGTGTAGCCGAACAGGTAGCGCCGCACGCAAAGCCGTCGCAGCAGGCCAGGCAACAGCGGGGCCACCGCCAGCGCCATCGCCGGCAGCATTGGCAGCACATAGACCTCGCGCTTGCCGGGGCTGGCACTGAAGAACACCAGCACCAGCAGCGCCCAGCCCAACAGCAGCCATTGCCGGCAGTCACCACGGCGGATGCGGCGCCACCAGGGTTTGAACAGCATCGGCAGCAACAGGCTGCCCGGCAGCCACAAGGTCAGGATCACCTGCAGGTAGTACCAGACCGGCTGGCGGTGGTGCCAGGCGTTGGCGTAGCGGGTGCCGGTCTGCTTGAACAGCAGTTCGTGGGCGTAGGACTGCAGGGACGCGCTGGGCTCATGCAGCAATGCCCAGCCCAGCGGGGCAAGCCACACCGCCACGCCCAGCAGGAAGGCCGGGATCAGCCACAGCAGCGTTGCCGGGTGCGGACCGTCCACGCTGCGCCCGCGGCGGCGCTGGTACAGCCACCAGCCGAACCACGGCAGCACCATCAGCAGCGGCAGGAACCCCACGCCCTTGGTCACCGTGCCGAGGCCAGCGGCGAAACCGGCCAGCCACAGCGCGGGCAGGTTGCGGCGCTCGCACAGGTGGCGCATCAATCCCCACAGGGCCACCGTGGTCATGCCGACCAGCACCATGTCGATCTGCGCGCGCTTGGCCATCAGGCCGAACTGCAGGGTGCAGAACAGCGCCGCCAGGGCGTACAGGGAATGCCGCGGCGACCACAGCCGCCGTGCCAGGTCCGACACCAGCCACAGGCTGAGCAGGGCGCCCAGCAGCGACGGCAGCAGGAACGACCATTGCCAGCTGCCGACCACCTCGTAAGCGGCCGCCTGCAGCCACATGAAGACCGGCGGCTTCTCCGCGTACAGCTCCACGCCCCGGTGCGGCAGCAGCCATTCCCCACTTTCGACCATGGTACGGGCCGCCAGCACGAAGCGCGGCTCGTCCGGCGGCTGCGGCTGGCGCAGGCCGATACCGGCGGCCAACGCGGCGATGATCAGCAGCCACAACAGGGGCAGGCGCCAACGGCGGGGCAGGGCTACGGGCACAGCAGGCTCCGGGAGCAAAACCGCCACTCTGACGTGGCTGGGGTAGGAAAGGCGTCGGAGCGGGCGCAGGGCGACCGCATTCCGACATGGTCGGCGCTACCATGGTACGAACTTCCGTGGATCTTTCGTGCATGCGTCTGTTGGTGATCGAGGACAACCGCCAGCTGGTGGCCAACCTGTTCGACTATTTCGAGTCGCGCGGGCACGTGCTCGACGTGGCCCCGGATGGCATCACCGGCCTGCACCTGGCAGGCAGCCACCCCTACGATGCGGTGATCCTGGACTGGATGCTGCCGCGCATGGAGGGGCCGGAGGTGCTGCGTCGCCTGCGCGCCGAGCACGCGTCGGAGGTGCCGGTGATCATGCTGACCGCGCGCGACGAGCTGCCGGACAAGATCGCCGGCTTCCGCGCCGGTGCCGACGACTACCTGACCAAGCCGTTCGCCCTGCCCGAGCTGGAAGTGCGGCTGGAGGCGCTGCTGCTGCGCGCGCAGGGCCGCAATCCGCGCAAGCGCCTGCAGGTGGGCGACCTGGTGCTGGACCTGGCGACCCTGGAAGCCCAGCGTGGTGGCCAGGTGCTGCACCTGTACCCGGCCTGCCGCAAGCTGCTGGAAGTGCTGATGCGCGCCAGCCCCGGTGCGGTCACCCGCCAGCAGCTGGAGTTCGCCCTGTGGGGCGACGAGCCACCGGATGGCGATCTGCTGCGCTCGCATGTCTACGAGCTGCGCCGCAGCGTCGACGGCCCGTTTGCCGACAAGCTGATCCATACGCTGCCGCGGGTGGGCTATCGGTTGGCGCTGATGGACGCTGCCGACGCAGGCAGGAATGCTGATGAGGGCGCGTAAGCCGGGGCCGCTGTACCGGCGGGTGGTGTGGTGGTTGCTCGGGTACCTGGCGCTGCTGTCGATTGCAGTGTTCAGTGTCGGCAACTACGTGCACGAACACGCCGAGCACGCCGCGTGGCGCGCGCTGCTCAATTCCGAACTGGACAGCATCGTCGAGCATGTCGAGCACGAACCTCACTATCGCTGGCAGGACTCGGACACGCTGAGCCTGTACCGCTTTGACGCGGTCAATCTGCCAGAGAGCCTGCGCTCCCTGCATCCTGGGTTGCATGACGGAGTGATGGTCAAGGGCCGCGAGACGGCGGTGATGGTCCGTGAAACACAGTCGATGGGACGGGTGGCGCTGGCGCTTGACATCTCCGATTTCCATGACCTGGAACAGTTCGCCACGCGCTGGGTGATGCTGGCCGGGGTGATCATGATCTTCGTCACCGTGCTGATGGCGTCGTTCGGCATGGAGCGGATGGTGCGTCCGTTGAGCCTGCTGGCACAGCACATTGCCGGGCTGCGGCCGGGCGTGCAGGGCCAGCGTATCGAAGTCGATCCGCGCGGCAGCGCTGAGCTGCATACCATCGCCGGTGCGTTGAACGACTACCTGGACCGCAACGAGCAGTTCGTCGAGCGCGAGCGGGTCTTCATCAGCACCGCCAGCCACGAACTGCGCACGCCGATCGCGGTGATGACCGGTGCTGCCGAGCTCGCGCTGGAGCAACCGGGCCTGCCCGAGCGCGCCCGCCAGCAGATGCAGCGGGTGTTGCGCACAGCGCAGAGCGTGGAGCAGCTGATCGAGCTGCTGCTGGTGCTGGCGCGTGATCCGGCACGCCTGGCCGCGCGTGCCGAGCGCATCGCCCTGGACCAGCTGCTGCCGGAGATCGTCGACGACCATCGCCACCTGCTCGGTGACAAGGACCTGAGCATCGGCATCCAGGCGGCGCCGGTGGATATCGTTGCGCCGATGGCAGTGGTGCAGGCGGCGATCGGCAACCTGCTGCGCAATGCCATCGAGAACAGCGGCCGCGGCCATATCGAGCTGCAGTTGAGTGCGTCGGCGGTGCTGACGCTGCAGGACCCAGGGCATGGCATGAGCCCGGAGGAGATTGCCGCCATCCACGCGCGCATGGCCCGTGGCGGACGCGCCGATCGTGGCAGCGGCATCGGCCTGGACCTGATCGCGCGGCTGTGCGAACACCTGGGCTGGACCCTGCAGCTGCAGCCCTGCGAACCGCGCGGAACGCGTGTCACGCTCGATTTCAGTGCCTCGCGCCCGGCCTGATCCGGCCGTCCTGGTAGATGCCAACCTTGGTTGGCATGCGGCCCGTCGACCAAGGTCGACGCCTACCCGCGCAATGGCTGTTCGCATTACCGCCCGTTCGGCCGCGCCACGTGCTGGTCGATCAGGATCACGTTGCCGTCGGGATCGGCCAGCTGCAGGTCGCCGGTCCCCTGGCCATCGGGGGCGGTGCGGACTGCCAGTTCGATGCCCTTGGCATCCAGTTCCGCCTGCAGTTCACGCACATCCTGGAAGTGGGGCAGCTCCTGCCTGTGCTGGTCCCAGCCGGGGTTGAAGGTCAGCAGGTTGCCCTCGAACATGCCCTGGAACAGCCCGATGACCGTGCCGTTGCTGCGCATTACCAGCCAGTTCTGCGTGGGATCGCCACCGGTGACCGAGAACCCGAGGGCTTCGTGGAACGCGCGGGAGGCGGCCAGGTCCTTCACGGACAGGCTGACAGAGAACGCACCAAGCTGCATGGGCCTGCTCCACAACGGTGATGCCGCAATCGTCGTCAATGCAGGAGAAGGCGACAAGCAGCGCAGCATGACCAGGCGTGAAGACAATGTTAATCTCGACCTGCGCCGCTTCATGCGGCGCTTTTTTTTCTCCGCTCTTTCGATCGACAGAGGATCCCATGCCGACCGAACCCGCTACCGCCCTGATCAGCAACGACATCGTTGGACTGGGCCTGATTGCCGCCACCCTGGCCCTGATCTTCTGGGCCGCCAGTGGTCCGACCCCGTTGTTGAAGAAGATCTTCGCCTGGGTGCCGGCACTGCTGCTGTGCTACTTCATCCCCGCCATCTACAACACCGCCGGTGTCATCGATGGCCACAACACCTCGCTGTACAACCCGGTCGCGCGCGACGTGCTGCTGCCCGCTGCGCTGGTCCTGCTGACACTGTCGATCGACCTGAAAGGCGTCATCAAGCTCGGCCCAAAGCTGCTGATCGTGTTCTGCGCCGGTACCGCCGGCATCATGCTCGGCGCCATCGTCTCGTTCCAGCTGATGAAGCTGATCCATCCGGAAACGGTGGCCGGTGATACCTGGGCCGGCATGGCCGCGCTGGCCGGCAGCTGGATCGGTGGCGGCGCCAACATGGTGGCCATGCGCGAGGTGTTCGGCACCGATGCCACCACCTTTGGCCAGTTCGCGGTGGTCGACGTGGCCTGCGCCAGCCTGTGGATGGCGATCCTGCTGTTTTTGGCCAACCGCGCGCAGCAGATCGATACCCGCAACGGTGCCGACACCCGCGCCATCGACGAGATGAAGGCACGCATCAGCGCCTACGAGGCACAGAACGCGCGCATTCCCAGCATGACCGACCTGATGGTGATCGTTGGCGTGGCATTGGGTGGCGTCGGCCTGGCCCATGCCATCGCCGCGCCGTTGTCGGGCTGGTTCAAGGCCAATGTCAGCTGGGCCAGCCAGTTCAGCCTCGACAGCCAGTTCGTCTGGGTGATCCTGCTGTCCACGGCGATGGGCCTGGGCCTGAGCTTCACCCGTGCGCGACGGCTGGAAGCCGCAGGCGCTTCGCGGCTGGGCACGGTGTTCCTGTACTTCCTGATCGCCTGCATCGGCATGCAGATGAACCTGCTGTCGCTGCTGGATCGGCCGTGGCTGTTCCTGCTCGGCGCGATCTGGATGGCCACGCACGTGCTGGTGCTGTGGGGGGTAGCCAAGCTGCTGCGCGCGCCGCTGTTCTTCTTCGCGATCGGTTCGCAGGGCAACATCGGCGCGGCCGCCTCGGCCCCCGTGGTGGCCGCAGCCTTCCATCCGACGCTGGCGCCGGTGGGCGTGCTGCTGGGTACGGTGGGCTATGCCACCGGCACCGGGCTGGCGTATGTCACCGGCCTGATCCTGAAGTGGATGGCCGGCGCCTGAGTCCTGGCCGGACGATCCTGTTGCGGGTTCGCGGCGTGCGCCGCGAACCCGCTCTGCCCGTGTAGAGCCGAGCCCGCGCTCGGCTTTCTTTTGCCCGCTGAAAGGCAGGCCTGGCCCTCAGCAGCAGCGCCCGCCGTTGCGCCCGCCGTAACGCGCTTCCTGGCGCTCGCGGAAGAACGTCTTGTAGTCCATCGGCTCCTGGTCCGGGTGCTTATCCAGCATGTGCCGGACGTAGTTGTCGTAGTCAGGAATGCCACAGCACAGTCGTGCGGTCTGCACCAGGCGCCGCCAGATGCGGCGGTGCGCCTGGTACTGGCCGGCGGGAACCAGTTGCGTGCTCATCACAGATCCACCATTTCATGCGGCTTCAGCGCCACGTACGGGGTCTCGCGGTCGCTGCGCTGCGGGTTGCGGCGTGCCGCCAGGATGGTCTTGATCGAATACACCAGCACCGCGCCGACCACCAGCAGGAACAGCGCGGTCAGGCCGGTGTTGACGTAGGCGTTGACCACGATCTGCTTCATCTGCGCCACCGACTTGGCCGGTGCAGTGATCGTATCGCTGGCGAGCGCGGCCTGGAACTTGTGTGCCTGCGCCAGGAAACCCTGCGCCGGGTTGCTGTCGAAGATCTTGATGAAGCCGGCGTAGGTGGTGCAGATCAGCAGCCACACCGCCGGTACCGCAGTGACCCACGCATAGCGGTCACGCTTCATCTTGAACAGCACCACCGTGCCCAGCATCAGCGCGATGCCAGCCAGCATCTGGTTGGAGATGCCGAACAGCGGCCACAGCGTCTGGATGCCGCCGAACGGATCGACCACGCCGGTGTAGAGCAGGTAGCCCCACAGCGCCACGCAGCCGGCGGTACCGATGATGTTGGCGGTCCACGACTCGGTCTTCTTCAGGGCCGGCACGAAGTTGCCCAGCAGGTCCTGCAGCATGAAGCGCCCGGCGCGGGTGCCGGCGTCCACCGCGGTCAGGATGAACAAGGCTTCGAACAGGATCGCGAAGTGGTACCAGAACGCCATCATCGCGTCGCTGCCACTGGGAATCGCTTCGTGCAGGATCTGCGCGATGCCTACCGCCAGCGTCGGTGCACCACCGGCGCGGTGCAGGATAGTCGGTTCACCAATGGCGGCCGCGGTCGCGGTCAACTGCTCGGGGGTAATGGTGAAGCCCCAGGTGTTGGTGATGTAGTGCGCCGCCGAGGCTGCATCGGCACCGATCACGGCGGCCGGGCTGTTCATCGCGAAGTAGATGCCCGGATCGATGATCGAGGCCGCCACCAGCGCCATCACCGCCACGAACGATTCCATCAGCATGCCGCCGTAGCCGATGTAGCGCATGTGCGCTTCATTGGCCAGCAGCTTCGGCGTGGTGCCGGAGGAGATCAGTGCGTGGAAACCGGAGACCGCACCGCAGGCGATGGTGATGAACAGGAAGGGGAACATGCCGCCCTTCCACACCGGGCCATCACCGCTGGCGGCGAACTGGGTCAGCGCCGGCATCTTCAGTTCCGGCATCACCACCAGGATGCCGATGGCCAGCGCGATGATGGTGCCGATCTTGAGGAAGGTCGACAGGTAGTCGCGCGGGGCCAGCAGCAGCCACACCGGCAGCACCGAGGCGACGAAGCCGTAGCCGATCAGCATCCAGGTGATCTGGGTGCCGGTGAAGGTGAACGCCGGCCCCCACACCGGGTCGGCGGCGACCTTGCCGCCGTACCAGATCGCGGCCAGCAGCAGGATCAGGCCAACCACCGAAATCTCGCCGATCCTGCCGGGGCGGATGTAGCGCATGTACACGCCCATCAGGATCGCGATGGGCATCGTCGCGATCACCGTGAACATGCCCCACGGGCTTTCGGCCAGCGCCTTGACCACCACCATCGCCAGCACCGCCAGGATGATGATCATGATCAGGAACGCACCGAACAGGGCGATGGTGCCGGGTACCTGGCCCATCTCCTCGCGCACCAGGTCACCCAGCGAGCGGCCGTTGCGACGGCTGGACAGGAACAGCACCATGAAGTCCTGCACTGCGCCGGCCAGCACCACGCCCACCACCAGCCACAGCAGGCCGGGCAGGTAGCCCATCTGCGCGGCCAGCACCGGGCCGACCAGCGGGCCGGCGCCGGCAATGGCGGCGAAGTGGTGGCCGAACAGCACGTGCTTGTTGGTCGGCACGTAGTCCAGGCCATCGTTGTTGATCACCGCCGGGGTGGCCCGGGTCGGATCCAGCTGCATCACCTTGTTGGCGATGAACAGGCTGTAGAAGCGGTAGGCGACCAGGTACAGCGAGACCGCGGCCACCACGATCCACAGTGCGTTGATGTGCTCGCCGCGGCGCAGGGCGACGGTGCCCAGACAGAATGCGCCGAGCAGGGCGAGTGCCGCCCAGCCCAGTTTGGAAAACCCTTTCATGAGGTGCTCTCTCCCGGAAAGACAGTCAAAGAGTCCTGCTTGCCCACGACAGGGTCAATTGGCACAGGACGAATCGGCGGTAGTACTTTGGTCGTACGACGGTGGCGCTGACGTGCAGCCAACATCAGGGATGGAACAATTGGTTGCGGTGCCATCCATTGGCGTACGGCCATGTGGCGTCCATCTTCAGGGGCATCCATCCCACAGGAGTCGCCATGAGCCTTCCCGAACCGGTCCGCGTGCTGCGCACCATCCGTGGCATGCCCACCTCCGACGGTGCCGGCGTGCGCCTGACCCGCGTCATCGGCGGCCCGACGCTGCCGGACCTGGACCCGTTCCTGCTGCTCGATGAATTCGGCACCGACCGGGCCGAGGACTACATCGCCGGCTTCCCGGAACACCCGCACCGCGGTTTCGAGACCGTCACCTACATGCTCGACGGACGCATGCGGCATCGCGACAACCATGGCAACGAAGGCCTGTTGACCCCGGGCAGCGTGCAGTGGATGACCGCTGGCCGCGGCCTGGTGCACTCGGAGATGCCCGAGCAGGAAAGCGGGCAGATGCGTGGATTCCAGCTGTGGGTGAACCTGCCGGCGAAGGAGAAGATGACCGAGCCGAAGTACCAGGAGTTCGCGCCCGAGCGCATTCCCGTGGTGCAGCCGGCAGCCGGCGTGGAAGTGAAGGTGATCGCCGGCTCGGTCGACGGCACCCGCGGCCCGATCGTGCAGCCGGCCACCGAGCCGCTGTATCTCGACATCACGTTGGCGCCCGACCGGGCCTGGACTTACACGCTGCCGGAAGGCCACAACGCCTTTGCCTATGTATTTGAAGGCGGACTGACGGTGGGTGAACAGGACGCCGCCCGTGATGTTGCGCGCCAGGAGCTGGCGGTGCTGGGCGGCGGCGAACAGCTGCATGTTTCGGCTGGCAGCGAAGGCGCGCGGCTGATCCTGGTGGCCGGCCGTCCGTTGCGCGAGCCGGTGATGCGGCACGGCCCGTTCGTGATGAACACGCGGCAGGAACTGATGCAGGCCTTCGTCGATTTCCAGGAAGGCAGGTTCTGAGGTAGTGCCGGCCGCCGGCCGGCACCTGCTTTTGATCAGGACCGAAGGGTTTGCCGGCCGGCGGCCGGCACTACCTGCCGATCGAGGTGCATTGCGGGGATGCTGCCAGGCAGTCATCCCCGTCACCTTCAGCGCCCGGCGGCCACGGCCGAAGGGGTCAGGCTCATGCCCTGCGCCAGCTGCTGCAGTGAGCTCAGTTCCTGCGCGCTGTCCGGATACAGCGCAATCTGCGCATAACGCCCTTTGTCGATCTTGACCACGCTGATGCGCCGTTCGGCATATCCCGGCGGTTGCTGGCCGCCCAGGTCGGGCTGGTACCAGTACAGTGATTCACCGCCGAAGCTGCCTTTTTCCTGGCGCAGCGAGCGGCTCAGCGGAATGGCGGGGTCACGCGCGCTGAGCATCAGGCTCAGTACTTCGCGGCCATCAGGGGTGCTGGCGCGGCAGACCAGGAAATCGGCCTGCACCTGCTGCTGCCACTGCAGGCCACTGCTGGCTGGCAGCGAAGGACATTCGGACGGCGCCTGCGCGGCGGCCTGGGCCGCAGCGAACAGCAGGCTCGACAACATGACAGGCACGAACTTCATGCATCCCCCAAGGTGATGAGTTGTTTGGCTCCGCCAGCAGGGCCGGCGGCCATGGCATCCCATCCCCGGATGCCGCCCCATCCGGCATGTGCACGGACGGTCAACTCAACCTTAACGGAACGTGAGCAATCGCACAATTCGCGGTTACAGAAGTAACCATTGCGGCCGAGGGTCGGCCGCAATGGGAGTCGCGAGGATCAGCGTTCGCTGCCGATCCACTTGTAGATCAGGCCGCCGATCGCGCCGCCCAGCAGGGGAGCGACCCAGAACAGCCACAGCTGGCTGACTGCTCCGCTGCCGGCAAAGAAGGCCACGGCGGTGGAGCGGGCCGGGTTCACCGAGGTGTTGGTGACCGGAATGCTGATCAGGTGGATCAGGGTCAGCGACAGGCCGATCGCCAGCGGGGCGAAACCGGCCGGTGCCTTGCCGTGGGTGGAACCCATGATTACGATCAGGAACACCGCCGTCAGCACCACTTCGCACAGGAAGGCGGCTGCCACGCTGTAGCCGCCGGGCGACAGCGCGCCATAGCCATTGCTGGCGAACGCACCCGCCTGGCTGCCATCGATGGCGAAGCCACTGGCGCCGGAGGCGATCTGCAGCAGGATGAAGCCGGCCAGCAGACCGCCGGCAACCTGGGCGATGATGTAGGGCACCAGATCCCTGGTCGGGAAACGACCACCGGCCCACAGCCCGACGCTGACTGCCGGGTTGAAGTGCGCGCCGGAGATATGGCCGAACGCATAGGCGCCGGTCACCACGGTCAGGCCGAAGGCCAGCGCCACGCCGAGGAAACCGATACCCAGCGGATTGCCGTCGCCACCGAACTTGGCGGCCAGCACCGCACTGCCACAGCCACCCAGAACCAGCCAGAACGTGCCGAGGAACTCGGCGGACAAGCGTTTACCCATGCTCATGTGTTGCACTCCTTTGACGGTCGAAAGTGTGATTTATGTCACATTTCAATGATCAGCGGGTGACTGTAGCGTCAACGCCGGGTGCAGGGATACACCTTCAGATGTGTGCAACACGCGATGTTCAGTACTGCGGAAGCGGGATGAATTCCTTGTCGTCGCCCGGAATGGTGCCGAAGCGGCCGGCTTCCCAGTCGTGCTTGGCCTGCTCGATGCGCTCCTTCGAGCTCGACACGAAGTTCCACCACAGGTGGCGCGGGCCATCCAGCGGCTCGCCACCGAACAGCATCGCCTTCACCGGCGTCTTCGCGCGCAGGCGGCCGCGTGCACCGGCTTCGGGGATCACCAGGTGCTGCGCGGGAATATCCACGCCATCCAGCTGCGCGTCGCCCTCGAGGATGTACAACGCGCGCTCTCGGTGGCCGTCGTCGATATCGATTTCCGCATCGGGGTCGAGATCGATTGCCACGTTGAGGGTGTCGGCGAACACCTTCACCGGCGATTCCTCGCCGTACGCACGGCCGGCGATGACCCGCAGCCACGCGCCGTTGCGACGCTGCTCGGGCAGGGTGGCAGCGGCATGGTGGTAGAACGCCGGCTCGATCTCTTCATGCGACTTCGGCAGCGCGACCCAGGTCTGCATGCCGTGGATCGGGTTGTCGTGATCGCGGTCCGGCTGCGGCGTGCGCTCGGAATGGGCGATACCGCGGCCGGCGGTCATCCAGTTGACGTCACCGGGACGGATCACCTGATCCGAACCCAGCGTGTCGCGGTGGCCGATCGCGCCCGACCACAGGTAGGTGACGGTGGCCAGGCCGATATGCGGATGCGGGCGCACGTCGATGGCGGTGCCGGGGTGCATGAGTGCCGGGCCCATCTGGTCGACGAACACGAACGAGCCGATGCTGCGCGCCTGCAGGGTGGGGACGGCGCGACGGACTTCGAGGCCGCCGATGTCGTGCACGCGCGGGGCGATGATGGTGGTCATGCGGGCGTTCTCGCTGGCAGGGATCAGGTGGTGAGCATCGCATGCAGCTGTGACGGGCACATGCCCCGTATGGGTAACAGGGTGTTCCAGCCAACGGCGCAGCCCCTCGTGGCTGTGGGGGGCGCTGAAGGCGGAAGCAAGATCAAAAGCCGCGCTTGGCCGGGCGGGTGGGTTGCGCAGGACACGCCGTAAACCCGTCCATGGGGGCTCGATGGCGCCATCCATGGCGCCAACGGTCCTGCGCAACCCACCCGCCCGACCTCTGACAGTTTCCGTGTGCGTCCAGCCACGGAGAAGAAAAAAGAAAATCAAAATCAAACGCCGGTCGCTTCGCTCCTGGTGTCGACCAAGGTCGACACCTACCAGCCATCGCAGTTCAGCAACCGTCACCGGGAAACTGTCTGGGTGGGGCGGTGTGGGCTTGCAGGACCGTTGGCGCCATGGATGGCGCCATCGAGCCCCCATGGATGGGTTTACGGCGTGTCCTGCAAGCCCACACCGCCCCGCCCGCCTAACAGAAAAGCCAGAGCCGGCTGTTGCTCCGGCTCTGGCTTCGGCGGTTGCCTCTGCGGGTGCCGGGCCGCAGGCCCGGCCGATGAACTCAGACCACCGGTTCGCGCAGGACGGGGTTGTCCCAGCCGGGGCGCGGCGCGAAACGGTCGCCATGGCGCTGCTGCAGCGCCTTCAACCGCTCGACGATCGCATCGGCACCGACCGCACGGATGTGCTGGATCGGACCGCCGCGGAACGGTGCGAAACCGGTGCCGAAGATCACGCCGGCATCCAGCAGGTCCGCGTCGGCCACCACGCCCTCGTGAAGGCAGGCCACCGCCTCGTTCAACAGCGGCAGGATCAGGCGGTCCTCCAGATCGGCCGGGGCCTGGTAGTCGCTGGCCACGTCCGGCTTCTTCGGCTTGCCGTTCTCCCAGGTGTAGATGCCCTGGCCATCCTTCTTGCCGCGCTTGTCCGGTTCCACCGTCTGCAGTGCGGCCGGGATCTGCAGGCCCAGGAACGGCGCCAGTTCGCGGCCGACGCCGGCGGCCACGTCCAGGCCCACGGTATCGATCAGTTCGATCGGGCCCATCGGCATGCCGAACTTCACCGCGGCCTTGTCGATCACCGGGCCCGGAATGCCCTCGGCATACGCGGTGGCCGCTTCCAGCATGTACGGGAACAGCACGCGGTTGACCAGGAAGCCCGGGCTGCCGGCCACCGGCACCGGGAACTTGCCCAGCGCCTTGCAGAACGCGGCCAGGCGGCGCTCGGTCTCCGGCGCCATGCCGTCGTGATGGATGATCTCCACCAACGGCATCTGCGCTACCGGGTTGAAGTAGTGCAGGCCCGCGAACTGCGCAGGGCGCTGGATGTGGTCGCGCAGTTCCACCAGCGGAATCGACGAGGTGTTGGTGGTCAGCAGGGCGTCCTGCTTCATCTTCGGCTCAAGCGTCTGGTACAGCGCACGCTTGGCTTCGGGGTTCTCGATGATTGCCTCGATCACCAGGTCGGCCTCGGCCACGCCGTTGCCTTCCAGGTCGGCACGCAGGCGCGCGGCCACGGCCGGGCGCTTGCTCTCGTCGCGCACCTTCTTGGCGAACAGCGCCTGCGCGCGTTCCATGGCCGGGTCGATGAAGCGCTGCTCGCGGTCCTGCAGGGTCACCTCGAAGCCCTTGTAGGCGGCCCACGCGGCGATGTCGCCGCCCATCACGCCGGCGCCGACCACGTGCACGTGGCGGATGCCGGAATCACCGCCACCGAGGCCCTTCAGGCGTTCGGTCAGGAAGAAGATACGGATCAGGTTGCGCGCGGTCGGAGTACTGGCCAGCTTCACCACGGCACGCCGCTCGGCGTCCAGGCGGGCCTGGATCGGCTTGCCGCCACTGCGCTGCCAGGTGCTGATCAGCGCGTACGGCGCCGGGTACTGGTCCTTCTTCGCCTTGCGGGCGACCTGCTTGACCATCTGTGGTGCCAGCAGCGTGCGTGCCAGCCAGGTGTTGGTGGCCCAGGCCGTGGCGCGCTGCTTGAACGGGCGGGTGGTGCCGGACAGCGCCAGTGCAACGGCCGTGTCGAGCACCACCGCCGGTGCCACCACCTTGTCGACCAGGCCGATGCCACGCGCGGCCGAGGCCGACAGGGTGCGGCCGGTCAGCATCATGTCCATCGCTGCCGGGGCGCCCACCAGGTGCGGCAGGCGGGCGCTGCCACCCCACCCCGGGAAGATGCCCAGCTGGGTTTCCGGCAGGCCGATGCGGGTGCTGCTGTCATTGGAGGCCACGCGATAGCGGCAGGCCAGGGCAAGCTCGGTGCCACCGCCCAGGCAGTGGCCGTGGATGGCCGCCACGGTCGGGCAGGGCAGCTCGGCCAGCTTCTGGTAGGTGGCCTGGCCACGCCGGATCGCGTCGTTGACGGTGCCGCGACGGTCGAATTCCTGGAACTCCTTCAGGTCGGCACCGGCAATGAAGCCGGCCTTCTTCAGCGACTGGATGACTACGCCCTTGGGCGGGTCCAGGGCAATGCGCTCAAGCAGGTCGCCCAGTTCCAGCAGCACGTCCTGCGACATCGCATTGACGCTGCTGTCCTGGCGATCCAGGGAGAGAACCACCACGCCGTCGTCGCGGATCTCGGGGTGCCAGTGGCTGAAGCGGAGACCATCGAAGCCTGAGAGCATGGACGTTCCATCCGGTTGTGTATGGAGAAGCGGCTATGATCCAGAGGTTGTTTCCCCCGCGTCAAATCCCAATAGCAGGGGAGTGGCGCCCCCGGATCCATGGCCGTGGATCGGGACGCTAACCGAATGGTGGTTAAAAGCTGGTGCGGCGCCAGGTGATCGGCGACTGAACTTTTCCCGGGATTGGCAGTCTCATTGCCCGACGTCGGTTGGGCTGACAGGAGTGCGGCCCCTCATGGCCGATGTTGATACACCTCAGGAGCTGGATCTGGAGCTGGTCCGGCGCGTGCAGCACGGCGAGAGTGCCGCGTTCGATGTCCTGGTGCGCAAGTACCAGCATCGGGTCGTGGCCCTGGTCGGTCGCTACATCGCCGACTGGAGCGAATGTCAGGACGTCGCCCAGGACACTTTCATCCGTGCCTACCGCGCGATCGGGAGTTTCCGTGGCGATGCCCAGTTCTCAACCTGGTTGCATCGAATCGCCGTGAATACCGCCAAAAACTACCTGGCTTCACACAATCGTCGTCCGCCGACCGATGACATCGACATCGGTGACGCCGAGCAGTTCGACAGCGGTACCCGCCTGCGGGACACCGACACGCCCGAGCGCGAGTTGATGCGCCAGGAGCTGGAACAGACGGTCATGAAGGCCGTCAACGCGCTGCCGGAGGAACTCCGGTCGGCGATCACCCTGCGCGAGGTGGAAGGCCTGAGCTACGAGGATATCGCGCAGAAGATGGGGTGCCCGATCGGCACCGTGCGTTCCCGGATCTTCCGGGCGCGCGAGGCGATCGACACCGAACTCCGGCCGCTGTTGGACATCGGCAGCGCCACCCGTGAGAAGAGCCGCGTATGACCAGTAACCCGTTCAACGAATCGCAGAACCATCAATCGCCCGCCGGGCAGCGCCTGGACCAGCGCCATCGCGAGCAGCTGTCGGCCCTGGTCGATGGCGAGCTGGGTGCCGATGAAGCGCGCTTCCTGCTGCGCCGGATGGAACACGACCCCGAACTGGCCGGCTGCCAGGAGCGCTGGCAGCTGCTGGGCGACGTGATGCGCGGGCAGGCCCCGGCGTTGGCACCGGCCGGCTTCAGTGCCGCCGTTGCGGCCGCCATTGCGGCAGAGCCGACGCCGCAGGCCGAGCCGCGTCGCCAAGTGCGTCGCAGTGGCTGGCGCGCCTGGGGCGGCGGTGCTGCGCTGGCCGCATCGGTCGCCGCGGTCGCCCTGTTCATCGGCGGCGAGAAATTGAAGGAGGCGACGCCGGGTGAACCGCTGGCGCCGCAGGTGATCGCCAGCCAGGCGGAACTGGCACCGGCCGCGCCGACCCCAGTCACCGAGGCTTCGGTGGACACGGCCGCAGTGGCCGTGGCTGCTGCGCCGGCCGTAGCGATGGCCGCGGCGGGCCGCCGCCAGGACGCCCGCCGTGCCAGCGCTACGCGCAGCCAGCAGGCCGCGCGTGCCGCCCAGCGCGACGACACTTCGCAGCGCGCCATCGCGGCCGTGCAGGCACCGTTGACCCCGACCGTGCCGGCCAACGCCAACCGCAACCTGCCGTTCGGCGAGGTCAGCGGGCTGCAGGCCCGGCCATGGCCGCGCTCCAGCCTGGCGCCCGCCGCTGGCGGCGCGCTCAATGCCAGCTTCCCGTCCCACGCCGGTAGTGCCGCGTTCTATCCGTTCGAGCCGCGCCTGCAGGATGACCTGTCGGTGCCGCCGCGCCCGCGCGACTGAGCCGGGCGCCTTCACGCCCCGCCGTCGGCGGGGCCCGTATTCCTCTTTCCACCCGACCCGGAGGTTGCCGTCCGATGACTCCCCGACTCCGCACGCAGGCCATTGGCCTGCTGGCCCTGACCCTTCCCCTGGTGGCCTGCGCACAGGCGCCGGCGCCCGTCGCGCAGACCCAGCCCGCGGCAGCCGCGGCCGCGCGGGCACCGGCGCAGCCGCTGGTCAGTGGCCTGCCCGACTTCACCAACCTGGTCGAACAGGTCGGCCCGGGCGTGGTCAACGTCGACACCACCATCGTCCGCAACAACCGCCAGGCCGCGCGCGGCCCGATGGGCGACGATGACATGCCGGAGTTCTTCCGCCGCTTCTTTGGTCCCGACTTCCCGATGCCGGGGCAGGGGCCGGGTGGGCCAGACGGTGGCCCCAGCATCAAGGGCCGTGGCATGGGTTCGGGCTTCATCATCTCGCCCGATGGCTATGTGCTGACCAACTACCACGTGGTGGCCGACGCCAGTGACGTGAAGGTCAAGCTGGGCGACAGCCGTGAGTTCACCGCCAAGGTGGTGGGCAGCGACCAGCAGTACGACGTCGCCCTGCTGAAGATCGACGGGAAGAACCTGCCAACCGTCCGCGTGGGTGACTCCAACAGCCTGAAGCCGGGGCAGTGGGTTGTCGCGATCGGCTCGCCGTTCGGCCTCGACCACTCTGTCACCGCCGGCGTGGTCAGCGCCGTCGGCCGCAGTACGGGGGGCCCCGACCAGCGCTATGTGCCGTTCATCCAGACCGACGTGGCGATCAACCAGGGCAATTCCGGTGGCCCTCTTCTGAACACCCGCGGCGAAGTGGTCGGCATCAACTCGCAGATCTTCTCCGCGTCCGGCGGCTACATGGGCATCAGCTTTGCGATCCCGATCGACCTGGCGATGAGCGCGGTGGAGCAGATCAAGAAGAGCGGCAAGGTCACCCGCGGCCAGCTCGGCGCGGTCGTGGAGCCGATCGATTCGCTGAAGGCGCAGGGCCTGGGCCTGCCGGACAGCCGTGGCGCCCTGGTCAACCAGATCGTGGCCGGCAGTGCGGCCGCCAAGGCCGGCGTGCAGGTGGGCGACGTCATCCGCTCGGTCAACGGCAGCCCGGTCAACAGCTGGTCCGACCTGCCGCCGCTGATCGGTGCGATGGCGCCGGGCAGCAAGGTGAACCTGGTGGTGTACCGCGACGGCAAGCCGCATGACCTCAGTGCCACGTTGACCGCCCTGAGTGAAGACGGGCAGGCCAGTGCCCGCGGGCCGTCGGCCGGCGGTGCCGAGGCGGCGCCGCAGACCGGGGCCAATGCCCTGCTGGGGCTGGACGTGAGCGAACTGAGCGCAGCTCAGCGCAAGCAGTTCGGGCTCAACGGCAACGAAGGCGTGCGCATCACCGGGGTCAAGGGCCAGGCGGCGCGTGATGCCGGCCTGTCGCCGGGCATGGTGATCCTGCAGGTCGGCCGCGTCGCGGTCGGCAGTGTGGATGCCCTGAACCGGGCGCTGTCCAGCTTCAAGAAGGACGACGTGGTCATGCTGCTGGTCCGCACGGCCAATGGCAACAGCGCCTTCGTGGCGGTCAAGGCCGGCCAGTAGGGCCTGCCGGGGCCGCTCCGGCGGCCCCTGGGCCTCCCCCGAAGCCCCGCCCCGGCGGGGCTTCGGTCGTTCCGGGCCGGTGCCCGGCAGCCGGTTTTCGCGGCCGGGCGCTGGGCGTGCGATAATCGACCGTTACCCTGACGACGCCGCGCGCCGCCGCCACCTATGTCTTCTGATTCGATGCGGAACATCCGCAACTTCTCCATCATCGCCCATGTCGACCACGGCAAGTCCACGCTGGCCGACCGCATCATCCAGCTCTGCGGTGGCCTGCAGGCCCGCGAGATGGAAGCGCAGGTGCTCGATTCCAATCCGATCGAGCGCGAGCGTGGCATCACGATCAAGGCGCAGTCGGTGTCACTGCCGTACCTGGCCAAGGACGGGCAGACCTACCACCTGAACTTCATCGACACCCCCGGCCACGTCGACTTCTCCTATGAAGTCAGCCGCTCGCTGGCCGCCTGCGAAGGCGCGCTGCTGGTGGTCGATGCGGCGCAGGGCGTGGAAGCCCAGTCGGTGGCCAACTGCTACACCGCCGTGGAGCAGGGCCTGGAAGTGGTGCCGGTGATCAACAAGATCGACCTGCCCACCGCCGACATCGAGCGCGCCAAGGCCGAGATCGAGGCCGTGATCGGCATCGATGCCTCCGACGCCGTGCCGGTCAGTGCCAAGACCGGCCTCAACGTGCAGGACGTGCTGGAAGCGATCGTGCACCGCATCCCGCCGCCGGCGCCGCGCGACACCGACAAGCTGCAGGCGCTGATCATCGACTCGTGGTTCGACAACTACCTCGGCGTGGTGTCGCTGGTGCGCGTGATGCAGGGCGAGATCAAGGCCGGTGACAAGCTGCAGGTGATGTCGACCGGCCGCAACCACCAGGTCGACAACGTCGGCGTGTTCACGCCGAAGCGCAAGGTGCTGCCGGCGCTGCGTGCCGGTGAAGTGGGCTGGGTCACCGCCAGCATCAAGGACGTGCATGGTGCGCCGGTCGGCGACACCCTCACCCTGGCCGGCGACCCGGCGCCGAAGCCGCTGCCGGGCTTCCAGGAAATGCAGCCGCGCGTGTTCGCCGGCCTGTTCCCGGTCGATGCCGAAGACTACCCGGACCTGCGCGAAGCGCTGGACAAGCTGCGCCTGAACGATGCCGCGCTGCGTTTCGAGCCGGAAAGCTCCGAGGCGATGGGCTTCGGCTTCCGCTGCGGCTTCCTGGGCATGCTGCACATGGAAATCGTGCAGGAGCGCCTGGAGCGCGAATACAACCTGGACCTGATCAGCACCGCGCCGACGGTGGTGTATGAGGTCCTGAAGACCGATGGCTCGATCATCAACATGGACAACCCGGCCAAGCTGCCGGCGGTGAACCAGGTCGAGGAAATCCGCGAACCGATCATCCGCGCCAACGTGCTCACCCCCGAGGAGTACATCGGCAACATCATCAAGCTGTGCGAAGAAAAGCGCGGCAGCCAGATCGGCATCAACTACCTGGGCAGCCAGGTGCAGATCAGCTACGAGCTGCCGATGGCCGAGGTGGTGCTGGACTTCTTCGACAAGCTGAAGTCGGTCAGCCGCGGCTATGCCTCGCTCGATTACCACTTCGTGCGCTTCGACGCAGGCCCGTTCGTGCGCGTGGACGTGCTGATCAATGGTGACAAGGTCGATGCGCTGTCGTTGATCGTGCACCGCAGCCACGCTGACCGACGTGGCCGCGAGCTGTGCGAGAAGATGAAGGACCTGATCCCGCGCCAGATGTTCGACGTGGCCATCCAGGCTGCCGTCGGTTCGCAGATCATCGCCCGCACCACGGTCAAGGCCATGCGCAAGAACGTGCTGGCCAAGTGCTATGGTGGCGACGTTTCGCGCAAGAAGAAGCTTCTGGAAAAGCAGAAGGAAGGCAAGAAGCGCATGAAGCAGGTCGGACGCGTGGAGATTCCGCAGGAAGCGTTCCTGGCCGTCCTGCAGATGGACAACAAGTAAGGCCCGCACCGGCCCTGCGGGGCCGGTCGTCTGGTGACGTTGCAAAGGACCCTGAATGAAACTGTTTGAGATCCTCCTGGTCGTGCTGACCCTGGCCTCGGGCCTGATCCTGCTCGCGGACAAGCTGTACCTCGCCAAGCGTCGCGCCCAGCGCGCGGGCCTGCTCGACTCCGAGCCGGTGCTGGTGGATTACTCGCGTGCGTTCTTCCCGGTGCTGGCGATCGTGCTGATCGTGCGCAGTTTCATCGCCGAGCCGTACAAGATCCCGTCCAGCTCGATGATGCCGAACCTGCTGATCGGCGACTTCATCCTGGTCAACAAGTTCTCCTACGGCCTGCGCCTGCCGATCAGCAACACCAAGATCGTGCCGTTTGGCGAGCCGTCGCGCGGCGACGTGGTGGTGTTCCACTTCCCCGGCCACAGCGACAACGATCCGGCCAAGGGTGAGAACTTCATCAAGCGCGTCATCGGCGTGCCGGGCGACACCGTGGTCTTCGAAGGCGACGGCGTGATCCTCAACGGCGAACCGCTGAAGTACGACAACAAGGGCATCTATGCAGGCCACAAGGGCCAGGGCGAGGGTGCCAACCTGCTGGTCGAACACCTGCCGGGTCGAACCCACACCGTGCTGGAGACCGACTATCCGCGTGGCCAGGGCCAGTGGACCGTGCCGGCCGGCAAGTACCTTGTGATGGGCGACAACCGTGACAACAGCGACGATGGCCGTTTCTGGGGCCTGCTGCCGGAAGAAAACCTGCGCGGCAAGGCCTTCCTGATCTGGCTGAACTGCCAGGGCTGGTTCTGCAAGGATGGCTTCGAGCCGTCGCGGATCGGCTCGAGCATCAACTGATCGGGCATCAACCGAGTATTTTCACATCCAACGCGTATCTGGGGAGAACGCAATGAAGACGATGAACACGCAGCGTGGCATGACCCTGACCTCGTTCCTGGCGGTCCTGATCGTGGTCGGTTTCTTCCTTTACATCGGCATGAAGCTGTTCCCGATGTACCAGGAGTATTACGCGGTGCGCTCGGCGATGAAGAGCCTGGCCAACGAGCCGGGTGTGGGCAGCATGGAACCGGCCCGGATCCAGGATCTGTTCTTCAAGCGGCTGTACATCAACTACTCGGAAAACGTGAAGCCGGCCAACGTGAAGTTCGACCGCCGCGACAATGGCTGGACCCTCAAGGTCAACTACGAAGTGCGCCGTCCGCTGGTCGGCAACCTGGACGTGGTTGGCAAATTCGATTCATCCCAGGACCTGACCCGAAGCGGTGCCGAATAAACCTTTCCAACGTGGTGACCTGATCGGTCATCCCTTCCGCGACCCGGCGCTGCTGAAGCAGGCGCTGACGCATCGCAGTGCCGGTGCGCCACACAACGAGCGCCTGGAGTTCCTGGGCGACAGCATCGTCAACATGATGGCGGCCGAGGCGTTGTACCAGCGCTGGCCCAAGGCTGACGAAGGCGCGATGACCCGTGCCCGCGCCGAGCTGGTGCGTGAAGGCGCGCTGGCGGTGATCGGGCGCACCCTGGAACTGGGCGATCGACTGATCCTGGGTCCGGGCGAAATGAAGTCCGGCGGCCACCGTCGTGATTCGATCCTGGCCGACGCGGTGGAAGCCGTGGTGGCTGCGATCTACCTGGATGCCGGCTTCGAGGCCTGCCGGGCGGTGGTACTGCCCTGGTTCAGCGCTTCGATCGAGGCACTGCCGGCCTCCGGCCGGCCCGAGAAGGACCCCAAGACCCGCCTGCAGGAATGGCTGCAGGCCCGACAGAAGGCGTTGCCGCAGTATGAACTGGTGTCAGAATCCGGTGACGACCACGCCAAGCACTTCCGGGTACGCTGCAACGTAGCCGACCCGGCCGCCAGCACCGAGGGCGAAGGCGCCTCGCGGCGGCTTGCCGAACAACAGGCGGCTGCGGCCGTCCTAGAACAACTGGATTCCAAGTGAGCGAACAAACTCCCCATCATTGCGGCAGCGTGGCCGTCATCGGCCGCCCGAACGTGGGCAAGTCGACCCTGACCAATGCCCTGGTCGGCGCCAAGGTCAGCATCGTCTCCAACCGTCCGCAGACCACGCGCCATCGCCTGCTGGGCATCGCCACCTATCCGGAAGGCCAGCTGGTCCTGGTCGACACCCCTGGCCTGCACAAGGTGCAGAAGCGGGCGATGAACCGGGTGATGAACCGCGCCGCGCGTGGCTCGCTGGAAGGCGTCGATGCAGGGCTGCTGGTGATCGAAGCCGGTCGCTGGGATGAAGAGGACAGCCTGGCGTTCAACGTGCTGCGCGACGCCGGCATCCCGGTGGTGCTGGTGGTCAACAAGATCGATCGCCTGAAGGAAAAGGGCGCGCTGCTGCCGTTCCTGCAGCAGGTGACCGAAGGGCGTGATTTCGCCGCCGTGCACCCGATCTCGGCGCAGAAGCGCAACGGCCTGGAAGCACTGGTGCGCGACGTGCTGAAGCTGCTGCCGGAAGCCCCGCCGATGTTCGGCGAGGACGAGATCACCGATCGCAGCCAGCGTTTCCTGGCCGGTGAACTGGTGCGCGAGCAGTTGATGCGCCAGCTCGGCGAGGAACTGCCGTACGCAACCACCGTCGAGATCGAGCGCTTCACCGAGGATGGCAACCTGCTGCGCATCGGTGCGGTGATCTGGGTCGAGCGCGAGGGCCAGAAGGCCATCGTGATCGGCAAGGGCGGCGCCCGCCTGAAGGAGATCGGCGCCAAGTCCCGCCTGCAGATGGAGCGTCTGTTCGGGGCCAAGGTGTTCCTGGAAACCTGGGTGCGCGTGCGTGAAGGCTGGTCCGACGACGAGGCCGCGCTGAAGGCCTTCGGCTACGAATAAGCCGCGACGGTCGCTTCGATGATGATCGAGGACGACACCGGCTTCGTGCTGCACGCACGGGCCTACCGCGAGACCAGCCTGCTGGTCGAAGTGTTGAGCGCGCAGCATGGCCGTATCGGCCTGCTGGCGCGTGGCGTGTCCACCGCCAAGGGCCAGGTGCTGCGCGCCGCCCTGCAGCCGTTGCAGTGGATCCGCTTCAGTGCCCAGCAGCGGGGTGAACTGGCCCAGCTGCGGGGTGCCGAGGCGCTGGATGCCGCGCCACGCTTGGTCGGCCAGGCGATGTTGGCCGGCTTCTACCTGAGTGAACTGACCCTGCGCCTGGCCCCGCGCCAGGACCCGCTGCCGGAGCTGTACCTTGCCTACGGTGAGGCACGCGCGCGGCTGGCGGTCGGTGCCGGCCTGGCCTGGACCCTGCGCCGTTTCGAGCGCGAACTGCTGTCCGCGCTGGGCCTGGGTCTCGAGCTGGACAGTGCCAGTGATGGCCAGCCGATCGACCCGGCGGCGCGCTACGAGCTGGACCCGCAGGAAGGGGCGCAGCGCCTGCTGAGCGAGCGTGGCGGGGAGCGCCGGGCGGCGGCCACTGGCTCGGCGCTGCTGGCCCTTGCGGCCGACGAAGAACCGGATGCCGCCGATCTGGCCAGCCTGCGCCTGCCGATGCGGCGGGTGCTGGCCCATCACCTGGGCGCGCGCGGGCTGAAGTCCTGGGAAATGCTCGAGCAGCTTGCGCCGCGCAAGTAGGGGGGGGGGGCGGCAGGGCTTGCAGCCCTGCACCTGCCGAATCAACGTCAACGGCAAAAGCTGGCTATCCTTGGGTAGGCGGGGTGGGTCCGGTTGCGGGAGACGCCGTAAACCCGTCCCTGGGGGCTTGGCCGCGGCATCCATGCCGCGGACACTCCCGCAACCGGACCCACCCCGCCTTCGACAGTGTTCCGCGAACTGTCGGAACGGCGTGGGGTCGGATCCGTTTTCCGCAGGAAAACGGATCCGACCCCAGATTGATTTCGATATCTGACAGAAATTCATCCACGCATGGCGTGGATCTACCCGATCGCGGAAAACTGTAAGAGGTGGGGCGGTATCGGAGGGCGGGGTGTCAGCCGCATGGATGCGGCTGCCAAGCCCCCAAGGACGGGTTTACGGCGTCCCCGCCCTCCGATACCGCACCGCCAACCCACGGAATGCATGCCGTTGCTGTTGCTGTTGCCTTGGCTTGGCTTGAAGCCTCTGCGGGTGCAGGGCGCAGCCTTGCCGAAAAACCCTCAATGCAGCAGGGCAGCTACCGCGGCGCGGAACCCGTCCTGGGCCTGCCCGGACTCGGGTGCATGATGCAGCTGGCGCACCGCCCGGCCCAACCGTGCCGCCCCCACGAAGCCACAGCTCGCCTGCAACCGGTGCAACTGGCTGCGCAGCTGGCGCTCGTCGTGCTGGTCCACCGCCTGCTCGACCGCGTCGCGCACACCGGGCAACTCGGCCAGGAACAGCTCGCGCAGTGCGATCAGGTGGTTGCGCTGGCCATTGAGCGCGGCCAATGCCGCAGTCTCGTCCCAGTCCTGAACGGCCAGCTCGACCGCGGCCGGGGCCTGTGCCACGAAGATTCCCGCCGGGCTGTTGACCAGCGCACGGCGCACGGCCTTCAGCAGCTGGTCGCGGCCCAGCGGCTTGACCAGGGTGTCGCTGAAACCGGCTTCGCGCAGGCGGGCGTGGATGGAGGTATCGCCGTCGGCCGTATGTGCCAGCGCCGGTGTGTCGGGATGTGAGCGGCGTAGCTCACGCAGCAGTTGCGCGCCATTGCCATCCGGCAGGTTGACGTCGATCAGCCACAGATCATGCGCGCCGGGTTCGGCACTGGCCAGGGCACTGGCCAGCGAATCTGCGGTATCCACATCCGCCGGTAACGTTTCCAACGCCGCCTTGAAAAAACCGCGGCTGATGATGTCGTCCTCGACAAGCAGGAAGCGGGGCCGTGCGGCCCGCGGGGTCATCTGCATCAGGGCTGCCTCCATGTCAGCTGGCCCAATCATCAAGCACGACGGCCACGGGCGCAAGCGGGTCCAGGCCCCGTCGGTCAGGATCTGCGACAATACGCCCCCATTTTTGCCCGCAGCCTGTTGCCACGTGGCCCGATCCCGTTCCCGCACTGACCGTACCCCATTCCAGACCGAGATCCTCGACCTCAGCCATGATGGTCGCGGTGTCGCCCGCCGTGAAGGCGAGGGCGGCAAGGTCACCTTCGTCAGCGGCGCGCTGCCCGGCGAGGTGGTGATGGCTGAACAGACTGCCCGCAGCCGCCATTTCGACGAGGCGCGCACCCTGGAGGTGCTGCAGGCCTCGCCGCAGCGGGTGACCCCCAAGTGCCCGCATTTCGGCACCTGCGCCGGCTGCGTGCTGCAGCACCTGGACGAAGACCAGCAGATCGTGGCCAAGCAGCGCGTGCTGATGGACAACCTGGAGCGGATCGGCCATGTGAAGCCGGGCACCGTGCTGGCGCCGCTGGTCGGTGAGAGCTGGGGCTATCGCCGCAAGGGCCGTTTCTCGGTGCGCCGGGTCGAAAAGAAGGACAAGACCCTGGTCGGCTTCCGTGAACAGGATCCGCGCTTCGTTGCCGACCTCAGCCAGTGCCTGACCGTGATCCCCGAGATTGGTACCAAGGTCGAGGCGCTGTCCACCTTCATCGAGTCACTCGATGGCAAGCGTGACATCCCGCAGATCGAATTCATCGCCGGTGACCAGGCCGTGGTCCTGACCGTTCGCCATCTGCAGCCGCTCAGCGATGCCGACCGCGCGGCCTGGGCGGCCTTCGGCCAGCAGCATGGCTTCGTGATCTACCTGCAGTCCGGCGGCGTGGATACCGTGCAGCCGCTGGACGGGCAGGGTGTGCCGCTGTCGTTCCGTCTGGCGCCGTGGGATGTCGAGCTGGCGTTCCGCCCGCTGGACTTCATCCAGGTCAATGCCAAGCTCAACGAGAAGATGATCGCCCACGCCCTGGACCTGCTGGAACCGGGTGAGGACGAGCGTGTACTGGACCTGTTCTGCGGCCTGGGCAACTTCACCCTGCCGCTGGCGCGCCGCGTGCGCGAGGTGGTTGGCGTGGAAGGCGATGCCGGCCTGGTGGCGCGTGCGCGTGAGAACGCCGAGCGCAACGGCCTGGCCAACGCGCAGTTCTTCAGCGCCGACCTGACCCAGGACCAGCGCAGCACCCCGTGGATGCGCCAGGGCTTTGACAAGCTGCTGCTGGACCCGCCGCGCTCGGGTGCGATCGAAGTGCTGCAGCAGCTGCCGCTGAAGCAGTTCAAGCGCATTGTCTACGTCAGCTGCCACCCGGGCTCGCTGGCGCGCGATGCCGGCTATCTGGTCAACGAACAGGGCTTCACCCTGGTCAGCGCCGGTGCCATGGACATGTTCCCGCATACCGCGCACGTGGAAAGCATCGCGGTGTTCGAGAAGCGCTGACAGGTTGTCATCACCCATCGCGCATAATGGCGCGATGGGCATCGAAATCGAACGCAAATTCCTCGTCAGCAGTGATGGCTGGCGCACCGCCGCGCATCGGGTGATCCCGATGGCGCAGGGCTACATCAACGACATGGGCGCGCTCGACCGCGGCACCCAGAACGCCTCGGTGCGCGTGCGCATCGAAGGCGACCACGCCGCGCTGAACCTGAAGTCGCGCACCATCGGCCATACCCGCCAGGAGTTCGACTACCCGATCCCGGTGGAGGATGCGCGCGCCCTGTTGGCGCTGTGCGTCGGTGGCCTGATCGACAAGCGCCGCCACCTGGTCGAACACGCCGGCCTGACCTGGGAGGTGGACGAGTTCTTCGGCGACAACGCCGGCCTGGTCGTGGCCGAAGTCGAGCTGGACAGCGCCGACCAGGCGATCGAACTGCCGGACTGGGTGGGTGCCGAAGTCACCGACGACGCGCGCTACTACAACGTCGCACTGGCCAGTCACCCCTATTCACAGTGGTGAAGCCCCCAAAAAAGGGGACGGAGGGGATTAAGTCGTCTTTACCCCAGCTGTGCTGGAAACGACTTAATCCCCTCCGTCCCCTTTTTTCGAGGGAGGCGGGCCCCATGTGGTGGGGATGAGAATCGACATCTACTCCGACGTGGTCTGCCCCTGGTGCTGGATCGGCAAGCATCGCTTCCAGCAGGGTGTGCAGTTGCTCCGCGCCAATGCGCCTGAACTCGATATCCACTGGCAGCCGTTCCAGCTGGACCCGGACGCGGACGCCACCCCGGTGCCGCTGCGCGAGGCCTATGTGCGCAAGTTCGGTGGCGTCGAGCGCACCGAGCAGATCCTCGGCCAGACCCAGACCACCGCGCGGGCCGAGGGCCTGCCGATGGATTTCAGCCAGGGCCAGGTGCGGGTGACCACGCTGCCGGCCCATCGGGTGTTGTGGCTGGCCGGCCAGCACGGCGTGCAGGATGCGGTCGGCGAAGCACTTTTCCGTGCCCACTTCGAGCATGGCCAGAATCTGGCCGATACTGCAGTGCTGGTGAAGGCCGGCGTGGCTGGCGGCCTGGACGGTGCTGAAATCGCGCAGATGCTGGGCTCCGACCGCGGCCTGGCCGAGGTCGAAGCCAGGCTGGCGCAGGCCCATGCACTGGGCATTTCCTCGGTGCCGACTTTCGTCATCGATGGGAAGTGGGCCATTTCCGGGGCCCAGCCGCCAGAGGCCTTCGCCAACGCCCTTCGCCAGATCGCAGCCGAACAGGGCGCCCCGGCAGCTTCGGCTGACGGCGACGAGGCCTGCGGCCCGGACGGCTGCAAAGTCTGAGCAGATCGGGGTCAGATCCCCGCAGGGGCTCTGACCCCACACTCCCCTTCGTCTGACCCCTGCGCCTGTCGGCCGGTTCTGCGACAATGCGGCACTGCGCCATGCGGGCGCGCGTTGTGGAGATCGACCATGCTGCTGATCGGCGTTGCCGGCACCGAACTGACCGCCCAGGAACGTGACTGGCTGCAGCACGACGCCGTGGCCGGGGTGGTGCTGTTCAAGCGCAACTTCGCCTCGCGCCAGCAGGTGACCGATCTGAGTGCGGCGATCCGTGCCGCCGCCCCGCGCCCGCAGCTGATCTGCGTGGACCAGGAAGGCGGCCGTGTGCAGCGTTTCCGCGAGGGCTACAGCGCGCTGCCGCCGCTGCAGGACATCGGCGCGCTGTACGCCGCCGACCCGCAGCAGGCGCTGGCCCTGGCCGAGCAGCATGCCTGGCTGATGGCCAGCGAAGTACGTGCCAGCGGCCTCGACCTGAGTTTCGCGCCGGTGGTCGACCTTGGCCGCGGCAACCGCGCCATCGGCAACCGTGCCTTCAGTGAAGACCCGCAGGTGGTGGCCGCGTTCACCGCCGCCTATGTGCGCGGCATGCATGCGGTCGGCATGGCCGCCACGCTCAAGCATTTCCCCGGCCACGGCACCGTGCTGGAAGACACCCACGTCGATACCGCGATCGACCCGCGCGCGCTGGACGAACTGCGCGCCCAGGACCTGGTGCCGTTCCAGGCCGGCATCGCCGCCGGTGCCGATGCGGTGATGATGGCGCACGTGATCTATCCGCAGGTGGCGCCGGAGCCGGCCGGCTATTCCCCGCGCTGGATCCAGGACATCCTGCGTGGCGAGCTCGGCTTCCGTGGCGTGGTGTTCTCCGATGACATCGGCATGGCCGCCTCGCACAGTGCCGGTGGCGTGCCGGCACGCGTGCACGCGCACCTGGATGCCGGCTGCGACGTGGTGCTGGTCTGCCACCCGGAACTGGTCGATGAAGCCCTGCACGCGGTGCAGGGACGCTCCCTCAATACTGCTGCGCTGCTGGGCCTGCTTGGCCGCGGCGCGCTCGGCTGGGACGGCCTGCTGGCCGACGCCCGCCATGGCGACACCCAATCCCGTCTGCTTGAAACCCTTGGAAGAACCGTCTGATGCCCAACCTCACCATTTCCCAGGCCCTGGCCCAGGCTGACCTGCTGGTCGACCGCCCCACCATCGACAAGGCCATCGCCGGTATCGCCGACGCCATCGCGCGCGATTACAAGGGCGAGGTGCCGCTGTTCCTGTCCATCATGCATGGTGCGCTGCCGTTCGCCGGCCAGCTGGCGCTGGAACTGGGCGCGCGCGGCCAGGACGTGCAGTTCGATTACCTGCACGCGACCCGCTACCGCGGTGAAACCACCGGCGGTGACCTGGTCTGGAAGCACAAGCCGGCCACCTCGCTGTTCGGCCGCCGCGTGCTGCTGATCGACGACATCCTCGACGAGGGCTACACCCTGCAGGGCGTCCGCACCTGGTGCCTGGAGCAGGGCGCGACCGACGTGCGCATCGCCGCGATGACCGTGAAGAAGCACGACCGCGCACTGCCGGACGTGACCGCCGACTACGCCGGCATCGAGCTGCCGGACCGCTACGTGTTCGGCTTCGGCATGGACGTCAACGAGACCCTGCGCTGCGTGCCGGCGATCTACGCAATGAAGGAGTAACGGCGCAGCTGCCTGCGGCGCGTCTTCTTCCACCGCCGGCATCCTCGGGTGCCGGCGTTCGTCTTTCCATGGAGTGCTTTGAATGCAACAGATCGCCCTGGCCGTGATCGGCGGTACCGGTGTCTACAACCTGGCCAAGCTCGACGACGTGCAGACCCACGAGGTCGACACCCGCTTTGGCCGCCCGTCCGGCCCGGTGCGCGTGGGCACGCTGCTCGGTCATCGCGTGGCGTTCCTGGCGCGGCATGGCGAGGGGCACTCACTGCCGCCGCACAAGATCAACTACCGCGCCAACCTGGCCGCACTGCAGCAGCTGGGCGCGCAGCGCGTGCTGGCATTGAACACGGTGGGTGGCATCACCGAAGACTTCGGCCCGCGCGTGCTGGCCTGCCCGGACCAGATCATCGACTACACCTGGGGCCGCATCAGCACGATCTGTGAAGAAGAAGGCACCGACGTGGTCCACGTCGATTTCGGCCACCCCTATACGCCGATGCTGCGCAGCAAGATCCTGGCGGCAGCGAAAGTGACCGGCGTCACGGTCCATGACGGTGGCTGCTACGGCGCGACGCAGGGCCCGCGCCTGGAGACCATCGCCGAGATCGCCCGCATGCGCCGTGACGGCTGCGACCTGGTAGGCATGACCGGCATGCCGGAGGCCGCGCTGGCACGCGAGCTGGGGCTGGATTACGCCTGCCTGGCAATCATCGCCAACTGGGCCGCCGGCTGCGGTGATGGCGAGGAGATTACGATGGCCGAAGTACTGGCGAACGTGCAGGCGGCCAGCAACGGACTTCCGGAACTGGTGGGCGAATTGGCGCGGGGGTGATTGTCTTCCCCGAGCAAGCTTTGCATACTCAGCTTGTGCGCGGGTTCAGCGTACACCACCCATTCATTGCATAAGGTCTCGCATCACCATGCCGAACGGTACCGTCAAGTGGTTCAACGACGCCAAGGGATTTGGCTTCATCTCGCCGGAGGATGGCAGCGCCGACGTGTTCGCGCACTTCTCCGCCATCAACTCCAAGGGCTTCCGCAGCCTGCAGGAAGGCCAGCGTGTCACCTATGACGTGACCCAGGGCCCGAAGGGTGCCCAGGCTTCGAACATCACGCCGGCCGAGTGATCCACTCGACAGTGCGTTGAAAACCCCGCTCCGGCGGGGTTTTTTTTGCGTCGCGACGGGGATTGCGGCGCTGTGGGCAGGGTTCCAGGTGGCCATCCGGATTTGCGCTCGGGCACAATGCGCCGATGAAGGAACGACTGCGCATCGCCGTGATCGGCTACGGCACCGCTGGACAGGCATTGTCCATCCTGCTCTCTCGTGATGGCCACGAGGTGGAGATCTTCGAACGCGTGCCCTCGCCGGGGCCGGTTGGCGCCGGCTTCCTGCTGCAGCCCAGCGGCCTGCAGGTGCTGTGGCAGATGGGCCTGCTTGACGCCGTGCGCGCGCATGCGGCGCCGGTGCACCGTCTGTATGGCGATACACCGTGCGAGCGCACGGTGATGGACATGCGCTATGACGGCCTGGACGCGCGCCTGCACGGCCTCGGCATGCAGCGTGGGGCGCTGTTCTCGCTGCTGGACGGGGCGCGTGCGGGTGCGGGCCAGCTGCATGCCGGCGTCACCATCGCCGCAGTGGATGCCGCACAGGGCCGCCTGCATGACAGTGAGGGCCGCATGCATGGGCCGTTCGACCTGGTGGTGGCCGCCGATGGTGCGGCTTCGACGCTGCGCGGCTCGATCGAAGGCGGCACCGGGCTGGACCGCGTGTATCCCTGGGGCGCACTGTGGTGCCTGCTGCCGGCCGAGGACTGGCCGCACCTGCAGGAGCTGCGGCAGCGCTACGTGGCCGCGCGCAAGATGATCGGGCTGCTGCCGGTCGGTACGCGGCCCGGTGATGACACGCCGCGCCTGAGCTTCTTCTGGAGCCTGCCACGCGCCGACTTCGAACGATGGCAGGCCGATGGCATGACGCCCTGGCTGGACGAGCTGCACGCGCTGTGGCCGCAGGCCAGCGCGCGCTTTGCGCATCTGCATGATGCCGGCCAGCTGGCGCGCGCGGTCTACCGTGACGCCGTGATGACGCGCTGGCATTGCGGCCGCATGGTGCTGGCCGGCGATGCCGCACATGCGATGAGCCCGCAGCTGGGGCAGGGCGTGAACATGGCGCTGCTCGATGCGCTGGCATTGCGCGATGCCGTGCGCGCACATGGCGGGGGAGGCGCTGCATTGCAGGCCTACCAGGCGCAGCGCAGGGCGCACGTTGCGGTCTACCAGCGCTGGAGCCGTTGGCTGACGCCGCTGTTCCAGTCTGATCGCGATGCCTGGGCAAAGGCGCGAGACGTGCTGCTCGGGCCGATGGGGCGCCTGCCGGGTGGGCGTGGCCACATGCTGCGCGTGCTCAGCGGTACCCAGCATGGCTGGTTCGGTTCGCTTGCGCTGGATCCGGCATTTGTCGACGCGTTGGCTGCAGGGGCGCAGATGCCTGGCATCAGCGCGATCACTGCGAATGCGTGAAGCGCGCTGTCACGCGAATTAACGGTTGCCTCACCGTGTATATGCGAGAAGTAGGTTGCACGCGATTGCGCGTCGCCCGTTTTCCTTTCCGTGATTGACATCGCGCGTGGCCCGGGCGGCGCTGCCGTTGCGGCCTGTCGCGGCCCGGACGTGCCGCCTGTTGTTGAAGAGGAGGACGCCATGTGGTTCGCGGTCGAGGAGCTGGAATCGGAAATCTGCAAGCTGCGCGGACTGTTGCAGATGCTGCACGAGGACCAGCCCGACGTACTGGAGGACGTGTTCGAATTCCATGTGGGCAGCTTGATCAGTCATGCATCGCCGGAGCACCACGGACGCATCCGCGCCTGCGCACAGGAGATGCTGGCGGCAATCCAGGCCTTGCCGCGGCGACGTGAAGTTGACACGCCTGAGTTCCAGTTGATGCCGCAGCTGGACATTCGTCCGGCCTGATTCAAGCCACTGGCAGTTCCACCAGGCCGTTTTCCACGCAGGCGATCATCTGTTCGCCGCTGGCGGGAGCAGGCACGATTCCGGCGGTGAACCCGGAAAAGGCCGGCAGGACCGTCATCCGCTCGCGCAGCCAGAAGGCCGGGAAGCGCCGGCGCAATGCGGGCAGTGCGACCTGCGGATGCAGGTGGCCTGCGAGCACGTGCCACGCCGGATCTGCGCACGGTTCATGGCGCAGCAGGAACGGCGCCAGCCGCACCTCCTCGTGGATCTGCACCTGCAGCTGGGCATGCGGTAGCTGCCGGTCATGATTTCCGCGCAGGACATGCACGTCCAGTGCGGTGTTGCGTTCGCGCCAGCCGAGCCATTGCTGGTACCAGGCGGCGCGATGCGCCGGCCCATGCAGGATGTCGCCCAGGATCCACAGTTCGCGGCAGGCATGCCTGTCCAGCAGACCCTGCAGGCGTTGCAGGTCTTCGCCGGTTCCGCCGCTGGGCAGCGCGATGCCGGCGCGGCGGAACACATCGGCCTTGCCCAGGTGCAGGTCCGCGATCAGCAGCGCCTGCCGCGCCGGCCAGTAGAGTGCGCGTGCGCCCGCCAGGGTCACCGGTTCGCCGGCAAGCAGCAGCGGTATTTCATCGGCCATGGCGACGTTCCAGCTGCTGGGCCGCGCGTTGCACGCGGGTACGCCAGTCCTCGTTGCTGAACTGCCCGCGCAGGCGTTCGGCCCACAGTGGAAAGCCCAGGGGCGTCAGCGATGCAGGGCGCTGCATCGACATGCGTCGCGCGCCGATCCGGACCAGCACCTGGCGCAGCCCCGGCAGGTCGAGGCTGTCATGCAGCACTTCGCGTTCGGCGAGCGCCAGCAGCAGGTGCTCGGGGTCATGCTCGCGCAACACGTCATACAGCAGGCCCGCCGAGGCCTGCAGTTGGCGCAGCGATCGCGGCATGCCCCCCGGCAGGCTGGGTACCAGCAGGCCTGCGACGCGCGCGATGCCACGGAACTGGCGCCGCGCAAGCTCGCCCAGGTTCACCGCCGCACGCAGATCGTCCAGCAGCTGATCGGTGGTGAACAACGCATGCCATTGCGCCGCGTCCAGGTCGATCGCCTGCGCCGGTGCCAGCACCAGGCCGTGATCATTCACGGCATAGCCGATGCTGTTGCGTTGCTGGCGGGTGCAGCGCAGTGCCAACAGGGCGGCCAGCGCCTCGTGCACGTGGCGTCCGGCGAAGGGATAGACGAAGAGGAACTGGCCTTCGCGGCGGCGTACGTCTTCCAGCAGCACGTGGTCCGGGCCGGGAAGCGCCGACGCCTGCTGCTGAAGTGCCAGCAGCGGTGCCAGCCAGCGCGCTTCCGCACTGTCGTCGGCGCCTGACAGCACCGACTCCAGTTCGCTGCCCAGTGCCATCGACAGCGGCAGCTGGCCTCCCTGCCAGCGGGGCACGACACCTTCACCGCGCCCTCGTGCCAGCCGCACGAAGGCGGTCATGTCGCGCAGCTGCACCAGCTCCAGCAGGCGCCCGGCGAACTGGAAGCGGTCTCCGCGGCGCAGGCGGCTGGCGAACTGTTCCTCCACGGCGCCGAGGCCGGCCCCGCGCAGGAACTGCACGCGCACGCTGCCATCGCTGCTGATGGTGCCGATCGACAGCCGGTGGCGTAGTGCCTGGCGCCGGTCGTGCATCCGGTAGCGGCCATCGGCGTCCTGCACGACCTTGTGGAAGTCAGGGTACTGGGCCAGGGCCTGGCCTCCCTGCACGATGAAAGTCAGCACGGCCTGCCACTGGTCCTCGGCCAGGGATGCGAACGCATGGGTGCGCCGGACCTGCGCCAGCAGCGCATCACCGTGGAAGCCACCGGCCAGGGCACGGCTGACCGCATGCTGGGCCAGAACGTCCAGCGACAGCATCGGTGGCCTGCGTGCTTCGACCACGCCTTCGGCCAGTGCGCGACGCACGGCTGCGTACTCGGCCAGTTCCAGCGCATGGCTCGGCACGCAGAGGATCGCGCCACTGGCACCGGGACGATGGCGCGCACGTCCGGCGCGCTGGCGCAGGCGGGCGACGCCCTTCGGGCTGCCCAGCTGCAGTACCTGTTCGACCTCGGGAAAGTCCACGCCGAGGTCGAGGCTGGAGGTGGCGACCACGCAGCGCAGCGTTCCTGCACGCAGCCCGTCCTCCACCTGCTGGCGCAGCGCCGGATCCAGCGAACCGTGGTGCAGCGCAAGCGTGTCGTGTTCCTCGGGCCAAACCGACGCCAGCGCCTGATGCCACAGTTCTGCCTGTGCACGGGTGTTGGTGAAGAGCAGGCTGCTGCGTGCCTGCATCAATGCGTCCAGCACCCGCGGCAGTTGGGCCAGGCCCAGGTGCCCGGCCCAGGGAAAGCGTTCACCGGGTTCGGGCAGCAGGCTGCGCACCGTGGTCGCACGCGGGCGCACGCCCTGCACGATCGGCGCGTCGGGCTGTCCGGGCAGCAGCACGTCGCGCGCCTCATCCAGATTGCCCAGCGTGGCCGACAGCCCCCACAGCTGCAATGCAGGCGCGGCATCGCGCAGCACGGCCAGATTCAACTGCAGCAGGACGCCGCGCTTGTTGCCCAGCAGTTCGTGCCATTCGTCCACCACCACGCAGCGCAGCTGGCGCATGCGCGGCAGCGTATCCGGATAGCTCAACAGCAGCGCCAGCGATTCCGGCGTCGTGACCAGTACGTCGATGCGGCCCTCGCGTGCCTGTCGTCGTTCGCGGTTGCTGGCGTCACCGCTGCGCAGGCCGACACGCCATCCAAGCTGCAACCCATCGACCACGGCCTGCAGCGCACGCGCGGTGTCGCTGGCCAACGCGCGCAAGGGCGTCACCCACAGCACCTGCAGCGGGCGTACCGCACTGGCGCGGCGGGGCGAAGGCGGTGGGTCGATCATGGCCTGCAGCAGCGGTCCCCCGAACATCGCCAGTGTCTTGCCGCTGCCTGTGGGCGTGTGCAGCAACCCGGATCCGCCGGCGAGATAGTGCCGCCACATCGCGCGCTGGAACGGCAACGAGCGCCAGCCTTTCGACGCGAACCAGTCTTCCAGCCGGCGTAGTGCCTGGCTGCGGTTCATCGCGCCAGCGCCTGCAGGGTAGCCAGCTGATCGGCCTCGCTGGCTGGCTTGTCGTGGCGCCAGCGCAGGATGCGTGGAAAGCGTACGGCGATACCGGACTTGTGCCGGCTGCTGCGGTTGACCGCCTCGAAGCCCAGTTCGAAGACGTGTTCGGGGCGTACGCTGCGCACCGGGCCAAAGCGCTCGCGGGTATTGGCGCGGATCCAGCGATCAAGCGCGAGGATCTCCTTGTCATCCAGGCCCGAATAGGCCTTGGCCACCGGTACCAGCGTGTCGCCGTCCCAGACGCCGAAGGTGTAGTCGGTGTACAACGTGCTGCGCCGCCCATGGCCAGCCTGCGCGTACAGGAGCACTGCATCGATGGTGAGCGGATCGACCTTCCATTTCCACCAGTCACCGCGGCGTCGCCCGGCCTGGTAGGGTGAGGCACGACGTTTCAGCATCAGCCCTTCCACGCCACGTTCGCGTGCCACATCGCGCATCGCCGCCGCCTGCGGCCAGTCTTCGGCGGCAACGTCGGGTGAGAGCTGGATCCGTGCATCACCCAGGGCACCGACGACGTCGGCAAGCCGTGCACGCCGTTCCCGCAACGGCAACTCACGCAGGTCCGCGCCATCGTGTTCCAGCAGGTCATAGGCGAGCACGCGCACCGGCGTGTTGCGCAGGGTAGCCGCACCGGGCTTGCGGCGCTGGATGCGGGTCTGCAGCGCGGTGAATGCACGCGGCAGGTCCGTGGCTTCGTCCCAGGCCAGCAGCTCTCCGTCCAGCACGCAGCCATCGGGAAGCGCCATCGCCGCCTGTTCGATTTCGGGGAAGCGACCATCCAGCCGCTCTTCGCCGCGTGACCACAATGCGACCTCGCCGCGCCGGCGCAGCAGCTGCAGGCGGATGCCATCCCACTTCCATTCCAGCAGCCAATCTTCGATGGAGCCGAGGCGTTCGGCAGGATCGCCTTCCAGTGGTGAGGCGAGAAAGAACGGGTAGGGTTGCTGCCGGTCCAGTGGCAGCTCATCCGGCGACAGCAGCTGGCCCAGCAGTGCGGGCGAGGGCACCCACTCGCCAAGCATGCGCTGGGCGATGCGCGCGATGTCCAGCCCGGACCACTCCGCCAGTGCCTGCTGCACCAGCCGCTGCGAGACGCCAACGCGCAGGGCGCCGGTCAGCAGCTTGTTGAACACCAGGCGTTCGCTGCTGCACAGCTGCTGCCAGCCCGCGACGACCGCCGCACGGCGTACCGCTTCGGGCTGGTTGGCCACCGCCAGCAGATGCTGTTCGATCCAATCCGCCAACGCACGGTCGGCGGCCGGCTGGGATGGATCATCCAGCAGCAGGGTCAACGTTTCGGCCAGGTCACCGACCTGCGCATAGCTGTCTTCCACCAGCCATGGCGGCAAGCCGGATTCTTCGGCAATCCAGGCGCGCAGTTCGCCACTGGCGGCGATCTTGCGGCGTGCGCCGCCCACCTTGCCACCGCTGAGCAGGTACAACGCCCACGCCGCATCGTGCGCGCCTGCCTGGCGGAAGTAATCGATCAATGCCGCACGCTTGTCCAGCGTGGCGGTGCTGCGGTCCAGGCGCTGGTAGAGCGCCGCGAAGGCCTTCATTCCTCGCTCCCGAAATCGGTACGGAAGGCTTCAGCCGCTACGCCGCGCTCGCGCAGGAAGGGAATCAACGCATCGGTATTGCCATGGGTCGCGATCACCCGCTGCGCGCCGGTCTGTTCGATGGTCTGCAGCAGTGCGGGCCAATCGGCGTGATCGGAAATGACGAAGCCACGATCGACGTTGCGGCGACGCCGGTTGCCGCGCAGCTGCATCCAGCCCGAGGCGAAGCCCAGCTGGTAGCGGCCGAAGCGGCGCATCCACGGCGTGCCGGCGGCCGAGGGCGGGGCGAGGATCAACTGGCCGGCGGCATCCGGCTGGCGACCCTGCTCGGCCACCGCCAGCGTCTCCAGCATTGGCACGTTGGCCTGCCGATACACCTCCACACCATTGGCGATGGCACCGTGCAGCCAGGCCGGGCGATCGTCCAGCGGCAGCAGTTCGGCCAGTACCCGTTGCGCCTTGCCCAGTGCATAGCACAGCAGGATGGCAGCTTCGCCGCGCTGTTCGCATTCGCGGCGCCACGCCACGATCTCCGCAGCGACGGTGGGCGTGTCCGGCCAACGATAGATCGGCAGGGCAAAGGTGGCCTCGGTGATGAAGGTATCGCAGGGCACCACTTCGAACGGCGCACAGGTTGGATCAGGCTGGCGCTTGTAGTCGCCGGACGCCACCCAGACCTGCTGCCCGTCGTCGATGCGCACCTGCGAAGACCCCAGTACATGGCCGGCGGGATGCAGCGATACCTGCACCCGGCCCAGGCGGAACGGCACGCCCTCGGCATGCGCCTGCACCGGCACATCGCCCAGGCGCCAGCGCAGGATCGGCAGGCTGCCGTCGCTGCAGTGGTACTCGCCCATGCCCGGGCGTGCGTGATCGCCGTGGCCATGGGTGATGACCGCGCGCGGGACCGGTCGCCAGGGATCGATGTGGAAATCACCGGCGGCGCAGTACAGCCCTTCTGGGCGCAGGACCACCAGATCGTCATTGACTGCCATGCGGTCACTGTGGCCGGCCGCTCGTGCACAGGGTGAGAATCGGCCTGAACACGGGCTTGGCAGGCGATGCGGCACAATCGAACCGCAGATCTCTTGCCGCCAGGACGGACCGGATGAGTGGACCCAGCTTCAGCAGCAATGCGCCCTACGAAACCCATGTGGTGCTGAACCAGCCGCCGTCGTTCGCGGGGCGCCAGTTGTGGACCGATGACGTGGCGCTGATGGAGGCGGTGCAGCGCGAAGGCGCTGGCGGCTTCGCGCCGCGGCTGGCGGTCTATGGTGCGCTGGCGGGTGACGAACTGTACCGGCTCGGCTTCGATGCCAACCGCGATCGGCCGCGCCTGCGCACGCATGATGCGCAGGGCCATCGCATCGATACGGTGGAGTTCCATCCGGCCTATCACCAGTTGATGGGCACAGCGAAATCGCACGGGGTCGCCGGGTTGTCCTGGCACGAGCCGCAACCGGGCGGGCATGTCGCGCGCGCGGTGTTGAGCTACCTGCACCACCAGGCCGAGGCTGGCACCAGTTGCCCGTTGACGATGACCCATGCGGCAGTTGCAGTGCTGCACACGCAGCCGCACCTGGCCGAGTGGGCGCGCAAGGCCGCAGCGCCGGTCTATGACCCGCGCGATGTACCGGTGGCGGACAAGGCCGGCATCACGCTGGGCATGGGCATGACCGAGAAGCAGGGAGGCTCGGATGTGCGTGCCAACAGCACGCGCGCTGAACCGATCGATGGCGAGCGCTATCGCCTGGTCGGTCACAAGTGGTTCTTTTCCGCACCGATGTGCGATGGCTTCCTGGTGCTGGCGCAGGCGCCGGGAGGACTGACCTGCCTGCTGATGCCGCGCCGGCTGGCCGACGGCGACCGCAACGCATTCCGGTTGATGCGCTTGAAGGACAAGCTTGGCGATTGGGCCAATGCCTCCAGCGAAGTCGAGTTCTGCGGGGCACAGGCGTGGCGCGTGGGCGAGGAGGGGCGGGGTGTGGCCACCATCATCGGCATGGTGATGATGACCCGCCTGGACTGCATGCTGGGCGCGGCGGCGGAAATGCGCATGGCGCTGGCGCAGGCGCTGCATCACGCACGTCATCGCCGCACGTTCGGCAAGCTGCTGGTCGAGCACCCGTTGATGACCAATGTGCTGGCCGACCTGGCACTGGAGTCGGAAGCGGCCACAGTGCTGTCGATGCGCATCGCGCGTGCGGTGGACCGGGCCGGCGTGGATGCCAACGAAGCCGCGTTGGCGCGTGTGGGGACGGCGCTGGGCAAGTACTGGTTGTGCAAGCGCGCGCCGGCCTTCGTCAATGAAGCACAGGAATGCCTGGGCGGCGCGGGCTATGTGGAGGAATCGATGCTGCCGCGGCTGTACAGGCAGGCACCGTTGAATTCGATCTGGGAAGGAAGCGGCAACATCCAGTGTCTGGACGTGCTGCGCGCGCTGGCGCGCGAACCGGAGGCGCTGGCGGCGCTGCGCGCTGAACTGGCGGCGGTGGCCGATCGTGATGCGCGCTACGCAGCGGCTTTGCAGCGGTGGGCAGCAGCACCGCCACCGGATGAGTCGCAGGCGCGGCTGTTCTGCGAGCGCACAGTGCTGTTGTTGCAGGCCGCGCTGCTGTTGCGTGCGCAAAGTCCGATGGCAGAGGCGTTCGTGCGCAGCCGGCTGCAAGCGGAGCATGGGCTGGTGTTCGGGACCCTGCCGACGGGCGTGGATCTGTCGGCGATGCTGGTGCGCGCGCTGCCGTAGGAGCGCCCACCACGGAATCAACGGAAAAAACGCAAAGCGAAAAGCAGAAAAGCCGCGGCAGTGCCGCGGCTTTTCCTGTAGCGCCGGGCCCATGCCTGGCTGCCGGTACGCCTCAGTGCTTGGCTTCTTCCTTGGCGGCGTTCGCCTTCGCGTCATTGGCGACATCGCGGGCCTTGTCGGCCACCTTCTGTGCGGCGTTGGCAGTCGCGTCGCTGGCGTGTGCGGCGGCGTCGGTTGCGGCGTCCTTGGCCTTGTCGGCAGCGTTGGCGGTGGCGTCTGCAGCCTTGTCCAGCGCCTGCTGGGTATCGGCGGCGGCCTGCTCGGAGGCTGCAGCGGTCTTGTCGGCGGCGTCACGGGTAGCTTCTGCCGCCTTGTCGACGGCATCGCGGGCAGCCGCGCCGGCGCTGTCAGCGGCCTGCTGCGCGTCCTGCTTGGCCTGTTCGGCTTCCGGGCCCTTGCAGGCGGCCAGGGCCAGCAGCAGGGAGGCGGCCAGCAGGGTGGTGGTGATCGGGCGAATCTTCATGGCGGTCTCCGGTACTGCAATGGATGGGGACGCCAGCCTATTCATGCCGTTGTGAAGGCGGGGTCGCGATGCCCGCGCCGCGAGGTCGCAGTGGCGCAAAGAAAAAGCCGCTGGCGAACCAGCGGCTTTTCCGGAACAGCGTGAAGAAAGAAGTTATTACTTCTTGGCTTCTTCAGCAGCGTCCTTGGCCTGCTCAGCGGTAGCTTCGGCAGCCTTGGCAGCGTCCTTGGCTTCGCCAGCAGCAGCGTCGGTCGCGGCAGCAGCGGTGTTGGCAGCAGCGTCGGTCGCAGCGTCAGCAGCGGTGGCGGCGGTGTTGGCAGCCTGCTGGGCAGCGTCGGCGGTCTGGGCGCCGGCAGCGGCGGCCTGGTCGGCAGCAGCCTGGGCTTCGGTGGCGGCTTCGTTGGCCGAAGCAGCGGCGTCCTGGGCAGCTTCCTGCTTCGAGCAGGCGGCCAGGGCCAGAGCCAGGGACATCGCGACCAGCAGCTTGTTGATGCTCATTGTGTAAATCCTCGTCGTTAGAATTAGGCAACGCGCATGCTGCGCGCCGACAACATGATGACAAGCCAAGATTGGGTGTCAAGCGATCCCGCATTCATTTTTGCGAAATCATCGTTAAATCTTTTTAAATCAATTCGATGGCGATTGCCGTTGCTTCGCCGCCACCGATGCACAGGGTGGCAATGCCGCGCTTGCCACCGCGCGTGCGCAGGGCGTTGACCAGGGTCACCACCAGGCGTGCACCGGAGGCACCGATGGGATGACCCAGCGCGCAGGCACCGCCATTCACGTTCAGCTTGTCGTGCGGGATGCCCAGCTCACGCATCGGCGCCATTGCCACCACGGCAAAGGCCTCGTTGATCTCGAACAGGTCGATCTGGTCCAGCGACCAGCCGGTCTTGGCCAGCAGCGTGTGGATCGCGCCGATCGGGGCGGTGGTGAACCACTCCGGTTCCTGCGAATGGGTGGCGTGGCCGACGATGCGGGCCAGCGGAGTGATGCCACGGGCGGCCGCGTCTTCCTCGGTCAGCAGGACCACCGCGGCGGCGCCGTCGGAGATGCTGGAGGAACTGGCGGCGGTGACGCTGCCGTCCTTCTTGAAGGCCGGACGCAGGGTCGGGATCTTGGCGATATCCGAGCGCCCCGGCTGCTCGTCGGTGGCGACCTCGACGTCACCCTTGCGGGTGGCTACCTTCACCGCGACGATCTCGTCGGCGAACGCACCGTTGGCCTGTGCGGCCTGCGCGCGCTTGACCGATTCGATCGCGTAGGCGTCCTGCTCCTCGCGGCTGAACTGGTACTTGTCCACGGCGCATTCGGCGAATTCGCCCATGGCCTTGCCGTCATAGGCGTTGACCAGGCCGTCGTGGGCCATGTGGTCGACCGCCTGGAAGTTGCCGAAGCGGTTGCCGGTACGGGAGTTCGGCAGCAGGTGCGGGGCGTTGGACATCGATTCCATGCCACCGGCGACCACGATGCTGGCCGAACCGGCCTTGATCAGGTCATGGCCGAGCATGATGGTCTTCATGCCCGAGCCGCACACCTTGTTGAGGGTGGTGGCGCCGGTCGACAGCGGAATGCCGGCGGCGATCGCCGCCTGGCGGGCGGGCGCCTGGCCGAGGTTGGCCGGCAGCACGCAGCCCATGAGGACCTCGGAGACGTCGCTGGCCGGTACGCCCGACTGTTCCAGGGCGGCAGCGATGGCGGCCGCGCCGAGGGTGGGGGTCGGCACGCCGTTGAACTGGCCGAGGAAGGAGCCGATGGCGGTGCGCTTGGCGGCGGCGATGACGATGTTGGACATGGCAATCTCGTTGATGCGTAAGCAATGTTCGGAAAGGAGACCGCGGACGTTGGAAGCGCCCCGGTTTCCCGGCAGACTGCGTGGGGGTCGGCCCAAGTATAGAGGGTCGGGGAGGGCCGCCGCTGGGCGGCACCGCACGCCTGCCGGGATGTAGGCAGGTCAACGTTCATGGGAAGGAATCGATGGAACGCACGACGATGGTTAGGTCCGCGCTGGCAACGGCGCTGGCGATGGCAATGACGGCATGTGGCGGCGGCGGAGGCGGCGGCAATGTCCGCATCGATCCCCCTCCGACCACCCCCACACCCCCAACGACGCCCCCTCCGACGGCACCGCCTCCGGCCAAGCCGCAGGAACCGGCCTTCGACGCGCACCTGTCAGTGACCAATGCGCGTGCCGCACAGGCCGCCGGCCTGACCGGGCAGGGCGTGCGCATCGGCATCGTCGACTCGGGCGTGCAGCGCAACGCAGCGGCATTGAACGGGCGGGTGGTGGGCAACCTCAACTACATCGATCCGGCGCGCAACAACCTGCTGGTGGACGACGTGGTGGGCCACGGCACGGCGGTAGCCAGCCTGGCCGCCGGCGCGCCGGTGGGAACCTGGCCGGGCGGCATCGCCCCCGGTGCGCAGATCGTTTCGGCGCGGATCATCGCCGACAAGCCGCCGGTCGATGACGGCAGCGGCAAGGGCAATTCCTTCAGCGGTCCGCTGGGCGTGGCGCAGGTCCACCAGGACCTGATCAGCTACAACGTGAAGGTGATGAACAACTCGTGGGGCGGCCTGTACTGGACCGACCTGCCGACCACCGCGCAGGTGGCGGCCGAGTACCGCCCGTTCGTCATCAACCATGGCGGCCTGGTGGTGTTCGCGGCCGGCAACGATGCGCGCACCGAACCGAGCAGCCTGGCCGCCCTGCCCAGCCAGCTGGGCGTTGCCGGCTCGCTGCCGGCGGCCGACCTGGAGCGCGGTTGGCTGGTGGCGACCGCAGTGGATCCCTATGCACCGGGCACGCTGGCCAGCTACGCCAATGCCTGCGGGCAGGCGGCGCGCTATTGCCTGGCGGCGCCGGGCAGCGCGGTCTATCCCGATGCCAATGGCAGCACCTACTACTGGAACTACGGGACGTCCTTCGCCGCCCCGTTGATCTCCGGCGCCGCCGCGCTGGTCTGGCAGCGCTACCCGTACTTCGACAACAACCTGGTGCGGCAGACCCTGCTGGGCACGGCCAAGGACATCGGCGCGCCCGGCGTGGATGCGGTGTTCGGCTACGGCCTGCTCGACATCTCGCGGGCGATCAAGGGCCCGGGCCGCTTCGACTGGGGTGATGTAGTGGCCAATGTCGATGCGCCATCGAGCGGCTCGCTGTGGAGCAACGACATCGTCGGCAGCGGCGGCCTGGTCAAGCAGGGCGGGGGCACCCTGGTGCTCGCAGGCAACAACAGCTACAGCGGCGCCACCCGCATCGAACGCGGCATCCTGTCGCTGCAGAACGGCAGTGTCATCCGTTCCAACGTGACCATCCTCGGCCAGCCCGACCCGGATTCGACCGGCCTGCAGTTCAATGGCGGCACGCCGCGCGTGATCGGCAACGTGGTCAACGGCAGCAGCGTGTTCCTGACCACCGGCAGCACCACCGGCACCATCGAGGGCAACTACACGCAGCAGGCGGGTGGCCAGTTGATGATCGCGCTCGGTGCCAATGCGCTGCAGGTGACCGGCACGGCCTCGATCAATGGTGGCGTGCGTGTGCATGGCTTCGTCTCCGGCTACGTGCCGCAGAACGGCAGCCGCCAGGACCTGGTCCATGCGGCCGGTGGCCTGAGCGGCACCTTCAGCAGCCCGGCCTCCTCCAGCGGCCTGCAGGGCCTGTCGCTGCTGCAGAGCAGCTATGGCTATGACAGCAACACTGCCTGGTTGAACCTGACCCAGGTGAGCGTGACGGCGGCGGCGACCGGGCTCGCGGCCTCGGCGCAGTCCGCGGCGCAACGACTGGAAGGTGCGTTCAGCGCACTCGATGGCAGTCCTGCGCTGCAGGGCTCGGCCTTCGGCACGGCGGCCGGTGCGCTGCAGTGGACCGGCGGTGGCAGCGAGGGCCTGGCAGCCAGCCTGCAGAGCCTGTCCGGGCAGGCGCATGCGCGGGCCGAGTCGGCCACCTTCGACAGCATCGACATGTCGCGCCGTGCGATCGCCGAGCGCTTCGATCGCGTGCAGGCGGCGCCGCGCCTGCGCGGGGCCTGGCAGAGCGCGCTCGGTGAGGCCGGGCAGGGCAGTTTTGCCGGCAATGCCGCCGACAGCCGTGGCTGGATGGCCGGCCAGGACCTGCCGCTGGGCAGCAATGGGCTGATGGGCGTGGCCTTTGGCGAGACCCGCAGCAATGGTGGCAGCAGCTTCGGCGGCGATCGTGGGCGTGATCGCCAGGCGCAGGCACAGTTGTACGCCGGTTGGAACCTGGGCCGGGGCTATGCGCTGGCGCAGGTCGGCAGCGGCCAGTTCACCCGTGCGCTGGATCGCCAGTTGCTGCTGGGCGCCGGTGCCTATGGTGTTTCCGCACGTTACGGCGGACGCTTCAGCAGTGCCAGCGTCGAAGGCGGCTATCGTTTTGGCCGCGCGGGCGCGTCGTTGACACCGTATCTGGGTGCCAGCACCACGCGCGTGGATACCGATGCCTTCAATGAGCTGGGTGGTTTCGGCTTCGGCCTGCGTGGCGACGCCAACCGCGTGCAGCGCAGCCAGATGCTGGCCGGTATCCGTGGCGAGCGCGGCTGGGGGCGCTGGACGCTGCGCGGGCACGCCGAGTGGCAGCAACGGCTCGACGGTGCCGATGCGGACTGGCAGGCCAGCTTCGTTGGTGTCGATGCCTGGGCACCCCTGGCGGGATGGGACGCACCGCGTGGCAGTGCGCTGTTCGGCGTGGCGCTGGAGTCGTGGTGGGGCCGCAATGGCCGCCTGAGCCTGGGCTTCGACCAGCGCGTCGGTGGCGAGGGCGCGCGCCAGGCGGCGCTGCGCTACAGCACCGGGTTCTGAGCGGGAGGTCGCGCCGGGACGTCAGCTCCGGCGCGACATCGGCAGGCTCAGCCGCCGCGCAGGTTGCCCAGGCGCGGGGTGCTGCGGCCCAGCGGCATCTTCAGCTTGCCGATCGACAGGATGCGGCTTTCGGCGATGCGGTCGGCCGCACGCTGCGGCGCGATGTTCTCGCGCTGCGACAGTTCGAAGATGCGGGTGAGGTTGTGATAGATGCTGCGGATCAGGCGCATCGCGCGTTCGCGGTTGTAGCCATCGATCTCCAGCGACACGTTCATCACGCCGCCAGCGTTGACCGCATAGTCCGGCGCATACAGGATGCCGCGCGCGTGCAGTTCATCGCCGATTTCCAGGCTCGACAGCTGGTTGTTGGCGGTACCGCAGATGATCTTGGCCTTGATCCGCGGCAGGGTGTCGGCGTTGATGGCGCCTTCCAGCGCGCACGGTGCGAACACGTCGGCGTTCACTTCGTGGATCTCGTCGGGCTTGACCGCTTCGGCGCCGAAATCGCTGACCGCGCGATCAACCAGTGCGCTGTCCAGGTCGGTGACATACAGCTTGGCACCGCGGTCGCGCAGCAGTTTCACCAGCTCCATGCCGATGTGGCCCAGGCCCTGCACCGCGATGCTGGTCTTGCCCACTTCCTCGTGGCCGAACTTGAAGCGCATCGCCGCCATCAGCGCCTGCAGCGCACCGTAGGCGGTGAACGGGGCCGGATCGCCGGAGCCGCCATGGACCTGGTGCACGCCGGTCACGAACTGGCTCTCCAGGTAGATGTTCTCCATGTCGTTGACGTCGGTGCCGACGTCTTCGGCGGTGATGTAGCGGCCGCCCAGCGAGTCGACGTAACGGCCGAAGGCGCGGAACAGCACCTCGGTCTTGTCCACCTTCGGGTCGCCGATGATCACCGCCTTGCCGCCACCGACGTTGAGGCCGGCCAGCGCATTCTTGTAGGTCATCGTCCGGCTCAGCCGCAGCACGTCGGCCAGTGCCTCGTCGGTGCTGGCGTAGGGGCGCATGCGCACGCCGCCCAGGGCCGGGCCCAGGGTGGTGTTGTGAATGGCGATGATCGCCTTCAGGCCGGCATCGTGGTTGTGGCAGAACACCACTTGTTCGTGGCCGGTGGTGGCGAGGGTTTCGAATAGCATGGCGTCTCCGATGGCGCGAACAGCGGCGAACTGCAGCGAACGGCCAGTGAACGGTAGGGTCCCAAAACAAAAAAAGCGACGTCGTCATGGCTGGGGGACGGGTCGCGCGGCGCCATTCTAGTCCATTCGCCCGGCCGTTGCCGTCGACGTCGGCGGCCGTCCGGTTAAAGAAGATGAAAGTGCGGCCGATGCTGCGACGACGGCGGGTGGCCGGATGGGCGTGAAGAGGCAGGGCGGTCAGTGACGGCAAGGGCATCACAACGACAGGGCGGGCGGCGATGACAGCGGCATGGTGGCGATCGCTGCGCGGCTGGCTGACACGTTCGACCGGGGCGGCACCGGCGCGGCTGGTTGCCGCATCCCGCCAGGCGGTGGCCGCCGCAGCCGCAAGCCTGCAGGGCGAGGCGCTGCCGTCGCCGGAGATCGCCGCTCACCTGCAACGCGGGCTGCATGCGCTTGCGTTGTACCCACGGCTGGCCGGCGAGCCAACGCCGGTGCAGGACCCAGGCCTGGGCGAGGCGGTGGCGCGCGCGCTGCAGGACCGCGACTGGGCGGCCAGGCAGCTGCCCCGCCGGCCGCAGCTGCTGCCGCAGCTGATCCAGACCGTCAACGACGATGCCGCCTCGGCCCGGGTGATGGCCGCGATCATCGGCCAGGACCCGGTGCTGACCGGCAACCTGCTGCGCATCGCCAACAGCCCGGCCTACAAGGTCCACGAGCGCCCGGTAGAGAGCCTGCAGCGGGCGGTGACCCTGGTCGGCACCGAGGGCGTGCGCCAGATCATCAGTGCGGTACTGGTGCAGCCGGTGATGCAGGTGCAATGCGAGGTGTTCCCGCAGTTCAGCGCGATCATCTGGGAGCACGCACTGCTGGCATCGCGTGCAGCGGCCGACCACGCACGCACGGTCACCTTCGGCGATGCCTTCGCCGCGCAGTGGCTGGGCCTGGTGCAGGGGCTGGGTGCGGCGCTGGTGATGCGCCAGCTGCTGCAGGAGGCACAGGCCCGTGGCGAGCCCGTGGAGCCGGCGTTGGCCCTGCAGCTGTTGCAGCAGTGGTCGTTGCCGCTGGCGCAGCGGGTCGCTGCCGCATGGGAGTTGCCTGAGCCGGTTCACCAGGCCTTGGCGGTGGATGCGGAAGGACCGTTGGCCGACAGCCTGCGCCTGGCCAGCGCGGCCGCAGCGGCCAGCCTGTTGTGCCGCCATGGGCATGCCAGCCAGAGCCGCATGCTGGCCCTGCTGGAGCAGCTGCCTTCGGCACCGCCGCATGCATTGCGCTGGATCTGGCGGCGCCTGCATGGGCGCAACGTGGAAACGCTGGATGAGGCCGGACAGGATGAGGCCGCTCCGGCGTCCTGAGCGCTACAGCTGCGATTCCACCGGCAGCCAGCTGATCACCCGCGACAACCAGCGCTTGCGCGCCGTTGCCCCTGGCTCGGCCTCCACCCAGTGCGGTGGCGGTTCGCGCTCCAGCCAGCGCAACCGGCGGCGGTCGTCCAGTGCCAGCCACCAGCTGTGCCTGGGGTCAGCCAGGCGCAGGTATTCGTCCCGCAGCTGTGTACCCAGCACCGGATCGTCGAACAGCACACCCATTTCAGTGTTCAGGTAGGCCGAGCGCGGGTCCAGGTTGAAGGAGCCGACGAAACCGCGGCGGTCATCGATCAGGAATGCCTTGGTGTGCAGGCTCGCGCCGCTGCTGCCGAACACGCCGGCATCGCCCGACTGACCCTGTGCCTTCAGCTCGTACAGGTGGACGCCGGCTTCCAGCAGTGGCACGCGGTAGCCCATGTAGCCCCCGTGCACGGCGGCGACGTCGTTGGCGGCCAGCGAGTTGGTGACCACGCCCACCTGCACGCCCCGCCCGGCCATTGCCGAAAAGCCATCGAGGCCCTCGTTGCCGGGCACGAAGTAGGGCGAGATCAACAGGGCCTTGTGCCGGGCGGCCTGCAGCTCGCTGATCAGGGTCGACACCAGCCAGGTGGCGCGATCATCCCTGCGGTGCTTCATCGGCGGGTCCGACACGATGCGCACGGCACCGCTCCAGTGCAACGGCTCGGGGCTCGGGCGCTGCCGCTGGCGTGATTCGGCCACGCGCGCAAGGTAGGGGCGGGCCACGTCCCGCTGCGCCTCGTGGTCCGATTCGCGCACCAGCAGGCGCAGTTGTGCGTCGGTATGGAAGGCAAGCGCGGATACCGGGATGGCGGTTTCGCTGTTCCAGTAGTCGTCGAAGATCCGGTTGGCCTGCTCCACGGCGGGGCCGGCGACCAGCAGGTCCAGATCCTGGAAGTTCACGTCGGTGCGCGCGCTGAAGTACTCCTCGCCGATGTTGCGGCCACCGACGATCGCGACGCGGCCATCGGCGATCCAGCTCTTGTTGTGCATGCGGTGGTTCACGCTGAAGAAGCGCTGCACCATCTCCACCATGCGCAGGATGCCGGTCCGGTTGCGGAACGGGTTGTACAGGCGGATCTCGATGTTCGGATGGGCATCGAGCGCCATCATCAGCGCGTCCTTGTCCTTGGCATTCATGTCATCGAGCAGGATGCGCACGCGCACGCCGCGCTCGGCGGCGTCGTACAGCGCCTTGGCCATCAGGTGGCCGATCAGGTCGTCGTGCCAGATGTAGTACTGCAGGTCCAGGCTGCGGCCGGCCTGGGTGGTAATCATCGCGCGGGCGGCGAAGGCATCCATGCCATCGCTGAGGAAGGCCACGCCCGACTGGCCGGGATGGGCCGCCTGCAGCGGCACGATCTGCTGGTCGATGCGGGTCTGTGCCGGCTGCAGCGGCAGCACGTGCGAAGGCGCGCCATGCACCTGCGGCGTGAGATGGTCGGCCAGCAGCAGCCCGGACAGGACCAGCAGCACCAGCACGGCGAGGATGATCGCAGCAACACGCAGCAGGCGTCGCCACAGCGGCTTGGGCAGGCTCATGCCCCGATGGTAGAGCCACGCCATGCGTGAAGGAATGCCTGCAGGATCGACAGGGGGTCAGAGCCCCTGCCTTCGGCACGGGATCCGACCCCCGGATCCCTCTCCACGGGAAAGGGCCCTGACCCGCACACCTCAGAACCGCTCGTCGCTGCCCAGGTAGCGCCACTGCCCCGGCGGCAGCGGCCCCAGCGCCACGCGTCCGATACGCAGGCGGCGCACGGCCGTGACCTCCAGGCCGGCGGCGCTGACCGCCACACGCAGCCCCTTGGCCGTCAGGCCCTTGCCGGCGAAGCGCAGGCGCTGCTCGCTCTGCCAGCTGACCTTGGCGCCGCCCGATTCCTGCTGCAGCCGCGCCATCAGCCACGGCCCGCGCTCGGGACCGCCTTCGGCCACTTCGATCAGGTATTCCTGCTCGGTACGGCCCAGGTTGCGCTGCAGGTGGGCCAGCGTGGCCGGATCCTGGCTGACCACCACCAGCCCGCTGTCGCTGGCCGGCAGCGAGGCGGCCAGCTGCAGGCCGTGGAAGTGACGCTGCAACGGACGGATGTCGCTGGCATCAAGTTCGCTGCGGCTGTCACTGCTGACCAGGGCACACAGGGTTTCGGCGGCGACACCGGCCGGCTTGTGCAGCAGCATGCTGACCCGCTCGGCCTTTTCATCGCTGGCCTGTTCGGCCACCACGATCACCGCGCTGCCATCGACCGGGCGCTGCGGCTGTTCCACCACGTCGCCGTTGACCGTGACCCAGCCGCCTTCGATGTAGCGCCGCGCTTCGCCGCGCGGGATGCCGAGCAGGGCGGACAGGCGTTTGTCGAGACGGATCGGTTCCATGGCAGGCAGGTCGGGCAGGGGGCGCGCAGTGTAGCTGCTGCGGCCGGTCAGCGCTGGCCGCGGTTGGCCAGCTCGGTCAGGTACAGGCGGGTATCGAACTCCAGCTGCAGGTAGTCCGGCTCCATGTGCTGGCACAGCTGGTAGAAGGCCTTGTTGTGGTCGGCTTCCTTCAGGTGGGCCAGCTCATGCACCACGATCATGCGCAGGAACGCCGCGGGTGCCTGGCGGAACACGGTCGCGATGCGGATCTCGCGGCTGGCCTTGAGGCGGCCGCCGTGCACGCGGGAGATGGCGGTGTGGGTGCCCAGCGCGTGCTTGATCACTTCCAGCGTATTGTCGTAGCAGACCTTGTTGAGCGGCACCGACTTGCGCAGGTAACGGTCCTTCAGCTCCTGGGTGTAGTCGTACAGCTGGCGGTCGCTGCGCACCTCGTGCGGGTCGGGGTAGCGCTGCTGCAGCCAGGGGCCGAGCCTGCCCTGCGCCAGCAGCTCGCTGACCTGGGCAACCAGGGGTTCGGGATAACCGGTGAGGTACTTCAGGACTGCCATGCAGGGCCGGCGGGGCGTCGGTAGAATGGGGCATCCAAGATTACACGCGGTACGCACCGACCATGGCAAAGCCCAACGCGCTGCAGGAACAATTGCTCAAGGCCGGCCTGGCCAAGAAGTCGCAGGCCAGCGCCGCCGCACGCGAGCAGGCCAAGGCCCGCCAGGGCAAGGCCGAATCGACCTCGGCCGAGGTCCAGCGCGAGGCTGAACGTGCCCGCGCCGAGAAGGTCGAGCGCGACCGCGCACTGGCCGCCGAACGCAATGCCCAGGCCAGGCAGGCTGAACAGAAGGCCCAGGCCAGGCAGATCATCACGGCCCATGCCGTACCCCATAAGGGCGACGACGAGTACCGCTTCAGCGATGGCGCGGCGATCCGTACCCTGCTGATCGACCCCAAGCTGCGCAAGGCGCTGTCGGTAGGCGTGCTGGTCATCGTTGCCCACGGCGAGGGCTATGCGTTGCTGCCCCGCGCCGCCGCCGAAAAGGTGCGTGAACGCGCACCCGAAGCAATCATCGTCGACCACGGCCAGCCGGGCTCGACCGCCGAGATCTCCACCGGCAACGCAGAAGACGACGCCTATTACGCGCAGTTCCAGGTGCCCGACGACCTGGTCTGGTAAGCAAAAAGGGGACGGAGGGGATTAAGCCGCAATCGGCCTGATCGGATCCGTCGGCGTTCTGTTTGGCATCCTGAAGAGCAGCCGAGCATGGCTCGGCTCTACATGAAGGCCTTCCTTTTTGCCGGGGTGTATCGTCCCCATATCGGGCGACACACCTGCGGAGGATAGCCATGGCCACCGGTTGGGCAGGAGACGGCGCGGTCCAGGACCAGATCGACGCCACCGTCGACGACGCAATCGCCCGCGCGCGGCGCCAGCTGCGCGAGGGACCCGGTCTGGAACACTGTGAGGAATGCGACGCGCCGATCCCGTTGGCGCGGCGCCAGGCTGTGCCTGGTGTGCGGTTGTGCGTTGCGTGCCAGCAGGCGCGGGACGACGAAGACCAGGCGCATGCCGGGTACAACCGGCGTGGCAGCAAGGACAGCCAGCTGAGGTAAAGGGGTGTTTTATTGCAGGGCTGCGCCCTGCACCTGCAGAAGCAACGTCAACATCAAAGGCGCCATCCATGGCGCTCACTGATCTGGCCCCCCTCAACCGGACCCACCCCGCCTTCGACAGATTTCCGCGATCTGTTGGAACCTGCTGCTGATGGTGGGTGCCGACCGTTGGTCGGCACGGGGTCGGATCCAATTTTGACTATCGATATCTGACAGATGTGCCGACCAACGGTCGGCACCCACCAACAGCGCGCGGAATCTGTCAGAGGTGGGGCGGTGTGGGTGGGCAGGACCGTTGGCGCCATGGATGGCGCCATCGAGCCCCCAGGGGTGAGGGCGCTTTGCTTGCGAAGCACTGCTTCGCAAGCGCCCGAACGCACAGCCGCCAGCGGCTGGGCCGGACCCCGGAGGGGGGTTTACGGCGTGTCCTGACCACCCACACCGCCCCGCCATCCCACGGAATGCCGCTCTTGATCTTGCTTCGGCTTCGGCCTCTGCAGGTGCAGGGCGCAGCCCTGCCGAAAACTCCACCCTCAACCGTCGCCCTGGATGCCGCCGGGGGCCTGCGCCGGGTCACGCCAGCGCCGTACCGTGCGCTGGAAGAACAGGTTGTTCGGCAGCTGCAGCACCGTGCCCTCGTGGCCCTCGCCGGTCTCCTGCAGCGTGGTGTAGATCAGGTTCACGTCGATCACCCGGCCCTTCAGGCCCGGCTTCTCGCCGTTCTCCAGCACCTCGATGTAGTCGTGCAGGCGGAACGGGCGGGTGGTGAAGATCAGCAGCGTGCAGAAGATGTTGGACAGCACGCTCCAGGCCGCGAAGAAGGCCACCGCGCCCACGGCCGCGAAGCCGGTGAACGCGGTCCACAGCACCGAGGGCTTCGCGCCGAGCAGGCTGAGGATGTACAGCAGGGCACTGAAATAGACCACGAAACTGGTGATCCGGCGCGCGCCCATCACCATCTCGGGCGGCAACGTGTAGTGCTCGGCGAAGCGGCGGATCAGGCGCCGGGCGAGCACGCGCAGGAGCCACGCGACCAGAAGCACCCCTACGATCTGCAGGGCGACGCCGGCGTAGTTCAACCACGGGTGGGTCCAGGGCGGCAGGTGATCCTTCAGCGACAACATCATGGGGCGACAACAGGTGGCAATAACGACCTTCGATGTTACCCGGCGCGTGCCGGGGATTCGACCGCCGGGGCCCAGGCCAGGCACACCAGCGCCTGGCGGTGCTGTTGCAGGCAGGCACGGCCGTTACCGGGGTGCAGCTGCAGCGACAGGCCCAGTGCCTGCAGCACGACGCAGGCGGCGATCACCAGCAGGGCGGCGCAGGTTGGGCTGGACATGGCAGGACTCCTGGACGGCAATTTCGCGAAGGACCTTCCATGGATGCAGCAGGTGTCGAAAAGGTTGCACGGCAGTGATCGTCGTCCGGCTCTAAACCTTTTCCCGGGCCGCCGCATCCAAGCGATATGCTCGACACCACCATGCCCGCGCCGCCTGCCGCCCACGACGCCGTCGATGAACCCGCCCTGGTGCGGGCGGCCGCCGCCGGCGATACCTCGGCCTATGAACTGCTGTACCGGCGGCATGCACCGCGCGTGTTCGCCGTGCTGTGGCGGCTGTGCGGGGGCCAGCAGGCGCGTGCCGAAGACGCCTTGCAGGAAGCCTTCCTGCAGGCGTGGAAGGCGCTGCCGGGGTTCCGTTTCGAGAGCAGCCTGTCGACCTGGCTGCATCGCCTGGGCGTCAACGCTGCGCTGATGGAACTGCGTGGGCGCGCCGCCGGGCAGGACCACGACAGTCTTGATGATGTGGACGGAGGACTGCAGGAACTGGCCGTACACGACCGCTGCGCCGGTACCGAGCGCGACCTGGAGCGCGCGCTTGCGACGCTGCCGCCGAGGGCGCGCGCGGTACTGGTGCTGCATGACATCGAGGGCTGGAAACACCAGGAGATCGCCGCGCAGCTGCAGATGGCCGTCGGCAGCTCCAAGGCACAGTTGCATCGTGCGCGCGGCCTGTTGCGCGCACGGCTGGGAGACATGACATGAGTACACACGAACACGATTCCGACCACGATCTGGTGGCCCGACTGCGCGCGCTGCCTTCCGAACGCGGCCTGCCAGCCGATGGCTGGGCGCGGTTGTCGGCGCAGCTGCCGCCGCATGAACCACAGGCGGCGCCTGCGCCGACCGGCAACGTGGCGGTGCTGCCGGGGCGTTCGCGCCGGCGCTGGTGGTTGCCGGTGGGGGCCGCACTGGCCGCAAGCCTGGCGCTCTACGCGGTGGCGCCGTGGCGCCACGCGCAGCCGGACGCGCCGGTGCCGTCTACCCTGCAACTGCAGGCCGCGGCGATGACCGAGCAGTACCAGCAGGCAGTGGCCTCGTTGCCCGCAGGCCGGGCGCCGGAATGGCAGCCGGCGCTGCACGAACTCGATGAAAGCGCGGCACAGATCCGGGCCGCGCTGGCGCAGGATCCACGCGCGCCGCATCTGCTTGGCCAGCTCAAGCGCACCTATGCGCTGCGGCTGGAATTGACCCGGCAGGCGGCCTATGCCGCCGAGTCCGGCCTGACGACCTGAGGAGACCCCCGATGACACGAACCCTGATGACCTGCTGCGCCGCGCTGTTGCTGCTGCCCGCGGTGGCCCTGGCTGACACCCGGATCGACGAGCGCCACAACCTGGCCGCCGGCGGCCGCATCGAACTGAGCAACGTGGCCGGCAAAGTGAGCGTGCGTGGCTGGGACCGCAACGACGTGCAGCTCACCGGTACGCTAAGCGATGGCCTGCAGCTGCGCCAGGAGAAGAGTGCCAACCGCGTGCGCTGGGAGATCGAGTATCCGCCTCGCAACAACAACGGCGGCGCGACGCTGGTGCTGAACGTGCCGCGCTCGGTGGAACTGCTGCTGAGTACGGTCAGTGCCAGCCAGGACATCAGCGGCATCGATGTGCGCCGCCTGCAGGCCGACACGGTCAGCGGCAGCCTGAGCGCCTCCGGTCGCAGCGGCGACAGCAAGCTCAATACGGTCAGCGGCGGTGTCATCGCGCGCCTGCAGACGCCGAAGCTGGACGTGAACACGGTCAGTGGCCGCATCGAAGCCGGCGGCGGCGTGTCCGGTGACATCGGTGCACAGACGGTATCCGGCCGGGTCGAGGTCGATGCCGGGCGGGTGCAGCGGCTGGCGGTGGAAACCGTGTCGGGCAGCATCGACCTGTCGGCGGCCGGGCTGGCGCCGGGGGGCCGTATCAATGTCGAATCGGTGAGCGCGTCGGTCAACCTGCGCCTGCCACGCACGGTTTCGGCGCAACTGTCGGTGAACAGCTTCAGCGGGTCGATCAACAGCGACGCCGGCCAGGTGGAACGGCCGCGCTACGGCCCCGGCAGCCATCTCGATACTCGGCTCGGCAATGGCGACGGTGACATCCGCATCCAGTCGCATTCGGGCAGTGTGCGGGTACGCCTGGATCGCTGAGCGCCGTCCGGCAGGCCGCGGCGGCAGCGCCGCCGCGGTCGGAGCTGGGTCAGCTGGCTTTCTTCAGCGCCCAGGTAGTGCCGAGGACTTCGATCTTGCCACCGGCCTTGCGGAACGCTGCCAGGTCCGAAGCGATCGAATCGCTGCTGACCACGGTGCTGGCGGCCGCGCCCTTGCGTTCGCTGCGGATGCTGTTGCTGGCCTTCGCGGGGGTCTTTGCCTTGCGGGGCATGGTTGCTCCTGTCAGGTGGAAGGGGAGGAAAGCGCCCAGGCATCGGCCTGGCGCAGGTAGTCCTGCCGCTCGCGGCGGCAGTCATCGCCGCCCATCGAGAACTGGCGGCAGATCGCCGGGCGCTGCGAATAGATCGTGCAGCGCAGGTGATAGGGATCGATCGCCGCGCACCAGCCTTCCTCGTTGCGCGCCATCACGGCACGGCCGTGGGTGTCGCGTGACAGGAACTGGCCGGGCACGTGGTCGCCGGGCTGCAGCAGCACGGGCAACCGGCAACAGACCGCGTCACAACGGCGGCAGTCGATGGGTGCAGGTGCTGCGTCAGGTTGTAAGGCCTCAGGGGCCTGGCGGGTGCCCAAAGCGGGTCTCAATGGCGGCTCAGGTGCTGCGCGGACCATGAACGAGCCAGGAAGGCATGGCCGCTAGGCCCGCTGGGCGGACCAGGCTGCACCGTGGACACACACCGGCATGGCCGGTGGAAGGGGCAGCAGGGTTCTAGCCGACCAAGAGTAACTTAGACCGCGTAACGTTTTGTTAATCCTGGCTGGCTGCCGCCAGCGCAAGGCCCTGGACCACGCCCAGCGAGGGCTCGCCGTGGACCATGCGGGCGCCCGGGAAGGCGGCCGCCACCGCCTGGCGCAGGTAGCCGGCGCGGGACATGCCACCGGTCAGGAACACGGCATCCGGGTCGCCGCCGATGTCGCTGCGGACCTGGGCCAGCAGCTCGCGGATCTGCTCCAGGTAGCCATGGGCGGCGGCGGCCAGGCCGTCGGCGCTGCTGTCGGCATGCAGGTCGCGGGCGATGTAGTCCAGCGTGCTGCGGTGCTCGCTGGCAGCGCTGAGGGCGATCTTGGCGCGTTCGACGTCACGGTACAGGCGGGCGGTGTTGCCGGTGTCCTGCAGGGCCTGCAGGCGCTCGCCCCAGGGCGCGTCGACATGGTCGTACTTGTGCAGGCGGAATTCGCGCTGGCGGGTCATGTCCTGCACGGTGGCCGCTTCCACGTAGTGGTGGGCCGGCACGCGGGTGATGCCGCGGCCGAACAGCGGCATGTAGCTGGACAGGCTCAGCGCCAGATCGATGTCGGTACCGCCGCGGGCGATACCCCAGGCGCGGTGGATGCGCGGGGCGTCGTCGCCGCCGACTTCGGCATGGGCGATGTCGGTGGTGCCGCCGCCGATATCGACGATCACCGCCTGGTGCCGCTCGCGGCTTTCGGCGTGGTAATGCATGGCCGCCGCGGCTGGCTCCTCGAGGAAATCAACCTGGTCGAAGCCGGCCTGGGTGGCCGCTTCACGCAGGATGTCCAGCGCCTGGTCGTTGCCGGCTGCGCCGATCGAACTGCGGAACTGCACCGGGCGCCCGAGCAGGGCGGCGCGCAGCGGCCGGCCGAGCTGGGCACTGGCGGTCAGGCGGATGTGTTCGAGGATGTGCGCGGCGATGCCGGTGATGGTCTGCTTCGCGCGCGGGTGCAGGTTGTAGCCGAGCATCGACTTCGGGCTCTGCACCAGGTTGCCTTCGTGTTCCTCGAAATAGGCTTCCAGCGCTTCGTCGCCGTAGACCGCGTTCTGCAGCAGGTCGTTGGCGCTGCGTTCCTTGCCGGCGCGGGCTTCCATCCATTCCCGGCGCAGCGCGCGCAGGGCTTCGCGGCGCAGCGCCTGCGGCGTGCGTTCCTGGCCGGCGGCGCGCGCCGCGCGCGCGGCGCTGTCGATCATCTGCTGCAGCTGGTGTTCCTGGCCGTCGTCGAGCTGGAAGTCGTCCGGGTCGGGCACCACGCCGGGGAAGTACACACTGGTGCGGAACTGCTCGGCGTCGCCGAAGCGGATCGGCAGCAGTGTTCCCTCATGCACGATGGCGGCGGCGGAGTTGCTGGTACCGAAGTCGATGCCGAGGCGCATGGGGAGTTCCGGGGGGCGATCAGGGGCCGCGCACTCTGCTGCAGTTCGCCGCCGACTGCAAGTTCCTGCGGCCTCCCATTCCGTATCGGGAGGCCGGATCGGGTCAAGCCGGGAGCCGGGCGCCGCCCGGAAAAGGGCAGGCGAGCCGGGCGGTTACAATGGCGGCTGTTGATTCACTTTGAGGTACTTGCTGATGTCTTCTGCCCCCGCCTGCCCGCAGTGCACCCTGGAAAACACCTATGCCGATGGCGCGCTGTGGATCTGCGCCGACTGCGGCTTCGAATGGACCGCCGAGGAAAGTGCCGGTTCGACCCTGGTCGTGCGTGACAGCAACGGCAATACCCTGCAGGCCGGTGACACCGTCACCGTGATCAAGGACCTGAAGGTGAAGGGTTCCTCGATCCCGCTCAAGCAGGGCACCGTGATCCGCAACATCCGCCTGGTCGAGGACGATGCCGAGCACATCGAAGGCAACTCGGACAAGATCAAGGGCCTGGTCCTGAAGACCTGCTTCCTCAAGAAGGCCTGACCGGCCTTCAGCGCCTGGCCTGCTGCTGTGCGCGCCAGCGGGCCAGGCTGTCCAGCTTGGCCTGGTAGCGCGCCTGCTGCGGGGCACCGCCCAGCGCCTGCGCGCGCAGCAGTTCACGATCGGCGCGCCTGAGCTGGCCGGCCAGGAAATAGGCCCGCGCCAGCCCGAAGTGGAACTGGTGTGCGGTGTCGTACAGGCGCACGGCCTGCCGGTAATAGCGGATCGCCTGATCCAGTCGGCCGGCGCGTTCGGCCTCGGCGCCGAGCATGTACTGCGCGAACGGATCCTCGCGCTGCACCGACTGCAGGCGCTGCTCCAGCGCCTGCGCCTGCATGACCATGCCCAGCTTCCGGTACAGCGCGCTGGCGTTGGTCAGTGCAGCGTCCTGGCGGCCGTCCAGTCGCAGCGCCGTTTCCAATGCCCGGCGCGCGGCGGCGGTATCGCCCGTACGGTTTTCCAGCACGCCCAGGTTGTTCCAGGTGGCGGCGAAGCTGTTGTCCTGTGCCAGCGCGGCATTGAAGAAGGTGCGTGCACCCACCAGATCGCCGCTGGCCATGCGTTCGGCGCCGCGGTTGTTGTAGAAGTGTGCCAATGCCCGTGCCTGGCTGATCGGCAGCGGCCCGCGGCGGTCGTACAGCACGTTGCGATCCAGATCGACGGTGGCGAAGCGGCCGGCGAAGCCGACCCCGACATTGACGTGGCCGACGCTGTAGACCAGGCCCTGGGCCTGGTCCTGGTACCACGACACGACCTGGCCGACTTCCTGCACGCGTGCCTGGATGCCGGCTTCGCGTGCCAGCGCGACGAACATCAGGGTAAAGGCCAGGCAGTTGGCGCGCCGCTGCTGCCAGATCTCGCTGACGGTGAAGGTCGCATCGGCGTCGTACTGCAGGTCCAGGCCGTGGCGGTCGAAGATCATCTCCACCAGCGCCTGCAGGCGCTGCTCGCGGGAGTAACCGTGATTGATCACCTGCGTGCGCAGCATGTCGCGCATCGCCGGTGGAATCGCGAACACCTGCTGCGGCGTCGGCATCGCCGGAGTGGTGGTGCTGGCAACGGCCAGCGGCGCGGCCGTTCCCGGATGATCCTGTGCGATCGCGGACGGCGCTGCCAATGCGGCCAGTGCGAGCAGAACGAATCGGGCGGCAGGACGGTACATGACGGCTCCCGGCAGCGGCGGGCGCTCCCGCCTGAGGCGAGTGTAGACCTGTGCGCGCACCGCTGCAGCGACCGTTGGTCGGTCCGCACGTTCATCCACAACCGGTGTGGACCAGCGCTCGGGAAAGCTGTGGACAACCGCGTTGCGGCCTAGTGCGAAGGGCGTTGTGAGGACGTGGTGAAAAAAGCGACAGCTTGCCCGTCAACCGCGCAGGCGGGATGATCCGGGCATGGACTTTTCCCCGCTGACGCTCGCTCCGGCGCAGTGGCAGGCGCTGCAGGACAGCTATGCAACGCCACCACGCGCCTACCATCACTTCGGCCACGTGCGCGCGGTGCTGCAGCACTGCCAGGAGGTTGCCGACGGCCCCGGCTGGCAGCAGCCGGCCGAGGTCTACCTGGCCGTGCTCTACCACGATGCGATCTACGTGGCGGGGCGAAAGGACAACGAAGCACGTTCGGCGCAGATGGCCCTGCAGGCGATCACGCAGGCGCCGGAACTCGCCGCTGTCGATGCCGCCCGGGTCGAGCAGCTGATCCTGCTGACCGCCCGCCATGGCGCGCTCGGCCCGGACGATGTCGATGCCGAGGCCGCGCTGTTCCTGGACTGCGACATGGCGATCCTGGCCGCGCCGGAACCGGTGTTCACCGCCTATGACCGGGGCGTGGCCGAAGAGTACAAGGGCGTGGTGCCGGGCTTCCTGTATCGCGCTGGCCGCCGCCGTTTCCTGCAGGGCCTGCTGCGCGCACCGCGCATCTTCCTCAGCGAGTTCTTCCACCAGCGCCTCGACGCGGCCGCGCGCGACAACCTGCGGCGGCAGCTGGGTCGCTGAGCCAGCCCGCTACACTGGGGCCCGTTTCCACCGATTGCCGCTTCCAACCGTGTCCCTCCCTGATCCCGATCCCCGTCCGCTGCCGCCGGAAGAGCCCGGTCCCAACGAATGCTGTGGCAGCGGTTGCCCGCTGTGCGTGCTGGACCTGTATGCCGACGAGCTGCAGCGCTATCGCAAGGCGTTGGCCGAATGGCAGGCGCGGCACCCGGAAGCCTCCGCATGAGCCGCGCGCGTCCGGCGGCGCTGCTGGCGCTGGCCGCCCTGGTTCTGTTCCTGGTTACCGCGCTGTGGACCCAGTTCGCACGCACCGACCTGGACTGGGTGCGGGCCACGCTCAGCCTCTACCTGCACGGGCCGTGGGGGCTGGCGTTGCGTGCGGCGTACTGCCTGCTGGCACTGGCGATCACCCTGCTCGGCATCGCCCTTTATCGCGGCAGCATCGGCCCGCGGCGCAGCGCGGCGGCGCCGCTGCTGTTCACGGTCTCGGCGCTGGGCCTGGCCACGGTCGCCATCGGTGACAGCTGGCTGCCCGAAGCAACCCCGCTGCTGGCACCGTTCATCCACGGGTTGGCGGCCAACACTGCGTTCCTGTGTGCCAGCGTCGGCATGCTGCTGCAGGCCTGGTACCTGCGCCGCGAACCGGGCTGGCAATCCGCCGCCGGCCTGCTCTGGGGCTGGGCCTGGCTGGCCTTCGTGCTGCTGTGGCTGCACGTGCTGTGGCGTGGCGGGCCGCCGCGCGGGCTGGGGCAGAAAGTGGTGATCGTGGTGATCGTGGGCTGGCTGCTGTATCTGGCGCTGGCGCTGTATCGGCGCAGTCGTCGCGCCGCAGCCTGCTGAAACCCCAACGGCCTGCACCGGTACGTGCCGTGCACGTGGAGGCAGCGTATCGTGTGCGCATTCCATCGGGGCTGCGATATGAAGCGTGCAGGGCTGGGCAGGGTAATGGGCGTGGTGCTGGCGCTGGCCGCACTGCCGGCAACCGCGGCAGCGACCGTGCAGCAGTTCAGCCACGGGCGGTTCGAACAGATTCCGGTGCATATGCCGGCCGGTACCCCGCAGCGGGTGGTGATCTGGTTCCACGAACCGACTCCCGGTGGCGATACCAGCCGTCTGCCGATCGAGGCCCTGCGTGCCGACGGTGCGATGGTCGCCGCCGTGGACATCGCGCACCTGCGCGGCGTGCTCAAGCGCGAAGGCAACCCGACCTGTTCGTTCGGTTCCGGCGATGTCGAGAATTTCTCGCGCTGGCTGCAGGCCTCGCTGCATCTGCCCGGGTACCACCTGCCGCTGGTCGGCGGCGATGGCGAAGGCGCTGAAATGGCCTATGCGCTGGCTGCGCAGGCCGATACGCAGGTGTTCGCCGGCCTGCTCACCACTGGTTTCTGCCCGGACCACAACCACGAGCGCATGGTCTGCGGCGATGGCGTGAAGCGCAACACGCTGCAACCCGCCGAACTGAACTTCCCGTGGTTGAGTGCAGCCGGTGATCACGGCTGCAAGGCGGGCGAGGCCAGCGGTTTCGTGCAGCAGGTGGCGATGGCGCGCGAGTTCAAGCGCACGGCGCGTGGTGATGCCTCACCGGGCCTGGTGGCTGCAGCGCGGGTGATGGGTGCGCAGGCAGGCGTCAGCCTGGCACCGCCGCCGGCCGCGCTGAAGGGCCTGCCGGTGGTGGAAGTACCGTCGACCGGCAACGGCGACACGCTGGCCGTGTTCGTCTCCGGTGATGGTGGCTGGGCCGGCCTGGACAAGGACGTGGCGTCGTCGCTCAACGAGCACGGCGTGGCCGTGGTCGGCATCGACTCGCTGCGCTACTTCTGGAGCGAGCGCACGCCGAAGGGCTTCGCTGCTGACCTGCAGAAGATCATCGATCACTACCGCCAGCAGTGGCACCGCGACAAGGTGATGCTGATCGGTTTCTCGCAGGGGGCCGACGTGCTGCCGGCGACCATCAACCAGCTCGATGCCGATACCCGTGCAGCGCTGGACCGCATCGTGCTGCTGTCGGTAGGCAAGAAGGCCGACTTCGAGTTCCACGTCAGCAACTGGCTGGGCGGCGGCGGCGACGGCCTGCCGATCGCGCCGGAAGTGGCCAGACTGCCGGCGGAGAAAACGCTGTGCGTGTACGGCGACAAGGATGAGGACGCACTGTGCCCGGACCTGCCGGCCAATGACGGTGTGAAGAAGGTGAAGCTGCCGGGTGACCACCACTTCAATGGTGATTACGACCGCTTGGCCGAAGTGATCCTCAAGGGCGGTATGTAGCGCTTGGTAGACGCCGACCTTGGTCGGCGCTGGGGCTGAGGGCGCCTTGGGGATGAGCGTGTCGACCAAGGTCGACACCTACCGGGCGGCAGCTGGCGCCGGGTATGCCTGGTGGTGCGGGGCGTCAGTTGCGCCGCGGGTCCAGCGAGATCAGGCGCGTGGCATCCAGCAGTGCGGCCGGCAGGTGCATGCCACCGGGCGCAGCGAGATAGCGTGGCCGCCACTGCGGGTCGAACTTCGACTTGAAGCGGCGCAGGCCACTGAAGCCGTAGAAGCGTTCGCCATGCCGCGCCAGCAGGCCGGCCAGGCGGTTCCAGCGGCCGGCCAGGCGATGCTGTGCCAGCCCGGACAGTGGCGCCATGCCCAGCGAGAAGCGTGCATAGCCCTGCGCGCGGCCCCACAGGAACAGTTCGATGAAGAGGAAGTCCATCGTCCCCTTCGGCGCCTCGTTGACGTGGCGCATCAGGTCCACCGACAGCTCGGCACCGGCCGGCGCCTGCCACAGGTTGGCGAACGCCACGATCTGGCCTTCGGCCTCCACCAGTGCCACCGGGAACCGCACCAGGTAATCCGGGTCGTAGCTGCCCAGCGAAAAGCCCTTTTCGTCGCCGGCCTTGTCTTCCAGCCACGCGTTGGAGATCGCGTGCAGGCGCGGCAGCAGGCTGGGAATTTCCTCCACCGGTGCCACACGGAAGGACAGGCCGCCGCGCTTGCCGCGGTTCCAGGCCTGGCGCAGGTCCGCACGTTCGCGGCCTTCCAGGCCGAAATCGTGCAGCGGCACCATCGCTTCTTCGCCCAGCTTGACCAGGCCCAGGCCCAGGTCGAGGTAGGTCTGCCAGTAGGACTCGCCGACCTGGTAGAACACCGGGCGCAGGCCGAGCCGGTCGGCTTCCTCGCGGAAGCGCCAGATCAATGCGCGGGCGACCTCCGGCGGGCCGACGGGATCGCCCATCGCGATCAGCGAACCGCCGTAGCGCTGCATCATCACGAAGCCCTGTTTCGCCTCGTCGCGCAGCACCGCCTTGTCGGCGGTCAGTACCAGGCAGGCCTGGGTATCGGTGGCACCGGCCAGTACCGGCGCCAGTGATTGCAGCGTGGCCTCGTCGGCGGCTGGCAGCGGGCTGCGCGTGCTGTGCAGCAGCCGCGCCAGGCCGAACATCACCAGCGCGATCGCCACGACCAGCAACGCGCGCAGCGCGCGTGGTGCGTTGCCGGATATCGCAAACTGCCACCACAGCTCGTTCTGGTACTCGACATGGCTGTAGGTGAAGAACAGCAGCCAGGTGACCGCGACCAGCACCAGGCCGAGGTTGCGCAGCCACGGCCATGACCAGGCTTCGTCCAGCAGCGCGCCCTGGCGGTAGAACTCGCGACGTGCGGCCCACAGTGCCATCGCCACCAGCACTGCCGAGACGGCGATCAACAGTTGGCCACCCCGCAGCCACAGCGGCAGCGGGGTGATCACGCACACCGCCATCGCCAGCACCCACGCGGCGTGGCTGCGCCGGGCCAGGCCCTGGCCGATCAGCAGCAGTGCGACGCCGCTGAGGCTGCCGATCAGGTGCGAGGTCTCCAGGATCGGCAGCGAGGCATTGACCAGGTGACGGCGTGGCGTCGGCAGCGTGCCGTCGATGACCAGTGCGGCGCCGATGCTGAACACCGCCAGCGCGATGATCTGCGGCAGCCACGGGCGCAGCGCGTTCCAGCCCGCACGGGTTGCCCCGGCGCTGGCCTGCAGCGGTTGGCGCAGGGCGGGCGCAAGGGCGAGCAGGGTGGCCAGCACCAGCGGCAGCACGTAGTAGGTGACGCGGTAGATCAGCGCCGCTGCCAGCACCGCCGCCGGTGCCACCTGCGGTAACAGCTTCAGCAGGCTCCACTCGAACACGCCAAGGCCGGCGGGCACGGTCGAGACCAGGCCGGCCAGCACGGCCACCAGGTACAGGCCGACGAAGCCGGGCAGTCCGGTCGGCGTGGAGTCCGGCAGCAGCACGTAGAACGCGGCACTGGCCAGCACCAGTTCGATCACGCTCAGCACGGTGACGCCGATCATGGTGCGGCGGTCGGGCAGCCACAACGCATGGCCGAACACGCTGAACTGCCGTCCATCGCGGCCGACCAGCAGCACGGTGCCGAGATACGCGAGCAGGGCGACGATGCCGACGATGCGCACGGCATCGGGATTCAATGGCAATGCCAACGCTGCCGCTGCAGGTTCCATGCACAGTGCCACGCTGATCAGCAGCCATGCCCCGAACACGAAGCCGAGCGTGCTCATCAGCACCACCTGGCCGATCTGCGCCAGGTCCAGGCCGGCGCTGCGGTAGCCACGCAGGCGTACCGCGCCGCCGGTCAACGCGGCAAAGCCCACGGTCTGGCCCAGCGTGTGCGCAAGGAACGCGGTGATGCCGACTCGCGCAGGGTGCACGCGGATGCCGCTGCGACGCAGGCCGATGGCATCGAAGCCGATCAGGCAGGCGTAACTGGCCAGGCCGAGTACCACGGTGAGCGCGATCTGCATGCCACTGAGCTGGCGGAACGCCTGGCGGATGGCCCGGTAGCCGTGCTCGTCGAACTCGTTGGCCAGGCCGTGCAGGGCCAGGGCGAGGATCAGCAGCGGGATGACGATGGTGGCAACCCGCTTCCAGGCTGGCGTGGAAGGGGCAGTGGTGGAATCGACGGGGACGGTCATCGGCGCAAGGGTGCGGCAGGAGGGGCGAGGGCGGTGTCAACGCGGGCGTGGCGCATCGTGCGCCTGTCATCGTCATTTGACCAGTGGGACCGTCGGAGCCCGGTAGTGACGTGTCGCGGAAGGTGCCCGTGCACCCACCGTCGACCGGATTGGAGGACAATGCAGGCCTGATCACCCGCAGGAGCCACGCCCATGATGGAGCGTTACGACGTCGGACCGCGCATGTCCGAAATGACCGTGTACAACAAGGTCGCCTACCTCTCCGGCCAGATTCCGGAAGACACCAGCCAGGACATCACCGGACAGACCCGGCAGGTGCTGGCGGAGATCGACAAGCTGCTGGCACTGGTCGCCAGTGATCGCCAGCATGTGCTGCGCGCGGAAGTGTTCCTGGCCGATATCGCCGACTTCGACGGCATGAACAAGGCGTGGGACGAGTGGGTGGTCGAGGGCGCGACCCCGGCCCGCGCAACCTTCGAAGCCAAGCTGGCCCACGCCGAGTGGAAGGTCGAGATCGTGGTGACGGCGGCCGTGCCGTAACTGCGGGATGGGGTCGGATCCCTTTCCCGCGGAAAGGGATCCGACCCCTGTTACAGGGGCAGCAACTCGATGCAGTCCACCGGGCACGGCGGAATGCACAGTTCGCAACCGGTGCACAGATCGGCAATGACCGTGTGCATGTACTTGGCGCCGCCGACGATGGCGTCCACCGGGCAGGCCTGGATGCACTTGGTGCAGCCGATGCAGTCGGCTTCCACGATCAGCGCCACCTGCGGCACCTTGTGTTCGCCACGCGAACGATCAACCGGAATGGCAGGCACGCCCAGTACCTGCGCCAGCGCGCGCGCGCCGGCATCGCCGCCCGGCGGGCAGCGGTCCACGCCCACCTCGCCGCGCGCCATCGCCTGCGCATACGGGCGGCAGCCGTCGTAGCCGCACTGCCCGCATTGGGTCTGCGGCAGCAGGCGGTCGAGGCGTTCGGTCAGGGGCGGGATCAGGCTCATGCGTGGCGAAGGCTGCGCGTCGGGGTTACTTCAGGGGTTTGCCACGGAACCAGCGCTCGTGGGCCAGCGCCAGCATCGGCTTGTCTTCGGAACTGTCACCGTAGGCATGGATGCGCACGTAGCGCGACAGATCGAACTGGCGACGGATGTGCTCGACCTTGCGCGGGCCGCAGTCGCCACCGGCATAGCGACCGGTCAGGCGGCCGTCCTGGCTTTCCAGCCGGTTGCAGATCAGCTGCAGGCCCAGCTGCTCGCACCATGGCCGCAGGTACAGGTCCAGCGAGCCGGACACGATCACCACGGTATGCTGCTGTTCCCTGTGCCAGCGGATCTGCTCCAGCATTTCCGGGCGCACCACCTCGGGCAGGAACTCACGCGAGAAGCCTGCGGCCAGCGTGGCGATGTCATCGCTGTGGCGGTTGCTGAAGGTCAGGCGGGTGACGCGTGCACGGATGCGTTCGGCCGAGATCAGTTTCAGCTTGTATGCGGCCAGCCACGGTCCGACCTTCCACCACGCCTGCGCCAGCTGTTCGGCGGTGGCCACGCGGCGCAGGAAACGGCCATAGGTATCGCAGGTGGTCACGGTGTGGTCGAAGTCGAACAGCGCCAGTTCCATTCCATTGCTTCCCATCGCGTTGCCTCCGCTGGCCGATGCTGCCGGCAGGCGCGGCGGTGGCCGCGCCCGCTGCAGGCATCAGCGGACCGGCATGCCCGGCTGCGCGCCGCTGTCGGCGTCCAGCAGCGCCAGCGCGCCGCCGTCGAAACCGGCCGACAGGATCATGCCTTCGCTCAGGCCGAAGCGCATCTTGCGCGGGGCCAGGTTGGCGATGAACACCACGCTGCGACCGACCAGGGCTTCCGGCTCGCCGTAGCTGCCACGGATGCCGGAGAAGATCTGGCGCTTGCCCAGTTCGCCGGCATCCAGTTCGAAGCGCAGCAGCTTGTCCGAACCTTCCACGAACTCGCACACCAGCACCTTGCCGATGCGCAGGTCGAGCTTGGCGAAATCGTCGATGCCGATATAGGCCGGAGCATCGGCGCTCTTCGCGTCGTCCTTGGCCGGGGCCGGTGTGGCCGGCTTGGCGGCGTCGGTCCTGGCGGCGGGGGCGGCAGCGGCGGCCGGCTGCAGGGTGTCCTTGGAGGCGTCGATCATGGCGTCAATCTTCTTCGGGTCGATACGGGTGAACAGCGGGGTGTAGTCGGTGATGCGGTGGCCCAGCAGCGGCTGTGCCAGTTCGGTCCAGTCATTGACCGGCGCGGCCAGGAAGGCCTCGGCCTGCGCGGCGGTGGCCGGCAGCACCGGCTTCAGTGCGGTGACCAGCACGCGGAACAGGTTCAGGCCCTGGCTGCACACGGCCTGCAGCTGCGCGTCGGCGCCTTCCTGCTTGGCGATGACCCACGGCTTGACGTCGTCGATGTAGCGGTTGGCTTCGTCGGCCAGGGTCATGGTCAGGCGGATCGCCGCAGCCGGGTCGTTGCGCTCGTAGGCTTCACGGATCGGCGCCAGGCCGTCGACGAAGCGCTGGTACTGCGCCGCGTCGGGCAGCTGCGCGGCCAGCTGGCCGTCGAAGCGCTTGCTGATGAAGCCGGCGCAGCGGCTGGCCAGGTTGACGAACTTGCCGACCAGGTCGGCGTTGACGCGGGCGATGAAATCACCCAGGTTCAGGTCAAGATCGTCGACGCCACCGCCGGACTTGGCGGCGTAGTAGTAGCGCAGCGCTTCCGGCTCCAGGCCGGCATCGAGGAAGGTACGCGCCATCACGAAGGTGCCGCGCGACTTGCTCATCTTGGCACCGTCCACGGTCAGGTAGCCGTTGACGTGCAGGCGGGTCGGCGCGCGGTGGCCGGTACCGTGCAGCACCGCCGGCCAGAACAGGCCGTGGAAGTTGACGATGTCCTTGCCGATGAAGTGGTGCAGTTCGGTGGCGGTGCCGGCGCGCAGGTGCGCTTCGAAGTCTTCGCCGAGCTTGCCGCACAGGGTCTGGAAGCTGGACAGGTAGCCGATCGGCGCATCCAGCCAGACATAGAAGTACTTGCCCGGCTGGCCGGGAATCTGGAAACCGAAGTACGGCGCATCGCGCGAGATGTCCCACGCGCGCAGGCCACCTTCGGCGTTGAGCCACTCACCCAGCTTGGCCTTCACGCCCGGCAGGGCGACATCGCCGGCCAGCCATTCGCGCAGGAATGCATCGAAGTGGCCCACCTCGAAGAAGAAGTGCTCCGAATCGCGCATTTCCGGCGTGGCGCCGGAGATGACCGAACGCGGCTCCTTCAGGTCGGTCGGTGCATAGGTCGCGCCGCAGACTTCGCAGTTGTCGCCGTACTGGTCGGGGCTGCCGCAGTTCGGACAGATGCCCTTGACGTAGCGGTCGGGCAGGAACATGCCCTTGGCCGGGTCGTAGAACTGGGCGACCGAACGGCGGCTGATGTGGCCGGCCGCTTCCAGCTTCAGGTAGAACTGCTCGGTCAGTGCCTTGTTGGCCGCCGAGTTGGTCGAGTCGTAGTGGTCGAAGGCCACGCCGAAGGCGGCGAAGTCACGTTCGTGGCTGGCCTGGATGTTGGCGATGAAGGTTTCCGGGGTGACCCCGGCCTTTTCCGCGGCCAGCATGATCGGCGTGCCGTGGGTGTCGTCGGCGCAGACGAACCAGGCCTTGCCGCCGCTCATTCGCCGCGCACGCACCCAGATGTCGGCCTGGATGTAGCCGACCAGGTGGCCCAGGTGCAGCGGGCCGTTGGCGTAGGGCAGGGCGGTGGTGACGAGCGCGGTACGGGTCATGGTCGCGGGGTGAAGCCGAGGGGAACCGCAGAGTATCGCATGCCCGCAACGACGTGACCCGGCCGGGGCCGGGTCACGGGGATGAAGCGGGGGCCGGGGCGCTTACTCGCGCTGCCAGGTCTGCGCGCGGCAGATGAAGGCGATGCAGCCGGACACGTCCAGCCTGGTGCCACCCGGCTGCAGCTCCATCTTCGACTTGTAGGTCTTGCCGTTGGCCGGGTCGAGGATGGTGCCGCCGGACCACTTGTTGGCGCCATCGGCCTTCAGGTTCCAGAGGATGGTCATGCCCTTCACCGGCTTGTTCCTGTTGGCGCCTTCACATCCATCGCAGACCGGGTTCGGGCCCTTGTCCGAGTGCAGGATGTCGACCACCTTGCCGGTCAGGGTGCCGTTGGCGGCTTGGCTGATCTCGACGATCGACTTCACCTTGCCGGTCTTGTCGTCGATGGTCTTCCAGCGGCCGGCGGCGCCGTCGGCGGCCTGGGCCGACAGGGCGGCCAGGCACAGCGGCAGTGCCAGCAGCAGGGTCTTGAAGGTGTTGCGCATGGTCCCCTCCCAGGGTTCATTCCGGCACGGTGCCGGCATGGGTCGACTGTATACCCATTCGGCGGGGTATGGGGAAGGGGGGCTTTGCAGGGCTGCGCCCTGCACCTGCAGAGGCAGCCGCAACAGCCGGAGCAACAGCAAAAGCGGACTTGCTGAGGGATGGCGGGGCACTGTGGGTTTGCGGGGCCGCCGTAAACCCGTCCCTGGGGGCTTGGTCGCCGCATCCATGCGGCTCACACCCCGCAAACCCACAATGCCCCGCCTTCGACAGTTTCCGGCGATCTGCCGGTGCTGGTGCGGTTGGCGGGTGTCGACCTTGGTCGACACAGATCCATGCCATGCGTGGATGACGTTTCCGGTGGCGGCGATGGGGTCAGATCCCTTTTCCGTCGGAAAAGGGATCTGACCCCCGGGGACGTCAACCGGCTTCGTACAGCTCCAGCGGCAGGTCGTCGGGGTCGGCGAAGAAGGTGAAGCGGCGGCCGGTGTACTCGTCCACGCGGATCGGTTCGCACACTACGCCGTGCGCTGACAGGCGCTGGATGAAGGGTTCCAGCGTGGCCACGCGGAACGCGAGGTGGCGCAGGCCCTGGGCTTCCGGGCGGCTGGGACGGGGCGGCGGCGAGGGGAAGGAGAACAGTTCCAGCTGGCCGCCGTCGGGCAGGGCCAGGTCCAGCTTCCAGGAATCGCGCGCGGCGCGGTGGTTCTCGGCCAGCACGCGCAGGCCGAGGATGCGCACGTAGAAGTCTTTTGAACGTGCGTAGTCGCTGCAGATCAGTGCGGCGTGGTGGATGCCCAGCAGGGCACCGGAATCGGCGGTCATTGCAGGGTGTCCAGCCAGCGCTGGGCGATCTTCAGCGCCAGCGGATAGGGTTCGGGGTCGTTGCGGTTGGTCAGAACGATCACGGTCAGGTGTTTTTCCGGGTGGCGCACGATCACGTTGCGGAAGCCGATGCTCTCGCCGCTGTGCCATTGCACGGGGCCATTCAGCCGCCAGCCGAACCCGTAGTGCGGTACATCCGGTTCGGGCGTCGATGTGGCGGGGCTGAACATCGCGCGGCGCGAGGCCTTCGACAGCAGGCGGTCGTCGTACAGCGCCGCATCCCAGCGGGCCAGGTCGTCCAGCGAGGAATAGATGCCGCCATCGCCGAGCACGGCGCTGGTGGTGCTCTGGTCGGTGCGCTGCCAACGGCCATCGATCCAGCTGTAGCCATAGGCGCGTGCGGCGATGGTATCGATGCCGTCCTGATGGGCCACGGTGTGGGCCATGCCCAGCGGGCGGAAGATGCGCTGTTGCAGGAAGGCTGCGAAATCCTGGCCGGAGGCGCGGCCGACGATCAGTGCCAGCAGCGCATAGCCGCTGTTGCTGTAGTGGTACTGCGTGCCGGGCGCGAAGTTCAGCCGGTCCTGGCGCGACAGCAGGGTCAGCACATCGGCGTCATGCACCTGCCGAGCATCAGCCGGGTCCATCAGGTCTTCGTAGTCGGGCAGGCCACCGGTATGCGAGAGCAGCTGGCGGATGGTGATGGCGGCCGCAGCCGGGGGCAGTTCGGGCAGCCATTGCCGGGCAGGTTGGTCCAGCCCGAGCCGGCCATCTTCCACCAGCAGCAGCACCGCCGCAGCGGTGAACTGCTTGCTGACCGAGGCCAGCCGGAAGTTGCTGGCCGCGGTGACCGCCGTGCCGTCCTCCACCACCGCCAGGCCATAGCCGCGCCGGAATACCGGTTTGCCGTCATGCAGCACCAGTACGGCGGCGCCGGGCACCTGGCCGTCGTAGGCCTGCATCAGGCCGTCGATGCCCGCATCCGGTGGGGCCAGCACCGGTGCGGCAACGGTGGCCAGCGGCAGCAGGCCCAGCACGGCGGCGAACAGGGCGACGGCAGGACGCATGGCGGCTCCGGAAGGCTCAGGGTGACGGGGCGGGCGTGGCGCTGGCCGGCTGGGCCATCCAGCGTTCCATCTTGCGGTCCAGCACGTCCAGCGGCATCGAGCCGTCCTTCAGCAGTTCGGCGTGGAAGCGGCGCAGGTCGAAGGCGGCGCCCTGGCGCGCCCTGGCCTTGTCGCGCAGGGCGACAATGGTGGTCAGGCCGGCCACGTTCGACAGTGCCTGGCCAGGCTGGGCCATGACCCGCTCGACTTCGGCGTTGGCATCGTCGCTGCTCATGTCCACGGTCTTCTGCAGGTAGGTGACAGCCTGCTGCTTGCTCCAGCCCTGGGCATTCACGCCGGTATCGGCCACCACGCGGGCGGCGCGCAGCAGGCGCGAGTACAGGTAGCCGATGCGGTCGTAGGGATCGGTGTAGATGCCCAGGTCCTCGCCCAGCGTTTCGGCGTACAGGCCCCAGCCTTCGACGAAGGCGAGATCGCCACCGAGGCGGCGGAAGCGCGGCAGCTTGGCCAGCTCCTGCTGCAGGCCCAGCTGCACGTGGTGGCCGGGGATCGCTTCATGCAGGTACTGCACCGGCACGTTCCAGCGCTTGCGGCCGGGCAGGTCGCGGGTGTTCACGTACAGCACCGCGGATTGCCCGGGCAGTGCCGGCTGGTAGGCAGCGGCAGCGGCGGTGAGCGCACGCTCCGGTTCCACCGCGCGTACGTCCAGCGGCGCCTTCGGCAAGGTATCCAGCACCTGCGGCAGGCGTGCGTTGACCTGCTGCTGCACCTGGCGGTAACGGTTGATCAGCGCATTGGCATCGCCGTACTGGAACTGGCGGTCGTTGCGCATGCTGCGCAGCAGCTTGGTGGGGGTGCCGCGCAGCTTGGCATCCTTCATCACCGTGGCGATCTGCGCCTGCAGTTCCTGCACGCGTTGTTCGCCCAGCGCGTGCAGCTGCGCGGCGGTCTGGTCGCTGGCGGTGGTCTGCACGATCAGGCTGGCGTACCAGGCCTGGCCATCGGGCAGTGCGCCCAGGCCGCTGCTGGCGCGCGTGGCCGGCAGGTATTCGGTGGCGATGAAGCCGCGCAGGGCGCGATAGGCCGGCATGATGCGCAGTTCGATCATGCGCTTGTACTCGGCGCTGATGCGCGCCTTGTCCTCGGCCGGGATGGTGTTGGGCATGGTGCGGATCGGCGACCAGAAGATGCTCTCTTCGGCGGTCGGCTTGATCACCGCATCCAGTTGCGGCAGCACTTTTTCCATCAGGTCGCGCGGCTGTACCACGCCGGCCTTCATGCCTTGGCGCATGTTGTCGATGGCCTGGTCGAACAGTTCGGGAATGCCCAGCGAACGGCGCGACCAGGTGTCGTAGTCCTGCACGGTGTTGAATGGCTGCGCGCCGGCACCGGCACCGAGGATCGCCATGATGCTGCCGATGTTGTAGTACTGGCTGATCGGCATCATCCAGCCCGGGTAGCGCTCGGCGGCCAGCGAGGCGCGTGCGTCGCGCACGAAGATCTCGTAGCTGAGCAGGTCCTGGCCCTGCAGGCCATCACTGCCGAGCTTCTCGACCTTGCCCAGCCATTGCGTAGTGAAGTCGTGCGACTGCTGGCGCCAGGCGGCGGACAGGATGTTGGGCAGCTGGTCGTTGTAACGGGATTCGCCTTGGAAGGTGGCCTGCAGCGGGTTCAACCGCATCGAGGCATCCCAGTACTCGTCGTACAGGCGCTCCAGCTGTACCTGCTTGGGTACGGCACGTGCCGGCGCGACCGGACGCGGCGCGGCGCGGCGTGCCGAACTGCCACGCGCCGGCGCGGTGGCGCGGGCGGGCTTGGCCTTGGGCTTGGCAGCCTGGCGGGTCTGCGCGGCGGCAGGGCGGCTGGCCTTCTTTTTCGCTGCTTCGGCCGACGGCACGGCACTGAACAGGAACAACGCGGCGATGGCGGCGGCCAGGGCGCGGGTGGGATGCGGCATCAGGAGCTTCCGTGGAACACAGACCGTGGAGCTTGCACGATCCGGCCGCGTACGGCCAGCGTGAAGGCGCAGTCAGCTTGCCGCCGCTGGGGCTTCAGTCAGCCGCCGCCGCCGCGCGCAGCGCAGCGGCCCTGTCTGCGCCCAGATAGCGGGTGATCGCACGCCGCATCAGGTACAGCAGCGGAATCAGGGCAATTGCAAAGCCCATCTTGTAGATGTAGTTGACGCTGCTGACGGCCAGGAACAGCGAGGTCGGCCAGTGCTGCGGGCCGAGCACGAAGGCGATCCAGATCACCACGAAGCTGTCCACCACCTGCGAGATCGCGGTGGACCCGGTCGCACGCAGCCACACGTGGCGCTCGCCGGTGGCCTGGCGGATGCGATGGAACACCGCCACGTCGATCAGCTGGCCGAGCAGGAAGGCCACCAGTGAACCGGCGATGGTCCACATGCCCTGGCCGAACACCGCTGCGAATGCGGCCTGGTAGTCCGGCACGCCGTGCCCGTCCATGGAGGTGACCCACCAGCTGGCCGGCGCCAGCGAGATCGCCGCGAAGGCGAACAGGAAGCCATAGGCGATCAGGACCACGGCCAGCCACGAGATGAAGCGCACGCCGCGCTTGCCGAAGAACTCGTTGATGGTGTCGGTCATGATGAACACCACCGGCCATAGCAGGGTGCCGGCGGTGAAGCTGAGCGAACCAGTCTGGCCGAACAGGTTCCAGTTCAGCGGATCGATGCCGAGGGTGTCTTCCAGCGCGAAGATCTTCACTCCGATCAGTTCGGCCAGCACCGCATTGCCGCAGAAGAACGCAGCCAGCACGATGAACAGCAGGACCGCGCGGTCCTGCAACGGGCGCTCGATCGGCGCCGCGGTCATTCGCTGCGATCGCCGGCGCGCGTGAACGGAACGCTGGACGGCGCGACGGCGCCGCCGGAAATGATGAAGCTCATGGCCTGGTCGACGGTCCAGTCGGTCGGGGTCAGCAGTTCCACCGGCACGATTTCCAGGTAACCCGAAGTCGGGTTCGGCGTGGTGGGCACGTACACCGCGGCCAGTTCACGGTCGGTGCCGTGTTCCTTGATCACGCGGGTGACCAGCCCGACCGACTTCATGTCGCGGTGCGGAAAGTCGATCAGCACCACGCGCTGGGTGCTGCCCGGTTCGGTCTGCAGCATGTCCAGCAGCTTCTTGGCGCTGTCGTAGATGATGCTGGCCAGCGGAATGCGCTTGATGACCGCGCCGACCCAGCGCAGCAGGCGCTGGCCCAGCACGCGGCGGCTGGCCACGCCCACCGCCAGGATCACCAGCAGGGTGGCCAGGAGGGCGATGGTGTTCTGGATCCACTCGGCCCGGACCCAGCCGAGGTAGTGCGGAAAGCTTGTCGCGATCTGCTCGGAAAGTGGCACCACCAACGGGCTGGAAATGCCCGACAGCAGCACGAACACGAACTTGACCACGACCCAGGTCAGCCAGATCGGCAGCAGGGTCAGCAGGCCGGTCAGGAACAGGCGCTGCAGGGAGGGGCGGGGGACCAGGGCGGGGGCTTCGAGCGACATGTGCGCATTGTAGCGGTCACGGCCGCTCGATTACGCTGGGCAATCGACTGCGGCAACGGCACATGGAAGGGAAGCTGTGTTGAAGATTCTGCGCGGACTGGGTTGGACCCTGGCAGGCCTTCTGGTGCTGGCCATCGTGGTGTGGTGCGCCTCGCGCATGTGGCCGGTGCCGGAATCGCGGCTACAGGCCCAGCAGCGCCTGCAGGCCCGCCTGCCTGTCCACGGCCACAACGGTTTTGCGCTGCTGTGGACGCTCGCGTTCGACGATCTGGACGCGCGCCAGCGCGAACAGGCCCTGGCCCGCGACGTGCAGCGTTGGGAGGCCGATCCGCGCGGCAATAGCGGCGCCGGACCGCAGCTGGCGGAGGACCATGACGCGCTGCGATCACGACCGGCGGCCAGCTGCGGGCCGACCGCCAGTGACTGCCTGGGCCAGGTGCGCGCCGACCCGCAGCGCTTCGTCGATGCCCACGCTGGCCACCAGCAGCTGCATGCGCGCCTGGAGCAGCTGGCCGATGCGGACCACTTCGTGTCGCCATTCCGGCCCAAGGGCGACGGCATCCTGGTGCCGATGCCGACCTATGGCCTGATGATCGATGCCACCAGCGCACGCGCGCTGGCCTATGTGCAGGGCGATATCGACGGTGCGCTGCGTGGCAGTTGCAGGGGGCTTCAGCTGGGCCGGCGGCTGGTGACGGGCGGCAGTTACCTGGTGGAGAGCATCATCGGTGCAAGCCTGGTGCAGGCCAATGCCCAGCTGCTGGCCGACATGCTGGTCGAACTGCCGGCCGACCATCCGTTGCCAGCGGAATGCGACCAGGCAATGCAGCCGATGCTGGCCGCCGAACAGAGCTTGTGCCGTGCGATGCAGGGTGAGTACGCGATGAGCCGGGCTGCGATCGAAACCTCGGCGCAGGAATTCGGCGGGGTGCTGGTACTGGATCGCAGCAGTACCCTGGCGCGCGCGGCGGGCAATCTGGGCTGGGCCTGCGGCGCGGCGGCGATGGCGGCGCTGGAAGCGGATCGCCCGCTGCCGGTGCCGGCACCGCCGCAGCATGACTTTGGCTGCCTGTCGAACATCCTGGGGTGCGTGCTGACCGATATTGCCCGCCCGGTCTATCCGGCCTATTCGTCACGGACCCAGGATGCCGCCGCGATGGTGCGGCTGATCGGCGCGCAGCGCTGGCTGAGGCAGCAGGCGCAGGATCCGGTGGATGCGCTGCAGCGCCTGCCTGCGCAGTTCCGCTCGCCGGTGCGGGCACCGCAGCTGTCGGCCGATGGCCGCCGTCTGCAGGTGCCGCGGCGTTCACCGTCGCGCAGCACCGACGAGAGCCCATGGCTGTCGGTGCCGCTGGTGATGGAGAACGCCCCGGCCGCTGCTGCGCGCGATTGAGCAGCGTCTCAGTCGCTGCCCGCCAGCGGATCGAATGCCCAGCCATCACCGATGGTCTGCAGCGTCCAGCGGCGGCGGCTGTGCAGGGGCTCCCAGTGCACGCTGTCCTTGTCGTCCTCGATGCTGCCTTCGCTCCGCTTTACCCTGCCAGTGGAGAAGTTCACGCTCACCGACTCGGTCTGCCCGGAATTGCGCATCACCGAATTCTGGTCGTAGCCGATCAGCGCAAAGGCATCGTCCTGCCAACGGAAGGTAAAGGCGGTCGTGCCCATTGACCAGCTGCCCGCGCTGGCGAATGAAAACAGTGCGACCTTCAGGGTGCCCCGCTGGATGCTGACGCCGCCGTCTTCGAGCGGGTCGCTCATCACCGGATTGTCCGGGCGTGGTATCAGCTGGTGGTCCTGCACCGCCAGCACATAGCCTGACGGGCGCGACCACGCCACGGCGAGAATGCGCGGGTTGCTGTCGTACGGCGAGGGACCCAAGCCATCGTGCTCGATGACGTTGCGTGGCGCCTGCTGACGCAGCACCAGCGCCAGGTCCGCGCGGCCATCCTGGTCGAGATCGCCTTCGACACTCGATTCAAGTGCCCAGCCCTGCGGGACGAAACCGGCGGCATTGGCCGCCTGGGCCGGCAGCGTCGGATATTGCACCGGTGGCAGGTCGAGGGCGTGGGCGGTGAAGGACAGCAGGGTCAGCAGTGTGGCAAGCGCATACGGGCGCATCGGAGCCTCCATGGCAGGGAGGCCGAGGATAGCGCGCGCGTGCTGGATCAGCGTGCGTGCGGCTTCAACCGCAGGTACACCTGCTTGCGTACCTGGGCGACCACTTCGCCGCTTTCGTCGACGACATCGTTGCTGAACCAGCGCAGCACCTTTTCGCCGCCGGCCGCTTCGGCACGCAGTTCGGCCAGCAGTGCATCATCGATGCGGAACGAAGTGCGCACCGTGCCCCGGCCAGGCTTGAGGAAATCGATCGCACCGGCCCGGTCCCACACGTAATAGTCACGGCCGAGGATGTGCAGCAGGCCCAGCATCCAGAATGGATCGGTCATCGCGAACAGGCTGCCGCCGAAATGCGTGCCCACGTAATTGCGGTTCCACGGCCGCAGTCGCAGTGCCACGTCGATCTGCCGGTAATCGGGCGTGATCCGGGTGACGTGGATGCCGGTGAACAGGAACGGCGGCCAGAGGTTGATGCCGAAGCGGAACAGGCGGGCGTTCATGCGGGTCCGGGGCGCGAGGCGAGGTGCCCAGTCTAACCATTCGCATGCGTATGTTGCACCCCGGGAGTCACGTCCCGCCGTCGATCATGAACCCGTCGCGGCCGTTGGCCTTGGCCTGGTAAAGGGCGGTGTCGGCGCCTTCCACGAAATGGTGCGGTTGCAGGTCACCGTCGGGCACGCGGGTGAATACCCCGATGGTGAGCGTGACGCCGTCATCGCTGCCATCGCCCGGCGCCGGCAGTGCACGCACGCAGGCAATCAGGTCCTCGATCACCCGGCGCGCGCCCTCGGCCGGCGTATCCGGCAGCACCAGTGCGAATTCGTCGCCACCGTAGCGCGCCGCCATGTCGCGCGGGCGACGGGCATGCGCGCCGATCAGGCGGGCGACATCACGCAGCACGCGGTCACCGACCTGGTGGCCATGGCGGTCGTTGTGGCGTTTGAAGTGGTCGACGTCGATCAGCGCCAGGCTCAATGGCTTGCCACTGCGCCGCGCGGCGTCGCATTCCTGCTGCAGTGACTGCTCGAAGCGCAGGCGGTTGCCCAGGCCGGTGAGGGCATCGCGGTTGGCCAGGCGGTGCCAGGCCGAGATCCGCCACACCGCCCAGACCAGCAGTGCCAGCACCACGCCCAGCATCGCGCTGGCCGGTGCCCACCACAGGTCACCGGTGCGCAGCAGCAGCCAGCTCAGCAGCGGCGGCATCGGCAGCGAACACAGCGCGACCAGCCACGGCAGGCGCAGGCCGAGCAGGATCACGCACAGCGCCACCAGCACGCCACTGATGGCGTGCTGCCAGGCGTGCGGCAGCACGTCGATCTGCTTGTGCTGCAGCAGCATCGAGGTGATGTTGGCCTGGTACTCGCTGCCGCTCATCCAGAACTCGCGGGTGGTCGGGGTCAGCAGGCGAGGCGCGATGCCGCTGGCCGTCATCCCGACCACGATGCGGCGGCCATGCAGCATCGCTCCATCCACGTGCCCATCGAGCACGTCCGCATAGGACACCTGCGGCAGCCGCTCGGGCGGGCCGACGTAGCGCACGCGCACGTAATCATCGCGACGCCATTGATAGGGCGAGCCCAGCGCCGGGTCGGGGTCGGGCAGGCCGCGTACCGCACCCGCCGGCAGGTCGGCCAGTGCCAGGCCCAGTGCCGGCCAGTGCGGCCGTCCGATACCGGCGTGCAGATAGACGCCGCGGGCGACGCCGTCCCCATCCACCTCGACATCGGTGTGGCCGATCGCGGCGGCACTGGCGGCGATCTGCGGGATCGGCAGCATTTCCTCGGCCATGCGGTCGCCGGCCGCCGGTGCCGCCAGCACCGGCAGCACCACCCGGCCGTTGCGTCGGATCGCGGCCGCCAGCTCATCATCCTGGCGGCTGTCGCGACGGTCGGGTTCGGACAGCATCAGGTCCAGCGCAACGCGTTCGGCGCCGGCATCGGTCAGGCGGTCCAGCAGGCGGGCATGCACCGAGCGCGGCCAGGGCCACTGGCCGATACGCTGCAGGCTGCCTTCGTCGATGGCCACGATCAGCACGCTGGGGTCGGGGCGGTAGTCCCAGTTGCCGACCAGTGCGTCATAGGCCGCCTCGTCCTGCCGCCACAGCCATTGGCCCTGGCTGGCCACGATGGTCAGCACGCCGGCCAGCAGGGCCAGCAGGATCCGCTTCGACCATGGCAGCGGCGAGCGCCTCACAACAACAACCAGAGCAGCAGTGCACCGCCACCGGCGCCGTAGCACAGGCGGCATGGCAACGGGATCTGCTGGGCAGGGGAGAACTCGCCGGCGTGGCCGTCATCGTCGATGTACTGCACGCGCACGTGCAGCGTGCCGCTCCACGGGCGCTTGAAGCTCACCTGCGGCTGGGCCACGGTTTCATCGATCAGTGGGGCCTTGAAGTCACCGCGGCGATCCACCTGCACCCGGTAGCGCTGGCCTTCGCTGCCGGCCTGCCAGCGCAGGGTGAGCTCGCCGTGCGCGGCCTCGGGCGGTTGCAGTGCCGGGTCCACCGGCTCGTTGCTCAGCTGCAGCGGCAGCGCCTGGCCATAGCGGCCCTGGTGGCCTTCGGCATCGCGCGAGGCCACGCGCCAGTAGTACTGTCCGGGCGGCAACGGTTGCGCCAGGCGCAGGTCGGTCGCATGGGTAGCCTGCTCCTGCAATGGCTGCCGGAAGCTGGGTTCGGCGGCGATCTGCAGCACGCTGCTGCGTGCACCGGGGGCCTGGCTCCAGCGGAAGCGCGGGCGGTCGCTGTTGATCGTCTGCCCATGCAGCGGCGATATGGTCAGCGGCGGCGGTGGCTGGTCACTGAGCTCGAAATCGGCGCTCGCATCCAGGCCTTCGACGCCCTGTGCGTCGACCGCGCGCAACAGGAGGCGCAGCTGGCCGGGCGGCAGGTCGCCGATCGCCAACCGGGTGTCGGCGGTGGTGGTGGCGAACAGCAGGATCTCCGGCGTTGCCGCCTGCACCACTTCCACCCGGTAGTGATCGGCGCCAGTGACCGGTTCCCAGGCAAGCAGGGTCGGCAGCGGCGCCAGGCGCAGCGCGTCATTGCGCAGCGCCGGCGCCGGCAGCAGGGCCGAGACCGCGGCGGGGGCCGCATCGGCGCTGCTGCTGCGGGTGGACTGCCCCGGCCGTACCAGCCGCTGGCCATGGGGGTTGCCGACCTGCACCTTGCCCTGCAGGACCTCGGTGGCGCCGACGTGCCCGGTATCCCCGGCGCTGACCCGGAACAGCGTGCCGCGCACGCTGCTGGTCGCGGTGGGTGCATCGATGATGTAGCGCGAGGCCGGGCCGCGCGCCGGCGTCACCCGGTTGCTGGCGCGCCCCTGCTGCAGGCGCAGGCGGGTGTCGACCATGCCGGTGTGGCCATAGCGGCTGAGCTGGTCCAGGCGCAGGCGCGAGTATTCGCGCAGCTGCAGGCGCGAGGCATCGGCGAATTCCAGCGTGATGCTGGAATCGCCCTCGGTTTCCACGGTGTCACCGATATGCAGCTGCTCGCCGGCCTGGAGCGCACGGGTCGCCGTGCCATCGGCACCGGACAGCTCGACCTTGCCGCGCACCGACAGCACCCGGGCCGGCGCCGGTTCGGTGCGCAGCCAGCTGATCGGGAAGCGCAGCAGCTGGCCCGGCGGCAACTGGTAGGGGTTGTCGATGCGGTTGTGCTGCTGCAGCTGCTGCCAGCGTACCGAGGGTTTCAGGTACAGCCCACCCAGGTCCCACAGGGTGTCGCCGGGCCGGACCCGGTAGTTCCAGTCCTGGGCGCCGGCGATGGCAGGCGGCAGGAGGAGGGCGCAGAGCAGGGCGCCCGTTAAACGCATGGCGAACGACAGAGAGCGGACGACGGTCACAGTTTGCAATCCCGGCAATGCGGGGGTGCAGCTGCAAGACCCCATGGCCCCGACCTCATCCCCCCGAACGGATCGTGGCGACCGCAAGGCCGCCAGCGCGCGCATTATTGCCCGCGTTCAGTGCAGGGATTCTGAACGGAGCGGGCTTCCGTTCAGAACAGCAGCGACGCCATCCTGCGGCGGTACTGGCCCACCAGGTCCTCGTTGGAGATCACATTGAAGGCGTCGATCAAGGCTTTGCGTGGCAGGCCCTCCTCGAATCCACGGTCGATCCGCAGCATTTCCAGGAACTGCGCCAGGGCGGCCTCGTCATGCCCGCCCAGCAGCAGCTGCACGCCGCGCAGGTGGCGGGCCTTGAGATCCTTGCCATCAGCGGCGATGCGGGCCTCCAGCACCTCGGCCGCCGGGGCATCCTTCAGCGCAGCGGCGAAGGCCAGGCGGGCACGGGCGCGCACGGCGCGGTCGTCGGTGGCCAGATTGGCCGGCAGGCCGTCGATCAGGGTACCGGCCTCGTCCACGCCGCCGATCTGCAGCAGGGCCAGGGCCAGGTCGAGCTTCAGCTCATCCTTGTCCGGCTCGGCGGCGATCTGCGCGCGCAGTACGTCGACCTGCGCCTGCGGGTCCAGCGGGGCGTCATCCTCAGGGGCGGCATCGCCGACATCGGCCGGCACGATGCCGTGCTGGGCCAGGAATTCACGCAGCTGGCCTTCCGGAATGGCGCCGGGGAAGCCGTCCACCAGCTGGCCGCCCTTGACCAGGAACACGGTGGGCACCGAGCGGATCTGGAAGGCCGCCGCGATCTGCTGTTCCTTGTCGACATCGACCTTGGCCAGCTCGAAAGCGCCGTTGTACTCGGCAGCCAGCTTTTCCAGCATCGGGCCCAGGGTCTTGCACGGCCCGCACCAGGTGGCCCAGAAGTCGACCAGCACCGGCGTCTGCAGCGACTTCTGCAGGACTTCGGCCTCGAAGGTCGCAGTGGTGGCGTCGAATACGTAGGTCGTCTCGGTCATGGGGGAGGCATCGCTTGGCATCTGGAGACCGATTCTATGGTGACGATCGATGTCGGTCTCAACCCTGCCATCACGGAGTACGCCCTCGAGTGGTGCTGGCGGGCCGGCAGGGGCGCAGTGCAGCGTGTGGATCACCCACTAGCCGGAGGCGACAGGCTTCGATGGGGAGGCGCGCTTGCGACAGGGCGGAACTGCCATGCCTCGAGCATCACGGTAGGCGCAGCAGGCAGATATTGAAGTGCTCTGGAATGCGCCGCGCTTGGCGCATCGCGCCGCTGCCGCGACAATGCCGTGGTCCATTCCTTTCCGGGTGATTGCGCGCAATGTCCGTGGTCCGGCTTGATCGTTGGTTGGGGCTGCTTGCGGCAGTCGTATTCGTCCTGGCCGTGGCCGGCTTCGGTGCCGGCCTGGACGGCTATGCCCAGGCTCGCCACCCGGTGGCGCTGCTGGGTGCGCGCGGTGTACCGCATGCGCTGGCCTTCAATCTGCTGGGTTTCGTGCTGCCCGGCGTGCTGGCGGTGGCGGTGGCTGAACGCCTGCGCCGCAGTCTGCCGGCCACTGCTGGTTGGGCGCCACGGGTCGGCAGCCAGATGCTGCTGCTGGCCGGTCTGGCCTTTGCCGCGATGGGGCTGCTGCCACTGGACGTGGATGACCTGCATGGGCCCGCCAGCCAGCTGCATGCCAGCGCCTGGATGATCTGGGTGCTGGGTTTCGTCGCCGGCACCGTGCTGCTGGGCGTGTCCCATCTGCGCCAGGCGCATGGCCGGGCCTCGGGCGCAGTGGCCCTGGGCTGCGGCGTGCTGGCCGCGCTGGCGGCGTTCGCCCTGCAGGGCACACTGCCGGCGCCGATGGCACAACGGCTCGCGTTCGCCTGCTGGCTGGTCTGGCTGGCGGCGGCCCTGCCGCTGTCGCGTCCGCGCTGAGACGCCTCCCCGAGCGCCGCGGCGCCGGCGTCCGGCAGGCAGGATTGGAGCCATTTGCCGCACTGCGGTACGCTGTACCGCTTTGCCGCCGCATCCGCGTGTTCCATGACCAGCGCTGAAACCAACGCCTACGACCCGCAGCAGGTTGAATCCGCCGCCCAGCAGTACTGGGACGCCACCCGTGCCTTCGAGGTCGACGAGACTTCGGACAAGCCGAAGTACTACTGCCTGTCGATGCTTCCGTACCCGTCCGGTGCGCTGCACATGGGCCACGTGCGCAATTACACGATCGGCGACGTGATCAGCCGCTACAAGCGCATGACCGGCCACAACGTGCTGCAGCCGATGGGCTGGGACGCGTTCGGCCTGCCGGCGGAAAACGCTGCGATCAAGAACAAGACCGCGCCGGCGGCGTGGACCTACAAGAACATCGACCACATGCGCAGCCAGCTGAAGTCGCTGGGCTATGCCATCGACTGGTCGCGCGAGTTCGCCACCTGCCGTCCGGACTATTACGTCCACGAGCAGCGCATGTTCACCCGCCTGATGCGCAAGGGCCTGGCCTACCGCCGCAACGCGGTGGTGAACTGGGACCCGGTCGACCAGACCGTGCTGGCCAACGAGCAGGTCATCGACGGCCGCGGCTGGCGCTCCGGTGCGCTGGTGGAGAAGCGCGAGATCCCGCAATGGTTCCTGCGCATCACCGACTACGCCCAGGAACTGCTGGACGGCCTGGACGAGCTGGACGGCTGGCCGGAATCGGTCAAGACCATGCAGCGCAACTGGATCGGCCGTTCCGAGGGCCTGGAGATCCAGTTCGATGTGCGCGATGTCGATGGCAGCGCGCTGGACCCGCTGCGCGTGTTCACCACCCGCCCGGACACGGTGATGGGCGTGACCTTCGTGTCGATCGCCGCCGAGCACCCGCTGGCGCTGCATGCGGCGAAGAACAACCCGGAGCTGGCGGCGATGCTGGCCGACCTGAAGCAGGGTGGCGTGTCTGAGGCGGAGTTGGAGACTCAGGCGAAAAGAGGCGTCAACACTGGGCTGAAGGCAATTCACCCTGTAACCGGCGACCCGATTTCAATTTGGGTCGCGAATTTTGTGCTGATGGGGTACGGGACCGGTGCAGTGATGGCGGTTCCGGCACATGATCAGCGGGATCATGAGTTCGCCATTGGCGTCACTAACAGCCGCATCAAGTATGTCGTGGCTCCGGCCGCCTGGGTTGAGAGCTGGGCACAGATCAAGGCTAGATTGAAAAGCGCTTGGGTGGGTTGCCCCGATTACCCCGCAGATCTTGACGATATCAACGCGGCACTGTCGGCAGCGCAATCCATGGTTGATTCAAGCCAGCTGCAGGATGAAATCGCCGCATTCGCGGAGCATCTCCGGCTGCCGTATCTGGAAAAGGATGGGCAGCTGGTGAATTCGGCCGAGTTCGACGGCCTGGACTTCCAGGGCGCCTTTGAAGCCCTGGCCGAACGTTTCGAGCGCAAGGCCCAGGGTCAGCGCCGCGTCAACTACCGCCTGCGCGACTGGGGCGTGAGCCGCCAGCGCTACTGGGGTTGCCCGATTCCGGTGATCTACTGCGCCAAGTGCGGCGCGGTGCCGGTGCCGGAAGAGCAGCTGCCGGTGGTGCTGCCGGAAGACGTGGCCTTCGCCGGTACCGGCTCGCCGATCAAGACCGATCCGGAATGGCGCAAGACCACCTGCCCGGATTGCGGCGGCGCGGCCGAGCGCGAGACCGACACCTTCGACACCTTCATGGAGTCGAGCTGGTACTACGCCCGCTACACCTCGCCGGGTGCCCGTGATGCGGTCGACAAGCGCGGCAACTACTGGCTGCCGGTGGACCAGTACATCGGTGGCATCGAGCACGCGATCCTGCACCTGATGTATTTCCGCTTCTACCACAAGCTGCTGCGCGACGCGCGGATGGTGGACAGCAACGAACCGGCGCGCAACCTGCTGTGCCAGGGCATGGTGATCGCCGAAACCTATTACCGCCCGAACCCGGACGGCTCGAAGGACTGGATCAACCCGGCCGACGTGGAAGTGCAGCGCGACGAGCGCGGCCGCATCACCGGCGCCACCCTGATCGCCGACGGCCAGCCGGTGGTGGTCGGTGGTACCGAGAAGATGTCCAAGTCGAAGAACAACGGCGTGGACCCGCAGGCGATGGTCGGCAAGTACGGCGCCGATACCGTGCGCCTGTTCTCGATGTTCGCCGCACCGCCGGAACAGTCGCTGGAGTGGAACGAAGCCGGCGTGGACGGCATGGCCCGCTTCCTGCGCCGCCTCTGGGCCCAGGTGCAGAAGCACGCTGCCGACGGTGCCGCCCCGGCACTGGATATCGCGGCGCTGGATGCCAACCAGAAGGCGCTGCGCCGCAAGACCCATGAAACCATCGGCAAGGTCGGTGACGACTATGGCCGCCGCCACAGCTTCAATACCGCGATCGCTGCGGTGATGGAGCTGATGAACGCGCTGGCCAAGTTCGAGGATGGCAGCGAGCAGGGCCGCGCGGTGCGCCAGGAAGCGCTGCAGGCGATCGTGCTGCTGCTCAACCCGATCACCCCGCATGCCAGCCACGCCCTGTGGCAGGTGCTGGGTCATGGCGAGACGCTGCTGGAAGACCAGCCGTTCCCGCAGGCCGACAGCAGCGCGCTGGTGCGCGATGCGCTGACCCTGGCGGTGCAGGTCAACGGCAAGCTGCGTGGCACCATCGAGGTGGCGGCCGATGCCGCGCGCGAGCAGGTCGAGGCGCTGGCCCTGGCCGAGCCCAACGCGGCCAGGTTCATGGAAGGCCTGACGGTGCGCAAGATCATCATCGTCCCGGGCAAGATCGTGAACATCGTCGCTGCCTGATGTCCCCGGCACCGGTCACCCGCGCGGTGGCCGGTGCCATTCCATGAGCAGGGCCGGGCGCCTGATGGCCCTGCATTCACGCGGCTTCGGGCACGCTGTGTGTTGCCGTGATCGCCCGGCTCCGCCAGACTGTCTCCATGACCCGAATCCTGCTTGCCCTCGTTCTTGTCCTCGGCCTCGCCGGCTGCGGTTTCCATCTGCGCAACAAGCTGATGCTGCCGACCGACACTGCCCCGGTGAAGGTGGTCTCCACCGCCCCGTACAGTGAACTGGTCAAGCTGCTCAACCGCAGCCTGCTGGCCTCCGGTGCCAAGCTGGCCGATGAGGACAGCAAGGGACCCAACGCCCAGCTGCAGGTGCTGTCCGAGCGCTGGGGTGACCTGCCGATCGCCATCGACTCGCAGGGCCGCGCACAGGAATACAGCCTGCGCTACGCGGTGATCTTCATCTTCCGTCGCGAGGATGGCAGCGAACTGGTGCCGCAGCAGGTGATCGAACTGTCGCGCGACTATGTGTCGCCGCCGACCGACGCCACCGGTACCACCACCGAACGCGAAATCCTGGCCACGGAGCTGCGCCGGGAAATGTCCGCCTCGATCATCCGCCGTATCGACAGCGTGGTCCGCGCCGAGATCGAGAAGGGCGGCAGCCTGTCCGCGCCGAAGGCCAAGCCGATCGAGGGTGCGGTGCCGGCCGCCGACGTCAAGCACTGAGCGGCAGCGACGATGGAACTGCGTCCGGAGCAGCTGGCCAGCCAGGGCGCTGACACCCCGTTGGCGCCGGTGTACCTGATCGCAGGCCCGGAAACCCTGCGCGTGCTGGAGGCGGCAGATGCCGTCCGCGCGCGCGCGCGCGCCTCCGGCATCGGCGAACGCGAAGTGTTCGACGCCGACGGGCGGGATTTCGACTGGAACCAGCTCGACGCCAGCTTCAATGCGCCCAGCCTGTTCAGCGCCCGCCGCCTGGTCGAGGTGCGCCTGCCCAGCGGCAAGCCCGGCAAGGACGGCGCCGAAGTGATCAGCCAGTTCTGCGCCAATCCGGCGCCGGACGTGGTGCTGATGATCACCGCCAATGAATGGAGCAAGGCCCATCAGGGCAAGTGGGCCGAGGCGGTCAGCCGCATCGGCGTGCTGTCGGTGGCCTGGGCGATCAAGCCGCACGAACTGCCGGACTGGATCGAGCGCCGCCTGCGCGGCAAGGGCCTGCGTGCCGACCCGGCCGCCGTGCAGCGCCTGGCCGAGCGGGTGGAGGGCAACCTGCTGGCCGCCGCCCAGGAAATCGACAAGCTGGCGCTGTTGGCCGATGGCCAGCCGCTGGATGTGGAGCGGATGGAATCGCTGGTGGCTGACGCTGCCCGCTACGACGTGTTCCGGCTGGTGGAGGCGACGTTCTCCGGCCAGCCGCCGGCCGTACTGCGCATGCTGGCTGGCCTGCGCGGCGAAGGCGAAGCGGTGGCCGCACTGATGCCGATCGTGATCCGAGAACTGCTGGCCGGTGCCGGCCTGGCCCGTGTGCAGGCCCGTGGCGGCAACCTGGCCGCCGAAATGAAATCGCGTGGCATCTGGGAATCACGGCAGGCGCCCTACAAGCGCGCGCTGCAGCGGCACCCGGAAGGCAAGCGCTGGGAACGCTTCGTGGCCGAAGCCGGGCTGGTCGACCGCATCGCCAAGGGGCGGGCCGACGGCGATGCCTGGCTGGCGCTGGAGCGCCTGCTGGTGGCCGTGGCCGAACCGCGTGCCGTGCGCCTGCTGGCGCGGGCCTGAGCGATGAGCCTGCGGATCTATTACGGGGGCACCTTCGATCCGGTGCACCTGGGGCATCTGGCAATCGCGCGAGCCGCGCGGGACGAACTGCAGGTGGCCGTGCGCATGTTGCCGGCAGGCGATCCGCCGCACCGTGCGGTGCCCGGCGCCACCGCCGAGCAGCGCTGCACCATGTTGTCGCTGGCCATCGGCGACGAGCCGGGCCTGCTGCTGGACCGTCGTGAACTGGACCGTGCCACGCGCTATCCCGGTCGTCCGTCCTACACCGTCGATACCCTGCGCGAGCTGCGTGGCGAGCTGGGCCCAAGCCGGCCCCTGGCCTGGCTGGTGGGCGCCGACAGCCTGCTGGGCCTGTCCGGCTGGCACGAATGGGAGGCCCTGTTCGGGCTGGCCCACTTCGTGGTGGCCGAGCGGCCGGGCAGCCCGCTGCAGGCGTCGATCGACGGTGAACTGGGGCGTGCCCTGCAGGGGCGCTGGGCCGACAACGAACAGGCCCTGTTCGCCAGCCCGGCCGGGCGCATCCTGCGCCTGCACCACCCGCTGCGCGAGGAATCGGCCAGCGCCGTGCGCTCGCAGATCGCCGCCGGTGGCCCCTGGCGCGCCCTGCTGCCGCCGGCCGTCGCGGACTACGTCGCTGCACACGGGCTGTACCGCCCGGCCACAGCGTGAATGGCGCCGCCGTGCCATCCCCGTATAATCGCCCCCACGTTTATCGAGTCGATCCACTTTGAGCAACCAGACCCAGCCCCAGACCATCAAGGTCGATCTGCCCAGCCCGCCGCCGTCCGTGCCGGAACTGCTGGCCAGCGTCCGCCAAGCCACCGAAGACCTGAAGGCCAAGGACCTGGTCGAGATCGACGTGCGCGGCCGGTCCAGCGTTGCCGACTACATGATCGTCGTTTCGGGCACCTCGACCCGCCACGTCAAGTCGATCGCCGATGAAGTCGTGCGCTTCGCCAAGAACATCGACGTGATGCCGCTGGGTGTTGAAGGCGAGCGCGAAGCCGAGTGGGTGCTGGTCGATCTGGGCGACGTGATCGTCCACGTGATGCTGCCGCGCGTGCGTGAGTTCTACGCCCTCGAGCGCCTGTGGACCGTTGGCGACCAGCCGCCGTCCAGCGACGACGAAGTGGCCTGAGCCGCACGTTGATGCATCCCTTCGACGGCGCCGATGGCGCCGTCGACGTTTTGGAGGACCGTGTAGATGAAAGCCCGCCTGATCGCCACCGGTGAACGCGCGCCCAGCTGGGTCGCGCAGGGCTTCGCCGAGTACCAGAAGCGGCTGTCGCACTGGCTGCCGTTCGAGCTGGTGGAAATCGAGCCCGGCTTGCGCGGCAAGGGACGTGATCCGCGCCGCGCCACTGAAGAGGAAGGCAAGCGGGTCATCGCTGCGCTGCCGAAGAACGCCTATGTGGTGGCACTGGATGTGCCAGGACGACAGCTGAGTTCCGAACAGCTGGCACAGCGCCTGGAGCATTGGCGCGGGCAGGGCCGCGACCTGGCGTTCCTGATTGGTGGCCCGGAAGGGCATTCGCCGGAGGTGTCCGCGCTGGCCGATGAGAAGTGGTCGATCGGACCGCTGACGCTGCCGCACATGCTGGTGCGCCTGGTGGTGGCCGAGCAGCTGTATCGGGCCGCCGCAATGATTGCCAATCACCCCTACCATCGCGCGTGAAGAGTGGTTATACTAGTCGTCTGCCCGAATAGCTCAGCCGGTTAGAGCACTTGACTGTTAATCAGGGGGTCGTTGGTTCGAGTCCAACTTCGGGCGCCACCTTGAGAAACCTGCATCGCAAGATGCAGGTTTTTTTTTGTCGCTACACTCTGCTGCTGCAACCATGGATGCCGATCATGCGCGTGCTGCTGTCCTCGAGCTTCCTGCTGCTGGCGATGGTGCCGTTCGCCACAACGAAGGCCGCGCCTTCCACCTGGCATCCGCCACAGGGCACCACCGAGCTTCCGTTGTGGCCGCAGGGCACGGTGATCGCGCCGCCGAAGTTGAAGGGGCCCGAGCAGGTCAGCGAAGTGATCTCCGAAGCCAGTGGCGAACACTGGATGATGCTGCAGAACGTCGCTGCGCCGACCCTCATCGTGTTTCCACCGAAGGGACCGGCCACCGGCACCGCAGTGATGGTGGTGCCTGGCGGAGGCTATCGGGTGCTGGCGATGGACCTGGAAGGCAGCGAGATCTGCGGCTGGCTGACCGCACAGGGCATCACCTGTGCATTGCTGAAGTACCGGGTGCCAGCCTCTGGCCCGAACTGGGACCCCGAGTGCAACTGCCGCGACATTCCGAAAGTGCCGATGGCCCTGCAGGATGCACAGCGTGCAATGGGCCTGCTGCGCGCACAGGCCGAGCGCTGGTCAATCAATCCCAAGCGGATCGGGGCGATCGGCTTTTCCGCCGGTGGTCACGTGGTGGCGGGACTGAGCACGCACGCGCTGCGCAGCTACGCGCCGGTCGATGCTGCGGATGAGCAACCCAGCCGTCCCGATTTCGCGATGGTGATGTATTCCGGGCACCTGTGGGCAGGGCACGGGAAGGGATTGTCGCTGGTCAGGGACATCACCGTGGATGACAAGGTGCCGCCGACGTTCATCGCGCAGGCCACCGACGATCGCACCGATGACGTGCGTGAATCGCTGGCCTATTACCGTGCCCTGGCGGACGCGGGCGCGCCGGTGGAAATGCACCTGTTCGCACGCGGCGGCCACGCATTCGGGCTGCGCATGAAGGATGCACCGGTCGCGGCGTGGCCGCAGCTGGCCGAGCGCTGGATGCAGGATATCGGCATGCTGGCGGAACGCCAGTTGTAGAGCCGAGCCATGCTCGGCTGCCTGTGTGAAGCCGAGCGTGGGCTCGGCTCTACAGTGCCAGCTCACCTCTGCAGAAGGCCACCAGCGTGGCGATCGCCACCGCCAGGATCGCGCCGAACAGTACCCACTCCCAGCGCGTGAATACCCGCTCGCCGCGCTGGCGCCGGGTCAAAGCGAACAACACCACGCCGGGCACGTACAGCAGTACCGACAGCAGCAGGTTGTCCAGGCCGCCGGCATACACCAGCCACAGCGCATAGGCGCTGGCCAGCAGTGCGACCCCGAAATCGCGCCAGCGCACGCCTGGTTCGCCGGCGTAGGCCTGCCCGCGCCAGGCCAGCTGCACGCCGAACGCGGTGGACAGGAAGTAGGGCACCAGGCTCATCGACGCAGCGAGCAGCACCAGCCCGGTGTAGCTGCCCGAACTGACCAGCACCATCAGCAGGAACAACTGGATCAGGCCATTGCTCAACCACAGTGCATTGGCCGGCACGCCACGCGCGTTCTCGCGGCCGAGGAAGGCCGGCATGGTGCCATCACCGGCGGCGGCATACAGCACTTCGGCGCACAGCAGCACCCAGGCCAGCAATGCGCCGAGCACGGAGACGATCGAACCGATGATGATCACCGTCGCGCCCCATTCGCCGACGATGGCGCGCAGCACGTAGGCCATCGACGGGTTGGGCAGCCCGGCAAGCTCGGCCTGCGACAGCACGCCCATCGACAGCAGGCTGACCAGTACCAGCAGCAGCCAGACCCCGAGGAAACCGATCACCGTGGCACGGCCGACGTCGGCACGGCGCGCGGCACGCCGCGAATAGATGCTGGCCCCTTCGATGCCGATGAACACCCACACGGTCACCAGCATCATGCCGCGCAACTGCTGGCCGAGGTCGCCGAGTGCGGGCGTACCGAGGAAATCGGCACGGAACACGTCCATGCGGAACGCGCCCGCCGCCAGGATCAGGAACAACGCGATCGGCAGCAGCTTGGCCACCGTCACCAGGCCGTTGACGATGGCGGCCGTGCGCAGGCCGCGCAGCACCAGCAGGTGCACGGTCCACAGCAGCAGTGATGAAGCGGCTACGGCGGCGGGTGTATTGCCTTCACCGAGGACCGGCACGAAGTGGCCGAGGCCACTGAAGATCAGTACGAAGAAGCTGGCGTTGCCGAGCACCGACGCCACCCAGTAGCCCCACGCCGCGGAGAAGCCGATGTAGTTGCCGAAGCCTTCACGCGCATAGGCGTAGATGCCGGTATCCAGGTCGGGGCGACGATTGGCCAGGGCCTGGAACACGAAGGCCAGCATCAGCATGCCGGCGCCACTGACCGCCCAGCCGATCAAGGCGGCGGCCGGGCCGGCGCTGCGCGCGACGTTCTGCGGCAGTGAAAAGATGCCGGCGCCGACCATCGAGCCGACTACCAGTGCAGTCAACGCGGGCAGGCCCAGCCGTTGCGATGTCGCGGCCATGGAGATCCCCTGCGGCGCGGATGCCGCGAGCATACGGTAGCCATGTCCTCGTGAACATGTCCGCAAGAGCCAGCGGGCAAGCGCCAGCCTGCAGGAACCGGCCCGCGTGAAAACGACGAAGGCCCGGGCAACGGCCCGGGCCTTCGAAGGTGACGCTGCAACCGGTCTTACTTGAACGTGTACTTGAAACCGACGGTGTAGTAACGGCCCAGCGCACCGGAGAAGTGCATCGGGTTGTAGTTCACCGCGCCGTAGGTGGTCGGATCGAGCGGGGCGATGCGGTCGAACACGTTGGCCACCGAGGCGTTGAGTTCGAACGAGTCGTTGATGCTCCAGCGACCGGACAGGTCCATCGTGGTGAACGAAGAGATCTTCTTCACCGGCGTACCGTCAGCGTAGAAGGCCAGGTAGCTGCCACCACGGCTGTCGATGTTGTCCATCTTGCTGATGTAGTTGACGATGCCGCTGACGCTCCACGGGCCCTGCTTCCAGGTGGTGCCGAAGTTGACCTTGTCCTTCGGCGTACCGATGCAGTTGGTGACGTCGCAGTTGCCGTGGGTACCCACGTAATCAACCGTGTCGCCGCCTTCGGTGCGCTCGAACTTCAGGATGTGGCTCCACTGCAGGTCCAGCTCCAGCTGGCCCGGGCCGATCTCGAAGGTCTGGCGGATATCGGTATCGATACCGCGCACGCGCGACGAGCTGGCATTCACGTAGCCGGTGTTGACCGCCAGGATGGTGCCGCTGTTGGCCACGCCATTGAGATTGTTGCTGTCGCGCAGCACGTTGCCGGCCAGGATCGCCGCCGCCGTGCTGCCCTGCACGATCTCGTTGGTACGCTTGATCTGCCAGGCATCGACGGTCATCGAGGTGGTCGAAGTCGGCTGCAGCACGATGCCGACCGAGTAGCTCTTGGACTCTTCCGGCTTCAGCAGCTTGTTCGGCTTGGTGATGATCGCCACCGAATTGGCGCCACATTCGCTGGCAGCGCCGCCGCTGATCTGGCAACGCACCGGGTCGACCGCAGTGGAGAAGGCGGCCAGGCCACCGTCACCGTTCTCGGCCGGGTTCGGCGCGCGGAAACCTTCGGCGTAGCTGGCGCGCAGGGCGATCCAGTCGGCCGGGGTCCACTTCACGCCCAGCTTCGGCGTAGCCTTGCCTTCGCCGCTTTCGTACTTGTCGTAACGCAGGGCGCCGGACAGTTCCAGCTGTTCCAGCACCGGTGCCGACAGTTCGACGTAGCCGGCGTAGACGTTCTGGGTGCCGTCATAGGCCGAGTAGCCCAGGCCGATGATGTCGCCCTGGTCGGTGTAGGTCTGCGGGGTCAGGCTGTTGCTGGTCTTGCGCCACTCGGTACCGATCGCCAGGCCCAGCGGACCACCCTTCAGGTCCATCAGGCTGCGCGAGACGGTGAAGTCGAACATGTCCAGGCTGGACTTGGCGCGGGCGCTGATCGTGGGCGAGATGTAGTCGTACAGCGCCTGCGAGTTCTTGCCGGCATCATCACCGATACGCCACACGCCACCGGCGCAGTTGGCATTGCCCAGTGCACACTGGACGGCGCTGTAGCGCAGGAAGCCGGTGCGCTTGTTGGTCAGGTCGGTGCCCGAGTGCAGGTAGGCAGTGTCGTAGCTCCAGTCGCCCCAGTTGCCCTTGATGCCGACCAGGAAGCGGTTGAACTCATTGGTGTTGTCGGTCACGCGCGGGCCGACATCCCAGGCCGAGTAACGCACGCGGCGCGCCGTGCCCGGGGTCGGGTTGTCGGGATGGTTCGGGCCCAGCACGGTGGCACCGGGGCCACTGTTGGCATTGACCGGGCCGCCCGGATAGCCCCAGCCGCCCGACACGCCGGACGGGGTGTTGCTGAAGATGGTTTCCTTCTTCGAGTAGCCGATCTCGGTGTAGATCTCGCCGCCTTCACCGAAGGCGAAGCTGGCGCGACCGAACACGTTGACGTACTTCTCTTCCGGAATCAGGTCGCGGTACTGCTGCGCCGGATCCCACAGGCAGCCATCGGCGGCGATGCTGGCCGGGGTCTGCCCACCGATGGTGGTCAGGCCGGCGCAACCCGGCAGCGGCACCAGATGGCCGGTGGCGTCGAGGTAGGAGCCGTTCGGGCCGGAACCGCCGGAGGTGCCACCACGGGTGTAGGCACCGCCGAGGAACTGGGCGGTCTTGTCATAGCCCCACGGGCGGGTGTCACCGGTACCGATCCACTTGCGGTTCTTGCGGTCGCTGATCTTGATCGCGTCGGTCTTGCCAACGTCCAGGCTGAAGAAGGCGTTCCAGCCATCGGTGGCCAGGTCGCCGGTACCGGCGGTCAGGGTTGCCTTCCGGGCGTCGCCATCGCTGTCACCGGACAGGCCGTAGGAGCCACGCAGGATGGCGCCCTGGAAGTCGCTGCGCAGGATGATGTTGACCACGCCGGCGATGGCATCGGAGCCGTAGATCGCCGAAGCGCCGTCCTTCAGGACTTCCACGCGCTCGACGGCATCGAGCGGAATGGTGCTGAGGTCGGTGAAGACCTTCTGTCCGTCATCGGCCAGGCCATAGGTGGCCATGCGGCGGCCGTTCAACAGTACCAGCGTCGAGCCGGCGCCCAGGCCGCGCAGCGAGATGCCGGCACCACCGCCGGCGAAACCGTTGCCGAAGGTCTTGGGAATCGAGCCGGCGCCATCGGCGGTGATGGTCTGCAGGTACTCGGCCAGCGAGGTCTTGCCGGTGCGGTCGATTTCCTGGCGGGTCACCACCTGCACCGGCGACGGTGTCTCGGTGTTGGTGCGCGGGATGTTGGAGCCGGTGACCGTGATGCGGTCGAGGTTGGTGGCCTTTTCCTGCGCGAAGGCGGAGGAGGAAGCGACGGCGCCGGCCAGCAGCAGGGCGCCGCCGGTGAGGATGTGGGTGATGGACGATGCCAGGGTGCTGCGGCGGCGGCTGGCGGGCCGTTGGATCGGGTGTTTCACAGCTTCTCTCCTAACTGGAAAACCGTAGCGTTGAGGGCTGTCGCCGGATCGATACCGGGACGCGCCAATCTAGGTTTCCTGCAGGTGACGAAGTCGTGAAATTTTGCTTAATCGGTAACGCTTGGTCCCTGGCCTGTCCGCATTTCCCGGGCAGCGGCAGGGACCGGCCCGGCGCGAGGCCGGGCCGGTGGTGGGGCTCAGTCGGGCAGCGAGAACTGTACCGGTACCAGGCCGATGGCCGGAACTGCCACGCCGTCACGCTGGGCAGGCTCGAAGCGCCAGTGCCGGAGCACCTGCTGGCGGGCGGCCTGGTCCAGGTTGCGCGAGCCGCTGCTGCGCTCGACGCTGACCGCGACCGGTTGGCCATGGCTGTCCACTTCCACCCGCAACAGCACTGTTCCCTGTTCGTGGTTGCGCAGGGACTGGATGGGGTAGGTCGGCGGCGGGGCGCTGCGGTACTGCAGCTGGGCGCCGGCCAGAGGGGTGGACGTGTCGATGCTGGGCGCCAGCTGCGGCGGAGCCGGTTCGGCGGCCGGCAGCGCGATGCCCTGGGTCTCCTCCACGGTCGCGGTGGGCGCCGGCAGTGGCGGTACCACCGGCTGCGTTCGCGGTTTCGGCACCACCTGGACGATCTCCTTGGGCGGGACCGGAACCGGCGGCGTTGGCGGTGGCGGGATCTTCTCGATCAGCCGGACCGGCGTCTTTTCACGCGGGACCTGCACGGCCTGGTAGGTCGCAGGGATGAGCAGCAACAGGAAGGCCAGCAGGTGCAGAGCGATCGCCGCGCTCCAGGCGGCCACCCGGGCGGGGTCGAAATGCAGGGATGCAACGGGGTACGTACGAACCATGATCCACCTCCATGCCAGTGACGAAGTCCTCAACGCACCAGGGCCCGTGGCGGGGTTGCCGCACGCGGCTGGCAGTCCATCAGTAGCGCGGCATGACGGCTACTGCCTAGAGGCAGGGGCATGATCGTTGGGCTGGCCTTCAGCCAGTGTCGGCGGGGGCACGAAAAAGGCGGGCCCCCTGCGGGACCCGCCTGTGTCGTCGACCGTGGCGGCCGCGATCAGCGGCCCAGTTCGAACACCACGTCCAGGTTGACCGAGAGGGTCGATTCGCCCGGTGCGACCGGGGTGGCCTTGTCCATCGCCGCACCGGCCGCCATGGTGCGCATCATCTGCATCGGGCGGAAACCGCCGCTGCTGTTCTCGGAGATGCTGACGATGCGGCGCACCTGCAGGCCCAGCGACTTGGCATAGGTCTGGGCGCGGGCCTGGGCCTTCTTCAGCGCGGCCAGGCGGGCTTCGTCATAGACCGGTTCGGGCTGGTCGATCTCAAACTGCGGACCGTTGATCTGGTTGGCGCCCTGAGCGGCCAGCGCATCGAGCACCTTGCCGAGCTTGGCGATGTCACGGACCTTCAGGCTGACCGTGTTGCTGGCCTGGTAGCCGGTGATCTTCGGCGCCTCGTTGTCGGCATAGCGGTACTGCGGGTTGAGGCTGACGCCGCTGGTCTGCACGTCGCGCTCGGCGATGCCGGCGGCCTTGATCGCGGCCAACACCTTGTCCATCTGCTGGGCGTTCTGGCGCATGGCGCTGTTGCCGTCGGCGGCCTGGGTGACCACGCCGGCCGACAGGGTGGCGACGTCCGGCACGCGGGTGGCCTCGGCGTTGGCCGAAATGTTCAGCAGGGTGCCTTCGGCCGCGGCGGCGATCGAGGGCGACGAAGGAGCAGCATGGGCAGTCATCGAGGCTCCAAGGGCGAGGGACAGGGCGAGCAGCAGCGGGGTGGCGGTCAGGCGCATGGGATCTCCTTGTTGTGCGGTGAGGGTGGTGTCGTAGCGATGAACGCGCTGTGAGCCTGTACGGGGTTGTACGCGTTCCGTAACGGGTTGCCGACGATTCAGGTGACGGGCTCAGGTTATGCTGTGCCGATGCTCTATCTTGCTTCCCGCTCCCCCCGACGCAACCAGTTGCTGGCCCGACTCGGACGCCCCTTCCAGGCCCTGGACCTGGAGGTCGTCGAGCAGCGCGCCGCGACCGAGAGTGCCGAACAGTATGTGTGCCGGGTCGCCGCCGACAAGGCGCGCGCCGGGCTGGCCCGGGTGCTGGCCGAAGACCCGCAGGCGCGGGTGCTCGGCTCGGACACCGAGGTGGTGCTGGACGGTGAAGTGTTCGGCAAGCCGGCCGACGCCGCCGGCGCGCGCGCGATGCTGGCGCGCCTGGCCGGGCGCACCCACCAGGTGATGACTGCGGTGGTGGTGGTCGGCGCCGACGGGCTGGACAGCGAACTGGTCATTTCCGAAGTGACCTTCGCCCCGATCGCCGCCGCCGACATCGCCGCCTATGTCGCCACCGGCGAGCCGTTGGACAAGGCCGGGGCCTACGCCATCCAGGGCGGGGCCGAGCGCTGGATCGAACATCTTTCCGGCAGCTACTCCGGCGTCATGGGGCTGCCATTGCTGCATACCGATCGTCTGCTGGCGCGCTGTGGCGTGCCGGCCCCCACTGCCGATGCCGCCAGGGAGGCTGCCGATGTCTGAGGAAATCCTGGTCAATGTGACCCCCCGCGAAACCCGGGTCGCGGTGATCGAGAACGGCATGCTGCAGGAACTGCACATCGAGCGCGGCTGGCGCCGGGGTGTGGTCGGCAACATCTACAAGGGCAAGGTGCAGCGGGTCATGCCCGGCATGCAGGCCGCCTTCGTCGAGGTCGGCCTGGAGCGCGCCGCGTTCCTGCACGCCAACGACGTGGTGCGCCCGGCCCCGGTGGCCAGTGCCGACACCGAGAACACGACCCTGCCGCCGCCGGCCAGCGTGCCGATCGTCGAGCTGCTGCGTGACGGCCAGGACATCGTGGTGCAGGTGGTGAAGGACCCGATCGGCACCAAGGGTGCACGCCTGACCACGCAGATCAGCATTCCCTCGCGCTACATGGTGCTGCTGCCGCAGTCCAAGGTGGTGGGGGTGTCCGCGCGCATCGAGGATGAAACCGAGCGCGCCCGCCTGAAGGCGCTGGTGACCGAGTTGTCGGCGCAGCACGGCGGCTACGGCTACATCGTGCGCACCAACGCCGAAGGGCAGCCGGCCGAGGCCATCGCCGAGGACATCGCCTACCTGTCGCGCGTGTGGAACGTGGTCGAGCGCCGCGGCCGCGAAGCGCCGTCGTGCAGCATCATCTATGAAGACCTGAGCCTGCCGCTGCGGTCGGTGCGCGACCTGATCCGCAAGGACGTGGACAAGGTGAAGGTGGACTCGAAGGAGACCTTCGGCCAACTGCAGGCCTTCGTCGCCAAGTACATGCCGGTGCTGGCCGAGAAGCTGGAGCTGTACTCCGGTGACCGCCCGATCTTCGACATGTTCGGCGTGGAGGACGAGATCGGCCGCGCGCTGGACAAGCAGGTGCCGCTGAAATCCGGTGGCTACCTGGTGATCGACCAGACCGAGGCGATGACCACCATCGACGTCAACACCGGCTCGTTCCTCGGCCAGCGCAACCTGGAAGAAACGGTGTTCCGCACCAACCTGGAAGCGGCGCAGGCGGTGGCGCGGCAGCTGCGGCTGCGCAACCTGGGCGGCATCATCATCATCGACTTCATCGACATGGATGATGCGGAGCATCGTCGCCAGGTGCTGCGCACGCTGGAAAAGGCGCTGGCCCGCGACCATGCCAAGACCACGGTCTATGATTTCTCGCCGCTGGGCCTGGTGGAGATGACCCGCAAGCGTACGGTGGAAAGCCTGGAGCGCCAGCTGTCGGAGACCTGCCCGCAGTGCAGCGGCCGCGGCAGCATCAAGACCACCGAGACGGTGACCTATGAGATCTTCCGCGAGATCACCCGTGCCGTGCGCCAGTTCGATGCTGCGCGCCTGCTGGTGATCGCCTCGACCAAGGTGGTCGCGCGCATTACCGATGAGGAATCCTCGGCGGTGGCCGAGCTGGAAGAGTTCCTCGGCAAGAGCATCCGCTTCCAGGCGGACGAGCAGTACCTGCAGGAGCAATTCGATGTCGTTCTGCTCTGATCCTCGCCGGCTGCAGGCCGGCGGTGGCCGATGAGCGCGCCGCCGCGCCTGCGACTGCGAAGGATCCGCCGTCATTTCATTGCCGCCTGTGCGGTGGGCCTGGTCGGGCTTGCACTGCTGGTGGGCACGCTCAGCCAGCTGCTGCCGCTGGCCGAGCGTCATCCTGACAGGATTGCCGCCTGGCTGAGCGAGCGTGCCGGCCAGCCGGTGCGTTTCGACCAGCTGCAGACCGCCTGGACCCGTCGTGGCCCGCTGCTGCAGCTGAAAGGCCTGCGCATCGGCGCCGGGCAGGGCCTGGCGATCGGCGAGGCCGAGGTGCTGGTATCGATGTACAGCGGGCTGCTGCCCGGGCGCTCGCTGACCGAGCTGCGCCTGCGTGGCCTGGCGCTGGATCTGCAGCAGGGCGAGGACGGACGCTGGACGGTGCGCGGGCTGCCGCAATCGGACAACGGCGGCGATCCGCTGGATGCGCTGCGCCGGCTGGGCGAGCTGCAGGTGATCGGGGGGCGCCTGGGCGTGCACGCGCCGACGTTGGGCATCGACACCACGCTGCCGCGCATCGACCTGCGCATGCGGGTCAATGGCGATCGCCTGCGCGTGGGCGTACGCGCCTGGGCGCAGCCCGAAGCGCTGCCGCTGACCGCGGTGCTGGACGTGGACCGTGCGCGCGGCAACGGCGAGGCCTGGCTGGGCGCCGACCCGGTCGATTTCCACGCCTGGGCGCCCTTGCTGGCGGCTGGCGGCGTGCGCCTGCGCGAGGGCAAGGGCGAGTTGAACCTGTGGTTGACCCTGCGCGATTTCGCGCCGGTGGCGCTGACCACGGATTCGGACCTGCGCGACGTGCGTATCGATGGCGCACCGATACCCGGCATGGCGGCGCCGCAGCTGCAGCTGCAGCGACTGCAGGCCCGCCTGCGCTGGCAGCGCCAGGCCGAGGGCTGGGCGCTGCAGGTACCGCAGCTGCGGCTGAAGAATGAAGACGGCGAGCAGCGCCTCGATGGCCTGCAGCTGCAGGTCGGCAAACAGCTGCAGGTCCGTTCCGGTGAAGTGCAGGCCGGCATCGCACTGCGTGCGCTGGCCCTGAGTGATCGCCTTGAGCCGGGCCTGCGTCGCTGGCTGTTCCTGTCCAGGCCGCAGCTGGACGTGCGCGCCTTGCAGCTGTCGGGCGAACGCGATGGCCCCCTGTGGGCGCAGGGTGAACTGCAGTCGCTGGGTTTCGCCAGCGTGGGCAACTCGCCCGGCCTGCGCGGCCTGGGCGGGCGCTTTGAAGGCGACGCCGACGGCTTCAGCCTGCAGCTGCAACCGCAACGGCAGCTGCAGTTCGATTGGCCGACCGGCTTCGGCGTGCGCCATGACCTGCACCTGGCCGGACAGATCGTGGGCTGGCGCGACGAGGGCGGTGGTTGGCGGATCGGGACGCCGGCGATGCGTGTGGAAGGCACCGACTACGCGGCCGACGTGCGCGGCGGGGTCTGGTTCCAGGGCGACGGCACGCGGCCGTGGCTGCAGCTGGCCGCGAAGCTGGACGACGTGCCGATGACGGCGGCCAAGCGCTTCTGGATCCACTCCAAGATGAGCAAGGGCGCCACCGACTGGCTGGACATGGCGCTGGCTGGCGGCCAGGTGCGCAATGGCGTCGGCCTGGTCACCGGTGACCTGGACGACTGGCCGTTCGACAACAATGATGGCCGCTTCGAGGCCACCGGCCACATCACCAATGGCGACATCCGCTTCCAGCACGACTGGCCGCTGATGAGCCAGGTCGACGCCGACATCGCCTTCATCGGCCCTGGCTTCGACATGCGTGGACGGGGTGATCTTGCCGGCGTGGCGGTACAGAAATTCGAAGCGGGCATTCCGGACTTCGGGCACCAGCCGTTGTACGTACGTGCCGACGCGCCGAGCGAGGCCGGCAAGCTGCTGGCGATGCTGCGCCAGAGCCCGTTGCACAAGGATTACGGCGATACGCTGGACAATCTGGTCGCCAGTGGTCCGGCCCATGTGACCTTCGATCTGCTGCAGCCGCTGCATCAGGACGAGGGCGAGGGCCACCTGCAGGGCACGGTCGATCTGGCCGGCGTGAAGCTGGTCGACAAGCGCTTCCAGCTGACCTTTGACAACATGCACGGGCAGGCGCGCTACAGCAATGGCGGTTTCGGCGCCGAGGACCTGGCGGTGCGCCACCTCGGCCAGGAAGGACGGCTGAGCCTGCGTGCCGGAGGTTACGTGCATGACAGCACGCGCGCCTTCGAGTCGCAGCTGACCGCCCGCCTCGATGCCAGCGTGCTGATCGACCGTGCTCCGGAGATGGCCTGGCTCAAGCCTTACATCAACGGCAATTCGGCCTGGACCATCGGCGTCAACCTGCCCAAGGTGGCGCCCGGCGCGCCTGCGCCGCCGAGCGAGCTGCGGCTGAGTTCGGACCTGGTCGGCACCCGGCTCGACCTGCCGGCGCCGCTGGACAAGCCGGCCGCCGAGCCGCTGGCGACCACGGTGGCCGCGCAGCTGCCGATGGGCGCCGGCCGCATCGATGTGGCGTTCGGCCAGCGCCTGGCCCTGGCCGCGCGCAGCCACAACAACCAGACCGGTGTGCAGGTCACGCTGGGCAGCGACCATGTCGACCGCGAGCCGCCGGCGAGCGGACTGACGGTCAATGGCCGCAGCCCGACCCTGGATGCGCTGGAGTGGATCAGCCTGGCGCGCGGTGGGAGTGACGACGACGCGATGCCGCTGCGCGCGGTCGACGTGCAGGTCGGCCAGCTCAAGCTGATCGGCGGAGTCTTCGAGCAGACCCGGCTGCAGCTGCACCCGGGCCCGCAGGCACTGGACGTGCGCCTGGACGGGCCGTCGCTGGCCGGCCGCCTGACCGTACCCAACGCCGACGGCGGCACCATCAGCGGCCAGCTTGACCGGGTGCACTGGCAGTCACTGCCGGCGGCACCGGGTGCGGCCGCCGCGCCGGCGCGGGTACAGGCCGGTGCCAATGACATGGACCCGGCCAAGCTGCCGCCGTTCGCGCTGGACATCGCCGACCTGAAGTTCGACAAGGTGGTGCTGGGCCAGGCGGTGCTGCGCACGCGCCCACTGGCCAACGGCCTGAACGTGGACGCGTTGCGCTTCCGCGCGCCGGACCAGGAAATCGACATCACCGGCCGCTGGCTCGGCCGTACGGGCGGCGCCCGTACCGAACTGACCGCGCAGGTGCGCAGCGAGGACCTGGGCGGGCTGATGCAGAACCTTGATTACGGCGGCCAGCTGCGCGGCGGTTCCGGCCAGGCGCAGCTGCAGGCGGCCTGGAGCGGGGGGCCGTCGGACTTCCAGCTGGGCAACCTGCAGGGCAGCCTCGACCTGCATGCGCGCAATGGCCAGCTGCTGGAGCTGGAGCCGGGCGCCGGCCGCGTGCTGGGCCTGCTCAGCGTCGCGCAGCTGCCGCGGCGGCTGATGTTCGATTTCCGCGACTTCTTCTCCAAGGGCTTCGCGTTCAACCAGATCGAGGGCAGCATGCAGTTCGGTCAGGGCATGGCGCGCACCGACAAGGTGCTGATCGAAGGCCCGGCGGCCAACATCACCATCCGTGGCCAGGCCGACCTGCGCAACCAGCAGTTCGACCAGACCATCGACGTCAACCCGCGCGCGGGCAACCTGCTGACCGTGGTCGGTGCGGTGGCCGGCGGCCCGGTGGGGGCGGCGCTGGGCGCGGCCACCAATGCGGTATTGTCCAAGCCGCTGGGCGAGATTGGCGCCCGTACCTACAAGGTGACCGGTCCATGGAAGGAGCCGAAGGTGGAAGTGATCGAGCGCAGCCGCGACAAGACCCCATCACCGCCCGTGCCGGCACCTGCACCGGCCATTCCGCCGACCGTCACCGACCTGCCGCGCTCGCGCTGAGCACGGCTTCCTGTTCACGGGGCTTGCCTGAGCGCCCCCGCACCCCCAGATCGAAACCATGACTGATATCGCCCTGACGCTTGCCCAAGACCGCCTGCTGCGCCCCGGCGGCCTGGATACCGCCGGCCTGGAGCGCACCTTCGGGCAACTGCTCGGCCCTGGTGTCGACTTCGGCGACCTTTATTTCCAGCACGCCCGCCGCGAGAGCTGGAGCGTGGAAGACGGCATCGTCAAGGACGGCGCCCATTCCATCGAGCAGGGCGTGGGCGTGCGGGCGATTTCCGGCGAGAAGACCGGCTTCGCCTACTCCGATGACATCCATGCCGATGCGCTGCTGGCGGCGGCGCAGTCGGCGCGCGCGATCTCGCGCGAGGGCGGTGCGCAGACCGGACGTTCGCTGCTGCGCGGCAATGCGCGCGCGCTGTACCCGGCGCTGGACCCGATCGACGGCATCGGCAACGAGGCCAAGGTCGAGGTGCTCAAGCGCCTGGATGGCTACCTGCGTGCCGCCGACCCGCGCGTGAAGCAGGTGATGGTGAGCCTGTCCGGCGGCGTCGATACTGTGCTGATCGCCCGCAGCGACGGCGTGCTGGCGGCCGACGTGCGCCCGCTGGTACGCCTTAACGTGCAGGTCATCGTCGAACACAACGGCCGTCGCGAGTCCGGCTACGCCGGTGGCGGTGGCCGTTATGGCTACGAAGCGCTGTTCGCCAGCGGCCGCCCCGAAGCCCTGGCCCAGGAAGCGCTGCGCCAGGCGCTGGTGAACCTGGACGCGGTGCCGGCGCCGGCCGGCATGATGCCGGTGGTGCTCGGCCCGGGTTGGCCGGGCGTGTTGCTGCACGAAGCGGTCGGCCATGGCCTGGAAGGCGACTTCAACCGCAAGGGCACCAGCGTCTACGCCGGCCGCATCGGCGAGCGCGTCGCCGCACCGGGGGTGACCATCGTCGACGACGGCACCCTCGACGGTCGCCGCGGTTCGTTGAACATCGACGACGAAGGCCACCCGAGCCAGTGCACCCCGCTGATCGAGGACGGCATCCTGGTCGGCTACATGCAGGACAGCCTCAACGCGCGGCTGATGGGCATGGCCCCGACCGGCAACGGGCGCCGCGAATCGTTCGCGCACCTGACCATGCCACGCATGACCAACACCTACATGCGCGCCGGCGAGCACGACCCGCAGGAGATGATCCGTTCGGTGAAGAAGGGCCTGTACGCGGTGAACTTCGGCGGTGGCCAGGTCGACATCACCAGCGGCAAGTACGTGTTCTCGGCCACCGAGGCCTACCTGATCGAGGATGGCCGCATCACCACCCCGGTGAAGGGCGCGACCCTGATCGGCAACGGCCCGGAGACCATGCAGAAGGTGCGCATGGTCGGCAACGATCTGGCCCTGGACGAGGGCGTGGGCATCTGCGGCAAGGACGGGCAGAGCGTGCCCGTGGGTGTCGGCCAGCCCTCGCTGTTGATCGAGGGCATCACCGTCGGCGGTACGCAGGCCTGAGCGTGGCGATGGCCGCGGCCACCGCCCGGGCCGGCGCGGACTCAGTCCTCGTCGGCCTCGTCGACCGGATCGCCGGCGTGTTCGTCGCCCGCCGTCTTCAAGCCCAGCGCCGCCGGCAGCATCAGCGTACGCAGCACCTGGAAGATCTCGCGGTAGGCGCGCGGCGGCTTGTTCTTCGCCTTTTCGGCCTGCGCGTTGCGTACCAGGGTGCGCAGCTGCTGGCGGTCGGCCTGCGGGTAGTCGTCAAGCAGGGCGGCCAGCGCCTTGTCACCGTCGGCCAACAGGCGGTCGCGCCAGTCTTCCACGCGGTGCATCATCGCCACTTCGCGGCGGCCAGTCTCGCTGTTGGCGTCCAGCGCATCGCGGATCGCGTCCAGCGTTGCCTCGTCCTCGCGGCGCATGTGCTTGGCCAGGAACGCCAGCTGGCGCTTGTGGGCGATGTGGGCGGTGATGCGCTTGCACTCGGCGATATGCGGCAGCAGGTCTTCCGGGATCGGCAGGCGCGCCAGCTGGGCCGGGGTCAACGACACCAGCTTCTCGCCCAGGGCCAGGACGTCGAGCGCGTCGCGCCGGTTCTGGCTGCGGCTCTTGTCGTGGAATTCACCGGTTTCTTCGTCGCGTCCGCGCATCGTCCCTACCTGATCTCAAAAAAAGTCGCCCGGCGTGATGCCGGGCCCAACCTGTACAGGATAAAGCATTGAACGTGATCGCCCCTGAAGTGGCCGTCGGCGACGACAGCCCGGCCCGGCTGGAACGGCTGGCCGACCTCTCCCAGCAGCTGCTCGACCGCGCCCGCGCGCTGGGCGCCAGCCAGGCCGAGGTCAGTTGCAGCGAGGACCGCGGACTGGAGGTCAATGTCCGCCTCGGCGAGGTCGAGACCGTGCAGTCCACGCGTGACCGCGGCATCGCCGTGACCGTCTATTTCGGCCAGCGCAAGGGCAGTGCCAGCACCGGTGACCTGAACGAGGCCAGCCTGGCCGCTACGGTCGAGCAGGCCTGCGCGATTGCCCGGCATACCGAGGATGACCCGGCTGCCGGCCTGGCCGAGGCCGCACTGATGGCCACCGACTTCCCGGAGCTGGACGGTTGGCACCCGTGGGCGCTGCAGGCCGATGAGGCGGTGGACCTGGCCCTGGCCTGCGAGGCGGCCGGTCGCGAGGCCGACGCGCAGATCCGCAATTCCGACGGCGCATCGGTGTCGAGCATGCAGAGCCTGTCGGTGTATGCCAATTCGCATGGTTTCTTTGGTCGTGAGCGCGGCACCCACCATTCGGTCGGCTGCGCGCTGATCGCCGGGCAGGGCGATGGCATGCAGCGCGATGGCTGGTACACCAGCGCGCTTGCCCGGGAGGACCTGGAAGACGTGGGCCTGGTCGGCCGTCGTGCCGCCGAGCGCACCGTGGCCCGCCTGCAGCCGCGTTCACTGGCTACTGGCAGCATGCCGGTGCTGTTCGCCCCGGAAGTGGCGCGCAGCCTGGTCGGCCACCTGCTGTCGGCGGTGTCCGGCGGCGCCTTGTACCGCCAGGCCAGCTTCCTGCTGGACAGCGTCGGCCAACGCCTGTTCCCGGAATGGATGCAGATCGACGAGCTGCCGCACCTGCGCCGTGGCCTGCGCTCGGCCGCCTTCGACGGCGACGGCGTGGCCACCCGTAGTTCGGCGCTGGTCCGAGACGGCGTACTGCAGCGCTACGTGCTGGGCAGCTATTCCGCGCGCAAGCTGGGCCTGCAGACCACCGCCAATGCTGGCGGCGTGCACAACCTGCAGCTGGCGGCCAATGCCGGCCCGCTGGAAGAGATCGCCCGGCAGATGGGTGACGGCCTGCTGGTGACCGAGCTGATGGGGCAGGGCGTGAACGGGGTGACCGGCGATTACTCACGAGGCGCGGGCGGCTTCCGTGTCGAGAACGGCGAGATCCAGTACCCGGTGGACGGCGTCACCATCGCCGGCAACCTGCGCGAGATGTTCAGCAGCATCGAGGCGGTCGGCAGCGACGTCGACCCGCGCTCGCACATCCGGACCGGTTCGATCCTGCTGGGGCGGATGACCGTCGCCGGTAATGATTGATGGCATTGATGACGTAAGCTATGCGCGCCTGACGCAACCAGCTTGGTGCTGGTGGGTCAAGACCACCCAATGAAAAGGAGTTTTGTCGTGAGCGAATTCGATAACGTCCCGCCGCCGCCGGCAACCACCGATGCCCCGGCCGACCAGCGCACCATGGCGCTGGCTGCGCACCTGCTGGGCATCTTCACCTGGTTCATCGGCGCCCTGATCATCTGGCTGATCAACAAGGATGACGCCAGCAAGGCCTTCGTGACCGACCAGGCCAAGGAAGCGCTGAACTTCCAGATCACCGTGACCATCGCCATGGTCATCAGCATCATCCTGATGGTGGTGATCATCGGCGGCATCCTGGCGCCGATCGTGGGCATCATCAACCTGGTGTTCTGCATCATTGCCGCAGTCAAGGCCAACAACGGCGAAGCCTATCGCTACCCGTTCACCCTGCGCCTGATCAAGTAATACCGGCCGCATGCGCAAGCAGGAACGCCCGGCATTGCCTGGCGTTCCTGTTTGAGGGCAGCGTCACCGGCGGCGATCAGTGATCGCGTTCCACCGCCAGCGTTGCCAGCGCGCGCAGCGCATCGGCCTCTTCGCCATGGCCGGCCAACGTGGCCTGCATGCGTGCGGCCAGTTCGCGCAGCTGCGCCTTCGCGCCGTCCATGCCGAGCAGCGCGGGGAAGGTGCTCTTGTCCTGCGCCTCGTCCTTGCCGGCGGTCTTGCCCAGCTGTTCGGAACTGGCTTCGACATCGAGGATGTCATCGCGGACCTGGAAGGCCAGGCCGAGCGCATCGGCGAAACTGTCGAGCTGGGCCAGCTGCGGCTCGTGGGCCTGGCCGCACAGCGCCCCCATGCGCACCGCTGCACGGATCAGCGCGCCGGTCTTCAGCGCATGCATGCGGGTCAGTGCCGCCAGGGTCTGCTGCTGGCCGGTGGCATCGATGTCCAGCGCCTGGCCGCCGCACATGCCGGAGGCGCCGGACGCGTGAGCGAGGGTCTGCAGGCAGGCCACGCGCAGCGTGGCCGGCAGCGGCGCATCGGCCAGCAGGCCGAAGGCACGCGTCTGCAGGGCGTCGCCGGCCAGGATCGCGGTGGCTTCGTCGAAGGCGATGTGGGTGGTCGGCTTGCCGCGGCGCAGGGCGTCGTCGTCCATCGCCGGCAGGTCGTCATGCACCAGCGAATAGGCGTGGATCAGCTCGACAGCCATCGCCGCCGCGTCCAGCTGTTCCGGCTGCGCGCCGAACAGGTGTCCACTGGCATACACCAGCAGCGGGCGCATGCGTTTGCCACCGCCCAGCACCGAATAGCGCATGGCCTGGTGCAGGCGCTGCGGTGCTTCGGCAGGCGAGGGCAGGGCGGCATCGAGCTGGCTTTCGATACGGTCGCGCCAGCGCGCGAACAGGGCTTCAGCCGTCATGGTTGGGCGGATCGAAAGGCTCGGCCGTTTCCGGCTGGGCCGGATCGCTGAGCAGGCGCACGCGCAATTCGGCCTGCTCCAGCGCCTGCTGGCACTGACGGTACAGACCGACGCCGCGTTCGTAAGCACTGAGCGACGCTTCCAGGCTCAGCTCGCCGGTTTCCATCTGCTCCACCAGCTGCTCCAGCGATTCGAGCGACTGCTCGAACTGGGCGACCGGGGAGGCGTTTTCGGGGGACTTCTTGGCCATGCGGCAAGTGTGGACGGGCTGCGCGCGGGGGTCAATTCACCAGCCGCCGGGACGCCACTGCAGCTGCGCGTCGTGGGCCTGCAACCAGGCCTGCAGGGGAGCTGCGATGACCACGTCGGCGGCGGCAAGCAGCTGCGCTCCATCGAAGACCAGCGGCAGCTGGGCGCGTCGCCAGGGGGCAAGGTGTTCGCGTTGCAGGCAGTCCTTCAGCGCATGCGAATGCTGGCGACCGGGCAGCAGGATGCGTTCGCCGCCCACACGCGCACGGACCTGGAGCGGCCGTTCGAAGGCCTCGGCGCCGTGCAGGTGCAGCTGACCGCCATCGGGCAGCGCCAATGGCGCGCGTCCATCCCATCCGGCCTGCCAATCATGGGGAAGCGCCGGCAGTTGCGCGGGCAGGAGATAGGCATGATCGCGCCATTGCTGGATGGCATGATCGTGCCAGCGCACCCGCGCCTGGCGATCGTTGCTGGCTGGCAGCAGCTCGTCCAGCGCCTGCTGCAGCACCGTGGCCGGCAGTGGGGCGGCCCCATGGCCGATCACCCAGGCACGCAGCACGCGCGCGGCGCGGCCCGGTGACACCTGGCGCAGCAGCTGCAGCGACAGCACACGCGGTGCCACCTCCAGATGCGCGATCAGCTCGGCGTCCTCCTCGTCCAGCAGCTCGCGGGTCTGCCGGCAATGCAGGGCGCTGCCCGCCAATGCCGCGGCGGCGTGCGGCCAGCGCTGGCGCAGCAACGGCAGCACCTGCAGGCGCAGGAAATTGCGATCGGCGTGGTCGTCGGCGTTGCTGGGGTCTTCAACCCAGCGCAGCGCGTGCTGGTGCGCGTAATCGAGCAGCGCACGGCGCGGCACCGCCAGCAGCGGTCGCCACACACGGTGTTCGCCTACGCGGCTGTCTGCGGACATCGCGGCAAGACCATCGACGCCGGAGCCACGCAGGGCACGCAGCAGGAAGGTCTCGGCCTGGTCGTCCAGGTGCTGCGCCAGCGCCAGTGTTTCGCCGTCGCGCAGTTCGGTGGCGAACGCGGCGCGTCGCGCCTGCCGTGCTGCGCCTTCCAGGCCCAGGCCCGATGTGGGGTCGATCTGCACGCGATGCACGGCCAGTTCGATGCCCAGCGCTGCGCATTGGTGCTGGCAATGCAGCACCCAGTCGTCCGCATCGGGGTGCAGGCCATGGTGCACGTGCACCGCGCGCAGCGCCGTGCCGGAGGCCTTGGCGCTGCGCCACAGCCAGTGCAGCAGCACGGTCGAGTCGACACCGCCGCTGTAGCCCACCAGCAGTGGCGCATCCAGCGGAACGAGGGCAGGGAAGGCAGTCACGGCGGCAAGTATAGGGTTGCTCGGCAGGGCTGCGCCCTGCACCCGCTACGATCCAGAGCAACGGCAACAGCAACAGCAACAGCAGAAGCTGGTTTCCTGAGGGTGGGCGGGGTGGGTCCGGTTGCGGGGGCCGCTGCAAGTACGTCCATGTAAGCTCGGTCGCCGCATCCATGCGGCTCACGCCCCCGCAACCGGACCCACCCCGCCTTCGACAGTTTCCTGCGAACTGTTGGACGTGCCGATGGGGTCAGATCCGTTTTCCTGCGGAAAACGGATCTGACCCCGATTTATTTCGATATCTGACAGATGTGTCGACCAAGGTCGACACCTACCAACAGCCGCCGGAAAACTGTCGAAGGCGGGGCACTGTGGGTTTGCGGGGTGTGAGCCGCATGGATGCGGCGACCAAGCCCCCAGGGACGGGTTTACGGCGTCCCCGCAAACCCACAGTGCCCCGCCATCCCACGGAACGCACGCTGTTGCTGTTGCTTCGGCCGTGGCCGTTGCTATTGCTCTGGCGTGTAGCAGGTGCAGGGCGCAGCCCTGCCGAAAAACCTACTTCACCCGACGGCCCGCGCGGTCGATGCGGAACCACTCCCCGCCTTCCATCGGCGTGTGGCCATCGGCATCCGGCGTGCCGCGCCGACAGCCGTTGCAGACCTCGGCCACGCCATCCTGGAACGGCCACCCGAAATCGTAGGTGCCGGGCACCACCTGGCGGAACGTCAGGTCGAAGTAGCCGACGCGGTTGCCGACGCGGCCGCGCAGCAGGCCTTCCTGCGGTGTTTCCGGGCCGTTGTCCCAGGTCAGCACAGGCAGGCTGCGGCCCTTGCGGTCGACGTAGTGGAAGCCCTGGGCGGCATACACCACGGCCAGGCCGTGGTCGTCGTAGTTCAGGTCCTTCAGCGCATCGGCGCTGATCTTCGGCCGGTGATCGACCACCTCGCAGTTGGGCAGCGGCCACAACCCGTGTTCGTCGGTCAGCAGCTTGCAGGCCGGCGCCTGCGCCAGCGTGCTGGAACCGGCCAGTACGCCGAGCAGGACCAGCGACCGCGCGAAGCGGCCGCGGTCGAGGCGGGCCTGCCGCACGATCACTTGGCCTCGGCCTTGCGCTCGAAGGCCGTCGGTGCCGGCAGCTGCACCGGCACGCCCTTGTCATCGCAGGTGCCGGCCTGGCACAGGCGCTCGCGCAGGGCCGGGGTGGCCTGCACGATCATGTGGTAGATCGCGTTCTGTTCCAGCGTGCCGCGGATCGCCTTGCTGCCCGGGCCACGCGCCCAGATGCCGACATCCTCACCACCGTGCGATTCGGACTTCATCGGCACCAGTGCTTCCTGCATGTAGTCCGGATGCTCGGTGTCGACCTCGCGCAGGTTCGGGCGGCCGTTGGCCGGTTCGAAGCTGCTCGGGTTGTGCGGGTAACGCTTCGGGCCGGCCGGCTGCTGGTTGCTGCTGCCGGTATGGCCCGGGCCGTTGGCATAGCTCAGCGTGGTGTACGGCTGGCCGGTGCCGTCCAGCGCGTAGTCCAGCTTGCCGGCACCATCTTCGCCGCCCTTGTCCTTCACCTTGCCCAGGATCGGATTGCCACGTGCCGGGTAGCCGACGAAGTTCAGCGTATGCGAGTGGTCGGCGGTGACGATGATCAGGGTGTCGTCGGCCGAGGTCAGCTCGTTGGCCACGCGCACCGCGTCGGACAGCGCCACGGTCTCGGTCAGTGCACGGAAGGCGTTGCCGCTGTGGTTGGCGTGGTCGATGCGCGCGCCTTCGATCATCAGCACGTAGCCTTCCTGGTGCCTGGCCAGATTCCTGATCGCTGCAGCCGTCAGTTCGGCCAGGCTCGGCTCACCGCCCGGATCCTGCGGGCGCTCGTATTCGTAGCGCATGTGGTCCGGTTCGAACAGGCCGAGGATGGCCGGCGCATTGGCGGCCGCCGCCAGCTGCTTGCTGTTCCACACGTAGGCACCCTGCGGGTGCGCCTGCTGCCATTCCTGCACCAGGCTGCGGCCATCCAGGCGCTGGCCGACCTTGTCGTCGTATTCCGGATCGCGCTCTTCCACGGTGGTGAATTCACCGCGACCGCCGCCGAGAGCGACCAGCGGGCCGCGCCCATAACGCGAGGTCGACAGCAGCTGCTGTGCGATGTCCTTGCAGCCTGCAGCCTTGGCCGCTTCAGTCAGGTCGGTGTCGTTTTCCCAGTTGCGCTCGGGCGAGTGCGCATAGGTGGCAGCAGGGGTGGCATGGGTCAGGCGCGCGGTGGACACCACACCGGTGGCCAGGCCGGCGCTGTCGGCCAGCTGCAGCCAGGTCAGCAGGCCCTTGGACAGGCTGTCGGCGCAGTCGGTGCGGCTGCCGGCGCTGACACCGATCGCGCCCATGTGGGTCTTCACGCCGGTGGTGATGGCGGTCATGGTGCCGGCCGAGTCCGGCGTCTGCGAATCGGTGTTGTAGGTCTTGCTGAACGCCGTGGCCGGGAAGCGCTCCCAGGACAGCAGGTTCTCCTCGCCCGAGCCACCCTTCTGCTGGCCTTCGTAGATGCGCGAGGCGGCCACGGTGGTCAGGCTCATGCCGTCGCCGAGGAACAGGATGACGTTCTTCGCCTTGCCGGACATCGCGCCGTTGGCGGCGGCCTGGGCGGCGCCACTGCGGTACCACCATTGCGGGGTCTCGCCGGCCGGATGGGCGACCGGGTCGACGGCGACCTTCAGGCCGGCCGGGGCAGAGGCGGGGGTGGTGCTGGCGCAGGCGCCCAGCAGCAGGGTGGTGGCGCAGGCGGCCAACAGGGAGACGGAACGGCGCATGGACGCTTGGATCTCACAAACTGTAACGGGACGTTCATTATGCCCGCCCCTGCAAGGCACGCCGATGACACACTGATTTGCCGGCCGGGCGGTCGTTCTGCGGGCCGCCTTGGGCTATCGTGCCAGCATCCCTTCCTTCCCCTCTGGATTGCCTATGAAGCTGGTCTCTGCCTGGCTGCGGATTCCATTCTGGCAGCGCGTGGTCGGTGGCTTCGTGCTCGGCGCGCTGGCCGGCTGGGCGCTTGGCCCGGCCGCGGAAACGTGGTTCGGCCCGCTCGGTGAGCTGTACGTCACCCTGATCAAGATGATCGCCGTGCCGCTGGTGTTCTTCGCGGTCATCAACGCAATCTCGTCGCTGCACGGGCAGAAGTCGGTCGCCGCGCTCAGTGGCCGCACCTTCCTCTGGTTCGTGATCACCGCGGCGCTGGCGGTATGCGTTGGGCTGGGCGTGGGGACCGTGCTGCAGCCCGGTGCCGGCGGGCTGCAGCTGACAATGGCCAGCAACTACGTGCCGCGCGAAGTGCCCAGTGTGGTGCAGGTGCTGCTGGACGTGGTGCCGGCCAATGTCTTCTACGCGCTGTCCGGCATCGGTACCAAGGTCAATGCGGCCGGTGAGACTGTGCTGGCGGCCGGTCGCGGCTCGATCCTGCCGGTGATCTTCTTCGCAGGCCTGGTGGGCTTTGCCATCGTCAAGCTGGGCGAGAAGGTGACCGAGGCGCGCAAGCTGGTCGGCCAGATGAGCGACATCATGATCCAGGTGACCCGCTTCGTGCTGGAAGTCACCCCGATCGGTACCTTCGGCCTGATCGCCGGCCTGGTCGGCAGCTATGGCTTCGAGAAGCTGCTGCCGCTGGGCCATTTCGTGCTGGCCCTGTACGTGGCCTGCGCCCTGCACATCGTGGTGGTCTACAGCGCGCTGCTGCTGGCGCACGGCCTGAACCCGCTGAAGTTCTTCCGCGGCGCGGCGCCGGGCATGCAGGTGGCCTTCGTCAGCTCGTCCAGCTTCGCCGCGATGCCGGTGGCGCTGCGTTCGATCACCCACAACCTGGGCGTGAACAAGGACTACGGTTCATTCGCGGTGCCGCTGGGCGCCAGCATCAAGATGGATGGCTGCGGCGCGATCTATCCGGCGCTGTGCGCGGTGTTCATCGCGCAGTACAGCGGTGTGCCGCTGACCCCGGAGCAGTACGTGGTGGTGCTGATCGCCTCGGTGCTGGGCAGCTTCGGTACGGCCGGCGTGCCGGGTACCGCGGTGATCATGGCCACGGTGGTGCTGAGCGCAGCCAACCTGCCGCTGGAGACCATCGGCTATCTGTATGCCATCGACCGCATCCTCGACATGATGCGCACGATGACGAATGTGACCGGCCAGATGCTGGTGCCGGTGATCGTGGCCAAGGAAACCGGGCTGCTGGACCAGGCGGTGTATGACAATCCGTCCAGCAATGTGGGCGTGGACGATCCTGACCCGACACCGCCACGCAGCTGAGGTTGCGTGGAGATGAAAGGCCCGCCCTGACCGGCGGGCCTTTCGTTTGGGAGATGGCTGACGCGCTGCCGACCGTGGTAGATCCACGCCATGCGTGGATGGAGGCGGTGCCGACCAAGGTCGGCAGCTACCCACCATTACGCGGGCCCAACAAAAAAGCCGCTGCAGGGCAGCGGCTTTGCTTTGCGTATCAGGCGGCGCTGTGACGCCAGCCGGTCAGAGGTCGACCCGGCGGGCCTGCATGAACTTGTTGCCCCAGTAGCCACTGAGCAGGGTGTCCACGCGGACGTCCTTGCCCGAGCTCGGCGCATGCAGGAAACGGCCATCGCCGACGTAGATGCCGACGTGGTCGACGCGGCCCTTGCGGCCGAAGAACACCAGATCACCCGCGGCCAGCGCGGTGCGGTCGTTGATCAGTTCGGCATTGTCATCGTGGGCCATCTCGCGCGAGACGCGCGGAAGTTCGATGCCCAGGGCCGAACGGAACACATAACCGACCAGGCCGCTGCAGTCGAAACCGCTGTCCGGGTTGCTGCCACCCCAACGGTACGGGGTGCCCAGCAGGGTCATCGCGCGGCGCAGCAGCGACTGCACCTTGCCGTTGTCGGCGGCGGTGCCGACGACGCTGCCATTGGCGGCGCTGCTGGTGTCGTAGTTGGCGAGCAGGCGGCTGAGGTCGCCGGCCACCACGGCCGAGCGGTCCATCAGCGGAATGGTGTCGTTGGCGGCCAGGTGCGGCAGCAGGGCGGCCAGCGTGGCACTGGCGGCGGCATCGACGCGGCTGCGCTGCGGAGCGGCAGCCTCGGCCTTGGCGGCCGGTCGGGCGGTGCTCTCGGCCACCGGGGCCGGGGTCACATCGGAACGGTTCGGAGCAGTCTGCGACCAGGCCGGAAGGCTGGTCAGACACAGTGCCAGGCCAAGCAACAGCGGGCGGGCACTACGTGAAGATACGGAAGTCTGGCCTTCGCTTTTCAGGTCGTCAGTCGTCACGCGTCGGTCACAGGAAAAAAACGATGGGGCATCATGCCCTGTAAAAGCGCGGATAAGTTAAAAATTCCGTTAGTAATTCGTTAGTTGCACAGTGATGTTCGTCACAGTTTTGAATATATCGCCTGTTCATTTTAGCGAAGGACGCGTTTCGCCCCTGTGTAGTGGTCCTTCCAGTAGGGACCGCTGAGCGAGTCCAGGCGCACGGTGCCGCCGGTGCTCGGCGCATGCACGAAACGCCCTTCACCTACATAAATACCGACGTGGGTGACGCTGCCGCGGCTGCCGAAGAACACCAGGTCGCCGGTGGCCAGGCGCTGCGGGTCGATCTTCGGGCCCTGCACCGCCGCCAGGTCGCGGGAGGTGCGCGGCAGCCGCAGGTCCAGCATCTCGCGATAGACATAAGCGACCAGGCCGCTGCAGTCGAAGCCCGAATCCGGGGTGTTGCCGCCATAGCGGTAGGGCGTGCCGACCAGGCTGATGGCGCGCATCAGCACCGAGTTGGCAGCCTCGGGGTTGTCCGGCACGGTCTTTGGCCAGTTCGCCGTGGGCGGGGGCGGGGCCGGGCGGGTGGCCTTGCCACCGCCACAGGCGGTCATCAACAGGGGCAGGGCCAGCAGCAGGGCCGGGGCGAGAAACCGGCGCTGGCCGGACGAAACTGGCGTGATGTGCATGATCTCCGGATAATGCGCCACCTTGGATTGGCCGTCATGATGGCGGCGTCCCCGCCGGGCGACAACCCGCCCCAACCCGCCTGCCTCCGGCAGATCCAGACAGAGTTGCGCATGAAGATCGAAAAAGACCGCGTTGTCCGCTTCCACTACACCGTTTCCGAAGTCGGCCAGGAGCCGATCGAATCGTCCAAGGACCGCGGCGAGCCGCTGGCGATCCTGATCGGTCACGGCAACATCATCCCGGGCCTGGAAAACGCCATGATGGACAAGGAAGCCGGCGCGACCTTCAACGTCGACGTCAAGGCGGCCGATGCCTACGGCGAGCGTCGTGAGGGCCTGTCCCAGCGCGTGCCGAAGAAGCACTTCGGCAATACCAAGCTGGCGCCGGGCCAGCAGGTCGTGCTGCAGACCAACTTCGGCCCGCGTGCGGTGACCGTGCAGAAGGTCGGCATGAGCGTCGTCGACGTTGACCTGAACCATCCGATGGCTGGCAAGGACCTGCACTTCGACGTCGAAATCGTCGACGTGCGCGAAGCCGGCAAGGAAGAGCTGGACCACGGCCACGTCCACGGCGACGGCGGTCACCAGCACTGATCGCAGCGCGATCGTGATGGCAGCAATGGCCCGCTTCGGCGGGCCGTTGCGTTTCTGGAACACGCCGCGGCCATCCATGGTGCACGGGCCGGCGGCATAATGGCGGACCTGCCTGACGGACGCCCCGTGAACGCCGCTTCTCCTTCCCTGCAGCCGGTGGCTTCCGGCGAACGCATCGCCGTGCTGGACGTGCTGCGTGGTGCTGCGCTGCTGGGCATCCTGCTGATGAACATCGAGGCTTTCAGCGGCCCGCTGGACCTGGCCTTCACCGGCATTGACGTGCACTGGCGGGGCATCGATTACTGGGCCGACGCCTTCGTCTATGTGTTCGTGCAGGGCAAGTTCTTCACCCTGTTCTCGCTGCTGTTCGGTGCCGGCTTTGCGGTGATGGCGCAACGCGCCGAGGTGGCCGGGCGCGACTTCACCCCGTTCTACCTGCGCCGCAGCGCCGGCCTGCTGCTGATCGGCCTGTGCCATGCACTGCTGGTCTGGTCCGGCGACATCCTGGTGATGTATGCGCTGGTCTCGTTGCCCTTGCTGGCCTGCCGCGAGGCGCCGCGCAGCTGGCTGCCGTGGATGGGCGTGATCGTCTACCTCGGCGGTGTAGCGATGATGCTGCTGGTGGGTGCGATGGTGTCGATGGCTTCGGCCGAAGAGGTGCAGGGCATGCTTGCCGAGGCGCAGCAGAGCATCGACCTGCAGCGGCAGGTGTACGGGCAGGGCAGCTGGGCGCAGGCCACTGTGCAGCGCCTGAGCGAGTTCGGCACCTCGATGGGCGCGTTGCTGATCAGCGGCCCGGAAGTGCTGGGCATGTTCCTGCTCGGCAGCTGGTTCGCCGGCAGTGGCGCGCTGGCGACGCCGGAGCGCTTCCCGCGGCTGTACGCGTCGCTGCGCTGGATCGCACTGCCGCTGGGGCTGCTGGTCACGCTGCTGGGGGTTGCCTGGAAACCCTACCTTGCACCCGGCGCCTACAACCTGCCGGTGACCGCGGCGATGGCCCTGGTCACGGTTGGCGGGCTGCCGATGTGCCTGGGCTACCTGGCGTGGATCGTGCACTGGCGCACGCGGCTGGCGTGGCTGGCGCCGGTGGGGCGCATGGCGTTGACCCACTATCTTGGCCAGTCGCTGCTGTGTACCTGGACCTTCTACCACTACGGCCTGGGCAGGTTCGAGATGATGCCGCGCAGCGTGCAGCTGCTGTTCGCGCTGCTGTTGTTTGCCGTGCAGGTGGCTGTTTCGCACGCGTGGCTGGCGCGCTTCCGCTTTGGTCCGATGGAATGGCTGTGGCGTGCAATGACCTACCGGCAGTGGCCACCGATGCGGCGCAGGACGAAGCAGGGGTGAGCGATGAGCGCGCACGCGCTGCGCCGATCGGCCGCGCGCCCGCGCATCCTCACGTCTGGCCTGCAGCGGGGCATGGCATGCTCGGCGTCAGCATGAGCGCCGGCATCGGCCAGCGGATCGCCGATCTCGTCTGCGGCCACACGCCAGCGATCGATCCTGCCCCTTACCGACCCGAGCGATTCCGATGAGCACTGCATCCTATGATTACGACCTGATCGTCCTTGGCGGCGGCTCCGCCGGCCTGGCCGGCGCGATCCGCGCCGCGCAGCACGGCAAGCGCGTGGCAATGCTGGAACCCGGCGAACTGGGCGGAACCTGTGTCAATGTCGGCTGCGTGCCGAAGAAGGCGATGTGGCTGGCGGCCGACCTGCACGAGCGCATCGGCCTGGCCAATGCGATGGGCTTCGATGTCGAGGCACGCCCGGCGCTGTCGTGGAAGGAACTGGTGATCCATCGCCAGGCCTACATCAGCAACATCCACACCAGCTACCACAAGCGCCTGGACGAAACCGGCGTGGTGCGCATTCCGGCACGTGGCCATCTGCTTGATGCGCACACCGTGGCCTGCAGTGATGGCGTGCGCTACAGCGCCGAACACATCCTGATCGCCACTGGCGCGCATCCACTGCGTCCGGATATTCCCGGCGCGGAGCTGGGCCTGGTCTCCGACGATTTCTTCGACCTGCGTGCGGCGCCGGCCGAGGTGGCGATCATCGGTGGTGGTTACATCGCGGTGGAGCTGGCTGGCCTGCTGCAGGCGCTCGGCAGCCGCGTGAGCCTGCTGGTGCGCGGCAAGCGCCTGCTGGAGCGCTTCGATTACGAGCTGACCGATCAGCTGGCCGAGAACCTGAAACAGCAGGGCGTGCGGATCCATTTCGACTATCGCCTGCGCGAACTGCAGCGCGATGGCGAGCGCGTGCGGGCGTTCGGCCATGACGGCCCGATCGACAGTGTGTTCGATGCGGTGTTCTTCGCTGCCGGCCGCCGCGGCAACAGCCGTGGCCTGGGTCTGGAAGCGCTCGGCATCGACATCGGCGAGCACGAGCAGGTGCGGGTGGACGAGTGGCAGACCACCCGCGTGCCGAGCGTGCACGCGGTCGGTGACATCGCCGGCAAGGTCGGCCTGACCCCGGTGGCGGTGGCCGCTTCGCGGCGGCTGATGGACCGCCTGTTCGGGGGGCGCCCGCAGTCCAAAATGGATTACGAGAACGTGGCCAGCGTGGTGTTCTCGCATCCGCCGCTGGGCGCGGTGGGCATGAGCGAGGAAGAAGCGCGCCGGCGTTTCGACCAGGTGAGCGTCTACCACAGCCGCTTCCGCCCGATGCTGCAGGCGCTGGCCAATGGTACCCAGCGCAGCCTGTTCAAGATGGTCTGTGCCGGCCCGGAAGAACGCGTGGTAGGCATCCACCTGCTGGGCGAAGCGGCCGACGAGATCCTGCAGGGCTTTGCGGTGGCGGTGAAGATGGGCGCGACCAAGGCCCAGTTCGACGACACCGTGGCGATCCACCCGACCTCGGCCGAAGAAGTGGTGCTGATGCGCTGAGCCGGGCCGTTGTGGGGCCGAGCCCTGCTCGGCAGCCTTTCGCCCCGGCCTGGCGACGCCGAGCGCAGGCTCGGCTCTACAGGGCAGCGGGCGCCCCCATGCGACAATGAGCGTCCCCCACGCCTTACCGGGCCGCTCTGCGCGGCCCGCCGTCGTCCTGATGTCCACTCCCGCTTCCCGCATCGCCACTGCTTCCCCACGCATTGCGCTGGGCGGCATCGGCCTGGCCGCGATCGGCGCCATCGCCGCGTCGGGCAAGGCGATCATCGTCAAGCTCGGCCTGCGCCACGGCGTCGATGCCACCACGCTGCTCGCCCTGCGCATGCTGATGGCGCTGCCCCTGTTCGCGTTGATGGCAGCGTGGGCCGCGCGCCGGGCCGAGCCGTTGTCCTGGGCCGACCGTGCCCGCGTGCTGTGGCTGGGTTTCACCGGCTACTACCTGTCCAGCCTGCTCGACTTCCAGGGACTGCAGTACATCAGCGTGACCCTGGAGCGGCTGATCCTGTACTTGAACCCGACCCTGGTACTGCTGATCAACGTGCTGCTGGCGCGCCAGCGGCCGGGCCGCTGGCAGATCGGTGCGCTGGTGCTGAGCTACCTCGGCGTGCTGCTGGCCTTCGGCCACGATCTGCAGCGCGAGGGTGGGCAGATCATCGTCGGCAGCCTGCTGGTGCTGGGCAGTGCCCTCAGCTATGCGCTGTACCTGTTCGGCAGTGGGCAGGTGGTCGCGCGCATCGGTGCGGTGCGGCTGACCGCCTATGCCAGCTGCGTGGCCAGCGTGCTGGTGCTGCTGCATTTCGCGGTGACCCATCCGCTGCCGCTGCTGTGGCAGGCACCGGCGCCGGTGCAGTGGCTGTCGTTGGTCAATGCCACCGTGTGCACGGTGCTGCCGGTGCTGGCGATCATGCTGGCGGTGCAGCGCGTGGGTTCGTCGCTGGCCGCGCAGGTCGGTATGCTGGGCCCTGTTTCCACCATCGTGATGAGCCTATGGCTGCTCGACGAACCGATGGGGCCGGCGCAGATCGCCGGCACCGTGCTGGTGCTGATCGGCGTTCTGCTGGTGACCCGCCTGCGGCGCTGACGCCGGAGCAGGCGCGTGCGCGCATCCTGGCGGTGATCCGCGCAATCCCGGCGGGGCAGGTGATGGGCTACGGCCAGGTGGCGATGCGCGCGGGCCTGCCCGGGCGTGCACGCCTGACCGCACGCATCCTGGGCCAGAACGACGACCCGGACCTGCCCTGGCACCGCGTGCTGCGCTCGGACGGGCGCATTGCCATGGAAGAAGGGTCGGCCGGCTGGCGCGAGCAGTCACAACGGTTGCGCGCCGAGGGTGTGCGGGTGGAGAACGGCCGGGTGCGGATGCCGGCGACCGATCCGGCGGCGGCGCTGGACGCAGCGGTGTGGGGCCCGGGCTGAGCACCGCTGGCGACTGAACAGGCCGGACCTGCGGGTCGCCAACAAGACACGATGCTGCGGCTATGATGGAGGCCGTTCCATGCCGGTGCTCCCATGTTCCCGCGACTGCCAACCGTCACCAAGGCCCTGCTGATCGCCAACGCGATCCTGTTCCTGCTGCAGCAGCCGTTCCTGCTCGGCATGCAGACCTTCGAGCCGTTCATGCTGCAACCGTTGCAGCAGGGCTTCGACGCGTTCTCGCCGGGTGGCAACTTCCAGCCCTGGCAGCTGCTGACCTACGGCTTCCTGCATGGCAGCTTCGGCCATCTGTTCTTCAACATGCTGGCGGTCTTCATGTTCGGCGCGCCGCTGGAGCAGACCTGGGGCGAGAAGCGCTTCCTGCTGTACTACCTGGTGTGCGTGGCCGGTGCCGGTGTCTGCCAGCTGCTGGTGGGTACGCTGCTGGAAAACCCTGCCACGGTGCTGGGCGCCTCCGGCGGCGTGTTCGGCCTGCTGCTGGCCTACGGCATGCTGTTCCCGAACCAGCGGGTGATGCTGCTGTTCCCGCCGATCCCGATGAAGGCGCGCACTTTCGTGATCCTGTTCGGTGTGGGCGAGCTGGTGCTGGGCATGACCGGCTGGCAGCCGGGCGTGGCCCACTTCGCGCACCTCGGCGGCATGCTGTTCGGCTGGTTGCTGATCCGCTACTGGCGCGGGCAGCCGCCGTTCAAGCGCCGCCCGCCCGGCCCACCGAAGCGCCCGAACCATCTGCGCAGCGTCAAATGATCCGAAGGATCATTTGACGCTGCAGGTGCCGACCGTTGGTGGGCACGCCTCTACAGATCCTGCAACACCACCTGCGCCGCGTTGTGCCCCGGTGCACCGGTGACGCCACCGCCGGGGTGTGTGCCCGAACCGCACAGGTACAGCCCGGGCAGGGCACCACGATAGCCGGCCTGGCCGACCATCGGCCGTGCCGAGAACAGCTGGTTGGCGCTCAGTGCGCCGTGGAAGATGTCGCCGCCGACCAGGCCGAAGGTGCGTTCCAGATCCAGCGGCGACAGCACCTGCCGACCGAGCACGCTGGCGGTGAAGCCGGGCGCATGCCGTTCGACGGTGGCGATCATCAGGTCGGCCACGGTCTCCCGGTGATCGTCCCAATGGCGGCCTTCAGGCAACACCGGCGCCACATGCTGGCAGAACAGGCTGGCCACATGCTGCCCGGGCGGCGCCAGCGAATCGTCCAGCGTGCTCGGAATCAGCATTTCCACGATCGGTTCGCGCGCCCAACCGTCGCGGCGCGCATCCAGCCAGGCGCGGTCCATGTAATCCAGGCTGGGTGCCATGATGATGCCGGCGCTGAGGTGATCGCCAGGCCCGGGCAGGGCGCGGAACTCCGGCAGCCGCGACAGCGCCACGTTCATCCGGAACGTGCCGGAACCGCAGCGCCAGTTCGCCATGCGTTCGCGTGTCGCGTTGGGTACGTGTGCCGGTTCCAGCAATTGTTCGTACAGCAGTTTCGGATTGACGTTGGCAACCACCGTGCGTGCGCGCAGGATCTCGCCGTTGGCCAGTTCGACGCCCACCGCGCGGCCCTGTTCGATTCGCACGCGCTGCACGCCGGCCTCCACGCGCAGTTCCGCTCCGGCCTCGCGTGCCGAGGCTGCAATCGCCTGGCTGATCGCGCCCATGCCGCCGATCGCATGGCCCCACGCACCCTTCATGCCATTGCACTGGCCGAATACGTGGTGCAGCAGTACGTAGGCACTGCCCGGTGTATAGGGGCTTGCGTAGTTGCCGACGATGCCATCGAAGCCGAACAGCGCCTTGATCGGTTCGCTTTCGAACCAGCGATCCAGATACTCGGCTGCCGACAGCGTGAACAGGTCCAGCAGCTCCTGCCGCAGCGAGGCATCCAGCGTGGCCAGTTCACGACCAAGACGGCCCATCTGCCACAGCGCAGGCAACGCGCGCCAACCACCGGCAACGCCGGCATCCGGTGGCGCGCGCAGGGCCCACGCGCGCAGCACATCGGCGAAGATCTCCAGGCGCGCTTCGTATTCGGGTAGCCGCTGCGCATCCCGCTCGGAGAACTTCGCGACCTCTGCCTGGGTGCGGCCCGGTGCCGACAGCAGATAACGACCATCCTCCATCGGCAGGAAGTTGTTGACCGGGCGATTGATGATGCGCAGCCCATGCGCATGCAGTTGCAGGTCGTCGATCACCTTCGGCTGCAGCAGGGACACCGTGTACGACGCCACCGAGTTGCGGAAGCCGGGATGGAATTCCTCGGTGACTGCGGCACCGCCGAGAACGCCACGACGTTCCAGCACCAGCACCTTCTTTCCAGCGCGCGCCAGATAGGCCGCGCAGACCAGGCCGTTGTGGCCGCCACCAACGACAATCGCATCCCAGGACATCAACACCTCGCAAAAAGGGGACGGAGGGGATTAAGTCGCAATCTGCATCTGCACACGGGGCATGGGGAGAAACGACTTAATCCCCTCCGTCCCCTTTTTTGATTGCCGCTTCGATGGTGGCGATGTCGATCTTCTTCATCGGCATCATCGCGTTGAAGGCGCGCTTGGCCAATGCCTTGTCCTTGCTGGTCACGGCTTCGATCAACATGCGCGGGCTGATCTGCCAGGAAATGCCCCAGCGATCCTTGCACCAGCCGCATTGGCTCTCCTGTCCACCGTTGCCGACGATCGCATCCCACAGGCGGTCGGTCTCGGCCTGGTCCTCGGTCTGGATCTGGAAGGAAAACGCTTCGCTGTGCTTGAACGCGGTGCCGCCGTTGAGGCCGACGCAGGGAATGCCGCAGACCGTGAACTCGACCGTCAGCACGTTGCCTTCCTTGCCATCCGGAAAGTCGTCGGGGGCGTGATGCACGGCGATCACCGCGCTGTCGGGCAGGATGCTGGCGTAGAAGGTGGCGGCCTCGAGCGCGCCGTTGTCGTACCAGAGGCAGATCGTGTTCTTGTGTGCCATGTCGGGGCTCCGCGATGGACGAAGCCGCAGCGATAGCACGCGCGGTGTTAACCCGGGATCGTGCTGCACCCGCAAAAAAGGGCGCCCGAAGGCGCCCCCTGTACTACGGGTAGTGCGCGTGGCTCAGCGCCAGACCTTGATCTGGTCGGCTTCGCTGCGCTGCATCGGCTGGCCGGCCTTGCAGCTGAAGGTGGCACCGAATGCCGGCAGGTTGGCCAGCGTGCCGTTGCTGCGCCACAGGCCCGGCGCGCGGATGTCGGCGGTCAGGCGGCGCACGGCCTCGTTCGGCGACAGCTGCTGTGCCCACAACGCCGACCAGGCGCGGAAGAAGCCCTGCTGCTGTGCCGGCTTGGCCTTCGGCTCCTGCGCGGTATAGGCCGCCCAGGCCAGTTCCAGACCGGCGATGTCGGCCAGGTTCTCTTCCTGGGTGAGCGTGCCGTTGACCTTGGCACCCTTCACGCCCGGGAAATCGTAGGCGCTGTACTGCGCGGCCACGCGGTTGCCAAGCAGGGTCCAGGCGGTCTTGTCGGCCGGGGTCCACCAGCTGCGCAGTTCGCCCTTGGCGTCGACCAGTGCACCCTTGGCGTCGATCGCACGGGTCAGCTCATGGCCGACCAGGCCACCGAAGCTGCCGAACTTGTCGGCGGCGTCGGCCTTGGCATTGAACACCGGGCCCTGCAGGATCGCCGCGGTAACGATCAGGCGGTTCTGTGCCAGGTCGTAGGCCAGCGACGGCTGCTGCGGCAGCACGTCCCAGCGGCGGTCGGCGTTGCCCTTGCCGATGCGCTTCATTTCCTCGCGGTGGCGCCAGGTCGACGCGATCAGCATGTTGCCGCCGAACGAACCGCGGCCCATCGGCTGCACGCTGTAGTCGAGGTCGCGCAACGGGGTGCCGATCTCGATCTTCAGCGCAGCCAGCTTGGCCTGCGCTTCGGTCTTGGCTTCGGCGCTCATCCAGCTGTTGTTCTTGACCGCCTCGATCTGCACTTCGCGCAGCTTGTCGACGATCCACGCCGCCTGGCGACGGTCTTCGGCCGACAGGTAACGGGCCGCGTATTCGCGGCCGACCATCGGGCCGGCGGCCACGTTGATCGCCTCCAGCACGTCTTCCCAGCGCTGCGGCGGCAGCGTTTCGCCACGCAGCACGCGGCCACGGAATTCAAACTCCGCGTCGCGGTAGGCCTTGGACAGGTACGGTGCCATCGAGTCGCCCACGCGCCAGCGCAGGTAGGCCTTCCACTGGTCCGGCTTGAGCTTGGTGACCATGCCATCGAGCTGCTTGAACAGGCCCGGGTCGGCCAGCGAGACCAGGTCGTCGTCCACGCCCTGTGCCTTCAGGAACGCGTCCAGCTGCAGGTTGCGGTAACGGCTGTTGAGCTCCTTGGTGGAGATCGGCGCGTAGTTGTTGAACGGGTTGTTGATGCCGGCCAGCGATTGCGCATTGCGCGCCAGCTCGGTCTCCAGCGCGATCACCGACTGCGATTCGGCATCGAGCCTGGCCGCCGGGGTGCCGGTCAGCGCCAGGATCTGCTTGACGTAGTTGCGGTAGCGCCCCATCAGCGCCACGGTATCGGCGTCGGTGCGGGTATAGAACGCCGGGTCCGGCAGGCCCATGCCGCCCTGCATGAAGTAACCGATGTGGCGGTCCAGTGCCTTCAGGTCGACGTCCGGGCCGAAGTTGAAGGCCACCGGGATGCCCACCTGGTGCAGCGCGGCGATCGAGGCCGGCACATCCTTGGCCTTCTTGATGGCGTTGATGCGGGTCAGCAGCGGCGCGATCGGGTTGGAGCCGTCCGCTTCCACGGCGGCTTCGTCCAGGCCGCTGGCCCAGAAGTCGCCCAGCAGCTTCTGCACGTTGCCCTGCGGCGACTTCATCGCGGCGTCGAGCAGTTCACGCTGCTGCTGGCGGCTGCGCTCGACCAGCTGGCCGAGCGCGGTGGTGGCACCGGTCTGCGGCACCGGGTTGGCCTTCAGCCAGCCTGCATTGGTGGCGTCGTAGAAGTCGCTGCACTGGGCGCTGACGGCCGGGGCGCGCGCGGCCTTCTTTTTGGCGGCGAACGCATCGTGGGTCGGGACCAGGGTCGCCAGGCTGATGCCCAGGGCGATGGCAAGCGGACGGAAATTGGGCATGTGGAACGAATCCGTGATGGATTGAGGGCGCGCGCACTATAGCAAGCTGTGCATGGGCGCGGCATGCACGCGTCACGGTGGCGCCGCCGGGCCGTGCGCCGACCAGGGTCGGCATCTACCAACGGCCTGGGCCCTGCGTGGATGACGGGTGCTGTGAAAAACAAAGGCCCGGGATTCCCGGGCCTTTGCAGGTCTGCCGCAGCGTCAGCCGTGGCTTACCAGATCACCACCTGCTGCTCGCCGGTGCGGGCCATCGGCGAACCGGCCTTGCACTGGAACGCGGCAGCGAAGGTCGGCAGGTTCGACGGCGCACCCATGGCGCGGAACTGCGCCGGGGCGTGCGGGTCGGTGGCCAGGCGGACCTTGGCGTTTTCCGGGGTGTACTTGGTGCGCCACACGGTGGCCCAGTTGAAGAAGAAGCGCTGGTCGCGGGTGAAGCCGTCGACCTTCGCATCTTCCTTGCCGGCGGTGGCCTTCTGCAGGGCGTCGTAGGCGGTGGCCAGGCCGCCCAGGTCGGCGATGTTCTCGCCCAGGGTCAGGTGGCCGTTCACTGCCTGGCCGTCGACCTTGTACTGGTCGAACTGCTTGACCAGCTTGCCGGTGAGGCCTTCGAAGTTCTTCTTGTCGGCCGGGGTCCACCAGTCTTCCATGTTGCCGGTCGGCCCGAAGCGTGCGCCCTGGTCGTCGTAACCGTGGGTCATCTCATGGCCGATCACCGCACCGATGCCGCCGTAGTTCAGCGCGTCGTCGGCCTTCGGATCGAAGAACGGCGGCTGCAGGATGGCGGCCGGGAACACGATCTCGTTCTGCAGCGGGTTGTAGTAGGCGTTGACGGTCTGCGGGGTCATGCCCCACTCGGTCTTGTCCACCGGCTTGCCGATCTTGGACAGGTTGAACTTGTAGTTGAACTCGTTGGCCGCGCGCACGTTGCCCAGGTAGCTGTCGCGCTGGGTCTGCAGGCCCGACCAGTCGCGCCACTTGTCCGGGTAACCGATCTTCGGGGTGAAGGTTTCCCACTTGGCGATGGCCTTGGCCTTGGTTTCCTCGCTCATCCAGCTCAGGCCCTGGATGCGGTCCTTCAGCGAGGCGGCCAGGTTCTTCACCAGTTCTTCCATCTTCGCCTTGGCTTCCGGCGAGAAGGCCACCTTCACGTACAGCTGGCCGAAGGCTTCACCGGCATCGTTTTCGATGGTGCCCAGCACACGCTTCCAGCGCGGCTTCTGCTCCTTCTGGCCGTTGAGGGTCTTGCCGTAGAACTCGTAGTTCTCCTGCACGAAGGCATCGGCCAGGTACGGCGAGGCGCTGTCCACGGTGTGGAAGCGCAGGTAGGCGCGCCACACCGACGGATCGGTGTCGGCCAGCGACTTGCTCACTTCCTCATGGAAGGCCGGCATGGCCAGCGAGAACTTCTCCGGCGCGGCCACGCCCTGCGACTTGAAGAACTCGGTCCAGCTGAAGTTCGGGGTCAGCTTGTCGGCGTCGGCCAGGGTGACCGGGTTGTAGTACAGCTCGACGTTGCGCGACAGCTCCACGCGCGACTTGGAGGCCTTGGCCAGGCGGGTTTCGAACTTGACCACGTCCTCGGCCTGCTTGGCTGCATCGGCCGCGGCCACGCCGGACAGCTCCAGCACCTTGGCGACATGCGCCTGATAGGCCTTCAGCTTGTCGGCGTTCTTGGCATCGGTGTAGTAGGTGGTATCCGGCAGGCCCAGGCCGCCCTGGCTGGCATAGGCCATGTTCACGCCGGAGTTCTTGAAGTCGGCTTCAGCGCCGAAGCCGAACAGGAGGTTGTCACCCTTGGCGGCGCTGGTGCGCAGGTAGTTGGCGATGGCCGCCTTGTCCTGCAGGCCGTCGATCGCAGCCAGGTCGGCCTTCAGCGGCTCGATGCCCTGGGCGTTGATCTTGGCTTCGTCCATGCCGGTGGCCCACAGGTCGCCGACGATCTTCTCGATGTGGTTCGGATTCTTGACCTGCGCAACCTGTTCGGCCAGCTGGTGCTGCACGGCCACCGAACGTTCGTCGAGGATGGTGAACGCGCCCCAGCTGGTGCGGTCGCCCGGGATTTCATTGGCGGCCAGCCACTTGCTGTTGACGTAGTCGCCGAAGGCGGTGCACGCGTCCTTGGTGGTGTCCAGGTCGCTCGGCTGGAAGGCGTTGTAGGCCGGCAGCTTGCTGTCGTCCAGCTTGTAGGTGGTGGCTTCGGCGGTGGCCGGGGCGGGGGTCGCGGCATCCTTGGCCGGGGTTTCGTTCTTGCCGCAGCCGGCCAGCACGGCCGACACGGCCAGGCTGAGCAGGACGATCTTGGGAGTGCGCGTCATCACTATTCTTGGCCTCCAGGCCGAGTGAGTCAGGGAGAAGCCGCAGGTACGGCCGTGGGCCGAACGATACGCCGCCGGCCTGGCCTGCAAGGGTGTCGAAGGTCATGTCCGGGCGCAAGGGCCAGAACGTGCAAGGGCGCCCCGTGGACGCCCTTGCAGGAAGCGGTGCGGCTTACAGGCCGCCGCCGCCGCAGCCCTTGCCCAGGTAGTCGTCGATCAGCCTGAGCTGGTCACCCATGATCGCGCGGGTCCAGGCGGGACCATGCGCGTAGTCGGCGATGGCGTGGAACTCGACCGGCTGCCCCGAACCCCTGGCCTTGTTCACGAACCACTCCGACTGCTCGATCGGCACCGTGCGGTCGCGGTCACCGTGGTAGACCATCAATGGAATCTTCATTTCACCGGCCTTGTCGACCGGGTTGAGGCCGGCCACGGTCGGCGCCTGGGCCTGGCGGAAGAAGGGGTTGGTATAGAAGCGCGACCAGATCTTCTTGATGTCCGAAACGCCGGCACCGGCGATGGCGCACTTGTACAGGCCATTGGGACGCACCGAAGCCGCGAACGCGGAGTAGCCGCCATAGGAGAAGCCGAACATGGCGATGTGGCCGGGCTGGGCGATCTTCTGGTCGATCATCCACTGCGCGCCATCGTCCTTGTCGTCCTGCATCTTCTGGCCCCATTCGGCATCACCGGCCATCCACAGCTTGCGGCCCCAGTCGGCCGAGCCGCGGAACTGCGGGCGCAGGACCGCCATGCAGCGTGATGCCATCAGCGGTACCCACATCGAGCCGTCGAAGTCCATGCCATCGCGTGCCCACGGGCCGCCGTGCGGATGCACCACGGCTTTCCACGGGCCGGCACCGCACAGCTCGGTGCTGGGCGTGGTCAGGAATGCCGGAATGTCCAGCCCGTCGCGTGCCTTGTAGTAGACCAGCCGGGTGGTGCCCAGCGCGGCTGGCTGGATCTGCGGATAGGTCTTGGCCAGCAGGGTCAGCTTGCCGTCGTGCAGCAGGTGATACTCGGGCGGGTTGGAAGGGCCGGAGGTAGCCACCAGCACATTGGAAAGATCGGCGGTGTAGTCGACGATGCGGTAGCTCAGGCCTGTATCGTAGTTGGCGGTGTAGCGCTGGCCGTTCGCGGTATCGACCATCGCCAGCGGCTCCTGGCGGATGCCAAGCGCCTGGCGCAGCCCCTGGTCCAGGGCCTTCATGCGCGGAGAGGTCCACTGGATGTCGTCGCCGCGCGGACCGGCGTAGCCGATTCCCATGATCTCGCCGAAGGGTACCGCACCGCTCCGGTGGCGGTTGATCAGCATCGAGCCGGCGTTGAACAGTTTGTGCTCGAACAGCACTTCCTTCTGCTTGCGGGCCGTGATGTCGTACTCGTAGACGATTGATTTGTCGCGGCCGACATTGCTGAGTACGAACGCGATGTTCGGATCATCGGCAAAGCCGATCACCTGGTTGACGTCGCGGTTCTTCACGTAGGAGCGGAAATGCTCCTCCCAGGCACCGTTGGCAGGCGAGCGGAACTCGGTGGCGACGTAGGCGCCGGTACCGTCGACGTCCTGCCGCAGGCGTGCCCGCAGTTCACTGTCCAGGTCGGTGATATAGCCCGCCACGCGCTCTTCGGTCTTCTGGATGCGCTGGGAGGTGAAGTTGCGCAGGTCGACCTTGTAGACGTCACCGGAACTGCTGCCCGAACCGTTGACCACCAGGATGTGGTCGGGATCGTTGGGCAGGGTGTCGAGCACCGTGGCGTTGGCCAGTGCCTGCTCGAGCTCTTCATTGCGACTGGAGGCGCGCGGCGGCGTGATCGGCTCCTTCCACTGCTTGCCTTCGATGTCGGTGATGAAGAACTTGCTGACGAAGGTCTTGGTCACCCGGTCGGCGCGCAGGTCGTAGGGTTGCCACAGCACGACGGCCAGCTGTCCGTTCTTGATGAACGACACGCTCTGGAACTTCATGCGGTTGGCGCCGATCACCGTGGGTGGCTTGTCCAGTGCATCGGTCCGCCAAACCACGATCACGCGCTCCTCGCCATCGGCGCGAAGGCCGGCGATGTGTTTTCCGTCTGGTGACAACGACAGGCTGGAGATGGCCGGGAAGGCGGCCATCTGTTCGATGGTGGGCGCCACAGGCTTGGCGTGCAGCAACGGTGAAAGGCTGGCCAGGGCCGCCAGCAGCAGGGCTCGCTTCATTGCAACCTCGGAATGCGTTGGCACCGGCCTGCGGAGAATCCGGTGCCTGAAATGGAACCGCCGCCCCGAAGGGCGGCGGTTGCAGGGAGCAGGATCAGAACGAACGCGTGATGTTCAGGAAGTAGCTGCGACCGAAGTAGTCGAAGCCGCTGTACAGCAGCGCGTTGCCGACGGTGCTGTAGACACCCTGGGAGATGGTCGGCGGCTTGCGGTCGGCGAAGTTGCGCACGCCACCGGTGACCGACCACTTGTCCGCTTCATACTTCACCGAGATGGCCTGCAGGAAGTAGTTCGGGGTGTACAGCTTGTACGCCGAGGTGGCCGGATCGAAGTCACCCGGGTTGCGCTCCTCGTAGTACGCGTAGCTGTCCATCTTGTCGATCCAGTCCAGGCCGTAACGCACCTGCCAGTTCTTCCACTTGTAGCTCAGGTCCAGCGAGGCGGTGTTTTCCGGACGCGACAGCATGCCGTTGTAGTCCACCAGCGGATCGTCGGAGAAGACCTTGCTGGCCTGTTCCAGGTAGTGGGTGAACTGCAGCGTGGTGCGCAGGGTGCCCGGGCCGATTTCGCGGACATAGCGGGTGGTGAAGTCCAGGCCACGGACCTTGTCGGTGGACAGGTTGATGAAGCCGTTGGTCACCACCAGTTGGTTGTTGACCGGGTTGCGGGCCACCAGGCGGCACAGACCCGAACCGGAGGAGAAGTCGGCACTGCCGCTGTCGTAGCAGCGCGACAGGATGTTCGCGCCGCCCGCGCTGTCGACGCCGTTCTTCACTTCGATGTCGAAGTAGTCGGCGGCGAAGGACAGGTCACCGAAGCCGCTGCCGAATTCCGGCTGGATCACCACGCCCAGGGTCTTGGCCTTGGAGGTTTCGGCTTCCAGGCCGGCCTCGGCACCACCCTGGGTGACCACGGTCACGCCCTGGGTGGCCAGGTAGTCCGGTGCCAGGCCCAGCGATGCGCAGTTCTGGTAACGCGGCGAGCTCGGGTTGCGATCACCATACTCGTTGCAGGGGTCGGCACTGCTGCTCAGGAAGCCGGTGGTGCCGCCCAGGAACTGTTCGAACAGCGCCGGTGCGCGGTAGGAGGTGCCGTACGACGCACGGAACGACAGCCACTTCACCGGGGTCCACAGCGCGCCGATCTTGTAGGTCTCATCCGAGCCGTAGGACTTGTAGTCGGTGTAGCGGCCGGACAGGTTGACCGTCAGTTCCTCGGCAGCGGTGACGCCGGACAGCAGCGGCAGTTCCAGTTCGCCGTAGGCTTCGAACACCGAGTCCGAACCGCGGGTCGGAGTGGCGTTGGTCAGGTTGTACAGGTCGGCATTGATCGAGTACGGCGACGGGGTGTCGTCGATGCGTGCCTTGCGGTACTCGACGCCGAATGCACCACCGGCCGAACCGTACGGCATGTCGAACAGCGGGCCGTTGACGTTGAAGTTGACCGTCGTTTCCTTGTACAGCGTGTTGCCGGTGACCGGCACGAACACCCAGTCCTTCCAGTCCTGCGGCAGCTTGCCACCGATGGTGTTGGTGTTCAGCGCCGGCGCGGCGATGCAGCCGTTGGAACCGTCCCGGCAGACATAGCCACCGGCACCGTTGGAGACCACGTCCAGGCTCTGGCGCAGGCGGCTGGTCAGGAAGCTCTCGAAGGTGTAGTCGGCGTCGCTGCGCGAGTGCATGACGTTGAAGTCATAGTTCCACTCCGAGCTCAGGTGGCCACGCAGGCCGGCATTGAAGCGCAGGAAGTCGACGTTCTGCTTGTTGGTGTCGTTGCCGAAACCGATGAACGCACGCACGCCCAGGTTCTTGCCGCTGGTCTGATCGGTCGGAGCACCGGCAACGCTGTCACGCAGGTTGGCCGGGATCAGCGGGCTGCCCACGGCATAGTCCAGGGTCAGCTGGCGATAGCCGGTCTGGGTCGACTTGCGCTTGTTGCCCAGGAACTCGTAGTACAGCTCGGCATCGCCCAGTGCGTTGAGGTCGAAGCCACCCTGCAGGTACAGGGTGTGGGTCTTGGTCGGCGAGATCAGCGACTGGTTGCGCATGGCCGGATCGAAGGTGTCGCGGGTGTTCAGGTCCACGCCTTCGTAGCCCACCAGGCCGGTGGTGATGGCCGCATTCGGGCGCCAGCGGTTGAAGCGGGTGCCGGCGCCGCCCGGGGCCGCAACACCGGTACGGGTGTTGGTGCCGATGGTGTTCAGCGTGGTGCCGCCGGCATCGAGCGACCAGCACTTCGGCTTGCCGGTCAGCGGGTCGATGAAGTCGCCGCTGCCCCAATAGTCGCCCGCGTCGATGTCGCGGTACATGTCGGTCGGGCAGCCACCGGCCCAGCTGCGGTCGGCCAGGGTCAGCTCGTTGCGGGTGTAGTACTCATAGGAGCCGGAGAAGTGCGAGCGCTCGCCGGTGGCACCGAACATGATGGAGTAACGGCGCTCTTCACCGCCGCCGCCATCGGTGGCGTTGTGCTGTGCTTCGAAGCTGACGCCATCGACCTTCTTCTTGGTGATGATGTTGATTACGCCGGCAACGGCGTCGGAGCCGTAGATCGAGGACGCACCGTCCTTCAGGATTTCGACGCGGTCGACGATCGAGTTCGGCAGCACGTTCAGGTCGGTCGAGCCCACCGAGCCGCGGGTACCGGCCGGCGACACGCGGCGGCCATTGAGCAGGATCAGGGTGCGGGTCGGGCCGAGGCCGCGCAGGCCCAGGGTGTTGGCGCCCGGGCCACCGTCGGTGACGTAGCCGCCATAGGCGTTGTTGATCTGCGCCGCACCGGCGGTGACCGCGGTGCTCTGCAGGGCCGCCGTGGTCGAGTTGAAGCCGGCCAGGGTGGTTTCTTCACGGGTGACGACCTGCACCGGCGAGACCGAGTTGAACACGTCGCGGCTGATGCGCGAGCCGGTGACGGTCACCGTATCCAGATTGGTGGCCTTGGACTTGGATGCCTCTTCGGTGGTCTGCGTCGAGCCCGAGGCGTCCTGTGCGATCGCCGGGGCGGCCGCAGCGAGCAGCACGGCGGAGGCGAGGGCGAAGCTCAGCGGATGCTTGCTGAGCGACTTGCGATTGATCATCTGAAATCCCCTTGAATCGAATGATTGCGTCGTACACCGGGACAGGTCCTTGTCGGCGTCTCCGTGTGCCCCTTGCCCGGGGTCGGCAGCGTGCTGCCACCCGGCGCTGGTACCGGCTTCACGTGCCGATGACCCGAGATTAACACGACATTAACCGAGCCTGTCAAACGTTCACGAGGGAGTCATGAAGCTGTGGGTGATGTGCGCACCTTGCAGTGACAGGAGCGCCCATTTCTCCTTCATCTCATTGATATGTATTGATTTGTTTCGGTTCATGTCAAACGTGTCTGAACCGTGAACGGGATGTGGCCGTGCTGTGCGACGGACAAAAAAAGGCCCCGCCGAAGCGGGGCCTGGTCCAGACACGCAGTCCGGAATACGACGGGATCAGAAGTCGTACTTGACCTGGGCCGAGATCTGACGGCCGTAGACGCTGTAGAAGCCGTCGTTGAACGGGGTCGATTCGTTGCCCGGGTAGTTGTAGCGCTGGCCTTCCGGCAGCTTGTTGAACACGTTGTTGACCATCAGCGACAGGGTCAGATCGTCCTGCGCCTGGTAGTTCAGGCTCATGTTGTAGGTGGTGTACGAGCCCCACTTGCCGGCCTTGGCGCCGGAGGAGTGGACGTAGTCATAGCTGCGGCCGGTGTAGGCCAGGTAGTTCGGTGTGCTGCCGACGTAGTTGGCGTACAGGGTGGTGGTGAACTTGGAGATGGCCCAGCCCACCGACACATCGCCGCGCACCTTGGCGAAGTTGTCGTAGTACCACATGTTGTACGGATCGCTCAGCAGATCCAGCTTCTGTGCGCCCGGCAGCGGCACCACTTCACGCTTCAGCATGTTGGTGTAGTTGCCCGAGAACATCAGCGAACCGAAGCGGCCCAGGTCCTGCTGGTACTTGGCGCCGACGGTCACCGCTTCCAGGTTCTGGCTGGCCACGTTGAGCTTCGGGGTGTACACGCGGGCCAGGTTGCCACCGGCGTCGCGGGACACCCAGTCGGTCACGTTCTGGCAGCTGGCCGAGGTGTTGTTCGGCAGGCCGTTGCGGCACTGGTACTCGGCCAGCAGCAGCTGGTCGGTGCTCAGGGTCTTGACCTCGTTCTTGATCTTCCAGTTGTAGTAGTCGACCGACAGCGAGAAGTTGCTCACCGGGGCCCACACCACGCCCGCGCTCCACACGTCGGCGGTGATCGGCTTCAGGTCCGGGTTGCCGGACTTTTCGCTGTACACCGAGGTGGTCTTGTAGAACGAGCAGGCTTCGTCACGCAGCGCGTAGCCCATCTGGCTGCAGCGGTAGTAGTCGTTCTGGCCGGAGGCGAACGAGCCGCTCATGCCCTGGAAGGCATCGGACAGGGTCGGCGCACGGAATGCGGTGCCGTACTTGCCGCGCAGCAGCAGGCTCTCAACCGGGCGGTATTCCAGGCCGATGCTGTAGGTGGCCTTGTCAACGGTCTTGTCGGCGATCTTGAAGGCGTCGTAGCGGCCCGAGGCGCTGATGGTCAGCGACTCGAACACCGGCATGCGCAGTTCGCTGGTCACCGCGTAGTTGCTGCGGTGGCCGGCACCGGCCACGGCGGTGGCGCCCCAGGCGTTGCCATCGACGAAGGCCTGGTCGGGCGAGTAATCCCAACCTTCGCTGCCACCTTCCAGCACCACGGCCAGGCCGGCGTCGCCGCCCGGTAGGGAGAACAGCGACCCGTTGGTCACCTGCACGCGACCCAGGTTCTGCCAGGTCTTGCTGCGGTGGGTGCCATAGCCGGTGAAGCTGGCGAACTGGTCCGGGGTGATCGGCGAGTAGAACGCAGCGTAGTCCGGGTTGTAGATGCCGAAGCCATCAGCGGTGGTACCCAGGCGCGGGCCCAGCACGGTGTCGCCGAAGAAGCCTTCGATCTTGTCCTTCCAGCGCGCGAAGCGGTTCTGGTCCAGGCGGTATTCGCCGCGGGTGAAGCTGGCGCTGTAGTCCCAGTCGCCGACCATGCCCTTGCCACCCAGGGTGACCTGGTAGGAACGGCTCTCATCGGAGTTCAGGATGTTGTTGTAGTGGCCCGGGCCGATTTCTTCCGGTGCGAAGGCGCGCTGCAGGTTCACGACCTTGCCCAGGCCCTGGTCGTAGAAACCGCCCATCACCGACTTGGTGCCCCACCACAGGGCGCTGGAGCCGGAGGTGAACTCGGTCTTCTCCTTGCTGTACAGCACATCGGCGAACAGCTGGAAGTTGTCGTTCACGTCGAAGGTCATCGACGAGTAGAACTGGCCGCTGTTCTTGCCGTTCTTCAGGGTCTTGTAGCCGGCGCTGTACACCGAGCCGCACGATTCGCCCGATGCACGCTTGCCGACGGTGGTGGTGCCGTCGTACAGGCCTGCGACGTTGGCGCAGCGGGTCGGGTCCATCATGTACAGCTTGTTGTCGGCGTTGCCGATGACGGCAAAGTCGTTCGACGGCAGCTGTGCGGTGTAACCGACCGGGTTGTTCTGCTTGGTGATGTCACGCTGGTAGCCCCAGATCGGGCTGCCGTTTTCGATCTGCACGTTGACCAGCGCGTGGAAGCGGTCGTCGAATGCGTTGAAGCCCTTGGCGGCGCTGAAGCGGATGTTGCTGCCACCACCTTCGGTGTAGGTGCCGCCACGGATCGACATCGTGCCGCCGTCCATGCGTTCCTTCAGGATGATGTTGACCACGCCGGCGATCGCGTCCGAGCCGTACAGCGACGACTGGCCGCCCGGCAGGACCTCGATGCGCTCGACGATGTCGATCGGAATGCCGCTGATGTTGTTGAACGACTCGCTGCCGTTGTACAGCGCCGGATACGAGAGCATCGGGCGGCCGTTGATCAGGTACTTGGTGTAGCCCGGGTTCAGGCCGAACATGCCGGCGGCTTCGGCGCCCTGGGTGAACGCACCCGAGGTCTGTCCACCCTGCAGGCCGCCGGTGGTCAGCGACGACTGCTGCAGAACTTCAGCAACGCTGCTGAAGCCGCGGGTCTGGATGTCTTCGGCGGTGATGGACATCACCGGGGTCTGGGTTTCGACCTGGGTCTGCGGGATCAGCGAACCGGTGACGGTGATCTTGTCCAGGTTGGTCGCCTTGTCCTGGGCCATTGCCGGGGCGGCGGCCATCAGAGCGGACATCAGGGCGACGGCGAGCGTGTTGCGACGTGCGGTATTGCTGACGTGTTTCATGTAATTCCATTGGAGAGCAAAAACAAAAACGGCACTGCGCATGCGCCATCGCGCGGGCTGGAATATCCGGCTCCGCAGCTCAAAACAGTGCTCATCGAACGTAACATGAACTTAACAATCTGTGCACGAATCTGTCGCATTCCTGAATTTCAGTCAGCTTGCATCCAGCTTGTATGATGTCGGGTTATCCCCCTGACCCCGCCGGTGCCCGTTGTGAACAGTTCTCCCCGCCGTCCCCATGTCAGCCAGGTCCAGAAGGGACTTACGCCGCATGCCCGCATCCGCAACGTGATCGCGGTCGGTTCGGGCAAGGGCGGCGTCGGCAAGTCCACCACCTCGGTGAACCTGGCCGTCGCGCTGCAGCAGCTCGGTGCGCGCGTGGGCGTGCTCGATGCGGACATCTACGGGCCGAGCGTGCCGGCCATGCTGGGCCTGTCCGGTCGCCCGGAAAGCCCGGACAACAAGAGCATCGAGCCGTTGCGTGCCTTTGGCGTGGACACCATGTCGATCGGCTACCTGATCGAAGAGGACACGCCGATGATCTGGCGGGGCCCGATGGCCACCTCGGCGATGACCCAGCTGTTCAACGACACCCTGTGGGACGACCTGGATTTCCTGCTGATCGACCTGCCGCCGGGCACCGGTGACATCCAGCTGACCCTGACCCAGAAGATTCCGCTGGCCGGTGCGGTGATCGTCACCACGCCGCAGGACATCGCCACGCTGGACGCGAAGAAAGCGCTGAAGATGTTCGAGAAGGTCGAGGTGCCGGTGCTGGGCATCGTCGAGAACATGGCGGTGCACACCTGCAGCAGTTGCGGGCACATCGAGCACCTGTTCGGCGAGGGCGGCGGCGAGCGCATGGCCGCGCAGTACGGCGTGCCGCTGCTGGGCTCTCTGCCCCTGCAGATCGGCATCCGTGAACAGGGCGATGCAGGCACCCCGATCACCGTCGCCCAGCCGGATTCGGCGCCGGCCCAGGCCTACCGCCATGCCGCACAGCGCCTGATCGAGGAAGTGGGCAGGCGCCCGCGGGCTTCGATCCCGATCCTGTCGTCGCTGCTGTAAGGGCCGGGGCAGGGGCCGCCGGCCGAGGCCGGGCCCCTGCTAGAATCCTCGCGCCCCCTCGTACCCCCAGGACAAAGCATGAGCATCAAGAGTGACCGTTGGATCCGCCGCATGTCCGAGCAGCACGGCATGATCGAGCCGTTCGAGGCCGGGCAGGTGAAGCAGGCCAACGGCCAGCGCATCGTCAGCTATGGCACGTCCAGCTATGGCTACGACGTGCGCTGCTCGCGCGAGTTCAAGGTGTTCACCAACATCAACTCGACGATCGTCGATCCCAAGCACTTCGACTCGGGCAGCTTCGTCGACATCACCGCCGACGAATGCATCATCCCGCCGAACAGCTTCGCGCTGGCGCGTACCGTCGAGTACTTCCGCATCCCGCGCGATACCCTGGTGGTGTGCCTGGGCAAGAGCACCTACGCGCGCTGCGGCATCATCGTCAACGTGACGCCGCTGGAGCCGGAATGGGAAGGCCACGTCACCCTGGAATTCAGCAACACCACGCCGCTGCCGGCGCGCATCTACGCCAACGAAGGCGTGGCACAGATGCTGTTCTTCCAGGCGGCCGCCGATGACGTCTGCGAGACGTCCTACCGCGACCGTGGCGGCAAGTACCAGGGCCAGACCGGCGTGACCCTGCCGCGGACCTGACGATTGCAGGCGATTTGTAGAGCCGAGCCATGCTCGGCTGCCCTGCATTGAAGCCGAGCATGGCTCGGCTCTACATGATGGAAGGCGGCGCAATGCGCCGCCTTCCTTATTTGCCGCGACCGAACAGCATCGCGATGCCGACACCAACCAGGGCCACCGGCCACCAGGTCAACAGCAGCTTGGACAGGTTCAGGTGCGTCCAGCCGAGATTGCTGGCGAGCATGAACAGGCCGATCAGGATCAGCAGGACGGCGGCAACGAGGTTGAATCGCATCGGGTCGGCGAAGGCTCAGGACTGGGCCGGATATCCTAGCCGTTCCTTCCAGTAGGCGACATGCTGGTCCAGCGCCGCCGGCTCGTAGCGGTGCGCCGGGCCACTGCCCCAGACCGGGCCCGGCCAGGCCGGATCACCGTCATGGCGGCCGATGACATGGAAGTGCAGCTGGCGCACGATGTTGCCCAGCGCCCCGATGTTGATCTTCTCCACCCCGTCGGCACCCTTCAGGGCCTTGCAGGCGCGGTTGAGCTCGGTGCGCAGCTTGTCCTGCTGCTCGCCGTCCAGCTCGATCCACTCGGTCACCCCGGCCAGGCGCGGTACCAGCACCAGCCAGGGGAATCGTTCGTCGTTCATCAGCCGCACTTGCGACAACGGTCCTTCCGCCACCAGCACGCTATCGGTGGCCAGGCGTGAATCGAGTTCGAATTCGCTCATCCAAGATGCTCCGAGAAGAAGTCCAGGGTGCGTTGCAGCGCCAGGGCGGCGCTGTCTGGATCATACGCATGTCCGACCTCCCGGTTGAAGGCGTGATCGGCCGGATAGACGTAGGTGGCCATCTGCGGCAGCTTCTCGCGGTGGGCCTGGACCGCTTCCGGCGGGATGCTGCGGTCCTGGGCGCCGAAGTGGAAGATCACCGGGGCCTTGGGCGCCTCGTCGAGGAACTGCACGTTGCGCGCACCGTAGTAGCTGACCGACGGCAGCCCCAGACGCAGTGCGGACAGCATCGCCACCGTGCCGCCCCAGCAGTAGCCGACGGTGCCGACCTTGCCGTAGGGCGCCAGCCGGGTGGCCGCCGCGCGCACGACCTCCAGCGCCCGTTCCATGCCCAGCGCGCCGACCCGTTCCAGGCCCTGCTTCACGCCCTCGGCGTCGTAGGGCAACGCATCCGGGTCGGCGTCGGGGCCGTCGACCAGGTCGAAGAACGAGGGCGCCAGCACCGCATAGCCTTCGGCTGCGAAGCGCTCGGCCACGCTGCGGATGTGCGGGTTGGCGCCGAAGATTTCCTGCACCACCACCAGTCCGCCGCGCGCGGTGCCGTCCGGCAGGGCCTGCCAGGCCCGTACCGGGCCGTGATGCGTATCCAGGGTGATCCACTCGGCCATCGTCATCTTCCTCGTTGCTGGGAACAGAGCTGCATTGTCGGCGCTGCGCCGGTTAGCGCGGCGTCAGCGGCTGTGCCGGATCGGGCGGCTGCGGGTTTGCGGCAGTGCGTTCCCAAGGCGGTGCAGAGGGCTGTTTCTGCATTGACCGGTGCACACCCGCAGCCTAAGCTTTCAGCCACGATGACATACAAGCCTCCGGCGCGAGCCGGGGGCTTTTTTGTTGTCCGCGTGTTGCGGGTCGCAACGCGCAACCGGTGGCTGTGACGGGCCAGCCACGATGACCCACTGCAGGCAGCCCCGAGCCTGATCACCCCGAACCCCAGCCGCCGCAAGGCGGCTTTTTCATTTCCAGGAGATTCAACACCATGTCCATCAATCAAGCCATTTCCGCCCAGGACTCCGCGCTGTACGTGAAGGCCGGTACCGCCCCGACCGCGCCGAACAATCCGGCCGGCTATACCGAAATCGACGGCCTGACCGCCTTCCCGTTCGGCCGCGGCCAGGCCAACACCCTTGATGCCACCAACCTGCGTTCCAAGCAGATGGAGAACATCGCGGGTCTGTCCGGCGGCCAGGCCGTGCAGGTGTCCGGCCACCGCTGGCCGGTCGGCAGCTCGGCAGGCCAGGAGATCCTGCGCGACGCCGATCCGGATGCCGACCTGCACTTCCTGATGGTGCTGCCCACCGGCGATGCCGCTACCTTCGTCGCCAAGGTCGCCGCCTTCAACGTGGCCCCGGGCACCAACCAGGTGCTGACGTTCACTGCGGACCTGCTGCCGCGTGAGTTCGCGCTGGTAACCGTGGCCGCTGGCGGCACCCCGTGATGCTGCTGGGCAAGCAGCAGATCCTGGACGCGCAGGATCGCCGGCACGAGGACGTCGCCGTACCCGAATGGGGCGGCAGCGTGCGCGTGGCGATGATGTCGGCGCGTGACCGTGATCGCTGGGAGCAGGAGACCTATGGCGGTGACACGCCCAAGGTGGATGACTTCCGCGCGCGATTCGTCGGCCTGTGCCTGGTCGATGAAATGGGCGAGCGCCTGTTCTCCGACCACGAGGTGGCCCAGCTGGGCACGAAATCGGCCGCGGCGCTGGATCGCGTGTTCCGTGTCGCGCAGACGCTCAATGCGCTCGGCGATGCGGCCGTGGGAGAGCTGGAAAAAAACTGATCCGCCGGCCTGAGCGCCGGCTTCAGTTCCGGATCGCGTGGAGGCTGGGCCTCCCGCATCCGGACCACCTGCTGGCGGGAGTGACCTCCCGCCAGCTCTCGGAGATGTATGCGTTCGCACGCCTGGAGCCGTTGGACCAGCCCCTGCAGGGGATGCTCGCCCAGCTGACCAGTGTGCTGGCGCAGGTGCACGGCAATACGACCACTGCCGACGACTTCCTGCTGGTGCGACCGCGTGCGTCGCCGGAGAGGGCGGCAAAGGAGCGCTCGCAGCAGCTGCTGGAACTGTTCGGCAGCGCATCGCGGCGCAACGCCGCAGCGTGATTCCGGGCGGGGCAGGGCATTGCTTCCCCGATGCGTGGCATGCAATCGAACCTGGGGCCCTGCGGGGCCCCTCATCATTCTTGGAGGAACGCGTATGGCGTCCACTAACCAGAATCTAGACGTAGTACTGCGGGTCAACACGACGGGCTTCCGTACCGCAATGGCGGAGGCCAGCCGCCTGGCAACGCAGAATCTCAAGACACTGCGCGCGGAGGCCGAGCGGACGGCCGCCGCGCTGGCGCGCGTGCATGCGGCACCGGAGGGCGCAACGGGCAAGGCCGCGACAAAGGCAAAGGCCAACGTCGGCGGCGATGTGCTCGGCAGTGGCTTGAAGGAGCTTGGTAGCGGCCTGCTGACGGCCGCCGGTGGCCCATGGGGCATCGCCATCGCGTCGGTGCAGAAGCTGGGCGAAGCGTACCTGGACATGGTCAAGGCGTCCGAACGTGCGCGCAGCGAGTACAAGGAGCAGATGCAGTCGCTGCAGCAGATGTCGTTCTCGATGGACCAGGCCGGCCTGGGCATGGGCGCGGGCACGCTGCCCCTGGAGCAGGCGGTCGCCACGCTGCATGAGCAGGCGAGGGCGCTGCGAGAGCTGGAGGCACGCGAGAAGGCGCTGCAGGGCTCGGTCGTCCATTGGGAAGGCCGAGTGAGTCATGGCCAGCGATCGGGACGGGAAGGGGCGGGCCTGAGTGCAGCCTCGGACTACGCCGAGCTGGAGAAGGCCAGGGCGAACCTGGAAGCGTTCCAGGCGGAGGTCGCGCCGGTCCAGGAGAAGTTCCGGGGCCTGAAAGAAACGATCAGGGGCGCCCTCGACGAGAAGCTGTTCAATGCGATTGCCGCGGCCATCCAGAACGTGGACAACCAGACGCTTGACCAGCTCATCGCGTCTCTGGGTGCGACGCAATGGAACGCATTGAAGGCGACCGATGCCTTCAACGGCATGCTGGGCGCCATGCGCGGAGAGGCGTGGCGGGACGAGGTCGAGTGGATCCGGCTGACCCGTGGCGAGTACGCGGCCTGGATGGCTGAACGCGGCGCGGAGATCAACGCAAGGGGCGGCCCGGACAAGATGGACCCGGCCCAGCGCGCAGAGTTCAACAGGGATGCCGCGCGCAAGAAGGCCGACATCGAACGCAAGGCCCAGTTCCGCGAACAGCAGCAGGCCGCCCAGCAGTCGGTCAGGGGCGTGCACGAGCAGGCTGATGCGTACGCCGGGCTGATGGATCGCATCGAGAAGCAGATCGCCCAGGACCGGGTGCGGCAGAAGCTGAAGGAGGGGATGACAGAGGCGGAAAAGCTGCAGGTCACCCTCCTTGACGAGATGGAGCATGCCGAGAAGAAGCTCAGCGAGCAGAAGCAACTGCGGGTGAAGGCCTCGCTGGACGCCGCGGTGGCCCTGGCCAAGGAAGCGGCAGCCGCTGAAGCGTCGAAGAAGGCCCAGCAGGATCTGCTGAAGCTGCAGCGGGAACTCCAGCAGGCGGCGCATGCACAGCAGCGCGGCAACGACCAGGCGCTGTTCGGCATCGGCCATGGCGCAGCGAGCGTGGATCGCATGCAACGCCGTTCCGCTCTGGATGAGGATCGGGACAATCGAAAGCGCGCGCTGGACGACGAGTCGCGTGGTGAGGACGGCAAGGTCATCGAGTCGGAGCGCTACAGAGCCCGGCTGGCCGAGCTCGATGCATTCCATGAACAGTCACTGCAACGCGAGGCAGAGTTCCAGGAGAACAAGAAGGCATACCAGTCCGATTGGAAGAACGGCGCAATGCGGGCGTTCGAGGACTATGCCGATGCCGCGGCCAATGCCGCCGAGTTGAGCCACGGCGTCTTCAGTAATGCATTGGGCGGGTTGGAAGACAGTCTGGTCAAGTTTGCCCAGACCGGAAAGCTGTCCTTCTCCGACCTCGCCGACTCGATCATCGCCGATCTGGCGCGCGTGGCAGCCAAACAGATGGTCAGTGGGCTGATCAGTTCGATCGGGCAGATGTTCGGACCGAAGATCACCGGTTTTTCCATCGGCGGCTATACAGGCCCAGGGGGCAAGTACGAGCCGGCCGGCATCGTCCACAAGGGCGAGGGCGTGCTCAGCCAGGAAGACATGGCTGCGCTCGGCGGCCCATCGGCATTCTTCGCCCTGCGCACTTCGCTGCGAACCGGCAATGGCCTGTCCGGTGGTGATAGCGGGGGTTATGTGCAGGTACCGATCGCCCGTGCCGGCGAGGGTGGGATGAATGTGGAAATCAACAACTACGGCGAAAGCCGGGTCAACACCCGGGAAGAGCGGCAGCGCATGCCCGATGGCAGCGAAGTACGGCGGCTGGTGATCGACATCGTGGGCGACAGCCTCAACGGTGGTGAGCTGGGCGCCATTGGACGGGCCCGATACGGATGGACGGAGGCAGTGGGATGAGCAGTTGGCCAGAATATGCAGAAATACGCTTTGCGGATTACGGCGAGGAGATCGTCGCTTCGGAAGAGCGGACCGAGATGGAGCGCGGCCCCAGCAAGATGCGCGCGCTCAACAGCCGGGTGATGAAGAACGTGTACGCCTCGGTGCAGTTCCGCACCGCGGCTGACGCCGAGGCATTCGAAGCGTGGTACCTGCACGATGTCGGTCGCGTCGGCTGGTTCACGATGGAGCACCCGCGGACCGGGCAGCCGATCAGCGCCCGCTTCCCGCAGGGCATCGGCCGCCTGGTGCCACTGAACACCCGGTTCCGCTTCTCCAAGCGCGATCTTGTACTGGAGTACATGCGATGAGTTCCTTCCATGAGCGCCGCCAGCGCCTGGCCGACACCCAGGGACCGCTGATGCTGTTGGAAGTGTCGGCGCCGTCGATGCCGGAGGTGTTGCGGATCGTCAACGACAACGTCAACTGGACCAGCAACGGCAAGGAGTTCATTGCCGCACCGTTCGGCTTCCAGCTTCCCGACGATGTCAGTGGACAGGCACCGCGCGCGCAGCTGGTGATCGACAACATCGGCCGCGCACTCACCGAGGACCTGGAAGGGCTTGCCCCCGGAGAGATGGTGACCGCTCGGTTGATGCTGACCGATCGCGCCGATCCGGATGCCATCGAGGCCGAGTACGACCTGCCGATGACCCAGGTGTCGGTCAACACGCGCACGGTCAGTGCCCAGTGTGGTGTCGACTTCCTGATGCGCCAGCAGGCCGTGCTGCTGCATGCCAATCCGTTCACGCTGCCGGGAATCTTCTGATGCGCCTGGTCGACGTCGAGCGATGGGTGGGCATCCCCTATGACGAAGCAGCGTGCGACTGCGCCGACCTGGTGATGCAGGTGCAGCGGGCGCTGTTCGCCCGTGAAGTGGCACTGCCCGGACGCCGGCCGCGCGGGCGGCGCGGCTCGGCCGAGCTGGGCGCATTGTCGCGCGCGCAGGCGGTACCTCGCGAGGGCCCTCCACAGGACGGCGACCTGGTACTGATGATCGAACGCGGACAACACAACCCCGGCCACGCCGGGGTTTTCTTTTTCCTGGCTCATGAGGGCTGGGTCTTGCACAGCAACGAAACGAACGGCTGCAGCGTGCTGCACCGCGTTCGTGACCTGCCCGGATTTGGGCTGAGGATCGAGGGATACTACGCATGGAACTGACACCACAACCGGCGGTCGACGGCCGCCTCATCATCACCCCGCACCCGGTGCTGCTGGATGGCCAGCGCAACGTGCCGGTCGAACTGCGCCCGGGTGAAAGCCTGTACGCATTCCTCATGCGCCATGTAGACGGGCTCGATGGCCGCGCATGGCAGGTCTGCGTTGACGGGCTGGAGGTGCCGCGCGAGCAGTGGATGCACACGCGACCGCGCCATGGCCAGTTGATCGAAGTGCGCAGCGTGGTGGGCAAGGCGGTGATTCCGCTGGTGGCGATGATCGCGCTGACCTATTTCACCTTCGGCATCGGCACGCTGGTGGCCGGTTCCGCGTGGGGCGCAGGCGCCGTTGCGGGGCTCAGCGCCACCTACGGCACCGCGCTGGCGTCGGCGGTCTATGTTGCCGGCAGCGTGCTGATCAACAAGGTGCTGGGCCCGAAGCCTCCCCGTGCAGGTGGCGGTGGCGGTGTCGCCGACACTGCGTATTCCCTGGCAGCGCCGCGCAACCGTGTGCGCGCCTATGAACCGCTGGGCCTGCTGTTCGGTTCCACGCGCCTCGCTCCGGACCTGATCAGCCGCCCCTATACCTGGTTCGAGGGCGATGAGCAGTACGTCGGCCTGACCCTCAGCCCGGGCATCAACGTTGGCCGGGTGGAGGCCCTGCAGAACGGTGATTCAGCGCTGTCCAGCTACGAAGGCGTGCGCACCTGGTTCCGCGGCTTCCCGCAGATGCCCGACGAAGCGATTCCGCTGTACAGCAACGCGGATGTGATTGAAGGCGCGCAGCTGCTCGATACCGGCAGCGATGCCAAGCACGTGGCCAGCCCGTGGGTGGAGCGCACCAGCTCCGCTGACTCTCTGCGCCTGCAGGTGAACATCGAGTTCCGGCTGTGGGATACCACGTCCAAGGGCAAGGACAAGGACAACCGCGAGCAGATCCAGATCCAGTACCGGCCGGTCGGCTCCGATGCCTGGCAGTCGTTCGGCAATTACAGCGTCGTGGGACGCACGCAGAAGGCGCGCCGCGTCAGCTACGGCCGCGACGTGGAGCTGGGCCAGTACGACGTGCGCGTACGCGTGGCCGGGCAGAACACCGATGGCAGTGGCGCGCAGGCGAATTTCACCTGGACCACGCTGGTCAGCGTGCAGCGCGACGACGCCAGCCATGCCGGCATTCCTGCCATCGGCCTGCAGATGAAGGCGTCCGGCCAGCTCAATGGCACCCCGGATGAGATCCGCTGCGTGGCTCATGCGCGACCGATTCCGGTGTGGAAGGGTGAAGCGGCCGGCTGGGTGACCGAGGAAACCAGCAACCCGGGCGCACAGATCCTGGCCTACGCGCGTGGCATCCATGATGAGAACGGCAAGCGCATCGCCGGCCTGGGCATGGCCGACCGGCGCATCGATATCGAAAGCCTGAAAGCCTTCATGCTGCACTGCGCGGACAACGCGCTGGGCTACGACTACTGGCTGACCGAGGTGCGCAGCCACCAGGCAGTGCTCGACGCCATCGCGCTGGCCGGCTTCGGCCAGGTGACCTGGGCCAAGGGCCGGCTGGGCGTGGCTTGGGCGGCCGATGAGCAGCCCCTGTCCGGCGTGGTCAACATGGCCACGATCAAGAAGGGCCAGTTCCAGGTCGATTACACCCTGGCCAACGCTGCCGACGGCATCGAGTACAGCTACCTGGACCGCCGCACCTGGAAGGCGGCGACGCTGCGCGTGCCGGCGCCGGGCGTGGAGGTGATGCTCAATCCGGCCAAGATCACCGGTGAGGGCGTCAGCTCCGAAGCCCATGCCGCGATGCTGGCGCGTTGGCATCTGGCGCAGAGCGTCTATCAATACAAGTCGATCAGCTACAGCACCGACATCGAGCACCTGGCCTACTCGCGGTTGTCGGTGCTGGCGTTGCAGCACGACCTTACCCAGTGGGGCTTCGGTGGCCGCCTGATCGATGCCGCCGTCGACGCTGCAGGCGTTGCCACGCTGCAACTGGACGAGACGGTCCCGGCACCTTCGCTGGGCAGTGCGTTCATCGGCCTGCGTATTCCAGGCGAGCGCGTCTACCGCGTACTGCGCGTGGTTCCGGGCGCTGAGCCAAGTGACAGGCTGGTGCTGGCCGATCCGTGGCCGGCAGATGCACCGCTGCCGGGCCACAACGACGGCAATCCTGCACACGACACGATCTGGATCTACGACTTCAAGCAGACGCCGGGTACCCGCGTGCGCGTGACCGGCATCCGCCCGGAAGGTGACCTGAAGGGCGCCGCTGTGGAGGTGGTGCAGGAGGGGCCCGAGTTCTGGCACTACGTGCGGACCGGGCAGTATGTGCCGCCGTCGAATGAATCCTCGCTGCAGACCCGGCCGGTGGCCAGCAATCTGAAGGTGGTCGAGCGCCAGGTCAGCCGGGGTGGCAGCGTGCATACCGAACTGCAGGCCAGCTTCGATATCAGTGGACCCACCGGCGAAACGCGGGTCCTGTCCGATCCAGACGGCAATGCCGCGCTGGAGGAAGTGGCACGCACCACCACGCGATCAGCGAGCTGGGCGATTCCCGGAGCGGGTACCTATCCGGTGGTCGTTCGTCCGTACAGCCCCGATGGCCGTGCCGGCGTTGCCGTGTCCACCCAGTACACCACGCTGGGTGCCGATGCGCCGCCGGTCCTGGTCGATCTGTTCGACATCGAAGAGCTCAGCGGTGGCGTGCGCCGGTATGTGTGGGGCTTCTCCGGCGACACCGTGCAGTCGGCTGATTTCGCCGGCGTGGAAATCCGCTATACCGCCGGCAGTATCGACAACCCGCTGTGGGAGCACATGACCCCGCTGGGCGATGCCGGTGGCTTCTTCACCTCCGCAATCGAAGCCGTATTGCCAGAGGCGGGCAGCTGGACGTTTGCGTGCCGCAGTCGCAACACCGCTGGCGTGCTGTCCGTCGGTGCCCGCTACCTGCGACGCTCGCTGGGGCGCAATACCGGGCAGACGCTGGAGGGAATCGGCGGTGTGGTCGAATCGGTCAAGCAGGACCTGGGCAAGGAAATCAACGCCCGCATCGATAGCGACCTGGCCGCCGCCACCCGTGCAGCCGAGGCGCTGCGTAGCGAATCGCTGCGCCTGCAGGACCAGATCACCGCCAGCGCCCAACGACTTGCCGGCCAGGCCGAACGGCTGGACCAGCAGGCGCAGGCGCTCAAGGCGAACACCGATGGCCTGGCGCGCGAAGTGCTGGACCGTGCTGCCGGCGATCTGAATACCCGCACCGAGCTGACCACGGCGGTGACCCGCGAAACCAGCGAGCGCCGGTCGGATGTGGAGAACCTGACCCGCATGGTGAGCCAGCTGTCGGCAGGCAGTGGCGTGCAGTTCGACAGCAAGCGCATCTGGTACTTCGACAGCAGCGTGGAAGGTTGGGGCGCGAATGGCGGCAGTCCAACGCTGGTGGAGGGCTGGCTGCGCCCGGCCAACCATGCCAGCGACGCCTTCGTGACGAGCCCGCGCGGCCAGGATGTCCAGGGCGCGGCGCACCGCTTCGTCAAGCTGCGCATCCGCAAGGTGGGCAGTCCTGCCTGGGACGGGCGCCTGCTGTGGAATGGTCCCGGCCAGTCGTGGGACAACGCACGCATGGTGCAGTTCGCGGAGCCAAGCTATGACAGCAACGGCATCGCGACGCTGGACGTGGACAACATTCCATGGAACGGGACCATCGTCGACCAGATCCGCCTGGATCTGTCCAAGGCGCAGACCGATGCCGACTACTTCCTGCTGGACTGGGTGGCGATCGGTCGCCCGACGCCGGGTGCGTCGGTGGCCATGCTGCAGGACGAAGCCACTGCACGCGTCGCAGCAGACAGCAGCGAAGCGGGCCGGCGCGAGTCGCTGGCCGTGCAGTTGCGCGGCAGCTACGAGGGCGGTGACCTGGCAGGGGTCAGCCAGGGCCTGATCGCGGCCGAGAAGACCGCACGGCTGAGTGGCGACCAGGTCAACGCGCAGTCGATCCAGGCACTCCAGGCACGGATGCCGGCAGGCACCGGCGCGCTGGCCACCGGTGCCAGTGTCAGCAGCCTGCAGCAGGCGATGGTGACCGCTGACACCGCGCTGGGGCGGCGCGTGGACAGCCTCGATGCCACGATGGGGGACAAGATCGGATCCAGCGCCTTCAATGCGTTGAAGACCGAAGTCGGGCAGCTCGATGGCCGGGTTACCAGCAGCAGCCAGGACCTGGTGCAGCTGAAGAGTCGCATGGAAGCGGTGATGGGCGCGGGCAGCAACCTCGCGCTCAATGGCGACTTCAACCTGGGCGCTGGCACCGGCTGGACGTTCTTCAACACCACCGCAGCATCGGTGGTGCGCGAGGGCCGCGGCAACAGCCTGTGCTGGAAGGCGGAGCCCTATGCGGGCGGAAACAATACGGTGGTCAGCGCCGCGGTCAATGAGGGGCGCGTCATCACCCTGACCGCCGGCCGTCGCTATCGAGTGTCGTGCTGGACGCGGACCAGCGAGGACTTCGACGGCACCGCCGACAATACCAAGCTGCGCGTCGCCGACCACAACGGCAACCTGATGGGCGGCGCCACGCAGTCGTTCCCGAAATCGGCGGACTGGGTCAAGACCGAGACCGTCGTGACGTTGCCGCCTACCGGCACGGTGCAGGGCATCAAGGTCACGATCAATCGCAATGGCACGGCCGGCACGTTGTGGCTGGACGATTTGTGGGTGGAGGATGTGACCGATGTCGACGCGAACGCTGCGGCGGTCAGTGGCCTGTCGACCAGGGTGGAACAGATCGATGGCAAGCTGAGCAGTGCCGCCGAGGACGTCACCCGGCTGGCCTCGGGCATCGGCAACATGGTGGCCTACAACATCATCGCCAACGCACATATCCTCGCCTGGCCCACCGGTGGCCCCCGTGCATCGGGTGTGTACCGTGCCAATGGCAGCACCGTGCCGGGCATGGGCGCCAACCGGGGGCTGCGGGTGGGCATCATCAATGCGGACAACAGCATCACCGATACGGCGGTGTTCGATACCCATGGCAATCTGCAGAGCGAGTCGGCCCGCTTCAACACCTGGTACGACCAGACGCTGAAGGACAACCAGTACTTCATTGCCTATACGTCCGATGCAGTGGGGGCGATCAGTAGTGCCAGCAACAGCGACACCAGTGGCCTGCGCACCCGCCTGCTGGACGCGGGCCTGTCACAGGAAAACCTGGCGGCCCTGTCGGGGTCGCGGATGCTGGTGATGATCGGGCGGCGCAGGAGTGGTGCCGGCGGTGGCAGGCAGATCCTGTCGCCCTTGCCGGAGACCGGCCGTACTGGCATGTGGGTGGAAATGACCGTCACCGTGCTCAATGGCGTGCCGACCGGATCGCAGGATTCGTCGATGCTCGATCGTACGGCGCGGAGCAATGCGGACGCATTGACCGGGCTGCGCACCGACGTCAGCAAGCTCGGTACCGACCTGGTGTCCGCCGCCGACAGCCTGACCAGCCTGGCCGCGCGGGTCGACACCTCGGTGACCAGCAGCGACAACGTGCTGCGCAACAGTAACTTTGCTGGCAGTGCCGCCTGGTGGACGCTGACCCGTACCGTGTCGGCCAACACCGTGGAGTGGGTGAAGGCATCGGGCCAGAGTGGTGATGCGTTGCTGATGACGCATGGGCCGCAGGCCGGGCAGAATCCGGCCATCACGGCCAATGACGCGCGGTGGCTGCCCGTTGTTGCCGGCAGGTCGCGGCGGTACCGCCTGGTGATGGTCGCCCGCGCCTTCGACGATGCGACGGCGACCCTGGTCTGCCGGTTGCGCGTGCGAACCACGGGTACAGGCGAAAGCCACGCCGACGTGACGCTGAACCTGTCCGATGCGTCCTGGAAAACCTACACGGCCGAATGGTCTGCTGCGCAGGATCGCAACGAGATCATGCCGCAGGTGCATCTGACCAACGCCGGCGGCAAGGTGCTGTTCGACCGGATCGAGTTCTACGACATCACCGATGCGCAGGACATCGCCGGCAACGCGACGGCCATCGCCAACCTGCGCAGCGACGTGGTGCAGCTGGGCGATCGTGTCACCAGCAGTGCGTCCAGTGTGCTCAAGCTGCAGTCGGACGTGCAGTCGGTCCTCAATGGCAGCGACAGCCTGTTCCCGCTGGGTGCGTTCGAAACGTTCCAGGATGGCCAGCTGCTGGGCAGTGCGGCGGGCACGATCTACACCGTCCGCGCCGATGCTCGCCGGACCGGTGAGCGCGGTCTGGACGTGAACGTTGCGGCCAACACCAGCCCGAACACCAATGCGGACCTGTACCTCGGGCAGTGGACCCCCATCACCGGCAATCGCCGCATCTATGTGGAGTACTACGCCCGCCTGCATCCGGACAGTATCCAGCCGACCGGTGGTTCCATCCGGGTGGGCTGGCAGACCACCAACGAAGCCAACGCGGAGAATTCCTGGCCCTTGCAGGCTTACGCACTGGCCTCGCTGCGCAAGGATGGCTGGACCAAGGTCAGCGGTTACCTGGACACCGCCGCGTCTGCGGCGAAGTGGCGGATGCTGGTCAGCATTCCGGGAGGAAGTGGTGCGCGCGAAGTGGGCGTGCGCGTGCAGGTGGACGACATCCGCATGATCGATGTCACCGACGCCTACGCCGCGCAGCAGAGCGCCGCTGCCACGGCCACCGCGGTGACCGCGCTGACCACCAAAGTCGATCAGCAGGGCACGAAGGTCGACGCGCAGGCGCAGCAGCTCACCGACCTGTCCAGCGGGCTGAAGGGCGTGCTCAACACCGGAAGCGGCCTGCTGCCCAATCCCGACTTCGCCGAAGGGCTGGCGGGGTGGACGGCATCGGCGGCGGCCAATGGGGCGGTGTGGAGTACGGTCAACGGCGACGGACGCCCAGGTGTGCTGCTCAACCGCTACACGAACGTGAATCCGACCCTGCAGGCCAACGGTGGCAAATGGGTGCCGATCAACGGCGCGCGCCGCCTGCGGGTGATCGTCCGCGCCTGCGGTGCTGGCGGCGCCAACAATCTGCTGGTGCGGATGTATCGCAAGAATGCGGCAGGCCAGCAGTCCTACCAGGATCTGCGTGCCGTGTTCGCGGTGGAGGCGTTCGAGACCCGATCGTTCGACTTCGATGCCTTCAACAGCGGCATCGATGCCTGGCGCTTGAACCTCTATGTTCATCCCGACAACGGTCAGGTGCGGGTGGACAGCGTCCAGGTCTATGACATCACCGACCAGGTGGCCAACGATGCCAATGCCTCGGCCATCACGGGGCTGAGCACCTCGGTAAGCCAGCAGGGCACCAAGCTGGACACCACCGCGCGTGACCTGACCCAGCTCAAGACCCAGGTGGGCGATGTATCGGCCAGCGGCTTCTCGCAGCTGAACAGCCAGGTCAGCCAGCAGGGTACGCAACTGACTGCGCTGTCCGGGCGGATCGATGGCGTGCAGGCCTCACTGGGTGGCAAGGCGGATGCAGCCGTGGTCACCAGCATGCAGGCGCAGGTCAAGAATCTGGGCGCCGGTGGCAACCTGCTGATGAACACCACGTTCCCCTTCTGGCAGCGCTCGGGGTGGGGCTGGGGCAGTAATCCGAACGGGCGGTGGACCGAACTGGGCAACCCCACCGGCGATGACAACTGGCATCCGCAGGGGATCTTCGGGCTGGGCGCGGTGACGCCCGGCGTCGTCGCAGCAGGCGAAATGGCATGGTGGGGAACCGAGTACGACATCGCCATCGAAGGCGGCAAGACCTATTGCGCGTCCGCCTGGATCAATACCCATCGCGTGGAAGCCAAGCTGGAGATGACGTTCTTCGATGCGGCCGGCAATCACCTGGGGCTGGTGCACAGCCCGGGCGTGAGGAGCGATACCGGAACCCCGATCACGCTCGACCGCTTGACGCGCACGTTCCTGATCACCAAGGCGCCCGCCACGGCGACCTTCGCTCGCTTTCGCGTGATCGTGATCGGCACCGGTGGAAACACGCCCTATTTCTGGATGTTCCGCCCGATGCTCAGCCAGGTGGACGCGGCAGCAACCGCCCCGCCCACCTGGTCGGCCGGAGGCACCGAGTCTTCTGCGCAGTGGTCGGTCAACGTCCGTGCAGATGGCCGGGTAGGGGGCGTTCAACTGGCGTCCAGCGGCCAGGTCTCGCGTTTCGATGTGGTGGCCGACGCGTTCAGTGTCAGTGCCCCCGGTGGCGGGCGTCGTACCGAGTACAGCGATGGCAACTGGCGGGTCTATGACGAAGCCGGACGCCTGCGCGTGCGCATGGGCGTGTGGTGACCCGTGCACCTGCCCGTCGCGGTGGGTGCCCTGCATGAAAACCGTTCGGGCCGCCGGTGGATGCGGCCCTTTTTTTGGAGATCCAACATGAAGTTCAACGCACGTCTTGTCCTGCTGACCCGCGCAGTGGAGCAGTCGGGGGTGGTCAATCTGCATTTCCGGCCGGAGGGCGAGAACCTTCTTCCGCAGATGGTGATCCCGGTATCGCCGCTGGATGCGTATGCCTTGAAGTTCGGGGCACTGTACCGGTTCGAGGCGATCGAGGTGGAAGAAGCGCTGCCCATTGAAGCAGCCGCTGGCTGAGACCGGGCGGTTGCAGTGGTGCTGGATATGACCGGGTACTGACCCTTCACGGGCCAGGCGCCGCAGGCGGCAGCGGCGATTCAGGGCGCTGGCCCGAAGCCCGGTATACTGGCGCCCTTTCAGGCCCCGGCCCCCAGGAACCCCTGCCATGCCGGCAGGGGCCCAGGCCCCCAGAGTCCCGCGATTCCATGTCCCAGCTGAACCCCAAAGTCGGCTTCGTCAGCCTTGGCTGCCCGAAGGCCCTCGTCGATTCCGAGCGCATCCTCACCCAGCTCCGCTCGGAAGGCTACGACATCGTCCCGTCCTACGATTCGGCCGACGTGGTGGTGGTCAACACCTGTGGCTTCATCGATTCGGCGGTGACCGAGTCGCTGGATGCCATTGGCGAGGCGATGAACCAGAACGGCAAGGTCATCGTCACCGGCTGCCTGGGCAAGCGCCCTGAGCAGATCCGCGAGGCGTACCCCAACGTGCTGGCGGTGTCCGGCCCGCAGGATTACCAGAGCGTGATGGAAGCGGTGCATGAAGCACTGCCGCCCAAGCACGATCCGTTCGTGGATCTGGTGCCCGACTACGGCATCAAGCTGACCCCGCGCCATTACGCCTACCTGAAGATTTCCGAAGGCTGCAACCACACGTGCAGCTTCTGCATCATTCCGTCGATGCGCGGCAAGCTGGTCTCGCGCCCGGTGGATGAGGTGCTGCGCGAAGCCGAGCGCCTGGTGCGTGGTGGCGTGCGCGAACTGCTGGTGGTGTCGCAGGACACCTCGGCCTACGGCGTGGACGTGAAATACGCCGAGAAGATGTGGCGCAACAAGGCCTACCAGACCCGCCTGAAGGCGCTGTGCGAAGGCCTGTCCGAGCTGGATGCGTGGGTGCGCATGCACTACGTCTACCCGTATCCGCACGTGGACGAAGTGGTGCCGCTGATGGCCGAGAACCGCATCCTGCCGTACCTGGACATCCCGTTCCAGCATGCGAGTCCGCGCATCCTGCGCCTGATGAAGCGCCCCGGTGCGGTCGAGAAGACCCTGGAGCGCGTGCAGAACTGGCGCCGTATCGCGCCGGACATCACCGTGCGTTCGACCTTCATCGTCGGCTTCCCGGGCGAGACCGAGTCCGAGTTCGAAGAACTGCTGTCGTTCCTCGACGAAGCGCAGCTGGATCGCGTGGGCGCGTTCGCCTATTCGCCGGTCGAGGGGGCCACCGCCAACGATCTGCCCGATGCTGTGCCGGAGGAAGTGAAGCAGGAGCGTCTGGCCCGCTTCATGGAGAAGCAGGCGCAGATCTCCGCCGCACGCTTGGAGGCCAAGATCGGCACCGTGCAGCAGTGCCTGGTCGACGCCATCGAAGGCGATATCGCCGTGGCCCGTTCCAGGGCCGATGCGCCGGAGATCGACGGACTGGTGCATATCCAGAACGCCGACCAGGTGCCGCTGCGCGTGGGCGACTTCGTCGACGTGGAAATCACCGAGAGCGACGAGCACGACCTGTACGGTGACGCGCTGCCCGCCGCTACCCGCCCGGCATTCGACCTCAAGATGCTGTGACCGCAGCGACGACCGCCGCCAGTGACGGGGGCGGCGTCCGGCGCTTCGTACCGCCGCCACGTGCGGCGATCGATCCGCAGGTGTTCGCTCAGCCGCTGTTTGCCGGCCTGCAGGATTTCCGTGATCTGCTGGATGGCCCCCATTGGCCGTCCATCGCGGCGCTTGACGCACGCCTGTCCCTGCCGGGTTGGCAGCTGGTCGAACAGGATGCCGCGTTGCTGGCCGATGGCCTGCACTACGAGGCCCGCATCGCGCAGGGGCGCATCGCCACCCGTGCCGACAACTGGCACGACCTGTTCAACGCGCTGGTGTGGGCCTCCCACCCGCAGCTCAAGCGGGCACTCAACGTGCAGCAGTGCCGGCATATCGAAGCCATGCCACCCGGCCAGCGCAACCGCGCGCAGGCCGCCTTGACCCAGTTCGACGAAACCGGCGTGATCGTGCGTGTGGGGGATGTCACGTTGCTGCGCGCGTGGGATGGGCATGACTGGCCTGCGTTGTTCGAGCCAACGCGCTGGCAGAGCGGTGACATCGCCATTGCCACGGTATTCGGGCACGCGTTGATGGAACAGGCACTGCTGCCGGGGCGATTGCTGGTGGGCAAGTGCGTGGTGGTGCAGGGTGATGCCGATGCTGCCTGCGTTGACGCGGTGACTGCGGCCATTGCCGAAGGCAGGGCAGTGACCGATCCGCTACAGCTGCGGCCCCTGCCGTTGGCCGGTATTCCTGGCTGGCACGGCGTGCAGGATTCCGCCTTCTATCGCAATGCCGGGTATTTCCGCCCGTTGCGCGCAGGGCGCACATATCCGCCGCCGTTGTAGAGCCGAGTCCATGCTCGGCTGCGTTTGCCCATCAGCCGAGCATGGGCTCGGCTCTACAACGGCAGCGAGGTCGGGCATGACTCGACTCTACAACGGCGCGTACTCCACCCCGATCACCGCAAAGGTGAATTGCCCGCCGGGCAGCTCCACCGAGAATTCATCATCCAGTCGCTTCTTCAGCAGCGCCCGCGCCAACGGCGAATCGATGCTGATCCAGCCCAGCCCGGCATCGGTCTCATCCGGCCCGACAATGCGATAGCGGCTGGTCTCGCCACTGTCCACATTCTCCAGTTCCACCCATGCGCCGAAGAACACCGCCAGCGGGTCGGTCGGCGTGGTGTCGACCACGCGCAGTGATTCCAGCCGCTTGGTCAGGTAGCGCACGCGACGGTCGATCTCGCCCAGCTGCTTCTTGCGATAGGTGTATTCAGCGTTCTCGGAGCGGTCACCTTCCGCGGCGGCCGCGGCCAGTGCCTTCACCACCTCCGGGCGGCGCACGCGCCACAGCTCATCCAGTTCGGCCTTCAGCCGGGCATGCCCGGAGGCGGTGATCAGGGCCGTGCTTTTTTCTGCGGGGGGACGCCAACGCGACATGCAATACGACTTCTTTTCTGGATGACGAACGGGGAGCGGGGTCGGAGCCCTCCCTGGCGGGGGGGATCCGACCCTGGGGTCAGATCCCTTTCCAGCGGAAAGGGCTCTGACCCCGGCCGTGGCAGATCAACGCTTTCCGCCGAAGATGCCACCCAGGATGCCGCGCACGATCTGGTTGCCCAGCTTGGTGCCGACGGTGCGCGTGGTCTGCTTGGCCATCGTCTCGATCATGCCCTGGCGGCGCTTGGTGCCGAAGATCGCATCCTTGATCGCCTGGCCGAAACCGCCTTCCTGCGCTTCGTCCTGCTCGCGGCTGCGCGCGGCCGGCGCCTGCGCCTGTTCGACAGTCTTCTGTGCACGCTGGGCCAGCAGTTCGGCGGCCGATTCGCGGTTGATCGCGGTGTCGTAGCGACTGCCGACCGGGCTGCCGGCACGCACCTGGGCGCGTTCGGCTTCGGTGATCGGCCCCATCCGGCAGCGTGGCGGCGCGATCATGGTCTGCTGCACCGGCATCGGGATGCCCTTGTCCTGCAGCGTGGAGACCAGGGCCTCACCAGTGCCGAGCTGGCTCAGTACCTTGGCCACGTCCAGCTTCGGGTTCGGCACGAAGGTTTCGGCCGCGGTCTTCACCGCCTTCTGGTCGCGCGGGGTGAACGCGCGCAGTGCGTGCTGCACGCGGTTGCCGAGCTGGCCGAGGATGTTGCCTGGCACGTCGTCGGGGAACTGCGAGCAGAAATACACGCCCACGCCCTTGGAGCGGATCAGGCGCACCACCTGCTCGATGCGCTGCACCAGCGATGGCGGCGCATCGTCGAACAGCAGGTGTGCCTCGTCGAAGATGAAGACCAGCTTCGGCTTGTCCAGGTCGCCCACTTCCGGCAGCTGCTCGAACAGCTCCGACAGCAGCCACAGCAGGAAGGTGGAGTACAGCTTGGGCTTGAGTACCAGCTGGTCGGCGGCGAGGATGCCGATCATGCCGCGGCCGTCGTGGTTGACGCGCATGATGTCGGCCAGCTCCAGCGCAGGTTCGCCGAAGAAGTGCTCGCCACCGTCCTGCGCCAGGCGCAGCACCGAACGCTGGATCGCGGCGATCGACTGCGCGCTGACCAGGCCGTACTCGGTGGAGATGTCCTTGCGCTCCTCGGCGACGAGGCCGAGCAGGGCGCGCAGGTCGTCCATGTCCAGCAGCAGCAGGCCGCGGTCGTCGGCCAGCTTGAACACGATGTCGAGCACGCCGGACTGGGTGTCGTTCAACTCGAGGATGCGCGCCAGCAGGGTCGGGCCCATTTCGCTGACCGTGGTGCGCACCGGATGGCCGAGCTTGCCGTACAGGTCCCAGAAGATGGCGGGGCTGGCGGCCGGCGCATAGTCGGCCACGCCGATCTCGGCGGCACGCTGCAGCAGGTTCTCGGCGCCGCTGCCGGGCACGGCCAGGCCGGAGACATCGCCCTTCACATCGGCCAGGAACACCGGCACGCCCAGTCGCGAGAAGCCCTCGGCCAGCGTCATCAGGGTCACGGTCTTGCCGGTACCGGTGGCGCCGGCCACCAGGCCGTGGCGGTTGCCGAGTTTCGGCAGCAGGGTGACGGCAATATCGTCGGTAATGCCTTTGCCGAGCAGAATCGGATCCATGGTCCAGCCCTTGTGATGAATAGCCCAATGTTAACCGCCGGCAGTGACGGTCCGAAGGTCGGCTTGCCCGGACCTTGGCGGCGCCGCTACTCTGCCTGCCTGTTTCGCACACAGTGCCATCAATGCCCGTTCCTGTCCTGATTTCCCGCGGTTGGCCGCTGCTGGCCCTGGCCGGCCTGGTTTCCCTGGCGCCCGACGCCCATGCGCAGCGGGTTTCGGCCCGGGACAAGGTGAAGGTGGATGCGCTGCAGCAGCGCATGACCGTCGCCGAAAAGCGCTACAGCGACGCCCTGCTGCTGGTCGCCAATGCCGACCCCAAGGGCAGCAACGAGGCCGACGCCGCGCTGGAGGACATGGAAGATGTCCTCAACGACTGCGTGAAGCAGAAGGGCTGCCAGATGGGCACCCTGCTGGCCAGCTACAAGCGCCTGCTCAAGCACGACGCCGATGCGGCTGCCAGCGATGACGTGGCCGACGAGGGGGGTGACCGCCTGGAAGCCGACCCGGATCACATCGGCCCGCTGACCGCGGATGTGCCCGAGGCCGCGCGCGCTGCCGCGCTGCTGAACGACAAGCGGCACGCCTTCGACAGCATGGTCGAGTACAACCCGGCGGTGCAGGCCGGCATCCGTCGCTGGCTGACCGACATGCGTCCTGCGCTGCTGACCAGCTACGAGAACTACCAGAACCTGCGCGCGGTGATGTGGCCGGAGTGGGAGAAGCGTGGCCTGCCCGAGGCGCTGCTGTTCGGCATCATGGCCAAGGAATCCAACGGCCGCGTGCACGCCTCCTCGCGTGCCGGCGCCGCCGGCCTGATGCAGTTCATGCCGGCCACTGGCCGTCGCTTCGGCCTCGGCCCGGATGGCACCGGCTTCGACACGCGCTTCGATGCGCGCAGCGCCGCCGAGGCCAGCGCCAGCTACCTCAACGAACGTCTGCGCGAACTGAACAACAACGTGGAAATGTCGGTGGCCGCCTACAACGGTGGCGAAGGCCGTGCCGCACGCGTGTTCAAGCAGAGCGCCGGCCAGAGCTTCTGGACCGACAGTGTCTACAACCAGTTCCCGGGCGAGACCAAGGACTATGTGCCGATGGTGATTGCCGCGGCCTGGATCTTCCTGCACCCGCAGCAGTATGGCGTGGAGTTCCCGAAGATCAGCGCGCAGCCGGCCACGCTGCGCCTGGCCAAGTCCACCACCATCTATGAACTGACCATCTGCCTGGGCAGCCACGGCACCCGTGATGGCTACATGCGCGCGCTGCGCAACCTCAACCCGCGCTATGAAGCCGATGGCTGGATTCCGGCCGGCACCCTGATCAACGCCACCACCCGCATCGCCGGGCTGTACCAGCGCAACTGCGTCAGTGGCCCGCGTGCCGACCTGGCCCGCACCCTGATCACCGCCGATCTGAACGCGGCGATCAAGCGCCCGACCGCGGCCAGCTACACCGGCAGCGTCGCCGTGGGCGGCGTGGTGCCGGTGGCCGACGCTGCGGCCTCCACCAGTGTGCCGACCACGCCGGTGGCGGCGGTGGCGACGCCTCGCCCGGCGCCGGCCGCGCGCCCGAAGCCGGTGCGCAGCCACAAGGTGGGCAAGGGCGAGACCCTGGGCGCCATCGCGGCGAAGTTCCAGTGCGACGTGCCGACCCTGGCCCGCGCCAACGGCCTGAAGGCCCCGGCCTACAGCCTGCGCCACGGCCAGACGCTGAAGCTGCAGGGCTGCGACAAGTAATTCCCCCGACCCCTGGAACCCGCATGGATCTCGAAGACACCCGCAACCTGTTCGCCAACCTCCGCGAAAACACCGACTGGGACATCAACGGCCCGTTGCTGTGGGGGTACTTCTTCGTGCACTCCACTGCTGAGCCGTTGCAGGCACTGGCAGAGCACCTGCAGGCGCAGGGCTACACCTTCGTGGAATTGTTCGAACAAGATCCGGAAGAGGGTGACGCGCCGTTCCACGTGCTGCATGTGGAGCGCGTGGAGATCCACGACGAAGCCTCGCTGGACCGTCGCAACCAGGAATTCGCAGCGCTGGCCGCGGAGAAGGGCGTGGAAGACTACGACGGCATGGACGTCGGCCCGGCCCCGGCCCTGCAGTAACGCGCGTACCGGTAGTGCCGGCCGCTGGCCGGCATCCCGTTGTGGAAAAGGGGACGGAGGGGATTAAGTCGTTTATGCATAAACGACTTAATCCCCTCCGTCCCCTTTTTATCAGCGCAGCTTCGCCAGGGCCTGGCCCAGCTGTACCGGGCTTTCGGCGCCCAACTGCGGGGCGAATTCGGCCACGCCCGGCGGCAGCAGCACGATCACGGTCGAGCCGTAGTTGAAGCGTGCCATCTCGGCGAAACGCTCCAGCCTGATGCCCTGGCCGCGGTAGTCCTTGCGGGTGATGCGGTCGCCGTAGTGCGGAATCTCCTCGCCGCTCCACACGGTTTCCACGCCGGACACCAGCAGTGCACCGACCATCACGCTGACCATCGGGCCGAAGCTGGTATCGAAATGGCAGACCAGGCGTTCGTTGCGTGCGAACAGGCGCGGTACGCCGTTGACGGCCGCCGGGCCGACACTGAACAGGCGCCCCGGCACGTGCACGGTTTCACGCAGGGTGCCGGTCCAGGGCATGTGCACGCGGTGGTAGTCGCGCGGGGACAGGTACACGGTGGCGTACAGGCCGTCGTTGTACGGCTTGGCATCCTCGGCGCCGCCCAGCAGTTCGGCGGCGGTGAACGACTGGCCCTTGGCCTGGAAAATGCGGCCGGCCTCGATCCTGCCGAGCTGGCTGATGCGGCCGTCGGCCGGCATCACCAGGCTGCGCGGATCGGCATCGGCCACGCGTGCGCCCGGCTTCAGCGCACGGGTGAAGAACTGGTTGAAGGTCGCATAGCTGCGCGGGTCCGGGTTGGCCGCTTCGTCCAGGTTGACGTTGAACTTGCGGGTGACCGTGTCGATCAGCCAGCGCGACACGCGCGGATCGTCCGAGTACGCCAGCGAACGCGCCATCGAGGACAGCAGGCGGTGGGGCAGGGCATACGTCAGGGCGGTGGTGAGGCTCATGGGGCGGTTTTCTCGGTCAGCTTCTGCAGGTCGCGGGCGATCGCCGGCGCGTTGAACGGGGGGCGTACCAGGCCGGCGAGGCGGCCCTGCGGGTCGAGCACGGCCAGGCTGGCCGAATGCTCGACCGTGTAATCCTCGGGGTTCTCGTCGAAATGCTTGCCCGGCACCTTCTGGAACACGAAGCCCAACGAGGTGGCGAAGCGCTCCAGCGAGGGAACGTCAGCGGTGGCGGCCAGGGTGTCCTTGTGGAAGCCGTGCACGTACTCGCCCAGCCGGGTGGCGCTGTCGCGGTCGGGGTCGACCGAGATGAACAGCACGCGTGGGCGCAGGCTGTCGGGCAGGGCTTCCCACTGGTTCTGCGCGCCGGCCAGCGCGGCCAGCGTGGTCGGGCAGACGTCCGGGCAGAAGGTGAAGCCCAGGAACACCAGGGTCCAGTGGCCCTTCAGTTCGCCCGGGATCAGGCGGGTGCCGTCGGACTGGGCCAGGTTGAAGTCAGGCAGTTCGCGCGGCTGCGGGTACAGCGTGATCGCTTCGGTGGCCGGGGCATTGGCCGGCGGCTTCGGCGCGAACACCTGCTGGGCGGCCAGCAGGCCGAGACCCGCCGCCAGGGCGATCAGCAGGATGATGCCGGCGTTGCGATTGAACATGGGGGCTCCCGCGCGAAGTGGCCCCCATCATACCGGCTGTGGCCCGAATCGTTTCCGCCGCAACGGATGCCGCCACGGGCGCCAGCCCCTATAATCGGGGGCCACTTTGCCCGCAGTACCGCCATGACCGCTGAAACGGCCGCCGAACTCCACACGATCATCGATCTGATCCGCTACGGCACCAGCCGTTTCAACGAAGCCGGGCTGACCTTCGGGCACAGCTACGATAACGCGCTGGACGAGGCCACCCAGCTGGTGCTGCACAGCCTGCACCTGCCGCACGACCTCGGCCCGGCCTACGGCCAGGCGCGCCTGCTGCAGGCCGAAAAGCTGCGCGTGCTTGAGCTGTTCCAGCGCCGCATCGATGAACGCATCCCGGCCGCCTACCTGACCGGTGAGGCCTGGTTTGCAGGATTGAGCTTCAAGAGCGACAAGCGCGCCCTGGTACCGCGCTCGCCGATCGCCGAACTGATCGAATGCGGCTTCGAGCCGTGGCTGGCCGGCCGCGACGTGTACCGTGCACTGGATCTGTGCACCGGTTCGGGCTGCATCGCCATCGCCATGGGCCACTACTACCCGAACTGGCAGGTGGACGGCGTCGACCTGAGCGACGATGCACTGTCGCTGGCCGAAGAAAACAAGGAGCGCCTGCAGGCGCACAACGTCACCCTGATCAAGTCGGACCTGTTCAACGGCCTGTCCGGCCGCCACTACGACCTGATCGTCACCAATCCGCCATACGTCACCAACGACGAGACCGATGCCCTGCCGCAGGAATACTCCTACGAGCCGGAGATGGGCCTGCGTGCCGGCGACGACGGCCTGGACCTGGTGCTGAAGATCCTGCGCGATGCCCCGCTGCACCTGAGCGAGGACGGCCTGCTGATCTGTGAAGTGGGCGAGTCCGAGCAGCATCTGGTCAAGCTGCTGCCGGAAGTCGATTTCGCCTGGATCGAATTCAAGGTCGGCCAGATGGGTATCTTCGCGGTTGAATGCCGCGAGCTGATCGCCCACAGCGCACGCATCACCGAACTGGCGGCGCAGCGCCCGTGAGCTCCAATTCGTTCGGCAAGCTGTTCACCGTCACCACGTTCGGCGAGTCGCACGGGCCGGCCATCGGCTGCGTGATCGATGGCTGCCCGCCGGGGCTGGCGCTGGACGCGGCCGAATTCGCCCACGACCTGCAGCGCCGCGCCACCGGCAAGAGCCGGCATACTTCGGCGCGGCGCGAGGCCGACGAGGTCGAGATCCTGTCCGGCGTGTACGAGGGCCTGACCACCGGCACCCCGATCGCGCTGCTGATCCGCAACACCGACCAGCGCAGCAAGGATTACGCCAACATCGGCCAGCAGTTCCGGCCGGGCCATGCCGACTACAGCTACTGGCACAAGTACGGCATCCGCGACCCGCGCGGTGGCGGCCGTTCCTCGGCACGCGAGACCACCATGCGCGTGGCCGCTGGCGTGGTCGCCAAGAAGTGGCTGGCCGAGCGCTTCGGCGTCACCGTGCGTGGCTACCTGTCGCAGCTGGGCGACATCACCCCGGCCGGTTTCGACTGGTCGGCGGTGGAAGACAACCCGTTCTTCTGGCCGCACGCTGCACAGGTGCCCGAACTGGAGGCGTACATGGACGCGCTGCGCAAGTCCGGAGATTCGGTCGGCGCGCGCGTGGACGTGGTCGCCGACAATGTGCCGCCGGGCTGGGGTGAGCCGATCTACGGCAAACTCGACGGTGAACTGGCTGCCGCGCTGATGAGCATCAACGCGGTGAAGGGCGTGGAGATCGGCGACGGTTTCGCCAGCGCCGCGCAGAAGGGCACCGAACACCGCGACCTGCTGACCCCGCAGGGCTTCGCCAGCAATCACGCGGGTGGCATCCTCGGTGGCATTTCCACCGGCCAGCCGGTGGTCGCCTCGATCGCGTTGAAGCCGACCTCCAGCCTGCGCCTGCCGGGCCCGTCGCTGGATACGTCCGGCAACGTGGTCGAGGTGGTCACCACCGGCCGCCACGACCCCTGCGTCGGCATCCGCGCCACCCCGATCGCCGAGGCGATGGTAGCGATGGTGCTGATGGACCAGGCGCTGCGCCACCGCGCGCAGTGCGGCGATGTGGGCACGATCACCCCGCGCATTCCCGGGCAGATCGATGGCTGACACGCGGCCGACCGTGTGGGTGAGCCAGCCGCTGATCGACGCGGCCATCGCGCCGCTGCGCGATCGCGTGCAGCTGCGCAGCACCGACACCGTCACCGCCTGGGCGCCGGACCAGATCGCCGGACAACTGGCCAGCGCCGACGGCGCGATCATCACGCTCAACGAGCGCATCGGTGCGGCCCAGGTGGCCGGCGCCGCGCAGCTGCAGGTGATCGCCAATGTCGGGGTGGGCTACAACAACCTGGACGTCGACGCGCTCAGCGCGGCCGGCATCCTGGCCAGCAACACACCGGACGTCCTGACCGAAACCACCGCCGATCTCGGTTTCGCCCTGCTGATGGCCACCGCGCGCCGCATCACCGAGTCCGAGCGCTGGCTGCGCGAAGGGCAGTGGCAGCAGTGGTCGTTCCAGACCATGCTCGGTGCCGATATCCATGGCAGCACGCTGGGCATCCTTGGCATGGGCCGCATCGGCCAGGGCATCGCCCGTCGCGGCGCGCACGGTTTCGGCATGAAGGTGCTGTACCACAACCGGTCGCAGCTGCCGGCGGCGACCGAGGCGGAAGTGGGCGCGACCTATGTGGACCTGGATACGCTGCTGGCACAGTCCGACCACCTGCTGCTGGTGCTGCCGTACACGCCGGCCTCGCATCATCTGATCGATGCCGCCGCACTGGCGAAGATGAAGCCGTCGGCGACGCTGGTGAATATCGCCCGCGGTGGCCTGGTCGATGAGATCGCGCTGGCCGATGCGCTGGCCAACGGTCGCCTGGCTGCGGCGGGTCTGGATGTGTACGAAGGCGAGCCAACGGTACGCCCGGAACTGCTGGCGCTGCGCAACGTCGTGCTCACTCCGCATATCGGCAGCGCCTCGCTGGCCACGCGCACGGCGATGGTACAGCTGGCCGTGGATAATCTGCTTGCCGGGCTCGGCCTGGACGGCGGCCCGTCGCGGATGCCGAGCGCGATCAACGCTGACGCGGCGATGGCCGCGCGCGTGACGCTGGGCAAAAAAACCGGGAAACGATAGGGAACCTCCGCGCGCCCCGCTTGAGGAGGTTCCCCGAACCCAGCTGTCGTGCGTGTTTTTCCCCATTCCCGTTTTCGTGAGAGTTCCCCCATGAGCAATGCACAGCGCAGTTTCCACGTCGCCGTCGTCGGTGCCACCGGCGCCGTCGGCGAGACCATGTTGTCGATCCTGGCCGAGCGTGATTTCCCGGTCGGTACCCTGAGCGTCCTGGCCTCCGAGCGTTCGGCCGGTGGCGAGATCGAGTTCAACGGCCAGAAGGTCACGGTCCAGGACCTGGCCACCTTCGATCCGGCCGGCGTCGAGATCGCGCTGTTCTCGGCCGGTGGCAGCGTGTCCAAGGAATACGCACCGAAGTTCGCCGCCGCAGGTGCGGTGGTGATCGACAACTCCTCGGCCTTCCGTTACGACGATGACGTGCCGCTGGTGGTGTCCGAAGTCAACCCGGAACAGGTCGCCAACCGTCCGCGCGGCATCATCGCCAATCCGAACTGCTCGACCATGCAGATGCTGGTGGCGCTGGCGCCGCTGCACCGCAAGTACGGCATCGAGCGCATCAACGTCTCCACCTACCAGTCGGTGTCCGGCGGTGGTCGTTCGGCCACCGAGGAGCTGGGCAAGCAGACCGGCCAGCTGCTGAGCTTCCAGGAGATCGATCCGCAGCGCTTCCCGGTGCAGATCGCCTTCAACCTGATCCCGCACATCGACGACTTCCAGGACAACGGCTTCACCAAGGAAGAAATGAAGCTGATCTGGGAGACCCGCAAGATCCTCGGCGACGACAGCATCCTGGTGAACCCGACCGCAGTGCGCGTGCCGGTGTTCTACGGCCATTCCGAGTCGGTGGCGATCGAAACCCGCGACAAGGTCACCGTGGCCGAAGCACGTGCGCTGCTGGAGCAGTCGCCGGGCATCGAAGTGGTGGACCGTCACGAGGCCGGTGGCTACCCGACCCCGGTCACCCACGCCTCGGGCACCGACGCGGTGTACGTCGGCCGCATCCGTGAGGACCTGTCGCACCCGCGCGGCCTGAACCTGTGGATCGTATCGGACAACGTGCGCAAGGGCGCCGCCCTGAATGCCGTGCAGCTGGCCGAGCTGGTCGCCGCCGAGCAGCGCTGATCACAGCGGTTGCCTCACCGGTAGTGCCGGCCGCTGGCCGGCATTGCCGTGATGGCACGTGCGTGTCTGCCGGCCAGCGGCCGGCACTACCGAAGGTCCCTATCGGTGGGTGCGGACCGCGGTCCGCACGCTTTATAGTGTCGCCATGAATAAACGGGCCAGGGGCGCAAAGCGCCCCCTCCTCTATCTTTCCACCGCGCTGCTGGCCCTGGCCAGCAGTTCGGCGCTTGCCCTGGGCTTGGGCGACATCCGTGTCCTGTCCAAGCCGGGCCAGCCCCTGCTGGCCGAAATCCCGGTGGTCTCGGCCGATCCGTCCGAGCTGGAGAACCTGCGTGTCGCGTTGGCCTCACCGGTCACCTTCGAGCGCGTCGGCCTGCAGCGGCCGACCGGGCTGGTCGGCGAACTGCAGTTCGAACTGACCCGCAATGCGCAGGGCAGGGCAGTGGTGCGGGTGACCTCGCAGACGCCGGTCGAGACCCCGTCGCTGAGCTTCCTGATCGAGGCGGACTGGGGCCAGGGCCGCCTGGTGCGCGAGTACTCGGCGCTGGTCGATGCACCGTCCAGCGCACTGGCCGTGGCCGAGCCGGAAATCGTTGCACCCGCAGGTACGCTCTCCAACACCATCGCCCGTGAGGCCGCCCCGGCGCCCGCCGCCGCGGAGAGCGTGAGCGCGCCTGCGCCGTCCACCGCCACCACGCCGGCACCCGCACCGGCTCGCCCGCGTGCAGTGGCTGCACCCGCTGCCGCACCGGCAGCCGATGGCAGCGTTACCGTCCAGCGTGGGCAGACCTTGTCGCAGATCGCCAGCGTGGTGGCCCGCGGCAACCAGGTCAGCCGCGACCGCGCAATGATTGCGCTGCTGCGGGCCAACCCGGAGGCCTTCATCCGTGGCAACGTCAACCTGCTCAGGCAGGGCGCCGTGCTGCGCATGCCCGGCAGCGATGCACTGGCGGCGGTCGATGCCGCCGAGGCCGCCGCGCTGGTGCGCGAGCATGCCGCACAGTGGCGTCAGGCGCGCACCGTGCCGCAACCGGCGGGTACTGTCGCCCCGGTCGCCACGGCGGGAACCACGAAGGCTTCTTCCCCGGCTGCGGCCACTGGGGCACGACTTGAAATCGCTCCGGCGCTGGCCTCCGACGCCGCGCACGCGGGCACAACCACCGGCACTGCAGCCGGCAGCGAGGGTGACATGCTGGGCAACGAACAACTGCGCCAGGCACGCGAGGACATCGCGACCCGCGATGCCGAGATCGGCGAGCTGAAGCAGCGGGTGGCCGACCTGGAAAAACTCAAGGAACAGCAGCAGTCGCTGATCGCGATGAAGGACAACGACCTGGCCGCGGCGCAGCAGCGCCTGGCGCAGGCACCGGATGCCCGCGATGCGGCAACGCCGTGGTACTGGCTGGGTCTGCCGGTGCTGTTGCTGGCGGCCGGCGCGGCCTGGCTGCTGCGTCGTCGCAAGCCGTCGCCACTGCCGCCGCTGCGCGAGGAAGGCGACGCCGCCGGCCTGGCCGCTGCGGTACCGGCCGGCGCGGCGCTGGATACGCTGGCCGAGCAGTCTTCGTGGTCGACGGCGGTGTCCGACAGTGGCCGCCAGGAACCGGCGATGCCTGCCTGGGCGACCGAAGCCGAGGTGCAGGATGACGTGGCTGCCGAAGCGGTCGCCGACGTCGCCGCCCAGACTGACTGGCAGGCGCAGACGCTGCGCGATGACGAAGTAGTGGAGCTGCCCGGGGCCGTGACCGACCTGCCGCGCTGGGACGAGCCGGTGGCCATGCAGGACACCCCCGTGCAGGATGAGCCGCCCGCGCAGGCGGTCCCTGACGAGATCGCAGTACCGGACTACGCGCTGCACGCCGAACAGCAGCCGCAGTTCCGCGGCGTGTTCGACCTGCCGGCCGAGCATCATGACGGCGGGGATTCGAGCGCGGCGCCGCACGACGCGCTGGCCGCGGCCGCGCATGAAGACGGTACTGCCGCGCCGGCCAGCGATGCCGGCTGGGCGCCGCGCGCCGGGCAGGAACGCCTGGAACTGGCCATCGCCTACCTCGACCTGGGCGATGCGCAGACCGCACGGACGTTGCTGCTGGAAGTGGCCGAGGGCGGCGACCTGCACTGCCAGGCCCAGGCTCGCGAATTGCTGGCCCGGCTGCCGTGACCGAACCCGCCGACAAGGACCGTGCCATGAGCCGCGAGCGCCGTATCGACTACGTTGAATTCGCCTCCAGTGACCCGGCCGACAGCCGCGCCTTCTTCGAAAAGGTGTTCGGGTGGTCGTTCGTCGACTATGGCAGCGATTACACCGCCTTCGACGATGGCCGCCTGCAGGGCGGCTTCTTCCGCGGCCAGCCGCAACGGGCCAGTGACAGCGGCGCGCCGCTGCTGGTGCTGTATGCCGACCAGCTGGCGCCCATCGAGGCGGCGGTGCGCGACGCTGGCGGTGAGATCGTACGGCCGGTGTTTTCTTTCCCCGGTGGCAGCCGCTTCCAGTTCGTCGAGCCCGGTGGCAACGAACTGGCGGTCTGGTCCGAACGCGATCCGGCCTGAGCGCCGCCCCTCCCGCAACATCGAGGTAGCACATGCGTTACGCGCTTGGCGTCGAGTACGACGGCAGCGATTTCAGGGGCTGGCAGAACCTCGGCGAGGGTGGTCCCAGCGTGCAGGCCAGCCTTGAGCAGGCCCTGTCGTCGGTGGCCGATGCGCCGCTGCAGGTGGTCTGTGCCGGTCGCACCGATGCCGGCGTGCACGGCCAGTGCCAGGTCGTGCATTTCGACACCGACGTGGTGCGCGATCCGCGCGCCTGGATGCTGGGCACCACCACCCGCCTGCCGCGCTCGATCGCGGTGCGCTGGTGCGTGCCCGTGGCCGATGATTTCCACGCCCGCTTCTCGGCGCGGGCACGCCGTTACCGTTACCGCCTGCTCAACCGCGAAGTGCGGCCGGCGCTGCAGCGGCAGACCCTCAGCTGGGAGCGCCGTGCGCTGGACGCGGGCCTGATGCATGCCGCCGGCCAGGCCCTGCTAGGCGAGAACGACTTCAGCGCGTTCCGCTCGGTGCAGTGCCAGGCGCTGCATGCACGGCGTGAACTGCAGTCACTGCAGGTCAGCCGCCAGGGCGAGGTGATCGAGGTCGCCGTGCAGGGCAATGCATTCCTTCATCACATGGTCCGCAATATCGTCGGATCGCTGATCCTGGTGGGCAGTGGCGAGAAGCCGGTGGAATGGATCGCCGAACTGCTGGCCGGGCGCGATCGCACCGTAGCCGGTCCCACCGCACCGCCGCAGGGCCTGGTGTTCCTTGGGCCCCTGTACCCCGACAACTGGCATCTGCCCGCCGAGGTCACGCTATGAGCCGCTCCTACTACCGCACGCGCATCAAGTTCTGTGGCATGACCCGGGCCGGCGACGTCCGCCTGGCCGGTGAGCTGGGCGTGGACGCGGTGGGTTTCATCTTCGCCCGTGAAAGCAGCCGCCGGGTCGCTCCAGCCGAGGCACGCGCGATGCGCCAGGCGATCGCGCCCATGGTCGACGTGGTGGCGTTGTTCCGCAACAACAGCAAGGAAGAAGTGCGCGAGGTGCTGCGCACGGTACGACCGACCCTGCTGCAGTTCCACGGCGAGGAAGACGAGAGCTTCTGCCGCAGCTTCAACATGCCGTACCTGAAGGCGATTGCCATGGGCGGCCGTGAAGAGATCAACGCCCGCACCCTGCAGCTGCGCTATCCCAGCGCCGCCGGCTTCCTGTTCGACAGCCACGCGCCGGGCGGCGGTGGCGGCACCGGCGTGGCCTTTGACTGGGGCCGGATCCCGACCGGCCTGCATCGCCCGTTCCTGCTGGCCGGCGGCCTGAACCCGGAAAACGTCTACGACGCGGTGCTGGGTACCCTGCCGTGGGGCGTGGATGTCTCCAGTGGCATCGAACTGGAGCCGGGCATCAAGGACGGCTACAAGATGCGCACCTTCGTCGAGGAAGTGCGCCGCGCCGATTGCACGGTTCTCGAGTGATTGGCGTCATTATTTGCCGTGATTTGGACCTGGATTTGAGCCTGCACGCATTCTTCACATAGGATGGTCCCAAGCGCGCCTGCCATGAGGGCTGGCGCGGGGATCGACGGGACGCGCGCGGCGCGCCCCGAACGGGCGGCCGCCGCCCACAGCCTAGGAAGGCAAGCGATGCAGGAGTTTCTCACCGTCGTACTCGGTTACCCGACGCTGCCGTACAGCATTCTGCTGTTGGTGTCGGTGATGTATTGGGCGGTTGCGGCGTTCGGCCTGGTCGATGACGGTTTTGGCAATCTCGGCGCCGATGGCGCGCTCGAGGCGGGGACCGACCTCAGTGGCCTGTCAGCCATGCTGGCGCGCTGGGGCCTGGGTGGCGTCCCGATCATGGTGGTGGTCACCCTGCTGAGCCTGTTCGGCTGGCTCATCACCTATTTCATCCATCTGTTCGTACTGCTGCCGCTGCCGGACCTGCTGCGCTGGGGCCTGGGTACGCTCGTGGCGGTGCTGGCACCGCTGCCAGCGGTACCGCTCATCGCGCTGATCCTGCGCCCGGTCCGGCGCTTCCTGCTGCGCCTGCGGCCTGTGCCGCAGGCATCGCTGCTCGGCCGGGCCGGCGTGGTCGCGTCGCCGAAGGTGGACGCACGCAGCGGTCATGCCACGGTCGATGATGGCGGCGCCGGGCTGGTGCTGCAGATCCGCAGCGACATCGAACTGCAGCGTGGCGAGCGCATCGTGCTGGTCGAGCACATGGCCGAACAACACTATTACCGGGTGGTCCGCGCCGATGCGATCGCCCTCGATTTCCAGGACAACCTGCTTCCGGGCAACAAGGAGACTCATCAATGACGTTGGCATCCCTCTTACCGTTCCTGGCCGTCGCCGGCGGCCTGCTCGTCCTGCTGCTGGGCGTGGCCGGGCTGTTCAAGGCCTTCTACCGCAAGGTCGACCAGGGCGTGGCCCTGATCGTCAACGACATGAGCTCCACGCCCAAGGTGCACTTCACCGGTGCGCTGATCATCCCGGTGCTGTACCGCGCCGAGCTGATGCGGATCAGCCTGATCACCCTGCAGATCGACCGCCGTGGCAAGGAAGGCCTGATCTGCCGCGACAACATGCGTGCCGACATCGCCGTGGCCTTCTACCTGCGGGTGAACGAGACCCAGGCCGACGTGCTGCGCGTGGCCAAGGCCATCGGTGCCGACCGTGCGTCGGACAAGCATGCCGTCGATGAGCTGTTCAACGCCAAGTTCTCCGAAGCGTTGAAGACGGTCGGCAAGAAGTTCGACTTCACCGAACTGTTCGAGAAGCGCCAGGAGTTCCGCGACGAGATCATCGCGGTGATCGGCAACGACCTCAACGGCTATGTGCTGGAAGACGTGGCGATCGATTACCTGGAGCAGACCCCGAAGGCGCTGCTGGACCAGTTCAACATCCTTGACGCGCAGGGTATCCGCAAGATCACCGAGCTGACCGCCGCGCAGAACGTGGTGACCAACGAGCTGGAGCAGAACGAGAAGCTCGCCATCACCAAGAAGAACGTGGAAGCGCGTGAAGCGCTGCTGGCGCTGGAACGCCAGCAGGCCGAAGCCGAAGCACGCCAGAAGCGCGAGATCGAGACCATCCGCGCGCGCGAGGAGGCCGAGACCGCCAAGGTGCAGGAAGAGCAGCGCCAGCTGTCCGAGAACGCCCGCATCGAAGCACAGCAGCTGATCGAGATCCGCGACCAGAACCGCCTGCGCGAAGTGGAAGTGGCCGAGCAGAACCGCCAGCGCGCCGTGGCCATCGAGGCCGAGCGCGTCGAGCGCGCACGCCAGCTTGAGCAGGTCACCACCGACCGCGAAGTGCAGCTGCAGGGCGTGGAGCGCGACAAGGTGGTCGAGCAGGGCAAGATGGACGTGGCCAACATCACCCGCGAACGCATCTCCATCGACAAGACCGTGGCGCAGGAGGAAGAGCGCATCAAGGAAGTGCGCGAGGTCTCCGAGGCCGACCGCCAGAAGCAGGTGCTGATCCTGGAAGCCGAGGCCAAGGCACAGGAATCGCTGGTGCGCGAGGTAAAGGAAGCGCAGGCACGCGAGACCGCTTCCAAGCACCGCGCAGTGGAACTGACCACGCTGGCCCAGGCCGAACACGAAGCAGCCGGCAAGCAGGCCGAAGCCAAGCGCCTGCTGGCCGACGCGCTGCGCGCCGAGCAGGCCGCACCGGGCCTGGCCGAAGCGCAGGTGCGTGAAGCTTCGGCACTGGCCATCGAGAAGGTCGGCATCGCCGAGGCCCGCGTGATCGAAGCCAAGGCCGAAGCCAGCCTGAAGCAGGGCAGCAACGAAGCCCGCGTGCTGGCCGAGACCCTGCAGGCGCAGGCGCAGGGTGAGGAGAAGATGGGCCTGGCCCGTGCCACCGCCACCGAATCGCTGGGCAACGCCGAAGCCGGCGTGGTGCAGAAGAAGCTGCTGGCCGAGGCCGAAGGCCTGGTGCGCAAGTTCGAAGCGATCGCTTCGCTGAGCGACCAGGCACGTGGCCACGAAGAGTTCCGCATGATGCTGGACAACAGCCTGAAGCAGGCGCTGGCCTCGATCGAAGCCGGCAAGGAAGTCTCGCGCGAGAATGCCAACGTCATCGCCAGCGCGCTGCGCAACGCCGATATCGATCTGGTCGGTGGCGACGGCGGCATGTTCGAGAACCTGGTCAAGGCGGTGTCGCTGGGCAAGTCGATCGAAGGCTTTGCCGGCAAGAGCCCGATCGTGCAGGAGCTGATGCAGCGCTACCTGGGCGTGGCCGTGGCCGAACCGGCGCCGCGCCAGATCGCCGAGGATGCCGAAGCGGTGCCGACCGTGTCGGCCACCGTGGTCGACAGCGCCCGTTGATGCATCGGGCGATGGCTGCTGCGGCCATCGCCCGCCCGCGCCGGCCGCAACCGCGGCCGTCCGCCCGTGAGCCGGAAGCCTGCTGATGTCTGATACCCATCCGTCCGCCGAATCCACTGCACCGGAGGCCGGCGGCACTACCGTCGACCAGGCCGTTGCCCAGGGCGGTGCCTATGAAGTCCTGCGCCGCCGCCTGGCCGAGCAGGGCCAGCGCCTGCAGGGCCTGGCCGAAACGCTCAACCGCCAGCGCCTGGCCGAGTTCGGCGACAGCCGCCTGGAGGTAGTCGGGCGCTTCCGCATCCGCAGCGAAAACAACTGCGTCGGCCGTGACATCGTGCAGGTCGGGCCGGACCGCCTGCTGTTCGGCTACAACGTGTTCATCGGGCTGAAGACCCAGACCCGCATCGAGGACGTGTTCGGCCTGTACCGGCTGGTGCAGGGCAGCGACGGCTACGACGTGGCGGCGCTGGAGCTGAAGGGCAGCTTCCTCGACCAGCCCGGCTTCGTGCACGACTTCAACGAACTGTACGCCTACTACAAGCACGCGCGCCTGCTGCAGCTGATCGTGGTGGGCGACAAGCTGCTGGCGTCGTTCCAGATCGGTGAGCGCAGCAGCGACGTGCGCGTGTTCCGCTGGGCGCTGTCGCGCGATGGCGAACTGACCTATCTGGATGCGCGCGGTGAGCGCGATATCGCACTGCCGCCGCCGTTCGACTTCGAATGGACCCGGGCGACCCGCGACCTGGCGGTCAATGGCCGCCATTCGCACCTGAACATCCTCGATACCCTGTTCGTGGAGACCACCGGCGGCGACCTCACGATCAAGGTCGAGAACAACACCGAAACCGGGCAGGGCATCTACAGCGAACCGGTGGAGGACAGCACGCAGTCGCTGGACGACGCCCAGTTCGAGTTCGCCCGGGTCGGCTCGCTGGTGCTGCTGAAAGTGCTGCCGTACCGCGAGACGGAGTGGCGCGGGCTGATCTACAACACGCTGACCGGCGGCATCGTGCGCAACGATGCGATCGTGCAGGCCTGCGTGCAGCTGCCCGAAGACCACGGCGTGATCTTCCCGGGTGGCTATTACCTGCAGGGCGGCGAGCACAAGGCGTTCGACGCCTCGATGGCCGGCATGCAGTTCAAGCGCAGCATCCGTTCGCCCAACGGCGAGGACGTGCTGTACATCTTCTACGAGCGCGAAGGCGGGCGCTCGGCGCTGTTCGTCTACAACACCATCCAGCGCGTGCTGCAGAACCCGGTGTTCGGCCATGGCTACGCCTTGATGCAGGACGGGCGCATGGTGCTGTTCCATGCCGAAGGCAGCGAACCGACCCGCATCCATCCGATGCAGGTCTGGCAGACCCCGTTCAGCAGTGACGAGTTTGCTGCAAGCCGGCCACCCGGCAACACCTTCATGGGCCGCATCGGCAATGCCGAACTGGTGCGGGGCATCTCCAACCTGTTCAACTTGGCGCGCGAGATCGATGGCCAGGACGTGTCGGTGCAGCGCTACCAGCGCCTGGTGGCCGACACCCGGCGCCTGTTCGATGCCCACCACTGGTTGGGCGACGCGGCCTGCGATGGCGCCGAGGCGCTGCTGCGGCAGATCAGCGCCACCGGCGAATCGGTGCTGGACGAGTACGAGAAGGTGCAGTCGATCCGCCAGCAGTCGGCGCAGGCGATGGTCGAGGCAGAGGCCGCGCACAAGGCGCTGCTGGGCCGGCTGCAGCCGCAGAACTGGAACGAGGTGCAGGCCTTCGTCGAGGCCCTCAATGCGATCACCGCATTGCGTGGACGGCTGCTGACCATCCGCGAGCTGCGTTACATCGACACCGCGCGCATCGAGACGATGACGGCCGAGCTGGTGGAGGCGCAGGATCGTGTCGGCGCCGCCACGGGTGACTTCCTCGCCGGCGATGCCGCGCTGGTGCCGCTGACCACGCGCCTGCAGGCGCTGGATGAAGCTGCGCAGCAGGCGCAGAGTGCCCGCCAGCTGGATGAGCAGCTGGAGGGGCTGCGCGGGATGGCGGCCGATCTGGATATGCTGTCTGAACTGATGGCCGGCCTGAAGGTGGACGATGCCACCGCCCGCACCCGCGTGGTCGAGTCCATTTCGGTGCTGTACGGCCGCCTCAACCAGGCCCGCGCGCGTGCCGATCAGCGCCGCAGGTCGCTCGGCTCAGCCGAGGCCGTGGCGCAGTTCGCCGCGCAGTTCGCGCTGTTCTCGCAGTCGATCACCAGCGCGCTGGCGCTGGCCACGGACCCGGAGCGTGCCGACGAGCAGCTGTCGCGCCTGCTGGTGCAGCTGGAGGAGCTGGAGAGCCAGTTCGGCGAACACGAGCAGTTCCTCGGCGACATCCTGAGCAAGCGCGAAGAGCTGGTTGAAGCCTTCGAAACGCACAAGCAGGCGCTGCTGGATGACCGCCAGCGCAAGGCACGTTCGGTGCTGGATGCGGCCAGCCGCATCCTCGATGGCCTGGCCAAGCGCACCGAGCGCTTCGCCACCGCCGATGAGCTCAATGCGTTCTTTGCCGGCGATCCGCTGATCCTCAAGCTGCGTGAGCTGGCCGAACGCCTGCGCGCGTTGCATGACAACGTCAAGGCCGACGACATCGAAGCGCGCCTGAAGGGCGTGCGTGACCAGGCGGTGCGCCAGCTGCGTGACCGCAGTGATCTGTACGAGGCGGGCGGCAACGTGGTGCGGCTGGGGCCGCGCCATCGCTTCAGCGTCAACACCCAGGCGCTGGACCTGACCCTGCTGCCGCGTGGTGACACGCTGGCGATCCATCTGACCGGCACCGACTTCCTGGAGACCCTGCACGATCCGGAGCTGGATGCGCTGAAGCCGTTCTGGCCGGTCACCCTGGACTCCGAATCACCTGCACTGTATCGCGGCGAGTATCTTGCCGGCAGCCTGTTGATGGCCGCGCAGGAGGGGAGCGACGGGCTTGACCTGGCCACGCTGCAGCACGACGTCGCCACGCCCGAAGCACTGGACCAGCGCGTGCGTGCGTTTGCCGCACCGCGCTACTGCGAAGGCTACGAGCGCGGCATCCATGACCATGATGCCGCGCTGATCCTGCGTGCGTTGCTGCCCTTGCAGCAGGCGGCCGGCAGCCTGCGGCATGCACCGCGGGTGCGTGCGCTGGCGGTGCTGTTCTGGGCTGCCGAGCAGCGGCGCGAAGCGGTGGCGCAATGGCCGGCCCGCCAGATGGGTGCTGAAGCGCTGGCACGCCTGCTGGGGTCCGACGAAGGGCGCCTGGCGTTGCGTGCGGAGATGGCCGAGGCACTGCTGGCGTATGCGCAATCCCACGCGTTGCCGTTCGATGCCGATGCCGCAGAGGCCGCGGCCGCTTATCTGGGCGAGGAACTGGCGGCCGGCGAACCGGTGTTCAGCAGCAGCCGCCATGCGGTAGCGCTGCTGGAGGCACTGGCTCGGCAGCTGGAACAGGCCGGGCAACGCGAGGCGGTCGAACGCGCCCTGCAGCGCAGCCAGGATCCGCTGGCCACGCGCTGGGCGCTGGCCGGTCAGTGGCTGCGGGCGCTGGCGCGGATGCCGGCGCATGCCCCGCATGCCGGCTACGTCGACGAGGCTGCAGCACTGCTGCTGGTGCAGCGCCAGCTGCGTACCCGTGCCAGCGACGCCGCGCTGCAGGCGGAGGTCAGTGGCCTGCTGGGTGAACACGCCCGCATCAGCAACGGCACGCTGGTGGTATCGCTGGATGATTTCCTGGCGCGCCTGAAGCAGCACCTGCGTCATTTCGTGCCAGCGTTCCATGCCTACCAGGCGCTGCGCCAGGGCATCATCGGCCGCGAGCGCGAGACCCTGCGGCTTTCCGAGTTCAAGGCGCGGCCGCTGTCCTCGTTCGTACGCAACAAGCTGATCAATGATGTCTACCTGGGCGTGATCGGTGACAACCTGGCCAAGCAGATGGGCACGGTCGGCGAGAACAAGCGCAGCGACCTGATGGGCCTGCTGATGATGATTTCGCCGCCCGGCTACGGCAAGACCACGCTGATGGAATACGTGGCGCACCGCCTGGGCCTGGTCTTCATGAAGATCAACGGCCCGGCGCTGGGTCACGAGGTGCGGTCGCTGGACCCGGCCCAGGCACCGGACGCGACCTCGCGGCAGGAGCTGGAGAAGCTCAACCTGGCGCTGGAAATGGGCAACAACACCATGCTGTATGTGGACGACATCCAGCACACCCATCCGGAGTTCCTGCAGAAGTTCATCTCGCTGTGCGATGGCACCCGCCGTATCGAAGGTGTGTGGCGCGGTCGCACCCGCACCTACGACATGCGCGGCAAGAAATTCTGCGTGGTGATGGCCGGCAACCCGTATACCGAGTCCGGCGAGGTGTTCAAGATTCCGGACATGCTGGCCAACCGTGCCGACATCTACAACCTGGGTGATGTGCTCGGTGGCATGGAGGCGGCCTTTACCCTCAGCTACATCGAGAACAGCCTGACTTCCAACCCGGTGCTGGCGCCGCTGGCTACGCGCGACATGGCTGACCTGTACACGCTGGTCGACCGGGCGATGGGCAAGGAGGTCTCGACCAACGGCCTGAGCCACGCCTACAGCAGCGCGGAGATCAACGAAATCACCGCCACCCTGCAGCGCATGCTGCGCGTGCGCGACGTGGTCTACCGCGTCAACCAGCAGTACATCGCCAGTGCCGCGCAGGACGACCGCTACCGCACCGAGCCGCCGTTCCGGCTGCAGGGTAGCTACCGCAACATGAACAAGCTGGCCGAGAAGATCTCGCCGGTGATGAACGAGGACGAGCTGCAGCAGTTGATCTCCGACCACTACCTGGGCGAGGCACAGCTGCTGACCACCGGCGCCGAAGAAAACCTGTTGAAGCTGGCCGAGCTGCGCGGCGTGCTGGACGACACGCAGGCGCAACGCTGGACGCAGATCAAGCGCGACTTCCTGCGCAACAAGGCCATGGGGGCCGACGACAGCGACGTCGGCGGGCGCGTGGTCGCGCAGCTGGCCGACATCGCCACCGCCCTGCAGCTTCCGCCGCCGGCGCCGGAAGCGATTGCCGTTGCCGACCCGGCACCGTGGCCGGCGTTGCTGGAGGCCCTGCATCGTCTTTCTGAAACACGTCCGGCCGCCGCGCCGGTGCCGGTCGCGGCAGCCGCCAGTGTGCCGACGACGGTCCTGGCCGACGACCTGCAGGCTGGCCTGGCACCGTTGGTGGAACTGTTGGCGGCATCGCAGGCGCAGCAGGCACAGGTGTCGCAGACCCTGGCCGCGTTCGCCGGCTGGGCGCGGCAGCAGGTCGAGCGTGGGGTGCCGAACAGTGCGGTGGCGCAGCGTGCGCGTGTGCGCCGTGCCACGACGCCGGAGGAGCGCGCGCTGGATGAGGCGCTGATGCGTCACTTCTACGGCGAGTCGTTGCCGCCGGACGACGGTGAGGAGATTCCAGCGACGACACCGAAGCCGCCGCCGCTGCCGTGACCATGCAGGCGCCACTGCCGCCACCGAGCTTGCCGGACACGGCCGATGTCGCCGCGCTGGCTGACTATGGTGCGCCGTTGCTGCAGGCGCTGGCGCGGCGCGAAACACCGTTGCCGCCGGGCGCGGGCGCAGGGCTGGTGGCCGCACTGGAACGCATCGCGCTGGCCCTGCAGGCCGATAACCCGGCGCAGATCCGGCAGCAGGCGGGCTGGTGGGGCCGCCTGCTGGGGCGCGATGTCGATCGCGAGGCGGAAGGACGTGCGCTGCAGTCGCAGCTGGGCCTGCTGGCCCTGCAGGCGCGCGAGCAGGCCCAGCAGCTGCAGCAGCAGCTGCAGCTGCGGGTCATGGCCATCGCCGGACATTCAGCGGCGGCCGCAGCGCTGGACGCCTGGGTCGAGCTGGCAGCGGTGCGGCTGGCGTCGCTGGATACCGCCGGCCAGGCCGCGCTGTCGCAACGGCTCGATCACCTGCGCCGGCTGGCCACGCTGCGCCGTCTCGAGGCCGGCCAGTGGCAGCTCCTGCAGGACCAGGACAACGTGCTGCTGCAACGCTTCGCGCGCATCCATGACGTCCTGTTGCCAGCCTGGCGGCAGGCCGCCGCGGCGGGCCAGGCCGCGGCCGGCGCCACATTGGCGGCGAAGGCCGCCACGCTGCACGCACAGATCGATGACGAGGTCGCGGCGGCTCAGGCTAGACTGCCTTGAGCCGGCCGCCGCTGCCGCTTACCCAACTGCAAGGAGACTGCCCGATGACCCAGGACAGCCAGACCCCCGGTGCCCTCGTGCCCGGCACGACTACCGCCGTTCCGCTCGATGAAGGCGCATTGCAGGCGCTTGGCCTGGTCCGCGAGGATCTGCCGCGCATCGCCGAGATCCGTCTGGAGCTGGATGACCTGCGCCCGGGCAACCTGCAGGTCTTTGGTCGCGAAGCGGCCACGCGCACCGCAGCGTTTTCCAGCCAGTTGCTGGACCAGGTGCGCAATCGTGACCTCGATGCCAGCGGCGAGAAACTGGGCGAAGTGGTGCGCATCGCACGCAGCCTGAAGCTGGACGGCTTCGCGCAGCGGTCGAAGGTGCCGGTGATCGGTGGCCTGATCGACCGCCTGCGCGTATCCAAGGGCGAGCTGGTGCAGAAGTTCAGCGACACCAATGCGCAGATCGAGCAGCTGCTGGGTGATGTCGGTGTGCAGCAGGCGTTGATGGGCAAGCGCGTGGGCGAGTTCGACCGCATGCATGACATCGTCCGCGAAGAACGCCATGCGCTGGGCCTGTATGCTGCGGCCGGCAAGCAGCGCCTGGCCGAACTGCAGGCCGAGCAGCAGGCCGGGCAGGGCAGTGAGGATCCGCAGCAGCGCATCCGCCAGAGCGAAGTCGACAACGCGATCCGCCTCCTCGAAAAGCGCGTGTCCGACCTGCAGCTGATGCAGCATGCGGCCGACCAGTCGCTGCCGATGATCCGCCTGATCCAGGCCAACGCGCTGCAGCTGATCGAGAAGTTCAACACGGTGCGCGAGATCACCATCCCGTCGTGGAAGCGCCAGTTCGCCATCCAGCTTTCGCTGGGTGAGCAGAAGGCCGCGGTCGAGCTGTCCACCGCCATCGACGATGCCACCAACGAGCTGATGCGCCGCAACGCCGACCTGCTGCGCCAGGCCTCGGTGGATACCGCGCGCAGCAACCAGCGCGGCGTGATCGACGTGGCCACGCTGCGCCACGTGCACGACCAGTTGATCGCCACGGTCGAGGAAGTGCGCAGCATCCATCGCGAAGGAATGCAGCAGCGGCAGCAGGCCGAAGTCGAGCTGTCGCGCCTGCGCGAAGACCTGCAGCAGCGACTGGCCACCCCGACTGCCAGCTGAAAAAAGGGGACGGAGGGGATTAAGTCGTTTGTGCCACTTGCGACTTAATTCCCTCCGTCCCCTTTTTGTTGTCAGCGCAGTTGCTGGCCCAGCCAGTCGGCCAGCGCATCCACGCGCCCATCTGCCGGTCCATCCGGTCGCGCCAGCACCCAGAAGCCACCGGTGGCGGCAAATCCCCACGGCGCGACCAGTCGCCCGGCGGCCAGGTCCTCGGCCACCAGGGGCTCGGGTGCGATCGCCGGGCCCAGCCCGGCCACCGCTGCCTCCAGCAGGTAGTACAGGTGTTCGAAGGCAGTACCCAGCTGCAGCTTCGAGGTGTCCAGATCGTGCGCTTGCGCCCACGCCGGCCATGCCTGCGGCCGTGAGCTGGTGTGCAGCAGCGTCTCCTGCAGCAGCGCCGAAGGCGGCACATGCCGCAGTCGCTGCGCGGCCGGATGCGAGGGGGCCACCACCACGCCGACCCGTTCCGGCGCCAGCTCACGCACCTGCCAGCCCCGGGGCCACGGCCCCTGCGCCAGCAGCAGCACCGCGTCCAGTGCGGCCTGCGCCTCGGTGAAGCTGCCATCCAGCGCCGACCACTGCAGGCGCACGCCGGGCAGTGCGGCCTGAAGTGCGGGCAGGCGCGGAATCATCCAGCGCGCCAGCACGCTGCCGCTGCAGCCCAGCACCAGCGCCGGGGCCGCGGTCGGCCGGCGCAGTTCGCGCACGCAGTCTTCGATGCCGCTGAAGGCCTCGCTGCACGCTGCCTGCAGGCGCGTGCCCGCAGCGGTCAGGCGCAGGCCGCGACCGGCCCGCTGGAACAGCGCCAGGCCGAGGTGGTCTTCCAGCAGCTTCAGCTGGCGGCTGACCGCGCCGTGGGTCACGTGCAGGTCCTGCGCGGCGCGGCCAACCCCGCCCAGGCGGGCGGTGGCCTCGAACGCGCGCAGCGCATTGAGCGGTGGCAACAGCGAACGGCTCATGTGAGATTTCCTGACGGTATATGCCAGATAATATCCATTTTCCGGTCACGACCCGTGCGCTAGAGTATCCACCTGTCTCGAACCAGCGGTCGCTTCCATGTCTGCCTCCCCCATTGCCGACTACCACGCCTTCCCGGATGCCCAGGGCCATTTCGGCCGCTACGGTGGCAGCTTCGTTGCCGAAACCCTGGTCGGCCCGCTGCAGGAACTCGCCCAGGCCTATGACCAGGCCCGCCAGGATCCGGCCTTCCAGGCCGCCTACGACCGCGACCTGGCCCACTACGTGGGCCGGCCGAGCCCGATCTACCACGCCCAGCGGCTGAGCGACCATGTCGGCGGCGCGCAGATCCTGCTCAAGCGCGAAGACCTGAACCACACCGGCGCGCACAAGATCAACAACACCATCGGCCAGGCGCTGCTGGCGGCGCGGATGGGCAAGAAGCGCATCATCGCCGAGACCGGTGCCGGCCAGCACGGCGTGGCCAGCGCCACGGTTGCCGCGCGGTTGGGCCTGGAATGCGTGGTGTACATGGGCGCCACCGACATCGAGCGGCAGAAGATCAACGTCTACCGCATGAAGCTGCTCGGCGCGACGGTGGTGCCGGTCACCTCCGGTTCGGCCACCTTGAAGGACGCGCTCAACGAAGCGATGCGCGACTGGGTGACCAATGTGCAGGACACCTTCTACATCATCGGTACGGTCGCCGGTCCGGATCCCTACCCGCGCATGGTGCGCGACTTCAACGCCATCGTCGGCCGCGAGGCACGCGAGCAGATGCTGGCCGAGTACGGCCGCCTGCCCGATGCGATCACTGCCTGCGTCGGCGGCGGCAGCAATGCCATCGGCCTGTTCCATGCCTTCCTCAACGACCGCCAGGTCGAGATCGTCGGCGCCGAGGCCGCAGGTGATGGCATCAGCACCGGTCGCCATGCTGCATCGATCGCCGCCGGTCGCCCGGGCGTGCTGCATGGCAACCGCACCTATGTACTGTGCGACGACGACGGCCAGATCATCGAGACCCATTCGGTGTCGGCCGGCCTGGACTATCCGGGCGTCGGCCCCGAACACGCATTCCTGGCCGATACCGGCCGCGCGCGCTACCTCGGCATCACCGATGACGAAGCACTGCAGGCCTTCCACCTGCTGGCGCATACCGAGGGCATCCTGCCGGCGCTGGAGTCCAGCCATGCGCTGGCGCAGGCGATCAAGCTGGCGCGTGAGCGTCCGCGTGACCAGATCGTGCTGTGCAATCTGTCCGGCCGTGGCGACAAGGATGTGCATACCATCGCCGCGCGCGAAGGGCTGGTGCTGTGAGCGCGCTGCTGCGCAACAGTGGCGTGCTGCTGCTGGCGCTGGGGTTGGCCGCGTGCCAGCCGCCGGAGCCGCCGCTGCTGGCACCGGCCGCCAAGGCCACCACGCAGCCGGCACAGCAGGCGGCCGCGAATGATGACCTCGACCCGATGGCACGTGCGCCGATCGTCGATCCGCCGTCCACGGAAGATATGGACAGCGATGGCGCGCCTGCGGTGGTCTCGGTGGCGCTGGACCATGCCGGCGAGGTGCTGATCGGCCAGCACATGAGCGATCTGAAGGCACTCGGGCCGTGGACCGCGCAAGGGGCGGTCGAAGCCATCGGCGGCAGTTGCGAGTACTACGACGGCAAGGGGCTGCCGCCCGGCGTGTCGATGATGACCGATGAAGATCGCGTCGTCCGTTTCGATCTCGGCCTGGATCCGGACAGCGGGGCGCCGACCCAGCAGCCCGGTCCGTTCGGCCTGCGTGTCGGCATGACCCGCGCCCAGGCCATGGCCCAGTTCCCGAAGCCGCCGGTATCCAGCCCGCATGCCTACGACGGTGACCAGGGCGAGTACCTCACCTGGCAGGACCCGGGTTCGGACCTGGGTATCCGCGTGGAACTGTTTGAAGGGCGGGTCACCCAGATGTACTGGGGAACCAGCGATGCGATTGAACTGATTGAAGGATGTGCCTGAAATGTCCGTATCCCGACTCGATGCCTGTTTCCAGCGTCTGCGCGAACAGCAGCGCAAGGCGCTGATCCCCTTCGTCACGGCCGGTGATCCCTCGCTGGAGGCCACCGTGCCGGTCATGCACGCACTGGTCGACGCCGGCGCCGACGTGATTGAACTGGGCGTGCCGTTCTCCGACCCGATGGCCGATGGCCCGACCATCCAGCGCAGCTCCGAGCGCGCGCTGGCGCGCGGCGCCGGCAGCCGCTACGTCCTGCAGGCCGTGGCGCAGTTCCGCGAGCGCGATGCGCAGACCCCCGTGGTGCTGATGGGCTACCTGAACCCGGTGGAGATCCACGGTTACGCGGCCTTCGCCAAGGCCGCCGTCGACGCCGGCGTGGACGGCGTGCTGCTGGTCGACCTGCCGCCGGAAGAAGCGGGCGACGCCCAGCAGGCGTTCGACGCAGCCGGCCTTGCGCTGGTACTGCTGGCGTCGCCGACCACCAGCGAGGCGCGAGCCGACAAGCTGCTGGCGCTGGCCCGTGGCTATCTCTACTACGTCAGCTTTGCCGGTGTCACCGGCGCGTCCGAGCGCCTGGACAGCGATGCCGCCAGTGCCCGCCTGCAGGCGTTGCGCGCGCGTGCGTCGGTGCCGGTGGTGGCGGGCTTCGGCATCAAGGATGCCGCCAGTGCCGCGGCCATGGCCCGGCAGGCCGACGGCGTGGTGGTGGGCAGCGCGCTGGTGGCGGCGCTGGCCGAAGCGGGCTCGGCGGAAGAGGCCGCGCAGCACGCCCGGGCCTTCCTCGCCCCGCTGCGGCAGGCGCTGGACGCGTAACGGTAGTGCCGGCCGCTGGCCGGCATCCTCCTGAGGGCTCGCGTGCAAGGGCTGCCGGCCAGCGGCCGGCACTACCCATCGGTCTGCACGCAAGGGCTGCCGGCCAGCGGCGGGCACCGCCCCAGCACCTAAACGTACGTCCCAGCATGGTTTTTTCCGGCTGCCCCGTGGCTGGCAAGGGGGTGCACGGGCGGGGAAAGCGGAGCTAGACTGTCCGCCTTTGCGGCCCCCGGGCCGCCCTGAACGGAAGTGTCCTCCCGCATGAGTTGGCTCAGCAAGTTGATGCCGTCCGGCATCCGCACCGACAACACCCCCAGCAAGAAGCGCAGTGTCCCCGAGGGCCTGTGGGAAAAGTGCAGCAACTGCGGCAGCGCGTTGTACCGTCCGGAACTGGAAGAGAACCTGGAAGTCTGCCCGAAGTGCGGCCATCACATGGCGATCCGTGCGCGTGCGCGCCTGGCCGCCCTGTTCGATGCCGACAGCACCACCGAGATCGGTGCGCGCCTGGGGCCGACCGACCTGCTCAAGTTCAAGGACCAGAAGAAGTACAGCGAGCGCATCAAGATCGCGCAGAAGAACACCGGCGAGTACGACGCGCTGATCGCCATGCGCGGCCTGCTCAAGGGCCGTGCGCTGGTGGCATCGTCGTTCGACTTCGCCTTCATGGGCGGCTCGATGGGCTCGGTGGTCGGCGAGCGTTTCGCACTGGCCGCGGAAACCGCGGTCGAGATCGGTGCGCCCTACGTGTGCTTCTCGCAGAGCGGTGGCGCCCGCATGCAGGAAGGCCTGTTCTCGCTGATGCAGATGGCCAAGACCTCGGCCGCGCTGGGCAAGCTGCGTGAAGCCGGCCTGCCGTACATCTCGGTGCTGACCCATCCGACCACCGGCGGCGTGTCGGCTTCCTTCGCGATGCTGGGTGACATCAACATCGCCGAGCCGCAGGCGCTGATCGGCTTCGCCGGCCCGCGCGTGATCGAGCAGACCGTGCGCGAGAAGCTGCCGGAAGGCTTCCAGCGCTCGGAATTCCTGCTGGAGCACGGCGCCATCGACCAGATCTGCGACCGTCGCGAAATGCGCGACCGCCTGTCCGATCTGCTGGCAATGCTGGGCCGTCAGCCGGCGCCGGAGGTGGCTTGATGGGAGGCCGCAAGTACTTCGGTACTGATGGCATCCGTGGACGGGTCGGCCAGGGCGTGATCTCGGCCGACTTCGTGCTGCGCCTGGGCAACGCCCTGGGCCGTGTCCTGGTCGACCAGCGCGGCCAGGATGGGCGCCGGCCGATCGTGGTGATCGGCAAGGACACCCGCATCTCCGGTTACATGTTCGAAGCGGCACTGGAAGCCGGCCTGGTCGCCGCCGGTGCGGACGTGCAGTTGCTGGGGCCGATGCCGACCCCGGCGGTGGCGTTCCTGACCCGTACGCTTGGCGTGGACGCTGGCATCGTCATCAGCGCCTCGCACAACCCGCACTACGACAACGGCATCAAGTTCTTCTCCGCCCAGGGCGAGAAGCTCGACGATGCGACCGAGCTGGCCCTGGAAGCGGCGCTGGACATCCCGTTCACCACCGCCGAATCGGAAAAGCTGGGCAAGGCGTCGCGTGCGCGCGAAGCGGTCGGCCGCTACATCGAGTTCTGCAAGGCCAGCGTGCCGCGCGCGTTCGACCTGCGTGGCGTGCGCCTGGTGCTGGACTGCGCGCACGGCGCCACCTACCAGATCGCGCCGCTGCTGTTCCGTGAACTGGGCGCCGAGGTGATCGGCATTGGTGCCGAGCCCAACGGCGTCAACATCAACGCCGGCGTGGGTTCCACCCACATCGACAACCTGGCGGCCAAGGTCCGCGAAACCCGCGCCGATCTCGGCATCGCCTTCGATGGGGATGGCGACCGCGTGCTGATGGCCGACGACCAGGGCAACCCGGTCGACGGCGATGACCTGCTGTATATCCTGGCCCGTGCATGGAAAGCCGAAGGCCGCCTGCGCGGCCCGGTGGTCGGTACGCTGATGAGCAACTACGGCATCGAGAAGGCATTTGCCGACCTGCAGATTCCGTTCGTGCGCAGCAATGTCGGCGATCGCTACGTGCACCAGGCGCTGATGGAAGGCGGCGGCGTGCTCGGCGGTGAAGCCTCCGGCCACCTGCTGTGCCTGGATCGGGCCACCACCGGCGACGGCATCGTCAGCGCGCTGCAGGTGCTGGTGGCATTGCGCAACAGCGGGCAGACCCTGCGCCAGGCGCTGGAAGGACTGGTGCGGGTGCCGCAGAAGACGGTCAACGTGCGGCTGGGCAATGTCTCGGCCAAGGCCACGGTGCAGGCCGGCAGCGTGCAGGCCGCGCTGGCTGTCGCGCAGCAGTCGGTGGCCGGCCGCGGCCGTGCGTTCCTGCGCCCGTCCGGTACCGAGCCGGTGGTGCGGGTCACGGTCGAGGCCGATGATGCGACGCTGATGCAGGACACGCTGGATCGACTGTCCGCGGCGGTACGTGAAGCCGCCGCCTGAGGCCGCTGCACATCCGCCCAACGAAAACGCCCCGGAATGCCGGGGCGTTTTCGTTGAAGGGGCAGGGCGGTGGGTTGCCTACGGCCCCGGCACCATCTTCTTCTGGCGTGCCTTGAAGCCATTGAACAGCGGTGCGATCAGCGGGTTGTAGCTCTGTGCGATGCGTTTTCGCAGCCAGCTGGCCGGGCGGTTGCGGATCGCGAAACGATAGATGCGCTCCGGGTCGCCGCCCACCACATTGCGTCCGAACGGGTGGGTGGTATGCAGGTAGCGGAAGCCGTGCTCGCGCGCCACCTCGATGTGGTCCTGGTCGAAATCGCCGTAGGGCCAGCACAGCGTATCGGACACCTCGCCAAGCTTGTCCTGCAGGACGTCGCGCGAGACTGCCAGGTCGTGGCTCAGGCCGGCACGGCGCTGTGCGCGGTCCAGGTCGTCGCGGCGCAGCCAGCGGGTGTGGGTATGGGTGTGGCAATGCACTTCGAAGGTGCCGGCGGCGATGGCCGCGCGCGCTTCGCTCCAGCGCATCATCACGTCGTCGCTGCGGTTCTGCTCGTAGATCGCGGCTTCGCAGCCGCGATGGTCCGGCGTGGCAGGCAACGTTGCCCCGGCAAGCCCGGCGTGGGGCCGCTCCGGGCCTTCGCCCATCCAGCCGGTGACCACGAATACCACCGCGTGCATGCCGTACTTCTGCAGGATCGGGTGCGCATACACCCAGTTGTCCAGGTAGCCATCGTCGAAGGTGATCACGATCGACTTGCGCGGCACCGGCTTGCCGGCCAGGAAGCCGGCGTACTGGTCCAGTGTCAGCGACGTCCAGCCGTTGCCGGCCAGCCACGCGATCTGGCTTTCGAAATTCTCCGGTGACACGGTGATCATGCCCGGCGACGGACTGACGTGGTGGTGCATCAGCACCGGTACGGTTCGGGCATCAGCCATGTCCCAGCTCCTTCAGCCACTGGTGGTAATAGTGTTCGGTGGTCTCACCGTGGCCGTCGGGAGTGAACCGGTGCGCGCTGCGCATCCAGTCCCACCCGGCGCGGCCCATCTGCCGCCGCCGTTCCGGATCGTCCACCAGCAGGCGCAGGGCGCCTGTCAGGGCTGCATTGTCGCCCAGCCGGGTGAGGATCGCATTGCTGCCATCCACCACCATCTCCGGCACGCCACCCACCCGCGTGGCCACGATCGGCACCCCGACATAGGCGGCCTCCAGGAAGACGGTACCGGCCGCTTCCTTGTGCGATGCCAGCGCGAAGATGTCGAAGCCAGCCATCAGCCGGCATGCGCCATCGCGATAGCCGAGCAGATGGACCTGCTGCTGCAGCCCGTGCTCGTCGCGCAGCGCCTGCAGCCGGTCCATGACCGGCTGGCCATCGCCGACCACCACCAGGTGCAGGTTCGGGTGCGTCTTGCACAGCGGTACCATCGCCTGCAGCAGGTCGGCATGACCCTTGGGTTCGCGCAGCACCGCCACGCAACCGACCACGATGTCCTGTTCGCCGAAGCCGAGTTCGGCGCGCACGTCCGCGCGTACCTCCTGCAGGCATTGCCAGGGGTCGTCCTTGCGGATTTCGCTCCAGCGCGGCGGGACCGCGATGGGCGGCACGATACCGATGTGTTCGGCCGGAATGCCGCGCGCGGCCAGCAACTGCTTGACGAAGCTGCTGACGGTCAGCACCCGGTGCGGCAGGCCGGTATAGGTCAGCAGCGAGTTGACCGGGCTCATCAGGTGGCGCGAGCGCACCACCAGCGGCGTGCCGCCCAGGCGTGCACCGGCGGCGGCGATCAGTGCGTCACGGCGGCTGGTGGTGTTGACCACGTCATAGCGTTCGCGGCGCACCAGGCGCGAGACCGACCAGATGCCGCGCAGCAGGCGCAGCAGGCCACCCATGCGCAGGGTATGCACGGTGAAACCATCATCGCGTGCCAGCTGGGCCAGTCGCGCTTCGGGCTGGCACAGCAGCGCCACCTCGTGTCCACGCGCGCGCATCACCTGCATGTGGCGGAAGATGTAGATCTCCTGCCCGCCCATTCCCTTGGCGGCTTCAGTGTGCAGGATGCGCAGCGGACGGTTCATGCAGGATCGATCCTTGAGGGTCAGCGGTTGCGGAAGCGGGTCAGCGCTTCCCATGCAGTGCGTACGGCGGCCGCATCGGGCGCCTGCTGTGGCAGCGGCCGGTAGCGCAGGTCCAGGGCGGTGGCGTTGCCGAACTTGTCGAACACATAGATGGCATCGCCATGGCGCACCGCGCGCTGCGACCAGCTTTCGACCACCAGCGCACGCGTGCCCTGCGGCTCGGCCAGCAGGTCCTGGCCGGTGCTGTAATCGGCCGGTGCGTTCTCGCAACCCAGTGCGTGGCGCATCAGTGTCGGCACCCAGTCTTCGTGCGAGCTGGTGCGTGCGTCGTGGCCAGCGGCCTTGCCCGGCCAATGCAGCACGAACGGGACCTGCAGCTGATAGTCGGAGAAGTTGCCGTTGTGGCCCCAGTAGTTCAGCTTGAGGTCGTTGAACTCTTCGGCATGGTCACCGGTGACCAGCACGATGGTGTCCTCGGCCAGGCCCTGTGCGCGCAGGTCGTCCAGCAGCGAGCCGATCAGGCTGTCGGCATAGTGCACGGCGGTGCGGTAGCGGTTGAGTTCCGGCGTCGGGTCATGCTCCGGGCCGAATTTGAGGAAATCGATATCGGCGGCCATCGGTGTGGCCACCGCCGGATAGCCCTCGGGCATGTGGTAGGGCGCATGGGTGGAGTCGAGGAACACGAAGCCGAACCACGGGCGCTGCGCGGCCTGGCTGGCGCGGATGTCCTGCTGCAGCGCACTGATGATCGCGCGGTCGCGGCCGTCTGACTTCAGCGCTGCCGGCCCCTGGTGCAGCTGGTCGCGGACATCGGCGAACACCGTGCGATCGAACTCCGGGCTGTACAACGGCGCACTGCCGTACAGGTGCAGGTCGTAGCCCTGCTGGCCCAGCACCTGGAACAGCTGCGAGCCACGCTGCTCGTCAAGCATGCTCGGCCAATAGCCGCCGGGCAGGCCGTAGAGCAGCCCGAACAGGCCGTAGCGGGTGGCATTGCCGGTGCTGAAATGGTGGTCGAAGACGCGCGCATCCCGCGCCAGCGTCGACGTGTTGGGCATCAGCTGCGGTGTCAGCACATCGTGGCGCAGCGACTCCAGTACCACCATCAGTACGTTGGGACGATGTGGGCTCTGGCAGCGCAGCGGATGCAGCGGGTACAGCAGCTGCGCATGGCGCGGGTCGGGCAGGCCGGCGTGCTGTTGGCTGACCACGCCCAGGCGCCGCATGAAGCTCTTGGCCGTGATCGGCTGCGCCCACGGCAGGTAGTTCCACTGCGCGATCACATCACGGTCGCCGCGGGCGTCGTAGTAGGCCGTGGCGACCTGGCCGCCGGCCATCACCAGCGCGACCACCGCCCAGGCCTGCAGCACCCGTCGACGGCGCGGCGCGGCCGGCAGCAGTTTCCAGCATGCCCAGGCCAGCAGGCCCTCGGCGGTGAAGACCGCGGCAACCAGCAGGCCGACCTGCAGCCAGGTCTTCCAGGACAGGGCAACCTGGTCCTGCAGGGCGCCGCCGAACACCATGTTCACGACCATGGCATTGAGGTGGAAGCGGTACAGGGTGAAGACCTTGGCGTCGACCAGCAGCAGGCACAGCCACAGGCCCTGCAGCACGGCCGCGCTGATGCTCAGCGTACGCGCGCTGCGTGGCCACAGGCCCAGCAGCAGCGGCAGCAGGCCGGCCAGCACACCGAACGCGAGCAGGTGGCCGGGCAGGGCGACCGCCAGATAGGCCAGGCCGGCGCCGCCGCCCGGATTGTCACGCAGCGGTACATTGCCCAGCGCAATCGCCGCGGCCAGTACCGCATTGCCGGCGATGAACAGTGACCACCAGGCCAGCCGCCGCCAGTGCCGGGCGGAACCTTCAATGGCAGGGGCGGCAGGGGCAGCTGCGGGCATGGTGGGGCAGGTTCAGGGGGTGCAGGGGAGGGGCGGGGCCAACGTGACGGAAGCGTTGCTCCGCGCGCGGGTCGCGCATTGTATCGGTTTGTTTCCGTGTATCGAGTGGCGTCCCCCGGGCGATCTGTCACAATGTTCAGGCGGGCCATGAATGCGTTGGCCCCCTCAGACCCAACGACAAGCCAGGAACCGCTGTGAGCCAGATCCCCACCCTCGACATCACCCGTTTCGACAGCGACCGCGAGGCCTTCGTGGCCGAGCTGGGCGCGGCCTACCGCCAATGGGGATTCGCGGGCATCCGTAACCACGGCATCCCGCAGGCCGACATCGACGCGGCCTACGATGCCTTCAAGGCTTTCTTCGCCCTGCCGGAAGAGGTCAAGCGCAAGTACCACGTGGCCGGCAGCGGCGGCGCCCGCGGCTACACCCCGTTCGGCGTGGAAACCGCCAAGGGCTCCAAGCATTTCGACCTGAAGGAGTTCTGGCACATCGGCCGCGAGATCGCCGACGATTCCAAGTACCGGGACGTGATGGCGCCGAACCTGTGGCCGGCCGAGGTCGAAGGTTTCCGTGAGCGCGGTTACGGCCTGTATCAGGCGCTGGACAACCTGGGGTCGCGCGTGTTGTCCGCGTTGGCCCTGCACATTGGCCTGCCGGAAGACTTCTTCGCCGACAAGACCAACTTCGGCAACTCGATCCTGCGCCCGATCCACTACCCGCCTATCACCACTGACGACATCCCGAACGTGCGTGCCGGTGCCCATGGCGACATCAACTTCATCACCCTGCTGGTCGGCGCCAGTGCCGCAGGCCTGGAAGTGCAGTCGCATGACGGCGAGTGGGTGCCATTTACGTCAGATGCGGACACGATCGTGGTCAACATCGGCGACATGCTGCAGCGCCTGACCAACCACGTGTATCCATCGACCATCCACCGCGTGGTCAACCCCCCGGGTGACCTGGCGCGCCAGCCGCGCTACTCGGTGCCGTTCTTCCTGCACCCGAACCCGGACTACCTGATCGACGTGCTGCCCTCGTGCATCACCCCGGAGAACCCGAGCCGGTATCCGGAGGCGATCACCGCCCACGGCTTCCTCGAGGAACGCCTGCGCGAGATCAAGCTGAAGTAAGGAAAAGTGAGGCCGCCGAAAGGCGGCCTTTTTCTTTGCAGGGTTGCACCCTGCACCCGCGGTAGTGCCGGCCGCTGGCCGGCAAGTCCAAAGCCAAAGCGGCTCTGGGGTGTTCCGTGGGGAGGCGGGGAGGTGTCGGATGGCGGGGACGCCGTAAACCCATCCCTGGGGGCTTGGCCACGGCATCCATGCCGCGGACACCCCGCCATCCGACACCTCCCCGCCTCCGACAGTTTCCCGGTGACGGTTGGTGGGTGTCGACCTTGCTCGACACGGTAGATCCACGCCATGCGTGGATGAGATCTGTTAGATCGAAGTGGGGCAGGGCACGTGGTATGCCGCTTTTGCTCTTGCTCTTCTTTTTTCTTTCCGTGGCGGGCGGAACCGCCGGAATGTGTCGGAGGCCGGGCGGGTGGGGATGACGGGGGTGTCCGCGGCATGGATGCCGCGGCCAAGCCCCCACGGACGGGTTTACGGCGTCCCCCGCCATCCCCACCCGCCCGGCCAAGCCCACCAATCCAACCGGGCTTTCCGCGACCAACCCAAACAAACTCCCGCCACGAGGGGCTGCGCCGTTGGCTGAAAACCCATGTAACCGCTTACAATGAAACGGATTTTGCCGCAACGGGTATCATGACCGGCTGACTTCACACAGGAGCCACCCGCTCATGCGCCGCAAGATCGTCGCCGGAAACTGGAAGCTGCATGGCAGCCGTCAATTCGCCAATGAACTGCTGGGGCAGGTGGCCGCCGGGCTTCCGCTGGAGGGGGTGGACGTGGTGATCCTGCCGCCGCTGCCGTACCTGGGCGAGCTGGTCGAGGACTTCGGCGAGACCAGCCTGGCCTTCGGCGCGCAGGACGTGAGCAGCAACGAGAAGGGCGCCTATACCGGCGAGGTCTGCGCGGCCATGCTGGTCGAGGTCGGGGCCCGCTATGGCCTGGTCGGCCATTCCGAGCGCCGCCAGTATCACCATGAAAGCAGCGAGCTGGTCGCGCGCAAGTTCGCCGCCGCCCAGCATGCCGGCCTGGTGCCGGTGCTGTGCGTGGGCGAGACCCTGGAGCAGCGCGAGGCCGGACAGACCGAAGCGGTCATCGCCAGCCAGCTGGCGCCGGTGCTGGAACTGGTCGGCGCGGCCGGCTTTGCCAAGGCCGTGGTCGCCTACGAGCCGGTCTGGGCCATCGGTACCGGCCGTACCGCTACAAAGGAGCAGGCACAGCAGGTGCACGCGTTCATCCGTGGCGAAGTTGCGCGCTTCGATGCTAGAATTGCTGATTCACTGCCCATTGTTTACGGCGGTAGCGTGAAGCCCGACAATGCCGGGGAACTGTTCGCGCAGCCGGATGTCGATGGTGGGCTGGTCGGCGGCGCCTCCCTGGTGGCCGCGGACTTCCTGGCCATCGCACGGGCGGCGGCCGCGAACTAATCCTAGAAGTATTGTCCGAGGGCGGTTTCCAATGCTGATGTTGATCCTCAATGTCGTCTACGTGCTGGTCGCTGTGGCCATGATCGCGCTGATCCTGATGCAGCGTGGCTCGGGTGCGGCGGCGGGTTCGGGCTTTGGCGCCGGCGCCTCGGGCACGGTGTTCGGTGCGCGTGGCGCCTCGAACTTCCTGTCCAAGTCGACCAAGTGGCTGGCCGTCGTGTTCTTCGGCATCAGTCTTTTCATGGCCTGGTATGCCGGTCACGGCACCCGTCCGGCGGCCGACCAGGACCTGGGCCTGATGTCCGCCCCGGCGGCCAGCGCGCCGGCGGCTCCGGCGGGCGAACTGCCGGCCGTTCCGAAGGCCGATCCGGTCCCGGCCGCCCCGGTTCCGGCGGCGAATGTGCCGGCTCAGGCGGAATCTTCGGTTTCTGGTGAAGAAAAGCCTTCGGAAGGCTCCCAGAAACACTGAAGCCGGTTACAATACGCGGCGCATCGGGAAGATAGTCTGATGTGATCGTTTGCCCAGGTGGCGGAATTGGTAGACGCACTACCTTGAGGTGGTAGCGACGCAAGTCGTAGGGGTTCGAGTCCCCTCTTGGGCACCATTTGTAAGTAAAGCGGGTTCGTCTGGCGCGCAAGGCGCCAGGCAGGTTCCCGTCCACTCCCCCATGCCAAAGCGCCTGCAGGCGCGGCGGCAGAGGCAAGAGAGAATCGCTGTGCTGGCCGAATATTTGCCTTCTCTGCTGTTTCTGATCGTTGCCACCGGTATCGGCATTACGCTGATGCTGGTTGGTCGATTCCTCGGTCCCCGCCGCCCCGATCTGGAAAAGCTGTCGCCGTACGAGTGCGGCTTCGAGGCCTTCGAAGACGCGCGCATGAAGTTCGACGTGCGCTACTACCTGATCGCGATCCAGTTCATTGTCTTCGACCTGGAAATCATCTTCATCGTGCCGTGGACCCAGGTCTTCATGGAGCTGGGCGCCCGTTCGCTCATCACCATGGGCCTGTTCGTCGGCATGCTGTTCCTCGGTTTCATTTACGTCTGGAAGAAGGGAGCGCTGGAATGGGAGTGATTCAGACTCTCGATGGCCTCATGAACAACCCGTCGCCGGAAGGCCGGGTTGATGACATCCTGCGGCCGGAAGGCGACAACCCGCTGCTGGAAAAGGGCTTCGTCACCACCAGCGTCGACGCACTGCTGAACTGGGCGCGCACCGGCTCGATGTGGCCGATGACCTTCGGCCTGGCCTGCTGCGCGGTCGAGATGATGCACGCCGGCGCCGCGCGCCTGGACCTTGACCGTTACGGCGTGGTGTTCCGCCCGTCGCCGCGTCAGTCCGACGTGATGATCGTGGCCGGTACCCTGGTCAACAAGATGGCCCCGGCGCTGCGCAAGGTCTACGACCAGATGCCGGACCCGAAGTGGGTCATCTCGATGGGTAGCTGTGCCAACGGTGGTGGCTATTACCACTACTCCTATTCTGTCGTGCGCGGCTGTGATCGCGTGGTGCCGGTGGACGTCTACGTCCCGGGCTGCCCGCCGACCGCCGAGGCGCTGGTGTACGGGATCCTGCAGCTGCAGAAGAAGATCTGGCGTACACAGACCATCGCCCGCTGACCCCTTCACCTGACAAGAGCGCGCCAAGCCCCCATGGCAGAGCAAGCATCCTTCATCGACCGACTCTCCGCACGTTTCGCTGGTGCGAAGGTCATCGTGGTCGAACCCCGCGGCGAAGTGACGCTGGAAGTGCCTGCCGCCGAGTGGCACGCCACCGCCCTGGCGCTGCGTGACGAGTTTGGTTTCGAGCAGGCCGTGGATCTGTGCGGCGTCGACTACCTCGGTTATGGCTCCGACGAATGGGACACCGCCGACGTGTCCTCGCAGGGCTTCAGCCGTGGTGTCGAAGGCAAGGCCCAGGGCCGCTTCGCGTGGGGCGAGTTCCCCACCGAGGAAAACGGTGCCGACGGTGCCCGCCCGCAGCACATGCCGACCCAGCGTTTCGCCGTGGTCGCCCAGCTGCGCTCGTACCAGCACAACCTGATGATGCACCTGCGCTGCTTCGCCCCTGACGAAGCGCTGCCGGTGGTGTCCTCGCTGACCAGCGTGTGGCCGGGCCTGAACTGGTTCGAGCGCGAAGCGTTCGACCTGTACGGCGTGATCTTCGAAGGCCACCCGGACCTGCGCCGGATCCTGACCGACTACGGTTTCGTCGGCCATCCGTTCCGCAAGGACTTCCCGCTGATCGGCAATGTCGAAGTCCGCTACGACGAAGAAAAGAAGCGCGTGATCTACGAACCGGTCACCTCGGTGGAGCCGCGTGTCGGCGTGCCGCGCGTGATCCGTGACGACGCCCGTCTGCAGACCGCAGCCGGTGAGCGCGCGCAGGAGGCAGTGAAGTGAGCCACGTACACCAGGCCGGCGAAGCGTTCGCCAGCAACGCCGCCGAAAGCCGGCAGGAAATCCGCAACTACACCATGAACTTCGGCCCGCAGCATCCGGCCGCTCACGGTGTGCTGCGCCTGATCCTGGAAATGGACGGCGAAACCATCATGCGTGCCGACCCGCACGTGGGTCTGCTGCACCGTGGCACCGAGAAGCTGGCCGAGTCCAAGCCGTTCAACCAGTCGATCGGCTACATGGATCGCCTCGACTACGTGTCGATGATGTGCAACGAGCACGCCTACGTGCGCGCGATCGAGACCCTGATGGGCATCGAGGCGCCGGAGCGTGCGCAGTACATCCGCACCATGTACGACGAGATCACCCGCATCCTCAACCACCTGATGTGGCTGGGCTCCAACGCGCTCGACCTGGGTGCGATGGCCGTGATGCTGTATGCCTTCCGTGAGCGCGAAGAGCTGATGGACTGCTATGAAGCGGTCTCCGGCGCGCGCATGCACGCGGCGTACTACCGCCCGGGCGGTGTCTACCGCGACCTGCCGGACCACATGCCGAAGTACAAGGAATCGCGCTGGCACAAGGGCAAGGCGCTGAAGCAGCTCAATGCTTCGCGCGAAGGCTCGCTGCTGGACTTCCTGGAGAACTTCACCGTCGAGTTCCCCAAGCGCGTCGACGAATACGAAACCCTGCTGACCGACAACCGCATCTGGAAGCAGCGTACCGTCGGCATCGGCGTGGTCACTCCGGAACTGGCGCACCAGTGGGGCATGACTGGCGTGATGCTGCGTGGCTCGGGCGTGGCCTGGGACCTGCGCAAGAAGCGCCCGTACGCCAAGTACGATGCTGTCGATTTCGACATCCCGCTGGGCAAGGAAGGCGACTGCTACGACCGCTACCTGGTCCGCGTCGCCGAAATGCGCGAATCCAACCGCATCATCAAGCAGTGCGTGGCGTGGCTGAAGGCCAACCCCGGCCCGGTCATGGTCAAGAACTTCAAGGTCGCTCCGCCCAAGCGCGAGGACATGAAGGACGACATGGAAGCGCTGATCCACCACTTCAAGCTGTTCAGCGAAGGCTATTGCGTACCGGCGGGTGAAACCTATGCGGCCGTGGAAGCGCCCAAGGGCGAATTCGGCTGCTACCTGGTCTCCGATGGCGCCAACAAGCCCTTCCGCGTGCACCTGCGCGCACCGGGCTTCGCCCACCTGTCCTCGATCGATTCGATCGTGCGCGGCCACATGCTGGCCGACGTGGTGGCGATGATCGGTACCTATGACCTGGTGTTCGGCGAGGTTGACCGGTAATGCCGTCCGCCACGCCAACGCCCGCTGCAGGCAGCCGGCGCAAGCCGGCGCCGCAGTTTCTGGAATTTCACGTTATGCATTTCGCTGAGGTCGGCCGATGAAGGCGACAGGTAATTTCGAGGCGGCGCGCGACGTCGACCCGATGGTGGTGCTGAGCGACAAGACCCGCGCTCACATCGATCACTGGCTGTCCAAGTTCCCGCCGGACCGCAAGCGCTCTGCCGTGCTGCAGGGCCTGCATGCGGCCCAGGAGCAGAACCAGGGCTGGCTGACCGACGAGCTGATCGCCGCCGTCGCCAAGTACCTCGACCTGCCGCCGGTGTGGGCCTACGAGGTCGCCAGCTTCTACTCGATGTTCGAGACCGAGAAGGTGGGCCGCAACAACGTGGCCATCTGCACCAACATCAGCTGCTGGCTCAATGGCGCCGAGGACATCGTCCGCCATTGCGAGAAGAAGCTGGGCATCAAGCACGGTGAATCGACCCCGGACGGCCGCGTCTACCTCAAGCGCGAGGAAGAGTGCCTGGCCGGTTGTGGCGGCGCGCCGATGATGGTCATCAACGGTCACTACCATGAGCGTCTGACCCTGGAAAAGGTCGACGAGCTGCTGGACGGGCTGGAGTAAGGGCATGGCACATCACCACGAATCCAAGGGTCCGGTCGGCCCCGCGCCGCTGCCGCACCAGGTGGTCTACACCACCCTGCATTACGACACCCCGTGGTCGTACGAAAGCTACCTGAAGACCGGTGGCTACGCCGCCCTGCGCAAGATCCTCGAAGAGAAGATCCCGCCGGAGCAGGTCATCGAGATGGTCAAGGCCTCGGGCCTGCGCGGCCGCGGTGGCGCAGGCTTCCCGACCGGCCTGAAGTGGTCCTTCATGCCCAAGGGCAACATGCAGAAGTACATCCTCTGCAACTCGGACGAATCCGAGCCGGGCACCTGCAAGGACCGCGACATCCTGCGCTACAACCCGCATTCGGTGGTGGAAGGCATGGCGATCGCCTGCTACGCCACCGGTTCGACCGTGGGTTACAACTACCTGCGCGGTGAGTTCCACCACGAGCCGTTCGAGCACTTCGAGCAGGCCCTGGCCGACGCCTATGCGAACGGCTGGCTGGGCAAGAACATCCTCGGCAGCGGCGTGGACATCGACATCTACGGCGCGCTGGGCGCCGGCGCCTACATCTGCGGCGAAGAAACCGCGCTGATGGAATCGCTGGAGGGCAAGAAGGGCCAGCCGCGCTACAAGCCGCCGTTCCCGGCCAATTTCGGCCTGTATGGCAAGCCGTCGACGATCAACAACACCGAAACCTACGGTTCGGTGCCGGCGATCATCCGCAACGGTCCGGAGTGGTTCAAGGGCCTGAGCCTGACCGCCAACGGCGGTCCGAAGTGCTTCTCGGTGTCCGGCTGCGTGCAGAACGGCGGCAACTTCGAAGTGCCGCTCGGCACCAAATTCCACGACCTGCTGGAAATGGCCGGTGGCCTGCGTCCGGGCCGCACGCTGAAGGGCGCGATCCCGGGCGGCGTGTCGATGCCGGTGCTGACCGCGGCCGAGCTGGAGGACCTGCCGATGGACTACGACACCATCCGTGCACTGGGCTCCGGCCTGGGTTCGGGCGCGATCGTGGTGCTCGACGACAGCGTCTGCTGCGTCAAGTTCGCCTGCCGCATCAGCCAGTTCTTCCACAAGGAATCCTGCGGCCAGTGCACCCCGTGCCGTGAAGGTACCGGCTGGATGCACCGCGTGCTGGAGCGCATCGTCGCCGGCAAGGCCACGATGGAAGACCTGCACCAGCTGAAGGCGGTGGCGGGGCAGATCGAAGGCCACACCATCTGTGCGTTCGGTGAAGCGGCTGCATGGCCCATCCAGGGCTTCCTGCGCCAGTTCTGGGACGAATTCGAGTACTACATCGTCAACGGTCATTCGATGGTTGACGGCAAGAAGGTGGAGGCAGCCGCCGCATGAGCGCGCAACCCGTAAACCCGAACGTGCCACCGGATCACGTGACCATCGAGATCGATGGCAAGTCGCTGGTCGTGCCCAAGGGTTCGATGATCATCCAGGCGGCCGACAAGGCCGGTATTCCGATTCCGCGCTTCTGCTACCACGAGAAGCTGCCGATCGCCGCCAACTGCCGCATGTGCCTGGTGGACGTGGAGAAGTCGCCGAAGCCGGCGCCGGCCTGCGCCACCCCGGTGATGGACGGCATGAAGGTCGCCACCCGCAGCGAAAAGGCACTGAAGTTCCAGCGCTCGGTGATGGAGTTCCTGCTCATCAACCACCCGCTGGACTGCCCGATCTGCGATCAGGGCGGCGAGTGCGAGCTGCAGGACGTATCGTTGGGCTATGGCCGTTCGGTCAGCCGCTTCAACGAGCGCAAGCGCGTGGTGCCGGACGAGGACATGGGCCCGCTGGTCGCTACCGAGATGACCCGCTGCATCCAGTGCACCCGCTGCGTCCGCTTCACCGCCGACGTTGCCGGTACCTACGAACTGGGTGGCATGTACCGCGGTGAGAACCTGCAGATCGGTACCTTTGACGGCAAGCCGCTGACCACCGAGCTGTCCGGCAACGTCGTCGACGTCTGCCCGGTCGGCGCGCTGACCAACAAGGTGTTCCAGTTCCGCGCCCGTCCGTGGGAACTGACCGCGCGCGAATCGCTGGGCTACCACGACGCGATGGGTTCGAACCTGTTCCTGCACGTGCGTCGCGGTGAAGTGCTGCGCACCGTGCCGCGCGACAACGAAGCCGTGAACGAGTGCTGGCTGTCCGACCGTGACCGCTACTCGCACCAGGGCCTGTACAGCGAAGACCGTGCGGTCAAGCCGCTGCGCAAGGTCAATGGCGAGTGGAAGGAAGTGAGCTGGGCCGAAGGCCTGGCCGCGGCCGCCGAGATCCTCAAGGCGAACCAGGGCGACAACCTGGGCGTGCTGGTGCACCCGTCCACCTCCAACGAGGAAGGCGCGTTGCTGGCCCGCCTGGCCAAGGGCCTGGGCACGGGCAACATCGACCACCGCATCAACAACCGCGATTTCTCCGACGCCGCAACCGCCGAAGTGTTCGGCCTGCCGCTGGCCGAAATCGAAGGCGCTGACCGCATCGTCGTTCTGGGCAGCAACATCCGCCACGAACTGCCGCTGCTGCACGCCCGCCTGCGCAAGGCGCAGACCACCAAGGGCGCGAAGATCCATGTCGTCAACCCGGTGGACTTCGACTTCGCCTTCAGCATCGCCGGCAAGCAGATCGTCGCACCGTCCAAGTTCGTCGACGCGCTGGCCAACGCCGAGCTGCGTTCGGCAGTGCAGGGCGGCAACAACACCGTGCTGATCGTCGGTGGCATCGCCGAAAGCCACCCGCAGGCTGCCGCGATCCGCGCTGCTGCGCGTGAGTTCGCCGCCGCCACCGGTGCCAAGCTGTGCCGCATCCCGCAGGGCGCCAACGCCGTTGGCCTGACCCGCGCCGGTGTGCTGCCGGCTGGCAAGGACGTCGCCGCGATGCTGGCGCAGCCGCGCCAGGCCTATGTGGTGTACGGCCTGGAGCCGGGCCTGGACTTCGCCGATGCCCCTGCCGCGCGCAAGGCGCTGGCCGGTGCCCAGGTGGTGGCTTTCAGCCAGTTCGCCTGTGCCTCGACCCGCGACGTCGCCGACGTGATCCTGCCGATCGGTGCGCTGCCGGAAATCGACGCCACCCTGACCAACCTTGATGGTCGCGAGCAGTCGGCCCGTGCCGGCGGCAAGCTGCCGGGCGAGGCCCGTGAAGGCTGGCGCGTGCTGCGCGCCCTGGGCGGCGAGCTGGCCGTGGCCGGTTTCGACTTCACCGACCTGGCCGGCCTGCGCGCCAGCCTGGCCCCGGTGTCGGTCACCGTTGCCGCTTCGGCGCAGCCGGTGGTTGCCGGCGAAGGCCTGGAAGTGGCTTCGACCGCCGCGATCTACCGCACCGATGCGGTGGTCCGTCGCGCCCCGGCGCTGCAGTCGCATCCGCTCAACAACGCCCCGCGCATCGTGCTGAACGCTGAAGATGCCGCTCGCCTGCAGCTGCAGGAAGGGCAGATGGCCAAGGTCGGCACCGATGCCGGCAAGGCCACCCTGCCGGTGGTGGTCGACGCCCGCGTCGCTGCGGGTTCGGTCTGGATTGAATCGGGCCACGGCGCGACCGCGCCGCTGGGTGCCGCTCGCGTATCGGTGGTGGCTGCATGAACGAATTGCTGTTGAACGCGGTCGACCCGCTGCACCAGTGGCTGCTGGGCCTCGGTGACATCGGCGCGCTGATCTGGATCATCCTGAAGATCCTGGTGATCGCCGTTCCGGTGATCATCTCGGTGGCCTTCTACGTGGTCTGGGAACGCAAGCTGATCGGCTGGATGCACGTCCGCCACGGCCCGATGTACGTGGGCATGGGCATCTTCCAGGCCTTCGCCGACGTCTTCAAGCTGCTGTTCAAGGAAGTGGTCCAGCCGAGCAGCGCCAACAAGGCGATCTATCTGCTGGCCCCGCTGATCACCCTGGCCCCGGCCTTCGCGGCCTGGTCGGTGGTGCCCTTCGATTCGCAGATCGTGCTGTCCAACGCCAACGCCGGCCTGCTGTACCTGCTGGCGATGACCTCGCTGGGCATCTACGGCATCATCCTGGCCGGTTGGGCATCCAACTCGAAGTATGCGTTCCTGGGTGCGATGCGCGCCTCGGCGCAGATGATCAGCTATGAAATCGCCATGGGCTTCGCCCTGGTCGGCGTGATGATCGCCTCGGGCAGCCTGAACCTGAGCAACATCGTGATGGCGCAGGCCGGCAGTTCCGGCTTCTTCGACTGGTTCCTGCTGCCGCTGTTCCCGCTGTTCGTCATCTACTGGGTCTCGGGCGTGGCTGAAACCAACCGCGCGCCGTTCGACGTGGTGGAAGGCGAATCGGAAATCGTCGCCGGCCACATGGTCGAATACTCCGGCGGTGCCTTCGCCCTGTTCTTCCTGGCCGAATACGCGAACATGATCCTGATCAGCTTCCTGATCTCGATCTTCTTCCTCGGCGGCTGGCTGAGCCCGGTCCAGGGCTGGGTCAACTTCGGCGATGTCTCGCCGCTGGTCGACTGGATCTGGAAGGGGGGCGCGCCGTGGCTGTTCGTCAAGGTGTTCTTCTTCGCCAGTGCCTACATCTGGTTCCGTGCCAGCTTCCCGCGCTTCCGCTACGACCAGATCATGCGCCTGGGCTGGAAGGTCTTCATCCCGCTGGCCATTCTGTGGATCGCGGTTACCGCCGTCATGGTGTTCTTCGGCGTGATTCAAAAGGGCGTCTAAAGTGATGAACAGGATTACCCATTACTTCAAGAGCCTGCTGCTGCTCGAACTGCTGGCGGGCCTCTGGCTGACGCTGAAGTACAGCTTCAAGCCGAAGTACACGATGATGTACCCGATGGAGAAGTTCCCGCAGTCGCCGCGCTTCCGTGGCCTGCATGCGCTGCGCCGTTATCCCAACGGCGAAGAGCGCTGCATCGCCTGCAAGCTGTGCGAAGCGGTGTGCCCGGCGCTGGCCATCACCATCGACTCGGCCAAGCGCGAGGACGGCACCCGCCGCACCACGCGTTATGACATCGACCTGTTCAAGTGCATCTTCTGTGGCTTCTGTGAGGAAAGCTGCCCGGTGGACTCGATCGTCGAAACCCACATCCTCGAGTACCACTTCGAGAATCGTGGCGAAAACATCGTTACCAAGCCGCAGCTGCTGGCCCTGGGCGACCGTCTCGAAAACGAGATCGCCGAGCGTCGCGCCGCCGATGCCGCTTACCGCTGAGGTCGAGAGATGGATTGGGTAAATATCGCTTTCTGGGTGTTCGCCATCGCGGCAACGGTTTCGGCCGGTGCGGTGATCAGCGTGCGCAACCCGGTTCACGCCGTGCTCTGCCTGGTGCTGACCTTCTTCTCCATCGCCTGCGTGTGGCTGCTGGTGGGCGCCGAGTTCCTCGGTGTGGCGCTGGTGCTGGTCTACGTCGGTGCGGTGATGGTGCTGTTCCTGTTCGTGGTGATGATGCTGGACATCGACCCCACCAAGCTGCGTGAGGGCTGGGTGCGCTACCTGCCGGTCGGCCTGATTGTCGCGGTCGCGATGCTGGCGCAGATGCTGATCCTGATCGGGGTCAAGGCGCGTTCGGTCACGCCGTTCCCGGCCGACAACGCCGCTGCGGTCGCCGCCGACAGCTCCAACATCACCTGGCTGGCACGCACGCTGTTCACCGAGTACCTGCTGCCGTTCGAGTTCGCCGCCGTCATCCTGACCGTGGCCGTGGTTGCCGCCGTGATGCTGACCCTGCGTCGCCGTACCGGCGTGAAGAGCCAGAACCCGGGCCAGCAGACCATGGTCAAGGCCGGCCAGCGCCTGCGCATGGTCAAGATGGGTGCCGAAGCACCGGTCGTGCACAGCAACAGCAAGCCGGTCGCCGGCGAGGAGACCCAGCCGTGATCACCCTTGGCCATATCCTCGCGCTGGGCGCGGTGCTGTTCGCCATCAGCCTGGCCGGTATCTTCCTCAACCGGAAGAACGTCATCGTCCTGCTGATGTCGATCGAGCTGATGCTGCTGTCGGTGAACATCAACTTCGTCGGCTTCTCGCGTCAGCTGGGCGATCCGTCCGGCCAGCTGTTCGTGTTCTTCATCCTGACCGTCGCCGCCGCGGAAGCCGCCATCGGCCTGGCGATCCTGGTGACTCTGTTCCGTACACGCCGCACGATCAATGTCGGCGAAGTCGATTCGTTGAAGGGCTGATCCACAGATGGAAATCACTCTCTCCAAGAGTCTGTTGATCGCAGTGGTGCTCGCACCGCTGTTCGGCAGCATCATCGCCGGCCTGTTCGGTCGCCAGGTCAAGCGCTTCGGCGCGCAGACCATCACCATCCTCGGCGTCGCGGTGGCCTGCGGCCTGTCGATGTATACGCTCTACCAGCTGCTGTGGGGTGGGGCGCAGCCGTTCAACCAGAACATCTACACGTTCTTCGAAGTCGGCCAGTACTCGGCCCACGTCGGCTTCATGGTCGACAAGCTGACCGCGATGATGATGGTGGTGGTGACCTTTGTGTCGCTGCTGGTCCACATCTACACGATCGGCTACATGCAGGACGATCCGGGCTACCAGCGGTTCTTCAGCTACATCTCGCTGTTCACCTTCTCGATGCTCACCCTGGTGATGAGCAACAACTTCCTGCAGCTGTTCTTCGGCTGGGAAGCGGTGGGCCTGGTGTCGTACCTGCTGATCGGCTTCTGGTTCAAGCGCCCGACCGCGATCTTCGCCAACATGAAGGCGTTCCTGGTCAACCGCGTCGGTGACTTCGGCTTCCTGCTGGGCATCGCCGGCGTGCTGTGGGTGTTCGGCACCCTGGACTACTCGCAGGTGTTCTCGCAGGCCGGCATGCTGGCCGACCCGCGCGCCCAGCTGCAGATATGGGACGGCACGCTGCTGGGCATGCAGCTGCTGAACGAGCCGGTGATCTGGTCGATCGCCACCGTCATCTGCATCTGCCTGTTCATCGGTGCCATGGGCAAGTCGGCCCAGGTCCCGCTGCACGTGTGGCTGCCGGACTCGATGGAAGGCCCGACCCCGATCTCGGCACTGATCCACGCCGCGACGATGGTGACCGCCGGTATCTTCATGGTCACCCGCATGTCGCCGCTGTTCGAGCTGTCGCAGACCGCGCTGAACTTCGTGCTGTTCATCGGTGCCACCACCGCGTTCTTCACTGGCCTGATCGGCATCGTGCAGAACGACATCAAGCGCGTGGTCGCGTACTCGACCCTGTCGCAGCTGGGCTACATGACGGTTGCACTGGGCGTGTCGGCCTATTCGGCTGCCGTGTTCCACCTGATGACCCACGCCTTCTTCAAGGCCCTGCTGTTCCTGGGCGCCGGCTCGGTCATCATCGCGATGCACCACGAGCAGGACATGCGCAAGATGGGCGGCCTGCGCAAGTACATGCCGATCACCTTCATCACCATGTGGATCGGTACCCTGGCGCTGGTCGGCACGCCGTTCTTCTCCGGCTTCTACTCGAAGGACACCATCATCGAGGCGGCCGAGCTGCACGCGCACCTGTCCAACAGCTGGGTGGCCACCTATGGCTACTGGGCGGTGCTGGGTGGCGTGATCGTCACCAGCTTCTACAGCTTCCGCCTGCTGTTCCTGACCTTCCACGGCAAGGAGCGTTTCCGCGACGCGCATGACGATCACGGCCATGGCCATGACGATCACCACGCCGCCGACGCCCACCACGGCGATGCACACCATGGTGATGGCCACGACGACCACGGCCATGGCCACGGTCCGCACGAGCCGCACGAAACCCCGTGGGTGGTGACCCTGCCGCTGATCCTGCTGGCCATCCCGTCGATCGCCATCGGTTTCTTCAGCATCGGCCCGATGCTGTACGGCACCGACTGGGCCGGCAACCACGCGCACGATGCCATCAAGGGCCAGGCGCACACGTTCTTCACCGGCATCGTCGACTTCTACGATCCGGCCAAGAACACCATCGGCTTCCTGGGTGAGGAGTTCCATGGCCCGGTCGCCTTCGCGCTGCATGGCATGATGGCTCCGGCGTTCATGCTGACCGTTGCGGGCTTCCTGCTGGCCGCACTGTTCTACCTGTGGAAGCCGGACCTGTCGGGCAAGGCCCGCAAGACCTTTGCTCCGCTGGTGTCGGTGCTTGAAAACAAGTACGGCTTCGACAAGCTGTGGATCGATGGCTTTGCCGGTGGCAGCGTCAAGCTGGGCAAGGTCTCGCGCTGGATCGACAGCAACATCGTCGACGGCGTGGTCAATCTCTCGGCACGTGTTGTGGACGTCGCAGCCGGCGTGCTGCGTCGTACCCAATCCGGTTTCCTCTATCACTACGCCTTCGCGATGATCATCGGCCTGATTGCCCTGCTGGGCGTGCTGATGCATTACCTGCGTTGATGACCTGTACGGAATAAGAAGACGTGTCGAACTGGCCTCTACTCAGTGTCCTCATCTGGCTGCCGATCATCGGTGGTGCCCTGATCCTTGCGATCCGTGATGCGCAGACCGCCCGCTGGGCGTCGCTGGGCGTAGCGGTGCTGACCTTCGTGGCGAGCCTCTCGCTGCTGAGCGGCTACAACGCAGGCGTCGATGGTCTGCAGTTCGTCGAGACCCATGCCTGGATCCCGGCGTACAAGATCGGCTACAACCTGGGCGTGGACGGCATTGCCGTGGCGCTGATCCTGCTGACCACCCTGGTCAGCGTGCTTGCCCTGATCGGCGCCTGGAGCGCCATCGACAAGCGCGTGAACCAGTACGTGGCGGCCTTCCTGATCCTGGAAGGTGTCACCGTCGGCATCTTCGCCGCGACGGACGCGATGCTGTTCTACGTGTTCTTCGAAGCGATGCTGATCCCGATGTTCCTGATCATCGGTGTCTGGGGCGGTCCGCGCCGCATCTACGCCGCGCTGAAGTTCTTCCTGTACACCTTCCTCGGCTCGGTGCTGATGCTGGTGGCGCTGATCTACCTGTACATGAAGGGCGGCAGCTTCCAGCTGGCCGACCTGTACGCGCTGCCGCTGTCGGCCAAGGAGCAGACCTGGATCTTCTTCGCCTTCCTGATCGCCTTCGCGGTCAAGGTGCCGATGTTCCCGGTCCACACCTGGCTGCCGGACGCCCACGTGGAAGCGCCGACCGCCGGTTCGGTGATCCTGGCCGCGATCGCCCTGAAGATCGGTGGCTACGGCTTCCTGCGCTTCAACCTGCCGATCGTCCCGGACGCGTCGCAGGAATGGGCCTGGCTGGTGATCGCGCTGTCGCTGATCGCGGTGATCTACGTCGGCCTGGTCGCCCTGGTGCAGGACGACATGAAGAAGCTGATCGCCTATTCGTCGATCGCGCACATGGGCTTTGTCACCCTGGGCACCTTCATCGCCCTGTGGCTGGTGCGCGAAGCCGGCAACGCCGACGCCGCGCGCCTGGGCCTGCAGGGCGCCATGGTGCAGATGATCTCGCACGGCTTCGTGTCCGGCGCGATGTTCTCCTGCGTCGGCGTGCTGTACGACCGCATGCACAGCCGCCGCATCGCCGATTACGGCGGCGTGGTCAACGTGATGCCGTGGTTCGCCACCTTCGCGATGCTGTTCTTCATGGCCAACGCGGGCCTGCCGGGTACCAGCGGTTTCGTTGGCGAGTTCATGGTCATCCTCTCGGCCTTCCAGCGTAATCCGTGGATCGCCCTGGGCGCGGCCACCACCCTGATCATCGGCGCCGCCTACACCCTGTGGCTGTACAAGCGCATCTTCTTCGGTGAAGTGGCCAACAGCCATGTTGCCGAACTGAAGGACATCAACGGCCGCGAATGGCTGGTGCTGGGCGTGTTCGCCATCGGCGTGCTGGCCCTGGGCATCTACCCCAAGCCGCTGACCGACCTGATGGAGCCCTCGATCGCGAAGCTGGCGATGCAGATCGCATCCAGCAAGCTGCTGTAATTCCAGGATTTGATGATGACCACCTCGCCGCTGCTGCCATTGACCGCCGCTGACCTGCCACCGCTCGCTCCCGAGCTGGTGCTGATCGGCAGCGCCTTCGCCCTGATGATCCTCGACCTGTTCGTCAGCAACCGGAACAAGATCGTCACCCACCTGTTCTCGCTCGCTGCGCTGGCCGTGGTGCTGTTCATGCTGGCCACCGGCGTGGGCGGGCAGGGGGAGGTCTTCCATGGCATGTTCGTGCGCGATACCGCCGCGGACGTGATGAAGACCGGAATCGTGCTGCTCAGCGGCCTGACCCTGGTCTACGGCTGGCGCTACCTGCGTGATCGCGACCTGTTCCAGGGCGAGATCCCGGTGCTGATCCTGTTCGGCACCGCCGGCATGATGATCCTGGTCTCGGCCGGCAGCCTGCTGATGGTCTACCTGGGCCTGGAACTGCTGGCGCTGTGCTCCTACGCCCTGGTCGCCAGCAACCGCGAAAGCGGCCTGGCGTCGGAAGCGGCGATGAAGTACATCGTGCTGGGTTCGCTGGCCTCGGGCCTGCTGCTCTACGGCATGTCGCTGATCTACGGCGCCACCGGCAGCCTGCACCTGGATGTGATCCGCGAGGCCATCCCGCACTCGGAAGAGCGCGTGCTGCTGATCACCGGTGCGGTGTTCATGATCGCCGGCGTCGCCTTCAAGCTGGGTGCCGCGCCGTTCCACATGTGGCTGCCGGACGTGTACCAGGGTGCCCCGGCACCGATCGCACTGTTCATCAGCTCGGCGCCGAAGCTGGCCGCGTTCGGCATGGCCTACCGCCTGCTGGAAATGGGCGTGGGTCCGCTGTCGACCGAACTGCAGCTGCTGATCGCCGGCCTGGCCGCGGTATCGCTGGTCATCGGCAACCTGATGGCCATCGCGCAGAGCAACCTCAAGCGCATGCTGGCGTTCTCCACCGTCTCGCACATCGGCTTCCTGCTGATGGGCATCGCCGGTGGCGGTTCGCAGGGCTACGCCGCCGCGCTGTTCTACGCACTGGCCTACGCGATCATGTCCACCGCCGCCTTCGGCGCGATCATCGCGCTGTCGCGTGCCGGCTTTGAAGCCGAGAACATCGAGGACTTCAAGGGCCTGAACGCCCGCAACCCGTGGATGGCCGGCCTGGTGCTGTGCATCATGGCGTCGCTGGCCGGCATCCCGCCGTTCCTGGGCTTCTGGACCAAGCTGGCGGTGCTGGGCGCGGCCGTCAACGGCGGCCTGCTGTGGCTGGCCATCCTCGGCGTGCTGTGCGCCGTGGTCGGCTGCTTCTACTACCTGCGCGTCATCAAGGTCATGTACTTCGATGAGCCGGTGGGCGAGGCCATGCCGCGCAGCAACGACCGCGTGCTGGGCGTGGTGCTGGGCGTGAATGCCCTGGCGCTGCTCGCGCTGGGCCTGGCCTGGAACCCGATCATGGTCTGGTGCCAGCAGGCATTTGCGCATCTTGCATAAAAGTTGACACAAAGCTGCGCGATTCGTGTAATATGCGCAGCCTGAGTTGTCACTGCAGCGGTTCAGCCAGAACATCGTTGCGGTAGCCCTCCTCGAAAGAGCAGGGCAGCAGTTCAAACACTTCCGGTGCGGGGTGGAGCAGTCTGGCAGCTCGTCGGGCTCATAACCCGAAGGTCGCAGGTTCAAATCCTGCCCCCGCTACCAACGTCGGATCGGCGCCAACCGGTTCGATGAATGAGGGAAAGCTTGCATTTGTCGCAGCAATGCCTCATGATTCCGCTTCTGATGCGGGGTGGAGCAGTCTGGCAGCTCGTCGGGCTCATAACCCGAAGGTCGCAGGTTCAAATCCTGCCCCCGCTACCAAGTAAAGAGATCGCCTTCGAAGTCCTGCTTCGAGGGCGTTTTTCTTTGGGGTCTGCGTTGTTTCTGCGTGATCGGGGTCAGATCCCTTATCCACGGGAAAAGGGATCTGACCCGGGTCCGCACCTTGCACCAGCGCGGTGCAGTCGCTATCATCAGCGGCCTAGCAGTACCCCTGAAGGCGGCCTCCCAGCGGGAGTCCGGACCCGGAAGGAGGGCCGCAACCGGCAGGCAATGCAGGTTGCAACCGGAATCCAGTCACCGGAGTCTTTCCGGAAAAGGGGCCCAACGGGCCCTTTGTCGTTTCCGGGGCGTCACGTTTCCACGCCGGCCAAGGCCGGCACCCAATCATAGAGATCAAGGCAGGCTGTGAGCGACAAGGCAACCGACATCGCGAATCTGCTCGCCCCGACCGTTGTGTCGCTGGGCCTGGAGCTGCTGGGCGTTGAGTATCTGCCGGCCCCCGGCGGTGCGACCCTGCGCCTTTACATCGACGTGCCGCTGGCTGAACAGCCCGAGCGCATCATCAATGTCGACGACTGCGAGCGGGTCAGCCGCGAAGTGTCGGCGCAGCTGGACGTCGAGGACCCGATCAGCGGCAATTACACGCTGGAAGTGTCCTCGCCGGGCGTCGACCGTCCGCTGTTCAGCCTGGAGCAGTTCGGCCGTCACCTCGGCGAATCGGCCAAGGTCACGCTGAAGCTGCCGCAGGACAACCGTCGTCGCCTGCAGGGTCGTATCGAGGCGACCGACGAGGCGGCGGGGACCATCACTTTCATCGTCGACAAGGCCGAAGTGGTCGTGTCGGCCGACAACATCGACAAGGCACGGATCATGCCCGACTGGGTGGCGCTGGGGCTGGCCCCGAGCAAGCCGACCGGTCCGGCGCCGAAGCGTCCGAAGCCGAACACGAATTCTTCTTCCAACGAGCCGGCGGCAAAGAAGCCGCGCGCGGAGTGAGCCAATGAGCAAGGAACTGTTGCTGGTAGTCGACGCAGTCGCCAACGAGAAGGGCGTGCCGCGTGAAGTGATCTTCGATGCCATCGAGGCCGCCCTGGCCTCGGCAGCGAAGAAGCGCTATCCCGACGAGGAAGTGCTGACCCGCGTGGTCATCGACCACAAGGACGGCAGCTACGAAACCTTCCGCCGCTGGGAAGTGGTGGCCGATGACGTGGTCATGGAATCGCCGGACCGCCAGATCCGCCTGATGGACGCCGTCGATGAAGCCGAAGGCGTCGAGGTCGGTGACTACATCGAAGAGCAGATCGAGAACCCGGATTTCGGCCGCATCGCTGCCCAGGCCGCCAAGCAGGTCATCGTCCAGCGCGTGCGCGAAGCCGAGCGCCAGCAGGTCGTGGATGCGTGGAAGGATCGCGTGGGTGAGCTGATCACCGGCGTGGTCAAGCGCGCCGAGCGCGGCAACATCTATGTCGACCTCGGCGGCAACGCCGAAGGCTTCATCCCGAAGGACAAGGGCATCCCGCGCGACGTGCTGCGCGCCGGTGACCGCGTGCGCGGCTACCTGGCCGAAGTGCGCTCGGAGCCGCGTGGCCCGCAGCTGTTCATCAGCCGTGCCGCCCCGGAATTCATGATCGAGCTGTTCAAGCTGGAAGTGCCGGAAGTCGGCCAGGGCCTGGTGGAAATCAAGGCCTGTGCACGTGACCCGGGCGACCGCGCCAAGATCGCCGTGCTGGCCCACGACCAGCGCACCGATCCGATCGGCGCCTGCATCGGCATGCGCGGTTCGCGCGTGCAGGCCGTGTCCAACGAGCTCAATGGCGAGCGCGTGGACATCGTGCTGTGGAACGACAACCCGGCCAACTTCGTCATCAACGCGATGGCGCCGGCCGAAGTGCAGTCGATCATCGTCGATGAAGACAAGCACTCGATGGACCTGGCCGTTGCCGAAGACCGCCTGGCCCAGGCGATCGGCAAGGGCGGCCAGAACGTGCGCCTGGCCAGCCGCCTGACCGGCTGGCAGCTCAACGTGATGACCCAGGACCAGGTCACCGCCAAGTCGGAAGCCGAGCAGGCTGCGGCTCGCCAGCTGTTCATGGACAAGCTGGAAGTGGACGAGGAAATCGCCGGCATCCTGGTCAGCGAAGGCTTCGGCACCGTCGAGGAAATCGCATATGTCCCGGTCGGCGAACTGCTGGCCGTGGAAGGTTTCGACGAGGACATCGTCGAAGAGCTGCGCGCTCGTGCCCGCGATGCGCTGCTCAATGAGGCCCTGGCAGTCGAGGAAGGCCTTGAAGACGGCCAGCCGGCGCAGGACCTGCTGTCCCTGAAGGGCATGGACGAAGCCACCGCATACGCGCTGGCCGGCCACGGCGTGCGTACCAGCGAGGATCTGTCCGACCTGGCCGCCGACGAGGTCATGGACTTCGGCATCGAAGGACTGGATCAGGCGCGCGCCGCTGCGCTGATCCTGGCCGCCCGTGCCGAGGAGATCGCCCGACTGGAACGCGGCGAATGAGCCGGCAATGAACAGGGCCCTGAGCCGCTCAGGGCGTAGAATCCGCGCCACCTCCACATGCGGGGGGGCGCCCACAAGATCATAGGATCCGAATGTCGCAGCAAACCACCATCCGCAAGCTTGCCGAACTGGTCAATACGCCGGTCGAAAAACTGCTGGAACAGCTGGCCGGTGCCGGCATGAAGTTCAGCGGTCCCGACCAGGTCGTGACCAGCTCCGAGAAGGTGAAGCTCCTGGGCTTCCTTCGTCGTTCGCACGGCAAGCCCGAGCAGGCCCCGGAAGAGACCGATCAGTCTGCGAAGAAGATCACGCTCAACCGCCGGAAGCAGCAGGAAGTGACGGTCAATTCCGGTCGCAGCAAGACGACCGTGAATGTCGAGGTGCGCCAGAAGCGTACCTACGTCAAGGATGGTGCTCGCGCCATGACCCCGGACGAAGAGCGCGCCGACATCCTGCGCAAGCTGGAAGAGTCGCGTGCCCGCAACCTTGCCGAACAGCAGGCCCTGGCCGAGAAGGATCGTCTGCGCGACGAAGCCATCGTCCGTGCCCGTGAGGAAGAGGCCGCCGCCAAGGAACGCGCCGAGGCCGAAAAGAAGGCCGCCGAGGAAGCTGCGGCTGCCGCCAAGGCGGCCGAGACGCTGGCTGCCAGCAAGCCCAAGCGTGCTCCGATCGACGAAACCGCGCCGCGCCCGCCGCGCACCCCGGCCGCAGCCCCGGCTGCGCCGCGTGGTGCACCGCCGCCGCCGCGCAACGACGACCGCAACAACCGCAGCGCGCAGCGCAACGAGCGTGGCCCGGGTGACCGTTTCGCTGGCCAGATGCACCTGTCGGCCGCCGACCGTGCGCGTCGTGGCAACAGCAACAACAGCAACACCCGGGGTCGTCCGGGCGGGCGCAACCAGGCCGGTGGCCGTCGCGACATGTCGCGCGGTGGCAACAATGCCGGCCCGCACGCCTTCGAGCGTCCGACTGCACCGGTGGTGCGTGAAGTGGCGATCGGCGACACCATCACCGTGGCCGACCTGGCGCAGAAGCTGGCGCTGAAGGGCGGCGAGGTGGTCAAGGCGCTGTTCAAGATGGGCGTGATGGCGACCATCACCCAGTCCATCGACCACGACACCGCCGCGCTGGTGACCGAAGAACTCGGCCACAAGGCGATCCGCGCCAACGACAACGACGCCGAAGACGCACTGCTGGCCTCGACCGGTGAAAACCAGGGCGAAGCCACCCAGCGTCCGCCGGTGGTCACCATCATGGGCCACGTCGACCACGGCAAGACCTCGCTGCTGGATTACATCCGCCGCACCAAGGTCGCCACCGGCGAAGCGGGTGGCATCACCCAGCACATCGGCGCTTACCACGTCGATACGCCGAAGGGCGTGATCAGCTTCCTGGACACCCCGGGCCACGCCGCCTTCACCTCGATGCGTGCGCGCGGCGCCAAGCTGACCGACATCGTGGTGCTGGTCGTGGCCGCCGATGACGGCGTCATGCCGCAGACCAAGGAAGCGATCCAGCACGCCCGTTCGGCGGGTGTGCCGCTGATCGTGGCGATCAACAAGATCGACAAGTCCGACGCGGATCCGATGCGGGTCAAGAACGAACTGCTGTCCGAGCAGGTCGTGGCCGAAGACTTCGGTGGTGACACCCAGATGGTGGAGATCTCGGCCAAGACCGGCCTGGGCATCGACGACCTGCTGGACGCCATCTCGATCCAGGCCGAACTGCTGGAACTGAAGGCGGTCGATGAAGGCCGCGCCTCGGGCGTGGTGATCGAATCGTCGCTGGACAAGGGCCGCGGCCCGGTCGCGACGGTGCTGGTGCAGCAGGGCCGCCTGAAGAAGGGCGACTACCTGGTGTGCGGCATCCAGTACGGCCGCGTGCGTGCGCTGTTCGACGAAACCGGCAAGCAGCCGGAGTTCGCCGGCCCGTCCATCCCGGTGCAGGTCCTGGGCCTGTCCGGCGTGCCGGAAGCTGGTGACGACTTCGTGGTCGTCGAGGACGAGCGCCTGGCCAAGGACGTTGCCCAGCAGCGCGAGACCAAGCGCCGTGAATCGCGCCTGGTGGCCACCGCTGGCAGCCGCATGGAAGACATCATGGCGACCCTGGGCAAGGGCGAGGGCCAGCAGGTCCTCAACTTGGTCATCAAGGCCGACGTGCAGGGTTCGGTGCAGGCGCTGAGCCAGGCACTGGTCGCGCTGTCCAACGAAGACATCCGCATCAACGTGATCCACTCCGGCGTGGGTGGCATCACCGAGTCGGACGCCAACTCGGCCGCCGCTTCGAAGGCCACCGTCATCGGCTTCAACGTGCGTGCGGACGCTTCGGCCCGTCGCATCATCGAATCCAATGGTGTCGACCTGCGTTACTTCTCGATCATCTATGACGTGATCGACCAGGTGAAGCAGGTGGCCTCCGGTCTGCTGGGCGTGGAGATCCGCGAAGAGATCATCGGTATCGCCGAGGTCCGCGACGTCTTCCGCAGCTCGAAGCTGGGTGCCGTCGCCGGCTGCATGGTCATCGAGGGTGTGGTCAAGCGCAACAAGCCGATCCGCGTCCTGCGCGACAGCGTGGTGATCTTCGAGGGCGAGCTGGAATCGCTGCGTCGCTTCAAGGAGAACGTCGAGGAAGTCCGCAACGGTACCGAATGCGGTATCGCGGTGAAGGCCTACAACGACGTCAAGCCGGGTGACCAGATCGAGTGCTTCGAACGTATCGAAGTGCCGCGCACCCTGTAATGCTGCAAGGTGGCCCGACCAACGGTCGGGCCCCACCATGTACCTGTAGCGCCCGACCGTTGGTCGGGCGACAATCGAATCAAAGGTAGTGCCCGACCGTTGGTCGGGCGACAACTGAACCAAGAGCTCCTCGTGCCCAAGACTTTCCATCGAACCGACCGTGTCTCCGCCCAGCTGCGCCGTGAACTCGGCACCCTGGTGCACAACGCCGTGCGCGAGCACGGGTTGCCCTCGGTGAGCGTGTCCGACGTGGAAATCACCCGCGACATGGCCCATGCCAAGGTGTTCGTCACCGCGCTGATGCCGGAACGTTCGGCTGAAGCCGTGGCCGGCCTGAAGGAACTGGGCTACCGCCTGCGCATGGACCTGGCCCGCGCGATGAAGCTGCGCCACGTGCCGGAGCTGCATTTCCACTACGACGACTCGGTCGACCGTGGTGAGCACATCGACAACATCCTGCGCGACCTGCCCGATACGCTGGCCGCCGAGAAGCGTCGCGAGAGCGACGAAGAATAACCGCGCGACGCCGGGCATGCCCGGCGTTGCTGCATTCCGGCTGCGCGATGTCTGATGCAGGCCGCGCTGCGGCAGCCGAGCATGGCCCGTCCCAACACTTTCCTGTCATGACCCGAATTCAGTTCCGTCGCCTGGATGGCATCCTGCTGCTCGACAAGTCGACCGGCATGAGCTCCAACGCCGCCCTGCAGGTGGCGCGCCGCCTGTTCCGCGCCGAGAAGGGCGGCCATACCGGCAGCCTCGACCCGCTGGCCACCGGCCTGCTGCCGCTGTGTTTCGGCGAGGCGACCAAGATCGCCGGCCTGCTGCTGGGTTCGGCCAAGGCCTACGACGCCGAGATCGTGCTCGGCCAGACCACCGATACCGACGATGCCGAAGGCCAGGTACTGCTGCAGCGCCCGGTGCCGGCGATCAGTGCCCAGGCCCTGCAGGCTGCGCTGGCGCCGCTGACCGGCACCATCCGCCAGCGTGCCCCGATCTATTCGGCGCTGAAGCAGGGCGGTGAACCGCTGTATGTGAAGGCCCGCCGCGGTGACGTCATCGAAGCGCCCGAACGCGAGGTGCAGGTACACGCCATCGAGGTGCTGGAGCAGCAGCCGGAACGGCTGCGGCTGCGCGTGACCTGTGGTTCCGGCACCTATATCCGCAGCCTGGCCCGCGACCTCGGCGAACGCCTGGGCTGTGGCGCCCACATCAGCGCGCTGCGCCGGCTCTGGGTCGAGCCGTTCCGCGAGCCTGCCATGGTCACCCTGGACCAGCTGCGGGCGATGGTCGAGGCCGGTGACGAGGCTGGCATGGACGCGTTGCTGCTGCCGCTGGCGGCCGGCCTGGCTGAATACCCGAGGGTCGACCTGGACGCCGACCAGGCCCACCGGTTCTGCGTGGGCCAGCGCCAGCGCGACCTGTCCTGGCCGCGCGGCCTGGTGGCCGTGTTCGGTCCGGACGATGCTGTCCAGGGCCTGGGCCAGGTCGACGAGAGTGGCCTGCTGGCCCCGCAGCGCCGTTTCAACCTCTGACCGGGGCCTGCCGGTTCAGCCCCGGTCCTTGTCCCGGACGCCCCCGGCCGTTACAATTTCGCGGCCGTTTTCCGGCAACCTGCCTCGCGCAGGTTTCATCCTCGTAGTCCACGGCGAGCCTGGCGGTGCGCGAAGCGCGTTCCTGCCGGCCACGCATCACAGAGAAAAAAGAAATGTCGATCGACACCCAGAAGGTCATTGAAGACAACAAGCGCAGCGCGGCTGACACCGGCTCCCCGGAAGTCCAGGTTGCACTGCTGACCGCCCGCATCGAACTGCTGACCGGCCACTTCAAGACCCACAAGAAGGACCACCACAGCCGCCGCGGCCTGCTGCAGATGGTCAACCGCCGTCGCAGCCTGCTCGACTACCTGAAGAAGAAGGACGTCGAGCGCTACAAGGCCCTGATCGAGAAGCTTGGCCTGCGTCGCTAAGCAACGAATCCCCCGCGGCGCAGCGATGCGCCGCGGTTTTGTTTTGTAGTACCGCAATCCCCGATTCAGGCCGGAACGATCCGGCCACCCGCTGGCGGCAAGGGTCGCCGACGGTCCAAATTCGCAGACAGCATCCCCAAGGACACCCTCCGTGGCAAAAATCACCAAAACCTTCCAGTACGGCAAGCACACCGTCACGCTTGAGACCGGCGAAGTCGCCCGTCAGGCCAGCGGCGCCGTCATCGTCAAGATGGACGACACCGTACTGCTGGTCACCGCCGTCGCCGCCAAGAGCGCGCGCGAAGGCCAGGACTTCTTCCCGCTGACCGTCGATTATCAGGAAAAGTTCTACGCCGGCGGCCGTATCCCGGGTGGTTTCTTCAAGCGCGAAGGCCGTGCGACCGAGAAGGAAACCCTGATCTCGCGTCTGATCGACCGTCCGATCCGCCCGCTGTTCCCGGAAGACTACAAGAACGAAGTGCAGATCATCGCCACGGTGATGTCGCTGAACCCGGACGTGGACGGTGACATCCCGGCCCTGATCGGTGCTTCGGCTGCCCTGGCCCTGGCTGGCACCCCGTTCATGGGTCCGATCGGTGCGGCCAAGGTCGGTTACAAGAACGGCGAGTACATCCTGAACCCGACCGTCAGCGAACTGGCTGACTCGCAGCTGGAGCTGGTCGTCGCCGGTACCTCCAACGCCGTGCTGATGGTTGAATCCGAAGCCGCGCTGCTGTCCGAAGAAGTGATGCTGGGCGCCGTGACCTTCGGTCACCGCGAAATGCAGAAGGTCATCAACGCGATCAACGAGCTGACCGTCGAAGCCGGCACCAAGCCGTCGACCTGGGAAGCCCCGGCCAAGAACGAAGCGCTGATCTCCGCCCTGAAGGAAGCCATCGGCCCGCGCCTGGGCGAAGCCTTCCAGGTGCGTGACAAGCTGCAGCGCCGCGACGCCATCTCGGCGATCAAGAAGGACGTGTTCGAAGCCCTGGCTGGTCGCGTGGCCGCTGAAGGCTGGAACCCGGCCGAGCTGTCGAAGGAATTCGGCGAACTGGAGTACCGCACCATGCGTGACTCGGTGCTGGACACCAAGGTCCGTATCGACGGCCGTGCGCTGGACACCGTCCGCCCGATCACGGTGAAGACCGGCGTGCTGCCGCGTACCCACGGTTCCTCGCTGTTCACCCGTGGCGAAACCCAGGCCATCGTGACCATCACCCTGGGCACCGCCCGTGACGGCCAGGTCATTGACGCCGTTGCCGGTGAGTACAAGGAAAACTTCCTGTTCCACTACAACTTCCCTCCGTTCTCGGTGGGTGAGTGCGGCCGCATGATGGGCCCGAAGCGCCGCGAAATCGGCCACGGTCGCCTGGCCAAGCGCGGCGTGCTGGCTGTCATGCCGTCGCTGGAATCCTTCCCGTACACCATCCGCGTCGTCTCGGAAATTACCGAGTCGAACGGTTCCTCGTCGATGGCATCGGTCTGCGGCTCGTCGCTGGCCCTGATGGACGCCGGCGTGCCGGTGAAGGCGCCGGTGGCCGGTATCGCCATGGGCCTGGTCAAGGAAGGCGAGCGCTTCGTCGTCCTGTCCGACATCCTGGGTGACGAAGATCACCTGGGCGACATGGACTTCAAGGTGGCCGGTACCGCTGAGGGCATTTCCGCCCTGCAGATGGACATCAAGATCGAAGGCATCACCGAAGAGATCATGAAGCAGGCTCTGCAGCAGGCCAAGGCTGGTCGTCTGCACATCCTGGGCGAAATGGCCCACGGCCTGACCGCTCCGCGTGAAGAGCTGTCGGACTACGCGCCGCGCCTGCTGACCATCAAGATCCACCCGGACAAGATCCGCGAAGTGATCGGCAAGGGTGGCTCGACCATCCAGGCCATCACCAAGGAAACCGGCACCCAGATCGACATCCAGGATGACGGCACCATCGTCATCGCTTCGGTCAATGCCATCGCTGCCCAGGCCGCCAAGGCCCGCATCGAGCAGATCACCTCGGACGTCGAGCCGGGCCGCATCTACGAAGGCAAGGTCGCCAAGATCATGGACTTCGGTGCGTTCGTCACGATCCTGCCGGGCAAGGACGGTCTGGTCCACGTGTCGCAGATCTCCAGCGATCGCGTCGAGAAGGTCGGCGACGTGCTGAAGGAAGGCGATGTGGTCAAGGTCAAGGTGCTGGAAGTCGACAAGCAGGGCCGTATCCGCCTGTCGATGAAGGCCGTGGAAGAAGGCGACGCCGTCAGCGCCGAGTAATCGGTACTGCTGATTGTGCGGTGGGTGAGGACCGTCGGTCCTCACGCTTCCGCAAATGAAAAAGCGGGCTTCGGCCCGCTTTTTCTTTGCCTTGATGTCATGCAGTGCCGCTCATCCAGGTCGCTGCATGTCCTGCTGCAGTGCGTGAGCGCCGCCACGTGGCCATCGTTCTGTCACGGTTGCGCGGATCACGCCTGTCCACGGGACGACATGCCGCGACAACCGTCCCGCAGCCACATCGGTTTGCTAACGTGGCGGCGCCTTCGAACCGGGAGATCCCATGTTCCGCCAGACCGTGGCCGTCCTTGCCGTGCTGATTGCCGGTGCCGTGCCCATCGCTGCGCGCGCCGCGCCGGCGCCGCCGCCGATCTTCGGTGCCTACTACCCCGGCGGCTCGGCCGAGCGCTATCCGGTGTCGAGCATTCCCGCCGAGCGCCTGACCCATCTGTTCTATGCGTTCTCCACCATCGATGACGGCCGCTGCGCGGTCGGCGCGGAAGCGCCGAAGAACTTCGCCGCGCTGGCCGAGCTCAAAAAGGCGCATCCGCACCTGCGCACGCTGATTTCGATCGGTGGCTGGGGTGCGGGTGGGTTCTCCGATGCAGCGTTGACCGAGGCCAGCCGCAAGCGCCTGGTGAACTCATGCATGGCACTGTTCTTCGATCACCATGCCGGCAGCTTCGATGGCGTGGATATCGACTGGGAGTTCCCGGTCAGTGGCGGGCCGAAGGAGCTGGCGCATCGCCCGCAGGATCGCGCCAACCTGACCAGGCTCGCGCAGGCGTTCCGCGTGGCACTCGACGCGCACGGGCGCAAGGTGGGGCAGCCAATGCTGTTGAGCGCCGCGCTGGCCGCCGGTCGCCTGCAGACCGATGGCCCCTATGATCCGGCGGCGAGCTACGACCTGCCGGCGCTGGCCAAGGTGTTCGATTTCATCAACCTGATGAGCTATGACATGGGCACCGGCTTCTCATCGGTGTCGACCTTCAATGCGCCCCTGCATGAAGTGCCGGCCGATCCGCTGGCGCCGGAGCTGCGGCGCTGGAACAACGTGGCCGGCGCGGTGCAGTACTACCGCGAGCACGGTGTGCCGGCCGACAAGCTGGTGCTGGGCGTGCCGTTCTATGGGCGCGGCTTCAAGGTCACCGGCGATGCGCCGGATGGCCTGTATCAGCCCTACAGCGCACCGGCCGACGCCGGCGACTGGCGGGTGATCAAGGCGCGCTATCTCGACCAGCCGGGTTGGGTGAAGCACTGGCAGCCGCAGGCGCAGAGCCCGTGGCTGTACAACGCCGTGCAGAAGATCTTCATCAGCTATGAAGACCCGCGCTCGATCGGCCTGCGTGCCCGGTTCGCCCGCGAGCAGGGCCTGGCCGGGGTGTTCATGTGGGAGCTGACCGGCGACGACGAGCAGGCCAGCCTGCTCAACGCGATGCTCGGCCCGTGGCAGAAGGCGCGCATCGGCGATTGAGTCACTGGTGGCGCCGGGCCATGCCCGGCGCCAGGCGGCAACGCCATCGACCCGACACCGCACATTGCGACGACGCCGGCGGCGCTACGCTTTGGGCATGATCCATCTCGAACGCCTGGACCACCTGGTCCTCACCGTCGCCGACATCGAACGCAGCTGTGACTTCTACCAGCGCGTGCTCGGCATGCAGGTCGTGCGCTTCGGCGCTGGCCGTACCGCGCTGCAGTTCGGCCAGCAGAAGATCAACCTGCATCCGGCCAGCGCGCCACTGCAGCCGCATGCGCTGCGACCCACGCCGGGCAGTGCCGATCTGTGCCTGGTCACGCATACGGCAATGGTCGATGTGCTGGCGCACCTGCAGGCGCAGGCCATCGCGGTGGAGGAGGGGCCGGCCACACGTACCGGTGCGCTGGGACCGATCGAATCGGTGTACTTCCGCGACCCGGATGGCAACCTGATCGAAGTGAGTCGTTACCCGGGCGAAGAACACCCGCAGCGGTAGCGCCGGGCCATGCCCGGTGAAGGCTTAGTTGGCCCAGACGCTGTTGGGGTCGCCGTTGCGGGCGCGGCGCTGGCTGGCGACGGCCAGGCGAGCGAAGCCGAAGGCCATGGCCAGCGCGATGGCATCGACCCAGAACAGCGGCCAATGGCCACGCGCGGCGGCGCGCCACAGCCAGTCACCATTGAGTGCGCCGTGCAGGACCGGCACCAGTGCAGTGCTGAGCGCTGCGGCCCACAGCAGCTCGCGCGCCGCCTGCGCGGGGCGGCGCAGTGCAGCCCACAGCGCACAGGCTGCCCAGCTGCCGAAGCAGGCCCAGCGGATGCCATGGTCGACCGCCGACGGTGCCAACCGCTCCAGCACCAGCGCGGTGATGAAAGCGACCGAGATCGCCACGCACAGGCCGATGCACACGCCAACCGTGGCCCGTGCCATGTTCACCCCGGCACGCGGCTGTTGCGGCTGGCGACGCTTGCGCCGCGACTCGATCCACAACAGGTTGCCGGAGTAGAACAGGAACGCACCGCCGAGGCCGAGCAGGAAGTACAGCCAGACCACCACGCCGTTGCCGAACTCGCCGAAGTGCAGGGCATAGGCGGCGCTGAGCGTGGCGTGGTTGGCATCGCGCTGGCCCGGCAGCTGGGAGGCCAGGACGTTGCCGGTGGCCACGTCCAGGGCCACCGAACCGAGCGGCCCGAGTGTGCCGGTGGATTCGCCCGTGATCTCGATCGTGGCGCTGGCATCGCCGGCGTTGGCCAGCTTCAGGTAGGCCGGCTCGAAGTTGGCCACGCCCTGTGCGCGGGCTACTTCAAGCGCGCGCGCATGCAGCAGGCGCAGGCTGCCCGGCGGTGCCGGGATGCCACTGGCGTCGCGCACCGGCGCGGTGTCCATTGCAGTCGGTACCGCCTGCAGGGCCTTGCCGTCGTAGATCAGTGGATTGAGCAGGGCCATCTGCACGAACACCAGGCAGAGCAGGGCGCCAGTGACCGCGAACATCAGGTGGAAGGGCAGGCTGAGCACGCCGATCACGTTGTGCGCGTCCTGCCACAGCTGTTTCAGGTTGCGGCCCGGACGCAGCGCGAACAGGTCGCCGAACAGCTTCGGCAGGTGGATCACCAGGCCGCTCAGCAGCGCCATGCCATACAGCAGGCTGACGATGCCCATCACGTAGATGCCGGCCACCGGTAGTCCGAGGCTGTAATGCAGTTCGTTGACCAGTTCGGCCAGCCCGGTCTGTGGCGGCGTCGGGCTGCCGGCGATCTCGCCCGGCCAGGCATAGCGCCAGCTGCCGTCGTCGGCCTGCCAGTAGGCCAGGGGTTGCGGATGTTCGGCGCCGGGGAACGTCATGCCGACGTGGCGGCGGGCTTCCGGGTGTGCCGCCAGCACGTCTTCCAGCAGGTACTGCGCATCGTCCAGGCCCGCCGGCAACGCGGTGGCTGCACCGGGCGTCTGCCACAGCGGCAGGTCGTGGTGGAACAGGGTCAGCGCACCCGCGTAGAAGGCCACGAACAGGCCGAAGCCGGCAACCAGGCCGACCCAGGTGTGCAGGGTGGTGAACGTACGCAGGGTCTGCGAGCTGAACTTCATGGGGGGAGTCTCATTGCACCGCGCCGGTCAGGCGCAGCAGCGTCAGCACGGCGAAGCCGGCCGCAGCGCTGCCGGCCAGTGTCACCCAGGCGCGCAGCGCGCTGCGGAAGCTGAACGCCCACAGGGCAGCCAGCATCCACAGCGGGATGAACGTGATCAGGCTGGGCACCAGCGCGTTCTGCCAGGGGCCCGGCGGCAACCACGTCACCAGCCCGGTCGCGGCGGCGGCCAGCAAGAAGCCGGCCACGATGCCGGCGAAGGCGCGCGGCCACATCAGGGCGACTCCGTGCCCGGGCGATGCCAGGCGGCCAGTGCCGGCAGCAGCATCGCGGCCAGCATCCAGGTGCACAGCATCGCCACCAGGCCAGCGGCAAAGCCGAGTTCGGCCATCCACAGCCACAATGCGGCAGCCGCGGCGACCAGGCCGATCTGGCGGCCGAGGCGGCCGGCGCGGCGCAGGCGGGGCCAGCGGCAGTGCGGCGAGGCGGCATAGAAGGCCAGTGCCGAGAACATCGCTGCCAGCATGCCCAGGCTGCAGAAGCCCAGCGTGGAAAGGCCGACGGTGATCATTGCGGGCGGCCGCCATGGCAGCGGGCCAGCGAACGCGGGGCACGGGCGGGGCCGGCGGGAGCCGGTCGGAGCGGGTGGCGCATCACGAGGTCCTGGGGGGAAGCGGGCAGGCTGGCACGGGGCGGGCTGCGCGGACATGGTAATCATTGCGTTTTCACGCCGCCAGCGAGGACCATTCAGCGGACCGTACGGTAGGCCTTGGGCTTTCCGGTGTGCTGGTTTAAGATCGTCGCAGAACCCTGACTGGAACAAGGTGGCCCGCGCCCAGCGCCGGCCGAGCGTGCGACATGAGCACTACCACCGCCCACTGTTGACCTGCCCCCGAAGGCCCTGTGTTCCAGGCGCCCTCGTGGCGCTTTTTTATTGCCCGGGCAATGGCCCGGGAACGCCTTCCAGCCCGCCCAGCGGGCCCCGCACGAAGCCAATGCGATGATCAACATTACCCTTCCCGACGGCAGCCGCCGCGAGTTCGAAAACCCCGTCAGCGTCATGGACGTCGCCCAGTCGATCGGTGCCGGCCTGGCCAAGGCCACCATCGCCGGTTCGGTCGATGGCGTGCTGGTCGATGCCAGTGACGTCATCGACCACGATGCCAGCCTGCGCATCATCACCGCCAAGGACGAGGAGGGCGTGGAGATCATCCGCCACTCCTGCGCCCATCTGGTCGGCCACGCCGTCAAGCAGCTGTACCCGGACGTGAAGATGGTGATCGGCCCGGTGATCGCCGAGGGCTTCTACTACGACATCTATTCCGAGCGCCCGTTCACCCCGGACGACATGGCCGCGATCGAGAAGCGCATGGGTGAGCTGATCGCCCAGGATTACGACGTCATCAAGAAGATGACCCCGCGCGCCGAAGTGATCGAGATCTTCAAGGCCCGTGGCGAGGACTACAAGCTGCGCCTGATCGAGGACATGTCCGACGACATCCAGGCGATGGGCATGTACTACCACCAGGAATACGTGGACATGTGCCGCGGCCCGCACGTGCCGAACACGCGCTTCCTGAAGGCCTTCAAGCTGACCCGCATCTCCGGCGCCTACTGGCGCGGCGATGCGCAGAACGAACAGCTGCAGCGCATCTACGGCACCGCCTGGGCCGACAAGAAGCAGCTCGAGGCGTACATCAAGCGCATCGAGGAAGCCGAGATGCGCGACCACCGCCGCATCGGCAAGCAGCAGGACCTGTTCCACCTGCAGGAAGAGGCGCCGGGCCTGGTGTTCTGGCACCCGAAGGGCTGGGCGTTGTGGCAGGTGGTCGAGCAGTACATGCGCAAGGTCTACCGCAGCAGCGGCTACGGCGAAGTGCGCTGCCCGCAGATCCTGGACGTGAGCCTGTGGAAGAAGTCCGGCCACTGGGACAACTACCAGGACAACATGTTCTTCACCGAGTCGGAGAAGCGCACCTACGCGGTCAAGCCGATGAACTGCCCGGGCCACATCCAGGTGTTCAACCAGGGCCTGCACAGCTACCGCGACCTGCCGATCCGCTACGGTGAGTTCGGTTCCTGCCACCGCAACGAGCCGTCCGGCGCGCTGCACGGCATCCTGCGCGTGCGTGGTTTCACCCAGGACGACGGCCATGTGTTCTGCACCGAGAGCCAGATCGAATCGGAAGTGACCGCGTTCCACCAGCAGGCGCTGGCGGTCTACCAGCACTTCGGCTTCGACGAGATCCAGATCAAGATCGCGCTGCGTCCGGAATCGCGCCTGGGCGACGACGCCACCTGGGACAAGGCCGAGGGCGCACTGCGTTCGGCGCTGTCCGCCTGTGGCGTGGAATGGCAGGAGCTGCCGGGCGAGGGCGCCTTCTACGGCCCGAAGATCGAGTACCACCTGAAGGATGCCATCGGCCGTACCTGGCAGCTGGGCACCATGCAGGTCGACTTCATGATGCCGGGCCGCCTGGGCGCCGAGTACGTGGATGAGAACAGCCAGAAGAAGCATCCGGTCATGCTGCACCGCGCCATCGTCGGCTCGATGGAGCGCTTCCTGGGCATCCTGATCGAGCACCACGCCGGCCAGTTCCCGGCCTGGCTGGCGCCGACCCAGGTGGTGGTGGCCAACATCACCGACGCCCAGGCCGACTACGTCTCGGGCGTGACCAAAACCCTTGCGGAGCAAGGCTTCCGCGTCAGCTCGGATTTGCGTAACGAGAAGATCGGCTATAAAATCCGCGAGCATACGTTGCAGCGCGTGCCCTACCTGCTGGTCATTGGTGACCGCGAGAAGGAAAATGGGGCTGTGGCGGTGCGTACGCGTTCTGGCGAAGACCTGGGCAGCATGAGCCTGCAGGCCTTCATCGAGCGGCTCCAGGCCGAGGGCGCGTAAGCAAAGGTCCGGTCCGGGGGCACAGGCACCCGGACCGGTTCGATACCCTTGGGAGAACGTAATATCAGCACCCCTGACAACAAACAGAACCGCAAGAATCAGGAAATCCGTGTGCCGCGCGTCCGCGTGATCGGCAGTGACGGAGAAATGATCGGCGTGTTGTCGCGCGACGAAGCGCTGTCCATGGCCGAAGATGAAGGCCTGGACCTGGTCGAAATCCAGCCGCAGGCCGATCCGCCGGTCTGCAAGATCATGGACTTCGGCAAGTTCAAGTTCGAAGCGCAGAAGAAGGCCAGCGAGGCCAAGAAGAAGACCAAGCAGGTCGAGATCAAGGAAGTGAAGTTCCGTCCGGTCACGGACGAGGGCGACTACCAGATCAAGCTGCGCAAGATGCGCGGGTTCCTTGAAGAAGGCGACAAGATCAAGGTCAACATCCGTTTCCGTGGCCGTGAAATGAGCCACCAGGAACTGGGTCGCGAAATGGCCAACCGGATCGAGACCGATCTGGGCGAGGACATCGTCATTGAATCCCGTCCGCGCCTGGAAGGGCGTCAGATGGTCATGATGATCGCGCCGAAGAAGAAGACCTGAGGCCTGACGGGCCGCCTTCCGGGGCGCCTGGCTGAATGGTTCAGGGTAAGGGGACGCCACTGGCGTCCCTTTGCTTTTGCAGGATGCCGGTTGAAATGCCGGCGCAAGAGGTGCTGGGGCTGGTGGCAGGGCGGTTTTGCCTGTATCATGCCCGGCTCGACCCACCCAGGACGGGTCGTACGCCGATCATGGCAGGACGGAAAGAGCGGCCCAGGCCGCCGCCAGATCAGTCAGAAACCAGGGTCAAATCCCATCAAGGACATTGCAATGCCCAAGATCAAGACCAACCGGGCAGCGGCCAAGCGTTTCCGCAAGACCGCCTCGGGCAAGTACAAGTGCGGCCACGCCAACCGTAGCCACATCCTCACGAAGAAAGCGACCAAGCGTAAGCGTAATCTGCGTCAGACGGGCCATGTCCGTGCAGAAGACGCAGGCCGTCTGGACCGCATGCTCCCTTACCTCTGAGGAACTGAAAAATGGCACGAGTTAAGCGTGGCGTACAGGCGCGTCGCCGCCACAAGAAGATTCTGGATCTCGCCAAGGGCTATTACAACGCCCGCCGCAAGGTCTTCCGCGTCGCCAAGCAGGCGGTCATCAAGGCACAGCAGTACGCCTACATCGGCCGTAAGCAGAAGAAGCGCAACTTCCGTTCGCTGTGGATCACCCGTATCAATGCGGCTGCCCGCATCAACGGCCTGAGCTACAGCCGCTTCATGAACGGTCTGCTGAAGGCCGGCATCACCCTGGACCGCAAGGTCCTGGCTGACATCGCCGTGCACGACGCAGCCGGTTTTGCTGCGCTGGCCGAAAAGGCCAAGGGCGCGCTGGCGGCATAAGTCCTTCCCGATGCCGTAACCGTTCATCCGGAACGGTGTCAGGTCAAGGCAATGCATGGGGAAGGGCGCAAGTCCTTCCCCATTCTTTTTTGGGTCCCGGCGAGGCCATGGCGGCAGCGCGGGGACGGCGGTGGCGACAGGGGTCGGCCCTTCGCGCATCGCGATGGCAGATCGACTGGAGTTCCGGCCCCCCATGAGCGACATCCAATCCCTCACCACCCAGGCGCTGGCCGATGTGGCCGCCGCACAGAGCCCCGACGTGCTGGAACAGCTGCGCGTGGCCCTGCTTGGCAAGAGTGGCAGCATCACCTCGCAGCTCAAGCAGCTCGGCGCCCTGCCGGCCGACGAGCGCAAGGCCGCCGGTGAAGCGATCAACCAGGCCCGCGACGCGCTGACCCGCGCGCTCGGCGAGCGCAAGGCGCTGCTGGAAGACGCGGCACTGGATGCACGCCTGGCCGCCGAAGCCATCGACATCACCCTGCCGGGTCGCAACGGCGACCGCGCCGGCCTGCATCCGATCACCCGCACTCTGGAGCGCATCACCGGCATCTTCGGCCGGCTGGGCTACGAGCTGTCGGAAGGGCCGGAGATCGAGGACGACTGGCACAACTTCGAGGCGCTGAACTTCCCGCCGCACCATCCGGCGCGCGCCATGCACGACACCTTCTACTTCGGCGACGGCCGCCTGCTGCGCACGCACACCTCCGGCGTGCAGGTGCGCTACATGGGTGACCACGCGCCGCCGCTGCGCATGATCGCCGCCGGCAAGGTGTACCGCAGCGACAGCGACCAGACCCATTCGCCGATGTTCCATCAGGTGGAAGGCCTGCTGGTGGACGAGCATTCGACCTTCGCCGACCTGAAGGGCACGCTGGCCGAGTTCGTGCGCGCCTTCTTCGAGCGCGATTTCGAAATGCGCTTCCGCCCGAGCTATTTCCCGTTCGTTGAGCCGGGCGCGGAAGTGGACATCGCCTGGCAGCAGCCCGATGGCAGCACCCGCTGGCTGGAAGTGCTGGGCTGCGGCATGGTCCATCCGAACGTGCTGCGCAACGTCGGCATCGATCCGGAGCGCTACACCGGCTTCGCCTTCGGCATGGGCGTGGAGCGCTTTGCAATGCTGCGCTACGGCGTCAACGACCTGCGTGCGTTCTTCGAGAACGACGTGCGGTTCCTGAAACAGTTCGCGTAAGCCGCAACCCTGTAGGGCCGAGCCATGCTCGGCTGCTCCCAAATTCGCAGGCCCAGGCGCATGCGCCGGGCCCACCAGGATGACACCATGAAATTCTCCGAAAACTGGCTGCGCAGCCACGTCCCGACCGGCGCTTCGCGCGATGAACTGAGTGCAGTGCTGACCGCCATCGGCCTGGAAGTGGAAGACGTGACCGCGCTGGGCGAAGGCCTCGACCACGTGCTCGTGGCACGCATCATCGACGCGGTGCGCCATCCGGAAGCGGATCGCCTGCAGGTGTGCAGGGTTGATGCCGGGCAGGGCGAACTGCTGCAGATCGTGTGCGGCGCCCCGAACGCGCGCCCGGGCCTGGTCGCGCCGCTGGCGATGGTCGGTGCGCAGATCGGCGAGCTGAAGATCAAGCCGGCCAAGCTGCGTGGCGTCGAGTCCAACGGCATGCTGTGCTCGGCCAAGGAACTGGGCCTGGACAACGATGCTTCCGGCCTGCTGGAACTGCCCGACGACGCACCGGTCGGCCAGACCCTGGTCGAGTACCTGGGCCTGCCGGATGCCAGCATCGAGATCAAGCTGACCCCGAACCGCGCCGACTGCTTCAGCCTGCGCGGCATCGCCTACGACGTCGCCGCCGCCACCCGCAGTGAAGTGCTGGACTTCGCTGCCGACGCCATTCCGGCAGTCGGCAGCCGTGAGCTGGGCATCCAGCTCGACGCCGGCGCCGAAGCGCCGCGTTACCTGGGCCGTGTCATCGAAGGCGTCAATGCTGCCGCCAAGACCCCGTTGTGGATGGCCGAGCGCCTGCGCCGCAGTGGCGTGCGTCCGGTCTCGCTGCTGGTCGACATCACCCAGTATGTGATGCTGGAGCTGGGCCAGCCGATGCACGCCTACGACCTGGGCACCCTGCAGGGCAGCATCGCCGTGCGGCGTTCGCGCGCGGGCGAGACGCTGAAGCTGCTGGACGGCCGCGATGCTGCGCTGGACGACAGCTTCCTGGTGGTCACCGACGCTGACCGCGCGGTCGGCCTGGCCGGCCTGATGGGCGGCTTCGACACCCGCGTCACCGACGCGACCACCGCCGTGTTCCTGGAAGCCGCGCACTTCGCGCCGGCCGCGATCATGGGTCGTGGCCGCAAGCTGGGCCTGCACACCGATGCCGGCCATCGCTTCGAGCGCGGCGTCGATCCGGCGCTGCCGCGCACCGCGATCGAGTACGCCACCCGCCTGGTGCTGGACCTGGCCGGCGGTACCCCGGCACCGGTCACCGAGGCCGTGCGTGAAGCCGATCTGCCGCAGCCGGCGACCATCGTGCTGCGCCGCGCCCGCATCACCCGCGTGCTCGGCATCACCATCGACGATGCGGAAGTCGAGCGCATCCTGCGCGCGCTGGGCATGGACGTGGTCGCCGCCGCCGACGGCTGGCAGGTGGTCGCGCCGAGCCGCCGCTTCGACATCGCCATCGAAGAAGACCTGATCGAAGAGCTGGCCCGCATCCACGGTTACGAGCAGATCCCGACCACGCTGCCGGGCGGTGCCTCGCGCGTGGCGATGCCGAGCGAGACCCAGCTGGACGCGCTGAGCGTGCGCCGCCAGCTGATCGCCCGTGACCAGCAGGAAACCGTCAATTTCGCCTTCGTCGACGACGCGCTGCTGACCCAGTGGCAGCTGCGCGACGGCCTGGTGCCGCTGGCCAACCCGCTGTCGGCCGAACTGGCGGTGATGCGCCCGTCGCTGCTGCCGGGCCTGGTCGCCACGTTGGGCCGCAACGCCGCCCGCCAGTTGGGCCGCGTGCGTCTGTTCGAGCTCGGCCGCGTGTTCGCCCAGCAGGCCGGAGACGGCCAGCCGGCACCGCTGGAAACCCCGCGCGTGGCCGCTGCGGTCTGCGGTGAGGCGCAGGCGGTGCAGTGGGGCCTGCCGACCCGCAAGGTCGACTTCCATGACCTGAAGGGCGACCTGGAATCGCTGGCGGCCGCCAGTGGCGCGCAACTGGAGTTCCGCCCGTCCGTCCGCGCCTACGGCCACCCGGCGCGTTCGGCCGAGGTGTTCCGCGATGGCGTGGCGATTGGCTGGATCGGCCAGATCCACCCGCGCCTGACCCGGGCGATGGATATCGAAGCCGACGTCTACGCCTTCGAGCTGGACCTGGAGCCGCTGACCGCCCGCCGACTGCCGCGCGCCGGCGAACTGTCGCGCTTCCCGGCGGTGCGTCGCGACCTGGCATTCCTGGTGCCTGAACAGGTGGCCTGGGCCGATCTGGCGGCCACCGTCCGCCAGGCCGCCGGCCCGCTGCTGCGCGACCTGAACCTGTTCGACCGTTACGTCGGCCAGGGCGTCGAGCCGGGATTCAAGAGTCTCGCTATGGGCTTGATTTTGCAGGACAAGTCGCGCACTCTGACGGACCGCGACGTGGATGCGGTGGTGGCCGAGGCGGTCACTGCCATCGAGCGTGAACACCACGCCCGGATCCGCGGCTGAGCGGGCAGCACTCGGGGGTAGCAGGCAATGGCATTGACCAAGGCGGAGATGGCGGAAAAGCTGTTCGACGAAGTCGGTCTGAACAAGCGGGAAGCCAAGGAATTCGTCGACGCGTTTTTCGATGTGCTGCGTGAAGCATTGGAACAGGGACGTCAGGTGAAGCTGTCGGGCTTCGGTAATTTCGATCTGCGGCGCAAGAACCAGCGCCCGGGTCGCAACCCCAAGACCGGCGAGGAAATTCCGATTTCCGCCCGTACGGTGGTCACCTTCCGTCCGGGCCAGAAGCTCAAGGAGAGGGTGGAAGCTTATGCTGGATCCGGGCAGTAACCGCGAACTACCGCCGATCCCGGCCAAGCGCTACTTCACCATTGGTGAAGTCAGTGAGCTGTGCGACGTCAAGCCGCATGTCCTGCGCTACTGGGAAACCGAGTTTCCCAGCCTTGAGCCGGCCAAGCGCCGAGGCAACCGCCGCTACTACCAGCGCCACGACGTGCTGATGGTGCGGCAGATCCGCAGCCTGCTGTACGAACAGGGCTACACGATCGGTGGTGCACGCCTGCGTCTGGACGGCCCCGATGCCCGCGAGGAATCGGCGCTGAGCAATCAGATCATCAAGCAGGTGCGCATGGAGCTGGAAGAAGTGCTGCAGTTGCTGCGCCGCTGATCCCATTTCCATCGTAATCCGCTATACTTCACGGCCCGCCGCAGTGGCGGGCACATCGCAGCATCAGTCGGGGCGTAGCGCAGCCTGGTAGCGCATCTGCCTGGGGGGCAGAGGGTCGTCGGTTCGAATCCGGCCGTCCCGACCACTGTGATGAATCAAGAAGCCCGCGCAGCGATGCGTGGGCTTTTTTGTGCGTGCGGTGTATGCTGCGCGCCACTCGTACTACCGCGGCTGCTGAACCCGGTACTCACGAGAACACATCATGGATTCTGCAAGAAACCGTGCCTGGCGTCGCAGCCAGGCTCGCAACCGTGGTGGCGACCGCGCCACGACCGCCTACAGCTACAAGCCCGAGAAGAACTGGAAGCTGCTGTATACGCGCGATGCCAAGCTCGCGCGCGCACGCCAGCTGGGCTTCACCTATCCGGTCCTCAGCGCCCGCCAACTGCAGGAACAGGAATGATCAACCTGCTGTTCGTCTGCAGCCGCAACCAGCTGCGCAGCCCGACCGCCGAAGCCATGTGGCGACGGCGACCCGGCTTCGCTGCGCTGTCGGCCGGCACCAGTCCGCATGCACGACGCCCCATCGGCCCGGCGGATATCCGCTGGGCCGATGTCATCTTCGTGATGGAGGCCAAGCACCAGCATCGCCTGCAGGCCGCCTATGCGCGCCTGCTGGAATACAAGCGCCTGCATTGCCTGGATATCCCCGACGACTATCGCTGCATGGATCCGCTGTTGATGGACCTGCTGGATGCAAAGGTGACCACGTATCTCGATCAGCTGCCGGCAAAGCGGTAGAGCAGCTCCGGATCGCCTTCGTCCAATCCGTGCACGATGCCGCTGTCGATGAAACCCGAAGCGGCGAGCAGGCGTTGCATGCCGGTATTGGAAGCATTGGTCGAAGTGAACAGCCTGCCGTGGCCGTGCAGCGCGATGGCATGGCGCAGCAGGGCGGCGCCGACGCCCTGGCTGCGTTGTTCGCGCGCCACCATCAGCATCTCGACGAAGGCTTCGCCGAAGAAGTGATGGTGGATGACCGGGTAACCGGCCAGCTGACCGGCCCATTCGGCCGGTGCATGCCACCACGGGCCTGCCAGTCGCTGATCTGCCGTGCGCGTTGCGGATCGTGGACCGCAACGCTGTCGAGCGCGATCAACGCGGAAACGTCGGCGGGCATTGCCTCGCGGATGTGCAACATCGTCGAGGAGGGATCGGGCGGCACCATCGAAGGCTCCTGGGCTGGGTGCGCCCAGTCTATCGATCGCGTCGGCCGTGTCTGCGCATCCGCCACAGCCAGCGTGTGGTCGGCAGTCAATACACACGGAACTCGGCACGGCAGCCGTCGCTGACCCACACGCCGCGGCGGTCCCAGCCCCAGTTGCGATCCTCGACGCACGGTGTCACCGACTTCTGCTTGACCAGGCGTACCTCGTGGCGCACACGGATGCGGCATTCCTTCTCCTTCTGCTCGTAGGACTCGCAGACCAGGCGCTCGCCATCGTCATCGCGGTCACGGTCACGGTCCCGGCCGCGCCCCGGCCAGCGGCCGCGTCCCTGTCCGTCGGCCACGAACTCGGCGCGACAGCCGTCGGTGACCCAGAGCATGCGGCGGCTCTGGCCCCAGTTCTGGTCCTCTACGCAGCGGGTGACCGACAGCTGCCTGGCCAGGCGCATGCGGCCTTCGATCGGGCACTGCTGGGTCTTGTTGAACTGCGATTCGCAGCGCAGCGGCGCAATGGGATCGCTGTCGTAATCCTGGGCGGCCACCGTGGTGGCGGCCAGCAGCAGGGCCAGGGTGGGGAGGGCAATCGGCAGCAGCAGGCGATGGGTCATGGGGGGCCTCGGCAGGGGAACGGGCTGCAAGAATGGACCAGCCCGGGGCCATCGGAACGGATCGTTCCGGCGTTGGCTCAGTGGGGATTTAGTAGTGTGCACCGGCCCATGCAGAGCCTTACATCCCTTATCATCGCGGCACATCCGATCGCATCGGCTTACACCTTCTTACATCTCTCCCACGCTTGCCGGCCCAGCCTGTGGCTGCCGTCACTGGCGTGCAGCCGGCGTGTGGAGGAGGATGCGCGGACCACGACGACCACAGGGGGTTGCGTTGATCAGCAGTACCGTCATTCATCGCTCGGCTGGCGCAGAGGCCGGGCAGGTGCGTGTCCTGGACACCACGTTCAAGGGCAAGCATGTGTTCATTGCGTGGGGCCTGCGCGGGCCGGAACTGGCCCGCAGCGCGGACCCGCCCGCCACCGTGGCTGCGCGCAAGGCGCTGCATGCCGTGGCCGGCCACAGCGAGGGACCGCGCAGCCCGGAGGTGTTCATCGCCAACCAGTCGGCAGTGGCGATTACCGTCTATCGGCTGCTGACCGAGGCGCGTTCGGGCGATGCCATCTTCTTCCTGTGTGATTCGCAGGCCGTGGTCGACTGGTTGATCACCGCACTGGAAGTGCAGGGCGAAGACTGACAGCGCGCAGGGTCAGGCCAGTGCCGCATCCACCGCCGCCAGGGCGTGCAGGGTGGTGGTGTCGAACAGCGGCACCGGGCTGTCCTCGGCGCGGACCAGCAACATGATTTCGGTACAGCCGAGGATGATCGCTTCGGCGCCGCGTGCAACCAGGCGCGCGATCACGCCGGCGTACGCCTGCCGCGAATGCTCGCTGACCACGCCGCAGATCAGCTCCTGGTAGATGATGTCGTGCACGCTGCGGCGATCATCGGCCTCCGGAACCAGTACCTCCAGCCCGAAGCGGTTCTGCAGCCGGTCGCGGTAGAACGCCTGCTCCATGGTGAAGGCGGTGCCGAGCAGTCCCACCTTGCGGATGCCGGCCTGGAGGATCGCCGCGGCGGTCGGGTCGGCGATATGCAGCAGGGGCAGCGGGCATCCGGCTTCGATCCGGCCGGCCAGCGCGTGCATGGTGTTGGTGCAGATCACCAGCAGCTCGGCGCCACCGGCCTGCAGCCGCCGTGCAGCATCGAGCATGTGGTTGCCCAGCAGATCCCATTGGCCGTCGTGCTGCAGCTGCTTGATGCCGGCGAAATCCACCGACCACAGCAGCAGTTGCGCCGAATGCGCGCCACCGAGGCGATGCCGCACCGCCTCGTTGATGAGCCGGTAGTACTGCGCCGAGCTTTCCCAGCTCATGCCGCCGATCAGGCCAAGGGTCTTCATGCACTGCTCCAAGCCAGAGACGGCCATTGCAGCACAGATGGCAGTGGCGCTGCCGTGCACGGGCGCCGGCATCTGTAACCGTCGCATCCACCGCCCGCTGTATGTGCCGCGTCCTGCATGGGTGCCCTATGCTGGTGCCGTCTTCTGAAGTGGAAACCGGCAATGGCCCTGCATACCTGGTGGTGGTTCCTGGCCACGGTCTTCGTGCTGTGCGGGACGCCCGGGCCGAACATGCTGCACATCCTCGGGCGCAGCGTCGGGCTGGGGTTCCGTGGCAGCGTGCCGGCCATGGCCGGCTGCCTGCTGGCGATGCTGCTGGTGCTGGCCGCATCCGCTGCGGGCCTGAGCGCGTTGCTGCACTCCTCGCCGATGCTGTTCGAAGTGCTGCGCTATCTCGGTGTGGCCTACCTGGCCTGGCTTGGCATCAAGGCGTGGCGTGACAGCTGCCGCCCGGCACCCGCGGTGGCCGATGCTGCCGAGGTCACACTGGCGCCGGTACATGGCGCAGCGACGGTATTCCGTGGCGGCCTGTGGGTTGGCCTGAGCAACCCCAAGCTGTTGTTGTTCGCCGCGGCGTTCCTGCCGCAGTTCGTTGATCCGTCGCGTAGCCAGGCCGTGCAGTACAGCGTGCTGGTGGCGACCTTCGCGGCCTGCGAACTGTTCTGGTACGTGATGTACGCCGCCGGTGGCCACGGCCTGCGTCGTTGGCTTGCAAAGCCATTCGCACGGCGCTGGTTCGAGCGGCTGGTGGGAAGCGTGTTCCTGGCCTTCGCGGTGGCGCTGCTGCGCTTCCGGCCGCGCTGATTCACGCCGCACACGCGGCCTTTTCACGACTGCCGCATCGGCTGCGGCCTAGCCTGATCACACCGTTTGCGTTCCCTGCGGGGTAAGGACTGACATGATCAAGTGGGCCATCATTTTCGCCATCATCGGCATCATCGCCGGCGTGCTGGGCTTCGGCGGCATCGCCGGTGCCGCTGTGGGCATCGCCAAGTTCCTGTTCTGGGCCGGCATCATCATTGCCGTGGTGCTGTTCCTGATCGGCATGAGCGTGGCGAAGAAGGTCAGCTAGCACCTGTCGCGCAGCAGCGTGTTCAGTGCGCGCTGCTGCGCGAGAACAGGTTGATCACCAGCACGCCGGCGCAGATCAGCGCGATGCCGGCCAGCGCAGCTGCATCCAGCCGCTGCTTGAACACCACCAGGCCGATCAGCGAGATCAGCACGATGCCGACGCCGGACCAGATCGCATAGGCGATGCCGGTCGGCACCGACTTCATGGTGACCGACAGCAGGTAGAAGCACAGCCCGTAGCCGACCAGCGCGCCCAGTGTCGGCCACAGCCGGCTCATGCCGTCCGAGGCCTTCAGCAGCGACGTGGCAATCACTTCCAGCACGATGGCGGCGGCCAGGTAGATATAGGGGTTCATCGCGGGCTCCGGGTCACTGCGGGTCGCACAGCTTGAGGGCCTGCTCGGCCATCGCCAGCGCATTGAGGCGCTCTGCTTCGTCCAGCGGCCGACCATAGGCGGTGGCCCAATAGCCATCGGCCGCGCAGCGTGCCGCGTACAGGCGCGGATCGCCGGCTTCGCCGGGGAACTCGGCCAGCATCGCGCGCTTCCAGTCGCGCCAGTGCGCCAGCAGGGCCGGCTCCATCAGGTTGCCCAGGGTCAGGCCGACGTCGTTGTCCTGTTCCTGCTGCAGCAGGTGCTCGAAGTTGGCCCGCACATAGGCGCGGCTGAAGCAGCCGTGGCCGGGCGTGCCGTCCTGCAGGAGCGTGCGCACACGCGCCTCGAACTCGCCGATGAGTGCGCCGATGGCTTCATCGACCAGCGCCTGCTTGCTGCTGAAATGGTGGAACAACGCGCCCTTGCTGACCCCGGCCACGCGCGCGACATCCTGCACGGTCAGTGCCGCCAGCCCGTGCTGGCCAATCACGGCAATGGTGGCGTGCAGCAATGACTGGCGCACGCTGTCGGGCGCTTTGCGCCGCGAGCGGGGAGGGGGCGGGGACATGATGGGAAGAAACCGACTGGACGGTATGATTGTAGCGCAGCCGGATCGCGTCACCGGCGCGACCATCGGCCACCGCCCGGTGGGAGCCGGATCAATCGTCGATGCGTGCGAAACGCGCCTGCGGGCCGTGTTTGCCTGGGACCTGCTCGACGAACATCGGGTAGGGGCGTACCCACAGGCCACCTTCGCCGTAGAGTGCGCGGTACAGCACCAATGGTTCCAGCGTCTCGCTGCTGCGGACGATGTCGATCACTTCGTATTCGCCGCCCTTGAAGTGGCGATACCGGCCACGGGCGAGGTCGGGCAGGGGACTCAGCTCAGCCATGACGGGTCGTGCTCACTTGCGCGCCGGGCTGGCGGGCGTGGCGCAGTACGCGTCGATGGCCTCGGCGCTGTTGGCCAGGCCGTGTGCCTGTGCCAGCTCCCAGGGCCGCTCGCAGCGCTGGCTGTGTTCGCACCACTGGTAGCCGGCCGAGCCGATGCAGCCGTGCGCGTCGCGATCGCCGCCTACCTTGGGCATGGTGGTCGAAGGCTTGCCGTCGGCACGCGGGGCTGCATTGTCCGGGCTCGCGCATGCGGCCAGAACCAGCAGCGCTGGAATCAGAAGAAGCACCTTCATGCGCGAGCTCCGTGCGTAAAGCAACATATTCTGTCGCAAATAGCCCGTCAGCAAGCGCTCAATGCACGGCGGCGCGGACCAACTCTTCGATCAGAATCAGATAGCTGGCCACGAAATAGAACTTCAGCAACGTCGAACGCTGGTGCGAGAAGAAGGTGCGCATGTGGAAGGGGCCCCTGTTGATGATGGTAGTGTGAAGCCCAGCTGACTCCGTGACAAGGATCACGGAATGAACGAGCTAAACGGACTCAGGGATGTGATGAGGGCGGGGTTCTGACGCACTGGCGCGGACTTTTCGTACAAATCTGATAGGCCATTCCGGAGGCGGTCGCTAGCCTGATGGTGTAACGGCGAGCGGCACGTCTGCCTGCCTCCGCACCCTCTATCCACAGGAGCCTCCCCATGGTCATCACCGTCCAATGCACTGCCCAGCGCTGGTCCGTACTGCACCCGCAGGCACGCGAGGCCACCCGCTACGCACGTGGCGCCGACGCCTTTGACGCCGCCGCCGCGCTGGCCCTGGAGCATCACCGCCGCACCGGCCAGCGCAGCACGGTGCGGGTCGCGGCGCTTGGCAATACGGTAGACGCGCTTCACGTCGGAGAGTGACGCCAGCAACCGTGACGCAGTCAGGTCCGGTTGCGTTGTTTGAATGGGGAAAAACTGCCGTTGCGCTCCCCTCTGTGCGCCGGGCCGTGAATCCCGGATGCTTGCGCCATCGTATTCATCTGGAGATCTCGATGGGCAAGGCACTCACTTGGCGCACCCTGGCCTGCACCCTGTTGCCGATGCTGGCGGCGGCCGGCGGCGCCCAGGCGCAGAGTTATGGCTACGGCTATGACGACGACCGCTATGGTGGCCGCGATGGCAGTGGCATCGTGCGCTGCGAGTCGGTCAAGAATCGCAGCAATGAGTGCCGCCTGGACGGCCGCGCGCGGTTGATCCGCCAGTTGTCCGGTTCGCCCTGTGTGGAAGGTGAGACCTGGGGCCAGTCGCGCAACGGCGTCTGGGTCACGCAGGGGTGCCGTGCCGAATTCGTCGGTGAATATCGCCGCGGTGGCGGCTGGGGTGGCAATGGTGGCGGCTGGGGCAATGGCAATGGCAACGGATGGGGCGGCGGCGATGTGGTCACCTGCCATTCCAATGGACATCGGCAGGAGTACTGCGATGCGCGCATCCGCCGGGGCGTGCGCCTGATCCGCCAGGACTCGCGCAGCGCCTGCATCGAAGGCCAGAGCTGGGGCTGGGATCGCCGCGGCATCTGGGTGAGTGATGGCTGCCGGGCGCAGTTCCAGGTGAACTGACCTTTACGGGTTCAGCCCATGAAAATCAGAATAATCTGATACAGCTCACATTTTGAACGCCGTATTGTCTGCGATCAGGGCATGTTGCATGCCCTGAATTCCAGCGGTGCCGTGTGCCATAACCGGCATGGGCATCCCTCCGCCGTCGATACGCTGTCTCAAGGAGTGAGCTGCATGTTGATCCGCCTGCAATGCGAACAGCGCCAGTGGCGCGTGCTGCATCCGGACCGGCCGGAGCCGATCGAGTTCCGCGATGGCGCCCGCGCCTACGACTTCGCCGAGACTCTGGCCCGCCTGCACTTTGTCGACACCGGTCAGCGTGCGGCCGTGCGCGTGGAAGCCAGCGGCGCGTTCGTCGAAGCGGTCAGTTACGGCTGAGCGCGGGTGCCTGCCAAGGCAGGCACCCGGAATTCCATCATCCACGCATGGCGTGGATCTACGCGTTTCGAGCCTGGAGGGTGCGGACGCTGTCCGCGCCCATTGCGCCCTGTGTGGATCTACCGGGTGGTGATCGGCCTCAGCCTGCCGCGCTGAGCGGCGGGGTACCTGCGGCGAGCTGCGGCCAGCGCTTGAGCACAGCAGCGCGGATGCCGGCGGCGTCGATGCCGGCTTCGGCCAGCAGGTCTTCGCGGCTGGCATGGTGCTGGTAGCTGTCGGGCAGCCCCAGGTGCAGGATCGGACGCAGCACGCCTTCGGCATTGAGCAGTTCACCAACACCGGAGCCGGCGCCACCGGCCACCACGTTGTCTTCGATCGTCACCAGGCCCTCATGCTGGGCGGCGACAGCCAGCACCAGCTCGCGGTCCAGCGGCTTGATGAAACGCATGTTGACCACGCTCAGGCCCAGTTCGCGGCCGACCTGCTCGGCGGCGGCCACGGTGCTGCCGAAGGCGAGCAGGGCAATGCGGCTGCCCTGCAGGCGCAGTTCGCCCTTGCCGATCGGCAGGGTCGACAGGTCGGTGCCGGCTGCAACGCCGGTGCCGGTACCGCGCGGGTAGCGCACGGCGGCCGGGCCCGGGTGCTGCAGGCCGGTGCTGAGCATCTGCCGGCACTCGGCTTCGTTGGACGGTGCCATCACCACCAGGTTCGGCACGCAGCGCAGGAAGCTCAGGTCGAGGTTGCCGGCATGGGTCGCACCGTCCGGGCCGACCACGCCGGCGCGGTCAATCGCGAACAGCACGTCCAGGTCCTGGATGGCCACGTCATGTACCAGCTGGTCGTACGCGCGCTGCAGGAAGGTCGAGTAGATCGCCACCACCGGCTTGCCACCCTGGGTAGCCATGCCAGCGGCGAGGGTGACCGCATGCTGTTCGGCAATCGCAACGTCGAAATAGCGCTGCGGGTATTCCTTGCTGAAACGCACCAGGCCGGAGCCTTCGCGCATCGCCGGGGTGATGCCGTACAGGCGCGGCTCGGCGGCGGCGGCATCGCACAGCCAGTCGCTGAATACATCGGTGTAGGTCGGCTTCTTGGCCCCGGCCTTGGCCACCAGGCCCTTGTCCGGATCGAACGGGCCCACGGCGTGGTAACCGATCTGGTCGCCCTCGGCCGGCTCGTAACCCTTGCCCTTGGTGGTCATCACATGCAGCAGCTTCGGGCCCTTGGAGGCGCGCAGCGTCTTCAGCGTGGACAGCAGGGCCGGCATGTCATGGCCGTCGATCGGGCCGGTGTAGTGGAAGCCCATTTCCTCGAACATCGTGGAAGGCACGAACATGCCCTTCCAGTGTTCTTCCCAGCGCTTCACGAAGCGTGCCGGATTGTTCTTCTTGTCACCGAGAATCTTCTTGCCGCCTTCGCGCAGCGCGTTGAGCGTGCGGCTGCCGGTGGCGCGGCCCAGCATCTTGGTCAGGCCGCCCACGGCCTCGGAGATCGACATGTTGTTGTCGTTGAGGATCACCAGCAGGTTTGGCTCCGGCTCCATGCCGCCAGCGTGCATCAGCGCTTCGAACGCCATGCCGGCGGTCATCGCGCCGTCACCGATCACCGCCACGATCTTGCGGTCGTCGCCTTCGGACTGGCGGGCGATGGCCATGCCCAGTGCGGCCGAGATCGAGGTCGAGGAGTGGCCGACACCAAAAGTGTCGTACTCGCTTTCCTCGCGCTTCGGGAACGGCGCGATGCCGTCCTTCTGCTTGACGGTGTGGATCTCGTCGCGGCGGCCGGTCAGGATCTTGTGCGGGTAGGTCTGATGGCCGACGTCCCAGACCAGCTGGTCGTGCGGTGTCTGGTACAGGTAGTGCAGGGCCACGGTGAGTTCGATCACGCCCAGGCCGGCGGCGAAGTGACCGCCACTCTTGCCCACCGATTCAATGAGGTAGGCGCGCAGTTCGTCGGCAACCGCCCTCAATTCGGATTCGTCGAACGTGCGCAGGTCATCCGGCGTCTGGATGCGCGCGAGGCGGGGATAGCGGGCAGAGTCGATCATCATGTTCGCACTTTTTCTGAACGCCCATTTTCGCCCTCAAACGGGGGTGGGGCAAGCAAACGCCGCCGTCCGTGACAGGACGGTGAGGGTTGCATTTTCAGGCGTTCAGGTGCTCAGTTTCGAGCGCTTGGGCAATTGCGCCTTCAGGAAGGCCATCTGGTCGGCCAGGATGTTGCGGTTGGACAGGATCAGGTGCTCGATCCAGCTGGGCCGGTAGGGCACTGCCAGCAGGGGCATGCCGGCCTGCTGCGGGGTGCGGTCGCTCTTGCGCGAATTGCAGTGGAAGCAGGCGGTGACCACGTTTTCCCAGCAGTCCAGGCCGCCCTTGGACAGCGGCATGACGTGGTCGCGGGTGAGCGTGGGGCGGCTGAACTGCTGGCCGCAGTACATGCACAGATGGGCGTCGCGGGCGAAAAGGGCCTGGTTGGTCAGGTTCGGCGTCGGGTCGATCGCACGGGAGCGGGCGTGGCCGCGGGCGGCGATGATCGGGTGCAGGTCCATGCCGCTCTGCAGGCCGCTGAAACGGTTGGTGCCGCCGTGGATGTGCAGGCAGGGGTCGCCGAGCGTCCAGGCCACCGCCTCGCGGGCGTAGAGGCAGGCCGCATCCTGCCAAGTGATCCAGTCCAGTACGCGTCCGTGGGCATCAAGCGAGAGCAGCCGGACCGAACCGGGGCGATGCAGCGTCGTGGCGTTGGGCGATGCTTCGGCGCCCGGAGCAGAAAACGGAGCTCCGGCTTCGATCAGACCCAAGCGTGTAGTGTCTGTCTCCATCGGGAGAACAGCTTATACCTGAATCATTGCGATTTGGGTATCGCCCGGAGGGCGAAACCCAAATCGCAATGATTCAGGTCCGCGCATTCCTCCTATCCCCCGCACCTGTTGGTGCGCCCCCTTTAGCAACCCAGCCCGCCGTCGGCGCGCTGGGTTGCCCGCGCATTCTTCCTAATCCCCGCGCCTGTCGGCGCGCCCCCTTTAACAAAAGGGGGCTCTTCTCCAGAAGGATTTCAGGGGTTCTCATCCACGCGTGGCGTGGATCTACAGCAGCGGAAATCTGTCGAAGGCGAGGTGGGTCCGGTGGCGTGCGCCGTCCCCCGCAATTGGACCCACCTCGCCATCCCGCAGGAAGCCGGCTGTTGCGGTTGCCGGCCAGCGGCCGGCACTACCGCGGGTGCCGGGCGAAGCCCGGCTCAGGCGCCGAAGCGCTCGTCGTCCATGGCCATCAGCGGCGCGGCGCCGGCCTGGATCGCGGCGGCGTGGCTGAGGGTGCGCGGCAGCACGCGGGCGAAGTAGAACCGTGCGGTCTCGCGCTTGCCCTGGGCGAAGGCGGCGCCGTGCGCGCTGGCATCGGCGGCGGCCACGCTGCGGGCCCACCAGTAGGCCAGCACCACGTAACCCGAATAGAACAGGTAGTCGTAGCTGGCCGCGCCCAGTTCGTCGGGATTGGCGGCCGCGCGCTGCAGCACGTCCATCGTCAGCTTGCCCCATTCGGCGGCCTTGGCGCGCAGCGGGCCGATGAACTCGGCCAGCGCTTCGTTGCCCTCGTGTTCCTTGGCGAAGGCTTCGATCTCGGCCAGCATCAGCTTCAGGCCGGCGCCCTGGCTGGATGCGGTCTTGCGGCCGATCAGGTCCAGCGCCTGGATGCCGGTGGTGCCTTCATACAGCGTGGTGATGCGTGCATCTCGGGCCAGCTGCTCCATGCCGTGCTCGCGGATGTAGCCGTGGCCACCGAAGCACTGCAGGGCGTTGTAGGTGTTCTCGATGCCCCATTCGGTCTGGCAGGCCTTGGAGATCGGGGTCAGGAAGCTCACCAGGGTGTCGGCGCGCTCGCGCTCGGCGGCATCCTGGGCGTGGTGGGCGATGTCGATCAGGGTGGCGGCATGCAGCGCCAGCAGGCGGCTGCCTTCGACCAGCGACTTCACGGTCAGCAGCATGCGACGCACGTCCGGGTGGACCAGGATCGGGTCGGCCGGCTTGTCCGGGAACCTGGCGCCGCTCAGGGCGCGCGACTGCAGGCGCTCACGGCTGTACTTCAGTGCGTTCTGGTAGGCGCGCTCGGACAGGCCGATGCCCTGCAGGCCGACACCCAGGCGCGCGGTGTTCATCATGGTGAACATGGCCTGCAGGCCCTTGTGCGGCTGGCCGACCAGGTAACCCTGCGCACCATCGAAGTTCATCACGCAGGTGACCGACCCCTTGATGCCCATCTTGTGTTCGATGGAGCCACAGCGCAGTGCATTGCGCTCGCCGACGTTGCCATCGCGGTCGACCTTGAACTTCGGGGTGACGAACAGCGAGATGCCCTTGGCGCCCGGAGGGGCGTCGGGCAGCTTGGCCAGCACCAGGTGCACGATGTTCCCGGTCAGGTCGTGCTCCCCGGCGGTGATGAAGATCTTGGTGCCGGTGATCGAGTAGCTGCCGTCGGCGTTCGGCTCGGCCTTGGTCTTGAGCAGGCCCAGGTCGGTGCCGCAGTGCGGCTCGGTCAGGCACATCGTGCCGGTCCAGCGGCCTTCGATCAGCGGCTTGAGGAAGGCGTCGTGCTGCCACGCCTCGCCGTGCTGCTTCAGCGCTTCAATGGCGCCGTGCGAGAGCAGCGGGAAGTTGCCCCACGCCAGGTTGGCGGCGTTGATCATTTCGTTGAGCGGCACCCCCAAGGTGTGCGGCAGGCCCTGGCCGCCCAGCTCCGGCGAGGCGGTCAGGCCGGTCCAGCCGCCATCGACGAACTGGTCGTAGGCCTGCTTGAAGCCGGGCGGGGTGGTCACTTCACCGGTGGCCTGGTCGAGTACGCAGCCGATCTCGTCGCCGACGCTGTTGAGCGGGGCCAGCACGGTGGCGCTGAAGCGGCCGGCTTCCTCCAGCACGGCATCGACCACGTCGGCGGTGGCGTCGGTGAAGCCCAGGCGGGCGAACAGGGGTTCGACCTTGAGCACGTCGTGCAGGGCGAAACGGAGGTCGGAAAGCGGGGCGGTGTAGCTGCTCATCGGTACGTCTCGATTTGATCAGGGCAGAGGGGAGCGGCGCCGGGCGCCGCGACGAAAGGCGGGTTCAGCGCAGCACGCCGGGCAGGCCGGGGGCCTGGTTGAGGGTGCTGCGGCTGCTGATGTCGAAGCTGCGCTGCTTCTTTTCCTGCGGCGTGGCCGCCACCGTTCCCTTCAGGGCGTAGGCCAGGGTGCGGTTGCTGGCCAGCGCGTCGGCCACCACCAGGCGCGCGGTCGAGCTGGGCACGAGGTCGACATTGATGACGTCGGCGGAGGTGCCGCCGATGGAGATGCCGGGCTTGACCTGCAGGGTGCCGGCATCGCTGTCGCCGACGGTCAGCGCCAGTGAGACATCATCGAAGGTCATCGGCATCGAGCTGAAGTTCTGCAGGCGCAGGGCCACGGTCCAGTTGCCGTCGGCACGCACGGTCAGCTGCTGCAGGCTGGCCGCCGGTTCCGAAACACGCTTGACGATGCCGTTGCTGCAGGCAACAAGGGCGAGGGTGCACAGGACGATCAAGGCGGTACGGAAGCGGTGGAGCATGGGCGCAAGTCCTCTGGAGGGGGTGCGTTGGGGTAAGCATACTACGGCGTATGGTTTTATGGATCGCCCGGAGCGACCCGTCCGCAGAGGGTAGCGCGTGAAGATGGCGGTCGGGCATGCACAACGCCGGATGGCGCGCGCACGATGCGCCGGATGCGAAGCGGTTCAGTCGGCCGCGGGTTCGCGCAGCGGGGCCATCAGGCGCAGTGGCCCGAGGTCGTACCCCATCGACTCGGCCTTGGCTTTCAACTGTTCGAACCGGTCGCGCTCCATCTCCGGCAGGCGCGAGAGGATCCACAGATACTTGCGGCCGGGTTCGCCGACCAGGGCCCATTGATAGTCCGGGTCCAGCGCCAGCACCCAGTAGTCGGCCCAGACCAGGGGCGCCCAGCTCAGCCAGTCGGGGACGAAGCGCACCTGCAGTTGCCCGGGATGGCCGGCCACCGGGCGTGCCACGCCTTCGGCGACCACGCGCTCGCCGTCACCCTTGCGGCAGGCATTGGTGACGCTGATGCGGCCGTCGCGGCGCAGGCCATAGTTGGCGGTGATGTCGCCCACGCACTGCTTCTGGAACGAGACTGGAAGATGCGCGATCTCGTGCCATTGGCCCGCGTAGCGATCAATGTCCAGGTGCTCGACCGCGCGCACCGGTTCAGTGGCGATCACCGGGAAGTCGGCCAGCAGCAGGCAGGCGAGCAGGGCGGGGCGCAGATGCATCGGCAGGCTCCAGGCAGGAGCCTGGAGCGTAGGTGCCGCGGCCCGTGCCGGTGTAAATGTTTCGTCAACCGAGCCACGGTGGTCGCCGCTTGCGCGAAGCGCGAATAAAAAAAAGACCTGCATTTCTGCAGGTCTCTGAAGATGGTGGCCGAAGACGGAATCGAACCGCCGACACGGGGATTTTCAATCCCCTGCTCTACCAACTGAGCTACTCGGCCAAATTGTGTGGCTACCGCGGTGAGTGCGGTTTCCGGAAAAAAAAGACCCGCATTTCTGCAGGCCTTCGAAAGTGGTGGCCGAAGACGGAATCGAACCGCCGACACGGGGATTTTCAATCCCCTGCTCTACCAACTGAGCTACTCGGCCACATGTTTCGTTGCAGCGAGGTCGCTGCCAAGGACGCGTATATTACGGAGGTCGGCTGCCTTCGGCAAGCGTTTTGCCAAGATTTCTTCACATTGCCCTCTGCGCGCTCGCAAGTGTTTGATCCTCCGTTGTGGGGCGGGGCGTGCCCCATCGATTGTCGTCTGCGGTGGAAATCAGCAGGTCGCCGCGTTCGCCAAAGCTGCAAGGGCAGGGGGTGCGCCGGACCCGCGCGGGTCCGGACAATGGAACGCTGTTTTCGTGGCCGCCATCGGGGATCGCCGCAGCGTAGTGTCGGCAGTCCTTTCCCGATGCTGGCAACAGCAGAGACCTGGCCATGTCCGATTCCTCCACCGCGTCCCGCATCGTGCTTGCCTCGCGTCCGCAGGGGGCGCCAAGTGCAGCCGATTTCCGCCTGGAACAGGTTGCGCTGCCGGCACTGGCCGATGGCGAAGTGCTGCTGCGCAACCGCTACCTTTCGTTGGACCCGTACATGCGAGGACGCATGGACGAGGGCCCGTCGTATGCCGCGCCGGTGGCGGTAGGGGCGGTGATGGAAGGCCAGACCGTGGCCGAGGTGCTGCAATCCAAGGCCGAGGGCGTAACCGCAGGCGAGCTGGTGCTGGCGCCGGGTGGCTGGCAGACCCACGCGGTGCTGCCGGCCAAGGCGCTGGGGCGTCGTCTGGATCCGGCCGGGCTGCCGCTCAGTACGGCGCTGGGGGTATATGGCATGCCCGGCTTCACCGCCTATTCCAGCCTGCATGAAATCGCCCGTCTGAAGCCGGGCGAGACGTTGGTGGTAGCCGCCGCGACCGGGCCGGTGGGCGCGACCGTGGCGCAGCTGGCCAAGCTGCAGGGCGCGCGCGTGGTCGCCATCGCCGGTGGCGAGGCCAAGCGTGCCTATCTGCAGACGCTGGGCGTGGACGTGGCGCTGGATCATCGCGTGGCTGATTTTGCGGACCAGCTGCGCGCGGCAGTGCCTGCGGGCATCGACGTGTACTTCGAGAATGTCGGCGGCCATGTGCTGGATGCGGTGCTGCCGCTGCTCAACGACTTCGCCCGCATTCCGGTCTGCGGCACCATCGCTACCTACAACGAGCGGGGCGTCGAGCAGCCTGGCCCGGATCGGCTGCCGTCACTGTTCAGCCAGATCCTGCGCCAGCGCCTGACCGTGCGTGGTTTCATCGTGCACGACTTCAACCACCTGTGGCCGGACTTCGAACGCGAGATGCTGCAGTGGCTGCGCGAGGGCCGCATCCAGTACCGCGAGGATGTGGTGGAAGGTCTGGAGAAGGCGCCGGAGGCGTTCTTCGGGCTGTTGCAGGGGCGCAACTTCGGCAAGCTGGTGGTGAAGCTGGATTGAGTGCTTGGCGGGTGTGCCGACCAAGGTCGGCCACTACCGGAAGCTGGGTGCGCCGACCAAGGTCGGCGGCTATCGGGTGGCGTCAGCCGTTGGCGACCTTTTCCCGGCGCAGCAGTTCGCGCTTGCGCGCCACGCCCCAGGCATAGCCGGACAGGTCACCGTCGCGGCGCACCACGCGGTGGCAGGGCACGGCTACCGCCAATGGATTGCTCGCGCAGGCACGTGCCACCGCACGACTCGAGCGTGGTGCACCGATATGCGCGGCAATATCCGCATACGACGCGGTCTGGCCGCGCGGAATCTGCTGCAGCGCCTGCCATACCCGCTGCTGGAAGGCGGTGCCGCGGATATCCAGCGGCAGTGTGGCGCCTCGCGAGGGATCCTCGACCAGGCCCACCACCTGTGCCACCAGTTGCTCATAGCCGTGGTCGGCACCGACCAGTTCGGCCTGGCGGAAGCGTTGCTGCAGTGACTGCAGCAGCGCCTCCGGATCGTCGCCGAGCAGGATCGCGACCACGCCGGTCCCGCTGCTGGCCACCAGCACGCTGCCCAGTGAGCTTTCGGCAAGCGCGAAGTGGATGACTTCGCCGCGACCACCTGCGCGCCATTGCTTGGGAGTCATGCCCAGCAACTTCGGTGCGTTCTCGTAGAAGCGCCCGCTGGAACCGAAGCCGGCATCGTGGAAGGCATCGGTGATGCGCTCCTGCTGTTCGAGCCCGGTGCGCAGGCGGTCGGCGCGCAGCGCGGCAGCGTACTGCTTGGGGGTCAGCCCGGTGGCCTGTTTGAACAGGCGATGCAGGCGCGTCGGGCTGCAGCCGGCGATGTCGGCCAGCTCCTGCAGCGAGGGCTCGTCGAGGCTGGCCTGCAGATGGCGGCAGACCCGTTCGACGCGGGCGTCGAGGGCGGTGGTGGTGGTGCTGTCCATGGGCGGATTCTGGCACGTGCCGGTGCTGCGGAAACTCCGTTTCCTGCACCTGGCCGCGAGGCCCGGAAACGGAGTGTTGGTGGGCCGGAGGCGCGGCATCGTGGCGGCCACTCCACAACCGGTACCACTCTCATGCGCCTGAACAACAAGATCGCTCTCATCACCGGTGCCAGCGCCGGCATTGGCCGCGCCAGTGCGCTGCGCTTCGCCGCCGAAGGGGCAAAGCTGGTGCTCAATGCGCGTCGGCCGCAACCGCTGCACGCACTGGCCGAGCAGATCCGTGCCGGCGGCGGCGAGGTGGTGGTGCATGCCGCCGACGTGGCCGAGCCGGGCACGGCGCAGGCGTTGGTCGATCTGGCCCAGCAGTCATTCGGAGGCCTGGACATCGCGCTCAACAATGCCGGGATGCTCGGCCCCGGCGTGCCGGCAGCGGAGTTCCCGGCGGATGCATGGCGCGAGGTGATGGCCACCAATCTCGATGCCGCCTTCCATGCCGCACGCGCGCAGTTGCCGGCATTGCTGGCACGCGGGGGCGGCTCGCTGGTGTTTGTCGGTACCTTTGTCGGCCATACCGTGGGCTTCCCGGGTATGGCCGCCTACGCGTCGAGCAAGGCCGGACTGATCGGCCTGAGCCAGGTGATCGCCGCCGAGTACGGCGCGCGTGGCGTACGCAGCAACGTGCTGCTGCCTGGCGGTACCGATACCGAGATGGGCCGGCAGGCCGCACCCACCGGCGATGCCCGCGACTTCGTGCGCTCGCTGCACGCGCTCAAGCGCATGGCCGAGCCGGAGGAGATCGCCAACGCGGCGCTGTTCCTGGCCAGCGATGAAAGCAGTTTCGTTACCGGTACCGCGATGCGTGTTGAAGGTGGAGTGTCGATCACCCGTACCTGAGCGGCGTCATGAGCGCGGCGTGTAGCGGATACCGCTGCTGGCCATGAAGCCTTTCGGGTCGAACCGGGCCCATGCCTCGCCCCAGTCGAATCGGGCGCGGCCACCTGCCAGTTTGCGCCCCAGAGCCGTGGCCAAGGTGCGACGCATGAAAGCGACTTCGGCATCGATCGCGACCTGGGTCGGCCAGCCGTCTTCCAGTGTCGCACCCGGCAGATCGACGCTGATCGTCACCATGTCGAGCTGTTGCCCGTGGAAGCACAGGCTGATGCCGGCGGGCGCACCGCCCAGAATGAGCCGGTGCAGGCTGAGCCAGTGATAGCCGGTGCCGGAATCGCGCTCGCCATGCATCAGCGTGGCGAAGGCGATGCGCGCCTCCTCCAGTGACAGGGTGGGGCAGATCAACGTCGTCAGGTGGCCGAGCTGGATGCTGCCGTCCGCTGGATCGAGGCGCATTGGCAGCGTACGCGCGGCGTGCTGGGCGGGAGGTGACATCGCGGACTGGCTGGGCATGTTGGTCCGGATTCTGCAGAGCCGTGGGCTGCGGCGGCAAGCGGAACTGCACACGCTGTTCGCGCGGGCCTGACCTGCGGATCACTGCGCAGCCTCTAGCGTGAAGTCCTGATCGGCCTTTGCCGGCACAGGAGACTTCGATGAGCGAGCGCGACAAAGACCCTGGCGATCCGGAACAGGGCGTACAGGAAAGCCGTCAGGACAGGGCGCAGGAGGACGTGGCAAAGCAGCGGCCGGGGCAGCGCGATCAGCAGGTGCGTGATACGCATTCGCGTGGTCCACGCCGCAAGGACGGGGATCAGGAACCTGCCTGACTCGTGATCGATGCAAGAAAAAACCCGCAGATCGCGACGATCGGCGGGTCTTCTTTATGAGTGGTGGAGCCAAGGAGGATCGAACTCCTGACCTCGTCATTGCGAACGACGCGCTCTCCCAGCTGAGCTATGGCCCCACGGCAGGGCTTCAGTGTAGCCAACTGGCTGCGCCTTGCCAAGCCGACCCGGGATGTGCCGGACGGCGTGGCATGAAGGCGTGCACTGTGCCGAAACCGTCCGGTTTGTCGGGCCCGGATGCCGTGCAACGAAATCGTAACAATTTGGGGGATAATGGCGGCTTGCGCAGTTCTCCTCCTTTTTGCCGCCCGGCTCGCGCAGGCCGCACGGACGCCTCCTCAGAGCATTCCATGCCCTCCCATTCCGATTCCCGCCGCCTGTCGGGTATGTCGTCTTCCTTCGTTTCCTTCCGCCGCCATCCGCTGGCCCTGGCCTGTGCCGGCCTGGCCCTGGTCGGCAGCTTTGGTGCCGCCGCGCAGGACAGCGCGCCGACCCCGACGGGCCTGGACACGATCACCGTGACCGCCGAGCACCGCGAGCAGAACCTGCAGGAAGTGCCGGTCTCGGTGGGCGTGGTGCAGGGCGAGCGCATGCGCGACTTCACCGCCGGCGGCGACGACACCCTGCTGGCGCTGTCCGGCCGCGTGCCGAGCCTGTATGCGGAAACCACCACCGGCCGCATCTTCCCGCGCTTCTATATCCGCGGCCTGGGCAACATCGACTTCTACCTGGGTGCCTCGCAGCCGGTGTCGATCATCCAGGACGACGTGGTGCTGGAACATGTGGTGCTGAAGTCCAACCCGGTCTATGACGTGGACCAGGTGGAAGTGCTGCGCGGCCCGCAGGGCTCGCTGTTCGGCCGCAACACCACCGCCGGCATCATCAAGTTCGACACGCTGAAGCCGACCCAGGACTACACCGGCCGCGTCAGCGCCAGCTATGCGACCTACAACAGCGTGTCGATCGACGGCGGCTTTGGCGGCCCGATCAACGACATCGCCTCGTTCCGCGTGTCGGCGCTGTACCAGCACCGCGACGACTACGTCGACAACACCTACAGGGGCCCGAGCGCTGACGGCACGGTCAGCCCGAAGAAGAACGCCATGGGCGGCTTCGATGACCGCAACGTGCGCGCGCAGCTGCTGCTGACCCCGAGCGACCAGTTCTCGATCCTGGCCTCGGCCCACGCCCGTGATTACGAAGGCACCTCGACCCTGTTCCTGCGTGGTGCGCTGACCAAGGGCTCGAACAAGACCGACGTGCCGCGCGACCAGGTCGCCTACGACGAAGCCGACAACAACCCGCAGGCCTACAAGACCTACGGTGGCTCGGTGAAGGCGCGTTACGACTTCGGCGCGATCGACTTCACCTCGATCACCGCCTACGAAACCACCTCCGGCTACAGCCGTGGCGACACCGACGGCGGCGCGGCGGTGAACTTCCCGGTGAACGGTGTGCCGAACGGCTACGGCCAGTCGATGGGCCGCATCCGTGATCTGGACCAGTGGACCCAGGAATTCCGCCTGGCCAGCCATGACGACAGCGCCCTGCAGTGGCAGGCCGGTGCGTTCTACTTCAACGGCAGCGACACCACCGACTTCTACCAGCGTGCGTGGTTCCTGCAGGGTGCGGCCCGCAACCCGAACAACTGGGTGCGACTGCGCAACAAGAACACCTCGTGGGCCGGTTTCGGCCAGCTGAGCTACGCCTTCACCGACAAGTTCACCGTCACGGCCGGCCTGCGCCAGACCAAGGACGAGAAGCACACCCGCCTGCTGAAGACCGCTGACACCGCCGCCGGCGTGGTGACCTACAAGGGCCGCACCGACGTCAAGATGTCCGACACCACCCCGAGCTGGGATCTGAGCGCGATGTACCAGATCACGCCGGACGTGAGCGTCTATGCGAAGGTCGCACGCGGCTTCCGCGGCCCGACCATCCAGGGCCGTTCGGCGGTGTTCAATGCCGACTTCACCACCGCTGATTCCGAGACCATCCTGTCCTGGGAAGCCGGCGTGAAGAGCAGCCTGTGGGACAACCGCCTGCGCCTGAACGCCACCGCGTTCACCTACACCGTCAATGACATCCAGCTCAACGGCAACGATTCGGACGGCAACGGCGTGCTGTTCAATGCCGACAAGGCCAAGGCCTACGGTTTCGAAGCGGACATGGAGCTGCGCCCGATCCCGAACCTGACCCTGAGCGCCGGCGTCAGCCTGCTGCACAGCGAGATCAAGGACAAGCGCGTCTACGCGCAGGTCTGCGGCCTCAACGGCAAGGTGGTGTGCACGGTGAATGACCCGACCATCAAGGTCGGTGCCAACACCTTCGCGCAGATCGACGGCAACCCGCTGCCGAACGCGCCGAAGTACAACGTCAACCTGGCCGCCCGCTACGACTTCCCGGTCAGCGACGCGGGCACCATGTTCGTGTCCACCGACTGGAACAAGCAGGGCTACACCAGCTTCGTGCTGTACGACAGCAAGGAGTTCAACTCCAAGGGTGATTTCGAGGGCGGCCTGAAGATCGGCTACTCGGGCAACTACGGTGCCTATGAAGTGGCGCTGTTCGCGCGCAACATCACCAACGAGAAGAACCTCAAGGGTGTGATCGAGAACTACATGGCCGCGGTCTACAACGAACCGCGCACCGTCGGTGTCTCGTTGAACATGAACTGGTAAGGCATTGCCGCGAGGGTGGGCGGTCCCACCCTCGCACTGCTGGAGTGCGCAGGGCGGCCCGGTGATCCGGGTCGCCCTTCTTGTTGCGTTCGACGGCGGCGGGAATGCAATCCGGCGCCGCGCCCGGTGCTTCAGCGTGCCGGCAGCAGCGCCTGGAGCTGCGATTCCAGTTCCTGCTGGCGCCAGCCGGCCAGTGCGGCCGGCCACTGGCGGCGTTCCAGATAGCTTTCCAGGTGCTTGCGTGAGGCCAATACGCCATCCGGCAGGCCCAGTTCGCGGCTGCGCTCGGCAACCGCGTCCTGCAGCTTCTTCAGTGCCTGCTTGTTGCTGTCGTTGGCCGGCAGCGCCAGCGGTGCTTCGGCCTCATCGGCCAGCGGCGTATCCAGCGCCTGCCACACAGCGCCCGCGAGCTTGCGCGGTGCCTTCGGGAACTGTTCGAACAGCTTGCCCAGTGCGGCGGCATCGGCCGGTGGCGTGCGTGCCAGCGTGGCGGCCAGTTCGTTGTCCAGGATCCAGCTGCGCGGGCGGTCGCTGCTGCGTGCCTGCACATCGCGCCAGCGCAGCAGACGCAGCAGCCGATGCTGTGCGGCCGTGTCGAGGAACTGCGCCGAGCGCATCGCCAGGTGCGGCCAACGGTCTTCGTCATTGGCGACGCTGGCCAGCAGGCGCTCGCCGTCGTCGTGCAGCCACTGCTGGCGGCCCAGCGCCTGCAACCTGGCATCGATGGCGTCATGCAGCGCGAACAGGTGCTCGACATCGTCGGCGGCGTACTGCAGCTGCGACTCGGACAACGGGCGGCGCATCCAGTCCGAACGGGTTTCGCCCTTGGCCAGCGCCACGCCGGTGATTTCCGCGACCAGCTTCTGGTAGCCCATACCGCCACCGATGCCGGCCAGCGAGGCGCCGATCTGGGTGTCGAACAGCGGACGTGGCAACACGCCGCAGGCCCACTTGAAGGCGACCAGGTCTTCGCTGGCGCTGTGCATCACCTTGACGATCGATTCATCGGCCAGCCACGGCGCCAGCGCCTCGGTCATGCCGGGAATCAGGGGGTCGATCAGCAGGATGTCCTGCCCGACCGCCATCTGCACCAAGGCCAACTGCGGCCAGAAGGTGCGTTCACGGATGAATTCGGTGTCCAGGCCGATGCGGGCCGGACGCTGCTGGAAGTACGGATCCAGCTCGGCGGGGGTGGTGATCCAGATTGCCACGGGTCAGGGCCTACTACTCGGGTTTGCTCAGGCAGGGGAGAATAGCCTAACGTCGGTCCGCATCCGTGCCGAAGGAGATCCTGCTTGCGTTTTCCGCTGTCGTCCGTGCTGTGCACCGCCCTGGCCCTGGCCGGCTGCACGCCGTCGCCCTCGGCGACGCCGGAGCCGGGACCGGCTGCTGGCGAACACGCACGGCCGCAGCAAGGCATGCAGGCGGACGCGACGCCGGAGGCGGCGCAGGGCAGCGTCACCATCGCCGGTGAGGATGCCGCCGAGGATGTGCAGCGGTGGACGCCACCGCGGGTCGATCGGCAGGGGCGCAGCCTGGCCCAGCTGCGTCGCGCGGCCGAGAAGGCGTTCGCCGAAGGGCGCCTGTACGAGGACGCCGACGCGGCGGTTCCGCTGTGGCTGGCGGTGCAGGAAGAAGACCCGGATGACCGCCAGGCCCGCAACGGCCTGCAGCGCGCCCGCCAGCGCCTTCAGCAGCAGGCCGATGCCCTGCTGGTCCGGCCGCTGCAGCAGCGCGAGGCGCTGGCCGAGGCCAGCCGCCAGGCACTGGTGCTGCTGACCCTGGCGCCGAAGGATGAGAAGGTTCGCGCGCTGCAGGGACGGGTGGAGCTCGCCCAGCGCGTGGTGGCCTACAACCGTGCCGGCGAGGAAGACCTGCGTTCGGGGCGGATCGGTGAGGACGGTGACGGCGCGATCGGCAACTTCCGTGAAGCGCTGGCCCTGGATGAACACAACAGCCGGGCACGGCAGGGCCTGGCGGCGGCCGAGAGTGGCCTGATCCGCCGTGCCGAGGACGCGGCGCGGGTGCGTGACTTTGCCAGCGCCGGCACCTGGCTGGCCGAGGCCAGCAAGGTCCGTGACTCATCACCGGCCATTGCCGATGCCTTCGAACGTATCGAACAGATCCGCGCGGCGGCACTGCTGCAGCTGCGCGATGATGGCCTTCGCGAACTGGCGACGCCACAGGGCCTGAAGCCGGCGCGCGAGAAGCTGGCCGAGGCCCTGCGCATCGCCTTGCCAGGGGATGCGGTGGTGGCCCAGTTGCGCGAACGCATCGACCTGGCCACCCATTACGGCAGCTTCCGTCCCGGGCAGGTGTTCAGCGACGCCATGCGCGATGGCGGGCGCGGCCCGCAGATGATCGTGGTGCCGCATGGTGGCTTCCAGATGGGCGCGGGTGATGCCGAGCCCGGTGCCAGCGATGCCGAGCGGCCCTCGCATTATGTGCGCTTCGACCGCGGGTTTGCGATGGCGATCACCGAGATCACGATCAGTGATTTCGAGCGCTATGTGAAGTCGACCAATGCGCGGCCGCGTGCGACCCGGCGCGGCCACTCGGTGGTCTATGACGAGCGCAGCGGCAATTTCATCCGCCGCAGCGGTGTGGACTGGCGTTCCGATTACGATGGCGCGCGCGCACTGGGCAATTCGCCGGTGATGCATGTGAGCGTGCGTGATGCCGAAAACTACGCGGCGTGGCTGTCCGAGCAGACAGGACGCAGCTACCGGCTGCCGAGCGAGGCCGAATTCGAGTACGCGCTGCGTGCCGGCAGCAGTGGCCGTTATCCGTGGGGCGACGCCGGCACGCCGCCGCCCGGCGCTGGCAACTTCACCGGCAGCAAGGATGTCTCGCCCTCGGGGCGGCACTGGCACAACGCCTTCGTCGGCTATGGCGATGGCTGGTGGGGGCCCGCGCCGGTGGCCAGTTTCCAGGCCAATGCCTTCGGCCTGCACGACATGGCTGGCAATCTCAGCGAGTGGGTGGCCGACTGCTGGCATGCCAGCTACCGGCGTGCGCCGTCCGATGGTGTCGCCTGGTTCAACCCGGGCTGCCGGTCGCGGGTGATCCGGGGCGGCAACTGGGCCAATGCGCCCGAGCAGACCCGTGCGGCCTGGCGGCAATCGCAGGACTCGGACACCACCAACGCGCGCATCGGCTTCCGTCTGGTGCGGGGCATCTGAGCATCGGGCTTCACCCGCTGCTGGCGTCCGCGCACTAAGATTGCGCCGTGCCCGCCGGCCGGCGGGGCCTGCTGGAAGACACCGATGCGCAACGATCCCTTTTCCCGCTCGCCGCAAGGCCCGCAGCGGCGCGGCCTGTTCGGCAACATCCGCTGGTGGGTGCTGCTGCTGGCAGCGGGCTATGCGGTGTTCTACTGGTTCTCCAATCGCACGGTCGATCCCTACACTGGCGAGAAGGTGATGATCGACAGCAGCCTGGATGCGCGCCAGGAGACCGCGCTCGGGCTGCAGGCCTACCAGCAGATCCTGTCGCAGGAACGGCCGATGGATCCGAATGCGCCGATCGCGCGTGATGTGCGCGACATCGCCCAGCGCCTGATCGCCAAGGTGGACGTGGTGGAGACCGCGCTGGCACAGGAGCACGGCGTGCAGCCGGCGCATTTCGCGCGGGATTTCCAGTGGGAAGTGAATGTGATCCCGTCCGAGCAGGCCAATGCGTTCTGCCTGCCGGGTGGCAAGATGGCGGTCTACACCGGCCTGGTGCCGGTGGCGCGTACGCGTGACGCGATGGCGGTGGTGATGGGCCATGAGATCGCCCATGCGCTTCTACGCCATGGTGCACAGCGGATGGCGCAGCAGAAGCTGACCCAGATCGGGCAGATGGCTGGTGCCGCCAGCGGCATGGATGCGCAGCAGCAACAGATGATGATGTCGGCGATGGGCTACGGCTACCTGCTGCCCTATGCGCGCAGCCACGAGACGCAGGCCGATGAAGTGGGGCTGATGCTGGCCGCAGCGGCCTGCTTCGATCCCCGCGAGGCGGTGCCGCTGTGGCAGCGCATGGGCCAGGCCAGTGGCGGCCAGGCGCCGCCGGAGTTCGCCTCCACCCACCCGAACCCGGGTACCCGCATCCAGAACCTGCAGGCGCTGATGCCGAAGGCGCTCGAGTACCGGCAGAAGTTCTGCGAGCAGGCGAAGTAGGGGGAGGGGCGGCAGGGCTTGCAGCCCTGCACCCGCGGTAGGTAGTGCCGGCCGCTGGCCGGCAGCAGCAACAGCGGAAGCGGGTTTCCTGGGGGTAGGCGGGGTGGGTCCGGTTGCGGGAGACGCCGTAAACCCTTCCATGGGGGCTTGGCCGCGGCATCCATGCCGCGGACACTCCCGCAACCGGACCCACCCCGCCTTCGACAGTTTGCTGCGGTCTGTCGGAAATGCTCTTGGGGTCAGATCCGTTTTCCGTAGGAAATCGGATCTGACCCCGAATTGATTCGCCATCTGGCAGAGATGCATTCACGCATGGCGTGGATCTACCGTGTCGACCAAGCTCGACACCTACCAACAGTCATCGGAATCTGTCAGAGGTGGGGCGGTGTGGCTGTGCAGTACCGTTGGCGCCATCGAGCCCCCAAGGGTGAGGGCGCTTTGCTTGCGAAGCACTGCTTCGCAAGCGCCCGAACGCACAGCCGCCGGCGGCTGGGCCGGACCGCGCAGCGGGGTTTACGGCGTGTCCTGCACAGCCACACCGCCCCGCCAAACCATCAGCAATCCAGAGCCGCTTTTGCTGTTGCTGTTGCTGTTGAGGTTGCCGGCCAGCGGCCGGCACTACCGCAGGTGCAGGGCGCAGCCCTGCCGAACGCCCCTTACTTGACCTGTACGTCGATCACGCCGTCGCCGACGCGGGCCTGCAGGGCGTCACCGGACTGTACCTGATCAAGCTTTCGCACCAGCGTACCGTCATCGCTGCGGGTCAGGATGCTGTAGCCACGCGCCACGGTCGCCAGCGGGCTGACTGCTTCAAGTGAACGCGCCAGTCCGCGCAGTCGCAGTGCATCGCGCTCCAGCAGGCGCTGCATCGCGGCCTGCGGCCGCCCGCGCAGGGCAGCCAGACGGCGCTGCATCGCATCGAGCTGGCGCTGCGGATGGTGCCCGCGCAGCACTGCCGCCGCATGACGCAGGCGCGCGGCGCGACGCTCCTGCTGCTGGTTGAACGCAGCATGCAGGCGCCGGCCCAGATCCAGCTGGCGTCGGCGCAACAAGTCCAGCCGCGCCTGCGGGCTCTGGGCGTTCAGGCGCAGCAGGGCGCGGTCGGCGCGCTGCATCGCCTGCTGCATCGCATGCCGTTGCAGCTGCACCATGCGCGCGGCCGTGCGGCGCAGGCGCAGGGCCAGTTCGCGCTGGTCGGGTACCAGCAGTTCAGCTGCCACCGAAGGCGTCGGCGCACGCAGGTCGGCGGCGAAGTCGCTGAGGCTGAAGTCGGTTTCGTGGCCGACCGCCGAAACCACTGGGGTGTCGCTGGCGGCGATCGCACGGGCCAGGGCTTCGTCATTGAAGGCCCACAGGTCTTCCAGCGAACCGCCGCCGCGGGTCAGCAGGATCACGTCGTAGCGACCACTGGCATCGGCCGCCTGCAGCAGGCGGGTGATCTGCGTGGCGGCGCTGCTGCCCTGCACCAGGGTCGGCAGCAGGTCGACTTCCAGCAGCGGGAAACGGCGGCCGAGCACGCTCAGCACATCGCGCACGGCGGCGCCGGTCGGCGAGGTGATCACTGCCAGACGTTGTACATGCGCCGGCAGTGGCCGTTTGCGCGCCGGGTCGAACAGGCCCTCGGCCTCCAGCCGTGCCTTCAGTTCCTCGAAGGCGCGGCGCAGTGCGCCTTCGCCCGCCTCTTCCATGTGGTCCAGCACCATCTGGTACTCGCCACGGGCGTCGTACAGGGTCACCTTGCCGCGCACCAGCACGCGCATGCCTTCGCGCGGCACGAACTTCAGGTACTGCGCCTTCATCCGGAACATTGCGGCACGCAGCTGCGCACGCGCGTCCTTCAGGGTGAAATACAGGTGACCGGAGGCAGGACGCGCCACGCTGCCCAGTTCGGCCTCGACCCAGATCGCCGGGAAACTGCCTTCCAGCAGGTCGCGGGCCAGGGTGTTGAGCTGGCTGGGGGTGAAAATGTCGTTGTTGCGTGGCTGCATGGGAACGGCGTGCTGCGGGTGGAGCGGGGGCTCAGGATCGCACGTCAGCGCGCCGTGTGCTGGCCCAGCGCCCACTGCACGTGTTCACGCACCAGCGGCGAGGGATCATCGACGCGGGTCTGCAACGCGGCCAATGCTTCGGCCGAGGACGGTGCGTTGCCCAGTGCCACGGCGATGTTGCGCAGCCAGCGCTCGTGCCCGCTGCGGCGGATCGGGCTGCCCTCGGTGCGGCGCAGGAACTCGGCCTCGTCCCAGGCGAACAGCTGGTCCAGGCGCGCGGTATCGAGGTTGTTGCGCGCGCGGAAATCGGCTTCGTCGGTGCGCTTGGCGAACTTGTTCCAGGGGCAGACCAGCTGGCAGTCGTCGCAGCCGTAGATGCGGTTGCCGATCAACGGACGCATGTCTTCGGGAATGGCGCCGTCGTGCTCGATGGTGAGGTAGGAAATGCAGCGCCGCGCGTCCAGCCGCTGCGGGCCGGTGATGGCCTGGGTCGGGCAGACATCGATGCAACGCGTGCAGGTGCCGCAGTGCGCCGTGGCCGGCGTGTCGATCGGCAACGGGATGTCGATGTAGATCTCGCCGATGAAGAACCATGAACCGCCATGGCGGTCGATCAGGCAGGTGTGCTTGCCGATCCAGCCGAGGCCGGCGTTGCGCGCCAGTGCGCGTTCCAGCACGGGGGCGGAATCGACGAACACGCGGTAGCCCAGTGGCGCTACTTCATCGTTGATCTGCGTCGCCAGCTTCTGCAGGCGGTTGCGCATCAGCTTGTGATAGTCGCGGCCCAGCGCGTAGCGCGCCACGTAGGCGCGGCCCGGGTCGGCCAGGGTCGCCCAGGCTTCGGTGTCGTCCTTGTGGCTGTAGTCCATGCCCACTGAAATCACGCGCACGGTGCCGGGCAGCAGCTCGGCCGGTCGCGCGCGCAAGGTGCCGTGGCGCGCCATCCAGTCCATCGTGCCGTACAGGCCCTGGCCCAGCCAGTCGGCCAGGTGCGCTTCATCCTCGCCCAGTTCGATACCAGCGATGCCGCAGCGCTGGAAGCCATGCGCACGCGCCAGTTCGCGGATGCGCTGCACGGCCTGGACCGGATCGACAGGGGTGGGGGCGGGGGACATGTGCACCAGTATAAAATCCCTGCATGGCCAACCTTGCCGATCTGTTCGATTCCGCTGCCGCGCGTGCGCTTGATGCGCAGGCCTCGGCGTTGGCCGCCGACGGCGGCTGGGGCCTGATGGCGCAGGCCGGCCAGGCCGCCTGGCAGTGCCTGCTGCAGCATTGGCCGCAGGCGCGGCGGATCGGCGTGGTGGTCGGCGCTGGCAACAATGGGGGCGATGGCCATGTGCTGGCCCGTCACGCGCTGCAGGCCGGGCGCGAGGTGACAGTGATCGCCCTGCCGGGCAGGCCGCCCTCGACCGCGCTGGCACAGCGTGCAGCATCTGAATTCAGGTCCGGCGGCGGCACCATCACCGATTTCGACGGCATGCTGCCCGAGGCCGACGTCTGGGTCGATGCCCTGTTCGGGCTGGGCTTTGATCGCGCGCCGGAGGGTACGGCGCAGGCGTTGATTACCGCGCTCAACGCGCAGACTGCGCCGGTGCTGGCGCTGGATGTTCCCAGTGGCGTCGATGCCGACCGTGGGGCGGTGCCGGGCGTAGCAGTGCGCGCTGCACTGACCCTGCAGTTCATCGTGGCGCATCGCGGGCTGTATTCCGGCGATGCGCTGGATCATTGCGGGCAGAAGGTCCTGGCGCCCCTGCTGTTGCCCGCGGCGGCCTGGCAAGGCGTGGTACCCGCTGCGGAGCACTGGACGCAGGTGCGGTTGCGGGCCCTGTTGCCACCGCGCCGCGCCAATACCCACAAGGGCGAATCCGGGCACGTGCTGTGCGTCGGCGGCGACCATGGCAGCGGCGGTGCCATCGCGATGGCGGCCGAAGCCGCCTTGCGCGCGGGTGCGGGGCTGTTGAGCCTGGGCACCCGCCGCGACCACGTCGGTCCACTGCTGGCCCGGTTGCCCGAGGCCATGACCCATGCACTGGAAGATGGCGATGTGCTGCCGGCGCTGCTGGACAAGGCGAAGGTGGTGGCGATCGGGCCCGGTCTGGGCCAGGACGAATGGGCACGCGCCTTGTTTGCGCGGGTGCTGGCCAGCAACAAGCCATTGGTGGTCGATGCCGATGCCCTGAACCTGCTGGCGCAGGATCCGCGCGCGTTGCCCGATGCCATTCTCACACCGCACCCGGGCGAGGCCGCGCGCCTGCTCGGCTGCAGCACGGCTGAAATCCAGGCCGACCGCTACACCTGTGCGCACATGCTGGCCGAGCGCTTCCATGCCGTGGTGGTGCTGAAGGGCGCTGGCAGCATCGTGGCAGCGCCTGGGCAAACGCCCCGGTTGATCGCTGCCGGTAACCCAGGGATGGCCGTGGGAGGCATGGGCGACCTGCTCACCGGCATCATCGCCAGCCTGCGCGCGCAGGGCCTTGCGGCCTTCGATGCCGCGGCCGCGGGCGCGCTGCTGCATGCGCTGGCGGGCGATGCAGCTGCCGCCGATGGCGCGCGCGGCCTGCTTCCTACTGATCTGCTGGCGCCGCTGCGGCGACTGGCCAACCCGGACCTCTCCCCATGACCGAATTCTTCCTTGCCGACAGCGACGCCACCGAACTGCTCGGGCAGTGGCTGGCGGCCACCCGGCCGCCGCAGGCGCTGATCGAACTGCGCGGCGTCCTGGGTGCCGGCAAGTCCACCACGGCCCGCGCGCTGCTGCGCGCGCTGGGCGTGCAGGGCGCGATCCGCAGCCCCACCTACACCCTGGTCGAGCGCTATCCGCTGGCCAGTGGCGGCGAGGCGTGGCACCTGGACCTGTATCGCATCGGCCAGGCCGGTGAGCTGGATTTCCTCGGCCTGGACGAGGGCAGCGCGGTGCTGTGGCTGGTCGAATGGCCGGAACGGGGCGCCGGCGCGCTGCCGCCGACCGACCTGGTGGTGGCGCTGGAGATCGAGGGGCAGGGACGACGCGTCCGTCTCACTGGGGCCAGCGACGCAGGACATGAATGGCTGGAACGGCTGCCGCAAGGGGGCGACTTGCAGGCCATTTCTGTCGGCTGACGAGAACAAAGACCGGCAGGTTACGGATTATTAAGGAAAAAGGTGTTGCATTCCGTTCAGCGCGGTGATTGAATCCTGAGCCATGCGCCCGGGGAACCGTCTCATCGCCATCTGTGCCGCCGTCGGACTGGGTCTGGCGAGCGTCAGTGCGTGGGCGGGTGAAGTCCGACAGGTCCTGCTGAACACCGGCGCTACCGGCACCCGTGCCGAGATCTCGCTGGTCGGCAGTGGCGGCTACAAGACCCTGTCGCTGGCCGGCCCGAACCGCCTGGTGGTCGATTTCCCCGACTCCAGCGCCATACGCAACCTGAAGATGCCGGCCGCGCAGGGCGTGGTCACGGCGGTGCGTACCGGACAGCCGGTCCCGGGCACGTTCCGCGTCGTTTTCGACCTCGCCGAATCGGTGGCGCCGTTCCGCCCGCAGATGCAGCGCGAGGGCAATGAATCCAAGCTGGTGATCGAATGGCCGGGCGATGGCCCGGCCGTGGCCAGCAGCCGCCCGGCGGCGACGCCAGCCGTGCAGCCGCAGGCGCCCGCGGCGGGAGCTGCACCTGTACCGACTCCGGCCGAGAGCGCGCAGTCGCGCACCGATGCCGCGCGTGCCACGGCCCTGCTGACCGCACAGGTACAGCAGCAGGCCAGCGCCACTGCCGCCGCACCGGCCACGCCGACCCCGGCACCGACCACCGCGCCGGCCCAGGTTGCTGCGGCCGGTGTCACCGCCAGCAGCACGCCGTCGTCCTCGCCGGCCGCGATCCTCGCCGGCCAGCGCACCGCAGCGGTGGTGACCACGCCGCCGGCCACCGTGCCTATACCGGCACCGACGCCGGTGGAACGGCCGCGTCCTGTCATGCCCAGCGATGCGTCGCGTATCCGCATGCAGGCCGGCATGCGCCACCTGGTGGTGGCGATCGATCCCGGACACGGCGGCCAGGACCCGGGTGCGATCGGCCCGACCGGCAAGCGCGAGAAGGATGTCACTCTGGCAGTGGCGCGCGAGCTGGCCCGCCAGGTCAACGCCACGCCAGGCCTGAAGGCCTACCTGACGCGCGACAGCGACGTGTTCATTCCGCTGCCGATGCGTGCGCAGAAGGCGCGCGCGAACAAGGCGGACATCTTCATCTCGATCCATGCCGACGCGGCCGAAAACCGCTCGGCCACGGGCTCATCGGTCTACGTGCTGTCGACCAAGGGCGCCTCTTCGCAGCGCGCCCGCTGGCTGGCGGACAAGGAAAACGCGGCCGACCTGGTCGGTGGCGTGCGCCTGCAGCAGACCGAAGGCACCCTGGCCAACGTGCTGCTGGACCTGGCGCAGAGCGGCTACATGAAGGCGTCCGAAGACGCGGCCGGCCACGTGCTGGGCGGCCTGAAGCGGATCGGCAACAACCACAAGCCGAACATCGAGCGCGCCAACTTCGCGGTGCTGCGCACCTCGGACATGCCGGCGATGCTGGTGGAAACCGCGTTCATCTCCAATCCGGATGAAGAGCGCCGCCTGATGGACCCGGCGTACCAGCGCAAGATCGCTGGCGCCGTGCTGGATGGCGTGCACACCTTCTTCAGCCGCCAGCCGCCGCCGGGGACGTTGTATGCGGCCCGCGCCCAGGCCGAGATCGACGCGGCCGGCACCATGGCCGGCGGCAGCAAGTAAGCCGCCGAAGGCGGGTTGCTGCTTTCCGTAGAGTCGAGCCGCGCTCGACTGGGCCTTGTCGGTAGCCCGCAGTCGAGCATGGCTCGACTCTATCCTCGGCAGCTCCGCTATCATCGACCCATGAAGTCTGCTGCCCATCACCTCCCATGAGCGCGCCCGGTCCGCGCCCGATCCGGCCGTTGCCGGAGATCCTCATCAACCAGATCGCCGCTGGCGAAGTGGTCGAACGGCCCGCGTCGGTGGTCAAGGAACTGGTCGAGAACGCGATCGATGCCGGCGCCAACCGTGTCGACATCGATCTGGAAGAGGGCGGTGTGCGCCTGATCCGCATCCGTGACAATGGCAGCGGCATCGCACCGGAGCAGCTGCCGCTGGCGGTATCGCGCCACGCCACCAGCAAGATCGCCGACCTGGACGATCTGGAATCGGTGGCAACGCTGGGGTTCCGCGGTGAAGCGCTGCCTTCGATCGCCTCGGTCAGCCGCTTCACCCTGGCCTCGCGCCGCGCGCATGACGAGCACGGTTCGGCGTTGCAGATCGAAGGCGGCAAGATCGGCGAGGTGACCCCGCGCGCGCACGCGCCGGGCACCACGGTGGAAGTGCGCGAGCTGTTCTACAACGTGCCGGCGCGGCGCAAGTTCCTGCGCGCCGAGCGCACCGAACTGGGCCATATCGAAGAGTGGCTGCGTTCGCTGGCGCTGGCACGGCCGGATGTCGAGCTGCGCGTGTCGCACAACGGCAAGGCCTCGCGTCGTTACAAGCCGGGCGATCTGTATTCCGATACACGCCTTGCCGAAACGCTGGGCGAGGATTTCGCCAACCAGGCCGTGCGCGTGGACCACAGCGGTGCCGGACTGCGCCTGCATGGCTGGATCGCGCAGCCGCATTATTCGCGCGCGAGCGCCGACCAGCAGTACCTGTACGTCAACGGTCGCTCGGTGCGTGACCGCAGCGTCGCCCACGCAGTGAAGATGGCCTACGGCGATGTGCTGTACCACGGCCGCCAGCCGGCCTATGTGCTGTTCCTGGAACTGGATCCGACCCGCGTCGACGTCAACGTGCACCCTGCCAAGCACGAAGTGCGCTTCCGTGATTCGCGGCTGGTCCATGATTTCGTCTACCGCACGCTGAAGGATGCGCTGGCCGATACCCGCGCCGGCATGTCGGCGCAGGAGATCGGTGCCGGTGCTGCGCAGCCGGTGGATGCCACGGCCATGCCGATGGCATCGAGCGCAGGCGCGTCGGGATTCGGGCTGGTGCGTGGGCCCGCGCCGGGTGCCGGCTCGGGAGGTGGTGGTGGCGGATTCTCCGGATGGCGCCCGCAGCAGCCGCTGGGCCTGCAGGTGGCCGATGCACCGGCTGCCTATGCCGCGCTGTATGCCGCACCGGCCGGCGCCGAGCGCGGTGCTGCGCTGCCGCCGATGCCGACCGAGAACGGACTGCCGGTCACCAGTGCCGACGCAGGCGTGCCGCCGCTGGGCTATGCGATCGCGCAGCTGCATGGCATCTACATCCTGGCCGAGAACGCCGAAGGCCTGATCGTGGTCGACATGCATGCGGCCCACGAACGCATCGGCTACGAGCGCCTGAAGAACGCGCACGATGGCATCGGCCTGCAGTCGCAGCCGTTGCTGGTGCCGATCACGCTGGCAGTGGGCGAGCGCGAGGCCGACACCGCCGAGAGCGAAGCTGAAACCCTGGCGGCGCTCGGCTTCGAGGTGACCCGTGCCGGCCCCGGTTCGCTGCACGTGCGCAGTATTCCGGCATTGTTGGCGCATGCCGAACCGGAAGGGCTGCTGCGCGACGTGCTGACCGACCTGCGCGAGCATGGCCAGAGCCGCCGCGTGGCCAGTGCACGCGACGAACTGCTGTCGACCATGGCCTGCCACGGCGCGGTGCGTGCCAACCGGCGCTTGACCCTGCCGGAAATGAACGCGCTGCTGCGCGACATGGAAATCACCGAACGGTCCGGCCAGTGCAACCACGGCCGACCGACCTGGGCCCGTTTTTCGCTGGCGGAGATCGACCGCTGGTTCCTGCGCGGACGTTGAGGGGAGCATCGATGCGTTATCGGGGAATGGCGGGCCTGCTGGCCGCCGTGGTGTTGGCCGCCTGCAGCCCGGCAACACCGCCGGTGCCGACGGCCGCTGAAGATCCGGCCTACGCGGCCGCGCAGCAGCAATGGCGTGTAGCGCGCTACCAGGACCTGACCCGGCCCGATGGCTGGACGGCGCTGGTGGGCCTGCACTGGCTGCAGAACAAATCGCATTTCGTTGGCAGCGGCGCTACCAACGGCATCCGCCTGACGGTTGGCCCGGACAAGCTGGGCCTGCTGCGTCGCGAAGGGACGCAGTGGTGGTTCACGCCTGAAGCCGGTGTCGATGTCAGTCATGATGGCCTGCCGGTGCGCGGCCGCATCCGCGTTGACACAGACAAGGACGCGCAACCGACGCTGCTGGCCTTCGATGGCGGCAAGGGCCAGCTCAGCATCATCCGCCGGGGGCCGCGGGACGCGTTGCGGGTCAAGCATGCCGATGCGCCTGCGCGGCGTGACTTCGCCGGCCTGCAGTACTGGCCGGGCGGCGTGGACTGGCAGGTGCAGGCGCGCTTCATCGCGCACCCGCCGGGCAAGACCCTGCCGATCGTCGACATCACCGGCCTGACCACCGAGATGCCCAATGCCGGCGCGGTCGAGTTCGAACGCGATGGCCGCAGCTGGCGGCTGGAAGCGATCGGTGCGCCCGGGCAGCCGCTGTTCCTGATCTTCGCCGACCGCACCAGCGGCCGCGGCAGCTATCCGGCCGGTCGCTACCTGGATACCGATGCGCCCGCCGCAGACGGCACCGTGCGCATCGATTTCAACCATGCCTACAACCCGCCGTGCGCGTTCACCGCCTACGCCACCTGTCCGCTGGCGCCACCGGAAAACCGGCTGGACCTGCGCGTGGAAGCGGGCGAGAAGGCGTACCACCTGCCTGAAGGAGAAGGCTGACCATGCCGATCAAACACCTGTTCCGTGCCGCGCTGCTGATGGCGGCGTTCGCGATGGCACCCTTGGCCACTGGCCGCGATGCGCCGGGCACCACGGCTGCGGCCGCGACCGCCGCGGCGGCCAAGCCGCCCGTACCGCTGTTGTGGAAAGTCACCGGCCCGGGCGATGCACGCGTCTACCTGCTGGGGTCGTTCCACCTGCTGAAGCCGCAGGACTACCCGCTGTCGCCCGATGTCGAGCAGGCGTTCGAGGCCTCGCAGCGGGTGGTGTTCGAGCTGTCGCCGGAAGACATGCAGTCGCCGCAGCTGGCCAGCCGCATGGTGCAGGCCGCGACCCGCACCGATGGCAGCGAGCTGAAGCGTGATCTGGATGCGCCGACCTGGCAGAAGCTGCAGGCCTTTGCTGCCCAGAACCAGCTGCCGCTGGCGCAGATGCAGGGCATGAAGGCCTGGTTTGTCGGCCTGAGCATTTCGGTCGGGCAGATGCAGAAACTGGGCCTGGACCCGGCGCTGGGCCTGGACCGCCACTTCATGGAGCGTGCGCAGAAGACCGGCCGCAAGACGGCGGGCCTGGAGGACATCGATACCCAGATCGGCATGCTTGACGGGATGACGGTGCAGGAGCAGCGGCAGATGCTGGCCGAAGCGCTGGACCAGGCCGGCAAGGCCGATGAGCAGGCGCGGCTGCTGCATGATGCATGGCGTCGCGGCGACGAGCGCCTGCTGTGGACCAAGATGGCGGCGGAGATGCGCCAGCAGTATCCGCAGCTGTACCAGCGCATCAACACCGGGCGCAACGATGCCTGGGTGCCGAAGCTGCAGCCGTACCTGCAGGCCGGGCAGGGCGGTACGCTGGTGGTGGTCGGCACGCTGCACCTGCTGGGCAGTGATGGCGTGGTCGAGAAGCTGAAGGCCAAGGGCTACAAGGTCGAGCGCGTGTGCACGGGGTGCAAGGCGAAACGCTGACGCATCGTTGGCGCGATGCCAAACAGAACGGCGCGCCAGGGGCGCGCCGTTTTCGTATCAGCCGTAGCTGCCGTTCAGCGGCGGGTCTTGCCGCCGGTGCCGGTGCCCGGTTCGCCGGGCTTGTTGCCGGTGCCGGTTCCCGTTCCGGTACCGCCGGGGCGCGGGCCACCGAAACCGCTGCCCATGCTGCGCTGGAATTCCTGCCACAACTCCAGGTTGCGCTCGGTCAGCTGGTTCATCATCGCCCACGGGGTCTGGCCCAGCAGGTTGCCCATCTGCTGGCGGAACTGCTGCTGCTGGTCGAGGAAGACCTGCATGCTGCGCTCCAGATAGTTGCCCATGAAGCCCTGCAGGGAATCGCCGTAGAAGCGGATCAGCTGGCTCAGCAGCTGGGTGGACAGCATCGGTTCGCCGTCCTGTTCCTGGTCGGCGATGATCTGCAGCAGGACCGATCGAGTGAGGTCGTCGCCGCTCTTGGCGTCGCGGACTTCGAAGTCTTCACCATCCAGGATCAGCTGGCGCACGTCCTCGATGGTGATGTAGCTGGAGATCTCGGTGTCGTAGAGACGGCGGTTCGGATACTTCTTGATGATGCGGGTCGCAGCCATGAAGCGGTACTCGTCACAGTAGACGCGCAGCATGGCGCAGTGCAGCAGCGGTTGCAACCGCCCCAGCCCCCGCCAGGCTTGGCTTTCAGGGGCGATCATGTTGCGCAACAAGGGTTTGCGTGCTGCGCAGCATGACCATCGGCAGGGGCCGCCGGTGCATGCCGCGGCGCCCCCTGCGCGGCTCACCAGCCCATGTGGTGTCCGCCGTTGATGTCCAGGTTGCTGCCGGTGATCCACGAGGCTTCCTCGGCCACCAGGAAGGACACGCCATAGGCGATTTCTTCCGGCTTGCCGAGGCGTCCGGTCGGGATGTCGGCGATGATCTTGGCGCGCACGTCCTCCGGAACCGCCATCACCATGTCGGTGGCGACGTAGCCGGGCGAAATGGTGTTGACAGTGATGCCGAAGCCGGCGTTCTCGCGGGCCAGCGAGATGGTGAAGCCGTGCATGCCGGCCTTGGCCGCAGCGTAGTTGGCCTGGCCGTACTGGCCCTTCAGGCCGTTGATCGAGCTGATCTGGATGACCCGGCCCCAGCCGCGGCGGCGCATGCCCTCGATGACCGGCCGGGTGACGTTGAACACCGAGTTGAGATTGGTGTTGATCACATCGTGCCACTGGTCCGCGCGCATGCGGTGGAAGGTGGTGTCACGGGTGATGCCGGCGTTGTTGACCAGGATCTCGACCGGGCCCAGCTCGGCCTCGACGGCGCGCACGAGTGCTTCGGCGCTGTCCGGATCGGAGACATCGCCCGGGAAGATCGCCACGTGGTAGCCGCGCTCGGTCATCGCCTGCTGCCAGGCGCGGGCCTTGGCCTCGTCGCGGTAGTTGGTGGCGACCCGGTGGCCCTGGTCGGCCAGGCGTTGGCAGATGGCGGTACCGATGCCGCCGGTTCCGCCGGTGACCAGTGCGACGCGAGATGTCATGGAGTGCTGTCCGGGTATCAGGTGGGGGAAGGGGGATTCTGCAACATCGGCGCGGAAAGTGCGCCGGCCGGCAACAGGATGTCGGTCCGCGGCAGCCGCGCCGGGTCGAACGCCCGTTGCGCAGCCTCCAGCAGCGCATCCCGGTCATCGGCGCCGTCCAGTGCGGCAGGCGCCTGGCCCAGCAGCTGCCAGAGCGCGCGCAATACCGGCACCGGCCGCGTGCTGTCCACCGGCAGCGACGCCAGCGACTTGGACAGTTTGTGCCCCGGTGCATCGAGCAGCAGCGGCAGGTGCCAGTAGCGTGGCACGGCCAGGCCCAGCGCCTGCTGCAGCAGGATCTGCCGCGCGGTGGAATCGAGCAGGTCGGCGCCGCGCACCACTTCGGTCACGTCCTGTTCGGCGTCATCGACCACCACGGCCAACTGGTAGGCCCAGCAGCCATCTGCACGGCGCAGCACGAAGTCGCCAACCTCGGCATGCACGTCCTGTCGCTGCGGGCCGCGCAGGCCATCATCGAAGTGCACGACGCTGCCGCGTGGCACGCGGAAGCGGACGGCAGGGTCCGGTCGTGGCTGTCGCGCAACGCAGCGGTGGTGGATGCCGCCGCTGGCGGCCAGTTCGCTGCGGCTGCAGTGGCAGACAAAGGCCAGATCGCTGGCCAGCAGCACATCGAGCGCGGCCTGGTAGGCCTCCCCGCGCGCGCTCTGCCACAGGACCGGGCCGTCATGGGTGAGGCCGAAGGCGGCCAGCGCCTGCAGTTGTGCCTCCGCGGCGCCAGGCACCGTGCGCGGCGGATCGACGTCTTCAATGCGCAGCCGCCACAGGCAGCCGTGATGGCGGGCGAGCAGCCAGCTGCCGAAGGCGGCAAGCAGGGATCCGGGGTGGAGCAGGCCGGTCGGCGAGGGCGCGAAGCGGCCGCAGGAAATGGGGGAGGTCATGCTGGCTGAATCGTCGGTCAGGTTGGCGCTTGAATTCAAGCTGACCACACCGCAAATTGACTGGTATCGACCCCTTCCGAGCCGGATTTTCCCATGTTTACCCGCATTGCCCTGTTCCTGGCGACCAACTTCGCGGTCCTGATCCTCGCCAGCATCGTGATGTCGTTGCTGGGGGTCAATCCGAGCCAGATGAGTGGCCTGCTGGTCATGGCCGCGATCTTCGGCTTCGGTGGCTCCTTCATCTCGCTGCTGCTGTCCAAGTGGATGGCCAAGCGCTCCACCGGTGCGGTGGTGATCACCGAGCCGCGCAACCAGACTGAGCGCTGGCTGCTGGCCACCGTCGAGCGGCAGGCCAAGGCGGCCGGCATCGGCATGCCCGAGGTGGCGGTCTATGACGGCCCGGAGATCAATGCCTTCGCCACCGGTGCCAACCGCAACAACGCGCTGGTGGCGGTGTCCACCGGCCTGCTGCACAACATGAGTGAAGACGAGGCCGAAGCGGTGCTGGGCCACGAGATCGCCCACGTCGCCAACGGTGACATGATCACCATGGCACTGCTGCAGGGCGTGTTGAACACCTTCGTGATCGTGCTGGCCCGCGTGGTCGGCGGCATCATCGACAGCGCGCTGTCGGGCAACCGCGAAGGCGGCGGCCGCGGCTTCGCCTACTACATCATCGTGTTCGTGCTGGAGATGGTGTTCGGCCTGTTCGCCACGATGATCTCGATGTGGTTCTCGCGCCATCGCGAGTTCCGTGCCGATGCGGGTGGTGCCTCGCTGGCGGGCCGCCAGAAGATGATCGCCGCGCTGGAGCGCCTGCAGCTCAACCACGGCCAGAGCACGCTGCCGACCCAGATTGCCGCCTTCGGCATTTCCGGTTCGACGGCCAAGAAGCTGTTCATGAGCCATCCGCCGCTGGAAGAGCGCATCGCCGCGCTGCGGGCGTCGACGGCGGCGTAAGCCACCGCTCCACGGTAGTGCAGGAACGCCTGGCCCCGCGCCGGGCGTTTTTGTTTGCGCGATGCATTGCTGATGCCGGATCGTGCCCGGCGGATCGTTTCCGCGCCTGCGGGGAGGTGTCACTTTCTTTGCTCGTGCAAAGAAAGTAACCAAAGAAACACGCCGCCGGGGCGCGAGCCGACGTGCTGCGCACGCCGGTACCCTGCGCTCCTCGGCCCGTCGAGGGACGGTGCGGGAACTCGCTGCGCTCAGACACCCGCACCTCTTCGCCCTCGCCGGACCTGCGGTGCTCTGCTCGCTCAAGGCGGACCCAAGGTCAAATGCCACAGCTGCACCCAGTACATCTTCGCGACGCGTGGATGCTGTTGTTCTTGATCTTGACCTTCCAGTCCGCCTTGAGCGAGCCGAGCATCGCAGGGGAATCAGGGGCGAAGAGGCGCCGGTGTCTGAGCGCAGCGAGTTCCCGCACCGTCCCTCGACGGGCCGAGAAGCGCAGGGAACCGTCGCGTAGCGACGGCTCGCGGCCGGCGGAGCGTTTCTTTGGTTACTTTCTTTGCGCGCAAAGAAAGTGACACCCCTCCGCGGTCGCGGAAACGACTCTCCGTGCGCACAAACGAAAACGGCACCCTCGCAGGTGCCGTCTCCATGAACCGCATTACGCGAAACCTCAGAACTTCGCGTCGAACTCCGCCGCATAGCCGGTGTTGACCAGCACCTTCTGCAGCGACTCGGCCACCTTCAGGTTGCCGGCCACGATCTGGTGGGTCTCCGGGCCACGGTTGTCCATGCGGCCCAGGGTCGCGCCCTTGAAGTCGCAGACCTTGCCACCCGCCTCGCGGACCAGCAGCAGGCCGGCGGCGATGTCCCACGCCTTCACGCCGGCTTCGAAGTAGGCGTCGGCGCGGCCGCAGGCCACGTAGGCCAGGTCCAGTGCGGCCGAGCCGGTGCGGCGGATGTCCTCGCCGTGCACCAGCAGGGCGTCAACCGCCTTCAGCTGGGCGCTGGCACGGCTGCGCTCGCGCGGCGCGAAGCCGGTGTGGATCATCGTGCCTTCCAGGTCCTTGCGATCGGCCACGCGGATGCGGCGGTCGTTCAGCACGGCGCCAGCGCCACGGCTTGCGGTGAACAGTTCATTGCGCAGCGGGTCGAAGATGACCGCATCGGTCGGTTCGCCATTCTCGACCAGAGCGATCGACACGCAGTAGTGCGGCACGCCGCGCAGGTAATTGCTGGTGCCGTCCAGCGGGTCGATGACCCACATCTGGCGGCGCTCGCCCTGCACGCCACCTTCTTCGCCGAAGATGCCGTAGTCCGGGTAAGCGCGCTTGAGTTCCTTGACGATGACCTTTTCCGCGTCCGCATCCACTTCGCTGGCGTAGTCCATCCGGCCCTTCTGCACCACGTTCAGTGCCTCGAGCTTGTTGATGTTGCGCAACAGGACGTTGCCGGCGAGGCGGGCGGCCTTGACCATGACGGTGACGGCGGGTTTCTGCATGGCGTGGGCTCCCGGAAAGGCAGAAGAGATGGACTGGCGGGGGAAAAGAGCGGGTCCGGCGCAGTGGCCGGCCGCACAGTTTACCATTGGTCATCGTCCAGCTCGACCTTTTCCCTGTTCATGTCCCAGTTTCCCGCCGCCACCCGCCTCCGATTCGTCCTGGTCGGTACCCAGCACCCCGGCAACATGGGCGCTGCCGCCCGTGCCCTGAAGACCATGGGCCTGGCCCGCCTGGTGCTGGTCGCCCCCGAAAAACCGCTGGACGAGGAGGCTTTCCGCCGCTCGGCCGGTGCCGAAGACGTGCTGGGGGACGCCCCGGTGGTGGCCACCCTGGCCGAGGCCGTGGCCGATTGCCGACTGGTGCTGGGCTGCACCGCCCGTGCCCGCCGCGTCCAGCTGGAGGAGTACCTGCCGGCCGATGCCGCCGCCCGTGCGGTGGCCAAGGCGGGCGAGGGCGCCGAGGTGGCGCTGGTGTTCGGTCGCGAGCGCACCGGGCTGACCAACGAGGAACTGCAGCTCTGCCATGCGGCGGTGCATATTCCATCCGACCCGGCGTTCAGCTCGCTCAACCTGGCAGCCGCGGTGCAGGTGCTGGCCTATGAAACGCGCATGCAGCTGCTGGGCGCGCAGCCGGCCGCCGACGCCGAGCCGGGTTTCCGCGAACAGGCCGCCAGCCATGAGCAGATGGAGAGCTTCTTCGCCCAGCTCGGCGACACCTTGGACGAGATCGATTTCCACAAGGGCCGCGCACCGGAATCAGCGATGCGCAAGCTGCGCCGCCTGTTCCTGCGCAGCGAGCCGAGCGAGCAGGAAGTGCGCCTGTTGCGCGGCATCCTGGCCGACACCCAGCGCATGGCGCGACTGGCACAAGCGGGCAACAAGGACAGCTGACGACGTTCTCATTTTTTCGGGTAGTCTGTCCGGATACCCAGGGGGGATGAAGCCTGTGTCGGGTCTGCGAAGGGCAGTGCAGAGGGGACTGCTGAGCCTGGTCATGATCCTGCTGGCCGGGACGGTGCATGCAGCACCGGACCCGGTGCTGGTGCTGGGCCGGATCAGCGATGATCCCAAGGCCCATTACGAGCAGCTGCAGCCGTTGCTGGACTATGTGGTGGCACGCATGCATGACGTCGGCATCAAGGAGGGGCGGATCCTGATGGCGCGCGACCCGCAGCAGATGGCCAGCTATCTGCGGCGGGGGCGGGTCGACTGGGTCACGGAAACGTCGGGTACGGCGGTGGCACTCGGCCAGCGCAGTGGCGCGCGGCCGTTGTTGCTGACCGAGCGCAATGGCGTGCGTGAGTACCAGACCGTGTTCTTCGTGCGCCGCGACAGTCCGGTCCAGCGCATCCAGGATATGCGTGGGCATCGCCTGGCGTTGCAGAACACGGCGTCCACCAGTGCCTACCTGGTGCCGGTGATGACGCTGCTGCAGGAGGGGCTCGCGCCGCAGATCCTGGCCGGCGTGTGGGACATGCCGGGCCGGGACAGTGTGGGGTATGTGTTCGCGCGCAGCGAGTTGAACATCGCTACGTTCGTGCACAAGGGCGTGGTTGACGTGGGGGCGGTGAGCAGCGTGGACTGGAACGACGAGCGACGGATGCCGGCGGCATTCCGGCGCGACTTCCGCGAGCTGCTGCGCACCAGGCCCTACCCGCGGGCGGTGGAGATGGTGCGCGCCGACCTCGACCCGCGGGTGCGTGACCGGCTGCAGGACGTCCTGCTGCAGGCGGCCAGTGACCCGCAGGCGCAGGGGGCGTTGCATCGGTTTTTCGGTACTTCCGGTTTCCACCGCGTCGATGCGCATGCGCAGCAGCGGCTGGATGAATTGAAACAAGGATTGACGCGCGTGCGGATGGAAGTGGAATGAAGTGGCTCGGCTCGGGAATGCAGGCCCGGTTCCTGCTCGCGATGGGCGGGGCGATGGTCGTGGTGGTGGCGATCCTGGCAGTGTTGCTGGGGCGGCAGGCGGCGATGCAGGGCGAGGTGCGCAACCTCAGTGGTGGCGTCATCCATGAACTGTTCGACCGCAGCGTGCGCAGCCGCGGCGAAGCGATGGCGCGCGAGCTGTCCGACGCGCTGGCCAACCCGTTGTACTACCGCGACCTGGACCAGGTCGGTGCGCTGGTGCGCAGCACCGCACGGCAGCCGGTCGTGCGCTATGTGCTGGTGTTCGACGACCGTGGCCGGCTGGTGCATGACGGCTCGATCGAGGTGTCCGGCTTCGGCCAGCCGATGGCCGACCCGCTCGCTCCCAAGGCCGCGGTGGCGCAGGCGCTGGTGGTGCAGGAATCGCCCAAGGTGCTCGACAACACCATGCCGATCATGGTCGGCAACCAGCGCATCGGCGGCGTCCGCGTCGGCATGGCGCTGGACGAGGTGCAGCAGCGCGAACAGGCAGCCAATGCCACGCTCGGCGAGCGCCTGCAGCAGGTCGGCAGCCGCCACCTGGGCTGGCTGCTGCTGATGCTGGGCCTGCTGGTGGTGATCGGCGTGGCGGTGATCCTGTACGTGCAGCGCACCCTGGTGGCGCCGATCCGGGACCTGGCCGCTGCGGCACGCCGCATCGAGGCTGGCGACTACCAGGCGCCGCTGGCCGAGAACACCCGCAATGACGAGGTCGGCGAGCTGGTGCGCGGCTTTGCCCGGATGCGCGATTCCATCGCCCGCCATGACCGCGAGGTGCGGCGCATGGCCTATACCGATGCGCTGACCGGGTTGACCAACCGGCTGGCGTTCCGGGAAGCACTGGACCATCGCCTGATGGCGGCGCGCGCATCCAATCATCGGCTGGGCCTGCTGTTCGCCGATATCGACGACTTCAAGCGCGTCAACGATACCCTTGGCCATGAGGCCGGTGACGAAGCGCTGTTGCAGTTCGCACAGCGCATCGGGCGCGCGGTCGCCGAAGCGGGAGGCGATGAGGCGCTGCTGGCCCGCTTCGGCGGCGACGAGTTCGTGATCCTGGTCGGCGATGGCGACGTGGCCGCGAACGCCCGGCTGCTGGCCGAGGTGCTGGTGCGCGAACTGGGCAAGCCGCTGGTGGTACAGGGCAGGGAGCTGTTCCTGGGGACCTCGATCGGCGTGACCCTGTTCCCGGACGATGCCGCCGATGCGACCACGCTGCTGAAGAACGGCGACATCGCCATGTACCAGGCGAAGATGGCCGGCAAGAACTGCTACCGCCATTACAGCCGGGCGATGGACCATGCGGTCGAGCGCCGCGTGCACATGGAGCAGGAGCTGCGCGGGGCCTGGGAGCGCGGCGAGCTGCGCCTGGCCTACCAGCCGATCTTCCGCATGCGCGACCGGCGCATGGTCGGCGTCGAAGTGCTGCTGCGCTGGCAGCATCCGACCCTGGGCACGATTCCGCCGTCGGTGTTCATCGAAGTGGCCGAGCAGAGTGGACTGATCGAGATCATCGGCCCGAAGGTGCTGCGTGCGGCCTGCATGGAAGCCTCGCAGTGGCCACGGGGGGCGGGCGGCGACGATCTGTTCGTGTCGGTGAACGTATCACCGCGGCAGCTGCGCGGCGGCGAGCTGCCGGCGCTGGTTGCACAGTGCCTGCATGAGTCCGGGCTACCGGCCTCGCGCCTGCACCTGGAGCTGACCGAAACCGCAGTGATCGGCGACGAGATGGTTGCCGCGCAGCTGCTGGACAAGCTGCACCGCACCGGCGTGAAGGTCTGGCTGGATGATTTCGGAACGGGCTTCTCCGGTCTCAGCCACCTGCGCCAGGTGCCGGTGGACGGCGTGAAGATCGACAAGAGTTTCGTGGCCGACATGCAGCGCGATCCCGACGATCTGGCACTGACCACGGCCATCATCGCCATGGCCCACGCACTGGGCATCACGGTGGTGGCCGAGGGCATCGAGCAGCAGGCGCAGTTCGAACTGCTGGTGCAGCGCGGCTGCGATCTTGGCCAGGGCTACTGGCTGAGCCACCCGGTGACCGCCACCGAAGTGGTGCGGATGATCGAATCGGGTCTCTGACCGACGGTTGTTGTGTCGGGGTCAGATCCCTTTTCCGCAGGAAAAGGGATCTGACCCCCTGCGGAATTACACCGGGCGCTTGCTCGGGTCGCCGGGCAGTTCGCGCACCAGCTTGGGGATCAGGTAGCCGGACAGGCGTGCGGTCAGGCTGGCAATCAGCGCCTTGGCCTGGCTGTCGTCCACTTCGAAGTGGGCCACGCCCTCGACCCGGTCCAGCTGGTGCAGGTAATAGGGCAGCACGCCGGCGGCGAAGCTGCGCTCGCTCAGGTCCTGCAGGGCCCGCACGCTGTCGTTGACCCCGCGCAGCAGGACGGCTTGGTTCAGCAGCTGGGCACCCAGGCCGCGCAGGCGGGCCATCGCCGCGTCCACGCTGGCGTCGAACTCATTGGCATGGTTGGCGTGGACCACGATCGCCAGCGGCCACGGCAGGCTGCCCAGCCAGGCCAGCAGCTCCTCGTCCACGCGCTCCGGCAGCACGATCGGCAGCCGGGTGTGGATGCGCAGGCGGCGGATGTGCGGGATCGCGCGCAGCGCATCGGTCAGCTCGGCCAGCTTGTGCGTGGCCAGTGACAGCGGGTCGCCGCCGGACAGGATGACCTCGTCGATGTCCGGGTCGGCCGCGATGGCCGCTACGGCCTCCTGCCAGCCGCCCTTGGCGGCGTTTTCCGCGGCATAGTCGAAGTGGCGGCGGAAGCAGTAGCGGCAGTTGATCGCGCAGCTGCCGGTGGCGACCAGCAGGGCGCGTCCACGGTACTTCTGGATGACGCCGGTGGCCTTCCTGGCGGCACCATCACCCACCGCATCGAAACTGAACCCGGGTGCCGGGCGCATTTCCTCGTCGACGGGCAGCACCTGGCGCAGCAGCGGGTCGGCCGCGTCGCCCACGCGCATGCGCGCCACGAAGCCCTCCGGCACGCGCAGCGCGAACTGGGCAATGGCCGCCTCCGAGACACCCAGCGCGGCCGGGTCCAGCTGCAGGCGGGCCAGCAGGACGTGCGGGTCGCGCAGCGCCTGGCGCCAGAGCTGCTGCCAACGCGCGGGCGCGCCTGGCGACTGGGGCCGGGGGAAGGCGGAAAGCTGCATGGAGAGGGGGCCTGCGGTTATCATGGGGGCAGAAAAACAGTCGCCCACCGGCACCCGGTGGGCTTTCCATTCTAACGGCTCGCCGCACCCGCGGCGTTTTTGCCACTCAGGAGTTTACGCATGGCCAGCTACGGCATGAACGACGTCAAGAACGGGATGAAGATCCTGGTCAACAACCAACCGGCCGTCATCATCGACACCGAATACGTCAAGCCGGGCAAGGGCCAGGCCTTCACCCGCGTGAAGTACCGCCTGATCAAGGACGGCCGTACCCAGGAAGTGACCATGAAGTCGACCGACTCGCTGGATGCAGCCGACGTCGTCGATACCGACATGAACTTCATGTACAGCGACGGTGAGTACTGGCACTTCATGGACCCGGAATCCTTCGAGCAGGTCCAGGCCACCAAGGCCGGCATGGGCGGCGCCGAAAAGTGGCTGAAGGGCGAAGAGTCCTGCGTGGTCACCCTGTGGAACGGTGAGCCGATCTTCGTGCAGCCGCCGAACTTCGTCGAACTGAAGATCACCGAAACCGATCCGGGCGTCCGTGGCGACACCTCGGGCGGCGGCGGCAAGCCGGCCACCCTGGAAACCGGCGCCGTGGTCCGCGTGCCGCTGTTCGTCAACCAGGACGAAGTGATCCGCGTCGACACCCGTTCGGGCGAATACTCCGCACGCGTCAAGTAAGGTTCCGGCCATAGGCCGACCTTGCGGTAGTGCCGGCCGCTGGCCGGGTACGCGCCAGCACATTCGCGCTGGCGCTCCCATGATCTGCTTCGGCAGATCATGGGCCCCGCTTCACGGGTCTCCAGACCCCGCCGCTTCGCGGCAGCCCCTGACTCAGGGGCGTGTCCCCAGAAGTATCTCGCCGCCCCCACAGCCAGTGAGCCCGCATGAGCGATAGCCCGCACCTCCCCGAAGCCTGCGACCTGCTCATCGAAGCCGGTTACGTCGTTCCGATCGAGCCGCATGCGGTGGTGCTGGAAGACCATGCCGTTGCCGTGCGTGGCAGCGAGATCGTGGCCATCCTGCCGCGTGCCGAGGCGCGCGCACGCTTCCGCGCCACCCAGGTGGTGAGCCGACCCGAGGCTGCGCTGATGCCGGGCCTGGTCAACGCGCACACGCACAACCCGATGACCCTGCTGCGCGGCGTTGCCGACGACCTGCCGCTGATGACCTGGCTGCAGCAGCACATCTGGCCGGTGGAAGCGGCGGTGATCGGCCCCGAGTTCGTTGCCGACGGCACCACCCTGGCCATCGCCGAGATGCTGCGCGGCGGCACCACCTGCGCCAACGAGAACTACTTCTTCGGCGACGTGCAGGCCGCGGTCTACAAGAAACACGGTTTCCGCGCGCTGGTGGGCGCGGTCATCATCGATTTCCCCACCGCCTGGGCCAAGACCGATGATGAGTACTTCGCCAAGGCCGGTGAACTGCACGACCAGTGGCGCACCGATCCGCTGATCGGCACCGCGTTCGCGCCGCATGCGCCTTACACGGTCAACGATGCCAACTTCGAGCGGGTGCGGATGCTGTCCGACCAGCTCGACATGCAGGTGCACCTGCATACCCACGAGACCGCGCAGGAAATCAACGATTCGATCAGGCTGCACGGCCAGCGCCCGCTGGCGCGGCTGGATCGGCTCGGCCTGGTCAACGACCGCCTGATCGCGGTGCACATGACCCAGCTGACCGATGCGGAAATCCACCTGTGCGCCGAACGTGGCGTCAGCGTGGTGCATTGCCCGGAATCCAACCTGAAGCTGGCCTCCGGTTTCTGCCCGGCCTGCGCCCTGCAGCGCGCAGGCGTGAACCTGGCGATCGGTACCGATGGCTGCGCCAGCAACAACGACCTGGACATGTTCAGCGAGAACCGCACCGCGGCGATCCTGGCCAAGGCCGTGGCCGACGACGCCACTGCACTGGACGCGGCAACCACGCTGCGCGCGTCCACGCTGGGTGGCGCACGCGCGCTGGGCTTCGGCGACCGCATCGGCTCGATCGAAGTCGGCAAGCAGGCCGACCTGGTCTGCGTTGATCTGTCCGCGCTGGAAACACAGCCGCTGCACAACGTGCTGTCGCAGCTGGTGTACGCCACCGGCCGCCAGCAGGTCAGCGATGTCTGGATCGCCGGCAAGCCGAAGCTGGTGCAGCGCGAGCTGGTCGGCATGGACCTGCCGGGCATCATCGCCAACGCGCGCCAGTGGCGCGAGCGCATCCGCCATATCCGCGCCTGAACCCTGGCGCCGCAAGGACATCCCCCATGACTGCCCCCCACGCTTCCTCAAATTTCGATCAGGCCGAGCTGGACAAGTTCGCCGCGCTGGCCAACCGCTGGTGGGACGCTGACGGCCCGCAGAAGCCGCTGCATGCGCTGAATCCGGTGCGCCTGCAGTACGTGGCTGACCGCGTGCCGCTGCGCGGCGCCCGCGTGCTCGACATCGGCTGCGGTGGCGGCCTGTTGAGCGAAGCGCTGGCCCAGGCCGGTGCTGACGTCACCGCCATCGACCTGGCCCCGGAACTGGTCAAGGTCGCGCGCCTGCATGCGCTGGAAAGCGGCGCCCAGGTCGATTACCGGGTGCAGGCGGCCGAGGATCTGGCCGCCGAGCAGCCAGCCAGCTTCGATGTGGTCACCTGCATGGAAATGCTGGAGCACGTGCCGGACCCGGGCGCGATCATCGAGGCCTGCAAGCGCCTGCTGAAGCCGGGCGGCCACCTGTTCCTGTCGACCATCAACCGCACCGCCGCCGCGTTCGCGGTGGCGATCGTCGGCGCCGAGTACGTGGCGCGCCTGCTGCCCAAGGGCACGCACCACTACCAGGAATTCATCAAGCCGGCCGAGCTGGCGCGCTGGCTGCGCGAGGCCGACCTGCAGCTGGTGGATGTCAGCGGCATGGCCTACGAGCCGTGGCGCAACCATGCCCGCCTGAGCAGCCGCACCGACATCAACTATCTGGCCTACGCGGTCAAGCCGGAATGACCGCCGCCCGCTTCCCGCGTGCGGTGCTGTTCGACCTGGACGGCACCCTGCTGGACAGCGCGCCGGACTTCGTCGCCACCTGCAACGCGATGCTGGCCGAGCGTGGTCGTGCGCCGATCGATCCGGCGGTGCTGCGCCCGGTGGTCTCCAAGGGCTCGCGCGCGATGGTCGGGGCCGCTTTCCCGGACCTGGATGCCGCTGCGCGAGATGCACTGATTCCGGAATTCCTGCAGCGCTACGAAGCGCTGATCGGCCAGCACGCGGTGCTGTTCGATGGCGTGGCCGGCATGCTTGCCGCGCTGGATGACGCCGGCACCGTGTGGGGCATCGTCACCAACAAGCCCGAGTACCTGGCGCGGCTGATCCTGCCGCAGCACGGCTGGCAGCAGCGCTGTGCAGTGCTGGTCGGCGGTGACAGCCTGGCCGAGCGCAAACCTCACCCGCTGCCGCTGCTGCACGCTGCGCAGGCCATTGGCGTTGCCGCCGAAGACTGCGTGTACGTGGGTGACGACGAGCGCGACATCATCGCCGCGCGGGCCGCGGCCATGCCGTCGGTGGCAGCCCTGTGGGGCTACCGCCTGCACAGCGACGATCCGCTGGCCTGGCAGGCCGACGTGCTGGTCGAGAACGCTGAACTTCTTCAACTGGCCAGTCTCTGGCCGACCCGGCCGGCAGCCCCGGCCCAGCCGTAAGGAATGGTGTAGTGAGCAGTACCGCGCTGGACAGTTTCCTCGACAAGTGGCGCAGCCGTTGGCCGGAATGGTCGGTGGCCGCCCCGTTCGTGGCCGAATCGCAACGCGAGCTTGCAGTGGCGTGGTTCGCGCTGCTGCAGGAGTTCGACGACATGCTCAACACCAGCGGCGATCCGCTGCCGGCCGACGCCAAGCTGGCGTGGTGGGGCGAGGAGCTGCGCAGCTGGGCGGGACATCGCTCGCGCCATCCGCTGGGCAGGCTGCTGGAGCCGGTGCGTGCACCGTGGGCCCAGTTGGCCGAAGCACTTCCGGATCTGGTTGAAGCGCGCACGGTCGCGCTGGATGCGGCCGGCGCCGAGCGCGCGCTGGCGAACTACGCCGAGGCCGTAGCCGCGGTGGAGGCGGCCTTGTTCGCTGACAAGCCGCGCACCGGCGCCGGTCGTGCGGTGCAGCTGCAGACCCTGGCGCAGCGCCTGCAGGACGCTGGCGTGGCGGGTGTGCCGCGCAGCCTGCTGGACGAGGACGCCAGCAATGCCGCACAGCGCTGGGCGCAGCATCTGTTGAAGGGGTGGGGCACCCGCGTGCCCGGCCCGCGCCCGCGCCGTGTGTGGTCCAGCCTGGCGCGTGCGCGGGTGGCGGCACAGGCCGCAGGCAAGCCGATCGAGGCCACCCCGGTGCGCACCCTGCTGCGCGTGTGGTGGGCCGCGCGCGGTTGATCCAACGTACCTGGTAGTGCCGGCCGCTGGCCGGCATCCAGCAGGGCGCGGAAGAGGATGAGGTTGCCGGCCAGCGGCCGGCACTACCGTTACTTGCGCTCCAGCACCAGCAGCGGGTCGATACGGGTCTCGAACCAGTTCATGCCCCAGTGCAGGTGCGGGCCGGTGGCACGGCCGGTGGCGCCGACCGCAGCGATCACCTGGCCCTGTTCAACCCGGTCGCCGACCTTTACGTCGATGCGCGAGAGGTGCAGGAAGTTGGAGCTGACCCCGAAGCCGTGGTCGAGCAGCAACGTGCCGCCGGTCAGGTACAGGCCCGGGCCGGCGAAGGTGACGATGCCGGCGGCCGGTGCTTTCACCGGCGTGCCGGTCGGCACCGCGATGTCCATGCCGGAATGACCGGCACCGGGCTGGCCGTTGTACACGCGGGCATTGCCGAAGCGGCCGCTGATGCGGCCCTGCACCGGCCAGATGAAGGTCTGGGTGAAGTCGGTGCGGTCGTCATCGCGGGCGCGTGCGGCGGTCACCTGCGCCTGTTCGCGCTTGATCCGCTCGGCAATCGCCGGCGGCGGGTTGACCGTCTTCGGCGGCACGCCATTGACCCGCTCTGTGGGCCAGTCGCGCGGCGTCACCGCAATGGTCGCGGTCTCGCTGCCACCATCGGGGCGCTGCACCTGCACGCGCAGCGGGCCCTTCTCGTCACGGCCGATGCCGAACACCACGCTGCCGTAGCCGCTCACCCGCAGCTGGCGACCGGCGTACTGCACGCGGCTGCCGGCGGGAACCTTGCCGATCACCAGTGCGCCCTGCGACGCACTGGCCGGGAACACCACGCGGCTGTCGATCAGGCTGCCAATGCCATCCTGCGCCTGCGCCGCGGGTACGGAAAACAGGGGCGCGGCCAGCAGCGACCCGATCAGAAGTGCCGAGCGCATCAGCGGTCGTAGGTCATGCGCTGGCCGGCGGGTTCGCCCACCAGGTTGCTGCCGTCCCACACCAGCTGGCCGTTGACCCAGGTGGAGGCGACGCGCGAACGGAAGGTGGTGCCCTCAAACGGCGACCAGCCGCACTTGGACAGCACGTCCTCGCGCTTGACCGTGAACGGCACGTCTTCGACCAGGACCAGATCGGCGAAGTAGCCTTCGCGCAGGAAACCACGTTCTTCAACGTCGAACAGCTGCGCCGGGGCGTGGGCGAACTTCTGCACCACCTGCTCGCGGGTCAGCTTGCCTTCGTGCACGCGCTCCAGCGCGGCCACCAGCGCGTACTGCACCAGTGGCAGGCCGGAGGGGGCCTGCGCGTAGGGCTTCTGCTTCTCTTCCCAGGTGTGCGGCGCGTGGTCGGTAGCCAGCACGTCCAGCACGTCGTCGGCCAGCGCAGCGGTGATCGCCTCGCGGTCGGACACTTCCTTGATGGCTGGGTTGCACTTGATCAGGTTGCCCTTGGTCGCATAGTCCGGGCGCGCGAAGTGCAGGAAGTGCACGCAGGTTTCAGCGGTGATCTGCTTGCGGCTGCCATCGGCGCGGATCAGCGGGCCCTTCTCGAACAGCGCCAGTTCATCGGCGGTGGAGATGTGCAGCACGTGCAGGCGGGTGCCGTGTTTGCGCGCCAGCGACATCGCCAGGCGGGTCGACTTGATGCAGGCTTCGCGCGAACGGATGTCCGGGTGCATGTCCGGGGTCAGCGCATCGCCGTACTTTTCCTGGAAGGCCTTCAGGTTGGCATCGATCATCGGCGTGTCTTCGCAGTGCGTGATGATCGGGGTCGGGCATTCGCGGAAGATCGCGTCCAGCGTTTCGGGGTTGTCGACCAGCATGTTGCCGGTCGAAGCACCCATGAACACCTTCACGCCCGGCGCCTTCTTCGGGTCCAGCGCACGGATGGCGTCCAGGTTGTCATTGCTGGCGCCGTGGTAGAAGCCGTAGTTGGCCCAGGCGCGGCCGCGCGCGAGCTCGTACTTGGCTTCCAGGATGGTCGAATCCAGCGTCGGCGGGTTGGTGTTGGGCATGTCCATGAAGCTGGTCAGGCCACCGGCCACGGCCGCCGCCGATTCGCTGGCGATGTCGCCCTTGTGGGTCAGGCCCGGTTCGCGGAAGTGCACCTGGTCATCGATCATGCCCGGGAGCAGCCAGCGCCCGGCCGCGTCCACCACCTGCTCGCCGTCGCGCGGCGCCAGCCCGTTGCCGATCTGCGCGATGCGGCCGTTCTCGATGCGCAGGTCGCCGTCGAAGGTGCGGCCTTCGTTGACCATGCGGGCATTGGTGATGAGGGTGGAGGACATGTCAGTGTTTTCCTGTGCAACGGCAAGAGGGGGCGTTGGGGGACTCGGGCACGGGGTCGAAGCCGCCGGGATGGAACGGGTGGCAGCGGCCCAGCCTGCGCGCAGCCAGCCAGCTGCCGCGCAGCGGGCCGTGCCGCGAGATCGCGTCCATCGCGTATTCAGAACAGCTCGGCACGAAACGGCAGCGGGGCCCCAGCAAGGGGCTGATGAAGCGCTTGTAGAAGCGCAGCAGGGCGATGAGCAGGCGCGAGATCACCCAGTCATCTTATGCCAGTTGGCATGAAGGCCGCATTTGTGCAGGATGGGCCGTTGGTCGCATGTCGCCGATGGCCTGCGACCGGTACCAGCACCGTCGGGTGCTGGCCAGGTTCCGTACCGCGCAAGGCGGTCCGTGTTCGTCGGACTGCCCATTGGGCGCCTTGGCTCCAGGACTGAATGGAGCAGGGTGCCGAGGTTGCTGCTGCGGGTCGGGTAGGCTATAAAGGCCCGCTTTCCCGGGCCCCGGGGAATCCAAGGAAGAGCGTTTCGTGGCTGCTAAAAAAACTGCAAAGAAGGCCGCAACGGCCGCCAAGAAAACCGCCAAGCCTGTTGTGAAGAAGTTGGCGGCAAAGCCCGTTGCCAAGAAGCCGGCGAGCAAGCCGGCGACCAAGGCAGCGTCCTCGCAACCGGCGGCCAGGAAGGCCACCGCAAAGAAAACGCCGGTCAAGGCAACCAAGCCGGTGGCGAAGAAAGCCGCTGCGCCCGCCAAGGCCAAGCCAGCCGCTGCCAGCAAGAAGGCGCCGGTGAAAAAGGCCGTCAGCAAGGCTGCGCCGGTGAAGAAGACCGTCGCCAAGCCGGTGGTCAAGAAGGCAGCAGCCAAGCCGGCGCCGAAGGCGGTGGTGAAGAAGGCTGCAGCCAAGCCGGTCGCCAAGCCGGCGGCAAAGAAGGTCGCTGCGGCCAAGCCGGTCGCCACGCCTGCCGCTGCAAAGAAGGTTGCCAAGAATGTTGCCGCACCGGCCGTAAAGCCGGCCCCGGCCCCAGTAGTGAAGTCCGCACCGAAGCCTGCTGCCAAGCCGGCTCCGGCCAAGCCTGTCCCGGCCAAGACCGTGGCAGTGGCAGCAGCCCAACCGGCCCCCAAGCCGGCCCCGGCCGCCGCTCCTGCCGCTTCGAAGGCCCCGCAATCCAAGAATCCCGTGCCCGTTTCGAAATCGCCTGCCAAAACCGCCGTGAAATCCGATTCCGCCCCGAAGACCGTGTCGCGCCCTGTCGGCAAGGTTGCCGTGGCCGTCGCCGCCCGCTCGGCAGCACCGGCCCCGCGCAGCAAGTACAAGGTGGTCGAATACAAGACCGACGAGGCCACCGGCCGCCCGATCCTGCCGGCTGGCTACAAGCCGTCCTCGGAAGAGGAATACATGAGCCCGCTGCAACAGGAGTATTTCCGCCAGCGCCTGCAGAACTGGCGCGCGGACCTGGTGGAAGAGTCCAAGCAGACCATCGAGAACCTGCGCGAGGAAGTGCGTGACATCGGCGACGAAGCCGAGCGCGCGACCCGCGAGACCGAGAACTCGCTGGAACTGCGTACCCGCGACCGCTACCGCAAGCTGATCGGCAAGATCGACAGCACCCTGAAGCGCCTGGAAGCGGGCGACTACGGTTACTGCGTCGACACCGGCGAAGAAATCGGCCTGGAGCGCCTGGAGGCGCGCCTGACCGCCGAGCGCACCATCGATGCCCAGGAGCGTTGGGAGCATCTGCAGAAGCAGCAGGGCGACTGATTCCTGATCGTTGTCTGGTCATGCAGAAAACCCGGCTTCGGCCGGGTTTTTTGTTGGGTTCGAGTTGGCTGTGTAGAGCGCCTTCCGGGTATCGGGTGGAGCCTGCGGGTGGGTCCGATGTAGAGCCGAGCCCACGCTCGGCTCAGGCCGAAGCCGGAGGGCAAGGAAGAGCAAAAGCAAAAGCAAAGGCAGCCAAGCATGGCTTGGCTCTATCAGGAGCGGTCATGCGTGCGCTCGCGGCTGTTGAGTCCGCCTTGTAGCGAGCCGAGCACCGCAGGGGAATCAGGGGCGAAGAGGCGGCTCTATCCTGTAGAGCCGACTGCTGGTCGGCTGGCTCTCCGCGTCGTCCCCTGATTCACCGAGGAGCACAGGGCACCGGCGCGCAGCGCCGGCTCGCGGATGGCGGCGTGTTTCTTTGGTTACTTTTCTTTTCGCGCGAAAAGAAACGTGACACCCCACCGCGGTCGCGGAAAGAGCCCGCCGGGCATGGCCCGGCGCGTGGGCGCACGGAAATACGCAGCCGAGCATGGGCTCGGCTCTACAGGCTCACTGCAGGTCGCGAAGATTCAACTTCCGCAGCGTCGGGTTCTTCCACGCGGTGATCCCGGCCACGCTCAGCACCGCGAACCCGCCCAGCACCACGGCCGGTACCAGGCCGAGCAGCTTCGCCATCGTGCCGGCATAGAACGCACCCAGCTCGTTGGACGAACTGATGAAGATGCCGTTGATCGACGATACGCGACCGCGCATTTCTTCCGGCGTGGCCAGCTGCAGGATGGTCGAGCGGATCACCACCGAGACGCCATCGAAGGCGCCGTAGAACAGCAGGATCAGCGCCGACAGCCAGAAGTGCTGCGACAGCCCGAAGCTGATCACGCACAGGCCGAAGCCGGCCACCGCGAACAGCAGCACGCGGCCGGCATTGCGGTGCAGCGGGTGGCGGGCCAGCCACAGGCCCACGCACACCGAGCCCAGCGCCGGCATCGCGCGCAGGATGCCCAGGCCTTCCGGGCCGTGGTGCAGGATTTCGTGCAGGAACGCCGGCAGCATCGCCACCACGCCGCCCAGCAGCACCGAGAACATGTCCAGCGCCATCGCGCCGACCATGATCCGGTTGCCGACCACGAAACGCGCGCCTTCGGCGATGCTCTTGAAGATCGGCGCGGCAGGGCCGGTGTGCACCGGCTCCTCCACCTTCAGCGTGGCCAGACAGGCCATCGCCACCAGCGCGAAGGCGGTGGCCACCGCGTAGGACAGGCCCTTGCCACCGAAGCCGACCAGCACGCCGCCCAGTGCCGGGCCGGCGATCATGCCGGCCTGGAATACCACCGCGCCCAGGCCGGCGCCACGCGCGAACTGGTCACGGGCCAGTACGCGGGCGAACAGGGCGTTGTAGATCGGCGACAGGAAGGCGCGGACCATGCCGGTCAGCGCAATGGCTGCGTAGATCGGCCACACGCCGTCGATCGGCAGCCAGCCCATGGCCACGCTGGTCAATACCAGTGCGGTGGCGATCAGTCCGCAACAGGCGACCATGCCCAGGCGGCGGCGCGGCAGGTGATCCACCAGGTAACCGGCGAACGGCGCCACGCAGAAGAACGGCAGCACCTCGGCCAGGCCGATCAGGCCCAGCGAGAACGGATTGCGGGTGACTTCGTAGATGTGCCAGCCGACGGTGACCGCGACCACCTGGTAGGACAGCATCGCGAAGATGCGGTACGCCAGCAGCCTGGCGAAACCGGGCCGGGACAGCAGGCCCAGCGCGCTGTCTTCGGCTGTGGCAGGCTCGCTCACGACGGGTCGCGCTGCAGCTGGGCCTGCGCGGTCTCGCGGATGAAGGCCAGCATCGCCGCCACGCCGTTGCTGCGGGTCGGCGAGAGGTGGCGGGCCAGGCCGATGTCCTGGATGTAGCTCGGCTCGGTAGCCAGGATCTCCTGCGCCGAGCGCCCGGAGTACACACGCAGGGCCAGGAAGATCAGGCCTGAGACAATCGCCGAATCACTGATGGCATGGAAGCGCAGCGACTGCGCGTTGCCTTCGGGCACGATCCAGACCATCGACTGGCAGCCGAGCAGGCGATGCTCTTCGGTCTTCCATTCTTCCGGGAAGGCCGGCAGCTTGCGGCCGAGGTCGATCAGGTACTGGTAACGCTCGGACCAGTCGCCGAAGAAGCCGAATTCCTCGGCGATGGCGGCCTGTGCCTCGGCGGCGGTGGGTTCAAGCGGGAACGGGGAGTCGATCACAACAGTCTCTACGGTGGGGGCGTGGCCGGCGTACCGGCCACGGGGCAGGGCGGGTCAGCCGCGCTTGCGCGACCAGCGCACGCCCTGCGGGGTGTCTTCCAGCACGATGCCTTCGGCGGCCAGCTGGTCGCGGATGGCATCGGAACGGGCGAAGTCGCGCGCCTTCTTGGCCGCAGCGCGCTCGTCGATCAGGCCCTGGATGCGGGCATCGTCGCCGCCGTCGCTGGCCGCAGTGCCGAACCACTGCGCTGGATCGGCCTGCAGCAGGCCCAGTGCCAGTCCGGCGCCGAGCAGTTCACCCTTCAGGCGCGCCTGCTCGGCCGGATCGGTGGCACGACGCGCATCGGCGGCGATGCGGGCCACTTCGGCCAGTGCCTGCGGGGTGTTCAGATCGTCATCCAGAGTCGCTTCGACCGTGGCCGGGATCGCAACGACCGCCTCGACTGACGCCAGTTCGCGCAAGGTGCCGTACAGGCGGTCCAGGGTGCGCACCGACTGTTCGATCAGGCCATCGGACCAGTCCAGCGGTTGCCGGTAGTGGGCCGACAGCAGGGCCAGGCGCAGTGCTTCCGGCGGGTGCTGGCGCACCAGGTCGTGCACGCGCTCGATGTTGCCCAGCGACTTGCTCATCTTGGCGCCGCCGAAGTTGAGCATGCCGTTGTGCAGCCAGAAGCGGGCGAAGATCTTGCCGCCGTGGGCGCACTCGCTCTGCGCAAGCTCGTTCTCGTGGTGCGGGAACTGCAGGTCGACGCCGCCGGCATGGATGTCGATGGTCTCGCCCAGGTGGGCGGCGGCCATTGCCGAGCACTCGATGTGCCAGCCCGGGCGGCCACGGCCCCAGGGCGACGCCCAGCCGGGCAGGTCGTCGCTGGACGGCTTCCACAGCACGAAATCACCCGGATCACGCTTGTACGGGGCCACGTCGACACGGGCGCCGGCCAGCATTTCGTCCGGATCGCGGCGAGAGAGCTTGCCGTAGCCATCGAAGCTGGCCACCGCGAACAGCACGTGGCCTTCGGCAGCGTAGGCATGCCCGTTGGCGATCAGCTGCTCGATCATGGTGATGATCTGCGGAATGTGCGCGGTCACCTCCGGCTCGATGTCCGGCGGCACCACGCCCAGCGCGGCCATGTCCTCACGGTAGGCGGCGGCGAACCTGTCGGTGATGGTGCTGATCGGTACGCCCTGCTCGCGCGCGGCGGTGTTGATCTTGTCGTCCACGTCCGTGATGTTGCGCGCGTAGCGCAGGCTACCGAAACGGCGCCGCAGCAGGTCGGCCAGCACCCCGAACACCACCGGGCCACGGGCGTTGCCGATGTGCACGTAGTTGTAGACCGTCGGGCCGCACACATACAGGGTCGGACAGGCCGGATCGAGCGGGGTGAACGGTTCGAGCTGGCGAGTCAGGTTGTTGTGCAGGCGCAGGGTCATGGGGCTGTGGCTGGGGGACAAGCCTGTGATTTTAGAACGTGTCGGCCCCCTTTGGGGGCACCCGTTGCCACCGGTGGACGCCGGGGCCACCCGGGGTGGGGTGGGCAGGAGCGGCGTGGACGGGTAATGTTCAGCCCCTTGCGCTCGCCACTGCCTACACTATTGCCGTGTCCTTGCTCCCGTCGCCAATGAAATCCACCGCGTTGCTGACCCTGGCCTGCCTGTCGGCGCTGCCCGCCGTGGTGCTGGCGCAGGAGGCCGAGCCCCGCAACCGGGTGGTGATCGTTGAGAACGTGAAGTTCGACTACGCCCAGGTGCTGAACGTGGAGCCGGTGTTCCAGACCCTGCGCGCGACCCGCACCGAGGAGCACTGCGAGCCGGTGTCGACCCGGACCCTGGCCCCGGTGAACGTGACCGGCGAGGAGCCGGTCGAGGACAAGGGCCGGATCAGCCGCTTCTGGGACTCGGTGCGCTCGATGTTCAAGCGCAGCGACGAAGAGGCCGTTGAGGAGCCCGGAGCCGAGACGCCGGCCCCGGCACCGGCCAACACTGGCCCGATGCTGACCCGCGACTGCCGCATCGTGCCGGTGGGGCGTGAATTCCGCCGGCCCATCGCCTACGACGTGGATTACGTCTACAAGGGCACCAAGTACCGTTCGCGGCTGCCGGAAGACCCCGGCAACCGGCTCAAGATCCGGGTGTCGATCACGCCCTGGGTCGGCCCGGAGCAGGGCACGGCCAGCAATCCCTGATTCTGGGACCCCGGCCCTTGCGCCGGCCTCGGCCGCATGCAAAGATGGTTGACCATGAAGCTCACCGACTTCCAGCACGACAGCAGCGCAGCCCGACAGGCGTCGGGCATGACCTCGCGTGCGCGTCGACCGGAACCCCACATCCTCGCTGGGTAACCGGAGCTTTTTGCTGTTCGTCCGAAAAAACCCAGCCCGCCGGCTGGGTTTTTTCGTTTCCGCGCTTCGAAAATGCATCTTCTGAAAGCTGCAACTGCAATCTTCCCGCTCCACCTTTGATTCCTGTTTTCCCTTCCACCGCGTCGAAACCGGCGCCGCCACGCAAGGAAAGATGATGTCCCCCAAGCACTTCCTGAACACCCAGGACTGGAGCCGCAGCGATCTCGACGCGCTGTTGACCCAGGCGGCGCTGTTCAAGCGCAACAAGCTCGGCGACCAGCTCAAGGGCAAGTCGATCGCGCTGGTGTTCTTCAACCCGTCCATGCGCACCCGCACCAGCTTCGAACTGGGCGCGTTCCAGCTCGGTGCCCACGCGGTGGTGCTGCAGCCGGGCAAGGATGCGTGGCCGATCGAGTTCAACCTCGGCACGGTGATGGACGGCGATACCGAAGAGCACATCGCTGAAGTGGCCAAGGTGCTGGGTCGCTACTGCGACATCATCGCCGTGCGTGCGTTCCCCAAGTTCATCGACTGGGCCTACGACCGCCAGGACATCGTCCTCAACAGCTTCGCCAGGTACTCGCCGGTGCCGGTCATCAACATGGAGACCATCACCCACCCGTGCCAGGAGCTGGCCCACATCATGGCCCTGCAGGAGCACTTCGGCACCCAGGACCTGCGTGGCAAGAAGTACGTGCTGACCTGGACCTACCACCCCAAGCCGCTGAACACCGCCGTTGCCAATTCGGCGCTGACCATCGCCACCCGCATGGGCATGGACGTGACCCTGCTGTGCCCGACCGCCGACTACATCCTCGACGAGCGTTACATGGGCTGGGCCGAGCAGAACGTGGCCGAGAGCGGCGGCTCGCTGAAGATCAGCCATGACATCGACAGCGCCTACGCCGGCGCCGACGTGGTCTACGCCAAGAGCTGGGGCGCGCTGCCGTTCTTCGGCAACTGGGAACCGGAGAAGCCGATCCGCGACCAGTTCAAGCACTTCATCGTGGACGAGCGGAAGATGGCGCTGACCAACAATGGTGTGTTCAGCCACTGCCTGCCGCTGCGCCGCAACGTGAAGGCCACCGACGCGGTGATGGATTCGCCGCAGTGCATCGCCATCAACGAAGCCGAGAACCGCCTGCACGTGCAGAAGGCGATCATGGCGGCGGTTGCCGGGCGCTAGATCGAACAAGGGGTAGAGCCGACCGTTGGTCGGCTGCTCCCGCAGCGGCGCATCCAATATTCCAGCCGACCAACGGTCGGCTCTACCGAATTCCCATCCCCCAAGTGGACCTGACCCCCATGAGCAACAAAGACGTCGTTCTCGCCTTCTCCGGCGGCCTGGATACCAGCTTCTGCGTGCCGTACCTGCAGGAGCGCGGCTACAACGTGCACACCGTGTTCGCCGACACCGGCGGCGTCGATGATGAAGAGCGTGACTTCATCGAGAAGCGCGCCGCCGAACTGGGCGTGGCGAGCCACCTTACCGTCAACGGTGGCCCGGCCATCTGGGAAGGCTTCGTCAAGCCGTTCGTGTGGGCCGGCGAAGGCTACCAGGGCCAGTACCCGCTGCTGGTCTCGGACCGCTACCTGATCGTCGATGCCGCGCTGAAGCGTGCTGCCGAGCTGGGCACCAACATCATCGCCCACGGTTGCACCGGCATGGGCAACGACCAGGTCCGCTTCGACCTGGCCGTGAAGGCGCTGGGCGACTACCAGATCATCGCGCCGATCCGCGAGATCCAGAAGGAACACACCCAGACCCGCGCCTACGAGCAGAAGTACCTGGAAGAGCGTGGCTTCGGCGTGCGCGCCAAGCAGCAGGCCTACACCATCAACGAGAACCTGCTGGGCCTGACCATGTCCGGCGGCGAGATCGACCGGTGGGAAGCTCCGGGCGAGGGCGCGCGTGGCTGGTGCGCACCGCGCAGCGAGTGGCCGGAGCAGGCCCTGACCGTGACCCTGAAGTTCGTTGAAGGCGAAGCCGTCGAACTGGACGGCAAGGCGCTGCCGGGCGACCAGATCCTGGCCCAGCTCAACAAGCTGTTCGCCCCGTACGGCGTGGGCCGCGGCGTCTACACCGGCGACACCGTGATCGGCCTGAAGGGCCGCATCGTGTTCGAGGCCCCGGGCCTGGTTTCGCTGCTGGCCGCACACCGTGCGCTGGAAGATGCGGTGCTGACCAAGCAGCAGAACCGCTTCAAGCCGGACGTGGCACGCAAGTGGGTGGAGCTGGTGTACGAAGGCTTCTACCACGACCCGCTGAAGACCGACATCGAAGCCTTCCTGAAGTCCTCGCAGGCCAAGGTCAACGGTGAAGTGGTGCTGGAAACCCGTGGTGGCCGCGTCGATGCGGTGGCCGTGAAGTCGCCGCACCTGCTCAACACCAAGGGCGCCACCTACGCGCAGTCGGCCGACTGGGGCGTGGAGGAGGCTGAAGGCTTCATCAAGCTGTTCGGCATGAGCTCCACTGTCTATGCGCAGGTCAATCGCGGTTGACCTGTGACGGGGTGCCGGCCGCTGGCCGGCGCCTCGCAACGTCGATGGAGGGTAGTGCCGGCCGCTGGCCGGCTCGTGGCACGGCTGGATCATTGCGGAGCTGGCCAGCGGCCGGCACTACCGATTTCGAACCCTACGGATATTCAGACACATGCTTGAACAGACGCTCGATCACCTGCAGGCGCTGGTGTCCTTCGACACCCGCAACCCGCCGCGTGCGATCACCACCGGTGGCATCTTCGATTACCTGCGCGACAACCTGCCCGGCTTCAACGTCGAGGTGATCGACCATGGCGCGGGCGCAGTCAGCCTGTACGCCGTGCGCGGGACGCCGAAGTACCTGTTCAACGTGCACCTGGACACCGTGCCGGACTCGCCGCACTGGAGTGCCGACCCGCATGTGATGCGCCGCCTGGACGACCGCGTGGTCGGCCTGGGCGTGTGTGACATCAAGGGCGCCGCCGCTGCGCTGGTGGCGGCGGCCAATGCCAGCGATGGCGATGCCGCCTTCCTGTTCTCCAGCGACGAGGAAGCCAACGATCCGCGCTGTATCGCCGCGTTCCTGGCCCGTGGCCTGCCGTATGAAGCGGTGCTGGTGGCCGAGCCGACCATGAGTGAAGCGGTGCTGGCGCATCGTGGCATCAGCTCGGTGCTGATGCAGTTCGCCGGCCGTGCCGGCCATGCGTCCGGCAAGCAGGACGCGGCCGCCAGCGCGCTGCACCAGGCCATGCGCTGGGGCAACCGTGCACTGGACCATGTGGAATCGCTGGCCTCGGCCCGCTTCGGCGGGCTGACCGGCCTGCGCTTCAACATCGGTCGCGTCGAAGGCGGGATCAAGGCCAACATGATCGCACCGGCTGCTGAGGTGCGCTTCGGGTTCCGCCCGCTGCCGTCGATGGACATCGATGGCCTGCTGGCGACCTTCGCCGGTTTCGCCGAACCGGAAGCCGCCGTGTTCACCGAAACGTTCCGTGGCCCCACCCTGCCGGCCGGTGACATCGCCGAGGCCGAGAACCGCCGCCTGCTGGCGCGCGATGTGGCCGATGCGCTGGAGCTGCCGATCGGCAACGCGGTGGACTTCTGGACCGAGGCCTCGCTGTTCTCCGCCGGTGGCTACACCACGCTGGTGTTCGGCCCGGGCGACATCGCCCAGGCCCACACCGCCGATGAGTTCGTGACGCTGGAGCAGCTGCAGCGCTACACCGACGCCGTGCATCGCATCATCGCCGCCGGCGCCTGATCGACCCTACAACGCCGCCCGGCCCTGGCCGGGTGGAACTGCAACGCGGCGACCGCCGCCTGTGACGAAACCGAAATGTCTCCTGCCCTCCAGCCCCACCGCCAGACCCGCCAGACCATCGTGCGCCTGCTTTCCAGCATGGCCAGCGCGAAGGAGATCAGCCAGTACCTCAAGCGCTTCTCGCAGCTGGACGCCAAGCGCTTCGCCGTGGTCAAGGTCGGCGGCGCGGTGCTGCGCGACGACCTCGACGCGCTGACCTCTTCGCTGTCGTTCCTGCAGGAAGTCGGGCTGACCCCGATCGTGCTGCACGGCGCCGGCCCGCAGCTGGATGCCGAACTGTCGGCCGCCGGCATCGAGAAGCAGACCGTCAACGGCCTGCGCGTGACGTCGCCGGAAGCGCTGGCGATCGTGCGCCGGGTGTTCCAGCAGTCCAACCTGCGCCTGGTCGAGGCGCTGCAGCAGAACGGCGCGCGCGCCACCTCGATCACCGGCGGCGTGTTCGAGGCCGAGTACCTGGACGTGGACACCTACGGCCTGGTCGGCGAGGTGAAGAAGGTCAACCTGGCACCGATCGAGGCCAGCCTGCGTGCCGGGTCGATCCCGGTCATCACCAGCCTGGGCGAGACCGCTGGCGGCCAGATCCTCAACGTCAACGCCGACTTCGCCGCCAACGAGCTGGTGCAGGAACTGCAGCCATACAAGATCATCTTCCTGACCGGCACTGGCGGCCTGCTGGACGAGCAGGGCAACGTGATCGATTCGATCAACCTGTCTACCGAGTACGACCACCTGATCGCGCAGCCGTGGATCCACGGCGGCATGAGGGTGAAGATCGAACAGATCAAGGATCTGCTCGATCGCCTGCCGCTGGAATCGTCGGTGTCGATCACCCGCCCGGCCGACCTGGCCAAGGAACTGTTCACCCACAAGGGTTCGGGGACGCTGGTGCGCAAGGGCGAGAAGGTGCTGCGCGCCACCGCCTGGAACGCGCTGGACCTGCCGCGCCTGAAGGGCCTGATCGAATCCAGCTTCGGCCGCACCCTGGTGCCGGAGTACTTCGAAAAGACGAAGCTGCTGCGCGCCTACGTCAGCGAGAACTACCGCACCGCGGTGATCCTCACCGACGAGGCCGAGGGCGTGTACCTGGACAAGTTCGCCGTGCTCGACGATGCGCAGGGCGAGGGCCTGGGCCGCGCGGTCTGGAACGTGATGCTGGAGGAAACCCCGCAGCTGTTCTGGCGTTCGCGCCATGGCAATCCGATCAACCACTTCTATTACGCTGAATCCGACGGCTGCTACAAGCAGGACCACTGGAAGGTGTTCTGGTTCGGCGCCGACGGCATCGACCGGATCAAGACCTATGTCGACCATTGCGCCCGGCGCGCGCCGAGCCTGCAGGGCTGAACACATGAACCATGCCGACTGGACCAAGGTCCCTACGCTGGCGGGCACCCATGCGCGGCTGGAGCCGCTGCAGATGGGGCATATCGATGGCCTGCGCGGCGCGCTTGGCGATGGCGCGTTGTCCAGGCTCTGGTACACCCAGGTGCCCGATGCGAAGACCATGGCCGGCTACGTGCAGGCAGCGCTGCAGGCGCAGGCCGAAGGCAGGGTGCTGCCGTTCGTGGTGTTCGATGCCAACGACCAGATTGTCGGCACCACCCGCTACTACGATCTGCAAGCGGACGTGCCGCGCCTGAGTATCGGTTACACCTGGTATGGCGAGTCTGCGCAACGCACCGGGGTCAACACCGAGACCAAGCTGATGCTGCTCAGCCACGCGTTCGAGCGGTTGCAGTGCCTGAGCGTCGTGTTCGAGACCAGCTGGTTCAACTTCACTTCGCGCACCGCCATCGCACGCCTCGGCGCCAAGCAGGATGGCGTGCTGCGCAACCACAAGCGGCACGCCGACGGCACGCCGCGCGACACCGTCATCTTCTCCATCATCGATGCGGAATGGCAGGGCGTGAAGCGCCACCTGCAGTACCGCCTGGACAGCCACGCATGAACGATTCGACTTTCACCCTGGGCATCGTCGGGGCCCGCGGCCATACCGGCGCCGAGCTGATCAAGCTGGTGGCCGCCCATCCGCGCCTGGAACTGGCCTTCGTCTCCTCGCGCGAGCGCGCCGGGCAGCGCCTGTCCGACCACCACCCGGAATTCCAGGGCGAGCTGCAGTACGAGAACCTGGATGCCGACGCGGTGGCCGCCAAAGTCGTGGACGCGGTGATCCTGGCCCTGCCCAACGGCCTGGCCGCACCGTTCGTGGCCGCGCTTGAAGCCGCCAAGCCGGACACCGTCATCGTCGATCTCTCGGCCGACTACCGCTTCGACAACAGCTGGTATTACGGCCTGCCGGAGCTGACCCGCGGCCGCTACAACGGCCAGAAGCACATCAGCAACCCGGGCTGCTATGCCACGGCGATGCAGCTGGCGGTGCATCCGCTGCTGGACCTGCTGGCCGGCCCGCCGCAGTGCTTCGGTGTCTCCGGCTACTCCGGTGCCGGTACCACGCCGTCGGACAAGAACAACGTCGAACTGCTGGCCGACAACCTGATGCCGTATGCGCTGACCAACCACGTGCACGAGCGCGAGGTGTCGGTGCAGCTGGGCGTGGCCGTCGAGTTCATGCCGCACGTCGCGCCGCATTTCCGCGGCATCACGCTGACCGCCAACCTGTGGCTGAACCGCGTGCAGACCCGCGAACAGATCGTCGAGCGCTTCCAGCAGGCCTATGCCGGCGAACCCCTGATCGAAGTGGTGGATGAAGCGCCGTGGGTCAGCCGCATCGCCGGCCGCCACGGTGCCCAGGTCGGTGGCTTCACCCTGGCCCCGGGCGGCAAGCGGGTGGTGGTGGTGGCGACCCTGGACAACCTGCTCAAGGGCGCGGCCACCCAGGCCATGCAGAACCTCAACCTTGCGCTGGGCATCGACGAACTGACGTCGATCCCGCACTGAACACGCCTTCCGGAGCCCCCATGGCAGACCTTCTTTGGCAGAAGCCCGGCGTCGCTGTCGACGCCCAGATCCAGACCTTCCTCGCCGGCGACGACGTGATCCTCGACCGCGAGTTCTTCCTGCATGACATCGCTGCCAGCGCCGCGCATGCGCAGGGCCTGCAGCACATCGGCATCCTCAGCGCCGACGAGCTGGCAGGCCTGCTGCGCGAGCTCGACGTGCTGGCGCAGGATTTCCGTGAAGGCCGCTTCGTGCTGGATACGCAGTACGAAGACGGTCACTCAGCAATCGAAGCGCGTTTGACCGAACGCCTCGGCGACGCTGGCCGCAAGATCCACACCGGCCGCAGCCGCAATGACCAGATCCTGGTCGCCACCCGCCTGTGGCTGAAGGAGAAGCTGCTGCGCGTGGCCGGGCTCAGCACCGACGTGGCCAAGATCGCGCTGGACCGTGCGCAGGCCGAGAAGGACCTGCCGATTCCCGGCTATACCCATATCCAGCGCGCCGTGGTCTCTTCGGCCGGCATGTGGTGGGCCGGATGGGCCGAGGCCTTCATCGACAACGCCATCCGCGCCCGTGACACCCATGCGCTGGTCGACGCCAATCCGCTCGGCACCGCCGCCGGCTACGGGGTGAACCTGCCGCTGGACCGCGAGCACACCACGGCCGCGCTCGGTTTCGCGCGCATGCAGATCTCGCCGATCTACGCACAGCTGTCGCGCGGCAAGTTCGAGCTGGCCGCGCTGGAAGCACTCGGTGGCGCTACGCTGGACCTGCGCCGCATCGCCTGGGACCTGTCGCTGTTCACCAGCGCCGAGTTCGGCTTCGTCGCGCTGCCGGCGCAGTACACCACCGGCAGTTCGATCATGCCCAACAAGCGCAACCCGGACGTGATCGAGCTGATGCGTGCGACCCACGCCAGCGTCGCCGCCGCGCGCACCGAGATCGAGCAGCTGCTGTCGCTGCCTTCGGGTTATCACCGTGACCTGCAGTCGTCCAAGGGCGCCATCTTCCACGGCTTCGGCCGTGGCCTGGCCGCGCTGGAACTGCTGCCGGCGCTGCTGGCCAATCTGGAGTGGCGTGACGACAGGCTGCGCGCAGCGATCGATTCGGGCATGTATGCCACCGACGTCGCCGTGGAAGCGGCGGTGGCCGGTGTGCCGTTCCGCGAGGCCTACAAGGCCGCTGCAGCCGGTGCCGACAGCGCAGGGCAGGGACGTACCCCGGAAGGCAGCCTGGCTGCGCGTGTATCGCCGGGCTCGGCCGCCGATCTGCGCCTGGACGAACTGCGCGCACGCTGGCAGGCGCTGTCCTGATGGCGGGCACTGTCTACCTGGTGATGGCGATGCGCCGGCCGGACTTCAACGATGCGGCGGTGCAGCCGCACCGCGATTTCCTCGAGGCGTTGCAGGCACAGGGAAAGCTGCAGCTGACCGGTGGTTTCGCCGATGGCAGCGGTGGCGCCTATGTGCTGTGCAACGTCGAGAGCCTGGAACAGGCGCAGGCGATCGTCGCCACCGATCCGCTGGTGACGATGCACGCTTCCGAGCTGACCGTGCACGAATGGAATACCCGCTGAGGCCCTGACCGATGACCCTGCACGCCGCCACCGTCGCTTCGCCGTTCCCGCAACAGGCGCTGCCGCCATGGCGGCGTGCGGTGCTGAAGGTTGGCAGCAGCCTGCTGGCGGCCGATGGTGGCGGCCTGTCGCCACGCCACGCGCTGGGCCTGGCCCAGTTTGTATCCGCCAACGTACTGGCTGGGCGCGAGGTGGTGATCGTCTCCTCCGGCGCGGTTGCGGCGGGGCGCGCGATCCTGCCGCGGGCCGATGAACCCGGTGCGGCGATGGCGGCGCGCCAGGCCCTGGCCGCGCTCGGCCAGGCGCAGCTGATCGGGCTCTGGCAGCGCTTCTTCGAGCGCCCGGTGGCGCAGGTGCTGCTGACCCACGACGACCTGCGCAACCGCCGCCGCTACCTCAATGCACGCGCCACGCTGAGCGAACTGCTGCGGCTGGGTGCGCTGCCGGTGGTCAACGAGAACGACACCGTATCGGTGGACGAGCTCAAGCTCGGTGACAACGACAACCTGGCCGCGACCGTGGCCGCGCTGGTCGATGCCGATGCACTGTTCATCGCCACCGACATCGACGGCCTGTACAGCGCAGATCCGCGCACCGTGGCCGACGCGCGGCCACTGCACGACGTGCCGGAACTGAGTGACGATGTGCTGGCGATGGCCGGCGGCGCCGGCTCGCGCGCCGGCACCGGCGGCATGCGTACCAAGCTGGAGGCGGCGGCCAAGGCGGGCCGCCTCGGCATCGAGACCTACCTGTTCAACGGCCGCAGCAGCGATGTGGTGCGCGCGCTGGCGCAGGACCGCCTGTTCGGCACCCGCATCCACGCCGCACGCAGCCGCGAGGCTGCCCGCAAGCACTGGCTGCGGCACGCGCCGCTGGCCGAGGGCGCGATCGTCGTCGATGCCGGTGCGGCACAGGCGATGCGGGAGAAGGGCGCCTCGCTGCTGCCCGGCGGCATCACCGCTGCCGAGGGGGCATTCCGCCGCGGCGACATGGTGCAGGTGTGCTGGATCGCACCGCAGGGGCGTGTCTGTGTCGCCCGCGGCGTCAGCCAGTACGCGGCCGACGACGTGCGCCGGATCGCCGGCCATCATTCGCGCGACATCCAGGCCGTGCTGGGCTACAACTACGGCGGCAGCGTCGTCCATCGTGACGACCTGGTGCTGCCATGACCGGTTTGAAGGACACCCCGATGAGCGAAATCGAAGCCCAGGCGCGCGCCTGCCGTGATGCAGCGCAGATCGTTGCCGGCCTGGACAGTGCGGCGCGACGCACGCTGCTGCTGGCGATGGCGCAGGCCCTGGAAGTAAATGCCGGACTGATCCTGGCCGGCAACGCACGCGACCTCGCCGCCGCGCGCGACAAGGGCGTTGGCAGTGCCATGCTCGACCGCCTCGCACTGGACCCGCCGCGGCTGTTCGCGATGGCCGAGGCGGTGCGCGAGGTGGCCGCGCTGCCTGACCCGGTCGGCCAGGTGACGCGCGACGACGTACGTCCCAACGGCATCCGCGTGCAGAAGGTGCGCGTGCCGCTGGGCGTGATCGCGATGATCTATGAGGCGCGCCCGAACGTGACGGCCGAAGCCGCCGCGCTGTGCCTGAAGGCCGGCAATGGCGTGATCCTGCGCGGTGGTTCCGAAGCGATCCACTCCAATACCGCCATCGCCCAGGCGCTGGCCGGTGCATTGAAGGCCAACGGCGTACCGCCGGCGGCGGTGACCGTGCTCACCGACCTGCGCCGCGAGGCGATGCTGGAACTGCTGCAGCTGCATGAGCTGATCGACCTGGCCATTCCGCGTGGCGGCGAAGGCCTGATCCGTTTCGTGGCCGAGCACGCGCGCGTGCCGGTGATCAAGCATTACAAGGGGGTGTGCCACCTGTTCGTGGACGCCAGCGCCGACCTCGGCAAGGCCATCGACCTGCTGGTGGACGGCAAGTGCAGCCGGCCGGCGGCGTGCAATTCGCTGGAGACGCTGCTGGTGCACCGCGCCGTGGCTGACGCGTTCCTGCCGCGCGTGGCGCATGCGCTGGGTGAGCGTGGGGTGCAGCTGCGCGCCGATGCGCAGGCGCAGCCGTTGCTGCCGGGCAGCACGGCGGCGACCGAGGAGGATTACGCCGCCGAGTTCCTCGATCTGGTGCTGGCGGTGCGCGTGGTCGATGATCTTGATGCAGCCATCGCGCACATCCGCACCTATACCTCCGACCACACCGAAGTGATCGCCACCGAGGACACCGGCCACGCCGAGCGCTTCGTCAACGCGCTGCGCTCGGCGGTGGTGATGGTCAACGCTTCGTCGCGCTTCTCCGATGGTGGCCAGCTGGGCCTGGGCAGTGAGATCGGTATTTCCACCACGCGCCTGCACGCCTACGGCCCGATGGGCTTGGAAGCCCTCACCGTTGAACGATTTGTCGTGCGCGGCGAAGGGCAGACGCGTACATAAGTGGATCCACGCGGCGCGTAGATGCTCTTCGCGGCAAACCCCGGTGCCGACCAAGGCCGGCACCCACCAGGCCCAAGCGCCGACCAAGGTCGGCAGCTACCAGGTCGTCGGGTTACACCACCTCGCGGCGGATGCCGACCGGCCGTGCGTGATCATCCATGTGCAGCGTGGCGGCCTTGCAGCCCATCAGGCGTTCGGCCAGCCCGGTGCTGGCGCCCAGATCGGCGGCCACTTCGTCGAGGCTGGCCAGGGGCCGCGGCAGGCGGCGTTCGCGGCCACGGAAGCGGGCGCGGTTGTACTCGGCCCAGGCGATCAACAGCACGCTGGCGCACAGCAGCATCAATGGCAGCGCGACCAGCACGTACGGGTCGAACTGGTTCTGCCGTTCGTAGAGCTGCCGCCAGGCCAGCTGGCCACCGATCAGCCACGAGAGCAGGGTCACCAGGGGGGCCCACAGATAGAAGTAGAAGCCCCAGAACGCCAGGGTGACGAAGCCCCAGGCAGTGCGCTGGAAGTGTGGCTGGCGATGCGGCTTGCGGATCATCCGCGAGTCGAAGCGGTTGGACGGGCGTTGCGCGTTCATCGGATCCCCCGGTCAGGGCTGGTCCAGGTGGCGCGCTTGCTGCGACGGCGCAGCAGCGTCTTGGGCAGCGCCACCAGGGTGGTGGAAAGGCTGATCAGCCAGTACGCCATCGGGTACCAGATGACCCAGAAGTAATTGCGTCCAATCTGTGTTTCGTAACGCCGGTCGATGATCAGGCTGCTGGCGAACTGCAGCAGGCAGACCAGCGCCAGGATCACGCCATGCCACTCCGGCAGCAGGCTGGCGATATGCAGCTGCGGCGGCAGCTCGATGAACTTGCCCAGTGCCCACAGCAGCACGATGAACAGCATCGTGTAGGCCCAGACCACGCTCAACACGTACTCCAGCAGCACGCCCCACATGCGCCGCTCTTTCCAGTGCAGCAGCGAGCGCGCGTGGCGCAGCATCACTTCCACGCCGCCTTGGGCCCAGCGCAGGCGCTGCCGCCAGAGGCCCTTGAGCGTCTCCGGCATCAGGATGAAGCACAGCGCATTGGGTTCGTAGCGGATGTCCCAGTGCGCGCGCTGCAGGCGCCAGCTGATGTCGATGTCCTCGGTCACCATGTCATCCGACCACCAGCCGACCTGGTGCAGGGCAGTGCGGCGGAAGCCGGCGATCACGCCGGAGATGGTGAAGATGCGGCCATACACGCGCTGTGCCCGCTTGATCATGCCGATGATCGAGGAGAATTCCGCCACCTGCAGGCGTCCGAGCAGGGTGGAGCGGTTGCGGATGCGCGGGTTGCCGGTGACCGCACCGACCCGGTTGCCACTGACCAGGTGCCAGACCATCCAGTGCAGTGCATGCTCTTCCAGCATCGCATCGCCATCGATGCACACCAGGTACTCCGAGCGTGCGGCCAGTGCGCCCATGCGCAGCGCATTGGCCTTGCCCAGGTTGCGGTCCAGGTGCAGCACGCGAAGCCGTGGATGCCTTGCCGCCAGCGCATCCAGCCGTGCGCCGGTGTCATCGCTGCTGCCATCGTCGATGGCGATCACTTCGTAATCGGCGGGGTAGCGCTGGGCCAGCGCCGCAGTGAGCGTGTCGTCCAGGTTTTCTGCTTCGTTGTGGCAGGGCACCAGCAAGGTCGCGAAGGGAGGGGCGATCATCAAGGGCGGATCGTTGCGCGGACGTGAGTGACGCTCGCGCCGGAAGTAGTAGTACAGGCCACCGGACATCCAGAAGAACGCCATCACCATCGGGTAGTAGAAGGCGAACTGGAACAGGACCTGCAGCAGCGGATGCATGTCCACGTCACTTCTCCGGGTACGGGAAGTTGCCGGCGGACATTGCCGCGCGGGCATCGCGGGTGGAGGGCTGGTCGGCGATGAAGTCATCGGGGTACCAGGCGAAGTGGTGCACGCCCTGCGCCTGCAACTGGCGGATCTGCGCACGCAGGCGCCCGGCGGGAATCGGCTGCCCGCTGCGCCAATCGACGGTCTGCAGCTCGAACAGCGTGTGCTGAAGCTGCGGGTCGTGCGCACGTACCGCGGCCAGCAACTGGTCGAGCCAGCGCTCGGGGTGCCTGCTGCCTTCCATCCACGGCATCGCCATCAGCGCCGTCTGGTCGTAGGCCTTGTTGAACAGGTCCAGGCGCTGCGCGAACCAGGCTTCGCTCTGCGGGCGGAGTACCGGCTCGGCATACAGGTTGCGCACCGTTGCCAGTTTCGGCCGCCAGCGCTGCGCGCTGTTGCGCAGGGCCAGGGTGAAGTCGATCAGTGCCTGGGTACGTGCGCTGCCATCTTCGCCGGCCGCCAGGGCGGGCAGCTCGGTGTCGCGCAGGTAGCCGTCGTCATGGAACAGCAGGCCTTCGAAGTAGGAATTGACCGCCAGGTCCTCGTAGATGTCGAGCATGATCTGCCTGGCCTTCGGGTTGGTGAAATCCAACCGGTACATGCCGTCGGCATCCCCATTGCGGATCGCCAGCACCTTGCGCTGCTCCGGGTCGGGCAGTTCGAAGCCGAGCACTGGCAACCACGCGTAGACCTTCACGCCCGCGCGGGATTTCAGCTGCCAGGCGACGCGGCTGAACAGGTCCGCCCGCATCGGCATGTGCCGGTTCGGGAAATACAGCGCATCGGCGGTGTTGTTGCCGTCCGGGTCGGCAAAGGCCTGCAGATAGACATGGGTCGGCGCGATGCGCTTGACCCGCTCGATCAATGCATCGAGATTGCGTGCCTGCTGCGCTGGATCCGGGTCATACATATCATCCAGATCGATCTGCAGGGCGCGGATGCCATCGAGCGCCACGTCTCGGCGCAGTTCGTAGGCCAGGCCTTCCACGGTCGGGTTGTTGCTCACCAGCAATCGTGCCAGCCCGTGCAGGTCGCGGGCCACTGGCGTGCTACGGCCTTCCAGGTCGAACGAAACCGGCATGCCCAGCTGCTCGGCGATGTCGTTGCTCAACTGGTTGTACGCGGCATATGGCCAGACGATGGCGCGCGGGCGCACGCCCAGGTGCTGCTGGATGCGCTGCACGCTGCGCGAAAGATCAGTGCGCAGGCGCTGCTCATACTGTGTCCCGCTCTCGTAGCTGCGCGTGGCCGGGGTGTAGATGCGGGTGACCACGGCGGGCGTGGAGTTTCCCTGCGGATTGGCAAGCACGCCGTGGTGCAGGTCGTCGGTATGGCTGGCCACTTCGATCAGGCCACTGTCGTGCATCTGCTTCAGCTGCGCCCAGGTCACGAAGTCATCGTGGCCGAACGGGCGGTAGCCGTAGTCGATGGTGCGGCCCGGTGCCATGTCCACGTAATCGGTGATCACCGCCACCAGGGCCGGGTAGTGGTAGGCCTGCAGCAGCGGGAAGGCCTTGTCGTAGACGCTGCGCAGGCCATCGTCGAAGGTCAGCAGCACCGGCTTGGGAGGCAGCGTGGCGCGGCCCTGCGAGGCCTCGATCAGCTGCGACAGCGAAACCGGGTGGTAGCCGTGCGCGCCCAGCCAGTCCAGGTGCGCGGCGAAGTTCTGCGTGCTCACCGCATAGGAATCGGCATCACCCTTGGCGGCCACCTTGTCGCGGATGTCGTGGTAGCTGAGGATCAGCAGGCCGTTGTCGATCGCATCAAGATGCAGGGGCTGCTGCGCGAACGCCGGTGGCACGCAGGCCAGCAGCAGGAGCACGATCAGTCGCAGGAAGCGGGCCATGTCAGTCTCCCCAGCGCAATGCGGCTTCGAAGCCGATATGGCGCTCGCGATGGCCGTCGTAGACCGGTCGTGACCACCGCACGCCATACTCGAACACGCGGCCAGGGCCCAGCTGCCACTCGTGCATGTAGGACACCGACGGCACCAACGCGCTGCCGAAGCCGTCCTGCCAGTAGTCGCCGAGCGAGACGGTCAGCCGGTGCCGGAAGTGGCGCTCGTAGTGCCGCCACAGCTGCTGGTCGATGCGCAGGCCGATCTCGACCATGCGGTCGCGCTTCGGGTTGAAGTAGGGCGCATCATCGCGGCTGCCGCGACTGGTGTAGGCACTGGCCAGGCCATCGACCAGCCAGCGTGGGCGGGTCAGCAGGCGCTGTTGGACGCTGGTGCCGAACAGCTCGCGGTGGTTGCCGTCGTCATAGCGGAAGCGGCTCGCGCCGAACGTCCAGTGGGTGAGCTCGCTGCGCCGGTAGTCCACCTGTGCGCTCACGCTGTCGGCGGTGATGCCGGCCGCGCGCGCCTGCATCGAGGCCTCCGGGTCATTGCGTGCGACCACCACGCCGGCGTGCCAGGAATCGTTGAACTGCCAGCCGACGCCGACGCGCAGGCCGGTGTCGCCGATGTGATCGTTGGCGCGCAGGACCGCCGCTTCCGCATCCAGTTGCCCGAAGCGGTAACGCACGCCCGCACCCAGCCACAGGGGATCGATGCGCTGGTCCTGGAAGTCGGTCACGCGACGGTCGGCGAGGGCGAACAACCGCCAGCGGTCATCAAGGACCGGCGTCTCCACGTCCACGCCGTAGTGGCGGTCGTTGTTGCCCAGGGGCGAAGTACCACCGCCCCCGGAGCTGCGGCCGATGTCGGTCCATGCCTTCAGCTGCCAGCCGCGATGCGCGCGCCAGGCCTGGTCCATGCGTTCGACTGCCGGCTGGGTGGGGTAGCGTGCGACCAGGTCATCGTGCAGCGGCCGCGCCAGGTCGTCGCGCTGCAGGGCGACATAGGCCTCTTCCATGCCCAGCCGCGGTTCGATGTCCCGCGGATCGAGCGCGTGTGCCATCTGCTGGCGCTGCAGCGCCCGGCGTGGCCAGCCGCGCATCATGTAGACGCTGCCCAGCGCACTCTGCAGCCCGCCGTTGCCGGGTGCGATCTCGACCATCGACTCCAGGTCGTGCTGCGCGGTGTGCAGGTCGCCGCTGTAGGCGCGCACCATCGCCAGGTTGAGATCGGCCTCGTAGCGCGACCAGTTCGCGTACGGCGACTTGCCGTTGCTCCAGCGCCACGCCGGCTCCTTGTCGCGCCATGCCTGCAGCAGGTCGATGGCCTTTTCCTGCTGCTCGCTTTCCAGGTAGGCGTAAGCCAGTTCCGAATGCGAGGCGTCGCGCGTCGGGTCGCCAGCGACGGCCGCCTGCAGCACCGGGATCGCTTCTTCCGGGTGCAGGGTGCCCATCAACGAATCGCCCACTGCGGGCAGCACGTAGTCGGGCAGGGTGTGGCCTTCGGCCTGCAGTGCCCGCGCTTCCTCGCGGACCTGTGCATGGCGGCCCAGCCGGTTGAGCAGGATCAGCCGGTCCATGCGGATCCGCAGTGGTGCCTGCGAGGGCGGGGTGCCTTCGCCGCCGAGGTAGCGCTGCATGCGGGCCAAGGTCGATTCGGCTTCTTCCAGGCGGCTGTCCTCGCTGCTGCTGTAGGCCAGGCTCCAGACCACCAGCTTGGCCAGGTAGTCGCCTTCCAGGCGCTGTTTCTGCGCAGCGTCGAACAGTTGCGGGCGCTGCTGGTACAGCTCCCACGCACGCCAGGCGTTGCCGATGTCGCCCAGCGTCAATACGCGCAGCTTGAACAGCAGGTCGTCGTTGGGTTGCTGCTGGCTGGCGCGCTCGATCGCGCCCAGGGCGTCCAGCCAACGCGCCTGGTCTCGATAGCGGCCGATCTCGGCCAACGCTGCTTCGCGGTCGGGCGGGGCAGCGCCGCTGGCCCAGGCCAGGGCGGTGCAGGCAAGGCCGACGCAGAGCGCCAGCCGGCGGTGGACAACCATTGGGGACCCCCTTGGCTTCCGAACCAGACAACCTGAAAAATGTGACGCACATCACATGCCAGCTTTTGGCGTGGCCGTGGCCCGCGTCACTCCCTTCGTGCATTCCCGCCCAGCGAAGACGGATACAACCCGGACAGCGACCTGCGATGTCTTGTCTGAAACGAAAGTCCCCCGCACACCGAGTGGTGGCCCGGGCGGCGCTGCCGCCCCCATGCCCGATGCCGGCACGCGGCAAGGATGGGCATTCGTGGGCACTATCCGCCCGGAATTGTCAGCCCGGCGTCAAAATGCGCAGACGGGCTGACGAATGGTAGGTGGGCCCGGTTGCGGGCCCCACGTGGCTTACCAGAGATCTTCCAGCTTGCGCGGCTTGCAGGCCACCCACGAAGCGCACAGCATCAGGGCGGCGCAGCCGAACAGGAAGCTGAACGGGAGGGTCCAGCCGTCGCTGACCGTGTGCAGCCAGCCGACCAGGAACGGGCCCAGGCAGCTGAAGCTGTAGCCCACGCCCTGCATGAAGCCGGACAGCGCCGCCGAGCCGGTCGGGGTGCGGGTGCGCAGGTTGATCAGGGTCAGTGCCAGCGGGAAGGTGGATGGGCCGACGCCGAGCAGGCAGGCCCACAGCAGGGGGGCCTTCATCGGTGCCAGCAGCAGGCCGGTGAAGGCGATCACGAACGAGAAAAAGCCGATCAGCACCAGCGGGAACGGGTTCTGCATGCGCACCGCCATCGACGGAATGACCAGCGATGGCAGCAGGCCCAGCGCCGAGAACACGGCGACCATCACGCCACCGAACGCGGGCGTGCCACCGGCCTCGACCACGATGCGCGGCAGCCAGGTGAACATCGAGTAGGTCATCAGCGAGGTCATGCCGAACATCAGCGTCATGCTCCAGCCCAGTGACGTGCGCCAGACCTTGCCATGCGGCTGCGCGGTCGGATCGGACACGTTGGACTGCGGCTTCGGCGCGCGCGTGGCCAGCACCAGCCACGGCAGTGCGGCAGCCAGCGCCAGCAGCGCCCACATGCCCAGCGACACGCGCCAGCCTGCGGCGTTGGCCACCGGCACCGCCAGCAGCGCCGGCAGCATCGTGCCCAGCTGCAGCACGCTGATGTAGAGCGTGCTCATGGTGCCGACCTTGTTGGCGAAATAGCGCTTCACCAGCGGCGGCACCACCACGTTGCCGATGCCCATGCCGGCCAGTGCCACCACCGAACCCAACAGCAGCGTGCCGACGTTGCCGGCGCTGGAACGCAGCAGCAGGCCGGCCATCGCCATCACCATCGCCAGCAGCGTGGTGCGCTCCAGCCCGAGGCGCCGCGCCAGTGCCGGCGTGGCCACGCCGAACAGTGCGAACGACGCGGTCGGCAGCATGCCCAGCACGCCGGTCATGGTGGTACCGAAACCGAACTGCTGGCCGAGCACGTCCAGCAGCGGAGTGATCGAGGTGACCGCGGTGCGCAGGTTGATCGCTGCCAGCAGGATCGCGGCGAATGCGAGGACGCGGCCGTGCAGCAGCGACGGCGAATCGGAAGGGGAGGAACTCATCGGTGGTCCTTGCAGGTGTCGCACGCCGGGGCAATGGCATGCAGCGCCGGCATCGGTCTACGCCGAAGCGGCAGGTGGGGGAGGGGCTGCTGGCGGGCCGGCAGCGCGGCCATTGTACGTGCGGGCTCCGGCAAGGTCCCGTCATGCGGGCGGGCAGGTGCCTGATACAAAAAAACCCGGAGGACAGTGATGTCTTCCAGGCTTCTTGGTGACCACCGAAGTGGTCGGGGAGACAGGATTCGAACCTGCGACCTCTACGTCCCGAACGTAGCGCTCTACCAGACTGAGCTACACCCCGAAGGGAGCCGCCTATTCTAGCGATTCACCCCGATGGCGGCAAGGGGTGAATGCTGTTTTCTTCACACTGCCGAAGCAGTGCCACTTCAGGGAACAAAAAAGCCTGGACGACTTCACCAGGCTTCAATGCGACCACCGAAGTGGTCGGGGAGACAGGATTCGAACCTGCGACCTCTACGTCCCGAACGTAGCGCTCTACCAGACTGAGCTACACCCCGAAGGAGCCGCCTAAGATACCGTGTGAAGGCCAAGGCGGCAAGGTTTTTTTACAGCTCAGCGACGATTTTCTTTCTCGATGCGGTTCTGCTCGCGGGCTTCGAACCACATGCCGTTGAGGATGGCCACCGTCGAGGCGAGGCCGGCACCGAGAATCCAGGCGAAATACCACATGATCAGTCTCCTTCATTCCGGGTAGGTGCCGACCGTTGGTCGGCACACGTGCAAGCAATCAATACGCGTTCGGGTTGTTGCCCATCTCTTCGGTGGTGGTCTTGCCCTTCAGCACGCGGTACACCCAGGTGGTGTAGGCGAGGATGATCGGCAGGAACACCGCCGTGGCCAGCAGCATGATCCACAGGGTCAGGTGGCTGGACGAGGCATCCCACACGGTCAGGCTGGAGGTGGGCTGGCTCGAGGACGGCAGCAGGAACGGGAAGATGGCGAAGCCGACGGTCAGGATGATGCCGGCGATGGCCGCACCGGAGGCAATGAAGGCCAGGCCGCCGCGGCGGGCACGCAGCAGCACCGCACTGGCGAGCAGGCCGGCCAGGCCGAGCAGCGGGGCCAGGATCGTGGCCGGCATCGTGCTGTAGTTGCGCATCCAGCCACCGGCGGCGCCGAGTTCGGCGGTCTTCAGCAGCGGATTGGTGGCGCCGTCGGTGACCACCTGCGAGGTGATCTGGTAACCCGGCAGGCCGAAGGCCACCCAGGCGCCGCCGACCGCAAAGAGCACGAAAGCGATGATCGCGGCGATGCTGCCGAAGCGGGCCGCACGCTCGGCCACCGGGCCGTCGGTCTTCAGCACCAGCATGGCGGCACCGTGGGCGACCAGCATCGACACGCTGAGCAGGCCGGCCAGCAGTGCGAAGGGCATCAGCAGGCCGAAGAACGAGCCGGTGTAGAAGATGCGCATGCTGTCATCGAAGTGGAACGGCACGCCCAGCACCACGTTGCCCACCGCCACGCCCATGATCAGCGCCGGTATGAAGCCACCGATGAACAGCGCCCAGTCCCAGGTGTTGCGCCAGCGCTCGCTGGGCATCTTGCTGCGGAACTTGAAGCCGACCGGACGCAGGATCAGCGCGAACAGGATCACGAACATCGCCAGGTAGAACCCGGAGAAGCTGACCGCGTAGAGCGGCGGCCAGGCGGCGAAGATCGCGCCGCCGCCCAGGATCAGCCACACCTGGTTGCCTTCCCAGACCGGACCAATGGTATTGATCACCAGCCGGCGCTCAGCGTCGTTGCGGGCGACGAAGGGCAGCAGGGTGCCCACGCCCAGGTCGAAACCATCCATCACGGCGAAACCGATCAGCAGGATGCCGAGCAGCAGCCACCAGATCACGCGCAGCGTGGTGTAGTCCAGAAGAATGAAATCCATCTTGGTTCTCCTGCCTCAGGCCTGGCCGGCGGCCGGCGCCGAGGCATTGTGGGAAGCATGCGGCTGGGGCGACTGCAGCGACGGCAGCACCTCGTCCGGACCCTTGCGGATCGCCTTGAGCATCAGCTTGATCTCGACCACGATCAGCGCGGTGTAGATGGCAGTGAAGCCGGCCAGGGTCAGCACGATTTCATGCAGGGCCAGGCCCGACGCCGCATAGAAGGTCGGCAGCACGCCATCGACCGCCCACGGCTGGCGACCATACTCGGCCACGAACCAGCCGCACTCGATCGCGATCCACGGTGCCGGCAGCGTCCACAGGGCCAGCTTGAGGAACCAGCGCTTGTCCTGGAAGTTGTTGCGGCACGAGTAGTAGAAGGCCAGTGCGAAGAAGGCGATCAGGTAGAAGCCCAGGCCGGCCATCACGCGGAAGGTCCAGAACAACGGCATCACGCGCGGCACCGTGTCCATCGCCGCCTGCGAGATCTCCTGCGGGGTGGCGTTGAGGATGTCATCGCGATAGCGCTTGAGCAGCAGGCCGTGGCCCAGGTCCTGCCAGTGGCGGTCGAACATCTCGCGCGCTTCAACGTCGTTCTTGTTGGCGCGCAGGCGTTCCAATGCACCGTAGGCCAGCTGGCCGCCACGCACGCGGTGTTCGGCGCGCTCGACCAGTTCCAGGATGCCGGGAATCGGCTGGTTCAACGAGCGGGTGGCGATCAGGCCCATCAGGTAGGGGATCTTCACCGCGTAGTCGTTCTGGTGAGTCTCCTGGTTGGGGATGCCGAAGGCGGTGAAGTCGGCCGGCGCACGCTCGGTCTCCCACATCGCCTCGATTGCGGCCAGCTTCATCTTCTGGTGTTCGCTGGCGGCGTAACCGCTCTCGTCACCCAGCACGACCACCGACAGCGATGACAGCAGGCCGAACGCCGCGGCCACCGCAAACGAACGACGGGCCAGGTCCTTGTGCTTGTTGCGCAGCAGGAACAGGGCGCTGATCGCCATCACGAACACCGCACCGGTCACGTAGCCGGCGCTGACGGTGTGCACGAACTTGGCCTGCGCCACCGGGTTGAACACCACCGCCATGAAGTCGACCACTTCCATGCGCATGGTTTCCGGGTTGAACACCGCACCGGTCGGGTTCTGCATCCAGCCATTGGCCACCAGGATCCAGATCGCCGACAGGTTGGTCCCCAGCGCCATCAGCCAGGTCACCATCAGGTGCTTGACCTTGCTCAGGCGGTTCCAGCCGAAGAAGAACAGGCCGACGAAGGTCGCTTCCAGGAAGAACGCCATCAGGCCTTCGATCGCCAGTGGCGCACCGAAGATGTCACCCACGTAGTGGCTGTAGTAGGACCAGTTCATGCCGAACTGGAATTCCATGACGATGCCGGTGGCAACGCCCATGGCGAAGTTGATGCCGAACAGGACGCCCCAGAACAGGGTCATCCTGCGCCAGATCTCCTTGCCGGTCATCACGTACACGCTCTCCATGATGGCCACCATGAAGGACAGGCCGAGGGTGAGCGGTACGAATAGGAAGTGGTACATCGCGGTCAGCGCGAATTGCAGCCGCGACAGTTCTACGACTGTCTGATCAATCATGGCCTGGCTACCTCGTTGGATAGTGCCGTTGCAGGTGGCGGGAAGGGTGGTCTACGACGTGAATGATGTGACCGACTACTTCAAACAGCCTTGATCCAGATCAATGTATGAACAGGTGCCCCGGTTGATCGTATGCCAACCTGATGAAGACTGCGACCGCCGGCCGCAGGGGCGGGCTATTGCCTGCGCCTACAATGCCGTGTCTCCCCCGCTGCCCGTGAAGACCTCTTGAGCGCTGCCGAAACGACCCCTGACGGCCTGTCCCCGGAAGCTGAAACCGCCCGCCAGCGGCGTGTGCGCACGGCCTGGCTGGCCGACCTGGCACGCTCCGCCCGGGGCCGCCAGCGCCTGGCCGCGCTGTGCATCAGCCTGTCCGGCGCGCTGTTGATCGGGCAGGCTGCCGCCATCGCCTGGCTGGTGCAGCAGGTGCTGGTGGAGCGCGTGCCGCTGGCCTCTGGCCTGCCGGTGCTGGCGGGATTGGCGGTGATCCTGGTGCTGCGCACCCTGCTGGGCAGCGCCACCCAGGCCGCCGCCGGTGACGTGGCCGACGCCGCCCGGCTGGCACTGCGCGAACGCGTGTTCGCGCGCCTGCTGGGCCAGGGCCCGCTCTGGCTGCGGCAGCGCCGCACCGGTGAACTGGGCGAACTGATGCTGCATCACGGTGATGCGATCGAGAGCTATTACAGCGGCTTCCTGCCGGTGCGCACCGAAGTGGTGGTGGTGCCGCTGCTGATCCTGGCCGCTGTCGCCTGGGTGGACTGGGTGGTGGCGCTGATCCTGCTGTTCACCGCGCCGCTGGTGCCGTTCTTCATGATGCTGGTGGGCTGGGGCGCTGAAGCCGCCGGGCGCGCGCAGCTGGGCGAACTGGCGCGCATGAGCGGCCATTTCGCCGACCGCATCAAGGGCCTGGGCCTGCTGCGCCTGTATGGCCGTGGCGAAGCCGAACTGGCCGGCATCGAGGCCGCCGCCGAAGGCGTGCGCGTGCGCACCCTGAAGGTGCTGCGCATCGCCTTCCTGTCGTCCACCGTGCTGGAATTCTTCGCCTCGGTGAGCGTGGCGATGGTGGCGCTGTACCTGGGCCTGAGCTATCTGGGCATGATGTCGCTGCATGCAGCGGTGCCGACGCTGGGTGCGGGCCTGTTCTGCCTGCTGCTGGCGCCGGAGTTCTATGCGCCGCTGCGACGGCTGGCTGCGCACTACCATGATCGCGCCAATGCACTGGCCGCCGCCGCCGAAGTGGAGCGCCTGCTGCAGTCGCTGCCGGACGAGCAGGGCCTGATCGAGAACGAGGTTGCGCCGCTGGCGGTGGAGCCGGCCGAGGCCGCCTTGCCGCCACTGCAGGCGCAAGGACTGGTACTGCGCCCGTTGGGGGCGCCGCAGGATGTGCTGCGGGATCTGGACCTGCTGCTGGAGCCGGGCCAGCGCCTGGCCCTGGTCGGTCCCAGCGGGTCCGGCAAAAGCACGCTGCTGGAGGCGCTGGCCGGTTGGTTGCCGCCGCGTGCCGGCAAGCTGCAGCTGCGCCCCGGCGTGCAGGTGGCCTATGCCAGCCAGCGACCGTACCTGTTCCATGGCAGCATCGCCGACAATCTGCGCCTGGCCGATCCCGCAGCCAGCGACGCGCGGTTGCGCGCGGTGGCCGAGGCTTCGCAGGTCCTGCAGTTTGCCCAGCGCCTGCCGCAGGGGCTGGACACGGTGATCGGCGAACGCGGCTTCGGCCTGTCCGGTGGTGAAGCCCGCCGCATTGGCCTGGCCCGCCTGCTGCTGCGCGACCCGCAGGTGCTGCTGCTGGATGAACCGACCGCGTTCCTCGATGCCGATACCGAAGCGGCGTTGCTGCGCAGCCTGGCCGCCTATGCACGTGGCCGCAGCGTGGTTGTCGCCACCCACAGCCCGGCCGTGATCGCGTGGGCCGACCGTTGCCTGCTGTTGCCGGAAGGCCGGCTGGTGGAACCGGCACAGGCGGTGCGCGCGTGAGCCGTTCGCCCGATTCGCTGCGCGCCGTGTTCCTGCGGCACCGGCCGCGCCTGTTGCTGACCCTGCTGCTGCTGTGGACCACGATGCTGGCCGGCACGGCGCTGCTGGGCCTGTCCGGTGGTTTCCTCACGGCGGCCGCGCTGGCCGGTGCGGCCGGCCTCGGCCAGGGCTTCAATTTCTTCTCACCCTCGGCCGGCATCCGTGGCCTGACCATGGCGCGCATCGTGTCGCGCTACTTCGAAAAGCTGGTCGGCCACGATGCCACGCTGCGCATTGCCCGCGACCTGCGCGTGTGGTTCTTCCGCCGCGCGCTGCCACTGGCGCCGGCACGATTGGGCGCCACGCGCACCGGCGAGCTGCTGGCGCGGCTGCTGGGGGACATCGGCGAAGTGGATGGGCTGCTGGTGCGTGCGATCGGGCCGCTGGTGGCGCTGGGCGCGCTGTCGCTGGTGGCGGTTGCCTCGGCAGCGCTGATCCTGCCCTCGGCGGCGGTACTGCTGGCGGTGCTGGCGCTGCTGATCGCCTTCGGCGTGCCGTGGCTGGGCGTGCGTGGCCATGACGACGAAGAGGCCGATCGTGCCGCGCACCGCGCGGCGTTGCGCACCGCTGCATTCGAAGGTCTGGAGGGGGCCGGTGACCTGGCCGCGCTGCATGCCGATGCGGCTTGGCAGCTGAAGGTACGCGTGGCCGCCAAGCAGCTGGCCTCGCGTGATCGTCGTCGGCGTTGGCGCCTGATCGCGGCCTCGACCCTGCACGGCCTGGTGGCGGGGCTGGGCCTGGTGGCGATGCTGGCGTTGGCCCTGCACGCCGCCGAACAGCAGCACATCGCGCCGGAAATGGCCGCGGGCCTCGTCTTCCTGACCGTGGCGCTGATCGAACTTTGGGCCGGCATGGGCCTGGCCTGGCAGTCGCTGCAGTCCGGGCGCATTGCTGCTGACCGCCTGCAGGCCATCGTCGAACAACCGCCGACGGTGGAGGATCCGCAGACGCCGCAGCCGGTACCCCAGGCGGCGCGCGTGCATTGGGATGACGTGCACTTCCAGTGGCCAGGTGCCGCGCGGCCGGTGTTGTCCGGCCTGCAGCTGACCCTGGCGCCGGGAGAACGCATCGCGATCCGTGGCGACAGCGGCAGTGGCAAGACCACGCTGTCCAGCCTGCTGCTGCGGTTGTGGGATCCGCAACAGGGGCGAATCACCTATGGCGGACGCGACCTGCGCGACGTCGCCCAGGCCGAGTGGCACCGCCAGCTGGCCTGGCTTCCGCAGAACGCACCGGTGTTTGCCGGTACCGTGGCCGAGAACCTGCGGCTGGGGGATCCCGACGCCCGTGATGCCGCGTTGTGGGCGGTCCTGCGTCGCGTGCGCCTGGGCGACTGGGCCGAGCGCAACGGTGGCCTGCAGGCCTGGGTGGGCGAGAACGGCGCGACGATGTCGGCGGGCCAGGCACGACGCCTGGCGCTGGCGCGCGCGCTGCTGCGCAATGCGCCGATCCTGCTGCTGGACGAACCCACCGAAGGCCTGGACGTGGATACAGCACGTGCGCTGTTGCAGGACCTTTCCGGGTTGCTGGACGGGCGCAGCCTGCTGATGATCACCCACGACGACCTGCCCGAAGGCGTGGTCGATGCGCAGTACCGGTTGCGCGATGGGGTGTTGGAGCGCGAAGTGCTTCGGTAGATGCCGACCTTGGTCGGCACATCCACGCATGGCGTGGATCTACTGTAGAGCCGAGCCCATGCTCGGCTCCGGAAGCAAGCCAGCCGAGCATGGGCTCGGCTCTACAGGCCGGTCAATGGGAGAACTCGCGCAGCATCACCGCGATCGAGGCCACGTTGGCCAGCACGCACAGCCAGAACATCCACTGGAATGCGGCTTTGCGATGCTTGTGGCGGAACAGCGCCTGGCCCAGCAGCGCGCCGGGCCAGCCTCCGGCGAAGGCCAGCAGCTGCAGGGTGCGCTCGGGAATGCGCCATCGCTTTCGCTGCGCCGCGCGCTTGTCATGGCCATAGAGGCCGAACGACACCGCACTGGCCAGCAGGCACCAGCCACCCAGCCACAACGGCAGCACACCGCTGATCATCAAGGCGGTCAGCGCGCCGAAGGCGGCCAGCGCGAGGTTACGCCGCCACGCCACTTACAGCGCGTCGAGGAAGCCGCGCACGGCCGGGCCGAAACGCTCGAAATCGACGAGGAAGGCATCATGGCCCTGTGGCGATTCCAGGCCGATGAAGCGCGCATCGGCACCGCCGGCACGCAGGCCGTCGGCGACCTGTTGCTGCTGCTGCACCGGGAACAGGATGTCGGTGTTGGCGCCGATCGCCAGTGCCTTCTCCACCCGGATCTTCGCCAGCCCGGCCAGCACGTCGCCGTCGGCGTACTCGGCCAGGTCGAACCAGTCCATCGAACGGCTCAGGTACAGATAGCAGTTGGGATCGAAGAAACGCACGAAGCGCCGTGCGTGGCCTTCCAGATAGCTTTCCACCTGGAATTCCAGCCCGAACGGATCGTCGTCGGCCTGGTCCGAATCCAGCCGCACGCGGCCGAAGCGGCCATCCCATTCCAGTGCCGAGCGGTAGGTGATCACGCCCAGCTTGCGCGCCATGCGCATGCCGGACTCGGGGTACTCGGCATCGTCGTAGTGGCCGCCATTCCAGCGCGGGTCGAGACGGATGGCCTCGCGCTGCAGCGAGCGGATCGCGATCGAGAACGGCAGCGCCTGCGCACTGCCGGAAATGTTGACGTGGCTGCGCGCGATGCCCGGGTGCAGCATCAGCACGGCCAGCGCGGTCATCCCGCCCATGGAATTGCCGACCACGCAGGCCAGCTGCGCGATGCCCAGCGCACGCACGACTTCGATCGCGGCGCGAGCGCCGTCTTCGATCGACAGCTCGGGGAAGTCCAGGCGGTAGGGCTCAGCGCTGGCCGGGTTGATCGAGGCGGGGCCGGTCGATCCCTTGCAGCTGCCCAGCGAATTCACGCAGACCACGAACCAGCGGCGGGTATCGATGGGTTTGCCGGGGCCAACCATCGCTTCCCACCAGCCCGGCGCCGGATTGGCCTCGTTGGCCGCCGCATGCGCATCCGGCGACAGGCCGGTCACGATCAGGATCGCATTGCCGGCGTCAGCGGCCAGCGTTCCCCAGGTCTCGTAAGCCACCCGTGCGCCATGCAGGGCGCCACCGCGCTTGAACGGGAACGGCGAGGGCAGGGCGTGGAAGCGGGTGCCGGGCGGGATGAATTCGGTCATGCAGTCATTCTAGCGGGGCTGCATGTGGAGCTGGCGACACGCTGGTTTCCATGGATGGATGGACGCGGACCGGACCGTCGCATCCACGCATGGCGTGGATCTACTGTAGAGCCGAGCCCATGCTCGGCTGCGGTTGAGTTGCCGGCGCCGGGCAGCCGAGCATGGGCTCGGCTCTACAGGTCAAGGGAAGCGCAGCTCCACAACACCGTCGTGGGGCAGGCTTACCTTCACCGGAACGCTCTGCAGGTCGTCCTCGCTGCGGTTGGCGCTGCCGCTGCGCGAGATGCGTGCCACCACTTCCACTTCGCGATGGGCCGACAGCGGTGCGGTCGGCATCGGGCTGTCACCGTCGCCCAGCCCGACCGTGTCCGGGAATCCGCTCAGCGGCAGCTTGCGAGCGGCCACCGGCATCGGCGGGCCGCCGACGGCACGGGCCAGCACGAACACCTGGGTGCTGGCTGGCCACTCGGCGTTCTTCAGTGCCGGCAGCTGCACGCGCACCTGCAGCAGCGCCGGTGGCGCCGCAGCGCCAGCATCGGGCGCCTGGCCAGCGGCCTCGCGCGCGAGGGCGATCTGTGCCTGCAGCGCCTGCGCGGCACCCGGCTCCAGTCGTGGCAGCAGGCCGCTCCACACATCCGCGGCCTCGGCGTTCTTTCCGCGCTGGCGCAGGGCGATGCCCAGCAGCCAGCTGGCGCGCTCGGCATCGGGAGCCTGTGCGCGCGCCTGCTGCAACCAGGCCATTGCGGTGTCATCGAACTGCTTGCCGGCATCAGCCTGCGCGCGCGCCTGCGCGGCTTCCACCAGCACGCCCGGATCATCCGGTGCCAATGCGGCGGCCCTCGCGAAGGCATCCGCCGCGGCTGCGGCGTTGCCCAGTTCGGCCTGCGACCGGCCCAGCAGCGCCCAGCCATCAGCCCGCTGCGGGTCGCGCTCCAGTGCGTCCTGCAGGGCCTGCACGCCATCGCGCAGGGAGGCTGCCGACGGCGTCGGCTGTACCTGTGCTGCACGCGGATCACCGATCAGCAGGTACAGGCAGGCACCGGCCACGCCCAGTGCGAACACGCCGACCACGAAACCGCGACGGCCGTGGTGGCGCAACGGCCACAGCACCAGTGCTGCCATCAGCGCAGCAACCAGCCCGGCCAGCATCGGCAGCCAATGGTTCACCATTCGTCTCCTTCATCGGCCTTGCCGGCCGGCGCCGCGCCGACGGTGCGTCCACGTCGGCGGACGATGCCCAGCACTACCAGTGCACCGGCGCCGAGCACCAGCAGGGGGCCACCCCACAGCAGCCAGGTGCCCGGCTGCAACGGTGGTTGATAGAGCACGAACTCACCGTAGCGCGCGACCAGGAACTGCTTGATCTGTGCGTCGTCGTGCCCCTGCTGCATCAGCTGCAGCACCTCGCGGCGCAGGTCCTGGGCGATCTGCGCGTTCGAATCGGCCAGCGACTGGTTCTGGCACTGCACGCAGCGCAGCTGCGCGGCCAGGTCATGGAAGCGGCGTTCCTCGGCGTCATCGCGGAACTGCAGCGGCTGCGGATCGTGCAGCGGCTGCTGGGCCAGCGCGGCCAGCGGCAGCGTCAGAAGCAGCAACGCCAGCACCCAGCGCATGGGCTCAGGGCGCCGTATGCAGGGTGTTGCCGGCACTGCCCTGGGCCTTCTCGATCTTCTGCAGCGCCGGGATCAGCTTCTCGTCGACCACGCGCTGGGTCATCGCACCGCTGTACTTCCAGCGCACGATGCCGCTGCCATCGACCAGGAAGGTTTCCGGTGCGGCGGTCACGCCCCAGTCGATCGCGGTGCGGCCCTCGACATCGCTGAGCACGACCATGAACGGGTTGCCCAGCTGTTCCAGCCAGTGCAGCGCGTCGGTCGGGTCGTCCTTCCAGTTGTAGCCGATCACGCGCACACGCTTGCTTTCCGCGAAGCGGGTCAGCACCGGGTGTTCTTCGCGGCAGGCCGCGCACCAGCTGCCCCACACGTTCAGCAGGTAGGGCGCGCCGCGCAGGTCGTCGCTGTGCACGATCATTTCCGGGTCGTGCAGCACCGGCAGCGCGAATGCCGGCGCCGGTTTGTCGATCAGTGCCGACGGCAGTACGTCGCGCTGCGGATCGCCTGATTTCATCACCCCGTAGATCATCAGCCCGAGCAGGCCGAAGAAGAACAGCACGCCGATCACGATGGCTACCGGCGGCAGCGGGCGGGAGGGACGCGGGGTGGGGGACTCGGACATGGGAACTCCTACGGACGACGGAAACGGCGATCGGCGGCGGTGATGAATCCGCCCAGGGCCATCAACAGCGCGCCCAGCCAGATCCAGCGCACGTACGGCTTGATGTGCACCCGGACCGCCCATGCATTGTTGCCCAGCGGCTCGCCCAATGCCACGTAGACGTCACCATTGAAGCGTGCATCGATGCCGGCCTCGGTCATCACCTGGCCGCCGCTGGCGTACTGGCGCTTCTCCGGGTGCAGCAGGGCCAGCTCGCGGCCGTCGCGGAACACGCGCAGGTGGCCGCGGTCGGCGATGAAGTTGGGGCCTTCGCGATGGTCCACGCCTTCGAAGCGCACTTCCTGGCGACCGACCACCAGCTGCTGGCCTGGTGCCAGCGCCACTTCGCGCTGCACGTTCAGCGCCTCCACCAGCAGCGCGCCGGCCAGGAACACGGCAATGCCGGCGTGGGCGACGATCATGCCGAGCATTTCGGCGGTGAAGCGGCCATTGCCGCGCAGGCGCTGCCAGACGAAGCGTGCGGTGCCGAGCGCGACCCAGGCCGCAGCGGCCACGCCGATGCCGGCCTTCCACCCGTTCTGCGGCGCCTGCCACCAGGCCAGCGCGCCCAGCAGCAGCGCCAGGCCCAGCCACGGTGCCAGCAGCGCGAAGGCGCGCGAGGGCTGGTCACGCTGCCATTTCACCAGCGGGCCGAACGGCAGCAGCAGGATCATCGGCGCCATCAGCAGCAGGAACAGGCTGCCGAAGTAGGGCGGGCCGACCGAGATCTTGCCCAGCGACAGCGCATCGGCCAGCAGCGGGTACAGCGTGCCGAGCAGTACCATCGCACAGGCGGTGGCCAGCAGCAGGTTGTTGGCCAGCAGCAGGGTCTCGCGCGAGGTGGCGGTGAAGCCACGGCGTGGGTCCTCGGCATCCACGCTCAGCTGGCTGGCACGCAGCGCGTACAGCAACAGGCTGCCACCGACCAGCACCGACAGGAAGACCAGGATGAACAGGCCGCGCGAAGGATCGGCAGCGAAGGAGTGCACGCTGGTCAGTACGCCGGAGCGCACCAGGAACGTGCCCAGCAGCGACAGCGCGAAGGCGGCGATCGCCAACAGCAGGGTCCAGCTGCCGAAGGTGCCGCGCTTTTCAGTGACGGCCTGCGAATGGATCAATGCCGCACCGACCAGCCATGGCATGAAGCTGGCGTTCTCCACCGGGTCCCAGAACCACCAGCCGCCCCAGCCCAGCTCGTAATAGGCCCACCAGCTGCCCAGCGCGATGCCCAGGGTCAAAAAGCCCCAGGCGACGTTGGTCCATGGCCGCGTCCAGCGCAGCCAGCGTGCGTCGACGCGGCCTTCCAGCAGTGCGGCAACCGCGAAGGCGAACGGCACCGCAAAGCCGACATAGCCCAGGTACAGCATGGGCGGATGGATGATCAGCCCCGGGTCCTGCAGCAGCGGATTGAGGTCGCGGCCTTCCAGCGGTGCCGGGTTCAGGCGCAGGAACGGGTTGGAGGTGAAGATCAGGAAGGCGAGGAAGCCGACGCTGACCACGCCCATCACCGCCAGCACGCGCGCCTGCACCGGTGCGGGCAAGTGCCGCGAGAACAGCGCCACCGCGCCGGTCCACAGCGCCAGCACCAGCGCCCACATCAGCAGCGAGCCCTCGTGCGCGCCCCAGACCGCCGAGTAGCGGTAGACCATCGGCAGCAGCGAATTGGAGTTCTCGGCCACGTAGCGCACCGAGAAGTCCTGCTGCACGAACGCGGCGGTCAGTGCCACGAACGCGCCGGCGACCAGCAGCAGCTGCGCGAACGCGGCAGGTCGTGCCACCGCCATCCACGCCGTATTGTTGCGCTGCGCGCCGACCAGCGGCAGGCCGGCCTGCAGCAGCGAGGCCAGCAACGCGCACAGCAGCAGGATCTGACCCAGTTCGGGCAGCACTCAGCGCACCTCGGGTGCCGTCACCGGCACGTCGTGCTTGCGATGGGCGTCGCCCATCTTGTCGGCCACTTCCTTCGGCACGTACTTCTCATCGTGCTTGGCCAGCACCTCGTCGGCGACGAAGGTGCCGTCCTGCAGGCGGCCGCTGGCGACCACCGCCGTGCCTTCGGCGAACATGTCCGGCAGGATCCGCGACGTGGTCACCGCCAGCTGCGCGTCGCCGTCGGTCACCTCGAAGCGCGCCTCCAGCGAGCCGACCGGTCGGTTGAAGGAACCTTTCACCACCATGCCACCGAGGCGGAAGCGCGACTGTGCATCGACATCGCCGCGCAGCACTTCCGAGGGCGTGTACAGGTAGGCGATGTTGCGCTCCAGTGCCATCGCCACCAGTGCGGTGGCCAGGCCGGAGGCGAGCAGGGCCAGCAACACCCACACCAGGCGGCGGCGCTGTACCGGGGTCATCGTTCCAGCTCCGTCGACAACGGCGCCGCTGCGTCCTGCCTGCCGGCGCGGGTCTGCTGGCGCTGCTGGCGGGCCAGTGCCAGCCGGCGCGCCACGCGCAGGCGCAGCCACGAACCGATGGCATCGGCGCCGAGCACCAGCACGAACACCGCGTAGGCACCGATCACATAGGGCAGGTGGGTCATGGCTGGGCCTCCCGGGCCGGGCGTCCGGCATCGACACGGCCGCCGACCCAGGCCTTGCCGGCCTCGCGGTCGAGATTGTCGGCGCGTGCCTTGGCCAGCACCGAACCGGCGAACCAGAACTTGGTGCCGATCACCATCCACCACAACGGCGCGATCATCGCGCTGCTGATCGCCGATTCACCGAATACGCTGATCGACTGGCGCTGGTGCAGGCCGCCCCACCAGTCCACCGAATAGCGGATCACCGGCAGCAGGCTGACACCGACAATGGCCAGCAGGCCAGCGGCGCGCGCGGCGCTGCGGCGGTCCTCGATGGCGTGGTACAGGCCGATCACGCCCAGGTACAGGAACAGCAGTACCAGTTCGCTGGTCATGCGCGGGTCCCAGTCCCACCAGGTGCCCCAGGTGCCCTTGCCCCAGATGCTGCCGGTCAACAGGGTGATCAGGGTGAAGCCGGCACCCATCGGCGCGCAGGCCATGGCCAGGATCTCGCAGACCTTGATCCGCCAGACCAGCGCGATGGCCGCATACAACGCCATCAGCGCGAAGACGAACAGGCTCATCCAGGCACTGGGTACGTGGATGTAGAGGATGCGGAAGCTATCCAGCTGCTTGGCTTCCGGTGGCACCACCAGCAGCGCCTGCCACATGCCGACCAGCAGCACCGGCACCGCCGCGAGGTAGAACACCCGCGACCAGCGGGCAGCGAAACGGTCGAACGTGGGGGGCGAACCGAGTTGGTGGAACCAGCGGACAATCGGATTCATGCGTGGCGGCTATCCAGCAGGGGTGGATTGGCTCTCAGCTCGGTCAACTCAGAGAAATACGTATTGCAGCGGCAGTGGCCAGCGGCGCCAGCACCAGCGCGACCAGCAGGCCGGCGCCCAGCATCAGCAGCGCACCGACCGGATCCTGTCCGCGTCCGGCTGCCGCCAGGCTGCCTGCGCCGAACACCAGCACCGGCACGTACAGCGGCAACGACAGCAGCGCCACGAGAATACCAGAGCGTCGGATGCCTACGGTCAGCGCGGCGACCACGCCACCGATCAGGCTCAGCAACGGCGTGCCCAGCAGCAACGATGCCAGCAACATCGGCAGCTGGTCATGCGGCAGATGCAGCATTTCGGCCAGCAGCGGGCTGACCACGATCAGCGGCAGCGCAGTGGTGGCCCAATGCAGCAGCACGCGCACCAGCACCAACCAGGCCAGCGGCACCGGCGCCAGCAGCCATTGTTCCAGCGAGCCATCCTCGGCGTCGGAGCGGAACAGCGAATCCAGCGACAGCTGTCCGGCCAGCAGCACGGCCAGCCACAGCACTGCACCGGCGGTGGCGGCCAACAGCTGTGGTTCGCGGCCCTGGGCCAGGGCGAACAGCACCACCACCAGCACCGCGAACAGCAGCGGTTGCAGCGCATCGCCGCGGCGGCGCCAGAGCAGGCGCAGGTCGCGCCTGAGCAGGGCGCCTGCGGTCTGCCACAGGCCCGGTTCGGTGCCCGGCGCGATCACGCGGCACCGCCGAGGTCGAGCTGGCGGGTGCGCACCGGCGGTGCGGCATAGGCACCGTGGGTGGTGACCAGCGCAGCGCCACCGGCGCGCAGGTGCGCCGAAATCATCCGGTTGACCAGGGTGATGCCCTCCAGGTCGAGGTTGGCATAGGGTTCGTCCAGCAGCCACAACGGTGCCGGCGACAGCCAGATGCGCGCCAGTGCCAGCCGCCGCTTCTGTCCGGCCGACAGATGCCGTACCAGGGTGTCCTCATAACCGGCCAGGCCGACGATGGCCAGCGCGTTGCCGGGCATCTGCCGCGCACGCCGTCCGTGCAGGCCGCACAGGAAATGCAGGTTTTCCAGCGTGCCGAGGTCCGGTTTCAGCGCTGGCAGGTGGCTGAGGTAGGCGACATAGCGCGCGCGCTCGGCATTGCTGGCCGGCTTGCCGTCGATCCGCACCTGGCCGGCACCGGGCCGGGCCAGGCCGGCCAGCACGCGCAGCAGGGTGGTCTTGCCGGCGCCATTGCCGCCCTGCACTAGCAGGGCTTCGCCGGCGTCCACATGGAAGTCCAGCGGGCCGAACACCGGCTCGTCATTGCGGGAGAAGCTCAGGCCGCTGGCAGCCAGCAATGCAGGGGTGTTCAAGGGGCAAAGGTCTTCATGCCGGAGTGCGGCGGCAATTGTAGCGGTGAATGCCGATGGCAGTGCCGGCCGCTGGCCAGCAATTTCGCTATCTGCCAGCCGAGGTTGCCGGCCGGCGGCCGGCACTACCGACGCGCGGATTGCGTAAACTCGCAGGTCTGTTCCCCCACAGCCCAGGCCGATGCAACCCACCACCAAGCTGCCCAAGGTCGGTACCACGATCTTCACTGTGATGTCCCAGCTCGCCGCCGAACACGGCGCGGTCAACCTGGGCCAGGGTTTCCCGGACTTTTCGGCGCCGCAGCGCCTGATCGACGAGACCGCCAGGGCGATGGCCGCCGGGCTGAACCAGTACCCGCCGATGACCGGCGTGGCGCCGCTGCGCCAGGCCATCGCACAGAAGGTGCTGGACTGCTACGGCGCGCAGGTCGATGCGGACAGCGAGATCACCGTCACCAGCGGTGGCACCGAGGCCATCTTCAACGCCATCCACGCCGTGGTGCGTGCCGGCGAGGAAGTGATCGTGCTGGACCCGGCGTATGACTGCTACGAACCGGCGATCGACCTGGCCGGTGCCAGGGCCGTACATGTGTCGCTCGATCCGCAGACGTTCGCGGTCGATTGGGACCGCGTGCGCGCAGCGATCACCCCGCGCACCCGCATGCTGATCGTCAACACCCCGCACAATCCGTCCGGTGCGATGCTGTCGGCGCAGGACATGCAGGCGCTGGCCGAACTGCTGCGCGGCACGCAGATCTACCTGATCTCCGATGAGGTGTACGAACACATCATCTACGACGGCCGTCGCCATGAATCGGCGCTGCGCTACCCGGAACTGCGCGAGCGCGCGTTCGTCATCTCCAGCTTCGGCAAGACCTACCACTGCACCGGCTGGAAGATCGGCTATGCGATCGCCCCGCCGGCGCTGACCGCCGAGTTCCGCAAGGTGCACCAGTACAACACCTTCACCAGCTTCGGCCCGGCGCAGCATGGCTTCGCCGCGATGATCCGCGACGAACCCGAACACCACCTGGAACTGGGCGCGTTCTACCAGGCCAAGCGCGACCGCTTCCGTGAGCAGCTGGCTGGCACCCGCCTGAAGGCGCTGCCGGTCCCGGGTGGCTACTTCCAGCTGGTTGACTATTCGGCGATCAGCGACCTGCCGGACCATGAGTTCGTGAAGTGGCTGACCATCGAGAAGGGCGTCACCGCCATTCCGCTGTCGCCGTTCTATGAGACTCCGCCGGCCGGCCAGCGCCTGGTGCGCCTGTGCTTTGCCAAGAACGAAGCGACCATGGACGCGGCGATCGAACGCCTGCGCCTGCTGTGAGCGGAGACACGGACATGCAGGACCTGCGCATTTCCCTCGTCCAGGGCGACACCCGCTGGCATGACCCGGCCGGCAACCGCGCCTACTACGGTGCGTTGCTGGCACCGCTGGCCGGCAGCACCGATCTGGTGATCCTGCCGGAGACCTTCACCAGTGGCTTCTCCAACGACGCCATCGCCCAGGCCGAAGGCATGGACGGGCCGACCGTGGCCTGGGTGCGCGAACAGGCCAAGGTCTTGAACGCGGCAGTGATCGGCAGCGTGCAGCTGCGCGAGGGCAACGGCGTCTACAACCGCCTGCTGTTCGCAACGCCAGAGGGCAGCCTGCAGTACTACGACAAGCGCCACCTGTTCCGCTACGGCGGCGAGCACGAGCGCTATGCCGCCGGCCGTGAGCGCCTGAGCGTGGAATGGAAGGGCTGGCGGATCAATCCGCAGGTCTGCTACGACCTGCGTTTCCCGGTGTTCTGCCGCAACCGCTACAACGTCGAACGCCCGCAGCAGCTGGATTTCGACCTGCAGATCTTCGTCGCCAACTGGCCGTCGGCGCGCGCCTATGCATGGAAGACCCTGCTGCGTGCGCGTGCGATCGAGAACCTGTGCTTCGTGGCGGCGGTGAACCGCGTCGGCGTGGACGGCAACCAGCTGCACTACGCCGGCGACAGCGCGGTGATCGACTTCCTCGGCCAGCCGCAGGTGGAGATCCGCGAACGCGAACAGGTGGTGACCACCACCATTTCGGCCGAAGCACTGGCTGCACATCGCGCGCGTTTCCCGGCGATGCTCGATGCTGATGCCTTCCACCTGGACGAGCAGGCCTGAAACAGCACGACGGCGGCTGAATGCCTGCCACGCAGCGCGCGCGCCTGCATCCAGCGTGCACGCGCGCGCTGCTAGATTCGCCGGCAGTCCGACCGAACTGGAAGTCCTGCCATGAACAAGCCCTTCGCCCTGCTGCTGGCCCTGTCCGCTGCCACGCTGGCCCCGGCCGCGCACGCCGCCGGCAACCTCGATTGCCAGCTGCGCTACAACCTGTCCGGCTGGTCACTGATCTACAAGACCGCTTCCGGCAACGGCACGGTCAGCTGCAGCAACGGCACCAGCCTGCCGGTGCGTATCGAAGTGAAGGGCGGCGGCCTGACCGTGGGCAAGTCGAAGATCACCAATGGCCGTGGCAGCTTCACCGGCGCGGTCAGCGTCAACGAGCTGCTGGGCACCTATGCCTCGGTTGGCGCGCATGCGGGTGCCGTGAAGTCCAGCAACGCGCAGGTGATGACCAAGGGCGACATCTCGCTGGCCCTGTCCGGCACCGGCAAGGGCTGGGATCTGGGCGTGGACGGCGCCGCCTTCACCATCAGCCGGCGCTGAGCCGTGCCGGCCGCTGCAGCCACAATGCAAGCAGGCCGCACACGATGAGTGTCGGTGCCAGCAGTTGCAGTGCACCGACCACGGCCATCGCCACGCCGATCAACAGGTAGTAGAGCAGGCCGAACAGGGCGCCCGCGCTGCCCAGGCAGTGCGGGTATCCGCGGAGGGCCTGGCCCAGCACATTGGGAATGGCCAGGCCGAACCCGGCCACCACCGGTACCATCGCCGCGACCAGTGCCGGCTGATTGTGCAGCAAGGCAGCCAACAGGCCACCGGCCAGCACCAGCCCTGCGGCGAGCCGGATGCGCGTGGCGGAGGCAACGCCTGCGCGCAGCAGGCGAGCATTGCCCCATGCACCCAGCGCCGAGCCGAGCGCCAGCAGCGCGCCGCTGGCACCGAACCAGGCCAGCGGCCAGTGCAGGCGTTCGAATACGAACGGGCCCAGCGCGTACCAGCTGTACATCGCCACGTTGAACGCCATCACCAGCAGCGCCTGTGACCACATCCAGCGATCACGCAGCAGTTGCCACAACAGTGGCAGCATGGGGGTGTGCGCGACTTCCGCAGGGCGGCTCTCGCGCAGGCCCGTTGCGCATCCGAGCATCAGCAGGCTGACCATCAGCAGCAGGCCGGCCTGCACGCCGGCATAGCCATGGCTGTCCACCAGCAGCACACCCAGTGCCAGCCCGATCGCCGGGCTCAAGGCCAGCGCCATGCCGATCCACGAGAACGCCTGCGCCAACGCCGGACCCTTCAGGTGATCGCGCAGTACGGTCTGGGTTACCACCGAGGCCGCCGCCGCACCCAGTGCGGCCAGTGCCTGGGCCAGCAGGACCTGGCCGAACGTGCTGGCCAGCAGGCCGCCGCAGGCGGCCAGTACGAACACGGCCAGGCCGCAGAGCAGGGCAGGGCGGCGACCGACATGGTCGGCCAGCCGCCCCCATAGCAGGACACCGGCGGCAAAACCGAACAGGTACAGGCTCATGGCCTGGCTGGCGGCGCCGGGGGGCAGTGCGAAGCGCCCGGCGAGGTCGGCCAGGGCCGGGCTGTACAGGGTCTGCGCCAACTGGGGGAACATCAGCAGCGCGATGGTGAGCAACAACAGGCGACGCGACATGCGGGTGCTCCGCAAACAGGGCCGCGTATTGTGGTGGCCGGCGTAGTGGCGCACTCTGTCGGTCCGGCCAGGAAATGGATGAAATCGGACATGGCGTGGCTGCAACCGGATGCGCACTTCGATGCGGATGCCTGGAGCGCACCGGTGCTGGGCATCGCGTCGTCGCTGGCCGATCATGATTCGGGTTGGCACCAGCACGCGCGCGCGCAGTTGCTGTACACCCGGCGGGGCTGCACGCGGCTGACCTTCGGCGACCGCATCAGCCTGCTGCCGCCCTCGCGCGCGGCATGGATTCCCGGCGGCCTGCGCCATCGCGCACAGATGCGCCAGGCCGTGGACTACCGCTCGCTGTATTTCGATGCCACGTTGTCGGCACGGCTGCCGCAGCAGCCGGCGATCATCGGCGTCGGCCCCCTGCTGCAGGCATTGCTGGAACCGATCGCGCAGGCGCCGTTCGACCATGACTGGCGGGCGCCGCGCGCGCACCATCAATTGGCGTTGTGCGTGCTGGAGATCGCCGCCGCACCGGTGGCGCCGATGGACCTGCCGCTGCCACGCGATCCACGCATCGCGCGCTGCCTGCCGCCGGCCGAGCAGCTGCCGCCTGAACTGGGTGAGCTCGCTGCGCGTGCGGGCCTGAGCATGCGCACGGTCGGCCGGTTGATGCAACGCGACACCGGCATGGGCTACCAGGCCTGGCGCCAGCAATGGCGCCTGATGCGCGCCATGGAGCTGCTGCTGCTTGGCCATCGCATCGGGCACGTTGCGCAGGACACTGGTTTTTCCGCCGAGAGTCCGTTCATCGCCTTTTTCCGCAGCATGACCGGCACCACGCCCGCCGCTTTCCAGCGCCACGCAAAAGGGGACGGAGGGGATTAAGTCGCTTTCGCCCTTCGACGCACGGCGTGGCGAAAACGACTTAATCCCCTCCGTCCCCTTTTCAAAGAAAAACCCCGGCCGGAGCCGGGGTTCTGCATTTCAACGTGGCTGCCGATCAGCCGCCGCGCGGGCCGCTGCGGCGCGGGCCGCCGGGACCGCGGTTGCCACCGGGGCCGCCCGGGCCTCGGTTGCCACCCGGACCACCGGGACCACGGTTACCACCCGGGCCACGGTGGTTGCCACCGCCCGGACCGCGACCGCCCGGACGGGCGCCGTGTGCCGGCTTCGGGCTGCCATACGGGTTGAAGCCCGGCGTGGCGTGGTCGGACGGGAAGCTCGGCGCGTTGCCCGGGTGACCGTACGGGTGCTTGTTGCCCTGGCCCTGCGAGCGGTTGCCCGCACCGGCCGGACGACCCTGGCCACCTGCGCCGCCACGGCCTTCACCACCGAAACCGCCACGGCCCTGGCCGCCACCGGCGCCTGCGCCCGGGCCCTTCGGCTTGCCGTACGGACGGCCCTGGCCGCCTGCACCCGGACCACGGGCACCGGGGCCGCGTGCGCCCGGGCCGGCGTTGCGATGGCCGCTCGGGCCGGTGCTCACGCCATCCGGCACGTACCAGGTGCGGAACGCGGCCGGATTGCCTTCCGGCAGCGAACGATCATTCTTCTGGGCGCGCTGCTTGAACGGCTTCTGCGACTGCTTGGCTGCCGCTTCACCGCTGACCGTCAGGCCGCCCTTGAAGCCGCCACCCTTGCCGCCGCGACCACGGCCGCGGTCTTCGCGGACGTTGTCGAAACGACGCAGCTCGCGGCCTTCGTCGGCGGTGTTGTGGCCGTTGACGTAGGCGTTGCCACGGCCACCTTCGCGCACGCGCACGGTGGTCTTGGCCGCGCGGCGCTGGCCGATCACCGGCTGCAGCGTCAGTGCCGACGGTGCGCCTTCTTCCAGCTTCAGCTGGGCGCGCAGGGCTTCAACCTGCGTGGTGCCCAGTTCCACCGAATGGCCACGGGCCAGTTCGCGCGGCAGGCTCACCTTGCCATAGCGGGTGCGCTTCAGGCGGCTGACCTGGCAGCCCTGCGACTCCCACAGCCGGCGCACTTCGCGGTTGCGGCCTTCCTTCACCACGACGCGGAACCAGTCGTGCGAATCGGTGCCGCCGATGCGTTCGATCTCATCGAACTTGGCCGGGCCGTCTTCCAGCGCGACGCCACGGGTGAGGCGGTCGACGATGGCGTCAGAGACCTTTTCCTCGCCCTCCGGCGCACGCACGCGCACCACGTACTCGCGCTCGACCTCGAACGACGGGTGCATCATGGCGTTGGCCAGCTCACCGTCGGTGGTGGCCAGCAGCAGGCCGGTGGTGTTGATGTCCAGGCGGCCGATGGCGATCCAGCGCGCGCCCTTCAGCGGCGGCAGCGACTCGAACACGGTCGGGCGGCCTTCCGGATCATCGCGGGTGGTCACTTCGCCTTCCGGCTTGTTGTAGACCAGCACGCGCGACGGCTCGGCCAGGGCGGTGGCGACGAAGCCGCGGCCATCCAGTTCGATCTTGTCGCCGCTCTTGACCGACATGCCGGTCTGCGCGACTTCACCGTTGACCTTGACCAGGCCTTCGGCGATGCGCTGTTCCAGCGCGCGGCGCGAGCCGAGGCCGGCCTGTGCGAGCACCTTGTGCAGGCGTTCTTCCAGCTTGAACTGTTCGGAGGTGGCTTCGCGCTTCAGCGAGAGCTTGTTACGGGGGGTGTCACTCATCAGTTTTGCTCCGGCCGACGGTTTCGAGGTCGGCCTCTGGTTCGGAATCGGCTTGGTCAACAGCCACGGTCGTCATCGCGACGGCGTTGTCTTCGCGTTCGTTCAGGGGCACCGCGCGCTCGCCCGGCGCGGAATCGGGGTGCCCATCATCGAGGGGCGAAGGTGCTTGCTCATCGGTGGCCGACGCAGGGGCTGCATCGGCGGAATCGGGGGTGTCACTGCCGGCCAGGCCGGCATCATCGTTCGCGGCAGCGCCATCGGCGCCGGCCGAGATGTCCGGACCCTCGGCACCGGCGACGGCCGGCGCATCGCGGTCCAGGGCAAGCTGCGGTTCCAGCTCGCCCAGGTCCTTCAGCTCCGACAGCGGCGGCAGTTCGTCCAGCCGCTTCAGCCCGAAGTAATCCAGGAAGCCCTTGGTGGTGCCGAACAGCGCCGGTTTGCCGGGCACGTCGCGGTGACCGACCACGCGGATCCACTCGCGTTCTTCCAGCGCCTGGATGATGTTGCTGCTGACCGCCACGCCGCGCACCTGTTCGATCTCGCCGCGGGTGATCGGCTGCCGGTAGGCGATCAGCGCCAGGGTTTCCAGGGTGGCACGGGTGTAGCGGGTCTTGCGTTCGGTCCACAGCCGGCTGATCCAGCCATGCACTTCGCCGGTGACCTGGTAGCGGAAGCCGGAGGCGACCTCGACCAGTTCCACGCCGCGGCCTTCGCAGGCCTCGCGCAGGCGTTCCAGCGCACGTTCGATGCTGCCCGGCGGTGCCGGTTCCTCTTCCGGGAACAGGTCCTTCAGCTGGGCCAGGGTGAGCGGCTGGCTGGAAGCCAGCAGGGCACCCTCGACAATGCGGTTGATCAGCGATTGATCCATCGGCAGTCAGCGCTCACTCGTCTGCATTGGCGTCGTCGTCGTTGTCGTCGAACTCGCTGCTGAACTGCAGCGGGGCATTGGTGTTGCCGGCCGCCAGCGACTTCACGTAGATCGGCGCCAGCGGTTCTTCCTGGACGATGTCCAGCAGCTGTTCCTTGGCCAGCTCCAGCACCGCCAGGAACGTGACCAGCACGCCCAGCTTGCCTTCTTCGGCGGTGAACAGCCCTTCAAAACGATAGAACTTGCCATCTTCCAGGCGTCCCAGCACTTCGCCCATGCGTTGCCGCACGCTCAGTGCCTCACGCTTGATGGCGTGGCCGCTGAACAGCTCGGCGCGCTTGAGCACGTCGTGCAGGGCCAGCAGCATTTCCTTCAGGTCCACCGGCGGCGGCAGCTTCACCGTGGCACGTTCGGGCATGAAGGCATGTGCCACGGTGGTATCGCGGTCCTGGCGGGGCAGGGCGTCGATGTTCTCGGCGGCCTGCTTGAAGCGTTCGTACTCCTGCAGCCGGCGCACCAGTTCGGCGCGCGGGTCGGCTTCATCGCCTTCCTCGCTGACCGGGCGCGGCAGCAGCATCCGCGACTTCACCTCGGCCAGGATCGCGGCCATCACCAGGTATTCGGCCGCCAGCTCGAAGCGCAGCTCGCGCATCACGGTGATGTACTCCACGTACTGCCGGGTGATCTCGGCAACGGGAATGTCCAGTACATCCAGGTTCTGGCGGCGGATCAGGTACAGCAGCAGGTCCAGCGGGCCTTCAAAGGCATCCAGGATGACTTCCAGCGCGTCCGGCGGGATGTACAGGTCCTGCGGAATCTGCAGGACCGGTTGCCCATGCACCACGGCCAGCGGCATTTCCTGCTGCTGGGGGGCGGGCGGCCGGGTTGGCGGGTTCGCGTCGAGCGCGAGTTCGGAAGTCATCTAATGGAGATCAGGATTGCAACGGACCAGTCGCGGCACCGGGTTCGCCGGGCCAACGCCACGGAGCCCCAAGGCGCCAGACACGCCGGGATCGGCGCGATTCCACACATATCAAACAGCGGGACGCGCCGCGGTAAACGGCAGCGACAGAACTACGGGGAGGTCGTCTACGTGGCCCGGCCGGGTGGTCCGGTTTGAAGCAGCGGGACGGTCGTCGGGGGCTGCGTTGGCCGCAAAAACCGACGGGCCGCTGCATCCAGCCACGTGCAATGGAGTCTAGGGTAAGCCTTTGCCGCGCCAGTGTCCAGCCGGACCGGGGCGGGGGCTGCATTGGCTAGAATCTGCGGACCCGACAACGCAAGCGAGGAAATGCCGGTGTGGTATGTGATCGAAGGGTATGACGGCCAGGATGTGCTGGCGCAGCGGCTGCAGGCGCGGCCGGAACACCTGGCGCGGCTGCACGCGCTGCGCGACGAGGGACGCCTGCTGCTGGCCGGCCCGTGCCCGGCGGTGGACAGTGAAGACCCGGGCCCGGCCGGTTTCAGCGGCTCGGTGGTGATCGCGCAGTTCGAGTCGTTGCCGCAGGCCCAGGCCTGGGCCGATGCCGACCCGTACGTGGCTGCCGGCGTCTACACCCGCGTGCAGGTACGCCCGTTCCGCAAGGTCCTGCCGTGAACGCGGAACGGATCGAGCGGATCCGTGATGCGCTGCAGCAGGCGCTGGCACCCAGCGTGCTCGAGATCGAGGATGACAGCCATCGCCATGCCGGCCATGCCGGCGCGCGCGACGGGCGCGGCCATTTCAACGTCCATGTGGTGAGTGAACGCTTCGCCGGACTGGCTCCGTTGGCCCGGCATCGCGCGGTCTATGCCGCGCTGGGGTCGATGATGGACACCGATATCCACGCGCTGTCCATCCGCGCACATACCCCGTCAGAACAGGGCTGAGCCCTTGTCCCGCACTGTCCTGGCGGGTCCGCAAGGGCCTGGCCACGGACAGGTTTTCATGTCCATTTCGGGACATTCGCCTAACGGACTGTTTACAAGCCCAGATGGAAACGCTTACATTCCGCGCCAATGCTGGTAGGTCCAAGCCGTGGAGGGCGGCTTCGTGAACAAGGCAGCTATCACAATCAAAGACGTCGCACGCGAAGCCCGGGTCTCCGTGGCCACGGTTTCCCGCGCGCTCAACGGGCATGAAAATGTCGCCGAACCGGTCCGCCAGCTTGTGCTGGAGGTGGCCGCACGGCTGCGTTACACCCCGCATGCCGCCGCCCGCAGCCTGAGCAGCCGCCGCACCAATACGGTGGGCGTGGTGCTGCCTGACCTGTACGGCGAATTCTTCTCCGAACTGATGCGCGGCATCGACGGCGTGGCCCGCAACCGCCGCCAGCACCTGCTGGTGTCCAGCTACCACGGCGACCAGGAACAGCAGGGCGCCGCCCTGCGTGCCATGCGCGGCCGCGTCGACGGCCTGCTGGTGCTCTCGCCCTATGCCGAGAGCCCGGGCTTCCTGACCGACAATCTGCCGCAGTCGCTGCCGACGGTGTTGATCAACACCTATCTGCCCGGGCAGGACCATCCGGTGCTCAGCATCGACGATCACGCCGGTGCGATGGCGATGACCCGCCACCTGCTGGACGCCGGCCACCGCCGCATTGCCTTCATTTCTGGCCCGGACCTCAACTTCGACGCGCGCGAGCGCCTGCGCGGCTTCCGTGACGCGCTGGTGGCGTTTGGCAGTGGCGCCGAGGGCATCGAGCTGCCCGGTGATTTCGACGAAGCTTCCGGCCATCGCGCCGGTCAGGAGTTGCTGGCAGCCGGAGCGCTGCCCGATGCCGTGTTCGCCGCCAACGACATGATGGCCCTGGGCTGCCTGTATGCGTTCACGCAGGCTGGTGTCCGTGTGCCGGCCGATGTTGCCCTGGCAGGATTCGATGACATTCCACTGGCGCGTTTCGTCCACCCGTCGCTGACCACCATGCAGGTCAGCATCGCCGAGCTCGGCGACCGGGCCATGACGCGTCTGATGCAGTTGATGGACGGCACCTCCACGGATGGGACAGGGGACAAGCAGACCCTGGTTCCCCGCTTGATAGTTCGCGATTCCACCACTCCGCCATCCGGCCATTGAAGCCAGAGGCGTTCCTTCTTTTTTTTGACTGATCGCAGGGACCGCGCAAGCGGTTACCGCCACCCGGAGATTGAGTTGATGATGCATACCACCTTCCGCATGCCGGCGCGCCGGCTGCTGAGCACCGCACTGGTCAGCTGCCTGATGCTGGCCGCCGCCCCCAACGTCATGGCGCAGTCGGCCAACGCCAGCCTGCGCGGCCAGGTTGCCGGCGCCCAGGCAGGTACCGAAGTGACCGCCACCAACGTGGCCACCGGTACCGTCCGCCGTGGCACCATCCGCGCCGACGGCAGCTACTCGCTGATGGGCCTGGACCCGGGTACCTATGACGTGGTCGCCAACGGCCAGACCCAGAAGGTCACCGTCACCGTGGCCTCGACCGCGACGCTGAACTTTGCCGGTGCCGCCAGCAGCACCCCCGGTTCGACCGCGGCCACCAACCTGGACACCGTCAACGTCGTCGCGCCGACCCTGCTGCAGGAAGTGCGCACCTCCGAAGTCGGCAAGACCGTCAGCCTGCAGCAGATCCAGACCACCCCGCAGGTGTCGCGCAACTTCCTGGAGTTCGCCGACGCGGTGCCAGGCCTGATCTTCACCCGCGATGCCAAGGGCAACACCTCGCTGCGCGGCGGCGCCACCAATGCCGACGGCACCAACGTGTACATCGACGGCGTAGGCCAGAAGAGCTACGTCAAGGGCGGCGGCGTGGCCGGCCAGTCCGGCAGCGCCGGCAACCCGTTCCCGCAGCTGGCCATCGGCGAATACAAGGTCATCAGCGGCAACTACAAGGCCGAGTACGGCCAGGTGTCGAGCGCCGCCGTGACGGCTGCGACCAAGTCCGGCACCAATGAGTTCAAGGGCGAGGCGTTCTACCGCTACACCGATGAAGACATGCGTGCCAAGACCCCGGCAGAGCGCCAGGGTGGCAAGGAAAAGATGGTCTCGGCCGAGAAGGAATACGGCTTCGCCCTGGGCGGCCCGATCATCCAGGACAAGGCGCACTTCTTCGTGACCTACGAAGCCAAGCGCTTCGACCTGCCGGTCACCATCGCGCCGGATGGCGCGGTCACCGGCGCTGCCGGCCTGCTGCCGCCCGCCGGTGCCGCCGGCCTCGGCCCGGCCAGCCAGCCGTTCCAGCAGGATCTGATCTTCGGCAAGATCGACTTCGAGCCGACCGACAACGACCGCATCGAGCTGACCTTCCAGGACCGCGACGAAACCCAGTCGCAGTTCAGCGGCCAGACCTCGCCGGAAGCCGGCCGTGAAGTGGTCAACACCGACCGTCGTTATGCCCTGCGCTGGAACCACAGCGGTGAGCGCTACTACAACGAGTTGATGGTCACCCACGAAGATTCGTTCAACAATCCGACCCCGCTGACGCTGGCCAACGGCATCACCTACACCGCACCGGACGGCCCGGAAGACCGCACCATCGTGAAGATCGGTGGCGCCTCGGCACTGGATTCGCAGGTGAAGGGCCAGAAGGGCTGGTCGATCGAAGACAACCTGACCCTGGATGGCATCCAGTGGGCGGGCGACCACACCATCAAGATGGGCGTGAAGTACAAGCAGATCGACCTGTACGCGTCCGATGCGGCGCAGATCAACCCGACCTTCACCTACTCGCTGGGTGATCCGGACTTCCCCGATTCCATTCCGTACAAGGCGCAGTTCGTCAAGCCGGTGACCGGCGTGACCGGCGTGTCCGGCGAAGTGCGTTCGAAGTCCAAGCAGTACGGCGTGTTCATCCAGGACGACTGGCAGGTCAATGACCACCTGCAGCTGAACATCGGCCTGCGCTGGGACTACGAAAAGACCCCGTCCTACCTGGACTTCGTGACCCCGCAGCAGGTGGTCGACGCCATCTATTCGCAGGATCCGCGCGCTCCGGCCGGCCAGACCTATGCCGATTCGCTGGCACTGGGCGGCCTGGACATCAGCGACTACATCAGCAACGGTCACAACCGCAAGGCATTCAAGGATGCCTGGCAGCCGCGCCTGGGCTTCTCGTATGACATCAATGCCGACGAGCAGCACGTGATCCACGGTGGTGCCGGCCGTTCCTACGACCGTGACCTGTTCGACAACCTGCAGCTGGAAACCACCAAGCTGGCCCTGCCGCAGCCGACCATCTACTTCCGCAACCCGGCCACCGGCGCCTGCATCAACGGCCAGGCCGCCTGCTATGACTGGAACCCGAACCTGCTCAACGGCATCGGCAACCTGCAGGCACTGGTCGGCGCGACCAGCAATGCCGGCCTGGAAGTGGACCTGCTGAACAACAAGCTGAAGGCGCCGTACTCGGATCAGTTCAGCCTGGGCATGAGCAACCAGATCGGCGACTGGCTGACCGACGCCACCATCGCTCGAACCCTGAGCTACGACGGCTTCGCCTTCACCCTGGGCAACCGCTACCCGACCGGCCAGTTCTTCGATGATCCGCGCCTGTGTGGTGGCACCTCCCCGGGCCTGAGCCAGGCCTGGAGCTGCAACGTGCCGGGCTTCGGCAGCCTGATCATCGGCCAGCAGGGCATCAAGACCCGTGCCACCCAGGTCCTGCTGTCGGCACAGAAGCCGTTCACCAAGGAAAGCGGTTGGGGCACCTCGATCGCCTATACCTGGACCACCGCGCGCCACAACCGTGACATCAACGAGAAGTACGCCTTTGATCGCGGTCTGATCGGTGATTACCCGACCATCCGTTCCAACGGCGCGCCGCGCCACCGCCTGGTGGTGACCGGTTCGTACGCGGGCTTCTGGGGCATCACCTTCGGCGGCAAGATCACCCTGGCCACCCCGACCGCCGTCAACGACTGGTACCCGGTGATGCAGGCCAGCGGCTACACGCTGCCGACTCCGCAGGCGGCCGTGCCCAACGCAACCGGCAAGTTCCTGGTGGGCGGCAAGATCTTCGGCTACCGTTCGGTCGACCTGCAGGCGACGAAGACGTTCAAGATGCCGGGCAACACTGAGCTGTACGCCCGCCTGGACATCATCAACGTGTTCAACTTCGACAACTTCTCCACCTACAACTACGTCAAGACCAACGGCAAGCTGCAGGCCAGCTACAACGAGACCGGCGACATCGTCGGTACGCCGCGCCAGGTCAAGGCCGAAGTGGGCTTCCGCTTCTAAGCCCGGGCGTTGATGCATGACCCGATGCCGCCGGCTCGCTGGCGGCATCGGTGAAAACGGCAATGGCCGGCCCCGTGCCGGTCCATTGCCCACGCCGCTGCCGGCCAGGGGGCAGCGGCGTGGGCAATGATCGCGGTGTCAGGCCACGTTTTTCGTGGTTTTTTTAAGCACACACCTTGTAAACGATTTCAGATCATTGGACGGTATGCTTTCCCATCGATCAGACCACCGGAGGAACCGCGCCATGCAGGCACGCCATCTGTTGTCCGCCGCAGCGCTGAGCCTGGCCGTGGCCGCCTGCCAGCCGGCCCAGCAGGAACCTGCCAAACCGCGCCCGCCGGTGATCCTGATCGAGGCCGATGCACCGCCGCGGCCCATGAAGCCTGAGCTGCCGCCGCTGTTCGATGACATCGAGCGCCGCACCTTCCAGTTCTTCTGGGACACCACCAACGAGGTCAACGGGCTGACCCCGGACCGCTACCCGTCGCGGCCGTTCGCCAGCATCGCCTCGGTCGGCTTCGCGCTGACCGCCTATCCGATCGGCATCGAGAACGGCTGGGTCAGCCGCAACCAGGCGATCGACCGCACGCTGACCACGCTGAAGTTCTTCCGCGACGTGCCGATGGGCCCGCAGCGCACCGGCAAGGCCGGTTACAAGGGCTTCTACTACCACTTCCTGGACATGCAGGAAGGCCGTCGCTACGACAGCTGGGTCGAGCTGTCATCGGTGGATACCGCGCTGCTGATGATGGGCGTGCTGTTCGCGCAGTCGTACTACGACGGTGATGATCCGCGCGAGAAGGAAATCCGCCAGATCGCCGATACGTTGTACAAGAAGGTCGACTGGCCGTGGCTGCAGCAGCGTGCACCGCTGATCTCGATGGGCTGGTTCCCGGAGAGCGGTTTCATCGACCACGACTGGATGGGCTACAACGAGGCGATGATGGTGTACATCCTCGCCCTGGGCTCGCCGACGCACCCGGTCAGCCCGGACGCGTGGACGGTGTGGACGCGTACCTACGACAACGACTGGGGCGTCTACCAGGGCCAGGAATACCTGTCCTTCGGCCCGCTGTTCGGCCACCAGTACAGCCACGTCTGGATCGACTTCCGCGACATCCAGGACGCTTACATGCGCGAGCGCGGCAGCACCTATTTCCTCAACAGCCGGTCGGCCGCGCTGGCCCAGCGCGAATATGCCATCGCCAACCCGATGCAGTGGAAGGAGTATGGCGAGAACGTGTGGGGCCTGACCGCCAGCGATGGTCCGCAGAACACCACGCAGGAGTACCGCGGCGAGCAGCGCCAGTTCCGCCACTACTCCTCGCGCGGCGCCGGCCTGCGCGAGAACTTTGATGATGGCACCATCGCCCCGACCGCTGCGATCGCCTCGGTGGTGTTCGCCCCCGAGCAGGTGATCCCGGCCACGCTGGAGATGCACAAGCGCTTTGGCGACTACATCTATTCCAGCTACGGCTTCCTGGATTCGTTCAACCCCAGCTTCAACTACGACATCCCGATCAAGACCGGTCGTCTGGTTCCCGATCGCGGCTGGGTCGCCAGCGACTACATCGCCATCGACCAGGGCCCGATCCTGACCATGATCGCCAACTACCGCGATGACTTCGTCTGGGAAGTGATGAAGAAGAACCCGTACATCCGCAAGGGCCTGGAGCGGGCCGGGTTCAGTGGCGGCTGGCTGGCGCCGGAAGGGTCGTTCCAGCCGCTGGAACTGCAGAAAGACGAAAAGGCCGCGGCAGCACGCGCGGTGGGTATCGCCGAATCACGCGCGGCTGCCGCGCAGGAACAGAAGAACAATGCCAACCGCACCACAGGCCAGGGCAAGTAGCCCGATGCCGAACTGGATCGACCGCCTGCGCCGCTGGGCGCTGCCTGCCCTGGCCGCGTTGGCCGTGGCCGGCTGCGCCCGTACCGAACCGGGCACCACCACCGTGCGCTTCTGGGCGATGGGCCGCGAAGCCGAGGTGGTCAGCGAGCTGATCCACGAATTCGAGGCCGAAAACCCCGGCATCAAGGTGGATGTGCAGAACATCCCGTGGACCGCCGCGCATGAGAAGCTGCTGACCGCGTTCGCCGCCGACGGCCTGCCGGACGTGTGCCAGCTTGGCAACACCTGGGTGCCGGAGTTCGCCGAACTCGACGCGCTGACCCCGCTGCAGCCGTTCGTGCAGCGCTCCACCGTGGTCGACCCGAAGGACTACTTCCAGGGCATCTGGGATACCAACGTGATCCACGGCGGGCTGGTCGGCGTGCCGTGGTACGTCGATACGCGCCTGATCTACTACCGCAAGGACCTGCTGGCCAAGGCCGGCTACGACCACCCGCCGCGTACGTGGCAGGAATGGGAAGAGCAGATGGCGGCGATCAAGCGCATGCAGGGCCCGAGCCGCTACGCGGTGCTGATGCCGATCAACGAGTTCGAGCAGCAGCTGTCGCTGGCCTTGCAGCAGCCCGACCCGCTGCTGCGTGACGACGACACCCGGGGCAATTTCTCCAGCCCGGGGTTCCGCCGCACGCTGGGCTTCTACGCCAACATGTTCGAGCAGGGCTGGGCGCCGAAGATGTCCGAGACGCAGATCTCCAATGTCTGGGACGAATTCTTCCGCGGCTTCAACGTGTTCTACATCTCCGGCCCCTGGAACATCCGCGAGTTCAAGAAGCTGCAGCCGAAGGAACTGGAAGGGCAGTGGGGCACCGCCGCGCTGCCGGGGCCGGACGGTCCGGGCGCGGGCATCGCCGGTGGTACCAGCCTGGTGATCTTCCGCAAGTCGCAGCAGAAGGAGGCGTCCTGGAAGCTGATCGAATTCCTGTCGCGGCCGGAAATCCAGGCACGCTTCCATTCGATCATTGGCGACCTGCCGCCGCGCCGCAGTGCGTGGAACACGCCGTCGCTGGCCAATGACCCGCTGGCGGCCGCGTTCCGCGATCAGCTGGAGCGGGTCAGGCCGACGCCGAAGGTGCTCGAATGGGAGCGCATCGTGCAGGAAATGCGCATCGTCACCGAGAAGGTGGTGCGCGGTGGCCTGCCGCAGGACAAGGCCGTGGAAGAGCTGGACCAGCGCGTGGACAAGGTGCTGGCCAAGCGCCGCTGGATGCATGAACAACAACGCCTGCAGGAGCGCGCGCCGTCGCCGCAATCGAGCAGCGCCGTGGCCGCCGGGAGCGCGCAATGAAACGTACTTCGCTGGCCGGCTGGATCTTCGCCGGCCCCTCGCTGATCGTGCTGGGCGTGTTCTTCGGCCTGCCGGTCGCCTCGGCGCTTGCACTGAGCGTGACCGACTTCGACCTCTATGCACTGGCCGATAGCAGCAACCTGCGCTTCGTCGGCCTGGGCAACTACATCGACCTGCTGCAGACGCCGATGTTCTGGAAGTCGCTGTGGAACACCACCTACTTCGTGCTGATCGGCGTGCCGTTGTCGATCGGCGTGTCGTTGGGCGCGGCGATGCTGCTCAATGCACCGGCCGCGCGCTTCAAGGCCCTGTTCCGCACGGCACTGTTCGCGCCGGTGGTGACCACGCTGGTGGCGGTGGCGGTGATCTGGCGCTACCTGTTCCATACCAGCTATGGCCTGGTGAACTACGGCCTGGGCCATCTGGGCATCAGCCCGATCGACTGGCTGGGTGATCCCAACTGGGCGATGCCGACCATCATGCTGTTCGCGGTGTGGAAGAACTTCGGCTACAACATGGTGATCTTCCTGGCCGGCCTGCAGGCGATCCCGCATGACCTGTACGAAGCGGCGCGCATCGATGGTGCCTCGCGCTGGAAGCAGTTCCTGCACATCACCCTGCCGATGCTCGGCCCGGTGCTGCTGGTGGTCGGGGTGATTACCGTGTCCGGCTACTTCCAGCTGTTCGCCGAACCCTACGTGATGACCCGCGGCGACCCACTGCAGAGCACCGTCAGCGTGCTGTATTTCATGTTCGAGGAAGGCTTCAAGTGGTGGAACCTGGGACGCGCCTCCGCCGTGGCGTTCCTGCTGTTCCTGATCATCCTGGCGGTGACCACCGTGATGCTGCGTTTCGGCCGCAAGAGGCAGTTGGTATGAGTCGTGAAATCGGCCAGTCGCGCTGGTACCCGTGGATGATCAATGGTGCGTTGCTGGTGCTGGCCCTGGTCAGCCTGGCACCGCTGCTGTGGATGGTCTCGGTCTCGTTCATGCCGCAGGGCGAGGCCAGCCATTTCCCGCCGCCGCTGCTGCCTTCGAGCATCACCACGCACAACTACCATGAACTGTTCGCGCGCACCGGCATGGGCGGCAACTTCGCCAACAGCCTGCTGGTGTCGCTGGGCATCACGATCGGCTCGCTGCTGCTCAACACCATGGCCGGTTACGCTTTCGCCAAGCTCAACTTCGTCGGCCGCGAGCGCCTGTTCCAGGTACTGATGGCGGCGCTGGTGATTCCAGCGCAGGTGGCGATGCTGCCACTGTTCCTGCTGATGAAGCAGCTGGGGCTGGTCAACAGCTTCGGCGGCGTGATCGTGCCGGCGCTGGCCAGCGTGTTCGGCATCTTCCTGGTACGCCAGTACGCACGTTCGATCCCGGACGAACTGCTGGAAGCGGCGCGCATCGACGGGGCAGGGGAGCTGCGCATCTTCTTCCAGATCGTGCTGCCGATGCTCAAGCCGGTGCTGGTGACCCTGGCGATCTTCACCTTCATGGGCGCATGGAACGATTTCATGTGGCCGCTGATCGTGTTGACCGACCAGGAGCACTACACTTTGCCGGTGGCGCTGGCCACCCTCTCGCGCGAACACATCATGGACGTGGAAATGATGATGGCTGGCGCGGTGGTCACCGTGGTTCCGGTGCTGGCGCTGTTCCTGGTGCTGCAGCGGTACTACATCCAAGGTCTGTTGCTGGGGAGCGTCAAGGGATGAAGCGAGCGATCGCCGTTGGACTGGGACTGTTGTGGACCTCCCTGGCGATCGCCGCACCACCGGCACTGCCGGCGCCGAAGGTGCTGGACGACTTCGACGATATCGGCGCCTGGAAACTGGTGCTGTCCGACCAGGTCAGTGGTTCGCTGCGGCCGGTCAGCGGCGCCGGCGGCGGCCGTGCCCTGTGCCTGGACTATGATTTCCACAAGGTCTCCGGCTACGTCGGCATCCGCCGCGCGCTGAACATCGACTACCCGGTCAACTACCGTTTCGGCTTCCAGCTGCGTGGTGATTCGCCGGCCAACGACCTGCAGTTCAAGCTGATCGATGCCAGCGGCGACAACGTCTGGTGGGTCAACCGCCCGGGCTACAGCTTCCCCAAGGCGTGGACACCGGTCGAATACCGGCGTCGCCAGATCGACAAGGCGTGGGGGCCGTCGCCCGAGAAGGAGATGGCGCGCAGCGCCGCGGTCGAGTTCACGATCTACAGCAAGGTCGGTGGCCGCGGCACGGTGTGCTTCGACAAGCTGACCCTGCAGGGCCTGCCACCGCAGGATGATTCGGCACTGGTGCCATCGGTCATCGCCGATACCGCCACCGCGCTGCAGGACCGCATGATCGATGGCAAGGGCGATACGTTCTGGATCAGCGGCGGGGTCAAGCAGCAGACCATCAGCCTGGACCTGCACAAGAGCCGCGAGATCGGCGGTGCGGTGATCGACTGGCTGCCGAACCTGGAAGCCAATCGTTACACCGTGCGGACGTCCGAAGATGGCCGGGACTGGCGCACTGTGCGCGAGGTGACCGGCGGTGCGGGTGGCCGCGACTGGCTGGCGCTGCCGGACACCGACGCACGCTACGTGCGTTTCGATCTGCTCGATGGCCCGAACTGGCGCTATGGCATCCGTGACATCACGCTCAAGCCGCTGGCGTTCGCCGCCACGCCGAACGCCTTCCTGTCCTCGGTGGCGGCCGACCTGCCGCGCGGTTCGCTGCCGCGTGCGTATGTGGGCGAACAGCCGTACTGGACCCTGCTCGGCCTCGATGGCGGCCAGGAACAGGCGCTGATCAGCGAGGACGGTGCGCTGGAGCCGGCCAAGGGCAGCTTCAGCATCGAGCCGTTCATCCGCCTCGACGGCAAGCTGCTGGACTGGTCGAAGGTGGCCACTACCCAGTCGCTGCAGGACCACTATCTTCCGATCGCCAACGTCGACTGGGTGCACGAGAAGGCCGGCCTGGCGGTGACCAGCTTCGTGCAGGGCACGCCGGAGCGCGCGCAGTTGATCGGCCGCTATCGGCTGAGCAATCCGGACAAGGTGGCGCACGAGTACACCCTGGCGCTGGCGATCCGCCCCTGGCAGGTCAACCCGCCGACCCAGTTCCTCAACACCGTCGGCGGCTTCAGCCGCATCGATGCGCTGGACGTGGGCGAACAGCTGGTACGCATCAACGGCGAGCCGCGCATCTATCCACTGCAGGTGCCCGATGCCCGTTTCGCCAGCACGTTCGATGGCAAGCTCGATGCGATGCATCTTGCGTCCGGAAAGTATCCGGCCACTACGGCAGTGAAGGACAGTACCGGCATGGCGTCCGGTGCGCTGCTGTATACGATCAAGCTGGAACCCGGGCAGAGCCGCGAAGTGGCAGTGGTGCTGCCGCAGACCGGGAGCTGGGCGCCGCAGGCGCTGGACGTGGCCAAGGCGCAGGCGCAGGTGGCCGAACAGTGGCGGCACGCGCTGGGCGTGGTCTCGCTGCAGGTGCCGGCGGCAGGCCAGGCCCTGGTCGACACCCTGCGCACCGCCGTGGCGCACATGCTGATCTCCCGGGTCGGCCCGCGCCTGCAGCCGGGCACGCGCTCGTACGCGCGCAGCTGGATCCGCGACGGCGCGATGATTTCCGAAGGCCTGCTGCGCATGGGGCGCAGCGATGCCGTGCGTGACTACATCAACTGGTATGCGCCTTACCAGTTCGAGAACGGCAAGGTGCCGTGCTGTGTCGATGCGCGCGGCAGCGACCCGGTACCGGAGAACGACAGCCACGGTGAGCTGATCTACAGCATCGCCGAATATGGGCGCTATACCGGCGACAGCACCTTCGCCGAGCTGATGTGGCCGCACGTGCAGGGCGCCTACAGCTACATGGAGCAGCTGCGTGCCAGCGAGCGTACCGAAGAGAACCGTGCGCGCAATCCGGCGTTCTACGGGATGATGCCGGCCTCGATCAGCCACGAAGGCTATTCGGCCAAGCCGATGCATTCGTACTGGGATAATTTCTGGGCGTTGCGCGGCTACAAGGACGCAGCATCGCTGGCGGCCCAGCTGGGCAAGGTCGAAGCGATGCAGATCGCCGAGTCGCGTGACCAGTTCCGTGATGACCTGCAGGCGTCACTGCTGTCGGCGATGCAGCAGCACAACATCGACTACCTGCCGGGCTCGGCCGAGCTGGGCGATTTCGACGCGACCTCGACCACCATCGCGCTGGCGCCGGGCGGCGAGCAGGGCCGGCTGCCTCAGCAGGCGTTGGAGGCGACCTTCGAGCGCTACTGGAAGGAATTCGTGGCCCGCCGCGATGGCAAGCGCGAGTGGAAGGACTACACGCCGTACGAATGGCGCAACGTGGCCGCCTTCGTTCGCCTGGGCTGGCGCGATCGCGCCTGGCAGGCGACCGAGTTCTTCTTCAAGGACCGTGCGCCGCAGGCCTGGAACCAGTGGGCCGAAGTGGTCTCGCGCACGCCGCGCAAGCCGTTCTTCGTCGGTGACCTGCCGCATGCCTGGGTCGCCTCGGACTTCGTGCGCTCGGCCCTGGACATGTTCGCCTACAGTCGTGACATGGACGATGCACTGGTGTTGGCCGCCGGCATCCCGACGGCCTGGCTGCAGGGCGAGGGCATCGCCGTGCAGGGCCTTCGCACGCCGCAGGGCCAGCTCAATTACCGCCTGCAGCGCAGCGACAAGCAGCTGGTGCTGGAGGTGCAGCCGGGCCTGGTGCCACCGGTCGGTGGCGTGGTGTTGCCGTGGCCGTACGCCGGTGATCCGGGCGAGGCGACCATCAACGGCGAAGCGGCCGAATGGATCAACAAGGAACTGCACGTGCACCAGTTGCCGGCACGGGTCGAGATCGATGTACCGGGCGCGGTGCGCCGCGCCGAGCGCAAGGGGCAGTAACGATGAAGCAACAAGGGGAGGGAGCGCGTGCGACGGTGCGCGCCCTGGGGCTGGCCATTGCATTGGCATTGCCAGGGCTGACGCTGGCGGCGGTGCCGCAGGTCGCATCGCCAGCGGTGGACATCGCCAGCGCGCCAGGCATGAGCATGGTCACCTTCAACCTCCATCATGACCGCGAAGACTGGCCAAGCCGCCGCCGTACCATCCTGGCCGAACTCAAGCGCCTGCAGCCCGATGCCATCGCGCTGCAGGAGGTGATCCAGCGCCGCAACGTGCGCAACCAGGCGCAGTGGCTGGCCAGCCAACTCGGCTACAAGTACGTATTCGTGTCCACCGATCCGGTGGGTGCGCCGAAGCGTTACGGCAATGCGTTGCTGACCCGGCGGCCGATCCTCGCCCAGGGGGACCATCTGCTGCTGCCATTGGACGACTACCGCACGGTGGCCCACCTGCGCATCGACGTCGACGGCACGCCGGTGAACGTCTACGCCACGCATCTCAACGAGCGCAACGACGAGAGTGGTCAGCGCATCCGCCGTACCCAGGTCGAGGACCTGCTGCGCTTCATCACCGCTACCTCGGCCGGCGCGCCGGTGGTGATCGCGGGCGACTTCAATGCGCTGGTGGACGCAGGTGACCTGAGCGAGCTGCGCAGCCATTACGGCGACAGCTATGGCAGCGTGCACGTCAACACCGACCTGGCCGGGGTCAGCACCTTGAACCGGCACTATTACCAGGCACCTTCGCGTATCGACCACATCTTCTTCCAGCAGGACCGGATGGTCGCGCGCGAAGCGAAGCTCCTGTTCGACCAGCCAGATGACAGCGGTCGCTGGGCCTCGGACCACTACGGCGTGTGGACCCGGTTGCAGTTCGCGCCGACGCGCTGATGTCCTGGTAGGTGCCAACCTTGGTTGGCACGGACGTGTCCGCGTTCGCTCGAACAACGGCGCCAACCAAGGTTGGCCTCTACCAGAGCGCTGCACGCGCCCGGCGCACAAGCAGAAACGGCGGGGATCATCGATCCCCGCCGTTCCTTTTCACGCGACCAGATCGCGATCAGTTCGCCGGCGGCGTGCGCTTGGCGGCGTCTTCGTCTTCTTCGTCGGCCTTGGCTTCGGCCGCCTGGGCGGCGGCATCGGTGTGACCATCGGCGGCCGGATCGATCGACGGCGTCACCACCGCATCGGCGACCGGGGCCGCAGCTTCCACCGGTGCGGCTTCAACTGCCACCGGAGCGACGGGCTGTTCGGCGACCGGTGCGGTCTTGACAACCGGCTTGGCTTCAACCGCGGGAGCGGCCTCCACCACCGGGGCGGCCTCAACGGCCAGCGGCTCGGCTTCGACCGCCGGAGCGGCTTCAGCGATTTCTGGCTTCGATTCCACGACCGGCTTCACTTCGACCACCGGAGTGGCTTCAACGGCCGGGGCAGCCTCAACCACGACCGGCTTGGCTTCGACCGCCGGTGCTGCAGCCACCACCGGCTGGGCCGGGGTCGCCGCGTCGATGGCATCGAGCATGCTGGTCTGCACCGGCGAAGATGCCGGTTCGGCCTTGGCCACGGTATTGATCGGGGCCTGTACCTCGGCCACCACCGGTGCAGCGGCATCGACCACGGTGCTGCTCACCACCGCGACCGGCGCGGCGACAACAGCGGCGGCGGCACGGACCGGCTTTCCGGATTCGGCAGCGGTCGGTTCGACTTCGTCATCGAAATCGAATTCCGGTTGCGGACGGGCCGGCTGCGCGGCCGCGACCGGAGTGGTCCCGGCGACGCTGTCGTTGCTCTGCTCGGCGACATCAGCGGCATCGGTGTCATCACTGTCGTCCGCGTCGTCCTGATCATCGCCCAGGCCATCGCTGCCGGCAGCGTTCTCGGCGCCACCACGACGGCGGCGACGGCCACCACGACGGCCACGGCGGCGGCGGGTCGCGCCTTCACCGGCCTGCTCGCCGTTGGCGTCGACAGCAGCCTCTTCACCGGTCACGGCAATCGCCTCGGCCTCGTTGCCGGCGTTGGCAGTGGTGTCGGCCGGTGCAGTGGCTTCCGCCGGAGCGGAGGCGGCCGGCGCAACCGGCGCCACCGGCGCAGTGGCTTCCTGAGCGGTCACCCCATTGGCGGCGACCGCCGTGGCGGCCACGGCGGCAGCCGCGGTCACGGCCTCGGCCGGTGCCTCGGCGGTGCTGCGCTGCGGCTTCTCGGCCGGCTTGTCACCGTCCTGCGGCTGGCGCGGCTGCTTGGGCTGCTTCAGCTTCGGCTGCTGCTGGTTCTGGTTCTGGCCCTGCTGCTCGTTGCGCGGCTTGTTCTGCTGCTGCGGCTGCTGGCCGTCCTTCTGCTGCGGCTCCTTCTGCCTGCCCTGCTGCGGCTGCTGCTGGGCATTGCCGTTGTTGCCGTTGCGGCCGTCTTTGCGCTGCTCACCGCGCTCCTTGCGGTTGCCGCCATCCTTCTGCTGCTGAGCGTTGCCGTTGCCACGGTTGTCGTCGCGGCGATCCTTGCGGTCCTTGTTGCGATCCTTGTTGCGGTCCTTGCGGCCGCCGTCCTGCTGCTGGCGGGCAACAGGAGCCGCCGGTGCCGGCGCCGGCGCCGGTTCGCCACCGAACACGCGCTTGAGCCAACCGATCACGCCGCCGCTCGGGGCCGCTGCAACCGGCGCTGCCACGACCGGGGCCGGTGCCGCTGCGGCCGGCTCCACTTCCTCGCGCACCGGGGCAGGGGAGGTGTGCTTGACCTGGGTCACCGCCGGCGGCGGGATGTTCAGCTGGCCCTTGGTCAGGGCATGCACCGGCAGCTTGCGCGGGGTACCGCGCTGGTAACTGGGCTTGTTGCTCTCTTCACCCAGCTCGTTCTCGCGCAGGCGGGTGACGGTGTAGTGCGGGGTGTGCAGCTGCTCGTCGGCGACGATCACGATCGGCGCCTCGTGGCGCTGCTCGATCTCGCGCAGGGCACTGCGCTTTTCGTTCAGCAGGTAATTGGCGATCTCCACCGGCGCCTGGACCAGCACCTGCCCGGTGTTTTCCTTCATCGCATGCTCTTCGGCAACGCGGATGATCGACAGCGACAGCGACTCGACGCTGCGCATGCGGCCGTGGCCGTCGCAACGCGGGCAGACGATCTGGCTGGATTCACCCAGGCTCGGGCGCAGGCGCTGGCGGCTCATTTCCAGCAGGCCGAAGCGCGAGATGCGGCCAACCTGGACGCGCGCACGGTCGTACTTCAGCGCGTTGGCCAGGCGGTTCTCGACCTCGCGCTGGTGCTTGTTGGAGGCCATGTCGATGAAGTCGATCACCACCAGGCCGCCCAGGTCGCGCAGGCGCAGCTGGCGGGCCACTTCCTCGGCCGCTTCCAGGTTGGTCTGGAACGCGGTGTCCTCGATGTCGCTGCCCTTGGTGGCGCGCGAGGAATTGACGTCGACCGCGGTCAGCGCTTCGGTCTGGTCGACCACGATCGAGCCGCCCGACGGCAGGCGCACGTTGCGCTCGTAGGCGCCCTCGATCTGCGACTCGATCTGGAAGCGGTTGAACAGCGGGATGTCGTCCTTGTAATGCTTGAGCTTGCGCAGGGTCTGCGGCATCACCTGCTGCATGAACTCGCGGGCGTGCTCGTACATCTCCTCGGTGTCTACCAGGATCTCGCCGATGTCGGCGCGCAGGTAGTCACGCAGGGCGCGCACGATCAGGCGCGATTCCTGGTAGATCAGGAACGGAGCCGGCTTGCTCAGTGCGGCTTCGGCGATGGCTCGCCAGACATTGAGCAGGTAGTCCAGGTCCCACTGCAGCTCTTCCGCATCGCGGCCGACGCCGGCGGTACGGATGATCACGCCCATGTCGTCGGGAATGTTCAGCTTGTCCAGGGCGTCCTTCAGCGCGGCCCGGTCTTCGCCCTCGATGCGACGGGAAACGCCGCCGGCGCTGGGCGAGTTCGGCATCAGCACCATGTAGCGGCCGGCCAGCGAGATGAACGTGGTCAGGGCGGCGCCCTTGTTGCCACGCTCTTCCTTGTCGACCTGGACGACGATCTCCTGGCCTTCCTTCAGCAGCTCGCGGATGCCGGCCTTGTTGTGGTCGACACCGGCCTGGAAGTAGTCGCGGGAGATTTCCTTCAGCGGCAGGAAGCCATGGCGGCCACCGCCGTACTCGACGAAGGCGGCTTCCAGCGAGGGCTCGATGCGGAAGATCCGGCCCTTGTAGATGTTGGACTTCTTCTGTTCCTTCGACGGCTGTTCGATGTCGATGTCATACAACGACTGGCCATCCACGATGGCAACACGCAGCTCTTCAGCCTGCGTGGCGTTGATCAGCATTCGCTTCATTGTTGCGTTCCTCGCAAGCGGCTACCGCGCGGAACGCCATGGGGTTTCGCCTCTGGACACGGTTCGCCGCCCATTCGCGCAAGCGCGGGGAGGGCGGCTTGGGTTTCCAGCGCTACGACACCACGGCAGGCCGCGGGAGCGCTTCACTCTTATGGGTTTTGGGGTGTTACAGGCCGCAGGCAGCTGTCAGCCAGGCTGGAGCGCCACGCGGGACATGTTCAGCACGGTTGCGTGTCAGGCATCCGGCGATGGCCGGGAAGGCCGGTGAGCCGCTAACATGGCCGCCCCGCGGGCGGTGGTCGCGCACTGTGCCGGATTCGTCGGAAGCTGGGCTTCTGGCCCTGAGTAACTTCCAACGAAATCAATCCCTTATCTCGCCCCCCGAGTGTAACAGAATAAACAGCCTGATGACCGCCCAAGACCCCACCAAACCCGCTGGCGACAAGCCTTCCGTGCGCATGATCACCGTTCCCGCCGACCGCGCCGGCCAGCGCCTGGACAACTTCCTGCTCGGCCAGCTGAAGGGCGCCCCGCGCAGCTTGGTCTACAAGCTGGTGCGCAGTGGCCAGGTTCGGGTGAACGGTGGCCGCGCCAAGGCCGAACGCAAGCTCGAGGCCGGTGACGAGGTGCGCGTGCCGCCGGTCCGTCTCACTGAGGAAGGAGACAAGGCCGGTCCGCCGGAGGCGTTCATGCGCCGCCTGGAGCAGGCCATCGTCTTCGAGGACGCCCGCCTGCTGGCCCTGAACAAGCCGACCGGCGTGGCCAGCCACGGCGGCAGCGGCATCAGCTTCGGCGCCATCGAGACCCTGCGCGCGCTGCGCCCGGGGCAGACCCTGGAGCTGGTCCACCGGTTGGATCGCGACACCTCGGGCCTGCTGATCGTGGCCAAGAAGCGCTCGGCGCTGAGCGAACTGCAGGCCTTGCTGCGTGAAGACCACGGCGCCGGCATCCGCAAGCGCTACCTGACCCTGCTGGCCGGGCGCATGCCCGACGGCGTGATGACGGTCGACGCACCGCTGCACGTGGGCCTGCGCCAGGGCGGCGAGCGCCATGTGCAGGTCAATGCGATCGGCAAGGAATCGATCAGCCACTTCCGGGTGCTGGAACGCCGCGGTGGCCATTCGTACTGCGAAGTCCGCATCGAGACCGGCCGTACCCACCAGATCCGCGTGCACGCCCAGCATCTGGGGCATCCAGTGGCCGGTGACGACAAATACGGCGATCCAGCGGTCAACAAGCGGCTTCGTGAGCAGATCGGGCTGAAGCGCCTGTTCCTGCATGCGGCCTCGCTGGAGTTCGCGCTGGATGACGGCAAGAGCCCATACGTATTGAACGCGCCGCTGGCGGATGAGCTGGTCGAGGCGCTGGACCGGCTGAAGTAAGGATCTCCTGTAGCGTCGAGTCACGCTCGACTGCGCCTCGGTCGGGCCGCGCGGAAAGCCAGTCGAGCATGGCTGGACTCTACAGGGCGAGCCGGCAACCCCTCACCACTTGAACAGCACCAGGCTGATCGCCAGCGTGCCCATGCCGGCCACCAGTCCGTAAACCGTCTCGTGGCCCTTGGCATAGCGCTTGGCCGCCGGCAGCAGCTCATCCAGCGCCAGGAACACCATCACGCCGGCGATCAGGCCGAACACCCAGCCGAACGTGGCGTGCGACAGCGATCCTGACAGCAGCCAGTAGCCAAGCGCCGCGCCCACGGGCTCGGCCAGGCCGGACAGCAGGCTGGCACTGAACGCGTAGAACTTGTTCTGGGTGGCGAAGTACACCGGCACCGCGATCGCGATGCCCTCGGGAATGTTGTGGATGGCGATGGCGAAGGCCAGTGGCATGCCCACCGATGGGCTTTCCAGCGTGGCAAAGAAGGTCGCCAGCCCTTCCGGGAAATTGTGTGCGGTGATCGCAACCGAGGTCAGCAGCGCGACCCGCTTCAGGTACTCGCGGCTGTTCTCGCGGAACGCAGGGTCCTGTTTGTCCAGGCTGTCATGCGGATTGGGAATGAAGTGGTCGATCAGTACGATCACGATCACGCCCAGCAGGAAGGCCAGGGTGCCGTAGGTGAAGCCGGTGCGCTCGCCATACGCCAGTGCAAACGACGCAATGGACTTGTTGAGGATCTCCGACAGCGACACATAGACCATCGCGCCACCGGCAAAGGCCAGGCCGAACGCCAGCAGGCGCGGGCTGGGGCGGCGCGAGAACAGCACCAGCAGGCTGCCGATCGCGGTGGCCAGGCCTGCGGCAAGCGTGACCGCCAGTGCGATCCAGATGTTTTCAGGGGGAATCTGCAGCATCAACCCACGCGATCCTGGTCAACAGACAGCCGCCCCGGGCAGGGCCGGGGCGGCGAGGGCGAGGCGGGCGTCGGCAGGCCCCGTCGGGGTGTGCGCGATCAGCCGCCGCGGCGCAGGCGTTCTTCGATGGCGAAGCACTGGTCCGGCTTCGGCTGTGGCGGGTTGAAGCTGACAGGAACCTGGATGGTGGCCGGCACCGGTTGGCCGTTACGGGTGGCGGCCTTGAACTGCCAGCCCTGCACGGCGGTCTTGGCCAGTTCGTCCAGCTGCGGGTTGCCGGCCCCGGTCAACAGCGCAACCTCGCTCGGCTTGCCGTCGGTGCCGATGGTCACCTTGAAGGTGCTGGTGCCGCCCACGCCCATGCAGGCCAGTTCCAGCGGGTACTGCGGCGGCGGCGTCTTCACCGCGGCCACTTCGGTCGGCGGCGGTGGTGGCGGTGACGGCGGTTCGGACGCGCCACAGCCGGCCAGGCCGGTCGCAGCGATCAGGGACAGGCTCAGCAAACGTACGTTCATGGCAGTTGCTCCGTCAGGGCCGAAGTCTTGGCCGCGCAGATGAAGTCGTTCTCGCTCAGCCCGCCCACATCGTGGGTGGAGAAGCGCACGACCGCGCGGTCGTAGTGCACGCCCAGGTCCGGGTGGTGGTCCTCGCGGTGGGCGATCCAGGCCAGCGCGTTCACGAAGGCCATGGTGGCGTAGTAATCCTTGAAGCGGAAGGTACGCGACAGGGCCTGGTCACCCTCGCTCAGCTCCCAGCCGGGAACCTGCGGCAGCAGTTCGGCCAGGCGGGCCTCGCCGAGCTTGTGGTCGCTGCCTTTGCGCGGCACGCAACGGGCGTGGGCCAGTGGAATCAGGTCGGCCATGGGAATCTCCACCTCGTGTTGACTGAACAATGCGCCGGACGGTGTATAAACCGAATGAGCGGCTGACGCTTACTTGGCTAGAATAGCCTGATGATCCAGATCTCCGACACTGCCCAGACCCATTTCCGCAAGTTGATCGAACGCGAGGGCGTGCCCGGCATGGGCGTGCGCCTGAGCGCGGTCGACCCCGGTACGCCGCGCGCCGATGCCCGGCTGGAATTCGCCGAACCGACCGACCTGCTCGGTGACGAGTGGGCGGTGGACTGCGATGGTTTCACCCTCTATGTCGACGCCGGCAGCGTTGGCTGGCTCGATGGCGCCGAGATCGACATCGTCGCCGGCACCGCCGGTGCCCAGCAGCTGACCATCAAGGCGCCGCGCATCAAGGGCGAAGCGCCGGGTGATGCGGCCTCGCTGGTCGAACGCGTGCACTGGGTGGTGGAGAACGAAGTCAATCCGCAGCTGGCCTCGCATGGCGGCAAGGTGGCCGTGCAGGAAGTCTCGTCCGACGGCGTGGTGCTGCTGCGCTTCGGTGGTGGCTGCCAGGGCTGCGGCATGGCCGATGTGACGCTCAAGCAGGGCATCGAAAAAACCCTGATGGGCCGCGTGCCGGGCGTGACCGCCGTGCGTGACGCGACCGATCATGACAGCGGCCACGCGCCTTACATTCCGCGCGGCAACGTCGCCTGATCGCTGACGCGTGCCTCTGACCCGGGCCGAGCAACTCATTGATCTGCTGCTGGCGCGCCAGCAGCCCCGCGCCGTCCTCGAGAAGTCCACGCGCCTGCCTTATGGCTGGGCGCTGTGGCTGCGCTCGCTGGGGCCACTGCCGCGGCCGTTCCATGCCCGCGAGGTGATCGCAGTTTTCCTGCCGCGCCCGCTGCCGGGCCCGCCAGGCCAGTCGCCGCGGCTGTCGCCGTGGCAGGCACTGCGCCGATTGTTCTGGCAGGACTGGGACGCCGCGCCGCGCGACCAGCGCTGGATGCGCTGGACCTCGGCACTGGTCAGTGCACTGCTGCACCTGCTGTTCTTCGTGCTGTTGCTGTGGGTGGCGGTGATCCGTACCAGCGCGCCGGACGAAGAGGGCACCGAGGGCGAGCGCGTGCAGGTGGAGTTCGTCGGCCGCGCGTCGCAGGAAGGCGGTGGCGATCAGCCGGGCGCCGAAGCGGCTGCGGCTGCGGCTGCGGCGGCAGGTCGGGTTGCGCCGGGCCAGGAGGCGGGCGCTGCCTCGGCCCCTGCGCCACGTCCGGTGGCTGCCGAAACCACCGCCTCATCCCCGGCATCCGCGCCGACCGCCAGCGTTCCACCACCGCCGGCCGACGCCGAGCCGGCGCCGGTGGCCGCGCCGCCGCCTTCGCCCGTCCAGGCCACCGAAGTCGCGCAGGCCAGCACAGATTTCGTGGTGCCGCCGGTCAGTGTGCCGCGCACCGAAGTCAGCGTCGTGCCGCGTGACAGCACACCCGCCGTGCGCGAGCGCAGCGTGCAGCCGGTGCAGGCGCCGCCGACACCAAGCCCGGTGCGTACCCCGGAACTGGCCGTGCGCACGCCGCAGGTGCGTGACATCCAGGTGCGCGAACGCGAAGTCAGTACGGTCGACGCGCCGGTCGCTCCCCGCCTGCTGCGCAGCGCGGAAGTGCAGGTGCGCGTGCCGCAGCAGGACGTGCAGGTGCGCGAACGTGAAGTGCAGGCCGTGGCCGATCCGCAGGTGCGGATGGCGGCGGTGGCCGGGCGTGAGCCCGCCGTACGCGCGCCCACTGGCCGCGACGTGCAGGTGCGGGAACGTGAAGTGGCCTCGGCACCGGTGGCAGCGCCGGCATCCTCCAGTGGCAGTGCCACGGCGACGCCTGCGACTGCGGCCCAGGGCAGCGCGACGCAGGCGAGCAGCAGCGCGCGTCCGTCAGCATCCAGCAGCACACCCGCAAACGCGGGAGCGCGCCCGGCGCCTGATCCAGGCAACTGGGCGACACCTGCCAAGGGCGATGACTGGGGGTCTTCCAGCCGCAACCGCGACGGCAGCAGCAACGGTACCCGCCAGGCCAGTACCGCCGGCAAGGGCAGCGGCCTGTTCAATGCCGATGGCAGCGTGCGCGTGCCTGGCCAGGAGGGCGATGGCCATGCCGCGCGCGGTGCGCCCGGCGGTGCCAACGACGGCTGGAGCAAGGAGCGCATTGCGCAGTCCGGCACCTGGCTGAAGCGCCCGCCGTACGACTACACGCCGACCTCGTTCGACAAATACTGGGTGCCGCAGGAATCGCTGCTGGCCGAATGGGTGCGCAAGGGCGTCAAGGCGATGGAGATTCCATTGCCGGGCACCAACACAAGGATCTCCTGCGTCATTTCGATCCTGCAGGCCGGTGGCGGCTGTGGCCTGACCAACCCCAACATGCAGGACCAGCCGGCCGTGGCACGACCGCCGCCGGACATCCCGTTCAAGAAGGAACTGCAGGAAGACAACGGGAGCCGCTAGGCAGGGGGCCGCGCCGACGTGCTGGCCGGCCCGCGCTTTGGCCTCTGCCAAGGCGTCAGTGCATGCCGGCCAAGGCAGTGACCTTACGCGCTCTGCGACAGGAACACCCAGAACGGTACGTCGCGGCCGACCCAGTCACGGCTGGTCTCGTCCATCACGTCCAGCAGGGTGTCGAAGTCCTTCTGCGGACCGGCGCGCAGCGCGTCCACGTCGGCCAGGAACAGCGCGTAGCCATTGGCCGGCAGCCATTGCAGGTCGCGCAGGTTGTCCGACAGCGCATCCCAGTTGCCGCCGAAACCGGCCGGGAAATCCAGCTGTGCGGCCAAACGGGCGAGCAGGGTGCGCTTGTCCGCGACGCCCTCCAGATCGATGCGGATCACTTTCAGGCCGGCATCGCGCATCGCCGCGGCCAGTGCGCCGATGTCGTCGCTGTCGATGGCGTAGACGCCGGCGTTGTTGATGTCATGCAGGCCAAGGCCGAAATCATCGTGGCTCATCACTGCGCTCCCTGGGCCGGTACGGTGAAGCTGCGGAATGACGCGTAATGGTCGTCGGTGTAGTACCACGCTTCCGGCGGATCGCCGCCGGTGACGATGCGGCGCGTGCCACGCGTACGCGCGCCAGGGGTGTCGACGGTGTATTCGCGGTAGTAGCCGCGCGCGCGCTGCGGCAGTTGCTGCTCGCGGTTGCCGAAGGTACTGCCGTCCTGGCGGTGCGGGAATGGACCGCCACGCTGGATCAGGGCGATGGTCGCGCGCGCTTCGGCGGGCAGGAACGCGGGAAGTCCGCTGTCCTTGCCGGGCGAGGCGGTGGCCGGCGCGCGCGCGACAGGCGTGCCCTGCAGGTCGGGCGCGAACTGCGGCGCTGGCGGCCTTTGCAGGAAATGGTTGGCGACCAGGCCGAGCAGCAGCAGGGCGATGGCGGTGATCAGCAGCCGGGGGTTGCGCATGGGCAGGGGCGGGCGAGGGTAGTACACGCACTGTAGCGCCTGTGCGCTGCACGGTGCATGAGGAGCGCGCTGCGTCACTGCTGCGTAACAATTGCCGTCGTGCTCACTGGCAGGACGCAATTTCCTTTACATCCCCCTTGGTAATCTGGCGGTCTGTCCCCATCATTCACCGCGCACCGCCCGACATCGTCGGGTGCCCTCGCAATCAGGAGATGCATCATGGCCTACACCCTGCCCAAGCTGTCCTACGCCTACGACGCGCTGGAACCGCATATCGATGCGGCGACGATGGAAATCCATCACACCAAGCATCACCAGACCTACATCAACAACGTCAACGCGGCGCTGGAAGGCACCGAGTACGCTGACCTGCCGGTCGAAGAGCTGGTGAAGAAGCTCAAGTCGCTGCCGGAGAACCTGCAGGGCCCGGTGCGCAACAACGGTGGTGGCCATGCCAACCACTCGCTGTTCTGGACCGTGATGGCCCCCAATGCCGGCGGCAACCCGGTGGGCGACGTGGCCAAGGCCATCGACAAGGACCTGGGCGGTTTCGACAAGTTCAAGGATGCCTTCACCAAGGCCGCGCTGACCCGTTTCGGCAGTGGCTGGGCGTGGCTGAGCGTGACCCCGGACAAGAAGGTCGTGGTCGAGAGCACCGGCAACCAGGACAGCCCGCTGATGGAAGGCAACACCCCCATCCTCGGCCTGGACGTGTGGGAACACGCGTACTACCTGAAGTACCAGAACCGCCGCCCGGAATACATCGGCGCGTTCTTCAACGTCATCGACTGGAACGAAGTCGAGCGCCGTTACCAGGAAGCGATCGCCTGATCGCGTGACGGGATGACATGAGAAGGCCGGGGGAGACCCCGGCCTTTTCTGTTGCAGCAGTCGTTCGATAGTGCCGGCCGCAGGCCGGCAACCGTGCAGTACCGGGGGAGCCGGCCAGCGGTCGGCACTACCTATTCCGCAGTGGCCGTATCGCCCTGCAGGCGCAGGGTCGCCATCACACCCAGACGCAGGCCGGGCAGGTCGCCGTCGGCCGGCAGCAGGATCGGCTGCTGGCGGATGCCGCCGAAATGCTTGACCTGGAACAGCACATCCAGGCCGTGGCCGCTGCTGCCGCCCCCACTGGCCGCCGGCGCCTCGGCACGGCCGCCGGGATTGCGCCGGGCCGGCTGGAACCCCGGCGTGCTGCGCACCAGTTCCACCGTGCTGGCCGAGAAATCGCCGGCAATCAGGCTCGGCATGCCTTCGGCGGTGGCGCCGATCCAGGTCATCAGGTCGCTGGTCTGGTGCTGGCGGGCGCTGGCCTCGTCCGGGTCCGGGCGCAGCCGCGCCACATAGATGTTGACCAGCGCCTCGCCCAGCCTCAGCCGCATCATGCCGGCCGCGCTGAAGGTGCCGGGAGGATGCAGCAGGGTCACGCCGTCCTCGCTGACCGGCAGCCGGGTCAGCATGGCGTTGCCATGCCGCAGCGGCTGGCTGGGCGGATCGGCGGTAACGAAGTCGCAGCTGTAGCGCAGCCGGCTGGCCAGCCAGCAGGCCGGGTTGCGGCCCTGCTGCTGCAGCACCTGCTGCACCGAGATCACGTCCGGCTGCAGCTCGGTCAGCAGCTGTGCGACCTGCTCGCGGCGCTGCTTCCATTGCGCGTCATCGCGGCTGGGCAGCTCCAGCGCGGCGACCGTCAGCTGCCTGGGGTCGCTCTCGCTGGCAACGGCGGCCGGCGCCTGTGGTCGTGCCTGCGCCTGCAACGCCAGCAACAGCGCAAGGCAGCTGAGCAGGAGGCGGGCGTGGGCGAGGGGGCGCATAACGATAAGTTTACGCTTTTGTCGTGCAGGTGCCGTGACTTCCGGCAGGGCCTGCACTGCCTGCCATGGATTGGCACCGTTGTCATGCAGCCCTGCAGCGTGCTTCGCAAGCCCCGGTTCCGGTAACCTTGCGCCTTTCGCTTTGCAGGAATGCCTTACAGGATGAGCCACGACGCAGTCGCCCCCATCGCCGGCCAGGGAAAGATGCCGCGCCAGATTCCGTACATCATCGGCAATGAGGCCTGCGAGCGGTTCAGTTTCTACGGGATGCGCAACATCCTGGTGCAGTTCCTGATCACCTCGCTGCTGCTGCAGGAAATCACTGCCGAAGGCCGTGCCGGTGAAGCCAAGGACATCATGCACAGCTTCATGATCGGCGTGTATTTCTTCCCGCTGCTCGGTGGCTGGCTGGCCGACCGGTTCTTCGGCAAGTACCACACCATCCTCTGGTTCAGCCTGGTCTACTGCGCCGGCCACCTGTGCCTGGCGCTGTTCGAGAACAGCCGCGAGGGCTTCTTCCTCGGCCTGGGCCTGATCGCGCTCGGTGCCGGCGGCATCAAGCCGCTGGTGGCCTCGTTCATGGGCGACCAGTTCGACCAGAGCAACAAGCACCTGGCCAAGATCGTCTTCGACGCCTTCTACTGGATCATCAACTTCGGCTCGCTGTTCGCCTCGCTGCTGATCCCGCTGGTGCTGAAGAACTGGGGCCCGCAGTGGGCGTTCGGCATCCCGGGCATCCTGATGTTCATCGCTACCTTCGTGTTCTGGCTGGGCCGCAGGCGCTACGTGCTGGTGCCGCTGCCGCCGAAGGACCCGCATTCGTTCGCCAACGTGGTGCGTACCGCGCTGACCACGCGCGTGGCTGGCCAGGGCCGTCCGGGCCTGGTGATCGCCGTGCTTGGCCTGGCGCTGGCGGTGGCCTCGTTCGGCCTGGTCGGTTCGCTGGGCATCGTGATCTGCCTGTGCCTGGCGCTGGTGGCCATCCTTGCCGGCATCGGTGGCGGCACCTGGCTGCAGCTGGACCGCGCCCGTGGCCAGCATCCGGCCGAAGCCGTGGAAGGCGTGCGCTCGGTACTGCGCGTGCTGGTGATCTTCGCGCTGACCACGCCGTTCTTCTCGCTGTTCGACCAGAAGGCCTCGACCTGGGTCCTGCAGGGCCAGCAGATGCAGATGCCAAGCTGGTTCACCGCCTCGCAGATGCAGGCGCTGAACCCGCTGCTGGTGATGATCCTGATTCCGTTCAACAACCTGGTGCTGTATCCGGCCCTGCGCCGCTTCGGCTTCGAACCGACCGCGCTGCGCCGCATGACCGCCGGCATCGCCTTCAGTGGCCTGGCCTGGATCGTGGTGGGTGGCATCCAGGTGGTGATGGACGGCGGCAACGCCATGTCGATCTTCTGGCAGATGCTGCCGTACGCGCTGCTGACCTTCGGTGAGGTGCTGGTCTCGGCCACCGGCCTGGAGTTCGCCTACAGCCAGGCACCGCAGGCGATGAAGGGCGTGGTGATGAGCTTCTGGAACCTGACCACCACCATCGGCAACCTGTGGGTGCTGCTGTCCAACGCAGCGGTGCGCAACGACACGGTCACCCACCAGATCGCGGGCACGGGCCTGAGCGAAGCGGCGTTCCTGATGTTCTTCTTCGCCGGCTTCGCCTTCGTCGCGGCGTTGGCCTTCGGTTGGTACGCGAAACGCTATCGTATGGTCGACAACTACCGTACCGCCTGAGCCTGACATGACCCCCGTCAATCTGCTGTTGATCGCCATCACCGCCATCCTGTCGTGGATGGCGTTCAACAACCGCAAGCTGGCCGACCGCCTGATCCTGTGGCCGCCGGCCATCGACCGTCACCGGCAGTACGACCGGCTGGTGACCTATGGCTTCATCCACGCCGACTGGTCGCACCTGATCTTCAACATGATCACCCTGTTCTTCTTCGGGGGATTCATCGAGAGCGTGATGGTGCAGCTGACCGGCAGCTACCTGACCTACCCGGCGTTCTACATCGGCGCGCTGCTGGTCTCGATCCTGCCCAGCTACCTGAAGAACCAGAAGAACCCGAACTACCTCAGCCTCGGGGCGTCCGGGGCGGTATCGGCGGTGCTGTTCGCCTTCATCCTGATCAAGCCGTGGTCGATCATCCTGGTGTTCTTCATCCCGGCACCGGCGATCATCTATGCCGCGTTCTACGTCGGCTACAGCATCTGGATGGACAGGCGCGGTGGCGACCGCATCAACCACAGCGCGCACCTGGCAGGTGCGGCGTTTGGCGTGATCTTCATGCTGGCCATGCAGCCGAGCATCTTCACCCACTTCCTGCGCGAACTCTCCAACCCGACCTTCCGCCTCGGCGGCGGTTGATGCGGGTAGCGGGGCGGATCGGGTCCGATCCGCCCCGGCCGGGTCAGGCTGCGGTCTGCTGGCCGTAGGTATCCAGCAGGCGGGCGAACACTTCCTCGCCGATGCGCTGGAAATCCTGATCCTCGGTCTGCCCTTCCACCGCCAGTTGCAGCAGGCCCTCCAGCAGGGCGCGGTCGGTATCGGAATGGGAATTGCTGGCGTGCATGGGAGCCTCCACGGTGGTGCGCATGGTCAACGGTCGCAAGGGTCGTGCCAGCCTGGCCGTACCCCTCCATAGGCGATAGCGGCCGGCCCGCCTCCAGCTTGAGGGCGAAAACTGACGTGAATGGACTGGACTTGCCCCTGTTCAGGCTTCACGCGATCATGGCGCTCGGCTGCGCACCATCCACGCAGTCGCCGCAGGAGACAGTTCCATGGCTTCGGTCACGCCCCCCGGTCTGGCCTATGAGGTCGAGCACGACCTGGCCAACCACCGCTTCACCGCACGTGTGCGCGGACAGCTGGCGGTGCTCGATTACCAGATCAAGCGCAGGCGCATGGTCATCACCCATACCGAGGTGCCCGAGCCGATCGCCGGCCGTGGCATCGCCGGTGAGCTGACCCGCGTGGCACTGCGTTTCGCGCGCGAGCAGAAATACAAGGTGGTGCCGGCATGTTCCTACGCCGAAGCCTTCCTGCAGCGCCACGAGGAGTACCACGACCTGCTCGTTGGCTGAACGCCAGCGGGTCACGCTTCAGCCATGGCAGGCGATGATGTACAAACATGAACAGGGGATCCCGATGAAGATTGGAAACAACCGGCCATTGCACGGCAGCGTGTTGGCCGGCGTGGTGGGCGTGCTGTTGCTGGCCGGTTGCCAGCGTGAAAGCGAGCCGGCACCGGCGACCGACGCGGCGCCCGCCGCCGAGGCGACGGTCGCGGGCGAAACGCCGGCCACGGAAGCGCCGCTGGATCTGCGCGACGTGATCGAGAACAACGAGCGCGAAGTGGTGGGCATCAGCTACCCGGCCGGTATCGACCGTTATCCGGGCCTGGCCCGCGCGCTGCAGAGCTATGCCACGAGTGCGCGCAGCGACCTGCAGCAGGCGCTGGACGGGCTGGGCAACGACAAGCCGACCATGCCCTACGAGCTGTCGCTGAGCTTCGAGAAGCTGCTTGAAACCCCGCAGCTGGTGGTGGTCAGTGCCGACGGCAGCCGCTACACGGGTGGCGCCCACGGCGAACCGCTGGTGGCGCGCTTCGTGTGGCTGCCGCAGCAGCAGCAGATGCTCAGCGCCGAAAAGCTTGTGGCCGATGCCAAGGGCTGGAAGGCGATCAGCGATTTCGTCGCCGACCAGTTGCGCGAACGCGTGGCCACCCGCCTCAGTGGCGAGGACATGGACCCGGCCCAGCTGCAGGAATCGCTGCGCAACGCATCGCGCATGATCGCCGACGGAACCGGCCCGCAGGCCGACAATTTCAGCCAGTTCCAGCCACTGACCGACGACAAGGGGCAGATCACCGCGCTGCGCTTTGTTTTCCCGCCGTACCAGGTGGGTCCATACTCGGACGGCACCCAGACCGCCGATGTACCGGCAGCGGTGCTGTTGCCGCACGTGGCCAAGGACTACGTGGAGCTGTTCGCACGCGGTTGACCGCAGTCGAGGAGGTGGCGTGGATACAGGGTTGCAGGAGCGGGTCGCCGGCCTGCTCCACGAAGCCGGGGTCCGCATCGGCGGCACCCAGCCACAGGACATCCAGGTGCATGACCCGCGCTTTTTCGCGCGGGTCATGGGCCACGGCTCGCTCGGCCTGGGCGAGAGCTACATGGAGGGGTGGTGGGATGCCAATGTCCTGGATGAATTCCTCGTCCACCTGATGCAGGCGCACCTGGATGAACGGGTGCACGGCTGGCGCGAAGTGGCAGACGCGCTGAAGGCGCGCCTGTTCAACCTGCAGGCGGGGCAGGGCAGTTACGAAGTCGGTCGCCGCCATTACGACCTCGGCAATGATCTCTACCAGGCCATGCTCGGCCAGCGCCTGGTCTACAGCTGTGGCTATTGGCGCAACGCCGATGACCTTGATGCAGCGCAGGAGGCCAAGCTCGACCTGGTCTGCCGCAAGCTGGGCCTGCGCCCGGGCCAGCGCGTGCTGGACATTGGCTGCGGTTGGGGCGAAGCCCTGAAGTTCGCCGCCGAGCGCTACGGTGTCAGCGGCGTCGGCGTGACCATATCGCAGGAGCAGGCCGAGTTCGCGCGGCAGTTGTGCGCTGGCCTGCCGATCGAGATCCGCCTGCAGGATTACCGTGAACTGGACGAACCGTTCGATGCGATCTTCTCGATCGGCATGTTCGAGCACGTCGGTGACAAGAACTACGCCGGTTTCTTCGAAGTGGCCAAGCGCTGCCTGTCGCCACGTGGCCTGCTGCTGTTGCATACCATCGGCACCAACGTCTCACGGCATCGCACCGATCCATGGATTGCACGCTACATCTTCCCCAACTCGATGCTGCCGTCGGCGGTGCAGATCACCAAGGCGTTCGAAGGCCGTTTCGTGCTGGAGGACTGGCACAACTTCGGCACCGACTACGACCTGACCCTGCAGGCATGGCGGCGCAACGTGGAAGCAGCGTGGCCGCGGCTGGATGCGCACTACGACGAGCACTTCCGGCGCATGTGGCGCTTCTACCTGGCCGGGTCGATGGCCACCTTCCGCTGCCGGCACGCGCAGCTGTGGCAGCTGGTGCTGTCGCCGGAAGGCGTGCCGGGTGGGTACGTGGCGCCGCGTTGATGGCGTGGCTGGGGTCGGATCCCTTTCCGTCGGAAAGGGATCCGACCCCGGGGTCAGATCCCTTTTCGCAGAAGAGGGCTCTGACCCCGACCACAACAAAAAACCGCCCGGTCTCCCGGGCGGTTTTCGTTTCAGGCGACAGCGCTGGCGATCAGTTGCCGGCGCCGGTCAGGCCACGCTTTTCCAGCAGCGGTTCGATCTGCGGCTCGTGGCCGGCGAAATCGCGGAACAGCTGCATCGCGTCGACGCTGCCGCCCTTGGACAGCAGGGTGGCGCGGAAGTGGTCGCCGTTCTTGCGGCTCAGGCCGCCGTTGTCCTTGAACCACTTCTGGGTGTTGGCGTCGAGCACTTCCGACCAGATGTAGGCGTAGTAGCCGGCCGAGTAGCCGCCCATGATGTGGCTGAAGTACGGGGTCTTGTAGCGCGGCGGAACCGGCGCGTAGTAGATGCCGTCCTTCTCCAGCGCGGCGCGCTCGAAGGCCATCACGTCCTTGGCCGCCGGCACTTGGTCCGGGCCGATCTGGTGCCAGTTCTGGTCCAGCATCGCCGCCCCCAGGTATTCGGTGGTGGCAAAGCCCTGGTTGAACTTCGATGCGGCAATCACCTTGTCCAGCAGGGCCTGCGGCATCGCCGAACCATTCTGGTAGTGCTTGGCGTAGTTCTTCAGGATGACCGGGTTGTCGGCCCACATCTCGTTGACCTGCGAGGGGAACTCGACGAAGTCGCGCGGCACCGAGGTGCCCGAGAAGTAAGGGTACTTCACGTTGGAGAACATGCCGTGCAGGGCGTGGCCGAACTCGTGGAAGGTGGTGTTCACCTCATCCCAGGTCAGCAGGGTCGGCTGGCCGGCCGGCGGCTTCGGGATGTTCAGGTGATTGGCGACCACCGGCTTGAAGCCGGTCAGCTTGGACTGCGAGACGTAGGAGTTCATCCACGCACCGCCACGCTTGGAGGCGCGTGCATACGGATCGAAGATGAAGATCGCCAGCTGGCTGCCATCGGCGTCGAACACGTCGTAGACGGTGACGTCATCGTGGTAGACCGGCAGGTCGGTGCGCTGCTTGAAGGTCAGGCCGAATTCCTGGCCGGCGGCGTAGAAGACGCCGTTCTCCAGCACGTTCTTCAGTTCGAAGTATGGCTTCAGCTGCGACTCGTCGAAGTTGTACTTGGCCTGGCGCACCTTCTCGCTGTAGAAGGCCCAGTCCCACGGTTCCAGCTGGAAGGTCGGCTTGCGCGCGGCCTTCTGCTCCTTGTCGATCATCGCCTGCAGGTCGGCGGCTTCGCGCTTGGCATTGGCCACCGCGGCCGGAGCCAGCTTGCCCAGCATCGCGTTGACCGCTTCGGGGGTCTTGGCGGTCTGGTTGGTCAGGTTGTAGGCGGCGAAGTTCGGGAAGCCCATCAGCTTGGCCTTGTCGGCACGCAGCTGCATGATGCGCGAGACCAGCGCGGTGTTGTCGAACTCACCGCCGCGGCTGCCGCGGGTGGTCGAGGCTTCGTAGATCTTCTGGCGCAGGGCGCGGTTGGCCAGGTTGGTCAGCGGCGGCTGGCCGGTGGTGTTGAGCAGGGTGATCACGTACTTGCCTTCCAGGCCACGCGCCTTGGCGGCTTCGGCGGCGGCGGCGATCTGCTCCTTGGACAGGCCAGCCAGCTCCTTGACGTCGTCGACAGTGATTGCCGAAGCGTTCACTTCCGACTGCACGTTCTGGCTGAACTTGGTGCCCAGATTGGCCAGTTCGGCATTCATGTCCTTCAGCGTGGCCTTGTCGGCCTCGGACAGCTTGGCGCCGGCGCGCACGTAATTGTCGTAGTACTTCTCGACCAGGCGCACGCCTTCGGCGTCCAGGCCCAGCTGGCTGCGGGTGTCGTACAGCGCCTGGATGCGGGCGAACAGCTTGCCGTTCAGCGCGATCGCATCGCTGTGCGCGGCAAACTTCGCCGAGTAGTCGGCCTGCAGCTTCTTGCGGGTGTCGTTGGTATCGGCGCCGACCAGGCTGAAGAACACGGTGGTCGCACGGTCGAGGATGTCACCGCTCTTTTCCAGCGCGATGATGGTGTTGTCGAAGGTCGGCTTGGCCTTGTTGTTGGCGATCGCCTCCACTTCCTTCAGCTGCTGCGCCATGCCGGCGTCGAAGGCCGGGGCGAAGTCGCTGTCCTTGATCTTGTCGAACTGCGGGAAGTGCAGCGGCAGCGGGCTTTCGGCGAAGAACGGGTTGGCCTGCTGGGCATTGGTGCTGGCAGCCGGGGTGGCGGCGCCGGCCGAGAAGGCGGGCAGGGCAAGGCCGAGGGACATGGCCACGGCAAGGGCAAGTCGAGTGGTCAAGGTAGAAGCTCCGGTAAGGCAAACAAGGTCCCGAGGGTAACCCGGCCGGCGGCGACTGCACTTGTGTCAAAAGGCATGTTGCCGGGGCCGGGCGCGGGTACCATGCATTCACCGCCCACGGCCCGCTGCCATGACCACTGCCTACGATTTCAGCTTCCGTGACCTCGACGGCCAGCCGCAGGCGCTGGCCCGGTACCAGGGCCACCCGTTGCTGCTGGTGAACGTCGCCAGCCGCTGTGGCTTCACCCCGCAGTACACCGGGCTGGAGCAGCTGTGGCAGGACTACCGCGAGCGCGGCCTGGTGGTGATCGGCTTCCCGTGCAACCAGTTTGGCGCGCAGGAGCCCGGTGATGCCGCGCAGATCCGCCAGTTCTGTTCGCTGGACTATCCGGTCAGCTTCCCGCTGTCGGAAAAGATCGAGGTCAACGGCGAGGGGGCCGACCCGCTCTGGAGGTGGCTCGCGCGGGAGAAGCGCGGCGTGCTCGGCAGTGCCCGCATCAAGTGGAATTTCAGCAAGTTCCTGGTCGATCGCCAGGGGCGGGTGGTGTCGCGGCATGCGCCCACCACCCGGCCGGAGCAGCTGCGCGGCGAGATCGAAGCGCTGCTGTGAGGTCGTGCCGGCCGCTGGCCGGCAACCCCGTGGGCCAGGAAGAGCCGGCCAGCGGCCGGCACCACCGTTGCAGCATCATTTCTCGACGAACGCGCGCTCGAACACGTAGTGGCCCGGCTGGCCGATGCGCGGCGAAACCTGGAAACCACGGGCATCGAGCACAGCACGCAGGTCGGCCAGCATCTGCGGGCTGCCGCAGATCATCGCGCGGTCGTTTTCCGGGCTCAGCTCCGGCAGGCCGAGGGTGCGCTGCATCTGGCCGCTTTCCATCAGCGAGGTCAGGCGGCCCTGGTTGGCGAACGGCTCGCGGGTGACGGCCGGGTAGTACAGCAGCTTGTCGCCGATCATCTCGCCCAGGAACTCGTGCTCACGCAGCTCCCTCTCGAAGTAATCGCGGTAGGCCAGATCCTTTTCGTAGCGCACGCCGTGGCAGAGGATCACCTTCTCGAAGCGCTCGTAGGTCTCCGGGTCCTTGATGACCGACAGCCACGGCGCCATGCCGGTACCCGTGCCCAGCAGGTACAGGTTCTTGCCCGGGTGCAGGTCGCTGATCAGCAGGGTGCCGGTGGGCTTCTTGCCGACCAGCACCTTGTCGCCCGGCTTGATGTGCTGCAGGCGCGAGGTCAGCGGGCCGTCCTGCACCTTGATGCTGAAGAACTCCAGATGCTCTTCCCAGTTGGCGCTGGCGATGGAGTACGCACGCAGCAGCGGCCGTGCCTCGGTTTCCAGGCCGATCATCACGAACTGGCCGTTCTCGAAGCGGAAGCCGCTGTCGCGGGTGGTGGTGAAACTGAAGTAGGCGTCGGTCCAGTGACGGACCTCAAGCACCGTTTCGGCGCCAAAAGCGGAGGACATGGGCGTATCTGTCAAAAGTCGTCGGGGGAATTCTATCTCAAATGAGACGGGTTCTCATTGGGCGGAACGAGAGGCGTTCTCAGCGGTAACCCGCCGCCTGCAGCTCGAACAGCTCGGCATAGCGGCCGCCCTGTGCCATCAGCTGGGCGTGGGTGCCACTGGCCTCGATCCGGCCATCGGCCAGCACCAGGATGCGATCGGCCATGCGGACCGAGGAAAAACGGTGGGAAATCAATACGGCGGTGCGATTATCCGCCAGTTCCCTGAACCGCTGGAACACCTCGAACTCACTGCGCGCATCCAGTGCTGCCGTTGGCTCATCCAGGATCATCACCTGCGCATTGCGCATCCATGCGCGGGCAATGGCGATCTTCTGCCACTGGCCACCGGACAGGTCCACGCCCTGCTTGAAACGGCGGCCGATCAGCTGGTCGTAGCCACCGGGCAGCTCCTCGATCACTTCCTCGGCCATGCCGCGGCGCGCGGCGTCGGCGATGCGCGCCCGGTCGTCCATGGCCTCGACCTGGCCGACGCCGATGTTCTCGCCGGCGCTGAGGTTGTAGCGCACGAAGTCCTGGAAGATCACCCCGAGGTTGGCGCGCAGGTCGTCCAGGTCGTAGTCGCGCAGGTCGCGGCCATCGAGCAGGATGCGGCCCTCGTCCGGCTCGTACAGCCGTGCCAGCAGTTTCACCAGCGTGGTCTTGCCCGCGCCGTTCTCGCCGACCAGGGCCAGCACTTCGCCGGCCTGCAGCTGGAAATCGAGGTGGCGCACCGCCCACTGTTCGGCATCGGGATAGCGGAAGCCGACGTTCTCGAACACGAAGCCCTGGCGGATCGGCTGCGGCACGCGTATGGCGCCTTCGCGCGAGTGGATTTCCGGCTCGATCTGGAAGAACGAGAACAGGTCGTCCAGGTACAGCGCCTGGCTGGCCACCTGCGAGAAGCCGATCAGCAGGCCTTCCAGCAGCTGGCGCAGGCGCAGGAAGCTGCCGGCAAGGAAGGTCAGGTCGCCGATCGAGAAATCGCCGCGCACCGTGCGCCAGGCGATGTAGGCGTAGGCGGTGTAATAGCCCAGCGTACCCAGCGCAGCCAGCAGCGTGCCCCAGAACGCCCGGCGCCGTGCCAGGGCACGGTTGGCCTGGAACAGCGCCACCGACAGGCGCCGATAGCGCTCGACCAGGAAGCGGTGCAGGTTGTAGATCTTCACTTCCTTGGCCGTTTCCACGCTGGCACCGAGCTGGCGCAGGTAGTCGAGCTGGCGGCGCTCGGGCGTCCATTGGAAGTTGAGGCTGTAACCGGCCGCGTTGAAGTGCGATTCGCCGATGAAGGCCGGCACCAGTGCCAGCGCAAGCAGCAGGATCAGCCACGGCGCGTAGACCAGCAGGCCGACGGCGAGGCTGGCCACGGTGATCGCGTCCTGCACCTGGCCGAACAGCTGGCTCATCAGGTTCATCCGGCCCATGGTCTGGCGCCTCGCGCGGTCCAGCTTGTCCTGCAGGTCCGGGTCCTCGAAGTCCTCCAGATCCAGCGTCGCCGCGTGTTCCATCAGCCGGATGCTGGTGACGTTGGCGAACAGTTCCGACAGCAGCGCGTCGGCATAGCTGACCAGCCGGCCGAGCAGGTCCGAGGCGATGGCCAGGCCGAATTCCAGCGCCAGCAGGCCCAGCAGCGGATTGAGCATGCCGCTGGACAGCGCCTCGCCCAGCGGCGGGAAACCGGCGTCGTGCTGGCTCAGGTGCAGGGCGCTGTCGATGATCAGCTTGCCGACGTACAGCATCGCCACCGGCAGCAGCGCACGGATCAGGCGCAGCCCCAGGCTGGCCAGGGTGAGCGCGGGGCTGGTCTGCCAGACCATGCGCAGGAACGGCGGCAGGTTGCGCATCGCCTTGAAGCGCTGGCGCAGGCTGGGTTTCTTCGCGGCGGCAGCCCCAACGGGGGGGATGGCAGGCATGCGCGTATTGTGCGCGCGTGATACGTGCAGGGGGAGTCAGTGCAGCTGTGTTGCCGGCACCGGGGTCAGATCCCTTTGCGCGGCAAAGGGCTCTGACCCCAGCGACCACAGCGGGTCAGATCCCTTCGCGAAGCGAAGGGATCTGACCCTCCTGCATCCACGCATTGCGTGGATCTACCGTGTCGACCAAGGTCGACACCTACCGGCATCACCGGTGAACTGTCGAAGGCGGGGTGGGTCAGGCCGGCAGCGGCGGCAGCAACCCCGCACCGAGGCGGTTCCAGGCATTGATCACCGCGATGCCCATGCTCAGGTCACTGATGCCCTTCTCATCGAAGTGCGGTGCCAGGGCATCGAACGCGGCCTGCGACGGCGCGCCGTCGGTCAGCCGGGTCAGCGCCTCGGCCCAGCCCAGTGCCGCGCGCTCGCGTGCATCGAAGAAGCGGCTTTCGTGCCAGGCGGGCAGGGTGTCCAGCTTGCGCGGCTCGATGCCGCCCTTGCGCAGCGCGGTGCCGTGCATGTCCATGCAGTAGCCGCAGCCGTTGAGCTGCGACACGCGCAGGAACACCAGTTCCATCAGGGTCGGATCGATCGAGCTGTCATGCACGGCCTGGCTGGTGGCCAGCAGGCCCTTGAAGGCCTCGGCGGCCAGGCGGGTGTAGGGGACGCGGGGAGAGGCGTGGTCGGACATTTTCGGCTCCACGGCGGCCACGGTGGCCGCCTTTCACTACCAGGACGCCGTACCGTCATCGCGCGTGACAACACCCGGCAGCTTTTCCGGATTCAACACGCTGTACACGTTGGCGATGCAGCCATCGACCACTTCGATGGTGGTGACCGAATGCAGGCGCTCACCCTGGAAGCGCAGGATCGCCGGCTCGCCGTTGACGTAGCCCAGCTGGGCGGGATGCACCGCGCCGCGGCGGGCGATGGCCCAGAACAGGCGGCCGATGCGTTCGGCGCCCAGCAGCGGCCGCACCGCCGCAGTGACCACGCCACCGCCGTCGGAAACCAGTACCGCGTTGGCGTGCAGCAGGGCCTGGATCGCGTCGCTGTCGCCGCGCTGCGAGGCCTCCATGAAGCGCGCCAGCAGCTGCCGGTGCTGGCTGGCATCGGCATTGAAGCGCGGTCGTCCGGCCTGCAGGCGTTGCCGGGCACGGTGCACCAGCTGCCGGCAGTTGGCCTCGCTGTGGCCGATCAGCTCGGCGATCTCACGGTAGTCGTGGTCGAACGCCTCCTTCAGCAGGAAGGCGGCGCGTTCCTCCGGGCCGAGCTGTTCGAGCAGGGTCAGGAAAGCGACCGAGACGTCGTCGGCCAGCGCATGCAGCTGGGCCGGACCGGGCGCCGGGTCCGGCTCCAGGGTGACCGCCAGCGGTTCGGCCAGCCATGGGCCGACGTAGTGGACGCGCTCGCGCTTGGCCGCACGCAGCCGGTCCAGGCCGAGCCGGGTGGTGGTGGTGACCAGCCAGGCCTCGGCATCGCGGACGGCCGCAGGATCGGCGCCGGACCAGCGCAGCCAGGCGTCCTGGACCACGTCTTCGGCGTCGGTGCGGCTGCCGAGCAGGCGGTAGGCCAGCGCCATCAGGCGCGGGCGGTGGGTCTGGAAAGCGGTTTCGGCGTTCATGTGGGCAAGGACGCCGCAGTGGCGCGTGGCGTGACAGAGCGTCGGGGGAATCTTGCCGGCCAGCGGCCGGCACTACCACCCCGGGGCCGGGGGAGGGGGTAAAATGGGTGGATTACCCCCGCCAGCCTCGAGCAAGCGAGCAAGACGTGACATCGATCAAGCAGGAAGACCTCATCCAGTCCATCGCCGACGCGCTGCAGTACATCTCGTACTACCACCCGGTCGACTACATCAAGAACCTTGCCGCCGCCTACGAGCGCGAGGAGTCGCCGGCCGCGAAGGAAGCGATGGCGCAGATCCTGATCAATTCGCGCATGTGCGCCGAGGGCCACCGCCCGATCTGCCAGGACACCGGCATCGTCACCGTGTTCCTGGAAATCGGCATGGACGTGCGTTGGGATGACGCCACCATGGGCGTGGAAGACATGGCCAATGAAGGCGTGCGCCGCGCCTACATGCACCCGGACAACAAGCTGCGCGCCTCGGTGCTGGCCGATCCGGCAGGCAAGCGCATCAACACCAGGGACAACACCCCGGGCGTGGTCAACGTCAAGGTGGTGCCGGGCAACAAAGTCGACGTGATCGTCGCCGCCAAGGGCGGTGGTTCGGAAGCGAAGACCAAGTTCGCCATGCTCAATCCGTCCGACTCGATTGTCGACTGGGTGCTGAAGACCGTGCCGACCATGGGCGCCGGCTGGTGCCCGCCGGGCATGCTGGGCATCGGCATCGGTGGCACCGCCGAGAAGGCGATGCTGCTGGCCAAGGAAGCGCTGATGGAGCCGATCGACATCACCGAGCTGCAGGCCCGTGGTGCGTCCAACCGCATCGAGGAGCTGCGCCTGGAGCTGTACGAGAAGGTCAACGCGCTGGGCATCGGTGCGCAGGGCCTGGGTGGCCTGACCACCGTGCTCGACATCAAGATCAACGACTACCCGACCCACGCGGCCAACCTGCCGGTGGCGATGATCCCGAACTGCGCGGCCACCCGCCATGCGCACTTCACCCTGGATGGCAGCGGCCCGGTGATGCTGGACCCGCCGTCGCTGGAAGACTGGCCGAAGCTGACCTACGACGCATCCAAGGGCACCCGGGTGGACCTGGATACGATTACCCCGGAAGACGTGGCCAGCTGGAAGCCGGGCCAGACCCTGCTGCTCAACGGCAAGCTGCTCACCGGCCGCGACGCCGCGCACAAGCGCATGGTCGACATGCTCAACAAGGGCGAGCAGCTGCCGGTCGATCTGAAGGGCCGCTTCATCTACTACGTCGGCCCGGTCGATCCGGTGCGTGACGAAGTGGTGGGCCCGGCCGGCCCGACCACGGCGACCCGCATGGACAAGTTCACCGAGCAGGTGCTGGCACAGACCGGCCTGCTGGGCATGGTCGGCAAGGCCGAGCGCGGCCCGGCCGCGATCGAGGCGATCAAGAAGCACAAGTCGGCCTACCTGATGGCCGTCGGTGGCTCGGCCTACCTGGTGTCCAAGGCGATCAAGGCGGCCAAGGTGGTCGGTTTCGCTGACCTGGGCATGGAGGCGATCTACGAGTTCACCGTGCAGGACATGCCAGTGACCGTGGCCGTCGACTCCGCCGGCGAATCGGTGCACAAGACCGGCCCGCGCGAGTGGCAGGCCCGCATCGGCAAGATTCCGGTGGTGGTGGAGTAATTCCCGCACGCTTCGGTCCGGACAACGGCGCCCCTGTGGCGCCGTTGCTGTATCTGGAGGCAGGATTAACACGCCTGTAGCCCTGGCTCTGCTACGGTCGGCACACCCTCGCACAGGACGTGTCCATGGCCCTGCATCGCTTCATCGTGGCCGGCGTGCTGCTGGCCCTGGCCGGCTGCAGCACCCCGGCGTCGTACGAAGGCGCGGATTTCCCTGCATCGGCGCAATGCCGCATGCAGTGCCAGGCCGGCTATCGCAGCTGCATGGCGCAGAATGACTCTCTCGGCAGCCGCCAGAGCAATTGCGAGCAGCGGATGGTGCCGGCGCCGGACAAGCGCTGCAAGGACGTGGACAACCCGGACCTGCGCCGTGCCTGCGAACTGAAGACGCATGACTGCACGCTGCGCGCGCCGATGATGTCCTGTGGCGAGCGCCGCGATACCTGCATGAGCAGCTGCGGCTGAGCGACGGCTCCCGCACGGGCGCATAATCGGCCGGCCCACCTGCACAGGATCCGCCGCATGAGCACCACGCTGTATGGTTCGACAAGCACCGCCGCGCTGGTGGTGCACTGGCTGCTGATCGAGCTCGGCATCGAGCACGAGTTGGTGCTGCTGGATTTCGACGCGCGCGAGCACAAGTCGGCGGAGTACCTGGCACTGAATCCGGCCGGCGTGGTGCCGACGCTGCTGATCGATGGCCTGGTACTGACTGAAGCGGCGGCGATCGCCCTGTACCTGGCCGACCGCCATCCGGACGCCGGTTTGTTGCCGGCACTGGGCACGCCGCAGCGCGCCGATGCCTACCGCTGGATGTTCTGGTGTGCCAATACGTTGCAGCCGGCCTATCGCGCCTGGTTCTATCCGCACGAGGTGGCGGGCGAGGCAAACGTGGAGGCCAGTCGCGAGATGGCGCGACAGCGCCTGGAAGCGGCCTGGCAGCATGTGGCCACGCACCTGCTGGCGCATGGGCCCTACCTGCTGGGCGCCACGCCCTGCGTGGTCGACTACATGCTGGTGATGCTGATGCGCTGGTCGCGCAACATGCCCAGGCCCAGTGACACCTGGCCGTCGCTCAAGGCACATGCCACCTCGATGAAGGCGCGCCCGGCGTTCGCCGAGGCCTACCGCCGCGAAGGCATCACCGACTGGCGGTAACCAGAAAAGGGGACGGAGGGGATTAAGTCGTTTGTGCACAAACGACATAATCCCCTCCGTCCCCTTTTCCGTTACAGGATCTCCAGCACCGTTTCCGGCGGGCGGCACAGCCGTGTGCCCTTGGGCGTGCGCACCACGGGGCGGTTGATCAGGCGCGGGTGTTCGGCCATCGCAGCCAGCAGGGTGGCATCGTCGGCATCTTCCAGCCCGAGTGCGGCGAACTGGGTCTCCTTGCTGCGCACCAGGTCGCGCGCGCTCAGGGCCGACTCGGCCAGCACCTGGCGCAGCGTGGCCGCGTCGGGTGGGGTGCCCAGGTACTCGATCACCACCGGGTCGAAGCCCGCATCGCGGATCAGCTTCAGTGCGCCGCGCGAGTTGCTGCAGGCCGGGTTGTGCCAGATCGTCACGTCCATCAGAACCACTCCAGCAGCGACACGCCCACGCCCACATAGGTGGCCTTGTGGTTGTAGTCGATCATGCTCTCGCCATAGCCGTCGAAGATCTGCACATGGCCACGCAGCAGATTGCTGATCGGAAAGCCGTAATCCAGCTGCAGTGCACCGTGGGAGCGGCTGCCGGTGCGCAGCGAATGACGCGCCATCAGCGCGACCTCATGCCCGTTGCGGTTCCAGATCAGGGTCGCGTCACCCCGGCCCATGTAATCCTCGATGTCCGGATTATTGTCTTCGCTGCGGCTTTCCGGGATGCGGTACCACGGGCGCAGCACCAGCGCCCAGTTCTCGCGATCCAGGCCGATGTTGAGCATGACCCGGTTCCAGCTGCGCGAGAGCGGATCGGCCCGTCCGTTGGACTGGTGGTTGAGGCTGATACCGGTCATGCGCCCGCGCCAGCCACCGATCGAGTAGCCGTTGCGGAACACCATCATCACTTCGGGTTCGTAGTTGGTTTCGCGGAACGGGCGCGAATCCTCGCTGTTGTAGGCCTGCCAGCGCGAACTCTGGGTGTAGCCAGCCCAGATGTCGCCGTTGTCGCCGAACAGGTTCTCTGCGATCTTGGTCTTGAAGCTGATCTGGAACTTCAGCTCGGCACTGTCGAGTACCTGCGGGGTCGTCACGCTGTTGGCCGGGTTCGGCGAATGCGGCGTGGTGTTGCGGTCGCTGGTCCAGAACGCCGGCAGCAGGTACACCGGCTTGTAGGCACGCAGCTGGAAGGGCCCCAGCTTGGAGTCCTCGGCCAGCTCCCAGCGGCTGTCCAGCAGCGAACCGCGGCCAGCATTGGCCAGCGCGCTGTCCGGTGCCGCCGGACGGAACAGGTCGCTGACCCGCTCGCGCAGCTTTTCCTCGCCCTGGCTCACGCGCGCGGTCTGTCGTTCCTCGCGGCGCGCCTGCGCAGCCGATTCGGCGGCGGCATCGGCGGCGGCGGTGGCCTCCGGGGTATGCCCGAAGAGGCGGTCATAGCAGGCCAGGCGGGCCGCGTCGGTGGTGATCGCCGCGCAGGCGGCCGGCGAGGTGTCGGCGCTGGGCGCGAACTCCTGCGCAGCCAACGGTGCACTGGCCAGGGCAAGCGCCAGCGGCGCCAGACGGGGAAGCAGCGTGGGGAGGGTCATTGCAGCAGGCCCTTCGATGGATACGGGAATCGCACAGTGTGGCGGCTGCACCGGATCGCGGCCAGCCCCACCGTTTATGCACGGCCACGGCGTGCGCGTGGCGTGAAGGCTAGGTGGCTCAGAAGAACCAGGCGAACGCGAACAGGCCCAGCATCGCGATCACCACCGCCAGTTTCAGTGCCAGGCCGAGCAGGATGCCGAGCCAGGTCGCCAGGCCCACCTTGGTCGAGCGGCCGAGTTCGCGGGTGTGCCAGTACTCGCCGAGCAGGGCGCCGAGCAGCGGTCCGGCAAACAGGCCGATGGGCATGAAGAACAGGCCGACGATGCTGCCGACGAAGGTGCCCCACAGGGCCTTGCGGCTGGCGCCGACGCGCTGCGCGCCAACTACGGTGGCGAGCACGTCCACCAACAGTGAAAGCAGGGTCAGCACGCCCAGCGCGACCAGGGTGGGCCAGCCGACGTGGGCGAAGCCGTCGGCCCAGGCCGCCAGCAGCAGCCCGATGAACACCAGCGGGATGCCCGGGAGGGCCGGCAGGATGATGCCGGCGATGCCGATCAGGACAAAAATGACCGCTAGCAGATATAAGATGAATGAGAGTCCCATGCTGTCCCGTATGGTGGCCGTTTTGGGGTTGACAGTGAAAGATTTTGCCAGTTGCTTTTTCGTTTTGGGCGGGTTAAGTTGCAGTCGCTGAGCTTGGCAAGGTCACCGTGGATCGTGGCCTGATGAAGCAAGATCTTTCCGATCCGCTGCATCGATGCACCTCGCTTCCCCCTTGCTTGTCAGCCGCCCACCGGGCGTTTCCAACAACAAGAGAGAGTCAAAGGGAGTTAGTGAGATGGCTGAGCGCGAGACCGGTACCGTAAAGTGGTTCAATGATGCGAAGGGCTTCGGCTTCATCAGCCGGCAGAATGGCGAGGACGTGTTCGTGCACTTCCGCGCCATCGAGACCCAGGGCTTCAAGAGCCTCAAGGAAGGCCAGACTGTGAGCTTCGAAGTCGTGCAGGGCCAGAAGGGCCTGCAGGCTGACAAGGTGCAGCCGGTGTAATACCCGCCGCCCGTCGGCATGAAAAAGGCCCGCGCAAGCGGGCCTTTTTCTTTGCCGTTGGCCCGGTGCAGGTCAGCGCAGGATGACCTTGCCATTGACGACGCGCACGTAGGTGTTCTCGCGGATGCCGCCGAGATCGCGCTGGTTGACCACGATGGTGCGGCCATCATCCATGCGCACGCTGATGTCATAGGTATCGCTGGTGACGTTCTTCTGGATCTGGTTGCCGGCCAGGGCACCACCGACCGCGCCTGCGGCGGCGGCGATGTTCTTGTTGCCACGGCTGCCACCGGTGTGGTCGGAGATTTCATGGCCGGCCACGGCGCCGACGATGCCGCCGAGGATCGCGCCGGTCGCGCTGGGCGCGGTGCGGCCCGAGGGCACGGTGTTGATGCGGGTGACGATGCCACAGTCAGCGCAACGGCCCTGGTTGTAGCCGCCATTGTTGCCGTAGCCGCCGTTGTTGTAGCCGTTGTTGTAACCACCGCCGCTGTAACCGGGCGAGGTGGCACAGCCAGCCAGCGCGAGGGTAGCGATGGCGCTGGCGGCGATGAGCTGGATCTTCATGGGGCGTCTCCTGGCCGTGAAGGCGGGTGGGTTGGGTGGTACTGCGTCGTGCAGCAGGGTGGACGAATCCTCTCCTTTCGAACGTGAACAACGCGCCAACCGTGTGCGTGCTGCCCGGCTGCAGGATGAATGCGGCTCAGCGGAAATCCTGGTGGCAGGCGCGGCAGTCCGCCTGCAGTGTTTCCACCAGCTGGGCGAGGGCCCTGCAGTCGCCGGGGGGTGAGGCCAGCGCCGTGTTGAGGTTGCCGCGCAGCTGGCTGGCGTGCTGCTGGAACTGCGCACTGTCCTTCAGCCCGGGAAACGCCTGGTCCAGGTCATTGGACAGCAGGCGCAGCACCTGCAGCCGCGGCACGCTGTCAGCCAGGCTGCAGCGGTTCTGCAGCTGGGCCTGCTGCAGCAGCTGTGACTGCCGCTGCATCACCTGCATCAGGCTGCCCGGGAACGGATCGCGACGCGCCTGCAGGGCGCGGCCGACCATTACCGTGGCGATCAGGCCGATCAGCAGGCCCAGGCAGAGCACGAACAGGTAGCGATGGGCGCTGGACAGGCGGCGGGGCGGGCTGGCATTCATGCGGGCACTCCGGGCGTGCAACGGTGGGTTCGACGCCGGCGTACTGCGGGCGCCAGCACCTGCACGTTAAAATAGCCCGATGAACGAACAGGTCAAACAACGCTTCGCCGGCATCGAACGGCTGTACGGCGTGGGTGCACTCGAGCGCCTGCAGGGCAGCCGCGTGGCGGTGGTCGGCATGGGCGGCGTCGGCTCGTGGGTGGTGGAGGCGCTGGCCCGTTCGGCCGTCGGCCACCTGACCCTGATCGATGCCGACGATATCTGCGTGTCCAACACCAACCGGCAGCTGCCGGCGATGGAAGGCAACTACGGCCGCAACAAGGCCGAGGCGATGGCCGAGCGTTGCCGTGCGATCAATCCGGACATCGGGGTCGACGCGGTGCAGGCATTCCTGACCGTGTCCAACATGGCCGAGCTGCTGGACCGGGGGTTCGATCTGGTGATCGATGCCTGCGACAGCTTCCGGGTCAAGGTCGAGACGATCGCATGGTGCCGCCGCCGCAAGCTGCCGTTGCTGACCGTCGGTGCCGCCGGTGGCCGTACCGATCCGACCCTGGTGCGCATCCGCGATGTCTCTCGCACCGAGCACGACGCCATGCTGGCGCTGATCCGCAAGAAGCTGCGCAGCGAATTCAACTTCCCGAAGAACGCCAAGCGCTATTTCGGCGTACCGGCGGTGTATTCGCTGGAGAATGTGAAGTACCCGCAGGCCGATGGCAGCGTCTGCGGCATCCGTCCGAACCTGGGCGCCGATGCGGCGTTGAAGCTGGACTGTGGTGCCGGCCTGGGCGCGGCAAGCCACATCACCGGCGCGTTCGCCTTCGCGGCGGTTGGCAAGGCGCTGGAGATGCTGCTGGAGCCGAAGACGGTGAAGGTGGATGCGGTCGAGGCCAGCGAGGTGTGATGGATCGTGCCGGCCAGCGGCCGGCACCTACCCGTTACATTGCCGGCAGCGCGAACAATCGCCGCGCATTCTCCGTCGTGGCCTGGGCCACGGCTTCCAGCTCCATCCCGCGCAGTGCGGCCACGTGCCGGGCAATGGTCGCCAGCCGCGCTGGCTCGTTGCGCTGGCCGCGGATGCCGGCGTCGGGCTGGTCGGGCGCGTCGGTTTCCAGCAGCAACTGTTCCAGCGGCATCTCGCGCACCAGCCGCTGCAGCCGTTGCGCGCGATCGTAGGTCAGTGGGCCACCGAGGCCGAGCAGGAAGCCCTGCCTGTGCAGTTGCGCGGCCTGTTCCGGGCTGCCGGAAAAGCTGTGCACCACGCCGCGCAGGCCGCCGACGCGGCGGATGGCGGCGATCACCGCATCCACCGCGCGTCGCGCGTGCACGATCACCGGCAACTCGAATTCGCGGGCCAGTTCCAGCTGGCCGATGAAATACGCCTGCTGGGCGTCGGCGTCCAGCCCTTCGACAAAGAAGTCCAGGCCGCATTCGCCGATCGCACAGGGGCGTTCGCGCTCGATCCACTCGCGCAGCAGTGGCAGGTGCCCGGGCTGGTGATCGGCCAGGAACATCGGATGCAGGCCGTAGGCCGGGTACAGCCCCGGCGCCTGCTGGCAGACCTCACGCAGCTTCGGCCAGCTGGCCGCGGTCACCGCCGGTACCACCTGCTGGCGCACCCCCGCGGCCTGCGCACGCTCGATCACCGCAGCGCGGTCACGGTCGAACCCGCTGGCATCCAGATGGCAGTGGCTGTCAACCAGGATGCTCAACGCTGTTCCAGCGGCGGAGGTGTTGCGGCGTTGCGGCTCTTCCAGTTGGCCAGCAGCAGCGTGCCGAAGCCCAGCACCAGCTCATCGACGAACGGGATCGGGTCCGGGATGAACAAGGTCAGCACGAACAGGCCGGCGGTGAGCTTGAACAGGGTGGGGTAGCGCAGCCGGCGGGCCCATTGCAGTACCGGCATCAGCATCGGGTTGGCCATGGCGGGGAGCCTCGTGGGGAATGTGCAAACGCTACCACGGGCCCAGCATTTCCCGATGCTGAATGGGTTATCGGAATGAGCAGGAAATGTGGAGATTCCGTTCAGGCAGCGCATGCTGCAATCTGCCCCGAGAACGTTGCGGATGGTCCGCAAGGAGCAGGTCATGAAAAGCACAACTACAACTGTCCTGGTCGCAGCGGGCGCGCTGCTGGTCGGTGGCATCGCCACCGCCGCCTTCATGAAGAGTGGTGACAAGTCGCCCGATTCCATCAGCGCCGGAACCCCCAATGGTGAATCGCGCCTCGTTGAAGGTAACGCTTCTGACGACGGCGCACGTGGTGACAAGCTGGACCCGTCCGCGCCGCGCGGGCTTGAATATGCCGATGTGCTGAAGGTTGACCCGATCACCGAGAAGCAGAAGGCCTACGCCACCGTGATCGGCACCGATCCAGTGCGCGAGACCTCCACCACCCAGACCCCGCACGAGGTCTGCCAGGACGTGACGGTGCAGGAACGCCTGCCGGAACGTGATGGCAACGTCGGCGGCACCGTGGTCGGCGCTGTGGTCGGTGGCCTGCTCGGCAACCAGGTCGGTGGCGGCAACGGCAAGAAGGCCGCGACCGCCGCCGGTGCCGTGGCCGGCGGCTTCATCGGCAACCAGATCGACAAGCGCCATGTGGGTGGCCGTGTGGTCAACCGCACCGAGCGCCAGTGCCACACCGAGACCGCCACCTCCGAGTCGAGCCGCGTCACCGGCTACAACGTGACCTATCGCAATGAGGACGGCACCACCGGCACCATGCGCATGGCCAGCAAGCCGGGCAACCGCATTGCCATGGGTACCAACGACGTGGTGAAGGGTTACAACGTGACCTACCGCTATGACGGCGCGGAGAAGACCGTGCGCATGGACAACAAGCCGGCCAGCGATCGCCTGCCGGTGGTCGATGGCCAGCTGGTCACGCAGACCGCTGCCGCCGGTGCCACTGCCGCAGCCACGCGCCAGTAATCCCGGCGCAGCATGCAGTACCTGACGGGCCGGCTCATGCCGGCCCGTTTCATTGCGACCGGCGATATTCATCCGCGCAGGGAAGCCATCCTCCATCATGGGTGCCCCCTTCGACATGGAGCCGGCATGAGCATCTTCGACCTGCGCATCGAAACCGAGCGGCTGATCCTGCGCCCGCTGCTTCGCGAGGACTACGAGCCGTACCTGGCGTTCTGCGCCGACGAGGCCACGATGCGTACCCTGGGCGGCGTGCAGCCACCCTCGGTGGCCTGGCGCGGTTTCTGCAGCCTGGCTGGCGCTTGGCAGCTGTTCGGCTTCTCGATGTTCAGCGTGATCGAGAAATCCAGCGGCGACTGGATCGGGCGGATGGGACCGTGGCAGCCGCAGGACTGGCCGGGTACCGAGGTTGGTTGGGGCATCCGTCATGCCAGCTGGGGCCGGGGCTATGCGCCGGAGGCGGCGGTCGCGGCGATCGACTGGGCGTTCGATACGCTGGGCTGGGCTGAGGTGATCCATACCATCGCCGAGGACAACGACAACTCGCGGGCCGTGGCACGCAAGCTGGGAAGCACCCTGCTGCGCATGGGGGAGTTGCCAGCGCCATACAACGACAAGCCCATGCAGATCTGGGGCCAGTCGCGCGAACAGTGGCGGCAACGCGCGCGCTGAGCGTGGCTTGGTAGTGCCGGCCGCTGGTCGGCAATCGCTTGGATCCAGCTGCATCGAGGATGCCGGCCAGCGGCCGGCACTACCGTGTAGTCATGCTGCACCCGCGCTTGGCATTCACTGGCGTGCTTGCCAGACTGCACGCAGCCGGCCGCCGGCCGGATCCGAGGGAGCAGGCAATGGTGGAAGAGCGCGTCCCGTTGACGGTGCACGGCATGTCGGTGTCAGGCAATTGCCACAAGGTCCGCCTGCTGCTGGAGCAGCTCGGCAGCCGCTACCGCTGGGTGGAAGTGGACAGTGCCCACGGCCAGACCCACACCCCCGAGTTCCTCGCGCTCAATCCCAATGCCAAGGTGCCGTTGATCGTCCGCGACGATGGCCGCGTGCTGACCGAGTCCAATGCGATCCTTTTCTGGCTGGCCGAAGGCACGCCCTACCTGCCCACCGATGGCTGGGAGCGCGCGCAGGCACTGAGCTGGATGTTCTTCGAGCAGTACACGCACGAGCCGTGCGTAGCGGTCGCGCGCTTCATCCGCGGCTGGACCCCGCCTGGGTCGCCGCGCCGCGCCGAACTGCCACGCCTGCACGAGCGCGCCGCCACTGCACTGGCGGTGATGGAGCAGCACCTGCGTGATGCGCAATGGTTCACCGGCAGTGGGTACGGCATCGCCGACATCGCGCTGTTCGCCTACACCGACGTCGCAGGCGAGGGTGGAATCAGCCTGCAGCCGTTCCCGGAAGTTCGCGCCTGGTTGCAGCGCGTGCGCGGGCAGCCGCGCTTCCTGCCGATGCCGGCGGTGACCGCCGAGGTGCGCGCCCGCTTCGAGGCGGCATGACTCTCACCAAGGTGATCCCCCACAGGGTAGCGCCTGGCCAACCCCGGGCGGAATGCAACAACGACACGGAGGGTGTTCGATGTTCGCTGTGGTTCCAGATCCGATTCCCGCACGCATGCGCGTGCTCAACCGCGCCGACGTGTGCGACGCCAATTTCCTCGACGCGGTGCGTGGCTGGCGCGGTACCCCGCGCCCGCGCCCGGCGCCGGATGCGCCGATCCTGCCGGGCAGCACGCTTACCGCCGCCGCGTTTGGCGAGCTGTTCGATTCGCAGCTGGCCAGCCGCCAGCTGGACTTGATGGCGCGCGTGCTGCGCGTGCAGAACAAGGTCTTCTACACCATCGGTTCATCCGGCCACGAAGGCAATGCGCTGCTGGCGCGGGCCTGCCGGCATACGGATCCAGCATTCCTGCACTATCGCTCCGGTGCCTTCATGGCCGAGCGCTCACGCCAGGTGCCGGGGATCGACCCGCTGCGCGATGCCGCGCTGTCCTTTGCTGCCAGCGCCGATGACCCGGCCAGCGGGGGGCGGCACAAGGTGTGGGGCAGCAAACCGTTGTGGGTGCTGCCGCAGACCTCGACCATCGCCTCGCATCTGCCGAAAGCGCTGGGCACCGCGCTGGCCCTCGAAAGCGGCAAGCGGCTGGGCCACGAACTGCCGATTCCGGCCGACAGCATCGTACTGTGCTCGTTCGGCGACGCCTCTGCCAACCATGCCACCGCGCAGACCGCGTTCAACACCGCGATGTGGTCGGCCTACCAGAAGCTGCCGGCACCGGTCCTGTTCGTCTGCGAGGACAATGGCCTGGGCATCTCGGTGAAAACGCCTGAAGGCTGGATTGCCGAACGCTTCAGCGGTCAGCCCGGGCTGGACTATTTCTACGCCGATGGCCTCGACCTGGCCACCGGCCATGCGCAGGTGCAGGCGGCGGTGGAGCACTGCCGGCGTACGCGGCGGCCGACCTTCCTGCATCTGCGCACCACGCGCCTGATGGGGCACGCCGGCACCGACTTCGAGGTGGAATGGCGCGCGTTGCCGGAGCTGTGCGCGGCCGAGGCGCAGGATCCGCTGCTGCGCTCGGCACAGATCGCGATGGAATCGGGCTGGATGGATGCGGCCGCCATCGAGGTGGCCTACGAGACGATGCGCGCGCGCTGCATGGCCGCCGCCGCCGATGCCGAAGGACGGCCGAAGCTGCAGTCGCTGCGGGAAGTGATGGAGCCGCTTGCGCCCTATACGCCGGCTGCGGTGCAGGCCGAAGCACGGCGCGAGGTGCCCGCCGGAACGCGTGAAGCGCTGTATGGCGGTGCGGAGGCGTTGCCCGAACGGCAGGCGCCACGCCACCTCGCGATCCAGATCAACCATGCCCTGCAGGAACTGCTGGCGAAGTATCCGCAGAGCCTGCTGTTCGGTGAGGACGTCGCACAGAAGGGCGGTGTCTACACCGTCACCAAGGATCTGCTGCGCCGCTTCGGCCCACGCCGGGTGTTCAACACCCTGCTGGACGAGACCATGATCCTGGGCATGGCTCAGGGCCTGGCCAACCTGGGCATGCTGCCGATTCCGGAGATCCAGTACCTGGCCTATCTGCACAACGCCATCGACCAGGTGCGCGGCGAAGCGTGTTCGCTGCAGTTCTTCTCCAACGACCAGTACCGCAACCCGATGCTGGTGCGGGTGGCCGGGCTGGGGTACCAGAAGGGCTTCGGTGGCCACTTCCACAACGACAACTCGATCACCGCGTTGCGCGACATCCCGGGGCTGGTGGTGGGCTGCCCGTCGCGCGGCGACGATGCGGTGATGATGCTGCGCACGCTGGCCGCACTGGCGCGGGTGGATGGGCGCGTGGCGGTGTTCCTGGAGCCGATCGCGTTGTACATGAGCAAGGACCTGCACGAAGCCGGCGATGGCCAGTGGCTGTTCGACTTCCCCGCACAGGGCCAGTCGCTGGTGCCGGGGGAGGGCCGGGTCTATGCGCCGGAGGCCGGCGACCTGGTGATCTATACCTATGGCAACGGCGTGCCGATGGCATTGCGCGCATCGCGGGCGATCGAGCAGCAGCTGGGCTGGCAGGTGCGGGTGGTCGACCTGCGCTGGCTGGTACCGCTGGACGCCGGCTTCATCACTGCCCAGGCCGCCAGCGCACGGCGGGTGCTGGTGCTGGATGAAGGCCGCCACAGCGGCGGGGTGGGCGAGGGCGTGGTCACCGCGCTGGTCGAGGCCGGGTTCGGCCATCTGCCGTTGCGCCGGGTCTGTGGTGCCGACACCTACACGCCACTGGCGGGGGCAGCAATGTTCGGGCTTCCAAGCGACAATGCGGTGATTGGCGCCGCCCTCGACCTGGCGCAGGAACCCTGATGCATGTGTGGATTGGCGGGAATGTTGTTGCCGGCGCCGCTGGCGTCGGCCGAGGCGCTGCAGGCGCAGGCCCTGTCCATGGGCCAGGCGCTGCACCACCGCGGGCCCGATGATGGCGGCAGCTGGGTCGATGCCGAGGCGGGCATCGCGCTGGCGCATCGCCGCCTGAGCATCCTCGACCTGTCCCCGCTGGGCCACCAGCCGATGGCCTCGGCCGACGGCCGCTACGTGATGGCCTACAACGGCGAGGTCTACAACTTCGCCGCCCTGCGCGAGGAACTGGAGCCGCTGGGGCATGCCTTCCGCGGCCATTCCGACACCGAAGTACTGCTGGCGGCGATCCTGCAATGGGGCGTGGAAGACACCCTGCAGCGCTGCAACGGCATGTTCGCCATCGCGCTGTGGGACCGCCAGGAGCGTTGCCTGTGGCTGGCCCGCGACCGCGTCGGCAAGAAGCCGCTGTACTACGGCTGGGCCGGCGACACGCTGGTGTTCGGTTCGGAACTGAAGGCGCTCTGGCAGCACCCGGCGTTCGACAACGACATCGACCGCGATGCGCTTACCTTGCTGCTGCGGCTGGATTACATCCCGGCGCCGCACAGCATCCACCAGCGCTGCTACAAGCTGATGCCGGGCCGGGTGTTGCGCCTGGACGCGGCGGCCGTCGCTGCCGGCGCATCCGCGCATCGTCCGGAACAGGCACAGCGGCCGTACTGGGATGCGCGCGCGCGCATGCAGGCGGCGCTGGCCGCACCCTTCCAGGGCCGCATCGAGGACGCCGAGGAACAGCTGGACACGCTGCTGCGCGACGCGGTGGCGCTACGCATGGTGGCCGACGTGCCGGTCGGCGTATTCCTGTCCGGTGGCACCGATTCCTCACTGGTGGCGTCGCTGATGCAGGCCCAGAGCGGGCAGCCGGTGCACAGCTTCAGCATCGGCTTCACCGATTCGGGACATGACGAGGCGCCGCTGGCCCGGGAGCTGGCGGCCCACCTGGGCTGTGACCATACCGAGTTGTACGTCAGCGGCGCCGACGCGCTGGCGGTGGTGCCGCAGTTGCCGGCGATGTTCGATGAGCCTTTTGCCGACGCGTCGCAGGTGCCGACCGCGCTGGTCGCCCGGCTGGCGCGGCAGGGCGTGACCGTGGCGCTGTCTGGTGACGGTGGCGATGAGCTGTTCTTCGGCTATACCCGGTATGTACGCGCGCTGCGCAACTGGCAGATGCTCGGCCGCGTGCCGGGGCCGCTGCGGCGCTGGATGGGCGCGCGTGCGCAGCAGCAGGGCGAAGCCTCGCGCACCGGCGGCCTGGCCGCGCTGCTGGCCGAGACCGGTGCGCGTGGCATCGGCGACGTCTACCGCAACCGCATCTCGCGCTGGCGCGACCCGGCCGCGGCGGTGACCGGCGCGCGGGCCGCCGGCAGCTTCTACGACCTGGCCGATCCGCTGCACGGCGCGGGTACGCCGGCCGACGCGATGATGCTGGCCGATTTCGTGACCTACCTGCCGGACGATCTGTTGTGCAAGGTCGACCGCACCTCGATGGCGGTCAGCCTGGAGGCGCGCGCACCGCTGCTGGACTGGCGGGTGGCCGAGTTCGCCTGGTCGCTGCCGCTGGGCTTCAAGCGCAGCGAGACCACCAGCAAGGTGCTGCTCAAGCGCGTGCTGGGCCGTTACGTGCCGCATTCGATGGTGCACCGTCCCAAGCGCGGTTTCGGCGCGCCGGTCAGTGACTGGCTGAAAGGCGACCTGCGGCCCTGGGCCGAGGACCTGCTGCAGCCGGCGCGGCTGGAGCGTGAGGGCGTGCTGTCGGCGGCGGCGGTGCAGCCGCTGTGGCAGCAGTTCCTGGGAGGGCAGCGCAAGTGGCATACCCATCTGTGGAACGTGCTGATGTTCCAGGCCTGGCAGGCGCATTGGCGGCAGGTGCGCGCAGCCATTGTGGGCGGCTGATCTTCACCGGCCTGCACGGGCCCGGCGACTAGGCTGGGCCTCCCGCACCATGAGGAGTATGTCCCGATGTCCGTCCCCACCATCGCCGTGTTCGTCGGCAGCCTGCGCAAGGACTCGTGCAACCGCAAGCTGGCCCATGCGCTGGAGAAGATCGCCGGTGATCGCGCACGCTTCCAGTACGTGCAGATCGGCGACCTGCCGTTGTATGACCAGGACTTCGACGCGCAGTACCCGGCGCAGGGTACCCGGCTGAAGGACCAGGTGCGCGCCGCCGACGCGGTGCTGTTCGTCACCCCCGAATACAACCGGTCGGTACCGGGCGTGCTCAAGAACGCCATCGATATCGGCTCGCGTCCCTACGGTGACAGTGCGTTTGCCGGCAAGCCGGCGGCGGTGATCGGCGCCTCCATCGGCCAGATCGGTACCGCCGTGGCCCAGCAGCACCTGCGCAACACCTTGGCCTTCCTGGATATGCATGTGCTTGGGCAGCCCGAGGCGTTCATCCACTTCAAGGAGGGCCTGATCGATGCCGACGGCACGATCCACAACGAGGGCACGCAGAAGTTCCTGCAGGGCTACGTGGACCGGTTCCTGGCGCTGATCGCGGTGCACGTCAAGGGCGATTGACGCCTGCGGGGTCGGAGTTCCCTGCGTCGCAGAGGGATCCGACCCCAACCACGCCCCGGGGTCGGATCCTGACGCGCAGCGACGGGCTCCGACCCGTGGCGCCTGATCTGCGATAATGCTCCGCTCGGGTGCCGCAATGGCGCCTGTCGCAGGCAGTGCGACGCCCCCACGCCAGTCTGGCCAGGCGCCGGCGGATATCCCCCGTTTCTCCACGGCTTATCCACAGGCTTGTCCATGGTCGCCGGGGTCGGCGCATGCCTACACTCGTCTGGCCCACTTTTGCAGGAAACACCGCAGCATGTCCGCTCGTCCCGGCTTCCGTTCCAACCGCAGAGAGCGCGGTGATGGCTTCGATCGCGATCGCGACGAGTCGCGCATCGACCAGTTGCGGGTACCGCCGCATTCGGTGGAAGCCGAGCAGGCGGTGCTGGGGGGGCTGATGCTGGCGCCCGAAGCGTATGACCGGGTCAATGACCAGCTGACCGAAGGCGACTTCTACCGTCGCGACCACCAGATGATCTATCGGGCGATCCGCGAGCTCTCCGAGCGCGAGCGTCCGTTCGATGCGGTGACCCTGGGCGAGTGGTTCGAGTCGCAGGGCAAGATGGAACTGGTGGGCGACGGCGCCTACCTGATCGAACTGGCCAGTACCACGCCGTCGGCTGCCAACATCGTGGCCTACGCCGAGATCGTGCGTGACAAGGCAGTGTTGCGCCAGCTGATCCAGGTGGGCACCGACATCGTCAACGACGGTTTCCAGCCCGAAGGCCGCGACAGCAGCGAGCTGCTGGCCTCGGCGGAAAAGAGCGTGTTCGCCATTGCCGAACAGGGCGCACGTGGTCGCACCGATTTCGTGGCCATGCCCGGTGCGCTGAAGGATGCATTCGAGGAGCTGCGCAACCGCTTCGAGAACGGCGGCAACATCACCGGCCTGCCGACCGGGTACACCGATTTCGATGCGATGACCGCCGGCCTGCAGCCGACCGATCTGATCATCCTCGCGGCGCGCCCGGCCATGGGCAAGACCACCTTCGCGCTGAACATCGCCGAGTACGCGGCGATCAAGTCGAAGAAGGGCGTGGCGGTGTTCTCGATGGAAATGTCGGCATCGCAGCTGGCGATGCGCCTGATTTCCTCCAATGGCCGCATCAACGCGCAGCGCCTGCGTACCGGCCAGCTGGAAGACGAGGACTGGAGCCGCGTCACCAGCGCGATCAAGATGCTGAAGGAAACCAAGATCTTCATCGACGATACGCCGGGCGTGTCGCCGGAAGTGCTGCGCTCCAAGTGCCGCCGCCTCAAGCGCGAGCATGACCTCGGCCTGATCGTGATCGACTACCTGCAGCTGATGAGCGTGCCCGGCAACAGCGAAAACCGCGCGACCGAAATCTCGGAGATCTCGCGTTCGTTGAAGGGCCTGGCCAAGGAATTGAATGTGCCGGTGATCGCGCTGTCACAGCTCAACCGCTCGCTGGAAACGCGTACCGACAAGCGCCCGGTGATGGCCGACCTTCGCGAGTCGGGCGCAATCGAGCAGGACGCGGACATGATCGTGTTCATCTACCGCGACGACTACTACAACAAGGAAAACTCGCCGGACAAGGGCCTGGCCGAGATCATCATCGGCAAGCACCGTGGTGGCCCGACCGGCTCGTGCAAGCTGAAGTTCTTCGGCGAGTACACCCGCTTCGACAACCTGGCCCACGATTCGGTCGGCTCGTTCGAATAACGGCCATGCCGGCCGCTGGCCGGCAATCGCTTTCCGGACAGTAAACCATTCGGAACGCAAGGATTCCGCATGTGGCGTGTAAATGACATGTAACGCGCCGCTTCTACGATTCCGCCGCTGCTGCTCTTCGACGCCGCCCTTCGGCGTCCAGCGTGCCCAAGGAATCCGCCTCCATGTCGTCCCACGCTCCGCTTCGCCGCAATCTGCTGGCCCTGCTGGTCTGTGCTTCGCTGCCGTCGCTCGCTGCCGCTGAAACCGCCCCCGCCCCCGACGCACCGTCGGCGACCACCCTCGATTCGATCTCGGTGATCGGCCGCGGTGAAGCCCGCCAGGTGCAGCGCGTGACCGCCGAGGACATGAAGATCCTGCCGCCCGGTGCGAACCCACTGAAGCTGCTGGCCAGCAAGCCGGGCGTTCACTTCGAGTCGGCCGATGCCACCGGCGCCTACGAATGGTCCACCACCATCAGCCTGCGTGGCTTCAACCAGAGCCGCCTGGGCTACACGCTCGATGGCATCCCGCTGGGCAACATGGCCTATGGCAACAGCAACGGCCTGCACATCAGCCGTGCCGTGATCAGCGAGAACCTGGGCGGAGCCGAAGTGTCCACCGGCATCGGCGCGCTGGGTACGCCGTCCACCAGCAACCTCGGTGGCGTGTTCCAGTTCTATTCGATCGATCCGTCCACCGAGTACGGCGTGGTGCTGGCGCAGGGCTTCGGCAGCGACAGCGCGCGGCGCAGCTATGCGCGCCTGGAGACCGGTGAGCACCAGGGCTTTGCGGCCTATCTGTCCGGCGTGTACTCCGAAGGCGACAAGTGGAAGGGCAAGGGCTCGCAGGAGCTGAAACAGTTCAACGGCAAGGCCACCTACAATTTCGGAACGGACAGCAGGATCACCGCGCTGTTCAACGCCTCGCGCCGCGTCGAGGCGGACTACCAGGACCTGTCGCTGGAGATGATCGATCGCCTTGGCTGGGACTGGGACAACTACGCGCCGGACTGGGATCGTGCCGTCGCCGCCGCGCGCGGCAGGTTCACGGGCGGCGTCAACAGCCCCTGGGATGCGTACTACTCCGGCCACGGCCTGCGCAACGATGACCTGTCCAGCATCGCCGGCGATTTCGGCCTGAACGAGTCGATGCGGCTGAAGGTCAACGTCTACAACCACAGCAACCGTGGCCAGGGCCACTGGTTCAGCCCGTCCAATCCGTCCAACCCGGGCACCGGTCGCGAGATTCCGATCTCGATCCGCACCACCGAGTACGCGATCGACCGTACCGGCGTGACCTCGGCGTTCACCTGGAACGTCGGCGGCCACGACCTGGAAGCCGGCCTCTGGTACGAGGACAACGGCCACAGCGTGCAGCGCAACTTCTACTACATCGACGGCCCGGTCACCGACGACTTCTTCCTGCGCAACCCGGACCAGCGCGTGTGGCACCAGCGCTACACCACCATTACCCGCCAGTTCTACGTGCAGGACCGCTTCCGCCTGTTCGATGACCGCCTGACCATCGACGTCGGCGCCAAGTCACCGCACACCCGCACCCGCGTGCGCACGCCGCTGGGCAGCTATGCCAGCAACAGCAGCCTGACCTCGAAGAAGGGCCTGCTGCCTCAGGCGGGATTCAACTTCAAGCTCAACGAAGGCAACGAGATCTTCGGTTCGTTCGCCAGGAACATCGCCGCCTACGCGTTGGGTGTGGGCAGCCCGTTCAACGTGCCGCAGGCGGCGTTCGATGCCAGCGCGCAGGACCTGAAGCCGGAACAGTCACGCACCCTGGAACTGGGCTGGCGCGGCTACGGGAAGGGCTATGAAGCCTCGGTTGCGGTGTACGACGTCAAGTTCGACAACCGCGTGCTGGCGATCGCCCAGTGCGTGGGCATCCTCGGCTGCCCGGCGCTGTTCTCCAACGTCGGTTCGGTGACCAGCCGCGGCGCCGAGGCGACACTGCAGCTGAAGCCGATGCAGGACCTGGCCTGGTCCAACGCGCTGTCCTGGAATGACAGCACCTACGACAACGACTACGTGAACAATGGCGTGGTGCCGACCCGCGGCAAGAAGACCGTCGACACCCCCGAATGGATGTTCGCCAGCACCCTGGCCTGGGCCCCGGGCCCGTGGGACATGCGCCTGTCGGCCAACCACGTCGGCAAGCGCTACGTGACCTATACCAACGACGAGTCGGTGCCGAGCTACTGGCTGGTCAATGCCTCCGTGGCCTATGACTTCGGCGCGCTGGGCCCGGCGCAGAACCTGACCGTGGCGCTGAACCTGACCAACCTGACGGACAAGCGCTACCTGTCCTCGATCAACACCAACGGCACCTACGCCGCCGACCCGACCCGCAGCCTGGCGACCATGCAGGTCGGCGCGCCGCGCCAGGTGATGGCCACCGCCACCGTGCGCTTCTGATGCGCGGGCCTGTGGATCCGGAACGCCGTCGTCGCCTGCTGCGCATGGCGTGGCAGGGCACGGGGGCGGCGATCGCGCTGGCGGCGATGCCGGGGCTGGCCACGGCTGGCCCACGGCCGCGGCTGGGGCGTGATCCGTTCACCCTTGGTGTCGCCGCCGGTGATCCGGATCCACAGGGGGCCGTGTTGTGGACGCGGCTGGCGCCGGACCCGCTCAACGGCGGCGGCATGCCGTCGCGGGCGGTGCCGGTGCGCTGGTTCGTGGCCGAAGACGCCGGCATGCGCCGGCTGGTACAGCGGGGTACTGCAGCCGCGGTGCCGGAGCTGGCCCATTCGGTGCACGTGGAGGTCAATGGCCTGCGCCCGGGCCGCGACTACTACTACCGCTTCGCCTGCGATGGCGATGAGGAAAGCGCGGTCGGCCACTTCCGCACCGCGTCGCTACCGGACACGCAGCTGCAGCAGCTGCGGCTGGCCCTGTGCACCTGCCAGGCCTGGAACAGTGGCTACTATCCGGTGCTGCGCGATATCGCACGGAGCGATGTCGACCTCGTGCTGCATGCCGGCGACTACCTGTATGAATACAGCCCGCTGCAGAACGTGCGTGGCACCATGCTGGACGCGGCGCGTTTCAGTGGCGAGACGGTGAGCCTGGAGCGCTACCGTGACCAGTACGCGCTGTACAAGCTCGACCCGGATCTGCAGGCGGCCCATGCCGCACACGCCTTCGCGGTGATCTGGGACGATCACGAGGTGCAGAACGACTACTCGGGCATCCATCCGGAGAAGCCCGGCGTGTCGATCGAGGACTTCATCGTTCGCCGCGCGGTGGCCTACCGTGCGTTCTACGAACACCTGCCGATGCGCAGCACGCCTGCGGGCAATGGCGGCCTGCGCGTGCACCGGCGCCTGCGTTACGGCGATCTGGCACAGCTGACCCTGCTCGACTGCCGCCAGTTCCGCCCGGCCAATCCCTGCGGTGTGGGCGAGTCACCGCGCTGCGAAGCGGCGCTGGATCCGCGCATGAGCATGCTCGGCACGGGGCAGGAAGCGTGGTTCACGCAGTCGATGGCCGCCGCGCAGGGCACGCGCTGGAACGTGGTGGTGCAGCAGCTGCTTATGTCGCAGCTGCGGCTGGACGGCGGCACGCCACGCGAGCGCTTCTGGAACGACGCCTGGGATGGCTATCCCGCCGCACGCAGGCGTCTGCTGCAGGCGATGCAGGCAGGCGGGCAGGGCAACGCCATCGTGCTGGGCGGCGACTGGCATTCCACCTTCGTCAACGACCTGAAGCTGGATTTCGACGCGGCCAGTGCGCCGGTCGTGGCCACCGAATTCATCGCCCCGGCGATCAGCAGTGGCGGCGACGACACGCCGTACGGGCCGTACTACGGGCCGTCGATTCCGCAGAACCCGCATATCCGCTATTTCGACGGCGACCGCCGCGGCTGGTGGGAGCTGCAGCTGAACCGGCAGACCGTGGACGCCGAGCTCCGCTTCGCCGACAGCGTGCTGCGCCCCGATGCCGCAGTGCGTACCGCGGCGCGATTCCAGGTGGTCCACGGCCGACCGGGGGCGGTGCAGCTCCTGTAGAGCCGAGCCCACGCTCGGCTGTCGCGCGCAGCGCGGGTTTTCTGTGATCTCAACGAAGAGCAGCCGAGCGTGGGCTCGGCTCTACAACGACGGCCCTGCACCGGATTTCATCGCCCCCAGCCCGGTTTCGTCGCAAACCGTTTGCCGGCGGCGAGGGCGGGGCGCCAAGGTGTCCGCAGGCGGCAGGGTGCCGCCCCAAGGAGACCGTGATGAAGACCCTGTTCGCGCTCGGTGTGTGGTGCCTGCTGTTCGTGCTGTGCTGGCCGCTGGCGATCCTCGCCCTGATCGTCTGGCCGTTCGTGTGGCTGCTGAGCCTGCCGTTCCGCCTGATCGGCATCACCTTCTCGGCGTTGTTCGCCTTCCTGCGCGCGCTGTTCATGCTGCCGGCGCGGTTGCTTGGCGGCCGGGCGGTTCCCGCATGAGGAGGGTGCTGCTGGCCGGTCTGGTTCTGTTGCCAGGCCCGGTGCTGGCCGCACCCCCGGCACCCCCGTCGGCGTGGCTGGAGCGCGAGCAGAGCGCTGCGGCTGACGAAGCCAATGCAGCGGCGGTCCCTGCGCCGAAAGCCGAGGCGCGCTGCCGGGTGGTCAAGCAATGGAAGGCCGGCGATACGGTGGTACAGCACAGGGTCTGTGAGGATCCACCGAAGAAGCCGGCTGGAAAGGTGTAGCGCCGGGCCCATGCTCGGCGGCCTTTGCAGGGCAGCCGAGCGTGGGCTCGGCGCTACAGGGAAACGGGCAACAAAAAAACCCGCCGAGGCGGGGTTTTTCGTCTGCAGGTGAGTGCCGACCAACGGTCGGCACCTACCATGATGCCGATCAGTTCGCCTTGTGGATGGCGCGCTTGCTGACCGCCATCGCCGCGTCGTGGACCACTTCCGACAGCGACGGGTGGGCGTGGCAGATGCGGGCCAGGTCATCGGCCGAACCGCTGAACTCCATGGTCAGCACGCCTTCGTGCACCAGCTCGGAGACGTTGGCGCCGACCAGGTGCATGCCGAGGATGCGATCGGTTTCGGCATGGGCCAGGATCTTCACGAAGCCTGCCGGCTCGATCATCGCCACGGCACGGCCGTTGGCGGCGAACGGGAAGCTGCCGGCCTTGTACGGAATGCCTTCGGCCTTCAGCTGCGCTTCGGTCTTGCCGACCCAGGCCAGTTCCGGTTCGGTGTAGATGACCCACGGGATGGTGTCGAAGTTGACGTGGCCCGGCAGGCCGGCGATCAGCTCAGCCACCGCGATGCCTTCCTCGAAGCCCTTGTGCGCCAGCATCGGGCCGCGCACGCAGTCGCCGACTGCCCACACACCGTTGACGCCGGTGTGGCAGTGCGCATCGACTTCGATCTGGCCGCGCTCGTTGATCTTGACGCCGGTGCCTTCGGCCAGCAGGCCCTTGGTGGCGGCGCGACGGCCAACGGCCACCAGCAGCTTGTCCACGGTCAGGGTCTTTTCGCCTTCCGCGTCGGTGTAGGTGACGATGACTTCCTTCTTCTTGCCCTTGCCGGTGATCTCGGTCTTGGAGACCTTGGCATTGAGCTTGATGTCCAGGCCCTGCTTCTTGAATTCCTTGGCAGCCGCCTTGGCCACTTCCGCATCGGCAGCCGCCAGGAACTCCGGCATGGCTTCCAGGATGGTGACTTCAGCGCCCAGGCGCTTCCACACGCTGCCCAGTTCCAGGCCGATCACGCCAGCGCCGATCACGGCCAGGCGGTTCGGCACTTCGGTGAAGTCCAGGCCGCCAACGTTGTCGACGATGGTCTCGCCGTCGAACTTGGCGAACGGCAGTTCGATCGAATCCGAACCGGCCGCGATGATGACGTTGGTGCCCTTCAGCTCGACGATGGAACCGTCATGCTGGGTGACCTTGACCACGTTGCCCGGCTGCAGTTCACCGAAGCCGTAGTAGGCGGCGACCTTGTTGGCCTTGAACAGCATGCCGATGCCGCCGGTGAACTGCTTGACGATCTTGTCCTTGCGGCCAACCATCGCCTCGACGTCGATCTTGGCATCCTTGAAGCTGATGCCGTGGTCGCCAAAGATGTGGCCCATGTTCCAGAACTGGCGCGAGGAATCCAGCAGCGCCTTGGACGGGATGCAGCCCACGCGCAGGCAGGTGCCGCCGAGGGCCGGCTTGCCGTCCTTGCCCAGCGCTGCATCGATGCAGGCGGTCTTCAGGCCCAGCTGGGCCGCGCGGATGGCAGCGTGGTAACCGGCCGGGCCGGCACCGATGACGACGACGTCGAATTGTTCAGCCATTGAATTATTCCTTGATGCATTACCAGAACCCCTCCGCGCAGGCGCGGAGGGGCGGGAGGTGTCTTACAGGCCGAACAGCATGCGGCCCGGGTTTTCCAGCTGGTTCTTGATGTCCACCAGGAACTGCACCGAGTCCTTGCCGTCGATGATGCGGTGGTCGTAGGACAGCGCCAGGTACATCATCGGCGCGATCACGACCTGGCCGTTCTGGGCGATCGGACGCTCCTTGATGGCGTGCATGCCCAGGATGGCGCTCTGCGGCGGGTTGATGATCGGGGTCGACAGCAGCGAACCGAAGGTGCCGCCGTTGGTCACGGTGAAGGTGCCGCCCTGCAGTTCTTCCAGGCCCAGCTTGCCGTCACGGGCCTTCTTGGCGTAGTCGGCGATGGTCTTCTCGATGTCGGCGAACGACATGCGCTCGACGTTGCGCAGCACCGGCGTGACCAGGCCCTTCTCGGTCGAGACGGCGATCGAGATGTCCGAGTAGCCGTGATAGATGATGTCGTCGCCGTCGATCGAGGCGTTGACCAGCGGGAAGCGCTGCAGCGCGTTGGCGGCGGCCTTCACGAAGAAGCTCATGAAGCCCAGCTTGATGCCGTGTGCCTTGACGAACTCGTCCTGCAGTTCCTTGCGCGCCGCCGACACCTTGGACAGGTCGACTTCGTTGAAGGTGGTCAGCATCGCGGTGGAGTTCTTCGACTCCATCAGGCGCTCGGCGATGCGCTTGCGGATGCGGGTCATCGGCACGCGCTCTTCCGGGCGTGCGCCACCGGCCTTGCCGGCGCCGCCGTTGCGGGCGAAATTGACGATGTCTTCCTTGGTGACCGCGCCGCGACGGCCGGTGCCGTCGACATCGGCCGGGTTCACGCCTTCAGTGATGGCGGTGAAGCGGGCGCCCGGCGGCAGCGCATCGGCGGCCGACTTGGCGGCCGGGGCCGGCGCAGCGGCAGCGGCCGGAGCCGGAGCGGCGGCGGCCGGAGCAGCGGCCGGAGCGGCCTCGGCGGTCGGTGCCGGAGCAGCTGCAACGGCGCCTTCCTCGATGATCGCCACGACCTGGCTGGAGGTCACGGTCGAGCCTTCGGCGAACTTGATTTCCTTCAGCACGCCGTCGACCGGCGACGGCACTTCCAGGACGACCTTGTCGGTTTCCAGGTCAAGCAGGTTTTCGTCGCGCTTGACAGCGTCGCCCACCTTCTTGTGCCAGGTGGCGATGGTGCCGTCGGCGACGGATTCGGGCAGTACCGGGGCTTTGACTTCGGTGGCCATTGCGGGAGCTTCCTGGTTTGTCTTCTAAATAGGGGGAGGATTATTCAGCGAACGTGTCGTTGAACGGGTTGACCAGTGCGTCGGCGATCAGCTGCTGCTGCTCGCGGACGTGGTCAGCCATGTGACCGGCAGCCGGCGAGGCCGAACGTGCGCGACCGGCGTAGTGCAGGTTCTGGCCATCGGCCAGGCAGAACTGCAGGTGGTGGCGGATCTGGTACCACGCGCCCTGGTTCTGCGGTTCTTCCTGCGTCCACACCACGTCGGTGGCCTTGGCGTACTTCTTCAGTTCGGCCGCCAGCAGCGCACGCGGGAACGGATACAGCTGCTCCACGCGGATGATCGCCACGTCGTCCTGGCCACGCTTGATCTGGTCCTCCAGCAGGTCGTAATAGACCTTGCCCGAGCACAGCACCACGCGCTTGACCTTCTTGGCGTCTGCGTTGGCGTCGCCGATCAGGTGCTGGAACTCGCCGTTGGCCAGCTCGTCCAGGGTCGACACGGCCAGCTTGTGGCGCAGCAGCGACTTCGGCGACATCACCACCAGCGGCTTGCGGGTGGTCATGTGCAGCTGGCGACGCAGCATGTGGAAGGCCTGGGCCGGGGTCGACGGCACGACCACCAGCATGTTCTCCAGCGCGCACAGCTGCAGGAAGCGCTCCAGGCGCGCCGAGCTGTGTTCCGGGCCTTGCCCTTCATAGCCATGCGGCAGCAGCAGGGTCAGGCCGGAAATGCGGCCCCACTTGGCTTCACCGGCGGCGATGAACTGGTCGATCACCACCTGGGCACCGTTGGCGAAGTCGCCGAACTGGCCTTCCCAGATGCACAGCGTGTTCGGATCGGTGGTGGAGAAGCCGTACTCGTAGGCCATCACCGCTTCTTCGCTCAGCAGCGAATCGATGACGGTGGCCTTCTCCGGCGAATCCACCAGCTGCCGCAGCGGCATGTAGTAGTTGTCGGTCTTCTGGTCGTGCAGGATCGCGTGGCGATGCGTGAACGTACCGCGGCCCACGTCCTGGCCGACCAGGCGCAGTGCATGGCCTTCGTCGAGCAGGGTGGCGTAGGCCAGGTTCTCGGCAAAGCCCCAGTCGCCCGGGATCTCGCCGGCGGCCATCTTGCGGCGGTCGTCATAGACCTTGGCCACGCGCGAGTGCAGCTGCACTTCATCGGGAATGGTGTTGATCAGCTTGGCCAGCTCGACCAGCTTGTTCTTCTCGACCTTGGTCGAGACCGGGTCGGACAGCTTGCCTTCCAGCAGCTTCGGCCAATCGACGAACAGCGGGCTGCTCGGCGGGGTCTTCTCGACCTTGGCCAGCTCGGTGGTCACTTCACCGGCGTCCAGCTTCTCGCGGTAGGCATCGACCATCGCCTTGCCGGCGCCGGCGGCGATCACGCCCGCCTTTTCCAGCTGCTCGGCGTACATCTCGCGGGTGGTCGGGTGCTTGCGGATCACCTGGTACATCAGCGGCTGGGTGATCGCCGGTTCGTCGGCCTCGTTGTGGCCCCAGCGGCGGTAGCACATCAGGTCGATGACCACGTCCTTGGCGAACGTCTGGCGGAATTCGAAGGCCAGCTGTGCGGCGAACACCACTGCTTCCGGGTCATCGCCGTTCACGTGCAGCACCGGCGCGGCGATCATCTTCGCCACGTCGGTGGCATAGCGCGTGGAACGCGTATCCAGCGGGTTGGAGGTGGTGAAGCCGACCTGGTTGTTGACCACGATGTGCACGGTGCCGCCGACGGCGAAGCCGCGGGCCTGTGACATCTGGAACAGTTCCATGACCACGCCCTGGCCGGAGAAGGCCGCGTCGCCGTGGATCAGGATCGGCATGACCTGCTTGCGCGCGGTGTCCTTGCGGCGCTCCTGGCGCGAACGCACGGAACCGGCCACGACCGGGTCGGCGATTTCCAGGTGCGACGGGTTGAACGCCAGCGCCAGGTGCACCGGGCCGCCATCGGTGGCGACGTCGGCGGAGAAGCCCATGTGGTACTTCACGTCGCCGGCCGAGGCGTGCTCGTCGTGCTCGAACTTGCCTTCGAACTCGTCGAACAGCTTGCGCGGGTTCTTGCCCAGGGTGTTGACCAGCACGTTCAGGCGGCCACGGTGGGCCATGCCGATCACCACATCCTTGACGCCATCCTTGCCGGCGTTGCGGATGATGGTGTCCATCATCGGGATCAGCGAATCGCCGCCTTCCAGCGAGAACCGCTTCTGGCCGACGTACTTGGTGTGCAGGTAGCGCTCCAGGCCTTCGGCCGCAGTCAGGCGCTCCAGGGTGCGGCGCTGGGTGTCAGCGTCCAGCTGGTAGTTGCCACCGGCCGCTTCCAGCTTCTTGTAGATCCACTGGCGCTGCTCGACCTCGGAGATGTGCATGAACTCCGCACCGATCGAGCCGGTGTAGGTCGCCTTCAGGCGTGCCAGCAGGTCGCGCAGCTTCATGCGCGGCTGGCCGCCGACGCCGCCGGTGCTGAACTCGCTGTTGAGGTCGGCATCGGACAGGCTGTGGAACGGCAGGCCCAGATCCGGGGTGTTGACCGGTGCGGCCAGGCCCAGCGGATCGAGGCGGGCGTCCAGGTGGCCGCGCGAACGGTAGGCGGTGATCAGACGACCGACATTGCGCTCGCGCTCGTCGCCTGCACCGTTACCGGTACCGGCCTTCAGCGCATCCTTGGCCGCGTCCGCAATGTGGGAGATGACGGCCGAGTGCGGAATGTCACCTGCTTCGCGGCCCTTGAAGCCGTCGAAGTAGGTTTTCCATTTGGGATCGACACTATCCGGGGAGACCAGGTACTGCTCGTACAGGTCCTCGACATAGGAGGCGTTGCCGCCGGCGAGTTGCGAAGATTGCGCAAACTGCTTCAGTTGATTGTCCACGATGGAGGGTGTTGATTCGCTTTGTGGGGTATGGCTTCAGAAGGACCCGGCAGGAAGATGAATAGCCCTGCGCGGGCGCGTTCAAACAGCCAAATTGTACCCCCAACCGGACACGAAGGGGCACCACCACAGGTATCCCGCGTCCGCCGGTGCCGGTTCCAGACAGGTTCGGTCGGCTGTGCCGACTCAGATGCCGAGCGCACGCAGTTCGCTGCAGACGCGCGAACGGTCCCAGACACGCTGCAATTGCTGCTCGAACGGCTGCGAACGTGCTGGCAGCGCGATGCCGGCCTCGCCGTCGAGGCGATGGCCGATCAGACGAAAGTAGAAGTCGCCCGCATCGTTGAGCAGGCAGGCCGAGGCCAGCGCGCGGTCGACCGGATCGCTGACCTCGCGGAACTGGATCACGCTGGGCAGGCGCTGGGCCAGCGCCAGCAGCGGCGACCCGGCAGACGCGATCGCGGCGGCGTCGTGCACGATCACCCGCAGCTGCTTGTCGTGGCGGGCGGTGACGAAGCGGCGCAGGGCGGACTGTACCGGGGGCGCGTCGAGCAGCCCCGGGTCCAGTTGGCGGCTGTGCAGCCACAGCTGGCGACGGGCGCGGTGGATGATGGCCGTGGTGATCGCCACCGCCTCGGCGCGGCTGTCGATGGCGCTGGCCACGCCCAGCCGGCGGCGCATCTGCTGGTGTCCGATGCCGGCTTCCTCGAACACCTCGCCCTCGGGCAGGAAGCCCTGGCGTGCATAGAAATCGCGCGCGGGCAGCTGCGCGTGCAGGTGCAGTTCGGCCAGGCCGAGCCGGCGCCCGGCTTCGACCAGGGCCGCCAGCAGGGCCTCGCCGACCCCGTTGCTGCGATGGGTGGCCAGCACGGCCATGCGGCCGATGCGGCCGTCCGGAGCCAGCCTGCCGGTGCCGACCGGCTGGCCGTCACTGTCCAGCGCCAGCACATGGGCACTGACCGGGTCCAGCGCATCGCGTTCCAGCTCGGCGGCGATGCCCTGTTCCTGCACGAACACGCGTTGGCGCACGTCGTGGATGGCAACGTGGGCGTCGGCGTGGCTGACCTGCTGGACCCGGATCATGACGATGGCTCAGGCCCGGCCGGTGCTGTCGTCTTCGTCGTCGTCCTCGAAGTTGACGATGACCTCGATACCGTCGTCGTGCACGGTCACGGAGTGGACATCGTCGGACACCGCGTCGGCGTCGATCGTCTCGACGCGGTCGCGGCCTTCGACGACCTCGCCGAGCACCACGGCATCCTCGCTGTCTTCCTCGTCTTCGGCCTCGTACACCTCATTCGGGTCGATCAGCTGGAACACACCACCGACCAGCAGCTGCTGGACCACGGCACGGCCCTTGTCGGACAGGCCGCGATAGGCGGCGGCGTCGAGCTGCTCGGCGCCGGCCAGGCGCTGCGCGTCCTTCACCGGCAGCGCGAAGTCCTGGCCGCTGACATACAGGCTGGCGCCACGCTTGGCCCGGCGCCAGGCCAGGCGGGCCCACGGGTGGCGCTGCAGCAGCATGCCCGAGGCCAGCGCTTCGACCACTTGCTCCGCGGCCGGCGCGGCCTGGTGGGCCATTACTTCGCCGGCGGCGCGGTAGGTGGTGATGAAGCGGCCGAACCAGTCACCCAGCTTGTCCGGGTCGTTCATGCGGATGGCGTTGAGGGCGGTGATCACCCGCGCCATCGCCACCGTGTCGATTTCGTTCGGGTCGGCCGGCACCTTCAGGTCGGCATCCTGGTAGCGGATGTTCTCATCGGCATCGGCGATCAGGGTGTCCAGATAGTCGCTGATCAGCTCGGCAGAAGACGGCGCACGCATGCCGAACGAGAAGGTCAGGCAGGGGTCTTCGGCGACGCCGTGGTGCGGCACGTTCGGCGGCAGGTACAGCATGTCGCCCGGCGCCAGCACCCAGTCGTGGGTGGGCTTGAACACCTTCAGCAGTTTCAGCTCCACGTCCGGGCGGAAGCCCAGCGGCGGCTGCCTGCCCTTGATCGATTCGCTCGCATCGATCTGCCAGCGGCGGTGGCCGTGGGCCTGCAGCAGGAACACGTCGTACTGGTCGACATGGGCGCCGACCGAGCCGCCGGTGGCGGCGAAGCTGATCATCACGTCATCCATGCGCCAGCGCGGCAGGAAGCTGAAGTGTTGGATCAGGGCGCGCACGTCCGGGTCCCACTTGTCCACGTCCTGCACCAGCAGGGTCCAGTCGTGGTCGGGCAGGGCGGGGAACACGTCTTCCTGGAACGGGCCGGTGCGCACGCGCCAGCCGTCCTGGGCCTTGTCGTGCTCGATCAGGCGCGCCAGCACACCTTCCTCGCAGGCCAGCCCGGCCAGGTCTTCCGGCTGTACCGGGGTCTGGAAATCCGGAAAGGCATTGCGGATCAGCAGCGGGCGCTTCTGCCAGAAGTCGCGCAGGAAGGTGGCCGGCGCCATGCCGAGCGGCTGGCCAGGGCGGGCGGTGACTTCGATCAGGGGGGCGGAGGACTTGCGGGCGGCCATGGGGGAATCCTTGCAGCGGAAAGCGGGAGGGGCGGCGTGGCGGGCCGCCAAGGGTTCCATTGTCCGCCGTTCGTCGGGATTGCGCACGTGCGGTGGTTTGTCGCGGGGGGGCCGGCCAACGGCGGAGCCCCTCGTGGCGGGGTCTGGGTTGGTCGCTGAAAGCAAAAGCCGGGTTTGGCCGGGCGGGTGGGCTGCGCGGGGGACGCTGCAAGTACGTCCCTGTAAGCTTGGCCGCCGCATCCATGCGGCGGACACCCCCGCGCAGCCCACCCGCCCGGCCCCTGACAGTTTCCTGCGTGGCCCGCCACGGAATGGAAGAAGAAGATCAAAGGCAACAGTGGGTCGCGCGCTGCGCTTGCTCATGCCCTTGTAGAGCCGAGCCCACGCTCGGCTTGCTGTTGCCCACGCCCAAAAGCAGCCGAGCACGGGCTCGGCTCTACAAAAGACCCTCAAACAAAGACGGACGCGGCGAAGCCGCGTCCCTCTTTCAAATTCCGTCCCGACAACCCAATGCTCTTCGATCCGTCACCGGGAATCTGCCAGAGGTGGGGCGGGAGGGGCCAGCGGGACCGTTGGCGCCATGGATGGCGCCATCGAGCCCCCATGGATGGGTTCACGGCGTGTCCCGCTGGCCCCTCCCGCCCCACCCAGCTAGCAGCAATCCAGAGCCGCTCTTGACGTTGCTATTGCCGTTGCCGTTGCCGTTGCCTGCCGCAGGCAGCGCCCGCGGCCGCCGCCGCAAGCAAACCCCTTAAATCTTCTTCGCCAGCGACTCAGCCAGGCCGGTGTAGCTGCCCGGGGTCATCTCAAGCAGGCGCTGCTTCGCATCCGCCGGCAGCTCCAGCCCCTGCACGAACGCACGCATCGACTCGGCGGTGATGCCCTGGCCGCGGGTCAGCGCCTTCAGCTGCTCGTACGGGTTCGGCAGGCCGTGGCGGCGCATCACCGTCTGCACGGCCTCGGCCAGCACTTCCCAGGCTGCGTCCAGATCGGCATCCAGGCGCTGCGGGTTCACTTCCAGCTTGCCCAGGCCCTTGGCCAGCGAATCCAGTGCCACCTGGCTGTGGCCGAACGCGGTGCCCAGCGCACGCAGCACGGTGGAATCGGTCAGGTCACGCTGCCAGCGGCTGATCGGCAGCTTCGCGCTGAAGTGCTCGAACAGCGCGTTGGCGATGCCGAAGTTGCCTTCCGCATTCTCGAAATCGATCGGGTTGACCTTGTGCGGCATCGTCGACGAACCAACTTCGCCTTCCTTCAGGCGCTGCTTGAAGTAGCCCAGCGAAACGTAGCCCCAGATGTCACGGGCCAGGTCGATCAGGATGATGTTGGCGCGGCGTGCGGCATCACCGATCTCGGCGATGTTGTCGTGCGGCTCGATCTGCGTGGTGTACGGGTTGAACACCAGGCCCAGGCCGGTCACGAAGCGCTCGGCGAAGGCTGGCCAGTCCACGTCCGGGTAGCTGGCGATGTGGGCGTTGTAGTTGCCCACCGCGCCGTTGATCTTGCCGGCCAGTTCGACCGCGGCAATCTGCCGGCGCTGGCGCTCCAGGCGCGCGACCACGTTGGCCAGTTCCTTGCCCAGGGTGGTCGGCGAGGCGGTCTGGCCGTGGGTGCGCGACAGCATCGGCTGGCCAGCCTGGGTGTGGGCCAGGGTGCGCAGGGTGCTGGCGATGCCGTCCAGGGTCGGCAACAGCACCTCGCGGCGCGCCTGTTCCAGCATCAGGCCGTAGCTGAGGTTGTTGATGTCTTCGCTGGTGCAGGCGAAATGCACGAATTCCAGCGCCGGCGCCAGCTCGGCGTCGTCCTTCAGCTGTTCCTTGATGAAGTACTCCACCGCCTTGACGTCATGGTTGGTGGTGCGCTCGATCTCCTTCACGCGCGCGGCCTGGGCCGGGCTGAAGCTGGCGGCCAGCGCGCGCAGGCGGGCGATGGCAGCGTCGGAGAACGGGGCCAGTTCGACGATGCCCGGCTCGGCGGCCAGGGCCAGCAGCCATTCCACCTCGACCGTGATGCGGGCCTTGATCAGGCCGTACTCGGAGAAGATCGGGCGCAGGGCGTCGACCTTGCCGGCATAGCGGCCATCGAGCGGGGACAGGGCGAGCAGGGCGGAATCGGACATGTCGGCAGGGCTGGGACGAGCGGCGGGGCCGATATTCTACGACGTGCCGGCGGGGCGTGCCCTGTAGAGCCGAGCCCACGCTCGGCTGCTTCGGAGAATCCGGCGCCCCGCGGGCAGCCGAGCATGGGCTCGGCTCTACAACACGGCCCTGCGGACGGAACGATCTGGCCCGTCCTCGTCATCCCACGCTGCGGGCAAGGGAGTATCGTTGGCGCAGCCGCCAGCCCGGGAAGCGACACCCTGCCAGCCGCCGCTTCCCTTTCCCCAACTGAAGTAGTGCGGAGTTGATGCAATGAGCAGAGCTGCAAGCAAGGGTTTCAGAATTGAACACGACAGCATGGGCGAACTGCAGGTGCCTGCCGACGCCCTGTGGGGCGCGCAGACCCAGCGTGCCGTGCAGAATTTCCCGGTGTCGGGCCAGCGCATGCCGCGCGGTTTCATCCGTGCCCTGGGCCTGGTCAAGGGCGCTGCCGCTGGCGTCAACGCCGAGCTGGGCCATCTGCCCAAGAACGTGGCCAAGGCCATCCAGACCGCTGCCGCCGAAGTGGCCGCCGGCACCTGGGACGCGCAGTTCCCGATCGACGTCTACCAGACCGGTTCTGGCACGTCCTCGAACATGAATGCCAACGAGGTCATCGCCACCCTGGCCAACCGTGCCGGCAAGGCGGGCAAGACCGCGGTGCACCCCAATGACCACGTCAACCAGGGGCAGAGCTCCAATGACGTGATCCCGACCGCGTTGCGCGTATCGGCGGTACTGGCGGCACATGAGCAGCTGCTGCCGGCGCTGGTGCACCTGCGCAAGACCCTCGACAAGAAGGGCCGCAGCCTGCGCAAGGTGGTCAAGACCGGCCGCACGCACCTGATGGATGCGATGCCGCTGACCTTCGAGCAGGAGTTCGGCGCATGGTCGGCACAGCTGGCCTCGGCACAGGAACGCATCGAAGACAGCCTCAAGCGTGTGCGCCGGCTGCCGCTGGGCGGCACCGCCATCGGTACCGGCATCAATGCCGACCCGCGCTTCGGCGCGCAGGTGGCCAAGGCGTTGAAGCAGCAGACCGGGTTCAAGTTCGACAGCGCCGAGAACAAGTTCGAGGGCCTGGCCGCGCAGGATGACGCGGTGGAACTGTCGGGCCAGCTCAATGCACTGGCGGTGGCGCTGATCAAGATCGCCAACGATCTTCGCTGGATGAACGCCGGTCCGCTGGCCGGGCTGGGCGAGATCGAACTGCCGGCGCTGCAGCCGGGCAGCTCGATCATGCCGGGCAAGGTCAACCCGGTGATTCCGGAAGCGACGGTGATGGCCTGCGCGCAGGTGATCGGCCACCACACCGCGATCACCGTGGCCGGGCAGACCGGCAACTTCCAGCTCAATGTCACCCTGCCGCTGATCGCGGTGAACCTGCTGGATGGCATTGGCCTGCTGGCCAATGTGTCGCGCCTGCTGGCCGACAGCGCGATTGCCGGGCTGAAGGTGCGTGAGGATCGCGTTGCCGAAGCATTGGCGCGCAACCCCATCCTGGTCACCGCGCTGAACCCGATCATCGGCTACGAGAAGGCGGCGGCGATTGCCAAGCGTGCCTACAAGGAGCAGCGTCCGGTGCTGGATGTCGCGCTGGAGGACAGCGGCCTGGATGAAGCCGAGCTGCGCCGCCTGCTGGACCCGGCCGCACTGACTGCCGGTGGCATCCACGCGGGGGGCGGTGGCGGCGGCGGTTGATCTGCCGGTCGTAGGGCCGAGCCCATGGCCGGCTGCTTCCTGGACCTGGGCCGAGCATGGGCTCGGTTCTACAAGAGGAAACGCCGCCCAGGGGGCGGCGTTTTTTCAGCGACGGTCGGCGACGATGTTGCCGAAGGTGTCGGTGTAGTCCTTGAACTCGGGGATGCGCTGGACCAGGTCGGCCGGGATCACTTCCATGCCTTCCGGCGGCTGGATCTTCACCGGCTGCATGTTGGGATCGGCCGGGGCGGCGACCAGGGTGTTCTGGCGCAGCACCTGCAGCTTGCCGAACATGGTCTGCAGCATCTGCTTCTGTGCCTCGTCCAGCGGAATCTGGATCTCGTCCACCTTCATCGAACCATCGCCGAGGATGATGATGTTCGGCGCCGGCGGGCGACGCACAGTGACCATGCCTTCGCTGACGGAGATCTTTGGCTTGCCGCGCTCGGCGCGGTGGTTGCGGTAATCCTTGTCACAGCCGACCAGGCCCAGGCAGAGCAGGGCGGCCAGCAGCAGGAACAACTTCTTCATGGCATTCGGTTGGGGGGCCTCCGGGGCCGCCATTGTAAGCCGGCCGGCGCACGACGGCCGGCAGCGGGGCGCCGCTGCCGGCCGGGTGCGCTGATCTGTCACAGGCCTAGCGTTGGACCACGGTGTCCTTGCCGCAGTCGTCGACGTCACTCTGGTCCATCGTTGCGTAGGGCTTGAACGCCGGCAGCTCGCGCGCCAGTGCCTGCTGGCTGGCCAGCATCGCCGGCAAGCGGTTGCAGATGCGCTTGGCCTGGGCTTCGATCTTCTCCGCCTCGGCATTGATCCGCTTCTCGATGCCTTCGCTGTCGCCGCTGAAGATGCCCTTCAGTGCCTCCCCGGCAGCGCTGGCGCCGAGCTTGGCGCCGGCCAGGCCGACATCCATGCCGTCCATCGCAATGGCGACGACGTGGCCGCGGTACTCCAGCAACCGCTGTCGCTGGGCCTCGTTGGCCGGCACGTCCTTGCCGTCGATCAGCAGGTGGCCATCCGGCGTGATCTCCGCACGCGGCTGCTTGTCGGCGGAGATGTTGATGTTGCCCTGGGTAATGTCCTTCCGGGCATCAGCCATGGCCTCCTTGACGGTCTGGCCGACGCCGCTGGTGGCTTCGGCGACGCTTTTGCCGACGGTCTTGTCGGGCGTGGAAGAAGTGCCGCCGCAGGCGATCAGCGGCAGGCACAGCAGGGTGGCAGGCAGCAGGCGCAGCAGGTTCATGGCAACTCCCTCGAATTGGTCCGGTGGCGGTTACTTGTTGCGGGGCAGGGTGACCGTGCCGCCGACGTTGCGGTGGCCGACATCGCCGCTGCCGCTGTGGTCGACGGTCAGGCTGCCGCGCACGCCGTCGACCTGGATGTCACCCGAACCATGGCTGCGCACGTGCACGTTGCCGCCGATGTCGGACAGGTCGACATCGCCCGAGCCGACCACGCCGACCTCGACGTTGCCTTGCACGCGCTTGAACCCGATGTCGCCGGAACCGACCGTGTCCAGCCGGGCGTTGCCGCGGACATCGCTGATCTTCAGGTCACCGGAGCCGACGGTGCCGGTGACCGCATCGCCGCCGATGTTGCGCGCCTTGACGTCGCCGGAGCCGAGCGACAGCAGGTTCAGCGAGCCGCCACCGTCGATGTCCAGGTCACCCGAACCCACCGCTGCGTGGATGCTGCCGCGGGTGCCGCGAACGATCGCGTCGCCCGAGCCGACGTCCACGCTCAGCGATTGGGCGTTGTCCACGCTGGCATCGCCGGAGCCGACCTTGAGCTGCAGGGGCAGGTTGTCGGGCACGCTGCCGCGGATGTCGAGCCACGCATAGCTGTTGCCCAGGCTGATGCCGCTGTGGCGGCCGTCGCGGCGCAGGCTGACGACCAGCTTGTCGCCTTCCCTGCGCTGCTCCAGTACCAGCTGGTCCAGCCATTCCTGGCTGGAGGCGCAGGCGCGGCCATCGAGCTGGCCACCGCCCTTGCTGGCGACGACCTTCAGGTCATGCTGGTTCACCTCCAGCACCACCGCCTTGGCGCCGGCCACATCCAGCTTCAGCGTGCGGGCGGCGGTGAACTTGCAGTTCGGAGCATCGGCGGCCAGCGCCGACAGAGGCAACAGCAACAACGCAGAACAGGCGAGCAGGGAACGCATGGGTGGTGCCTCCGGGTGGATGGAATCAGATCTCGCCGGCGCGCTTGCGCAGGCGGATGGCGAGGACGATGAACACGACACCGACGGCGGCACCGATCCATAGTTCCGGCATCGCCAGCGACTTCAGCTGCGAGGCCGGGGACATCAGGCTGACCACCGATTCGAGATCGCGACGCGTGCCTTCCTCGGCGCTGAGGCGATACACCAGGTCGGTGCCCGGCACGCCACCCAGCAGCAGGCGGCCAACGATGTTCTGCCAGAACCAGCCGGTGGTCAGGCCGATCAACGGCATCACCTTGGTGGTGCTGACAATGACGCCGGCGAACAGCGGCAGCATCACCGCCCACAGGAACGGTTTGGTGCGGGCCCAGGCCGAGCACAGCAGCAGCCAGCCGGCGGTGGGCAGGGCCCACAGGGCGTAGACCGGAATCCAGGCCAGGTGACCGGCGGCCAGGGTCAACGGGCTGGCCGGGCCCCAGATCAGGGTCATCGGGCTGCCACCGTGCATCAGCGCGACGATGCTGATCACCAGCATGAAGCCGAACATGGTGATGATGCCGGCGATCACCGCGATCAGCGGGGCCACGACCAGTGCGCTGATCACCTTGGACAGCACGGTCTGGGTGTCCGACAGCGGCAGCGACTTCCAGAACAGGATGCTGCGGTCGCGACGGTCGTCGTACAGGGCGCCCAGGCAGTAGAAGAACACCACGAAGGCCAGCACCAGGAACGGCCAGGCCGAGCTGAGCACCAGGGTCAGGTCGAGGCCGTTGCCGAGGTCGGCCAGGTCCTTGGCGCTGATGTCGCGGGTCAGCAGGGCCAGGTCCAGGCCGTTGATGTTCACGCTCTCGCCGTCGACATGCAGTGCGCCGTTGCGTGCTGCACGGTTCAGTGCAAACAGGCCGAAGGCGATGCCGACGGTGCTCATCACCAGCGAGATCAGGCCGGCGATCAGCGGCGCATACAGGAAACCGCCACGGTTCTCCCAGTACTCGCGCTTGAGCAGCCAGCGCAGGGTGCCCATCGGGCTGACGGGGTGGTTGACGGCAGTCATGCGTAGGTCCCCTTCATGATGGCGACGAACAGATCGGCCAGGCCCGGGCTGCGGGTCTCGCCAAGGGTGGAGAGCTGGGTGCGCGGCACACCGTCGAACAGCATTACGGTCTTGCCGAACGTCAGGCTGCGCTCGTCGATCGGCTTCAGCGCACGCGCGGTCTCCAGCTGGTCGGCGTTGACCAGAAGCTCGGTGTAGCGCTGGCCGACATCGTCCATTTCTGCATCGAGCACGATGCGACCATCACGGATGAACATGACGTCGCTGAGGATGTGCTCGATCTCCTCCACCTGGTGGGTGGTGACGATGATGGTCTTCTGTTCGTCGAAATAATCTTCCAGCAGGCGCTGGTAGAACTCCTTGCGGTACAGGATGTCCAGGCCCAGGGTGGGCTCGTCCAGCACCAGGATGCGCGCATCGATGGCCATCACCAGCGCCAGGTGCAGCTGCACGATCATGCCCTTGGACAGTTCGCGCACGCGCTGCTTCGGCTGCAGCTTGGTGTTGGCCAGGAAACGCTCGCAGCGGGCACGGTCGAAGCGCGGATGGACACCGGCGACGAAATCGATCGCTTCACGGACCTTCAGCCAGCGCGGCAGCACGGCGACGTCGGCAATGAAGCAGATGTCGTTCATCAGCGCGTCGCGGTGCTGCCGCGGGTCGCGGCCGAGCACGCTCAACTCACCTTCCACCGAGGTCAGGCCGAGGATGGCCTTCAGCGCGGTGGTCTTGCCGGCGCCGTTGGGCCCGATCAGGCCGACGATGCGCCCGCTCGGAATGCTGAAGCTGGCATTGTCGAGGGCCACGGTGGTCTTGTAGGCCTTGCGCAGGCCTCGGGCGGTGATGACCGGTTCACTTGCAGTGCTATTCATCAGACTTTCCCCTGGGGCAGCAATTCGTCGAGGCTCAGGCCCAGGCGCTGGATGCGCTCCAGCACCGCCGGCCATTCTTCGTTGAGAAAGCGCTCGCGCTCGCTGCTGCGCAGCTGCGTGGCCGCCTGCTCGGTCATGAACATGCCCAGGCCGCGGCGCTTCTCGACCAGGCCTTCATCGGCCAGTTCCTGGTAAGCGCGCGAAACGGTGATGGGGTTGAGCTGGTAGTCGGCGGCCACCTGGCGCACCGAAGGCAGGGCATCGCCCGGCTTGAGGATTCCGTCGAGCATCATGGCGATCACGCGCTCCTTCAACTGACGGTAGATGGGAGCGCCGTCGCTCCACTGGATGTCGCTCATATTCAGCTCCGTGGGGTCAGCGGCTGTGCGAACGAGAAGTACGGCATGGACAGGGAGCTGTGCAGCCGACGCGGGGGAGAGGGGGAGGGATCGGCGTTCCCGGCCGGCGAAACGGATGCATCCTGCGCACTGTCGGCGGAGGCGGGAGCGGTTGGCATGGCCAGCCAGGCCAGCACGATCAGGGTCGAAACGGCAGCGGCCGCGGGTGCGGTGAGGTTGCGACGGATCCGGGCGTTCATGGCTCCCCCTGTCTCAGGTGACTGGTGTTGTATGCAACTATAACACCGGCACGCCCACGTGCAACCCCTTGCCGTGCCCAACTGATGGCAGGGGTGGTCAAACCGTTGAAATATCCCCTTATCCCCTTGATTGAAAAGGGAAACGGAATTGTCGTGCGGGCCGATCACGCCCTGCCTTCCATTCAGCGTTGTCCATGCTATGTCATCCCTGCGCCGTTGAGGGTGGGTCCTCCCGGGAAAGGCCACGCCGCGCAAAGCCGCCGGCGCCCGCCGCAACAAGGGGCAACGGAGCCCGGTGCTATAGTTCGGCCGATTCCCGGCCGCTATCGGCCGGCCCTGTGAATGGCTACCGCGGACTGCTCTCGATGCCCCTGCCGACCGTTGTTCCGCGCCGACTGCGCGGCCTGTCCCTGTTGACCCTGCTGGTGGCCGGCCTGGCCGGTTCCGCCCACGTGCTGGCGGCCGATCTGCTGGACCTGGACTATCGCCCGCTGGCAAGCAAGCAGCAGGTCAACCTGCAGCAGCGCTACCACGGGCAGGTGCTGCTGGTGGTCAATACCGCAAGCAAGTGCGGCTATACCCCCCAGTACGAAGGCCTGGAGGCGCTGCAGAAGCGTTATGCCGGCCGCGGCTTTGCCGTGCTGGGTTTCCCGTCCAACGATTTCAAGGGCCAGGAACCGGGTGACGAGAAGCAGATCCAGGATTTCTGCACGCTTACCTATGGCGTCAAGTTCCCGATGTTCGAGAAGGTGCACGTCGTCGGTGCGGAGGCCACGCCGCTGTACCAGCGGTTGACCGCAGCCACCGGCGTGGCGCCGGGCTGGAACTTCCACAAATATCTGGTCGGCCGCGATGGCAAGGTCATCGCCCAGTTCGCCAGCAAGGTGACGCCGGACGATCCACAGCTGACCGCCGCCATCGACAAGGCGCTGGCCGTCGCTCCTACGCATTGATATCCGGCACGGATGCCTCGACATCGACGGCATGCGTGCGACAATGCTTCTTTTCGCGCCGACGTCGGCGCCCAGACACTTCCAGGAATGCAGCGAATGAAGATGGGAATGCGCGGCGCCGCGGCGTCGGTTCTGATTCTGGCGATGGGCACTTCGGGTGTCGCTCTGTCGCAACAACCGGCTGCCCCCGCAGCCGCCAAGGAGACCGCAACCTTGAATTCCCCCAAGCAGAAGCTCGGCTACGCCATCGGCCTGGACGTCGCCAAGTCGTTCACCCCGATCGCCGATGAGATCGATGTGGCCGCGTTGCGCACCGCCGTGGAACGTTCGTTCGAAGGCCTGCAGCCGCAGATCACCCAGGAACAGGCCAAGGCCACCGATGCCGCACTGCGCCAGGTCGTGATGGCCCGCAGCGGGCAGCAGGTGCCGGGCATGGCGCCGGGTTCGCAGCCGCCGAAGGTCGACCGCGTCAAGGTGTCGCAGATGATCGGTTCCTACTCGGTCGGCCCGTCGCTGGCACAGCTGAAGGACGACATCGATGTCGCCTCGCTGTTTGACGCGATCAGCACCGGCCTGAGCAAGGGTCAGCCGAAGATGACGGAAGCTGACGCGACCGCCACCATCCAGGCGTTCATGGGCAGCAAGCAGGCCGAAATGCAGGCCAAGGCCGCCGCTGCCGCGCAGACCAACCGCGAGGAAGGCAATGCGTTCCTGGCCAAGAACAAGACCCAGCCGGGCGTGGTAACCACCCCGTCGGGCCTGCAGTACCAGGTCATCCGCCCGGGCAGCGGCGAGCGTCCGCTGCCGAGCAGCAAGGTGCGCGTGAACTACGAAGGCAAGCTGCTCAACGGCACCGTGTTCGACAGCTCCTATGGTCGCCAGCCGGCCGAGTTCGGCCTGGACCAGGTGATCAAGGGCTGGACCGAAGGCGTCGCGCTGATGCCGGTCGGTTCGAAGTACCGCTTCTGGATCCCGGGCGAGCTCGCCTACGGTGAGAACGGCACCCCGGGTGGCCCGATCGGCCCGAACGCGACTCTGACGTTCGACGTCGAGCTGCTGGGCGTCCTGCCGTAAGCGACCACGGAGCCAGCACGGACATGCGCGTTGCGATTTTCGGTACCGGTTACGTAGGGCTGGTGACCGGTACCTGCCTGGCCGATGTCGGCCACCAGGTGGTCTGCGTCGATATCGACCAGGCCAAGGTCGATGGCCTCAACCAGGGCATCATCCCGATCTATGAGCCGGGCCTGGAACCGATGGTGAAGGCCAATCACGCCGCGTCGCGGCTGACGTTCACCACCGATGCCGCAGCCGCGATCGGCCACGGCCAGGTCGTGTTCATCGCCGTCGGCACGCCGCCGGACGAGGATGGCAGCGCTGATCTGCAGTACGTGCTGGCCGTGGCCCGCACCATCGGCCAGCACATGAGCGTGCCGACCGTGGTGGTCAACAAGTCGACGGTGCCGGTGGGCACCGCCGACAAGGTCCGTGCCGCCATTGCCGCAGAGCTGGCGGCACGTGGCGCCGACATCGCCTTCGACGTGGTGTCCAACCCGGAATTCCTGAAGGAAGGCGACGCCGTTGCCGACTGCATGCGTCCGGATCGCATCATCATCGGTGCGACCAGCGCCGAGTCGGTGGCGGTGATGCGGCGCCTGTATGCACCGTTCAACCGCAACCACGACCGCGTGGTGGAAATGGACGTGCGTTCGGCCGAGCTGACCAAGTACGCCGCCAACGCGATGCTGGCGACCAAGATCTCGTTCATGAACGAAATCGCCAACATCGCCGAACGTGTCGGCGCCGATGTGGAGCAGGTCCGCCAGGGCATCGGCTCGGATCCGCGCATCGGCTGGCATTTCATCTACCCGGGCGCCGGCTATGGTGGCTCGTGCTTCCCCAAGGATGTGCAGGCGCTGGCCCGCACCGCGCAGCAGGCCGGCCTGGAGCCTAAACTGCTGAACGCCGTGGAAGCGGTCAACGATGCGCAGAAGGGCCATCTGTTCGCCCTGGTCCAGCGCCATTACGACAAGGGCGAGGACGAAGGCGTGCGTGGCAAGACCTTTGCCGTGTGGGGCCTGGCATTCAAGCCAAACACCGACGACATGCGCGAAGCCTCCAGCCGACGCCTGCTGGCGCAACTGTGGGAAGGCGGTGCGACGGTGCGTGCCTACGATCCGGAAGCGATGCATGAGGCGCAGCGCATTTTCGGTGAACGCGATGACCTGGTGTTCTGCAGCAATGCCAGCGAGGCGCTGCAGGGCGCCGATGCACTGGTCGTGGTGACCGAGTGGAAGCAGTTCCGCAGCCCCGATTTCCAGACGCTGCGCGAGCAGTTGAAGGACGCGGTGGTGTTCGACGGCCGCAACCTGTACGAGCCGGCGGACGTGGAAGCAGCGGGCCTGGCGTATTACGGCATTGGCCGGGGGCGCTCGCTGCATGTCTGATCTGCTGCCAACCGAACGCGAGCAGGCGCTGGAAGCGCGCCTGGTCGAACTGGAAATGCGCGTGTCCTTCCAGGAACAGGCGCTGGCCGAACTGAGCGATGCGCTGGCCGATGCCCGCATGCAGGGCATGCGCAACGCCGACGTGCTGCGCGTGCTGCTGGAAGATCTGGGCAAGGTCCGCAACGCGCTGAATTCTTCCGATCCGGCGAGCGAACCGCCGCCGCCGCACTACTGATCCGAATCCTATGAGCGATACCCTCCGCGACCAGCTGATGGGCCTGGGCTTCAAGCCTGCGCCCAAGCCAGAGCGCAAGAATGATGGCCCCCGCCGTGATGGCCGCCCGCAGGGCAAGGGTGGCAACGGCAATGGAAAGCCGCAGGGCGCTGGCAAGGGCGAGCACAAGCCCGGCCAGCGTCGCGGTCCTGGCCATGGCGGCCCGGGCAAGCCCGGCCAGTCGCGTGGCCCGGGCCAGCAGGGCCCGCGCAAGCCGCGCAGCGCAGAAGAGATTGACCTGGCCAAGGCCTACGCCATCCGCGCGCAGAAGGAAAAGGAAGAGCGCATCGAAACCGAGCGCCTGAAGCAGGAAGAGGCGCGTGTGCGCCGCGAGGCCAAGGCCAAGCTGGAAGAACTGCTGAAGGACAAGGGCCTGAATGCCGAAGCGGCGGACATTGCCCGCCACTTCCCCTACGGCGGCAAGATCAAGCGCATCTATGTGACCGCCGAACAGCTGACCGCGCTCAACGCCGGTGAGCTGGGTGTGGTCCAGCTCAATGGCCGCTATCTGCTGGTGACCGCCGAGGTGCTGGCGCAGTGCGAGGCGGTGTTCGCCGCATCGGTGGCGCTGAAGGTCGATCCGAATGCGCCGGCCGAGGAAGATCCGTACGCGGACCCGCAGTACCACGTGCCGGACGACCTGGTCTGGTAAACGCGTGACCGCCGCGGGCGCGCTGCCGTCGCGGCCGTGGGGGTAGGGATGACCGCTGATCCAAGCCGTGGCTACGTGCCGCACATTGACGGCCTGCGCGCGATCGCCGTGCTGGCCGTCATCGTGTTCCACCTGGACCCGGCCTGGTTGCCAGGCGGGTTCACCGGCGTGGATGTGTTCTTCGTCATCTCCGGTTTCGTGGTCAGCGCGTCGGTACACCGGCTGCCGCCGCTGTCGCTGGGGCAGTCGATGCTGCGCTTCTATGCGCGCCGCATCCGTCGCATCGCGCCGGCGCTGTTGGCCTGCCTGTTGCTGACTGCCGTGGCAAGCGTGCTGTTCATTCCCGAGTCCTGGCTCAGCGAAGCCAGTGACAGGACCGGACTGATGGCGTTCTTCGGCTTCAGCAACTGGGTGCTGGCAGCGATCGGCAACGACTATTTCGCACCCAGGGCCGAATTCAATCCCTACACCCACACCTGGTCGCTGGGCGTGGAAGAGCAGTTCTACCTGCTGTTCCCGCTGCTGTTCCTGGCTTGGGCGCGCGGTGCACGCGGGCGCTGGATCAGCCTGGGCCTGTTCGCCCTGGTCAGCATGGCGTCGCTGCTGCATGCGGCGGTGCTGGGTCTGCGCGAGGCGCCGCCATCGTGGGCGTTCTATGCCACCAGCACCCGCCTCTGGCAACTGGGGGTGGGCGTGCTGCTGTTCCAGCTGCTGCATGTGCGCGAATCGCTGGACCCGGCAACCGGCCAGGCACTGAAGCGCGCCGCGCCGGTGTTCTCCCTGCTGGCCATGGTGGCGCTGGGCCTGCTGGGGTGGGCGTTGTGGTCCGCGCGTGCCGGGCGGTCACCGTGGCCTGACGGCGTGCTGCCGGCCTTCGCCACCGCGGGCCTGCTGTGGGCGCTGCATCATCATCCGCAGGCATGGGTGGCGCGCCTGTTGGCCAGCGCCCCGATGCGCCGTATCGGCCTGCTGTCGTACTCGCTGTACCTGTGGCACTGGCCGGTGTTCGTGCTGATGCGCTGGACCGTGGGCCTGCAGACACCCTTGCAGATGACCGCCGCGATGGCGTTGGTGCTGCTGCTGTCATGGCTGTCGTGGCGCTGGGTGGAACAGCCGTTCCGCGGCACGTTGGCGCAGCGTCTGCGTCCCGGGCGTTGGGTGCTGGCCGGCGCGGTCGTACTGCTGTGCGCCGCCGGCATCCAGACAGTGCTCTACCTGCAGGCGCCGCGGCTGTCGTTGAGTACGGTCAGCCGGCATCCGACCGATTGGTACCCCAATGGCAAGAGCGTGGCCGGTGACTATCCCGAGTGTGCACTGGTGGTCGCCAAGCATCGTTTCGAAGGCGGTAGTGCGCGCACCTTTGCGCGTGGAGACTGCGACCGCCCGCTACCGGTTGGCGCGCCGAAGCGGGTGTTCGTTGCTGGTGATTCGCATGCGATGGCCTACATCGAGCTGCTGCAGCGACTGGCCCTGGAAACCGGCTCGGCGGTCTCCCTCTATGGCCGCGGCGGATGCCCGCAGGTGAGCCTGCAGAAGTGGCGCGGTGCCGGTGCCGGTTGCGCTGATTTCGACGCCGCGGTGTTCGCCGATATCGCGCGGCGCGCGCAGCCGGGGGATGCCGTGGTGCTGGTGTCGTTGCGCGTGCCACGCCTTTCCGATCAGTTCGTGCTGTTCGATGCGCAGGCGCAGCTGGCGGGCGAACTGACGGCAGAGGCCGCGGCAGGACGCGACGCCGAAGTGGCCGAGGCGGTCGCGCAGTGGAGACCCCTGGCCGAGCGTGGCGTACGCATCGTGCTGGAGGCGCCCAAGCCAGTGCTGCCAGCGCCTCCTTATCGCTGCTCGGACCGCTTCAATGCCCGCAACGAGGTCTGCCGCAACGGCCTGGACAGCACGCGCGTCGCGATGGAAACGTTGCGGGCACCCATGCTGGGCAGCCTGCAGCAGGTGGTCGATGGACTGCCAGGTGGCGTGCTGTGGGACCCGATGCCGGTGCTGTGCGACGACGCGTTATGTCCAGCCCAGCGCGATGGGCGGCCGCTGTTCTTCGATGGCGATCATCTCAGTGCGCATGGCAACCGGGTGCTGCTGCCCTCGCTGCAACAGGTGCTGTTGCAGCGCTGAGCCGGGCAGGGGTCAGCGCACGCGGCTGTTCCGTCGCGCACGTATGAGCGGCAGGCTCAGTGCGAAGAAACAGAGCAGGGCGCCAATCAGGGCGAAGCCGCTGCCGGCCAGGAACGCGGTGCGACCATCGTCGATCTTCCACAGTTGGCCGGCAATGAGTGCGCCGAGCACACCGCCGACACCGGACGAGAATCCGTACAGCAGCCCCTGGCCATGCCCATTGAGGCGACCGGGGAAGTAGGTCGCCAGCATCTGCATCGCTGCTGCGAAGAACGCCGCAAAGCCCAGCGCGTGCGCGCTCTGCGCCAGCAGCATCACCGGCAGGTTTTCCGGGAACAGTGCGGTCACGGCCCAGCGCAGGCAGGAACTGACCAGCGCGATCAACAGCATCCAGCTGGCGTCATAGCGGCGGAAGAAGCGGCCGATGGTGAAGAACACGCCCACTTCGAAGACCACACCGATGGTCCACAACAGGCCCAGGGTGGAGGTGCGGTAGCCGTGATGGTCCATGTAGACCGAAAAGAACGTGTAGTACGGGCCGAAAGACAGTTGCTCCATGAAGGCGGCCAGGAAGAACGCCAGCACCGGCGGTCGGCGCACGATCTGCCAGAAGCCGCTGGCGTCGCCGCCGGTCTTGCCGACGCCGCGCGCGTAGTGGTTGCTGAAGGCCGAGGCGACCAGCAGCGCGAACAGTGGCAGCATCATCCACGGCAGCAGCCCGGCGTGGCTGGCCGTACCGTCACCTTCGATCAGCCAGCCGAACAGGGTCACGACGGCGATGAAACCGAGCGAGCCCCAGACCCGGATCAACCCGTAGCGATGGCTGTCGTTGCCCAGATGGGTGAGGGTGATCGACTCGAACTGCGGCATCACCGCGTTGTAGAAGAAGCAGAACACCACCATCGCCGGGTACATCCACGGCTGTGGCAGCGGCAGCAGGAATACCGCGAAGCTGAGCAGGGTCAGCACGCAGCCCGCGCGCAGCAGGCGGATCGGTCGTGGCGATGCGGCCGCCAGCGAGGTCCAGGTGCTGGGCGCGATCACGCGGGTGGCGTACCACAGGCCCATCATCACGCTGATGGCCGTCACGCTCATGCCGCGCGCGCTCAGGAACAGGCTCCAGTACGGCGTGAACGCGCCCAGCGCCGCGTAGTAGAACAGGTAGAAGCTGGAGAGGCGTGCAACGGGAACGGTCATCGCGGAATGATGAGGCAAAAAAGGGGACGGAGGGAATTAAGTCGCGAATGCATAAACGACTTAATCCCCTCCGTCCCCTTTTTGTGTCATTCGGGGTCGTAGTCGAGGTTGGAGGCCAGCCAGCGTTCGGCCTGGGCGCGGTCCACGCCCTTGCGGCGGGCGTAATCGCTGACCTGTTCGCGGCTGAGCCGGCCGACCACGAAGTACTGGCTCTGCGGATGGCTGAAGTAGTAGCCCGAGACAGCGGCCGTGGGCAACATCGCGAAGCTCTCGGTCAGTTCCATGCCGGCGTTTGCTTCGGCCTGCAGCAGGTCGAACAGGCGCCGTTTCTCGCTGTGTTCCGGGCAGGCCGGATAGCCAGGCGCCGGCCGGATGCCGCGATACTGCTCGTCGATCAGGGCGTCGTTGTCCAGCGCCTCGGCGCGCTCATGGCCCCAGAATTCGGTACGCACGCGCTGGTGCAGGCGCTCGGCCAGCGCCTCGGCGAGGCGGTCGGCCAGTGCTTTCAGCAGGATCGCGTTGTAGTCGTCATGCTCGGCCTCGAAGCGCGCGACGTGCGCGTCGATGCCGATACCGGCAGTGACTGCGAACGCGCCGATCCAGTCCTGCTTGCCACTGTCGAGGGGCGCGATGAAATCGGCCAGGCAGAAGTCCGGGCGCTCGGCCGGCTTGTCTACCTGCTGGCGCAGGAAGTGCAGGGTGGTTTCGCCCTGCGGGTGCTGCACGCGGACGTCGTCGCCGATGCTGTTGGCCGGCCACAGGCCGAACACGGCCTTGGCCGTCAGCCACTTCTCGCCGACGATGCGCTCGAGCATCGCGCGCGCATCGCGGTACAGCTCGCTGGCCTGGGTGCCGACGATCTCGTCGGTGAGGATGGCCGGGAACTTGCCGGCCAGCTCCCAGGCCTGGAAGAACGGCGTCCAGTCGATGTAGTCGACCAGCTCGTCCAGCGGGTAGTCGTCGAATACGTGCAGGCCGGGGTGTTCCGGTGCCGGTGGCGTGTAGCTGTCCCAGCCGCCCTGGAATTTCTGCGCGCGCGCATGTTCCAGCGTCACCAGGCGCTTGGCGTCGCCACGGTTGCGGTGGCGGGCGCGGATCTCGGCATAGTCGGCTTCGTTGGCGGCGACGAAGGCTTCGCGCAGGTCGCGTGAGATCAGCGACTGGGCCACGCCCACCGCGCGCGAGGCGTCCTTCACCCACACCGTAGGCGCTTTGTAGTGCGGGTCGATCTTCAGCGCGGTGTGCGCGCGCGAGGTGGTGGCGCCGCCGATCAGCAGCGGCAGGTCGAAGCCCTGGCGCTCCATCTCGCGGGCGACGTGGCTCATCTCCTCCAGCGACGGGGTGATCAGTCCGGACAGGCCGACCAGGTCGGCGTTGTGCTCGCGGGCGGCATCGAGGATCTTCTGCGCCGGCACCATCACGCCCAGGTCGACCACCTCGAAGTTGTTGCAGGCCAGGACCACGCCGACGATGTTCTTGCCGATGTCATGCACATCGCCCTTCACCGTGGCCATGATGATCTTGCCATTGCTCTTGGCGGTATCACCGCTGCGTGCCTTCTCCGCCTCGATGTACGGCAGCAGGTAGGCCACCGCCTTCTTCATCACGCGTGCGGATTTCACCACCTGCGGCAGGAACATCTTGCCGGCACCGAACAGGTCGCCCACGATGTTCATGCCGTCCATCAGCGGGCCCTCGATCACGTCCAGAGGGCGGCTGGAGGCCTGCCGGGCCAGCTCGGTGTCTTGCTCGACAAAGGCATCCAGGCCGTGCACCAGCGCATGTGCCAGGCGCTGCGCCACCGGCTTCCCGCGCCAGGCCAGGTCCTCGGTCTTTGCCGCGCCCTTGCTGCCCTTGTAGCGCTCGGCGATCTCCAGCAGGCGCTCGGTGGCATCGCTGCGGCGGTTGAGGATCACGTCCTCGACGCGCTCGCGCAGCTCAGGCTCCAGCTCGTCGTAGATCGGCATGGCGCCGGCGTTGACGATGCCCATGTCCATGCCGGCGGCGATGGCGTGGTAGAGGAACACCGAGTGGATGGCCTGGCGCACCGTTTCGTTGCCGCGGAACGAGAACGAGACGTTGGAGACGCCGCCGGAGACGTGGCAGTGCGGCAGGGTCTGCTTGATGATGCGGGTGGCTTCGATGAAGTCCACCGCATAGTTGTCGTGCTCTTCGATGCCGGTGGCGACGGCGAAGATGTTCGGGTCGAAGATGATGTCCTGCGGCGGGAAGCCGATCTCGTCGACCAGGATGCGGTAGGCGCGGGTGCAGATCTCGACCTTGCGCGCGCAGGTATCGGCCTGCCCACTTTCATCGAAGGCCATGACCACCGCGGCGGCGCCATAGCGCAGGACCTTGCGCGCGTGTTCGCGGAACAGCGCCTCGCCTTCCTTCAACGAGATCGAATTGACCACGCTCTTGCCCTGCAGGCACTTCAGCCCGGCCTCGATCACGCTCCACTTGGAGGAGTCGACCATGACCGGGATGCGGGCGATGTCCGGCTCGGACATGATCAGGTTGAGGTAGCGGGTCATCGCCGCTTCCGAATCGATCAGGCCCTCGTCCATGTTGACGTCGAGGATCTGCGCGCCGCTGGCGACCTGCTGGCGGGCCACGTCCACCGCTTCTTCGTAGCGGCCTTCCTTGATGAGCTTGCGGAACTGCGCACTGCCGGTGACGTTGGTGCGTTCGCCGACGTTGATGAACAGCAGGTCCGGAGTGATGACCAGGGGTTCCAGGCCGGACAGGCGGGTAGGGCGGACAGGCGTCATGGCAGGCGTCGGCTCAACAGCAGGAGGGCGGGAAGTGTGGAACGGTGGCGGCGACATTCATGCGGCCTGCTCCTGGACACCGGGCAGGGCGCGCGGCGGCAGCCCGGCCACGGCGCGGGCGATCGCACGGATGTGGTCGGGGGTGGAGCCGCAGCAGCCGCCGACCAGGTTCAACAGGCCATCCTCGGCGAAGCCGCGCAGGGTGGTGGCCATCTCCTCAGGCGTTTCGTCGTACTCGCCGAAGGCGTTGGGCAGGCCGGCGTTGGGATGTGCGCTGACGTAACAGTCGGCGACCTGCGAGAGGGTTTCCACGTGCGGGCGCATCGCCTCGGCGCCCAGCGCGCAGTTCAAGCCGATCGACAGCGGGCGCGCATGCGCCAGTGACGCATGGAAGGCCTCGGCGGTCTGCCCGGACAGGGTGCGCCCGGAGGCGTCGGTGATGGTGCCGGAGATCATCACCGGCAGGCGTGCACCACGCGCGTCGAAGGCCTCCTCCAGCGCATACAGCGCGGCCTTGGCATTGAGCGTGTCGAAGATGGTCTCGACCATGAGGGTGTCGGCGCCGCCATCGATCAGGCCCTCGATGGCTTCGCGATAGGTGTCGCGCAACTCGTCGAAGCTGGTGTTGCGGAAGCCCGGATCGTTGACGTCGGGACTGATCGAAGCGGTGCGGCTGGTGGGACCGATCACCCCGATCACGAAGCGCGGCTTGCCCGGCGTGGCCGCAGCCACCGCATCGCAGCAGGCGCGTGCAACGGCGGCGCCGGCCTTGTTCAGCTCGTACACCAGGTGTTCGAGGTGGTAGTCGGCCTGGCTGACCGAAGTGGCGTTGAAGGTGTTGGTCTCGACCAGATCCGCCCCGGCGTCCAGGTATGCGGTATGGATGTCGGCGATGACCTGCGGCCGGGTCAGCAGCAGCAGGTCGTTGTTGCCCTTCAGGTCATGGCCTTCAGGCGTGCCGTGGTCGCAGCCGGGACCGTGCGCATGGTCATAGCCACCGGCGAATCGCTCGCCGCGGTAGTCGTCTTCCTGCAGACCATGGCGCTGGATCATCGTGCCCATCGCGCCGTCGATGATCAGGATCCGCTCGCGCAGGGCGTCGAGCAGGGCGTTGGCACGGTCAGGATGCAACCAGGGCAGGGCGGGCATGGTGGTCTCGGGCTCAGGGCTTGTTGGCGATCAGCGAAATCACTTCGAAGTGCGGCGGACGCTTCTCGCGGGTGACCGTTTCCAGGCTGGACACCTGCAGGCCGGCCTTGTCGACGAACTTGCGCAGCTCCTTGTCGCTGAAGCCGAGGTTGACGTGGCCATAGGCCTCCACCGCTGCCTTGTGCTCGTGACGGGCCAGGCTGCACAGCAGCAGGCGGCCGCCCGGGCGCAGCACGCGTGCGGCTTCGGTTACGGCCTGCGCCGGCTTGCTGGCATAGGTCAGCGCGTGCATCAGCACCACCAGGTCGAAGCTGCCGTCCTTGAACGGCAGGGCATGCATGTCACCCTCGCGGACTTCCACATTGGGCAGCCGGCGCAGGCGCTCGCTGGCAGCGGCGACCACGCGCGCGCTGGTATCGATGCAGATGTAGCGCTTGGCGTGGGGGGCGACCAGTTCGGCCAGCACGCCGTCACCGGAGGCGATGTCCAGCACGTCGCCGGTCTCCAGCAACGGCAAGGCGGTGCGCGCCAGCGCCTCCCAGGTACGGCCCGGAGAGTAGTGGCGCTCCATGTCGCCGGCCACGCTGTCGGCCCAGTTCTGGTCAGAGGCGCGGTGGGCCAGCACTGCAGCCACGCGCTCGGCATCCTGGCGCAGCAACGGGTCGTCGCTTCCGTTGCTCAAGGCATGCCACAATGCACGCTGCGCCGGGTCCAGCTGGGCTTCGTCGAAACGGTAGTAGGCCGACACGCCGGCACGGCGGTCGCGGACCAGGCCGGCTTCCTTCAGGCGCGCCAGGTGGGTGGACACGCGCGGCTGCGCCAGCCGGGTGATTGCCGACAGTTCGGCCACGGTCAGTTCCTCCTGCTCCAGCAGCGCCAGCAGGCGCACGCGGGTGGCATCGGCGAACACCTTCAGGCGGGTCGACCAGTCTTCCAGATCCATAAATATCTACCTATCGCGATATAGAGATATATTCGCCGAGAAGACCTGCCGCGGTCAAGTCGCCAGCGTACGGAAACAGCCGGCCCCCGGTACAATCGGAGCACCTGGGCGCGCCGTATGCGGCCCATAACTTCATGTACCCGGGAGGGTGTTGTGGATTTCAGCTTTACCGAAGAGCAGTTGATGCTGCAGGACGTGGCGCGGCGCATCGCGCAGGAAAAGATCGCCCCCAGCGCGGAGCACCATGACCGCACCGGCGAGTTCCCGCTGGACAACATCCGCCTGCTGGGCGAGAACGGCCTGATGGGCATCGAAGTGCCGACCGAGTACGGCGGTGCGGGCATGGACCCGGTTGCGTACGTGCTGGCGATGGTGGAGGTCGCCGCCGCCGACGCCGCTCACTCGACCATCATGTCGGTCAACAACTCGCTGTTCTGCAACGGCATCCTCACCCACGGTACCGAGCAGCAGAAGCAGACCTACGTGCGTGCCATCGCCGAAGGCACCGCCATCGGCGCGTTCGCGCTGACCGAGCCGCAGTCCGGTTCCGATGCCACTGCCATGCGCTGCCGCGCGGTGAAACAGGCCGACGGCACCTTCGTCATCAATGGCAAGAAGAGCTGGATCACCTCCGGCCCGGTGGCCAAGTACATCGTGCTGTTCGCGATGAGCGAGCCGGACAAGGGCGCGCGCGGCATCACCGCCTTCATCATCGATACCGACAAGGCCGGTTTCGGTCGTGGCAAGACCGAGCCCAAGCTGGGCATCCGCGCCTCGGCCACCTGCGAGATCGAGTTCAACGATTACGTGGCGCAGGCCGAGGACGTGCTGGGCCAGGAGGGCGAGGGCTTCAAGATCGCCATGAGCGTGCTCGATGCCGGCCGCATCGGTATCGCCTCGCAGGCCATCGGCATCGCCCGTGCCGCCTATGAAGCGACCCTGGAGTACGTGAAGGAGCGCAAGGCCTTCGGTGCCGCCATCGGCACCTTCCAGATGACCCAGGCCAAGATTGCCGACATGAAGTGCAAGCTGGATGCAGCGCTGCTGCTGACGTTGCGCGCGGCTTGGGTGAAGGGCCAGGGCAAGCGCTTCAGCAACGAAGCCGCCATCGCCAAGCTCACCGCCTCGGAAGCGGCGATGTGGATCACCCACCAGGCGGTGCAGATCCACGGCGGCATGGGGTATTCGAAGGAGATGCCGCTGGAGCGTTACTTCCGTGATGCCAAGATCACCGAGATCTATGAAGGCACCTCGGAAATCCAGCGCCTGGTGATCGCCCGCAACGAAACCGGGCTGCGCTGAGACGCAACGGCCGCGCCGCTGCAAGGGCGGCGCGGCCGGTCGATCCACGCCACGCGTGGATGCGCTGTGCTCTTGGCCGAACGATGCCGGATCTGTTCCAATGCAGGCCGTTTCCATACGGTCTGCACAGATGATCTATCGTGGTTGGGGAATCCTGACACTGATCACGCCGATCGCAGCGATCCTGCTGCTGGCGTATTTCTTCCCGCACGCAGGCCCCAAGGGCAACACCCCACTCTCGCAGGTGTTGCTGGGTGCCAGCATTGGCGCGGCGGTGAACGTGCTGCTGGGCCTGTGGCTCAACCGGGCACCCCGGCAGAAGGGCGAAGTGGCGCCCCATCATTTCTTTTTCGTGCCGATGCAGTGGGCTGCACTGGTAATCGTGGCAGTGTGCGTGGTGGTCGCGCTGTTGCGCTGAGACGTGACTCGAACGGCGCCCACCAAGGTTGGCGGCCACCGGGCATGCCGTTGCCCTGGTAGATGCCAACCTTGGTTGGCATGAATTCAAAGGCGGCAAGAAAAAGGCCCCGGATCGCTCCGGGGCCTTTTCGTTTCAGCGCACTGCCGGATCAACGATCCGGGCGGTGTGCAGCATCCGCGTCGCGCTGGCGTTCCATGAACTCCTTGGACGGTTCATCCAGCTTGTCGCCCAGCATGCGGCGCACGACCACGAAGAACACCGGGATCATCAGCAGGCCGAGCAGGGTGGCGAACAGCATGCCGCCGATCACGCCGGTACCGATGGCGTGGCGGGAATTGGCGCCGGCGCCGGTGGAGATCGCCATCGGGATCACGCCCATGATGAACGCGAACGAGGTCATCAGGATCGGGCGGAAGCGCAGGCGGGCCGCTTCGATGGTGGCATCGCGCAGGTTCTTGCCGGCTGCGCGCTGCTCCACCGCGAACTCCACGATCAGGATCGCGTTCTTCGCGGCCAGGCCGATCACGGTGATCAGGCCGATCTTGAAGAACAGATCGTTGGGCAGGCCGCGCAGCATCGACAGGCCCAGTGCGCCCAGCACGCCCAGCGGCACCACCAGCAGCACCGCCACCGGGATCGACCAGCTTTCATACAGGGCGGCCAGGCACAGGAACACCACCACGATGGACAGCACCAGCAGCAGCGTGGCGGCATTGCCGGCCAGGATTTCCTGGTAGGACATGCCGGACCAGTCGTAGCCGAAGCCGGCCGGCAGGTCGTCGTTGACGATGCTCTCCATGGTCTGCATCGCTTCGCCCGAGCTGGTGCCCGGGGCCTGCGAGCCGACGATGTTGATCGCCGAGTAGCCGTTGTAGCGGCTCAGCGACGGCGGTGCCGACACCCATTCGGACTTGACCACCGTGTTGAGCGGGATCATCGCGTTGGTGCCATCGGCGTTCTGGGTCAGGGTGGAGGGGCTGTAGAAGCTCTTCAGCGACTCCTGGCCGGTGCGGTACGGGCCATCGGCCTGCATGGTCACGCGCTTGATGCGGCCTTCGTAGAAGAAGTCGTTGACATAGACCGGGGCCAGCATCAGCTGGATGGTGCTGTACACGTCCGACACCGACATGCCCATCGACTGCGCCTGCACGCGGTCCACGTGCAGCTGCAGCTGCGGGGCGTTCTCCAGCCCGTTCGGACGCACGCCGACCAGGGCTTCGGGCTTCTGCGCGGCCTTGCCCAGCAGGATGTTGCGCGCCTGGGTCAGCTGTTCGTAGCCGGCACCACTGCGGTCCTGCAGCCACATGTCGAAGCCGCCGAACTGGCCGAGGCCCTGCACGGTGGGCAGGTTGACCACGAAGATCTGCGCTTCCTTGATGCCGTAGAACGCGCCGTTCATGTTCTGGATGAACTCGGGCGCGGTGAACTTGCGTTCCTCCCACGGCTTCAGGCGGATGAAGCCCATGCCCACGTTCTCGCCGGAACCGACGAAGCTGAAGCCGGCCACCTGCAGCATGCCTTCATAGCCATCCTGCTTTTCCAGGATGCCACGCATCTGCGCGAAGACTTCGTTGGTCTGGCCCTTGGTCGAGCCCGGCGGCAGCTGCACGATCGCCAGCGCATAGCCCTGGTCTTCTTCCGGCAGGAAGCTGCCCGGCATGCGGGTGAACAGGAAGCCGCACAGCGCGGTCAGCACCACGAACAGGATCATCCAGCGCGGCGCATGGCGCACCGCCGAGGTGATGTGGCCCACGTAGGTGTGGCTGATCTTGTCGTAGTACTTGTTGAAGGTGCGGTAGACGATGTTCGGGTTGTCGTTGTGCGTCGGCTTGAGGAAGGTCGCGCACAGCGCCGGGGTGAAGCCCAGTGCCAGGAACGCCGAGAACGCCATCGAGATGGCGATGGTCAGGGCGAACTGCTTGTAGATCTCACCGGCGGCGCCGCCCTGCAGGGCGGACGGGATGAACACCGCCGCCAGCACGACGGTGATCGCCACCACCGCGCCGGTGATCTGGGTCATCGCCTTCTGCGTGGCCGGCTTCGGCGCCAGGCCTTCCTCGCTCATGATGCGTTCGACGTTCTCGATCACCACGATCGCATCGTCGACCACGATGCCGATCGCCAGCACCATCGCGAACAGGGTCAGCTGGTTGATCGTGAAGCCGATCATCCACATGCCCAGGAAGGTACCGAGCAGGGCGACGGGGATGACCAGGGTCGGGATCAGTGTGGCGCGGAAGTTCTGCAGGAAGATCAGCATCACCAGGAACACCAGCAGGACCGCTTCAAACAGGGTCTTGACCACTTCCTGGATCGAGATCTTGACGAAGGTGGTGCTGTCGTACGGCGAGAACCAGGTCACCCCGGACGGGAAACTGGGCTGCAGCTCGTCCATCTTGGCGCGCACCGCTTCGGCCACGTTCAGGGCGTTGGCGCCCGGCAGCAGCTGGATGGCGAAGGCGCCGGTCGGCTTGCCGTTGTACTGGGTGTCGAAGCCGTAGTTGTTGGCACCGAAGGCGACGCGGGCGATGTCCTTGAGCAGCACGCGCGAGCCATCGGCGTTGGCGCGCAGGATGATGTTCTCGAATTCCTGCGGCGAGCTGAAGCGGCCTTCGGCCGAGACCGTGGCGGTGAAGTGCTGGCCTTCCGGCGACGGGTCCGAACCCAGCGCACCGGCGGCGAACTGCACGTTCTGCGCACGTACCGCGGCCAGTACCTGGCTGGCCGACAGGCCATAGCCCTGCATCTTCTCCGGGTTCAGCCAGATGTTCATGGCGTACTCGGAACCGAACTGCTGGGTGCTGCCGACGCCGGGGATACGCGAGACCTGGTCGAGCACGCGCGAGCCGACGATGTCGTTCAGGGCGTCACGGTTGATGGTCGGGGTATCGGACTGCAGCGCCACCACCATCAGGAAGCCGGCATTGGCCTTGGCCACCACCACGCCCTGCTGGGTCACTTCCGAAGGCAGTCGTGGCGTGGCCAGCGACACCTTGTTCTGCACCTGCACCTGGGCGATGTCCGGATCGGTACCGGTCTCGAAGGTCAGGGTGATCTGCGCGCGGCCGTTGGAGGCCGACGAGGAGCTGAAGTACAGCAGGTGATCGATACCGGTCAGCTGCTGCTCGATCACCTGGGTGACCGATTTCTCGGTGGTGTCCGCGCTGGCGCCCGGGTAGGTCGCCGAGACGGTGACCTGCGGCGGGGCGATGTTGGGATAGGACTCCACGCCCAGGTTGAGGATCGCGATCACGCCGCTGAGCGAGATCAGGATCGCAACCACCCAGGCGAAGACTGGATGTTCGATGAAAAATTTAGGCATGACGGAAGGTTCCCGTTACTGCTTGTTCGAATCGGTGGCGGCCGGCTTGGCCGCATCGGCCTGTTCCGGCTTGGCCGCGTCGGCCGGTGCCTTGCCTGCCGCCGGTGCTGCGCCCGCCGGAGCGGCGCCGCCTGCGGCAGGCTTGCCGTTGGCGTCCTGCCCCGGGGTCCACGGCTTGGCCACCGCCGGTGCACCTTCCTTGACCTTCTGCACGCCGGCCACGATCACCTTGTCACCGGCGGCCAGACCGTCGCTGACCAGCCAGTTGCCGTTCTGCGCGCCATCGGTCTTCACGTTCTTGCGCACCACCTTTCCGTCGGCACCGACCACCATCACGTAGCCGCCGGTGGTGTCACGCAGCAGCGCCTGCTGCGGCACCAGGTAGGCATTGTTGCGCTCGCCCAGGTTGGCCTGGAAGCTGACGAAGGCGCCCGGCAGCAGGATCTGCTGGGGGTTCGGCAGCAGCGCACGCAGCGACACCGCACCGGTGGCCGGGTCGACCGTGGTCGAGGAGAAGTCCAGCGTGCCCGGCTCACCATAGGTGCTGCCGTCGGCCAGCTTGACGTTGACCGTGGCCTTGCCGTCGCCGGACAGCGCCAGCGAGCCCTTGGCCTGCTGCGCGCGAAGCTGGGTCAGCTCATCCACGCTCAGCGAGAAGTTCACATACAGCGGGTCGAGCTGGTCAACGGTGGTCAGCAGGGTCACATCGCCCTGGCCGACCAGCGCGCCCTCGGTGACCTGCTGCTTGTTGGCCACGCCACTGATCGGCGCGGCCACTTCGGCGTAGCCCAGGTTGATCCGCGAAGAGGTCACTGCCGCTTCGGCCTGCTTGACGGCGGCCAGGGCGGTGCGCTCGGCCGATTCGGCGTTGTCCAGGTCGGACTTGGAGACGAACTGCTGCGGCGCCAGCGAGCGCGCGCGATCGGCGGCGACCTTGGCATTGGCGTAGGTGGCGCGGGCCGAAGCCAGCTGGGCCTCGGAGGCGTTGAGCGAGGCACGCAACGGCGCCGGGTCGATCAGGAACAGGGTCTGGCCCTGCTTGACCTGCGAACCTTCCTGGTAAACGCGCTTGAGCAGCACGCCGGGTACGCGTGCGCGGACGTCGGCGCTGCGGAACGGCGACAGGCGGCCGACCAGCTCGCGCTGCAGCGGCAGGGTCTGCGGCTTGGCGTCGATCACGCCCACCTCCGGCGGCGGGGGCGTCTGCTGTTCCGGCTTCTTGCAGGCAGCCAGCGCGACAGCAACGGCGCACGTCAAGGCAAGGGTGCGGAGTGGGGCGGTCATCAGGAGGAACTCCGGGGTTGGTTTGTAGACGGGGCCGGCGACGGCTGTGGCGCGAACGCGCGCAGGAAGCTGTCGACGGAGAACTCTGCCCAGCGCCGACGCAGGAGCGCGTCATCACGATGGGGGGTATGGAAGCGCTGTTTGTCGAAATCCTGACCGGCGATCATGCTCAGCAGCAGTTCGGCCATGAAGTGCGGGTCGTCATGCCGGAGCTGGCCTTGCATGCAAACGGTTTCAATCCATTCAGCAAGATGAAGCGTCAGCGCGCCGGCACCGTGCCGGTACAGCGTACGCGCCTCTTCGGGAAACTGGGCTGCCTCGGCTGCAATCAGCCGGCAGGCCTGTCCTACGTGCGGTTGGTTGAAATGCTCCAGGCAGTCGGTGGCGAACTGGAGAAGGCTGGCACGCAGGTCGTCACCGCGGAGTGCACGCAGCATGGCCCCGGTGGCGTGGCCGACGTGGCGCTGCATCACCCGGCGCAGCAGTTCCTGCTTGCTGCCGTAGCGCGAGTACAGGGTCTGCTTGGAGCAGCCGGCATGCTGGGCCACTGCGTCCATGCTCATCTGCATGCCCTGCTCGGCCAGCAGTCTGCGCACGGCATCGAACACGCGCTCATCGCGCGCGTCGAGGGCAACGGGGAGGTAGGCCGGGTTCACGCGGTGGACTATACCGTCCAGTTCAGGATTGTGGAATCGAATCGGCGTCGCCGCGTGTGTCTTTCGGTAACACGCTTTGCCGATCCTGTCGGCAGTGCTGAAGCAGGCGCCAGCTCCATACCGGAGCGAACTGAATAGGCGTCTAAACCGGAGCAAACCCGAATCTGCTTATTCCGTCCTGCAGCAAGGCCTTTTCGTGCGGTGGGGCTACAATTTCATTTTCCCAACTGAGCAAGCGCATCGCTCTGCCATGAAACCGCAAAAAACCGCAGCCAAGACCGTGAAAAACAAGACGAAACCAGCAGAGTCGGAGGTCGCAGTGACCGCTGGTTTCTCCCTGGAGCCGGTGTACACGGCCTTGCGCAAGCGCTACCCCGCGGCCGCACAGGCCGAAGCGGTGGCCTTCGCCACTGACTTCTACAAGCGCATGGAATCGGACGAGTTCCCGCACCACAGCGCTGAAGAGTGGGCCGCGCTCGCGGCTGAGACGCTGGAATTCGCCCGTGCCCGCAAGGCCGGCAAGGCCAACGTCCGCGTGTTCAATCCGACTGCGAAGGCCAACGGTTGGGAATCGCCGCACACCGTGCTGCAGATCGTCAACGACGACATGCCGTTCCTGGTCGATACCGTCACCATGTCGCTGGCCGAGCAGGGCGTGGGTGTCCACGTGCTGGGCCACCCGGTGCTGCGCTTCACCCGCGACAAGGCCGGCAAGCTGGTCAAGGTCGGCGAGGGCGATGCCGAGTCGGTGATGCTGCTGGAGATCGACCGCCAGCCGGCCGACGCCATGGCTGCCATCGAACAGGCCATCAACAAGGCGCTGGACGAAGTGCGTGCGATCGTGCGCGACTGGCAGCCGATGAAGGACAAGGCGCTGGCGCTGGCCGACGACCTCGGCAGCCGCCAGCTGCCGGTCGACGACGCATCGCGCAAGGAAGCACAGGAGTTCCTGCGCTGGGCCGCCGACAACCACTTCACCTTCTTCGGCTACCGCGAATACCGCGTCGAGAAGCAGGGCAAGGAAGAGGTGCTGGCGCCGCTGAACGACACCGGCCTGGGCCTGATGCGCGGCAAGGACAAGTCCGCCGCCCGTCCGGTCAAGACCTTGGCCGCGCAGGGCCTGAACACCACGTCCGGTCTGAAGGATGCGCTGATCCTGACCAAGACCAATGCCCGTTCGCGCGTGCATCGCGCTGGCTACATGGATTACATCGGCGTGCTGGAATTCGACGCCAAAGGCAAGATCATCGGCGAGCAGCGCTTCCTCGGCCTGTTCACCTCCAGCGCCTACAACCGCCGCCCGTGGGAAATCCCGCTGGTGCGCCAGCGCCACGAGCACGTGATGAAGCAGTCGGGCCTGGCCCCGGCCAGCCACAGTGGCAAGGCCCTGCGCCACATCCTGGAAACCCTGCCGCGCGAAGAACTGTTCCAGTCCAGCGAGGACGAACTGTTCCGCACTGCGATGGGCGTGCTGGGCCTGCAGGAGCGCGTGCGCAGCCGCCTGTTCCTGCGCCGCGACAAGTACAGCCGTTTCATCTCCGCGCTGGTCTACCTGCCGCGTGAGCGCTTCAACACCGACGTGCGCCTGCGCATCGAAGCGATGCTGAAGGACGCGCTGCACGGCGAGTACGTCGACAGCTCGGTGGTGCTGGGCGAATCGCCGCTGGCCCAGGTGCACCTGATCGTGCGCCCGAAGCCGGGTGAGATGCTCGACGTCGATACCGCCGAACTGGAGCAGAAGCTGGCCCAGGTGCTGCGCAACTGGCAGGACGACCTGCGCGAAGCGCTGGTGGCCCGCCACGGCGAGACCGAAGGCCTGCGCATCGCCGCCCGTATCGGCAAGGCGCTGCCGGCCGGCTACATCGAAGACAACAGCACCGCGGTTGCCGCCAACGATGTCAGCCAGCTCGACGCCCTGACCGGCCCGGACGACCTGCGCCTGAGCCTGCAGGCCGTGCCGCGCGAAAGCGGTGATGGCCTGCGCCTGAAGCTGTATCGCCAGCTGGACGACATTCCGCTGTCGGACGCGCTGCCGATGATGGAAAACATGGGCCTGCGCGTGATCGCCGAGCGTCCATACCGCCTGTCGGTCGACAACGCCCCGGTGTACGTGCAGGACTTCGAGGTCGAGTCGACCGCCGGCGCGATCGATGCCGCCAGTGTCGATGAAGCCTTCGGCGAGACCTTCGCCCGCGTCTGGCACGGCGATGCCGAGAACGACGGCTTCAACCGCCTGGTGCTGGCTGCCGGCCTGCACTGGCGCCAGGTCGCCATGCTGCGCGGCTACTGCAAGTACCTGCTGCAGACTGGCGTGCCGTTCTCCCAGGCCTACGTGGAAGGCACCTTCGCGCGCTACCCGCTGCTGGCCCGCCTGCTGGTCGAGCTGTTCGAAGCCCGCTTCGATCCGGCCACCGGCCACGAAAGCAAGGACGACATCGCCGCCGGCCAGGCCCAGCTGAAGGCCCACTTCGACGTGCTGGCTGCCGGTGACGATGCCACCTTGAAGGTGCTCAAGACCGTGGTCGACGCCCGCAAGGGTGACCGCGACGCGCAGATGCAGGCCGCGCGCGATGCGCTGCTGAAGCTGATGGACCGTGTGTCCAGCCTGGACGAGGACCGCATCCTGCGCTCGTTCATGGGCGTGATCGACGCGACCCTGCGTACCAGCTACTACCAGACCGATGCCAACGGCCAGCACGGCCATGTCATCAGCTTCAAGTTCGATTCGGCGCTGGTGCCGGACCTGCCGAAGCCGCGCCCGTACCGCGAGATCTTCGTCTACGGCCCGCGCGTGGAAGGTACCCACCTGCGCTTCGGCGCGGTCGCCCGTGGTGGCCTGCGCTGGTCGGACCGTCGCGAAGACTTCCGTACCGAAGTGCTGGGCCTGGTCAAGGCACAGATGGTCAAGAACACCGTCATCGTGCCGGTCGGCGCGAAGGGCGGCTTCTTCGCCAAGACCCCGCCGGTGAACGGCGACCGTGATGCGATCTTCGCCAACGGCGTGGCCTGCTACAAGCTGTTCATCCAGGGCCTGCTGGACATCACCGACAACATCGTCAACAACAAGATCGTGCCGCCGGTGGATGTCGTGCGCCACGACATGGACGATCCGTACCTGGTGGTGGCCGCCGACAAGGGCACTGCGACCTTCTCCGACATCGCCAACGGCCTGGCCATCGCGCACGGCTTCTGGATGGGCGATGCGTTTGCCTCCGGTGGTTCGGTCGGTTACGACCACAAGGGCATGGGCATCACCGCACGCGGTGCGTGGGAGTCGGTCAAGCGCCACTTCCGTGCGCTGGGCCGTGACAGCCAGAGCCAGGACTTCACCGCGGTCGGCGTCGGCGACATGTCCGGCGACGTGTTCGGCAACGGCATGCTGCTGTCGCGCCACATCCGCCTGGTGGCTGCGTTCGATCACCGCCACATCTTCCTGGACCCGAACCCGGACGCGGCCACCACGTTCGTCGAACGTGAGCGCCTGTTCACCGTGCCGCGTTCGAGCTGGGCGGACTACGATGCCAAGTTGATCAGCAAGGGCGGCGGCGTGTACCCGCGCAGCCTGAAGTCGATCGAGATCACCCCGCAGGTGCGTGAAGCGCTGGGCCTGGACGAGAACGTCAAGGCGCTGTCGCCCAACGAACTGATGAGCGCGATCCTGAAGGCACCGGTCGACCTGCTGTGGAACGGCGGCATCGGTACCTACGTCAAGGCCGCCAGCGAGCAGCACAGCGATGTCGGCGACCGTGCCAACAACGCGCTGCGCGTGAACGGTGGCGAGCTGCGCTGCAAGGTCGTGGGCGAGGGCGGCAACCTGGGCATGACCCAGCTGGGCCGCATCGAAGCCGCGCAGGCCGGCGTGCTGCTCAACACCGACTTCATCGACAACTCGGCCGGTGTCGACACCTCCGACCATGAAGTCAACATCAAGATCCTGCTCAACGATGTGGTGCGGGCCAAGAAGCTGACCGTCGAGCAGCGCAACAAGCTGCTGGCCTCGATGACCGATGAAGTCGCCGAGCTGGTGCTCAACGACAACTACCGCCAGAACCAGGCGCTGAGCCTGATGGAGCGGATGGCGGTCAAGCGCCTGGGTTCCAAGCAGCACTTCATCCGTACCCTGGAACAGCAGGGCCTGCTTGATCGCCAGATCGAGTTCCTGCCGTCCGATGCCGAGCTGTCGCAGCGCAAGGCGCGCGGCCAGGGCCTGACCCGTCCGGAACTGTCGGTGCTGCTGTCCTACTCCAAGCTGGTGGCATTCGCCCAGCTGCTGGATTCGGACATCCCGGAAGATCCGTACCTGTCCAAGGAACTGCAGCGCTACTTCCCGACCCCGCTGCAGAAGAAGTATGCCGACGCAATGGAGCGTCACCGCCTGAAGCGCGAAATCATCGCCACGGCCGTGACCAACCAGACCATCAACCGCATGGGCGCCACCTTCCTGATGCGCATGCAGGAAGACACCGGCCGTTCCATCGCCGAGGTTGCCAAGGCCTACACCATCAGCCGTGAAACGCTGGATGCACGCGCGCTGTGGGCGCAGATCGATGCCCTCGACGGCAAGGTGCCGGAGTCGGTGCAGATCGACGCCCTGGAAGTGATCTGGAAGCTGCAGCGCTCGTTCGTGCGCTGGCTGCTGTCGCGCCCCGGCGCGATGCCCGGCATCACCGAAGCGGTCAACCGCTACCAGGGCCCGTTCAACGACATCCGCGTTGCCTCGGGTGTGCTGCCGGATTCGCAGCGTCCGACCTACGAAGCCCTGGTGGCCGAGTGGAAGGAAAAGGGCCTGCCGTCCGCGCTGGCGCAGCAGCTGGCCGAACTGCACTTCCTGGAGCCGGCGTTCGACATCATCGAACTGGCCCGTACCCGCAAGCTGAAGCCGGTGGACGTGTCCAAGGTCCACTTCCGCCTGGGCGATGCCCTGCAGCTGCCGTGGCTGTTCGAGCAGGTCGATGCGCTGGAGGTCAATGGCCGTTGGCACGCGGTGGCACGTGGCGTGCTGCGCGACGAGCTGGCCGCCAACCACCGCAACCTGGCGGGCCAGGTGCTGGGTACCAAGGGCAGCAGTGCCGAAGCAAAGGTGGCGGCCTGGATGGGTCGCGACGACAGCAGCCTGCGCTTCACCCTGGCGATGCTGGCCGAACTGGCCGAGCAGAAGACCCTGGACTACCCGACCGTTTCGGTCGCGGTGCAGCGCCTGGGTCAGCTGGCCGCGCATGGTGCGTAAGCGCATTCGCGCTGGCGCCCCACGGTTTGCTCTGCAAACCGTGGGCCCCATGCCAACCATGCTCCCAGACCCCCGCGCCGTTGGCGCGCCCCCCTGACTCAGGGGGGCTCCTGATCTGCAGCAGTTGGAGGAACGGCCCCGCGAAAGCGGGGCCGTTCTGCATTGCCGGGTAGTGCCGGCCGCTGGCCGGCAACTGCATGGACCACAATCGGGTGCAGCTGCCGGCCAGCGGCCGGCACTACCGGGTATGCTCTTGCTGGCACACCCACCCGGATCCACCGATGAGCGACACCCCCCGCATCGCTTTCCTGGCCAGCGCCACCGAACCTGCACAGATGGCCCGCGCCGCGATGGTCTCGCGTTATGGCGATCACGCGCCGGAGCAGGCCGACGTGCTGTGTCCGCTGGGGGGCGACGGCTTCATGCTGCAGACCCTGCACCGGCATGGGCACCTGGGCAAGCCGGTGTTCGGCATGAAGCTGGGCACCGTCGGCTTCCTGATGAACCAGTACCGTGGCGACGACGACGTGCAGGCCCGCATTGCGCGTGCCGAACCGGCCAACCTGCGCCCGCTGGAAATGGTGGCGCTGACCGAGTCGGGCACCAGTACCGGTTCGCTGGCCTACAACGATGTCTCGCTGCTGCGCCAGACCCGGCAGGCCGCGCATATCGGCATCGACCTCAACGGCCAGGAACGCGTGGCCGAGCTGATCGGTGACGGCGTGCTGGTGGCCACCCCGGCGGGCAGCACCGCCTACAACTATTCCGCGCATGGCCCGGTATTGCCGCTGGGCTCGCACACCATCGCGCTGACGCCGTTGGCCCCGTACCGGCCGCGTCGCTGGCGCGGGGCGATCCTCAAGGCCGATACCGAGGTGCGCTTCCGCGTGCTCGATCCGTACAAGCGCCCGGTCAGCGTCACGGCGGATTCGCACGAGACCCGCGACGTGGTCGAGGTGACCATCCGCGAGTCGAAGGACCGCCGCGTGACCCTGCTGTTCGACCCGGAGCACAACCTGGAAGACAGGATCCTGAGCGAACAGTTCGTTTTTTGAGGACAATGGGCGGCCGGCCCCGCCGACCGCTTGAAGGACCCCCACCGATGGGCGACAACTCCCCCCGTTTGCTGACCGTCGCGGTGACCTCGCGCGCGCTGTTCGACCTCGAGGAAAGCCATGCGCTGTTCGAAAGTGATGGCGTGGCGGCCTACGCCGAATTCCAGCGCCAGCACGAGGACGATATCCTCGGCCCCGGCGTGGCCTTCCCGGTGGTGCGCAAGCTGCTGGCGCTGAACCAGGGCGCCAGCCCGGAGAACCCGCGGGTCGAGGTGATCCTGCTGTCGCGCAACTCGGCCGATACCGGCCTGCGCATCTTCAATTCGATCCAGCACTATGGGCTGGGCATCATCCGCGCGACCTTCACCGCCGGCGAGCCGACCTGGCCGTACGTGAAGCCGTTCGGTACCGACCTGTTCCTGTCGGCCAACCCCGAATCGGTGCGCAGCGCGCTGCGTCATGGCATCGCGGCGGCAACCATCCTGCCCAAGCCGCCGGGCGAGACCGCTGCGGCAGCCGCCGACCAGATCGATACTGGTCGCCCGGCCGGCCAGCTGCGCATCGCCTTCGATGGTGACGCGGTGATCTTCGGTGACGAGAGCGAGCGCATCTCGCGCGAGCAGGGCGTGGAAGCGTTTGGCCGCCACGAGCGCGAGCGCGCCCGCGAGCCGCTCAGCGGCGGTCCCTTCCGTGGCTTCCTGTCGGCCCTGCATACGCTGCAGGAAGTGTTCCCGGCCGGCGAGAGCGCGCCGATCCGTACCGCGCTCGTGACCGCGCGTTCGGCACCGGCGCATGAGCGGGTGATCCGCACCCTGCGCGAGTGGGGCGTGCGCCTGGACGAGGCACTGTTCCTGGGCGGCCGTCACAAGGGCCCGTTCCTGCAGGCCTTCGGTGCCGACATCTTCTTCGACGATTCGCAGCACAACATCGACAGCGCCCGCGAGCATGTGGCCGCCGGCCACGTGCCGCACGGCGTCGCCAACGAGGGGTAGGGCGGACTCGACCGGTAGGTGCCAACCGTTGGTTGGCACTGCCTACGACCCATGCCCACCAAGGTGGGCATCTACCAGAGCCACATGCCCCGGTAGTTGCCAACCTTGGTTGGCGCTGCCGTCAGGCCACGGGTCCGATCAAGGGCTGCCCGACATTCCCAGCTGCAGGTCCACCACCTTCCAGCGCAGGCCCTGCGGCTCCAGCACCACCTTCAACGGTGGCTGGCCGGGGCCGCGATCGACGTCGATCACGAATCGGTCCAGTGCCTCGAAATGATGCTCGGCATGCTTCAGCGGCCGCGCCGGTTCGGTCGCACCGAAGGCATCGCCGCCCTGCAGTTCATTGCGGCCACGCTTCCACAGCACGTGGCCCTGCAGCATCGCGCCGATCCCGGTCGGGGTCACCATGGTCTCCACTGCGGCACCGCCAAGCTGGTCGCCCAGCCCATAGAGCAGGGCGCCGAACGGGCTGGATGCCACGTCGGGGCCGGCCTGGCGCACCAGGTAGTCGTTGAGCTGCGCACGCAGGCTGCTGCGCACGCGCGGGAAGTCGACGTAACGCTCCAGTCGGGCGGTGTCGCGCTGCTCGATGGCCTTGGACAGGCCATTGACGGTCATGTAGGGGCCGCCGAACCACCAGGCGGCGACGGCCAGGACCAGCAGCACAATGAGTGCGGTGAGTTTCTTCATGCCGACCAGACTGCCGCAATGGCGGCAGTGCCGGGTGAAGACTCAATGACTGGGCGAGCCACGGCCGTCACCGAAGGCATCGACCAGCTGTTGCCGTTCGGCCGGGGTCAGCGCTTCCAGCCGCGTCGCCAGCACCTCGTCGAGGCTGCGGGTACGGGTGGTGCCAAGGATGCCGCTGGCCACGCCGGGATGGCCCAGCGCATAGGCGAAGGCGGTCTGGGCCGGGCGTTGGCTGCGGATCGCGGCCACTGCCCGGCGCATCTGGCGGGCACTGCGCATCAGCTGCCGGCTGCTGGGCTTCAGCCAGGCGCGCGCCAGGTACCAGCCATCGGCCAGCCGTGGCAGGCGCGGGCGCGCGGGCAGCAGGTGGCCCTGCGCCAGCACGGTCCCGGCCAGCACGCCGATGCCCACCGCCTGCAACTGGTCGATCAGCGGTTCGCGGTCCTGCTGCAGGGCGTTGTAGTCCAGCAGCACCACATCGAAGGCGTCGGGATGGGCGATCATCCAGCGCAGGGTCGAGGCCGAGTGGGTGTTGATGCCGGTGTGCCGGATCAACCCGCGTTCGCGCAGGCGCTGCAGCGCGGCCAGCAGGTCATCGTTGATGTCGTGCTCGCTGGCGCCATGCAACTGGTAGATATCCAGGTGATCCAGGCCGAGATTGCGCAGCGAAGCCTCGCAGCTGGCGGTGATGGCTGCCGGCGAGAAATTGCGTTGCTCGGCGCCGCTGACGCCGGCCTGGCCGGTCAGCGTGCCGCCCTTGCTGGAAATCACCAGCGCGTCGCGCGGGTATTGTTTCAGCAACGTGCGCAGGATGCGGCCCAGCCGCGGCTCGGCGTGGAAACCGGAGTAGTTGTGGCCGGTGTCCAACAGGTTCACGCCTTGTGCCAGTGCATGCTCGACCACGTTCGCGGCCGATTGTTCCGGGAATCGGCGATGCCCCCAGAAGCCGGAACAGCCCAGGCCCACCGGCGAAACCGCCAGGCCGGTGCGGCCCAGCGTGCGGCGTTGCTGTGCCAATGGCATCAGAATTCCAGGTCCAGCGCCGCGCACAGGTAGTCGACGAACGGGCCGAGCGCGGCCAGATCCTTGCCCAGCGTGGACAGCAGGCGCGGACCGGTCATGGTGGCGTCGTCCAGCGAGCGCCACATCACCCAGTTGCGGTGCTTGAGGTCGTCGATGAACTCGAAGTCGGCGGGGAAGCCACGCGGCGGACGCACCAGCTTTTCGCTCTCCTCGAAATCGAAGCGCTTGCGCAGGCCCGGTGCGTGCGCGGCGGCCTTCCAGCTGCCCGGGTTGTCGAGGATGAAGTGGCGCACGCGGCGCTGGGTTTCCGGTTCCGGATGCCACAGGCCGGCACCGACGAAGCTCTCGCCCGGCTGCAGGTGCACGTAGAACGAAGGCGCGGCTACTTCACGGCGGCGCTCATGGAACAGGCGTGCGCCCTGCCAGGTCTTGTACGGTGACTTGTCGTTGGAGAAGCGCGCGTCGCGGTGGATGCGGAACAGCGAGCCACCGACGCCGCGCGTATCGGCGCGGAAATGGTCGCTGACCTCGGCCAGTGCCGGCTGCAGGTCGCCCAGCAGGCGCAGGAACGGCTGCCGTACGTGGTCTTCATACTGCTGGCGGTGGTCGTTGAACCAGGCCTTGTCGTTGTGCCGCGCCAGGCTGCGCAGGAACCTGAAACTGGCGTCCGAGAAGTAGGTGCTCACAGCGTCTCCTGCAGGTGCTGGCCCCAGTCGCGCAGCGATTGCAGCAGGGCCTGGCGCCGCGCATCGTCGGGCGCTTCGGCGGCCAGTGCATCGAGCTGCTGCCGGTACTGGGGCAGGTTGAGTTCGCCCAGCCCGCCGTCGCCGAGCAGGCGCTGGCGGCGGTAATCCTGCCAGCGCTGGCGTTCCGCCGGCGCGAGGCTGTCGGGGTGGTTGCGCGCGCGGTAGCGGAACAGCAGCTCCGGCAGGCGCGGGTCGCGGAAACGGCCTTCCAGCGCGGCCAGCTGCTCGGGCGCGGTGGTGCGTGCCAGCGCAAGCAGCGGTTTGTCGCCGTTGCCGAGGAAACCGTCGTACAGCGAGGCATCGACGTCGGCCACGGTGGCGACGCGGGGCTGGTTGTAGACCTGGCGCGCCTTCTCGGCCAGCTGCGGGGCGAACGCGCGCAGCCGTTCCACCTTGGCCTCGATCGCGGCCACTTCCAGGCCGAGGCGCGCGTGGTCATCGGCGCGCAGGTGGTTCCAGGCGATCAGCGCTGGCACCTTGTTCAGATGCACTTCCTTCAGCGGCACCCGCGCCACGCCTTCGGGCAGCTCGCTGGCGCGCAGGTAAAGGCGCTGTGCGATCACCTCGGCCGGCAGTTCCAGCAGGTCGTCGATCTCGCCTTCCAGGTCGAACACGATCACCCGGTTGTTGATGATGGGGTGCACGGCCAGCGGCAGTACTGGCGCCGCGCACAGGCGACTGGCCGGGTAGCGCATGGAAATGTGCAGTACCGGCTTCATCGCGGCCACGTCCAGCAGGCCGCCGACGAAGCGCTTGTCACGCAGCTTCAGCGCGTACTCCCACAGGTGCGGCTGCGACTGCTTGAACAGGCGTGCCATGCCGATGGTGGCACGTACGTCGGACAGCGCTTCGTGCGCATCGCCCTCGCGCACGTTGTTGGCCTCGGCCAGGTGCTCAAGCTTGAACGAGGTGGCGCCGTCCTCGCGCAGCGGCCACTGGATGCCGTCCGGGCGCATCGCGCGCATCAGGCGCAGCATGTCCAGCAGGTCCCAGCGCGAATTGCCGTTGCGCCACTCGCGCTCGTACGGGTCGTGGAAATTGCGGAACAGCCCGTAGCGGACGAATTCATCGTCGAAGCGCAGCGTGTTGTAGCCCAGCGCGCAGGTGCCGGGGCGCGACAGCTGTTCGTTGATGCGGTCGAAGGCCTCGGCCTCGCTGATGCCCTCGGCCAGGGCCTGCTGCGGGGTGATGCCGGTAACCAGGGTCGCCATCGGTGAGGGCAGCAGGTCATCGGCCGGGCGCACGAAGAAGCTGACCGGCGTATCGATCTCGTTGAGGTCGGCATCGGTACGGATCGCGGCGTACTGCGATATGCGCGTGCGCCGCGGGTCCTGGCCGAAGGTTTCCAGGTCGTAGAACAGGAAGCTGTCGGCCATCAGTGCGCGCCCTCCAGGACCGGCAGCTGCGCGTGGATCTGCGCTTCCAGCGCGGCCCAGTCGATGTTGTCCAGTGAATCGTGACCGGTGGTGGCGGCCACCAGCATGTCGCGTTGCAGTTCGGTGCGGCGCAGCGCCTCGGCGTACGGTGTGTGCAGGAAGGTGACCATCGTGTAGTGCGGCACGAAGCGGGTCGGCCAGCGCCGCTGCAGTTCCTGCTCCAGTTCGCGCTGCAGCAGGAACGCAGGATCGGCGACACGGTCGCGCATCTCCAGGTAGTTCTCCAGCGCCATCTGCTGGATGGCACGTGCATTCGGCTTGCGCTCGGCTTCGAACGCGGCGAACGCGCCTTCCAGGTCATCCGCTTCCATCAGGTGGCGGGCCAGCGCAACGCAGTCCTCGAACGCGCAGTTCATGCCCTGGCCGTGGAACGGCACCATCGCATGCGCGGCATCACCGATCAGTACGGCGCGACCGTGCTGGTGCCAGCGCTCCAGGGTGAGCGTGCCGAGCAGCCCCGGCGGGTGCTGTTCCCAGTCCGCGCGCAGATTCGGGATCAGCGGCAGGGTGTCGGCGAACTCCCGCGCGAACAGCGCCTCGGCCTGCGCGCCGGTGTTGACCGTGGCGAAGCTGGGATCGCCCTGGTTGGGCAGGAACAGGGTGACGGTGAAGGTGCCTTCGTGGTTGGGCAGGGCGATGCACATGTAATGGCCACGTGGCCAGATGTGCAGCGCATTGCGCTCGATGCGGAAGCTGCCGTCGGCGGCCGGAGGGATCTCCAGCTCCTTGTAGGAGTGGTCGAGGAAGGCGATGTCCTCGCCCAGCGGGGCACGGCGGTTCATCGCCGCGCGCAGGGCCGAACCGGCGCCGTCGGCACCGATCAGGGTGTCGAAGCGGATGTCGTGCGGGCTGTCGTCGCGGTCATCGATGAAACGCGCGTAACCGGCGTCGAAATCAACGGTGTGCAGGCGCCGATGGAAGTGCACGGTGGCGCCGGCCTGCTCGGCCAGTTCCAGCAACGTGGTGTTCAGATCGCTGCGGTGGATCGACCAGATCACTTCGCTGTCATCACGGCCATAGCGCTGCAGCTGCGGTTCGCCGTCGCGGGGGTGCACCATGCGGCCGCGCATCATCACCGCGCGTGCCATCACTTCGTCCTCCACACCCGCCTGGCGCAGCGCATTGCGCCCACGCTCGGCCAATGCCAGGTTGATCGAGCGGCCACTCTCGTAATCAGCCACGCGCGGATCACCGCGGCGTTCGTACAGGGTGATGCGCCAGCCTTGCCGCGACAGCAGGATGGCCAGCAGGGACCCGGCCAGGCCGGCACCGATAATGCTCAACGAGCGGGAAGCATGTGCGATCAACGAACTGTCCAGCAGCAGGGGAGGGACCGGCTCAAAGGCCGGCCCAGGCTTCCACTTCCTCGACGAAGTGGTGCACGTCCAGGTAGCGGTTGTAGAGCGGGGTGGGCGAGATGCGGATCACGTCGGGTTCGCGCCAGTCGCCGAGCACACCGATGCCGCGCAGGTGCTCGAACAGTGCGCGGCCACGCTCGCGGCCACCGATCACGCGCAGCGACAACTGGCAGCCGCGGCGCTGCGGATCGGCCGGGGTGATGATGTCCAGCACCTGCGGCAGGCGTGCGCGCACCAGTGCTTCGAGCATGCCGGTGAGCGCCAGCGATTTGCTGCGCAGCGCCTCCATGCCGGCGCGCTCGAACAGGTCCAGCGAGGCGCGCAGCGGTGCCAGGCCGAGGATCGGTGGATTGCTCAGCTGCCAACCCTCGGCGCCGATGGCCGGGGTGAACTGCGGCGCCATCTGGAAGCGGGTGGCTTCCTCATGGCCCCACCAGCCAGCAAAGCGCGGCAGGGTGGTATCGCGGTGGTGGCGCTCGTGCACGAAGGCGCCAGCCACTGCGCCCGGGCCGCTGTTGAGGTACTTGTAATGGCACCACACGGCGAAATCGGGGGCCACGTCATGCAGGCGCAGCGGCAGGTTGCCGACCGAGTGCGCCAGGTCGAAGCCGATGCGTGCGCCCTGCAGGCGGGCGGCGCGGGTGATCGCATCGAGGTCGAAGGCCTGGCCGGTGCGGTACTGCACGCCAGGCCACAGCACCAGCGCCAGGCGCGGGCCGTGTTCGGTCATGGCGCGCTCGATGGCGTTCAGTGAAATCGTGCCGTTGGCTTCGTCCGGCTGCACTTCCACCAGGCACTCGGCCGGGTCGAAGCCATGGAAGCGGATCTGGGCTTCCACCGCGTGGCGATCGGTCGGGAACGCGCCGGCTTCCATCAGGATCACCGGGCGCTGCGTGGTCGGCCGGTAGAAGCTGACCATCATCAGGTGCAGGTTTACGCTCAGCGTGTTCATCGCCACCACTTCGCTGGGCAGCGCGCCAACCACGCGGGCCAGCTGCGCGCTCACCAGGCGGTGGTAGGACAGCCACTGCGTCGGGCCGGTGAAGTGGCCTTCCACCGCCAGTTCGCCCCACTGCTTCATCACTTCCTGCACCGCTGCCTGCGCGCCGCGCGGCTGCAGGCCCAGCGAGTTGCCTACGAAGTAGGTCTGCTCGCCGCCCTCATGGCGCGGAATCAGGAATTCACTGCGCAGCGGGCGCAGCGGATCGGCGGCGTCCAAGGCGATGGCGTGGGTGCGGCTGAGCAGGTCGGACATGGTCGGGCAACAGGCTGCAACGGGACCGCCAGTGTAGCGCCTGGGATGGTGGGACCGACGCCCTGAACGCCTGCGCGCCGGTTGAACTGTAGAGCCGAGCCCATGCTCGGCTTCGCGGCCCGGCAGCCGAGCATGGGCTCGGCTCTACAAGGGCCATGCCCGGCGACCGTTCAGCCCACCGCCGGCGCGGGCAGCGGATCCACGTGCCCGCACTGGCTGCAGGTACGCAGCTCCAGGCTGGCGTGGTAGCGCGCAAACACCTTGGGCAGGTCGGTCTCGATGTTCTGCAGCGGGAAGAACTCTTCGTGCAGCTTGTGGTTGCAGCGCTCGCAGTGCCAGATCACGCCATCCATCTCGTGCGGCAGGCGCTTGCGCTCGACCACCAGGCCGATGCCACCGGGCGGGCGCCGCGGCGAGTGCGGAACCTTTGCCGGCAGCAGGAAGATCTCGCCGGCGCGGATCGGGATGTCGCGCACCGCGCCGTCTTCCTGCACCTTCAGCACCATCTCGCCTTCGAGCTGGTAGAACCACTCGGGGCCTTCGTCGTAGTGATAGTCGGTGCGCGAATTCGGCCCGCCGACCACCATCACGATGAAATCGCCGTTGTCGATCATCTTGTTGCCCACCGGCGGCTTCAGCAGGTGGCGGTTCTCTTCGATCCAGGCGTGCAGGTTGATCGGCGAAGCGAGCATGATGGTCATCCGTAAGGGATCAGTCGCGCTTGCCCTTGCGCGGGATGTAGGACAGGGCCTTTTCATATGCAGGCTGCAGCTCTTCCTGCGAACCGACGTCGATGCCCATCTCGCGCACGCGTCCGTCCTTCAGGCTGTAGACCCAGCCATGCACCATCAGCTTCTGGCCGCGGGCCCACGCATCCTGCACGATGGTCGAGCGGCACAGGTTGGCCACCTGCTCGATCACGTTCAGTTCGCACAGGCGCGCGTGCTTGAGCTCATCGGTCTCGATCGCATCGAGGATGCCAGTGTGCTTCTGCATCACGTCACCGACGTGGCGCAGCCAGTTGTCGGCCAGGCCGACGCGGGTGTTGTGCAGGCAGGCATGCACACCGCCGCAGCCGTAGTGGCCAACGATCAGGATGTGCTTCACCTTCAGCTGGTCCACCGCATACTGCACCACGCTCAGGCAGTTCAGGTCGGTGTGCGCGACCACGTTGGCGACGTTGCGGTGCACGAACACTTCGCCCGGGGCCATGCCGATGATCTGGTTGGCCGGCACGCGCGAATCGGAGCAGCCGATCCACAGGTATTCCGGGTGCTGCTGCTTGGCCAGCTGGTGGAAGAACTCGGGGTCTTCCTTCTCGATCCGGTCGGCCCAGTCGCGGTTGTTCTGCAGCAGCTTGTGGATGTCTTTCATGTTCGGGTCCCTGGCGTCGGGTGGGGGCGCGCCGCAGCCGTCCGGCTGCGTCGTCGCGGGAATCTGCGGCGTTCAGTCGCTGCGGGCGGCCTGTTCGCGGTGCCAGCGCATCCACTGCGCCAACTCGGTGGAAGAGGGGGTGCCCAGCTGTTCCAGTTCGGCGATCACCGCACGCTGGTTGGCGTCGGGATGGTTCTGGCTCAGCTTGAGCTTCATCTGCACATGTTCGACCTGGAAACGGAAGCCGACGATGGCGCGCAGCTCCGGGCCATGTTCGGCACGCGTGGCATCGAACTGCCAGGCCTGGCCGACGCTGGCTTCGAAGCGGTCGCTGATCGCGCCGACCAGCTCCGCCAGCGCGCCGGCATCGTCGAAGGTCTGCAGCTGGCCACGCAGCTCGGCAGCAGCGTAGTTCCATGTGGGTACCCGCGCGGCGGGCTCCTTGTCCGGATACCAGCTGGCGGAGACGTAACCGTGCGGTCCATCGACCAGCACCTTGGCCGCGCCGCTGTGGCGCGACTGCGGGTTGGCGCGGGCCCAGTGGCCGCGCAGTTCGATCTGGTCGCCGTCACGCCGGTACAGCACCGGCATCCGGGTCAGCTCCGGCAGGCCATCGCTGCCGGGGGTGAGCACGGTAACGAACGGGTCGCGCGCCAGCAGGCGGTCCAGCCAGAGCAGGTCGGTCTCGGCGAAGGCGCGCGGGGTGAACATGCAGGGGTCAGGCGCGCCCGCCGAGTGACTGGATCATGCGGCCACGCAGGCCCTCGTCGCTGTCGGCCTGCGGCGGCTGCACTTCGTGCAGGCTGAAGCCGCGCACCAGTGCGTCCTCCTCGTCCAGGCCGTCGTACTCGACGAACTCGGCGTCGAACAACTGCGAACGGGCGGTGTCTTCGCTGTCGTAGCTCAGCGTGTTGCCATCGCTGTCGAGCACTTCGGCGGTGCCGGCCGGGCGAACGCGCAGGCGCGCCCAGATGAGGGTGTTGCCGAGGCTGGCCAGCCACCAGCTGTCGCGCGAGGCGGTGATGTCATTCATGAGCGTATTACCAGAGCGAGGCCAGCCAGAGCAGGGCGGCCATGCCCAGTCCGGCCAGCAGGGTCAGCAGCGATACCCAGGCCGGTGTCGCCAGCCCGGACAGCGAGCGGTCCGGTTGCTGCCGATAGTCGCGTCGCAGCAGCCAGGCCAGGGCATCGGGCTTGAGGAAGGCGCTGCTGCCGAAGCGCGCGGCGAGCGCCGGATGGCGGTCGCGCACGTGCACCAGGGTCAGCGGCCAGAAGATCACGAAGGCACTGAACCCGGCCACTGCAACGCCGACGAAACAGAGGGCGAAGAACAGGGTCATGGGGCGGTACCTCCGTGGTCGTGTGGGGCTTAGAAGTCCGCGCTGCCCGGCGCGCGCGGGTAGGGGATCGCATCGCGGATGTTGGACAGCCCGCAGACGTACACCACCAGGCGTTCGAAGCCCAGGCCGAAGCCGGCGTGCGGCACCGAACCATAGCGGCGGAAATCGCGGTACCAGCTGTAGTGCTCGCGATCCAGGCCGAACTGGGCCATGCGCGCGTCCAGCACGTCCAGGCGCTCTTCGCGCTGGCTGCCGCCGATGATCTCGCCGATGCCCGGGGCCAGCACGTCCATCGCGGCAACGGTCCTGCCGTCGTCGTTCAGGCGCATGTAGAAGGCCTTGATGTGCTCCGGATAGTTGGTCACCACCACCGGGCGGCCGACGTGTTCCTCGGTCAGCCAGCGCTCGTGCTCGGTCTGCAGGTCCAGGCCCCATTCGACCGGGAAGTCGAACTTCCTGCCGGACTTCTGCAGCAGGCTGACCGCGTCGGTGTAGTCGATGCGCTCGAACGGTGCGTTGATGAAATCTTCCAGCTTGGTGATCGCGTTCTTGTCCACGCGCTCGGCAATGAAGGCCAGGTCGTCGCTGCGTTCGTTCAGCACTGCGCGGAACAGGTACTTCAGGAACTCTTCGGCCAGGCGCGCGTCTTCGGCCAGGTCGGCGAAGGCGATTTCCGGCTCGATCATCCAGAACTCCGCCAGGTGGCGGGTGGTGTGGCTGTTCTCGGCGCGGAAGGTCGGGCCGAAGGTGTAGACCTTGCTCAGCGCCAGGCAGTAAGCCTCGACGTTCAGCTGGCCGGACACGGTCAGGAAGGTTTCCTTGCCGAAGAAGTCGCGGCTGAAATCGATCGCGCCCTTCTCGTCACGCGGCAGGTTCACCATGTCCAGGGTGGACACACGGAACATCTGCCCGGCGCCTTCGGCGTCGGAGGTGGTGATGATCGGGGTGCTGATCCAGTTGAAGCCGTTCTCGTGGAAGAAGCGGTGCACGGCCTGGGCCAGGCAGTTGCGGATGCGGGTGACCGCGCCGAACAGGTTGGTGCGCGGACGCAGGTGCGCCACTTCGCGCAGGAACTCCGGCGACATCGGCTTGGGCTGGATCGGGTAGGTGAGCGGGTCTTCGACCCAGCCGACCACGTCCAGCGTGCTGGCCTGGATCTCGAACGACTGGCCCTTGCCCTGCGACTTCACCAGCGTGCCGGTGGCGATGACCGAGCAGCCGCTGGTCAGGCGCTTGATCTCATCGAAGTTGGCCAGGCTGTCGCCGGCCACGACCTGGATCGGGGCGAAGCAGGAGCCGTCGCTCACATTCACGAAGGCCAGATTCGCTGAACCGCGCACCGTGCGCACCCATCCGCGTACCGTGACTTCGCCGCCTTCCGGGATCTTCCCGGCAAGCGCATGTTCAACGCTGACCACCGTCATGACTTGAATCCTCTGCTGATCGACTCGATCTGTGAACACGGGAGTTTACCGGTTGCAGCGTTCTGCTTGCGAGGCATTTTTCGTGGCAACGGCTCCTTATAATGTCCCCGTACCTCTGGAGTAGCCCCATGGCCGTCAGCCTGACCCCCATTGCCTTCGAGCGCGTGCAGCGCTTCGTCGCCCAGACCCCCGGCGCGCTGGGCCTGCGTTTCGGCGTGACCAAGACCGGCTGCTCCGGCTGGGGCCACGTGACCGACCTGGCCCGCGAAGAGCGCGAGGGCGACACGGTGTTCGAGCAGGATGGCGTGAAGATCTACGTCGACGCCAAGAGCCTGGCCCTGGTGGACGGCACCGTGATCGACTTCGGCAAGCACGGCCTGAGCGAGACCTTCACGTTCAGCAACCCGAACGCCACCGCCGAGTGTGGCTGCGGCGAGAGCTTCACCACCGACGCCGACAAGGCCTGAGGGCCGGCCACCGGGCATGGCCCGACGCTGACCAGGCGTGCTCTGGTGGGCGCCGACCTTGGTCGGCACGCTGGGCTCGGCAGGGACCCCACGGATGGAACGACCGCTTTTCACCTATCACCCCAATGCCTACGACCTCTCCTTCGAAGAGGTCGAGGGGATCTGCGACTGCTGCGGACAGGCGCGCGCACTGCGCTATCGCGGACCGTTCTACACCCGCCTGCGCCCGGATTACCTGTGCCCCTGGTGTATCGCCGATGGCAGGGCTGCGGCCAGTTACGAGGGGGAGTTCATCGGCTGGAGCGATATCGAGGGGGTATCCCCGGATCCGGCTGATCCGCCGCCGACCATCGCCCGTGAGCTGCTGCTGGAGATCTGCGAGCGCACCCCGGGCTACTCCTCCTGGCAGCAATCGGTCTGGTTGAGCCATTGCGAACGGCCCTGCGCCTTCCTCGGCTACGCCGGCAGCGACGATCTGCTGCCGATCCTCGACCAGGTCCGGCCGGACGTGGCGGCGGTCAATCCGCGCGACGCCGACTGGGTGCTGGAGCATCTGAGCCGGGACGGGATGATGGTCGGCTGCCTGTTCCAATGCCTGGAATGCGGCCAGCATCGTCTTCACGTCGATCTGGAATGAGCACGTGCCGGACATGGGCCGGCGCTCCCGTTCAGGTTGCCCGGTTTGCGCCCGGTTGCCCGGTGGCGCCGCTTGCCGCATAATGCGCGGCTTCCTGCCTTCCCGGCGGGAATCCTTGCCCCACCGCGGTCTCAACGGCGGGGGGCTGTCCGGCCGCAAGGCCACATCCGAAAGGTAGAAAAAACATGAGTCGTCATTACGAAATCGTGTTCATGGTCCACCCGGACCAGAGCGAGCAGGTCCCGGCCATGATCGAGCGCTACAAGTCGCTGGTCGAGAACGGCAACGGCACCATCCACCGTCTGGAAGACTGGGGCCGCCGCCAGCTGGCGTACCCGATCCAGAACCTGGTGAAGGCCCACTACGTGCTGATGAACATCGAAGCCGACCAGGCCGTTCTGAACGAACTGACCGAAAGCTTCCGCTTCAACGACGCCGTGCTGCGCAACCTGGTCATCAAGCGTGACGAGGCTGACACCGAGCAGTCGCTGATCATGAAGAGCAAGGACGAGAAGGGTGACAAGCCGGAGCGCGGTGAGCGCCGTCGTCGTGACGACGAAGAGGGCGAGTCCACCACCACCGCTGACAACGAAGCCGGCGACGACGCCGCTTCCGCCGCCTAAGGAGCCTTCCCATGTCCAAGTTCTTCCGTCGCCGCAAGTTCTGCAAGTTCACGGCTGAAGGTGTGAAGGAGATCGACTACAAGGATCTCAACACCCTGCGCCAGTACCTGACCGAGAACGGCAAGATCGTGCCGAGCCGCGTCACCGGTACCAAGTCGAAGTACCAGCGCCAGCTGGCGACCGCCGTCAAGCGCGCTCGCTTCCTGGCCCTGATCCCGTACACCGACAACCACGACGTCTGATGCCCGGCGGGGCGGCCCGGTGCCGCCCCCGCTGTGCCAGCTATTCGGACAGCCTTTGTTGCGGGGCATCGCCTCGCTAACGAATAACTCATCTGGAGCAATACCATGCAGCTGATCCTCCTGCAGAAAGTCACCAACCTCGGCAACCTGGGCGACCTGGTCGACGTGAAGCCGGGCTACGGCCGTAACTTCCTCGTGCCGCAGGGCAAGGCCGTTCCGGCCACCGAGAGCAACAAGGCCGAGTTCGAAGCCAAGCGCGCCGAATACGAAGCCAAGGCCCAGGCCATCCACGCCGACGCTGACGCCCGCAAGGCCAAGCTGGACGGCGCGAGCGTGACCATCCCGGCCAACGCTTCGACCGAAGGCAAGCTGTACGGCTCGGTCGGCGCCCGCGAAATCGCCGATGCCTTCACCGCTGCCGGCCTGCCGGTCAGCAAGAGCGAAGTCATCCTGGGCGAAGGCGCCTTCCGCAACATCGGCGAGTACGACGTGCTGATCCACCTGCACGCCGACGTCGAGACCACCGTCAAAGTCGTCGTCGTCGCCGAAGCCTGATCCCACGCCGCAAGGCCTGGCATCACCGCAGAACGGGCGCCCGCAAGGGTGCCCGTTTTGTTTTATGGCTCCGTTTCGTGGCGTGCGGCCACGTCCGGCCCACGGGGTGGGGCTGGACAATGTTCCACGCCCATTCGTAGAACACGGCCACATCGGTATACTCAGGGCGTCACACCCGTTCCACGGGCATCGATCCCAGCAGGATCAATGACTTGGAGGGTAAACGCAGGCCGCTTGCCGGCCCCAGTCCGGAACCCCTATGCGTCTTTCCACGATCAAGCTGTCCGGCTTCAAGTCGTTCGTCGATCCGACCACCCTGCACCTGCCGACCAACATGACCGGCGTGGTGGGCCCCAATGGCTGCGGCAAGTCGAACATCATCGATGCCGTGCGCTGGGTCATGGGCGAGAGTTCGGCCAGCCGCCTGCGTGGCGACTCGCTGACCGACGTGATCTTCTCCGGGTCCAATGCCCGCAAGCCGGTCTCGCAGGCTACCGTCGAGCTGATCTTCGACAACTCCGACCACACGATCTCCGGCGAATACGCCTCGTTCAACGAAATCTCGGTCAAGCGCACGGTCAGCCGCGACGGCACCAGCAACTATTACCTCAACGGCACCAAGTGCCGCCGTCGCGACATCACCGACCTGTTCCTCGGCACCGGCCTGGGCCCGCGCAGCTACTCGATCATCGAGCAGGGCATGATCAGCCAGATCATCGAGGCGCGCCCGGAAGACCTGCGCGTGTACCTGGAAGAGGCAGCCGGCATCTCCAAGTACAAGGAGCGCCGCAAGGAGACCGAGACCCGCATCCGCCACACCCGCGAGAACCTGGACCGGCTGGGCGACCTGCGCGACGAGATCAGCAAGCAGCTCGAACACCTCAAGCGCCAGGCCAGGCAGGCCGAGCAGTACCAGGCCCTGCAGGAAGAGCGCCGGGTCAAGGATGCCGAGTGGAAGGCGCTGGAATTCCGTGGTCTCGACGGTCGCCTGTCGAAGCTGCGCGAAGGCCTGTCGCAGGAAGAGACCAAGCTGCAGCAGCTGATCGCCGACCAGCGTGATGCCGAGGCCCGCATCGAGACCTCGCGCGCGCGGCGCGAAGAGGCCGCCGACGCGCTCAACACCGCGCAGGCCGCGGTCTACCAGGTCGGCAGCACGCTGGCGCGCCTGGAACAGCAGATCCAGCACCAGCGCGAGCTGTCGCAGCGCCTGCACAAGGCGCGCGATGAAACCCAGCAGGCCCTGGCCGAACTGGGCCAGCACATCAGCGGCGACGAGGCCAAACTGAGGGTGCTGCGCGAGGCAGTGGAGGCCGCCACCCCGCAGCTGGAAGCGCTGCAGGAAGAGAACGAGATCAAGCAGGAAAGCCTGCGCGAGGCCGAAGACCGGCTGGCCAGTTGGCAGCAGCGCTGGGAGCAGCACACCTCGCAGAGTTCGGAGGCGTCGCGCGCCGGTGATGTCGAGCGCACGCGCGTGGACTACCTGGACAAGCAGATCCTCGACGCCGACCGGCGTCGCGAGGCCCTGGCCGCCGAGCGCGCCGGGCTGGACGTGGACGCGCTGGAAGAAGCCTTCGAGCAGCTGCACCTGCAGCACGACACGCAGAAGGCCGCGCTGGATGAACTGAGCGAAGACGTCGAGCTGCGCAAGCAGGGCGTGGCGGCCGTGCAGGAACAGCAGCGCAATGGCCAGAACGAACTGGCCGAACTGCGCAAGCAGGCCAACGGCCTGCGCGGTCGCCTGGCCTCGCTGGAAACCCTGCAGCAGGCCGCGCTGGGCCAGGAGCAGGGCGCGGCCGTCGCGTGGCTGAAGGCGCGCGGGCTGGATTCGGCGGCACGTGTCGGCGAACGCCTGGACGTCGATGCCGGTTGGGAAAACGCGGTGGAAAGTGCGCTCGGCCAGCTGATCGAAGGCGTGCTGGTCGATGACCCGGGCAGCCTGGTCAACGCCCTCGGCGAACTCGGCGACGGCCACATTGCGCTGGTCGCCAGCGCGGATGCCGAGGTCAAGGCTGCACCGACGTCGCTGGCCGCACGCGTGCGTGGCCCGGCGGCGATCCGTCGCCTGCTGGCGCACCTGCATGGTGCCAAGGACCTGTCCGAGGCGAAGGCCCTGCAGGCCAGCCTTCCGGAAGGCGATTCGATCATCACCCAGAGCGGCGAGCGCCTGGGCCAGGGCTGGCTGCGCGTGTCGCGCTCCGGTGCAGCCCAGCAGGGCGCGCTGCTGCGCGAACGCGAGATCAACGAGCTGCGCGAGCAGATCGAGCAGCTGCAGGACCGCGAGGCCGAGCTGGAAGAACAGCTGGCCGGTTTCCGCGAGCAGCTGCAGGCCGCCGAACAGCAGCGCGAGGACGCGCAGCGCGCGCTGTACCAGGCCCACCGCGCGGTGTCCGAGCTGGCTGGCCAGCTGCAGGGCCAGCAGGGCAAGGTAGAGGCTGCACGCACGCGCATCGACCGCATCGAAGGCGAGCTGAAGCAACTGCAGGAAACGATTGAAGCCAACAACGCGCAGGCGCGCGAAGCGCGCTCGCGGTTGGAGAACGCGGTCAGCAGCATGGGTGACCTGGAGTCGACCCGGCAGCGGCTGGAGGGCGAGCGCCGCCAGCTGACCGAGGCGCGCGACCTGGCCCGCGATGCTGCCCGTGCAGTGCGCGAGCGCTCGCATTCGCTGGCCCTGACCCTGGAATCGCAGCGTGCGCAGCTGGCCTCGTTGAGCCAGGCGCTGGAGCGCATGGGCACCCAGCGTGGGCAGTTGGATTCGCGACTGGGCGAGCTGCACTCGCAGCTGGACGAAGGTGATTCGCCGGTCGAAGCGCTGCAGGCCGAACACCAGAACGCGCTGGAAGAGCGCGTGCGCGCCGATCGCGTGCTGACCGAGGCGCGGACGCTGCTGGACGGCATCGACGCCGAGCTGCGCAACTACGAGCAGACCCGCCACCAGCGCGACGAACAGGCGCTGGCCCAGCGCGAGCGTATTTCGCAGCGCAAGCTGGACCAGCAGGCGCTGGTGCTGAGCGCGGACACCCTGCAGGGCGCGGTGGAGAAGGCCGGTTTCGTGCTGCAGGACGTGCTCAACGCACTGCCCGAGGATGCGCGCCTGGGCGACTGGGAGCAGGCCGTGCATCAGATCGACGCACGCATGCGCCGGCTGGAGCCGGTCAACCTGGCCGCCATCCACGAGTACGGCGAGGCTTCGCAGCGCTCGGATTACCTGGATTCGCAGCACGCCGACCTGACTACGGCGCTGGAAACCCTCGAGGATGCCATCCGCAAGATCGACCGCGAGACCCGCGGCCGTTTCAAGGACACCTTCGACCGCGTCAATGCTGGCGTGCAGGCGCTGTACCCGCGCCTGTTCGGTGGCGGCCACGCCTACCTGGAGCTGACCGGTGAAGACCTGCTCGACACCGGTGTGACCATCATGGCGCGCCCGCCGGGCAAGCGCGTGTCCAGCATCTCGCTGCTGTCCGGCGGCGAGAAGGCGATGACGGCAGTGGCGCTGGTGTTCGCCATCTTCCAGCTGAACCCCGCGCCATTCTGCCTGCTGGACGAGGTGGACGCGCCGCTGGACGAAGCCAACGTCGGCCGGCTGGCCAACATGGTCAAGGAAATGAGCGAGAAGGTGCAGTTCCTGTTCGTCAGCCACAACAAGGCGACGATGGAGGCCGCGCACCAGCTCTCGGGCGTGACCATGCGTGAACCGGGCGTCAGCCGCCTGGTCAGCGTGGACCTGGAAGAAGCCGCGCGATTGGCGGGCGCGGCCTGACGTGCCATCCTAGTTACCTGAATGAACTAGCCGGAGAACCTATCGAATGTCCGACACGGCACTGTTGCGCATCGGCATCCTGGCCGCCGGCCTGCTGTTGATCGCCGCGATCTTCCTGTTTGGCCGTCCGAAGAAGAAGCCCCAGGGACGCCGCGTGGAAAGCGCGGAACCGGCCAGCGGCGAGCGCCGCGAACCGGTATTGGGCGAGGACGGCGTTGTCGTGGCCGATGGCCGCGTCGAACCGGGCATGGGCACGGAAGGCGAACAGGCCGAACTCGGCCTGGGTGATACCGACCCGGGCGCCAGCGATCTCGGCAAGCGCGCCACCCAGGATTTCGACAAGATCGTTTCGCTGTTCGTGGCCGCCCGGGCCGGTGAGCAGCTGCGCGGCGAAGACATCGTGGTAGCCGCGGAGAAGACCGGCCTGGTGTTCGGCCACATGAACGTGTTCCACCGTCTGGTGGAAGGCCATCCCGAGCGCGGGCCGATCTTCTCGATGGCCAGCATCATGAAGCCAGGCAGCTTCGACATGGCCAACATCCGTGCCATGGAAACCCCGGCCATCGCCTTCTTCCTGACCCTGCCGGCGCCGCTGACCGCGCTGGATGCCTGGGAGAAGATGCTGCCGACGGTGCAGCGCATGGCCGAACTGCTGGATGGCGTGGTGCTGGATGACAGCCGCAACGCCTTGGGTCGCCAGCGCATCGCGCACATCCGTGACGAACTGCGCGCCTACGACCGCCAGCACCAGGCGCCGCCGCTGACCAAGACCCCGCGCTGGTGAGCGCCATGGCGTGCCGACCAACGGTCGGCACCCACAACAGTAGATCCACGCCCTGTGTGGATGGGGTCTACGCCGGTACGCCGGCCACCTTGGCAAACGCGCGGCGGAACGCGGCCATCTCGTCCTCGCTGCCGACGGTCACGCGCACGTGCTGCGGCCAGATCGGCCAGCTGCGCCCGATCACCACACCGTTGTCGGCCATCGCCTTGGCGAACGTGCTGCCGTCGCGTTGCACGTCGACCACGAAGCAGTTCGCTTCCGACGGCAGGCAGCTGAAACCACGCTTGCCCAGCCATGCGATGGTGGCCTGGCGCACCTTGGCGTTCTGCAGGCGACGCTGCGGAATCAGCTGCGGATCCTGCAGGCTGGCCAGCGCCGCCGCCAGCGCGGGCACCGGTAGCGGGTTGTCGCCGGGGCTGGCCAGCTCGCGCAGACGCTCGGGATGTGCGGCCGCCAGGCCCAGGCGCAGGCCGGCCATGCCGTACAGCTTGGAGAAGGTACGCAGCACGATCAGATCGTCGCGCTGCGCCACCTGCGCGATCAGGCTGGGCTGCTCGCTGTATTGCAGGTAGGCCTCGTCGACCAGCACGCGGGTGGAAGCAGGCTTGTGGGCCAGCAGCCAGGCGAGCTCATCCGGTGGGCTGATCGAACCGGTCGGGTTGTTCGGATTGCACACGTACAGCAGCCCGGTCGGGCGCGCATGCGTGGCTGCGACCATCGCACGCAGGTCGTGTGCGCCGTCATTGCGCAGCGGCACCTTCTGCACGTGTGCACCATGTGCGGCAGCGACCTCGCCCAGGGTCTCGAAGGTGGGGTCGGCCACCACCAGTCCCGCCTGCGGGCCGGTCCACAACGTGGCGGCGCGGTTCAACGGTTCGCTGGAGCCCGGATAGAGGCGCACATGGTCGGCCGGGATACGGGCCTGCTCGATGAAGGCATCGCGTACCTGTGCCGCCAGGGCGAAGCGGTAGCGGCCGCAGCTGGCGATGCTGTCGCGCGCCGCCTGCTGGGCAGCGGGGGAGGGGCCGTAGGGGCATTCGTTGAAGTTCAGTAGTACCGCGCCTTCGGCAGGGGCCGCACCGACGGTGGCCGCGGATTGGGCCTGGCCACGCAGCGGCAGGCCGCTGCCGGCGACGGCAAGGCTGGCACCGGCCAGCTGCAGGAAGCGTCTACGGGAGTCAGGCAGGGTCATGGGCAGGATTCCGATGGGGCCGTCGCACGCTAGCGCCGGCGTGAGCGGGCGGCAAGGTGCTTTTTGTGGCGTCGAGCCATGCTCGACTACAGACGTGCCAACCAAGGTTGGCACCTACCGGAGCGGGGAGTGCCCGTCGAGCACGCTCGACGCTGCGAAGGCGGGGCGTTACAGGGCCTGACGGCCGGGCGCGGTAGAATCCCCGGCCATCCCAGAACCACCGGATCCCGATGAGCCCCAGCCCCGCCGAACGCGCCGAAGATCTCCGCCGGCAGATCGCCCAGGCCAACCGCGCCTACCACGAGCTGGACGCGCCGGAGATCCCCGACGTCGACTACGACCGGATGGTGCGCGAGCTGGAAGCGTTGGAGCGCGAGCACCCGGAGCTGGCCCGTGCCGACAGCCCGACCCAACAGGTCGGTGCACGCCCGTCCGGCCGCTTCCCCGAAGTGCGCCATGCGGTGCCGATGCTGTCGCTGTCCAATGCCTTCAGCGATGAGGAAGTGGCCGACTTCGTGCGCCGCATCGATGAGCGCCTGGGCCGCCGCAGCCTGCAGTTCTCGGCCGAACCGAAGATGGATGGCCTGGCGATCAGCCTGCGCTACGAGGACGGTCATTTCGTACTCGGCGCAACCCGCGGTGATGGCAGTACCGGCGAGGACGTGACCGCCAACCTGCGTGAAATCGGCGATGTTCCCAAGCGCCTGCACGGCAAGGACTGGCCGGATGTGCTGGAGGTGCGTGGCGAGGTGTACATGGCCCGCGCCGACTTCGAGGCCTACAACGAACGTGCGCGCCAGCAGGGCGGCAAGGTGCTGGCCAACCCGCGCAACGCGGCAGCGGGTTCACTGCGCCAGCTCGATCCGAAGATCAGTGCGCAGCGCCGGCTGAGTTTCTTCGCCTACGGCACCGGTGAAGTGCAGGGCGGCGAGCTGCCGGACACCCATTCGGGCACGCTGGCCCAGCTCGGCGCCTGGGGCTTCCCGGTCAGCGGGTTGTGCAAGGTGGTGCAAGGCGCCGACGGCCTGCTCGGCTACTACCGTGACATCGGCGAGCGTCGCGATGGCCTGCCGTTCGACATCGATGGTGTGGTCTACAAGCTGGATGACCGCGCCGGCCAGCAGGCCATGGGGTTTGTCTCGCGTGCGCCACGCTGGGCCATCGCGCACAAGTTCCCGGCACAGGAACAGAGCACCACGGTGGAGGCGATCGAGATCCAGATCGGCCGCACCGGTGCCGCCACGCCGGTCGCGCGGCTGGCGCCGGTGGCTGTGGCCGGCGTGATCGTGTCCAATGCCACGTTGCACAATGCCGATCAGATCGCGCGTCTCGATGTGCGTGTCGGTGACAGCGTGATCGTGCGACGTGCTGGCGACGTGATTCCGGAAGTGGTCAGCGTCATCCTCGACCGCCGTCCACAGGGCACCTCGCCCTGGCAGATGCCGACGCGCTGCCCGGTGTGCGGCTCGGAAATCGTGCGCGAGGAAGGTGCAGCTGCGTGGCGCTGTTCGGGCGAACTGTCCTGCCCTGCGCAGCGCAAGGAGGCCATTGCCCATTTCGCTTCGCGCCGTGCGATGGATATCGACGGCCTCGGCGACAAGTACATCGAAACCCTGGTCGACGCCGGCATCGTCAGGAGCGTGGCCGATCTGTACCGGCTCAACCGTGACCAGCTGTTGCACCTGAAGCTGGTGCTGGATGCCGGGGACCCTTCCGCACTGGCCGCCGCGCTGAAGCTGCACCTGCCGGCAGAAGGCAGCGGCGCGGTGCTCAATGCGGTGCTCAAGCTGGATGGCAACGATCCGGCGTGGCGCGCGCAGGCGCTGGCACAGCCGGCCAGCTTCGAATGGAACACGAAGAAGATCGCCACCAGATGGGCCGACAACCTGATCGCGGCAATCGACGCCAGTCGCGCAGCCACGCTGGAGCGCCTGCTGTTCGCGCTTGGCATCGAGCACGTCGGCGAGAGCACGGCCAAGGCGCTGGCGCAGTGGTTCGGTGACCTGGAACTGATCCGCCACCTGCCATGGCCGTTGTTCAAGCGCGTGCCGGACATCGGTGGCGAAGTGGCGCGTTCTCTCGGCCATTTCTTCGAGCAGCAGGGCAACCAGCAGGCCATCGACGACCTGCTGCAGGTCGGGCAGGTGCGCATCAGTGATGTGCACGCGCCCAGTGCCAAGCTGCGCGAAGGCCTGGATCTGGCGCAACTGCTGGTCGAATCGGAAATCCCCGGCATCACCCGCCTGCGTGCGGAGAAGCTGGTGGCTGCCTTGCCGGATGCCCAGGCGGTGCTGGATGCCGAGCATGGCCAGTTCGTCAACGCCGGCCTGCCGGACGACACTGCGCGCGGTCTGGCCGACTGGCTCGATGCCGATGGCCATGGCGCGATGCTGCTGGCAGCCGAGAAGGCGATGCAGCAGATCCTGGCCAAGGCGCCGGCGCTGGCCGAGATCGTGGCCGGCCCGCTGGATGGGCAGACCGTGGTGCTGACCGGCACCCTGGCCCAGCTCACCCGCGATGCCGCCAAGGAACGCCTGGAAGCGCTGGGTGCCAAGGTCTCCGGCAGTGTGTCGAAGAAGACCAGCTTCGTGGTCGCCGGTACCGAGGCCGGCTCCAAGCTGGACAAGGCGCAATCGCTGGGCGTGCCGGTGTGGGACGAAGACCGCCTGCTGGCCTACCTCGCCGAACACGAATGATGACCCGCCGGGTGCCCGGCGCCCGGCATGAAAGACGAAGGAACACCGATGCAGACCGCCCCGCTGGATTTCCGCCTGGCCACCCGTGCCGACGAAGAACTGTTGATCGCGTTGATGCGCGAGTTCTACGCCGAAGACAGGATCGACTTCGATGACGCGCGCGTGCGTCGCGGCGTGGACGCGCTGCTGGCCGATCCGCGCAATGGCGAAGTGCTGCTGTGGCTGGACGAGGCCAGCGAGGTGGTCGGCTACGCGGTGATCGCGATGGGCTTCAGCCTGGAGCAGGGCGGCCACTTCATGCTGCTGGACGAGCTGTACCTGAGCCATCGCGCGCGCGGTCGTGGTCGCGGCAAGCAGGCGCTGGCCATCTGTGAACAGCGCGCTCGCGGGCGTGGTGTCAGCCGCCTGCGCCTGGAGGTGAACCACCACAACGAACTGGCCCGCCGCCTGTACCTGGCCAGCGGCTACATCGACGACACCCGCGATCTGCTGACCCTGCCGCTCGACCATCCGCGCCCGGAGGGCATCCTGTGAGCGAGGCCCTGCTGCGCGCGCTGCAGCAGCGCGCCACGCTCAATGCACTGGTGCGCCGCTTCTTCGCCGAGCGCGATGTGCTGGAGGTGGAAACGCCGATCCTGTCGGTGGCAGGCAACACCGAGCCGAACATCGACAGCTTCCATACCGATTTCACCGGCCATGTCGATGCCGGTGGCCGTCGTCGCTGGCTGCGCACTTCGCCGGAATATCCGCTCAAGCGCCTGCTGGCGGCCGGTGTGGGCGACTGCTACGAACTGGGCCGGGTGTTCCGCAACGGCGAGGCCGGTGGCCGCCACAACCCGGAATTCACCATGCTGGAGTGGTATCGGGTCGGCTGGGACCACCACCGGTTGATGGAGGAAACCGCCGAGTTGGTCGGCCAGGCGCTGGCCCTGGTCGGACGCCGTGCAACGCTGCGTGTGTTGAGTTACCGCGAGCTGTTCCAGCAGCACGTGGGCCTGGATCCGTTCGAGGCCGATGAAGCCGCGCTGCGTGTTGCACTTGGCGACGTGCACATCGACCCGGTCGGGTTGACCCGTGATGACTGGCTGGACCTGTTGATGACCCACCACATCCAGCCGCAGTTCGATGACGCGGTGATGACCGTGGTGCATGACTGGCCGGCCAGCCAGGCCGCGCTGGCCCGCATCCGTCCGGGCACGCCGCCGCTGGCCGAGCGTTTCGAGCTGTACCTGGGTGCAGTGGAGCTGGCCAACGGCTATCACGAACTGAACGACGCCCACGAGCAGCGCGCCCGGTTCCAGCGTGACCAGCAGCGCCGCCACGAACGTGGACAGGTGCAGCCGGCCGTGGACGAGGCACTGCTGTCGGCGTTGCCGTCGATGCCTGCCTGTGCCGGCGTGGCGGTGGGTGTCGATCGCCTGTTGATGGCGATGAACCGCACGCCACGCATCGCCGATGTGCTGGCCTACGACTTCGCCCACGCGTGATCCCCGCGTGTTGCTGAACATCGCAGGCTGAACGAAACGCGGGTTCGGTGCGCTTGCGTCGGTAAGCACGATGATGCTCTTATCACGGCCAATGCCGGACACTGGCATCCAGTTCATCCATTCCTGCTGGGGAAGGCTTTGGTCAAGTGGTTCGCGGTTGTCGCTGCACCGGTGTACTCCATTGCGCTCTGGGGTGCCTGGCTGCCGTCGCCGGCGTCGGCCCAGCAGGTGGGCTACGACGATGAAGTGGTGACCTGCGAATCACGCGACATGGGTTGGGTGCACTGCGATATCGAGGTTGCCAACGGCGTCGACCTGGTGCGCCAGCTGTCCAGCAACAGCTGCATCCGCGGCAGCGAGTGGGGCACTGACCGCAGTGGTGTGTGGGTCACCCTGGGCTGCCGTGCCGAGTTCCGCGCCCGGCGCGCAGCGGGCGCGGCGCCGCCGGCTGACAGCTCGGGCAAGCGCCTGGTGCGCCGTGTGGTGCGCTGCGAGTCCAATGGCCGTCCGCAGAGTTGCCCGGTACGACTCGATGGCGCGCCGGTGCGCCTGCTGCGCCAGTTGTCGGTGTTGCCGTGCCGCGAAGGGCAGGGCTGGGGCTACAAGCGCAATGAAGTCTGGACCAGCCGTGGCTGCCAGGGTGACTTCGAAGTGGCCGATGACGATGGCCGCTTCGTCGACATGCCGCGCCGCCTGACCTGCGAATCGAAGTCGAAGAAGCGGCGCTTCTGCGGTGCCAGCATCTCGGTTGGCGCCGCGGTCTCCGAGCAGCTGTCCAGCACGCCCTGCGAGGAAGGCAGTACCTGGGGCTGGAGCCGCAACGGGATCTGGGTGGACGGCGGCTGCCGCGCCGAATTCTCGGTGAATTGAGCCCGGGCAGGCTCCAACCCTGCGGGGCGTGGCCCTACAATGGGCCCATGAACACTGCCTCTGACATCGACTACGCCCGTTACGACCACATCCGCCCGATCCTGTGGACCGGCGATGCCCTGCAACTGCTGGACCAGCGCAAGCTGCCGTTCGTGGTCGAGCACGTGGTCTGCCATGACAGTGACGAGGTTGCCAGCGCGATCCACGCATTGACCGTGCGTGGCGCGCCGGCGATCGGCATTGCCGCTGCCTGGGGTGTCGTGCTGGCTGCACGCGAGGTGCAGGCCGCCGATGGTGCGCACGCCCTGCAGCAGCTGGAACCGGCCCTGCAGCGCCTCAATGCGTCGCGCCCGACTGCGGTCAACCTGGCCTGGGCGCTGGCGCGCATGCGCCGTTGCCTGAACGCCGCCGGCGCCGACTGGAAGGCGTTGCTGGAATCGGAAGCGCAGGCCATCGCCGAGGAAGACCTGGCCGCCAACCGCCACATGGGTGCACTGGGCGCGGGCCTGATCGAGGCTGGCAGCGGCGTGCTGACCCACTGCAATACCGGCTCGCTGGCCACTGCGGGGTTCGGTACCGCGCTGGGCGTGATCCGTGCCGGCATGGCCCAGCACCGCATCGCCCGCGTCTTCGCCGGCGAGACCCGGCCGTGGCTGCAGGGCGCGCGCCTGACCGTGTGGGAGCTGCAGCAGGACGGCATCGATGCCACCCTGATCGCCGATTCGGCTGCCTCGCACCTGATGAAGACCGGCGCCGTGCAATGGGTGATCGTGGGCGCGGACCGCATCTGCGCCAATGGCGATACCGCCAACAAGATCGGCACCTACCAGCTGGCCATCGCCGCCCGCCACCACGGCGTCAAGTTCATGGTGGTCGCTCCGTCCTCGACCGTGGACATGGAGACCGTGGACGGCAGCCAGATCGAGATCGAGCAGCGCGACCCGGGTGAGCTGTACGGCGTGGGGGGTACCCGTACCGTCGCCGAGGGCATTGCCGCCTGGAATCCGGTGTTCGACGTCACCCCGGGCGAGCTGATCGACGCCATCGTGACCGAGCGCGGGGTCATCCTGAACCCGACCGCCGGGAACATGCGCACCGCCTTCGGCGGCTGAGGCGGGCAGGAAGGTCCCGGGGTCGGATCCCTTTTCGCAGGAAAGGGCTCTGACCCCAGGCAGGCCTCATCCACGCACGGCGTGGATCTACTGATTTCGCGCAGCCGAGCATGGGCTCGGCTCTACAGGGGCGGTATGGGGCCCTAAGTTCCTGATTTGTGCCGGTAAAATCCCCGTAAAGGGAGGCGGAAAACGGCCTGTTGTGGTAGTATCCACAGGTTGAATCGAGGTTCCGGCGCGACCCCCTCCCGCAGAGGGCTGCGCCGGACTGGACCGCTACCAGACAACGGAACCCGAATGGCAGAAACCGCCAAGGAAATCATCCAGGTCAACCTGGAAGACGAGATGCGCAAGAGCTACCTCGATTACGCCATGAGCGTGATCGTGGGCCGCGCGCTGCCGGATGCGCGCGACGGCCTCAAGCCGGTGCATCGCCGCGTGCTGTACGCGATGAACGAACTCAACGCGCACAGCAACAAGCCCTACTTCAAGTCGGCGCGTATCGTCGGTGACGTCATCGGTAAGTACCACCCGCATGGCGATCAGTCGGTGTACGACACGCTGGTGCGCTTGGCACAGCCGTTCTCGCTGCGCTACATGCTGGTCGACGGCCAGGGTAACTTCGGTTCGATCGACGGCGACTCCGCTGCAGCAATGCGATACACCGAGGCGCGCATGTCGCGCCTGGCGCATGAGCTGATGGCGGACATCGACAAGGAAACCGTCGATTTCCAGCCCAACTACGATGAGAAGGAACTGGAGCCGACGGTCATGCCGACCCGGTTCCCGAACCTGCTGGTCAATGGTTCGGCTGGCATCGCGGTGGGCATGGCGACCAACATTCCGCCGCACAACCTGAGCGAATCGATCAACGCCTGCATCGCGCTGATCGACAACCCGGACATCGATGTCGACGGCCTGATGGAATACATCCCGGGCCCGGATTTCCCGACTGCCGGCATCATCAACGGCACTGCCGGCATCGTCGCCGGCTACCGCACCGGCCGTGGCCGCGTGCGCATCCGTGCCAAGGCCGATATCGAAGTGGCCGACAACGGCCGCGAATCGATCATCGTCACTGAAATTCCTTACCAGGTGAACAAGGCGCGTCTGATCGAGAAGATCGCCGAGCTGGTCAAGGAAAAGAAGATCGAAGGCATCAGCGAGCTGCGCGATGAGTCCGACAAGGACGGCATGCGCATCTACATCGAGATCAAGCGCGGTGAATCTGCCGAGGTTGTGCTGAACAACCTGTACCAGCAGACGCAGATGGAATCGGTGTTCGGCATCAACATGGTGGCGCTGGTCGATGGCCGCCCGCAGTTGATGAACCTCAAGCAGATGCTGGAGGCGTTCGTCCGCCACCGTCGCGAAGTGGTCACCCGCCGCACCGTGTTCGAGCTGCGCAAGGCGCGCGCCCGTGCCCACGTGCTGGAAGGCCTGACCGTTGCGTTGGCCAACATCGACGAGATGATCGAACTGATCAAGACCTCGCCGAACCCGAACGAAGCCCGCGAGCGCATGCTGGCCCGCGTGTGGGAGCCGGGCCTGGTCGGTGCGATGCTGGGTGCGGCCGGTGCCGAGGCCTCCCGTCCTGAAGACCTGCCCAAGGGCGTGGGCCTGATCGGGGGCGGCTACCAGCTGACCGAGATCCAGGCCACCCAGATCCTGGAGATGCGGCTGCACCGCCTGACCGGGCTGGAGCAGGACCGCCTGACCGACGAGTACAAGCAGCTGCTGGAAGTGATCGCCGGGCTGATCCACATCCTGGAAGATCCCGACCGCCTGCTGCAGGTGATCCGCGAGGAGCTGGTCAACGTCAAGGCCGAATTCGGCGACGAACGTCGTACCGAAATCCGCCACAGCGAAGAGGACCTGGACATCCTCGACCTGATCGCGCCGGAAGACGTGGTGGTTACCGTGTCGCATGCCGGTTACGTGAAGCGGCAGCCGGTGAGCGTGTACCGCGCACAGCGCCGTGGTGGCCGTGGCCGCAGCGCGGCGGCGACCAAGGAAGAGGATTTCATCGAACAGCTGTGGCTGGTCAACACGCACGACACGCTGCTGACCTTCACCAGCTCGGGCAAGGTGTTCTGGCTGCCGGTTTACCAGCTGCCCGAAGCCGGTTCCAACGCCCGCGGCCGTCCGATCATCAACTGGATCCCGCTGGAGCCGGGCGAACGCGTGCAGGCCGTGCTGCCGGTGCGCGAGTACGCCGATGGCCAGTTCGTGTTCTTCGCCACGAAGAACGGTACGGTCAAGAAGACCCCGCTGAGCGAGTTCGCCTTCCGCCTGGCCCGCGGCAAGATCGCGATCAACCTGGACGAGGGCGATGCGCTGGTCGGTGTCGGCCTGACCGATGGCGAGCGTGACATCCTGCTGTTCGCCTCCAACGGCAAGACCGTGCGCTTCGGTGAAGACAAGGTCCGCTCGATGGGCCGTACCGCCACCGGCGTGCGCGGCATCAAGATGCCGGCCGGCGAGGAAGTGGTCAGCCTGATCGTGGCCGAAAGTGCCGGTGGCAGCGAGGACGAGAACGAGGACGACAGCGGTGTCGAGGAAGCCGCTGCCAATGGCGACGCGGTGATCGACGGCGCCGACGACGCCAGCGTTCAGTACATCCTTACCGCCACCGAGAACGGCTACGGCAAGCGCACCCCGCTGCCGGACTACCCGCGCAAGGGCCGTGGTACGCAGGGCGTGATCGGCATCCAGACCACCGAGCGCAACGGCAAGCTGGTCGCCGCAGTGCTGATGGGCTCCAGCGACGAAGTCCTGCTGATCTCCGATGGTGGCACCCTGGTGCGTACGCGTGGCTCGGAAATCAGCCGCGTCGGCCGCAACACCCAGGGCGTGACCCTGATCCGCCTGTCCAAGGACGAGAAGCTGCAGGCGGTGGAGCGCATGGATGCCTCGATCGACGAGGACGAGGATGAGGTGGCAGTGCCTGCCTCTGCCCCGGCCGCGACCACGACCGATGGCGCCCCGGCGGCTTCCAGCAGCGAGGACGCCGCGCAGGAGTGATCCTGCCGCAAGGTTGAGCTACGCGACGACGCCGGCCCTGTGCCGGCGTCGTCGTATCCGGATGCCGCACATACGCGCGCGCTTCACGTCGGCGGTGGGATAACGGCGCATGCTGCCCCCGGAGATCGACGATGTCCGCCACGCCGCCGTCCGCTCCTGCTCCCGTCCGCGCCTCCCGGCATCCTCTCGTTACCGTGCTGTCGCTGCTGCTGGTCCTGCTCGGCCTGGTCATCGGCGGGCTCGGCGCATGGCTGCTCAGCCTGGGCGGCTCGGCGTACTACGCCATCGCCGGGGCCGGCCTGCTGGCCAGTGGCCTCCTGTTGTTCGGCAATCGCCGCAGCGGCGCGCTGCTGTATGCGCTGGTGTTCGCCGGTACGCTGTTGTGGACCTGGTGGGAGTCGGGCAGCGACTACTGGCGCTGGGTACCGCGGCTCGGCCTGGTGACCGCGCTTGGCATCGTGCTGGCGCTGCTGGCGCCCACCCTCCACCAACCGGTTTCCAGGCGCCTGTCGCGCAGCGTGGCCGGCGTGCTGATGCTGGTGTTCGTCGCTGCCTTCGGATTGGCGTTCGCGCCGCACGGCGAAGTGGACGGGCACCAGCCGTTCCCGGAAGGCGCGGCCAGCGTCGGGCTGGAACCGACCCGCGACACCACCGGCCTGCAGCCGGCCGACCAGCCTGCCGAAGGGGACTGGCCGGCGTGGGGGCGCAGCAATGCCGCCACCCGCTATTCGCCGCTGCAGCAGATCACCCCGGCCAACGTGGCCACGCTGCAGCTGGCCTGGCAGTTCCGCACCGGCGATATGCCGAAGAAGCGCTGGGGTGCGGAAACCACGCCACTGAAGATCGGCGACCGTCTGTACCTGTGCACCGCCCGCAACCGCCTGATCGCACTGGATGCGGCCAGCGGCAAGGAAGTGTGGCGGTTCGATCCGAAGGTAAAGGACGCTTCGATTCCATACACCGCCGCCTGCCGTGGCGTGAGTTATTACGAGCAACCGGCCACGCCGATCCTCGCCGATGCCGCATTGGCCGATGCCGCTGCTGATCTGGCGTTGCCGGAACCGCCGCCCAGTGCCACCCGCAGCGCTGCACCGGGCAGTCGTCCGGCATGCTGGGCGCGCATCATCGAGGGCACGCTGGACGGGCGCATCATCGCGGTGGATGCCGACAGTGGCCGCCCCTGTGCGAATTTCGGCAACAACGGCCAGGTCGACATCACTCTGGGCATGGGCGAGGTGCCACCGGGCTATGTGTCGATCACCTCGCCACCGGCCATCGTGCGCGGGGTGATCGTCACCGGCCACCAGGTGCTGGATGGTCAGCGCCGCGACGCGCCGTCGGGGGTGATCCAGGCCTACGATGCGATCACCGGCAAGCTGCGCTGGGCGTGGGACATGGACCAGCCCGAACGCAGCGGCCTGCCGCCGCATGAGCAGACCTACACGCGCGGCACGCCGAACATGTGGACCACCGCGACCGGTGATGAGGCGCTGGGGCTGGTCTATCTGCCGCTGGGCAATTCCGCTGGCGATTACTGGAGTGGCTCACGCACGGAAAACCAGAACCGCTACGCGACGTCGCTGGTGGCGATCGATGTGGCCACGGGCAAGCCGGCCTGGCATTTCCAGGCGGTGCGCAAGGATGTGTGGGACTACGACCTGGGTTCGCAGGCCAGCCTGATCGATTACCCGACGGCGGCTGGCAAGGTGCCGGCGCTCCTGCTGCCGACCAAGCAGGGTGATCTCTACATCCTTGACCGCCGCAACGGCCAGCTGCTGACCGCCGCCGAAGAGCGCAGGGTGCCGGTCGGCGGTGTCGAACCGGAACAACGCTCACCCACGCAGCTGTTCTCGCTGTATCACACGCTGCGCCGGCAGCATGACCTGACCGAGCGCGACATGTGGGGCATCACCCCGGTCGACCAGCTGATCTGCCGCATCCAGTTCCGCAAGGCGTACTACGAAGGCTTCTACACCCCGCCGAGCAGTGATCGCCATTCCATCGAATATCCCGGCTACAACGGCGGTTCGGATTGGGGAAGTGTGTCCATCGATACACGCCGCGGCGTGATCGTGGCCAACTACAACGACATGCCCAACTACAACCGGCTGGTGCCACGCGCCGAGGCCGACAGGCTGGGCTGGCTGCCACGCGAGAAGGTCCGGTTCGACAAGGGCGGCGCCGAAGGCGCGGGCGACCCACAGGTGGGCACGCCCTACGCCATCCAGGTGAACGCCGGTTGGCGCCTGCCGTTCACTGGTCTGCTGTGCAAGCAGCCACCCTATGGCGGCATCCGGGCCATCGACCTGCGCACCGGCAAGCTGCTGTGGGACCGTCCGTTCGGCAGTGCGCGCGGCAACGGACCATTCGGCATCCGTTCCGGCCTGCCCATCGAGATCGGCACGCCGAACAATGGCGGTTCGGTAGTCACCGCCAGCGGCCTGATCTTCATCGCCGCCGCCACTGATGACCTGCTGCGCGCCATCGACCTGAAGACCGGCAAGGAGCTGTGGCATGCCAAGCTGCCCGCGGGTGGCCAGGCCAATCCGATGGTGTACGCGCAGGGCGGGCGCCAGTACGTGGTGATCATGGCTGGCGGCCACCATTTCATGGAAACCCCGAACGGCGATTACGTGATGGCCTACGCACTGCCGAAATAGCGCTGCCGGCCTGAGTGCGGCCTACGGGCTGTGACCGCTGTCGCTGAAGTTGCGCTGGCGACCGGGCAGCATCCATCATCGGAACAGGACGGGGCCGGCCAACGCCCCCAGGGAAGGAAACGCATGCTGAACTCCGAACGCCTGCCGGGGCGTGCCACCCGGTTGCTGGCAGGACTGCTTCTGCTTGGCCCTTGCCTGTGGACAAGCGCGCAGGCGTCGCCCCAGCCCGCGGCACGCAAGGTGCCCAGCGGTGCCGAACTGATCGCAGGCGATGCGCGCTATCTGAGCCCCGCCCATGCGCCCTGCATGGCGGCCGCAGGCACCGCGCTGGACGCCCGTCGCCGTTGTGCCGATGCTGAACTCAAGGTGCACGACGATGCACTCAATGCCGCCTACAGCGCGGCGCGCTCCACACTGACCGCCAGTGATCAGCAGGTGCTGCGCGATCTGCAGCGGCAATGGCTGCGCCAGCGCGACAACCGGTGCCCGGAAGGCAGCACGGCCGTTGCCCAGCTGGATTCACAGCAGTGCCGCACGCACATGACCCTGCTGCGTGCCCGCCAGTTGCAGGGGGGCGGTGCGGCGGCGCTGGTGGCGGAAGCCAAGGCGGCCCCGGCGCCGGCGCAGGCCGCTGTGCATGCCGCCGATGCCGCGCCCGACAAGCAGGGCAGGATCGTCCTGCGGCCCGGCGAGGGCAGGCTCACACCGGCACTGCAGGTGGTCTTCCAGGTGACCGATTGCAGCGGCACCGACAACGTGACGACCTGCCAGGTGCGAAGCATGGGCGTGACCCGTGGTGGGCGCAACGTGGTGGTCACGGACGTGCAGCCGCGCCTGACCCGCGCCGGCACCGGTGCCCAGGGTGCGACCGCCGTGCTGCTGACCGTTTCGGATTTCAATGGTGATGGCGTGCCGGACCTGCAGGTGTGGCAGGACAACAGCGGTGTCTACAACGTTCCGGTGCATGCGTTCTACCTGTTCGATGCCAAGCGCAACCGCTATGTGCGTGCCAAGGCGTTGGAAGCGGCCATCGGTGGGCGCGACATCGACCATATCGACAATGGGCGGTTCGTGCTTCGCGCGAAGGTCAGCCCGTGCGAGCGCGAGGACAAGGTCATCCAGCTGCGCGGAACCGGCACGCGCACGTTGCTGCAGCGCCGCTATGACACCTGCAGGGGCGAGGTCCCGACCGAACCGGACCTGCTGAAGTAGGTCTTCCCCCGACGAATGGATGCGTTCCGGAACTGGAGAGCTGAAGGATGAGCGAAGGCTATGGAAAAGGTGGGTCGGGCTTCGGCCTGACCCGGGACCAGTCGGTCGAGATGATCGTGCGTACCTGCATCGACAACGGCATTACCGACCATCGGCAGATTGCCTATGTGCTGGCCACGGCGCAGCACGAATCGCGTGATTTCGCCGCGCCCGAGGAAGACTGGGGCAGGAAGCAGGCGGTGGATCTGCGCTACTTCGGCGGCGAGGAGTACTTCGGCCGGGGCTTTGCCCACCTCACCCACGTCAACAACTACGAGCGGCTGGGCGAGGCGCTGGGGATCGGCCGCGAGCTGGTCGAGCATCCGGAACGGGCTGCCCAGGCAGACATCGCCACCAAGGTGCTGGTGGTGGGGATGCGCGACGGCCTGTTCGGTGCGCGGCTGTCCGACAACGTCAACGCCAACCATGCCGACTACCGGCAGGCGCGGGCCTCGGTCAATGGCGGTGAGCTGAACAACGGCAGTCCCTATCCAGACGCCATCGCCACACGGGCCACTGAATGGGAATCCCAGGTTGCCGGCCTGGTCCAGCGTGTGCAGCAACCAGGCTTCCAGATGCCGGTGCCGACCCCCCAGGCGCCCACCGGGGCGATGGACCTGCACCGGGGTGACGCCAACCAGCACGTGCTGGAAGCGCAGCAGTACCTGCAGCGCTTGGACATCCGCAACAACGCCAATGCCGCGATCAAGCCCGACGGTGATTTCGGCGCCTCCACCGAGCAGGCCGTGCGCCGCTTCCAGACCGAGCGGGGTATCAGCCCGGCCAATGGCCGCATCGACGCTGCGCTGCTGGAACGCATGCGCAGCGACACGCTGGCGGTCGATCCGGACTTCAAGCGCCGGACGGTGACCGACCTGACCGGGCCGCTGGCCGACGGCAACCTGGGCCCCGGTGAGAAGGGCGAGCCGGTGTTCGAAATGCGCCGGCAGCTGGAGGCGTTGGGGTACCTGACCGAACCGAACCCACGTGCCGAGCGCGATGCGCGCACGTTTGATGCCGGCATGCAGGCGGCCATGCGCAACTTCCAGCAGGACTATGGCCTGCCGCTGCGCCCCGGCGGCGTCATCGACACGGATGCGCGCCGGCAGTTGAACGATGCCGCCGTCGCTCGCGAGCATGCGCCGACCACCGAGTTCGACCGCGCGGAGAACTGGCCGCCGCGGCGTCCGCCCTATACGCGGGCGGAGTTCCAGCCGGAGCAGGTGCAGGCGCGGCAGCAGGCAGCGGCGAATGCACCGGTCGCTGGTCCGGCCGCGCCGGAGCCCGCACCGCAGCCCAATGGCATGGAATCGCTGTCGCCCAGGGACGCCGCGCTGTTCGAGCGCATCCGCCAGGGGGTACCTGGCACCATCGGCGACGAGCACGTCATGCAGGCAGTGCTGGAGTCCAAGCGCAACGGCATCGATGATGCCGCGCGCGTCGACCGGGTGATGATGGCCGGAGATCGCCTGTGGGTTGCCGGTTTGATTCCCGGTGAGCGCGCCAGTGTGGATACGGCACAGCCCGCGCGCTCGATGGAGGAAACGGTGAATGATCTGGCCGGTGACAACCGGCAGCGCGAGCACCAGCTCGCCCTCGAAAGCCGCCACCATGAGAACCGCGGGCCTTCAATGGCCTGAGCCTGCGGCAGCGACGTGCCCGCAGTGGGTCCGTCGCTGCCGGCAGGGTGTTTACAGCGTCACCACCACTTTGCCGATCTGTTCGTTCGATTCCAGGTAGCGGTGGGCGTCCTGGATCTGTGCGAAGGGGAACACCTTCGCGATCTTCGGCGCCAGCGTGCCCTTGTCCAGGCCATCGACGATGAACGCCTTGGCACGTGCCAGCGCGGCATCGTCGGAGACGATTTCCGAGTACAGGTAGCCCTTCAGCGTCAGCGACTTGCCCAGCACGTTGAACAACGGGAACGGGGTGGGTTCGCTGCTCAGCGCGCCGTATTCCAGCAGGATGCCGCCACGGGCCATTGCCTCGGTCAGCGGCACGAACTGCGGGCCACCGATCGGGTCGAACACCACGCGGGCGCCGGCACCGCCGGTGATGCGCGCCACCTCAGCTGCCAGGTCCTGCTCCTGGGTGGCGATGACATGGGCGGCACCGGCATCGAGCAAGGCCTGGCGCTTGCCCGGGCCACGGGTCACCGCAATCGGCGTGGCACCCACTGCATTGGCGATCTGGATCGCGGCCAGGCCGACGCTGCTGCTGGCAGCGGTGATGATGACGGAATCCCCGGCGGCCAGCTGCGCCTGCTCCAACAGTGCGCCCCAGGCGGTGACGTACTGCATCCACACCGCAGCCGCCGTTTCGAAGCCCAGCGCCTGCGGGTGCTTGACCACCAGTCGTGCCGGCACGTTGGCCAGCTCGCCGTAGGTGCCCCAGCGGGCGATGTCCAGCGGCGGCACCACGCTCACCGCATCGCCAGCAGCGAATCCGCTCACCGCACTGACGACCGCCTCGACCATGCCGGCCGCTTCATAGCCCAGCCGGCTGGGGAACTGCGCCTCCTGCAGATAGGCGCCGTTGCGGAACATCACCTCGGCACGGTTCAGGCCGATGGCCTTGACCCGGATCTGGACCTCGTCGGCGGCGGGGGCGGGAACATCGATGTCGTCGATGCGCAGCACATCGGCGCTGCCATATTCGTGGATGCGGACAACCTGGCTCATGGGGGGCTCCTGGGCAAGGCCGGCGCTGGGGCCGGCGGAAAGGTGGAGGCTACTGTGCGCGTGGCCTGCCTCCAGAATAAGGGGTAATCTGGCGTTTCATTGAAAACCAATTGTTTGCAATGGACCTGATCGCTCCCCTGCGGACCTTCGTCAAAGTGGCCGAGGTTGGCTCCTTCGCCGCTGCCGCCGACGCGCTGGGCCTGTCGCCACAGCTGGTCGGCAAACACGTGCAGTCGCTGGAACAACACCTGGGCGTGCGCCTGCTCAACCGCACCACGCGCAAGCAGAGCCTGACCGACTTCGGCCAGGCCTATCTGGCGCGTGCGCGGGTGATCCTGGAGGAGGTGGAAGGCGCCGAGCAGCTGGCCGAAGTAGCGCGCGGGCGGCCGATGGGGCGCCTGCGCGTCAGCGCACCGGTCACCTTCGGCGTGCATGCACTGGGGCCGGCGGTGGTGGCCTACCTGCAGCAGTACCCGGACGTGCAGGTTGATCTGAACCTGTCCAACAGCCTGGTGGACATCGTCGAGGACGGCTTTGATCTTGTGTTCCGCACCGGTGATCTGGCCGACAGTGGGCTGGTGGCGCGACGCCTGGGGCCGTATCCGCTGGTGCTGTGTGCATCGCCGGCGTACCTCGCATCGCGCCCGGCCATTGTCCATCCGGCCGATCTGAGTCGGCACGAGTGCCTGGGCTTCGCCCATTCGATCATCCGCACGCGCTGGAGTTTCCGCGATGCTGACGGCAGCGTGCTGAGCGTGCCGGTGTCCAGCCGCTTCATGGTCAACCAGGCCGAGCCGCTGCTGACCGCGGCAGTCGGAGGGCTGGGGTTGATCCTGCAGCCCCATGAAATGCTTGCCGCCGCGCTGGCGCGTGGTGAACTGGTGGAAGTGCTGCCGGACTACGTGCCGGTATCGACGTGGATCAACCTGGTGTACCCGCGCGACCGCCAGCTGACGCCCAAGCTGCGCAGTTTCCTGGACTTCTGCGTGGCACGCTTCAGCGAGCAGACGATGGCACGGCGATAGCACGGCATCGGTTGGCATTCCTGTGACTGCCTGCGAAGGATCGCCCTGAGACGATTGGCCGGTTGCCGCTGCGTAGCGCGCGCTTGCTGCTGGGGCTGGCGGCATTGCTGTTCGCCGCCAACGTGATTGCGCAGCAGACGACTGCGCATGCGCTGGCCGCGTGGGAAGCGCAGGGGCGTGCGGATGGCCTGGCGCGACCGGATATCGAATGCCAGGATTTCCTGCAGGCAATGGGCCGGAAGCCTGCGGGACTGGAATACAGCGGCTGCAGCCAGGACGACGCGTCCTGCATGAAACCCATGCAGGCCCACTACCGCGTTCCAGGTACCCAGGCAGTGAAGGTGGAAGCCTATCTGCGCGAGACCTTTGGCATGCCTGCATTGCGCTACGCCTGTTGCGGCTGGAGCAATGGCGCGCCGTACTACTGGCGCGACGGCCCGGATGCGGTGAGGTACCAGATCGGCATGGGCGTGGAATCGCTGCCGCATGAGCGGGGCGATTGGCATCGCATCGAGGCGTTCATCGTCACGGCTGAGGTGCTGCGGCAGGGTCCCTGGCATGGATGCAGCGGGCGGTTCCATGATCTAGGATGCGCCCAGGGATACCCGCAAAGGAACTGCCATGAAGGCTGTTGGATGCCTGCTGCTCTGCAAAGTACTGGCCTGTTCGGTGCTGATGACGCTTTGGGCTGTTCCGGCAGTGGGCGCCGCCTCCAGCGTGCGTGCACATCCGCGTGCGCAGGACGCCATCGGTGACTGGCTTGCGGCCTTCAATGCGGGCAGCCTCGAGGGGTTGCAGGCATTCGCCGATAGATACGCGAAGAAGCAAGGCAGCGGTCCCAAGGACTATCTCGAGTTCCGCGAAAGCACAGGCCCCTTGCGCGTACTCGAATCAACCGAGAGTGCACCCGGCCAAGCGAAGCTGCTGGTGATGGGCCAGATGAACGAACGCGCGATGTGGGTGACCGCCGTCATGGACCCGGCCAATCCGTCGCACCTGATGCAGTTCCAGATCGAGGGTACTGAAACGCCGGACAAGCACAAGCCGGCACGGGTTGCATTGCCTGCCCTGATGGCCGACGTCACAGCAAAGCTGGAGGCGCTGCGGGCACAGGACGCGCTGTCGGGCGCGTTGCAGGTGGCACAGAATGGGAAGGTGCTGCTGGACTGGCGCGGTGGTGATGCCGATCGCAGCACTGGAATTGCAGTGGGCGTGGAGACGCAGTTCCGCCTTGCGTCCTCCAACAAGATGTTCACCGCCCTGGCCATCCTGCAGCTGGTGCAGGATGGCAGGCTCAGTCTCGATGACACGATCGGCAAGCACTTGCCGGACTATCCGAACAAGGCTGTCGCCAGCAGCGTGACCGTGCGCGAGTTGCTGTCACACACCAGTGGCCTGGGGGACTTCTTTGGCGATGGTTTCGAACAGTATTCCGCGTCCCTGAAGACGCTGGATGACTACGTGCAGCGGTTCGCCAGGGATGCGCCGCAGTTCACGCCCGGCAGCCAGGACAGCTACTCCAACTATGGCTTCATCGTATTGGGACGCATCATCGAGGCGGTATCGGGGCAGTCGTACTACGCATATGTGGAGGAGCACATCCTGCACCCGGTGGGCATGACCGGCACCGGCTTCGAGCCGGAAACAGCGAGCGTTCCAAAGCGTGCCGTCGCTTACACGAAGCACGATGGGCAATGGGTCCGTGAAACGAAGTCGCTGCCCTGGCGCGGCATGTCGGCCGGTGGTGGCTACAGCACAGTGGCCGATATGGTGAAATTCGCCGAGGCACTGCAAGGCGGGAAGCTGGTTTCACCTGCATTGCTGCAGCAGGCCACCACGGCGCAGAACCACAAGGGCTGGTATGGCTTTGGTTTCGTGGTTCAGGGCGAGGGCAGGGAGCATCAGTACGGCCACGAAGGCGGTGCGCCCGGATCGAACAGTGCCATCGTGGTGCTGCCGGCGCAGGGCTACGTGATCGTTGGCCTGGCCAATGTCGATCCGGATGCGATCGGCAATGTGGTCAACTACATCGCGCGAAGGTTGCCACTGTGAACGCGGCAGGTGCCGTTCATTCCGGTACCCGCACCATCTTCGTCATCAAGTGTTCCACCACACCCGCCGGGTCCGCAGTGCGGCCGACATGCGTGCTCGACATCTGTACAACCGAGCTGCGCTTGGCGGTGAGGAAATGAAAGCGGGCGCGCGCGGGCAGCTTTGCGATGGGTCCGGCGCTGGCGTCGCCACGGCAGATGGCCACGATTGCATCCAGCCATGGCTGCAGCGCGTCCTGGTCCAGCGCCGGTGCGAAGGCACGCAGGCGCTCAGGATCGATTTCGATGGCCGCCTCCAGATGGCGCGCGCCAGGGCAGGAGACGATCACCCCGACGTTGATGAATTCCTCGCGTTCCACCCGCGGCACGACGCGGATGACCGCATAGTCATACGTGTGCAGCGTGGGCACGGATGGCCTCCTGCACGAACACTGCACGCACTTTCAGGCGGTGCTTGAGATAGTCGATATAGCCCTGGCGATAGGCCTGTGGGCTGTCGAACGCCGGTTCGTCCACCAGCCAGCTGTCCGGCACCAGGCCAACGATGCGCTCGATTTCGGCATCGGTCAGGCACGCAGCCAGTTCTGCGTCCACCTCGGCAATGCGGCTGGCGAACGACAGCAGCACGTGGTCGCGGATCAGCACGAACGGCTTCTCGCAGGCATCGCCGGCGCTGGCCCAGTCGTGGTGGAAGTACATGGCCGCACCGTGGTCGATCAGGTACAGCTTGCGATGCCATACCATCAGGTTGGGGTTGCGGGTGGTGCGATCGACGTTGCTGGTGAATGCATCGAACCAGACGATGCGCGAGGCCAGCTCGGCATCCACAGGCATCGCGGCCGGGTCGTAATTGATTGCACCGGGCAGATAGTCCAGGCCCAGGTTCAGGCCCTCGCTGGCGCGGATCAGCTCCTGGATTTCCGGGTCGGGCTCGGTGCGGGCGAACTCGCGGTCCAGCTCGACGAACAGGATTTCCGGAATCGGCAGGCCCAGCGTGCGTGCCATCTCGCCGGCGATCAGCTCGGCGATCAACGCCTTCGGGCCTTGGCCGGCTCCACGGAATTTCAGCACGGCCATGCCGTCGTCGTCGGTCTCGACCACGGCGGGCAGGGAGCCGCCTTCCCGTAACGGGGTGATGTAGCGGAGGGCATGTACGGTGCGCATGGACGCATTCTAGCGTCCTGCCAGGGCAGGCGTGCCGCAGCAGAGCGGGGCGCCAGCTTAATGAACGGGTACCGCGCGAACCGCTTGTTGCAGGTCGCCTGCAATCTTCACTTGTTCCTTCCGCGTGGAGTGGCAGCATTCGTTCCAACGGAGCAACGCACCCGCGTGTGACCTTCAACAGGAGGCGCTCATGCCACTACAGTGCAGCTGTCACGCTTCACCGTGTATGCAACGCAACGCGTGGTGTTGATCTTGACCTGACACGGTCCCGCCATCGGCGCAGATGGCCATCCGCCGCAGTTCCAGCCAAGTTCCAGACACCTTTCACCCATCGCACCCCCGCGTTGCCCGGTCGGGCCTGCGATCCAGCTACTTGCGCCCCGAGAGAGATTCCTGCGTTGCCGTCGACGCTGGCAGCGTGGGACCGCCGAACCCACGCTATCCCCACAGGCTTTGGAGGTGCACCGATGAACGACGAATTCAATGCCATGCTGCCCCCACTGGACGATGCCAAGGCCGAGGAAATGATCGGCAAGGTCGTGCTGGTGGGTGTCACCCGCTATGGTGGCGACGGCCAAGTGCAGGGTCTGGAGCAGTACGCGGGCACCGTGCTGCGCATCAGCGCCGACGAAGGCGTGGTGCTGGCCGACGAAGACGATGGTCATGAGCGCTACCTGCCGCCCATGCTCGACCAGTACCAGCGGGCCGAGCCAGGCGAATACCGCATGCGGAACAGTGGCATGATCGTGGTCGACCCCGATTACCTGACCGCCTGGGACCTGCACGCCCAGCAGTGACGACAGACCACGCCTGGCAGATGCCGGTCCATCGCCGGCCTCTCCGGGCGTGTCCCACTTTGCCCCATCCGGCCTCTAGCCCTTCCGGCCCATTCATCCCATCCCCTGCGGTGCTAGATTCGGGTCCATGCCCGATTCCGGGTACCCATTCACACCCAGGGGATAAGGATGCTGATCCGTCGAACCTCTCTGGCGGCGGCTGTTGCCGTTGCCACCGTCGGCCTGTTGGCCGCTGGCCCGGCCTTGGCCGACTACGCCAAGCCGCCGGAACACCTGCTCAAGGTGCTGAAGGCACCGCCACCGCCGGCGCCGAACGTGGCCCCGGGCGGCCAGCGCCTGCTGCTGACCACCGCGCAGACCTACCCCTCGATCAGCCGCGTGGCCCAGCCCTACCTGAAGCTGGCCGGCGTGCGGCTGGAGCCGAAGAACCGCAGCCGCCATGACACCCCGGGTGGCTACGGCATTCCGGCCTGCGTGGCCGACTTCACCCTGGTCGACATCGGCAGTGGCAAGGAGACCAAGGTCAACCTGCCGCAGGGCTGTGCCACCGGCGCGCTGTGGTCGGCCGATGGCAGCCATTTCGCCTTCCAGAATGCGGTCGATACCAGCGTGCAGCTGTGGGTGGGCGATGCGGCCACCGGGCAGGTGAAGCAGGTGCCGAACGTGCAGCTGAACCCGATCTTCGGCTACACCGTGCAGTGGCTGGGCGGCAGCCAGAATCTGCTGGTGAAACTGGTACCGGCCAACCAGGGCCCGGCACCTTCCAACGGCGGCGTACCGACCGGCCCGGATGCACAGGAGTCGCTGGGCAGCAGTGGCGAGAGCAGCACCTATGAGGCCCGCGACACGCTGACCAGCGTGCACGACGAAAAGCTGTTCGCTTACTACGGTGCCTCGCAGTTGGCCGTGGTAGATACCGCCGCAGGCAGCGTGCGCCCGGTCGGGCAGCCGGCACTGTTCAACGAAGTCAGCGCCGCGCCCGATGGCGTGCACGTGCTGACTGAATCGATCAAGGCACCGTATTCGCACGCGGTGACCTACCAGCGTTTCGCCAACGACGTGGCCGTGCTGGATATCAGCAGTGGCCGCAGCACGCCGATCGCCAGCCTCCCGCTGGCCGACCGCGTGCCGGTGCACGGCGTGCCGGAAGGCCCGCGCGGTTTCGACTGGCGCGCCACCGATCCGGCTACCCTGGTCTACGCCGAAGCGCTGGACAAGGGCGACTGGAAGGTCAACGTGCCGCATCGCGATCGCGTGCTGATGCTGAAGGCGCCGTTCAACGGCAAGCCGACCGAAATCACCCGCACCGCGCAGCGCTTCGAAGGCTTCGCGTGGACCGCCGATCCGGCCGTGGCCTTCCAGTACGAGAACGACGAGAATCGTCACTGGATGCAGACCCGCATCGTGGATGTGGACCAGCCGAAGAAGGAAGGCCGCCTGCTGTGGGACATGTCCAGCGATGAGCTGTACGGCAACCCTGGCAATCTGGTCTTCACCCGCCTGCCGAATGGCGCGCAGGTGGTGCGCCGTGAGGGCAACCATGTGTTCCTCAGCGGCCGCGGTGCCTCGCCGCAGGGCGACCGTCCGTTCCTCGACCGCCTCGACCTGGCCACGTTGAAGAGCGAGCGCCTGTTCCGCAGCAGTGCAGACGCCTACGAACAGTTCCTCGGTTTCAGCAACACGCCGGGCCGCTACCTGACCTGGCATCAGTCGGTGATCGATCCGCCGAATGCCTTCGTCCGCCAGCAGGGTGAGGCGGTGGCTGATGCGAAGGCCGGCGAGGCGCAGTTCGCGTCCACCGCGACCGCACTGACCAAGCTGGTCGACCCGACACCGGAAGTGCGCCAGATCAAGAAGCAGCTGGTGACCTACAAGCGCGCCGACGGCGTGGACCTGTCGTTCACCCTGTACACGCCGCCGGGCTACAAGGAAGGCCAGCGCGTGCCGGCGATCCTGTACGCCTATCCGGCCGACTTCGCCAACGCCGCGCAGGCGGGGCAGGTGTCCGGTTCGCAGCAGACCTTCACCCGCCTGCAGCCGTACCGCCTGATGCTGCTGGCCGGCTACGCGATCATCGACAACGCCTCGTTCCCGATCGTGGGCGATCCGAAGAACGCCTACGACACCTACCTGGAGCAGCTGGAAGCCGACGCCAAGGCGGCGGTGGACAAGGCCGTGGACATGGGCGTGGTTGACCGCAACCGCATCGGCGTGACCGGCCACAGCCACGGCGGCCTGATGACCGCCAACCTGATCGCGCACACCAAGCTGTTCAAGGCCGGTGTGGCGACCAGCGGTTCGTACAACAAGACCTTTACCCCGTTCGGCTTCCAGAACGAGCGTCGCTCGGTGTGGCAGGCGCAGGACGTGTACCTGAAGGCCTCGCCGTTCTTCTATGCCGACAAGATCAAGCTGCCGCTGCTGCTGGTCCACGGCGAGGACGACGCCAACCCGGGCACCGAGCCGTTCCAGTCGCGCAAGCTGTACCAGGCGATCCGCGGCAACGGCGGCACCACCCGGCTGGTGATGCTGCCGAACGAGCCCCACTGGTACACCGCGCTGGAATCGAACGAACAGTTGGTGGCGGAAATGCTGAACTGGTTCGATACCTACGTGAAGAACGCCAAGTGAAGGAACAGGAAGGCCGCCTCAGAGCGGCCTTCCTGCATTCTGTAGAGCCGAGCCCATGCTCGGCTGCCGCTCGTCGGAACCCCAGAGGCAAGGCAGCTCCATGAAGACTTGGTTGTTGGGACTGACAGCGGTGTGCGCATCGTCTGCGGCGATGGCGGCACAGCCACAGATGAGCGTCGATGTGAGATACGACTGGTACGGCTGGGGCTCGGTATCAGAGCACTGGGTGATCCGGCGCGATGCCTATGGCCTGACCACCCGCGTGCAGGTGGTGGAGACGCCCGACGGCAAGGCGCGATTGCCGGAGCTGCTGCCGTTTGGCGCCATGGCGGCGCTCGACACCGCGCTGCAGACCGCCCCGCTGACCAGGGCGGCCGCGGTGCAGCGGATCGCTTCGCGGCTGGATCGCGCCGAAATACTGTCCCTGGACCCGGGGCTGCACAGCTTGGACACGGATGCCTGTTCGTTCGCACAGCAGCGCGCGTGGGCGCGCAAGGCGCTGTCCGGACGGAGCCTGCAGTCGCGTGTCGACCGGCATTTCTCCGGGCTCTGGACCGATGATGTGCCGATGATGACGGTTGTCGTGAGCCGGCCGGGGCGTCCGGATGTGGTGCTGGTGTCGACCTCACAGAAGGTAATGATGCTGCCCTGGAAACGCCTGCCCTCGGTGGTCTTCGAGCAGCAGGACCTGGACAACGCGCAGGAGCAGTGGCACCCGGAACTGAGCGAAGCGGTGATTGCCCTGCTGCCGGAAGGGGAAGACTCACGCAGGCGTTTCCAGACTCGCTGGTTGCATGACCGGCTGCGCAGGGATCTCGCGATGGAGTCGCTGGACTGTGGCGCCAGGGGCAGGGATTCCGCCATGTGATCAATCGCACATGCCCTGCAATCAACTGTGGAGACTCGGTAACGACGTGTTACCGGCACATTCGCACGCCACGCAAATGATCTAGGCTGAACCTGATAGCTCGTTTCAGGTCACTGCGATGAAAGCCATTCTCCTTGCTGCAACGTTGTCGTTGGCCCTGGTTTCAACCGCCCATGCCCAGTCGTTTCCTGCTGAGCTGACGCAATTGGGCATCATCGCCGGCATGCCCTATGCCAAGGCCAAGCGCCTGCTGGATGCGGCAGGCTGGCAGGCGAGTCCGGCACAGGGCGCCCCCGAGTCACTTGAGGGCTTTCCCGAAGTCGGATGCCAGAAGGGCGGAAAGCAGTGCGCGACAACCTTCGAGAAGGGCGGGCAGCAGATCGCGGTGCAGCTGGGCACTACCTTGGCAGGGCAGCCGTTCGTGCAGGGCGCTGATTGAGCGTCTGCCACTCTCACGCCAGCGGTAGGCGATCCTGCGCGCGTGACAGCCGGTCATGCAGGTCACGCACATGCTCGGCCTTGGCATGCACCCGGGTGGTATCACCGAAGCTGCGCAGGTAGGCGCAGGCGGCGAAGCCGGCACTCTTCTTTTCGTAATCGGCAATCCAGGCCAACCGGTCCGGGTTGTTGGCCTGTTCGGCTGACCACGCAGCCACCGGTGGCCTGATGCGATAACGCAGACCGACGCGCCACGGCTTCGGTGTCAGTCGCGCACGGAAGCAATGCTGCAGCCGGCACATGCGCGCGTACAGGGTGTCGGTGCCCAGTGCCTTGAAGAATGACTGGAGCTGCTCGTCCTCGGGTGAGAACGTGGCATGCATCGCCAGCACGCGCAGCCCCGCCGGGGTGCGGTAGACGCGCAGATGCCAATCGGGATGCTGCTCGCTGAAGGCGTCCACGCGCTTCAGCGCAAGCCCTTCAGCACCGCCGGCAGCGGCCAGGCGCTGCTTCCGCCGCATCAGCAGTGCCGCGTTGACCAGCAGCACTGCCGCCACGCCCAGTACCAGGCCCACCAGCCAATGCCAGAGCACGGTGCCGATGACGGCGCCGGCAAGCAGCACGAGCGCAGCGACGATGGCCGGTATCACACATCCAGCCGGTGGCTGCGCATGGTCGATGTCGGCGAACAGCACGTCGGGGCTGTTGAGGCACAGCGCGCCATAGCTGTTGCGGGTGATGATGACATCGCCATCGCGCTGCACGATCTGCTCGCGGATCGGCACGCCCTCCACACCGTAGTTGCTGCGCACTTCGCGACGCGGCAGCACCTGCCCGGCGATGATGGCGTTGAGGGCTTCATGGGCACGTGCGTCGGCGTGGGCCTGGGCTTGGGCAGGCCCCTCGTCGGACCAGCCGAAGCGGCGCACGACCATCGGCCGGCCACGGAAACGGGCCTGCAGGCGGGCTTCGGCCCAGTACGCGGGAACGATCATCATCGTGCGGTGCTCCATCATCCATGGCAGGTGCCTGAGTGAGTCTGGCACAGCCCCGAAGGGCCTGCATGTGCCCGCTGCGGTGGCCGGGGCGGAGTGGTAGATTGCGCGCTTCGCATGCACTCCACCAAGGACGGAGCGATGTCCAGTTTCCTGCGTTGCCTGCTTGCCCTGGCCTGTGCCGGGGCGGTCGGCGTGGCGTCGGCGGGAACCCCGCCGGGGCCGCAGATCCTCACCACCGATGCCAGCCGCTTCTACGCGCTCTACGACAGCACCGGCGGCAAGCCCAGCATCGCCCAGCTGGCCGGTTACCTGGCCGAAGGCAGTCCGGGCCTGGGTGAACTGGCGAAGGCGCGCCGGGTCACGCCCGAGCGTATGGCCGAGGCCATTGCCAGCCAGCCCGGGGTGTATGCGCAGGGACGCGGTTGCCTTGCAGAGCTGCCGGCGGTGAAGCAGCGCCTGGTGCAGGTGTTCGGCAACCTGCAGGCGATCTATCCGCAGGCCGCGTTTCCGCCGGTGACCATTGCGGTCGGCCGCGGCCGACCGGTCGGGTTGACCTCCAAGAGCGGGGTGATCATCGGCCTGGAAGCGCTGTGCGCAGCCGATTTCATGAATCCCAATGTGCAGGACCGCTTCGTGCACGTGATCGCGCACGAGTACGTGCACATCCAGCAGACCGGCCTGACCGACGTCGAGCCGGGCGACCCGCATGCGACGGTGCTGCGTGTTTCACTGGGCGAAGGCATCGCCGAGTTCATCGGCGAGCTGATTTCCGGCAATGTCGGCAACGGTCGCCACGCGGCCTGGACCCGTGGCCGGGAAGTACATATCGAAAGCGCCTTCGCACTGGATGTGGACAGCACCGATCTGTCGCCGTGGCTGTACAACTACAGGCCCGGTTCGCAGGAACCCTATGATCTGGGCTACTGGGTGGGCTATCGCATCGCCAAGGCCTATTACCTGCAGGCCAAGGACAAGCGTGACGCGGTGCGTGCGCTGATCCAGCAGGACAACCCGAAGGCGATCCTGGCCGCCAGTGGCTGGACGCCAGGCATGTGGATGCCGGCCAAGGTGACCGGCGTGGCGGCGCGGTCGGCGGCACGCTGAGCGCGGGGCCGCGCGCTAGACTGGCGCAGACATTCAACGGAGAGACCCCATGCGTTCCTTGTCCGCTGGCCTGGCCGCGGTTGCCCTCGGTAGCGCGATGAGCGCCCATGGGATGGCGGCCGACGTGCCCGCCGTAAACCCGTTGTTGGTGGAACCTGTCGAGCGACTGCGCCCGGACGAGGTGCGCTTCATGCAGCAGCGCCTGGCCGATTGGCCGGAACTGCAGCGTTACCGCGATGCCAACGCGCGACTGCCTGCCGCCGTACCGGGGCAACCACGCGTGGTGCTCTTCGGTGACTCGATCACCGAAGGCTGGGGCAGGGAGGGCAGCGCGACGTTCTTTCCCGGCAAGGGTTGGCTCAATCGCGGGATCAGCGGCCAGACCACGGCGCAGATGCTGGTGCGTTTCCCGCAGGACGTGCTGGCACTCAAGCCGCGGGTGGTGGTGATCCTGGCTGGCACCAACGACATCGCCGGCAACACCGGCCCGTCCACGCAGGCGATGATCGAAGACAACCTGCACGCGATGGTGGACCTGGCTCGTGCACATGGCATTGCCGTGGTGCTGGCATCGGTGCTGCCGGTCAGCGATTACCCGTGGTTGCCGGGCACGGCACCTGCGCCCAAGGTGCGCGCATTGAACGCGGCATTGAAGCGCTATGCCGATGCGAAGCAGCTGGTCTATCTGGACTACTACACGCCGATGGCCAATGCCGCCGGAGGGCTGGATCCGCAGCTGGCCGACGACGGCGTGCATCCCACCGCGAAGGGCTATGCGGTGATGGCGCCGTTGGCCGAGGCGGCGGTCAAGCGCGCAATGGCGCTGGAGTAGGCACAGTACCCGCACTGCACAGGATCCAGCCCGCCAAGGTACAGTGGCGCCGAAGCTGGCCACGCCGCGTGGCCGCCAGGAACGATGGGGTGGGTGATGCGGAAGGGAATCCAGGGATGGCTTTGCCGCAGTGGCGCAACGATGGCCTTGCTGCTGGCCGCCGTGCCGGCGTTCAGTGCAGACACGGCGGTGCCTTCGCCGCTGACGCGTGAACCGGTGGGCGGCGTTTCGTTGGCCGAATGGACCGCCCGCTGGTGGCGCTGGGCCGACGGCCAGGGCGGCGCGCCCTATCTCGACCCGGATGGCCGTGTGTGTGATCTGGGCCAGGAAGGCCCGGTCTGGAACCTGGCCGGCACCAATGGCCGTTTCCGGCCACATCGCGAATGCGTGGTGCCGGCTGGCAAGTACCTGTTGCTGCCGATCATCAACATGGCGCACTACCAGGTGGATGAGGCTGTGTCCTGCAAGGAGCTGCAGGCGGGGGCGGCGGTCAACAACGATTACCTGATCAGCGCGGTGGTGCTGCTGGACGGCCAGCCACTGGGCGACATGCGCAGGCATCGGGTCCGCAGCGAAGGCTGCTTCCGCATGGCTGCCGACGACGAACACTCTCGGCTGGTCGCCGCCGACGGCTACTGGGTAATGCTCAAGCCGTTGCCGCCGGGCCGGCATACCCTCAGCGTGGGTGCCAACTACGGCGTGCCGGATGGCGGCGCATACAGCCGCATGCGGCAGTCCTTCGAGTACGTGCTGCACGTGGGAGGGCGCACCCAGGTCGTGTCGCGCGAACCGCACGCGGTGCCGGTGGCGGCCCCCTGAAGCTCAGGCGTCGTCCTGCTTCAACGCCGCATCGGCGGCCAGCAACGCTTCGGCGGCCGCACTGAGCGGCGGCGACGGCGGGGCGACCACGCCGATCGCTTCCATCATCTTCGGCATGCCCAGGAACTGGCGCGCACGCCGGTCGTAGATGCCGGTGACCAGCAGCGCGCGCGTGGCGATCTTCTGCTCGGGCCCGATCAGCACGCGCTGCTCCATGATGCCGCGCGAGCCGACCCAGCCCACCAGGCGCGTTTCCAGGGTGAAGCGCTGGAACGGCTTCAGCTCGCGGCGGAACTGGATGGTGCCGGCGCCTACGATGGGCGCCCACTTCTCGCGCAGCGCCACCCGGCCCAGGCCCATGCGCAGGATCAGGTCCAGCCGGCCCAGGTCGAAGATGTTCCAGTAGCGACCGTTGGTCATGTGCAGGTTGCTGTCCAGATCGTTGGGCAGCACCCGGAACTGCAGGCGCGAGACCCCGAACGGCGCCTCCAGCTTCGGCCGGAACAGGCTGCACAGCAGCAGGTGGAGCAGGCGGAACCAGAGATTCATGGTTATGACGACTGTTATAGAATCGCCGGTACGCTAATCTATGACGACTGTCTTAGCAAGGAGCCCGCCGTGAGCCCGCGTCCCTCTGATGCGCCACAACGCGTGATTGATGCTGCGGCACAGATGCTGGCGCGCGTGGGTCTCAATGCCACCAGCATCCGTGAGGTGACCAAGCTGGCCGAGGCACCGCTGGGCTCCACCTATCACCACTTTCCCGGCGGCAAGCAGGAGTTGCTGGCGCGCGCCACCCACATGGCTGGCGACAAGGTAGAAGCGCTGCTGGTGGAGCTGCTGAAGGGGGGGGCGGTGCAGGGCCTGCCGCAGTTCCTGGCGATGTGGCGTGAGCGCTTGCTGCGTTCCGGGTTCCGCGCGGGCTGTCCGGTGCTGGCCGCGGCAGTGGAAGAGCCGGTGGAGGCCGTGCCCAGCCAGCCACGTGTTGCTGCTGCCGAAGTGTTCGCGCGCTGGCAGGGGCACCTCGCCTCGGCGTTCGTCGCTGAAGGGCGCGCCCCCGCAGCGGCGGGCGAGCTGGCCAGCCTGGTGATTGCCAGCGTGGAAGGCGCAGTGGCGATGTGCCGCGCACTGCAGGACATCGCCCCGTTCGACCAGGTGACCGCGCAGTTGCTGAAGGCGGCCGCGCGTCCTTGATCCGGCTATCCGCGTGCGTGAGACGCGCAGCAGGTCATCGGAAGATCATCAGATAGCCCCAGCCGAGTCCGATGGGCAGGAAGGCAGCGATGGCCGACGCGCCCAACCAACGCAGGTAGCTGCGGGAGGCGGGGGATCCCTGCCGCTTGAGGGCCCAGGCATGCGTCGGGAGCACCAGCAACGCCTGCACCGCAAAGGTGGCCACGGCGGCAAGCCATGCCACCAGGACGCCGAGGCAGCCATCGCTGATGCAGCGGCTACCAAACCACGAACCCCAACCGGCGAGGCCAATCATTGGAACGAACATCACGAGGGCGGTGGAGCGGGTGAGCTGGGAGACGTGCATGCCGTAGAGCATACTTTTTCGTAGCGGAAAGTCATGATCCAGCCGCCGGCGCGCGGGTACAAGGCCGGCGCCAGTGCGGCCTGTGGGTGATGGACCCACGGCCCCATCGCGCTGGAATCCGTCCACCACCGCCTACGCGTGCCCGGCAAGGATGTCCGCATGCAGCATCAGGTTCCCGAAGTCCCTGGCCGCGCTGCCTCCGGCCCCCGGCGGCGGAATGAAGCGCTCACGCCATTTTTCACGCAGTCCACTGAAATTGCCCGTAAACCACGGCAGCGAAGTCGTGCGTGCGCGCCAGCACCTGCAGCAGCGGGGTTGGCCACGCCTGCAGATGGCCCTGATCGTCGCCCTGACCGGTGCGGCCGGATTCCTTGCCTCGTACCTGCTGCGCCTGGCCGGCATCGACGCGATGTTGCTTCGCTACCCGATGGCCGTGTTGCTGGCCTATGGCGTGTTCCTGCTGCTGGTGTGGATCTGGATCCGCTGGCGCTGGGCAACGTACTGGAGGGACTGTCGCCGGATGTGGGCGGTGGCAGCCCATCGCCTCGCATGCAGGGCATGCAGGAACAGGGATGGTGGCGGGTATGCGTGTCGCATACGATCTGGCCGCTGCTCGGCCTGCTGCTGTTTTTCGCCGTACTGGGCTGGCTCGCGCAGGAATGCGTGCCGGGTGCGAGCCATCTGCTGCAGGTCATCCAGGGGGGGGAGTGCGGTTGGCTCCTTCATATCGCCTGGACCCGCCCCGTTTTCAGCTGCACTGAACAGTAGGCTATGATCGCGGTCGGCCGGGATTCGTGTCCCGGCGGTGTCACCTATCGGGAGCTTGTCGTACTGCATCTGAAACAGGGGCGCTGGATGGCCGGACGCCCACTGGGACACACAACCACTGACGAGGAAGAGCGCATGGATGTCGCTGCACGCAGGAACAGGACGTTGTTTCGTTGGATCATGGTGACGCTGCTGGCGGCGTTGTTGCCGTTTGCAGCACTGGCGCAGCCCGCAGCCGGGCAGGCCGATGGCGCCGAAGCCGCCACCGCCGCGGAAGAGGCGCAGTGCCGCGCCTGTACCTATGAGCGCATTGGAACCAAGGTCGATATCGGCCTGGTGGCACTGGTGTCGCTGCTGGTGGTGGGCCTGCTGACCGCGGCGTCGCGGGAATGGGGCACTACCTCGCAGCGCTGGACCTGCCGCACGCTGGCCCTGCTGCTGGTGGGTGTCGGTCTGGCGTTGCTGTGGTGGGCTGGCAGCGTCGTCTACCTGGGCTACAACCCGTGGCAGGAAATGGCCGCCCCCGCCGATGGCTCGCTCACCTCGACACTGCTCAGTACCTCGCCGAAGTGGTTGGCGGCACTGGTGCTGATCGGCTTGGCGCCTTCCATCTGGAAGCGCAGCGAGCGCCTGCCGGCCTGGCGTATCGGCTGACACTGGAACGGCGGCGCCGGATCACACCCGGCGCCGCCTGCGGTCATCAGTCAAACCGCAAACGCACACCAGCGTAGATGCCACGGCCTTCGCCCGGCGTCGAGCGGGCAATATCCCTGCCTACGTCGTCGTAGCCCGGCGTGACCGTGGCGGTGTAGTGGCGGTTGCCGAGGTTGCGCATCTCCGCCCAGGCCTGCCAGCGGCCACCGGGTGCGTCGTAGCCGATGCGGCTGCCGAAGATCACGTGGCTGTCGGCCCAGTAGCTGTTGGCGTAGTCGACGGCGATGCGCGAGGCGTATTCGGTATTGAGCGCGGCGTACAGGCCGGATGCGTGATCGAAGCGCAGCTCGGCCTGGTAGGCGTGGCGCGGCAGGCCGGGCAGGCGGTTGCTGCCGAAACGCGCGTCGTGGCGGTAGCGGAAATCGCTGAAGGTATAGGCCTGGCGAAGCGACAGCCGGCCCGGTGCAGCCCGCCACAGCGTGCTGTCCAATCCGGCCTCGATGCCGCGGTGAACGGTGGGGCTGGCGTTGTTCTCGGCGATGAACAGGTTCGGCACCGGTTGCAGTTCAACGCTCAGCAGTTCGTGGTTCACGTGCGCGTAGTAGCCGGTCAGTTCCCAGCGGCCCAGCGCCGCGTCACCGCGCGCGCCCAGTTCCAGCGTGGTGGCGGTCTGGTTCTGCATCGGCACCGGCGCGCGCTGGCGGCCGGTAGACGGGCCATTGCCTGGCCCGAAGTACTGGTTCGAGCCCCAGATCATCGACCACGGGTGCGGCGCCTCCACCGAGCGGCTGAGGTTGCCGAACCACTGGGTCCGGGCGCTGTGCTGCCAGGTGAAGCCCAGTCGCGGCGCGTAGTCCCAGTCGTGGTCGCGCAGGCGGCCACCGCTGCTCGGCCAGGTCACCTGCACATCGCGACGGGTGTTGATCAGTGCCAGCCCGGTCTGCATGCGCAGGCGGTCATTGAAGGTGAGGGTGTTGCCGACGTGCAGCGTGCTGTCGGTGCCGTGGTGCCGGAAGTCACGCGTGCGCGTGCCGGCGGCATAGCCGTTGCTGGCAAAGCGCAGCGACTCGCGCACATCGGCGTCCAGATCGTGGGTGACGCGCAGGCCGACCGTGGTTTCGCTGTCCAGGCCGAACAGCCGGTGGCGGCGGCGGTAGTCCAGCGTGGCGTTGAGGTTGGCGTAGTCCAGCTGCTGCCGGTACAGGCTCTCGTTCAAGTCCATCGGGTACGTGTGATAGACCAGCCCGGCCTGCAGCGAGGAATCCTCATCGATCTGCAGCGTGGTGACGTTACCCACCCAGGTACTGCCCGGCTGCGGGCGGCGCGCATCGATGGCCAGGTTGGCCGCGTTCGCGGCGTGCGGATCGTTGCGGATCTGGTCGCGGGTCAGGCGACCGGGTGTTTCGTGATTGGTTTCGCGGTAGCGCACGAAGAAGCGTGTCTGCAGGTCGGGCGTGATCTGCCAACCGATGTTGGCCATCGCACCCTTGCCGTCGCCGCGCGCATGACGCTGGTAACCGTCGAATTCGGTATCGGTGTAGGCCAGGAAGTAGTCGACATCACCACTGACGCCGCCCCAGCTGATGCCGCGCTTCTGGTAGCCACGGCTACCGGCTTCGTAGTGCAGCTGCACGCCCGCCGAATCACGACCGCTGCGGCTGACGTAGTCGATGGCACCGCCCAGCGCCAGCGCGCCACGCTCGAAGCCGTTGGCGCCGCGCAGCACTTCCACGCGCGACAGCCACAGCGGTTCCAGCAGCTCGTAGGGCGTGCCGCCCGGGCCGGTCAGTGGCAGGCCGTCGATCGACACCGCAATGCCCGAGGCGTGCGCGCCCGGGCCCCGGTTGATGCCCGAGCCACGGATCGAGATCTTGGTGCCCTCATTACCCGGCGACTGCGCGCTGATACCCGGCTGGTAGGCCAGCACATCGGCGCTGGTGGATAGTCGGCTGTCGGCCTTGGCCACGTCGATGACGTTGCTGGCGCCGGGGATGCGCTTCAGGGCCTCGCGCGCCTGCGCGCTGGCATCGGCGGCAGCGGTGACCTGCACGGCATCGAGGGTGGTGGCCTGCGGGGCGGCGGCGGCGGTGGAAGCCAGGGCGAGGGAAACAGGCAGGAACAGCAGCGACGGGTGAGGGCGGTACGACGGAAGCGACATGCGGGAATGCTGTAAACCACGAAAGTGGCGCGCAAGTTAACAGGTCGACAGAGCCGCGTCACCCGCCGGCGGCGTATGGCCGCCCGCCGTGTTCCTGTAGAGCCGAGCCCACGCTCGGCTATCGTACGCAGCGCGGGTTGTCTGCCATCGCGACGAAGAGCAGCCGAGCATGGGCTCGGCTCTACAGCAGGGTTTATGGCGAGGGTTTCGCCATCGACTTCGACTTTGCGTAGAGCTGATCAGCTGCTTCCTTCTCTCCCAATGCTGCATGACACTCGGCCAGGCTGTCCCACACATTGGCCGAATCCGGATACAGCTCGGTGTTGAGGGCGAATACCTTCAATGCCCTGCGTGCACCCAGACTCTGGCGGATGGCATAGCCGCTGGCGTTGATCGCACGTTCCAGCTCGCTGCCCGTCACCCGGTTGTTATCGCGCAACCAGCTGCGTATCGCCTGGGCGGCGCCTGCATCATCATCCAGCGCATACGCAGCCAACCGCTCGGACAGCACCGCGTGCGGGAACTCTCCCGGCGCGGCCACCGCCATCGTGCTCTCCACCAGCGTGCTGGACCAGACGTTGCGGGCACTGCCGCTGGTCAGGTACACGAACACCCAGTAGCCGCCGGCCAGCGTGTCCTTGTAGGCCAGCCGCGCCCTAACGCGGGTGCCCCCATCGTGGCCGACCTGGGTGTAGCCGTCGCTGCGGGTGGTGTCCCAACCGGTGGAGAAGAAATTGCTGCCGCCACCGACCAGCTTCTGCGGCTGCCAGAGTTTTTCCAGGGTCGCCGTGCGCACCAGCTTGCCGGTCGCCAGCGCCTGCAGGAAACGGTTCATGTCGCCTATGGTGGTCTGCAGATCAGCATGGCCCCAGCCGTAGTCCGGCCAAGGGTCTTCATTGGCCGGCTGTAGTTGACCATCCTTGCCGATGTAAGGCACGGCCGCGCGCGTGGCTGGCACGCTGGTGACGCCCCATGAGGTGCTGGCCATCTTCAATGGCTGCAGGATGCGTTCGCGCGCGATGGCCGGGTAGGGCTTGCGGTAATGCGCTTCCAGCAAGGCGGTCAGCACCAGGTAGTTGGCCTGGGTGTACTGCACGCGACTGCCGGTGGCGAACTGCATCGGTGCCGCACCGGCCACCTTCAGTGCCGCGCCAAGGTCAGGCGCTACACCGGGGTAGCCCTTGCTGACCCAGCGGTTATCCACCCGGTCGTAGTACTCGCCGATGCCGGAGCTGTGGTTGAGGAAATCACGCAGGCGGATCGCCTGCCATGTGGTCGGCAGGTCCGGAACATAGCGGCTGGCCGGTGCATCCAGATCCACCTTGCCCTGATCGACCAGTTGCATCACCAGCGTGCTGGTCAGCAGCTTGGCCATCGACTGCGCGGCGAAGATGGTCTCGACGGTGGCAGGCGCATGGGCAGCGGGATCACGTTCACCGCTGGCGCCCTGGTAGAGCACCTGGCCGTTGTGTGCGACCAGTACCGCCTGGCCGGCAATGCCGTAGCGCTCGCGGTTGCTCTGCAGTTGGGCGTCTAGCTGAGTGGAGAGAGTGGTGGGGACGTCACGCGCCGAAGCGGGCGGGATCGCAAACAGCGTGCAGAGCAATGCGGCAGCGAGCGTGCGGTACATCGCGGTGATCCATCAGCGGTGATGGCGCATGTTGGTCACGACCGACGAGCGGGTCAAGGGCGCCGATTCCCGCATCGGGGAGAGCCGGCCAGCGGCCGGCACTGCCACACGTTTCGGTAGTGCCGGCCGCTGGCCGGCACCTCCGTGATCAGCCGAGGATTCCCGGCAGATCCAGTCCCTTTTCCTTCGCGCAGTCGATCGCGACTTCATACCCCGCATCGGCATGGCGCATCACGCCAGTGGCCGGGTCGTTCCACAGCACGCGGCCAATCCGCTTCGCCGCCGCTTCGGTGCCATCACACACAATCACCATACCGGCGTGCTGCGAGAAGCCCATGCCCACGCCGCCACCGTGGTGCAGCGAGACCCACGTCGCGCCGCTGGCGGTGTTGAGCAGGGCGTTCAGCAGCGGCCAGTCGGACACCGCATCGGAACCGTCGGCCATCGCTTCGGTTTCGCGGTTCGGCGAAGCGACGCTGCCGCTGTCCAGATGGTCACGACCGATCACCACCGGTGCCTTCAGTTCGCCGTTGGCCACCATTTCATTGAAGGCCAGGCCGAGTCGATCACGATCACCCAGGCCGACCCAGCAGATGCGTGCCGGCAGGCCCTGGAACTTGATCTTCTCGGCGGCCATGTCCAGCCAGCGGTGCAGGTGCGGGTTGTCCGGAATCAGTTCCTTCACCTTGGCATCGGTCTTGGCGATGTCTTCCGGGTCGCCACTCAGTGCCGCCCAACGGAACGGGCCGATGCCACGGCAGAACAGTGGACGGATATAGGCCGGCACGAAACCCGGGAAATCGAAGGCATTGGACACACCTTCTTCCAGCGCCATCTGCCGCAGGTTGTTGCCGTAATCCACGGTCGGCACGCCCAGCGCGTGGAAGCCGAGCATGGCGCGGATGTGGTTGGCCATCGATGCACGCGCAGCCTTCTCCACTTCCTTCGGTGCACTCACACGCTTCTCGTCCCACTGCTCGACCGTCCAGCCCTGTGGCAGGTAGCCGTTCACCGGGTCGTGCGCGGAGGTCTGGTCGGTCAGCAGGTCCGGCTTCACGCCACGCTCGAGCAGTTCGGCCAGCACGTCGGCCACATTGCCGAGCAGGCCCACCGACTTCGGCGTGCCGGCCTTGCACGACTCGTCGATCAGGCGCAGCGCTTCGTCCAGGTTGTCGGTCCAGGTATCGAGGTAGCCGGTGCGCAGGCGCATGTCGATGCTGCTCTTGCGGCACTCGACGGCCAGGCAGGAGGCGCCGGCCATCACCGCGGCCAGCGGCTGTGCGCCACCCATGCCGCCGAGGCCGCCGGTGAACAGCCACTTGCCGCTCAGGTTGCCACCGAAATGCTGGCGTCCCATCTCCACGAAGGTCTCGTAGGTGCCCTGCACGATGCCCTGCGCGCCGATGTAGATCCAGCTGCCGGCGGTCATCTGGCCGTACATGGCCAGGCCTTTCTTATCCAGCTCGTTGAAGTGGTCCCAGTTGGACCAGCGCGGCACCAGGTTGGAATTTGCGATCAGCACGCGCGGCGCGTCGGCGTGGGTGCGGAACACGCCTACCGGCTTGCCCGACTGCACCAGCAGGGTCTGGTCGTCGTCCAGGCGCTTGAGCGTCTCGACGATGGCATCGAAGCTTTCCCAGTCGCGCGCGGCGCGGCCGATGCCGCCGTACACCACCAGTTCCTGCGGGCGCTCGGCCACGTCCGGGTGCAGGTTGTTCATCAGCATGCGCAGCGGTGCTTCGGTCAGCCAGCTCTTGGCATTGAGCGTGGTGCCGGTCGGCGCGGCGACGGTGCGGGACGGGTCGTTGCGGGTCATGCGGCGCTCCGGTTCGTAGCGAATTCAAGGCAGGCGTTGAGCACCTGCGCCAGGGTGTGGCGCAGTGGTGCGGCGAGGTCGGGGTCGAGCGGGGTGGGCCAGCTGTGCTCGTCCACCTGGTCCGGCAGGGGCTCGTGCATGTAGCCGCGGCAGGCAAGTTCCATCTGCAGGCTGTGCACGCCGCCCGGGATGTTGCTGTAGTGGCGGGTGATCCAGCCGCCCTTGAAGCGGCCGTTGCGCACCTGGCTCATGCCACTGAGCGCCAGCAGGTTCTCCACCACATCGCTCAAGGCGTTGTCGCAGGAGGTGTCCGGTGCGCCGGAGGGGCCGGCGGTACCCAGGTTGAACTGCGGCAGCTCGCCTTCGAACAGGTGCGGGATGTGTGAGCGGATCGAGTGCGCGTCGTACACCACCACGGTACTGTGGTGTGCGCGCAGGCGCGTGATCTGCGCCGCCAGCGCATCGTGGTAAGGCAGGAAATACGTGTCGCGGCGACGGGCGATTTCCGCTTCGTCCGGTTCGTGCCCGGCGTGGTACAGCGGCTGGTTGTCGAAGGTGGTCAGCGGACACAGGCCGGTGGTGTTCTGGCCCGGGTACAGCGAGACGCCGCTGGGATCGCGGTTGAGGTCGATCACCGAACGCGAGATCGCCGAGCGCACCGTGGTCGCGCCCATGCCGCGCACGAAGTCGTACAGTTCGTGTACCCACCAGTCTGCGTCGCGGCGGGCCAGCCACGGCGAGTGGTAGTCGCCGATCAGGTCGTGCGGCAGCTCGCTGCCGGTATGTGGGAAGCTGACGATCAACGGGGCGTCGCCCTCGTGCACCGTCAGCCATTCGGGATGGGTATTCATGCCTGCGGTTCCACGGTTGGCAGCAGGTCGGTCAGGCCCTGCGCCAGCGCGCCACTGCGCACCAGATTCGTGGCGGTCACCATGTCCGGATGGAAGTAGCGGTCTTCTTCCAGCGTCGGCACCTGCGCACGCAGGGTGGCGCGCACGGTTTCCAGCGCGGCGCTGGAGCGCAGTGGGGCGTGGAAGTCGCAGCCCTGCGCAGCGGCCAGCAGCTCGATGCCAATCACGTTGGCCGCGTTCTCGGCCATCTGCATCAGCCGGCGCGCGGCGTGCGCGGCCATCGACACATGGTCTTCCTGGTTGGCCGAGGTCGGGATCGAGTCAACGCTGGCGGGGTAGGCGCGCTGCTTGTTTTCCGAGACCAGCGCGGCAGCAGTCACCTGCGGAATCATGAAACCGGAATTCAAACCGGGACGCGGGGTCAGGAAGGCGGGCAGGCCGGACAGCGCCGGATCGACCAGCATCGCCAGGCGGCGCTCGCTGATCGAACCGATCTCGCACACCGCCATCGCCAGCATGTCGGCGGCAAAGGCCACCGGCTCGGCGTGGAAGTTGCCACCGGACAACGCTTCGCCGGTATCGGTGAACACCAGCGGATTGTCAGAGACGCCGTTGGCTTCGATTTCCAGCGTGGTAGCGGCCTGGCGCAGGATGTCCAGCGCCGCGCCCATCACCTGCGGCTGGCAGCGCAGGCAGTAGGGATCCTGCACGCGCACGTCGTTGTCACGGTGCGATTCACGGATGTCCGAGCCCTGGATCAGCGTGCGCAGGGTGGCGGCGGTGGCGATCTGCCCGCGCTGGCCGCGGATGGCGTGGATGCGGGGGTCGAAGGGCGTGTCGGAACCCTTGGCAGCTTCCACCGACAGCGCGCCGGTCACCAGTGCGGCCTGGAACACGGTTTCGATCTCGAACAGGCCGGCCAACGCATAGGCGGTGGAGAACTGGGTGCCGTTGAGCAGCGCCAGGCCTTCCTTCGCGCCCAGTTCGATCGGCTGCAGGCCGGCACGTGCCAGTGCGTCGGCTGCCGGTAGGCGCTCGTCACCGATGAAGGCTTCGCCTACGCCCAGCATCACGCTGGCCAGGTGCGAGAGCGGCGCCAGGTCACCCGAGGCACCCACCGAGCCCTGTGCGGGCACCACCGGCAGCACGCCCTTGACCAGCATCGCTTCCAGCAGCAGCAGGGTCTCCTCGCGAATGCCTGACGCACCCTGCGCCAGGCTGACCAGCTTCAGCGCCATCATCAGGCGCACCACGCTGGCCGGCATCGGCTCGCCCACGCCAGCGGCATGCGAGAGCACGATGTTCCGCTGCAGGGTGGCCAGGTCTTCGCGCTCGATGCGCACGCTGGCCAGCTTGCCGAAGCCGGTGTTGATGCCATACACCGGCGCGCCCTTGGCGACGATGGCGGCCACCGCCGCCGCACTGGCGCGCACCACCGGCAGCGCGGCCGGGTCCAGTGCGAGCGGCGCACCGCGATAGACCTGCCGCCACTGGGCGAGAGTGACATGGCCGGGGCGAAGAACCAGGGTGTTGCTCATGTGTTGCTCCAGGAGGCAGGCAGGTCGGGCTGTCCGCGCACCACGCGCGCGTGCAGCGGGTTGAATCCAATGCGATAGACCAGGTCGGCGGGGGCATCGATGTCCCAGATCGCCAGGTCGCAGTCCATGCCCACCGCCAGGCGGCCGATGCGCTCGCCATGGCCCAGTGCGCGCGCCGCTTCACGGGTGAAGCCGGCGATGCACTCGTCCACGGTCAGGCGGAACAGGGTGGCGCCCATGTTCATCGCCAGCAGCGGGCTGGTCAGCGGCGAAGTGCCCGGGTTGCTGTCGGTGGCCAGCGCCAGCGGTACGCCGGCCGCACGCAGCGCGGCGATCGGCGGCAGGGTGGTATCGCGGGTGAAATAGAAGGCGCCGGGCAGCAGCACGGCGACGGTACCGGCAGCGGCCATCGCGGCGATGCCGGCGTCGTCCAGATGTTCGATATGGTCGGCCGACAGTGCCCCGAAGCGGGCCGCCAGTTCGGCGCCATGCTGGTTGCTCAGCTGCTCGGCGTGGATCTTCACCGACAGCCCGTTGGCGCGCGCCGCCTCAAAGACCTGGCGCGCCTGCGCCGGCGAGAAGGCGATGTTCTCGCAGAACACATCCACCGCTTCGGCCAGGCCTTCGGCGGCGATGGCCGGAATCATCACCTCGCACACTTCGTCGGTGTACTCCTGTGCTTCGCGGCCTGGCGGAACCGCGTGCGCGCCGAGGAAGGTGGTCACCACGTTGACCCGGCATTCCTCGCCCAGCGCACGCGCCACCTGCAGCTGCTTGCGCTCGTCGGGCAGGGTCAGGCCGTAGCCGGACTTGATCTCGAGGGTGGTCACGCCCTCGGCGCGCATCGCCAGCAGGCGTGGCCGGCTTTCGCGGGCCAGCTGTTCCGGCGTGGCGGCACGGGTGGCGCGCACGGTGGAAACGATGCCGCCGCCGGCACGGGCGATCTCGGCATAGCTGACGCCCTGCAGGCGCTGCTCGAACTCGTTGGCGCGGTTGCCGGCGTAGACCAGGTGGGTATGGCAGTCGATCAGGCCGGGCGAAATCCAACGGCCTTCGCCGTCGATGCGGGTGGTCGGCTGCAGGTGGGCATCGCTGCCGGCCGCGCCGACATGGACGATGCGGCCGTCGGCGCAGGCCAGGACGCCATCGCGGATGACACCCAGCCCTTCGCCATCAAGGGTGATCAGGTGGACGTTGGACCAGAGGGTATCGACGTGCATGGCATCCACAACGCGGCTGTGCTTATATGTCTATACAATATAGGCGTCCATTTCGGGTTGTCCAGCCATGTCCGATTCGCGTTCCCCGCACAGTTTCCATGCCGCCCACGCCCTGCTGGCCGAGGGTTGGGTCCGCGATGTCCGCCTGCAGGTGCAGGACGGTCGCATCGCGGCCATCAGCACGGGGCAGGGCGCGCAGGCGGGCGACACCCGCGTCGGCATCCTGGTGCCGGGCCTGCCCAACCTGCACAGCCATGCCTTCCAGCGCGGCATGGCCGGGCTGACCGAGATCGGCGGCGGCGACGGTGACAGCTTCTGGAGCTGGCGCGAGCTGATGTACCGTTTCCTGGCCCACCTGCGCCCAGACGCGGTGCAGGCCATTGCCGCCCAGGCCTACATGGAAATGCTGGAAAGTGGCTTCACCCGCGTCGGTGAATTCCATTACCTGCACCACGACGCCGAGGGCCACGCCTATGCCAACCGCGCCGAGATGAGTGCACGGATCGCGGCGGCAGCCGAGCAGACCGGCATCGGCCTGACCCTGCTGCCGGTGTTCTATGCGCATGCCGATTTCGGCGGGGCGGCGCCGAATCCAGCGCAGCGGCGCCTGATCCACGACGTGGACGGCTTCGCGCAGCTGCTGGAGGCCGCCAAGCCGGCCTTGGCCGCGCTGCCCGACGCGGTGCTCGGCATCGCACCGCACAGCCTGCGTGCGGTCACCGGCGAGGAACTGAGTGCGTTGCTGCCGCTGACCGACGGCCCGGTGCACATCCATATCGCCGAGCAGGTGCGCGAAGTGGAGGCCTGCCTGGCCTGGAGCGGCCAGCGCCCGGTGCAGTGGCTGTACAACCATGCGCCGGTGGATGCGCGCTGGTGCCTGGTGCATGCCACCCATATCACTGATGACGAGCGCGCGGCCATCGTCGCCAGCCAGGCCGTGGCCGGCCTGTGCCCGATCACCGAGGCCAACCTGGGCGACGGCCTGTTCCCGATGCAGGCGTTCGCGCGCGAGGGCGGGCGCTTCGGCGTCGGTTCCGATTCCAATGTGCTGATCGACGCGGCCGAAGAACTGCGCCTGCTCGAGTACGGCCAGCGGCTTACCCTGCGCGGGCGCAACGTGCTGGCGCCGGATGCCACCCGCAGCAGCGGTCGTTTCCTGTTTGAAGGTGCACTGCACGGTGGCGCACAGGCGCTGGGCGTGGCCGCCGGCCTGCAGGTCGGCGCCAGTGCCGACCTGGTTGAACTGGACGCCGCACACCCGGCGCTGCAGGCGCGACAGGATGACGCATGGCTTGACAGCTGGGTGTTCGCCGCACGTAATGGCGCGCTGCGATCGGTCTGGCGCCATGGCCGCCAGTGCGTGGCCGAGGGCCGCCACCTGCAGCGCGAGGCGATCACCAGCGCCTTCGCTGCCGCCCTGCGCGGCGTGCTGGGCTGATCGCCTCCCGCCACCGAGACCCCATTACGTGAAGGCCAGCAAGTCCGCCACGCTCAACCAGCGTATCCGCAGCGATCTGGAAAGCCGCATCCTCAGTGGAGAGTGGGTGCCGGGCTTCCGGATTCCGTACGAGCACGAGTTGATGGAGCAGTACGGATGCTCGCGGATGACAGTGAACAAGGTGCTGACCGCACTGGCCGAGAGCGGCATGATCGAGCGCCGCCGTCGCGCGGGTTCGTTCGTGGCGCGGCAGCCGCCGCACCTGGAGCAGGTGGCGCTGGAGATTCCCGATATCGCGATGGAAGTCGGCTCGCGGGGACATCAGTACGCCTATCGACTGCTGCAGCGCGACCTGCGCCTGGCCGATGCCGGCAATGCCGGCGAAGTGGAGCTGGCCGGCAGCGAAATGCTGCTGGCGATGCGCTGCCTGCACCTGGCCGATGGTCGCCCGCTGGCACTGGAGCACCGCCTGATCAGCCCGGTGGGCGTGCCCGAGGTGTTGGAGGTCGACTTCAGCACCACCGCCCCGGGCAGCTGGCTGCTGCAGAACGTGTCCTGGACCCGTGCCCAGCATCGCATCAGTGCCTGGGGCGCGGATACTGCCACCGCCAGGCTGCTGGATGTGAAGCCCGGTACCGCCTGCCTGGTGATCGAACGCCTGACCTGGCGTGGCGAACAGCCGATCACCCGCGTTCGCCAGGTGTTCCTGGGGGATGCCTGGGACCTGGTGGCGCGCTTCGCGCCGGGCGCGCGATAGGGATTCCATCCACGCATGGCGTGGATCTACTCTGCCGAAACGACTGTCGCCTTGAACTCTGTCGGGGCGTGTGTACGATGTGTATCGTCCCTGCATGAAGAGCAGGGACCTCATCCGGGAACTGGAAGCGGCAGGTTGGATCTGTCGTCGGATCCGCGGATCCCATCATGTATTCGTGCACTCGCAGCACCCTCACATCATCACCGTTCCTCACCCAAGGAAGGATCTGGGGAAAGGGCTGGTGCAGGCGTTGCGGAAGCTCGCAGGACTGACGTAGGAGGGCCCATGCGATATCCAGTCTTGATCGAGGCGGGCGATGAGCGCACCGCGTGGGGTGTGGTCGTTCCAGATCTGCCGGGGTGCTTCTCAGCGGCCGACACGCTTGATGATGCGCTCACTGCGGCGGAAGAGGCGGCGCTCGCCTGGATTGATGTGGCCCTGGATGAGGGGCGCTCGATTCCGACACCTTCAGCGCCGCAGAAGATCGCCGCCGAGGCATCCAAGGACATCTGTTGGATTCTTGCGTACATCTGCGTTGATCCGGCTCTGCTGGACGACACCATCGAGCGGGTCAATATCAGCCTGCCACGCCGGATCCTGGCGAGGCTGGATGCGCAGGCCAGAGCGGCGGGTGAATCGCGCTCCAGTTACATCGCCCATCTCGCGGCATTGGGCTGAGCAGGCGCCATGTGGAGCCGAGCCCATGCTCGGCTGTTGTTCGCGCGTGGCTCAACTCTGCAAAGGCATCCACGCGTGGCGTGGATCTACCAAGGGGTCGCGCATCGGGATTCAGTAGATCCACGCCATGCGCGGATGCTGCGCCATCAATACGTAGCGCACTGCCGCCAGCGTACGGGCTCATCCACGCCGGGGCGGGCGTTGAGCTGGATGCGCACGTTGCGCAGCGCGGGGTAGTGCAGCACTTCCTCGCAGACCAGCGGCCACACCGCGTCCAGTTCGCCGGTGCGGTTGATCGCCAGTGTCTGCCGGGTCAGCCAGACACCGCTGGCGATGCCGGGCTTGCCGGCCAGGGCGCGGGCCAGATCGGCCTGGAAGCGCTCCAGCGTGGCGGCATCGGGGTCGGGATTGCTGCGCGCGTCGGTCGCGGGCGCGACGGCAGGCGTGGGAGCGGGGGCGACCGCAGGGACTGCTTCGATCGGGGCGGGTGCGGCTGAAGGCGCGGCCGAAGGCGTTGCCACCACCGGCGCCGCAGCGACCGGAGTGGCCTCTTCCACATGCAGGCCCTGCAGACCCAGGCCGACAAGCAGCCCCAGCGTGGCCGAACCCAGTGCGGCAATGGCAATGCGGCGCAGCGCTTCGTGCCGGGCGCTGGCGCGCACGCGCGCTTCGATGTCGCCGGGCAGGTAGGGCTGCAGCAACGGCCACAGGCGCGGCCCGTCCAGCACTTCAACCGCCTGCTTCTCGGCGGCGCCACGGCCGTCGCGTTCGATACGGCCTTCGGTCAGCAGCACGCCACCCTTGGCGCCGGCCAGGCGCGCGGCCGCACCCAGTTCGTTCACCGCGGCGGTGCCGATGCGGTAGGCCAGGCCGTGCTTGCACGACACCAGCCATTGATTGGGGCCATCGCTGAGCAGGAAGTCGCTGCTCGGCTCGCGGGCATCTTCGGCCGGATCGATCAGCTCACGCAGGCCGCGCTGTTCGCGCAGCATGCGCTTGACCAGAACCGAGAATTCGCGCCAGTGCATGCCTGCCAGGGCCTGCAGGCCGAGTTGCATCTCCTTCTGCCGCCGCTTGATCCACCACAGATAGACAACGGCCAGGGAACAGGTAAGCAGGGCCGACAGCAGGGCCAGGATCCAGGGGAGCATGCAGGAGTAGGGCGGAAGGGGCGAAAGCGGAGAGCGACAGTGTAAAGGTCGCGGTGCCCGGCTGGGTCAGGATGTTCCTGACAGGAAGCGTGATGGAGCGCGCAGATCGGTATACGGCGGACACGAAAAACCCGCCAATCCTGAAGCCGTGAGGGGAGGGAACAAACGGCAGCCGAAGCGATTGGCGGGTTGCTCGCGATTGTCAATCAAAATTTATTGCATTGCAACAATTGCGCTCAGGGAATGCTGTCCGGCGATTGATGGCTGCCCGGGGCGGGGGCATCTGCACCCGAAGCCGCCCGGTTTTCCAGCCTGGCCAGGCGCGCGTGCAGGGCATCGATGCGGGCTTCCAGCGCGGTCACCTCGTCGGCCGTGGGCACATGCAGCCGCTTGAGCACGCCCTGCACCTGGTCATCGAAGGCCTTCTCGACCTTGTTCCAGGTGCCCGAGGCCTTCTCGCGGGCTTCATCCAGGGACGATTCGACGTTGTCACGCCAGCCCGGGCCCTGTTCGCCGCTGCGTTCACGGCGGCGGGCTTCCCAGGCTTCGCCTTCCTTCACCAGGCCGTCGAAGAAGCGGCTGCCCTCGGCCTGCGCGCGCCCCAGCGCACCCAGCCCGGCCAGCCAGACCTGTTGCGCCGAATCGCTGAGCTTGCGCGAGAAGCGCTCGGCCTGGTCACCGAAAGAGGCGTCGTCGTTGCGGCGGTCGTCGTTCTCGTAGTGGTTCATCGCACTTCCCGTGGGAGTTGGGCCTGCCCCGAGAGTAGCGCGCGGTGGCGTTGCACGGCCGTGATGGCCGCCGCCAGGATTCAGCCCAGCTTTTCCTTCAGCACGCGCTGGATCTCGCCTTCGACCATGCCCTTCATCGCCGACAGCAGGAAACCGAGCTTGGCGGTCACGCGCACGGCGCCCGGCTGCAGTTCGATCGCACCGTCCACACCGCTGCCGGAGAAGTTCAGGACGTCGGCGGTCCAGGACGACTTCAGGCCGAAGCGCTCGGACAGCTTGGCAGCGACCTGTTCGATCGCGGCGCGCGCCTGTGCGTCGGGCAGGGCGTGGGCGTGGCGGACATCGATGGTGGACATGCAGGCTCCTGGCGCAGGGCGGGGATGATCAAAGAGGGCGAGCATTGTGCGCATCAAGGGCCGCCGCGCCAAGCACTCATCGTGGGTTCTTCTTCGTTGGCGACCAACCTGCTAGGCTGCGCCGCGTGCAGAACCTGCTAGTTCACTTCAGTCAGCAACAACAGCCCGACCAGCCCCTGCGGCCCGGGGTGCAGCGCATCGTGCGCCAGGCCAACGGCAGCGTGCGGCTCGGTGATGCCGGCCACGGCGCCCTGCTGCTGGCCCAGTTCTGCATGGACGATCGCGGCCTCTGGCTGCAGGTCGGCAATGGCATCCGCGGCATCCACGTCAATGGTCGACCGGTGCGCCGGATGGCCCTGCTGCGCGCGGGCGATGCGGTATACGTGGATGGCGTGGAGATGGTGCTGCAGGGCGAAGTCGAGAGCCTGCTGCAGGCGCCTGCGCCGAAGAACGAGGATGGCAGCGACGAGCAGCAACGACTGCTGCGCGGTGTCGGTGGCCTGCACCATGGCCGCAGTTTCACCCTGTCGCAGGCCCGCCTGATCGGCCGCGGCAACGAGGCCGACATCGCCATCGATGACCCGGCCTTCGCCGAACAGCATGCCCGCGTGGAAGTGCACGGCGAGCGCGTGCTGCTGCGCGACCTGGGCAGCGCCGACGGTACCCGGGTCAACGGCGTGGCCGTGCGCCACTGCTGGCTGCAGGCCGGCGACCAGGTCGTGTTCGATGGCCAGCACCGGTTCGTGCTGGAAGTGCCGCACGATCCGCGCCGGCGGCCGCTGCCCGCCGAGGACGACGCCAGCCACGAGGCCGAGCAGGCGCCGGTGCTGCCGGCCGCGCCGCGCAGGGTCCGGCGCTGGCCGTGGCTGCTGGTGAGTGCGCTGCTGCTGGCCGCACTGCTCAGCCTGCTGCTCTGGTTCGGCGCGCGCTGATCTGAATCCGCTGGGTCCGCGCCCTGGTGGGTGCCGACCTTGATCGGCACGCTCCGTCGGCGGGCTTGACGCCTGGCAGCACACGGCTTTGGTAGGTGCCGACCTTGGTCGGCACGCTTTTTCGGCGGGCATGACGCCTGACGGCGTACGCCGACCGAGGTCGGCGACTACCGGCGCCACGCCGGCGGCGAATGGATTCCAATGAAACCAAATTTCCCTTGCCGCACTAGGCCGCAAGGCTGGTGCACTGCGGCATACTAGGGGTCTTGCCCCACAGGTGTGACATGACGCGCGCGTTCAACTTCAGTGCCGGCCCTGCGACCTTGCCGGAATCGGTCCTGCGCCAGGCGCAGGCGGAAATGCTGGACTGGCACGGTAGTGGTGCCTCGATCGTGGAAATGAGCCATCGCGGCGCGGAATTCATGTCCGTGGCCGCCGAGGCCGAGGCCGACCTGCGCCGCCTGCTCGATATCCCCGACGACTACGCGGTGCTGTTCCTGTCCGGTGGTGCCACCACCCAGCAGGCGCTGATCCCGCTCAACTTCGCCAGCCCCGGCCAGCGCGCCGACTACGTGGTCAGTGGCCATTGGGGAAAGACTGCGGTCAAGCAGGCCGGCGTCTACGTCGACGTCAACATTGCCGCCAGCAGCGAGCCCGACGGCTATCGCACGCTGCCGCCCCGCGCCGACTGGCAGCTCTCGCCCGACGCCGCCTATGTGCACATCACCGCCAACGAGACCATCCACGGCGTCGAGTTCCGTGATGTGCCGGATACCGGCGATGTGCCGCTGGTGGCGGACTTCAGCTCGTCCATCGCCAGCGAGCCGCTGGATGTACGCCGCTACGGTGTGATCTATGCCGGCGCGCAGAAGAACCTGGGCCCGGTCGGCATCGCAGTGATGATCGTCCGCCGCGATCTGCTCGAGCGCACTGGCCAGCCGCGCGCGGACATCTTCGATTACCGCTCGCATGTCGCCCGCGATTCGATGCTCAACACCCCGCCGACCTGGAACTGGTACCTGGCCGGCCTGGTGTTCAAGTGGATGCTGGCCGAAGGCGGCGTGGCCGAATTCGCCAGGCGCAATGCCGCCAAGGCGGCACTGGTGTACGGCGCCATCGATGGCTCCGGCGGCTTCTACCGCAACGAGGTCGCGCATGCGGCACGCTCGCGGATGAACATCCCGTTCTTCCTGCCCGATGCCGGGCTTGATGCCCGCTTCGTCGCCGAAGCCAAGGCTGCCGGCCTGCTGGCGCTGAAGGGACACAAGGTGGTCGGGGGCATCCGTGCCTCGCTGTACAACGCCATGCCGCTGGCCGGGGCCGAGGCGCTGGTCGCCTTCATGGCCGATTTCCAGCAGCGTCACGGCTGAGCAATGAACGGCGCGCACCGTCGGGTGCGGGTCCCGCAACAAGGAATTCCGATGGCAAGCAGCAAATCCAGCAAGAAGGCGCCGAAGAAGGCCGAACCGGCCAAGGACAGCGCGCCCAGCAAGGCGAAGGGCAAGGCCAAGGCCGCCTCGAACCCGGCACCCACCCTGGCACCGCTGGCGCTGGCCGATGTGCGCTCGAAGATCGACCAGATCGACCGTGACATCCAGAGCCTGATCGCCGAGCGCGCGCGCTTCGCCCACCAGGTCGGCAAGGCCAAGGGCAAGCTGGCCGCCGCTGTCGACTACTACCGCCCCGAGCGCGAAGCGCAGGTGCTGCGCATGGTGGTGGACCGCAATGAAGGCCCGCTCAGCGACGAGCTGCTGGTGCATGTCTATCGCGAGATCATGTCGGCCTGCCTGGCCCAGCAGGAGCCACTGAAGATCGGCTACCTCGGCCCGGAAGGCACCTTCAGCCAGCAGGCCGTGCTCAAGCACTTCGGCCGCTCCGCGCTGGGCCTGCCGATGGCCAGCATCGAGGAAGTGTTCCAGGAAGTGGAAGCGGGCAACGCCGATTTCGGCGTGGTGCCGGTGGAGAATTCGGGACAGGGCACCATCCAGATCACCCTGGACATGTTCCTGACCTCCAACCTGAAGATCTGTGGCGAAGTGGAACTGCGCGTGCAGCAGTTCCTGATGTCGCGCAGCGGCCGCATCGAGGACATCGAGCGCATCTACGCGCATCCGCAGTCGTTCATGCAGACCTCGGCGTGGCTGCGCGCCAACCTGCCGAAGGCCGAGAAGATTCCGGTCTCGAGCAATGCCGAAGGTGCGCGTCGTGCGCGCAACGCCGACGACGCAGCGGCCATCGGCGGCGAGAGTGCCGGCCACGTGTACGGCCTGAAGAAGGTGGTCACCAAGCCGATCCAGAACGATGCCGACAACACCACCCGCTTCCTGGTGGTGGGCCGCAACATCTTCCCGACCTCCGGCCACGACCGCACCTCGGTGCTGGTGTTCATCCATGACAAGCCCGGTGCGCTGTTCGATGTGCTCAGCCCGTTCGCCCGCCACGGCATTAGCATGAACCGCATCGAGTCGCGGCCGTCGCACCACGGCAAGTGGGAATACGGCTTCTTCATCGACCTGGCCGGCCACATCGACGACGCGCCGATGCAGGCGGCGCTGGCCGAACTGGAAGCGCACTCGGCGCAGATCAAGGTGCTGGGCTCCTACCCGGTGGCCGTGCCCTGAGTGCTGCTGTGGCGGCCCTGGCCGCCGCTCCCTGATGCATCGCCGGCGCTGCCGGCGTTTACGGAACGATCGAACGATGAGCAACGCGCAACATTGGATCGCCCGCAAGGGCCAGCCGCTGCAGGGCAGCCTGACCATTCCCGGCGACAAGTCGGTCTCGCACCGATCGGTGATGTTCGCCGCGCTGGCCGATGGTACTTCGCATATCGAAGGCTTCCTGGAAGGCGAGGACACCCGCGCCACCGCGCGCATCTTCAGCCAGCTGGGTGTGCGCATCGAAACCCCCAGCCCGTCGCAGCGCATCGTGCATGGTGTGGGTATCGACGGCCTGAAAGCACCGGAGGCACCGCTGGACTGCGGCAATGCCGGCACCGGCATGCGCCTGCTGGCCGGCCTGCTGGCGGGCCAGGCGTTCGACTGCACGCTGATCGGCGATGAGTCGCTGTCCGGCCGCCCGATGCGCCGTGTCACCGGCCCGCTGTCGCAGATGGGCGCAAGGATCGATACCCAGGACGACGGCACGCCGCCGCTGCACGTGCATGGCGGCCAGACGCTGCATGGCATCGACTTCGCCTCGCCGGTGGCCAGCGCACAGATCAAGTCGGCCGTGCTGCTGGCCGGCCTGTACGCGCAGGGCGAAACCCGCGTGGTGGAACCCCACCCGACCCGCGACTACACCGAACGCATGCTGTCCGCCTTCGGCGTGGACATCGAATTCTCGCCGGGCGAGGCGCGCCTGCGGGGCGGCCAGCGCCTGCGCGCCACGGACATCGTGGTGCCGGCCGACTTCTCTTCGGCCGCGTTCTACCTGGTCGCCGCCAGCATCATTCCCGGTTCCGAACTGCGCCTGAAGCAGGTCGGCCTGAACCCGCGTCGCACCGGCCTGCTGCACGCGCTGCGCCTGATGGGGGCGGATATCAGCGAAGAGAATCCGGCCGAGCAGGGCGGTGAGCCGGTGGCCGATCTGGTGGTGCGCTACGCTCCGCTGAAGGGCGCGCGTATTCCCGAAGCACTGGTGCCGGACATGATCGACGAGTTCCCGGCGCTGTTCGTGGCCGCCGCCGCCGCCGAAGGCCAGACCGTGGTGAGCGGTGCTGCCGAACTGCGGGTGAAGGAATCCGATCGTCTTGCGGCGATGGCCACTGGCCTGCGCGCGCTGGGCATGCAGGTGGACGAGACCGAGGATGGCGCCACCCTGCATGGCGGGGCTCGGCTGGGGAGTGGCACCATCGAAAGCCACGGCGACCATCGCATCGCCATGGCATTCGCCATTGCCGGCCAGATCAGCGACGGCGAAGTGCGCATCAACGACATCGCCAACGTCGCCACGTCCTTCCCGGACTTCGATGGCCTGGCGCGCAGCGCCGGCTTCAACCTGGCCTGATCGGCGGATCGCGTTTTCCGGCAGGTGCCAACCTTGGTTGGCACGCTCACATCACCCGGTAGGTGCCAACCTTGGTTGGCATGCTCACATCGCCCGGTAGGTGCCAACCTTGGTTGGCATGCTCACATCGCCCGGTAGGTGCCAACCTTGGTTGGCACGCTCACATCGCCCGGTAGGTGCCAACCCTGGTTGGCATGCTCACATCGCCCGGTAGGTGCCAACCTTGGTTGGCACGCTCACATCACCCGGTAGGTGCCAACCTTGGTTGGCACGCTCACATCACCCGGTAGGTGCCAACCCTGGTTGGCACGCTCACATCGCCCGGTAGGTGCCAACCTTGGTTGGCACGCCTCTCCAGATAAAAGGACGGAGGCCGAAGCCTCCGTCTAAACATCACGAACCCCTCGTCCGCGATCAACGCTGTTCGGTACGGAAATCCACCGGGACCCGCACCACACTGGCCACTGCACGGCCTTCATGCATCGCCGGCTGGAACTTCCAATTCTGCACGGCGCTCAGCACCGCGCGATCCAGGTCACGGCTGCGTTCGCCGCTGCGCGAAACAATCGCGGCATTGGTCACCTGGCCGCGGCTATCGACATTCAGGCTGGCGATCACGCTGCCCTGTACGCCATCACGCAGCGCCGCGGCGGGGTAGGTCGGCTTGATGTTGCCTGCCAGCGGGCGCGCCTCGCGATTGCGTACCGCAGGGGCGGCTTTGCGCTGGTTGCCGACCGGTGCGGCCTGGCGGGCCGCCGGCTCATGCGCGTCGGCCACCGGCGCCTGCTCGGGGGCGGGCAGCATGCGCTCGCCGACCGGTGCCGGCGCCACGTCTTCCTGATTCGAGTGACGCAGCCAGAGCAGCGCGGCGGCAAACATCGCCACGATCAGCGCGATCCACATCCAGGGCGACGTGGGCTTGTGCTGTTCGCTGGCGTCTTGCTGCAGCTGCGGCGAATGAAGGTCTTCGTGGGTGGTGGCGGTCATCGCAAACTCCTTCCGTCAATGGACGACGGGGAGAGTGTTGCGCGGGCCAGTGGCGGGAAGTGTCAGCGTTGCGTCAACGTCACCGGCAGGGTTCAGGTTGCCTGCCGGGAAACGTTCAGTTACTGGGTCTTGAAGTCGAACGGCACTTCAATGCTGCCCGGTACGGCCTGGCCGTTGCTCTGCGCCGGGGTGAAACGCCAGCGGCGCACGGCGTCGGTGGCGGCACGGTCGAGCTCGCGTGAGCCGCTGCGCTGGATGACCGTGGCATTGTTCGGGTAGCCGGTGGCATCCACGTCCACGCGCACCACCACGCTGCCGGTCTCGCCCGCGCGCAGGGCCGCGGCCGGGTAGGCCGGCGGCGGCGACTGGCCGGCAATCGGCATCGGCTGGCTGTTGCCGGTGGCGGCTGGCGCAGGGGCCGGCGTGGCCGGGGCCGGTTCAGCGATGGGCGCCGGCGGCGGCGGGGCGGTTTCGACCAGCTTCGGGGCGTCGTCCTCTACCGGGGCCGGCTTGGCATCGGGCATGTCGCTGGAGCCTGCGGCGGCGGCCAGCGGTTCCGGCAGCGGTTCCACCTGCGCGGTCTCCTGCGGGGTCTGCGCGGCCGGATCGGCACGGAAGAACTCCTTGTCGCGGCCGGTCAACCAGACCAGCACGAACAACAGCACGCCCACGCCGAAAGCGATGCCGGCGATCTTCAGGGCGTTGCGCGGGATATGCACAGTGAACGACTTGGCGGACGACGAGCGGGGTGCAGACATGGACCGGACCAGTACGGAATAGCCCGATTCTGCCACGCCAGGAATGAACCGGGCGGCAGAAATCCGTATAACAAGCGATAATCCCATCCCTGATACCCACCACGACACCTGCCATGCTTGATCCAGCCCTGCTCCGCCACCAGCCCGCCGACCTCGCCGAACGCCTGCGCACCAGCCGCGGCTTCGAGCTCGACGTGTCTGCCCTGGAGTCCCTGGAGGCGGATCGCAAGCGCATCCAGGTGCGGACCCAGGAGCTGCAGAGCCTGCGCAACAGCCGTTCCAAGGCCATCGGCCAGGCCAAGGCCAAGGGCGAGGACGTCTCGGCCATCATGGCCGAGGTCGCTGCCTTCGCCGACGAGCTGAAGGCCTCGGAAGTGGCGCTGGACGAGCTGCGCGAGAAGATCGAAGCGATCTCGATGGGCATTCCGAACCTGCCGGCCGACGACGTGCCGGCCGGTGCCGACGAGAACGACAACGTCGAGCAGGCGCGCTGGGGTACCCCGCGCCAGTTCGATTTCAAGGTGCTCGACCACGTCGAACTGGGCGCCCGCAACGGCTGGCTGGACGGCGAGACCGCGGCCAAGCTGTCCGGCTCGCGCTTCACCGTGCTGCGTGGCCCGATCGCGCGCCTGCACCGCGCCCTGGCCCAGTTCATGGTCGACCTGCACACCGGCGAGCACGGCTACGAGGAGACCAACGTGCCGCTGCTGGTCAACGCCGACTCGCTGCGCGGCACCAGCCAGCTGCCGAAGTTCGAGGACGACCTGTTCAAGACCGCCGTGGGCGACTCCACGCGTTACCTGATCCCGACCTCGGAAGTGCCGCTGACCAACATCGTGCGCGATGAGATCGTCGACGCCGAGCGCCTGCCGCTGCGCATGACCGCCCACTCGATGTGCTTCCGTGCCGAGGCCGGCAGCGGTGGCCGCGACGTGCGCGGCATGATCCGCCAGCATCAGTTCGAGAAGGTCGAGCTGGTCTCGATCAGCCGCCCGGAAGACAGCGACGCCGAACACCAGCGCATGACCCGCTGCGCCGAAGTGGTGCTGGAAAAGCTGGGCCTGCCGTACCGCAAGGTGCTGCTGTGCACCGGCGACATGGGCTTCTCGGCGGTGAAGACCTACGACCTGGAAGTCTGGCTGCCGTCGCAGGAAACTTACCGCGAGATTTCCTCGTGCTCGAACTGTGGTGACTTCCAGGCCCGCCGCATGCAGGCGCGCTGGCGCAACCCGGCCACCGGCAAGCCGGAGCTGGCGCACACGCTGAACGGCTCGGGTGTGGCCGTTGGCCGCGCGATGATCGCGGTGATGGAGAACTACCAGAATGCCGACGGCAGCATCACCGTGCCGGAGGCCCTGCGCCCGTACATGGGTGGCCTGGAAACCATTGGCTGATAGCCGGCGCTGCGCGCCGCCGCCCGAGCATGGGCTCGGGCGCTACAGATCTGTGTAGAGCCGAGCCTATGCTCGGCTCTCCTTTATGGCCCGCAGCTTCTCCAGCGGCACCCATCCCGGTTCGCCGTTCTCCGGCACGCACCATGCCCAGCCATTGAGCGTGCGCATCCCGCGCAGCGTCTGCCCGGGGTCCACATCCAGTTCGCGCGCGCAGTAATCCTGCGTGGCAAACGCGCCACCCTGCGCATCGCGGCCGATCACCGGCGCCGGCACGAATCCGGGCTGCTGCCCCTCGGCCTCGCAGAGGAACCAGTCGTCCCAGCCCTCCGGGCCTTCATAACGTTCGCCCACCACCAGCGCCTGGCCGCGGCGCAGGATGATCGGGTGCGGAAATTCGTTGCGGTGCGCAGCCGTCACGATGTAGTTCATGCCCCCAGCCTAGCGCGCCGCAAAAGAAAACGGCCCCGCACAGCGGGGCCGCCAGGGTGGGCCGGGAGGGGGAGGGGATCCCGGCCCGCGTTCAGCGCCCAGACGAGGAGAGAGGGGCGCCGAACGTTGGAACGCGTTACGCCGCGACGGCTTCGGCCGCTTCGTGCGACGGCAGCGCCGCCAGCGCACCGGCGATGGCGTCTTCACGGTGCTGCGGCGAGTAGGCGATGCCCTCGGCGCGCACGAACTCGACTTCGTTGATGCCCATGAAGGCGAACACCTGACGCAGGAACGGCTCCTGGAAGTCGGCCGGCGAGTCGGTATAGATGCCGCCACGGCTGCTGGCGATGATCACCCGCTTGCCACCGGCCAGGCCCACCGGGCCGTTCTCGGTGTACTTGAAGGTGCGGCCGGCCACGGCCACGCGGTCGATCCAGGCCTTCAACGTGGACGGGATGCTGAAGTTGTACATCGGCGCGCCGATCACCACGATGTCGGCCTCCAGGAACTGCTGCATCACCTGTTCAGCATCGGTCGCTTCAGCGGCGTCGGTCTTGGCCAGCGAGCTGCTGCGCAGGTGCGGTACCGGATTGGCATCAAGATCGCGATAATCGACCTTCAGGCCGTCGATCTGGCTGGCGAGGCGGGCGACCACGGCGGCCGACAGCTGGCGCGAGACGGAGTTGTCGCCAAGCACGCTGGCGTCGAGATGCAGAAGCTTCATGGCAGTCACCTATGTTCTGGGAGGAAGGGGCGGGGTGGCCCCGCCGACGGAGAGAACGATAGGTTGTTGCAAAGGCGGAATAAAGGTGATTGAATGCCACGTATTGTTCTAGATATGGAACTCGGGCATGCATGACCTGAATGACCTGTACTACTTCGCGATGGTGGTCGACCACGGCGGATTTGCCGCCGCCGAGCGGGCGCTGGGTATTCCCAAGTCGCGACTGAGCCGCCGCATCAGCCAGCTGGAAACCGACCTGGGCGTGCGCCTGCTGCAGCGCTCCACGCGCCGTTTCGCGGTCACCGATGTCGGCACCAGCGTGCACCGCCATGCGCAGACGATGCTGGCCGAGGCCCAGGCCGCCCGCGAAGTGGTGGACCGCCTCAGCGCCGAACCGCGCGGCGTGGTGCGCGCCAGCGTGCCGGTGTCACTGGCGCAGATGCAGCTGCCCAAGCTGCTGCCCAAGTTCCTTGAGCAGTATCCGAAGGTGCGGCTGCAGCTGAACATCAGCAACCGCCGCGTGGACATCATCAACGAAGGCTACGATGTGGCCCTGCGCGTGCGTTCGCGCCTGGACGACGACGGCAGCCTGGTGATGCGCAGCTTCGGCCAGGTGCAGGAACTGCTGGTGGCCAGCCCGAAGTACCTCGACCGCGCCGGCCGCCCCAAGGACCCGGAAGAGCTGACCCAGCACGTGACCCTCAGCATCAGCGAAGACGAAGCCCGCCAGCGCTGGGAACTGCATGGCCCGGAAGGCGAAGTGCGCCGGGTCGACCTGCAGCCGCGCGTGGCCGGCTTCGACTTCCCGCTGCTGCAGAGCATGGTGAAGGACGGTTTCGGCATCACCATGCTGCCGGAAACCGTGTGCGCCGACGCCGTGCGTAATGGCGAGCTGGAAGTGGTGCTGCCGGACTGGTCGCTGCCGCAGGGCGTGTGCCACGCCGTGTTCGCCTCGCGCCGCGGCCTGCTGCCGGCGGTGCGCGTGTTCATCGACTTCCTGGCCGAGCACCTGCCGCCGCAGCTGGAGGCCTCGCGCCTGGATTGCGGTGGCGCCTGTGAAAAGGCCAAGGAGCGGATCAAGGCCAGTGCACTGGGTGCGCTGGCGGTGGATGCCGGCTGAGAAGGCGGGTAGGTAGCGCCGGGCCATGCCCGGCGTTGCTGTATTCCGGCGCCGATCAGTTCCGGCCGAACAGCCGGTCCCAGAAACTACGGCGTCGCGGTGCGGCCGGTGGCGGTCCGGCTGCAACGACGGGCGCTTCCAGCACCGCCATCAGCTCCGCGCTGCGCGGCTTCTTCAGGAATCGCGCATAGTCCAGATAGCTGGTCACCTTGCTCATGTGCAGGCGTTCGGGCATTGCCGGCAATGCGCCGCCCTGCAACAGCACCCGCAATGCCTGCGGACGGTCCAGGCGGATCGCCTCGTACAGGGCGGTGCCGCCACAGCCCGGTTCGATCAGGTTGGCGCGCTGCGGCGCATCCTCCAACAGGGTTTGCAATGCCTCCGCGTCGTCTCGTTCTACTGCAGCCACCAGCCGCGCCAGCGCCTCGGCTTCCGCAGCTGGCAGGTTGTCGCGATAGGCCTGGTCGGCAATCTCGCGCTCGTCGCGCCCGTCGCCGCCCTGGATGCACAGGAAATCGGTGACCAGGGCGACCGGAATGCCGGACGTATCCAGCGCCCAGTAGCTGGGATAGACACCGTCGCCCCAGCCGCTGGTGAACACCACCAGGCCGTGCGGCGAGTCCTCGCCCCAGGGGCGATATTCGGCGCCTTCATCCAGGCCATCGTGGTCGATCAGTGCATCCGACCATTCATTCTCTTCGTCGCCATCGGCCCGTTCGATCAGGGCCAGCAGCGCCTGCTGGGTGTCGGTGTCCATGAAGCAACCGATGCCAGCGTCGACCGGGTAGCCGATGAAGCTGTCCTCATCCAGTCCGGTCAGGTCCTGCGTGGTCCAGCGCGCCATCTGCCAGTGCAGGGCGGTCGCGGTGAGAGCTTCGCGTGGCTTGAACCAGACCACGGCCAACGCCGGGCGGCCGCTGTGCACGATGATCTCGACCGGATGCCGGCCCAGCGGGGCGGTGTAGTCGGCCAGCGCAGGCGCCTCGGCCTGCACCAGCGGATCGCAGACCACCACGTGCCCGCTGCTGACCGGCAGGTGCCCGGCGAAGGTGCGGTGCAGGGCCACAGCGGCCAGCTGGGTGTCGTCCAGCAGGCAGGTGCGCAGGTTGGCCAGATCGAGATGGGCCATGGCGGCTCCGAGTGCGGTGAAGGCCCCCACCGTGCCGGATGCGGAGGGCAGGGGCAAGGTGGTCTTGGGCAAATGCCCTTCACGTGCGAGAATACGGCGCTGCCCGGGCGACCGGGACCCGATTGGAGAGATGGCCGAGCGGTTTAAGGCACCGGTCTTGAAAACCGGCGAAGGGTTAAACCTTCCGTGGGTTCGAATCCCACTCTCTCCGCCAGTTGTTTCAAAGAGCCCCTGGGAACAGGGGCTTTTTTGTTGCTACGGCCCTTGCTGGCCAGCCATCCGGTCGCGAGGGTCAGTTGAACGAATAAACCGGTGCATTCCTCTGACAACAGGGAACTGCTTCATTCAAGGGCGGTAATCATTTCAAGTGCACAAACGTTCGCGCCGGGAAATTTGAATGCACCCGGCACCCGCGCTAGGCTTCGGATGCCCAAGGAGGGCGACCAACGGAGTCATGGCATGAAGATTGGATTCAAGCTTTCTGTTGCTGTTGCGGCCTGTGCGTTGACCTTTGGAATCGGTAGCGCCACGGCGAAAGCCCCCGGCCCTTGTTCCGTCTGCGAGGTCCAATACATTGCATGCGAGGCGTCAGGTACAAACTTGAGTATCTGCACCCGGAACTATATGCAATGCCTGCGTCTGAACGGCTGCATTATCCCGTAGCAGGGCGCGGCGGGGACGTGTGGGGACCTTGCGATACCCTGCAACCTTGCCACCCTCCAGACAAAAGCCTCGGTCCTGCCGGGGCTTTTTCGCTTCCGGAAACGCCATGGCGCGCATCGTGCCGGGGGCGAAACCGAGACGGTGCCTATGTGCCCTGATGCAGGCAGGCATATGTGGAGGGAGCGGCATTCAGCCCCGACGCCCACCTGTTGGCTTGTTGTGGCACAACGGGTAACTCGAGCACGACCGGAACGCCCCATGTGGCCCATTCCGGTCCACGAATACGCCCACCTTGCACACCGGGCAGCGCTCTTCGTGGATGGCCGCGCCTGAAATCGCGGTTACTTCCACTGCCCCGTCCTTCACCAGCTCATCCAGGAATGGCGAGTGCTTGCCCTGCAGGGTGAACATCGCGACCGACCGTCGCGCACGCGTCAGCGCGACATAGAACAGGCGCCGTTCTTCGCTCAGCGGATAGGTATCGCCGTCCGGCATTGCCAGCGAAAGCACCGGGTCATCCGCGCGCAGGCTCGGGAAGCTGCGGTTGATCATGCCCGGCAGGATCACGTAGTCCGCCTCGCGCCCCTTCGATCGATGTGCGGTAAGGAACTCGACGTCCATCGTGCTGCCGAAGGCCGTCTTCCAATCCGAAGGCATCGCACCGCGATCCGCGCGATACCGCCCCAGAACAAAGACCGTCACGCGCCCGGTGCGGCCCTGCGGCACTGCACCTGACAACAGTTGCTGGTGCAGCTTCGCAAGGTACTGGCGAACGCCATCCTGCACCTCCTCGCGCCGGTTCATCTGGAACGCCTGCAGCACCGGGCCCATTGCCGGCGCAGCAGAGCGAACGTTTTTGGCGATCTGCGCGGGGTTGCGGCTGATGAAGCGGCTGGACACATCACACAGTGCCTGTGGGCAGCGGAACGTCTGCTCCAGTTTCAGCACCTGGCCATGGCCCATCCATTCGCGGAATCCAGTCATCACCGCAACGTCGGCGCCAGCGAAGCGATTGATCGATTGCCAGTCATCGCCCACCGCAAACAGATGGCGGCCCGGTTGGCTGACCAGGGCACGGCAGAGGCGCGCGCGGGCGCGCGATGCGTCCTGGAATTCGTCGGCCATCACCAGGTCGTAGGGCGATTCATAGTGGCCCTGTTCCAGCAGCCCGGCCGCCATGTTGAGCATGTCCTCGAAATCGATGCTGCGCTCGTCAGCCAGTGCGTTGTCCCAGGCCTGGAAAACCGGCCCGGCGATCTCCAGGAAGCGCCGGTAGCGTTCCTTGAACTGATCCTCGGGCATCTGCCGCAGGCGCGCCGCCATATCGTCCAGTGTCAGGCAGTTGCTCTTGGCATGGGCAATGAAGGTGCGCATCAGTCCGATCAGGTCAGCATCCGGCATCGGCTTGGCGCCTTGATCGGGCAGCTCGCGGTCGGGGTTCGGGTCAAGCTCGACATCAGACGCGCCAAGCCGCTCGGCAAGATGCTGCAGGGCCTGTCCACTGCGCAGGCCAAACGACGTCGTCTCGACCAGAGCGGTGCCGCGCGCCACATGCTGCTGGCGCTTCCAGTGCATCCCTTCGCTGTAGTTGGCAAAGTGCTTCGGCGGCTGGCCATCGGCATCCAGCGCAAAGTGCTCGTGATACAGCTGGGCGTCCGGATAGTAGAAGTCCGGGCGATACTGGCGATGGGTGTCTGTCGCGGTATCGAATTCGTAGCGCCGCTCGTAGTCGTACGCCACGCCGTTGTAGAACAGCCAATCGGCGATGACGCACTCCTCCAGGCTCTTCACCCGCTCACCCTTCAGGGTGCGGATGTAGGGCGTGCCATCGCGGTCGTAACCATCGGCCATCATGTCGGCACCGAACGGCGGCAGGTCGCGCCCGAACACCAGGCGGAACATGTCCCACTGGGTGCGGAAATGGGTCGAGCGGTCCTTCAGGTCGTCCACCAGTTCGGCCAGCTTGTTGAAGCCCAGCGTCGCGTCGACCGCCCATTCCGGGATATCCGGCTTGCGCCTTGTGGCTTTGGCGATGATGGACAGGCCCAGGGCGTGGAAAGTCCGGGCTTCCACCACGGTGTCGCCCATGCCGAGCCGGTCGAAGCATCGCTGCGCGCGCTCCTCCAGCTCCTGGGCGGCGTCCTTGTTGAAGGCGAGCATCACGATCCGTTCGGGTTCGACAAAGCCGCGGTCGATGGCATAAGCGGCCTTGGCGACCATTGTGGAGGTTTTCCCAGAGCCGGCCGCGGCCACGACCTGTACCCGGTTGTCGAAGCAGATGACGGCGTGGGCTTGTTCCTCGGTCAGGGGCTTGCTCTCGACCCGGTCCAGGAAGTCCTTGGCCAGCACCCGCTCGCGCTCTGCCATGGTCGCGTTGGCCTCGGCCCAGACGGCGGGCCAATCCAGCTGCCAGTCGTGCAGGGCGTCCAGCGCCATGCGGTGGCCGGGCGCGTGCAGGTCGTCGTGCACCTCCTCGTCGAGGAACAGCTGCTCCAGCTCGGCGGGCGGCAGGGGCAGGGCGGGGCGGTCGGCCAGCAACGCCTGCTGCTGTTCGTGGGTGATCCAGCGGCGTCCGGTGGTGCCTCGGTCGGTAAGCGCGTCTGCTTCGGCCAGCCACGCCTGGATCTGCTCCAGGATCGTGTCAAACAGGGCCTTGCGTCCCCGTGTGGTGCGCGCAAAGTGCACCTGCTGCAGCGCCGCCGCAAGCCGGGAGCCCTGGCTGTTGGGCAGCCCATCCACGGACAGTGCTTCACCGCGCTCGGTCGTCAGTTCGACCCTGGACCAGAGCACGCCGCGAACGACCCGCACGCTGTGTTCGTTCGCCACATGCTGGCGGTACTGCCTGCCGTCGATCAAAAGCGCGAGCTGTTCGCCATCCAGCTGCAACTGCCAGTCCGGCGAGCGGGTCACACGCTGGCCCCAGCCCGAGGGGCGCCATTCCATAGACATCCAGATACTGCCTTGCGTACGTCACCGGGCGTAAAGTGCCCTTGCCGCCCCATGATAAGGCCGCTTGGCATGGCACGCTGGGTTTCCGGTCACTCGCGCACGCGCGCCAGCGATGGCATTGCACCCTCGCCGGCGCGGCAGGCGTCAGGCGTTCACATCCACGACAATGCGGCCACGCACCTTGCCGGGGATGATCTGCTCATAGACATCCAGCACCTCGGCGAGGCCGATCTGCTGCACGGTGCTTTCCAGCTTCTGCGGGTCCAGGTCGGTCGCGAGCCGATCCCAGGCGCGCTGGCGAACCTCTTGTGGGGCATTCACCGAATCCACGCCCGCAAGGGTCACATTGCGCAGGATGAAGGGCAGCACCGAGCCGTGCAGTGCATCGCTCTGGGCCAGGCCACAGGCGGCCACGGCACCGCGGTACTTCGTTTCGGCGATGGCATTGACCAGCGTTGGGCCGCCGGCCACATCCACCACGCCGGCCCATCGCTCGGCACTCACCGGCCGCTCGCGCGGCTCCGAGAGCTGCGCACGATCGATGATCTCGGCCGCACCCAGGTTGTGCAGATACTCGGCGTGCTCCGGCCGCCCGGTGGCGGCCACCACGCGATAACCCAGCTTTGAAAGGATCGCCACCGCAATCGAGCCGACGCCGCCGTTGGCACCGGTAACCAGCACATCGCCCTGTGCAGGCGTCACCCCTGCATGCTCCAGGGCCAGCACGCACAGCATCGCGGTATAGCCAGCGGTGCCGATGGCCATGGCGTCGCGGGTGCTCAGGTTGCCGGGAATCCGGTTGAGCCATTCGCCGCGTACGCGGGCGCGCTGTGCCAGGCCGCCGTGGTGGCCCATGCTCAGGTCCCAGCCATTGAGCACAACGCGGTCGCCTGGCTTGAAGTCGGGCGTGCTGGATTCCAGCACCACGCCTGCCAGATCGATGCCGGGAATGAGCGGGAACGTCCGGATGACCGGACTCTTGCCGGTGAGGGCAAGCGCATCCTTGTAGTTGAGCGTGGAGTACTCGACCTGTACCAGGACGTCGCCGTCCACCAGGTCGGCTTCATTGAAATCGACCAGTTCCGTGGATACGCCGTCGTTCGTCTTGCGGGTCAGCAGTGCCTTGAAACTCATGGTTGGGGGCTCACGTTCAGTGGATGGCCCCATGCTAGGCTCGCACCGTTATCGCAACAAGAACGACGATTTTCCGTAGGTACTATGGTTTTCCGGAGTATGCATGCGTAGCAAGCGTTGGGACGGCAAGAGCGGTTGCGCGGTGGAAGTCACGCTGTCGGTGATCGGCGGCGTGTGGAAGCCGATCATTTTGTTTCACCTGATGACCGGCAAGCGGCGTTTCATGGAATTGACGCGACGGGTGCCCAATGCCACCCAGTCCATGCTCACCAGCCAGCTGCGTGAACTGGAAGCCGATGGCGTGGTGATCCGCCACGTGTACCCGGAAGTGCCGCCGAAAGTGGAATACGAGCTGTCCGAGTTCGGGCGCACGCTGGTACCGGTGCTGCTGGCCATGCGCGAGTGGGGTGAAACCTATCGTGGCTATCAGAGCACCCAAGGCGATAGCTGAAGGCTGAGCGGCCTTGCGCTTGCCGCATGCGGGTTTCGCGAACGCCCACAGCCAGCGGCGGGTCTTTGGCACCGGCAGCGCGCATGTCGTATACGGCTGGACAGGGCGTCCGGAAAGTACGCGTCGATAGGAGTCGCCTGCTGGCGAAGAACGCCAGTCAATGGACAACTCGACATCCACTGACGCAACCAACGTAGCGACGTGATCGATCAGGATTTCCCTGCTTTCCACCGCCGGTTCAGGGCGGTAACCATGGCCGCGCCAAAGCATTCGCCGTGGCCGGGATTGGCGTCCCGAACTTACGTAGTACAAGGCGTCGTAGTTGCAACGTATGTTGCGATCACGACAATGCACCTTCTGTCAGTTCATGGCGGATGGTGCGTGGGGGTCTTAGGGCCCGTCGGCTTTCGTACTACGTATCCGGCACGCCAACCCGCACCGTCCGCCACCTTGCATCTGCAGGTGGCCACATCGTGAGGTTGCCGTCATGCCCGAACGTCTTCCCGACCATCCCCGCCTGCACGCGCTGCTGGGTGCCGCTGTACTTGATCTTCCCGCTGCCTTGGCCGAAACGCTGGAGGACGCGCTCCGCGAATCAGCCGAGTTCGTCACCCCATCGGCATTCTTTGCACACCTGAAAGGCCACGGCAGGAACCTGCGCGCTGATGGCGAGGCCTGGAGTGAAATGTGCCTGAGCCCCGGCCGCGCCTTCGACATGGCCCTGGCGACCCGCAGCGTTTCGGGCATCACGGCGTTGACCGCGGTGCTGCATGCCGCGCATGTGGCACGGGAGAACGACGATCCTGCCTGCTGTCCCTCCGCCGCCGTGGTCGAAGGTCTGTTCAACGCCTGCCAGGCGCTGTCGCTGCAGGTGGAACGCTGCCTGGTGCCGTGAAGGGCTGCGACGCGGTTCCTGTTCCGTTGACGCCCGGTTCCCTATAGTGGCGCTGGAACCCTGCAATGGAATGCCCATGCACGTGATGTCCCCCGGCCGTTGCCTGACGCTTGCACTCGCCGTCGCAACGAGTGCCAGCGCGTGTGCACGGCCGCCGTCCACCGAACACGAAAGGAATCCCGCCATGTCCGGCGCACCCCAGACCGGCCGCACGATCAACGGCCACACCTATACCGATGCGCCCGTGGACGTGAAGCTCGGGCCGAACACTTTCCGCATTCCGGCCAACTACCTGGACAGCCAGATCGCACCGTGGCCCGGCGAGGGCGTGACGCTGGTCATCGAGTGGCCGGACATGAAGCCGACGCCGCCGGGTGCCCGGGCCAATCCGCGTACGAATGATTTCCGGAAGGAGATTGCTGTTCGTATCAACTACATCGATCGCATTCCAATTGAGACTTCGCTTTCAAGGCTTTCCTCAAATGAAGCCATCACGGAGGAGGGTTCTGTGGAAAGGGAGGATCCCAGGGACCGTCTCGATCAACGCGTTGCACAGCCGGAGACCTTGGGCCTGACGCCCTATGCAATCGATGAAGCGAAGATGGTGTTGTACGCGAAGAAGTACGAGGCCCGGTATGGGAAGCCGCCTGTCCGCAATCCGGCATTCGAGCGCGACTGGTATGTTGCACGGGACGGTGCTGGGGGACTGACAAGCTTCATCAAGTGCGATAGCGCAACGTTCCTGGGGGACGGAGTGCGCCTGACGCAGGACGAGGTCATTGATCTGGACGATCCTGTGGCTGCCGGATGCGTTCACTACTTTGTCGATATCTCTGACAGCCTATCCATCTCCCTGCATTACAAGAGAGCTTTCTTGAAAGACTGGAAACGCATGGAAGATGCTGTTCGCGATGTTCTTGCTGCAGCACGGACGCGCTAAACGACGAGGCTCAAGGAGAAAACAATGAGCGGCCTGACCCAGAAGGACATCAGAATCCTCATCGATTATGCAGATGCCGGTAATCGTGAGCTGTACTGGAACTACCTGTCGCAACTGCCGGGTTCGGACGGCTACGGTACGCTGGCGCTAGGTGTGGTACGTAATGACAGTTTGCCTGGACGCGTGGCCAATGCCTACGCGCAAAGCCATGCCAGATCTCAGAATGACGAAGGTTCGCGCTTTCCAAATGCCGAGCTGAGCGAGCGCCAGTGGGAAGCATTCGGGCGGACACTGCTGCGGGAAGATCTGGAGCTTCGACAGGCGTGGATGGGAAACGGACGTGCGGATCTCGCGCTGAATCTGCCTGGCGCTGACGTCATGCTGGCTCATGACCGCGCTTTCGAGCAGCACAGACTGGACCCCAATTGCTGGACTCCTCGAGTGCTCCTGCAAGCCGCCTCGGACAAGAGCGGCCCCGAGAAGCTGGAACAGATCTGGACCAACATGCTCAACAATGACTACGCCGGGGGCCCGCGCGTAGGCAACACCAGCGTCGATGCCATCAGCCAGATGGGATGGGCGAAGGGCGGGCAGTACCTGACCCGGTTGAGCGTGCTGGAAGCTACCCAGGCATTGGAAGGACGCTCGGCGGTCGATCCGAACGTCATCGGTGGCAACAGCTACTACGCGATGTACTTCGAAGCGGACAGGAAGTGGGCCAGTGTCAGCGCGGGTGGCGGCCATATGTCGATGCGGGAGATCACTGACCCCGCCCGTATCGCCGAACTCAACGACGCGCGCGAGGTTCGTCTGGAACGGCAGGAAAAGCGAACCCAGTTCCACCCGGACGACCCGTACCGGACCATCACCCGCAGTCCGCTTACCGCAGCCGTGGACGACGTGCCGGATCCCGCGCAGGCCCCGACCCGTCTGGCCGACATTGGTCCTGGCCACCGTGAGTACGCCTTGATGCAGCAGGTGCGCGAAGGCGTGGCCGCGATCGATGCCAGCGCGGGACGTACCGATGATGAGAACAGCGAGCGCCTGGTGGCGAGCGTGATGGCCTTGGCGCGTCACAACCAGCTTGAACGTGCCGACCATGTCCTGCTGAGCGCGCAGACCGCCGATCATCCGGCCGGCCGCAACGTGTTCGTGGTGCAGGGCGAGTTGAATGATCCGGCGCATCTGCGGGCCTCCATGCCCACGGACCGGGCGGTGCAGACGCCGGTCGAGCAGTCACTGCAGGCCCTGCAGGCAGTGGGTGCGGAACGTGAACAGGCACACGCGCAGCGCCAGCAGCAGGAGGTCGATGCGCGGGCGCGCGACACCCCGGCCATGCGGATGGCCTGACCGGCCCCCCGGGTGAGCCGGTCACGGGCTCGGGTCTAAAGTGGTTTTCGCCTAGGCCTTTAAGCCTTGGGGCGCGGACCCTTCGTTCGCCTCCGCAGTTTTACCTATAATCGATTGGGAACTCTGCAATGGAATGCCCATGCACGTGATGTCCCCCGGCCGTTGCCTGACGCTTGCACTTGCCGTCGCGGTGAGTGCCGGCGCGTGTGCGCGGCCGCCGTCCACCGAACACGAAAGGAATCCCGCCATGTCCGGCGCAACGCAGACCGGCCGCACGATCAACGGCCACACCTATACCGATGCGCCCGTGGACGTGAAGCTCGGGCCGAACACTTTCCGCATTCCGGCCAACTACCTGGACAGCCAGATCGCACCGTGGCCGGGCGAGGGCGTGACGCTGGTCATCGAGTGGCCGGACATGACGCCGACGGCGCCGGGCGCCCGGGCCAATCCGCGTACGAATGATTTCCGGAAGGAAATTGCTGTGGCGATCGACTACATCGATCGTGCGCCAATCGAAACATCATTGGAGCGATTGTCCTCCAACCAGGCATCCGCCGAGGAAGGATCGGTGGAGCGAGGGGATCCTCGGGATCGACTCGATCTGCGTATTGCGCGGCCCGACGTCATGGGACTGACGCCTTATGCCATCGATGAAACGCGGATGGGGATTTTCTCGAAGGAATACGAGGCACGCTATGGAAAACCGCCCACGCGTAATCCTGCCTATGAAGATGATTGGTACATCGCGCGCGCTCCAAACGGCAGTCTGACCACATTCATCAAATGCGAAAGCACGGCGTTTCGGGGGGATGGCGTTCGCCTGCAGGGCGATCAGGTCATCAGTGAGCAAGGGCAAGCCGCTGCGGGGTGCTTCCACTATTTCTCGGATGTGGAGAACAAGCTTTCCATCTCGCTGAACTACAAGCGGGCCTTCCTGGCGGACTGGAAGCGGATGGAAGATGCGGTGCGGGATCTTCTCGCGCGCTCCCGCGTCCGGCAGTGAGTGCATTCAGGAGCAGGCGATGGGCGGATTGACGCAAGAGAATCTCAGGATTCTGGCCAGCTATGCCAAGGCCGGAAACCGTGAGTTGTACTGGAACTATCTGTCGCAGCTGCCAGATGCGGATGGCTATGGCACGCTTGCGCTGGGTGTTGTTCGCAACGACAGCCTGCCAGGCCGCGTTGCAAACAGCTACGCACAGGATTACGCCCGAGATCAGGAAGGCAAGGGCTCCGGCTTTCCCGACGCGCAGCTGAGCGAGCGGCAATGGGAGATGTTTGGGCAGACGCTTCTGCGCCAGGACCTGGAGCGACGCCTGTTCTGGATGGAGCAGGGGCGTCCCGAATTTGCACTGAATCTCCCCGGCAAGGACGTGATGCTGGCACACGACCGGGCATTCGAACGGCATGAACTCGATCCCAACTGCTGGACGCCGCGCGTGTTGCTGCAGGCGGCTGAGCAGAAGAGCGGCCCCGAGAAGCTGGAACAGATCTGGACCAACATGCTCAACAATGACTACGCCGGAGGCCCGCGCGTAGGCAACACCAGCATCGATGCCATCAGCCAGATGGGATGGACGAAGGGTGGGCAATACCTGACCCGGTTGAGCGTGCTGGAAGCCACCCAGGCACTGGAAGGGCGCTCGGCGGTCGATCCGAACGTCATCGGTGGCAACAGCTACTACGCGATGTACTTCGAAGCGGACAGGAAATGGGCCAGTGTCAGCGCGGGTGGTGGCCACATGTCGATGCGTGAGATCACCGATCCGGCCCGCATCGCTGAACTCAACGACGCGCGGGACGTTCGTCTGGAACGGCAGGAAAAACGTACCCAGTTCCACCCGGACGACCCGTACCGGACCATCACCCGCAGCCCGCTGACCGCAGCCGTGGACGACGTGCCGGATCCCGCGCAGGTAGCGACCCGTCTGGCCGACATTGGACCCGGCCACCGTGAGTACGCATTGATGCAGCAGGTGCGCGAAGGCGTGGCCGCGATCGATGCCGGCGCCGGGCGTACCCACGACGAGAACAGCGAGCGCCTGGTGGCGAGCGTGATGGCCTTGGCGCGCCACAACCAGCTCGAACGCGCCGACCATGTGCTGCTGAGCGCGCGGACTGCCGATCACCCGGCCGGCCGCAACGTGTTCGTGGTGCAGGGCGAGTTGAATGATCCGGCGCATCTGCGGGCCTCCATGCCCACGGACCGGGCGGTGCAGACGCCGGTCGAGCAGTCACTGCAGGCCCTGCAGGCAGTCGGTGCGGATCGTGAACAGGCACACGCGCAGCGCCAGCAGGAGGTCGATGCGCAGGCGCGCGACATCCCGGCGATACGGATGGGCTAGGGTCCCGGCCTGTCGCAGCCTCGCCTCACGCGGTCTTTGCAACTCGGTGCGCGGGCATTGCTGAGTTCGCTTGGCGACCGACGCGTACCAGCCGGGTAGATGTCCGCCTGGGTGGATGCCATTTCACCGCTGCGGTAGCCGCCCACTTTGGTGGGCATTCTGGCCCTGGCGCGCGGTGACGCAGCCGTGCCCACCAGGGTGGGCACCCACCAAGGCGATGTGGATTGGCATCCAGTACCGGGGCGCTACCTCGCCGGGGCGTCTGCCGTCTGCGCGGCCACCATGGCCTGCTGCATCTCCTTCAGCGACAGATAGCCATCACCATCGGTGTCCAGGCCCGCAAAGTACTTCGCAATCTCCGGCACCAACGTGGCTTCATCCTTGCTGATCCTGCCATCCTTGTTCGTGTCCATGGCACTGAACGCGGCGTCGATCGAATCGGCCTGCTTGCTGAAGCGCCCCTGCTGGAATCTGGTGTATTCGGCCTTGTCGACGCGCCCATCCTTGTTGGTGTCCATCGCTGTGAACGTGGAATCGATGTAGGCCTGCTTCGGGTCAGCCGGCGCGGCCTGGGAGGCCAGCGGAGCGGCGCACAATGCGATCAACAGAGCGGTCTTCTTCATGGGTCGTATGTCCTTGAGATGTGCAGGTCAGCGGCAGGGATAGGTGTAGCCGTCGGCGCCGCGATAGGTATCGTTGCGGCGGTCATAATTGCCGTAGCGGCGAATGCAGTAGTCGGCGCGTTCGCGGGTCTCGCGTTCGCGCTTGGCGGCTGCGGCAATCACACCGGCCACGACGGCTGCGCCCACCACGCCCACCACCACACCGGTGGTCTTGGCATCGTGGCGGCGCTCACGTTCCCGGTCACGCTCACGCTCGCGTTCACGACGCTCCCATGCATCACGATCGCGGTCACGGTAGTCCTGGTCCCACTGCGGGTTGTAGCGGTTACCGCGTTGCGCATGCGCGTCGCCGGAGTAGGGCAACAGCAGCATCAGTTGTGCAGCCGCTGCCAGCAGCAGTGCGGTTCTTCGTGGTTTCAGAGACATCGTCCAGCTCCTGTGCGGACATTGTTGGTAGCTCCAGTAGAGCCCGCAGACATTGCGCGAACCTGCCGTCACTGCAGGTAACGTCACTGGCTATCGAACGAGTGCTTCGACCGGGTCCGGCTGCGCGGCGCGGCGTGCTGGCAGGAAGCCGAAGCCAATACCGATCAGGCTGGAACAGGCGAAGGCGGCCAGGATCGAATTGGCGGAGAACACAAGGCTGAAACCCACGTTGGCCAGCGCCAACCCTGCCCCCAATGCCAGGGCCACGCCGATGCCGAGCACGCCACCGAGCAGGCAGACCAGGACCGATTCGATCAGGAACTGTTGCAGGATGTCGCTGCGCCGCGCGCCCACCGCCATGCGCACGCCGATCTCGCGTGTTCGCTCGGTCACCGACACCAGCATGATGTTCATCACTCCGATTCCGCCCACTACCAGCGCGATGGCGGCGATGGAGCTGATCATCATGGTCAGGATGCCGGTGGTCTGTTCGATGGACTGGCGGATCTGCGCGTTGTTGCTCATGTAGAAATCGGTGCTGCCATGGCGGCGTGCCAGCAATCGTCCGATGGCGCGCTCGGCCGCCTCCATGCTGATGGCATCGGAGACACGCACGGTGATGCTGGAAACGTGGCTCTGCCCGAGCATGCGCGCCATGGTGGTGGTGTAGGGCAGCCACACCCGCAGCAGCGAGGCATCGCCGACCGCGCCGGCGTCCTTCTTCACCACGCCCACCACGCGCACCGGCACGTTGCCCAGCAGCAGGGTATGGCCGATGGGATTGTCCACCGCAGCGAAGAAGCGGGCGCGGGTGTTGGCATCGATCACCACTACCTGCTGGTAGCCGGCCACGGCGGCCGGGCCGAAGAAGGCACCTTCGCCCAGCTTCAGGCCATGCACGCGGAAGTACTGCTCGCTGACGCCATGCACCTGCACGCTGGCCGAGCGGTTGCCGCGCAGCGCGGTGCCGGTGGTGGCCACGCCGGGTGTAGCGCTGTCCACGAACGGCTGCCCGGCCAGGGCCACGCTGTCGCCGGGGGTGAGCGTTTCCACCCGCGCCGAGTGCAGGTCGCCGAAGCCGGACCCGGGATAGATCTCGATGGTGTTGGTACCCAGCGAGGAAATGTTGGACAGGATGGCCTGGCGCGCGCCGGTACCCAGCGCGACCACGGAGACGACCGACGCAATGCCGATGATGATGCCGAGCATGGTCAGGAAGGTGCGCATGCGGTGCGCGTTCATTGCGCGCAGGGCCATGCGGAACGCCTCCGTAAAGCGATCACGCACCGCCTGCCAGCCGCTGCCACCGCCGCGCTGCGGCGGGGCCGCCGCTGACCCATCCACGGCAGAGACCCCGCCCGTGGCGCGATCATCGACAACCCGGCCATCGCGGATCTCGATGATGCGATGAGCATGTTCGGCCATGGCCATGTCGTGGGTCACCAGCACCACGGTGTGGCCCTCGGCATGCAGCTCGCCCAGGATCTTCATCACCTCCCTGCCGGAGTGGGTGTCCAGTGCACCCGTCGGCTCATCGGCGAAGATCACCGCGCCGCCGTTCATCAGTGCGCGCGCAATCGAAACACGCTGCTGCTGGCCACCTGACAGCTCGCCAGGCAGATGCTGCATACGTTCGCTCAGGCCCAGCCGCGCCAACAGCTCGGCCGCGCGGGCGCGGCGGGTGGCCGCCGCCATGCCGGCATAGATCGCTGGCACTTCTACATTGCCCAATGCGGTCAGGTCGGTCAGCAGGTGATAGCGCTGGAAGATGAAGCCGAAGTGCTCGCGGCGTAGTTCGGCCAGTTCATCGGGCGACATCTGAGCGGTTTCGCGTCCGGCGATCTGGTATGCACCGGCGGAAGGGCGATCGAGGCAGCCGAGGATGTTCATCAACGTGGACTTGCCCGAGCCGGACTGGCCCACGATGGCCACCAGTTCGCCTGCGTGGATGTCCAGGTCCACGCCATCGAGCACGACCAGCGTCTGTTCGCCGGCCGCGAATTCGCGGCGGATGCCGCGTACGCGCAGCAAGGGGGCGGTGGCGGATGTGCTCATTTCGACGGCGCGTGTGCGGTAGCGGCTTCGTCCCGGGCCTGCGCCAGCACCACCTGTTCGCCCTCTTTCAGGCCGCTGCGTACCTCCACCTGGATCTGGTCGTCCAGCCCGATGGTGATGCGGCGCGCATGGGCGTGCCCGTCCGCGCCACGCACCTGTACGCTGTAGCTGCCATCGGCCGCGCGTGCACCGAGCGCAGCGGAGGGCAGCGTCAGTACGTTGTCGGCGCGACCCAGCACGATGCGCACCTGCGCGGTCATGTAGCTGCGCAGGCGGCCATCGGCGTTGGCGACGTCGAACTGCCCGTTGTAGTACATGGCGGTGCGGCTGCCACCGCCGGTCGCGGGTGAAGCAAGGGCGGAGGCGTCTTCCTGGGTGATCGATTCCGGAGCCGGGGCGATGTCGCGCAGCGTGCTCCTGTAGCGACGTCCCGCGTCGCCAAGAATGGTGAAGTACGCTTCCTGACCAACGGACGTGTGCACAACATCCGCCTCGGAGATTTCCGCGTAGACCGTCATCACGTCCTGGTTGCCCAGCATCACGATGGTCGGTGCGCTCTGTACCGCGTTCACGGTCTGCCCCTGGCGCGCCACCACGGCCAGCACGGTGCCGTCGGTGGGGGCGGTGATACGGGTGTACTCGAGGTTGGTCTGTGCGATATCCACGTCGGTCTGCCGCTGCACGATCTCACCTTCCAGCGCGGCGATCTGTTCCCGGGTGGCATCGACCTTGGCCTTGGCCGCATCGACGTCGGCGCGTGCCACCAACTGCGAGGTCACCAGCTGCTGCTGTCGATGCAATGTCAGCTCGAACTGGCGCAGGTCGGTGGCCAGCGCATCGCGGTTGGCGCGCGCGGTGCGCTGTGCTGCCTGCGCACTCAGCAATGCGTTGCGCTGGGTGCGCGAATCGATATCGGCAATCGGATCGCCGGCCTTCACCTTGTCGCCCAGCTTCACATGCAGGGCCTCGATGCGGCCGGAGACCTGCGCGCCCACGCTCACCAGCCGCGAGGGCTTCAGTGTTCCAGTGGCTTCAACGACCTGTTCAATGTTGCCCCGGGTTACCGGTGCCACCTGCAGCTTCGGTGGTGGTACGGGCCGGAGCCAGGCGAAGAGTGCCAACGTTGTGCAGAGGAGTGCGGCAGCAATGATCAGCACACGGCGGCGGCTGCGCGGTGTGGCGCTCATCGGCGCGGCATCCGGAAGAGACAGGGCATCGTGGATCCTCGAGACTGTTGGAATGCACGCCTGGGGTGACAGGTGTGGATGGTGGTCGAGTCTCGATGCGCTGGATTGCGCGAACCTTGCGATGGTGCAGGCGTGTCAGTGGGCAATGCCCTGCGTGAGCAGTGCCATCGCGATGAACTGGATCATGCTACCGAGCGCCAACAGCACGTGGCGGAGGCGTTGCGCCGGCGTGGGCAGGGTCGAAAGCTGGCACAACGCGCCGACCAGCAGCACGGTGCAGACCGCAACCGGCAGCGTTGCGGTGGCGGCGACGATCGCGATGATCATCAACGTGGCAGCAAGCATCACGGCGGCTGCGCGCGTATCCAGGGTCCGCAGCAGCGGGGGAGCTGGGCGTAGTGCAGCCCCTCGCCACACGGCCAGCATGTGCAGTGCGGCATGCACGGCGACGAACACCAGCACGGCAGTGGCCGTTGCATGCGCGTGCCGATACGCGGAAGCCACCAGCGCAAGGCCGGGGAGCAGCAGGAACAGCGCGGCGAACAGGCGGATCAGCACGCCGGCCCGCTCGCGTTCGGGAATCATCCGCAGCCAGTGCGGCCAGTGTTCCAACCCACGCGCGCGGCCTGCATGCGCGCGGCAGTTCCATGCTGCGGCGGTGAGGCTGGGCGTATTCCGAGGCGGCGGGGCAGGGGTGGAAGAGGGCGGTGGAGGAGCTCCCTGTGTCACATGCAGGCTTCCTGTCAGTTCCGGACGCAGCACCTGCTGTGCTGCTCACCTGGATGCTGGGCAGCGAACATTGCCGCAACCTTGCGCATCAACCGCAGTCCTGGCGCGCGGACAGCCAGTAGTCATCCGCGCATAGTCATCCACGTGGAAGCGATGCGCTCAGTACTCCGGCGCCAATGCGCTGGTGACGCCTGGATGCGAGGGGAACTCGACGCGGATCAGGGCGCCACCACCGGGCGCATCCAGAATCGTGACGTGGCCGCCGTGGCGGTCGATCACCTGCCGCACCAGGTTCAATCCCAATCCGGCGCCTGTCTGCCGGGGCCGCAGGCGTTGGAAGGGCTCGAACACGCGTTCGCGCTGGTCGACTGGAATGCCGGGTCCATCGTCTTCCACCTCAAGGCAGCTGCCCTGCACGCGCACGATGATATGGCGTCCACCGTGCTCGGCGGCATTCAGTACCAGGTTGGAGAGCACCCGTTCGATGGCACCGGACTCGCCCAGCACCGGGAAGTTCGGTTCCACTGCCACGGCGACCGTCTTGTCGGACTGGATCAGCAGTGGGGCCAGATCGGCGACGACCCGCTTGGCCACGCGGGCCAGGTTGAGGGAGTCCTTCGGTCCATCGGCTTCCATGCGGTGCAGGTCCAGGAGCTGCTCGGCAAGCGTTGCCAGCCGAGCGACTTCCACCGCCAGGCTGCGTGAGGTGGAATCGTCGGTGGCATCGATCTTCACCCGCAGGATGGCGATCGGTGTACGCAGCTCATGGGCGGCGGCGGCGATGAAGCGGCGCTGCCGTTCGTGCCCTTCGTCCAGTCGGTCCAGCGCTTCGTTCACCGCGGTCACCAGCGGTGCGATCTCCACCGGTACGGCGGTCTCTGTCAGACGGATGCCGCGACGGCTGGCAGAGATGTTGCGGGCTTCCTGCGCGATGCGCTCCACGCCAGCCAGGGCGCGGCGCACGATGATCGGGGTCAGGATGATGGTGGCCAGGCCCAGCAGCAGGAAGATCGGCAGGGTGATGATGTGTGCGGCCAGCGCCATCTGCCAGGTCAGCGAATCGGTTTCGCCATGGGCCATGATGGTCAGCTTGCCGGCCGGACCGCTGTGCTGGCGTATCACCACGGCCAGGCCGTCGTTGCGGCCGCGTCCGCGCAGGTCGCCATAGGGAATGCCGTCGAGGGCGCCGACCAGCGAGGCGTAGGCGGGCGGAACGTGGCCGAATGTCACATGTTGGCCCTGCTCATCCTCGGCGATGAACCACGCGCCGGGGACGATCTTCAGCAGCTCGTCCAGCGCCGGTGTGCGTTGCACATACAGCTCGCCCTTGCTGTCCCGACGAACGGCCTCTGCCGCAACCGGGGCGAAGGTCTGGATGGTGTAGTAGCCGCCGCTGTCGACACGCACCAGCACCATCAGCAATGCGAAGAAGGCCACCAGCAGTGCGAGCAGCTGGTAGATCAGGGTTTTGACGATCAGCGGGCGCTTCAGTGAGGGACGAAGCGCCATTACTTCGTTTCCCGCATCAGATAGCCGACACCGCGGATGGCATGGATTTCCACCCCCGCATCCGCGTCGGCCAGCTTGCGCCGCAGGCGTGAGACATGCGAGTCCAGCGTGTTGGAATGGATGCCGTCGTCGAAGCCGTACACCGCCATCTCGATGGATTCGCGAAGCACGGTGCGGCCCAGCCGGCGGGCGAGGGCCGCCAGCACGCGGATCTCGCGGCGCGGAAGCTCCAGTCGCTGTCCGCCCACGCTGGCTTCGCCCGAGGTGGGGTCGAACAGCAGCCGGCCGATGCTCACCGGCTCCACCTGCATGCCGCTCGGCCGGCGCCCGGCCGCGCGGATCCGCGCGAACAGTTCTTCCAGCGCGAAGGGCTTGGCCAGGTAGTCGTCGGCGCCCTCATCCAGGCCGGCGATGCGGTCCGGCAACTGTCCCAGTGCGCTGAGCACGATGATCGGCACCCCCGGATTGCGCCCGCGCAGCACGGGAATGAGCCCCAGCCCGTCACCATCGGGCAGGGTGCGGTCCAGCAGCACCAGGTCGTGTGATCCGGAAAGTGCTGCTTGGCGGGCCAGTGCCAGGGTGCTGGCCAGGTCCACGACGTAGCGCTCCCGCTGCAGGGCAGACTTCAGGGTGGCAGCCAGTTCGGCTTCGTCTTCGATCAGCAGGATGTGCATCGGCAGGCGTCAGGCGGGAAGGAGGCATAAGGCGGGCGGCAAGCGCCGGCACCGTATTACAGGAACATTGCGTGAACATGGCGTTCCTTCGGGGCCTGCCGGTGACGCCGCAACACCCGCTGCGGCGCGGGCCGCCCGGCGCAAGGTTCGCGCAATCCGCGCACTCCAGCCTTGGCGCCCGTTCGCTGATCCCCAACCCCTGGAGTGCCCATGAAGTTGTTCGTCCCGCTGTTGCTGGTTGCCGCCTTGAGTGGCTGCACCACTGCCAAAATGACCGTCACCCCCGATGGCCGCCGTGGTGTTTCCATCGACTGCAGCGGTTCCAGTTCCTGGAGTGGCTGCTACGAAAAGGCCGGGCAGATGTGCCCAGGCGGCTATGTGGTCTTCAGCAAGGATGGCGATGAAGGAAATGCCATCGCGGTGGGCAACAGGAACGGCTTCACCTCTACCCAGATGGCCACCCGCTCGATGCTGGTGTCCTGCTCGCACTGACCTGGGCAGGGGAGGTGGGTTGCCACCTCCCTTGGCACGCTCTGCTGCGCGGTGTCAGAAGCTGTAAGCCGCCTGCACATACACCCGCCGCGGCTCGCCCGGGAAATGCCCGTTGCGCTCGATGAAGCCGCTGGCCGCGTACACCTTGTCGAACAGGTTCTTGACGTTGGCCTGGAACTGCCACTGCTTCCACGTGGTCTTCCAGCTCATGTCGAATACCGTGTATGCCTTGACCGCCTGCCCATCCAGGCTGACACGCTCGCCCACATGGTCGGCGCCGAAGCCGATGGCCGAATTGATCGACGGCAGGTCGTAGCGCGTCCACACGCCGAGCTTGTTGCGTGGCGCATTGGCGAAGCGGTCGCCGGAGGCATTGGTGATGCCGTTCGGTCCGGCATCCTTCACCCGTGCGTCGTTGTAGGCGTAGGTCAGGTTCACCACCCAGCGCTCGGTCACGTCGGCCAGCAGGTCCAGTTCCATGCCCGTGCTGCGTACCAGGCCCAGTGCAGCGAGTTGGTTTACCCCGCCGATCACCTCGCCGGTGGCCTGCACGATGTTGCTGCGGTCGATGCGGTAGGCCGCCATGTTCAGGGTCACACGGTCGGCCAGCAGGGACTTCAGACCGACTTCCCATTGCCTGCTGCGCTCCGCGTCGAACGGTCCGCCGGCCGCCGGGTTCTGGTTGGTGGCACTCTGCGGCACGAAGCCGCTGGCGATGTTGGCATACAGGTTCACGCCGTCCCGGACGGTAAAGGTACTGCCCAGGCGCCAGCTGAGATCGTTGCCATCCACGCTGCCGCCACCCATGCGGTCCTGATCCTTGAAGCCATCCCAGCGCAGCCCGGCCAGCACATGCCAGCGCGTGCCCAGTGCCAGCTCATCCTGCAGGTAGCCGCCGTAGCGCTTGCTGCGGGTGGCGGTGCTGCGCCAGGGCAGAGCGGCCAGGTTGTAGTCATGCCAGGTGCTCGCGCCATAGACCGGGTTGAACAGGTCGATGCCGCGCACCGGGCCGGCGCCGCGTGCCAGGTCGGCGCTGTTGGCGGTCTGCGCGGTGAAGTCGGCGTCGAGCTGGTACACGTCGGCGCCGAACAGCACCTTGTGTTCGATACGACCCGTGTTGATCCGCCAGACGGCATTGCCGCTGGCGGTGAAGGCGGTGTTGTCACGGATCTGGTTGCGCAGCTGGCGCGTCATCCACTCGGCCACGCCGTCGCGATCACGATCAATCAGCCCCATCGGCTCGTGGTACATCTGGTGCTCGTTGTTGCTGAACCAGCGCGCAGCAAGGTCCACGTCCAGGTTGTCGCGCGGTGCGAAGCGATACTGCGCCAGTGCGACCTTGGCGCGCATGTCGAGGAAGTCACTGGCCTCGTTGTGGTTCCAGCGGCGATCGGTCAGGAAGCTGCCGGCATCGTTCACCGGCACGCCGCGCAGGCGGTTGCCGCCCAGGTTCTGGGTGATGTCGGTGAACTGCAGCACCAGTTCGCCGGTCTGGCCGACATCGAAGGCCAGCGAGGCATCGCCGATCACGCTTTCGCTGTCGGCATTCCAGCGCACGCCCTGCTCGCTGTCGGCATACAGGCCGGCGCGATAGCGAATGCTGCCGCTGGCATTCAAGGGGCCGGTGCCTTCGATCGATCCGGCGCGGAAGTCCTTGTCGCCTGCCTGCAGCTCGATGCGGCGTTCGGCGCGCGCCTTGGGCTTGCGCGTTACATAGTTGATGACACCGCCCGCATCACCACCGCCGTACAGCGCACCGGCCGGACCTTTCAGTACTTCCACGCGTTCGATATTGAACAGTTGCGGCACCGAGAAGCCCGCATAGGGATCACCACGCAGGCCGTCGTAGAGAACGTTCTCCTGGCGGAACCCGCGCAGGGTGACGCCGGCATAGCTGAAGAAGCTGATGCCGCTGATGCTGCGGTACAGATCGGTGACCTGGCGCGCGGCCTGGTCGTCGATCAGCTCGCGCGGCACGACCTGGATCGACTGCGGCACCAGTTCCAACGGGGTATCGGTGCGGGTGCCGACGGCCGCATCGTTGGCGCGGTACAGGGTCTGCGCGCGGCCGCGGACTTCGACCTTGTCCAGGTCCTTCGGGGTGTCAGCGGAGGCCTCGGAGGCCAGTGCAGGCGTAGCCAGGGAAAGGGGCAGCGTCAGGCAGAGGGCGTGCTTGAGCGGGGTTGGAAGCGGCATGAGGGGGTCGGGGCGGGCTGCAAATGAGAAAGAGTAGCATTTGCAACGCTTCGTGACCTATCCCCCGATTGCGCTATGGACGCAGGCCCGGGTCGGTATATGGGGTGCCGGCCAAGGCCACCAGCACGCCGGTGCCACCGCGCACGATCAGCTGCAGCATCGCTTGGCGCGGATCCTCGCCCCTCTGCTGGCTGGCCAGTCCACTCTCATAGGCGGCCACCATCGACGCCAGCAGCATGGCTGCGCCCAGGCGTGCCTCCGCGTCCTGCGCGGGCCGACCGGCCGCGTCGGCCATCAGCTGGGCCAGGTCGTCGGCCAGCTGTGCCTGCAGCCGTCGCGCGTGCGCCACCAGCACCGGACTGTCGGCCACGGTTGCCCAGAAGGCCGCTGCACCGGAGTTGATCCGTAACAGCGGATGGCCGCTGTCCAGCAGCTCCCGCACCAGCGATTGGAAGGCGGCCAGCGGGGCCATGCCACGGCGCGCCGCCATGCCTTCGCGAAGCAGGGTCCGGGCCTCCTCATCGCGGTCGAACACCAGGTCTTCCTTGCTGGCGAAATAATTGAAGACCGTCTTGCGCGAGACCCCCGCCGCATTGGCAATCTCGGACATGGACACGGCTTCGAAGCCGCGGCGGATGATCAGTTCGGTGGCGACGTCCGAAATGGTCTGTCGGGTCTCGGTCTTGCGCTGCTCGCGGCGGCCCCGGGGCGGGATCATGGGCGGTTCACTTGTGGAAACGTACACCGAGTGTAACATTGGCGTCGCCAGAGCGCCGGCCCGGCGCTCACAGGGAAATCCCATGTTGTACGACGTCGTCATCGCCGGGGCCGGCCCGGTCGGCCTGTTCCTGTCCTGCGAGCTGGCCCAGGCCGGCTGTTCGGTCCTGTTGCTGGAGCAGGCAGTGTCGCCCGAGACACCCTTGAAACGCCTGCCCTTTGGCTTGCGCGGCTTGAACGCGCCCACCCTGGAGGCCCTGGATCGACGTGGCCTGCTGGATGCGGTTGCCGCCAGTCAGGTGCTGAAGCCGGACAACGGCGCACCGCCGCCCGGCACCGCCCATTGGCTGGCGCAACCGCGGCCGCTGGGCGGCCACTTCGCCGGCATTCCTTTTGCGCTGGACAACGTGGACAGTGCGCGCTGGCGCCATCGCCTGCCGACGCCGGTGCCCACCCAGATGGCGGTCGAGCTGCAGTCGCTGGAGGCGGTGCTGGCCGAGCGTGCGGTGTCACTGGGTGTACAGATCGAGCGTGGCTGCACGGTGCAGGCGGTGTACGCACGCGAAGCACAGATGGAGGTCCAGACCGGTCGCGGGCTGATGCGGGGCCGCTGGCTGGTCGGTTGCGATGGCGCCCGCAGCACGGTACGCAAGCAGTCGGGGTTCGTGTTCGCAGGGACGGCGCCGGAGTTCACCGGGCACACGCTGCAGGTCGAACTGGCAGACCCGTCGGTGCTCGTCCCGGGGCGTCAGTTCACCGAACACGGCATGTGCAATTTCAATCCGCCGGGCATGCTGGCGCTGGCCGATTTCGACGGTGGCGCCGGCCATCGCACGCCGCTGGACCGGCACACCGCCCAGGCGCTGCTGCGGCGTGTGTCCGGGCGAGAGGCAACGATCACGGCGTTGCATCTGGCCACCACATGGACCGATGCCGCGCGCCAGGCCACGGCCTATCGCAGCGGCCGCGTGCTGTTGGCCGGTGATGCCGCGCACATGCATTCGCCGTTGGGCGGGCAGGGGCTGAACCTCGGCATCGGCGATGCGATGAACCTGGGGTGGAAGCTGGCCGCGGTGGTGCGAGGTGATGTGGCAGAGTCGCTGTTGGACAGCTATCAGGCTGAGCGCCATCCGATCGGCGCGCAGGTGCTCGACTGGTCACGTGCGCAGGTGGCGTTGATGCGGCCAGGCCCCGGGTCGCGCGCGCTGGCGGCGGTCATCGCCGACCTGGCCGCGACCCGCGACGGTGCCACCTATCTCGCCGAGCGGCTGTGGGGTGTAGCACCGCCACCGGTGCTCGACGGCAGCCATCCGCGGGTTGGCCGAAGCGCACCGGACGTCCAACTGGCTGATGACCGTCGGATGGGAGAGCTGCTGCGTGCAGGGCAGGGCGTGCTGCTGGGGCTCGATACCGGCGATTCGCTCGGTCCGATCATTGAGCGCTGGCAGCGGTCGGTCACCTGCGTGATGTCCACGGCGCGCGACACGCTGGGACTGGGCGCCGTGCTGGTCCGCCCCGACGGTATCGTCGCCTGGGCCTGCGATGCTGGCGGTGACACGTCGGGGCTGGAGCCTTCGCTGGAACGCTGGTTCGGTTCGCTGCGGTGACCGCCCGCTAGGGCGACGCCACCACGGCCTGCGCGCAGCGCCCGGCTTCGGTCATCACCGAGGCCAGCTGCTTCAATGAGTAAGGCTTGCGCAGCAGGGTGAAGCCATGGCCAGGGTCCCGGGCCAGCAGTTCGCTGTAGCCGCTGGTAAGGATCACTGGAAGCCCAGGCAGGCGGCTGCGGATGGTACGGGCCAGATCCAGGCCGTTCATGCCAGGCATCACTACGTCGCTGAACACTACATCGAAGCGGGAGGCATCCCGTTCGAGCTCCGCCAGGGCCTCGTCCGCATTGTGCGCAAGTACCACGTTGTAATCGAGCTCGCGCAGGGCGCCGACGGCAAATTCGGCCACATCGACGTTGTCTTCCACAACCAGCACGCAGACACCGTGACCATGCTGCAGCCCCGGTAGCGTCGCCGGCCGTTCCGTCATTTCTCTCGCCTGCGCCAGCGGCAGGTACAGGGTGAAGCGGGTACCGGCGCCCGCCTGGCTCTGCACGTCCACCTCGCCTTCTGACTGCTTGACGAAGCCGAACACCTGGCTGAGGCCGAGGCCGGTTCCGGCGCCGACGCTCTTGGTGGTGAAGAAGGGCTCGAAGATGCGGTCGACGACGGCGGGGTCGATGCCTGCTCCGGTGTCGGTCACGCTGATCGCGGCGAAGTCGCCCTTCATCGGCGCGGCGAAGCGCACCGAAGGCACCGCGGTTACCTGCTCCACCTCGATGGTCACCCTGCCGTGTCCCTCGATCGCATCGCGCGCGTTGACCGCGATGTTGATCAATGCAGTGTCCAGCTGGGTCCGGTCCAGCAGCACCGGCAACGGCGTGCCGGGCAACGTCAACGACACCTGGATGCGTGCACCCAGTACCGTGGTGATGATGTCCGAAAGCGCGTGCACGCTTTCGCAGAGATCGAAGACCTCCGGCGACAGGCTCTGGCGACGCGAGAACGCAAGCAGTTGCGCGGTCAGCTTGGTGGCGCGGTCCGAGGCTGTGGCAATGGCCTGGATGTAGCGGCGCCGGGTGTCGTCTGACGGCCACGTGTGCAGGAGCATGTCCACCGAACCGGTGATGACCTGCAGCAGGTTGTTGAAGTCGTGGGCCACACCGCCGGTGAGCTGGCCGATCGCCTCCAGCTTCTGCGACTGGCGCAGCTGCTCGCGGGCGCGCACCAGTTCCAGATGGGCCTCCCGCGCCTGCTCGGTGATCGCCGCGACCTGGCGGCTGTGCAGGTCGCGCTCGATCACCCGTTCGGTCTGCTCGCTGACCACGCACAGGATACCGGCGACACTGCCGCAGCCGACGCGCAGCGGTGAATAGGAAAACGTCCAGAAAGTTTCGCGCAGCGTGCCGTCGCGATCCATCATCAATGGCATGTTCTTGAAGCTGCGGCTGGTGCCGGCAAAGGCGTCGTCGACGGCATGCACCACGTCCGGCCATACGTCCGCCCAGACATCCTCCAGACGGTTGCCCATCGCGCCGTGCAGCTTTTCCCCCAGCATCGGCAGATAGGCATCATTGAAGAAGAACGCCTTGTCTTCCTTGCCCCAGGCAAGCCACAGGGGTTCCGGCGAATCCAGGATCATCGCCAGCAAGGTGCGAAGTTCGGCGGGTGCGCTTGCGGCAGTGGCCGAGCGGGCCCAGTCACTGTCCTGCAGCAGTCGGTAGGCGAGCTGATCAGGTGCAGAGACTGGCAGGGGAAAAGGATGCATGGCCGCCATTGGCGCAGGGAGGTGGCGCAGCATAGCCGAGCGCATGTCATGACGCCCTGCACACCGTGGGCATGAAGGGCCTCGCCACTTCGCCGTTGACGTGGCAGGGATGCACCCTTTGTTCAGCAGGTTGCCGCTATCGCGGCGCAGCGCGAAGGGAGGCGAAGCTGGCCTGATCGGCGGGTCTAGCCCTTACGACCTGCCTGCGCGGTGAGCACATCCCGGCCAGCCTCGGTCAGATCGATATCCCCGTCTTCCGCCTGTACCGCCCATCCGGCGGTCACCGCCCACGTTGCGGCATCGCCGCGCACCGGCTCTGCAGCGGCGATTGCCTGGAGTATTTTCCGCTGTTCCGCAGTCATTTCCACGTGGCGGCCCTCAGATACCCAGCAACGACGCCGGTTGCCAGTCCGACAGGCGGGCGTGGCTGACCGGTTGATGGCAGCCGCACCCGTCACAACGGAACAACGCCCCGCCCGGAAGTTGCACCAGGTTGTCTTCGCTGGCAGAGCTGGTCGACGAGCAATGCCGGCAGGTGACCGTGAGCGCAGTGATGCGCTGCACGCTGCCCGATAGATCGAACACGGCCTCGAACGCGCGAATGACAGGGTGGGCAGTGTCCGGCATCTGAGTCTCGACAGGGTGGGGAGACCTCATCGTCGCGCGCCGGCTGTGATGGAGCAGTCAGCCGGATGCATGGGCGCGATCAAGACAGGCGCGGCAACCGGGCGCGCACCTTCGTCAGGGATTGTTCTTCTTTCCGCTCAGGTCCAGCGGCTTGTCACTGCCCTTGCGCTCGCTCGACCACACTTCCATGCCCTTGTTGCAGCGGCTCTCGCGGGCAGCGACCTCGGGCGGCAGGTCCTTCAGGTGCGGCGACTCCTGGCAGGCTTGATGCATGTTGCTGTCGTCATAGGTGGCGCAGGCGCTGAGCGATGCGAGGGCGATGGCAATGAGGGTCACGCGGAGCGGGGGCTGCAGGTTCATGGGGGGGCCTCGGGTGATGCCGGGATGGCCATGGAATTCAAATCCGTGACACCGGGCATGCACAATCGGACCAACCGCACTTGTTATTCTATAACAGATGCGCGATAGTCCGGTCCCTGCCGGCGTCAGGCGATGCAGATCACCAGTATCGTGCACAGCACCAGCATCAGCACGAACACGCGCCGGCTCAGTGCCAGGCAGGCCAGATAGGCTGCGAGCGCCCACGCTGCCAGCAGCGCGCAGGCCATCACCCATAGCCCGATACCCATCATCGAACCCGTCGCCAACGCAGACAGTGCGATGGCCTTGAACAGCGCCACGCCCAACACGCTGCCCAGCATGCCGGCCTGCAAGGCGATGGCATCATGGCGGGCAGGTGCGCGATGGGGGGGCATTGCGGGTCCGGTACGGGCCGAGAGCGCGGCGTCGGCTGCACTGTGCCCAAATGCACATCCACGAAATGTGTTCATCGCGCGCGAAGACCGCGATGAAGCCCGTTCAGTCGAACTCACCCTCGGCCGATTCCAGACGCTGCCGGTACGCCGCGCGATGCTGGTACAGCCGCTGGCACTCGGCCGACCTGTGGATGCGGCTGCCGGGTTCATTGGCCACCGAGTCGCACATCCGCGCGATGTGATTGTTCTCCGCCAGTTCGGTGACGAAGAACACGGCAGTGATGCCGGTGCCAAGCAGCACGACATACAGCAGACGGCTGAGCCAGCGTGACAATTTCCGCTCGAAGTGCTGCTGGATGGTCAGGTCGAAGCGGATGATGCTGAGCACGATCCAGACGATGGCGACCAGGAAGCAGAGCGTGGGCAGCAGGTCGCGCCAGATGCCTGCTTCGTAGACCGACTCGCTGTAATGGACCGCAGCTCCGGCACCTGCGATGGCAATGGCCAGCGCCCAGTTGCGGCCCAGTGAGAGCAGGTCATCGAGCAGCTTTTCGTGGTTCCTGGTTGGTCCTGCTGCCACGAGGGTTCCTTCTGCGTGTTGCGACCGGCAAACGGGCTGCCGCCGATCGTGCAGATGGTGAAGCATCGATTCGGTGATGAGAAGCCTGCCCGCTCAGTATCCTCCTGCGCGTGCACCGATCCAGCGCCGGTAGCGGCGGGTCCGGCACTTTGCGGCCGCCTGTGCCAGCAGCAGTGCCCAGACGGGCGAAACACCCGGCGCCGTGGGCCGGAGCCTGCTCAGCCGCGCCAACTGGTACTTCACTGCGGCCATGTGTGCGCTGGCGGCCAACGGTTTGCTGCGCCAGTCGATGGTGCGCAGTGTCGGCACCGGGTCGCGGCCCTGCTGCCAGCGGTGGGGCAGATCCGGCTCGATCGCCAGCGCGGTGGCGATGCCGACCATGGCCACACCGCTGTCAAGTACCTGATCGGCCACGGCGCGACGGCGGATGCCACCGGTGACCATCAGCGGCATGGTTGCCACCGTGGCGATCTCACGCGCGAACTCAAGGAAGTAGGCCTCGCGGGCCAGGCTGCGCTGGTCGCGCGCGGCACCGGTCATGGCCGGTGCTTCGTAGCTGCCACCGGACAGTTCGACCAGGTCCACGCCGAGCGGCGCCAGCATTTCCACCACTGCGCGCGCATCCTCGGGCGAGAAGCCACCGCGCTGGAAATCGGCGGAATTGAGCTTCACGGCCACCGCGAACGTGGGCGACACGGTGGCGCGCACCCCCTGCACGATCTCCAGCAGCGGGCGCGCACGGTTGTGCAGGCTGCCGCCCCAGCGGTCGTCGCGGCGATTGGACAGCGGCGACAGGAACTGGCTGAGCAGGTAACCGTGCGCGGCATGGATCTGCACGCCACTGAACCCGGCGCGCTCGGCCAGCTCGGCGCTGCGGATGAAGCGGGCGATCACCTCTTCGATGTCCGCCTCGCTCATCGCCCGCGGCGGTGCGAACTGCCTGGACAGCGCGCCCATCTCCAGGGCGACGGCTGACGGCGCGAGTGCCGGTTGGCCGAGTGCGGCCGGCATCTGCCGCCCGGGATGGTTGATCTGCATCCACATCTGCGCGCCCCGTGAGCGTGCCGTTTCGGCCCAGGCGATGAAGCGGTCAAGGTGGCGGTCGTCTTCCAGCACCACGCCGCCGGGGCCGGTCATGGCGCGGCCATCGACCATCACGTTGCCGGTGATGATCAGTCCTGCGCCGCCATCGGCCCAACGCTGGTAGAGCTGCAGCAGTGCAGCGGACGGCGCGTGGTCGGCGTCGGCCATGTTTTCCTCCATCGCGGCCTTGGCAATGCGGTTGCGGATGATGGCACCGGAGGGTAGTGCCAGGGGCGAGAACAGCGACATCGGACAGCTCCAGGACAGGGGAATGGCGCTACGCTAACCTTCAAGTTTTATTGAAGGTCAACAGGCTCCCATGGCGAGGATTCAGGCAGATGAAGATCGGTGAGCTGGCCCGCCTCACGGGCCTCGCGGCGTCGCGCATTCGCTTCTATGAAGACGCGGGGCTGCTGGTGGCGCAGCGCCAGGCCAATGGCTACCGCGACTATCCGGAACAGGCGGTGCTGTTGCTGGAGTTGATCACGGGCGCGCAGCGTGCAGGCTTCAGCCTGGAAGAGATCCGCGCCCTGCTGCCACCGGACATGGGCCAGTGGCAGCATGAGGCGTTGATCGCGATGCTGCAGCAGAAGGTGGCTGACATCGAAGCGTTGCAGCTGCGGTTGGCAGAGAGCAGGGCGCACCTGCTGGCCCTGATCGAGGACATCCAGGCGCGGCCGGACGGCATCGACTGTGCAGCCAATTCGCGGCGGGTGCTGGACCGTGTGAAGCGCGGTGAGCTGGCGCGGCCGACCCTGGTGGCCGGCGATACAGCGTTGCTGCGACCGGATCGCCGTCGCCGCAGAGGCAGCAACTGACGATCCGGCGCAATGTTCAGTGGCTGCCGACGACGGCGGTGCTGCGCTTCTTGTCCAGCATCACCGCCACGCACCACAGCAGCAGGCCGCCGATCGCGGTAGCCGCGCCGACATAGCCGGTACTGGCCGGGCTGAAGCCGGCGCTGATTGCCATGCCGCCCAGCCACGGGCCGAGTGCGTTGGCAGTATTGAAAGCGGCGTGGTTGGAGGCCGCCGCCAGCGTCTGCGCCTCACCGGCCACGTCCATCAGGCGGGTCTGCAGCACCGCCGCCAGTGCGCCCATGGTGCCGACAGTGATGATCATCGGGCCGATGGTCCACACCGACTGTGCGGCCAGCGGATACAGCAGCAGCATCACGATCGACCACAGCAGCACCACGGCGGCGGCCTTGAAGTGGAACTTGTCCACCAGCCAGCCACCGGCGATGTTGCCGATGATCGCGCCGATGCCGAACACGCCCACCGCCAGCGGCATCCACGATTCGGCCACGCCGGTGACCTGCACCAGGGTCGGTGCCAGGTAGGTGAACACGCAGAACATGCCGGCGAAGCCGACCGCGCCGATCGCCAGCGCCAGCCACACCTGGGACGTGTTGAAGGCGCGCAGCTCGCGCATCGGCGAGGTACGTACTTCATCCGGGTCCGGCAGCAGGAAGCGCGCGATCATCGCCACGGTGGCGATGGCCAGCACGCTGACCAGGGCAAAGGCGGTGCGCCAGCTCAGCTGCTGACCCAGCCAGGTCGTCAGCGGGTTGCCGACCAGGATCGCGATCGACAGGCCCAGCAGCACGCGTGACATCGCCTGGCCGCGCTGGCCTGCGGGACTGATCGCCGCGGCCACCAGCATCGCCACGCCGAAGTAGGCGCCATGCGGCAGGCCGGCAACGAAGCGCGCCACCAGCATCGTGCCGTAGTTCGGTGCCAGCGCGCTGGCCAGGTTGCCGACCGCGTAGAAGCCCATCAGTGCCAGCAGCAGCTTGCGGCGCGGGAAGCTGGCGCCGACGAAGGCGAGGATCGGGGCGCCGACCACCACGCCGATGGCATAGGCGCTGATCAGATGCCCGACCTGGGTTTCGGAAATCGACAGGCCGCGGCTGATCTCCAGCATCAGGCCCATGCTGGCGAACTCGCTGGTGCCGATGGCGAAGCCACCCAGTGAAAGGGCGAGGATGATCAGGGTGCGCTGGCGGGGCGTCAGCCGCGCAGCCAGGGAAGAGTTGGGGCTCATGCGGGGGCGCGATGGGGGGCGGGAGCCGCCCATTGTACTGCTGCACTGCAGCAGGAGCAGCAGCACTCAGGGTAAATCAGCGTTTGATCGGTGACACGCCGGCCTGCCGAGCCTCGTCGCGCCCGGCTCAGATGCCCAGCGCCGCCCGGGCATGAGCGTACTTTCCGTGCAGGCGCGCGGCCGTCGCCGCATCGAGCATCGCCAGCCGCTGCGGATCGGCGTTGTCATCCAGATCGGCGCGCTTCACTTTCAGTGCCAGCGGGTGGGCGGCAATGCGCGCGTAGTAGCTGTCCGCGTCGGGTGCTGCATCGCGGTTGAGCAGTTGCACCGCCTCGCGCAGCGGTGCGGGAAATACCTCGATCCGCGCGGCAAACGCCGGGCAGTCCTCGGCCACGTCATGCAGCCAGGCCACCACTTCGGCGTCATCGTCGCCGCGCACCGCAGCCGCCACCCGCGCCACATGGCCGATGTAAGGCTGGCCGGCCTTGTCGATCTGCCCCGCGTGGGCCTCGGTGGCCAGCGTGCGGGCAAGTGCTACCCAGTCCATTGCGGTCTCCTTGGATATCCGCGCACAGTTTCGCGCAGAAGCCGCAGCGGTTGTGGATGCGCCCATGACGCTGCCACCGGCATGATGGCGGGGCAGGGGGCGCAGTGTTGCCCCGACTAGGAGGAGTGCGATGCAGGAATTCAGGCATGTGCTGGAAACCCGTGGCCGCTACCAGCTGGTAGCGGTGTCCCACGAGCCGGTGTACGCTCCCGGCGATGTGGTCGGCCATGCGGTCGTCGCCGACGATGGGGATCGTCTGACCGACCTGATATCACTGGCCGAAGCGCGCCAACGCTTGCTGCAACTGGTGCGTGAAGAGGGCGAGGAGCCCGGGCTGGAAAACGAGAACCACCTGCGGAAGAAGGCGTCGCGCTGGCGCCACCGCTAGGCCGTCGCGCCGCGTGCGCATCATGGAGGATTCGGGTGTTGCCCAGTAAGAAGTATCTGCTCATCGCCATCATCACGCTGGCGACCCTGTTGCTTGGTTTCGTGTTCTCCGGCTACTTGACCTTGCTGTTCCTGGGGCTGGACACCCAGCTGTTCACCTGGAACACCTACTACCAGTACGTCCACGCCATCGGCCAACCGCAGGTCGCGCCTTTCGTGGGCAAGATCAAATGGGCGGGCTACGTAGGCTTCGGCCTGCCCCTGCTGGTGCTGCTGGTGGCCGGCCTGGTGCTGCTGCTGAAGAAGGACAAGCGCTCGCTGCACGGCGACGCGCGCTTCGCCACCGGTGCCGACCTGGCCAAGCACGGCATGTTCAAGAAGACCGGCCAGAGCATCGTGGTCGGCAGCCATGGCGGCAAGCTGGTGCGCCTGGATGGCCAGCAGTTCGTGATCCTGGCCGCGCCCACCCGCTCGGGCAAGGGCGTGGGCGTGGTCATCCCGAACCTGCTGGAGTACGGCGAATCGCTGGTGGTGCTGGACATCAAGCAGGAGAACTTCGACCTGACCAGCGGCTGGCGCGCCAGCCAGGGCCAGGAGATCTACCTGTTCAACCCCTTCGCCGAGGACCGGCGTACGCACCGCTGGAACCCGCTCAGCTACGTCTCCGACGATCCGGCCTTCCGGGTGTCGGACCTGATGAGCATCGCCGCGATGCTGTACCCAGACGGGGCCGAGGACCAGAAGTTCTGGGTCAGCCAGGCACGCAATGCGTTCATGGCCTTTACCCTGTACCTGTTCGAGAACTGGGACGACGAGCGCAGCAGCGGTTTCCCGGGCGGCGCCGGCACGCCCACGCTCGGTGCGGTGTACCGTCTGTCCTCCGGCGACGGCACCGACCTGAAGAAGTACCTCAAGACCCTGTCGGAGCGACCGTTCCTCAGTGCCAATGCCCGTTCGGCGTTCGCCAACATGCTGTCGCAAGCCGATGAGACCTTCGCCTCGATCCTGGGCACCTTCAAGGAGCCGCTCAATCCCTGGATCAACCCGGTGCTGGACAAGGCCACCAGCAGCAACGACTTCCTGCTGACCGACGTCCGCAAGAAGAAGATGACCATCTACATCGGCATCCAGCCCAACAAGCTGGCCGAGAGCCGGCTGATCATCAACCTGTTCTTCAGCCAGCTGATCAACCTCAACACCAAGGAACTGCCCAAGTCCAACCCGGACCTGAAGTACCAGTGCCTGCTGCTGATGGACGAATTCACCTCGATCGGCAAAGTGGAGATCATCGCCTCGGCGGTCTCCTACATGGCCGGCTACAACATCCGTCTGCTGCCGATCATCCAGAGCATGTCCCAACTCGACGCCACCTACGGCCGGGAAGTCTCTCGCACGATCATCACCAACCACGCGCTGCAGATCCTGTACGCGCCGCGCGAACAGCAGGATGCCAACGACTACTCGGACATGCTGGGCTACACCACGGTGCGCAGGAAGAACGTCACCCATGCCCGCGAGAAGACCCACAACTTCACCGAGGAACGGCGCGCGCTGATGCTGCCGCAGGAGCTGAAGGCGATGGGGCCGGACATGGAGGTGTTCCTGTACGAGGGGATACCTCACCCGGTGAAGTGCGACAAGATCCGGTACTACAAGGATCGCTACTTCACCTCGAGGCTGCTGCCGAAGGTGGACGTTCCGATGCTGAACGTCTAATTCACGTCGCTGAATTTGTGATCACCGTTCGTAGTTAAGAATGTGAATTCGTGATTTCGGTCAAGAATTTGGCATTTGTTCATGGATTTTCAGACTTGTCTGACATGGAATTGACGCGTGGTTGTGCGACCCTGTGCATGTCGTTCAGAAATGTGTGATGGATGGCAGATGTTGTAGAGCAGGGTGGCCAGGAGTTTGTGCCATGAAACAAGGATGGTTTCGACGTTGGTGAGGTATGCGGGTGTGTCGTCGGCAGTGTCTGGCGGCCCCGCGACTTGGTTGGCAGCCGTTGGCTGCAGGGGAGCCGGAGCAGGTGTGCTGCCAGTCAGTGCGTCGCTCCGATTCCGGCGTGCGCGACGCAGCGCCGGACGACCAGGGGGCCAATGCTCGGGACTGCTTTTTCGTACGTCAAAGTGAAGCCCGTATGAATCAGGCGTTTATCGCGAAAATGTCCATCGCCGCAGTGGCGGCGTTGATGGTGGCCGGTTGCGCCACCAAGTCCGCTCCCGATTTCGGAGGCCGCTGGAAGCCGGTCAACCGCTTTGCTGCGGCACCCACCGAGATCCCGCTGTACTCCAGCTACGTCTACCAGGCCTCGCCGATGGATGGCACGCTCAAAGCCATGCTCGAGCGCTGGGCCAAGGATTCCGGACGCACGCTGGATTACCGCCTGAGCTCGGACTTCACCCTGTACGGCGCGGTCTCCAGCATCGACACCACCAACGCTCAGCAGGCCGTGATCGATCTGACGGCGGCCTATGCAGCGCAGGGCATCTCCGTCTCCATCGTTGGCAACCAGATCGTTGTGCAGAGCGCTGGCTCGACGCCGACCGCGTCGGCACAGGGCGCTGATTCCAACAGCGGCACCTGAGTCCACCTCGAAATCATCGAACGTGCTGCTCCCCGCGCCTGTCGCAGGGGTGCCACGCCCATTGATGTTTCAGCAGTACGGAAGAATCCATGTTCCGCAAGAAGGATCCCGGCAATAGTCCCAAGGTCGAGCAGTCGGTCGCCAAGGCGGTCAGCTACGAGATCACCGTGGCCGACATGGCGCGCCGCAGCGAGCGGCGTGCGTGGTGGGTCGCCACAGGCTCGTTGCTGATGTCGCTCGCACTGGCGGGCGGCTACTACTACATGCTGCCGCTGAAGGAAAAGGTGCCGTTCCTGGTCATGGCCGATGCCTACACGGGTACGGCGACCGTCGCGCGGTTGAGTGGCACGTTCCAGGGCGAGACGATCACCACCAACGAAGCGATCAATCGCAGCAACGTCGCCCAGTACGTGCTCGCGCGCGAATCGTATGACTCGGCGGTGATGGGCCTGCGTGACTGGGAACTGGTGTTCGTGATGTCCACCGATCCGGTGGCGCAGTCCATGCGTGTCCGCTATGCCGGCAACAATCCGCAGAACCCGTTCGTGATGTACGGTCGCGAGCGCGCCATCCGGGTCAAGATCCTCAGCATCACGCCACTGGGGGCCGAGCCGAACGGCAGCTTCCGCGGCGCTTCGGTGCGCATCCAGCGCAGCCTGCTGGACAAGCGCACCGGCGTCTCTACCTACCTGGACAACCAGCTGGTGACGATGCGCTTCAGCTACAACCAGAACCTGGCGCTGTCCGAACAGGATCGCATCCTGAACCCACTGGCGTTCCAGGTCACCGAGTACCGCGTCGACAACGACTACTCGCGTGGCGTGCCGGTGCCGGATGACGGCGCCATGCAGGCGCAGGCGCAGCAGGCCGCACAGGCGGCGCAGCAGGCACAGGGTGTCTACGATCCCAACAATCCGGCCGCGGCCACCATGATCGATCCGGCCACCGGCCAGCCGGTCGCGGCTCCGGTCAACGGCCAGGTGCCGGGCCAGGCAATGCCGGGACAGCCTGTACAGGGTCAACCCATGCCGGGTCAGCCGGTGCAAGGGCAAGCAATGCCGGGGCAGGCCATGCCCGGACAGCCGGCCATGAGGCCGGCGCAGAACAATTCCACCGGAACTGCTGATGGAGCAAGCAACCGATGAGTAGTCGAAATATCAGGGGAAGCGCGCTGGCGCTGCTGTCGATGTTGTCGTTGCTGTTCTCAGCAGCGGCGATGGCGCAGGCGGTTGACCACTACGAGTACGAGAAGGACCGTATCTATCCGGTTCGCACCGGCCTGGGCCTGACCACCCAGATCGAGTTGAGCCCGAACGAGAAGATCCTCGACTACAGCACCGGCTTCAGCAGCGGCTGGGAACTGACCCGTCGCGAGAACGTGTTCTACCTCAAGCCGAAGAACGTCGACGTCGACACCAACATGATGGTGCGCACCGAGACCCATTCCTACATCTTCGAGCTGAAGGTGGTGGCCACCGACTGGCGCCAGCTGGAACAGGCCCGTCGTGCCGGTGTGCAGTACAAGATCGCCTTCGTCTATCCGAACGACACCGTGTTCGGCGTCGCCCAGGAAGCGGTCGAGGAAGAGGCCAAGCCGTTGCTGAGCTCGGAACTGGCCAAGGACCGCCAGTACAACTTCAACTACTCCTATTCGACCAGCAAGGCGAAGAAGATGGGGTGGCTGATCCCGGTCAACGCCTATGACGATGGTCGTTTCACCTACCTGAAACTGCCGAATTCGCCGGAGTACAAGACCGGCATCTTCCCGGCGGTGTTTGGTCGTGAAACAGAATACGGTGAAGACTTCGTGGTCAACACCACGGTTGAAGGCAATACGCTGATCGTGCACGGGACACACCCGTACCTGGTCATCCGCCACGGCGACTTCGTCGTCGGCCTGCGAAGGAACGTGAAGAAATGAGCCAGCAGAACACTCCCGGAAACGACCCGAACAACGGACGCGACGAGAGCCAGAGCCCGTACGGCGCACAGGGTGCTTCGGACGCGCAGTCGAACCCGTACTTCGGCACGACCCAGGCCGAGCCTGCGCCGGATCTGGATGCGGCCGCGCCGCAGCTGCGCTCGGCCGAAGAGCAGCGGCTGAACCGAAAGGCGCTGCTGTTCCTGGGCGGCATCGTGGTGCTGCTGGTGGCCATGGGTTTCCTGCTGTTCCGCAAGGGCCAGGATGACAAGGACGCTGTGCAGAAGGTGCCGGACGTTGCGCGCGTGTCTACGCCGACTCTGCCGGACGCCGTGCAGACGAGTCCGGTGCCCTCCCAGGCCATGCAACCGGTTGATCCGATTCCGATGACGCCGCCGCTACCGCCGCCGCCGCTGGATTCCACCCCGCTGTTCGTTCCCCAGTCCGATTCGGCGCGCGAGATGGACCGTGGCCCGACTTTGCTGGACCGCCGCATCGGCTCCGGGAGCGGGGTGGGTGGTGGTGATGGACAGGATGGCAACGGGAGCAATGGCGGCCGCGGCATGGATGAGTACACCCGTGCCATGCTGGCCCAGCTGCCCAATAATCAGGCGGCGCCGGCAAAGGTTCGCCGCGGCCCGGACGTCGAGGATGTCTCCAGCGCCACCTACATCCAGAGCCCCGACGCGCTGCTGGTGCGTGGCACCTACCTGCGTTGCGTGTTGGAAACCCGAATCATCACCGATCTCGCCGGCTATACCTCGTGCCTGCTGACCGAGCCGGTGTACTCGATCAACGGTCGCAACCTGCTGCTGCCGAAGGGCTCCAAGATCTATGGCGCCTACGGCGGCGGTCCGATGGGCAAGCGCGTGGAAGTGATCTGGGATCGCATCACCACTCCGAATGGCATCGACGTTGCGATGTCCAGCCCGGGCGTGGATCAGCTGGGCGGTGCCGGTCATCCGGGCCAGTACAGCGCGCACTGGGGCAGCCGTATCGCCTCGGCGCTGATGATCAGCCTGATTTCCGACGCCTTCAAGTACGCGGCCGCCGAACACGGTCCGGAGACGACCACCATCGCCAATAACGGCATGACGGTGCAGTCGCCTTATGAGAGTGCTACCGCACGCACGATGGAGCGCCTGGCCAACGAAGCACTCAGCAGCAACCGTCGTCCGCCGACCGTCACCATCAACCAGGGCACGATCGTGAACGTCTACGTTGCCAAGGACGTCGACTTCACCAACGTGCTGCACCCCCGCCGGTAACCCAACGAACGATCATGGACGCCGAAGTGTCACCCCTCGCCCTCGTCTCCAGCGATTTCCTGCGCTATCAGTACGAAGTGCTGGGCATCGCCGAGTACATGACATCCCCGGAAGTGACGGAAATCTGCATCAACCGTCCCGGTGAGCTGTACCTGGAAACGCGGGCCGGGTGGCAGCGGGTGGACGTGCCGAGCCTGACCTTCGAGCGGGCCCGGCAGTTCTGCACGGCGGTGGTGAACGAGAGCAACACCGGCCAGCGCATCACCGATGCCGATCCGGTCGTGTCGCTCACGTTCCCCACTGGCCAGCGTGCGCAGTTCGTGATTCCGCCGGCATGTGATGCAGGCAAGGTGTCGATCACCATCCGTCTGCCGTCCAAGCACACCAAGTCGCTCAGCCAGTATCACGAAGACGGCTTCTTCAATCAGATCCTGGAAAGCGATGGCAGCATCAGCGAGCAGGATCGCGAGCTGCTGGAGCTGCGCCATTCGCGCGAGTACGCCGAGTTCTTCCGGCGTGCGGTGATGTACCGCAAGAACATCGTGGTATCCGGTGCGACCGGTAGCGGCAAGACCACCTTCATGAAGGCCTTGGTCAACCATATCCCGGACAACGAGCGCCTGGTCACCATCGAGGACGCGCGCGAGCTGTTCCTGACCCAGCCCAACGTCGTGCACCTGTTGTATTCCAAAGGCGGGCAGAGCACCAGCAATGTGACGGCCAAGAGCTGCATGGAGGCCTGCCTGCGCATGAAGCCCGAACGCATCATCCTCGCCGAGCTGCGCGGTGACGAGGCGTTCTACTTCATTCGCAACTGCGCGTCCGGTCATCCGGGTTCGATCACCAGCTGCCATGCGGGCAGCCCGGAGCAGACCTGGGACCAGTTGGCGCTGATGGTGAAGGCCTCGACCGAAGGTTCGGGCCTGGAATTCAACGTGATCAAGCGACTGTTGATGATGACCATCGACATCGTCGTGCATATCAAGGCGCATGCCGGCTCGCGCTACATCACCGGCATCGACTTCAATCCTGGGCGTGCCCAGGGGCAGGGGGGCTGAAGGATGCTGCCAGGACTGGAAATGATGGCGTGCCCGGAGATGGCCGTGTCGATGGATGTGATGCAGCACGTCATCAACGTCGAATCGTCGCGCAATCCCTACGCGATCGGCGTGGTTGGCGGTGCACTGGTGCGCCAGCCCAAGGCCTTGGATGAAGCACTGGCGACGGTGCGCATGCTGGAAGAGAAGGGCTACAACTTCTCGATCGGGCTGGCCCAGGTCAATCGCTACAACCTGGGCAAGTACGGCCTGGATTCCTACGAGAAGGCCTTCCAGCAGTGCCCGAACCTGCAGGCCGGTTCGCGCATCCTCGCCGAGTGCTACAAGCGCTCCGGTGGTGACTGGGGCAAGTCGTTCAGCTGCTACTACTCGGGCAACTTCGAGACCGGCTTCCGTCATGGCTACGTGCAGAAGATCTACGACTCGATCCGCCGCGGGCAGCAGGTCGCCAGTAATGGTGTCGCACCGATCGACGTGGTCAGTCGGGGGGAGCGCCGCGCGGTGAAGGTCGAGCATCACCCGCAGCTGGCTTCGCCGGCGCAGGCGCGCATCGTTGCTCAATCCAATGGCCCCGTGTACGTGCCGTCGGAAGATCCCGCACGCGCCTATGTCGTGTACCCGTCCACCGGGGCGATGGCGCGGGGCAGCCTCCTGAACATCGCCGACCAGGCACTGTCCAAGGTGGTACTGGGTTCGGTGGATCGGATGATGCAGCCGCAGGCGCAGCCGGCCCAGGCGGGCGCCTATCCGCAGCAGCAGGCCGGCGGCATGCCGCAGCAGCTGCCACAGCAGGGCCCCGCACAGGCGATGGCCATGCCGCAGCAATTGCCGGGCGCGGCTGGCGCCGGCAATGAGGGGCCAGTGATGCTGCGGCCCTGGAGCGAGCGTAACCAGCCTGTGGCCGGTACCGACAATTCGTACAACGCGCCGGTGCAGGCCGCACCGGTGCAGCAGATTCCCGCAGGGGATGCGGCCTTCGTGTTCTGACGAAGTCGTGGTGCGGCCAGTCCCCCGGCTGGCCGATTCAGTTGTGTTAGTCCATCAACAAGGAAATCAATCCATGAAGCGATCCAATCTCGACCTCGTCCAGGCCCAGCGCACGCTGAAGACCCTGCTGATGGCCACGATCTTCGTTGGCGCACTGTTCGCCCCGCAGGTGTTCGCAACCGGCACCGACTTCGGCGGCACCGACAAGAAGGTCTGCGGTTTCTTCTCCAACATCAACGGCCTGCTGAACATGGCCTCGATCGCCGTCGTGACCATTGCGGTGATCTTCGCCGGCTACCAGATCGCCTTCGCGCACAAGCGCATCGGTGACGTCGCGCCGATCCTGATCGGTGGCGTGCTGATCGGTGCCGCCGGCCAGATTGCGCGCATGCTGCTGGGCGAGGGTAGCGACGGCAAGTGCGGTGGTGGCACCAGCACTTCCTACCTGATCAACCACGTGATCCAGTACTACAGTGCATAAGAACGTCGTGTTCCGCGGCTGCACGCGCCCAGCGATGTTCCTGGGCGTCCCCTACCTGCCATTTTTCATGGTGGCAGGTGGGTTGCTGCTGCTCAGCATGTACACGAACTTCTGGTTCCTGCTCACCATTCCGGTGGCGGTCTTCATCATGCGGCAGATGGCCAAGCGTGACGAAATGATCTTCCGCCTGTTGGGCCTGCGCCTGATGTTCAAGCTGAAAGTCCGCAACGTGCAGGAACACGATGGCATGTGGGTATTCAACCCCAACCATTACCGCGACAAGCCGGCCCGAATGGATTGAGGTCCGGATCCGGCCTGGCGGGCGTCTGCGCCCGCCGGGTCTTTTGTAACTCCTTGGCACTACCTCTTTGGAAGCAGTCGTATGTTCAGCCCTGACACCTCCATCAGTGAGTTCATTCCGTTGTCGTCGCATGTCGCTCCGAACGTGGTCAAGACCACGGGCGGCGATTACCTGCTGACCTGGCATCTGGAAGGGCTGCCGTTCGTCGGCCGCGAGGAGTGGGAGCTCGAACATCGCCACAACACGTTCAACCGCCTGCTGCAGACGCTGCGCGCGCCGGATTTCGTCAACGTCGCCTTCTGGGTGCACGACATCCGTCGTCGCCGCACCCTGAAGGGCAAGAGCAACTACAAGCAGCGCTTCAACCAGGATGTGTCCGATCAGTACATGGGCATGTTGTCCTCACAGCGCATCATGCAGAACGAGCTGTACCTGACCATGATCTACCGCCCCGTGGTGGCGGGTAAGCGCTTCGTAGAGAAGTCGGCGAACGTGGACAAGCTGCGCGCCGAGCAGGAGCAGGCGGTCGAAAAGCTGATGGAGCTGGCCGGCAACGTCGAGGCCGTCATCCGGGACTATGCGCCATACCGCTTGGGAATGTACGAGGCCAAGAACGGCGTGGTGTTCTCGGAAACGCTGGAGCTGTTCGGTTACCTGATCAATCGCATCGACGAGCCGGTGCCGGTGCTGTCGGCACCGATCAAGGACTACCTGCCTGTCAGCCGCCATATGTTCTCGGCCAAGACCGGCGATTTCGCGATCAATACCCCCAATGGTGCCAACCACTTCGGCGCCATTCTGAACATCAAGGAGTATGCCGAGGGCACTTACCCGGGCATCCTCAACGGCCTGAAGTACCTCGACTACGAGTACGTCATCACCCATTCGTTCAGCCCGATGGGGCGGCAGGACGCGCTGAAGGTGCTCGATCGCACCAAGGGCATGATGATCTCCTCCGGCGACAAGGCGGTCAGCCAGATCGTCGAGCTCGACCAGGCCATGGATCAGCTGTCGTCCGGCAACTTCGTGCTGGGTGAATACCACTTCATCATGGCGGTCTACGGTGACACTCAGGCCAAGCTGTCGCAGAACGTCGCATCGACCCGCGCCGAGCTGTCCAACGCCGGCTTCGTGTCGACCAAGGAAGACCTTGCGGTCACCTCGTCCTTCTATTCGCAGCTGCCGGGCAACTGGCGCTATCGTACCCGCCTGGCCAATGTCAGCTCGCTGAACTTCCTGGGCCTGTCGCCGCTGCACAACTTCGCCACCGGCAAGCAGCACAACAACCCGTGGGGCGACTGCGTCACCACGCTGCAGACCACCAACGGCCAGCCGTACTACTTCAATTTCCACGCGACCCATCCGTCGGAAAACTCGCTGGGCGAGAAGGCGATCGCCAATACCATGGTGATTGGTAAGTCCGGTACCGGTAAGACCGCGCTGATCAACTTCCTGCTCAGCCAGGTTCAGAAGTACGAGCCGTCACCGACCATCTTCTTCTTCGACAAGGATCGTGGTGCGGAGATCTTCGTGCGCGCCTGCGGTGGCAACTATCTGGCCCTGGAGAACGGCGCGCCGACCGGTTTCAACCCGTTCCAGTGCGAGAACAACGAAGCCAACGTGCAGTTCCTGGCCGACCTGATCAAGGTGCTGGCCGGCAAGCGTGAGTACAGCGCCCGCGAGGAAGAAGACATCTATCGCGCGGTGGAAAGCATGCTCGATACGCCGATGCATCTGCGCAGCATGACCAATTTCCAGAAGAGCCTGCCCAACATGGGTGACGATGGCCTCTACGCGCGCATGCGGCGCTGGACCTCGGGCAATTCGCTGGGCTGGGTCTTCGACAATCCGGTCGACACCGTTGATCTGAGCAAGGCCAACATCATCGGCTTCGACTACACCGACATCATCGACAATCCCGAAGTGCGCGTGCCGGTCATCAATTACCTGCTGCACCGCCTGGAGTCGCTGATCGATGGTCGTCCGCTGATCTACGTGATGGACGAATTCTGGAAGATCCTGGATGGCGAAGGTGGCCTGAAGGAGTTCGCGAAGAACAAGCAGAAGACCATTCGTAAGCAGAATGGCCTGGGCATCTTCGCGACGCAGAGCCCGGAGGACGCGCTGAAGAGCGACATCTCGGCAGCGCTGATCGAGCAGACTGCCACGTTGATCCTGCTGCCGAACCCGAACGCCAGCAAGAGCGACTACATGGACGGCCTGAAACTGACCGAGGCCGAGTTCAAGGTGGTCACTGCCCTGGACGAGCGCTCGCGCTGCTTCCTGGTCAAGCAGGGTCACGCGTCCAGTGTGTGCCAGCTCAACCTGCGCGGCATGGATGACATTCTGTCGGTGATCTCGGCGTCCACTGACAACATCGACATCATGCATCGGGTATTGCAGACAGCTGCGGTACGCGCACGGGTGACGGTGGATGAGCTGACGCCGGAACAGTGGCTTGAAGATTTCTACAAGAATCGAAAGGGCTCGGGCAAGGCGGCTGTCGCAGCGCGCGACACTGTTACCTGATCCGCGAGACGGCCTGCCCGAAGACTACGAGTTCCGATCAATGGAGACTGATATGAACAATACCAAGCAAGCTTCCTCGCCCCGCCGCCGCGCGCCCCGTCTTGCAGCGATGACCGTGGCAGCCGTGATGGCGCTCGGCACCGGCAATGTCAGCGCCTGGATTCCCGTGCAGGAGACCGGTACCAGCCTCATCCAGCACCTGCTCAATCAGATCAACACCTACAAGACCGAGGCGACCGTCTACGCGGCCAAAGCGCAGGACGCGGCCGAGTACGTCGAGCAGAACACCCGCTGGATCCGCACGCTGGAGCAGTATCGCCAGGCGCTGATCCAGGTGCAGGCGGCGGTGAACAGCTTCGGCATGCCCGACAGCGCGCCGCTGGTGCCGGTGGCACCGAACTATCTGGTTGCCGAAACCTGCGGCAAGGCGCTGGACTTCAGCCTGGAGTCCGCCTTCAAGGTGTTCGTGTTCAATCCGCAGGCGGATGTGAAGGAGCAGCAGATGCAGATCTGCGTCAACATCCGGATGATGCAGAACCGCAAGTACAACGACGCGATCGATTTCCTGACCCAGACCGTTCCGCGCATCAACAACTCCTTGACCCGCATCCTCAAGATCCGCCTGACCAACAACGATCAGGGCACCGTGCAGGGTGCCGACAGCGAATCGCTCCGCACCGCCAATGACATTGCCGCACTTGCCCAGAGCTGGGAAGCACGGATGAAATCCTATGATGCCTATATCGAGGTCATGGAGGCCAACCAGAAGGTGGTGGCGCAGGCCGCATTGAAGGGGGACCCGACCAAGCAGCTGATCAGCGACATGGTCAAGACCACCGCACTGAAGGCCGCGCTCAGCGTCAAGTGATCGCAGGCCGCTAATACGTAGACATGCGCTGCAAAGCAATGCGGCATTTCATGCAGTAACGGAATTACCAAGGGATTGTGGAAATGACGATCAGGTGGCTGGCCAACTTTGATTTCTCAGGCGGATTGCAGGATCTGCTGGGCTACGCTGTGCGTGTCCAGTCGATCGGCGATTTCGTCTTCTTCAAGCTGATCATGGATTACCTGCGCGACAGGATCAGTGACTACGGCATCGACCTGATGGGGCGCATGATGTCCTGGGTCGGTGGCATTGCCCTGGTGCTGATGACGCTGTGGGTACTGATCCAGGGCTTCCGGATCGTCACCGGCCGCAGTCGCGACTCCATGATGGTGCTGGTGACCAATATGGCGCGCGCGGCGTTGATTGTGAGTGTTGCCACCAGCATGGCGATGTTCGGCAGCAACCTGCAGAAATTCCTCAACGAGGACGTCAAAGGCCTGATCACCCACGTGGTGACCGGCAAGGACCAGCAGCCGGAAGACCAGATCGACAAGAGCCTGGCGTGGATGCAGGTGGCGCTGTCGAGCATTGATGGCATCAAGATCCTGAATGATCCAGGGTTGCAGGCGGACAAGACCCGGGCGCTGTGGTTCATCGGCCTGGGCACGGGCGGCCCGGCGGTCACCGCTGGTGCGATGTTGCTGCTCTACGAGGTCGCGCTGGCGCTGTTCATCGGCCTGGGTCCTTTGTTCATTCTGTGTCTGCTGTTCGACCAGACCAAGCAGCTGTTCCAGCGATGGCTGTTCTACGGCATCGGCACGATGTTCTCGATGGCGGTACTGGCAGCGATGGTATCGATCGCGCTGGACATGGTGATCCGTGTCTCGACCGCGTTCTGGTCCACCGCCCTGGTCAACAAGTTCCTACTCGAAGGCGCCTCCAGCGACGGCATGACCAGCCAGGCGATGCAGCAGGGCGGCATGGGATTGATCCTGACGACCTTGATTCTGACTGCGCCCCCAATGGCGGCCATGTTCTTCCAGGGGACATTGGGTGGTTTCGCGCCATACTCCCAGATCGGTGGATCGGCAGCGGGCCAGCCGGGTCCACAGGGCCAGCCGCCGGGTTCGTATACGCCGGCAGCACCTGCCAAGACTGAGGCTCAGAGCAGTACCGTTGAAACGAATCAGATGGTAAGGAGTTCGTCGTCGCAAGGCTCATCTCCTAATCCAGGGCTCGCGCCGGATCACCTTGGTGCGGCGAGGAATAAGTGATTTTTAGTATTAGTTTTAGTCTCAAATTAAGAGGTACTGATGCCTATTTCATACAAAATTTCACTGATGGTGCCTGTCCTGGTCTGTGTAGCCTTTGCACTCTCAGGAGAAGTGAGCGCGGAGGGCAGATGTCCGCCTGGCCAGTATCCAATAGGGGACAGCCGCGCTCCAGGCTGCGCTCCAATCCCTGCTGGTGGCGGCGGAGCTGCGGAAGGGCCGCGTGCCACCGGCCGTTGGATAAAGACATGGGGAGCGATTGCAACTTCTTCTACCGGCGCCTCGGGAACAGTCACTGGTGAGGTTAAGAAATCAGACGCCGCGAAGAATGCAGTTTCTGAATGTGCTAGCTCAGGGGCGCGTGATTGCCGAGTTTCGTTTACCTACAAGAATCAGTGCGCTGCGGCGGCTGTTCCTAGCTCTGGAACCCCTGGGACTAGCTTTGGCAGTGCAGCTACGGAAGAGCTTGCCAAAGGCGTAGCTACTAAATTGTGCGATTCCCGCGGCGGACGTGGCTGTGATGTTGTTTACTCAGCCTGCACAGAGCCAAAATTCGAAGCGTTTTGACGCATCGATAGTTGACATCCCGATGGTGGCGCTGGCTGCAGCGCCCATAATGGCGAACTTCTTCCTGACTGGCAGCGATGATCTCAATCGCGCTGTACATGGCGTCTCGGCAGCGCTCTGGTCGACTGCGTCAGTCAACAAATTCCTGCTCGACGGCGCCTCCAGCGACGGCATGACCAGCCAGGCGATGCAGCAGGGCGGCATGGGATTGATGCTGACGACCTTGATTCTGACTGCGCCCCCCATGGCATCGATGTTCTTCCAGGGCGCGCTGGGTAGCTTCATGGCATATTCGCAGATAGGTGGCAGCCCGGTTGCTGCTGCGCCGGGACCTAATGGACAGCCGCCGGGTAGTTACAAGCCTACTGATCCCACGAGTACCGAGAGGCGCGCAGAGAGCAGTCAGTTGACGATGCCGAAGGTGGCGCGAAGTCATGATGCGCCGAGCCACACTCCCGGAGTGCTTGGAAATGCGCCCACTCGTTGACTGAAAGCGGAAGCGTTTCCGCAGAAATTGGAGAGTCGTCATATCATGCGCATGTATCCGTTCATTGTGTTGGCATCGTTTGGTGTTCTTGGCGCCTTTCTTCCAAATCTTGGTCGTGCAGAGGGCGGAAGTTGCCCTCCGGGCTTCTACCCAATTGGGGGGCAGGGCGCGAGCGGCTGCGCTCCAATTCCTGGCGGCGCTGCTGGATCAGGTGACCAGATACCCTTGCCGCCTCGGCCCACAGGCGAATGGATCAGCACTTGGGGAGCGATAGCGACCTCTCTTGCTACTTCCGAGGTGGGAATGGTCTCAGATATGCGATCTGCAGAGCTTGCTGCTTCTGAAGCCATGCGGCGGTGCGCTGGTGGTGGAGCACGGGATTGCAAGGTTACGGTATCCTACTCAAACCAATGCGTGGCATGGTTAGTTCCATCTGCTGATTTACCTGGAGCCCAATCTGCGGTTGGCCGTGCTCCAAAAAAGAGGATTGCGATTGCAGAAGCGCAGAGAAAGTGCGTGGATCCGAGTGGTAAAAAGTGCACCGTTTTTTACGCTGATTGCTCCGAGCCAGTTTTTCGAAAATTTTGAAAGTTGAGTTGACTCAATTGAAGTCTGTTCAACGGCGCCACGTTCGTGATCAGGCTCAATGCATGTGCGTTGGCTGGATGCTTATCTCAAAACGCCATGTGGGTCTGATCGATCGGGGACTTCGTGTTCTTCCGGTCGATCCTGTCGTATCCGCGCAAGAGGATTGACGAGTTCGGCATCGAATTGCTCGGCGACATGATGGCGTGGGTCGATAGCATCGCCCTGATACTGATGACCCTGTGGGTGCTGATTCAGGGCTTCCGGATCGTCACCGGCCGCAGCCGCGACTCCATGATGGTGCTGGTGACCGACATGGCGCGCGCGGCGTTGATTGTGAGCGTTGCCAGCAGCATGGCGATGTTCGGCAGCAACCTGCAGAAATTCCTCAACGAGGACGTCAAAGGCCTGATCACCCACGTGGTGACCGGCAAGGACCAGCAGCCGGAAGACCAGATCGACAAGAGCCTGGCGTGGATGCAGGTGGCACTGTCGAGCATTGATGGCATCAAGATTCTGAATGATCCAGGGTTGCAGGCGGACAAGACGCGGGCGCTTTGGTTCATCGGCATGGGCACGGGCGGTCCGGCCGTCACCGCTGGTGCGATGTTGCTGCTCTACGAGGTCGCGCTGGCGCTGTTCATCGGCCTGGGTCCCTTGTTCATTCTGTGTCTGCTGTTCGACCAGACCAAGCAGCTGTTCCAGCGATGGCTGTTCTACGGCATCGGCACGATGTTCTCGATGGCGGTACTGGCAGCGATGGTATCGATCGCGCTGGACATGGTGATCCGTGTCTCGACCGCGTTCTGGTCCACCGCCCTGGTCAACAAGTTCCTGCTCGAAGGCGCCTCCAGCGACGGCATGACCAGCCAGGCGATGCAGCAGGGCGGCATGGGATTGATCCTGACGACCTTGATTCTGACTGCGCCCCCAATGGCAGCGATGTTCTTCCAGGGCACGCTGGGTAGCTTCATGGCATATTCGCAGATAGGTGGCAGCCCGGTTGCTGCTGCGCCGGGACCTAATGGACAGCCGCCGGGTAGTTACTACACGCCGGATAAGCCTTCGACGAGCGGTGGCAGTCAATCGGGCGGTTCGACTTCAGCTGGGAGTAATGTCGTAGTCACGGGCAGTAACTCCACAGTCGGGTCAGGAAATTCTGATACTGGCCGTAAAGGCTTAGCTTCACATTAGGAGCCGGAAATGAAGTCAATTCGTGTCTATTCAGTTGCAGTACTCCTTCTGGGTATGGGAGTCATTGCCAGCCTGCCACAGACGGCCAGTGCGGAAGGAAGATGTCCTCCCGGTCAGTATCCAATTGGTGGTCAGGGAGTGGGTGGCTGCGCCCCCATTCCGGGAGGTAACACTGGAACGGTATCGGCGGCGCCAGTTGCAACGGGGCGCTGGATCAAAACTTGGGGCGCCATCGCTTTGGCCAAGGGCGGGGACGTAGGAGTAGCTCTTGGTAAACGAAAGAAGCGAGACGCAGCTTCTGAATCGCTTGCCAATTGTGGACAGCGTGGGGCAACGGATTGCAAGGTTGTGTTGGCGTTCAATAATCAATGCGCTGCATTCGTATCACCCAGTGACGCAAGGTTTGGTGGCTCTACGTTTGCGCGTGCGGCTTCTGTCGATGCTGCGAGCAAGATGGCTGTGGATGCTTGCGTGAGACAGGGAAGTAACGGTTGCAAGGTCATTTATTCCGGGTGCACCGAGCCAGAGTTTGAGAAATTCTGATTTAGGTTTCGGCTGCTGCTATGGTCGGAAACGACAAGTAGCCGGGATTTGCAGATCGAAGAGCGCCTGTCGTCGATACACGGGGCTACGTCAAACGTCGACTGCATGAATCATCTGAGTGATTCCCGACTTCAGCAGGACAAGGCTCGGGTCATTCGATTAATCGCCCCCGGCACGGGAGGCCCAGCAGTGACTGTGAGTTCAATGTCGCTGCTGTTCAACGAACCAAGCAGCTGTTCCCACGATGGCTGTTCTACGGCATTGGAACCATGTTCTCCATGGCGGTGCTGGCGGCGATGGTCTCGATCGCGCTGGACATGGTGATCCGCGTGTCTGCCTCGTTCTGGATGACGGCGCTTGTGAACAAGTCCCCGCTCATGGGCGCGTCCAGTGACGGTATGACCAGTCAGGCCATGCAGCAGGGCGGCATGGATTGATCCTGACGACCTTGATTCTGACAGCGCCCCCAATGGCGGCCATGTTCTTCCAGGGCATGCTGGGTGGCTTCGTGGCATATTCGCAGATAGGTGGCAGCCCTGCGGCGGCGCCTGGTCCGAATGGGCAGCCGCCGGGCAGCTATACACCTGCGCAGACGACAAATGCGGCAGAGCAGAACGCGTACCTGAAGCAGTTGCGCCGCAGGAAGCCGGCGAAGCCCGGTGACCCAGTTGCGGGTCCGGAGCCGGTGTACGAAATCCAGGTCAATTCCGTCTACGAGAACGCGACCAAACCGAATCGACTGGTCAGAAAGTACTGGGTGAACTGTTCACAGAACAGCGTGGCCATCAGGACGAGTCTGATCCAGTGGCGCGATCGGCCAATGGAGAACGTCCCACCGGAAAAATTCGAACCGCGAGCCGAGGCGATTGCTCCCTGGCAGGTGCAACTGGTGCGGTTTGCCTGTCTAGTTGGGCCTGATCCCAAGGCCAAGGTACCAGCGGAAATGATGAAGCGTGGCTTCCTTTCCATCGGTGACGTCGGGCAATCGCCTGTGGATTTCATCTGGGCCAGCCTGTGGAAGGACAGCAAACGTCCAGCATTCACCTATCTGCCGAGCGACGCTGAAATGGATCGTACTGTGCGTGGCCTGGAAGCGGCTGTGGCGCGCGGCCAGAGTGAAACCAGCAAAGCTCTGGATGAGTCGCGGCGCGCAGCCAACCGGGTGGGTCGTAACAATCTCATGGACCTGTGGATCGGCAAGACAGAGCAGGAATTCGTGCGGACGTGGGGCCCACCGGATCGTGTGGAGAACGGGGCCGATGGTTCGCGCACGTTGTACCTGCATCGTGGCGAGCGTGTGCAGGGATTGAATGCTTATGGGCATGTCGTCAGTGACGTAAACAATCGATGCGATATCACGGTGCTGACGACGGACGGCTACGTCCGCGACTACGCCACACAGGGGGCCGCATGCGCCCAGCAGTTGCGCTGAGCGCGATTGCTGGCCACGACGCGAGGAAGCATGGCTTGTGCTGGGTCCCGCACCCGTCGACTTAAGCGGCGTAGGCTTTCCGTGCAACATCGCCCCGGCCGGACCAGACCGTATGTGGGAATGCGAGCCATACCTGCGGTGCCATCCACCGCGTGTCTGATTGTCGGATAAGCCACCATTCACGTTAACCGCGCTGTTTCTGTGATCAAGTGCGCTTTTCATCCCAAGCACCCTTCGACGAGCGCTGCCTCCTCGAAGTAAGCTGCGTGCGCGTCAAAATCCCGACGCGCCGGTGCCATCGAACACAGGAGCTTTTCCGTCCATGAGGACTGTGTCCCCCCGCGGTGCGGGTGACGCTTGCCACCATCGCGGTTGCCGTGGGCTCGGGGCTATCATCCGCCATGGCGACCGCAGGGCACGTGCGAGGCATCGCCCCGTTTCCGGCCTCCGCTCGGGAACTGGCAAGACGGGATTGAAGGAGTTGCAGGGGATGGAGAAGGGGAGTGGCACGCACATGGACAATGCCCTGGCGTTCGTTCCGTCCGGCGCGAACCTGCTGGAAGCCGTACGCGGCGATCTGACCGGTAATGGTTTCCAGGACCAGCTCCTGGTGATCGACCAACCTCCTCCGGAGGGCTTGCTGCCCGGCGAGCACGGACCGAACCGGGTCCTGTTGTTGCTGCTGGGCGATGCCACGGGCCGCTGGCAGCTGGCGGCACGCAACGACAAGCTGGTGCCGTGCTCAACGCGCGGTGGCATTGCCGGTGATCCCTTCGCCTACGTGACGATTGAAGACGGCGCGTTCAGCGTGATCACCAACGGCGGGAGCCGCGAACGCTGGAGCAGCATCTACACCTTCCGGTATGCACCTGCCGAGCAGGCGTGCTGGGTGCATGGCGTGCAGCGCAAGGTGGTGGACACCGAAACCGAAGCAACCCACACGCGCGATTTCTCCGCGGCCGAGCTTGGCCGGGTGCGGTTCGAGGATTTCGATCCGTCCGTCGTCGCCGACGTCAGCTTGCCTTGAGTGCCATGCCTGTGAGGAGGCGGGAGTATCCAACGATGATCGAGCAGGAGTTTCACCGTGTCGCAGGATAGGGAGTCGTTGCTGTTGCGGCAGGCCACGGAGGCCGGCATGACTTCGTCCCGGGAACTGGCCAACTTCATGGCGCAGGCCGGGCATGAATCCCGTGGCTTGAGCCGTCTCAACGAGAGTTTCAACTTCACCCGGGGCATCTCGCAGATCCCGGTGGAAGCAGCGTGGCGCAATGGCAATGGCGCGCTTGAGAACGCCCGCCAGGAGGCGCTGCGTGGGCGGCCGGAGAACCTGGCCGAACTGATGTATGGCGGGCGCATGGGCAATGACGCGCCCGGTGATGCACTGAAGTATCACGGCCGTGGCTATCTGCCGCTGGTCGGCAAGGAGAATTACGAGCGTGCCGGCAAGGCGCTGGACCTGGACCTGGTGAATCAGCCGGAGCTGGCCGCGCAACCCGAGCACGCAGGCCGTATTGCCGTGTGGCAGTGGCAGACGCGGGTGCCGGAAGCGGCGCGCGAGGACGTGCGCGAAGCGACGCGTGCCCTGAATGGCGCGCTCAACGGCATCGAAGCCCGCCAGCAGCGTTTTGACGTGTGGCAGCAGAAGCTGACCCCCGATGTGATGGCGCGCTTGGAGCGTGGCGAAGTGGGGGCGCCTGCCCAGCCCACAACGGGACGCGACATGTCGCAACCGGGCGAGCCGGGATACACGCTGTTCTCGGGAGCGCGCCAGCACCTGCAGCAGATGGGGCCGCAAAGCGGAATGCGCAGCGCGCAGGAACTGGACAATGCCGCCGGCGCACTGGCGCTGAGCGCGCAGAAGGCCGGAATGTCGCGTATCGACCACCTGTTGGCCGGCAATGACGGTCGCACGCTGTTTGCCGTGCAGGGCGCGCTGGGCGATCCGGCCATGCTGCGCGCATCGGTCGATCGCGAACAGGCGGCGCAGCAGCCGCTGGCGCAGAGCAGCCAGCAATTGGCTGCCAATGTCGCCCAGCAGGACCCGGCGGCCGCGCTCGCCCGCGAGCAGGAGCAGCGTTCTCGATCCCTGTAACACCGATGCCGGCGGGCAGGGTGCCCGCTGGCGCTTCATGTACGACGCGTGGCGCCCTGTGGCGCCGACATGGAAACCCACCCGTAAGGACACCACATGCGAATCGTTCCCCCGAATGCCCGCCACGCCGCTGCCCGCTGCAATGCACCCGTGCGTCGCCTGCCGCCGCTCTGGCTGCTGTCACTTGGACTTGCCGCAGCGTCGGCACAAGCTCAGGAGGCAGCGGCGCCCGTCGTGGAGACGCGCCCCGCTGCCGAGGCTACCGTTGAGGCGCCTGCAGGGGCAGCGCCCGTTGCAGCGCCCGCGGCGGCCGACGCCGTTGTCGCGGCGCCGGCTCCCGAAGTACCGGCTGCCGCGACACCCCCTGCGACACCGGTGGTGGACACGCAGCCGGCGCCGGCTGCGGACCCGGCGCCTGCGCCCGTTCCGCCCGCAGCGGCGGCGCCTGTGGCTGCACCGCCTACAGTCGTCGAGTCAGCGGTCCCGGCGGTAGCGCCGGCACCGCCTGCATTGGCCATCGTGCCGTTGCCGCCCGAGCAGGCGACCGAGCGTGCGCTCGGTGCCCGCTGCCCGGTGGATCTGGCCGGGCGGCTGGCGAGCCAGGGCGACCTGCTGATCGGCGCCTGCCAGGGCACCATGCCGGCGCATCTGGCTGCGATGCTGGTCGCGCTGCCCGAGCAGGACATCCACCTGCCGCGCAGCTGGCGCGAGCGTGAGGTGCGGCAGAAGGCCTGGTTCAAGGCGGTGCCGGGCTACGGCCAGCGCCCGGACTTCATCGTGCGGATGGGCGACATCTGGGTGCGCTCGTTGGAAGGGCGCGACGCCGACAGCACGTTCTACCTGGTGTCGGCGCCGTTCACCTGCAGCGACCAGGTCGCCAACCGTGATGAGTACGGCGCGGAGCCGGTCCGCGTGCCAGCGGGTGATTGCCGCGAGGCCTATGTGGGCCAGCGTGTGTACCAGGTCCGCGGGGACGCGGCGCCGAGGGATGTGACCGCCGATGCCATGCCTGTCATGCCGCAGCAGACGGAAGCGGATCGTGCGCGGCAGCTGTCGCGTGAGGGACGGATCAGCCTGGACCATAGCAAGTTGCAGTACGGCCCGGCCATGCGCTGGTTCGTGCAGTATCCGGAGTCGGCGCAGAAGGGTGGTCCGCGCGCCTACGGTGACTGGAACCGTGAGCACATCGCGTTCGTGGTCTGGACCGGTGATCGCTTCGAGCTGCGCGAGAAGGTTGCGCGGGCGCAGTGGCCCTGTGATCCGGTAGCACCTGGCGATCGCGCCTGTGGTGGATTCCCGGATTCCGGGCCGGATCTGTTCGTGACGGCCGGAGCATCACTGCTGCCGGTGGCGGCCCCCAGCCCCTGAACCAGAGTGCCGATGTACAACGGGAGCCGGAATTACCGGCTCCCGTGCTGTCCATCAGGCCTGCAGGCTGCGGGTCTGATTCTGCTGCTGTTCCAGCTGCTGGTCGCGCTCCAGTGCAAGGCGCTGACCTGCGGCCTGCTGGTCGATGCGCTGGCTGCTCTGTTCCAGCGGTGTGTTCATCGCCACCGCCGTATCCACTGACACGCGAAGGTGGGCCGGGTCACCGCCCTGGCCCTGCACGGCGAAGCTGCGCGAGGCATCGGCATTCATGACCACCTCGTCGATGCGCTTGCCGCCCGCCGCATGCATTTCGGCGGCCAGGCTGCCGGCCAGTTGCGTGCTCATTACGTCCGGTACCCGGCCGACGCGGACGTCCTGCGCGTGCACGCCACGGATCGCGTCGTTGAACAGTGGGTTGCCCACATGGTTGGCGTCGTCCATGCGCAGCATGCTGGTGTGATGGCCGTTCTTCTCCGCTTCGCGGCGTGCCGGCTCACCGGGCTGCAGCGGGCCGCGGATATGGTCGTACAGATCGACGGCGCCGCCCGGAATGCCGCGCGCCGCGCGGGTGACACCACGGCGCAGTGATTCAACGTCGTCGCGGTACTCCTCGATCATCCTGGCGTTGTCTTTTGCCAGCTTCTGCGTTTCCGGGTGTTGCAGCACCGAGCCGTCACCGAGGAAGTTGCCCAGCTTGTGCGCACCGAACGAGCTGCCTGCGGCGATGATCGGCCGGTCGGGGATCAGGGCGCGCAACGAGTGATTGCTGAAGCCGTTCGCGGCAAGCGTGCTGATTTCATTTGGCCGGGCGTAGATGCGCACCTGGCCGAAGTGCGGCGACGCCGCGCTGACCGGATCGGAGGCCATGACATGGTTGATCATGGTGTTGCCGCCTTCCGGGATGCGGTAGCTGAGGCTGACCGCGCCATAGGCGTTGAAGGTCTCGCCCTTGACATTGAAATGGTGCGAGGTGATCTGGGCCAGCGCGCCACCGAGAGAGTGGCCGGTGACGGTGACTTCGGGTGGGCGCTGTCCGAGATCCTGCCCCTCCTTCTTGGCGTAGGCCAGGGCGCGTTGGGTCAGCGCGATGGCGTCCGGTGCCTGGACGTTGGTGCGGGCGACAACCATGCCACCATCGGTCAGGATCGCATCGCGGGCGATCTGTTCGGTGCCGCGATGTGCGACGACAATTTCATTGGTGTCGACTCGCTGGTAGATCGTTCCCTGATAACCGTTCAATCGATTATCAACGTGCTCGAGGATCTTGTACTCATGCCCGTTGATCGCTACGAGCTCTTCCTTGCCGGGAGCGCGTCGACCGACCGCACGGTCCTTGTACACGTCGTCGGAAATACCCGCATAGTCTTGGCTGCTGAGGCTCATTGGCGGACCTCATTGGCTTCAAGTGAAGCCGAGAACAGCGAATTCTGCAGCTCAGGGCGGAACTTGGTGGGGTCTTCTTGGCCGCTTGCGCCGTAGTCAGGAATCTCGTTCACGCGCGGATAGTCCGAACGAGGATAGTGGCGAGTCTCGGTCTCGCCTTTCACGAATGGCGCTGCTTCAATAAATGAAAGGAAACGCGTCTCGCCCTCGGCCCCCGTCGCCTTCAGCATCGCGCCTGCACCGGTGAACTCCCACTTGCAGACACCGCGACCGTAGTAATCCTCATCCAGCATGCGGTCGATGTATACAGTGCCCCGGTACTCGCCATCAGCGACCTTGCGCAGTTCCACCGGTTCCTGGCTGGTAATCCGTGCAGCCGTGCCGGTGGCCGGCTCGATATAGCCACACTGGTCTTCGTTGGTGACGTCGTACTGCGCGACACCTTCGACCACCGCGAAATCGCCCGGGGCGTCCTTCAGGCGCAGCACCAGTTCATAGGCCTTGCGCGGGCTGGGGTTGAGCTTGGCGAGGCCGCGCCCACCCTGGGCGACATCGGCTTCAGCAGCGGCACGTTCCTGGTTCATGGCGGTCTCCGGATGGCAGGCGGTCAACAGAAGCAGAGCAAGGCACGGAATCATCTTGTGGCGCAATGTCGGCCTCCTGGTGTGTAGGGGGAAATGTGGCACTGACAGCTCATGGCGCGAGCTTCTGCACAGTGGTGGTGGTTGAGAACAGCGCATTGCGCAGCTCTTCGCTGTACCCCGACGGAGCTTCCTCGCCACTGGCGCCAAAGTTGGCGACAGTGTCGGCGCGCGGATAGACAAGGTTCGGGTAATAAAGCGTCAGAGGCGAGTCGTACTCCATGCGCTTCTTGTCGATGAACGTCAGGAATCGCGTATCCGCCTTGCTGGTCGTGGCGCGCAACATCGCACCGACACCCGTCAGCGTCCAATGGCAGACGCCACGCCCGTAGTAGTCCTCATCCAGCATACGGTCCAGGTAAAACGTACCGCGGTACTCGTTCTCGCTGACCTTGTGCAGGGTGATGGGCTCCTGGCTGGTGATGCGGCCTGCAGTGCCTGTTGCAGGTACGATCCGTCCACAGTCTGCGTAGTTGATGGCGTCATACTGGGCCACGCCCTCAACAACCGCGAACGGGCCTGGCGCGCCCTTCAGTGTCAGCACCAGCTCATAGGCCTGCTTCGGCGCCGGGTTGAGTTTGGCCAGGCCGCGTCCACCCGCGGCGACGTCGCGCTCGGCATCGGCGTAGGGCGAGCATGCCGCCAGCAGGACGAGGGCGAGCACTGCCAGCAGCGGCCGTCCCCTGTGTGCGAGGTGCGCTACACCCATGGCCCGATCCTGCATCGTGCGTCCATGTCCATCTATCCTTCCTGGGTGGCAGGTTTCTCGATTATGGAACGTGCCGGGAGCCCTGTGCCACCCCTTGGAGACGGATTTTTGACGCTCCCGGGGCGCGCCGCCGGCAGATCGCTTGCCGCACAGGGCATCCGATCGTCGCGTTGGCTCTGACGCCGGACGCAGGTTCGCAGCTGAATCCGTGACCGGAATCGATCATTCACATGTCCATCACTTCATCAAAGGTGTTGTCCTTGAACTGCACGATCCGCCCTGAAACCCGCGAAGACCACGCGGTCATCCACGCACTCACCGAGGCGGCCTTCCGCGAAGCCCCGCACAGCAGCCACACCGAGCATTTCATTGTGGATGCACTGCGTTCGCGTGGAGCGCTGAGTCTTTCGCTGGTCGCCGAGAAGGACGGGGAGGTCGTCGGACATGTTGCCTTGTCGCCGGTGACGATCAGCGATGGCAGCACCGGCTGGTTCGGCCTCGGGCCAATCTCGGTGCTGCCGGACTGGCAGGGGCAGGGCATCGGTGCGGCGCTGATGCACGCGGCGCTCGGCGCGTTGCGTGAGCAGAACGCGCAGGGCTGTGTATTGCTGGGGGAGCCCGCCTATTACGGTCGATTCGGATTCCGCGCCGAGCCGGGCCTGGTGCTGCCGGGTGTGCCGCCAGAGTACTTCCAGGCGCTGTGCCTGCGGCCACCGATGGCGCAGGGAGAGGTGCAGTACTCGCCGGCATTCGAGGCCACGGCCTGATGATCGGGGCGGGCCTCGAACATCCGTCGAATGTCAGCCGTTGTACCGGAGATGGATCAGGGGATACGGGCGGCCCTGCGAATCCAGCGGTGAACGTCCGGTTTCGACGAAGCCCATGCGCTGGTAGAAGCCGACGGCCTGCGCGTTCTGTTCGTTGACGTCGGTACTCAGCTGCGGATGCAGGGCCAGCGCGTGCTGCAGCAACTGCCGGCCGATACCGGTGCCGCGTACGTCCGGATCGATGAACAGCGCTTCCATGTGCGTGCCGTCGATCAGCATGAAGCCAAGGGGGCGGTCCTGAGCGTCGACGGCCACGGTCATCGCAGCCTGCGGCAGGAAGCCGGCGACTTCGGCATCGATGGCCTGGCGGTCGTCGGCGCTGAGGAAGTCGTGGGTGGCGTCGACGGCGCGGCGCCAGAGGTCGACGAGGGCGGCGCCGTCGTCGGCGCGCGAGGGACGGAGGGTGGTCATGGGTTCACCAAGGTGCTTGCAAAGAGCGCGTAGTATGGCGCGTCCCGACCCAGCGCGCAGGCGTGGATTCATCCGCTGTTGCGATGGCGGATGAAGGGGCTGTAGGCAGTGGCCTCCGCGCGCAGCACCACGCCATCCTCGAAATCGCCGCTGTCGTTGAAGGGCACGGTGGGCCACCGCGGCCATTGCGCCAGGCGTTCGCGGTAGTAGTGGGTTGCTGCAGCCAATGCCTCGTCGTGTGCCTGCACGCGCTCCGCTGCCAGCCCGGAACGCACGCCATGCACCAGATGCGGCTCCAGCACGTCGAAGCCGACGTAGCGCAGGCTGTACATCAAGGGCCACAGCAACAACCGGGTATCTCCCTCGCGGCCGTCGACGGCGCAGGCCCGTGCCGATGAGCCGGTGGTGACGCTCAGCAACGCACGCTTGCCGCGCATCGCGCCGTGCTCGTGGCGCAGGCGGCTGTTGTACATCGGCCCGTAGACCAGCACGCGATCCAGCCAGCCCTTGAGGATTGCCGGCGGCGCGAACCACCACAGCGGGAACTGCAGGATGACCAGATCCGCGGCCTGCAGCAGCTGCAGATGGCGCTGCACATCGGCGGGCAGCCGGCCCTGTTCGGCGCCGTGGCGTTGTTCGCGCTGGGCATCGAAACGGCCGGGCTGCAAGCGACTTGAATGATGGCGGGCCGCTTCCAGCGGATCGAAGCCCTCTGCATACAGGTTGACCACGTCCACCTGCAGCGCGTCATGCCGCAGCTGTTCGGCGGCCTGTGCGGCCAGGTGGGCGTTGAACGAGCGGGGTTCGGGATGGGCAAGCAGGATGAGGGCGCGCATGGGGCGAGGTGTTGGTGGAGTGTGCGACCATCCTCGCGATGCCGGAGTGCCCCGGCAATTACGCACCTTGAGGTAACCATGGCCTACCCGGGCGATGTCTATGCCGCCGATTGCTCGGCACGCGATGCGCTGGCGCTGATCTCCGGCAAGTGGGTGATGCTGCTGTTGCCGGCGCTGGCGCAGGGCCCGCAACGCAATGGCGCGCTGCTGAGGAAGATCGAAGGCATCTCGCAGAAGGTGTTGACCCAGACCCTGCGGCAGCTGGAGCGCAACGGCCTGGTCGAGCGGTGTGATCTGGGGAGCAAGCCGCTGCATGTCGAGTACCGGTTGACCGAGGTTGCACGCAGCCTGGTAGACACCTTGACCGCGTTGGACCGTTGGGCCGAGCACAATTTCCCGGCGCTGGACGCCGCCCGCGAGCGCTTCGACACGCGTTAGCGGCGCCTGCACGGCCGCGGGCGTACAATGCGGCCCCGGCGGCCATCCTGGCCCTGCAGACACGCGAGAACCGCCATGACCGACGCCCTGGGTGTACCGGTGCACGACGCCGATGAACACTGGATGCGCCATGCGCTGGCGCTGGCCGAGCGTGCGCAGCGCGAGTACGACGAGATCCCCGTTGGTGCGGTACTGGTGGGCGCCGATGGCCAGCTGCTGGGCGAGGGCTGGAACCTCAACATCGCCTCGCACGATCCCAGTGCGCATGCCGAGATCGTGGCCATGCGGGCCGGTGGCACGCGGCTGGCCAATCATCGGCTGCTCGGCAGCACCCTGTACGTGACCCTGGAACCGTGCGCGATGTGCGCGATGGCCATCGTGCATGCACGCGTTGCCCGCCTGGTCTACGGCGCCAGCGACCCCAAGACCGGCGCCTGCGGCAGCGTGTTCGACCTGCTGGGCGATGCCCGCCACAACCACCGGGTGGAGATCCACGGTGGGGTGCTGGCCAAGGAGGCCAGCATGCGCCTGACCAACTATTTCCGTGCCAAGCGTGGCAAGCCGCCGCTGCTGCTGGAAGACCATGCCGGCGAGGCCTGAGGGGGCGAACCGGTATGATGGGCGCCTCTTTCCATCACCGGCAGGCCGCGCGCCTGCCCAGCAACGAGGCGACACATGGCGGACAACGGCGCGGCCAACGAGCGACTGATCTGGATCGACCTGGAAATGACCGGGTTGGATACCGACAACGATTCGATCATCGAGATCGCCACCGTGGTCACCGATGCCCAGCTCAACGTGCTGGCCGAAGGGCCGGAATTCGCCATCCACCACCCGCTGGAAACGCTGGAAGCGATGGACGAGTGGAACCGCAACCAGCATCGCCGCTCGGGCCTGTGGCAGCGCGTGGTGGACAGCACCACCACCCTGGGCCAGGCCGAGGCGCAGACGGTGAACTTCCTGGCGCAGTGGATCCCGGCCGGCCTGTCGCCGATGTGCGGCAACTCGATCTGCCAGGATCGCCGCTTCCTGCACCGCCAGATGCCGCGACTGGAGAAGTACTTCCACTACCGCAACCTGGACGTGTCCACGGTGAAGGAACTGGCCAAGCGTTGGGCGCCGAGCGTGGCCGCCGGCGTCGGCAAGAACAGCAACCACACTGCGCTGAGCGACGTGCACGATTCGATCGCTGAGCTGCGCCACTACCGCCAGTTCATGGGCGCGCTGTCGGGGCTGCCGGTTGCCTGAACAACGACGCCGGGCATGGCCCGGCGCTATCGGATGACGCGCCAACGGGTAGTGCCGGCCGCTGGCCGGCAAGGCGCCGGGGTCGGATCCCTTTCCTGCGGAAAGGGCTCTGACCCCTCTGTCGTACCCCGCGACGAACCGTTCAACTTCCTGGCGCTAAGATCGGCGCCATGAACGAGCCGATCCTGCTCCCCCGCGACATCGCCCATGACGCCCGCGACTGGTCCGACCTGCAGCGCGCGGTGGCCCTGCTGGAAGCGCCGACCCTGACCGCGCGCATGGCCAACCTGGTCGGCACGCCGCTGGAGTTCGCGGTGAAGGCGCTGCCCAGCTCGGTCTCCAACCGCATCCACGGCGCTGTGCAGGCGGCGCTGAGCAAATCGGCGCAGGCCGCGCTGTGGAGCATGGACAACACCCCCGGCAAGGGGGCGTCCACCCGCTGGCACAAACTGGCGGCGGCCACCTCGGGCGCGGTCGGTGGGGCCTTCGGCTTCGCGGCCTTGTTCATCGAGCTGCCGGTGTCGACCACCATCATGATGCGTGCAGTGGCTGACGTGGCCCGCAGCGAGGGCTTCGACCTGTCCGAGTTCAGCACCCGCCAGGCGTGCCTGGAGGTGTTCGCGTTGGGCGGCAACTCGCCGCGCGATGATGCCAGCGAGACCGGCTACTACCTGGCCCGCGGCTTCACCACGGATGTGATGCGCCACCTGTCGGCCGAGCTGGCCGGGCGCGTGGTGACCGGCCGCGACCTGACCCTGGGCGTGGCGCCAAAGGAAGCTGGCAAGCTGCTGGCGAAGATGGTGGAGAAGGTGGCGGCGCGCTTCGGCGTAGTGGTTACCGAGAAATTTGCCGCACAGGCGGTGCCGATCGTCGGTGCGGCCGCGGGTGCAACACTGAATACCATGTTCACCGACTACTACCAGGACATGGCGCGCGGCCACTTCATCGTACGCCGTCTCGAGCTGAAGTACGGGGAAGATGTGGTGCGCACCTGCTATGACCGCGTGGCGCATGGCGGCGCGCTGATCGAGCCCACGCTGTAACCGGCTTCGGGGTCGGAGCCCTTTGCGTTGCAAAGGGCTCCGACCCCGGTTGCGCGCGGGGTCGGATCCCGTTCCGCAGGAAGGGGCTCTGCCCCCCGGCCGGTCATCCTTGCCTTGGGGGAACAATTGTTTTGCCAGTACATGCCTGTTGCCTGGCAGCTGGCATCCCCATCCTTTGCGGCAGTCCCCCCCCGCAAGAGATCGCCGCCATGTTGTTCACTCCCCACCGCCTGGGCGCCTTGACCCTGCCCAACCGCATCGTGATGCCGCCGATGACCCGCTCGCGTGCCGCCGACGGCAACGTCGCCACCGCGGATATGGCCGCCTACTACGCCCAACGCGCCAGTGCTGGCCTGATCGTCAGCGAAGGCACCCAGATCAGCCCGCAGGGCCAGGGCTATGCCTGGACCCCGGGCATCCACAGTCCGGAACAGGTGCAGGGCTGGCGCCGGGTGACCGATGCCGTGCACGCCGCTGGCGGCCGCATCTACGCCCAGCTGTGGCATGTGGGCCGGGTCTCGCACGTGGCCCTGCAGCCGGGTGGTGCCGCACCGGTGTCGTCGTCGGCGCTGCTGGCCGAAGGCGTGAAGGTGTTTGTCGACCCTGCAGGCGCTGGCCCGGAAGCGGGCGTAGGCGAGATGATCCAGCACTCGATGCCGCGCGCGCTGCGCGAAGACGAGATTCCGGGCATCGTCGCCGACTATGCACAGGCCACCCGCAATGCACTGGCCGCCGGCTTCGATGGCGTGGAGCTGCACGGGGCCAATGGCTACCTGATCAACCAGTTCATCGACTCGCAGGCCAACCGGCGCACCGACGGCTATGGCGGCGCGTTGCAGAACCGGCTGCGGTTCCTGCGCGAGGTCGTGCAGGCGGTGACGGCCGTAGCCGGTGGTGACCGCGTCGGTGTCCGTCTGGCGCCGCTGACGACGTTGCAGGGCGCGGTGGACGATACGCCACAGGCGACCTATCTGGCCGCGGCGCACCTGCTGGGTGAGCTGGGCGTGGGCTACCTGCACATCGCCGAAGCCGACTGGGACGATGCACCGTTGATGCCGGTGGCGTTCAAGCAGGCGCTGCGCATGGTCTACCCGGGCACGCTGATCTACGCCGGCAAGTACACCGCCGAACGCGCCGAGCAGGCACTGGCTGAAGGCTGGGCTGACCTGATCGGCTTCGGCCGGCCGTTCATCGCCAACCCGGACCTGCCGGAGCGACTGCGTACCGGTGCGGCGCTGAATCCGCCGGATCGTGCGACATTCTTTGGCGGTGGCGCGGCGGGCTTCACCGATTATCCGACGCTGGAAGAGAGCGTCGCGGCCTGATCCTGGACGCTGCCGGCCAGCGGCCGGCACTACCAGTGGGCGAGGGGTAGTGCCGGCCGCTGGCCGGCATTCCAATGTCGTATCGCCGATGGGTGGGTGCCGACCGTTGGTCGGCGCTACCGGCATGGATCAGGGCTTGTCGCGCACCAGCGCGTCAGCCTCTATCACCCCGCCATCCTTGCCGTGCAGGTACAGGTGCATGTCCTGCTGCGGGTACGGGATGTTGATGCCGGCCTTGTCAAAGCCCAGCTTCAGCTGCTCCAGCAGCGTGACCTTGGTACCGAACCAGTCGGCCGACTTCACGTAGCAGCGGATGCCGAGGTTGATGGCGTGCGCGCCCAGCTCATACACCACCACGTCCGGTGCCGGTGTCTGCAGCACGCGTGGGTCGGCCTTCATCAACGCCAGCGCGGTATCGCGCGCCAGCTGGATGTTGTCTTCATAGCCGATGCCGATCACCAGTTCGACGCGGCGCGTCGGTTCGGCGGTGAGGTTGATGATCGGTGCGGCAGTGATCAGCGTGTTCGGAATGGTGGTGTGCTGGTTGTCGGCACCGGTGATGACGGTCTGGAAGATGCGCACTTCGCGCACCGTGCCGGTCTGTCCGGCCACGGTGACCACATCGCCCACACGGAACGGTCGCAGCGTCACCAGCATCACGCCCGAGGCGATGTTGGACAGCGAATCCTTCAATGCCAGGCCGACGGCCAGGCCAGCGGTACCGAGCACGGCCAGCAACGGGGTGATCTGCACGCCCAGCGTGCCGATCGCCAGCACCACCACGATCACAAGCGATGCGGCATACACCACGTTGCGCAGGAAGCTGCCCAGCATCGGGTCCACACCCATGCGAGCCGTAGCGCGCGGCATCGCGTTGGACAGGCGTCGTGCCACCCACAGGCCGACCAGCAGCACCACGATCGCGGCCAGCAACGGTACGCCGTAGGTTTCCAGCAGGCGCTCCCAGTTGAGCGAGTGGAACCAGGGCGTTGCGGCGGGGGCGGGTCGGGCGGCGGCGATCATGCGGGAGTTCCTTTGCTGCTGAGGGACAGGCGCGAGGTGCGCGTGGCGTGCACGGACGCCAGAAACAGCAAGCCCCGCAGAGGCGGGGCTTGCGTGCGGCAGCAGTATGTGCGGACGTCGATGAAAGCGACGTCAGCCCATTACGGCATCAGCCGTTGGCCTTCAGCTTGGCCAGGCGCAGCCAGGTATCGACCACGGTGTCCGGGTTCAGCGACACCGACTCGATGCCTTCCTGCATCAGCCATTCGGCCAGATCCGGGTGATCGGACGGGCCCTGGCCGCAGATGCCGACGTACTTGCCCTTGGCGCGTGCGGCCTTGATCGCCATCGACAGCAGCTTCTTCACTGCCGGGTTCCGTTCGTCGAACAGGTGCGCGACGATCGACGAGTCGCGGTCCAGGCCCAGGCTGAGCTGGGTCAGGTCGTTGGAGCCGATCGAGAAGCCGTCGAAGATCTCCAGGAACTCATCGGCGAGCAGTGCGTTGGACGGTACTTCGCACATCATGATGATCTTCAGGCCGTTCTCGCCCTGCTTCAGGCCGTTCTGTTCCAGCACCTCGACGACCTTGCGGCCTTCCTCCAGGGTGCGCACGAACGGAATCATGACCCACAGGTTGTCCAGGCCCATTTCGTTGCGCACGCGCAGCACGGCCTTGCACTCCAGCGCGAAGGCGGCCGAGAAGCTCGGGTCGACGTAACGGCTGGCGCCGCGGAAGCCGATCATCGGGTTTTCTTCGTGCGGCTCGTAGTTGCTGCCGCCGATCAGGTTGGCGTACTCGTTGGACTTGAAGTCCGACAGGCGCACGATCACCGGGTTCGGTGCAACCGAGGCGGTGAGCGTGGCGATGCCTTCGGCCAGGCGGTCCACGTAGAAGCTGACCGGATAGCCGTAGCCGGCGATCTTCTCGTCGATCTTCTTCTTGGTCGCCGCATCCTGGCGGTCGTATTCCAGCAGCGCGTTCGGGTGGATGCCGATGTGGCTGGCGATGATCATTTCCAGGCGGGCCAGGCCGATGCCGGCGTTCGGCAGCTGGCCGAAGTCGAAGGCACGTTCCGGGTTGGCCACGTTCATCATGATCTTCAGCGGTGCCGGCGGCATGTTGCCCAGATCGGTGGTGGTGCGCTCGAAGCCGAGCTTTCCTTCGTAGATGAAGCCGGTATCGCCTTCAGCGCAGCTGACGGTGACCAGCTGGCCATCTTCGATCACCTTGGTGGCGTTGCCCGAACCGACCACGGCCGGCACGCCCAGCTCGCGCGCGATGATCGCGGCGTGGCAGGTACGGCCGCCACGGTTGGTGACGATGGCCGAAGCGCGCTTCATCACCGGTTCCCAATCGGGATCGGTCATGTCGGCGATCAGTACGTCGCCCGGCTGCACGCGGTTCATGTCGTCCAGCGTCTTCACCACGCGGGCCACGCCCGAGCCGATCTTGGCGCCGACGGCGCGGCCTTCGGCCAGCACGTTGCCGCCCTTTTCGGTCAGCGCGAAGCGCTCGATCTGGGTGGCGTGGCTGCGCGACTTCACCGTTTCCGGGCGCGCCTGCACGATGAACAGCTTGCCGCTGACGCCGTCCTTGGCCCACTCGATGTCCATCGGGCGGCCGTAGTGCTTTTCGATGACCAGCGCCTGCTTGGACAGTTCCTGCACGTCCTCGTCGCTGATCGAGAAGGTGTTGCGCAGTTCGACCGGGGTATCTTCGATCTTGACGCGCTCACCCGGAACATCCGAATACACCATGCGGATCGCCTTGCTGCCGAGCGAGCGGCGCAGGATCGCCGGCTTGCCGGCCTGCAGGGTGGGCTTGTAGACGTAGTACTCGTCGGGATTGACCGCGCCCTGCACGACCATTTCGCCCAGGCCGAACGAAGAGGTGACGAACACCACGTCGCGGAAGCCGGACTCGGTGTCCAGGGTGAACAGCACGCCGGACGAACCGACGCCCGAACGCACCATCAGCTGCACGCCGGCGGACAGGAACACGTCCTCATGCTTGAAGCCGTGGTGCACGCGGTAGGCGATGGCGCGGTCGTTGTACAGCGAGGCGAACACTTCCTTGACCTTGTGCACGACGTCGTCGGCACCGGTGACGTTGAGGAAGGTTTCCTGCTGGCCGGCGAAGGACGCATCCGGCAGATCCTCGGCGGTGGCCGAGGAACGCACGGCCACGGCCACGTCGCCGCCGCCGTTGTCGGCGCTCAGCTTGGCGTAGGCGGTGCGGATGTCCTGATCCAGCTGCGGCTGCAGCGGCGCATCGATCACCCAGCTGCGGATTTCCTTGCCGGCGGCGGTCAGCGCGTTGACGTCCTCGACGTCCAGCGTGGCCAGCCTGTCGAAGATGCGCTTGGACAGATCGTTGTGCGCAATGAAGTCCTTGAAGGCTTCAGCGGTGGTGGCATAACCGCCCGGCACCGAAACGCCCAGACCGGCCAGGTTGCCGATCATCTCGCCCAGCGACGAATTCTTGCCGCCTACGCGGGCCAGATCGGCCAGACGCAGTTCGTGCAACCACAGGATGTTCTCGTTCAAGCGCGATGCTCCGTTTGGCCATCGCCCGAGGCGGGCTGAGTGGCCGCGTCCGTAGGAAGAAGCCGATATGATGCCGGGCAGAGCACCGTCGGCACAAGCTTGTGCTGGCGGCCTTTTTAAGCTTCGTAGGGGGTAAAAGCGCGCATGTCGACCATCCGTCCGGTGTTCTACGTTTCCGATGGAACCGGTATCACCGCTGAAACCATTGGGCATAGCCTGCTGACCCAGTTCTCCGGGTTCAGCTTCATTACCGACCGCATGTCGTTTGTCGACGACCCCGAAAAAGCGCGTGAAGCCTGTGCCCGGATCCAGGCGGCAGGGGAGCGCTACCAGGTCCGGCCGATCGTGGTGAACTCCTGCGTGGACCAGAGCCTGAGCCTGATCCTGGCCGACAGCGGGGCGCTGATGCTGGATGTGTTCGCGCCGTTCATCGAGCCGCTGGAGCGTGAACTGGCCAGCCCGCGCCTGGCCCGGGTCGGCCAGGCCCACGGCATGGTCGATTTCGATACCTACCACCGTCGCATCAACGCGATGAACTTCGCCCTGACGCATGACGACGGTATCGCGGTGAACTACGACGATGCCGACGTGATCCTGGTGGCGGTGTCGCGCGCGGGCAAGACGCCGACCTGCATCTACCTGGCCCTGCATTACGGGGTACGCGCGGCCAACTACCCGCTGACCGACGAAGACCTGGAAAGCGATCGCCTGCCGCCGCGACTGCGCAATTACCGGCGCAAGCTGTTCGGCCTGACCATCGATCCGGACCGGCTGCAGCAGATCCGCCAGGAGCGCCGTCCGAACTCGCGCTACGCCAACCTGGAGACCTGCAAGCGCGAGGTGGCTGCGGCCGAGACCATGTTCCGCATGGAGCGGATCCCGACCCTGAGCACCACGCATACCTCGATCGAGGAGATTTCCAGCAAGGTGCTGGCCACGCTGGGGCTGCAGCGCGAGCTGTATTGAGCCTTTCCGGCGCGCCGCACTTCGCCCTGTAGAGCCGAGCCCACGCTCGGCTGGGCCGCCGGGTTCTTCCCGAACAGCAGCCGAGCATGGGCTCGGCTCTACACGGGGATCGTCGTTGTCGGGTTGGCTGTGGCTTGAGGCGCCCCCACGTTGAAGCACCAACGTGTAGGATCGACCCATGGCCCAAGCCTCGCCCCGCACCGAACGTATTCCCCGCCTGAGCCGGTTGAGCTGGCTCATGGGCCTGTACGCGGAGAACTACCGCCATCTGGTGCGCCTGTTCGAACCGGCCGGATTGGTGGCGGGCAGCTACATTTCCTCGATCGGCGACGGCCTGGACGTACGCCTGGACGTGATCGAGTGCCACCGCTACACGGTGGAGCTGCGCCTGACCTACGACCTGGCTGACCCGGTCACCGGTGAGCCGGATCCCTCGGCGTATGTGCGTCTTTACCGTGACGCACGCCAGGCCGAGACCACCCATTGCTACGTCGGCCGCCGCTGGCAGGACACGATGGGCCTGTACCCGCCGCCGGCCGAGCTGATCAGCCACCGCATGCGGATGAACACCTTCCTCGGCAAGTGGCTGGAATACCTGGCTGAGCGCGGTCACGGCGTGGCCACCCTGCGCCGCGATCCCGATGGCGCAGGCACACCCGCCGAGCGCCGCCTGTCGCTGGTGCGCTGATCGGCCATAATCCACGGCTGACCCGCCGCTGGATGCCGCCCATGCCGTACACCCCGATCGTCGCCACCCTGGGCTACGTGCTGTCGCCTGATCGTCGCCAGGTGCTGATGATCCACCGCAACACCCGTCCGGGTGACCACCACCTGGGCAAGTACAACGGGCTGGGCGGCAAGATCGAAGCGGACGAGGACGTGGCAGCCAGCATGCGTCGCGAGATCGCCGAGGAAGCCGGCATCGACTGCACCGGCATGCGCCTGCGCGGCACCCTCAGCTGGCCGGGCTTCGGCAAGCACGGTGAAGACTGGCTGGGCTTCGTGTTCGTCATCGATACTTTCGAAGGCACCCCGCACGGCGGCAACCATGAAGGCACGCTGGAGTGGGTGGACCTGGACAAGCTGGACACGCTGCCGATGTGGGAGGGCGACCGCAACTTCCTGCCGCTGGTATTCGACGCCGACCCGCGCCCGTTCCACGGCGTGATGCCGTACAAGGACGGCCGCATGGTCAGTTGGTCCTACAGCCGGCTGTGAGGTGACGAATCGGGTGGGTGCCAACCTTGGTTGGCACGCTCTTCTGGCAAATTAATACCCGGACAATATTGACTCGGTGAAATTACCCGGGCAATATTCACGCATCGCCTCTGATGCCATTGCCATGCCTGTGTCCCGACTTCCTCCCTTCAGCTGTTTCGACGGCCATCGCCTGGTCGCTTCCGGTACCCCGGAAGTGGCAGCGCTGGCGTTGAAACAACTGCGTGCCGACAATGCAGCCGGTCCGCTGCTGGTGTTCGACAACGCCAGCGGGCGAACCCGCGATTTCGACACGCGCGGCAGCGACACAGAGCTGCTGGCGCGGGTGACCGAAGCGTTTCCCTCCGCCGTGGAGGCGGGTGCCGACGTCACTACCGGAGAGGCGCCCGCAACCCCGCGTGGCCGTGGCCGCCCCAGACTGGGCGTGGTCGCCCGCGAAGTGACGCTGCTGCCGCGGCATTGGGCGTGGTTGGCCGAACAGCCGGGTGGGGCCTCGGTGGTGCTGCGCAGGCTGGTGGAAGCGGCCAGCCGTGCCGGTGCCGACGAGGATCGGCAGCGCCGCCACAGCGAGCGTACCTATCACTTCCTGCAGGCCATCGCCGGTGACCTGCCGGGCTTCGAGGAGGCCATTCGGGTGCTGTTCGCGCATGACCGCGCGGGCCTGGAAGCAGCGCTGCATTCCTGGCCCAGGGATGTGCGCGACCACGCCCTGCGGCTGGCGTTCGAAGACGCTGACGGCTGAGCCATCGCGCCGTTGCTGAGCGACGGCGTCATCTGATCGCGGGCCGCGGCCCGCTTCCCCTGTGCTTGCTTTGCTGGCGGAAACGCCGGGCAGGGCGGCGCCTTGCCCAGAGAATCCCATGAGCCCCCCTGTACATCCGACACCTCCGGCAGCACCCCCGCTGTGGCGCACCTACCTGACGCTGCTGCTGCCGATGCTGCTGACCAATGCGTTGCAGCTGGCCGCAGGCACGCTGGACAACATCTATCTCGGCCACCTGCTTGGCACACAGGCGGTGGCTGCGGCCGCGGCGTTCTTCCCGGTCTTTTTCCTGCTGCTGGCCCTGGTGATGGGCCTGGCCACGGGCGCGATGGTGCTGATCGGCCAGGCCTGGGGCGCGGGCCGCCCGCAACAGGCGCGCGCGGTGGCCGGCAGCGCGGTGGCGCTGATCCTGCTGTTGTCGGTGCTGGTGATGGCCCTGGGCGGCGGTTTCGCGCCACAGCTGCTGGCGGCACTGGGCACGCCGGCAGCGATCCTCGGCGAGTCCATCGTGTACGCGCGCGTGCTGTTGCTGGCGGCTCCGGTGTTCTTCCTGCTGTGGCTGGCCACTGCCGTGAGCCGCGCAGTGGGCGATGCAAAGACGCCGCTGCAGGCGCTGCTGCTGGCCACGGTGGTCGGCCTGCTGTGCACGCCGCTGCTGATCCTGGGCTGGACCGGCCTGCCGCGGCTGGGGTCGGCCAGTGCGGCTGTATCGGCGGCGTTTGCCTCATTGTTGGCCCTGGGCTGGTTGCTGTGGCGCTGGCATCGGGTAGGACATCCCCTGGCGCCAGGGCACGAGCAGTTGCGTGCCATCCGTTTCGATGGCGCGCTCATCCGCGCGATGCTGCGCATCGGCGTACCGTCTTCGCTGCAGATGCTCAGCCTGGCCATTGCCGAGATCGTATTGCTGGGCTGGATCAACCGCTACGGCTACACGGCCACGGCGGCCTACGGTGCGGTCAACCAGTTGATGAGCTGGGTGCAGCTGCCGGCCATGTCACTGGGCATTACCGCCACCATCCTTGCGGCGCATGCGATGGGCGCGGGGCGTACGGCACGGCTGCCCGGCATCGCCCGCACCGGCGTGCTGCTTGGACTGGCGATGCTGAGTGCAGTGGTGCTGCTGGTGATGGCGCTTGCGCCCTGGCTGACCGGCCTGATCCTGGTGGCTGCCGAAGCGCATGAACTGGCCACGCTGCAGTTGCGCACGGTGGCATGGGGCGTGCTGGCGATGGGCGGCAGCACCGTGCTGGTAGGGGTGATGCGCGGCAGCGGCACGGTATGGCGGCCAGCGCTGCTGGGCATGACCGCGGTATTGCTGCTGGAGCTGCCGCTGGCGATGTGGTTGCAGGCGCGGCATGGGCTGGCCGGCGTGTGGTGGGCGTGGCCGCTGGGGTTGCTGGCGATGCTGGTGATGCAGGTGTTCTGTTTCGAGCGCTGGCGGCGGGTGCAGGCTGGGTAGTGCCGGCCGCTGGCCGGCAACGCTGAACGGTCGGGGCAGCCGGCGAGCGGCCGGCTCTACCACTTCAGGGCCGCTGCGCCAGCGGCAGGTGGAAGCATCCGGCATCATCGCCGCCCGTCACCAGGAATCGGACGCGGCGGCGGCGGGCCCGCCGGTGACCATAGCGCCGACTCTGCGGCTTGGGAAGTAGGGAAACCCCGCGGAAGAGTGATGAGGAAATGTCCACCGTCGCAGTCGGTGAGATCTGGTTGTCCACAGGGGGTGTGGATTACGCGTGGGCAACTTTGTGGATAAGCCCCGACAGGCGCCACCCCCCTAGGCTGTCAAGATGGGTGGCGAAAAATTCACCGCCGGTGACGACGGGTGAGGGGGTGGTGAAGGATCGGCCGCGCCAGCGCTGTCGCCAGCGGCGGCGCTCGCGGTAACCTGTGGGCCTTGATGCTCCGTGAGACCCCATGAAACGTCACTTCTCGATGCTGCGCGAATTCCAGCTGGCCGACTGGTTCACCCTGGCCAATGCTTTCTGCGGCACCGGTGCGGTCTTTGCCGCGATGCGCTTCCTGCAGGACGGCGAGCGCGGCTATCTGCTGTTCGGCATGGCGCTGATCCCGCTGGCCTTCATCTTCGACGCCCTCGACGGGCGCATCGCGCGCTGGCGCAAGTCCAGCTCCACCCTGGGCCGCGAGCTGGACTCGCTGTCCGACGTGATCTCCTTCGGCGTGGCGCCGGCGGCGCTGGCCTATGCCTGCGGCATGCAGGGCGGATGGGACTGGCTGGTGCTGAGCTACTTCGTCTGCTGCGGCGTCAGCCGCCTGGCACGCTACAACGTCACTGCCGAGGCGCTCGCCGGCGACGAGGGCAAGGTCACGTATTTCGAGGGCACCCCGATCCCGACCAGCCTGGTGCTGGTGATCGTACTGGCGATTGCCGCCGGCACCGATGCCATCGGCCAGAACATCTGGTTCGGCCAGTGGCAGATCGGCCCGTGGCAGCTGCACCCGATGGTGCTGTTGTTCGCCCTGTCCGGGTCGCTGATGATCAGCAAGACCCTGCGTATTCCCAAGCCATGAGCCAGCCCTGCGGAGGCCTGCGATGACCAGCTCGGCCCACGACACCGGCAGCAGCGATTTCGAAACCCTGGCCCGGCAGTATTTCGGCGCCTGGGGCGATGCCCTGCGCCATGCGAGCACGCCCGGCGCACCCGCCGGTGACGATCCCGGCAGTTGGCAGCGGTTGTTCGACTGGTGGGGCCAGCTGTTGCCCGAGCAGGCGCAGGGCGCGCGGGAAGATGCCGTGCGCCGGTTCCGCGAACAGGCGGGCAGCTGGTACGGCACCATGCAGGAGGTCGCCGCACGGTTTGCGGGCCGCGACGCCAGCAGTGCCGATGTTGCCCAGGCCTGGCGCGAGGCGGTGCAGGGGCAGGGCGACGGCATGCTCCAGTGGATGCTGCAGGGCGCCCGTGGCAGCACGCACGCCGGCGCCGCGATACCCGAATTCGCCGCCTGGCTGCAGCAGTTCCAGCTGCAGGCGGGCCCGTGGCTGCAGAGCCCGGCATTCGGCCCCGGCCGCGAGCACCAGGCGCGCTGGCTGGCCCTGCTGCGTGCGCAGGAGGAATACCAGCAGCATTCGCGCGCCTATGTCGATCAGATCAAGCAGGCACTGGACGAAGCCTTTGCGCTGTTCGAGCAGCGCCTGGCCGAGCACGAACAGCCCGGCAGCCAGCTGACCAGCGCCCGCGCGATGTTCGACCTGTGGATCGAAGTTGCCGAGGAGGCCTACGCCAAGGTCGCCATGTCCGAACCGTTCCAGCAGGTGTACGCCTCGCTGGGCAACGCGCAGATGCGCCTGCGCGCCGGCCTGCAGCGGGAGGTGGAACAGATGAGTGAACGGATCGGCCTGCCGACCCGGAGCGAGATGGATGCCGCACACCGCCGCATCGCCGAGCTGGAGCGCAGCCTGCGCCGCCTGCAGGCGCAGGTGGCTGTGCTGGCTGGAACCGCTGAGGTCGATCCGGTGGCGCAGCCGGCGCCGGCGAAGGTGAAGCCAACTGCGCGCAAGGCCGCGAAGAAGGCCGCGCCGGCAAAGAAGGCGCCTGCGAAGAGGACATCTGCAAAGAAGACATCTGCGAAGAAGGCCGCACCTCGCGCTGGGGCGCGTGACCGATGAAGGGACCATTGGGCTTCAACGCCGATGACCTGATGCAGGAGAGCCTGGCCATGCAGCGCAAGCTGATGGAAGGGCTGAAGCTGCTGCCGCAGGTGGAAGACGTGGACTATGGCGTGACCGCGCGCGAGGAAGTCTGGCGCGACGGCAAGGTGGTGCTGTATCGCTTCGTCGGTGAGCAGGCGCCGACCCGGCGCACGCCGCTGCTGATCGTCTACGCGCTGGTCAACCGGCCGTACATGGTCGACCTGCAGGCCGACCGTTCGCTGGTGCAGAAGCTGCTGGCGCTGGGCCAGGACGTGTACGTGCTGGACTGGGGCTACCCGGACCGGTCCGAACGCTTCCAGACCCTGGAGGACTACCTGCTGCGCTACATCGACGGAGCGGTCGATGCGCTGCGCGTGCGCAGTGGTGGCCCGGTCGACCTGCTCGGCATCTGCCAAGGCGGCGTGTTCGCACTCTGCTACGCAGCGTTGCGCCAACAGAAGCTGGGCAAGCTGATCACCATGGTCACCCCGGTCGATTTCCAGACCGCCGACAACATGCTCTCGCACTGGGCGCGGCAGGTGGACGTGGACCTGCTGGTCGATACGCTGGGCAACATCCCGGCCGACCTGATGAACGCCAGCTACCTGATGCTCAAGCCGTTCCGCCTGAACGTGCAGAAGTACGTCGGCCTGCTCGACATCCTCGATGACAACGCGGCGCTGGAGGACTTCCTGCGCATGGAGAAGTGGATCTTCGATTCGCCGGACCTGGCGGGCGAGGCGTTCCGCGATTTCATCAAGCAGTTCTACCAGGCCAATGGCCTGATGAAGGGCACGGTAAGGATCGGCGAGGAAGCAGTGGACCTGTCGCAGGTGACGCTGCCGGTGCTGAACATCTACGCCGAGCAGGATCATCTGGTGCCGCCGGACGCCTCGCGCGCGATGCGCGGGCGCCTGGGCACGGACGACTACACCGAGTCCAGCTTCCGCGGTGGCCATATCGGCATCTACGTGTCCGGGCGCGCGCAGCGCGAAGTGCCGGCCACGATCGATGGTTGGCTGAAGGCGCGCGACCTGTAGAGTCGAGCCCTGCTCGACTGACTTGGAGGGATGATGACGTACCGGATTTTGTTGATTCTTGCGGTACTGCTGGCAGCGCCCCTTGCCCAGGCCGCACCCGGTGCGGATGCACGGCGGGAGATCGCCCAGTTGATCGCCAGCCTGGACGGCTCCCAGTGCCGGTTCCAGCGCAATGGCAGCTGGTACGACGGCGGCGATGCGCGCGCGCATCTGCAGCGCAAGTACGACTATCTGCTGAAGAAGGACATGGTGGACAGCGCCGAGCAGTTCATCGAGCGCGCCGCCAGCCAGAGCAGCATGAGCGGCAAACCCTATCGCATCCAGTGCCCGGGGCAGCCTGAACAGACCGCAGCCGCCTGGTTCGGTGCGCGCCTGCAGGCGCTGCGTCACCGCACGCCGTAGACATGGGCAGGGTGTAGAGTCGAGCCACGCTCGACTGCCCTGTCCGTTGCCCGGAGCCGCCGCCATGAACACCACGCCCAAGACACTGTCGCGTTCATTGAACGACCGCATGATCGCCGGCGTGATGGGTGGCATTGCCCATCGCTTCGGCTGGAATGCCACCCTCCTGCGGGTGGTCTACGTGCTGCTGTCGCTGGCCTCGGCGGCCTTCCCCGGCATCCTGGTCTACCTGATCCTGTGGCTGCTGATGCCGAACGAGGCCGATTGAACACCGCCTCCCGGCCTTGGCCGATCTGGCTGCGCGCGCTGCAGGTGCTGGGCGCGGTGTGGACCCTGCCCAACACCCTGATCGGCCTGATGGGTGGGCTGGCCGGCATGCTCGGCGGCGCGACATTGCGCTGGAGCCGGGGTGACTGCGCGCTGGTGTTCGACCGCTGGCCGTGGGGGCCGGGTGGGGCGATCACCTTGGGCAATGTGATCCTGCACACGGGCCACGATCTTGGCATTTCCTGCCGGACCTACGCGCATCAGGCGGGGTGGGGCGTGGAGCCGCTGATCCGGCTGGACGACCATGAGCGTGCGCATGTCTACCAGTACATGGTGCTGGGGCCGCTGTACCTGCCGGTGTACCTGCTGTGTGGCGGGGTGAGTGCGCGCAATCCGTTCGAGCGGGCGGCCGATCATTTCGCCCGGTTCGGGCACGGCTGGTGGCCGTAGTTTCCAGCCAACGGCGCAGCCCCTCGTGGCTTGGTCGCGGAATGCCTGCTTCCTAGGGGCTGGCCGGGTGGGTGGGGCCAGCGCGGACGCCGTGAACCCATCCATGGGGGCTTGGCCGCGGCTTGCACGTGTGCGCTGTCCTGCGCACACGGCAAGACCGGGGTTGGGCGTCCTGCCCAACCCGTCGGGCGCATGCGCCCGACCCATGCCGCGGATACCCCGCCACCCCCACCCACCCGGCCGCTGACAGATTCCGTGCGCGTCCAGCCACGGAAGAGATAAAGAACAGCAGAAGCGGGTCGCGCGCTGCGCTTGCTCGTGTAGAGCCGAGCCTGCGCTCGGCTTCGCGGACTGGCCGGAAAGCAGCCGAGCGTGGGCTCGGCTCTACAAAAAGCGGCCAGCCAAGCTGTTTTTGCTTTTGATCTTCATTTTTTCTCTTCCGTGGGTGAACGTGCCCGAAAAACTGTCCGGGGCCGGTCGGGGTGGGTTCGCGGGACCGTTGGCGCCATGGATGGCGCCATCGAGCCCCCATGGAACGGGTTTACGGCGTGTCCCGCGAACCCACCCCGACCGACCTACTCACATGAAGCGCATTTCGCGACCACCCACGAGGGCTTCGCCGTCGGCGGGAACGGCCCTGGATTCGTTAGCCGGAAGTTAAAGATCCGTAAGCATTCTGCTGCGATCCCGCAGTCATCTGCATGCAACCGATCGTCATTAGCCTTCGTGACGTTCCAGTCAGGTTCGACGCGGTAAGCTCTCCCCCGATGAGCTCGCAGCATCGCTCATCGAGTGCAGTACGCAGTAGCAATTTGGAGGAATACATCACATGGCAATCGTTCTTTATGTCGGTGGTAGCAAGGATGGCGAGAAGGGCGTGGTGCCCTACGGCTTCAGCAAATCCCGCGCCGACACCGCGCTGGGGCCGGAGTTCTACACGGAGCGGTTCATGGAACTGCAGGGTGTCGGCAAGGTCCGCCTGATGGCCCTGGAAGGCATGCGTGACGAGATCGTCATGCAGCGCGCCGCCCGCCACTACCGCTGACCTACGCAACACGCGGCAGGGCGCGCCCACCATCGCGCGCCCGCGCCGGCATCCCAGCCCCGGGCCAGTCCGGGCCCGCTCTTTGCCAGGATGCCGGCGTCCACTCCGGCTACGCCGCTGTACCTCGTCCCCTGTCAATGCCTTGTCCGGCTCCGTCGTCGGTTGCCAGAATGGGGTCTTCCCGTAACGCGGCTCAGACCTGAAGCAATGCACGACGCCAAGAACGCCCAGAGCGCGCTCGCCCAGCAGATCGCCCAGACCATCGCCGACGAGATCGGTGCCCAGTCCGCCCAGGTACGCGCCGCCGTCGGCCTGCTCGACGAGGGCGCCAGCGTTCCGTTCATCGCGCGCTACCGCAAGGAAGTGACCGGTGGCCTGGACGACACCCAGCTGCGCAACCTGGAAACCCGGCTGACCTACCTGCGCGAGCTGGAGGACCGCCGTGCGGCGGTGCTGGCCAGTATCGGCGAGCAGGGCAAGCTCAGCGACGAGCTGCGCAATGACATCCTGGCCGCCGATACCAAGAGCCGGCTGGAAGACCTGTACCTGCCTTACAAGCCCAAGCGCCGTACCCGCGCCCAGATCGCCCGCGAGGCCGGTCTGGAGCCGCTGGCCGATGGCCTGCTGGCCGATCCGACGCAGGACCCGCAGACGTTCGCGGCCACCTTCGTCGATACCGACAAGGGTGTGGCCGACACCAAGGCCGCGCTGGAAGGCGCCCGCGCGATCCTGATGGAGCGCTGGGGCGAAGATGCCGCGTTGGTTGGCGAGCTGCGCACCTGGCTGGGCGAGACCGGCGTGATCCGTGCCCGCGTGGCCGAGGGCAAGGAAACCGAAGGCGCCAAGTACCGCGACTATTTCGAACATGCCGAATCTCTGGCGAAGATTCCCTCGCACCGGTTGCTGGCGCTGTTCCGCGCGCGCCGCGAAGAGATCCTGTTCCTGGAACTGGACCCGGGCAGCGATGCCGAAGCGGGCCACCAGTACGCCGAGGGTCGGGTGGCACGCAAGGCCGGCATCGCCGACCGGGGGCGTGCCGCCGACCGCTGGCTGCTGGATGCCTGCCGCCTGACCTGGCGCGCCAAGCTGCACACCCATCTTCTGCTGGACCTGTTCAACCAGGCCCGCGAAAAGGCCGAAGCCGAAGCCATCGCGGTGTTCGGCGACAACCTGAAGGACCTGCTGCTGGCCGCACCGGCCGGCCCGAAGACTGTGCTGGGCCTGGACCCTGGCATCCGTACCGGCTGCAAGATCGCCGTGGTCGATGCCACAGGCAAGCTGGTCGCCACCGACACCATCTACCCGCATGAGCCACGTCGCCAGTGGGACCAGTCGGTGCAGACGATCAAGCAGCTGTGCGCCAAGCACAACGTGGAGCTGATCGCGATCGGCAATGGCACCGCCAGCCGCGAAACCGACAAGCTGGCCGGCGAAGCGATCAAGGCTGCCGCCAACCCGAAGCTGCAGAAGGTCGTGGTCAGCGAGGCGGGCGCCTCGGTGTACTCGGCCTCCGAGTTCGCGGCCAAGGAGTTCCCGGGGCTGGACGTGTCGCTGCGTGGCGCGGTATCGATCGCTCGTCGCCTGCAGGACCCGCTGGCCGAACTGGTCAAGATCGAACCCAAGGCGATCGGTGTCGGCCAGTACCAGCACGACGTGGACCAGTACCGCCTGGCGCGGGCGCTGGACGCGCGCGTGGAGGACTGCGTGAACGCGGTCGGCGTGTATGTCAACACCGCCTCGGCCGCGCTGCTGTCCCGGGTGTCCGGCCTGTCGGCCACGGTGGCCGAGAACATCGTGCGCCATCGCGACGACAACGGCCCGTTCAAGCGCCGCAAGGACCTGCTGAAGGTCGCGCGCCTGGGCGAGAAGACCTTCGAGCAGTGCGCCGGCTTCCTGCGCATCGCCGATGGCGACCAGCCGCTGGACGCCTCGGCGGTACACCCCGAAGCCTATCCGGTGGTTGAGCGCATCGTGGCCAGCACCGCGCGCCCGATCAAGGCGCTGATCGGTGACGGCAGCTTCCTGCGTGGCCTGAAGGCAGAACAGTTCACCGACGACACCTTTGGCGTCCCGACCGTGCGCGACATCCTGAAGGAACTGGAAAAGCCGGGCCGCGACCCGCGCCCGGAGTTCAAGGCGGCGCGCTTCGCCGAGGGCGTCGAGGACATCAAGGACCTGCGCGAGGGCATGGTGCTGGAGGGCGTGGTCAGCAACGTGGCCGCCTTCGGGGCCTTTGTCGATATCGGCGTGCACCAGGACGGCCTGATCCACATCTCGGCGCTCTCCGATACCTTCGTGAAGGACCCGCGCGACGTGGTCAAGGCCGGTGACATCGTCAAGGTGAAGGTGCTGGAGGTGGACGTGGCGCGCAAGCGCATCGCCCTGACCCGGCGCCTGGACGATACCCCGGGCCAGGCCACCAGCCGCCCGGGCCAGCGCGATGAGCGGGGCCAGGGCCAAGGGCCGCGCCGTGACGCTGGCGGCCAGAACCGTGGACCGAACCGCGGCCAGGGCGCTGGCGGCCGTCCGGCCCAGTCTGCGCCGCCGGCCAACAATGCCCTGGCCGAAGCCTTTGCCCGGGCCAAGCGCAGCTGAGGATCGTGCCCCCCGTCACGGTTGATCCGGGGCGGGGGGCTTGTCGGTTTTCCCCGTGATTGCGCACACTTGCGCCTGAGGGGGGCGTTTGGCCTCCCCGCTGTCGCTGGGGAGGACCATGACGCCAGCACGACCCGCCGTCTTCGTTGCAGGCCGCAGTGCTTCGCTGCGGTCGGCGCCTGCCCGTGCCGGCAGGGGACCGGAGTGATGCCGGGCCAGGGCACCCACGGCAATGGACTGCTGGAGCGCCGCCTGCAGGCGTTGGCTGAAGAGCGTCGCCGGCTGGCGATGATCATCGACGGTACCGCTGCGGGTACCTGGGAATGGAACGTGCAGACCGGCGAGATGCGGGTCAATGCGCGCTGGGCCGAGATTGTCGGTTATCGCCTGGATGAGCTGGAACCGATCTGCCAGAAGACGTTCCTGAAGCTGGTCCATCCCGATGACATTGCGCTGTCCGATGCAGCGCTGGACGACCATTTCGAAGGGCGCAGCGACAACTACGCCTGCCTGCTGCGCATGCGCCACAGGAACGGCCAGTGGATCTGGATCCAGGACCGTGGCCGGGTCTTTGAATGGGACGGGCAGGGCAAGCCGCTGTGGATGGCCGGTGCCCATGCCGATGTCACCGAGCTGCAGCAGGCAAGGCAGGACGCGGCCGAGACCCGGCAACGCCTGCAGGCTGTGGTCGATGCGTCCGATGAGGTGGCGGTGATCGCCACCGATACCGATGGCACCATCACCCTGTTCAACACGGGGGCGGAGCGCCTGCTGGGCTACAGCGCGGCGGAGGTGGTCGGCCAGCGCCGGCTCGACGCCTTCCACGATCCAGCCGAACTGAAAGCGTGGTTGCAGCCGCTGGCCGATGCTGATGGCAATCTTCCCGGCGTGTTCGAGGCGCTGAGCGCGCGTGCCGACGGGCAGACCTACTCGCGGCAGTGGACGCTGCTGCGCAAGGATGGCCAGTCACGCCAGGTACGCCTGTCGATCAGCCGCATGGAGAGTGCCGATGGAACGCGCATCGGCTACGTCGGCATGGCCATCGACATTACCGAGATCCTGCAGGCACGCGCCGAAGCACGACTTTCGGCAGAGAAGTTCGCTGGCGCGTTCACCTCCGCCGCACTGGGCATGGCACTGGTGTCGCTGGAAGGACGCTGGCTGGATGTCAACGACGCGCTGTGCCGGATACTGGGCTACCCGCGAGAAGAGCTGCTGCAGGTCGATTTCCAGCGCCTGACCCATCCCGATGACCTGCAGACCGACCTGGCCCTGGTACAGGACCTGTTGGCCGGGCGACGCAGCCACTATCACCTGGAAAAGCGCTACCTCGACCGCGACGGCCGCATCATCTGGGCGCGGCTGTCGGTGTCGCTGGTGCGCAACGAGCATGGCGAACCGCTGCATTTCGTGTCGCAGATCCAGGACATCACCGCCCAGCGCAGCAGCGAGCAGCGCCTGTTCGAGAGTGAACAACGCAGCCGAATCACGCTGGATGCGGTGGCCGACCTGGTGCTCAGCGTCAGCCTTGATGGCCGCATCGACTACGCCAACGCGGCTGCGGTGCGCACCCTGGCCGGTGATGGCGCATTGTCGCTGGCCGGGCACAAGGTTCAGGACGTCCTGGCGCTGACCACCGAGTACGCGCCCGGTTCGGTACTGGATGTGACGGTGCTGCTGGACCCGGAGAGCAACGCGGTGGACCTGCACGCCGACCTGCTGCTGCGCCTGGGCACGGCAACGGTGCCGGTGGACCTGACCCGCGCCTGGCTGCGCGATGACGAAGGCCACGTGCGCGGCGCGGTGTGGGTGCTGCGCGACGACACCCAGCAGCGGGCACGCCAGCGCGAAGCCCGCCACCTGGCCGAGATCGATCCGCTCACCGAACTGAGCAACCGCCGCGGTTTCGAGGTACACCTGCAGCAGGCGATCACCCGCGTGGAGCGCACCGGCCAGGCTGCCTCGCTGATGTACATCGATCTGGACCGCTTCAAGCCGGTCAACGACACCTGGGGCCATCTGGCCGGCGATGCCGTGCTGTGGGCGGTGGCCAGCGTGCTGCGCCATGGCGTGCGCGATTCGGACGTGGTGGCGCGGTTGGGCGGTGACGAATTCGCGGTCATCCTGTCCGGTTGCACGCCGCGGCGTGCGGCCCGCATCGGGGGCGAGCTGCTGCACACCCTGGCCGCGCTGTCCATTCCGTGGGACCAGGACCGGCTGCGGATCGGTGCCAGCATCGGTATCGCGCCGCTGGCCGGCGGCATGAGCGTGGACCAGGCGGTGGCTGCGGCCGATGCCCAGTGCTACCGGGCCAAGGCGATGGGGCGCAACAACGTGCAGGTGCAGGGCGAGTTGTCCCAGCTTCCGGGTGACGATCCCGACGCCGCGGAGGACTGATCTCAGCCTGTGAGAGGACGCGCGCGAATACTGCGCGCACTCCACTCACGCAGGTAACCTCCATGAATGCCTGGAACCCGGTTGCGGTACGCAAGTTCATTCCGGCCCTGATCGGCTGGTGCCTGGCGCTGGCCGCCTGTCTACGCGCCGAACAGCTGCGCGGCGACCTGCACGCAAGGGCGTTGTTGCCCGTGTTGCAGCAAGGTGCAGTCGCGCTGCTGGTCCTGAGCCTGTCCTGCACGGTTGCGGCCTGCCTGTTGCTGTGGCGGCATGGCCGCAGCGATCATGTGCATCCCGCTGCAGGCACTACACCCGTACGGCATCCATCAGCAGGAACCGGCACGGCGCACACTGGAAGGCATTGATCTGTGGCACCAGGCGCTGGAAGTGTTCGCTGGCACAGTGCAGGTCGAGCGCGGCGCGGTCGGGCCACAGCTCGATGAAGATGAAGTGGCCCGGATCCTTCTGGTCGACGAACAGTTCATAGCCGAGGCAGCGCGGCTCGCGCAGCGTGCACGCCACCAGCTCCCGGTACAGGGGAAGCACGGTGTCCACCGCATCGAAATGGATGAAATCCTCGGCGATCACTTTCAGCATGTCGGCACCTGCGAATCGGGTCTTGCAGGATAGTGCCGGCGCATGGCCGGCACCTGTTCCCGTCAACGCAATACCGTGTCCGCACTGACCAGCCGCACGTCATGCATCTGATTGAGGTAGGCCTCGTAGTAGCCCTTGTGCGAGGCACCCACGATGGCCAGCATGCGTCTGCCAGGATGCTGGCTCAGCACGTCGCGGATGTTGGCGACCATGCGCAGGTTGCGGGTTTCCCAGTAACCGACGTACATCCGGCCGAACGCCTTGGAGGACGGCTCGACGAGCGTCGCGCCGAAGTCGCTCTGGTAGGCGGCCATCGCCGCCGCCGGGCTGTTGTAGTCCCGATACAGCGCCATGACACCGCCGGGCTTGTCCAGATCGGCCACGAGGCGTTCATCGGCCTCCCGCCGCGCGCGCGAGTGCGTATTGTTCCAGGCACCGGTGATGGCCGCGCTGGCCGCCGCTTCATCCTCGGCGGGCGTGGGCGAATCGGCCGTGTGGTCGTCCACGGCCCACAGGCGTTCCTGCCCGAGGCGGGCGGCGACCTCGGCGGCGATCAGGTGGGTTTCATTGCGGCGAACCAGGCCTTTTTCGAGGATCTCGACCAAGGCAGGTGTCAGTCCATCACCGCCTTTGCGCTCGGACGCAGGCAGGCGCAGCCACTGCACCTGCGCCGAGCCGCGTTCACCCGCTGCCAGGAACAATGCTGCGAGCCGACGACGCTGGGCGGGCGTCGGCTCGTCCGGCCAGGTCGCAAGCAGGTGCTCGGCCTGGGTGTTCGCCGTAGGCACGTCCAGTCCGGTCGCAGCCTGCGCAGCGGTGGTGTCGAAGCAGTAGGTGGCCACGCTCTCCGCATAGCGTGCCGGGTAGCGACGCATGAAATCGCACTGCAGGCCTGACAGGTCTTCGGTGGCGATCAGCTCGGGCTTCCAGGCGACCAGTCGCTGCAGCAACGGTTCAAGCAAGGCGGGCTGGAAGGACTTGGGCAGGCCGGACAAGTGGGGGGTGCCCAGTACCAGCACTTCGTTCGGGCGCCCGGCAGGCGGGCCCTTCAGCTGGTCGGGATGGAAGCTGGGGCGGTAGGTGGCGTCGGCAGCGAAGGCGCCGCTGCTGCACAGGCCCAGGATGAGGAAACTGGCCAGGCGTGGGAACATGCGATCTCCGTGTCAGTGAGCGTCCTGCGGTTCGCTGCATGCTGGCCAGTTTCATCTGCCATCGGATCTCCCGTTGGTCATGCAAACCTTTTCCGCTTGAACTGCATCCGCGTGCCGGGCAAGGCTATGCCCAGTGACGGCGACAACGCGCGACATATGCCCTGACGACACCCGGTGCCGAGCAGAACCTGCCCAGCCGGCACCCGGCGAAACCGCTCGGCGGTGCCCCTGTCGCGCGTGAGCAGAATGTGAAGTACATCGCGATTGTCTACCGCATCCCTGTAGCAGCATCTGAAGATGCGACGGACGTCGCGGAATCCGGCTAAAGCCACCGATCGCATCGCCGATATTCCCTCTGGATCCCGCTCAAGTCGCCCGCTGCAGGACCCCAGGCTGCCCCCGACGGGCGGCCCGCGCTGTGTGTTCCGCCGCTCCCTATGCCGATCGCACCCGCACCAGACGTTCTTGCCAGCCGCTCGAGGGGTGCCTGCCGGTACCTGTAGTCCCAAGCAACTGAAGTTGCCGCCGGGCATCCCGCCCGTCGGGTCGCAACCGCTTACCGGACACCGAGGATCAGACAATGCTCATTCCAGGCTTTACGGCGGGCGCGCAGGCGCCGGCCGAGCTGCATACCCGTTGGTCGCCGTGGCGCGCCCTGCTGGGCGCGCTGGCACCGCAGCACCGCAGCGGCGTCGAGGCGGCGGCCGATGGCCGTGCCGAGCTGGAGGCGCAGGTCGCGGCGCTGCACCGGGTCCAGGCGGTCATCGAGTTCGCCCTCGATGGCACCATCCTGCAGGCCAACGACAACTTCCTGCAGGCGATGGGTTACCGGCTGGAGGAGATCCAGGGCAAGCATCATTCCCTGTTCGTCGACCCCGAGCAGGCGCGCAGCGCCGGATACCGTGACTTCTGGGCGCGGCTGGGTCGTGGCGAATATGACGCGGGCCAGTACCGGCGTTTTGGCAAGAACCAGCGCGAGATCTGGATCCAGGCCTCGTACAACCCGGTGCTGGACCGACAGGGGCGTCCGTACAAGGTGGTCAAGTTCGCCACTGACATCACTGCGCAGAAGCTGCAGGCGGCCGACTCGGCCGGCCAGCTGGCGGCCATCGACAAGTCGCAGGCGGTGATCGAGTTCAGCATGGATGGCCGCATCCTGTCGGCCAACGACAACTTCCTGGCTGCCACCGGTTACAGCCTGGATGATGTGCGTGGCCAGCACCACTCGCTGTTCGTCGAACCTGAGTATCGCAGCAGTGCCGAGTATCGGCAGTTCTGGGAAAAGCTCGGCCGTGGCGAATATGATGCCGGCCAGTACCGGCGCCTCGGCAAGGGCGGACGCGAGGTCTGGATCCAGGCGTCCTACAACCCGATCCTGGACCTCAACGGGAAGCCGTTCAAGGTGGTCAAGTACGCCACCGACATCACCGCGCAGGTGCATGAGAACCAGGCCATGCAGCGTGCCGTGGCGCAGACCCGTGAAGTGGTGGCGGCCGCCAAGGAGGGCGACCTGACCCGGCGCGTGGCCACCGCCGACAAGACCGGGCCGATCGCCGAGCTGTGCGAAGGGGTGAATTCGCTGGTCGAGGCGATGGCCGCGATCATCGGCCAGATCAAGTTCGCCGCTGACACCATCGCCGTCGGTGCCACCGAGATCGCGCAGGGCAACAGCGATCTGTCGCAGCGCACCGAGCAGCAGGCAGCGTCGCTGGAGGAGACCGCGGTGTCGATGAAGGGCCTGGCCGAGACCGTGCAGCGCACCGCGACCAACGCACGGCAGGCCAGTCAGCTGGCTGGTGGTGCCGCCGATGTCGCCGCGCGCGGCGGTAACGTAGTGCACGAAGTGGTGGAAACCATGGCGGTGATCAACGCGTCCTCGCGCCGCATCGTCGACATCATCGGCGTGATCGACGGCATCGCCTTCCAGACCAACATCCTTGCCCTGAACGCCGCGGTGGAAGCCGCGCGTGCGGGCGAACACGGGCGTGGCTTCGCCGTGGTCGCCACCGAGATCCGGGAACTGTCGCAGCGCTCGGCCAGTGCCGCCAAGGAGATCAAGCAGCTGATCGATGCGTCGGTGGCCAATGTCGGTGCCGGTACCGCGCAGGTTGAGAGCGCCGGCCGCACCATGGACGAGATCGTGGTCAACGTGCGCCGGGTCAGCGACCTGATGTCCGAGATCAGCACGGCCGCGCAGCAGCAGAGCGACGACATCCAGCAGATGAACCATGCCGTCGATCTGATCGACCAGGGCACCCAGCAGAACGCCGCGCTGGTCGAGGAAGCTTCGGCCGCGGCGCGCAGCATGGAAGAACAGTCGGCGCAGCTGCTGCAGACGGTGGCCAGCTTCCGCGTGCAGGGTGGGGCGGGGCACCTGCATGGTGCGGCGGTGCTGCGCGCGGTCTAGGCGCGGCGGTCGGCGTGTTGTTCCCCGGCCTCGACGGCCGGGGCGGCGTGCACGCAGTTGCGGCCGGCATGCTTGGCCCGGTACAGGGCCTGGTCGGCACGCTCGACCAGGCTGCGCGGGTCACCCTCATCATGGGCGGCCTGCCAGGCCACGCCGATGCTGATGGTCACGTGGGCCTGGGCGGCGGGCAGGGCGGCGGCTTCCACGGCGGCGCGCAGGCGCTCGCCCAGGCCCAGGGCGTGGCCGATGTCGGGCGCGGGCAGGGCGGCGATGAACTCCTCGCCGCCGTAGCGGGCCAGCAGATCATCACCGCGTTGCAGGCAGCCGTCGAGGATCGCGGCGACCGCCTGCAGGCGGCGATCACCTTCCGGATGCCCGTAGGTGTCGTTGAGTCGCTTGAAGTGGTCGATATCGATCATCAGCACCGCCAGCCCCACGCCCTGGCGACGGGCGCGGCCGTGCGCGCTGCCGAGCGCTTCATCGAAGTTGCGCCGGTTGCCGAGCCCGGTCAACGGATCGCGCCGGGCCAGCAGCGCCAGCTCGTCGCGCTCACGCTGGATCTGCACCTGGGTGAGCACGCTGCGCAGGGCATGGCCGAGCATGGCACCGATGAACCCCACGGTGGCCAGGGTCGGCTGCAGGCGTGCCACCAGCAGCGCCACCATCATCAGCAGCAACGGCAGCATCAGCGGCACGCCGGCATCGACGATGCGGCGGAGGTTGCGCGGCACAGCCACCGCCGGTGGGCGGTACGTGCTGCCGGCCAGCACTGCCAGCAGCACGAACAGCCCGCTGATCAGCAGGTCGCCCCAGCCACCATCGGGTACCTGCGGCTGCCAGGTATTGATGTAGAGCGCCATCAGGAAGTAGCCGAGCGCGTAGATCGTCAACGTGCGGAAGAAGTCGCGGCGGTCGGCATTGTCCTCGGCCAGGAAGCGGATCAGCGCGAAGCAGAACACCAGGCTGTTCTGCACGTTGCTCAGGGTGTGCAGGCATTGCGTCCACAATGCGGTGTTGAGGTGTGCCATCGCCCGCGTATGCACGAAGTACAGCAACCACAGCAGCGCGATGACCGTCAGGTCCACCGCACGGATACAGCGGTTGCCGCCGCCTGGGCTGGCGGCCACGTAGGTCAGCGGAATCCGGTAGAACACATACAGGATCAGCGACGAGGCGGTCATCTGCGCAGGGCTGAGGCCGGCCACATTGCGATACAGCAGGGCCAGCAGGGCCAGCGAGAACAGGCCGACGGCAGCGCCCAGCGTTCGCCACTTGCAGGCCGCCTGGCTGTCGCGCGCGCGTCGCACGCAGGCCAGAGCGGCCAGAAGGGGGGCGGTGATCAGCATCAGGTAGGAGCCAACCGGGTCCTGCGGGCCGATCAAGGCAATGACGAGCGCGTGCGTGACCATGAAAAACAGTGCCGCACGCAACGTCATGCATTCCCCCGCCCCCAGATCCGGCTGGGATCACGATAGGCAGAAGTAGGTGAGGCTGGCAAGAAAAGTGTGCGCTAGTGCTATTCGCAACCTTGTCGGCTGTCACATTTTCGTTTCAGCGGGGTGACACGACGGCGTTGACGTGGGCGTACGTCCAGACGTCGCGGGGCTGCCCCCGCACGTGGCGATGGGCGCGCAGTATGTCGGCAAGCGTGGGAGGGGCATGCTGGGGCATCCTCGCCAGTGCCGGCGCTCCGGCCCGGGAAATGCAAAAGGCCAGGTCATGGACCTGGCCTTTGATGCAGTGGTGCCGGTGAAAGGACTCGAACCTTCATGGGGTCACCCCCGGCTGATTTTGAGTCAGCTGCGTATACCATTCCGCCACACCGGCAGGCAGCGTGCGAGTGTAACCGAGGTCGGCAGGAGATGCCTAGTAGGAGAGCCTATCAGGGCGGTTCCTGTCGGCATTGGCCCCTTGGTAGCTATACTCCCGACGTGCAATTGCCTCCAGGAGCGGTAGCTGATGACAGTGTTGCAGGACCTGAGGGTGCTGGTGGTCGAGAACGACGAGATGAGTGCGGCCCTGCTGCAGATGCAGCTGGTGCATGCCGGTGCGACTGTGGTCGGGCTTGCCGCGAGTGTGTCCGAGGCCCTGCGGCTGCTGGAGCAGAGCACTCCTGACGTGGCCCTGCTGGATTACCGGCTGGCCCGCAACGAGACCAGTGAGCCAGTGGCTGCAGCGCTTTCGGCGCGTGGCATTCCGTTCGTGCTGGCCACCGGGATGCTGGCCGAGCAGCTGCCTGCGCCGATGCTGGCCGGCCTGTTGCTGGTCAAGCCGTACCTGTCGGCCGATCTGTCGCGGGCGCTGGTGCGTGCGGTGGGACGCTCCAGCGCCAAGGCCTGAGCCGCTCGCCACGCACCGGCAGGGGGAAGCTGCGGGGGCTGAATCCTCACGTCTGCGATGCGCGGCGGCAATCCCTGATCCAGGAGCCCTGCCCACGCGCGGTTTTTCATTCGCGTCCGGCGCTCAGCCCGCTTCCTCGTACACGTAACGGATTTCCTCGCGGTCATCGAGGATGCGGTACTGGCGCGCCAGATCATCCGGTTCGGGGTTGAGCCAGGCGTCCAGGTGTTCCCTGCGGATCGGCACCACGCCGCGGTCATGCCCGGCAGCGGCGACGTCGCTGGGCGGTGTGTCGGTGATCGTGGCAAACGAAAGCAGGCGGCCTTCCGGTCCTTCCCATTCCGCCCAGAGGCAGGCCAGCAGCAGGTCGCGGGGTGGATCGGGGCGGAATTCGAGCACCACGTCCTGCTCCTTTTCGTCGGCACCGAGGCTGCGGCCGGCGATGGCGTGGCGGGGCACGTGCTCGTAGAACGCCTGCACCACCACCACGCCGTGGCGCAGTCCGAACGCACCCCGCCAGTAACCTTCCAGGCTGTCGCGCCGCGCGTTGTAGGCGCCGGGGTACAGCACGTCGTTGCGCGCCGGCTTGTCCGGCAACCGGCACTGGTAGCGCATCGGCTTGATCACGCGCCGGCCGTTCTCGCCGACCATCACCGGCGCGTAGGTGCCGGGGAAAATGCGGTTGTCGCGCGGCAGCAGCTGCACCCGATGCAGGTCGTCCAGCCGGGCCTGCGCGCGCTCGATGCGGTTACCGGCCACGCGCAGGTCATTGCGCGCTTTCTGCGTGGGCCGGGTGGCCAGCGTGGCGTGGGCAATATCGCGTCGTTCGCGCTGCCGGACCAGTTCAGCCTCCAGCGCCTGCTGCTCCTGCGCATGCCATTGCTGGATCTTCGCCACGATGGCCCGGCCCTGTTCGGTACGCGCACCGGCGAACCCGTCATCCATCGCCTTCGGCGTCTTCGGCCGTTTCTTGCCTGGATCGTGTGCGTACAGTTCGGCGAACTCCTCCAGCGACAGGATGGCGCCGAACTCGCGTACCAGCTTGGCGTAGTCAGCGCGGATCAGGGCGGAATAGCACATGGGACTCTGGGGGCCTGGGTCGCAGCGGCTGCGACGTGGATGCGGCAGGATAGCCCGACCCATCTGGAGATGCCGCATGACTGATTCCATCACCTGCCAGTTCCGCGAAGCCGTGCCCACGGTCGAGGACTACTGCCGGTTGCGCGTGCTTGCAGGCCTCAGTGCCAAGGCCCGGGAAGCGGCCGCCCGCGCGCTGCCCAATACGCTGTTCGGCGTGTGTGCCTACCAGGGCACTGAGCTGGTGGCGATGGGCCGTATCGTCGGCGATGGCGGCTGCCACCTGCAGGTCTGTGATATCGCGGTGCTGCCGCGGTTGCAGGGGCAGGGCCTGGGCAAGGAAGTGATGCGGCGCCTGGATGGCTGGATGCAGGCCAACCTGCCGCCATCGGCGTACGTCAGCCTGCTGGCCGATGGCGAGGCGCATCGGTTGTACGCACAGTTTGGTTTCGCGCCCACGGCGCCGGCATCGATCGGGATGTATCGGCGGTTCTGAGCTGTAATCGGGGTGAAGCCATCCACACCATGCGTGGATAGGGCCTTCCCAGGAATCACAGGCAAAGAAAAACCCCGACCGGAGTCGGGGTTTTCAAGAATTGGCGTCCCCACGGGGATTCGAACCCCGGTCGCCACCGTGAAAGGGTGATGTCCTAGGCCTCTAGACGATGGGGACGCACGAAAACTTCAAGTTGTAGATCCTTCGACGGCCTAATGTCGAAGTGGTGGAGCCAAGCGGGATCGAACCGCTGACCTCCTGCATGCCATGCAGGCGCTCTCCCAGCTGAGCTATGGCCCCATGAAACTCCGGATGATCTGCCGGGAGCAGAGTCCGTTTTGAAACTGGCGTCCCCACGGGGATTCGAACCCCGGTCGCCACCGTGAAAGGGTGATGTCCTAGGCCTCTAGACGATGGGGACGCACGAAAAACTTCAAGTTGTAGAACCTTCGACGGCCTAATGTCGAAAGTGGTGGAGCCAAGCGGGATCGAACCGCTGACCTCCTGCATGCCATGCAGGCGCTCTCCCAGCTGAGCTATGGCCCCGTGTTACCGAGCCGCCTATCATACCTGCGTGTTCACGTTTGTGGAAGTTTTTTTTGAACTTTTTTCGTTAAGGTTCGACCGTCGCCACGAGGGCAGGGGAACCGCAACGCCACAACCTGAATGCCGGTAGGCGGTGAACAAAAAAGACCCGGTTATCGGCCGGGTCCTCGTTGTTCGTGATGAGTGGCGTCCCCACGGGGATTCGAACCCCGGTCGCCACCGTGAAAGGGTGATGTCCTAGGCCTCTAGACGATGGGGACGCAATTCTCATCAATGTTCTTTAGCGACCTTTCGACGGCCTAATGCCGAAAGATTGGTGGAGCCAAGCGGGATCGAACCGCTGACCTCCTGCATGCCATGCAGGCGCTCTCCCAGCTGAGCTATGGCCCCACGTCGCTGAGGAGCGAAATAATAGCCTTGCCCCCGGGGGTTGGCAAGCATTTGTTGCACTTTTCTTCACGCGCGTTGCTATGCCGCGTCGTCGGTCAGCGCCGCCAGGATCGGGCACTGATCCAGCGTGCCGTGGCCGGGGCAGGCGTCGACCAGCTGAGAAAGCGCGGTGTGCATGCGCTGCAGTTCGGCCATGCGTTGTGCAATGTCCTGCAGCCGGGCCTGCGCCGTGTCGCGCACACTGCCCATGTCCTGTGAGTGGCGGTCACTGAGCGCCAGCAGTTCGGCGATTTCTTCCAGGCTGAAGCCCAGCGTCTTGGCGCGGCGGATGAAGCGCAGCCGGCGCAGGTCCTGCTCACCGAAGATGCGGTAGCCCCCGGCCGAGCGTGCCGCCGTGGGCAGCAACTGCTGGCGTTCGTAGTAGCGCACCGTATCGATCGGCACGCCGGCCCGGCGTGCCAGTTGACCAATGTTCATGGCGGATTCCTGCGGATGCTGCCGCTCATTGTGAAGCCTTGAGTCTGGTCCAGGGTCAAGGTCCCGTCGCTGACGGCGCATTCAGCGCACTTTGCAACTTTCTTCATAGCCCCACCGTCGTGGCAGTTCCTACCCTGCGCCTGAACCGGCCGCTGGACGGCCTGCAACGAACCGAGGAGATGGTCTGTGGAAGGATTCAGGAACGAAGGATTCGTCGAGGTCGCGGTGGTCGAATACCCGGGAGGCGACCCGTCGGCCGCCTCCGTGCTGACCGAGATGGCACATGTCGCCAACCGGCTTGCCCAGCAGCAGCGCCGTCCGTTCAAGCGTGTCCTGGTGACCCGCTGGATCGTGCCGGCCAGCCAGACCGGCGTGCATCGCATTGCCGGCGCGGAGATGCTCGAGGCGGACATCCCCGCCGTGATCGCCGTGCCTGGCCAGATCAGCCAGGGCGTCTGCCTGCGCGCCGATGAGGTGCTGCTGGATTGGCTGCGCGCGCATTACGACGGTGGCAGTCTGCTGGCTGCCGCCAGCGACGGTGTCAGCATGCTGGCACGCGCCGGTCTGCTGGCTGGGCGCACCGTCAGTGGTCCGGACCTCGGGCGCCATCCGGGCCTGCAGGGGCAGTCGGCCAGCTGGGTACCCAGCGAGCGCGCGCTGGTCGATGACGGCGACCTGCTGACGGTGGCCGGTTCCCAGGCCTGGCGCTTCCTCGCCCTGCGCCTGCTGTACCGGCTGCACGGCCAGGGCGTGGCGAGTTCCGTGGCGCAGCAGCTGGGGATCACGGTTCCGGCGGCGATCCAGCAGGATCTCGAGCGTTTCAGTGCCAACTTCGCCCACGGCGATCGCGACGTACTGAAGGCGCAACGCTGGCTGCATACCACCGCTGCGCGCGGCGCCACGCTCGGTGCGATCTGTGAGATTTCCGGGCTGGAGCCGCGCACCCTGCAGCGGCGCTTCCTGAAGGCCACCGGCCTGCGCCCGATCGAGTATTGCCAGCGGTTGCGTATCGCCAAGGCGCAGACGCTGTTGCAGCAGGGGGCGGGCATCGATGAAGTGGCCTGGGGCGTGGGCTATGCCGACCAGAGCGCATTCCGTCGCCTGTTCCTGCGCATTGTTGGAATGACGCCGGCCAACTATCGCCGGCTGGTCAACAACAAGCGGCGCGAGCGGCCGCTGTTGCCATCGGTGGCAGGCAGCCTGCGCGGGCTGCAACCGGCGCCCGGCATGCAGATGCCGCGCAGCATGGCCTGATGCCTGCAGTAGGCGTCGCGCTTGCAACCTGGGCGCGACGCTTCGACCATGCAGGTAACGGATGATGGGGCAGGTGGGCTGATGTCGAGTGTGGGACCGGTGCCGATGCCGGTGGTATTGATCCTGATGTGCGTGCTGCTGGCCATGGCGGTAGCACGCCTGTGGCCGCGTCGGAAAGACGGGATGGCAGTGCCTTCCGCGGCCAGCCTGGTTCTGGACATGTTGCTGATCGGCCTGCTGTGCGGACGCATCAGCTTCGTCGCCTTGAACTTCGCGCTTTACCGTGAGGCCCCGTGGAGCATCCTGCAGATCGCCGACGGTGGGTATCACCTTGCAGTCGTGCTGGCTGCGGGCCTGGCGTGGGGCACCTGGCGGCTGCGGCTCTGGCGCGCGTTGCGTGCGCCGGTGCTGGCGGGCGCACTGGTGGGCGTGGTGTCGTGGGTGGTGGGCAGCCACCTGCTGGCAGCCTGGCAGGAGCAGCGGATGCCGCTGCCGGCGGTGCAGGTGGCCGATCTGCAGAGGCGCGTGATCGACCTGCAGCAGTTCCGGGGCAAGCCACTGGTGCTGAATCTCTGGGCCAGCTGGTGTGGGCCCTGCCGGCGCGAGATGCCGGTGCTGGCATCCGCACAGCAGACCCACACCGACGTGCAGTTCGTGTTCCTCAACCAGGGGGAAACCCTGGACGAAGTGAAGGGTTTCATTGCATCCGAACAGCTCCGGCTGGGCAATGTGCTGCTGGACGATACCGCCTCGGCGTCAACCGTGCTGGGTGTGCAGGCCTATCCGTCGACGCTGTTCTTCGACGCCGAAGGTCGCCTGCGTGAACTGCACCTTGGCGAACTGACGGCGGCGGGTCTTGAACACAAACTGCGCCGGCTGCGGTAGCCTGCGCGGGCATCTCATTACGGAGTTCCCATGTTGTCGACTTCCCTGCGCATCGCTCCGGCGGTGCTGTTGCTGCCGGTCATGCTGGCATTGGCCGCCTGCAGCCAGGCCCAGACCCCGCCGGGCAAGACGGCGGCAGCGCCGGCCGCCGGCGCTCCGGCCACCGCGGCAAAGGGCGACCGTCCCGCAGTGCTGAAAGGCATCGAGAAGCACGGCTTCGAAGTCGTTGCCGAGTTTGATGCACCGGGTGGCCTGCGTGGCTTCGCCGGCGTGGTGGGGGGGCAGCAGCCCGCCGCCGCGTACGTGACCGCCGACGGCAAGCATGTGCTGGTGGGCAGCCTGTTCGATGCCGAAGGCAACGATGTGGCCGCCGAGGCGGTGGAGAAGCTGGTCGCTGCACCGATGTCGGCCAAGATGTGGACCAAGCTGGAAGCCAGCGCCTGGGTGCGTGACGGCAAGGCCGATGCACCGCGTGTGGTCTATACCTTCAGCGATGCCAACTGCCCGTACTGCCACAAGTTCTGGGAAGCGGCGCGTCCGTGGGTTGACGCCGGCAAGGTGCAGTTGCGCCACATCATGGTTGGCGTGATCCGCGAGGACAGCCCGGCCAAGGCCGCCGCCATCCTCGCCGCGCGTGATCCGAGCGCGGCGCTGCTGGAGAATGAGCACCAGTTCGACCGTGGCGGCATCAAGGCGCTACCGAGCATCAGCCGCGAGATCGCAGGCAAGCTTGATGCCAACCAGGTCCTGATGATCGAGATGGGCTTCCAGGGCACGCCGGGCATCCTGTTCCAGGATGGACAAGGGCAGGTGCAGCGTCGCGCGGGCCTGCCGCAGGGCGCCGACCTGCAGACGGTGCTGGGTCCGCGCTGATCGCCGCCAACGTCGTGATGTAACCGACAGGCCCGCATGGCAGCATGCGGGCCTGTTGCATTTCGGCGCTCCTGCGGCGGGCGGAGAGGGCAGCAGGGCTGCGCAGCAGCTGTTCGTCGTCACATCTGAATCGTGACTGACATCAAGCATCGCGCCTTGATTCCAATCAAGGTCAAAAACGACAGGCGGATTAGCCTGTTGACGCATGGAATACAGCGTCAACGCGCCATGGATGCCGCGCCAGACATGCCTTGAACCAGGGCGGTCGGCACAGCCATTCACGACACTCTCACTCCCCGATTGTTACCCAGACCGCTGCGGTCGACACCTCTCTGGCAGCGCGGCCTTGATGGGCTCGACACCGGTGCGGGCAGGGCAGTGTCATCGTCCTGTTGCCTGCCGGATGCAGGCTGGCCGGTGTCGTCAACGCAGTATCCGCATTTCCAGCAACGGCGACGCGAGGCCAGGGCACTGTGCGCCTGTATCCGGCCAGCGCGCTGCGAATGTTTGTCCAGGGAGGATGCAATGCGCTTGGCGGTACTGAGTCTGGCCTGTTCGACCGCACTGGCGATCGCGCCAGCGTATGCGCAGCAGCATGGCCAGGAAGATGCGCAGGCGTTGCGGCAGGAAATCGCTGCCATGCGCCAGGCATTGGAAGGCATGCAGCAGCGCCTGGATCGGCTTGAGCAGCGCGAGGGCTCAGCGCCTGCCGCCGTGGCGCAGGCCCCGACCCCGGCAGCAACGGCGGGCGGCAGCGCCAGCATGCTGCACCCGACCCAGGTGCCGGGCGTGGCGCAACCGGTGCTGCCGCAGCGCGAATCGGTGGCCGATCCCTCAACGGCGGCGTCGCGTCCCGACAGCGCAGCCGGTCCGACCGACCCCGATCTGAAAGGCTTCTTCACCATTCCCGGCACCGATACGGTGATCCGCATCGGCGGCTACGCCAAGCTCGATGCGATTGCCGATTCGCGTGCGGCCGGTGACGAAGATCAGTTCATTCCGTCGTCGATGCCGGTGGGTGGCAGCCATCGCGATGTCTCCAACTTCAACATCCATGCCAAGCAGACCCGCTTCAGCTTCGAGGCGCGGCGCCCGACCACGCACGGCAACCTGCGTTTCTACCTGGAGAACGATTTCTTCGGCAGCAGTGAGGGGTATGAGTTCCGCCTGCGACACGCCTATGGACAGCTTGGCAACACCTATGCCGGCTATGGCTACTCCAGCTTCATGGACCCGGACAGCCTGCCCGATACGCTTGACTTCGCCGGGCCGGGCGGCGCCGGATACCTGCTGGTGGCGGGCATCCACCACAGTTTTGCGATAGGCAAGGGCAACACCCTGACCGTCGCTGCTGAAGACCCGAAGACTGAACTCGCCGGCGCCAGCGATGCTCGCACGGCAGTCAACCGCCTGCCCGATGTGACCGTGACCGCGCGCCTGGAGCGCGACTGGGGCCACCTGCAGCTGGGCGCGGTGGCACGCAGCCTGGCCTACGACGGCGATGGCGAGCGCGACCGGCGCATGGCCGGTGGCCTGCAGCTGAGCGGCTCGGCGTCAGTGGGCGAGCGCGACCTGCTGCTGTTCGGCGTACTCGGCGGGCGCGGCCTCAGTCGCTACACCGCCGACCTGACCGGCTCCGGACTGGACGCAGTGGTCGGTGCCGATGGCCGCCTCGCCGCGTTGGACCTGCACGGCGGTTTCGTCGGCTACACCCATTACTGGTCCGCGCTGTGGCGCTCCAACCTGATCTTTGGCCGGCTGACCCTGGAGCGCAACGCCGCACTCGCCGCTGATGCATTCCGGCAGAGCCGCTACGGCGTGTTCAACCTGATCTGGAGCCCGGCGCCGTCCTGGACGATGGGCATGGAGCTGCTGTACGGCCGGCTGGAACAGCAGGGCGGCGCACGCGGCGACACGGTCCGGGTGCAGGGCAGCCTGCAATACAACTTCATCAAATAGACGCCAGCGGTCGTACGCCAGCGTAACCGTCCCCACGCCCGGTGCTGCCGGGCTCATGCCAGTACCGGAGATCGTCATGGCAGAAGCAAAGAAAATCGGGGTGGTCGGAGCCACCTTCCTCGTCGCCGGCAACATGATGGGCTCAGGCGTGTTCCTGTTGCCGTCCAGCCTGGCCAAGATCGGTACCGCCTCGATCTGGGGCTGGCTGATCACCACCGCCGGTGCGCTGCTGCTGGCCTTCGTGTTCGCCAAGCTGGGCAAGCTCGCACCCAAGGCGGGCGGTCCCTATGCCTACGCGCGCGACTGGTTCGGGCCGTACATGGGCTTCCAGACCAACACCATCTACTGGTTCGCCAACTGGATCGGCAACGTCGCCATTCCGATCGCGGCGGTGGGCTATTTCAGCTATTTCTTCCCGATCCTGTCCGAGCCGCTGGTGCGTTGCGTCGCGGTGCTGGTGCTGGTGTGGGCACTGAGCTTTGCCAACGTGATCGGTCCGGCCTTCGTCAGCCGCGTGCAGACGGTCACCACCAGCTTTGCGTTGGTGCCGATCCTGGGCATCGCCATTTTCGGCTGGTTCTTCTTCGATGCCGACATCTTCAAGGGCGCCTACAACGTGTCTGGCGAGTCGAACTTCGGTGCGATCTCGAGCGCTGCGGCACTGACCCTGTGGGCCTTCATCGGCGTCGAGTCTGCATCGGTGACTGCCGGTGTGGTCGAAAATCCGGAGAAGAACGTCGCCCGCGCGACGCTGGCCGGCGTGTTCCTGGCTGCCATCGCCTACATCGCCAGTTCGTCGGTGATCATGGGCATGGTGCCGAACGCGGAACTGCAGGTGTCCGACGCACCGTTCGCGCTGGCGGCGGCCAAGGCGGTCGGTGGCTGGGGCGGCGCGCTGGTCAGCCTGTGCGCCTTCATCGGTGCCGCCGGCTCGCTGGGTGGCTGGATCCTGCTGACCGCGCAGAGTGCCAAGGCAGCGTCGGATGACGGCCTGTTCCCGAGCATCTTCAGCAAGACCAACAAGGACGACGTGCCGGTCAAGGGCGTGCTGATCGTGGCGGTGCTGATGACCCTGGCGGTGCTGGTGACCTCCACCTCGGAAACCGCGTCGGCCCAGTTCGACGTGATCACGTCGGCGGCCGTGGTGCTGACCCTGCTGCCCTACATCTACTCGTGCGTGGCGTGCTACTTCGTGGTCGAGCGTTCGCACACCCTGGTCCACACCGGTGCGTTCTGGACGCTGACCAGCCTGACCGTCGTGTACTGCCTGTGGGCGATCTACGGCTCGTCGGGGACCATCGTGCAGTACGCCTTCCTGTTCGTGCTGTTCATCACCGTGTTCTATCCCTTCTTCAGCGAGGAGCGCCGCCAGCAGCGGCAGCGCGCCCGCGAGGCCTCGGCGATCAGCGCCGGCGCCCGGCATTCCTGAGTTCGACAAGGAGAATCAACGTGTACTTCAAGTCCCTGGACTACCCGGTCATTGTCATCGACAACGACTACGAGTCGCCGCGCATCGGTGGCATCCTGATCCGTGCGCTGGTGGAAGAGCTGCGCAGCAACGACCAGCGCGTGCTGTGCGGGCTGAACCTGGATGACGCCCGGGCCGGTGCCCGCACCTACGTGGCGGCCTCGGCGGTGCTGATCTCGATCGATGGCAGCGAAGAGGTGGATGGCGAGTTCCAGCGCCTGACCGCCTTCCTGCGCGAGCAGAGCGCACGCCGTGCCAATCTGCCGGTGTTCCTGTACGGCGAGCGCCGCACCATCGAGAAGGTGCCGAGCAAGCTGCTCAAGTACATCCACGGTTTCATCTTCCTGTTCGAAGACACCAAGAGCTTCATCTCGCGGCAGGTGATGCGCGCGGCCGAAGACTACATGAAGAACCTGCTGCCGCCGTTCTTCAAGGCGCTGATCCATCATGCGGCCGAGTCGAACTATTCCTGGCATACGCCGGGCCATGCCGGCGGCGTGGCATTCACCAAGTCGCCGGTCGGCCGCGCATTCCATCAGTTCTATGGCGAGAACACCCTGCGCAGCGATCTGTCGATCTCGGTGCCGGAGCTGGGCTCGCTGCTCGATCACACCGGCCCGATCAAGGATGCCGAGAACGAGGCGGCACGCAACTTCGGTGCCGACCACACCTTCTTCGTCACCAACGGCACCTCCACCGCCAACAAGATCGTCTGGCATGGCACGGTGGCCCGCGGCGACGTGGTGTTCGTTGACCGCAACTGCCACAAGTCGCTGCTGCACGCGCTGATCATGACGGGTGCGGTGCCGGTGTACTTCACGCCCAGCCGCAACGCGCACGGGATCATCGGCCCGATCAGCCTGGACCAGTTCACGCCGGAGTCGCTGCAGCAGCGCATCGCCGCCAATCCGCTGGCCAGCCAGGCCTACAAGGCCGGCTCCAAGCCGCGCATCGCGGTGGTCACCAACTCGACCTACGACGGCCTGTGCTACAACGCCGAGAAGATCGCTGACGAGATCGGCAGCGCAGTCGATTTCCTGCATTTCGACGAAGCCTGGTACGCCTACGCCGCGTTCCACCCGTTCTACGAGAACCACTACGGCATGGCCAAGGGCAAGCCGCGTGAGCAGGATGCGATCATTTTCACCACGCATTCCACCCACAAGCTGCTGGCGGCGTTTTCGCAGGCCTCGATGATCCACGTGCGCAACTCGGCGCAACGCAACCTTGATGCCGAGCGCTTCAATGAGTCGTTCATGATGCACACCTCGACCAGCCCGCACTACGGGGTGATTGCCGCCTGTGACGTGGCCTCGAAGATGATGGAAGGCGATGCCGGGCGCTCGCTGGTGCAGGAAATGCATGACGAGGCGATCGCCTTCCGCCGCGCGATGCTGCACGTCCGCGATGATCTCGGTCGCGACGACTGGTGGTTCAGCGTGTGGCAGCCAACCCAGGTCGAGCGCAGCCTGGACAAGGGCGATACGCCGGCACCGCTGGTGGCCAAGCGCGAGGAGTGGTACCTGCGGCCGGACGCGCACTGGCACGGCTTCGAGAACCTGGTTGACGACTATGTGTTGATCGATCCGATCAAGGTGACCCTGCTGACCCCGGGCCTGGCAATGGACGGCAGCATGGGCAGGCTGGGCATCCCGGCGGCGGTGCTGAGCAAGTTCCTGTGGGGCCGCGGCATCACCGTGGAAAAGACCAACCTGTACTCGGTGCTGTTCCTGTTCTCGATGGGCATCACCAAGGGCAAGTGGAGCACCCTGGTCACCGAGCTGATGGCGTTCAAGGAACTGTACGACCGCAATGCGCCGCTGAGCCAGGCACTGCCGACGCTGGCCGCCGATTATCCGAATGCCTACGCCGGCTGGGGCCTGCGTGACCTGTGCGACGCGCTGCATGCGTTCAACCAGGAATTTGCCGTGGCCAAGGTGATGCGCGAGATGTACGTGGACCTGCCGACGCCGGTGATGACCCCGGCCGATGCCTACAACCACCTGGTCAAGGGCGAGATCGAGCGGGTCGACATCGAGCAGATCAGTGGCCGCATCGCGGCGACCATGCTGGTGCCGTACCCGCCGGGCATCCCGACCATCATGCCGGGCGAGCGCTTCGGCGACAGCGACGAGCCGATCATCCAGTCGCTGCGCATCGCCCGCGAGCAGAACGCCCGTTTCCCGGGCTTCGAATCGGACGTGCACGGGCTCATCATCGAGCAGGAGGGTGATGCGGTCTCGTACAAGGTGGAGGTGCTGAAGGCCTGACCCGTAACGGTCGGCTCATCGGCGAACGATGGATACCGCGCGCGAGCAACGCATCCTGACGTTCTCGATCGGGGTCACCCTTGCGGTGAGCGCGGTCGGCTTCGGCGGTGGCCTGCTGGTGGGATCGCAGGCCATCCTGTTCGACGGCGTGTACAGCCTGGTCGACGTCGCCCTGACCCTGGTGTCGTTGTCGGTGCTGCGGCTGGTGGCGCGGGAACAAAGCCCGCGCTTTCAGTACGGCTACTGGCACCTGGAGCCGATGGTCGAAGCGCTGGGTGGTGTGATCCTGTCGCTGGCCTGCGTGTATGCGCTGGCCAACGCGGTGATCGGCCTGACCACGGGCGGGCACGAAGTGAAATTCGGGCCCGCGCTGTGGTGGGCGGCGCTGCTGAGTGCCAGCAACCTGGCGATGGCGGCGTTCGTTGCGCAGCGGGCGCGGCATCTGCGCTCGGCGCTGTTATGGCTGGATGTGCGGGGCTGGCTGCTGGGCGGGTTGATGAGCCTGGCAGTGGTGCTGGCCTTCGTGTTGGCGCTGGTCCTGCACGGTGGTGAGTGGCACCATTGGGTGCCGTACCTGGATTCGATCGTGCTGGCATTGATCAGCCTGGCGATGCTGCCGGTGCCGGCGCGCAGCGCGTGGAAGGCCATGCGCGAAGTGCTGCAGGTGGCGCCGGATGATCTGGACCGGCGCGTGCAGCAGGTGATGCAGGCGTTCGTGGCCGAGCGTGGCTATGCCGGTTTCACCAGCCATGTGGCGAAGATGGGGCGGATGCGCTTCATCGAGATCCACGTATTGGCCGATCCGGCGACGCCCTTGGGCTCGGTGGGTGAGGTCGATGCGATGCGTGACGAGATCGCGGTGCGGCTGGATGCTCGGGGCAGCACGTTCTGGCTGACCATTGATTTCACCGCAGACCCGGCGTGGACGTGAGCCGTGAACGGTAGAGCCGAGCCCATGCTCGGCTGCCATTCGCGCTGAGCAGCCGAGCGTGGGCTCGGCTCTACACGTGGGCACGATCGTTGCGCATGGCGGACCGGACTGTTGCAGCGGCTCGGTTTGACCTCAACTCTGGTTGAGGTCGCAGACTGCCTCGCATCCCCCACGAGGCATGCGGCATGAACCTGTTGACCACCCCGGACCTCAGTCACGGCCTGCTGGAACTGTTCAATCCTGCGGGGCTTTACGACCCCTCGGCCAACGGCTACTCGCACGTGGCGGTGGTGCGCCTTCCCGCCCGGGTGATCCATATCGCCGGGCAGGGCGGTGAGGATGCCGATGGTCATCTCTCCCCCGGCTTCGGGGAACAGGTCGAGCAGGCACTGGACAACCTGCAGATCGCATTGCGTTCGGCGCAGGCCAGCCTGGCCGATGTCGCGCGGTTGCGCATCCTGGTGGTCGACCACGACGAGGACCGGCTGGGCATCATCGCCCGGCAGGTACGGCGGCGTTGGCCGAACGGCGCAGCGCCGACCTGCACCCTGATTCCTGTGCCACGGCTGGCGCTGGACGGCATGCTGTTCGAGATCGAGGCGGAGGCCTACGCCGCCTAGCGCAGGTAGTACTCCACCGGCACCACCAGTTCCTGCGGTGCCTTCATTTCCATGGGAATGGGCGGCAGCGGCTGCGCGCGGCGGAACGTCTGCAGTGCGGCGTCGTCGAGCATCGGTTGGCCGCTGGACTGCTCCAGCCGCAGGGCCTGCAGGCGTCCCTCGCGATCGATGCTGGCCCTGACCCAGGCCGTCCCCTGCTGACGGCGCGAGCGCGCGGCGGCGGGGTAGTAGCGATAACGCTCCAGCCGCGCCATCAGGCGGGCTTCCCACTGGTCGCTGGCGGCGCCGGCCTGGAAGTCCGCCGGTGGTGCGTCGGGAGCGGGCGGCGCGGCCGTGATCGATGCCGGTGCGGGACTTGCATCGGTCACGGCCGCAGGCGGGGCGACCGGCAGGGCTTGCCGGCCAGGGCCACCGAGCTCGCTGGCGGCCACCTCGCCCTCGCGGGCGGCGGTGGGCTTTGGCGGAGGGGGCGACTTCGCCGGTTGCGACGCGCGCGCCTGCTGCGCCTGGCTGGGGGTGTCGGCCTGGCGCTCTTCGACCGGCTGGGGAGGCGTAGCCGGTGCCAGCAGGCGCAGGCTGATGCGCACATCCTGCTCAGGCGGCGGCAGCAACGGTGGCGCGGCCATCCAGTGCACCAACAGCAGCAAGGGCAACAGGTGCAGGCCGATGCTGATGGCAATCGCCTGCCAGTGTTGGCCGCGTTCACTCATCGCCCGGCACCCACAGCAGATCGGCGTCGGCCGCATCGACGCCTTCGTCGGGTGACGCAAGCGCGATCACCAGTGCCGGTACCTCCGGTGGCAGGTAGCCCGGCACGCCGGTGCCGCGCAGTACATGCCAGCGGCCGGCCACCAGCAGCGCGGGTGCAGGGGCTGCGGTCAGTGCCTGTGCCATGCGGGTGTCGCGGGCCTGTTGCACGGCCAGCATCCCTTCCAGCATCGGTGCGGCGTCTGCGTGCTGGGCCAGCACCACGGCCGACAGGCGTTGCCGGGCGGTGGGCATCGGAAACCGCACCGACGTGTTGGAGGCAAGCAACGCATTGACCTCGGCACGCGACAGGTTGCCGCCGAACAGGGGGATGCCGGCGGCGGTGGCGTCCTGTACCAGCCCGCCATAGGTGGCCCACGGCCAGCGTGTATCCCAGCCCAGCAGCGCCTGCAGGCGCGCACCATCGGCATGGTTGCCCTTGGCCAGCCAGCGCTGCACCCGCTGCAGGCGCGGTTGGCGTTCACTGGCGATCATCTCCATCACCAGCGCGCCTTGTGGACGCTGCCGTTGCAGCGCGTGCAGCAGCCAGCGCTGGGCGGCGTGGTCACCGGCCAGGTCGTGGCGTTCGCCCAGCAGCAGCCGCGGGGCGTTCGCTGCACGCTTCACGAACGCGGCTTCGTCCAGGCGCTGCCCGCTGGCCAGGTCGATCACCGTGCCGGGCATCGGCTGCGCGCTGGCGATTGCGGCCAGTGCGAGCAGGCACAGCGGCAGCCAGCGACGGCTAGAACGCCACATTGACGCCCATCGAGACGGTGCGGCCACGGCCGTTGCCGCGGTCCAGGATCGGGCTGAAGATGCTGTCGATCGAGGCATTGTTGTCATAGGCCTTGTTCTGCAGGTTTTCGATGTTCAGCCACAGCGTGGTGTTGGGCTGGGGCTTGAAGCTGGCGTAGAAGTCGAGCAGTACACCGGTACCGCCGGTCCTGCGGGTCTGGAAGAAGTCGTAGCCTTCTTCGGTGGGCCCGGAGTATTCGGCGCGCAGGCCGGCCTGCACGCGCTGCTGCCACCAGCGGCCGCCGACATCCAACGTCCAGAAGCGGTCGGGCAGGGCGGTGATGTCTTCCAGGTTGACGAATTCGATGGCAGGCGCACTGGTGCGCGAGCGGGTCCAGCTCAGCGTGGCGTGGTAGTGCGCGCTGGCGTAGTGCGCTTCCAGCTCGATACCGCGCATGCGCACCACGCCGGGGTGGTTCATCCAGCGCGTGGTGGTGCTGAAGTCGTCCACGTCCAGGGCATCGGTCCAGGCAGTGAGCTGCTGATCGCTGTCGATCGGTACCACGAAAGGCCCCACCTCCGGCGGGTGCACGATCAGCAGGTACTGCGGCTTGATGTAGTCGCGGATGCGGTTGTCGAAGCGGGTGACGCGCAGCTGCGCCAGGTCACCGTCGGCCAGCAGCGAGGAGGCGCTGAGGTTGGCGCCGAACTGCAGGTTGCGCGAACGCTCACGGCGCAGGAACGGGTTGGCACCCACGCCGTCGGCATCGCTCATGCCTTCCAGAGGGATCTTCTCGAAGAACATCTCCTGCACGCGCGGCGGGCGGGAAGTACGCGAGGCTTCGGCGAACAGTTGCAGCCAGTCGGTGGCCTGCCACGATACCGCCATGCTGGGGCTGAGTGCGCGCTGGGTACGGCGCACGTCGATGCCGCCGCCGTTGATCTCGGCGCACTGGCCAGGCACATCCGAGCACACCGGGACGTGGCCGCGGATGCCATAGCGATCCTGGCGCAGGCCTGCAGTCAGCGCGTAGATGTCGTACTGCAGTTCCAGCGTGCTGAACACGCTGTCCAGCTGGCTGCGGCCCTGGGGGTTGGCGCCGCGCAGGATGGGGGTGTCGGCCACGTAGACGTCCGACTGGTGCTTGATGCCGGTGTTCCAGCGTGCCTGCAGTGCACCGATATCGAAGCGGCTGGTGTTGTCGAGCGTCCAGCTGCTCAGGCTGCTGTGGGTGCGGCGGCCGATGTAGCTGGAATCCTCCACGGGTGGATAGAACAGCCGGGTCTTGTTGCCGGCGAAGGTCGCGCGCAGGTCGATCCACGGCGTGTAGGGCGTGTAGTGGTAGCTGGCGCGCTGGTTGCGTGCGGAAATCTGCCACGGGTAGTTGTGGTAGAAGTCGTTTTCGTAGCGCATGTGGCTCAGGTCCAGCCGATGCTGGTCAGTGGGCTGCAGGCGTGCTTTCAACAGCCAGCTGCTGGGCTGCTGGCTGCCGGGGTCGGCATTGTTCTTCTGCCCGCGTGCCGTGGCGTACTCGCCGCTGCGACTGCTGCTGGCAGCGGCCAGCAGGCCGAACTGGCGGTCACCGCCGTCCTCGCTGTGGCGCCATGCGCCGGCGAAGGTGCGGCCGCTGCCATAGCCGTTGCTGCCATGGCGATAGCCCGCACGCAGGCCCCAGTCACGGCCTTCGCCGAGCAGGTCGTCGATGTCCAGCGTGCGGAAATTGGCACTGCCGGCCAGCGTGCCGGCACCATCACCACCGGCGACCGCACCGCGTTGCACGTCCACACCGGCCAGCAGGAAAGGGTCGACGTAGGCGAACGGACCGCCGGAGCCATGGCCCGCGTTGTTGCGGAAGGTCTGGGTGACACCATCGATCATGGTGTTGACCCGCCCGGCGCCGGTCATGCCGCGGATGTTGACCTGCAGGCCGGGCTGGCTGCGCGAGTGGAAACTGTGGGTGCCGGGCATCGAACGCAGCAGGCTGTTGCCGTCCTGGCGTTCGGCCATCGCCACGCGCTCGCTGCCGACGGCGGGCGCAAAGCCATCGCGGGCCGCCGGGACATACTGGCTGGCGCCTGCACCGGGGGAATGGCCGTGTGCGATATCGCCCTGTACGCGCAGCGGGCCGGTTCGACGGCTGCCATCGGAGGGGGCGGCCGGCGCCGGTTCCAGGGTGGCGCGGCGCGCGTCGATGAAACGGGGGCGCAGGCCGCTACCGGCCAGCAGGCGCGACAGGGCCTGCGCGTCGTCGAACCGTCCGCGTAGTGCCGGCGCCGCCTGGCCGCCTGGCAATGCCGCGCCGATCACCAGATCGACACCGGTCAGCCGGCTGTAGGCATCCAGCGCGCTGGCCAGCGGTTGCGCAGGAAGATCGAAGTGACGGGAGGCGGCCTGCGCGTGTGCGCTGGCAGGTAACGACGGAAGCGGACCGGCGCAGGCCAGTGACAGGGCGAGGACAAGGGGACGGTGAAACAGCATCGGGAGCTCCAGGGGCTGACGCAGCGCGTCGTCATCCTGGGTAGACGCAGTGGCAGGGCCGATGTCAGGGTGCATCGCGATGTTCCCTGCGTGGCGGCAGCCACACCTGCACGCCCGCGCCCAGGCGCAGCACGCGTACATGCAGCTGCGTGGCCAGCTGGTCGCGGCTGCGCGCCGCACCGTCTGCACTGCCGAGCAGGGTGACCGGCTGCTGGCGCAGGTGTGCGCCGATGATCCAGGTGTGGCCGCCATGCCAGCGATCCAGGCCCTGGGTGACCTCGGCCAAGGGCGTGGAGACCCAATGCAGGCGACGCTCGCGCCAGGCCAGGGCACTGTGGCTGGCGGCCAGGCCGATGATCGGTGCCTGGCCATCGAAGCGCAGCTGCTGCCCTTCGATGGCCTGCTCACTGCGGGTGCCGCTGTCCACACGGACGCGATGCTCGGTGACGGTGACCACGCTGTCGTTGTCGTGCACGGCAAGGTCGAAGGCCGTGCCGAGCGCGGTGACCATGCCGTGCGTCGTATGCACCTGGAACGGATGCTGCGCATCGGCGGCTACCTTGAACCAGGCTTGGCCGTGCTGCAGCTGCAGCTGGCGGCGCTGTGCATCGATGCGGACATGGACTTCGCTTCCGGGTGACAGCAGCACGTGCGAGCCGTCCGGCAGTACTTCTTCACGGATCTCGCCTGCCGCCGTGCGCATCACCTGCGCGGCCGGTGGTGCGGCCTGGCGGGTATACAGGCCCAAGGCGCAAAGCAGCAGCACGGCAGTGCCGGCGTCGCGCAGGTGCCGGCGCTGCCGCTTGCGCTGATGCCGCTGCAGGCTGGGCGTGGCATCACCGGCCTGCCAGAGCGCCTGCAGGTGCTGGTACTGCGCGGCGTGGCGGCAATCGGCGTAGTACCACTGGTTGAAGGCACGCTCGTCGCGGCCGCCGTCGTGGCCGTCCAGCCACCAGCGCGCGGCCTCGCGCGCGATCGCCTCCGGGCTCATGCGCCGGGTACCTGCTGCAGCGCCACCAGCGCACGCAGCAGATGGCCGTGCGCGGTCTGCCGGCTGATGCCGAGCCGGCGGCCGATCTCGGCCAGTGCCATCTGCTCCACCCGGGCCAGCAGGAATACCTGGCGCGAGCGCGGTGGCAGCGCGGCGATGATCGCGTCGAGATGGCGCAGCTGTTCGGCGTCCAGCAGGTGCTGCTCCGGCAGCGGTGCAGGGTCGGCGAGGGCGTGCAGTTGGGCGTCATCCAGCGCTTCCTCACGACGGCGCTGGCGTTGCCGGTAGTGATCGGCGATCAGATTGTGGGCGACGCGGTACAGGTAGGCGCGGCCGTTGCTCAGCAGGCCGCTGGCGGCGACCTTGATGACACGCAGCCAGGTTTCCTGGACGACGTCATCGGCGTCGCTGCGTTGCGGGAGTTTACGGCGGACATGGGCGTGCAGCGGCCGGTAATGGGCCGCGCACAGCTGCGCGACATCCGTCGGTTCGACAGGCGTGGACACGGGGCGGGCGACAACTGGGAAAGGGAACAGCCCGCGGCGGCAAGGGCAGCGGCTGCACCTTACAGGAAAAGAGAATCATTTGCATCTATCGATGGGCGTGACACGCCTGCCCGGGACGGGAGATCAGCGCGGGCGATAATCGCAGTGGATCTGCAGGGCTTCGGTGGGGTTATGATGCAGCTTGAAGCCGCAGCGCTGCAGGCTGCGCTTCACCCGCGCGACCGCTTCGGCATGGCGGGCGACGCGACGATCCTGCCAGCGTGGCGGGGTGAATACGCCCACGGGCAGCAGCCGTAGCCGCTTGCCGTGCAGTACCAGCGAGACATCGATATGACGGCCATCGATGTCGTGGCCGTTGGCGCCGAAGATGGCATCGACCTCATCATGGCGTTGCGGATAGCAGGCCCGGAACAACGCGATACCGAGCCAACGCACGCCACGACGGAAGCTGCCGAGCCGGCTGTGGCTGGGTTCGAAGCCGCGCGTGAGCAGCAGTCGCAGCCCGGCAGGCAGCATTGCCTGCGCATCGAGCAGGCGTTGTAGTACCTCTTCTTCCAGCTGGATACGGGTGGAGGGCCAGCGCGGGGCGACCAGCAGCCCGTGGTGGCTGCCGCGTTGCAGGGTCAGCATGCGTGAAGCTTCGCACGCGGGCGAACAGCCGTGGTAGTGCCGGCCGCTGGCCGGCCAGATTCGGGTGCCGGCCAGCGGCCGGCACTACCGTGACGATCGTCAGATGTCGCGGTACTGGATCTGCGAAGCCAGTACGCGCAGGCCGTCGGCATTGCTGGACAGGATGCGCTCTTCGCCGACGCCTTTCTGCCGTTTCAGCTGGAAGCCCTGTTCGGCAGGCAGCTGCGCGGCGATGGTGTCCATGCGTTGCATGGCATCGGGGCCGCTGCAGTCGAAGTGGCCCCAGTGGGCGCCATCGCGGTGGATCTGCAATCGGTAGTTCATTGCGGTGTCTCCGGCAGCTCCTGCAGCCAATGGTCGAACATCGCGGTGGCCGCCGCAGCCAGCGGTGCACCGTAACGGCGTGCCTGGGCGCGAAGATCGTTCGGATCGATGCCGGCCTGCGCCAGCTCCAGGGTGTGGCCGATCAGCCAGCGTTCGAACTGGTGGGCATCCAGTTCCGGATGGCATTGCAGGGCCAGCGCATGGCTGCCCATGGCGAAGGCCTGGTGGCGGCAGGCCGGCGTGCTGGCCAGGCGACGTGCACCGGACGGGAGTTCGAACGCCTCGCCATGCCAATGCAGTACCGGAATGCCCTGCAGGGCCTGCAGTGGTGAGCGCTGGCCGTCATCGGTGAGCAGCAGCGGCGCAAAGCCGATCTCCTTGCCGCCACTGGCGGCGACGTCGGCACCGAGTGCGCGCGCCATCAGCTGCGCGCCGAGGCAGATGCCCAGCGTGGGCCGTTGCTGCTGCAGCCGACGTTGCAACAACGCGATGCTGTCGTTGAGGAAGGGATAGCGATCAACATCGTTGACGCTGACCGGGCCGCCCAGCACGACCAGCAGGTCGGCGGCTTCGGCCGGATCGAGGGTGTCGACACCGGCCTGCAGCACCTGCAGCTGCCAGCCCTGTGCCGACAGCAGTGGCTGCAGGGTGCCGAGGTCTTCAAAGGCGACGTGTTGCAGGACGACCGCGTGCTTCATGCGGAGGCTCCATTGCTGGGCCAGTAGAAACTGTCCGGGGTGGCGCGTGCGCCGAAGATGGCCTGCCCGACGCGGACCACGGTGGCACCTTCCTCGATCGCCACTTCGAAGTCTCCGGACATGCCCATCGACAACTGCGAAAGGTCGATGACGGGAGGTGCAGTGCGCTGCAGCTGGTCGCGCAGTTCGCGCAGGCGCACGAAGCAGGCACGCACGCGCTCGACCTCCGGGGTGAAGATGGCCAGCGTCATCAGGCCGCGCACGCGCAGGCGATCGAACGCTGGAAGCTGCTGCACAAAGGCCTCGACGGCAGCGGGTTCCAAGCCGTACTTGCTGGGTTCGGCGGAGGTGTTGACCTGCACGAACACATCCAGCGTGCGGTCTTCCAGCTGCAGGCGCTGCTGCAGTGCTTCGGCCACGCGCAGGCTGTCCAGCGCCTGGAACTCGCTGGCGAAGCGCGCCACGTAGCGCGCCTTGTTGGTCTGCAGATGCCCGATCACCGACCAGTGCACGCCAAGATCGGCCATCGTCTCGGCCTTGCGTTGCGCCTCCTGCACCTTGTTCTCGCCCAGCTCGCGGCAACCGGCGGCAACCGCCATGCGGATGCGGGCGTCATCGACGGTCTTGCTGACCGGCAGCAGGCGCACGCTGGCCGGGTCGCGGCCGAGGCGGGCGCAGGCATCGGCGATGCGTTGGCGCACCGTGACCAGGTTGGCGGCGATCTGTTCAACGGACTGGGCGACGGGCCAGTCGGCAGCGGCAAGGGGCATGCGGGCACCTCCAATGCAGGGTGGCCAGGGTGGGATACACTGGCACAGGACAAGAGATATTTTGGCATAGGACAAAATGAAAATCACCGGGCACAGCGCCGAGTCGATCTTCGACAGCATCCGCGACGGCATCGGCAAGGGTCGCCTGCCGGCCGGTAGCGTGCTGCCGCCGGTGCGTGAACTGGCCGAGCAGCTGGGCGTGAACCGCAACACCGTGGCTGCTGCCTACAAGCGCCTGGATGCGGCGGGACTGGCCAGCACGGCGGGCCGCCGCGGCACGGTGGTGCGTGGCCTGCCGCCGCCGCTGGCGCGCGAGGGCAGCACCCCGGGGCTGGCGCTGCAGGACCTGGCCGGTGGCAACCCGGATCCGCGCCTGCTGCCGAACCTGCGCCTGACCCCGGCGGCGCCGCGGCTGTATGGCGTGGGTACGGTCGACACGAGGTTGCAGGCGCTGGCACGCGCCTCGCTGGATGCGGATTGCCCCGAGGGATATGCGCTGGAGCTGACCCATGGCGCCGTCGATGGCATCGAGCGCCTGCTGGCGGCGTGGCTGCTGCCGGGTGATCGCATCGCGGTGGAGGATCCATGCTTCCTCGGCAGCCTCAATGTGCTCAATGCGTCGGGTCATGCGCCGTTGCCGGTGGCGGTGGATGCCCAGGGCATGCAGGTCGAATCGCTGCGGCAGGCGCTGGAGGCTGGTGCACGTGCGGTGCTGCTCACCCCCCGGGCGCACAATCCGACCGGGGCCAGCCTGGATGCGAAGCGGGCGCGGGCGTTGCGGCAGTTGTTGGCGGCGTACCCGCAGGTAGCAGTGCTGATCGACGATCACTATGCGCTGCTCTCGCAGCAGGCCTATCACTCGGTACTGCCGCTGGATGGGCGGCGCTGGGCGCTGCTGCGTTCGTTGTCCAAACCGCTCGGCCCCGACCTGCGGCTGGCCTGGCTGGCCTGCGATGAAGAAACCGCGATGCGGTTGCGGCTGCGATTGGCATCCGGTATCGGCTGGGTCAGTCACCTGCTGCAGGACGCGGCAACCTCGGTGCTGGCGTCGTCAACGCAGCGGGCGAAGATCGCCTCGGCAGGCGAGCGTTACCAGCAGCGCCTGCAGTCGCTGCAGGAACTGCTGCGCGCGCGTGGCGTGCCGACGCCGCTGCCGATGGAGGGATTGAACCTGTGGCTGCCGTTGCCGGGCGACAGCCATCCGCAGGTGCTGGCGCTGGCCGCGCGCGGATGGCATGTGCGCGCTGGCGAGGTGTTCGCGGTGGCGGCGCCGGCACATGGCCTGCGCATCACCTGCGCGGCGCTGGGCGCGGCGCAACTGCGGCCGCTGGCTGACGACCTGGCGGCGGTGTGCGGTCTGTAGCGTCGAGCGATGCTCGACGTTGCAGAGCCGAGCCATGCTCGGCTGCTGTTGGTAGAAGCAGTCGAGCATGGCTCGACGCTACAGAAGCAGATCAGGGCGCGGCGTTGGCGCCCGGGCGCACGTAGTAGGACTGGCCGCTGTCATCGACGAACATCAGTTCCGGCTTGCCCTGCCATGAGGTGAGCATGGCGCCGGTGTTGTTCTGGTGCTTGACCATCAGGCTGGCACCACGGTCCGGGTTGGCCACCACCTTGAACACTTCCGTGGTGCCATTGGCATCGTCCAGGGTCAGCACGGCTTCACCGCCGCGATCGCTGGTGCCATAGCCCCCGCGTTCGGAGCCATCCGGGCCGAGCAGGATCAGGCCGGACAGGGCGGTGGCGCGCGGCCCCTGGATACGGCCCCGGCTGAGAGGGTCGGGCACCGGCGCGCCTAGGATCACCCGGGGTTGGCCCGTGCCATCGTGGATGATCAGCCCGCGCGCTTCGATGATGCGCTGTGGCGATTGGCTGCGATGCAGGCTCCAGGCGGTCCAGCCGGAAACCAGCAGGGCGAGTGTGGAGACCACCAGCGTGGTCAGCAGCAGTGCGCGCGGCATCGTGTCGTCCTTCCTTGGATGCAGCGACGATAGCGGATGCGGGCGACCGATGGCCAGTTCATTGTGTGACGCTGTGTATCGTCAATGGAAATCGCGGCTGTGGCTGCGCAACCCCTGCAACAGTTCATCCAGGCAGTGCATGCGCTGCACGATGACATGCTGCACGCCATCGACGCGTTCCAGGCGGCCGTCGATCTGCATCAGCCGAGTATCGACCAGGACCCGGTGCTGGCGATCGGCCAGGTGCCGCCAGACCACGGCATTGACCATGCCGGTCTCGTCTTCAAGGGTGAGGAAGGTAACGCCACTGGCGGTCTGCGGGCGCTGGCGCATGCGGACCAGGCCGGCGATGCGCACGCGACGGCCATGGCCGTGGCCCGCAAGCTGCGCGGCATCCAGGCAGCCGCGGCTGCGCAGCTGCGTGCGCAGGAACGAGATCGGGTGGCGGCCGAGGGTGGTGCCGATGCTGCGGTAATCGGCCTGCATGTCCTCCCAGGCGCTGGGCAGGGGCAGCGGCACGCGTGCTTCAGCGGTGGCGCGGGCCTGGTCGAACAGCGGCAGCCGGTTCTCCACGCCGGAGATATCCCAGCGTGCACGATGGCGATGGCCGCTGAGCCCGCGCAGCGCACCGGCATCGGCCAGCAGGCCCTGCTGGCGGCGATCCAGTGCGGTGCGCTGGCACAGGTCGCCCACATCGTCGAACGGGCGCCGTGCACGTTCGCGCATGATGGCCTGTACAGCCGCTTCATTGCAGCCGTCGACGAGGCGCAGGCCGAGCCGGATCGCGGCCGCGCCCCTGCTGAAATCCAGCGTGCAGTCCCAGTCGCTGTGGCGCACGTCCACGGGAAGCACGCGGATGCCATGCCGGCGCGCGTCCTGCAGCAGCTGGTCGGGGCTGTAGAAACCCAGTGGCTGGCTGTTGATCAGGCTGGCAGTGAATGCGGCCGGGTGGTGGCATTTCAGCCAGCAGCTGTTATAGGTCAGCAGGGCGAAGCTGGCGGCGTGGCTTTCCGGGAAACCGTAATCACCGAACCCCTTGATCTGCTCGAACAGGTGCTCACCGTATTCGCGGCTGAAGCCGTTTTTCAACATGCCTGCCAGCAGTTTTTCACGATGCGGTTCCAAGCCGCCACGGCGTTTCCAGGCCGCCATCGAACGGCGCAGGGCATCGGCCTGGCCAGGCGTGTAACCGGCTGCTTCGACCGCCAGCTGCATCACCTGTTCCTGGAACAATGGCACGCCCAGCGTGCGTGCGAACACGCGTTCCAGCTGCGGTGGGTAGAGCGGGTTGTCCGGGTCGTTCAACGCGCCCGGTCCCTGTTCGCGCAGGATCCGGCGCCGCTCCAGATAGGGGTGCACCATGTCGCCCTGGATCGGGCCAGGGCGCACGATCGCCACCTCGATCACCAGGTCATAGAACGTGCGTGGCTGCATGCGCGGCAGCATCGCCATCTGTGCGCGCGATTCGATCTGGAACACGCCGATGGTGTCGGCGGCGCAGATCATGTCGAAGGTCTTTGCATCCTTGGGCGGGATCGCATCCATGCGTCCTTCATGCAGGCCATGCTGTTTCAGCATGGCCAGGCACTTGCGGATGGCGGTAAGCATGCCCAGCGCCAGGCAGTCGACCTTCATCAGGCCGGTGGCATCCAGATCGTCCTTGTCCCATTGGATGACGGTGCGGTCGGCCATCGCCGCGTTTTCCACCGGCACCAGGGTCGACAGGGGATGTTCGGAAATCACGAAACCGCCGGGGTGCTGCGACAGGTGGCGCGGGAAGTCGATCAGCTCGGCGGTCAGCGCCAGCAGGCGCCGCATCAAGGGCGTGTCCGGATCGAAACCGCGCTCGCGCAGGGTTTCCGGCAATGGGATGTTGCCGCCCCAGTGGTCCATCGCCGCGCCCAGTTCGTTGACCTGGTCCATCGGCAGGCCAAGTGCACGCGCCACGTCGCGGATCGCGCTGCGGCCACGGTAGCTGATTGCCACCGCGGTCAGTGCGGCGCGCTCGCGGCCATAGCGCTTGAACACGTACTGCAGCACTTCCTCGCGGCGCTCGTGCTCGAAATCGATGTCGATATCCGGTGGCTCGTCGCGCTCGGCGGAGATGAAGCGCTCGAACAGCAGGTTGCTGCGTGCCGGGTCGATCTCGGTCACGCCCAGCACGAAGCACACCGCGGAGTTGGCCGCCGAGCCGCGGCCCTGGCAGAGGATGTCCTGGCTGCGCGCGAAGCGCACGATGTCCTGCACGGTGAGGAAGTACGAGGCGTAGTTCTTCTGCTTGATCAACGCCAGTTCGTGTTCGATCTGCTCGCGTTGTTTCGGTTCGATGCCGCCTTTCCAGCGCCAGGGGATGCCACGCTCGACCAGCACGCGCAGCCAGCTGTCCGGGTCATGCCCCTCGGGCACCAGCTCGCGTGGGTAGGTGTACTGCAGCTGTTCCAGGGTGAAGTGGCAGCGCTCGGCGATGCGCAGGGTCTCGGCCAGCAATTCGGGCGGATACAGTTGGGCCAGCGCGGTGCGCGGACGCAGATGGCGCTCGCCGTTGGGGAACAGGCGCCAGCCAGCCTCGGCCACGCTGCAGCGGTGGCGGATCGCGGTCAGGGTGTCCTGCAGGGCGCGGCGGCGGCGCACGTGCATGTGCACGTCGCCACTGGCGACCAGCGGCAGGCGGTGGCGTTGGCCGAAGGCCTGCAGCTGCTGCAGGCGGCGTGCGTCGTCGTGTTCGTGGTGCAGCTCCACCGCCAACCACAGCCGATCATTGAAGCCGGCGCGCAGCAGTTCCAGGTCGGTGGCGGCCGGTTGCCGGTCCAGCCACAGGCACAGCAGGCCGTCGGGCAGGCCGAGCAGGTCCTTGCGCAGGCAGCGGTACTCGCCCTTGGCTGCGCGCCGCCGGCAGGTGGTGATCAACTGGCAGAGCCCGGCATAGGCGGCCTGGTCGGTGCACAGCAGGGCCAGCTTCGGGCCGTCCTCGACCTGGAATTCGGCGCCGACGATCAGCGCCACGCCATGCGCCTTCGCCGCCTGCCAAGCGCGCACAATGCCGGCCAGCGAGCATTCGTCGGTGATCGCCAGTGCCCGGTAACCCTGGCCAGCGGCGCGCGCGAACAGTTCTTCGGCGATCGAAGCACCGCGCTGGAAACTGAAGGCCGACAGGCAGTGCAGTTCGGCGTAGCCGGGCAGTTCGCTGTGCATGGCGGCTCAGCCGAACCAGCCGTGCAGCATCCACGGCGCATGCGGATCGTTGCGCTCACGGAAGGCCCAGCCGCGCTGGCCGTGTGCGGTTTCCACCACGTAGTAGTCGCGGCGTGCGTCGGCCTGGTCCCACCAGCCCGATTCGATCCGCTCCGGCCCGGCGACGATGCGCAGGCGCGGGTCACGCAACGGTTGTGGGGTGTCCAGCAACCAGCCGGGGCGCAGTGGCCAGTACGACGGGGGCTTGGCCGGTGGCTGGGTGCCACTGGCGCGTTCGGGGCGATGGTCGGCCTGCACCGCCAGCGGCTGCACGGCGTCATCACCCAGCCGCGCACGCAGGCGCTCGCGCAGCTGGTTCCAGGGCATCGCCTGCGCCGGCCGGGTATCGAACAGGTCACGCGCGGCGGGCACGAACGGTGGCAGCTGCTCGGCCTGCAGGCGCAGTGCGCGGCTGCCGGCCGGCAGGGCGAACGCTTCCATGCGGTTGCGTGCGATCTCGAACAGCAGCGCAGGATCGCGTTCGGGGGCCAGCAGGCCGATGGTCAGCACGCTGGCCGGCAGCAGGTCGTGCTCGAAATGCAGGTCGAAGCGCTGCACGCCGCCATCGCGCGAACACAGGAAGGCGGCCAGGTCCAGCAGCAGGCGGCGCAGCGGGAACAGCAGGGCCTGGCTGGATTCGATCTCGTATTCGAATTCGATGCGCGCATCGAAACGGTCCGGTGGCTGGTAGTAGCGCAGCGGCGCGGTGGGCAGGCCGCGCAGTGCATCCAGCTGCTGCAGTACCTCCGGTGCGAAGCGCCGGGCCAGGCTGTCACGCGGCAGCTCGAGCACCGCACCCAGCGTGCGCAGGCCGGAACGGCCGAGCACGGTCACCGCGTCGCTGGGCAGGCCGCAGCGCGGCAAGGGTAGCTGCGCCAGTGCCGCTGGCAGCTGCTGCGCATCGATGCCGAGGCCGTCGTGGACGTTGGCCAGCACGCGCGCGGCATGTGCCGTGGGGGCGGCCACCAGGCGGTGGCGGAAACCGAGTTCATGCAGTTCGTTGCGCAGGCGCTTTTCGATCGTCAGCCAGTCACCGAACAGGGCACGGCTGGCGCCGATTTCCAGCACCAGTGCATGCGGGAAATCGAGGCTGACCTGCGAGCTGTAGGCGTAGGCCCAGCTGGCCAGCAGCTGCCGGGTGTGCTGTTCCGCGTCAGGGTCGTAGTCGTGCAGGTGCATGTCCTGCACCAGCACCTGCGCGGCCGACAGCAGCATGCCCGGGCGCAGCCCTGCTGCGCGCGCGGCCGGGCTGACCGCACGCAGCACGCGGCGCTGCGCTGGGCCCTGCAGCAGCACCAGTGGCCGCTGGGGGTCCGGCTGCAGGCGCAGCACGCTGTCCAGCGCCAGCTGCGGCAACAACAGGCAGGCCCAGTGCATGGCGCGGCCTCAGTGGGTGATGGCCAGTGGCAACGGCTGCGCGGGTGGCAGGCCGCCACGGCACTTCAGCACCCTTACCTGGCCGTGGTCGAGCTGCAGGCGCAGGCTGGCCGGGGAGGGGTTGCGCGCTGCCTGCGCCTCGCGGAACACGAAGCCCAGGCACTGGCCGCTGTCGGCGGCGACCTGCAGCCGGCGCAGGGCGCGATCGTCGGCCTGGTGCGGCCAGCACAGCACCGCCGCGCAGGCGGCAGAGCGCAGGCATTGTTCGGCCGCCCACAGCGCCTGCTTCGGCGCAGCGTGGATGATCTGCAGCTGGGCCAGATCCAGCCCGGCCGCGGCCCAGGCCGGGGCATGCGGGCGATAGGGTGGGGCGACCAGCACGATCGGGCGGTCGCGCTGGCTCAGCCTGGCCAGCGCCGGCCAGACCAGTGCCAGTTCGCCAACGCCCGGCGCCGCCTGCAGCACCTCGCACAGCCCGCTGGCCGGCCAGCCGCCGCCGGGCAGGCGTGCGTCCAGCGCCGGGTGGCCGCTGGCCAGGTGGTCGCTGGCCGGCCCCTGGCGGGCCGGGCCGCGCCACAACTGGCGGCCGTCCAGCAGCCGGTCGAGGGCGACGACGGCGCCCATCAGCCGGTCCTCCAAGGGAGGCGCCGGGCGGGCTGGAATCGGCAGGAACGGGCGGAAACGACAGGCATGGAGCGAGTATCGGCGGGCTGGTATCAGGGGCTGAGACCAGACATGCTACTCGTCTTGTGAGTAGAATTACTAATGAAATTGGCGGGCCGGGTTTCAGGTTGCTGAAGTGGGAAAGGAGTGCCGAGCCAGGTCGGCACCCACAGGGCCCGGTTACGGGCGGACCGGCAGCGCGACCGGGCGCAGCGGCGCGGCATCGCCGCCGCGGATCTTCAGCGGGCCGCCGATGAAGGCGAACTCGTAAACCTTGTCGCGGGCCAGTTCATCCAGCGCCACCAGTTCGATGATCGGCGCGCCCTGCTGGGCCAGCAGGTAGGTGTGCAGCGGCACGTAGTCGTCGGCCACCTCCGAGGGGAAGGTCTCGAAGCTCAGGTTGTCGGCGCCGACGATCATCGCGCCGCTGTCCTCAACCAGGAAGCGCGCCGCGTCCAGGCCCATGCCCGGCGGGTTGGCCATGTAGGCCTTGGGCTGTTCGAACAGGCGCATGCGGCCGGTACGGATCAGCACCACATCGCCCTGCTGCAGCTTCACCCGCTGGCGTGCCAGCGCATCCTTCAGGTCCTGGCGGGTGACGCGGTAGCTGTCCGGCAGCATGTCCACGCCCTTGGCGGCGGCCACGTCGATCAGTACGCCACGCGCGATCAGCGGCGGGAATTTCTCGATGCCGGTGACATTCCAGCCACGATCGCCGAGATGCTTGTCGGCCTCGAAGCCGTTCCAGATCTTTCCGTGGATGCCGAAGTGGTTCAGCGCATCGATGTGGGTGCCGGTGTGGCTGTACATCGAGAACGCGGTGCCGGTGTAGCTGCGGGTGAGGTTCATGCTCTCGCCCACGCCCATCGGATCATCCATCACCGTGCCGCGCGGGGTGTGGGTCATCCAGAACTGGTAGTGCGGGTCGCCGGCGTCCTGCCAGCTGGGCATGCCGACGTAGTAGTCGGTGGCCAGGTCATAGGCCTTGCCGCCGCTGACCCGCGACAGGATCGCCGCACGCGAGGCTTCGGTGATCAGGTTGAGCCGGCCGATCTCGTCCTTCGGCCCCCAGGGGCTGGTGCCGACCTGCTGGCCGGAGGGAACGCGTTCGTGCGCGGACACGGTGGTGGACGCCGCGGTGCCGGCCAGCAGCAGGGCCAGCGCGCTGGCCAGGATACGTGGGGTCATGGGGGAATCTCCTTGCAGGGTGGGGGAGGGTGCGGCTCAGGCCGCGACCAGGGGCGCCAGGGCCTGGCGCAGTTGCGGCAGCGGCAGGGTCTGCAGGCGCAGGCCGTTGCCGCCGATCACGGTGGGAATGGAGCGGATGCCGAGGGCAGCGGCGTCGGCACGATCGGCCTGCACGTGCTGGCGTACTGCGTCGCTGCGCATGTGGTCAGCGAAGGCACCACGGGGATGGCCCAGTGATTCGGCGATATCCAGCAGCACTTCGGCGTCGCCGATGTTGCGGTGCTGGTGCAGGTGCGCCCATTGCACCGCGTCGAACATTGCGCCATGGGCATCATTGCCGCCGATCAACCCTGCGGCCTGGCAGGCCAGTGCGCCGAGCCAGCCGGAGGGATATTCGAAGTCCTGTGCGCGCATGCCTTCGATATCGATGCGCGCGCTGTCTTCATGCGCGGCGCAGTCGGTCCAGTGGCGCAGGATGATCGCCTTGGCGCGCTCCATCGAGCCGAACACCTCGACCATCTGCGCGCGCGAGTCCTGCAGCACGAAGCTGCGATGGCGCACCTGGATGCCGAGTTCGGCCGAGACCTGCTGCAGGCGCGGGGCCAGCACGAAGCACCAGCCGCAGACCACGTCGTGGAAGAAGTCGACCACCGGCGCGGCGGTGGCGGGGGAAGGAACGGGAGACATCTGCCTGCCATCGGTGAGAGGGGAGGCGGCAGATTAGGCAGCGCGGCGGGGCCGAAACAGCGCGCCGTGGGCAGCTCAGTTTTCGCTGGCGGTTACGAATCCAGGCCGGCGCAGCGGGGCAGCTCGGCGTGCAGGAAATCGATGAAGGCACGCACCTTGGGTTGCAGGTGGCGCGACGTGGGATAGACCGCATGCACGAAGCGTGGCGGATAGCGGTGGTCGGGCAGCACCTGTTGGAGTTCGCCACGGGCCAGCGCTGGTGCCGCCAGGAACGAGGGCAGGGCGCCGATGCCCATGCCGGCCACCAGCAGGTCGCGCAGCAGCAGGCTGTTGTTGACGGTGACGCGTGCCGGCAGGGTGATGGTCACCTGCCCATCCGGGCCGAGCAGCGGCCAGCTGCCGGGGGAGTCGGACAGGCTGTAGGCCAGCACACTGTGCACCTGCAGATCGTCCACCGACTGCGGTGCTGGACGCTGCCGCAGGTAGGACGGGGCAGCGCACAGCACCTGTTGCAGCGAGGCAAGCCGGCGCGCCACCAGTCGCGAGTCGTCCAGCTCGGCACGCAGCCGCAACGACACATCGAAACCCTCACCGACCGCATCAAGCAGGCGATCTTCCATCACCAGGTCCAGCGACAGCTGTGGATGCTGTTGAAGGAAGCGTGGCAGCAGCGGCGACAGCGTGCTCAGTGCGAACGACTGCGGTGCATTGACACGCAGGCGCCCGGCCACCTCGCCACGCTGTTCGGCGATGCCACGTTCCAATGCGTCCAATTCGTCGAGCAGGCGGCAGCATTCGCGGTAATAGGCGTGGCCGGTCTCGGTCAGGCTCATGCGCCGCGTGGTCCGCTGCAGCAGCACCACGCCCAGGTGCGTTTCCAGCGCGCGCAACTGCTTGCTCAGCCCGGCCGGCGACATGCCCAGGTCTTCGGCAGCGCGGGCCAGCCCGCCGCGTTCGACGATGCGGCGGAAGGCGCGCATCAGGTTGAAGGAATCCATGCCGGTACCGGGCGCGATGAGGGCGCCATTGTAGATCCACGCCGTCCGTGGGTGGGGGAAACGCGGTGTCGGCCAAAGGGGGGATATCCACCGAGGCGGGGCGGGTTGCGCCGTTTGTTCAAGCGCGCAACCGTCGTGCCGCGCCAGCATGCAGGCCCCTCACGTTCCGGGTTGCCCATGAAACACTGGATCCTCCGCCTGTATGCCCCGTTGTTCCTGCTCGGTTTCGTTGCCGCCGCCGTCGTCTGGGTCGGCCACCTCCATGGCGATCCGCTATGGCTGCTGGCCTTGCTGGCGGTCGCCATCGCAGTTTCGTTCGCTGCCGAACGTGCCTGGCCGTATGACCCCGCGTTCAACCACGACCACGGCGACAGTCTGCGTGACACCCTGCATGCACTGGTCAACGAAAGCCTGAACCTGCTGTCGATCGCTGCGGTGCCGCTGCTGGCAGCGCTCCTTCCGTGGCAGCTGTGGCCGCTGCAGTGGCCGTTCGTTCTGCAGGTACTGCTGGCCATCGTCTGCGCCGACCTTGGCATTACCCTGGTGCACTACGCCAGCCATCGCATCGGCTGGCTGTGGCGGTTGCACGCGGTGCATCACAGCGTCACCCGCATGTACGGCTTCAACGGCTTGATGAAGCATCCGCTGCACCAGGCGGCCGAAGCAGTGGGCGGCGTACTGCCGCTGCTGCTGTTGGGCCTGCCGATGCCGGTGGCTGCGGTGCTGGCCTTCGCCATTGCCATCCAGCTGCTGCTGCAGCACTCCAACGTGGACATGCGCCCGGGCCTGCTGGGCCGGGTGATGGCGTGGGCACCGCTGCACCGCTTCCACCACATGCGTTACGGCAACGCTGGCGACGTCAACTTCGGCCTGTTCCTGACCGTCTGGGATCACCTGCTGGGGACCGCCTTCGATGCGCCGGGCTATCGGCTGCAGCAGCGCGACCTCGGCATCGGCAGCCAACCGGACTATCCGCGCGATTATCCGGGACAGCTGCTGGCGCCGTTCCGCGAACTGCCGCATGGCGAGGTGCCGGAGCTGCCGGAAGGTCTGCGCAGGCGCGGATGATGGGCCGTGTCAGGCCGCTTGAAGCTGCAGGCCCTGCAGCTGCGCGGCACCGATACCGAACATGCGGCGCAGGCTGCGCGACAGATGGGCCAGATCGGCGAATCCAGCGGCATGCGCACTGTCGGTCAGGGTGTGCCCGTGCAGATGATGCATGAGTGCGCGGCGCAGCCGCTGCCACAGCACCCAGCCGCGCAGGGTCACCGCCAGATCAGACTGGAAACGCCGGTGCAGCTGGCTGGTCGACAGGTGCGCCGCCCCGGCGATATCGGCGGCCGGCACCGGGCCGGGCAGGTGCTGGGCGATACGGGCCAATGCCGCCTGCACGCGGCGGTCCAGCGGTTGCGGGCGGCTCAGCCGTGGCAGCCAGCCGTGCAGTTCCAGCGCGTTGCCCGGCAGTGCGTGCAGGTATTGCTGGATCTGTGCGGGATTGGCATGCGTCGGCTCAAGAAACACCGTGCAGCCTGCTTCTGGCGCTAACAGGATCGCGTGCGGCTGGAATGATGGCAGCCACAGCCGCTGGCCTTGCTGCTGCACGCCATCGACCTCGACCTGCCAGGCTGCGCCGTCGCTGAGCAGCAGTTGATGGGCGTAGTGCGCGTGCGCGGCGCTGTCACCGGCATGACCCTGCAGCACGGCCACGTGAGCATCCAGCAGCAACGTGCCATTCCAGGGCAGGGCGGGGGAGGACATTGAGGGATTGTAGATCCACACCATGCGTGGATGAATCTCAATCGAAATCGATTATTTCGACAGACGGATTCACGGCGTCAACGCAACCGGCCCTACCCCGCCAACCCACAGGAAGCCCGCTTTTGCTTCGGCTGTTGCTTCTGAGGTTGCCTACCGCGGGTGCCGGGCGCCGCCCGGCCGTGCGCCCCCTCAGCGCCCGTGCGGATCCGGCCGGTGATGCACGTATTCAACCACGGTGCCATCGGGATGCACCGCATTGAACGCCGCCCCGGTCGGGACTACCTGCAGCGGGAAGATGATCTCGGCGCCGGCGGCGACCAGTTTGTCGTGATAGGGCCGAACGTCATCGACCAGCAGTGTCCCCGTGGTCGAGGTGAACGGTGCCAGTGCCGCCTGGCTGCCTTCGATCAGCAGGAAGGCGCCGACCATCGCCAGGCGCAGCCCGGCTTCCGGGAACGGGAACCCTGCATCGGCTACCACGCCCTGCAACTGCTCGTAGAACGCCACGCTGCGCTCCAGCTCGCCCGGGGCCACGAACACCCGGATCAGCACGCGCGGTGCGCGCTGGCTGGAGGTGTCACAGCGGTCGCGCCAGAGATGATCGAAGTCGCGATGTACGGTCATGGGCTCGATTCGTGGCCAGGGATCTCCATTATCAGCAGCCTCGCGCGGCGCGCTGATGACCGCCAGTGATGGCCTGATAACCATTGGCCGGGTTGCCCCTGTGACTTAGGTCCTGTTGACAGGTGTGAACGCCCTCGCACAATCTTCACAGGATTGGGTCGCCCTGCGCGGCCCGGGCAGGCAGGTTGTCACGCCGGGAGGAGGGTCCCGCGCGCAGACCGGCCCGTCCATCGGCCTGCGGGGCGTTGCCTGGCAACCCCTGCGCGGCATGAACGCTGCACCCTTCGGCGGCACTTTCCCTGGACCGATTGCCTTGGCAACGGAATTACGCCTGCCGATGAAAACGTTTACAAAACCGCTTGCACTGTCTCTGGCCCTGTCTGCCGCACTGGCCGCTCCGGCCTGGGCCGACCCGGCCGCGTTCACTGTGCTGACCCTGGAACAGGCGCCCCACGCCGAGGCGATGCCGGCGCTGGCCGCGCAACTGAAGAGCCTGAAGGTGGACGCGGTGAGCGTGCGCCAGGTGCAGCGCGGCATCGGCCAGGTCGATCCGCTGCAGGTGCTGGCCGATGGCCTGGGCTACGAGTACCGCTTCATTGCCGCCGGCAAGGACGATGGCCAGACCCAGCGCGGCCAGGCTGTTCTGACCCGGCTGCCGATCGCCGCTGAATCCGGCCCCGACCAGCCGGGCCTGAACTACCTGCGCCTGGACGATGGCCGCCACACTGTGGCGGTCTATACCGATGCCGGTGCAGGTGCGGCGCAGCTGCCGGCGCTGGTCACCCGTTCGCGGCTGGGTGCACCGGCGGTGCTGCTCGGCGCGGTGGCCGGTGAATCGGCCAAGGCCGCAGGCTTCGATCCGGCGCGTGTGGCGCTGGAAGCCGATGCCAGCTATTTCAGCGACGGCTTCCAGGCCGCCAGCAGCGCGCCGTTCAAGGTGGAAGGCAGCACGCTGCATGCCACCCTGCTGACCCTGGCCTATGCCGCCGACAAGCACGGCGACACGCCGTGGATGGACACCACGCTCAACGCCGATGCGCGCGCTGCGCTGCTGCTGAAGGCGATGACCGAGGATGAGAAGTTCCAGATGCTGCACAGCTACTTCGGGCTGGGCAAGGACGGCGGCCCGCTGCCGGAAGGTGCGGTCGGTTCGGCCGGCTTCGTGCCGGGCGTACCGCGGCTGGGCATCCCGTCGCAGCAGTCGGCCGATGCCGGTGTCGGCGTGACCAATCCGGGGGGCATCCGCCCGGGCGACTTCGCCACGGCGATGCCATCGGGCCCGTCCACCGCATCGAGCTGGAACCGCGAAGTTGCCTTCGCCGGTGGCGCCACGATGGGCCGCGAGGCGTGGCAGCAGCGCTTCAATATCCTGCTGTCGGGCAGCGTCAACCTGCAGCGTGACCCGCGCAACGGCCGCAACTTCGAGTACGCCGGCGAAGACCCGCTGCTGGCCGGCTCGATGGTTGGCGCGCTGATCCAGGGCGTGCAGAGCCAGCACGTGATCTCCTCGATGAAGCACTTCGCGCTGAACGACATGGAGACCCGTCGCAACTTCCACGACGTGCGCATCGGCGAGCAGGCCATGCACGAGTCGGACCTGTTGGCCTTCGAGATCGCGCTGGATGCCGGTCGCCCGGGCGTGGCGATGTGCTCGTACAACAAGATCAACGGCACCTACGGCTGCGAGAACGGCTACCTGATGAACCAGGTGCTGAAGCAGGAATGGAAGTTCCCCGGTTTCGTGATGTCCGACTGGGGTGGCGTGCACAGTGGCTCGAAGGCTGCGCTGGCCGGCCTGGACCAGCAGTCGGCCGGTGAGGTGTTCGACGCGGCGGTGTTCTTCGATGAACCGCTGCGCCTGGCCGTGCATGGCGGCGTGGTGCCGCAGGCGCGCCTGAACGACATGGTGGCGCGCATCCTGCGCACGATGTTCCTGCATGGCAACTTCGACAACCCGCCGCAGCACCAGAAGGTGGATGCCGAGGCCGGCTTCGCCGTTGCCCAGCGCACGGTGGAGGAGGGCAGCGTACTGCTGCGCAATGAGGGCAACCTGTTGCCGCTGGCCGACAGCGTGAAGCGCATCGTCATCATCGGCGGCCATGCCGACAAGGGCGTGATCGGTGGCGGTGGTTCATCGATGGTGGGCGTGACCGCCAAGGGCACCAACGCGGTGCCCGGCGTGATGCCGACCACCTGGCCGGGCCCGGTGATCTTCCATCCGTCCTCGCCGCTGGAATCGCTGCGTGCGGCGCGCCCGGACACGACTATCACGTATGTCGATGGCACCAACGCCGCTGCTGCGGCCAAGGCGGCCGCGCAGGCGGATGTGGCCATCGTGTTTGCCACGCAGTGGGCTGCCGAATCGGTGGACCTGCCGGACATGCAGCTGCCGGACAACCAGGATGCCCTGATCTCGGCAGTGGCCAAGGCCAACCCGAAGACCGTGCTGGTGCTGGAAACCAACGGCCCGGTGCGCACACCGTGGCTGGCGCAGGTGCCGGCGATGCTGCAGGCCTGGTACCCGGGCATCCGCGGTGGCGAAGGCATTGCCGCACTGCTGACCGGCCAGGTCAATCCGTCCGGCCGCCTGCCGGTGACCTGGGTGACGGACGAATCGCAGCTGCCGCGCCCGCACATCGACGGCCTCGGCTTCAAGCCGGCCAAGCCGTTCGGTGATGTGTTCGATTTCGATATCGAAGGCGCCAACGTCGGCTACAAGTGGATGGCGGCCAAGGGCCTGACCCCGACCTTCGCCTTTGGCCATGGCCTGTCCTACACCTCGTTCGCCTATGACAACCTGAAGGTGAGCGTGGAAGGTTCGCGCCTGGTCGCCAGCGTCGACATCCGCAACATCGGCAAGCGCGCCGGTGCCGACGTGGCCCAGCTGTACCTGAAGCTGCCGGCCGGCAGCACCACGCCGATCCGCCTGATCGGCTATGACAAGGTGACCCTGCAGCCGGGCGAACAGCGCCGCATCCGCATCGAAGCCGAGCCGAAGACGCTGGCCCACTACGATGCACAGGCGCGCCAGTGGAAGATCGATGGCGGCACCTACCAGGTGCAGCTGTCGCGCAACGCCGCCGAACCGCTGCAGACGGTGGACGTGCAGCTGGTGGAGCAGGTGCTGCGCTGAGGCTTGAAGGCACGGCCCGCAAGGGCCGTGCCTGAAAAAGGGGACGGAGGGGATTAAGTCGTTTATGCATAAACGACTTAATCCCCTCCGTCCCCTTTTCATATGGCGAACCACCCGCGCAGGAAATCGATCAGCTGCCGCACCTTCGGCGAGGGCTGCGTGCTGTGCGGGTAGACCGCGTACACGCTCTGCTGCGGGAAGCGGTGCTGGCGCAGCACCGGGCGCAGGCGGTCCTGGGCCAGGTCGTCCTCGATCAGCCAGCTTGGCAGCACGGTGACCCCGGCGCCGGCCACGGCGAAGGCGCGCAGGCTGCTGGCACCATCCACGCGCACCACTGCATTGCCCGGATTGGTGGCAAACAAGGCGTCGCTGCCGTCGGGCGCGACCACCGGCACGTCGGCCAGGCGCGGGTAACCCAGGCGGGGCAGGGTGCCCAGTTGCACGGGGTCATTGGCCGCATCGGCAGAGGGCAGGCGTGCCAGCAGGGACGGAGCCGCCACCGCGCACAGCGGGTGCCGTTCCAGTTCACTGGCATGCAGGCCCGAATCGGGCAGACGGCCAAGACGGATCGCCAGGTCGAAGCGCTCGGGAATCAGGTCTGCCGGCGCGGGAGACGTGGACAGGTGCAGCTGCAGGGCCGGATGCCGCGCACGGAAGGCTTCCAGTGCGGGAATCAGGCGAAGCTGCGCGTACTCCGGGGTGGTGGTCAGGCGCAGCACACCCTGCAGCTGGTGCTGGTCGCGCCGCGCGGCGTCGATTGCCGCCTGCGCGGCATCCAGCGCCTGTACGCAGTGCTGCAGGAACTGCTCGCCAGCGTCGGTCAGGGCCAGGTGGCGGGTACTGCGCAGCAGCAGGGTCACGCCCAGTTCCTGCTCCAGTCGCTTCAGGTTGAAGCTGACCACCGCACGGCTCAGGCCGAGCCGATCGGCCGCTGCGGTCAGGCTGCCGGCCTCGACCACGGCACGGAAGATATCGAAGCGATCGAGACTGACCATGGCGATTCATTGTCAAAACAGATTTGACAGTGTTGCAGGTGTTGTCGTGTTTTTCCAACAGCTCCCGGGCGGCATGCTGGCGGTCTCTCTGCTGGAGCACCGCCGATGCCGTCCCCCCGCCTGCGCCATGAGGCGATCTTCCTGCTGGTGTTCGCCCTGGATCTGGTCAACATGTTCATCGCCACGGTGGCCTATCCGGCACTGGCAGCGGAACTGCACGCTGATGTCGGTACCCTGGCCTGGGTGGGCACCGCCTACATGCTGGGCCTGAGCGTGGTGATTCCGCTGGCGCCCTGGTTGGCCGCGCGCTGTGGTGAGCGTCGCCTGCTGCTGGTGGCGTTGCTGTTGTTCGCGGTTGCCGCTGTGCTGGCCGGCGCCGCACCGGGTATCGGCTGGCTGCTGGGCTGGCGCCTGCTGCAGGGGCTGGCCGGTGGCCTGCTGATTCCGGTGGCACAGGCGGCAGCGTACCGACAGTGCACGCCGGACCAGCGTGGCGCGCTGACCCGCCGCATCCTGCTGGTGGCGCTGCTGGTGCCCGCACTGGCGCCGGCGCTGGGCGGGTTGCTGGTGCAGTGGTTGTCCTGGCGCGGCGTGCTCTGGGCCAGCCTGCCGTTGGCGGTGGTGGCGATCAGCCTGGTGCTGGCCTGGATGCCGGCCGATGGCGCGCGCAGTGCGCCGCGCCTGCAGGCCTATGCGCTGTCCACCGCGATGCTGGCGCTGGGCGCGCTGCTGCTGGCGTTGACCTGGCTGGGTGAACCCGGCCATCGGGCCGCCGGTGCCGTACTGCTGTTGATCGCAATGCTGTTGGCGGCGGCCCACCTGCGGCATGCACGGCAGCAGGCGCAGCCCCTGCTGCGCTGGTCGCTGCTGTCCCATCGGGGCCTGCGCCTGGCGATGCTGGTCTATCTGGCAGTGCCCGGTGTGTTCATCGGCAGCCAGCTGGTCAGTACCCTGCAGCTGCACCAGGCCGGTTACAGCGCGGCACGCATCGGCGCGTTGATGCTGCCCTGGGCGCTGGCCTCGGCCATTGCGATCACGGCCAGCAAGCGCCTGCTGGCGCGCTTCGGCCCGGCCACGGTACTGCGTACGGGCATGCTCCTGCAGGCCAGCGGCCTGCTTTTGATGGCGCTGCTGCCGCAGCCGGCCTTCGCGTTGGCCGGGCTGCTGTTCGCGCTGATGGGCGCCGGCGGCAGCCTGTGCAGCAGCACCGCGCAGACGCTGGCCTTCCATGGGGTCGAGGGCGAAGCATTGGGCGATGCCAGTGCACTCTGGAACCTCAACCGCCAGCTCAGCTTCTGCCTGGGCACCGCGGCCATCGCGCTGCTGCTGGCATTGGCCATGCAATGGCTGCCGGCCCACGGCACCGGCATGGCGCTGGGTCTGGCCGCGGTACTGACCCTGCTGCCGATGGCGCTGCTGCGCCGGCCGCAGTTGCTCACCCTTTCGCAACCGGAGAACATCTGATGGATACCACCGCAGAACATGAAATCCACCACCTGCACGACAAGCTGCAGGCCTGGTTCCGTGCCGATGTCGGCGCCGATGCGCTGGAGGATCTGATGGCGCACTTCAGCGCGGACTTCAGCATGGTCGGCATCGCGGGTCGCCGATTGGATCGGCAAGCCGTGCAGGCGTTGTTCGCGGGCGGTCACGGGGCGCGCCCCGGGCTGCGGATTTCCATCGACGCCGTGCACGCGGTGGAAGCGCCTTCACCGCTGGCGGTGCTGCGCTATCGCGAAGGGCATTCGCTCGATGGCGGCACGCCTGCATGGCGGGAGTCACTGGCGGTGCTGCGGCAGGAAGAGGGTCGCTGGCGCTGGCTGGCACTGCATGAGGTGGTGGTGGCCTGATGTTGTAGAGCCGAGCCTACGCTCGGCTGCTCTTCGGGTAGGTCGCGGCGGTCTGAGCCGAGCGTGGGCTCGGCTCTACAGGACGCACTGCTCCCACATTGGCCGCACATGTGCCATCAGTCCTGCCTGCATCCACCGCAGAATGCAAAGCCCGCACACACTTCATGGCTCGGGGCAGGAGTAGGCTTGGAGCTTTCCTGCCGGGAGGGGTTGTCCATGCGTGTGCGTGCCGTCGCTGTAGCCATTGCCCTTTGCCTGTCCAGCGCCGTGCTGGCCGCCGATACCCCGCCGATGACCCCGGACATTAGCGGCAAGCCCTTCGTTGCCCCCGATGTCGGTCGTGACTACGACAAGCGCGTGGTGATGGTGCCGATGCGTGATGGCACCAAGCTGTATACGGTGATCGTGGTGCCCAAGGGTGCCCGCAATGCCCCGATCCTGCTGACCCGCACCCCCTACGATGCCGCCGGCCGCGCCAACCGCAGTGATTCGCCGCGCATGCGCGACCTGCTGCCACAGGGCGACGAGGTGTTCGTCGACGGCGGTTACATCCGCGTGTTCCAGGACATCCGTGGCAAGTACGGCTCCGAAGGCGATTACGTGATGACCCGGCCGCTGCGCGGGCCGTTGAACAACACCAGGGTGGATCACTCCACCGACGCCTGGGACACCATCGACTGGCTGGTGAAGAACGTGCCGGAGAGTAACGGCAAGGTCGGCATGCTCGGCTCGTCGTACGAGGGTTTCACCGTGGTGATGGCGCTGACCGACCCGCACCCGGCACTGAAGGTGGCCGCGCCGCAGAGCCCGATGGTCGATGGCTGGATGGGTGACGACTGGCTCAACTACGGTGCGTTCCGCCAGGTCAACTTCAACTATTTCGCAATGCAGACCGAGAAGCGCGGCAAGGGCACGCCGCTGCCCAGCCTCGGCTATGACGACTACAGCACCTTCCTGCGCCTCGGTTCGGCCGGTGACTACGCGCGTTTCACCGGCGTGGACCAGCTGACCTGGTGGAAGAAGCTGGTCGAGCACCCGGCCTATGATGGCTTCTGGCAGGGCCAGGCGCTGGACGCGGTGATGGCCAAGACACCGTTGAAGGTGCCGACCATGTGGCTGCAGGGCCTGTGGGACCAGGAAGACATGTGGGGTGCCAACCACGCCTACCAGGCGATGGAAGGGCGCGACAGCGGCAACAACCGCAACTACCTGGTGATGGGCCCGTGGCGGCACAGCCAGGTGAACTACGGCGGCAGCGAGCTGGGTGCGCTGAAGTTCGATGGCGATACCGCGCTGCAGTTCCGTCGCGATGTGCTCAAGCCGTTCTTCGACCAGTACCTGGTGGATGGCGCGCCGAAGGCCGATACGCCGCCGGTGCTGATCTACAACACCGGCGAGAACCACTGGGACCGCCTGAAGGGTTGGCCGCGCAGCTGCGACAAGGGCTGTGCCGCCAGCAGCAAGCCGCTGTACCTGCGCGCTGGCGGCAAGCTGGCGTTCCAGGCACCGGCGGCGGGCGAGGGGGACTTCGAGGAATACGTGTCCGACCCGGCCAAGCCGGTACCGTTCGTGCCGCGCCCGGTCCGCTTCGGCGACCGCGACATGTGGACCACCTGGCTGGTCAAGGACCAGCGATTCGTTGATGGCCGCCCGGACGTGCTGACCTTCATCACCGAACCGCTGACCGCGCCGCTGCGCATCGGCGGCGCACCGGTGGTTCACCTGCAGGCCTCGACCAGTGGCACCGACAGCGACTGGGTGGTGAAGCTGATCGACGTGTATCCGGACCAGGAAGCGTCGACGCCGGAGATGGGTGGCTACGAGCTGCCGGTGTCGCTGGCGATCTTCCGTGGCCGTTACCGCGAAAGCTTCAGCGATCCGAAGCCGCTGGCCGCCAACCAGGTGCTGCCGTACCGCTTCGACCTGCCCAACGCCAACCACACCTTCCAGAAGGGCCATCGGGTGATGGTGCAGGTGCAGTCCAGCCTGTTCCCCCTGTATGACCGCAATCCGCAGACGTACGTGCCGAACATCTACCTGGCCAAGCCGGGCGATTACCAGAAGGCCACGCAGCGGGTCTGGCACAGCGCAGCGCAGGCCAGTTACATCGATCTGCCGGTGTATTGAGGTTGATGAGGTACGCCGGGTGCGCGATGCCCGGCGGCGGTAGTGCCGGCCGCTGGCCGGCATCCGCGACGGCGCGAGAGCGTGTCGACCAAGGTCGACACCTACCGGAGCGGGGATCCTCACCCCACCTTCGAGGGGCCCGTACGCCAGCGGCTGGGGACCAGGCCGAAGCGCTTGCGGAACGCGGCGGCGAAGTTGCTGGGGTGGCGGTAGCCGCTGGCGGCGGCGGCCTGCTCAACCGTCCATCCGTTTTCGCGCAGGCCCTGTTCGGCATGGCGCATGCGCTGTTCATGCAGGTAGTCGAACACCGAACTTCCATACTGCTGGGCAAAATGGCGGCGCAATGAGCTGGGGCTCATGCAGGCCAGCCGGGCCAGCTCGACCAGGCTGTGTGCATGGCTGGGGTCGTCATGCAGGTAACTGCGTACCCGTTCCAGGCGCTCGCGCTGGCCGGCACGCAGCGTGCGCACCGGGTCGGTCTGCAGATCCTCGGCCTGCAGGCCGAGGGCCAGCAGCTGCAATGCCACGCCTTCGCGCCACAGCGCGTCGATGCCGTCCTGCCACGGGCTGTCGAACAACTGGCCCAGCACCGGCAGCATGGCGTGGGGAATGGCCCAGTGGCGGCATTCCAGGTGCGTGCCAAGCGCTTTTTCCAGCTGTGGCATCTGGAAAACATCCGCGTCGATGCCACCCGGCACGATCACGCTGACCCCGCGCAGGCGCGTTTCGCCGGGGTGCGCGCCGGTCATCTCGATCTGGTCGCGATGGTGGGCGGTCATCGCGGTGCCGGCACGCAGGGTGAAACTTCCGCGTCGCGGGATACGCACGTCGACCTGACCCTGCAGCATCACGCGGATGGCGAGCCCGGGCCGCTGTTGCGCGGTCGCCACATAGGGGAACCGGTTATGCACGTCGGAGGCGATCAGGCTCATGCCACCGCGCATGAACTGTTCGTTGACTTCGCCGCGGCCGGCCCACTGGTCGTCACGCAGGTGTTCCGGATCAGCGCGGTAATCGAAGCCGTGGCGTTGGCCGAAGCGGCGGTAATCGGCAAAGGTGAAGTATCGGGACATCGCTCGGCACGTACAGGAGGGGAGGCGCTGGCACCATGGCCCATGTGCTGCCCCGCGTAGCGGGCAGCCTGGAAGGCCGGAAAACGCCAGGTTGGAAAAAATGTGTCGAAGAAACTGGAAACGTTTCCCATTGTCGCTGCGAATCATTCGCAGGGGATTTGAATACGGTCAAACCGATTGGTCATTACGGCCAAGTTGAACGGGGTGCCGGACATACGCCAGCGTTTTGCCGCTATATCCGTACTTGATTCCTTACATGAACTTCGGTTGAGGTTTCATTGCTGGAACGATCATCCGCGGACAGGCTGTTGGTCTGCTCGTCACAGCGGCCGGCGTAAGGTGATGGATTGGCGGCCGCGCGCCGCATCGCTACCCCCACCGATGGAGAATGCAGATGATTGATTACCAGCTGACCGGCAAGACCGCGATCGTGACCGGCGGCGTGTCGGGCATCGGCCTGGCCGTGGCACAGACGCTGGCCGCATCCGGTGCCCGTATTTCGGTCTGGGACCTCAAGCAGGATGCGGTGGATGCCACCGTGGCGCAGTTGCGCAGCACCGGCGCACAGGCCATCGGCATCGCGCTGGACGTCACCGACGATGCAGCAGTGGAGGCGGCGGTGCAGCGCACGGTCAAGGAACTTGACGGCCTGCATGTGGCGGTCAACAACGCCGGTATCGGCGGGCCGGCGGCCAGCAGCGGCGACTATCCGATCGAGGGCTGGCAGCGGGTCATCGACGTCAACCTCACCAGTGTGTTCCTGTGCCAGCGTGCGCAGATCCAGGCAATGCGGGCCGCTGGAACCGGCGGCAGCATCATCAACATGGCCTCGATCCTGGGCCAGGTGGGCTATGCCGGTTCCACCGCTTATGCGGCGGCCAAGCACGGCGTGGTCGGGCTGACCCAGACCGCCGCGTGGGAACATGCGGCCGACGGCATCCGTGTCAACGCGGTGGGTCCGGGTTTCATCAGCACGCCGCTGCTGGAGAAGATGGACCCGAAGGTGCGCGCCACGCTGGAAGGACGGCACGCGCTGAAGCGGCTGGGCACGGCCGAGGAAGTGGCGGCATTGGTGGCCTGGTTGGCCAGCGACGACGCCTCGTTTGCGACCGGCGCGTACTACGCCATCGATGGTGGCTACCTGGCGCAGTGATGCGTTGAACGCAGGGTGCGGTGCCGCCGGGTGTCGCCCGGCGCTACCGGGTGAACGGACTGTGGCGTGGCCTTCACCTCTGTGCCACGGGGGCCACGCGACGCTCCGGGAAAACCCCGGAGCTTGACCATGGAACTCACCCAGGATGTCTCGATCCTGCTGCGCGTTGCCGCAGCGATGCTGTTCGGCGGCGTGCTCGGCGTCGAGCGCGAGATGGGCAAGCACGCCGCTGGCCTGCGTACGCACATGCTGATCGCGGGGGCCGCTGCGCTGATCGTCGGCCTCGGCGACTCGGTGGCCGAGCATTTCCAGCAGGAGCGCTACCGCGACCTGCTGCAGGTCGATCCGGTGCGCCTGATCGAAGCGGTGGTGGCCTGTGTCGGCTTCGTTGCCGCTGGCACCATCCTGCGTGGGTCACGCGAGGACCAGGTCAGCGGCCTGACCACGGCCAGCTCGCTGATCATGGCAGCGGCCATCGGGATTGCGGTGGGGATCAGCAAGTACGTGATCGCCATCGGGGTGAGCGTGCTGTGCGTGCTGGTGCTGGCGGTGATGCGGCGGTTGGAGAAAAGGATTCCGTAGGGAAGGTCTAGTTGCCGGCCAGCGGCCGCCACTACCATGAGAGCCGTAATGGTCGGACCAATATGAAGTCTAGCCCTATGGTCTAATAGGCACGTCGTCGGAGCGGCGGTTAAATCAGCTGCAAGTGGTCTGATCGAAATCATTATTGGTACGACCAATAATCGACAGCCACGGCGACCCACCGCCTGCGGTGGAGCACATCCCGCCCCAGTCGAGAGCCTTCATGCAGCCCTGGCAACACCTGTACGACCCCGCCGGCAACCTGTGGTTGTCCAGCCTGATCGCGCTGCTGCCGATCGCGTTCTTCTTCGTTGCCCTTGCGGTGCTGCGCATGAAGGGCTGGCTGGCCGGCACGATCACCGTGGCCATCGCGCTTGGCGTGGCCCTGTTGTTCTACCGCATGCCGTTGAGCCAGGCGCTGGGCGCGGCCGGTTTCGGCTTCGTCTACGGCCTGTGGCCGATCGCCTGGATCATCATCGGCGCGGTGTTCCTCTACAAGGTCTCGGTCAAGACCGGTCAGTTCGACATCATCCGCGCCTCGATCCTGTCGGTGACCGAAGACCAGCGCCTGCAGATGCTGATGGTCGGTTTCGCGTTTGGTGCCTTCCTGGAAGGCGCGGCCGGCTTCGGTGCGCCGGTGGCGATCACGGCGGCGCTGCTGGTCGGGCTGGGCTTCAAGCCACTGTATGCCGCCGGCCTGTGCCTGATCGTCAACACTGCGCCGGTGGCGTTCGGTGCGATGGGCATCCCGATCATCGTGGCCGGGCAGGTCACCGGCCTGGATGCATTCGAGATCGGCCAGATGGCCGGCCGCCAGCTGCCGTTCCTGACTGTGATCGTGCTGTTCTGGATCATGGCCATCATGGATGGCTGGCGTGGCATCAGGGAAACCTGGCCGGCGGTGCTGGTGGCCGGTGGCTCGTTCGCCATCGCGCAGTACCTCACCTCGAACTTCATCGGCCCGGAGCTGCCGGACATCACCGCCTCGCTGGCGTCGCTGGTGTGCCTGACCCTGTTCCTGCGCCGCTGGAAGCCGGTACGGATCTTCCGCTTCGATACCGAAACCAGCGCCGAGGCGGCCGCGCAGGCACTGGAGGCACCACGCTACAGCGTCGGCCAGATCGCCAAGGCGTGGTCGCCGTTCCTGATCCTCACCGCGATGGTCACGCTGTGGAGCATCAAGCCGTTCAAGTCGCTGTTCGCGGCAGGCGGCCCGTTGGAAGGCTGGGTGCTCAAGCTCCCGGTGCCGGGCCTGGACCAGAGGGTGCAGAAGATGCCGCCGATCGTCGACGCGCCGCTCAGCTATGAGGCGATCTACAAATTCGACTGGTTCTCGGCCACCGGCACCGCGATCATCCTTGCGGCGGTGATCGCGATCATCGCACTGCGCATGCCGGCCCGGTCGGCGCTGCAGACCTTCGGCGAAACCGTGCGTGAGCTGCGCATGCCGATCTACTCGATCGGCATGGTGCTCGCCTTCGCCTTCATCGCCAACTACTCGGGCCTGTCGGCAACACTGGCGCTGGCATTGGCGCACACCGGCGATGCGTTCCCGTTCTTCTCGCCGTTCCTGGGCTGGCTGGGCGTGTTCCTGACCGGTTCGGATACCTCGTCCAATGCGCTGTTCTCGGCGCTGCAGGCCACCACCGCGCAGCAGATCGGCGTATCCGACGTGCTGCTGGTGGCGGCCAACACCACCGGTGGCGTTACCGGCAAGATGATCTCGCCGCAGTCGATTGCCATTGCCTGCGCGGCGGTCGGCCTGGCCGGCAAGGAGTCGGACCTGTTCCGCTTCACCGTCAAGCACAGCCTGATTTTCACCACGATGGTCGGCCTGATCACCCTGGCCCAGGCCTACTGGCTGACCTGGATGATTCCCTGAGCCATGCATGGCTGGCCGACCACCCGCTGTGCGCTTCGGGCCACAATGGCGCCATGAGCACGCAACGTATTTCGGACAGGGTGGCCGCGCAGCTGCGCGGCCTGGTGCAGGAACAGCGGCTGCGGCCGGGCGACCGGTTGCCCGCCGAGCGCACCCTGGCGGTGCAGCTGGGGGTCTCGCGCACCGCGCTGCGCGAGGCCATCGCGCAGCTGGCCAGCCAGGGCCTGCTGACCGCACGCATCGGTGGCGGCACCTACGTGGCCGAACCGGCGGCGCGCGCGCGGCAGGCGCTGGATGAACCGCTGGCGCCGTACCTGCCGCTGTTCCAGGGCGACCCGGAATACCGTTTTGACGTGCTGGAGATCCGCCACGCGCTGGAAGGTGCCACTGCCTGGCATGCGGCGCTGCGAGCCACCGATGAGGACCGTACGCGCATCGCGCAGGCCTTCCAGACCATGATGGACGCGCACGGCAAGGACGACCCCACCGGTGAAGCAGAGGCTGACGCGGCCTTCCACCTGTCCATCGCCGAGGCCTCCCACAACCTGGTGCTGCTGCAGGTGATGCGCGGCCTGTTCGAACTGCTGCAGACCAACATCTCGCAGAGCCGCGAGAAGCTCTACACCTCGGCGAGGACCTTCTCGCCCCTGTCCGACCAGCACCGCGAAATGATGGATGCGGTGCTGGCCGGCGACCCCGAACGCGCGCGCGCCGCCGCGCATGCCCACCTCGAGTTCGTGCACACCACGCTGCGCACGCTCGATGACAACGAAGCCCGGCGTGCGCGGGCCTCGCGCCTGCCTTCCCCACACGGTTGACCCCATGATCATCTCCGCCTCCACCGATTACCGTGCCGCAGCGCAACGCCGGCTGCCGCCGTTCCTGTTCCACTACATCGATGGCGGCGCGTATGCCGAGCACACGCTGAAGCGCAACGTTTCCGACCTGTCCGACATCGCGCTGCGCCAGCGCATCCTGCGCAACATGTCCGACCTGAGCCTGGAAACCGAGCTGTTCGGCGAAACGCTGGCAATGCCGGTGGCGCTGGCGCCGGTCGGCCTGACCGGCATGTATGCCCGCCGCGGTGAAGTGCAGGCGGCGCGCGCGGCCGACAGCCGGGGCATCCCGTTCACCCTGTCCACCGTATCGGTGTGCCCGATCGAGGAAGTGGCACCGGCCATCCAGCGGCCGATGTGGTTCCAGCTGTACGTGCTGCGCGACCGTGGCTTCATGCGCAATGCGCTGGAGCGGGCACAGGCCGCCGGCGTGACCACGCTGGTGTTCACCGTGGACATGCCGGTGCCGGGCGCGCGCTACCGTGATGCACACTCCGGCATGAGCGGCCCGAATGCCTCGCTGCGCCGCATCGGCCAGGCCGTCACCCATCCGCACTGGGCGTGGGACGTCGGCCTGTTCGGCCGTCCGCATGACCTGGGCAACATCTCCACCTACCGCGGCAACCCGACCGGGCTGGAGGATTACATCGGCTGGCTGGGCAGCAACTTCGATCCGTCCATTTCGTGGAAGGACCTGGAGTGGATCCGCGAGTTCTGGAAGGGCCCGATGGTGATCAAGGGCATCCTCGACCCGGATGATGCGCGCGATGCGGTCAGGTTCGGTGCCGATGGCATCGTGGTCTCCAACCACGGTGGTCGCCAGCTGGATGGCGTGCTGTCTACCGCACGTGCATTGCCGGCCATCGCCGATGCGGTGCAGGGCGACCTGAAGATCCTGGCCGATTCGGGCATCCGTACCGGCCTGGACGTGGTGCGCATGCTGGCGCTGGGGGCCGATACCGTGCTGCTGGGGCGCGCCTTCGTCTATGCGCTGGCCGCGCAGGGCGAGGCCGGCGTGGCCAACCTGCTGGACCTGATCGCCAAGGAGATGCGCGTGGCGATGACACTGACCGGCGCGCACCGTATTGCCGACATCGGGCGCGATTCGCTGGTCAACCTGCCATGAGTGGCCATGATGCCGTGCTGGCGCAGTTGCGCGACGCGGTTGGCGGCCGCCATGTATTGACCGGTGACAAGGCCACGCGCCGTTTCCGCCGTGGCTACCGCTTCGGCGATGGCCCGGTGCTGGCGGTGGTGCGCCCAGGTACCTTGCTGGAACTGTGGTATGTGCTGCAGGCAGCGGTGCAGGGCGGAGCGGCGATCATCCTGCAGGCGGCCAATACCGGCCTGACCGGTGGCTCGACCCCGGATGGGGACGACTATGGGCGCCCGATCGTGCTGGTCAGCACGCTGCGCCTGACCGGCATCCAGCTGTTGAACGAGGGCCGCCAGGTGCTGTGCCTGCCCGGCGCCACGCTCGACCGCCTGGAGCAGACCCTGGCACCGCTGGGCCGCGAACCGCATTCGGTGATCGGCTCCTCCTGCATCGGCGCCTCGGTGCTGGGCGGCATCTGCAACAACTCCGGCGGCGCGCTGGTGCGCCGTGGCCCGGCCTATACCGAGCTGGCGCTGTATGCGCAGGTCGATGCGCAGGGCCAGTTGCAGCTGGTCAACCACCTCGGCATCGCGCTGGGTGATACGCCCGAGCAGATCCTGCAGCGCCTGCAGGCCGGTGACTATGCCGCTGAGGACGTGGGTGACGGCGATGGCCGCGCCGCGTCTGATCCACGCTACGCCGAGGAAGTGCGCCGGGTCGATGCCGATACGCCGGCACGCTTCAACGCCGACCCCAGCCGCCACTTCGAAGCGGCCGGTTCGGCCGGCAAGCTGGCGGTGTTCGCGGTGCGCCTGGATACCTTCGAAAAGGAGCCCGCCGAGGTCTTCTACATCGGCAGCAACCGCACCGACAGCCTCACTGCGATCCGGCGCCAGCTGCTGACCGGCTTCGAGCGCCTGCCGATTGCCGGCGAGTACATCCACCGCGATGCCTATGACATCGGCGAGCGCTACGGCAAGGACAGCTTCCTGTTGATCGACCGCCTCGGCACTTCCCGTGTGCCCGCCGCGTTCGCATTGAAGAGCCGGGTCGATGGATGGTTCGAACGGCTGGGCCTGCGCGGGGTGACCGACCGGGTGATGCAGATGCTGACCGGCCTGCTGCCCTCGCACCTGCCCAGGCGCATGGGTGAATTCCGCCAGCGCTACGAGCATCACCTGTTGCTGAAGGTCTCCGCACAGGACGCGGCGGCAACCGAGGCCTGGCTGCGCGGCTTCTTCGCCGATCATGAGGGTGGTTACTTCCACTGCACGGCCGATGAGGGGCGCAAGGCGTTCCTGCATCGCTTCGCGGTGGCCGGCGCGGCGGTGCGCTACCGCGAAGTGCATCGGGACCAGGTGCAGGATATCGTGGCGCTGGACATCGCCCTGCGCCGCGATGATGCCGACTGGTTCGAGCAGTTGCCGGCCGATATCGATGGCCGCCTGCTGCACAAGCTGTATTACGGGCACTTCCTGTGCCATGTGTTCCACCAGGACTACATCGCACGCAAGGGCGAAGACCCGATGGCGATCGAGCACGCGATGTGGGCGCTGCTGGACCAGCGCGGCGCCGAGTATCCGGCCGAGCACAATGTCGGCCACCTATACCCGGCCAAGCCGGCCCTGGCCGGGTTCTATCGGCAGCTGGACCCGAGCAATACGTTCAATCCGGGCATCGGCCAGACCTCGAAGGAAAAAGGGTGGGGTGGCTGCGACTGCGGATGATGTAGAGCCGAGCCCATGCTCGGCTGCTCTTCCCGACAGACAGCCGTCGAGCATGGCTCAGCCCCACCCGGACAGCGGTTACCATCGGAATCCCGTACGCAGGAGCCGCCCATGCCCACCATCGTTGCCCGCGCGACCCTGTGCGCTGCATTGCTGGCAACACCGCTGCTGGTGCTGGCGCAGTCCGCGATCCTGCCGCAGCAGCGCGACGCCGCCGGCAACGTGATGGAGCCGCTGGGGCAGGTGCTGGAACAGGGAGGGCAGGGCGAAGCACGCATGCAGTACTGCACCCTCGATCGTGCCTGGTGCGTGCGTGTGCAGCCGGTGGCCGAGGACGGCGATCGGCCGACGACGCTGGAAGTCTCTGAACGGGAGGCCGGCGAAAGCGAGCCGCACGTCTACCACGTCAGCATCGACGTGCCGCAGGAAAGCGAGCTTTCGCTGTGGCCGTGGATCGTGCGGCTTGCGCCTGGCGTTGGCAGCGATGAGGCAGTGAGCGACCCGCGGCAGCGCGCCCGCCAGAACGTGCTGGTGGGCGGTATCGTCAAATTCAGCACGATGTACTCAGGCGGTGGTGCCGACGCGTCCACGCTGCAGCTGGCGCGCGTGCGTCACCTGCAGGATGACATCCAGGTGGACGACGACGTGCTGACCCTGCCATGGCTGGGCAACGCGATGATCCGCGCCTGTTTCAGCGAGCAGGACATGAAGCAGCGCGCCGGTGCCTGCCACGACGAGTACGGGTTCTCGGCAAGGCTGGCGCTGGATACCGCCGCCGGGGGCATGCCGGTGCTGCGCTACCAGACGGTGGCGACGCGGTTCCCGGCCGGTGTCTCACGCTTCGAGGATTCGCTGGCCAAGGGGCCGTTGAAGAAGAAGGACCTGCGCACCGAGCAGGACCCGGCGTGCAGCTACACGCGGTTGTTCCGCTTCAGTGATGGGGTGTTCCACCCCGACCAGGCGCTGCCGGACTGCGCGGGGTATACCGAGCCCTGAGCTGTAGAGCCGAGCCTGCGCTCGGCTCTACAGCGCCTACTCGCAGCGGGTGGCGGTGATGATGTTGTCCTTGTCCACGTACACACGCAGGCGGTCGTGGCGGATGTCCTTGGTGGTGATGGTGTTGGGGCCGATCGGGTTGACCAGGCCGGCACCGCTTTCGCTGGACAGGCGGCGGATGTTGGGCTCATTGGCGGGCTGGCCGATTGCCCAGCCCAGCTGGCTGGCGTCGCAGTGGCCGGTACCCTTGACCTGCGGACCGGGGGTGCTGACGCAGGCCGACAGCAGCAGGGCCGACGCGGGTAGCAACAGGGACAGACGGAAGGCGGACATGCAGCGCTCCTGCGCAGGGAAGATGGGCGGAACGATAGCACCCGGCGCGCGAAAGGCGTCAGCGCCCCGGTCATTGCCGGCACAGCATGGTCATTGCATAGTGGGAGGGATGACTGGCATCGCGCCAGCGGGCAGGCCGGGCCATTCCGGTGCAGGTGCTGGATTCGGTATGACGGCAGACAGTTTCCGCGACAAGCGCAGGGCGATGACGGTACTTGCAGTATCGGTGCTGGCCGTGACGTGTGCCGCCACTGCCGCCGAGCCAGTGCCGGCCGCAGCCGCGGAAACGCCGGTGTTCGGCGCGTGGCGCAACCTTCAGACCGAGGCCGGCTACGCGCCGGCCCAGCGCAATCTGGCCTTCGCCATGCTGCCGCAGGCGGCGACCCGCGGCGACCGTTTCGCCATCCTCGACCGTGAAGGCAAGCGGGCGGTGTGTTGCCTGCAGGTGGCCAGCCCGTCGCTGGGCGTGGCCGCGCTGCGCGAGCAGTACCACCTGCCGCAGGCCTGGGTGACCGACCTGAGCAATGGCCGCAGCCCGGCGCGTCCTTATCTGCCGCATGTCTACGCGATGCAGCGGGTGGACGAACTGGCAGACTACGGCTTCGCCGATGTGCCCGGGGCCTACAGCGACCTGGGCGGGCTGCTGATCCCCGAGGGCGCCGCGCTGGAGGACGATGGCAGTGCCGTCCTGCTGGGCGACAACCGTTATTCCCTGCATTTCCAGCGCCAGCCGCACGCCGATGACGATGGCGCGCTGGACCGCTACACCCTGCAGGGCGGCGACGGCGAGGCCCCGTTCGTGGTTGAAGTGCCGTTCGGCACCTACTGACTGCAGCACTGCACTGGCTAGAATGCAGCGCGGCGCCGTCTGCCGTGCCTGTTCCGTGAGTTGCCGCCGTGTCCCTCCGCCCTTTGCTGCTGTCGTCCCTGCTGCTGTTGTCCGCCTGCGCCAGCGCGCCACCTCCACCGCCGGCCCATTCCGATGCGCTGTGGCGCTTGATCGAGCGTGACTGCAAGGCGGTGGAAGGACCGCGTGGCAGTTGCCTGCGGGTGGAGACGGCGGCCGACCGCCGCGACGTGTTGGTCAAGGATGCGCACGGTGACTACCAGTTCCTGCTGATGCCGCTGGACAAGGTCAGTGGCATCGAGAGCCACGGCCTGTACCAGCGTGGGGTACCCAACTATTTTGCGGCCGCCTGGCAGGCGCGCGGGCATACCGAACAGGCCCTGGGCCGGCCGCTGCCGCGCAGCGTGGCCAGCCTGGCACTGAATTCGCCGCACGGTCGCTCGCAGCACCAGCTGCATATCCATGTCGACTGCCTGCGCGCGGATGTGCTGCAGGCACTGGATGCACATGCCGGTGCGCTCGGTCCGCGCTGGTCACCGTTTCCGGTGCCGCTGCGCGGGCATCAGTACCAGGCCTATCTGCTGCCCGGTGCAGAACTGACCGCCAATCCGCTCAATCTGCTGGCCTATGGCCTGAGCGGCGTGGGCGATGTGGGCCAGTGGAGCCTGGTGGTGGCCGGGCGCGGCGAGGTGCGGGGCGGGCCCGGCTTCATCCTGCTGGCTACCCGCGTGGATGCCGCCAGCGGCAACGATGCCAGCGGCGAGGAACTACAGGACCATGCCTGCACGGTCTTGACCGGTGCCGGTGCGGCACTGGAGCGGGTGCGCTAGCCGATCGGCTGCTGACAGCTGCGCCAGGCCGACGCGGTCAGCGCCAGCAGCTGACGGTCATGCCATCCCTGCGCGTCCAGATGGTAGTCGCGCAGGATCCCTTCGCGGATGAACCCATGGGCCTGCAGCGCCTGGGCAAACGGGCTGGTGCAGCCTGGCGGCAGCAGCACGAAGAGGCGGTGCAGGCCGACATCGTCGAACAGGAACGGGCACAGTGCCCGCAGTGCCGCCTGCGGATGGGGGTGCCGGTGCTGCAGCGATTGCAGCTCGGCGCAGCGCGAGTGCAGCGACTGCAGGCGGATATGCAGCTGGTCGTGCAGTACGCCCTGCACGTCGTCGAACACACCCAGCACCAGCAGGTCGTTGTCTTCCTGCAGGCGTGAACGATAGACGCTGGCGAGGAACCGCGCCTCTTCATCAATGCCGTAGGACGGCCGTTGGCCGCGCTGGCGACGGTCGTCGAAGGCACGCCAGCGTGGCAGGTCGGTGCGCTGGAACGAACGCAGGGTGATGGGCGTGGCCTGGAGGTGGAGCAAGTGGCGGCGCAGGACGGGTCGTAGTGGAGCGAAGTGGGTGGAAGGGGCGCTGTTGGTCATCCCGGCACGATGCGCATCACCGACGCGCCAGGCCATGCAATTCATTGCAAAAGTGGGGTGGTGCCGTAAACGCGTCTGATTCGGTTCAGGCATAAGCCCATCAGGGCTGGTCATTTCCGTTGAAACCACCCATTCAGGACACTTTCGTTACGGGATCGTTATGTGTCGTACCGGCTGCGGCTCCCGTACCACCGCCCACTCCCCCAGGAAGCCCATGTCCGCCTCCCACAAGGCGATGCGCCCGCGTCCGCTGGTGCTCGCGCTGTCGTCCCTGATGCTGGCCTCGCTGCCGGCCTTCGCGCAGGAAAGCGCGCCCACCACATTGCAGGAAGTGAAGGTCACCGGCTCGCGCATTCCACGTGCCAGTGTCGAGGGACCCTCGCCGGTGACGGTGATCAGCCGCGAGCAGATCGACGCACAGGGCTACCGCAATGCCTTCGACGCCCTCAGCGCGCTGACCGAGAACACCGGCAACGTGCAGGGCGAGGATTTCGGCAATACGTTCACGCCGGCCGCCAACACCATCAATCTGCGCGGGCTGGGTCCGAACCGCACGCTGGTGCTGGTCAACGGCCGTCGCCAGGCCGACTACCCGCTGGCCTACGAAGGCTCGGTGAACGTTGTCAACCTGGCCAACATTCCCAGCGCCCTGATCGAACGCATCGAAGTGCTGGCTGCCGGTGCGTCGGCGGTGTACGGCTCCGACGCCATTGCCGGTGTGGTCAACATCATCCTCAAGGATCGCTTTGAAGGCGTGGACGTGAACGTGCGCGCCGGCGGCACCCAGCAGGGCGGCGGTGACAACCAGCGCGTGCAGGTGGTGGGCGGCAGTTCCGGCGAGCGCTGGGACGGCCTGTTCGGTTTCGAGTTCGACGTGCGCAAGGCGATCCACGCGCGCCAGCGCGACTTCATGGATTCGCTGGACGATGACCCGGCCGGCAAGGCGCCGCAGGCGACCGCGATCGCCTATCGGCGCAATGCTGCCACCGGCCGCAACATCGATCCGGGCGTCAACGGCTGCGACGCCGCGTCGGACATCTATGGCGGCAGCGTGTTCCGTGCCAACAACCCGCGCCAGGGCTGGTACTGCGGCAGCAACGAGGCCGCCGCCAGCTACTGGACCGTGCAGACCCAGAAGCGCAATCTCAACGGCTACGGTCTGCTGACCTTCCACGTCAACGAGAGCACCGACCTGTTCGCCGATGTCGCCGTGGGCAGCGCGCGGATCTACAACAACACGCGTGCACCGACCTGGACCTCGGCCCGCAACTACTTCTACAACCAGACCACCGGCAACCTGGAAAGCTGGTACCGCCGCTTCGCGCCGGAGGAAATCGGCGGCCTGCCGCGCAATGCCAACCGCTTCCTGGAAAACTCGTGGTCGTTCAATGTCGGCGCACGTGGCCAGATCGGCGACAGCGGTTGGGATTACGAAGCGGTCTACAGCCGCTCGCGTTACGAGAACCGCACCCGCCGACCGGTGCTGCTGGCCGGCATCAACGAATACCTGCTCGGTCCGAAGCTGGGCGTACGCAATGGCGTTGAGGTCTATGCGCCCGACCCGGCACGCCTGTTCAAACCATTGACCCCGGGCGAATACGAGGGCCTGTCCGGCTACCAGGAAAGCCGCAATGCGGCGTGGCTGCAGACCTTCAGCGCCAGCGTCAACGGCCGTTTGTTCGCGCTGCCCGGTGGCGACGCTGCATTGGCGGCGGTGGTCGAGGCCGGCAGCCAGGGCTACCGCAACCGCCCGGACCCGCGACTGGGCACAGGCGAGTTCTGGAACACCAGCGCCGGTATCGGTGCCGGCGGTGATCGTGACCGCTATGCGGCCGGCGTGGAGCTGCAGTTGCCGTTGCTGAAATCGCTGACCACGACGCTGGCCGGTCGCTATGACCAGTATCGCGCCGGTGGCGAGCACATCGGCAAGGCGACCTGGAGCTTCGGCGTCGAGTTCCGCCCGACCGAGAGCCTGTTGATCCGCGGCTCTGCTGCGACCAGCTTCCGTGCGCCGGACATGAACTACGTGTTCGCGACCGAGACCCGCGGCTACAACCCGGGCATGACCGACTACTGGCGCTGCCGCACCGCAGGCCAGTCGTACGACAACTGCGACTACAACGGCCTGTCGATCGACTACAGCAACCGCGCCAACGCGCAGCTGCAGCCGGAAACCGCTAAATCCTATGGTTTCGGCGTGGTCTGGTCGCCGCTGTCCGGCCTGGATTTCAGTGCCGACTACTACGACATCCGCATCGACAACGAGGTCACCAGCCTCGATACCAGCCGCATCCTGCGCGACGAAGCCGATTGCCGCCTGGGCCGCACGCTGGGTGGCGAAGCGCGCGATATCGGTTCACCGCTGTGCCAGGACGCGCTGTCGCGGGTGATCCGCAACCCGTCCACTGCAACCGTGCAGCCGGACCAGGTGACGCGCGTGCTGATCAATCCGATCAACGCGGCCTCCGAATCGGTGCGTGGCCTGGACCTGAAGGGTAACTGGCGTTTCGATGCCGGCCGCTATGGCCGCTTCACTACGCGCCTGGCCTATACCGTGGTGCTGGAGCACACGTACCGGCAGTTCTCCGATGATCCGGAGCGTGACATCCGCAATTCGCTGGATGACTACCAGTGGCGCAGCAAGGCCAATGGCAGCATCACCTGGAACCAGGGTGACTGGACCACCACGCTGTACGGCAACCGTTTCGGTTCACTGCCGAAGACCGATGGCAGTGGCCGCATCGCGCCGTACATGACCTACAACGCCAGCGTGTTCCGCCAGTTCGGCGAGAACCTGTCGGTGGGCGTGATCGTCAACAACCTGCGTGACAGCCGCCCGCCGGCGGACAGGAACGGTGGCGGCTGGCCGTTCTATCCAGTTGGCAACTACGACCCGTATGGCCGCCAGTACTGGCTGCAGCTGGACTACCGGTTCCGCTGATCCGGCTGGCAAACAGAAGGTCCGGCAATGCCGGGCCTTCTGCTGTGTCGATGTCCGCTGTGATGGCGGGCGCCGGTGGCCTAGGGCAGTGCCTGCTGCAGGTACGACTCGATGACGTAGCTGAAGGGCTGCTGCTGGCGATCGCGCAGCAGGGCGCGCACTTCCAGGATCACGCTGCGGTCGCCTTCGCCACGCGGTGGCCAGAAGGTCTGGTCAGCCAGTGTCTGGCGCTGGAAGCCGAGCGGGCCAACCACGCGGCCAAAGGGTTCGTCGGTGCTGTCCAGCACCTGGTTCATGGCCGGGCTGAGGTGGTCCGGCAGGTACCAGTTGTCGGCCTCGGAGAGTACGCGGCTGCCACAGACCAGCTGCACACGGCGGTAGCGAAGGGCGGTGCCGGGTTTCGCACCCAGTGCCTGCAGCACGTCGGCCGGTGCTGTCTTGTCCTGGCCGTGTACACGCACCGCGCGCACCCGCGCCTGTTCGGCCAGGCCGTGTTCGGCGCACCAGTATTCCAGGGTGGCGGTGGCGCTCTGCCCGGAAAGCACACGCTGGTGCAGCCGCTCGACCAGCGCCGCCGGGGCGATGCGCTGTTGGCCAGGCGGCGCCTGCAGCGGCGCGGTGGCGGCCGCATCAGTGGCGGACAGGCTGGCCATCGGGGCAGCAGCCAGCAGGGACGCGGCCTGCCAGCGGCGGAGACGATCGTGGCGGTCGGACGGGCCCATGCGGCATCACAGCGGAAACAGGTGCCTATGGTACCCGTTCAGGCGTGTGCACGGCGTGGCTGCGAGCCGCCGTCGCGGCGGCATTCATCGTTCTGATGAATGTGTGGCATCCAGATATTTCGTTGGCCGATGGCAGTGCCAGCGCGCAGGATGGCGCCATGACTTGGCTTTCCGGGAGTTTCCGATGACGCTTCAGTTCGTCCATGGCGGTGTAGACCGCTACGGCGCGCCACTGCATTTCCACATCCGTGGCGGCCGCATCAGTGGCCTCAATGGCGAGGCCTCGCCGGCCGACGGAGCGGAATGCGTCGACCTGCAGGGCTTCGCAGTCCTGCCCGGGCTGGTCGACGGCCACATCCATCTGGACAAGAGTTTTGTCGGCGACCGCTGGCACCCGCATCAGCCGGTGAACAGCCTGCGTGAGCGGCTGGCGGTGGAGAAGGCCGCGGTGGCGGGCGCGGCGCCAATGGTGGACCGTGCCGAGGCCTTGATCCGCCAGTGCAGCCGCTTCGGCACGGTGGCGATGCGCTGTCACGTCGATGTCGACGGCAGCACCGGCCTGCGTCATCTCGAAGCAGTGCGCGAGGCCGCGCTGCGCTGCGCCGACATCATGCGGATCCAGCTGGTGGCGTTCCCGCAGGCCGGGGTGATGTCCTGTCCCGGCACCGCCGCCGTACTGGAGCAGGCCCTTGCCGCAGGGGTGGAGGTGCTGGGCGGCATAGATCCGACCACGCTCGACGGCGATGCCGAAGGCCAGCTGGCCCTGCTGTTCGGCCTGGCCGAGCGCTATGGCGTGCAGCTGGACATCCACCTGCATGAGCCCGGCGAAACCGGACTGGCCCAGCTGCTGCGCATCGCCGCACGCACCCGTGCCGCCGGCCTGCAGGGACGCGTTGCGGTCAGCGATGCCTACTCGCTGGGCGACGTGCCGCTGGCGCGCGCGCTGCAGGTGGGTGAAGCACTGGCCACGGCGGGCGTTGCGATCATGAGCAACGCGCCGGGCGACCATCCGTTCCCGCCGCTGCGTGCATTGCACGACGCCGGCGTGCGCATGTTCGCCGGCAATGACAACATCCGCGACTGCTGGTGGCCGTATGGCAATGGGGACCTGCTGCAGCGCGCGATGCTGCTGGGCTACCGCTCGGGCTTCTACACCGATGGCGACCTGATGCTGGCGCTGGACATGGTCACCACCCATGCCGCGCAGGTGATCGGGCTGCCGCAGCACGGCATCGCCGAAGGCCGGCCGGCGACGTTCGTGGCCGTGCGTGCGGACCATGGCCCGGCGGCCGTGGCCGGGGTGCCGGTGGAGCGCCGGGTGGTGGTTGACGGCCGTTGGTTGTAGATCCACGCCGTGCGTGGAGGGAGCCATCGCGTGGTCTCATTCATCCACGCATGGCATGGATCCACCTCGATGTGCCGTCAGGCGTAATCGTCGGCGCGGGTAGCGACGAACGCTTCCAGCCACGCCAGCAGGTGGGCGATGTCGATGACTTCGCCCTGTTCGACGCGCTTGAGCAGCAGTGTGCTGGCGCCGATCTGCAGGCTGCTGTCGGCATAGCGCAGCACTGCATCGATGCCCCAGGCGTCGGTGACCTGCATCCAGGCCAGGCCCGGCACGCGTTGGGCCAGGGTATCGCCGAACGCCACGCCCAGCGCTTCCCAGCCATCGCAGTCGTCAGGCTCGATCAGCTCGGCATCGATCACGCGCTGCAGCGTGCTGGCCGCCAGCGGCCATTGCACCGGCAGCGTCGGGAAGCCGGCGGCGACGCGCGCGGCGATCAGCGAGCGCTGGTGCTGCAGGTGCGTCTGCAGGGCGGCGGGCAGGGGGTCGAAGCGGGCGGGGATTTCGTCGGACATGACACGATGCCGTGGAGCACGGAAACAGGAGGCACTCTAGCGGCAGAGCCGTGACTTCCGCGCGACAGGCGTGATCAGCTTTCGATGGTCAATGCGCGGATTTCGCTTCGGGGTCAGATCCGTTTCGGAAAACGGATCTGACCCCACGCGGGACGATGTTGCCGTCGCGGCTGCCGGCCAGCGGCCCACGCTACCGCAGTTGCAGTGGTCAATCCGGTTCGCGCTGCACCTGCCGCCACAGCTCGCTGGCCAGCGCGCGCACCGCATCGTCGGCGTCCGCACGATGCAGCAGGCCGATTTCGTAGTTGTCGATCACCGGCAGGTCGCGCTCACCATCGATGATGCGATGATCGCGGGCGACCGCGCGGCGGGGCAGCAGGCTGATGCCGATGCCATCGGCCACGGCGCCCTGGATGCCACTCAGCGACGAGCTGGTGAAGGCGATGCGCCAGCGCAGGCCCAGCGCTTCCACGGCGTGGATCATCTCGTCGCGGTACAGCCCGCGCGGCGGGAAGGTGACCAGCGGCAGCGGGTCCTGCTGCAGGCAGCTGCTGCGCAGGCTGTCGATCCAGTGCATCGGCTCGCGGCGGCAGTGCACCGCCTGACGGCTGTTGCGCCGCTGCTTGACCAGCACAAGATCCAGTTCACCGTGGTCGAAGCCGTGCGCCAGGTCGCGGCTGAGGCCGCTGCTGATTTCCAGTTTCACCTGTGGGTGACGGCGGCTGAAGGCGGCCAGCATGCGTGTGGTCTGCGCGTTGACGAAGTCCTCGGGGACACCGATGCGCACCGCGGTTTCCACGGTGGCGCCGGCCAGCGCCTGCGCCATTTCCTCGTTCAGGTCGAGCATGCGCCGCGCATAGCCGAGCAGGGTGTGGCCGGCGTCGGTGGGGTGCACGTCGCGGTGGCCGCGCTCGAGCAGGCGATGCCCCGCCAGCTCTTCCAGGCGGCGCACCTTCTGGCTGACCGTGGACTGGGTCGAATGCAGGCGGGTGGCGGCCGTGGTGAAGCTGCCGCAGTCGGCCACCATCACCAGCGCCCGCAGCAGGTCCAGTTCGAACAGGGTTCTATTCGATTTGGCACTGTCTTGCATTTGAACATTTCACTTCTGGATACCCAAGCCGACTTCTACCATGCAGGGCAGGGGCCGGCAACGCCCGGCTGTTGCTACCGTCGCACGGCGTTCCGTGGCGACGGACATGAGGAGACACTGTCATGCGCGTCCATCATTCCGCTGGCTGGCCTGCGCCGTTCACGCGCGTGCTGCTGTTGTGCCTGCTGGCCATGGTCACCCCCGCCTGCACCGCCACGTCCCGGGCCGACGCAGACGCGCGCCTGCGGGATGCCGCCAGCCGCGGCGACGCCGATGCGGTGCGGCAGGCGATAGAGGATGGCGCCACGCTGGAGGCGCGCGATGGCCAGGGTCGCACGGCGTTGCTGCTGGCCACGCAGGGCAACAACGTGGATGCCGCGCGCGAGCTGATCGAAGCCGGTGCCGACGTCAATGCCAAGGATGTGTTGCAGGACAGCGCCTACCTGTATGCCGGCGCGCGCGGCCTGGATGAGATCCTGGCGATGACGCTGGCGCATGGCGCCGATCTGCGCAGTACCAACCGCTATGGCGGCACCGCGCTGATTCCGGCCGCCGAGCGCGGCCACGTCGCCACCGTGCGCACGCTGCTGCGCGCGGGCGTGGCGGTCGATCATGTCAACCGCCTGAACTGGACCGCGCTGCTGGAAGCGATCCTGCTCGGCGATGGCGGTGCGCGCCACCTGCAGATCGTGCAGTTGCTGCTGGAGGCCGGCGCCGACCCGGAGCTTGCCGACGGCGACGGCGTGACGCCGCTGGCGCACGCGCGCCAGCGCGGCTATACCGGAATTGAGACCCTGCTGCGCCAGCACGGCGCGGTGCGCTGAATGCAAACCCCTTCCACCCGCACGCTGGGCGTGCCCATCAGGATGCTGTCCATGTTCCGTTCCCGTCCGTTGTCCCTTGCCATCCTCCTTGCGGTGGCACCGCTGTCGGCGTCTGCCGCCGAGCGCGCCGACCTGCTGATCCGCAATGCCACCGTGGTCGATGTCGAGCACGCCAGTACCCGGGCCGGGCAGAGCGTGGTGATCCGTGGCGAGGACATCGTCGCCGTCGGCCCGGACACGCAGCTGCGCAGCCAATGGAGCGCGGCCCGCCAGATCGATGCCAAGGGCAAGTACCTGATCCCGGGCCTGTGGGACATGCACGTGCACTTTGGTGGTGGCCCGGCGCTGATCGAAGAGAACAAGGCACTGCTGCCGCTGTACATCGCGCACGGCATCACCACGGTGCGTGACTGTTCCGGCGACCTGCCCGAGCAGGTGCTGCAGTGGCGCGGGGAAATTGCCAAGGGCACGCTGTTCGGTCCGCGGCTGCTCAGCTCGGGCGCGAAGATCGAAGGCCTCAAGCCGGTCTGGAAGGGCACGATCGAAGTGGGCAGCAAGGCCGACGTCGACAAGGCGATCACCCGCCTGCAGCACGACAAGGTCGATTTCGTGAAGATCACCGACAGCACGCTGAAGCCGGAACTGTTCCTGTACTCGGCCAGTGCCGCGCGCAATGCCGGATTCAAGGCGTCGGGGCACATCCCGATGGCGCTGACCGTGGAGCAGGCAATCGATGCCGGGCTGGCCTCGATCGAGCATCTGGACTACGCATTCAAGGCCGGGAGCAAGGACGAGGCGCAGATTGCCGGCGACTTCGGTGCAGGCCGCATCGACCGCGCCGAAGCCAACCGCCGCCTCGACGCCAGCTTCGACCGCGATACGGCGATGCGTGCCTACCGCGATTTCGCCAGGCGCGGCGTGTTCGTGACCCCGACCCTCAACGGTGGCCGCATCCTCGATTTCCTTGACCAGGATGACCACGCGAACGATCCGTACCTGGCTTACATCGGCCCGGGCCTGCGCGCGACCTACCAGTGGCGCGTTGAACGTGCCGCCAAGGCAACGCCAGCGCAGATCGAAGCGCGCCACGCGCAGTACCACCAGGTGGCCGCCGTGCTGCCGATGCTGCAGGAAGCCGGCGTGACGATCATCGCCGGCACCGATGCGGGCTTCCTCAACTCGTTCAACTTCCCGGGCATCGCCCTGCACCAGGAGCTGCAGCTGTTCGTGAAGGAAGGCTTGAGCGCGCCGCAGGCGCTGTCGGCGGCGACCCGTTCCGGCCCGGCCTGGTTCGGCCAGATGAATCGTTACGGGGGTGTTGCTCAAGGCAAGGCCGCCGATCTGGTGCTGCTGACCGCCAACCCGCTGCAGGACATTGCCGCCACCGAAAAGATCGACAGCGTGATCCTGCGTGGCAACGTGTATGACCGCGCCGCGCTGGACAAGATGCTGGCCGACACCAGGGCCAAGGTCGCGGCGTGGAATGCCGAGGCGGCGAAGGCGCGGTGATCGACAGGGTCAGAGCCCTTCCCCGTGGGAAGGGATCCGACCCTGTGGCTTCGATGCGGTCGGTGACCTAACGCGGTGCCGGCCGCATTCCGTGCAGCTGCGGCAGTGCGGCCTTCATCGCATCGATGAAGGCGCGCAGCCGTGGCGGCTGCTGGCGCGCGGCGGGAAATACCACGTGTACCGGCAGCGCCGGCGCCTGCCAGTCCGGCAGCAGCTGCACCAGCCGCCCTTGTGCGAGGTCTCCGGCCACCAGCCAGGCCGAGACCACCGCTGCACCCAGCCCAGCACATGCGGCCTGTTGCACCACGAACAGGTTGTCGCTGAGCAGGCGCGGGCTGATCGAAAGGGTATGCGCACGCCCCTGCGCGTCATGCAGCAGCAGGCGTTCGCGGTAGTAGGTGACCAGTGAAATCCACGGCAGTGCCTGCGCCTGTTCTGGTGTGCTGATCGCGGTGGCCTGCACCAGCGAGGGCGCTGCCACGACGATGCGCGGCACTTCGGCGAGCGGCAGTGCGACCATGCGCGGTTCGTCGACCGGTCCCACCCGCACCGCGCAGTCGATGCCTTCGGCGATGAAATCCGGGCGACGATCTTCCAGGATCCACTCCAGGCTCAGCTGTGGGTGCTGGGCGAGGAACGCGAGCATGGTCGGCAGCAGCTGCGCCTGGCCGAAGGCATGCGGCACCATCACCCGCAGGCGTCCGCGCAGCGTTTCCGGTTCGCCGTGCAGTTCGGCCTGCAGCGACTCCCATTCGTCGACCACGCGTTGCGCATGGCGCTGGCAGCGCAGGCCATCTTCGGTCAGCTGCAGGCCATGGGTGGAGCGCTGCAGCAGGCGCAGGCCGAGCTGCCGCTCCAGTGCCTGAAGGCGCCGGCTGACCGTCGGCTGGGTGGTGCCCAGCTGCACGGCGGCGGCAGACAGGCTGCCGGCATCGACGATGCGCAGGAAGGTGCGCAGCAGATCCAGGCGATCGGCGCCGGTGGCGAGGTCATTCATGCGTGTCACGTATGAAGTATATGTGCAGGAGCCTACTACAGACGCATGGCGAATACGGGCAGGATACGCCCACTTCCTCCACCGGACTCCCCCATGTCTACCCCTTCGCTGTCCGTCGTCGCACCCGCGAACGCGCCTTCCACCCCGCTGGTGCTGGCGATGGCGGCCGGCGCCGGCTTTTCGGTCGCCTCGCTGTACTACAGCCAGCCGATGCTGGGCCTGATCGCGCAGGACCTTGGCGCAGGTGAGCGCGCCGCCGGGCTGGTGCCGACCCTGACCCAGCTCGGCTACGCGCTGGGCATCCTGCTGCTGGCACCGTTGGGCGACCGCTTCGACCGCCGCCACCTGATCCTGTTGAAGTCCGCGCTGCTGGCGTTGGCACTGGGCGCCGCAGCGATGGCCGGGCACCTGCCGGGCCTGCTGATGGCCAGCCTGCTGGTCGGGTTGATGGCCACGCTGGCGCAGGACATCGTGCCGGCCGCTGCGGTCCTGGCGCCGGATGCACAGCGCGGCCAGATCGTCGGCCGGGTAATGACCGGCCTGCTGCTCGGCATCCTGCTGTCGCGCGTGGTCAGTGGCGTGGTGGCCGAGGCATGGGGTTGGCGCACGCAGTTCGTGCTGGCCGCGGTATCGGTGGCGGCGATGGGCGCAGTGATGGCGCGTGCGCTGCCGCGTTTCGCACCGACCAGCACGCTGCGCTATCCGGCGTTGCTGGGCTCGTTGCTGGCGTTGTGGCGCGAGCAGCCGCAGCTGCGCCGCGCGGTGGCGAGCCAGTCGTTGCTGGCGGTCGGCTTCAGCGCATTCTGGTCGACGTTGGCGCTGATGCTGCATGCCCGCCTGGGCCTGGGCAGTGCGGCGGCGGGTGCGTTCGGTATTGCGGGTGCGGCCGGTGCGCTGGCCGCACCGTTCGCAGGACGTTTCGCTGATCGCCTGGGTTGCCATGCCGTGGCGCGGTTGGCGATCGCGGTGGCGCTGCTGGGCTTCGGCCTGCTGCTGGCCGAAGCCTGGCTGCCGGCCGCCGCGCTGCTGCCGCTGCTGGTGGTGAGTGCGCTGCTGTTCGACTTCGGTTTCCAGTCGGCGCTGGTGGCGCACCAGACGCTGGTCTATGGCCTTGTGCCGCCGGCACGCAGCCGGCTCAACGCGCTGCTGTTCACCGGCATGTTCATCGGCATGGCCGCTGGCGGTGCGCTGGGCAGCCTGGCGCTGGCGCAGTGGGGGTGGCACGGCGTGGCCTGGCTGGCGGTGATGTGCGCGGGCGGCAGTCTGCTGCTGCGTTTGAAGTAGGGGTGGTGTTCGGCAGGGCTTGCAGCCCTGCACCTGCGGTAGTGCCGGCCGCTGGCCGGCAACAGCGCAAACAGCGGATTTTCAGTAGCCTTCGACAGGTTCCTGCGGTCTGTTGGAACGGCTCTTGGGGTCAGATCCGTTTTCCGAAGGAAAACGGATCTGACCCCTGATTGATTTCGATATCTGACAGAAGTGTCGACCAAGGTCGACACCTACCAAACGCCATCGGAATCCGTCAGAGGTGGGGCGGTGTCGGAGTGCGGGGTGTCAGCCGCATGGATGCGGCTGCCAAGCTTGCAGGGACGTACTTGCAGCGTCCCCGCAGTCCGACACCGCCCCGCCATCCCATGGAATCCATGCTGTTGCTGTTGCTCCAGCGCGTAGCGGGTGCAGGGCTGCAAGCCCTGCCGAACAACCCCCTAATCGTGACCGCTGTCGTCCAGGCTGATGATGCCGCGCCGCAGCGCCTGGGTCACCGCGTGCGTGCGATCGCCCACGCCCAGCTTGTCCATCAGGCTCTTCATGTGCGCCTTCACCGTCTGCTCGGAAATCTGCATGCGCTCGCCGATGCGCTTGTTCGACAGGCCACCGGCCACATGCCGCAGCACCTCGGTCTCGCGCGGCGACAACCGGTCCTCCACCACATGTGCGGCAATGCTCGCAGCGACTGCCGGTGGTATCGGTGCGCGCCGGCCGCCAGCGACCATGCGGATCGTATCGACCAGCTCGTGGCGCAGCATGTCCTTCAACAGGTACGCACTGGCGCCGGCCTGCAGCGCCCGTACCGCACGCACGTCACCGCGATAGGTGGTCAGCACGATGATGCGCGCACGCGGGTCCATCGCGCGGATCCGCACGATGGCTTCCACACCATCCAGGCGTGGCATCTGCAGGTCCATCAGCACCACGTCCGGCTGCAGCTGCTGATAGCGCTCGATGGCTTCCTCGCCATCGGCGGCCTCGCCGAGCAGGCGCAGGTCGGAATGGGCGCCCAGCAGCGCGGCCAGGCCGTCACGCAGCAGCGGGTGGTCGTCGACCACCAGCACGCCGATCGGGGCAGGGGACTCAGTCATGGTGGCTTCTACTCCAGGGCCAGCGCCAACGCGATGGGCGGCGGTGATACAGGCGACGGGCGGGAACCGCCAGCGCGACTTCAGTGCCCAGCCCGGGGCGGGTCCACAGCCGCAGCTCCGCGCCGAGGCGCTGCGCGCGCTCACGCATGCCCTGCAGGCCCCAATGGCCATGCCCGGCATTTTCGTCGGCGATGCCGACGCCATCGTCGCGCACGTGCAGCAGGAAGCACCGCGCGCCGTAGGACAGCTCTACCTCGATGGCGCTTGCATTGGCGTGGCGCAGTGCATTGCGGATGGCCTCGCGGCCGATCAGGAACACTTCCTCGGCGGCATCGGCCTGCAGCGGTGGTGTTGCGCCTTCCACAGTCAGGCGCAGCGGATTGGTGCCGTGCCCGGCGTATTCGGCGTGAACATCGGCCAGCGCCGAAGCGAGGTCGCGGCCCGCGAAAGGACCGTCGCGCAGTGCGTTGACCCGCTCCCGGCCCTCGGCCAGGTTGCGTTCGGCCAGCTGCATCGCCGATTCCAGCTGGCCGCGCACCCTGTCCGGGGTCTGCGGCGACTGGCTGATCGCGTGCAGCCGCAGGATCAGGCCCTGGCTGCCCTGCAGCAGCGTGTCGTGCAGGTCGCGGGCAATGCGTTCGCGTTCGCCATGGCGTTCCTGCAGGCGCGCACGGAACAGTGCAGCCAGCTGCCCGCTGCGGATGCGCACCGCCAGGACCAGCAGCGCAAGCACCGCGGCGGCGCACAGCAGCTTGAACCACAGGGTCTGCATGAAGGTAGGGGCGATGCGGAAGGTGCGGCTGGCGGGTGCAGTGCTCCAGATGCCGTCTTCGTTGGCGGCTTCCACCTCGAACCGGTAATTGCCCGGTGCGAGGTTGGTGTAATACGCGCGCGTGCTGCTGCCGGCATCCTGCCAGCCGTCGTCGACCCCGGACAGGCGATAGCGGTAGCGGTTGCGCTCCGGGCGCGCCAACGACAGCGCCACGTAATCGATCTGCAATTGGCTGGTGCCGGCCGGAAGGCGCAGGCCGTCGCGCAGTGGCTGGTGTTCACTGCCGTACAGCACGTCGCCGATGCGCACGCTGGGCGCCATGGTGTTGACGTGCGAGCGGGTGGTGTCCAGCCAGGCCAGGCCCTGGTTGGTGGCCAGCCACAACAGGCCATCGCTGGCCAGCGCGGTGGTGGCGATCGGTCCGCTCTGCAGGGCGATGCCCGGCATGCCATCCACCGCATCGAACAGGCGGGGCGTCACCGGCTGCCGGCTGCGCAGTGCGCGCCGCAGCTGATCGCTCCCGAGCCGGACCAGGCCACGACTGCCATTGAGCCAGAGGTAGCCATTCGCATCGGCCACCATGCCGGTGATGCCTTCCATGACGCCGGCCATGTCGGTGCTCACCTGAACGAACCGGCCATTGCCCGGGCGCACGGCCAATCCGGCCTCGCCGGCTACCAGCAGGAGGTCCTGATGATCGAGTACCGCCGTGATCGGCCCGACCGACAGGCCGTGGCTGGCGTCGAAGGTTTCGATCTGCGTCGCCCCCATGCGGCGCAGCCGGCCGTCTGCATAGCCGAGCAGCAGCTGGCCGTTGGCATCCAGCGCCAGTGACGAGCAGGCCTGTTCGGGCAGGCGGCGTTCGCGTTGCCACTGGCCCTGCTGGTAGTGCAGCACCCCCCGTTCGCCGGTGCAGACCCAGGCCTGTTCGTCGTCGGGGAACAGCAGGGCATGCAGTGGTTGCCCGGTGAACGGCGCAGGCAGCGGAATCCGCGTGGTGCGGCCGGCCACGGTGCGCGCAAGGTTGACCCAGTCGAACTGCCAGATCGGGGCAGCTGCCTGGCGCGCGGCGGCCTGCAGCTGCGTGGCGCTGCCATCGAGCAGGGTGCGCTCGAGGTCGTAGGGCTTGAGGTCTTCGCCATAGCCATACACATGGCCATCGCTGGCCCGCACCAGCGAGCGGTAGGGATCACTGGGACCAACCGCCAGCGTGTGCACGCTGCGCGCGCGGAAGCGGTTGAGGCCGAGATTGGTGCCGACCCAGAGATTGCCTTCGCGATCAACGATGATCGGCACGGCCGAGGTGGCGGTCAGCCCGTGCGGCGAATCGAAGCGCTCCATGCGTATGGCGCGGTCGCCATCGAAGGTGACCCGGGCGACACCGCCATGCGGGCTCATCGTTGCCCACAGCGCGCCATCGGCAGTGAACTGCAGGCGCGCCGCCACCAGCTCCGGCAACCGCCGTGCCTCGCGCTCGCTGTCCGGCAGCAGGCCTCGTGCGTTGGCCAGCGGCGACGTACCGCGCACGCGGTCGGCCAGCCACACTTCCCCCTGCGGACTTTCGGCCAGCGTCGCCATCTGCGAAACGGCGATGCCGGTGTCCTTGAAGGCCGCCTGGCCGGCCGCGCGCACCCAGATCTTCAGGTCGGCCAGTACCCAGAAGGTGCCGCGGCTGTCGTGCAGCAGCCATTGCACGCGATGTTCCGGCACCCCCATGCCAGCGGGCAGCGGCTGCCAGCGTTGGCCAGTGAATTGGCGTAGTCCACCATTGATCGCGGCCCACAGCCGGCCGTCACGGTCCTGGCTGAAGTGTGGCACCACACCCACCGGCACGCCCTGGTCGCGGCCGTAGTTGTGCAGCTGGCCGCGCGCAAACTGGCTGATGCCGGCCTGGAAGTAGCCGATCCACAGTGCATCGTCGCGGCCCCGCGCAAGGGTGACCATGTTGGTGGACGGGAAATGGCTGCCCGCGGGAGCGGCCTGGCGTTCAAAGCGACGACCGTCGAAGCGGTACAGCCCTGAGCCGGTGGCCAGCCACAACAGGCCATCGCGGTCCTGGGTGATGTCCCAGATGTCACCGGGGGCGCCCTGGCCGACGCGCCAGGCCGTGTGCTCGTAATCGGGCAACCCGCCGCTCACCGGCGGGTGCTGCACGGCAAGGGCGGGCAGGGCGGTCAACAGCAGCAGGCAGGTCAGCAGCGTCCGCAGGTGACGTTGCAACGGGAAGGGGCGGCCACGCATGGCGCGCATTCTGGCAGGTGCGGGGCAGTCCGGGGTGACCCGAACGGGGTAGGCAGTGGCCGCCGTGGTCGGCTATCACGCCGGCATGACCCCTGGAGCCCGGCCATGCAGCGCCTGTTCGTGATGTTCCCTGATCGCGGTCCGGGCATCGGCCTGCTGTGGCTGCGGCTGTGCCTGGCCGCCGCGCTGTGCGCGCCTGGCACGCATGCTGGTTGGGGGGCGGTGCTGTGCGTGCTGGCGGCGGCCATGCTCGTGCTGGGCGTGTTGACGCCGCTGGCGGCCCTGATGGCAGCCGCGACCATGTTCGCGCAGCAGGCGCCGTGGCCGCTGGTGGCGTTGCCACCGGCGCTGCTGATGCTGGGGCCGGGCGCCTACTCGGTGGATGCGCGCTTGTTCGGGCGCCGCCTGCTCGGCCGCCGGCCTCCCCCATTCGGGTAGGTGCCGGCCTCGACCGACGGGGGTAGGGCATCGCACGCCGGCCGCGCACCATGGGCCACCCCCTCGCGGCGCCCCGCATGGCCACCGTCAGTCCGCCCGATCCGTCCGCCATCCCACTTGCCCCGCAGCAGGCCGCCGCACTGCAGCGCGCCCTGCGCTATGTCGATGAGCACCTGTCGCAGCCGCTGCGGGTGACCGAGCTGGCGCAGGCTGCCTGTGTCAGCCGCTTCCACCTGGTGCGCCTGTTCCGTAGCGGCACCGGTGCCAGCCCGCTGCGCTACGTGCGCCGCCGCCGCATCCAGCGTGCCTGCCAACTGCTGCCCAGCGCGCAGCTGCCGATGGCGTGCCTGGCCCAGCAGCTGGGCTTCTTCGACCAGAGCCATTTCGTCCGCAGCTTCCGCGCCGAGACCGGCTGCAGCCCCGGCCAGTATCGGGCCGGCGATGCGGCCCTGCTGCTTCCCCCTGATCATGTTTCCCACGGAGTCCACCCATGAGCCTTGCCACCTCCACGCCCGCCCCGGCCCTGCTGTCGCCCACCGACCATGCCCTGGTGCTGATCGACTTCCAGTCGCAGATGGCATTTGCTACCCACACGATCGACATCTCCGCGCTGCGCAACAACGTGTCGCTGATCAGCAAGGGGGCCAAGGGGTTCAACGTGCCGGTCGTGTTGACCACGGTGGCCGAGACGTCATTCTCCGGCCCGATGTTCCCGGAACTGCCGCAGATCTTCCCGGGCCAGCCGGTGTTCGACCGCACTTCGATGAATACCTGGGAAGACCAGCCGGTAATCGATGAGATCAACAGCATCGGCAAGCGCCGGCTGGTTCTTGCCGGCCTGTGGACCAGTGTCTGCATCGTGGGTCCGGCGCTGTCGGCGCTGGCGCAGGGCTTCGAGGTCCACGTGATCACCGACGCCTGTGGCGATGTCAGCGAAGAAGCGCACGAGCGTGCGATCACCCGCATGGTGCAGGCCGGCGCGGTGCCGATGACCAGCGTGCAGTACCTGCTTGAACTGCAGCGTGACTGGGCACGCGGTGAAACCTACGACCTGACCACCGGCATCGCCCGCGACCACGCCGGCGGCTATGGCATCGGCATCCAGTACGCCAAGCGCATGTTCGGCGCGCAGGAAGGCGGGCACTGAGCATGCTGGCCGGCCACGGCCTCGACCTGGCCCTGCTGATGCTGCGGGTGGCGGCAGGCGGCTTCCTGCTGCCTCACGCGCTGGGCAAGCTGTTTGGCTGGTTCGGCGGACCGGGGCTGGCCGGCTTCGCCACCGAGCTGCGCGGTTTCGGGCTGCCGGCAGTGGCGCCGTTGCCGCTGCTGTTGTCCCTGCTGCAGGTGCTGTCCGGGCTGGCCGTGCTGCTGGGCTGGCAGACCCGCATCGCCGCGCTTGCCGCCGCTGCCTTCATCGGCTTCACCGTCCTGTTGGCCTTGCCCAGGGGCTGGTTCTGGATGCGCGGCGGCAGTGAGTACCCGCTGATGTGGGCCACGGTGCTGCTGGCCATCGCCCTGGCCGGGCCGGGGGCCTGGGCGCTGGACGGCCAACGTCTTCCGGGAGCTTTCGCATGAGTCACGATCCCCTCGACCACGGCCGCCGCAACGTGGTGCTGGCCAGCGGTGCCGCGGTTGCGCTCGGCCTGGCCGGTCGCGCCGCTGCCGCACTCGATTCCACTTCCAAGGAGCGTCGCATGAGCACGCTGGTCATCCGCAATGCCCGCATCACCACACTCGACCCGCAGCAACCTCACGCGCAGGCATTGGCCGTGCAGGAGGGCCGCATCGTCGCTGTCGGCAGCGATGAGGAGATCATGCGCGGCTGGGGCAATGAAGCGACCCTGATCGACGCGCAGGGCCGGCGCCTGCTGCCCGGCCTAAACGACAGCCATACCCACCTGATCCGCGGTGGCCTGAACTACAACCTGGAGCTGCGCTGGGACGGTTTGCGCTCGCTGGGCGACGCGCTGGACATGTTGAAGGCCCAGGTCGACCGCACCCCGGCACCGCAGTGGGTGCGCGTGGTCGGTGGCTTCACTGCCGCACAGTTCAACGAGAAGCGCCTGCCGACGCTGCAGGAGCTCAACGACATTGCGCCGGATACGCCGGTGTTCCTGCTGCACCTGTATGACCGCGCGCTGCTCAACCGCGCCGCGCTGCGCGCCTGCGGCTACAGCAAGGACACGCCGGATCCACCGGGCGGGCAGATCGTGCGTGACTCGCTGGGCAACCCGACCGGGCTGCTGCTGGCCAAGCCCAACGCGCTGATCCTGTATGCGACGCTGGCCAAGGGGCCACGCCTGCCGATCGAGTACCAGGCCAACTCGACGCGCCACTTCATGCGCGAACTGAACCGGCTCGGCATCACCTCGGTGATCGACGCTGGCGGTGGTTTCCAGAACTACCCCGAGGACTACCAGGTCATCGAGCAGCTGCATCGCGATGACCAGCTGACGGTGCGCATCGCCTACAACCTGTTCACCCAGAACAAGGGCAAGGAAGTGGACGACTTCCGCGGCTGGAGCGAGATACTGCAGCCGCGCCAGGGCGATGACCTGCTGCGCCACAACGGCGCTGGCGAAATGCTGGTGTTCTCCGCGGCCGACTTCGAGCTGTTCAACGAGCCGCGCCCGGAACTGCCGCCTGAGCTGGAACCGGAACTGCACGATGTGGTGAAACTGCTGGTCGAGAAGCGTTGGCCGTTCCGCATCCACGCCACCTATGACGAGAGCATCACCCGCATCCTCGATGTGTACGAACAGGTCAACCGCGAGGTGCCGTTCGATGGCCTGCACTGGTTCATCGACCACGCCGAGACCATCACCCCGCGCAACATCGAACGCATCCGCGCGCTGGGCGGCGGCATCGCCGTGCAGCACCGCATGGCCTACCAGGGCGAAGCCTTCGTCGAGCGCTACGGCGTGCAGGCGGCGCGGCACACGCCGCCGGTCAAGCGCATGCTGGCCGAAGGCGTGCCGGTCGGTGCCGGTACCGATGCCACCCGCGTGGCCAGCTACAACCCGTGGGTGGCGTTGTCCTGGCTGGTGACCGGGCGCACCGTGGGCGGGCTGGCCCTGTATGGCGATGAGAACCTGCTCGAGCGCGAACAGGCGCTGCGCCTGTGGACCCAGGGCAGCGCTTGGTTCTCCGGCGACGAAGCGGTGAAGGGCACGCTGAAGGTGGGCCAGCTGGCCGACTTCATCCTGCTCTCGGCCGACTTCTTCCGCGTTGATGACGCGCAGATCGCCGACATCACCAGCCTGCTGACCGTGGTCGGCGGCCGCATCGTGCACGCCGACGGCGATTACGCCGGCCTGGCGCCGCAGCTGCCGCCGGCGATGCCGGACTGGTCGCCGGTCAACCGCTTCGGTGGCTACCACGTTGGCGGTGCCGCCACCGGATTGGCCGCCGCGCATCGCCACCATCACGGTGTGGCCTGTAGCACCCACGGCGCGCACGGGCATGCGGCCCGGCATGCGGCACCCACCGATGACCTGACCGCCTTCTGGGGCGCGATGGGATGCTCGTGCTTCGCCTTCTGAGCCTGGCGCTGCTGGCCATGCCATGGATGGCGCTGGCCTGTGACACCGGCCGCTGCACCGACATGGGCGGCGGGCAACTGCAATGGGACGCCTCGCTGCGCTTCAGGGGGATGTACTACGACCCGGCCCGGTTCGGTATCGGCGGCAGTGAAGACGGCTACGGTCTGCTGCGTGCACTGGCGTCGGCCACGTATGTCGAGGACAACTGGCAGGCACGGGTGCAGCTGGGCGTGCATGCCGAGAATGGCAAGGCAGGTGGACCCGGCCGCACCGACCGCAGCGCGCTGGACGTGCAGCAGGCGTACTGGCGCTGGCAGCGCGGTGGCTTCCATCTGCAACTCGGCCGGCAGGAAGCCGGCTATGGCAGCTCGCGGCTGTTGTCGGTGCGCGATGGGCCGAACATCCGGCTGGCATTCGATGGTGCCCGTGCAGGCTGGAAAGGCCGCCTCGGCACGCTGGACCTGATGGCGCTGCGACCGCTGGAGAACCGACCCGGCGCCTTCGATGACCGCGGCGAACGCGGTGCCCACTTGTGGGGCGCGTATGCGACCACCGCGCGTGGTCGTGGCCCAGGCCAATGGGATCTGTACCTGCTGGACTACCGTCGTGAAGGCGCGCGCTTTGCGGTGGGCTCCGGTACCGAGCGACGGCAGACCCTGGGCGCGCGCTGGTTCGGCCAGGCTGGTGCACTGGACTGGAACAGCGAGCTGGTGGCGCAGGGCGGTGAACTGCGAACGACCGCTGGCACGCTCGCTATCCACGCCTGGACGCTGGCCACCGATACGGGGTGGCGCTGGACGGACCTGCCGCTGCAGCCGCGTCTGGGGCTGAAGGCCGACATCGCCAGTGGCGATGGCAATCTGCACGACGGCCGCCTGGGCACCTTCAATGCCTTGTTCCCGAAGTCGGCCTATTTCAGCGAGGCCAGCTTGCTGGCCCCGGCCAACCTGATGGACGTCCAGCCGACCCTGACACTGCGCCTGCACGACGCGGTGACGACGGAACTGGGCGTACAGATGGCCTGGAAGCATCGTCGCGCCGATGCGGTCTACACCACGCCGGCACCGCTGGTGGCGTTGCCGGGCAGCGCCGGCGGCGCGCGCCGCATCGGCACGCAGTACAAATCCGAAACCCGCTGGCAGGCCAGCGAACACTGGCAATGGCAGCTGCAGCTGGCCTGGGTCGATGCCGGGCCTGCACTGAAGCAGGCCGGCGGCCGGGACACGCTGTTCGCCTCGATCGTTGGAGCATGGCAATGGTGAACGCAACCGCGTCGCAACCCCCCGCACAGGCCGCAGGCGCCTGGTCCCCACTGAAGATCCAGATGTTCCGCTCGATCTGGCTGGCGATCCTGGCCAGCAACATCGGCACCTGGGTCAACGACGTGGCCGCCGCCTGGGTGATGGCCGAACGTACCGGCTCGCCGTTGATGGTGGCCCTGGTGCAGTCGGCCACCACCGTGCCGATCGTGCTGCTGGCACTGGCCGCCGGAACCCTGGCCGACATCGTTGATCGCCGCAGGTACCTGCTGGCCACCCAGGGCTGGATGCTGCTGGTCGCCGCCGTGATGGCGGCGCTGACCGCGATGGACATGCTGACCCCGCAGCTGCTGGTGCTGCTGACCTTCTGCATGGGCTGCGGTGCGGCGATGGCGATGCCGGCGCAGGCCGCTATCGTGTCCGAACTGGTGCCACAGCCGATGCTGGCCTCGGCGGTGGCGCTGAACTCGATCGGCATCAACATCGCGCGCTCGATCGGCCCGGCCATCGGCGGCGTGATCGTCGCCCAGCTCGGTGCGGTCTGGGCCTTCGGCTTCAACGCCATCACCTTCGCCGCGATGCTGTTCGTGGTGTGGGGCTGGAAGCGCGACCCGAAGCAGTCCAGCCTGCCGCCGGAAGGCTTCGGTGCGGGCCTGAAAGCGGGCCTGCGCTATGCCAGCCGCGCCGGGCGGTTGCAGGCGGTGCTGATCAAGTCGGTCGGCTTCTTCTTCTTCGCCGCAGCGATGAATGCGTTGCTGCCGGTGGTGGTGCGTGGGCAGATGCAGGGCGGGGCGGGCCAGTACGGCATGCTGCTCGGCTGCATCGGCATCGGTGCGGTGGGGGGTGCGCTGCTGCTGCCGAAGCTGCGCGCGCAGCTGGATCGCGACCTGCTGGTGCTGCTGGCGACCCTGTCGCTGGCCATGAGCCTGGTCGGGCTGGCGCTGACCCGAAGCTGGTACGTGCTGCCGCTGGTGATGCTGGTCAATGGCTTTGCCTGGATCACCGTGCTGTCGTCGCTGCAGATCGCGGCGCAGACCGCAGTGCCGGCGTGGGTGCGTGCGCGTGCGCTGGCGCTGTACATCATGGTGTTCTCTGCCGGCATGGCCGCCGGCGGCCTGAGCTGGGGCGCACTGGCTCAGCGCACCTCGCCGGAGCTGGCCCTGCTGGTGGCTGCCGCGGGTGCGGTCATCGGCGGGTTGCTGGTGTGGCGCGTGCGCATCGCCGGCACCGAAGACCTGAACCTGCGTCCGGCGGGGCACTGGCCAGCCCCCGAACTGTCGGTACCGGTATCCAATGATCGAGGCCCGGTGCTGGTGACCATCGAGTACCGCATTGACGATGCTGATCGCGCCGCGTTCCAGGCGCAGATGCGCACACTGGGCACCATCCGCCGCCGCGATGGCGCCGTGGTCTGGGGCGTGGTCGAGGACGTGGCCAGTCCAGGCATCCACCTGGAGTATTTCGTGACCCCGTCGTGGCTGGAGCACCTGCGCCAGCACGAACGCATCACCGCCGACGACAGGGCGATCCAGGAAGTGCTGCGCGGATTGCATCGCGGTGAGCGTGCGCCGGTGGTGCGCCACTTCGTGGGTGGGCATGACCCGCTGCCTGTCGCTGTGCCGCATCACCACACCGACATCTGAAAAAAAAGGGGACGGAGGGGATTAAGTCGTTTGTGCACAAACGACTTAATCCCCTCCGTCCCCTTTTTGCGATCGAAGGGGCGGCGGCACCGTTACAGTGCCGCCGCGGCGCATCAACTGCGCGCGAACGCCAACAGGTCGGCGTTGAACTGCTCGGCGTGGGTGATGGTCAGGCCGTGCGGGGCACCGGCGTATACCTTCAGTTCGGCATTCTTGATGATCTGCGAGGAGAGCTTGGCCGAGGCATCGAACGGGACGATCTGGTCGTCATCACCGTGCACGACCAGTGCCGGCACGTCGATCTTCTTCAGGTCTTCGGTGTAATCCACTTCCGAGAATTCGTGCACGCAGTCGTACTGGCCCTTGACGCCACCGAGCATGCCCTGCAGCCAGAACGCATCACGCATGCCCTGGGTGACCGTGTTGCCATCGCGGTTGGCGCCGAAGAACGGGGTGGTCAGGTCCTTGAAGAACTGCGAACGGTCGCCGCCGGTGCCCTTGCGGATGCCGTCGAAGACCTCCAGCGGGGTGCCGGCCGGGTTGCCGGCGGTCTTGAGCATCAGCGGCGGCACGGCGCCGACCAGCACCACCTTGGCCACGCGCGTGCTGCCGTGGCGGCCGATGTAGTGGGCCACTTCGCCGCCGCCGGTGGAATGGCCGACCAGGATCGCGTCCTTCAGGTCCAGCGCCTCGATCACTGCAGCCAGATCGTCGGCGTAGGCGTCCATGTTGTTGCCGTCCCAGGTCTGGCTGGAACGGCCGTGGCTGCGGCGGTCGTGGGCGATCACGCGGTAACCGTTCTGGCCCATGAACAGCATCTGCGGGTCCCAGGCATCGGACGACAGCGGCCAGCCGTGGGCGAACACGATCGGCTGGCCGTTGCCCCAATCCTTGTAGAAGATGCGGGCGCCGTCGGCGACGGTGACGAAGTTGCTCATTGCAGGTTCCTTGGCGGAAGGGAGGTAAGGCACCGGCAGGCTGCCGGTGCCTTCGGCAGTACAGCGCAGGTGCCGGCGACGGACTTGCACCGCTGTGCTGGATTGCAGAGGATGTGACGCATATCGCTCTGGCGGGACCCGAGTCGCGCGCCGAGGATGTCCGCAGCCCGCCTGTGGAATGCCCGGATGCCCGCCACGCGATGGTCCCTGCTGTTGTGCCTGCTGTTGCCGATGGCCGCGCCGGCTCAGACCAATGTCTACAAATGCGTGGATGGACCGCATCCGGTCTACCAGCAGACACCCTGCCAGGGCCGGGCGGCGTGGCGCTGGGATGTCCCGGCGGAGCAGTCATTGTCCCGTGGGGCGGTGGTTCCCGCAGTCACGCCATCGAAGCCGTCGCGTCGCCCGCGTCGTGCCGTCCGGGCGCAGGGCGCATTGATCACGATCAGTACGGATGCGGCGGCCTGCGAGCGTGTGCGCCGCCAGCGCGGACAGGCGCTGCTCAAACGTCGGCGGTTGGATTTCGTGCAGCGCCGGCAGCTGGATGATGCAGTCTACGACGCCTGCCAGTGAAGTTGTGCACTGAAGCGCCGAAAACAACAACGGCGCCCTGGGGCGCCGTCGTGTGCAATGCCGTGAGTGCAGCTCTCAGCGGCCGTCGCTGGTGGCGGCCGGTGCCGGCGAGGGCACGCTGTCCGGCTTGGGCAGGCTCAACTCCGGGTTGCCCTGTTCGGCCTGCAGGATCTGGATGCGGCGCTGCAGGGCGTCCAGCTGGCTGTTGGTGCTCTGCACATCGGTGCTGAGGCTGACTGCCTGCTGCTGGGCCTGCTGCAGGGCGGCGCTGACCTGCGCCGACTGTGCCTGCTGCTGTTCCATTTCCTGCTGCAGGGTGCGCAGGCGTTCTTCGTTGTAGGCCACCAGGCGCTCGGTGTAGCGCTTGCCGGCTTCCAGGCGGGTGGTGTCGATGTAGACCTGGGCCAGCTGCTCGGACTGCTGCGCGAAGGTGCGGTAGACACGTTCGGCGTTGTCCACCGCATCGGTCTTGATCACCCGCCAGAAGTTCTTCTCCTGGAACAGGGCGACGTAGTAGGTCAGGGTATTGGCGTTGAACAGCAGGCTGGCGCCGTAGTTGCCGTTGTAGGTGGTGCGCAGCTCGGTCAGCTGGCGCGAATCCATCAACTGCTTGAGCTCGTCCACGGTATTGCGCACCACCGGCGCGCTGCGCGCCGGTTCGGCTGCAGCCTCGCGGTCGCCACGCGCGGCCATCGCCGCCGGTGCCACCAGCATCATGGCCACGGCCAGCACTGCTGCGTTGCGCGCGTGCCGGGCGAAGACCGCGCCCCCTGAAGTTTCTCGCATGTCTAGACCATCCACGGATGAGTGTGGGTTGAGATGAAGGTGGTTCCCCGCCGGGAGTCTAGCATGGGCGCGGGCGCCGCCAAGGGCGGCGGTCACGGCGCGATTTCAATAGACCAGCTGTGCCGCGCTGCACTGGATCGACTGCACGTTGACGTCGGTCCGGCCCAGTTCCAGGCCCAGCACGCTGGCCAGCAGGTTGGTCAGCAGAGTGCCGACACTGTTGAGCACCGGTCGCAGTGCGGCCAGGATCGGCTTCAGCACGGTGCACAGCAGGCCGCTGCAGCTGACGCTTCCGTCCGGGTTGGCAACGCCGCTGCCACTGGCGCCATCGAGGAAACCCGCCGGCGCGGTCTGGATGTACGACGCCAGGTTGTTGCGTACGCAGCCGTTGTAGTCGATCAGGTTGCCGAGCAGGCTGTCGCAGCGGTTGATCAGCAGGCCGCCGACCAGCGAGCCGAGCAGGCCATCGAGCAGGCCCAGGCCCTGGCCGGTGACGGTCGTCCTGTAACCGGTCCACACCGAACCGTCTTCCCAGCAGGTGGTCAGGCCCAGCAGGCAGGGCTTGGGGACGCCATTCTTCACCGTCCAGTTGCCCAGCGGGGCGAGGTTGCGTGCCGGATCGCCATCGCGCAGCAGCGGGATGACCTGGTCGACGTTGTAGCGTCCGCCAGTGGGAAAGGCCGCCTGCAGGTAACGATCGGCCAGCGCCTTGGCCGTGTCGTTGGCACTCATGCCCTGCTTGGGCGAGCTGAGCATGCCCGACAGCACCCGCAGCAGCTCGTTGACCAGGCTCGACACTGCGTCACCGATCGCGAGCGGATTGATCCGGGTCGAGCCGGTCTCGCCCGCAGCCAGGGTCAGGTTCTGTGAGCCGGTGAGGGCGGGCAGGGTGATCCTGTCGTTGATCAGCGGCTGGCCCAGCAGCTTCAACAGCTGTTCGTTCTGCAGCGTGGCGTCGCAGACATTGGCCTTGGAGAATCGCTGTGCGGGGTCGACGTTGCCGACGCAGGCACGCAGCACCGATGAATCGACCTGGATGGTGGCCTTGGGGGGACTGCCGCCGCACTGGATGCCGGTCAGGGTACCCATGCCGTTGGCCACGTCGACGTGCAGCGGCAGGTGCAGGCGCGTGCCGAGCAGGTTCAGCAGCGGCCCAAGCGCGAACAGGTTGTTGCTGTCCACGTCCACCATCAGCCGCACCTGCGCATTGTAGGCGCGGGTGCCGACGCCGCCGATGGCGATCGACGGCGGCTCGACCACGCCGCCCTGGATGTTGATGCCCAGCAGGTCCAGACCCTTGATCGTCACGCCGTTGCCATCGTTGGCGATGGAGATGGCGGTGCTGATCAGGTTGAGCACGTTGATCTTCGATTCCAGTGCGCTGCCGACGGTGCCGTCGGGTGAGACAACTTCCGCGAACAGCCCGCCGCCGCCGGCCTGGCTGCCGAGCACGATGTTGAGCTTGTTGATGTCCAGCTGGGTGGCGACCAGGTCGGACAGGGCGCGCAGCTGCACGCCCACCGTCGAGTCACGGCCGACCACGGTGGCGGTGGCATCGACCAGTTGCGCCAGCGAGATCTTGTTGACCGACAGCAGGCGGTTGAAATCGGCCACGCTGAGGTTGGCGCTCACCGGGATGTTGAGTGCCTTCAGCAGGCCGGATGGGGTGACGTTGGCCTGCGCCAGACCATCATAGGACAGCACCGTGGCATTGCTGACATCCAGGCCGACCAGGCGCAGGGTCGACAGCAGTACGGAATCGCCATTGGTGCGCAGCAGCTGCGAGCCCACCGCGAACACCGCCGTGGGCTCCGAGCGGCGGGCGACCGCCTGCACGCTGACGGTCGGCAGGCTGGTGTTCTGGCCGAAGAAGGGCAGCACGCTGCGCTCGGCGATCACCTGCACCGCATTGCGCGGGTTGCTGGCATCAACGCTGGTGGCGAAACGGTTGCTGGTACCGCGGCTGGCACTCCAGTTGCCGCAGCGGACCTGCAAGGTGCCTGCGAACCTGTTCTGGGCCAGTGCGCTTTGCCGGGCGGCGCTGTTGTCGCTGTTGTCCGCGCTGCACAACTCCAGTCGCTGCGCGCCGGCCAGCGCGGCCAGGTCGGCAACCTTCTGCGCATCGCGCTTGGCCCAGAACAGATAGCCGATCTCGATCAGGCCCAGCATCGCCAGCAAGGCCAGCATGACCAGCATCATGGTGACCGACATGCCGCCGCGTGCGCGGCCGAAACTGAACTGGCGTGGGCGTTTCATGGCCTACCTCAGCGTCCGGAGGAGGAGGCATCCTTGGACCGCGCAACATCGGTCTCAAAGAAGTCCGGGATCTCGTGTTCAAAGCTCTTCAGGTAACGCGCATAACTCAGGGTGGCCTGGTCACCCAGGATCGGCAGGCGCTGGCCGGCCTGCTGTCCCGACGCCTGCAGGCGGAACAGGTTGCGGGTGGCTTCGCCGCTCTGCAGGCGCGCACGCGGTGTTGCCGGCCGGGCACCGTCGGTTGCGGGGAGTGCCGGTGGCACCGCTGCCACCGCCGCGGATGCGGCGGGTGCGGCCAGCTCCACGGTGGGAAGCGGCTCGGCCTGCATCGGTGCTGCGGCCGGTGCCGACGGCATGGGGCCACCGAGCATCTGTCCGGTCAATGGCTGTTGCTGGGCCTGCACGGCACCGGCAGCAAGCAGGCAGGACAGCACGGGCAACAGGCGTCGGGTCAGGCGCATCGCAGTCATGGTGTGCTTCCGGTCGGGTGTTCGGTGGTGCTGAAGCGTTCCAGCATCGACGGTGGCAGGCGCTGCGGATCGCGCTCGTCACGTGCTTCGCGGCGTGGTTCGGCTGCCAGCCGGGTACTGCCCGACGCACGGGCGCCGTGTTCGCTGCTGGCCGCGGACGCAGACGCAGGGGCGTTGACGGCGGCCGCCGCCTGCCGCTGCTGCAGGCGCGTGCGGATCTGCTGGGCCTGCTGCTGGATGCTGCGGCGCGTTTCGTCGTTGAGGTTGGCCTGTGCCGCCAGGCGCTCCGCGGTGGCCTGGTCGCCGCGCAGGAGCGCCCACAGTGCGAGATTGGCCGTGGCCTTGGCGTTGCCTGGCGACAGCTCCAGGGCCTTGGCCAGCGGCTCGCGCGCCTGGTCGAACTGGCCGGCGCGCAGCCGCGCATAACCCAGGTCGCCCAGGTAGTCGGTGTTCAGGGGCTGCAGTTGCGTGGCGCGCGCCAGCGCCTGTTCGCTGCCGGCGTCGTCATCGCGGCGTGCAGCGATCAGGCCCAGGCCGTGGGCGGCCGCAGCGGCCTGCGGCCCGCTGGACAGCTCGCGATACAGCGCTACCGCTGCGTCGCTCTGGCCAGTCTCGCGCAGGGCGTCGGCCTGCAGCAGGCGCAGGGCGGGGCGATCACCATAGCGTTGGCGGAAGGCCTCCACGTGGGCGAGCGAGGCATACCAGGCGCCCTGCTGCTGCATGCGCTCGATCAGCTCCAGATAGGTGTTGCGGCTGTCCTGCGGATCGGGCTCCGGCGGCGCAAGGCTGGGCGCCCGCACGTACTTCGGCGTGGTCGATGCGCAGCCACTGGCCAGGGTGGCGAGGGCGACGGCAAGCAGCAGGCAGGGGGTGCGCAGGGCAGGCATCAGGGCGATCCCATCTTGGACATGGTGGTGGCCAGCGCGACCAGCGCTGGACCGGCAAGCACCAGCATCAGTGCCGGCAACAGGGTCAGCATCATCACCACGGTCATCTTCACCGAGAGCTTGCCGACCTTTTCCTTCAACGTGTTGCGGCGCTGCTCGCGCAGGCGGATGCTGAACTGGCGCAGCGGTTCCTGCACGGCGCCGCCGTGCGCATGCACCTGCAGGATCAGCTGCATCAGGCTGGCCAGGTCGTCATCGGCGTAGACCTCGCTCAAGCGCCGCAGTGACTGCGCGCGGGTGCGGCCGTGGGTGTAGGCCACGTTGGCTTCCTGCAGTTCGCCGCCCAGTACCGGCAACGCATCGCGCAGCTTGTCGCCCAGCGTCTGCAGGCTCTGGTCCATGCTGAAGCCCACGCCCTGCAGCAGGCGCAGCAGGTCGATCAGCAAGGGCAGTTCGTTCTCGACCGCGCGGCGGCGGCGCTTGACCCACGACGACAGCACGAACTTGGGCAGCAGCAGCCCGGCCGCCAGCGCACCGATCACCACCATCACCCTGGCCAGACCGTGCGCGCTGCTGAACGCCAGCGCCAGCGCCAGCACCAGCAGCGCAAGCAACAGGCGCAGGCCGAGATAGATGGCGGTGCCGCGGCGCGTGTTCCAGCCGGCCAGGTCCAGCAGCAGCCTGTCCTCGTTGGCCAGCAGCGCGGCCTCCAGGCGGCCACCACTGAGCGAGCGCCCGAAGCGCTCGAGCCAGCCCAGCGAGTCGCGGCGCGTAGCCTCGGTGTCGCGGGCTTCCTCGCGCGGCTGCAGGGCGGTCTTCAGCGCGGCCGAGGTGCGGTGCTCGCGATGGCTGCGCACCCAGCCGGCAATGCCGAGCAGGGCGACGCCCGCTGCCAGCACCAGCAGCGAAAGGGCGAACCAGGCGCTGGCGCTCATCGGGCACCTCCCGGGTAGCTGCGGGCGGTCATAACGATTTGGCCAGGCGGTACAGCAGCAACGCCCCGAGCAGTTCCAGGCCCAGTGCGATCAGCAGGATCCTGTGGCCGAGCGGGTCATGCAGCACCGGCTGGAAGAACGCCGGGCTGGAGATCGCCATCAGCACCGCACTGGCCGGAGGCAGCAGCCCCAATACCCAGGCCGACATGCGGGTTTCCGAGGTGGTGGCGGCCAGCTCCTGCTGGGCCTGCTCCAGGTCGCGCATGAAATCACCCATGCGCTGCAGGATCTGGTCGGCGCGCCCGCCGATGCGCACGCTCACCCCGATCACCACCGCCAGCACCTTCAGCACGTCCATCCGGTACGGCTGTGCGGCCAGGCTCAATGCACGATCCAGCTCCATGCCGCTGCGCGCATAGCGCACCGTGGTGTCCAGCAGGCCGCGCAGTGGCGCGCTGGTCTGCATCGAAGACACCTGGAACGCGGCCTGCAGGCTGTTGCCCAGCGCGGTGAGGCGGACCAGGTTGTCGAGGAAGTCCGGCATCTGGTGCAGCAGCTGCGCGCGCAGTTTCGTGATCCGGCGCATCACCCACAGCCAGCAGCCCAGCAGGTACAGCAGAAGGGTCAGCGGAAACATCCAGGCCGTGCCCAGCCGCACCGCCGCCACGACCGCAAGCACCAGTCCCGGTACCAGCAGCATCAGTGGCAGCTTCCAGCCCGGCTGCAGGCCGGCGCGCTGCAGGACGCCATCCCAGGGTAATGCGCGGCTCCCACTGCTGGCGGGGCGGGCCGAATCGTTCGCCGCCGCAACGGCAGGCCCGGCCGGCACCGCACCGGCCGTGCTGCCGCGTGCCAGCTGCTGCTCGGTGTGCTGCAGCGAGGCCTGGCGCTGTTCACGGCTGCTGGCGGTACCCCACAGCCAGACGGCCAGCGCCAGCAGCACCGAGATGATGCTCAACACGCCCAGCAGCAGGCCGGTGCCCATGTTCAGAAGTCCCCGTAGAGTGATTCGCGCAGCTGCTGGCGGAACGGCTCCAGCTTGTGCGAATGCGGATGGAAGCCCAGGCCGATCCAGCGGTCGGTCTCGCGGCCGGTGCCATCGATCTGCACCTCGTGGCGGAACATCTCCTGGGTGGTGATCAGGTTGTCGCTGACCCCGGTGATCTCGGTGATCGAGACCAGCACCCGGCGCCCGCTGCCCAGTCGCGAGATCTGCACGATGAAATCAATGGCGCTGGCGATCTGCCGGCGCAGGCTGTCTTCGCTGCCCTGGAAGCCGGCAAACCCGGCCAGCATCTCGATGCGGTACAGGCAGTCGCGCGGCGTGTTGGCGTGGATGGTGGCCATCGATCCGTCGTGGCCGGTGTTCATCGCCTGCAGCATTTCCAGCACTTCAGCGCCGCGCACTTCGCCGACCACGATGCGGTCCGGGCGCATGCGCAGGCTGTTGCGCACCAGGTCGCGGATGCTGACCGCGCCCTGGCCCTCGGCGCCGCCGATGCGGCTCTCCAGGCGCACCACGTGCGGATGGTTCAGCGAAAGCTCGGCGGTGTCCTCCACGGTGATGACGCGCTCATCGGCCGGCACGTAGCTGGCCAGGGCATTGAGCAGCGAGGTCTTGCCCGAGCTGGTGCCGCCGGAGACCAGGATGTTGCAGCGCCCCAGCACCATCGCCTTCAGCAGTGCCTGCATCGGTGCGTCGAAGGTGCCCTTGGCGAGCAGTTCGTCGGGGGTGAACGGGTCCTTGCGGAACTTGCGGATGGACACCATCGGTCCGTCCACCGCCAGCGGCGAGATGATCGCGTTGAGGCGGCCACCGTTGGGCAGGCGCGCGTCGACCATCGGATTGGAATCATCCAGCCGGCGGCCGAGCGGGGCGAGGATGCGGCGCAGGATGCGCAGCAGGTGGGTATCATCGGTGAAGCGCTGGGTGGCGCGCTTGAGCTGTCCGCCCTGCGAAACGTGCACGTCCTTGAAGCCGTTGATCAGGATGTCTTCGATGGAGGGGTCGTGGAGCAGGTCGTCCAGCGGGCCGAAACCGGTCAGCTCCTTGACCAGTCCCTCGGCGACCACCTGCATCTCTTCTTCGTTGATCGGGATGCGCCATTCCTGGATGAAGCCCACGGTCTGGACCTGCACCCAGCGGGCGATGGTGTCCGGGGCCCAGGAATCGATGTCGATGCGCTCGTCCTCGATGCTGTTGAGCAGATGCTCATGCGCGGCCGACAGCACCTTCTGGTACTGCTCGGTCTGCGCGAACGGCAGGTGGCCCGGGGCAGATTCGGGCAGTACCGGGCGGGCAACGGCATGCGGGAACGGGGTTACCTTGTCTTCCATTGCGATCCACCCAGGGCAAGGGAGAGTCTTTCCCGCAGGCCATGCGGCTGGACCGGGCAGGCGGCCGGATCCAGGCGCGACACGAGCGGGGCGAGGGCACGCAGATAGGGGTCGCGCGGGGCATCCTGCAGCAGCAGGTGTCCCTGGCTGGCGGCCAGGCGCACGCGCGGTCGTTCGGGCAGCGTCGCCAGCAGCGGTACTTCGAAGCGGCGTGCGATCTGTTCCGGGCTCATGCCGCTGCTGTCATCGTGGCGGTTGATCACCAGTTGCAGGCGCTTCTCGCGCTCACGCTGGCCCGCCAGGTGCTTCAGGGCCTGGTCCAGAGAAACCAGCGTGGCGATCGAGGCATCGGTGACCAGCCAGATCTCGTCGGCCTGGTCCAGCAACAAGGGCGGAAGCTGCCGCAACGGGCAGCCGCCGGCATCGCACAGCACGCTGGCGAACACGCCGCGCAGGCGCTGCAGCAGCGCGCCAGGATCGGAGGGCGGAACGGCATCGCTGCCACTGGCACGATCCAGCAGCACCAGCCCGGAGTCATGGCGCGCCATGGCCGTGCGGGCGAGGGTGGCATCGATGCGGCTGGCATTGCGCAGCGCGTCTTCGTAGTGGAAGCGGCTGTCGAGATTGAGGTACAGCGCGAGGTCGCCGGAGGGCTGCGCCAGCTCCATCAGCAGGCCGTCCTGCTGCACGGCTTCGCCCTGGGCCAGGGCGCGCGTCTGCTGCGCCAGCACCGAAAGATGTGCGGCCAGGGTGCTGGTGCCGACGCCGGCGCGCACACCCAGCAGCACGATCAGGCGTGCCTTGTGTGCGTGCTGGGCAACCGCTGCCGGGCGCGGAGACAGGGCGCGCCGCAAGGCCGCCTCGATGCCTGCGTCGTCACTGTCCAGGTCCAGTACATCGCGCAGGCCGGCGCGCAGCGCGATCACCACGCCTTCGACCTGGCCGGCGCTGGTGGCGCCCACGGCCACCAGCGGCAGGTCCGGTTGGGTCTGCTGCAGCTGCTGCGCCAGCACGCTCGAGGCGGCCGCATGCTCGGGCCGGAAGTCGAGCAGCACCAGGCTCTGCGGGCCGCGTTGCAGGTCCTGGGCGGAGGTGGGGGCGTTGCTGTCCTGCCAATGCAGGGCGGTGCTCGGCGGCAGCTTGGCGGCCAGCCGGGGCAGCAGTTCGCGGTCGATGCCGTACAGGACCAGGTTCATTGGCGGTCCTTGCGGATGCAGCGGCTGGGCGGTGGCGTAGGGCATGGGCGTGGTATCGCAGGCATCATGGAGTCAGCGCGAGAATCCGGGCACCGGGTCCTGGCTGACCGGACCCAGCAACCAGGAACCCCACTCGGGGAGATGCGGCCTGGCTTCGCGCTCGCCGGGCAGCGGCAGTTCGGTGTTGCGCGCCAGTGGCTGCACCAGGCGCGGGGTGACGATGATCACCAGCTCCTTGTCCTGGCGCTTGTAATCGAAGTTGCGGAAGAACGAGCCGATGATCGGCAGGTCGCCCAGCAGCGGAATCTTGCTGACGTTGGAGACGATGTTGGAGCTGACCAGGCCCCCGATGACGAAACTCTCGCCGTCACCCAGCTCGACGGTGGTGTCGGCGCGCCGGGTGGTGATCGAGGGAATCTGCACGTTGTTGAGCACAATGGCATTGCTGTAGTCCAGGTCGCTCGCTTCGGGCGCTACCTTCAGCGCGATGCGGTTCGCTGCCAGCACGGTCGGGGTCACGGTCAGGCCGATGCCGAACGGCTTGTAGGTGATGGTGGTGGTGCCAAGCCCCTGCGGTTCCAGGATCGGCAGTTCGCCACCGGCCAGGAAACTGGCGCTCTGCCCGGACAGCGCCACCAGCGTCGGCTCGGCCAGTACGCGGGCCATGCCATTGGCCTGCAGCAGTTCGACATCGGCGTTCCACAGCCCCTTGGTCGAGCCGAAAACAAGGCGGAATGCCGAGGAAATCGGCGAGACGGCCTCGTTGCTGCTGTTGCCTTCCTTCATGCCGGGCAGCAGGCCGGTGTTGCCCGGCAACCCGGTGCCGGGCCGCGCGAAGCCGTAGGCGAAGCCGCCGTTGCGGTTCTGGAAGTTGATGCCGATCTGCTTCATCGCGGTCTTGTTGAACTCGACCACCTTGACCTCGACCTGGACCACACCGCCGCTGCTGATGGTGGACGTATCGGCAAGCGCACCTTCCTTGCCCAGTGCCATCGCCGCCGTGCGTTGTTCCTGCATGTGCGAGAGCACGCTGTCAGTGCTTCCCTGCAAAAGGCCCTGCTGGTCCTGCTGGGTGAACACCAGATCGTTGCCGCCGGTGCTGGCCGCACCCTGTACGGCGCTCTGCACCCGTACTGTCACCCGTTGCGGCTCGGCCTGCTTGCGGTGCCACAGCAGCAGGGTGGTGGTGCCAGGCATCCTGCCCACCAGCAGCGCCTGGCGCTGGCCGCGCAGCATCACGATGTCGGCAACGCCGGGGTCGGCAATGGCCACCCGTTCCAGGTCGGCCGGCAGGTTCCAGGGACGCTGCTCACGGGCCTGCAGCACCAGGTCATCGGCGGCCACGCTCGTTGCCGGTGCCAGCAGCACCAGCAGCAGGGCCAGCCACCGCTGGCGGGGAGAAAGGCGTGGACGGCGGCGACGTTCGGTCATGGATGCGCTCGATGCAGGTCAAAGGGAGCTACGGGGGGCGGAACTGTCGCCACGGATGATCTCGATACCCGAAGCGCGCGGGGCGCTGCGACGGGGCGCCGGCGCACGCGCGGGTGCATCCGCGTTGCTGCGTGGCGGGGCACTGCCGCGGCCGGCCAGCGCGTCGCCGTCGATACCGGCGAAGGCGTGGTTCTCCGGGCGCTGCAGTGCCAGCTGCTGCTCTGCGTCGAGCCCACGCAGCGGATCGATCACGCCGCGCGACTGAGGGAACAGTGCGAGGTCGGGCAGGCCCGTATCAGCAGGATTGCGCAGCGCCAGGAACAGCTTGCCCTGCTGCGCACCCAGCAGCAGTCGATTGGCGTCCGCCACCGGTACCGCCAGCACCGCGCTGCGCGCGGGTTGCGGGGCTTCATTGCTGCTGTGGCTGCCGCCACTGCCGGTGATGTCGGCCGCGCGCGGGTCGTTGCGGGTGTCGGCCTCGCTATTGGAGGTGGCTTCCGAGGCGACCGGCGCGATGTCCTGCTGCCCATAGCTCAGCACGCGCAGGCGCGACAGCAGCAGGCGCGTCTGCGCGGCCTCGGCGGGGCTGTTGATGCTGGGCTGGGCATTGCGCAGGTTGAGGAAGACGTCGACGAAGTCACCGGGAAGGATGCGGTTGCCGGCACCAACCAGTTCGTCCACGGGCACGGCCAGTGCGCGCTCGCCCGGCCGCAGCTGCAGCGAGAAGCCCTGTGCCAATGCGCTGCTGCTGATCGGGCTGCCTTCGGCGATGTCCTGCACCGGCACCTTGCCGACCACGGCGGCGATGCTGGTGGCGGCACCGGCGACGGGGGAGGTGCGCTGGGCCAGGCGCAGGTCGTTGGCGCTGATCGGCTCGCCCGCGGGCAGGCGCGCCACGGCTTCCACCACCGTGATGGCCTGCACTTCGTTGTGCGCGATCGGCGCGGCCGTGACCGGTGCGGCCGGTTTGCGCCCGATCATGAAGGCGATCAGCGCCAGCAGCACGGCCAGGCCGATCAGGGCGACGGCAGCGATGCGGGTCAACTTGAGCATGGAACCGTCTCCAAAATACCGGTCATCAGTTGCCGCTGCCGAGATCGAGCTGGGCGACCGCGACGCTGCGGATGGGAGCCTGCATCACCCACTTGTAGAGCGTGGCGGTGCCGGGCAGGAAGGGATGGCTGGCGTAGTCGTAGCTGACTGTCACGGTCATGCACTGGGCCGTGGCCAGGCCGGCGCAGGGCGCCTGCGCGGACACCACGATGGCATTGCTGCCCCCCGCGCTGCAGTCCACGTTCTGCTTGGAGAACTGCAGCAGCCATTGCATCGAGGTGCGTGCGGCGACGCAGGCGGCGGTGCGCCGTTCGCCGGCGGTGCCGTAGCGCAGCGAGGCGCGCGCGCCTTCGGCCGAGGCGGTGGCCAGGGTCTGCTGTGCTGCCATGATCATCACCCCGGAGAAGGTGAACAGCAGCAGCGGCAACAGGCCGAGCATCAGCATCAGGGCGAACTCGATGCTGGCGACGCCGCGTTGCTGGCGCGGGCTGCGGATGTTCATGGTGCACCTCCGTAGATGCTTGCCAGCACCCAGCCGATGGCGGCGAGTGCGAGGTAGGCGGCATAGGGAATGCCACGTCGTCCCTGGCGTGCGGCCTGCATGTCGCGCAGGGCCGGATGCGCGTGCCATTGCGTGCTGGTGCGATTCACCTGCATCTGCAGGTGGCCGGGCAGCAACACGCCCAGGCGCCGGCCCGCCAGCACCAGCACGGCGTGCAACCCGGCGGCGAGGCTGGCGACCAGCCAGACCGGCAGCAGCGCCTGCCAGCCCAGCATCAGCCCCAGCACGGCAAAGAACTTCACGTCGCCGGCGCCCATCCAGCGCAGGGCATAGAACGGCAGCAGCGCCAACAGGCCGAGCGCCGCGCCGGCAACGTGGGGCAGCCACGGCTGGCGCGGCGCACTGAACTGGCCGAAGACGATCACCACGGTGGCGATCACGCAAGCGGCGATCAGCCAGGCGTTGGGCACCCGACGGGCATACAGATCACTGATCGCGATCCGCAGGCATACGCCGATGGCCAACAATCCCAGCAGTGTCATCGCACACTCCGTCGTCCGTCACTGGACGGTCTTCGCCTGGTTCCATGCGCCCCACCGTCGCGGCTCTGCCGGCCGCGCGCGGTCGCCGCTCAGGTCGTCGAGCCCGACGCCTTGGTGGCCAGTGCGGAGAGGTTCTTGAACAGCGTTTCGAAGAACCCCTTGATCTGGTCGTTGCCGACCGCGATCAGGACACCAGCGATGACGGCAGCCAGCAGCCCGTACTCGAGCGCGGTGACACCGTCTTCTTCCTTCAGGAATTTGCGGATCGATGCGTTCATGACCAATGTCTCCCTCTACCTGTCTGCGGATGCAGTACACCTGCGTTGGGCGGTGGCCCGGCTCCGCCGGGATCGTCCGTGGGCCTCCGCGCGTCCTGGCGGAGGAGGCACGGCGGGATGGGCCCGCTGTGCTCAAGCAGGGTGATCTTCTCCAGGCAGGCCGCCAGCCGCACGGTCGCGACCGCTCGGCCCGGGGCCGGTGGTCGAGGCATCCAATGATGCGTGCGTGGTCATGCTGTCCCCCTGGGTGCGGCCGGATCAGTTGGCCGGATCACCGTGCTATCGACTTTGCCTGAATGGAAGTTGGCTGCAACAGGAACCTATATGCAAATTCGGCAGAAACCCCGCGATGCTGAAACTTTCAGGCCGTTTCTGTGACGAGAATCCGTTCGAAGGCAAAACGATTCATGGTCGTGCAGATTATGTGATTTCCATTTTCCGGCGCATGCGAGGACCGTGCCAATGGCGCCGACATTTTCTTCATCTGTGTATCTTTTTTCTTCATTGCAGCCCGCAGGTTTACCTTCGCCGATTATCGGGCATACTCGCATTCAAGCTGTTGCATTTCCATGGTTGGCCGCATCGGAGCCGATGCGGCCTGCACGACAACGGAAGTGGTTTCTGGATCGCTGCGCGCCCTGTCAGGCAGTGGGGGCCGCATCGCATGGCGGATCAACGGGGGACAACACTGTCATGGTCGATGGTGGGGTAGGAGACAGCGGCGACAGCGGCCTGCGGTCGATAGACCTGGCCACGCTGAGCGGCGTGCTTCGTGTCTGTGATGTCGAACTGCTGCTGCTCGATGGCAATGGGCCACGTGCGGCATTCGCTTCGCGCGTGCACGAGGAAGCCCTGTTCTGCAGCATCAGCTGCGGTTTCCACTGCCGCGGCCGTTTCATGCTGCCGCCGGACTGGGCGATGCTCGGGTACCTGCACGCCACCGATGAGACGCTGAGCTGGTGCCATGGCGTACCGCTCACGCCGGGGATGGCGTTGACGATCATGCCGGAAGGCATCAGTGAGTTCACCCTGAGCCCAGGCACGCACATGACCCTGATGCTGCTGCCGGTGGCACGGGTGCAGCGCAAGCTGACCGAACTGAGCCTGCGCAGCACGCCTCCCGCTGGCCAGGCACTGTCACTGTTCAATCTGGCCAGCGAAGGCACGCCGTTGGCACGCCACTACCAGCAGCTGCACCTGCAGCTGGGGCAGGGTGCAGGCCTGCAGCCGGAAGAAACTGAAACCCTGCTGCACGAGCATGTGCAGGCCCTTCTGGGTGCCGGTGCGGCGGATCGCCCGGGTTGCAGCCGTGCACGGCGTACGCATTATCTGATCGCACAGCGGGCAGAGAACTTCATGCGGCTCAACCTGCGCCGCAATATCTACATGAACGAAATCTGCGATGCGGCTGGGGTCAGCGAGCGCGGCCTGCGTTATGCGTTCGAGGACCTGTTTGGAACCTCGCCCAACCGGTATCTCTCCATGCTGCGCCTGTGCGCGGCCTGCCGCAGCCTGTCGATGGCCGATTCCAGCCGTCGCTCGGTGAAAGCAATCGCCCTCAGCTGCGGCCTGTGGGATCTTTCGCGCTTCGCCGACAATTACCGCAAGGTATTCGGCGAACTGCCGCGCGATACCCTGATGCGCGCGCCCGCGCAGATCGGCCAACCGGCCTGAGCCAAGCCCCGCAAGGGTTTTCGCGGCATTCGTGCCGGAATTGCACATCCGCTTGCCGATCATGTTGCCGCTTCTGCATAAACGGCTGCCGATTCCGGCCGTGGATTTGCCGGAATGCGCGATTGCCGTGCCGGATTGAAGTGCGCCGCCACCGTTGCAACCGCTGAAATGTCAGTCACCTGCCTAACGGCAAGTCCACTGACATTCCAGTTGTTCGCCTACGGGGGAAATGCTCATGAACCGCATCTACCGGCGTGTATGGAACCGCCAGCTCAATGCTCTGGTTGTGGCCTCGGAACTGGCCACCGGCGACAGCGGCGGCGGCGCCGCACGCGATCCGCGCGCCTTCCTGCTGATGCCCACCGCGCTGGCCCTGGCACTGCTGTGCGCGCTGGCCAGCGGCCACGCAGGGGCATCGGAAACCAATCAGTCGCTGCGCGACCTGCAAGCGCTTGCGGCGAAGTATGCGCAGCCGATGCCGGTCAAGGTCGATGCGGAAGTGGCCTTGGCTGCCGCCGCGCGACAGGCGCAGAGCAGCCCCGCGATCAGTGCGGACGCTCGCCTGGGCCTGCAGTTGAACACCACATCGCTGCCGGTGGTGCGTGACGTATTGCCGGCCGCCGTGCAGGTGAAGCTGGCAGCGAACACCACGCCGAAGCAGGTGGCCGTGCCGGCGCTGGCGGCCGATGTACGCGCCACTGTCGGCCTGGGCAACACTGCGATCAAGGCGGCACAGGTGGATGCATCGCTGGCAGCGCACGTTGCGCCGGGCGCGCAGGCGCCGCTGGGCGTGGCTGCCGATGCGCGCGCCAGGGCCAAGGTCGGCATCGCTGGCCATCAGGTCGCTTCGATCGATTCGGGTGCCCAAGCGGCAGCGGGCCTCAGCGGTTCGTCCCTGAAGGCCTCTGTCGACGGCGACACCGACGCGCATCTGGCGGTGGCTGGCCATCACATCGAGGGGCAGGGCCAGGCCCGGGCGACGGCGGCGGTCACGCTGCCGGCCAAGGAGGAACTGCCGGGTGACACGCATGATCGCGCCATCAGTGCCGCGTTCGATGCCGGCGCCGCGGGCAAGGTGCGCGTGCAGGCGCCGGACGGCCAGGAAGTAGTCGCCGATCGCAACCTGAAGCTGGCCGGGCAGGCAACCGTAGCCGCGCAGCACAGCGCGCTGGGCGTCGGCGGTCTGGTGGGCGGAGCAGTGGATGCTGTCGGCGGGACGCTTCACGGTGCCGCGGGTGCGGTCGGTAGCACGGTGGGTGGTGCGCTGAACGGCACCGTTGGCACGGTTGGCGGTGCAGTGGGCGGCGCTCTGAACGGTACTGTCGGAACAGTCGGTGGCGCAGTGGGCGGTGCACTCAACGGCACAGTCGGCGCGGTCGGCGGTGCAGTGGGTGGCACGCTCAACAACGCGGTGGGCGCAGTCGGTGGTGCGGTTGGCGGTGCACTGAACGGCACGGTAGGCACGGTCGGTGGCGCAGTGGGCGGCGCTCTGAACGGTACTGTCGGAACAGTCGGTGGCTCAGTGGGCGGTGCACTCAACGGCACAGTCGGTGCGGTCGGCGGTGCAGTGGGCGGTACGCTCAACAACACAGTCGGCGTGGTCGGTGGTGCAGTTGGCGGTGCACTGAACGGCACGGCAGGCACAGTTGGCGGCGCCGTGAGCGGCGCGCTCAACAACACGGTCGGTGCGGTCGGTGGTGCTGTGGGCGGAGCTCTGAACGGCACCGTTGGCCAGGTCGGCAGCGCAGTGGGCGGTACGCTCAACAACACGGTCGGTGCGGTCGGTGGTGCTGTGGGCGGAGCTCTGAACGGCACCGTTGGCCAAGTCGGCAGCGCAGTGGGCGGTACGCTCAACAACACGGTCGGCGCAGTCGGTGGTGCAGTTGGCGGTGCTCTGAACGGCACGGTCGGCACAGTTGGCGGCGCAGTCGGCGGTGCACTGAACGGCACCGTCGGTACCGTCGGCGGTGCAGTGGGCGGAGCTCTGAACGGCACCGTTGGCCAGGTCGGCGGCGCCGTGGGTGGCGCTCTGAACGGGACTGTCGGTACGGTCGGCGGTGCAGTGGGCGGCACGCTCAACAACACGGTAGGCGCAGTCGGTGGCGCTCTGAACGGCACTGTCGGTACCGTCGGCAGTGCGGTGGGTGGCGCACTGAACGGCACGGTTGGCCAGGTCGGCGGTGCAGTGGGCGGCACGCTCAACAACACGGTGGGCGCAGTCGGTGGCGCATTGAACGGTACCGTCGGCAGTGCGGTGGGTGGCGCTCTGAGCGGCACCGTCGGCCAGGTTGGCAGCGCGGTGGGCGGCACGCTTAGCAATACCGTCGGCACGGTCGGTGGTGCAGTGGGCGGCATTCTCAACGGCACCACCGGTAGCCCCGGCACAGGCCTGGGCGGCGTGCTGGGAAGCACGCTGGGCAACGTAGGCAGCGCGGTGGGCAACCTGCTCAACGGCAATCTCAATGGCACCGTCGGCAACCTGGGCAGCGCCGTGGGCGGCCTGGTGGGTGGCACGCTCGGCAGTCTCGGCCTGACCCAGCCGTCGGCGATCCCGCCGACCAGCCCGAAGGCACCGGCGCCGGCCGACCCGAATGCCGGCCTGATCATCGGCACCGGTGGCCTGGTCGGCAATGTCGGCCAGCTGATCGGGCCGACCACCACCAGCCTGTTCGGCGGCAATGGCTACCTGAGCAATGGCAATCTCAAGCTCAGCAATGCCAACGTGATGCAGACCTATTCGACGGTCAATGTGCTGGGCCTGCCGGTGGTGAACCTGTCGCCGGTCGGCAGCACGCTCAACGGTCTGGGCGGCGCGGCCACGGGCGGCAGCTCGCACCTGACCCTGATCGGTGGCGTCACTTCCGACAGCTACATCTACAACATCAACAACGGCAATCCGGGTGGCCTGCTGGGCCTGCTGCTGCCGAAGGATTCCCCGGCCTGGGCGGCCAAGTGCCTGGACATCGCGCTGGCCGACATCTCCTGCTGGGCCGTCAACGCCGCGCAGGACTACCAGGTGCTGATGGGCGATGGCGCCTTCGCCAACGGCTCGAAGGAAGTGGTGATCGGCGCCAACGCACGCCATGAACTGCCGAAGGTCGATGCCAACGTCGCCTTCCCCGGTGATGGCGTGAACGATCCCAGCAATCCCACCGGCGTGCCGACGGCCGACTATGCCGCGCGCATGGGCCACTCGGTCATCGTCGGCGACAGTGCCGCCGGTACCGCCAACGGGCAGACCCTGCTGGGTGCCGAATCCACCTCCAACCAGGCCAACTCGGTTGCGCTGGGCTACCGCTCGGCCGCGCTGCGCGGCGCGCAGGCCAGCTACAGTGCCTACGGCCTCACCGCACCGCAGGTCTCGGCGGGTGAAGTGTCGGTGGGCACCGCCGGAGGCGGCGAACGCCAGATCACCAATGTGGCCGCCGGCAGCGTCAACACCGACGCGGTCAACGTGGCGCAGTTGAAGGGCGCGATCAGCCTGATCAACGGCGTGGCGGATGCTGCGGTGACCTACGATCTGGACGCCGGCGGCAATCCGAACTACCGCCGGGTCACGCTCGGCGCAGGCACCGGCACCACCACCATCGGCAACCTCGCCGCCGGTGCGGTCACCGCCGGCAGCCTGGAAGCAGTCAACGGCGGTCAGCTGGCGGCCACCAACAGCGCCATCGCCGGCTTCTTCGGTGGTCGTGCGGCCTTCGATCCTGCCAGCGGCATCTTCACTGCACCGCTGTTCGAGATCAGCACGATCTCCACCGGTGGCGCCATCGCCCAGGGCCTGTACACCAACGCCACCGATGCCTTCGCGGCGGTGGATGGTTCGCTGGTCAACCTCAACACGCAGATCACCGATATCCGCAACGGCGGTACCAAGTACCTGCGGGTGAACTCGACCGGTACCGAGGCCGTGGCCAGCGGCGCCGATTCGATCGCGGTCGGCACCAATGCGCGGGCGACGGCAGCCAACAGCATCGCAGTGGGTGCGGGAAGCCTTGCCGATCGTGCCAACACGGTTTCCATCGGTGCCGCTGGCGCAGAGCGTCAGGTCATCAACGTGGCGGCCGGTACCGCGGCCACCGATGCGGTCAACGTGGGACAGCTGCAGGCCTCGGAGCAGGGGGCACTGCGCTATGACCTCAACGCCGATGGCAGCGTCAACTATGCCAGCGCCACGCTGGGCCAGGCCGGCACCGCCACCACGCTGCGCAATCTCGGCCCGGGCCAGGTCAGCGCCACCAGCAGCGAGGCCATCAACGGGGCCCAGCTGTTCGCCGCCAACCAGGCCGTGGCCACCCACCTCGGCGGTGGTGCTGCGGTCAGCGCCAGCGGCGTGCTGACCGCACCGACGTACTCGATCAACAACGTCGCCGCCAACGGCACCGTGACCAAGGGCAGCTACAACGACGTCGGCACCGCCTTCGATGCGGTCAGCAACTCGCTGGCCAACGTTGCCGACCAGACCGGCGAGATCGACAAGCTGGCCGTGAAATACGATGTCGACGGCAGTGGCAACGTGCTCAACAGCGTGACGCTGACGGGCACCGGTACCGGTGCGGTGAAGATCACCAACGTCGCCGCCGGCAGCATCCTGGCCGGCAGCAGCGACGCCATCACCGGCGACCAGCTGTTCAGCACCCACAGCACCATCGCCAACTACTTCGGCGGCACCACTGCCTACAACGGCACCACCAACGCGTGGACCGCGCCGACGTTCAGCATTTCCAGCATCGCCACCGATGGCACCTTCACCAGCGGCGATTACAACAACGTCACCGCCGCCTTCACTGCCGTCGATGGCTCGCTGAAGGTCCTCAACCAGCGCATCACCAACGGTGGCGGTGGCAGTGCCTACCTGGCGGTGAACTCGACGGCGGCCGCAGCCACCGCGGACGGTGCGGAAGCGGTGGCGGTCGGCCCGCAGGCCAGTGCAGCCGGTGCCAACAGCGTGGCGGTCGGCAACGGTGCCAGCAGCAGTGCCGGCAACAGCGTGGCGCTGGGTGCCGGTTCGGTGGCCAGCGTTGGCGCACAGAGCGGCTATACCGGCGCCTACGGCCAGACCGGTGCCAGCAACTCGGCCGGTGAGGTCTCGGTCGGCAGCAGCGGCAGCGAGCGCAAGATCACCCACGTTGCCGACGGCTCGGACACCTACGACGCAACCAATGTCGGCCAGCTGAAGAACGGCGTGAATTACGCCATCGACGAGTCGAAGAAGTACACCGACCAGAAGATCCAGAACATCACCAACGTGGCGGGCAGCTTCCGCGCCAACAACACCAACAACCTGGCCGATCCGTCCGCCAGCGGCGCCAACTCCGCCGCCGGTGGTGCAGGCTCCACTGCCGCCGGTGCCAACTCGACCGCGCTCGGCAATGGTTCACAGGCGCAGGCCGACAACTCGGTGGCATTGGGTGCAGGTTCGGTGGCGAACCGGGCCAACACGGTCTCGGTGGGTGCCAGCGGCGCCGAACGCCAGGTGGTCAACGTGGCCGACGGCTCGCAGGCCACCGACGCGGTCAACGTGCGCCAGCTGCAGGCGTCGCAGCAGGGCACCATCCGCTACGACACCACGGTGAACGGTGCGACCAACTACAACAGCGTCACCCTGGGCAGCACCAGCAGCGGCCCGACCACGGTGCGCAACGTTGCCGCTGGCACCGCCGGTACCGACGCGGTCAACGTGGATCAGCTGAAGTCGGGCATGGCGCAGACCCTGGACTGGTCCAAGGCCTACACCGACGAGCGCATGGGTGGCTTCGAGCGCGACCTGCGCAAGACCGACAACCGTGCTTCGGCCGGTATCGCCTCGGCGATGGCCACCGCAGCGCTGCCGCAGCCCAGCGAGGCGGGCCGCAGCATGGCCTCGATCGCGGCTGGCAGCTACAACGGCGAATCGGGCGTGGCGCTGGGCATCTCCGGTGTCTCCGAAGGCGGGCGCTGGATCTACAAGTTCAGCGGTTCGACCAACAGCCGTGGCGAGGCCGGCGTGGCCGTCGGTGCCGGCATCCAGTGGTGATCCCCGCCGCCGGGCCGCACCCGCGGCCCGGCATCGCGGAAACGTCTACAGGGGGAATGACATGAAACAGCATCGCATCGCCCGCGCCGGCCAACATGCCGCTACGCTGGGCCTGATCCTGGGGATGGGCCTGCTGGCCGCCTGCCGCAGCCATGCGCCGGCCACCGACGGTCCCGTCGAAGCCACCGCCGTGCAGTTCCCGGAGGCCTCCAGGGCCTCGTTGAAGGAAGGCATCTATCCGGACGTCGCCGACCTGCGCCGCTTCGCGCCGGGCATGAGCAAGCGGCAGTTGTACACGCTGCTGGGCACGCCGCATTTCAATGAAGGCATGTGGGGCGTGCGCGAGTGGAACTACCTGTTCAACTTCCGCACCGCGCAAGGTGCGGAGTATTTCACCTGCCAGTTCCAGGTCCGCTTTGACAGCAAGGGCATCGCCCAGGCGGGTTACTGGAAGCCGGAATCTTGCGCGGCCGTGCTGGAGCCGCCGCGGCCACCGGTCCCGCCGGCACCGGCACCGGCACCACTGCCGGAACAGCCGCTGCGGCTGTCGGCCGACGCGTTGTTCGGCTTCGACAGCGCGGTGCTGAGCGCGGAAGGGCAGCAGGCGGTGCAGGGCATCCTGGCGCAGGTACGCGAAGCCGCACAGGTGCAGTCGATCACGGTGACCGGCTATACCGACCGTATCGGCAGCGCCAGCTACAACCAGGCGCTGTCGCAGCGCCGCGCCGAGGCCGTGCGCAGCGCGCTGGTGCAGGGCGGCGTGCCTGCGGCCAGCATCAGCGCCGAAGGACGCGGCGCGGCTGAGCCGATCGTGCAGTGCGGGCAGCGCAACCGGCGCGAGCTGATTGCCTGCCTGGCGCCGAACCGGCGCGTGCAGATCGCCGGGATGGCACAGCCACGTTGACCCTCCTGCGCCGGGGCTGTGCCCCGGCATCCCGAGTCCCCCCTGACCGCCGGCAGGCGTGGCAACGTCTCCCCCGTCGTCCACGCCTGCCTGCGGCTCAGGTCTTCAAACGGTGCACGCGATGAATGCCCAATTCCTGCCACTCTCCATGAAGACGGAAGCTACGCTCAGCGTGTACGGCCAGCTCGGCAACCATGCCGTGGTGCGCATCCCGGGCCGGCGCCTGCCCGGCCTGATCCTGCAGGCCGATACCGTGGCAGGGTTCCTGGCCCAGCTGCAGGAAGCCCAGGCCTGCCTGCGCAGCGGCCGCGCACAGCGCACCGACGCCGAGCTGGACATGCTGATCGACGTGCTGCAGCAGTGGTACGCCTTGATCGAATCGCGCCTGGCCGACGCCGGCGAGGCGCTGTAAAGAAAAAGGGGACGGAGGGGATTAAGTCGTTTCCTGCACACGCGGGGCAAGAACGACTTAATCCCCTCCGTCCCCTTTTCCTACGCGCGGGCGCGGACCAGCCAGCAGGCGGCATCCACGCGTACGCGGTCACCTTCGATGAACGGCGCGAATGCAGCCAGCGCCTGGTGGCGAAGCACGGCGGCACGGGCTTCCGGCATTGAGCGCAGGGCCAGCCCCAACGGGCCCAGCTGGCCGACATAGGTGGGCAGGTCTTCGCGGGCGATCGAGCAGGGCAGGTCTACCGCAACCACCTCCACATCCTTCCAACCGGCGGCCTGCACAAGCCGCTGTGCCCGCCCGCCATCGGCGAAGGCGAACTGTCCCGGCGCGCCGGGTACCCGGGGCGGCAGATCCAGTGCATCGCCGATGGCGCGCTCGGCCGTGGTCATGAATGGATTCTCGTCGGCACTGCGCCAGGCGATGAAGCGCAGCCCAGCGCCGGGTGTCGCGGCACGATGCAGGTTGGCGAACGCGGCCTGGCTGTCCTCGAAGAACATCACGCCCAGCCGCGACTGGATCCAGTCGAAGTGCGCGGACGGCAGAGGATGGCGCTGCGCGTCTGCCACGATGAAGTCCGCGTCCAGTCCCGCAGCCTCGGCGCGCTGGCGGGCCAGCGCCAGCATCGGCGCGGAGATGTCCAGGCCGGTGCTGTGTGTCGCCGGGCGTGCGGCGGCTGATGCCAGCAGGCTGGCACCGGTACCGCAGCCTACATCCAGCAGTTGCGTGACGGTCTCCGGAAGTTCGGCCACCAGCAGGTCGGCCATGGGCTGGAACAGGCCATCGAGAATGGCCTGCTGCGCAACCCAGACCTGGCCGCCAGGACCGTTCCACAGGGCGCTCTGATCAACGGGGGGTGTACGGGTCATGGTCTTGCCTTGCAGGGAAGTCGCCCATAGGTTGGCGCTTGAAGGTCACTTGAGGTCAAGCCCGTGCGTGAACTGGATATCGGCGAAGTGGTCAAGCGCAGTGGCGTGCCGGCCTCGACCCTGCGTTACTACGAACAGCTTGGGCTGCTGCAGGCAGTGGGCCGTCGCGGCCTGCGCCGGCAGTACGACGAGCAGGTGCTGGAGCGGCTGGCACTGGTCGGCCTGGGCCAGGCGGCCGGGCTGTCGCTGCAGCAGATCGGCGCATCGCTGCCGCCGCAGCGCGGATGCCTTACGCTGGATCGTGAGGCCCTGCTGGCGCAGGCTGATGTGCTGCAGCGGCAGATCATCCAGCTGCAACGGGTACGCCGGCACCTGCAACGTGCGGCGGCCTGCCCGCAGGCAGAGGATGCCCGGAAGTGCGGCTCGTTCCGGAAGCTGCTGCGGGCACAGCAGCGCATGGCGGGTGGGTGAGAGAAGCGTATCCACGCATGGCGTGAATCCACTGCAGCACGACCTCGGCAGATCCACGCCCTGCGTGGATGAATCAGTCGCGGGTGCTGACTTCCCAGGTGGCATGCAGCACCCCCGGCACGTGCTCCATCCGTGCCAGCACCAGATCCAGCTCGTCGGCACTGACTGCGGTACTGACCAGGACCGCGATCACGTCGGTAGGCGCGTCGGCATGCTCGACCACCTGCACATCGCCCACCGGATACTGCGCGGCCTCCAGCGCATCGACCAGTCGCTCGCGCACCCGCGGTACGGCTTCGGCATCCACGCTCAGGCGCACTTCGTAGGTGGCTTCGGTCGCCGCCTCGTTGATCGGGATGCGGTTGATCGCATTCACCAGCGGCCGCAGCAGCGTGTTGCCGGCGATGATCAGCACGGTCAGCAGCACGCCCTCGGCCAGCATGTCCGCGCCGGTGCAGCTGCCGACCGCCGCCGAGCACCACAGGGTGGCGGCGGTGTTCAGGCCGCGCACGTTCATGCCTTCCTTCATGATCACGCCGGCGCCGAGGAAGCCGACACCGGAGACCACGTAGGAGATCACCCGTACCGCCTCGGCGCTGCCGGCGATGCGCATGCCCAGGTCGACGAAGGCGGCGGCGCCCACTGCCACCAGCACGTTGGTGCGCAGGCCGGCGGTGCGTTGCCGGTACTGGCGCTCGGCGCCGATCAGCGTGCCCAGCACGAAGGCGGCCAGCAGGCTGACCACGGTGTCGGCGAAGGGACCGGCCTGGAAGGTCTCAATGAAGCGCATGGCCGGAGTCTACCCGGTCGAGGTGACCGTAGATCCACGCCATGCGCGGATTTCGAAAGTGTCAGAAACGACTTAATCCCCTCCGTCCCCTTTTTGCGGGGTCAGTCGGTGTCGTCGACGCGCTCGCCCATCAGTTCGCGCTGGCGCTTGTCCAGTTCCTCGGCGTAGCGCTTGCGGACGAAGGCTTCAGAGACCACGCCCAGGACCTGGCCGTCGGCGCCGACCACGGCCAGTTCGTCGGCCTGGGTCTGGTCGAAGCGCTGCATCACGCTGACCACGTCCGCGGCCGGTGACAGTGACACGTCCCGGTTCTCGGCCAGCTCGCCGATCATGGTCTCCGGCTTCACGCCGTCGCCGTAGACGCGCGGAATCTGCACGATGCCTGCGTAATGGCCTTCGCTGTCGATCAGGATCACCCGGCTGCCCGAACCCAGCGGGAAGCGCTGGCGGAACGTGGCGGCATCGAGATCGGCCGGCGCGGTAGCCACGCCCTTGCGCATCAGCCGGCCGGCGTTGAGGTTCTGCACCCAGCCCACGTCGCGTGCGCTCTTGATGGTCTCGCCGCGCAGGTGCATGCGCCAGGTCGAGAACGAATAACCGAACCACTGCCGTACCAGCGTGCTGGAGACCAGCACCGCACTCATCACCACGCTGGTCAGCAGGAAGTCGTGGGTGCCTTCCAGCACCAGCATGGCCATGGTCATCGGTGCGCCGACCACGGCGGCGGCCAACGCTGCCATGCCAGCCAGCGCGGCGGACGTGGCATCGATCACCGGCACACCAGTGGCCATCGCCAGCAGGCCGGCGAACAGGGCGCCGACCAGGGTGCCCATGAACAACGAGGCGAAGAACAGGCCGCCGCGGAAACCAAACCCGAGCGAGATGCCCGAGGCCAGGCACTTCAGGGTCAGCAGGCCGCCGATCCAGATCAGCGGCAGGTGCGTGGTCAGGTCCAGGTGCAGCGCGCCATGGCCGGACGACAGCACCTGCGGGCTGGCCAGTGCCAGCGGGATCAGCAGCAGGCCGCCGACCACCGGCCGGCCCCACAGCGGCAACGGGCTGCGCTTGACCGTGCCTTCGATCGAGGCGATCAGCCGCATCACCGCGATGCCGACCATCGCGCAGCAGCAGCCAAGCAGGCCGTAGATGGCATAGTCGGCGGCGCGGACATCAATCGTCGAGGCAGCCGGCAGCAGGTAGGGCTCGATGCCGGCCTGGTCGGCCACGAATGCACCTGCCAGCGCGGCCACCGCCACCGGCGCCAGTGCGGCCGGGGTGTAGGCGCCGATGACGATCTCGAAGGCGTAGAACGCGCCGGCCAGTGGCGCCCCGAAGGCGGCCGCGATGGCACCGGCGGCACCGGCGCCGACCAGGATGCGCACGTCGTTGCGGCGCAGGCGCATCACCCGGCCCAGCTGCGAGCCGCTGCCCGCTCCCATCTGCGTATACGAAGCCTCCAGCCCGACCGAGGCGCCGCAGCCATTGGACAGCAGGGTCTGGGTCAGCACGATGAGGTTGTCGCGCATCGACATGCGCCCGCCATGCAGGGCATTGGCTTCGACCGCATCGAGCAGGGGCCGCTTGAGCCGGGTCGCGGCCAGGCTGACCAGGCCGACCAGCAGGCCACCCAGCGGCAGCACCAGCAGTGCGGTCCAGGTCAGCGCGGGCAGGGAGCTCAGGCGCATGCCGTCGTCCAGCCCGTACAGGGTGCCCTGCAGCCAGCGTGCGATGCCGGACTGCAGCAGGGTCAGGTAGCCGGCGATCAGGCCGACCAGCAGGGCAAGCGCGATGAACCACAGGTCGCTGCCGCGCAGGCGCAGGCGCAGGCCCTGGAAGGCCAGATGCAGGCGCGATGGCGAAACAGGCAGTGACATGGTGGCGGCATGATACGCCGCCACCGTGGTCGCCGCCGTCACTGCATCGGGCGGTTACCGCGTCAGAAGCGGTAGCGGCCCTGCACGTAGAAGGTGCGTGGCGCAGCCACCATGCGGCCGGCGTTGCCATCGACGTTGCGGGTGTACCAGCGCTTGTCGGTCAGGTTGTTCACGCCCAGCGCGATCTCGCTGTCGTCCAGCCCCGGCACCTGCCAGGCCACCTGCGCGTTCCACAGGCGCACGCCCGGCACGCGGCCCACGCGCGCGTCAGCGGTTTCTTCCCAGGTGTTGGCGGCATCGGAGAACTGGCCGCTCTGGTGGGTGCTGGAGACATTGAAGGTCCAGCCGGCCAGTGCGTAGCGGGCGCCGACGCTGTCGGTGTCGCGCGAGTAGAAGGGCACGTCCAGGCCGCGGTTGTCACCGGACTGCTGGATCGCCTGGGTCCAGGTGTAGTTGGCGTACAGCTCCAGCCCGGCCAGCGCACTGTCCTCGGCGAAGTGGTACTCCAGCGCGCTCTCCACGCCCTTGTGGTCGGTGGCGCCGATGTTCTGGAAGGTCGGCGGGGTGATGCCCGGCACCTGCAGGATCTGGTTGTCGAAACGCATCTTGAACACGGTCACTTCCGCGCGCAGTGCGCCGTCCTGCCAGCGCGCGCCGAGCTCGGCGGTCTTTGCCACTTCCGGATCGAGCGGATTGCTGGCGGTCTGGGAATTCAGCTGGATGTTCTGCACCGGCCCGAACGAGGTGGTGTAGTTGCCGAACACAGTCAGCCGCGGCGTCAGCAGGTAGGCGATGTTGAGCGAGGGCAGGGCCTTGTCGTTGCGGCTGCTGAAGGTCGCCGTGCCACCGGCCTGGCGGCGGTCCATGTCGATCCATTCCATGCGCACGCCCGGGGTGATCCGCCACTGGCCGATCGCGATGCGGTCGTCGATGTAGAACGCATGGGCATCGGTCGCGTTGTCGAAACGGGTGGTGGCACTGGCTACGCCGGTGCGGCGGCTGACGGTGTAGCTGCGGTCGTTGCCGCGTTCGCGCAGGAAGCGGTAGCCGGCGGTGATGTCGTGCACCGTGCTGCCCCAATGCAGGCGCTGGGTATAGCGCGGCTCGATGCCAAGCACGCGGTAATCGCGCGGCTGCACGGTCAACTGGGTATTGGCCGTGTTGATCAGCGAGCTGGCGCGGCTGCTTTCGTTGTAATAGGCCAGCACCTCGAATTCGCTGTTGGCCGACAGCGTGTTGGTGTAGCCCAGGTCGATGCCGGTGCGGTGGCCCTTCCAGAAATCGGTGGAGCGGGTGTTCTGGAACGGGTCGGCCTCGTACTGGGCGCGGGTCAGGCCGCCCGGCGTCAGCGAGCGCACATCGTAGTACGACAGCTTGGCACGCAGTTCCTGCTGCGCGTCGATGGCATAGGCGAACTTCAGCGCCAGGTCGTTGAAGCGGTCATCGCTGCCCTGGCGCCAGCCACGCCCGTCCTGGCCGGAGTACAGCAGGGCCGCGCCCAGGCCGTTGTCGCCGGTGCCGCCGAGGAAAGCGTTGTACTGGGTGCTGTCACCGCCGCCATGGTCGTAGGCGGTGTAGCGCACGCCCGCTTCGCCGTGCAGGCCTGCCTCGGTGGGAATGGCACGGGTGCTGAAGTTGATGATGCCGCCCACGTTCTGCGGGCCGTAGCGCACCGCGCCGCCGCCGCGCACCACGTCGATCGATTCGATGTTGGACAGGCTGGTCGGTGCGAACGACAGCTGCGGCTGGCCATACGGCGCTACCGCCAGCGGTACGCCGTCCAGCAGTACGGTCGAGCGCGGCGAGTAGCGCCCGGTCAGGCCGCGCACGCCGATGTTCAGCGAGACCGAGCTGCCGGCCGTACCGGAGTTGTCGGTGACCTGCACGCCGGGGATGCGGCGCATGGCATCGCCGATGCTGGCCGCGCCGCTGGCCTCGATGCGCTGGCGGTCGACCACCGTGCGCGCGCCGGCGAAGCGCTTCACGCTGTCATGCAGGCCGGTACCCAGCCAGCTGCCAGAGACCTGGATGCTGTCGAGCGTGGTAGCGCCGTCCTGGGCGAAGACGCTGGCGGCCGGAAGCAGGCACAGGGTGAGGGCGGCGGCCAGGGGCAGGCGGGCCGGTTGCAGGGCGTGGATGGGCATCGGTGCAGGCTGTGGAAGGTCGTAAATGAGAATTATTGCTGATTCGATTCGCCAATGGAATGCGCGTCGGGTTCATGCCGTTGACCCGGTGGTAGAGTGGGCGATTGCTTCCTGACTCGCCGAGATCCGCCATGTCCCAAGCCGCCTTCTACCCCGTCGGAATCCCTGGCCAGCCGTGGGGAGCGGCGGAACGGGAGCTGTGGCGTGGTCGCCAGCAGCGCCTGCGTCGCTATGACCAGGAGGTGCTGCCGCGCATCGAAGCGCTGGCCTCGCGTTTCGACAAGGTGGCCTATGGCCAGCTCGACTACGCTGGCGAGACCTATACGTTGTTCGCCCTGCGCAGCCGCGACTGGAACCCGGCGCTGCCCGCCGCGCTGGTTACCGGTGGCGTGCACGGCTATGAGACCAGTGGCGTGATGGGCGCGCTGGAGTTCCTCGAAAAGCACGCCGCCGACTATGCCGGCAAGGCCAACCTGCTGGTGGCGCCGTGCGTGAATCCGTGGGGCTTCGAGCGCATCAACCGCTGGAACTTCGATGCGATCGACCCGAACCGCAACTTCCGCGCCGATGGCCCGGCCCGCGAGTCGACCGCGCTGATCGAGCTGGTTGCACCGATCAAGGGCCAGTTCGTGCTGCACATCGACCTGCACGAGACCACCGACAGTGATGAAAGCGAGTTCCGCCCGGCGCTGGCCGCGCGTGACGGCAAGCCGTTCGAGCCGGGCCTGATTCCGGATGGCTTCTACCTGGTGGATGACAGCGAGGCCCCGCAGCCGGCCTTCCAGCAGGCGGTCATTGCCGCCGTGGAGAAGGTCACCCATATCGCCCCCGCCGACGACAAGGGCGAGATCATCGGTTCGCCGGTGGTGGCCCATGGCGTGATCGAGTACCCGCTGGTGAAGCTGGGCCTGTGCGCCGGCATTACCGGCGCCAAGTACACCACCACCACCGAGGTCTACCCGGACAGCCCGCGGGCAACCCCGCAGCAGTGCAACGACGCACAGGTGGCAGCGGTGTGCGCGGCACTGGATTACGCGTTCGCCCATCGCTGACAGATAAAAAGGGGACGGAGGGGATTAAGTCGTTTGTGCCCCAGTACCGCCGGGGCACAAACGACTTAATCCCCTCCGTCCCCTTTTTCACCCCAACGCGTCGGCCCACCAGAGTGCGGCTGGGCCTGGCGGCGTGTCGCGTCGCCACAGCAGGTCGCTGTGGATGCGCCGCGGCCAGCCCGGCAGCACCAGTTCCACCAGCCGCCCACGGTCATAGCGCTGCACCAGCGCCCGCGGCAGTTCGGCCCAGCCGATGCCGTCCTCGGCCATCTCCATCACCATCAGGTAATCGGTGGCGGTCCAGGCCAGGCCGGTGACCAAGCGGGTCTGATCGACTTCCGCGCTCAGGCGCACCTGCCGATGCCGTGCCAGTTGTGCGGCGGCGCGGCGCCCGGCGCTGGCCAGCGGGTGTCCGCGCGCCACGTACACCGACAACTCGCTGTGGTGCGCCAGCGGCCGCGCCACCAGCCCATCGGGATAGCGCTCCTGCCTGGGCAGCAGGCCCAGCGCGGCGCGGCCGCTGCTCACCCGTTCCAGCACGTCCTCGCCTTCGGCATCCAGCCACTCCAGCTCGATCTCCGGGAACGCTTCGGCGAAGCGCTGCAGGATCCGCTGCTCCGGATCCAGCTGGTAGACATCGGAAAACACCACGGTCAGGCGCGGCTCGACCGGCGCGGACAGGCGCACGCTCAACTGCTGCAGGCGCGCATCGGCGGCCAGGATCTCCTGTGCGTGGCCCAGCACCTGGCGCCCGGCCTCGGTCAGCCGCGGGTAGCGCCCGCTGCGGTCGAACAGGCTCACGCCGAGGTCGGCTTCCAGGTGGGCAATGGCGGTGCTGACCGTCGACTGGGTCTTGCCCAGCCGCCGTGCCGCGGCCGAGAACGAGCCCAGCGCGGCGGCTTCCACGAAGGCCTGTAGGGATTCAGGGGAATAGGGCATTGATCCATCGCTCCTGTCGATGGAATCCATTTTGATACCACCGTAAAAGGCGATGATACTAACCCCCGTCGCCCCTGTCTGCGAGGGGCGTTCCGGACCCTCCACGCGCGGCGTGGATCCATTGATGAGGCGGCGCGGTCCCCGTCCTGCAAGGAGTTTCACATGTCCCGTACTGTTCCCGCCCGTGGCGCGCTGGTCGCCTGGGCCTGCCTGACCGTGGCGATCGTCGCCGAAGTGGTCGGCACCTCGTTCATGGCCCACGCCGCCCGCGATGGCGGCTGGACCGGTTATCTGATCATGGCCGGTGCGCTGGCGCTGTCCTACTTCTTCCTGGCGCAGTCGGTGCGTCGCATCGCGGTGGGCGTGGCCTACGCGGTGTGGGAAGGCCTGGGCCTGACCCTGCTGACCGTGGTCGGCCTCACCGTGTTCGGCGAGAGCCTGTCACTGCAGCAGCTGGCTGGCCTGGTGCTGGCGGTGGTGGGCATCGTCTGCGTCACCCTCGGGGAGGCACACTGATGAATACCCTGGCTCTGTTTTTCGTGATCTGTTCGGCGCTGATCGATGTCGCCGCGAACATGATGGTGGCCAAGTCGGAAGGCTTCCGCCGCTGGCGCTGGGGTGTCGCCGCGATCGTCATGGTCTGGATCGCCTTCGCCCTGCTGGGCCAGGCGGTGCGTTACATGGACCTGGCCACCGCCTATGCGATGTGGGGTGCGATCGGCGTGATCGGAACTGCCACCTGCGGACGCCTGTTGTTCGGCAACCGCCTGCGTCCGATCGGTTGGATCGGCATCGGTCTGGTCACTGCGGCGGTGCTGCTGCTCAGCACCGCCAAGTAGCAACGGGTCTTTTCGCGGGCGTGGCGGCACCGGTGCGGGCGATTTGCGAAGTCGCCCGCGCTCGCCGACACTGCGGCTTTCCACAAGGAGTGCCCGCATGTTCAGCCACATCACCGTTGGAACGAACGACATGGACGTCGCGCATCGCTTCTACGATGCCCTGTTCGCCGCGATGGGGGCACGTCCGGGTGTGTTCGACGAAAAGGGTCGGCTGCTGTACTTCAAGGATGGGCGGATGTTCGGCGTGACCGCGCCGATCGATGGGCAGCCAGCGTGCCATGCCAACGGCGGCACCATCGGTTTCAGTCTGGGCAGTGCAGAGGCCGTGCGTGCCTGGCAGGAAGCTGGCGTGGCTCACGGTGGTACCGCAATCGAAGATCCGCCCGGCGTCCGCAACATGTCCGGTCGGCAGGTGTTTCTGGCCTATCTGCGTGACCCGGATGGCAACAAGCTGTGTGCGGTGCATGTAATGTCGTGATCGGACAGGATGCGCGTGGCCGCGCCGCGGCCCGCGCGGGCAAGGTTGCGCTCCGGCGCGCGCGTGATAACACGGAATGGTGGGCCGGGCCTGTGACCACAGGCCGCAACTTCATGCTCTGTCCACTGCGGTTCAGCCAGAATCGGTCGGCTAACCCTTTGATCTACCGGAGAACGCCGCCCCATGGATGTACTGGAGCCGCAACAATCCCCGGTGCGCACCCTTCGGCCTGTGTTCGCCTTCGCGGCGATCGTTGTCGTGGCGTTCGCGCTGTTCGTCAGCCTGTTTCCGCTCGGTGCGGGCCGCCTGCTGGTCAAGGCGCAGGACTGGGCCGCACTCAATGTCGGCTGGTACTACCTGCTGGCGATGACCCTGTACCTGGTGTTCGTGGTCGGTGTGGCGCTGTCCAAGTATGGTGGCATCAAGCTCGGCGCCGACCATGATGAGCCGGAGTTCAGCTATCTTTCCTGGGCCGGCATGCTGTTCGCCGCCGGCATCAGCATCACCCTGTTCTTCTTCTGCGTCTCCGAACCGCTGACCCACTACCTGCAGCCGCCGCAGGGCGAACCGGCGGCGGGCGAGGCCGGGGCGCGCCAGGCCATGCAGCTGCTCTTCCTGCACTGGGGCCTGCATGGCTGGGGCGTGTTCGCACTCGCAGCGATGGCGATGGCCTACTTCGCCTATCGCCACAACCTGCCGCTGGCGCTGCGCTCGGCGCTGTATCCGCTGATCGGCAAGCGCATCAACGGGCCGATCGGCTACACCGTGGACGCGCTGGGCATTGTCGCCACCGTATTCGGCATCGGCGCCGACATGGGCTTCGGCGTGCTGCACCTCAACGCGGGCCTGTCGCACCTGTTCAACATCCCGCACTCCAACCTGGTGCAGATCATCCTGGTGGTCAGCATGATGGGCGCGGCGGTGGCCGTCGCGGTTTCAGGCGTGGAGAAGGGCGTGCGCTGGATGGCCAACATCAACATGCTGCTGGCGATCGCGCTGGTGCTGTTCATGCTGTGCGCCGGCCCCACCCAGTACCTGCTGAGTACGCTGATGCAGAACCTGGGCGACTACCTGGGCAGCGTGGTCGGCAAGAGTTTCGATGTGTACGCCTATGGCGGCCGGCCGGAATGGCTGGGCGGTTGGACGGTGTTCTACTGGGCCTGGTGGATCGGCTGGGCGCCGTTCGTCGGCCTGTTCATCGCGCGCATCTCGCGTGGCCGCACCATCCGCGAATTCGTGTTCGGCGTGCTGCTGATCCCGCTGGGCTTCACCCTGGCCTGGCTGTCGATCTTCGGCAACAGCGCGCTGGACCAGGTGCTGCACCACGGCCAGCAGCAGCTGGCGCAGCTGGCGGTGGATGACCCACCGACCGTGCTGTATGCACTGTTGGATGGCTACCCGTGGAGCCGCACGGTGATCGCGGTGACCGTGCTGGTCAGCTTCATCTTCTTCGTGACGTCGGCTGATTCGGGGGCGGTGGTGTTGTCCACGCTGTCCTCGCACGGCGGCGCGCCGGAGGATGATGGTCCGCGCTGGCTGCGCGTGTTCTGGGGCACGGTGATCGCGGTGCTGACCGCCGGGCTGCTGCTGGCCGGCAGCATCGATGCACTGAAATCGGCGGTGGTATTGGCCTCGCTGCCGTTCTCGGCGGTGCTGCTGCTGATGATGTGGGGCCTGACCCGCGCCTTCAGTGACGAATCGCACCGCAAGCGCGCGCTGCAGTACCGGCCCTCGCCGCTGATCGGTGACGATCGCCACCATCAGGGCTGGCGCCAGCGCCTGAGCCAGGCCATGCACTTCCCGGTGCGCGACCAGGTCTACCGCTTCATGGATGACACGGTGAAGCCGGCGATGGAAGCGGTGGCCGAACAGCTGCGCGGGCAGGGCTGGGACGTGGCCACGCGCTTCGAGCCCGGCGACATGGAGCTGACGGTGAACCATGGCGAGCAGCAGGATTTCCTGTACCGGGTGATCCTGAGTGGCTACCTGACCCCGTCGTTCGCCGCGCAGCAGCTGCGCAACCAGCGCTACTACCGCGCGGAAGTGCATCTGTTCGAAGGCAGCCAGGACTACGACCTGGTCGGCTACAGCCGCAAGCAGATCATCAACGACATCATCAGCCAGTACGAACGGCACCTGCAGTTCCTGCACCTGAGCCGGTGATGCGGTGGGTGCGGACCGTTGGTCCGCACACCCCAGCAGAGCCGAGCCCATGCTCGGCTTCCTGTTGCCGAAGAGCAGCCGAGCACGGGCTCGGCTCTACAGGTGGCGCATCAGAACCGGTAGCGCGCGCCCAGCGAAACGAACTGCCCGCGCAGGTTGTACTGGCTGATGTCGAAACCGTTGGAGCCGCCGGCCGGGTCGAACGGCGGGTCCTTGTCGGTCAGGTTCAGCACCGACAGCGACAGCGTGGTGTTGGGAATGCCTTCGTACGCCACGTACAGGTCCAGCTGGTGATACGGCTTGACGCGGTCGCGCAGGCCCGGATTGCTGGTGGCCGTCGCCACGCGCTGGTCGTAGCCGCTCACGTACTGCAGGCTCAGCGTGCTGCTCCAGTCGCCCACCGCCCAGTTCAGCGAGGTGGTGCCGCGCGTACGCGGCAACGCGCCGTGGCGATTGTTGCCAGCCCCCTCATACGGCGCCTGACCGGCTACCAGCGGTTGCTTGAAGCTCAGCAGGTGGGTCCAGCTGCCGGCCACGGTGAAGTTGCCCCAGCCCTCGGTGCGGAAGGTGTGGTTGGCGTCCAGGTCCAGCCCGGAGGTGGTCAGTTCGCCTTGGTTGGCGTACTGGTTGGTGATGAACTGGATGCGCCCCTGCGCATCACGCTGTACACGGCCGGGGAAGAGCGTCGGGTTGTCGACGATGAACTGCGCGCTGTCCGGCTTGACCAGGTTGTCCTGCTCGATGCGGTACCAGTCCAGGCCGATGCTGGTATCGCCATCCGGTGACCACACCGCGCCCACGTTGAAGTTGCGCGAGCGTTCGGCCTTCAGGTCCGGGTTGCCGGTGCGGATGTTGGTCACGCCACGGCTGCCACCGGGCTGCAGCGGATCCAGCGGATCGATCACCGAGCCGTAGCTGACGGTCTGGCCTGGCGCGATTTCCGGCAGCGAGGGGGCGCGGAAGCCGCGCGAGAACGAACCGCGCAGCAGCAGGCTGTCCAACGGCTGCCAGCGCAGCGCCAGCTTCGGCGAGAACGCCTTGCCGAAATCATCGTAGTGGTCGCCGCGACCAGCCACCTGCAGCTCAAGCGTGCGGTGCAGCGGCACGCTCAATTCGGCGTAGGCGGCGCTGACCTGGCGCTCGCCGTTGACCACGTTGATGGCCGGGCGCAGTTCGGTGCCCGACAGCACCTGTGCACTGGTGCGCGCATCCAGTGACTCCTTGCGGAACTCGGCACCCCAGGCGAAGCCGACCGCACCGGCCGGGAGGTCCCACAGCGAGGTCGAGGCCTTGACGTTCAACGCGTGCAGCTTGTACCAGCCTGGCCGCTTGGTCTGCAGGCGCAGTGCATCCAACGCGCCCGGCGTGCTGGACGGATTGAGGAAGTTGTAGCTGCCATCGCGCAGGATCTGTTCGAACGCGTAGCGGTTGACGAAATTGTCGACGTACTCGCGCTGCGCGCTCTGCGAGGTCAGCGCCGCCGCTTCCCAGTCCCAGCGCTCGCCACTGCCACGCACGCCGGCCAGGGCACGGTAGAACACCTGGGTGTTGTCCTTCAGGCGCGGGCCGAGGTCGAAGAAGGTGTACTCGAACGGCAGCGGCGTGCTGCCCGGGTTGTTCGGGTGGCCCACCGGCAGCACCGCCGGCACGTCGACAAGCGTGCCGGTGGCCGGGTTGTAGGCACGCAGGCCAGGGCCCACGGTGAGCGGCGCGCTGAAGATCTGGTCGGCCTTGTTGTGGCTGTACAGCACATCGGCGAAGGCTTCGACGCTGTCGTTGAAGCGGTAGGTCGCGCTCAACGACGCCTGCAGGCGCTCGGCGCCGGGCTGCAGGGTCTTGAACGGCTGCGCGTTGAAGGCGCAGGCCTGGCCGGGCAGGGTGCTGCCGAAATCGCTGTAGGGGCGCAGCTGGCTGCCCTCGGGGCAACTGGCGAACGGTTGCGGCGCGCGCGGGTTGGACAGCCAGTTGCCACCGGCAGTGGACCAGCCGGCCAGGCGGCCGCCGGGCCTGTCGCGGAAATCGCCGCTGCGGGTAAAGGCGCGCTGGTCTGCATCGAGCCGATCGCGCTTGAGCAGGTCCAGCCCGAACAGCACGTTCCAGCCCTGCTGTTCGAGGTCACCGAAGCCGGCCAGCAGGTTGGCCTTGCGTTCGTCCAGGCCGCCCTGGGTGGCGGTACCGAAGCCGCCGCCGACTTCCACGCCCTGGAAGTTCTTTCGCAGGATGATGTTGATGACGCCGGCGATGGCATCGGAACCGTACACCGCCGAGGCGCCATCCTTCAGCACTTCGATGCGTTCCACCGCGCTGATCGGCAGCGCGTTGAGGTCGACGAAGGTGTCCTGCGTGTTGAGCGCGAAGCCGAAGTTGGACACGCGATAGCCGTTGACCAGCACCAGCGTGTTCTTCGGCGACAGGCCGCGCAGGCCGATCGATGCAGAACCGGCGGCGAAGCTGCCGGTGTACTGCTCGTCGAAACTGTTGCCGGCATTGGCCGACAGGTTGCGCAGCACGTCGGTGAGGGTGGAGCGACCGGTCTGCTCGATCTGTTCGCGGCTGACGATCTGCACCGGGTTCGGCCCGGCGGTGTCGCTGCGCTTGATGTTGGAGCCGGTCACCAGCACGGTGCCCAGGGTGGTGCTGTCCTTGCCGGCATCGGCGGTTTCAGCGGCGCCGGCAGCGCCGGCGGTGAGGCCCAGCGCGATCGCGCCGGCAAGCAGGTTCAGGGTGGTGCGGTACATGGAAGCGACAACGCCGAACGGGGGAGGAGCCGTCAGTACCGCATGCAGGCAAGTACGCCTTCCAATGACGAAAGCGCATTCAGTTATACATCACAGGTTCTTAACGAACCGACTCGATGGGTGCGGACCGTTGGTCCGCACTCCTCCCCGGGGTCAGATCCCTTTCCAGCGGAAAGGGATCTGACCCCGGTTGTCCTACCCTCAAGGCCGCAGCAGCACCTTGCCATTGCGGCCAGAACCGGCGCCCGCCTTCGCCGCCTGGGCGATGTCGTCCAGTGCGAAGATCTGCTCCACCGGCAGGGTCAGTTCGCCGCTGGCCGCACGATTCAGCAGCTCGCCGACCAGCCGGCGCTTGTCCTCCACCGCCATCGCCTGGCTGACTTTGCTGCCCCAGAAGCCCTTCACCGTGGCCTCCTTGTAGATCAGGCCACCGGCGGGAATGCGCATCGGCTCGCCGCTCATCACCCCGAACGACACCAGGGTGCCGTGGTGGCCAAGCAGGTCGACCAGGTCACCGCTGGCGTCGCCGCCGATGGAATCCACCGCGGCCGCGGCCTGTGCTTCGCCGGTCGCTTCACGCACGCGATCCTTCCAACCCTCCACCGAGGTGTCGAACACATGATCGATGCCCAGCGCCTGCAACTGCGCGACCGCATCGGCATTGCGCACCAGGTTGGCCACATGCACGCCACGCGCCCGCGCCAGCATCGCCAGCGACTTGCCCACCGCGCCGTTGGCGGTGTTCTGAACGATCCACTGGCCTGCTTCGACGTGCAGGAATTCCAGCAGCATCAGCGCGCTCAGCGGCATGGCGATCAGCTGCGCGGCCATTTCGTCGGGGATCGCCTCGGGCATCGGAATCACCATGCGTGCCGGTGCAATGAACGCTTCGGCCCAGGTGCCATGCACCGAGGCGGCGGCCACCCGCTGGCCGATCTGCAGGCCGTCGACGCCTTCGCCGAGTGCATCGACCACGCCCAATGCTTCACTGCCACCGATCGCCGGCAGTGTCGGCTTGTAGCCGTAGAGGCCGCGCACGGTCAGCAGGTCGTGATTGTGGATCGAGGCCAGCACGGTGCGGATGCGCACCTCGCCGGGGCCGGGCTCGGGGAGGGTGGCATCGGCAATGGCGAGGACGTCGGCCGGGTTGCCGAAGGAAGGGTACTGGGCAGCGCGCATGAGCGGTGTTCCGCGGAAAGTTGATGTTGTACCGAACTGGGGACGCAGGCGCTGTCGACAAGGCGCCGCAGGTGCAACACGGCATCCTGCGACTGATCGTCGCGGCATGTCGTGATTGCCGCATCTTGTGTTGACGGTTCCGATTATCCCCACTATGTTGTGGTCGTCACTCCCGGTCAGCCGCCGCCGCCGGACACGCAGCAAACGTCCCGCGGCCCGCCCCTGAAGGCTTGCCGTGTCGACGCGGCCGCCATCGTGCGGACCCAGATCGCCCCCACGGCCCGGATACCGGCCGCAGGCGCAGGCTGTTGCCGACGATCTGGTGTTCCCGCGCTTTGGCATCCCACCCCGACCGCCCCGTGCGCCGGTATCGCGTGCAGGGCCGCCATGGCATCGACCGCCAACGCGCGTGCGAGCCTGGAGCTTCACCACCATGACCGACAGTACCTTCCGCGTGGCCGATCTGGCCGGCGCTGGCGACGCCTTGCGCGCCGGTGGCGAGCGCGTGCCGACCTGGGTCACCAAGGAGGCCGGCGACCGCCGCCTGCCATTCGACGCCGAGCGCCTGCAGCGCAGCATCGATGCGGTGCACGCCGAGTTCCCGCAGCTGGATGTGAGCGACTACCGCCGCGTGGTGCAGGCAATGGTCGAGCGCAAGCCCAGCATCAGCGCCGATGACCTTGTCGATCTGCTGATCCGCGAGGCCGAATCGCGCGTGGACCTCGTCGCGCCGGAGTGGGAGCAGTTTGCCGCGCGCATCTACCTGCGCCGCCTGTACAAGCGTGCCAGCCGCAACCGCTTCTACGATGTCGGCCTGAAGTACGGCTCCTACGTGGGCCTGCAGGAAAGCCTGGCTGACCGCGGCATCTACAGCAACGACATCCTGCGCTGCTACTCGAAGGAAGAACTGCAGCAGGCCGGCGGGATGATCGACCCGGAACGCGACCGCCTGTTCGCCTACAACGGCCTGTACCTGCTGGCGACGCGCTATCTGGCCAGCGACCGCAGCCGCGAGGTCTATGAGCTGCCGCAGGAGCGTTGGCTGACCATCGCGCTGTACCTCATGCAGGAAGAAAAGCCGCGCGAGCGGCGCATGCAGCTGGTCGGCGAGGCGTACTGGGCGCTGTCCAACCTGTACATGACGGTGGCCACGCCGACCCTGGCCAACGCCGGCAAGGTCGGGGGGCAACTGTCCAGCTGCTTCATCGACACGGTGGACGACAGCCTGCAGGGCATCTATGACTCCAATACCGACATCGCCCGCGTGTCCAAGCACGGCGGCGGCGTGGGTGCCTATCTGGGCTATGTGCGCAGCAGCGGCGCGCCGATACGGGGCGTGCCCAATTCCTCCGGCGGCGTGGTGCCGTGGATCAAGCAGCTCAACAACACCGCAGTGTCGGTCGACCAGCTTGGCCAGCGCAAGGGCGCGGTGGCGGTGTACCTGGACATCTGGCACCGCGACATCGAAGCCTTCATGGACCTGCGCCTCAACAACGGCGACCAGCGCCTGCGCGCGCATGATGTGTTCACCTCGGTGTGCGTGCCGGACCTGTTCATGGAAGCAGTCGAACGCCGTGCCGACTGGTACCTGTTCGACCCGCACGAGGTGAAGCAGGCCAAGGGCTGGTACCTGCAGGACTTCTACGACGAGAAGCGCGGCGCGGGCAGCTTCCGCGACCGCTACGCCGAACTGGTGGCCGACGAGCGCATCAGCCGGCGCACGGTGAAGGCGATCGATCTGTTCAAGCGGATCATGCTCAGCCAGCTGGAGACGGGCAACCCGTTCCTGTTCTACCGCGACGAGGTCAACCGCCGTAACCCGAACAAGCACGCCGGCATGATCTATTCCAGCAACCTGTGCACCGAGATCCTGCAGAACATGAGCCCGACGCGGATGATCCAGGAGATCGTCAGCGGCGACCAGATCGTCACCACACGCCGCGCCGGCGACTTCGTGGTCTGCAACCTGTCTTCGATCAACCTCGGCCGCGCGATCCGTGCGCCGGATGACCTGCTGGCCACCGATGTGCTGGAGCGCCTGATCCCGATCCAGGTGCGCATGCTGGACAACGTGATCGACCTCAACGCACTGCCGGTGCCGCAGGCCACGATCACCAACCGCAAGTACCGCGCCATCGGACTGGGCACGTTCGGTTGGCACCACCTGCTGGCGCAGCAGGCGATCCAGTGGGATTCACCGGATGCCGAACAACTGGCCGACCGCCTGTATGAGCGCATCAATTTCCTGACCATCCAGGCCAGCGCGCAACTGGCGAAGGAAAAGGGCAGCTATCCGATGTTCACCGGCAGCGATTGGCACAACGGGCGTTACTTCCGTGACCGCGACTACACTGGCGCCGCATGGGACAGCCTGGCGCGCGAGGTCGCCACGCACGGCCTGCGCAACGGCTGGCTGCTGGCGGTGGCGCCGAACATGAGCACCGCGCAGATCGCCGGTTCCACCGCATCGATCGACCCGATCTACAGCGCGTTCTACTACGAGGAAAAAAAGGACTTCCGGCGGCCAGTGGCAGCGCCGGGGTTGTCGCTGGAAACCTGGCCGTACTACGAGAAGGGGGCGTACAAGGTCGACCAGTTCGCCAGCGTGCGCCAGAACGCGCGTCGCCAGCGCCATGTTGATCAGTCGATCAGCTTCAACCTGTACGTGCCCAGCACGATCCGCGCCAGCACCCTGCTGGAGCTGCACCTGAGCGCCTGGCGTGAAGGCCTGAAGACCACGTACTACGTGCGCTCCAACGACATCGACATCAGCGAATGCGAGTGGTGCGCCAGCTGACCGCTGTAGCGCCGAGCCCACGCTCGGCTCCGACGCGAAGAGCAGCCGAGCATGGGCTCGGTTCTACATCTGCAACGCACGTAATACGAAGGTAGACGACCATGGCAACCCCCCTCGACCGCATCAAGATCCTCGAACCGCGCCATCCCAACCGCAGTACCGGCATCATCAACGGCCGCACCAGCGGGATCCTGAACTGGAATGACATCCCGTACCCGTCCTTCTATCGCGCCTACAAGGAGCTGTCGACCAACTTCTGGATCCCCGACGAGGTCGACATGAAGGCCGATGCGCGCCAGTACGGCGAGCTGTCCGGGCGCGAAAAGAACGCCTACGACTCGATCATCGGCCTGCTGGCCACGCTCGACTCACCGCAGACGCGCTTCATCTACAACGTGGCCGAGTACATCACCGACCCGGCGGCGCATGCCAATGCCGCGATCATCGGCCAGCAGGAAGTGATCCACAACGAGAGTTACAGCTATGTGCTGGCCTCGATCACCGACCTGCCGAACCAGAACCGCGTATTTGAACTGGCGCGCACCCATCCGACCATCATCAAGCGCAACGCGCCGATCATGGGCGCGTATGACGACTTCATGCGCGAGAAGACCGCCGAGACCCTGTTGAAGTCGTTGATCCAGTCCTCGATCCTGGAGGGCATCAACTTCTATTCCGGATTTGCGTACTTCTACAACATGGTGCGGCAGAACCGCATGACCGGCACCGGCAAGATCATCAGTTTCATCAACCGCGACGAACTGGCCCATACCAAGTTCATCAGCGAGCTGATCCGCGCCATCATCGGCGAGAACCCGGAGCTGCAGACCAACGAACTGACCGCCTATGTACACCAGGCGTTCGAGCACGCCATCGAACTGGAAACCCAGTGGTCATCGGAAGTACTGGACGGCATCGATGGCATCGATGTGGAGGAAATGACGCGCTACGTGAAGTACCGCGCCAACAAGATGGGCGGCATGCTCGGCATCGAGCGCCTGTACAGCGACACCACCGACAACGTGATGCCGTGGATCAAGGCCTACGCTGACAACTTCACCGAGACCAAGACCGACTTCTTCGAGATGCGCAATGCAAGTTACAAGAAGACCAACGTCGACAACGGCTTCGACGACCTCTGAGTCCGGCACGGCGCTGAGCATCCTGCTGGTGGTGGCCTCACTGAGCGGCAACACCCGCGAGCTTGGCCGGCAGATTGCCGAGCGTTGCCGCGCTGCAGGCCATACCGTGCACTGGCAGGAGGCCGACGACCTGCAGCAGGCGCCGTCCCTGGCGGCCGACGAGGCCGACCTGGTGCTGCTGGGCTGCTGGACCGACAACGCCGGCCGCACGCCTTCGGAGATGAAGGCATGGGTGGCTGGCATCGCCGAGCGCGGCGAGCGGCCGCGGCAGCTGGCTGTGTTCGGTACCGGCGAGACACAGTGGGGGCAGGAGTACTACTGCGGTGCTGTGCACCGGCTGATCCGCTACTTCCACAGCGACTATCCGCCGCTGGAGATCGAACAGATGCCGCATGGCGAGCGCCATGCCGCGGCCATCGAGGCTTGGACCGATGCGGTCCTGGCCCATTACTGGAGCAACAGCGATGCAGATCATCGACGCCACCACGCCTGAGCAGTTCCAGCAGCTGCTGGCCGAACACCCGCGCGTACTGGTGGACTTCCACAAGGACCAGTGCCCGGGGTGCCGGATGCTGGAGATGTCGCTGCACCGGGTGGCCAACAGCGTCGCGGGGCAGGGCACCACGCTGCTGCGCGTGCAGCTGGAGGTGCTGGGCGAGGCGTTCTTCAGGGAACTGGGGCTGCGGCAGACGCCGACGCTCTCGCTGTTCCGTGACGGGGACGAACGTACCCGCCTGGCAGGGTTCCAGTCGCCGCAGCAGATCGAGGCCGCGATTGCGTTGCATCTGTAGCATGGAGATGGCGGGGTCGGAACCCCTTGCCTGCGGCAGGGAGTCCGACCCCAGGGATGCGGTTTACGCCCCGGCGAAGGTGTCCACCAGCAGCTTCACGTTCAACACCACGATCACCAGCGCGATCACCCAGGCGATCGCGCCCAGCCAGCGCGGTGCGACCAGCGCGCCCATCGTCACCTTGTCGGTCACGATCCGTACCAGCGGGATGATCGCGAACGGCAACTGCATCGACAGCACCACCTGGCTCAGCACCAGCAGCTTCACTGCGCCCTGGTCGCCGAACAGCAGGATCACCACCACCACCGGGATGATGGCCAGCGCACGCGTGATCAGCCGACGCAGCCACGGCGGCATTCGCAGGTGCAGGAAGCCTTCCATCACGATCTGGCCGGCCAGCGTGGCGGTCACCGTCGAATTCAGGCCCGAGGCCAGCAGGGCCACCGCGAACAACGTCGCCGCCGCGCCCACACCCAGCATCGGTGCCAACAGCTGGTGCGCCTGCTCGATGTCTTCCACATCAAATCGGCCATTGGCATGGAACACCGCCGCCGCCAGGATCAGGATGCTGGCGTTGATGAACAGCGCCAGGGTCAGCGCGAGGGTGCTGTCGGTCACCGCCCAGCGCAGCGCGCTGCGGCGGCCTTCATCGGTACGTGGGTAGGCGCGGGTCTGCACGATGGACGAATGCAGGTACAGGTTGTGCGGCATCACGGTGGCACCAATGATGCCGATCGCGATGTACAGCGCGTGCGGATCGGTCACCACCTGCGCGCGCGGAATGAAGCCGCCCAGCACCGCCATCACCGGCGGCGCAGCCATCGCGATCTGCACCACGAAGCAGGCGAAGATCACCATCAGCAGCGCGATCACGAACGCTTCCAGCGCACGGAAGCCGCGGTTCATCAGCAGCAGCACCAGCAGCGTGTCCAGCGCGGTGATCACCGCACCCCACAGCAGTGGCAGATCGAACAGCAGTTTCAGTGCGATGGCGGTGCCGATCACCTCGGCCAGGTCGCAGGCGATGATCGCCGCCTCGCACAGCGCCCACAGCGCCAGGTTCACCGGCTTGGGGTAACGCGCGCGGCAGGCCTGCGCCAGGTCCATGCCGGTGGCGATGCCGAGCCGCGCCGACAGCGCCTGCAGGATCACCGCCATCAGGTTGGAGACGAGGATGACCGACAGCAGCAGGTAGCCGAAGCGCGAACCGCCGGCGAGGTCAGTGGCCCAGTTGCCAGGGTCCATGTAGCCGACCGAGATCATGTAGCCCGGGCCGAGGAAGGCCAGCAGGCGGAACCACCAATGGCCCTTGTCGGGCACCGCGACCGAGGCGTTGAGCGCACCCAGGCTGGCCGGAGTGGAGGCCGAAGGGTCGCGGGGCGCCAGGGTGTTCATGGGTCCGAATATAGCTCCTGCTATAGTCATTAGCAATGTGAAACAATCGTCTTTATCGTGTGACTGGTCCAGAATTCAGGTTCAACACCGGATTGCACCGGAAGGACAGGCGCAGGCGTGGGCAAGACCGACGATTCGACATCGCTGAAAAGCACCCCCTTGATCGAGGCCGAGCGCCAGGTCGAGAGCTTCCGGCAAGTGCGCGAGGCGCACCGGATGGAGCTGGTGGAGGACTATGTCGAGCTGATTTCGGACCTGCTGGCCGACGGCGGCGAGGCCCGCCAGGTCGACATCGCCACCCGACTCGGCGTGGCCCAGCCCACCGTGGCGAAGATGCTGCGGCGCCTGGCCCGTGATGGCTGGGTGGTACAGCGGCCGTACCGTGGCGTGTTCCTGACCCCGGAAGGCGAGGCGCTGGCCCACGCCAGCCGCCAGCGCCACCAGACCGTGGAGCGTTTCCTGCTGGCGCTGGGCGTGGACGCGGATACCGCGCGGCGCGATGCCGAGGGCATCGAGCACCATGTGAGCGAGCAGACGCTGGCCTTGTTCGAAGCCTTCGTGCGCAAGGCCGAGGGCGAGGCGCCGTAACGGTAGCGCCGGGCCATGGCCTCCGGCCGTTCGCGCGATCCCGGTTTTTGTAGAGCCGAGCCATGCTCGGCTGCCGTTCGCACGGTGATCGAATGCGTCGAGCGTGGCTCGACTCTACAGATCGGGCGGGCAGCGCGCCTGCTGCTGCGCACACGCCCGTTTCATCCATTCCTTCAACACCGGCTGCAGGCCTTCATAGCGCCGGCCTTGCCAGCCGTTGGCCAGCACCGTGCCGTCGGCATCGATCAGTACCAGGTTCGGCGGTGCCAGCCCGGCCAATGCCTGCAGCGCCGGCATGCGCGCGGCGCGGCGCGGGTCCAGCACCGGCCACGGCATGTCCTGCGCGTGCATGTAGCGGCGCAGCGCGCTCTCGCTCTCATCCAGGCTGACGTACACCACTTCGGTATCGGCGCCGGCTTCGCGCAATGCGTCGCGCACGCTGCGCAGCGTGGGGACGAACGCATGGCACGGTGCGCACCAGTCGGCACCGAAGTACAGCGCGACCAGCTTCGGCGGCGGCGACCACTGCATCGGCCGCAGCGAGCGCTGCTCCGGCCGCATCAACGAGGCCGAGACCTGCGCGTGCAGGTCCGCAGCCACCGTCGGTGCGGTCGGCAGCACGGCACAGGCCAGCACCAACGCTCGCAGCGCTTCAGAACGCATAGCGCAGGTTGACATACCACGAGCGCGCGAAGCGCGGCCCGTAGACATAGTCGCTGTCACGCAGCGCGCCCACTTCCAGATCCTTCTGGCGCTGATCGAACACGTTCTTGACGCCCGCGGCCACCGACACTTCCTGCTGCGCCTGTGCGCCCAGGTGACGGTGCCAGCGCGCCCCGAGATCGGTGACCAGGAACGAACGCGTGCGGTGCAGTTCGCCCAATCGGTTGTTCAGCACCGACATCGGCCCGGTATGGCGCAGCGCGACGAAGGTCTCCCACGGTTCGGCCGGCATCCAGCTGAGCTGGGCCAAGCCGGTCCAGCGCGGAGTCTTCAGGTAGTCGCGGCTTTCGATCACGGTGTCGCCACCGTCGCCGCTGTCGTCGAAGATGCGCTGCGGCTCGCGGAAGCGCGAGCGGTACCACGAGGCGCCGGCGGTCAGGCGCCACTGCGGCGACGGCTGCCAGCCGAGGTTGGTTTCCGCACCCAGCACGTCCGAGCCGGAGGCGTTGTAACGCAGCTGGCTCAGCTGGCCGTCATCGCTGCGCTGGATCTCGCCCAGCGCGAAGGTATCGCGGATGCGTGCATAGGAGGCGGTAGCATCCCAGCTCCACACCGGATTGGCCGGGTCCGAGCGCCAGTCGAAGCCGAACAGGGTGGTCAACGCGCGCTCCTCCTTCAGGCCATCGGTATTGCGCACGCGCACCTGCTCGCCGCCGAGCGTATCGACATGCACATCCTCAACGAAGATCTCCGGAGCACGGAAGCCGGTGGCAATGCCCGCCCGCCATTTCAGGTTCGGTGTAGCCTGCCAGGCCAGCGCGATGCGCGGCGAGAACACCGCGATGTCCAGTTCCGAGCTCTTGTCCACGCGTGCACCCAGCACCAGGTCGACGTTGTCGTGCAGGCTCCATTCGTCCTGGATGAATGCGCCCAGGTTGTGGAAGGTCGCATCCTCCAGCACCGCAAGACGCTGCCCGTCACCGGTGCGGTTGTCGTCGCGCAGCGCCTCGTGCTTGTACTGCACGCCGAAGGCCAGCGCATGCGCGCCCAGCCGCCAGTTCAACTGGCTGTCGATGTAGTGCAGCGGGTTGTGGGTGCGGCCGTACTGGCGCCACGAACGCGAGGCCGCGCTGCCGGCCACGTTGCGGTCCAGCTGCGACGGGTCATAGCCGGGTGCGGACGGATCGGTGACTACGTCGCCGAGACCGCCGTACAAGCTGTCGCGGTCGATGTCGGCGAAGGCGTAGGCCAGGCGGAAATCGACGTCGGCAGTGATCTCCTGGTCCCACGACACACTGCCGCGCCGGTATTTCGTATCCAGCGATTCGGCGATGTTGGCCAGGTATCCGGGCTGGTCCAAGCGGTTGCCGCCGCGGCGGGTTTCATCGGTCACCTGCAGGTCCAGGCGCAGCCGCGTGCCCGGCGTGGGCGCGTACCAGGCCTGCAGCCCGCCGACCTTGAGGTTCTTGCGGGTGATCTCGGTGTAGCCGTCACCGTTGTAGTCGATGCCGTTGTTCCAGTTGCGCTGGGCAATCACGGACAGGCCGGCGTCTGCGTCCCTGGCCACCAGGTCCAGCCGCAGGTCGGCGTTCTTCTGCGGCGTACCTTTCAGGACATCCACGCCGGCCTGCACATGGCCACCACTGCGTGCCGGCAGCGGCGGAATCAGGTTGATCACACCGGCAACCGCACCCGGCCCATACAGCGCCGAACCACCGCCCTTGACCACTTCGATGCGGTCGACGAATCCGGCAGGAATCTGTTCCAGGCCGTACACGCTGCCCAGCGTGGACAGCAGCGGGATGCCATCGAACAACAGCTGGTTGTAGGCACCGGGCAGGCCCAGCAGCTGCACTTCGCTGGTGTTGCAGTTCTGGCAGTTGCTCTCCACGCGCAGGCCGTTGATCAGCTCGGCGGCGCGCGAGAAGTCGGTGGCCGCGCGCAGCGCGATGTCTTCCTTGCGCAGCACCTCGGTGCGGATCGGCACGTCCGACAGCAGGCGTTCGCTGCGCGTGGCGGTGCTCACCTTGACCTGCACACGGTCCAGTTCGGTCGGTTTCGGAGTGGCGGCCAGTGCAGCCAGCGGCAGGGTCAGGGCAATGGCGGCGGCCAGGGGCAGCCGATCGAAGAGGGGCGTGGCAACGGGCATGAGGGCGTCGTCCTTGGGGGAAAGAAAGGCGGCGAGGGCGACCTGGCTGACGCATATGAAAGCAGTGGCTTATCAATATAGCAAGTGCTATATAAGGAAGCCGCAGTCATTCCGAGCGGAACGCCGATCGAGCCAGATCATGGCTGTGTTATAACATTACATTTGGCGGCCGCAACCCTGCCTGTGGTCATGCACGGAGGTTGGTGTTGCTGTGTGGTTGGGGTCAGAGCCCTTTCCCCTGGAAAGGGATCCGACCCCGGGGGCGATCGTCAGCCGCGGCGGAACGCGGCGGGCGTGCGGGCGCCGACGATGATCATGCGGATCATCGTGGAGATCTCTTCGATCAGCTCCGGGTCCTTCTCCGGCGGCAGGTCCATGGCGGTGGCACCCATCGCGAACACCAGCCGGGTGATGGCCTTGGCCACCAGTTCCGGGGCATGCAGCACGGCGCCGTCCAGCGCGGCCAGACGCACCAGGTCGTGCTGCAGCTCTTCCTCGAAATAGTGCAGCTCACGTTCGACCGCGTGCTTGAAGTCGTCCGAACCCACCGCGCCTTCGCGCAGCAGTACGTGCAGCAGCTTGTCGTCGGCGCGCAGCTGTTCCATGAAGGTCTCCACCGAAACCCGCACCACGCTGGTGGCGGTGGAGGTGGCGCGCTGGCGGGCCTCGCCGATGATGGTCCGCAGCGAACGGCCGGCGGCGTCGATCAGCGCCACGGCCAGTTCGTCCATGTCGCGGAACTGCCGGTAGAAGCTGTTCGGCGCGATACCGGCCTCACGTGCCACTTCGCGCAGGCTGAGCGTGGACAGGCTGCGGTGCGGCCCGATCAGTTTCAGGGCGGCGGCCAGCAGGTCCTCGCGGCTCACCGTACGGCGGGCCGGGCTGTTGGCATCTTCAGGCGTCGACAAGGCGGTGGCGGCGGCCATGGGGGTTCCGGTGGGGCGAGGCTGAATCATACCCAATCCGGTTCAATATACACATGTATACACAGGTGTATGTGCGCCCGTATAGTTCGCCCATGAGCGCTGTCGTCCGTCCGTCCCTGTTCTCTCCGTACCGCTGGGTCTCGCCGTCGCTGTTCGATTTCTGGGCGGGCCAGCTCAATCCCCTGTGGACCCTGCGCGAGCCGGTGGCCCGCCTGGTCCGGCGAGAGCCGGCCGGCGAGGGCGCGGCGACCCTGGTCCTGCGCACCAACCGGCACTGGGCCGGCATGCGCGCCGGCCAGCACGTCACCCTGGGCGTGGAGATTGAAGGGCGCCTGTGGCAGCGCAGCTACAGCCCCACCGCACTGGGTCGGCGCGAGCTGGCGATCACCGTCAAGGCGATCGACGGCGGCCTCGTCAGCCAGCACCTGGTCAACCACGCGCAGCCGGGCGAACTGTTCCGCCTCGATGCCGCCTTCGGCGAGTTCCACATGCCGGCTGCGGCGCCGGTGTTGCTGCTGGCTGCCGGCAGTGGCATCACGCCGATGCGCAGCCTGTTGCGCGACGCCTGCCAGCGCCCGCTGGCAGCGCCGGTGGACCTGTTCTACTGGGAACGCAGCGCCGCCCACCTGCAGTTCCGTGATGAGCTGCAGGCGTTGGCCGCCAGCCAGCCGAACCTGCGTGTGCATCTGCTGACCACCCGCGAAGGGGATGTGCCCGCCGCACGTATCGATGCCCACGACCTGCAGGTGGCGGGCGATGACACCCCGTTGGCGCAGCGCCATGTGCTGGCCTGCGGCCCGGACGGCTTCGTTGCCGCCGCCCGCGAACGCCTGGCGCACCAGGTTGCCGGTTTCCAGGCGGAAGCGTTCACTCCTCCCGCACCGCTGCGTGACGCCAGCAGTGAAGGGGAGGTCGTGCTGACGCTGGCGCGCAGTGGCCGCCAGCTGAGCGTGCCGCGTGGCAGCTCGTTGCTGGAAAGCCTGGAAGCCCATGGCATCAAGCCCAGGCATGGCTGCCGCATGGGCATCTGCAACACCTGCAGTTGTGACCGCGTCAGTGGCGCCACCCGCCACCTGCGCACCGGCGACCTGCAGTCCGAATCGGCGCAGCCGGTACGGATCTGCGTGAGCGCACCGACCACCGACCTGACCCTGGATCTCTGAGGACGCCTGCCATGACCCGCGCTACCGACCGTGCCCTGAGTACTGCCGAGATGCATGCCTTCGGTGAGGAACTCGACGCGATCCGCGACCGTGTGATCGGCAGCCTCGGCGCCTCCGATACCCGCTACATCCGCCGCGTGGCCGCCGCCGTGCGCTGGTTTGGCGTGGGGGGCCGTGGCCTGCTGTTCCTGGCGGCGTTCTCGCCACTGTTCTGGATGCCGCTGCTGTGGCCGGCCGCGATCACCGGCACGCTGCTGCTGGCGCTGTCGAAGATCCTGGAGAACATGGAGCTGGGCCACAACGTCATGCACGGCCAGTTCGACTGGACCGGCGACCCCAAGCTCAACGGCAATACCTATGAGTGGGACATCGTTGCCACTGCCGACAACTGGCGCAAGACCCACAATTTCCGCCACCACACCTATACCAACGTGCGTGGCATGGACGATGACATCGGTTATGGCCTGCTGCGCATCTTCCCGGAGCAGCGCTGGAAGCCGTTCTACCTGCTGCAGCCGTTCATCGCGCCGATCTTCGCGCTGCTGTTCCAGTGGGGCGTGGCCGCGCAGGACCTGCGCCTGGGCCGCTGGCTGAAGGGCCGTATCAGCGGCCGTGCGATGTGGCTGCAGACCCGCCCGGTGGCGCGGAAAATGGCCCGCCAGGTGCTGAAGGACTACGTGTTCTTCCCGCTGCTGGCCGGCCCGTTCTTCCTCACCGTGATGCTGGGCAACATGGTGGCCAACGGACTGCGCAACATCTGGACCTACGTGATCATCTTCTGCGGCCACTTCACCGCCGAATCGGAAACCTTCCCGAAGGAATGCCTGCGCAATGAATCGCGCGGCCACTGGTACCTGCGCCAGCTGCGCGGTTCATCCAACATCAGCGGCGGCTTCCTGATCAACGTGCTGTCGGGCAACCTCAGCCACCAGATCGAGCACCACTTCTACCCGGATCTGCCAGCCAACCGCTACGCGGCCATTGCCAAGGAAGTGAAGGACATCTGCCGTCGCTACGGCCAGCACTACAACAACGGCTCGCTGCCGCGCCAGTTTGGCCAGGTGGTCTGGCGCATCCTGCGCCACGCATTCCCGAGCAAGCCGCGCCGCCTGCCGATGTCGGACATCATGTCCGCACCGGCATCGGCCAACGCGGGCTGATCAACTCAGCCCGCCTTCGCCGGCTCCGCCTGCTCGCGGTCCAGGCGGCGCAGGAACACCTGCATTTCCCTGCGTGCCTGCTGGTCGCCCTTGCTGCCGGCCACGCTCAATCCGCGCTGCCAGGCTTCGCGCGCCGCCTGCGGCTGGCCACTGGCCAGCCAGGCCTTGCCCAGCAGCTTCCACGCCGCCGAGTACTGCGGATCAAGCACCACGCAACGGCCCAGATGGGTGGCCGCGCGCACCGGGTTGCCGGCATCCAGCCAGCCCTTGCCCAGGCCGAAGCGCAGCAGCGCGCCATCCTTGCCGGCGGCGAGCATGCATTCCAGAGCTTCGATGTTCATCCGCGCACCTCCACCAGCAGTTCGGCCGGGCCGGGCTGGAAGCGGCCGCGATGGAACAGCAGCGGCGCGCCGCCGTTCTCGTGCACGTCGATGATGCGGCCGGCCAGCAGCAGGTGATCGCCCACCGGCCACTGTGCGTGGCGGGTACAGGTGAGATGGGCCACGGCACCGGCGATGCGGGGTGGGGCGTCCTCGTCGTCATCCAGCAATGCCAGGCCGTCGAAGCGATTGCGGACCTGCGGATCGGCGAAGCGCCGGGCCAGCGCTTCCTGGTCGGCCGCCAGCACGCTGATTGCAAAGCGGGTGGCGCGCTGGAAGGTGGACAGGCTCTGCGCGTGCAACGCCAGGTTCCACAGCACCAGCGGTGGCTGCAGCGAGACCGGTACGAACGAGTTGATGGTCAGGCCGACCGGCTTGCCCTGTGCATCGCGCGCGCAGACGATGGCCACGCCGGTCGGGAAATGGCCGAGCAGCCGCCGCAGGGCACGCGGCGGCATCTCGACCGACGGCACCGGCGCCGGTGCGGGGAAGACCCCCGCCCACGGCCCGGCGTACGGCACTGTCTCGCCGCTCATGAGGCCCGGGCCTGGCGGTAGCGCCGGCCGACCTCGGCCCAGTTGATGATGTTGAAGAACGCACCGATGTAGTCCGGGCGACGGTTCTGGTAGTGCAGGTAGTAGGCGTGTTCCCAGACGTCCAGCGCGAGGATCGGGGTATTGCCTGACAGGCCCACGGTTGCACCCATCAGCGGGCTGTCCTGGTTGGCGCTGCTTTCGACCTGCAGGCGGCCATCGCGGTCACTGGTCAGCCAGGCCCAGCCGCTGCCGAAACGGGTCTGCGCGGCCTTGCTGAAGGCGTCCTTGAAGGCATCGAAGCTGCCCAGGTCACGGTCGATGGCGGTGGCCAGTTCCTCATCGGGTGCACCACCGTCCGCGCTGAGCACGGTCCAGAACAGGCTGTGATTGGCGTGGCCACCGCCGTTGTTGCGGACCGCGCCACGCTGCGCCTCGGGCACGGCACCGAGGTTGGCGATCAGCGCCTCGACCGGCAGCTCGGCGATGCCGGCCTGCTCGATGGCGGCATTGAGGTTGTTGACGTAGGCCTGGTGGTGCTTGCTGTGATGGATCTCCATCGTGCGCGCATCGAAGTGCGGCTCAAGGGCGTCGTAGGCGTAGGGGAGCGGGGGAAGCGAGTACGACATCGAAGCAATCTCCGTGGGGAAGGCCAGGGGCTGGCCGTGGGGAGATTGTTATCGCACCTCAACATTGGTTGAGGTCAAGGGGCGGGATTGAAATGCGTGCGCGTTCGTCGCCTTGATTCTTCCTGGCAGGCAGGGGCTGATGGGTCAGCGCAGGACACGCCGTGAACCCATCCATGGGGGCTCGATGGCGCCATCCGTGGCGCCAACGGTCCTGCGCTGACCCATCAGCCCCTGCAGGACAGCTCCCTGCGCTGGCGCGGAGACGGAGTCAAAGGCAGGAGCAGGAGCGGCATGGTAGTGCCGGCCGCTGGCCGGCAATCAGCGAAGGTCGGGTTGCCGGCCAGCGGCCGGCACTACCAGAACCCGCTTTTCGAACCTCACCGGCGCGCTGTTGCGCTGCCCGCGCTCGCAGGAAACCGTCGGGTGGCGGGGGAAGGGGCTGGCCGGGACCGTTGGCGCCATGGATGGCGCCATCGAGCCCCCAAGGATGGGTTTACGGCGTGTCCCGGCCAGCCCCTTCCCCCGTCACAGCCGATATCAACAAAAGCGCCGGCAGGCGAACCAGCCGCCAGCGCCTTCATCAACTCAACTCAACCAATCCTTGCACGCACCATCAACCTGTTCCCCGCACGCCTGCTGCATCCGCTGCTGCAGCCGCGCCAGTGTTTCGGCGCCCTGGTGCTTGCCGCTCCACGTCTTCAACTGCCCGGCCAGGCGCTCGAAACGCTGGCGGGTACGCTGGTGGTAGCCCGACGGCTGCGCTTCCAGTTCGGCGATCAGCGAGGCGGTGGCCTGCTCGATGCGTGGTGCATCGTCCGGCGCCAGCTTCAACAGGCCCTCCACGTACAGCACGCCCCACTGTACGCGGGTGGCCGGGCCCTGCGCACCATCGTAGGCACGCTTCAGCCACTCCAGCGCACCGGCGGTGTCGCCGCGCTGCTCGGCCAGTTCGGCCAGCTCGGGCATGTAGTAGTACGGCTGCTCGCTGCGCTTCAGCTCGGCCAGCAACAGCGCCTCGGCGCCCGCGTCGTCGCCGACCTGGCGCAGTGCGTAGACCGCGCTGCTGATCGTGGCCTGGCGTGCATGCGCATCGGTGGCGGCGGCATCGGCAGCGGCCACGCGCTGCTTGACCCGCTCAACCAGGGCCGCGGGCAGTGGGCCGTTTGGCTGCTGCTGACGTGCCAGCGACACTTCGGTCAGCGCACGCGACAACGCGTCGTCGGCGCGATCACCGCGCTCGGCATCTGCGCGCTCCAGTGCGACCAGCAGCTGCTGTCCCAGCGTGTTGCTGGTGGCCGGCCCCGCACTGGCCTGCTTGACCAGCGTCGCGCCCGCGTAACCCAGCAGTTCGCGGTTACGACGGACTTCGGCAGGTTGCGCCAGCACTGCCTGCAGCAGCTCACGCACCTCGGTGGGCGAGCTGGCGGGCGTGTCGGCGGTGGCCAGGGCCAGCAGGGCGAAGCGGCGTTGCAGCGCCGCGTCGGGTGCGGCCTTGGACAGCTGGCGCAGCACATCCTGGCTCCTGCGCTCGCCGGCCAGGCGGTTGGCGTCGACTTCCCAGCCGTAGTCGCCCAGCACCTGCCAGTCTTCGGCGGCCAGCCTGTCCGGCGTGGCCAGTGCCGTCGCCAGGGTGGCGGCGATGGCGCTGCGGCGCCCGGCTGCGACGGTCAGCGCACGGGTCAGTTCGGCCGCGTCGTTGCCGCCGGCCACGCGGGTGAGCTCAGTGCGTTGTGGGTCCAGCACGATCAGGGTCGGATAGCCGCGCACCCCGAAGCGTTCGCCCCAGGCCTGTGCCCCTTCCTCGTCGCCATCCAGGTAGACCGGCACGAACTTGCCGGTCAACGCGATGAACGCCGGGTCCTTGAACAGGCCGGCCTTGAGCTGGTTGCACGGCGGGCACCAGACCGCGCCCCAGTACAGCAGCACCGGCTTTCCGCTGTCGGCGGCCTCGGCGAAGGCATCGTCCACATCGCCCTGGCGCCAGGCGATGGCGGACGCCGGCGCGGGCGCCTCGGCGGAGCTGGCGGTGGACACCGGGGCCGGGGTGCAGGCGCTCAGCGCCGAAGCCAGCAGCAACACGGAAAGCGCGACGCGCATCGGCGGCATCTCGAAGGGGGGACAGTCCATTGTAGGAATGGCCGGGGAGTGTGCTGATTCAGTTTGCTTATATCGGCCGTGCGGCGGGGCATGACACCCGCTGCCCTCAGGCGGCTGCCCGCACCATCTGCTGGTACACCAGCCCGTTGAACTCGCCGACATCACCGTCCAGCACGAAGCCATAGCGCAGGTAGGTAGGCACTGCGTTGAGCGAGGCGCGCACGGTCAGCACCGGTGTGCGCAGGTGCGGCAGCACGGCTTCGAACAGGGCATGGCCGATGCCCTGGCCCTGGCAGGCGGGATCGACGAACAGCATCGCCAGGTGGCGGCCTTCCTTCAGCTCTACCACGCCGAGGATGCGGCCATCCTGCTCGGCCACCAGGATTTGGTTGTCACCCTGCAGGCGTGCAGCGAACGCATCGGCGGCGGCGACACTGCCGAACGTAGCAATGCCGGCCGCGCTGAGCGAGGGCGCGACGGCCGCAGTGAATGCGGCCAGGCATACCGCGCTCATCGCGGGCATGTCATCGATGTGGGCGGGGCGGATCCTCGGCATGCAGCGATCTTCCTGTGGCGTGTGGCGTGTGATCGTCGCCGGTTGCCTGCACGCTAAGCTGGTCCCATGAGTGAATTCAATCCCGCCTACGCTTCGTTGTTTCCGCAACAGGGACTGAGCCTGGGCCTGATGACGCCCGTTGCGGCGCATGGGCTGGCCGATCCGGGCGCGGCGCGGCGCATTGCGCGGCTGGCCGACGATCTTGGTTTCGCCGCGTTGTGGGCGCGCGATGTACCGCTGATGGTGCCGCAGGGTCCGGACGCGACGGCGAGCGCGCTGGACGACCCCTTCCTGTGGCTGGGCATGCTGGCCGCCGCGACCACGCGCATCGTGGTCGGTACCGCCGCCATCGTGTTGCCGTTGCGCCAGCCGTTGCAGGTGGCGAAGTCGGCCTTGAGCCTGGACCGGATCAGTGCAGGGCGGTTCGTGCTGGGCCTGGGTTCGGGTGACCGCCCGGAAGAATTCGCCGCCTTCGGCGAGGATCTGGAGGGCAGGGCGACGACCTTCCGTGAGCGCTGGACGTTGCTGCGCGCGGCGTTGTCACCGGAGGCCGATGCGCGGACCGCCGTACTGCAGGCCACGGGTGGCTTCGACGTGCTGCCGGCGCCGGCAACCCGCATCCCGATGCTGGTGGTGGGTACCGCGCGGCAGAGCCTGCAGTGGATCGCGCGCGAGGCCGAAGGCTGGGCCACCTATCATCGTGAGGAGGCCGCGCAGGAGGGGCGCATCGGCCTGTGGCAGCAGGCGCTGGTGCAGCGCGGTGGGCCGGGCAAGCCATTCGTGCAGTCGATGCTTCTGGATCTGCAGGCAGATCCGCAGGCGCCAGCCGAGCCGCTGCCGCTGGGCCTGAAGGTCGGCCGCGATGGCCTGCGTGACTATCTGCTGCGCGTGCATGGGCAGGGCGTGGCGCACGTGATGTTCAATCTGGTCGACAACGGGCGGCCGATGGACGCGGTGTTGCGTGAGATCGGGGAGCAGGTTCTGCCGAATATGCCCCGGTAGGTGTCCACCTTGGTGGACACGCTCCAGCAGTCGAGCACGGCTCGGCTCTACATGCAGTGTGCATCTGCGTATCATTCGCATTTGATGCCCCGCTGCCGGAGCCCCGTGTGACCCAACGTTCCCCCATGCACCCGAGCGGACGCCTGTTCGCCGCGGTCGCTTTCATCGAGGCCGTGACCTGGGCCGGCCTGCTCATCGGCATGTGGATGAAGTACGGCCCCATGGCCAACGTGGCGCTGGTGAAGCTGTTCGGACCCCTGCACGGCGTGGCGTTCCTGCTCTATGTGGCGGTGACGCTGTTCGCGGCGCTGCGCCTGCGCTGGCCGTGGTGGGCCAGTGCGCTGGCGCTACTGGCAGCCATCCCGCCGCTGGTGACGCTGCCATTGGAATGGTGGTTCAAGCGCCGTGGCCTGTTGGGCCTGCGCGCGGTGCGCTGAAGTCGCTGTTGCGTGCCCGTTCAAGAGAATGGGTATCAAATGCAAATACGAGCCGTTATCATTTGAGGATGGCGTCCGGTCCTGAGCAGGGCCGGCGCCGGGCGGGGCGCAGGTGCGCCCGGCGATCCCTTCCTGTTACGGCTGGTGTTCCATGCACGCACGTCCCGTCGTTCCCGGCTTGCCGGCGCTGGTAGTGGCCGCCCTGATCGGCACCATGGCGATGATGTCCTTCGTCGCCGTGATCGGTCCGGTGGTCCGCATGCTCGGGCTGTCCGAGTGGCATGCCGGACTGTCGGTCACCGCCGCGGGCGCGTTGTGGATGCTGGCCGCGCGCCCATGGGGCCAGCTCAGCGACCGCATCGGCCGCAAGCGCGTGCTGATGCTGGCGATGAGCGCCTACACCGTGGTCTACATCGCGCTGGCGGTGTTCATCGACGTTGCCCTGCAGGCGGTGCCGCCGGTACTGGTATCGGTGCTGGTGCTGGTCGGTGCGCGAGGCCTGATCGGCCTGTTCTACGCGGCGGTGCCGCCTACCGCAGCCGCGCTCATCGCCGACAAGGCACCGACCGGCCAACGTGCGAAATTCCTCGCCCGCCTGGGCAGCGCCAATGCGCTGGGCATGGTGCTCGGGCCGGCCGCTGCCGGCTGGCTTGCCTATACCAACCTTTCGCTGGCGCTGTACGTGGCCGCGTTGCTGCCGCTGCTGGCACTGGCATTGCTGGCCTGGCGGCTGCCGGCTACACCGCCGGTGGTTGGCGCGTCCGCACAGCGCCGCGCGCCGATGAGCCGCCTCGACCCGCGCCTGCGCCTGCCGCAGCTGGCGGCGCTCATCGCCATGGTCTCGGTGACCATCGCGCAGGTGACGGTGGGCTTTTTCGCGATTGATCGCCTGGGCCTGGATGCTGCCGCTGGTGCACGCATGGCCGGCATCGCGCTGACCGCGGTCGGCATCGGCCTGATCCTGGCGCAGGCGCTGGTGATGAAGCTGGAGGTGCATCCGCGCCGCTGGATCATCCTCGGCGCGCTGATTTCCGGCATTGGCTTTGCTTCGGTGGCGGGCGTGCAGCAGGGCTGGCAGTTGCCGGCGGCATACGCGCTGGCCGCGTTCGGCATGGGCTTCGTATTCCCCTCGTTCCAGGCGCTGGCCGCCGACGCGGTGGAAGCGCACGAGCAGGGTGCCGCGGCGGGCACGGTCGCTGCCGCGCAGGGGCTGGGCATGGTGGCCGGGCCGATGCTCGGCACGCTGTTGTATCGCGGCGGGCCCAGCCTGCCATATCTGCTGGTCGGCGCGCTGCTGCTGTTGCTGTGCGCGCTGGCTGCAGCGCATCGGATGAAGGAGACCCCATGAACGATTCCCTGATGCAGGGCGCGTGGCCGGAGGCTGCGCCCGCGCCGCTCGAGAGCACTGACGACGCGTCGTTGTTCCTGCTGCAGCATGCCGGCCAGCATGTGCACGCACGCGGTTGCCGCCTCGCGCTGCCGGGTGGCGCGCTGGCAACCCTGGCGGAGCGCGTTGCGGCCTTCTTCGCCCAGCAGCGTGGCGGTCCGGGCCTGCTGGTCGGTGCGGTGCCATTCGAACCGCGTGCCGACGACGCGTTGTACCAGCCCGAGCGCCTGCTGCCGGCCCTGCCGTTGCAACCACGGGCGGCGCCGGCGCTGCAGGGCCCGCTGCAGGCGGAGCCCGCAGCGCAGGACTATGCAGCCGCGGTTGCCGAGGCAGTGAAGGCGCTGCGCGCGCCCGACCAGGACCTGCACAAGGTGGTGCTGGCGCGCAGCCTGCTGGCGCACAGCCGCCATGCGCTGTCTCCAGAGGTGCTGCTGGCGCGGTTGGGCGCGGATCCCTCGGTGGCGACCTATGCGGTGCCGCTTCCGGTTGAACCGGGGCACGCACCGGCCTGGCTGGTCGGCGCAACACCGGAGCTGCTGCTGCGCAAGCGTGGCGCCGAGCTGTTGTCGCACCCGCTGGCCGGGTCCGCGCGCCGCAGTGCCGATGCCGCCGAGGACGAGCGCGCCGCGCAGGCGCTGCTGGCTTCGAACAAGGACCATGACGAGCACCGCCACGTGGTCGAGGCCATCATCGAGGGCCTGGCGCCGTACTGCAGCCACATCGATGCGCAGCCGCGCCCGGTGCTGCATGCCACCGCCAGCATGTGGCATCTCGGCACCCGCATCCACGCCACCCTGAAGGATCCGCAGACATCGGCGGCCGAGCTGCTGGCGCAGTTGCATCCAACGCCGGCGGTCTGCGGTACACCCCGGCTGGCGGCACTGCAGCGTATCCGCGAGCTTGAGCCGGTGCCGCGTGGCTTCTACGCCGGTGCGGTCGGCTGGCTGGATGCGCAAGGGGATGGTGACTGGTATGTGGCGATCCGCTGCGCACGCCTGCAGGGCACGCAGCTGCGCCTGTACGCCGGCGCCGGCATCGTTGCCCAGTCGCAGCCCGAGGCCGAGGTCGCCGAAACCGCGGCGAAGTTTGCCGCCCTGTTGAACGCGTTGGGCGTCCACGACGCCGCGCCCGTCATCGAGCCTGCTGCATGAACACGCCCACTGTTTCTTCCCGCCTGCCACTGCAGCAGGCATGGCCCGATGCGCTGGTGGTGCGCTATCGCGAGGCGGGCTACTGGCGCGGCGAGACCTTCCCGGCGTTCCTGCGTGAGCGTGCGGAACGCTACGCTGATGACATCGCCGTGGTCGCTGGCGATGTGCGCCTGAGCTACGCGCAGCTGTGGCACGAGGCCGGTCGCATCGGTGCCGGACTGCTGGCACTCGGCCTGCAACCCGGTGAGCGGGTGCTGGTACAGCTGGGCAACACCGCCGGGTTCATCGCCACCGTATGCGGGCTGTTCCGCGCCGGCCTGGTGCCGGTGTACGCGCTGCCGGCGCACCGCATCACCGAGCTGGTGCACTTCGCCAACAAGGCCGAAGCCAGTGCCTACATCACTGCCGACCTGCACGATGGCTTTGATCATCGCGGGCTGGCGCGGGCGCTGCAGGCCGAGGTGCCGGCGCTGCGCCACGTGGTCATCGATGGCGATGCAGCAGAGTTCACCGCGCTCGAGGCGCTGCAGGGAGACCGCAACCAGCTGCCGGCCGACCCGGACCCGCAGTCGGTGGCGTTCCTGCAGATCTCCGGCGGCAGCACCGGGCTGTCCAAGCTGATTCCACGCACCCACGACGACTACATCTACTCGTTCCGTGCCAGCAATGACCTCTGCGGCATCGACCGCGACAGCGTGTATCTGGTCGCGCTGCCGGCCGCGCACAACTTTCCCATGAGCTCGCCCGGTTTCTTCGGCGCGCTGTATGCCGGTGCCCGCGTGGTGCTCAGCCCCGGTCCGGGGCCGGACGCGGCCTTCCCGCTGATCGCGCGCGAGCAAGTGACCTGCTGTGGGCTGGTGCCGCCGCTGGCGCTGTTGTGGGCACAGGCCGCCGCCACCAGCAAGCACGACCTGTCCAGCCTGCAGGTACTGCAGGTAGGCGGGGCCAAACTGGTGCCGGAAGCCGCACGGCGGGTGATTGACGGTCTTGGCTGCACGCTGCAGCAGGTGTTCGGCATGGCCGAAGGCCTGGTGAACTACACACGGCTGGATGATCCGGAAGAACTGATCGTAGCCTGCCAGGGCCGGCCGATCAGCCCGGACGACGAGGTGCGCGTGGTCGATGACCATGACCAGCCGGTGCCGGAAGGCGAGGTAGGGCATCTGCTGACCCGCGGCCCTTACACCATCCGTGGCTACCACAACGATGCGGTGGCCAATGCGCGTTCGTTCACCGACGACGGCTTCTACCGCACCGGCGACCGCGTGCAGCAGCTGCCCGGAGGCTACCTGGTGGTGCAGGGCCGTGCCGGTGACCACATCAACCGGGCGGGCGAGAAAATCTCCGCCGAGGAGATCGAAGATCACCTTCTGGCCCACCCCGGCGTGTTCGACGCCGCCGTGGTCTCCATTCCTGACGAGTATCTCGGTGAGCGCAGCTGCGCGTTCGTGATCCAGCAGGGTGAGCCGATCAAGGCCCCGGCACTGAAGGCCTGGATGCGCGGGCGCGGCCTGGCCGCGTTCAAGGTGCCCGACCAGGTCGTGTTCGTCGACAGTTTCGATACCACCGCGGTCGGCAAGATCAGCCGCCGCGAACTGCGCGCGCAGCTGCGTGCGCGTCATCTGCAACAGACAGGAGGAACGCGCTGATGGCGCTGCCCCGTATCACCGATTACCCCTTGCCGACTGCCGCCGAGCTGCCGCAGGCGCGCGGCCCGTGGCGCCCGCAGCGCGATCGTGCCGCCCTGCTGGTGCACGACATGCAGCGCTATTTCCTGGCCGCATTCGACGCCGGCAACGCACCGCTGCGGCCGGCAGTGGACAACATCGCACGGCTGCTGGCGCATTGCCGCGCGCACGGCATTCCGGTGTTCTACACCGCCCAGCATGGCGACCAGGACCGCCGTGACCGTGGCCTGCAGGCCGACCTGTGGGGACCAGGCATGCGTCGCAGCGCCGACCATGAACCAATCATCGAGGCACTGGCACCGCAGCCTGGCGAGCACGTGCTGGTGAAGCACCGCTACAGCGCGTTCCAGCGCAGCAACCTGGAGACGCTGATGCGGGTGCGTGGACGCGACCAGCTGCTGGTCACTGGCGTGTATGCGCATATAGGCTGCACGGCCACCGTGGTCGAAGCCTTCCAGCGCGACATCGAGGCGTTCATCGCGGCCGATGCGGTAGCGGATTTCTCGCGTGCTGACCACGATCAGGCCCTGCACTGGATTGCCCGCACCTGTGGCGTACCGATGACCACCGACCAGTTGCTGGAGGTGCTGTGATGGCCGCCACGGGTGAGGTGCTGGATCTGGAGCGGATGCGTGCCGACGTGGCGCGCGTGCTGGAATGTGCCCCGGCCGAGATCGGTGACGACGACAACCTGATCGACCTGGACCTGGACTCGATGCGCATGCTCGGCCTGGTCCTGGCCTGGGGCAACACCGGCCTGCCCATTGAGTTCTCGCAGCTGGCCGAGCACACCACGCTGCGCCAGTGGTGGGCTGTGGTGCAGCAACTGCAGGCCGCGCAGAACGCATGAACGCCGCTGCGCTGGCCACACCGGTGGCATTGACCGAGGCCCAGGCCGGACTGTGGTTCGCACAGCGGCTGGCACCGGACAATCCGTCATTCAATACCGCGCACGCGGTGTGGATCGACGGCCCGTTGGACGTGGCCGCGTTCATTGCAGCGGCAGACCAGGCTGCAGGCGAGGCCCAGGCCTTCGCATTGCGCTTTGCCGAAGGGGCCGATGGCCAGCCGCTGCAGTGGCATGACCCGGCACACGTGCCGCTGCTTTCGGTGCGCGATGTTTCCACCGCGGCGGATCCCGCCGCTGCGGCACGCAACCTGATGCACACCGACCGTCTGAGCCCGGTCGATCCCACCCGTGACCGGATCAGTCAGCAGGTGTTGTTTGACCTGGGCGGGCAGCGCTGGGTCTGGTACCTGCGCGTGCATCATCTGGCCGCCGATGGCTACGGCATGGCGCTGTTCACCGATCGCGTGTGCGCGTTGCATGCCGGTCGCATGGCTGAACCGCTGCCAGGGCTGGCGGGCGTGCTGGCGGATGACGCCGCCTATCGTGCCGACCCGCGTCGTGCGCAGGCCGGGCGCTGGTGGCGCGAGCAGTTGCAGGGGGCGCCGGCGGGCGTGGGCCTGGCAGGCACTGTGGCGGCCAGCGACGATGCGCTGCGCTGGGTGCGGCCGCTCGATGCGGCCTTCCGCGAGCAGCTGCTGCAGGCGTCGGCACGTTGGCTGCAGCCCTGGCCGGATGTGCTGGCCGCGCTGGCGGCCGAGTACCTGCGGCGGATGAGCGCTGCCGATGAAGTGGTGCTGGGCGTGCCCTACATGGGCCGGCTCGGCAACGCGTCGGCGCGGGTGCCGGCGATGGCGATGAACGTGTTGCCGCTGCGCGTAGCGGCCGGCGAGGGCAGCGTCGAGGCCTTCACCCGCGGCCTGGGCCGGCAGCTCAGCCAAGGTCGCAAGCACGGCCGTTACCGCAGTGAGCAGCTGCGCCGGGACCTGGGGCTGGTCGGCGCGCAGCAGCGCCTGCACGGTCCGCTGGTGAATGTGCAGCCGTTCTACAAGCCGCTGGCGCTGGCCGGCGTGCAGGCGACGCTGGAGGTGCTGTGCACCGGGCCGGTGGATGATCTGACACTGGGCTTCCGTGGCGATGGCCAGCACCTTCTCGATCTTGAGATCGAGGCCAATCCCGCGCTGTACAGTCGCGAGGATGTCGAGGCGCATGCAGCGCGGTTGCTGCATTTCGTGTCGGCAGCATTGCAGGCTGACGATATTGCAGCCGTGCCTTTGGCGACGCTTGAGGAGGCGCAGCAGGTGCTGCACGGTTTCAATGCCACCGCGCATGCGCTTCCCGAGACTACCCTGGTTGAATTGCTGCAGCAGGGCATGGATCGGGATCCGCACGCGCCGGCGCTGGTGTTCGGCGACACTACGCTCGACTATGCAACGCTGGAAGCGCGCAGTTTCGCGCTTGCCGCACAACTGCGCGGGATGGGCGTCGGCCCGGGCAGCGTAGTCGCGGTGGCATTGCCGCGCTCGCTGGAACTGGTGCTCGCGCTGGTCGCGGTGCTGCGCGCAGGCGCGGCCTATCTTCCGCTGGACCTTGCCCATCCTGACGAGCGGTTGGCACGTATTCTTGCGTCGGCGCAGCCGGTGTGCGTACTGGCTGCGCCAGACGTATCGGTGCGCGTGGCCGGTGTGCCGGTGCTCGCGCCGGAGCAGTGGACCGCGCTGAGTTTCGCGGCGCCATGGGCGGATCCTGCGCCCAGCGATGCCGCCTATGTGATCTATACCTCCGGTTCGACCGGCGAGCCCAAGGGCGTGGTCGTCGAACACCGCGCGATCGTCAATCGCCTGCTGTGGATGCGCGAGCACTACGGCATCGGCGCCGATGACCGCGTGCTGCAGAAGACCCCGGCCACCTTCGATGTCTCGGTCTGGGAATTCTTCCTGCCGCTGCTGTGCGGGGCAACGCTGGTGGTTGCCAGGCCCGATGCGCATCGCGATCCCACTGAACTGGCGCGCTTGATCCGGGGCCATGGCATCACCACCGCGCATTTCGTGCCGTCGATGCTCGACGCCTTCCTCGCTGCGCCGGCCTCCGAAGGTTTGCAGCTGCGCCGCGTATTCACCAGTGGCGAGGCGCTGGACGCTGCGTTGCGCGACCGCTTCCATGCGCGCGTGCACGCAGAACTGCACAACCTGTATGGCCCGACCGAGGCCGCAGTGGACGTCAGCTATTGGCCGGCGTCAGCGCAGGATCGCTCGCGGCCGGTGCCGATCGGCTTCCCGGTCTGGAACATCCGCCTGTACGTGCTGGACGCCCGGATGCAGGCGGTGCCGGTCGGTGTGGCCGGTGACCTGTACCTGGGCGGCGTGCAGCTGGCACGCGGCTACCTCGGTCGCGACGATCTGACCGCCGAACGCTTCCTTGCCGATCCTTTCCTGGCGGGCGAGCGCATCTACCGCACCGGCGACGTGGCGCGCTGGCGCCGCGATGGTGCGGTGGAGTACCTGGGCCGCAGCGACCATCAGGTGAAACTGCGCGGCCTGCGCATCGAACTGGGCGAGATCGAGGCGGCTTTGCGCGAACTGCCGGGCATGGAGCGGGTGGAAGTGCTGCTACGCCAGGATGCTCCCGGCGAAGCGCGTCTGGTGGCCTATGTGCCGACCGCGCTTGCCGATGCCGTAATGCTGCGCAGCCACCTCGCCACGCGTGTGCCTGACTACATGGTGCCCTCGGCCATCGTTGGTGTGGACCAATGGCCGGTGACCGCCAACGGCAAGCTCGACCGCAACGCGTTGCCGAAGCCACCGCAACGTGAAGTTGCCGGCCTGGCGCCGCGCACGCCGTTGGAACAGGAGCTGGCGTTGCTGTTCGCACAGGCGCTTGGGCGTGAGGCGCCGGTGGCGGTGGATGCGGACTTCTTCAGTCTCGGCGGTGACTCGCTGTCGGCGGTGCACCTGCTGCTGGCGATCGAGCAGCGCTGGCGCTGCGATCTGGGTTTGGGCGCCTTGTTTGCCCAGCCCACCGTGGCCGCGCTGGCGGTTCGTATTGCCGCGCCACCCGCGCTGGCCGATCACGCGCTGGGGCCGGTGATCGCGCTGGCCGCAACCGACGCTGCCGCGCCCACGCCGCTGTTCGTGCTGCACCCGGCCGGTGGCATCGCCTGGAACTACCGCACGCTCGCCCGGGCACTGCAACCAGCCCGCCCGGTGTATGGCCTGCAGTCGCCGGCACTGGACGCGCGGCTGCCACTGCCGAGCAGCATCGAGGCGATGGCCAACGACTACGTACAGCGCGTGGTCGCACTGCAGCCGAAGGGGCCGGTGCATCTGCTGGGCTGGTCGGTGGGCGGCATCCTGGCCCAGGCGATGGCGGTGCGGCTGCATGAGATCGGCCGCGACGTCGGCGAACTGGTGCTGCTGGACGCCTATCCCAGCGAGTGCTGGCGGGCCGAGCCTGAACCGGACGCCGTCGCCGCACTGCGGGCACTACTGGCGATTGCCGGCCATGACCCGGATGCGCATCCGGAACTGGACAGCCGGGAACGCATACTCGCGTTCCTGCGTCGCGGCGGGAGTGCACTGGGCAGCCTGCCGGATGTGGTGCTTGACGGCGTGGTGCGCGCGGTGACCGGTACCAATCGGCTGATCCGTGAACATATCCACCGGCCGTTCGAGGGCACGCTGGTGCACGTCCGCGCTGGCCGGGATCACCAGGCGCGGCCACAGCTGCAGTCGGCGTTGTGGCGGAGCCACGCGCGCAAGGTGCAGGCACTGGAACTGCCGTTCCTGCACGCCGAACTGACCGGCCGCGATGCGGTGGCGCAGCTGGCACCGTGGTTGTCGGCGCGGTTGCGCCACTGGGACGAGCAACAGGAGACCGCAACATGCAATTGACCGGTTTTGAAGGTCGTGTGGCGCTGGTGACCGGTGCCGCCGGGGGCATCGGTGAGGCACTGGTACGGCTGTTGGCCGCGGCCGGTTGCATCGTGGTGGCGACTGATCGCGAAGCACCCATGTTCGCGGATGCACGTGTGCAGGCGTTTGCTCTTGACGTGACCGACAGTGCGGCCGTCGACGCCTTGGTGGATCGGGTCGAGTCCAGCATCGGGCCGATCATGCTGGCCGCCAGCGTGGCCGGTGTGCTGCATGTGGGCGGCGTGACCGAGACCGGCGATGACGACTGGCGCCGGGTGTTCGCGGTGAACACCGACGGCGTGTTCCATGTCGGGCGTGCTCTGGCGCGGGTGATGTCGCCGCGCGGACAGGGCGCGATGGTTACCGTCAGCTCGAATGCGGCCGGTGTGCCGCGGCACGGGATGGCCGCCTATGCGGCATCCAAGGCCGCCGCCACCATGTTCACCCGCTGCCTCGGGCTGGAACTGGCGCCGTTGGGCATCCGCTGCAACATCGTCGCCCCGGGATCGACGTTGACCCCGATGCAGACCGGCATGTGGCAGGACGAGCACGGTGCCGAGCGGGTGATCGCCGGCAACCTGGAGACCTACAAGGCCGGCATTCCATTGCGCAAACTCGCCACCCCGGAGGACATCGCGCACTCGGTGATGTTCCTGCTCTCCGATCAGGCCGGGCACGTGGCCATGAGCGACCTGTACGTCGACGGCGGCGCCACCCTGCGCGGCTGAGCCCCGACGGCCGCCTGCCGGCTGTGGTCGTGCCGGCCGCTGGCCGGCAGCCTACGGCCCCCGGTAGTGCCGGCCGCTGGCCGGCAATCTCATTCACCTTCAGACATCTCCCAACCCCCGTCGAGCCATGGCCCGACAGCCAACGCGCAATGATCGACCCACCATGGCGCATGAGCAGCCATCGCCTCCGCCTGGGCCGTCACTCGATCATCGGCCAGGTCTACGTTCTGACAACTACCACGCATCAGCGCCGCCGGCTCCTTGAAAGCAAAGCTGCAGCAGCATGTGTGATCGACCAGTTCGATTACATCGAGCAGCGCGGGCTCGTACGGTCACACGCATGGGTCGTCATGCCGGATCACGTCCACTGGATGTTCGAGCTGCGCGCAGCCCACCTTCCAGACATCGCACGCCGGATGAAATCGTCGAGCGCGCTTGCCCTGAATCGCTTGGCGGGCCGTCGAAGTACGGTGTGGCAGCCCGGCTACTTCGATCATGCCGTGAGGGCCGAGGAGTCGATGGCGCGGCAAGCGCTGTACATCCTGGGGAATCCGGTACGCGCCGGTCTTGCTGGGCAGATTGGCGAGTATCCGCATGCGTGGTCGGACTGGGTGTGATGCCGGCCAGCGGCCGGCACTACCACGGCAGAACCGAAGCGCAGTGCAGATCGTGTGCCGGCGCACAGAGCACCCGCGATGGTAGTGCCGGCCGTTGGCCGGCAACCCCATGACCCGCGCGGAGACGCGTAGCTGCCGGCCAGCGGCCGGCAGTACCACGGCAGAACCGAAGCGCAGCGCAGATCGTGTTCCGACGCACAGAGCACCCGCAATGGTGGTGCCGGCCGCTGGCCGGCAACCCCATGACCCGCGCGGAGACGCGTAGCTGCCGGCCAGCGGCCGGCAGTACCACGGCAGAACTGAAGCGCAGTGCAGATCGTGTGCCGGCGCACAGAGCACCCGCGATGGTAGTGCCAGCCGCTGGCCGGCAACCACATGACCCGCGCGGAGACGCGTAGCTGCGGGCCAGCAGCCGGCACTACCAGTCAATATTCAGCGCGGCCATTCGCTGTTCAGCGCCGCTTGCGCGCGTCTTGGCCGTGGTCGGCCTGGTTGTGATGCCGGCCAGCGGCCGGCACTACCAAAGCAAAGGCGAAGCGCAGCGCAGTTGCGCTGCGGCGCACAGAGCACCCTCGGTGGTAGTGCCGGCCGCTGGCCGGCAACCCCATGACCCGCGCGGAGATGCATGGCTGCCGGCCGGCAGCTGGCACTACCAGTGAATGTTCAGCGCGGCCATTCGTGTTCAGCGCCGCTTGCGCGCGTCTTGGCCGTGGTCGGTCTGGTTGTGATGCCGGCCAGCGGCCGGCACAACCAAAGCAAGGGCGAAGCGCAGCGCAGATTGCGTTCCGGCGCACAGAGCAGCCTCGGTGGTAGTGCCGGCCGCTGGCCGGCAACCCCATGACCCGCGCGGAGATGCATGGCTGCCGGCCGGTAGCCGGCACTACCAGTCGATGTTCAGCGCGGCCATTCGCTGTTCAGCGCCGCTTGCGCGCGCTTCGGCCGTGGTCGGTCTGGTTGTGATGCCGGCCAGCGGCCGGCACTACCAAAGCAAGGGCGAAGCGCAGCGCAGATTGCGTTCCGGCGCACAGAGCAGCCTCGGTTGTAGTGCCGGCCGCTGGCCGGCAACCCCATGACCCGCGCGGAGATGCATGGCTGCCGGCCAGCGGCCGGCACTACCAGTCAATGTTCAGCGCGGCCATTCGCTGTTCGGCGCCGCTTGAGTGCGCTTCGGCCGTGGTCGGTCCGGTTTGATGCCGGCCAGCGGCCGGCAGTACCACGGCAGAACCGAAGCGCAGCGCAGATCGTGTTCCGGCTCACAGAGCACCCGCGATGGTAGTGCCGGCCGCTGGCCGGCAACCCCATGGACCTGCGGCCATCAATCAATTGCCGCCCAGCGGCCGGCGCTACTCCTTCGGCGTCTGGCGCGGCTTGCGCGTGCGCTTCGGCTTTGCGCTATCCGCACCGCTGGCGGCGCCATCCTGCAGTGCCTGCAGCCAGGACAAGGTGTCCACGTAGTCGATGAAGTGGCGCAGGTAGCCGGGGCTGGTGGCCTGCATCGTGTCCAGCATGCGCTGCACCAGCACCGCCGAGTTCAGCGGGCCGCCGTCAGCCGGGGCCTCGGCGCGCAGGGAGCGGCGCACCTGCAGCTCGCTGCGCAGCTCCGACCACTCGCGCTGCACCTGCTGCAGCATCGGCACCTGCGGGTAATGCGGCAGCGAGCGCGACCCTGCATCAAGGTCGCGCACCAGTGCGCGCAGGCCTTCGAGCGCTGGCGACTTACTTGGCATCCGGGGCCTTGGGCTTGGGAATCGGCGCGATCTCGACGCGACGGTTGCGTGCGCGGCCTTCCTCATCGGCATTGGAACTGACCGGCTGCTCGCTGCCGAACGCGGCGGCGAACACGGCGTCCGCCGGTACGCCATCGGCGATCAGGGTGCGGGTCACGGTCAGCGAGCGCTGCGCCGACAGCTCCCAGTTGTCGGCGAAACGCCGGTTGCCTTCGCGTACCGGCGCGTCATCGGTGAAGCCGCTGACCATCAGGATCTCTTCGCGGCTGCCCAGGTAGGCGGCCAGCGGTGCGGCCAGGCTGCGCAGCAGCTCCTGGCCTTCCGGCTGCAGCTGGTCGGAGTTCAGCGCGAACAGCACGCTGCCGCTGATGCCGATGCGGCCATCCACCAGCGTCACGCGGCCGGCCGCCAGCGGTCCAGCCAACGCTTGCTCCAGCGTCTGCAGGCGCTTGGCTTCGGCCTGGCGCTGTTTCACTTCCTGGTCCAGTCGCTGCGACAGCTCCAGCTGTACGGCGACCACACCGACCAGTATGAGCACGAACGCGCCCAGCAGCACCGACATCAGGTCGCCGAAGGCTGCCCAGATCGGGGCATGCGAACCGCCGTCGACCTCCAGCTCGTCGCTCATGCGCTGCCGGCCTTGCCGCGGCGCGCGGCCAGCTGCTGCAGTTCTTCCATCACCTGCTTCTGCGACAGCAGGCTGAGGTCGACCACCTCGCGCGCCTGGGCTACGTAGTAGGCCAGCTGCTCGTCGCTGCGGGCCAGCGAGGCATCCAGTGCGCCGCCGATCTGTTCCAGGCGGCCGGACAGCTCGGTGGCGGCACTGCCGAACTGCGCGACCGCTTCGCCGAACGTGCCGGCCAGCTGGCCCACCTCGGCAGCGCTGCCGTTGAGCGCTGCGGCAATGCCATCCAGCTTGCCGGTCTCTGCGGCGATATGGTCGGTGAAGCGATTGCCAACCCGCTCCAGCAGCTCGGCCGAGCCACCGACCAGTGCGTCCACAGCGGTGCGCTGCTCGTGCGAAGCGTGATTGATCGCATCCAGCAGGGTCTGCACGGTGGCCAGCAGGCGGCCGCGCTCTTCCAGCATCGCGTTGTCACGCACCAGGCTCTCGGACAGCGTGCTGCGCAGCTCGTTGATGACGTCGGCAGCAGCCTTGGGCGCGGCCGCGGCGGTCTGCAGCAGGGTAGACACTTCAGCCAGCGTGGCGCTGGCCTGCGCGCGACCGTTCTCGCCGATCTGCTGTGCGGTGGCCGCCAGGGTGTCGCAGACCTGCTGCTGCTGCGCAGCCAGGTGTTCGCCGTTGGCCTGCAGGCGCTCGGCCAGGTCGCTGGAAACGTGCTGCAAGGCTTCGCTCCAGCGCTGCAGGCGCTGTTCGTCGCCGGCCTGCAGCTGCGCCTGCAGCGCGGCGTGGGCCTGCTGCAGCTCGGCGCTGATCGCGTCCCAGCGCGCCTGGCGCTGCTGCTCGCGGCTGTCCAGGCCAGCCTGCAGTTCGGCGTGCGCGGCCGCGGCAGCGGCCTGCGCGGCCTGCCACTGCTGCGAACGCTGCAGTTCGTGGTCCTGCAGCAGCGCCTGGCTGGTGCTGTGGTGCTGCTCCAGCGCCTGTAGCAGCGCCTGCGCGCGCGCGTCCAGATGCTCGCTGGAGGCCAGCAACGCCTGCTGCTGGCGTTCGACCAGCGCGCTGTTGAGTGCCTGCTGCTGTTCGGCGGCGGCGCGCCATGCCTCGGCATTGCCGCGGGCATTGGCCTGCAGGCGCTCGCCGAGACGCGCGACCAGTGCTTCGGCGTGCGTGCCCTGGCCATCGCTGAAGGCCTGCAGGTGCTGGCGCAGATCACTGACCAGCGCCTGTTGTGCCTGGGTCTGCTCGCTCACCACCTTGGCCCAGCTGGCCTCGGTGGCGACGCGGCTGCGCTCGAAACCCTCGCTCAGGCCGGCCAGCTGCTGCTGCACGGCCTGCTCGACGCGGGCATGCAGTGCTTCGCCGTGATGGGCCAGGCCAGCCAGGGTGGTTTCGGCCATCGGCTGCAGCGCACCACCGATGGCGGCGGCGCTGGCTTCGGCACCTTCGCGCAGCGACTGCTGCAGCGAGACGGCCAGGCGTTCCTGCAGGGCCTGGCTCTGGGTCAGGAACTCGGCCTGGCCGGCCAGCAGGCGCTCATTGGCGGCCGCACTGTGCTGTTCAAAAGTGCTGGTCATCGCCTGCAGGCGGTCGACCAGCGCCGGCAGCGCCGCAGACTGTGCCTGCAGCAGGCGCAGCGATTCGGCGCGCTGCCAGGCCTGCGAGTACGGATGCAGGTCGCCGGCAATGGCGCGGTCCAGCTGCTGCACGGCCTGCAGGCGGTCACGACGCAGCAATGCCGCCAGCAGGCCGAGCATGGCCGAGCTGGCCACACCGGCGATCGAGGTACCGAATGCCACCGCCAGGCCCTGCACCGGCGAGGCCAGCGAGCCGCGGATCGCGGCCATGTCGGTCGCACTCTGCAGCGCCAGGCCGGTGCCACGCAGCGTGTCCATCATGCCCAGCAGGGTGCCGAGCATGCCCAGCAGCACCAGCAGGCCAACCAGGTATGGGGTCAGCACCGGTGCGGGCAGGGCGGTGCGCTCGCCTTCCACGCGCAGGCGCACGGCGTTGCGCAGGCCCAGCGGCACGCGTTCCAGCCAGGCGGCGAGGCTTTCCTTCGCGCTGGACAGGTCGTTCAGCGCGCTGCGCAGGCCGTTGCTGGCCTGGCGGTAGCGATACAGCTCCACGCCACCGGCGACGTAGCAGGCCGCGATGATCGCCGCCACCGCTGCACCCAGCGGATGCACCGAAACGTAGCCAATGCCGATCCAGCACACGGCCAGCAGGCCGACAAGGAAAACAACGACATGGAAAACAGTTCTGGACATGGTGTTCCGGTCAGTGGGAGCGCAGGGCGTCTTGCAGCCCTTCGATCGGGTGGAAGCGCAGCTGCAGCTCGGCGAGCAGCAGGGTGCGCATGTCATGGCGGAAGGCCGCGCGCCAGCCGGGCTGGCCGTGCACGCGTTCAAAACGGGCGCCGAGCACCGCCGGCGCCGTGGCCAGCAGGCTGTGCTCGCGCGGGGTGAGGGTCTGTTCCATCACCGCATCGACCTCGGCCAGCCGCGCCAGCTCGGGTGAAACCTGCACCAGCTGGTCGCGCAGGCGGCCGCGCAGGCGCCCGGTGGCCGTCTGGATGGCCTGCTGCAGCACCCGATAGCGCTGGCGCAGCGAGGCGAAGTTGGGTACAGCGGCGGCTTCGGCCAGGTCCAGCAGGCGCTCGGCTTCGGCATCCTCACTGATCGAGGCCAGCAGGCTGGCGTGCGCCTGCGCGCAGTCGGCCAGCACATCCTCGAGCGCTTCGGCGGCTTCACCGGGCTCGGGCAGGCGTCCGCCGAGCGCCCCGGACAGGGCCACGGCGCGGCTCCAGTCCACCCACTGGCCGAGGCGATCGGTCAGGGCGGGACTGGTGGCCGGCATCGCGCCGTCGCTGAGACGGGCGAGCAGGCGGAGGAACTCCGGTCCACCCAGGACCGGCTGCGCTGCGTTCGCCATCAAGGGGTGAGGGGCCAAAAACCGTTGATTTTACAACCAGATGACCCGGCCTGGATGAAGGCGGGGCCGGGGGGAGGGGCCCCGCAGGCGCGACAAGGCTTAGAATGTCCGGCTGCACCCATCCGTTCGACCCCTGGAGTTCCCCAATGACTGTTGCGCAGTTCTACCCGATCGGCACCCCCGGACAGCCCTGGGGCGACGCGGAACGCGCACAGTGGCGGGCCCGCCAGCAGCGCCAGCGCAGCTACCACGACGATGTGGTGGCCGCGCTTGAACGCCTGGACGACAGCTTCGATGTGATCCAGTACGGTCAGCTGGACTACGCGCCGGACCATTACCCGCTGTTCGCCGTGGTCAACCACGACTGGAACCCGGCGCTGCCGACCGCGCTGATCACCGGCGGCGTGCACGGCTATGAGACCAGTGGCGTGCATGGCGCCCTGCAGTTCCTGGAACAGCAGGCCGAGCGCTACCTGGGCCGGCTGAACCTGATCGTGGCGCCGTGCGTCAGCCCATGGGGCTACGAGCGCATCCAGCGCTGGAACCCGGATGCCGTCGACCCGAACCGCAGCTTCCGTGACGGCGGCCAGATCGAGGAAGCCGCCGCGCTGATGCGCTGGGTGGCCGAGCGCAAGCCGAACCTGCTGGTGCACCTGGACCTGCACGAGACCACCGACAGCGACCTGCACGAGTTCGATCCGGCCCGCTGCGCCCGCGACGGCAAGCCGTTCGAGCGCGACACCATTCCGGACGGCTTCTACGTGATCGGCAACAGCGAGGATCCGCAGGCCGAGTTCCAGAAGGCCCTGATCGCCGCCGTCGCCCCGGTCACCCATATCGCCCCGGCCGACGCCGAGGGCAACCTGGTCGGCCTGCCGTTGCAGTCGCCGGGCGTGGTCTGGGGCGAATCGCGTTCGATTGGTGCCTGCGCCGGCTTCACTGATGCACGCTTTGCCACCACCACCGAGGTCTACCCGGACAGCCCGCGCACCAACCCGCAGGAATGCAACGACGCCCAGGTGGCGGCGGTATGCGCCGGCCTGGATTTCGCCCTGGCCGCACAGTAGCGTGCCACGTTCCGGGCGGTGACCGGCATCAGCCGGTGCCGCTTGGCCGGCGCGGTGGCGAGCGGCGCGCCGGTCGTCGCCCGGCAGCCGGCGAAGACATCCAGATCGCGCTGGTACACGCTGCTGCTGACACCGAACAGGCCCAGCAGGGAATGGAAGACATTGTCGTGGCTGTAGGCGCGGTGCAGCGCATTCCCACGCAGGCAGGCCATGTCCAGGCCCGCGTTGCGGCTGAACTCCGTTGAGAACCACATCACCATCGGCACCTGGGTCTGTTCGCGCGGGGCGATGAAGTAGGGCGTGCCGTGAAGGTACATGCCGCGTTCGCCGAGCGACTCACCATGGTCGGAGATATAGATCAGCGCAACGTCGCGGTGGTCCGAATAGCCCTGCAGCAGGTCGATGGTCTCCGCCAGCACCTGGTCGGTATGCACCAGGGTGTTGTCATAGGTGTTGACCAGTGCCTCGTTGCTGCAGTGCTGGATCTGGTTGCTGTCGCAGGTCGGGCTGAAGGCCCGCGACGCTGCGGGATACCGTTCAAAGTAGGTCGGCCCATGGCTGCCGAGTTGATGCAGCACGACCAGGGCATCGCCGTGGATGGCGTCGATGCGTGCGCCGAGCTGATGCAGCAGCACGTCGTCGTAGCAGGTGCCGTCGGCGTTGACGCACCGGCCGGCCACCTTGAGTGCGGGCATGTCCTCGGTCGGCACGCGCTCGCACACGCCCTTGCAGCCGCCATTGTTGTTGTTGCGCCAGAGCACGCCGACGCCGGTACGCTGCAGGATGTCGAGCACGTTCTCCTCGGCCGCCGCGCGGACGTCGTCGTATTGCTGGCGGGTCATCTGCGAGAACATGCACGGTACCGAAATCGCCGTTGCGGTTCCGCATGAGGAAACATCACTGAAGCTGATGACGCCATCCTTGCGCGAGAGCCGGGGATTGGTCGCGCGTGGGTAGCCGTTGAGCTGGAAGTTCTGTGAACGCGCGGTCTCGCCGACGACCATGACCACCAGCTTCGGGCGCGGGCCCGGAAAGCGCCGCGCGTCCGTGCCGATTGGGCGCAACGGTTGCTGGCGGGTGCTGTAGAGGCTCTTCAGGTAGCCGTGGGTATGGCGCACCACGTTCAACGGCAGTACCTGGTCGCGGATGTAGCGGTTGTTGCGCAGCAGCGAGGAGTAGTCCTTGTAGAACGAAAAGCCGATCACCAGCAGCACCACAAGCGACGCCAGGACGTTGGCCGGCCACACCAGCAGCGAACGTATCGAACCGGCCCCGCTGGTGGTGCGCACCAGGGCGAGCCCGGCAGCGGGCAGCACGCCCAGCGCCAGCAGGGTCAACAGCAGCGGCAGCGACAGATAGGCGTTCAGTTCGGCCTGATTGGTCTCGAACACGTTCTGCACCATGCTGCGATCGATCAGCACGTTGTAGTGCAGCATGAAGTAGCTGCACGCGGCGCTGACGACAACGAGCAGCACCAGCAGCGGCCTGCGCAGGAATGGCAATGCCAGCAGTGGCGTCAGCAGCAGGTTGAACAGGCAGAACAGCAGCGGCGGCAGGCTGGCCAGGAACAGCATGCTGCGCAGGCTGTTGAGATCGATCAGCCCCCAGAGCGTCTTCCAGAGGGCAATGTTTCCAATCGTGGCGAAGAACAGTGCGGCGGCCCAGACCAGAACGATTGGATGGGACCGCGGGAAACGGAGGCATTGACGCACGAGCAGGTTCCGCGGAACAGGAGTGCGCGCAGTATCGAAACGGCCTTATCAGGAAGTTGTCAGGATTGTCGGGCTAGCCCAGCAGGATCACGCCCCACACCGCACCCACCATCAACAACGCGGTGGTCTGCGCGGCGCTGCCCATGTCCTTGGCGTTCTTGGACAGCGGATGCTTCTCCAGCGAGATGCGATCAACCACGGCTTCAATCGCCGAGTTGAGCAGTTCCACCAGCAGGCTGATGAAGCAGACCGCCAGCACCAGTGCCCGCTCGACCGTGCTGATGTCCAGCACGAACGCAGCCGCCATCAGCAGCGCGTGCAGCAGCAACAACTGGCGGAACGCCGCCTCGCCGCGAAAGGTGGCGATGAAGCCATCGCGCGAATGGATGAGGGTGTGGAAGATGCGGCTCAATCCGGTCTTGCCGTGCGGGTACTTGCCGCTGTCCTTGGGGTGCTGCATGCCGTCTCCAGAGCGGGGGAGCAGCCCGGAGCATGTGCAGCCCGATGTCAGGAATCCGTCAGATGCGGGGGGCGGGGCCAGCGCAGGGTGAACCGGCACCCCTGCCCGGAGGATTGCACGGTCATCGTCCAGCCCAGGTGCTCGACGATGCGCTGCACGATCGACAACCCCAGCCCCTCGCCGCTGTGCGCGCCACCCGGCGCGAAGCGCTGGAACTGCCGTGGGTCGATGCTGGACGGCAGGCCGGGTCCGGTGTCAGCGACGATGAGTGCGGTGTCGTGGAGGGTGATTCGCACCTCGCCGCTTTCGGTGTACTGGCAGGCATTGCGCAGCAGATTCCAGATGATGCTGTGCGCCAGATCCGCGTTGGTGACCAGCACGGCGTCATGCCGGGCATCAAACGCAACGGTCACCGGCTTGCCGGAAAGCCAGGGCTGGCAGCGCTCCATGCAGGATTCGAGCAGCGGACGCAGGGCCACCGCGTTGCGCGGCACGGCGCCGGGGGCACGCGAGAGCAGCAGCAGGCAGGTCAGCTGGCGCTGCATCTCCTGGGTGGTACGCAGGATGCGTGCCGCGCTGGGAACCAGGTGGCTGTCGGCCGGAAGCTGGCAGGCCAGCGTTTCGGCAGCACCGCCGATGATGGCCAAGGGCGTGCGCAGCTCGTGGCTGGCATCGCCGCTGAAGCACTGCTCGCGATGCAGGAACCGTTCGAGCTCGTCACTATGGCGGGCAAAGGCGCGCGCGAGCACGCCGATCTCGTCGCGTGCGTCCTGGTAGGGAAAGGGCTTGTGGCCGTCCTGCACCGCATCGGCCAATCGTGTGATGGGCGCGATGACGTGGGTAGCGACCTTGCGGCCGATGAGGAAGGCGCCGAACACGCAGACCGAAATGACCAGTGCCGCAAAGGCATTGATCAGGTGTTCCAGATAGCCATAGGGTGCGGCGTCCTGCAGCAGGTAGTAGCGTTGGCCACCACTGTCGAACACACGCAGGTGCCACTCGTTGGGCGCCTCTTCGCCGTGGTAGCCCGGGCCGTATTGGCGCAGCACGACAGGCACGTCCTGGGCATCGAACAGCTGGGTCCCTGGTGGCAGGGCGGGGCGTTGGCCACGATCCAGCGCGGCCTGCAGCCTTTGCACTTCGCCGTGCTGGGTCCGTGCGACGACAGCAGTCCGGACCTGGTCGTAGTCGACCTGTTCGGCCAGTACGATGAAGCCCATGGCACCGGCCATCAACAGCACGAACGAGATCGTGATGCGGGTGCGCAGGCTCAGGCGGCGGTAGAGGGAGGCAGGGCTCACGCCTGCATGCGCCAGCCGACGCTGTGCACCGTGGTGATCAGCGCGGTGTCGAAGCTGCGGTCCACCTGCAGGCGCAGCTCATGGATGTGGGTTCGCAGCGCGCCGCTGTCCGGTGGCTCGTCGCCCCAGACCAGGTATTCCATCTCCTGCTTGCGCACCACGGCGGGAGCTGCACGCACCAGGCACATCAGCAGCTTGTGCGACGTGGGCGTCAGCGCAATGCAGCGGCCTTGCCGCCAGGCCTGTGGCGAGCGCGTGTCCACCTGCAGGTCCTTCCACGCCAGCACGCTCTGGACCTGGCGCCCCTGTGCCCTTCGTACGAGGGCCTTGATCCGTGCATCCAGTTCCACCAGCGAAAACGGTTTGACCAGGTAGTCATCCGCGCCCAGGGCCAGGCCCTGCACACGGTCTTCGACCGGATCGCGCGCGGTCAGCATCAGGATCGGCACCGGGTTCTGGAACTCCTGGCGCAGCTTCTGGCACAGCGTCATGCCGTCCAGGCGCGGCAGCATCAGGTCCAGCAGGATGGCGTCGTAGTCGTGCTGCGTGGCCCGGCGCAGGCCACTGGCGCCGTCGCGCGCGTCGTCCAGCACGTAGCCGAGCGGTTCAAAGAAGGCATACAGGTTGGCAACCAGCTCGGGGTTGTCTTCGATGATCAGCAGGCGGGTCATGGCATGCGTCCTTGCGCGTGGCCGAACTCTGCCCGATCGATGGCCGAATGCCAATGCCCTTGCTGAATGGATCGCGGCCTGGGTTCGGCCCGGTCAAGCGACGTTCAATCGCCCGGGCTGCGTGAATCGCGGATCGAGTAGATCACCGAGAAGATCTTCCAGCCCTGCTCGGTGCGGACCAGCTGCCACATTTCCTTGCCCCAGTTGGTCTTCACCCCATCGTCGTGGAAGCTGTAGTCAAACGAGACCGAGGCCACATCGCCGTCCGTTTCGATCTTCGTGTTGGAGAACTTCTCCTCCTTCGGCTTCGGCGAGGCCATCGCCCCGTCGATCAGCGCGATGAAGTTGTTGGCGGGAATCTGCCGTGCCTTGATCGCATCGGGCTTGGCCTTGCGGATGTCCTGCAGGCGCACATCCTCGGAAACGAACTGCCAGCCGATGTCTTCCGGTTTGTCAGAGAAGAACAGGCCCATGTAGGTCGGCTTGTCCTTGTTGATCAGCGAGGTGCGGAACGCTTCGACCACCTGTTCGATCGCCTTGACGTCGGCGGGGGCATTCTGCGTGGCGTAGGCCGGCAGCCACGCCGGGAGCAACAGGGCGAGGGCGACGAAGCGTGCACGTGCGTTGGGCATAATGGGGTCCTGGGGAGGAATAGGGTGGCGCGGGCGCATCACCGCGCGTAGGTTCGCCAGAAGAGCACGTGGTCTTCGGTCCTGTTGATGGCGACGAAGACTGATTTTCCGGATTCGGGCGCGCAGCGAAAGACGCGATACGACGACTTGAGCGTCCCGTCGCCCGGCCACCAGTATCGATCGAACGCAACAGGATCGCTGTGACTGAATGTCGTTGCCTGGCAATCCGCAGGCAGCCGCAGTGGTATCGCAGGAGGCTTGGTGAAGGCCAGCGCGCTGGTGTTCGAGTCGAGGTCGTGCACCTCGCGCAGGTCGGTCGCCTCGTGGGGCACCCAGCCGGGAATCCATCCCTTGTTCACCATGTCGGAGTCAAGCGCCTCGCGCAGAGTGTCGAACGAACTGTCCATAACCAGGCCGCAGGCGCATAGCACCGTGCAGGCCGCCAATGGAAAGGCAGATCGCAACTTGATCCAGGTGGTGGGTGGAAACATGGTTCCTGCTACCCCGGGGAATACCGTCCGACCTATCGGGTCAGTGCGTCGAACAGGCGATTGCGGTCCGCATCGCTCATCGACCAGCTCTGCCCGAGCGGGGCCATGCGCACGGATTCGGTCTGGCCACAGGCCCGGTACTGCCAGGTTTACGAGCCATCGGGCTGGGCGGCCACGTCGATGCCGTCCAGGCGCGCGCACTGCAGCCGAGCCAGCACCATCGGTGCAAAGTGCAGCATGTAGTGCTGCACCCGGTCGGCCGGCATTGCCGTGCCGGAAGGCAGCGGGTGGGCCGGGCCGTACTCGGCGAGCAGGCCAACGCAGGTCGCTGCGGCGGACAAGGTATTGCGACCGAAGGCGCGGGAGGCATCCCGCTCCACACTCTTTCCCAGAGTCCTGCCTTCCTTGCTGCTGGCATAGGCCTCGGCGGCCTGCAGTTGCGCGGCGTCGAGTGTCGACAGCCAGTGCTTGCGGCCCTCCTGCAACTGCAGTTCCAGGCCGGGCAGGCTCTTCTGGCAGCGCGCGGCCATCGCCTGTGTCTGCACGAAATCCTGCCCACGATCGCCCGGCATTGCGGTCGCTGTTGCGGCCGCTGGGGCAACAGCCAGGACCATGCAGGCGATCACCAGATTCCGTCCCATTCCATTGCGCATCCTGCACCCCATGGAGAGTTTGACGGCGCACGCTAGCACGGATGCCGGGCGCTGCAACAGGCCCGCGTGTCGAGGTTTGACGTTGAAGAAGGTCTGCGCGGATGATGCGCGGGCGCGCGGCGCAGGAGGGGATCTGTCAATGAGGGCACTAATGTGGGGGCTTGCGGGCCTGTTCGTGGCGTACGTGGCCGGTTGCTCGGCGATCTCGGCGTGGCATTCCCACGCGCTTGCCTCGGTCCCGGTCGGGGCGAGCAGGGGCGAGGTACTGCGGGCGCTGGGGCCCCCTGACGTGGTGGAGCACGCCGATGTTCCCTTTACCCGCTATGCCAGCCGTGGATGCAGTGGTCGCTGTGCGCAGCGATGGTGGTATGAGAACCGGCTGGGACTGGATACCGAAGCCTGGTCGGTAGAGCTGGATGCTTCCGATCGCGTGCTCGCAACGTCGCGCTGGACATCACCGTAGAAGACCGCGACGAGCGCATGGGTATCCATCGACCTTTCATCTTCATCGCAAGCCTGGCCCTGATGGCGTGGTGCGGGTTGATGGGCGTACTGGTGCTCATCCATGGCTTCAACGAGCACGGCCTGCGCTGCGGCAGGCTGTGCTCACTGGAGACCTCCATCCGCCTGCTCTTTGGTGATCGGGGATTCGAAATACTGGTGGCGATGGGGCTATTTGCCACAGCGCTGATGTGCGGGTATATCGCGCTGCGGGAGGGCCTGCATGGCGGGCCGCGGAGGCGGGCGGGGCGCCGTGGGCGCAGACACCGCCGACCGGGGCGGCCCCGGTCGTAAGGTGTCTGCACCGATGTAAATCGCTGCGTGTGCGGACGCTGCAGGTCGCTTCAGCGATGCAGGGCGTCGATGATCAGCCCGGTGGCGATCTCCACCAGCAGGTACTCGTTATCGGACTGGCGCACCCAACGCCGGTCGCGGCCCGGTTCGCGCAGGTCATAACGCGCGTAATCGTCTACCCAGTAGCGGCGGTCCACTTCGGCCCACGGCAGGCGCTCGCCACGTCGCCAGGCCTTCTTCTGCCAGCCCGGCGGCGGCGCTTCGCGGTTGTGCGGGCCGCCTGCGTGCGGCGGCGGGCCGTTGCCACGGGCGTGGTGCGGCGGATCGGCGAACGCGGGGGCCGCAGCGAAAGCGGTGGCGGTGGTCAAGGCGATGGCCAGCAAACGTGTTGTGTTCATGGATATGCCTCCGTCATGGCCGCAGCATGCGGCGCTGTGGCAGGAATATAGGGCAGTCAGAGTGAATGAATACGGGTGTAGGCGGTACGTTCCTGAACAGACGGCGCGGCGTGCAGTCGCTGCCCTGAACGGGTCACCGGGCACCGCGCGCGGCCGAATCCGTTGCGGCCCAGCCTCCGCCCAACGACAGGAAAAGATCCAGCTGGCGGTCGACCCGGTCCGCGCGCGATGCAGCCAATGCGGACTCCGCATCTGCCAGCGCGGCCTGGGCCGAAAGCACATCGAGGAAATCGATCCTGCCGTAACGGTACAGCTGCTGCGCCTGCCCGGCGGCCCGCGCTGCATCCCCACGCGCCTGCGCCAGACGGCGCTCGCGTTCAAGCTCCTGCGTGCAGGCAGAAAGCGCGGTCTCGGTCTGCCGCAGTGCCAGCAGCACGACGCCGTCAAAGGACGCGAGCGCGGTATCTGCGTTGGCACCGGCCGCTGCGACGCGGGCCTTGGCTACGCGGCGGTTGGGCCAGTGCCATGACAGCACGGGACCGATGCTCGCACCGAAGCCGTCGGCCGACAGCAGATGCGCCGGTGTGCCGGCCACGCCCGAAGAGGCGCCCAAGGTGATCTGCGGATAGAGACCCGCCGTCTCGACACCGATCATTGCAGTCGCGGCGGCCAAGCTGCGTTCGGCTGCGCGTACGTCGGGGCGCCGCTGGAGCAGCTGCCAGCCATCACCGACCGGCAGCGCCTGCTCCAGCTCAGGGGGCTGGGGGCAGGCTTCGGCCTCCCTGGGATAGTGTGCCGGGACCCTGCCCATCAGTGCGGCCAGCTCGAACAGTGCGGCCTGGCGTTCCGCCAGCAGGTGCGGTACCGCCGCCGCGCTGCGATTGATGGCGGCACCGGCACGGCTGACATCGAAGTCCGTTCCGCGCCCGCCTGCAGCCAGGCGACGGGTTGCCTCCAGCGTGTCGCGCTGTATCGCCAGCACCTGCCGGGTCGCAGCGAGCGTGTGATTGCGGGTGCACACCTGGAGATAGGCACGGGTGACGGCCGCAGCGACGACCACGCGGACCTGGTCGCGCACCGCAGCAACCGCCTCCGCGTCGGCGTTGGCGGCTTCGATGCCGCGGCGGATGCCACCTGCAAGATCCAGTGGATAGGAGAGGTGAAGGCCCAGCGCGTACGACTGCGGGGCGGCCGACGCCTGGGTGTAGCCACCGGCATGGGTGAGCGTGCCCGATGCATCCACGTCGGCCTGTACGGCACCGCGCGCGCGATACTCCAGCACGGTAGCGCTGGCGCGCCGAAGGTTGGCATCGGCGGCGCGCAGGTCGGTATTGGCCGCCAGTGCTTCGCGTACGTAGGCGTCAAGCTGAGGGTCGCCATACAGGTGCCACCATCGATCCGGTGGCGCGTCGTGGCTGAACGATGCGTCCTGGCCTGAGACGAACGCCCGCGCAGCCCGTTGTGAAGCTGCGACGGCGTTCGCAGGCAGGTGATAGTCGGGGCCGGATACGCAGGCCGTCAGGGGCAGCAACAGGGCAAGCAGCCCACCACGTACTGTCCGCACGCTCACTTGCAGGCTCCCGGTGCCGAGGGCGTGATGGTCACACTCGCAGTGCGACCCACGATCAGGCGCGTATCCGGCGGCGCATCATCGATACGGATGCGTACCGGGATGCGCTGTGCCAGCCTCACCCAGGTATAGGTCGGCGCTACGGCAGGCAGCAGGTTGTGCGTGCTGGAGCGCTGATCGTCGGCAATGCCGGCGGCGATGGTCTCCACGTGTCCGCGGACATCGCGGGTGTCGCCCATCAGCCGCGCCACGGCGGCATCGCCCTCGGTGATGCAGCCCAGCTTGGTTTCCTCGAAGTAGCCCTCGATACGCAGGCTGCCGGTGTCGATCAGCGCCAGCGCCTGCGCGCCCGGTTGCAGGTAATCGCCCGCATGCAGGTCCAGGTTGGTGACGATGCCGTCGGTGCTCGCGCGCACCTCGGTGCGTTGCACGTTGAGCTGGGCAACGCGCTGTTCGGCCCGTGCCTGCGCCAAGGCGGCCAGCTCGGTGTCGACCTTGGCCGCATTGCGTTCGCGTGTCTCCGAGGCGACCAGGTTGCCCAGTGCGTTGTCCCGCGTCGATTCGCGGCGGGCCAGCGCCAGCGTCGCGCGTGCGCTGCTGACCGCTGCGTCGGCCTTCTCAAGCGCGGCAGCCAGGCGTGGCTGATCCAGCACCAGCAGCAGTTGTCCGGCGCTGACCCGCTGGTTGTCGTGCACCAGCACCTGGGTGACCAGCCCCCCCATGTCCGATGCAACGCGCACCACATCGGCGCGGACCCGTCCATCCCGCGTCCACGGGCGTGTTTCGTAACGCTTCCAGATGGACAGCGCGGCGACGACAGCAATCGCGAATACAACCAGCGTAGCGCTCCAGCGCCCGATGACAGCAAGCAGGTGTTTCATTTCATTTCTCGAGCAGGGGCGAGAGCCGGATCATCAGCTCCGCCAGGATCACGAACAGGGACAGGCCCACCAGTGGTCGCGCGGCGAACAAGCGGTACAGACCGAGACTGGCGAGCAGGCGCGAGGTCAGCATCGACAGCGCCAGCGCGGCGGCGGCCACGGCGAGCAGGCCGGGGATCAGCACGCCATCAATGGAGAGATCAGAAAACATGAGGTCAGTGCCGAAGGGTGAGAGCAGGCGCCAGCAGGTCGCGGCGCAATCCGCAGAGCAGGTGCGACAGATGCTCACGATCATCCCCGCTGCTGGCCACTGCTGCCTCGCGCATGCGGTCGAGCAGTTCCAGAAGATGGGCGTCGACGCTGCGTGGCGCGTGGGCACGAACCCTGAAATGTGCGGCGACGCGTTCGATCAGCGCCGCATGAAGCACCCGGACCTGCGGGTTTTCCTGGCACTTGTCCAGTGCGCGGAGTTGGTTGGATGCACGTACCGCACGCACGTCCGCAAACAATGCCCGCAGGTCGTCTGCGGCACTGGAACCGCCCCGCAACCGGGGAGCGAGCAGCCCGATTCGATCCAGCATGCGGCTGAGCCAGGCCCGGGCCACGCCACCTTGTCCGGCGGCGTGTCGTGCGATATCCCGACGGATCGAACGCTCCAGCCGTGCGCGGTTGCGGCCCGCATCGGCGGTCTGGAACAGCTGCATGCTGCACAGTGCCACTGTCGTACCCACGAACAACGCTACGCTGTTGTTGAGTGCGCCGACGATGTTGACCGTATTGGTCGCGCCCAGTCCCGCGATGAGCGGAAACGTCAGCACCACGCCCAGGGCAGCCATGATGAAGGGAGGCCGGGCCAGGAACGATCCGCACAGCAGCAGCGCAGGCGCCAGCGCGGCAGTCAGGCCGACGACATCGGACAGCGCGGGGAAGATCAGCAGACCGTAGAGCAGGCCGACGCCAACGCCGATCAACGATCCCACCAGATAGCGCATGACATGCGGCGCAGGCGCTTCGATCGTGCCGAACAGCACGCACGCCGTGCCGATGATGGACACCGCCGTGGCGCCGTCCGACCAGCCGGTAACGATCCACAACACGCAGCTCAGCAGGATGCCGACGAACGCGCCCAGCGCGCTGCGCAGGGCAAGCCGATGATCCCGGTGAAGTACCGCACCCTGCGCATGTCGCGCATGTCGCGCAAGGCGGGCAGGTACATGCCGGCGCCAGTCGGGCCGGGCAGTGCATAGTTGTGCCTGCAGCACGCGGCAGTCGGCGTGGGCGAGGTCGAGCTCGGCCTGTTGCGCGGCGAGGCCGGTCTGCATCAGCTCGCGCCAGCCAGGCGAATCCATCGCGCTGGCCTGTGATGAGCGCAGCCGTGCGAGGGAATCTTCCACCGCGCTGGACAGCATCAGTACGTCCAGCATCCGGTCATGCAGGGCACGCAGGATCTGCACCTGGGCCACGCCGTGGGCGCTGTCGAAGGGCAGGTGGATCGACAGCACATGCAGCTCGAGCAGGTCGGCGGCCACTTTCGAGCGGTCCGTCGCCAGCACCGTGTCCGATGCACCGGCGCGCATGTCCCGTGTCCATCGTTCCGCGTCATCCAGCACGGCAGCAACCCGCGCGTGCACGCGTATCGAGACCCGGCGCGGCAGCACCAGCGCGTGTACCAGCGTTGCGGCGAGGATGCCGATGGCGATTTCCTGCACCCGCGTGATGGCGATGGTGAACACGTCTGCCGGCACCATCACCGCAGGAAACCCGATCAGGCTGGTGGTATAGCCGGCCAGAAGGAACGCATAGGCACGCGGCGTGCGGTCGAGCATCGCCAGGTACAGGCACAGCGCCATCCAGGTGGCAAGCGCGGCGCTCAGCACCAGGGGTGCATTGGCGAAACGTGGCACCAGCACGACGGTGGCGACGGCTCCGCCCACGGTACCGAGCAGGCGGAACAGGCCGCGGCTGAGTGTCGCCCCGGACAGCGGTTGCGACACCAGATAGACCGTCCCGATCACCCAGAACGGGCGATTCAGGCCGATCCTCAGGGAGACATACAGCCCCAGCGACGCGGCGAGCAGGCATTTGAGCGAGAACAGCACCGCCTCCTGGTCGGTCCTGAGGGCAGGGCTTTTCAACCAGGCGAATGCCTGGAACACGTGGAGACGGGCAGGGGTGGGAGCGTGCATGCGGCTCATGCTAGTGATCGGCCGCACTGGCGAATTTCGCTACAATGACAATCAATTGCTAAAACCGGTCAATGTGAGAATGGCTCGCATTTCGCTCCCCGGCTTTGACCTGGACCCGGACGAGACCGATCGCCCGGCGGTCGCCAGCCGCCTGCAGGTGGCCGAGCACGACGCGGAAATTCCCGTGCATGAGCACCGCAAGGGCCAGTTGATTCTTGCGCTGCATGGGGCGGTGACCTGCGAAGTGGCCAATGCGTTGTGGATCGTGCCGCCCCAGTGTGGCGTCTGGATTCCGGGCGGCATGCCGCACAGCAACCGCGCCACCGCCAACGCGCGCCTGTGCTACCTGTTCGTCGAGCCCGGCATCGTCGACCTGCCGGCGCAGTGCGTGACGCTGGCGATCTCGCCGATGCTGCGCGAGATGATCCTGCACCTGGCCGACGCGCCGCTGGACTACCCGCATGGCAGCCACACCGACCGGCTGGCGCGGGTGTTGCTGGACGAACTGGTGCAGATGCCGGCCGAGCATCTGTCGCTGCCGGTCAGCCATCACCCGAAGGTGCGGGTGTTGGCGGCGGCGCTGTCGGCGGATCCGGGAGATCGCAGCACCATCAGCCAGTGGGCCGTGCGCCTGGCCCTGGGCGAGCGGACGTTGACCCGGCTCATCGAACGCGAAACGGGACTGTCCTTCGGGCGCTGGCGGCAGCAACTGCACCTGCTCATCGCCATTCGGGAACTCGCCGCCGGTGCACCGGTACAACGCGTTTCCGAGACGCTGGGCTATGAGTCGGTGACGGCCTTCATCACGATGTTCAAGAAAGCGCTTGGCCTTTCCCCGGCGCGGTACTTTGCGGTGCGCCTGCGTGGGCAGTAGCCGGGGACAGCCCGGGAAGCTCCTGCCTGGAACAGCTACTTCGAGGTGCCGGAGACCGATTGAATCGCGGCCACCACCGCAGCAGGAACTTCGCGCTGGAGGGTGTGGCCGGTTGCCAGGTAGCGGTGCGAGCCGCGCGTGAATCCCGAAAAGAGCAGGGCGTGCTGTGCTTTCCAGAGTGCCTTGCCCTCTGCGGTTTCCTCGAAGAACAGCGGTTCGGCAGCCAGCTGGGTTGCAGTCAGCAGCGCTACCGGCACGTCCGGCATCGTGCGCGGGGTTTCCGCACCGGGTGCATCCAGCTGTTCGGTCAACACGGCGTAGTCGGCGGCCATGGCCGGCGGCAGCATTGCCCGCAGCTGGGCGTCGTCTGCCTGCACGCGTGCACTGTCGGCCTGCTTGAACGCATGGCGCTGCCCCATCGTGGCCGGGTCCACCAGCACCAGGCCCTGCAGGCGCTCCGGTTGGCGGCGTGCAAACTCCGTGGCCAGCAGGCCGCCATAGGAATGACCCACCAGCACCACGCGGCGACCGGGGGCGAGCGTATCGATCACGGCCGTGAGGTCGGCCAGATGCGCATCGCCGACCGGCCAGGTGCAACAGATCACCGAGCCCGACGGCAGCAGCGTTTCCTATGTCTACGATGCGGCGCTGCGCTTGACTGATATCGAGGACAACGTAGGCAACACGATTCACTACACGCTGGACAACGCCGGCAACCGCCTCAAGGAGGACACGCTGGATACCGGCGGCACCCTGCGCCGTACCCTGGCACGGACGTTCAACACGCTCGGCCAGCTGACCGCGCTGAAGGACGCAGGCAATCACGCCACAGGCTTCGCCTACGATGCCAACGGAAACCCGCAGACGATCACCGACGCACTGCAGCGCGTGACCAGCCAGCAGTACGACCCGCTGAACCGCCTGGCGCAGACGCTGCAGGACGTCGGCGGCGTCGCGGCGGAGATCCGCAGCCAGTACAACGCGCTGGACCAGGTCACCCAGGTCACCGACCCGAAGGGCCTGCATACCACCTATGCCTACAACGGTTTCGGTGATCTGACCGGGCAAGTCAGCCCGGACAGTGGCGCCAGCAGCTTCACCGTGGACGCCGCCGGCAATCGCAAGACGGCTACCGATGCGCGTGGCGTCACCGCCACCTATCACTACGATGCACTCAACCGCCTGATCGGTATCGCCTACCCGGACCCCAATCTGGACGTGGGCTACAGCTATGACGTGGCGCCTGCTGCGTGTACCGCCGACGAGCGTTTTGCCAAGGGGCGCCCGGGGCAGGTGCTGCACGCCAATGGCAGCACCCAGTACTGCCATGACCGTTTCGGCCAGGTCACCCGCAAGGTGCAGACCGTCAATGGTGTGGCCACCACCCTGCGCTATGCCTACAGCAAGTCGGGTCGCTTGACCGCGCTGACCTACCCCGACGGCAGCGTGGCCGACTACGTGCGCGATACCCAGGGCCGCATCACTCAGATCGGCCTCACCCGCCCCGGCCAAGCGCGCCAGATCGTGGTGAACAACGTGACCTACGCGGCCTTCGGCCCGGCGACGGGCTGGACCTATGGCAATGGCCGCCAGCTGCAGCGTCCGCTGGACTTGGACTATCGCCCGCAAGCGGTGCATGACCCGGCCGCGGGCGGCCTGTCACTGGGCTACGGCTATGACCCGGTCGGTTCAATTACCGAGCTGAAGAACGGCGCAGGCTCGTCGGTGCTGGCCAAGTACGCCTACGACGCGCTGGGTCGCCTGACCCAGACCCAGGACGGTACGACCGGCACGCCGATCGAAACCTATGCCTATGACGCCACCGGCAATCGCACCGCGCTGACCACGTCGGCAGGCACCGCCAGCTACACCTATCCCGCAACCAGCCACTGGCTGACCGCAGTGGATGGCGAGGTACGCAACCATGACGCAGCGGGGAATACCACCAGCATCGGCAGCAAGACGTTCACCTACAACGACGCCAACCGCATGAACGCGGTGAAGCAGGGCAATGCGGTGCTGGAAAGCCACGGTTACAACCATCGCGGCGAGCGCGTGTTGCGCTCCGCGGCCGCCGGCGCGGCTCAGATCACCTTGTACGACGAGGCGGGGCAGTGGCTGGGCAACTACTCGGCCACGGGGCAGGCGCAGCAGCAGGCCATCTGGCTGGACAACTACCCGGTGGCACTGATCAACACGCCGGCTACCGGCGTGCCGGAGCTGGCCTACGTGCAGCCGGATCATCTGGGCACGCCGCGCGTGGTGATCGATCCGGTGCGTGATGTGGCGATCTGGGAGTGGAGCAACAAGAGCGAGGTGTTCGGCAACCAGATTCCGAGTACCGACCCGGATGGTGATGGAGTGGCGTTCTAGCTGGCGCTGCGCTTCCCGGGCCAGCAGGCCACGGATGCGAGTGGGTTGTTCTACAACTATCAGCGGGAATACGACCCGGCGGTGGGGCGGTATTCGCAGAGTGATCCAATTGGATTGGAGGGTGGGATTTCCACCTTCTCATATGTTGGCTCTCGGCCAACCTTCTCGATCGAACCGCAGGGGCTACAGGTTATCGGAAGCCCAAGGGAGATGGCCAATCCCCTCGATGAGTCCCAGGCAAGAATGTTGCTTCCATGGGTTGCGGACATGACTCCAGGTGTCGGGGACGTCAAAGGCATTTACGAAGCATGTGAGAACCCAACGCCGGGCAATATTGCGATGGCGGCGATCTGTATTGGCCCTCTTAAGCTCCTGAAACTGCCAGTCAAAGCTGGCCGGATACTGCTCACATTTGGCCGAGTGGACAATCAGGTTTATCACGCCTTCCGACACGTCGAAAAGGCTGGGATGGATAGCGTTAGTGTGAAGGCGGCGATTGCCGCCGATATTGAGCGAATCGGGGCGAATCACCCCTCTGGAACATATTCTGGCTCTGTGATGGTCGACGGTGTTAAAATTGAATGCAGCTCCCATAAGTTTCCTGATGGAAGCATTAATGTAAGTAGAATTACTCCGCCCAGGAATTGATGCATGTACAGGCATTTATCGGAATCTGAAAAATCATTAGTGAAATTGATGCTTCAAGGTGTGGATTTTCCGGGCATCACTGCTGATTCACTTGCGGCGATTGAAGTTGAGGAGATGGATGATGGCGGGATGGGGAGCCTGCTGTTCAAATCAAGCAATCTCGACCGTTTGCTTGGAAAGGAGCTGGCCAGCAAAACCTTTGTCGACACGGATGGGGTTGAAGTTATAGTGACACTTTCACTGGACAATTATGGAGATCTTTTTGAGTTGGATGTATGGAAAGTCGACTTCTCGCCAGTTATTAGCCTTCGTCCCAGGAGGCCGTCCGCTGCGGGCTAATAAGAGCCTAAACGTTTCCGCCCTCGCTCCTTAGCTATCCAAGGAGGCGCCCGGACTGAGGATGTTCCGAGCAATAGGTGATCGGTTGGACCTACGGCAACGGCCGCCAGCTGTAGCGTCCGTTGGATCTGGATTACCGCCCGCAGGCGGTGCATGACCCGGCCGCAGGTGGCCTGTCGCTGGGCTACGGCTATGATCCGGTCGGTTCGATCACCGAGCTGAAGAACGGCGCAGGCTCGACGGTGCTGGCCCAGTACGCCTACGACACGCTGGGTCGCCTGACCCAGACCCAGGACGGTACGACCGGCACGCCGATCGAAACCTATGCCTATGACGCCACCGGCAATCGCACCGCGCTGACCACCTCGGCAGGCACGGCCAGCTACACCTATCCCGCAACCAGCCACCGGCTGACCGCCGTGGACGGCGAAGCGCGCGACCATGACGCGGTGGGCAACACCACCCGCATCGGCGGCAAGTCGTTCATCTACAACGATGCCAACCGCATGAACGCGGTGAAGCAAGGTGATGCCGTGCTGGAAAGCTACGGTTACAACCACCGCGGCGAGCGCGTGCTGCGTACCCCGGCCGGTGGCGCGGCTCAGATCACCCTGTATGACGAGGCGGGGCAATGGCTGGGCAACTACTCGGCCACGGGCCAGGCGCAGCAGCAGGCCATCTGGTTGGACAACTATCCGGTGGCGCTGCTCAATGTGCCGGTTACCGGCGTGCCGGCACTGGCCTACGTGCAGCCGGATCATCTGGGTACGCCGCGCGTGGTGATCGATCCGGTACGGAATGTGTCGATCTGGGAGTGGAACAACAAGAGCGAAGTGTTCGGCAACCAGATCCCAAGTGCCGATCCGGACGGCGATGGTGTGGCCTTCGAACTGGCGCTGCGTTTCCCGGGCCAGCAGGCGACGGACGCGAGTGGGCTGTTCTACAACTACCAGCGCGAGTACGACCCGGCGATGGGGCGGTATTCGCAGAGTGATCCGATTGGGTTGAATTCTGGCGTCAGTACGTATGGCTACGTGATCTCGAATCCCATCCGATTTACTGATTCGCTCGGGCTGACGACTACGCTGATAACGACATATAATTTCGGTATTGCAAACCACTCGGCGATTCATGTTTCGAGGCCTGGAAAGCCTGATTTCCTGTACGACCCTTCCGGCACTTACGCACCTGGTGGCCGTCGAGGAACAGGCGGGCTATTTGAGGGGCGCGACGCCAGCTTGGCCAGCTACAAGAAGTATCAGGTAGGAACTGGTAGTCGAGGTGTTTTTACAGTAATTCCTTTGACTCCCGAGCAAGAGTTGACTCTCATTGCGAACGCGGAGGAGTGGGGGGATGCGCGTGGATTCTGTTGTGCGAGCCATGTGTCCGGGGCGTTGGGCGGAATGTGTGGAATCAAGCAAGCCCTCTTCCCAGGTGTTCTTCAAAAGAGTGCAAAGGCAGCGGAATGTCCAGTCAAGTAAAGGATAGAATTTTCTCATCGTTGATTTGCTTCACTCTATCTGCTTCTGTGAATTTTGCGGGATGGGTATGGATATCCGCTTTCATGAAGATAGGAGCGATGCGAGTTCCCTACGTACTGCTTCTCTCATTACTCCTTTCGGTCACATTCTTTGCGCTCTCTCGAGGCGAAAGTATGCGCCGCATCCCGCGAAGTTTAGTGGTAGGGTTGATCGCTGGCCTTGTACTCGGGGTCGTGGCTGTAACTTCTTCCAATCTGGCAATTGATGGAGGGGGGCGCTTGCTTCTAAAGAGCCTTGAGAGATTCGGAGCAACGGCATTGGTAGCAGACCTTCGGCCATCGCTGTTACTTGGAAGCTGGCTTGTGGGAGCGATCTCATTTTGCGGGGCATCGGCTTATTTAAGGCGAGCGTCCCTAGGGATGCCCTGAATAATTGCCACTGAGCCCCGGATTTCCATCATGCCGAATTAACCCATGCCCCGGCGCCACCGGTAATCGCACCTCGCTGCCACTTCAGCAGGCACTGCCAGCCACAACTATTCCGCAGCCAGCCACCGTCTGGCCGCCGTGGATGGCGAAGCGCGCAACCATGACGCAGTGGGCAATACCACCAGCATCGGCAGCAAGGCGTTCACCTACAACGACGCTAACCGCATGAACGCGGTGAAGCAGCGCAATGCCGTACTGGAAAGCTACGGTTACAACCAATGTCTCGATCTGGGAGTGGAGCAACAAGAGCGAGGTGTTCGGCAACCAGATTCCGAGTGCAGACCCGGACGGGGATGGTGTGGCGTTCGATCTGGTGTTGCGATTCCCGGGCCAGCAGGCGACGGATGCGAATGGGCTGTTCTACAACTACCAGCGCGAGTATGACCCGGCAGCAGGGCGGTACTCGCAGAGTAATCCCATCGGTCTACTTGGGGGGATTGCAAGCTTTGCGTGTGCTGGTGGGAATCCGATTTCACAGTCCGATTCTCTTGAATTGTGCGAAGACGATAATGGTTCTGATGCTCCCATTCATCAAAAGACATATGGCAAGTACTTCAAGTCATGCATGTCCTACGTTCAGCCGCCGACATGGTTGACTTTGCCGGTGTCTGGTGCGTCCGTTCTGACGTTGTTTGTTGAAGTGCCCTTTGTTGCCGGTGTTGCAACAGTGGGGGGAGGAGCGCTGGCGAGCTATGAGGCTGGAGCCGCTATCGTCTGCGCTATGGCTGGAATTCAAACTCTGCAGTGAGCCCTATGAAACTGACACGCGGGTGGCTTCTTACATTTTCTGGCATTTGGCTAGCACTTTCGGCTTTGATGCTGTGGCTTGACCGAATCTGGGATGCGTGTGGCGCGTTACTAGCTGCGACAGCCTTCTTTCTCGTTGCCTTGAGGAGAAAGCAGCATTTGGCTGGTGGATCACAAGAGTAGCGTGCCTTCTCAGCCCCCTCTTCGAAGAGGGGGCTTGAGAATTTTGACTCCACCGGTAATCGCACCCCGCTGACCACTTCGGCAGGCACCGCCAGCTACATCTATCCCCCAACCAGCCATCGCCTGGCTGCGGTGGATGGCGAGGTACGCAACCATGACGCAGCGGGGAATACCACCAGCATCGGCGGCAAGACGTTCATCTACAACGATGCCAACCGCATGAACGCGGTGAAGCAGGGCAATGCCGTGCTGGAAAGCTACGCTTACAATCATCGCGGTGAGCGCGTGCTGCGTACCCCGGCCGGTGGCGCAGCGCAGATCACCCTGTACGACGAAGCAGGGCAGTGGCTGGGCAACTACTCGGCCACGGACCAAGCGCAGCAGCAGGCCATCTGGCTGGACAACTACCCGGTGGCACTGATGAACACGCCGGCTACCGGCGTGCCGGAGCTGGCCTACGTCCAACCAGATCATCTGGGCACGCCGCGCGTGGTGATCGATCCGGTACGGAATGTCTCGATCTGGGAGTGGAGCAACAAGAGCGAAGTGTTCGGCAACCAGATTCCGAGGGCTGACCCGGATGGCGATGGTGTGGCGTTTGGGCTTGCGCTGCGCTTCCCAGGCCAGCAGGCGACGGCTGCGAGTGGGATGCTCTACAACTACCAGCGTGAATACGACCCGGTGGTGGGGCGGTATTCGCAGAGTGATCCAATTGGGCTTGGTGGAGGTGTTAGCACCTATACCTATGCAATCGGCAATACAATTTCGCACGTTGATCCACTGGGTTTGAAAGACTCCCAGCCTGGAGTGACTGTGACAGACACTGGCGCATATACGGTCGATTGGCGCTATTACGTGAATAGGACATTGGAAGCTCTTGGCTTTCCGGGGGCATTTGTCGCGGGAGCCAGCGACTTCGGCGGGCAGTATGCCAATCAACGGTCAGCCACACACGTGGTTGGTGGGTCTCATAACGGATGGGGTGGCCAGGATAAGTACTTCCACTGCATGGCGAACTGCGAGGCTGCACAGAAGGGTATGGGCGGATCAGCTGCTGCTCAGTGCATAAGCAACGGGCGCGAGTGGTTCGATCAAAGCATCAAGGGCGACTCTGCCGCTGACTCCGCTGCGGATCAGTTGGCAAATCGCCTCGGACGATCATCTGGACAAATGAGTCGTACGGGGAGTTGCTCGCAGATGTGCGGGAGCTATCGTCCCGGTGGAAACTTCCCCTACTGATGATTTGGACGCCTCAAATGTACGCTCCCAAGCTGCTCCCAGTCGTGATGCTGTCAATCGCACTTTCTGGTTGCATGGAAGTTGCCAGCACCGAGTATGCAGACCGCAATCAAGCCGTCTCAAGACAAGCAATCGGTGAATCGAAATGGTTGCCTTCATGGTTGCCTGAGGACGCAGTCAACATACGCGAGTCGCACGACATGGACACAAATGAATCGTGGCTGGTTTTCCGCCTGACCAGCGGGGTTCTTGCTTTGCCCGAAGAATGTAGGCTGGTGAGCAGGCCGGAGATGTCCGATGCGCGAGTCATGCGGAGATTTCCTCCGTTTGCCCGCAACGCGTGGTCGCGAGCGTCAAGCTATGGCGGCAAGTTCTATCTGTGTCCGGAGGGAAATGCTGGCCGCTGGGTCATGCGCGATGAAGAGCTGGGCCTTGTTTACAGCGGAATAAAGTTATAGGTGGCTGGGCGGTCTCACCCAGTAAGCGAAATGCGTGAGTGGCACGTGGCGATCTCCTTTCCCGGTGCCTGATTCGGCACTTTCCGGCCGAGCGTCGTGTGGGTTCGGGTATGTGTCAAATCGACCTTGCCACTTGTCCGTGTTCACGAATGGGAGGGCCGTGTAAGAAGATCGGATGGTCCGGCAAGCTTCAAGCACCCAGGCGTTCGGCAGGAAGATTGCTGGGCCGCGGTGACGACTGTGCGGGAGGACCTATGGGATATCGGCTCCATGGTCTATTGTGGCTGCAGCGCAGGCGGTGGATAGAGGCGAAGGGAAATGAAAGACAAACTGAGAGAAAGAGAGGCGCTGTCGCCAACTGGCTTCTATGACCAATACTATGCGGAGAGTGGTCTGGATCAGGAAACCGTAGTGGAGCTGCTGGAGCATGTTGCAGACGAGCTTCGTTTGCCCTCCGGGAGGCTCCGTCCTGGAGATCGATTTTCGAAGGAACTGTCGCCTGGTGAAGCTCATGGCTGGGACTCGGGGTATGGGGTGTTGATATTCGAGCTTCAATCGCTCGCAAAAAAGCGTGGTATTGCAGTCGATCGGCGGGTGGATTCGCTCGACGACTACATTCGTATCATGGCGGGTATCTATTGATGAGATTGATGCATCCCTGAATGGCTATCGGCGTAGACGTCGCAGTGCGTACTGAGAATTCGGGGATGCCGAAGGTGAGGTATGCCGCCGCTGTCGTTGCCGGTCTGGTTCTGGCCGGCTGTGCAACATCGGGTGGCGATATGATCGTGCGCGTCTCGGGAAGCGTGCCGCCAGGTCAGGGTGACGTTCGCGCTCTAGATTGTGAGCCGAGTATGCTCGGGGAGGTCGAAGGTGTAGTTTCGTCGAAACCGGTTGGAAGCACATTCTCGGTCCCCATGATGGTCGTTGCAGGGCCGGAACCCAGAAGCTACCAATTCGCCGTCGAATGCAGGGATGGTCGAAGGTTCGCATCCAAAGAAGTACAGATCAGTAGTCGGCGGTCATATGCCCGGGATCTCAATCTTGGGGAGCTTCAGGAGCGGTGACCGGCGATCGTCCTCGCGCATCCCAGAGCTCTGATCGGGAATCTAGTCCATGAGATTCATTTACGTGTTGCTCTTCATCCTTCTCACAGGTGCGGCGCTGTTTTCATTTCGCAAACTCCAACGAGGTGAGCTGGGCGAGAAGCCGGTTTATGCCGCTTTGCAAAGCGCCGAGCTGGAGTACAGACGCCAGCCGGTTGGCGACCTGATCTATGAAGAAGGGGGCGGGCATCTGCTCGCCGGGTTCTCTGTAGACGCGCAAGCGAGGGTTTGGGTTGCGTTGGACACAACGAGGGACAATGGGGATCTGTTTGTCGTCCCTATGCACGGGGAACAGAGAATCTCTTGTCAACTCGTCGATCAACTGGTGTCGGCCAATGTTGGATCAGCACAGGCTAGGCACGCGTTGAAGTCGTCTTGCGTGAAGTAGGGCGTTGCGAGGCTGAAGAAATTCCCCGTACACGCCGCAGCAATGATGGCGGCGGTGATTCGGTCGTTCTGTTGTATGGGTTTGGGGAATTCCAGTAGATGAAAGATTTCAACGCGCTCGAATGGTGTGACGCCACGTTGCTGGCCATCAACATTGATAGGAGCAAACCTGGCGTATGCGACGAGGTAAAGGTCCACGTGCGCTGGCCGGACGGCCGGCAGGCAACCGTCTGCTTCTCGGAAGCCTACGGGTGCTCGGCGCTCATGAACTTCGGCGTACTGGGGGAGGAGGGAATAGAGTTCGCCAGGGTCGAGGACGACGAGCCGGGGCTTGCTCATCTTCTTGATCGTTGGAAGGCGGTCGGCTATCCGTTGTCCGGCCTGAAGTGTTTCCGTATCGAGACCACCTCGACCGGAAGCGTAATTCTTATCTACGCCAGGACATGGCGGATCGAGCATCTGCCGATGGCGGGTGCAGTGCCCTGAAGGACATTCCGTGCCCAGATTCCTCACGCCCGACAAGGTCTCCCTCATTCAGGGGAAGCGGCCTGAGAAGACCGAGCGGAGATGTGCTTGGGGTCATGACTTTTGACTCTGCGGCGGCGTTGGCCGCCACACCTTGCATATTGGGGCCTTGATGATGGTGAGGATCCTGACAGCACTACTTCTGATTGGAGTCGGACTTGGATTCTCTGGCGGCGCATGGGCTCTAGGAAAGCGGCCCTTCAAGATGCTCCAGTTCTGCGTGCATGACCAAGACGGCTTGAAGCGGTTCAAGCAGACCCTCAGCTCTATTGCCAAGGACGAAGGAATGCAGTTCTTTGATGGCAGCGCTGAATTGGATCGCCAGCTTGCCAGGGCAAAAGTGGACGTGAAGCGCCCCGTCGTCTACGTCGGAGTGAAGCGGGAAGATGGCTCTGGACTGGAGGCGGGGAATCTCGGATTGGATCGCTTCGAGATAGCTATCGGCTTTTCTGAAGGGAAGATGCCCGCCGAGGCACGGTCATTTTCTGTCCGCGTCGAACGCGCTTTGGCAGATCGCTGGAATGTACACGCAGTTCCCCCGGACAAGGGCGCTGCGCCGACGGCGTGTCGGTCGGGAGGCGATTCTCGCTGAAGGGCGTTGCGCATGGCATTCACCCTTCGGGCTGCAACCGCCCCACCGCCTGCGCGCACAACGACTGGCAGGCCATGACCAATCCTTCCATCACCCGGTCGCCCACGTACTGCCCGGGTTCGCCGTTCTGCCGGGTGCGTTCGGCTGCCAGCAGCATTTCCAGCACCACCCGCAACCCGTTCAGAGCGCAATCGGCATCGGCGAGGGCGAGGCAGCGGCCGGGCAGCTGGTGACGCTCCGGCCAGGGTTGTCCGTCGGCCGCCGCACCGGAGCCGATGCGGTGGAGATTGGCAATGAAGGTGTTCCTGTCCACTGTTGGCGCAGCCGGAGGCGAACCGTCGTCGCCGGCGGTGCTGCGGTAGGCGTGCAGATGCGGGAGGTCCGATTCGTTCATGGCAAGGCTCCGTGCAGGGCAATCGGTAGCCGCCACCCGAAAGGTGGCGGGCGGTACGTGGTTCGAATCCGGGTTGGCCTCAAGCCGGCGGGCGCGAACGCCCCCAACGCACCGCCCGCCATAGCCGGCAGACGGATTGCCAGCCGGCGCCACGCATGGTGACGCCGGCTGGCAAGCGCACTTACTCAAGGCCAACACGGGATTCGAAGCCCGGCCACCCTTTTCCGGTGGCACGCCATCTGAGCCCCTGGCGCTGTGCAATGCCAATCAGAAGAGTTGCAAACATCACTCGATTGGAGACGCTTTTGACATTGTCCTACGCTGTTAAGCCCCGCCGGTGCTGGCTGGCGTAGTGATCCGCCCGCAACGTGCAATCTGCGACAGGTGTCGAGGTTGTCACGGCGAACGGGCCGGGCGGGGAGGGCCTATCGCGACAGGCGGTACCAATTCAGGCTGCGTGCCTCCCGGGTTGACGCTTTCAACGCCCCAGCGCACTCTGCGGGCTGGGGTCGACAACCCGTTCAGGGGCAGGGCTGCAGGGTGGTACCAGGAGGCGGAACAGCCATGAGCCAACTCACCGACAGCTTCGGACGCAGCTTTCCGTACCTGCGCTTGTCGCTCACCGAAGCCTGCAACTTCCGGTGCAGCTACTGCCTGCCCGACGGGTACCAGGCCGATGGCCACCCGCGTTTCCTGCAGGTGGAGGAGATCGGCCGCTTGGTGCGGGCCTTTGCGGCGCTGGGGATGAGCAAGATCCGCCTGACCGGTGGCGAGCCCAGCCTGCGCAAGGATCTGGACGAGATCATCGCCACCGTGGCGGCGGTGCCGGGCATCCGCAAGGTGGCCATCACCACCAATGGCACGCTGCTGCCGCGGCGCCTGCCGGGCTGGCACCGGGCCGGCCTGACCGCGCTGAACGTGAGCATGGACAGCCTGCAACGCGAGCGTTTCCACACCATCACCGGGCACGACCGCCTGCCGGAGATCCAGCAGGGCCTGGCCCTGGCGCAGGCGTTGGGCCTGCCGGCGATCAAGCTCAACGCGGTACTGCTGCGGGGCCTGAACGACGACGAGCTGCCGCAGTGGATGGACTACCTGCGTGACCGCCCCTTCAGCGTGCGCTTCATCGAGCTGATGCGCACCGGCGACAACGAAGCCTATTTCCAGCGCTACCACCTGCGCGCCGACGTGGTGGTCGAGCAGCTGCTGGCCGCGGGCTGGCACGAGCGTCCGCGCGCGGCCGACGCCGGCCCGGCGCGCGAGTTCGGCCACCCCGACCATCGCGGCAGCATCGGCATCATCGCCCCGTATTCGCGTGACTTCTGCAAGGGCTGCAACCGCCTGCGGGTGACCGCCAAGGGCGACCTGCGGCTGTGCCTGTTCGGCGAGTTCGGCGTACCGCTGCGCCCGCTGCTGCAGCGCGATGAGGACCACGACGCGCTGCTGGCACGCATCACCACCCAGCTTGGCCTGAAAGCGGCCGGGCATGGACTGCACCAGGGCCAGACCGGGCTGACCCCGCACCTGGCCTCCATCGGAGGATGAGCAACACGATGAGTGGGGAATTGAACGCGGCCTTCCACATGGCCGATGTGCGCAACAAGCGCATCAGCCGCCGCCGTGCGGTGGCGGTGGGCGAGCTGCATGCCGGTCCAGTGGCCTATCCGCTGATTGTCGAGCGCCGCCTGCCCAAGGGCGATGCGCTGGTGATGGCCGAGATTGCCGGCCTGCAGGGCGCCAAGATGGCCTCGATGCTGATGCCGCTGTGCCACCCGCTGCCGCTGGAACTGGTGCAGGTGTTCTGCGCGCCGGTACCGGAACGGCAGGCGATCCGCGTGTGGTGCGAGTGCGCCAGCGAGGCGCGCACCGGCGTGGAGATGGAGGCACTGGCCGGCGTCAACGCGGCGCTGCTGACCCTGTACGACCTGAGCAAGCCGGTGGAGCCGGCGTTGCGCATCGAAGGCATCCGCCTGCTGTTCAAGGAGGGCGGCAAGCGCGGTGTCTGGCTGCACCCGGACGGCATGGACGAGGCCGAGCGTGAGCGGTTCAAGCCGCGTGCGCCGAAGGGCCTGGAAGGCGCGGCCTGCGCGGTGATCACGCTGAGCGATCGCGCCAGCGAAGGCACCTATGAGGATATCTCTGGACCGACCCTGGTGACCGGGCTGAAGAAGCTGGGGGGCGAGGTGGTGGCCGCCGAAGTGCTGCCCGATGGCATCGAGCCATTGGCGGGCCGCCTGCAGGCGTTGGCTGCCGAGGGCGTGCGCCTGTGCCTGTGTACCGGTGGTACCGGGCTGGGCCCGCGTGACCTGACCCCGGAGGCGCTGCGTTCGTTGAATGCGCGGCCGGTGCATGGCCTGGCGCAGATGGTGCGGGCACTGAGCGCACAGCACACGCCGATGGCCTGGCTGAGCCGCGCCGAGGTGGTGCAGCTGGGCAACATGCTGGTGTTTGCATTGCCGGGCAGCCCGAAGGCGGCGGCGCAGTGCCTGGACATCCTGGCGCCGGTACTGGGCCACGCCCTGGCGATGGTCGAGGGGGATGGCCACGCATGATCCCCTACAGCGATGCCTTGCAGCACCTGCTGGACGCGGCCAAGCAGCTGCCGGCCGAACGCCTGCCGCTGCACGAGGCCGCGGGCCGCACGCTGGCCCGTGACATCCACAGCGCACAGTCGCTGCCGCCGTTCGACAATTCGGCGATGGACGGCTTCGCGCTGCGCGCCAACGGCGCGACGTTCGAGGCCGGTACCGAATTCGGGGTGCAGGGCTGGCAGGCGGCGGGCGATGCCGGTGCCGACGGCGGCGAGGGTGCCTGGGAAATCATGACCGGTGCGCGCATGCCGGTTGGCCTGGATACGGTGGTGCCGGTCGAGAATGTGGAGATCCTCACCAGCGAAGATGGACGCCCGACCCGCATCGCCCTGAAGGCACCGGTGAAGCCGGGCCAGAACGTGCGCCTGTGCGGCGAAGATGTGAGCGACGGCGAGCGTGTGCTGCAGGCCGGGCAGGTGCTGGACATCAACGCGCGCACCTTGCTGCATGCGATCGGCGTGGGCGAGGTGGCGGTGGTGGCGCGGCCAAAGGCAGCGGTGATCGCCACCGGCAAGGAGCTGGTGACCGAGGCGGCGCAGGCGCTGGAATCCGGGCAGATCCGTGACAGCAACCGGCCATACCTGGTCGGCCGCCTGCAGGCCGCCGGTGCCGAGGTGGTCTGGCAGGGCACGGTGGGCGATGAGGTGGCCGCCTTCAATGCCGTACTGGATCAAGCGCTGGACGCGGGTGCGCAGCTGTTGATCAGCACCGGCGCGGTGTCGGCCGGCCGCTACGATTTCATTCCCGACGCGCTGCGCGGCCGCGGTGCGCGCATCGTGTTCCACAAGGTGGCGATCCGCCCCGGCAAGCCGTTGCTGTTCGCGGTGCTGCCCAATGGCACGCTGTATTTCGGCCTGCCGGGCAACCCGGTGTCGGCTGCGGTGGGCCAGCGCTTCTTTGTCGAGCCGGTGCTGCGCCGCCTGCTGGGGCTGGCACCGGAGCAGGTGCTGATGTTGCCGCTGCAGGCCGACGTGCGCACGCCGCCGGGCCTGCGCTTCCATGCGCGGGCCCGGGTGGAAGTGGACGCGCAGGGCCGCCTGAGTGCGCGCGTGCTGGCAGGGCAGGAGTCGTTCCGTTTGATGTCCATGCTGCAGGCCAACGCCTGGGTGGTGCTGGACGGCGAGGGCGGTCTCGCCCCTGCCGGCACGCCAGTGCGCGTGCAGGGCTGGGGTCATCAGGACCCTGTGCAGCTGGCGAGCCAGGAGCCGTGATGAGACAGGTGAATCTGCAATTGTTCGGTGCGTTTTCCGATCTGGATGCCAGCCGCGAGATCGCCGTGGATGTAGCCGGTGGCACCGTGGCCGATCTGCGCCAGGCGCTGCGCGAGCTGCTGCCGCTGCGTTGGCCGGGTTTCCGCGCGGGCCTGCTGGACTACTCGGCATTCGCCGACCAGCAACGCGTGCTGCGCGACCACGAGGCGCTGCCCGACGATGGCCGGGTGGCGATCCTGCCGCCGGTGAGCGGGGGCTGAGCGATGAGCGAGACGATCATCGCCAAGGTCGTGGACCGCGCGCAGGCGGCAATCGATCCGGCCGAGGGCATCGCGGCGGTTTCCGATACGGGCTTCGGCGGCATCGATGTGTTCATCGGCAAGGTGCGCGACGTCAACGTGGGCCGGCGGGTGACCGGGATCACCTACGATCTGTTCGAACCGCTGGTGCTGAACGAATTCAAGCGCCTGGCCGCCGAGGTCGAAGCCACGTTCGGTCCGAAGCTGAAGCTGTATGTGGCGCATGCCAAGGGCCGGCTCGGCATCGGTGATGTGGCGGTGGTGGTGGCCGCCGGCAGCCCGCACCGTGACGAGGCGTTCCGGGCCTGCCGGCAGTTGATCGAGGTGGTCAAGCACCAGTGCCCGATCTGGAAGCAGGAGCATTACGAGGACGGCGACAGCCAGTGGAGCGAAGGTTGCAGCCTGTGCCATGCGGACAGCGAACCCGGCCATGACCATGCGCACGATCACGAACATCCCCATTGATGGCATCGTGCTGGCCGGCGGCCTGTCCAGCCGGATGGGCCGCGACAAGGCGCTGCTGCCCTGGCACCGCCGCACGCTGCTGGAACACATGCGCGGCCTGCTGCTGCAGGCCGGCGCCGGGAGGGTATGGGTGAGCGGCGACTACCCAGCTTTTGGTGGCATCCCGGACCGGGTCGCACGCTGCGGCCCGCTGGGCGGCCTCTACAGTGTGGCGATGCAGATGCCAGACGGCCCCGCCTGGGTGGTGCCGGTCGATACGCCGCGGGTGACACCCGCGCTGTTGCAGCGGCTGCAGGCCGATCAAGGGCGTGCCTGCACGGTATTCGACGATGAACCGTTGCCTATGCGGTTGCGGATCGATGATCATTGCCGCCGCGTGCTGCAGGAGCTGATTGAGGATCCGACGGTGCGTCGTTCACTGCGCGCCCTGCAGCAACGCCTGGGCGTAATCCGGCTGCCATTGGCACCGGAGGATCGGGCATTGCTGCTCAACTGCAATACGCCATCAGAGTGGGAGTCCATCACAGCATGAAGGTCCAGCTGCAACAGCAATCGATGCGCCTGCGCGTGGATGAGGAAGAACTGGCAGGATTGCTGGCCGGCGAATCAGTGGAGAACCTGACGCGCTTTGGTGGCAGCGGTGGCTGGGGCGTGGCGCTGTCGCTGCATGCCGGCGATCAGGCGGTGCTGCTCGATGGCGGGACATTCTGCCGGTTGGTACTGCCTCGCCAGGCCGTTGAGTCGCTGGCGGGCAGGCTGCCCTGCCGGGATGGGCTGGGCTTCGGTATCGCGTTGGATGACGACAGCATGCTGCAGCTGCAGTTCGACGTGGACGTGCGCGACAGCATGCGGCAGCGTGGCCCGCAGCGGCGTTCCGAACCCGCGCCAGAGTAGGTGCACGTTGCGCAGGGCCGGGCGGTGCGCTGTCGTATGATGAGGGCCTTCGTTCCTGCCTCGCTGCAATGCCTCTGAACCCCTCCGCTCCCTCTGCGTCCCGGCCGGCCACGCCCAATCCGGCAGCAGCCGATGACGGAGACGCGCTGCACTTCTGCAGCACCTGTGCGTTCTCCGACGCCTGCATGTCGCAGGGCTACGACAAGACCGCGCTGGGCGAACTGCATGTGCTGGTCGACCACGTCGGCCCGTTCCAGGCCGGCGACTACCTGTTCCGTGCCGGCGATCCATTCGACTCGATCGCCGCGGTGCGTGCCGGCATGGTCAAGACGTTCGTCGATGACAGCCAGGGCAACGAGCAGGTGCTGGGTTTCAGCCTGCCGGGCGAGGTGATCGGGCTCAATGCCATCCACGGCGCGCGCTTCCCTTGCAACGCCGTGGCCCTGGACACCGTCTACCTGTGCCGGATCTCGTTTCCGCGATTGAGCCTGCTGGCCACGCGCATGCCGGGGTTGCAGGCGCGGCTGTTCAGCCTGCTCAGCGCCGAGATCGGCAAGGTCGCCACGCTGGCCGCCAACCATCGCACCGAGGAGCGCATGGCGGCGTTCCTGCTGGATCTTTCCGAGCGCTATGCCCGGCGCGGATTCTCCGCCACCCGTTTCAACCTGAGCATGGCCCGCACCGAGATCGCCAACTACCTGCGGATGGCGCCGGAGACGGTGAGCCGGGTACTGCGCCGCTTGAGCGACGACGGTGTGATTGCGGTGAACCAACGTGAGATGCTGTTGCTGGACCCGGACCGGCTGGCGGAACTGGCCGTAGCCCGGGACGCCGGACTGGACTGATCAGGCAGGGGGCTGGGCATGAAGCGAGCGGCATTGTTGTGGCTGGGCCTGCTGGCCACGGTACCGGCCTGGGCGGCCGACCTGACGGTGTCGGCGGCGTCGAGCCTGACCGAGAGCTTCCGCGAACTGGGTGCGGCCTATGAGAAGACGCACCCGGGAACCAAGGTCGATTTCAACTTCGCCGCCTCTGGCGTACTGCTGCAGCAGATCAGCCGCGGCGCGCCGGTGGATGTGTTCGCGTCGGCCGATGAAGCCACCATGGACCAGGCCCAGCAGCAGGACCTGCTGGCGGCCGGCAGCCGCGCGGTGTTCGCGGTGAACGCGCTGTGGGTGGTGGCGCCGCCGCAGGCCAGGGCCGCGCCGCGCAGCTTGAAGGACCTGGCCGGTGCCGGCGTGCAACGCATCGCACTGGGCAACCCGGACAGCGTGCCGGTCGGTCGCTATGCCAAGGGCGCGCTGGAAGCGGCCGGCCTGTGGCCGTCGGTGCAGGGCCGGATCATCACCACGCAGAACGTGCGCCAGTCGCTGGATTACGTGGCGCGCGGTGAAGTGGATGCCGGCTTCGTCTATGCCACTGACGCGCAGGCGATGCCGGACCGGGTACGCCGTGCCTTCGCGGTACCGGTGTCCGGGCGCATCGCCTATCCGCTGGCGGTGACCAGGGCCAGCGCGCAGCCGGCAGAGGCCAAGCGGTTTGTCGCCTTCGTGCGTTCGGCGCCGGGCCAGGCGATCCTGGCCCGGCACGGATTCGGCAAGCCCTGACGCATGGATCTGGACTGGAGTGCATTGGGATTGTCGCTGAAGGTGGCCGGCTGGGCCACCGCGGCCAACCTGGTGCTGGGCGTGGCGCTGGGCGCGCTGCTGGCGCGTCGGCGCTTTCCCGGCCGTGAGCTGCTGGATTCGCTGTTGACCCTGCCGATGGTGCTGCCACCAACGGTGCTGGGGTATTACCTGCTGGTGCTGATCGGTCGCAACGGCCCGATCGGCGCGTGGCTGCAGTCGTGGTTCGGCATCAACCTGGTGTTCACCTGGCAGGCTGCGGTGATTGCGGCGGCGGTGGCTTCGCTGCCGCTGGTGTTCAAGCCGGCACGCGCGGCGTTCGAGGAAGTGGACGGACAGCTGGAGCAGGCCGCGCGGACGCTGGGTGTGTCCGAAGCGGCGGTGTTCTTCCGCGTCACGCTGCCGCTGGCCTGGCGCGGCATTCTTGCCGGCCTGTTGCTGGCGTTTGCACGCGCGATGGGCGAATTCGGCGCGACGTTGATGGTGGCCGGCAGCATTCCGGGCCGGACGCAGACGTTGTCGATCGCCATCTACGAGGCGGTGCAGGCCGGTCAGGACGGCAAGGCCAATGCGCTGGTGATCCTGACCTCGGTGGTGTGCATCGTGATCCTGTTGCTGGCTGCGCGGTTGGTGGGCGGACGTCGCCGGGAGCTGCGTGATGTGGCTTGACCTGCAGGTGCAGCGTCGCCTGCAGGCGGCCGGCCAGGATTTCGTGTTGGACGTATCGCTGCAGTGCACGCAGCGGCAGGTGGTGCTGTTCGGACCCTCCGGCGCCGGCAAGAGCCTGACCCTGAAGGCGGTGGCCGGGCTGCTGCGGCCGGGCCAGGGCCATGTGCGCCTGCAGGGGCAGACCCTGTTCGACGCGGCCACCGCTGTGGATCTGCCGCCGCAGCGCCGCCGGCTGGGCTACGTGTTCCAGGATTACGCGTTGTTCCCGCACCTGAGCGTGCGCCAGAACGTGGCGTTCGGGCTGCAGAAGGGATGGCTGAATCCGCGGATCGGCCAGCGCTTCGACGCGGTGGAACAGTGGTTGCACGCCTTCCGCATCGACACGGTGGGCGATCTGCTGCCATCACAGATTTCCGGCGGACAGCGCCAGCGTACCGCGCTGGCGCGCGCGCTGGTGACACAGCCGCAGGCGCTGCTGCTGGATGAACCGTTTTCCGCGCTGGACCATGATCTTCGCCATCATCTGCGCCAGGAGCTGGAGACCGTGCTGGACAGGACCGGCATTCCGCTGCTGTTGATAAGCCATGACCCGCAGGATGTGGCCATGTTCGGCCAGCAGGTGGCGCGCGTGGTGGACGGCCGCATGGTCGACGGTTGACCTGCACCTGTAGAGCCGAGCCCATGCTCGGCTGCTCTGCGCGACAACGCCAACAGCAGCCGAGCGTGGGCTCGGCTCTACAGGATCAACGGATCAGTACAATTCACAGTGCGTGCGGCCTTCATTGCGCAGCGTGTCCCAGTGGCCTTCGCCGCCGATGGCATCGATGGCCTCGCGCACCGCGCTTTCCAGGTGGCGCTTGTTGCCGCACAGGTACAGATGCCCACCGCGGGCCAGCACATCGCGCACTTCATCGCCGCGCTGCTGCAGCACATGCTGCACATAGATCTTTTCGGCGCCATCGCGCGAGAACGCGGTATGCAGGCCGGCCAGCACGCCACGCGTGCGCCAGTCCAGCAGCTGGTCACGGTACAGGTAGTCGTGCTGGCGGTGCTTCTCGCCGAACACCAGGTGCACTTCGCGTTCGCAGGCCTTGGCCTGCAGTTCCTGCAGCAGGCCCATCAAGGGTGCGATGCCAGTACCGGTACCGACCAGCAGCAGCGGTGCCTCGCCGGTATCGGGCAGGTGGAAGCCGGGGTTGGAGCGGCAGTACACACGGGCATGGTCGCCTCCATGCAGCAGGCTGCCGGTGGCAGTGCCGAAGCGTTCGCGGCCGCGCAGGGTGTAGCGCACTTCGCGCAGGCACAGGCTCAGCTGGTCGTCGCACGGGTGCGAGGCGATCGAATAGGCGCGCGGCAGCCGCGGTGACAGCAGTTCGCGCAGCCGGGCAAGCGGCACGCTGTCCGGCGTGGCGTGGTCCTGCAGCACGTCCAGCAGGTCCAGGCCGTGCAGGTAGGCGTCCAGCTCGCGCTTCTGGCTGACCTTCAGCAGGCCCTTCAGTGCCTCACTACCGCCCAGCCGGGCCAGTTCGCGCAGCACGCCCTTGCTCAGCAGGCGCAGTTCGCGGTCGTGCAGGGCGGCCACGGCGGCGGTGTCGCCGTACCAGGTGGCCAACGCCTGCAGCAGGGCAGGATCGTTCCCGGGTACTACGTGCAGGGTGTCGCCCGCGCGATAGGCCATGCCACTGCCGGCAATGTCCAGTTGCAGGTGCCACGCGGCCGGGTCGCTGCTGTTCAAGCGGCGGCGTTCGAGGATGCGCGCGGCAAAGGCATTGTCTTCGCCATAGGCGGTGACCTGCAGGTGCAGGTGCTGGCCAGCGCTGAGGTCACCCTCCAGCACCTGGCCCAGCACCGGCTGCCATTGCTGGAAGAACTGCTCGTAGCCCAGGTCGGCGTCCACCCGATGCAGCAGCGGCTGGGCCTGGCGCTCGCTCAATGCAGCATCCAGCGCCTTGGTGAAGCCGCAGAAGCTGGGGTAGCCGGTGTCACCAAGGCCGAACACCGCATAGCGCAGGCCGCGCAGCGTCGGGATCTGGCGCAGTGTTTCGAAGAACTGCTCGCCATTGGCCGGCGGTTCGCCATCGCCGAACGAGCTGGAGATTGCCAGCAGCACATCGCCTTGGCCGAGACTGGCCACGTCGATGTCGTTGAACGGGAGTACCTGCGGCCCGTGCAGCTGCAGGCCCGCGCCCAGGCGCTGGGCCAGGGCGCGGGCGTTGCCCGACTCGGACGCAAAACCCACCAGCAGGCGGCTGAAGGGCGTACTGGTCGGGAGAGCGTTCACGCGGCCTCGTAGAAGTCGTCGAACTTTTCCTTGCTGAACTCGACCAGGTCGTAGTTCTGCATCAGGTCGTTCACCACGCGGCGGATGCTGATGTACGAGGTGATGTTGCCGTCGGCGTCGAACAGCGGCTGCACGGTGGTGTCGACCACGTAGAGCACGCCGCCTTTGCCAAGGTTGGGCACGATGCCGGTCCAGGTCTTGCCGGCCTTGATGGTGTCCCACATGTCCTTGTAGACGGCCTTGGGCACGTCCGGGTGGCGCACGATGCTGTGCGGCTGGCCGATCAGTTCCTCGCGGGCGAAGCCGGTGAGCGTGCAGAACAGGTCATTGGCGTAGGTGATGTTGCCCTGCAGGTCGGTGGTGGAGATCACCATGACGTTCTGCATGGCGTTCAGCAGCTGGGCGTTGTCGGGGGTGTAGCTCATCGCAGGGTCCTTGTGGATGCCGGCAGTGCCGGCGTGTTCGGGTCCTGCATAGAAATACGCCCGCGCGGCGGCGGGCGGTTTGACATTGGTCAAGCGCGTCGCTCGATGGCCTGCGACCGGGTGTCGCAGGAAGAATCCCTGTAGAGCCGAGCCCATGCTCGGCTCACGGGGCAAACGGGATTGCCGGCAGCCGGGCGCGGGCTCGGCTCTACATGAGAGACACGGGCAGGAGGCGGGCGCCTGTCATGTGTACTGAGCTCATGACGCCTTGTCACAAAGAAATCGCCATGGCTTCACGGTTGATTGATCGCATGGAGGGCTATTGTCGTCCTGAGCCTCTCGCTGACGTCCCCCACGTCCTGCGTCGACTTCCTTCCCAGCACAAGCGCCCGTCCGGGCGCCGCTGGCGTCTGTCTGCCTGAAGCATCCGAGATCATCCCCATGGCCCGCGCCGCCCAGTCCGCTTCACCCGTTGCGATCTCTCCGCTCACGCCCGTGCCGATCGGCACTCGCCGCGGCCACTCGCAACCGTTGGATCTCCCAGAACTGGTGCAGCGCGTGCTGTTCGTCGCCACCGAGATGGCCGACTTCATCAAGGCCGGCGGACTGGGCGATGTGGCCGCGGCGTTGCCGCGTGCGGTGCGCGGTGCATGTGATTCGCGCGTGCTGCTGCCCGGCTACCCGGAGGTTCTGCAGCGCCTGCCACAGCTGCGACCGGTGGGGCGGGTCAGCGCCCGAGCCGGGTTGCCCGCGTGCACGATCGGCATGGCGGTGCAGGCCGACGGCCTTCCTATCTACGTGCTGCTGTCGCCTGGGCTGTACGAGCGCGAGGGCTCGCCCTACGTGGATGGGCAGGGACAGGAGTGGAAAGACAACGCGGTCCGCTTCGCCACGCTTTCGCATGCGGCTGCGGAGATTGCGGCCGGGCGCGCCGGGCTGGACTGGACGCCGCAGCTGCTGCACCTGAATGACTGGCCGGTGGCCATGGCTGCCGCCTACGTACGCTGGGACCGGACAGCCGTGCCGACCCTGCTGACCATCCACAACCTGGCCTATCAGGGGCTGTTTCCCTACGCGCTTGCGCCGGTGCTGGGCGTGCCGGCCGAACACCTGGATGAACTGCACTTCCACGGGCAGATGTCGTTCCTGCAGGGCGGCATCACCAATGCCACGCGGCTGAACACGGTCAGCCTGCGCTACGCGCAGCAGATCACCGCCCCGGATGACGGCTGCGGGCTGCATGACCTGTTGGCGCGCCGGGCGGCCGGCGGACACCTGAGTGGCATCGTCAACGGCATCGACGCCAGCTGGGATCCACGCCGCGACATCCACCTCAAGGCCCATTTCGGCATCGGCGAATGGACCGGGCGCGCCACCAACGCGCATGCGGTGCGCAAGGCGTTCGGGCTGGCGCCGTCGACCGGACCGCTGTTCGCGGTGGTCTCCCGCCTGGTGCACCAGAAAGGCCTGGACATCACCTGCGACGTGGCACCGCAGATCGTGGCGGCCGGCGGCCAGCTGGTCATCATCGGCGGCGGCGAGACGCAGGTGGAAGCGCAGGTGCAGGCGCTGGCCCGGCGCTACCCCGGACGGGTGGGCGCATTCATCGGCTTCGAAGAGGCGCTGGCCCGCCAGATGTTTGCCGGCGCCGACTTCCTGCTGATGCCTTCACGCTTCGAACCCTGCGGGCTGAGCCAGATGTACGCGCAGCGCTTCGGCTGCCTGCCCATCGCACACGCGACCGGCGGGCTGGTGGATACCGTCGAGGATGGCGTGACCGGATTCCTGTTCCACGGCGCCAATGCCGATGGCCTGCGCCGCTGCGTGGAACGGGCGATGCGCACCTTCCGCCTGCCCGGCCTGCTGCAGGCCATGCGCCGCGCCGCCATGCTGCGGCCGGGTGGCTGGGATGCGGCCGGTCGCGCGTATCTGGCCCTGTACCAGCAGACCTGCCAGGTGGCCGCATGAGCCACGACAGCCTGCATCTGGCCGCCCTGGAGGATGAAGCGATCACGGAGACGGGATTGGATCAGCGTATCGCCCCGGCGCTGCAGGACCTCGTCCACGCGCGCCCGGCCGATGCATTCGCCTGGCTGGGCCCGCATCGCCAGCCAGAAGGCGGACGCCAGCTGCGCGTGCTGGTGCCGCATGCGCAGCGCGTCGAGGTGATTGCAGACGATGGGCGGCGCTGGAGCCTGTCCCCTGGCCCGTTGCCCGGCCTGTTCGAGGGCGCGGCCGGTGACGCGGCGATACCGCTGCTTGCCCTGCATTTCGAACAGGGCGTGGAGCAGGTGCACGATGCCTATGCGTTCGGTCCACTGTTGGACGAAGCCCTGCTGCAGCGGTTCCATGCCGGTGATGCCGATGCGGCGCGGCAGCTGGGTGCGGTGCCGATGCAGGTGCAGGGCATTGCGGGCGTGCGCTTCGCGGTGTGGGCGCCCAATGCCCAGCGGGTCGCCGTGGTTGGCGATTTCAACGGGTGGGACGGCCGACGCCATCCGATGCGGCTGCGTCACACCGCCGGCGTGTGGGAGCTGTTCCTGCCGGGCGTGCAGGCCGGTGCCCGCTACAAATTCCGCATCGTCGGCGCCGACGGCCGGGTGATGCCCGACAAGTTCGATCCGATGGCGCGCTGGGCCGAGCTGCCACCGGCGACCGCATCGCGGGTGCCTTCGGCTGGGCAAATGGAGTGGCACGATGATGCTTGGTTGGCGGCCCGCCGCCTGGCCGGAACCTGCGCGCCGCTGTCGATCTACGAAGTGCATGCGGGTTCCTGGCAGCGCAGCGACGATGGTGCGCCGCTGGACTGGGATGCCCTGGCCGACCGTTTGATTCCGTACGTGGCCGGTCTTGGCTTCACCCATATCGAGCTGTTGCCGGTGAGCGAGCATCCCTTCGGCGGTTCCTGGGGCTATCAGCCGCTGGGGATCTACGCGCCGACGGCACGCCATGGCACGCCACAGGCCTTCGCACGCTTCGTGGACCGCTGTCACCAGGCCGGCGTGGGAGTGATCGTGGACTGGGTGAGCGCGCACTTCCCCAACGATGCGCATGGCCTGGCCGGGTTCGATGGCACCGCGCTGTACGAGCATGCCGACCCGCGCGAAGGGGTGCACGCCGACTGGGACACGCTGATCTACAACTACGGCCGCAACGAAGTGGCCGCCTACCTGATCGGCAGTGCGTTGGAGTGGGTGGAGCGCTTCCATGTCGACGGTCTGCGCGTGGACGCCGTAGCGTCGATGCTGTACCGGGATTACAGCCGTGCCGAGGGGGAGTGGGTACCCAACGAGCAGGGCGGGCGCGAGAACCTGCAGGCGGTCGCTTTCCTGCGGCGGATGAACCAGACGCTGCGGGAGCGCTTCCCGGACGTGCTGGTGATCGCCGAGGAATCCACCGCGTGGCCGGGGGTGACAGCGCCGGTGGAGGAGGGCGGGCTTGGCTTCACCCACAAGTGGAACATGGGCTGGATGCACGACACCCTGCAGTACCTGGGGCGCGATCCGGTCCATCGTTCGCATCACCACAGCCAGATCAGCTTCGGCCTGGTCTACGCCTTCTCCGAACGGTTTGTGCTGCCGCTGTCCCACGACGAGGTGGTGCATGGCAAGGGCGCGCTGCTGGCCAAGATGGCGGGCGAGCCGGCACAGCGGCTGGCCCAGCTGCGCGCGTATTACGGCTTCATGTGGGCGCACCCGGGCAGCAAACTGCTGTTCATGGGCGGCGAGTTCGGCCAGGGCCATGAGTGGTCGCACGATGCGGCACTGGACTGGGCACGGGCGGCCAGCAACGAGGGCCAGGGCCTGTCGCGCCTGGTGGGCGACCTCAATAACGTGCTCCGCGCCGAACCTGCGTTGCATCGCGACGAACGCGACGAACGCGGCTTCGACTGGAGCGTGGCGGACGACAGTCGCAACAGCGTCTACGCCTTCATCCGCCGGGATCCTGCCGGCAGCGGCCGCACCCTGCTGGTGGTGACCAACTTCACCCCGGTGCGTCGCGACGGCTACCGGGTCGGGGTGCCGCAACCGGGGCGCTGGAGCGAACGGCTCAACACCGACAGCGCGTATTACGGTGGCGGCAATGCGGGAAACCTCGGCGCAGTGCATACCGAGCCGAGGCCGATGCACGGCCACGCGCAGTCGCTGCGGCTCACGCTGCCGCCGCTGTCCACGCTCTACCTGCAGGTTGATGCATGACCACAGTGGCCCCGCGCCTGGGCGCTTGGCCGGTGGCCGGTGACGGGGTGGAGTTCCGCGTGTGGGCACCGGGCGCAAGGACGATGGCGCTGTGCCTGCAAGGCACCCAGCGGCCGATGCAGCGCGACCCGGACGGCTGCCACTGGCTGCGAGTACCGGCATCGCATGGCGACCGCTACCGGTTCCGCCTGCCTTCTGGCCAGGACGTGCCCGACCCGGCCTCGCGCTGGCAGCCGGACGGCATCGACGGCGACAGCGCGGTGGTGCTGGATACGGAGGCAGCGCGGCCTGCCTGGCAGGGGCATGCCTGGCAGGACCTGGTGATCTATGAGGTGCATATCGAGGCCGGGGGCGGCTTCGCGGCGTTGACCGCGCAACTGCCGATGCTGGCCGCGCTGGGCATCACCGCCATTGAACTGATGCCGGTCGCGCAGTTTCCCGGGCAGCGCAACTGGGGCTACGACGGCGTGTTCCCGTATGCGCCGGCCCATGCCTATGGCGGGCCGGCAGCGCTGAGGGCCTTCATCGAAGCGGCGCACGATGCAGGGCTGTCGGTGCTGCTGGATGTGGTCTACAACCACTTCGGACCACAGGGCAACCACCTGCGCGACTACGCGCGCGGGTTCTTCCGTGACGACCGCGGCACGCCGTGGGGCGAGGCCATCGACTTCCGCCAGCCCTGGGTGCGGCGCTTTTTCATCGACAACGCGCTGATGTGGTTGCGCGACTACGGCTTCGATGGCCTGCGCCTGGACGCGGTGCACGCCATTGACGATGACCGTTTCCTGCAGCAGCTGGCCGATGAGGTACGTGCGGTGGCCCCGCACGCGCACCTGGTGCTGGAGAACGAGCGCAACCAGGCGCGATGGCTGCGCGGCGCCTACCAGGGGCAGTGGAACGATGACTTCCACAATGCGCTGCACGTGATGCTGACCGGCGAGCAGGAAGGCTATTACGCGGCCTATGCCGGTCGCGCCGAAGCACTGCTGGCGCGCTGCCTGGCCGAGGGATTCGCCTGGCAGGGTGAACCGGACCTGCGCGGCAATCCCCGCGGCGAACCCAGCGCCGACCTGTCGCCCGCGCGTTTTGTGGTATTCGCGCAGAACCATGACCAGGTGGGCAACCGCGCTTTCGGCGAGCGCCTGTCGATGCTGACCGATCCTGCGCCGCTGCGCGCGGCGCTGGCGCTGACCCTGCTGACGCCGATGATCCCGCTGCTGTTCATGGGCGAGCCGTGGCAGGCGCAATCGCCCTTCCTGTTCTTCACCGACTACGCGCCGCCGCTGGACGAGGCGGTGCGTGAAGGGCGTCGACGTGAGTTCGCTGGTTTCAGCGCCTTTGCCGACGCCGCCGCGCGCGCGCGTATTCCGGACCCGAACGATGCGGCGACCCTGCAGGCGTCGTACACGCCGCCGCCCGGCGATGATCCCTGGTCGCAGCACTGGCTGCGCTGCTCGGGTGAATTCCTCGGCCTGCGCAGGCGCTATCTGCAGCCGGGCCTGCTGCAGGCGCGGTCGCTGGGCGCGCGCGTGCTTGGCCAAGGCGCGGTGCAGGCGGGCTGGCAGTTGCCATCGGGCCAATGGTGGATCGCGATCAACGTGGGCCCTGTGCCGGTGGCGCATGCGGTGCCGGCCGGCGAGTACGTCGTGGGGCCGGACGCTGCCGGGATGCTGCCGGCAGGCGGCGGCGTGCTGGCCTGCTGGGTCGCCGCATGAATACGGATGCAGCGGTGCGGGAGACGGCCCGCCGTGCGGGCCTGCTGGTCCGCTGGACCGACGTGGCCGGTGCCGCGCGCGAGGTCGCGCCGGACGTGCTGCGCGCCGTGCTGGAGGGGCTGCAGTGCGAGGCGGTGCCCGAGCACGCTGGCCTGCGCACGGCCTGCTGCGGACAGCTGCTGGTGATGCCGGAGGCAGCCGGCGCAGCGTGCTGGGTGGATGAGCAGGGCGCAGCGTTGCCCGCCCGTGCCGACGCGCAGGGCCGCTGGCGCGTGCCGGACCAGCCGGGTTACTGGCAGTGGCGCCGGGGCGACCAGCAACAGGCGGTTGCGGTGGCGCCACAGCGTGCCTGGTGGCCGCGGGGCACGCTGCGCGGCTGGGGCCTGTCGGCGCAGGTCTACAGCCTGCGCGCGCCCGGTGATGCCGGCATCGGTGACAGTGCCGGCTGTGCACGATGGAGCGAGCTGCTGCACCGGCACGGCGGCGACGCACTGGCGTTGAGCCCGCTGCACGCGGGCATGCCACCGGGCCCAGGCTACAGCCCCTATTCGCCCAGCGACCGGCGCTGGCTCGACCCGCTGCAGGTCTCCCTGCCGCAGGTATTGCCCGATGCCGCCAACAGCGTGCTGGGCGGGGACGAGGCGCTGGCGGCGGCGGTGGAAGCGGGGACTGCCGCACGTCGCATCGACTGGCCGCACTCGGCGGCAGTGAAGTGGCGCTGGATACGGCAGGTTCGCCAATGGGTTGCAGCGCAGGCACCGTCGCAGCACGCGCAGATCGAAACCTGGCGTGCCATGCAGGGCGATCCGCTGCGGCACTATTGCCAGCATGCCGCCGACCGGTTCACCGGCAGCGCGGACGACCATGCGTTTGCGCAGTGGTTGGCACAGCAGGGCTGGGCGCAGGTACACGCCACGCTGCGCGACGAGGGCGCTTTGATCGGGTTGATTGCCGACCTGGCCGTGGGCTGCGCGCCGCAGGGCGTGGAGGCACGCACCGGGGGTGCTGATCTGCTGCAGGGACTTGAGCTGGGGGCGCCGCCGGACGCGTTCAATCCGCTCGGCCAGGCCTGGGGCATCACCAGCTGGTCACCGATGGCGTTGCTGCGCGAGGGCTTCGCCCCCTACCTTCGCGTGCTGCGCGCCGTGATGTCCGGCCGCGGCGGGCTTCGCATCGATCACATCCTGGGCCTGCTGCGGCTGTGGGTGTTGCCCCGTGGCGCGGACGCCGGGCAGGGCGTGTACCTGCGCTATCCGTTCGATGATCTGATCAACCTGCTGGTGCTGGAGTCCTGGCGGCATCGCTGCGTGCTGATCGGCGAAGACCTGGGCGTGGTTCCGCCGGGCATGCGCCAGCGGCTGGCAGCCCGGGGCATTCTGGGCATCGAGGTGCTGCCGTTTGCCCGCAACGGCGCGCGCTTCCTGCCGGCGCCGCAGTGGCGCCGCGATGCAGTGGCCATGCCCTCCACCCATGACCTGCCACCGCTGGCCGGTTGGCTGCGCGGGCGTGACCTGCGCTGGCGCGCACGCCTGGGTGAGCTGGCGGATCTGCCAGCGGCACTGCGCGCGCGTGCCAGCGACGCGCAGGCACTGTCTGCGGTGGTTGGCGGCGAGGGCGCGCCGCTGGACGCCAGGGCGTTGTCTCTGGTCGCCCACGCGGCGTCCCGGCTGGCGTTGCTGCCGCTGGAAGACGCGCTGGGCGGTCGCGCACAGGTGAACCTGCCAGGCACCGTCGGCGGCCATCCCAACTGGCGCCGCCGCCTGCCGCCGACGTGGGATGCTGACGCGGCCGATGCGCGCGTGGCGCGCCTGAGTGCCACGCGCCGCAGGGCCGGGCAATGACGGGGTTGCGTGCCACCGCGCGCCTGCAGCTGCACGCAGGCTTCGACCTCGGGGCGGCTGCCGCGCAGGTGCCGTACTACGCCGCGCTGGGCGTCAGCCACCTTTACCTGTCACCGATCGCTTCGGCGGTGCCCGGGTCGACGCATGGCTACGATGGCATCGACCCGGCTCGCATCAATCCGGAACTGGGCGGTGAAGCGGGCTTCCGGCAGCTGGCGGAAGTGACGCGCGCGCACGGCATGGGCCTGATCCTGGACATCGTGCCCAACCATCTGGCGGCGTCCCCGCACAGCCAGTGGTGGAGCGATGTGCTGATGCACGGGCCTCGAAGCCCGCACGCAGCTTGGTTTGACATCGAGTGGGAGGCGCCGGGCTGCGAGGGCCGGCTCTGGCTGCCGGTACTGGACCGGCCGTTGCACGACGCGGTACGCGACGGCGTGGTGCGCGTGGTGGTGGACAACGCGCGGCCCGTGCTGCGCCACCATGGCCTGGCATTGCCGTTGTCGCCGCGCAGCCATCCGCTGGAACCCGCGCAGTGGCCGGCGTGGGCCGAACGCTGCAACCGCAGCGTTGAACGGTTGCACACGCTGCTGCAGCGGCAGCACTACCGTCTGGCCTGGTGGCGCACGGCCGGCGATCAGGTGAACTACCGGCGCTTTTTCGATATCAACGAACTGGCCGCGCTGCGGGTGGAGCGCGAGGATGTGTTCGAGGCAGTGCATGCGCTGCCGCTGCGGCTGGTACGCGAGGGATGGGTGGACGGCCTGCGCATCGACCACGTGGATGGCCTGTCCTGCCCGGGCGCGTACCTGCAGCGCCTGCGTGAATCGCTCGACGCCGCCTGCGCGGCCGGCGGTCGTGACCCGCAGGCCGTCAGCCTGCATGTGGAGAAGATACTGGCCGAGGGCGAGCAGCTGCCCGACGGCTGGGCCTGCGACGGCACCACCGGCTATGACTTCATGGACCAGGCCGGTGCCTGGTTGCACGATCCGGCGGCTGCACCCGCGCTCTCGCGCACGTGGCAGGCGCTGGGCGGTGACCCGCGCAGCTTCGACCGGATCCAGCAGGACGCCCGCGCCATGTTGCTGCGCCAAGGCCTTCATGCCGACTTCCAGCGGCTGCTGCGCAGCGCGCAGCAGGTCCTGCAGGCGCGGCTGGCCGAAGCCGATATCGGAGTGGCTGCGCTGGCCCGCGCATTGGCTTCCGTGCTGGGGCATTACCGCACCTACCGGCCCTATTCGCTGCAGGGGGCGGGTGAACGAAAGGCGCTGGCGGACGCTTCCGCCGCAGCGCGCCAGGCACTGGACGGTGCCGCACGCGCGGCGCTGGACCTGTTGCTGGCAGCGCTTGCCGGCGAGGCGCAGGCCGAGCGCGTGCTGCGTGCGCGTTTCGGTCAACTGGCCGCGCCGTTGAATGCCAAGTCGGTGGAAGACACCGGGTTCTATCGCTATTTCAGGCTGCTCTCGCGCAACGACGTCGGCAGTGATCCGCAGCGGCTGGGCATGGAGGGGCGCGCGCTGCTGGAACACGCCGCCGCGCGCCTGCGTCGCCATCCCAGGGCGTTGCTTGCGCTTGCGACCCACGATCACAAGCGCGGCGCCGACAGCCGGGCACGGCTGGCGGTTCTCAGTACCTGCACGTTCGAATGGCGGGACGCTGTGCGGCGCTGGAACCGGATGTTGACCCGCGCCGGCGCGCCGATGCCATTGCCGGGTGCCGAGGCCTACGCACTGTGGCAGGCGCTCGTGGCCGCATGGCCGATGCACGGTGCCCCTGGCGCCGACTTCGCCTCGAGGATGGTGCAATGGCTGACCAAGGCATTGCGCGAGGGCAAGCGGGTCAGCAGCTGGTCAGACCCGGATGTGGCCGTGGAGGAGGCCGCCGCGCAGTGGCTGCACGCGCTGCTGGACGCAGCGCCCTTGCAGCCGGTGCGCGAGGCGCTGGCGACGTTCGTGGCGCGCATCGCGCCGGCCGGCGCCTGCAACGGCCTGGCGCAGCTGTGCCTGCAGCACTGCCTGCCCGGCGTGCCCGACCTCTACCAGGGCGGCGAAGGCTGGGACCTGAGCCTGGTGGACCCGGACAACCGGCGTGCCGTGGACTATCCAGCGCGGCAGGCGTGGCTGCGCGATACGCGCGGGTGGCCCGCGCTGCTGGAAGACTGGCGGGACGGTGGCATCAAGGCATTCCTGCTGCGGCAATTGCTGGAGTGCCGCCGCAGGCACCCGCACCTGTTCCTGCATGGCCAGTTGCAGCCGCTGTCCGCGCCTGCGCGCTCGCCGTGGCTGGCGTTCACGCGCAGGCATCAGGCGCAGGTGCTGCTGGTGATCGTGCGGCGGGGTTCGCCCGCCGCCGTGCCTGGGCCCAGCCTGCACGCCGCGCACGACGTTGGCACCGGCGTAGCACTGCACGGTCTGCCGACAGGCCCCATGCGCAACCTCCTGGACGGGCGCATCGAACATTTCAACGCAACCGCGGACGTGGGCAGGCTTCTGGCTGGCAGCCCGCTGGCGATATGGATCAACGAGGAGACAGGTAGGGATGGACAGCAGGGAACGACGGCAGCGGATTGAGGCATTGGCCCACCAGATCTGGGAAGCGGAGGGGCGCCCGGACGATCAGCAGCAGCGGCACTGGCACATGGCCGAGCGCCTGGTGGAGGCCGAGATTGCCGCGGCGCGCGGCGAGGAGGGCACCGATGGCCAGCCGTAAGTGGACGCAGACCTCGCGCGTGCGCGAAGGCCGGCCGTTCCCGCTGGGCGCGACGTGGGACGGGCTGGGCGTGAACTTTGCGCTGTACTCGCGGCATGCCACCCGGGTGGAGCTGTGCCTGTTCGATGCGCGCAACCGTGAAGTCGAGCGCATCGTCCTGCCTGAGTACACCAACGAGATCTGGCACGGCTACCTGCCGGACGTGCGGCCCGGGCAACGCTATGGCTATCGGGTGCACGGCCCGTATGCGCCGGAGGAGGGGCATCGCTTCAATCCCAACAAACTGTTGCTGGACCCCTACGCCAAGCAGATCGTCGGCGAGCTGAAGTGGGCGCCGCACCTGTTCGGCTACACCCTGGGCCACCGCGATGGCGATCTCAGTTTCGACCGCCGCGACAGCGCCAGCTACATGCCACGCTGCGCGGTGATCGATCCGGCCTTCAGCTGGGGTGTCGAACGTGCACCCGCAACGCCCTGGGACCGGACCGTGATCTACGAAGCGCACGTGCGCGGACTGACCATGCAGCACCCCGATGTCCCGCAGGCCGAGCGCGGCACCTTCTCTGCCCTGCGCCACGACGCGGTGGTCGACCACCTCAGCCATCTGGGGGTGACCGCCATCGAGCTGCTGCCGGTGCATGCCTACGTGGATGACCAGCAGCTGCTCGAGCGCGGGCTGCGCAACTACTGGGGGTACAACACCATCGGCTTCTTCGCGCCGCAGCCACGCTACCTGTCGCTGGGCACCGTGGCCGAGTTCAAGCAGATGGTCGCGCGGCTGCACAGTGCCGGCATCGAAGTGATCCTGGACGTGGTCTACAACCACACCGCCGAAGGCAATGAGCTGGGCCCTACGCTGTCCTTCAAGGGCATCGACAATGCCAGCTACTACCGCCTGGCCGATGATCGCCGCTATTACATCAACGATACCGGCACCGGCAACACGTTCGACCTGACCAATGCCGGCGCGCTGCGCATGGTGATGGACTCGCTGCGCTACTGGGTGACCGAGATGCGGGTGGATGGGTTCCGTTTCGACCTGGCCACCATCCTTGGCCGCGAGCGGCATGGCTTCGATGCCTCGGGCAGTTTCCTTGATGCGGTACGCCAGGACCCGATCCTGAGCCAGGTGAAGCTGATTGCCGAGCCATGGGACATCGGCCCGGGCGGCTATCAACTGGGCCAGTTCCCGCCGGGCTGGGCGGAATGGAACGACCGCTTCCGCGATACGGTGCGCGCGCTCTGGCGCGGCGATGGCGGCCAGTTGCCGGAATTCGCCACGCGCTTCACCGGCTCGGCCGACCTGTTCGAACATCATGGCAGGCGGCCCTCGGCCAGCATCAACCTGGTGACGGCGCACGATGGGTTCACCCTGCACGATCTGGTGAGCTACAACGATCGCCACAACGAGGCCAACGGCGAAGACAACCGCGATGGCCACTCGCACAACCTCTCCAGCAACCACGGTGTGGAGGGCGACACCGATGATGCGGCGATCCTCTCGTTGCGTGCGCGGCAGATGCGCAACCTGCTGGCCACGCTGCTGTTCGCGCAGGGCACGCCGATGCTGCTGGCCGGCGATGAGTTCGGCCATTCGCAGCAGGGCAACAACAACGCCTACTGCCAGGACAACCCGCTGAGCTGGATCGACTGGGAGCGTGCGGCATCGCCGGCTGCACAGGCGCAGGTGGCGTTCGTACGCCGGGCGCTGTCGCTGCGCCGACGCTATGGCCTGCTGCGCAGGAACCGGTTCCTGCGCGGCGAATACGATGAAGCGCTGGGCCTGCGCGATATCGACTGGCGGCATCCTGACGGCCGCAGCATGGAGGAAGCGGACTGGCATGACGCAGGGCTGCGTGCGCTGCTGATCGTGCTGGACGGCCGCAGCCCGGACAGCGGCCTGCGCGAGCCCGGGCGGCATGTCAGCCTGGCCCTGCTGTTGAACGCCGGAGACCAGCCGCAGCGGTTCAGTGTGTCGGATGAAGCCTTGTCGTTCCGGCGCGTACTGCTGCAGACCGACGAAACGCCGTTGGAGCCGGATGAAGCAGGTGCCTGGACCCTGCCGCCGCGCAGCCTGTGCCTGCTTGCGGCCAGCAGCAGCGCCTGACGGCAGCGCGCGTACAGGCGGTGCTGCGATGACTGGCCAGCGCCGGGCCTTTGCCCGGCGCACCGCAGTCAGCCCATCAGGTAGCGCAGCAGCCCGGCCGAGGCCACGCCGATCAGCACCGTCGGCAGCATCGACAGCCGCGTGGCGGCCAGCAGGGTGATCGCCAGCGCGGCCAGGTCGGCGGGCTTGTCGGCGACGAAATCCGGAGCGATCACCGAGATCAGCACGCAGCCCGGCGCGGCTTCCATCACCGTCACCGCGCGCTTGCCCAGCGTGCGGTTGCGCAGCGCGAGGAAGCCGACGATGCGGGTCAGGTAGGTGGCGGCGGCCATCAGCACGATGGTCAGCACCGAGGACCAGTGGATCAGGCCGTTGAAGATCATGCTGCGTCCTCCGCCAGCAGCCAGGCGGCGGCCAGGCCGGCCAATGCGCCGCTGGCCACGTACCACGCACCCGGGATCAGCAGATAGGTGGCGGCGGCCACGACCAGGCTGACCAGCCACGGGCGCGCGGCCTTCATGCCCTGCCACATGCCGCGCAGCAGCACCAGGAACACGGCGGGGAAGGCCATGTCGAAGCCGTAGGCGTGGATGTCGCCCAGCAGCGGCCCGACGATCGCACCCAGCGCGGTGCAGGCCACCCAGACGGTGTAGAGGCCCGCGGAGACGCCCAGGTAATAGGCCAGGCTGAAGCCGAGCGCACGGCGGCGCGCATCGGCCACGCCCATCGCCCAGCTTTCGTCGCACATGAAGAACAGGGCCGGCAGCACCCGGCGGCGCGGCAGGTGCTGCAGCAGTGGGGCCAGGCTGGCGCCCATCAGCAGATGGCGGCTGTTGACCAGTGCGGTGATCGCCACGATCAGCGCGATGTGCGGTGGCGAGGTCCACAGTTCGACGGCGGCGAACTCCGAGCCGCCAGCGAAGTTGAGGCCCGTCATCAGTGGCACTTCCAGTGCGCTCAGGCCTTTCTGGGCGGCCTGCGCGCCGAGCACCAGGGCGAAGGGAATGAAACCGATCATCACCGGCACGGCGGCGCGCAGGCCGCGCAGGAATTCGGCACGCGGCGCGGTATCGCAGGTGTCGGGCAGGGGGAGGGTGGTACGGGCGTCCATGGAACGGCACAACGAGGTGGGGGTGGCCCATGCTAGCGGTCCGATCGCGAAATCGGGTTGCGTTGATGCCACTGGATTCTGGATGATTGATATTTCATGCGGCCAAAAGTGACAAGGGCGAAATCCCATGCAGTATCAGCTCGACAACCTCGATCGGCGTATCCTCGACGCCCTGCAGCGCGACGGCCGCCTGCAGAACCTGGAGCTTGCCCGGCTGGTCGGGCTGTCGCCGTCGGCCTGCCTGCGTCGGGTGCGGCTGCTGGAGGAAGGCGGCTACATCGACCGCTACGTGGCCTTGTTGAACGAGGCCAAGGTGGGCCGTGGCTTCACGGTATTCGTCCGCGTGTGGCTGCGCGGGCAGGACGAGGACACCACCAATCACTTCATCAACAGCATCAAGTCTTTCCCGGAAGTGCTTGAATGCCATCTGATGGCCGGTGACTGCGATTTCCTGCTGCGGGTGGCGGTGGCCGACCTTGATGCCTACCGGCAGTTCCAGATGCAGCACCTGAACCGGATCGCCGGGGTGCAGAACACCAAGACCGAGATTCCGATGCAGCGGATCAAGCAGACGACCCAGCTGCCGCTGTGAAGGGCGGGGGTTTCCGCCCGGGTGGCGCCCGGCACCCGCAGGTAGTGCCGGCCGCTGGCCGGCAACCCCAGAAGCAACAGCCGAAGCAACAGCCGAAGCAACAGCGTGCATTCCGTTGGATGGCGGGGTGGGTCCGGTTGCAGGGGACGCCGTAAACCCTTCCATGGGGGCTTGGCCGCGGCATTCATGCCGCGGACGCCCCTGCAACCAGACCCACCCCGCCTTCGACAGTTCCCCGCAATCTGCCGGAACGGCATGAACTGCTCTTGGTGGGTGTCGACCTTGGTCGACACGTTTGGGCCGGCACGGGGTCGGATCCCGTTGCTGCGCAACGGGCTCTGACCCCAGGCGTGGATGAGGTGGTCCGTTCGATTTATTGATTCCTGATGGGTGACTGGCTTCACGTCGGCTGTAGGCGGCGGTCATCGCAATGACATGTGGCCCCGCTACGGTTTGAGCCCGCTTGCGGGTCGCGCGCGGGCCGGGGTGCTGGTCCTGGTGCGCGTCCACTGCAGCTGCTGTCGCTGCCGAGGGTCATGTGTTCTACGTCAGGGGGCTGAATGGACACCATGCGGTCAGAACTTGGAAGGTGGCCATCGTCGCGTGGCTGCTGCTGTCCTCTGCCGCTGCCGGGCAGGACGGAGTTCATGCCTACGACATCCCTGCGCAACCGCTGGAACAGGCGGTCGAGCGCTTCAGCGTCATCAGTGGGTGGTCGGTGATGTACCCGGGCGACCTGGCCGCGGGCCGCAGCAGCCATGCGCTGCGCGCCAGCCTGGAGCCGCTGCCTGCCTTGCAGGTGCTGTTGCAGGACTCCGGCATCGAGGTCGAGGTGATCGGCGCGCAGCGCGTGGTGCTGCGCCGGGGCACGTCCTCGGCCGCCGAACCCGGTGTTGGCGCCGAACTTCCCGAGGCCGAACGTCGGCGTCGCTATGGCGGGCTGCAGCAGCGGCTGCGTGCGGCGTTCTGTGACGACCCGGAGATCGCGCCCGGCCGCTACGCCGCGACGCTGCGCTTCCGCATCGACGGCGCGGGCCGGGTGAGCGAGCCCGAGCTGCTGTCCGGCAGTGGTAGTGCCCGCCGCGATGCACGCCTGCTGCAGGCGCTGCAGGGCCTGGTGCTGGCGACCGAGGCCGCCGCGCTGGCGCAGCCGGTGACCCTGCAGATCCGTCCTTCCGGCACCGACCACGACTGTGGCGGGCGCGCGCCCCTTCCATGACTTCAAGGATTCGAACATGAGCAACGGTACGGCTGGCGCAGTTGACCTGATGGACCACCTTCTGGGGGCCTACGACGAGCTGAAGCGCCGGTTGGTGCGCAAGCTGGGATCGGAGGAACTGGCCGGTGACGCGCTGCAGGACACCTGGATGCGCCTGAGCGCGCGCCGTGACCGCCTGGACGCCGTGCAGAACCCTGCGGCCTACCTGCTGCGCATGGCGATGAATACCGTGATCGACCGCCAACGTGCCGACCATCGCCTGCTGAGCCTGGAAGAGGTGGAGACGCTGATGGACATGGCCGACCCGGCACCGGGGCCGGCGCAGGCGGCCGAACTGGACTTCGCGCTGGAGGACATGGTGGGCCTGCTGCAGCGCATGCCCGAGCGGCGTCGCCGCATCCTGCTGGCAATCCGCGTCGATGGCCTGCAGCAGCGTGACGTCGCCGATCACCTCGGCGTGTCGCTGCGGCTGGTGCAGCGTGAGCTGAAGGCGGCCCAGGACTACCTGGCCGAGCGCAGCGGGCAGGGGCGCCAGGTGCGGTTCTGAGCGGCGGCATCCGTCTACACTTTGACGCCGAGCAGAACCCCGCAGCGTGCGGGTCCGGCATGAGCCCCCATGGATCCTGACGATCACCCGCAACGCCCGCTGGATGCCGTCGAGCGCCAGGCGCACGCGTGGGTGGTGCGGCTGACCTCGGGCGAGGCTACTGCGGCCGACGGGCGCAGCTTCCGCGCGTGGTGCGAGGCTGATCCCCGTCATCGCGAAGCATTCGGCCGTGCGCGCCGGCAATGGGAGCAGGTACGCCTGGCCGGCGAGCAGCTGCCTGCCGCTGCACGCCAACCGGTCGTGCCGACGCCGACCCAGCGCTGGAGCCGGCGTGCCTTCCTGGGTGCCGCGATTGCCGCCCCGGCCAGCCTGGCAGTGGTGGCGGCGATCCGTCCGCCGCTGGGGCTGTGGCCCTCGGTGACGGCGATGACGGCCGACTTCCACACCGGTACCGGTGAACGGCTGCAGATCGCACCTTCGCCACAGCTGAAGATCGAGCTGGATACGCAGAGCAGCCTGCGCCGCCGTGCGGACACGGAGGGCGAAGGCTTCGAGCTGGTGCAGGGCCAGGCCGCGATCGAGATCCGGGCCGGCCTGCGCCTGGCCCTGTTCGCAGGGGCGGGCTGCGTGATTGCCGATGAAGGGGCGGTGCGCCTGGACGTGCGCAACACCCACGGCCAGGTACGGGTGACCTGCCTGCAGGGCAGCGCCCGGATCGAGCACCCGCAGGGCCGCCTGCAGCTGCAGGCGGGCCAGCAGACCCGGTACGACGAGCGCCTCAGTGGCGTGGTGGCCGAAGCCGTGGCCTCGGAAGTGAGTGCCTGGACCGAAGGCATGCTGGTGTTCCGCCGGGCGCCGCTGCGCGAGGTGGTGGAGGAGATCAACCGCTACCGCCGCGGCAAGGTGCTGCTGGGTGAATCGGCATTGGCGCGCGCCCCGGTCAGCGGCCGCTTCCGCATCGATGATCCGGATGCGGCGCTGGAGCAGCTGCGACTGACGATGTCGCTGGATCTGCGTCGCTTTCCAGGTGGCATTGCCGTCCTTGGTTAGGTGAAGACGCTGGCCGTGCGCGCCGCGCAGGGCTGTTGCAAGCAAGGAGACGCCAAGGATGCGCAACGAGACCATCGGTGTGCTGGATCTGCGCCGCAATCTGTCGGCGTTGCTGGAAACCACCCAGCGACGGCCGTTGATGGTGCACCGCTACGGCTCGCCATGGGTATGCGTGGTATCGGACGCACAGTGGCAGCAACAGGCCGTGCTGCTGGACTTCGATCCGCAGTCGCACCCGCTGGCGATGCTGTTGCGCCTGCAGCAGCAGGTGCTGCCGCTGGCTGAAACCGGTGTGTTGCCGCCTGCGGCGCTGGCACGCGCACTGCTGCTGATGGACATGCATGGCATCAGGGATCTCGCGCTGCTGCACGAGCAGGTGCTGCACCATCGGCTGTGGCACTGGTTCGTGGCGGGCACCCGCGGGCTGATGGACGGCTGGCAGCTGCCCGCGGTGCGCATTGCGATGGCGTCGTGGTGCGATGACGTGGACATGACAGACGCGCTGGTCGCGTTCGCCGCGCGCAGCGACGTGGCGGTACTGGCCCGCCGCTGCGGGGGTGACGCACCGCGCCTGCAGCGCGAAGCCTGCAGGCGGATGACGCTGCGATGACGTTGCCGATGAAGCACCACCCAGCGCACAGAGCGGCATTCGCGCTGTCGCTTCACCTGCCTTGCTGACGTCTTCTCCAGAGTACGACGCACCACGCGTCGCGGAGCACGGGCGACGAAGATGGCAGACAGTCGCAGGATCAGCATGCTGGAGCTGGATCGCCACCTGAGCCGGTCACTGGAGCAGGCGCGGCACACGCCCTTGAATGTGCAACGCTACGGACACTCGTGGGTCTGGGTGCTGTCCAGTGATGCCTGGGCCGATGCCGCGCGCTGGGCGGCACTGGACAGCAGCGCGCATCCATTGGCGGCGCTGCGGCACGCCCTTGATCTGCAGCTGCGGCCGTGGTCCGAAGCAGCCATGAACGCGCTGCCGCTTGACGCAGGCGATGCGCGGCTGCTGCAACGTGCGGCCCTGCTGGTGGTCGTGCGTGATCTCAACAGTGCGCAGCGCGTGTACGACGATCTGCGCTATCACCAGGCCTACCGCACGTTCATCGGCCTCGACCATGGCACCGCGTGGTCGCCGATGCAGTGCGTGCGCCTGTTGCAGGCGTGCGCGCTTCCGCTGCTGCGCGGCTGCATCGACGAAACGCTGGCCAGTGTGCCGCCACACCTGCTCGAGGCGGCACGCGGACCGGCTGCGCCGGCGCCCGCCCAGGCACATGCGCAGCGAATTGCCGGCGGATGTTTATCGTACTGACACATGCACCGCTGACCATGGCGCAGCGGTCTCTTCCAGGATGACGAGGGCGGAACAATGGCAAGGCAGGTGGGTGGTCGCAGGGCTCGGCAGCAGGGTTTCAGCCTGATCGAGATCATGGTGGTGGTGGTGATCATCGGCATTCTCGCGGCATTGATCGTGCCGCGCTTGATGGACCGTCCCGACCAGGCGCGCGTGGTGGCGGCGCGCCAGGACATCGCGGCGCTGATGCAGGCGCTGAAGTTGTTCAAGCTGGACAATGGTCGCTATCCCAGCGCCGAGCAGGGCCTGCAGGCGCTGGTGAAGCCGCCGCAGGGCAGTGGCGCGATGCCGGTCACGCCCTATCTGGATCGCCTGCCGAACGACCCGTGGGGCCACCCGTACCAATATCAGGTGCCTGGCACACATGGCGACATCGATGTGTTCTCGCTGGGTGCGGACAGCAGGCCCGGTGGCGACGCCGGGAACGCGGACATCGGCTCGTGGCAGCTGTGAGGCAGGCCGATGTCAGCCCGGATGCGGTCTGTTTCGAGTGTCCGTCAACGTGGCATGGCGGTGATCGTCGCCCTGCTGGTGGTGGCACTGGTGGCAGTGATTGCCACTGCACTGCTCACCCGGCAGTCGGCCCAGCTGCGCGCGCTGCGTGGTGACCAGCTGCGCGCACAGGTACGCATGGCCGTGGACGCAACGCTGGAACGTGCGGCGCAGCAGTTGCGTGAGGATGCAAAGGAACAGCTGACCACGGTGCGCAGCGGGCGCTGGGCGCGCCCATTGGAGCTGCAGGCGCCGTTGCCGGTGCAGCTGCAGCTGGTCGATGCGCAGTCGATGTTCAACCTGCGCAATCTGCTTGCGCATGGCAGGCCGGACCCCGAGGCGCGGCGCGCGTTCATCGCGTTGTGTGCCGGGCAGGGGCTGGGCCAGGGCGCCTGCACATCCGCCGCGGACCACATCCAGGCGCGCCTGCGCGATGGCGACATGCAGGCGCAGGCGCCGCTGCCGCGCGAATCACTGATCGAACAGGCGCTGCCGGGTGCCGATCCGGTGGCGTTGCAGGCGCTGGCGCGACGCACCGTGGTGTTGCCGGCACAGACCCTGGTCAATGCCAACACCAGCGACCTGCGCGTTCTGCAGGCGGTGACGCCTGCGGTCGAGCCGGCACGGCTGCAGGCGCTGCTCGGTGAGCGCGACGCTGGCCATTGGCTGCTCAATCGCGGCGACATCGCCAACCGACTCCAACTGAGCAACGAACAGATGGCGGTACTTCCCTTGGGTATCCATAGCGAGTGGTTCCTGGCTGTCGGCCGGGTGCAGGCTGACGGCAGCGCGGTTGATTTCCGCGCGCTGCTCTGGCGCGAGTACCGCGACGATGGCGTGCGTGTGCAACGCGTGTGGACGAGGATCGGCGCATGAACGGGCAGCTTCGGGTGCGCCTGCCGACGCTTGAGGGTCTGCACGCCGACAGCGCGGTGGACTGGGCGCAGCTGCACAAGGGCGAGGTGCTGGCCCACGGTTGCGCCACGCTGGCGGCGCTGGGTCTGCGGCATCCGCGGGCTGCGGTGCATGCCTGCCTCGATCCGAGCGACCTGATCCTGCTGGAACTGCAGCTGCCACCGTTGTCCGGGCGCCGCCTGCAGTTGGCGTTGCAGGGTGAGGTGGAGGCGATGTTGCTGGATGACCTGCAGGACGTCGCGCTGGCCCACGGTGCGCAGGCGGCTGACGGCACGGTTCCGGTGGCCTGGCTCGGCCAGCAGGCGGTCCTGCAGGCGCAGCAGTTGCTGGCTTCGTGCGGACTGCAGCTGCAGGCACTCCATCCGACGCCCCTGCTGCTGCCCTGGCAGGACGGACAGGCCACGCTGCAGGTCAGCGGCGAGCACCTGCTGGTGCGAAGCGGGCGCGATCGGGGCTTCGTCCAGTGGTATGGCGGACGTGATGCGTGTGCAGTCATGCAGGCGCTGGCCGTGCGCCTGCGACAGGCCGGCGTGCAGGCCGTGCAATGGATCGGCAGCGTACCGCCGGCGTGGCCGGACAGCCTGCCGGCCACCGCCGTCATGAAGGAACGGCAGGCATGTGGCCCTCTGCCGGGGTGGTCACTGCCGCTGCCCGGTGCGGGTCGGCAAGCGCCACGCCTGGCAATCGGCCTCGCGTTGGCGGCAGTGCTGCTGGCCGCGCTCGGCCTGCAGCTGCAGGTCTGGCGTTGGCGGATCGAGGGCGAGGCGCTGCAACAGGACATGGCGCGGCAGTTCAGCGCACGCTTCCCGGAGATCACCGATGTGGTGGATCCGGTGCTGCAGGCAAGGCGTGCTCTGGCGGTGCCGCCACCGGCGCCACCGTTGCCGCCGTTGCAACGGCAGGTAGCCAGCACGCTGCTGGCGGTTCCGGAACTGGCCGGGCAGGTGCGCAGCCTGCATTACCAGCCCGGCCAGCTCGACATGGAGCTGGATGCCGATGCCCAGGCATTGGCCGACGATCCGCAGCGGCTTGAGCACTGGCAGCAGGCGCTGCAGGTGCAGGGCCTGCTGCTGGCGCGCGACGCCGGTGGGCGCCTGCGGGTGAGCGGAGCGGGACAGTGACGGCCCGCACCCTGCGGCTGGGCGGGGGGCTGGCCGGCCTGCAGCAGCGCTGGCAACGCCTGCCACCGCGCGACCGGCGGATGCTGTGGGTGATGGTGGTGGCGCTGCTGGTGGCGGGCCTGTGGTCGTTGTGGCTGGAGCCACTGCTGAAGCAGCGCACGCACTGGCAGGCCGAGCTACCGCGGCTGCAGGCGCAGTCGCGCGCACTGGCACCGCTGCTGCGCGTCCGTGAGCGCCAGCAGCTGGCGCAGGGCCAGCATCCGACACTTCCTGGGCTGCGCGATGGAATCAAGACCGCCGGCCTTGCCGACGGCCTGCATATCGAAGCGCGCGACGGGCGCTGGCACCTGCAGGTGCAGGCGGTGCCCGCCGATGCGCTATGGAACTGGCTGCTGCCGCTGCTGGCCGACCCGGCCATCGAGCTGCAGCAGCTGCAACTGACACGCACAGGGGACGCGAACATGCCGGCGGCACGGATTTCCGGAAACATCGTGATGGTGGCCACTGCGGGTGCCCATCCATGAGGGCGATGCGCAGCCTTGCCTGCAGTACTGCATTGGCCCTGATCGTGGGCATGGCCCACGTGCCGGCGCCGGTGGCAGCGCAGGACACACGCGATGAGCCGGTGCAGCTGAACCTGGTGGATACCGATATCGGTGGCGTGCTGCGGATGGCGGCACGGTTCACCGGCCGCCAGTTCCTGGTCGACCCACGGGTGACCGGCAAGATGACGGTGGTCTCCGATGGCCCGGTCAGCCGTACCCAGGCCTATCAGCTGCTGCTGGGCGCGCTGCGCATGCGCGGCTTCGCCGTGGTCGAGAATGGCGGCGTCAGCCGGGTGGTGCCGCAGGCCGACGCCAAGCTGCTCGGTGGCCGGGTGGGCAGTGGCGGTGCAGGAGGCGAGGTCGCCACGCGCACCTTTCCGCTGCGCTACGAGAACGCCGCCGCGCTGGTGGCGGTGCTGCGGCCGATGATCAGCCCGGACAATCCGATCACGGCGAACCCGGGCAACAACACTCTGGTGATCACCGACTATGCCGACAACCTGGAGCGCATCGCGCGGGTGATCGCCAGCGTCGACACGCCGGCCGGCATGGACACCGATGTGGTGAAGCTGCAGCAGGGCATCGCCGTAGACGTCGCGGCGATGGTCGCGCCGCTGCTGGATGCGCAGGGCGCAGAGCCCAGCCAGAAGGTGGTGGTGATGGCCGACCCCCGCAGCAACAGCGTGCTGCTGCGTTCCAGCAGTCCCGGGCGCACCCGTCTGGCCCGGCAGCTGGTGGAGAAGCTGGACCGCGCGCAGGACGAGTCCGGCAACCTGCATGTGGTCTACCTGCGCAATGCCCAGGCCAATCAGCTCGCCGGCGTGCTGCGCGGCGTGGTTGCGGGGCAGAGCGATGCGCCGGCAGTGGGCAGCAATGAAGGCATCACGCCACTGCCTGGCGATGCAAGCCGTTCCGCACCGGCGCAGCCGTCGCAGCCACAACAGGCCAGGACCGGCAGCAATGCGCTGGAATCGCAGCGGCTGGATCCGAACCGCGACCCGATCGACGCCGGGAGCACCGGCTTCAGCCAGAACGGCATTTCGGTGCAGGCGGACGTGGCCACCAACACGCTGTTGATCTCGGCGCCGGAACCGGTGTACCGCAACCTGCGACGGGTGATCGACCAGCTTGACCAGCGCCGTGCACAGGTGCTGGTGGAAAGCCTGATCGTGGAGGTCAACCAGACCGACGCGGCCGAACTGGGCGTGCAGTGGATGCTGGGCAATGGCCGCACCTTCGGCGGCACCCACTTCGGCGGCACCAGCGGTGGCAGCGGGCTGAACACCACCGCGCGCACCACCCTGGACGTGCTGCCCAAGGATGGCCTGAAGATCGGGGTGATCGACGGCACCATCAACCTGCCCGGCGTCGGCCAGATCCTCAACATGAAGGCGCTGGCCAACGCGCTGCAGAGCAAGGGCGGTGCCAACATCCTGTCCACGCCGAACCTGATGACGCTGGACAACGAGGCGGCCAGCATCATGGTCGGGCAGACCGTGCCGTTTGTGAGCGGCCGCTACGTGACCGACGGTGGCGGCGGCAGCAACAATCCATTCCAGACCATCGTGCGCGAGGACGTGGGCCTGAAGCTGCGGGTACGCCCGCAGATTTCCGAGGGCGGCACGGTGAAGCTGGACATCTACCAGGAAGTCAGCAGCATCGATGCGCAGAGCGCGAACAGCACGGCCGGCATCATCACCAACAAGCGCGCACTGGATACCAGCGTGCTGCTGGACGATGGCCAGATCATGGTGCTGGGTGGCCTGCTGGAAGACAGCGTCAGCCATGGCCGTGACGCGGTGCCGGGGTTGGGGAAGATTCCGGTGCTGGGTGCCTTGTTCCGCAGCGACACACGCAGGCGCGCCAAGACCAACCTGATGGTGTTCCTGCGTCCGCACGTGGTGCGTGACCCGGCCGCCGGCCAGCGCCTGACCCGCGACCGCTATGACTACATGCGCAACGCGCAGGCTGGCGCGCAACCGGTGCAGAGCTGGGCATTGCCGGCGCTGTCGGCACCGCAGCTGCCACCGCAGGACCTGTCTGTACTCGGCCAGGGCAACGCGCGCGATGGCCAGGGCCAGCCGCTGCAGAACACCAGCCTGGCAGCGTTGTATCCGGCCGGTGACGGCGATGCGCAGCTGGTGCAGTTCGCACAGGGGCTGGACCCGACCCGTGCCCGCCAGGGCGTGGCGCAGGTGCGGGCGCTGGGCCTGCAGGCCTATGCCGAGGCGACGCCGGGCGAGAGTGGCCAGCGCCTGCGGGTGCGGCTGCCGCGCGACCCGGCGACGCTGGATCCGGCACTGCAGCAACTGCGCGGGCTGGGCTACACGCCGGAACTGGTGATCGGACCGTGAGCGCCGCCGCGTCACTGCCGTACGCCTGGGTGCGCAGCCATGGGGTGATGCTGTCCGAGGTTGGCGGTGAGCCTGTGCTGCTGGGTACCGTCGATACCGCAGCGTGGGCTGTGGCCGAACTGCGCCGCCGGCATGGACCGTTGCCCTTCCAGGCACTGGATGCCGCGATGTGGCAGCAGCGGTTGGCTGAGCAGTACCGTGACGGCGGCGACGCCGCTGCTGTGGTCGGTGCCGCCGAGAGCGAAGTCGATCTGGACCGGCTGATGCAGGACATGCCGGAAGTCACCGATCTGCTGGACGCGCAGGATGATGCGCCGGTGATCCGCATGATCAACGCGCTGCTGGCGCAGGCCGCACGTGATGGCGCCAGCGATCTGCACATCGAGCCGTTCGAGACCCATTCGGTGGTGCGCTACCGGGTGGACGGCACGCTGCGCGACATGGTGCAGCCACGGCGCGCACTGCACGCAGCGCTGGTATCGCGCATCAAGATCATGGCCCACCTGGACATCGCCGAGAAGCGCCTGCCGCAGGACGGGCGCATCGCGATCCGCGTGGGTGGGCGTCCGCTGGATATCCGAGTCTCCACGGTGCCGACCGGGCATGGCGAGCGCGCCGTGCTGCGACTGCTGGAGAAGGATGCCGGCCGTCTGCAGCTGCAGCGCCTGGGCATGGCCGATGACACCCTGGCCACGTTCACCGGATTGATCCGGCAGCCGCATGGCATCGTGCTGGTCACCGGCCCGACCGGTAGTGGCAAGACCACCTCGCTGTACGCCGCGTTGGGCCAGCTCGACAGCAGCACCAGCAACATCCTCACCGTGGAGGACCCGGTGGAGTACGACTTCGCCGGCATCGGCCAGATCCAGGTGAACGCGCGCATCGGCATGAGCTTCGGCACCGCGCTGCGCGCGATCCTGCGCCAGGACCCGGACACCATCATGATCGGCGAGATCCGCGACCTGGAGACCGCACAGATTGCGGTGCAGTCGTCGCTGACCGGCCATGGCGTGCTGGCGTCCCTGCATACCAACGACGCGATTTCGGCAGTGACGCGCCTGGCCGACATGGGGGTGGAACCGTTCCTGCTGGCCTCGTCGCTGCGCGGTGTGCTGGCGCAGCGGCTGGTGCGGCGGCTGTGCACCCAATGCCGGCGTGCCGAGGTGGATGGGGACGGCCGTACCGTATGGCGCGCGGTGGGTTGCGCGGCCTGTGCCAACAGCGGCTACCGGGGGCGTACCGGCATCCACGAGTTGTTCGTGGTGGACGATCGCGTGCGTACGCTGATCCATGAAGGGCAGGGTGAACCTGCACTGCGCGAGGCGGCGCGGCGTGCCGGCATGCGGACCTTGCGTCAGGACGGCCAGCGTTGGGTCGACAGCGGGGTGACCACGCTGGAAGAGATCCTGCGCGTCACCGGCGACGACTGAGGCTTGCATGGCGCTGTTCGACTACCAGGCCGCCAACGCGCAGGGCCGCATCGAGAAGGGCCAGCTGGACGCTGACAGCCCGCGCGGTGCGCGGCAGTTGCTGCGCGGTCGTGGGCTGACACCCGTGCAGGTCAGCGTGGCGCGCAGTGCCGGCAGTGGCTGGGCTGCCCGGCGGCTGTCTGCCAGCGAGCTGGCCTGGGCCACGCGCCAGCTGGCCAGCCTGCTGGCCGCCAGCCTGCCGTTGGAAGGCGCCTTGAGTGCGGTGATCGAGCAGGCCGAACGCCCGCACGTGGCCCAGGCGCTCACCGCAGTACGCGCCGACGTGCGTGCCGGCCAGCGCCTGACCGTGGCGCTGGCAGCGCGGCCGCGCGATTTCCCGCCGATCTATCGGGCGCTGGTGGGTGCAGGTGAGGATTCCGGCGATCTGGCACGGGTGATGGAGCGCCTGGCCGACTACATCGAAGAGCGCAATGCGCTGCAGGCCAAGGTACTGACCGCCTTCATCTACCCGGCGGCGATCAGCCTGGTGTCGGTGGCGATCGTGATCTTCCTGCTCAGCTACGTGGTGCCGCAGGTGGTGACCGCGTTCGTTCAGGCACGGCAGACGCTGCCGATGCTGACCCAGGTGATGCTGGCCGCCAGCGCGTTCGTACGCAGCTGGGGCGTGTGGGCAGCGCTGGGCATGGCTGCGCTGGTGGTGGCCTGGCGGCTGGCATTGCGGCGGCCGGAACTGCGCCTGCGCTGGGACGCGATGCTGCTGCGGGTCCCGATGGTCGGGCGCTTCGTGCTGGGTGTGAACAGTGCGCGCTTTGCCTCGACGCTGGCGATCCTGCTGGACGCCGGTGTCCCGCTGCTGCGTGCACTGGAAGCGGCGCGGCAGACGCTTGGCAATGCGTTGCTGGCGCGCTGTGCCGATGATGTGGCTGCTCGCGTACGCGAAGGTGCGGCACTGGGTGCTGCGTTGAAGGTACAGAAGGTCTATCCGCCGATCCTGGTGCATCTGGTGGCCAGCGGCGAGAAAACCGGTTCGCTGGCGCCACTGCTCGAACGCGCCGCGCAGACGATCTCGCGCGAGATCGAGCGCCGCGCGATGGCGCTGACCGCACTGCTGGAACCGACCATGATCCTGGTGATGGGCGGCGTGGTGTTGACGATCGTGCTGGCGGTGCTGATGCCGATCATGGAAATGAACCAGCTGGTGCAGTGATGCGCAACGCGCATCACGGGTAGAGTCGACTGCTTCCAAGCACACTTCGACAGGACCAGCGCTCCGTGCACCAGTCGACGCACAGTCGACTCTACCCGGTCGCCGTCTTCGATTCTCCACACAATCCTCCACACCTTTTTCCGATCTTCCACAGGTTTCTTAAGCGGCCTGTCATCGGCGCGGACCAGCATGGACACGTCGCCGCAGAGTGGGCTGGGAGGCCCTCGGCGGCAGCAGGCGTGTAGTGACCGTTCCTCCCTTGGTGTTTCCCTTCGCAGTAAACCCTTCAGGAGAAGATCATGAACAAGTGCAAGACCCTGGCCGCGCTGGTTGCCACCGCGCTGCTCGCTACCGTGGGCGCCGCCTCGGCGCAGACCGTGACCGGCGGCGGTGCCTCGTTGCCGGCCGACCTCTACAAGGGTTCGTCCGACAGCATCCTGCCGGCGAACTTCAGCTACGCCGTGACCGGTTCGGGCACCGGCAAGAAGGCCTTCCTGGAAAACAACTCGCTGCTGTTCTCGACCACCGGCACCGTGCACTTCGCCGGCAGCGATTCGGTACTGAGCGGCACCGAGCTGAACACCTACACCACCAACTTCAACCAGCCTACCAATGCCAACCGCTACGGCGCGCTGATCCAGGTGCCGTCGGTGGCCACCTCGGTCACCATCCCGTTCAACAAGGCCGGTTCGGCGGTGAACCTGAGCGTGGCGCAGATCTGCGGCGTGTTCTCGGGCGCGATCAGCGACTGGTCGACCATCGATGCCAACCGCAGCGGCCCGATCCAGGTGGTGTATCGCGCGGAAAGCAGCGGCACCAGCGAAATGTTCAGCCGCTTCCTGACCGCGGCCTGTGCCGCTGAGAATGCTGACACCTCGAAGCTGGTGGGCGGCAAGTTCGCCATCAAGTCGACCTTCGCCGACCTGTACAAGCGCGATGCCAACGGCAACCTGCCGGCGTTCCTGGTGGCCGCCCCGGCCACCGGCGGCACCTCGCTGTACAACACTGTCTACGCGGCTGAAGGCCGCATCGGCTACGTTGGCCCGGACGTGATCCCGAACCTGACCGATGCGACCAAGGTCGCCAAGGTCAAGGGCTTCTCGCCGGACCAGGTGAGCGTGCAGGCCACCCTGGACACCGTCGCTCCGCCGACCGGCACCGATGCAGAGAACCCCGCCAACTGGGTGCCGGTGTTCGGCAACCCGTCGGCCGGCTATCCGATCGCCGGGTACACCAACCTGGTGATCGGCCAGTGCTACAAGGATTCGAGCGTCGCCACCAGCCTGCGCGGCTTCCTGGCGCGCCACTATCCGGCGACCTACACCGTCGCGTATGAGAAGTCGATCACCGACCACGGCTTCATCCCGCTGACCAAGGCCTGGCGCGATGCGATCCGCAACCGTTTCGTGCTGGCCAGCAGCACTGCCGGCCTGAACAACCCCAGCACCTGCGCCGGCATCGGCCGTCCGCTGTAATCCGCAGCACGGGTTGAATCCTGCTTGACCCGACGCCGGCCTCTGGGCCGGCGTCGCCATTTCCGCGACGGTGCCGCTGTTGCAGCGTTTGGCTGTCGGCTTCGTCTCGCGTGAACCGTCTATCAGTGGCAGGGCATGCGTTGCGTGTGCCTCCCCGATCGTCGCCGCAGCTGCGGCCCACCAGGTTGATGAGGTTCCGATGTCGCACCCGCTCCCGTCCGCTGTTCATCCGACCGCGTCGATGCGCCGCAATCATCCGATGGCGTGGGCCATCGCGGTCGCACTGGGGAGCATGGTAGCCCCGGCCAGCCAGGCGCAGCAGGCGTTCACTCCGGGCTGGTTCGCCGAACGGGGTGCGGCCCAGGGCAGCGCGGCACAGAGTGGCCGGATGCCCAACGGCGTGCCGATCCAGTTCCAGTTGCCGGCCCAGCAGCAGGATGCGGCACGGCAGAAGCTGCAGCAGTCGATCGACAATCTTGGCACTGCGGCACAGGCGATTGCCCTGCAGCAGCGCCTGCAGGAACAGGCCCGGCAGGCGCACCGCGAGGCTGGCTTCATCGTTGCCGATGGCCTCGGCAAGGACGGCCTGAGCGTCGACCAGAACCCGCTGACCCGTGGCTGGCTCAATGCGCGCGACGCGATCCAGTCGCAGGGCAGCGACGGGAGGGTGCAGGTCACGGTAGAGCAGACCGCGGACAAGGCGATCCTGAACTGGGAGACCTTCAACATCGGCGGCAACACCACGCTGAATTTCCTGCAGAACCCTGACTGGGCCGTACTGAACCGCGTCAACGATCCGCAGGCGCGGCCCAGCCAGATCCTGGGCCAGCTGAAGGCCAGTGGCACGGTGTTCGTGGCCAACCGCAACGGCGTGGTGTTCGGCAACAACAGCCAGGTCAATGTACGCAATCTGCTGGCGGCTGCAGCACGGATCAGCGATGCGCAGTTCCGCGACAACGGCCTGTACAGCCCCGACGCCAGCAGCAGCGCGCTCAGCGATGCATTCGGCAAGGTCATGGTGGAGCGGGGCGCCCGCATCGCGACCCATGAGCCGACCAGTGCGACGCGCGGCGGTGGCTACGTGCTGCTGGCCGGGCACAGCGTGGACAATGCTGGCCAGATCGAAGCGCGCAAGGGCCAGGTGCAGCTCGCAGCAGGTGACAGTTTCGTGATCCGGCGCGGCGTGGGTACGGCCACCAACACCAGTTCCACCACCCGCGGCAATGAAATCGCGCCGCGCTTCATCGCTGGCAGCACGGCTGGCAGCGTGCGCAATACCGGTCTGCTGCGCGCACTCGAGGGTGACGTGACCCTGGCCGGACGCAGCGTCGAGCAGGCCGGTGTGGCCGTGGCCAGCACCACGCTTGCACAGCGCGGCACCGTGCATCTTCTGGCCTCGGCCAGTGATGCAGGCAGCAGCGTCACGCTTGCTGACGGAGCCACCACGGCGGTGCTGATCGAGGACGATGGCAAGACCACGGTGCTGGATACGCAGCGCGACGCTCTAATCAAGGAATCGGCCGAGCAGGACGCGATCCGCGCTGGCGCGCGTTCGGCAACCTTCGACAATCTGTCCCAGCACAATGATCGCCGGGACCAGTCGCGGGTGGAGATCGTCTCGGGTGGCAACATCCATTTCAGCGCGGATTCGCTGACGGTTGCCACGGGCGGCCAGATCATCGCCGATGCGGCGGCCCGTAGCTACGTGGACGATGCCGCGCGCGTGGACGTGTCCGGCGCAGTGGGCGTGCGGGTGTCGATGGAGAGCAACAATGTCCAGGTCAAGGTGCAGGGCAACGAACTGCGCGATGCCCTGGACAACCGCGACAGCGGCAAGCTGACCAGCAGCGAAGTCTGGGTCGACCGCCGCAGGCTGGTCCACGTTCCGGCCGGTACCGGGGGCTACGAGGGTGAGCGCTGGTACGCCGCAGGCGGCCTGCTGGAAGTGGGGGGCTACCTCGACAACCAGGGGCACTCGATCGGCGAATGGGCTGCGCAGGGAGGCACCGTCCTGCTGGGCGGCAGGGAAGTGATCACGCAGGGTGGCTCACGCATCAACCTTGCCGGCGGCAGCCTGGATGTGCAGAGCGGCGTGGTCCGGCAGAGCTGGGTGCGCGGCGTTGATGGCCAGGTCTACCGTCTTGATGAGGCGCCAGCGGAGATGCTGTTCGATGGCCTGTACAGCGGCCATGAAGTGAAGCAGGAACGCTGGGGCATCACCGAGACCTTCCGTGATCCGATCGTATTCGCGGCGCAGCGGGTCGATAACGGGTACACGGTCGGCCGCGATGCAGGACGGCTGATCGTCTCCGCACCGACCGCGGTGCTGGATGGAAAGGTTGAGACTGCAACCTTCCAGGGCGCGCAGCAGAACCGCAGGCCGGATGCCGCGCTGGATGGCTATGCACAGGCGCAGACGGCGGTCGCGCGCAATGCACAGTTGTACCTGGGGCGCTACGACGGCCAGGGCCGCAGTGGTGCGTTCGGCTCGGATGTGCGCCTGGGTGACAAGGCTCCGACGAAGACGGCGTGGTCGCTGGCGGCTCCGGTCAACGAGGAGCGGCGTGACACGGTGTGGCTGGATATCGCAGAGCTGAGTGCCCAGCAGTGGGGGCGGATCGACCTGGCGACCGCCGATCGCATCCGCATCGACGGCAGCCTTCGGCTTCAGGCCGGCGGGCAGCTCAACCTGACCGGCAGCGAGGTGGAGCTGGCAGGCGACATCGGCATTGCCGGCGGCCAGTTGTCGGCGGGCAACCTGCTGGATGTCCAGGGCCGGCCGACGGCGCTGCTGCACGATGGCCGCGCCCGCACCGTCATTGCCGACGGCACGCGGATCGACCTCTCCGGCGAATGGAGCAACGCCTCACTGGCGATGCCGCGCGACGCGAGCGGTGCCTGGACGGATGGCGGCCGCCTGAGCCTGGGCAACAGTCATGACGTGGCCGTGGGCGCCAAGGCAACGGTTGACGTCGAGGCCGGTGCTGCGCTGGACCTGCGCGGCAAGGCCCATATCGGCAAAGGCGGCAGCGTCAGCCTGCAGGCGAACAGCAGTACGGTTACGACCGATGGCAGTGGCCGGGTGCAACTGGGTGAGGGAAGCCGGTTCAGTGGTCGAGGACAGGGCGGTGGTTCTTTCTCGCTGGGGACCGGTGGCCAGGTGCGGGTGGGCGATGCGGACCTGGCGGGCGCGGCGCTGCGACTGGACCCCGGCCTGTTCGGCAGTGGCTTCGCGCAGTACGACATCAATGGCCACCACGGCGTGGAGGTGGCCAATGGCGCGCGGCTGGTCGCTGCCCTGCCAGGCCTGCGCCTGACCCAGGACGCGCCGATGGCGACCGACCGGGCGTCCGCACTGGCGGCGTGGGACGAACCGCTGTACAGCGCCGATCCGTCGAGCGGGCGCGTCAGCCAGCGCGCGGGTGCGAGCATCAGCCTGCGTTCGGAGCGCAACAGCGTGGGCGGTGACCTGCGGGTCGGCAAGGATGCACTGATGGCGGTCGATCCAGGCCAGACGATCTCGCTGCTTGGTGCGGGCAACATCGATGTTGAAGGCACGCTGCGCGCGAAGGGCGGACGCATCCTGATCGACGATGTGCGCCCGGAGAACGCGCTGTACGCCGGGCAGCGCACCGAACGCACCTGGCGTTTCGCCGAAGGCGCGCTGCTGGATGCCGATGCAGACGCGATTTCGCTGCCCGATTCCAGCGGCCGTCTGCGCGGGCAGGTGCGCGCGGGTGGACGCATCGAGATTGGCGGGGCGCTGGACTGGGAGACCACAGCGTTCGTCGACAACCGACCACCGGAAGCCTTCGTGGTGGTTGAACGCGGTGCGCGCCTGCGGGCGCGGGGTGCGTCGGCCGAGCTGGACGTCGACGGCCAGGGCCGTGTCCGCGTGGACAGCGATGGCGGGCAGATCGTGCTGCGCTCGGCCAATGCGCTGTACCTGGACGCCGGGATGGACGCGGCCGCCGGTGGTGCCGGCGCACGCGGCGGCACCCTGGGGCTGGCCTTTGGCGGCAGCATCCATGCACGTGGCGCCAGCGAGGAGGTACTGCGGTCACGTGCGATCACCCTCAGCCAGCACAGCGCACCGGGGCAGCCACTGCCGGCCGCATTGGAGTATGGCCACGCCGCGTTGTCGGTCGAGCAGCTGCAGGCTGGCGGTTTCGACAACCTGTCCGTGTTCGGTGACATCCGCGCGGTCGGCGACGTCGACCTGCGCCTGGCCCAGAGCCTGCGCATCCACGGCCAGGGTACTTCGAGCCTGGGCATGGCCGTGGATGCCGGGTCATCGTCGGGGCTGCGACTGAGTGCGCCCTACGTTCGCCTGGCGCAGGCACGCTGGCGCCAGATGCCGGGCGAGAACCTGCAGGGCACCGCCGCGGTCGCTTCGTCCGGGCCGGAAGATCACGCGCTGGCGGTGCAGGCCGGGCTGATCGACATCCGCGACGTCACCTGGCTGCCGGGTTTCAAGCATGTGGCGCTGGAAAGCCGCAGTGACGTGCGCCTGACCAACGGCATTGCCAGCAGTGGCAACACCAGCGCGTTGATGACGGCTGGTTCGATGGACGTGACCGCTGCGCGCCTGTATCCCACCACAGGCGCGGTCGGCACGCTGGTGGCCGGCGCGTCGGCGCAGACCGTGCAGACCGCTGATTACTGGTCCGATCCGGATGCCGTGCTGCGCATCCACGGCACCGGTGCGGCCACGAAGCCGGCGCCGGAATCGGCGCTGGGTACGCTTCGCCTGGTGGCCGCCACGGTGCAGCAGGGCGGCAACGTACAGGCGCCGATGGGCACGCTGCAGCTGGGTGGCCTGATCCAGAACGGAACCGTCGGCAGCCGGGTGGAACTGCTGCCAGGCAGCGTAACCTCGACCAGTGGCGCCGGCTTGTCGCTGCCCTATGGTGGCACCGTCGATGGTGTTGACTGGCGGGTCGGTACGCGCAGCCTGGGTTCGCTGACGCCGGCCGGTATCTCCTCGATGGGGGTGACACTGAAGGCCAACGAGATCGAGGTGGCGCCGGCGGCCCTGCTGGACATGTCCGGCGGTGGTGAGCTGACCGGCGCCGCCTTCGTGTCAGGACGCGGTGGCTCTGTCGACGTCCTGCGAACGGCGTTGGCCGACGCCAACCCGCGCTACGGGTTCAGTGCGTCGGGCAACCCGGTGTACGCGATCGTACCGGGACGCGCCGGGGCATTCGCCCCCAGTGGCGAAGAAGGGTTCGCAGCTCCGGCGGTGGGCCAGCAGATCACCGTGCCGGCTGGCGTGCCCGGCCTGGCGGCCGGCACCTACACGCTGATGCCGGCAAGCTATGCGCTGCAGCCCGGCGCATTCCGGGTGGAGCTGGGCGCCACCGGCACCTCCGGCATCGTGCAACCGATTGCGACCGGCACCGGCACCTGGCGTGTGTCCGGCCAGCAGCGCACGGCGTTGGGCGCGGCAATCTCGCCGTTGCTCACCGACATCCTGCTGACTCCCGCGGCCGTGGTACGCCGGCACTCGGGCTACAACGAAACCTCCTACAACAGCTTCGCGCAATCGGTGGCCGACCGCCGCGGCGAGTCGCGTGGCTGGCAGACCATCGATGCGCTCGGGTTGACCCTTGCGTTGGGCGAAGGCGCAGGTCGTGCAGACACGCCTGCCATCCGCTTCGCCGGCACCGCGCGGTTCGGCGCCGCCACCGACAACGGGCGAGGCGGCACGCTGGCAGCCACGTTGGCCAGCCCGGCGGTCGGTTCACTGGAGATCGTCGATGGCGGTGCGCCATCGCAGGCGCGTGATCGCGGCGCCACCTTCAGCGACGACGCGCTCAATGCCTTCCTGCCGGCGCGGATGATGATCGGCGGGCAGTTCAACCAGGAGGCCTCGCAGGTGGCGGTGACCGGCCAGGCGCGCAGCGTGGCGATCCGTTCCGGCGTCACCTTGAACGCGCCGGAAGTGCTTGTGGCAGCGGCCTCCGGTGGCAGTGGCGTGCTGGTCGAGGCCGGCGCGACCCTCGATACACTGCCGTTCGCATCCGCCAACGCGAATGCCAGCGCGACCCTGCCTTACCAGGTCTCCGGCGGCCTGCTGGCGGTGTCCAACCAGCGCCTGAACCTGATCACCGGCACCACCGGGGTGGAGGCCGGTCCGGTGGCGATCGACATCGGGGGATGCCAGGCGGCGTGCGACGGCCAGACGCGGCTGGTTTCCGATGGCAGCATCGCGGTAGCGACCGATGGCGCGCTGCAGATGCGCGACTCGGCCAGCTATGGCACCCGCCAGCTCGGCCTGGGCATGGCGGCGCTGAACCTCGGCAGTGCCGAAGCGATCGCCCAGGCCGCTGCGGCCGGAGCGCTGCCCAGTGGCATGACCATGAACCAGTCCGTGCTGCAACAACTGCTGCGCGGCAATGATGCGACCGGCGCGCCGGCGCTGGACACGCTGAGCCTGGTCGCGCGGGAGTCTGTCAACGTGTTCGGCAGCGTCGACCTGGATGCGCGCGACAGTGCCACCGGCCGCAGTGGCCTGCAGACGCTTGTGCTCGGTGCGCAGGCCATCCGCGGCTACGGTGCGGCGACCGACCGCGCGCGCATCCTGGTGGACACGCTGGTCTGGGACGGCTCATTGGCGGCGGGCCAGGCGCCGGGCAGCGACGCGACGGTGCCGCCGGCCGAGCCGATGGTGGACCGGCTCGGGGCCGGGCAACTGGACATCGTCACCCGGCAGCTGCAGCTGGGGCGGGCGCCATTCAGCCGTCCCAGCTCTGAAGTACCTGCGAACCGGCAGGTGCTTGGCTTCAGTGCGCTGAACCTGAGTGCCTCGGAGCAGCTGTCGTTCTCCGCGCAGGGCACGCTGGACGTATTCCAGCAGCGTGGCGACTATCTGGCCGACAAGGGGTGGCAGTACAGCGGAGGCAACCTCGGTATCGATACACCGCTGTTGGCCGCCGATCCCGCCGCGCAGCTGCGCGTGCGCACCGGCGGCGACTTCCGCCTGCTGGGTGGCGCCGGCAAGACGGGTGGCGATGCACTGGGCAGTGAGTTGAGCATCGACGCCAACCGGATCGCGCTGGACAGCACGGTCGCGCTGGCGTCCGGACGGCTGTCGGCGAACGCACGCCAGGGCATCACGCTTGGCAGCCGGGCCGAGTTGGATCTGGCCGGACGCAAGGTCTCGCTGTACGACGTGGACAAGTTCAGCTGGGGCGGCGATGTCCTGCTGTCCAGCGACACGGGTGACATCCGCGCCGATGCGGCCTCCCGCATCGATGTTTCCGCACGCAACAACCGCGGCGGACGCCTGACGGTCACCGCAATGGCCGGCCGAGCCGATCTGGCCGGTGTTCTGCAGGGTGCCGCCACTGGTCGTTACGATGCCGGTGGCACGCTGGTGCCCTATGACGGTGGCGAACTGGTGGTGCGGGCACGCCAGCTGCAGGACTTCGCCGGCCTCAACCAGCGATTGACTGCCGGCGGCGTCGTCGGCGGTCGCAGCTTCCAGATCGGTGAGGGCGATCTGCAGATCGGCGACGAAGTGAAGGCGCGCCGGGTCGACATCAGCGTCGATGCGGGCAGCCTGACCGTGGCCGGCCGCATCGATGCCAGCGGCGAGCAGGTCGGCAGCATCCGCCTGTACGCCCGCGATCAGTTGCAGGTGGACGGCACGCTGGACGCGCACGGTACCGGCCTGCGCGTGGACAGCCATGGCAAGATCATCGACAGTCCCAACCGGGCCACCATCACGCTGGGCAGCGCCGAGGGTGCCGTCGGCCTGGGCAGCGCGGCGCAGCTGGACCTGCGTGCGGGCAGCGACGTTGCCGTCGGTGGACGTCCTGGCCAGAACGATGGCACCCCGCGCGGCACGCTGAAGATCGATGTGCCGCGGCTGGGCAGCAACGATGCGGCGATTGCCGCGGCCACCGGCCTGCGCATCGATGGCGCGGCCGACATCCAGCTCAATGGTGTTCGCCGCTACGACGATGCGCCCCTGGCAACCACCGCTGACGTGCGCGGCAACCGCGCGCAGCTGGTCACCCAGCAGTGGCTGGACCAGGTGGTCGATCCGCACAGCGTGGCCTGGATCGATGGTGCGCTGGGCAACGCGGATCTGCAGCAGCGCACGCGGGCGCTGGGCGATGTCCGCCTTCGTCCCGGCGTGCAGGTGCTGGCGCGGCGCAGCGACGCCAACCCGGACGGCGACCTGACCATCGCCGGCGACATCGATCTGTCCGGCTACCGTTACGGCCCCGATGCCAACCGCGCCGATCCATCGCGGCGTGGCTTCGGCGAATCGGCCTCGCTGGTGCTGCGCGCCGAAGGCAACATCAACGTCTACGGCAGCATCAACGATGGATTCGCATCGCCGCCGTCCACGCCGGATGAGGGCGGCTGGCAGCTGTACGAGGGTCGCAATGGCAGCGCGGGGCACACCCCCTTTGGCGGTGGGCTGGTGGTGCCGGTGGACGGAGTGAAGCTGCAGCCCGGCACCGAGTTCCAGGCCGGCACCCGCCTGAACTATGACGTGCCGGTCGAATCGGTAACGCTTCCGGTCGGTACCGTGCTGCCCGCGCCGATGGTGATCTCGCAGAACCTGCGGCTGCCTGCAGGCACGGTGCTGGGTGCGGCGGTGACCACCGACTCCGGGCAGACGCTGGCCGCGGGCACCGTGCTGCAGGAGCCGCTGATGCTGGCGGCCGGTGCGCGGCTGGGAGCCGGCTTCCGCCTGCGCAGTGCGGTACAGATGGCGGCACAGGAGTGGCCCGCCGGCGCGGTGCTGCCGGTTGCGCTGCGCCTGGCACGCGAAGTCGCGCTCAAGGTGGGCGCGTACATCCCGTCGTTGACCAAGGTGGAGCTGCCCGGCGACGCGCCGGTGAATCTGAGGCCGGCCGATGCCGGCGGCAACCAGGGGCGCAACTGGGCGCTGGCGCCGATGCTGGCCGAGGGCACCACCTCCTGGGACCTGACCGTTGTTGCCGGCGCCGATGCCGGGGCAGCCGACCCACGCAGCCGGCGCTGGGGCCGCGATGGCAGCGTGGTGCTGGCCGATACCCACCAGGGCTCGATCGGCACGGTCAAGACGGAAATCATCTGGGTGGGGGATCGCGCGTTGACCGAGCAGGCATCGTTGGACTGGATCGGCGACACCTCCTATGCAGGCCGTCCGATCGCGGAGCTGGCCGACATGTTCGGCTTCACCGAAGACGAGTTCTGCGCGATGTCGGCCGACTACTGCGGCCCGGCACCCCGCCAGGTGGCCGCGCAGGGCTCGCTGGATTACTGGGGCGACGAGTCCTACGCAGGCACTCCTGCGAAGGACTTCGCCGCGATGTTTGGCATGACCGAAGACGAGTTCTGCAGCACCGCGCCCACCTACTGCGCCGGCGGCGGCACGCAGACCGAAGTGACCACTTACGGCAAGCGCGCAGGCACGCCGGCGTGGAGCGTACTGCGCACCGGCAGGGGCGACATGGAACTGCTCGCGGCCGGTGACGTCGTGATGAAGTCAGGCTTTGGCGTCTACACCGCCGGCACTCCCGCCGCGCTGGGTGGGGGCCGCGACGCTGCCTTCAATTCGCCCCGTGCAGCGGCCCCTTGGAACACCGTAGTGCTGGGACCGAACCTGGTGCCGGGCAGCTATGACGCCGCGATGGCAGGCTACCAGGCCTGGTATCCGGATCATGGTGGCAACCTGCGCGTCGAAGCCGGGCGCGATATCGTCGGCGACGCCTGGACCGCGCGCGCAGAGTCGGGCAGCAGCGATCGCGACTGGGCGCTGTACTCCAGTGCCGCGGTCGGCAACTGGCTGTGGCGGCAGGGTACCGGCGGCACCACTGGGGTGGAGCCGGTGCCGACCAGCTGGTGGGTGAACTTTGGCGCCTACACCAACGTGTCCGCTGCCGCTGGCGCCTCTCCACGGATGGTTGGTTTCACCGGCTTCGGCACATTGGGCGGGGGCAACCTGACGCTGGAGGCCGGGCGTGACGCCGGCGTGCGCGATGCGATAGGTGACGCGTTGGTCTCGACGATCGCACCGCGCTCGGGTGCGATCATTGCTGCGGTGGGATCGACCGGCCGGGTCAGCGATGGCCAGCTGCACCTGACCGGCGGCGGCGACCTGCAGCTGCGTATCGGTGGCGCGCTGAATCCGAACCTGCAGGCGACGATCTCCAGCCTCAACCCCTCCAGGGCGGGACAGAATCTCGACCTCAACGGTACCTTCAGCAACCTGCGTGGGAGCCTGCAGCTCGATGCAGGGCGCATCGGTGCAATGGGCGTCACCCTGGAAAGCTACGCGACGCTGGGTAAGCAGCGGGCGGCAGACCTGTTTGCGCCTGACGCCGCCCGCGCGATGGGCGGGCCGGTGCTGGTGCTGGGCGACGCTGCCGCGCAGCTGCAGGCGCGGGGCGATGTGGTGCTCGGCGGCGTCGCCGATGCCGGCCGGGTTCCGCTGGCCAACTACAGCGCGGTGCTGCAGGATGACGGCGCGCGCGCTGCAGGCAGTACGTGGTTCTCCCTGTGGACCGCCAACACGGCCGTGGATCTGTTCAGTGCCGGTGGTGACCTCGCGCCAGGCCTCGCCGGGCCGGAAAACATGACGGGCAGCAATCTGTGGCGGGAGCAGGTCCAGCTTGTTGTGCGTGGCGGCGATGATCTGCTGAATTACTGGCTCTATCCTTCGCGCTTCAGCGCCATTGCTGCGCAGGGTGACATCAAGCTGGACCGGATCAGCACCACGCCGGGGACGCAGGATGTGATTCTGCTGGCACCCTCGGCGACAGGACGGCTGGACGTCCTGGCCGGCGGAGGCATCTTCGCCCAGCCTGGCGCGACCCAGATCGCGCGCTCGGCCAGTGACGCGCGCCTGCCGGGACCCTTCGACCCGGCATTCATGGCCGAGCAGGGGGATTCCGCAGGCAATGTGACCCGCTCGCGGCACAACCTGTCCGTCGACGGCAACACGGCATCGCCGGCGGGGTCGCTTCCACTGTTCGCATTCGGTCCGAATACGCCGCTGTCCACTGTGTCTGCGGCACTGGCGCCGAGCCGTTACTACGCGGTGCAGGGCGACATTATCGGTCTGGCCACCGGCGCCCGGCGCACGCTGAATCCCAACGCGGGGCAGCGCACGCAGTTGAACTGGTTCGAGGCCGCCGGCGCCGTGCAACTGCGGGCAGGCCGGGACATCCTCGGGGTGTCGATGACCGCGTTGAACACCGCGCCCACCGACATCACGGTGGCGGCGGCGGGCCGCGACATCGTGCATCTGAACGCGACCATCGCTGGCCCCGGCAACACCGAGATCAGTGCCGGCCGCCAGCTGCGCCAGGAGGATGCGGGCAGCATCGTCAGCCTCGGTGGCATCGTGCAGGGCGACACCCGTCCCGGCGCCAGCATCGCGCTGACGGCCGGCAACCAGCAGATCGATTTCGCGGCCCTGCGTGCCCGTTATCTGCACCCTGCCAACCTTGCCGATCCCGCGCAATCGCTTGCATCGCAGCCGGGCAAGGCAGTCAAGGTCTACAACCAGGAGTTGAAGCAGTGGCTGCAGCAGCGCTTCGGCGTGGCGGCCGACGGCGACGGGGCGCTGGCCGCGTTCGATGCGCTGCCGCAGGAACAGCAGCGCATCTTCCTGCGCCAGGTCTATTACGCCGAGCTGCGCGAAGGTGGACGGGAATATACCGATGCAGAAGGGCCCCGCTTCGGCTCCTACCTGCGTGGGCGCGAAGCCATCGCCACGCTGATGCCGGACAGGAATGCGGCCGGTGCGACGATCGACCGTACCGGCGATATCGTGATGTACGGTGGCTCCGGCGTGCGTACCGAGGCGGGCGGCAACATCGAGCTGATGGCACCGGGTGGGCAGATCGTGATCGGTGTGCAGGGCGTGGTGCCACCTGCCAGCGCCGGCCTTGTCACCCAGGGGCAAGGCGATATCCGGCTGTTCAGCCAGGACAGCGTGCTGCTGGGCCTGTCGCGGGTGATGACCACCTTCGGCGGCGACATCATGGCGTGGTCGGAGCAGGGTGACATCAACGCCGGTCGTGGTTCGCGGACGACGTTGCTGTACACGCCACCGCGCCGCGTCTATGACGGCTGGGGCAATGTGATCCTGTCGCCGCAGGCCCCGGCCAGCGGTGCCGGCATCGCGACCTTGAACCCCATTGCCGAAGTACCGCCGGGCGACGTCGACCTGATCGCACCGCTTGGCACCATCGATGCGGGCGAGGCCGGTATCCGCGTCTCGGGCAACATCAACCTGGCCGCACTGCAGGTGCTCAACGCGGCCAACATCCAGGTGCAGGGCGAGAGCAAGGGCCTGCCGGTGCTGGCATCGGTGAACGTCAATGCGCTGGCCTCGGCCAGTGCGGCAGCCAACAGCGCCAGCCAGGCGGCACAGGATGTGATGCGCAAGAGCCAGGACGAGGCACGGCGCAACCAGCCGTCGGTGATCAGCGTGCAGATTCTGGGCTTCGGCAGTGGTACCAGCAGCATCGCCCCGCCGGCGCGTGGCAACACTGCCAACAGCGGTTATGACGCCAACAGTGCCTTCCAGTTCCCGCAGGCAAGTCGCGACGAGGGCACGCAGCGCCGATAGGTGCCGTCCTTGGTCGGCACACGTTGCTGCCCACCAAGCTCGGCAGTAGATCCACGCCATGCGTGGATGCGACCGGGCCGAAAGAACGAACAGCATCGGGCCAGCCGCCACGGAACGGTGGCGGCCCCAGCCAGGATGGCACGGAGGGCAGGGAGCGGCCATCAGCGGTGAGGACCACCGACACGGCGCCGCCGGGTGCAGGAGCGCGCCCGGCGGCAGGCTCGGCAGTAGGTCCACGGCATGCGCGGATGCCCGGACCAGCCTCAGTGCCGACCAACGGTCGGCACCCACCAGGGCAGGCCGGGCAGTAGAAGCCGCTCGGCAGTAGATCCACGCCATGCGTGGGTGCTTTGCCTGGGAGGAATCCTAAAGCTCCAGCACGCGCCGGTAGCCCAGCGGTCCACGCCCGTCACGCAGGCCCAGCCGCAGTTCCAGCCCGGTGGCCGGCAGCACCTCGCCCTCGCTCGGCAGCATCGCCCAGCCGGCCCCGGGCTGCCAGGCGCGCACCTCGAACCGCTGCACATCCTTTGCCACTGCAATGCCTTCCGAAGGAACCGGCGCGGGCAGGGGATAGCGGTCCGTCGCCGTACCGCTGGCGCGCCACAGCGTGTTGCCTTGCCGCCACCAGCGCACCCGCTGCCAGCGCAGCCCATCACTGTCGACGCTGCGGGTGATTTCCAGCGCAAAGCTGCCATCCGGGTGCCGTTCGCTCACCAGCGAAGGCGGCAACAGTCGCTGCGGACGATCCGCCGGGCGCACCGCGCCGTTCATCAGCGCATCGTCGGCACGCATCTCGATATCGCGCTGGAACTGCTGCAGCACGCGCAGTGCCGTCGTGGTCTCGGCATCGGCCCGGCGCAGGCGCTGGTCGCTGCTGGCCACGCTGTCGAGCGCTCGCCAGCAGATCAGCGCCAGCACGCCCATGATGGTGATCGCGATCATCACCTCGATAAGGGTGAAGCCTGCTGCGGTACGCTTCATTGCGCCGCGGTCCACGGCAGCTGCATCCGCGCCAGCGACTGCCGCGGTGCATCTTCGGCAGCCACGCTGAGTTCCAGTTGCGGCTGTCCGTCACCCCCCGTGCCGATATGCTGCAGCACCAGGAAACTGCTTCGCCCCTGCACGCAGCGCAGCCGTGCATCCTGCGGCGGCTGCCCGGCCAGGCGCAGCTCCTGCCAGCGGTCCTGCGCGCACAGCAGCGCCAGGCGACGGTCGCGCAGGCGTGACTGATCGTCGGTGGCCACCGCGACCGAGCGCATGACCGCAGCCAGCGCAATCGAAACGATCGCCAGTGCGATCAGCACTTCGATCAAGGTGAATCCGCGCATGTTCCGCTTCACTGCACGACCTGCAACTGTCCGCTGCCATCGTCACGAAGACGCAGCTGGCGGCCCTGCAACGACAACGTCAGTTCCCATGCCACGCCGATCCACTCCGGGCTCAGTTCAACCGGGGTGGCCGGCTGCACCACGATGCCGGCCGGTTGCCATGACTGTGGGCGCAGCAGATCGTCGCGTTGCACGTCCACCCAGCGGGTGCCTTCGCGCCTGCTGAACCGGTAGCCGGCGGCGTCGGCCTGCCAGCGCAGGGGGCGGCCATCGATGCGGGCCTCGTCGCGCGCCACCTGCAGGCGCTGCGCCAGTCGTTCGGCCTCCTGCCGCAGCTGGCGCGCGGGGTCGAGCAGGCTGCCCAGGCCCAGGCCGATGCCCGCCGTGCAGATGCCGATGATCACCAGCACCACCATCAGTTCCAGCAGGGTGAAACCACGCGGCACGTGCTGCATCGACGTTGCCTCCTGTCCAGGTCGATGCCTGCCAGCGTAGGCCCGCATGATGAAACAAAAGCGTCAGCGGCGGCTGCTAGCGTGGGCGGACACGAACGTGGCGATGGTGCGGAACATGGATGGCAGGCGCTGGGATCGCAATCGGATGTTGACCCTGCTGGCGGCCACCCTGCTGCTGGCGGTGGTGGCCTATTGGAGCGTCACCCTGTCTGCGGTGGCGCCTGCGGCGGCGGCCAGCGAAGCGCATGCCGATGCGCCGGCCCGGCCGCTGTTCGATGCGGTGGCCAGTCTGCCGCTGGTGCGGCTGCTGTCGCCCGGTGCGGTGCAGACCGAGGTGGTCGTGCTGGGTGTGATGGCGGGTGACCACGCGCCCCTGGCCCTGTTGTCGGTGGATGGACGCCCGCCGGAGGCTTACGCGCCCGGCCAGCGGCTGGGGCCCTGTACGGTGCTGGCCAGCATCAGCGCCAACGCGGTGGAACTGAACCAGGCTGGGCAATCGCGCAGCCTGCCGGTGCCCGCGCTGCCACCGGTGCCGAACGATGGCATCGTGCCGGCCGCTCCGCAGGGCGGCGCTCGGTAGAGCCGAGCCCGCGCTCGGCTGCCTCTGCATGGCTGTTGAACGGTGTGCAGGCGCAGCCGGGCGTGGGCTCGGCTCTGCAGTTGCATGGGTTCATCGCGCCGGACGCTGCGGTACCACGGACCGCCCGAAGGCATCGCCCATGCGTTGCCGCGTGCCTTCCAGGTTGTACTGCATCAGCTGGTTGCCGGGCTGCCGCATCAGGCGTTCGGCATCCGGCAGCGCCGCTGACTTCGCCGATTTCGGCGCCGGCGCCAGCCTGCGTTGCAGGCATTCCCACGCGGGGATGCGCTCGCCGTTGACCTGTACTTCGATGCACGGCGCAGCACCGTCCTGCTTCTTCGCCTCTCCGGCCCAGGCCGATGGCAACGCCAGCAACAAGGCAAGGGCGAGGGCAGGGCGAAGGCCCGCCTTCAATGGCTCACTCATCTCGAATCTCCTGCAACAACCGACGCTCTGCAATGAAGACGTGTGGCGAGGGCAGTCTACGCCGGCGAGTGCTCTGGCGCTGTCACAAGATGACAGTGCTGTCACAAAACTGGTGGCGGTTTTGACGCGACGTGCACGTCCTGTTGGTAGACCCACGCGCCGCTCCCTGGCCCCTCCCTCCGATACGACGCGATGCCTTCGATGACTCCTGTTCCGTGCCGAGCCGTCCGCTTTCCGTTGCGCCTGCATCCGCTGGTGCTGGCGCTGGCCGCGATGCCGCTGCCATTGTTCGCGCAGGAGGCAGCGCCTGGGCCCAGCGTGAACATCAATGAATACATCGTGCGCGGCAACACCGTGCTCGATCCGCGTCAGATCGAACGGGCGGTAGAGCCGTTCCTCGGCCCGGGCAGGACCCTGGCCGATGTCGAGAAGGCGCGCGATGCGGTCCACGCGCTGTACCAGCAGGCGGGCTACCAGTCGGTCTACGTCGAACTCCCCGAGCAGCAGGTCAGTGGCGGCGTGGTGCTGCTGAAGGTGCAGCAGACGCCGATCGGCCAGCTGCGCGTGGTCGGCACCCGCCACGAATCGCCTGACCGCATACGCGATCGCGTACCGGCACTGGCCGAGGGCAAGGTGCCGGACTTCGACCAGGCGCAGAAGGAACTGACTGCACTGAACGAGGGCGGGCGTCGCCAGGTGATGCCGCTGGTGCGCGAAGGCCAGGTACCGGGCACGATGGATGTGGACCTGCAGGTCGAGGAGAAGTCGCCGTGGCGTGCCAGCGCGTCACTCAACAACGACCACAGTGCCGACACCGAGAAACTGCGCCTGAGTGCGTCGCTGGCCTACGACAACCTGTGGAAGCGCGGGCACAGCGCCAACATCGGCGTGTACTTGGCGCCGGAAGATACAAAGCAGGCCAAGGTGTTCTCGGCCTCGTACACGATGCCGTTCGAAGGCACGCCGTGGAGCCTGGAAGCCTCCGGCTACAAATCCGACAGCCGCGTGTTGAATGCAGGCGGGCAGGTCGGTACCGGCACCGGCACCAACGTGATCGGCAACGGCCATTCGATCGGCCTCAAGCTCAACTACCGCCTTGCCGGCAGCAGCCAGTGGTGGCGCCAGCTCAGCCTCGGTGTGGATTTCAAGGACACCGAGGAAGACACGCAGATGGGCAAGGACAGCCTGAAGACACCGCTGAAGTATGCGCCGATCACCCTGGCCTTCGTCGGCGTGCGCCAGGGCGAGCAGGATCAGCTGAGCATCAACACCCAGCTGGTGGCCGGTACCCGCCGCCTGTTCGGTTACGGCAGCGACGCCACCGCGTTCGGGCAGAAGCGCTACTGGGCTGACCCGAGCTTCGTGGCCTTCAAGGCCGACGTGGCCAACACCCACACCTTCAGCAGCGACTGGCAGTGGTATGCGCGTGGCTCGCTGCAGGTAACCGATGCGCCATTGGTGTCGGCCGAGCAGTTCGCTGCTGGCGGCATGTACACCGTGCGTGGCTACCTGTCGGCCGAGGCGATCGGAGACTACGGCGGCCTGGCCAGCCTGGAATGGCGCACCCCGGCGTGGTCGCTGTGGAGCGGCACCGATCTGCGTGTCTACAGCTTTGCCGACGCGGCCTACCTGCGCCTGCGCCAGCCGCTGCCCGAGCAGCGTGACAAGTACAACCTGGCCTCGGTCGGCCTGGGCGCGCAGCTGCGCCTGGGTGAACACCTGCAACTGCGCCTGGACTACGCCTGGCCTTATGCCGATGGCCCGGTCACGCGCAAGGACGACCCGCGCCTGCATTTCAACATCAGCACCAGCTACTGACCCTTCCCTTGAACATGCGTTCTCCGGAGACCCTTCGCATGGACCGTTTGCTTTCCCGAGTGTTGCTGCTGCTGGCCGCGCTGGTTGCGTTGCCTGCGGCTGCGGCCGATGCCAATTGGTGGCAGGCCGAATGGAAATACCGCAAGCCGATCACCGTAGACGCGGGCCCGCAGGGCGCGGGCCTGGCCGGTGACCCGGGCCGCACGCCACTGCTGCTGCGGCTGCATACCGGCAACTTCGGCTTCGACGGCACCCAGGATGCGGGCAACGACCTTCGCTTCGTCTCGGGTGATGGCCGTACCGTGCTGGCCCACCAGATCGAGCAGTTCGATCCCACGCTGGGCCTGGCCCTGGTCTGGGTGGACCTGCCGGCGGTCAGTGCCGCCGCGCCGCAGACCATCTGGATGTACTACGGCAATGAAAAAGCCCCGGCCAGCGGCAACGGCCAGCAGGTGTTCGATCCGGACTACACGCTGGTCTATCACTTTGCCGAGGCCAATGCGCCGGCACGCGACACCACCGCCTATGGCAACAATGCCGGTGCGGTGGTGCCGCCGTCGGAAGGCGCGGTGATCGGCCGCGGCGTGCAGCTGGGCGCCGGCCCGCTGCCGCTGCCGGCCAGCGCGTCGCTGGCGCAGGAAGCGGGCGCGCCGCTCACCGTTTCGGCCTGGATCAAGCCGGGCAGCAACAATGCGGCTCAAGCAATCTACGCCCGCCGTGATGGTGCTTCCGAACTGGTGCTGGGCATCGAGAACCGCGTGCCGTTCGTGCAGCTCAATGGCCAGCGCAGCACGCCGGCGCAACCGATTCCGGAAGGGCAGTGGGCGCATGTTGCACTGACGGCAGAGAAGGGCGCGTTGCAGCTGTACCTCAATGGGCGCGTAGCTGCCCAGCTGAGCGGTGCGCTGCCGGCGCTGGCCACCGCGCCGGTGGTCGGCGCCGATGCGCCGGGCGCCGCGCAGCCGCTGGCCAACTTCGAAGGTGCCCTGGACGAGTTGCGCATTTCGCGGGTGGCACGCCCGGCCGCGCTGCTGCTGGCCGACGCCACCGCTCAGGGCGCCGACTCGCGCCTGGTCAGCTACGGCGCCGACGAGCAGTCCGCCGGGCAGAGCCACTTCGCCTTCATCCTCAAGGCGATGCCGTTCGATGCCTGGGTGGTGGTCGCCATCCTCGGCCTGATGATGCTGCTGTCGTGGGCGATCATGATCGCCAAGAGCCGCCACTTCGGCCGTACCAGCAAGGCCAATGCCGTGTTCACCGAGAGCTTCGGCAAGCTGTCCGGCGTACCGCTGCGCACCCTGTCCGACATGGACCGCCAGGGCAAGGCGCCGACCGCCATGCACGATGGCTCGTTGTGGCGCATCTACCAGGTGGCCATCGATGAAATGCAGCAACGCCACCAGCGCGATGTCAACAGCGGTTACCTCAGTGGTGCCACCATCGCGGCGATCCGCGCCTCGATGGATGCAGTGATGGTGCGCGAGCAGGAAGCGATGGCGCGGCGCATGAACTGGCTGTCGACCACCATCGAAGGCGCGCCCTACGTGGGCCTGTTCGGCACCGTGATCGGCATCATGCTGGTGTTCGTGGTTGCGGCGATGGCCGGCGCGGTGGACATCAACTCGGTGGCACCGGGCATGGCCGCGGCGTTGCTGTGTACCGCCGCCGGCCTCGGCGTCGCGATCCCGGCGCTGTTCGGCTACAACTACCTGGGCGCGCGTGCCGAAGCGATCGGTGCGGACATGGCGGTGTTCATCGACGAATTCGCCGCGCGCCTGGCCGAAGAGCAGGACGGGCGCGGCCCGGCCGCGGTCCAGGGCTGAGGGGCGCGCCATGGGCCAGAAGGCGAAGTTCGGCATCAAGAAGCGCGAGAAGGGCATCAACGTGACGCCCTTCGTCGATGTGCTGCTGGTGGTGCTGGTGATCTTCATCCTGACCAGCAACGCTTCCATCCCCGGCATCGAGGTCAACCTGCCGAAGGCCAGCAACAGCGTCGCGCTGGAGAAGCCCAAGACCAAGGCGATCACCATCGACCCCAGTGGCCAGGTGTTTCTGGATGCCTACCCGGTGACGATGGCGGAGCTGGAAGACCGCCTGCGCACCGAGCGCGCGACCACGCCGGATTTCCCGGTGATCGTGCGCGGTGACGCGCAGGTGCAGTACGCCCGCGTGGTCGAGGTGCTGGACCTGCTGCGGCGCCTGGAGCTCGCCCAGGTCGGTCTGGTCACCGGCAAGGCGCAGGGCTGAGGCATGACGGCCCATCAACCCCCTCGGCCGGAGCCCGGCATGCGCGGTCGCCAGCTGCTGGTGACTGTCGCGCTGGTGCTGGCCGCGTTGCTGGTGCTCGGCATCGCCGTGTGGTGGATGCTGTTCAAGGACACCGCCAGCACCCGCCGGCCGGTGGTGCAGCCGCCGATGCTGGCGCTGCCGCCAGCGCCTCCGCCACCCCCGCCGCCGCCGGAAAAGCCGCCGGAGCCGGAAACGCCGCCGGAGGAGGCGATGCCCGAACCGGAGCCGCTGGAGCAGCCGACGCCGGCTGAAGAGCCGGCACCGACTCCGGACAATGCCGATCCGGTGACGATGAACGCCGATGCGCAGGCCGGCGGTGACAACTTCGGCATCCAGTCCGGCAGTGGTGGCGGTTCGTCCGGCGTCGGTCGCGGCGGTGCCGGCAATGCCACCTATGGGCGCTACCTCGGCTACCTGGTGCAGCAGGCAATCTCGCGCGACGACAAGGTCAAGCGCCTGGCGTTCCAGCTGCAGGTGAATGTGTGGCTGGCCAGCGATGGCCGCCTGGAAAAGGTCGAGCTGGTGCGTGGCAGTGGCAACGAGGAGGCCGACGCGGCCGTGCTCGATGCACTGCGCCGCATCGGCAAGGTCGACCAGGCACCCCCACCGTCGCTTGATTTCCCCGCCCGCGTCCTGATCCAGGGCCGCCGGCCCGGGGCCTGATTCCCGACCTCCGTGATTTCCCTTCTTTCGATGAGAACCGTGATGAACGACCACGTCCGCGCACGAACCGATTCCCGCCGCCCGCGGCCGGCCCGACGGGCGCTGCTGTGCTGCGCCGTGCTGCTCAGCCTGGCCGCCCCGGCCGGTGCGATGGCCGCTGAAACCACCATGGTCAAGCTGATCAAGGGCCTGATCGCCAGCGGCGCACTGAAACCAGAAGACGGCCAGGCATTGCTGGTGCAGGCCGAGGCCGAAGCGGCGGCCGCCCAGCGCAGCGCAGCCACCGCGACCTCGGCCGCCAGTGGCGGTGTCGCCCTGGAAGCCGGCGACGTGCGTGTACCTTACGTGCCGCAGAGCGTGCGCGACGGCATCCGTGACGAAGTACGCCAGGACGTGATGGCGCAGGCCAGGTCCGAGGGCTGGGCGGCACCGAACGAAGTGGCTGAGTGGACCAAGCGCATCAAGGTCACTGGTGACATGCGCGTGCGCAGCGAATCGCGCTTCTTCTCCGAACGCAACAGCGACATCGTGAGCAACTGGTCGTCGATCAATTCCGGCAACGGCTTCGACACCAACACCAACACCAACCTGCAGCTGCCACCGCTGCTGAACACCCGCCAGGACCGCCGCAACCTGTGGCGCATCCGCGCCCGCCTGGGCATCGAGGCGACCATCGGCCAGCACACCACGGCCGGTGTGCGCCTGGCCAGCGGCAGCAGCAATGGCCCGGTGTCGACCACCGAGCAGCTGGGCGGTGGCCTGAGCAAGAAGGACGTGTGGCTGGACCAGGCCTGGCTGGCCTACAGCCCGGCCGACTGGGTGACGGTGCGCGGCGGCCGCTTCGGCAATCCGTTCTGGACCAGCGACACGCTGTTCTCCAACGACCTCAACTTCGATGGCCTGGCCGCCAACCTGAAGTACGACTTCGACGGCGGCGACCTCGGCCTGTTCGGTAATCTGGCGGTGGTACCGCTGGAGTACACCTCCGACAGCGCGCCCAGCCAGAGCCGGGTCAAGACCCCGAACGAGAACAAGTGGCTGTCCGGGGCGCAGGTGGGCGTGAACTGGCGCTTCAATGACGACAACGCGCTGCGCGCGGCACTGGGCTACTACGACTTCAAGAACATCAGCGGCCGCCTGTCCTCGCCGTGCGCGCTGTATGCGGGCGCGGTGGGCTGCGACACCGACTGGTCGCGTCCGGCGTTCATGCAGAAGGGCAACACCCTGATGCTGATCCGCGACATCGCGCGCAATCCGCTGGATCCGGCCAATACGCCCACCCCGCAGTATGTCGGCCTGGCCTCGGCATTCCGCCTGGCCACGCTGAACCTGCGCTGGGATACGCAGCTGGCCCAGGACGTCGGCCTGCGCCTTGAAGGCGACTACATCCGCAACCTGGCCTATGACAAGCAGGCGATGTTCAGTCGCGCCAACAACGGCATCGTCAACAACTACGGTGCCGGTGGTGCCGCCAGCATCGACACCTTCCGCAGCGGCGACACGGCATGGATGCTGCAGGCCACCTTCGGTGCCGCCGAGCTGAAGGAGAAGGGCCAGTGGCAGGCGCTGCTGGGCTACAAGCACATCGAGGCCGATGCGCTGCCGGATGCCTACAACGATCCGAACTTCCACCTCGGTGGCACCAACGCCCGCGGCTACTACGTGGGCGGTGCCTATGCGCTGGACGCGCGCAGCTGGATCAGCGGCAAGTGGATGGCGGCCAAGGAAGCGTCCGGTGCGCCGCTGTCGATCGACGTGTTCCAGCTGGAGTTCAATACCGGCTTCTGAGTGACGGCGTGATGCGGATCACGTAGTGCGTGGCGGGGGCGCAGCGATGCGCCCGTCTAGGGAAAGGAGACCACGCGTTGTTCAAAAGGAGGAGTGGATGAGCCGTCGCAAGCTGTTCGAGAGTCCCGAACCGTCCAGCCAGATGCTGGGTGTTGGACCGGCCTATGTTTCCGTGGAGGGCCTGCGCCAGCACCTGGCCGAGTTCCTGCTGTACGCGGGCCGGCCGGTGGTGATCATGCGCGGGCGCAGCGAAGTGGGCTACTTCCTGCCGGCGCGCTGCTGGCGCCAGCGTGACGATGATCCGCTGGCGGCCGCGGCCGCCGACCAGCTGCTGGATGCCGCCGGGTTCCAGGCCGAAGACATCCAGCAGGTGGAGCAGGAATTCAACGCGATGCGCCAGCGCACGGTGCTGCATTCACGGCGCTGAGCCTTCTGTTACGCCGCCGCCCCACGCTCACTGGTGATGCGTGCACCTTCGCGCATCACCAGGGTCACCGGGGTCTTTTCCACCACCTCCAGCAATCGCTGCCACTGCGCATCGCTCAGCTCGGCACTGGCATGCAGCACGCGGTGCACGTGGAGGCGTCCGTCCTCATCACGTTCCGAGCGCAGCTCGGCATGGAACTCGCCCAGGTCCCAGCCCTTGCGCTGCGCGTACATGCGCAGGGTGATGGCGGTGCACGCCGCCAGCGAGGCCAGGTACAGGTCGAACGGCGCGAAGCCCTTGCCCTGGCCGCCCAACGAGGCAGGCTCGTCCGCATCCACATCGAAGCTGCCATTGCTGATGTGGTGCAGGTAATTGTCGGCGGTCGAAACAATGCGTGCGTAGGCCATGGGGATCTCCTCTGTAGCGTCGAGCGGTGCCCGACGCGTTGGACTGTACCGTCTTGCGCGCTCAGCTGCGCTGCGAATCCAGCGGCTCGTGGTTCTTCTGCACGTCCTGCGCCTTCAGGTAGCTTTCGATCAGCAGCTGGTAGTTCGGGAAGATCTTCGTGTAGACCTCGGCCCACTGCTGGGCATCGTCGCGGTTCCAGCTGCGCTGGATCTCCGAGGCCACCGCGGCGGTGTCCATCGGCACCACGCCGGCCTGCACCACCCGGGCCAGGGTGATCTCCTCGGCCATCTTCGAATAGGTGCCCGAGGCATCGATGACCGCGAACACCTGATAGCCATCGGCAACGGCGGCAATGGACGGGAAGGCCATGCAAACGCTGGTGATGGTGCCGGCAATGATCAGCTGCCTGCGGCCGGTGGCCTTCACTGCGGCAACGAATTCCGGGTTGTCCCAGGCGTTGATCTCGCCCTTGCGCGCCACGTACCGGGCATGCGGGGCTGCGTCGTGGATCTCCGGGATCAGCGGGCCGTTCGGGCCCTGCGGAACAGAGGCAGTGGTGATCACCGGCATCTTTGCCAGCGTGGCCATCCTGGCCAGCGCGGTGGCGTGGGCGCGCACGCGGGTGAACGGCATGTCACCGATGGTCTGGAACAGGCCGCTCTGATGGTCGATCAGCAGCATCGCGGCGTTGTCCGGATCGATCACCGGGCGGGCACCGTTGAAGTTGGCGGGGGTACTCATGGTCAGTCTCCTGGAAAAAGCGGGCGATGGCCCGGACGGTGCGGCGGGCCATCGCCCGCCGCTTTGAAACGATCAGTGCGCGATCTGGCCGAAGCGGCCGCTGTTGAAGTCGTTGACCGCCTGCGCGATCTCGGCCTGGCTGTTCATCACGAACGGGCCATAGCCCACCACCGGCTCGTCGATCGGCTCACCGCTGAGCAGCAGTACGGTGGCGTCGCTGTCGGCGTCGACGAACACGTCCTCGCCGCTGCGGTCGAAGGTGACCAGCTGCGCTTCGCCGACCGGCTGGCCGCCGTTGATCCGCACCGTGCCCTTCAGCACCACAAGCGCCAGCGTGCGGCCCTCGGCCACCGGCAGGTCGGTGTGGTGGCCCTGCTGCAGGCGGATGTCCCAGACATCCATCGGCGTGTGGGTGCGCGCCGGGCCGGCATGACCGTGGAAGCGGCCGGCGATGACCCGCACGCGGCCGGCGCCATCGGGCAGATCCACCGAGGGAATCTCTGCGTCGAGCAGGGTCTGGTAGCCCGGTGCGCCCATCTTGTCGCGCGCCGGCAGGTTCACCCACAGCTGGACCATGTCCAGCGTGCCGCCGCGCCTGCTGAATTCCGGCGTGTGGAATTCCTCGTGGAGGATGCCGGAGGCAGCCGTCATCCACTGCACGTCACCCGGGCCGATGGTGCCGCCGGCCCCGGTCGAATCGCGGTGGGCGACCTCACCCTCATAGACGATGGTGACGGTCTCGAATCCGCGATGCGGATGCTGGCCGACGCCACGCGGCGTATTGCTGGGGGCGAAGGTGTACGGGCCGGCGTAATCCAGCAGCAGGAACGGGCTGAGGTGCTGGCCGTGGGTGTTGTAGGAAAACATCGAGCGGGCGGGGAATCCGTCGCCCACCCAGTGCGGGCGGGGGGCGCTGTAGGTACCGGTGACACGCTTCATGGCGATCTCCTGGCCGGGGCTGCCGGCCGCTGTTCTTCGTTGCGAAGACGATATCGCCGTGACAATAAGGCCGGTAGACGCCAGTATTTGCCGTCATAGTCCTATCTGGTGAACAATGTCTGCAGGCCGTGGCCGCAGGAGATCGCCCCGTGTTCATCGCAGATATCCGCCGTTGTGACCTCAACGACCTGTTCTACTTCGCCATGGTGGTCGAGCATGGCGGCTTCTCGCAGGCCGGCCGGGCGCTGGCGATGCCGAAGTCGAAACTGAGCCGGCGCATCGCGCTGCTGGAGGAACGGTTGGGCGTGCGCCTGATCCAGCGTTCGACCCGGCGTTTCTCGGTCACCGAGGTCGGCCAGGACTACTACCGCCACTGCAAGGCCATGCTGGTCGAAGCCGAAGCGGCCGAGGAAGCCATTGCGATGTCACGTGCCGAGCCGCGCGGCACCATCCGCCTGGCGTGCCCGATCGCGATCCTGCACGCGCGCATTGGCACGATGCTGGCCGATTTCCTGGCCCTGCACCCGCAGGTGACGGTGCAGCTGGACGCCACCAACCGGCGCGTCGATGTGGTGGGCGAGGGTGTGGACGTGGCGATCCGCGTGCGGCCGCCGCCGCTGGAGGACAGTGACCTGGTGGTACGCGTGCTGGCGCGCCGGGTCTGGTGCACCAGTGCCAGCCCGGCGCTGCTGCAGCGGCTGGGCACGCCGCAGGTGCCGGCCGACCTGGCGATGATGCCGACCGTGGATCTGGCATCGCCCAGCCAGCAGCATGCCTGGGAGTACACCGGGCCGGGCGATGTGCTGGCCAGCGTGCACCATCGCCCGCGGCTGGTCAGCGATGACATGATCGCGTTGCGCACCGCCGCGGTGGCCGGGGTGGGCCTGCTGATGCTGCCGCGGATGATGATCAGCGACGAGCTGGCCAGTGGCGCGCTGGTGCCGGTACTGCCGGAGTGGGTGCCCAAGCACGGCATCGTGCACGCGGTGTTCCCGTCGCGACGCGGCCTGTTGCCTGCGGTGCGTGCGCTGATCGACTACCTCGCCGAACGCTTCGAGGCGCTGGAGGAACCGTAGATCCTCCATCCACGCCATGCGTCGATGATGCTTTCGTGGCGCGGCTTGCCGCCTGCGGCCCCGCAGCCCACAATCCACGTCCGGACCGTCGCCATCACGCCCATCATTCCCCGGTCCGGCCTTGGCACCTATGTCTCCCAATGCCCTGGCGCTGGTCGAGCTGCTGATCCGCGAGCGCCGTGCGTTGTCCCGCTTCGTCGCGCGCTACCTCGACCCGGCCAGCACCGAGGACACCCTGCAGAACCTCTACCTGAAGGCCAGCAGCGTGCCCGGTGATCCACCGATCCTGGAGCCGCGCGGCTATCTGTACCGGATGGCCTACCACCACGCGCTCAACCGCAGCCAGGCCGACGCCCGCGAGCGGCGCGCGATGGCCGAGTACGCCACCGGCATGGCCGAGGCAGGCCACGACGGCGAGGCGCAGGCGCTGGACCAGGCGCAGCTGCGCGAGATCACCCAGACCATCCTGGCCCTGCCGGCCCAGGTACGCGAGTGCTTCGTGCTCAACCGCTACCTGGGCCTGAGCGAACGCGAGATTGCCGCGCGCCTGGGGATCTCCAAGAGCCTGGTCGGCAAGCATGTGCTGCGCGCAGCGCTGCTGATCCAGCAACAGCAGCGGGGAATGGGCCGATGAGCGGCAATTGCCGTGGGCAGATCGTGCCCGCCGTTGTCACAACAGGAAAGCGCACCCATTCGCGGTGCGGCAGGCCACAACCATGACCACGTCCGAACCCTCGCCGCGTCAGGCCAGGCAGGCGTTGCGCTGGGTGATACGGTGCAGTGCAGGCCCGTTGCCGGGACGCCAGCAACGCACCCTGCAGCGCTGGCTGCAGTCCGATCCGCGCCATGCGCTGGCCTGGCGCCAGCAGCAGGCCTTCTGGCAGCGGTTGGACGCTGCCGGGCCCGAGGTGCTGGCCGCGCTGCCCGAGCTGACCGCCGACCGCCAGGGGCTGCGGCCGATCGCACCGCGCCGTCGCCTGCCGTGGCTGCTGGCATCGGCTGCGGCCGTGGTGCTGATGGTCGCGGCCGCTCCGCATGCGTTGCTGCTGGCGCGCAGCGATGTGCGCAGCAGCGATGCGCCACGAGTGGTGCAGCTGGCCGATGGCAGCACGGCGGTACTCGATGCCGGTACCGCGCTGGAACTTTCGTTCGATGACCGGCAGCGCCACCTGCGCCTGCTGCGCGGCCAGGCCTGGTTCCAGGTAGCGCACGAGGCTCGCCCGTTCCAGGTCGAGGCAGCGGGCGGCCTGGTCCGTGACATCGGCACTGCCTTCAGCGTGTCGATGCTGGATACCACGGTCACCACCCAGGTCAGCGCGGGTGTGGTCGATGTGCGCCCGGGCGATGGCAGCGTGCAGCGCCTGCATGCCGGACAGGCACGCGCGTTCCGTGACGGGCACTGGCTGCAGCCGACGCAGCTGGAAGATCCGGAGAGCATGGCGCCGTGGCGGCGTGGCGAGGTAGTGATCGATGATCGGCCGGCCGCGCAGGCCATCGCCGACCTGGCGCGCTACCGTCGTGCCCCGGTCTGGGTACTGGGCGGGCAGGGCGCACGCATACGGGTCAGTGGCCTGTTCCACCTGCAGCAACCGGACACGGCCATCGTCGCCGTGGCCGCGCAGGCGGGACTGCGCGTGCAGCGCTTGCCCGGTGGTGCGTTGCTGCTGTGGTGAAGCACCCGCGGAACATGGACGAACCGGTCGCATGAAAAAAAACATGAAAAAACCGTGGGCAGTCGTCGCAGCCCGCTGTCTATAGAGGTATAGCCAGAGCGAAACAGCGTTTCTTCTCAAGCCAGACACACCACCGGGCACCGGACGTGTCCGTGGTCCCGCCCCGCTTGAGGAGTTCCTGTCCATGCCGTCCACGGCATCCGCCTGTCATCGTCGCGCCACCGCTCTGGCCCTGGCTGTTTCCACCGCATTGCTGCAGTTGGCCTGGGTGCCGGCCGGGCAGGCGCAACCGGCGGTCGTCGCGCCGCTGCGCCAGTACGCCATTCCGGAACAGCCCCTGGCCGACGCCGTGCGTGCCTTTGGCCGCCAGGCCGATGTGCAGGTGGTGTTCCGCAGTGACCTGGTGGAAGGCCGTCGCTCCAGCGCGGTGAGCGGCGAGTACAGCCAGATGCAGGCCCTGCAGCTGCTGCTGCGTGGCAGCGGCGTGCGCGCGCAGCGTGGCATGGACGGCACCTGGAGCCTGCGTACCGCAGCGGAGGCGGGTGAAGGGGAAGGGGTGCGGGTGACCGAGACACTGGACGTGGCCGGTCGCCTGCAGTCGGAAGGGGGCGAGGCCCGCGATCGGCGCGGCTACGATGATGTGTTCGCGCTGGACATGGCCACGGCGTATTCGGGGCGCGACCGGGTGGAGCGCTACCGCGGCTCCAATCCGGCCGACGTGGTCAAGGATCTGGTCGGTGTGTTCAGCGGCGATGCGCGCAACAGTGGCGCGCTGGACATCAACATCCGCGGCATCCAGGGGCCGGGGCGGGTGCCGGTCAGCATCGACGGCGGCGAGCAGGCACTTACGGTCTGGCGCGGCTACAACGGCGTCAGCAACCGCAACTACATCGATCCCAACCTGATAGGTGGCATCCAGGTCATCAAGGGGCCGGGGCTGGTGCGCGATGTGCACAGCGGGATCGGTGGCGCGCTGGTGATCAAGACCATCGACGTCGATGACATCGTGGAAGCGGGTGAGCGCTTCGGCGGGGAGCTGAAGATCGAAGGCAGCAGCAATGCGGTGGCGCCACGCCTGCCGCGGCTGCATACCGGCGAGGACTACCGCACGGTGCCCGGGTTCCCGCAGGGCTCGCCCTCGGCACCGTATGCCGACAGCACGCTGCTGGTGCCGGTGAAGTCGCGCGGTTCGGAAGCCAATGTGTTCGCCGGCGAGGACCAGGCCTGGCGGCTGGCGCTGGGCCTGCGCGGCGAACACGTGGACCTGATGGCCGCGTATGCCTGGCGCAAGCGCGGCAACTACTTCTCCGGCACCCAGGGCACGGCGTACTACGACCAGGACCCGCGCGAGCAGTTCGAGTACAAGGGCCTGGACTACATCACCACGCTGGCGCGCTACTTCAAGCCCGGCGACGAGGTGCCCAACACCTCCAGCGAGCAGGAATCGTGGCTGCTGAAGGCGACCTGGCAGATCAACGATGGCCAGCAGCTGCGCGCCACCTGGCGGCGTACGCTCTCCCACTACGGCGAGATCATGCCCTCGCGCATCCTGTCCGCGCCCGACTACGGTCGCATCCAGTGGCCGCTCAGCCGCGTCGATGCCGATGCCTGGAACCTGGAATACCACTGGCAGCCTGCCGGCAGCCGCTGGCTGGACCTGCGTGCCAACCTGTGGCGCACCGAAACCACCAGCGATACCTACACCGCTGGCGGCTTCCCCAATTTTGCCAGCAACCCCGACTGGAACCCCGGCAGCAGCCCGATCCTGCGCAATACCGCGCTGGCCAATGCCCGCAACGACCGCACCGGCCTGACCCTGAGCAACCGCTTCGCGTTGCATTCCACCCTGGACCTGACGGTGGGCGGCAACTGGCAGTTCGAGAAACTGCGCTCGGCGGACCCGTACTTTGGCGTCAGCGATGGCTGGCGCATGTACCCGCGCGCCGGGCGCCGCCAGGAAGGCGAGGGCTATCTGGTGCTGGACTGGCGGCCGGTGGATTTCCTCTCCCTGAGCGCCGGCGTGCGCTACGCGCGCTATTGGGCCTTCGATGATTTCCTGCAGGAACACCCGGAACTGATGACCACCGCTGTATTCCCCAAAGAGGCCCGCTACCGGGTCAACGAACTGCCTGAGCGCCCGGCCAGCCTGCAGGGCGAGATCGACGCCATCGAGTCGCAGCGCGCGTTCTGGGAGAGCATCGGCATGGGCTTCATCGTTGATCATCTGCTGAAGGGCCTGCTGAGCAGGTACGAGACGCCGGTGGCGGTGGACCACAGCATTCCGTGGCTGCCGGATGCGGACGGCAACTACAGCCGTGCCAGCAACCCGTGCCTGAATGGTCAGGTGGCGGCCATTCCCGGGCTGTTGCCGGTGCAGGGCGCGCAGATCCTGTGCAGCATCCAGAACGGGCGGCCGCAGACGGTGGCCGGGCGCAACGAGCGCAGGCGCGACCATGCCTGGCTGCCGACCTTCTCGGCCACCGCGCATTTCTCGCCCAATGCGCGCGCCTATGTGCGTTACAGCGAGGCGGTGCGTTTCCCCAGCATGTTCGAGAGCACCATCGCGTTCTCCAGCAGCCTGAACCCGCTGTACCCGCTCAAGCCCGAGCACGCCTACAACTACGAAGTGGGCTATGTGCACAACCTGTCCGCACTGTTCGGCAACACCGCCGATGCCGACGTGAAGCTGGCCTACTACGTGCACAAGACCCGCAACGTGATCGAGCGCGACGGCAATTTCCTGTTCGACAACCTGGACAAGCAGCGCATCCGCGGCCTGGAGCTGCAGGCGCGGTTCGACAACCGGCGCTTCTTCACCGACCTGGGCATCACCCGTACGCTGGAAAACAAGGTCTGCGACGAAAGCATGGCGGTGCAGCTCGATGCGCTGGCCGGCAAGGTGCCCAACTGCGTGCAGGACGGCTTCGTCAGTGGCTACCTGCTGACCCAGGCCATTCCCCGGTTGTCGGTGAACGTGTCGCTGGGCACCCGGCTGTTCGATGAGCGCCTGGAGCTGGGCAGCCGCATCGTGCATTACCAGCGCCACCAGAACCCGGACCTGCAGGCCTACCGTGACCGACTGTACGCCGGCAGCGGTGGCCTGATCTGGCAGAACGTGCCGTTCACCTGGGGAAACATCACCACCGTCGATGCCTACGCGCGCTGGCGCTTCAATGACCACACCAGCGTCGAGCTGGTCGGCACCAACCTCGGCAACCGCTACTACGTCGACCCGGCCACGCGCTCTACGCTGCCGGCGCCGGGGCGCACGCTGAAGCTCGGTGTCACTGCACGCTTCTGATGACCTGTCTCGTTGTTGTACCCGTAGTTCCCTCAACCCAAGGAGTAGTTCCATGAAGATGATCTCCCGTTCCGTACTGGCCATGGCCGCCACCTTCGCCCTGGCCGGTGCCGCCCAGGCCGCCGACATCGTCGGTGCGGCCAGCCCGGCCACCGATTCGCAGCTGTACGTCAAGGTCGGTGCCTCCGAAGTCAACGGCGGCCCGCACAGCGCAGGCAAGGCCGGCATCGGCGTCGGCACCGTCTCCAACGGCAAGCCGGTCGACTTCCAGGGGCTGGCGGCCTACTCGGCCCCGACCACCGTCAACGGCGTTACCGTGCGTACCCTGGCCATGCCGATCACCGGTACGCCGGGCAGCCATTCCGGCATGGGCCACTTCAACTTCGTCAAGGTGGGCAGTGGCGATGTGTGGTTCGGCGAATGGTCCAAGGACGGCGCTGCGGGTGGCTTCAACAACCGCCAGGTGTACTTCGCTGGCGACCGCGCCGGCACCACCCTGCCCAGCGGTACCGCCACCTACGCGGTGGCCGGCCTGAACCGGTTCAATGGCAGCAACCTGCTCAGCGGTACCTTCGCGGCGAACTTCGGCACTGGCAAGCTGACCGGCGGCCTGACCGGTGGTGGCCAGACCCTGGCGATCAGCGCCAACATCAACAGCGCCGATGCATCCTTCGCCGGCACCGCCGTGGCCAACGGCTCGGTCACCGGCAACAGCCAGGGCCAGTTCTTCGGCGCCAACGCGGCCACGCTTGCCGGTATCGCTACGTTCGCCGGCAACAGCCAGTACGACACCGCCTTCGGCGGCAGCAAGAACTGATCGCCACGCCCCTGACGGGGCAGGGCAGGGACAAGCCGCGATCCGCCAGTCCCTGCTTCGGCCGCTGCATGCACCACCACGGATCGACCATGCGCCATTCCACCTTCCTTGTCGTACTGCTGTTGGCTGCCGCTGATGTGCGCGCCCAGCAGGACGATCTGCGCCGCGTGCTTGAACAGGGCAGCGAACTGCGCCACCAGCAGCAGGACCGGCAGCGCCTGCAACAGGCCGAGTCGGAGCGGCCGACCATCACCATCGACGGCAGGACGCTGCGCGTGGAGCGCAGCGTCGACGATCTCGGCCAGGCCCTCTACCTGTCACTGCAGCATCAGCAATGGCGGGTCGCCGCGGCGTTCCTCGAGGAGTACATCGAACTGCAGGGGCATGACCCGCTGCTGCGCCATTACGCGCAGGGGGCGTTGGCCCGCGTGGCCGGCGACCATCGTCGCGCGGCGAAGGAGTACGAAGCGCTGCTGGCGGCGCAGCCGGATTTCCTGCCGGCCCGTCTCGAGCTGGCACGTGTCTATGCGGAAGACCAGCGTGATCGCGATGCGGTCGCGCTGTTCACGGCCATCGCTGCAGGCATCAATGCTGATGATCCGGCCACGGCCGGCGTCCGCGCGCGCGTGGACGGGTACCTGGGTGCCCTGCAGGCGCGCCAGCGCTGGAAAGGCGCGCTGTCCGCCGGCCCCGCATGGAGTGACAACATCAACCGCAGCTCGGCCAGCCGCACCTGCCTGTTCGGCGTAGGCGACGCCTGCATCATCGAACGGAAACTGCCCGACGCCCAGCGCGCAGGGGGCCTCGACTACGACGCCAGCCTGGAACGGCGCTGGGTCCTCGACGGGCATCATGGGCTGTACGTGCGCGGTCTCGCCTTCGGTCAGGCATGGCGCGGGCACCGTGCCTACAACGAGCTCAATGCCAATGTGCAGGCAGGTTACAGCTGGCGCAGTGCGCGGCAGACCGTGCTGCTTGCCCCCAGCTATGACGTCCAGGGCCTGGGCAACCATGCGCTGCAGGGCGGCAGTGGCGTGCACGGCGAATGGCAGTACGCCCTGGATGCACGCAGCCTGCTCAAGCTGGAGGCCGACTGGAAGCGCCAGCGGTATCGCCAGCAGGGCCTGGCCAGCAATTATGACGGCGAGCTGGTATCGGTGTATGCCACCTGGTTCCGTGCGCTCAATCCGCGCTGGACGGTCTTCGCCGGGCTGGATGTCACCGGCAGCAGCGCTGCCGACCCGGCCAACGGCTACCGCCAGCGCGGCTTGCGGCTGGGCGCGGCGCGGCAGTGGAGCGGCACCACGGCCACGGTGTTCGTGTCGCTGCGCCGCCGCGACTACGACGCCTGGAGTCCATTGCTGGAGGCGCGCAGGCAGGACGACGAACAGAACCTGATCGCCATCGTGCGCAGCGAGCGGCTGGCGGTGGCCGGGCTGGTGCCCAGCCTGGGCCTGCGCTACGCCCGCATCGACAGCAACGTCGGCTGGCTGTACAGCCACGACCGCAGCCTGCTCAGCCTGAAATGGGAGCGGGCGTTCTGAACGCGCCGCTGCAATGCCCGGGTGAACGGGCCGTGGCGGCGATCTTCATCGATCATCACGCGCCCTTGTAGCCCGTTTCGCGCATCCTGCAGGCGTTGCGGCAGAGGTGCGCCGCGTGTATCGAGGAGCGCGGGTCGTGCTGGAAGCGGGCAACAAGCCAGAGGGCCTGAAAGGGCTGCGGGTGCTGGTGGCGGAAGATGAATTCGCCATCGCGATGTTCCTGGTGGACTATCTGGAACTGAAGGGCGCGCAGGTGGTGGGACCGGCCGGTGACCTGCAGGCGCTGGGGCGTCTGGTCGATGAGAACCCCATCGATGTCGCCCTGCTGGACATCAACCTGGGGGGTGAACTGGTCTACCCCTTGGCCGACCGCTTGGCGGACGCCGGCACGCCGTTCATGTTGACCTCCGGCTACGATGACAATCTGCCCAGCCGCTTCGCTGGCGCGCCCCGCTGTACCAAGCCCTATCACATCGAGGCACTGGTGCAGCAGCTGGCACGGCTGGTGGCAGGCCCGCAGGCTGCTGCGGGCATCGCCTGATTGCGCGGCATGTCACACCGCATCCAGGGTCTCCCGGCCATTGAGCGCCCGGCGGGCATGCCGCCGCCGCTGCAGGCGCATGCGCGCCATGACGGCATGGCCGCCCGTATTGCCCGCCACGACTGGTCAGGCACGCCACTGGGTGCGATCGAGCGATGGCCGCCGCACCTGCGCGCCACTGTCGACCTGATGCTGGCCCACGGCTTCCCGATGATCGTGCTGTGGGGCGAGCAGCTGGTGCAGCTCTACAACGATGGCTATGCCGAGATCCTCGCCGACAAGCATCCGGGCGGGCTTGGCCAGCCCACCCGCGAGTGCTGGCCTGAGGTCTGGCACATCAACGGCCCGATCTACCAGCGGGTGTGGCAGGGCGAGACCATCACCTACGAGGACAAGCTCTATCCGCTGGCGCGGCGGGGGCGGCTGGAGGATGTCTGGTTCACCATCACCTACAGCCCCATCCGCGGTGAGGAAGGGCGCATCAACGGTGTGCTTGTCACCATGTTCGAAACGACCGCCGCGCATGTCGCGCAGGCGGCCCGCGAGCGCGAGGAGCAGAAGCGCCGTGAGAGCGACCGGCGCCTGGCGCTGGCATTCAAGGTGCTGCCGGTGGGCGTCTGCATTGTCGATGCCGAAGGCCGACTGCAACTGTCCAACGACCGGATGCGGACCTATCTGCCCACCGGCAAGGTGCCGTCCACTGATCGTCCCAACCACTACCGCTGGCAGGGATGGCACCCCGACGGCTCGCGCATCGAGCCCCATGATTTCGCCATCGCCCGCGCCCTGCGGGGGGAGACGGTGGTCCCTGGCCTGGAGTTCCAGTTCATCCATGACGACGGGCGCGCCCGCTGGACACGCGTCGCCGCTGCGCCGCTGCGCGATGCAGACGGCGAGGTGACCGGGGTGTTCGCCATTGCGGTGGATATCGACGACCTCAAGCGCGCCACCGAGCGCCAGGCGGTGCTGCTGGCCGAACTGCAGCACCGGGTCCGCAACATCATGTCCACCATCCATGCCCTTGCCTGGCGGACGCGCAGTACCGTGGCCAGCGTGGACGAGTACGCCGAGCGGCTGTGCGGGCGGTTGATGTCGCTGGCGCGCACGCAGAGCCTGCTGACCCGCGGCGGCAATGCCGGGGTCTGCCTGCGCGGGATGATCGAAGAGGAAGTGTCGGCGCAGATGCCGGGCACGGGCCTGTGCGAGCTGCACGGTGAGGACGTGCTGCTGCCACCGAAAGCGGCCGAGGTGCTGTCGTTGGCCATCCATGAGCTGGCGAGCAACGCGCTGCGCTATGGCGCGGCCGCGCGCGCGGCGGGGCGGATCGAGGTGTCCTGGCATCTGCAGGTGCAGGACGCCGAACCGTGGCTGGGCCTGCACTGGTGCGAGCGCCATGCCGACGTGGAGGGCTGGGAAATGCCACGCCAGCGCGGCCTGGGCCGGGCGCTGATCGAGCAGCGCGTGCCCTACGAGCTGGCTGGCAGCGGCGAGCTGCACTTTGGCCCACAGGGGCTGGATGCGTGGATCCGCTTCCCGCTGCGCGAACGCGACAGCCTGCTGCAGACCGACGCTCCGGACACCGGGCCCCTGCGGTAAAAGGGGATTTATCCCCAATTTGGCCAAATTGGGTATAGTGTCGCTCATCCACCCCGCCTGGAGCCGTGCCATGACCCTGCCGCTGGATCTGCCTGGCCTCGAGAAGGCCCCGGCCTCGTCGGTGAAGACCCGGGGCTGGCCGAGCCTGATGCGCACCGTGCGCGAAAAGCAGGCGCTGGTCATCACCAACCACAACCACCCGGAAGCGGTGATCGTGGACATCCGCACCTACCAGGAACTGCTGGCCAAGGCCGCCGGCGGTGATGCCGGTGAGCGCAGCGAGGAGCTGCAGCGCCTGCGCAGCGAGTTCGACCAGACCCTGGCCGGGCTGCAGCGCGGGGAAGGGCTGGGCAAGGTGCTGGGCCAGCCGATCCGGCGCGGCCGCAAGGTCACCCTTGGCCGTCCGCTCTGATCGATGGGACGCATCCTGGCGTTGGCCGGTGTCAATGGCGCCGGCAAGAGTTCGCTGCTGGGCACCTGGCTGGACGCCGAAGGGCTGAGCTGGTTCAACCCGGACTCGTTCACCCGCCGCCTGGTCGACGCCGGCTGGCCGCTGCCGGACGCCAATGCCGAGGCCTGGCAGGAAGGCACCCGCCGCCTGCGCCAGGCCATGGCCGATGGCACCGACTTCGCCTTCGAGACCACGCTCGGTGGCAACACCATTCCGCGTCTGCTGCGTGAGGCCTGCGAGCGGCACCAGGTGGCGATCTGGTTCTGTGGGCTGGCCGATGTCGGGCTGCACGTCGCCCGTGTGGCCGCGCGGGTGGCCGCCGGTGGCCACGATATTCCGGTGGAGAAGATCCACGCGCGTTTCGATTCGGCGCGCGCGAACCTGCTGGAGCTGCTGCCGCACCTGGCCGAGCTGCATGTCTACGACAACAGCGCGCCGGCCGATGCCGACGGCTGCGTGGTGCCGCTGCCGGTATTGGCCATGGCTGCAGGCCAGCTGCATTACCCGGTCGCAGTGGCCGACCTGTTGCACACGCCGGGCTGGGCCAAGCCCATCGTGATGCGCGCGATGGAATTGGACACCCCGGGTGATTGATGCCGCACGGGGTGCGGAGTCGAACCCATGCTCGGCTGATCCCCTGGAAGTCAGTCGAGCGCGGGCTCGGCTCTACAACGCCGGCTTCGCCTGCTCGGGCTCGGCAACGTCCGGCAGCGGCGGCAAGGTCGGGTCCACCGTCACAGGCACATTGCTCTTCAACAGCGCAGCCGCTTCCCGTTCGCTGCCAACCGCTGGCGGTGAACCGCGCAGCGGCAGGCCGGCGGTTTCCTTCACGAACAGCATGGTTACCAGGCCGATCACCGCCGCGCCCATCAGGTAATAGGCCGGCACCAGCGGGTCGCCGGTACGCTCCACCAGCCACGCGGTCACCAGCGGCGTGGTGCCACCGAACAGCGACACCGACACATTGAAGGCGATCGACAGCGCGCTGTAGCGCACCGGGGTGTAGAACAGCGCCGGCAGCGTGGACGGCATCGAGCTGGTGAAGCACACCAGCGCCAGCCCCAGCAGCATCAGGCCGAGGAAGATCAGCCCGTCGTTGCCGCTACCGACCAGCAGCAGGCACGGAATGGCCAGCACCAGCAGCGCGATGCAGGCACCGATGATCATCGGGCGCCGGCCCAGCCGGTCACTGAACAACCCGCCGACGATGTTCAGCGGCATCATCACCAGCATCACGATGATGATCAGCAGCAGGCCCTTGCTCTCGGCATAGCCCATCGTGACGCTGAGGTAGCTGGGCATGTAGGTCAGCAGCATGTAATCGGTCACGTTGAACACCAGCACCAGACCCATGCACACCAGCAGCTGGCGGCCATGCACCTGGAACAGCGCGCCCAGCCCCGGCCGCTCGTGCTCACGCTTCTCGGCTTCCTCGGCGAAGGCGCGGAACGCCGGGGTTTCCTCCAGCTTCATGCGCATGTACAGGCCGAGCAGGCCCAGCGGGCCGGCCACCAGGAACGGAATGCGCCAGCCCCAGTCCAGCATCTGCTCGCTGCTCAGCAGCATGTGCAGCGCGGTGACGGTGCCGGCGCCGGCGATGTAGCCGCCCAGCGTGCCGAACTCCAGCCAGCTGCCCATCAGGCCGCGGTTGCGGTCGGTGGAATACTCGGCGATGAAGGTGGCCGCGCCCCCGTATTCGCCGCCGGTGGAGAAGCCCTGCACCACGCGCGCCAGCAGCAACAGCACCGGTGCCCAGATGCCGATGCGCTCGTAGGCGGGAATCAGGCCGATGGCAAACGTGCCCAGCGCCATCAGGATCATGGTGAACGCCAGCACTTTCTGGCGGCCGTAGCGATCACCCAGGGGGCCGAATACCAGGCCGCCCAGTGGCCGCACCAGGAACGCCACGGTGAAGGTGGCGAACGCAGCGATCACCTGCGCGGTGGGGTTGCTGGAGGGGAAGAACACCTGGCCGATGGTGACGGCCAGATAGCCGTAGACACCGAAGTCGAACCACTCCATGGCATTGCCGAGTGCGGCCGCGCCGACGGCGCGCTTGAGCATGGGCTTGTCGACGACGGTGATCTCATCGACCTTCAGGTGGCGGCGGCGTTTGAACCAGCCGAAATGGGCATGTGCATCGGGGGTGTCCTGCATGGGGGCTCCCTTGTAGGCAGAAGAGGGGAAATGAGCGGTGAGGTAGGTCCCGGAAATCGGAAACGGCGATGCAGGCGCAGGTGGCGCAGGGGCATCGGTGAGTGGGGTGGGGGCCGGGGAATGTGTGCAGGCACGGCGCCATGCGCACGGCAAAGCACCGCCGCAACGGCGGAAACGCAGCAACGGGATCACAGCGCTCGCGCAATCAGCGGCCGGCGGTCACAGCAGCGTGGGGAGTGCAGGCCGAGGGCCTGCGGGCGTCATCCGCCAGGATCCAGCGCGAGGCGGTGGAACGGCAGGGCGGGAGCTATCGTGGCAAGCGAAGCGCCGGTCGGCAGTGCTTCCCACGTAACAGGTGCGCCCGTCACGTAGTGGGTCGTGTCGATCATCCGTTCATCATAGCGGCATCGGCGTGAGCATGCAGCGAAGCGGACTGATCTGCACGCTGTGTTCCATCGCGCCTGTTCATCCGCGCGCCATGCAATGACAAGTGTTGAACGAACTCTGGCCGCAGCGCTCACGCGACGCTGTCTACGGTAGCGCTGAACGCAATCGAGAAGGAGCATCGCATGACCCGTCGCATTCCCGAAGGCACGTTGATCATCGTCGCCGATGGCGGTTCGGCCCGCGTGTTCACCAACGTCGGCAGCGAACATCAGCTGGCGTTGAAGCAGGAAGGTGAGCTGCGCCTGCAGGACATCAGCGAGCAGGGCGTCTCCGGTCAGGGCCCGGCTGGCGCGGTGCCGAAGGACATGTCCATTTCGCAGCTCAACGAGGCGACGTTTGCCAAGCAGGTAGCGGAGCAGTTGAACGAAGATGCGCTCAACAACCGCTATGCACACCTGGTGCTGGTGGCAGACCCGACCACGCTGGGCCGTATCCGCCCGCTGCTGCACAAGGAGGTCCAGGCGCGCCTGCTGGGCGATATCGCCAAGGACCTGACCAACGCCCCGCTGGCGGATATCCAGAAAGCGCTGGCGGCGTAACCGGCATGCCGTTCATGCGTGACTACCCGGCGGCGGAGCCTGCGGGCGCGGACGTGGAAGCTCAGGCGGGCTGGCAGCTGCTGGAGTTCGGTGCACCCTGGTGTGGCCATTGCCAGGCTGCGCAGCCCGCACTCCAGGCGTTTGTGGACGCCCACGATCTTGTGCATTGGAAGATCGAGGATGGCAAGGGAAAGCCGCTGGGGCGTGCGTTCAAGGTAAAACTGTGGCCCACCGTGGTGCTGCTGCATGACGGCCAGGAAGTGGCGCGCGTGGTGAGGCCGGTCGACAGCGCCGACCTCGCCACCTTGCAGGGCGCATTGCCACATTGAGGGCAGCGATCGCTGCGTGCGGTGCGCACGGCGTCGAGCAGGCTCGGCTGCATCGCGGTCTAGTGATAGGTCACCTTCTCCGCTTCCGCACGCAGCTTCTGCAACAGGCACCGCCCATGCTGGCTCAGCATGACCATCGCGTTGGCGATCTGCCTGGCGTCGTAGCCCATTGGCGCGGGAGGTTTCGGCTCGGGGCCGTACTGTTCGCCGATGAGGATGGCCATGCCTTCTGCACTGTTGAGGGCATGTTCGATGCGCTGGAAGAGCGACTCCATGGCCGGGCTGAGCGGACGCGTGTGTTTCATGCGGGAATTCCTTGGGTGCGAGGGCCACCGCAAGGGTGGCGGGCGATGCGTGCTTGGAACCCGGAGAGACTGAAGAAGAACTCCGATGGCCAGACGGCCACACGCAGCGCCCGCCATAGTCATGACAGGCAGATCTTCAGTTTCATCCGGGGGTTCCAATCCCGGCAGCGGGATGTCCGCCGCGGCGCAATCCTGGGCAGATCGAGGCGCTGCGCACCAATTGATGGTTTGTCTCGCTTTGTCCCGTTCGGAAGGCGCGGTCTTTCAGAAGTGCATGTCTGGACATCCATTGCCGTATCGGCACCGATCGGGAAGCGGGAGACCGGAAGGCTATGAGGTGATTCGTCGCGCGGCCATGCAATTACGTGCAAAGCATCGTGCCGGTTCCGGCGGCCGCACTGCAGCATGCGACAGGGCAGGGCCGGTGCTAGGATCCGACTACCACCTGAATCGATCCAAATGCCGATGCCCACGCTGGACCGTCGTCTCCTGATCGCTTTCGTCGCGACCGCCATGCTTGCCTCCGGGGCGGTGCTGGCGGCTCCGTCGAAATCCGCCGCCGAACGCGCCTATGGCTCGGTCGACCCGTTCATCGGTACCGGCGGGGAAGGCCATACCTACCCGGGGGCGACGGTGCCGTTCGGCATGGTCCAGCTCAGCCCGGACACGCGCATCCAGCCGCGCGAAAAGGCCTATGGCTGGGCGGCGGGCTACCGTTACGACGACAGCAGCATCGTCGGTTTCTCGCACACGCATTTTTCCGGCACCGGGCATTCGGACCTGGGCGACATCCTGCTGATGCCGTTCACCGGCAACCCCGGGCTGGAGCGCGGCGATCCGGAGAAGCCGCGCAGCGGTTACGCCTCACGGTTCCGCCACGCTGACGAGAAGGCCGAGCCGGGCTACTACGCGGTCACCCTGGACGACTACAAGGTGCGTGCCGAGCTGACCACCAGTGCGCGCGTGGGCGTGCACCGCTATGCCTTCCCCAAAGGTGCCGACGCCAAGGTGCTGCTGGACATGCGTACCAGCATGTACGACTACCCGGGCAAGGTGCTGTGGTCGCGGGTGCGGGTGCGCGCCGATGGCACGGTGACCGGCTTCCGCGAGACGCGCGGCTGGGCGCCGGGCCGCCAGCTGTTCTTCGCGATGCGTTTCTCGCGGCCGCTGGCTGGCCATGAACTGCATAACACCGAGCAGGACATCGTCTACAAGGGCTTCCCGCCGCCGGGCGAGAAGGACCCGGCGCAGCGCGCACAGATCGAGGGTCGCCAGCTGGTCGGCACGTTCGCATTCGGCAAGCTCGACGCACCGCTGGTGGTGAAGGTAGCCATCTCGCCGGTCAGTGAGGCCGGTGCCATCGCCAACCTCGACGCGGAAGTGGCCGACTTCGACTTCGATCGGGTGCGTACGCAGGCGAAGCAGGACTGGACGCAGGCGCTGTCGGTACTCGATATCGATGCCCCCGAGCATGCGCGGCGCAGTGCCTATACCGCGCTGTACCACACGATGCTGGGGCCGACGCTGTTCATGGACGCCGATGGCCAGTACCGCGGTTCGGACAACGCGGTGCACAAGGCCGACGGCTTCACGCACTATTCGACGTTCTCGCTGTGGGACACCTACCGCGCGCTGCACCCGCTGCTGACGCTGGTGCAGCCTGAGAAGCGCAACAGCGACTTCGTCAATTCGATGCTGGCCCACCATGAGCACAGTCCGTACGGCATGCTGCCGGTGTGGTCGTTCCATGGCCTGGAAGACTGGTGCATGATCGGCTACCACGCCGTGCCGGTGATCGCCGATGCCTACGTGAAGGGCATTCGTGGCTTCGACGCCGACAAGGCATTGAAGGCGATGGTCGAGACCGCCAACTACGGCCCGTATGACGGTATCGCGCAGTACCGTGAGCTGGGCTATGTGCCGATCGACGAGGAAGGCGAAGCGGCCAGCAAGACGCTGGAGTACGCCTTTGATGACTGGACCATCGCACGCATGGCGCAGGCGATGGGCAAGGCCGATATCGCGGCCACCTTCGACAAACGCGCGGGTAACTGGCGCAACGCGTTCGACAAGGACACCGGCTTCATGCGCGCGCGCAAGCGCGATGGCAGCTTCCGTACGCCGTTCGACCCCAGCGCCAGCGGTTACGGCACCGACTACACCGAGGGCAACGCCTGGCAGTACTCGTGGTACGTGCCGCAGGACGTTGCCGGCCTGGCGGCAGCGCACGGGGGCAGCGACAAGCTGCTCGCGCGCCTGGACGAGGTGTTCAACGCCAAGGTGGACCCATCGATCTTCGAGCACATGGAAGACATCACCGGCCTGATCGGCTGGTATGCGCACGGCAACGAGCCCAGCCACCACGTGGCCTACCTCTATTCGTACGCGGGCCAGCCATGGCGCACCCAGGCGCGGTTGAAGCAGATCATGGACACCCAGTATGCCGACCGCCCCGATGGCCTGGCCGGCAATGATGACGTTGGCCAGATGTCGGCCTGGTATGTGTTCACCGCGCTGGGCTTCTACCCGGTGGCGCCGGGCTCGGGCGAGTACATCCTGGGCCGTCCGTTCCTGCCGAAGACCGCGATGCGTCTTCCGAACGGCAAGACGTTCACCATCGTGGCCGAGGGCCTGGATGACAAGCACACCTATGTGGGCAGCGTGAGCCTCAACGGCAAGCCGTTGCAGCGCACCTTCCTGCGCCATGACGAGATCCTGGCCGGCGGCGAACTGCGCTTCAGCATGCAGGCCGAGCCGAACAAGGACTGGCCGGGGCAGGACGCGCAGGCGCCGTACTCGATGAGCCGGTGATGCGCACGTGGTAGGTGCCGACCTTGGCCGGCACGCTTCACGGGTGACCTGGAACCTGTAGAGCCGAACCCATGCTCGGCTGCTTTTGGCACGGTGCCTGAGCCGAGCATGGGCTCGGCTCTACAAGGGCAATTCGACAAAGGTCAACGGAAACGCAACCCGACGCGCGCGCCACCGAGCGGCGCCGTTTCGATCATCAATATGGCGCCATGCCGCTGCGCGATCTCGGCCACGATCGCCAGCCCCAGCCCGCAGCCGTCGCCCTCGCTGCTGGCCCGGTAGAACCGTTCCGTGACGCGCGCGCGCTCGGCTTCGGCGATACCTGTACCGTCATCGTCCACCCACACCTGCACGCCCTCGGCATCCCGCTGTAGTCCCAGGGTGATCACACCGGGCACGGCGCCGTAGCGCAGCGCGTTGTCCAGCAGGTTGCCCAGCGCCTCGCGCAGCAACTGCGGATCACCCTGTACCTTCACGCCGTCGTCGGGTCCGTCGTAACCCAGGTCCACGCCCGCCACCAACGCACGGTCGGCGTAGCGCTCGACCACGCCCCGCGCCAGCGCGGCCAGGTCCAGCGACTGCAGCGGCAGTACGCTGCCATGGGGATCTTCCGAACGGCTGAGCATCAGCAGCTGGTTGACCAGGTGCTGCAGCCGCGCCAACCCGGCCAGCGTGCCGGACAGCGCCAGCTGCTGGGCCTGCGGATCCTGTTGGCGGAGTGAGCTCTCCAGCTCCACCTGCATTGCCGCCAGCGGCGTGCGCAGCTGGTGCGCCGCATTGCTGACGAAGCGCCGTTGCGCGGCCTGCATCGCGTCCAGCCGTTGCAGCAGTGCGTTGTAGGCTTCGACCGCCGGCCACAGTTCGCGTGGGGCTTCCTGCGCGGGCTCCAGTGGCGCCAGCGGGTCCGGACGCGGGCTGGCCAGCCGCCGCGCCACCTGGTTGGCATGGCGTGCAGCCGCGCCGGTACCGGACCAGGCCAGCCACGCGGCCAGCGCCAGGATCGCGGCCTGGAACGGGATGCTGGCCAGCAGCAGCTTGCGCTCCAGCCGGTGCCGCTTGCGCAGCGTCTCGGCCACGCGCAGGCGGATATCATGGCCCGGCCCAGCGCTGACCACGACCTCGACCATGCGCACCGGCTGCCCACGCAGGCGCGCGTCGTAGTAGACGGCATCGTCGCTGCCGGCAGCGATCGCGGGGCGGGGCAGCGCTTCGGGCAGGTCCCCATACAGGCGCCCGCCCGCAGCGTCGACCACTTCGCCATGCACTTCGTCAGCGGTATCCCAGGTGAACATGCGCGACACCGCGGGCGTGATCTCGATCGAGGCACGCCCGTCCTGCACCTTCACCAGCTCGGACAACGACATCGCCGAGTCCAGCAACCAGCGGTCATAGACCTGGCCGGCATAGAAGCGGGCCAACGCGAATGAACCGATCGCGCTGCACAGCAGCAGCACCAGCAGGGGCAGCCACAGGCGGCGCAGCAGCAGGCCACGCAGGCTGTGCACACGCTCAGTCACCACCGGCTTCCAGCCGATAGCCCAGGCCACGCAGCATGCGGATGCCGACGCCGGCGCGCGCCTGTTCCAGCTTGCGGCGCAGGCGGCTGACATGCACTTCGATCACTGACAGGTTGGCCTCGTGATCCCAGCTGTACAGCGCGTCGAACAGGCGCTGCTTGGTGACGGTGCGGCCAGGATGCTGCATCAGTGCCTCGACCAGCGACAGCTCGCGCGCGGTCAGTTCGATGCGCTGGCCTTCCACCTGCACTTCATTGCGGATGCTGTCGAAGCACAACCGGCCCAACCGCTTCTGCGCCGGTGCGTCGCTGCGGCGACGCGACAGCGCACGCAGGCGGGCTTCCAGCTCACCGAGTGCAAATGGCTTGGCGAGATAGTCGTCGCCACCGCGGTCAAGGCCGAGGATGCGGTCCTCCACGCCATCGCGCGCCGTGAGGATCAGCACCGGCAGTGTGACGCCGTCGTTGCGCAGGCGCGAGAGCAGGTCGAGGCCATCGACGTCGGGCAATGAAAGATCGAGCACCATCACGTCATACGGCGCGCTGGCCAGTGCAGCCGGCGCGTGCAGCCCGCGCGAAAGGTGGTCGCACAGATGGCCGGCGCCCTGCAGGGCGCGGATCAGTCCATCGGCCAGGGCGGCGTCGTCTTCGATCAGCAGGATTCGCATTGCAAGCTTCGTGCAAGGTTGGGGCAAGTTTGGCGCAAGTGCGTCACCTTACCGTGACGTGCATGAATTTCTCCCGTCGTCTTGCGGCCCTGCTGGCCGCCCTTTCGTGCGCGCCTGCGACTTCGGCGCTGTCCTTGCAGGATGCACAGCGTGCAATGGAAGCGCACAACCCGGACCTGCGCGCGGCGGCATTGGAACTGCGTGGGGTGCAGGGCGATGCGCTGACCGCTGCGTTGCGGCCAGCGGCCGAGCTGTCGATCGGCAGCAGCAAGATCAGCCCGAAGCACGGCATCGGCCCGGGGCGCTGGCAGGACAAGCGGGTGGACAGCACGCTTGGCCTGGGCTGGACCTGGGAGCGCGGCGGCAAGCGCGCATTGCGCATCCGCCAGGCGGACGCGCTGCTGGAAGTGGCCGGGCTGGACATGCTCGATACCCGGCGCCGGCAGCAGGTGGCACTGCATGAAGCCTATTTCGGCCTGAAGGGCGCGCAGGAGCGGGCGCAGATTGCCGAGGCCAACCGCCAGAGTTCGGCCGAACAGATGGCGGCGGCCGACAAGCAGGTGGCCACCGGGGCGATGGCGCCGGTGGATCGCGCGCGGATGGCGGTGGACCATCTGGCGGTGGCCGATGCGGCGCGCGAGGCGGCCCTGGATCTGCGTGACGCGCGGCATGCGCTGGGCCTGCTGCTCGGCAGCGATGACAGCCGCGACCTCAGTGCCGATGACCCCTGGCCGGATGCCAGCAGCTTGGCCAAGGTGCGCGCGTTCGATCCGCAGCAGCGTGCCGATCTGCGCGCGGCACGCTCGCGCCTGGCCGCCGCCGACGCTGGCGTGGCCCTGGCACGTAGCGAGCGCCACCGCGACATCCAGCTGGGTGTGGAGGCCGAGCGCGAGCCCACCGATATCAGCGGTGTCACCTGGGGCGTGTCGTTGACCATTCCGCTGGGCGGCCCGTCGCGCGCACGCGGCGCGATCCAGCGTGCCGAGGCCGACCGGGACAGCGCCGCGCTGGAACTGCAGCTGCTGCAGCGCGAAGCACACGCTGAACTGGACCAGCTGCAGGCCAGCGTGCAGTCCGCCGCGCAGCGCCGCAGCGATTACGAGGGGCTGCAGTCCGACGCTGCGCGCAAGGCGGTGGAGGGCATCGAACTGGCCTATCGCCGTGGCGCCGCCAGCCTGACCGATCTGCTCGACGCGCGCCGCAGCTGGCGCGAGTTCGAGGCCGCGCTGATTGATGCGCGTGCCGACCATGCCATTGCCTTGGCGCGCTGGGAAGCGGCCACATCCGTTGCTGAAGGAGAGTCCCGATGAAGTCCACCGTCGCCCATCGCCCGCGGGCGCGACATGCCATGCTGCCGGCCCTGCTGGCGCTGGCCCTGCTGGGCGGCTGCGGTCGCGAACCGGCGTCGTATACCGAGGATGCGCCGCAGGTCAGTGCCGGCCAGATCCTGTTTCCGGCCGGCAGCCGCCAGCTGGATGTGCTGCGCAGCGAGCTGGTGACCGCCGGTGCCAGCGCCAGCCTGCAGCTGCCGGGCCGGGTGGTCTGGGACGAGACCCGCTCCAGCGCGCTGCGCACCCCGCTGGCGGGGCAGGTGGCGCGCATCGAGGCACAACCGGGGCAGAAGGTGAAGGCCGGCCAGGTGATCGCCTGGATCACCTCGCCCGAGTTCGGCCAGGCGCAGGCGGAGGGCGTGCGTGGCCGTGCCGAGCTGCAGCTGGCACGCCGGGAACTGGACCGCACCCGCGAACTGCACGCGGCAGGGGTGGCGTCGGGCCGTGAACTGGACGAGGCCGAGGCCAGCTTCGCCGGCAGCCAGGCCGATCACGCGCGCGCGACCGCCTTCGCCAGGGCGTATGGCAACGGCCAGCACGTCGACCAACGGCTGCCGCTGCGCGCACCCATTGATGGCGTGCTGGTGGAGCGGCGGATGAGCCCGGGCATGGCAGTCAGCCCCGACAGCGAACAGCCGCTGGCGATGATTGGCGATCCTGACCGCCTGTGGTTGCTGCTGGATGTACCGGAGAGCCTGGCCGGACGCCTGAAGGCGGGCATGCAGGTGAGCGTGCCCGGCGCCGATGGGCAGCCGCAGCAGGCGAGCCTGCAGCACGTGGATGACTTCGTCGACAGCGAACGCCGCGTGGTGCAGGCGCGCGCCGAACTGGACAACCGTGCGCGCGGTTTCAAGGCGGGCCAGTACGTGCGTGCGCAGGTGGCAGTGCCGGCCGGGGGGGGGGTCTCGCTGCCCGATGCTGCGGTACTGCTCATCGACGGCAAGCAGGTGGTGTTCGTGGAGGAGGCCAAGGGCCGCTTCGCGCGCCGCGCCGTGCGTGCCGAGGAACTGGGCGATGGCCGCCTGTGGGTGCGCGAGGGCCTGGCCCAGGGCGCCAGGGTGGTGGTCGAAGGGGGCCTGTTGCTGCAGCAGCTGGTCGACAGTGCGCCCGCAGCCGCCAGCACCGGGACGGGGCATGCCGCGCCATGATCGATCGCCTGATTGCCTATTGCCTGCGCCAGCCGCTGATGGTGATGCTGGCGCTGCTGCTGTTCATCGGCGCAGGCATTGCCGCGTTCCGCGTGCTGCCGGTGGAAGCCTTTCCGGATGTGTCCGACACCCAGGTGACGGTGGTATCGCTGCACCCGGGCCGGGCCGCCGAGGAGGTGGAGCGCGAGGTGACGATGCCGCTGGAAGTGGCACTGTCCGGCATCCCGCATTCGGTGCGGGTGTTCTCGCATACGCAATTCGGCCTGTCGATGATCATCCTGACCTTCGACGACAAGGCCGACGATTACTTCGCGCGCCAGCAGGTGCTGGAACGCCTGCAGGGCGTGGAGCTGCCCGAAGGGGTGACGCCGGAGCTGGAGGCGATGAGCTCGGCGGTGGGCGAAATCTACCGGTACGTGCTGAAAGGCCCGCACCTGACGCCGACCCAGCTGCGCACCGTGCAGGAATGGACGATGGAGCGCAGCCTGCGCACCGTGCCGGGCGTAGCCGATGTGATCAGTTTCGGCGGCTTCGCGCGTACGTTCCAGGTCAAGCCGGACCTGGACAAGCTGCGTGACCGCGGCATCAGCCTGGGTGAGTTCGCCGAGGCGCTGGAGAAGGGCAGCTCGAACGCAGGCGGCGGCTACGTGGAACGTGGCCAGCAGCAGTTCCTGATCCGCGGCGTGGGACTGATGCGTTCGCCGGCCGACATCGGCAACGTGGTCGTGGCGCAGCGCAGTGGCACGCCGATCCTGGTGCGCGACCTGGCTGGCATCGCCGATACCGGCCTGCCCCGGCAGGGCCTGGTCGGCCAGGATGACAACGACGATGCGGTGTTCGGCATGGTGCTGATGCGCAAGGGCGAGAACCCGTCCGACGTGCTCGACGCCCTGCATGCGCGCATCGCCGAGATCGAAGCGAACCAGCTGCCGGCCGGGGTCAGCATCGAGCCGTTCTACGACCGCTCGTGGCTGGTCTCGACCACGCTGAAAACCGTCTTCAGCAACCTGCTGGAAGGCGCGGTGCTGGTGTTCCTGGTGCTGTGGCTGTTCCTGTACAACGCCCGTGCCGCGCTGATCGTGGCGGCGATGATGCCGCTTGCGCTGCTGTCGACCTTCCTTGGCCTGCATCTGTGGGGCGTGCCGGCCAACCTGCTGTCGTTGGGTGCGATGGACTTCGGCATCATCATCGATGGCGCGGTGATCGTGACCGAGCACATCGTCTCGCGATTGTCGAAGCTGCCACCTGCGGCCGACCGTAAGACACGGTTCTCGACCATTCTTTCGGCAGCGTCGGAAGTGGGCCGGCCGACGTTCTTCTCGATGCTGATCATCATCGCCGCGCACATCCCGATCTTCACCCTGCAGCGCCAGGAAGGCCGCATGTTCGCGCCGATGGCGTACTCGGTGACCTCGGCATTGATCGGCGCGCTGATCCTGGCGCTGACCGTGGTGCCGTTGTTCTGCTACTGGTGGCTGCGGCGCGACCGCATGCGCGACGGCAATCCGCTGATGGACCGCCTGACCGGCTGGTACAGGCCGGTCCTGGAGCGCGCACTGGCCCGCCCGCGTGCGGTAGTGCTGACCGCGGTTGCGCTGCTGGTCGGCACGCTGGCATTGGGCACGCGGCTGGGTTCGGAGTTCCTGCCCGAGCTGGACGAAGGATCGATCTGGCTGACGGCCACGCTCGACCCGAGCACCAGCCTGGGCGAAGCGCAGCAGCAGTCGCGGCGCATCCGTGAGCTGGTCGGCACGTTCCCGCAGGTATCGATGGTGGTGGCCAAGCTGGGACGCCCGGAAGACGGCTCCGATGCCAAGGGCGCCAACCAGATCGAGGCGCTGGTGGCGTTGAAGCCGGAGAAGGAATGGCCGAAAGGCGTGGACAAGCGACAGCTGGTGAGCGATCTGCAGCGCACGCTGGAGCAGCGCATTCCGGGCCCCGAGTTCTCGATTTCGCAGCCGGTGCGCGACAACATCCTGGAGAGCATCTCGCAGATCAAGGGCCAGGTGGTGATCAAGGTCAGCGGCTCGGATCTGGACGTGTTGAACCAGCAGGCGCAGGCGATCCTCGGCCAGGTACGCGGCGTGGAGGGCGTGGAGAGCGCCTTCATCGACCGCGACGGGTCATTGCCGCAGCTGCAGATCGAGATCGACCGCGACCGCGCCGCGCGCTATGGCCTGAACGTACGCGACGTCGACGAAGTGATCGAGACCGCACTGGGCGGGCGCCAGGTCGGCGAGCTGTGGGAGGGTGACCGCAGGTTCCCCATCACCCTGCGCCTGGACGATGCCGATCGTGACCTGCAGCGGCTGCGTACGGTGCCGGTTGGCATCGGCGATGGCCACACGGTGACGCTGTCCGACGTGGCCGACTTCCGCATGGCCAGCGGCGCGATCAACATCTCGCGCGAGAACGCACAGCGGGTGAAGGCGGTGAGCATCTTCATCGCCGGCCGCGACATGGGCAGCGTGGTGGCTGACATGCGCAAGCGCGTGGATGCCAGCGTACAGCTGCCGGAAGGCTATCGGCTGGAGTGGTCCGGCGAGTTCGAGAACCAGCAGCGTGCGATGAAGCGGCTGGGCTGGGTGATTCCGCTGTCGGTGCTGATCATCTTCGTGCTGCTGTTCGATGCCTTCAAGGACATCAGCAGCGCCGCGCTGATCCTGGCCAACGTGCCACTGGCGATGATCGGCGGCATCCTGGCCCTGTGGCTGACCGGCATTCCGCTGTCGGTGTCGGCGGCAATCGGCTTCATTGCATTGTTCGGGCAAGCGGTGCTGAACGGCGTGGTGATGCTCAGCCGCTTCGCCCAGTTGCGCGAGCAGGGCATGGACCTGCTGCAGTCGGTGGTGCAGGGTTCGCTGCAGCGCCTGCGCACGGTGCTGATGACCGCACTATTGGCGATGTTCGGCCTGCTGCCGATGGCCACCTCGCACGCGATCGGTGCCGAGACCCAGAAGCCGCTGGCGGTGGTGGTGATCGGTGGTCTGCTGTCGGCGATGCTGCTGACCCTGCTGGTGTTGCCGACGCTGTACTACTGGGTGCATCGCCGCCGCGAGGCGCGCATCGCGTGACCTACCTGTAGAGCCGAGCCCACGCTCGGCTGCTTCTGGCCTTTGCGCGAAGAGCAGCCGAGCATGGGCTCGGCTCTACAAGGGCGTCGCGCCATGCGTGGATGCCACCTGTGCGATCTATACCATCCCGCCGTTGGCGCGCAGCACCTGGCCGTTGATCCATCCGCCATCGGCACCTGCCAGGAACCCCACCGCACCGGCGATGTACTACTGGGTGCATCGCCGCCGCGAGGCGCGCATCGCCTGACCTACCTGTAGAGCCGAGCCCACGCTCGGCTGCTTCTGGCCTTTGCGCGAAGAGCAGCCGAGCATGGGCTCGGCTCTACAAGGGCGTCGCGCCATGCGTGGATGCCACCTGTGCGATCTACACCATTCCGCCGTTGGCGCGCAGCACCTGGCCGTTGATCCATCCGCCATCGGCACCTGCCAGGAACCCCACTGCACCGGTGATGTACTACTGGGTGCATCGCCGCCGCGAGGCGCGCATCGCGTGACCTACCTGTAGAGCCGAGCCCACGCTCGGCTGCTTCTGGCCTTTGCGCGAAGAGCAGCCGAGCATGGGCTCGGCTCTACAAGGGCGTCGCGCCATGCGTGGATGCCACCTGTGCGGTCTACACCATTCCGCCGTTGGCGCGCAGCACCTGGCCGTTGATCCATCCGCCATCGGCACCGCCAGGAACCCCACTGCACCGGTGATGTACTACTGGGTGCATCGCCGCCGCGAGGCGCGCATCGCGTGACCTACCTGTAGAGCCGAGCCCACGCTCGGCTGCTTCTGGCCTTTGCGCGAAGAGCAGCCGAGCATGGGCTCGGCTCTACAAGGGCGTCGCGCCATGTGTGGATGCCACCTGTGCGATCTACACCATTCCGCCGTTGGCGCGCAGCACCTGGCCGTTGATCCATCCGCCATCGGCACCTGCCAGGAACCCCACCGCGCCGGCGATGTACTACTGGGTGCATCGCCGCCGCGAGGCGCGCATCGCCTGACCTACCTGTAGAGCCGAGCCCACGCTCGGCTGCTTCTGGCCTTTGCGCGAAGAGCAGCCGAGCATGGGCTCGGCTCTACAAGGGCGTCGCGCCATGCGTGGATGCCACCTGTGCGATCTACACCATTCCGCCGTTGGCGCGCAGCACCTGGCCGTTGATCCATCCGCCATCGGCACCTGCCAGGAACCCCACCGCGCCGGCGATGTCCTCCGGCATGCCCAGCCGCTCCAGGGGGTTCATCTTCGCCAACCGCTCGATCAGCTCGGGCGATTTTCCATCCAGGAACAGATCGGTGGCGGTCGGTCCGGGCGCCACGGCGTTCACGGTGATGTTGCGCCCGCGCAGCTCCTTGCTGAGGATTGCGCCCATCGTCTCCACCGCCGCCTTGCTGGCCGCATACACGCTGTAGTTCTCCAGCCGGATGCCGACCACGCTGGTGGACAGGGTGATCAGCCGGCCACCGTCGCGCACCCGTCGCGCGCTTTCGCGCAGCACGTTGAAGGCGCCCCTGAGGTTGATGCCGATCACCCGCTCGAACAGGGCGTCGTCGGTATCGGCCAGTGGTGCCAGCTGCAGCACCCCGGCGCTGTTGACCACCACGTCGATGCCGCCGAAACGGGCTTCGATGGCGTCGAAGAGCTGGCGCACCGCCTGCGGATCGGACACATCGGCCTGCAGCGCGATGGCCTGCGCGCCGGCGGCGCTCAGTTCGGCCGCCAAGGCTTCGGCGTCGTCGCGGCGGCCCGCATAGTTGATCGCGACCGCGTGGCCATCGGCGGCGAGCCGACGCGAGATGGCGGCACCGATGCCACGGGATCCGCCGGTGACCAAGGCGACAGAGCGGGCGGGGGAGAGGGTCATGGTGGCTTCCACGGGGACACGCCGAAGTGGCGCAGCGCCATCTTCGCGAAATCGCGCTTTCGGATAATCCTGCATAATCCGCCAACATCATCCGGATAGCCGAACAATGGACCGCTTCACGGCCATGCGCGCCTTCGTCCGTATCGTCGAGCGCCGCAGCTTCACCCGGGCCTCCGAGGACCTGGGCCTGCCGCGGGCCACGGTGACCGACGCCATCAAGGCGCTGGAACAGCGGCTGGGCGTGCGCCTGCTGCACCGGACCACGCGGCTGGTGGTGCCGACGCTGGAAGGCGAGGCCTTCTATGGCCGTTGCCTGCGCCTGATCGCCGACATGGACGACGCCGAGGCCGCCTTCCGTGACGCGCCGCCGCGCGGCCCCTTGCGCATTGAGGTGCATGGCACGCTGGGCCGGCACCTGCTGTTTCCCCACCTGCCGGATTTCCTGCAGCGCTACCCGGAGATCGAACTGGAGGTCAGCGAAGGCGACCGCTATGTCGATCTGCTGCGCGAAGGCGTGGATGCGGCGCTGCGGGTGGGGACGCTGGCCGACAGCGATCTGGCGGCGCGCCGGTTGGCGATGCTGCGCGAGGTCACGGTGGCCGCGCCGGGCTACCTGCAGGCCAAGGGCGTGCCAGGCAGCATCGAGTCCCTGCTGGGCGGCCATGAAATGGTGGGCTATCGCTCCAGCGCCACCGGCCAGCTGATTCCGCTGGAGTTCCAGCAGGGCGGGCAGGTGCGCTACGTGCCGCTGCCGGTGCGGGTGCGTGTGTCCGGTGCGGATGCGTTCCTCGGCGCCGCGCTGGCGGGCCTGGGCATCATCCAGGCTCCGCGCTACCGGATGGACCCGTATATCGCGCGCGGGCAGCTGGTGGAGCTGTTGCCGGACGCGCCGCCGACCCCAAGCCCGTTGAGCCTGGTCTACCCGCGCAACCGCACGCCGTCCCCACGCTTGCGGGTGTTCATCGACTGGGTGGCCGGGGTGTTCGAGCAGGCCGCGGTTGCCGGCCAGCGGCCGGCACTACCGAAGCAGCACGCGAAGCCGTCCGACCGCACGCGGTAGTGCCGGCCGCTGGCCGACAGCTGCAATGCGCTTCATGCACCGGGGGTGCCGGCCGGCGGCCGGCACTACCGGGCTGCGGCGCCCGGCAGCACCAGCTCGAACACGGTGCCGGTGTCATCGGACGCAACACTCACGCTGCCGCCATGCGCCTGTGCAATCGCGCGGGTGATCGCCAGGCCCAGCCCCGCACCTTCGTGTCGGCCACGCTCGCCGCGGTAGAACCGATCGAACAGGCGCGGCAGCGCTTCGGCGGAAATCGGCGTGCCGACGTTGTGCACGCTGACCCTGCACGCGCCATCGGCCTCGGCCAGCCGTACCCGCACCTCGCTGCCGGCAGCGGCGTGCTTCAACGCGTTGGACAGCAGGTTGGCAATCGCCCGGTGCAGCATCAGGCGGTTGCCTTCCACGCTCGCCACACCTTCGCGGCGCAGGGTCAACTGCCGGTCCTCGGCCAGCAGCTCGTAGAACTCGAGCAGCGAATCCACCACCCCATCCAGCGCCACCGGCTCGCGCGAAGGCAGCGCGCCCGGTGCTTCGGCCTGCGCCAGGTACAGCAGGTCGCCCACGGTCTGTGCCAGCTGCTGCAGTTCCTCGGCACACGACGCCAGCGTCTCGCGGTAGGCCTCGTTGCTGCGCGGGTGCGCCAGCACCACCTGCACCTGGGTGAGCATATTGGTGATGGGCGTGCGCAGCTCGTGGGCGAGATCACCGGAGAATTCGGTCAGCCGCGCGAAGTCCTGCTGCAGGCGTGCCAGCATGCCGTTGAGGGTCTGCGCCAGCTGCTCCAGTTCGGTCGGTGCACTGCGCGCGCTCAGGCGGCGCTGCAGCCGGCCAGCGGTGATCTGCCTTGCCTCATCGGCCAGCGTGCGCAGCGGCCGCAGCGTGCGCCGCACCACGTAGCCGCCGAGCAGGCTGCTGGCCACCGCGGCGCCGATGATGGCGATTGCCAGCAGGTGGCGGAAGCGCTCCAGGAAGTCGGCGTGACGGTTGTCATCAATGGCCAGCAGGGTCACCAGCTGGCTGCCGTCGGCCAGCGTCTGGCGCAGGTGCAGGGCATGCATGCAGCGACCATCGGTGAGGATCCAGTCGTGCCGCCGTGGCGCGGCGTCGATGGGCTGGCTGCGTGCATGCTCGCGCAGCAGTGCCGGCGCAGTGGAGAACAGTACGGTTCCGCTCCCATCAACAATGTGGAAGGCGATATCCGGATGATGGCCGAGCGCCTCTGCCAACCGCGGTCCGCGCGCGGCGGCAGGCCCATTGTCAGCGAGGTCGCGGATCAACGCGACCTTGTTTTCCAGTTCGATGAAGTCCTGGGCAACAAGATCATGGCGGGCGCTGACATAGATCGCCACGCCCAATGCGGCCAGCACCAGCGTGGCCACGATGGCGAACAGCAGTGTCAGCCGTACCGCGATGGAACGACGCAGGCTCATCCGCTGTGCACGGCACCGTCGTCCGGCGCCTCCAGCACATAGCCCATGCCGCGCACGGTGACGATCAGCTTGGCATCGAAGTCATCGTCGATCTTCGCGCGCAGGCGGCGGATCGCCACGTCGATCACGTTGGTGTCGCTGTCGAAGTTCATGTCCCACACCTGCGAGGCGATCAGCGAGCGTGGCAGCACTTCGCCCTGGCGACGCGCCAGCAGCTCCAGCAGGGTGTATTCCTTCTGGCTGAGGGCGATGCGCTGGCCGCCGCGTTCGACCCGGCGGCGCAGGGTATCCACCACCAGGTCGGCGATGATGATGCGCTCGGCCTGCGGCTGTGCCTGGCCGCGACGCAGCAGGGTGCGCACCCGCGCCAGCAGCTCGGCGAAGGCGAACGGCTTGGCCAGGTAGTCATCGGCGCCCAGTTCCAGGCCCTGCACGCGGTCGGCGATGCTGCTGCGCGCGGTCAGGAACAGCACCGGTGTCTGCCACCCTCCGGCGCGCAACCGCGACAGCACGTTCCAGCCATCCAGGCCGGGCAGCATCACATCGAGAATGATCAGTTGGTACTCGCCGCTGCCGGCCAGGTGCAGCCCGTCGACGCCGTTGCAGGCGAGATCGACCACGTAGCCGGCCTCGATCAGGCCCTGGCGCAGGTAGTTGCCGGTCTTGGGTTCGTCTTCGACGATCAGCAGTTTCATGATGCGCCCATCATCGCAGCTTGCACGTGGGCTGGCTGCGCAGGCTCACGCCAACGGGTCCTGAGTACCAAGCACCGCCACGCAGGCCAGCACCAGCACGGCCAGCACCGACTCGCAGGCCAGGCTGTGGCGCAGGGAACGCAGCGGCCGCGGTTGCCAGCCGTCGTGGATGGAGGTGGCCAAGGCCGGTACCAATCGCCAGCGATGCAGCGCCGCCAACCCCAGCATGCCGACCACCAGGGCCAGCTTGAGCAGCAGCCAGCGCCCATGCGCGGTACCGGTCAGGGTCTGCACGGAACCGCCGAGATCGACATAGGTATAGGTGCCGGTCATTGCCAGCAGGGCGACGATGACCGTGCCCGGCAGGGCGAAGCTGTGCGCGGCCCGCCACAACTCGTAGGTGCGCTCGCGCAGGCGCAGGCCCTGTGGACGCAGCGCCAACTGCAGGATGGCGGCGATCGCGCCGACCCAGGCACCGGCGGCCAGCAGGTGCACGATGCCGGCCAGCAGCCGCAAGGTGCCGCCGAACCCATCGCCCGCAGCGGCGTGGCCGTTCCAGGACAGGCTGGCCAACGCCGTGGCAGACAAAGCGAGCAGGGCCACGCGGCGCAGGCCCGGCAGCGGCGTGGCGAATGCCAGCAGGGGCAGCATCGCCAGCACCGCCACGGTACGCAGCAGGCCGGCTTTACCCACCGGCGTACCGGTGAGGAACCAGTGCGCCGTTGCAGGGTCGATGTCGGCCGGTGCGATGCCGAGCACACCGGTCAAGCGGGTGATGGCATCGGTGACCACCACGGCCACCGCGATCAGGGCGAGCGCCAGCGAGACGCCGCGCGGCAGCCCCGGACGGACGAACAGCATCCGCCCGAACAGCAGCATCAGCACCAGGTACAGTGCCAGCCGCAGCGCATACGGCGAGAGCTCGGCCACGACGGCAGCCTTACTTCACGGTGAAACGGTACGTGCCAGTGATCGGGTGGCTGTCCTGGCCCACCGCGCGCCACTGCAGTGCGTAGCTGCCTGCCGGCAAGGGCTTGGCGAAGCGTGCGCGCAGGGTGTGGCCATCTTCGGAGAGCTCCTGCGCAGTGGTGGGCATGGCCATCTTCATGCGGCCATGGTCCATGCTCAGTTCGATGCGGGTGGCACGCGGCATCACCTTCTCGCTGAACTGCAGCTCGATCTGGCTGGCCGGCGCCACGGTCGCGTCGGCGGCCGGCGTCGAGCGCACCAGGCTGGGATGGGCCAGGGCCAGCGGCGCAACCGCGAGGCCGGAGACGAGGACAACAAGGGCGGTGGAGCGGAGCAGGGGACGGGCCATGCGTGGGATACCTGTGGAAGACATGGCCCACAGGGTGGAGGGCAGCGCCTTTCGCTGCCCTGACCCCTGCATTACCGATCTGTAATGTTTCGTCCGCCGGCCGCTGGCCGGCATCACAGCGCTGCCAGCGGCCCTTGCATGCGATGGAAACTGCCATCGGTGGCGGTGAACCAGGCCAGCGAATGCCCGCCCGCGAAGTCATCGACATGCACGACCGTGGCGCCATCGGCTTCCTGCCACGAAATGGCATAGACCCCGTCGCTGATCCGCTGCCACTCACAGGCGGCTTCGCCCTGCGCACCGGCATAGGCGCCAGAGACGATGGCGTACTGCACGTGGCGGCCATCGGCGCTGTAGACATTGTCGGCGGCCAGGCCGTCATAGCTGACGCGGAAGCGGCGGCCGGCGAACACGGGAAGGTCAGCGGCGGTGTTCATCGGATTGCCACCGGGTTGATGTTGACCTGGGTCGAACCGACGTACAGCGGCTGGCCGAGCACGAACAGGAATTCCCAGGCCTTGTCGCGCACCAGGGCACGGCTGTCGATCAGCTCCAGGTTGTAGATGCCACGCTTGGCCAGCATGTACTGGTTGATCGGGAACTCCTCGGCACCGTTCGGGTTCGGGTAGACCTCCGAGGCCCAGGTGTCGCCACCGAAGGCGACGATGCCCTGGTCGGCCAGCCACTTCGCCGCCTCCATGCCGATACCCGGTTCCACTTCCAGGAACTGTTTGTCGTCCTTGCCGATCAGTTCCAGCCAGCCGGTGTTGAACAGCACCACGTCGCCCTTGCGCAGGCGCAGCCCCTGCTTCTTCAGCACGGCCTGGATGTCGGCCACGGTGAACTCGGTGCCGCCGGGCACGATCGCCTTGCCGTAGTACGTGGTCATGTCCAGCACGACGCCACGGGTGACCATCGGCGGCACCTTCTCGACGCCAAGCTTGCGCACCCCGTCCACGGTGACGAAGTCGGCGGCCTTGTTGCCGTTGTAGTAGACGTTGTCGATGCCGATATGGCCGATGCCGTTGAGCTGGGTGCCAACGCCGGTCCAGGCGTTCACCAGTTCATCGTTGAAGGTGAACTTGTTGGGGCCCAGCGACTTGCCAGCCTGCTGGCCGACCTGCACGTTGTACAGGCGGAAGCTGCGGTGGCGGAACGCGGGCAGGTTCTTGTCCACCGGCACCGCCAGCGGATAGGTCTTGCCGGTCCTGACCAGCGAGACCGCGTGCTTGACCACGTCGGCGGTCAGCAGGTTGGCCGCGCCAATCTCGTCGTTGGCGCCGTAGGCAGAGGGGTACCAGTCCTCGGCGGTGGCCTGGAAGGACAGCGGCAGGGTGGCCAGCGCTAGCGCGGCCAGGGTCTTCATCTTCATGGCAAAGCTCCGGTAATTGTCAGGCCGTCGCGGGGGCGGCAAGCGGGGCATGCGGCGCAGCGGCGCCGGCGTGGGCCGGGAAGTGCGGCAGCACGTACTCGGCGATTTCGTGGAAGGTTTCGGCCAACGGCCGTTCGTTGCGGCGGAACTGCAGGCCGATGTGGTCGACACCGGCCGCCCGCATGGCGTGCAACTCGGCCAGCAGGGCGTTGCGGCCGCCGCGCAGGCCAAAGCGCCAGCGCTGCAGAGGAGCATCGGCATCGGCCACCAGGTCCAGGTGGATGAAGCTGGCATAGGGCTTGTTGCCGGCCACGGCGCGCCAGGCCGCCACGCGTTGTACATGGTCCTGCGGCGTGCCCGGGTAGGCCAGGCAGCCATCCATGTGCTGGCCGATCCACGCCGGTTGCTGCTGGGCCAGGCCTGCCACGAACAGCGGCAGGGCCGGGCCATCCGCGGGCAGCACGTCCAAGCCCTGCGGCAGGTGCGCGGCGGCGCCTTCGCGCAGCAGTGCGATCTGCTCGCGGAAGCGGCTGCCACGGCTGTCGAAGTCGCGGCCGAACAGCGGGTACTCCACCGGGCGGTCGCCACTGGCCACGCCCAGCAGCAGGCGGTCACCGCTCAGCCGCTGCACGCTGCGTGCCGACTTCAGGGTCAGCAACGGCTCGCGGATCGGCAGCACCACCGCGCCGGTACCCAGCAGGATGTGCTCGGTGATGCCGGCCAGGTAGCCGAGGTAACTGAACACCTCGAACACCTGTGCGGCATCGCCGAAGGCCGGGTCGTACACCGGCACGTCGCGTACCCACAGCGCACGGAAGCCAAGGCGGTCGGCCAGCCGTGCCAGCTCCGCATGGCGCTGCAGGTCCGGTTCGCCGGGCAGGCGTCGCGCGGCGTGTCGTGCCTGTTCGCCCAGCGGTGTCCAGTCATTGTCCAGCGGTGCTTCGATGCCGATGCTGAAACCACCGGCCTGCAGCCGCGTCAACGCATTGCCCATGGCGAGGCTCCTCAGTCCCAGGCCGGGGCCAGGCCCGGCGGATCGACTTCGCGGCCGTTGCGGTCAAGCGCGGCGATCGCGGCCATGTCATCGGCATCCAGGTGCAGGTCCTGGGCAAGCAGGTTGCTGGCCAGGTTCTCGCGCTTGGTCGAGGACGGGATGACCGAGTAACCCCGCTGCAGCGCCCACGCCAGCGCGACCTGGGCGACGGTGGCCTGGTGCTTGTCGGCGATGGCGGCCAGCACCGGGTCCTTCAGCACCTTGCCGTAGGCCAGGGTCATGTAGGAGGTGACGGTGATGCCTTGTTCCTGCAGGAAGGCAGTCAGTGCCGGGTTCTGCAGGTAGGGGCTCAGTTCGATCTGGTTGGTGGCGATCTCGCCGGCGCCGACCACCTCGATGGCCTGCCGGGTCAGTTCGATGTTGAAGTTGGACACACCGATCTGACGGGTCAGGCCCAGCGATTTGGCTTCGGCCAGCGCGGTCATGTACTCGCGCAGTTCAACGCCATTGCCCGGCGCCGGCCAGTGGATCAGCAGCAGGTCGACGTACCCGGTGCGCAGCTTGGCCAGGCTGTCGCGCAGGCTCGGGATCAGCTTGTCGGCGGCGTAGTTGTCCACCCAGATCTTGGTGGTCAGGAACAGCTCGTCGCGCGGGACGCCGGATTCGGCGATGGCCTGGCCGACCTCGGCTTCGTTGCCGTAGATCTGCGCGGTATCGATCGCACGGTAGCCGACGTCGAGGGCGTTGCGCACCGAATCGATGACGGTCTGGCCGGTCAGGCGGAAGGTGCCGACGCCAAAGGAAGGAACGCTCATGATGGACTCCAGGGACTTCGTTGAGAGCCGGTGGGCTCGGGACAGGGCGAAGTGTGGGCGCTTTACATTTGTTGATTAAGCCGTGTATACGGGAAACGCTTTTGCGCCGAGGTAAAAAATGAAAACCACCCTGGATGAGCTGAAGGCCTTCGTGGCCGTGGTCGACAGCGGTTCGATCACCGCCGCGGCCGAAGAGCTGGAGCTGACCATCTCCGCCACCAGCCGCACCTTGGCGCGGCTGGAGGACAAGCTGCAGACCACGCTGCTGCGGCGGACCACGCGGCGGCTGGAGCTGACCGAGGAGGGAGCCGCATTCCTGGAGTACGCGCGCACGATCCTGGCCACGGTGGACGAGGCCGAGGAACAGATGGCCGCGCGGCGGCTGCAGCCGGTCGGGCGCCTGCGCGTAGACGCCGCCACGCCGTTCATGCTGCACGTCATCGTGCCGTTGCTGGAGGGCTTCCGCGAGCGCTACCCGCAGGTGGAGCTGGAGCTGAATTCCAATGAAGGCATCACCGACCTGATCGAGAAGCGCACCGACGTAGCGTTCCGCATTGGCGTGCTGCGCGATTCCACCCTGCATGCGCGGCCCATCGGCCACAGCCGCATCCGCGTGGTGGCCAGCCCCGAGTACCTGCGCCGGCGTGGCACGCCCACGCGGGTGGAGCAGCTGCGCGAGCACGACCTGCTTGGCTTCACCCAGCCCAGTTCGTTGAACGAATGGCCGCTGCAGGATGCCGATGGCGGCCCTTTCGTGATTGAGCCGGCGATTGCTTCGTCCAGTGGCGAGACACTGCGGCAGATGGCGGTGACCGGGCTGGGCATCGCCTGCCTGTCCGACTTCCTGACCCGACAGGACCGGCGTGACGGACGCCTGGTGCAGTTGTTCGCCAGGCAGACGCAGGAGGTGCGCCAGCCGATCAACGCGGTGTACTACCGCAACACCGCGCTGGCCGCGCGCATCACCTGTTTCGTCGACCACGTGACGCAGACGCTCGGCCAGCGTCCGTTTGACGAATAAGGCGGGGTAGCGCCGGCCGATGGCCGGCTGCCGGGTCCCGGGGCTGCCGGCCAGCGGCCGGCACTACCGGCGGTTGTGCAGCGCGCGGCGGTTGCCGATGTGCGCGCATGCCAGCAGCACGCCACCACCAGCTGTCGCCACGCCATGCCAGAGCAGTGATTCCTTCAGCGGCAGGTACAGCGAGGCCGGCAACAGCAGGAGGGCGCCGACGCAGGCCAGCCTTGCAGGTCGCCAGCGCCCATGCCGGTGAGCCCCGGCCAAGGTGCTCGCCAAGGCCAGCGACGAGGCCAGCAGCGCAAACACCCATTCCCAGCGCGACATCATCAGCAGCACCGTCATCGCGCCATGGCCGGGGTGCTGGAACGAGCGCAGCGCCATCATCGCTGCCGGCACGAAGGCCAACAGCAGGGGCAGGGCGATGCAATGGGCGGCGCAGGCCAGGGACAGCCAGGCCCCGGCTAGATCGAAGCGGGGGTGCCAGCGTGCCGAAGCTGGCGGCTGGGCCAGGGCCCTTGCAGGCGTCGTGGGGATGCGGTCCATAATGTTACATAGTAACAATAGGAGCCTCTCCCATGAAGCGTTCTGCTGCTCTTTTCCTGCTGCTGGCTGCCAGCGCTGCACAGGCCCATGATGTCCGCCAGCTCGGTGCGCACGTACACGGCCAGGCCACCGTTGATCTTGCGCTTGACCAGCAGACGCTGGAATTCGCCCTGCAGGCGCCCGGCATCGGCATCCTTGATTTCGAGCGGCCGCCGGCCAATGCAGCCGAGCAGGCCGCGCTGGCGCGTGCGACTGCGCTGCTGCAAAGCGGCAGCTGGGTCACCTTGCCCAACGCCGCGGGCTGCCGCCTTATCGCGAACGATGCCAGGGCCGAGGGCTTCGATGCGATGGCTGCCGCGCCGCCGCCCGGTCAGCATCGCCACGCAGGGTTCAGCGCAACGCTGCGGTACCAGTGCGCCAAGCCTGCCGGGTTGCGGGCCATCGTGGTGCGCTTGCCCGTGCTGTTCCCGGGCCTGCATGAAGTGATCGTCAACAGCGCCACCGCGCACGGCCAGAACCGCAGCGTGTTGACCGCGGACAATCTGCGCGTGGTGCTGGCGCCGTGAGCATGCGACCGGTGATCGCGCTGGATGGCGTGCAGTTCGGCTATGGCCGGCGGCTGGTGCTGGACGTGCCGCGGCTATGGATCGAGCAGGGCAGCAGCGTGCTGCTGCGCGGAATCAGTGGCGGTGGCAAGAGCACGCTGCTGGGCCTGCTGGCGGGCGTGCTGCTGCCCGGCAACGGCCGCATCGAGGTCGCCGGCCACGCGCTGCAGGCGATGCGTGGTGCCGCGCGGGACCGCTTCCGCGCCGACCACCTGGGCGTGATCTTCCAGCAGTTCAACCTGCTGCCGTTTCTCAGCGTGCGCGACAACATCGCACTGGGCCTGCGCTTCTCGCGCCTGCGCAGTGCGCGCATCAGCGGGCCGTTGAATGCCGAGATCGCGCGACTGCTGCAGGCCCTGCAGCTGGACCCCGGGCTGATGCAGCGCCGCGCCGGCACGCTCAGCGTCGGCCAGCAGCAACGCGTGGCGGCGGCACGCGCGCTGATCGGCCGCCCGGCGTTGCTGCTGGCTGATGAGCCGACCTCGGCGCTCGACCGCGACGCGGCGACCGCCTTCCTGCAGCTGATGTCCGCGCAGTGCGAGGCGGCCGGCACCACGGTGCTGGTGGTCAGCCATGACGACAGCCTGCAGTCGTTGTTCGACCGCACGATCGCCTTGTCCGAGATCAACCAGGCAGGTGCCGACCATGCTTGAGCTTGCCTGGACCAGCCTGCGCAGCCGCGCGTTTAGCGTGGGCCTGACCGTGCTGGTCATCACCCTCAGCGTGGTGCTGTTGCTGGGTGTCGAGCGCGTACGCACGCAGGCGCACGAGGGTTTCGCCAGCACGGTGTCGGGCACGGACCTGATTGTCGGTGCGCGTTCGGGGCCGGTGAACCTGCTGCTGTACGCGGTGTTCCATATCGGCGACCCGACCAACAACGTGTCCTGGCAGTCCTACCAGGCGCTGTCCGCAATGCCGCAGGTGAAGTGGGCGGTGCCGCTGTCGCTGGGCGATTCCTGGCGCGGCTACCGGGTAGTGGGTACCACTGGCGGCTACTTTGAACACTATCGTTATGGTTCCGGTCATGCGCTTTCCTTTGCACAGGGGCGGCCCTTTGATGATCTGTATGACGCGGTGATCGGTGCGGAGGTGGCACGCGCGCAGAAGGTCGGCCTCGGCGACGAGATCGTGCTGGCGCACGGCACCGGCGCGGTCACGCTGGCCACGCATGCCGACAAGCCGTTCCGGGTCTCCGGCATCCTGCAGCGCACCGGCACGCCAGTGGATTCGTCGCTGCTGGTCTCGCTGCCGGCGATCGAGGCCATCCACGTCGACTGGCGCTCGGGTGTGCAGCTGCGCAGCCAGAGCGTCAGTGCCGAGCAGGCGCGCCACCTCGATCTGACCCCGACCAGCATCACCGCTTTCATGCTCGGCCTTAACTCGCGCATCGCCACCTTTTCGGTGCAGCGCAGGATCAACGAGTATCCCGAAGAGGCGATGCTGGCGATCCTGCCCGGGGTGACGCTGCAGCAGCTGTGGCAGTCGCTGGGCACGGCCGAGCGCGCACTGCAGCTGATCAGCGCGATGGTGGTGCTGCTGGGCATGGTCTCGCTGGTGGCGTTGCTGGTCTCGACGCTGCAGCAGCGGCGGCGCGAGATGGCGATCCTGCGTGCGACCGGCGCGCGGCCGGGTTACATCGCCGGCCTGCTGGTAGTGGAAGCGGTGGCAACCAGTGCCGTGGCCTGCGTGCTGGCGTTGGGGCTGCTGGTGGCCGCCAGCATGGCCGGACGCGGCTGGGCCCTGGCCACGTTCGGCCTGTCCATCACCCATGTCTGGCCGGATGGCCGCGAGCTGGCCTGGGTGGCGGGTGTGTTGGCGATCAGCGCGGTGGCCGGGCTGGTGCCGGCGTTGCTGGCCTACCGGCGCACCTTGGCCGATGGTCTGTCGCCGGGAGGCTGAGCATGCGCTGGATGCTGTCATTGCCGATGGTGCTTGCGCTGGCAGCCTGCGAGCGGCCGGTGGATACCGGTGTGCAGGCGTTGCCACCTTCGCCGGTTGTCGACCACGCTGGCGCTGCGGATGCGGCGGAGCAGGAACTGGACTGGTTGCAGATGATGCCCAAGGACGAGCTGGCCGCGCTGGAGCGCGGAGAGGGCCCGGAGGTGGAGCACAACGGCAACCGGCGCATGCCGCAGTTCGGCACGTTCCGTACCGTGGATACGGTGCTGCAGCGTCCGGTGCGCCTGCCCGGCTACGTGGTGCCGCTGGCCACTGCGCAGGATGGGCGCCTGACCGAATTCCTGTTCGTGCCGTACTACGGCGCCTGCATCCACGTACCACCGCCGCCACCGAACCAGATCGTGCACGTGGTGCTGCCGCGCCCGATCGCCATGCCGGACATGTACTCGCCGTTCTTCCTGGCCGGCACCCTGCGTGACGAGCGGCTGGATGATGATCTGGCCGGTTCCGCCTACACCATGCGCGATGCTCAGCTGAGGCCCTATGAACCGTAGCGCTGTGTTGCTGCTTGGATGCGTCTGGTTGGCAGGCTGCACGTCACCGGGCGGTGATGCCGTGGTGGCCACGCCGCGCGACAAGCCGTTGCCCTCCGCCGCGCCCGAAACGCCTATCGACCGCTGGGACGCGCTGCGGCCGGACGAAGTGACCTATCAGCGCCCGCCCCCGCAGATCGGCTTGTCACGCAATGGCATGGACGGGGTGGGCGGCCTGATCGACGACACCGGCTCGGGCACGCCACCGGGGCAGGAAATCGACCATTCCAGCCCGGATCGCGCCAAGCAGTTCGGCTCTTCGCGCGTGGTCGACGCTGTCGACGGTCGCGCGGTGGATCTGGATGGCTACGTGGTACCGCTGGGCACCAATGATGCCGGGCTGGTCGATGAGCTGCTGTTCGTGCCGTTCTACGGTGCGTGCATCCACGTGCCGCCGCCGCCACCGAACCAGATCATCCATGTGACCCTGGCCACGCCGATCGCGCTGGGCGATCTTTGGGACCCGTACCGGTTGGCCGGCCGCCTGCAGGTGAAGCGCTTCGACGCGGACATCGCCAGCGCGTCCTACGATGCCGCAGCGGCCACGCTGACGGCGATCCGCAACTGATGCGCCGGTGCTGGATCCTGGCTGCCGCGGCGCTGCTGGGCGCAATCGTGCTCCTGGCGTGGTGGCAGCGGCAGCGCGCACCCACCGCGCCGCCGGTGGTCGCGTTTCCAGCACCGGCGTCCGACGCCAGCCAGCGCATCGAACAGCGTTTGGGTGACGACCACGCGTTCCGCAACGACGTGCTGTTCCTGCTTGCGGCAACAGTGCGCGACCGCTGCCAGCCAGCGCAGGCGGGGCTGCTGGCGCGCATGGCCAATCGTGCATCGCTGCCGGTGCTGGCGGGAGTCAGCGCGGTGACCCAGCAGGATCCATCGCTGGACCGGCCGATCTACCAGTACATCCAGCATCGCGCCGATGCGACGCGGTGCGGGCAGCCGCTGCAGATGCCGTTGGCCGCTGGGCGCAGCATGGCGTTGGACATCGAACAGTACGCGCGCACCTTCCCGGACAGCTACTTCGACCCGCAGCGCAGCAGTGAACCCCGGGATTTTGGTGGACGGTCGTTGCAGCAGCGCGCTGGCAACGCCTGCAACAGCGTGGTGTATTCGGTGCTGCCGCTGGGTGGCACCGACTGGCGGTGCAGCAGCCTGCGCGCGAATGCCCGCGCGCAGGTGCGCGGCCTGTGCGAGGACGAGCTGCGGCGCCAGCACGGGGCAACGGGCGGGGAGCTGGACATGGCCGTGGGGCAGGGCATGCAGGCGGCGGTGGTAGCGGCGATTGCTGCGCTGCCGGAAGACTGCCGGTGATGATCCCGGACACCAGCCAAGACCCGGCATGAGGGGCACGGCAACATGAACATTGCCCGGACCGCAATCTGAGCCGCTGTCGCCGCCCTGATAACTATACAGGACATCCTGTATAGTTATGATCGTAATCCACCCCCATCAGGTTCTCCCATGGCTTTGTCCCAGCCCTTGGCCGGTGCTCCGGCCCTGTCGCGTGCCCGTCGCTGGGCACTGCTGTTCACCGTTGCCGCCGGCCTGCTGCTGGTCACGCTCGACAACTCCGTGCTCTACACCGCCCTGCCCACGCTGACCGAAGAACTCTCGGCCAGTGCCGGCCAGGCGCTGTGGATCATCAACGCCTATCCGCTGGTGATGGCCGGCCTGCTGCTGGGCGCGGGTACGCTGGGCGACCGCATCGGCCACCGCCGCATGTTCCTGATCGGCCTGGTGGTGTTCGGCGTGGCATCGTTGGCAGCGGCGTTCGCCGACACCGCAGGGCAGCTGATTGCCGCGCGCGCCTTGCTGGCGGTCGGCGCGGCCGCGATGATGCCGGCCACGCTGGCGCTGATCGGCCTGAGCTTCCACGAAGCGCGCGAACGCAACATCGCCATCGCGATCTGGGGTTCGGTGGCGATCGTCGGTGCGGCACTTGGCCCGATCATCGGTGGCTGGCTGCTGCAGCATTTCTGGTGGGGCTCGGTGTTCCTGATCAACGTGCCGGTGGTGGTGGTCGCGTTCGTGGCCACGCTGCTGCTGGCACCGGAAGGCCAGCGCGACCCCTCGCGACCGTGGGACCTGATTTCGTCGCTGCTGGCTCTGGCTGCACTGTCCGGCCTGGTGCTGGCGATCAAGTCACTGATCGCTACGCCGCCGTCGTATGCGCTGGGTGCAGGCGCGCTGCTGCTGGCCGCCATCAGTGGTGCGGCGTTCGCGCGCCGCCAGCAGCAGCTGCCGCACCCGCTGCTGGACTTCGCGATCTTCCGCAATCCGGCGTTCCTGGCCGGCACGCTGTCGGCGGTGTTCACCCTGTTTGCGATGGCCGGCCTGCAGCTGGTCACTACCCAGCGCTTCCAGCTGGTGGCGGGCTTTTCTCCGCTGCAGGCGGGCCTGCTGGTGTCGGTGGCCGCGCTGGGCAGCCTGCCCAGTGCGCTGCTGGGCGGCAGCATCCTGCACCGGGTGGGCCTGCACCCGCTGATCTGTGGCGGCCTGGCCGCAGGTGCGCTGGGTGTCGGCGTGGTGGCATTCGGCTTCCCGCACGGCCTCGGCTGGGTGGTCGCCGGCATGGCGATCACCGGCTTCGGCATGGGTTCGGCCATCTCGGTGGCGTCCACCGCCATCCTCAACAACGTACCGGCGCACCGTGCGGGCATGGCCTCGTCGGTGGAAGAGGTGTCCTACGAGTTCGGCGGCCTGCTGGCGGTGGCGATGCTGGGCAGCTTGAGCGCGGCGATGTATGGCGCATTCCTGCCGGTCTCGGCCGACATGCCCGCGCTTGCACGGGAAGGCTTCACCCAGGCGCTGCACGTGGCACGTGAAAGCGGGCAGGGCGAGTGGTTCGCACTGGCCACGGCCGCGTATGACCGTGGCTACCAGATCGTGCTGCTGGTGATCACGGTGGTGCTGGCGCTGGGCGCGTCGATCATCGCGCGCCTGCTGCGCGGGCGCGTCGGCAGCCGCGAGGGTGCGGCCGATCGCGTAAAATGACGCGATGAGAACCAGCAAGCGCGACCGCATCCTCGACGCCGCCGTCAACGTGATCAATCGTGATGGCGTGCGCGCAGTGACCTTCGAGTCGGTGGCGGCCGAGGCCAAGCTGACCCGCGGCGGCCTGCTGTACCACTTCCCGTCGCGCGAGGCGCTGCTGCGCGGCATCGACGAGCACCTGGTGCAGGCCTGGGAGACGTCGATGGAAACGCTGCTGGGCAAGCGTGCAGACGAAGCCTCGGCGCTGGAGCGTTACCAGACCTTCGTGCGCGTCTCGGCGCAGAGCGCTACCCGTGCCGAGCTGATGTTCATGCTCGAATCGGCCGACCCGGACGCCGATGAGCGCCCGTGGGGGCCGGCGGTACGGCGTTGGGCGCCGTTGCCGCCGTCGACCGGGCAGAGCGACCCGGCCGCGCTCGACAATTTCGTGGCACGGCTGGCCGCCGACGGCCTGTGGATCTACGAGGCGATGTACGAAGGGCAGCTGGATGAAAGCGTGCGCGCCCAGGTGGCCGAACGGATCGCCGGGCTGCTGGCGAAGCCCGATGGAACGTCCAGTTGAGCGGGCAGCCGGCGCGCCGACATCGCCCGTGGCAGAGCCGACCGCCGGTCGGCTGCCCTTCGGTCAGGCCGCGGAAATGCCGCTTCGATCGTCCGTGGTAGAGCCGACCGCTGGTCGGCTGCTCTTCGGTCAGGCCACGGAAATGCCGCTTCGATCGCCCGTGGTAGAGCCGACCGCTGGTCGGCTGCCCTTCGGTCAGATCACGAAAATGCCGCATCGGTAGAGTCGGCTGTTGGTCGACTGCCCTTCGGTCGGACAACGAACCTCCCGCGCGTCGCGCGATGGTCGACCAGCGGTCGACTCTACCCCTCATCCATTTACCCAGCCTGCGCGGCGCCCGCGGCCAGCCACGCCCTCGGCGAAGCCCCCAGCCGCTTGCGGAACGCCTTCGACAACGATGCGGTATCGGCAAACCCCACCTCGATCGCCACCTGCTTGACCGCCACGCCGGCCCGCAGCTGCGCGCAGGCCAGGCTCAGCCGCCAGTCCAGCAGGTAGCTGGCTGGCGTTGCCTGCATCACGTCCTTGAACACGGCCGCGAACGCGCTGCGCGACATGCCGGCGGTCGCGGCCATGCGCGGCAGCGTCCATTCGTCCTGCGGTGCCTGGTGCATCGCCACCAGCGTGCGTGCCAGCCGCGCATCGGACAGCCCCCGCATCAACCCGTGGCTGACGCCGGCTGCATCCGGGTGGTCGACCACCCAGCGCAGGATCTGGATCAGCGCCACCTCGAACAGGCGGTTGGTCAGCAGCCGTGACCCGCAGCGCTGGCGATCGGCTTCGGCGAACAGCAGCTGCAGGGTGTCATCCAGTTCGGTGATCGCGGCCAGCGGCACCACCATCACCGGTGGCAGCGACTGCACGATCGGATTGCGCGCGCCACCATCGAAATCCAGCGTGGCACAGGTGAAATCCGGGCCGTCCAGCGGAGCGTTGAAGAACACATGGTGCAGCGGCTGCGGATACAGCAGGAGGCTGGGTGTATCGATCTTCAACCGGGGCAGCGCGCTATCGCCCCCAGGATGACGGACTTCCATCTCACCCTGGCGCAGGATGTGCAGGAACGCACGACCGGGCTGCGGCTCGAAGACATGCTGCCCGCACAGCGGGCCACTGTGGAACAGCGCCGCCTGCACCCGGAAGCGTTCCAGCAGCGAGGAGAGTCGATCTGGCGCAGGGGTGGCGGCGCGCATGCTCATGGACGTATGGACAACATATGTGGCGAATTGAGGATGTTGCGTCCAGGGAGTCTACCTAGGATGAGCGGGTCGTCCAATCCCGGGCGCTTTCCCAAGGAGATCCACCATGTCCCGTGTCCCCCTGATCGATGCCGCCAACACCACCGCCGACCGCCAGGCCCTGCTGGGCCAGGTCCACGCTGCCTTCGGCGCCACCCCGGCCATGTTCCGCGCCGTGGCCAACTCGCCGGCTGCCCTGCAGAGCATGTGGGGTTCGTTCGGCGCGCTGGGCGGCGGTCGCCTGTCGCCGCTGCTGGGCGAGCAGATCGCCGTGGCCATCGCCAACCGCAACGCCTGCGAGTACTGCCTGGCCGCGCACACGGCATTGGGCCGCAAGGTCGGCGCCAGCGGTGAGCAGATGGCTGCCGCGCAGATCGGCCAGTCCAGCGACCCGGCCACTGCGGCGGCGCTCGACTTCGCGTTGAAGGTGGTCGAGCAGCGTGCGCAGATCGCCGACGGCGACGTGCAGGCGCTGCGCGCGGCCGGCTTCGATGATGAGCAGGTCGTCGAGATCCTCGCGCATGTGGCGCTCAACCTGTTCACCAACTACGTCAACGTGGCGTTCGACGTGCCGGTGGACTTCCCGAAGGTCGCGCTGCGCTGAGGCGTAACGGGCCGGGGGACGCAGTGCTCCCGGCCATCCTCAGCGGGCGTGGCCGTCGTGCGCCTGCAGCCGCTCTGGATGGGTATACACATTGAACCCGCTTTCCCGCGCGAACCCGACCAGGCACAGGCCGGCGCTGCGGGCCAGATCGATCGCCAGCGCGGTCGGCGCGGACACTGCCGCCAGCACGCTGGCGCCGGCGCGCACTGCCTTGCTCACCATCTCGTAGCTGGCCCGGCTGGAAATCACCAGCAGGCCGCCTTCGATGGCGTGTTCGTTGTGGTGCAGGGCGCCGATCAGCTTGTCCAGTGCATTGTGGCGGCCGACGTCCTCGCGTACCCAGCCGATGCGCCCACTGGCGTCGGCCCAGGCCGCGGCATGGATCGAGCCGCTTGCCGCATTCATCGGCTGGTGCTGCGCCAAGCTGGCCAACGCCCGCTGCAGGGCGGTGGCGGAATAGCTGCGGCGTTCGCGGATCTGCGGCAGTGGGCGCAGCACTTCTTCCAGCTGGCGCGTGCCGCACAGGCCACAGCCACCACGGCCGGGCAGCAGGCGCCCCTTGTCGGGGTCGAGGTTCGCGCCGGGCGCAGCCTCGTCCACGGTCATCTGCAGCTCGATGCCTTCCAGCTGTGGGTGGATATCGATCGACAGCAGCTGCGAGGGCGCGCTGATCAGGCCTTCGCTGAGCGAAAATCCGAGTGCGAAGTCCTCCAGATCACAGGGTGTGGCCATCATCACGGCAAAGGCGGCATCGTTGTAGCGCAGCGCCACCGGCACTTCCTCGGCCACCACGTCGACCTGCTGCTGTTGCGTGCCGCCGCGCCAGCGCTGCAACGGGCGTTGGGCGGTGCCGGCAGGCGGGGTGTGCGGCGGGATCGAATCAGGCATGCAGCGCGTCCGGACAAGGGAGAAACGCGGGCGGGCCACCGCCTGCGGTTTCGAGGATAGCGCAGTGGTTGCGCGCAGACGCGGCTGTAACCGTTGCCATGACAGGTTGTGCTGAAATCAGCCGGTGCCCTCTGGCGAAGCGCCGTGGGCCGTGCTTGACTGTGCGGCTGGTCGTGCCACTGAATGCACCGCCGGACCGCGTTGTGCCGTTCGTTGCTGCGTTCCTTCCGCCAGGTTCCCGAACATGTCCGAGCAGAAACCGCCGCGTTACAAGCCCTACAACCAGCCCGCCGGAGGCTGGGGTGCCGCCGGCGCCACGGCCAAGGTGCTGCTGCAGCAGAGTGTGATCGGCAAGGGATCGAAGGCATTGCTGGCGATGAACCAGCCCGGTGGCTTCAAGTGCCCCAGCTGCGCATTCCCCGATGCCGACGAACGCAAGAAGCTGGAGTTCTGCGAGAACGGCGCGAAGGCACTGGCCTGGGAAGCCACCCAGTTCCGCGCCGGCCGCGAACTGTTTGCCCGGTACACCGTGACCGAACTGATGGCGCAGACCGACTACTGGCTGGAGATGCAGGGCCGGCTGACCGAGCCGATGCGCTACGACGCAGCCACCGACCACTACGTGCCGTGCAGCTGGGACGATGCCTTCGCGCTGATCGGCCGCCACCTGCAGGCGCTGGACAGCCCGCACCAGGCCGAGTTCTACACCTCCGGCCGCACGCCCAATGAAGCCGCGTTCCTGTATTCGATCTTCGTGCGCGAGTTCGGCACCAATAATTTCCCGGACTGCTCGAACATGTGCCACGAGCCGACCAGCCGTGGCCTGCCGCCGGCCATCGGGGTGGGCAAGGGCACCATCGTGCTGCAGGATTTCGAGCACGCCGAGGCGATCTTCGTGATCGGCCAGAACACCGGCACCAATTCACCGCGGATGATGAGCAACCTGGTCGAGGCGCGCAAACGCGGCATTCCGATCGTGGCGGTCAACCCGATGCCCGAGCGCGCGCTGATCCGCTTCGCCGAGCCGCAGGACATGGTGCAGATGGCCACGTTCGGTTCGACCGAGATCACCAGCGAGTTCGTGCACATCCGCATCGGCGGCGACCTGGCCCTGATCAAGGGCATGATGAAGGTGATGTTCGAGCGCGAGGCGCAGGGTGAGCGTGTGCTCGACCATGCATTCCTCGCCGAACACACGGTGGGCCTGGAGGCGCTGCGCGAAGACGTGATGGCGCAGGACTGGGACGAGATCGTGCAGGTGTCCGGCATTTCGCAGGCACAGATCCGACGCTGTGCTGAGATCTACATCCGCTCCAATGCCACCGTGATCTGCTACGGCATGGGGCTGACCCAGCACCAGTACGGCTCGCGCCTGCTGCAGCAGGTCGCCAACCTGCTGTTGCTGCGTGGCAACTTCGGCAAGCCCGGTGCTGGCATCGGGCCGATCCGGGGCCATTCCAATGTGCAGGGCGACCGCACCGTCGGCATCGACGAGAAGCCCAAGCCGGCCTATCTCGACCGTGTGCAGCAGGTGTTCGGCTTCGACCCGCCGCGTGAGCACGGCCATCACGTGGTCGAATCCATCGAGGCGATGCTGGACGGCAGCGCCAAGGTGTTCATCGGCCTGGGTGGCAACTTCATCCATGCCGTGCCCGATACGCCGCTTGCGTATGAGGCGATGCGCGGCCTGGAGCTCACCGTGGGCATCGCCACCAAGCTCAACCGCGGGCACCTGGTCCATGGCCGCGATGCACTGATCCTGCCGGTGGTGGCGCGCTCGGAACGCATCGTTACGCCGGCCGGCGAGCAGTTCGTCACCGTCGAAGACGCGATGTCGAATGTCACCGCGTCGCGCGGGGTACTGGAGCCGGTCAGTGCCGAGGTGTTGCCCGAGGTCGAGATCGTCTGCCGGATGGCACTGGCCACGCTGCCGGACAGCAGGGTTGACTGGGCCGGCTGCATGCACGACTACGCGCCCATCCGCGAGCTGATTTCCGCGGTGTATCCGGAGATCTACACCGGCTTCAACGAGCGCATCCAGCAGCCACACGGTTTCCATCTGGACATTCCGCCGCGCCGCCGGGTGTGGCCCACGCCCAATGGCAAGGCCAACATCCTGGTGATGCCCGGCCTGGACGTGGACGATCCGGTGCACGATCCAGACATGTTGCGGTTGGCCACCGTGCGCTCGCATGATCAGTACAACACCACCATCTACAGCTACAACGATCGCTATCGCGGCGTGTACAACGATCGCATGGTGCTGTTCATGAATATCGAGGACCGGCTGGCGCGCGGGCTGGAGAAGGAAGCGCTGGTCAGCCTGGAGACGATCAGCGGCGATGGCGTGCAGCGCCGCATCGAGGGCCTGACGGTGCTGGACTACCCGATGCCGCGCGGCGCGCTGGCCGGTTACTACCCGGAACTGAACCCGTTGCTGCCGCTGGACTACTACGACCGGATCAGCGGCACACCCGCAGCGAAGTCGATCCCGGTGCGGATGCGGGCGATGGCGGCGGCGATTGCGTGACGCGCATCGGCTATCATCGCCGGGTGAAGCTGCCTGGCCTGCTGCTGCGATGGATGCTGCTCGTTGCCCTGGTGCTGAATGCACCGGCGCTGGCGCTTGGCTCGTCTTCGTACGGCGGGTCGGCCAACCAGGATCACTGCGCTGCACCGCACGCGGCTGCGCTGGCGGCAGCCGGCTGCTGCGATGATGCGGCCCGGGCGGCCTGCCAGAGCGGTGAGTGCGAATGCCCGCCAGCCTGCCTTGGCATGCTGGCCACGTTGAGTGGAACGCCCGCCTCGCCGTGGCGTGAGGCGCCTGTAGCTGCCCGTTCCCAGCAACGCGCATCGCCGCCGATGCCGGACCCGTTGCGTCCCCCCATCGTGTGATGTCCTGCAGGCGCTCAAGCGCCTGCCATGACTGTTCGACTCATTCTCGCCTCTGCCTGCGCCTTCGATGCGCGGGCGGCGGGCCGCGTTGCCCGCCTCAGCAAAGGAATCACTCAATGAACCGTTCTCTCTCCCTCGGCCTGCTGCTGGGCACCGTGCTGGCCACCACCGCCTGTGCACGTGCCGCCGAAGAATCCGCCGCCGCACCGGTCGCCAGCAAGGCTCCGGTGGCACCGATCCAGGCCAGCCCGGCCAAGGTCGATCCGGCCCTGCCGGTGGCCATCGTGCACAAGACCGCCAGCTGTGGCTGTTGCGGTATCTGGGTCGACCATCTGAAGGCCGCGGGCTTCCAGGTGGACGTGCGCGATACCGATGACATGAATCCGATCAAGGTCCGCCTGGGCGTGCCGGTCGGCAAGGCCTCCTGCCATACCGCCGAGATCGGCGGTTATGTGGTCGAAGGCCACATCCCGGCCGAGGACATCAAGCGCCTGCTGGCCGAACGCCCGGCCGCACGCGGGCTGGTGCTGCCCGGCATGCCGGCCGGTTCGCCGGGCATGGAAATGCCGGATGGTTACGTGCAGTCGTACACCGTCGAGCTGGTGCGGACCGACGGCAGCACCGAGCCGTTTGCCCAGCACGGGCAGGGTGGCTGATGGAAGGCGGGTGCCGGTCGTCCTGACCGGCACCTTTCGAGGCGTCTTGTGTAGGGCTGAGCCTATGCTCGGCTGTGTTTGGCCGGCAAGCCGAGCATGGGCTCGGCTCTACAGGATCAGCGTGCCGTGGCTGTTTCCTTGGCCAGCTGTGCGTCGAACTTCTTCTCGGCCGCATCCGCGTAGGCCTTGCAGGTCAGGGCGTTGGCTCCGGCCTCTGCACCCTCGGCATAGTTCCAGTTGCTGGCGCCCGGATGCGGCGTCAGCAGCAGGTCGCAGGGCAGGCCGCGCACCGTAGCGAAGCTGCGCCGGTAGTCCTCGACCAGGCGGGGATAACGGGCGTTGCCCTGCAGCTGGTAGCCCGGCGCACTCAGGCTGTCGGCGTAGGCGATGCGCACCGGCTGGCCATCGCGGGTATCGGTCCAGGTCCAGGCGGTGCTGCCTGGGGTGTGCCCCGGCATGAAGTGCGCGGTGAACGCGATGCCGCCTACGGTGACCGCTTCGCCATCCATGATGATGCGGTCGGCGCTGGCCGGCGGAAAGGTGATGCTGTCGCCAAAGTGCAGGTCGTTGCTGCCGCCGCGCGCCAGCAGCACCGCCGATTCGGCGTTGGCCGCTACGCTGGCGCCGGTACGGCGCTTCAGCTCCGCCACTGGCCCGGCATGGTCGGCGTGTGCGTGGCTGAGCAGGATCAGCCGTAGATCCTGTGCTGCCACCCCGCGTGCCTTCATGTTGTCCAGCAGGTGACCGGCCACCTGCGGCATGCCGCCGTCGAGCAGTACCGCACCGTCGGCGGTCTGCACCAGCAGCGCGGTCAGGTCCTCGGTGCCGATCTGCCAGGTGTGGTCGGCAATCTGCAGCGGTGCCATCGGCTGCAGCCACGAGGCGTCCACGGTGTAGGCCTGCAGCTGCGGCAGCGGTGCGTCGGCGGCAGTCACATCAAAGGCAAGTGTGGCAGTCAGGGCAAGGGTCGTCAGGCAAAGGCGCATGGCGGAGAGGTGTCTGGGCAGGGTCGGATGAAACTACCACGCGGGCTGGGCGGACCGTTTCGCGAATAATTCATGGCTGCGATAAGGTGCGCCGCAGCCTGCCCAGGGATTGTTCGCTGGCCATGGATTGTGAATCCACCTCCACGGGCTGGAGCGCAGAATCGGCCGCGGCTAGCCTGCTACCAGGCTCAAGGAGGTGGACCATGCACGTGCTCATGGTGATGCTGGGTGGCGTACTGCTGCTGGGGGTATTCGTGCTGTTTGGCCATCTCTGGAGCACGGGCACCTCGCAGCTGCCCACGGCGCTGATCGCCTTCATCGCCACCTGGCTGCTGGTGGCCGTGGCCAACATGTGGGTAGGGGTCAGCAAGGCCGGCTACGCGGTACGCGAGGAGCTGCCGATCCTGTTGCTGGTGTTCGCCGTGCCGGCGCTGCTGGCCGGTTTCCTGTACTGGCGCCTGGCGCGCTGAAGGAGTTCCATGAGTACCCGACTGCGCCTGCCCGCGCTGCGCCACCGCGATGGCCATCATGCCCGCGTGACCTACGAAGAACTGTTCTTCGACCTGGTCTACGTGTTTGCGGTCACCCAGCTCAGCCACCATCTGCTGCACCACCTGGACCTGGCCGGCGTGCTGCAGACCCTGGTGCTGTGGTTCGCGGTCTGGCTCGGCTGGCAGTACGCGTGCTGGGTCAGCAACTGGTTCGACCCGGAGGCGCCGCGCATCCGGGGCGTGATGTTCGCCACCATGCTGCTGGCGTTGTTGATGTCCTCGTCCATTCCCGAGGCGTTCGCCGATCGTGCGTGGATCTTCGCCGGGGCGTACGCCACGATGCAGGTCGGACGCACCGCGTTCGTGCTGCTGGAAGTCGGCCGCAACCATACGTTGGCGCCGAACTTCCGCCGCATGCTGGCCTGGGTCAGCGTGTCGGCCTGCTTCTGGCTGGCCGGCGCGGCGGCCGAGGGCCACCTGCGGCTGGCACTGTGGGCGATGGCGGCGGCCTGCGAATACATCTCGCCGATGTTCGGCTTCGCGTTCCCGGGCATGGGCCGGTCGCACACCCGCGACTGGACCATCGAGGGCGGTCACCTGGCCGAACGCTGCCAGCTGTTCGTCATCGTCGCACTGGGCGAGACGTTGCTGGCCACCGGGGGCGTGCTAAGCGACGTCGAGCACTGGAGCCTGCAGGTGATCTCGGCGGTGCTGGCCACCTTCGCTGGCACGATTGCCATGTGGTGGCTGTACTTCGGCATCTCCAGCCGCGATGCCACAGAGGCCATCACCCACGCCGAAGACCCGGGCCGGATGGGCGCCAATTTCCATTACGTGCATGCCCTGCTGATCGCCGGCATCATCGCCACCGCGGTGGGCAACGATCTGGTCATGGACCATCCGGCGGCGGCCGTCACCACGGTGTACGCCACGGTGATGGTGGCGGGCCCGCTGATCTATCTGCTGGGCAGTGCCCTGTACAAGCACGTGGTCTATGGGCGCGCGCCGCCCTCGCACCTGCTGGGCGCCGCCGCACTACTGATGCTGGGCCTGGTGTTGCCCTGGATGCACCTGCTGGCCGCCGGATGGCTGACCAGCCTGGTGCTGCTGGGCGTGGGGTTGCTGGATGCGCGGCTGAAGCGGCGCACCCGGCCGTTGCCGGGCTAGAACCCGCCGCCGGTCTTGAAGTCACCGCCGCCGCTGATACCACCGCCGCTGTGGAAGCTGCTGCCGCTGGAACTGGAGCTGGAGCTGGAGCTGGAGCTCGAACTGGAGCTCGAACCCGAGCCGGAACTGCTGGAACCGCCCGAAAGCAGGTCGAACAGGCCGCCAGAGGAGCGGGTGGTGCTTCGGCTGCTGGTGGTGCTGAAGAAGGATGCGGCGACGGTGGCCGGCGCGGCGGCCCGGTAGCTCGGCGCCTCGTAGGCCTGGCGCTCGATGTCTGCTGCCGCCTGGTAGCTCCTCCGCGCCGCCTGCAGGCTGTCCAGGCGCTTTTTCAGCACGGCCATTTCGCGGGTGTGCTCGCCTACCATCCCATCGATCTCGCCCAGGCGCAGGCGACTGCGATGGATGCGCTCGAGCACGGCATCGTCCTCGCCGGAGGCGGTGGCGGCCACGCGCCGGTACAGGTCGTCCATGCTCTTGGCCGACAGCGTGCGCGCCAGCGCGGTGAGCAGGGCGCTGCCTTCGGCATCGGTCCAACTGCGGAAGCCGTCGATCTGTGCCTGCTTGGCATCCACGGTCTGACGATGCAGCTGCTCGGCCAGCAGCGCCTGCGCTACTGCGCCCTGTGCCGTCTGCAGCTGCTGGCGCAGCGGGTCGCCACCGGCGCGGGCGAGGGCGGCATCGCGGGCCTGCTGTACCGGTTGGCGGGCCGCCTCCACGTCGTCGCGGGCGCGTCGGGCATGTTCCTGCAGATAGGGCGGAAGCTCGACCAGCGTGGCGTACTCGCGACGGGCACGGTCAAAGCCGCACAGTTCGGCCAGCCAGCCGTCGACGGTGCGCACCAGTGGCCAGCCGCGGTAGGCCGTGCTGCCGTAGCTGCGCCGGTGCAGGTACATGAAGATCGGGTCGGCCTGATAGGCGCCGGCCTTGGCGTCATGCTCCGATTGGGCAGAGGAAGCCATGCGCTCGACCGTGTCGGCACGCGCCACGGCCAGCTGCAGGTCGTCCTGCAGCGCCCTGTAGGTAGGTTCCGCTTCCAGCGTGGTGTCCACCTGGTCCTGCAGGGCCTGCCAGCGTCCGCCGGCGGCGTCGCGTGCGGCAACGGCCTCCTGCGACCGCTGCTGCAACGACTGCTCGATGTCCAGCAGCGCCTGCAGTTCGTCGTCCAGCACCGCCGCTTTGCGGTCACGGCGCTGCAGATCGGCGCTGGACTGCTGCAGCAGGTCCCGGGCCAGCATCGGCGGCGCATCGTTTGCGGCCTCGGCCTGCAGGCGCGCCAGGGCGTTGAAGTCGTCGCGGACCCGCCCGTGCAGCGCTTCCTGTTCCTTGATCAGCTCCCGGCACTGGTCGCCACGCGCGGCCAGTTGTGCCTGCACCTGGCCGATATCGGTCTCGACATCGGCAATCGCGTCGTTCAGGTCTCTCATGTCAGTTCCTTACCCATCACCATTGGGTGATGTAGCCACCGGTGGCGGGCATGCGGAACCGCGGCGACAGGCTGCCGCGCGGCTTGCTGCCGATCTGGTCGTCTTCGATGATGCCGTTGTCCTGCTTGTCGGCGGCAACCCGGTTGTAGGTGGCCTCGGGCACGCGTACGGCAAACACCGAGACCCGTTCCTCCTTGCCGGTTTCCTCGTTGCGGATCGGCAGTTCGGCAGCATTGCCGGCCTCGTCCAGCGCTTCGGTCACCAGATAGTAGTTGCGGCCACCATTGGCCTTCTCGTTGTAGCGCCAGACGCCGGTGCGTTCATCGTCACGGTTGACGATGCGGTAGACCAGGGTCTGCGACAGCAGCCCCACCAGCTGGCTGACCTCGTCCAGGGCCGGCCCGGCTTCGGCCAGCGTCTCGACCCGGATCAGGCGGGCGGCCTGCTCCAGCGCACGTTCGAAGCGCTTGCGGTCTTCGCCGGCGACACCGGTGGCGAGGCCGTCGGCCTTGAGCTGGGCCAACCGCTCGTTGAGCGCGGCCAGCGTGGCGGCGCTGCCGATCAGCTCCTTCAGGGTCGCTACCGCCTGGCCGGCCGCGGCGATGTCGCCCGCGCGCAGTGCCACGTCGCCGCCGGTGTAGGCGCGTGCGCGCGCCTGCTCTGCATCCGGCGCGAGGCGTGCCGCCTTTGCAGCGGCGTTGGTGGTATCCAGCAGCTCGCTGGCCTCGATCGCGTGGCCGAGGATGTTCACCCGCTCGGTCAGCGGCGGCAGCGTTTCCCTGGCATTCGCCAGCAGCTGCGCGGCGGCCTGCCGATGCTGCTCAACCTGCGCGGCGGCCTGCTCGCCGGTGGCACTGCCACCACTGCTGAGCCGGGTGAGCTTGTCCTTGCGCACCAGGGTCGGCTGTGCGGCCAGTGCGGCGGGAACCCCGGCGAAGCGCCGCTGTGCTTCGGCCAGCGCGGCCTGTGCGCCTTCGGCCAGTGGCTGCAGGCGCCCACCGCTGGCCGTGGCACGTGGCAGCAGCCCCTGCAGGGCCTGTTCCTGTGCCGCCAGCAGGGCGCGCGCTGCAGCAGCCTCCTGTTGCTGCGCGGCCACCTTGTCGTTCAGCACCTGCACGTTCTTCTGCACGTTGCTCTCGTGCACGAACGCTCCGAAGCTGCGTGCCATGACCAGCAGCATGCCGAGCACCAGCAGCAGGAAGGCCGCCAGCAGCGCCCACTTCAACAGGCGGGCCCGATCGATCCAGCGCCGCGCCAGCCACGCCTTCCAGCCACGCGGCGCGGTGTAGAGGTAGCGCTGGTCGCGCTGGGCCTGGATGCCGGCCTCGAGGATCTCGTCGGAGACCTCGATGCCCTGCGAGCGGTACAGCTCAAGCAGGCGCTGCTTCAGCGTCGCCTTGTCGTGGCCGCTGTCGGCCAGCGCCTTCATTTCGGCGTTGCGGTAGCGCAGCTGGTCGACCACATCCATGGTCAGCAGCGCAGCCTGCAGCTCGGCAGGGGCCATCGTCGCACTCACCTCAGCGCGACTCCGGGCTCGGCGGCGCCTGCAGCAGGGCGGCGAAGCGCTGCTTGCCCTGTTCGACATACTCGGCGATCTCGGCCGAGTCGCGGGTCGCCTGGCCGCGCAGCTGCTCGATCTCCCGCAGCGAGGTCTCCTGGAAGCGCACCACCGCATCGACCAGCTTGCGCACCGAATCGACGCCGATGGTGGCGCCGTAGCCGGCCTTCAGGCCCTCGTGCAGCACGTCATCGCCAATGTTGGCCACCGCTTCCAGGCCCTTGGAGGTGCCCTCGGTCATCGCATTGAGCGCCTGCGTGGACTCATGCAGGCCCATCTGCGTGGTGAAGGCCAGGTTCAAGGCGGTGAAGCTGGTTTCATTGGTGGAGAAGAACACCACCGAGCGCTCGTTGACGCGGCGCTTGATCTCGTGCGACTGGTGCACGCGCAGCATGATCGCCTCGGAGGTGGCGTAGTTCACCTGCAGGTTCTCGGCCAGGTCCTTGGCCAGCTGGTAGCGCGACTCCTCGGCCTGGTTGTTGCGCAGGGCCTCGTCGCGGGCCATGACCAGGCGGCCGGTGTCGGCGGCATCGGCGGCCGGATCGGCCGACTCCACGCGCTGCTGCGCCTGCTTCAGCGCCTCGCGGGCATCGGCCAGCGCCTGCTCCTGCAGCTTCAAGAGCTCATGGGCCTGGATCTCGGCATCCTTGATCGACAGGCGGAAGTCGCCGTACATCTCCAGCACGCGCGACTCGCGCTGCAGCTGCTCGGCCGAATCGCGGCTGACTTCCAGGAATGTGCGGCGGATCTTCTCGAACCGGCTCGGGATGTCGCCGCGGGTGACCTTCATCCACAGGTTCTGCAGGCGCTCGCCCATGTCGATCCTGCCGTCGCGCACCTGCTCGACCATGGTGCTGGCATCGTCACGGATGCTGTCGAAGGCGCGGATGATCTCGGTATAGCGGTCGGACACCTTGGCCGAGCTGATTTCATCACGCATCACGGCATTGAAATGCCCGGACTGCTGCAGCACGCGGGCAATGGCCACCACGCGGCCCTGGTCAAGGGTGGACAGCTGCGAGACCAGCGCGATGGCCGGTGCGTTGTTGTCCTGGGGAGCGGCCAGGCCCAGGCTGCGCAGCGTGGCCATGGCGCGGTCGAGGTACTTGATCGGCGCGGTAGCGGCCGGCGTGGCAAGGAGGGTGTTCTCGGACATTTCGACGGCTCCGGTCAGGGCAGGCAATGAGGAACCTGCCGCGCGGAACGGGCAGGTTGCTGCGAAACGAAGGGGAAGGGGAGCGGCAGCCGTGCGGCGCACGACAGGCGGGCCCGGTCAAGGGCCGACGGCCCGGTATGGGCGAGGGTGGTGTCCTGTTCAAGCATGGCGCATTCCCTGCAGATCGCCCCCCTGGCGATTCCGTCCCATTGTAGCGGCGGTGATGGGCAGGTGAAGCCCCACCGATGGCAGGGTGGAGTAGCGTTGGCGCACGCTCATCGGTTGCGGCAAGCGAGGGCTTCGTGCAGAACGTACCGCAATGGTTGCTCTGGTCGGGACTGTCCGCCGTGTTCGCAGCGCTGACTGCGCTGTTCGCCAAGGTCGGCGTCAAGGGTGTCGACCCGGACCTGGCCATGGCCATCCGTACCCTGGTGGTGGCGGCGGTGATCCTGCCGCTGGTGATGGTCACCGGCAAATGGTCCAATCCATTGCTGCTGCCGGGGCGGACCCAGCTGTTCCTGGTGCTGTCGGCGCTGGCCACCGGTGCGTCGTGGCTGTTCTACTTTCGCGCACTACAGAGCGGTGAGCTGGCCAAGGTGGCCGTGGTGGACAAGTTCAGCGTGGTGCTGGCGATCGTGCTGGCCTATCTTCTGCTGGGCGAGCGGCCCAGCCTGCGGGAGTGGAGCGGCATCGGCCTGGTGCTGGCCGGGGTGATCGTGCTGGCCACGAAGAAGTAGCAGCGTTGAACCGACCAGAGGGGAGAGCAGGATGCAGGGCGAAGCACACGGTACGTTTGAAGTGGCTCTGCGGCCGATCGGTGGCAATGACGGCCCGATTGCGGTGATGTCGATCAACAAGACCTTCGCCGGCGACCTGCACGGCAGCAGCGTCGGCCAGATGCTGGCCTTCCGCACGCCGGTGCAGGGCTCGGCCGGCTACGTGGCGATGGAACGGGTAACGGCCACGCTGGCCGGGCGCCAGGGTGGGTTCACCCTGCAGCACAACGGGTTGATGACCCGTGGCACGCCGCAGCTGAGCGTGGTGGTGGTGCCCGATTCGGGCAGTGAAGGACTGTTCGGCCTGAGCGGCACACTGGAGATCACCATCAGTGAAGGCCGCCACGACTACCGGCTGGTCTACAGCCTGCCGGACGAGATCTAGCGGAGTTCCGCTGCCATCGCCGCGAGCCGGGCGACGGTATTGAGATTGCGCGCCGTGCCCTGTGCCGAGCCGGGAATGCGCAGGCGCGAGTCGGCCATGCCGGCGCCGTAGTGGATGAAGATCTCGCGCGTGCCGAGTGCAAGCTGTTCGTCGCGCCGGCCGGTCACGCCATCAAGCGGGTCGGCAGGCAGGCTGCCGTCGAGGAACAGGGCGACCACACGGTTGCCGGCGGCATCCGGAAACGGATTGCGTGCCACCACTCCTGCGATCTCGCTGGCCGAACGCACCAGTACGCCTACCGGCTTGCCGGCATATTCCTGGAGCCGCTGGCCGAGGGCCTGGCGCACGCCCGCCTCGTCGAGCGAGCTGCGCAACACCACGTTGCCGCTGGCGATGTACGTGCGGACATCGGCGAAGCCTGCGTCCTCGCACATCGCCACCAGTTCGCGCATCGGCAGCCTGCCGGTACCGCCGACGTTGACCGCGCGCAGCAAGGCGACGTGGACGTTCATGGCGTCCCCGCCTGCAGGCGGTCGTACATGCGCACCAGGTCGACCAGGGTACGCGCGCCCATCTTGCGCATCACCTGTGCGCGGCGCACCTTCACCGTGATCTCACTGACGCCGAGGTCGCCGGCGATCTGCTTGTTGAGGCGGCCACGCACCACGCCATCGACCACCTCGCGCTCACCCGCGTTGAGCGTGTTCCAGCGCTGCTGCAGGGCATCGAGCGCCTCGCCCTCGCGGCGGCGCTGGCGGTCGATCTCGATGCCCTTGTGGATCGCATCCAGCAGTTCCTGGTCGCGAAAGGGCTTGGTCAGGAATTCGATGGCACCGTCCTTGATCGCGTTGACACCCATCGCGATGTCGCCGTGGCCGGTGATGAACACCACGGGGAGCTGCAGGCCATGGCTGCCCATCGTGCGATGGAATTCAAGACCGCTCTGGCCGGGCATGCGCACGTCCAGCACCAGGCAGGCCGGCGCGTCTTCCAGGTCGTGTTCGAGGAAGGCCTGGGTGGAGGCGAAGGCCCGCACCTGCAGGCCCATCGAGGCCAGCAGGTCTTCCAGCGCCGCGCGCACCGACGGATCGTCGTCGACCACATAGACAATGGGCGCCGGATCGGCGATGGGTGCAGTGGGCTTACGCATGGTGGACATCCGTGGCGACGGGCAGGTCGAAGACGAAGCAGGCACCGCCGCCTGCCGGTCGTTCGGCGCGGATCTGGCCGTCGTTCGCCTCGATCATCGAGCGGCTCAGGCTGAGGCCCAGCCCCAACCCGTGCGACTTGGTGGTCCAGAACGCGTCGAACACGCGCTCGGGATGCTCGGCGGGCAGGCCGACGCCACGATCGCGTACGCTGAGGCTGACCCGTTGGCCCTCACGCCGGGTCAGCAGCGACAGACGCCGGTCGCCTGCGGGTACGGCTTCCATTGCATCCACCGCATTGAGGATCAGGTTGCCGATCACCTGCTGCACCTGTACGCGATCGGCCTGCACCGGCGGCAGGTCGGCGTCCAGCAGCAGGGCCACGGCCACGCCATGCTGGTCCAGTTCGCTGCGCGACAACGCCAGCATTTCCTCCACCGCCTGGTTCAGGTCGAAGGCGCGCCGTTCCGGTGCCGCGCCCTGGGTCAGGCCGCGGATGCGGGCGATCACATCGCCGGCACGGTGCGCATCGGCCAGGATGCGGGCCACGGTCTGGCGTGCCTTGTCCACGTTCGGCGGGTCCTGCGCCAGCCAGCGTTGGCAGGCTTCGGCGCTGCTGGCGATGGCCGCCAGCGGCTGGTTCACTTCGTGGGCGATGGAGGTGGTCAGCTCGCCTACGGTGGAGGCGCGCGCTACCCGCAGCAGACGGCCCTGTGCTTCCTGCACGGCGGCCTTGGCCGCTTCCATGTTCAGTGCGAGGTAGGTGGTGATGCCGATCACCAGCATGCCGATCACCGAATTGACCAGGCCGATGCGGTAGGTGCCGAAGCGGGTGAGGAAGAAGCTCAGCCCGGTCAGTCCGATGCAGGCGATGGCAAGGGTGATCAGTCCGCGCGCGCCCAGCACGCGCGATGCCGCGAGGATGACCGCTGCGTAGAAGCAGGCAGCAGCAACCGCGTAGTCGGTGATGGTGTCGATCAGGAAGATCGCGGCCATCACGACGATCAGGGCCAGCAGCACCAGCGGGCGGCGGGGCGACAGCGATGGCATCGGGACGGCTCCCTGGCGTGGGGTGAAAGGATAGCAAAGCCGCCATCGGCAGATGCCGATCCTGGTCGGCAGGCTCTTTTGCTGTGGGTGCCGACCGTTGGTCGGCACAAGCCAGAACGATGCCTGGTAGTGCCGGCCGCTGGCCGGCAACTGCACGGTGTTGCCGGAGCTCATGAGGTTGCCGGCCAGCGGCCGGCACTACCGCAGGGATGGACACGGTCTCTGAAGGTTCTCTGCCGACCAAGGTCGGCACCTACCAAAGCGGTGCACGGTGTTGCCGGCCAGCGGCCGGCACTACTCCTCCAGGCTGGCGTTCCAGAATCCCTGCAGCACACCGGGCGTGGTCGCCAGCGTCGCAAGTACGGCGTCCAGTTCGCCGGCATCCACCGTGGTGGCATACAACACCGCCTCGATCTCCACATCGCGCTCGCCGAACGGGCGCTGGTCCACCGCGCGCACCGGGTACTGCGCCTGCTCAAGCAGCAGCAACAGCTGGTCCAGCACCTCGGCCTGCTGTTCGCGCTGGCAGACCACGTTGATCGCATAGGTCGCCTCGCTGAACGCTTCCGGCAGCGGCTGCCGCTGGATGCGGTTCACCACCGGCCGCAGCAGGGTATTGGCGGCCAGCACGAACACCGCTGCGAGCACTGCTTCGGGCAGCAGCTTGATACCTGCACATGCTCCCACCGCCGCCGATCCCCACAGGGTGGCGGCGGTGTTCAGGCCGGACACCTGCGCGCCGTCCTTCATGATCGCGCCGGCGCCGAGGAACCCGACGCCGGAGATCACATAGGCCACCACATGCAGCGGCGAGGGTGGTCCGCCGTACAGGTCATGGAAGCGCACCGCCAGATCGACGAACACTGCCGCACCCACCGCCACCAGCGTATTGGTACGCAGGCCGGCGGTGCGTTGGCGCAGCTGCCGCTCCAGGCCGATGACCGTGCCCAGCACGAATGCCACCGACAGGCTGATCAGCGAGCTGAGCGTGGCGCCGGCGTTGAACGCCGGCAGGTTGGGATTGATGTCCATTGCGTTTCTCCCTGGACAAGCGGCGGGTGCTTACTGCCAGCCGTAACGACGGATGTAGAACTTCTTCAGCGCGGTGGTCAGCACCGCATAGCCGAACAGGATCGCCACCAGGAACGGCCAGTAGCCGGCCGGCAGCGCCTGCAGCTTGAAGTAGCCGGCCAGCGGGCTCATCGGCAGGGCCACGCCGATGGCCATGATCAGGCCGGTCATCAGCAGCAGTGGCGGCGCGGCGATGCTCTGCAGGAACGGCACCTTCGGCGTGCGGATCATGTGCACGATCAGGGTCTGGGTCAGCAGGCCGACCACGAACCAGCCGGACTGGAACAGGCCCTGGTCGGCCGGCGTGCGTGCATCGAACACGTACCACATCAGCGCGAAACAGCTCAGGTCGAAGAGCGAGCTGATCGGCCCGAAGAACACCATGAAGCGGCCGATGTCCGCCGGGTTCCACTTCAGCGGCTTACGTACCAGTTCCTCATCCACGTTGTCGAACGGAATGGCGATCTGCGAGATGTCATACAGCAGGTTCTGCACCAGCAGCTGCAGCGGCAGCATCGGCAGGAACGGCAGGAAGGCCGAGGCCACCAGCACCGAGAACACATTGCCGAAGTTGGAGCTGGCGGTCATGCGGATGTACTTCAGCATGTTGTTGAACGTGCGCCGGCCCTGGATGACGCCTTCCTCCAGCACCATCAGGTTCTTTTCCAGCAGGATGATGTCGGCCGCCTCCTTGGCGATGTCCACCGCGCTGTCCACGCTGATGCCGATATCGGCTGCGCGCAGCGCTGGCGCATCGTTGATGCCGTCACCGAGGAAGCCGACCACCTTGCCCTGCGCCCGCAGCTCGCGTACCAGCCGCTCCTTGTGCAGCGGCGTCAGCCGGGCAAACACGCGATGGTGGTGCAGCGCCCGCGACAGCGCGCCGTCGTCCATGCGCTCGATCTGCGGGCCGGTCAGGATGGTGTCCGCGTCCAGCCCCACCTGTGCGCAGACACGGGCGGTCACCAGTTCGTTGTCGCCAGTGAAGACCTTGACCTCGACACCGTGTGCGGCCAGCGCCTGCAGCGCCTGCGCAGCCGACTCCTTCGGCGGGTCCAGGAAGGCCACGTAGCCGACCAGCGTCAAACCGCACTCGTCCGCTTGCGAGTAGGCGCTCTGACTGGCCGCGGTCTCCTTCATCGCCACCGCCACCACGCGCAGGCCCTGTTCGTTCAGTTCCTCGGTGGTCTGCCGCACCCGCGCCAGGCGGCGCTCGTCCAGTGGCATGTCCTGGCCGTTCTCGCGCACGGTGCTGCACACCGCCAGCATCTCTTCCACCGCGCCCTTGCAGATCAGCTCATGGTGGTCCTCGCGCTCGGATACCACCACCGACATGCGGCGGCGCTCGAAGTCGAACGGGATCTCATCCACCTTGTGGTAGTCCTGCGACAGCCGCAGCGAACTCTGCAGCTCCACGTGCTCCAGCACCGCGCGGTCCAGCAGGTTGATCAGCCCGGTCTGGAAGTGGCTGTTGAGGTAAGCGAACTTCAGCACGTCTTCCGAATCGTGACCGAACACATCGGTGTGGCGCTCCAGCGCGATCCTGTCCTGGGTGAGCGTGCCGGTCTTGTCGGTGCACAGCACTTCCATCGCGCCGAAGTTCTGGATCGCATCCAGGCGCTTGACGATCACCTTGCGCCGCGACAGCAGCACCGCACCCTTGGCCAGGGTGGAGGTGACGATCATCGGCAGCATCTCCGGCGTCAAGCCCACCGCCACCGACAGCGCGAACAGGAACGCCTCGGTCCAGTCACCCTTGGTCCAGCCGTTGATCAGCAGCACGAACGGCACCATCACCAGCGCGAAGCGGATCAGCAGCCAGCTGACACTGTTGACGCCGGCCTGGAACGCGGTGGGCGCACGGTCGGTGGCGGTGCTGCGCTGGGCCAGCGTGCCGAAGTAGGTGCGGTTGCCGGTGGCCAGCACCACGGCGGTGGCGGTGCCTGACACCACGTTGGTGCCCATGAACAGCAGGTTGTGCTGCTCCAGCAGGCCAGCCAGGCCGTCGCCGGGGTGCGCGAACTTTTCCACCGGCAGCGACTCGCCGGTCATTGCGGCCTGCGCCACGAACAGGTCCTTGGCGGTCAGTACGCGGCAATCGGCCGGAATCATGTCGCCGGCCGACAGCACGATGTGGTCACCGGGCACCAGCTCACGGATCGGCAGGTCCAGCAGGCGAGCCGGACGACGGCTGTGCAGGTGCGCGCCGAAGTACTGGTCGGCCACATCGGCGGCCTCGGTGCCCGGATTGCGGCGCAGCACGCGCGCGGTGTTGCCGACCAGCGCCTTCAGCCGCTCGGCGGCACGGTTGGAGCGGCCTTCCTGCACGAAGCGGATCAGCGTGGACAGCAGCACCATCGCACCAATCACGATCGTGGCCTTGATGTCCTCGGTCAGCCAGGACACCGCCGCCAGTACGGTCAGCAGCAGGTTGAACGGATTGCGGTAGCACTGCCACAGGTGCCGCCACCACGGCAGCGGCTTTTCGTGATCCACCTCGTTGGGGCCGAGCGTGGCCAGCCGCTCCTCGGCTTCATGCGGGCTCAGGCCATCGGCATGCGACTCCAGCGTTGCAAGCAGCTCGGCTTCTTCCTGCTGGGCAAGGGTGACCAGACCGGTGGTAAGCGCGAACGGCGCCGCTTCGGCGCTGCCCGGGCCAAAGCCGGCTTCGGGCATCGCACGACGGCGGAACAGGTTGCCTGCGCGACGGCTGCGCAGGAAGGCGTTGAACCAGGCGTTGAGCAGGCTCATGGGACGCTCCTCGAATGTCAGAGCCGGCCGCAGCCGGAACACGAACGGAATGGGTGAGACAGATCAGGCGTGGCGCATCGCCAGCACCGCCGGCGACCACGGCTGCATGTGCAGGCGCTGGCTGCCGCCGATGCACAGCGGCTTCATCGCATCGCGCAGCGGGTAGGGCAGATGGCGCAGCACGGTGATCCGCTCGCTGATCGGCAGCAGCGACAGCGCGTCGGCCACCACGCGCGGCGAACCGAGCGACAGCGAACGGGCAAACATGACCGGGCCGTGCTGCAGCAGCTGGCTGCGCAGGGCGGCAACATCGCGCTCACCGATCAGGCGGCGCAGGGTGATGTAGAGGATCTTGTAGGACATGGGGGCGATCTCCAGGCAGGCGGCGCCTGGCGGTCCCCCGTCACTCAGGCAGGCAGGGACCGGCGGGCAGGCGCCAGGAACAGGCAACAAGCGGGCATCCGGGGCGCGGTGCGCCCGGCAGGGTCGGGGTCCATCTGCGTCTCCATGAGGGGAGGGGGCCAGCCAGGGTTGCCCTGGCCAGTGGCGCTATTGTCCGCCCCTGAATGGGGCAGGCCTAGAGGCCCGTGGGTTAGCCCGGCTATACCTTGGTATAGCCGGGCGTATGCGGTGCCGATCGAGGGTTCAGTGGTGGGTCAATGCGCGCCGCTGGTCTGCTTGCAGACGTCGTACTCGCCACGGGTCAACGTCTTGTCACGGTCGGTATCGCAGGCATGCAGGCGCTCGGCCCAGTCGGGTGCCACGGCATCCACTTCGGCCAGCGTGACGATGCCGTCCTTGTCCTTGTCCAGCGACTCATACGGCGGTATCAGCTTCACTTCGGTGACGTCCTCGGCGGCGGTGGCCTTGCTCGCCTCCTGGGTTCTGGAACAGGCGCCCAGCAGCAGGCCGATGGTGATGACGAGGACAGCAGGAACGTAGCGAATACCGGTCATGACAGGCTCCAGAAGTGGGGACGCGGGCCATGGCTGTGGATGGCCACGGCCGGATATTCGGCCCGGGTCCGTAAGCGAGCTGCGAAGAACCGGCGGGGTCGCCATGCAGCGGTGGGCGCCCGTTCACCCGCACGCCCCATGCGTGCGCCAGCCGCCGATGCTGTTCCAGGGCGTGCCGTCGCGATGTGCAACGGGCCAGACCGCCGCGGCCGAGTGGATTTCCGGGTTGACCTGGGCGGAGCCACTTTGCGAGGTCGGAAATATCTGACCTTTTTGCAAGTTGTTGCATGGCCTGATTGTAAAGATGCCGTGAAACTAATCGCTCACCTCTCCCCGCGGGTTCGTCATGCAACGCGCACTCCTTCTCCTCCTGCTGGCCCTGTTCGCCAGCAGTGCCCAAGCCACGACACCACAGATCAATGTGGGCCTCCTGTTCGATCATCTTGCGCCCGCGCACAGCAACCTGCTCAAGCGCATACGCAATACCGGTGATGTGACCGCATACGTGCGCGTTGAGGTCACCCAGATGCACTTCGATGCAGACGGCAAGGTTGTCGAAACGCCAGTGGACACCGTGGCGCTGGTACGCAATGCACCTGGCGCGCACGGGGTGATCGCCAGCCCCAGCCGCCTGATCATTGCCGCCAACGGCCAACAGGCGACGCGCCTGGTCTATCGCGGTGACCGTGATGAGGAGCGCTACTACCGGCTCCGCTTCATTCCGGTGGTGCCCAGCGCCGAGGAATTCTCACTCAGCGATGCGCAGGTGCAGGAGATCACCGGGCTGACCTCGGCAGTTCGCGTGTTCACCGGCTACGGCACCATCCTGTTCGTGGCACCGCGGAACACGCGCTATGACACCCGTGTGCAGGACGGTCACGTGCACAACGGTGGCAACGCCACGGTGGTGCTGGACAACCTGCGGTACTGCGAGCGAAGCAGTCCGGATGCCTGCACGCCCGGCATCATCGTCCATGTCCGGCCCGGGCGAACCTATGCGCTGCAGGCCGACGACAGCCGGTTCGCCCGCTACGACCTGAGGGAGGGCGACGACCGCCGCAGCATCGACTCGCGCCGCTGATCGTCCGCCCATCTCCCCTTTCTGCAACGTCCCCACCGGGTTCGCCAGGCGCCCGGCGGGGAGGCTGTGTCTTCGTCCTGGCGTCGTATCCCATCGTATCCATCCACCGATCCCGGAGCATTTCCATGTCCCTGAAGAAGTACGCCCTGGCTGCAGCCGCTGCAGCCCTCATCGCACCGGCTGTCAGCCTGGCAGCCACCGAATCCAAGTCGATCACCGTCAACGTGACCGCCGACGTCCCGAATACCGCTGGCCTGCAAGTCTCCACGCCTGATGGCTGGGAAGGCCTGCCGCAGAACCTGCCGTGGGACACCGCGCGCGAAACGCTGGGCGAACTGACCGGGCGCGTCATCAACATCAAGTCGCCGGCCGCCATCACCGCCTATCTGACGTCGCCGGCACAGATGGCGTCGGCCGCAGACGTCGTGGACCTGGTGGTGAAGCTGGACAACGTGGAGGTTCCGGCAACCGCCGCCGCCAAGATCACCGTCGCCAACGCGGCCCAGGCCGCCGCCGGCAAGTCGCTTGCCTTCGCCATTGCGCCGACCGCGCCGTCGGGTGGCTACAAGCAGGGCAGCTACGGCGGCCAGTTCCACATGATCTTCGAAAGCGACATCACCCCCTGAGTTCCTTCAGGCACCCCGCCGCATCCGATGATGCGGCGGGGACGCCGGAACAGCGTCCATGCTCTCGTCCTCCAACCACCGTCGATTCCGCCTGGCCCAGCTCGCGACCGCGATCGGTGCCGTGGTCCTTGCCACGTCAACGCAGGCGGCCGGCCTCGCGCCGGGCGAGCTGCCCAGCCTGCAGCAGCAGCGCGAACGCATGCCGGCCGAATTCCGCGAGCACCTGTTTGGCAACCCGCTCACCGTGCGCGTGGAGCTGGACGGCCAGTATCTGGGTGACGCCGAGGTTCTGCTGCACGAAGACAACCGGGTGCAGGTGATCGGCTTTGGTGACAGCCACGAAAGCCGGCTGGCACAGACCGAGCGTGCCCGCTGGGGCGAGCAACTCGCTGAACCGATGGCGCTGGGCGTATGCAGGCAGCAGTGCCGGGGCATGGCAGCGCTGCACTACAGTCTGTCCAACTCGCTGCTGAGCGTGCTGACGCCTGCCGGCGCGCAGAAGGAGGGGCGCCACATCGCCTTGCCGGACGCGGGCGGCCGGGGGCTGGTCGTGCGCAACAGTCTTGCCGTGCACGGCGGCCAGGAACAGCAGGCCACCGTGCGCTACAGCGCTGAACTGCGCGGCAGTGCCGGCCACTGGAGCACGGTTGGCAGCTACCAGTACTACGCCCAGCCCGGCAGCAGCGAGCACTACCTCAGTGCCCTGTATGCCCAGCGCGAACTGGGCGATCACTTCGTTCGCGCCGGCTACTTCCTGCCCACCTTCGAGGGCATTGTGCGCCAGCCCCGCGCGCCGGGTACGCAGAACGATACGGCGCTGGGCCTGATGTTCGGATCCTCGGACGTACTCCTGGCCGATACGCGAAGCCCCAGTGTCTATCCCGTCTATGTCACCGCCAGCGGCGAAGGCGTGGTGGAGATCTATCGCGACGGGAACCTGCTGTCCACGCAGGCCGTCAAGCCCGGCATCCAGGAAATCGATACGCGCCGGCTACCCGGCGGGATCTACGATGTGGAACTGCGGGTGGTCCAGGACGGCCGCGAAGCGTCCCGCGAAAGCGCGTCCATCCACAAGCCCAGCCGCTGGCAGGATCCCAGCCGCCGCTGGCGCTACAGCGCATTCGCAGGGCAGCAGCGCGGGCTGCTGGCCAGCGCCGGAAGCACCCGCGAGGGCGGCGCCGCGGCCGGTGCCGTGGTCAATTACCTGTTGCATTCCCGTGCGGTGGCCGGGGCCACCGTGCAGCGGATCGGCGCGCGGCATGCGGCGGGTGTGTCGATGGACTGGCAGGCCAGTGACCGCTTCAGCACCTATACCAATGTCTATACCTCCAGCGACGCCGGGCGCGGCGTGGACCTGCAGGGCCTGTACCGCTATCGTGCCGGCTCGGTGGTGGCCAACCATGCGCGCGGTTGGGTGGAGCAGCGCGAGCGCGTCGTGGCGGACGCGAGCAGCGCCCCACGCTGGGAGACCCGCGGCGGCTGGCAGGACACCACGGCCATCTCGATCACGCATCGTTTCGGGCACCGCGACACTGCCAGCCTGCGCGTGGCCCGCAGTTCGGGCTTCACCCGCGGGACCGGCATCGATGTCTCGTACGGGCGCCGGGAGACGGTGTTCGGCAAGCATGATGTCAACTGGCGCGTTTCCGCCTATGACCGCCCCGGCGCCCGCTACACGGGGTACCGGCGGCAACGCGGAATCGACCTGACGGTGAGTGTGTCGCTGGGCAGCGATCGACGCAGCTACAGCGGCAGCCTGGGCAGCCGCACCGGCGAAGCCGGACGCCGCGACACCTATGTGACCGCGACCGCCACACAGCGCGTGGACGGCGCCGTACTGCAGAGCGTGAATGGCACGGTCACCGCCGAACGGGGCGGGCTGGGCGCAGGCGCGGGTGCCTCGCTGCAGAGCGCGTTTGTGGAAGGTGACATGCAGGTCTACCGCGGCGCGGCGTCGGGTCGCATCAGCGGCACCGCCAACCTCGACAGCACCGTGGTCATTGGCGGTGGGCGCGCCGCCGTGCTGGGGCAGGGGCGCGGCAGAAGCGCCGACACCGGGCTGATTGTCGATGTCCGCAGCGATTATCCCGATCTTGCCCTGCGTGCGGACGACAGTCACGGTGGCGGCGTTGCGCTGCGCCCGGGCCGCAACTTCGTTCCGGTGGCCGCGTATCGCGCAGGCCACGTGCAGTTCGATTTCCAGGGCCGGCATGCGCCGTCGGCAACGCTGCAGCCCTCGGTCGTCAGCTATCACCTCAACAAGGGCGGCGTGATGCATGCCACGCTGGACGTGCTGCGCACCTTCACCGTCATGGGCCAGGTACTGGATGCAGACGGCAACGGAGTGCGCGGCGTGCAGGTGATCAACCACGCCGGCCGCAGCGTCAGCCAGGAGGACGGCTTCTTTACCCTGGAACTGAGCGCCCGTGCGCCGGTGGTGGAGTTGCGTTACCCCAACCTGGTCAGCTGCACGCTGACGATGGAGGAGGGGCGCTACCCCAGGGAAGGGGATGTGTTGATGGTGGGCACCGTCGGATGTCCAGCCCCACTGGCAGGTCCGTGAGCGAACGCAGGAGAAACTACGTCATGGCAAACACTGTACTTCGTTCTCGAACATTCCAATCATCCATCGCACTCTACCTCGTTGGGCTCCTGCTGTTCCTGCCGCTGCCGCCTGCGCGTGCGGTAGATCTGCAGATTACCGCGGAGTTCAGGCCGACGGCGCTTGATCCCACCCACAACCGTTTCGTCAATACCACACCGCAATCAGGGTACTGTGCCCAGCACTCGGGCTACTGCAAGCCAGGCGACTTCACCATCAACACGGGCCTGAACGTCAGCCAGCGGCGGCTGTTCGGGGGGGGTGAGGAGGCGCGCGAGAAGTGGTACCTCGGCGCCGATGGAAACTGGCGCGACGTGACGGTTGTCAACGCCGCAGGCCATGAACTGAAGGCGCGCATACGACTGTTCCTCGTCGGCATGGAGTGGGGTTTGGCTCACGATGGCACGTCACCCGGGCTATATGGATCATCTACAGGAGGCTGCGCCGGTCGAACGGGCGTTGGGAATGCGGTGTTCTATCGATATGCCTGGGAAGTGCCAGAGCGCAGTGCGGTCTGCGCGCGCAATCCGCGTGCTACCACCGATTCCGTCGCGAACTATCTGCGATTCTCCATTGGCTATCACCTTGAAACCCCGAATCCGTTGCAGGCGCAGGATGGACAGTACAGCGGCAGCGTGACGTACACGGTTGGCAACGGGCAGCAGATCGACCTGGGGCAGGGTGACTATTCCGACTCGGAGCTGACACTGCAGCTGTTGTTGGACGTGGTCCACGACTTCAAGGTGCGTTTTGCAAGCGAGCGTCCAACCGTCAAGCTTGCCCCGGAAGGAGGCTGGGCACAGTGGAACGATCATGGCCTACCCCCGGCACGCCTCTATCAGGAGCTCCCTTTCTACCTGACTACGTCGATGGACTTCAGCATGAAGCTGCGCTGTGAGCACGACGCGGGCAATCGCTGCGGCATTCGCAATCAGACGCTTGGGCAGGTTGTACCGGTGGATGTGGACGTCACCTTGCCCGGCATGCGCAATCTGCGCGATGGGCGCCCGGCGCAGGACACACCGCTGTTACCCGACGACGCACAGGCGCCGCGCTTCACGCCGGATGGCTATCTGATGCAGCGGCGGTCGACCTTGCGGTTCACCGCAGGGCGGGACGCCGTAACAGAGATGCTGAAGGCGCCAGGCTCGCATTGGGAAGGCAACATGACCGTGGTGTTTGACGCCAACCCGTAGTCGCACGCAGGAGTGTGTTGCGGGGGTGCCGGCCAGCGGCCGGCACTACCCCAGGCGTTCAGAACCGGTCGGCAAAGGCATCCGTCGCCCGCACCAGCGCATCGACCGTGGCCGGCTCGTTGGCGCTGTGGCCGGAGGTCACCATCTCCAGGCGCGCTTCCGGCCAGGCCTTGGCCAGGTCCCAGGCGCTGCGCGGCGGGCAGATGATGTCGTAGCGCCCCTGCACGATCACGCCGGGCAGGTGGCGGATGCGATCGATGTTGCGCAGCAGCTGGTCCGGCTCCAGGAAGATGCCGTTGCGGAAGTAGTGCGCTTCAATACGGGCCTTCGCCAGCGTATCCAGCGGATCATCGGTGGATTCGGCATCCACGTCGTGCTGCAGGGTGGCCGCATTGTCTTCCCAGCCCAACCAGGCCTGCGCGGCTTCGATACGGGTTGCTTGATCCGGGCCATCCATGCGCGCCCAGTAGGCCGCGATCATGTCGCCACGCTCGGCTTCCGGGATATAAGCCTCGTAGCGGTCCCAGCGCTCCGGGAAGATCCAGCGCGCACCGCCATCGGCCTCGGCGAACCAGCGGTTCTCGATCTCACGACCGAGGAACACGCCACGCACGATCAGGCCGGTGGCGCGTTCCGGATGCGCCTGCGCGTAGGCCAGCGACAGCGTGGAGCCCCAGGAGCCGCCATAGACCAGCCAGCGCTCGATGCCCAGGTGCTCACGCACCTTTTCGATGTCCGCCACCAGGTCCTGCGTGGTGTTGTCGCGCAGCTCGCCGAACGGCGTGGAACGGCCGCTGCCGCGCTGGTCGATCAGCACGATGCGGTAGCGCGCCGGGTCGAAGAAGCGCCGATGGGTCGGCGAGATACCGGCGCCCGGGCCACCGTGCAGGTACACCACCGGAATGCCCTCCGGCGTGCCGCACTCTTCGATATGCAGCGTGTGCAGATCGCTCACCGGCAGGGCGAATTCGCGGTAGGGCTCGATGGCCGGGTACAGGGTGCGCATGGCGGGTGTCTCACAAGCAGGGGCGGCCAGCATAGCGCCGCCATCTACGGCTTGCAGTGGCGGGCTCCTGCGCGGCGCTGGAAATGCGCTGGCCGATGCGCATAAGCTTCCGCGATGCAAGCGACCACGACCGGGACGTCCACGTTCAACCTCAGCCTCGGCAGCGGCGCGCGCGAGCTGTTGAAGTGGATCGCGCTGCTGGCCATGACCGGCGACCACGTGGCCAAGGTGGTCTTCGGGGGCTACGTGCCGGTGGTCAGCGAACTGGGGCGTATCGCCTTCCCGCTGTTCGCGCTGGTGATGGCTTGCAACCTGGCCCAGCCGGGCGCCGACCTGCGCAAATCGATGCGCCGGCTCGCGCTATGGGGGCTGATCGCGCAGCCGTTGCACGCACTTGCGTTCGGTTCCTGGCTGCCGCTCAACATCCTGCTCGCCTTCACCCTGGCGGTGGTGGCCGTGCATGCGCTTGCGAACAATCGGCCTGTGCTGCTGTTGCTGGCTGCCGGCGTGCTGCCGATGTTCGTGGACTACCAGTGGGCCGGCGTTGGCGCCGTGCTGCTGGCTTGGATCGCGTTCCGGCATCGGGCGTGGTGGCCGCTGCTGGTCGCGCTTGCGGCGGTGTGCTGGGCCAACCACAACGGCTGGGCGGTGCTGGCCGTTCCGGTGGTGCTGCTGGCCGCGCGGGTGCCGTGGCAGCTGCCGCGCTGGCGCTGGCTGTTCTACGGCTACTACGTGGGGCATCTGGCGGTGCTGGCGTTGATTGCCCATCTGCTTGTGTAATGTCGGAACTGGCGTGTCGCGCGTCTTGAAAGCCGGATGCGGTCAAGGAACGCGTGGTGCCGATGCGGGTGGGGAACGCCGCCGTTGGCGTGGCGCAAGTTGTTGAATCTTCGGCTCGATTGTCGATATGCGACAATGCTGCCACTGCGTGAACGTTGCTGTCTTGGCACTTGGGTTGTTGGCGCCTGCCACCCCGTTGTGCACATGATGGGGTGCCACCGAAAAAGGGTGGCCGGGGCCTGGAAACCCCGTTGAGTAAGTGCTGTTTACGCTTGCCAGCCGGCGTCGCCTTGCGCGGCGTCGGCTGGCATTCCGTTCGCGTTCCATGGCGGGCGGTGCGTGGAGGTGGGCGCAAGCCCACCGCCCGGGTATAGCACTGACTCACGGGATTTCCAGCCACGCACCGTCCGCCGCCTTGATTGTTAAGGTTGGTGGTCCCGCATGCCTTGCACGGAGACCTGCCATGAACGCATCGGAGTTCCCCCATCAGCACGCCCCGGCCAATGCCGATGAAGGCCACGACATCCCGCCCGATCCCAACAACCTGACGGCCCTGCTGCATCGCATCGGGTTGGGCGCGGCTGCCGACGGCCAGCCCTGGCCCGAGCGCCATCAGCTGCCGGGCCGGTGCCTGGCGTTGGCCGACGCCGACGGTGCACTGGCCGGGCTGCGTATCGTGCAGGAGATCCTGCTGGCGGCCGAACGCGCCCGCCAGAATGGCGGCCCGGAACAGTACGTGGGCGATCGCGTAATGGAAGGGCTGAAGCTGGCGGCATTGGCGTTGACCAGCCACGCCATCTATCGCCTGCATCCGGAATGACACGTAGATCCACGCCATGCGTGGATGCCGTTCGCGGATTGCCCGACGTCCTGTAGAGCCGAGCCTATGCTCGGCTCAGCGGACGAAACGGAGCCGAGCATGGCTCGGCTCTACAGGGGTTCCACGCCAGCTTAGAAATCCATCGTTGCCGACACCAGCACCGTCCTCGGTGCACCCAGCGCCAGGCTCGACAACAACGGCATGCCCCAATACGACTTGTTGGTCACGTTGTTCACGCTGGCCCGCAGCGCAAGCGATCGACCCGCCACGGTGGTGCTGTAGCGCGCCCCCACGTCGAACAACGTACGCACCGGCACCGACAGGCTATTGTCGGCACTGATGTACTGCCTCGACATCGCCGTGGCATTGCCGGTCAGGGTCAGGCCCTGCAAGGTCGGCACATCCCATTCCACGCCCAGCTTGGCCTGCCGCTGCGCCACGGCGGTGGCGATGCGTCCTTCATTCACGCCACCGGCCGTGCGGGTCAGCTTCGGCTGTACGTAGGCCACGCCGCCGAGCAGGCGCACGCCATCCAGCGGTGCGCCGAAGAAGCCCCATTCCACGCCGCGGTTACGTTGCTCGCCGCCAAACGAGAAGATATTCGTGACCGGGTCGGTGTAGCTGTTCGGTCGCTTGATCTCGTACACGCTGAAGGTGTGCGCGAAGCTGCCCAGGTCCAGCTTCAGGCCCAGCTCCTTCTGCCTGGTGCGGAACGGTGCGAACACATCGCCGGCATTGGCGGCGGTCATCGGCGCGGTGGCGCCCTGGCTGAGGCCTTCGATGTAGTTGGTGTAGAGGGAGATCGTGTCGGTGGCTTTCACCAGCAGGGCCGCTGCCGGCGTGGTGGCGCTCTCGTCGTAGCGCGAGGTGCGTGCACCCGTGGACACGTTGAAGGTCTCGCTGACCACCTGCTGGCGGCGCACGCCCAGCGTCAGCTGCACGCGGTCATCGGCGAAGGCGAGGGTGTCGGCGAAGCCGAGGCTGTCCAGCGTCAGCTCGGTATGCGAGATGTGCGGCGCCATGAACGGCGCCGCCGGGCCCCACACTGGGTTGTACACATTGGTGGTCCAGTCCCAGCCGGGTACGCTGCGCCGGCCGTAGTCGTTCTGGGTGTGCTGGTAGTGGGTCACGTTGGCGGCCCACTGGTGGCCGACGTTGCCGGTGTGGAAGGAACCGCGCAGGCCGGCATCTGCGGACTGCTTCCTGATGTCGAAGGCGAGCTGGCCGATCACCGTGGTGAAGTTGCCGGCTGGATTGAGGATCTGCGCGCTGATCGAACCGTTGTAGCGGTAGTCGGTCCTGCTGGTGCCGTACGCGAGGTAGGCCATCACGCTATCGTTGACATCCAGTTCTCCGCGCACCATCGCGCCCTTGTCCTGGCTGTCCACGTAGGCCCAATCCGGGTTGATCAGCGTATCGCCGCGTGGCGGGCGCGGAATGGCCACGCCCGGTGCCAGGCCGACGCCACGCGCCGGGCCGTCAACGCGGTCGTCGGCGCTGTACAGATCGGCCGACAGCCGCATACGTTCGCCGCGCCAGTCCAGTGCCAGCGAACCGAGCTGTACCTTCTTGCGCTGCTTGCCGACGGCGCCGTCACCATCACGGTAGGCACCGTTGAAGCGGATGCCGAACTGCCTGTCGGCGCCGAGGCGACGGCCCATATCCACGTGAGTGCCGAACTGCGCATCGGAGGCGAAGTTGGCACTGACCCGCAGCAGCGGTTGCTCGCTTGCGCGCTTGGGCACCAGGTTGACGCTGCCACCGACCGAGCCGCCCGGCGGCATGCCGTTGAGCAGCGCAGACGGTCCCTTCAGCACCTCGATGCGCTCGAACATTTCCGGCGAGGTGCGGTAGTAGGGCGCCATGCCGCTGAGGCCATTGAACGTGGTGTCGCTGGTGTTGGAGGCAAAGCCGCGGATCGCGTAGTTCTCGCTCCAGGCACCGGTGACGCCGTTGCTGAACACCGTGGGGTCGGTGGCGGCAATGACGTCGGTCAGGTCCTTGGCCTGGCGATCGCGGATGAAGGACTCGGTGTAGCTGATCGTATTGAACGGCGTGTCCATGAAATCCTTGTCGCCGAGCAGGCCGACGCGGCTGCCGGCAGCCACTTGCCCGCCCGCATAGTCTGCAGTGACCCGGCGTTGTTCCTGCACCTGTACCGACGGAAGGGTGGACGGCGCGGCGTCGGCCAGCGCGGCGAACGAGGCCAGCAGCCCCAGCGCGAGGGCGGACACCCGGTAGCGCCGGACCATGCCCGGCGAATACATCAGGCCGGAGGATGCGGCGGCAGCGCGATGCTGTGCAGAAGTGAAGTTGAAAACGGTCATGCCAGAGTCCTGTGAATCGCAGGCGCGAGCGCGCCTGGCGCGCTGCCGACGGCAAGCACGGGGAAAGGGCGCAGCGCAGGGTTGTTGGCTGGGTGGGGACCTGGCGGGAGGTGAGCCATGGGCTCGGTTACGGGTGCGCGGCGGACGCGTTCCGAATTAGTTGAGTAAAGTAAACTAAATCAATCGAAGCGGACAAGAGGGTCCCTTTGCTGGCACCCTCAGCAGGGTATGGACGCGCACCGTAAGAGCAGGCACCGTATGAGCACGCACCCCGATCCAACGGCGCCGACCCGTGGCCGCCCGCCCACCATCACCCCGGAGCGTCTGGCCGACATCGGCATCCGCCTGGGCCTGCCCAACCTGACCATGGCCAACGTGGCCGCCGAACTGGCGGTGACCCAGGCAGCGCTGTACAAGCGCGTGGCCAACCTGGAGGCGTTGAAGCGTCTGGTGGCGGAGGCGGTGTTCCAGCGCTGGCAGATTCCGCGCGCGTCGGTCGACGCACCAGGTGGGCTGGAGGCCTATCTGATGGGGTTCGTGGAGTCGCTGTGCGAAGTGGTGAAGGCGCATCCCGGGCTACCGCCCTACCTGCTGCGGCGCACGGTGGCGACCGCGCCGATGCTGGAAAAGATCGCCTCGCACCAGGCGCACGTGGCCGAGGTGTTCGGCCTGCCGGTGGACAAGGCGCGCTGGCTGCTGGCCACGATCGCGTTCTACTGCATCGCCGGTGCCGACACCATCTACGCGATTGCGGATGACGAAGAAGGGCAGGTGATCACCGAGTTCAAGCAGGGCATGCGGGCCCTGGTGATCGGTTCGCTGGAGGTATCGCGGCTTCGGTAGATGCACGCCATGCGTGGATGATCGCGGCCGTTCACCATGACGCCAGCCAGGCGTGGCCTGGCTCTACTGGACGGATCGCGTAGTGTCGAGAATACAATGCGGCCATGCCTGCCACGCCCACTCTTGATGACCTTCGCCGCTACGCGGTGGCGCGCACCCTGTTCAAGCCGACCACGCTGCTGACCGCGATCCGGCGGTTGGGCTTCGTGCAGGCCGACCCGATCCGCGCACCCGCTCGCGCGCAGGACCTGACCCTGCGCCACCGGGTGAAGGACTACCGCGCGGGCGATCTTGAGCGCCGCTACACGCGTCTGCCGGTGGAAGAGGATTGCCTGGTGAACTACGGCTTCCTGCCGCGCGAGCATCTGGCGCTGATGCACCCACGGGTTTCCAAGCGCGAGTGGGATGCCGAGACCCATCGCCGTGCGGCCGACGTGCTGGCCTTTGTGCGCGAGCGTGGCAGCGTGCACCCGCGCGAGGTCGACCAGGCGTTCGCGCATGGGCGGGTGACCAACTACTGGGGCGGCACCAGCAACGCCAGCACGCATCTGCTGGATGGCATGCACTACCGCAGCCTGCTGCGGGTGCAACGGCGCGACAGCGGCACGCGCATCTATGCGGTGGCCGATCATGCCGAGCCCGACTCCAGCGAACAGGCGCAGATCGAACGTGCCGCCGCCCTGATCGACCTGGTGGTGCGCAAGTACGCGCCGCTGCCCTCGGCCAGCCTGACCTATCTGGTGCGCCTGCTGGGCTATGGCGCGCCGCACCTGGCCGAGCAGACCCGCAAGGCATTGGCGCTGGCCAAGCAGCAACTGGCCAGCTGCACGCTGGAAGGCACCACCTGGTACTGGCCGGCGGACGAGAATCCGCGCTCGCGCCGCCATGCACCGGATGAGCAGGTGCGCCTGCTGGCGCCGTTCGACCCGGTGGTGTGGGACCGCCGCCGCTTCGAGCTGTTGTGGGATTGGGTGTACAAGTTCGAGGCCTACACGCCTGCACCGAAACGCCAGTACGGCTACTACGCACTGCCGGTGTTGTGGCATGAGCAGGTGGTGGGCTGGGCCAACTTGAGCGTGCGCGAGGGTGAGTTGGTGTCGAGCGTGGGCTATGCCGGCAAGTCGCTGGCCCGCGACAAGGTATTTCGTGGCGCGCTGGACGACGAGCTGCAGCGCATGGCGGAGTTCCTGTAGCGCCAAGCGGCGCATGGGTATCTATCGATCCCGGTAGCCGCCAACCTGGGTTGGCGCTGGCTCCCATCGGTGCCCACCAAGGTGGGCAGCTACCAGAGCAACACCGCTCAGGCCTGGTAGCCACCAACCTGGGTTGGCGCTGGCTTCCATCGGTGCGCGCCAAGGTGGGCAGCTACCAGGGCAACACCGCTCAGGCCCGGTAGCCGCCCACCTTGGTTGGCGCTGGCTCCCATCGGTGCCCACCTTGGTTGACGCGGGCTTCCATCGGTGCCCACCAAGGTGGGCATCTACCAGAGCAACACCGCTCAGGCCCGGTAGCCGCCAACCGTGGTTGGCGCTGGCTTTCGTCGGTGCCCACCAAGGTGGGCAGCTATCAGAGCAACACCGCTCAGGCCTGGTAGCCGCCAACCGTGGTTGGCGCTGGCTTCCGTCGGTGCCCACCAGGGGGGCAGCTACCAGGGCAACACTGCTCAGGCCTGGTAGCCGCCAACCTTGGTTGGCGCTGGCTCCCGTCGGTGCGCGCCGAGGTGGGCAGCTACCAGAGCAACACCGCTCAGGCCCGGTAGCCGCCAACCTTGGTTGGCGCTGCTCTCGTCGGTGCCCACCAAGGTGGGCACCGACCGGTCAAGCGGCGCCCTTGTGGTCCGCATCGTCCATGCCGGGGCTGACGCGGCGGCCGATATCCTTCAGCCGCGCAAGCTGATCCACCATTGACGGCGCATCGTCCAGGCTGCCGACGAAGGTCCACAGGTAGGTCATCACCGCGTAGACGTGGCCCGGTGTAACGCCTTCACTGGTGGCAAGGCGACCGATGGTCAGCGCGAACAATGCCGCGGCAGCCAGGCCGATCACCACATAGGCGCCGGCCTCGCGGTCGGACAGCAGGATCCGCAGGCGCGACAGCGTGGTGTAGTGGCGGCGCAGCACCGAGGGGCTGACCCGGTCGACCAGCCGGATTTCGTGTTCCAGGCGGTTGTTCAGTCGGCCGTGCAACTGCTCGTTGCGGCGTGCGAACGAGGGCAGCACCAGCAGGGCGCCGAGCAGGGTGGCCAGGCCAGCGGCACCGACCATCGGCTCGATCGCCAGCAGCATGGCCACTGCACCGAACATCGATGCCAGCGCGGTGGCGATGATCGGCACGTGCTTTTCAAAGAAGTCGACGAACTCGCGGGCCAGCACCACGCGTGCCGCCGAAGTGGACGTCGCCTGGCCCAACCGGCGCTGCGCCTGCACCACGCTCACTGCCAGATCGGCATAGATGCGGGTGAAGGTGCGCGTATCCACCGCCCGACGGGCGGCACCCACCAGCCAGAACAGCAGTACCACGCCGGCATAGGAGATGGCATGGCCGATGTTGCCGCTGATGATCGCGTCTACCGCGAAGCCGGCGAACAACGGATAGGCCAGCAGCAGGGTGTTCTCCAGCGCCACCAGCGAGAACGTGCCGGTCAGCTGCCAGGGGTAGGTGCGCAGGATGGCCTTGAGCGTGGCGGCCGCATTCTGCTGGCCGATGCTGCCGGCGGCGGCCGCTGGATCGTAGGGGTGTTGCATGGGATGCCTGGGGGGTTCGGGGACAGGGCAGGGGACGGATGCCTGCCATCTGCCGGGTAGCGCCCAGTATCTGCAGCCCTTTGGAGCGGGCATGGAGGGATGATGGAGATTGCGTGGAGAAATCGGCGGCGTTCAGCCACGCGCGTGGTGCCCACCAAGGTGGGCTGCTACCAGGGCAGCGTCTACGGCCTCAACGGCGCACGTGCACCGGCCAGCGGATCTCGAACGAACTGCCGCCACGCTCGGTAGCTCGGCACTGCGCCGTTCCGTGATGGGCCACGGCAATCGCACGCACGACCGCCAGGCCGAGACCTGAGCCCCCACTCTGCCGTGAGCGCGACACATCGGTGCGCTGGAAGGCTTCGAAAATGCTGTCGCGCAGGTCGTCCGGCACGCCGGGGCCACCATCTTCCACGGCCACCGCGCAGTGCCCCTCAGCGAGGGTGACGCGCACCCGCAGCGGGCAGGGGATGGCATGGCGACGGGCGTTCTCCAGCAATGCCAGCACCGCCTGGCGGATGCGGGCCGGATCGCAGTCCGCCAGCGACGGCCGCGCGTCCAGGCTCACCGAGAAGCCACTTTCGGTCAGCGCCTCGGACATCGCCTCCACCACCGCCGCCACCTGCACGCTGACGTCGCTGCGTTGCAGGCGCAGATCCAGGTGGCCGCTCTCGGCCAGGCTGACCACGCGCAGGTCCTCGATGATGCGGGTCAGGCCCTCCAGCTGGGTGAGCATGCTGTTGAACTGCTCGGGGCCCGGCTCGAATACACCTTCGGCGATGCCTTGCAGGCGGCCACGCAGGATGGTCATCGGCGTGCGCAGTTCGTGTGCGATGGCCGCGTTCCAGAACACGCGGTTCTCGGACATCCGGCTGAGCCGCTCGGCCATGGAATTGAAGTCGTTGACCAGCGTGGCGGCCTCGGCCATCGAGGTGTCGCCGCCGCGCGCGCGCGCCTCCAGGCCACCGCTGGCCACGCGACGCAGGCTTGCGGCCACCGAATTCAACGGGGTGATGATGCGCCGGGTCAGGCGAGACGCGATCAGGGTGGCCAACGCCACCACCACGGTGGCGGTCAGGCCGATCCACAGCCACTCCAGCCCGGAGGGCATCATGGACTTCGGCTCGTCATACCAGCGCGGATAGAACACCTCCAGCAGGTAGTAGAACAGGTAGAAGCCGCTGATCGACAGCACCGTCGAACACAGCGAGGCCACGGTGATCGACAGGCTGATCTGGCGGCCGATGCTCTTGCCTTTCGCAGTCATCATTCAGTCCAGGAAGCGGTAGCCGACGCCACGGATGGTGGCGGGAATGCCGATCACGCCGACATCCTCGAGCTTGCGCCGCAGCTTGCTGACATGGCTGTCGACGGTGCGCTCCTGCGCATCGCCCTCGGGCAGGCAGGCGTGCAGCAGGTCCACCCGCGCATGCACCTGGCGCGGCGCGCGCGCCATGTGCACCAGCAGCCGGAATTCGGTGAGGGTGACGTTCAGTGCGTGCGCCTGCTCGCCGTTGCGGACCGTCACTTCGTGGCTGCGCAGGTCGATCTCGAACGGGCCCTGGCGGATCAGCCCGGTGGGTTCTTCGGCCACGCTGCGGGCACTGCGGCGCAGCACGGCCTGGATGCGTGCAACGATCTCAGCGGGATTGAATGGTTTGGCCACGTAGTCGTCAGCGCCCACACGCAGGCCGGTCAGCTTGTCCACGTCCTGGTCGAGCGCGGTGAGCATGATCACCGGCGTGTTGCCGCGACGCCGCAGTTCGCTCAGCACCTGCCAGCCATCCAGCTTGGGCATCTGCACATCCAGCAGTACCAGGTCCGGGCGCAGCTGGCGGTGGCTGGCAAGCGCCGCCTCACCGTCGGCGGCGCGTGCGCTGCGCAGGCCCGAACGGGCCAGGTAGGCACCGAGGATGTCGGCGATCTCGCCCTCATCTTCGGCAATCAGCACCAAGGGCGGCTGTCGGTTACGGAGTTGGTGTTTCATTGCGAGCGGCAGGTTCGAGGCCAAGGGCGGGCAGGGCGGGACAGGGACGGGGTCATCGTCGGCGTTCCCTGGCCTGCGCCTCTTCGTTGGCCGCCCAGGCCAGCGTGGCCAGCACCAGCGAGCGCTGCAGGCTGGGGTCCACCGAACCCGCGCCGCGCAGCTGCTGCAGCGTCAGGGTAGACACCGCGGCAGGCAGCGCGTTCCAGCGCGAGGCCATGGGGGTGGCGTTCACCCGGGCCTGCAGCCGCGAGGCCATGCCCACGATGGCGCGCAGGCGCACTGCCAGCAGGGCGGCGACCACGGCGGTGGCGGGCGCAAGCAGCAGATGCAGGTTGACGTTGGCGGCCGGAGGTGTTGCCGACCAGAACGCCAGGCCGATCAAGGCCAGCGATGCGAGCGACCCGGAGCGGCGGGTGCGTCCGGGCCCGTCACTGCGGAACCCCAGCAGGGCGGCGGCCCCGAAGCCGGCCAGCAACGGCAGTAGCGGATACGGTGCGACCCACATCCATGTGCTGGTCGATGCCAGCACCAGTGCGATCAACCACGGCGAAGGCGCACACCACGCCAGGTAGGCACGGCGCACATCGATGGGTGGCAGGTCCGGGTAGGAAAGGGGCACGGCAGGCTGGCAGTCGGCGAGGCCGCCGAGGCTAGCGACCGTTGATGGAGACTTGGTCGAGATTGTGTCGAGATTGCGTGGAGCCGCGCCATGGATTCAGCGGCCGACGCGGTCCCTGAACGGCGGTCGCGTCTCCATCCAATCTCCACAGCGGCTCCAAGAAACATCCACCTGGGGCTTCCAGACTGCGGCCCTGGCGGTCGCACCGGGCGACTGCACGCACCCCCGGAAGTTTCGATGAACAACCGCAGGACCTGGATCATTGCCGCAACGCTGGCCGTTCTTGCCGGCGGCGGTTGCTGGTGGGCGTTTGCCGATGGCGAGGATGCCGCGTTGATCACCGCACCGGCAAGGGTCGCCGGTCTGGAAAAGACCGTGCAGGCGGTCGGCCGGGTCAATCCGAAAGAACTGGTGGCCGTGGGCGCGCAGGTCTCCGGGCAGGTCACGCGCCTGCATGTGGTGCTGGGCCAGCACGTGCAGGCCGGCGACCTGATTGCCGAAGTGGATTCACAACCGCAGCGCATTGCCCTGCGCAGTGCCGAAGCCGCCGCCAACGCGCTGCGTGCGCAACATGCGGCCAGCCAGGCGCGCTACCGCCAGGCCCTTCGCACGTACGATCGCCAGTCGCAGCTGGTGGCGTCGCGGCTGGTCTCGCAGGAAGGCTTCGAAGCGGCACGTGTGGCGCGCGATGCGGCGCGCGCGGATGCCGCTGCGTTGCAGGCGCAGATCGACCAGGCGGTGACCCAGGTGGAAACCGCCCGCATCAACCTGGGCTACACCCGTATCGTGTCGCCGTCCGAGGGCTACATCGTGGCCATCGTCACCAAGGCGGGGCAGACGCTGAACTCGATGCAGACCACGCCGACCATCGTGATGCTGGCACAGATGGACACGATGACGGTGCGCGCCGAGATCGCCGAGGCTGACGTGGAACTGATCGCACCCGGCCAACCGTTGTGGTTCTCGACGCTGGGACCGAGCGGGCGCCGCTATGAATCGCACCTGCAGCAGCTTGAGCCAGCGCCGTCGTCGATTGCCGACGCGTCCAGCGGCAACAGCGGCGGATCGGCGCAGACGCCGAAAGCGGTGTACTACGCGGGGCTGTTCGACGTGGCCAATCCGGGCTTGATGCTGAAGCCTTCGATGACGGTGAAAGTGACGATCCAGCTGGCACGCGTGGCCAATGCACTGCAGGTGCCGCTGACCGCCCTGGGCGAGTCCGACGACAAGAACGGCAACGGCGCAACCGTGCGGGTGGTCGATGCGAAAGGCCGCGCCCACGAGCGCGCTGTGACTACCGGCCTGCGCACCGCCACCGCCGTGCAGATCCTCTCTGGCCTGGAAGCGGGCGAGAACGTGGTGGTCGGCCAGGCGGCCAGCGGTGGCGATGCCGAACCCACCAGCCTGCTGGGGATGTGAGCATGGCCGACGCACTGCTGGAATTGAAGGGCGTATCGCGCGCCTATCGCTCGGCCGCCGGCGAGGTGGTGGTGCTGAAGGAGGTCTCGTTGCGCATCGATGCCGGCGAGTTCATCGCCATCATCGGCCCCTCGGGTTCGGGCAAGTCCACGCTGATGAACATCCTGGGCTGCCTGGATCGGCCGACCGAAGGCAGCTACCGCGTGGAGGGGGCTGCGACCGAGCAGATGTCGCCTGACCAGCTGGCGCGCCTGCGCCGCGAGCACTTCGGCTTCATCTTCCAGCGCTACAACCTGATGGAGAACCTCAGTGCCACCGAGAACGTGGCCTTGCCCGCCGTCTATGCCGGGGTGGAGGCCGATGCGCGCACCACGCGTGCCCGCCTGCTGCTGGAAACGCTCGGCCTGGGCGAGCGGACCGCGAACCGGCCCAGCCAGTTGTCCGGCGGCCAGCAGCAGCGCGTCTCCATCGCACGCTCGCTGATGAACGGCGGCGCGATCGTGCTGGCCGATGAGCCGACCGGCGCGCTGGATCATGCCAGTGGCAGGCAGGTGATGGCCGAGCTCGAGCGCCTGCATGCGCAGGGCCATACCGTGATCCTGGTCACCCATGATGCGGCGATTGCTGCCCACGCGTCACGGGTGATCGAGATCGCCGATGGGCGTGTGGTGGCGGATCGCCAGGAGCGAGGCCCTTCGGTGCGGCAGCGTTCGGACGCACCGGCGCGCACATCCACGGCGGCTACCGAGCGGCGCGCCCGCATCGATGCCGTGCGCGAGGCGACGCGCATGGCAGTGCGTTCGATGCTGGCCCATCGCCTGCGCACCCTGCTGACCATGCTCGGCATCATCATCGGCGTGGCCGCGGTGGTGACCGTGGTTGCGCTGGGCAAAGGCGCGCAGGCGCAGGTCGAGGCGCAGATAAACGCGCTGGGCGCCAGCACGCTGGAGATCTTCCCGGGCGCCGATTTCGGTGACCCGCGCTCGGCGGAGATCGAGACGCTGGTGGTAGGCGATGCCGATCACCTGGCCGCCCTGAGTTACGTGGACAGTGTCAGCCCCAACCTCAGCGGTTCGGTAGCAGCACTGCAGGGCGGCCGACGAGCCAATACGCAGGTACTGGGCGCCGGTGCCGATCTGCCGCGCGTGCGCGGGCTGCGCCTGAGGGCCGGCCGGTTTTTCACCGATGCCGAGGTGGAGGCGCATCGGGCAGTGGGCGTGGTCGACCAGAAGGCAGCGAAGGCACTGTTCGCTGGCAACCCTATCGGCAGCACGGTGCTGCTGGGCGGCATGCCGGTCGAGGTGATCGGCGTGGTGGGTGCCAATGCATTCGCCGGTGGGGCCACGCCAACCGTCTACGTTCCCTATACGTCGGCTGCCTCCCGGCTGCTGGGCAGCCAGCGCCTGGAGAGCATCACCGTGCGCGTACGCGACAACGTACCCACCAATGCCGCCGAGGCCTCGCTGGGCGCCGAGCTGGAGCGCCTGCATGGTCGTCGCGATTTCTTCATCTACAACTCGGACCAGATCCGCAAGGCGGTGATGAAATCCAGCCAGACCATGGCGGCGCTGGTCTCGGCGATTGCGGCGGTGGCGCTGGTGGTCGGTGGCGTGGGCGTGATGAACATCATGCTGGTGTCGGTGAAGGAGCGCGTGCGCGAAATCGGTGTGCGGCTGGCAGTGGGGGCCCGGCAGGGCGACATCCTGCGCCAGTTCCTGATCGAGGCGGTGCTGATCTGCCTGTCCGGTGGCGTGCTGGGCGTACTGCTGGCCTTCGCCGTGGGTGCGCTGGCCAGCCTGCTGTCGCTGGGGGTGCCCTTCCTGTTCACGCCAGGGCCGGTGCTCGCCGCGCTGGCATGTTCGTCTGCGATCGGGCTCGGTTTCGGCTACTTCCCGGCACGCAACGCCGCACGGCTGGACCCGATCCAGGCATTGGCAGCGGAGTAGGGTCGCCCGCTGTGGCACCTTGAGCCGAGCCCACGCTCGGCTGCGCTCCGTTCGGCCGCGACGCACCCTGCGCTGCGCGCAGCGAGCCGAGCATGGGCTCGGCTCTACAGCGACTCAGCGCACCTTGCCCTTTATCGGCAGGCTGCCCGGCAGCTGCGAATAGCCGCTGTCACCCCAGTGCCGGGTGATGCGCTGGAAGAACAACGAGTTCGGCACGCGCAGCAGGCAACCGCGCGCGCCTTCGCCACGGTCACTCAGCGTGGTGTAGATCAGGTTGATGTCCACCACCTGGCCGCACAGGCCCGGCTTGTCCACGCTTTCCAGCACTTCGATCGTGTCGTTGATGCGGAAAGGGCGCGTAGCCACGATCAGGAACGAACAGAACAGGTTGGACAACACGCTCCACGCGGCAAAGAACGCCACCGCACCGACCGCCATGAACCCGGTCAGCGCGGTCCACAGCACCGAGCGCGAAACGCCCAGCCGCTCCAGTATCAGCAGCGCGGCCGCCAGATACAGCAGCAATGCACCGCCGCGGCGCAGGCCCACATGAAGCTCTGGAGCCAGCCTGCCGCGCTGCCGGGCCTGCACGAGCAGCCACGCCAGTGCACGCACCATCAGCCAGGCCACCCCGAGAATGACCAGCACCTCGGCCACCGGTACCACCACCAGCAGCCAATCCGCGATCCAGGCAGGCAGTCCGGCCATGGGCGGTCACAGCGTTGCCGCGCCGCCGGAAATGGTCAGCAAGGCACCGGAGGTATAACTGGCGCTGTCCGAAGCCAGCATCACGTAGGCCGAGGCCAGTTCCGCGGGCTGCCCGGGGCGGCCGAACGGCGTCTGCGAGCCGAATTGCTCGACCTCTTCGGCGGCCATGCCTGCCGGAATGAACGGTGTCCAGATCGGGCCGGGCAGCACGGCGTTGACGCGTATCTGGTGCTCGGCCAGCAGGCCCGCCAGCCCCAGCGTCAGGTTGGCGACGGCGCCCTTGGTCGCAGAGTACGGAAGGATGTTCGGGGTCGGTCGCTTCGAATTGACCGATGCGGTGTTGATGATCGCGCCGCCACCGCGCAGGTGTGGCACGCACAACCGCGTCAGATTGAACACGGCATGGACATTGGTATCGAACGTCCGCTTCCAGTCATCCAGGGTGATGTCGTCGAAGTGCTCGTAGTAGCGCTGGTAGGCCGCGTTGTTGACCAGGATGTCGAGACCGTCCAGCTCGCTGGCCACGCGGTCGACGAGCGAGCGCGCCTGCGCCGGGTCGCTGATGTCACAGGGCACCAGCACGGCCTTGCGCCCGGCCTGTTCGATCTGCTGCTGCACATGGCGGGCGTCGTCCTGCTCGCCATCAAGAAAGGCGATGGCGACGTCGGCACCCTCGCGCGCGAAAGCGATGGCCACCGCTGCGCCGATGCCGCTGTCACCGCCGGTGATCAGTGCCTTCTTGCCCTGCAGCAGGCCATGGCCGCGGTAGCTGTCCTCGCCGTGGTCCGGCCGCGGCTGCATCTGCGCGGTCTTGCCGGGGAAGGATTGCTGCTGCGCCGGGAAGGGCGGACGTGGGTAGTCGGGCAGGGCCATCGTCACTCTCCGAAAGGGAACCTGGCGGCAGTCTCGCTCGGAGCGGGTAAACGGCCGGAGGGCGCGGTGTCGTGGCAGCGTGGACGACTGCGCACGGTGCTTCACAACGGATGGGCGATCGTGGTCATGATGCTGTTGGCCGGCTGACGTGAATCCAGCCGCGTGTGCTGCACGATGATCGGCTGGTCGGATTCGATGAGGGTGGCGAAGCCGGTGCCGCGTGGTACCGGCGCCGGATCCTGCAGGTCGTTGAAGCGCAGGTGGCAGGTGCGTCGTGCTGGCACGGTGATCCGGTAGGGACCGACAGGATCGCGGTCCTCGAAGTAGAGGGTCAGCGTGACATGCGCGTCCTCGTTGCCCGCATTGAGGACGCAGCAGGTTTCGTGACTCTGCATCTCCGGCGACGGGCCGTTGCTCCAGGCTGGAATGTAGCCTTCGGCGATAGCCCAGCGTCGATGCCCGATGCAGGAAGTGTTCGTTTCCATGACGCCGTTTTAGCTGGAGGGGTGTTGCCATCGTGTCCAGTCCCCGCACGGAATCCGTGATGACCATCGGCTACCACGCATCGCATGAGCAGTTCCCGCCCGCCACCTTGCTGGGCCTGGCGCTGCGCGCCGAACAGGCGGGATTCGAGGCTTTGATGTGCTCGGACCATTTCCACCCGTGGACGACCGCGCAAGGGCAGTCCGGCCACAGCTGGGTATGGGCCGGCGCGCTGGCGGTGCAGAGCGCATTGACCCTGGGCATGGTGACCTGCCCGATGCTGCGCCAGCACCCGGCATTGGTGGCACAGGCAGCGGCGACGCTGGAGCAGTTGGCGCCGGGCCGGATCTGGCTGGCGCTGGGTACCGGCGAGGCCCTGAACGAGCGCGTCACCGGCCAGCCGTGGCCAGCCAAGCGCGAGCGGCAGAAGGCATTACGCGATGCGGCCGAGGTGATGCGGCGGCTGTGGGGCGGCGAGCAGGTCGACCACGACGGTGGCTTCCGGGTGCGCCAGGCACGGCTCTACAGTCGCCCGGCGCTTCCCCTGCCGCTGCTGGGGGCGGCCGTCACCGAGGAAACCGCACGCTGGATGGGGGCTGGGCCGATGGCCTGATCACCATCAGCCAGCCACTGGCGCAGTTGCGGCGTGTGGTGGCGGCGTTCGAGGACGGCGGCGGCAGGGGCAAGCCGATGTACCTGCAGGCCAAGCTCTCCTACGCGCGCGCCGAACAGGCGGCGCTGGAAGGCGCGATGGAGCAGTGGAGCGCCAACGTGCTGCCGCCGGAACTGGCCGAAGGCCTGGACCAGCCCGAACAGTTCGAAGCACAGGCCCGATCGGTCAGCGCCGAGGTGGTGCGCGAGCACGTGCATGTCTCGGCAGACCTGGGCCAGCATCGGGCCTGGCTGCAGGAGCTGCAGTCCCTGGGGTTCGATCGCATCTACCTGCACAACGTGAACCGCGAGCAGGAACGCTTCATCGACGACTTCGCCGAACACGTACTGCCTGCGCTGCGCACTCAGGCACCCTCGGCAGCCAGCCACGTATAGCCATGGCCCTGCAGGTAGCAGCGGCGACCCTGCAGTTTGGCGCCGTGGCCCACCAGCGTGTGCAGCGGGCCGTGCAGGGGTACGTCCACCTCAACCGGGTTGTCGCCGAAGTTGATCAGTGCCAGTGCCTGATGGGGTGCCTCACCGAAGCGGAGCATCAGCAGCGCGGGTGAGGGTGGGTCGAGCGTGTGTGGCCCCTGCTGCAGCACGGGATGGGCATTGCGTTGCTGCAGCAGCTCGCGCACCCGCAGCAGCAGTGAGTCCGGCATCGCGCGTTGCGCCTCGACATTCACCGTGCGGTAACCGTAGGGGCCGTCCGCCGGTGGCGCGCGCCAGGCATGCCGCGATTGGTCGGTGAACCCAGCCCCTGGGCCGTCATGCCAGTGCATCGGCATGCGCACGGCATTGCGTTCGGGCAGCTCCAGGCAATCACCGAGGCCGATCTCTTCGCCGTAGCGGATCACCGGCACCTGGCCCAGCGACAGCAGCGCCGCCCACGCCATCGCCTGCCATGCGATGGCGCCGTCCAGCATCGGTGCCAGCCGACGGCGGATGCCACGGCCATAGATGCGCATGCCACGCTCAGGAGCGAAGCGTTCCATCACCGCTTCGCGCTCATCCGGCTCCAGCTGCTCCAGGTCCAGTTCATCATTGTTGCGCAGCCAGGCAATGCGTGTGTCCGGCGGCGCGTGCGGGCCGTATTCGGCCATGACCCGGGCCACTTCGCTGGCATCGCCGCGTGCCAGTGCGAGGAAGAAATGATTGTTGAGGTGGAAATCGAGCAGGTGCGAAAGCCGCCGCCCCTGGCACAGGAAGTCACCGTAGCGGGACGCGCGGACATCCGCTTCGCCGATCAACGGCAGCCCTGGCTGCTGTGCGTCTGCCGTGGCGCGCATCGCCTCCAGCAGCCACAGCCCGTCGTCGCGCGGGTCCGCGTGGCGCGTGCGCTCGACCATGTACGGGACCGCGTCGACGCGGAAGCCGGCCACGCCGCGCTGCAGCCAGAACGTCATTACCTGCAGCAGTTCCTCGCGTACCGGCGCATGGGCCAGGTCGAGGTCTGGCTCGTGCCGGTAGAACATGTGCCGGTTGAACGCGCCGGCCTCGGCATCCCAGGTCCAGACAGAGGCCTCGATCGGCGGGAACATCGGCTGCAGGCCGTCGTCAGGCATGTGGTCGCTCCACAGGTACCAGCGGCGCCAGGCCGGGTCACCCTGCTGCGCGGCGACGAACCACGGGTGCGCGCTGGCGGTATGCTGCATCACCAGTTCGACGATGATGCCGATGCCACGTGCGTCGGCGGCATCGACCAGGCGCTGGAACGCGGCCTGGTCGCCCAGGCGTGGATCGATACGGTAGTGATCGGTGACATCGTAGCCACCATCGCGGCCGGCGTTGCAGTAGAACGGCAGCAGCCAGACATGGCTGATGCCAAGCCACTGCAGGTAGTCCAGCTTTTCCGTGATGCCATCCAGCGTGCCCCAGCCGCGGCCGTCGCTGTCGCGGAACAGGTAGGGGTCGATCTGGTAGATGGCGCGCAGCGGACGCACCGCCATGGGCTTCTCCGGCACTGTTCACGGGTGACCAGCCTGCTGTCGCGCGTGGCAGCGGTTCGTGAAACGAATGGCACCGCATCATGACGTGGCATCCACGGCCCGTGCATGCCCGGGCGCGCAGAGTGAATGCTCATTCCCGGCACCGAGGAGGCTTCCTGCATGGCCCGACGCAAGACGCTTCGTATTGCCACGTTCAACGTCAACGGCATCGGCACGCGCCTGCCACAGCTGCTGGACTGGCTGCACAGGGAATCGCCCGACGTGGTTGCCCTGCAGGAACTGAAGGCGACCGACGCCGCGTTTCCGGCTGCGTCATTGGAGGAGGCTGGGTACGGTGCGCTCTGGCAAGGTGAGGCGCGCTGGAACGGCGTGGCGTTGCTGGCTCGGGGGGCCACGCCGGTCGAGAGCCGCCGCCGATTGCCCGGCGAGCCCAGCGACACGCAGAGCCGCTACCTGGAGGCGGCGGTGCACGGGGTCATCGTGGGTGCCCTCTACCTGCCCAACGGCAACCCGCAGCCCGGGCCCAGGTTCGACTACAAGCTGCGCTGGATGGAACGCCTGATCCGGCACGCGCGCAGCCTGGTCGAACTGCCGCACCCGGCGCTGCTGCTGGGTGATTTCAACGTGATTCCCACCGAAGCCGACGTCTACGACCCCAAGGCCTGGCGCCGCGACGCGCTGTTCCAGCCCGAGGTTCGCGATGCCTTCGAGCGGCTGCTCGCGCAGGGTTGGACCGATGCGCTGCGGAAGGTGCACGGCGACGCCACGATCTACACCTTCTGGGACTATTTCCGCCAACATGCCGAGCGCGACCGTGGGCTGCGCATCGATCATCTGCTGTTGAATCCCGTACTGGCGGAGCGACTGAAGGACGCTGGCGTCGACCGTTGGGAGCGTCTGCAGGAAAAGGCCAGCGACCACGCGCCGACGTGGGTGACGGTGCGGGCGGCGTGATCAACGCACGGCGGGGCCTTCGCGCCGCTCGCGGCGCACGCGCGCGCGGGTCCGGTAGAGGCGGCTGTCCGCCTTCTGGATGGTGTCGGCCACAGGCTCACCGGCCGTGTTGATGGCTGCACCCATCGAGAAAGCGCTGGGCGACAGCGCAGCGTGGTCCTGGTACCAGTGCTCCAGTTCGCTCAACCGGCCATCCGCGGGCGCGACCAGTACCACCATGAATTCGTCGCCGCCCAGCCGCACCACCGTCTCCTCCTTGCCCAGCGGCGAGCGCAGGAAGGTGGCGAACTCGACCAGGACGGCGTCGCCGCGGCGGTGGCCCTGGGTGTCGTTGATGTGCTTGAAGTGGTCCAGATCGAACATCACGCAGGCCCAGCGCTCATCAATCAGTTCATCCAGCCGGTGCAGGTAACGCCGGTTGTAGCACTGCGTGAGCGGATCCTTGAAGGACATTTCGCGCAGCTGCTGCTCCTGCATCCTCAGCGCGGTGACGTCCTGTGCATGCCCCAGCACGTAGGGCGGGCTGGCCTCGCTGTCGAGCACGTTGTGGTACGCCCAGTAGTGGCGCGTACCGTCGGCGGCAATCAGCTCGATCACGCCAGCGTCGGTGTGGTTCGCCTGGATCCGAGCGAGGTAGGCCTTGAAGCCCTCGCGTTTTTCCGGTGGCATCAGGTCGCACAGGCTGCGCCCGACCATCTGGCTTTCCTCGAAGCCCAGCGACTGCACCGCCGCGGGATTCACCGAGGTCAATGTCCCGTCCAGCGTGTGGGTGCAGATCAGGCCCAGGCTGTAGTGGAACAGTCGCCGGTAGCGGGTCTCGCTCGCTTCCAGCGCGTCGAGCGCGGCTCGCTCGTCCGTGATGTCCTGGATCGCCCCGACCAGGCGCGGATGGCCGTCGACCTGTTGCCGGCTGCCGACCACCCGGGTCCAGATCGCGCGCCCGTCGGCGGTGGTCATTGGCAGCTGCACCTCCCAGGACGTGCCTTCGTCGATGCAACGCTGCACGGCCGCGCGGATGATGTTGCGGCTGTCTTCGCGATAGAACGACAGCGCGGTGTCGAGCGTCGGTTCAAAGTTGCTGCGCACGCCGTGCAACTGCTTGGTCTCGCGGGTCCAGCGCACTTCGTTGGTGACCAGGTCCATCTCCCAGCCGCCCACCCGGGCGGCGCGGTTGGTCCGCTCCAGGAAGTCTTCGCTGCGTTTCAGCTCGCGATGCAGCGCTTTCGCCTGGCCAACCTGCGCCATCAGGGTACTGCGCTGTTCCAGCACCTGGGTGGTGACCCGCGCCAGATGCACCATCAGTTCGCGCTGGGAGGGGGACAGCACGCCGGGCATCGGGTCGAGCAGGCACAGCGTGCCAATGCGTGCACCATGGGCCGAGCCCAGCGGGATGCCGGCGTAATGCCGGATGCGCGGCCCGGCGGTCACCAGGGGATTGGTCGAGAAGCGAGGGTCCTGGCGCGCGTCGGGTATCTCGAACAGCTCGTCGTGGCGGATCGCATGCGTGCAGAAGGAGATCTCGCGGGCCGTTCCGGTGACGCCCTCCAGCCCGATATTGGCCTTGAACCACTGCCGGTCTTCGGCCACCACGGTGATCAGTCCCATGGTCATGCCGGTCGCGGCGCGGGCGGCGGCGACGATGGCATCGAACACCGGCTCAGGGGGCGTATCCAGCAGGTGCAGTCGGTCGATTTCGAGCAGACGTTCGGCTTCGTCCATGGCGCTTTTCAGGGCTGGGTGGCGAGGGCGGTTGCGGCGGCTGGCTGGCGCTACGCTAGTGCGCACGGCGTTATGTATCGCCATGGCGGAGTGATGCCGATGTGAGGTGCCGCGCCCGCTCAGTGTTGCTGGAGCGATGCCTGCAGGGCGGTGGCCAGTGCGGCATCGCCGGATACCAGGTCCTGCCAGCGTAGCGTGATGCCCTTGCGTCGCCCCTTTTCGACCAGCTTGAGGCCTTCGGGGTCCACAGTGAGGGTATGGGGCCGGCCATCGATGTCCAGTTCGCGTCGCAGTGGTTTGTCGAGCGGGGTCATCATCGTTTCCTCGCAGGGGCGGGAGTACGCCGTGGCTGAATCGATACGTGACGATTGTCACGGATGTGCCAGCGCCAAGGGAAATCGACCGCGCGGGTGATGCCGATGCGTGGACCAATTACCGGGTCGGACGGAGGCGGGGTCCCATCGCTTGCGATCACGATGCCATGGCTGCCAGTAACCAGGTCGGCGCCGTCGAAACTGCGGTCCAGCCCGAATGCCTGCGAGAGCTTGCCGGGGCCGCTGGCCAGATCGTGATCCCGGCGCGCGGCGGGGCGCAGCTCGTGCATGCGCTCAAGGCCCGCCAGCGGCTCGACGGCCCGCAGCAGCACCGCCACGCCTTCACCGACCTCTCCGCAGACCACGTTGCTGCCCCAGTGCATGCCGTAGGTGAAGTAGACATACAGGTGGCCGGCCTCACCGAACATGCTGGCCGTGCGCGGCGTCTGCCCGCGATAGGAGTGCGCCGCCGGATCGACGCTGCCCGCGTACGCTTCGACTTCAACGATGCGACCCGTTCGGCCATCGTCACGGACCAGAAGTTTGTTGAGCAGCTCGGGCGCAACCTCGACGGGCGGGCGCCGGTAGAAGCTGCGCGGGAGGATCTGAAGAGAGGCGGGCAACCAATCCGGCACGGTAGAGGCAGGCTCGGGCAGATGTTGGTGGCACTGTGGCATTGGACTGGTGAAACGGGCGCAGACGCAGCGTCATTCCGGCGCGGACGGTGCCGCCAGCGTGGCGCGCCGGGCGGCGTAGACCTCGGGCGTCTGCGGCTTGATGAACAGTGCCACCAGCTCCGGATACTCGCGCTTTACCGCCGTTTCGATGCGGGTGATGCAGGCTTCAATCTGTGGGGTCTGCCGATCGTCCTCGAACTCGGCGCTGAGCATGGCCACGACCTGTTCCGGTCCCATCTGCATGGTGGTCACGCCGTTCGCGCGACGCAGGTCCGGATCGGTTTCGGCCACCGCCATGATCCGCTCGGCCACCGCAGGGTGGGCAGGCTCTCCAACCAGCAGGCCCTTGGTTTCACGGGCCAGGAGGAAGGCGGTTGCGGCCAGCACGCCGGCGATGCACAGCGACGCCACGCCATCAAGCACCGGCATATCCAGCACCTGCGCGGCCACCAGGCCGACCAACGCGAAGCCCAGCCCGAGCAACGCAGCGCTGTCTTCCAGCAGTACGGTGAAGGTGGAAGGATCCTTGCTGCGGCGGAAGGCTTCGAAGTAGCCAAGTCTGCCTTTGGTACGCCGGAACTCGCGCAGCGCCACCCACCAGGAGGCCCCCTCGAACAGGATGGAAATGCCCAGCACGCTGTAGCTCAACGCGTGGTTGGTAGCCGGCTCCGGCCGGCGGATGTGCTGGATGCCCTCGTACGCCGAGACGCCGGCGCCAGCGGCGAACACCAGCAGGGCGACGATGAAGCTCCAGAAGTACAGCTCGCGGCCATAGCCGAATGGATGTACCGGGTCTGGCGCCTTGCCGGCACGGCGCAGCCCGTACAGCAGCAGGAGTTCATTCAATGTGTCGACCAGCGAATGCACGCCCTCGCTGAGCATGGCCGAGCTGCCGGAGATGCCGGCAGCGATGAACTTTGCGATGGCAATGGCCAGGTTGCCCGCGAGGGCGGCATAGATGACCAGACGGGAACCGGTGGGAGCGGACATTTCGGCGGCGGGGCGGGGCGGACGCCTGATCTTCCCGATCAGCGCGTGCCCATTGCGTGCACGGCGCGATCAGTGCCCCTTGGGATTGAGGTACAAACGCGCCCCATCCGATTCACGGTAGCCCGTCCAGCGCCCACCGCCTGACGCGCGGAAGCGCCCGAACACGGTGTTGCTGGTGTCGGTGAGCAGCAGCTGGTTGCCCGACAGTACCCAACGGTTGGCCGAGAAGAAGCCATCCGGGCAGCCGGCGGGCACGTAGGCACTGTAGCCGCCGAACCACTCGATGTTCTTCAGCTCGATGGAGCAGGTGTTGCCGTTCTCCAGGCCCAGCGTCCAGCTGCCGAACAGATCGCTGTCGCGCACATCGCGGCCGCCACGGTGGCGGTCGTGGCCCCAGTCGTCGTTGTCGTCGTGGAAACCGAAGCCCACGTCGATCTCTTTGCTTTCGCTGCGTGACCCGGACTGCGAGCTGCCGCTGGTGGTGGTCTGGGTGGTCACCGCGCCACTGCTCTGGGTCCGGGTGCTGCTGGATTGCGTGGTCTGGTCGGTGTGGGTGGTCTGTTCGCCGAAGCCGAACGAGGCGTCCTGGGCCAGGGCGGGCAGGGCCAGGCAGCACAACGCGGACAGGCAGGTACGGGCGAGCACGGCAGCCATTGCAGCATCCTCGGAAGGGCGGACCGCGCGAGTATCGAACCGGTGGGGCGGGAGACGGTGTGAGGGTGTGCGCGGCGGCAGCCCAGCGAAGGGTAGTGTCGGCCGCTGGCCGGCTCCCACTTGGCGCCCAGAAACCGAAGGAATGCCGGCCAGCGGCCGGCACTACCCGCAGCCAGGCGGAGCCTGGCGCTACGGGTCGGGCTTTACCCGCACCACCCGTTTCCGGTACTCATACACATTGTCACCGCGGATACGCTTTTCCTCGGTGCCGGTAACCCGGCCTACCTGCTGGTCCGAGCCGGTGACCGGCTTGGCCTCGATGGCGGTCTCGTGCTCGAAGGAGTGCGATTTGTCGGTGTTGCGGTAATAGCGGTACAGCGCCCAGTACAGCGCGGTTGCGCCGGCCGGACCTGCCGCCAACAGCCAGAGGCCACTGTCGTCGCTCATGTCGATGCCACCAGGAAGGCAATTGCGAGGGCTTCAATGACGGTGCCGGTGGCCAGTGCCGCCAGCAGCATCTTCCATTGCTGCACAGGCACGCTGCCCATGGTTTCGCCGGTACGGCCGTTCACCGCGATGTAGTGCAGCATGCCGCCGTTCTTGCCGGGCTGGTGGTAGGAGTACAACCACACCGGCAGGTACATCGACACCCAGCGGGTGCCATGCACCTCCAGCTGCTCCTGTTCCCAGCGCACGCCACGGTTGTAGCGCTTCACCGAACCTTCCACCTGTGCGCGGGCGATCGACAGCAGCTGGTCTTCCAGACGCGGCCGCAGCTTTTCGACATCCAGGTTGCGCTTCTCCGAAGTGAAGCCGGCCAGGTACGAGGCGTTCCACTTCACCGCGTTCTTGGTGTCGAACGGCAGGATGGTGTTGATGATGTTGTTGGTATTGGCGCGGGTATCGAGATTCCCGCGCTCGGCCGAGGATTCCAGTGGCAGGTCATCGACCGTGAAGTCGACCTGGCGCTCGACCTGGTAGACGTCTGCGTCGTACAGGGTGCGCTTGTTCTTCTCGCTGCCCACGGTGTACTGCCGGGTCTGGATCTCACCCTTGCCGGCCACGGCCGCGCTGACATTGCTGTCGACGATCATGTAGGGCAGGAACACGCCCACCACGTTTTCCGGGGTGAACTGGTCCTTGAACGCCTTCAGCGCGAACATGCGGCGCTTGTCGACGAACTGGCGGATGCGCGCGACCGCATCGTCCTTCCTGATATGGAAGGGCAGCACTGCATCGGGCACCGCGCCATTGGCGATCTGCTCGTTGACGCCGAACACATGGCGGCACCAGTGGCAGCGCGCCGTCATCGTACTCTCGGTATTGACCGTGACTTCAGCGCCGCACCCGGTGCATTTGAACGTCATCAGTGCCGAGGTGTCGGCGTCGATGTCACGTGCGCCAGAGGCAATGACCGTACCGCGCAGCTGGTCGATGGCCTCGCCCAGGCCGAACTCTTCCTCGACGCGTGCGCCATGCCATTCGTGACGGCAGTACAGGCAGACCAGGATGTCGGTGCCGGCCTTGGGCCGGATGTCGGTGGCACCGCACTTCGGGCAGCGGTTGAGGCCGTCCTTCAGCTCGCTGGCCGACGTATCGATGGCCACCGGGTCGGGCGCTTCCACTTCATCACGGATGGCCTGTGGCAGTTTCGAGGTGTCCAGCGGGAAGCTGCCGGGCAGGGGAGGGACGTCCTGCGGCGAACCGGGCCCATCCAACGACGCCGCCGGCAAGGGCGGCGGCATCGCGGGCGCGGATCCGGGCAGCGGCGGCGGGCCGTTTCGGGGATCGGACATGTTCGTTGTGCGTCCTGCTGTTACAGGCCCAGTGCCTTGGCCTTCAGGGCGTCATAGTCGCCCTGGGTGATCAGGCCCAGATCCAGCATTTCCTTGGCCTTCTTCAGCTTGGCCACCGGGTCGTCGGCAGCCGGGGCGACCGGCTGCTGCATGCCGCCGACACCGAACATGCCCGAGGCCATGCCGACACCGACCAGGCCAGCCGCTCCGCCGTTCTCGCCGGCCGACTGGATGCCCTGGGCGACGCTGGCCTGCAGGTTGGAATTGCCGCGCGAACCCGACAGGGCATCGGCGCGCTGCACGGTCTTCAGCAGTTCGCGGGTGTTGGCGTCGTACTCGATCGAGACGATGGCGGTCTTGACGATGGCCAGGCCGCGGTCGGACTTCCACTGGTAGCCCTGCTCGACGGCGGCAGACAGGCTCTGTGCAAAGCCCAGCGAATCCTGCTGCAGCTTGGTGATGCGGTTGCCCTTGCCCGGGTCGTTCGTGTACAGGCTGAAGGCCGGGGCCAGCGAACCGACCACTTCATTGAACAGCTGGCTGGCGGCGGCGTTGTCCAGGTCGGTGAAGTCGAACACCTGGCCCGGCTGCAGGTAGCTGGCCGGCACGAAGTTCTTCACGAACAGGATCGGGTCGACGATCTTCAGCGTGTAGGAGCCGCGCGTGACCGCACCCACCTGGGTGTTGAGGAAGCCGTCGTCCCAGTAGATTTCCGACTGGGTACCGAAGCGGTTGTCCGGCAGTTCCTTCAGCGACACGAAATACGCCGCCTGCTGCGAACCCGGCTGGCCGCCGAACTTGAAGCGCTCCCAGCTCTGCTTGATGAACGTGCTGACCAGGCCGTCGCCGGCGAAGATCGACTGCGAGTTCAGATCGTCCGAACGCCACTCGTAGCCACCCGGTTCGGCGACGAACGCGGTGATCGCGCCGTCCTGGAACAGCAGCAGGCCGTAGCCCTCCGGCACGATGATCTTCGAGCCGTTGGTGATGATGTTGGACGAGCCGCTGGTATTGGAGCCGCGGCCGGCATTGGTGCCGCGCGGTACCGCCGCGAACAGGGCCGCCGTCGAGGGCAGGCCCGTGGGCACGGTGTAGAAGTCCTTCCACTGGTCGGCCAGCACACCACCCACCGCACCCTTCACCGCCTGTACCAGACCCATGTCCAACTCCCTGTGATTCGAGGGCAGGCACCATGCCTGCCGAGCTGGACTGACTATAGAGGAGCGGGATGGGCCGCCGCCACCGCCGCGCGCGCCTGCCATTCATCATGGCGCGACGGCGACGGCAGGCTTTCAGGCCATGCCGCGCGCGATCAGGGCATAGCCGATCATCAGTGCCAGGCACAGTGGCAGGGTGAGGAAGGAGGCGATCATCCAGCGCAGCGCCTTGCGCGAAGCCTCGGTGGCCGCGCCGATCTGGCCGCTGGCGACCAGTGACGTGCTGCGGTTGGCGTAGACGGTGGCGACGATGCCGAACGGCCAGAAGCCGGCGATGATGCTCAGGATGGCCCACATCAGGTAGTTCCTGGGGGGCACGGGTGGCGGGGTGCGGTCCATGCGGTCGATCTCCTTGATCGTGCTGCGGTCGGGAGCGCGAGTATGCCGACAGGCCAGGTGCAGCGGAAGGAATGCCACCCGTGCGTGGTGCGCAATCTTCTGCTGGTCGATGGGTCATTGATCGGGGGAGGCGGCGCGGCAGGCAGGCGCGGTGGCCTGCGGGCCTGGGCGAGCAGGCGGTGCAGCCGTCACGGCGGCGCAATACGTGCCCGTCCCTGGTTCGCTCAGACGCGTTGATCATCAGCGTGGATGGAATCCCGGCGCCTTGCCTTCACCTGCTTTGCAGTGCGCCGCGCACGGAAACGCGGGCGACAAATATCCGGCGCGGATATTCACGTCATTATCATGCTTATTTTCTGGAAACTCGTTTCCCATAATCCAGGGACGCGATGGCCGGAACACAGGGAGCGCCGCGTCACAGGAAGTGCCGCCCTGTGGCGCACGCCCCCGGCCTGGACGACGTCCGCCTTGCCGACCTCCAGCAGCGATGGCAGTTCCCGGCACTGCGGGAGCGGGCAGCGTGCACGGCACCAGCGGTGCGACCAGCGGGTACGGCATGCGGCGTGGACGTCGCAGCATCCCGCGATGATGCCGGAGGGCCTGCATCGCGAGATCGCCCGTTGCAGATGCATCGGGTCGCCATTCCAAAGGGGAGTTTCGATGCACAGGCAAGTCAGTGAGATGCTGCAGCGCGCTTATCGGCCCTATCCGTCATTGCCCGAGCTGCTGGGCGCGTTCGTGAAGGAGCTGTCCCAGCACAAGGTGATGCGGGGTGGCCAAGTGCGGTTGCGTGGTGCGGTGGCAGGGGCGGCTGCGGGGTTGCCAGCTGCGTCCGGGGAAGAGGTTTCCTTGCAGCGGGTTCCCATCCGCTATGGCGGCGAGGTGTTGGGTGAGCTGCACCTGGAAGGCGAGAAGGGCCGGCTGGATGGCAGTGCCCTGGCGCTGGGGGAGCAGTTTGCCCAGCGTTGCGCGCATCTGATCAAGCGCTACGAAGCCAAGGCCTGGGCCGAACAGGCATTGAGCCGGCCGCTGTTGCTGGTCGGCGCCGGCGAGGCGCTGAAGCAGATGGATGAATTCGTGGAGCGCGCGGCGGCCAGCCCGTTGCCGGTCCTGCTGCGCGGCGAGTTTGGTACCGAGAAGATGGAGCTGGCCGCCGCCCTGCACAGTGGCGGCCCTTCCCGGCAGGGCCCGTTTGTCGAAGTGAACTGTGTTCACCCGCTGGGCGAAGCCAGCGACTGGTTCGCGCGCGCGCAGGGCGGGACGCTGTACTTCCACGAAGTCGACGAACTGCCGGTGCCGCTGCAGGGGCAGCTGTCACATCGCATGCGTGGGCTGCCTGCCGCTCAAGCTGACGCGCTGGCGGCCGGCCCGATACGGGTGATCGCGTCGACCAGCGCGGACCTGGAACAACGGGTGAGAGAGAAGCAGTTCTCGCGCGCCCTGCTGGCCGGGCTGGAGTTCCTGACCGTGGATATTCCACCGCTGCGCGAACGGGTGGAGGACATCGGCGCGCTGGCGGCGCGTTCGCTGGAGCTGCATGGATTCAATCCCCGCGTGCTGGGCGACGATGTGCTGGAAGCCCTGTGCGCGCACGACTGGCCCGGCAATCTGCTGGAAATGGAGCGGGTGGTGGTCCGGCTGGCGGTGATGACCGGTGGCCGATGCATCCGTCGTGAGGATCTTGCACGCCACGCGCCGGATCTGGCTGCAGGCCACGTTGCCAGCGATGCCGGGCGCGCCCCGCAACGGCTGCCCGCGGTTGAGCAGACCGTCGGTCCTGCGCCCGCGCAGCCGGATACGCCGCGGGCAGCGCATGAAGGCCTGCACGACGGTCTGAAACGCGCCCTGGCCTACCTGAAGGACCATGCCGCAGAGCCGCTCACGCTGGGCGACCTTGCCCGTCAGGCCCATGTGAGCCAGTCACACCTGGGATTCCTGTTCCGCAGCGAGCTGGGCACGACGTTCAAGCTGCTGCTGCAGCAACTGCGCATCGAGCACGCCAAGCAGCTGCTGCGGGATGGGCAGCGCCTGCGCATTACCGATGTCGCACTGCAGGTCGGCTTCGGTGACCTGAGCCACTTCGAAAAGAGCTTCCGGCGCGCGGTAGGGGTCAGCCCGCGCAGCTACCGGCGAAGCCCGCACCAGTAAAAGCAACGCCCCGGTGCAGGCGCGGGCCTGCCCGGGGCGTTGGGATGGCAGATGCGGCGTCAGCGCGCGTTGGCTTCGGCAGCGCGCTGCACGGCCTGTTCGGCCGCTTCGTCCGCGCATCGCGCGGCCTCGGCGGCGGCCTCGACCGCGCGTTGCGAAACCTTCATCGCGGTGCGGATGCCTTCTTCACTGGCAGCCATTGCGGCGTCCGCCAGTTCCTGGGCGATCTCCATCGGGGTTCTGCCCGCCGGATGGGCGGGAGTGGGCTTGCCGGGAAGCGGGGTCGGGAAGGTCATCGTCGGTGCTCCTGCTGGGGATGAGGGGGGAACACCGTCACTGCGCTCCCCCAGGATGTGGCGCAATGCCGCCTGGGCATCGGCCAGGATCTTCTGCGCCTGTTGCCGGGCCGCCAGGCGTCCGGCAGCAACGGCCGCGCCGGCTGCCGAAGCAAAGGCCTCTGTTGCTGCCCGCACGCCATCGCCATCTGGCGCCGGAGCCGGGTTCACACTGCATCCTTCTGATAATCCACCCGCGCTTCATCGCCCAGGTGGCGGCGGGTTCGGCGGTAATCCTGCAGGGTGATCACATTGTCCTCCACCTGTATCAGCGCCTTCGCTCTGGAACCATCGATCGCGAACTGCACGCTGGCACCGTCCTGGCCGAGCCGGCCACGGGAAACCGGATGTTCGTTGAGGAATTCCTGCGCATCGCGCAGCTGCCACCGCGCGGCCTCGCGCAACCGGCTGTCATCCTGCAGCAGTTCGGGTTCGTCGTCGAAGCAGGCCGCCATCTGCTGGGCGGCCAGCGATATGCGGGCATAGCCGATCTGCCGGTGCGCGGCCAGGCTTGCGTCGATCGCCTCGCGCACCTGCTCTGGCGACGGCAACTGTGGCAGCTGCGGCCCGTCCAGGAAGCCGAACAGGATCGGCAGCACCTGCTGCAACGCACGGGTGGCACGCGTCAGCCGATGCTCGCGGCTGCCACCTCCTGCGCTCACCCGCTGGTAGAAGCGGAAGTAGTCGGCAAACTCGATGGGCCTGCGCGCGTGCAGCAGCGCGAAGCCGGCAGCGTCGGCCAGGTCGTCGCGCCCTGCGGCGGACATGCCCACCTCACCGGCCAGCTGGTGGAGCGCCACCGATTCGCGAAAGTCCAGCTGCTGCAGCAGGGGTGCATCGGCCGCGCCGATCGAAGCCAGGAACGCGCGCGAGGCGCCGAGCTCGGCGTTGGTCAGCAGCCGGTGTTTTTCCAGCACTCGCTGTGCCTCGATGTGCGACAGGCGTGTCTCGTCATCAAACTCCATGTTGCGCAGGGCACCGAGGTCGCTGGCACCAAGGCTGAGCAGCTTGACCGGGCCGATCTGCAACCCGGTGCGCGGCAACCATGTCATGCGCGAACCGTGCAGGCCCTGTTGCACCCCATCGAGCATCGTGCCCTCGTCGGAGAAGGCGTAGCGGTGCTCGTGCGATTCCATGGCCCACTTCAACCAGTGCTCGCCGCCGTCGATGAACTGAAGGACCTGCCTGCAGGATTGACTGATCAGGTTGGCCTGGGGGATGGAACGACCGGCAATGAAAATGCTCATGCGTGGATCTCCTGGCGGCCTCACTGGGCCGGAAATTCCTTGAGGACGGTCGCAGCGGCATTGCCGACGCGGTTGAAGTCGGCGGTGGCCCCCTGCATCATGTTCTGCGCCTGCGTGAGTACCCTCGCGTACTTTTCGTCCCCCGTCGCCAGGTACTGGGCCATGGCCACGCCGGCCGCGGTGGTCGCGATGGTTGAGACATTGCGCAGGGCGTCGGCGGCATCCTGTACGGCGATCGCCGCAGACTGGGCCACCGACTGGTAGGCCTTGCCGGCACCACTGGTCGTCACGACGGTCGCTGACATGGTGGCCGTCTGCACCTGGTTGATCACATCGATGATCTGGGCGTTGACGTTCCTCGGGTCCATACGGGCTCCTTGATGGGCGGGTGGGGCCGCAGGCGGCCTGCAGTCTGTCAGGCCCCGGCGTCAGCGTCGTCTGCCGGGGAAGGGGAAGGGGAAGGGGAGTCTGGCGCGGGATCCTGGGCGGGACCTGCGTCCGGATCCGGACCGGACGCGGGGCCGGGCGCAGGACCGGGCGCGGGCGCTGCCGCATTGCCTGCAAGCGTTTGGAGTGCATGCAGGCTGCTGGTAGCGGCCGCAGCGTCGGCAGTGGCACCGTGGGTCTGTGCCTGCAGGACGCTGATGGCGGTCTTTCCTTCTGCGGTGGCCGCGGCGATCACCGCCGCAGGCGAAGGGGGCGCCGGCACCGGGCCGGGCAGGGGGATGACCTGCGGTGGTGGCGGCGGAGGGGGTTCCGGAGCGGGTGGCGGCACCGGCCAGGGAGCGTTGATCATCTTCGCGCAGGTGGCGGTCACCGCTGCGTTGCTGACCATGCCTGCACCCTGCTGGCGCGCGACGGCGTTGTGCATGGCGGTGCCCAGCGTCTCCAGCATCACCATGTCCAGCATGCTGAAGGACTGCGCCGGACCCTGGGCCACCAGCAACGTCGAGGCGGCGCTGACGCTGTCGACGATCTGGCTGTTGACGGTGTTCTCACTGCTCATGACGGAACGGCTCCCTTCTGGATGATCAGGGCCAGGATCTGGGCCAGGCTTGCGCCGGCGGTCACCTGGCCGCGTTGCTGGTTGGCCACCGCGTTCTGCATTGCCAGGCCGAGGCTGTCGGCCATCGCCAGGTAGGTGGCGGACATCGCGAACGAGGGGGCAAGGGCGATCGCCACACCGGATCCGGCGCTGGTGGTTGCCAGCAGGTAGCCGGTGGCGGGCGATGCGGCCATCGATCAGGGGCCCGACGTGACGCCGCCCTGGGCGGGGGCGCGGTGGTTGGCGTCACGCCGGGCCGACACGTCAGCGCAGGCCCAGGATTTCGCGGGTGGCCACGCCGTTGGAGGCGGTGTCGATCGCATACAGCGTGGACACCCCCTGGGTGGTCGACGCCTGCATGGTCACGTAGGACTGCTGCTGGTTGTTGGTGGCGTTGTGCGCGGCGTTGGACAGCGCCTGGCTGGTGGCCACGAACAGGTTGCCCATTGCGATGGCCGGCGCATCGCCAAGCACCTTGGTGTTGACCTGCGAGACCGAATCGGTGATCTGGCTGTTGACGGCGGTGGGAAATGCCATGGTGGAAGCTCCTAGGGTGGACAGCACTACAGGAACGGAGATTGCCGGCACTCAATGGAATCAGCCGAGAATCTTCCGGGTGGCGGCGCCGGTGGCGCCGGTATCGACGGCGTAGAGCAGCGCGACGCCCATCGTGGTCGCGGCCTGCGCCGTGACATACATCTGCTGCTGGGCGAGCGTCGCGTTGTGGGCGGCATTGGCCAGCGCCTGCGCGGTGGCCTGGTACAGCGTGCCCATTGCCGTGGCAGGCGCCACGCCCAGCACCTGCAGGTTGGCCTGGCTGACCGAGTCGGTGATCTGGTCGTTGACGGCCGTGGGAAATGCCATGGCTCAGCTCCTTGCCTGCCGGCGCATCACGCGCCGAGGATCTGCTTGGTGGCCACGCCGGTGGTGGCGGTGTCGATCGAGTACAGCGTGGCCACGCCCATGGTGGTGGCCGCCTGCGCCGTCACATAGGACTGCTGCTGCGCATTGGTGGCGTTGTGGGCGGCGTTGGCCAGCGCCTGCGCAGTGGCCTGGTACAGATTGCCCATGGCCACGGCGGGCGCGTCGCCCAGCACCTTGGTGTTGGCCTGGGTGACCGAATCGGTGATCTGGTCGTTTACAGCGGTCGGGAATGCCATGTCGATCTCCTTGAGGTTGGCGGGTCAGCGATGGAACGACAGATCAGGAGCCCAGGCCGCGGACGCGGGTGCTGAGGATTTCCTTGCTCGCTACCGCCGTGGTGGCGGTATCGATCGAGTACAGAGTGGCCACGCCCATGGTGGTGGCCGACTGCGCGGTGACGTAGGACTGCTGCTGCGCGTTGGTGGCGTTGTGGGCGGCATTGGCCAGCGCCTGTGCGGTGGCCTGGTACAGATTGCCCACTGCCACGGCGGGCGCGTCGCCCAGCACCTTGGTGTTGGCCTGGGTGACCGAATCGGTGATCTGGTCGTTTACCGCGGTTGGAAATGCCATGTCCTGCTCCTGCGAAAGGGTGGAAGTGCGTGGTATCCAGTGTCACGGTGCGTTGCCTGCAGCGGCCTGGGCTTCACCGTGGGGCCAGAGTAGGAAATGGCGTCGCCGCCGGATTGGCGGAATCGACGGAGAATGCGGTGGGATCACCGTGAAGGTGCGGCGTGAATACGGCGGAACTGATGATCATCGCCGTCGTCGCCAGCGCTGGCGCTGGCGCGTTGCCCTGCAGCACACAGGGCCTGCGCGTGGGCAGCGCGATCCGGCGGCGACGGGCTGTGGGCCACGGCGTCGCCGGTTCGGGCGGGTCAGAGCATGTAAGGGATCTTGAACGCCAGCGTGAAGTCCGGCGCATCCGGGGTCAGCCCGATGCCCAGCAGGGTCACCAGCGTGGTGTGCTGGTTGAGCGCATACGTCACACCCAGATTCAGTGACGCCGCGTTGGCGTCGCTGCCAATCACTTTCATCCACTTCCCGCCCTGGAAACGGGTGGAAGCGCGGGCGCTGATGCGGTCGCTGAAGGACAGGCTGAGACTGGTGCGCTCGTTGAACGCAAAGGCCACGCCGGCGCCGAAGTAGACCGAGCCGCCGAGCTTCACGTCACCCGGGTTGACCGTGTCGGGGTTGCTGTCGATGTCACTGAAACCACGCGGGAACGAATGCACGTAGCCGAGGTTGGCGAACAGGATCGCCGGATCGGCTGTCTTGACCATCGACAGCCCGACGTTGGCCTGCCACACGCCATTGCCGGTCGGTTGTTCCTTGGGCACGGCGAAGCGGATGTAGTCATCGTCATCGCGCTCGATCACTTTCCAGTCCAGGCCGTAGGGCGCACGCCCGGTGGGCGCGGTCACTCCGGCGGTGAGTACGGCTTCCGGGCGCCAGCCGCGCTCGCCGAACAAGCGGTAATTCGCACTCAGGCCGATATCGCCCAGGCCGTTGCCATTGGTTTCTTCCTGCGCGATCGCGGCCGCCGCACCGCCGGCACCGCCCTTCTGGTAGACGGTGCGCCGCGCCAGGTATGGCACGTCCAGGTTGAGCGTCAGGTTCGGGCTGACGCCCCAGCGCGCGGCCAGATTGTAGGTGAGCGAATCGGACTCGACGTTCTCGATGGCGATGTTGCCGAGGAAGATCGCATCCAGCGCCAGGAAGCCATTGAGGGTGAGCTGCTTGCGGTCGTAGCGGGCGTAGGTGAGGCTGTTCTCGACGGTGAAGCGGCGCGAGAACAGCGCCGACTGCTGCTGTTTCACATCATCCACGCTGCGCCGCGATTCCTGCTTTGCCTGCTGCGCCTCGGCGGCACTGCTGGCATAGCCTTCGCTGCCCGGTGACGTCTGCAGGGGCGAGCCATGCTCGACGGGCGCAGCCGTAGACGGGGCCATCGGGCCAACCTTCCCACTCAGGCGCGCCTGCATCGCCTGCACCTGCATGTCCAGTTCGCGCAGCCGCCGCACTTCCTGCGCGTAGTTGGATTTGAGCTGCTCCAGCTGGTTGGCCAGCGCCTGCACGTCGGCGCCATCATCCGCCGCGGGTGGCGCGGCGAAGGCGGTGCCCGCCAGCGCCGCCAGCGCCAACGGGGTGATCCTCATCAGGGTGTGCATGTTCGTGTCCTGCGTTGTGGAACGCTTCCCCCAACGCCGTGCCGTGGTACTACCGGCCCGGCCCCATGCCGCGGTTCATCGCAATCGCCTGGGCCACGTTCTGGCTCAACGGCAGGTTGCCGCCCGCGGTATCCCGCACCAGCTCCAGCCGCAGCTGGTTGCTGGCGATCTGGCCGTCACCGGCCAGGGCGATGCCCTGGCCGACGCTGCCGTTGCGTATCCATTGCTGGACCAGGCCCTGGCCATCTACCTGCAACAGCAGGCGTGCCTGGTTGCCGTCGAGCACCGCGGAGGCCGAGACGCCTTCGGCCTGTGCGCTGATCGAATGGGCACCGTCACCCGGCAGGGCCGGCACCGCGCCATTGCTTACCACCAGCGTGGTCGCATTGCGGGCGACGTTGCCATCGCCGGCCACCTGCACGCTCTGCACCACGCCGCTGGCGTTGGCCAGGCCGCTGCTGTCGATGTGGCGACCCTGCGTGTCCGGCAGCGGCGCATCTGCGGCGGTGACGTGCACGCTGGGCTGGAAGCTCATTTTCGGGCTGCCCCCGCCGCGGAAGTCCATGCCCAGGGTCAACGCACCCTGCAACACGCTTCCGTTGCTGGCCTGCCACTGCGAGACCATCGTCACCCCGAACCAGGCGACAGTATTGCCGCCCACGGTGTAACGGCCCCGCATCAGGTTCAGTTCGGGATCCGGGATTTCCTTCAGGCCGCGCCCGGGCGCCGCGTCCGCCGCCTGCAGGGGCAGGGCGGGGCAGGCCAGCAGCAGGACCATCAACAGGCGGTGACGGAACATGGCGGAACCTCCTTCAGAACAGGTCGGCGTGGCTGAAGCCGAAGTCGACCAGTTCGGCATCGGTGATCGGCCCCTGTCGCGCGTAGAGCGCGCGGGCACTGGGCCGTTCGCTGGGTTGCAGCAGAACCGTGTTGCGATCGAAATCGCTGCCGATCACCACGAAGACGGCACGCGATGGCCACGCAGCGAGGAATTCAGGCAGCGCCAGGCTGCGGTTGCCGAGGATGGGATCAGCCACCTCGACCACACCGTCGCGCACCTGCTTGAGCACCACGAAGTGGCGGAAGCCACGCACGTCCATCAGCACAAGACCGGGAACGCGAAGCGTGCGCAGGCGTGTTTCATCGATACGATAGCCGCGCCCGCGCATGCCCAGCGATTCCACGTAGCGCTTGATGTCGAGCAGCGAGAAACCACGCTCGGCCACCAGTGCTGGATCGGACACCCCCATCATTCCTTCGATCACCGTCGCTTCGTCGGTCTGCAGGTGATAGGCATGGCGCAGGATGGTTGCCAGTGCGGCCGCCCCGCAGCTGTAATCGGTGTGCTGGCGCACCACGTTGCGGTAGCGCCGTTCCTGCATGCTTTCCACCTTCTGCTGCAGCAGTGCGCCATTGGGCAGCACGCCGGCGAAGCCGACGTCGCCCGCCCGCGCCGATGCACCGCCCAGCAACAGCAGGCAGGCCAGCAGGCATATCGAGAGACGGTGGCCGATCATCACGTTCTCCAGCAGCAGGAGGGAGCCCCTGCCCCAAGGGGGAGGAGGAACAGGGGCTCCCGGGAACCCGGCCATTGGCGGACGGCCGGGGTGGTGCTCTTACTCGCCGTTGCCGCCACCACCGCCGGTGCTGGGCTGGGCTACGGCCAGGGCCAGGCTGTTGGCCTGCAGGTTGCCGGTGCCCGCCGCCACGTTCACGCCGATGTTGCCGGAGGCGCCGGAGAAGGCACTGCCGGACAAGGCCGACGTGTTGGTGGCGTTGACGTTCACCCAGCGCGTGGTGCTGACCGTGCCGCTCAGGCTGGCGTACAGATCGGCCACGCCCAGTTCGACGAACTGGCTGGTGCCGCTTTCACGCGTATCGAAGCCCAGCCCGCCCACCCCCGGCCGGTTGGGGTTCATCGTGGCGTTCTGGATCTGGTTGTCCAAGTCGATGTGGCCGGTGCTGTTGCCACCCGGGTGCGGCAGTTCGCCATTCCAGGTGTCCAGATAGTAGTTCGCCATCTGGTAGGCGTTGCCGGTGCCGCGGTAGGTGCCCGCGCCATAGGCCAGGGTCAGGCCGCTGACACCGCCACGCATGCCGACCTGCACGGTATCCGTGTAGGACTGCACGAAGCCGGCGTTGCTGACCGTGTTGCCGGTGGAGACCTGGTTCGAACTGATGCTCGACTGCGCCACCGCCGTGGTTGCGACCGAGGCCGCGAGCGCGTTCTTCTGCTCGTTGTTGTTGCCCGAAGCAATGTTGACACCGATGTTGCCTGACGCACCGCCGAAGGCATTGCCACCGAGACCTGCGGCATTGGTGACGCCGGAGTTCATGGTCGCGTTGCCGAAGCCGGCCTGGTTGACGAACACCTCGGCGTCGGCCATGCCGAAGCTGAAGGACGCATCGGCAGCGGACAATGACGCGGCATTGTCCTGGGCGTTGTTGTCCCCCGATACCACGTTGAAGCCGAGGTTGCCGGAGGCGCCGGCACCCACGCTGTCACCGATGGAGGCACTGTTGGTGACCAGGCTGTTGCTGGTGGCGTTGCTGCTGATCGACTGGCGGTTGTCGATCACCGCAATGGCCGCCGAGTCGAGGTCGATGTCACCGGTAATGGTGGGGTCGCCGGAGAAATTGACGTCGGTGCTGAGGCGCAGGTCCTTCTCCAGGTTCACGTCGACGCCGTGGTTGTTCTTTTCCTTGCGCTCGTCGGCCTGGATGGTGCTGTGCTTCTGCACATTGACGTTGACGGTGCGGTTGCGTACGTCGTTGTCGGTGTGGTTGTGGGTGTCGTTGCGGGTTTCGCTGACGGTGTGGTTGTGGTTGATGTTCGCGTTGGCGTTCTGGTTGTCCCAGCCATTGGCCGCAGCGGCGGTCGAGGCAGTGGCAATCGCCATGGCGAGCATGGTCCGTTTGACGGTCGCTTTCATGGTGCCCTCTCTCTCATCGGGTGGTGCATCGGTTGGGTGGTTGTCACGGGCGGTCCTGCACGACCAGGCCCAGCACATTGGCCGTGTCGTTGCCGCTGCCCGCGATCTGATTGAGTTGCAGGACCCCGTCGAATCCCCGCAGCGCGGTGCTGGTGACACCGGCGCTGCGGGTGCCGGTCGCGACGCCGCGACCGGCGTCGTCCCGCCCCCCTGCCAACGCGGAACCTTCGGCGGCCAAGGCCGTATCGTCGGATTCGCGTATGCCCTGTCGAGCCAGCGTCGCGCTGACGACGTTGAGCGTCGTGTTGGCGATGCCGCTGGCCTGGTTGATGGATGCGATGCCGCTGGCACCGGCCAGCGCGTTGCCGTCGATGACGGCGGTGGCGTGCGCCGGTGCGCTCAGCACGCGGTTGCCGGCCCGCAGTTGCCGGTTGCCGATCGACACGTCGGCGCGTTCGCCGGTGGCGATGCCATGCAGGTTGGCCTGCAGGTTGAGGTCACCGGCCGCCTGGTTCACCGCGATGGCGCCGTTTGCACCCGCCAGGGCGTGACCGTCGATGCGGGCCACGTCGAGGTAGGCGAGCATGCCGCTGTAGTCGTCGGCCTGCGCCATCAACGGCGTGGCAAACAGGACCAGCAGCAGCCAACGTGCCCGCTTCACTTGCCACCTGCCGGGGCCGGGCCCTGCAACGGGAACTGGGCGAGCGCGCCGCGCACGGTATCGCCGATGCCGCGGGTGCTGTTCCCGACCGCGCCCAGTGGGCCACCCAGTGTGCCACCGAGGCTGCTGCCGAGCATGCCGTCACTGCTGCGTCCCAGCGTGCCGCCCAGGGCCTGCTGGGCGACCCGTTCGACGGTGGTGCCCGTGGGGGTCGCGGTCGCAGCCGTGTGCCCCGCCCCCATGCCGGCATAGTCCTCATCGCTCAGCTCGTCCATCGCGTTTGCCGGGGTACCCGCACCGAGCGCCGTCGCAATCTCGCGCTGTGGTTTCGGGTCGGCGATCAGCGCCATGCCCGGGGGCGCCATGCGATAGGCCGGCCGCGCGGCCACATCCCGCAACAGGACGATTTCGCCCGGTTGTGCCTTCACGCCCTGGCGGGCACCGGAGGCAGAGGCGCCCGCGGCGCCCGACAGCAGGGCCACGGCCAGCATTGCCAGCAGGCCGCGAATGGGGGTGATGCCGTCCATGCCGATCTCCCGTGATGGGTGCGGCGGAACCACGCATCAACCGTGCCAACCCTGAAAGTCTTGGCAGCCAGGGGGGCGGGCACTGGCAGGCGTGGGGCGTTGCTGCCATGTCGTTACAGCAGCGTGGGAAAAATGTTGGGATTGCGCAGCGCCAAGCGCCGCAGGGCAAGGCGGGCGCCCGACTGTCGCACGGGTGTTACAGGTGCCGCCGCGGACTGTAACGATGCCGCTTCAGCCAGTGCTTTCTTGACGCGCCGCTCATTGCGCCGCCGTTTAGCGCAGCGCTAGGATCCGCGCAACAAAGGCCGCCGCGGTGGCCGTAGAGGTCCCGGCGGAGGGGCGGCACGCCGGTGATTGCCTGACAGTCCGCCGACGGTGTCCGGATGCTGGGGGAAGCATGGCAGCGGTCCCGGAGGCTTCTGCGTCACGATGCGTGCTCTGGTTCGGCGAGCCGCTGGCGAACGAGCGCAGCGCGCTGGCAGCCGCAGGCTGGTACGTGCGTCGCATCCATCCCGACCCGGCGATGGCCATCGGCCTGCGCGGGCGCGACCGGCTGCTCGCCGTGCTGGATCTTCGCCATCTGGATGCGCCGGCCCTGCAATTGCTGGCGCCGTGGATCGAACAGCACGCGCATCTGACGTGGCTGGCGGTGCTGCCGCCTGGCGCAGGGCCCACGCCTGCCGCGTGGCTGCCCTTGTTGCAGCGTTGCATCTCGCGGTTCACGCTGCCTTTCGGCCTGCAGGACCTGGTGGCGGCGATGCGCCAGCAGTTCGACGCGGAGGATACGTCTGCCGACGAAGTGTGCAGCGGGCAGGGGCCGCGCGCATTGATCGGCGAGAGTCCTGCGCTGCATGCGGTGCGCACCGTACTGCACAAGTTCGCGCCGGTCGATCTGCCGGTGCTGGTCACCGGCGAGACCGGCACCGGCAAGGAGTTGGCTGCACATGCACTGCACGCGTTGTCCGGCCGTGCAGGCAAGCCGTTCATCGCGGTCAACTGCGGTGCCATCCCGGCCAACCTGGTGCAGTCGGAGCTGTTCGGCCACGAGCGTGGCTCGTTCACCGGTGCCGACAAGCGCCAGATCGGCGTATTCGAAGCGGCATCCGGCGGCACCGTGTTCCTCGACGAGGTGGGCGACCTGCCGGCCGAAGCGCAGACCAGCCTGTTGCGCGTGCTGCAGGAAGGTACGTTCGAGCGGGTCGGCAGCAGCCAGCCGCTGCGGGCGGACGTGCGTGTACTGGCTGCCACCCATGTGGAACTGGAGCACGCGGTGGCGCAGGGGCGGTTCCGCAGCGATCTCTACTATCGCCTCAACGTGCTGCGCCTGGTGATGCCACCGCTGCGCGAGCGCGGCGCTGATGTGCAGCTGCTGGCCGAGCATTTCCTGCGCTGCTTCCGCCTGCGCCACAGCGTGCGTGCACGTGGCTTTGCACCCGCTGCGCTGCAGGCGATGCGGCGTTTCGAATGGCCCGGCAACGTGCGCGAACTGCTGAACCGGGTGCAGCGGGCGGCGATCATGGCCGAAGGCGAGCTGATCAGCGAGCGTGACCTCGAACTGGGAGGGCCCGTGCATGCGCCGCCGGGGGCGATGCTGCACGATGCCCGCGGCCAGGCCGAACGTGATGTGCTGCTGCAGACGCTGCGGCAGACCGGCTACAACGTCTCCGAGTGCGCGCGGCAGATGCAGATCTCGCGGGTGACCGTGTATCGGCTGTGCCGCAAGCATCGGCTGGAGCTGCCGGCGCAGCGCTGATCAGCCGGCCGGCACGTGCTTGAACAGGCGCAATGGCGTGCCTGGAAGACGCTCGATCACGCCCTTGGCCTCCAGGTCCAGCTGCACGGCTTTCAGCCACCAACCGGCCGTGGCGCCTTGCGGAAACAGCGATGCGGGCAGGTGCGGCAACAGCGCCTGCTTCGCCTGCGCCACCGTCATCCCGGGAGGTTGCCTGGGCAAGGCACGCAGCAGGGCCGCGCGCATGGCCATGTACTTGGCGCGATCCACGCGCTGGATGTGCCCGGGCGTGGTGATGCTCTCGATCTCGATCCGCTCGGGCTCAGGCATGGCTGTCTCCCGTGATCTCGATGCGTGGGCTGCGGAAGCCCATGGAGATCCACGCCTTCAACAGCCGGGCGTGGAACCGCAGCGAGTGGGTCTTCAGGTTGGGCACGTCGCCGGGAAGGACAGACGCGTCGGGAAGATCGTTGACCATCGTCCGCATCTCCACGGCGGGGCGTATCGCGTCCGGCCACAACAGCCCATACAGGCTCAGCCAATGGCCACCGCTGAACTCCAGGAAGAGCGGCGTATTGCAGCAGCCCGCCACGACGCGGCGGCTGCCGGCCGTGCTGGACAACCGCCACGCGTGCAGCCGGGAATGCCCGGCATCGATGCGGACGCGATCCTTGCGCTGCATTACGAAATGCGTCTGGCCCTGAGGCCCCAGCACCTGCGGTACGCCGGGCATCGCCTGCATCCGGACGCCGGCCCTGCGGCAGCTGTCGCAGCAGCATTCGACGCTGGCGATGGGGCTGCCGGTGGTGGTCAGGCGGACCTGGCCGCAGGCGCAGGCAAGGGACTGTTGGGAAGGCATCTGCATTTTCTCCTGGGGTACTCAACCTCTCGACGAACGGGCGCGTGGGAAATCGACACCCACTGCCTTCAGGGCGGCATCATCCGGTAGCGGACGCGGTACAGGTCCAGTCCCTCACCACCGGCGCGTCGCGCCGAGTAGGTCAGCGTGTCGCGGCGCGAGCCATCCAGCATCGCGCCGTAGCTGTCGCCGCTGGGCGCGTTCACGGGCGATGGCAAGGCATGGCCTGCGTCATAGCGGCCTCCACGTTCGTAGGCAATGAACTGGCGCACCGGTGCGCTGCCGAAGTCCTGGGCGCGGGCAAATACCACCGTTCGGCCGTCGCCCAGGAAGGTGGCATCGAACTCCTGTGCTGCGGTATTGAGGTCTCCCGCCAGTGGCCGTGCCGGCTGCGCGACGCCGCCGATCATCGCCGCGCTGTAGAGGTCATGGCCGCCAGCACCGCCCGCACGATCGCTGGAGAACAACAGCGTACGACCGTCGGGCGAGAGCATCGGCGCGAACTCATCGGCCGCGCTGTTCACTGCGGGGCCAAGATTGACTGGCTCCCCGAATCGACCGTCGCTCCCCATGCTGACCCGATACAGATCGTCACCGCCCTGGCCGCCTGCGCGGTCCGAGCAGAAATACACGACGTGCCCATCCGCGGAAAATGCGGGATCGAAGTCGCGCCCCGGCGTGTTGAACGGCACTGGCGTGGCCGGCCGCCAGCGGTCACCTTCGCGGTGCGAGATCCAGATGTCGTAGCCCCCAGGCCCCCCCGGCCGGTTGCGGCTGAACCACAGGGCGGTATTGCCGTCCGGACTCAGGGTCAGCCGGATCTCGTCATGCTGTGTGGAGGCAATGCCGGGGGCGAAGCGCTCGGCGGGACCGATGATCCGCAGCACCACGGGCGGGGAGGGCACGGGCAATGCCGATGCCAGCAGCATCACGGCCAGCAGCGCCTTCATGCCTGTCGCTCGAAGTCGCTGACCCAGTTGGTTTCCCAACTGCGTCCACCATCGGCGGAGGCCGCCTGTTCCCAGCGCGCCGAACGCGGGGTGATGCGTGACCAGATCACCCGCGTCTGGATCGCCCGTCCCTCGTGCTGGTCCTCGCCGAAGAAGCGGCCGACACCGGCCTCGAATCCCCCACGCAGTGGCTCGCCGATCCGGGTCGGCGCGCGGCCATCCAGCCACCAGCTGAGCCAGTGCCGCTCGGCCGCATTCCAGGCGCGGATGCCCATGCCGCGCAGCGGTGCTCCACGCACGTCCAGCAGGTTGTCGCCCACGTTGCCGAATCCGCCCAGTACCGGCCAGTTGTGCAGGGTGCCGTTGAACGCGTCCCACGCATCGCTGCCTGCCAGCCGAGCGCGCAGGCGGCGATGGCGCACGTTCCAATGGCCCACCAGGAAATCAAAATCGCCCGGTGCATCCGGCAGCTTCGGAAGCGGAGTGGGGATCGCAGCAGTGCGCCGGAACCAGTTGCGCCAGTTCACTTCCCAGTGGGCACCGGCATCGTCGGAGAACGCCTGCTCCCACCACGGCTCATCGCCGTGGATGTCATGCCAGCGGAACCAGACCTCGATGGGGCGTCCCTTGAAGTCATCGCGACCACGGAAGCTGCCGCCATCGCCTGCGAAGGCGCCGCGCACGGGCGCTTCGATATGGGCAGGGGTGCGCCCATCGATCCACCAGATCGACCAGGTGGAAGACACCGGATCGAAGGCACGCACGCCCAGGCCCCTGTAGGGGCCCGAAGGCAGTGCCATGACGTTGTCATCGATGGTGCCGAGCCCGCCCAGGGTGAGCCAGACCGCGCTGGCGCCGGTGAAGGCGTCCCAGCGGGTATCGCCCACCAGGCGCTCCTTCAGGCGTTGGTGCCGGACCTGCCAGTTGCCCTGCAACCATTTCCAGTCTGCGCTGGGGCTGGCCAGGGCCCACCCGGAGGGCAGGGCGGTGGACGCTGCCGTGGCGGCCAGGGTGGCCAGGAACTGCCGTCGATCCATGTGCGTTATCCCGTGCCGGAGGTGCCTCCATCGTTGCGCGTGCGAGGGGGATTGACCACGCGGAAATCGGGGCTCAGGCTAAGCCACACTTATGGTGACCCAACGCCAGCTGCCATCGCTTGTCGCCATCCGCGCCTTCGAGGCGGCGGCACGGCTGGGCAGCTTCGCCCGCGCCGCCGAGGAGCTCGACACCAGTGCGGCATCGGTGAGTTACCACGTGCGCCGGCTGGAGGCCCAGACCGGGACCTGCCTGTTCCTGCGCCACGCCCAGCATGTGGAATTGACCGCCGCCGGTGCGAGCGTCGCAGTGGAGGCCACCCGGGCCTTCGACGCGCTGCGCGCCAGTTTCATGCGCGCCGCTGACATGGATGCGGCACGACTGCGCCTGTCCGTTCTACCGACGCTGGGCACCAGCTGGTTGACGCCGCGCCTGGGCAGTTTCCGCGCGCGCCATCCAAGCATCGTGCTGGAACTGGACCTGTCGGCAGAGCCGCAGGACCTGGCCGCCGGGCGTTTCGATGCCGCCATCCGCAACGGGCATGGTGCGTGGCCCGGGCTGCAGGCCACGCCCCTGTTCCCCAGCATTTTCACTCCGCTGTGCGCGCCAGCGCTGCTGCCGGCGGCAGACGGGCTCGGTCGGCGGGCGTTGGAGGTTCCACTGCTCGGCAGGCCTGACTGGTGGGCGCTGTGGTTTTCCGCACATGGTGCTGTTCCGCCACCGGACCCGGAGAGCTTCGTCACCCCCTTTGCGATGGAGCATCTGGATGTCGGTGCTGCCATTGCCGGGCAGGGCATCGCCATCGGCTCGCCGATCCTGTTCCAGGCAGAACTGGACAGTGGGCGCCTGGTGCAGGCACATCCCGGTGTGGCCAGCGACGGGCGTGGTTTCTGGTTCGTGGCACCGACGGCGCGCAGCCGCAGCACCAAGGTCATCGCATTCGGTGACTGGCTGGGCGAGCAGGCCGCGCAGGCCAGGCGTGCGTCGCGACATCATCTGGCACACGCGGTGACGCCATGAACCAGAGCCCGGAACTGTTGCGGCGCCTGCTGCGTGCCAAGGACCGGATGGACCACGCCAGTCACGAGGACTGGCCGGTGGCCCGCCTGGCCGAGGTCAGTGCGGTATCGCCTGCGCATTTCGCGCGTTCGTTCAAGCAGGCATTCGGCCTGCCGCCGCACCGCTACCTGCTCAGCCGCCGCATCGAACGGGCCGTGGCGATGCTGCGTGACACCGAGCTGCCGGTCACCGAGATCGCCGCGCAGACCGGCTGGAGCAGCCTGGGCACCTTCGGGCGCATCTTTCGTGACATCACCGGCGACAGCCCGGGCAATGTGCGCCAGCGCGAGCGCGCCGGCGAGGCGACGCCGGCCAGCGTGCCGGAATGCCACGCACGTGCCGCGCAGCGACCGGACCTGAACATCGCAGTTTTGGAGAAGCGCCGCCGCGAGGCGGTTGCTAGCGTGGATCCCACCTGAGGGAGGTCCCATGACAAACACTGTGAACACGGTCGGCCTGTATGTGCGCGACCAGGATGAGGCGCTCGCGTTCTACGTCGGCACGCTCGGCTTCGAAGTGCATACCGACGTGCGCAATGGCAGCTACCGCTGGCTGACGGTGCGCAGCCCCGGCCAGGACGGATTCCAGCTGGGCCTGTTCGTGCCCGGTCCGCCCACCCACGATGCGGCCACCGCGCAGGCGCTGCAGCAGCTGGTGGCCAAGGGCGCAATGCCGCCGCTGGTGCTGGCCGTGGATGACTGCCAGGCGCGCTACACGCAATGGCTGGCGCAGGGCGTGGAGTTCACCCAGGAGCCGGTCGAACGCTACGGCGCCATCGATGCGGGGTTCCGCGACCCGTCCGGCAATGGCTGGAAGATGATCGAAGCGCGCTCCGAAGCGAGGCGCCGTCAATGAGCCGCGGTGGCTGGGCGCGGCCCGTACATCGCTGGACCTCGATCGTCTTCACCCTGGCGGTGATCGCCAACTTCGTCGTCCGCGGGCTGGGGCAGGGCGAGCCTGCAGCGTGGATCACCTATTCGCCGCTGCCGCCACTGTTCCTGCAGCTGTTCACCGGCCTGTACCTGTTCGTGCTGCATTACGCCGGGGAACGCCGCGGCGCCGCACTGGGCGCTGCGGGCTGAGGCCGCCTCAGGCGGCTGCGTCGGCGGCGTAGGCCGCCAGCACTGCCGGCAGCTGCTCCATGCGCTGGAAGATCACCTTCGCGCCCGCAGCGCGCAGGGCCTCCGGCGTGCTGTGGTGCGGGCCGCCCTCGCTGAAACCAAACACGGTCGCACCTGCCGCGACGCCGGCGGTGGCGCCGGTCACGGTGTCTTCGATCACCGCGCAGCGCTTCGGGTCCACGCCCAGCGCTGCGGCGGCGGCCAGATAGACATCCGGGTGAGGCTTGGTGTTCGGCATGTCCTGGCCACTGAACACATGGGCACCGAAGGCATCAAGGATGCCGACCTTGCCCAGCTGCAGCTTCACCTTGAACAGGTCGGCACCGGAGGCGCAGGCAATCCGCCCGCCGGTGGCCGCGGCAATCGCACGCACGGCCTCGGGCGCCCCCTGGATCGCCTCAAGGTCCTGCTCCAGCGCACGGTTGCGCTGCTGGCGGAATTCCTCCAGCCATTGCTCGGTGAACGGCTTGCCGGTGCGCTCTGCGATCAGCCCGGCCAGATGAGCCACGGACTGGCCGAGGAAGACCTCGCCCGCCTGCGCCGGGGTCAGCGGCCAGCCGCGTGCGGTCAGCATTTCCGAGAGCACACGGGCCACCAGCGGCTCGGAATCGACCAGTACGCCGTCGCAGTCGAACAGCACGGCATCGAAGGGGAAACGGGACATCTACTACTCCGGGAACAGCCAAAGGGGCGACGTGCCCGCCATTTTCCCATAGCGGGTCGGGCGGGGCACGCGGGCCACAGGAACGCTAGACTGCCAGGTCAGCCCGCCCAGCGCCTGCACGGGAATACGCCTTGAACCGATTGCGATCATTCTTCAGTGCGTACCCCATCCAGTTCGCGATGGCCGCCAAGCTTTACGTGCTCTGCCTGTATCTGCCCGTAGCCCTCCGCCTGGTCGAATTCGGGCGCCGTCTGGGCCCGCCCGAGGCCTCACGTGAAATCGGCTACGCGCTGGCGGAGCTCGGTTTCAGGCTGAGTCTCTTCGCCGGAGCGGCGGTACTGGTGTCGATGCTGGTGTTCGGGCGTCGCGGCGCGCTGCGGATCCGCCACCCGGTGATCGCTTCGATCGCCTTTTTCGGGTTGCTCGTCGTGCTGGATCGCGCCATGCGCATTCCGATGGCGCAGTTGCCGTTTCCAGTCTACAGCGTCGCAGCCATCAGTCTGATGCCGCTTGCGCATGCACTGGTCCTCACGCTGCTGGCCTTGGTGCCGGCGCTGCTGATGCAGCGGCGCATTCCTGCCGAGGGCGGGCACCATCACCTCATCAGTGCCAGCATCGCCGGCGCGGTGACGCTGGTGGCCGGCAGCTGCCTGCTTCCCATCCTGGTGGCGCAGCTGCCGGTGGGATTCTCGCCCGGCGAGTTCATCATGCCCGTTGCCGACGGCGCCGCGCAGCTGCAGATTGCGAGCCTGATCCTGCTGGTGGCCTGCGCGCTGGCCACGTTTGCCGGCCTATGGGCCGGCGCGCCGTCGCCGGAACCCGCATCGACGGCGCGCACGATGGTGGTGTCGCTGATCCTGCTTGCCACGGCGCTGCTGATCATCCTGGCCAGCATGGTTTATCTTCTGCGAGCGCTGTCCGCTGGGGCGCCGACGACAGGTCGCGGGCTTGTCGTTGCCACCGTCGTCGGCGCCGCAGTGCAGTTCCTGCTGGCCAGAGTGCTGGCGTCACGATGGCTGCGCGCACAGGCATCGTGACGTTCCTCTGCCCCCCGATCAGCCCAGGTCACACCCGGCCGGCTGCGGCCAGGTGGTGGCCGGCAGCATGTTCTTCAGCGAGGCCGGCGCGTTGATCGCCACGTAACTGGCGCCCAGCAGTTCCTCCAGATCGGAAATCGTCACCAGGTAATTGTCCAGGCTGCCCAGGTTGGCCTCGTTGGGGATGATCCAGCTGATCGCCTTGGCGGTTCCGGTGTTCGGGTCGCGGGTGATGATCGTCTTCCAGAAGAACTCCGGCGTCGGAATGCCATGGCTGGCCAGGAAATAATCGTTGGCGGCATCGCCGTAGACCACGCCACCGTAGACGTCCACCGGCGCGATGTCGCGGTAGCACTCGGCCACGTTCTCGGCCTTCACCCAGATGCCCTGGTTGAAGCTGGACACCTGCGGCACGATGTTGGTCATGTAGTTGGCGCGACGGATGTAGGTCGCGTCGTAATCCATGTGGTTGGACGTGACCAGATGGCCACGGTCATAGCCGGATTTGATGCTGGCGTAGGACGCGGTGCTGGTCTGGCCCAGGCAACCGGCCGGCAGGTCCGGGTCCTTGTAGAAGCTGGACGGCCGTGCGGCCGAACCGGTATCGGCGGTGAGCGTGTACTCGTAGCGGGTGGCACTGTGGATGCCGCAGTCGTAGGTGAGCACGAAGCCGCCCTTGTTGAGGGTGACTACCTGGGCCTGGGCTGCGCCGGCAAAGGCGCTGAGGACGAAGGCAAAGACGAAGCTTGCAAGGCGCATTGCGATTCTCCAGCAAAGAGTTCAGGACGCAGCTGCCCGCCACGACCAGGCCCGGCCTGTGTCATGTGAAGGCGTTGCGGATACGGGTGATGCGGAGTGCAGTAGAGCGAGGCCGCGATGAGGAGGGCCCGGAGGGCCGCGCGGTGTCGCAAGCGTCACAAGCTGTCGTCTTTTGGTCAACGACGAGAACGCGAAGCTGTGACCGGGTGCAAGCACTGGTGATGTGTCAGATCACGCGGTCCGTGGCTGACATGCGTACGTGCTAAGCACCCTGCAGGTGTGAAGTGCATGCTGGACTGCGCATCCTCCGCGGCCCGGTTCCGCACCGATTGGCTCTACAAGGAAGCCTCTTGCCCAGCATCCGGCGCCAGGCAGGCGGCCCTGCTTTGCTCGCTCGAGTCCGCAATGACTGCCTCGCTGAAACCACTTCGGCTCAAGTACAGGCGATTCCACCGATCCAGGGCATCGCCGTCACGCGCCCAACAGGCGTAGCGTGTAATGGTCTCCAGATTGTCGATGGTCGGGTAGCGCTGTGCGATTTCGTCCAGCCCCTGGCGCATCAGCGGCCAATCGGGTGTCGCCGCGCGGAAGTGATCGGCCGAATACGCGGTGGCTGACCAGTACAGCCGTGCGTAGCGCATGGCCCGCTTTTTCTTCGGGATACTGGCCATCGAGCGCCGTGCGAAGGCTTCCATCTTCCGTGCGCTGCCGCCCCAGGCCGGCGTGAAGTGCTGCAGGGCAATGAAGTGCAGCGGCTCGTAGTCGGGGAAGGCCTTCGCTGCACGGTCGACGAGCGTCAGTAGTTCTTCGTCATCCGCGCCCTCGCGCAGCGCGATCAGCACGCTCATCTCGTGCCAGAACGGGTCGCCGCCGGCAACGCCCTCATGCGATTGCAGGTAGGCCTGCGAAGCCGCGTTGTACTCATGGAACTGAGCCCAGTCTTCGGCATTGACGGTGTTGGCGTAACCATTTCCGCGGTAGCTCCAGGCCAGGTTGAGCGGAATCCGTGCAGTCATCAGGTGGGCTGCCGGCGACTTTGGCGCATGCTGAACCCAGCGCGCCGCCCAGGCCGACCAGCGGTTCCAGGCCTCCACCTCCTGCCGCGCCGTGCCGATTGCACGCGACATGCAGAGGTAGAAACGGCCCAGCCGGGATTCGCCGGCGGCGTTGAGCTCGCCCGTGCGGAGGCGCGCGGCCATCGCGTCCAGTGCCGGAAAGTCGTCGTTGGACATCAACTGCGCGATTTCGCTGCAGTCATCCGTGACGTCGGGGTCCCGGGCCGCCACGGCTGAAGGGGCGAACAGACTGGCCACGCTCAAGAGCGTGCCGACGAAGAGCGTCCTGCGCATCGGGGGGGCATCCTTGCATTGATGGGAGCCTGCGGAGGACCGCAGTGCCGCGAAGCATACCAAGGTGCGCTTTGCGCCATGCTGCGTCGCAAGGTGCCAGCCACCATTCGCACTGGTACGGTCCGACCCGTTGCACCACCACCGACGGGGAGAGACGACGATGCGCAAGCTTTTGCTGCTGTTGATCCTGCTGACCGGCCTGGCGCCCACCGCCTGGGCCGCCACGGTCAAGACCACCCATCGCACCATTCCCAGCTGGGATGGCACGCCTCTCGGGGCCTTCGTCATCGAACCGCAGGATGCCGGCAGCGGGCGCTATCCGCTGCTGGTCATGCCCAGCAGCTGGGCGGTGCCCAGCGTGGAGTACGTGGGCGTGGCACAGTCGCTGGCGCAGCGCGGCTATGTGGTCATCAGCTACAGCTCGCGCGGCTTCTGGGAGTCAGGTGGCAGCATCGACATCGCCGGGCCCGCCACGGTCGAGGATGTCAGCGCGCTGATCGACTGGGCGCTGGACAACACCCGCGCCGATCCGGCCAGGATCGGGGTCTCGGGCATCTCCTATGGCGCCGGCACCAGCCTGCTGGCGGCGGCGCGCGACCCCCGCATCAAGGCCGTTGCCGCACTCAGTGGCTGGGCCGACCTGCAGGCGTCGCTGTACAGCCATGACACACCCAGCGCCCAGGGCATCGCCCTGCTGGTGGCGGCGGGTCTGGCCACCGGCCGCCCCGGCGCGGAGCTGGCCACCATCAACCGCAATGTGCTGGTCGGCAATTACCAGGGGGCGGTGGACTCGCTGCTGCCGGTGGCCGCACAGCGCAGCCCGGCCAGCAGCCTTGAAGAGATCAACGCCAACCAGCCGGCAGTATTCCTCGCCAATGCCTTCAATGACAGCCTGTTCCCGCCGGGGCAGCTGGTCGATTTCTTCAACCGCCTGAAGGGGCCCAAGCAGCTGCAGTTGCGCCACGGCGACCATGCCCTCAACGAGGCCTTCGGTGCGTTCGGCATTCCCAATGAGGTCTATGCCGCCGTGGGCGACTGGTTCGACCACTACCTGAAGGGCGTGGACAATGGCATCGATCGCCAGGCAGCGGTGCAGCTGAAGTCGCAGAAGGGCAGCTGGAGCCGCTATCCGGACTGGCAGGCCACCAATGCGGGCGCCGTCAGCTACGGCCTGACCGCACCCTCCGGTTTGTTGCTTCCCACCGGCGGCCTGGCGGAGAACGGTGGCGCTACCGGCTGGAGCTACCGCATCGGCAGCGGGCTGCTGACGGCTGCCAGTTCCGGCGTGGTGATGGCCTCCGGTGCACTGCAGATGATCAACCTGCCGCCCGGCGCCTATGTACCGTTCGTCGGCCGCAACGCCGCCGGCGTCTGGCAGGGCCCGATCTACTGGAGCGCACGTCGCCTGGATGGCGCACCGGAAGTGCGGGTGACGGTGACGCCCAGCCGCGCCAATACCACGCTGTATGCCTACCTGTATGCCGAAGACGCGCTGGGCAACGGCCAGCTGGTCAGCCACAAGCCCTACACCCTGCGCGGGGCCGCGCCCGGCCAGCCGAAAACAATCGATCTCCGCCTGGAAGCCAGCAGCTGGAACCTCCCGGCCGGCAGCCGCCTGACCCTGGTGGTCGATACCGTGGACCTGCGCTATGCAGGCATCAGCCAGCTGGGCGGTGCGGTGACCTTCAGCTCACCGGCCAACGCGCCTTCGGTGCTGAAGGTGCCCCTGCATTGACGTGGCGCCGCGCCCGTTGCGGCGGGCGCGGCACGACAGACCTGAAAGTTGCCAGACTGGAGCGCAATCCAGTCGAGAGGTGAATCGATGGCGCTCGCATCGTTGCTGGTCGGCGCGGTACTGGCAGCAGGCACCCAAGGCTGTGCCACAGATTGGCCAAGCACGCTGTTGATGGATCTGGAGGCTGCTGACGCGGCCCTGCGCGACAGCCATTCCGGGGTGGTTGACCCGCACAATCCCGGCTTCGTCTCCCAGATGGACGGCGCCCTCAGTGTCTACATGGATATCAGGCCTCAGCCATTGCCCAGTGGGCTGAGCCGGATTTCGGTGCCCATGAAGGTCTACCGCGGTCGCGGGCGCGGTTCGAACGAGCCCTACGTGCCGGATCGCCGCTACGCGGGGGACATGCGGGACACGCAGGCGCTGGAGGCATGGATCCTGGAGGGCAGGGACTGATCGGACCTGATCGGAACCCGCCGCCCGCGCTGCGCTGATGGAGGATCATTCCCCCTGTGGCAACAGCACCCGGATCATCTCGTGCTGCCTGGACAGATTCGCCCGTTGCACGAAACCCTGGACGATCGAGGCTGCCACCTTGCGCTGGTTGTCCATGTCCAGCAACGGTGCGATGGCCTGCCCGGAACCGTCGGGGCTGTCCCGGAACGGGCAACCGACCGGGCCAGCCGTGGTGAATGTCAGGATCGCCTTGGCCACGCGCGCCGACGGCGAACGCGGCGCATCGAAGATCACCAGCGTTCGCTCGTAACTGATACCCGTCGCACGTACGGTCGAGTGCAGGGAATCCTCGATGGTCATGTGCGCGCCGAGATCCTCGGCAAGCGCATTCAAGCAGTTGGCCGCCGTCGCCCTGCGCAGCGTTGCAGGATCGGTGCGGATGATCATCGCGCAGTCGGCGCCGGAGATCGGCACCTGGGTGACATCCAGGTAGGGGTTCTGTGCCAGCGTCCCGATCAACGCCAGATCGTCGCTGTAGCCACAGGATGCGGCAGATGTCTGCAGGCGTTGCAGCAGCGTTGCGACCCGCTGCGCGACCCACTGCCGCCCCTGCCGCAGGCGATGCGTGTGGGTGGCCGACAGGGCGCCGTGATCGAATCCCGAAGATGACGCCTGCATGCGCATTTTGACCTCACGCATGCAGGCATCGACCTGCTGCATGCAGTCCCTGTCATCGGCGAACACCGGCGCCGCCGAGATGCCATCGATCACCCTGCCGAACGTCGCCAGGTCGCCCTGCTGGTCGCGGTACCAGTCGTGGATGCGCTGCACATTGCGGCGACGCTTCTCCAGCTTGTCCGCACCCGGCCAGCCGGGATAGGCGGCGATCTCGCACAGCATGGTCAGGCCTTCCCACAGGTGGTACTCCATGCTGGGCAGGGGCAGCCGCCAGCGCTCTTCCGCGCCGGCATCCTCGGCAATCACCAGATGGTTGCGGATGATGTCCGACCACACTGTCACGGCCTCCACGGTATCGCGGCGCGGCGTGGTCACATCGATCAGTTCCATCAGGATCGGCCGCGGCGTCACCGGGTCGTCGCCGGCAGGCGCCTTCGGATCCTTCACCCATCGCGCGTGCCAGGTGTAGCCCATGCGGTACAGCACGAACGGCTTGATGCCGTCGTTGAGGATGATGCCGGGTGGCGGCGGAGGGGCAGGGGGCGGCTGCACGGGCAGTGGCGGTTGCGGCGGGGGCAGCACGGACGGGCTTGTCACCGGCGCGGGCGTGCCGATGCCCTTCAATGGCTCGCTGGTGAACAGATGCAGGCCCGCGCGGTCACGCTGGTAGACCTTCCGGAACGCCTGCGGAGTGTCACAGGTCACCAGGCACTGCTGGCCGGGCGGCACATGGATGTCCACCGGTGCAAGATCCACCACTTGGCCGGCCAGCGGATTCTGGTTGGGTGGGAAGACGCCGATCTCCAATGCGATGTTGAGGCCGGCGCCGAGCATCACCTCGATCACGATGTCCTCCACGCCGCCGTGCAGGGCGTCCTGGGCCGGGATCGGAATCCAGGGATTGATCACCACCTGCGTATCCCAGTCGGACCGGCCGAAATCGAACAGCGTCGGTGGCGGCTGGGCCGGGCGTTCAAGCAGTGCGTCCAGTGCGTTGCCGCCCTTGACGTAGAAGAACATCAGCGGCTCGTCAGGCTTCAGGCTGTAGTCGCGCCGTACCTTGCTGGACAGGCTGCGCAGCTGGTCCTTGATGTCCGACAGGGCCTTGACCACGACCGAGCGGACGTCGGGATACGCCTGCGCGTTGTTGATCTGCGCGGTGAGCTGCTTGCTGATGTGGCGCCGGGCCTCGCGCTCGGGCGTGCTCTCTTTCATGGTGGGCCTCGCTGGGCTTGCAGGGGATCACATGGGTTCGCGCTGGACGCTCAGGCGGGTGACAGCAGGGCGGCGATCTCCCGGTACCAGCCGATCTCCTGGCTACCGGGCCTGGCGCCGGCCAGGGCCTCGTCAACCTCCGGTGTTCCTGCGCCCGGAACCTCCACCCTTGCTCCCAGGATGTTGCGCAGTTCGGTCACCGGTACCCGTCCGATGCTCGCCACCTCCCAGTCGGTCACCAGGCAGGACTGGGGGCGCGCAGGGCTGCTGGCACTGGCCTGGACGTTGTTCTCGGCCTCCTGCGCCATCCGCAGAAGCTCCTCGGCCGTGGTGCGGAAGCGAACCAGGGAGAAGCTGCCTCCCCCATCCGGAAACAGCCGGGCACGCAGATCGCATGCGGCGCGTCCCTGCCCAAGCCAGATGCCAAGCTCCTCCTCGAACTCGCGGCGCGCGGCGCGCTCCTTGCGTTCGTTGTTCAGGCGGCCGCCGCCGGGCAGGGCCCATTGCCCCGCCTGGTTCACCAGCGCCGGGGGCAGGGCATCCGACCACGCTCCGACTTCCGCCACCAGGCGTTGTGCCAGTATCAACGCAGAGGCCCAGTTCGGCGCACCCCGGGTGGGTGGCGGCAACGCGATGGAGAGCTCCCGCAAGGTTGCACGCGCAGCGCTGAACGTGGGAGGGGTTCTTGCGTCCTCGCGGAACAGGCTCTGCAGAGCGGCCAGCGTCTCCATGGCGATGTCATCGGTCTGCGGATGCGTGCGTTCGGCGCTTTCAAGCGCCCGGTCCAGTGCGTCCATGGTGCGGGGCAGCGTGCGTTCGCCGCGGTAGGCGACTGACCCTGCGGCGCGCCAGGCGCCGGAAAGCAGCTTCTTCACCAGATCCCAGTCCTGCTCTGTGCCACCGCCGGACGCGTTGCGGATGGCCAGCACAGCGGCCATCGCCTCGGCAGAAAGTACGACCACGGAATTGCTGCCCCACCAGCTGTTGAGCACCCGTTTGCGGACGACCAGATAGTGGGCTCCATCCCAGACTGCGACGTAGACCTGGTTCATGGTGCACCCCTCCGTTCAACCTGCGTGGAGGGGGCTGGGCGCATTGCCGCTGTGCCAGCGATAGTCCGGGAAAGGCATGCCATGTCTCGCTCCTGTGGGCTCGAAAAGTGGGGGCGGCGGCGTTGCCATCGGGGGTGCAGGCCGTGCGTCGCCGCGGATCCACTGTAGGAGCGAGGGGCGAGGGAGGATCGGCGCCAGCCACGATGTATGCGGCGGAACCGACGGAACAGGAGCGCGGGTGCATTGATTTCCCCGCATTGGCGCAGAGCCCGTGGCCGCTCAGGGATCAGCGACTGCCGGCGCCTGCCTCCGGGGCGTGCAGCACGCGCAGCTTCTTCTTGTTGATCTTGCCGACGCTGATCACCTGGCTGTTCCTGAAGCACTACCTGCGTTGAGTGGCAGCCGCTGCAGCGTCAAGCCTGGCGGTCGAGACACCATGCTAGCCTTCTCCTTGGCAGGAGTGCCTGACAGGGGGAAGGCATGGACACACGACGCCGCGTTTCCAGCGTATTGACTGCATCCGGCATGCTCGCACTGGCACTGTCCGCCAATGCGCTCGCGCATCCGGGCGGGCTCGACAAGCAGGGGTGCCACACCAACCGGAAAACGGGTGAGTATCACTGTCATCGAGGCGCTCCAGCGGCACCTCGATACGTCGACACTCCGCGCAGCAGTTTCGCCCCCGCCCCCGCGCGCAGTTCCCGGGTGTTTGCCAACTGCGCGGAGGCCCGCGCCGCCGGGGCGGCGCCGGTACGGCGTGGTGATCCGGGCTATGGCCCGCACCTCGATCGCGACAATGATGGCGTGGGCTGCGAACCCTATCGCGGCCGCAGGTAGGGCATGGCCCGCCTGGCTTCAACTCCCGTTTCCCCACATTCGTCGGCCATCGCCGGGGATCGGTCGCACGATCTCCCCGTATGGCAGGGCCATGCCCTAGGCTGTTGGGATTGAACTGCTGGGATGCAAGCAACCATGAACCGCTGGATTTTCCTGGCATTGGCCACGCTCCCGTTCACTGCCGGTGCCGTGGTCATCCGTGATGATGTGGACGACGCCCGGTATCAGATCGATGCATCGGCCTTCCCCGCGCTGGCCGACATGCCGGGCGAGGGGCACGGCGTCCTGATCGCGCCGCGCTGGGTGCTGACCGCCGCGCATGCCGCGCCGATGGAAGGGAGGGGCGCCACCATCACCATCAATGGGAACGGCTACGGCGTCGAGCGTGTCTTCCTGCACCCCGGCTACCGGAAGATGCCCGAGGCGCTGGGCAAGGAAGCGATGGCAACCGGGAGCGCGTCGAAAATCCACGCGTTCCTGGCAGCATCGGATGACATTGCGTTGATCAGACTTGCCGCACCGGTGAGCGATGTGCCGCCGGCCGCACTCTACCGGGGCGCCGACGAGGTCACGCAGGTCGCCGCCCTGATAGGGAGAGGCGCCACCGGCAATGGTGCGACTGGCCTGATGCCCGGCGGGCCGCATCGTACAACGCTGCGGCGGGCCTGCAACGCGATCACCGGCGGCAACACGCGCTATCTCTGGTACCGGTTTGATCCGCCTCCGCAGGGCCTTCCCCTTGAAGGCGTGCTCGGCAACGGCGACAGCGGCGGCCCGCTGGTGATCGAGAAAGATGGGGCCTGGCAGCTGGTGGGCCTCGGTTCCTGGATCACCGCCGTACCCGAGCATGCGCTGGAAGCGGGTTTCTATGGGCAGGTGGTCTACAACGTGCGCGTGTCTCGCTACATCGACTGGATCGAAAGCATCATCGAGCGTGACGCGTCACTTTAGTTCTTGTTCCCGTAGCCCGGCGGTGCGGAGCAGGCGTAGCGGAAGCAAGCGCGCCTTAACGATTCATGGTCTCGAACAAGCGCACGGTGCGGATCTCAGCCGGTGCGACGGGCGCTCGTATCCTTCCCGACATGAGTCCTCCCTTCGATCTTCCAGAGTTCATGACGGTCACCCGGCCCTCCGGCTGGGTACGGAGCGGCGAGCGCTGGGACCTGTGGTGGAACGGGCGCTCGGTGGCCAACATCGTGCCGCATGCCGAACTTGGCTTCCGGGTCTACCTGGATGCACGCGGGATGTCCCAGACCAAGGTGGTGGCCGCCACGAATGTGCGGCAGGCCAGGCGCTACGCCGAGCGCTGGTGTGCTGCGCGGCTCTGCCCACAGCTGCGGCTGCGCGAGGCAGTGGCACGCCTGGTGGACGTAGCGCCGGAAACAGGCGCTGCGCCGTCGCCCGCGCTTTCGCGGGAACAACGGCAGCAGGCCCGCCGCTTGGCCGAGGCCGGGGCGGGGGAGGTGGTACGGATCAAGCAGGCACTGGCGCCGCGACAGCCCGCGATGAAGACCCGACCGGAAGTGCAGGGGCGGGGTGGAGCCTGGTCGATACCCGGCCAGGCTCCGTCAAACCGACATTCGAACAACAATTCCTCCCCAGCCAGGGTTATGCCGAGAGTTCTTCGCGAACGATCCTCGCTCCTGCGCTGAGTGCGCGCAGCTTGCCCCTGGCCACGTCGCGCGCCAGTGGCGCCATGCCACAGTTGGTGCTCGGGTAGAGCTTGTCGGCGTCCACGAACTGCAGCGCCCTGCGCAGGGTGTTGGCCACGTCCTCCGGGGTTTCCACCGTGGTGGAGGCCACGTCGATGGCACCGACCATCACCTTCTTGCCGCGCACCAGCTCGATCAGGTCGATCGGCACATGGGAGTTGTGGCATTCCAGCGAGATGATGTCGAGGCTGGAGGTCTGCAGCTTCGGGAACGACTCCTCGTACTGGCGCCATTCCGAACCCAGCGTCTGCTTCCAGTCGGTGTTGGCCTTGATGCCGTAGCCGTAGCAGATGTGCACCGCCGTCTCGCACTTCAGCCCTTCGATCGCACGCTCCAGGGCGGCCACGCCCCAGTCGTTCACCTCGTCGAAGAACACATTGAAGGCCGGCTCATCGAACTGGATGATGTCAACGCCGGCGGCCTCCAGTTCCTTCGCTTCCTCATTGAGGATCTTCGCGAACTCCCAGGCCAGCTTTTCGCGGCTCCTGTAGTGCGCGTCGTACAGCGTGTCGATCATCGTCATCGGGCCCGGCAGCGCCCACTTGATCGGCTGCGTGGTCTGGCGGCGCAGGAACTTCGCATCCTCCACGAACACCGGCTTCGGGCGGCTCACCGCGCCAACCACGGTCGGCACGCTGGCGTCGTAGCGGTTGCGGATGCGCACGGTTTCGCGCTTCTCGAAGTCGACGCCGCTGAGATGCTCGATGAAGGTGGTGACGAAATGCTGCCGGGTCTGCTCGCCGTCGCTGACGATATCAATGCCGGCGTGCTGCTGTTCCTGCAGGGACAGGCGAAGGGCGTCCTGCTTGCCTTCAAGCAGCGCTTCGTCCTGCAGCTTCCAGGGTGACCAGAGTGTTTCGGGCTCTGCCAGCCAGGAGGGTTTGGGCAGGCTGCCTGCGGTGGAGGTGGGGAGCAGCGTCTTCGTCGGCATTGTGTCGTGTGTCCTGGGGCGGTTGGTAAATCGATGGATCAGCGGGCGGCCCACTGCTCAAGCACGGCGCGGTACGGCTTGATGAAGTGCTCTTCGGTGAACCTGCCCTGCTTGACCGCCAGCTGGCTGCGCTCTTCGCGGTCGTAGACGATGCGGGTAGAGGAGTAGTCCTGGTGCTTCAGGCTGGGCTGGTAGACCTTGCCGGCCACGGAATTGGCGTTGTAGATCTCCGGGCGGTAGATCTTCTGGAAGGCTTCCATGGTGCTGATGGTGCCGATCAGTTCCAGGTTCGAGTAATCGCCCAGCAGGTCGCCCTGGAAGTAGAACGCCAGCGGCGCGACGCTGCCCGGTGGCATGAAATAGCGCACCTGCAGGCCCATCTTGTCGAAGTACTGGTCGGTGGGGGAGAACTCACCCTGGCGGTATTCCACGCCCAGGATCGGGTGATGGTTCTCGGTGCGGTGGTAGGTCCTGCTGCTGGAAACACTGATGCAGATCACCGGCCCCTTGCTGAAGTTGGCGCGGTAGGCGTCCGAGCGCAGGAAGTGCTGGAACAGCTTGCCGTGCAGGTCGCCAAAGCCCTCCGGAATGCCGAAGGTGTCCTTGCCCTCGTTGCTGGCCGGCAGCACGACGCTGAAGTCGTAGTCGCGCACGTAGGACGAGAAGTTGTTGCCAACGATGCCCTCGCTACGCACGCCGGTCTGCGTATCGACGATGGTCGGCCGCAGCACTTCGATCAACGGGAACGGATCGCTGCCGTCGGCGCCGTCGATGTGCATCTCCACGGTGATGATGTCCAGCTCGACCGCATAGCGGTCCGCATTCGGGTTGTCCCAATGTGCCAGGTCGTTGAAGCGGTTGTTGATCATGCTGATCGTGTTGCGCAGGTTCTCCCGCCGCGACGCGCCACGGGCCAGGTTGGCGAAGTTGGTGGTGATGCGCGTGCCCTCGGCCGGCTGGTAATCCTCGTTGAAGGGGATGCGCGTGATGCTGAAGGTGAAGGTATCGGTCGTCATGGCGGCGTTCCGGGTTGCGGGGTGACATCCAGATGCAGGTCGGCGGCGTCTGGCATTCAAAGCGTTGCGGTGGCCTCTGCGGTAGCGGGAGGCGCGGCGCGATGGGACAGCGCCAGCAGGGGCATCGCCCGCTGCACGGCCAGTCGCGCACGCTGGATCAGTGCGTCGTTGTTCACGCGGCCCTCGGCGAAATCGCGGTCGGTGGCGTAGACGCCCAGGGGCAGGGTGCGGGCCTGGAAGAAGCTGAAGAGCGGGCGCAGCTGGTGGTCGATCACGAGGGCATGGCGCTCGCTGCCGCCGGTGGCGGCCAGCAGGATCGGGGTGTCGACCAGCGCATCCTGGTCGATGAAGTCGAAGAAGTGCTTGAACAGGCCGGTGTAGGAGCCGCGGTAGACCGGCGTGGCCACCACCAGGACGTCGGCCTGTTCAACCGCAACCAGCTGCCGCTCCACGGCCTCGGGCAGCTGCGAGCGCCACAGCGCACCGGCCAGCTGCGGTGCCAGCTCACCGAGTTCGATCAGCTGCTGTTCGCTGTGGATGTCTTCGCCGATCAGGTCCAGTAGATGCTCGGCCAAGGCGGCGGCCCGTGAGGGGCGTTGCAGTCCGCCGGAAACGGCGACGATACGGAGGGGGCGGGTCATCTGTTCGCTATCAGCGGGGAGGGGAGCGCCTTCGGGCATCTGCAGGTGCGCAGCCCTGCAGGCCGGCTGGGTCAGCAGGCTGGCAGGCAACCGAAGGCATGACCCGATCCTAGCCATGCCCTTCCATGACGTAAAATGGTATTACTTCACCAATCCATGAATGAGATTCATCGTCATGTTGGAACGGATCCACCTCAGCATCGTGCAGCAGGTCGAACAGCAGGGCTCGCTCACCGCGGCCGCCGGGGTGCTCAACCTGACCCAGTCGGCGCTCAGCCACAGCATGAAAAAGCTGGAGCAGCAGCTGGGCACCGATGTCTGGCTGCGCGAGGGCCGCAGCCTGCGCCTGACCCAGGCCGGGCAGTACCTGCTGGCGGTCGCCAACCGGGTACTGCCGCAGCTGGACCTGGCCGAGGAGCGGTTGGGCCAGTTCGCGCAGGGCGAGCGCGGCGCGCTGCGCATCGGCATGGAATGCCATCCGTGCTACCAGTGGCTGCTGAAGATCGTCTCTCCCTACCTGGCGGCGTGGCCGGACGTGGATGTGGACGTCAAGCAGAAGTTCCAGTTCGGTGGCATCGGCGCATTGTTCGGTTACGAGATCGACCTGCTGGTCACGCCCGATCCACTGCTGAAGCCGGGCCTGAAGTTCATCCCCGTGTTCGATTACGAGCAGGTGCTGGTAGTGGCCAGCAACCACGCCCTGGCCAAGGTGGACCACGTAAAGCCGCGCCAGCTCGGCCAGGAAGTGCTGATCAGCTACCCGGTGCCGTTCGAGCGCCTGGACATCTACAACCAGTTCCTGCTGCCGGCCGGCATCACCCCGCGGCGCCACAAGGCCATCGAAACCACCGACATCATGATGCAGATGGTGGCCAGCGGCCGCGGCGTGGCTGCCATGCCGCGCTGGCTGGTGGAGGAGTACGCCACGCGCATGGACGTGGTGCCCGTACGGCTGGGCGCCAAGGGCATCCCCAAGCAGATCTACCTGGGTGCGCGCGAGGCCGATACCGGTATCGACTACCTGCAGGCCTTCATCGAACTGGCCCGCAACAGCTCGCCGCTTGCCGGCAATGCACGCGAGGCGCGCTGATGCCGGCCGGTACCTCAGCGCACGCGGAATCCTTCATCAACGCCTTTTCACTGGAAGTCAGCGCGAAGGCCATGCCTGCGCTGCGCGCAGAGGCGGATCGGATCCCGCGCGGTACGGTCATCTCCATTCCCTGGCTGGCCAGCGAGGATGACGACGCCCGCCTGGCCGCCGCACGCACGGTGCGCGCGCTCGGCTTCGAACCGATGCCGCATCTCTCTGCCCGGCGCATCGGGTCGCACGTGGCACTTGAACGCTTCCTGGAGCGCGCGGCCGGCGACGCCGGGGTCGCGCGTTGCCTGCTGATCGCGGGCGACCTGGCCACGCCCGCCGGACCGTTTGCCGATAGCGCTTCGATCATCCAGACCGGTGTTCTGGAGCACTCCGGGATCAAGGTCGTTGGTATCGGGGGGCACCCGGAAGGGCATCCGGTAATGAGCAGTGACGAACGCTGGCAGGCGCTTGAGCGTAAATGCCAGAGCATCGAAGCGCGCGGCATGGCCCCCTTGATCGTCACCCAGTTCGCCTTCGATGCCGATGCCGTGCTGGCTTGGCTGGATGCACTGCGCGCGCGTGGCATCAGCGTCCCGGTGCTGGTCGGCGTGCCGGGCCCGGCCAGCGTCTCTCGCCTGCTGCGCTACGCCGCGATGTGCGGCGTGGGCGCCAGTGCATCGATGCTGGCCCGGTATGGCATCTCGATCGGCCGGCTGCTCGGCACGGCAGGGCCGGAGGTGTTCGTCGATTGCCTGGTGAAGGGGCTGACCCGCGCCCATGGCCAGGTCAGCCCGCATTTCTTCCCGTTCGGCGGTATTGCGCCGTCGCTGGAGTGGGTGGCGCAGTACCGGCGCCACATTTCCATCAGCCAGCGCCGATGATCTGCGTCATGGCACGGATCGCGTTGTCCGGGTGCCGGGTTGATCCAGCGAAGGCGTCGGCCTGGAAAGCCTCCCATTGCAGCCACGCATGCCCAGGTCGAGGCGCTCTGCAATGCCCTGCGGGTTGATATCTCCGGCGCGATTGATCAGCACGACGAGCGTTCTTCGATCGGTGGGACGGTGCCGGAGATACCCGGTAAAGCCTGCGGTCCCGCCGCCATGGCCGACTACCTTTCCGCCATCGGAAACTTCCCAGCCGGCCCCCCAGCCCGCCTTGCTACCATTGGCGAGGAGTGTGTCGCACCACATCCGCTTCAGGGCCGACTCGGGCAACAGTCGATGCTGGTCCAGCGCCACAGCAAAGCGCGCCATGTCGTCGATGCTGGCGAGCAGGCCGCCAGCGGCCCATGCCGAGCCCGGAGCAGTGGGGGGCGGTGCGCGCCAGTGGCCATCCTGGAACAGATGCCCCTGGGCAACACGGCGCCGATCGTCGGCACGACGCGGTCCCGCATCGCGCATGCCCAGCGGCGACAGTATCTCCTCCTGCAGAACCCGCCAGTAGTCCATGCCGGTTGCATGCTCGATGGCCAGGCCGAGCAGGATGTAGTTCGTATTGGAATAGGCGTGCCGCGCACCGGGCGCAAACGCCAGCGGCCGCTCGGCCACCTCTGCGAGCAATTCACGGGGGGCTGGATTCGTCGGCATCAACCGCAGGAAGTTGTCTTCATTCAGATAGTTGGGAATGCCTGAGGTATGGCTCAGCAGCTGCAGCAGCGAAGTGGATGCCCATACGGAAGGCAACCCTTCCACGTACTCGCCGATGGGCGCGGTGACGTCGAGCAGATGCCGCTGCTGGAGCCGGAATATCAGCAGGGCCGTGAACAGCTTGGTGATCGACCCCAGTTCGAACACGGTATGGCGATCAATCGGTGCAGGCCGGGTGTCATTGAGCCGCCCGGTCGTGGACAGCGCGGCAATGCGCCCGTGATCGACCAGAACGGCCGCCATGCCAGGCTGCCGTTCGGCCTGCAGCAATGCGGTCAGCGAACCGCATCCCGCCAACGTCGCCCGGCTCGCCAGCGCCGATGGTGCTGACAGGCCGCAGCCGGTAGCCAGCAGCGCCGCACACAGGCGGCGTCGAACAGGGTCGTGGTACATGCACGTGGCTCGCAGCGGCGTCGTGGTGATGGTAGCGCGGACCGAGGGCCGGCCCGCTCAGGGTGAACCGGGTGAATCCACCCCGACAGCTGCCGGGGACGCGCAGCATGCCGGCCGGTCATCCGCGATGGCTGACAGCTGTCACTGGCTGCAACCCGGGCGGAAGCGAATAGTGAGCGCCAAGGCGAGGACACCTCGCCACCACTCAGCCACCACTCACCAGGGGGACCGCTCATGAACATGCTCCAGCAACTCGCCTCGCAGACGCCGATCTGGGTCTGGCTGCTCCTGGCCTTCCTGGTCACCCGTGGCATTGCCGCCATGAAGCCGGCCCAGACCTCGCTGCAGAAGCTGGCGATCGTGCCCGGCCTGTTTGCCGTCTGGGGTGCGTGGTCGATCAGCCATCGTTTCGGCGCGTCGCTGATCGCCTGGAGCGAGTGGCTGGCCGGCATCGCCACGGGGGCCGCGCTTGCCTGGCTGCTGTTGAGTCGATTGAAGCTGACGCTGGACCGCAGCACCGGCAAGCTCTGGCGCAGCGCGGACTTCAGCCTGCTGCCGCTGCTGCTGGTCACCTTCCTGGTGAAGTACGGCTTCGAGGTCGCATTTGCGGTGTCGCCGACGCTGACCACCAGTGCCGGCTTCAGCGCCGCCTACCTGCTGCTGACCGGCGGGTTCACTGGCGTCTTCGTGGGCAAGTACTGTCGCTACCTGGCCTCGCTGCGGATGGATGCGGCGGGGAAGGGGCTGGAAACCGCAGGTTGATTGACCTGGTAGTGCCGGTCGCTGGAGGCTCCGCAGGTCATCGGCAATCGAGTTTGGCGTTACCATCGGAGCGGCTGTACCTCCCGTGAGAGCCCGGGATGGATGGAACCATCTGAGCAGGAATCGATAGTGGAAGCGATATATCCGGTCGGCGTTGCAGGGGGAATGCGGATCATCTGGTTTGCCTGGGTATCAGGTGACCATGATCGGGTGATGTCCAGCAATGGAAGGCCTGTCTGCGATAGCAGCAAGGAAGGGCTGGAGGGTCAGGTTGCCGCGCGCGGCCGAGTCCTGGACTGGGAAGGAGAGTCCGTCATTGACCTCGACTCGCTGATCTCGTCTGTAGATTCAGGGCGGGAGGTCGACCCCGGCGAGGTCGTGGATGCATGGAATTTCATGACGGACCTCTCCAGGGTGATCGACAGCGCCCCCAATCAGCTGTTTCATGCCGAGTTGATGGAGACCTATGACATCTTCTTTTCGCAGTGCGAGGTCGCTCAATCGCTTGGTCTGAGATCGATTTCCATTGCAAGGCGCGATCTGGATCGAGCCCTTGTTGTCCTGCGCGACGGAAGGCGAATGGTGCAGGGCATCCAGTTGAACATTGAAAGTCCTATGCCGTCGCCAACCGTCGGGGGCACGCATGAGATCCATTGATCTGTGGACAATGAAACGGAACGCCAGGAAGGCTGGGTTGCGGGTGGTTGGCAACTTTCTGATTGTTTCGTACACGCGCGATGTGATCTCCGGGTTTGCCATGGACCCAGCGCCGTCCTCCATCTATGTATGGACCTTCGCACTTCCGGTCTATGACGGCCTGCCACACCTGCATATGTCTCTCGGCCAGAGGGTCGCTTGCCCGGAAGATCCAAAGGACTTTTTCCGCGGCACGCACGAGGCTCACCTCGCAATGCTCGAAGGGGTGAGAACAGCTGCGGACCTTCTGATGTATGTTGAAGAGGCCGGTTTCGAGGGCGATTACTGCCAATGGGTGAAGTACCTGTCCACCATTCGCCTGGGCGATTTCCCGGCCGCAGACGCTGCACTGAAGAATCTGCTCGCACTGCCGGTGTCCAGCGCGATCCGCGGAAGACTGGACAGGATGCTGGAGGCAATCGGGCGAGGTGGCGAATCAGGCGCGCGGCAGCTTCTGCAGGAATGGTCGATGCAGACGGCCCGATTGATGGGTGGCAGCAGCACATTCGCCTGGAGTCAGGACAGCACAAGCGCGTGAACCGTGCGGTTGCTCACGCCTCCCCACGCCACTGGCTCATCAGCATCTGAAGGAATCGCTCTGCGGTGGGCGAGAGCAGGGCACCCCGTCGGCGGACGATGCCGATCGTGCGCGACACCACCGGGTTGCCGATCGCGCGCGTCACCAGGGTGGGGTGATCCCCGTCCGGCGTGGCCATCTTCGGTAGCACCGACACGCCGATGCCGGCCTCGACCATCCCCAGTGACGTCGACAGGTGCGTCACCTCGTAGTGCCAGCTCAACTTGAGGTTCTCGCGCGCCAGCGCGCCGTCCAGCAGCGTGCGGTTACCGCTGGTGCGATGCACGGTGATCAGCTGGTGCTCGGCCAGATCAGCCCATTCCACTTTGCGCTTGCGGGCCAGCGGATGATCGCGCCGGCAGGCGAGGACGAAGGGATCCTCGGCCAGCACGTCGAAGTCGAGATTCGGATCGTTGGCGCCCATGAAGTTGATGCCGAACTCGACTTCACCACGTTCCACTGCCTGCAGACCCTCCGTGGCCGGGATATCCAGAATGCGGAAGCGCACGTTCGGGTGTGCTTCGTGGAAACGCGCCATCACGCTTGGCAGGAAGTAGAACGCCGCCGTCGGCAGGCACGCGATGGTCACGGTGGCGCCGCGGGTGTCTTCGCGGCCGCGCAGCGAGAACAGCGAGCCATCGAATTCCTCCAGCATGCGGCGCACCAGTGGCAGCAGGTTCTCGCCGACAGCGGTGGTACTGACGTTGCGCGTGGTGCGCTCCAGCAGCGGCGAACCCACGGCCTGCTCCAGCTTCTGTATCCGTCGGCTGAGCGCCGGCTGGGAGACGTGCAGGATTTCAGCGGCGCGATGGAAGCTGCGTGTCTCCGATACCAGCAGGAACGCGCGTAGATCCAGGATTTCGCAATTGATGCTCATTGGGTATCAATCATCCAAAAATCAGCAATTCACAGATCAATTAGGGTCATGCCAGTATCGAATCACAGAGGGGTCATTCATCCCCTATACGCATCAATCTAGCACACGTATGTCCAACGATCTGCTCAGCATTCCCTGCGTGCTCATGCGCGGCGGCACCTCCAAGGGCCCGTTCTTCCTGGCCAGCGACCTGCCGGCGGACACCGCCGAACGGGATCGCCTGCTGCTGGAAGTGATGGGCTCGGGCCATCCGTTGCAGATCGACGGCATCGGCGGTGGCAACGCACTGACCAGCAAGGTGGCGATCATCGACCGCTCGAGCCGGGCGGACGCCGACGTGGACTACCTGTTCGCCCAGGTCCGGGTGGAGCAGCAGGTGGTGGATACCTCGCCCAACTGCGGCAACATGCTGGCGGCCGTCGGCCCGTATGCCATCGAGCGTGGGCTGGTGCAGGCGCAGGATCCGCAGACCGAGGTGCGCATCCACAACGTCAACACCGGCAAGCTGATCATCGCCACGGTGGAAACGCCGGGCGGCACTGTGGCCTACCGCGGTGATACGCGCATTGCCGGCGCGCCGGGCTCAGCCGCGCCGGTCAGGCTCTCCTTCCTTGATGCGGCAGGCGCCCGCACCGGCAAGCTGCTGCCCAGCGGGCATGCGCAGGAAACCATCAATGGCGTGCCGGCCAGCCTGGTGGACTGCGCCATGCCGATGATGCTGGTGCGTGCCGAAGACCTGGGCGTGCGCGGTGATGCCTCGCCCGCCGAACTGAACGCGGACGCGGCGTTCATGCGCCGGCTGGAAGCGCTGCGCATCGAGGCGGGCGCCCGCATGGGCATCGCCGACGCCGGCAACAAGGTCATTCCCAAGCCGGTGCTGCTGTCGGCGCCGCAACAGGGCGGCGATCTGCAGGTGCGCTATTTCATGCCGCACCAATGCCACACCGCACTGGCCATCACCGGTGCGGTCGGCCTGGCCACCGCCGCCGTCACGCCGGGCACGCTGGCCCACACTTTGGTCGGATGCCGGTCCGTTCCCGGCAGCATTACCCTCGAACATCCGAGTGGGGCCCTGGAGGTGGGCCTCAGTCGCAGCTCGGGCGATTCGCCGGTGATTGCCAGCGTGGTCCGCACCGCACGCCGCTTGTTCGAGGGGCGCGTGTACGCGACTTCGCCCGCGCCCGCCACGGCCAGTGCCACCCAAGCCCGCCAATGGACGTCAGCGGCATGATCTGAACCCGGACGGGCCTGCGTAGACGCGCATGCCCGCCATTACAACGTAGATGCTTCACTCCTGGGAGGGATGATGTACAAGCAGTTCTTCTTGGCCGCGCTGTGCGCGGCCGGTCTGGCCGCGGCCGGATGCAGCAACAGCGGGCGCAGCGAAGGCGCATCCGCCGGCGGTGGCGACAATGCCCCGGTACGCATCAGCGTCGGCTCCTACAACCTCAACAACCTGCCGTTCTTCATCGCCGACGCCAAGGGGTACTTCAAGGACGTCGGGCTGCAAGTGAAGACCGAGAACTTCGCCCAGGGCGGCTCCAAGGTATTGCAGGCGCTGGTGGCCAATTCCACCGACGTGGCCGTCGGCTTCTACGACCACACCATCCAGATGCAGGCCAAGGGCAAGGACGTGGTGGCCTTCGTACTGCTCTCGCGCAACTCCGGCCTGGTGATGGCCGGCCGCGAGGATGCCACCTTCGATCCGGCGCGCCCGGAGACCATCAAGGGCCAGAAGGTCGGGATCACCGCGCCGGGCTCCTCGTCCGACTTCTTCGTCCGTCACTTCCTCGCCCAGCACGATATTCCGGCCGACAGCATCTCGTTGATCGGCGTCGGCTCGGGCGCCGCAGCGGTGGCCGCGCTGGAGCAGGGCAAGATCGACCTGCTGGTCAACTATGATCCTGCCGCCACCCTGATCACCGAGCGCAAGGTCGGCAGGATCATCCTCGACGCGCGCAGCGACGACGGCGCCCGCCAGGTCTATGGCGGCCTGTACCCGACCTCGGTGATGTACGCCAACCAGAGCTTCCTGGACACGCGACCCGAAGCGGCCGAGAAGATCGCCCGCGCCGAGCAGATGGCCTTGAAGTTCATCGCCGACAACAGTGCTGAAGACATCGTGGCCGCGCTGCCGGACAGCTACGTCTCCGGTGACCGCGCCACCTATGCCCGCGCGGTGGAGAACGCGCGCGCGATCTTCACCCGGGACGGTCACTTCACGCCTGCCGATCTGGAAACACCGCTGAAGGTGCTGCGTGAGTTCAACACGGATGTCGCCAAGGCCGATATCGATCTGTCCCGGACCTATACCAATGCCTTCGTCGAGCGTGCCAACGCTGCGGCGCCGGCTGCCCAACCGTAAGCGGAGGTAAACCATGGCCCTCAATGCCACCGTGCGCCAGTTCAATGGCGCGCCGCAGCTGGAGCCTGCACAGACCATGGTCGCCATCAACAAGGTGACCATGTCCTTCGGCGAATTCACCGCCGTACGCGATGTCGACATCCAGGTGGGTGACGGCGAGTTCCTTGCCATCGTCGGACCCACCGGCTGCGGCAAGAGCACCATCCTCAATTCCGTGGCGGGCCTGCTGAAGCCGTCGTCGGGCCAGGTCAGCATCGATGGCCGTGCCGTCAGCGGCGTGCAGGAGTCGGTCGGCTACCTGTTCCAGCAGGACGCGCTGCTGCCGTGGAAGACCGCGTACCAGAATGTTGAACTCGGCCTGCGCTTCCGTGGTGTGCCCGAGGCCGAACGCAAGGCCAAGGCCAACGCGTGGCTGGCCAAGGTCGGCCTGGCCGGCTTCGAGCATCGCTACCCGCACCAGCTGTCCGGTGGCCAGCGCAAGCGCGTGCAGATGGCCCAGGCGTTGATCGTCGAGCCGAAGGTGATCCTGATGGATGAGCCGTTCTCGGCGCTGGACATCCATACCCGCCACCTCATGCAGAACGAGCTGCTGAGGTTGTGGCAGGAAGACCGGCGCTCGGTGATCCTGATCACCCACGATCTGGAAGAAGCGATCGCCCTGGGCGACCGCGTGGTGGTGCTGTCCTCCGGCCCGGCCAGCCGCGTGGTGCGCAGTTTCGATGTGGATCTGGAACGGCCGAGGAACGTGGCCGAAATCAAGCTGGATGACCGTTTCACCGACCTGTACCGCGACATCTGGGCCTGCCTGCGCGGCGAAGTGGAGAAGAGCTATGCACGCCAAGACTGACAAGTTCATCCAGCTCGCGCTGGTGGTCGCCGTGTTCGGTGGCTGGGAAGGCGGCATCGCGCTGGGCGTGATCGATCCGTTCTTCTTCCCATCGCCAACCGCCATCGTGCAGCAGGCCTGGACCTGGCTGTCCGATACGTCGTTCTATCAGCATGTCTACATCACGCTGACCGAAACCGCGCTGGGCTACATCATCGGCACCGGCCTGGGTGTGGCCGGCGGCGTCTGGCTCGGCCTGAGCCGCCGCTCGGCACGCATCCTCGATCCCTTCATCAAGGGCTTCAACGCGATTCCGCGCGTGGTGCTGGCGCCGATTTTCGTGCTGTGGCTGGGCCTGGGGCTGTGGTCGAAGGTGGCGCTGGCGGTCACGCTGGTGTTCTTCACCACGTTCTTCAATGCCATGCAGGGCGTGCGCGAGGTGAATCCGGTGGTGCTGGCCAATGCCCGCATCCTGGGGGCGAGCCGCAGTGACCTGCTGCGCCATGTCTACTTCCCCGCAGCGGCGAGCTGGATCCTGTCTTCGCTGCGTACTTCGGTCGGCTTTGCCGTGGTCGGTGCGATCATCGGCGAATACCTCGGCGCCTCGGCGGGCCTGGGCTACCTGATCGCGCAGGCAGAAGGCAACTTCAACGCTGTGGGCGTGTTCGCCGGCATCATCATTCTGGCCGCCTTCGTGCTGGTCATCGACGCGCTGCTGGACGTGGTCGAGAACAAGCTGATCACCTGGCGTCCCAACGCCCAGGCACAGGCCACCAGCTGACCCGGACGGGCTGAGCCCGCCTGCCGCGCCGCCGGGCCGATCCGGCGGCGCGCGCTTCCTTCCCCGATCTTCCCCCGCACCACCGCAACGGGCCAGCGCCAGGCCAGGGGGCCGGCTGGCCGGAGAGAGCCCATGAACCATTCCAACGTGCTGCCGCTGGCAGCGCTGTCGGTCGCGCTCGGCCTGCTGTTGGCCAGTGGCCATGCCGACGCACAGTCCACGTCGTCGCTGCCCGCGCCGCTGAGCCAGGCCGAGCTGTCACGCCTGGTGCAGCAGCAGGCACTGCAGACCCAGCAACTGGAAGCACGCCTCCGCGCCGTCGAGGGCGGGCAGGGCAGTGCGAGGGCACCGTCAACGCCGCCCGCGCCTGCGCTGGAAACGCGGGTGGCCGCACTGGAAACCAGCCAGTCCAGGCTGCCGAAGGTCTCCTGGGCCAAGGGTGCACCGGAGTTCAGCAGTGCCGACGGCACGACGGTGTTCCGCCCCCGTGGCCGCCTGTTCGTCGATGCCTCGAGCACCGACGGTTCGGCGGTCGCCGACCGCAACGTTTCGGGTACCGAGATCCGTTCGGTGCGCCTGGGGGCCGAGGGGCGCTACGGCACCCTGGGCTGGGTCGTGGAGGGCGACTTCGCCGACAACGCGGTGGCGTGGAAGTCGGTCTACGCCACGCTGGACCACACGCTGTTCGGCCTGCCGGCCGATCTCACGATCGGCAACCGCTTGAACGATCGCGGTATCGATGGCTCAAGCAGCACCTCCAACACGCCGTTCCAGGAACGCAACGTGGTCGGCACGCTGCTGCTGCCGCAGCGCGGCCTGTTTGGTGTCGGGCTCACCGAGCGGGTGTATGGAAGGGGCTGGCATGCCAGCCTGTCGGTGGCCGGCAACGACCTCAACAACGCCGGCACCGACAACGACAGCCAGACCTGGGCCACCCGCGTCCACTGGAATCCGCTGGACACCGCCGACGCCACGGTGCATCTGGGCGCATGGGCCTTCCACGAGAAGATTCCCGCCGGGGCCAGCGGCGTGGTGCGCAGTTCGGCCATCGCGGGGCATTTCAACGATCTGGTCAGGATCACACCGGGCACGCTGGTGGGCGCCGAGCGCAGCACCGCCTACGGCGCGGAACTGGCCGGCTTCTTCGGCCCGGCGTGGGCAACCGGCGAGTGGGGTACGCGAAGCCTGCGCGGGGCCGATGCCAGCGGGCGCTATGATCGCGACCACGAAGCGTGGGCGATCTCGGCCGGCTGGTTCCTGGCGGGCGCGCTGCCGTCCTACTCGGGCAAGGCCGGCACGTGGGGCAAGGTGAAGGTGGCCGATCCGGTGACGCGCGGCGGCAGCGGTGCCTGGGAGCTGAAGGGCCGCTATGAGGACGTGGACTATGCCGAACTGCCCAGTGGTGGTACCGGTCACGCGTGGACACTGGGCGCGAACTGGTACCTCAACGATTTCAGCCGGGTGATGTTCGAAGCCGTGCGTTGGCAGACCCGCCACCGCAGCGGCAGTGCTGCGGGCAGGGATGAAGGCACCACCTTCAATACCCGTCTGCAGCTGGCCTTCTAGGGCCGGGCCGCCGCCTGCATTCTAGTCACAGCAGCAACAACGCAGCGATGAGTGCAGGCGGCATCACCAGCGCGCCGACGCGCAGGAAGTCGAGCGCGCTGACATGCTCGCCCTCGCGGCGCAGCGCCACCAGCCACAGCATCGTGGCCAGTGAGCCGGTCACCGACAGGTTCGGGCCCAGGTCCACGCCGATCAGCAGTGCGGCACGGGTCTGTGCGGGCAGTTCAGCCATCTGGCCCAGCGAACCGGCGGCCAGGCCGACCGGCAGATTGTTGGCTACGTTGCTCAGCAGTGCAGCGGCGCCACCGGCCAGCCAGCTGGCCTGGTGGGGAGAAGCCTGCGCCATGGCCTGCAGCGCGCTTGCCGCAGTCTGGATGACGCCGGTCTGCGCCACCGCCTCCACCAGCACGAACAGACCGGCCACCAGCGGCAGCACGCCCCAGGCGACATGCCGCAGCAGCGGCAGCGGGCTATGGCGCTGGCGTATCACCACGACCGCCACGCTCAGCGCGCCGGCGCAGAACGTGGCCAGGCCCAGCGGTCCGTTCAGCGCGGACGTCACCAGCAGTACGCTGCCGGTGAACAGCACGCCCAATGCACTCAGTCGGCCACCCTCGGTCAGCGGGCGATGTTCCGGTGCGGCGACCAGCGGCTGCGCGATTTCGCGCCGGTGTACCCAGCGCAGCACCAGGTAGGTGGCACCGATCGCCGCCGCCGACGGCAGCGCGAACTGCGCCAGCCACTGCAGCAGTGGCGGCATGTGCTGGCCGTACACCACCAGGTTGGCCGGGTTGGAGATGGGCAGCACGAAGCTGGCCGCATTGGCAATGAAGGCGCAGACGAACAGGTAGGGCAGGGGATTGGCGCGCGCCGCCTTGCAGGCCGCGTAGACCGCCGGTGTCAGCACCACGGCCGTTGCATCGTTGGACAGGAACACCGTCACCAGCGTGCCGACCAGGAACACCAGGTCGAACAGGCGTCGCCCCGATCCGCCCGCATGCCGCACCGCGTACAACGCCAGCCAATCGAACAGGCCTTCGCGCCGCGCCAGTTCGGCCAGCACCATCATGCCGACCAGGAACAGGTAGACGTCGCGGCCTTCGGCTACCGCGCCCCATGCGGTCTGCAGCGATACCGCGCCCAGCAGCGGCAACAGGGCGGCAGCACCCAGCGCCCACACATACTCGGGGATGCGGAAGGGACGGAACAGCAGGCCGATGGTGGCAACGGCGACCGCTGCCCAGATCACGAGGGGGGAATGGGGGGCAAGCATGGAGTGGGGGCTTCAGCGGCACCGGCAGCGACCCCGGCGCAGGTGCTCCTGGCGCACGCGATCAGCGGATGGGCGGCCGCTGCAATCATCGCAGGTTCCGGGATCGCCGCATCATACCGTGCGCACTGGCATGGCGACTGCTGGGGGGCCGGGCGCGTTGGTGACGAACCCGGCGTCCAGTGCGGATGGGCAATCAAGCGCGGTATGACTTCAGGCACTGCAGTTTGACTACATGTGTAGTCAAACTGCGGGCACACTCACTGGAAGAGAACGCAATGCCAACGTCCTGCTGGTTGTCCTGCGCCCTGGCCCTCGTGATCGGCATCGCGGGGCCCACCCATGCGACGCCGCGTGCCGACGCCCTCGCCACGATCGAGCGCAACGCGCGTGCTTCGCATACCGATGCGGTGCTCGTGATGCACGACCGGGACACGCTGCTTGAGCTGAAGCCCGCCCCAGCGCAGGAATCCGTGCACCTGATGTCGGCAACCAAGTCCGTCGTCGCGCTGGGCATTGCGTTGCTGCTGGACGAAGGAAAGCTGGCTTCGATCGACGTACCGGTCAGCCAGATCTATCCGGAATGGAAACAGGGCAGGAAGAGCCGCATCACCGTGCGCATGCTGCTGGACCACACCTCCGGCCTGCAGAACGTGGCCAACGCGGGCGCCGAACTGGAAGGGGCCCCGGACCTGGTCAAACTGGCACTGGCAGCCGAGCTGAGTGACGACCCGGGCGCCGTGTTTTCCTACAACAACAAGGCCACCAACCTGCTGCCCGGCATTGTCGAGCGCCTGGCGGGCGAGCCGCTGGATGCCTACCTGGATGCCTACCTGGATGCGCGCCTGTTCAAGCCGCTGGGCATTGCCCACCACACCTGGATGAAGGATGAGGCAGGCACTCCGCTGGGAATGGCGGGCCTGTCCCTGCGTGCCGCCGATCTTGCCGCCATCGGGCAACTGTTGCTGGATGGAGGCGTGGCGCCGGATGGCAAACGACTGTTGAGTGAACGGTCAGTGGCATTGATCACTGCTGAAAGTGCCCGTTCGCCTGACGTGGGCCTGTTGTGGTGGCGGATACCAGCTTGGGAACGCTATCAGCTCAAACCCCGGCTGGATGACCTGCTGGCCGGGCACGGCGTTGACGATGACGTGCGCCGCGCCGTGCAGGCCAGCGCGGGGCGCACGTTCGACAGCCGGGGGCAGTTGATCGCATTCCTCACCGAACGGTTGGGTGCGGACGGGCCGCAGCGTTACGCCAGCCAGATCGCCGCGCGCGGCCTGAAGCTCGCCGATCTCTACGACATCACACGGGGACCGGTCGTCGGCTTTGCCGCCAACGGCTACCTGGGCCAATACCTGATGATCGTTCCGGAACAACGCGTCGTCGCAGTGCGCCTGATCCATCGGCGCGAGAGCCACCACGCCCCACAGGACGACTACGCGTCCTTCTTCGCCGATGTCCTGCAATTGGCGCGGGCACTGCAGTAGGTGCTGCCATCATCATGTCCACGCGCTCTGAACAACTTCCTGGAGCCTTCTTCACTGTCGTGCCGCCTAAGGTGGGATGACCCCTTGGCCGCCGGGATACTGAAGCATGTTTGATTACCAGGACTGGACCTTCCACGCCAATGGGCGCACGGTGGTGGCGCGCGTGGCGCTGGACGGCGACGGGGGCGGCACCATCAACCGATACCAGCTGATGCCCGGGCCGGCGCAGTCGGGGCTGTGCATCAAGGTCGCCTCCCAGGACGAGGCCGCGCAGAAACTGGAGGTCGAAGTGATGAAGCTGCTGGGACCGGAGTGGTAGCCCCTGCGTAGCGCCACGGTGAGCGGCTCATCTGCTCCGTCCACGATCACGGCGTTGGCCGCGAAAACGGCGGAGCCGGACGGAACGAGTACGGCGAGCCGACTGCGGCGGCGATGCGCTGGAGAGCGTTCACGGTGCGTTCCTTTCTGGATGACCCGCAGGCGCGGGCATCTTTCCTGCGGCGGGTGAGCGGTGACCGGATGCAGCGGCAGCCCGGTCATCAGTAGCGGGGTGATTCCAGCGCCGCTACGCGCGCTGCCGATTTGCTGCGCTGCATGGTGACAAGCGCGAACCCGGGTGATTACTCTCCGCTGCAACGCGATGGTAGCGCTACCAGTCGGACGGGGATCCAGGGTCCAGGGGCTGCCTTCTTTGCCGCGTGTTTGTCCTGGCAGGCTTGAAAAGCAAGTGTAAGTCGCGGCGTGCTCCAGCAGCCGTGCTGTTCGGTTTGGAATGCGGGCCACGCCCGTGCGTGCCCCTGGGAGGGGGCGGTACATCCATTCGATCGTATGTCAGAGGGGACTTTCATGAGCACTTGCAGTTTCCGTGGCACCCCGGGCCCGAGGTCCGGTTCATGAGCCGCGCGTTGGCGAAGTTCCGGTCCCGGGCCATGTTCACCTTCGTGGGTGGCGCCCTGGTCATCAATCCTGCGTTTGCGCAGGACGCAGCACCGGCGACCGGGCAGCCGCAGAGCCAGCAGCCCACCCAGCTCGATGCAGTGCAGGTCACGGGCATACGCAACAGCCTGAGCCAGGCCATGGACATCAAGCGCGACTCGGCGGGCGTGGTCGACGCGATCAGCGCCGAGGACATCGGCAAGTTCCCCGATACCAATCTTGCCGAGTCGTTGCAGCGCATCACCGGCATCTCCATCGAGCGCCGTGACGGCGAGGGCGCGCAGGTGACCGCGCGTGGCTTTGGTCCGCAGTTCAACATGGTCACGCTCAATGGTCGCCAGATGCCCGGCGCCGATGCATTCGGTGCCTCCGGGCAGGTGGCCATCGGCGGTGTCGACGGCGGCACTCGCGCCTTCAATTTCGCGCAGCTGGCCGCCGAGGCCATCAATGGCATCGAGGTCTACAAGACCAGCCAGGCGCAGGTGCCCAGCGGTGGCATCGGCGCGACGATCAACATCCTGACCTCGCGCCCGCTCGACCACGCCGGCATCGTGGCCAATGCCGGGGCAAAGCTGGTCTCCGACCAGAGCCAGCCGTTCGACAACGACCTGACGCCGGAGCTGTCGGGCATCTTCAGTTACAGCAATCCGGAAAAGACCTTTGGCGTCAGCCTCAGCGCGAGCCAGCAGAAGCGCAAGGGCGGCTCGGTGCAGGCCACGGAGAACTACTGGAACGTGCAGCCCTGGACGGGGTCGATGCCGGGCAACCCGACCGTGGTGAACGCCCCGGCCGTCGGCCAGCTCTATGCGCGGCCCAACGACCTGCGCTACGCGTTCTCCGAATTCGAGCGCGAGCGAGTCAATGGCCAGGCCGTGCTGCAGTTCGCACCGACGGACAGCCTGACCCTGACGATGGATTACACCTACTCGACCAACGAGATCACCGAGAATCGTGGCGAGCAGGGCATGTGGCTGCAGAACAGCAACTACACCAATGTCCAGTTCGACACCTCCGGTGCGGTCGCCACCCCGGTCTACATCCGCGAGATCGCCGGCACCAAGGACTTCGGGCTGGAACAGCAGCGCAGCATGCAGGAGTACAAGCTGGGCTCGCTGGGCTTCAACGCGGTCTGGAATGTCAGCGACCGTTTCAAGCTCAGCTTCGATGCGCACAATTCGAAGAATGAAAGCCGCCCCAATGACCCACTGACCGGCGGCGGCTCCATCTTCATGAGCATTGCCGGCACCAACAACTGCACCCGTGGCCCGCATTGCGGTGGCTCCTGGGTACAGGAGTTGAACTTCAACAATGGCCTGCCGGTCGGCACCCAGGTCTGGTATCCCAGTACTGCCGATGCGATCGCCGGGACCAATGGCGTGGTCAACCCGGGCTTCCAGGAAGGCGAGATCGGCACCCAGGTGCTGCGCGTCAACGCGCAGACCCAGATCAGCAAGATCAAGCAGGCGCGTGTCGACGGCGAATGGAACTTCGACCACGGCCGCTTCCAGTTCGGCGTGGATACGAACAAGTCCACCACCCACCGCATCCAGGCCGCCGAGGCCTATTCGACACTGGGCGACTGGGGCGTGGCCAACGTGGACCGGGATACTGCCGCCGGCCTGATGGACCTGCTGCAGCCGGTCAGCATCGTCGGCCTGTTCGATGACTACAGTGCCAACAGTTGGCCGGCCTGGCGCGGCAATGCCGGGCAGCTCGCGCAATGGGCGTCGCGCGAGTACGGCGTCGGCCTGGGCGTGGATCCGCAACGCGCGGCCGACAACTTCGTGGAAGAGAAGACCAAGGCGGCGTACTTCCAGGTGGAGCTGGACGGGGAGCTGGGCGGCATGCGCACCAATACCCGCCTGGGCGTGCGCTATGAAACCACCGACGTGGTGTCGACCTCGGTCATTGCCGTTCCCGAGTCCATCGAGTGGCAGGCCAACAACGATTTCCGCATCGTGCTGTCCGATGAGCAGCAGCCCTTCACCGAGAAGGCCAGGTACAGCTACATCCTGCCCAACCTTGATTTCAGCATTGACCTCACCGAGGAACTGAAGGGCCGCGTTTCGTTCGGCAAGAGCATCGCCCGCGCGCCGTACGGCAACCTGTATGCAGGGCCCGGTGCCCAGCAGCCGTTCGGCTCGGTGCTGATCGATCCGTCGTCGCGCGCCAGCGGCAATTCGCAGAACCCGAGCCTGAAGCCGCTGGAATCGGACAACCTCGACCTGGGGCTGGAGTGGTACTTCGCCGATGCCAGCTATGTGTCATTGACCTACTGGAACAAGTCGGTCAGCAACTTCATCGGCAACACGGTCGTCCAGGAAAGCCTGTACGGGCTCACCGACCCGACCTCCGGGCCGGATGCGCGGGCGGCGTTGGACTTCCTGACCAGCGGCGCCTGCGTGGCCCAGGTCGGGCCGGCCAATGCCGCCGCCTGCTCGGCCAACGACACCTCGCTGTTCACCGCACTGGCGCTGCTGCGCAACAATCCTGCTGGCCTGGGCGCCTACAACGGCACCGATGCGCAGGTGCTGGCCACCGAAGCGGCCTACGATCTGTATGGGCAGGCCAACGACCCGCTGTACCAGTTCAACGTCAATCGCCCGATCAACCAGAACAAGTCCAAGCTGCATGGCTGGGAACTGGGCGGCCAGTACTTCTTCGGTGACACCGGCTTCGGCGTGCTGGCCAACTACACCGTGGTCAAAGGTGATGTCGGCTACAACAATGGCGGCGATCCGGGTATCGACCAGTTCTCGCTCACCGGCCTGAGCGACACTGCCAACGCCATGCTGATGTACGAGAAGTACGGGTGGTCGGTGCGCCTGGCATGGAACTGGCGCGACCAGTACCTGATCCTGGCCAACCAGGGCTCCAGCCGCAATCCGTACTATGTGGAGCCGTACGAGCAGTGGGATCTCAGCGTCAACTACGCGCTGGATGACCACTGGTCCTTCAGCCTGGAGGCGATCAACCTGACCGGCGAGGATGTGCGGTGGCGCTCGCGCACCTCGCAGATGATCGTCAAGCTGGCCGACCAGAGCCCGCGCTACATGCTGGGCGTCCGTTACAAGTTCTGAGCCTGGTTGCCGATGCGTCCGGCACGGCACCGCTGCCCGCCAGCGGTGCCGTGCCGGGACGGTGTCGCCGCACCTGTCGCGCGCCTGCGCTACCCTGCTGACCAGCCACCCCGCACTGGACTGGATACCCTGATGGCCCGCTATGAAATGCTCAACAACATCGCGCATCGGGACCTGAAGGTCGCCACCGGATTCGGGCCGCAGTTCGGCGATGCGGTGGGCATGGTGCCGGCCTATCCCAGCGAGTTCGCCGAGCTGCAGCGCGAGTATCCGATCTTCCTGCGCCGGGAGGCCGGGACCGGGGCGTGGCAGTCCGTGGCCCTGCTGGGTTTCGAGCAGCACGAGAACCTGTACCTGCAGGACGGACGCTGGAATGCCTCCTACCTGCCCGGCGCGGCCGCAAAAGGGCCGTTCCTGATCGGCTTCCAGGAGCACTACGTGGACGGCCTGCTCACCCAGGACGCGGTGATGCACGTCGACCTGGACCATCCGCGTGTCACCTCCGGCGCCGGTGAGCCGGTGTTCCTGCCGCAGGGTGGAAACACGCCTTACCTGGACCACATCGCCGGCGTGCTGCGCGGCATCCACGAGGGCAGTGCCTTCGCGGCCAGTATGTTCACGATGCTCGACGACTGTGGCCTCATCCAGCCGGTCACGCTTGATGTGCAGCTCGCGCCGCATCACCGCGTGGGCGTGAGCGGATTGCACGGCATCGACCGCGAGCGCCTGGCGGCGCTGGACAGTTCACGCCTGGCGGCGTTGAACCGCGCCGGTTACCTGGAAGGTGCGTACCTGATGCTTGCCTCGCTGCATAACATGCGCCGCCTGATCGCCGAGAAGCAGCGCCGTCTCCGCATCCAGGACGGCAACGCGCAGGCGGTCAGGAACTGACCGGTGCAAGCCTGCCTGCCGATACGGAGCCTGGAAGGCATCGATCCTGCTGCCTTGCCATTGGCCGCCCTGGTGGAGGCCGGTGAGCCGGTCGTACTGCGCGGCATCGCCAGCGGTTGGCCACTGGTCCAGGCCGGACTGGGCGGCGTGCGTGACGCGATGGCGTACCTGTGCAGCGTCGATGCGGGTGCGCCCATCCAGTACTCGTTCGGCGGCGCCGAGATCGCGGGCCGCCCGTTCTACAGCGCGGACTTCACCCGGCTGAACTTCGAAGTGCGGCGCGGTGTACTCGCCCAGGTGCTGGAAGAGATCGCCGCGGCGCTGCATGCGCCGCGGCCGCCAACCTATTACGTGGCCTCGCTGCCGATCACGCGGGCACTGCTGCCGGCATTCGCGCAGGCCAACGATGCCGGGCTGGCGAAGCAGGGCATCGACGCCACCGCCAGCATCTGGATCGGCAACCGGGTGACGGCCTCGTGCCATTTCGACACACCCGACAACCTCGCCTGCTGTGCGGTGGGGCAGCGCGAGTTCACGCTGTTCCCGCCCGCCCAGGTCGACAACCTGTATCCGGGCCCGCTCGATCCCACGCCGGGCGGACAGGTGGTCAGCGTGGTGGACTTCGAGCGCCCCGACTTCGATCGGCATCCACGTTTCCGCGAGGCGCTGGCGCATGCACGCAGCGCGGTACTTGGGCCCGGCGATGCGATCTTCATTCCCAGCATGTGGTGGCACCATGTACGCAGCCTGGAACCGTTCAACGTGCTGGTGAACTACTGGTGGCGAAGCTCGCCGGCCTGGCTGGGGTCGCCGCTGGCGGCGCTGCAGCACGCGATGTGGTCCGTGCGCGACCTGCCAGCGCGTGAGAAGCAGGCCTGGGAAGGGCTCTTCCGTTACTACGTATTCGGCCCCGGCGAGCGCGCCGGTCAGCACCTGCCTGAGACGGCGCGCGGGGATCTGGCACCGTTCGACGAGCAGCGCGCCCGCCGCATGCGCGCGATGCTGCTGGGCAGGCTCAACCGTTGAGAGAGGGCACCGTGTTGGATACCCAGAGCACGCCTGCAGGGCGCATCCGCAAGGTGGTCATTGCCGGTGGCGGTACGGCGGGATGGCTGGCCGGCTGCGCGCTGGCGCATCAGTTCCGTGACCAGCTGCAGATCACGCTGGTCGAGTCCGAGCAGATCGGCACGGTCGGCGTCGGTGAGTCCACCGTGCCGCCGATCCGCACCTTCCATCGCTTCCTGCAGATCGACGAGCAGGAGTTCCTGCGCGCGGTGGCCGGCACCTTCAAGCTGTCGATCTCGTTCGAGAACTGGCGCCTGCCGGGGGATCGCTTCTTCCATCCGTTCGGCACCATCGGCCACGGCACCTGGGCGGCACCCTTCCATCACTTCTGGCTGGACAGCCTGCGCCGCGGCATGCCCTCGGAGCTGGGCGACTTCAGCCTGGAGAGCATCGCATCGCATGGCGACCGCTTCTCGCTGCACACCCAGCCGCAGGCCAGCTATGCGTATCATTTCGATGCCAGCCTGTATGCGCGGTTCCTGCGCCGCAGGGCTGAGGCCCACGGCCTGCGCCGGATCGAAGGCAGGATCGCCCAGGTCAGGCAGCACGTGCACGACGGTTCGGTGCAGGCGCTGGTACTGGACGACGGCCAGGTGATCGAGGGCGATCTGTTCATCGACTGCACCGGCTTCCGTGGCCTGCTGATCGAGCAGACGCTGGGCACCGGCTACGAGGACTGGCACGAATGGCTGCCGTGCGACCGTGCCGTGGCGGTGCAGACCGAAGCGGTGGCGCCGCCGGTGCCCTATACCCGTGCGATCGCCCACGAAGCGGGGTGGCGCTGGCACATCGCGCTGCAGCACCGCGTTGGCTGCGGGCTGGTGTATGACAGCCGCCACCTGTCCGATGACGAGGCCGCAGCGAAGCTGCTGTGCGATGCCGGGGCTCCACCCTTGCGCGATCCATGGAAGGTGCCGTTCCGCAGCGGGCGTCGGCTGAAGGCCTGGAACAGGAACGTGGTGTCGCTCGGGCTGGCCAGCGGCTTCATCGAACCGCTGGAGTCGACCAGCATCCATCTGACGATCAGCGCGGTAGTGCGCCTGATCCAGCTGTTCCCGTTCGACGGCATCAGTGCGTCGCTGGTGAAGCTGTACAACGATGTCAGCCGCCAGGAAATGGAGCACGTGCGCGACTTCATCATCCTGCACTACCACGCAACGCAGCGCACCGAACCGATGTGGAAGGCGTGTCGCGAAATGCGCGTGCCCGAATCGCTGCAGCAGCGGCTGAGCGCGTGGCGCGAGCGTGCACATGCGTGGCAGGACCCCGGCGAGGTTTTCCGCGTGGAATCCTGGACCAGCGTGCTGCTCGGGCAGGGCATCGCGCCGGGTCCCGCCCACCCGCTGGCGCGGGCCGTGAGCGACGCCGATCTGCGCACCCTGTTGAAGGGCATCCAGCAGCCCGTGCAGCAGGCTGCCGCGCAGATGCCGGCGCAGGCGGAGTTCATCGCGCAGTACTGCAGGTCCGGCGTGGACGTGTGGCGTTCGACGGCAGCAAGCGCGTAACAGGGTTTTGCGTTGCAGCACGCTTTTTCCGCTGCAGCTGGTTACAGTGCGGCAACACCGCTGGCGATGACGCGCGCGGTGGCAACGAGGGGGCCGGACACCACGCCCCCTTTTTGAGTCCACGGAATGTTAGCGCTACCTTTTTTTGATCGGAGGCGGTTTCGATGGGTCTGGTTGCAGGGATCGATGCAGGGACGCAGAGCCTGAAGGTGCTGGTCTACGACCCGCGGACGCAGGTGGTGGTGGCCTCGGCCAGCGTGCCGCTCGCGCTGGACAGCGGTGCCGACGGCAGCCGTGAACAGGCGCCTGCCGACTGGGTGTCGGCCCTGCGCGACTGCTTTGCCAGGATCGACCCCTCGCTGCGCGCTCGCATCGTCGCACTGGCGGTATCGGGGCAGCAGCATGGGTTCGTGCCGGTTGATGATGCTGGCGAGGTACTGGCGCCGGCCAAGCTGTGGTGCGACACCAGCACCTCGGCCGAATGCATCCAGATCATGGACGCCGTGGGCGGGTTCCAACGGACCATCGCGCTGGCGGGCAACCCGATCCTGGCCGGCTACACAGCGTCCAAGCTGCCCTGGACCCGGATCCACCGTGCCGACGCCTATGCGCGGCTGGCGACCATCCTGCTGCCACACGACTACCTGAATTTCGTGTTGACCGGGCAGCGGTTCTGCGAGCTTGGCGATGCGTCCGGAACCGGCTGGCTGGACGTGCGCACACGCACCTGGTCGCAGGAACTGCTGCGCGCCACCGATCCTGATCGTGATCTTGCCGCCTGCCTGCCGCCGATCGCAGCACCCGATGCCCTGTTCGATATCGCGCCGAAGGCCGCGGCCGAGTTGGGGCTGCCGGCGGCCGTGAAGATTGCCGTTGGTGGCGGCGACAACATGATGGCGGCAATCGGCACCGGCTGCGTCACGGAAGGGCGGCTGGCGATGAGCCTGGGAACCTCCGGAACGCTGTTTGCGTATTCCGGCTCGCCAATGATCGATCCGGACGGCGCGTGGGCGGCGTTCTGCTCGTCCACCGGTGGCTGGCTGCCGCTGATCTGCACCATGAACTGCACCGTAGCCACCGAACGCGTGGCCAGCGCCTTCGGTTTCAGCACCCGCGACGGCGATGCGCACCTCCACGCGACGCCGCCGGGCGCAGGGGGGCTGGTGATGCTGCCGTTCCTCAATGGCGAACGTACCCCAGACCTGCCGCTCGGCAAGGGCGTGCTGGCTGGCCTGGACATTGCCAATTTCACCCCGGCGCACCTCTACCGCGCCGCCATGGAGGGCGCGACCTACAGCCTGAAGTACGGCTACGACGCCTTCGTCCGCGCGGGCATGCAGTTCGATCGCATCGTGCTCACCGGCGGTGGCAGCAACAGCGCGGCCTGGCGTCAGCTGGTGGCTGATGTGTTCGGCCTGCCGGTGGACGTCCCGGTGCAGGCCGAAGGCGCGGCGTTTGGTGCGGCACTGCAGGCGCTGTGGGCGCTCGCCCGGGCGCAGGGAGACGCCACCTCGATCAGCGACATCACCGCGCGCCACGTCACCGTCGATCCCGCGCTGTCCGCACGGCCGTATCCGGCCCGCAGCGATGCCTATGCACGGGCCTACGCACGCTTCCTCAGCCATCTTGATGCCATCACGCCGCTGCAGCGCGGCTGATGGCTCCTCCACGACACCCCGTACAACGACAGGAGCACGCACCATGAGCACGCAGCCCTTCATCGGCGCCAAGGAGTACTTCCCCGGCGTCGGCCGCATTCCGTTCGAGGGCAAGGGCTCGGACAATCCGCTTGCCTTCAAGGTCTACGATGCAAACCGGGTCATCGGTGGCAAGACCATGCAGGAGCATCTGCGCTTCGCCGTGTGCTACTGGCACACCTTCTGCAATGCCGGGCACGATCCGTTCGGCCCGGGTACCCGGCAGTTCCCGTGGGAGGCAGCCTCGCCACTGGCCACGGCCGAAGCGAAGGTGGACGCGGCGTTCGAGTTCTTCACCAAGCTGGGCGTGCCGTACTGGTGCTTCCACGATATCGACCTGGCGCCGGATGCCGACGACATCGGCCAGTACCAGAAGAACCTCTCGCACATGGTGGCCCTGGCCAAGGCGCGCCAGGAGGCCACCGGCGTCAAGCTGCTGTGGGGCACGGCCAACCTGTTCTCGCACCCGCGTTACATGAACGGCGCATCGACCAACCCCGACTTCGCGGTGGTCGCGCGCGCAGCGGTGCAGGTCAAGGCCGCGCTGGAGGCCACGGTCGAACTCGGCGGCGAGCACTACGTTTTCTGGGGCGGACGCGAAGGTTATGCGTCGTTGGCCAATACCCAGATGAAGCGCGAGATCGAACATTTCGCACGCTTCCTCACCATGGCCCGCGACTACGGCCGCAGCATCGGCCTGAAGGGCAACTTCCTGATCGAGCCCAAGCCGATGGAGCCGATGAAGCACCAGTACGACTTCGACAGTGCCACGGTGGTGGGCTTCCTGAAGGAGCATGGGCTGGACAAGGACTTCAAGCTCAACATCGAAGCCAACCACGCCACGTTGTCCGGGCACACCTTCGAGCACGACCTGCAGGTTGCGTCCGACCATGGCCTGCTCGGCAGCATCGATGCCAACCGCGGCAACGCGCAGAACGGCTGGGACACCGATCAGTTCCCCAGCGATCTGTACGACACGGTGGGTGCGATGCTGGTCGTGCTGCGCCAGGGCGGGCTGGAGGGCGGGTTGAACTTCGATGCCAAAGTGCGCCGTGAGTCGACCGACCTTGAGGATCTGTTCATTGCCCATATCGGCGGCATGGATGCGTTCGCACGCGGGCTGGAGGTTGCCCATGCACTGCTGACCGAGTCGCCCTGGGAGCAATGGCGCAAGGAGCGCTACGCGAGTTTCGACAGCGGCGCCGGCCAGGAGTTCGAGCGTGGCGCGCTCAGCCTGCCGGACCTGGCGGGCCTGGCCGCCCGCCTCGGCGAACCGCACCAGGCCAGCGGCAAGCAGGAGCGTTACGAAAACCTGCTCAACCAGTACCTGCTGCGCTGAGCGCGGCAACGGTGCACTCAAGGGGACGGGAATGAACCAGGCAGCAGGCAGCGGTGAGAACACCCGGCTGATCGTACTGATCAGCGTGGTAGCGACGATTGGCGGTTTTCTGTTCGGCTTCGACAGCGGCGTGATCAACGGCACCCAGGACGGCCTGCACCAGGCGTTCCGGTCCGGTGAATGGATGCAGGGGTTCGAGATCGCGTCGATGCTGCTGGGCTGTGCGGTGGGCGCGTTCAGTGCCGGCCGCCTGGCCGACCGCCTCGGCCGTCGCAACGTGCTGATCCTGTCGGCGGTGATGTTCCTGCTGTCGGCACTCGGTGCCGGGGCGGCGGCCTCGTCGGGCTGGTTCATTGCGGCGCGGGTGGTGGGTGGGTTCGCGGTAGGCGCGGCGAGCGTGATCTCGCCGGCCTACATTGCCGAGGTCGCTCCGGCCCGCTATCGCGGCCGCCTGGCCACGGTGCAGCAGATCGCGATCATCACCGGGCTCACCGCTGCCTTCCTGTCCAACTACCTGCTGGCGGCCGCAGCGGGCGCGTCGACCGAGCCGCTGTGGGCCGGGCAGGCTGCCTGGCGCTGGATGTTCTGGATGCAGGCCGCGCCATCGCTGGTGTTCCTGCTGCTGTTGCTGACCATTCCTGAGAGCCCGCGCTACCTGGTGGTCAAGCGGCGCAAGGACGACGCGCTGCGCGTGCTCACCCGGCTGCTCGGCAACGACAAGGCCCGCGCCACGCTCGAAGAGATCGATGCCTCGCTGTCCAACGACCACCATCGCCCGCGCCTGTCCGATCTGAAGAGCCGGGCGACCGGGCGGATCCGCCCGATTGTGTGGGTCGGCGTCGGGCTGGCCTGCTTCCAGCAGCTGGTCGGCATCAACGTGGTGTTCTATTACGGCGCCGTGCTGTGGCAGGCGGTCGGCTTTTCCGAAAACGACGCGCTGCTGATCAACGTGCTGTCCGGCGCGCTGAGCATCGGTGCCTGCGTGGTCACGGTGCTGCTGATCGACCGGATCGGCCGCAAGCCCCTGCTTTGGTTCGGCTCGGCCGGGATGTCGCTGTCGCTTGCACTGGTGGTGGTCGCGTTTGCAAGTGGTTCACTGGCCGACGGGCATCTGCAGCTACCCGGGCGCATGGGCACGCTGGCGCTGGTGGCGGCCAATGCCTATGTCGTGTTCTTCAACCTGTCGTGGGGGCCGGTGATGTGGGTGATGCTGGGCGAGATGTTCCCGAACCAGATCCGCGGTTCGGCACTGGCGGTCGCCGGCGCAGCGCAATGGACCTCCAACTTCGTGGTGACGGTGACGTTCCCGATGCTGCTGGCCGCGGCCGGGCTGGCGGCCACCTACGGCATCTACCTGGTGGCGGCGATCATCTCGGTGATTTTCGTGGTCCGGCATGTGCACGAGACCAAGGGCAAGGAACTGGAGCAGATGGAAGGATGAGCGCCATGACATCGCAGACCTCCGTATCCCGCAGCGGCATGCTGCTCGCAGTAGTGATGCTGGGATTGCTCGGTTGCCACGGCCAGGACCGGCCCGCCGCCACTGCGGGAACCGCCAGCGCCCCGTGGCCGCAGGTCACCTGGCCACTGGCCGCGGATCCTGCTCTGGAGAAGCGGATCACCGACCTGATGGCCGGCATGACGGTGGAGGAAAAGGTCGGCCAGCTCGTGCAGGGCGACATTGCCAGCCTCACCCCCGATGACGTGCGGCGCTACCGCCTTGGTTCGATCCTGGCCGGTGGCAATTCCGACCCCGGTGGCCGCTACGATGCGTCGCCAGCCGAGTGGCTGGCGCTGGCAGACGCCTTTTACGACGCGTCCATGGACACGTCGAAAGGCGGCAAGGCCATCCCGCTGCTGTTCGGCATCGATGCCGTGCACGGGCAGAGCAACATCATTGGCGCCACGTTGTTCCCGCACAACATCGGGCTGGGCGCCACGCGCAATCCGGAGCTGCTGCGGAAGATCGGTGGCATCACCGCGCTGGAAACCCGCGTCACCGGCATGGAGTGGACGTTCGCGCCGACCGTTGCGGTACCCCAGGATGATCGCTGGGGCCGCAGCTACGAGGGCTACTCGGAATCGCCCGAGGTGGTGGCCAGCTATGCCGGCGCCATGGTGGAGGGATTGCAGGGCAGGGTGGGAACACCGGAGTTCCTCGATGGCCGCCATGTGATCGCCTCGGTGAAGCACTTTCTCGGTGATGGCGGCACCACCGACGGCAAGGACCAGGGCGACACCCGCATCAGTGAGCCGGACCTGGTACGCATCCACGCCGCCGGATACCCGCCGGCCATCGCCGCCGGCGCGCAGACCGCGATGGCATCGTTCAACAGCGTCAACGGTGAAAAGATGCACGGGCACCGGCACTACCTCACCGATGTGCTCAAGGGACGCATGAACTTCGGTGGCTTCGTGGTGGGCGACTGGAATGGTCATGGCCAGGTCAAGGGCTGCACCACCACGGACTGCCCGGCCACGATCAACGCGGGCCTGGACATGGCGATGGCCTCGGACAGCTGGAAAGGCTTCTACGAGACGACGCTGGCTGCGGTGAAGGACGGCCGGATAACGCCGCAGCGCCTGGACGATGCGGTGCGCCGGATCCTGCGGGTCAAGTTCCGCCTGGGGCTGTTCGAGGCCGGCAGGCCGTCCACGCGGGCCGTTGGCGGGCAGTTCGCACTGATCGGCGCGCCGGCACATCGCGCGGTGGCCCGGCAGGCCGTGCGCGAATCGCTGGTCCTGCTGAAGAACCAGAACGGCGTCCTGCCGCTGTCGCCGAAGCAGCGGATCCTCGTGGCCGGCGACGGTGCCAACGATGTCGGCAAGCAGGCCGGGGGCTGGACGCTCAACTGGCAGGGCACCGGCACCACCCGCAAGGACTTCCCCAATGCGGACTCCATCTATGAGGGCATCGCGCACCAGGCCAGGGCGGCCGGTGGTGAAGCCGTGCTTGCCGTTGACGGTCGCTATGCAGTGAAACCCGACGTGGCGGTGGTGGTGTTTGGCGAAGACCCCTATGCCGAGTTCCAGGGAGACCGGCCGACGCTGGCCTACAAGCCCGGCAACGAAACGGATCTGGCGCTGCTCAAGCGGCTCAAGGCCGATGGCATACCGGTCGTCGCGGTCTTCCTGAGCGGGCGGCCGCTCTGGGTGAACCGGGAAATCAATGCCGCCGATGCCTTCGTGGCCGCGTGGCTGCCGGGCTCGGAAGGCGCCGGCATTGCCGATGTACTGCTGCGCGGGAGCGATGGCCGGGTGCAGCACGATTTCAAGAGCAAGCTCAGTTTCAGCTGGCCGCGCACCGCCACCCAGTACGCCAACAACGTCGGCCAGAAGGACTACGATCCGTTGTTTGCGTTCGGCTTCGGCCTGACCTACGCCGACAACGGCGACCTGGCCGCGCTGCCGGAGGCATCGGGTGTGACCGGCAACGAGGGTGCGACCGGCGTGTTCTTCGCGCGCGGTGATGCAGGCCCCGGCATGGCGCTGCGCCTTGAGCAGGGCGCAGGCCAGGGCCTGACCGTGACCCGCGTGCCGGACGCATTGCCCGATGATCGGCTGAAGATCACCGGCGTGGATCATCTGGCGCAGGAGGATGGGCGACGCCTGGCCTGGTCGGGCAAGGGCGAGGCCGTTGCTGCACTGCACTCGCACACGGCGCTGGACCTGCAGCGCGAATCCAACGGTGACCTGATGCTGCTGACCACGCTGCGCGTGGACGCTGCGCCGGAGGGTGAGGCATGGCTGTCGGTCGGTTGCGGCGTGGGCTGCTCGGCACGCATCGCCATCGGGCCGTCGCTGGCGGCGCTTCCACAAGGCCAGTGGAAGCGCGTTGGCGTGCCGCTGAAGTGCCTGGCCAAGGCGGGTGCAAAGCTGGACGCGATCGACCGACCGTGGTCGGTGGTGACGGCCGATGCGATGACGATCTCCGTGTCACGCGTCGCGCTGGGCGCACTGAACGAAGCCGAGGTCGCCCTTGGATGCGGCGCATGATTGCTGCCGGCCTGACCGGCACCCTGCCGCCTACTGCGCAGGCGCAGGCATGAGGGCGGGGCCTTCGCTACCGGCGCGTGGGCGGTGCGGCTACCGAACCGCGTGCGATCAGCCGATACGGCATCACATGTTCGCGCAGCACCGTTGCGTCCCCCGCAGGACGGCGGATGGTGCGCAGCAGGATGTCGATGGCCGCGTTGGCCATCGAGGCGATGGGCTGGTGGATTGTGGTCAGTTCCGGCCACACGGTGGTGGCGGCCGAGGTGTCATCGAAACCCACCACCGACAGGTCGCGTGGCACTTCCAGCCCGCGCCGATGCGCCACGGAGATGGCGGCGGCGCCCATGTCGTCGTTGCTGGCGAAAATCGCGGTCGGTGGCCGGCGCTGGGACAGCAGCTTCTCGGCCGCAGCCAGGCCGGACCGGTAGGTGTAGTCACCGTGCTGGACCAGGCCGGGCTCCACCGCCAGCCCGGCCTCGCGCAGGGCGGTGACGAAGCCGTCGTAGCGGAGCGCACTTGCGCTCAGGTCATCGCGCCCACGGATGAAACCGATGCGGGTGTGTCCCTGCCGGAGCAGGTGATCGGTCATTTCCCTGCCCGCACTGAAATCGTCGATGCGGACGCAGGACAGGGCCTCGCTCAGGCGACCCGATGCGATGGCCACCACCGGAATGCCAGCCTTGACCAGTTCGCTTACGGCGGCCTGCGATTCGCACAGCGGCGGCGGCAGGATCACCCCGTCGACGCGTCCGGCGAGCGCACGCGCCGCCCTGCGTTCGGATTCGGCATCCAGGTTGTCCCAGTAGTCGATGACCAGCTGGATGGCGGAACTGGAGGCGACGCGCAGCAGGCCCACCAGCAGTTCGCGCAGGTAGGCGCCGCTGGGGTTGGTGTAGATCAGCGCAATGCGCGTGTGCTGTGCAGCGGCCAGCGAACTGGCGGCAAGATTGGGCGTATAGCCCAGCTCACGCACGGCGCGCAGCACGCGCTCGCGGGTGACGTCGCGCACCTTGCCCTGGTTGATTACCCGCGACACGGTCATCGGCGAAACGCCGGCAAGGGCCGCAACCTCGTCGATCGTCACGCCTGCGGTTCTGCGGCGAACCGATTTCTTCGGCTTGTCCAATGCACGATCCCTTTGTTCTTGGTGGCGCTGCCGCGCGGGTGCGAAGGACGATGATGCGCTGCCCCGGGCCCGGACGTAGTCTACAAAGGCGCATGTTAACGCCGTTGTTGCGCGCTGTCGGCACGCACCTGTGGGCCCTGCTCGTGCTGCTGGCCTGTGTTGGCGGGGCACGGGCGGAGGATGGCTATGCGCTGTGGATGCGCTACCAGCCGGTTGCCGCAACGGTCGCTGCCGATTACCGGCGGCAACTGGCCGAAGTGGTGGCCCCGGATCGCACGCCAATGCAGCGCGCCACCCGCGACGAGCTTGCGCGCAGCCTCCCTGGATTGCTGGGAGCGTCGCCGCCAATGCGAACGGCAATCAGTACCGAGCGTGCCCTGGTGCTGGGCACGCCGCAATCCTCGACACTCGTCGCCGCGTACGGCAACGAGATCGCCACGTTGGGCGACGAGGGCTTCCTGATCCGCCGGGTCCGGATCGAGGCGCGCGATGTGCTGCTTGTGGCGGCACGCCAGGATGTCGGCGTGCTGTATGGCATGTTCCATCTGCTGCGGCTGATGCAGCGTGGCACCCCACTGCAGGCGCTGGATGTGCATGAGTCGCCGCAGGTCGCACTGCGTGTGCTCAACCATTGGGACAACCTGGATCGTTACGTCGAGCGTGGCTATGCAGGCAGCTCGCTGTGGGACTGGCAGACGTTGCCGCAGTGGCGTGACCCGCGCTACACCGACTACGCCCGTGCCAACGCCTCGCTCGGCATCAACGGCACCGTCCTCAACAACGTCAATGCCAGTGCGCTGAGCCTGTCGCCGGCCTATCTGGCCAAGGCCGCCGCGCTGGCCGACCTGTTCCGGCCCTATGGCATCCGGGTCTACCTGAGCGCGCGCTTCAGTGCGCCGATCGAGCTTGGCGGCCTGGCAACGGCTGATCCGCTGGATCCGGCTGTGCGGCGCTGGTGGCGCGACAAGGTCGATGAGATCCATGCGCGCATTCCGGATTTTGGCGGTTTCCTGGTCAAGGCGAACTCGGAGGGGCAACCCGGCCCGCAGGATTACGGTCGTTCCCATGCCGACGGCGCCAACCTGCTGGCCGAGGCACTGGCGCCCTACAACGGCGTAGTGATGTGGCGCGCCTTCGTGTACTCGCACCAGGTTCCCGAAGATCGCGCCAAGCAGGCGTACAGCGAGTTTGTCGGGCTGGACGGTGCCTTCCGCCCCAACGTGATCGTGCAGGTGAAGAACGGTCCCATCGACTTCCAGCCGCGCGAGCCGTTCCATCCGCTGTTCGGCGCCATGCCACGCACGCCGCTGATGATGGAACTGCAGATCACCAAGGAGTACCTGGGTTTTGCGACGCACCTGGTGTACCTGGGAACGCTTTACGAAGAAGTGCTGCAGGCCGACACCCATGCACGTGGCGAGGGCTCCACGGTCGCCCGCGTGATCGACGGCTCGTTGGAAGGTCATGCACTGACCGGCATCGCCGGCGTTGCGAACATTGGCGTAGACCGCACCTGGAGCGGCTCGCATTTCGACCAGGCCAACTGGTACGCGTTCGGGCGACTGGCATGGAATCCGCAGCAGTCCGCGCGCGGCATTGCCGAGGACTGGGCCGCGCTGACCTTCTCGCCCGACCCGCAGGTGACCGGCCCGATCGTGCGGATGATGATGGACTCGCGCGAGGCGGCAGTGGACTACATGACGCCGCTTGGGTTGCATCACCTCATGGCACGCGGCCATCACTACGGTCCCGGCCCCTGGGTGGACGGCGGCCCGCGTGCGGACTGGACGTCGGTCTACTACCACCGTGCAGACCGCAACGGCATCGGTTTTGACCGCAGCGCAAGCGGAAGCAACGCCGTGGGGCAGTACTTCCCGCCGGTTGCCGGGGTTTATGGCGATCCGGCGCGGGTGCCCGAGTCGCTGCTGCTGTGGTTCCATCACGTGCCGTGGGACCGCCGCATGCGCTCGGGCAGGACGCTGTGGGACGAACTGGTCGGGCGCTATTCGCGGGGTGTGCGCCAGGTGCAGTCGATGCAGGCGACCTGGGCGGGCCTGCGCGATCGGATCGATCCGCAGCGGCACCAGCAGGTGGCGGCGTTCCTGCGGATCCAGCGCGAGGAAGCGCAGTGGTGGCGCGATGCCAGTGTGGCGTACTTCCAGTCAGTCAGCGGCCGACCGCTGCCGGCGGGAGAACGGCCACCGCCACAGCCGTTGTCGTACTACCAGGCGTTGCAGTTTCCTTTCGCACCCGGAGATGGGCGATGAACCGGTTCGGATGGTCCGCGCGCGCGGCGGCGTTGATGGTCCTGGCGTGGCTTGCCGCACCGGTGGCGGCCGGCGAAACGACGGGTTTGCTGCACCCGCTGTTCCAGGACCATGCGGTCCTGCAGCGCGACCGGCCGATCACCGTCTGGGGCCAGGCAAGCCCTGGGCAGGCGGTATCGGCCACCTTCGCGGGCCAGGCGGTGGCCACACAGGCCGATAGGGCAGGCCGCTGGCAGGCCATGTTCCCCGCCATCGCCGCAGGCGGCCCGTACACCCTCGAGGCAACCGCCGGGACCCGGCGTGAGACGGCGCGGGATCTTCTGGTCGGCGACGTCTGGTTGTGCGCGGGGCAGTCGAACATGGAGCTGCCGGTCTGGCGCTCGCTCAACGCAGCCAGCGAGATCGCCTCGGCCACGCTGCCACGGATCCGGCTGTTCAGCGTGCCGAAGGACGCGGCCGTGCAGGCGCAGGAGAGCTTCAAGGGTGACCCTGGATGGACGCGGGCAACGCCCGATTCGGTGCGCGGTTTCTCTGCAGCCTGCTTCTATTTCGCCCGCGAACTGCAGCGCACGGTTACCGTACCGATGGGGCTGATCCAGGCAGCGTGGGGCGGCTCGCGGATCGAGGCCTGGACCAGTACCGATGCACTGCGCGGGCAAGGTGGCATGGACGACGCCCTCGATATTCTCGCGCGCTCTGCCCGTGATCCGCTGGAGGCACGCGCAGCCTGGGGCCGCCACTGGCAGCACTGGTGGGAGACGCGCGAAGGGGCGCTGCCGGGCGACGCACCTTGGCGCGCGGATACCGATGACCGCGCATGGTCGCACGCACCGGCCACACTGGGCGCATGGGAGCGGTGGAACGAGCCCGCGCTTGCCGATTACAACGGCATGGTCTGGTATCGCACGCAGGTGGTGCTGAGCGCTGAACAGGCTGCACGCGGCGCGACCCTGGAGCTGGCATCGGCCGACGAGGTGGACGTGACCTGGGTGAACGGGGTCGCCGTCGGCAGCCAGTACGGCGCCGGCCAGAGGCGCTATCCGTTGCCGAGTGGCCTGTTGAAGGCGGGATCCAACAGCATTGCGGTCAACGTGCTGGACACCTACGGCGAAGGCGGCCTGGCCGGCCCCTCAACGGCATACGGCCTGCAGTTCGACAACGGCGAGCGCGTGGCACTGCAGGGCCTCTGGAAATACCGGGTGGCGGCGGGCCAGCAGGCGCCGCCTTTCGCGCCATGGCAGGCCGCCACCGGGCTGTCGACGCTGTACAACGGGATGATCGCACCGCTCGGGGGCTTCGGGCTGCGCGGCATGCTCTGGTATCAAGGTGAATCGAACACCAGCGATGGTGCGGCGTATGCGATGCGGTTGCGTGCGCTGCGCGAGGACTGGCGGCGGCAGTTCGGTGCGCGCACGCCACTGCTGCTGGTGCAGCTGGCCGGCTACGGCCAGCCGCCGGTTGTGCCCGCCGCCAGCGGTTGGGCGCAGGTGCGTGAGGCGCAGCGGCGCGTCGCCGCCGAGGATGCGCGGAGCGGGCTCGCCATTGCCATCGACATCGGCGACGCCTACGACATCCATCCGCCGAACAAGCAGGAGCTCGGGCGCCGCCTGGCGCGCGTGGCGCGCCACGTGGTGTACGGCAAGCAGGACGTGGCGCCGTCGGGTCCGCGAGCGGTAACGGCCGTGCGGACGCCCGCTGGCGTGGCCATTGCGTTCGAGGATGTCGAAGGCGTGCTCACCGCGACCGGCGCGCTGCGTCCGATTGGTTTTGAACTGTGCGGGACCAGGGGTGATACCCGCCACTGCGACTACGGCGACGCCGAACTGGATGGGCGCCGGATCCTGCTGCGCGGCCCGCTGTCGACGCACGCAACGCATGTCCGCTATTGCTGGGCCGATGGCCCGGTGTGCACGCTACGCGACCGCAGCGGGGCACCGGCAGGCCCGTTCGAACTTCCCATTGCCGAAGCCGAGACGCGACGATGATGACGTTGTCCAAGCAGTCCCCTCCGGTCCGCGACAGGGCCGGCCTGAGGTCGATGGCGCGCCACCTGCTGGCGGCGGCACTCCTGCTGTCGGCCGCAACCAGCCCGGCCAGCGCGCCGCCGGACGCACCGCCGGTGTACTTCGACTGGTTCGAATACCGCGGCCACGACGCGGCCTTCGACACGCCGCTGCCGGTCGGCCACTACCGCAATCCGGTGCTGGCCGGCTTCCATGCCGATCCCAGCATCGTGAGCGCGAACGGCCGGTTCTACCTGGTCAATTCCAGCTTCACCTATTTCCCGGGCATTCCGGTGTTCGAGAGTGCCGACCTGGTTCACTGGAAGCAGATCGGCAACGTGATCGACCGCGCCACGCAGCTGGATTTCGACGGGCTGAGCGTCTCGCGCGGCATCTTCGCGCCCACCATCGAATACCACGATGGGGTCTTCTACGTGGTGACCACGGCCACCGACAGTGGTGGCAACTTCATTGCCACCGCGCGCGACCCGGCCGGTCCGTGGTCCGATCCGCACTGGCTGCCCGGCATCGATGGCATCGATCCATCACTGTTCTTCGATGACGACGGCAAGGTGTACCTGGTCAACAACGATGCACCGCCCGGCCCGCCGCGCTACGACGGGCACCGCGCCATCTGGATGCAGCAGATCGATCTGGCTGCCTTCAAGCCGGTCGGGCCGCGCCGGGTGCTGGTCGACGCGGGCGTGGAGCCGGCGAAGAACCCGATCTGGATCGAAGGACCCCACATCTACAAGCGCCAGGGCTGGTATTACCTGTCCGATGCCGAAGGCGGCACCGGGCCGCAGCACTCCCAGGTGGTGCTGCGCAGCCGCACCGTGTGGGGCCCGTATGACCCCTACGCGGGCAATCCGATCCTGACCCAGCGCGAGCTGCCCGACGACCGACCGCTACCGATCACCAATGCCGGCCATGCCGACCTGGTCGAAGGCCCGGACGGTTCGTGGTGGGCGGTGTTCCTGGCCAGCCGCAACTATCAGACGCGGCACTACAACACCGGGCGCGAGACCTATCTGCTGCCGGTGCGCTGGCAGGACGGCTGGCCACGGATCCTGCCGGCCGACCAGCCCATCCCCTACGTGGTCAAGGCGCCGTCGTGGATGCAGGGCGAGGCATCCCAGGCCCCCTCGACCGGCAACTTCGTCGAGCGCGACAACTTCGATGGACCGAGGCTCGATCGCCAGTGGCTGCGCGTGCGGGTGCCCAAGCACGCCTGGGCCGACCTGGCCACGCGCCCGGGAATGCTGGCCGTGCACCCGCTTGCCGAGGATCTGGACACGCTGCGCAATCCCGCGTTCCTTGGCCGACGCCAGCAGCACCTGCGCTTCGAGGCGAGCGCCGCGATGAGCCGGCCGGGGCCTGGCGTGGCGGCCGGCCTGGCGGCGTTCCAGAGCGAGGCGTACTGGTACTTCCTTGGCGTTCGCAGCCTTCCGGACGAGCGACTTTCGCTCTTCCTGGAAGTTCGTGATGGCGGTGGCAGTACGCGCATCGTGGCGACCCGCGAGGTGCGGGCACCGGATGCGTTGCGCCTGAAGATCGCCGGCAACGAGGGCGACTACGCGTTCTCGTTCGATACCGGCGACGGGCAGGGCTGGCAACTGCTTGCAGGCAAGGTGGATGGCACCGTTCTGAGCACGGACCGGGCAGGCGGCTTCGTAGGCGCACTGCTGGGTCCCTTCGCGCGCGATGAGCGCACCGGGAGAAGCAAATGAGGCTGTCGCTGTCGTCCAACGCCCGTCGCCGCACATTGCGCCGCGGGCTCACTGTGTTCGTTCTGACCTGCATCGCGGCGGCCGCATCCGCAGCCGCGCCGCGGCCCTGGCTGGACGTTTCGGCCAGCTTCGAGCAACGGGCTGCCTCACTCGTCGCGCAGATGACGCTGGATGAGAAAGCCGCGCAGATGCAGAACGCCGCGCCGGCAATCGAACGCCTGGGTGTGCCCGCCTACGACTGGTGGAATGAGGGACTGCATGGCGTGGCACGGGCAGGGCAGGCCACGGTCTTTCCGCAGGCGATCGGCCTGGCCGCGACCTTCGATGTGCCGTTGATGGGGCAGGTGGCCACGACGATCAGCGATGAGGCCCGCGCAAAGCACCACCAGTTCCTCCGCCAAGGCGCGCACGGCCGTTACCAGGGGCTGACCTTCTGGTCGCCGAACGTCAACATCTTCCGCGACCCGCGCTGGGGCCGCGGACAGGAAACCTATGGCGAGGACCCGTACCTCACCGCGCGCATGGGCGTGGCCTTCGTACGTGGCCTGCAGGGCGACGACCCCGTCTACCGCAAGCTGGACGCCACCGCCAAGCATCTGGCCGTGCACAGCGGGCCGGAGGCCGACCGCCATCACTTCGATGCACGGCCCAGCCGGCGCGACCTGTATGACACCTACCTGCCGGCATTCGAGGCGCTGGTCAAGGAGGGCGACGTCGATGCTGTGATGGGCGCCTACAACCGCGTGTACGGCGAGTCCGCCAGTGCCAGCCGTTTCCTGCTGCGCGATGTGCTGCGACGCGACTGGGGCTTCAAGGGCTACGTGGTCTCGGACTGCTGGGCCATCGTCGACATCTGGAAGCACCACCATATCGTGACCACGCGCGAAGCCGCTGCGGCGCTGGCGGTCAGGAATGGCACCGAGCTGGAATGCGGCCAGGAGTACGCCACGCTTCCGTCAGCCGTGCGTCAGGGTTTGATCAGCGAAGCGGAGATCGACGATGCGGTGACCCGTCTGTTCACCGCACGGATGCGCCTGGGCATGTTCGACCCGCCGGAGCGGGTGCGCTGGGCGCGCATTCCGGCCTCGGTGAACCAAGCCCCGGCCCATGATGCGCTGGCGCTCAAGGCCGCGCAGGCGTCGCTGGTGCTGCTGAAGAACGACGGCATCCTGCCGCTGTCACGCGACATCAAGCGCATTGCCGTGGTCGGACCCACTGCCGACGACACCATGGCGCTGCTCGGCAACTACTTCGGCACACCGGCCGCGCCGGTCACGATCCTGCAGGGCATACGCGAGGCGGCCAAGGGCGTCGAGGTTCGCTATGCCCGCGGCGTGGACCTGGTGGAGGGCCGCGACGATCCCGGTGCCACGCCGTTGATCGAGCCGACCTTCCTGCGGCCTTCGGCGGACTCGCCCGAGCGTGGCCTGCGTGGCGAGTACTTCCGCACGCCCGACCTGTCCGGTACGCCGTCCCTGGTGCGTACCGACGCGCAGATCGGCTTCCGCTGGGACCGCGGCTCGCCGACCGACAACCTGCTGGCACGCGGCGAAGCGGCACCGGGGCAGGGGATCCCGAACGACCGCTTCAGCATCCGCTGGAGCGGCCAACTGCTGCCACCCGTGTCCGGCCGCTACCGGCTGGAGGTGGCCGGCGATGATGGCTACCGCCTGTACCTGGACGGCAAGCGCGTGATCGATCACTGGGTGAACACAGATCGCCTGCATGCCGAGGGCATCGAACTGGAGCTGCAGGCCGGGCGTGCCTACGCGCTGACGCTGGAGTACTACGACGACGAGCGCGATGCCGGCGTGCGCCTGGGCTGGCGCATGCCCGGCGCCAAGGCGCCGTTCGATGAAGCGCTCGATGCCGCACGCGAAGCCGATGTGGTGGTGTTCGTCGGTGGCCTTACCGGCGATGTCGAAGGCGAGGAAATGACGGTCAACTATCCAGGCTTTGCCGGTGGCGACCGTACCGACCTGCGGTTGCCCGCGCCGCAGCGCACCCTGCTGGAGGCCCTGCACGCTACCGGCAAGCCGGTGGTGATGGTGCTCACCGGCGGCTCGGCGATCGCCGTGGACTGGGCGCAGTCGCATCTGCCGGCGATCCTGATGAGCTGGTACCCCGGGCAGCGCGGCGGCACCGCCGTCGGCCAGGCGCTGTTCGGCGACGTCAATCCCGCCGGCCGGTTGCCAGTGACGTTCTACAAGGCCGGTGAAGCGTTGCCGGCATTCGACGACTACGCCATGGAGGGCCGCACCTATCGCTACTTCCGCGGCACGCCGCTTTATCCGTTCGGTCACGGCTTGTCGTATACGCGGTTCGACTATGGAACGCTCCGCCTCGATGCAGCCAGGCTCCGGGCCGATGGCCGCCTGGGCGTTGCGGTCGATGTGGCCAACGCAGGCACGCGCAGCGGTGACGAAGTGGTGCAGCTGTACGTGCGGCGCGAGCACGCTGGCAGCGGCGATGCCGTGCAGGAGCTGCGTGGCTTCCAGCGGATCCATCTGGCCCCGGGCGAACACCGCACGGTGACGTTCACCCTGGAGGCAGCGCAGGCCCTGCGCCACTATGACGAAGCGCGCGCCGCGTATGAGGTGCGGCCCGGTGCCTACGAGGTCAGGGTGGGGGCGTCCAGTGCCGATGCACGCGCGCAGGGCAGGTTCACGGTGGTGTCCGCGCATGACTGATCGCTCTCGCCGGCATCGATTTGCCTCCGCCCAGATCCCTTTTCCAGGACGTCCGCTGCATGGCAAGCACTGAACACGCGCTATCGGTACGCGAGAAGCTCGGCTACAGCCTGGGCGATCTCGCCGCCAACCTGATCTTCCAGACCCTGATCACCTACCTGGCGTTCTTCTACACCGACGTCTACCGCCTGCCAGCTGCGACCGCGGCCACGATCATCTTCGTGGTGGGCCTGCTGGGTGCGTTCGTGTTCACGCCGTTGATCGGCATCGCGGCTGACCGGACGTCCACCCGTTGGGGCCGCTTCCGGCCGTGGATCCTGTGGACGGCCATTCCTTTTGGCGTACTGTCCCTGCTGGCGTTCAGCACGCCGGACCTGGGCGAGCGCGGAAAGGTGATCTATGCACTGGCCACCTACGCGCTGCTGGTGTGCGTGTACGCAGCGAACAACCTGCCGTACTCGGCGCTGAGCGGCGTGCTGACCGGCAGCATGGCCCAGCGCAACAGCCTTTCGGCCTACCGCTTCGTGGCGGTGATGATCGCGCAGTTCATCATCCAGGTGCTGCTGATGCCGCTGGTGCTGATCCTGGGTGACGGCGACCGGGTGCGCGGCTTCGAGCAGGTCATGACCGCATTCGCCATCATCGGCACGGCGTTCTTCCTGATCACGTTCGCCACCACCCGCGAACGCATCGTGCCGACGCGTGAACAGACCGGCGGCATAGTGCAGGACCTGTCGGACCTGCTGCACAACCGCCCGTGGCAGGTGATGCTGGCCCTGACCGTGCTGGTGTTCATCAACCTGGCATTGAAAGGCGGTACCTACATCTACTACTTCCAGTACTACATGAGTGAAGCGGCGCTGGCCGGCTTCCTTGAAAACTCGGGGTTCAACGGCCTGGTCAGCGCGTTGAATGCTGCGCTGGCCAGCGCCGGCTTCGCGGCGTTCACCTGGCCGAAGGACGCGGCCACCTCGGCGTTCAGCCTGTTCAACGCGTGCGGCATCCTCTGCATGATCCTGGGTATCGGCGCATCGCGACGGTTGGCGGACCGCTTCGGCAAGCGCGACGTCTTCGGTGGCGCCCTGTTTGTCTCGACCCTGTTCCTGCTTGCCTTCTACCTGTTTCCACCCACGGCGGTGGCGGTGGCGTTCGGCGCCTTCATGCTGCATGGCTTCTGCTACGGCATCACCATCCCGTTGCTGTGGGCGATGATCGCCGACGTCGCGGACTACTCGGAGTGGAAGAACCATCGGCGGGCAACCGCGATCATCTTCTCGGCGATGCTGTGCGGGCTGAAGATCGGCCTCAGCGTGGGCGGCGCGCTGGTCGCCGCGATCCTCGCCCACTACGGCTACCAGGCCGGCCTGGCGCAGCAGCCTGAGGCCGTGGTGCAGGGCATCCGCCTGACCGTAAGCGTCTACTGCTCCCTTCCTTTCCTGCTCGCCGTGGCGCTGCTGGTCTTCTACAGGATCGACAAGCGCACCGAAACCCGCATCGAGCAGGACCTCCACCTGCGTCGCCGTTCCGCCGACGCCTCCGTGTAACTCCAAGATGACGACCATGATCGACCTCTCTGCCGGCGAAGACGGCCAGGCCAGCGAAGCCCGTCTTGCGCAGCTCACCGCGCACGCCATTTCGCAACCGCTGGTGACCCACATCTATACCGCCGACCCTTCGGCGCATGTGTTCGAGGGGCGCCTGTACATCTATCCGTCGCACGACATCGACGGCGGCCAGCCATTCGACGACGAAGGTGGCCACTTCGACATGCAGGATTATCATGTGCTGAAGATGGATACGCCCGACGGCACGGCCGTCGATTGCGGCATGGCGTTGCATGTGCGCGATGTGCCCTGGGCCCGGAAACAGATGTGGGCCCCCGATGCCGCCTGCCGTGATGGCCGCTACTACCTCTACTTCCCGGCCAAGGATGCCGAGGGCCGGTTCCGCATCGGCGTGGCGATCGGTACGCGGCCGGAGGGCCCGTTCGTGCCCCAGCCGGAGCCGATCAAGGGTGCGTACTCGATCGACCCGGCCGTGTTCGAAGACGAGGATGGCAGCCACTACCTGTACTTCGGCGGCATATGGGGCGGGCAGCTGCAGAAGTATCGTGACAACCAGTACAGCGAGGCCCACGAGGAGCCCGAGGGCAGCGCACCGGCGCTGGGCCCGCGCGTGGGCCGCCTGGATGCCGGCATGACCGAGCTGGCCGAACCCACCCGCGAAGTGCAGATCCTGGATGAGCATGGCCAGCCGCTGCGCGCGGACGACCATGCGCGCCGCTTCTTCGAAGGTCCGTGGCTGCACAGGTACCAGGGTCGCTACTACCTGTCGTACTCCACTGGCAACACCCACCAGCTGTGCTACGCCATCGGCGACAGCCCGTATGGACCGTTCACCTACGCTGGCGTGATCCTCACCCCCGTGGTCGGTTGGACCACCCACCACTCCATCTGCCAGTTCGAAGGACAGTGGTACCTGTTCTATCACGATGCACTGATGTCCGGCGGCATCACCCACCTGCGCTCGGCCAAGTGCACGCCGCTGCACATGGAGCCGGACGGAAGCATCCGCACGATCAACCCGTATGGGGCCTGAGCGGATGCTGCCGGTGGATGATGCGCTGGCTCCGCTGCCAGCCGGCGAGCTGCACTGGCTGAGGTGCGGCGAACTGGAGGTTGCGTTCGCCGCAGGGGCGGGCGGGCGCGTGGCGCACCTGCGCTACCAGGGCGTGGAATGGCTGGTGGATGCGCAGCAGGCAGGCCCGGCGGCGATCGCGTGGGGCTGCTACCCGATGGTGCCGTGGGCCGGGCGCATCCGCCGTGGACAGTTCCATTTTGACGGCAGGCCGCATCGGCTGCCGCTCAACTTCGACGGGCATGCCATCCATGGGGTGGGTTTCTCGCGACCCTGGCGGATCGACCGCTTGGACGCGGCGGCAGCCCGGTTGTCGCTGGAGCTGCCGAGCGACGGCTACTGGCCTTTCGGTGGCGCTGCCGTGCTGGACCTGCAGTTGCAGGCTCACAGCCTGCAGATGGACCTCTCGGTCCAGGCCGGCGGCCAGGCGATGCCGGCGGTGCTGGGCTGGCACCCCTGGTTCCGGAAGCCGGAACGACTGCTGTTCAGTCCTCGCTCGATGTATCCGCGGGACAGGGAAGGTATTGCCACGCTGCCCCGCGTGGAGCCCACCACCGGCCCTTGGGATGACTGCTTCATCGCCGACGGTGACGTCACGCTGATACGCGAAGGCCAGCACCTGCGGCTGAGGTCGGACCACGACCACTGGGTGGTCTACGATGGTACGCCGCACGCCACCTGTGTCGAACCGCAGAGCGGCCCGCCAGATGGCTACACCCTGGCACCGCACCGGCTGGAGCCCGGCCAGCGCCTCGCGTTGACATTCGAACTGGCGTGGGCGGCGGACAGCACCTGAAACCCCGGCCAGGGCAGGCGATCACCCGGGTGCCGGGCGGTCGGTACGCCGCCTGGACCGGCCGTGGACCCGGTGCCTGACACGGGCCGCGCCCCAGGACCACCTGACATTTCCTACAGGTTCCAGTCGATCCGCATGCCCGCGATCAGCGCATCCGGCAGGTCGTGCTGGCGTGCGGGCTCATTGAACTGGTCGGGGTGCACGATGTAGTGCAGGTTCGGTGCAACACGAAGCTGCGGGGTGAGCTGGATGCCATAGCTCAGCTCCATCATCACCTGGCTCCCGTGCGGGGTGCCGCTGCCACCGGCGGCGGCGCGGGCGAGGTGCAGGTCTTCCAGCGCGATGCTGCTGTACTTCTGCTGGGTCACGACGAAAGCGATGCTGTCCTGCGGCCGCCGGGCGAACGTGCCTTTCTGCACCAGCCCGGCCTGCAGGAAATGATCCTCGATCAACTGGCCGGAGGTGCCCTTGAGCGCCGCACCGAAAAGGGTCAGGCCGCGGCCGGCACCATCACTGGTGAGTTGCTGCTCGAAGCGGGCGAACGCACCGGAGCGACCGTGACGCGTCGCGTACTCCTGGCCACTGAGCAGCGCGGGAATGCCGTTGGCATCGCGCAGCGGATCGCGATAGGTCGAGTTGTCCTGCCAACCACCGAGTTCGTAGCGGGCTTTCAGTCGTGCCGAAGCAGGGCTGCGCCAGCCGATCGTGTAGGGCACGATCCAGCCGGTGGCCTGGTTCGTATTCCACTTCAGGCCATGCTGGCCATCCTCGGCCTGGCTGGGATCAACCTGGTAGGCGCCGACGCGGACATAGACATCGGGCGTCACCCAGGCCGTGGCATCGGCCATCCAGCTCGATACCGGCCACCAGGTGAAACTGCTGGTGCGGAATACGTAGGTCGGGTTGCCACAGGCCGAGTTGCCCTGGAAGTACTGGCACAGGTCCGAACCCAGGTGGTGGATGTTGGCGACGCTGCGCCCTGCTTCCAGCACCAACCGGTCGTTGAACAACTTCTGTTCGAGGGTCAGGTTGGCCAGGCGCGTGCCCTGGCCGCCGTAGATTTCCTGCACCGAGGTGCTGTTGCCTGTACTGCTGTTGGCGAGATTGGTGCCATGGCGGTTGATGCCGTAGGCCTTGACCGTCGCACCTCGCCAGCCAAACGCCGCGTCCAGGTCCACGTCGGCACCGAACATCAGCTGGCCGGCATAGGCCGTGCCGCTGCGCTTGCCACCGTCGAGCGTGGCGGCCGCTTCGCCGGTGTAGGCGAGCTTCCGAGCGAAGACGTCGCTCGCGTCGGCGGCTGCGGCCAGTGATGGCAGGGCCAGCAGGATCACTGTCGGCAGCAGGCGGCGGGAAGGGGAGGTCATGGGCGGGTTCCTTTTACAGGGTGGGAGCCGTGACCGGCTTCTTGAGCACGCGCAGCGCGACCGCAGTGACGGCCACGCCGGCCACGAGTGCCAGCAGGTAGATGCCAAGGTGGGTGACTGCGTTCGGGATCGGCAGCACGAACACGCCGCCATGCGGCACCTTCAGTTCGACGCCTGCGGCCATCGAAATCGCACCGGCCACGGCAGAACCAAGGATCAGCGCCGGAATGGTGCGCAGCGGATCACGCGCGGCATAGGGGATCGCGCCTTCGGTCACGAAACTGAGGCCAAGCACGCCAGCGGCACCGGCCGTGCCACGCTCCTCAGCAGTGAAGCGGCTACTGAACAGCCATGTCGCCAGTGCGATACCCAGCGGCGGCGTCATGCCGCCGATCATCGTCGCCGCCATCGGCGTGTAGACCTGGCTGGAAATCAATGCGGTAGAGAAGGCGTAGGACGCCTTGTTGACGGGTCCGCCCATGTCCACCGCCATCATGCCGCCCAGCAGCAGGCCAAGCAGGATCGCGCTGCTGCCTTGCATGCCGCGCAGCCAGTCGGTCAGCCAGGCCAGCAGCCCAGCCACCGGCGTACCGATTACATACATCATCAACAGGCCGACCAGCAGCGTGCCCAGCACCGGCAGGATCAGCACCGGCTTGAGGCCTTCCAGGCTGCGCGGCAGGCGCAGCGCACGGTTGATCCAATGCACGCCGTAGCCGGCGATGAAACCGGCCAGGATGCCGCCGATGAAGCCCGCATCCATGTTGACTGCCACCAATCCCCCGATCATGCCCGGGGCGATGCCCGGGCGATCGGCGATGGAGTAGGCGATGTAGCCGGCCAGTGCCGGCACCATCAGCATGAAGCCGGACTTGGCGCCGATCTGGAACAGCGACCAGGCCAGCGTGCCCTTGTGTGCATCGTCGAAGGCATAGATGCCGCCGAGCGCGAACGCCAGTGCGATCAGCAGGCCGCCGGCAGTGACGAACGGCAGCATGAACGACACGCCGGTCATCAGGTGCTTGTAGGGGCCGGTGACCCTGGCCTTCTCGGTGGTGCGACCTGAAGCCACCGTGCCGGTCTGCACGCCAGCCTCGGCCAGCGCCTTGCGGATCAGGTTCTGGCCGTCATTGATCGCCGGCTTGGTGCCGCTCTTGAACAGGCGTTTGCCAGCAAAGCGCGACAGATCGACTTCGCGGTCGGCGGCGATCAGCACCAGGTCGGCGGCAGCGATTTCGCCGTCGCTCAACGCATCCTGCGCGCCGACCGAGCCCTGGGTTTCCACCCGGATCGCGTGGCCCAGTGCCTTGGCCGCCTGCTGCAGGCCTTCGGCCGCCATGAACGTGTGGGCGATGCCGGTCGGGCAGGAGGTGACGGCGACGATGCGCTTGCCCGCGTCATCCCTGGAAGGGAGTGCCGATGCTGCGGCGAGCTGCGCCAGCACGGCGAGCGGGTCGTCCAGCACTTCACCGAGGCCGGCGCGCACGATCTGGGCATTGCCGAAGCGGGCGCTGTCCGCCTCGCCGTCACCCACCAGCAGCAGCTGCGTTGCGGCGGCAGCCTGCGCGTCGGACAGTGCCCCGGTCACGCCCTGATTGCTGCGGATTTCGATCGCCAATTCGACCCTTTGCTGGCGTGCGGCGCGGCGCAGCGCTTCGGCGGCAAGAACGGCCTCGATGCTGCGTTCGCCAGCGGCGATGACTACGGTGGAAGCTTGCATGGCAACTCCTGGAATTCTTCGGGTTCGTCCTTGCAGCAGGGGCCATCGGTGGCCCAAGGCCAGCCGCAGCCCCCTCTGCAGGGGTTTCAATCCAACCGCTCGATCAGTACATCGCCGGTCCACGCGCGCACCTGCGCCGGGTCCAGCCGTCGCGCGTCGCCACTCTCCAGCCGGCTCATCGAGAACGCCGTGGCCAGTCGCGCACAACCGGCCAGGTCGGGGGAGGGCTCCAACAAGGCGGCGGCGATGCCGGCGACCATGGCGTCGCCGGCACCGACCGTACTGCCCTGCGCCAGTCGCGCCGGTCGTGCGACCAGGGCGCCGCCGCGATCAATGAACAGCGCGCCGTCGGCGCCCATCGAGATCGCTACGAGTGCAACTCCGCGTTCGACCAGGGCCCGGCCCGCGGCGCGCAGGGCGCTGCGATCCAGCAGCGGCGTGCCGGCCCAGGCCTCCAGTTCATGGCGGTTGGGCTTGACCGCGTAGGGCAGTGCACCCTGTGCACCACTCAACGCCGCGGCAAGCGCGTCGCCACTGGTATCCAGCAGTACGCGCGCGCCGGCGGCGCGCACCTGCGCCTGCAGTCGGGCCCATGCATCGGCTTGCAGCCCGGACGGAAGGCTGCCGGACAGCACCACCGGCAGCTGCGGCTGGAGCAGTGCGTCGAGTCGGCGCGATACCGCGTCCAGATCGGCGTCGCACAGTGACAGGCCGGGCAGGTTGATGTCGGTGGTCTCGCCGTTGGCATCTTCCACCAGCTTGATGTTGGTGCGGGTACGGCCCGGAATGCGCAGACACGCGTCTGCGATGCCCCGATCGGAAAACAGTGCGCTGAACACGCCGTCGTTGCCATCGCCGAGCACACCCAGCGCAGTGGTCGGCACGCCCCAGTCTGCCAGGCAGGCGGCCACGTTGATGCCTTTGCCGCCGGCGTCGTCGCGGGAACTGCGGGCGCGATGCACGTGACCCGGTTGCAGGTTCGCCAGCCGCACGGTCTGGTCGATTGCCGGGTTCAGGGTAATGGTGACGGCGCGGGAACTCATGCGCGCGCTCCATCGAGGGCACGCACCTGCTCGGCGGTCTCGCAGTCCAGCGCCGTCGCAGCCAGCGTTCGCAGATCGGCCAGCGCGCTGCCACGCAGGCGTGCTTTCACGGCCGGGATGTCGTTCGGGGTCATCGACAGTTCGTCCACGCCCAGGCCGGCCAACAGCAGTGCGCCGAACGGATCGCCGGCCAGCCCGCCACAGACGCCCACCCAGCGCCCATGCAGTCGTGCGCCTTCCACCGTGGCGCGGATCGCGCGCAGCACGGCCGGATGCAGGCTGTCGGCCTCGGCGGCCAGTTCCGGATTCTGGCGGTCGATCGCCAGCACGTACTGGGTCAGGTCGTTGGTACCGATCGAGAAGAAGTCGGCGTGGCGGGCCAGCACATCGCTCTGCGCCGCAGCGGCCGGCACTTCGATCATGATGCCGATCGGTACCCCGGGCGCCTGCAGTGCTGCGCGCTGGCGCTCGCAGATGGCGCGCAGTGCGACCAGCTCGCTCACCGAGGTGATCATCGGGAACATGATGGACAGGCGCGCGCCGTCTTTCGCCGCGCGGTACAGCGCACGCAGCTGCGGTTCCAGCAGGTCCGGCCGGCGCAGCAGCAGGCGCGCGCCGCGCACGCCCAGGAACGGGTTTTCTTCATGCGGCAGCTCCAGGTGCGCCACCTGCTTGTCGCCACCGATATCGAGCGCACGCACGATCAGTGGGCGGCCGCCGAGTGCCTTGGCCATCGCCACATACGTGGTGTACTGCTCATCCTCGCTGGGCGTACTGCCACGTTCAAGGAACAGGAATTCGGTGCGCATCAGGCCGACGCCTTCCGCGCCTTGCTCCAGTGCCAGCGGCACCTGCTCGGGCAGGTTGACGTTGGCGCCGATGTCGATGCGGTGGCCGTCCGGCGTCTGTGCCGGCTGCGCACGTTGCGCCGCTTCACGCTCGCGGATCTGCTGCTGTTCGGCGATCCACGCGCGCGCCGAGGCGAGGTCGGCCTCGGACGGAGACAGGTAGAGCCGCCCGCTGCTGCCGTCGATGATCGCCTCGCGACCGGCGCTGATCGCGAGCAGCTCGCCCCCCCCGGCGACCAGCGCCGGCAGGCCGAGGGTGCGCGAGAGGATGGCGGTGTGCGAGGTCGGCCCGCCCTGCGCGGTGGCCAGGCCAATCACGCGGGTAGTGTCGAGGTTGGCCGTGTCGGACGGCGACAGGTCCGCCGCGATCAGGATGCACGGGTGCGCGGGCAGGTCGGCCAGGCCGCCACCGGCGGCCGACGGATCAAGCTGCGCCAGCACTCGGCGGCCAACGTCACGCAGGTCGGCGGCGCGCCCTGCCAGCACCGGGTTGCCCAGCGCGGCCAGGCCCGAGGCGATGTGTTCGATGGCCTGGTGCCAGGACCATGCGACGCCATGGCCTTCGACCATCAGCTGGCAGGTACGGGTAATCAGGTCGGTGTCGTCCAACAGCGCGGCATGGGCCTTGAAGATGGCGGCGTCCGAGGCGCCAAGCCGGCGCTGGGTGTCATCCTGCAGCGCGGCCAACTGCTGGCGGGTACGTGCGAGCGCGTCCTGCAGACGCGCCCCGCCTTCGCCGAGCGGGGCCGGGCGATCGGCGACCTCGGCCTGCGTGCTGGCCAATACATGCACCGGGCCGATTGCCAGCCCAGGGCTGGCACCGATGCCGACGATGGCAGCCTGTGCCTCGGGCGGATTCCAGCCTGCCACCGGCGTGGCCTTGCGTTGTGCTGCGCGTTCGGCGTCGGCCTTTTCCTGTGCCACCAGGTCCTCCATGACCCTGCGCAGCGCGGTCAGCAGGGCAGGGGCATCCGCCCCCTCGGCAGATACGCTGACGGCATCGCCATGACGCAGGCCAAGTTGCAGCAGCGCGACCAGACTCTTGGCGTCCGCTGCCTGGTCGCCGGCACGCACCTGGGCGCGGGCCGCAAAGCGGCGCGCCGTCTCTGCCCAGCGCGTGGCCGGGCGCGCGTGCAGGCCGCTGGGGTAGGCAATGGTCCAGTCAAAGCGCTCGGCCAGATCGGTGGCCGGTACCTGGGTGGTCGTGATCGCAATGTCGCCGGTCAGCGCGTTGACGATCTCACCCGCATCGGTGGTCGCAAACAGGCGCTGCAGCGTTGCCTCATCCTGGATCAGCCGGGTCAGGCGGCGCAGCAGGGTAATGTGGGTATCGGACTGGGCAGCGATGCCAACCACCAGACGGGTGACCTGCCCCGGATTCCATTCCACGCCTTCCGGCAACTGCAGCACGGCAATGCCATCGCGGCGCACCAGATGGCGGTCCTCGCCAAGCCCGTGCGGGATTGCCACGCCATGGCCGAGGAAGGTGTTGGCCAGCGCTTCGCGCCGTCCCATGCTGGCCTCGTACCCTGGCGCCACGCAGCCGGCCGCGACCAGCATCTGCGCGACCTGGGCGATCGCATCGGTCTTGTCCTGCGCCCGCGCGTCCAGGCGGATCAGTTCCCGGCTGACGGGGGAGGGGAAGGTCTGGGGCGACAAAGGGCGGCTCCGGCAAAAGGATGGCTGGGCATATTGGGAACGTTCCCACCACCTATTTCAATGTGCACTGCACAAAATGCCAATAGCTATTTGGCGTTAGCATTGTCCTGAACAGCCGCCGGGCCATGGCAGGCGCACTTTTCCGGGAACGTTTCCAATGAGTATCAGCATCAATGACGTCGCGCGTGTAGCGGGGGTATCCAAGTCCACCGTGTCGCGGGTGCTCGGGGGCGGCCCGGTCAGCGAAGAGGTTCGCGGCCGGGTCGAGGTGGCGATCCGCCAGACCGGCTATCGGCCGAACCTGCAGGCAAGGCGGCTGCGCTCCCGGCACACCGGCATCATCGGGTTGATCGTTGCGGATATCCGCAACCCGTTCTTCACTGCGCTTATCCGTGCGGTGGAGGAGGTCGCCTATCGCGAAGGCCTGCGCGTCACGCTCTGCAACACCGACGAAGACCCCGAGCGCGAGGCGCTGTACCTGCAGTTGATGCACGAGGAGCGCATCAGTGGACTGATCTTTGCGCCCACACGGACCACGGTGGGGCGGCTGGAACGGCTCACGCTGGACTTCCCGACGGTACTGGTGGACCGCGCCGCGGCCAGCGGGTCGATCGACAGCGTGGTGCTGGACAATCCCGCGGCGATGGGCGCCCTGGTCGAGCATCTCGTCGAGCGTGGCTATCGCCGCATCGGCGGCCTGTTCGGCAGCACCAGCACCACGGCGGCCGAGCGCCGCGACGGCTATCTTGCTGCGATGCGCACGCACGGATTGGAGCCGGATTACCGTGAAGTCGAGCCAACGGCCGAGGCCGCCATCGCAACGGTCGACCAATGGCTGGCCGGCCCTTCGCGTCCCGACGCGCTGGTCACCAGCAACAGCCTGCTGCTCATGGGTGCATTGAAGGCGGCACGCAGCGCCGGTCTCGCCATTCCAAGAGAGCTGGCGCTGGCAGGGTTCGACAACGAGCGCTGGACCGAGCTGGTCGAACCTGGCATTACCGTGGTCGAGCAGCCGGTTGAAGACATGGGGCGCGCTGCGATGTCGCTGTTGCTGGAACGCCTGCGCATGCCGGAGCTGCCCGTGCGCAGGCTGGTGATGACGGGAAGGTGCGTGGTGAGAGGGTCGACGGCTGGGCGATAGTCCGGCACCGGCCTGCGGCAGCCGCCAGATGTTGGCGGGTCATGCGTTGTCTGCTACAAGCCAACTGTACGCAGACACAGTGGAGGATCGCCTTGTCAGAGCCCTATTCAGCACTGCTCCGCCTGAAGATTTCCCACCACGATCTTTCCAGATGGCTGGCAGCGCCCGTGCCTTCATCATCCCGTTGGTCCGACTGGCGAGGCATCTCCGGGCAGTGGCGCATGGAAAACGGTCAATACCTTGCCTCGTGCAGCGACGAGGCGTTGGACCACCTGCTCGCGGATTGCCAGGCGCTGTTGGCCCGCTACCCCGACAATCGCGCCGCATTGAAGGCTTTCCTTGCCTCTGCACAGGCCGGGAATATCCAGATTGCCGCCTATGACCGCACTGCTACGCACTTTGTCGCGGGATCGCTGACGTATTCGGAGAGCCTTTACGATCTCATCGCGTTTCTTGCCGTGGCACGAGGCGCCGCCGACTTCCTGAAGGGGGGCGACGAAGGCGTGGCACTGATCCACGACTATCTCTGGGCCGAGGAAGGTGAGCAGGAGACGGTTGCTGCGATTGGGCTGGCCGGCCCCGGGGAATCCGGATTCCTGTCATCCGCAGACCTGGATGCCGCCACCGAGCCCTTCGAAACATTGGTGGAGGCCATGCTGGAAGCCGAGGACGACCCTGAGTTTCGTCCGCGCAACCAGCTTGATCGGCTTTGACCTCTGCCGCGTTGCGTCCATGAAAGCAACAGCCAGGGCCTCAACATGAAGAGACATCACCAACCCCAGGCGCGCCGCGTCATGCGTCGGCTCCTCGCACTTGGCCTCTGCGCGCTGGCTGGGTCCGCTTTGGCCGGAACAATGCAGCCGGTACGGACCTGGCTTGTCAGCGGCACGGAACTCATTACCCTCCTGCAGGGGAAAGGCGATGACGGGTTCTGCGACGGCGAACAGTGCCGGAGCCTGTCCAGCGCTCGCGCCAGCGGCTATATCCTGGGCGTCGCCGATGCCAGCCGCGGACAGTGGTGCGGGCAGCGCCAGATCCTTCCGCATGAACTGGTCGACCATGTGTCTTCCCATCTCCGGCAACTGCCCCGCGAGCGATTGCAGCAGGATGCGTCGCCACTGGTTGTCGAAGGGCTGCGCACGGTGTTTCCCTGTGGTCGCGGCACACCACGTGGCAACAGTGCCGAGCCCGGCAATGACCAATGAAGCACGCCGCGCCCGCTTGGCGACGATGCGGACGTCCTACACCCTCGCGACACGGTGCATTCACGGCCACCGACATTCGCGCTCGCCACACTGCATGTTCCTTCCACAGCACGAGGTGCCCCATGGCTACCTGTGATGTCTGCGGCAACAACTACGACAAGAGCTTTACCCTGCAGCAGGGCGGGCGCAGCGGCACGTTCGATTCGTTCGAGTGCGCGATCCACGCATTCGCACCCCGCTGCGCACACTGCAAATGCGCCGTCATTGGGCATGGCGTTGAAGGAAATGGCCAGATCTTCTGCTGTGCACATTGCGCCGGTCATGCCGGCGTACAGGGTATATCCGACCGGGCCTGAGCTGCCTTCAGCGCCCTCCTGCTTCCTGCCCAGAGACAAGCGAAGAAAGCCGCGCGATCCGGGCTGCACCCGAATCAGCCAGCAGCGCCAGTGCGCGCCGCTTCTGGGATGGCAGCCCCGCCACGACCTCCGGTGCCAGCACGACGTCGAACTCTCTGGCGTTGGCATCCAGCGCGGTGGCCAGAACGCACGAATCGGCCGTCATGCCACTCAGGCACAGGCGGCGCACGCCCAATTTGGCCAGCAGAATCGGCAAGGGACTGGCCAGGAACGCCGAGTGCTTGGGCTTGAGCACGAAGTAATGACCGGGCAAGGGCGAGAGAAGGCTGGCAATTCGTCCCGCCGGACCGCCGTCGCGCCGGCACTGTTCCACCTGCTGGCGGAAATCGCGCTTCCAATCCGAGAAATTGTCATTGGCGTAGATGACCGGCCACCCGCGTTCGTCGAAGTGATCCCTCAGGCGCCGGATCTGCCGGGCCGCCCGCTCTGCCGCGGGCGCCAGCTCCTGCGCGCCCGGGAAATCGAAACGGCTGAACATGTCGATGATCAGCAAGGCCGTCGACGGATCATCTGCCATGGTTCAATCTCCTGTCTGGGTATGCGGCGCCTGGACCGGCTTGGACTGCGGCGAATCTTTCTGGCGCAGGAAGATCGTCAGCACCACCAGAGACAGCACGGCCAGGAACTCGCTTTGCCAGTTCTGCATGGATTCGAACCAGAATGTGCTGCTGGCGAGGTGCTCCACAAAGCCTGGCGGCGGCAATCCCTTCAACTGCTGTTCGGCCTCCTCGGCGCGCCAGCTTCCCAATGCATGCAGCGTAAAGCTGAACAGGAACAACAGCCCGAACGCAATCGCCAGCGAATGACCGTAAAGAACCTTCCACAGGCCACCGCGCCTGACCGGCCAGGGCGTGCGGCCGGGTTCGATGCGATTCTGTTCCTGCGCGGGGTCCAGCGGCCGCGATTCGGCCGAACCGCGCTGGCGCAGGCTGACCGTCAGCAGAACGTACATCCCCATCTGCAGGAATTCGCTCTCCCAGTTCTCGAACGTAGCGCTGACGAAGTGCCCGGTAGCCAGGTAGTGCGAGAAATCGATCGGCATGCGTCCGTGCTCGACCAGTTCCTGGTTGTGCACGTGATGCCCCGCAACTGCCTGCCCCACAATGAACACCAACGTGAGCGCAAGCAGCACCAGCGAGAGACCGTTGCGTTTCCACATGCAAGACCTCGTTGAGGCTGCTCCAAAGACCGTCCATGAAGCTTGCGCCGACAAAGAGCCATGCCTCGTGATTGCTGCGCATCCGGAATGTGAGGCGGACTCAACGCTTCCCCGTCGGATCGGGATCAGGGCGCTCGTAGTCCTCCGGTACCGCCTTGGGGCCATCGCCGTCGTCGGGCATGTCGTGCTCCTTCCATCTGGCTCGATCATTGCGCCGTTTGTCCGGCGTGTGCGCCTTTGACTGATCGTCCACATCCGTCGTTGGATTGAAGGGCAGTTTGTCGTTCATGGGCAGCTCCTGCGGCGAGAGAGTGAAGCCTGCGCCGCGCCGGGTTAACGCCACGACGCTGCAGAATGAACGCCGCGCACACCGGGATGTCACTGCAGCCGGATGGCGGCCTTGCGATGCTGAAGGCCCGAGCTCCTGGAGCAGCACGATGCAGGCATTGACCTATCACGGCCGCAGGGATGTGCGCGTCGAGACTGTGCCCGACCCGGTACTGGCGGCGGATGACGATCTGATACTGCGGGTGACCGCCACCGCCATCTGCGGTTCAGACCTGCACCTCTACCGCGGCAAGATTCCTGATCTGCACGATGGCGATGTACTGGGCCACGAATTCATGGGCGTGGTGGAAGAGGTCGGCAGCGGCGTGACCCAGGTGAAGCCGGGCGATCGCGTGGTGATTCCCTTCGTGATCGCCTGTGGCGAGTGTTTCCACTGCAGGCTGGCCGAATATGCCGCATGCGAGACCACCAATCCTGGCAAGGGCGCGGCGCTGAACCAGAAAGGGCTGCTGCCTCCAGCTGCTTTGTTCGGATACAGCCATCTGTATGGCGGCGTAGCCGGTGGCCAAGCCGAATTCGTACGCGTGCCGAAGGCCAACGTGGGCCCGTTGCGCATTCCGGAAGGCGTGGCCGATGAGCAGGTGCTGTTCCTGTCTGACATTCTCCCGACCGGCTATCAGGCCGCGCTGAACGCGGGTGTGAAGCCCGGCTCGACGGTGGCCATCTTCGGCGCCGGTCCGGTTGGGCTGATGAGCGCGGCCTGTTGCCGACTGCTGGGAGCAGAGACCATCTTCATGGTCGACCACCTCCGTTACCGTCTGGACTATGCACGCCGTGCTTACGGCGTGACCCCCATCGACTTCAAGGAGATAGAAGACCCGGCCGATTACATCCTTGCCCAGACCAGTGGGCGGGGCGTAGACGCCTGCATCGAGGCCGTAGGCTTCGAGGCCGAGGGCAGTGCGCTGGAGTCAGCGTTGACCGCTGTAAAGCTGGAAGGCAGCAGTGGCGTGGCGATACGGCAATGCATCGCGGCAACGCGCCGTGGCGGCGTGGTCAGCATTCCAGGCGTCTATGCCGGCTTCATCCATGGTTTTCTGCTGGGTGATGCGTTCGACAAAGGTCTGACATTCAAGATGGGCCAGACCCATGTGCAGGGACTGATGCCGGAACTGCTCGACGCAATCATGGAAGGAAAGCTGGATCCGGGTGACATCATCTCGCACCGGATGCGCCTGGCCGACGCTGCGCAGGGCTACGCGATATTCGATGCCAAGGATGACGACTGCCGCAAGATCGTGTTGACACCCTGAGCATGTTGCCATGAGCGCGATTGCCGCCGGTGTCTACGCACTGTGGCTGGCTGCCGGCTGGCTGGACTTCCATTTTCACCGGCGGACCGACCTTCCACACACCTCTGCGATGCGCGAAAGCCTGTTGCATGGGGTGCAGTTGCTGCTGATCGGAAGCGGGGTGCTCGCATGGCTCCTGCTGGAAAACACGCTGTCGCTCGTCACGTTTCTGGCACTTCTGGTCCTCGCGCACGCAATCGCCGGCTACTTCGACACCGTCAGCGCGGACGGCAGACGACGCATCAGCCCGGCAGAGCAGCATGTGCACAGCGTGCTCGATGCCGCGCCGTGGGTCCTGCTGGGCTGGGTGGGCTGGCAGGTCCACCCCCGGTGGTCGCTCGAAGTGAAGCCTGCAGCACCGGGCGTCTGGTGGCTGGTCCTGCTGCCGGCGCTGGGCGTGGTCGTGCTGCCATGGTTGTGGGAGCTGCTGCAGTGCCTGCGCGCACGACGGCAGCGCGGGCAAGCGAGCGCGTGAGGATCATCGCGCAGAGAATTCATGCGCCGGCTACGCCTCCCAGACAGTGATGTGACCGCTTGCCGCCTACGTTCGACATGTCTCTCCATTTCAGGCTCCTTCATGCAGCATGTGACGTCGCCATCCCCGCTGGAGGGCCGCGCTCGCGAGGTAGTGGTCCAGCGGCCCGACCTGCCATTCCCCGGAAGCGGCCGCACGCTGCGGCGGTGGCAGGCGCTGGCGGCATGGGGGGCGGAAGACCTGTGCCTGGCCAAAGTGCTTGAGGCGCACTACGACGCCCAGGCGATCATCGCCGAACTGAACGCGCCCGCCCTGGCTGAAGGCCAGCTACTGGCGGTCTGGGCCGCGGAAGGTCCAGCCAACACACTCCGCTTCGATGCCCACGGCCAGCTCCATGGTGACAAGCCCTGGTGTTCCGGCAGCGCGTGGGTGGATGCGGCATTGGTAACCGTCCGCAACGCGCAGGGCGTGTGGCTGTGCCAGGTCGCGGCGAAACACTGGCGCACGCTTGCAGATGAGCCCTGGCCGGCCGTTGGCATGGCCGGCGTTCCGTCCACCACGGTGCGGTTCGACGGCGCACCGATGGCGCTTCTGGGAACGCGCGATGAGTACCTGCAGCGACCGGGTTTCTGGCACGGCGGTGCGGGCATCGCGGCAGTCTGGTTCGGCGCGGCGGCCGCCTTGGCCGAGCGCATGCGGCCAGCCTGCACCGAGGGAAATCGCGCGCGATTACTGGGTGAAGTGGACCTCGCCTTGGGCCCGGCGGCGGCGCTGCTTCGCGAAGTGGCGGCACGCATCGACGCCGCGCCGGAATCGGCGCACCGCGAAGAGGTCGTGCGCCTGCGCTGCGTGGTCGAGCGCGCGGCGACGCGTGTCCTGGATCTGGCGGGGCGCGCACTGGGCCCGGCGCCGATGTGCCTGGAAGATGCCCACGCCCGTCGCTGCGCGGACCTGACCGTGTTCCTTCGGCAGAACCACGCAGATCGCGATTGGGAATGGCTGGGCGGCCAGCGGGCGAGCCAGGAGGCGACATGGGCGCTGTAGCCAGGACACCCCTGCAGGGGGAAGGAACGCAGGAGCAGGCATGGCTGCGCTGCGATTGGCTGTGGCAGCGGCCGGCAACATCGGCCAATACCCTCTGCGCCGGCCATGATCGCGTCGTGGTGGTCGCACCCCATCCAGACGACGAGATCCTCGGCTGTGGTGGACTGCTCCGTCACGCTGCGGAGCAGGGCATGGAGGTACGCGTCGTCGCCGTGACCGATGGCGAAGCGTGCTATCCGGACGAGCACTGGTGGACGCCAGAACGCCTGCGCTCGGCGCGACGCGCCGAGCTTGCCGCAGCGCTGGGCGAACTCGGTATCCGCCCTGGATCCGCGTTTCATCTCGGCATCGCCGACGGCGCGGTCAGTGCGCACGAACAGGGCCTGGAAGACTGGCTGCAGCAGCACCTCCAGCCGAGCGACCTGGTCCTGGCACCCTGGCGCTTTGATGGGCATCCCGATCATGAAGCCGCAGGGCGTGCTGCCTGCAGGGCGGTGCGGGCAGTGGGCTGCCGACGCCTGGAGTACCCGGTGTGGGGCTGGCACTGGCTTGACCCCGCCTGCGCACATATGGCGTGGGAGGTTCCCAGGCTGATCGACATTTCAGCAGTGGCCGCCGCAAAACGAAACGCCATCGCGCACTTCCGGACCCAGACCGGCGAGGTGCCGGAACTGAACAGCCCGCCGGTGCTGCCCGCACATGTACTGACCCGATTCTTCCGGAACTACGAGGTATTCCTGGCATGAGCGCGCAACCGTACTTCGATGAACTGCATGAGCAGGAGGATCCCTTCGGCTATCGCAGCCGGTGGTATGAAGAACGCAAGCGTGCGCTGCTGCTGGCCAGCCTGAGCCAGCGCCAGTTCACTCGGGGCTGGGAGCTGGGATGCTCCAACGGCGTGCTGACCGAGGCCTTGGCCGCCCGCTGCGAGCGCCTGCTGGCCACCGACATCAGCCCACGCGCAGCGTTCCGGGCCCGCCGCAATCTGGCCCACCTGCCGCATGTGCAGGTCCATTGCGCCAGCCATCCCGAGCAATGGCCGCCGGGCCGCTTCGACCTGATCGTCTGCGGGGAAATGGGCTACTACCTGGGTGCAGCAGCGCTGCACGAGCTGCGCGCCGGCATCGATTCGGCCCTTCGCGACGACGGACTGCTGGTCGCCTGCCATTGGTTGCCTTCGTTCCAGGGGCGCGCAAGTCGCACCGACGTCGTGCATCGGTGCCTTGGCCAAGGCCTGCACGAAGCCTTCCACTATCGTGATGCGGACTTCGTGCTGCAGGGCTGGACGCGAAGCGCACTATCGCTGGCCCGCAACGAGGGCCTGCGATGATCGGCATCCTGGTTCCGGCCCATGACGAGGCAGCCAGCGTGGAGCGCTGCCTGCAATCGATCCGAAGGGCAGCCCTGCATCCCGAGCTGCACGGCGAAGCAGTGCAGGTGGTGGTTGCACTGGACAGCTGCTCGGATGCCACCGCGTCCATCTGCCAGCAGCAGCGGGTCGATACGGTGCGCCTGGAAGCACGCTGCGTCGGCGTTGCCAGGGCAGCGGCCGCCGCTGAGCTGCTCGGACGCGGTGCGAGATGGCTGGCGAGCACCGATGCCGACAGCGAGGTACCTCCCGAATGGCTGGTTGCCCAGCTTGAGGGCCGGTGCGACGCCTTCTGCGGACTGGTGGACATAGCAACCACCTCCAGGACGGAGAAGCGCCTGCGACGCGCGTTCCAGAAACGGCAGCAGTGGGGCGACGATCATGGGCGCATCCACGGTGCCAATTTCGGCGTCTCCGCCCAGGCCTATCTGGCGGCAGGGGGATTTGCTCCCCTGCGCTGTGGAGAGGATGTTGCACTGGTGAGGAGGCTGCAATGCCTCGGCGCTGACGTAAGGTGGGCCGGCGCTCCCATCGTCATGACCAGTGCCCGCCTGGTGGGACGCGCGACCGGAGGGTTCTCGGCCTACCTGGCCGGAATGGAGGGTGCGCGCCCCGCCACGGCGGCAGATCGGCGGATGGCGGTACCTGGAAGCGCCTCGGAAACCACGCTGAATTGGGCATGATGTGATGTTTTCCCGGCTGGCGTTTACGGTTTCGCCACGATGCCCGTCCTAGAGTGAAGCGCTGGAAGAGCAGGAGTGGCACCATGCCGAATCGAGCCATCGCCTACGTCAGCGAGGCCGTCAGTGGATTCTCGCCGGAACGTCTGAAAGCGCTGATGGACGATGCCGCGCGCTTCAATCGGGGCGCAGGGGTGACCGGGGTGCTGCTGTTCGACGGCGAACGCTTCCTGCAGTACATGGAGGGCCCTGCCGATGGACTGGATGTGGCCTTCTCCCGTGTCACCGGCGCCAGCAGTCACATCCACCTGATCGAACTTGCGCGGGGGCGTGTCGGCCAGCGGCGGCTGCCGTTCTGGCCCATGCGTTGCCTGTCCGTCACTGCAGATGAGCTGCGCGAGATCGCCTGTGCCGACTGGACCAGCTTCATCCAGCGGGCAGCGACCGGACAGGCCGATGCCACGGCGATGGACAAGCTGCTGCTGATTGTCGAGCCCTACGCAAAGGCCGCCTGAGCCGGAAACCTGTTACTGCAGTGTGCCGCAGGGGAGAGGATGGAGCGAGGCAGGTTGTGAACCGCCTCATTTGGCTCTACGGCAAGGGCAGCATCATGGAAGGGCAGGACACTTCCTGCGTCAGAAGGAATCAACGTGCCCCTCCGCGCAATCGCTTACGCAAGTGAGGCGATACCGGGGCTTTCCATGGACCCTGTGGACGACCTCGCCAGGGCCGCTGCCCGCTTCAACTTCGAAGCAGGCGTGACGGGTGTGCTTCTTTACGATGGGCACCGCTTTCTCCAGTACATCGAGGGACCGGAAGACAGCATCAACGTGGTGTACAGCCGTATCCGCGGTGCCCGCAGCCATTGCGAACTGCTTGAGCTGGGCCGGGGCAGGGTGTCCGGCCGGTTCTTTCCCTATTGGTCGATGCGGCTGCTCTGGACCGACCCTGCCGACATCCGCAGCGTCGCTCGTGGCAACTGGAGCGGGCTCTCCCGCGGTGGTGCGCTGCGCCAGCTGGGGCAGGTGGTAGCCCCACACCTGGCGTAATCCCGGCGTCTGCCGCTCAATGCGTGGCAGGGGGCGCGCAGGCGTCTCCCACGACCTGCTGGACGGCTTCCTGCAACTGGTCGATGTGGAACGGCTTGGCCACGAAGGTTGCGCGGCGGTGGCGCAGCGGCACCAGCTGGTCATAGACCGCAGAGACGAACAGGTAGGGAATGCCGAGTTCCGCCAGTCGATCGGCCACCGGGAACACCACGCCATCGCGGAGCTCCACATCCAGAACCGCGCCATCGAAACGTTGCGTATCCAGCAGCCCCAGCGCATCGAACACGCTGTAGGCGTGGGTCACCCGGCCGCCGCCGTCTTCCAGCGCCTGTTCCATCAGTGCAGCCAGGTCGAGCTGGTCTTCAACCAGCAGCAGGTTGCACCTGCGCTGGTCCATTTCCGATTGCATGCGCGCATGCCTGTGTTGCCTTGGGAACTGCAGTGTGTGCTGTATTGCATCAACGGCGCGCGTGGGCCGTGTCAGCCCAGCGCGAAGCCGCCCCGCGCAGGTGCTCCATGCCGTCGATGCGGCGTGGAAGGCGGTGCGCCTTTTTTGACGGCGCGTTGGCGGCGGCCATGGATACTGCCGCCGTCCCCCAGCACTGGAGCCATGACCATGCCTCGATCCGCCACCGACCCCACCGCCCCCTGCGCATTGCGCGTGGAGTGCATGTCCCTGGATTGCGGCGGCGCTGCGATCGTCGTGGAGCTGGATCGCACCCCCGAACGGGCATGGATGAAGTCGCTCAAGCGCGCCCTGCAGGAGGATGACGTGCTGGAGGGTGCCCAGGCCAAGTTCGATGGCCGCTTTGTCTACGTCGTGGGCGTGGAAGGGGGCGCGCACCGTGCGCAGCACCGGGTGATCCAGGCGTTGAAGGCGTCCGCAGGCGCGCGCGCACCCGCAGCAAGCCCCCGTCGCGACGCCGGCAGCGCTGTAGTGTCCGGCGCGATGCCCGCCTGAGTTCGCGGCAGGCGTTGCCACGCAACAGCGGATGTTATGACCGCATCAGCGCCAGGTGCAGCGCGCACGCCCGCCGGCTCACGCCGGCCGACGGGGCAGTGATTGCTGCCTCGCCACCATGGTCTCCGGAGGCATGTCGCCCCACTACCGGAGACCATGATGGCAGACCAGAACACCGTCCGCAGCGAGCGCCTGCTGAAATGGCTGCAGGATGCCTACGCCATGGAGCAGGAGGCGGAGACCATGATGAAGGCCATGGCTTCGCGCATCCAGAACTATCCCCATCTTGCCGCACGCATCGGCCAGCACGTACTGGAGACGCAGCAGCAGGCCGCCTCCCTGCGCGAGTGCATTGAAGCGCTCGGCGGAAGCGTGCCCACCGCCAAGGGGCTGTTCGCGAGCATGACCGCAGCGATCCACGCTGCCGGCAACACCCTGATGGAGGACGAGGTCGTCAAGAGCATCGGCATCTCCTTTGGCTTCGAGAACACCGAGATCGCCACCTACCGGGCGCTGGTGATCGCGGCCGAGCGGGCCGCTGCGCCGGATATCGCGGCCGTGTGCGGCCAGATCCTGCAGGAAGAGATCGCCATGGCGCGCTGGCTGGAAGAGCACCAGGACAGCCTGGTCGGCGCCTTCCTCAATCGTGACGAAACGCCTGGCGCCCAAGCCAAGCGTTGATCCCGGTCCCGCCTGCCATACACAGGAGACAGTCCCATGTTCTTCCACCACAGGAAGCTGATGTACACCGTGCGCGTGCGCGAATCCAACCCGCAGCTTGCCAGCCTCATGCTGGAACAGTTTGGCGGCCCCCAAGGCGAACTGGCGGCTGCAATGCGTTACTTCACCCAGGGACTCGGTGAATGCGATCCGGGCCGCAAGGACCTGCTGATGGACATTGCCACCGAAGAGATCAGCCACCTGGAGATCATCGGCACCATCATCGCCATGCTCAACCGCGGCCCGAAGGCCATCCAGTCCGAGGGTCTTGCCGAAGCCGAGGACATGCGGCTGCTGGGCCAGAACAGCACCAGCCATACCGAACAGATCCTGTATGGGGGCGGCCCGGCGCTGGTCAATTCCAGCGGGGTGCCGTGGACGGCGGCCTACGTCGATTCGATCGGGGAGCCCACCGCCGACCTGCGCTCGAACATCGCCGCCGAAGCCCGCGCCAAGCTGGTCTACGAACGACTGATCACGGTGACCGATGATCCAGGCATCAAGGACGCACTGCGCTTCCTGATGACGCGCGAAATCGCCCACCAGAAGTCCTTCGAAAAGGCATTGCACAGCATCCAGCCCAACTTCCCACCGGGCAAGCAGCCGGGTGACCCCGCCTTTACCGACCTGTACATGGACATGTCGCAGGGCGACGGCGCCGATGACCTGCTGGGCAGCTGGAACAGCGGCGAGCTGTGGGAGCGGGTCAGCGACCGCGAGGCTCAGGCCGCTGTGGACGGCGGTGACGGCAGCGCCACGGTGGGCCTGGACCCACGCGAGCAGGCGGCGGTGCAGGCCATGACCCTGCGAACGCTTTCCGATCCCGAAGCACGGCCGACAACCGGTGCCGAACTGGGCGCCGGGCCGGGCGCCGGTGCGCTCGACCTGCCGCCACGGGAGCCTTGACGCGGGACAGGCCGGGGCGGGCCTCCGCCCCACGTTTCGCGTGAAAAAAAGTGGGCGGACACGCTGTCCGCCCACATGGGGTGCAACCGGTCAGTCTCGATCAACGCTGCTGGCCACCGCGGTTGTTGTTGCCGCCACGTTCCTGCTGTTGCTGCCGAGCGCCCTGGTTGCCACCCTGGTTGCCGCCGCCATGGCTGTTCTGGCCGCCTTCGCGGCCGATGTCGGCCATGTGCTGGCGATCCTGGCTCACCGCTTCGCCGCCCTTGCGACCGGCTTCGCGCGCTTCTTCAGAGCTGAATTCATGGGCGTTGCCCGACTCATGCGCGGCGCGGCCGCCCTTGGCGCCGATCTCGCGCTGCTTGTCTTCGTCCATCGAAGCGAAGCCGCGGTTGCTGCTGCCCTGGTTCTGGTTCTGGTTGGCCATGGAAAGTCTCCTTGGAGTGAGCCGCCCGATTGGCGGCAGCGACCATCTTCCAGATCCGCCGCTAGACGGCGGTGGCACCACCGCCAACGTGATGTCATGCGCAGGCACGCGCTTCCTCATGCATTCTCCACGAAAGCAAATCCATCGGCGGAAGACACGGCATGCCGGTCGTGGTGCTCGAGCCGGGTGTCAACGCAGCGCGGCGTTGGCACGTACAGGTTCAACGCCGCCTCCACGCCGGTGTCACCGCGCGTTTGATCCGCACCGCTAAGGTAGAGCCATCTGCAACAACCCGGTGCTGTCATGCCTCTTCGTGCCATTGCATATGTAAGTGAAGCCACCCGAAACCTGACTGCAGAACGGCTGCAGCAGCTTGTCGCGGACGCGATGCTGTTCAACGAGTCGGTTGATGTGACCGGCGTCCTCCTGTTCGACGGCACGCGCTTCCTGCAATACCTCGAAGGCCCGGAGTCCGGTGTCAGCGCGGCGTACACCCGCATCCTGGCGGCCGGCAGCCACAACGGTCTGGTCGAACTCAACCGGGGCAGGGTGGGGCGGCGGCAGTTCCCGCACTGGCGCATGCACAGCGTGCGCGTGGATGAGCTGGCGCTGGGAAAGATCGCGATCTCCGACTGGACCGGCTTCGTGCGCAGCGCCTCCGCGCTCGCTCCTGGCACCAGTGCGCTTGATCGACTGCAATCGGTGGCGCAGGCGCCGCCAGGCGCCGGCGATGGCCGGTTGCTGGAGCCGGACGGACCGGTAGCACGATGAGCGCAGCCGACGCCCCGGGCACGCCAGGACATGTACGGATCGGCTGCGCAGGCTGGTCGCTGTCGCGCGCGGCGCAGGCGGCGTTCGGCGCAGGCGACAGCGTACTGCAGCGCTATGCCACCCGCCTGCCGATGGTCGAGATCAATTCCTCGTTCTACCGCCCCCACCAGGCGGCGACCTACGCCCGGTGGGCGGCGAGCGTGCCCGCGGGTTTCCGCTTCGCGGTGAAACTGCCGCGCGTGATCAGCCATGAACGCCGGCTGCGCGACGCGATGCAGCCGCTGGCGCTGTTCCTTGATGGCGTGATCGCGCTGGGGGACAGGCTGGGGCCGCTGCTGCTCCAGCTGCCGCCCAGCCTGGCGTATGAGCCGGCAACCGTAAAGGCATTCCTGCACGGACTGCGCGCACGCACCTCGGTTGATGTCGCCTGCGAACCGCGCCACCCCAGTTGGTTCACTGCGGACGTCGATACGCTGCTGAGCGACCATGGCATCGCACGGGTCGCGGCTGACCCGGCCCGGGTACCGGCAGCAGCTGTCCCGGGCGGTGACCGCACGTGGAGCTACTGGCGCTGGCACGGGCAGCCGCAGATCTATCGCAGCCCCTACAGCGAACAGGCGCTGGCAGGGCTGGCCCAGCACCTGCAGCGTGAAGCCGCTGCGCAGCGCCGCGCCTGGTGCGTACTGGACAACACCGCGCTGGGCCACGCGACCGGCAACGCCCTGCACCTGCAGGCACTGCTGCAGGAGAACGCGCATGCCTGAGGGCCCGTCCATTGTCCTGCTGCGCGAAGCCGCCAGCCGCTTCAAAGGTCACGTCGTGCGCGGCGTCTCCGGCAACAGCCGCATCGATCTGTCACCGCTGCAGGGACGCAGGGTCAAGGCGGTTCGCAGCTGGGGCAAGCACTTCCTGCTGGAGTTCAGCCACCACACGCTGCGCATCCATCTGATGATGTTCGGCAGCTGGCGCATCGACGAACGGAAGCCAGCTCCTGCACGGGTGTCGCTGGCGTTCGACAACGGGGAACTGAATTTCTACGCGTGTTCCGTCCGGCTGATCGACCAGCCGTTGGACGACGTCTACGACTGGCGGGCGGACGTGATGAACGACGCCTGGGATCCAAAACTGGCCCGGCGCAAGGTGAAGGCACTGCCGGACACCCTGGTCTGTGATGCGCTTCTGGACCAGACGATCTTCGCGGGCGTCGGCAATATCATCAAGAATGAGGTGCTGTTCCGCATCCGCGTGCATCCGGCCACGCGACTGGGCGATCTGCCACCGCGCAAGCTCACCGCCCTGATCAACCAGGCCCGTGCCTACAGCTTCGACTTCCTGGAATGGAAACGGCGCTTCGAATTGAAGAAGCACTGGCAGGTGCATACGCGAAAGGTGTGCCCGCTCTGCGGTGGCCCCATCAGCAAGCTGTACATGGGTACGACGCGGCGACGCACGTTCTTCTGCCCAAACGATCAGGTGCTCTACCCACCCTGAGGCCGCCTTCCATGGCGGCCGAGGGGCATGCGATTCGACTCAGGCGGCCTGCGTGGCCTTGGCATTGCCGCCGCCCTTGGCCAGCAGGGTCAGCTTCTCATCGGTCGCCTTTTCTTCCTCCAGCGTCTCCAGCAGCAACGGCAGGGCATCCTTGTAGCCCAGCTGCTTGGCCAGCGCGGCGATGGTGCCGTAGGAGGCAATTTCGTAATGCTCGACCTTCTGCGCGCCACCGATCAGGGCAGCGTCGCGCACCGGCCCCTTGTCGATGCTGTCGATCACCTCCTTGCCTTCCTCGACCAGGCCTTCCATCGCCGCGCACTTGATGCGCTTCAGGCGGATGCCGAGCACCTCGACCACCTGGTCGATGCGTTCGATCTGCCCCTGGGTTTCTTCCAGGTGCGTTTCGAACGCTGCGGCCAGATCCGGATTCTCGGCCGCACGGGCCAGGCGCGGAAGCGCCTTGGTCAGCTGCTTCTCGGCGCTGTAGATGTCCGAGAGCTCGTGGATGAACAGATCTTCCGCCGTCTTGATAGCCATGCTGGGCTCCGCTGTGAATGGAGTGCCCAGAGTAGGTCCCGTCCGGTTGCGATCAGGCGGGGAAGGAGTGAAGGCGGCATGTGAATTCCCACGCGGACCCTGCGCGCTGCCTTCACGAAGCAGCGTCTTTCGCGCATCGGCAGGACGCCGTGCCGGCGGCCTTCGCCATGGCTTCACAGTGGCATCGCTCCGTGCCCATGGAATGGCCGGTACGGTCAGTTCACCCCCGATCACGCTGGAGACTCCCATGAGCGATGACAAGAACAACGCCGGCAGCCCGGACCGGGACCGCATCAACGTCAATGAGGATTACGAACTGCGGTACTGGACCACGACGCTGGGCGTGTCCGCCGACGAACTTCGCGCGGCCGTCGCGGCAGTCGGGCCCACGGCGGTTGCTGTCCGGAAGCACCTGGGCAAATAGCGCGGAGCTGGCCATGTCCCTGGTCGAGTATCGCCGCAAGCGTCGTTTTGACCAGACCAAGGAGCCCGAGCCGGGCAAGGCGCTGCCGAAAGGCCAGCGCGCCATTTTCGTGGTGCAGCTGCATCATGCCAGCCGCAGGCACTATGACTTCCGCCTGCAGGTTGGCGATGCGCTGAAGAGCTGGGCCGTGCCCAAAGGCCCCAGTTACGACCCGAAGGTCAAGCGCATGGCGGTGGAAGTGGAAGACCACCCGGTGGACTACGCGGCGTTCGAGGGTGATATTCCCAAGGGCCAGTACGGCGGCGGCCATGTCGCCCAGTTTGACCACGGTGTATGGGCCACGCAGGGCGATCCGGAAGCCCAGCTCGCCAAGGGCCATCTGCGCTTCGAGCTGTTCGGTACCAAGTTGAAAGGCGGCTGGCATCTGGTCCGGTCGGGAAAGCCCGCGCGCCAGCCACAGTGGCTGCTGTTCAAGGACGACGACGAATTTGCCAGCGATATCGAGGCAGACGATCTGCTGGGGGACGTCGCTGAAGCGCCACCGGAGGATCTGAAGCGTGCCGGCGCTGGCAAGGCCGCGAAGAAGCGGCTGACGGCGGTACCTGCCAGACGCGCCCGGCGAAAGAACTGGGCGAAGAAGGCCCTGGCGCTCAGCAAGGCGAAAAGGGCGGCAGCGCCGTCCGGGCCGTTTGAGCCGCAGTTGGCCAAGCTGGGCGAAGCGCCGCCCCAGGGCGGGCAGTGGGTGCATGAGATCAAATGGGACGGGTACCGCATCCTTGCTACGGTGGCTGAGGGCAACGTGCAGCTGTGGTCACGGAACGCGCTGGAATGGACCGCCAAACTTCCCGAGATACGTGATGCGATCGCGGCCCTGGGCCTGACTTCGGCGGCACTGGACGGCGAGCTGATCGCCGGCGCCGGCACCAAGGAGGACTTCAACCTGCTGCAGGCCACGCTTTCCGGCGAGAAGCAAGGCGTCCTGACGTATGCGCTGTTCGATCTGCTGCATCTTGATGGCGTGGATGTCGCCGATGCGCCCCTGCTTGAGCGCAAGACCCTGCTGCAATCGGTGCTGGAGGGGCAGGGCAGCCCATTGGCATTCAGTTCGCATGTACAGGGGGATGCCGACCAGGCCTATCGTCTGGCCGGTGAGCAGCACTTCGAGGGCATCATCTCCAAGCGCGCCGATCGTAGCTACCACAGCGGCCGCAGCGAGGACTGGCGCAAGACCAAGCAGCTGGCCAGCGACGAGTTCGCGGTGGTGGGCTACACCGCACCCAAAGGCAGCCGCACCGGCTTTGGTTCGCTGCTGCTGGCCCGGCCAGACGCAACGCATGGCTGGCTCTACGCAGGCCGCGTCGGGTCCGGGTTCTCGGATGAACTGATTGGCGACATCAGCAAGCGCATCAAGGGCGGCGGCGGCCGCAAGCCGACCGCGTACGTGCCCACGCAGGACACCGATCTGCGCGCCGCGACCTGGTTCGAACCGCGTTTCGTGGTGGAGGTTTTCTACCGCGGAATCGGTGGGCAGCAACTGCTGCGCCAGGCGTCGCTGAAGGCGGTGCGGGCGGACAAGGATATCGCCGACCTCGCCGATTCCGATCGCGCCGGAGCAGCCCCGGCCTCGGCGCGGTCGCAAGCGCCCGCGCGGCGTGGGCGCCGGGTGGAAAGGGCGCCGGCAACGGATCGTGCGCCCCCCGTGCTGTCGTCCCCGGGCAAGATCCTGTTTCCCGGCGACGGCTACACCAAGCAGGACGTGTGGGATTACTACACAGCAGTGATGGAGCACCTCCTGCCCGAGGTGGTGGATCGTCCGCTGTCGATCATCCGCTGCCCCAGTGGCACCGCAAAACCCTGCTTCTTCCAGAAACACCATACGGCCGGGCTGGCGCTGGTCGATTCGGTAAGGCTGAAGGAGGAAAGCGGCATCAACGCCCATTACCTGGTGGTGCGGGACGCAGCCAGCCTGCTTGAACTGGTGCAGTTCAACGCGTTGGAGTTCCACCCTTGGGGCAGCCACGCCGAGGCGCCCGACAGGGCCGACCGGGTGGTGTTCGATCTGGATCCCGGACCGGATGTGCCCTTTGCCGAAGTCAAGAAAGCGGCAACCGATATCCGGAAACTGCTGGCGCAGCTGGAGCTGGAATCGTTCCTGCGAGTCTCCGGCGGCAAGGGCCTGCACGTGGTCGTGCCGCTCAACCCAGGGTGCGATTGGGACCTGACCAAGCGTTTTGCGAAGGGTTTCGCCGATGCATTGGCACAGTCCGAACCGCAGCGGTTCCTGGCAACCGCCACCAAGAGCCTGCGCAACAAGCGGATCTTCGTCGACTATCTGCGCAATGGGCGCGGTGCAACGGCGGTCGCGTCCTATTCGTTGCGCGCCCGGCCGGGCGCGCCGGTGGCACTGCCGATCGCCTGGGGTGATCTGGCGAAACTCAAGCGCGCCGACGCCTTCACGATCAAGGACGTGCCCGCAAAGCTCAGACGTCGCCGCAAGGACCCTTGGGCCGGCATCGCGAAAGTGAAGCAGAATCTCGCCCGATGGGCCCAGGCAGACCCGTAGGCCAGGCCCGTGCTGCGTACCGTCTGTCAGCCCGAACCCAACTGATTCGCAGAATACACAGGGCCGGAACATATCGTCGGCGCGGTTGGCCTATGCTTGCGGTACGGAATCTGGGGGGATTCGCTACAGGAGCAGCCAATGCCGATCAGGGCAGTCGCATACATAAGTGAGGCGGGCCCGGCCGTTGCCGGTGACCCGTTGGGCCTGCGCAGCGGGAAGCTGGACGACCTGGTCGATGATGCCGCCCGCTTCAACCGGAATGCCGGCGTTACCGGCGTACTGCTGTTCGATGGCGCCCGGTTCCTGCAGTACATGGAGGGGCCCGAAGATGGCTTGAACGTGGCGTACTCGCGGGTACTCGGTGCTGCAAGCCACACGGGACTGATCGAGCTGCAGCGCGGCAGGGTAGGCAACCGGCGTCTCCCGTTCTGGCCGATGCGCTGGCTGCCGACGCAACCCGAGCAGTTGAAGAGTCTTGCCCGCGCGGACTGGTCAGGGTTCGCCCAGCGGACCGGTGACGATGTGCCAACCGAGACGGCCATGGATGTCCTGGCCAGGTTGGTGGAACCCTATGCCGTCGCGGCGTGATCGATCGGCCTAGCGGCCCCCATAGCGCGCCGCCCAGGGGATCTCGCCGCTGCACGAATCGAGGTGCCCGGTGCGCATCACGCAGTACAGGCGGGCATCCGGGTCCGCACTGGCAGCAATGTAGTCCAGCGCCTCGGCGAGCATGCGGATGAACTGCGGCTCGGGATAGAACGCCGCCCAGGTCGGCAGCATTTCCTCCAGTTGCGCGATCATCAGGTCGATTTCCAGATGCGTGCTCACTGCCTGGCCCTCCATGCAGCCACGTTAGCAACCACGCTGCAAGCAGAGGGTCGCGGTTTGCACAGGCGACGCAGGCATCGTGTCCATGCGGCACTCACCCCGTCTTGATCCTCACCGCGGCACTGCCACGCACGTGAGCATTTCCTGCACGGGCACGCCACCGTCGTTTCACCCGGCAGGGCGTATCAGGGAAGGCTCTCCGATGAACCTGCAAGGATCCTTTTCATGGCCGACCCGTCCCCGCGCGCCAGCTTATGGTCAGCTGATTCCGATCCGCACGGCTTCCGCCCTCTCGCCGGGGCCACGCGCGCGGACGTGCTCGTGGTCGGTGCAGGCATGACCGGCCTGTTGACCGCCGCCCGCTTGGCCGACAGCGGCCTGGATGTGGTGGTGGTGGATGCCGGCCCCATCGGCGGACGCAATACGGTGATGTCAACCGGCAATCTTTACGCTCCCGTGTCCCGGCTGGCAGACCTGATCGCGCGTTGGGGCGGTGACACGGCACGTCGTGTCGTGCAGTGGCGGCAACACGCGCTGCGTTCCATCGAAACACTGGTCCACCGCTACGATCTGCACTGTGGCTTCGAGCGCGTGGCCATGCAGTACGGCGTGCAGGAGCGTTCGCGCGAGGCCACGGCGCAGTTCGAACGCGAGCTCCAGGCCTACCAACGCGTTGGCCTGCAATGCGAGCACCGCCAATCCGGGCTGCCGTTCGCCTTGGGCCACGCTTTCCGCGTTCCCGACCAGGCGCAGCTGCATCCGGCGGCGTTCTGCAGGGAACTGGCCCGTCATCTGGTGGGCCGCGTGCGCATCCACGACTGGACCCGGATCACCCGCATCGAGGCTTCAGCCGGAGTGGCGACGGCCCCTGGTGCCCGCATCCATGCCAGGCGCTTTGTGCTGGCCACCCACTCGCCAGCAGGATTCAACCTGGTGCAGGCCGAGATGGAGGTGTACCGCGAATACGGCGTAGCGGTACCGGTGGCCAATCCGCCAGCGGCAGGCATTCACTGGATCGCCGACCGGCACCGCTCGCTGCGCGGGGTGCATGGCGCTGATGGCCGCGACTGGCTGGTGCTGGTCGGGGAGACACATCGCACTGGCGAAACCCCGGCGATGGATCCGGCCCAGCATCTGGTCGCCGACGCGCGTCGCAACTTCAGCGTGCAGGGCGAGCCGCTGTGCTGGTCCGCGCAGCAGTTCCGGGCCGCGGATCAGCTGCCCTACATCGGCAGCAGCGCGCACGACAATGTATGGGTCGCTACCGGCTATGGGCCGGACGGATTGACCTGGGCGGGCGTGGCCGCGCGCGCGATCACGGAGGGAATCACGGGAACGACCAGCGAGATCGAGCAGCTGCTCAGCCCCATGCGCTTTACTCCGCTGCGCTCGGCTGCAGGCTGGGCCCGCACCAACGCCACGGTTGCGCGGCACATGGTGGGCGATCGCCTTGGAACCGCGTCGTCGCGCGCTCCCAGCGAGCTGGGCCGCGGGTGCGGTGCGCTGCTGGACGTGGGCGGAGAGCGCACCGCGATCTACCGCGATGATGATGGCCAGCTGCACGCAATGTCGGCGCTGTGCCCGCACCTCAAGTGCGTCGTCCAATGGAATTTCCATGAACGCACATGGGACTGCCCGTGCCACGGCAGCCGCTTTTCCGCCACCGGGGCCCTGCTGGAGGGCCCCGCCAGGCAGGGCCTCACACCGGCATCGCTGTAGGCCGCCGCCGCAAAGGTGACCTCAGGCTTAGGCGGTTGCATCCGCTTCGCAGGGCATGCAGCGCTCCTTCTTGGACTTGATGTCCGCCGCGGTCTTCGCCAGTGCCTCGTAGCGCTGGCGTATCTCTTCAAGATGGGCCGGCTCCATCGATTCCAGGTTCAGCAGCTCCTGGTTGGCGTCCTTGCTGACCCGGATCAGCTCGTCCAGCTTGATGTGCAGCGCAGCGGTGTCAGCGTTCTGGGTATGCTGGATCAGGAATACCATCAGGAACGTCACGATGGTGGTGCCGGTGTTCACCACCAGCTGCCAGGTGTCATTGAAGTGGAAGGCCGGGCCGCTGGCGGCCCAGGCGATGATCACCCCCAGTGCCGCGACGAATGCCCCAAGACTGCCGGACAACCGCGCCGTGGCCGCCGCGACGCGTGCAAAGCCGCGCCGGATCACTGCTCACCTCCGCCGGCCTCCTCATCCGTCCGGCGGTCTGGCAGTTTGACCCGCTCACCCAGGCGCGCGGCCTGCTCGTCGGGCGTCGGGGCTGCGACGAAGGGCGAGATCGGGTCACTGGCCGGGAACGTCTCCTGCAACGCCTCTTCATGATTGCGATGGTTATGCAGCTTGGCCTGAAGCGGGCTGACCGGATCGGTGCGCTGTGCTTCCGGGTCCGGGTGGGGCAGGTCTTTCTGATCGCGTTGCATGGTGAATCTCCAGGTTGGGTCCCACTGCCGTAGTGGCGGGCCCAGCATAGGAGCCGCACTGTGAGCGGCTGCATCAAGGGTGCGGCAACGTGGCGTCAAGCCTTCAGCCAATGCAGGTTAACAATCAGGCGCGTGGCGCGGTTGGCGTCGGTCACCTGTGTTCCGACGCTGCACACAATCACACATCCCCTCACTCCATTCACCCTGCAGCAGCGACAATAGCCGCCCGTGTGCGCATGCATGTATTCCACTCATTGGCAGCAGGATCGCGAAGATGTCCACCCCCCCCTTTGGCGAGTCGTCATGCGCTGCCGCGGCCAGCGGCTGCATCGAGGTCCGCGGCGCACGCGAGCACAACCTGAAGAACGTCGACGTCTCCATTCCACGCAATGCGCTGGTGGTGTTCTCCGGGGTATCGGGTTCGGGCAAATCCTCGCTGGCGTTCGGCACGGTCTTCGCCGAGGCCCAGCGGCGCTACTTCGAATCCGTCGCACCGTATGCGCGCCGCCTGATCGACCAGGCGGGCGTGCCCGACGTGGATGCCATCGACGGCCTGCCGCCGGCGGTGGCCCTGCAGCAGCAGCGCGGTGCCAGCAACGCACGTTCATCGGTGGGCAGCGTGACCACGCTGTCCAGCCTGGTACGCATGATGTATTCGCGTGCAGGCGCGTACCCGGCCCACCAGCCCATGCTGTACGCCGAGGACTTCTCGCCCAATACGCCGCAGGGGGCCTGCAGCACCTGCCATGGGCTGGGCCACGTCTACGAAGTGACCGAAGCGCTGATGGTGCCGGACCCGTCGCTGAGCATCCGCGAGCGCGCCATCGCCTCCTGGCCGCCGGCCTGGCATGGCCAGAACCTGCGCGACATCCTGGTCACCCTGGGCTACGACATCGACGTGCCGTGGAAGAAGCTGCCGAAGAAGGACCGGGAGTGGATCCTGTTCACCGAGGACACGCCGACCGTGCCCGTCTATGCCGGCTTCACGCCTGCCGAGACGCGTGCCGCACTCAAGCGCAAGCTGGAGCCCAGTTACATGGGCACCTACACCGGCGCCCGCCGCTACGTGCTGCACACCTTCGCCAACACTCAGAGCGCGCTGATGCGCAAGCGTGTCTCGCGCTACATGGAAGGCAAGCTGTGCCCCGCCTGCCAGGGCAAGCGACTGAAGCCCGAAGCGCTTTCGGTCACCTTTGCCGGTGTGGACATCGGTGAATTCATGCGGCTGCCGCTGGATCAACTGGCCGGGCTGCTCGAGCCCATCGCGCAGGGTGACTTCAGTGCACACAGCCACGGCGCACGCACCCGCAGGAGTGCGACGCCCCGCGATCGCGCCAAGCGGGCAGCCACTGGCCGTGCGACCCACGAAGGCGCGCCCGATGTGCGGCTGACCTCGGCCCTGTCGGAGGAAAAACGCCTGGCCGCGCAGCGACTGGCGGGTGGGGTCATGGCGCGGGTACGGCAGCTGCGCGAGCTGGGCCTGGGGTATCTCTCGCTGGATCGCGCCACGCCCACGCTGTCGGCCGGCGAACTGCAGCGCCTGCGGCTGGCCACACAGCTCAGCTCGTTGCTGTTTGGTGTGCTGTACGTGCTCGATGAGCCCTCGGCCGGCCTGCATCCGGCCGACAGCCAGGCGCTGTACGACGCGCTGGACCGGCTGCGCGATGGCGGCAACTCGGTGTTCGTCGTTGAACACGATCTGGAGCTGATGCGACGTGCACAGTGGCTGGTGGACGTGGGACCGCAAGCGGGCGAGCACGGCGGGCGCGTTCTCTACAGTGGCGAGCCCGACGGCCTGCGCCGCATCGAGGACTCGCGCACCGCGCGGTACCTGTTCGACCAGGTGCCTGCGCCTGCCAGCCGGCAACGCAGCGCCGACCGCTGGCTGGAGCTGAAGGGCATCCACCGCCACAACCTGCAGGGCGTGGACGCGCAGCTGCCGCTGGGAGTGCTGACCGCAGTGACCGGCATTTCCGGATCGGGCAAGTCCAGCCTGATGGCGCAGGCGCTGCCCGAGCTGATGCTGCTGCACCTGGGGCACGAGCCCGTGGACGACAGCGCCGACAGTACGCCCGAGGACGGGCCAACCGTGATCGAAGCGACGCGGGGCCAGCTTGCCGGAGCCGTGGATGCCATCCAGCGCGTGGTGCAGGTGGACCAGAAACCGATCGGCCGCACGCCACGCTCCAACCTGGCCACCTATACCGGCCTGTTCGATCACGTCCGCAAGCTGTTCGCCGCGACCCCCGACGCGCGACGCCGCCGCTTCGATGCAGGTCGCTTCTCGTTCAACGTGGCCAAGGGCCGGTGCGAGACCTGCGAAGGCGAGGGTTTCGTCAGCGTCGAACTGCTGTTCATGCCCAGTGTCTATGCGCCATGCCCCGCCTGCCATGGCGCCCGCTACAACGAGGCCACGCTGAAGGTGTTGTGGAACGGCCGCAACATTGCCGAGGTCCTGCAGATGACGGTCGACCAGGCACAGGCATTTTTCGCCGGTGAAGAAGCCATCGCGCGGCCGCTGCAGCTGCTGCAGGAGATCGGCCTGGGCTATCTCAGGCTCGGCCAGCCGGCCACGGAGCTTTCAGGGGGCGAGGCGCAGCGCATCAAGCTGGCGACCGAGCTGCAGCGCAGCCAACGCGGCCGCACGCTCTATGTACTGGACGAACCCACCACCGGCCTGCATGCGTTGGACGCAGACAGGCTGCTGGTGCAGTTGCAGCGGCTGGTGGACGCGGGAAACACCGTGGTGATGATCGAGCACGACATGCGTTCTGTCGCACAGGCCGACTGGGTGATTGACGTCGGCCCGGGCGCAGGCGGCGCAGGTGGAACCATCGTGGCGAAGGGTACGCCACGCCAGGTGGCCCGCGCCAAGGACAGCAGGACGGCGCCGTTCCTTGCCAGGGAACTGGCGCTGTAGCGACGTCATCCCCGGCTATCGCACTCCACCACGCCGGGCAGCTGCACGCCGTTCGCCGATCAGGCGCCGCTCACATAGCGTGGCGCCGGCTGCGCGAGCGAAAGGCCCGGTGCCATCGCCTTGCGTGCGTGCTCGAAGGCGTCCCACTCAGCGATGTCCGGAAGCGCGGGAATGGTCACAAGTTCACCCTGCGCCAGCCCGGCCAGGGACGCGTCCACCATGTCTTCGGCGCTCATCACGATGCCCTGTGGCAGGTGCTCCACCGGCAGGCCGGAAAGGTGCCAGAAGTCGGTTGCGGTGGCGCCCGGCAGGACGACCTGGACACGCACGCCCTTGTCGGCCAGCTCATGGTGGAGCGACTGCGAGAACGCCAGCACGAACGCCTTGCTTCCCGCGTAGACCCCGTTGAGCAGCTCCGGTGCCAGCGCGACGATGGAGGCGATGTTGATGATCGTGCCCCGGCCACGTGCCACAAACACCGGCGCTGCAGCATAGGCCAGGCGCATCGCGGCGTTCACGTTGAGCGTGATCATGCGCTCCATCTCGCCGATGTCCGACTGCAGCAGGGGCGCCGTAGCGCCGATGCCGGCATTGTTGACCAGCACCTGGATATCCGCTCGGCCTTGAATGACCTTTTCAACTTCGGCACGCCCGTCGGGGATGGTCAGGTCCGCGGCGATGATGTCCACCGTGCGGCCGGTGCTGCGGGCCAGCGCCTCGGCCAGTTGGCGCAGGCGGTCGGCGCGTCGCGCGACCAGGATCAGGTCATGGCCGGCGTGGGCCAGGCGATCGGCATAGATCGCCCCGATGCCGGACGATGCGCCAGTGATGAGTGCGGTGCCGTGATGGGTAGGGTCGTTCACAGAGGTCAGTCCGAACCGGCGAACGTCGCCGGGGTCAGGGGAAATCTAGGTCGGCTTGTACGTGTCGTAAATGTCGTATATACCTCGTTTACGGCCACCCCTGAAAAACCGTCATGCCCAGTGTTGGATTTGTCCTGCCCGCCGGATTCCAGACCATGGCGATCGCCGCGGCGTCCGCCTTCGAACTGGCCAATGCCACCGAAGGCGCGCGCCTTTACGATCTGCACATGCTGTCCGAACAGGGCGGGCTGGTGCCCAGCTCGCTTGGCATGGCCATGCAGACAGCGCCGCTTGCGCAGCAGCCGCTGGATACCATGATCGTGGCCGGCCTGCTGGAGCCAGCCCCGTCCAGCGGCGCGCTGATCGATCCGATCCGTCACGCGGCCGCACGCACGCGCAGGACCGCGTCGGTGTGCACCGGCGCGTTCCTTCTCGGCGAAGCGGGGTTGCTGGACGGGCGCCGCGCCACTACGCACTGGTTCCACGCACGTGCGCTCAGGCAGCGCTTTCCCGCCGCGCAGGTGGAGGAAGACCGCATCTTCATCACCGATGGCCCGATCTGGACCTCCGCCGGCATGAGCGCGGGGCTGGACCTGGCGCTTGGCATGATCGAGCAGGACTTCGGTGCGGATCTGTGCAGGGCGGTGGCCCGGAAGCTGGTGATCTACCATCGGCGCGGAGGCGGGCAGTCCCAGCATTCGGTGCTGCTCGAGCTGGATGCCCGGTCTGATCGCATCCAGAACGCGCTGACCTTTGCACGCCGCAATCTGCGCGCCACCTTGTCGGTTGAAGAACTGGCGCAGGCCGCGCATCTGAGCACCCGCCAGTTCAGTCGCGCGTTCCGCGAGGAAACCGGGCAATCCCCCGCCAAGGCAGTGGAGGGCCTGCGGGTGGAGGCCGCTCGCGTGTTGATCGAGCAGAGCCGCTACACGATGGATGAAGTGGCGACTGAAACGGGCTTCGGTGATACCGAACGCATGCGACGTGCCTTCCTGCGCGCCTTCGGCCAGCCCCCGCAATCGCTGCGGCGCAACGCACGGGGCGGGGCGGACTGAGTGTTCGTGGCTGGATTCATGGGATGATGCACCACTGCGCCCGACTGCCACTACATGCACACACTGACCGATCCCCACCTGCTGAATGACATCGCTGAGATCGGCCGTATTGAAGCAGTGCCGCGCATCCTTGAAACCGTCGCCCATATCACAGGCTCAAGATTCACCGCGATTGCCCGGGTGACAGAAACCACGTGGACCGCCTGCGCCACCCTGGACACCCTGGGGTTCGGGCTCGTTCCGGGCGGGCAGCTGGTCCTCGAAACCACCCTCTGTGACGAGATCAGGCAGTCATCGACCTCCGTGGTGTTCGCGCACGCCAGTGCACATCCGCTGTATTCCAAACACCATACGCCCAGGATCTATGGGCTGGAGAGTTACGCCTCCGTGCCGATCCATCGGCCGGATGGCAGTTTCTTCGGCACCCTGTGTGCCATTGATTCGTCGCCGGGCAACTTCGATGAGGCGCATGTCCAACGATCCATGGAGCTGCTTGCCGACCTCGTTGGCAACTACCTCGACAAAGAGGATCAGCTGCTGGAGGCAGAGACAGCCCTTTCAACGGCACAGCGTGTTTCCGATCTGCGCGATCAGTTCATCGCGGTGCTGGGCCATGACCTCCGCAGCCCGCTGCAGGCCATCAGCGTGGCCGCCGATTCACTGGAACGTGAGGCAACTTCCGAGCGCCAGCAGCGGATGCTCGCGCACATCGCCGCCGGCGTCACCCGGATGGATGGCCTCATCGGTGATGTGCTTGATTTCGCCAGGGGGCGGCTGGGAGGAGGCATTCCGGTCTCGCTCCAGGAAAGCCACACCTTGCAGGCGGCGCTTGAACAGGTTGCAGAAGAAGTGGCGATCGCTACCGGTCGGCAGGACATCAACGTCCAGATGCGGATCGAAGGTGGCGTGGTCTGCGACACCGGCAGGCTGTCGCAGCTGCTGGCCAACCTGCTGACCAACGCAGCCCAGCACGGCGAGCGCTCCGCCCCAGTCACGCTGAGGGTTCAGGCCGCATCCCATCGCCTCACGCTGGATGTGCATAACGCCGGCTGCATTGCGCCTGAGCGGCTGGGGACGATTTTCAGCCCGTTTTCGCGTGAGCAGGGCGAGCTGCCCAGGCCAGGGCTCGGCCTGGGCATCTACATTGCATCGGAAATTGCCAAGTCCCACGGCGGCACACTGGACGTGCAGTCGAGTGAGAGCGACGGCACCGTGTTCACATTCCAGATGCCGACCGCGGCGCGTCCATGAAGGTGGGCGCCAGGCAACAGAAGGGCTCCGGCACCGCGCCGGAGCCCTGGCCACTCACTTTTCCTGCAGGAACGTCAGCAGATCCTGATTGACCTTGTCCTTGTGGGTGTCGGTCAGGCCATGCGGCGCACCCGGGTAGACAATCAGCCTGGCGCCCTTGATCAGTTTCGCTGACTGGCGGCCAGAGATATCGATCGGCACGATCTGGTCGTCGTCACCGTGGATCACCAGGGTGGGGACATCGAACTTCTTCAGGTCGGCGCGGAAATCGGTGGCCGAGAACGCGGCGATCGAATCGTAGGTGTTCTTGTGGCCGCCCTGCATGCCCTGCGCCCACCACGCATCGATCAGCCCCTGCGACACCTTCGCACCGGGGCGATTGAAGCCATAGAACGGGCCCGACGGAATGTCCCGGTACAGCTGCGCGCGGTTATCCATCTGTGCCTTGCGGATGCCATCGAACACTTCGATCGGCAGGCCGTTGGGGTTGTCGGCGGTCTTCAGCATGAACGGCGGCACCGAGCTGATCAGCACGGCCTTCTTGACCCGGCCGGTGCCATGCCGGCCGATGTAGCGCGCCACTTCGCCACCACCGGTGGAGAAGCCCACCAGGGTCACATCGTGCAGGTCCAGTGTGTTGATCACCGTGGCCAGGTCATCGGCGTAGTGATCCATGTCGTTGCCGTCCCACGGCTGGCTGGAGCGCCCGTGGCCGCGACGGTCATGCGCGATGACGCGGTAGCCATGGTTGGCCAGGAAGATCATCTGCGACTCCCAGCTGTCCGAATTCAACGGCCAGCCATGGCTGAAGGTCACGACCGGGCCGTCCTTCGGGCCCCAGTCCTTGTAGTACAGCTGCACGCCGTCGGCGGTGGTGATGTAGCTGGCAGTGCGCGCGATGGCGGTGACCGGAGCCGGCTTGGCCGGTTCGGCGGCCTGCGCGGACAGGCCGGCCTGGACCGAGAGGGCGAGGGCGGCAACGGCCAGGGTACGGGCGAAGGTGTTCATGCGGAAACTCTCATGGGTGGGTGGTGAGACGTACTTTGCGCCTGCAATCAGGCGTCCGGGTGATGAAGTGTCCGGATTTCTTGATAGATCGTCTTGCATGGATGTGCGCACACCAATCGCTCGCGATCGCCTGTTGACAGAGTAGAACGCTCGTTCTACCTTGCAGCCATGAGCAAGCTCACCACCGACCAGAAGATCCTGGCCACGGCCGAGGCCCTGATCTACCAGAACGGGATCCACGCCACCGGCATGGACCTGCTGGTGAAGACCTCGGGCGTGGCGCGGAAGAGCATCTACCGCCACTTCGAGAACAAGGACGACGTGGCCGCCGCTGCATTGAAGGCGCGCGACGTGCGCTGGCTCGCCTGGTTCCGGGATGAGTGCGAGAAGGCGGACAGCCCGGAAGCACGCATCCTCGGCATGTTCACCGTGCTCAAGAACTGGTTCCAGTCCGAGGGCTATCGCGGTTGCGCCTTCATCAATACCGCAGGGGAGGTCGGCGACCCTGCCAATCCGATCCGGGAAATCGCGCGGAATCACAAGCAGAAGCTGCTCGATTACACGCGGGAACTTACCGAACAACTGGATGTGGAGCAGCCGGCGGACCTGGCCCGTCAGCTGCTGATCCTGATGGAAGGCGCCATCACCCTGTCGCGTGTGATGGGTGATTACAGCGCCGCAGACACCGCGAAGGATGTCGCGAAGCTGTTGTTGGAACAGGCCAAGCGTTAGCGCCTGGGTACGCCAGATCCTTTGAAGCAACCCGTATATCCATTTCGATTGGAGGTCTCCCCGTGTCCGCAGAACAGCCCCGTCCGCCACTTCCTCCGTTCACCCTTGAATCGGCCATGCAGAAGGTGCGTCTTGCCGAGGATGGCTGGAATTCCCGCGATGCCGACAAGGTGTCGCTTGCCTATTCGCTCGACACCCAGTGGCGTAACCGTGCCGAATTCACCAACGGCCGGGAGGAAGCCCGGCAGTTCCTGGCACGCAAATGGAACAAGGAACTCGAGTACCGCCTGATCAAGGAGCTCTGGGCCTTTACCGAAAACCGCATTGCGGTCCGCTATGCCTACGAATGGCACGACGACTCCGGCAACTGGTTCCGTTCCTATGGCAACGAAAACTGGGAATTCGGCGAGGATGGCCTGATGCAGCGCCGCTTCTCGTGCATCAACGACCTGCCGATCAAGGAAAGCGACCGCAGGTTCCATTGGCCGTTGGGGCGTCGCCCGGACGATCATCCGGGGTTGTCGGAACTGGGTATGTGATTCCCGCTGAGGCGCCTTCCGAAGCGCGCTCAGGCACGATGGGGCGGCCGGCATCTGCGCCGGCCGGGGCAGGGGCGCAATGGACATGCAGGCAAGGGGCGGAGTCGATCCGCCGGCAACGACCGATTCGCAGGAACTGACATTCCACTGGCTCTATCAGCGGGTGCAGGGTTTGGTTGAGCACAGCATCTATCCGAAGGCGGGCAGGGTGGAGACGTGGGCGTTTCGCATCGGCATGGGTGCGGCGATCGTCGGCATTCTCACTGGCCAGCTTCCGGATCGATGGCTGCCTGTCGGCGCAGTGCTGCAGGTGGTTGTTGCCTGCCTGGCAATCGAAATTGGAGGGTTCATTGCCGGGGGCGTCCTGGCCGCCCGCAGGGGCATTCGCCAGTTCAGCCAGCCTCGGCTCTCGCACGCGCGGGAGATGGATGGCGATTTCGCGCACTGGCAAGCGGTGGTGACCGAGCTTCGCGGATTTCCGCGCGTCCAGCGCGAGCGGCGCCTCAAGTACGTCAGTCACCTGCGCACAAACATGATTGAGCGCATGGGCATGATGTATGGCGGGCTGCAGCGGCTTGGACCATTCCCGCTGTTGATTGCCCTCTACCTGCAGTTCCGCGGATGGAAATGGGGCGACTGGGCGGGCGCTTTCGATGTTGGATTGCTAGGCGCACTGCTTATCTTCGCCATGGTGCTGCTGCACCTGCTGGGCTGGATGCTGATCGGCCTTCGCACCAGGCTGGATACCTACGTGGCATTGTTAGAGGGCTCTATCCACGAGCCCGAACCCTCGAAGCCAGCGCCGTGAGGGATAAACAGAACTGTGAGCCATCCAGTGAAGCATACGCATGGCTCAAGAGTGCCGCGCTGAAGAGTAAAAGTCGCGGTTGCCTGCATTGGTCGGATCGTACATGTCGCCGACTTCACAGGCCTGTACCCCGCAGATGGGCATAGTGCCTCTTGGGTAGTGTGAGCGCGTCCATCCAGCCACGGGATTTTCCCGAACGCCAGGAGGTCACTGTGCCAAGTTGTGATGAAGGAATGAAGTTGACGCGTCGCCAGGTGATCGCCGGCGGCGTCACGACCGTGGCAATGTCCGCCGCACCGGGGGCGTCATCGCTCGCCGCCGAACTGGCGACGCCCCCGCCGCCCAGGCCGCCGGTCATCAGCACGGTGGCGTTGACCGTCAACGGCAAGCGGCGGGAGCTTGAGCTCGACACGCGGACTACGCTGCTCGATGCCCTGCGCGAACATCTGAAGCTGACCGGGACCAAGAAGGGCTGCGACCACGGTCAATGCGGTGCCTGTACCGTGCTGGTCAACGGTGAGCGCATCAATGCCTGCCTCAGCCTGGCGGTGCAGCACCAGGGCGATGCCATCACCACCATCGAAGGGCTCGGAACCCCCGATGACCTGCATCCGATGCAGGCCGCCTTCATCAAGCATGACGGCTACCAGTGCGGGTACTGCACGCCGGGGCAGATCTGCTCGGCGGTGGCGGTACTGGACGAGATCAAGCGGGGTCTCCCCAGCCATGTGCAGGCAGACGTCAGCGCACGGCCCCGGGCCACCAACATGGAGATGCGCGAACGCATGAGCGGCAACCTCTGCCGCTGCGGAGCCTATTCCAATATTGCCGAGGCGATGGAAGAGGTTGCAGGCTTGACCCCTGGGAGGCGCGCATGAGGGCCTTCAGTTACGAACGCGCCAAATCCCCGGCCGAGGCCGCCAAGGCCGTCGCCGGTATCGAGGGCGCGAAGTTCCTGGCCGGAGGGACCAACCTGCTCGACCTGATGAAGCTGGAGGTCGAGACGCCAGCGCACCTGGTCGATGTGCAGGACATCGGCCTGGACAGGATCGAACCCACCGACGAGGGCGGCCTGCGCATCGGCACGCTGGTCACCAATACCGCGCTGGCCTCGCATGAGCGCGTGCGCCGCGACTACGCGGTGCTGACCCGCGCGATCGTGGCAGGCGCCTCCGGGCAGCTGCGCAACAAAGCCACCACCGGCGGCAACCTGCTGCAGCGCACGCGCTGCCCGTATTTCTACGACCCCCATCTGCCCTGCAACAAGCGCCTGCCCGGGTCGGGCTGCGGCGCACTCGAGGGGTTCTCCCGGCAGATGGGCGTGATCGGCACCTCGGACAGCTGCATCGCGACCTATCCGGGCGACATGGCGGTGGCGCTGCGGGTGCTGGACGCCTCGATCCAGACCGTCAGCGGTGACGGCAGTACGCGCAGCATCCCGATTGCCGATTTCCATCGTTCCCCCGGCGACAGGCCGCAGCAGGACAACGTGCTGCAGCGCGGTGAGCTGATCACCCACGTCACGCTGCCGGAGCCGCTGGGCGGTCGGCACGTGTACCACAAGGTACGTGACCGCGCGTCCTATGCGTTCGCACTGGTGTCGGTCGCTGCGGTCGTGCAGCGAGACGGTTCGGCGCGGTTCGCCTTCGGTGGAGTTGCGCCGAAGCCGTGGCGCGTCGAGGCAGCCGAACCGCTGCTGCGCGACGGCGTAAAGGCCGCGACCCGGCAGGTGTTCGCCGGCGCCCGTCCGACGCCGGAGAACGCGTTCAAGATCGCGCTCGCCGAGCGCACCCTCGCGGCCGTGCTGGTGGAAGGAGAGCGCTGATGCCCCTTGAATTCAACGCCCCCGCCGGCGACAACCTGTTCGACAAGGCCAAGGTCGTCGGCAAGTCGACGCCGCGCATCGACGGTCCACGCAAGACCACCGGGACCGCCCCCTATGCCTACGAGCGCCACGACGTGGCGCCGAACCAGGCCTACGGCTACATCGTCGGTGCGGGCATCGGCAAGGGGCGCATCATTTCGATGGATGCCTCCCGCGCACGTGCCGCGCCCGGCGTACTGGCGGTCATCACCGCACCGGAAACCAAGCCGGTCGGCAAATCGAACTGGAACAACGCGCCGCTGTTCGGCGGACCCGAAGTGGCCCACTACCACCAGGCCATCGCCTGCGTGGTGGCAGAGACCTTCGAGCAAGCCCGCGCCGCCGCCGCGCTGATCCGCACCCGCTACGAGCGCAGCAAGGGCCGCTTCGATTTCCCGGCCCTGGCACCGACCGCGCCGCTGGCAAAGGGGCGTGACGGCAAGCCCGACCGGCAGGCGCTGGGCGATTTCGACACCGCCTACGCGAGCGCCGCGGTCAAGCTCGACGAGACTTATCACACCTCCGACGAAAGTCATTCGATGATGGAGCCGCACGCCACCATCGCCGCCTGGGAGGGTGACACGCTCACGCTGTGGACGGCGAACCAGATGATCGACTGGGCCAGGCAGGGCATGGCGGCGATCCTCGGCATCGATCCTGCCAAGGTGCGCGTGGACTCGCCCTATATCGGCGGCGGCTTCGGCGGCAAGCTGTTCATCCGCGCCGACGCGGTGCTGGCCGCGTTGGCGGCCAAGCAGGTCGGGCGACCGGTGAAGATCGCGCTGCAACGCCCGTTGATGCCCAACAACACCACGCACCGGCACGCCACCCTCCAGCGCGTGCGGATCGGCTGCGGAAAGGATGGCCGGATCTCCGCCATCGCCCATGAGAACTGGTCGGGCAACATCAACGGCGAGGATGGCGAAAACGGCACCCTGCAGACGCCCAAGCTCTATGCAGGCGCCAACCGCCTGGTGGCCAACTACATCGCCACGCTCGACATGCCCGAAGGCAATGCGATGCGCGCACCGGGTGAAGCACCGGGCCACATGGCGCTGGAAGTGGCGATGGACGAAATGGCCGAGAAGCTGGGCCTCGATCCGATCGCGTTCCGCATCCTCAACGAGCCCGAGGTCGTGCCCGGCGATCCGTCCAAGAAATTCTCCGACCGCAACCTGGTGCGCTGCCTGCGCGAAGGCGCGGAGCGCTTCAACTGGAACAAGCGCAACGCTCGGCCGGCGCAGGTCAGGGAAGGGCATTGGCTGGTCGGCATGGGCGTGTCCGCGGGCTATCGCGGCGCACCGACGATGAAGTCGGCGGCGCGGGTCCGGCTTGACGGCCAGGGCGGGGTGGTTGTCGAGACCGACATGACCGACATCGGCACCGGCTCCTACACGATCATCGCGCAGACGGCAGCCGAGACCATGGGCGTGCCGCTGGACCAGGTCCAGGTCACCCTCGGTGACTCCCGTCATCCCGCCTCCGCCGGTTCCGGCGGCCAGTGGGGCGCGGCAAGCTCCACCGCGGGCGTGTACGCGGCGTGCGTCAGCCTGCGCCGCAAGGTGGGCGAGAAACTCGGCTTCGACGGCGACACCGCAGACTTCGCCAATGGCCGCATCCAGGCGGATGGGCGGACCATCACGCTGGCGGAGGCGGGAACCCTGTCGGCGGAGGACGGCATTGCCTTCGGCGACTTCAAGCAAGGCTACGACGTCGGCACCTATGCAGGACATTTCTGCGAGGTCGCCGTGCATGCCTACACTGGAGAGACGCGCATTCGCCGCATGCTCGCCGTATGCGATGGCGGCCGCATCCTCAATCCGCTGTCAGCACGCAGCCAGGTCATCGGCGGGATGGTGATGGGTGCGGGCGCGACCCTGATGGAGGAGCTGGTGGTCGACAAACGGCTTGGTTTGTTCATCAACCACGACCTGGCCGGCTACGAGGTTCCCGTGCACGCCGACATTCCGTACCAGGAGGTGGTCTTCCTCGACACGCTGGATCCGGTGATCTCGCCGATGAAGGCCAAGGGTGTGGGTGAACTGGGCATCTGCGGGGTTGGCGCCGCGATCGCCAATGCGATCTACAACGCAACCGGCGTGCGCGTGCGCAGCTATCCCATCACCCTGGACAAGCTGTTGCCCGGCTTGCCCGACGTAGGCTGACGGTGCGCATGGACCGACCCGTAGCCTCGCCCACTCTGGAGGTCTCCGCCGCAGGCGGAGGGGAACCCGGCGATCTTGCCGAGGACCTGTCCGCAGCGCCGGGCTTCCTCGCCGAAGGCAGCCCGCGCGGCGTACTCGAGACGGCCTTGACGCGCGTGCGCGCGGGGGAGCATGCCGTGCTCGTGCTGGTGCTGGAAACCGATGGCTCCACCTACGCCGGTGCCGGCGACATGGTGCTGTTCTGCAACGGCAGCCAGGTCGGCTGGCTGAGCGGCGGATGCCTGGAGCCCGAGCTCGCGCGACGCGCGGAGCAGGTGAGCGCGGCAGGGCGGGTCGACTGGATCGAGATCGACACCCGCAGTGACGACGACCTGTTGAGCGGGTCCGCGCTCGGCTGCCGCGGCCGGCTTCGGATTGCGCTGCTGCCGTTGCGTGCCATGTCCGGCATCGACAACGTCATCGAGGTCTGGCTCCGCGAGGGCGTGTCACTCCAGCGCGACCTTCGCACGTCGGGGCAGGTCGTTTTCCGTGCCGGCCATCGCGAGCAGGCGTGGCAGCTGCATCCGATGGAGGGTACACAGCCCTTTGGCGAGGGCGCGTGGCGTTTGCCGTTGCCCCGGCTTCCGCGGGCCCTGGTGTTGGGGGGCGGTCCCGAAACGCCCTTCCTGGTTCCGCTGCTGCGCGGCCTGGGGTGGCGGGTCAGCGTGGCCGAACGGCGAGCGCGCTGGGCCCTAGCCGGGCAGTGCGCGGATACGCATCTTCAGACCAGCCCGGCCGAGGCCCTTCATGGCGACCGGTGCGACGCGGCACTGGTGATGCATCACGATTTCGAACTGGACCGGGAGACGCTGGTGGCCCTGGCTGATACCAACGTCGCGTTCATTGGACTGCTGGGTCCGCGGCGAAGGCGCGAGGACCTGTTCAAGCTGCTGACACCGGATCAGCGCCACCGGCTTTCCCCGAGACTTCGATCACCGGTCGGCCTGAACATCGGCGGCCGAGGGCCGGAGGCGATTTCGCTCAGCATCGCCGCGCAGCTGCAGCAATGGCGAAGCGCGCACGGCAGGTGACTGACGCGCATGCGGTCATCGTGCTTGCTGCCGGCGGGAGCACCCGACTTGGCCAGCCCAAGCAGCTTCTCACCCGGCAGGGCGAGACCCTGGTACATCGCATGGTGCGGTTGGCGCGGGAGCTCGCGCCAGCACAAGTACTGGTCGTGGTGGGCGCGAACGCACAGGCCGTGACATCCAGCATTGCCGGGCTGGATGCCACTCCGGTAGCCAACCACCACTGGGAGCGTGGCCTGGCGAGCAGTCTGCAGGTTGCCGGCGCACACCTGCTGCCCACGGTGACCGCGGTGATGGTCCTGGCATGCGACCAGCCCGCAATCGAGCGCTCGCATCTGCAGGCGCTGCTTTCGGGTGCCCGCGCCGCAGCGTCAACGTGCGCGGGCACCCGCCACGGAAATGCGCTTGGCGTTCCCGCAGTCGTGCCGCGCGCTTGGTTCACCGCTGTCGGTGCAGCCGGTGACCGCGGCTTCGGAGCGCGCCTGCGGCAACTTCCTGTCGATACGGTGCATGTCCTGCAGGCGCCGGAACTGGCCCTGGATATCGATACTCCAGAAGATCTTGCGCGTGCGCGCGATGCGGGCTGGATCGATGCCGGGAGGTGACCCGCATGGTCACTGGGCCAATGCCTGTCGCGCAGGTGACTAGTGCGGGCCACATCGCGCGCCCTCAGGCACCTCGCCCCCGAACATCTGCAGCACCCGATCCGACAGAACAGGTTCCGGCACGTCAGCCAGCACCTGCTCCAGATAGCCCACCGGCTCCAACTGCCATTGAAGCAACGTACCAAGCTGCACAATGGCGGGCGCCCGCTGCTCCGCGTCCAGTGAGACCCGCAACAGCAGATGGTGCGAGCGCCCCTCCAGCCACAACACGGGTATGCCTCGGCAAAGAACCTGGAACTCGGCATCTCGGTGCCGCTCGACGAACTGGAAGCCCTGTCGTGGCCGAGAGTCCACGAACTGCATCGCCTGGCGGCGCAGTTGTGAGAATCGATCGTCGTTGATGTTTTGGAACGCGACAGGCGAGGGCGCCGGCGTCGCCGGCCACTGCGCCTGTGCCGCAACCACCACCACAAGACAGAGCGCGTTGGCCGCCCAGCGGCACCACGCCACTCACCCCTCCGGATGCAGGCGCGTACTGGCGTGTGCGGTAAGGCCGATGCCAGCCATGATCAGGCCCTCCATGACGCGAGGGCCGACGTACTGCTCCAGCTCACCGTTCTCGCGGGCACGCTGCGCGGCCAGCAGGATCTCCAGCACCACCCGAAGACCCGCCAGCGAGCAGTCGGTATCCGCCAAGGCGATGCGCCGGCCCGGCATCTGATGGCGCTCAGGCCAGGGCTGGCCATCGGAGGCGGCGCCGGCGCCGATGCTGTGCAGCAGGGCGATGAGGGTGTTCGGGTCCAACGCGGGGCCGTTGGCGGGCGCATCGTGGATCGGGTGCGGGGCAGGGGAGTGGGGCTGGGTCATGGCGGGGCTCCTTGCGTGCATGCAGAAGCCGCCACCGATAAAGGTGGCGGACGATGCGTGGTTCGAAACCCGGTGTTCGCTAAACCGGCAGGCACAAGGCCTCCACGCACCGCCCGCCATAGCCGGCCGACGGATTGCCAGCCGGCACCACACAGGGTGATGCCGGCTGGCAAGCGTTTACTTCAGCGAACTACCGGGGTTTCGAATCCCGGCCACCCGTTTCCGGTGGCACGCAAAGGAATACGCCCGGTTGTGCGCGATGCCAATGCAGTAAGGCCGATGCCGTCACCACTTTCAACATTTTCAGAATCCTTGCATATGGCGCAACGGGCCTGGAGCCTTGCGCCGCAAGGCTGTTGTCGATGTCGGCGGTGCACGCCTGACGAGTGTCGGCATCCGTCCGGCGAGGCCGTGAACGAGGCGGATGCGACAGGGTTGCCAAAGGCCGCCAGGCGTCAGTAGCCCTTCAACGCGACCTTGGTCCGCTCCAGCCATGCGGCATTGTGGCTGCGTGCGTGACGCGACCAGTGCTGGGCATCATCGATGATGCTGGCGAACAGGCTGCGGGCCTGCTCGCGATCGTCGGGTTGCGGCTGCGCCATCAGCCATTCGGCGTACAGGCAGCGGGCGGCGGCATCGTTTCCGCATTCCACGGCTCGCTCGAACGCGGCACGGGTGCCGGGCGCTTGGGCAGCCGCCAGTGCCTGCGCGTAAAGCAGGGTCTGTTCCGACTTGCGGCGCACATCCGGATGGCGGGCAAATAAGCCGTCCAGCGTCTCCGCCGCACGCGCGGGCTGCCCGGAATCGAGGCGGGCACGCGCCAGGCCGGTCAGAATGTAGGGATCGTCGCCCAGCGGCGAGCTGGCTGCCTGCTCAAGCAGGGTTCTGGCTTCCTCCGCCTGGCCAGCATCCAGCAGTGCCATGCCCAGGCGAACCCGATTCTGCACGGTGGGCGTACGCGCCAGTTCGGCACGCGCGTTGCGCAGGTCCTGGCCCGGGTCCATGAGCTGCTTGGCGGAGCGGATTGCCTGCCGCGCGCCGCGCGAGTTGCGGACTTCCGGGAAGTAGATCGCCAGGAAGTAGACGACGCTGCCGAGCAAAGGGAACGAGAAGAGCAGGATGAGCCAGTAGAGGCTCTGGCCCGAGCGGATGGCGTGCACCGCGAAGTAGATGGCCGCCAGTACGTGGAGTCCGATTCCGACATAGGGCATGTGTGCCGCCTCGTCCTTGTGAGGGGTGGAACTATAGTGGGGGAGGGGTGGGGCGCCAATGGGCGGGGTGATCGAGCGTGACGCGTCACGTTAATGGGGTGGGTTCTGCAGGACGGAGCGCTGCATGCCACTATGTGGCGGGGCTGCATTGATGGAAGGGGATACATGGAACGTACGCAGAAGACGCTAACGATGGCTGATGTTGCTGGATGGGGTTCGGCGCTCGTCACCTTTGGATTGATTCAAGGCGCCTTCTACCTGAAGGCGTATTGGGGCCACTTCGGCCTGGATCCCTTTCAGTTTGTTGCGGTGAGTGAGCTTGCGCTGGCAGGGCTTGCGGGGATCGGCATGGTGTTGTTCTTCATACTGATTGCGCTGCTGCTTGGAGGGTGGGTCGAGGGGAAGGTGACAACGACGCCGTCCCAAGCCAATCTGCTGATGTGGCTGATCCTGACTCTTTGTCTTGTTGGAATGGGTGCCTTGTTTTGGTGGTCCAATGCCTGGCCCGTTTTGATAGGTGTGGCGCTGACGGGCATATGTGCAATGGCAGTACGCCTGTCCCCAGTGTTGCCGGCCGCCGTGAAGAACTCGCCGTGGCTGGTCTATGCGCTCGTGGTGATTGTCTATGTCCCGATCTCGTCAAACTGGCTTGGCTTCGAACGCGCCAAGGCGATTACTTCTGGCAGCAGCAAGCACACGGTCAATGTGACCATTGATGAGAGGGTGCAAGGTCGCCTGGGTTTGGTGGGGCGCTTGGGGGACAGCTATGTGTTTTGGCAGCCGGAGCAGAAGGCTGCAGTTCTTGTGCCAGTGGACAACGTGAGTAGGCTGGAGATTGCGCAAAGACCCGTTTTGCCTGCCAAGCCAGTCCAGTCGCGATAAGGGTTGTTTATCATGGCTAGGAGGCAAGGTGAAGCCAAGAGCCGACTACCCATCTCAGCCTGATGGTGGGTTAAATGATTGCCCGGCCAGCTTTGGCGGATACCGTCATAACGATCGCAGTTAACGGCGACTATCAGTCCCATGCTGCAGAAGAAGTCGACGTAGCGAACAATGGTGTAGTCTGAGGCTAAGGGCTCCCGACTATGGAAGGTCCGCTACCAGTCCAGTGCTCCTCCGGAATTCACGGAGTCAGGGGCTTGCGGCTCTGCAACACCGTGCTTACCGTGCGGTACCCAAGCCATCCCGAACACGAACAGGATTTACCCAGGACTCTGAAAGGGGAAAGTAATGCGATACTCTGACGACTACTTGAGGGAATCTATTCCTCGAGAAGATCCGCCGGGAGCACTTGTTCCAGCGGTGGTTCGTGAGGAAATCGCCGGCTGGATTGAACGCGACGAGATAACGGATCGCAGGCTTGTTTCACGCAGCACGAAATGGACCTATGCCCTTATCAACGAACTGCGGCTGTTTCAGTTCCGCATCCTCAATCCGTACGGCCCGATCTTGCAGCTGTTCCATCCGAACTTGCCACCGCCGAGGTTTATGATTGGCCTGTTCGACGGAGTAGTCGAACGAAACGGGTTCGGGTTCATCGCCCACGTACCAGCGGGCAGCGACTGGCACCTTCATGGCGAGATCGCCTCCTGGCTTGAGTTCCCGAGGCTGAATGCACGTTTTCCGCTGATCATTAGGGAAGTCAGATACGATGAGCATGGCCCCGATCATCCATGCAATGCGACTGCTGCATCATGGGCGAGGTGCAATAGGACCAATCGCTGGGGGATTATTACTGCCGGCCACGCTGCCCCAAGCGCTCGACTCGGATGCCGCGTTTCACTGGAAAGCGGGAGCTACGGCGTTCTCGTCCGGTCCTACCACCCACCAATCGACGCCGCCTTCATTCAGACATCGCCACCCAAAGAGCATGTATCCAAGCTTCCCATTCGTCGATTCCCCGCGTCGGGGCAGCCGGTAATAGCTGAACTCAAAACAGGCCAGCAGTCACGCATTGTCGTGCATGTCGACTCATTCATGCAGGTAGTAAATACTCGGCAATACCCGGTGCAGCTGTTCTTGGATCAGCCATTCCAGCATGGCGACTCGGGGGCACTCATCCGAACGTCCATGCATGAGGCTGTCGGTCTCTACCTCGGAAGCGTGACATCTCCCGCGGTACCGACCGCCAGCGCCGGGCGCGTACTGAACTTCGAGCAGGCAGCTCTTGCTCTGAAAGTGACTCCATACTTGTGAGAGAAAAATGACGAAAAAAGACAAAGAAAGCCTGGATATAGCGATCTTCGTCCCCGGCGATACTGCTGATACTACGCAGCAAGAAAAGGATCCGGCCGCAATAAATCATGGCTTTGAGTGGTTTAGTACGAGCCGCGTGGAGCGGGTCAATGCAACAATCATGAGTCAGTGGGAAGGGACGATCAATCGGCTGATGGAGATGAGCGCCCTGATCGGCTCCAAAGCGAAGGATTGGACGGTCGATGAGATCGAGGTCGGTTTCACATTGAGCGCGAAGGGAGAGTTATTGTTTATCGCCGAGGCGGGTGCCGAAGCAAGTATTACCGTAACGTTGAAGCGTAAGGCACCCAATGGCTAGACGGCTTTTTTGACGAGCAGCGAACGAAGACCTGTTAGGCCCTCCCGCCCACATTCCGGACATGTCGAATCCCGCCGGCACCTGATGCGCAAATGCAAGCCGGACCCAAAGCAGGGCATCGTCGGTACGCAGGTTCAACAGCAGGACTCGGTGCGGGAATTGCCACTGTGGAGATTGCGCGTCCATGACGGCTTCGCTCAGAGCGCAGAGGCACCCCGGGCCTGTACCCACCCGGTGCCGTTCGAGGTGGGCAGCGACAACCAGAGAGCAACGATCATGGAGATAGCCACCTCCGCGGACTGAGGAGAACGCCTGGCGAGAGGTGCGATTAGGAAGATTTATCGGGGGTAGCGCGGAGCCGCAGCCGACCCAAAGCCGTCATTCGGGCAGGAGCATTTTGGGCGCTATGAGTGCCGATGATGGAGCGACGTGCTAGTGACTTGGCGCTTGTCCAAGTCCAGAGTAATGGTCAATTCTTCTGACAGGTCCATCCACGGGCGCATTCCCACCTACCATCTTTTGCTTGGTCAGTGCATCAACGAGGAGACGCCTGCCGGCGTCTCCTTCAAAACGTTCGATCATTCGCATACAGTTCCCCATCCTTAATTTCGTCATCTCGCGCTGCTGGCAGCGGAACAGAGGTTGAAACGAAGGCATCAGGCAGTTACAACCAGCCCCGCTTGAGCCCGGCCATTACTTTGCGATCTGGAGTGAAGATCGCACGCCGAGCTTCTCGATGGTCTTCTTGATCTGCGTAACAGCGGGCCCCAGAGCCGACGAAAGCGGTTGGTCCTCGGTGTTGTCATCGTATGAGATCGGCGTAATGCCCTTGAAGTCCGTGGGGACCTTGATGTCATTGCCCCGTGGAACCAAAAGCAGCGTCCGATGCCGACCAATGCTCGACATGAAGAAGCCAAGTTCGAAGATGACATTATCTCGGGGTGCGGCCTGCTGGCGATGTCGAGCCCTGACGATATCGTCTGCGCTCGCGATAGCGATGCAAAAGTCCGAGGAGCTTACCTGCTCCTCGAGCGCTTCGATCGGATAGGCGCCGACGGGAAATATTTCATCGTCGCTCCATCGAATAACGACGCAGTTTGCATACTGCAAAGCCAACTGGATCTCATCTGCAATCGTCAGTGCCTCGACAGAGCTGACGATGAAGACTCTAGGTCGCGCATTGGCTCTATTTACGTAGCGATTTCGCTGTTCAATGCGCCTGGCGAGATCGGATGCGATGAGTCGCCATGAAATTGGATGCTCGTCCAGCGCAGCGACGAAGGAGGCTTCATCCACCTTGAGCGCTACGCAGGATTCCTCGGCACAGAGCGTGGCGGAACGAGAAATGGTAGGGTTGAGCGCCGACATCTCCCCCACCGTATCGCCCGCCTCGCGTGTGTGATGACGGACGCCATTTACAATGATTCGGAGCTTTCCGGTCAGGACAAAGTAGACGTCGCGATCGGTCTGACCTTGTTCGATAAGGTTCTTACCCGGCGGACACTCCACTAGCGTTCCGGCCTCAACAATTTTGGACGCAAGCTCACGATTCCCCTGAATGATGCGCTGAGCCAGCAGCGCGTCAACCAGCGTGCCTGTCTTTTCAAACCGTTCCTTCATGACTGTGCTCTGCCGTTGGTTATGGATCTACTCTGAGGGTCGAGACGGGCAAGGACCATGGCAGTCGGCGACTGGCGCGCGGCCGTACTTCATTAAAGCCCTTATTATTGGTACTTCCATCACCCGCGAGCAAGGCGACTGGGGAAGGAAGCCTATCTGGGCGAAATTCTGTCGCCGACAAGTCGAGGCCACGAAAGAGCCGCCTACGCGCGATCAAGAGCACCGCGAACGGCGTGTTAACCGCTGGGTCCATGACGATCTCCTGCATAGACAGTACGTCCTTTACGCTCGGGACTGCGTCGACGTTTGGATGTGAGTGCCATTCACCAAGATAGTTGAATCTCGCGTAGTCATGGTCCGTTCGATGGAAGAAGTCCGCCAGAAAGGCCTGATGCTCCGCCGGGTCACGTTCGAAAAAGACACTGGAGCCACCGCTGTGCTGCACAGAAAGGCCAGCAATCAGAAATTCGTCTCCACCCAAGCGTTCTGCAACAAGCACACCGCCAATTTCTCGTCCACGGGCCGTCTTCAGCTCCCGCTCTAGCTTCTCTATGACAAAAGCAGGAATACGGATCCTCATGTGAACTCGGTGGGCCCGGCCAGGACCCGCTGCAAGAAGGAAATCTCCTCGCCAAGTTCCTTCTCGGTCAGCACAGTCTCAGCGACGGCTGGAGGTGGCTCGGGCAAAGCGATGGGATGGGTCTCAAAGGGCTGGGCGAACAGGGCGCAGGGCGATAGGCCCATGACGTAGATCGACCACGGGAAATATGATGGATCTCTCCCCAAAAGCGCATCGATGGCCATGCGCGCCGTATTGGCTGCAATCGTCGTCACGTCGGCGTCGTCCGCCACCATGGGCGCCTCATCGCCTGTTTCATAGTTTTCGACCTGAAGTTCCGAGGCGACGCCTCTGTCCGCAAACCAATTCTCAATCGCACGACGCATCAGGGGCATCGGAGGCTCAATGCCCGGGCGATGCCGTGCGACTAGACCGCCCACGCCGCCCCCAAAAACCTCTGCCCATACTAACGGGATATTGGTGGCCTGAGTGAACCCTGAAAGGATGTTGCCCGCAGCTGGATTCGCCGTCGCGTCCATGATGAGATCGCACTCTGCCAGTCGCGACAGAATGGTCTCGGAGGAACGGCTGGACTCCTGGCCCGCCAATTGTTGGGTGCGCACACGCACTTCGGCGCCGGGCCGTACGCGGCGAATGCGATTGGCAAGAGCCATTACTTTGTGTTGGCCGACCTCACGCCAGTCCAGATCGTGGCGCACCAGGTTATCTGCGCCAAGGATGTCGTCATCCACGAGATCGAACTTCTTGACGCCGGCGCGAGCAAGCATGGTCGCAATCTTGCTGCCCATCGAGCCGCATCCAAGAACGGCGACGCGCTTGTCCGCCAGAAGGCGATGCTCGTCGCTAAGGCGCGCCGCAACGGGCGCAGCGCGTATGACGGAGACCGGGGCGGCATGGTCGTCGAACGCGTGATACGCATGAATGGCGTCGTCCTTCAGGACAATCAGAAGCTGGTCGGCCGCCTGCCATCCCAGGGGCTCGGAACCCGCAGTAAAATCGGCGTAAGAGGCTGTGGATGGAAGGGATTCATGAGCCATCAGACGCCTCACATAAACACGCGCTTTCCATGTTTCAGATCCCAGCATCGACGGCACATCGGGATCCATCCAGGGGTCTTCGCCAGGAAGACCGAGTCCGGTAATGAAGCGAACTACGTTGTCCTCAGTCAGATAGAGGACTGACGAGCCTCGAACACCCGCGCCAGGAAGCAACTGACTCAGGCGTTCCTCAAGGGCACGCGTAAGCGGAAGGCGACTGAATGCGGCGCGAAGGCGCTGGCCTTCCGTGGTCCGATGTGCTGACGCTACGCGCGCATGCTCGTTCGGAGCGGGGTTCTCGCCCTGCAGCAGGCGATAGGCGCTCTCCACCATCTGCCACCCCATGAGCTCCGGTGACCAGTTGTCGGGGCGATACTCCAGGCACAGATCGCCGCCATCCCCGAATTGATGGATCGACCACCGCCCTTGTCCGTCACGCGGCCGTATTGAGGGAGGGGAGTGGGGGAAGGTTTCTGGAAACCGAAGAACGGCCTGATAGACCTGGTGTCCAATGTCTATGTCGCAGTCCACCACCATGCATCCCGCATCAAATCGACAGGGACCCAGGTTCAGCCAATCGGTCCGGTTGGCCAATTCGACCAGCGCTTCACGCTCACGACGGAAGCGCGCCTGATCAGCCAGAAACCAGAGACTAAGCGAAGCCATTGGGTTTGGCCGGTCCGCTCGGCGAATTACGGAAGGCATACGGATCGGCTGCAGACGTCGCCGGCTGCAGCAGAGCGCCGGCAGCCGCGGCTGCCTTGGCCACACGCGCGGTCTTGTCATCCTTCGCGGCCAGTTCGTCGACCGCCGTCGCGTAGTCAAGGCCTTTGCGTTTGCGCGTCGATCCGAAGATCGTCTGCACCGCTTTCGAGCCCTTGTCGTGGGCGACCTGGCCAATCGCAGTCTCAGCGCCGCTGCAGCGACCTTGCTCCGCTTCGGCGACCAGCGTGCCGCGGCTGACCGAGCAGCGAATGAGATCCCCCTTCATGCCCAGACGGGTTGCGGTCATCGGGCCATATTCGAAGCCCACCTGCAGGCCGAGGCTCGAGGCATCCGTGCCCGCTTCATTCAACTTGGCCAGCGCCAAGTCGAAACTGCTGCGCATGCCGCCTGCGCACAGGACCATCGTGCTGATCGTGCGCTCGACGTCGGTTGTCTGTGCCGTGCCTTCGACCAAGAGACCGTGAATGCAGTCGCCAATGAAGCGGACTTTGCGACCCTTGAAGTCCTCGTGCAGCACGGCATCCAACTCGCTACGGAGAACGCGCAGCGCACGGACGACGTGCTTGGCTTTCTCGTCATCGGCGATGTTGGTACCTACGTACTTGGTGAATCCATCGATGTCGCCATAGACGGTAGCGGCGTCCTGTCGGCGGGAGTTCTTGACCGAGAGCGTTTCCAGGTCAAGATCGGCAAACGGAGGGGTGTGTCCACTGAACTCGAACTTGCCAATCGGATTGGCATCAAGGTCGGCCTTCCAGTCCTTGACCACACCGTCGACGGTGCTTGAGAGCTGGGCGATCGCTTGGCTGTTGGCGATCTCCTCAGTCGTGAGGGCCGTTGCGTCCTCATTGGCGGCGGCAGCCAAGCCGATGGCATTGCGCGCCTTGTTGGTCAAATAGATGCCCGTGGCCGACCCACCACCTGAACGCTTTGCCGCGTGATTGGCGGGCTCACCCAGGAACAAGGGCTCACGGTGGCCGCGGCGCCCGTTGTTGACGGCAAGCGCCTGGCCCGTGTCGATACCGACGCGTACCGCTGCCGCAGGATGGTCGGCATCCTCGCCGGTCTTGGCGAGCACGTCGATCATCAACTGGCCGATGGCGATGGCGCGATGGATGCGTTTGGCCTCGTCGTCGTAGGGCTTCGTCACGACTGAGTGCAGGCGCTGGTTGTGGAAGTCGATCAGCAGAGCCCCCTCGTTGTTGAGGATGCGCTCGACCGCACGATAGTGGAGATTCAAAAAGCGCAGGACGCGGCGATGGCAGGTTTCGCCTTCCACCTGCGTGACGTGCAGCATGTCCTTCAAATTGAGGATGTCCGCATACAGGTGTACGCCGTCGACCCGGTAGGCCACATTCTTGGCTAGGCGGTGTAAGTCGGTGTCGCGCACATAATTCTTGATCTGGAAGTCCTTCAACGCGACTTCGTCGATCTTTTGTTGAATGCGCTTGGCGGCGCGATCCTTGTTCCACGTCCGGGTACTCATGGCCGCACCTCCGACGTGGCCAAATGGTGGGCTTGCAGTGATTCCGGACCGACGTGCCTACACATAGATGGAGCTCCTTGGCTCAAGTTTGTTGGCAACGGTGTTCCCTGTCCGTCGCAAGACACGCGACGGGCGTTTTACGTGCGGTTTGCCCCCCGGGGGGCGCCCACATGACCGTCCACGTTCATGTTTATGATTTGTGACGGATGCGCGCATTTCAAGCCCCCCCCCATCGACGGACTTGGACAGACGTCTGCTCTCGTAGGAACTGCAAGAATCGGTAGGGTCCGGCTTTTGTCCGTTATCGCTGCACCTGGGGTCACCGCAGCGACAGAATCCAGCGCCTCCACAGGACGAAGACGTCGATCGCTGACCTCTTATTCCCCTGAATGCGTGCGTCCAAAATGCTCAAACACGGCGAGCTCGACCGCCGTCCCTTGAGCACCAAACCAGCCCAGCAGTTTCTTCAGTTCGGCGCGGCCGTCGGGGGCGAGCACCAGCTGATTGATCATCGCGCGCACGCCGAGCCGGTTGCGGTATTTGCGCCATATCGCAGCCGGGTCCCAGGATAGGCTGAAACCGTCAAAGCCCACGCTCATCGACGATTGATCGAGCCCCGCGCTGGCCAGGGAGTCGTCGACCCCGCGCGCGATCCCCACCAGCGTGCGCTCGTAAGTGGAGATCGGGGCGCCACTAGGGTTGTTGACGTGCTGCTGGTACAGTCCGAGCCAGTCACGCACTGGCCGGAAGCGGTCGCGGAGCGCCACGGCACCGGCAATCAAGGCCGCGGGGCTGTCCACCTCACGGATCACCTGTAACGGGATCGGGTCGAGCATCAACCGAAGGGACATCAGCGATTCATTGCGCGTCTCACGCCGCTGCAGCTTGGTCCGGCTGGTACGCACCATGTCGAGGGTGCGATCGGCGGCGCTGGCGTCAGGTAGTGCGACGCCGGCGATCTGGTAAAAGCGGCGCCGTGCCGGGTGCGGCGTGTAGGGCACGTCGAACTTGACCGCGCGCGCCAGCATGCCAGCGCCGCCCCACAAGATCTGCGACTCCAGTGGGTGCGAGCTGAACCCGTGCTCACGGTAGACGGTCGTGTACTGCGCGTGGAGCTCGCGAAGCGGCGCCGTAAACGCCAGACGCTCGACAAACGCATCGCGCACCGCCCCTAGTTCTGGATCCCGCGACTGGAAGTCGTAGCCGCGCAGGGCCCCCTGGCGGGTGGCGGGAGCAAATACATGGCCGGCGCGCTGCCACGTGTCCATGTGAGCGGCCTCGACCAGGATCTGGTCGCGCAGGACCAAGTCAGTGAGCAGGTCGAACAGGCACTCCAGTGCGATGGCCGCCGCGGGCGCCGACGTCAGTCGCGGAGCGCCGTCAGACCTGACCTGCAGCAGCTGACACTGATCGCGGTCGAGTCCGTCGGTGAGCAGCTCCGCCACAATCTGCAGCGACCAGTTGTCGGCGATAACCGCTTGTCCCATGCGTCAATACCGGGCTGAGGTGTTTCGGTATCGTAACCAGAATCAGCCCGGTATCTGCTGCCCAGGCTTTCGATCATTCCACGACGCTCGAACGAAGGTCCACGGCGATCACTGATGCGGCTTTAGCCATCTTCCAATAGGCGAGCGGCAGGATTCGCGGATGCGCTGCCGGTCTGGAAGTATCCAACCACACTGGACACCGACCGGTGCTCGGTCAGTTGCATGATCGCCGGCAGCGCCACGCCTTGGCGGCTGGCCTCGGTCACGAATCCCGACCGCAGACTATGCCCGCCGAAATCCCCCTCCAGCCCGGCCAATCGCGCCCGCCGCTGCACGATCTCGCCGACCGCGGCCGGGGACAGGGCAGGGCCGACGCGCTGCTTCCAGAGCCGTCGGAAGATCGCCCCTTCGGTGATCCCGGCTGCGTCCAGCCAGTCCTGCAGGGCGAGGGCGGCCCGATCAAGCACCGGCTTGTCCGGGGTCGAGGTGGCCGTAACCCCGGCCTGCTGGGTCTTGCTGTGCTCCAGCCGGTAGATATAGCCCGCCTCGCCAATCCGGCGCAGGTCACACAGGTCGGCAGCGGCGATCTCGCTGCGCCGGCGGCCGCCACTAGCGAACCCGAAGCAGAGTAGGGCGCGATCCCGAATTCCTTCCAGGCTGTCGTCGCAGGTGGCCAACATGGCCTCCAGCTCGGCCAGGGTGATCGCAGTCTTCTTGCGTGGGCGCTCGCCGCGTTTAACCGCGGCCCGCGCCGCGCGGCTGAGCACGGTGCGAATTGCCGGCTGCTCGCAGGGATTGGCCACGTGCTTGAGCCGGTGCGCAGTGGACAGCACGGCAACGCGATGGCGCACGGTCGCCAAGGTCCACGGGCCGACCTTGGCTTTGAGGCCAGCTGCCACCAAGCCCTGGTCGACGGCTGGTGGAAGTTCCTAGGCCAATTCGCCGTCGGTCGAGCGGCGCTGTACGTGATCGACTACGAACTGGAGCACGATGGCTTCGGGTACCGGCAAGGCCAACTCAATGCCATAGCGCGCCGCGTGCCAGCCGGCCCAGTAGCGCAGGGAGCTGGTGTAGCTGCGGGTCGTGTTCTCGGCTGCGGCTTCGGCCAGCAACTCGCGGACCGCATCGGCAGCCTGTTGGGCCAGCTGTTCGGGCAATGCTAGTTAGGTGACCGTCGCTGCAAGTGCGGGAATTGCTGAAATATCTTTCATACTATGTAATGTACGCTACGTTTAGCCTATTATACCCACGATAATCATCACTTATCGCGAGTACGTTATCAGCAGAGTAGGGTGCCAGTACAGGAGACTTCGCATGGCCCGCGGCATCACCGAAACTGACGTCCATACCGCCGCCGATGAGTTGGTCGCCAAGGGCGAACGCCCAACCGTAGAGCGGATCCGGGCTCACCTGGGGACAGGCTCGCCGAACACGGTGACCCGCTGGCTGGAAACATGGTGGAACCGACTTGGCACGCGTCTGCAGCCAGCGCGCCCGGACCTGGAAGATGCGCCAGCGGTGTTGGTAGAACTCGCCGGGCAATGGTGGGAGTTGGCGCTGAAGCATGCCCAGGAGGCCGCCCGTCGAGAGCTTGCATCGTCCGAGCGGGCCCTAGCTTCCGAGCGTGATGTGCTGGAGGCCAGTTCCCGACTTGCGGCTGAAGAGCTGGCGCAAATGCGTGCAGAGCGTGACGTTGCAATCACCGGGGAGAGAATTGCAACGACCCAAGCTTCAGAGCTACAGCACCTGGTCGACCAGCTTCAGCTACAGATCTCTGAACTTGCAGAGCAGCGCGACCTCGAGCGTCGAAGAGCCGACCGAACCGAGACAGCGAGACAGCAACTCGACGTCCGGCTTCACGAGGCCCTAGAGACGGCGAAATCTGAGCGGGAGGACTGGACCGAGTACGTCAGATCTGTCGAGAATCGAGCGCTCAGCGATGTGGATCGAGCCCGCCAGGAGGTGAAGGAACTCCAGGTGCAGCAAAGCAAGGCATCCGAACAACACAGGGCCCTTGAGAAGCAGCTGCGCCAAGACATCCAGGCCGCCCAATCAGCGGCCGCCACGGCCAGTCAGTCTGCCGATATCCAGCGCGGCAAATGTGACGCGCTTGAGGGGCAACTTTCAGAGCTTCGAAATTTGCCAGCGCAGCTGGAAGTGGCGCTCAAGCGATCCAAAGAAGTTCGTCCGCCCGGGGCTCGCAGACGCCCAAAACAATAGCGCTGTGCCGCCTTCCAGGGCACACGAAAGAACGGGCCGGCTTCATTTGCGCCGGAGGCCAGTCCGCTGACTCCGCGCAAGTCGCGTTCTGCGAGCTAGCCAGGCAGCCCAACAGACGAATGAGACCGCAAATCCGACGATTACCATGGCAACCAGCATGATCTCTCGATCAGTGTCGTTCATTGAGGGAGTCTCGGAAGTTGAGCCTTAGCGTCTATGCCATGGTACCTGACGCTTCGGAGTGCAAGTGCGGGCGCGATGGCTGCATCTGAAGTTCTTTCGAAAGAATCCTTAGCTTGAACCCGCCCAAGCGCGGGCAGCATGGCTGCATCTTGGCTTGAAGCAGTCGGCATGCCAAGCCGGAATAGGATCGTAGGATGATGAGCAAAGGCTCATGTTCTAAAGGCGCTGTGTTCGAACACGTAACACTTTTACCTGGCGCTTGGTAACAGATTTACCTGCTTCGTCAGCAGGCAAGAGCCGAGCCAGAGGCCCAGCCATTGCCACGCGGAGGAGACGAACGCCGCAACAGCCCGATACAGCATTTCGCATAATGTATATTATGTTCTAGCCAGACTGGCCCGGGCGACCGCCGCCCGGGCCCAACCCGCGCTGCAGGCTCCCCCTTCAAATGGCCGCCCCAACACCGGCAGAACCGCGCCCCACAGGCCGAGCCTTTCTCACCCCGTATCCAAACGCCCTCGTGTAGGCTCGGCGCACCACTTAAGGACGGGTTTGGCGATGCGCCTGGCTGATTTTATCGAACAGAATGCGCGGGAAATCCTCGACGACGCGGTGGCATTCGCCGAAACGCAGGCACCCGATACCGTCGAGTTCAGCGCAAAGCAACTTCGGAATCATCTTCCCCAGATTCTTCAGGCGGTCATAGACGATCTCAGATCGCCGCAGACAGACTCCCAGCAGCTCGCAAAGTCCCACGGGCTTGCACCGTTGAAACCCGGTCCCGAGTCCGCCGCGTCCTATCATGGCCGAACCCGCGCCATCGCCGGCTTTGGCCTCAACCAGATGGTGGCTGAGTATCGAGCGCTTCGGGCTTCGGTACTTCGGCGATGGGCATCCGACCAGCGGCTGGTCACTTCATCGATCGATGACATCCTTCGTTTCAATGAGGCCATCGACCAGGCGGTGGCCGAATCCCTTGCTCAGTTCTCTGCCGAGGTCGAATCCTGGCGGCAGATCTTCCTCGCGGCGCTCGGGCATGATCTCCGAGGCCCCTTGGCAGCGATCATCTTCTCGGCAGACACCCTGGCCAGTGGGCTGCAGGACCCAGCTTTGGCCAAGCAGGCCGAGCGGATCATCAACGGCAGCATGCGCATGAAAAAGCTGCTGGACGACCTGCTGGCTTACAGCCGCAGCAAGCTGGGCGATGGGATGGCCATTCATCCGGTGGACTGCGATCTTGCCCAATCGCTTGGCGAGGAAGTCGAATTGCTCCGCGCTGCCCTGCCCCACGTCCCTATCACGTATGAGGTTGAAGGCGATGCCCGCGGTTGCTTCGATGCCTCTTCGTTGCGCGAGGCGGTTCACAACCTCACGACCAACGCCGCAAAGTACGGCGAACACGGCACCGATGTGCGGATCAGCCTTGAGGGCCTCGCCGACCAGATCCTGATCACGGTGAGCAACACGGGGGCCGAACTGTCGGACGAAGTGTTCAACAGCCTGTTTGATCCCTTGCGCCGAGGCTCGCTCAACGCGTCACAGGGAGAACACGCGAGCCTTGGCCTCGGCCTGTTCCTGGTGCGGGAAATCTGCCACGCGCACCGCGGCACTGTCCATGGAAGATGGCGTGATGGCCGCACCTCATTCGTCATCACGCTCCCGAAGAATGCTGATTGAGGCGACCGCCCTTGCGACGGCACTACAGGAACCTGTGCATCACGAAAACATCGACCAACCCGCGCTGGCCATGCCGGAAGGCCTCTGGCAGCGTCCCAACCACCGCAAACCCCAGCTTCCGGTACAGCGCCACCGCCGGGCCGTTGGTGCTGACCACGTAATTGAACTGCATGGCCAGGAACCCTTCCGCCCTCGCCCGCTCCAGGCTGTGTTCCACCAGGGCTCGGCCCACGCCCCGCCCCTGTGTCGCGGCGTCGACCACATACGTGGCGCTGGCCACATGCGCCCCAAGGTCAGGGAAATTCGGGCCCATCTTGTACATGCCCACAACCCGGCCCTCCAGCACAGCTACATGAGGTGCCTGGGCCTGGAACCAATGCGCGCGAAACGTCTCGACAGCGAAAGAGCCAGCAAAGGGCAGCGCATCCTGCGTCGCAATAGCTTGCTCGAACATGCCCCACATCACGTCGAAATCGCCTGCACGGGCGGGCCGGATATCCATGCGACTCCTGCAGATCTGTGGTGGTGACCAGGCCGGACACTACCAGAATCCAACGCCTGCTCCGTAGCTGCTTCACGCGCCACCGCCATCGGCTCGGCAATAGTTCCAGATATTCCGGCCTTCAGAGCAGTAGATGCCCCCTGTTTCCGCGCACATCCCGCACCGGCTTCGACGGTGGCGTGTTCCTGCCTGCGTCCTGCTGGGCATCTACCTGCTGTACCTGCTGGCCGGCAACATCTTCCTCAACACACCGCTGTTTGACCAGGTCACCAACCGCAAGCCGCACAAGTTCGTGATGACCACTGGGCCGGCCATTACCGTGCTGCCAGGCCATGTCATCGCCTGGAACGTGCACATGCGCGGCCATGTGAACCACACGGTCTACGTGCTGCACGCCGACCGCGCCAGCGCTCGTCTGGCGGTACTGCCCCTGTTCCAGCGCGAGGTGCGGGTGCCCCGGCTGCAGGCCACCGGGGTTTCGGCCGAGATCAGCCGCGTGGAAGAGGCCATCCCGCCACCGCCGCGCAGCGACCGCGGCTGGACCCTGCGCTTCGATGCCATCCACAGCGACAGTATCCGCAGCGCACGTTTCGGCAAGCTGCTGATCATCGGCCAGGGCCAGGGCACGGTGGGCTTCCTCAAGCAGCTGCGCGGCGGGCCGTCGGAACTGTTCGAATCCGAGGTTGCATTCAGCGATGCGGACACCAGTTTTGACGGCGTGCAGCTGTTGGGCGACATGGATCTCACCGCGCGCTTCAGCTATCCGCGCCATTATCGGGACCAGGCGCCCGGCCTGGCCAAGTTGAAGCTGCTGCATGCCCAGCTCGAGGTCGATGCCCGCAGCCAGGGCCTGCGCATGGACACCAATGCCACAACGCCGAAGATCTCCAGCGCACCAGTGCCCGGACGGCTGCAGGCCGCACTCCACCTGATCGATGGCCAACTGCAGCCCGGCGACCACGCGCTGTGGCAGGTGCCGCTCTACCTGGGCGACGGCGCCCCCGATCGCGGCATGCTGGCGCTGCAACTCAATGTGGCCAAGGACCTGCGCCTGCAGGCCCGCTTGCCGCAAAAGTCCGGTTCAGGCAGCGAGGTGGATGCCGATCTGCATATCAGTGGCCGGGACATTCCCTTCCAACAGCCCGCACTGCTGCTGGAACGCAGCTCTGGCACAGTGCGCGGCGAATGGACGTTCACCTCGCTCAACTGGATCCCTGCCCTGTTCGTGCGCAAGCCGTGGCTGCAGCTGGATGGCGGCGGCACGCTGAAGGCGGACCTGCGCCTTCGCAACGGCGAGCTGACCGAAGGCAGCACCGTGGACATTCCTGCAGCCGAAGCCGTGGCCGAGGTGGCGGGTGTGCGCTTGGCGGGCACGGCCAGCGCCCACGGCGAACTGAAGGCCGGCACGCCCAGCCAGGCGCGGCTGGCCGTCCGGTTGCCCCGCTTCACCGCGCGGCCAAGCGATGCCAAGCACGTGCGCCTGTTCGACGGCCGGGATCTGGCCCTGGACCTGACCGGCGATGGCCGCCTGCAGGAACTGCGCAAAGGCGTCCGCGCGCAGCTGCGCTTCAGTGAAGCCACCATCCCTGATCTGACCGCCTACAACCGTTACCTGGGCTCGCCCCAGGTGCGACTGCTCCGTGGCACCGGCACCGTGAGTGGTGATGCGACCCTCGATACCGACGGGCGCGTCGGCCATGGCACGGCCCGGCTGTTGGGGCGCAACGCCAGTGCAAAGGTGGCAGGGCTGGACATGGGCGGCGATATCGACGTGAACGCAACACTGCGCCGGGGAGACTTCAACCAGCGTCATTTCGATCTGTCCGGCACCACGGTCGAGCTGCGCAACGTGCAGGTGGCGGGCACGCAGGGCTCGACGGCATGGAAAGGCCGCGTGGACTTCAGGCGTGGGCGCATCGATGCGCAGTCGCCGTTCCAGGTGGATGCCACCACGGACCTCGATCTCAGCGATGCGCGACCGTTGCTGGCGCTGTTCGCAGAGCGCACCGACTACCCGCGCTGGACCTTGTCCCTGCTGGATTCCGGACAGGTACAGGCGCAGGCGACGCTGCGCTGGCGCCCTGGCCATCTGGTCATCGATGGCCTGCAGGCCGAGAACGACCGCCTGTCGGTGCGCGCGCGGCTGGATCTGCTGGAACAGCGCAAGCGCGGTGATCTCTATCTACGGTGGGGGCTGCTGGGTGCGGGCATCGAGCTGGACGGCGACCAGCGCCAATGGCATCTGGCCAAGGCACGCGAGTGGTTTGACCAGCAGCCTTCGCTGCTGCCAGCGGGCCAGGGCACGGGTGCTGCAGGCTCGTCGCCCTGAAGGCAACCGTCTGCATCCATTTGCGGCCCCGGTGCGTATACACCGACGCCCCAATTGACGAGTTGCACGCAATGAACAAGCGCACACAGGCCTATGGCCTTCTGGGATGGGTGGCGATCACCTTCGCCGCCGCCGCACTGGGCGCGTGGGCCTCGACGTCCGCCGCCAGCTTCTATGCCACCCTCGTCCTGCCTGCATGGGCGCCGCCTGCCGGTGTGTTTGGCCCGGCATGGACCCTGCTGTACGCCATGATGGCGATTGCGGCGTGGCTGGTCTGGCGGGAGCGCGGCTGGCGCGGCGCGCGGCCTGCGCTGTGGCTCTATCTGGTGCAGCTGGCCATCAATGCACTGTGGAGCTGGCTGTTCTTCGGCTGGAAGCTGGGCGCCCTCGCCTTCGCCGACATCCTGGTGCTGGTGGCGCTGGTGTGCGCGACGATGCTCGCGTTCGTGCGCGTCCGCAAGATGGCAGCCGTACTGCTGCTGCCCTATCTGGCCTGGATTTGCTTCGCCTCGGCGCTCAACTTCGCAGTCTGGCGAGCCAACCCCGGGCTACTGTGACAGCGCGCCGCATCACTTACGCCTGGGCCACGACCTGTGGGCGCCAGTTCCTCAACAGCGCCGGCTTGAACGCCTGCTGCCCGCAGCCGGTGGGGCAACGCACCACACGCGCCGACGAATGGCTGACCAGGCCTTGTCCTTCTTCGGCCTTGAACACCGTCTCGCAGGACAGGCAACGGGCCACCAGCGAATACAGGTGCAGCAACCGGCCACTGGCGGGGTCCTGCAGGGCATCCACATCCAGCAGTTCGAACTGGCAACTGTCAGCCAGCATGCGGTACGGCGTAGAAGGCAGGGTCTGCAGGTTCACGGGCGTGGTATCCGACGGAAGTCGAGCCACCCTAGGGCAGCCGCTGTCGAGCCGGCGTGCAGCGCAGATGCACTGGCCGCGAAGCCGGCAGAGACGCCTGCCGCATGCGCATCGCTGCTTGTATGAAGAATTCAGTTTCAGATGGAGGACACGCCACATGCACAGGGAGGTAGGCGGATACGCTCTTTTGCTTCACCATCCATGGTTACCGGATACACCGCTGGGTCGTTCCTGCCCTTCACGAATCATGAGTCCCGCCCTTGATGCCTTCTGCTGAGCCCACGCACGACGCTGCCCTGTCGCGTTGCGCGCGCGAACCGATCCATACCCCCGGCGCGATCCAGCCGTACGGTGTGCTTCTGGTGGTGGAACCGCACTCGCTGCAGGTGCGTGAGCGCGCCATCAGCCACCCCGCCCTGCTGCAGCAGTTCGGCGAGCCATTGATGCAACACGTCGCCGAGGTGCTGGGTGGCGTGCTGGCGCCGTTCCAGGCGGTGTTGCAGCAGGCCACGGTCGGCAGCAGCGCACACGTGGGCGCGGTGCATCTGGATGGCCATGGCCGCCACCAGCTGCTCGTGCACCGGTCTGCAACCGACCTTCTGGTTGAACTGGAGGCGCCGGTTCCGGGCCAGCCCGGTTCGCTGGAAGAGCTGTACCCGGCGATCCGCGAGCTGATGTCCGGCATCGAGACCGCCACGACGGTGGAAGACCTGTGCAGGCTGGCCGCCGCGCATGTGCGACGCCTCACCGGCTTCGACCGCACCCTGGTCTACCAGTTCGATGCAGGCTGGAATGGCACGGTGGTGGCCGAGGACGGCAACGGCCTGCTGCCCTCCTATCTGGACCTGCGCTTCCCCGAATCGGACATTCCCGCCCAGGCGCGTGAGCTGTACCGCCGCAACCGGGTGCGCCTGATTGCGGACAGCGATTACACCCCTGCGCCGCTGTTGCGCGCGGAAGCGCATCGCGACGCGCCTCCCACCGACCTGAGCCTGGCCGTGCTGCGCAGCGTCTCGCCGGTGCACCTGCAGTACATGCGCAACATGGGCACCGGGGCATCAATGTCGGTGTCGCTGGTGCACGAAGGGCGGCTGTGGGGCCTGGTGTCCTGCCACGCGGTGCAGCCGCGCCGCCTGCCGTACCACGTGCGTACGGCCTGTGAGTTCATGGGCCAGATCCTGTCGCTGCAGATCGCGCTGAAGGAGCGCGCGCGCGCGATCGAGGAACGCGTGGCCCGTCGCTCGGTGCTGGTCAAGCTGCTGGCACGCATGGCCGGGGACGAAGAGTTCATGGCGGCGCTGCGCCACGATGAGGCCAGCCTGCTGTCCCTGACCGGCGCGGCCGGCGCGGCCATCGTGCACAAGGGGGACTGCATGCGCGTGGGGCAGTGCCCGCCCCCCAGCGAGGTGCTGGCCCTGGCCGACTGGCTGGCCAACCAGCACGCCGGGCAGGAAATGTACTGCACCGATCATCTCGCCGGCGACTGGTCGCCTGCCGCGCACCTGACCGACGTGGCCAGTGGCCTGCTGGCGGTGTCGATCTCGCAGCTCCATCACAGCTACCTGATGTGGTTCCGGCCGGAGGTCGTGCGCACCGTGCGCTGGGGGGGCGACCCGCGCAAGACCGAGGCACCCGGCGTGGCCCTGTCGCCGCGGAACTCGTTCGAGGCGTGGAAGGAGACCGTGCAGCAGCGCAGCCTGCCGTGGAGTGATGCCGACTGCGATGCCGCGCACGAAATGCGCACCGCCATTGTCGACATCGTGCTGCGCAAGGCCGAGGAAATGGCGGAGCTGAACGAACAGCTGGTGCGCAGCAACAAGGAACTGGAAGCGTTCTCCTATTCGGTCAGCCACGACCTGCGCGCTCCCTTCCGCCACATCGTCGGCTACTCGGAGCTGCTGGGCAGCTCTGCGGGCGAGCGCCTCAACGACACCGAACGTCGCTTCCTCGACACCATCGTGGAATCGGCGAAATCTGCCGGCACGTTGGTGGATGACCTGCTCAGCTTCTCGCAGATGGGCCGCTCGACGGTGGGCAGGGTGCGGCTGGACATGGCTGCGCTGGCCGAGGACGTACGCAGGACGTTGGCCCTGGACTATGCCGGCCGCGAGGTGCAGTGGACGCTGGCGCCGCTGCCGGAAGTCGAGGCCGATCCGACCATGCTGCGCCTGGTCTGGCAGAACCTGCTGGGCAACGCGATCAAGTTCACCCGCGAGCGCGAGCAGGCGGTTATCGAGGTCGGCCACGAACGCAACGACGACGAAGACCATTTCTTCGTGCGCGACAACGGCTGCGGCTTCGACATGCGCTACGTGGACAAGCTGTTCGGCGTATTCCAGCGCCTGCATCACGTCGAGGAATTCGAAGGCACCGGCATCGGCCTGGCCAATGTGCGCCGCATCATCGGCCGCCACGGCGGCCGCACCTGGGCCGAGGGCGAGCCCGGCAAGGGCGCCACGATCCATTTCACCCTACCCCGTTCCACAGGAGATCACCCATGAGGGACCTGCGGCCGATCCTCCTGGTCGAGGACAGCCCCAAAGACGCCGAGCTGACGATGGCCGCGTTGTCACGCTGCCAGCTGCTGAACGACGTCGTCCACGTGCGCGATGGCGCCGAGGCGCTGGACTACCTGCGCTGCGAAGGCAAGTTCGCCGGCGCCATGCACGGCGGCCCGGTCGTGGTGCTGCTGGACCTGAAGCTGCCCAAGGTCAACGGCCTGGAGGTGCTCGAGCAGGTCCGTGGCGACGCGCAGCTGAGCAGCACCCCGATCGTGATGCTGACCTCCTCGCGCGAGGAGCAGGACCTGGTGCGGAGCTACGAACTGGGCGTCAATGCATTCGTGGTCAAGCCGGTCGATTTCAAGGAATTCTTCGATGCCATCCAGGGGCTGGGCATGTTCTGGGGCATCACCAACCAGCCACCGCCGCACCGGCCCAACGGTTCGGGGCAGCACCATGCGTGATGGATCGCGCCGCAGCGAGCGCCTGCGCATCCTCATGCTGGAGGACAGCGCGCTTGACGCGGAGCTGATCAGCGCACAGCTGCAGCGTGCAGGCCTCGACTTCGAGGCCGAGCGGCTGTGGACCCGCAATGCGTTCATCGAGGCGATCGACAATCGCCCCTTCGACATCATCCTGGCCGACCACGTGCTGCCCGGATTCGATGGCGATGCCGCCCTCGCGCTGGCGCGCGAGCGCATCCCGCAAACGCCTTTCATCTTCGTCTCCGGCACCCTGACCGAAGAGCTGGCCGTGCAGGCCTTGACCCGCGGCGCACGCGACTATGTGGTGAAGCAGCGCCTGCAGCGCTTGCCGGATGCCATCCGTCGCGCGCGGCAGGAGGCCCACGAGCGCAACCAGCTGGTGCAGGCGCAGGCTGCGCTGAATGAAAGCCAGGCGCAGCTGCAGCAGGTGACCGACGCCGTTCCGGCGCTGATTGCCCGGCTCGACAAGGACCACCGCTACCGCTTCGCGAACAAGGCGTTCCTGGATTGGCATGGCGTGAGCCAGGCCGAACTGCTGGGCCGCCTTGCCCGCGATGTCAGCGGCATCAGCGCCTTCGAACATGCCCTCCCCAGCCTGGAACGCGTGCTGCAGGGCGAGCGCACCAGCTTCCAGGTCGAGCTCGTGCATCGCAGCGGCCAGTCACGATTCGTGCAGATGGACTGCGTGCCGGAGCATGCCGCCGACGGCAGCGTGGTCGGCTACATCTGCATGGGTAGCGACGTATCGGTGTTGAAGCAGGCCGAACTGGCCCTGCGTGAGGACAACCAGGCCCTGGAGCAGCAGGTGCAGGCGCGCACAGCCGAACTCCGGGCCAGCAAGCGGCGGCTGCAGGCGATCTTCGAATCCAGCTTCCAGCATCAGGTGTTGCTGGATCTGTCCGGGCGCGTGGTCGATGCCAATGACGCCTCATTGGCCGCCGTGCTGGCGGACAAGAAGGACATTGTCGGCCAGCGCTTCGGCGAATCCCTGTGGTTCGCCAACACCGACGGCGTCGGCGCGGTGGTTGACCAGGCCGTCGCCGCGGCGGCACAGGGTCGCAGCTCGCTGCATTCCCTCGAGTTGGAACTGCCCACCGGCCGGCGCAGCTTCGATGTCTCGCTGCGCCCGCTGCTGGACGCCGACGGCGTGGCCACTGCCGTGGTATCGGAGGCGGTGGAAACTACTGCGCGGCGGCAGGCCGAGCATGCGCTTCGCCAGTCGCAGAAGATCGAGGCGGTCGGCCAGCTCACCGGCGGCATCGCGCATGATTTCAACAACATCCTGACGGTGATCTCGGGCAACATCGAGCACGCCATGCTGCTCAGCGAACGGGCCGGCGAAGCCGGCGCGATGGCCAGCCGTGCCCTGGACAATGCCCTGAAGGGGGTTGGCCGTGCCGCCAGCCTCACCCAGCGCCTGCTCGCCTTTGCCCGGCGCCAGCCGCTGCGCAGCCAGGCAGCCAACCTCAACGAGTGCCTGCTGGACATGCAGGACATGCTGCAGCGGGCACTGGGCGAACTGGTGCAACTGGACATCCGCACCGCCGAGGACATCTGGTGCGTGGAGATCGACATCAGCCAACTGGAAGCCTCGGTGCTGAACCTGGCGGTCAATGCGCGCGACGCGATGCCGCACGGCGGCCGCCTGGTGATCGAAGTCGACAACAGCCACCTCGACCACGACTATGCCGCATTGTTCCCGGATGCGTCCCCCGGCGAGTACGTGATGCTGCGGGTGCGCGACAACGGCCACGGCATGGACGCGGCCACCCTGGCGCGCGTGTTCGAGCCGTTCTTCACCACCAAGCAGGTCGGCCGCGGCACCGGGCTCGGCCTGTCGATGGTGCACGGCTTCGTCAAGCAGTCCGGCGGCCACGTACTGATCGATTCGGCGGAAGGCGGCGGTACCAGCATCACCATGATGTTCCCGCGCTCGCCGCTGGCGCTGCCTAGCGAGGCTCGCGTTCCGCAGACGGGCCTGGCTGGCTACTCGCCACGCGAGGAAACCGTGCTGGTGGCCGAGGACAACGACGATGTCCGTGCGCATACAGTCGATGCGCTGCGCCTGCTGGGCTACCGCGTGCTGGAAGCGCACGACGGCCCCTCGGCGTTGCGGCTGCTGGAACGGCCGGACACCAAGGTCGACCTGCTGTTCTCGGACGTGGTGATGCCGGGCATGTCCGGCTGGGAGCTGGTGCGTGAGGTGCGTGAACGCTGGCCGGCAATCGCGGTCCTGTTCACGTCAGGCTATCCACGCGACCACGATGCGGTTGGCGCGCAGGGGCGTGCAGCCGCCCTGCTGCCAAAGCCATTTACCCGCAGTGACCTTGCGCTGGCAGTGCGCACCGCGCTGGAGGCTGCGCCGCGCTGAGGTCAGGCGGACGCATCGCGCATGCCTGCCGCGATCCGGTTGATATCCGCGCACTCGATCGTGGCCGGCGGGTTTTCTCTTCCGGCCAGGGCGATCATGGCCATGCCCAGCGCCAGGTTGCTGGTCATCAGCGAGGGCGCGAGCGCACCGGCCAGTTTCATCAACGGTGCGCCGCCCCAGTACAGGGGTTTCAACAGGGCATGCCGGGTACCTGTCCCCGGCACCGGCCGGACCCCGCCCGGACGCAGCATCACCGCGCGCAGCGGCAGCGCCTGCAACGCCCGCTCGGTCTCGCCCTTCACCCGCAGCGGCATCAGCCGGCTTTGCGGGTCCGCGCCTGCGCCGGAGACATACAGGAAGGACCCCTGCGGATTCACCGCAGCCCAGGCGCGGGCCACTGCCAGTGTGGTGTCCAGGGTCACGCGCCGGTACTCGGCCTCGGCAGTGCCAACCGGTGGCGCACCGGCACAGTAGAAGCATGCGTCGTACCCGGCCAGTTCATCACGCTGCGCGTCGATGTGCAGGAAGTCCGGGACCACCCGTTCGCTGCCGGGTCCGCGCAGGCTGCCCGGGCGCCGCACCAGCGCGGTCAAGCCGGCAACCTGCGGCGAACGCTGGCAGGCCAGGGCAACGCCCTGCCCCACCAGGCCTGCAGCGCCGGTCAGGAAAATCCGCAATGTCCGTGCCTGAGCCATGGCCAGGGCCGCACTAGAGTTTCACGAACCGCTGGATCTTGCGCGCCAGCCACCCGCTGAACACCAGCGGTGCATCCAGCGCCGACACGCAGATGCACGGCACCCCCGGCGCGGTCACCGGCTGATGCTCCACGTCTTCATCCAGGTCCGCCACGTCGCCGGGTGCGAACAGCCCCAGCGCATCGTTGTAGGAACCGCGCAGGATCTGGGTCAGCTCGCTGCGGCCATGGCTGTGCATGGGCAGGCATTTGCCCGGGGCGATCTTCAGCATGATCAGCGAAGGCATCTGCTCGGCACGGATGCAGTGCACGCCGGGCGCCATCCAGCGCCAACGCAACCCACTGAGCGATGCCCCGAAGTAGGGGTGCAGCGAGGCAGGCAGATGGTCCGGGTCGGCCTCGGGCCGCTCCATCGGCACGGGACGCGCGGCCTGGTCCATGGCAATCGGCATTTCCGCAGCCAGCTGCATCAGCATGGCCTCGCGCAGCTGTTCGCGGCGTGGATCAGGCGCGGGCGGCTGGGTCTGCTCGAGCAGCACCGAGCCGATCGCCTCGGCCTCGCGCAGGCGCTGGCGGCAGTGCGGGCACTGCTCCAGATGCGTACCAGTGACCACGCTCAGTGGCGTGGGCAGCGCGCCTGCGGCATAGCTCATCAACGTCGATTCGTGCAGGTGGTGGCGCGGGTTCACAGCGCACCTCCCACTTTGGCCTGCAGCTGCAGGAACGCGCGCCGCAGATGCGACTTGACCGTGCCCAAGGGCATGCCGATCGCCTCGGCGATCTCGCTGTGGCTCTTGGCCTCGAAATAGGACATGCGCACCAAGCGCGCCTGCACGGCGGGCAGTTCGTTGATGCGCTGGCGCAGCCGGGCCTGGTCGGCAAACTGTTCGGCGCTGCTGCGTTCGATCACATCCAGGGTTGCTGCGTCCTCGACGGCTGCCTGCACCTGCATCCAGCTGCGCTCGCGGCGGATGCGGTCAATGTGCAGGTTACGGGCGATGCGATACAGCCATGTGCTCAGCGCACCCTGCGCGGGATCGAAGTCGGCCGCGCGCAGCCATAGCCGCAGCAGGCTCTCCTGCGCCAGTTCCTCGGCCACCGCGTCAGGCACGCCCAGGCCCCGCAGGTATACGCACAGCCGCGGCATGAAGTAATCATAGATCCGCATGAAACAGTCGCGGTCACGAAGCCGTGCCACGCCGTCCATGTCACCGGCCCAGTTCGTCGGCTCGCTGCTCGGCTGCTGGGAACTGGACACGATGCGTGCGGTATCGAAGTTGAGGGGGTTGCTGGCGGCGTCAGGGTACATCGGCGTTCGCGGCGGGCGGGTGAAGGTCTGTCCTCTCTACGCGCAGGGGCCGTGATTGGATGCAGCCGCTGCAGACGCATCCAACCGCCCATCCCCGCCGTATGACCTCAGCCCTCCTTTCCCGGATGAACGCGATGCGTACCGCCTGGCTGCTGCTGTGCCTGCCCCATGTCGCGCTGGCCGCGCCCTGGCTGCGAAGCGAGGGGGTAGCAACGTCGTCGCGCGGCGACCTGCTCTACCGCGAGGTGCACTGGCGACGCGATGCGGCCGAGGGTGCCGAGCGCTGGGTGCTGTACCAATGCGCGGACGGGCGGCCTTTCGCCCGCAAGCACCTGCCGGCCAGCGCGGACCCACAGGCGCGCGGCTATACCCTGGAGGACCGGCGCAGCGGCCAGAAGGCCGACGTCGAGGCCGCCAGCGGCAGGGTCTCGATCGCGTGGAAGGAGGATGCCGGCAGCCCACCGGTGCAGCGCGAGCTCGACCTGCCGACCGGCGCGGTCATCGACGCAGGGTTCGACGCGGCGGTGCGCCTGCATTGGCAGGCGCTCATGCGCGGCGAGCGTGTGACCCTGCCCTTCCTGGTTCCAGCGCGGCAGCGCTACTTCCCGGTGCAGGTAAGGCGCACCGGCCCGCAGCGCTGGCAGGGGATCGATGCGCAGTCGATCGAGGTCAGCCTGGACACCTGGTACGGCGGCATCGCGCCACGCCTTGCGCTGGTATATGCCAGCGCTGACCAGCGCCTGCTGGAGTTCCGTGGCACCAGCAACCTGCGCGATCAACGCGGTGCCTATCCACAGGTGACGGTGCGCTTCATCGCCGCAGCGGCTGGTCGCCCCGCCAGCGAATGGCAGCAGGCCTGGGCGCAGCCGCTGACAGATCGCTGCACCGTTACGGCCAGGTGAAATCCAAATTTCCTGCCGCGCTCCGCATCCAGTGGGCCTTCTGCCGCGTAGAGGAAGACACGAAACCCGCCGAGATCCGCCATGGCCTCTGTAGCGCCCCTCCCCCGTCGACGCTGGCGCCTGCTGCGCACGCTGCAGCGCTGGTTCGATACCGGCAACGCCGCAGAGGCCACCGGCGAGCGGCCGGGGCGGATCGACTGGGTGCGCGCCGTGCCCTTCGCGCTGATGCACCTGGCCTGCATCGCAGTGATCTGGGTGGGCATCTCGTGGACAGCGGTGATCGTGGCTGCAGCACTCTATGCGGTGCGCATGTTCGCCATCACGGCGTTCTACCACCGCTACTTCTCGCATCGCACCTTCCAGGCATCGCGGCCGGTGCAGTTCGTGTTCGCGGTGATAGGCGCCTCCAGCGTACAGCGCGGGCCGCTGTGGTGGGCCGCCCACCATCGCCACCACCACCGTCACGCCGACCAGCCGCTGGACCCGCACTCCCCCCGTGAGGGCGGCTTCTGGCGCAGCCACATGGGCTGGTTCCTGACCCGCGAGGCCTTTGCCACCGACCTGTCGCGGGTGCCCGACCTGGCGCGCTACCCGGAGCTGCGCTGGCTGGACCGCTTCGATACGGCTGTGCCGGTACTGCTGGCCGCAGCGCTGTATGCACTGGGCGCCGGGTTGGAGCGCTGGGCGCCAGGCTTGCATACCTCCGGCTCGCAGTTGCTGGTGTGGGGCTTCCTCATCTCCACCATCGTGCTGTTCCACGCCACGGTCACCATCAATTCGCTGGCCCATCGCTTCGGTCGCCGCCGCTTCGAGACCCGCGATGACAGCCGCAACAATCTCTGGCTGGCGCTGCTCACCTTCGGCGAAGGCTGGCACAACAACCACCACTTCTTCCCGGGCACCGTCCGCCAGGGCTTCCGCTGGTGGGAAGTGGACCTGACCTGGTATGGACTGCGCGCGATGGCGGCGCTTGGGCTGGTCAAAGGGCTCAAGCCGATTCCCGAGTGGGTGCTGGCCAAGGCGAGGTACTGACATGCGCATCGCGATCATCGGTTCGGGCATTGCCGGACTGGCCAGCGCCTGGTGGCTGGACGGCGAACACGACGTCACGCTGTTCGAGGCCAACGACTATCTGGGCGGCCATACCCACACCCACGACGTGCAGGTGGATGGCGTCCGCATGGCGGTGGACACCGGCTTCATCGTGTTCAATCCCCAGCACTACCCGCTGCTGACCGCACTGTTCGACGAGCTGGGCGTCGCCTCGCAGCCGACCACGATGAGCTTCTCGATGCACAGCGAGCGCAGCGGCGTGGAGTACAACGCCACCTCGCTGGATGGCCTGTTCTGCCAGCGCCGCAACCTGGTGTCGCCGCGGTTCTGGGGCATGCTGGTCGACCTGCGCCGGTTCTACCGCGATGCCCCCCTGTTGCTGGCAGAAGACGAGGGCCCAACGTTGGGGCAGTACCTGCGCAGCCAGCGCTACGGCGATGCCTTCATCGACGAGCACCTGCTGCCGATGGCCTCCGCGCTGTGGTCGTCCCCGACGGCCACGGTGATGGACTTCCCGGCGCGCTATCTGGCCCAGTTCATGGCCAACCACCAGATGCTGCAGATGACCGGGCGTGCACCGTGGCGGGTGGTGAGCGGTGGATCGGCCCGCTATGTCGACGCCCTGCGCGCCCGCTGGCGGGTGCATGAGCGGCTGGAGTGCCCGGTACAGTCGGTCGAGCGCATGCCGTGGGGCGCTCGCGTGCACAGCGCGGCCGGCGTGGAAGGCTTCGATGAGGTCATCCTGGCCTGCCACAGCGACCAGGCCCTGGCGCTGCTGCGTGACGCCGACCCCATCGAACGCGACGTGCTCGGCGCCATCCGCTACCAGGCCAACGAAGCGGTGCTGCACACCGACGCGTCATTGCTGCCGCGCAACCGCAAGGCGTGGGCGGCATGGAATGCCCATGTGCCCCGCGACCCTGCTGCGCCCTGCACGGTCAGCTACTGCATGAACCAGCTGCAGGGCCTGCCCGGCAGCACGCCCCTGGTGGTAACGCTCAACCGCAGCGAGGCAATCGACCCGGGCAAGGTGCTGCGCACCCTGCATTATGCGCACCCGGTGCACGACCATGCCGCAGTGCGCGCGCAACAGCGCTGGGCCGAGCTGCAGGGCCGCCGCCACACCTGGTTCGCAGGCGCCTATTGGGGCTGGGGCTTCCATGAGGACGGCATCCGCAGCGCCCGCCGCGTGGTCGATGCACTGCGCACCTGTGAACCGCACCACGTCATGGCGGCTCCCGGCGAGGTGGCCGCATGAGCGCCAGTGCGCTCTACTTCGGGCAGGTGGCGCACCGCAGGCACCTGCCACACCCGCATGCGTTCCGCTATCCGATCGCACAGCTGCTGCTCGACCTGGATGAACTCGACAGCGTGTTCGCCGGGCGCTGGCTGTGGTCGATCAATCGCCGCAATCTGGCCGAGTTCCGTCGCAGCGACTACTTCGGCGATCCCGCGCGGCCCTTGGCCGATGCAGTGCGCGACCACGCTGCATCAACCCTGGGCTACCGGCCCACCGGCCCGGTCCGCCTGCTCACCCATCTGCGCTTCGCCGGTCACGTGTTCAACCCGGTCAGCTTCTACTACTGCTACCGGGCCGATGGCAGCACGCTGGACTGCATCGTCGCCGAGATCACCAACACACCCTGGAAGGAACGTCACGCCTACGTGCTGCCGGTCGCAACGGCCACGCAGGAAGGCACCTCGCTGCGCTGGCGGTTCGACAAATGCTTCCATGTCTCGCCCTTCATGCCGATGGATTGTCATTACGACTGGCGGTTCAACTGCCCTGATGAGGACCTGCGCGTGCACATGCAGGTCTGGCGCGACGGCGCGCGCCAGTTTGATGCCACCCAGGTCATGCAACGACACCCCCTGGATGGCCGCGGGCTGGCCCGCGTCCTGGCCTGCTATCCACTGATGACCACCCAGGTGGTGGCCGCCATCCACTGGCATGCGTTGCGGCTGTGGCTGAAACGCAATCCCGTACACGACCACCCTACCCTTGCCGAGAAACCGCGATGAATTCGATGATTCCTTCGGTCGCGCTGCCGCGCCCCGGCGCATTGGATGCCTTCCTGCGCCGCCGCCTGCTGGCCCAGCTCGCCCCGATGCGCGACGGCCGCCTGTGCGTGCGCGACGCGCTGGGCGAAGTCTGGTTGGGCGATGCCCGCGGTGAGCTGCATGTCACCGTCACCATCGAGGACCCGGCGTTCTATCGCAAGGTGGCGGCCCAGGGCAGCGTCGGCGCCGGCGAAAGCTACATCCATGGCGAATGGCGCTGTGACGACCTGGTCGCCCTGATACGGCTGCTGGTGCGCAACCGCGATCTGCTCGACAGCATGGAACACGGCCCGGCGCGCGTGGGAGGCTGGCTGCTGCGCGGCTGGAACCGCCTGCGCCGCAACAGCCGCGAAGGCAGCCGCCGCAACATCGCCGCGCACTACGACCTCGGCAACGACTTCTTCGCCCTGTTCCTGTCACCGGACCTGATGTACTCCTCGGCCCTGTTCGCCGAAGAGGGCGAGTCGCTGGAATCCGCCTCGCGGCGCAAGCTGGACCGCATCTGCCAACAGCTGCAGCTCAAGCCGGGCGACCGCGTGGTGGAGATCGGTACCGGCTGGGGTGGTTTTGCGCTGCACGCGGCGCAGCACTACGGCTGCCACGTCACCACAACCACGATCTCCGCCGAGCAGCATGCACTGGCCAGCGAGCGCGTCCGCGTCGCCGGGCTGCAGGACAAGGTCACGCTGTTGATGCAGGACTACCGCGACCTGCAGGGCCAGTTCGACAAGCTGGTATCGATCGAGATGATCGAAGCCATCGGCGCCGAATACCTGGACACCTACATGGCAACGCTGCAGCGCCTGCTCAAGCCCGATGGTGTCGCCCTGCTGCAGGCCATCACCATCGAAGATCACCGCTACGAGCAGGCACGGCGCAGCGTCGACTACATCAAGCGCTATGTGTTTCCGGGCAGCTTCATTCCGTCGATCAACGCGATCATGGCGGCCAAGACCCGATCCAGTGACCTGCAGCTGGTCGCCCAGCAGGATTTCGGCCACTCCTACGCACTGACCCTGCGCGCCTGGCGCCAACGCTTCCTTGCCCAGCTGCCCGCTGTGCAGGCACAGGGCTTTGATACGCGCTTCTGCCGGATGTGGGAGTTCTACCTGGCCTATTGCGAGGGCGGCTTCCTGGAGCGTTCGATCGGCGTTTCGCATCTGCTGCTGGCGCGCCCCGGGCATCGTCCCGCTGGCGCATCGGGTCAAGGCGGCTGAGGTGCGCCGGTTCTGGGCCAATCTGCTTGGCAACCAGCTGGTCTGGCTGTGCGCCGTGGCCGGCGCCGGGCGCGGCTGGCAATGGCCGGCGCTGCTGGCAGCGTCGCTCTACATCGGCAGCCAGCTGCTGACCTCGCCGCAACCTCGGCTGGATCTTCGGCTGATGCTGTTGGCGATGGCCTGCGCGTGGCTGGTCGACGCCAGTGCCGCCGCCAGCGGCACCGTACGCTACGCCGCGGCCCCGCTGGGCTGGACGCCGCCCCTTTGGATCATGGCGTTGTGGGCCGCGTTTGCGATGACGCTGACCACTTCGATGCGCTTCCTGCTGCGCCACCCTGCCCTGCCAGCCGCGTTCGGCCTGCTGCTGGCCCCGCTGGCCTATCTCTCCGCAGCGCGCGGTTTCGATGCGGTTCGATTCACTGCGCCGCTGTGGCAGGGCCTGCTGGTACTGGGGGTGGGCTGGAGCATCGCGCTTTCGCTGCTGTGCATGGCCGCTCGTCGCGGCTCCCGCACCATTCCACCGCCCTTGGCCGGAGCGCCGTCATGATCAATCTGGTGTGGATACTGCTGTATGCCGTGCTTGTGATGAGCTGGGGCTGGGCCTGGCAGCGGCGCCACCGCAACATCGGCGTGGTCGATGTGCTCTGGGCCAAGGGCGTGGGTGCTTCGGCCCTGTTGCTGGCTTGGCTCGGCGATGGTGCGGCGGCGCCACGGATTGCACTGGGCGTGCTCGGTGGCCTGTGGGGCAGCCGACTGGCACTGCACCTGTGGCATCGGGTCCGCCATGAACAGGAAGACGGTCGCTACCGTTATCTGCGCGAGTACTGGCAAGGGCATCAAGCCAAGATCTTCGGCTTCTTCATGGCCCAGGCACTGCTGGTCGTGCTGTTCGCCCTGCCCTTCGTCGCGGTGGCTGCCAATCCACAGACCAGCATGACGTTGTGGGTCGTGGCCGCCGCACTCGTCTGGCTGCTGAGCGTCGGCGGCGAGAGCCTGGCCGACCATCAGCTGGCCCGGTTCCGCGCGGATCCTGCAAACCAGGGTCGCACCTGCCGCGACGGGCTCTGGCGTTACTCCCGCCACCCGAACTACTTCTTCGAGTGGCTGCACTGGTTCAGCTATGTCCTGCTCGCGGTCGGCTCGCCGCTGTGGTGGCTGGCGTGGTCCGGCCCGCTGCTGATGTATGTGTTCCTGCGCTACCTGAGCGGCATTCCGTTCACCGAAAAGCAGGCGCTGCGCAGCCGCGGCGACGATTACCGCGCCTACCAGCGCAGCACGCCGATGTTCTTCCCCTGGTTCCCTCGTCCTTCCAAGGAGCATTCCGCATGAGCGCGATTCCGTCACTGACCCCGGCCGACGACGCGGAAACCGGGCTGATCGCCTGGGCCGAACGCGGCCTGGTTCCCGATGCCGCGCTGCGCGCCGGCATCCGTCGCCTGTGCGCGCAACGCCTGCACGAGGAAATGCTGGGCGGTATCGAAGCACAGTCCGCACGCTTCAGCCGTCGCATCGCCGAGCTGGCCGACAGCCCGCTCGCGCTGCATACCGACGCGGCCAACCGCCAGCACTATGAGGTTCCGGCGGCCTTCTTCAAGGCCTGCCTGGGCAGGCGCCTGAAGTACAGCAGCTGCTACTACCCCACCGGGCGCGAAACGCTGGACCAGGCGGAGGACGCCATGCTGGAGCTGTACGGCCAGCGCGCCGGACTGGCCGATGGCCAGCAGATCCTCGAACTGGGCTGCGGCTGGGGTTCGCTGACCCTGTGGATGGCCGAGCGCTATCCCGCCGCCGCGATCACCGCCGTGTCCAATTCGCACAGCCAGCGCCAGCACATCATGGCGCAGTGCCAGGCCCGGGGGCTGCACAACGTCGAGGTGATCACCCGCGACGTCAACCAGCTCGAACTGCCAACCGCACGCTTCGACCGCTGCGTCTCGGTGGAAATGTTCGAGCATGTGCGCAACTACGAGCGCCTGCTGGCGCGCATCAGCCAGTGGCTGAAGCCCGACGGCGCGCTGTTCGTGCACATCTTCGCCCACCGCACGCTGATGTACCCGTTCGAGACCGAGGGCGGCGACAACTGGATGGGCCGCCATTTCTTCACTGGTGGCCTGATGCCGGCGGCCGACACGCTGCTGCATTTCCAGCGCGACCTGCGGCTTGACCAGCGCTGGTTGCTGGACGGCACCCACTACCAGCGCACCGCCGACCACTGGCTGGCCAACCAGGATGCAGCACGCGAGGCGGTGATGCCGGTGCTGGTCGCGACCTACGGCCAGGCCGCCGCGAAGATCTGGTGGCAGCGCTGGCGCATGTTCTGGATGGCATGCGCCGAGCTGTTCGGCTACGACGACGGCCAGCAGTGGCTGGTCGCCCACTATCTGTTCCGCCCCCGTTGAGGTGTGACATGCGCATGCGCTCGCTGCTTCCCCTGCTGGCATTGAGCCTGTTTGGTTCCGGCTGCAGTTCCACCGATACCCGTCCCCTGCCCCGCCCGCCCTCAGTGGACGTGCCACGTTTCATGGGTGACTGGTATGTGATCGCCCACATCCCCTCATGGCCGGAGCGCGAAGCTTTCGACGCGGTGGAGAGCTACGCATTGAAGCCCGACGGGCGCATCCAGACCACCTTCACCTATCGCAAGGGCAGCTTCGACGCCCCCCAGAAGTCGATGCACCCTGTTGGACGGGTTGAGAAGGACGGCAACGGCGCCATCTGGGGCATGCAGTTCATCTGGCCGATCCAGGCCGAGTATGTGATTGCCTGGCTGCGCGACGACTACGGCCAGACCATCGTCGCGCGCAGCAAGCGCGACTACGTGTGGTACATGGCACGCACGCCACAGGTGTCCGAGAGCGACTACCAGCAGGCCGTGCAGCGCATCGCGGCCATGGGTTACGACACCGCAAAGCTGAGGCGCGTGCCGCAGTCGGTGCGCTGAGCCATCGGTCATCCCCACGCAGCACCTGCTGACGGCAGGGCGTGTCGACATCTGCTTGCGCCGGATGTCGCATTCATCACCGCTGTCGCATTGTTCATCCGGCACGCGCGCAGCCGCTGCCGGACCCGTGCGTACAGCGACGCCGCCCCTGCCCTGCCTGCAGTAGCTGGCGCCGGGGTCGCGAACACTCAAGACTCGACCGCGGCGGCCGCTAATGGCCAATACAGGGCTGTGCGCGCCGGCCACAATGGCCGACGAAGGGTGCATTCCGGTCGTGGCCGATTTCACAATGGAAGGAACAGGCAGTTGAAGGAAGAACGACGCAACACGTTGCAGGCCAGTCATCGCGCGATCCTCAGCTTCTGGCACAGGGTTGAGTTCTTCATACCCTACGATCTCCAGGGCCAGGTCCTTGAGTCGAAGGACGCGGACTGGAGCGTACGGCAGCTGTCCAGGGATCAGCTCGAGCGATTGGACCCGAAGGATCTGTGGTCCCCACCCCTGCCATTCGGTCGCAGGCTGAGCGGATTCGATGTCTACCTCGGCATATTCGACAAAGCCCAGCTGGCCGATATCACCCAGCGGGTACTGGCTGAGACGCCAAGCGGAGACGAGTCGCTGGAACAGGACGAACGGGCCGAACTGGAAGGCCTGACCTGCGCGGCCAGCCTGCGGGCAAGCGCCGAGGGCGTGCTGCAGCTGGGTGAAATCTCGGTATCGACCGTTCCGTGGGCACTGGGCACGATCTCCAGGCGTGGCTTGCAGGGCCTGGACTTCGACGCCTTCCAGGCAAGCCTTGAAGCACTCAAGCGCGACGTAGCAACGTTCCGCAGCGCCGCTGCCACCCCCGCCGGACAGGGGGAGGGCCCAACGCCCTGCAGCCCCGACGACCTGTTGCGCCTGCTCGACATCCTGTGCAACTGGTCGGGTCATGACCCTTCCGCGGGCGACGCGTCCGCTCCGCTGCTGGTCATCCGGGCGAAAAGCGTTGAAGACAAGCCGAAGCCGGAACGGGCAGCAAAAGCCACACCCCCAGGGCCGGACAACGAGCCAACGGCGGAAGCGGACGACGCCGAGGACGACGAGGCCCAGCCCGAAGAGGACGCGGAGATCAGCATCCTCAACAGTTTCTTCGTCGAGGATATCGCGCGGGCCATCGGCGCACTCGACCAGGGCAAGGCCAGTGCGCCGCTACGCGCCTATCTGAGCCCATTGCCTGAAAGCCGACGCGAAGACCTTTACACCCCAGAAGGCCATGCGCTGATTGCCGACCGGCTGCGCCCGCGCCACATCAATCGGGGCCACTGGCCCGGCGATCCTGCACACACGATGAGCCTGATGCAGCAGTTCGCTGTGAACAGCATCTTCGAGCAGGTGCGCGATTCAGGCGTGTTCTCGGTCAATGGCCCGCCCGGAACCGGAAAGACCACGCTGTTGCGTGAGGTCTTCGCTGAGAACATCGTGCGGCGTGCACGTGCATTGTCACAGTACGCGACGCCAGCCGCTGCGCTCGGCCCAGCCCGCGAAGTGAACTTCGAAGGTGAGAAGCCGTGCAGGGTCTCGCCACTGAAGGCCGACCTGACCGGCTTCGAGATGGTGGTCGCATCGTCGAACAATGCCGCCGTGGAGAATATTTCGCGTGACCTGCCGAAGAGCCGGTCACTGGGCAAGCCCGGAGGGTCGCGCTGGCGCAACAGCACAGGGGACGTGACCTTCGACTACCTGCGGCCACTGGCCCGCAACCTGCTCGAATGGAACGGCAGGGGCGCCTATGAACGACCGGCGGCAGACAGCGATGCCTGGGGGTTGATCAGCTGCGCGCTGGGCAGGAAGGCCAACCGCGAGGCACTTGTGCGGGCCATCAGCAGGAGCGCCCCAAAAGATGGCAAAACCCCGAAGGGCTACGACCGCGCCCGCCACCAGTCGCTCTGGGAGTGGCGGGACAACCCAGCAGCCATGAGCTTCCAGCAGGCCAGGCAGGCGTTCGGCAAGGCCGATGCGATCGTCAATGGCCTGGTCGAAAAGCTGGATCGGCTTGCCTCGCTCAGCCGTGAAATCAGCGGCAACGATGAGGAGAGCTTCTGCCGGCAAACGACTTCTCAGCTTCGCGATGCACAGCGCGCGCATGAGGAAGCTGCACAGCAGTGCCGTGCACTCGAGGGCCAGCGCAGCAGATCCGATGAACAGCTCGCCCTGCTCAAGGCGCAACGCATCCTGCTCAGGGAAGAGAAGCCTGGCTGGTGGGCCCGCATCTTTGACCGGCAGCGCGCGCACAGCCATGCGGCCGCAATGGTGCAGAACGCAGATCATCAGCACCGATGGACCCAGCGCGGGCTCGAACTCGGGACGCAATGTGATACGGCGCAACAGCACCTGGGCCGAACCGTGAGCACCCTGGCCGAGGCATCGGCCGCCGCGCAGGCACGGGCGCAGCAATGGGCTGGAATGACGCAACAGCTCGAACAACTGAAAGCCGAATTCGGCACCGCGTCCCATCCCGCCAACGCGGCCGAACTGGAAGGTCAGGACTGGCAGATCAAGGGAGTCTGGAACAGCGAGCAGCTCAACGAGCAGCGCGCCAACCTCTTCGTGGCGGCACTGCAGCTTCACCAGGCCTGGCTGCACGAAGTCGTGCAGAAGGGCGGCGGCTTCGCCCAGAACGTCATCGCACTGTGCCACCTGCTGAGTGGCAAGCGGCTGCAGGAGCCACGCGATGCGCTGGCCATCTGGCAGAGCCTGTTCATGATCGTGCCGGTTGTCTCCAGCACGTTCGCCTCGGTCGCACGCCAGTTCCGCCACCTGGGGCCGGACTCGATCGGCTGGCTGTTCATCGATGAAGCTGGCCAGGCCGTGCCGCAGGCGGCGGTCGGTGCACTGCTGCGCTCCAGGCGCGCGGTCGTGGTGGGTGATCCGCTGCAGATCGAGCCGGTGTTCACCGTGCCGGTCAAGTTGCTGCAGGCGCTGGGCCGAACCAGCGCACTGCCTGCAGGCGTGAACGTCTCGCCCGACAAGACCTCCGTACAGGTACTGGCCGACGAGGCCAACCCGCTCGGTGCCCGCATGGAGTCCGGCGGCTCGCCGCTCTGGATCGGCAGTCCGCTGCGCGTGCATCGTCGCTGCGTCGAACCGATGTTCTCCATTGCCAACACGATTGCCTACGAGGGGAAGATGATCTTCTCCAACCCCTGGGAACCCAGTGCGGCGCGGCCACCCACCGACAGCCTGGACATCGGCAGCAGCGCCTGGGTACACGCCCCCGGCCGCACCAGCGACAAGCAGGTCGTGCCGTGCCAGATCGACCTGGTGCAGCAGGCGTTGGCCGCGCTCTACCACAGCACCGGAAGCCTTCCCCCGGTCTACATCATTTCGCCCTTCAAGCGCATCAAGAATGCCCTGCTCGAGCGACTGCGGAGCCAGGACGCCTGGCTTGGCCCGGATGCCCCACCCGGCACGCAGGCGCCACGCACCACCGAACTGCGCACGTGGTGCAGGGAGCGCGTCGGCACCGTGCACACCTTCCAGGGCAAGGAGGAAAGCATTGTCTGGATGGTCCTGGGCTGCGACACGGACACGGTGGGCGCGGCGCACTGGGCCTCCAGCAAGCCCAATCTGCTCAACGTCGCCGTCACCCGTGCCCAGCACCGCTGCTTCCTGATCGGAGACACCGCACTCTGGGGCGGCCTGCGCCACTTCTCACACGCCCATGCCAAACAGTTGCCCCGCATCACCCCGGCGCAGTTCCTGGGTCGCATGTCGATCCCCCGCGTGCAGACTCGATAGCCCTGCCCTGACGGCGTCAACGACTCAGGTCAGGGGCGCAGGGTCACGCCAGCGTGACGCGTCACATTAATGGTTCCGGCAGCCACGACGGGACGCCTGCAGCACCCCATCCATTTACGTCACGAATGCGTAAGCCCCGGCCGATCAACTGCGTCCATCGACCTTTAGGAATAGTCGTAAAAACGCAACGAATTCGATGTTCGACGCGACAGCGGCGCCAGAATGGCGGCCACGCCCATGGGCGCCGACCACCTCCCGCGCATGAATGGATTTCCTGCACCGCGTCGGCTTCGCCTGGCGCTCCTGGACGATCACGAAGTCGTCCGTCGCGGCACCGCCCTGCACCTGTCAGGCGATCTCCGCTTCGACATCGTCGCCAGCCACGGTTGCAGCAACGAACTGCTCTGCAGCCTGCAACGCACACCAGTGGATGTGGCCATCATCGATCTCACGCTTGCCCGTGACGACCTGGGTAGCCTCGAGCTGGTTGCGCTGCTGCGCCGGGAATTCCCGCGCACGCCATTGCTGGCCTTCGCCACGCTCTGCCCCACCACCAACCTCAACAGCCTGATCGATGCCGGACTCAACGGATTCGTCAGCAAGGCCGAACCGCTTGCTGCATTGTCCGACGCCATCGTACGTGTTTCCCAGGGCCTGACCCGGGTTCCACCGGACGTCAGGCTGGCCGGCGATCGCGGCGAGCTCAGCCGCAACGAGCGCGAAGTGCTGGGCCTGCTGCTGGAAGGCTTGACGGTCTCCGAGATCGCATTGCGGCGGCACCGCAGCATCAAGACTGTCAGCACGCAGAAGGTGGCTGTGCTGCGCAAGCTGGGATTGCGCAGCGACGTGGAAATCTACGCACTGCGCGAACGACTGGAGACACCGTGAGGCGCCAGCCGCCGTTGCGCCGCCGCTTCCTGTCCACGGGGCTGCTGGCGCTCCTTCTCCTGCCGGCTGCCTCGGCCGAAGATATCCGCTCGCCACGCTGGCTGCCGGGCAGCACTGTACGGGTCGCCACGACTCCCTCCCTGCGCCCCCTGCCCGCGGCCCTGGCCGATCCGTCATCACCGCCAACGCTCGCCCATGGCTATGCCAACCTGGTGGCGCGGCACGCCCAATTCCGTTTCCTGGAACACCCCTACCCGACAACCGCCGCATCGATCCTCGCTGTATGCCATCACGAGGCTGACCTGGTCATGGTGTTTGGCGGCGCAAGGCACCAGCCGCTGCCCTGCCCCGGCCTTGCCGCGTCCACCGCATTCCGTGGCGGCGCCACCCTGTTGGCCGGACGCGCTGGCGAGTGGCTGCCACGGGAGATGCGCGAACTCGACGGCCGGGTCATCGCCGTCGTTGAAGGCGGGCCCTACGCCAGTTGGCTGCACGCGCATCACCCGCAGGTCCGGCTGCGGCAGCTGCCAGACCGGCATGCAGCACTGGCGGCAGTCGAAAGCGGGCTGGCGGACGTGGCGATTGGCCTGGAGCCCACGCTGCGCCCCCTGGTTCGACGCCATTTCAATGGCAGCCTGCGCTTGCAGCCGTTCGATAGCGGCTTCTCCACCGACCTTTACCTGCTGGTTCGCCGGGAAGACCAGCAACTGCTTGGGCGCATCGAACAGGCATTGCGGGAGATCACTCTGGAAGAGCACGCAGGCCTGCTCCACTTGTGGGCAGGCCAGACCCTGCCTGCCGCGGCCGGGAATGCACTGGACTGGATGCAGGCGTCGCCCCCGCGCGGATGGTTGCTGCTGGCCCCACTGCTGATTGCCCTGCCGCTGCTGTGGCTCGCAATGCGCCACCTGCGGGCGCGCGGTGACCGAAGCAGCGCGCATGCCATCGGCGTGATCAGCCACGAGATGCGCAACTCGGCGCAGGCCGTGCTGACCTCGATCGAGCTGCTGGGGCAATCGACATTGCCCAAGGGCGAGCGTGACCTGCTCGCCGCTGCCAGCAGCGCCAGCCAATCCCTGCGCAGCCTGTTGAATCGCGCACTGGATTTTTCGCGCCTTGCGAGCGGTGCTTTCAAGCCGCATGCGCAACCCTGCGATGCAACCCAGCTGTGCCGGCATGCTCTGGAGGCGATCCGGCCACAGGCCCAGCGGAAAGGCCTGCAGCTGCATCTCGATGCCCAGGGCGCATCCCCGTCGAACATCCTGGTGGACGCCGATGCGCTACGCCAGATTGCCAGCAATCTATTGGCGAACGCAGTGAAGTTCAGCGATTCCGGTCGCATCGAGCTGCGCCTGCAACTGATGCCGGCGGCGCGTCCGCGGGCGCTGCTGCTGGAGGTGATCGACAGCGGCATCGGCATCGCGCCGGCGCAGGTAGCCACCCTGTTCCAGCCTTTCCAGCAAGGCAGCAGCGGACAGCGGCGTGGCGGAAGTGGGCTGGGGCTTTCCATCGCGCGCGAGCTGGCCCGCGCAATGGGCGGCGACCTCACCGTGCACAGCGTGCTGGGCCGTGGCAGTCGCTTCATCCTGCGCCTGCCGGTGTGCCCGGCTGGCACCGGCGTGGATGCCCAGGACATGCCCGTGGGCGATACGCCACTGGCCGGACTGCACCTGCTGCTGGTCGAGGACCACGAGCTCAATCGCCACGTGATCGCCGAACAGCTGCGGCGCTGGGGCGCAGAGGTGTGCGCCGTGAAAGATGCGGCCAGTGCCCTGGCCGAACAGGCACGACAGCCCCGCTCCGTTGCTCTGATCGACATTGGGTTGCCTGGCGCCGATGGTCACGTGCTGGCGCGCGAGCTACGCGGGTCTGCCGGGCGCACCGTTCGCCTGATCGCATTGTCTGCCCGCACCGGACGGCGTCATCGCGCACGCTGCCACCGCTCGGGCTTCGACGCGGTGCTGGCCAAGCCGCTGCGCGCCGCCCAGCTGCTGCCTGCGCTCGGCATTGCGCGACCAGAGGGCCTGGGCGCAGCCGCGCAGACGATTGACATGGACGCGGCCTACATCGCCGACATCCACGATGAGCTCGGCAACATGGAGCGGGTTATTGATCGAGCGGATGCATCGGCACTGGGCCATCACGCGCACCGATTGCAGGGCACGCTGCAGATGCTGGGCCAATGCGAGCATGCGGCCATCGCGGCGGAGCTGGTCGACCTGGCGCATGACGCCGCGCCGGACTGGGCCGATGCGCGGCGCCTGCTGGACGTGCTGAAGGCCGGACAGGGCTCCCGCCCAGCGGGAACCCTGCCAATGCCTTGATCAGGCGGCCAGGCGCTCGACCTGGCGACGGGTCAGGTCATTGAAGCGACCCAGCGACATCAGGTGCTGGTGGATCAGTGCCAGCCAGCCGCTGCGGTGCCACTCGACTACGGTGGCTTCCGGCAGCGCAACGAACTTCTCGACGTCCACCACCAGGAAGCCATTGAGGTTGAACTCGCGGCCATCCGGGGTACGCACGGTGGCGTTGCGCTCGACCAGCAGGCCGTTGTCGGTCAGGGCCTTGGAGAAGGCCAGGGTCTGTTCGTGCTCGCGGGTGTACTGGCCGCAGAACTCCAGCGCCTGCTGCACCATTTCGGTGGCCTTGCCGTCAACGAACAGCGGCTGGCCTTCCTCGCCGCCCTTGACCACGCGCGGGCTTTCTTCGTCGATGCCCAGCAGGAAGTCATTCTCCGCGCCGGTGTCGATGAAGATGAAGGGGTGGCGGCGCAGGTAGGCCGGAATATAGGCCTCGTCTTCCCACAGGCCGTCCTTGATGAACAGGTTCTGGTCGGACACGCCGACGGCAGCCATCGGAACCGCACCGGGGCCGGCGAACAGGATCGGGAAATGATGCAGCGCCAGCGAGAACTCGCCCAGCACCAGCGGAATGGCGTTGTTGCCGGCGGCGAACTCGAGCTTGCCCGGCAGGATGCGCAGATCGGCGTGCACATCGGCCTGCAGCGGCACCGGACGGGTATAGAACAGGGGAGCGCCGCTCGGCGCCGCTTCGGTGGTGGTGTCGCTGGTGGTGGTCATCTTGGGAACCGTTCGATCATGCGCGCCTGCCATCCCGGGCACGCCAGCGGGAACAACCTGAATCCCGCATTATCAACAAGCTCGATGACAACGGCCACCCCGCCAGCGAACTATTTCAGCTGCAGGGGGTAGCGCTGCCAGAGCACGTGGACCAGGAATCCGGCCAGTTCGGTGTCGCGCGCGCTCACCGCTGCACGGATCTTGTCCAGCAGCACCATGTCGCTGCAGGAGCGCACATCGGCGTGGTTGGCCTGCCCTGCCCGGCGCGCACGATAGCGTGCGGCCCGCTGCGCATCGCTCATCGCATACCCGAACTTGGGCGGACGACCGCGCTTGCGCGGCAGGGTCAGCTCCAGGGTTCCGGGGTCTTTGTCATCACGCATGAGAGGGGTGCGGGCGGCGGCGAGCAACGGGGGGTGCGCAATTTATCGTGAGGCATCACTTTAATCCAGCTTTTTCTGCAGTTTTGTTGCATCGCAATGCAAAAAAACGCATCGCGAGGGCCCCAGCCACGCATGGCGTGGATCTAGTGCAGAGCTCGCGACCCGATCAGCCGGTAGATCCACGCCACGCATGGATGCGGAAACCCGAACCCACAAAAAAGGGAGCCCGCGAACGGGCTCCCCTCACCTTCTTCATGCAGCGCGCACCGGCTCGTAGCCATGCAGGTGCGCCTCGCTGCTGGCCCGCCCCTGGCTGAGCGAACGCAGCGAGGTGGTATAGCCCACCAGCTGCGCCAGCGGTGCGAAGCCACTGACCTCGGCGCGACCATCCTGATCGTCGATGCGGACAATGCGACCATGGCGGCGGTTGAGGTCGCCGACCACATCACCCACCGACGCTGACGGCGAATGCACCGTCACCGCCATCACCGGCTCCAGCAGCTGCGTGCCGCCTTCGGCCAGCGCCGCCTTGATCGCCTCGGCGCCTGCGCGATGGAACGCCATCTCCGAGGAGTCCTTGGCATGGGTCTGGCCATCGACAAGACTGACCTCGATGCCGACCACCGGATGGCCCTGGGGGCCTTCCGACAGCGCAGCACGCACACCTTTCTCCACCGCCGCGATGAAGCTGCGCGGCACCACGCCACCGACGATGCGGTCGTTGAATACGACCTGTTCGTCCTCGCGCGGCGATACATCCAGCACCACGTGCGCGAACTGGCCCTGGCCGCCGGTCTGCTTGACCAGCCGCCCGACGACGCCGGTCATCGCACGCCTCGGCGTCTCCTGGTAGGCCACGCGCGGCGCACCTACGCCTACGTCGACCTTCCATTCGCTGCGCAGGCGCTCGACCATCACCTCCAGGTGCAGTTCGCCCATGCCCCAGACCAGGGTCTCCGCCGTGTCGCGATCGGTTTCGACGCGGAACGAGGGATCTTCCTGGGCCAGGCTGGCCAAACCCTGTGCCATCCGGATCAGGTCGGCCGCACGCGCCGGCTCCAACCGCCACGCCAGCACCGGTGCCTGTGCCTGGATGTTCTCCAGGCGCAGCGGCTGCGCACGACCGCTCAGCGTTTCACCACTGACCGCATCCTTCCAGCCCAGCACTGCAACGATGTCACCGGCCACGGCCTGTTCGATGTCGTGGGTCTGGTCGGCCTGCACCCGCACCAGGCGACTGACACGCCGCCCCTGCGGATGCTGCGAACTGGCCACCGCATCACCCACCTTCAAGGTGCCCGAGTACAGCCGCACGAAGCTCAACGCGCCGTGCTGCTGGTGGGTGATCTTGAACAGCAGGCCGGCCAGCGGACCGTCCGGGTCCGGCGGCAGCACGACCTCGCCCTCATCGCTTTCGGCGCTGACGGCAGGGCGATCCAGCGGCGACGGCAGGTAATCGACCACGGCGTCCAGCAGCGTCTCGATACCCTTGTCCTTGAACGCAGCACCGGCCAGCACGGGCACGCCCGCACCCGCCAGCGTCGCCCGGCGGATCGCCGCGCGCAGCTGCCCGGCATCGATCACGCGACCTTCCAGCCAGGCATCGGCCAGTTGCTCATCGTGATCGGCCACGGCCTCGACCAGCGCATCGCGTTGGGCTTGCCACTGGGCCCGCGCCGCTTGGTCCCACGGGGTCACCGTGGTTGCGGCACCATCCTGCCACTGCAGCACGCGCTCATCGACCAGATCGACCCAGCCGTTGAAGCCACTTTCGCTGCCCAACGGCACGCCCAGCGCCCACGGCCGCGCCCGCAGCTTGTCCCGCAGCTGCTCCAGCACGCGCTCGAACGAAGCGCCGACGCGGTCCATCTTGTTGACGAAAGCGATCAGCGGCACGCGGTGGCGACGCGCCTGGCGCCACACGGTTTCGGACTGCGGCTGCACGCCATCCACGGCCGAGAACACGGCCACGGCGCCGTCGAGCACGCGCAGTGAACGCTCGACCTCGATGGCGAAGTCGATGTGGCCAGGGGTGTCGATCAGGGTCAGCCGATGCGGCGGCAGGTCGCGCGGCGCCCACTGCGCCTGCACGGCGGCAGCGCCGATGGTGATGCCGCGTTCGCGTTCGATCGCCGAGAAATCGGTGGTCGCGTTGCCGTCGTGCACTTCACCGACGCGGTGGATCTCGCCGCTTTTCCACAGCAGGCGTTCGGTCAGCGTGGTCTTGCCGGCGTCGATGTGGGCAATGATGCCAAGGTTGCGACGACGGGAAAGGACTTGGGTGTTCATATAGAGATTCCTGCAAAGCCAACTTCAGGGGCCGCGCCCCCCGGTTGGCGACAGGGTGCGCGGCTAGCGTTCGGTCTCGGCGATCTGGTGCATGGCACGTTCTCCTTTGCAGTACTGGGTAGCGTCGGCTGGGTAGCGTCGGCTGGGTAGCGTCGACTGGGTAGAGTCGACTGTTAGTCGACTAACAAAAACAAAAAGAGCGCCCCGGGGGGCGCTCTGTCGAAGGTCCAGCGATGGCCGCTTCAACGGCCTCGTGGGGCTCCAGGCAGACACGCCCGTTCCGCGTTGGCGCGGGTCAGGGTGAAAAACTTCAGGAGCGGCATCCGATTCATGGGGCGCATTCTAGACCTGCCAATCTGGCGCGCAAGTGAATATTGCAAACATAAATGGAACGATGAGGCCGACAATGATCGGGGTCAGATCCCTTTGCCCCTGGGCAAAGGGTTCTGACCTCTCAGCCTTTACTTGCAGCCGTGCAGCGTGCGCGCCTCGGCCACGGTCGCCGCCTGGTCATCCCCCATCGAAATCCACCCCTTCAGCGACGTCGCCGGGTCAATGTGCGGCAGCCGCGGGCCACCATGGATCAGCACCTCGGTCCAGCTCCCCACCGGCGCCAGTTCGGACAGGCGTGCCGCCTGGTCATCCTCGGTGCTGAACGTGTCGTCCGGGCTCGCCGGGGGCGTCGTGTTCACGGTCTCGGTCTTGCGGGAATGCACACGCAGCGCGCCGCCCGGCATGCGCTGGGTGGTGACGTCGTAGCGCTCGATACCGTACGCCCAATGGCTTTCGCCAATGCTGCGGGTCTCGCTTCCGTCATCCGCCACAGCCACCATCTCGCCCGCCGGCCCGACCACGCCCGCGACAGCACCCAGGCCGGACATCAGCGCCTGGTAGACGATCATCTGCCGCTGCTCGGTGCTCAACGCACCGGCCTTGAGCTTGGCAGGGGGAATCTGCAGGTATGCCGCCTCCTTGCAAAGCACCAGCACCTGCTGGTCATCCCAACTCACGGACATTTCCTCGCTGGCGAAGTACTGCGTCCGGATGGACGCAACAGGAGAACCCGCGCCAGCGGAATGCCGTATCTCGATCAGCGAGGCATTCTCCGCCGCATCGGTCAGCGAAACCGGAGAGGTGGAAGCCGCAGTCGCAGCGCCTGCGAAGCCAACCAACACGGCCAGCAGCGTGCCGCGCGAAATGCTACAGATCATTGCATCAGTCCATTGAGGGAATACCGGTCAGACATGATACGCGGCGACGGCAGCAGATCCGGACTACGTCACCACCACCAACGGCACCCCGCGCCGCGGATGCTCCAGCACCACCACATCCTGCTGATAGACCCGCTGCAGGTTGTCTTCGGTGAGCACCTGCAGCGGCGTGCCATCGGCGGCCACCCTGCCCTGTTCCAGCAACACGATGCGGTCGGCATAGCCGGCGGCCAGGTTCAGATCGTGCAGCACCACGATCACGCACGCACCGGCTTCGGCACAGGCACGCACACTGCGCAACGTACGCTCCTGGTGGCGCAGATCCAGCGCCGCGGTCGGTTCATCAAGCAACAGCAGCGGCGTGTCCTGCGCCAGCACGCGCGCGAACGTGGTCCGGGCGGACTCGCCACCGGACAGCTGCTGCACTTCGCGCAGGCGTAGCGCCTGCAGTTCGGCGGCATCGATGGCAGCTTCCACCCGTGCATCGTCCACACGCGGATCCGGCGGATGCGGCAACCGTCCCATCGCCACCACTTCTTCCACGCTGAAGGCGAAGCGCACGCCATGTTCCTGCGGCATCACCGCGCGCTCGCGTGCCAGCGGCCCCGCCTTGTAACTGGCCAACGGCTTGCCCAGCAGGCTCACCTCCCCCGCATCGGCGCGCAGGTCACCGGCCGCCACCGCCAGCAACGTAGACTTGCCCGCGCCGTTCGGGCCAACCAGCGCGGTCACCGTGCCCGGCTCGAACGCCAGCGAGATGCCATGCAGGATCTCGCGCTGCTGGCGGCGCACCACCACCTGGTGCAGTTTCAGCAGCACGCTCATGGCGCCGCCTTGCGGCGCTGCTGCAGCACCAGCCAGAGGAAGAACGGCGCACCCAGCGCGGCCGAGAACAGGCCCAGCGGAATCTCCGCAGGTGGATCGAGCGTGCGTGCGGCGGTGTCGGCCACCACGATCAGCAGCGCACCGAGCAGCCCGGACAACGGCAGCAGCCAGCGATGACCCGGGCCGACCAGCAGTCGCGCCACGTGCGGCACCACCAGGCCGACGAAGCTGATCGAGCCCGCGAACGCCACCGCTGCGCCCACCAGCAGCGCACTGAACGCGACCAGGCGACGCCGCGTACGGGTCACGTCCAGCCCCAGGTGCTGCGCCTGGCGCTCACCCAGCGCCAGCATGTCCAGCGGCGTGGCCAGTCGCTGCAGCGCAAACACGCCGAGCGCAAACAGCGGCACCACCGCGGCCACGTCGGCCCAGTTGGCGCGCGCCAGCGAGCCCATCTGCCAGAACACCAGCGACTGCAGCTCGCTTTCGCTGGCGATGTAAGTAAGGAACCCAATCAGCGCCGAGCAGAACGCGGCCATCGCGATGCCGACCAGCAGCAGCGTGGCATTCCCACTGCCTTTGCCGGGCCGGGCCAGCGCATAGGTCAGGCCGATCGCCAGCGCGCCGCCGACGAAGGCTGCCACCGGCACCAGCCAGCCGGCCGCACCGGCAGCGCCGAGAACAATGGCAGCCACCGCACCCAGCGCAGCACCCTGGCTGACACCGACGATGCCGGGGTCGGCCAGCGGATTGCCAAACAGGCCCTGCAGGCTGGCACCGGCCATCGCCAGCGACGCACCGACCATCGCGCCCAACAGGGCGCGCGGAATGCGCAGCTGCCAGACCACGGCCAGATCACGGCTGCTGACTGCCCCTGGGTCAAGCAGGCCCAGCTTCACCGCAAGCGCCTGCATCACCTCCAGCGGCGGCAACCGCAACGGACCCACGGCGAACGACGCCAGCACTGCCCCCAGCAGCGCCAGCAACGCCACCATCAACATCGTCCGCCCGCGACGGCGGCGCCGATCCGCCGGACTCATGCCTTCGGCAAGGCTGCCAGGGCCTTGGCCAGCGCCAGCGCGCCCGCACCAGAACCCACGCTGGTGTACTTCAGCTGCACATCCGGCATCACCCAGACCCGATTGGCCTGCCCGGCCGGCGTCTGCTTCAGCGTCGGGTACGCCTTCCACAGGCCTTCGGCACCGCCGAACAGCCGCAGGTCATGCTCGGTCACCAGGATCACCTCCGGTGCCGCGGCGACCACCCCCTCGTTGCTCAGCTGCGAGTAGTTCTTCACCCCGGCCTCGGTGCCGATGTTGATGCCGCCGGCCAGCGCGATCAGCTGCGCTGACGCGCTGTCGGCACCGGCAACAGTGGGCGAGCCGCCAGCGCCGGTGGCCGATACGTGGATCAGTCGTGGCGCATGGCCCAGGCCCTTGCCAATCGCTGCAGCCTCGTCGAGCTGGCGGTGCACCTGCGTGGCCAATGTTTGCCCCGCTTCGGCCAGCCCTAGTGCGGCGGCGACCTTGCGCACCTTGTCCGGGGCCGGCTGCAGATCATCGATGACCACCGCCGGCTCACCGACTTCGCGCAGCTTTTTGGCCAGCTCGGTGTGGCGGCGCAGGCTGTTGCCGAGGAACAGCGAGCCCTGCAGGCTCAGCACGCCCTCCACGCCGGTGGTGCGGTTGAACAGGAACTGGTGCGGCGCGGCCAGGCCGGCCTGGGTGGTGGTGTTGGTCGGCGCGGCGAATACCTGCGTGCCCAGCCCCAGTGCTTCGATCACCGCGATGACGTCGTCGCCACCGGCAATGATCCGGCTGGTATCGGTCACCTCGATATCGGCGCCGTCATCGGAATGCACCTTGGCCGGCAGCATCGCCTTCTGGTCATGCACGGCCGGCAGCTCGGCACCGGCCACGCGCTGCCAGCCTGCCGGCAACGCGGTTTCGGCAGCGGCCGGTGCGGCGGGCGGCTCGGCGGCCTTCTGGCCATCAGGCGGTGTCGACGCGCCGCCACAGGCGGCCAGTACCAGCGAAACAGCCAACGGAAGCGCACACAGGCGCAGACGGGACGCGATGTTCATGCTCGTTCTCCTTGCTGGCAGGGCGGCGCGCACGCCGCCCCACCGTGTGACTTACTGCTTCGGGGTGATGCGGGTGATGCGGGTGATGCGGTCACCCTTCGGGTCCTCAGCGCCGCGCGACTTGTTCACCGCGAACACGTTGCCCTTGCCATCGGCGCGGACGTGGTTCGGCAGCGTGCCGCCATCAAGATTGGCGACCACCTTGCCGTCACCATTCACCACGGTGACCGTGCCAGCGCCACGGTTGCTGACATAGGCCAGGCCGGAGGCATCATCGAAGGCGACGTTCAGCGCACCGGCGCCGACCGGCACGTCATGCAGCACCTTGCCGGCTGCCACGTCGACGATCAGCAGGTTGTCGGTGCCCTGCGAGGCGACGTACAGGCGGTTGCGTGCCGCATCGAAGGCCACGCCCGAGGCACTGATCGAATTGCCCAGATCGATGACCTTCTCGACCTTGCCGCTGGCCACATCGATCACCGCCGCTTCCGGGGTGCCGATGCTGACGGTGAACAGCTTGCCGCCCTTCTCGTCCAGCACCAGGCTCATCGGGGTGAACGTGCCGTCGTCCACGCCGGATTCCAGCGTCACTGCCGGCAGCTCCTTGAAGGTCCTGGCGTCGAACACCGACAGGTGGTCCTCGCCCGTCGCCGAGGCGAACACCTTGCCGCGGGTGCCATCGACCACCACGTCGCGCGCGTGCGGCACAGTGTCGGCCGGGAACTGGTGGACCAGCGACAGGTCCTTCTGCCGGTAGACCGCGATCGAGTTCTGGCGGGTGTTGGTCACCCAGACGTTGCCGTTGGTGTCATCCACGCCCACGCCGTAGACCGCGTACACCGCACCATTGGTGCTGCCCGGTACCTGCGCCGGGGTGATCGCCCTGGTCACCTTCAGCGACGTCGGGTCCAGCTTCAGCAGCTGCGACTGGGTCACCGGCGGGCGGCCCACCGCCGAGGTCACGAACACCGCATCGCTGGCGGCGCTGTAGGCGGACTGGTACAGGCCCGGCACCAGCTTGCTGGACCGGGTGGCGAACTGCGCCTGGCCGGACAGCGGCAACTGCGGCGACACGCGCAGCTTCAGCACCGTGGCCGCAGCCGGCTGGCTGGCGCGCACCACCACCGGGTGGGTGCCCGGCACCGCGTCGGCCGGAATGCTCAGCTGGGTCTTGAAGTTGCCATCGGCATCGACCACCACCGGCTGTGCGTTGAGCACGCTGTCGCCACGCAGCAGGCTGACCTTCTGGCCCGGCACGAAACCACGGCCGACCACGTCGGCGGTGCTGCCGGGAACCACGTTCTCACCGCGTGAGACGACCTCACCCTTGAAGGTGGCGTTGGCCGGCTGGTCGAACACCGGCTGCGCGGTGGCGGTCACTGCCAGCAGCAGGCCGGCAGCGAGAGAGGTAAGACGGAGAGACGGACGGAACGACATGGCAGGCTCCTTGCACACGTAGGCCGCGCCACGTGGCGCGGGGGTCATCGGTTGCCTGGGCCGCTGCACGTCGGCAGCCTCGCCTGGGTAGTGGGGTCGCACGGCAGCGCGTGCGAAGGGATTCATTCGGCGGCGTTGTCACCGCCATTGGGCGCGCCATCGCCGACGCTGCGATCGGTCACGCCGTACAGCTCATGCAGCGCCGCATGGAAGGACGCCGGCAGCATCGGGCCGTGGCCAAGGCCGGGGAACTCGCGGTACTGCACGCTCAGGCCCGGCACCTTGCCCAAGCGCTCGGACAGCTGCATCGCCGCATCCGGGGTGGCGCCACCGATGCGGCGCAGGTGCGCGACCACGCGCGGATTGTTCATGTCGCGCTTGCCGCGATCACCGACACGCTCGGCACCGCCCAGCATCAGCCAGAGCCTTGCCGGTTGGCCGTGCACGTTCTGCACGAACTGTTGTTCCGGATCCCCCAGCGCCGCACCCTGGCTCCACCACAGCGACGGGCTGGCGGCCAGATAGGACTGGAAGGCGGCCGGACGCGTGTACAGCGCATTGAGCACGAACAATCCACCCAGCGAGTGGCCCCACAGCGCTTGCTGCTGCGTATCGATGCGTGCGCGACGCTCGACTTCCGGCTTGATGCGGCGTTCGATCACATCCAGGAAGGCCGCAGCACCACCGCCGACCGCCTGGGTCGTACCGCTCTCGTCGTCGGCACGGTCGATCCATGCGGTGTAGTCGCGGGTGCGCGCCTTGGAATCGATGCGCAGGTCGTTGTCGTAGCCGATCAGCACCAGCACCGGCGGCGCCTTGCGCGCGGCCAGCTCGGCCAGCAACGGCTGATCCAGGACCATCGCGACGGCGTTGCCGTCCAGCGCGTACAGCACCGGAGAGGGCACCTTGCCGGCCTTGGCCGGGATCGCCAGGTTCACCCGCCAACGGCGCTGCTGGTCCGGGCTGTCCACCACGAAATGCTCGAAGCGATAGCTGGCCGCCGGCTCGTCGAGCACTGTGCGGCCGATCTTCTGCAGCGGGTTGCGCTGCTGTGCATGGGCATATGGGGTGGCCAGGAGCAGACCCATCATCAAGGCGGCCAAGCCGCGGGCCAGCGGACCACGGCGCGAAGGCGGAACAAAGTGCTTCATCAGCGGCGGCAGAAGCGGCCCAGGGCCGCCGGTTCACAAGGGACCGCAGTCTACCTTAAACGCGAATGATTATCACATCGATCAAACGTCACGCTGTGTATCACGCGCGCGCATGCCCGGGTTGCGCAAGGGGCAGCAATTCCCCTATTTTGCCGCCCATCGGGGCATTGGATCGCCCCGCTTCCAGCGCAGCCATGAATGGCGGGCACTTGCCGCCATCCGGGTCGCGTTCATCTGCACACAACCGGCATGGGATTGGATCCCATGATTGTGAGACTCCCTTGAAGCACACCACCCTGATCGCCCTCTCCCTCGGCCTGCTTGCGCCGCTGGCCGCCCATGCCGCACAGGACCTGCCAACGCTCTACCAGGCCTTTGAAGAAGCCGGCAATTCGTCACTGGGCATGGACCAACTCAACCAGACGGTGACATTCACTGCCGTAGCCCTGAGCGTTTCCAGCAACCTGGCGGGCGAGCCGCTGATCGAGGCCGGCGACGACCAGGGCAATGTCCTGGCCCGACTGACCAGCGACGACGAACAGCAGGCGGCCAAGCTGGGCGCACTGGAAGAAGGCGCGACGTTCACCGCCAGCTGCACGCTGCAGTTCAGTTCCGGCACGGACTACCTGTCCTTCGGCGACTGCACCATCAAGTAAAGACGAAGCCGGCGAAATGCCGGCTTCTTTTCTTTGCCTCTTGTGGAGTCGAGCCATGCCCGACTCGCGAAATGTCACGGCCCCGAAGGCACCGGACCATAAGCATTTTCCTGCGGCGTGCCCGGCAGCAGCGCGAATACGAAGATCACCAGGCCGCCGAACGGAACGAAGGCCAGCAGGTACATCCAGCCCGACTGGTTGCAGTCGTGCAGGCGGCGCACGGTGACGGCGATGACCGGCACGAACGTGGCCAGCCAGAACACGACAAACAGGATGATCGACGCGATGCCCAGGACGTCGGACTGCATCACCAGCCCGGCAACGAGCGGCACCATCAGGACGGCGGAGACGATCAGCATGAACAGCTGGAACATCCAGTACTCACGACGGTTGGCACGCCCCTCGAACTGGGCGTAGCGCTTCAACGGCAGAATCATTTCCTGCACGGCATCAATCCTTGAAAAAGTGGCCGCGCAGTGTGCCAAAGACCGCCGCCGGGAACAATGTGGAGCCGAGCCATGCTCGGCTGCCATTGGCCCTGTAGAGCCGAGCCCATGCTCGGCTGCCGTTGCCGCAGGCGCTGCTGGCCCGGTCCAGAGCGGAGTCGAGCGCGGCTCGACGCTACATAAACCGGGTCAGCGACCCTTTGCCGCCCTCGCCGCTTCGCGCTCGGCACGCAGCCGGTCCAGCTTTTCCTTCAGCTTGATTTCCAGGCCACGCGGCACGGGGTTGTAGTACACCCGTTCGCCCATCGCATCCGGGAAACCCGTCTGGTCCAGCGCGATGCCACCCTCGGCGTCATGGTCGTACTGGTACTCGGCGCCGTAGCCGAGCTCCTTCATCAGCTTGGTCGGTGCATTGCGCAGGTGCAGCGGCACTTCTTCGGTACCGCTCTCGCGCACGTCGGCCTTGGCTTGGTTGAATGCGGCATAGCCGGCGTTCGACTTGGCGGTGCTGGCCAAGTAAAGCACCAGCTGCGCGAACGCCAGCTCGCCTTCCGGGCTGCCCAGCCGCTCGTAGATGTCCCAGGCTTCCAGCGCCATGCTCTGCGCGCGCGGATCGGCCAGGCCGATATCCTCGATGGCCATGCGGGTCAGCCGGCGCGCCAGGTAGGACGGGTCGCAGCCACCATCGAGCATGCGGGTCAGCCAGTACAGCGCGGCATCCGGGTTGGAGCTGCGTACCGACTTGTGCAGCGCCGAGATCTGGTCGTAGAACTGCTCGCCGCCCTTGTCGAAGCGACGGGTGCGATCGGCCAGCACCTGGGTCAGGGTCTGCGGCGTGATGCGCCCTCCCTCCCCGCCCGCCAGTTCCGCGGCGATTTCCAACAGGGTCAGCGCACGGCGCACATCACCATCGGCAGCGGTGGCGATTTCCAGAAGCAGTTCGGGGGCGACCTCGATACCCTCTTCGCCCAGGCCGCGCTCGCGATCACCCAGCGCACGTTCCAGCGCCTCGACGATGTCTGTGGGCGAAACGCCTTCCAGGACATGCACGCGGCAACGCGACAGCAATGCGGAATTCAACTCGAACGACGGATTCTCGGTGGTGGCACCGACGAACAGGATCGTGCCGCGCTCGATGTGCGGCAGGAAGGCGTCCTGCTGCGCCTTGTTGAAGCGATGCACCTCATCCACGAACAGCACGGTGCGCCGGCCCTCCGCGAAGCGTTGCGCGGCCTCGGCCAGCACCTGGCGCACCTCCGGCAGGCCGGAGAGCACGGCGGAGATGGCACGGAATTCTGCGTCGGAGTATTCGGCCAGCAACAGCGCCAGCGTGGTCTTGCCACAGCCTGGCGGCCCCCACAGGATCATTGAATGCACGCGACCGGATTCGACCGCGCGACGCAGCGCGCTGTCCGGCGCCAGCAGGCGCTTCTGCCCAACCATTTCGTCGAGAGTGCGCGGACGCATGCGCTCGGCCAGCGGGCGCAGGTGTTCCCGATCGACGCTCAGCAGATCGGGACCAGGGAAGGAAGTTGAACGATGTCTTGCCACCCGGTCATTGTACCGCGCCGCCCAACGGTAGCGCCGGGCCGTGCCCGGCGGCGGGACGCGATGTCTGGTAGTGCCGGCCGCTGGCCGGCAGATCCCAAGCGTGCCAACCAACGGTTGACACCCACCAAGGCGGTCCCGGTTGAAACCCACCAGAGCAGAAAGCGCCGGGCCATGCCGGCGATCAGGCCGCACGGGTGGTAGTGCCGGCCGCTGGCCGGCAGATCAAGAGCGTGTCAACCAAGGTTGACACCCACCATGACGGTGCCGGTTGACACCCGCCAGAGCAGACAGCACCGAACCCTGCCCGGCAGATCAGGCCACAGGATCGGTAGTGCCGGCCGCTGGCCGGCAGATCAAAAGCGTGTCAACCAAGGTTGACACCCACCAAAGCGCCTCCGCCCACAGGTCAATTACCGATAACGTCGGTGCCCTTCGGCGGGGTGAAGCTGAAGGTACCGGCGGCAAAGCCCGGGTTGCGCTTCCAGCCGCTGAAGCTGATCACGGTGCGCTGGCCAACCGCATCGGTGATTTCCATCTTGGCCAGGCCCTGGGCATTGAAGCCCAGCGCAGCGTACTGGAAGCTGGCTTCGGTCTCGCGCTTCGGCGACAGCGACAGCCACTGCAGGCCGTCGCGCTGCGCAGCCTCTTCACTGACGTCGTACTGCTGTTCCAGCAGCGCCGGGTTGATCAGCGCGGTCAGCGGACTGTTCTGCTCTTCCTTGCCCTGCTCGCGCACGGTGGCCTGCTCCAGGTCCGGTTCGTACATCCAGACCTTCTTGCCGTCGGCCACGATCAACTGCTCGTGCGGGCGCACGTATTCCCAGCGGAACAGGCGCGGCGCCGACAGGGCCACGCGGCCACTGGTCGATTCCTTCACCTTGCCGCGGCTGTCGAACACCTGCTGGCTGAACTGGCCATCCAGGCCCTTCAGGCCACTGGTGAAGGTCTTCAGGTCATCGCGGGCGCCTGCCCAGGCGCTGCCGGCGGCGGCGCAGGCCACGGCCAGGGTGGTGGTGGCAAGGAAACGACGGAAGCGGAAGTTCATGCGGGAATCCTGTGGGCGCGGGCGCCAGGAAAGGTGGTTGCCAGTGTGCCCGGGGAAAGATGAATGGGCGATCAGGGCGACATTATGCCGCCCTGAACGTCCATCGGCGATTCAGCCGCCCGAGCCCGGCAGCTTGCCGTACAGCACCTGGCCACGGAAGCCACGCCGCACTTCGCGATACAACGCGCGGAACGCGGTGTAGTCCTGCGGCTGGCACAGCGCCTCCGGGCCACGCACCGCGTTCTGCTGTAAGCGATGGCGCACGATCACGTCCTGCCCCTCGCGGCTCCAGTCCACGCGGTACTCGCCGGCGGCGTTGGTGAAACGCTGGTTGGCCGGGATGGCGATGATCGGCGCATTGGCCGGGAACTGCAGGCGATAGGTTTCCTCGCGCAGGCTGGCATTGCAGTAGAACGGCGTCTCGTTGGCCGGCGCAGAAGCGGTGGCGTACAGGCCACGCACCGACTCGCCGCCCGGCGGATCCGGCACGGCCATGCCGCCGGCCACGCTGAAGTCGGCGTAGTCCTCGGCCTGGAAGGCCATGCGATAGCCGAACGGCCGGGTCAGGTCGACCGGCACGCCCTGGATCTGCAGCTGCCCTCGCCCGTCGAAACCGGACGCGGCCATGATCTGCTCCTCGGCGCGCGCACGATTCTGCGCGTTGAGCTGGGAGAACTGGGCGCGCATGCCGATCTCGGCGTTCTCGCCCAGCTTCGGAATGGTCTCGCCGCGCAGGTTGCCGTTGGCGTCGAAGGTGAAACGCACTTCCATCGAGGTGGCATTGCGCTGCGGCGTGTTGGCCGGGGTGCGTGCCAGCGTGGCGTCGCGGGTACGCATCACCGGCGCACCCAGGTCACCTTCCGGCAGCTGCCCGAAGCGGGCCCACGCGGTGGTCGAATCAAGGTACAGATCGAATTCCGGGATGTAGGTGATGGCGTGGTTGAAGCGGCCCAGCACCGGAATCTTCGGCAGCGTGGGGCCGCCGCCGGCACCGATCAGCACCGGCGAGCTGGCGATGCCCTTGGCCGCCAGCAGCGCCTCCAGGATCGTCACATGGTCCTTGCAGTCACCGTAGTGGTTGTCGAGGATGCTCTGCGCGCTGTTCGGCTCCAGGCCGCCATTGCCCAGGTACACCGCCACATAGCGGATGTTCTGCGCCACCCAGCGGTAAAGCGCATCGGCCTGCTCGCGCCGGTCGCTGATGCCAGCGGTGATCTCATCAGCCAGCGCCTGCAGCGCCGGGGTCACGTCGGCCGCCGGGCCGGCCTTGAGCTGGTAGGCGCGTCCCATCTGCGACCAGTCACGATAGGTGCTGGCCATGATGTTCGGGCCGAACTCCCAGCCCGCCGCCGACCAGTTCTGTGCCGGCATGGCTTCGCGCCGCTGGTAGCGCCAGCGCCACTGTGCCTGGCCGTTCTTCACCGTCGGGCGATCGCTGCCCTGCACGCCGCGGCTGTCGACGAACATCGGCAGGTTGGCCGGCGCAGTCAGGGTGACCTCGGCGTCTTCGTACTCGGTGAAGACGTTGAAGGTCTCCCACAGGCCGAAATAGCCCGGGAAGTACGGCGTGGCCTGGGTGCGGCGCACCTGGTAGTACAGGCGCGTGCCCGGGGCCAGGTTCGGGAACACGATCACCCGCACCTTGCGGTCGGCATACATCGCCGCCGAGGCGCTGGAGTAGCTCTCCTGGGTGTAGATGCGATCGGCCGGCACGTCGCGGCGCTGGCCGTCGGCGGTGATGGTGTAGGCGCCAAGCACCTCCAGGGTTTCCATCTTCTCGCTGTAGCTCAGCCGCACCTGGCTGAACTGCTCGACCGAGGCCTTGGTCTTGAGCAGGACTTCGTAGGTTTCGGTCTGCACATTGCCCGCATCCGGCCGCACCTGGTAGTCGGCGCGGTAACGGACAATGCTGAAATTATTGCTGGCTTCGGTATCGCCGCTGGTGGAAGGCGGCGCCGTGGCGGGCGCGGAGGTGGCGGTTTCTGCCAGTGCCGGGCCGGCAGCCAGGAAGGCTGCCAGCGCCAGCGCCAGCGCGCTTGGTACGGGGTGAAGCATGCGTCGGTTCCTTGGACGTCGTGGGGGATACGTCGGGCCTTACTTCGGCGGCGGCGGTGCCAGCACCGTGCGGTCGCCGTTGTGCTCGGGCGGGCTGACCACGCCGGCCGCTTCCATGGCCTCGATCAGTCGCGCTGCACGGTTGTAGCCGATCTTCAGCCGGCGCTGCACGCCGGAAATCGAGGCGCGGCGGGTCTCGGTGACCACCCGCAGCGCTTCGTCATACAGCGGGTCGGACTCGTCGCCGGCCGCACTGGTCTCGGGCAGGCCGGTGGCACCGACGACCACGCCGTCGCCCATCGTCTGCACCTCGTCCAGCACCCCGTCGATATAGTCGGCCGGGCCCATCGCCTTGAGGTGCTCGACCACGCGGTGCACTTCGTCATCGGACACGAACGCACCATGCACGCGCTCGGGCAGCGCGGTGCCCGGCGGCAGGTACAGCATGTCGCCGTGGCCCAGCAGGGTCTCCGCGCCGGACTGGTCGAGGATGGTGCGCGAGTCGATCTTGGAGCTGACCTGGAAGGCGATACGGGTCGGGATGTTGGCCTTGATCAGGCCGGTGATCACGTCCACCGACGGGCGCTGCGTGGCCAGGATCAGGTGGATGCCGGCCGCACGCGCCTTCTGTGCCAGGCGCGCGATCAGCTCTTCCACCTTCTTGCCGACGATCATCATCATGTCGGCGAATTCGTCGATGAAGATGACGATGAACGGCAGCGTCTCCAATGGACGCGGCGCCTCGCCCAGCTCCGGGCTCGGCTTGAACAGCGGGTCCATCAGCGGCTGGCCGGCATCCTGCGCTTCCTTCACCTTCTTGTTGAAGCCGGCCAGGTTGCGCACGCCCACCGCGCTCATCAACTTGTAGCGGCGCTCCATCTCGGCCACGCACCAGCGCAGGCCGTTGGCAGCCTCCTTCATGTCGGTGACCACCGGCGCCAGCAGGTGCGGGATGCCCTGATAGACGCTCAGCTCGAGCATCTTCGGGTCGATCATCAGCATCCGCAGATCTTTCGGCGAGGCCTTGAACAGCAGGCTCAGCACCATCGCGTTGACCGCCACCGACTTGCCCGAACCGGTGGTACCGGCCACCAGCAGGTGCGGCATGCGCGCCAGATCGGCCACGGTCGAGCGCCCTGCAATGTCCTTGCCCAGCGCCAGGGTCAGCACGCTGGCCGACTTGTCGTATTCCTTCGAGCGCAACAGCTCGGACAGGTAGATCATCTCGCGGGTGACGTTGGGAATTTCCAGGCCGATCACCGACTTGCCCGGAATCACGTCGACCACGCGCACCGACTTCACCGACAGGCCGCGCGCGATGTCCTTGTCCAGCGAACTGATCTGGCTGACCTTGATGCCCGGCGCGGGCTCGATCTCGAAGCGGGTGATGACCGGGCCGGGATTGGCGCCGACCACCTGGGCGTCGATGCGGAAGTCCTTCAGCTTGAACTCGATCTGCCGCGACAGCGCGTCCAGGGTTTCCTTGTCGTAGCCCACCGGCTGCGGCTTGGGGTCGTCCAGCAGGGCCAGCGGCGGCAGGTCCGAGCCGTCGCCGTTGACGCCACGGAACATCGGGATCTGCGTGTCGCGCTTGGCCCGGTCACTCTTCTCGATCACCGGTTCCGGACGCGGCTCGATCTTCACCGGCTCGCGCTTGGCGCGCACCTCGGCATCGGCCTTGCGCACTTCCTGGCGCTCCTCGCGCATCACCCGGGTCTGCTGCCACTCGGTGACTTCTTCCTTCTTGCGCGCCAGCAACGGTGCCAGCGACATCACGCCGCGGCCGATCTTTTCCATCACCGTGAACCAGGACAGCCCGGTGGCCAGGGTGATCGAGGCCAGCAGCAGCACCAGCACGAACAGGTTCGCGCCCAGCGCGCCGAAGCCCACCGTGAGCGAATTGCCAACCAGCTTGCCGAGGATGCCGCCGGCGCTGGAGACATCGCCGCTGAACAGGCGTACATGCAGGAAGCCGGTGCCAGCAATCAGGAAACCGACCAGGCCGACCAGGCGCAGCGCAGGGTCCAGGTCGTTCTCGCCCTTGCTCTCGCGCTTGAGGCCGAACATGGCAATCCACGACAGCGCACCGAGCACCACCGGCAGCAGGAAGGCGATGTAGCCGAACAACTGCAGCAGCACGTCGGCGATCCAGGCGCCCGCGCGACCACCGAGGTTGTGCACCGGCGCGACCACGCTGCCGGTATGCGACCAGCCCGGATCCGTCGCTGAATAGGTGAAAAGACTCGCCGCCAGATAGAGCAGGGCCGGCGCGATCGCGATCAGGCCCAGGTCGCGCCAGAGGCGCTGGCGGCGTGGATTGTCGGTCGTCGCCGCCGCGGCCGTGCGACGTGACGCCTTGCTGTCGTCCGACTTGGAGCGTTCAGGGACCTGCTTCGCCACCTTAGACCATACCTTTGGAATGCGCTGTTAGTGATTGATAATAAATGAGACGGCGTCAGTTTTCAGTTATGCGACTTCTGACCGGGCCCGGACAGAGCCGAAACCACCGCTGGATGACGGCGTTCTGTTCATCGGCTTGAATCGCCCTGCCCCAGCCGCCACTCTATGACCAGCCACGGATGCTGCGCAAACATCGCCAGCGCCTTGTCCCATCTACCTTTTCGCGAGTCTACATGAGCACCAGCCTGCCCTCCCGCCACCAGCGCCTCGTCATCCTCGGTTCCGGACCGGCCGGCTGGACCGCCGCCGTCTACGCCGCCCGTGCCAACCTGAAGCCGGTCGTCATCACTGGCCTGCAGCAGGGCGGCCAGCTGATGACCACCACCGAGGTGGACAACTGGCCGGGTGACGCCCACGGCCTGATGGGCCCGGACCTGATGGCGCGCATGCAGGCCCACGCCGAGCGCTTCGAGACCGAGGTCATCTTCGACCACATCCACACCGCCGACCTGTCGCAGCGCCCGTTCAAGCTGATCGGCGACAGCCACGAGTACACCTGCGACGCGCTGATCATCGCCACCGGCGCCACCGCCAAGTACCTGGGCATCCCGACCGAAGACGAGTTCAAGGGCCGCGGCGTGTCCGCCTGTGCCACCTGTGACGGCTTCTTCTACCGCGACCAGGACGTGGTCGTGGTCGGCGGCGGCAACACCGCGGTGGAAGAGGCCCTGTACCTGTCCAACATCGCCCGCAAGGTCTACCTGGTCCACCGCCGCGACACCCTGAAGGCGGAGAAGATCATGCAGGACAAGCTGTTCAGGAAGGTGGCCGAAGGCAAGATCGAGACCGTCTGGCACCACCAGGTGGAGGAAGTGCTGGGCAACGACGCCGGCGTGACCGGCGTGCGCGTGAAGTCCACCCTGGACGGCGGCACCCGCGACATCGATGCCCACGGCTTCTTCGTGGCCATCGGCCACCACCCGAACACCACCCTGTTCGACGGCCAGCTGGCGATGAACAACGGCTACCTGGAAATCCGTTCGGGCCTGGGCGGCAACGCTACCCAGACCTCGGTGGAAGGCGTGTTCGCCGCCGGCGACGTGGCCGATCAACACTACCGCCAGGCGATCACCTCGGCCGGCTTCGGCTGCATGGCCGCACTGGACGCCGAGCGCTATCTGGACGCGCAGGGCAAGGCCAGCTGAAGCGCTGATTATGCTCTGTAGAGTCGAGCCATGCTCGACTCAGGAGAAAGGCCGACGCGAAAGCGTCGGCCTTTCTCGTTACATCCCTGCGGCAGCCGTATTCTCAGGCAAGCCATTTCGATCAGGGCCGGCCGCATCGGGAACACAACGAACGGTGTGAGGCACGGGCTGCGACTTGACCCCATCCGCATCCAACACATGCGTCTCCCAGCCGAGCGTCCCCACGCTGTCGCGACCGCAGCTGAGTTGCATCCTGCTGGGCTGGTCAGGCGAATCGAGGACCACCGTCCGTCCGCTGCAGTTCCACCCTGATGGGCACAGCGTATTGCGGGTGATCAGGCTGATCGGGAATTGCGGATGGCCCGCAAACGCCACGTCCACCTCGCGCGAGTCGCCGGATGGAACGTCGACATCTGCGATCGGCTGCCCGGACAGCGGCTCACACGTCTTTCCTGTTGCCCACAGGCGATAGCCCTTCTCCACCCCTTTCATCGACGCCGAGCGGAAGACGGGGTCCTGCAGCGCCTTGGCATCATCCGAATTCGTGTGAAACGCCGTCTCTACGATGATCGATGGCATGTGCGCCTCTCGGTTCTCCCCCTTGTTCAGCGCGTGCGGAGCGGGAGCCACGGTGAATGCCGCATACTCAGGTAGCGAGTGAATCAGCTCCTTCATCGAGCACAGGACACTCTCTGCAAGAGCAGCATCCATCGGCCTACCAGGTTGCACGATCACACGAGTACCGCGCGCGGCCCCCGAGGGTTCTCCATTGCTGTGCAGATGAATCGCTACCTCAGCTCCGTGGTGGTTTGCGAGAAGCGGCCGACTGTTGATGTCTTCACGCTCCTCCCGATCCCAAAGCGTACTGCCTGCGTACGTGTTCCATATCTTTGTCTCGGCCGGATACTGCTCGGCAATCGCGTAGCGCGCAGCTATGGTCCACCACTCCTCACCACTCGGAGGATGAGTCGTTCCCGTGATCTGAACGCGCGGACGGACGACAGGCATTTGGCTCCTTTGCTCGATCATCGCCTTCAGCTCCGCAGCGTACGACGGAGTCAACAACCCCTCGGAGACCCCATTCCATTCATCCCTTGAGGTCACCCACCGGTTGTCCTTGTAGCTGTAGAAATACCCATGGCCGGCTGCGACAAATGCCATCCCGGACCCAGGCGTTCCACGCATCCGCCTCAGCGCATCCCCCGCTTTCCGCGCCGCATCGTCCGCAGCCTTTATCTCAGGAAAGTAGTATTCGATCTCTTTCCCGTCATACAGAAAAACGACACGACTGAACGGCGCCACCTGCTCGGCCCAATGCAGTAGTCCAAAACTGATCTCGCTTCGCTGATCCTCGAACGACGGTCCGTAATCGGCAGGAACGAAGTCACGATCCAGCGCCACGGTCACTACACCGTTGGCGATATCTGCTGATACCTCAACCCGGCGACTACGTGCCTGGCCATCCACGAGACGAACGCGCTCCAGAATGTCGCGCGCCTTCTGGGTCAAGAGGATGTCGAGTCCAGTGTCCTGCTCCACCGCAGGAGGAGCGTCAACGGCCTGCGCGGGGCTTATCAACAGTCCGCCACCCAGAAGAGACAGCAGGACAGAAAGGGATCCAAGGCGAAATTTCTGGTTCATTTTGGCTACTCCATGCAAAGAGTGAATGCACCGCTCCAGCGGCGCAGCTCACTCTGCCCCTGTGCATTCAGGCATTCCGCAACCAAGCGCACACGGATGGACAATTCAAACTTTCCTCACCCCCAACCGGAACAAACCAACCCAGCTCCGCCAGCACCGTTCGCGATCCACCTGGCCTATCCTTGCCAACCATGCTCTCCACCCGCTTCCTCGACTCCCTGCAGTCCATTCCCGCCACCGACTGGGATGCCCTGCACGACGGCCAGAATCCGTTCGTCAGCCACGCCTTCCTCTCAGGCCTGGAACAGCACGGCTGCCTGCGCGAGGACTGGGGCTGGCAGCCCCGGCACTTCACGCTGTGGGAGGGCGAGCGCCTGATCGGCGCAATTCCGGGCTACCTGAAGACCAACTCCCACGGCGAATTCGTGTTTGACCATGCCTGGGCGAACGCCTACGCCCGCCATGGCCGCGACTACTACCCGAAGTGGCTGGGCGCGGTGCCGTACTCGCCGGTCACCGGGCCGCGCCTGCTGGCCCGTCACGATTCAGAGCGCACCACGCTGCTGTCGGCGTTGCGCGATGCACTGCCGGCACTGGCCGTGTCATCGGCCCATATCAACTTCCACGCCGCAGCGGACGAGGCGCTGTTCGGCGATGACTGGCTGCTGCGCGAGGACGTGCAGTTCCAGTGGCAGAACCCGGGTGACTGGGCGACATTCGACCAGCTCCTCGGCGCGATGAACCACAAGCACCGCAAGAACATCCGCCAGGAACGGGCCAAGGTCGCCCGCCAGGGCATCAGCTTCCGCGTGGTGCATGGCGACGACGCCAGCCGCGCCGACCTGCAGGCGATGTACCGCTTCTACCTGCAGACCTTCCTTGAGTACGGCAATGCCCCGGCCCTGACCGAGGCCTTCCTGCGCCATCTGGCCATTTCATTGGGGCGCGGGCTGGTACTGTTCCTGGCCGAGCAGGAAGGCCAGCCGATTGCCGGCGCGCTCTGCCTGCGCGGCGGTGACACGCTGTACGGCCGCTACTGGGGCGGCGCCACCCTGCCCGGCCTGCACTTCGAAGCCTGTTACTACCAGGGCATCGAGTACTGCCTGCGCGAAGGCCTGAGCCGTTTCGAACCCGGCGCACAGGGCGAGCACAAGCTGGCGCGCGGCTTCCTGCCTACACTGGTGCGCAGCCGGCACTGGGTGGCTGATGCGGATTTCGCCGAGGCGTTGCAGGAGTGGTGCCGGCAGGAGCGGCGGGATGTGCGGCGCTACCAACAGGAGCTGCTGGGGCACAGCCCATTTCGCGCGGACGGGTGACCCGCCAACCAAGGTTGGCATCTACCGCGGCATTCACGCGGGGCCGCGACGAATACAATGCCGGCATGACCCGCCAGCTGCCCTGGCGCCTGGCCGACGCGCCGGACGCCCCCTTCCCGCCGGCCGAGACCGCCCTGCGCCAGCCCGACGGCCTGCTCGCCGTGGGCGGCGACCTGCACCCGGCGCGCCTGCTCAACGCGTATGCGGGCGGCATCTTTCCATGGTTCAGCGAGGGCGAGCCGATCCTGTGGTGGTCGCCCGACCCGCGCATGGTGTTCCGTACCGATGGCGTGCATCTGTCCAGCCGCTTCCGCCGCCAGTTGCGCGGCAGCACATGGGAGGTCACCGCCGACACCGCCTTCAGCCGGGTGATGCGCGCCTGTGCGGCGGCACTGCGGCCCGGCCAGGACGGCACCTGGATCAGCCCCGACATGGTCGAGGCCTACAGCCAGCTGCATGACCTCGGCTTTGCCCACTCCTTCGAGGTCTGGGACCGGCAGACGCTGGTCGGCGGCATCTACGGGGTGGCGATCGGGACGATGTTCTTCGGCGAGAGCATGTTCAGTGGCGCCAGCGGCGGCTCCAAGATCGCCCTGGCCGCGCTGGCATCCACGCTTCACGGCTGGGGCTGGGCGCTGATCGATGCCCAGGTGGAGAATCCGCACCTGCTGCGGATGGGCGCCGAGCACCTGCCGCGCGCGGCGTTCCTGCAGCACGTCCGCCACGCGGTGCGCCATGACGGCCGTGAAGGCCCGTGGACGCAGGCGGTCGGACGCCTGCCGGCACAGCGTTTGGCCGGGGGTTAACACAAACTTTGCAAGCTGGGCCGGTCACGCGTAAAATACTGCGCCTTAGGCCCAGCGTGGCCGTTTTCTGAACCGCACAGGACTACATGTCGAAAGACGATTCCATCGAGTTCGAGGGCACCGTCAGCGAGACGCTGCCGAACACCACTTTCCGCGTTCGCCTGGAAAATGGGCACGAGATCATCGCCCACATTTCCGGCCGCATGCGCAAGAACTACATCCGCATCCTCACCGGTGACCGGGTCAAGGTTGAAATGACCCCGTACGACCTGACCAAGGGTCGTATCACCTACCGCATGAAGTAAGCGGTCGGCGCGTTGCGCCACTTCGACAAGGCCAGCCCTGGTTGCTGGCCTTTTGTCATGCCTGCAATCCGGCCCTGCCGGAGGTCATCGTGACCGAACGCACCGTGGCGTCGGTCAGCCCTGCTTGCGGCAGATTCGCATCTTCATCCGTGGCGGCATCGTGGGACCCGATCCAGTCCGGATCGCCATTCCCCTGCCCCGCCATGAACATGCTCACGTTGACCGCCCTGCTCGTCGCCGTTGCCGCGTCCGCCAGCGCATCGCCTGTGCGCGCCGCCGAGCCCCCCTCCACGGCCAGTGACTGCATCCAGCTGGGCAGCGACCAGCAGATCGTGCGCGCCGGCGTTTCGCGGAACATCCTGCTGCGCAATGGCCAGGACCACTATGTCGTGCACTTCCAGAACGACTGCTCCACTGCCGGCTACTCGCGGAAACTGAGCTTCATCACCGAAGGCCAGCAGGGCCTGCTGTGCAGCGCCGGCCGCAGCCAGCTGCGCACCGATGCCGACCACTGCCGGGTGGCGCAGATCGAACCGATCGACGAAGCCACCTTCCAGAAGAAGGCCCGCCAGCGCGGCCGTTGATGGCGCATATGACAAGGGCGGCCGAAGCCGCCCTTGTCATTTCAGGTCCGCCGGGCCACGCCCGGCGTCAGTTCACTCCACCGTGACCGGCAGCAGGCGCTCCGGCTCGGCCTGGGTCTCGACGACCAGCTCGTCGTCGCGGACATCGATGTTCACCTTGCCGCCGTTGACCAGTTTGCCGAACAGCAGCTCGTCGGCCAGAGGACGCTTGATCTTGTCCTGGATCACGCGGGCCATCGGGCGCGCACCCATCAGCGGGTCGAAGCCGTGGTGGGCCAGCCAGTCGCGCGCGGTCGGCGTGGCCGACAGGCTGACGTGCTTGTCCTGCAGCAGCATCTCCAGCTCGATCAGGAACTTGTCGACCACGCGCAGGATGTGCTCGAAGCCCAACGCCTGGAACTGCACCACCGCATCGAGTCGGTTGCGGAATTCCGGGGTGAAGCTGCGGCGGATGGTCTCCATCGCGTCGGTGGCATGGTCCTGCTTGGTGAAGCCGATCGAGCGCCGCGAGGCCTGCGCCGCGCCGGCATTGGTGGTCATCACCAGCACCACGTTCTTGAAGTTGGCCTCACGCCCGTTGGTATCGGTCAGCACGCCGCGGTCCATCACCTGCAACAGGATGTTGAAGATATCCGGGTGCGCCTTTTCGATTTCGTCCAGCAGCAGCACGCAGTGCGGCGTCTTGACGATCTTTTCGGTCAGCAGGCCGCCCTGGTCGAAGCCGACATAGCCCGGAGGGGCACCGATCAGGCGGCTGATCGAATGCGGCTCCATGTACTCGGACATGTCGAAGCGGACCAGCTCGATGCCCAGCTGCAGCGCCAGCTGCTTGGTCACCTCGGTCTTGCCGACACCGGTCGGGCCGGCGAACAGGAAGTTGCCGATCGGCTTTTCCGGATTGCCCAGGCCCGAGCGGGCCAGCTTGATCGCCGAGGACAGCGTCTCGATGGCCGGGTCCTGGCCGAAGATCACCATCTTCAGGTTGCGCTCCAGGTGCTGCAGCACGTCCTTGTCGGTGGCACTGACCTGCTTGGTCGGGATGCGCGCCATCTTGGCCACGATCGCCTCCACTTCCTCGACGTCGATCAGCTCCTTGCGCTGGCCTTCCGGCAGCAGCCGCTGGCGGGCACCGGCCTCATCGATCACGTCGATGGCCTTGTCCGGCAGCAGGCGGTCGCCGATGTGCTTCACCGACAGGTCCACTGCCGCCTGCAGCGCTTCGTCCGAATAGGTCACGCCGTGGTGCAGCTCGTACTTGGACTTCAGGCCCTGCAGGATCTCGTAGGTCTCGCCCACGGTCGGCTCGACGATGTCGATCTTCTGGAAGCGGCGGGCCAGCGCCCGGTCCTTCTCGAAGATGCCGCGGTACTCCTGGAAGGTGGTCGAGCCGATGCAGCGCAGCTCGCCGGAGGCCAGCGCCGGCTTGATCAGGTTGGACGCATCCATGGTGCCACCCGAGGCCGAACCGGCACCGATGATGGTATGGATCTCGTCGATGAACAGCACCGCATTGGGGACTTTCTTCAGTGCGGTCAGCACGCTCTTCAGGCGCTTCTCGAAGTCGCCGCGGTACTTGGTGCCGGCCACCAGCGCGCCCAGGTCGAGCGAGTAGATCACCGCGTCGGCCAGCACGTCGGGTACCGAGCCCTCGACGATGCGGCGGGCCAGGCCCTCGGCAATCGCGGTCTTGCCCACGCCAGCCTCGCCCACGTACAGCGGGTTGTTCTTGCGGCGGCGGCACAGGACCTGGATGGTGCGCTCGATCTCGTCGGCACGGCCGACCAGCGGATCGATGCGGCCCGACCGCGCCTGTTCGTTGAGGTTGCTGGCGAACTCGGTCAGGGCATCACCCTTCGGCTCGCCCTCCCCGCCTTCGATGCGGCCTTCGCCCTCGGAGGAGGAGGGCGGCTGCTCGCCTTCCTCGCCCAGCTTGGCGATGCCGTGGGACAGGTAATTGACCACGTCCAGCCGGGTCACGTCCTGCTGGTTGAGGTAATAGACGGCATGGGAGTCCTTTTCGCCGAAGATGGCGACCAGCACGTTGGCGCCGGTGACCTCCTTCTTGCCCGAGGACTGCACGTGGTACACGGCCCGCTGCAGCACGCGCTGGAAGCCCAGGGTCGGCTGGGTATCGCGGCCGTCATCTTCGGCCAGGCGGGACACGGAAGCCTCGATGGCCTGCTCCAGCTCCTGGCGCAGGCGTTCGGCGTCGGCACCACAGGCCTTCAGTACGGCCTGGGCGGACGGGTTGTCGAGCAGTGCCAACAGCAGGTGTTCGACCGTCATGAATTCATGCCGGGCCTCACGGGCGCGCTTGTAGCACTGGCCGATGGTGTGTTCGAGGTCTTTGCTGAACATGGATTACTCCGGCGGCAGATGGGGACAATATGCGGCCTGACTACGCGATTTCCATCACCCTAGCGGATTGCTGCGTTCAGATGGCGTTAGCAGTGCAGATCGCTTGATCTTCATTCACTCCAGGACAGCCCACCCAGCATGAGCGAACCCTACCTGAGCCGCTGGCGATTGCGGCGTGATGGCGCGGCCATCGAGACGCCCCACGCCCAGCTCTGGCCGGTGCTGACCGCCGACGGCGAACCGGCGATGCTGAAGGTCAGCAGCGAAACCGAGGAGCAGAACGGCCATCGCCTGCTGCGCTGGTGGGACGGCGATGGTGCCGCCCGCCTGCTGGCCCACGAGGGGCCGGCGATCCTGATCGAGCGTGCAGACGGCGATTCGCTGCGGCAACGTTCGATCGAGGGCGACGATGATGCCTGTACCACGATCCTGTGCCAGGTCCTGCGGCAGCTGCACCGGCCACGGAGCGCGCCGCCAGCGGAACTGGTCTGCCTGCGTACATGGTTCGCCGACCTGCTGCAGCCAAGGGCCGCGCTGCCGCCACTGCTGGAACAGTGCAGATCACTGGCGGAGCGGGTGTTGCGGGAAGAACACGAGATCCGGCCGCTGCACGGCGACCTGCACCACGACAACGTGCTGGATTTCGGCGCGCGTGGCTGGCTGGCGATCGACCCGAAGCGGCTGCTGGGCGACCGCGCGTTCGACTACACGACAATGTTCAGCAACCCGGACCTCTGTGGCCCGGGCATCCATGTGGCCACCCGGCCCGAGCGGTTTGCCGCCCGGCTGGAACAGGTCAGCGCGCTGGCTGGGCTGGAACGGGCGCGCCTGCTGCGCTGGATCGCGGCCAGCGCGGGGCTGTCAGCGGTGTGGTTCCGGGGCGACGGCGACCCCGCCGAGGTCGACGAGGCAGTGGCACGCATGGCGCTGGAGGCGTTGGCGGAGGCGTGACCTCCGCGCGTGGTGGGCGCACTCCATCCGGGACATTGCGCCGGGACGAAAAGCAGCCGAGCATGGGCTCGGCTCTACAGGTTTCTGCCTTGGTAGGTGCCCACCTTGGTGGGCACGCCGTGTCCGGAGTCGATGTACCCGGACGAGGATCGGCAGCCGGTCAGGCCTTTTCCATCGTGCACAGCAGCGGGTGCTGGTTCATCCGCGAATACTCGTTGACCTGGGCAACCTTGGTCTCGGCGACCTCGCGGGTGAACACGCCGCAGACCCCGCGGCCGCGGGTATGGACGTGCAGCATCACCTGCGTGGCCTTGTCCAGGTCCATGCTGAAGAACTGCTGCAGTACATCCACCACGAAATCCATCGGGGTGTAGTCGTCGTTGAGCAGCATCACCTGGTAGAACGGCGGCGGCGCCACTTCCGGGCGCGCGGGCTCCACGGCAACGCCGTGCTCGTGATGGGAATCGGGGGAGGACTCATGGGGCATCCATCCATTATAGGGGTAGCGCCGGACCTGCGTCGGCCCGCCGCAGATTGGACGGCACGCACGCCCAACGTCACAATTGCAGCTTCTTTCAACACTGCTTCACAGGATCTTCATGAAAAGGACCCTTCTGCCCGCCCTGCTGATCACCCTGGCCGCTGCCGGTGCTGCCACCGCCGCGCCCCAGGCCGACAAGTCCGTGGCCCGCCACCTGGACAAGCTGGGTTACACCTACGAGGTCGACGAGGATGGCGACTACCGCATGGTCTTCGACGTCGAGGGTGACCGCACCCAGATGGTCTACGTGCGCTCGGCGGTGGAAGACTTCGGCAGCCACAACATCCGCGAGATCTGGTCGCCGGCCTACAGCGCCAAGACCAAGCAGTTCCCGGTGGCCGTGGCCAACCGCCTGCTGGAAGATTCGCAGGACGCCAAGATGGGCGGCTGGGTAAAGCAGGACACCACTGCCATGTTCGTGGTGAAGATCGACGCCGATGCCACCGCCGACCAGCTCAGCGACGCCATCGATGCGGCCATCCGCACCGCCGACGCGATGGAGCTGGAACTGACCAAGAAGGACGAGTTCTGAGTTGAACGCCACGCCGGACCCGCGCTGGGCACCGCACGCCACCGTTGCCACCGTGGTGATCGACGGCGGCCGCGTGCTGCTGGTCGAGGAGACCATTGACGGCCGCCAGGTGCTGAACCAGCCGGCCGGCCACCTCGAGCCGGGCGAAAGCCTGGCCGAGGCCGCCCTGCGCGAGACCCGCGAGGAAACCGGCTGGACGGTGCAGCTGACCCACTTCATTGGCTGCTACCAGTGGACTGCCGGCGACGGCACGGCCTTCCTGCGCTTCTGCTACGCGGCGCGCCCGGTTTCGCACGATCCGGCGCAGCCGCTGGACACCGGCATCGACCGCGCGCTGTGGCTGACCCCGGCCGAGCTGCAGGCCGCCGGCGAGCGCCAGCGCAGCCCGCTGGTGTGGCAGGTGGTGGCGGATTACCTGGGTGGCCAGCGCCACCCGCTTTCGCTGGTCCGGGAGGTCGCATGAGCACTCCGCGTGTGATGGTGGGCGTCTCCGGCGGCGTCGATTCCTCGGTCGCCGCCTGGCGCCTGGTACAGCAGGGCGAGGCCGTGGCCGGCCTGTTCATGCAGAACTGGGCCGACGATGGCAGCGGTGATTGCCGTGCCGAGGATGACCGTCGCGACGCGGTGGCCGTGTGCGGCCTGCTGGGCATCCCGTTCCACTTCCGGGACTTCTCCAGCGAGTACTGGCAGGGCGTGTTCGAGCACTTCCTGGCCGAGTACGCGGCCGGCCGCACCCCGAACCCGGACGTGCTGTGCAACCGTGAAGTGAAGTTCAAGCATTTCCTGGACGCCGCCCGCGAGCTGGGCGCCGAGCGCATCGCCACCGGCCATTACGCACGGGTGACCCAGCGCGGCCACCAGTGGCTGCTGCTGCGCGGCGCCGATCGATCCAAGGACCAGAGCTACTTCCTGCATCAACTGGGCCAGGAACAGCTGGCAGCCACCCTGTTCCCGATCGGCGACCTGGAAAAGAGCGACCTGCGCCGGATCGCGCGCGACGTCGGCCTGCCGACCCACGCCAAGAAGGACTCCACCGGCATCTGTTTCATCGGCGAGCGCGACTTCCGCGAATTCCTCGGCCGCTACCTGCCGGCCAAGCCCGGCCAGATCCTCGACCCGGCCGACGGCAGCGTGATTGCCGAACACCCGGGCGTGTTCTATTTCACCCTGGGCCAGCGCGAGGGCCTGAACATCGGCGGCGTGCGTGGCCGCCCGGCCGCGCCGTGGTACGTGGTTGGCAAGGATGTGGCCAGCAACGTGCTGTACGTGGACCAGGACCGCGACAGCAAGTGGATGCTGTCCGACCGCCTGCGTTCGGAAACCGCGCACTGGATCGCCGGCTCACCGCCGGCACGGCGCTTCGAATGCACCGCCCAGACCCGCTACCGCCAGCCCGACGAGCCGTGTACGGTCCAGGTGCTGGACGATGGCAGCGTGCTGGTCACCTTTGCGCGCCCGCAGCGTGCCGTTACCCCCGGTCAATCGCTGGTGCTGTATGACGGTGATGTGTGCCTGGGCGGCGCGGTGATCGCCGCCACCGATGCGCCGCTGGAACAACGCCTGCGCACCACCCCCTCCCCTTTTGAGGTAATCGCTGCATGAGTTTCACTGTCGACGACCGCGTCCTGGCCTTGGCCGGCATTGCCCAGGCCCTGCAGCAGGTGCGCCGCATCGCCGATACCGGCCATTCCGACGCCGCCGCCGTGCGCACCGCCGTGGACAGCGTGTTCCGCGTCGATGCGTCCTCGCCGCAGGCGGTGTTCGGTGACCGTCATGCACTGAAGTCCGGCCTGCGCCTGCTGCACAACTACTTCCGCAGCCAGGGCCAGGACCCGATGCTGCCCAAGCTGGCCCTGTCGGTGCTGCAGCTGGAGCGTCGCTTCGTGCAGGATGGGGCGACCGTGAACAAGGTCGCCTCGGGCATCGAGCGCGCCCAGCGCCAGGCCACCGAACTGGGCGACAGTGGCCACCCGGACGTACTGGCCAACCTCGGCGGCCTGTATGCCGACACCATCAGCCACCTGAAACCGCGGGTGATGGTGCAGGGCAACCCGCACTACCTGGGCCAGGCCGGCGTGGTGGCGGAGATCCGTGCCCTGCTGCTGGCCGCGGTGCGTTCGGCGGTGTTGTGGCGCCAGCTGGGCGGCAGCTACTGGGACTTCCTGTTCAGCCGCAAGGCGATGATCGAGGCCGTGGACCGCCTGCTGGCCTGAGGGTGTGGGGTCAGAGCCCTTTTCCATGGAAAAGGGATCCGACCCCGTTGCGCCTGCCCAAGGGGTCGGATCCCTTTCCGGCACGGAAAGGGCTCTGACCCCGAGGCCGCCAAGGCGCCGGAAAACCGGCGCATTCAGAATGCACTTCGAGGCACATCGACGTTAAAGAGAAAGGGGGTACGGCCGATACATCCTCCGTGCACCTCCCGAGAACGTCCATGTACTCACGCATTTTCATCCGTCTGGCCGCCCCCCTGGCTCTGACCCTGCTGCTCCCCTTCGCCATCGGTTTCGAATGGCCGGCCGCCCTGCGCTGGGCGATCCTGACCACGATGACGCTGAGCTGGCTCGGCTTTGCGTGGTGGACCACCCGCGCACAGGCACATCGTTCCCCCGAGCACGCCCGTGTCCTGCGCGAACAGGACCAGCTGCTGACCGAGCTGCGCAACTTCGTCGGCAACGAGATCGACGGTTCGCGTGGCGAAGTGGAACGCGCCCGTGACCTGATCCGCCAGGCCGTCTCCAGCCTGGGCGGCAGCTTCGATGCCATGAACCGCAAGTCGCGCCAGCAGAGCCAGGCCCTGTCGCGCATCGTCGACCGCGCCGGTGATGAAGGCAATGCCGGCCTCGACGTTGCCCGTTTCGCCCAGCACGCCAGCCATCGCATGGAACAGCTGGTGGAAGCGCTGGAACAGGTGAGCGGCCAGAGCAGCACCACCGTGCAGCACATCGACCAGATGGCGCAGCACCTGGATGGCATCTTCGCGCTGCTGGAAGACGTCAAGTCGATCGCCGACCAGACCAACCTTCTGGCGCTGAACGCGGCCATCGAAGCGGCCCGCGCCGGTGAAGCCGGTCGTGGCTTCGCCGTGGTCGCCGACGAAGTGCGCAACCTGTCCGAGCGCTCGACCACCTTCAACGAGCAGATCCGCAAGCTGGCGCACAGCTCCAAGGACGCCATCGCCAAGGTGCGCGAGACGGTTTCGCACATGGCCTCGCGCGATATGGACCGCTCCCGCGAAGCCCGTCAGGAAGCAGCAGCGATGCTCGACAACGTCGCGCAGATCAACGCCTCGCTGGGCGACGGCATGCGCGAAGTGTCCGAGTGTGCCCGTGCGATCGATGGCAGCGTGGCCGAAGCCGTGCGTGCCCTGCAGTTCGAAGACATCGCCACCCAGGCGCTGGGCGGCGTGCACACCCACCTGGACCGCCTGACCGCGATCAACCGCGAAGCGGTGGCCCTGCAGGAACTGCTGCACCGCAATGGCGGCGTGTTCGACGAAGAGATCGCCACCGCCCTGCAGCGCACCGGCAACCGCCTGCGCGAACTGCGCAGCGAATGGGAACGCCCGCCGCACAAGCCGGTCGCCCAGCAGAGCATGGGCGCCGGCACCGTCGAGCTGTTCTGATCCTGATGTCCGCTGCCCTCGCCGGCAGCCCGCAAGGCCCCGGTTCGCCCGGGGCCTTTGCCTGTAACCCGCCATTGGATGCATCCTGTACGCGCACCATGACCCTGATCCGCGCCCTGCCCGCCCTCACCGACACCGAGCGCCCGCGCAATGCGAGCGTGCGTGAGCAGCTGCAGCGGCTGGAAGACGTGGCCCGCGAGGAACTGCTCGAACTGCAGCAGCTGGCCGATGCGCGCCCCGCCCCCTCCCGAGCCGACGATGAACTGCTGGGCCTGGCATGGGACCTGGGCCTGGATGGCGAAGCCCTGAAGTAGATCCACGTCCTGCGTGGATGGGCCGTCCCGCATGGCATGATCCACCGGTCCCGTTCATGGAAGACCGATGGCCATCGCCCTCATCGCAGTGCTCCTCATCGAAGCCGTCCTTCTGATGGCCTGGGTGGCCGGCTATTTCAGCTGGGGCATCACCCTGTTCAACGAACGCATCGCGGCGTCACCGGCCATGCAGGCCCGGCTCTCGCTGGGCAGCCTGGAACGTGACCTGCCGCAGGACAAGTGGCTGCGACTGGCCTTCCATGCGCTGCCCGATGGCAGCATGGCGTTCCGCGAGAGCTTCGCACCGAGCTTCGGCCTGCGCTACTTCCCGGTGATGCGTGGACGCATCGTTCTCAACGCGCGGCGGCACGAGGTGCGGGTGATCGGCCTGTGCAGCTGGTTCGTGGCAATCCTGTCGCTGCTGCTGTTGCCGCTGGTGGCGATGCGCCCGATGGTGGCACCGATGCTGCTGGTGCTGCCGCTGTTCCTGGCCAGCTATCTGGTCCAGAAGCGACGCTATGCGGCCATCGTCGAGGCCCTGCGCATGCAGTTGAAGGCGGAGTTTCCCAGGTAGTTCCACGCCATGCGTGGATGATCGCGAGCGTCAGGGCATCCGTGCCGGCCAACGGTCGGCACCCACCAGAGCTGGGCGCACCAGAGTCAGGCTACACCGCGCCGGCATCTGCAAGCGCAGATCCTCAGCGCACCAGCACCGCTTCGCCGCTGGCGTCGGTGCGCATCGGCGCCGGGCGCTGCTGGCGCAGCCACTGCGCCAGATCACGCGGGCTGAGCGGGCGCGAGTACAGGTAGCCCTGGATCTCGTCGCAGCCCTGGCGGCGCAGCATGTCTTCTTCCTGGTGGGTTTCCACGCCTTCGGCCACCACCTTCATGCCCAGCGCGTGGCCCAGGTGGACGATGGCCTGGGTGACTTCGGCCGTGCCCGAATCATGCAGCATGCCCTGCACGAAACTGCGGTCGATCTTCAGGCGCCCCACCGGGAAGCGGTTGAGGTAATTGAGGTTGGAGAAGCCAGTGCCGAAGTCATCCACCGCCAGCGGCACGCCGTGCCGTTCCAGCACGTCGAAGCAATGGCGCAGGATGTCGGTATCACGGATCAGCGCCGACTCGGTCAGCTCCAGTTCCAGCCGTTGCGGCGGCCAGCCATGGGCATGGCAGATCTCGATCACGCGCTCGGCGAAGCCGCGATCACGCAGCTGCACCGCCGACACGTTGACCGCGATGCGATCAAAGTGCAGTCCGGCACGGTCCCAGGCGGTCGCCTGGCGGCAGGCCTCGTTCAGCACCCAGTCGCCGATGCGCACGATCTCGCCGCACTTTTCGGCAATGGGAATGAACTCGGCCGGGCTGCAGTAGCCGATGCCGGGGCGGTGCCAGCGCAACAGTGCCTCGATCGCCGGTGGCTCGCCGTGGTGGGCGTGCAGCAGCGGCTGGTAGGCCAGGCTGAACTCGTCGCGCTCGATCGCCCCATGCAGGGCATGCTCGACGTCCAGCCGGCGCTGGATGCGGGCCAGGGCGTCCTGGCTGTAGTACTGGTAGGTGTTGCGCCCGGCTTCCTTGGCCGCATACATCGCGGCGTCGGCCGCGCGCAGCAGTGAGTCGAAATCGGTCTGCGCATCGCCCAGCATCGCGATGCCGACGCTGGCGCCGACTTTCAACGTGGTCTCGCCACGGCGCAGCGGCTCAGCCAGCGAGGCAATCAGCTTGCGGGCGACATGACCGGCATCTTCCGGCTCGGCCAGGTCGCGCAGCACCACGATGAACTCATCGCCACTGAAGCGGCCGAACAGGTCGTTGTTGCGCAGGTTCTGGTGCAGGCGGGTGGCTGCGGCCTTCAGCAGCGCATCGCCGGTGGCGTGGCCGAAGCTGTCGTTGATGGTCTTGAAGCCGTCCAGGTCGATGAACAGCATGGCCAGCGAGGTACCGCGGTCGCGTGCTTCCTCGATGGCTTCGGCGGTCTGTTCGCCGAGCAGTACGCGATTGGGCAGGCCGGTCAGCAGGTCGTAGTGGGCCAGCAGTTCGATGCGCTCGTTGGCTTCGCGCTCGCGGGTGATGTCACGGAACAGGACAACGAACCGCGGCGGCAGGCCGTCACGGCGGTCCAGTTCGATCAGCACCTGCACCCAGACGCGCAGGCCGGACTGGCGGTAGAAGCACAGGTCCAGCTGCTCGGGCAGGCCGCCGTTGGCGATACGGGCGAGCGCCGCCTCGAACGCGTTGCGCGAGTCCTCCGTGTACAGCGCCAGCGCCTGGTCGAGGGTGATCGGTTCCTTGCGCAGGCCATGGATGCGGTAGCACTCCTCGGTCCATTGCATGCTGCGGGTCTGCACTTCGATCTCGCAGCCGCCGATGCGGCCCAGCGCGGAGACCCGGTTCAGCAGTTCGGTGCGCCAGCGGATCAACGCATCGGTCTGGTGCTGTTCGGTGATGTTCTGTACCTGGCCGAGCAGGCGCTTGGGTTGCCCGTCCATGTCCAGCAGCGGCTGCATCCATAGCCGCAGGTGCTGCGAAGGCTCATGGCCGCGGGTCAGCTCCAGCTCGAGGTTGGCAGCGCGGCCATCGCGCCACAACCGCCGCCATGCCGCGCGCAGCGCGCCGCGGGAGCGTGGATGCAGCTGCTTCAGCCACCGCCGCTGGCCCGGAACGGCGCCCTGCTCCAGTGCCAGAAGCGAACGCAGTTCCGGCGACCACCAGAAATGCCCGCTGTTGGGATCAAACGACCAGCTGCCCATGCTGGCGATGCGCTGGGCCTCGCTCAGGTGCAGCTGCTGTTCCTGCAGCAGCGATTCGAGCTGCTTCTGCTGCTCGATATCGGTATGCGTGCCGACCATGCGCAGGGGCTGGCCATCGGCGGTGCGAGCGACCACGCGGCCGCGATCGAGCACCCAACGCCACTGGCCATCGGCCTGGCGGAAACGGAACTGTGCGCTGTACTGCTCGCTGTGCCCGCGCAGGTGCTCGTCGAGCGCGGCGCGCACCTGGGCGATGTCCTCGCCGTGCACGCGAGACAGCAATTCAGTGGCGGTCTCGTCGCCCAGCGCCGGCGTGCGCGCCACCCGGTCACTGGGGATGTCCCAGTCCCACAGGCTGTGGCCGGCGCTGTCCAGTGCCAGCTCCCAGCGCCCGCCCCCATCGACCGGCACCGGCTCGGGAATGCTCAGGGTGAACGCCAGCAGGTTGCCGGCACCGTCGTGCACCGCACGCAGGTGACCGTCATAGTGCCCCCGTGGGCCGCCCGGCAGCGTGCAGGCAACGATGCCACCATCGGCGGCCATCAGGCGCAGATCTTCCAGCATCGGCGCATAGGCCGCCACGGTGGCCGGCAGGCCATGCTCGCGCGCGGCCGGATTGGCCGCCAGCGGGCGCCCGGCACGGTCGACGATGACCAGCGCCGACGCAAGCGGGTGCTGCAGCAGGCTGGCGATGATCCCTTGGTCCACGCGATCTTGCTCCGGATGACACGCCCGTCAGCGGGGCACGCAGTGGTTAACGGCGCCTGCGGCGGATAATTGAGTGGTCACGGCACGCTGCGGGGTAAGATGACCGGCGCCCCTGTCACCCGCCCCGTCCATGCCCGCAGAACCGACCGGCAACGCCCCAGTTCCCGACCCGCGGATGGCGCAGGCGCTGAGCCGTGACCGGCGCCGGGTGGTGCTGAGCTATCTGGTGATGGCGCTGGCCTGGATGATCTCCACCGACAGCGTGGTGCAGGCGCTGGTGCCCGATCCGCAGCAGGCGGCCCTGTGGCAGGGCCTGAAGGGCTCGTTCTTCGCGCTGGCCAGCGCGGGCCTGCTCTATCTGCTGCTGCGCCCGCTGGCCGAACACGTGCTGCATACCCATGCGCGCCAGCAGGCCTCCGAGCTGCGCCTGCGGCAGATGTTCGAGGGCAACCCCGGGCCGATCCTCGTCTACGACCTGGACACGCTGGCGATCCTCGATGCCAACCCCGCCGCCTGCAGCGCCTTCGGCTGGGACCGCGACGAGCTGCTGGAACAGACCATCGACGCCTTGTGGCCGCCGGGCCAGGACCAGGCCCTGCAGACCAAGCTGGAGGCGATCCGCGAGGCGCCCGAGGAGCTGTGCATCCTGCGCGCTCAGCTGCAGCTGCGCGATGGCGCGCTGCGGCAGATGGAGCTGCGCTCCAACGCCATCAGCTACGACGGCCACAACGCCCGCCTGCTGATCGCCATCGACCGCACCGCCGAGGATCTGGCCCAGCTGCGCCGCGACCAGGCGTTGGCCCGGGTGGAGGAAGCCCATGAGCTGGCCCGCATCGGCGCCTGGGAACTGGACCCGTCCACCGGGCTGGGCCGCTATTCCAACCAGGTCTATCGCCTGCTCGGCCGCCGCCCGCCCGAGGCCCGGCGCTGGCACCGCTTCGATGAGCTGCTGGTGCCGGCCGACCCGGCCACCGCCACCCAGACCGAACAGCTGCTGGCCGAACTGTGCTCCGGCGAGCCGGTACAGGTGGACGTGCTGCTGCCGCTGCTGTCGATGGACGGCCGTGCATTGATGGTGCACCTGCGGGCGGCCAGCGGTATCGACGAAGCCGGCCGCAGCCGCGTGCTGGGGACGCTGCAGGACGTGACCGAGCGCGAGCAGTCGCGGCGCCTGCTGCGCGAGCGCGAGGAACAGTTCCGCGAGCTGGTGCGGGTACTGCCCGACGGCGTGGTGATCCTCTCCGACGAGCACGTGCTGTACGCCAACGCCTGGGCCGCCGGCCTGTTCGGTTACGGCAGCCACACCCTGCTGGGCGAGCCGCTGTCGGCACTGGTCGCTGCCGCCGACCTGCCACGGGTGCGCAGCCAGCTGCGCGCCGGCCAGCCCCACCTGGGGCCGGGCCACAGCAGCGTGGTGGCCATGCAGCGTGCGGACGGCCGCAGCTTCCATGCCGGTCTGGCGGTGGGCGAAGTGCGCTACGGCGGTCGTGACTGCAAGCTGCTGATCGTACGCGACCTGAGCGATTCCGAACGCACCCGCAGGGCGCTGGAAACCAGCAATCGCGAGCTGCAGGCGATGGCCGGGCGGCTGTTCTCGCTGCAGGAGGACGAGCGTCGCGCGATCTCGCGCGACCTGCACGATGACATCGGCCAGGCCATTACCGCGATCAAGCTGTCGGCGCATGCGGCGCAGGATGAGGACGATCCGAAGCGTCGTGGCGAGGACCTGGCGCAGATCGTCAGCCTGGCTGACACCACCGTGGCCAAGCTGCGCGACATCTCCACCCTGCTGCGCCCGCCGCAGCTGGATGCACTGGGCCTGGAGGCGGCGCTGAGCTGGCAGGCGCGGGTGCTGTTCCGCTCTTCGCCGGTGGAGCTGCTGGCCGAGATCGAGCCGCTGCCGCACCGCCCCGACAACAGCATCGAACAAGCCTGCTTCCGCATCGCACAGGAAAGCCTGACCAATGCGCTGCGCCATGCGCGCGCCAGCCAGGTCCTGCTGCAGCTGCGCGACGTCAGCCAGCGTGGCCTGCACCTGCAGATCCGCGATGATGGTGAAGGCTTCGATCCGGACGGCCCGCGCGGCCTCGGCCTGATCGTGATGCGCGAGCGCGCGCAGAGCGTCGGTGGCCACGTGCGGATCGAATCCGCGCATGGCGAAGGCACCCTGATCGACGTCCACCTCCCCTACCAGGCGACCAGCATGGCCGCCGTCGATTCACCGGAATACTGAGCCTATGTGGAATCCCAACCTGCCCCCGGTCAGCATCGATGATGCCCCCGACCGCCTTGGCGCCGGCAACCCCGAGCTGCAGGCGATGGTTGCCGAGGCGGCCTCCGGCGGCATCGCGCTGATGCTGATGCACGTGGACATCGACCACTTCGCATCGGTCAACGAGAACATGAGTGCCGAAGTGGGCGATCAGGCGCTGGTACTGGTGGCGCAGCGCCTGCAGTCCTACCTGCGCGGGCGTGGCAAGCTGTGGCGGCATGGCAGCGACGAGTTCCTGATCGCGGTGCCCCGCACCGCGGACCTGCCGCTGCCGGAGGACTTCGCTGAAGAGATCCGCCAGCAGATGGAACTGCCGCTGTCGGTGCTTCCATACACGCTGTTCATGACCGGCAAGCTGGGCGTGAGCCTGTGCCCGGAACATGCCAGCAGCGCCTCGCGCCTGCTCGACCATGCCGAAGATGCGCTGTACCAGGCCGCCCGCGAAGGCGGCAATGCCGTGCGCATCCATGCCGTGGATACCCCGCCGAGCGCGCACAGCGAGAGCATCATCGCGCGCCAGATCGTCGATGCCATTCCCAATGGCGAGCTGAAGCTGCGTTACCAGCCGCTGGTGAGCGCCCGCGACGGCCACGTGGTCGGCATGGAAGCGCTGCTGCGCTGGCAGTCGCCGACCCTGGGCATGCTGGTGCCGGAGCGCTTCATGCGCACCGCCGAGCGCCTGGGCATCATCGTGCAGATCGGCACCTGGGTGCTGGAAGGCGCATTGAAGCAGGCGCGGTTGTGGCGCGACCAGGGCTTTGATGACTTCACCATCGCGGTGAACGTGTCCACCCTGCAGCTGCTGCGGCCGAACTTCTTCGCCGAGGTGATGTCCCTGCTGCAGGCCGCGGGCGTGCCGGCGCACATGCTGACGCTGGAGATCAACGAGAGCGCGCTGACCAACAACGTCAATTTCGTCCATGAAACGCTGGCCAACCTGCGCAACGAAGGCATCAGCCTGAGCCTGGACAACTTCGGCACCGGCGATTCCAGCCTCAGCGCGCTGGTGCGCTACCCGGTGGACAAGCTGAAGATCGACCGCAGCTTCATCAAGAGCGCACCGGCTGGCAATCGCGAAGCAGCCATTGCCCGCGCGATCATTGCCATGGGCCACCAGCTGGGCATGACCGTGATTGCCAACGGCGTGGAATCGCAGGCCCAACTGGGCTTCCTGCGCCGCAACGACTGCGATGTGTTCCAAGGCTACCTGTTCGGCGAGCCGATGTCGGCCGATGCCGCCGGCATGACCCTGCGCCGGCGCTACCTGCGCCCGGAAGCCTTCGCCGAAACGCGCCCGGACCGGACGCTGCTGCTGCTGGATGACGAGGAGAACGTGCTGCGCTCGCTGGTGCGCCTGTTCCGCCGCGACGGCTACCGCATCCTGGCCGCTGGCAACGTGCGTGACGCCTTTGATCTGCTGGCGATCAACGACGTGCAGGTGATCCTGTCCGACCAGCGCATGAGCGACATGAGCGGCACCGAGTTCCTGGGCCGGGTGAAGATGCTGTACCCGGATACGATCCGCCTGGTGCTGTCGGGCTACACCGATCTGAACACGGTGACCGATGCGATCAACCGTGGCGCGATCTATCGCTTCCTGACCAAGCCGTGGAACGACGACGAGCTGCGCAAGCACATCCACCAGGCATTCCGCACGTACGAAGAACAGCGCCGTAGCAATGCCGGCCCGGCACCGGTGGAAACCGGGGATGGTGGCGAGGATCGGCCGCTGCGGTGACGATCGGGTAGAGCCGGCCGCTGGCCGGCTGCCTTGGGTGCCCGGCTTCAATGAGGTTGCCGGCCAGCGGCCGGCACTACCGTCGATTGGCCCCGGTAGAGCCGGCCGCTGGCCGGCTGCCTTGGGTGCCCGGCTTCAATGAGGTTGCCGGCCAGCGGCCGGCACTACCATCGATAGGCCCCGGTAGAGCCGGCCGCTGGCCGGCTGCTCTGGGTGTCCGGTTCCAATGAGGTTGCCGGCCAGCGGCCGGCACTACCGTCGATTGGCCCCGGTAGAGCCGGCCGCTGGCCGGCTGCCCTGGGTGTCCGGTTTCAATGAGGTTGCCGGCCAGAGGCCGGCACTACCATCGATAGGCCCCGGTAGAGCCGGCCGCTGGCCGGCTGCTCTGGGTGCCCGGTTCCACTTCGGAAGCGGTCAGCGCGGCTGCTTCACCGGCAGCACCACGCGGAAGCGCGAGCCCACGCCCGGGGTGCTGTCCAGGTCGATGCGGCCGTGATGCTTGTTGATGATGCTGTAGGAGATCGACAGGCCCAGACCGGTGCCGCTGCCGACCGGCTTGGTGGTGAAGAACGGATCGAAGATGCGCTGGCGCAGTTCCGGCGAGATGCCGCCGCCGGTGTCTTCGAATTCAACCCACACGTGATCGCCATCAACGCCGGTGCGCACAATGATCGTGCCGCGCTCGGCGATGGCATGGCCAGCGTTGAGCAACAGGTTCATGTAGACCTGGTTCAACTCCGACGGCAGGCACTCCACCAGCGGCAACTGGCCGAATTCGCGTACCAGGGTGACCTTGTACTTGAGTTCGTTCCAGATGATGTTGATGGTCGATTCCAGGCCCGCGTGCAGGTCGACCAGCTTCCACGATTCGTCGCGACCGGAATACGAGAAGTCCTTCAGGTCGCGCACGATGCGGGTAACGCGCTCGATGCCTTCGCGCGATTCGGCCATCAGCTGCGGCAGGTCGCGGCTGATGAAGTCGATGTCCAGGCGGTCACGGATGTCATCGATTTCCGGAATCAGTGCCTTCGGGTCCGGCGCGCGCAGGGCGCGCTCGTAGGCTTCGATCACGGTGAACAGGCTGCGCAGGTACTCCTGCAGGCTGCCCAGGTTGGAGTGCACGTAACCGATCGGGTTGTTGATCTCGTGCGCGACGCCGGCGGCGAGCTGGCCGATCGAGGCCATCTTCTCCGACTGCAGCAGCTTTTCCTGGGTGCCATTGAGGCGCAGGTAGGCCTGGCGCAGCTCGGCGTGGCGCTGCTGCAGTTCGCGCTCGTAGTCTTCCTGCCCTTCGATGTGGCGGAACAACGCAAGGAAATGCCCTTCGCCGACCGGACCATGGTGGTACAGGTGGGCGATGACCACGCCCTCGCCCAGCGGCAGGCTGCCATTCCAGTGGCCATGCTGGCGGGCCTGCTCCAGTGCATCAGGGGGGAGCAGCTCGCGCAGCCGCTGCGGCGGCGGCAATCCGCCGTCCGAGCCACTGGCCAGCAGGTTCTGCGCGGCCGGGTTGGCCAGGGCCACCTGCCCGTCTTCAGTGAACAGCAGCAGGCCTTCGCGCAGGCGCTCAAGCAGGGCCTGCAGCACCGGCTGCGGCGGAAGGGGGGCGGTAACCAGGGCGTTGGCAGCGGACACGGCGACTCGGGGCGTTCGAACAGGCGCCCAATATACGCGGTCATGCAGCGGGCTTCAGCCCACCGGGAGGGGGTGTGCGACCGCCGTCGCGTCAGGCGACGGCGAGTGGCCGGCCGATGCTGACCGTGTGCGACTGGCCCTTGGCATCGTAGGCCGAGGCATCTTCGGTACGGCCGAGCTGGCGCAGCGCCCAGTTCACCTCGCGGCGACGGCGCGACAGCAGCACGCCGTTGGCGCGGTTGCGCTCGGCCAGTTCCTGCAGCTGTTCGCCCTCGCCCACCGGCGGCGCGCCTTCCAGCGCACGCAGCGCTTCCAGCTTGGCGCCGGTGGCCCGGATCAGGGCGTGCACGTCGTGCTCGACCAGGGCCTGGCGCTCAACGTCCAGGGCCTGGGCGAGGCGCTGCAGCGGCTCGCTCATCGCCGCAGTCATCCGTGCAGCTGCTGGTCCAGATCGAGCATGCGCGATGCGATCGCGTCCGGATTGATCTTGTAGGTGCCGTTCTGCAGTGACTCGCGCACGGCCGCCACGCGCTGGGCGTCGATCGCCGGGGCGGTGGTCAGCTCACGCTCGATGGCCTGCAGATTGGTGGCCTCGCCGGTCAGGCGCAGGCTGTCGGCCGCCTCGACCGGGCGCGCCGCCGCATCGGTGCTGACGCCGGGCTTGCTGGCCGGGGTCGTCACGCTGCGCAGTGCCTGGGGGACCTGCAGGTTGCCGTCGATTTTCTGGCTCATGGGGTGTCCTGGAGTTGCCGTTCACAAGGGATAACGGCCGCAGGGCCGTGATCTTTAGGGATATTTTGCGGTAAATCAACGCGCCACGATTACGTCACCTGCGGCGTCGACCGTGCCCTGCACGATCCGCCGCGAGGACAGGTTCTCGACCGAGACCCGCTCGTTCTCACCGGCATCACCCATCGCACGGCCGGCAATGCGCACCTCGACCGAGCCGCGACGCGACACCAGGGCTACATTGTCTCCTCGCTTGATGAGACGCTGGACCACCAGATCGTTGTTCGACAGCAGGGCTCCGGCCTGCAACGGACGGCGGGCGATGCGGCCGATCGCCGCATTGGGATCGGACAGCACCGCGCCGGCAATCCGGGCAGCGTCACGCTGGGCAGTGGTGATATCGGCGGCCGTGAGGGTTTCTCCAGTGCCGATTCCGCGGTTGAGCACCAGCACGGTCTGGTTGCGCCGCACTTTTACCGGCACGAACAGGCGCCAGCCGCCCGCATCGGGACAGCTCACCTCCACCGTGGTGTTGGCGGTGGGCTGCACCTGCAACGCGCTGCCGCATTTCGGCAGGCGCAGCGCATCGGCCACCTGCGCCTCGCCTTCACTGCCGGCAGGCAGCGTCGACAGCGCCGCAGTGCGGATGCTGGCCACCGGCTGCCAGTCCGTGGCGCCCGCCCACGGCGCGGCCAGGGCGAGCGCGATGGCGAACAGCGATGTGACCCGGCGCATGGCGCCTCCTGTCGATGGGATCTGCCCAGCAGCGTGCAAGGGGTGTGCCAGAGACCGGGTCCCGTTGATCGGATCCGGGATGGGGATTCGACCGGATGGGTAGAGTCGACTGCCAGTCGACTTTCGCGCGAAGCGCGGGGTTTCCCGTGATCGGATCGAAGAGCAGTCGGCTGACAGTCGACTCTACAAACGCGGTGCGGGCCGCGCGGGCGGCAGAGCGCCCTCAAGTTCCGCCCCCACCACGCCGATACAGCAGCCATGTCCCATGACCTGCTCAACCGGATCGACCAGCGGACCCGACTGGCCGGCCACAACCGCCTGGCGCTGCTGCTGTTCCGCCTCGGCGGACGTCAGCTTTTTGGCGTCAATGTCTTCAAGGTGCAGGAAGTCCTGCGCCGCCCGGAGCTGTTCCAGGTGCCCGGCCTGCCCAGCCAGTTCTCCGGCGTGGCCGACGTGCGCGGCCGCTCGGTGCCGGTACTGGACCTGGGCCTGGCGATCGGCCACCCCGAGCGCGAACCGGACGCGGACACCTCGCCCGGCTACCTGGTCGTCACCGAATTCAACCGCTCGATCCAGGGCTTCCTGGTCAGTGGCGTCGAACGCATCGTCAACATCGCGGTGGAAGACATCCACCCGCCACCGGAGCTGGGCGCCGAGTCGAGCTACCTGACCGCGGTGACCCGCTTCCAGGGCGAGCTGATCCAGGTGATCGACGTTGAGAGCGTGCTGGCCGATATCGCCCAGGTGCGCGGAGAAGCGGTACTCGACCCGGCAATGGCCATGCCCGCCGACGGCCCGCAGCTGCAGGTGCTGGTGGTGGACGACTCGCGCGTGGCCCGCCAGCAGATCCGCAGCGTGCTGGACCAGCTGGGCGTGGGTGCCACCCTGCTTTCCGACGGCAAGCAGGCGCTGGACCACCTGCTGCAGGTCCACGCCTCGGGGGAAAACCCGGCCGAGCGCTATGCCATGGTCATCTCGGACATCGAGATGCCGGCCATGGATGGCTACACGCTGACGACGGAAATCCGGCGCCACCCGGGCCTGGCCGGCCTGTACGTGCTGCTGCACACCTCGCTGTCGGGCGTCTTCAACAACGCCATGGTCGAGCGCGTCGGCGCCAATGCGTTCGTCGCCAAGTACTCGCCGCACGAGCTGGCCGACTTCGTGCTGGACCGCCTGCGCAAGGTGGCGCTGGCGGCGTAAGGCCCGCCGAGGGGTCGGATCCCGGAACGGGCTCCGACCCCGCATCGCAACGCGTCAACCACGGGGTCAGAGCCCCTGCGGGGATCTGACCCCCTCTCCATTTGGCACACCCCTTGCAGCTTCCCGGGCAACGTTCCCGTGGGAGTGCACCGTGCGCAACCTGATTACCGACTACCTGGGCGTCCACGCCCAGGCCATGCCGTTGCGCGAACAGCGGATGAAGCTGATCGCCAGCAACCTCGGCAATGCCGACACTCCCGGCTACAAGGCCCAGGACCTGGACTTCGATGCCGCCCTGCGCCACGCCCAGGGGCAGGATGCCAATGGCCTGATGGCCACCACCCATGAGCAGCACTACGAGATCAGTAGTGGCCTGAACCCGTTCCAGATCGCGCGCGAAGGCGTGCAGCCCAGCCTGGACGGCAACACCGTCGACCCCGATGCCGAGCGTGCCGCCTATGGCCGCGCCGCACTGGAATACCGCGCCTCGCTCAGCTTCGTCGAGAGCAAGGTGCGTTCCATGCTGACCGCGATCACGGGGCAATAAGCCATGAGCAACCTGCCGATCTTCGACATCGCCGGCTCCGCGCTGCAGGCGCAGTCGGTGCGCATGAGCACCATCGCCTCCAACCTCTCCAATGCCGACACCGTCGCCGGTTCCGCCGACGCCGTGTACAAGCCGCTGGAACCGATCTTCCAGGCCGTCACCAGCAAGAACGATCCCAACATCACCTCGGTGAAGGTGAAGGAGATCACCCAGAGCGAGGCCGCGCCGATCAAGCGCTACGAGCCGGGCCACCCGCTGGCCGACGCCGATGGCTACATCTACCAGCCCGATGTCGATCCGGTGGCGCAGATGGTCAACCTGATCTCGACCTCGCGCAATTACCAGGCCGGCGTGGAGATGTTGACCACCGCCAAGGAACTGGCCCTGGCCACCCTGACCATGGGCCGCTGAGGCCCGCAGCACCGGATACCGCCATGACCACCGCCGTCAACAACCAGACCAGCCAGGACGTCTATTCCGCGCTGGGCCTGAACGCCCCCAACAGCAACGCCACGAAAAAGAAGAACACGCTGGACCAGGCCGACTTCCTGCGCCTGATGACCGAGCAGCTGCAGCACCAGGATCCGCTGAAGCCGATGGACAACACGCAGATGGTCGCGCAGATGGCGCAGATGTCCACCGTGCAGGGCATCACCGATCTGAACAAGACGGTGAAGGGCTTCCAGGAGTCGATGGCCAGCGACCAGGTGCTGCGTGGCGCTGCGCTGGTCGGCCACCAGGTGCTGGTGCCGTCGGAAAAGCTGGTGCTGGAGAAGGAAGGCAATGTCGAAGGCACGGTGGCTGCACCGTCGGCCGGCATCATCACCGTGGACATCACCGATGCCAACGGCGCCAAGGTCACCTCGCTGAGCGTGGAAGCCAAGGCTGCCGGCGAAACCGCCTTCCAGTGGGACGGCAAGGATGCCAACGGCAAGCGCATGGAGCCGGGCAAGTACTCCATCGTCGCCAACCATGTCGACACCGCCGGCAAGAGCACCAAGCTGTCCACCTACGTACAGGCGCCGGTGGAGAGCGTGACCGTTGGTTCCGACGGCCTGTACCTGAACCTCAAGGGCCTGGGCACGGCCCCGATCGACTACGTGCTCCGCGTCAGCTGAGCCGCACCTTCCGCATCAACCAGGAGCATCCCATGGGCTTCAATGTCTCGCTGTCCGGCATCAACGCCGCCAACACCGACCTGAGCGTCACCGCCAACAACGTCGCCAACGTCAACACTACCGGCTTCAAGCAGTCACGCGCGGAGTTCGCCGACCTGTTCGCTTCGACCAGCTACGGCCTGTCGAAGAACCAGACCGGCTCGGGCGTGCGCGTTTCCAACGTCGCCCAGCAGTTCATCCAGGGCCACAACGAGCAGACCGGGCGCAGCCTGGACATGGCCATTTCCGGTGAAGGCTTCTTCACCATGAACATGAATGGTTCGCGCGTGTACTCGCGCGCCGGCAACTTCCAGACCGACTCGGCCGGCTACGTGGTCAACCCGCAGGGTGCGCGCCTGCAGGTGTTCGCGCCGAATGCCGATGGCACCAACTTCGATGCAGGCCGCCTGGTCGACCTGCAGCTGCTGACCACCGACAGCCCGCCGAAGCAGACCAGCGAAGTGAAGGTTGGCTTCACCCTGCCGGCCAACGCCAAGCAACCGACGGTGGCGACCTTCGACCCGGCCGATTCGAACAGCTACAACCACTCCAGCGGTGGCATCACCGTGTACGACTCGCTGGGCGTGAGCCACATCCAGGTCTCGTACTTCGTCAAGGGCGCCAACCCCAACGAATGGACCGTGCGCAATTACGTCGATGGCCAGCCGGCCGGCGCAGCGACCCCGGTCACCTTCGACAACAGCGGCAAGCTGGTCGCACCTGCCAACGGCAAGGTCAGCCTCGGCACCTTCACCCCGACCACCGGTGCCGGCCAGTTGAACATGACGCTGGACATCAGCGGCTCCACCCAGTACGGCGAGAAGTTCGCCCTGCGCAATACCCAGCAGGACGGCTATGCCGCCGGCAAGCTCAACGAAGTGACCGTGTCCGAATCCGGCGTGGTCTACGCCCGCTATTCCAACGGCGACGACAAGCCACTGGGCCAGGTCGCCCTGACCACCTTCAACAACACGCAGGGCCTGGAATCGAAGGGCAACAACCTGTGGGTGGAGACCTTCGAATCGGGCACGCCGCGCACCGGCATGCCGGACACCTCCAACCTCGGCAAGATCCAGGCCGGCTCGCTGGAGGCGTCCACCGTCGATCTCACCGAGCAGCTGGTCAACATGATCACCGCGCAGCGCAACTTCCAGGCCAACGCGCAGATGATCACCACGCAGGACCAGATCACCCAGACCGTCATCAACATCCGTTGATGAGCTGCTGACCCTGTCACGGAACTCCCCGCATGGATAAAGCTCTTTACGTGGCGATGACCGGTGCCCGCGCCTCCCTGCAGGCGCAGGGAACGCTCAGCCACAACCTCGCCAACTCGGACACCCCTGGCTTCAAGGAAGCGCTGGCCAACACCGAAGCGTTCCCGATCAAGGGCCCGGGCTTTGCCTCGCGGGTGGATGCGCTGCACGTCGACGCCGGCTTCAACCGTACGCCCGGCTCGCAGCACATCACCGGCAAGCCGCTGGATCTGTCCCTGCAGACCGGCACCTGGCTGGCCGTGCAGTCCAGCGACGGCAGTGAGGCGTACACGCGCGGCGCTGCATTGTCGGTCACCCCGAACGGCCAGCTGGTGACCTCCAGCGGCCGTCCGGTACTGGATGACAACAACAACCCGATCGCCATTCCGCCCTACCAGGCGATGGAAATCGGTGCCGACGGCACGCTCTCGATCATCCCGCAGGGCGAAGGCCCGCAGACCATGGCGCAGATCGGCCGGATCAAGGTGGTACAGGCGCCGGACGAGCGCCTCGAGCGTGGCCTGGATGGCCTGTTCCGCAACACCGACCCACTGCAGCCGTTCGCACCGGCACAGGGCACGGCCGTGCACAGCGGCCAGCTGGAAGGCAGCAACGTCGATGCCGCCGGTGCACTGGTGCAGATGATCCAGCTGCAGCGCCAGTACGAAATGCAGGTGCAGGTGATCAAGCACGGCGACGACAACGCGCGCAGTGCCAACAGCCTGCTGCGCCTGGGCAGCTGACGGAATTCCGGCGCCGCCCGGGCGCGGCGCTGGCACACCGCTTGCACACCCGTTACCAGGGGCCGCATCGCGCGGCCGGCTTTACCCAGACAGGACACCGAAGATGAACCAGGCATTGTGGATCGCGAAAACCGGACTGGATGCGCAGCAGATGCGCATGTCGGTGGTTTCCAACAACCTCGCCAACACCAACACCACCGGCTTCAAGCAGGACCGTGCCAGCTTCGAGGATCTGCTGTACCAGCAGGTACGCCAGCCCGGCGGCTCTTCGTCGGCGCAGACCCAGCTGCCGACCGGCCTGCAGCTGGGTACCGGTGTACGCGTGGTCGCCACCGCCAAGAATTTCGAGCAGGGTGGCCAGCAGCAGACCGGCCGTGCGCTGGACGTGATGGTCAACGGCCGCGGCTTCTTCGAAGTGCAGATGCCCGACGGCAGCTCGGCCTACACCCGTGATGGCTCGTTCAAGATCAACCAGGACAGCGAGCTGGTCACCAACAGCGGCTACCCGGTGCAGCCGGGCATCCAGATTCCCGAGGGCGCGCAGTCGGTGACCATCGGTACCGACGGCACCATCAGCGTGAAGATGGCCGACGGCGCGGCGTCAGTGGAAGTGGGTGCGCTGACCCTGACTGACTTCGTCAATCCGGCCGGCCTGCAGGCACGCGGCGAGAACCTGTTCCTGGAAACCACCGCTTCCGGTCCGGCACAGAACGGCAATCCCGGGCTCAACGGCCTCGGCACCGTGGTGCAGGGCGCGCTGGAAGGCAGCAACGTCAATGTGGTCGAAGAGCTGGTGTCGATGATCGAAACCCAGCGCGCCTACGAAATGAACGCCAAGGCGATCTCCACCACCGACTCGATGCTCGGCTATCTCAACAACAAGCTCTGACCGGCCCAACCGGGAAACCGCCATGTCGCCCATTTCCAGATTCACCCGCACTGCCCTCGCCTGCGCCGTGGTCGCCCTGCTCGGTGGCTGCGTGATCGCCGGCGACGTGCGCCCCTACGCGGCGATGGCACCGATCCAGCCGATCATGCCGCCGCAGGCCGCGCCGACCGCCGGTGCGATCTACGCTGCCGGCCCGACCCTGCAGCTGTACTCGGACCGCCGCGCACGCGATGTCGGCGACCTGCTGACCATCACCCTGCTGGAAAACACCACCGCGCAGACCAGCGCCAACACGGCCACCAACAAGGAATCCAACCTGAGCCTGGGCACGCCGTCCATCCTCGGCGCGCCGGTCACCCTGGGCGGCAAGGACATCCTCAGCGCCACCGCAGCAGGCAAGCGCGATTTCACCGGCAAGGGCAACAGCGCGCAGAGCAACCGCCTGCAGGGCAGTGTCACCGTCACGGTGATCCAGCGCCTGCCCAATGGCAACCTGGTGGTACAGGGGCAGAAGAACCTGCGGCTGAACCAGGGTGATGAACTGGTGCAGGTGCAGGGCATCGTGCGCCCGGGCGACATCAGCCAGGACAACACCATTCCTTCCAGCCGCGTGGCCGAAGCCCGCATCGTCTACGGCGGCCGCGGCCCGGTCGCGCAGTCCAACGCGATGGGCTGGCTGAGCCGCTTCTTCAATTCCGGCCTGACGCCGTTCTGAGTATGGCCATGAAACTCCTCCCCTCTTCTTCCTGGCAGCGCCGCGTGGCGTCGTTCGTCGCGCTGATGCTGCTGGTCGTGGCAGCCCCGGCCAGCGCCGAGCGCATCAAGGACCTGGCCCAGGTCGGCGGCGTGCGTGGTAACGCCCTGGTGGGCTACGGCCTGGTGGTCGGCCTGGATGGCAGCGGCGACCGCACCAGCCAGGCGCCCTTCACCGTGCAGAGCCTGAAGAACCTGCTCGGCGAGCTGGGCGTGAACGTACCGGCCAACGTCAACCCGCAGCTGAAGAATGTTGCGGCCGTCGCGATCCACGCCGAGCTGCCGCCGTTCGCCAAGCCGGGCCAGCCGATCGACATCACCGTGTCGTCGATCGGCAACGCCGTCTCGCTGCGCGGCGGCTCGCTGCTGATGGCCCCGCTGCGCGGCGCCGACGGCCAGATCTATGCGATCGCGCAGGGCAACCTGATCGTCGGCGGCTTTGGTGCGCAGGGCAAGGATGGTTCGCGGGTTTCGGTGAACGTACCGAGCGTGGGTCGTATTCCCAATGGCGCCACGGTCGAGCGTGCCCTGCCCGACCCGCTGGCCAATGGCGGCGACATCACGCTGAACCTGCACAACAACGATTTCACCACCGTTTCGCGCATGGTCGCCGCACTCAACAACGCGTTCGGCGAAGGCGCCGCGCGTGCGGTCGACGGCGTGACCGTGGCCGTGACTGCGCCGACCGATCCGGGCGCACGCATCGGCCTGCTGGCCCGCATCGAGAACCTGGAGCTGACCCCGGGCAGCGCCCCGGCCAAGGTCGTGGTCAATTCCCGCACCGGCACCGTGGTCATCGGCCAGCAGGTGCGGGTCGGCCCTGCCGCGATCTCGCATGGTTCGCTGACGGTGACGATCCAGGAGAACACCAACGTCAGCCAACCCAATGCCCTGTCCGGTGGCCGTACCGTGGCCAGCCCACAGTCGACCATCACCGCCACCAACGACGGCAGCCGCATGTTCAAGTTCAGCGGCGGCACCACCCTGGACGAGATCGTGCACGCGGTGAACGCCGTGGGCGCGGCGCCGGGCGACCTGATCGCGATCCTGGAAGCCCTGAAGCAGGCCGGCGCATTGAGTGCCGAGCTCGAGGTGATCTGACATGCGCATCAATCCCGCATTCGACCTGCACCCGGCGCAGCAGAACGACCCGGCGAAGATCGACAAGGTCGCACGCCAGCTGGAAGGCCAGTTCGCACAGATGCTGGTCAAAAGCATGCGTGATGCCAGTTTCGGCGACTCGCTGTTTCCCGGCGAGAACAAGATGTTCCGCGACATGTACGACCAGAAGATCGCCGAGGCGATGACCCGCGGCAAGGGGCTGGGCCTGTCCGGCATGATCAGCCGCCAGCTGTCCGGCCAGGCCGCCGACGGCCCCGCGCTGGATACCCGCGTGGATCCGGCCAAGGCCAGCCGCGCCTACCAGCTCAACGCGCCGGACAAGCCGGCACCGTCGCTGCCGTTGGAAGATGGCAGCCAGGCCGTGCGCATGCTGCAGCAGATGGCGGCCGGCGCACAGCACGGCGCGCAGGCCGCGCTGGCACCGATGGAACAGGCACTGGACCTGATCGCCGGTCGCGAAAGCAGCAGCCTGCACCGCTCGCTGGGCACCGAGGATCCGTACATCGGCAACCTGCAGGGCGAGGACTGGTCCACCAACAACGACCAGTGGTCGGCGACGGCCAGCAACCGCGGTACGGCCATGAGCCAGGCCGATGCGATGGCTACCCGCACCGCCGTGGCCCAGCTGGGGCCGCACACGCCGGAAGGTTTCGTCGCCAGCATCTGGCAGCACGCGCAGAGCGCGGCCAGGGAACTGGGCGTGGATGCCCGTGCGCTGGTCGCCCAGGCCGCGTTGGAAACCGGCTGGGGCAAGCGCCACATCCGCCAGTCCGACGGCAGTACCTCGCACAATCTGTTCGGCATCAAGGCCACCGGCTGGAGCGGCCAGCGCGTTGAAGCCGGCACCCACGAATACGTGGATGGCGTACGCCGCAACGAAACCGCCAGCTTCCGCGCCTACAGCTCGCCGGCCGAAAGCTTCGCCGACTACGTGCGCCTGCTGAAGACCAGCCCGCGCTACCAGCAGGCCCTGCAGGCCGGCACCGACGTGCAGGGCTTCGCCCGTGGCCTGCAGCGCGCCGGCTATGCCACCGACCCGCGCTATGCGGCCAAGATCGCCGCGATCGCCGGCGGCCCGACCATCGAGCGTGCCGTAGCGGCCGTGACCGACGCCGGCGCGCGCCTTGGCCAGACCTTCGCCAGCACCGCGACCGCGGCGCTGGGTATCACCCGTCGTTGAGGAACCCCATGTCCAGCGTACTTTCCACCGGTACCGGTGCCCTGCTCGCCTTCCAGCGTGCGTTGGCGACCACCAGCCACAACGTGGCCAACCTCAATACGCCCGGCTACAGCCGGCAGAAGGTCAACTTCGCTACCGCCGACCCGCAGAACTACGGCTATGGCACGGTCGGCAACGGCACCCGGATCACTGACATCCGCCGCACGGCCGACCAGCTGGCGATCTCGCGCCTGCTCGACAGCAGCGGTGAACTGGCGCGCCTGAAACAGCTTTCGGGCATGGCCGACCGGGTCAACGCGCTGTTCTCCGATGCGGCCACCAATGTGGCCGGCGTCTGGTCGAACTTCTTCGATTCGGTCAGTGGCCTGTCGTCCAACGCGGCCGGCACCGCCGACCGCCAGAACATGCTCGACGGCGGCAAGGCGTTGGCCAACCGCTTCGTGCAGCTCAACACGCACTTGAACAACCTCAACAGCGAGGTCAACAACGGCCTGCTGGCCGGTGCCACCGAGGTCAACCGCCTGGCGCAGGAAATCGCGCAGATCAACGGCGCCATCGGCACCAACATCGCCTCTGCCGCACCCGATCTGCTCGACCGCCGCGACCAGCTGATCACCCAGCTGATCGGCTACACCGGTGGCACGGCGGTGATCCAGGACGGCGGCATCATGAATGTCTACACCGCCGGCGGCAACGCGCTGGTGGTGGGTACCACGGCGACCAAGGTCACCACCGTGGCCGACCCGTACCAGCCCGAGCGCCTGCAGTTGGCGCTGGAGACCCAGGGCAACACCATCCGCCTCGACCCGAAGGCGGTCGGCGGCCAGATCGGTGGCCTGCTGGAATTCCGCGACACCGTGCTGACCCCTGCCCAGGCCGAACTGGGCAAGCTGGCGGTGGGCCTGGCCGAGAGCTTCAACCAGGCGCACCACCAGGGCGTGGACCTGTATGGCCAGCTGGGCGGGGACTTCTTCACCATCGGCAACCCGCGCGTCACCGGCAACAACAGCAATACCGGCACCGCCAGCCTCAGCGCAACCTACGGCGACCTGGGCAAGCTGGACGCGCAGAACGTGGTGCTGCAGTTCGATGGCACCAACTGGAAGGCCAGCCGCGCCGACACCGGCGCCAGCATCCCGCTGACCGGCACCGGCACCGCCGCCGATCCGCTGGTGATCAACGGCGTCAAGCTGGTCGTCGGCGGTACGCCGGCTGCAAATGACCGCTTCCTGCTGCAGCCGACCGCGGGCGTGGCCGGCAGCATGGAAGTGGCAATCACCGATCCGTCGCGCATCGCCGCCGCTGCAGCGGTGAAGGGCGCGGCCGCCACCGCCAACACCGGTACCGGCAAGCTGAGCGGTGTCACCGTCACCGATTCGACCAACGCCAACCTGCGCAATCCGTCGGCGATCGTGTTCACCTCGGCCACCACCTACACCATCGACGGTGGGCCGCCGCAGACCTACACGCCCGGCCAGACCATCAGCGCCAACGGCTGGAGCTTCGTGCTGGACGGTGCACCGAAGGTGGGCGATACCTTCAACATCACCCCGACCCCGGCCGGTTCGTCGGACAACAGCAACGCGTCGAAGCTGGCCAAGGTGGAAAGCGCGAAGGCGTTCAACGCCGGAACGGTGACACTGAACGGCGCGCTGGGTGGCCTGACCACCCAGGTCGGCGCCGCCGCCCGCTCGGCCGAGTACTCGCTCGACGCGCAGCTGGTGATCAATGACAAGGCGCAGGAAGCCCGCGACGAAGTCTCCGGCGTGAACCTGGACGAGGAAGCGGCGGACATGCTGCGCCTGCAGCAGGCCTACCAGGCCGCCTCGCAGCTGATCTCGACCGCCGACAGCATGTTCCAGACCATCCTGGGAGCCGTCCGCCGATGAGCAGCCGCATCTCCACCAGCATGATGTTCAACCAGTCGGTGTCGCTGATGATGGCCAAGCAGGCCAAGCTCAGCCACCTGGAGCAGCAGATCGCCACCGGCAGCAAGATCGTCAGCGCCAAGGACGATCCGGTTGCCGCCGGCACCGCGGTCGGCCTTGACCGCAGCCTGGCTGCACTGGACCGCATGAAGCTCAATGCCGGCAACGTGCAGAACCGCCTGGGCGTGCAGGAAAACACCCTGGCACAGGTCAACGACCTGATGGCACGCGTCAACGATCTGACCATCCAGGCCAGCAACCCGGCGCTGAGCGCGGCGGACAAGAAGACGCTGATCACCGAGGTCAACCAGATACGCGACGGCCTGCTGTCGCTGGCCAACGCCGATGATGGCACCGGCCGCTACGTGTTCGGTGGCACCAACGACGGCGACCCGCCGTTTGCCAAGATCAACGGCAAAGTGGTCTACCGTGGCGACCAGACCCAGCGCCAGGTTGAAGTCGGTCCGGATACCTACGTGAAGGACGCGCTGCCCGGCAGCGAGATCTTCATGCGCATTCCCACCGGCGATGGCTTCGTCGACGGCAGCGCTGCGGCCGGCAACACCGGCAACGGCGTGCTCACCAACATCACCCGCGACGGCAGCGACAGCTGGAACGGCCAGGGCTTCAGCGTGCGCTTCACCACTGGCAACCAATACGAGGTGGTGGACGGTGCGGGCAACGTGACCGGAACCGGCACCTACAAGGCCGGCGACGATCTGGAAGTGAACGGTGTGCGCCTGCGCATCACCGGCGCACCGGCGGCGGGTGACAGCTTCAGCGTACAGGCCGCCAGCAGCCGCGACATCTTCTCCACCATGGACAACCTGGTGGCGGCGCTGGGTGCCGACACCGGTACCACCGCGCAGATGACTGCGCAGCAGAACCAGCTGCAGAGCGCACTGCGCGACGTGGCGCGCGCTTCCGAGCGGATGATCGATTCGCGTGCCGCAGGCGGTGCGCAGTTGAAGGCGCTGGACAATGCCGCCGACATGCGCGAGGCCAATGGCGTGACCCTGAAGACCACGCTGTCGCAGATGCGCGACCTGGATTACGCCGATGCGCTGAGTCAGTACCAGCTGCAGAGCACCGCGCTGCAGGCGGCGCAGACGATCTTCTCGCAGATGCAGTCGATGTCGCTGTTCAACAAGCTGCGCTGACGCGCCGCCCGAGTCAGTCCCGAAAGGCCGCGATGCCCTGCATCGCGGCCTTTTTCGTTTGCGCGCCTGCCCGCCGCTGCGCGGCCACCTGGCCGTCGCCGACCGATTTTCCGTGATTCTCCATCAAGCCCGGCCCGACCCCGCCGATACCTTCATCAGCGCTGGTCAGGCCCTGCCCGACCGCCCCTCCCGGGGCCGCTTCCACCCTGGCAACAGGGCTGAAAACCCCGGGAAAACAGCTTCAGGCAACGAATTCTGGCTTCAATGGAATTCACGGCTAAAGGTTGTTGACAAAGCGCCGTTATTCATTTGGCAACGGCGAAGCACACAGCCACACAAAAAAACAGGCGGCGCTTCGTTTCATTCACCAACGGGTTCCATATAAGAGGAGACGACCCCATGGCACAGGTAATCAACACCAATACGATGTCGCTCAACGCTCAGCGCAACCTGAGCACCAGCGGCAGCTCGCTCGCCACCACCATCCAGCGCCTCTCGTCCGGCCTGCGCATCAACAGCGCGAAGGACGACGCGGCCGGCCTGGCCATCAGCGAGCGCTTCACCACCCAGATCCGCGGTCTGGACGTGGCCATCCGCAACGCCAACGACGGCATCTCGCTGGCCCAGGTCGCCGAAGGTTCGCTGAACGAAGTCGGCAACAACCTGCAGCGCATCCGCGAACTGGGTGTGCAGGCTTCCAATGCCACCAATTCGGCCAGCGACCGCAAGGCCCTGCAGGCTGAAGTGACCCAGCTGGTCAGCGAGATCGACCGCGTCGCCAAGCAGGCCGACTTCAACGGCACCAAGCTGCTGGACGGCAGCTTCACCAGCCAGCTGTTCCAGGTGGGCGCCAACGCCGGCCAGGCCATCGCCATCAACAGCGTGGTCAACGCCAAGGCCGATTCGCTGGGCGCGGCCACCTTCGCCAACGGTTATACCGGCACCGCACTGGCGGTGGACAAGGCGACGGCCGACACCACCTACTCCGGCCTGCAGGTCTCGGTGACCCCGCCGGGCGGCACCGCCACCACGGTCACCATCAGCGACTTCACGGTGAAGGCCGGCGAATCGATCACCTCGGCCACCGCCGCGGCGATCAACAACAAGCTGGGCGAAACCGGCGTGGTTGCCTCGGTCAATGCCGGCGTCGTCAGCCTGGCCTCGGTCAAGGATGGCCAGACCTTCGCGCTGGGTGTCAGCGCGGCGACTCCGCCGGCCGGCGCCACCGCCGCGACCCTCGCCGGCCTGGGCCTGACCGAGACCAGCACCAACGGCGGCACCCTGACCGGTGCAGCGGCCAGCTTCGTCAAGGACCTGAACGTCACTACCGCCGAAGGCGCACAGAAGGCGATGTCGATCGTCGACAAGGCCCTGGAATCGGTCAACAGCGTCCGCGCCGACCTCGGCGCGATCCAGAACCGCTTCACCTCGGTGGTGGCCAACCTGCAGACCTCCTCGGAGAACCTGTCCGCGTCGCGCAGCCGCATCCGCGATACCGACTTCGCCAAGGAAACCGCCGAACTGACCCGCACCCAGATCCTGCAGCAGGCCGGTACGGCCATGCTGGCCCAAGCCAACCAGGTACCGCAGAACGTGCTCAGCCTGTTGCAGCGCTGACATGAGCCGCCCCCGGGGCACGTCGGGGGCGTCTAACCCAACTCACGTGCAACCGCTCAAGGACCTCTCCTCATGGCACAAGTCATCAACACCAATACGATGTCGTTGAATGCTCAGCGTAACCTGAGCACCAGCGGCAGCTCGCTGGCTACCACCATCCAGCGCCTGTCCTCCGGTTCGCGCATCAACAGCGCCAAGGACGACGCCGCCGGCCTGGCGATCTCCGAGCGCTTCGGCACCCAGATCCGCGGTACCGACGTCGCCATCCGCAATGCCAACGACGGTATCTCGCTGGCCCAGGTCGCCGAAGGTTCGCTGACCGAAATCGGCAACAACCTGCAGCGCGTCCGCGAGCTGTCGGTGCAGGCCTCCAACGCCACCAACTCGGCCAGCGACCGCAAGGCGCTGCAGGCCGAAGTGACCCAGCTGGTCTCGGAAATCGACCGCGTCGCCAAGCAGTCGGACTTCAACGGCACCAAGCTGCTGGACGGTTCGTTCTCCAGCCAGCTGTTCCAGGTCGGTGCCAACGCCGGCCAGGCCATCGCCATCGACAAGACCATCGATGCCAAGGCCAACGCCCTGGGCGGCGCCAAGTTCGACACCAACGCGCTGGCCCTGGCCGACCCGGGCACCAACGCTGATTTCAGCACCAGCGGCCTGCAGATCAATGGCGTTGCCATTGCCGATGTCTCGGTCAAGCAGGGCGCCGACGCCGCTGCCACCGGCAAGGCCTCGCGTGAAGCACTGGTGACCGCGATCAACGCCAAGATCGGCGAGACCGGCGTGTTCGCGGAAGTGAACGGCACCGCTGGCGTGACCCTGACCTCGGTCAAGGACAGCGTCAACGCCGATGGCTCGTTCAAGGCCATCACCGCGACCCCGGGCACCTGGACCGGCGCCACCGCGCCGACCTTCACCGCCTCGACGGCCGCGCCGGCCGCCAAGTACGCCAGCGACCTGGACGTCAGCACCGTGAAGGGTGCCCAGCAGGCGATGGAAATCGTCGACAAGGCCCTGGGTGCGATCAACAGCACCCGCGCCGACCTCGGTGCGATCCAGAACCGCTTCACCTCGGTCGTGGCCAACCTGCAGACCTCGTCGGAAAACCTGTCGGCGTCCCGCAGCCGCATCAAGGACACCGACTTCGCCAAGGAAACCGCCGAACTGACCCGCACCCAGATCCTGCAGCAGGCCGGTACGGCCATGCTGGCCCAGGCCAACCAGGTGCCGCAGGGCGTGCTCAGCCTGCTGCGCTGATCCGCTCGCTGATCGACCTCCGGGCGCCGCATGACGCGGCGCCCGGATCCTGAAACACGTTCCACCTTCGCCAAAGGAAAAGCACCATGGCACAAGTCATCAACACCAATACGATGTCCCTGAATGCTCAGCGCAACCTGAGCACCAGCGGCAGCTCGCTGGCTACCACCATCCAGCGCCTGTCCTCCGGTTCGCGGATCAACAGCGCCAAGGACGACGCCGCCGGCCTGGCGATCTCCGAGCGCTTCGGCACCCAGATCCGCGGTACCGACGTCGCCATCCGCAATGCCAACGACGGCATCTCGCTGGCCCAGGTCGCCGAAGGTTCGCTGACCGAAATCGGCAACAACCTGCAGCGCGTCCGCGAGCTGTCGGTGCAGGCCTCCAACGCCACCAACTCGGCCAGCGACCGCAAGGCGCTGCAGGCCGAAGTGACCCAGCTGGTCTCGGAAATCGACCGCGTCGCCAAGCAGTCGGACTTCAACGGCACCAAGCTGCTGGACGGCACCTTCTCCAGCCAGCTGTTCCAGGTCGGCGCCAATGCCGGCCAGGCCATCGCCATCGACAAGACCATCGATGCCAAGGCCGGCTCGCTGGGCACCTCGACCTTCGCCACCGGCGCGACCGCTGCCCTGGCTGCCAGCACCGACGGCGCCCGTTTCTCCGGCACCGTGATGGGCGTGGACATCGGCACGGTTGAAGTGAAGGCCGGCGCCACCACGGCCGATGCCTCCAAGGCCGTCGCCACCGCCATCAACGCCAAGATCGGCGAGGCCGGCATCTACGCCGAAGCCAATGCCGACGGCACGCTGAAGCTGAGCTCGGTGAAGGAAGGCAAGGCTGTCGCCGCCGCCGATATCGCCCTGATGCGCAGCGACTACGACGCGACCGCCAAGACCTGGGGCACCGCGGCAGCTGCGGGCGCCTACACTGCCGGCACCGATACCTCGGCCAACGTGCAGAAGCTGGACGTGAGCACCGTGCTCGGCGCCCAGCAGGCGCTGGAAGTGGTCGACAAGGCCCTGGGTGCGATCAACAGCACCCGCGCCGACCTCGGTGCGATCCAGAACCGCTTCACCTCGGTCGTGGCCAACCTGCAGACCTCGTCGGAAAACCTGTCGGCGTCGCGCAGCCGCATCAAGGACACCGACTTCGCCAAGGAAACCGCCGAACTGACCCGCACCCAGATCCTGCAGCAGGCCGGTACGGCCATGCTGGCCCAGGCCAACCAGGTGCCGCAGGGCGTGCTCAGCCTGCTGCGCTGATCCACGGCAAGAAGGCGCCGCTACCGTCGGATCGAACCGACGGTAGCGGCAACCGGGAAGCCACGATGCACGAAGGCGCGGGCCATGCCCGGCCCGGGATCACTCCCGAACCGGCTTGGCATCGCCCGCTCCTGCGGACCTCTCTTTCAGCGCTGTACCTTTGACTGTACGTACCGGGCGGCTTCGTCTCCCCCCGATTGTCAGTAGCCTGATCCCTCCCCTGCATTGGGGGAGGGCTTTTTGCAGACTCCCGGCAGCCCGCGGTGAACCTACCCGCACCCTGCCCCAGCCCTCCTGCAACCCGCGTGCCAGAACCCGCGCCAGGCGATTGGCACGGCACGTGCATCGACGAAGTCCTCAAGACCCAGCGGCGCAGGCCGCTATTTTCGTTGACGACGGGCCACCGCACGACGGCCGGGCCCGGATACCAGGAGAAACGACGTGGCAGACTTTGGATACGGTGGCATTGGCTCGGGACTGGATATTTCCAGCATCGTCAACCAGCTGGTCGCAGCTGACCGCAAGCCCGCCGACAATGCGCTGAACCTGCAGCAGTCCAAGGCCAAGATGCAGTTGTCGTCGATCGGCACCATCACCTCTGCCTTCGACAAGCTGAAGACGGCGCTGACCGCACTGAAGGCCACCACGGCGTTCGACACGCGCACGGTGACCGCCAGCAAGGGCGGCGACAAGGGCACCGACGAGATCCTGACGGCGTCGGTCGCGCTGTATGACGTTGGCACCACCAAGGCTGCGGCCTCCAACGGCACGCACGTGGTCAATGTCACCTCGCTGGCGACAGCGCACAAACTGATCGCCGATACCTCGGTACCCAAGACTGACACGTTTGCTGCCGGAACCTTGACGCTGACCGTTGGCGTGGGCGACAAGGCCAAGACCATGAACGTGGAGGTGGAGGACGGCGACACGCTGACCACCATCCGCAACAAGATCGATGCGGCCGGCCGCAAGGAAGGCGTGCAGGCCACCCTGATCAGCTCCGGCGACAACCAGTACCTGTCGATCGCCCAGGAGAAGACCGGTGCCGCCAACGCGATCAAGCTCGAATACGCCGGCAGCGACGCCAAACTGGGCGGCCTGGTCAACAGCCTCAAGCAGAACACCGCCGCCGCCGACGCCGAGCTGACCATCGATGGTGTGAAGGTCGTCAGCGCCAGCAACACCGTGGCCGATGCGGTTCCGGGCCTGACCCTGAACCTGAAGATGCCGGGCACCAGCACGGTGACCATCAGCACGGACACTGCGGCAGCCACCAAGGTGATGCAGGAGTTCGTCACCGCCTACAACGCTGCACTGGCGGCGATCAACACCGAAACCAAGTACGACGCCAAGACCAAGGAAGCCTCCACGCTGACCGGCGATGCGCAGATGCGCGGCGCCACCAGCCAGCTGCGCTCGGTGATGTCGAGCGTGCTCAAGGACCTGGCCGGTGACAAGCTCGATGCCAAGGCGATCGGCCTGGATACCCGTGGCTATCCCAATGCCGACGGCACGCTGATCCTGGACACCACCAAGTTTGCCGCCGCACTGGCCAGCCAGCCGGAGAAGATGCGCCAGGCGATCACCGGTGATACCGGCGGTGCCGGCAAGCTGTACACGCTGGTCGACGGCTATGTCAGCACCACGGTCGGCAAGGAAGGCGCCTTCGTTGCCCGCACCAAGGGCCTGAACACCACGCTGGACAACATCGACAAGCGCCGCAAGGACCTCGACACGCGCATGAAGAGCGTGGAAGAGCGCTACAAGAAGCAGTTCCTGGCGCTGGACAGCCTGATGGGCAAGCTGCAGCAGAGCAACACCGCGCTGCAGCAGCAGCTGGCCCAGTTGAACCGCTGACGGAACATGCACGGCACTCAAGTTTGCCGCGCAATGCACCGATAACGGACGCAACAGCAATCATCGCCGCGCCGTCGGCACCGGTCCCCGCGATCACCCGACGGCACCCCGCGCAAGGAGAATCACGAATGTACGGTTCCAGCCGTCAATATGCCGAGCAGTACCGCCAGGTGGGGGTGACCAGTGCGGTCGCCGATGCCGATCCACACAAGCTGGTGGCGATGCTGCTGGCCGGCGCGCTGGAGCGCGTGCGCCGCGCCCTGGCCAGCCTTGAACGCGGTGACCAGGCCGGCAAGGGCAAGGCGATCGGCGAAGTCTGCGCGATCGTCGGCCACCTCAACGGCTCGCTGGACCATGAGGCCGGTGGCGAGATCGCCGGAAATCTGTCGGCGCTGTACGACTACGTGCTGCAGCGCCTGACCGAGGCCAACCTGCACAACGACCGTGCCGCGCTGGATGAATCGCTGCAGCTGCTGGGCGAGATCGACAGCGCCTGGAACGCGATCCCGCACGAACAGCGCCGCCCGGCCGCGGTGGCGCCATGAGCCTGCAGGAACTGCATGCGCAGCTGGATGCCTTCGAGAGAGCCTTGGGCGAAGAATCCCTCGACCAGGCAGACAGCCTGCTCGACGGCCACGACAGCACTCTGCACGCCCTGCTCAGCCAGCCGCTGACCGCTGCGGACCACGCGCCGCTGAGCGCCCTGTTCGAGCGCCAGCAGAGTCTGCTCGGCCTGCTGCGCCAGCGCCGTGATGCCGTGGCCGCACTGATGAACGACGGCCAGCGCTCCCTTCGCGCGGCGCATGCCTATCTGCAGGCAGAATCGCTGGCATGACCTCGCTGCCGACCACCTCGCTGCATCACCCGGCCGAAAGCGAGCTGTTCGACGAGACGCTCAGCTGCGAACTGGCCCTGCCGGCCGAGTTCCAGGCGGGCAGCGCGGCCGGCCGCACCAGCAGCGCCGAAGGCCTGCTGCGCAGCCTGGCACTGGTCGAGGACAGCCGCGGCGACGAGCACGACGAACGCAACGAAGCCAGCCTGCAGCTGCAGCGCCTGGAAGCCAAGCTGGACCTGGCGATGGTGCTGCTCGGCCGGCTGGTGCGCCAGCAGGGCCAGGAGCTGACCCTGCGCCCGGTGCGCTGGTCGCGCCGTGGCATCCGCCTTCAGCTGGGCCCGCGCAGTGGCGCAAGCCCCGGCCAGGCCGGCGTGGTGCGCCTGCAGCCCAGCGACTGGCTGCCCGACCACATCGACCTGCCGGTGGAGGTCGTCGCAGAAGCCGCCGACGGTAGCGGCGGGCACTTCCTGTGGCTGCGCTTCCAGCGTTTGGGCGATGGCCTGGAGATGGCGATGGAGCGGCACCTGTTCCGCCTGCACCGCCGCCAGGTGGCCGAGGCACGCCGCGCACGCTGAAACCCGCCCCCTTGGCGCTGTACGGCCGACCCTTGGCGCGCCCGTTCAGCTAAGTTAAGGTGGATGCCCCTACACGGATCTGCTGCGTGCCTGTGCGAGTTCTCATCGTCGACGATCACACCCTTGTCCGCGCCGGCCTGGCGCGGCTGCTGCAGGGGTTTGCCGACGTGCAGCTCGTGGCCGAGGCCAGCAACGCCGAACAGGCACTGCAGCTGTCCCTGCAGCACGCACCGGATGTGGTGCTGATGGACCTCTCGCTGCCGGGCCGCACCGGCCTGGAAGCGCTCAGCGACATCCGCCTGCGTGCCCCCGGTACCCGGGTGGTGATGATGACCATGCACGACGATGCCGCCCACGTGCGCGATGCACTGGATCGTGGCGCGGTCGGGTTCGTGGTGAAGGACGCCGCACCGCAGGAACTGGAACTGGCACTGCGGGCCGCGCACGCCGGCCAGGTGTTCCTGAGCCCGCAGATCTCGGCCAAGATGCTGGCGCCGATGCTGGGCCGCGAGAAACCCACCGGCATCGCCGCACTCTCACCACGGCAGCGCGAGATCCTGCGCCGCATCGGCAAGGGCGAGAGCAACAAGGAAATCGCCGCCGATCTCGGCATCAGCGTCAAGACGGTGGAGACCCACCGCGCGCGGATGATGGAATCGCTGGGCTGCCGCCGCGCCAATGACCTGCTTCTGCTGGCCGCACGCCATCAGCACGAGCTCGAGTAGGCGCCGGTATCGGGGTCAGATCCCTTTCCCGCGGAAAAGGATCTGACCCCGCGACACCCTGCAGCGGCGACGACATCCCGTCACCCCGACATTCCCTGACAGGAATCCGTACCCCGACCGGCGCGCGCCAAGCGGCTTCGCCACCACAAATCAATGACTTGGCGACGCATTTCGTCAATTTCCCGCGTCGGTGTAGGGAATTCCCCTACACCCTGTCGGGAGTTCCACGAAATGCATCAGGAACCCCCCGATTCCGCCCCCGCCGGATCAAAAGCAAGATGCGTTCCACAAGGCGCCGGGGAGCGGTGCCGGGGAACCACGATGAAGGCTGCACTCTCGACCCAGCTGGGCCAGCAACTCCACCTCACCCCGCAACTGCTGCAGTCGATCCGGCTGCTGCAGCTCGATGGCCTGCACCTGGAGCAGGAAATCCAGCGCCTGCTGGACTCCAACCCGCTGCTGGAGATCGAGGAGGCCGAAGCGCCCGCTGCTGACGCCACCGAAGCGAGTGCCACCACCCTCGACACCGCCGCCTTTGACGAACTGCCCGAGCCGTCGATGTGGGACGTGGCCGGCGCCAGTTGGCAGGACGGCGACGACGATCGCATGGCGCGCATCGCCGCCGGCGAGTCGACCGACCCGCAGCTGCGCGTGCTGCAGCGCCTGGCGCTGGACATGGACGACCGCCAGCTGGCGGTGGCCGCGTTCTGGCTGGACCACTGCGATGAGGCCGGCTACCTGCAGGCGCCGCTGGCCCAGCTGCAGCTGCTGGCCAGCGCCCAGTTCGACATCGCTGCCGACGGCGTGGAAGCCATCCGCCAGCAGCTGCTGCATGGCGAGCCCGCCGGCATGGCCGCGCAGGACCTGCGCGAAGGCCTGCAGGCGCAGCTGCGCAGCCTGCATGGCGTGGTGCCGGCCCGCCACCTGGCCGCACGCATTCTCGATGGCGCGCTCGACGCGCTCGCGGCCCACGACTACCCCGCCCTCGCCCGCCAGCACGACGCCGAGATCGACGACGTGCGCGAGGCGGTGCGCCTGATCCTATCGCTGCAGCCGCGCCCCGGCGACAGCCTGCTGCCCGAACGCAACGCCGTGGTGGTGCCGGACGTGGTCGCCTGGCACGCTGATGGGCAGTGGAAGGTCGCACTGAACCCGGCCACCAGCCGCCGCGTGTCGATCAACAGCCAGTACGAACAGGCCCTGGCCGAGACCAGCGACGCCGCCCCGGCACTGCGCGAAATGCTGCAGGAGGCGCGCTGGTTCAGCCGCGGCCTGTCGATGCGCTACGACACCCTGCTGCGCACCGCGCGGGTGATCGTCGAGCGCCAGGCCGCCTTCCTGGTCCGTGGCGAAGAGGCCATGGCGCCGTTGACCCTGAAGGAAGTGGCCGAGGAGATCGGCATGCACGAGTCCACCGTCTCGCGCATCACCACCGGCAAGTTCCTGCAGACCCCGCGCGGCACCTTCGAACTGAAGCACTTCTTCGCCGTGCGCCTGGAAGGCGCCAGCGTCTCCGGCCAGGCGGTGAAGGCCATGGTCCGCCGCCTGATCGACGCCGAACCGGCCGGCCGGCCGCTGGCCGATGAGGCCATTGCCGGCCTGCTGTCACGCCAGGGGGTGAACATTGCCCGCCGAACCGTCGCAAAATACCGAGAACAACTGGATATCGCCCCGGCCCGCGAACGGCGCCGGCTCAGCGCCAGGCAACCCCAGCTGGCCCGGGTGGGCTGAAAAGGATGTTGGACATGAACAAGCTCACGGTCCTGCTGGTCGATGACCACGAGGGCTTCATCAACGCGGCGATGCGCCATTTCCGCAAGATCGACTGGCTGCAGATCGTCGGCAGTGCCGGCAACGGCCTGGAAGCGATCGAGCGCTCGGAAACGCTGCGCCCGCAGGTGGTGCTGATGGACCTGGCGATGCCGGAAATGGGCGGCCTGCAGGCCACCCGCCTGATCAAGTCGCAGGACGATGCACCGTACATCGTGATCGCCAGCCACTTCGACGACGCCGAGCACCGCGAACACGCGCTGCGCGCCGGCGCCGACAACTTTGTCAGCAAGCTGTCCTACATCCAGGAAGTCATGCCGATCCTGGAAGGCCTCAGGGAGGATCGATCGTGAGCGAATCGCGCATCCTGGTGCTGGACAACGACGCCGTGCGCGCAGAGCGCACCGTTGCCCTGCTGGAATTCATGGACTTCAACCCGCGCTGGGTGTCCGACGCGGCCGACTTCGACCTGGGCCGCCAGCGCCAGAACGACTGGATGGCAGTGATCGTCGGCAGCCTGGATGACAGCGCCGCCAGTACCGCGCTGTACCACTGGCTGGGCGGCAGCAGCCTGCCGCCGCCGGTGCTGCTGGCCGATGGTGATGCTGCAGCGTTTGCCCAGCAGCACGGTCTGCACGAGGCCAACATCTGGCCGCTGGAAACGCCGCTGCGCCACGCGCAGATGGAAGCCCTGCTGCGCCGCGCCAGCCTCAAGCGCCTGGATGCCGAGCACCAGGCCGGCGCCGCGCAGGATCAAGGCCCGACCGGCAACGGCCCGGCGGTCACCGCGCTGCGCACCATGATCGAGCAGGTGGCCGCGTTCGACACCACCGTGCTGGTGCTGGGCGAATCCGGCACCGGCAAGGAAGTGGTATCGCGCGCCATCCACCAGCGCTCGCCGCGCCGTGATGGCCCGTTCGTGGCAATCAACTGTGGCGCCATTCCGGCCGACCTGCTGGAAAGCGAACTGTTCGGCCACGAGAAGGGCGCCTTCACCGGCGCACTGACCGCGCGCAAGGGCCGGTTTGAAATGGCCGAGGGCGGCACCCTGCTGCTCGACGAAATCGGCGACATGAGCCTGCCGATGCAGGTGAAGCTGCTGCGCGTGCTGCAGGAACGCAGTTTCGAGCGCGTTGGCGGCAACCAGACCATCCGCTGCAACGTGCGCGTGGTGGCCGCGACCCACCGCGACCTGGAGACCCGCATCGCCGAGGGCAAGTTCCGCGAGGACCTGTTCTACCGCCTCAACGTGTTCCCGATCGACGTGCCCGCGCTGCGCGAACGGCGCGAAGACCTGCCGGCGCTGGTGGAAACCATCGCCGCGCAGCTGGCCCGCACCGGCCGTGGCGAAGTGCGCTTCACCCCGGAAGCCCTGCAGGCCCTGGCCGGCTACGAGTGGCCGGGCAACGTGCGCGAGCTGACCAACCTGGTCGAGCGCCTGGCGGTGCTGCATCCGGGCGGCTCGGTGCGCGTGCAGGACCTGCCGGCCCGCTATCGTGGCGATGCCGCGCTGGCAGCGGTGGCCGCAGCGGTACCTGCAGCGCCGGTTGCCAGCGAAGAACGCCTGGACCTGCGCAGCTTCTCGTTCCACACGCCCGGCAGCGGCAACCAGCCGGCGCTGGAGCACGGCATCGCCGTCAATCGCCCGGCGGCACCGGCGGCACTGCCCGACGACGGCCTGGACCTGCGCAACCACATGGCCAACATCGAACTGGGGCTGATCAACGAAGCACTGGAACGCACCCAGGGCGTGGTCGCCCACGCCGCCCAGCTGCTTGGCCTGCGCCGCACCACCCTGGTGGAAAAGCTGCGCAAGTACGGCATCGAGCGCGAGCAGGCCGAACTGGCCGGCTGAAGCGCGCGACCCGCATGAAGGGGGCACGAACGCCTGGGCTTACCCGGGCGTTGGTGTTTGTGGTGCCCGGGGTCAGATCCCTTTCCTGCGGAAAGGGATCTGACCCCATTGCATTTGCACGTTTTCCTAGAGACAACGGAATCGCACTGCGGAGCATGGCAGGGACATCCCAAGGAGGTCCCACCATGCATCACCTGATCCTGCTCGCCGTCCTGCTCTGCCCGGCCCTGGCCACCGCGGCCAACTGCACCCTGCCCGCCACGCTCGACCAACGCCAGTTCACCAACCTCAGCGACCCGTTGTACGCCCCGGACAACCCCAACGCCGGACGCATGGTGCAGCTCAGCTTTGCTGGCAGCCAGTACGTGCTGGACATCCTCGGCACCGACCGCCGCATCGGCGGCAGCTACCGCTACCAGCGCCTGGCCCCGCATATCGCGGAAATCCAGATGACCGAGGCCCACCCGGCCGGCCCCGCCCACTACACCCTGCTGCTGACGTGCCAGAGCGACCGCCAAGGCCGTTTCATCTACACCCAGCATGACGGCCCCATCGCACCGCGCCAGCGCCAGAATTCCGGCCGATGGACCCTGCAGCCATAGGCCAGAAAACCGACGCCGGTTAAATGGCGCCGCCAATGGGGTCAGAGCCCGTGCCGACCAACGGTCGGCACCCACCATCAGCAGCAGGTTCCAACAGATCGCGGCCACCTGTCGAAGGCGGGGGGGGGTCCGGTTGCGGGGGCGTGAGCGCCATGGATGGCGCGACCGAGCCTCCATGGACGGATTTACGGCGTCCCCCGTAACCGGACCCACCCCGCCATCCCTCAGTAGACCCGCTTCTGCTGTTGCTCCGGCTCCGGCTCCGGCTTCGGCCGTTGCCGTTGAGGTTGCCGGCCAGCGGCCGGCACTACCGCGGGGCGCGGGGTGCAACCCCGCACGCACACCCAACCTCCTCACTTCACTGAATCGAAAACCGGTTTCGGCACGGCACTTGCACTGGCTCCAGCAGACAACCCCATCCCTGTTTCTGGAACCGTTGCAGATGTCCCACTCCGTCACTTCGATCCTTTCGCAGATCCGCTCCTATCAGACCCAGATGGGACAGCCGGCGCTCAACCCGCTGGGCGAAACGCCGCGCAGCAATGCCCTGCCGGGCACGGTGCTGGATGCGCCGCAGGTGCAGCCGGCCAGCTTCACCGAAACCCTGCGTGGTGCGATTGCCGGCGTCAACGACGCGCAGCAGAAATCCGGCGCCCTCGCCAAGGCCTTCGAAATGGGCGACCCCAGCGCCGACCTGGCCAAGGTGATGGTCGCCTCGCAGCAGTCCCAGATCGCCTTCCGCGCCACCGTGGAAGTCCGCAACCGTCTCGTCCAGGCCTACCAGGACGTGATGAACATGCCGCTGTAAGGAACGTTGACGCATGGCACTGACGCTCTCCAAGGACAGCCTGAACGCCGAGAAGGCCGGGCAATGGTTCGACCGCCTGCAGAGTCTGCAGATCACCCGTCGGCTGGGCCTGATGGCGATGATCGCGGTGGCGGTGGCGGCAGGCCTGTCCGTGTTCTTCTGGTCACAGAAGCCGGGCATGGTCCCGCTGTACACCGGCCTGGACCAGAAGGCGACCGCTGAAGCGACCGACCTGCTGCGCGCCGCGCAGATTCCGTTCGCGCTCGACCCGGCCACCGGTGGCATCACCGTGCCGGAAAAGAACCTGCATGATGCCCGCCTGAAGCTCGCCGGCTCCGGCCTGACCGACAGCGGCAAGCTGGGCTTCGAGCTGATGGAACGCGACCCGGGCTTTGGTGTCAGCCAGTTCGTGGAAAGCGCGCGCTACCAGCACGCGCTGGAAACCGAGCTGTCGCGCACCATCAACACGCTGCGCCCGGTGCGCGATTCGCGCGTGCACCTGGCCATTCCCAAGCCCAGCGCGTTCACCCGCCAGCGTGACGTGGCCAGCGCCTCGGTCACCCTGGAACTGCGTGGCGGCCAGCAGCTGGAGCGCAGCCAGGTCGATGCCATCGTGCACATGGTCGCCGCCAGCATTCCGGACCTCGCGCCGGAACGGGTGACCGTGGTCGACCAGAGCGGGCGCATGCTCAGCATCACCGACCCGAACAGCGAGGCGGCGGTCAACGCGGCCCAGTTCGAGCAGGTGCGCCGCCAGGAAACTTCGTTCAACCAGCGCATCCGCGAACTGCTGGAACCGATGACCGGCCCCGGCCGCGTCAACCCGGAAGTGAGCGTGGACATGGATTTCTCGGTGACCGAGGAAGCCCGCGAGCTCTACAACGGCGAGCCGCAGAAGCTGCGCAGCGAGCAGATGAGCGAGAACACCACCAGCACGCCGGGCCCGCAGGGCGTGCCGGGTGCGACCAGCAACAGCCCGCCGGGCCAGCAGGCCGCACCGGCCACCGCGCAGGCCCCGACCGAAAGCAGCAAGAACGCGACCCGCAACTACGAGCTGGACCGCACCCTGCAGCACACCCGCCAGCCGGCCGGCCGCATCAAGCGCGTCTCGGTGGCGGTGCTGGTGGACAACGTGCCGCGCGCCGGCGCCAACGGCAAGATGAGCCCGCAGCCGCTGTCGGCTGCCGAACTGACCCGCGTCGAAGCGCTGGTCAAGCAGGCCGTCGGCTTCAACGCCGAGCGTGGCGACACCGTGTCGGTGATGAATGCCCCGTTCGTGCGTGACACCACGCCGGTCGAAGGCCCGTCGTGGTGGGAGCTGCCGTGGGTGCACGATGCCGGCCGCATGCTGCTTGGCGCGGTGGTGGTGCTGGCGCTGCTGTTCGGCGTGCTGCGTCCGGCGCTGCGCGCGATCACCGGCCAGAGCAGGAAGAACGACGAACAGGCACTCGAGCCGCATACCGCGGACGTGCAGCTGGTCGATGACGATGGCATGCCGCTGCCGGCGCTGGGCGCTGACCGGGCCAGCCTGGGCGGGCCGGAAGCACTGGCCCTGCCGGTGGATTCATATGAGGAACGATTGCGGATGGCGCGTGAAGCCGTGAAGACCGACTCCAAGCGCGTGGCCCAGGTGGTCAAGGGTTGGGTAGCAAATGACTGAGGCCGCACTGACTGGCGTGCAGCGCGCCGCCGTACTGCTGCTTTCGCTGGGTGAGCTGGACGCGGCCGAAGTGCTGCGCCACATGGAACCCAAGGAGGTGCAGAAAATCGGCATCGCCATGGCCACCATGACCGACATCACCCGCGAGCAGGTGGAGCGGGTGATGGACCAGTTCGGCCAGGAGCTGGGCTCGAAGACCTCACTCGGCGTTGGCTCGGACGACTACATCCGCAACATGCTGGTGCAGGCGCTGGGCAGCGAGAAGGCCGGCAACCTGATCGACCGCATCCTGCTCGGCCGCAACACCACCGGCCTGGACGCGCTGAAGTGGATGGACCCGCGTGCGGTGGCCGACCTGGTGCGCAACGAGCACCCGCAGATCATCGCCATCGTGATGGCGCACCTGGAAACCGACCAGGCCGCCGACGCGCTGAAGCTGCTGCCGGACCGTACCCGCGTGGACGTGCTGCTGCGCATCGCTACCCTCGACGGCATTCCGCCGAACGCGCTCAATGAACTCAACGAGATCATGGAGCGCCAGTTCGCCGGCAACCAGAACCTGAAGTCGTCGAACATCGGTGGCGTGCAGTGCGCGGCCAACATCCTGAACTTCATGGACAGCGGCCAGGACCAGGCGATCCTGGGCGAAATCGCCCGCATCGATGCGCCGTTGAGCAACCGCATCCAGGACCTGATGTTCGTGTTCGACGATCTGGTCGACCTGGACGACCGCGAGATGCAGCTGGTGCTGCGCGAGGTGAGCGGCGAGCGCCTGGGCCTGGCCCTGCGCGGCGCCGACATCAAGGTGCGCGACAAGATCACCCGCAACATGTCGCAGCGCGCGGCCGAGATCCTGCTGGAAGACATGGAAGCCCGCGGGCCGGTGCGCCTGTCCGACGTGGAAGGCGCGCAGCGCGAGATCCTGGCCATCGTCAAGCGCATGGCCGATGAAGGCACCGTCACCATCGGCGGCAGCGCGGAGGCCATGCTGTGAGCAACGTCGTGCGCTGGCTTGCCCCGGACCTGCTGGCCCAGCCCGAACCGGCGCTGGAGCAGGAGGACGCGTTCGAACTCACCGAGCCGGACCCGGAACACGAACCGGAGCCGCCGCTGCAGCTGCCGACCCTGGAGGAAATCCAGGCGATCCAGGACAGCGCGGAGAAGGAAGGATTCGATCAGGGCCATGCCGAAGGGTACGGCCAGGGCCAGGCGGAGGTGCGTCGCCTCGCCGCGCAGATCGAAGGCATCCTCGACAACTTCAGCCGGCCGCTGGTGCGGCTGGAGAACGAAGTGGTCGGCGCCCTTGGTGAACTGGCGGTGCGCATCGCCGGCGCGCTGGTCGGCCGCGCCTACGAGGCCGAGCCGGCACTGCTGGCGCAGCTGGTCGGCGAAGCGATTGACGCCGTGGGCGGCAGCACCCGCGAGGTGGAAGTGCGGCTGCACCCGGATGACATCGCCGCGCTTGCCCCGCTGCTGAACCTGTCGCCGGCGCAGCGCCTGGTACCGGATACCAGCCTCAGCCGTGGCGACCTGCGCGTGCACGCCGAAGCCGTACGCATCGACGGCACCCTGGAGGCCCGCCTGCGCGGTGCGCTGGATGCGGTGATCCGCCAGACCGGGGCGACGGCATGAGCGCCGCACCGCAAACGACGCCGCCGCCGGCCGACTGGGCCGTGGCCCGCAACCTGCGCCTGGCCCGCCGCCTGGACGGCCTGCGCGTGGATACCGCGCATGGCCGTGGGCTGATCCGCGAGGGCGTGCTGCGCCGCGCGGTCGGGCTCACCCTGGAAGCGGTCGGCTGCGAGGCGCCGCTGGGCGCCAGCTGCAAGGTGGAAGTGGTCGATGGTGGCTGGGTCGATGCCGAAGTGGTCGGCTTTGCCGGTGAGCGCACCTACCTGATGCCCAGCGCCGAACTGCACGGCCTGCTGCCCAACGCCCGCGTGGTACCGTCGGCGCGGCGTGGCGGCGTGGAAGTGGGTGAAGGCCTGCTCGGCCGCGTCATCGACAGCGACGGCGTGCCGCTGGATGGCAAGGGCCCGATCCGCGCAGAAGGGCATGTCGGCATGGCCGGCGTGTCGATCAATCCGTTGGCGCGTGAACCGATCACCCAGCCGCTGGACGTGGGCGTGCGCGCGATCAACGCGCTGTTGCCGATCGGCCGCGGGCAGCGTGTCGGCCTGTTCGCCGGTTCCGGCGTCGGCAAGTCGACGCTGCTGGGCATGATGACCCGCTACACCGCTGCCGACGTGATCGTGGTCGGCCTGATTGGTGAACGAGGCCGCGAAGTACGCGATTTCGTCGAGACCACGCTGGGCGAGGAAGGCCTGCGCCGCGCCGTGGTGGTGGCCAGCCCCGCCGACCGGCCACCCTTGGCGCGCCTGCACGGTGCCTACCGTGCCACCGCCATCGCCGAGTGGTTCCGCGACCAGGGCCTGAACGTGCTGCTGCTGATGGACTCGCTGACCCGCTTCGCCCAGGCGCAGCGCGAGATCGGCTTGTCGGTCGGTGAACCACCGACCACCCGCGGTTACCCGCCCTCGGTGTTCGCCAAGCTGCCGGCGCTGGTCGAACGCGCTGGCAACGGCGCAAAGGGCCGCGGCTCGATCACCGCGTTCTACACCGTACTGACCGAAGGCGATGATCCGCAGGATCCGATCGCCGACGCCGCACGCGCGATCCTCGACGGCCACATCCTGCTCTCGCGCCGGGTGGCCGACAGCGGCCTGTACCCGGCCATCGACGTCGAATCGTCGGTCAGCCGCGTGGTCACGGAAATCGCCGACGAGCCGTGGCGCCTGCGCATCCGCAAGTTGAAGCGACTGGTCTCGGCCTACTCGGCCAACCGTGACCTGATCGCGATCGGTGCCTACCAGCGTGGTAACGACGCGGCCACCGACGAAGCCCTGGAACGCTGGCCGGAAATCATGGAGTTCCTCGGCCAGGACGTTGCCAAGGCCGCAGATCTCCCGCACAGCCAGGCGGCGCTGCAGCGCCTGGTGGAACAAGAGAGTTAAGCCATGAACCAGTCCAAGCGCATCGATCCCCTGCTCAAGCGGGCCCAGGAACACGAGGACGCGGTCGCCCGCGACCTGGCCGAACGCCAGCGCGTGCTCGACACCCATCTGTCGCGCCTGGACGAACTGCGCCGCTATGCCGAGGAGTACGCCAACGCCCAGATGGCAGCGACCAGCCCGGCACAGCTGCTGAACCGCCGCGCCTTCCTTGATCGCCTGGACAGTGCGGTCGAGCAGCAGCAGGCCACGGTCAACGGCAACCGCGAAAAAGTGGAGGCCGAGCGCGCGCGGCTGATCCTGGCCAGCCGTGACAAGGCGGTGCTGGAGCAGCTGGCCGCCAGCTACCGCGCGCAGGAAAAGGTGGTGACCGACCGCCGCGACCAGCGCGAGATGGACGACATTGGCGCGCGGCGCGCGCGCCTGGTGCAGGCCGAAGACCAGGACGGCGCCGAGCAGGGAGGCCGCCCGTGATGCCCGCCCCGCTCGCCAGCAGCGCCAACCCGGCCACGCCCGCCACCAGCAACAGTGCCGCACGCGCCGCGCGCAGCGAAGGCGCAAAGGACTTCAGCCAGCTGCTGCAGGGCGGTGCGCCCTCCGCGCCCGCGCCTGCCGGCAGCGCTACCACACCGACGCCGTCCACGCCCAGCCAGCCATCGACCGCCGACAGCAATGGCCAGGCACCGGGCGAACGCAGCGCGGACGCGGAAGCGGCAACTGCCGAAACGCCGCCGCTACCGCCCGTTGCCCCGCCCGCGGCTGGACCCGGCACCGACAAGGACAAGCCCGCCGCGACCGAGGACGCCCCGTGGCCACCGATCGGCCTGGCCGGCCTGGTGCTGGCGATGCCGACGCCTGCCGATCCGGCCGTCGCTCTGGCGGGCAGCGCTGCACCGTCACTGGCCAGCGACGGTACGGCGCTATCCACCACTGCCCCCGCCGCGACCCCGACACTGCCTGCAGCCGCGCCGGCAGCGGCAACCGCAGCCCCCGTGGCGGCCGACGGCAAACCGGCGGCGACCAGCGCGGAGGATGCCACCGCGCTGCCATTGCCGGCGATGATCCTGCCCGGCAAGCGCAGCGAGCGCGGCGAAGGCAGTGACGTGGCCGCCGTTGGCGACCGCGCAAATACACCGTTGCTGCACGCACCGGCAGCCGCCGCCGTGCAGGACCTGAAGGCGGCGCTCGCCACCGGCAACGCGATCTTCAATGGCGAACCCACGCCCAAGCCCGTGCTGGGTGACGATGGCTTCGACCAGGCCATCGGCGCACGCCTGGGCTGGCTGGCCGACCAGAAGATCGGCCATGCCCACATCCGCCTGAGCCCGGACGACATGGGGCCGGTCGACGTGCGCCTGCAGTTGAACGGCGACAAGGTGCATGCCAGCTTCAGCAGCCCGCACGTGGACGTGCGCCAGGCACTGGAAAGCAGCCTGCCGCGCCTGCGCGAGCTGCTGGGCGAACAGGGCTTCCAGCTGGCTCACGCCGATGTCGGCCACCACGCGTCTGGTGGTGACGGCAATGCGTCGGGACAACCCGGTGGCGGCGGCATGACCGGCGACGGAGAACCGACGCCGGGCGATGCCAGCGTGTCGTCCGCGCAGTTGATCCGCCAGCGCGGCTTGCTGGACGCCTACGCCTGACAGGTGTGCCAACCAAGGTTGGCACCCACCAGGGCAGGCGGTCGGCACCTCCCCGTATTGCGTTGGTGGGTGCTGAGCTTGCTCCGCACGGCCCTACCTGCACCCCGACGGAATTCCGTCGCACCCTGCGGGCCCAGCCTTCGGCACACCCCTTGCATATCCCGGTGAAGCAACCCTCAGGAGCTTCACCCCGTGGCCGCAGCCGCTGACAAAACCAAGAAGACCGCCGAGAAGGACAAGGCCGCCAAGCCGCGTAGTCCGATCCTGATCACCGCACTGGTGGCCGTACTGGCCGCCGCTGCCGCTGGTGGCGGCGTGTGGTTCTTCACCCAGTCCAAGCACGAAGAGAAGACCGCGCAGGCGCCCAAGAAGAGCGCGACCCCGGCCCCGGCACAGTACTTCGCGCTGGACCCGGCGTTCGTGGTCAACCTCAATGGCCCGGTCGACGGCCCGCGCTACCTGCAGCTGGAGGTCCAGCTGATGACCCGCGACCCGGCCGCGCTGGAAGCGATCAAGACCCATGCCCCGGCCATCCGCGCGCGCCTGCTGATGCTGTTCTCGCAGGTCAGCCCGGACCAGATCGCCGATGTCGCCGGCAAGCAGAAGCTGCAGGCCAGTTCGCTGGTCGAGGTGCAGAAGGTGCTCAAGGCCGAGACCGGCAGCAACGGCGCCGACGATCTGCTGTTCACCAGCTTCGTGACCCAGTAAGGCCCCCCGATGAATGATCTGCTGTCCCAGGACGAGATCGATGCCCTGCTCCACGGCGTGGACAGCGGCGCGGTCGAGACCGATGCGGAACCCCCGTCAGGCGAAGCGCGCTCGTACGACTTCGCCAGCCAGGACCGCATCATCCGTGGTCGCATGCCGACCCTGGAAATGGTCCACGAGCGCTTCGCGCGCCTGTGGCGGATCGGCCTGTTCAATCTGATCCGGCGCTCGGCCGAGCTGTCGGTGCGCGGCATCGAACTGATCAAGTTCAACGACTACATGCACTCGCTGTATGTGCCGACCAACCTGAACCTGATCCGCTTCAAGCCGCTGCGCGGTACCGGCCTGATCGTGTTCGAGCCGACCCTGGTGTTCGCCATCGTCGACAACTTCTTCGGCGGCGACGGGCGCTACCCGACCCGCATCGAGGGCCGCGAATTCACGGCCACCGAAATGCGGGTGATCCACCTGCTGCTGAAGCAGACCTTCGCCGACCTGCGCGAAGCGTGGGCACCGGTGATGGACGTCGACTTCGAGTACATCAACTCGGAGATCAACCCGCATTTCGCCAACATCGTGACCCCGCGCGAGTACGTGGTGGTGTGCCGCCTGCACGTCGAGCTCGACGGCGGCGGCGGTGACATCCACGTCACCCTGCCCTACTCGATGCTGGAACCGATCCGCGAACTGCTCGACGCCGGCATCCAGAGCGACCGCAACGACCGCGACGAGAGCTGGGGCAAGACCCTGCGCGAGCAGCTCAACATCGCCGAAGTCACCCTGTCCAGCGTACTGGCCAGCAAGCGCATGACCCTGCGCGACCTGACCCAGCTGAAGGTCGGCGACATCCTGCCGATCGAGCTGAGCCCGCAGGTGCCGCTGTGCGTGGAGAACATCCCTGTGTTCACCGGCGAGTTCGGCATCGCCAACGGCATGAACGCCGTGAAGATCACCGCTACCCATCCGCCGGGCACCCGCCCGCGCGTACCCGTCATCCAGGAAGACCCGCAATGAACGATATCGACGCCCTCGAACCGACCCCGGCCCAGTTCAGCAGCCTGCAGGCCGACGAGGCCAACGGTCCGGACCTGAACCTGGACGTGATCCTCGATGTGCCGGTGACCCTGTCGCTGGAAGTCGGTCGTGCCCGCCTGCCGATCCGCAACCTGCTGCAGCTCAACCAGGGTTCAGTGGTGGAACTGGAGCGCGGTGCCGGCGAATCGCTGGACGTGTTCGTCAACGGCACCCTGATCGCCCACGGCGAAGTGGTGGTGATCAATGACCGCTTCGGCGTGCGCCTGACCGACGTGGTCAGCCCGAGCGAGCGGATCCGGAGACTGCGTTGAGCCTGCTGGCCTCCACCCTGCTGGCGGTCGGCAAGACCGCAGCGCCGATCGGCCCGCAGGTCGGCCAGCACGCGGCCGCCGCACCCAGCCTGTTCGGTGCGGTGCTGGCGCTGCTGGCGGTGCTGGCGCTGGTGATCGGCCTGGGCTGGCTGCTCAAGCGCATGCCCTGCAGCGGCTTCCGCCCGGCCGAAGGCATGAAGCTGGTGGCCAGCCTCAGCGTCGGCGCCAAGGAGCGCGTGGTGGTGGTGGAGGTCAACGGCCAGCAATTGCTGCTGGGCGTCACTGCCGGCGGCATCAACACCCTGCATACCCTGCCCGAACCGTTGCCGGCACCGGCGCCGGTGCGCGTGCCGGATTTCAAGAACCTGCCGAATTTCGCCCAGCTGCTGCAGCAGCGGCTGCGCAAGGACCCCTGACATGCGTGTCACCCGTACCCGTGTTGCCACCCTGATGCCGTGGCTGCTGTTGCTTGCCCTGTGCCTGTTGCCGGTGCTGGCGTTCGCCGCGCCCGGCGCCCCGGCCACCCCGCTGCCGGACGTCAACGTCGGCAAGATCGGCGGCCAGCCGGTCAGCCTGCCGCTGCAGACCCTGCTGCTGATGACCGCGATCACCCTGATCCCGTCGATGCTGCTGGTGCTGACCTCGTTCACCCGCATCATCATCGTGCTGGGCCTGCTGCGCCAGGCACTGGGTACCGGCCAGACGCCGTCCAACCAGGTACTGCTGGGCCTGGCCCTGTTCCTCACCGCGATGGTGATGATGCCGACCTGGGACAAGGCGTGGAGCACGGGCATGGCGCCCTATCTCAACGGCGACATCGACTTCCAGACCGCCTGGACATTGACCACGCAGCCGCTGCGCGGGTTCATGCTGGCGCAGATCCGCGAGACCGACCTGATGACCTTCGCCGGCATCGCCGGGCACGGCACCTACGCCAGCCCCGATGCGATCCCGTTCCCGGTGCTGGTCGCTTCGTTCGTCACCAGCGAACTGAAGACCGCTTTCGAGATCGGCTTCCTGATCTTCATTCCGTTCGTGATCATCGATCTGGTCGTCGCCAGCGTGCTGATGTCCATGGGCATGATGATGCTGTCGCCGATGCTGGTGTCGGCACCGTTCAAGATCCTGCTGTTCGTGCTGGTGGATGGCTGGGTGCTGACCGTGGGCACGCTGGCGGCCAGCTTCAATCCCGCGTGACGCGATCCGGCGCGATTGAAAGACAGTCGAGCATGGCTCGACTCTATATATGAAGGTGGAACCCGAATGTCTCCCGAACTTGCCTTGACCGAACTGCGTGGCGGCCTGATCACCGTGCTGTGGGTGGCCGGCCCGCTGCTGCTCACCGTACTGGTGGTGGGCGTGGTGGTCGGTGTCGTGCAGGCTGCAACCCAGCTCAATGAACCGACCATCGCCTTCGTCGCCAAGGCGGCAGCGCTGACCGCGGTGCTGTTCGCGCTGGGCAGCCTGCTGATCGGCCACTTGGTTGAATTCACCACGCTGCTGTTCCAGCGCATTCCGCACCTGATCGGCTAGGACACGCACTTCGATGGACGCCGCGACACAGATGGCGGCCGACGGCCTGCAGGCCTTCGGCATGATCGGCACCGTGCTGTGGACCATGCTGCGCATCGGCGCGGTGGCCATGGCCATGCCCATGGTCGGCACGCGTGCGGTGCCGTCGCGGGTGCGCGTGGTACTGGCCGGCACCCTGGCCATTGCACTGGCGCCGCTGCTGCCACCGGTACCGGACTGGACCGGCTTCGACGCGGCTACGGTGCTGACCATCGCGCGCGAACTGGCCATCGGCGTTTCCATCGGTTTCATGCTGCGGCTGGTATTCGAAGCCGGTGCGATGGCCGGCGAACTGATCGCGCAGGGCACCGGCCTGGCCTTCGCGCAGATGAGCGACCCGCTGCGCGGTGGCACTTCGGGTGTGATCGGCCAGTGGTTCTACCTGCTGTTCGGCCTGCTGTTCTTCACCGCCAACGGCCACCTGGCGTTGATTTCGCTGCTGGTCGACAGCTACCGCGCACTGCCGATCGGCGCCCCGCTGCCGGACCCGCACGCCTTCTTCAGCATCGCCCCGACCTTCCTGCTGACCGTGCTGCGCGGCGCGCTGACGCTGGCCATTCCGCTCACCGTGGCGATGCTGGCGGTGAACCTGGCCTTCGGCGTACTGGCGCGTGCCGCCCCTGCGCTGAATCCGATCCAGCTGGGCCTGCCGGTCTCGCTGCTGCTGGGCCTGTTCCTGCTGGCCCTGCTGGCCGGGGAAATGGGGCCGCCGGTACAGCGCCTGTTCGACGCCGCCTTCCAGGCTGCGGACGCGGTCACACACTGACCCGATCATCACGTTCTACTGCTTGCCATGCATTTGTTTCTGTAGAGCCGAGCCCATGCTCGGCTGCCGCTCCTGCCGAAGGCAGCCGAGCATGGGCTCGGCTCTACAGAGGCGCAATTTCACGTATTGCCGCTTGAAGTCCCCCCCGGTCTGCGCGTTAGAGTGAATGCGCGGCAACCGGGGGGATGCCGCACATGGCCGGCGTCGTGCGTCGGCCTGCCTCATGCATGCCCCACCGTGGTTTCCGTCGACAGGCAGGTCCGGGAGACTGACGAATGCTGGTAGGCACGTACAACCCGTGGCTGGTGGCGATCTCGCTGCTGGTCGCCGTGATGGCTTCATACACCGCGCTGGCGATGGCCGGGCGCACGGTGACCGCCCCGGGCAGGGGCGCGGCCTGGTGGTGGCGGCTGGGCGGTGGCTTCGCCATGGGCCTGGGCATCTGGTCGATGCATTTCATCGGCATGCTGGCTTTCGACCTGCCCATCCCATTGGGCTACGACCTTCCCATCACCCTGCTCTCGCTTGCGCTTGCCATCGCCTCATCGGTGTTCGCGCTGTGGCTGGTCTCGCTGCGCACCCTGCCCCACCCGCGATTGGCGGTCGGCGCCCTGCTGATGGGCACCGGCATCGCCGGCATGCATTACGTTGGCATGGCTGCAATGCGCATGCAGCCGGGCATCGACTACGACCCGGGTTGGCTGCTGTTCTCGCTGATGGTGGCGGTGGCTGCCTCCTGGACCGCGCTGTACGTGGCGTTCCGGCTGCGCGCCCAGCGCACCCGCATCGGTGATCGACTGGCGGCGGCGGGCCTGCTCGGCCTGGCCATCGTCGGCATGCATTACACCGGCATGGCCGCTGCGCGCTTCCCGGAAGGCAGCGTCTGTGGCGCGGCGGTCGGCGATGGCCTGCAGAACGAGTGGCTGGCGATGCTGGTGGTGGTGCTGACCGTGGCGATCCTGGCCGTGGTGCTGGTGGTCTCATGGCTGGACCAGCGCGTGGAAGCGCAACTGCTGCGGCTGCGCAATTCGATGCTGAGCACCTCGTTGACCGACGCGCAGCAGGAACTGACCCAGGCCGCGCTGCACGATCCGCTCACCCGCCTGCCCAACCGCCTGCTGCTGCAGCGGCGCATCGTGCAGGCACTGGCCGAGGCCGAACAGGGCGGCAACCGCTTCGCGGTGATGTTCATGGACCTGGACGGCTTCAAGCAGGTCAATGATGCCTACGGCCATCAGGCCGGTGATGCGCTGCTGGTGGCGGTGGCCGAACGCACCCGCCAGCTGCTGCGCCCGCACGATATGCTGGCACGGCTGGGCGGCGACGAGTTCGTGCTGGTGGTGCGCATCGAGCACGACGAGGACCTGCCGACCCTGGCCCGGCGCATCCTGCAGGCGGTGGGCAGCGGCCCGTTGCTGCCGGACAACGAACTGCAGGTGACCGCCAGCATCGGCGTGGCGATCTGCCCGGACCACGCCGCCAGCGAGCGCCAGCTGATGGCCTTCGCCGATGCGGCGATGTACCAGGCCAAGGAGTCCGGACGCAACGCCTTCGTGCTGTTCGCCGACTGGATGAACGACAGCGCCGAGCAGCAGTTCCGGCTGCTGGCCGACCTGCGCCGCGCCATCGGCAGCGAGCAGCTGTTCCTGCACTATCAGCCGAAGATCCGCGTGGCCACGCAGAAGGTGGCCGGCGCCGAAGCGCTGATCCGCTGGCGCCATCCGGAACACGGCCTGATTCCCCCCGACCGCTTCATCCGCCTGGCCGAGCGCAGCGGTGCGATCAACGAGATCGGGCGCTGGGCGCTGGACCAGGCCTGCCAGCAGCTGCGGCGCTGGCACGACGCCGGGCATGAAAGCTGGTCGATGTCGGTGAACCTGTCGCCGGTGCAGTTCAGTTCGCCGCACCTGCTGCAGGATGTGCGCGAGGTGATCGAGCGCCATGGCATTGCCCCGCGCCACCTGGTGCTGGAGATCACTGAAAGCACCGTCATGCGCGATACCGATACCAGTCTTCGCCTGCTGCAGGCGCTGTCGGCGCTGGGCGTGGGCATCTCCATCGATGATTTCGGAACCGGCTATTCCAGCCTGCTGTACCTGAAGCGGCTGCCGGCCACCGAGATCAAGATCGACCATGCGTTCGTGCGCGACCTGGAACACAGTGCCGAAGACGTGGTGATCGTCTCGGCGATCGTGGCGCTGGGCCATGCGCTGGACATGGACATCGTCGCCGAGGGCGTGGAGACCGCCGCGCAGCGCGCCTACCTGGAACGCCTGGGCTGCGACTTCCTGCAGGGATACCTGCTGGGCCGCCCGGTCGATGCGGCGCGCTTCATGCAGCTGCACGACCTGCCCCGGCCGCGGGTGGAACTGGCACAGAGCCCGCCGCCGCAATACCCGCCCGGCTGACACCGGGCCACGCGCGCCCGCCATCACGGAACGATTCCTGCGGCACTCTCCTGTAGAGCCGAGCTCATGCCCGGCTGTGCTTCGCGCCTGGCCCCAACCGTAGCCGAGCGTGGGCTCGGCTCTACAGAACGGGCCGTCGGTAGACCCACGCCAGGCGTGGAACGGTTCTTGCACGCACCCCGGCACCCCCTGCCGCAGTGCCCGTGATGTCCGAGAACGAATCCGCCGGCGAAAAGACCGAACAACCCACCGAAAAACGCCTGCGCGACGCCCGTGAACAGGGCAACCTGCCGCGCTCGCGCGAACTTGGCACCGCCGCCGTGTTCGGCGCCGGCGTGCTGGCGGTGATGGCCATGAGCGGCTCGATCGGCCGTGGCGCCACGGCCTGGATGAAGCACGCGCTCAGCCCCGAACAGAGCCTGCGGCAGAACCCGAAGGAACTGTTCGGCCACTTCGGCGACCTGCTGCTGCAGTTCCTGCTGGTGATCGCACCGCTGGTGCTGGTCTGCCTGCTGGCCAGCTTCGTCGCCCCGCTGGTGATGGGCGGCCTGCGCTGGTCGCAGAAGGCGTTGCTGCCCGACATCAACCGCATGAACCCGATGAGCGGGCTCAAGCGCCTGTATGGCCCGGAGGCGATTGCCGAATTCACCAAATCGCTGCTGCGCGTGGCCTTCGTCGGCGTCGCCGCCGGGCTGGTGGTCTGGACCGGCTTCGACACCCTGCGCGGGCTGATCCACCACCCGCTGGAAACCGCCATCACCGATGGCCTGGGCTTCACCCTGCGCCTGCTGCTGGCCACCGCCGGCGCGATGCTGGTGCTGGCCGCCATCGATGCGCCGTACCAGCGCTGGAACTGGATGCGCAAGCTGAAGATGACCCGCGAGGAACTGCGCCGGGAAATGAAGGAAAGCGAGGGCAGCCCCGAGGTGAAGGGCCGCATCCGCCAGCTGCAGCAGCAGATGGCCAACCGCCGGATGATGGAGGCGGTGCCCACTGCCGACGTGGTGGTGGTCAACCCCACCCACTACGCGGTGGCCCTGAAGTACGAGGGCGGCGCCATGAACGCCCCCACCGTGGTCGCGCTGGGCGTGGACGAAACCGCCCTGCGCATCCGTGAAGTGGCCGACGGCAACAAGGTGGCGATCGTCTCCGCCCCGCCTTTGGCACGCGCCTTGTATCGGGAAGGCCAACTCGGAAAGGAAATCCCCGTGAGACTGTATTCGGCCGTCGCCCAGGTCCTGTCCTACGTCTACCAGCTGCGCGCCTGGCGCACTGGCCCGATGCCGGACGCCCCGCACATCCAGGTGGATGAATTCGGCAAGGGAGGCCGCCCGTGAGCGCCCAGCCCTCCGCCGGTTTCAACACCCGCCGCGCCCTGGAAATGATCCGCCAGGGCCTTGGCGCGCCGCTGATCGTGCTGGCCCTGCTGGCCATGGTCGTGGTGCCGCTGGCCGCGCCGGTGCTCGATGCGCTGTTCACCTTCAACATCGCCATCTCGCTGATGGTGCTGCTGGCGGTGGTCTACGTGAAGCGCCCGCTGGACTTCACCATCTTCCCGATCGTGCTGCTGATCACCACCATGCTGCGGCTGGCGCTGAACGTGGCCTCCACCCGCGTGATCCTGCTGAACGGCCAGAACGGCCATGATGCCGCGGGCAAGGTCATCGCCGCCTTCGGTGAATTCGTGATCGGCGGCAACTATGCGGTCGGCATCGTGGTGTTCGCGATCCTGACCATCATCAATTTCGTGGTCATTACCAAGGGTGCCGGCCGCGTTTCGGAAGTGACCGCGCGCTTCATCCTGGACGCGATGCCCGGCAAGCAGATGGCGATCGACGCCGACCTCAACGCCGGTTTGCTGACGCGTGAAGAAGCCAAGCTGCGCCGCGAGGAAGTGCGTGAGGAAGCCGACTTCTACGGTGCGATGGACGGCGCCAGCAAGTTCATCCGCGGCGATGCCATTGCCGGCATCCTGATCCTGTTCATCAACATGCTCGGCGGCCTGGCCGTGGGCGTGCTGCAGCATGGCATGCCGTTCGGCGAAGCCGCCGCCACCTACACCCTGCTGTCGATCGGTGACGGCCTGGTAGCGCAGCTGCCGGCCCTGCTGGTCTCCAGCGCCGTGGCCATGCTGGTTACCCGCGCCTCGCGCTCGCAGGACATGGCCCAGGCCATGACCGGCCAGGTGTTCGGCCAGTACCGTGCGCTGGCGATCACCGCCGGCATCATCGGCGTGGTCGGCCTGGTGCCGGGCATGCCCAACGTCGCTTTCCTGACGCTGGCCGCGATCCTCGGCTTCATCGCCTGGAAGCTGTACCGCAAGGGCAAGGCGCCGGCTGCCGATGCGGCAGGCGGTGGCACCGATGCCGCCGCACTCAACGCACTCGGCCGCCCGGCCGCACCGGCACCGACTGCCGAACTGAGCTGGGACGAACTGCGCCCGGTCGATCCGCTGGGCCTGGAGGTCGGCTACCGGCTGATCCCGCTGGTGGACAGCAACCAGGGCGGCGAACTGATGGCGCGCATCAAGGGCGTGCGCCGCAAGCTGACCCAGGATGTCGGCTTCCTGATCCCGTCGGTGCACATCCGCGACAACCTGGAACTGCCGGCCAACGGCTACCGCGTGCTGGTGCACGGCGTGCCGGTGGCCACCGCCGAGATCCACCCCGACCGCGAGCTGGCGCTGGACCCGGGCAGCGCGCTCGGCGCGCTGGAAGGCATCGCCGGCAAGGACCCCGCGTTCGGCCTGGACGCCACCTGGATCCAGCCGCACCAGCGCGCCCAGGCAGAAACGCTGGGCTACACCGTGGTCGATCCGGCCACCGTGGTCGCCACCCATCTGTCGCACCTGATCCGTGAGCACGCGCCGGAACTGCTCGGCCACGAAGAAGTGCAGCACCTGCTGGCCAACCTGGCCAAGAGCGCGCCCAAGCTCGTCGAAGATCTGACGCCGAAGGCGTTGCCGCTGTCGGCGGTGGTGCGCGTGCTGCAGAACCTGCTGGTCGAGCGCATTCCGATCCGCCAGCTGCGCAAGATCGCCGAGGCACTGGTCGAACATGCGCCCAGCAGCCAGGACCCGGCCGTGCTGACCGCCGCTGTTCGCACCGCACTGGGCCGCTTCATCGTGCAGGAGATCGCCGGAATGTCGGCGGAGCTGCCGGTATTCACCCTCAACCCGCAATTGGAACGTGTCTTGCAGGAGTCCACGCAGGGCAACGGCGCCGCGCTGGAACCCGGACTCGCTGAGCGACTGCACCAGAGCCTGGCCGAATGTGTCAGCAAGCAGGAAGCCCGCAACGAGCCCGCGGTCGTGCTGGTACCTGGCCCGGTGCGCGCCGCGCTGGCCCGCCTGGTCCGCCACAGCGTTCCGTCGCTGTCGGTCCTGGCCTACAGCGAGGTGCCGGAGGACAAGCGCCTGAAGCTGGTCGGAACGATCAGCTGACGCCGCCCTGCGATGCGCCAGAAAACAGACACCACTTTCGAACCAACGCAACAGACAGATACCAAGGGGAACCCGCACCGTGCAGACCACCGACCACCCGAGTTCTCCGACCGCCACCCCGCCGTCTTCGCCCCGTGACCACAGCATGAAAATCAAACGATTCGTCGCCGCCGACATGCGCTCGGCCATGAACCTGGTGCGCAAGGAACATGGTCCTGACGCCGTGATCCTGTCCAACCGCCGGATCGAGGAAGGCATCGAGATCGTCGCCGCCGCCAACTACGACGAGAGCGCCGTGCAGCGTGCACTGGAAGCCTCGCGCCGTGACGTCGCACCGCCGCCGGCACCCAAGCCGCGCACCGCCGCCGACGCGGTGATCGCCGCCGTCACCCGCCGCCGCAGCAGCACCCCGGCGCCGGAACCGGTCGCGGCCACCACCTCGGCAGTGGCCGCCCTCGCCCGCGCCGCCGTCGGTGCCACCGGCCGCACCCTGGACAGCGCCGACGAGATCGTGCCGACCCGGGGCAGCACCGGCTTCGCCGCCACCCTGGCCCGCGCCGCCGTCAACGAACCGGCACCGCCGGACCAGATCTTCGCCCCGTTCGCCGAGGCCATCGTTGCACCGGCCGCCACCGTGCCGGCCAACCGCGCGCGCTTCCAGATCGACCCGCCGCACGAGGCGCATCACGAAAGCGTGGCCCCGGCCGTGCTGCCGCCGCCGCTGCCGACCGCTGCCGTGATCGACGCGCAGCCCGGGATCGCCGCCAGCGAACCGGCAGCGGTCGAAGCCGCTATCGAGGCCAGCCCGGCCCCCATGCTGGCCCCGGCACCGACGCTGACCGTGGTTGCCCAGGACGACGCCGAGATCCGCCAGCTGCGCCAGGAAGTGGCCGGCATGCGCCAGGTGATCGAGCGCGAGATGAACCGCTTCACCGATGAGCGCCTGCGTGGCAGCCCGGTGCGCGCCACCGCGCTGGACCTGATGGACGAGTACGGTTTCGACGCCGGGCTGGCCCGCGACGTGGCCATGCAGATCCCGCTGGAAACCGAAGCCCATCGTGGCCGCGGCCTGATGCTGGGGCTGATCTCGCGCAAGCTGCCGATCGCCCCGGTCGACCCGCTGGAAGAAGGCGGCGTGATCGCGCTGGTCGGCCCGACCGGCGCCGGCAAGACCACCACCATCGCCAAGCTGGCCTCGCGCTTCGCCGAGAAGCACGCCCCGCGTGACGTCGCCCTGGTCACCACCGACACCACCCGCATCGGCGCCCGTGAACAGCTGTATGGCTACGGCCGCCAGCTCGGCATCGCCGTGCACGAGGCCAACAGCGGCACCGACCTGGACCAGCTGCTGGAACGCTTGAAGGACTACAAGCTGGTGCTGATCGATACCGCCGGCCTGGGCCCGCGCGACCGTGCCCTGGCCGCCCAGCTGCAGTGGCTGCGCGCCGCGCGCCAGGTGCGCACCCTGCTGGTGCTGCCGGCCAACACCAGCTTCGGCGACATGGACGAGGTGGTGCGCCGCTTCGGTGCGGCCAACCTGCAGGGCCTGGTGCTGAGCAAGCTGGACGAGACCGGCCGCTTCGGCAACGCCCTGTCGGTGGCCGTGGACCACGCCCTGCCGATCACCTGGGTGACCGATGGCCAGGACGTCCCGGAGGACCTGCACCGGGCCAGTGCAGCCAATCTTGTACTTCGCCTTGAAGATTTGCGCCGAGCGGCCGATATGCCCTGCAACCCGGAGTTGAACCATGCCGTCGCGTGAGTACGCCAAGCTGACCAAGACCTTCCCGCTGTCGGCCACCCGCAGCGAGCCGCTCGGCCCTGTGCGCACCATCGCGGTGACCGGCGGCAAGGGCGGCGTGGGCAAGACGAATGTGTCCGCCAACCTGGCGGTGGCGCTGGCGGGCATGGGCAAGCGCACGCTGCTGCTGGACGCCGACCTCGGCCTGGCCAACATCGACGTGATCCTGGGCTTGAACCCCACCTTTACGCTGGCCGACCTGGTGGCCGGCCGCTGCTCGCTGGACGACGTCATCGTCGAAGGCCCGAACGGCGTGCTGGTGGTCCCGGCCGCTTCCGGCCGCCGGCACATGGCCGAGCTGGCCCCGGCCGAGCATGTCGGCCTGGTCAACGTGTTCTCCGAACTGGAACGCGAGCTGGACATCATGGTGGTCGATACCGCCGCCGGCATCACCGACGGCGTGCTGACCTTCTGCCAGGCCGCGCAGGACACCGTGGTGGTGGTCTGTGACGAACCGGCCTCGATCACCGACGCCTACGCACTGATCAAGGTGCTGTCGCGCGAGCGCGGCGTGGACCGCATCCAGGTGGTGGCCAACATGGTGCGCGACCCGAACGAGGGCCGCGTGCTGTACGAGAAGCTGACCCGCGTCTGCGAGAAGTTCCTCGCCGATGTCTCGCTGAACTACCTGGGCTGCGTGCCGCAGGATGACTGGCTGCGCCTGTCGGTGCAGCGCCAGCAGCCGGTGGTGAAGGCCTATCCATCCAGCCCGTCGGCGCTGGCGATCACCGAGATCGCACGCCGCACCGCGCGCTGGCAGGCACCGACCGAACCGCGCGGTGGCGTCGAGTTCTTCCTCGAACGCATCCTCAAGCAGCGTGGGGTGGCCGCATGAAAGGCGCAGCCCACCAGTACAGGGAAGTCCAGCGCTCGGCGGCCAACGAGGTCATCGCCCAGCATTCGGACCTGGTGCGACGCATCGCCCACCACCTGGCCGCGCGCCTGCCGGCCAGCGTCGAAGTCGATGATCTGATCCAGGCCGGCATGATGGGCCTGATCGAAGCCTCGCGCAGCTACGACGCCGACCAGGGCGCCTCGTTCGAGACCTATGCCTCGATCCGCATCCGCGGCTCGATGATCGACGAGATCCGCCGTGGCGACTGGGTGCCGCGCTCGGTGCACCGCCGTGCCCGTGATGCCGCCGCCACCATCCGCCGCCTGGAACAGAGCACGGGCCGTGCCGCCAGCGCCACCGAAGTGGCCGCCGCGATGGAGATGCCGCTGCCCGAGTACCTGAGGCTGATGGAAGACGCCGCACGTGGCCAGGTGCTGAGCCTGGAGTCGCGCATCGAAGACCAGGGCGAACTGGATACCGTCGCCCAGGGCGGCCCGACCCCGCAGCAGGTGCTGGAGCGCGGCGAGTTCGGCCGTGAGCTGGGCAAGGCCATCGGCCACCTGCCCGAGCGCGAACAGCTGGTGCTCTCGCTGTACTACGAGCAGGAGCTGAACCTGAAGGAGATCGGCGCGGTGCTCGGCGTGAGCGAGTCGCGGGTCTGCCAGATCCATGGCCAGGCCGTGCTGCGCCTGCGCGGCCGCCTGAAGATTTTCGAGGCCGTCGACGCCGGCCTGGAAGAATGAACATCCCCGAGGCGACTGCCCCCGGCCGCCCGGAATGAACAACAAAGGAACTCTGCTTTGAACAAGAACATGCGCATCCTCATCGTCGACGACTTCTCGACCATGCGTCGAATCGTCAAGAACCTGCTGGGCGATCTGGGCTTCACCAACACCGCCGAAGCCGAGGACGGGCATGCCGCGCTGTCGCTGCTGCAGAGCCAGCCCTTCGATTTCGTCGTCACCGACTGGAACATGCCGGTGATGACCGGCATCGAACTGCTCAAGGCGATCCGTGCCGACGCCAAGCTGAAGACCCTGCCCGTGCTGATGGTCACCGCCGAAGCCAAGCGCGAGCAGATCATCGAAGCGGCCCAGAACGGCGTGAACGGCTACATCATCAAGCCGTTCACCGCGCAGACGCTGGAAGAGAAGCTGGGCAAGATCTTCGAACGCCTGGCGGCCAGCGCCTGATGGATACCACGGTCGACAAGAACGCCCTCGCCCTGCGCCTGCAGGAAGCCCTGGATGCCCTGGAGTCCGGTGACGAAGCCGCCTGGCGGCAACGCATCGACGGACTGGTCGCGCTGCGCACGCAGCCGATGATGAGCGGCCTCTCGCGGCTGGCCCGCGAGCTGGGGCAGGCCTTGGGCGAACTGCCGACCGTGCCCAGCGAGGCCGGCGAACTGGACGATGCGTGCGCACGTCTGGACCACGTGGTGGCGATGACCGAACAGGCTACCCACCGCACCCTGGACCTGGCCGAGGAATGCCGCAGCCTGACCGAGCAGCTGCGCGCCGAAGGCCTGCAGCCAGGCCAGGACGTGCAGCTCGAGCGCATCCGCCACAACCTGACCGAGATCGCCCTGACCCAGAGCTACCAGGACCTGACCGGGCAGATCATCCGTCGCGTGGTCGGCATCGTCCGCCGCGTGCATGAAGGCTTCGGCGCGCTCGGCCTGCCGCCGGAACAGCATCGCACCGACCCGGAACTGGCCGGGCCGGCACTGAAGGGACTGGACCGCCACGCGGTCTCGCAGAACGACGCCGACGACCTGTTGTCGGATCTGGGGCTGTAAGCATGAGCGCGGTATCCGACGACATCACTGCCGATTTCATCATCGAGGCACAGGAAATCCTGGATCGCCTCGGCGAACAGCTGGTGTCGCTGGAGCAGGCACCGCAGGACACCGAACAGCTCAACGCGGTGTTCCGGGGCTACCACACGCTCAAGGGCGGCGCGGGTTTCCTCGGTGTCACCGCCATGGTCGAGCTGTGCCACGCCGCTGAAGAAGCGCTGGGCGCTGCACGTGCCGGCCAGGCCGTGCTGCAGGCCCATCACTTCGACGCCGCCCAGCAATCGCTGGACTACCTGCAGTCGATGCTCGATGCCGTGTCTTCCGGCACCGAGCCGGGCTATGCACCGCCGGACCTGATCGCCCAGTTCGACGTGCATGGAGGTGCAGCAGCGCCTGCCGCCGCTGCCGCCGCACCGGCGGCCGGTGCCGGCGACCTGATCACCGACGACGAGTTCGAGGCGCTGCTCGACCAGCTGCACGGTGGCAACGCACCGACTGCGGTGGCGCCGGCAAAGAAGGCCGACGACGGCCTGATCAGCGAAGATGAGTTCGAAGCCCTGCTCGACCAGCTGCACGGTGGCGCCGCACCCGGCGCCAGGCCCGCGGCTGCGGTGGCGCCGGCACCGATCGCCGCCCCGCGCCCGGCCGCCGCACCGGCACCGGTGGCCAAGCCGGCCGCCAAGCCGCTGGCCGAAGCCGAACACACCGTGCGCGTGGACACCAAGCGCCTGGATGCGATCGTCAACCTGATCGGCGAACTGGTGCTGTCGCGCAACCGGCTCAAGACCCTGCGTGCGCGCCTGCGCGACGAGGAGCTGGACCGCGCCGTGTCCACCCTGGACATCGCCACCGCGCGCCTGCAGTCGGCGGTGATGCGCACCCGCATGCAGCCGGTGGGCAAGGTATTCTCGCGCTTCCCCAAGGTCGCCCGCGACGTCGCCCGCTCGCTGAAGAAGGAAGTGGACCTGGAGCTGATCGGCGCCGAGACCGAGCTCGACCGCAACCTGGTCGAAGCGCTGGCCGACCCGCTGGTGCACCTGGTCCGCAACGCCATCGACCATGGCGTGGAAATGCCCGACCTGCGCGAAGCGCAGGGCAAGCCGCGCATGGGCCATGTGCGGTTGTCGGCGCAGCAGGAAGGTGACTACGTCAGCATCGAGGTGCAGGACGATGGCGCCGGCATCGATCCGGAAAAGCTGCGCGCGAAGGCACGCGAGAAGGGCCTGATCGATCCGGAAGCCGCCGCCCGCCTGAGCAGCGAGGAGTGCCTGCACCTGGTGTTCCTGCCCGGCTTCTCGACCAAGCAGCAGGTCACGGATATTTCCGGGCGCGGCGTCGGCATGGACGTGGTGCAGTCGCGCATCCGCGAACTCAGCGGGCAGATCCAGATCCAGTCGGAGCTGGGCCGCGGCAGCCGCTTCCTGATCCGCGTGCCGCTGACCCTGGCGATCCTGCCGACCCTGCTGGTGCAGGCCGGCGAGGACGTCTATGCGCTGCCGCTGGCGCGCGTGATGGAGGTGCTGCACGCGCCGCGCACCTCGCTGGGCTGGTTCGATGGCCGTGCCGTGCTCGACCGCCGTTCGCACACGCTGCCGCTGGTCGATCTGCGGCAGTGGCTGGATGTGACGCCGGCCGCATCGACCCTGCTGACCATCGTGGTGCTGCAGGCCGGCGAAGCGCGCTTCGGCCTGGTCGTGGACCAGGTACGTGGGCGCGAGGAAGTGGTCATCAAGCCACTGCCGAAGGCCCTGCGCGGCCTGCGCGGTTACGCCGGTGCAACCTTGATCGGCGATGGTCGCATGGCGCTGATCCTGGATGTGGATGGCCTGCGCAGCCCGCACGACTGACCCGCTTGCTGAACCCGTAAAACCGTGAAGTCGCACCAGTAGCCCGTACCGGTGTCTCAAGTCCCATTCATACAAGCCGATACCGGATCCATGGATAGACTCAGCCTCATTGGACTCTTTCTCGCCCTGGCCTCGCTGGTCGGTGGCAGCATCCTCAAGGGCGCCGGCCTGGCGTCGTTGTGGTCGCCTGCGGCGTTCGTGATCGTCATCGTCGGCACCGTTGCCGCGATCCTGCTGCACACCTCGCCGGCGGTGTTCAAGCATGCGTTCAAGATCGTGCGCTGGGTCGTGCGCCCGCCGCACAGCGATCGCCGCGAACTGATCCAGCAGATCGTCGAGTGGAGCAACATCGCCCGCCGCCAGGGCCTGCTCGGCCTGGAATCGCAGGTGGAAGCGCAGCAGGACCCGTTCCTGCGCAAGGGCCTGCAGCTGCTGGTGGACGGTGTCGAGCCCGAATCGATGCGGCACATGCTGGAAATCGAACTGGGCAGCCAGGAACACCAGGACCAGGCCGGCGCCAAGGTGTTCGAAGCGATGGGCATCTACGCACCGACGCTCGGCATCATCGGCGCCGTGCTGGGCCTGATCGCGGTGATGAAGAACCTGGCCGACCCGAGCAAGCTCGGCCACGGCATCGCTGCGGCGTTCACCGCCACGATCTACGGCATCGCCTCGGCCAACCTGCTGTTCCTGCCGATCGCCGCCAAGCTCAAGAGCGTGATCTCGCACAACACGCGCGACCGCGAAATGGTCATCGAAGGCCTGATCTCGATCGCCCAGGGCGAGAACCCGCGCAACATCGAAACCAACCTCTCCGGCTTCCTGCACTGACATGGCCCGCCGCAAGCACCACGAAGAGCACGCCAACCACGAAGCATGGGCGATCCCCTATGCCGACCTGATGACGCTGCTGCTCGCCTTCTTCGTGGTCATGTACGCGATCTCGTCGGTGAACGAGGGCAAGTACCGGATCATGGCCGACGCGCTCACCGATGCCTTCGGTGGCGCGCCGCGCACGATCAATCCGGTGCAGGTGGGCAACAAGCAGGTGCAGGGTGGCGGCTGGGACAGCCCGTCGGTGATCAAGTCCGGCACCAAGATCGGACCGTCCGCGCCGGCGCCCTCGCACGACCCGACGCTGCTGCCGTCGATGGCCTCGCAGATGCGCATGCCGGTGTCGGTGCACAACCAGGAGCAGATCGCCCGTGCCGAGCGCCAGCTCAACACGATTGCCGACCGCCTCACCGCCGCCCTGGCGCCGCTGATCGACCGCGGCATGATCAGCGTGCGCCGCACGGAACTGTGGATCGAGGTCGAGATCAACAGCGACATCCTGTTCCCCACCGGCTCGGCCGCACTGGACGTACATGCACGGCAGACCCTGGCCAGCCTGGCCGAGGTGCTGCGCGACGTGCCCAACAGCGTGCGCGTGGAAGGCCACACCGACAACGTGCCGATCGCCACCGCCACCTTCCCTTCGAACTGGGAGCTGTCGGCCGGGCGCGCCGCCAGCGTGGTGCATCTGTTCGCCGACCAGGGCGTGCAGCCGTCGCGGCTGGCGATGGTCGGCTATGGCCAGTTCCGCCCGCGCGAAGAGAACGACAGCGCACAGGGCCGCAACCGCAACCGCCGGGTGATGGTCATCATCCTGGCCGACACCTCGCATTCGGTGGACCCGCTCGGCCAGCGCCTGAACGCAGCCACCGGCGCCACCGGCAGCACCGTCACCGAACAGGCCGCCGCAACGCCGGCCAGCGCCCCCACCTCCCCCATCGCACCGGTGACGTTGCCACCGGTGCCGGCTGGCAGCCGCGTCGGCGCCGCCGTTCCCCCGGCAATGAAGGAGTAATCCGATGCGCATCTGGGCAGTCGCCAACCAGAAGGGCGGAGTCGGCAAGACCACCACCACCCTCGCCCTCGGCCGCGGCCTGGCCGCGCTCGGCCATCGCGTGCTGCTGATCGACCTCGATCCGCATGCTTCGCTCAGCCGCGCCTTCGGCGTGCCGGTGGACCCGCCGCCGGCCGGCGTGCTGGAACTGTTCGGCGCACCGCCAGCGGACCTGTCCGGCCTGTGCCATGCCAGCAACATCCAGGGCCTGGACTACGTCTGCGCGCAGTCCGCGCTGGCCACGCTGGAACGCCGTAGCGCCAACCAACCCGGCCTCGGCCTGGCCCTGCAGAACGCGCTGGCGCGCCACCAGGGCCAGCACGACTACATCCTGCTGGACTGCGCACCGACGCTCGGCCTGCTGATGATCAACGCACTGGCTGCCGCCGATCGCCTGATCATTCCGACCCAGGCCGAGCCGCTGGCGCTGCACGGCCTGGATGGCATGGTCCGCACCGGCGAGATGGTCGAGCGTTCGCGCCGCCGGCCGCTGCCGATCTCGATCCTGCCAACCCTGTTCGACCGCCGCACCCGCGCCGGCAACGAGTCGCTGCGCACCATGCAGGACCGCCATGGCAGCCGCGTCTGGGAAGACGCGATTCCGATCGACACCCGCATCAGCAACGCCGCCGGGCTGACCCTGCCGAGCGTCGGCGAAGACTACCCGGGGCGCGGCCTGGCCGCCTACCGGCGCGCCTTGAACTGGATCCTCGGCGAGGATGCCCGCGCCCTGGAGCAGGCCGCATGAACAGCACCGGCATCCTCGACGACTACCTGGACGAACTGCTGGGCGAGGCGATCGCCCCGGCCGCCGCTCCCCTCCCCGCGCCAATCAGCACCGCCCCGGCCACGGCCACCGAAGCCGCCGCCGAACGCGAACCCACCTGGGATGACCTGCCGGCCGAGGTGATCTACGAAACCGAAACCGAGAGCGTTGCCGCTGCCCCTGCCGTGGACAATGCCGCACTGGAAGCCGCTTTCGATGCCGCGTCCGCGCCCGTCAGCGTGATCGATGCCGAACGCGAACCCACGTGGGACGACCTGCCCGCTGAAGTGATCAACGAAACGGATGCCGTCGTCGCGGCCCCGGCCGAGGATGAGGCTGCACTGGAGGCCGCCTTCGAGGCCGCCGCCGCGCCGGCCAGCGCCGGGTCCACCGAACGCGAGCCGACCTGGGATGACCTGCCCGAGGTCATCCACGAAACCGCGCCGGCACCCGCTGCGGCCGCTGCGAACACCGGCCCGGAACCCACCTGGGACGATCTGCCGGACGAAGTGATCTACGAGACCGACCCGGCGGACAGCCATCGTCTCGCCCACACCGACAGCCCCGGCCTGCAGGCCGCCTTCGAGGCGGCCGCTGGTGGCGAAGACGTGCCTGCGCCGCCGCCCGCCGTGGTCGCAGCGCCGGTGCCCCCCCCGGCGGCACGCCCTGCACCGGCCCCGGCCGCACGCGCCGCCACGCCGCCGCCGCGCGTCGCCGTCGATGCACCCGCAGGCAACCGCCCCGGCACCTGGCAGGAGCTGCAGGCGCAGGCCCACCAACCGGCCCGCAGCCCGCATCCGCAGAACCGTCGCGCCGGTGAACGCACCTCGCGCTGGCTGCGCCTGCGCTGCGGCACCCAGGCCTATGCGCTGGAACTGCTGAAGGTCCAGGAGGTCGTGCTGCCGGTGCCGCTGCTGCCGTTGCGCGGCACCGCTGCCGCCATGCTGGGCATCATGAACCTGCGCGGCCAGGTGGTTCCGGTGATGGATCTGGGCCTGCACCTGGGCGCGGCTGCCGCCGAGGACGACGCCCAGACCCGCATCGTGGTGCTGGAAGAAGACGGCGAGACCATCGGCCTGCGCGTGTCGGCAGTGGAAGATGTCGCCAACCTCACCGATTCGCAGATCGAACCTCCCGATACCGCACGCATCTGCCAGATTTCCAACGACCTGTTCCGCGGCGTGGCCCGGGTCAGCCAGCGCCCGATGATCCTGCTCGACGCCACACGGCTGTTGAGCTGACCCCCAAAAAGGGGACGGAGGGGATTAAGTCGCAAGTGGCTCGGCGCTTGGCGCCGAAGCGGTGCCTGTCGGGGACGCAAGGAGTTGATCCGTTGGATCAACACCTTACATCCCCACTGCGCGGTCGCCGTTGCCGAGGGGGCTGCGGCAGAGCCAGGTCGCTTGCGACTTAATCCCCTCCGTCCCCTTTTCAACAGCGACCGCATCGACGCACCGCGTCGATTCTTCTAAAGAACCCCACCGGGGTGCCGTTATGGATCACGGAACCGTTTGTCCGGAGCAACGATGAGCACTGTCGAACTGGGTGGGGATCTCGGCATCGAGAGCACTACCGAGCTCAAGAACCGCCTTGCCCCCCTGGTGGAGCAGGCAGGCGAGCTGACCCTGGATGCCAGCCAGGTCGCCCGCATCCACACGGCCGCCGTGCAGGTGCTGTGTGCGTTCGTGCAGGCCCGCCGCGAGGCAGGCCTGGGCACCGGCTTCCACGGTTGCACTGCAACCTTCCGTGACGCCGCGCGCCTGCTGGGCGTCACCCAGGCCCTCGGCCTGGACGTAACCCATGACAACCTGAAATCTGTGGAGAACGCTGCATGAGCGCACGTATCTTGGTGGTGGACGATTCGGCGTCGATGCGCCAGATGGTGTCCTTCGCCCTCACCTCGGCCGGTTTTGCCGTCGAAGAAGCTGAAGACGGCGCGGTCGCGCTCGGTCGCGCCAAGGGCCAGCGCTTCAATGCGGTGGTTACCGACGTCAACATGCCGAACATGGATGGCATCGCGCTGATCCGCGAACTGCGCCAGCTGCCGGACTACAAGTTCACCCCGCTGCTGATGCTGACCACCGAATCTGCCGCCGACAAGAAGTCCGAAGGCAAGGCCGCTGGCGCCACGGGTTGGCTGGTCAAGCCGTTCAATCCCGAACAGCTGGTCGCCACCGTGCAGAAAGTGCTGGGCTGATCGCCCGGCACCGCTCCCCCTCTTCGCTTCCGGACCACCACTGCCATGAGCATGGACCTGCAACGCTTCCACGCCACCTTCTTCGAGGAGAGCCGCGAAGGCCTCGACGCGATGGAGGCTGGCCTGCTGGCCCTGGAATCGGGGCAGCAGGACGCGGAGATCATCAATTCGGTGTTCCGCGCTGCCCATTCGATCAAGGGCGGCGCCGGCACCTTCGGCTTCGACGCGATCGCCGGCCTGACCCACGTGCTGGAAACGCTGCTCGATGAGCTGCGCGCCGGCAAGCGGGCACTGGAAGGCCACGCCGTCGACGCCATGCTGTCTTCGGTGGACGTGCTGCGCGCCCTGCTGCGCGAAGCCGAACATGGCCAGGCTGCCGATCCGGCTGCCGTCGCTGCGGTGAAGGCACGCCTGGAAGCGGTTCTGTCCGGCCAGGCCGCAGCGAGCGCCCCGGCGGCCGCCGCAGCCAAGGTGGACGATACGCCGGAAGCCTGGCAGATCGGCTTCACCCCGGCGCCGTCGCTGTTCATGAGCGGCAACGACCCGCTGCGCATCATCCGCGAACTGGAACACCTCGGTTCGCTGCAGGTCGCCGCGCGCATGGACCGCCTGCCGGGCTTCGCGCACCTCGATCCGCTCGAAGCCCACCTGGCGTGGGATCTGGGTCTGGTCGGCAAGGTGCCGCGCAGCAAGATCGAAGACACCTTCGCGTGGGTACTGGACGACTGCGAGCTGGACATCCGTCCGGCCGCACCGCCGAGCCTGGCCACCCAGACGCCGGCCGCGGCTGCTCCCGCTCCGGCGGCAGCGTCGCCGTCGGCACCCGCCGCGCCTGCCGCCAGCGGTGGCGCCAGCCAGGAAGCGGAAACCTCCATCCGCGTCAGCGTCGACAAGGTCGACGCGCTGATCAACCTGGTCGGCGAACTGGTCATCACCCAGGCCATGCTCAAGCAGGTCTCGCATGCGCTGGACCCGGTCCACGCCGAGAGCCTGTTCGCTGGCCTGGACCAGCTTGAACGCAACACCCGCGACCTGCAGGAAGCGGTGATCGGCGTGCGCATGCTGCCGGTCGATGCGGTGTTCCGTCGCTTCCCGCGCCTGGTCCGCGACCTGTCCAGCCGTCTCGGCAAGCAGGTGCGGCTGCGCACCGTCGGCGAAGGTACCGAGCTGGACAAGGGCCTGATCGAGAAGATCGCCGATCCGCTGGTGCACCTGGTGCGCAACTCGATCGACCACGGCCTGGAAATGCCCGACGTGCGCCGCGGTGCAGGCAAGGACGAAACCGGCACGATCACCCTGGCGGCCTCGCACCAGGGCGGCCACATTGTCATCGAAGTCAGCGACGACGGTCGCGGCCTGGACCGCGCCAAGATCCTGGCCAAGGCCACCGAGCGCGGCCTGGCGGTGCCGGACAACCCGACCGATTCGCAGGTCTGGGACCTGATCTTCCAGCCCGGCTTCTCCACGGCCGATGCGGTCACTGACCTGTCCGGTCGTGGCGTCGGCATGGACGTGGTCCGCCGCAACATCCAGGCGTTGGGGGGCGAGGTGCAGATTGAAAGCAGCCTCGGCGCTGGCACCCGCACGCTGATCCGCCTGCCGCTCACCCTGGCCATCCTCGATGGCATGACCGTGGCGGTAGCCGGTGAGACCCTGATCCTGCCGTTGGCCTATGTGCTTGAGGCGTTGCAGCCGCAAGCCGAGGACATCCGCAGCATGGCCGGCGAAGGCCGCGTGCTGCGCGTGCGCGGTGAATACCTGCCGATCCTGTCGCTGAGCGAGTACTACGGCTACGGCAACCGTGCACCCGGCAGCGAATCGCTGGTGGTGGTGGTCGAAGGCGATGGCCAGAAGATCGCCCTGGAAGTGGACGAACTGGTCGGCCAGCAGCAGGTGGTGGTGAAGAACATCGAGAACAACTACCGCCGCATCGGCGGGGTGTCCGGTGCGACCATTCTCGGCGACGGCCGCGTCGCATTGATCGTCGACATCGGCGGGCTGGTGCGTTCACTGCGGATGCCGCAGGCCGCCTGATCCACACTGCATGCGTGTACTGGACCGCCGCCCTTCGGGGCGGCGGTTTTTGTTTGCGCGCTCCATTCCGGCCGGGGCCGGATGCCCTTTCGGGGAAAAGGGATCTGACCCCATCCGTTCTGTGAACTCCGTCGACGCGATGGTTTCGCGCGCAACTACGCCATGCAAGCGAAAGCCCCGCCGCTGCGCCACTTCCGCACCGTCATCCCTACGCCACCGAATGTGACATGCGTCCATAAAGTCCATCCGGACTGCGCCGCTATTTCGCTTTGACGGCCGTCACCGAACCCCACCGGGCACCACCGTTCGCTCTGCAACCACCCCCAAACCGGCGCACAGACGCCGGCACTCTGCCCACCTGGAGCACCCTGCATGAAGTGGTTCCAAGATCTGCCCATCGCCCGCAAGCTGGCCGTGGGGTTCACCCTTACCACCCTGATGACCCTGGTCCTCGGCGCGTTCGCCCTGCTGCGACTGAGCGAAGCCAACGCGCAGCTGCGCGAGATGGCCGGCAACGATATCCCCTCGGTCCAGCACCTGGGCGAGGCGCGCTCGCAGCTCGGTGAGTTCCGCACCTACGAACTGGCCCAGCTGAGCATGCTCGACCAGCCGGAGAAGGTCGCCGACTACAACAAGCGCATGGACGACACCGCCAAGGCCGTACATGACGAACTGGCGGCGTACGCGGCGCTGCCGGCGCTGGACAAGGAGCGCGAGCTGTATCGCGCGGCCAGCACCCAGCTGGATCGCTACTTCGCCGCCAACAAGGCGATGCGCGACGCCGTGGCCGCCGGTGATGGCGCGCAGGCCCAGCAGATCTCCGATGAGCAGTCACGCCCGGCGCGCCGCGACCTGTTCGCTGCGATGAAGGCACTGGGCACCCACATCGCCGGGCAGATGGACGGCAAGATCGCCGACGCCAACGCCACCCATCGCACCAGCATGATCGCCATCATCGGCTGCATCGTGCTGCTGTCGCTGGTGGCCGCCGCGCTGGCCATCGTCATCTCGCGCGCCGTTACTGGCCCGCTGGGCAAGGCCGTGCATGCCATCCAGGCGGTTGCCCGCGGCGACCTCAGCGTCAGCACCCAGGCCACCAGCAAGGACGAAGCCGGCAGGATGCTGGCCGCCACGACCGAGATGACCGCAATGCTCCGCCGCTTCAGCGAGCAGACCCAGCTGATGGCACAGATGCACGCGGGACCGGACATCAGCCATCGCATTCCGGAAGATTTCCCGGGTGTCTATGGCCAGCTGGCCGGCGGCATCAATACGGTGATCTTCGAGCACCTGGATGCGATCCGCGATGCCATCGACGTGCTCAACCAGTACGCCATCGGCAATCTCACCCCGGATGCACGCCGCCTGCCCGGCAGCCGCGCGATCCTGCACGAATCGATGGACGCGGCCAAGGCCAGCCTGCTGGCGATCAATTCGCAGATCCAGCAGCTGGCCGCGGCGGCCGCTGCCGGTGACTTCAGCCAGCGCGGCGACGCACAGCGTTTCCAGCATGACTTCAAGCTGATGATCGAGCATCTCAACACCATGATGCAGGTGGCCGACGGCAACCTCGGCCAGCTCTCGCAGCTGCTGCAGTCGATCGCCGCCGGCGACCTGACCGCGCGCATGGAAGGCCAGTTCAATGGCGTGTTCGCGCGCATGCGGGATGATGCCAACACCACCGTTGCACAGCTGACCCAGATCGTCGGCCAGATCCAGGCCAGCGCCTCCAGCATCACCCTGGCCGCCGGCGAGATCGCCTCCGGCAACAGCGACCTGTCGCGCCGCACCGAGCAGCAGGCCGCCAACCTGGAAGAAACCGCCGCCTCGATGGAGGAACTGACCTCCACCGTGCGCCAGAACGCCGAGCACGCCCGCCAGGCCAACCAGCTCGCCATCGGTGCGCACGGTGTCGCCTCGCAGGGCGGTGACGTGGTCGGCCAGGTGGTCACCACCATGTCGGCCATCGAAGCCTCGTCGAAGAAGATCGCCGAGATCATCTCGGTCATCGACGGCATTGCCTTCCAGACCAACATCCTGGCGCTGAATGCCGCAGTGGAAGCCGCCCGTGCCGGCGAACAGGGCCGCGGCTTTGCCGTGGTCGCCAGCGAAGTGCGCACCCTTGCCCAGCGCTCGGCCGCCGCCGCCAAGGAGATCAAGGGCCTGATCGACGACTCGGTCGGCAAGGTTGCCGAAGGCTCCAGCCTGGTCCACCAGGCCGGCAGCACCATGGGCGAGATCGTCGCCTCGGTGCAGCGCGTGACCGACATCATGGCCGAGATCTCCGCGGCCTCGCAGGAACAGTCGGCGGGCATCGAGCAGGTCAACCAGACCGTGGTGCAGATGGACGAAACCACCCAGCAGAATGCTGCGCTGGTGGAAGAAGCCACTGCTGCGGCACGCGCGATGGAAGACCAGGCCGTGCAGCTGGGTGAAGCCGTGGCCCGCTTCCGGCTGGCATCGCAGGGCACGATGGCCATCCCGGCACGCCCGCTGGCCGCACCGGTACCGCGACAGCTCGCAGCCGCCGCGCCTGCGGCAAAGCCGGCCCCGGCACGTGCGCTGCGCACGGCAACGGCCCAGCCGGCGCTGGCCACGGACGGCGACTGGCAGGAATTCTGACAGAAGCACGGGGTCAGATCCCTTTCCTGCGGGAAAGGGATCTGACCCCTTACACGTGGAAAGTGATGCAAATCCCACTTCATAATCCGGTGCAGGAGCCGATATCCCCATCGAGCCTCGCGCCAATGCGTGCTGGCGCCCGCCCCTGACCGTAGATTCCATGTCCGACGGCAACGACACTGCAGTGCATGATGTCCACGCGGCCGATGCCGCGGACGAACGATTCCTGGTCCGCAACCCGCGCCAGCTGCGCCAGCTGCTGCGCTCGCTGATCGACCAGCGATCGCTGATCAACGCCCATATCGACGGCCGCGACCGTTCCTTCCCGACCGCCCTGCTCGACCTCGACGAAGACGAGGACTTCCTGCTGCTCGATGGCAGCCCACAGGAAGCCTCCAACCGCGCCGCCGAGCAGGCCGATCACCTGCTGTGCTTCGCCCAGCTCGAACGCGTGCTGGTACGGTTCCGGCTGCACGAACTGCAGCGCGTGGACAACGACGGCCATGTGGCCTTCCGTGCGCCGCTGCCTGACGAACTGGTGCACCTGCAGCGCCGCGAGCTGTACCGGCTGGAGACGCCGGTCACCGACTCGCCCCACCTGCTGCTGCCGCCTGGCGAAGCGCGCGCCGAAGCCCTGTCGATGCGCGTAGTGGACATCAGCGGTGGCGGCCTGGCCGTGGTGGTGCCCAATGACTGCGCGGTGTTTGGTCTGCAGAAGCGCTATCCGGCGCGGCTGTCGCTGCCGGACGGCCCCGACCTGGATATCGAACTGGTGGTCTGCAACCTGCTGCCGCAGCGTCAGCCCAATGGCATCGAGGTCAAGCGCGTGGGAATGCGCTTTGAATGCCTGCCACGCGGCGCCGACAGCGCCATCCAGCGCTACATCTTCCGCATCGACCGCCAGCGCAAGGCCCGCCGCAACGGCGAGCTCTGAGGCCGTCCGACCGGTAGTGCCGGCCGCCGGCCGGCAACCCTGGAACGCGTGCCGGGGTCAGATCCCTTTTCCCTGAAAAGGGATCTGACCCCATCCACGGCACTGCCCGGCACCTAAAGTCCCCCCCGGCGGGGCCGATATCGAGCCTGACACCGGGACTTCCGGCAGAACCAGGACCCCTCGATGAACGACAAGACCAGCTCCGCCGCCAGCGCCGGTGGCGAATTCCTCAGCTTCACCCTTGGTGATGAGCACTACGGCGTGGACATCCTCAAGGTGCAGGAAATCCGCGGCTACGACGCCGTCACCCGCGTGCCGGACGCCCCGGACTACATCAAGGGCGTGATCAACCTGCGCGGCACCATCGTCCCGGTCATCGACCTGCGCCTGAAGCTGCGCCTGGACAACGCCCGCTACGATGCCTTCACCGTGATGATCGTGCTGAACGTGGAAGACCGCGTGGTCGGCATCGTCGTCGACAGCGTCTCCGACGTGATCCCGCTGTCGGCCGAGCAGATCCGCCCGACCCCGGAATTCGGCGCGGCCGTCGACACCCGTTTCATCTCCGGCATCGGTACCCACGACGATCGCATGCTGATCCTGCTGGACATCGAGACCCTGCTCGACAGCGCCGACATGGGCCAGGCCAACCTCGCCGAAGACGTCGCTGCCTGAGCAAACGGAACTGCTTCACGTTCCAGTCACAAAACCCTTCAGTTCCCTTCGGCGGTGCCGATAGGGGGACAGAAGCCGGTCGCGCAGGAGCGCGCAGGACCGGCCCGATCGTTACCATCCCCGGAGATACCCTCGATGAAGTCCCTGTTTGCGTTCGTCTCGGCCGCTGTCCTGGCCACCACCGCCGCCTCCGCTTTCGCCCAGTCGGCCGACATGATCCCGCCGGAAATGGCGCCGCGTTCGGTCGGCAAGGACGGCATGGTCTGTGGCAAGGTCGAAAAGGCCCGTTACGCGGAAGGCTCCGAAGGCCAGCCGACCTTCCTGTACATGGGCGGCGCCTTCCCGCGCCACACCTTCTCGGCGCGTATCGCCGGCGAGAACCGCGGCAAGTTCTCCTTCCCGCTGGAAACCCTGGAAGGCAAGACCGTGTGCGTGATCGGCAAGATCCAGCGCGACGCCTCGCGTGCGGAAATCGAAGTCAGCTCGCCGGCCGGGCTGAAGCTGGCCAACATCAAGTAATCCGCCGTTCGTCGGACCACGCCGGGCCTGGTCCTGGCGTGGTTTCTGCTGCAACCGGGCCCGATGCCCGGGCGCGTCTGCCTTAGGAGCTCGCAACGCCCATGCCGTGGATCAACAACCTGAAACTGATGCCGAAACTGCTGCTGACCTTCGGCGTCCTCCTGCTGGTGATGCTGCTGCAGGGCATCGTCGCCTATCGCGGCCTGCATTCGCTGAACAACGTGACCACCGAGCTGGCCGGTTCACGCATGGAGAGCATCCGCATGGCCGGCGAGATGCGCGGCATGCTGGGCGAGTACCGCAATGCCGCCTACCAGCAGCTGATCCGCGCCAGCGATGACGTCAAGTCCGATGCGCGCAAGCAGGGTGTCGACCTGCGCGCCAGCATGGACAAGTCGATCAAGGAGTATCCGAAGCTGGTCGACAACCCGCAGCAGAAGAAGCTGTTCGACGCCTTCGCCAAGGAATGGAAGGACGCCCTGGCATCCTATGACAGCGTCACCGAGATGCTGGAACTGGACCTGCCGGACGACGCCATCGATACCTTCGTCGGCGAAACCCGCACCAAGCACCGCAAGGCCGCCTCCGCGCTGGAGGCGCTGATCGCCGAAGACAACCGCCTCGCCCGCGCCTCGCGCGAAGAGGCCGCATCCACCTACTCCGCCTCGGCCGTGCTGACCGTGATCGCCCTGCTGGGCGGCGCCGCGCTCGGCCTGGTACTGGTGTGGCTGTTTGCCCGCGCCCTGGTCGGCAGCGTGCGTGGCGCCGTCTCGGTGGCCAACGACGTGGCCGGCGGCAAGCTCGATGGCCACATAGACGTCAGCCGCCAGGATGAAGTGGGCGAACTGATGCAGGCCATGCAGCGCATGCAGCGCGACCTGCGCGAGCGCATCGAGACCGACCAGGCCATCGCCCGCGAGAACCTGCGCATCCGTACCGCGCTGGACTACAGCTCGACCGGCGTCTACCTGACCGACACCAGCAACACCATCGTCTACAGCAACCGCGCCCTGCAGCAGACCCTGAGCCAGTACCAGGACGAACTGCGCCGCGACCTGCCGGACTTCGATGCGCAGGCTTCGCTGATCGGCAAGCCGGTCACCGTGCTCGAACACCGCGGCGAGATGGACCAGACCCTGCTGGGCAACCTGAAGGCACACGGCGTCGCCCGTCGCCCGATGCAGTACGGCGATGCCCAGTTCGCCCAGGTGGTCTCGACCATCCGCAATGAAGGCGGCGACACCGTCGGCTACGTGGTGGAATGGCGCGACCGTACCCAGGAAGCGCAGGTCGAAGCCGAAGTGGCCCGCGTGATCGCCCAGGCCGCCGCTGGCGACCTGTCCGGCCGCATCGATGCCAGCGACAAGGAAGGTTTCTTCCTGCAGCTGGCCCAGCAGATCAACGGCCTGCTGGACGCCAACGCCGGCAGCATCGAGCAGATCTCCGGCCTGCTGGCCGCGCTGTCGCAGGGCGACCTGACCGTGCGCATGCACGGCGATTACCAGGGCGTGTTCGCCCGCATGCGCGACGACGCCAACGCCACCGCCGCGCAGCTGAGCGAGATCGTCACCCGCATCAAGCAGTCCAGCCGCGCGATCAGCTCCGCTGCCGGTGAAATCGCCTCCGGCAACAGCGACCTGTCGCGCCGCACCGAGCAGCAGGCCGCCAACCTGGAAGAAACCGCTGCCTCCATGGAGGAACTGACCTCCACCGTGCGCCAGAACGCCGAGCACGCACGCCAGGCCAACCAGCTCGCCATCGGCGCGCACGGCGTCGCCTCGCAGGGCGGTGACGTGGTCGGCCAGGTGGTCACCACCATGTCGGCCATCGAAGCCTCGTCGAAGAAGATCGCCGAGATCATCTCGGTCATCGACGGCATTGCCTTCCAGACCAACATCCTGGCGCTGAACGCCGCAGTGGAAGCCGCGCGTGCCGGCGAACAGGGCCGCGGCTTCGCCGTGGTCGCCAGCGAAGTGCGCACCCTCGCCCAGCGCTCGGCCGCGGCCGCCAAGGAGATCAAGGGCCTGATCGACGACTCGGTCGGCAAGGTCAACGACGGCTCGGCGCTGGTGCACAAGGCCGGCGCGACCATGGGCGAGATCGTCGCCTCGGTGCAGCGCGTGACCGACATCATGGCCGAGATCTCTGCCGCCTCGCAGGAACAGAGCGCCGGCATCGAGCAGGTCAACCAGACCGTGGTGCAGATGGACGAAACCACGCAGCAGAACGCCGCGCTGGTGGAAGAAGCCACCGCCGCCGCACGTGCGATGGAAGAACAGGCCGGCCACCTCAGCGAGGCCGTGTCGATCTTCGTGGTGGACGAAGCCGAGGTCGTCGCCGCCCCGCGCGTCACCGCCCCGGCGCCGCGCGCCGCTGCACCGGCTGCCCCGGCCCCGGCTGCCCCGCCGGCCCGCCGCACGGCGGGTGGTCGCCCGATGGCCACCGAACTGGCCGACGGGGACTGGCAGGAGTTCTGATGCCTGCCTGACCTGAGTTACGAGAACGCCCTGGTCCTGTGCTGGGGCGTTTTTGTTTACGGGGTATCTGATTATCCAGCCAACGGCGAAGCCCCTCGGGGTGGTCGCTGAGAGCGGCGGACTTCCTTCGTTTGGGCCGGGAGGATGGGTTGCGCAGGGGACGCTGCAAGTACGTCTCTGTAAGCTCGGTCGCCGCTTGCACGTGTGCACTGTCCTGCGCACACGGCAAGACCGGGGTTGGGCGTCCTGCCCAACCCGCCCGAGGCATGCCTCGACCCCATGCGGCTCACGCCCCTGCGCAACCCACCCTCCCGGCCACGGACACTTTCCGTACGCGTCCGCCCCGGATTGAAGAAAGAAGAGCAAAAGACAAAAGCCAGGTCACTTCCGGGGTCAGATCCGTTTTCCGCAGGAAAACGGATCTGACCCCTCTTTCCACCTGGAAACCCAATACTCTTGCCGTCCGCCGAAGTGAAGCCCTGGCGGGCCGGGTCGGGGTGGGCAGGCAGGACCGTTGGCGCCATGGATGGCGCCATCGAGCCCCCATGGATGGGTTCACGGCGTGTCCTGCCTGCCCATCCCGACCCGGCCAACCCGTAGCTACCGATCGCCATGACCTGCCGTTGCCGTTGCCGTTGCTTCAAAAGCCTGCCGCAGGCAGCGCCGCAGCCGCCGCTGCAAGGAAACCTGAATACGTTCGGACACCGCACCTCAATCCCCCGCCCGCGCGGCCGATAACGGGGTTGTCACGGCGTATCCCGCCGCTGACCGGCACGGCGCCGCCCGCCCGCTTCGACCTGGTCCTGCTCGATGAATCTCCTGCATCGCTGGCAACACTACTTCCGCAATCTTTCCGTCCGGCGCAAGCTCAACCTGCTGACGCTGCTCATCGCGCTCGGCGTGATCGCGCTCTCGGTGATCGCCGCCCGCATGCAGTACCTGGATCTGACCGAAACCCGCAAGAGCGCGCTGAAGACCCAGGTCGAACTGAGCTACGGCATCCTGCAGCACTACCACCGCCTGGCCGGTACCGGCGAGCTCAGCGAAGAGGCCGCCAAGAGCGCCGCGCTGCAGGCGCTGGAGGTCATGCGCGCCGGGAACGATACCTACTACTTCAACATCTACGACACCGGCTACCGCCTGCTGATGCACCCGTTCCGCAAGGACCTGGTCGGCAAGGACATGAAGGACTTCCGCACCGACGACGGCGTACGGATCTACTACGACCAGGTCGAAGCAGCTCGCGCCGGCGGCGGCTTCGTCAACTACCGCTGGGCCAAGCCGGGCAGCAAGGGCGAGGTCGAGAAGGTCGCCTATGCCGGCCTGTTCGCGCCCTGGAACTGGGTGGTCAGCAGCGGCGTCTACATGGACGACGTGCAGAAACAGGCGCTGGTGTTCACCGCCATCATGGCGGTCTCTGGTGGCGTACTGGTGCTGATCGTGCTGGCCCTGAGCTGGGTCATCGGCAACCGCATCGCCGTGCCGCTGAAGCAGGCCACCGCCGTGGCCGAAGGCATCGCCGGCGGCAAGCTGGACAGCCACATCGGCCCGCAGCCGCACGACGAAACCGGCCGCCTGCTGGAGGCCATGGCCGGCATGCAGCAGCAGCTGCATGCGGTCATCACCGGCCAGCGCGAAATGGCGCGCCGTCATGACGGTGGCGAACTGAGCTACCGCATCGACGCCAGCGCCTTCCCCGGCGAGTACGGGCTGATGGTGCAGGAAACCAACGTGCTCGTCGGCGGCCACGTCCAGACCCTGCACGATGTGCTGGACGTGGTGCAGCAGTACGCGGTCGGCGATCTCAGCCGCGACATCGCGCGCTACCCTGGCGAAAAGGCCGCGATGACCACCACCGTCGACACGGTCAAGGCCAACCTCGGCCGCATCAACACCGAGATCAAGCAGTTGGCCAGCGCCGCCGCGGCCGGCGACTTCAGCCGCCGTGGCGACGCGCAGCGTTTCGATCACGATTTCCGCCTGATGCTGGAGAACCTCAACGCGATGATGGCGGTCAGCGATGACAACCTCGGCAAGCTCTCGCAGCTGCTGTCGGCCATCGCCGAAGGTGACCTGACCGCACGCATGCACGGCGACTACCAGGGCGTGTTCGCACGCATGCGCGACGATGCCAACACCACCGTTGCACAGCTGACCCAGATCGTCGGCCAGATCCAGGCCAGCGCCTCCAGCATCACCCTGGCCGCCGGCGAGATCGCCTCCGGCAACAGCGACCTGTCGCGCCGTACCGAGCAGCAGGCCGCCAACCTGGAAGAAACCGCCGCCTCGATGGAGGAACTGACCTCCACCGTGCGCCAGAACGCCGAGCACGCCCGCCAGGCCAACCAGCTGGCCATCGGCGCGCACGGCGTCGCCTCGCAGGGCGGTGACGTGGTCGGCCAGGTGGTCACCACCATGTCGGCCATCGAAGCCTCGTCGAAGAAGATCGCCGAGATCATCAGCGTCATCGATGGCATCGCCTTCCAGACCAACATCCTGGCGCTGAACGCCGCAGTGGAAGCCGCGCGTGCCGGCGAACAGGGCCGCGGCTTTGCCGTGGTCGCCAGCGAAGTGCGTACCCTCGCCCAGCGCTCGGCCGCGGCCGCCAAGGAGATCAAGGGCCTGATCGACGACTCGGTCGGCAAGGTCGCCGAAGGCTCCAGCCTGGTCCACCAGGCCGGCAGCACCATGGGCGAGATCGTCGCCTCGGTGCAGCGCGTGACCGACATCATGGCCGAGATCTCCGCCGCCTCGCAGGAACAGAGCGCAGGCATCGAGCAGGTCAACCAGACCGTGGTGCAGATGGACGAGACCACCCAGCAGAACGCCGCGCTGGTGGAGGAAGCCACCGCCGCCGCACGCGCCATGGAAGAGCAGGCCGCGCAGCTCGCAGACGCGGTGGCGATCTTCCGCCTCGACAACCAGGTGGCTGCTGCAATGAAGGCCGCGGCCGCGCGCGTCGAGCCCGCCCGCGCGGCTCCTGCAGCGCGCCCGCAGCCCGCCAGCGTGCCAGCACCGGCCCGGCGCGCAGGCGGCAGCGGCACCTTCGTTGCCAGCGACAGCGACTGGCAGGAATTCTGACCCACCTGCGGTGGCTCCGGCCGCCGCCTCCGCCGATGGACACGTCCCCCGTGCAAAGTCCTACTCCCATCGTTACCGGCCCGCGCGAATTCGAGTTCGCCGACCGTGATTTCCGCCGCGTCTGCGACCTGATCTACCAGCGCGTGGGCATCGCCCTCGCGCCGGCAAAGCGCGACATGGTCTATGGCCGCCTGTCGCGCCGCCTGCGCACGCTGGGCATGCGCAGCTTCCAGCAGTACCTGGACCATCTGGAGCAGGAAGATGGTGACGAATGGCAGGCGTTCACCAACGCGCTGACCACCAACCTGACCTCGTTCTTCCGCGAACCGCATCACTTCGACAAGCTGCGCGAGGAACTCCAACAGCGCTCCAGCCGCACCCCACTGCTGCTGTGGTCGTGCGCGGCGTCCACCGGCGAAGAGCCCTACTCGATGGCGATCACCGCCTGCGAGGCCTTCGGCACGTTGAAGCCGCCGGTACGCATCATTGCCACCGACGTCGATACCCAGGTGCTGGCCACCGCCGGCCGCGGCGTCTACAACATCGATCGCGTCGCCAGCCTCGATCCGGACCTGCGCCGCCGCTACTTCCAGCGCGGCAGCGGCCCCAACGAGGGCCAGTGCCGCGTGCTGCCGGCGCTGCGCGAACTGATCGAGTTCCGCCCATTGAACCTGCTCGCCCCGCGCTACGACGTCGGCGGCCCGTTCGACGCGCTGTTCTGCCGCAACGTGATGATCTACTTCGACAAGCCGACCCAGCGCGCCATCCTCGGTCGCCTGGTCCAGCACCTGGCCGATGACGGCCTGCTCTACACCGGCCATTCGGAGAACTACCTGCACGCCGCCGACCTGATCCAGCCCTGCGGCCGCACCCTGTACCGCCGTGCGGCAAAGGCCGGCGCATGAATGCCTCGCTGCGTACCGACGATGTGATGCGCTACCAGGATGCGCGCTTCCAGACCATCGCCGCCAAGCTGCTGCCGACCCAGTACCTGGTGGTCGATGACACCACTGCGCTGACCACCACGCTGGGCTCCTGCGTGGCGGCCTGCCTGCGCGACCCGGTGCTGAAGATCGGCGGCATGAACCACTTCCTGCTGCCGGAGGGCAACGCCGGTGACGGCGCACCCGCACGCTACGGCAGCTATGCGATGGAACTGCTGATCAACGACATGCTCAAGCGGGGCGCCCACCGCAAGCGCATCGAAGCCAAGGTGTTCGGCGGCGCCAACGTGCTCAAGGGCTTCACCAGCAATCCAGTGGGCACCCGCAACGCCGAGTTCGTGCGCCAGTACCTGCAGGCCGAGCACATCCCGATCATCGCCGAGGACCTGTGCGGCATCCATCCGCGCAAGATCTGGTTCTTCGCCGACACCGGCCGCGTGGTGGTGCAGCGCCTGCCGCATGCGCATGAGGCCGAAGTGGCCGCCACCGAATCGGCGGTGCGTGCGCGCCTGTCCAAGGCGCCGGTCACCGGTGGCGTGGAGCTGTTCGAATGACCTTTACCGGCAACGCCCCCTGCCGGGTGCTGATCGTCGACGACTCTGCCGTCGTGCGCCAGATGCTCACGGAAATCCTGTCCAGCGATCCGTCCATCGACGTGGTCGGCACCGCTGCCGACCCGCTGCTGGCGCGCGAGAAGATCAAGCGCCTGGCCCCGGACGTGATCACGCTGGACGTGGAAATGCCGCGCATGGATGGGCTGGCGTTCCTGGAAAACCTGATGCGCCTGCATCCGCTGCCGGTGGTGATGATCTCCTCGCTGACCGAACGCGGCGCCGACACCACCCTGCAGGCGCTGGCGCTGGGCGCGGTGGATTTCGTCTCCAAGCCGAAGCTGGACGTGGCGCGCGGCCTGCAGGCCTACGCCGAAGAGATCATCGGCAAGGTCAAGATGGCGGCGCGCTCACGGGTACGTCCGCTGGTCCGCGCTGCAGTCCCGAAGCTCACGCTGGACACAGCCCCCTCAATGCGCCCTGCCACACCGCAGTTCCGCACCACCGACCGCCTGATCGCGATCGGCTCGTCGGCCGGTGGCACCGAAGCCCTGCGCGTGGTGCTGGAAGGCATGCCCGCCGACGCGCCCGCCGTGGTGATGACCCAGCATTTGCCGGCCAGCTTCAGCAGTGCCTTCGCCGAACGCCTGGACCGGCACTCGGCGATGGCCGTGCGCGAGGCCAGCGATGGCGAAGCAGTGCTGCCTGGCCATGCCTACCTGCCACCCGGCGGCAAGCACCTGCGGATCATCCGCGACGGTGCGCGCTGGCGCTGCCGCGTCGACGATGGCCCGGCAGTGAACCGCCACAAGCCGGCAGTGGACGTGCTGTTCCGTTCGGTCGCGCAGAACGCCGGTGGCAACGCCATCGGCGCCATCCTCACCGGCATGGGCGATGACGGTGCACGCGGCCTGCTGGAAATGCGCCAGGCCGGCGCGCCGACGTTGGTGCAGGACGAAGCCACCAGCGTGGTCTGGGGCATGCCGGGTGCCGCGTTCAAGCTGGGCGCGGCCGAGGAACAGGTGCCGCTGGAGCGGATCGCCGAGCGATTGCTCGCCCTCGCCCGCGGCTGACAGGTCCCTGTAGAGCCGAGCCCATGCTCGGCTCTGCACCCTGCTGAACACCTCCAAGAGACGTCAGGCTCCATTGCCGATCCGCCGCCAGCACTTTCGACCATTGATGTTTCAACGACGCTGATCGAGGTTTGATCCTGCCGCAAGCCATGCGCGCCAAACGGGAGGCCCGCAGGACACCGACTTGGAGCGCGGCTGGAGCGGGTCGTATAGTCAGGTATCGCACAGCAATGGAACGCCGATGAACGTTACCCCGCAAGGCCGCGCTGCTCGGGTACGCAGGGAGGGAGGTCCGGATAGCGGGCAATACCCACTGCGCAACCTGTCGCACTTGCCCGGATGCGGCGCCGTCGTTCGTGATGAGACCGCATGTTCCAGGGATCAAGGAAAATCCTGCAGCGACATGGACCGCTCATGCTGAAAGTTCTCCCGACCCTTGCTCACGTTGCGTTGATCGCCTCGATCACACTGGCCGTTCCGGGCTGCAACAAGGAACGCTCATACCCGGTCTATCGCGAGAATCCTGCACCCAGGGATGCGCTGCCTATTGTGATTCGGGTCCACGATGCACCCGTGGATGTCCCCGTTCCTTCGGTCTTTGTCACGTATGAGATAGACCCACTCTGTCTCCCTCCGGTCAACAATTGGGAGGGGGTGCAGTACGAGCCGAACCAGCACAAGGTTGAGCTTCAGGCACAGCGCCTCAGTGCCACTGAATTCAGCAGTGTTGTATTCAACGATGGCATGGAAGTTGCCGACTATTACGGTCGCGGCCCGTGCACTTGGACGCCCGTGCTCGTGGAAGCTTCATTCGCCTTCATCATCGATGATCGCCCTATCCAAGCAACCGCATGGACTTCATTCACAAAGCTTGAAACCGAGAAACTCGCTACTACCTACGTACATCGCGCCTTGCGCCCCATGACTTCAGGGGGATCGCCAGAGTGGACGCCTACCGAGCCTTCGACTTGGTACGAGAAGATGCCTCAAGATAAGCGAAAGGATTACTTCCCAATCGAAATCTCCACACGGACTGAAGGAACAGCCCAATGAATCCTGGAGCAAATGCAGCCCTCTCAGATCATGTCTACAAGGATCCGCTCCCTGCGCCCAAGGCCATTGTTACCATTGCCGGGACGGAATATCGTGTATTGGCCAGCCTAAACTCCGCCACCGGCTACCAAGGCGTCAAGAGTCAACGCACAACTCGGTGATGCCCTCGCACTGACCAAGCAGGCGATCGATCTGGCTAAAGAGAATGGGGATGGTCCGGTGTACGTCACCGGCCACTCGCTGGGCGGCGCGCTCGCCCAGATCACTGCACACCACTACAACCTCCCCGGCGACGCATTCAATCCTTACGGTGCTGCCGGGCTGGCGTATCGCCTTCCTGAGGGCCAGCCGGCCAACGCGGCGCCCTTCACCAACCATGTGATGGCAGGCGACCTGGTCAGTGCGGGCGGTCCTCATTACGGCAAGGTCGAGATGTATGCGCTGCCCAGGGAACTGGAGGTCCTGCGCAACGCCGAGCACGGCCAGCGCATCGCCTCGCTTGGAACACCTGGGATGAAAAGCGGCCATGTCATGTCCGCCGCGGTGGCGGTCCAGTTGGGCGACTCCCATCGATTGGTTCATTTCCTTGATCGCGTGACCGACAAGGGCCCGGTGCAGTCTGTACTGGACAATCCCCAGGCCCGGATCACAGATCCCGAAGACCTGCGCCGGATTGTCGACTACCGCAGTGATGTTCATCAGTTGCGCGCAGGCGCGACCGTGCTGGTCGGCGGCGGGCTTGGCCTGCTGCGCGACGGGGTCAATTACCTGCGCGGTATTGAGGAAGCCGGTGCATATGCCCGCCGCGAGGCTGAAGCGGAGCAGCGGGCCCGGAATGCGCTCAGGCCGGGGGAGCAACTGACCCAGGATGCAACCGACAAGGGCTCGCCCTCTCTCGGCAATCCCGGCTTCTCTCCCAGGAGTCCATCGCAGGAGAGCATTGAGTCAACCGTGGACAAGGCAGGCTTGGATCCCAGGAAGGAAGGCCATCCAGACCATGTGCTCTACCAGCAGATCCGCGATGGTGTATCCGCCGTGGATGCCAGGCACGGGCGCAGCTTCGATGAAACCAGTGAGCGCATGACGGCCAGCCTGCTTGCGACGGCCAAGAGCAGCGGCCTCGAACGCGTTGATCATGTGGTCCTGGGCAGTCCACCCAGCGATGGCTCGGGCGCTCGCATGTTCATTGTGCAGGGAGCACCGGACAATCCAGCGCACCTGCGGGCGTCGGTTCCGATCAGCGAGGCAATCAATACGCCGGTAGAGCAGTTGATCGCCAAGGCCGAACAGATTGCGCAGGCACAGCAGGTCGGTCAGCAAGACCACGCCCAGGAGCAGACCCGAACCGCGATGCGCATGGGCTAGGCCACCTGGCCGGGCACAATAAAAACCCGGCTTTCACCGGAGTTTCTTCGTTTCAACGGGTTGCCGGCCAGCGGCCGGCACTACCATGCGTCGTCCGCTCACAAAAAAACCCCCGGCGCGAGCCGGGGGTTTTCAGTTACCGCATCAGGCAGCGACCGTCTTGGCCACGTCCTGGTATTCCTCGATCTGGTCGAAGTTCATGTAGCGGTAGATCTCCGCGCCATTGGCGTTGATCACGCCGATGTCCGCCATGTACTCCTCCTTGGTCGGGATGCGGCCCAGGCGCGAGCAGATCGCCGCCAGTTCCGCCGAACCCAGGTACACGTTGGTGTTGCGGCCCAGGCGGTTCGGGAAGTTGCGGGTCGAGGTCGACATCGCGGTGGAGCCTTCGCGGATCTGCGCCTGGTTGCCCATGCACAGCGAGCAGCCCGGCATTTCCATGCGCGCGCCGGTAGCGCCGAAGGTGCCGTACACGCCTTCCTTGGTCAGCTCCGAAGCATCCATCTTGGTCGGCGGGGCCACCCACAGGCGGGTCGGCAGGTCACGCTTGCCTTCCAGCAGCTTCGCAGCGGCGCGGAAGTGACCGATGTTGGTCATGCACGAACCGATGAACACTTCGTCGATCTTGGCGCCGGCCACTTCGGACAGGGTCTTCACGTCGTCCGGGTCGTTCGGGCAGGCCACGATCGGCTCATGGATGTCGGCCAGGTCGATCTCGATGACGGCGGCGTATTCGGCGTCGGCATCCGGCTCCAGCAGCTGCGGGTTGGCCAGCCACGCTTCCATCTTCTCGATGCGACGCTGCAGCGAACGCGGGTCCTGGTAACCCTCGGCAATCATCCACTTCAGCAGGGTGATGTTGCTGGTCAGGTACTCGATGATCGGTTCCTTGTTCAGGCGCACCGAGCAACCGGCCGCCGAACGCTCGGCCGAGGCATCGGACAGTTCGAACGCCTGCTCGACCTTCAGCTCCGGCAGGCCTTCGATTTCCAGGATGCGACCGGAGAAGATGTTCTTCTTGCCAGCCTTGGCCACGGTCAGCAGGCCCGACTTGATCGCGTACAGCGGGATCGCGTTGACCAGGTCACGCAGGGTCACGCCCGGCTGCATCTTGCCCTTGAAGCGCACCAGCACCGACTCCGGCATGTCCAGCGGCATCACGCCGGTGGCCGCGGCGAAGGCGACCAGGCCCGAACCGGCCGGGAACGAAATACCCACCGGGAAACGGGTGTGCGAGTCACCACCGGTGCCGACGGTGTCCGGCAGCAGCATGCGGTTGAGCCAGCTGTGGATCACGCCGTCGCCCGGGCGCAGCGAGACGCCGCCACGGGTGGAGATGAACTCCGGCAGGGTGTGGTGGGTCTTCACGTCCACCGGCTTCGGGTACGCGGCGGTATGGCAGAACGACTGCATCACCAGGTCGGCCGAGAAGCCCAGGCACGCCAGGTCCTTCAGCTCGTCGCGGGTCATCGGGCCGGTGGTGTCCTGCGAGCCCACCGAGGTCATCTTCGGTTCGCAGTAGGTGCCCGGGCGCATGCCCTGGCCTTCCGGCAGGCCACAGGCGCGGCCGACCATCTTCTGCGCCAGCGAGAAGCCCTTGCCGGTGTCGACCGGCTGCACCGGCAGGCGGAACAGATCGGTCGGGGCCAGGCCCAGCGCTTCGCGCGCCTTGCCGGTCAGGCCACGGCCGATGATCAGCGGAATGCGGCCACCGGCACGCACTTCGTCGAACAGCACGTCGGACTTGACCTGGAACTCGGCGATCACTTCACCGTTCTTCAGCGCCTTGCCTTCATACGGACGCAGCTCGACCACATCGCCGTGTTCCATCTTCGACACGTCCAGCTCGATCGGCAGCGCGCCGGCATCTTCCATGGTGTTGTAGAAGATCGGGGCGATCTTCGAACCCAGGCAGACGCCACCGGCGCGCTTGTTCGGGATGAACGGAATGTCGTCGCCGGTCCACCACAGCACGCTGTTGGTGGCCGACTTGCGCGAGGAACCGGTGCCGACCACGTCGCCGACGTAGGCGACCAGATGGCCCTTGTCCTTCAGGTCAAGGATCTGCTGGATCGGGCCGCGCTTGCCGTCTTCTTCCGGGGTGAACGGCGCGTCGTCGCGCTTGTTCTTCAGCATCGCCAGGGCGTGCATCGGAATGTCCGGGCGGGTGGTCGCGTCCGGTGCCGGCGACAGGTCGTCGGTGTTGGTCTCGCCCGGCACCTTGAACACGGTGACGGTCAGGCTCTGCGGCACTTCCGGATTGCTGGTGAACCACTCGGCATCGGCCCAGCTCTGCAGCACGGCCTGGGCGTTGGCGTTGCCGGCCTTGGCCTTTTCCTGCACGTCATGGAACGCATCGAACACCAGCAGGGTCTTCTTCAGGCCGTTGGCGGCGATGGTGCCGACGCTGGCGTCGTCCAGCAACTGCACCAGCGGGGCCACGTTGTAACCGCCGAGCATGGTGCCCAGCAGTTCGGTGGCGCGCTCGCGGCTGATCAGCGGGTTCTGCTCGCTGCCCAGGGCGATCGCCGCCAGGTACGAGGCCTTGACCTTGGCCGCGTCATCGACACCGGCCGGCACGCGATGGGTCAGCAGGTCGAGCAGGAACTCGGCCTCGCCCTGCGGCGGGTTCTTCAGCAGTTCGATGACATCGGCCGTCTGCTGCGCGCTCAGCGGCAGCGGCGGGATGCCAAGCGCAGCGCGCTCGGCGACGTGGTGGCGGTAGGCTTCCAACATGACAACTCCCGGGTAATGCGTAGGTTGAAATAACAAAGTGGGCTCAGGCGTGCGGCACGATCAGCTTCAGGCCCTTGAAGTAGTCGCGGTAAAACGTGTCGTTCCAGGTGATCAGGCCGTCACACTGCAGCAGTGCGTGGGCGCCGACCATGAATTCGTCCAGGCTGCGGCGGCTGCCGCCGCGCTGGCGATGACGGCGGTGCATCTCGCCGGCGCGCAGCGCCGACTTGGCTTCCATCGGGTTGAAGTGCACGCCCATTTCTTCCAGCGCTTCGAGCACCTCGGCGCCGCCGCGCAGCGATGCGCAGACCTCGGCCAGGGTCGCGCCACAGACCACCACGCGGCCACCGACCAGGCTCTGCCGGAGGATGGCTTCCACGGCATCGGCCTGCGGACCATTGCTGAGCAGCTCGACCAGCACCGGTGAATCGACGGCGATCATCACGGCTTATTCCTCGTCACGCACCGCGCGTACCGCTGCGTCGGACGATTCGAAGCCGTCCAGCGCAAACTTGCCGCGCGCCCGTGAAATCGCATCGTCAACACTCTTGCGCAGGATGATGCGGCTGCCGTCCAGCTCGACCTTCAGCAGCGTGCCCTTGGTCAGGCCGAGGGCATCACGCACCGCCTTGGGCAGGGTGATCTGTCCGCGTTCTGCAACAGTGGCTTCCATCGGTAGGCCCTCCAGAGTATGCACAAATTATACATACTTCCCCGGGCATACTTCCACCCTGAACAGGACCGGCGCCCCGCCAGCCCTTGCCTCGCAAAGGATCGGCCACAAACGTGACATACGCCATACACCTTCCCCTATAGTCTGGAACCGATGCCGCAGGCCGGAACCCGGCCCGGATGAATCCATTCAGTCTGAGGTTCATACTGGGACGACCGGGGCCGTCAGGCCCGCGGCGACCGCAAGCAGGCCCGCCCATGCGCGGGCCACTGCAAGCCATCCGCAAGAAGGAGTTACCCCGCATGAGCGATTCGTTCTCCACCCGCAGCCAGCTGAACGTCGGCGGCAAGACCTACGACTACTTCAGCCTGCCCACGCTGGGCCAGCGCTTCGATATCTCCCACCTGCCCTACTCGATGAAGATCCTGCTGGAGAACCTGCTCCGGCACGAGGACGGCGGTATCACCGTCGGCAAGGACCACATCGAAGCCGTGGCCCGCTGGAACCCGGCGGCCGAGCCGGACACCGAGATCGCCTTCATGCCGGCGCGCGTGGTCCTGCAGGACTTCACCGGCGTGCCCTGCGTGGTCGACCTGGCCGCGATGCGCGACGCGGTCGTCAAGCTGGGCGGCTCGCCGGAGCAGATCAACCCGCAGATCCCCTCCGAACTGGTCATCGACCACTCGGTGCAGGTCGATGTGTTCGGCAAGCCGGACGCGCTGGACCTCAACGGCAAGATCGAGTTCCAGCGCAACCAGGAACGCTACGGCTTCCTGCGCTGGGGCCAGAAGGCCTTCGACAACTTCAAGGTGGTGCCGCCGAACACCGGCATCGTCCACCAGGTGAACCTGGAGAACCTGGCCCGCGTAGTGATGACCGCCGACAAGGACGGCAAGGCGGTCGCCTACCCCGATACCGTGTTCGGCACCGACAGCCACACCACCATGATCAACGGCATCGGCGTGCTTGGCTGGGGCGTGGGCGGCATCGAAGCCGAGGCCGCCATGCTCGGCCAACCGTCGTCGATGCTGATCCCGCAGGTGGTCGGCTTCAAGCTGACCGGCAAGCTGCCCGAGGGTGCCACCGCTACGGACCTGGTGCTGACCGTCACCCAGATGCTGCGCAAGCTGGGCGTCGTCGGCAAGTTCGTCGAGTTCTACGGTGACGGCCTGCAGCACCTGCCGCTGGCCGACCGTGCCACCATCGGCAACATGGCCCCGGAGTACGGCGCCACCTGCGGCATCTTCCCGATCGACGCCGAATCGCTGAACTACCTGCGCCTGTCCGGCCGCAGCGAAGAGCAGATCGACCTGGTCGAAGCCTATGCCAAGGCACAGGGCCTGTGGCACGAACCGGGCAGCCCGCATGCCCAGTACAGCACCACGCTGGAACTGGACATGGGCACGGTGAAGCCGTCGCTGGCCGGCCCGAAGCGTCCGCAGGACCGCGTGCTGCTGGAGGACGTGCAGAAGAACTACCGCGAAGCACTGGTTGGCATGACCAGCAACCGCGACAAGCGCAGTGATGATGTTTCCTCGTTCGTCAATGAAGGCGGCGGCGCGGCGGTCGGCAACGAGCAGCTGGCCAAGGGCTTCGCCGACATCGAGATCGAAGGCCGCAAGGTGCGGCTGAAGGATGGCGCGGTGGTCATCGCCGCCATCACCTCCTGCACCAACACCTCCAACCCGGCGGTGATGATCGGTGCCGGCCTGCTGGCCCGCAATGCGGCCGCCAAGGGCCTGAACCGCCAGCCGTGGGTGAAGACCTCGCTCGGGCCGGGCTCGCGCGTGGTCACGGACTACCTGGAAAAGGCCGGCGTGCTGAAGGAGCTGGAGAAGATCGGCTTCTACGTGGTCGGCTACGGCTGCACCACCTGCATCGGCAACTCCGGCCCGCTGCCGACCGAAGTCAGCGCCGGCATCGCCACCGGCGACCTGGTGGTCACCTCGGTGCTGTCGGGCAACCGCAACTTCGAGGGTCGCGTGCACCCCGAAGTGAAGATGAACTACCTGGCCAGCCCGCCGCTGGTGGTGGCCTATGCCATCGCCGGCACCACCGACATCGACCTGACCACCCAGCCGCTGGGCACCGGCAGCGATGGCCAGCCGGTGTTCCTGCGCGACATCTGGCCGAGCAACAAGGAAATCGGCGATGTCATCGCCGCCACCATCGGCCCGGAGATGTTCAAGCAGAACTACGCCGACGTGTTCAAGGGCGACACCCGCTGGAACACCATCGCCTCGCCGGACGGCAACCTGTACGCGTGGAGCGATGCCTCCACCTACATCAAGAACCCGCCGTACTTCGATGGCATGACCATGCAGACCGGCAGCATCGACGACGTGCACGGCGCACGCGTGATGGGCCTGTTCGGCGATTCGATCACCACCGACCACATCTCCCCGGCCGGCAACATCAAGAAGGACTCGCCGGCGGGCCGCTTCCTGCAGGAACGCGGCGTGCAGCCGGCCGACTTCAACAGCTACGGCAGCCGCCGCGGCAACGATGACGTGATGGTCCGCGGCACCTTCGCCAACATCCGCATCAAGAACCTGATGTTCGGTGGCGAGGAAGGCGGCAACACCCTGTACTACCCCGCCGGTGGTGGCCAGCCGGAGAAGCTGGCGATCTACGATGCGGCCATGAAGTACAAGGCCGACAAGGTGCCGCTGGTGGTGCTGGCCGGCAAGGAATACGGCACCGGTTCGTCGCGCGACTGGGCGGCCAAGGGCACCCTGCTGCTGGGGGTGAAGGCGGTCATCGCCGAAAGCTTCGAGCGCATCCACCGCTCCAACCTGGTCGGCATGGGCGTGCTGCCGCTGCAGTTCCGCAACGGCGAGAACGCGCAGAGCCTGGGCCTGGACGGCTCGGAAGTGATCGACATCACCGGCCTGCAGGACGGTGCCAGCAAGCGCGCCACGGTCACCGCGACCAAGGCCGATGGCACGAAGAAGACCTTCGAGGTCTCGGTGATGCTGCTGACCCCGAAGGAAGTCGAGTACTTCCGTCATGGCGGCCTGCTGCAGTACGTGCTGCGCCAGCTGGCAGCCAAGTAACGGAAAAGGGCCGGATCCTTGCGGGTCCGGCCCTTTCCGTCTGCGATGCCCCCCTGTAGAGCCGAGCCTGCGCTCGGCTGCTTCTGCGCCAACAGCAGCCGAGCATGGGCTCGGCTCTACAGACGCGCTCAGCGGCGGGGTGCGTCCGGGTCGGTGCGCAGCGCCTTCAGCAGGCCCCACATGTAGAACGCCAGGGTGAACGAGAACGGCAGGCCACACAGCACCACCGCCGTCTGCATCGCACTGAAATTGCCGGCCAGCAGCAGGCCGACGCTGGCCACGGTAATGCCGGCCGCCCAGAACACGCGCAGCCAGATCGGCGCGTCATGGCCGTCTTCCACACCATCGTCAACGCGACGGGTGCACAGGTTGGCGATCATCAGCGTGCCCGAGTCGACCGGGGTCAGGAACAGCACGAAGCCGATCACCACCGCCGCACCGGCAACGTACGGCGCGCCGGGCAGGTATTCCAGCAGCTTGAACAGCGTCATCGCCGCATCGTGCTGGGCCACCTCACCCAGGATCGCCTGGCCGTGGTTGAGCACCAGGTCGATGGCGGTGTTGCCGAAGATCGACAGCCAGGCCAGGGTGAAGCCGAGCGGGATCAGCAGCACGCCCATGATCACTTCGCGGATGGTGCGGCCGCGCGAGATGCGCGCCACGAAAAGGCCGACGAACGGCGCCCAGGCGATCCACCAGGCCCAGTAGAACAGCGTCCACGAGCCCATCCACTCACGGCCCTTCGGGTCGTTGAGGTACATGTCGAAGCTCTTGCGCACGAACGCGCCAAGGTAATCGCCGGTGTTCTGGATCAGGCCGTCGAACAGGTGCAGGGTCGGGCCGGTGACCAGCACGAACAGCAGCAGGCCACACAGCAGGCGCACGTTGAGGTTGGACAGCCAGGCAATGCCCTTTTCCACACCGGCGACCACGCCGATGGTGGCCACCACCATCATCACCAGCACGATGGCCACCAGCACCTGCGGCGTATCCGGGATGTGGAACAGGTAGACCAGGCCGGACTGCACCACCAGCGCGCCGATGCCGAGATTGGTCACCATCGAGATCAGCGTGGCCAGGATGCCGAAACCATCGACCATGTCGCCGATGCGGCCGTGGATGCGCTCACCGAAGATCGGGTACAGCGCCGAGCGCAGCGCCAGCGGCAGGTCGCGGCGGTACGCGAAGTAGCCCAGCGCCACGCCGACCAGCGCGTACAGCGCCCAGCCGTGCAGGCCCCAGTGCAGGAAGGTCAGCACCATCGCTTCGCGGCCGGCGGCCACGGTCCCGCCGGGTTGCCCGGGCGGATGCAGGAAATGGTCCAGCGGCTCGTAGGCACCGTAGTACAGCAGCGCGATGCCGATGCCGGCCGAGAACAGCATCGAGACCCAGGCAACGTAGCCAAACGCCGGTGACTCCTCGTTGTGGCCCAGGCGGATGCGGCCATACGGCGAGAACGCCAGCCACAGCACGAAGCCCAGGCACAGCACGATCAGCAGCATGTACCACCAGCCGAACGCGGCCGACACCTCGGCCTGCGCCCATTGCAGCCAGTGCTCGCTGCCTTCGGGATAGAGAACGGTGAGCAGCCCGAGGATGCCGATCGACACCGAGGAGCTGAGAAAGACAAAACGGTTCAAGCGCAGGGGCGAACGCTTGGGATGAGCCAGGGAAGACATGGGATCGTCTCATCAGTCCGGGGGAGCACATGGGCGGGGCCGGACCGGTAAACCGGGCCCATGGCGTGGGGCGCGAGCGCATCCTAGGGTTTATTGATTGAACGTTCAATCAATAAAAAGCATAATGGCGGGCAGCTGATCCTTCGGGTCGCAATCCGTGGAGAGACAATGCCGAAGAAAGGCGTGGAACCGGTACGGCGCGAACAGCTTATCCGGGCCACTTTCCAGACCATCGACGAGATCGGCATGGCCGACGCGACCGTCGCCACCATCGCGAAGAAGGCAGGGCTGTCCAGCGGCATCGTCGCCCACTACTTTGGCGACAAGGACGGCCTGCTCAATGCTGCAATGCGGCAGATCCTGCGCGAACTGAAGGACGCCGTCGCCCGCTACCGCGCCGAGGCCAGCGATGACCCCCGCGAGCAGTTGCGTGCCATCGTCGATGGCAACTTCGACGACAGCCAGATCAACGGTACCGCAATGCGCGTCTGGCTCACGTTCTGGGCCGCCAGCATGCACCAGCCGGAACTGGCCCGGCTGCAGCGCGCCAACGACCAGCGCCTGTTCTCCAACCTGTGCCACCAGTTCAACCGCCTGCTGCCCCACCCGCAGGCCCGCCTGGCCGCCCGTGGCCTGGCCGCGATGATCGACGGCCTGTGGCTGCGTGGCAGCCTGGTCGGCGGCCAGTTCAACGCCGACAAGTCGCGGCGCATCGCCTACGGCTACATCGACTTCCAGTTGCAGGCTGCCGCGCTATAAGCGCTTCAGCACCCGCCCCCTTCCAAGGAGTACGCCCCATGACCACCCTGCCCGTCCAACAGCTCTACATCCACGGCCAGCGCGTCGATGCCACCAGCGGCAAGACCTTCAAGACCGTCAACCCGGCCACCGGTGAGGTGATCGCCGAAGTGCAGGTTGCCAGCCAGGCCGACGTCGAGCGCGCAGTGCAGAGCGCGGCCGAAGGCCAGAAGGTGTGGGCCGCGATGACGGCCATGGAGCGCTCGCGCATCCTGCGCCGCGCCGTCGAGCTCCTGCGCGAGCGCAACGACGAACTGGCCCACCTGGAAACCCTGGACACCGGCAAGGCGCTGGCCGAGACCACCACCGTGGACATCGTCACCGGCGCCGACGTGGTCGAGTACTACGCTGGCCTGGCCACCGCCATCGAAGGCATCCAGCTGCCGCTGCGCGAATCGAGCTTCTTCTACACCCGCCGCGAACCGCTGGGCGTGGTGGCCGGCATCGGCGCCTGGAACTACCCGATCCAGATCGCCATGTGGAAGTCGGCCCCGGCCCTGGCCGCCGGCAATGCGATGGTGTTCAAGCCGTCCGAAGTGACCCCGTTGACCGCGATCCGGCTGGCCGAGATCTACACCGAAGCCGGCGTGCCGGCCGGCGTGTTCAACGTCGTGCAGGGCCCGGGCCGCGAGATCGGACAGTGGCTGACCGAGCACCCGGTGATCGAGAAGATTTCCTTCACCGGCGGCGTCGCCACCGGCAAGAAGGTCATGGCCAGCGCGGCGTCCTCGTCACTGAAGGAAGTGACCATGGAGCTGGGCGGCAAGTCGCCGCTGGTGATCTGCGATGACGCCGATCTGGACCGCGCCGCCGACATCGCGGTGATGGCCAACTTCTTCAGCTCCGGCCAGGTCTGCACCAACGGCACCCGCGTGTTCGTGCCGCGCAGCATGCTGGCCGCGTTCGAGGCCGCCGTTGTCGAGCGCGTCAAGCGCATCCGCATCGGCGACCCGATGGCCGCCGAGACCAACTTCGGCCCGCTGACCAGCTTCCCGCACATGGAAAACGTGCTGCGCTACATCGAAAGCGGCAAGGCCGAAGGCGCCCGCCTGCTGACCGGCGGCGGCCGTGCCACCGAAGGCGCGCTGGCCAATGGCGCGTACGTGCTGCCGACCGTGTTCTCCGACTGCCGCGATGACATGACGATTGTCCGGGAAGAGATCTTCGGGCCGGTGATGAGCATCCTCGCCTACGACGACGAAGACGAAGTGGTGCGTCGTGCCAACGACACCACCTTCGGCCTCGCCGCCGGCGTGGTCAGCAAGGATGTCAGCCGCGCCCACCGCATCATCCACCGCCTGGAAGCCGGCATCTGCTGGATCAACACCTGGGGCGAATCGCCGGCCGAAATGCCCGTCGGTGGCTACAAGGAATCCGGCGTCGGCCGCGAGAACGGCATCTCGACCCTCGGCCACTACACCCGCATCAAGTCGGTGCAGGTCGAGCTGGGCGACTACGCCAGCGTGTTCTGACCGGCGCGCCGCCAGCACGCCCCATCGTCCGGCCACCGCGCCGATCCGACATCCCGCCGGGACGCCTGCATGCAGCGCGCCCCGGCCTGCAGGAGACACCCATGAGCACCCACAACGAGTACGACTACATCATCATCGGCGCCGGTTCGGCCGGCAACGTGCTGGCTACCCGCCTCACCGAAGATGCCGATGTCAGCGTGCTGCTGCTGGAAGCCGGTGGCCCGGACTACCGGCTCGACTTCCGTACCCAGATGCCGGCGGCACTGGCCTTCCCACTGCAGGGCAAGCGCTACAACTGGGCGTACAAGACCGATCCGGAGCCCTTCATGAACAACCGCCGCATGGACTGCGGCCGCGGCAAGGGCCTGGGCGGCTCGTCGCTGATCAACGGCATGTGCTACATCCGCGGCAACGCGATGGACTATGACAACTGGGCCAGCATGCCGGGCCTGGAAGACTGGACCTACCTGGACTGCCTGCCCTACTTCCGCAAGGCCGAAACCCGTGATATCGGCCCCAATGACTACCACGGTGGCGACGGCCCGCTGCGCGTTACCACGCCCAAGGCCGGCAACAACGAGCTGTTCGCTGCGATGGTCGAAGCCGGCGTGCAGGCCGGCTACCCGCGCACCGACGACCTCAACGGCTACCAGCAGGAAGGTTTCGGCCCGATGGACCGCACGGTGACCCCGAAGGGCCGTCGTTCCAGCACCGCCCGCGGCTACCTGGACCTGGCCAAGCCGCGCCCGAACCTGACCATCGTCACCCACGCGCTGACCGACCGCATTCTGTTCTCGGGCAAGCGCGCCGTGGGCGTGCAGTGGCTGCACAGCGACCAGCCGCAGCGCGCCACCGCCCGCCGCGAAGTGCTGCTGTGCGGCGGTGCCATCGCCTCGCCGCAGATCCTGCAGCGCTCGGGCGTCGGCCCGGCCGACCTGCTGCGCAGCCTGGACATCGACCTGGTGCACCACCTGCCGGGCGTCGGCGCCAACCTGCAGGACCACCTCGAGATGTACCTGCAGTACGAGTGCAAGAAGCCGGTGTCGCTGGCGCCGGCACTGAAGCTGTACAACCAGCCGGCGATCGGTGCCGAGTGGCTGTTCCTGGGCACCGGCATCGGCGCCAGCAACCAGTTCGAGGCCGGTGGCTTCATCCGCAGCGACGCCGAATTCGACTGGCCGAACCTGCAGTACCACTTCCTGCCGGTGGCGATCAATTACAACGGCTCCAACCCGATCAAGGCGCACAGCTTCCAGATGCACGTCGGTTCGATGCGCTCACCCAGCCGCGGCCGCATCCACGTGCGCTCGAAGGACCCGCGCGAACATCCGAGCATCCTGTTCAACTACATGTCGCACGACCAGGACTGGCGCGAGTTCCGTGCGGCGATCCGCATCACCCGCGAGATCTTCGCGCAGCCGGCACTGGCCCCGTACAGCGGCCGCGAGATCTCGCCGGGAAGCGCGCTGCAGACCGACGCGCAGATCGATGCGTTCGTGCGCGAGCACGCCGAGACTGCCTATCACCCGTCGTGCTCGAACAAGATGGGCCATGCCGACGATCCGATGGCGGTGGTCGATGGCCAGGGCCGCGTGCACGGGCTGGAAGGCCTGCGCATCGTCGATGCCTCGATCATGCCGCAGGTGGTGACCGGCAACCTCAACGCGCCGACCATCATGATGGCCGAGAAGCTGGCCGACGTGATCCGCGGCCGCACCCCGCTCGCCCGTAGCACCGCGCCGTACTACAAGGCCAACGGCGCACCCGTTCGCAAGCAGGGTTGACGCAGCCGGCCCGCTTGGGGCCACGGTAGTGCCGGCCGCTGGCCGGCATCCATCGTATGCTCCGTCCAGCGCAGATGCCGGCCAGCGGCCAGCACTACCCAGCAAGGAGGCTCTTCGGGGCCTCTTCGCGTTTTCCCTACGGCGGGGTATGCTGCAATGACCGGCCGTTGTCGATACGCTCAGGGCCGGACCTAATACATCACGATTCCTGGAGGGGGAATATGAGTCTGGATCGTCCCTGGCTGCAGAGCTATCCGAAAGGCGTTCCCGCCGAGATCGACGTCAACGAGTTCCATTCGGTAGCTTCGGTCTTCGACGCTTCCGTCGCGAAATTCCGCGACCGTCCCGCCTACTCCAGCTTCGGCAAGGTCCTCACCTACGGCGAGACCGACGCGCTGGTCGAACAGTTCGCGGCCTACCTGCTCGGTGAGCTCAAGCTCAAGAAGGGTGACCGCGTCGCCCTGATGATGCCCAACTGCCTGCAGTACCCGGTGGCCACCTTCGGCGTGCTGCGCGCCGGCCTGACCGTGGTCAACGTCAACCCGCTGTACACCGCCCGCGAGCTCAAGCACCAGCTGGTCGATGCCGGCGTGACCGCGCTGGTGGTGGTCGACAACTTCGGCGACACCGTCGAGCAGGTCATCGCCGATACGCCGGTCAAGCATGTGGTCACCACCGGCCTTGGCGACCTGCTCGGCGCCAAGGGCGTGATCGTCAACTTCGTGCTGAAGTACATCAAGAAGATGGTGCCCAACTACCATCTCAAGGGCGCGGTGCGCTTCCGCCAGGCGCTCAAGCTCGGCAGCCGCCACAGCCTGCCCAAGGTCGAGATCGACCACGACGACATCGCGTTCCTGCAGTACACCGGCGGCACCACCGGCGTGGCCAAGGGCGCGATGCTGACCAACCGCAACCTGATCGCCAACATGCAGCAGGCCTCGGCCTGGATCAGTGCGTCCGGCATCGAGATGGGCAAGGAGTGGATCATCACCGCCCTGCCGCTGTACCACATCTTCGCGCTGACCGCGAACGGCCTGGTCTTCATGAAGTTCGGTGGCTGCAATCACCTGATCACCAACCCGCGCGACATGAAGGGCTTCGTCAAGGAGCTCAAGTCGGTGCGTTTCACCGCCATCACCGGCGTCAACACGCTGTTCAACGGCCTGCTCAACACCCCCGGTTTCGACACGGTCGACTTCTCCTCGCTGAAGGTCACCCTGGGCGGCGGCATGGCGGTGCAGCGCGCCGTCGCCGAGCGCTGGAAGAAGGTCACCGGCGTGACCCTGGTCGAGGCCTATGGCCTGACCGAGACCTCGCCGGCAGCCTGCATCAACCCGCTTACCCTGACCGAGTACAACGGCTCGATCGGCCTGCCGATCCCCTCCACCGATGCCTGCATCAAGGATGACAACAGTGCCATCCTGCCGCTGGGCGAGGTCGGCGAGCTCTGCATCAAGGGCCCGCAGGTGATGAAGGGCTACTGGCAGCGCCCGGAGGAAACGGCCAAGGCCATCGACGCGGACGGCTGGCTGCATACCGGCGACATGGCCAAGATGGACGAACACGGCTTCTTCTACATCGTCGACCGCAAGAAGGACATGATCCTGGTGTCCGGCTTCAACGTGTACCCGAACGAAGTCGAGGACGTGATCGCGATGATGCCGGGCGTGCTGGAAGTGGCCGCGGTCGGCGTCCCGGACGACAAGTCCGGCGAGGTGGTGAAGGTGGTCATCGTGAAGAAGGACCCGAACCTGACCGCCGAAATGGTCAAGGAGCATGCCCGGGCCAACCTGACCGGCTACAAGCACCCCAAAATCGTTGAATTCCGAAAGGAGCTGCCGAAGACCAACGTCGGCAAGATCCTCCGTCGCGAACTCCGCGATACGCCCGCCCAGTAAGGGTTTGCGGCAATCTGGACAGTGCAGGGCCCGGGGCGGAAACGTCCCGGGCCCTTTCGCATGCGACGCCGCTGAGGCGGTGTAGCATCGCCGCGTGTGTGGACCGTTCGGCCCGCCGGCCACCCACCTGACACTGCAGGCCGCATGCCGAGGACCCTTCCATGAGTACCATCGAAAAGCTGCCTTCAAGCGGCTCACCGTTCGCCACCATCCGTACCGAAGACAGCGCCGACGGCGCTGCCCACTGGCTGTTCATGCACGCCGATGCCGCCACCGGGATCCGCCCCTGCTGCCGCAAGGACATGCTCGACGAAATGTGGAGCTACATGGCGGCCATCACCCGCAGCCCTGCCGAACGCCACAACGGGACATTGCGGCATTTCGTGCTGGCCTCCGATGCCGTCGCCTACAACCTGGGCGGCGACCTGGACCTGTTCACCCGCCTGATCCGCGAAGGCAACCGCGACCTCCTGCTGAACTACGCCCAGCGCTGCGTGGAGGGCGTGCACCACCTGCATACCGGGTTCGGCGGCGATGTCCGTTCGATCGCGCTGATCCAGGGTGACGCCCTCGGCGGCGGCCTGGAAATGGCCCTGGCCTGCCACACCATCGTCGCCGAGGAAGGCAGCGGACTGGGCCTGCCGGAGGTGCTGTTCGGCCTGTTCCCGGGCATGGGTGCGTACTCCTTCCTGTGCCGGCGCGTGTCCCCCCATCTGGCCGAGAAGATCATCCTCGACGGCCGGGTCTACAGTGCCGAGGAGATGCATGCCATGGGCGTGGTCGACGTGCTGGTGAAGAAGGGCGAAGGCCGGGCGGCGGTCGAGGAACTGATCCGCCAGCAGCAGCGCACGCCGCAGTCCTATCTGGCGATGAACGCCGCACGCGCCATCGCCCAGCCGGTCAGCTACGACGAACTGCTGGAGATCACCAAGGTATGGGTCGATTCCGCCCTTGCACTCGGCGACCGCTCGCTGCGCACCATGGATCGCCTGATCAAGGCCCAGACCCGTCGCGCCAGTCTCGACGCGGCCTGATTCCTTCCCTCCCCCAGGATGGGTTCAAGCCCGGCTGGCCACCGGGCTTTTTTTGGGTTCACGCCACGCCTCAGCGCGCTTCACCATCATCGGCGGCGCCGCGCATGCGGCGTTCGGCCCGCGCGTCCAGCGCGCGCCGGCCTTCCTTGATCGCCTCCTGCAGGATCCCCAGGCGCGGACGCCATTCGGTCTTGAGCTGCCAGTCGGCCATCCGCATCAGCTCGCCGGCACGGTTGGACGCGCGCATCAGGCCGAGATTGCTGGCCACGCCCTTGATCGCGTGGGATTGTTCGCGGAACACATCCCACTGCGTGGCCTCGCCGGCCTGCTCGGCCTTGCCCATGCAGCTCGCCACGTCCTCCAGGCACTGGCGGATGAACTCACGTTCGAAGCCCTCGCCCATGCCCAGCGAAGCCAGTTCGTCCAGCACGCTGCTGTCGAGCACGCCATCCTGCAGCGGCGCCGCCGGTCGCACCACCGGTGCGGCCATGGTCTTCAGCTGGGCATTGCTGGCGATCTCGGCCAGCGTATCGAGCAGGCGCACCGCAACGACGGGCTTGGCCAGGAAGGCATGTGCGCCGGCCTGGGTACAGCGCTGGATCGCCTCGGGCGTTACATCTGCACTCAGTACCAGTACCGGCGTGCGCGGACCGCCGCCGGCCTGCATCACCCGCAGTTCCTTGAGCATGTCCAGCCCGCTCATGCCCGGCATGTGCAGATCGACGATGACCGCGTCGAACTCGCTGTCGGCCAGCGCATCCAGCACCGCCTCACCGCCGTCCACGCACAGCACGCGATGGCCGGCCTTCTGCAGCAGGCGCTGCAGGACCATGCGGTTGGCCTCGTGGTCGTCGGCCACCAGGATCTGCATGCTGCGCACGCGGGCGCGATGGCGCAGGAACGGATCGGCAAAAGCGATCACGTTGCCGCCCGGGCCCGCGTCTTCGTCGCCGCTCAGGCTCGGCACCGCGCCCGGCACCTGCGGCTGCGGCGGCGCGAACGGCAGCTCGACCCAGAAGTGGCTGCCGCGCGGCGGGTTTTCCAGATAGCCGATGTCACCGTCCATCGCCTCGACCAGGCCTTTGGCGATGGTCGTGCCCAGCCCCGTCCCCTCGTGGCGGCGCGCCATGCTGACATCGGCCTGCTCGAACGCGTCGAACAGCCGTGCACGCATGGCAGGTGGCACGCCGATGCCGGTGTCGAGGATGTCGAAGCGCAACCGCACCGCCCCGCTGGCATCGGCCTGCACCACGCCGACACGTATCTCGACCCGGCCATGGTCGGTGAACTTGACCGCGTTGCCGGCCAGGTTCAGCAGGATCTGCCGCAGGTGCCCGACATCGCCGCGCACGCGTGGCGGCACACCATCGGCCACCTTCACCCGGTAATCCAGCCGTTTGGCCTTGGCCTGTGGCAACAGGATCAGACCGATCGCCTGGATCACGTCGGCCACGGCGAAGTCCTCGGCCACCACGCGCAGCTTGCCGGCCTCGATGGCCGAGATGTCCAGCACTTCCTCCACCAGTGCCAGCAGGCTGCGCGACGACGCCTGGATGGTGTTGAGGCACTCGCGCTGCTCGTCATCCAGGCGCGTGGTGGCCAGCACTTCGGTCATGCCGTTGAGACCGTTCAACGGCGTGCGGAACTCATGGCTCATGTTGGCCAGGAACCGGCTCTTGGCCTCGCTGGCGCGGCGCGCCTCGGCCATCGCTTCGGTCAACTGCCGCAGCAATGTCGAGAAGTACAGCGGCACCGCTGCCAGGCCCAGCCAGAGGCCGATGGCCAGGCGGAAATTCTGTTGCCAGTAAGGCGTCAGCATCACGGTGCAACCGAAGCTCACCATCGCCATGGCCACCGCCACGTACAGATAGTGGTTGCCAAAGCGCATGCCATTGCCGACCGTCACCCACATCACCACGATGTAGACCCAGGCCAGCGGCTCACCCATCTGCACCATGCCGGCAGCAATGAGGCCGTAGTCAGCCAGCATGCCCAGCACGCGGCGGGGATCGGAACGCGCCGGCCGCCACAGCAGCCAGCCGAACAGCAACAGTGACAGGCTCAGGCCGGTCAGCACGATCGCCAGCACACCGACGTACTGGGTATGCGGCAGATCGTGGCGCGGTGCCGGCAACAGTACGTAGGCCAGGATCAGGCTGATCAGCACGATGCGGACGATCTGCTGGCCGTGCTCGCTGTCCTGGCGCTGGGACAGGCGCAGCCGCAGCTGCGACAACAGGCGTTTCACGCGCCCAGCCCCGGGCGCGCGGACGCCATCGAATGCTCGGCGCAGATCTGGTCGAGCTGTTCGCGGCCGCGCAGCAGCGCGTCCACGCATCGGGGATCGAACAGGCGGCCACGCTGGGCGTAGAGATAAGCCAGGGTGGCTTCCATGGTCCATGCTTCCTTGTACGGACGGGGCGAAATCAGGGCGTCGAAGACATCGGCGACGGCCACGATGCGCGCTTCCAGCGGAATCGCGTCGCCGACCAGCCCATCGGGATAGCCACTGCCGTCGTAGCGCTCATGATGACGCAGTGCGATCAACGCGCCAACCTGGATGAAGCGATTCTGGCTGCCGCTCAGCAGTTCATGGCCAATCCGCGGGTGCCGGCGCATGATCGCCAGCTCTTCCTCGTTGAGCTTGCCCTGCTTGAGCAGCACCGCATCGGGAATGGCGATCTTGCCCATGTCATGCAGCGGCGCAGCCATTTCGATCAGGCGCACCTCCTCTTCGGGCAGCCCGAGCTGTTCGGCGATCAGTCCGGCCACGCGCGCCATGCGCTCCAGGTAGGCGCTGGTGCCGGCATCACGGAACTCGATCGCGCGTGCCAGCCGCGACAGCGTCTCGCGCTCGCGCTCTTCGACCTCATGCATGCTGGCCAGCAGGCGCTGCTCCAGCGACAGCGCCCGCTGCTTCACGTTCTCGGTCTGCTGGCGCAGCTGCAGCAGGTTGTAGCAGCGCGCACGCAGCTCGCGCGGGCGGATCGGCTTGACCAGGAAGTCGATGACGCCTGCTTCCAGTGCCGCTTGCCGGATCGGCTCGTCACCGACCACGGTGATCAGGATCACCGGAATGTCACGGTGCTTGGGCAGGCGACGGAAACGACGGGCGAATTCCAGCCCATCCATCTCCGGCATGCGGTAATCGAGCAGCAGCAGGTCGACCGGATGGGCTTCGCACCAGGCCAATGCGGTCAGCGGGTCTCCGAAGTCATACACGCTCAGTTCCGGCGCGATGTCTTCGATGACGTGACGCAGCATCGTCCGGGCCGAAGTCTGGTCGTCAACGATGACGATGTTCAACGCGTACTCTGCCTGGTTTCTCGACCACGCTGGATCATCAGCAGGCGAGGATACTCTGCCGCTGCGAACGCTCGCACCCTGCATCGTCCTGACTCCCGTGTCATGCGTCCCGATTCATGATCGTCATCACAATGTGAAGCGGACTCCCCACACCGTGCCCTCCCCCTGGCGCCGATCAAGCCATAACAGGCGTCAAGGTAGTGCAATTACGATACGCCGAGTGCGGGACGCGTCAATCGCGCCGTCTCGTTTCGGGACGGCGCGCACAATCGGGAGTCAAAAAGACGACTTACTGCTCCGGACGCATGTACGGGAACAGCAGTACATCGCGGATCGAGCTGCTGCCGGTCAGCAGCATCACCAGGCGATCCACGCCGATGCCGAGGCCGCCGGTCGGTGCCATGCCGTACTCCAGCGCACGGATGTAGTCGGCGTCGTAGTGCATGGCCTCGTCATCGCCACCTTCCTTCGCCGCCACCTGGGCCTGGAAGCGCTGGGCCTGGTCTTCCGGATCGTTCAGCTCGGAGAAGCCGTTGGCCAGCTCCTTGCCGTTGACGAACAGCTCGAAGCGGTCGGTGTAGCCCGGGTCATTGTCGTTGGCACGGGCCAGCGGCGAGACCTCCACCGGATGGTCGGTGATGAAGGTCGGCTGGATCAGGGTGTGCTCGACGGTGGCCTCGAAGATCTCCAGCAGCAGCTTGCCCCAGCCGTAGGACGGCTTGACGCGGATCTTCAGGCGCTCGCAATGACGCAGCAGCGCATCGCGGTCGGTGCAATCGGCGACGGAGATTTCCGGGTTGTGGTGGCGGACTGCCTCGTCCATGCGCCAGCGGCGGAATGCCGGGCCCAGGTCGATCTTCGCGCCGTCCCATTCGACCTCGGTGCCACCGTTGACGGCCTTGGCCACGTCACGGATCACGCCTTCGGTCAGGTCCATGATCTCGTTGTACGTGGCATAGGCCTCGTACAGCTCCATCATGGTGAATTCCGGGTTGTGGCGGGTGCTGACGCCTTCATTGCGGAAGTTGCGGTTGATCTCGTACACGCGCTCAAGGCCACCCACGGTCAGGCGCTTGAGGTACAGCTCCGGCGCCACGCGCAGGTACAGGTCCAGGTCCAGCGCATTGTGGTGGGTGGTGAACGGCTTGGCCGCCGCGCCGCCGGGGATGTAATGCATCATCGGCGTCTCGACTTCCAGGAAGTCGCGGTTGTCCAGCCACGCGCGCATGGCGCGGATGATCTTCGAGCGCTTGATGAACACCGCGCGCGACTCCGGGGTCACGATCAGGTCGACGTAACGCTGGCGGTAACGCTGCTCGACGTCGGCCAGGCCATGCCACTTGTCCGGCAGCGGGCGCAGCGACTTGGTCAGCAGGCGGATCGATTCGGCCTTGACCGACAGCTCGCCGGTCTTGGTACGGGTCAGGCCGCCTTCGACGGCGATGATGTCGCCCACGTCCCAGCCCTTGAAGGCGGTATAGGCATCGCCCAGCACCGCGCCCTGCAGGAACAGCTGGATGCGGCCGGACTCGTCCTGGATCTGCGCGAAGCTGGCCTTGCCCATGATGCGCTTGGCCATCAGGCGGCCCGCCATCTTCACCTGGCGGCCGTTGCCTTCCAGGGCCTCGGCGGTCCAGGTTTCGGCATCTGCGAATTCTTCCTGCAGGCGGCCGGCGAAGTCCTCGCGACGGAAGTCGTTCGGGTACGCGATGCCCTGCCCACGCAGCGCTTTGAGTTTCTCACGGCGCTCGGCGATCAACTTGTTTTCGTCGACGGGGGGGGTATCGGTAGCTTCGCTCATGGATCTGCGGGAATCGTGTAGTGAGGGGGGATGCAGCGCCCGGCACAGCCGGTTGCCCAGCATACCAAAACCGCCCAGCCCCAGCCCTGGGCCGGGCCCGCCCCGGTAGCCGCCAACCTTGGTTGGCGCCGTGCGTGTCGACCAAGGTCGACACCTACCGGGCGGATCGGCCGGCCCTGCTCCGCCGCTACCTGTTGCCGGGGAACGCCTGGCGCAACTCATCCACCAGCACCCGCTGGTTCTCCGAATAGTCCACCGGCACCGACACCAGGTGCACCCCGCCCTCGTTGAAGGCCGCTTCCAGGGTCGGGATGAACTGCTCGATGGCCGTCACCTCGTGGCCCTTGCAGCCATAGGCCTCGGCGTACTTCACGAAATCGGGGTTGCTGAAGGTCATGCCGTAGTCGGTGAATCCGTCCACGGCCTGCTTCCAGCGGATCATGCCGTAGGCACCGTCGTTGAGGATCAGCACCACCAGGTTCAGGCCCAGCCGGCGGGCCGTCTCCAGCTCCTGGCTGTTCATCATGAAACCGCCGTCGCCGCACACCGCCAGCACCCGCCGCTGCGGATACAGGATCGAGGCCATGATCGCCGACGGCAGGCCCGCGCCCATCGTCGCCAGCGCGTTGTCCAGCAGCAGCGTGTTGGCCACCTGGGTGCGGTAGTTGCGCGCGAACCAGATCTTGTACATGCCGTTGTCCAGCGCCACGATGCCATCCGGCGGCATCACCTGGCGCACGTCGTGCACCAGCCGCTGCGGGGTGAACCCGGCCTCTTCGGCCCGGTCGGCCAGGTGTTCGAGGATGGTCGCGCGCAGCGGCAGCAGCGCAGCGGCATTCGGCACCGCGCCCTCGATGCGGTCGGCCAGCTGGGTCAGCGAACGACCGATATCGCCGATCACCTCCACCTGCGGGAAATACACCTGTTCCACCGCCGCCTGCGAGTACCCGATATGGATCACCGTCGGCCCACCCGGGCGCATCACGAATGGCGGCTTCTCGGTGACCTCGTGGCCGATGGTCACGATCACGTCGGCCTGGTCGATCGCCATGTGCACGTAATCGCGCTCGGTCAGCGCCGCGGTGCCCATGTACAGGCCTGAACCACCGGCCACCGCGCCCTTGCCCATCTGCGTGGTGAAGAACGGGATGCCGGCGCGCAGCACGAACGCGGACAGCGCGTCGCTGGACTGCGGCCGCGAGGCCGCCGAAGCGATCATCAGCAGCGGCCGCTTTGCATTGCGGATGAGCTCTGCTGCCCGATCCAGCGCCTCCGGGCTGGCAATGGGACGGTCCACCGCGTGCGGCGGAATCAGCGCCACGCCCTCGACCTCATCGGCAGCAATGTCTTCGGGCAGCTCCAGCAACACCGGGCCCGGGCGCTCTTCCTGGGCGACACGGAACGCCTCGCGGACGATGGTCGGAATGGTGCGTGCCGAGACGATCTGCCGCGCCTGTTTGGTCAGCGGCTTCATCGTGCCGACGATGTCGACGATCTGGAAGCGCGCCTGCTTGCTGGCGACGATGCCCTTCTGGCCGGTGATCATGATCACCGGCCACGCACCCAGCAGCGCATAGGCGGCGCCGGTGGTGAAGTTGAGCGCGCCCGGGCCGAGCGTGGCCAGGCATACGCCCGGCTTGCCGGTCAGGCGGCCGTAAGTGGCCGCCATGAACACCGCCGCCTGTTCGTGGCGGGTGATGACCAGTTCGATGCTGGAATGGCGGAGCGACTCGACCACGTCGAGGTTTTCTTCGCCGGGAATGCCGAAAATGCGCTCGACGCCTTCGTTCTCAAGTGCGGCGACGAGCAGATCTGAACCCTTGGACATCGGATGCCGTCCTTTGTGCTGGACTGATGGTGGATCGTTGCAGGAAGGATGAGAGCCGCGCGTCAATGCTTGTCGAACCACACTGTCTGCGCGTTGACGAATTCACGGATGCCGAAGTGCGAGAGCTCGCGGCCGAAGCCGCTCTTCTTCACACCGCCGATCGGCACGCGAGGGTCGGAAGCGGAGAAGCCGTTGACGAACACACCGCCGGTCTGCAGCCGGCGCGCCAGCTGCATGGCCCGTGCGCGGTCACCGGTCCACAGGTTGCCGCTGAGGCCGAACTCGCTCTGGTTGGCCAGTTCCACCGCGTGGTCGGCATCGCGGGCGCGGCTGATCGAGGCCACCGGCCCGAACGTTTCCGTGTCAAAGGCCTGCATGCCCGGCTCTACGTCCGCCAGTACGGTGGGCGCGTAGAACGCGCCCGGGCGATCGAGCTGATGGCCGCCGACGAGCAGCTTCGCGCCTGCGTCCACCGAGGCGCGCACCTGCGCGTCCAACTGTTCCAGCAGGTCCTGGCGTGCCATCGGACCAATGCGATTGCCCGCTTCACGGCCATCACCGATGGTCAGCGCCTGCACTTTCTGGCAGAACTGCGCCACGAAGCGGTCGTACACCGCGTCTTCAACGATGATGCGCTTGCCGGCAATGCAGACCTGCCCGGTGTTCTGGAAGCGCGAGGTCACCGCCGCATCGACGGCCGCATCCAGGTCAGCGTCAGCCAGCACGATGAACGGATCCGAGCCGCCCAGTTCCAGCACCACCTTCTTCAGCGCCTGCCCGGCCTGGGCGGCGATGCTGCGGCCTGCGGCCACGCTGCCGGTCAGGGTGACGGCGGCGATGCGGTCATCGGCGATCGCACGGCTGGTACCCTCGCGGCTGATGTTGGCGGCGATGAAGGTGCCTTCCGGCAGCCCGGCATCACGCCAGGCGGCATCGAGCAGGTGCGCGGTGCCGACGATGTTCTCGGCCGGCTTCAGCAGGAAGCCGTTGCCGCCCATCAGGATCGGTACCGCCGCGCGCATCACCTGCCAGTACGGGAAATTCCACGGCATGACGCCCAGCACCACGCCCAGCGGCAGGTAGGACACGTAAGCCTTGTCGTCGGGCACCTGGGTCGGCTCGTCGCGCAGGAACTGCGCACCATGGTCGGCGTACCAGTCGCACAGCACGGCACACTTCTCGATCTCGGCCAGTGCTTCGGCCTGCACCTTGCCCATCTCGGCGGTAGCCAGCGCAGCCAGCTTTTCACGGTCACGGCGCAGTACGCCCGCCATCGCACGCAACACCTGCGCTCGCTGTTCCAGGCTGCGGGCGCTCCAGGCGGCGAAACCGGCCTGACCGCGATCGAGGATCGCTTCCAGCTCGGCATCCGTGGCGAAGGGATGGCTGGCGATCTGCTGGCCGGTGGCCGGATCGCGGGAAATGGCGGTGGTGGGGGCAGCGGACATGCAGGTCTCCTGGTGTCTCGACGACGGGCGGCGGCCCGTCTCCTGCACAGGAATGTGGACCCGATTGGCGGAGGCAACAAGGCGTCTGCTTATCCTGTGACCTGCACTTACCTGTCTGAATGGGGGCTCTTGCAGGGCTGCGCCCTGCACCCGCAGAGGCAACTGCAACAGCCGAAGCAGCAGCAACAGCGGGCTATCCGTGGGATGGCGAGGTGGGTCCGGTTGCCGGAGACGCCGTAAACCCGTCCTTGGGGGCTTGGCCGCGGCATCCATGCCGCGGACACTCCCGCAACCGGACCCACCCCGCCTTCGACGGTTTTCCGCGATCTGTCGGAAATGCTCTTGGGGTCAGATCCGTTTCCATAGGAAAACGGATCTGACCCCGGAATTTCTTTCGATATCTGACAGATGTGTCGACCAAGGTCGACACCTACCAACAGCCGCGTGAACCTTTCAAAGGTGGGGCGGTGTCGGAGTGCGGGGTGTCAGCCGCATGGATGCGGCTGCCAAGCCCCCAGGGACGGGTTTACGGCGTCCCCGCACTCCGACACCGCCCCGCCAACCCACGGAATCCAGCTCTAGCTCTGGCTCTGGCTTTGGCCGTTGCATTGAGCAGGTGCAGGGCTGCAAGCCCTGCCGACCAACCTACCTACGCGGCAGGTAAGTGACCAGGGAAAGATCGTGCCGGCTCTCCGGCACCAGCGCCACGTACTGCAGGTCCAGCAACCCGCGCGTGGGATGGTTCAGCTTCTTCGCCCCTTCATCGAACCGACGCACGTCGTGCTCCGGCCACCACTGGCGGAACTCCTCGCTGTGCGCCGCGATGTCCTCCACCAGCGCCAGGAACGGCGCCTTGTCCGGCGCCTGCGCCATCGCCGCACGGAAGCCTGCCAGCAGGCCGCGGGTCATTTCTTCCCAGTTGAGGATCAGCGTGCGGTACGGCGGGTACAGGAACATCAGCCGCAGCGTGTTGCGCTCATGCGGCGCCAGTTGGCTGTAGTCCACGAACAGATCGGCGATGGCCGGGTTCCAGGCCAGGATATCGAAGCGGGTGTTGCGCACATAGGCCGGGATCGGCTGCATCGCCTCCACCAGCTGGCGCAAGCCGTCGGTCACGCTCTCGTCCGGTGATTCCAGCGGCACGCCGTAGCCGGACAGCGCGAACGCGTAGGCGCGTTCGTCGTCGCTCATGCGCAGCACCTGCGCCAGGCGCTCCAGCACCTCGGGCGAGGCGCGCACTTCACGGCCCTGCTCGATCCAGGTGTACCAGCTGACGCTCACCCCGATCGCCAGCGCGACTTCCTCGCGCTTCAGGCCCGGGGTACGCCGGCGCCCGGCCGGCAGGCCGAGCGTGGCAGGATCGACACGGGCGCGGCAGGCCTTGAGAAAGCCGCCGAGTTCCTTGCGTTCACTTTCGCTGCGCATCATCGCTACCGCCGTACCCGTTGTAGCGTCGAGCCATGCTCGACGCATCTGCTACTGCGCCAACAGCAGCCGAGCATGGGCTCGGCCCCACCGGAAGCGTGATCAGCCACCCTCGGCGTTGCGCACGAGGGTGACGATATCCGCGCAGGCGCGCCGATCAGGCATCGACGCGCTTGGAGCCCACGGCCAGGCCGGCCTTCAGGCTGGCCTCGACGAACTCGTCCAGGTCGCCGTCCAGCACCTTCTGCGTGTCCGACCGTTCGATGCCGGTGCGCAGGTCCTTGATGCGGCTCTGGTCGAGCACGTAGTTGCGGATCTGGCTGCCCCAGCCGATGTCGGACTTGGTGGCTTCCACGGCGTCCTTCTCGGCGTTGCGCTTCTGGATCTCCAGTTCATACAGCTTGGCGGCCAGCATCTTCATCGCGTTGTCGCGGTTCTGGTGCTGGCTGCGGCCGGTCTGGCAGGCCACGACGATGTTGGTCGGGATGTGGGTGATGCGCACCGCCGACTCGGTCTTGTTCACGTGCTGGCCACCGGCACCGGACGAACGGTACACGTCGGTACGCAGGTCGGCCGGGTTGATGGTGATGTCGATGTTGTCGTCGATTTCCGGCGACACGAACACCGAGGTGAAGCTGGTGTGGCGGCGATTGTCCGAGTCAAACGGCGACTTGCGCACCAGGCGGTGCACACCGGTCTCGGTCTTCAGCCAGCCATAGGCATAGTCGCCTTCCACGCGCAGCGTGGCCGACTTGATGCCGGCAACGTCGCCGCCGGAGACTTCCATCAGCTCGGTCTTCCAGCCACGCGATTCACACCAGCGCAGGTACATGCGCAGCAGGATCTCGGCCCAGTCCTGGGCTTCGGTACCACCGGCACCGGCCTGGATGTCCACGAACGCGGCCGCATTGTCCATCTCGCCGGAGAACATGCGCTGGAACTCCAGCTTCTCCACGTGCGCCTGGTGCTTGTCCAGGTCGGCGACCACGGCCAGAGCGGTTTCCTCGTCCTGCTCGGACTCGGCCAGCTCCAGCAGCTCGGTGGCGTCGTTCAGGCCATCGAGCACCGAGGCGATGCCGCCCACGGTCTTTTCCAGGCTGGAACGCTCGCGGCCCAGGTTCTGGGCGTATTCGGCGTTGTTCCAGACGTCGGGGCTTTCCAGCTCCCGCGTTACTTCTTCAAGACGCTCTTTCTTGGCGTCGTAGTCAAAGATACCCCCGAAGCGACAGCACGCGATCGGTCAGATCGGTGATGCGCTGGCGGACAGGATTCAGTTCGATCATGTCGGCGGTCGTGCATTCAAAAGATGACTGGTAATGATACCGCAGGCTGCGGGTGCCCGGAATGAGGGCCTCACCCTGCCCCCAGCGCCTGCCGCAGCAGCGGCAGCTGGCGCCGGCTGCACGGCACTTTCGCCCCGTCGGCCATGTGCAGCAGGGCCTCGCCACCGTCCAGCGGCTCGATCGAGCGCAGCTGGCCCCGATGGATCAGCCAGCTGCGGTGCGGGCGCAGGAACTCGCCCGGGTCGAGCCGCTGCTCCAGCACCGCCATGGTGATCCGCAGCGGATAGTCGTGGCCGCGTACCCGCAGGTTCACATAGTTCCCCGCGGCCTGGGCATACTCCACGTCCGCCGTGGCGACCAGGAACTCCTTGCCCAGCTTGCGCACCAGGAAGTGCTGGGGGCGCTCGACCGGCTCCACCGGCGGGCCGACGTCCGGCTCGGCCAGCAGGCTCGCCTCGCCCTGCCTGCGCCGGCCGAACCAGCTGGCAAAGTGCTCCAGTGCCACGAACATCGCAAACGTGCGTACATCCTTCAGGTATTCGTAGGCAAAACGCTCCAGCCAGCCGGCATCATCCTGGTAGCGATGGCCCAGCGACCCGTAGGCCAGGTGCCGCAGCAGCACCATCCCCACCACGTGCAGCAGCGACCAGCCGACGCTGGCCAGCAGATACAGCGGCAATCGCCGCTTCCAGGTATCGGCATGCAGCGGCCAGCGCTCGCAGCCCCACCACAGCAGCGGCAGGGTCAACAGGACCAGGCCGAGGCTGCTGAACTCCCAGATCATCGGCTCCCACAGCCCGAGATCGGCGCCGCGGCGACTGGCGTCCATCACTTCCACCAGCGCATTGGTCACTGCCGAGGCCGACAGGATCGCCGCCCATACCAGCAGGCGGGTTGAAGTACGCCAGCGCGATGGTCGGCCCTGAGTCATTGCTGCATCCATGTCGTTGCGGTGCTCCAGCCTGCCTCAAGGGACAAAGGGTAGCGGCTCCATTGATCCCACCACCCCCGCCATTGGTCACTGCGTCGGTTCCAGCGGCCCCTTGCCAGTCGCCGCACGGACCGGGCGGCGTCACCTTGGCTCGACTCTCCGGCACACCACCACCATGACCCGACGCTACGACATCGACGCCCTGCGCGTGTTCGCCTTCGCCCTGCTGATCCTCTACCACACCGCCATGGCCTACGTGGACGACTGGGGCTTTCACCTCAAGAGCGTGCATACCGCCGAATGGCTGCAGTGGCCGATGCTGTTCGTCAACCGCTGGCGGATGTCGCTGCTGTTCCTGATCTCGGGTATCGCCATCGCGCTGATGCGGCCGGAAGGCAGGTTGCTGCGCTTCGCCGGCCTGCGCACCTGGCGGCTGCTGCTGCCGCTGCTGTTCGGCATGTTCGTGATCGTGCCGATCCAGCCCTATTGCGAAGGCGTGGCCAACGGCCACGTGGCACCCGGCTTCGGCCAGTTCCTGCTGCGCTACTGGCAGGTGCGGCCGTGGCCGGAAGGCAGCTTCGCCGGCTGGCAGTACGGCATCACCTGGAACCACCTGTGGTACCTGGCCTATCTGTGGAACTACACGCTGGCCTTGGCCCTGTTGATGCCATTGCTGGGAACGGCGGTGGTTCGCCGCGCGATGGCGCTCTGCGCAGCATCGCCGATGCTGCTGATCGGCCTTCCGTCCGCCCTGCTGCTGGCCTGGGTGATCTGGCTGGAGCCGATCTACCCGTCCACCAATGCCCTGCTCGGCGACTGGTACCAGCACGCGAAGTACGCGACGGTGTTCCTGGCCGGCTACCTGCTGGGTCGTGAACCGGTGTTCTGGGAGCGCGTGGTCGCCCTGCGCCGCACCACGCTATGGCTGGCGCTGGCTGCCGTCGGCTGGTATCTGGGGTTGCGCATCCTCGGCCAGGTATTGCCCGCCGATTCCCAGCTGCGGCAATGGCCCGAACCGTTCTGGGACCTGCAGGGCCGGGCCAGCCAGTCGCTTTACGTATGGACCGCGCTGCTGGCCATCCTCGGCTGGGGAAAGGTCTTCCTCGATCGCCCGTTCCGCTGGCTGCCGTACTGCACCGAGGCGATCTATCCCTGGTACATGCTGCACCAGAGCCTGATCATCGTGCTGCTGTTCTGGCTCAAGCCACTTCAGTTGGGCCCGTGGATGGAACCGGCCCTGCTGCTGGCCGGTACTGTCGGCGGCTGCCTGCTGATCCATGAGTTGATGATCCGTCGCGTGCGTTGGCTGCGGCCCCTGTTCGGCCTGCGTGCGAATCCGCCGGCGGCGCCAATGGCGCGCACCGCAGTAGTGTAGAGCCGAGCCCACGCTCGGCTGCTTCTGCCATGAGCCGAGCGCAGGCTCGGCTCTACATTGAGGCAGTCGAGCCAGCTCGACTCTACACGGGTGCCCGAGCGATCAACGCACCTCGAACTCGCCCACCAGCACGGTTTCGGCGCGATCCTTCAGCCGCATCGTCACCATCTGGTCCTTCTGCTTGGCCGTGCCCCAATGGGTGGTCAGGCGCAGCATCAGCGTCGTCGCACCGGTCACCAGCTGCTGGCGACTGCCGAAATAGTTCGCCTCGACCTTGTACTTGCCCGGCTTGGCGTTGCGCAGCGAGAACTGCTCGGGGCCATAGCCGCCGGTGAAGTCCTGCGACATCCGCCCGCCCTGGTAGGTCTGGCGGTTGCCGTAGTAGGCACGCTCGCCGTTCGGGTCGGTCACCCACAGGTCCATGTCGCTGTTGTCGGCATCCCAGGACAGCACCACGCGCAGGTCCAGCGGCATTGCCTGCAGCAGGCGCGGGTCGATGGCCGAGGTATCCAGCCGTGGCGTGCTGCGCGCCACCAGGTTGGTCAGCTCATCCAATGCGATCAGGGCGATGCCATCGAAGCGGCTGTCCCACGGCCGCACCACCACCTGGTACAGCGGCGCCAGCGCCTGCTGCGGCTTGCCGGCCGCTGCCAGCGCCAGGCCCAGGTCGCGGAAGCTCTGCGGTTCTTCCTGGCCCATCGCCAGCACCTGCTCGAACACCGGCACCGCCAGTGCCGGGGCATCAGCCTGCATCAGCCGGTAGCCGAGCACGCGCAGCAGATGCCGGTTGTCCAGATCCATCTCGGCCAGGTTCGACAGTACCCGCAGTGCCAGTTCGCGCTGGCCCTGCTCCAGCAGCAGGTCGGCCACATCGAGGAAGAACGCGCTGCTGTCGGCGTGGGCATCGCGCTCGGCCAGATAGCGGTCGTAGAGTTGCGACGGCGGGCCCTCGCGCAGGCGCAGGGCGATGGCCGAGTCCGGCTGCCAGGCCGCCAGCTGGATGCCGAGTTGGCCGTCGTTGGCAGCAGCGGGCGCAGCGACACGGCCACCAGTGACCGTGATTGAATCCAGGGCCTTGTTCGATGCAGGCGCTGAGCGACGCGCACGCGCGCTGCTGGCTTCCATGCGCTGCTCGGCGGCGGCGGCCATCGGTGCCGGGGCGGGTGGTGCCGCCGGGGCCGGCGCGGCGAGCATCGCCACCGGCGCTGATTCCATCGCGTAGTCCGCGGAGGCCACTTCGAGTGCCCCGCCCTTCGGCTGCGGCGGCACACCCTTCGGCCAGCTGCGGTTCCACCACTGCTGGCGCTCCTTCCAGCGAGCGGCCACTTCATCCAGGCGCTGGCGATCGGCTGCGGCGCGATCACTTACCTGCACTGCAAACCTGGCGTCGTACTCGGCGCGCAACGTGCCCGAAGGGCGGATCGCATAGCGCAGGTAGTCCTCCAGCGTCTCCAGCACGATCAGCGAGGTATCCGGCCCGACCAGGCCGAACTGTTGTGACAGGCGCTGCATCGCCTCACGGTTGCCACGGCGGTCGGCGGCCAGCTGCTTCAGGCGCCCCTGCGCCCACAAGCCTGCCAGCAGTTCACCGTCTTTGCTCTTCTGCGTGGCGGGCAGCGCCTGCCATTCGCCGCCACCCACGCGCACCCGCATCGGCACGCCGTCGGCCGCCAGTCGTGCATGCAGCCACAACCAGCCCTGGGCTTCACTGCGACGATCGATCACCACGTCCTGCACGCCGCGCCCTGCATCGACCTGCACATCCAGCGGCGACGACAGCAGCTCACGGGCGGCCAATTCGACATCCTTCCCCAGCGCTACGAAGCGACCGCCATGCGCTTCGCTCCATCCACGCAGTCGCACGGCATCGGTGCGCGCGCCGGCGCTGCTGACCGCAAACAGGCGTTGGTCCGGCGCCATCGCCGGCAGCTGTTCCGGCCCATAGGTCAGCAGGCCATCGCTGAACAGCAGGTATTCCTTCACGCTCGATTGCGGCTGCCACTGCGCCAGCGCGCTGGCACCGTCCGGGCGCACGGCCTGCAGGGCTGCGCGCAGCTCGCTCCAGTTGCCGGCGCGGATACGGAATCGACGCACCGGCTCGGCGCGATCCCGCAGTACGGTCAACGCCACGCTGCCGTCACCCAGCGCAGCGAAATAGCGATCCAGCAGGGCGAACTCACGTGTGCGATCGCGCTGGCCCGCCGAGCCGGAACCGTCCCACAGCAGCCCGATCTCGCTGGGCAACGTGCGCGGCGTGCTGCTGGCCACCACCGGCAGCTGCGCCAACAGGTAATGGCCGTCCTGCCAGGGCGCCACCTGGACCTGCGCCTGACGTGCTGCCGGCAGGTTCCACTGCAGCTGCTGCGGCAACTGCGCGCCCTTGCCCTGCCACAGCAGTTGGCCCGCGCTGATGCGGAAGGGTGCCGTACCTGCAGTGGTCGCGCCGGGTGTCTGCAGTTTCAGTTCAACCGAGGCCGCGCCGGCGGCGAACTGCAGCGGCAGCGTCCACTGCCAGCCTTGTCCGGCGAAGGCCAACGGCTCGCGAATCACCAGCTCCACGCGCCGGCTACCGCCGGCCGGCAGCGGGTAGATGCGCAACCGGAACTGGTTGCCGGCGGTCTGTTCCAGCAGGCCCGGGTCGACCCCGCGACGGGCGATCTCCTCGAACACCTGGCGGCCGCGATCCTTGGGCACCGGCACCGCGTCACGCATCTCGCCGTTGATATCCAGCGCGAAGCCGCTGACCTGCTGACCGTCGGCCAGCGGGAACTGCAGCTCGCCCTCCAGCACGCGCCGGTTCGGGTTGTGGAATTCCAGTGTGATCCGGGTCTGGGCGATGCCGGCCTGGACTTCGCCTTCGATGCGGGCGTGTCGCAGCTGCACCGCCTGCTCGGCGGCCGGGGCAATCAGCAAAGGCATGCTGGCCTGCGGCCGGGAGATCGGCGGCGACTGCGCGCCAGCGGGCCAGGCCGCGAGGGCCAGCAACAACACAGTGCAGCAACGGACGAAGACCATGAGCGGACTCCAGTGGGATCGTGAACCTTTGAACGCACCAGCAACCGTAATGGGGTTGGCGCCCCCAAAAAGGGGACGGAGGGGATTAAGTCGCAATTGGCAAACGAGGCACAAGCGACTTAATCCCCTCCGTCCCCTTTTTCTATGCGGGCAGGCAGTGCTCCACGATCAGCTGGATGGCGCTGCCGCCGCGATAGTCGTCGCAGGCGAGGCGATAGGCGAGATGCACATGGCGACCGGGCGCGTTGCCGTGCCAGCCGCCGAAATGGATGGCGTTGATCGTGCCGGGTACGCCGGGCAGGCGCAGTTCCAGCTTCAGGTGACGCTCCTTCAGCACGCGCCAGTTGGCCACTTCGAAGTGGCCGTCGAACAGTGGCTCGGGGAAACCCTGGCCCCACGGCCCGGCCAGGCGCAACGCATCGGCGTGGCGATGGTCCAGCTCGTCCGCCGCCAGTTCGCCATCACTGAGGACCTGCTGCTGCAGTGCCGCCGGGTCGAGCATTTCCAGCACCACGGCGACGAAGGCGGCCTTGAAGTCATCGACGTGGTCACGCCGCAGGCTGAGCCCGGCCGCCATGGCGTGGCCGCCGAAGCGTTCGATCAGGCCCGGATGGCGCGCATCGACCAGCGCCAGGGCGTCACGGATGTGCAGGCCGGGAATGGAGCGCGCCGAGCCTCGCAGGGTGTCGGCGCCAGGTTCGGCCGGCGCGAAGGCGATCACCGGGCGATGCAGGCGGTCCTTCATCTTCGACGCGACCAGGCCGACCACGCCCGGATGCCAGTCGGCATCGAACAGGCAGGCCGCCACCGGTCGCTGACCGGCCATGTCCAGCACCACCCGGGTCAACGCCTGCTCGGCATCGTCGGTCATCGACTGCTGCACGGCGCGCCGTTCCGAATTGATCTGCTCCAGCGTCTGCGCGATCTCGCGCGCCTGGCGCGGGTCTTCGGTCAGCAGCAGCGCGATGCCCAGCGCCATGTCTTCCAGCCGGCCCGCGGCATTCAGGCGCGGGCCGAGCGCGAAGCCGATGTCGGTGGCTGTGAGCCGCGCGGCATCACGGCCGCTGGCTTCGATCAGCGCACGCAGGCCGACACAGCCCTGCCCCGCGCGCAGACGCCGCAGGCCCGCGCTGACCAGTGCCCGGTTGTTCGGATCCAGCGCCACCAGGTCGGCGACGGTGCCGACCGCCACCAGGTCCAGCAGCGTGGTCAGGTCCGGCCCCTTGCCATCGGCGAAGACGCCGGCCTCGCGCATGTGCCGGCGCAGCGCCATCAGCACGTAGAAGATCACGCCGACGCCGGCCAGCGACTTGCTGGGGAAGGCATCACCGTCGAGATTGGGATCGACGATGACATCGGCCGGCGGCAGCTGCGGCCCGGGTAGGTGATGGTCGGTGACCAGCACCTGCCAGCCCCGCGCCTTGGCCGCGATCACGCCCGCATGGCAGGCGATGCCGTGGTCGACCGTGACCAGCAGGTCCGGCTGCAGCTCGGCCAGCTCCTCCACCAGTGAGGGTGACAGGCCGTAGCCGTGCACCATTCGGTTCGGCACCGCGTGGAAGACATGCTGCGCGCCGAGCATGCGCAGTCCACGCACGCCGACCGCACAGGCGGTGGCGCCATCGCAATCGAAATCGCCGACCACCAGGATGCGCTTGTCATTGGCGATGGCCTCGATCAGCAGACCCACCGCATCATCGATGCCGGTCAGCAGCTCGGGGGCGTGCAGATGGCCCAGTTTCGGCTGCGCCAACTCCGGTGTACCGGCGCCTCGGTTGGCATAGAGACGCGCCAGCAGCGGCAGCGTGCCCTCCGGCCAGCTGCCGGGCGCGACCGCATCGCGGCGGCGGATCGTCGGCGTATCAGGGAATGGCTGCACAGCATCGGCGGCAAGGGACATCGGCATCGCCGGGTTGCGGAAGACATCCCCATGATAGCGCGGGGTCGGATCTCTCTGCCCGCAGGAGGCTCCACCCCGATCGCGAGCATTTGGAATCTGCCAGCATATCTTCCATGCTTGTCGGCCCGGAAATGGACTTCAACGCATGCATCGCACGCTGCTTCCCGCGCTGCTGGGCCTCGCCCTGGCCCCGGCCGCCCACGCCGCCACGCCCGAACCGAAGGCCGGCGTGCAGTTCCAGCACAACGACTGGTCGCTGGCCTGTGACAACACCCGCACCTGCCGCGCCGCCGGCTACAGCCCGGAAGAACCCGGCAATCTGCTCAGCCTGATGCTGGAACGCGCGGGCGGCCCGGGTACGAAGGTGCTCGCGCGGCTGCGCAATGGCGAGGATGGCGAAAGCCCGACGCCGACCGGGGCGCTGCGCCTGCGCCTGAACGGCAAGGACCTGGGCCCGGTGCACGACACCGGCGACGGGGACAACGTGTTGTTGCAGCAGGCACAGACCGATGCACTGGTCGCCGCACTGCCGCGCCAGGCACGCATCGAGATCATCGACGGCAAGGGCAAGGCGTGGCCGATCTCCGACAGCGGCGCAGCGGCCGTACTGCTGAAGATGGACGAGGCCCAGGGCCGGCTGGGCACGCCCGGTGCGCTGGTGCGGCGTGGCGACAAGCCCGAAGCGAGCGTGCCTGCGGCGTTGCCGGTGCCAGTGATCGTGCGCGGCACGCTGATGGCACCGCGCGCCTCGGACGCGGCGCTGGCCAAGGCACCGGGCCTGCGCAAGGCGCTGATCGCCAGCCTGCCGAAGCCGGATGAGTGCGGCCGCCTGAGCGATGGCGGGGCAGATGAGATCGAGATCCAGCGACTGGACGCCCAGCATGTACTGGCAAGCACCAGTTGCTTCGTGGGTGCCTACAACATGAGCAACGCCTACTGGGTGGTGCGAGACAGATCGCCTTACCAAGCGACCTTTGTCACCAACCTGGCCGAAGATTTTGACCGCGATGACGCTACGCTGCGAGGCCGCTCCCGAGGCCGCGGTGTCGGCGATTGCATCTCCGCCAATGACTGGGTGTGGGACGGGGAGCGCTTCGTGAAGAGCAGCGATTTCACGACGGGCCAGTGTCGCAATATGCTCGGCGGGCACTGGACACTGCCGACGGTGGTCAGCGAGGTCCGTTGAGGCGCCGCTACCTGCGGTAGTGCCGGCCGCTGGTCGGCAACCCCGACAAACCCTGGGGGTCAGAGCCGTTTTCCGATGGAAAACGGATCCGACCCCGATCGGTCGACCCCGATCAATCGTGAAGCTGCCGCGGCTTCTTCCAGAACTGCCAGCGCTGGCCGCGGTCCAGCTGGAACTGCAGGCCGTCCTCGAAATCCAGCACCAGCCGCTGCAGCTCGCCACGCTTCAGCGCGGCCAGCAGCGGCCGGATTGCATCATTGCCGAGCTGCTGCAGCGAACGCAGCTGGCGCAGGTCGACCAGTGCATCCACCGCCTGTTCGCCATCGACGGCTACGCCAGCCGCCAGGGCCAGGCCCTGCAGCAGGGCATCGCGGCTGCGCACCTGTGCGTGCGGCGTGCTGACCGACACCGGCATCACGCCACCGCCCCAGAACCACAGCGAATTGATCGGCTGTTGTCCCTGAGCGGCGCGCTGCTGGTTCCAGGAATGGTTGTGCAGCAGTACCTGCGCTTCGGTCATCAGCGCCCGCCAGCGACGGCCGCCCTCGCCCTCCGGCAGATGCGAGAACAGGTCATCGCCCAGCACCTCGTCCGGACTATTGAAGTCCGGCAGCACCAGGTCGATTGGAAGCCGCAGGTACCAGCGCGACGGGTCCGGTGCGTCAAGCACGAACCCGGCATCGGCAAACAAGGGCTGCAGCACCGGCAGCAGGGCCAGGCTGTCGGCCAGCGTCGGCCGCAGCGTTTCGCCGTAGGCCATCATCCGCGCGCCATGCATGTCCGGCACCATGCAGGCCGGATCGGCACGCAGCCAGCTGGCGCCGGCGGCATCGCCGACGTCGCGCTGGCGGGTCAACGCGGCCACCGGCCAGTGCGGCGCGGCAACCGCAAAATGGCGCGTCAGCTGCGCGCGTTCGCCCGGCGCGACCTGCACGGTCGTGGCACGGCCGAGCGCACGTGCCACATCGTCCGGCAACGCAGCCGCGGCAAAGCGGCTGCGGGCCGGCAACAGCAGGGTCGCCGTTGCCACCGTGTCAGTCCACGTAGCTGACGCTGACGATCTCGTACTCGCGCTGGCCGGCCGGGGCGTCGATCACGATCGAATCGCCTTCCAGCTTGCCGATCATCGCGCGCGCCACCGGCGAGGAAATCGCGATCAGGCCCAGCTTGATGTCCGCTTCCAGGTCACCGACGATCTGGTACTTCTTCTCTTCGTCGGTTTCCACGTCGGCCAGCGTCACGCTGGCGCCGAACACCACCTTGGAGCCGGCGTTGAGCTTGCTCACGTCGATGATCTCGGCGTGCGACAGCTCGCCTTCCAGCTGCTTGATGCGGCCTTCGATGAAGCCCTGTTCCTCGCGCGCGGCGTGGTACTCGGCGTTCTCCTTCAGGTCGCCATGCTCACGCGCTTCGGCGATGGCGGCGATCACCTTCGGGCGCTTGACCGACTTCAGGTGATCCAGTTCGTCGCGCAGCTTCTGCGCGCCCTTCATGGTGATGGGGGCTCTCATGCATTCAACTCCTTGTGCAGCTCCTGCAGCGACCAGACGGGACCGGTGCCGCGGAATTCCAGTGAATCCACCAGCGCCTTGGCGCCGGCAATGGTGGTCGAGTAGGTGACGCGATGCTGCAGCGCCTCGCGACGGATCGAGAACGAGTCGTTGATCGCCGAACGACCTTCGGTCGTGTTGACGATGTAGACGATCTCGCCGTTCTTGATCGAGTCGACGATGTGCGGACGGCCTTCGACCACCTTGTTGATGATCTCGCAGTCCATGCCGTGCTGCTGCAGCCAGGCGGCGGTGCCACGGGTGGCGACCAGGCTGTAGCCGCGCGCCAGCAGCGCCCTGGCCACCGGCAGCACGCGCTTCTTGTCCGGATCACGCACCGAGACGAAGGCCTTGCCAACCGGCGGGGCCTTGATGCCGCCGGCTTCCTGCGCCCGCGCGAAGGCGGCGTTGAAGGTGCGGCCCACGCCCATCACCTCACCGGTGGAGCGCATCTCCGGCCCGAGGATCGGGTCGACGCCCTGGAACTTGGCGAACGGGAAGATCGCTTCCTTCACCGAGTAGTAGTCCGGCACGATTTCCTTGGTCGCGCCCTGCTCGGCCAGCGTCTTGCCGGCCATGCAGCGGGCGGCGATCTTGGCCAGCGGCATGCCGGTGGCCTTGGACACGAACGGCACGGTGCGCGAGGCACGCGGGTTCACTTCCAGCAGGTAGATGGTGTCGGCACCCTCGTCGCTGGTCTGGATCGCGAACTGGGTGTTCATCAGGCCGACCACGTTGAGGGCCTTGGCCAGCTCCACCACCTGGCGGCGCAGCTCGGCCTGGGTTTCAGCCGACAGCGAGTACGGCGGCAGCGAGCACGAGGAATCGCCCGAGTGCACGCCGGCTTCTTCGATGTGCTCCATCACGCCACCGATCAGGACGTTGCCCTGGGCATCGGCAATGATGTCGACGTCGCACTCCACGGCGTTGTCGAGGAAGCGGTCCAGCAGCACCGGCGAATCGTTGGACACCTTCACCGCGTCGCGCACGTAGCGGGCCAGGTCGGCTTCGCCGTAGACGATTTCCATCGCACGGCCGCCCAGCACGTAGCTCGGGCGCACCACCAGCGGGTAGCCGATCTCGCGGGCCAGCAGCAGGGCTTCCTGGTCGTTGCGGGCGATGCGGTTCGGCGGCTGCTTCAGGCCCAGCGTGTCGACCAGCTGCTGGAAGCGCTCGCGGTCTTCGGCCAGGTCGATCGAGTCCGGGCTGGTGCCGATCACCGGCACGCCATTGGCTTCCAGCGCGCGCGCCAGCTTCAGCGGGGTCTGGCCGCCGTACTGCACGATCACGCCCTTCGGCTGTTCCAGTTCGACGATCTCCAGCACGTCTTCCAGGGTCAGCGGTTCGAAGTACAGGCGGTCGGAGGTGTCATAGTCGGTCGACACGGTTTCCGGGTTGCAGTTGACCATGATGGTTTCATAGCCATCCTCGCGCAGCGCCAGTGCCGCGTGCACGCAGCAGTAGTCGAACTCGATGCCCTGGCCGATGCGGTTCGGGCCACCGCCCAGGATCATGATCTTGTCGCGGTTGCTCGGCGCGGCCTCGCACTCGTCCTCGTAGGTCGAGTACAGGTAGGCGGTGCCGGTGGAGAATTCACCGGCGCAGGAGTCCACGCGCTTGTAGACCGGGCGCACCTTGTGCGCACGACGCAGCGCGCGGATGGCGGCTTCATTGGTGCCGGTCAGCTGCGCCAGGCGCGCATCGGAGAAGCCAGCACGCTTCAGCTTGCGCAGGCGTGCGGCATCCAGCGCGTCGATGCCACCGGCCGCGACTTCGCCTTCTGCAGCGATGATTTCCTCGATCTGGTCCAGGAACCAGTGGTCGATGAACGACAGTGCGTAGATCTCTTCCACGCTCATGCCGGCGCGGAACGCGTCGGCGACGAAGAACAGGCGCTCCGGGCCCGGCGCCTTCAACTCGCGACGCAGGGTCTGCAGGTCGTCTTCGTTGGCCAGGTCCAGGCCGGTCGGGTCGAAGCCGACCTTGCCGGTTTCCAGGCCACGCAGGGCCTTCTGCACCGACTCCTGGAAGGTACGGCCCATCGCCATCACCTCGCCCACCGACTTCATCTGGGTGGTCAGGCGGGCGTCGGCGGCCGGGAACTTCTCGAAGGCGAAGCGCGGGATCTTGGTGACGACGTAATCGATGGACGGCTCGAACGAGGCCGGGGTCAGGCCACCGGTGATTTCGTTCTTCAGTTCGTCCAGGGTGTAACCCACGGCCAGCTTGGCGGCGACCTTGGCGATCGGGAAGCCGGTGGCCTTGGAGGCCAGCGCCGAGGAACGCGACACGCGCGGGTTCATCTCGATGACGACCACGCGGCCGGTCTTCGGGTTGATGCCGAACTGCACGTTCGAGCCCCCGGTATCGACGCCGATCTTGCGCAGCACGGCGATGGAGGCATCGCGCAGGCGCTGGTACTCCTTGTCCGTCAGGGTCTGCGCCGGCGCCACGGTGATCGAGTCACCGGTGTGCACGCCCATCGGGTCCAGGTTTTCGATCGAGCAGACGATGATGCAGTTGTCCGCGGTATCGCGGACCACTTCCATCTCGAATTCCTTCCAGCCCAGCACCGACTCTTCCACCAGCACCTCGGTGGTCGGCGACAGTTCCAGGCCGCGGCTGACGATCTCGACCAGCTCTTCGCGGTTGTAGGCGATGCCGCCACCGCTGCCGCCCAGGGTGAAGCTGGGGCGGATGATGGTCGGGTAGCCGACGCGGGTCTGGATCTCCAGCGCTTCGTCCAGGGTGTGGGCGACGGCGGCGGTCGGGCATTCCAGGCCGATCTCACCCATGGCCACGCGGAACAGCTCGCGGTCTTCGGCCATGCGGATCGCTTCGCGCTTGGCGCCGATCAGTTCGACGTTGTACTTCTCCAGCACGCCGTTGTCGGCCAGGTCCAGCGCGCAGTTCAGCGCGGTCTGGCCACCCATGGTCGGCAGCAGCGCATCGGGCTTTTCCTTGGCGATGATCTTCTCGACCGTCTGCCAGTTGATCGGCTCGATGTAGACGGCGTCGGCCATCTCCGGGTCGGTCATGATCGTGGCCGGGTTGCTGTTGACCAGCACCACGCGGTAACCCTCGTCACGCAGGGCCTTGCAGGCCTGGGCGCCGGAGTAGTCGAACTCGCAGGCCTGGCCGATGACGATCGGGCCAGCACCGATGATGAGGATGGTCTTGAGGTCAGTGCGCTTGGGCATTTTCTTCTCTAAGTCAGTACAGCGTGACAAGGGGGAGTGATCGCACGCTGTCGATCAGGAATCTTGATCCGCAGCGCCGCGCCGGGGGCAGCAGCGATGCGGGGTTTACGGTCCATCGCGACGCCACCGGGGGGGCCGGCGGCGTACTGATCACGCCTTGGCCTGCTCCATCAGCACCACGAAGCGGTCGAACAGCGGACCGACATCGGTCGGGCCCGGCGACGCTTCCGGGTGGCCCTGGAACGAGAACGCCGGCACGTCGGTGCGGGCGACACCCTGGTTGGTGCCGTCGAACAGCGAACGGTGGGTCACGCGCAGGGTCGGCGGCAGGGTCGCTTCATCGATCGCGAAGCCGTGGTTCTGCGAGGTGATCATCACCCGGCCGCTGTCCAGGTCCTGCACCGGGTGATTGGCACCGTGGTGGCCATGGCCCATCTTCATGGTCTGCGCGCCCGAGGCCAGGCCCAGCAGCTGGTGGCCCAGGCAGATGCCGAAGGTCGGGATCTTCACATCGATGAAGGTCTTGGTCGCTTCGATGGCGTAGTCACACGGCTCCGGGTCACCCGGGCCGTTGGACAGGAACACGCCGTCCGGCTTCAGGGCCAGCACTTCGGCGGCCGGGGTCTGCGCCGGTACCACGGTCACTTCGCAGCCACGCTCGGCCAGCATGCGCAGGATGTTGGTCTTCACGCCGAAGTCGTAGGCCACGACCTTGAACCGGGCCGGCACGCTGACGAAAGCGTTGGCATCCAGGTCCAGCTGGCCCTCGGTCCAGGTGTAGGCCTTCTCGGTAGTGACGACCTTGGCCAGATCCATGCCCTTCAGCCCCGGGAACTTGCGGGCGGCTTCCAGTGCCTTTTCCACGTCGATGTCGCCGGCCATCAGCGCACCGTTCTGCGCGCCCTTCTCGCGCAGGATGCGGGTCAGCTTGCGGGTGTCGATGCCGGCGATGGCGACCACGCCACGCTGGATCAGCCAGTCCTGCAGCGACACCTGGCTGCGCCAGTTGCTGGGGCGGCGCGGAACGTCGCGCACGATCAGGCCGGCCGACCACACCTTGGACGCTTCGTTGTCCTGGTCGGTCATGCCGGTGTTACCGATATGCGGATAGGTCAGCGTGACCATCTGCCGGGCGTAGGACGGGTCGGTCAGCACTTCCTGGTAGCCGGTCATGGCGGTGTTGAACACCACCTCACCGACGGACAGGCCGGGCGCGCCTACGGATTCGCCCTCGAATACGGTGCCGTCTTCGAGGACGAGGATTGCGGCTTGGGTCACGGGAATCTCACTTTGGCTACCGAGGGGGCTGCCGAAGTCACGCCTGCGCTTCACGGAAATCCGGTTGCAAAAAAGCGCGGACGTACGGTCTGGGACCGGTCCGGCTTTCGTGATTCGGCGAGTGCGAATTGTAGCGCTGCCGGGGCGCTCGCGCCAGCGGTTATCGCGCTTCATGAACAGGCGATTGCGCATTCATTTCAATCCGGCGGCGTATGCGGGCCGGAGGCGGGGTCGGATCCATTTCCCGAATGGGAAAGGCTCTGACCCCAGGCGCCCTCGGATGGGGTCAGAGCCCTTTCCGCAGGAAAGGGATCCGACCCCAGGAATCAGCCCGCCTACTGCAGCAGATCCCTTACCCGGTAGCTGCCCGGCGCCCGCCCCTGCAGCTGGCGGGCGGCGAACAGGGCGCCGCGGGCGAAGATGTCGCGGTTGGTGGCCCGATGCACCAGCTCGATGCGCTCGCCCAGACCGGTGAACTGCACCATGTGCTCGCCCACGATGTCACCGGCACGCAGGCTGGCGTAGTGCGGCTCCGCCCCGCCCCGTTGCGCGGCCGCGCCCAGGGTCAGCGCGGTGCCCGATGGCGCATCCTTCTTCTGGGTGTGGTGCGATTCGACGATGTCGCAGTCCCAGCCGGCCAGCGCCTGCGCCGCGCGCTCCACCAGTTCGTCCAGTACCGCCACGCCCAGGCTGAAGTTCGAGGCCCATACCAGCGGGATCTTCGCCGCCGCGGCCTCCAGCGCCTGCCGCTGCGTGCTGGAGATGCCGGTGGTACCCGACACCAGCCCGGCACCCCGCTCCACGCACAACGCCAGCATCGGGTCGAAACCCTCCGGCAGGCTGAAGTCGATCGCCACATCGAACACCGGCGCGCCGGGCAGCTCACTGGCGCCGAAGAACGGCACGCCGTCGACCACGCGCTGTGCCGGCGCACGGCCGGTCACTGCGGCCACGATCTGCAGGGTTTCAGGATGTTCGGCGGCCAGCCGCAGCAGGGCCTGGCCCATGCGCCCGGAGGCACCGTGAATGAGCAATCGCAGAGGAGTCTGGTTCATGCCTGCAGGCTAGCGGCAGCACGCCCGCTCCGGCAAGCGCCATCGCTGCTACGCTGCATGCCCTTTCATGCAATGGATGGCAGCCCCTTCATGCAGATCAGCGAACAGCTGGTGCTGATCACCGGCGCCGGCCGCGGCCTTGGCCAGCACATCGCCCGCGCGTTCGCGGCGCAGGGTGCGCGCGTCATCGTCAACTACCACCGCAGCGAAGGCCCCGCACGGGCGCTGGCCGCCGAGCTGGGCGGACAGGCGATCGCGCTGCCGGCCGACGTCACCGACCGCAGCCAGGTCGATGCAATGCTGCAGCACGCCCTGGCCCACTTCGGCCAGGGCGTCACCACCGTGGTCAACAATGCGCTCGCCGCGTTCTCGTTCAATGGTGACGCCCGCGATGGTGCCGCCGATATCGGCTGGTCGGCGTTCCAGGCGCAGTTCGAGGGCAGCGTGCGCGGCGCGCTGAACACCGTGCAGGCCGCCCTGCCCGGCATGCAGGCCCGCCGCTTCGGCCGCATCATCAACATCGGCACCAACCTGTTCCAGAACCCGGTCGTGCCCTACCACGACTACACCGCCGCCAAGGCCGCGCTACTGTCCCTCACGCGCACGCTGGCCGGCGACCTCGGCCCACATGGCATCACCGTGAACATGCTGTCCGGCGGCCTGCTGCGCACCACCGATGCCAGCGCTGCCACGCCGGAGGCAGTGTTCGACTACATCGCCGCCAACACGCCACTGCGCAGCGTTACCACGCCAGCAGAATTCGCCGATGCCGCGCTGTTCTTCGCCAGCCCCTGGTCGCGCGCGGTGACCGGGCAGAACCTGGTGGTCGATGGCGGGCTGGTGCGGGACTGAGCCAATGCGCATTTCCGAGGTCAGCCGCCTGACCGGCGCCAGCGCCAAGGCCATCCGCCTGTACGAGGCGCGCGGACTACTGCCGCCGGTGCCGCGGCTGAACCGCTATCGCGACTACAGCGAACAGGATGTGGCCTGGGTGCAGCTGATCCGCCAGGCGTTGGCGCTGGGCATCACCCTGGCCGCGATCTCCCGCCTGCAGGGCCGCGACGGACGGCTCGACTGGCCCGCGGTGCTGGCCCTGCTCGAGCAACAACGCAGCCGCATCGCCAGCGAGCGGGCACGGCTGGCGCAGGTCGAGCTCGACCTGCAGCAGGTCAGCGACGAACTGCGGCAGTGGCTGCACTCCGGCAGCGGTGACTGCATCCTGGAACCCAGCGGCTGCGCCGCTGGTGGTTGACTCTGCCCCAAGGGCATAGCCCAACCTCGCGCACTTTCCATTGCCCGAGGTTGCCGTGTCCCGTTCCATCCTGATCCTGCTCGGCCATCCCGACCGCGACAGCCTGTGCGGTGCCCTCGCCCAGCGCTACGCCACCGCCGCCGAGAATGCTGGCCATCGGGTGCGCCTGATCGCACTCGGCGAACTCGAGTTCGATCCGGTGCTGCGCCATGGCTACCGCCAGATCCAGCCGCTGGAAGCCGACCTGCAGGACACTGCGGATGCGATCGAGGCCTTCGACCATCTGGTGCTGGTCTATCCCACCTGGTGGGGCGCGATGCCGGCGCTGCTGAAGGGCTTCTTCGATCGCGTGCTGCTGCCGGGGTACGCCTTCCGCTACCGGCGCGATTCAGTCTGGTGGGACCGGCTGCTGGCCGGTCGCAGCGCACGGGTGATCACCACGCTGGATACGCCGCCCTGGTATTACCGCTGGATCTACCGCGACCCGGGCATCACCCAGATCCGCGCCACTATTCTGGAATTCTGCGGCATCCGCCCTGTGCGGGTCAGCCGACTCGGTGCGGTGCGCAGCAGCTCGCCGGAGCAACGCAACCGGTGGCTGGCGTTGGCAGCGGAGCTGGGCTCACGGGCCAACTAGCTGGAAGAGCGTGCGAACCAAGGTTCGCACCCACCTGGAGCGTTCGCACCCACCTGGGGCGCTCGTTGCGGGTGTCGCGTTTGCCAATTGACCGTCAGGCACTGCGCCTCAAGGCTGTGGGCCCTTGTTACGGCCCAGGCAAAGCCCATGAAATCCTCGACTGTCTTCAGCAAGTGCGCCAGGAAGACCGGCTTTGCCGGGACGTCGACGACCCGCTACCGCTTGCTGGACGCCGCGCTGCTTGTCGTGAATCACCAGCGCGCCAGCGAAAGCCGGGGCTTCTATGTGAATGCTGGACTCTACTTTCCGGAACTGCTCACGTATCCCCTCGCGCCTGACGATCTTGAAACGGCTTTCCGGTACCGCTCCAGCATCCCCACGCCCCATGTCGACTGGCGGATCGAAGAAACGCCGGGCCTGCGCCGGACCTTCATCCAGCAGGATCTTGAAGATCTGCTGGAGGCCGGTAACCGCGACGCGTTGAAGGCCCTGCTGCTCGATGCCCTGGCCGACGTGGCAGGTTTCGCGGCAGCCCATGGGAACAGGGAATCGGTGCGGCGATTGAACCGGGACGGGAACTTCCGGGCGATCATCCGCAGAGAGGTCTGAATCCCGAGAGCGTGCGAACCAAGGTTCGCACCCACAGGGCGAAGGCCCGCACCACCGGCCGAAGGTTCGCACCCACCGGCCGGCCGCCGTCGAGCATGGCTCGATGCTACTTCTTGGTCGGCCCGCAGCTGTCGCAACCGCCACAGGCACCGCCACCCCCGCTGGCCGGCGGCGCGACCTTCCGCCCCAGCGCCTGCAGCCAGGCGGCGCGGCCCGGCTTCAACAGGGCCAACGCCAACGCACCGCGCAGCGTGCGCACGGTGCCCGGGAACTGCTTCTTCAGCACCACCCAGGCACTGACCAGCACAGCCACCGCGATGATCAGGTACTGGATCAGCAGGCCGGTATCCATCAGCCGCCTCCCAGCGCCCTGGTCACCTGGTAGGTGATCAGTGCGGCCACATAAGCCGCTGCGAACAGGTAGAACGCGGCAAAGCCCATCTGCTTCCACGAATTGGTCTCGCGCTTGATGGTGGCCAGCGTCGAGATGCACATCGGGGCGTAGATGTACCAGACCAGCAGCGACAGCGCGGTCGCCAGCGACCAGCCATCGCTGATCAGCGGGGTCAGCGCCTGGCTGGCGGCATCGTCATCGGCGGCCGACAGCGCATACACGGTGGCCAGCGAAGACACCGCCACCTCGCGCGCGGCCAGGCCCGGGATCAGCGCGATGCAGATCTGCCAGTTGAAGCCCAGCGGCGCGAAGAACACCGCCATCGCATGGCCGATCTGGCCGGCGTAGCTGTAGTCGATGGCTGGCATCGTGGCGTCGGCCGGTGCCGCCGGGAACGACAGCAGCACCCACAGCAGGATGGTCAGCGCCAGGATGATGCCGCCGACGCGCTTGAGGAAGATCATGCCGCGCTCGTACAGCCCCACCGCCAGGTCGCGCACATGCGGCAGGCGGTACGACGGCAGCTCCAGCATCAGCGGGTGCTCGCTCTTGTCGCGACGCCACTTCTTCATGATCCACGACATCGCCAGCGCGCTGAGAATGCCCGCCGCATACAAGCCGAACAGCACCAGGCCCTGCTGGTTGAACACGCCCCACACCGTCTTCTGCGGAATGAACGCACCGATCAGCAGCGCGTACACCGGCAGGCGCGCCGAGCAGGTCATCAGCGGCGCCACCAGGATCGTGGCCAGGCGGTCACGCGGGTCCTGGATGCTGCGCGTGGACATGATGCCCGGCACCGCGCAGGCGAAGCTGGACAGCAGCGGGATGAACGAGCGGCCGGACAGGCCGGCGGCCGCCATCATGCGGTCGAGCAGGAACGCCGCACGCGGCAGGTAGCCGGACTCCTCCAGCACCAGGATGAAGAAGAACAGGATCAGGATCTGCGGCAGGAACACCACCACGCCGCCGACGCCTGCGATGATGCCGTCGGTCAGCAGGCTGGCCAGCGGGCCTTCCGGCAGCACGCTGCCAACAAAGGTGCCGAGCCAGGCGAAGCCAGCCTCGATGCCGTCCATCAGCGGCGTCGCCCAGGCGTACACCGCCTGGAAGATCAGGAACATCACCACCGCCAGGCTGACCAGGCCGAACACCGGGTGCAGCAGCCAGCGGTCCAGCGCGTCGTCGATCTTCGCGGTCCGTGCCGGCATGCGCACGGCGACCGACAGGATCCCGCGCACCTTGGCGTGGTAATCGATGCCACCTTCCGGGCCCGGCACCGGCGCATCCAGGTGCGGCACCATGGCGTCCAGGCGCTCGACCAGGGCCTTGGCGCCCTGCTTGCGCACCGCCACGGTCTCCACCACCGGCACGCCCAGCTCGCGTTCCAGCGCGGCCACATCCACCTGGATGCCGCGGCGCTGGGCCGCGTCGACCATGTTCAGGGCCACCACCATCGGCTTGCCCAGCTCGCGCAGTTCCAGCGCGAAGCGCAGGTGCAGGCGCAGGTTGGTGGCGTCGATCACGCACAGCAGCACGTCCGGCGCGGCCTCGCCCGGGTAGAAGCCCCGGCACAGGTCACGGGTGATCGCCTCGTCCAGGCTGGCCGGATGCAGGCTGTAGGCACCCGGCAGGTCAAGCACGGCGAATTCACGGCCGGACGGCGCACGCAGGCGACCCTCCTTGCGCTCGACGGTGACGCCGGTGTAGTTGGCGACCTTCTGCCGGCTGCCGGTCAGCTGGTTGAACAGCGCGGTCTTGCCGCTGTTGGGGTTACCGACCAGCGCGATGCGCAGGGGGGCGGTGGCGGCGATTGCGGTCATGCACGTCGTTCCTGGCTGGCGGCGTCGACCACGACCCGCTTGGCTTCACTGATCCGCAGCGCGAACCGGGTGAACCCGACCTGCACCAGCAGCGGCTCGCCGCCCACCGGGCCCTTGGCCACCAGGCGCACTTCCTCGCCGTTCACGAAACCCAGCTCGCGCAGGCGCCGGGCAATGGCATCGTTGGCATGCAGGTCCTGCACGGACTCGACCACGGCCGAGGTGTGCAGCGGCAGTTCGGACAGCGTCATCTAGCGTGTTCTCTGCTGGATGTAAATGGTTCTCGATTCTAACATTCCCGCGTCGCGTCATGGCCCATGACCAATGGTCCGCTATGATCCATACAGGTATGGAGTGACCCTGGAATCCCATGAACGATGCTTTGCAGATCGAGCGCCGTGGCGCCGTCCTCACCCTCTGGCTGAACCGGCCGGAGCTGCACAACGCCTTTGACGCCAGCCTGATCGCCCGGCTGACCGCCGCGCTGGAAGCCGCCGGCCGCGATGATTCGGTCCGGGCCGTGGTGGTCGCCGGCCACGGCGCCTCCTTCTCGGCCGGCGCCGACATGCAGTGGATGCGCGGCATGGCGGCGGCCAGCGAGGCCGACAACCGCGAGGACTCGCTGGCACTGGCACGGCTGATGCGCACCCTGGACGAGTTGCCCAAGCCGACCCTGGCCCGGGTCCACGGCGCGGCCTTCGGTGGCGGCGTCGGCCTGGTTGCCTGCTGCGACATTGCCATCGCCAGCACCTCGGCCCGCTTCGGCCTGACCGAAAGCCGCCTTGGCCTGCTGCCGGCGGTGATCTCGCCTTACGTGATCGAGGCCATCGGCCCGCGCCAGGCGCGGCGCTGGTTCGCCACCGGCGAGCACTTCGACGCCGATACCGCACTGCGCATCGGCCTGGTCCACCAGCTGGTCGAGCCCGAGCGCCTGGACGAAGCGCTGGAGCGCCAGCTGGCCCTGCTCGACAAGGCCGGCCCGATCGCCTCGTCCACCGCCAAGCAGCTGGTCCGGAAGGTCCGAGACAGCCATGACCGCGACGCGCTGGATCGGGATAATGCCGCCCTGATCGCGCGCCTGCGGGTGTCCGCCGAGGGCCAGGAAGGCTTGGGCGCCTTCCTCGACAAGCGCGCCCCCCATTGGGTCACGGAAGCCTGAACATGCTCGATCATCTTGGTTTGACCAGCGCCGACCTGGCGCGCAGCAGGACCTTCTTCCTGCAGGCGCTGGCGCCGCTGCAGATCGGCGTGGTGATGGAAGTGAGCGCCGAACAGACCGGCGACCACGACCACATCGGCTTCGGCAGCGACGGCAAGCCGTTCTTCTGGCTCGGCAATGGCGGCACCGCCAGCCACGGCGTGCACGTGGCCTTCGCCTGCGCCAGCCGCGCGCAGGTGGACGCCTTCCACGCCGCCGCCCTCGCCGCCGGTGGCCGCGACAACGGCGCGCCGGGCCTGCGCCCGTGGTACCACCCGGATTACTACGCCGCCTTCGTGCTCGACCCGGACGGCAACAACATCGAAGCGGTCTGCCATCGCCCCGTCGGCGAGGTGGCTGCATGAGCGACTACGTCCGCATCGTCGAGGTCGGCCCGCGTGACGGCCTGCAGAACGAAAAGCAGTCGGTGTCCACCGCCGACAAGATCGAACTGATCAACCGCCTGTCGGCCACCGGCCTGCGCAGCATCGAGGCGACCAGTTTCGTCAGCCCGAAGTGGATTCCGCAGCTGGCCGATGCCGCCGAGGTCTACGCCGGCATCCAGCGCCGGCCGGGCATCCACTACCCGGTACTGGTGCCGAACGAACAGGGCTACGACCGCGCCCGTGCGGTGGGCGTGGAGGAAGTAGCGGTGTTCACCGCCGCGTCCGAGGCCTTCAACCGCACCAACACCAATGCCGGCATCGACGAATCGCTGGCCCGGTTCGAGCCGATCCTGCACCGCGCCGCCGCCGATGGCGTGCGCGTGCGCGGCTACGTCTCCACCGTGCTCGGCTGCCCCTACCAGGGCGAGGTGCCGCTGGCCGACGTGGTGCGGGTGGCGCGCGCGCTGCACCAGATGGGCTGTTACGAAATCTCGCTGGGCGACACCATCGGCGTCGGCACCCCACGCAAGGCACGGGCGATGCTGCAGGCGGTCGCTGCCGAGATCCCGATGGAAGCCTTGGCCGTGCACTTCCACGACACCTACGGCCAGGCCATCGCCAACATCGCCACCTGCCTGGAAGCAGGCGTGCGCGTGGTCGACAGTGCAGTCTCGGGCGCCGGTGGCTGCCCGTACGCGAAGGGGGCCAGCGGCAACGTCGCCAGCGAGGACGTGGTCTACCTGCTGCAGGGCCTGGGCCTGGACAGTGGCGTGGACCTGCCGGCACTGGCCGAGACCGGCCGCTGGCTGGCCGGCCTGCTCGGCCGCGCCACCGCCAGCCGCACCGGCCAGGCGCTCGCAGCGACCGGCTGAGCAACCCGCTGCGCCGCTCCCGCTCGGGCGGCGCAGCGCACAACGGCGACGGTCGCCGCTTCCGTTAGAATCGGCGGTTCTCGAACCTGCAGGACCGTTCAATGCAGCTGTCTTCCGTACGTGCCGTGATCACTGGCGGCGTCTCCGGCCTCGGCCTGGCCGTGGCCCAGCACCTCGTCGCCCAGGGCGGCAAGGTGGCTCTGTTCGACCTCAACGACGACAAGGGTGCAGCTGCCGTTGCCGGGCTGGGTGCCGACAAGGCCCGCTATTTCAATGTCAATGTCAGCGATGAGGCGGCCGTGGCTGCAGCCATCGACCAGGCCCACGATTTCCTCGGCGGCCTGAACGTGGCGATGAACTGCGCCGGCATCCTCGGCGCCGGTCGCGTGCTCGGCAAGGAAGGCCCGATGCCGCTGGCCGGCTTCCAGGGCACGGTGATGGTCAATCTGGTCGGCAGCTTCAACGTGGCCAAGGCCGCGGCCAACCGCATGCAGCACAACGACGCCGGCGAAGACGGCGAGCGCGGCGTGATCATCAACACCGCCAGCATCGCTGCCTATGAAGGACAGATCGGCCAGGCCGCGTATGCCGCCAGCAAGGGCGGCGTGGTGTCGATGACGCTGCCGATGGCGCGCGAACTGTCGCGCTTCGGCATCCGCGTCAATACGATTGCTCCTGGCGTGTTCTGGACGCCGATGGTCGATGGCATGCCCGAAGCCGTGCAGCAGTCGCTGGCCGCCTCGATCCCGTTCCCGTCGCGCCTGGGCAAGCCGGAAGACTTCGCCAGCCTGGTCGGCTTCATCCTCGGCAACACCTACCTCAACGGCGAGACCATCCGCCTGGACGGCGCTACCCGCCTCGCTCCGAAGTGATTCCCCCCGGGCGCCGGGACGGCGCCCTCCCCCAACGACCTAGATCACCATGAAAGCCAACGACATCAAGAAGGGCAACGTCGTCGAGTACAACAACGGCGTGTACCAGATCCGCGACATCGAGCGCAGCTCGCCGCAGGGTCGCGGCGGCAACGTCCGCTTCCGCTTCATCATGTACAGCGTGCCGGGCGGCAACAAGCTCGACGCCAGCTTCGATGCCGACGACAACCTGGTCGAGGTCGAACTGCTGCGCCGCCAGTCCACCTATTCGTACAAGGACGGCGATGCCTTCGTGTTCCTCGATGACGAGGACTACACGCCCTACACCCTGGACGCGGACGTGATCGGCGACGACGCCGGCTACATCACCGACGGCCTGACCGGCATCTACGTGCAGGTGATCGACGAGCAGCCGGTGGCGATCCAGCTGCCGGCCTCGGTGGTGCTGGAAGTGATCGAGACCCCGCCGGAACTGAAGGGCGGCACTGCCACCAAGCGCCCGAAGCCGGCCAAACTCAACACCGGCATCGAGATCATGGTGCCGGAATACATCGTCAACGGCGAACGCGTGCTGGTGAACACCGCCACCGGCGAATTCGCCGGCCGCGCCGACTAAGCGCCTTGCGCTGATCGGCTGCCTGTCCCTGCTTGCGGCGTGCTCGCCGCAGGCAGCGGGCAGCGCATCGGATGTACCGATCGTGTAGAGCCGAGCGTGGGCTCGGCTCTACAGAAGGCTTACGGCTGCTTCGCACCGAAGTTGCCGCAGCCGTGGTACTGGCGGGTGCCGATGGTCAGGTTCACCTTGGCATCGAACGACTCGCCGCTCATGTCGTCCTGGCAGGTGGTGCGCTGGAAGCTGAGCTTGACGTCGGTACCGTCGGACGCCTTGCCACTCCAACCGTCAGCACCTTCGGTGGGCGTGGCGACGTCGAAGCGACGCTCGCCATAGTCAACTTCCACCCGCAGGCCCGGCGCGTCGCCATCGACGACCGCCAACCAGCCCGGCTCGTTGCCCGTGGCGCGGAACGCGGCCGTGCCCGCACTGCCATCGCCTTCGGTCGCTTCGACCGCATGGCACTCGCGGTCCGCCTCGCCCTTCAGGCTCAACAGGCCGTCATCGCTGCCCTTGGTCCAGAAGCTGTTGCCCTGGCCATCACCGTACTTGGCACCCGACGCCGCACGTTCGGAGGTCATGGCGAAGGTACGTTCGCCGATCACCACCGTGGCCGCATCCTCGCCATTGAAGGCCGCGCGCACGCTCAGATCACCACACTGGTACGTGGTCTCGCTGCCGGTACCGGCGCTGGTGCTGGCAGCCGGTTCGGGCGCCGCCGGCGGCGCGGCATCGGTGCCGCCCGCAGCGGGTGCCTGGGCCGGCTGGCACGCGGCCAGCACCAACCCGAGCGAGGCTGCCAACAGACTGGGAACTACACGCATGGCTCGACTCCTTGTCGACACTACAGAGACCTTCGACCCTACCACCTGCCGGTGAGCGCGGCCTGAAAGCGGCCTGACCGTACTCACGCGGCCAGTACCGCCATCGACAACAGCTGCGCACCGCTGCCGGCGGAACTGCAGGTCCAGACCCGCAGCAGGCGCAGCTTCACTTCACGCTCCCGGCCCTGCCGCCACACGGACAACCGCACGTCGCTGGACAGCAACGCCAGGCGGCCACACAGCAGCGCCTCCACCGCGTGCAGCTGCAGGCTTCGCACCTGCAGGCTGCCGGCCAGCCAATCGCCCAGCCATGGCAGATCGAGCATGCGGCCGCCGTGGCCTTCCATCATGAACAAGGCCGGGGATACCAGCGCGTTCAACGCATCGTGGTCATTTTCCAGCAGCGCCGCGCACAGGCGCTGCTCCAGCGCCATCAACTGTTGCTCATGCAAATTTTCAACGATGTTCCGTTCCATCCACGGTTCCTCCCGGCATCGGCCGGCGCCTGCGCAGGCGCTGCGCGATCCACTGCCGCGCGCCCTGCACCACTACATAGAAGACCGGCACGAAGAACACGGCCAGCACGGTCGCACTGACCATCCCGCCGAACACACCGGTTCCAATCGCCTGCTGGGTTTCCTTCGACGCGCCCTGCGCCAGCATCAGCGGCACCACGCCCAGCGCGAATGCCAGCGAGGTCATCACGATCGGGCGCAGGCGCAGCCTGGCTGCCTCCAATGCCGCCTCGACCAGGCCGCGCCCCTGCTGCTGCAGCTGCCGCGCGAACTCGACAATGAGGATCGCGTTCTTCGCCGACAGCCCGATCACGGTGATCATGCCGACCTTGAAGAACACATCGTTGGGCATGCCACGCAACAGCACCGCGGCGACCGCACCGAGCAGGCCGAGTGGCACCACCAGCATCACCGCCAGCGGAATCGACCAGCTCTCGTACAGCGCCGCCAGCACCAGGAACACCACCAGCATCGACAACAACAGCAGCCACGGCGCCTGCGCCCCCGACTCACGCTCCTGCAGCGACTGGCTGGTCCACTGCAGGGCAAAACCGGACGGCAGCTTCCCGGCCAACCGCTCCATCTCCGCCATGGCCTGGCCGGTCGACACGCCGGAGGCCGGTGCGCCGGACAGATTCAACGCCGGGAAGCCGAGGTAGCGCTGCAGCTGCAGCGGCGCCTCGGTCCAGTTCGGGGTCACCAGTTCCGACAACGCCACCATGCCGCCCTCGCTGTTGCGCACGTACAGTTTCAGCACGTCCTCCAGTTCCATGCGATGCGGCGCGTCGGCCTGCAGGATCACCTGCTGCAACCGGCCCTTGTTGGGGAAATCATTGACGTACTGCGAGCCCATCGCCGCTGACAGCGTGCTGCTGATGTGCTCGAAGCCCACGCCCATCGCCTCGGCCTTGGCGCGATCAATGTCCAGCCGCACGCTGATACCTGCCGGCAGGCCATCGGCATGCACCTCCGACAGCAGCGGACTGGCCTCGGCCAGCTTCAGCAGCTGCTGCAGGGCCGCGCGCAGCTCGGCCTGGCTCTGCCCGGTACGCGCCTGCAGGGCCAGCGAGAACCCGGACGAACGGCCCAGGCTGTCGATCGCCGGCGGCATCACGCTCATCACCTCACCCTCGGCAACCGTGGCCATCGCCTGCTGCGCGGCCTCCACCTCGCTGGCCGCGGTGGCGCCAGCACGCTCGCCCCAGTCCTTCAGCATGGTGTAGGTCAGCGCCGCGCTCGGGCCGGAACCGGAGAAGCTGTAACCGAGGATCGACTGGTTGGAGCCGATGCCCGGGCGCGAGGCCACGTGCCGTTCGTAGGCTTCGACCACCGCCAGCGTGCGTTCGGCGGTGGCTTCGGCCGGCAGCTGGATCGAGGTCATGAAATAGCCCTGGTCCTCTTCCGGCAGGAACGCGCCCGGCAGCCAGTGCAGGCCCAGCAGCAGCGCCGCCACCAGCGCGGCGAACACGCCCATCACCCGGCCGCTTCGCTGCAGCACGGAGGCCACGCCACGCTGGTAGCGCCCGGTCAACGCCTCGAAGCCACGATTGAAGGCGCCGAACAGCCCGCCACGACCATGATGGCCGTGGGTGTTCGGGCGCAGCAGGGTCGCGCACAGCGCCGGTGTCAGGCTCAGTGCCAGCAGCGCCGAGAACAGGATCGACACCGCCATCGCCACGGTGAACTGGCGGTAGATCGCGCCCACCGAGCCGCTGGCCAAGGCCATCGGAATGAACACCGCGGTCAGCACCAGGGTGATGCCGATCACCGCGCCGGTCAGCTCGCGCATCGCCTTGATGGTCGCCTCGCGCGGCGGCAGGCCCTCCTCGGCCATGATCCGCTCCACGCCCTCGACCACCACGATCGCGTCGTCGACGATGATGCCGATCGCCAGCACCATGCCGAACATGGTCAGCACGTTGATCGAGAAGCCCAGCGCCAGCATCACCGCGAAGGTACCGAGCAGCGCGATCGGTGCGACCAGCGCAGGAATCAGCGTGTAGCGCCAGTTCTGCAGGAACAGGTACATCACCGCGAACACCAGCAGCATCGCCTCCAGCAGCGTCTGCACCACCTTCTGGATCGAGATCTTCACGAACGGCGCGGTGTCGAACGGGATGCTCGCCTCCACGCCGCGCGGCAACAGCGGCGCCAGCTCGGCCATGCGCTCACGGACCGCCGACGCCGTGCGCACCGCATTCGCGCCCGGCCGCAGCTGCACCCCGGCGGCGGTGGCCGGATGGCCATCCTCGCGGGTGCCCCAGGCATAGCTTTGCGCGCCCAGTTCGACGCGGGCGACATCACCCAGCACCACCCGTGAACCGTCGGCCCCGGCGCGCAGTACGATCGCCGCGAACTGTTCCGGCGTGGACAACTGGCCGTCGGCGCTGAGCGGCACGGTGATGCGCTGGCCTGGAACACCCGGCGAATCACCGATGCGCCCCGGCGAGATCTCCAGGTTCTGCTGCTCGATGGCAGTGGCCACATCGCCCATGGTCAGGTCGTAGCCGGTCAACCGGGTCGGGTCCAGCCACACGCGCATCGCCTGCTCGGCACCGAACAACTGCACGCGACCGACGCCATCGATGCGGCGCAGCTCTTCGATGATGTTGCGCGCCATGAAATCGCCCAGCGCGGCCTCGCTGACGCTGGCATCCGGCGAACGCAGGCCGACCAGCATCAGGAAGCCGGAATCGGCGGCCTCCACGAACAGGCCGTTCTGCCGCACGCTGCGCGGAAGACGCGGCTCGATCGCCTTGATCCGGTTCTGCACGTCCACCTGCGCCAGTTCCGGATTGGTGCCGGGCTTGAAGGTGGCGGTGATCGAGGCTTCGCCGGAGGTGTCCACCGACGATTCGAAGTACAGCAGATGCTTGACGCTGGACAGCTCGCGCTCGATCAGGCCGACCACCGCATCGTTCAACGTCTGCGGGCTCGCACCCGGGTAGCTGGCATAGATGCTGACGCTGGGCGGCGCGACCGCCGGATAGCGCTCCACGGCCAGGCGCGGAATCGCCAGCGCGCCGGCCAGGATGATGAAGATCGCCAGCACCCAGGCGAACACCGGGCGATCGATGAAGAAACGTGCCATGTTGGATTTTCCTGGAGGGGCTGTCCCGGGAAAGGCTCAGCCCTTGCTGCCGGCCTGCACCGCACCGGCGCTGGCGACCGGCTTCTGCCAGTCGCGCGCATCGACCACCACGCCTTCCTGCAGGCGCTCCTGGCCCTCGACCACCACTTTCTCGCCGGCCTTCAGGCCCGCGCGCACCAGCCACTGGCGATCGACGCTGCCGTCCACCTCCAGCGTGCGGATCACCGCCCTGCCGTCGGCGCCGATCACCCAGGCATAGGCCTGGCCACCGGCGCTGCGCAGCACGGCCTGCTGTGGCACGGTCAACGCGCTGGCCGGGGCACCCCGCGGCACCCTCGCGCGCACATACATGCCGGGCAGCAGCTGCCGCCGCGGGTTGTCCACCAGGATGCGCAGGATCACATCACCCGTCCGTGCATCGACATTGATACCGGAGAACAGCAGCTGGCCACGCTCGGGCAGCGGCTTGCCGGCGGCACCGATGATCGTCACCGGCAGCTTGTCGCCGCCGGCCGCACTGCGCTGCAGCGACTCCAGCTGCGCCGCCGGCTGGCGCACATCCACGTAGACCTGGTCGATCTGCTGTACCACGGCCATCGGCTCGGCATCGGCCACGCCGACCAGCGCACCTTCGGTCACCAATGCCTGATCGATACGACCGGCAATCGGTGCGCTGACCGTGGCATAGCGCAGGTCGAGCTGGCGACGGGACAGGATCGCGCGCGCTTCATTCACTGCCGCGCGTGCCTGCTCGTACTCGGCGCTGGCGTCGTCCCGATGCTGCTGGCTGACCGCCTGCGCGGCAGCCAGGGCGTGCAGGCGCTGCGACTGCACGCGACTGCGGCCCAACGCCGCCTCACTGCGCTGCAGTGCGGCCAGCGCCGAATCGACGTCGGCCCGGAACGCTGCCGGGTCAATCTGGAACAAGGCCTGGCCTGCCCTGACTTCCGCCCCCTGGTCGAACAGGCGCCGCTGCACGATGCCGCCCACCTGTGCGCGGATCTGCGCGGTGCGCACCGCCGCGACGCGGCCTGGCAGTTCGTCGTCACGTTGCACCACCTGCGGGCCGACGCTGATCACGCTGACGCGCGGCGCCGCCTCGGGGGTGGCTTCGGGAGTGGAGCAGGCCGTCATGGCCAAGGCGAGGGCCGCGATCAACGCGACCGGAGTCCTGAAGGTTCTCATTGCTGTGCACAATGCCGCGCAGGCGGCGGATAGGTTCTGAAGCGCGCAGTCTGCGTGGCGATGATGGGGTTTCGATGGAGGAACTGTGGAGATACGATGGAGGCAAGCACCTTACGGCCCCGCCCCTGCATGCATGCCTCCCCTGCCCTCGCCGCCCTCGTCCTGATCGTCGAGGATGAGGCCGAGATCGCTGACATTCTCTGCGCCTACCTGGAACGCGAAGGACTGCGCACGCTGCGCGCCGCCGATGGCCACAGCGCACTGGACCTGCACCGCAGCGCCCGGCCCGACCTGGTCCTGCTCGATGTGCAGCTGCCGCGCCTGGACGGCTGGAGCGTGCTGACCCAGCTGCGCCAGCGCGGCGAGACGCCGGTGATCATGCTGACCGCACTGGACCAGGACCTGGACAAGCTGACCGCGCTGCGGATGGGCGCTGATGACTACGTGGTCAAGCCCTTCAACCCGGCCGAGGTGGCCGCGCGCGTGCGCGCCGTACTGCGGCGCACGCTGCGCGCCGCGCGCGTGGACGCACCCACCGCGTTGCGCGTCGGCCCTCTGCTGATCGACTCGGCCACCCACGCGGTGCACGTGGAGGGCGAAGGCTACAGCCACGAAGTGCTGCTCACCCTCACCGAGTTCAAGCTGCTGCACTGCATGGCGCTGGCGCCGACGCGCATCTTCAGCCGCAGCGAGCTGATGCACGAATGCCTGCCGGAAAGCGAAGCACTGGAGCGCACCGTCGACAGCCATGTCAGCAAGCTGCGCCGCAAGCTGGATGAAGTGGGCATGGTCAACGTCCCAGCCAGCGTGCGTGGCGTCGGCTACCGGCTGATGGCCGATCGCTGATGCCCTCCCTGCGCCGCTCCGGGCTGAGCCGCCACATCATCGTTTCGATGTCGCTGATGGTGATCGGCGTCATCGTGATGATGATCCTGTCATCGTGGCTGCTGTACGCGGTGCTGGTCGAGTTCTTCCCCGGCAGTGCCGAGGAGCCGGAAAGCTGGCTGCCGACCGGCCCGGAACTGGCATGGATGGTGGGCGTGATCCTGACCGGGCTGGCGCTGGCCATCGCCGCCTCGTTCCGCCTCGCCCACCGCATCCTGTCGCCGCTGAATTCGCTGGTGGACAGCGTGCGTGCGCTCGCGGGCGGCGACCTGGGTGCACGCGCCAGCGTCGAGGAAAATTCGCCGGGGGAAGTGGCGACCCTGGTCGAGGACTTCAATGCGATGGCGCGCCGCCTGCAGCACATGGAGAGCGAGCGCGCGATGTGGCACGCGGCCATCGCCCATGAGCTGCGCACGCCGGTGACGATCCTGCGTGGCCGCCTGCAGGGGCTGGCAGAGGGTGTGTTCCAGCCAGACGAGTCGCAGTTCCGCAGCCTGCTGGCCCAGGTCGAAGGGCTGTCACGGCTGATCGAGGACCTGCGCGTGCTGAGCCTGTCCGACAACGCGCGGCTGGACGTGCGTCGCGCGCGCACCGACGTGGTGGCCGAGGTGCATTCGGTGATGACCCTGGTCGATCCACAGTTCCGCGCCGCCGGCTTCGTGCTGGAGCTGGAAACCAGCCGCGAGGAACACAACGCGCACTGCGACCCGACCCGCCTGCGCCAGGCATTGCTGGCGCTGCTGGAGAACGCGCGGCGCTATGCCAGCCCGGGCAAGGTGCGGATTGCAGTGCATGACACGCCCGGCCACGTGCAGGTGGCGATCGAAGACGAGGGTCCGGGCATCGACCCGGAACTGCACGCGGATATCTTCACCCCGTTCATGCGTGGCGACGGTTCGCGTTCGCGACAGGGCGGCGGCAGCGGGCTCGGCCTGGCGGTGGTCAAGGCCATCGCCGACGCGCACGGTGGCCGCGTCTACTGCATCCCGGGCAGCGCCGGCGGCAGCCGCTTCGTCATCGAACTGCCGCGCCAGTAGCCGGGCGGGCTGCCTGCGTACGCAGGTGTGCACCGAGTGCGGCCAGATTGGCGTCGATCGCATCCATTTCCTCGCGCTGGCGGATCGGCAGCTGCTGGCGCAGCTGGCCGCGCAATGCCTGCCACGCCGGGACCGCCTGCGCACTGGCAGAGGCCACGGCCGCGGACAGCAGCGCCTGCTCGTCGCCCAGCGGCAATCCATAGCCGTCATCCTGCAGCAGCGTCCCCGGGCGCAGCCACTGCCCGCTCTGCTCCAGCAACCCGCGCAGGCTGCGCGTTTCAGCGCTGTCCGGTGCGGCCAGCAGCTGCCGCTTGAGCACATCGCGTGCGCGCAGCTCGGCGCGCCGCTGCGCGGCCTGTTCCAGCAGCAACAGGCCGGCACTGGCACGCAGGTCACCCTGCAGCAGCCACGGTGCGCGTTGCTGTGCAGACAGCTTCAACCAGCCGCGCACATCACGAGCGGGCAAGGCCAGCTGGGCCGCGGCCACTGCGAACAACTGCTGGTAGTGGTCGCGCGCCGAGGCGAAGTAGTAGCCCTGCGCCTGCGCTGCAGTGCGGTCCGCCAGTACCCTCTCGTCGAGCACATCCAGCCGCACCAGTCGCCGCTTCAGGCCGCGCGGACTCAGTTGGGCCAGGCCCGCCTCGCCAAGGCGCGGCACCCCGGCCTGCAGCAGCTTGGCGGTTTCCACCGCGCAGTTGTTGCTGACGAAGTAATAGCGCCCGTCATAGCTCCAGTGCACCTGCGCGGTGCGCTCGAGCAGGCTGGCGATTTCGCTGCGGCCCAGCTGCAGCGGCAGCGACTGCAGCCCGCGCAGCTCGACCTTGGTGTACTCGTCCACCACCTGCTGCAGGGGCAGCACGAACAGCCGCGACGGATAGCCGCCGGTCAGGCCACGCCAGTTGGATATCTGCACGTCGCCCACGAACGCGCGGAACGACAGCACGCGGTGGTACTCCAGGTCCAGGCGGCAGTCCGGCCCAGGTACGCGGCCCGGCTTGCAGACCACCAGCCGCAGCATGCTGTGGCCCCAGCGACTCATCGGCTGCGCACTGCCTTCGGCGAACAGGTAGTCCACCGCGTAGACGCGCGCCGGGTCGAGCTGCAGCAGCGATGCAGCGCCCTCCTCCGATTCGGCCTGCAGCAGGGGCAGCGTCGTGGCGCACTGCGGCCGTGGCAGCGACGGTGGCGTTCCGAAATGCGCCTGGTACCACTGCGCCAATGCGGGCCGCCGGCAGGCGAACTCGCCGTCGAGGACGAAATGCTCGGCATTCACGGCCAGGTACTCGGCCGGGTTCGCCAGTTCATAGACATCCGGGCTGCGATCACGGAAATCGTTGTCGCCCCGGCCGAGGTGCCAGGGCTTGCGCTGCCAGCCCGCAAGGTCACGCCATCGCACGCTCTGCGACCAGTTCGCACCGCCACGGTCGGCGACGTGGGTCAGTTCATGCACCAGCGCACTGCGGCGCGCACGGCGGTTGCCGGGCATGCCGCTATCCAGCAGGGTGCGGCGCAATGTGATGCGGCCGGCGAAAGCGCGCCCGTGCACCTCAGCGGGAAGGTCATCACTCCAGCGCACCTGCACCTGAGCCGGCAAAGCGCGCAGCAGGCCTTCCGGCAGCAGGGACTGCACGTCGGCCAGGGTCTGGCTGGCGAGCTGCTGCTGCGCCGGATCGAGACCGGAGGGATCGAGCTGCAGCCGATCAGCCGCATGGGCGGAAGGGATGAGCAGCCATGCCAATGCGGCCATCCACCCGCACCGCCCGCTGTGCTTCCGTAGAGCCGAGCCATGCTCGGCTGCTGTTGCGATCCGGGTGCGCCGGGCATCCAGCCGGGCATGGCTCGGCTCTGCAGAAAGCGATGGCGCCGAGGTCATGCAGCCCGCATCAACGCGCCAGCAGCGCGCGGGCCAGTTCCAGGTCGCTCTGTTGCTGTGCGGCAGCGCTCTGCTCACGCAGGTGGACCAGCGCGGCCTGCAGGCGGGCGCCACGGATCTGGCCGTCGCTGGCGACGAACGCAGCGGCATCGTCGCGCGCGGCTCGCACCACCTTGTCGTCGCCCGAGCTGCTGCCCGAGGAACCGGAGGAGGCACCGGTCGCCGAACCGGCCGAGGTGCCAGCGAAGCTGGAAGCGAAGCCGGCCAGCGGCAGGGACAGCAGGGCGAGCAGCAAAAGCGGACGGGTCATCGGTTCGAAGCCGGTTGTGAAGGTGCGTGGAGCGTAACGGGTACGTGAAGGATTTGCCCGGCTCAGGCGTCGAACAGCTTGCCGGGATTCAGCCGCGCTTGGGGATCGAACGCGCGTTTGACCGCCTTCATGAGCGCGATCTCGGCGGGGCCGCGGGTGCTGTCCAGGTAGCCCTTCTTGACCAGTCCGATGCCGTGCTCGGCCGAGATGCTGCCATCGAAGCGGGCCAGCACCTGCGCCAGCAGCTTGGTCACGTGCTCGCACTGCGCCACGAAGTCGGCGTCGCTGGTGTCGTCCGGCTTGAGCACGTTGATGTGCAGGTTGCCATCGCCGATATGGCCGAACCAGACCACGTCGAAGTGCGGGTAGGCCTGCCCGATCAGTGCCTGGGTCTCGGCCAGGAACGCCGGCATCGCCGAGATCCGCACCGAGACGTCATTCTTGTAGGGCTTGTAGCGCGCCAGCGATTCGGTGATGCCTTCGCGCAGGCGCCACAGCTGGGCGGCCTGGGCATCGCTGGCACTGATCACACCGTCGCTGACCCAGCCGTTGCCCATGCAGTCCTCGAAGGCCGCCATCGCCGCGGCTTCCTGTGCCTCGTCGTTGGCCGCGAACTCGGTGACGACGTAGTACGGATGCACCTCGTCGAACGGTGCCTGCGCGCCATGCGCCAGCACGTGCTCCAGCGCCCGGTCGGTGAAGAATTCGAAGGCCTGCAGCTGCAGGCGCGCGCGGAACGCGGCGAACACCCGCATCAGCACCTCGAAGCTGGGTACTGCCAGCAGCATCACGTTGCTGGCTGGCGGCGGATCGGTGAGTTTCACTGTCGCCTCGACGATCACGCCCAACGTGCCTTCCGAACCGATCAGCAGCTGGCGGAAGTCATAGCCGCTGGAGTTCTTGATCAGGCCCTTGTTGAGTTCCAGCAGTTCGCCGCTGGCGGTAACCACCTTCAGCCCGGCGATCCACTCGCGGGTATTGCCATAGCGGATCACGCGGATGCCGCCGGCATTGGTGGCGATGTTGCCGCCGATCGTGCACGACCCGCGCGCAGCGAAGTCCACCGGGTAGATCAGGCCGTGGTCCAGCGCGGCGTTGTGCACGGCCTCCAGCGGCATGCCGGCCTGCACCACCAGGGTGCGATCGACCGCGTCGTAGGCCAGTGCCTTGTTCATCCGTTCCAGGCTGAGCACCAGCTCGCCGTTGGCGGCCACCGCGCCACCGGAAAGGCCGGTACGTCCGCCGGACGGCACCACGGCCACGCCCTCGCCCGCACTCCAGCGCATCACCGCCTGCACTTCCTCGACCGTGGCCGGCAGTGCGATCGCCAGCGGCGCTGGCGTCCAGCGCCGGGTCCAGTCGCGCCCGTAATGCTCCAGGTCGGCCGGGTCGGTCTTCAGCTTCAGGCCGGGACAGGCCTGCTGCAGCGAGGCAATGCGGGAATCGGTCATGACGGTCCAACGCGGTGCGTGAAGACGGGCAAGCGTGCCAGCGGTACGCGCCAGCGTCCAGCCCCGCAGCGATACAGATAGCTACGGATGCAACCAATTGCGCACTGCACCATGGGCGCTTCGATCTGGCATAGTGGTCAGCCCCTGTCCCACTGGCCGTGTTGCCCCATGTCGCCGAAGAAGACCTCGTTCCCGAAGCAGGATATCCGCGTGCTGTTGCTGGAGGGGGTCAGCCAGACCGCCGTGGAGGTGTTCAGCGCCGCCGGCTACAGCCAGATCGAGGCGCACACCAAGGCGCTGCCCGAGGACGAACTGAAGGCGCGCATCGCCGAGGCGCACATCGTCGGCATCCGCTCGCGCACCCAGCTCAGCGCCGAGGTGCTGGCCGAGGCCAAGCGCCTGATCGCGGTGGGCTGCTTCTGCATCGGCACCAACCAGGTCGACCTGGACGCAGCCGAGCTGGCCGGCATCCCGGTGTTCAACGCGCCCTACTCCAACACCCGCAGCGTGGCCGAGCTGGTGATCGCCGAGGCGATCATGCTGACCCGCGGCATTCCGCAGAAGAACGCCGAATGCCATCGCGGCGGCTGGTCGAAGTCGGCCAGCGGCAGCCATGAAGTGCGCGGCAAGACGCTGGGCATCATCGGTTACGGCCACATCGGCACCCAGGTCGGCGTGCTGGCCGAATCGCTGGGCATGCAGGTGATCTTCCACGACGTGGAAACCAAGCTGGCACTGGGCAATGCCCGTGCAGCGGCCAGCCTGGACGACCTGCTGGCACGGGCTGACATCGTCACCCTGCATGTGCCGGAGACCCCGGCCACGCAATGGATGATCGGCAGCACCGAGCTGGCGAAGATGCGCAAGGGCGCGCACCTGATCAATGCCGCGCGCGGCACCGTGGTCGACATCGATGCACTGGACGCGGCCCTGGCCAGCGGCCACGTCGGTGGTGCCGCGCTGGACGTGTTCCCGGTCGAACCGAAGGGCAATGGCGATATCTTCGAATCGCCGCTGACCCGCCACGACAACGTGATCCTGACCCCGCACGTGGGCGGCAGCACGCTGGAAGCGCAGGACAACATCGGCGTGGAGGTGGCGGCCAAGCTGGTGCGCTACAGCGACAACGGCAGCACGCTGTCGGCGGTCAACTTCCCGGAAGTGACCCTGCCCGAACACGAGGACAGCCTGCGCCTGCTGCATATCCACCAGAACGTGCCGGGCGTGCTGTCCAGGGTCAACGAGATCTTCTCGCGCCACAACGTCAACATCGACGGCCAGTTCCTGCGCACCGACCCGAAGGTGGGTTACGTGGTGATTGACATCACCGCCAGCGAGGCGCAGGCCGCCGCCGTCCGCGACGAACTGGCCGCGATTCCAGGCACGCTGCGGACGCGCATCCTGTACTGAGCAAGGCGTCGCCGGGCATGCCCCGGCGGATTGCTTCCGGCGTCGCACCATCCACGCATGGCGTGGATCTACTGGCGTTTCGCGCTATCCCGCAGTAGATCCACGCCATGCGTGGATGGAACACCTCAGAACCTTACGGCGTGGAGGTTCTTGTAAAAGTCCCAATGGATCAGAACCCTGTCTTCCATCGACAGGAACAGCGTATCGACGAAATCCAGCTCCTCGGCATGAACCAGCCACTCCTGCAGGCGGCTGCCCAGCGAAGGTACCGCCCCATCCACCTGGACAACCGTCAAGGCAGCCTCGCTTGGCAAGCCAACAGCATCTGCAATGGCGCTCAACTCCTGCGCCAGCCGCTCCCGCCCCACCCCGGGGACCTCCAGGCGCGATGGCACGCGCTCCCAGTCGATGGATGTGATGACTGGCAATGCAGCCTTGATCATCGCAAGGGCAGCATCCTGCTTCGCCTCGCCACAGGCATGAGCCGCAACAAACGCGGTACAGCCGTCCGAGAGCATCAACGTGCCAGCCAGCGGCGCGCCATGCGCTGCATGGATTCATCCGACGCCGGGTCGGCCGCGACCTCGGTTACCGGCCGCCAGGCCAGCTCCAGCGATTCCTCGCTGAGCACGAATGCCTCGCCACCGAGCGCCCGGATCACGAAACGCACGTCGTAGTGCCAGTGCCCCGGCACATCCTTGCGCTCGGGAATCCAGTGCTTGTCCAGATCGAAGATGGCGGGGTCTTCCAGTACCAGGCCGCTCAGACCGGACTCCTCCTCGGCTTCCTTCAGCGCCACCCGGGCCAGGTCACGGTCGCCGTCGGCGTGGCCGCCCAGCTGCAGCCAGCGCTGCAGCTTGCGGTGGTGGGTGAGCAGCAGGCGCTGGCCATCGGCGCTGACCAGCCAGCAGCTGGCGGTGAAGTGGCCGCCCAGGCGCTCGCGGCGGAACGGATCTTCCGGATCATCCAGCAATGTGCCGAATTCGGCAGCCAGGGCGTCGTGGGCGGGTTCGCGGCGCGCGTAGTCCCGGAGCAGGCCGCGCAGGCGATCGTCAAGCGCGGCAAGGGTTTCGGCGGTCTGGCTCATGAATGGGGGCGGTTCGGAAAAATACTGCTCATTATCGCCGTTCATTGTTGCGATTGCGCTTGTGCGTTGGCTTCAGCTTTGGCTAAGGTACAGCGGGCCGTTCGCACGGCCTTCACCATCAAGGCAGCCGGCAACGTATCGGCCGCCCACCCCATCCGATCACTAGGAAGTACTGCATGCTGAAAGCTCTGTTGAGGGTCAAGCCGGTCGAGCCGGCCGGGCACGTCGATGCCGGCGAACCCATCGAAGGCAGCCTGGACGGCGAAGCCACGTTGAAACGGACCCTCACGGCTAAACACCTCATCCTGCTGGGCGTGGGTGCGGTGATCGGCGCAGGCATCTTCGTGCTGACCGGCCAGGCCGCAGCCAACCACGCGGGCCCGGCGGTGATGCTGTCGTTCGTGCTGGCCGGTTTCGCCTGTGCGCTGGCAGGCCTGTGCTATGCCGAGTTCGCGGCGATGATGCCGGTCTCCGGCAGTGCCTACTCCTATTCCTACGCCACCCTCGGCGAAGGCATGGCCTGGTTCATCGGCTGGTGCCTGGTGCTGGAGTACCTGTTCGCCTCGGCCTCGGTCGCGGTGGGCTGGTCGGCCTACCTGATCAGCTTCATCACCACCACGCTGCACATGCCCTTCCCGGACATGCTCAGCGCCGCGCCCATCGCCTGGACCGGCAGCGAGTTCGTCTCCTCCGGCAAGCTGTTCAACCTGCCGGCGGTGCTGATCGTGGCGGCGGTATCCGGCCTGCTGTACGTGGGCGTGACCCAGTCGGCGTTCGTCAACGCGATCATCGTGGCGATCAAGGTCACCGTCATCTGCCTGTTCATCGGCATCGGCGCGGCCCACATCGACCCGGCCAACTGGCACCCGTTCATTCCGGAAAACACCGGCGTGCCGGGTGAGTTCGGCTGGAGCGGTATCTTCCGCGCCGCCACCATCGTGTTCTTCGCGTACATCGGCTTCGATGCGGTCTCCACCGCTGCTGGCGAGACCAAGGACCCGCAACGCAACATGCCGATCGGCCTGCTCGGCTCGCTGGCCGTGTGCACGATCGTCTACATCATCGTCTGTGCGGTGCTGACCGGCATGATGCCGTACCACCTGCTGGGCACCGACAAGCCGGTGGCGACCGCGCTGGAGCCCTACCCGACCCTGTCCTGGCTGAAGACGTTCGTGGAAGTCGGCGCCATCGCCGGCCTGTCCTCGGTGGTGCTGGTGATGATGATGGGCCAGACCCGCATCGCCTACACCATCTCCCGCGACGGCCTGCTGCCGAAGTTCTTCGGCAAGGTCCACGCCCGCTTCCGCACCCCGTACGTCGCCACCATCGTGGTCGGCGTGATCGCCGCCGCGCTGGCCGGCCTGGTGCCGCTGAACGTGCTGGGCGAGCTGGTCTCGATGGGCACCCTGCTGGCCTTCGCCACGGTCTGCATCGGCGTGCTGGTGCTGCGCTATTCCAAGCCGGACCTGCACCGCCCGTTCCGCGTGCCGATGGTCTGGATCATCTGCCCGCTCGGCGCGGCCACCTGCCTGTTCCTGTTCTGGCAGGCGTTCGTGGTGCATTGGCACCTGTTCGTTGGCTGGACGCTGCTCGGCCTGCTGATTTACCTGGGCTACGGCATCCGCAACAGCAAGCTCGCCAAGTCGCCCTGATCCGCCTTCGGGCCGGCCTCGCGCCGGCCCGTCCGTTTTCCCGCGCGCCGCCCATGGCGCGCTTCGACAAGACCACCACACATGTTCAAGCAACTGTGGGCCACCAAGCATCCGCATGCCGCCCATGAAGACGCCAACGGCCTGAGCCTGCGTCGCCACCTTGGCCCCTGGGGGCTGACCGCCCTGGGCATCGGCGCGGTGATCGGCGGCGGCATCTTCGTCATCACCGGCCAGGCCGCCGCCAACCACGCCGGCCCGGCGATCATGCTGTCCTTCGTGCTGGCCGCCATCTGCTGCGCCTTCTGCGCGCTGGCCTATGCCGAATTCGCCTCGATGGTGCCGGTCTCCGGCAGCGCCTACACCTACACCTACGCCACCTTCGGCGAGCTCTCGGCCTGGTTCATCGGCTGGATGCTGGTGCTCGAGTACGGCGTCTCCGCCTCGGCGGTGGCGGTCAGCTGGACCGGTTATTTCCTCAGCCTGCTCAGCCAGTTCGACATCCATCTACCGGCGGCACTGGTCAGCGCGCCACTGGACGCGCAGCTGCGCCCCACCGGCGCGATCGCCAACCTGCCCGCCGCCGCACTGGTGCTGCTGCTGACCTGGCTGTGCTACGTCGGCATCAGCAAGTCCTCGGCGATGAACATGGCGATGGTCGTGCTCAAGACCGGCCTGATCGTGCTGGTCATCGTGGTCGGCTGGAAATACGTGGACACCAGCAACTGGACCCCGTTCATTCCGGCCAATGAAGGCCCGGGCAAGTACGGCATGGAAGGCGTGCTGCGTGGCGCGGCGATGGTGTTCTTCGCCTACATCGGTTTCGAGGCGGTATCGGTGGCGGCGCAGGAATCGAAGAACCCGCAGCGTGACATGCCGATCGGCATGATGCTGTCGCTGGTGATCTGCACCGTGTTGTATATCGCAATGGCCGCAGTGATGACTGGCCTGGTGCCGTTCCAGCTGCTGGGCACCGACGAGCCGGTGGTGACTGCCGTGGCCGCGCACCCACAGCTGGGCTGGCTGCGCTGGGTGGTCGAGGTCGGTGCGCTGGTCGGCCTGTCTTCGGTGGTGCTGGTGATGATCATCGGCCAGCCGCGCATCTTCATGATCATGGGCCGCGACGGCCTGCTGCCACCGGTGTTCACCAGGATCCACCCGAAGTACCGCACCCCGCACATCAACACCGTGATCACCGGCATCGGCATCGCGCTGCTGGCGGCGCTGTTCCCGCTGGACATCCTGGGCGAGCTGACCTCGATGGGCACGCTGATCGCGTTCGCCGCAGTCTGTGCCGGCGTGCTGATCCTGCGCCGCACCCAGCCGGACCTGCCGCGCCCGTTCCGCATGCCGATGGCGTGGCTGATCTGCGGCCTGGGCGTGCTGAGCTGCCTGGCGCTGCTGTCGGCGATGACGATGCACAACTGGATGCTGATGGGGGTGTGGACGGTCGTCGGTTTCGTGATCTATTTCTGCTACGGGTTCCGGCACAGCCGCCTGCGGGGTCAGTAAGGGGTTTTTGTATTGCAGGGCCTGCGGCCCTGCACCCGCCTTTGAAGCCGGAGCGCCGGCAAGAGCTGGGCTGAGGGTTTGGCGGGGAGGGGGGAGATTGCGGGGGACGCTGCAAGTACATCCCTGTAAGCTCGGTCGCCGCATCCATGCGGCTCACGCCCCCGCAACCTCCCCCCTCCCCGCCTCCGACAGTCTCCTGGCACGTCCGGTAGATCCACGCCATGCGTGGATGAATTGCGTCTGAGAGATGAATTCTCTCCGGTCGATGAATCCCCTGTAGAGCCGAGCCATGCTCGGCTCCGAGCAAGCCCAGCGCCGCGACCCGCTTTCCGCTTTTTCTTCTTCACTCCGTGGCTGGCCGCACGCCGGAACCTGTCCGAGGCGGGGCGGGTGGGCCGTGCAGGGGCGTTGGCGCCATGTATGGCGCCATCGAGCTTACAGGGACGTACTTGCAGCGTCCCCTGCACGGCCCACGCGCCCCGCCCCGCCCATGAACCGCTCTACACGACCCGCCACGAGGGGCTCAGCCGTTGGCCGAATCCAGTAAAATCGCCGGCATGAACGCCCCCACCTTCCCGTACGACACCGCGCGCCTGAGCGAACTGGCCCAGCTGCTGATCGACAACGTCCGCGAACTGGCGCACGCCGGCTGGACCCCGGCCACCAGCAGCAATTTCTCCCACCGCCTGGATGACCGCCACGCCGCGATCACCGTGTCCGGCAAGGACAAGGGCCGGCTGATCGAGGACGACATCATGGTGGTGGACTTCGACGGCCTGGCCGTCGGTCGCCCGCTGCGCCCGTCCGCCGAGACCCTGCTGCACACCCAGCTGTACCGCCGCTTCCCGGAAATCGGCTGTGTGCTGCATACGCATTCGCCGGTGCAGACCATCGCTTCGCGCCTGTACGCGCCGCAGGGTCATATCCGCCTGGAAGGCTACGAGCTGCTGAAGGCCTTCGCCGGCAACAGCACCCATGAAATGGCCATCGACGTGCCGGTGTTCGCCAACACCCAGGACATGAACGTGCTCTCGGCGCAGGTCGACGACCTGCTCGACCGGCAGAACCTGTGGGGTTACCTGATCGACGGCCACGGCCTGTATGCCTGGGGCCGTGACATGGCCGAGGCGCGCCGCCACCTGGAAGCCTTCGAATTCCTGTTCCACTGCGAGCTCGAGCTGCGCAAGCTGCGCGGCTGAGCCTGCGCGCAGGTGCAGATGCCGATCCGGAATCTGCGCCTCGCCCCCACCCTGCTACCCTGTCTTCCCCCCGAGACGTTCAAGCTGCCGCCATGAGCCGACTGCGCATCTACGACGACACCCGCCCCGAATCGCCGCTGCTGGACACCCAGGACGGCGCGGTCATCGCTGCCGAGCTGCAGAAGATCGGCGTCACCTTCGAGCGCTGGCAGGCCACCGCGCCAGTCGCGCCGGGCGCCAGCCAGGAGGAAGTGTTCGCCGCCTACCGTGCGGACATCGACCGCCTGGTCGCCGAGCGCGGCTTCAAGAGCGTGGACGTGGCCTCGATCGCCCCGGACAACCCGAACCGCGCCGAGCTGCGCAAGAAGTTCCTCGACGAGCACTTCCACAAGGAAGACGAGGTGCGCTTCTTCGTCGCAGGCTCGGGCCTGTTCACCCTGCACGTGGGTGACAAGGTCTATGAGATCGAGTGCGTGAAGGACGACCTGATCGCCGTGCCCGATGGCACCACCCACTGGTTCGACATGGGCGATGAACCGAGCTTCGTGGCGATCCGCTTCTTCACCGAGCCGGACGGCTGGGTGGGTCATTTCACCGGCACCGACATCGCGCAGAAGTTCCCCCGTTACGTACCTACCCAGGCGTCCTGATCCATGCAGCCCCGCGTCATCCTGACCGACATCGAAGGCACCACCAGCAGCATCTCGTTCGTCAAGAACGTGCTGTTCCCCTATGCCCGCAAGGCCTTGCCCGCGTTCGTCGCCGAACATGGCCAGCAGCCGGAGGTCCGCCGCTGGCTGGACGCGGTGGCTACCGAGATCGGCGGCGCCTGCCAGGACAGCCTGGTGGCCGAGACGCTGCAGGGCTGGATTGACCAGGACCGCAAGCACACCGCACTGAAGGCGCTGCAGGGCCTGATCTGGGATGAGGGCTACCGTCGCGGCGACTACACCGCGCACTTCTACCCGGAAGTGGCACCGGTGCTGAAGGGCTGGCATGCCTCCGGCCTGCCGCTGTACGTGTACTCCTCCGGCTCGGTGCCGGCACAGAAGCTGTTCTTCGGCTTCAGCGATGCCGGTGACCTCAGCCCGCTGGTGTCGGGCTGGTTCGATACCGAGATGGGTGGCAAGCGTGAGGCCGACAGCTACCGCCGCATCGTGCAGGCCATTGGCGTGCCGGCCGGCGAGATCCTGTTCCTGTCCGATGTGGTCGAAGAACTGGATGCTGCCCGCGAAGCCGGCCTGCAGACCCGGCTGATCGACCGCCTGGATGACTACCCGATGCCGCGTACCGGCCAGGCCGCCAACGGCCACGAGCGGGTCGAGAACTTCCAGCAGATCCAGCTGTAAGCAGGAAAAAGGGGACGGAGGGGATTAAGTCGTTTGTGGCCCATGTGTGCCACAAACGACTTAATCCCCTCCGTCCCCTTTTTTGCTCAACGGTCGTTGAGGGTCTTCACCCTCAGCGCCTCGCGCAGGGTAACCAGATCCACCGGGCCACGCACCGCGATATCGCGGATTTCACCCGGCAGCAGATCCAGCAGGTTTTCTTCGACCTGCACGTCCAGCGCACCGAAGTCGATCCACGTCGCGCGCACATACGCCGCGCTTTCCAGCCGCAGTCGATAGTGGTCGCCTTCGATGGACAAGGTGGCCTTGAGCTTCTGCCGCGGCAATACCTGGTCCTTGGCTTCGACGAATCCGACCACCTGCCGTGCGCTCACCGCCCCGTTCTGCAGCAGCTCAAACACCGCCACCGTGCGCTTCGGATCGGCACCGGCCAGCAACTCGGCATCGCGAAAATCACCGATCGAGGTGACGCCCGACGCCGCCAGCGTCACCGCATCCTCGCGACGGCGCAGCACCTTCCCTTCCACGTCCATCACCCGCAGCCGCCAACGTGCATCCAGCGCCACACCGTCATTGATCAGGCGTACCCGCGTGCTGCCCTCATCGCGCAGCGCGGCTACCGTGACCGGCGCGAAGAAGCGCCGCGCGGCGAAGTGCAGCGCCTTCCAGCGGCCGAAGTAATCCACGCTGGACCACGAGGCGCCTGGCCAGACATCGTTGAGCTGCCAGTACAGCGAACCCATCGTGTATGGCCGGGAGGCGCGATGATGCAGCGCCGCCAGTGCGATGCCATCGGCCTGCATGACCTGGCTGAGGTAGACGAAGTCCTCGAAGTCCTTCGGCGTGCCATAGCCCTGTTCGATGTAGTGCAACAGGCGGCTGTTGCCCTCGCCGGCCATGAACTTCTGGTGTGCACGGATCACCGGGCTGTCGATGCGCTGCTCGGCGCGGGTGGCGATCTGGTCCACCGTCGCCACCGACGGCCACGCCTGCAGCCCGTACTCGGACATGAAGCGCGGCGTCTCACGCAGGTAGGCCTGCACCGGCAGCGCCGGATTGCCCCAGACCTGCCAGTAGTGCTTGTCGCCGCGGGTGGAATCGTTGGCCTTCTCGTCCAGATCGTTGCTGGGCGAACTGGACCAGTACGGTACGCCCAGTCCTTCCTCGCCCACCGCCTGGCGCAGGTCGTTGCCGAACAGGTCGACATAGCCCTGCCAGACCTTCGCCGCAAATGCCGGGTCGGCCGCCTTCAGGTCGCGGCCGTGACCCCAGTCCTTCCAGGCGGTTTCTTCCTCGTTGTTGCCACACCACAGCACGATGCTGGGGTGATGGCGCAGCCGGCGCACGTTGTCGCGCGCCTCGGCCACCACGCTGGCACGGAAGGCCGGATCGTAGCCCGGCTGCATGCCGCCGCCGAACATGAAGTCCTGCCAGACCAGCAGGCCCAGTTCGTCGGCGATGTCGAAGAACGCGTCGTCCTCGTAGTAGCCACCGCCCCAATTGCGCAGCATGTTCATGTTGGCGTCGCGCGCGGCGGTCAGCACCTGGCGCAGACGTGCTGCGTCGACGCGTGCGGGGAAGGCATCGAACGGAATGACGTTGGCGCCCTTGGCGAAGATCGGCACGCCGTTGATGACGAAGGCGAAGCCCTGCCCGCCCTTGCCGTCCTCTTCGCGGCGCAGTTCGACCGTGCGCAGGCCGATGCGCTGCTCGCGCACCAGCGTTGCGTCGGCACCGCCATCCAGGCGCGCCTGCACGGTATAGCGATCCTGCGCACCATGGCCGACCGGCCACCACCGCTTCGGTTCCGCCAGTTCAATCGGTAGTTCAACACTGTTCTGCCCGGGCTTCAGCAGTACGGTGCGCTGCTGCTGGGCCACGCTGCGACCCTGCGGATCGCGGACTTCCACATTGACGACCGCAGAACCGGTGGCGCTGCCCTGCTCCACCTGCAGCAGCACCGCCAGCTTCGCCTGCTCCGCGCTCAATGCATCGGTGCGCACGGCAAGACTGGTCAGGCGGTGCGTATCCCAGGCCTGCAGGTCGACCCCGCGCCAGACCCCGGCGGTGACATAACGCGGGCCCCAGTCCCAGCCGAAGTGGTAGGCCGGCTTGCGCGCGAAGTTGCCGACCATCGCGTCCTTCGGCTCGTCCCCATAGGGCGAAGGATAGTTGCCAGCGATCCTGTGTGGCATCGCCTGTACGCCCGGAAGCAGCGTGCGGATCGGTGAGCGGAACACGATCTGCAGTTCATTGCCCCTGGCGCGCAGATGCCCTTCCACGCGCGCGCGCCAGGTCCGGTGCGCGTTGTCCGCGCGCAGCAGCGGCTTGCCGTTGAGGCTGACTTCGGCATAAGTGTCCAGCCCGTCGAAGCGCAGTTCGGCATTGGGCTTGGCCAGCATCGCCGCGTCCACGTCGAAGCGCGCGCGGTACTCCCAGGCCGCCAGGCCGATCCATTGCAGCTCCGCTTCGGGCGCACCCACGTACGGGTCGCGGATCAGCGCATGCGCCAGCAGGTCGGTGTGCACGCTGCCCGGCACCGTTGCCGCACGCCATTGCTGCAGGCCTGGGTGGGCGGCGCCCTGCGCGTCGCCGGGCAGCATGCGGAACTCCCACTGTGCCTGCAGAGGCGCTGCAATTGCCGGGAAGGCCGACGTTGCGACCAGCAGCAGGAGCAGACGGACAACGAGGGAAAGACGATGCACGCGGAGCTCCTGTTTTTCCGCCGGGCGTGGCCCGGCGCTACTGATTCCGATTCATCATGCGTATGGCGACACGCGCCTCAACGCACCACGTTCAACACTTCGTAGCACGCGCCCATGGTGTGGTAATCCACCTTGCCGGCCGGGCTCTTCTCGTCGCTGTACTTGCGGTTGTCGGCATCGAGGATGCGGAACCAGGCGCCGAACTGATGGTCGACGAAGTGCTCCCACGCGTACGCCCAGATGCGCTCGTACCACTGCCAGTAGCGGTCATCACCGGTGCGCTTGGCCATCAGCGCGGCAGTAGCCAGCGTTTCGGCCTGCACCCAGAAGTACTTGTCGTCGTCGCAGACGAAGCTGTCGCCACCGATCGGCGCGCCATCCATGCCCGGCTGCCGGCGCGATTCCGGTGCGAAGCCGTAGTACAGGCCACCTCGCGCTTCGTCCCAGCTGCGCGCCACGGCCACGTCGAACAGGTGCTGCGCGGTCGGCACCAGCCAGTCGGCCTGCACGTGGCGATCGAGGATCAGCAGCAGCTTGGCCCACTCGGTCTGGTGCCCCGGTTGGAAGCCCCACGGGCGGAACAGGTGCTTGGGGTCGTCCAGGTTGTAGTCCCAGTCGATCTCCCAGTTCTCATCGTAGTGCTCCCAGACCAGCCCGCCGGCCTTGGCCGCCTGGCGGCGGGTCATGTTGTCGGCCAGCTGCAGCGCGCGCTCCACATAGCGCTGCTCGCCACTGGCCTCGAACGCGGCCAGCATCGCCTCGCACATGTGCATGTTGGCGTTCTGTCCACGGTAGCCGGTGAAGTTCCACTGGCCGTCCGCTTCATCCTTGTAGAGCCCGTGCTGCGGCTCCCAGAAGCGCGCTTCCAGCAGCTGCCAGGTCTCGTCCATCCACGCGCGCGCCTGCTCGATACCTGCCTTCAGCGCGCAGCTGTAGGCCAGCAGCACGAAGGCCACGCCGTAGCAGTGGTTCATGTCGTCCTCGACCTTGCCATCACGCAGGGTCCAGGCGTAGCCGCCGGTGGCGGGGTTGCGGTGCACCTCGCGCAGGTAGCGCACGCCGTGCTCGACCGCGTCGCGGTACTCGGCATTGCCGAACTCGCGGTAGGCCATCGCGTAGTTGAAGACGAAACGGGTGCTGCTCACCAGGTGGCGATGGCTGGCATCGTAGATGCTGCCGTCATCACGGAAGTAGTGGAAAAAGCCACCATTGGGATCGATGCAGCGCGGGTGGTAGAACGCCATGGTGTCGGCGATGTGCGCGCGCAGGAACGCGGGCGAACGGAAATCGGGCGAGGTGCTCATGCGGTAATGTCCTGTGCCTGCAGCAGCTGCTGCACTTCATCGAGCGAGGGCATCGCGGCGAACGCGCCCTTGCGGGTAACAGCCAGCGCGCCGACCGCAGCGCCGAAGCGCAGCGTGGCGGTGATCGCCTCGGGGTCCTGGCAGAAGGCGGTAAAACCGGCACCGGCCCCGCCGCGCTCCAGCAGGCCGACCAGCACGCCGCCGACGAAGGCATCACCGGCCGCCGTGGTGTCGACCGTGGCCACGCGGAAGCTGGTGACCGTGCCGTGGTTGTCGCGGGTGTACCAGTGCAGCGTGGCTGCACCATCGGTGACGATCACCCAGCGCGCCTGCGCGGCCAGCAGGCGCCGCAGCACCGCCGCCTCGCCATCGGCGCCCAGCGGCGCGGCCAGGTAGTCCAGCTCCTCGCGCGACAGCTTGACCAGGTCGGCGCGTTCCAGCGCCTGCCACAGGCGCGGCGTCGGGTCCTCGTTCGCCGGCCACAGGGCAGGACGCAGGTTGAGGTCCAGGCTGACCACCGCACCGGCAGCGCGGGCACGGTCCATGCCGGCAAAGGTCGCCTCGGCGATGGCCGGCTCGGTCAGGCTGTTGGAACAGACGTGGAAGCATTGCGCGCTGTCGAGGCACGCCGCCTGGAAGTCGCTGTCACGGAACAGCAGGTCAGCCGCCGGCGGGCGGTAGAAACTGAAGCTGCGCTCGCCATTGGCATCCAGGGCCACGAAGGCCAGTGCGGTCTTGGCCGCGTCGGTGCGCACGATGTAATCGGTACCCACGCCGTGCTCGACCAGGCTGTCGGCCAGGAAGTCGCCGAACATGTCACGGCCCAGCATGCCGACGAACTGGGTCTTCGCACCCAGCCGCGCAGCCGCCACCGCGACGTTGGCCGGCGCCCCACCGGCGTACTGCAGGAACGCACGCGGGGTGTCGGCCGAGGCCGGCGGCTGTGCTAGTAGATCGATCAAAATTTCGCCGAAGCAAACGATGGCACCCATTCCGGACTCAGCCTCCCTGCGTTGCGGAGGCCGGCGTACGCGCGCCGACCAGTCCGTAGAAAATGATGTAGCCGTAGCACAGCAGCGGCAGGATGAAGCTGGCCTGCACACCGATGTGGTCGGCCAGCACGCCCTGCAGGTACGGCACCACGGCACCGCCGACGATGGCCATGATCAGCAGGCTGGACCCCTTGTTGGTCAGCGGGCCGAGGCGCTCGATGCTCAGCGCGAAGATGGTCGGGAACATGATCGAGTTGAACAGGCCGATGGCCACCACCGAGTACAGCGCGACGTTGCCGGAGCTCAGCATGGTGGTGACCAGCAGCGCCACGTTGACCAGCGCGAAGATCGCCAGCAGACGGCTGGGCGAGAAGCGCGCCAGCAGCGCCGAACCGGCGAAGCGGCCGATCATCGCCATCGTCCAGTAGGCAGACACGTAATGCGTGGCCTGCTGCTCGCTGAAGCCACCGATGTTCGGCATCGACAGGTAGTTGACCAGGAAGCTGCCAATCGACACTTCGGCACCGACGTAGAAGAAGATGCCCAGCACGCCCAGCAGCAGGTGGCGCTTGCGCAGCGCATCCAGGTAGCTGTGGTGGTGGCCCTGGTCGGCCTGCTCGGTGGCGTCGCTCAGGGCCGGCAGGCGGAACAGGAATACGAACAGCGCCAGCAGCACCAGCGCCACCGCCAGGCCCACGTACGGACCCTGCACAGCCTGCGCCTCGGCGGCACGGTAGGCCAGCTGCTCGGCGGCCGGCAGCGCCGCGATGTCGTCAGCGCTCTTGACCGTGTTGGACAGGATCAGCATGCCGCCGAAGATCGGGGCGATGGCCGTGCCCAGCGAGTTCAGCGCCTGCGCCAGGGTCAGGCGGCTGGAGCTGGTCTGCTCCGGGCCCAGCAGCGCGACGTAGGGGTTGGCGGCCACCTGCAGCACGGTAATGCCGGTGGCCAGCACGAACAGTGCGCCGAGGAAGGCGCCATAGACGCGCAGTTCGGCCGCCGGCCAGAAGCCCAGCGCGCCGATGCCGGCGATCACCAGGCCGGCGACGATGCCCTTCTTGTAGCCCAGCGCCGCCACCAGCCGCCCCGCCGGCAGCGACATCAGGAAATAGGTGCCGAAGAAGGTGAACTGCACCAGCATCGCCTTGGCGTAGTTCAGCTCGAACACCGCCTTCAGGTGCGGGATCAGGATGTCATTGAGGCAGGTCAGGAAGCCCCACATGAAGAAGATCGTGGTGACGACAGCCAACGCCTTGCCGTTGGTGACGGCGGGTGCGTTGCCCGAGGAACCCGATGGACGGGGCGTTGCGGAGATCGGCATGCGGTACGCGCCTCGATGCGCGGAAGGTCGTTGTTGCGTGGAAGGGGTGTATGAAAGGAATCAGTTCGGTCGCGCAGCACTGCTTTCGCGGATGCGCAGCTGCACCGGCGCGACCGTGCGCCGTGGCGGCGCATCCGGTTCGTCCAGCCGTTGCAGCAGCAGCGCGGCCGCTTGCCGGCCACGCTCGCGCGGGTCGGCAGTGAGCGTGGTCAACGGTGGCACCGCCACCGCAGCCTCGGAAATGTCGTCGAAACCAGTAACGGCAAAGTCGCCACCGGGACGGATGCCACGCGAGTTCAAGCCCAGCATCAGGCCCAGCGCGACGGTGTCGTTGTAGCAGACCGCCGCACTCGGACGATGGCCATCGGCAAACAGTTCATCGGTGCGCGCTGCTGCTTCCAGGCGGTTCGGCGCCGACTCGATCATCCAACCCGGCGGCAGCGACAGCCCGGCCTCGGCCAGCGCCTGCTGGAAACCGGCGCGGCGCTGGTGGCAGGAACTGGATGCGGCGTGGCCGCCGAAGAAGGCGATCTGGCGATGGCCGCGCTCGATCAGGTGGCGCGTGGCCAGATAGGCGCCGTGCTGGTTGTCCAGGGTCAGGAAGTCCCAGTCAGCCCCGGCCAGTTCGCGGTTGAACAGCAGCACGTTGGCATTGGCGCCCAGCGCCTGCCGCAACTGCGCGGTGTCGCTGCCCTCGGCCGGCGACAGGATCAGGCCGGCCGGGGTGTGCTCCATCAGCGTGGACAGCACGGCCTGCTGGCGCTCTGGCGATTCCCCGGTGCTGCCCAGCAACGTCACGTAACCGCGCCCGCCCAGCGCCTCGTCCACGCCTGACGCGAATTCGGCGAAGAACGGGTTGGACAGGTCGTTGATCACCAGCGCGATGCTCGACGAGGTGCGCCGGCGCAGGTTGGCCGCCGCGCGGTTGTAGACATAGCGCTGGCGGCGCAGCTCGGCCTCGACCTTGGCGCGGGTATCGACATTGACCAGCGGGCTGCCGCGCAGCACCAGCGACACGGTTGCCCGTGACACGCCGATCGCACGCGCGATGTCGGTCACCGTCACCGCCTTGCCGGCGCGCTTGCTGGGACTGCTGCCGTTGTCGTTCATCGTCTTCCCGGACTCCGCTGGAAGCTCAAGCCTAATGGATCAGGGCCGTGTCGTGCCGTGCCGTTCGCTGGGTCACCGCGAACGGCACAGTCCGGCTCAGCGCAGCTGGCTGCCCGGTGCCGCGCACCAGGATACCGGCAGATCCTTCACCGCCGTGCCCCAGCCCTGCTCCGGCACCTTCGCATCCAGCGCAAAGCGCACGCGCGGGCCCTGCTGCAGGCGGTTCCAGTCCAGCCACACCGGTGCATGCGCCTGGCCATCGACCTGCACGCCCTGCACATACTGCAGGCGGCGGCCATCGGCGCCCGGCGCGTCGATGCGCAGGGTGCGGCCATTGCCCATGTCCACTTCCACCTTGCTGAAGCGCGGGGTGTGCAGCAGGAACTGGCCGCTGCCCGGCACCGCCGGGTACACGCCGATGGCACTGAACAGGTACCAGGCCGACATCGTGCCGAGGTCATCGTTGCCGGTCACACCGTTGGGGGCATTGGTGAACAGCTGCTGCGCCGCACGCACCACGGCCGCGGTCTTCCACGGCTGGCCGATCAGCGTGTACAGCCACGGCGAGTGCAGGTCCGGCTCGTTGTTCGGGTTGTAGCGGAACTGGTTGTAGTAGCTGTACGGCCCGACCACCCACGCCTTGCGGGCGGCATTGAGCGGGTCGGCCTGCAGCGCGTCCATCGCGAAGAACGCATCGAGGCGGCGGCCCGCCTGCTCGCGGCCGTCCATCGCTTCGACCAGGCCCGGCACGTCCTGCTGCGCCAGCCACTGGTACTGCCACGCCGTGCCCTCGTGGAAACCGTGGTGCGAACGCGGGCTGTAATGGCCGTCGGACGGGGTGTACCACTGGCCGTCCTCGGTACGCGGGCGCGGGAACCCGGTGAAGCCGGTCTCGGCGTCGCGCACCTGCGGGTCCCACACCTTGCGCCAGTTGCGGCCGCGCTCGCGCAGCGTCGCCGCATCCTGGGCATGGCCCAGGCCGTCGGCCATCTGCGAGAGCGCGCAGTCGGCCAGCGCGTACTCCAGCGTGGCCGAACCACCGTGGTGCGGATCGACGTCCATGCCCTTGGACGGGAATGCACGGTCATAGGCCACGTAGCCCTTGTCCAGGTAAGTCGGGTTGCCGGAGCGGCCGGCCATGCGCGAGTTCAGCGGCGGCGTGCCGAAGGCATTGCGGCGCAGCGCATCCCACGCCTGCGATTCACGGCCCTTGAGTGCACCGAACCGCCACAGGTCGACCATGAACGGGGTGACCGGATCGCCGGTCATGATGTTGGTTTCGAAGTTGGCATAGCCCCAGCGCGGCAGCCAACCGCCCTGCTCATCGATCGCCAGCAGGGTGCGGCCGATGTCGCGCGCCACGTCCGGGCGGGTCAGTGCCAGCCACTGGTTCTGCGCGCGATAGGTATCCCACAGCGAGAAGTACTCGTAATAGGTCCAGCCATCGGCACGGTGGATGCCATCGTCATAGCCGCGGTAGCGGCCATCGGCATCGTTGCCGGTCATCGGCTGCAGCAGCGCGTGGTAGACCGCGCTGTAGAACACGGTGCGGTCATCGGCGGTGCCGCCCTGCACGCGTACACGGCCCAACTGCTCACGCCAGGCCTGCTGCGACAGCGCGCGCATGCGGTCGAAACCGAGCAGCGACCCACCCTGCATGCCCTCGGCACGCAGGTTGGTGCGCGCGCCTTCGGCATCCACGTGCGAGATCGCGCTGACCGCCGTCACCGACTGGCCCTTGGCCAGGTCGAAGCTGAGCCAGGCACCGTTCGGCTTCTGCTCGCCTTCCATGCTGTGGCGCGCGCCCGGCAGGCCGCCGCCCTCACCCCAGGTACCATGCGCCTTGAACGGACGGTCGAACTCGATGCGGAACCAGGTGGTGTACTGATGGCCGCCGCAGAAACTCTTGGTAACCAGCTTGCCCTCGACCACGCGGTCGCCGACCACATCGACCACGCTGCCGATCACCGAATGGCGCTCGTTGGCCTGGCCGACATTGACCAGCACGTGGCCATCGCCACTGCGCTGGCTGAAGGTGTAGCGCTCGGCCGCGGCACGGGTACGCGCGGTCGCCTCGGCATCGATGCCGCCGTAGCTGGTCAGCCGCACCTTGTAGTAGCCGGCCTGGCCGACCTCGCCATCGTGGGTGTAGGACGCGGCGTAGGCCTTGTGGTCGAACTGCCTGGCGTTGCCGGTATCGAAATCACCGCCCGGACCGATCGAGCCCGTGACCGGCAGCACCGACACCTGGCCGCCCTGTTCCCAGCAGCCGGCACCGGAGATGAAGGAGTGGCCGAAGCCACGGATCTTCTCGTCGTCATAGCGCCAACCCGAATAGTGGCTGCCGATCGGGCTGACCTGGATCAGGCCGAACGGCGCCGACGCACCCGGGAACGTGTTGCCGTCGTCCTTGCTGCCGATGAAGGTGTTGACCTCGCGCTCCAGCGCTGCCGGCGCGGCCTGCAGCAGCATCGGCGCCGCCGACAGCGCAAGCAGGCAGGCCAGGCGCGCCAGCGGGCGCGAGGATGATGGGACGGCGGGAGCGGACGGCACTGGACGCATGTCGGGTTCCTGTAGTCGATGACGCAGAGACAGACGGCCCGGGCCTTCCGGCACCGTTCCGCTGAGCTCTGCCTGGACCGGCAGAAGGCTCCCCCTGGAATGACGCCCGACCCACGTGACCGTGAATTTAGATCGATTCAAGTAGAGCATGCAGGTTCAGCCGAATGCATTCTGCGGCGCAGCATGAGGGTGTATTCGGCACGGCTGCGCCCTGCACCCGCGGTAATGCCGGCCGCTGGCCGGCAACCTCAGAAGCAACAGCCGAAGCAACAGCAAAAGCCGGCGATCCGTGGAATGGCGGGATGGGTCCGGTTGCGAGGGACGCCGTAAACCCATCCCTGGGGGCTTGGCCGCGGCATCCATGCCGCGGACACCCCCGCAACCGGACCCACCCCGCCTTCGACAGATTTTCGCGATCTGTGGATGGATCCACGCCATGCATGGATGAATCTCTGTCAGACAACGAAATCGATTGGGGTCAGATCCGTTTTCCTTTGGAAAACGGATCTGACCCCAGGACCCCATGTCGTTCCAGGATCAGTCCAACCGTCACCGGGAAACTGTCAAAGGTGGGGCGGTGTGGGCTGGCAGGACCGTTGGCGCCATGGATGGCGCCATCGAGCCCCCAGGGGTGAGGGCGCCTTGCTTGCGAAGCACTGCTTCGCAAGCGCCCGAACGCACAGCCGCCAGCGGCTGGGCCGGCCCCCGGAGGGGGGTTTACGGCGTGTCCTGCCAGTCCACACCGCAGCGCCAAACCCAGACAACCCAGAGCCGCTTTGGCTTTGGCTCTTGCCGGCCAGCGGCCGGCACTACCCGCAGGTGCAGGGCGCAGCCCTGCCGACCCACCCTCCCTGCGCACGAAAACGATTTCACTGATTTCAGCAAACCGTCATCCCTACGCCACGCCAGTACCATATTGCGGAGCAGCATGCGCCCAAGGGCGACCCATGCTAAAAATCGCCCGCCCATCGCTTAGATCGATCCAAGACGACGCTGCGATGGCCGGGAGTTGGGGGAGCAGCAACAGGACGTACACCAGGCCACGCGTGCGGTGCTACTGCCACTGCATGGCGACAGCGACAAATTCACTTCAAATTAGATCGATTCAAGTTGTCCGTGCCACGTCACCGGATCAATCCAGGAGAGAGGGAGAGATGGGAATGAAGCATTCAACACGTACGCACGGCCAGGACGCATTGTCGCTGGCCATCGCGCTGGCCCTGGCTGCCGCCGTCATTCCGGCAGGCGCCGCCGCGCAGCAGGCCACGACCATCGGCTCGCAGGACGCCACGACTCTGGACAGCGTCCAGGTCACCGGCTACCGCTACGCCATCGAAAAGAGCCTTGAGCAGAAGCGCGATGCCAACGCCGTGGTCGAAGTGATCACCGCCGAAGACGTCGGCAAGTTCCCCGACAAGAACGTGGCCGACGCACTGCAGCGCGTGCCCGGCGTGGTCATCACCCGCAGCGGTGGCGAAGGCAAGAGCGTCAGCGTGCGCGGCCTTGCACCGGACCTGACCCTGACCCAGTTGAACGGCAACTTCGTCGCCTCCTCGGAAACCAACAACGAAGCCACCCGTTCCTTCAACTACACCCTGCTGCCGTCGAACATGCTGTCCAGCGCCGAGCTGTTCAAGTCGCCGGAAGCACGCATCGACGAAGGCGGCATCGGCGGCACGGTCATCCTGCATACCCGCCGTCCGCTCGACATGGAATCCAACTCCGGCTACGTGAACCTGGAGGGCACCACCTCCGACACCAGCCACGACGTCGACCCGCAGGTGTCGGCGCTGTATTCCTGGCACAGCAAGGACGACCGCTTCGGCGTGCTGGTCGGCGTGACCCAGCAGAAACGCACTACCCGCACCATGGAGGCCAGCACCGAGGACTACCAGTGGTACGGCAACGGCACCACCGCCCGCGATGCCAACGGCAACCTGCTGGAGCAGGATGGCATCCACTACTGGTGGGGCGAGTCCGGTTTCAACAACCAGACCGGCAAGAACTACAGTGAGTTCTTCATGCCGACCTCGGTGAACTTCGCGGTGAAGGAAGAGAAGCGCGAACGCAAGGGCGGGCAGCTGACCTTCCAGTTCAAGCCGGTCGACAACGTCACGATGACGGCCAACTACTTCCGCTTCGAGCTGCAGGGTGACTACACCCAGAACATGCTGAAGGTGCCGGAGTGGAACCTGGCCCGCTACAACCAGGACGGCAACTGGGCCGGCGGCCGCCTGCTCAATGGCCTGGACTTCGATCCGAGCGGCAGCATCGTCACCGGCGCGCAGTACCAGAAGCTGGCCGGTAAGACCTACTACTGCAGCGAGGATGAAGCGGCTGCCGCCGGCCTCAAGCCCGGTGGCTGGGGCCCGGACGACTGCACCATCCCCACCCCGCAGCTCACCGGCGGCTACAGCAAGGAAAAGGCACTGTCGCAGACCGCGGACCTGACCATTGACTGGGACATCAGCCCCCTCTGGAAAGCCTCGTTCACCGGCGGCCGCACCTGGTCCGAAGGTGGTCCGTCGATGAACTTCCGCATGTCGGCCAAGCCGCGCCGCAAGGTGGGCAACCAGTGGCAGTCCGGCAACCAGTACACCGCGTGGGACCTCACCGGCACGCCGTCGGTGCAGTTCTCTCCCGACCTGCAGCAGCAGCTGATGGCCGGCGTCGCCGAAGTCGATACCGGTTCCACCGACTCGTCGTGGATGCAGACCGAAGTCAAGCAGAACTACTTCCAGGCAGACGTCACCAAGCTGTTCGAGGCCGGCTGGCTGGACTCGATCCAGTTCGGTGCCAAGTACCGCGACGGCAAGGTCCACCGCAACACCGGCAACACCTACTGGGTGTGCCCGGGCCTGGACCCGTCCGACTATGACAACAACCGTTACCAGGCCGGTTGCGATCCGACCGCTGGCAACGCGCAGCCGGGCTTCTTCCTGTCCAACCCGATCAGCAACATCACCGGCGCCTTCAACGCCAATGTGTTCCCGGGCATCAACTACCCGGCCTACATCGATTACCTGAACAAGACCTACGGCGGCTCGCACAACCGCACCGAAGAAGACTTCGTCTACGACGTCAACGAGAAGATCTACTCCGGCTACTTCCAGGCCAACTTCCGCACCGAGCGCGTGCGCGGCAACGTCGGCGTGCGCGTGGTGCGCACCAAGCAGTTCGCCCAGTCCAGCGACTCGGTCGAGCGCTTCAACGACTACTTCGTCGACAACGCCAGCGGCGCGCCGATGAGCTGCGATGATCCGGCCGCCGATCCGAACCTGCGCTGCCAGGGTGGCTTCGTCCGCCTGCCCGACGCCCAGGTGCGCGACAAGGTGTACGCCCTGTCGTCGCTGGAGAAGACCTATACCGACGTGCTGCCGAGCTTCAACATTGCCTGGGACATCACCGACAACCTGGTGCTGCGCGGTGCGGCGTCGAAGGTGGTCGCGCGCCCGAGCTACACCAGCATCGCCTATCCCGGTGGCCTGCGTTACATCAGCGAGGAGTACGCCAACGATCGCCGTGTCACCGGCGGCACCGACACGCCCGGCTGGTACGGCTCGGGCAGCAACAAGGCGCTGGAGCCGTTCAAGGCGGTCCAGTTCGACCTGGGCCTGGAGTGGTACTTCCAGCCGGGCGCGGTCGCAGGTGTTTCGCTGTTCCGCAAGAACGTGGACAACTTCACCGTGCCGGTGGTGCGCGACCAGCAGATGAACGTCGGCGGGCAGTCGGTCACCGTGCAGAAGTACGAGACCGAGGCCAACGGCCGCGATGGCGTTTCGCAGGGCGTGGAGCTGTATGGCCAGTACACCTTCGACTTCGGTCTGGGCGTGCAGGCCAACTACACCTACAACGACACCAACCTGGCCTCGATCGTGCTGGACGGCGAGGAAATCGGCTCATCGCCGCTGGTCGGCAGCGCCAAGAACCAGGCCAACGTCACCGTGTTCTACGAGAACGACAAGTTCCTGGCGCGTGCCTCGTACAACCGTCGCGGTGAAGTGGTCGGCGGGCTGAACAATGGCATGACCACCTACACCAAGCCGTACAGCCAGCTTGACCTGAACGTGGCCTACAACCTGACCCCGGACTGGACGGTGACGGCTGCCGTGCTGAACGCCACCAAGTCCGAGCTGCGCAGCTACATCGGCAACGACAGCCAGGCCCGCCTGCTGTCCAACCTGTACGCCGGTCGCCAGTTGTACTTCGGCGTGAACTGGAAGTTCTAAGCCCGCACCGGGTTGGCCGGGCACGTCCCGGCGCAACCCATGCCCTGCCCTGGCGGGGACGTTCCTCCACGGCAGCCGCGCTGGTACAGGTGGCTGCCGTTTTTTTTGTCCGCGCCTTGTTCGTCGTTCAGCCCGACGCTTGACCCTGCCATCGTTGGAAGGTGCACACTGGTCCCATCCCAAGAGCAGCGAAGGAGCTACAGATGGAATTCCATGTCGACGGCATGACCTGCGGCGGCTGCGCGCGCAGCGTGACCCGTGCGATCCAGCAGATCGACCCCAACGCCAGCGTGGTGGCCGATCCGCCGGCCGGGCTGGTCAAGGTGCAGACCACCGCGTCGCAGGAACAGGTGTTCGCCGCGGTGAACGAAGCCGGCTTCCCGCCTCGCACTGCCTGATTCCCTGAACTGCATCCAGAACCAAGCCCGCCCCGTGCACTGTCACAGGGCGGGCTTTTCAGTGCACGCGATATCGATTCAATGCTTCTGTGCGCGTCGCCGCACCGCGCCGGTCTTGGCGGCGACGACCGGCACCGGGGCATCATGGTCTTCGCCCAACCGCTCCAGGATCGGGCATTCCGGGCGCTCGTCACCCGCGCAGCAGCTGATCAGCGACTTCAACGTGTCGGCCATCTGCCGCATGTGCTCGATGCGTTGCTCCAGGTCGGCAATGTGCTGTTCGGCCAGGTGCTTGACGTCGGCGCTGTGCCGCGAGGTGTCGTTCCACAGGCCCAGCAGATCGGTGATCTCGGCAACCTGGAAGCCGAGATCGCGCGCGCGGCGGATGAAGCGCAGGCGGTGGATGTCCGCCTGCGAGTACGCCCGGTAGCCCGACTCGGTGCGATCAGCCGCAGGAATGAGGCCGATCTGTTCGTAGTAGCGGATCATTTTCGCCGACACGCTGGAGGCCTTGGCGGCTTCACCGATATTCATGCGGTTCTTCCTCAATGGATCGCGGCGGGGGCGTCCGCCATCGGCGGCTGGAAGCGGCGCAGGCGCAGCGCGTTGCCCAGCACGAACACGCTGGACAGTGCCATCGCACCGGCCGCGAACACCGGCGAGAGCAGCACGCCCCAGGTCGGATACAGCACGCCGGCCGCCACCGGAATCAATGCGGTGTTGTAAGCGAAGGCCCAGAACAGGTTCTGGCGGATGTTGCCCAGCGTCGCCTTCGATAGTGCAATGGCATTCGGCACGCCCTGCAGGTTGCCCGACATCAGCACGACATCGGCCGACTCGACCGCGATATCGGTGCCGGTGCCGATGGCCAGGCCGACATCGGCCTCGGCCAGCGCCGGCGCATCGTTGATGCCGTCGCCGACGAAGGCGACATGGCCATGTGTGGCCTTCAAGCGGCGCACCGCCTCGACCTTGCCTTCCGGCAGCACCTCGGCCACCACGTCGTCGATGCCGAGCTGGCGCGCGATCGCCTGCGCGGTACCAGCGTTGTCACCGGTGATCATCGCCACCTTGAGGCCAAGCTGATGCAGTGCCGCGATTGCGGCCGGCGTGCTCGGCTTGATCGGATCGGATACCGCGATGATTGCGGCCAGGCGGCCGTCGATGGCGGCATACAGCGGCGACTTGCCCTTGATGCCCAGCTCTGCCGCCAGCGTCGCAAACAAAGTGATGTCCACGCCCAGGTCGCGCATGAAGCGATCGGCACCGACCTCCACGCGTGCACCCTCGACACTGGCCCGCACGCCCATGCCGGTGACCGATTCGAAGTCGACCATGCCCGGCAACGCGATGCCCTGGCCGGTCGCGGCATCAACAATCGCGCGGGCGATGGGATGCTCCGAGCGCGACTCCGTTGCGGCAACTGCCGCCAGCACCGTGTTGTGATCGAAGCCGGCAGCAATCTCCAGATCGGTCAGGCGCGGGCGCCCTTGGGTCAGCGTGCCGGTCTTGTCCACCGCCACCACCTGTGCATCCTTCAACAACTGGAGCGCTTCACCCTTGCGGAACAGCACACCCATCTCGGCGCCACGGCCGGTACCGACCATGATCGAGGTCGGCGTGGCCAGTCCCATCGCGCATGGGCAGGCAATGATCAGCACCGCCACCGCATTGACCAGCGCGAAGCTCAGCGCTGGCGAGGGCCCGAAGATCAGCCAGACTGCGAAGGTCGCCAGCGCGGCCAGCATCACCGCCGGCACGAACCACAGGGTGACCTTGTCGACCACCGCCTGGATCGGCAGCTTCGAGCCCTGCGCCTGTTCGACCATGCGGATGATCTGCGCCAGCATGGTCTGCGCGCCCACCGCCGTGGCACGTACCGTCAGTGCGCCCTTCTGGTTGACCGTACCGCCCACCACGCTGCTGCCCGGCTGCTTCTCGACCGGGATCGGCTCGCCGCTGATCATCGACTCGTCGATGTAGCTGCGGCCCTCGACCACCTCGCCGTCGACCGGCACGCGCTCGCCCGGGCGCACTTCCACCACGTCGCCGCTCAGCACTTCATTGACCGGGACATCCACCGTCCGGCCGTCACGGACCACGTGGGCAACCTTCGCCTGCAGATTGACCAGTCGCTTGATCGCCTCGGAGGTGCGGCCCTTGGCCCGGGCCTCAAGGAAGCGGCCGAGCAGGATCAGCGCAACGATCACCGCCGCTGCTTCGTAGTAGACGTTCACCGTGCCCGCCGGCAACAGCGTCGGCAGGAACGTGGCCACCACCGAGTAGCCAAACGCTGCGGCAGTGCCCACCGCCACCAGCGAATTCATGTCCGGCGCCAGCCGCAGCAGCGCGGGGATGCCCTTCTGGTAGAAGCGGCGGCCCGGGATGGCGAGCACCAGCGCGGTCAGCACGAACTGCAGGTACCAGCTGGCCTGCATGCCGATGGTGGACATCACCCATTCGTGCATGCCGGGGATCAGGTGCGACCCCATCTCCAGCACGAACACCGGCAGCGCCAGCGCGGACGCCACGATCAGGTCGCGCTTCAGTTCGGCGCGCTCGGCATCCTTCTTTTCCGCGGCCTCGTCATCGGACTGCACGCCGGCTTCAATCACGCGTGCGTCATAGCCGGCCTTGTCGATCGCGGCGACCAGCGCTGCAACTTCCGCCACGCCACGCACCGTGGCGCGCTCCGTGGCCAGGTTCACGCTGGCCTGGCTGACGCCGGGCACGGCCAACAGCGCACGTTCGACTCGGCCCACGCAGGACGCACAGGTCATGCCCTCGACCGACAGCTCGGTGGTGGCAGCGGGCACGTCGTAGCCCACCCGCTCCACCGCCTGGATCAACGCGGCCCGATCGACCGGACCGGACGGGCGGATATCCGCGCGCTCGGTGGCCAGATTGACCGAAACACTGCCCACGCCTTCGACCCTGGACAGCGCCGCCTCGACCCGGCCGACACAGCTGGCACAGGTCATGCCCTCGATGGGCAGGCTGATGGTGGCAGGGCTTGCGGGGGCTGCAGTGGCGCGGGGCGTGCTCATGATCGGATTCCCGGGGCTCCTTCTGGATGCGGACAGGCTAAACCTTGCCATCGTGGGAAGGTCAAATCCAGCCTGTCCGCAGTTCCTGAATGGGCACCCGGGTGTCCATATCCACGCATGGCGTGGACCTACCGGCGGAGGCAGGTCACCTCAGAAGGTGAACACATACTCCAACGCGAACTCGCGGCCGACCGCGCCCAGCAGGCGGGTCGGAGCGAAGTCGTAATCCAGCTTGTACGGGTCCTTGTGGTTCCAGCTGGCGGCGTTGAAGGCGTTGTTGACGTACACGTTTACCTTCGCGTGTTCGGTCACCTGGTAGCCCACGTTGAAGTTCCAGGTGATGAACGGCCCCACTCGACCGTAGTAGCGCGCCGTCTGCTGCCCGGCGTTGGGGTTCGGGTTCACCGAACCATCCGGCAGCCGTGCCGGCTCCAGGCAGTTCAGCGACGGGCTGTCACTGGGCACGTAGCCATCGGCGAACGGCAGGCAGCCACCAGGGTTGTCCAGGCGGTCGGTACCCCAGTGGTAGCGCACGCCCGGCACCGAACCGATGCGGTCGGCATAGACATTGGCGTTCCAGTTGCCGCGCTGCCAGGCCAGGCTCGCGCGCAGCTTGCTGCGCAGGTCACGATCGCGGCGTTCCGGATTCGGGTCGGCGGCGTAGCGTTGCTCCTTGGTCGAGATCTGGTTGGTGTAGTTCACACCCAGCTGGAAGCTGCCCCACCGCGCGGTTTCCAGGCGATAGCGCGCGGTCAGGTCGATGCCGCGCACCTCGCGGCTGGCCAGGTTGAACGGGCCGCGCTCGATCGATACCAGGCGACCGTTGCTGTCACGGTTCACGCGGGCCAGGATGCCGGCGCAGTACTCGCCACCGGCCGGGTTGGCCCATGGCGTACCGTCCATGTTCTTGCCGGTCAGGCAGCCGGCCTCGCTGGCCAGCACCTCATCGGCGCCGACGTCGACGATCATGTCTTCCAGCTTGATCGCCCAGTAGTCGGCACTGACCGACAGGTTCGGCAGCACGTCCCAGACGAAGCCGACCGTCCACGAATCACCGGTCTCCGAGCGCAGCAGCGGCGTCCCACGCCGGTTCACGTCGAACGTGTACCAGACGTCGGTGTTGCCCACGCCACAGTTGTTGACCAGGTACGCGCCGCTCTGGATGCAGCGCAGGCGGTCATAGGTCTGCACTTCCGAACTGCTCGGCTGGCCCAGCAGGTAATGCATGTCCGGCGCATGGAAGCTGGTGGCGTACGAGCCACGCACCAGCAGCGATTCGACCGGGCGCCATTCCAGGCCGACGTTCCAGGTGGTTTCCTTCTGGCTGCCGATGTCCAGCGCTTCGCTGCTGTCGTCGGCCTTGTAGTTGCCATAGCGGTCGTAGCGCGCGGCCGCAGTTGCGGTCACGCTGTCCAGCAGCGGGATCTTGAACTCGACGCCGGCCGAGTAGCGGGTACGCTCACCGCCGCCGCGATCGACATTCTGCAGGTCGAAGTCGATGCCAGCACGCGGGTCCGGACTGAGGTGATAGCCCTGCTGCGCGACTTCAGCCACCGCCGCAAACGAAATCGGGCCGGCCCAGCCCTGGAACAGCTCGCCGGTGATATCCGCCGACGCCTGGTTGACCCATGACGCCGCGCGGTTCTTCGCCACGGTCCCCATCTGCCAGTACTGGTCCGGCGTCAGCGGGTTCCACCAGCGCGATTCGTTCAACGCATAGATCGCCTCGCCATCGGCGGTGGTGCCCAGGCGCGGGCCAAGGAAGTAGTCATACGACTTCTGCTTGTCGACCACGTTCTGCCGTTCTTCCACGCGGTAATAGGAACGCCCCACCGTGGCACTCCAGTCAAAACGGTCGGCCAGGCGCCCGCGCAGGCCCGCGCTCCAGTCCCAGGACAGCTCGCGGTTGGTGTTGCGCAGCGTATCCAGGCCCCCGACTTCGTTCGGGGTGAACTGGCGCACGCCCAGGATCGGCCGGTTGCGGTTGGCATCCCAGTAATAGCCGTTGTCATCGTCGATCAGCGACACGCCGGGCGGATTGGTGCCCCAGATCGCTTCGGAGCGATACACCGCCAGGTTGGTCCAGGCCTGCAGGTCATTGCTGAAATCGAAGGTGGCGTACAGGTTTCCGGACACGTTCTCGGCGCCGCCGGTAAGCAGCCAGTTGGCGTAGTCGGCGCTCATGCCGCACAGGCGGCCGGTGTTGGTGATGCGGTTGGCGGCGTAGTTGTAGACCAATCGATCGGCGGTGTAATACTCGCCGTCGAATTTTTCGCAGGTGCCGGTGGGCGGCGCCAAGCGCTGGCCCGTGGTCGGATCGATCAGCGCCAGACCGGCGGTGGGACGGAAGCCGACCTTGCGTTGTTCCATGTTCCAGGACGGGTACGGCGCATCGTCGGCATCGTCCATCTGCGGGCGATCACGCCCGAACAGCGGGTCGCGCTTGGTGTACTGCAGCGCGTAGGTCACGCTCCAGTTTTCGCCGGTCTTGCCACCGGCCCAGGACAGATCCCAGGTATCACGTCCGCCTTCGCTGGAAGTGCCGCCGCGCACGCGCACTTCGTCGCCGTCGTAGTTGGTTTTGAGGATGACGTTGACCACGCCGGCGATCGCATCCGAACCGTAGATGGCCGAGGCGCCACCGGTCAGCACTTCAATGCGCTCCACCGCCGCGGCCGGAATGTTGCCGTAGTTGGAGAAGTTGGTTTCGCCACCGTAGGGCAGCGGGTAATCCGCTACACGACGGCCATTGACCAGCAGCAGCGAGCGGTTCGGGCCCATCCCGCGCAGGTTCAGGCCGCTGGCATTGGGCGTATGCGAGCCCCATTGCGATGCGGCTTCAACGGTGCCTGTGGCCTCGGTGAGGGTCTTCAGCGCGTCGTACACACTGACAAAGCCTTCCTTCTGGATCTGCGCGGCGGTGATCACGTTGACCGGCGCCGGGCCCTCGACGCTGGCGCGCTTGATGCGCGAGCCGGTGACGGTGACCGCGTCCAGATCCTTGGTGGACGAACTGGCAGCTTCCTGCGCGCTGGCTGCCAGCGGCAACAGGGCCAGGATCAGGGCCTGGGACAGCAGGTGGCGACGCTTGTGGACGATCTGAGCCATGGGTGGTTGCTCTTCGAAGATGTGGACGCACGGGCGGACGGTGGCGCGGCACTACGACGGATCCAGGCGCTTGGATCGGTTCACGACCGATATGGCACCTCCCCTGTGGATCGATCCAAACTAAAGCACAGCTGAACCACGCCCGGCATGCGGCAACGCAGCAACAGCCCGGCGAGATGCCGCTATCGGCTGCCGGTGTCAAGAACAATCAAAGAGTTGCGACGCGTTGCTGACAGAACGGCGCACGAAGTAGTGACATGATCACGACAATCGCGCGCGGAACGGTTTTGTCCGTCGCGTGCCTGCGGCCGGGGTTGCGACAGGGGTCAGATCCCTTCGCAGAAGGGATCTGACCCCGGGCCATGCCCGACGGATTCGATCAGTCCAGCGCCTGCCGCAGCGCGGCCACGGTAGCGGCGGCGGTCTGGCTCCAGTCCGGGTCCAGACCGCGCAGCGCCGGGTTCTGGAACTGCATCGCCGAGCGGCGCAGGCCTTTTGCGGAGGCGTGCAGTTCGGTACAGCCGGTCTGCCGCGCGACGGTTGCGATGTTGCCCGGGGCCAATCCGGCGCCAGCCATCACCGTGATGCGCCCCGCCGCCTGGGTGACCAGGCCCGCCAGCACATCGGCACCGGCCTCGGCGCTGGCCTGCCCGCCCGAGGTCAGCACGCGCTGGCAGCCCAGCCCGATCAGCTGCTCCAGCGCCGCCGGCAGATCGCGGGCGGCGTCGAAGGCGCGATGGAAAGTCACCTGCAACGGCCCGGCGGCCTGCACCAGTTCCCGGCACAGCGCCAGGTCGATGCCGCCCTGCACGTCCAGCGCGCCGATCACCACGCCATCGCAACCCAGCGCGCGGCACTGCGCGATGTCACGCAGCATCAGTTCGGTTTCCAGCGCGTCGTAGTGGAAGTCGCCCGGGCGTGGCCGCACCAGCACGAACAGCGGAATCGACAGGCGCTCGCGGGCCATCGCGATGCTGGCGAACGACGGCGTGGTGCCGCCCTCGGCCAGGTTGTCGAACAGTTCGATGCGGTCGGCGCCGCCAGCCTGCGCGGCCAGCGCCGAGGCCAGCGAGTTGCTGGCGATCTCCAGGGTCAGCCGCGTACTCACGCCTGGGTGCTCGTGTAGATCGACGGCGAGTCACGCAGGTCATCCTGGCGCTGCGCATCGCACACCGCATAGACGAAGCCACGATGCAGCGCATAGGCGCCGACCTCGCCCTGCTTGTTCATGGCCAGGAAGCACACCTGCAACGTTCTGCTCGCTTCCGGGCGCTTGCGCACCACGCGGTCGATGGCTTCACGGCAGGCCTGCGCCGGTGAACGCCCCTGGCGCATCAGCTCGACCACCAGGAACGAAGCCGCGTTGCGGATCATCTCTTCACCCACCCCCGAAGCAGTGGCCGCGCCGACGTCGTTGTCGACGTACAGGCCGGCGCCGATGATCGGACTGTCGCCAACGCGACCGTGCGGTTTCCACGCCATGCCGCTGGTGGTGCAGGCACCGGCCAGCTGGCCCTTGGCATCCAGTGCCAGCATGCCGATGGTGTCGTGGTTGTCGCTGTTGCCGGGAATGCCACGGCGCTCGGCATTGATCTGCGGCTGGTACTTCTCGGTCTTCAGCCACTCGCGCCAGGCCGCTTCGGCCTGCGGCGTCAGCAGATGCTTGCGCTCGAACCCCTGCTGCACCGCGAACTGCTGCGCGCCCTCGCCGACCAGCAGCACATGCGGGCTGTTCTCCATCACTTTGCGGGCCACCGACACCGGATGCAGGATGTCCACCAGCGCGGCCACTGCACCACAACGGCCATCGCCGTCCATGATGCTCGCATCCAGGCTCAGCACGCCGTCGCGATCCGGATTGCCGCAATGGCCAACGGTAGGGTTGCACAGCTCGCTCTCGGCCCAGCGTGCGCCCGCCTCCACCGCATCCAGCGCGCTGCCACCCTGCGCCAGCACCCTCCACGCGGCCTGGTTGGCCGGTACGCCAAAGTCCCAGGTGGAGACCACCCGGGCCCCACCCTGCGTGCGCGCCTGCACGCCCGGCAATGCCGCCATGCCTGCGGCCAGTGCACCGGCCTGCAGGAACTGCCTGCGATCCACCATTTTCCCCTCCCAGTCTGCAATGCACGGCCGGCCCGATGCCAACCCTGCCGATCAGTCGTGCGTGGGCTGCCGTGCGGCGTGCCAGACCGCTGCGCCGAGCACGCCCAGCTGGCCATGCTCCACGCGCCACACCGGCACCTGGCGCAGCACCTCGGTCAGCACGCCCTTGTTGAGGAAGCGCTCACGGAAGCGGCCATCGGCCAGGAAATCCTGCACATGCGCGGAAATGCCACCGGCCAGGTACACCGAGCGCGCGCCGACGGCGATCGCCGCGTCGCCGGCCAGGCTGCCAAGCCACGCACAGAAGACCTGCAACGTTTCCACCGCCAGTGCATCCTCACCGCCACGCGCGGCGCCGATCAGCGCCTCCGTACTGTTCCACACCGGGGTGACGCCGCGCAGTTCGCACAGGCACGGATACAGGTTCATCAGGCCGCTGCCGGACAGCACGCGTTCGTTGTCCACGTGCGGCCAACGCTGCAGCAGGCGGCCCAGCACCTGCAGTTCCAGCGCGTTGCCGGCGCCCAGCGCGGCATGACCGATCTCGCTGGCCAGCACCGGACGCTCGCCATCAGCGAAACGCAGCGCGGCGCCCAGCCCGGTACCCGCGCCCAGCACCAGCGCCGGGAAGGCCTGCGCCGGATCGGCGTCACCGTTCAGTGGCACCAGGGTTTCCGGCTGCAGGTAGGGGATGGCCAACGCCACCGCTTCGAAATCATTGATCAGCTGCAGTTCGTGCAGCCCGGACTGCGCGCGGGTGGCCGACAGCGAGACCGTCCACGGCAGGTTCGAGTTGATCAGCACATCGCCATCCAGCAGGCCAGCGATGGCGACCACCGCGGTCTGCACCGGTTGGCCGAGGCCGGCGGTGAAATCGGCCAGGATCGCGGCCAGGCTGGAATGCTCGGCACAGGCATAGGTACGGTGGCTGCCCAGCAGCGGCGTCTGGCCGGGTCGGGTTTCTGCCAGCGCGAGCCGGGCAAAGGTGCCGCCGACATCGGCGACGACCAGACGGCGCGGAAGACCGCCGCGGGCGGAGTCGGAGGAAACCGTTGACGCTGCTGCGATGGTCACGCTGGCCTGCTTGGATCGATTGAATCGCCCCGATTCTCAGGCATCGGGACGGCTTTGCCTAGCGCGCCGGTGGTTCAGGTGAACCTACATGCCTTCCTGTTCGGCCACCTGCACCCCATCCACCAGCACGCGCAGGCGCTGTGGGCGGAAGCCGGCGAACAACAGCGGCCGGGTGCGCTCGACCAGCACTTCGTGGCCGGCGATGTGGCGCAGCCACGACTGTACCAGCGAGAACGAGAAGTGGGTGCCCGGATGCAGCGGGTGCTGCACCCAGACCTTCTCGGTGGCGCTCTGCAGCAGCATCGCGCCGGTGAACCAGTGGCGGCTGAGGGTCACCGGTGTGGTGCCGGCCATGAAGCGGATATCCATGCGGGGTCCTTTCGCTGGAGCGCTGGTGCGCGGGAGTCAGGGCTGGGCAGTCTGCAGGCTGTAGCTGGTGGTGGCGGTGAACACTGCGCCATCAGGCTGGGTGGAGCGTACCTCGACCTTATGGCTGCCCACTGCAAGATCGGTCGGCAGCGCGCCACGCCACAGGTGCGGCGACGCAGTGGCCTCCGGCGAACGGTCGTAGCCGCGCAGGCTGCTGGCCAGATCATCGGCCACGTTCTCCACCATCAGGCGCGGGTCGGGCTGGCTGACCTGCTTCATCGGCTGCCAGGCGCCGCCATCGACACGGTACTCGACCACGCTCCGATCCTCGCCCATGTAGACGTTGGCGTAGACACCCCACGCCGGGTAGGCCCCCTGGCGCAGCACCTTCGGCGCGTGCAGGCCGATCTGCTCGCTGGCCGGCCTGCCGGCCACGCGGTACTGCAGGCGATAGCTGCCGTTGCCGGCCACGTCGAGCAATGCATAGCCCTTCGGCGTGCCGTCGCTCATGGTGCTGTCCGGCACGCCAGCGGCATTCTTCACGCCCGACCAGAACGCACCGCAGTTGGCACCGACGTTGTATTCGTGCAGTGGCTTGTCGCCGTTCCAGCCCTCGGCCTTGCCGTGGTAGACGTGCTGCTGGGTGTGGCTGTGGCCGCTGAGCACCAGTACGTTGCGGAAGTCCTTCAGCAGGTCGAACAGGCGCTGGCGGTCAGCATGGCGGAAGGTCTCGCGCCCCGGCGCCGCGTCGAACAGCGGGATGTGCATGCCCAGCACCAGCAGGCGGTCCTTGTGCAGGCCCTTCAGGTAGCTGGCGAGGAAGGCGAACTGGTCTTCGCGCAGGCCGCCGATGTACTTCGGCCTGGCCTTGGGGTCGTACACCACGTCGTCCAGGAACACGAAACTGGCGCCGCCCTCTTCCACCGCGTAGGTGTCCGGGCCGTAGATGTTGCGCCAGCTGTCCAGTGAGTGTTCGTCGCTGGCCGCATCGAAGTCGAGGTCATGGTTGCCCGGCACGTGGAACCACGGCACGCCGAGTTCGGTGGTGACCTTGTTGATCGCCGGGTACAGGGTCAGGTCGTCGTTGACGATGTCGCCCAGGGTGGTGCCCATGCGTGCCCTGGTCTGGCCGACCAGTGGCGCCACGATCGACTGCTGGTAGTAGCCGATGTCCTTCAGGCTGGCGGTCTGCGAATCGGTGAATACCAGCATCTGGAAACCACGACGGCTGTCATGCCGATCCGACTGCAGGGCGAAGTCCCAGTTGCGGGTGACGTCGCTGGTCGCCGCGATGCCGCCGTACTTCAGCGCCGGCGAGCCGTTCGGGCGGTAGTGGCGCCAGAACGAAGGCAGGCCGTCCGCCGCCTTCGGGAAGGCGTAGGCATCGGGCTTGATCACGAATACGGTCTGGCCGTCGCGCACCGGCAGGCTGTAGCTGCCGTCAGCGGCAGTCTTGACGATGGTCTCGCCGTTGGAAACCTGCACCCCGGCCAGGCCCGGATCGGTCGCACCGCGGCCGGGCTTGCCGTCACGCTCCAGATAGACCTTGCCGCTGACCACGGTGTCCGCGGCCCAGGCCGGCGAGGTCAGCAACAGGCAGCACAGCCAGGCGGCAGGCAGTTTCATGGGCGGTCCGGGAAAGAAGAAGACCACCTATTGTAGAGCCGAGCCATGCTCGGCTGCATTGCAGAGGTGGGTGCGGACCGTTGGTCCGTACGCCTTCCTCAACGATGGCGTTTTTCCAGCACCGCGCGCGCATCATCCAGCGACAGCCCGCGCGCGCGCAGCAGCACCAGCAGGTGGTACAGCAGGTCCGACGCCTCGCCCAGCAATGCCTCATCATCCTGCGCCACGGCGGCCAATGCGGTCTCCACGCCCTCCTCACCCACCTTCTGCGCGATGCGGCGGATGCCGCCTTCAAACAGGCTGGTGGTGTAGCTGCCGGGAGGGCGCTGCGCGTCACGCATGGCCACCAGCTGGCCCAGCCCACCCAGGAAATCCTTCGGCGCCTGGTCGAAACAGCTCTCGGCACCGGTGTGGCAGGTCGGCCCGGCCGGGCGCGCCATCACCAGCAGCGTATCGGCGTCGCAGTCGACACGGATCGACTGCACCACCAGCACGTTGCCGGACTGCTCGCCCTTGGTCCACAACCGCTGCTTGCTGCGGCTGAAGAAGGTCATGTGGCCGATGGCCAGCGTGGCCGCCAGCGATTCGGCGCTGACATAGCCCAGCATCAGCACCTGCAGGGTATCGGCATCCTGCACCACGGCCGGCAGCAGGCCGTCGCCCTTGCCCCAGTCCAGCGCCTGCAGCGCATCCAGCGATGGCCTCACTTCAATAGACATCCCGCACCTCGATCTGCTGTCCGCGCAGGTAGCGCTTCAATTCTGGAATGGCGATGGCGCCGCTGTGGAACACACTGGCCGCCAACGCACCGTCGACGTCGGCCTGGTCGAAGGCGTCGGCGAAGTGCTCCATCGCTCCGGCACCACCGGAGGCAATCAGCGGCACCTGGCACAGCGCCCGCGCCTGCTGCAGCTGCACGACATCGTAGCCACGGCGCACACCGTCGCTGTCCATGCAGTTCAGCACGATCTCACCGGCTCCACGCCGTTGCGCTTCGACGATCCAGTCGAGCGTGCGCAGCGGCACCGCCTGGGTCTTGTCCGGATCGCCGCTGAAACGACGCACCCGCCATTGCCCGTCGGCCTCGCGCACCGAATCGACCCCCACCACAACGCACTGCACGCCGAACTCGTCCGCCAGCTCGGTGATCAGCTCCGGCCGGCCCAGCGCCGGCGAATTGATCGACACCTTGTCGGCACCGGCGAACAGCACGCGGCGCGCGGTTTCCACGCTGTCGATGCCACCGGCCACACAGAACGGAATGTCGATCAGGCGCGCGATGCGCTCGATCCAGGCGACGTCAACCGACCGTGCCTCGGGACTGGCGCCGATGTCATAGAACACCAGCTCGTCCGCGCCCTGGTCGCGATAGCGCTGTGCCAACTCGGCGATGTCGCCCATGTCGACGTGATCGCGGAAGCGCACGCCCTTGACCACGCGGCCATCACGCACGTCCAGGCACGGAATGATGCGGCGGCTCAACATGCCAACGCCTCGCTCAGGTCCATGCGCTGCTCCAGCAGTGCCTTGCCGAGGATGGCACCTCCGCAGCCGGCGGCACGCGCCTCGGCCACATCGGCCACGTCACGGATGCCACCGGACGCCTGCACCGCCACACCCGGCAACAGCGCCGACAGGTGCTGGTAGAGGCTGATGTTGGGCCCGGCCAGCATGCCGTCGCGGGCGATGTCGGTGCACAGCAGATGGCGCATGCCGGCGCGCGCGTAGCGCCGGGCCAGGTCATCCAGGGTCACCCCGGCGTTCTCGGTCCATCCGTGCACCGGCAGCTGCCATTGCCCCTGTGCGTCCTGGCGCGCGTCCAGCGCAATCGTGATGCGATCGGCGCCGAATTCCTCCAGCCAGCCGACCACTTCATCGGGACGACGCACCGCCAGCGAACCCACCACCACGCGGCCGGCGCCAGCGTCGAGGATGCGCGCCACATCGTCGCGGCCGCGCACGCCACCGCCGGTCTGCACCTGCAGCGGGGTCTGCGCACGAATGGATGCCAACAGCGGCGCCAGCGTGTAGCCACCGGCCCGTGCGGCATCCAGGTCGACCAGATGCATCCACTGCGCGCCCTGCGCGGCGAAGGCCTGCGCGCGCGGCAGAGGGTCATCCCCATAGGAGGTTTCCTGCGCGTAGTCGCCCTGGCGCAGCCGCACCACGCGGCCGTCGCGGATATCCAGCGCGGGGTAGACGATGAAACTCATGCAGCAGTGCCCTCGAGGAAGTTGCGCAGCATCAGCGAGCCGGTCTCGCCGGAGCGCTCGGGATGGAACTGTGCGCCGTAGTAGCGCCCCTGCTCCACCACGGCGGTGAACAGGCCACCGTGGTCGCAGGCAGCGACGGTGTGGGTATTGAGCGGCGCCGCATAGCTGTGCACGAAGTAGGCGCTGGCGCGTTCCGGCACGCCCTGCAGCAACAGCGATTCGCGCAGCGGCAGCAGGCGGTTCCAGCCCATGTGCGGCACGCGGATGCCACAGGCCGGCACCAGCTTGCGTACCACGCCCGGAATCAGTCCCAGTGTCTCTACGCCCGCTTCCTCGGAGCGTTCGAACAGCAGCTGCATGCCCAGGCAGATGCCCATCAACGGCACCTCCAGTCGCTGCAGCGGTTCCACCAGGCCCTGAGCGTGCAGGCGCTGCATGCCGGGACCGGCGGCGCCGACGCCGGGCAGGATCACCCGCCGCGCACCAACCAGGCCGTCCGCATCGCGCACCAGCCGCACCGTCGCGCCCAGGCGCTCCAGTGCGTAGCGCACCGAGCCCAGGTTGGCGCCACCGGCATCGATCAGCGCAACATCGCTCACAACGCCCCCTTGGTACTCGGCAGTGCCGTGCCCTGCCGGGCCAGCGCCGGACGCAGCGCGCGCGCCAGCGCCTTGAAGCAGGCCTCCACCTTGTGGTGATCATTGTCGCCGCGCACCTGCAGGTTGAGGTTCAAACCGCTGGCATCGCACAGCGAACGGAAGAAGTGCGGCACCAGCTCGGTCGGCATATCGCCCACGCGCTCGCGCTTGAACTCGCCCTCGAACACGAAATAGGGACGGCCGCTGAAGTCCAGCGCAGCGCTGGCCAGGGTCTCGTCCATGGGCAGGGTGAAGCCGTAACGGCCAATGCCGCGCTTGTCGCCCAACGCCTCGCGCAGGGCCTGGCCCAGGGCCAGCCCGGTGTCCTCGATGGTGTGGTGCTCGTCGATGTGCAGGTCACCCTCGGCCTGGATGTCCAGCGCGAAGCCGCCGTGCTTGCCGATCTGCTCCAGCATGTGGTCGAAGAACGGCAGGCCGGTGGCAATGCGTGCATCGCCCGCGCGGTCCAGGTCCAGCTCAACGCGGATCTTCGTTTCTTTGGTGTTGCGCTGGACAACGGCGGTGCGCGGCGCGTCGGCCAGCGCATGGGCGATGCCCGGCCAGTCCCACTCCCCACCAAACTGCGCGGTGCGCAGCTGGAAACCACGGATGTTGAGGTTGGCGGCAAACTGCAGGTCGGTGATCCGGTCACCGACCATGCCCGAGCGTGCCCAGTCGATGCTGCGGTCCTGCAGGTAGGCGGTCATCAGGCCGATGCCCGGCTTGCGGGTCGGCGCATTGTCCTGCGGCCAGCTGGAATCGATCAGCACGTCACGGAAGGTGATGCCCTGGCTCTCGAAGATCTGCAGCATCAGGTCGTTGGGGCCATCGAAGCTGGCGCGCGGGTAGCTGTCGCTGCCGAGCCCGTCCTGGTTGGTGACGATCACGAACTGGTAGCCGGCATCACGCAGCTTCAGCAGCGCCGGGATCACCTGCGGCACGAAGCGCAGCTTTTCGTAGGCGTCGATCTGGAAGTCGGACGGCTCCTCGATGAGGGTACCGTCGCGGTCAATGAACAGGATCGGGGTCATGCTGCGGCCCTCCGCGCCGACAGGGCCGCAAGCACGCGGTCATTCTCTTCGGGGCTGCCGATGCTGATGCGCAGCGCATCACCCAGCTGCGGCGCAGCGCGCTGGTCGCGCACCACCACGCCCGCAGCCAGCAGCGTATCGAACGCGGACTGGGGATCGGCGAAACGGACCAGCAGGTAGTTGCCGGCCGAGGCATACACCCGGCACACGCCGGGCAGGCCGGCCAGGGCTGCACGCAGGCGCTCGCGCTCGGCGATCACCGTGGTCACGCGCTCGGCGGTGCGCGCCAGCGCGGCCGGCTGCAGTGCCTGCACGGCCAGTTCCGCGCACGGCGTCGGCACCGGGTACGGCGCCTGGCAGCGACGCAGCAGGGCAATCAGCTCCGGGGCAGCGATCAGCGTGCCAACGCGGGCGGCCGCGAGCGCGTGCGCCTTCGACAGCGTGCGCAGCACCGCCAGATTGGCGTGCGCGGCCAGCAACGTGGTCGCCGACGGCCGTTGTGCATACTCGACATAGGCCTCGTCCACCACGACCAGCGCCTGCCCGCGCAGCGCAACCGCCACGCGCTCGACCTCATCCAGGGCGATGTCACTGCCGGCCGGGTTCGACGGCGCACACAGGAACACCAGCTTGGCACCCTGCGCCTTGGCCGCGTCGATCACCGCATCCAGATCGGTGCGCAGTCCATCCTCGCTGTCCACCAGCGGCACTTCAATCAAGGCGGCACCCTGCAGGCGTGCGCAGACGGCGTACATGCCAAACACCGGCGGCGTGACCAGCACGCCATCGCGACCCGGCACGCACAGCGCGCGCACCAGCAGATCAATGGCTTCGTCGCTGCCGCGACCGATCAGCAGCTGCTGTGGCGTCACGCCGTACAGCGCCGCCAGTCCCTCGCGCAGCGCGAGCGGCTGCGGCTCCGGATAGCGCCGGCTGCTGCCTGCGGGATCGGCCGCATTGGCCCAGGCCGACTCATTGGCATTCAACCAGACCTCGCCCTGCACCGCCGCGCTGCGTGCCGAGCTGTAGCCGGCGAAGGCCTGCAGGTCCGGGCGCACCAGTGCCAGCACCTCATCGATCGCCGCGCTCATGCCGCCACCTCCATGCGCAACGCAACGGCACGCTCGTGCGCATCCAGGCCTTCGGCACGGGCGATGATGCGCGCGCAGCCGCCGATCGCGGCCAGGCCGGCGGCGCTGGCGCTCTGCACGCTGATCAGGTTCTGGAAGCTGGCAACGCTCACGCCGCTGTAGGCACGCGCGGCACCGGCGGTGGGCAATACGTGGTTGGTGCCGCTGCAGTAGTCACCCAGTGCTTCGGGGGTGTAATCGCCCAGGAACACCGAGCCGGCCGCCTGCACCTTGTCCAGCCATGCGCGCGGATCACGCAGGGCCAGGATCAGGTGCTCTGGTGCATAGCGGTTGCTGATCGCGAACGCCTCGTCCAACGCATCGACCTGCACCAGCCGCGATGCCGACAGTGCCTGGCGCGCGATCTGCTGGCGCGGCAGCAGGGCCACCTGGCGCTCAACCTCGGCTTCGACCGCCGCCAGCATCACGGCGTCGTCGGTCAGCAGCAGCACCTGAGAATCCGGACCGTGCTCGGCCTGCGACAGCAGGTCGGCGGCGACGAACGCCGGATTGGCGCCAGCATCGGCAATCACCAGCACCTCCGAAGGACCGGCAGGCATGTCGATGGCGGCGGCGCCGTCCTGTGCGACCTGCTGCTTGGCTTCGGTAACGAAGCTGTTGCCCGGCCCGAACAGCTTGTCGCAGGCCGGAATGCTGGCCGTGCCATAGGCCATCGCCGCGATCGCCTGCGCGCCGCCCAGCTTGAACACGCGCTGCACGCCGGTCAGGCGGGCGGCTACCAGCACTGCCGGATCGGCACTGCCGTCGGCGCGCGGCGGGGTGCACAGCACCACCTGCGGGCAACCGGCCAGCTGCGCCGGAACGCCCAGCATCAACGCGGTGGACGGCAACGGCGCGCTGCCAGCCGGTACGTACAGGCCCACCCGGCCGATCGGGCGCAGCATGCGTTCGCAGACCACGCCCGGCGCGGTTTCAACTGCATAGCCTTTGCCCATGCCAGCGGCGTGGAAGCGCGCAATGCGTTCGGCGGCGTCCACCATCGCCTGTCGCAGTTCGGCGGGCACGGCGGCTTCGGCAGCGGCGAATTCGGCTTCGGAAACTTCAAACGAGGCCAGCTCGACGCCATCGAAACGCGCCGTAATCGCACGCAGCGCATCGTCGCCCTGTGCACGCACCTGCGCGATCAGGGCCGCTACGGCATCGCGGGTCTGCTGCGCCACGGCCTGCACCGGGCGGGTCAATGCCGCGCTGCGCGCGGCCTCATCAAGTCGGGACCAGATCAGACGGTTCATGCCAGCGATCGCTCCACGCTCAGTACCATCAGGCCCTGCGCGCCCGCGCGCTCGAGTTCTTCCATGCGCTGCCAGCTCAGCGGGCCGGGGCACATGGTCTGCAGGCGCAGCGCGCCACCATCGGCCGGCAGCCGCACCAGCGGCTCGGCATCGGCCAGCAGCTGCGCCAGCGCGTCGACGCGATCTTCGCTGGCACGGAACATCAGCAGCTTGCGGTCCTGGCGCTGCACCACGCCGTCGAGGCGGCGCAGCAGCATCGCGCGCAGCGATGCACGTGCGTCATCCGGCACGCGCATCGCACCAGCCAGCACCGCCTCGCTGTCGAGCAGGTTGTGTACCGGGGTCAACTGGTTGGCACGCAGCGTGGCGCCGCTGGAGACCAGATCGCAGATCAGGTCGGCGGTACCCAGGCGCGGGGCGATTTCCACCGACCCGGACAGCTCGACCACCTGCGCGTCCACGCCCTGCTCCGCCAGCCACTGCTTGAGGATGGCCGGGTAGCTGGTGGCGATGCGGGTGCCGGCCAGCTGCGCCGGACCCTGCCACTGCCATTCCTCGGGCACCGCCAGCATCAGCCGGCACTGGCCGAAGCCCAGCCCGCGCAGCGCCTGGTAGGCGTCCGGCAGGCCGATCTGGCGACGTGCTGCGGCCTGCTCGTCCAGTTCATTGCGACCGACGATGCCGAGGTCGCAGACGCCATCGGCGATCAGGCCGGGGATGTCGTCGTCGCGCACCAGCAACAGGTCCACCGGCAGCGATTCGCCGTAGCAGAACAGCTTGTCGCGGCTTTCGCGCCAGCTCAGACCACAGGCGCTGAGCAGGTTGCGGGCGGGCTCGGCCAGCCGGCCACTCTTCTGGATGGCGATACGCAGCCGGTCTCGTGCCGGCGCTGCCTGGGTTGCACTCATAGGGGAGGTCTCGAAGTTCGGAACGGGGCGCGGATCAGCGCGAAGCAAGGCGGTCGATGGCGGCGGCATAGCCTCGATGGCCATGCTCGAGCGTGCGTGCCACCCGTCCGGTGGTGGTCACGCTGACGCCGGTGCGCTCGTGGATCTCGCGGTACGGCACGCCCTGCTGCAGCAGCGGCACCACCTTCCAGCGGTCGGCCATGGCCTCCAGCTCGGCCGGGGTGCACAGGTCGCGCAGGAATGCCTCGACCTGCTCCGGCTCGCGCAGCGCGGCAAAGGCCCGGGCCAGGGCTTCCAGGTCGGCCTTCGGGTCTTTGGCGGCAATCTCGGGGCGGGCTTTCACGGGGTCGGGTCCATGCATCAATGTAATAGCGCGTTAGTACATTAGCGCATTCTTGCGCGGTGCGTCAAATCGGAGCCTCATGGGGTCAGATCCGTTTTCCAAAGGAAAACGGATCTGACCCCTGGACCGGATGCCGGAAATGCAGAACGCCCACCAAAGGGCGGGCGTTCTGCTTTCAAATCAACAACCTGGCTCGACTCAGGGCAGGCAACGCACCTCCGCCTGCAGCGTCCCGCGCCGCAGGCACTCCCCGAACAGACTGCCCTGCCGGCTCGGCAGGGACTGTTCTGCAACGCCCCTGCACCCGCCGGGCACTTCCGCGAGGCCAGGGCCCGCAGGTCGCCCTCAAGCTGCGCGCGGTCGATCACGTGACAGCGATCAACCTGCAGCCGGTACTGCGCCGGGCCCAGCCGATCACTGCGCAGCACTAGGTCACTCTGGCAGCCCGCCAACAGGAGTACGGTGAGTACCCCTGCGACGGCCGGCTTCACATCATCGCCCTGGACTGCTCCAGCTCCACCAGCAGGGTGCTGGCCAGCTCGTCGCGCGACACTTCGAACTGCTGCTCACGCAGCAGGTCCTTCACCGCCACCACGCCGCGCGCGAGCTCGTCTTCACCCGCCAGCACCACGAAGCGGATGCCGGCCTTGGCCGCGTACTGGAACTGCTTGCCGATCTTCTTCGGCTCCATCTGCACTTCGGTATTGATGCCACCGGCGCGCAGGCGGCGCGCGATGTCCAGCGACTGCGGCATGCCCTGCTCGTCCATCAGCGCCACCAGCGCCTGCACGCTGCTGGCTTCGATGCCGTCGATCAGGCCCGCCTCGCGCAGCTGCCAGAACAGGCGCGACAGGCCGATGGAGATACCCACGCCCGGCAGCTTCGACTTGCTGTAGTGGCTGGCCAGGTCTTCGTAACGGCCGCCCGAACAGATCGAGCCGATCTGCGGGTGGTCGGTCAGCGTGGTCTCGTAGACGGTGCCGGTGTAATAGTCCAGGCCGCGCGCAATGGAGAAGTTCAGGCAGTATGCGGTTTCCGGCACGCCCAGCGCCTGCACCAGCTGCAGCACTTCGCGCAGTTCGGCGACGCCGGTACGCAGGATCTCCGAAGAACCGGCGTCGGCTTCCAGCGTGGCCAGCTGCGCCAGCGCATCGGCATGGCCCTGCGAACGCACAGCGACGAAGGCCAGGATCTTCTCGACCTGTTCTGCCGGGATGTTGAAGCCCTCGCCCACCAGCGTCTCGCGAACGTAATCGGCGCCACGCTTGTCCAGCTTGTCCACTTCGCGCAGCACCGCCAGCTGGCGCTCGCCTTCAGCCACGCCCAGGCTCTCGAAGAAGCCGCGCATCAGCTTGCGGTTGTTCAGCTGGATGCTGAAGTCACCGATGCGCAGTTCCGAGAACACCGCATGGATGACCGCCAGCACTTCAGCGTCGTACCGCACGCTCAGGCTGTCCTTGCCGATCACGTCGATGTCGCACTGGTAGAACTCGCGGAAACGACCGCGCTGGGCACGCTCGCCGCGGTACACGCGCTGCATCTGGTAACGGCGGAACGGGAAGGTCAGTTCGTGTTCGTGCTCGGCCACGTAGCGTGCCAGCGGCACGGTCAGGTCGAAGCGCAGCGCCATTTCCGGCAGCGAACGGTCGCCCGACTCGGCCGCGTTGGCCAGCGCGCCGGTGGACTGCACGAAATACACCTGGCGCTCGGTCTCACCACCGGACTTGGTCAGCAGCACGTCGGACAGCTCGAACACCGGCGTCTCCACCGGCAGGAACCCGAAGCGCTCGTAGTTGCGGCGGATGACGTCCAGCATGCGCTGGAACGCAATCTGCTCGCGCGGCAGCAGCTCAAGGGTGCCGGGCGGGGTACGGGGCTTGATCACGGGCGGAACTCCTGCTGGAACGGGACGTGGGAGGGGGCGACATTCTAGCGCCCCCGCCTCGGGCAGGGTCGAACGGCCGCTTGAAGTATCATAAGGCCCTCCCCGCCCGCGATACGCCCCCCGCAACATGTCACGGCCTTCCGGCGCTCCGCCCGCCACCAACGATCCCGCCTCGCCGTCCTGCACCACGCTGGACTGCCTGCACTGCTCGGTTCGGCACCTTGCGGTGTGCTCGGCGCTGTCGCCAGACGAAGTGCAGGCGCTGGAACAGGTCACCGTCTCGCAGCAGGTCAGCATGGGCAGCACGCTGGCACGCACCGGCGAAGAGCGCGACCATGTCTATACATTGACCGCCGGCGCACTGCGCCTGGTGCGCACCCTGGCCGACGGCCGGCGCCAGATCAACGGTTTCGTGCTGCCCGGCGACTATCTGGGCCTGAGCGGCAGCGACCACCATCGCTACGACATCGAGGCCATCGCCGACAGCCGCGTGTGCCGTGTCGCGCTGCCACAGATGAAGGCCCTGCGCAGCCGCTTCCCGCACCTGGAGCGCAAGCTGCTGCAGCGCGCCTGCCAGGAACTGGATGCCGCACAGGATGCTGCGCTGGCGCTGGCACGCCTGCAGCCGGCCGAGAAGCTGGCCGATTTCCTGCTGCGCCTGGCCGCGCGCGAGGCCAAGCTGGGGGGCGACGGCCTGCGCGTGTCGCTGCCGATGGGCCGCGGCGATATCGCCGACCATCTGGGCCTGACCATGGAAACGGTCAGCCGCACCTTCACCAAGCTGCGCCAGCAGGGGCTGATCGCCCTGCCCCACCTGAACGTGGTGGAGATCCTCGACGAGGATGGGCTGCGCACGCTGGCCGGTGAAGGGTTGATCTGACCGTATCGCGGTTGGTTGGGTTGCCGGCCAGCGGCCGGCACTACCGGAAGGATGCAACACGGGTAGTGCCGGCCGCTGGCCGGCAACCGCCTCCATCTGCGATCAACGCAGCAACACCTCGCGCAAGGCCGCGTAATCTGCCGCCAATGGTTCGGCGTGCGCCGGTCGCTGCAGCAAGGCATCCAGCGCAGGTGGCACCGCCACCGTTTCGCCGATCAGCGGCTCGACCACAGCCTCGAACTTGGCTGGATGCGCCGTAGCCACCGCCGCCCAGTCGCCCTTGGCACCGCGCGCGCGCAGATCCTGCAGCACCTTCACCGCCGTCGCCGTGTGCGGGCAGAACAGCTCGCCGCGGCTGGCATGCGCTGCGGCAATCGTCGCGCGGATGGTCACGTCATCCACCGCGAACGCGCGGAAAGCTGCACGCAGCTCTGCGTCGTCGCCGTGGTAGAGCCAGCGCAGTCGCTCGAAGTTGCTCGGCGCACCCACGTCCATTGCATTGGCCACCGTCGCCACACTGGCCTGCGGCTGGTAGTCGCCACCATTGAAGTACGCCGGCAGCACGGCATTGGCATTGGTGGCCAGCACGACCTGGCCGATCGGCACGCCCAGCGCGCGCGCCAGCACGGCCGCCATCGCGTTGCCCAGATTGCCGGTCGGCACCACCAGGTTGAGCCGGCGACGATGCGCGGCGTAGTGGGTCAACGCTGCATGCGCGTAGTAGCTCATCTGCGGCAGCAGTCGGCCCAGGCTGATGCTGTTGGCCGAGCTCACCGGCACCTGCGCCTGCAGTTCGCGGTCGGCCAGCGCCTGCTTGACCATCGCCTGGCAATCGTCGAATGCGCCCGTCACGCGCAGGGCCTGGATGTTGTCGCCGAAACAACCGAGCTGATGCGCCTGGCGCGGAGACACGCGACCCTCCGGATACAGCACCACCACGCGCACGCCCGGCTGGCGATGGAAGGCCGCCGCAACGGCGGCACCCGTATCGCCGGACGTGGCGACGACGATCGTCAGATCGCGATCCTCGCCGCCCTGCAGGCGCGACAGCGTACCGGCCAGGAAGCGCGCGCCGATATCCTTGAATGCCGCCGTCGGCCCATGGAACAGCTCCAGCACGTGGTCACCCTCGCCGAGTGCACGCAGCGGCACCGGGAAGTCGAACGCTCCGCGGCAGATCGCCGGAAGCGCAGTCTCGAGTGCATCGCCCGCAAAGAACGGTGCCAGCAGATCGGCGGCGGTATCGGCCAGGGTCGCCCCGGCCTGCAGCTCGCGCGCGGCCGGCAGATGCGCGGGAACATACAGCCCGCCATCGGGCGCCAATCCGGCGGCGATCGCCGCGCTGAGGCCAACGGCGGGCGACTGGCCGCGGGTCGAAACAAATTGCATGGGATCGGTTTCCAGAGAAGGGGAAGGATTCAGCACAGCCGGGCTCCCGGCGCATCCAGCGGCGATACCCAGGCGTCACTGTCGAAGCCGGCCGCAGCGAACGCTGCCTGCACCGGCGCCACGGCGGCACGGGCCTGGTCGGCATCCTCGAACCAGGCGAACACACTGGGTCCGGCACCGGAGATGCCCGCGCCCATTGCATGGGCCGACAGCGCTGCATCACGGGCGGCCTCGAAGCCGGCAATCAATCCGGCCCGTCGCGGTTCGACCAGCACGTCGCGCAGTCCCGCGCGTACCAGCGTCGCATCACTGCGATGGCAACCACTGAGCACCAGCGCGAGGTTCGCGCTCTGGGCCACGAACTCGCCCAGCGCATAGCTGCCCTGCAGGGCCTGGCGGGCACGGCGCGTTTCCAGCACCGCGTGCGGATGCACCAGCAGGCTGTGCCAGCTGGCAGGCACCGGGACCGGCAACAGGCGATCGGCCGTGCACAGCGCCAGGCCACCCAGCAGCAGCGGGCCGACGTTGTCACCGTGACGGCCACCACTGGCCACCGCCTCACCGTCCAGCGCGTAGGGGTACAGCGCTTCGCGCGGCAACGGGGCCTGCAGCAGCGCATTGGCGGCGACCAGCGCCGCGACACTCGACGCTGCCGAACCGCCCATGCCGGAACCGAACGGGATGCCCTTGTCGATCTCGACCGCGAAACCGAAATCCAGGCCCAGGCCTTCGCGCAGCGACATCAGCGCAGCCCCGGCGGTGTTGCCGGCGGCGTCCAGTGGCAGCGCGACGGCACTGCCACGGATCGCATCGATCCGCACCACCGGCTCGTCGATGCGGCGCACGCTCACGGTATCGCCGATACCGGCAATGGCATGGCCGAGAATGTCGAAGCCCACTGCCACGTTGGCCACCGAGGCAGGCGCGAACGCACGTGCGATCACAGCCGCGCTCCTTCACCGGCGGCGACCCGCAGCAGGTCCGCGAACACACCCGCTGCCGTCACCTCCGGACCCGCACCCGGCCCCTGCACCACCAACGGGTTGTCGCAGTAGCGACGGGTGCGGAACTGCACCACGTTGTCGGTCAGCCGCAGGTTGGCGAAGGCATGATCGGCCGGCAGTTCCTGCAGCCCCACCGAGGCGCCGTCGGCACCCAGCTGTGCCACATAGCGCAGCACCGCGCCACGCGCCCGCGCATCCTGCAGGCGTTGCAGCAGGCTGGCGTCGGACTCGCCCAGCCGCGCCATGAAGTCATCCACGCTGCCCTCGCGCAGCAGCGCCGGCACCAGGCTTTCCACTTCCACCTGCTCAAGACTGAGCGCGTGGCCGGCTTCGCGGGCCAGGATCACCAGCTTGCGCGCCACGTCCACGCCCGAAAGATCGTCACGCGGGTCCGGCTCGGTGTAGCCCATCGACCGCGCCTGCGCGACCAGCTGCGAGAACGGCTGGCTGCCATCGAAGCGGTTGAACAGCCAGGCCAGCGTGCCGGAGAAGATGCCTTCGATGGCCAGCACCTCGTCACCGGTATCGACCAGGTCACGCAGCGTGGTGATCACCGGCAGGCCCGCGCCCACCGTGGCCTCGTAGCGGAAACGCGCACCACTGGCCGCCGCCGCGGCGCGGATGCGCTGGTAGCGCGGCAGCGGCCCGGCGCCGGCCTGTTTGTTCGGTGTGACCACGTGGATGCCGGCTGCCAGCCAGCCCTCATAGCGCTCGGCCACCTCGGCACTGCCACTGCAGTCGATCACCACCGCATGCGGCAGGTGCGCGGCCAGCAGGTGTTCGGTGAAGCGATCCAGATCGCTGGGCTCACCCGCCTGCTGAAGGGCTTCGCGCCAGTCGGCATGCAGCCCATCCGCATCCAGCCGCATGCGCGAACGCGAGGCCAGTGCGCGCAGGCGCAGGTCGACATTGGCCTTGGCCAGCAACTGCGGGCGCGCGGCCAGCAGCTGGTCCAGCAGCGCGGCACCGACGTTGCCAGGCCCGATCACACCCACCGCGAAGGTCTGCGGCGACAGCCAGAAGCCGGCATGCGCGGCGCGCAGGGCGCGGGTGGCATTGGCACTGTCCACCGCCACCGAAATGTTGCGCTCGGACGAGCCCTGCGCGATTGCCAGGATGTTCACCTGTGCGCGGCCCAGCGCCTCGAACAGGCGTGCCGCCACGCCGGGTTGACCGGCCATGCCGTCGCCCACCGCCGCCAGAACGCTGACGCCCTCGCTGACCTGCACGCGCTGCACCTGGCCCACCGACAGCTCATGCGCAAACGCATGCAGCAGCGCCTCGCGGCCACGTGCAGCTTCGGCGGCGCGCACCACGCAGCAGATCGAATGTTCCGACGAACCCTGCGAGATCATCACCACCGACACCTGCGCCTGGCGCAGGGCAGCGAATACGCGCTCTGCAGTGCCTGGCACGCCGATCAGGCCGGTGCCTTCCAGGTTCAACAGGGCCAGGCCCGGGCTCAGGGTCAGGCCCTTTACCGGCCCACGCGGCGAGCGCTCGGCACTGATGCGCGTACCCGGATGCGCCGGTTGGAACGTATTGCGGATGAAGATCGGCAGGCCCAGGCGGATCGCCGGCGACATCGTCTGCGGGTGCACCACTTTGGCGCCGAAGTAAGCCAGTTCGCAGGCCTCGTCGTAGCTGAGCGATTCGAGCTGCACGGCTTCGGGTACCAGCCGCGGGTCGGCTGACAGCACGCCGTCGACGTCGGTCCAGATGTGCAGTTCATCGGCATTGAACAGCGCGGCGAAGATCGCGCCGGAGTAGTCACTGCCGTTGCGGCCCAGGGTGGTGATGCGGTCATCACGGTCACGCGCGACGAAACCGGTGGCGACCAGGCGCGGCTGCGGATGCTGCAGGCGCCATTGCGCGAGGCGGTCGGCGCTGGCTTCCCAGTCGACATCGACGCCCAGCTCGCCATGCCCGACCACCAGCACATCGCGCGCATCGAGCACCGCACAGTCTTCGCCCAAGGCACGCAGGTGGGTGCCGAGCAGCTGCGCGGAGAACACTTCGCCCAGGCCCTGCACGCGGTCCAGCACCTCGCGCGGCAGCTCGCCGATCACCGCCAGCGCCGCCAGCACTTCGGCCAGCTGATCGAAGCGGGCGTCGATCCATTCGACCGTCTCGCCGACCTGCTCGCCCAGCAGCGCCACGGCGGCGCCACGGTGGCGCGCGCGCAGGGCATGCCAGGCCTCGCGCCAACCCTGGTCACCCTTTGCCGCCAGCTGCGCCAGATCGATCAGCGCGTCGGTGACCCCCTTCATCGCCGAGACGACAGTGACCTGCAGCGACTCAGGACGGGCCAGCAGCAGGCCGGCAACATGGCGATAGCGTTCGGCATCGGCCACCGAGGTGCCGCCGAACTTGTGCACGACAGTGGACGGTGCAGCCAGATCGGCCGGGGCAACGGGATGGGCGGGGGCGTGGGAAGACATGCAGACCTCGTTAGGAGGCCCCGTCGCATGCAGGTGTCGAGTTTCCCCGCCACCTGGATGGTGCGGGGCCGTGGTTTTCGGGAGTTACACGAAGACGACGGGCCGCACCAGGGCAGTGGTGACGGTGGTGGTGGTAATGGTGGTGGTGGCGACCGGCGCAGTCGGACGGCCCGCAATGGCGGGGGCGATCAGGCTGGCGTGGGCGGCATCAAGGACCATGACGCACAGAAAACACTGTGCGCCGGTCCGCTGTCAAGTGCTGCGATGCAAAAAACCATTGCGGCGATCATCGGCCAACGTGCCGGCATTTGGTTGCATCTGAGACCAAGCCGGCATCAGCACGCTTGACGCCCACATTCAGCCTGCATGTTCGGCGATCGCCCGTGGCGAGCGATGGGCATGCGCGCACAGCATCACGCCGGCCACCAGGAACACGATCGCCAGCGCCTCCAGCAGCGAGGGCCAGCGCTGCTGCCAGGCGAAGGCATACGCCAGCGCGAACAGCGTCTCGAACACGATCATCTGCCCGGTCAGGGTCAATGGCAGCAGGCGGCTGGCACGGTTCCAGAACGCGTTGCCGAGGATCGAGGCCACCACTGCCACGCCGGCGCTGATCGCCCAGAAGCCACTCCACTGCGCCGCGGTGTGGGTACCGCTGTGGCCGATGAAGGCCATCGGCACCAGCAGCAGGGCCAGGCCGCCAGTGGTGACGCCGGTCAGCAACGACCAGTCGTGGCTGGACAGGTCCGGCCGGCGTGCCAGCCAACGACTGTTGCCGATCGAGTACAGCGCCCACGAGAACAGCGCGCCGAACGCACAGAGCAGGCCGATCAGGCGCTGCCGCCACGGTGTTGCGAGGTATTCGGACATCAATGCTTCCCAGCCCACCAGCGCCACGCCGAGCACGCACAGGCCCAGCGCCGGCAGCAGCTTCTTCAACGGCACCGCGCCCTGCTCGCGCACGCCAACCACAGTGACCACCACCGGAATCAGGCCGACAATCAATGACGCCGCCGCGCCACCGGCCCACTGCACCGCCGTGGCCAGCAGCAGGAAGTACACCAGGTTGCCAGCCAGGCTCAGCCACAGCAGCCCGAACCATTCGGCGCGGCCCAGCCGCGGTGCCAGCCGCTTCCAGCGCGGCAGCAGCAGAGCGATGGCAATCAGGCCATAGACCAGGTAGCGACCGGCGGACAGTTGCAGGGCATTGAACGACTGCAGCACGGCGGGGGCGAGAAAGACCACGCCCCACAGCGCGCCAGCGGCAACGCCATTGGCGATGCCCAGGGCCATCGGGTTGTTGCGCATTCGGGTTCTTCGGGGGAAGAGAACGGGCCGCGCAGTGTAAGCGCTCACCAGTGGCGCACTCTTGACCGAGGCTATTGCCTTGTCATCTCTGTAGAGCCGAGCCAATGCTCGGCTGCGATTGGCCGCTGTGCAGATAAGGGCAGCCGAGCGTGGGCTCGGCTCTACAGGTCAGATGGCGCCCCTGCGCCAGGCGGCCGGCGTCTGCCCGCACTCACGACGCAGCGCACGGGTCAGTGCACTCTGCTCGGAATAGCCTGCCGCCAGCGCGATATCGCTGATCGGCGCCGCACTGGTACGCAGCTGGTGCTTGGCCCAACGCAACCGGCTTGCACTGAGCCAGGCCTGCGGGCTCAGCCCGAACTCCCGCTGGAACAGCGCATGCAACCGGCTTTCGCTGACACCGACGAAGGCGGCCATGCGTGCTACCGGCCACGCCTGGCCCGGATCAACCTGCACCGCCGCGCACAGGCCCTGCAGGCGCGCACCACTGCCCGCCGGTGCGAACACCTGGACCAGCTGCGGCAACAGGGCCGGCAGTGCCTGGCCCTCACACACCTGCGCCAGGCGCTGTCGCAGCGCCAGTGGCAGATGCAGCCAGCGCTGGCGGCACAGGTGTTCCTGGGTACCGTCATCGAGCACACCCGGGGGGCAGTCGACGATCACGAAAGCATTCGGGCCATCGGCCATCTGGTCGTGTGCTTCGCCAGCCGCGACGAAGGCCCCCTGCAGCAGGTCCAGGCGACCACCGCGGCCTTGCATCTCGAACTGCAGTTCGCCCTGCAGCGGCAGCACCCACTGCGCGTAGTCATGACGGTCCAGGCCGGTGGCCTGGCCGTAGTGCCGCAGGTGGAAGATCGCGCCCATATGACGAGTGTGCGCGTGCTGGCATTTCCCTGCAACGCGGCCCCGGCACCGGCCATGCTATGTTCCAGCCAGTTACAGACGCAGGGATGGCAGGATGAACAGCATGATCCGATTGCTTCCGCTGGCACTGGCCAGCGCCTTACCCCTGGCCGCCCTGGCCCAGGCGCCATCCGCGCCATCGGCCGCCGAGCGCATGGCACCTGCACCGCACTGCCTGGACGCACGTGACGTACGCCAGGTCGAGCAGGAGACACCGACCGCCATCGCGGTCCGTGCTGGCAGGGGCCAGGCCTTCCGCATCGACTTCAGCGCAGCCTGCCCGGGTGTCAACGAAGCCAGCACACTGCGGCTGGAGGCGCCTTCGGGCTGGGCCTGCGGCCGCCCCAGTGAACAGGTGATGGTGGATGGCCGCCGCTGCGGCGTCGGCAGTGTCACCCCCATCGACAACCGGGAGTTCGCCAGCACCGCTCGCCAGAGCAGCCGCCTGTACGCGGCCACCCTGCCGCCGGTGAACGTGACCGCCACAGGCAAGCCCAGCCGTGGCGGCAGCAGCCCGCGCCATACCTTCCAGGCCTCGCCAGCGTTCTGCTTCGCCACCCGCCATGTGCGCAGCTGGAACGAGGATCCGCAAGGCGTGGTGGTGGAGACCAATCCGCGCCGCAATGGCGGCAATCGCTACTACCGCGTCGAACTGGCCGGCAGCTGCTCGATCCTGGCCGGGGCGACCTCGGTGGAATTCCAGTCCGGTTTCCAGAACGGCCTGATCTGTGGCAATCCGGGCGATCGCATCGTGGAGACGCCGTCCGGAATCCCCGGCGACATGCGCGCCAGCACGCCGCGCTTCGCCCGCCCGGGCTGCAGCGTGCTGGCGGTCTATCCGAAGGACGCGCCGGACCAGGCCTCGCGCTAGCCGTCCACGCCGAGGAAGGCGAACGGTGCACTGGGTACGAAGTGACCCAATGCATCGCCGGCGAACGTGTTGCGCTGGTCCTTGCCAAGGTCGAGCTTGAGCACCTGGCCGCCGAAATCGACCTTGTTCAGATCGATCCAGAAGGTGTTGGGGGTCAGCGCCGATTCGAAGAAGTACAACCGCCGCTTGTGGTCGGCCACCGTGCGCCAGCGCGTCGATGAGATGTTCGGCTCGCCCGGCGTGGTGATGCCGTACGGCACCGACGCATTGCGGATCACGCTGAACACGCTGGCCAGCGCTTCCACCGGGTCCTCGGCCTTGGGAATGGCGTTGATGTAGAACGACGCACGCGCGAAGCGGTCGGACGAGCGGTTGGTACCTGGCAGCATCACCGTGCCACCGATCTGCTGCCAGTAGCTGTTGAGTGCCAGCTGCTGCTCGAAGATCGGCGAGTTGGTCATCACCTGGTAGCGCCGGTCATGGTGGATCACCTGGCGCCCCCCGATGTACTCGACGATGGCACTGTCGCCGCTCGCGTCGGACAGCGACAGATGCAGCGTTGCCTGGCGGTCCTCGCCCGGCACCTTGTCGGTGACGATCGAGTACGGCTCGCGCTTCAGCGCCGCCACTGCCTCATCCACGGTCGCGAAATTGTCCAGCACATACTGCGCCCACAGCGAAATCGCCAGTCCCGGCTTGTTGCCGCGCTGCTGCGGATACTCCGATTCGACCAGCCACAGCAGGTTGGCCACCAGGCCCTTCTCGTTCATGCCATCGGTGGTCGACACGTCGTAGCCGGTGGCCACCACCGAACCATAGCGCGCTGTCCAGGCCAGCGACTTCGGTCCGGCCTGGCCGGTGCGCGCGATGCCGCGCGGTAGCACGTAGAGATTGGTGGCCACGTCGACCTTCCAGTCCATCGAGCGTGCGGTGATCACATCACCGTTGTCACCCAGGTACACCGCGCGCGTGCAGGCCAGCGCCGGTGCCACCGCAGCGGCCAGTGCGACCGCCAGCATTGCCCTGCCCGTCCACTTCATCCGTACCATGTCGTTGTGCTCCTTTCCCCGTGAACCCCGGATCTGACCGCACGCAGGGTGACACAGGGGTGAAGCCTCAGCGTACGACCCGATCGTGCAGCCAGAAACCTGCAAGCATCGCAGGCACGAACCACAGCGCTTCACGCGACGCGACTGCCAGCCCGGCGATGGCCGGTCCCGGGCAATAGCCAGCCCATCCCCAGCCGATACCGAACAGTGCGGCGCCCAGCAGCAGGCGCGCATCGACATCACGCGCACTGGGCAGCTGGAAGCGCACCGCGAACCACGGCTGCGCGCGGCGCAGCACCCAGCGCTGGCCGACCGCACTGACCAGCAGCGCCGCGCCCAGCACCCACACCAGGGTGGGATCGAAATCACCCGCAATGTCGAGGAAGCCGAGCACACGGCGCGCGTCGGTCATCCCCGAAAGCGCCAGCCCCGCACCGAACAGCGCACCCGCCGCTGCCGCGGCCCCTGTCGCGCGGCTCATGCCGGGCCTCCGCCGTGGCGGATGAGGAACGTCGTCAGCATCGCGCAGGCCATGAACACCAGCACCGCCAGCAGCGAGCGCTTCGAGCCGCGAGCCATGCCACAGACGCCGTGACCGCTGGTACAGCCACTGCCCAAGCGGGTGCCGAAGCCCACCAGCAGGCCGGCGCCGATCAACTGCCAGGCAGGCAAGGCATCGCGCAACTGAACCCGCGGCGACGCGTCGGGCAGCGACTGCCACCACAGCACCAGCCCGGCCGCCGCGAGCAGGCCAGACAGGAAGGCCCAGCGCCATCCGCGCTCGCCTTCCGCTGCGCGCAGACTGCCTGCGGCGATCCCGCTGATACCGGCCACACGCCCGAGGGTGGCGAGCAACAGCACTGCGGCGGCGCCGATCAGCCCACCGCCGGCCACCGCAGTCCACGGCAGGTTCATGCCCTGCCCTCATTCACGCCCTTCATGGGATTGCCCTTTTATTTAGATTTATCTAAATTAGACACGTCTAAACAAAAAGGTCAACCATGCCCAGCACCCCGCTCGACAGTGCCGCGATGGCCAAGCACGCCGCGCAGGCCGCTGCCCTGCTCAAGCGCCTGGCCCATCCTGCCCGCTTGCGCGTGCTGTGCCGCCTGGTCGAAGGCGAAGCGCCGGTACCGGAGCTGCAGGCGCTGACCGGATTGAGTGCGTCCGCGCTGTCGCAGCACCTGGCTGTGCTGCGCGATATGGACATCGTGGCGACCCGGCGCGAAGCACAGGCCATCCACTACCGCATGCAGGAAGGGCCCGCATTGGGCGTGCTGCAGGCGCTGCATGCCGCCTATTGCGGCGGCGGCACCTCGGGCTGACGCTCAGCCGGCGTGTAGTGCTGGCTGCACAACCTTGTCGAGCAGGTCCACCGGCGTCGGCGCGGAGCGATCACCCTGCAGCGTACGGGTAAAGCCCGACCAGTCACTGGATGACAGCTGGCGCAACAGCGCCTCCTCCACCGGCAGCGCGCGCATCGACCAGTACGGAAACTGGCGCTGGCCCAGGCGGCCGCGCGCCAGTTCAATGATGTCGATATGGCTGCCGGCCTGCAGGATGCGTTCGTAGACCGAACCGATGCCATCCGGCGGCCCTTCGATGTACTGCAGGAAACGCCCGCCGTCGTGCAGCAGCACGCCGGTCACGCCGGCCATCTTGTTGAAGCGGGCCGCATCGTCGACCAGCGCCTGCAGCCGTCGAGCGGAGAGATCCGGCAGCGCCCGGCTGACATAGGCGATCGCACGCAGTGGCATGGTGCTTCCTTGGCAATATCTGCCGCCACGGTAGCAGTTGCGGACGAGCCCGTCTCAGATCCAGGCGTCGCTTGCTGAAGGATTCAGCTGGCCGCCGTTGCCGGGCTTTCAGAGCGCCGTGGCAGCGTCGCCTCGAACACCACCTGCCCCGCCTCGTTGCGCGCGCCGATGTGGCCGCCGTGCGCGCGGACGAACTGATCAACGATGTACAGGCCCAGCCCCAGACCATTGCTGGGGTGGAAACTGGCCTTGAACGGCTCGAACAATCGCGGCAGCAGCGCGTCGTCGATCCGCCCGGCGTTGCTTACCCGCAGCAGCACGCTGCGCGGATCGCGGCCGTCCACCTCCACCCTCGCCTCGCTGCCATGGGTAAGCGCGTTGCCGACCAGGTTCGCGGCGACCTGGCCAAGCCGATCCAGATCACCCTGCAGGCGGGTATCGCCCTGCATGTCGAGATGCACCCGTGCGTGGCCGTGGGCGCTGCCCGCTTCGGCCACCACGGCACGCGTCACTTCCGCAAGATCGCAGGCACTTGCCTGCAGGCGCAGGCCGCCGCTGCGGATCCGCGAAAAGTCCAGCAGCTGCTCGACCATCCGCGCCATGCGCAGGGTGCTGGCTTCCAGGTGCTTCAGGGTCTGCTGCGCACCGGCATTGTCCTCTGGAAGCTCCAGCGCCAGCTTGTCGGCACACAGCAGGATCGCCGACAGCGGCGTGCGCAGGTCATGGGTGAGCACGGCCGCCATCGTCTCGTTGAGCTTGAGCGAACGTTCCAGCGCCTCGTTGCGCGCCTTCAGCAGCTGGCGCTGCTGGTAGAGCTCGATGAAGACGTTGACCTTGCTCAGGATCACCTGCGGTGCGACCGGCTTGTGCAGGAAATCGACCGCACCGGTTTCGTAGCCCTTGAAGGCACGCACCGGGTCATCCGGCGAGGCGGTCAGGAAGATGATCGGCACATCGCGGCTGCGGTGCGAACCGCGCATCAGCTCGGCCAGGGTGAAACCATCGATCTCCGGCATGTGCACATCCAGCAATGCCAGCGCCACCTCGTGCTCCAGCAGCAGCTCCAGCGCCTGCGCACCCGAGCCCGCAAGCAGCAGGTTCACGCCCTCGCGCTGCAGCAGCGCCTGCATGGCTACCAGGTTCTGCGGCACGTCATCGACGATCAGCAGGTTGACCGGGGTCTGCGACTGCGCAGGGTCCGGTGGCAACAGGTTCATGCAAACAACTCCTTCAGGCGACGGCACATCAGTTCAAGGGGCAGCACGGCATCGGCGCCAGCGTGCTGCAGGGCGGAGGCCGGCATCATCGATGCCTCGGCCTCCTCGGGACATTGCAGCCAGGCGCGGCCACCAGCGGCGCGCACGGCGGCCACGCCTTCGCTGCCATCACTGCTGGCACCGGTCAGCAGCAGGGCCAGCACCTGCGCGCCGAACACCGCTGCCGCCGACTCGAACAGCGGATCGATGGCCGGGCGAGAAAACAGCACCGGGGCGTCCACCGACAGCGCCAGCGAACCGGCGTCTTCCACCAGCAGGTGATAGTCCGGTGGCGCAAAGGTCACCGTACCAGGCTGCAGCGGCTGCTTGTCTTCGGCCTCGCGCACCGGCAGCGCGCAGTACGGCGCCAGCACTTCGGCGATGCGGCTGCTGCGATCGCGTGGCAGGTGCAGCACTGCCAGCACCGGCGCCGGCAGTGCCGCAGGCAGCGCGCCAAGCACCGTCTGCAGTGCTGCGACCCCACCCGCAGAGGCCCCGATCACCAGCACGGCCGGTCGTATCAGCAGGCTCATCAGGCGACTTTCCGGTACAGGCGATGCTCGCGCGAGCAGACCTCGAACGCACCGTGGTGGCGCCCGAACTGCAGCGACTCCTTGCTGCCCAGGCCAAGGAAGCCGCGATGCACCAGCGCATCACGGAACAGGCCCACCGCGCGATCCTGCAGGTCGCGGTTGAAATAGATCAGCACGTTGCGGCACGACACCAGGTGTACTTCGGAGAACACGGTATCGGTGGCCAGGCTGTGGTCGGCGAACACCACGTTGCGGCGCAGTTGGCGGTCGAACACCGCACCATCGTAGGCGGTAGCGTAGTAGTCCGACAGCGACGCGGTGCCACCGGCGGCCAGGTAGTTGCGGCTGAACTGGGCCATGCGGTCGATGCCATAGGCGCCCGCCTCGGCGGTGGCCAGCGCGGCCGGATTGATGTCGGTGGCATAGACGATGCTGCGCTCGAGCAGGCCTTCCTCATGCAGCAGGATCGCCAGCGACCACACTTCCTCGCCCGTACTGCAGCCGGCCACCCACAGCTTCACCGAGGGATAGGTACGCAGCACTGGCACCACCTGCTCGCGCAGCTCACGGAAATACGCAGGGTCACGGAACATCTCCGAGACCTGCACGGTGAAGAACTGCATGGCCTGGGCGAACAGGTCCGGCTCGTGCAGCAGCCGGTACTGCAGGTCGACCAGCCGCTCGCACTCATAGCGCTGCATCGCCTGGCGCATGCGTCGGCGCAGCGACGACACCGCATAGCTGCGGAAATCGTAGTGGTAGCGCTGGTACAGCGCCTCCAGCAGGACCTTCAGTTCGAGGTCGAACAGCGCCTGTTCGTTCATTGCCGCGAGCACCAGACCCGGCACAGCGAGACCAGCTTGTCGACGTCGATGGGCTTGGCGATGTAATCGTTGGCGCCCGCCTGCAGGCAACGCTCACGGTCGTCCGGCATGGCCTTGGCGGTCAGCGCGATGATCGGCAGGTCCTGCAGGTGGCGCTGCGCGCGGATCTCGCGCATCGCGGCCAGCCCATCCTTCTCCGGCATCATGATGTCCATCAGCACCAGATCGACCTCGCGCTCGGCCAGGCGATCCACCGCTTCCTGGCCATTGCGCGCGATCTCCAGCGTGACGCCGAGCGGTTCGAGCACGCTGGACAGCGCGAAGATGTTGCGGACATCGTCTTCGGCCAGCAGCACGGTACGGCCATCGAGCACGGTGTCGCGACGGCGCGCTTCGCGCAGCAGGCGCTGCTGGTCGGTCGGCAGGCTGGCCTCGACGCTGTGCAGGAACAGGGTCACTTCATCCAGCAGGCGTTCCGGCGAACGCGCACCCTTGATGATGATGCTCTTGGAATAGCGGCGCAGGCGCTGCTCTTCCTCGCGGCTGAGCGCGCGGCCGGTGTAGACGATCACCGGCGGGAAACCGACCTCATCGTTGCCGGCCATGTGTTCAAGCAGGTCGTAGCCGCTGCCGTCGGGCAGCGACAGGTCCATCACCATGCAGTCGAACGTGACCGTGCTGAGCTGTTCCAGTGCGCCGGCCAGGGTGCCCACCGCGACGATCTGCAGCTGGTCGCGGCCCAGCAGCAGTTCCAGGTTGCTGCGCAGCTCGCTGTCGTCCTCGACGATCAGCAGGCGCCGCACGTCGCGCTGGCTGGTCTGTTCCAGCTGCTCGATGGCCGTCACCAGCCGCTCGCGCGTGGTCGGCTTGATCGCGAAGCCGATCGCGCCCAGCTCGCGCGCCACCTGGCTGCGGTCCGTTGCCGAGACCACATGCACCGGGATGTGGCGGGTTTCGGGGTTGCGCTTCAGGCGCTCCAGCACGCTCAGGCCCGACACGTCCGGCAGGCCGATATCAAGCAGGATGCCGTTTGGACGCAGCTCACTGGCAAGTGTCAGCGCTTCTTCCGCCGTACCCGCCACCACGCAGTCGAAGTCCAGTTCATGGGCCAGGGCCACCAGTGCTTCGGCGAACGTGGCATCGTCCTCGACCGCCAGGATCAGGCGCCCGGCGCGCTGGCGGCGGCCGCGGTCGTCGGCCACGCCCGCCGACGCAGTGGCCGGCGCCGACGCAGTGGCAGCGCGCACCGGCGCGGGCGGCAGCACGGCCGGTGTCCGTGCCGGCGCCGGCACTGCCACGGGGACCTCGGCAGCCTCGGCTGCGCTCGCCGCGGGGGCGCCCTGCAATGGCAGCTCCAGGATGAAGCAGCTGCCGCGCCCGGGCTCGCTGTCGACCTGGATCTGGCCGCCCATGCGCTCGGCCAGATCGCGCGAGATCGACAGGCCCAGGCCGGTACCGCCGTAGCGACGGCGGGTGCTGCCGTCGGCCTGGCGGAAGGCTTCAAAGATGACGTCCAGCTGCTCGCGGGCGATGCCGATGCCGGTGTCGCAGACCTCGAACCGGATGCGGCCATTGCCGGCCGCACGCACGTGCAGGCTGACCTTTCCGTGCTCGGTGAACTTCACCGCGTTGGCCAGCAGGTTCTTCAGGATCTGCTGCAGCCGCTGGCTGTCGACCACCAGCTGGCTCGGTGCCAGCGCATCGGCTTCGATCTGCAGGGCCAGGCCCTTCTGCCGCGCCATCGGCTCGAAGGTCTCGCGCAGGCGCTGCAGCGCGCTGTCGACCACCACCACTTCATCGGACAGTTCGACATGGCCGGCCTCGATGCGCGACAGATCGAGGATGTCGTTGATCAGTGCCAACAGATCGTTGTTGGACGAGAGGATCGCACGGGCGTACTTCACCTGTTCTTCGGTGAGCGTGCCGTCCTTGTTGTCGGCCAGCAGCTTGGCCAGGATCAGCGAGCTGTTCAGCGGCGTGCGCAGTTCGTGCGACATGTTGGCCAGGAACTCGGACTTGTAGCGCGACGTCGCGGCCAGTTCGTTGCTGTTGCGCACCAGCTGGCTCTGCGCGACCAGCAGCGCCTGCTTCTGCGCCTCCAGCTCGTGGGTGCGCTCTTCCAGCTGCACGTTGCTCTGTTCCAGCTCGGCCTGCTGTTCTTCCAGGTGGCTCTGCGACTGCAGCAGGCTGCGGCTCTGCTCTTCCAGCTCCTCGTTGGCCACGCGCAGCTCTTCCTGCTGGGCCTGCAGCTCCTCGCCCTGGCGCTGCGACTCTTCCAGCAGCACCACCAGTTGCGCACGCAACAGCGATGCGCGCAGCGCCAGGCCGATGGTCTCGGCACAGCGCTCCAGCAGCTCGCGATCCAGATCACGCTGTTCACCGACCCGGGCGCGGCCCAGTTCGATGATGCCGACCACGGCACCATCGCTGCTGAGCGGCGCCAGGATGCGCTCGCGCACCGGCAGCCGGCCCAGGCTGGTCTGCAGTTCAAGCACGGCGGCATCGTCGCCATGCAGGTGGCGGATCCGTTCATCACGAGCGACCTGCCCGGCCAGCCCTTCGTGCAGGGCCAGCGAGGCCGGCGCGCCCGAAGGGAGCGCCATGCCACCGGTCAGCTGCAGCCGTCCGCCTTCCAGCCGATAGACCGCACCGACCTCCGCGTCCAGCTGCCCGGCCAGGCTCGTCGCAGCCGCCTCGGCGATCTGCTCCGGCCCCAGGTCACCGCGCAGGCTCGACGCCACCGCGTTCTCGGCCTCCTGCAGCCAGAGCGCGCGCATGGCCTGGCGGCGGGCCTGGATGGCGCGCGAGACGATCAGCGCGATCATCAGGAAGGCGCAGCCACCGATGGTGCGGTTGACGAACGAGAACGACGAGTTGTTGCTGGCGGGCGCCACGTTGAAGCCGATCACCAGCAGGATACAGGCGATCATCGCGACCACGAACGGCGCGCGCGCACTGCGCTGGAACACCGTGACGCCCACGGCCAGGAAATAGGCCAGCCAGACCGCGTATCCCAGCGGTACCACCAGTTCCAGCGCGATGGTCGCCGCCAGCAATACGGCAGAGGTCATCCAGATCCAGCGGTCACGCGTAGTCGCACCAGGACGCATGCAGGTCGGTTCCAGAAGGCAAAGGGTGGAAGATGGTACTCCGTGTCGCATTCAGCCGCACAGGACAAATGGCACGTGTCAGGTGTGCACGCATCCTTCACACTTGAATGCCTAGCTTCACGTCCCTCACAGGGGTAACACTTATCTACACGTGGACGCAGCTGCCTCTACGACGTCCGTGCTGACGGACCCTTCCCGACAACTGCGATTGCTGATCGACAGCGTGCGCGACCATGCGCTGTACCTGCTTGATCCTGAAGGCATCGTCTGCAGCTGGAACCCGGGCGCCGAGCGTATCAAGGGCTATTCAGCCGATGAAGTGGTGGGTACGCACTTCGGTCGCTTCTACCTGGCCACCGAGCGCGAGGCCGGCGAACCGCAGCGCCTGCTCCGCCTCGCGGCGCAGCAGGGCCATGTTGCCAGCGAGGGCTGGCGGGTACGCCGCGACGGCTCCTCGTTCCGCGCCAGCGTGGTCATCGAGCCGGTCGTTGAAGCGGGCGAACTGCTTGGCTTCGTCAAGATCACCCGCGACATCACCGAGCAATGGCAGGCGCAGCGACTGCTGCGCGATGCCCAGCGTGCGCTGCGCAACACCCAGCAGTTCGAGACGGTCGGCCGGCTCAGCCGCGGCCTGTCGCACGAGTTCAACAACCTGCTGACCACCATCGGCAACGCACTGGACCTGCTGTCGCTACGCGTCCGCGGTGACGATGCACGCGCCGCCGAGCTGCTGGACGCTGCGCAGGCAGCCACCGACCGCGGCGCCCTGCTGACCCGCCAGCTGCTGGCCTTCAGCACGGGCCAGACCCTGATCCGCGAACCGCTGGACATCAACACGCTGGTACAGCAATGGCTGCCGGGCCTGCAGCGCGCCTGCCCGCCCACGGTGACGCTGGACGCCTGCCTCACGCCGGGCCTGCCGCAGGTGTGCACCGACGCGATGCAGCTGCAGGCTGCCCTGGCCAACCTGGTGGCGAATGCCGTGGAGGCCACCATCGATGGCGGGCGCATCCTGATCGGCACCGCGCTGGAACATCGGCTCGACCCGGATGCGGACACTACGCTGCAACGCGGCTATGTCACCCTCAGCGTCTGTGACGAAGGCCATGGCATGGCGGCCGACATCGCCGAGCGCGCCAGCGAGCCCTTCTTCACCACCAAGGACATCGGCAAGGGCAGCGGCCTGGGCCTGAGCCAGGTGTTCGGTTTCACTACCCAGAGCGGCGGCTTCGTCGATGTGTCCACCACGCCCGGTGTCGGCACGACGGTAAGCCTGCTGTTACCCGCATCAGAGGAAGCAACCCATGACCGATGAACCGATCCGCGTACTGATGGTGGAGGACCAGAACGATCTGCGCGAGATGATCGGCCTGGCCCTGCGCGATTTCGGCATCGAGGTCGCCACCACCGCCGATGGCCACGAGGCGGCGGAGCTGCTCAAGGGCGAGGCGCGTTTTGACGTGGTGTTCAGCGATGTCAGCATGCCCAACGGCATGTCCGGCATCGAACTGAGCGAGCACGTCGCCCGCGAACAGCCGCAGGCACGCATGATCCTGTCCTCCGGCTATGCGCGCTCGCAGCTGCCGCCGCTGCCGGAGCAGGTGGAGTTCCTGCCCAAGCCCTATCGCCTGCGCCAGCTGGTCGAGCTGTTGAAGCAGGATTGACCTTTCGCCAGGCCTGGCGAAGCCGATCTGCGGGTGCCGGGGCCCTACCGCCGCGACTGCGTGGTCGAACGCATGCTCGGCGGGGTTACCGGGGATCTGCTGCCCGAAGTGCCGGCACCGCTGTTCGTATCCCACTAGGGCCGCCCTGCCCCGCACGGCGGTAGCCGGTCAGCGACTGCCCGGTGTGCCGCCGGAAGTAGCGGCACAGGTAGGACGCATCCTCGAAGCACAATCGCTCGGCGATGCGCCCGATCGGCAGCTCGCTGTAGCTCAGCAGCGCCTTGATCTCCAGCACCACCTGGCGGTCGATCAACGCCTTGGGTGTTTCACCGAAGCACTCGCGGGTGAGCTGTGAAAGATAGAACGGCGTGATGCACAACGCATCGGCATAAGACTGCACGTCGCGCTGGCGGGTACTGCGCTGGCCGACCAGTTCCCAGAAATTCCAGGCCAGGCGCTCGCGCCGGCTGACCGACGCTGCGGCCCCCTTCTGTGCCGGCAACAGCGTGGCGAATTTCAGGAAAAAGGTCTGCAGTAGATTGCGCAGCATCACGTGCCGATAGCGGCCCCCAGTATGCTGCGCGTCCATCAGCTGCTGCAGCCAGCCCTGCAGGAGCGGCACCTCCAGCGGCGACGGCACGCAATGGGGATGCTCATGCAGGAACTTGAACAGCGCGCTGGGCAGTACGTAGGCCACCTCCGACGCCAGCGCCTTCGGCATCAGGCAGACCACCGCCAGGAAGCCACGCGATCGCTTCCGCAGCAGCGCCAGCGTGTCCTCGGCCAGCACCAGCACGTCGTGCCGCTGCACCGCCACCTCACGGAAGTTCAGTGCGAAGCGCGCACGCCCGGACACGCACACCAGTACCGCCAGATACGCGTGCCCGAACGACAGCGGAACCCCCTGCCCCTCGGCCAGCGTACTGACCTCCAGGCGCATCGATTCGTCCTGATCCAGAAGCTGGGGTATGCGGTCCATTGGCCGATCCGGCTGCATTCCGCGGCACAGCATACCGGGCAACGCCGGGGAGTTGTGAAAAGTACCGAAACCATCAAGGTCCCGCCCTGTGCCCTCCGCCCGACGCGGCCTAGCCTGTGCGCTCTCTCCCTGCCCCTGGAACGGCCATGCCGCTGCATACCGAACGCTTGATCCTGCGCCCCTAGCGCGACACCGACGCCGCCGACCTGTACGAATACGCCCGCGACCTGCGCGTCGGGCCCATCGCCGGATGGCCAGCCCACACCAGCGTCGAGGAAAGTACCGGGATCATCCGCACCGTGTTCAACCGGCCGGAGGTCTATGCCCTGCAGAGCCGCGAAGATGGCCACGCCATCGGCTGCGTCGGCATCCTGATCGGTGCCGACAGCAACTTCGAGATCGGCGAACGCGAAGGCGAGATCGCCTACTGGATCGGCGTACCGTACTGGGGGCGCGGCCTGGTGCCCGAAGCAGTGCGCGAAGTGATGCGGCACGCCTTCCTCGGCCTGCGCCTGGACGCACTGTGGTGCGGCTACTTCGCCGACAACCTGCAGTCCCTGAGCGTACAGAGCAAATGCGGTTTCCAGCATCACCATACCGAAGTGAAAAAGTTCAACAGCTTCCTCCGCGACTACCGCACCGAACACATCAGCCGCATCACCCGCGAGCAATGGCAGGCGCAACAGGCTTCCGTGCTGCGCGCGTGATCACCACTCAGCCGGCACGGTGCTGCATGAACAGCAGTTCCGGCGTCGAAGCGTCTTCCATCGGCTGAAAGCCTAGGTCGCGGTACAGGGTCACCGCCGCGACGTTGTCACGATAGACACGCAGGGTCAGCCGCTCCGCCCCGGGCGACTGCAACGCCTGCGCCATCAGCGCCTGCATCAGTACACGTCCCAGTCCACGCCCGCGTGCCCGCGGCGAAACGATGATGCGGCCCAGGTGCAGCGTGCCGGAGGTCGTTGGCCAGTACTGGCCGAAACCAAGGCAGTGGCCATGCGCATCCAGCAGCACCCAGCCCGGGCGCTGCTGCAGTTGCAGTGCGTGCGCGAATGCGTCCGGCACGAGCGGATACGCCACGCCGGGACCGGCCCAGCGCCGGGTTGCGCTGGCCGAATCCAGCCACGCGCCGATGGCGGCGAAGTGCGGAGGCTGCACGGGGCGAAGGTACTCACTCATGGCGTGCCCGCAAGGAAGGATGGCCGCCATGGTGCGCGATCCCGGTGGCCGGATCACGTTGCACGGCAGCGCTTGAATTTTGTCCTAGGACAATAAACAATGCCAGCCGTCCAGGGTCGCCGCTGCAGACAACCTCCCTTCGCCCTCTGCCTTCGGGGTTAGCCATGATCCACGGCCTCAGCGCCTTTCCTCTTACGCCGATGAACGAATCGAGCATCGACCTGCACGCCTTCGCCGGGCTGGTCGAGCGTCTCGCGGCCGCTGGCGTGGGGTCGATGGGCGTGCTCGGCTCCACCGGCAGCTACGCCTACCTGGAAAAGGCCGAGCGCATGCGCGTGCTGCGCGAAGCGTTGGCCCATTCGGGCGATGTCCCGGTCATCGTCGGCATCGGTGCGCTGCGCACCCGCGATGTGCTGGCGTTGGCCCGGGACGCGGAAGATGCGGGTGCAGCCGGCCTACTGCTGGCACCCGTGTCCTACCAGCCATTGAAGGAGCACGAGGTCTACACGCTCTTCGAATCGGTGTGCACGGCGGTGGGCACACCGATCTGTGTCTACGACAATCCCGGCACCACCCACTTCCGGTTCAGCGATGAACTGCATGGGCGGATCGCCGCCCTGCCCAACATCGCCTCGATCAAGATCCCACGCCTTTCCGACGATCCTGCCGAAGCAGCGGCGCGCGTCACCGCACTGCGCGCCCATCTTCCAGCGCATGTCACGCTGGGCATCAGCGGCGACGCAGCCGCCGTGCGCGGGCTGGCCGCTGGCTGCGATGGCTGGTACTCGGTAACCGGCGGGCTGTTCCCCGGGGTGGTGCAGCAGATCACCCGCGCGGCCGGCACCGGCGACATGGCGACGGCGCAGGCCGTGTCGGCGAGGCTGGCGCCGCTCTGGGCGCTGTACGACCGCTTCGGTGGCATCCGCGTCATGGCATGCGCGGCGGCACTGATGGGCCTGTGTGCGGAGGACTGCCTGCCACGGCCGCTGCTTGGGCTGCGAGGCGAAGAGCGTGCGCACGTGGCGCAGGTACTGCGCGGCCTGGAGCTGCTGTAGCGCTCGAAGAAGGGCGTCCCGGGCAGCGCGTGGATGGTGACCCCGGCCCGATTCGAACGGGCGACCTTCCCCTTAGGAGGGGGCTTCCACCGCGCGTTAAATCAATGACTTGCAAGATTGCTGGGACCGGCTTGGGTCCAGCTTCGCTCAAACACCCCGCCGCAGCTGCTGTAGCCCTGGCCTCGCCCAGGTCTAGCGGGCGTCCCTCGGTTAGCTCTGATCCCACCCTCCGGTGATTAGCATGGATCGGTCCAACTCTCCCTGCCGCAGAGGCTCGAGTGTAAGCTTGAAGCCGTTCGGACCAGGCTGACACAGAGTTCCGGCTGCTGTTGCCCAACGGCGTCAGCAATGAGCGTGTAGGCGAGAACGCAATGCTAGCCCTGTTCAAACCTATCGGCTTTGGCCACGTGACCATCCACGGGTTCAGGTCGACCTTCAAAGACCGGTCTAGGGAGACCACCGACTTTCTTGACGATCTTTCCGAGGCAGCACTCGCGCACAAGGTCCGCGATAAGGCCAAAGCCGCTTACAAGCGAGGATCCATGCTGGAGAAGAGGCGTCTCATGATGGCTGCCTGGGCAAATTTTTGCTGTCCCGCGGGTGATACATCATGATGCCTTCGTTGCAATCCCCCGACGTTTGACTGAACATCTGCCAACAGGACGCGAACCGTCTGCACATTTGATCAATTTGCAATAGGAATCAGGGGAAGACGTGGAAAAAATTCAGCAGGGAAAGCGAAAAAAAGAACTCGGATTCAAGAGCAACAAGAACATCCCTATTCTGCGCGTCCATGGCATAAGAATCGGAAACTTTCGCTCCCTTCGAACTCAAACCATTGAGCTCGGGAGCAGGATGACGATTATTTCCGGAAGAAACGGGACGATGAAGACGTCATTGATGGGACTGATTGCGCACCCGTTCACTGGCAGCGCGAAAGATGCGTTTGGATCCCCTCTTAAAACGAGCTACTCAGAAGTCTTCAGCCTTTCGCCAGAACATGATAAAGAAGACTACAGCTACGAGATGGTCCTAGAAACAAGCAAGGGGACACTAGCTGAGGAAGTCAAAATTTACTATGTTGCAAAGAAGACTAATCGACATCGCATTGTTGTTTCTGGCGCAGACGCAGGCGACGGCAACTTCAACTACAACACCTCGTTCCTTAATCTAAAGCGCCTTTACCCGATGGTAGATACAAAGGCGCAGCCAGACACGACTGAAGAGCTTAGCACTGAAGAGGCGACCGAGCTCAAGCACTTCTATGAATCAGTGTTTCCGAGCAGCGCATATGAAAATTTCTCACCTATCGTTCAGCCCAAGCTAAAAACTACCTTTGCTCCATCTGGCAATGGCGCAACGTACGATTGGAGAGCAATCTCTTCAGGCGAAGACAATCTCGGCGCCATCTTTAATCGTCTGATCGGATTCATGCGTGCGGAAGTACAGAAACCAAATGGCAACGGCATTCTGTGTATAGACGAGTTTGAGGCAAGCCTGCATCCGGTAGCGCAGATCCAGCTATTTGACTATCTACTAAGATGGGCCCACCAGTATAGTGTCCAGGTGGTTATAACGACCCACTCTCTGCACCTGATTCAACACGCTTACCTTGCACATCAAGCGAGCTTGGACGCCAAGAGGATCGTTGTAAACTTCATCAGCAAGGCAAAGGCAAGAAGGGGCAACACACCAATACTGAAGAACCCCACCTACGAACAGGCCTACTCCGAATTAACCTTGGAGACGCCCGAGAAAGCCGCAGAAGCCAGAAGGGTAAGAGTATTTTGCGAAGATGATATTGCCATGCATTTCATTCGATGCTGCATTGGCAAGAGAGACATACTCAAACTAGTTTCCTTGCATAGCTCACTCGCACCGAAATCGAAGACTCCCGGCACATCGTACACGTCTCTCGCAAGCATCTGCATAAATTACCCAATCCTTCTCGAGCATGCCTTCGTCATCTTTGACGGCGACGTATCAGATACCAAACTTGCGAAGATAAAAGATAAAAAATCTTTTATCCGACTTCCGGATCCAGATGGCGTGGCGCTCGAGAAGAGGATCGTTCATTTCATTTGCTCGCTAGACAATGACGATGATTTCTTTACAAAGTTCAAGAAGGAAAGAGATTCATTCCTTAGGAGCTTTAAGGCATCCGGAATCGCGTCATTAACCCTTAAAGACATCCTGAACGATAACATTGTCACAGTTGAGTCCTGCAAAAAGTGGGCAAATTCCAGCCCATCCCAGTTCAAGAAATACATTACACACTACGCACATACGATCGACACAACCGAATTTAGAGCCTCTTTCGTAGATCGGATAAATAGTATAAACTTAAAGGTAGGCATCCCGCCCATCGACGCTGGATAGGCATTGTTCTCTAATAGATTGTATACCCCGCTACGCTACCCAGGCGGCAAAGGTGCATTCGCGCCCTTTGTCATTGACGTTATGCGGAAAAACAACCTGGCAGGACATTACCTGGAACCTTATGCAGGAGGCGCCGGCGTGGCCCTCTGCCTTCTATTAGAAGATGTGGTTCAGCACATCCACATCAATGATATTGATCCGGCCGTATATTCATTCTGGATATCCGTAACACAGCATCCCGACGAGCTGTTACGACTTCTCCGCGCAACACCCGTATCAATAGAACAGTGGCTTCATTGGAGGAGTATTCTCCGTGGAGAAATTGATGCTTCTGTTGTGGAGAAAGGATTCGCAACGCTCTTCATGAACCGGACCAATCGCTCTGGAATTCTAAAGGCAGGAGTTATTGGCGGCCTTGATCAAAACGGGCCTTATAAGATAGACGCACGCTTCAAGAAGGACGTCATTCAGTCCAGAATTGAGAAAATTGCGGAGCAATCCAACCGCATTACCGTCCATTGCGAGGACGCCCTTAGCCTCATCCAGCGCTGCCAAGAATTCCTGCCAAGTAGTTCATTGATTTATCTCGACCCCCCGTACTTCGTAAAGGGAAAGGGATTGTATCGAAACTACTATGCTCCGCACGATCATGCGCGCATAGCGAATTTCCTGCAATCCGGCAGCTTCAGAACTAGCTGGATTGTCTCTTATGACAGCGCCCCCGAGATACAGTCAATGTATTCCCGAAGCAGGAGCATTAGATACAGCCTAAACTACTCGGCCCAGAGAATGTATAGAGCTGACGAATCTGTATTCTTTTCATCGGACCTACTTCCGCCCGATATCTCCATAGCAAGCTGATAATAGAGACTCCATGATGGTTGCTCCTAGCCTAAAGTGGTTTGCCGCAGCGGCCGGTCCCAGCGCTTCCCTGACCTGCCGTGTCTCATTGCCCGGCACAACCAAATCCCGCTGTTAGACTTTGCGCACCTTTGGATGGGAGACCCCATGGAACGGTGGTATCGGACAACACTTCTAGCGTTGATCCTGCACCAGATCGACGCCGCGTTCTAACCGGCCATTGGTCAGTAACCGCCCCGGAGCTGCGCCCGCCCCGCCCTGACCCACGCTTTCATAGGATCCCTCGCCCTGGGCTTGGTCTCCTTCGGCGGTCGGCGCGGCTCCAGCGCTTCCTTGATTCGCTCCAGTTCGGCAGTCCCGGCCTCGGCCAGACGCCGGGCCTGTTGCTGCTGCTCGCGGGTTGGCGGCAGGCCGGGCAGCGGCGGGGGCAACTGGATCGGCATGCTGTCGATCAGCCGGGCGACGGCCTCACGCAGAGGCAGCTCGGGATACAGACGTGCTGCGCACCAGCGCTCGGCGTAGCGCTTCGCCTGTCGGACGCTGGCGGCGCGCACTTCCTTCACCTGCCACATCTTCTGGCCTTCCATCCATAGTCGGACCCCAGGACCGCCGTCGGGCGTGACGCTGGCCGTCTCGCGGCCGTTGTACCAGAGCGCCCAGCGCTCGCCGGTCTGGACCCAGCCAGAGGGAATTGGGGCGGTGCGGAAGCCGTGGGAGTACTGCATGGCTGGAAGGATACGGCTGGCCGTCGCAGATCCTGCGAAGCGCCGGGCACATGTCTGAATCGGTCACATTCGGACGCGTGTCACATCCCCGCCTCTGTCGGGCTTTACCTACACCGAGATGGCCGGTTTTCTGATTGCACCCCTGATGAGGGGTTGCGACCTTGCGCGGGCAGTGCAGCACTACCCTACTCATGGAGAGATGGAAGTGAACTCAATGCAAAGCGATTGCAGAACTGCCCGCGCAACCCCTCGCCACCTCATGCTGGGCATGTCACTTGCTCTGTTGTCAGCCGGCTTTGCCCCGAGCGCCTTCGCCGGCCAATGGGTGCCGACAGGCCGCGTACTCTGGGTGGATTCGGAAACTATCCAGCCTTACCCAGTGGCCTATACCAACTTCTGCCAGGGCGGCGTGGATGGGCCGAGCGGCGTCTACCTGTACGGCGACTGGGGTTCGGAAGGGTTCGGCTCGTGCCCAACCGACCCATACACCGGTTTTCAGGAGATGAAGGGCTCCGGCGGCACATGCAGACCGGATCCCCAAGGCGTTGGTGGCGGCTACTCCTGCGAAGAGAATCACCATACCTTCGGCGGTCAGACCTACCAAGGCCCAATGCCGGCGACCTGTAGCTCGCCCGGGATCTATGGCGTAAGCCACCTCTACCGCAGAGAACTCGTCTACTTCGGCTCCGGTCACATGCCCGACGACTTCTACGACAGGTTCTACGAAAGTTCCCAAGAATACGTCTGCCAGTAGCTCGAACCTGTGCTTCACACGTCCCCGCGCGAGCGGGGACACTGCTTTACAGCGACCCAAGATCCTTCACGACGGCTGGCTGTTTTTGCAGGAACGCGGCCAGCAGGCGGTCGCAGATCCTGCGAAGCCGCAGGCACATGTCTGAGTCGTTCGGGATGGCCACTGGCGTGGCGCAGTTGATCCGCTCTGGGTTGAGCTGCTTGCCGTCCAGGCGTCGAAGAGAATTTGCCCAGCACGAAGTTCTTAACGATTCATGCTGTATGGTTGACGCATCTGGCTCCTCTCAGGCGCGAAATCCTTCGCCCCCGTGTCTAGCCCCCTACAGGCACGACACATGACACCCCCAACAGCTTTCCGGGTCCTTCGGATCCGCCCGCTGCTGCGCCTCAACGGAACGATCGAGCAAGTCGAAACTCTGCACGCCAAGTGCGGTTCATGCGGCGACGAGTCCCGTATGTCCAGAGGGTATGGCCTTGTCGAGGTGGAAGGAGGGGTGGAACTCACGTGTCCGGCATGCCGGGTGACAGGGATTTTGACCTTAGACCAAGCGTGGACTCTCTGGGCCGAGCAGATGAGGCAGGACAAGATCCTCGCCTTGGCCGGGCTAACGCCCGAAGATCTAAAGCTCACCTAGATCTTTGATCACGGCTTGCCCCGCTTTCAGGAAGCCGGCTAACAGCCGGCCTCCCGCCACCTGCCGGTCCATCTGCTCATTGAGGTAAGTGGCCTGCAGGCGCGCGTGGGCCATCAGATCGGCTTGGCCCATGCTCGGCGTCAATGCCCGGAGCGGCTCCCCGGGTGACGCCAGCTGGCCCGCGATAGCCTGCACCAAGCAGGAGCGTTGACTGTCGCTCTTGGCGTACCCCGTGGCCATCATCCGGCCGTTCTTCGGCGACCAACCACCCAGCACCAGCTCGGTCCCGAGCTGCTCGATCGGCAGGCCGGCCTCGGCAACAGCCTTCTCATAGTTCGGCCAGAGCTGGTCCACCACCGACCCAAGCTCGGCGGACAGCTGCTCCATCGTGAAATCTGCGCGGAAGCTCGCCTGCAGCGCCAGCTCATAGATGCGAAGGAAGAACTGGGTGGAACCGCGAGTGGCAAGCACCAGGTTGTGCTGAGGGATCAGCAGCAGCTTCGCCCCCGCAGAATGCGCCCCTGTCCGGGAATCCACTGCCAGAGTGTCTACCGCGACGACCAGGTGGTCACGAGTGAGCAGAACGTTGAGGATGCTCATTTAGAAAGCAGCCGGAAGTTCTGCGAAATATGGCAGCGTGAGCGCTTCGAGTCCACCAGCCCCGAGGCTCAGGGAAGTAAGCGCGAGAGTCCACTTGAGCTTGGTGTGATGCGAGGTTCACATCATGTGGTAGACACTTCTGTCTCGCGGCTCTTCTCCGGTGCAGAATCCTTTGCTCCCGTGTCCAGCCCCTAAACGGCACGGCCATGCACCCTCCCAATGCGTTCAGGATCCACTCGATCCTGCCCCTGCTTGCGCGAAATGGCGCAATCATCCGCCTGGAGCAGGTGCGCTCAACCTGCAAGAACTGTGGGCTTAGGTCATCACTGGCCCACGATGCTGGATTCCATACGGACATCAGGGGCACGACCCTGAAGTGCCCAGCTTGCGGAGCTACAGGATTGATGGACGAAATGGAGATCTGGCATCACTGGCTCGAGCAGCGTCGTCGCGAAAAGCTGCTAGCGCTCTTGGACCCCAAGCCCGACGAACCACTCGATATCGAGGACCCAAAATGACCGATGGCATCTCCGAACTGCTAGACCGAGTCCACTCCTGCGAAGTTGCGATTGAGGTCCATCGCGGGTATCTCAAGGCAATGGAGTACGCGCTGCGGGTATCTGTCCTGACCCACCCGGCGCCCGAGCAATTGACCGATACTTGGTTGCGCCTGCTACCCAGCATCGCGGCGAAGCACAAACACGATGGCGGCGCTCTCTTCGCCGCCGCCTTCCAGCAATCGCTAACGGTTCTGACCGAGCAAATCGGAGAGCCCGCCGACAGAGGCTAGACTGCGATGGCGTACGGCTCCACCAGCCCGACCAACAGATCCATGGCAGTCGCATAGGGTGCCTGGTGATCGCCTCGCTGATTGAATCGGGTCCAGTCCGCATGGGCCACACGCCCAAGCTCATCCGATTCAACGGGCAGCCATCTCATCGGCCAGAACGGCAGGCGACGCTGGCCCACCCTGCCCCGCTGCAGCTCTACGATCCCGTTATGGCTACTCGCACCCAACACGCGGGAATAGGCAACTGACAATCCATCCTCTGGCCCCTCCAAGTACTGGAGGAAGCGCTCACCATCAAAGAGGAGCACCCCCGTAACTCCAGCGTTACGGTTGAACCGGGCCGCGTCGTCCACAACTTGGTCGAGCTTTCCGCTGGACAGGCCTAGCTTGTCGCTGGCAATGTCCTCGCCGGCGCTGCTAACGTATACAACCGCCCTGATGGGCATGGCACACCTCCTTGACGGGGACCAGCCTACCAGCAACGGGTTCATGTCAGCGCGAGGTGGCGGACGCGCCCTGAACGCGTCAGGTTCGCGTATTGCTGAATTCGGAACTTCGTCACATGATGCAGGCCCAGCTACATGCACCATGCACGAAAGTTCTAGGTACTAAGCAATGCCCGACACTGGCCTTTTCTACGTTCTGGATATAGATGTGGTGCGTCGCGATGAAGGCAATATCGAACGCGTGAACGCAATCAGCGTACGCTGCAACCACTGCCGGCACATCACGCATTCCAGAACACCTGGCTTGGAGACCATGCCAGGAGGCACCCTGCTCGCATGCGCAGGATGCCGCAAGCGGCAAGCGGTCAGTAACGCGCGCTTGGTCGAATGCGACCACGTTTTAAGGCACGACGACCCAGCAACACATGCTGCCCAGACCGGTCTTCGTGGCCAAGTCGGGTGACATAGTCAGCGTTCCACCTCAGCCGTCGGCTGGTGCCTCCCAGCCAAGCTCCCCATCGTGAAGGCATACCCGGCTTCTTCCAGCAGTGCCCTCATGCGCAACTCCACACGACGGGGAGAGCGCAATCCATTCGGCGCATAGAGAGCATACACGTAGCCGGCGCCGTCAATGATTTCGCGGCGGACTGCGCACTCGGATGATTCGGTAGCTTCGCACCAGACAGACATTAGCCTAGCCGGGCTGATCGACTGACCATTGCGGAGTCGGAAGAAAAGCCAACGCACGCCTGGCGGTTGAGCTGGATCTACTCTAGCCATTGCGAGCCCCGGATTCGTCTGGATAGATCACTGAGAACCTCAGGGTCCAGGCGAGGGCGCTCATCTTTAGAGGAACGTGGCAGATCTATGCGCTCACTACCGTTCACTAGCGCGGGGAGATCTGACTGCAGATCGATCCACCACTCGGAAGGAAGCCGGAGCCCAGTACCCGTTCGATCGTAGATGCATATCGGGAAATTCATAGCGTTGCTCCTAGATGTACCGAGCATACGCTTGCGCAATGTCAGGCCAGAATGCGACTCCTACAAGGCTGACGCATCAACTCTCTTTGCACATATGAACACGTGTGCTTCGTCTCGCTGAACTTTCAGGAACGACTCAAGCCAGCAAAGAGCAGCGCCTCTATTCGCAATCACTCTTCCCAACTTTTCAGTCAAACACCGCGCACACTCCATTCCACCAGGGCTTTGCCCTTGGCAGGTCCGGCACTGAGCCATCGTCGTCGTGGTCGCCGGGCGCGATTGATACATGATCTTCGTCATCAAGTTCACAGCTTGAGCATGGGACGACATATCAACGTTCCTTTTGATACAGAAGGAGCCGCGCTGGGCGCGGCCACTCCTTAGACGTCAACGGCGGCTATTGCGACCCTCACTGCCCTTTTGGTCCTGGCCATGGGTCGACTGCTCACGCTCCTTGCCTCCCGGCTGCTGCTGTTGCTGTTGCTGACCTTGCTTTCCGGCGAGGTCTTCACCGCCAAGCTCGTTTCCGTCCACTTGACCCTGCTGGCCTGGCTGCTTCTTCTCGCCATCCGAATTGGGACGGTCGTTCTGGTTCTGGGGGGAATTGTTCATTTCTCACTCCGATGCAGCCATCTGCTGCCAACCCACAATGGCCCTCAGCCTGTTACGCAGCCGTGCCCGATTGGCACCAGTATGAACAAGCGCCATGAACAGGTCGCCGCCTCCAAGGGTGTACAGTGCAGCTCTAAGAGGAGAAGAACATGGAACGCAAGAGGAACAAGGATTTCGTTGACGTCGAACGTGAACTCACGCATTGGGGATTGGCATTCAACTCTGGTGCGCTACCCGCCATTAGCTTCCGCCATGAAGTTGACCCGGTCATCCGACTCGCATGTGACATCTACACCAGAGACCCGCACGGAACACGCGCAGAATGGCTGGACGACCTCAAGGGCAGACTTGCGGCCCGATCCAGTCTCCGTGGTCACCCTGGCGCAGCGGAAATCGCAGGTCAATGCTGGTCGCGCCTCTCTTGCTCCTAGGAGTTTTCTTCCCGCGAGGCTGCGTCGTTCCCTTCTCGCATGAGCTGATCATTCAGCACGTGAACGATGGACATGACCGCATCGGCGAGCGCTCTTGAGTCGCTGATTGACCCGTAAAAATAGATACGGGAGCCTTCAACCCGGACTTCTGCCAAGGAGAGCTGAGATGCCAGGGCCTCGCACTTCCTCACGAATAGTTCAGTCCAGCGGGCACCCGGCGCAAGATCCAACAACGCAATGATGGCCTCATCAGTAGAGGAATCGACGCGCTCATGTAGCTGCGGCACATCGAAACCGACAATTCTCGGAAGCATGGAAGCGCTCAACGGTTGATCCTCTTGCTTATAGTCGGTTTGAGTATCCTCCACGATACTCGGATCCACCATCTGGCAAACCCCCACAGCCTTGCGCCAATCCCGCTCCCATGTCTCAATAGCCGGTCATTCCTAACATGGCCATGGCCGTCCTAAGGCAGGCGGCGGTGATCCGGGCGGAATAGCACATGCGCACCATCTCACCGCGGAAAGTGTCGTGCCACGGTGAAGCCGCCCAGCCACAGGCTAGGCGGCTACCACATCACATGAAGACGTAGCCTTGCGGCCCGTCGTTGTGGGCGCCCGAGATTCCCTCGCAGCCAACATCGCGGGTGTCGAAATGACGGAGCTTTCCCTTCCACGTGTAAGCACATCGATACAGTGGCGCGGTTCCTGGCAGCTGCACCGACGATACATAGCCGATCGGCCCTTGATTGGGAGGAATGACTTGCCCCTCACAATTCATGTCAGTTGAGGTGAAGCCATCCCATGGGGTGTGACTGAAACACTCCCTAATCGGGTGACTGTTCTCAAAGGGTGTCGTGGAGATAAACCCGATGACCCCTTCGTCCATCCAGCCCGACCGCACCCACGAGGCAATATCGTAGTGAAGAATCCTGTGGGTGTTGTTCTTGCCTTGATAGATGCGGTGGAGTTCTGCCAGCGTGACACCAGCCGGCACAGCAAGACTGGGATCCATCTGTACCGCCGCATTCGCCACGGATGCAAGGTCAGTCCCGCTTGCATGGGCGACGGGCGCGCCGCCAACTGCGAGAAGCAAAGAAATACTCAGAAGACTCGATTTCACGAAATGCTCCATTTCTTCAATCGCGAACATCTTGTTCGCCGCTCGATCCTATCTAGTCTTGCGAGCCCACAATGTGACAGCGCTCACGTCGATCACCCTCAATCATCTTTTAGGCGGATGGCATTGAATTGAAATTCGGCCACGCCGCACTCTTCATCCGAACCCCAGCGGCACCTCGGTCAGGTCCACGATGAAGATCGTGGCGTTCTGCGGCCCCATCGTCACGCCGCCCACCGGGAACGTGTTGGTGATCAGGGTCTGTTGAGTCACCTGCAATCGCGAGAGGAAGATCCGGTTGTCGCTGGTCATGTGGAAATGGTCGGCATTCATGGTGCACCGATCCTGTGACTGCGAGAAGTAGTAGAAGCGCGGCGACGGGATGGCAATGCCGATCTTTGTCCCTGGGAAGAACTGGCCGATCTCTACGGGAGGCCCTGGGACCGTTGGCAGCGCCACCACCTGGAGTACCCGCAGACCCTTGCGTCGGGAGTCGTAGAAGACCGTGCCGTCTTCGCCACGCATGCGCAGACCAACCGGTCCACTGGCCGCACGCTCGGTGGCATTGAATGTGTAGTACTCCAGCGTCTTGTTCGGCGCTTGGTTGGAAGCGTAGACGAAACACGTCACACCGGTCTGAACCAGAGTGAATCCCGTCGTAGTTGCCACGCTGTCATTGATGTAGCGGCAGACATGGAGATTCGATGTCCCGCTCGTTGAGGCCAGGACCCCGCTCGGCGACCATGAGGCAAATGGCGGCGAGCCGCCGGTCCCGCCGCCGGAGAAAGTTCCGGTGTTGAGCGTCCCTGACTTGGCCAACTGTAGATTCTGATAGCCAGCCCCAATCTGGATCTGCCCGGTTCCCTGGTTCCGCACGCGTAGTCCGACGGCCATCAGCTGTATACCCCGTAATGAAGGGTGATGCCGCCGACGGTGTCCGTCGTGGGCTTGCTCGGAAACATCTCCATCCTGACGTGGAAGTTCACCACGTCAGGATCCCAGCTCCAAGTGATGCTGTTCCCCGATATGGTCACCGAAGGAACCAGCATTCCGTACACCGATCGTTGGCCCTCGCAGGTGAAGTAGTAGAAGGGCTCACCGCCAGAAAAATCATTGACGATGAGCCCTCCATTTGCCTCCGGCGGCGCTACCCACTTGTTGTTGGAGTTGACCGGGTTGTAGAGCGGGAACGTGTAGGACCCGATCCTCTTCGACAGCTTAGTGGTAACCGAAGTCTCCACGTACCCGCTCTCGGTCCGAACCCTCAGCCCAATGTCGACCATTACTGCAGCACTCCAAGCTCCACGGCGAGATTGCCGTTCGGGTAGCGGATGTAAATGCCCTGGTTAGTGATGTTCAACTGATATCCGCCGGCGACGGCGCCATTGAACTCGAATCCACCACCCGCCGCCTTGTTGATTCTCCAGCCGCTTTGCCCCGGCACGTAATCATCGGATTGGATGGCCCCACTGATCTTCGCATTGGTGATCGCGGCATCGGCGATATTGGCGCTGGTGATCCACGCGGTGCCGATCAGGGCCTGGTTGATGAAGGTCTGGCCGCCCTGAATCACGAACGGCGAGGTCAGCTGCCCGTTGACCAGGTTGACGAACGCGAAGCGGTCGGCGGTAAACAGCACCTGGCTCTGGTAGCTGCCGTCCGGCTGGTTCTCGATGCCGATGCCCATGCCAGCTGCGTAGTACTGGCCGTTGGCTGCAATCTGCAGCTTCAGGCTGTACGAGGCGCTGATCTGTCCGTCCAAGTCGACCAGAGCCTGCGAGGTGGCCTGCACCATCGCCCGGGTCTCGCCTACCGCTGCTTCGGTGGTATCGACCCGCCTGCCCAGCGCATAGTCTCCGCTCGCGATGACCGTCAGCGTGGTGATCGTGCCGGCAAACGCGTCCTCATCGCCCGCGTTCCAGTCCCCATCGCCGGCGTGCTCAGCGCTGTATTGCGCCACCAGGCCATCTACGCGGTTGCCCACCGCCGTGACCTTGCCGTCCACCTCCGTAACGTCAAGCTCCAGCTGATCGATCCGCCCGGCCAACGCGCCGGCCTCGGCCACGGCATCGCCGACGCTCTTCCACTTCGTGCCAGGCGGCTCCTCGTTCCCCGGGGCGGCGTCGGTCCACAACCAGATCTTGCCGTTGTGCACCACCGTCTGGCCCGACTCATACGTGGCATCTGCGGCCCAGATCAACGGGACGATACTGCTGATGCTCTCGATCTCCGACAGCAGCTCCCGCCCCAGCGCGCTCTTGTTGATGAGGCCGGAGAAATAGGCGTCATACTCGGTCACGTCGGTGCTCGACTCGCCCACGACACCAGCGCCAGCGGGATGCCACGGCCCGATATTGCCGCTGCGGTCCACCAACCGACCCCAGAAGTAGAACTTCGCGCCGGCGGCCAGGCCATCGAGCCGGTGTCGGTTCTGGGGATAGGCGAAATCGCCCAGCTTCGTCGCGCTCTCCAGGTTTGGGCCAGCGCTGCGCCAGATCTCGGTGCGTTGCGTGTCGGTTGCCCCGGGCGGGAACGCCCAAGCCAGCTGGATGCCGAACACCACTGACGCTGCCGTCAGTGAGGTCAGCGCCGGCGGCGGCTCCGTCTTCCCCTGAATGTCGGTGAGGACACTGAGGGCCGGCTGCGACACCGCATTGAGCGCATTCACCGCACGCACCCGGGCCAGGTACTTGCCCGCATAGACCCCGCGCACCTCCGCGCTGGCCGTGCCCACGCGCCCCACACGCACCCAGTTCAGATCGTCCCGGCGCCATTCCACGTCGTAGGCAATCGCCTTGTCGGCCGCATCCCATTCAATGGTCAGCACCGGCGTGGCAATGCCCTGGTCGATCACCACATGCGAGGACAGGCGCACGTTCGCCGGCGGCGGCTGCACGCTGGGCGGTACGATGCTGATGGGCGGCGGCTCCAGCCGGGTGCCGTCATCGATGGCCGCGAACTTGTCCGGGCGGTGCTGCAGCGCGGTGACGCGATAGGTCAGCCCATCTTCCTCGGTGATGCTGATCACCCGGAACTGCTGCATCACCAGGTCGGTCGACTCCGTCGCCCAGATCGACTGCACCACCGGGATCGCGCTCCAAGGCGCAGAGACGGTCACCACGCGCGTCTCCGGGTTGACCGCGCTGATGGTGCGGGCCTCGGTCTTCCCGCCCGGCAGCGTCGCCCGCAGGAGATCCCCGGCCTGCATCGAGGGCGGCACCACATCCAGGGTAAGGCTGCTCGCCGCGGCCGCGCTGATGCGGCCGGAGTTGCGCCGCCCCGCGCGCTTCGCATCGGCGACCTGGATCACGTCACCGGGCATGCAGTTCAGGGCATCGAGACCCACGGCGAAGTTGACGGTCTCCGTCTCCAGATTCTCGCTGTAGAGGATGTGCAGCCCCACGCGCTGGGCCTGCGACTTGGAGTGGCAGCCGAAAGCCGTCACCTCGATCTGGTTCACGCCGTAGCGTGCGATCCCTTCCTGCAGCTGGACCGGCTCGACCTTCTGCCGGCCGAAGTCGTCCGGGTCGGACCAGGACACCAACGCCACCGTGTGCCGTGCCTTGCTGCCGCTGCCGGTGTACGTGAACTTCCCGTCGACCACGTTGGCCTGGCTGTAGGTATAGACCGGGTCCTTCGGCATGTCGGCCGAGGCCATGATCTGCCCCGCCGCGTAGAAGCTGATGCCGCGGAACATGCTGGCCATGTCCTGCAGCACCTTGTGGGCCGACTCCCGGGTCTGCAGGTACAGGCTGCAGGTGAAGCGCGGCTCCATGCCGCCCATGCCGTCGCTGACCAGCTGATCGCAGTACTGCGCGATCTCGTACAGGCGCCACTTGTTGACCCAGTCCAGCGGGATTCGGTCGCCCAGACCGAAACGGTCGTTGGTGACCATGTCGAAGAACACCCACGCCGGGTTGTTCGTCCAGGCCGACTTGAAGGTGCCATCCCACACCCCGCTGTAGGTACGCGCGATCGGGTCGTAGTTGCTGGGCACGCGGATGATCCGCCCCCAGATGCGGTAGGCCGTGGTCGGCTTGCCCTGGAACTGGCTGCCGTCGATCTGGATCGCGGCCAGTGCGCAGTTCGGGTAGCGCAGCTTCACGTCGATGATCTCCGTCATGGAGATCACGTTCACGGTGTCGGCGACGGTGGAGCTGTTCGCGTTCGGCGTAAGGCGGCGGATCCGCGCCTGCCACTGATTGCCCGGCGGCAGGTCGATGCGGTGACTGCGCTGGTACTCGGTGGTGGTCTTGCCGCGGAAGGCGTTGCTCAGCACCGTGCTGAAGGCGCCGCCATCGGTAGACAGATCGATGGCGTACTCGACGGCATAGCCCTCGGTGTCACCGTTCTCGGTGTTCTGCCGCTGCAAGGCGGGCACACCGAACCGGATGCGGACCGCGGACAGATCCTGCCCGGAGGCCGCGCGCACCACCGGTGTGTCGCGCAGCTCGACGCCAACGCCGATCTCGTTCTCGACCGACGGGAAGCCCGGGATGTACTCCTGGTCCTGCGTGCCCGAGCGCGTCTCGACCTTCACGCCGTTGAAGTTGAAGCTGCCGTCGCTGTTCTGGATCGGCACCTCATTGAGGTAGATGGACTGGTTACCGGCCACCAGACCCCGGATCTCGCCCTCGCTGACCAGGTCCAGCACCTTGGCATAGGAGATCGAGTGCAGGCTGTCCGGGGTCTCCACCGGCGTGCGGGCGTTGGTGCTGCTCTTGCCGCCTGCGCCGATCACATCAACGCACGCCAGGGCCAGCGGATCGTGTTGATAGCTGACGGCTCGGTTCACTGCTGGTCCTCCGCGTAGATGCCGCCGCTGATCACCACGGATCCGACGACCATCCCCTTTGTGTCGTGGCCGCCGTAGGCGACGGGCACGGGGTTGCCTTGGGCCTGCACGTTCACAGGCCCGTTCATGCTGTAGTTCGGCGTGTTCTCGGCGGCCTCCTTCGTCCCTAGGCCACGGGGCTGGGGCGACAGCATCTGCACCACGCCGCCGATGGCCAGACTCCAGCCGGCCGCGCCGACAGCGCCCCAGAACTTGGCCGCTGCGGCGCCGGCGCCCGGACCGCCGTAGATGGAGGCCACCACGATCAGGGCCACACCGACGATGGTCTGCAGGGCACCCCCACGTTTGGAGCCGACCAGCACCGGTGCAATGCGGATATCGTCGGCACCCGGCGGATCGTGCAGCTGCGCCTTGCTCAGGTTCTCCCGCCCGATGAACACGGCAAACTCGATGCCCTGGTCCTTGCAGCCTGTCAGGAACTGCCGGAAGCCGGGCAGCAGGATGCCGAGCGCGAAAATGGCCTCGGCCGGGCTGTCCACCGCCAGCTGGAACTTGCGGCCAAAGCGAGCGCCGAGGCGCCCGTACAGCCGGACAGTGCGAAGGCGCTCAGTCATTGCCGGCCTCCTTGTGGCGGACGATGTAGCGGGTGCGCTCGGCCCACATGCCGCCGTAGACCACCGTTTCAGACAAGCGCCCGTGAATGTGGTGCAGCATCTTCCCGTCGCCCAGGTAGACGCCGGCATGATTCGGCACCGGTGAGCGGATCTGCATCAGGATCATGTCGCCGCGGCGGGGCACGCCCTGGATGACCGCGAAGCCCTCCGCCTGCAGCCGGTCTAGGCTGTAGAGGTCCTGGCCCTTCTCCCACCAGTCGTCTTCCCGCTCGTACTGGCTGAGCTGAATACCCAGCTCGCGGGCGTAGAAATCACGCACCAGGCTGTAGCAATCCAGCACGCCGTGGGCGAACTGCCGGCCTACCAGCGGCGCCTCGTAGCCGCAGGGCACTATGGTCTGCAGGTCGCCACATTCGGGGTCAGCCCCAACGCACTGTCCCACGCTCACGATGTGCCACGGCAGGCCGCTGGCCTCGCACATGACGCGGTCGGCATCAGAGGCAGCCGCAGACGCGTTCGGGTGGCTGTGCACGACGGCCAGCACTTCGCCGTTGTCCTCGGCGTCGGCAAAGTCATCTGCCGGCAGCCGGAAGTGCTCGCTGGGAGTTGTGGCCAGGTTGCGGCACGGGACGTATAACTCCCCATCGCAGCCGGCCACGATGAGGCCGCAGCACTCGCGCGGGTAGTCGGCCACGGCATGCGCCTGGATGGCCTGCAGGGTGCTCTGTTGCATGGATCTCGCCCATAGAAAAGGCCCGCGCCTGGCGAGCCCTGTGGTGCTGCTGGTGCAGCGCGAATGGTCTGGAGCTGGGGTATGGCGGATCGTCAGGTCCGCAGCAGGCCGGCAGCGGGGAATCCACCGTGCGGAATCGGCTTGTCCTGGCCGAACCGCAGTTGGCAGCTTCGGACCAGGCCGGCGCACACGTCCCTGGCCGGGTCGTCGACTGGCTGGTCGTTGATATCGAAGTAGGCCGAGCCGGTGTAGCCGCAGTAGGGACCGCGATAGCCCCCGTGCAGCAGGGCGCTGCAGATCCTCGTGCATTGCCGGGCGGGAAGCTCCCGCCCGTTGAAGTCGGCCACCGTGGTCAGCTCGAACTCGACCGTTTCGTCGTCCTCGCCCACCTTGCGCTCGATGTACCAGATTTCATCCGGGAAGTGTTCGCCAGGATCAGCCAACGGGTTCCCCTCGGGGAAGTTGGCCGCGTCCAGGTATTTCACCAGCGTCTGCCGGCGGATCAGCTTGGCGCCAGCCAGATCCTGGAACATGCGGCACAGAGCGCCGATCCGGCCATCGATGTTGCTTACCCTAAGCCGTGGGTTGGGCTGCTGCTCGCTGGTGCGCTCGAAGCCGGTAGCGTTGATCGGCCAAGGTCCATATTCCTGGCCCTGCCACCAGATCACCCCCGACTGCAGGTGCTGGTGGAACCAGAGCTGATCAGCACCGAAGCTGGTGCAGTCCAGTTCATAAACGGTGACGCGGCCGCCCGGCTCGAGCTGCTGGGCATCGGCGGTGATCATGGCGCATCGACCTCCGCGTCCTCGGCTTGTTCGAGCTCCGGAGCGTCAACGACGACACGTACCGTCAGCAAGTAGACAATGTCCCTTGCCTCTCCGGTCGCCGGATCGGTACACGTGTAGAGCACCGCACCCGCCTCCTGCTGGATGGCCAGACGGATGGTCTGTTCGTCGTTCTCGTCACGGTATACGCTCGCGCGCCACCCGGTAGCCGGTTTGATCCCCGGACCAGCTACCCGATACACGCCAGTCGCAACACGAGCGCACGCGATGCCCAAAGCATCAAACGAGCAACCGATGCTTGTGCCAGGAGCATGGTCTCCGTCGAGCACGATCCCGCCATCAGGCTGGATGTTGAACGCTGCGGTGCAGGTGGGCTCCATGTTCAGGCTCTCTTGATGAAGTTGTTGGCATCCACCGTCGTGTTCCCCGCGTGCCATAGGGCACTGCCTCGGAAGGACACAGCTGTTCGGGTGACCGTGAGCACCTGGACATAGGCCGAATTGAAGAAGTCGCCGTCCTTCAACCAGACTTGGCATTGGGACTCGAATCCGTTGGGCCCCGTAGGGACCAGGAAAACACCGGCCAGATCGCTGTTGCTGGCGTTGTAGGACAGGGTGAGCTTGGCTCCGAAATCGTTCGTAGCATTCGCGTTGTGGAAAAAGTTCGCGCGACGAACTGCCGTTCCGCCGCCTCGCATGACGAGCGTCCCCGTCATGGCGCCGGCTTCACCTCCAGCCTTCGGAACGGCCGCCGCAGCTGCGGAACCAGCATTGGTCGCCTTCGTGTCCGCGGTGGCCGCAGCTGTGGCGACAGTATTGATCCGGCCATCGAGGTACGCGTCGTTATCGTTGACCTTCCCGAAGGCGATCCTGGCTGGATCGCCCTTCTTGCCGTTCGGCTGGACTGTATCGATATTGATTGGCTGAAGTGCCATGTTCTCTCCTTACGGCTGGAACGTCTGTTCGAAGGTGGCCGTGACGCTGTAGGTAAGACCAGTGGGGAATGGCTCACCCTGCGCTGTGCACTCGAACAGCAGCAGGCCGCGTGGGCTCTCCCACAGGAACGAGCGGCCGACGTGCGTATCGAGGAAGGCGATGATCTGCTCGATCGTCGCCCTGCTGCCGGTGAAGGTGAGCTGGTAGTTACGGCTGCGCGGGTTGATTCCGTCCGGCGCCACCTGGCGGTAGCCGTCGCCGAACTGGACGCGGTGCACCACATCCTTGATGGTGCCCCCGCCCGTGCTGGTGGGCTTCCAGATGAAGGTGTCGGTCATCGCCCTGCTCCCATGACCCGCATCGCACCACCGTCCTTCATGGACCTGACCTGCGCATCGTTGATCTTCATGTCGATCAACTGCCCGATTTCCTTACCGAACCGCTGCCACACCGGGGTATCTGCAGACACGTCGGTAGAGCCGTCGCTGTTGACGACCACGCGCACGTTCACCACGGATCCGCTGCCGGTGGACGTGTTGCCACTGCCCCCAGTCGGGGCCGCAGGGATCACTGCTCCGTTGTCGCCAGGGATGAGGTACGTCCTGCCGTTCTGTCGGAACAGCTCAGGCTTGCCGCCCTCACCCACCTGGTAGAACGCGTCCGCCGCCACAGGGCCACCGGTTGCGCGGCCACCGCCGTAGCTGGCCAGCAGGCCGGCATTGATGTTCTGCGTGCCGCTGGTCGCCGCCGCGTTGCCCGCAGCTGTCACTCCCCCGCCCCATGCGCCCGCCACCGCATTGATGATGCCCACGGCCGCCTGCTTTGCAGCGATGCGCGCCAAGTCGGCAACGATGGCATTGGCCATGTCACGGAACGATAGCTTTCCGGTCTGAGCGAACCGCACCCAGGCATCCTCCCAGCCACCGAGTGCGCTGTTCATCAAGCCGTTGGCCTGCTGCAGCGCGTTACTGGCAGCGAAGGCGTACTCCTCCCATGCCCGACGCGCGCCTGCCCGCCAGTCGCCCAGCATCGCCAGGCGCTGCTCCTGGAAGACGCGTTCCTTAGCCAGCTCGCTGTCGCGGTAGGCAGCCGCGTTCGCCGCCAGCAGATCCCACGACGCCTTGTCGCTTGCCACATCCCGACTGCCGATGCGCTTCAGCTCGTCCTGATACTCGCGTTGGATGTCAAGCTGCCGACGGAGCATGCCTACCGCATCGGACCCTCGGCCCATGCCCATCAGGTCCAGTTCGTTGGAGCGGTCTCGGTTGGCGCTGGCCTGCTCCAGAATGGCCTGTTGCCGCGCCAGTGCCTCCGCTGCTTCCTTCTCCTTGGTGTACGCCGCTGCCTTCGTTCCCGAGGTGAGAAGTTCTTCCCTGGCCGCTTCCAGAAGCGCCCGGGTAGACGCCGTCATGGTGTTCTTGCCCTTGGCCAGCACCTGCTCGATCGCCATCGCCTGGCGCTCGCTCTCGGTCACCTTTACGCCGGTCTCCACCAGCTGCTTGTTGGCCTCGATCTGCCGCTGGGCAGCGGCCAGCATGTTCTGCGCGGCGCTGTCGTCACCGTTGCGCTTACCCAGGCCGTCGCGGCGATTGAACGACTTGTCAACGTCGGCCTCCGCCTTCGCGATAAGACGCTGCATCGACCCGTCGAAGTGGCGAGCGTCGTTGTCGGCCAGCTTGTTGTACTGGGCGATGATCTTCAGCCGTGCCGCCTCCTTCGCGCTGGCACGGTCGAGGCCGGCCACCTGGGCATTGATAGCCTCGGCCGCAGCCTGCTCGGCTGAGGCGCGCTCCTGCGTCACCGCAGCCAGGTCACGTGCGGTCTGCGGATCCAGCGCGCCACCCTCATCGATGGGCTTGGGCAGCGGCGGCAGGCCTCGCATGACTGCCGCCGCGCCGTTCAGCGCCTCGGTGACGGACGGCAGACCCAGGTTCTTGACCAAGGTGCCACCGGCCAAGCCAAGGCCCAGCACGTCGCTCAGGCGTGGCATCCGAGCCAGGACGCCCCACTCTCCGGCAAGGTCCACCACTGCACTGGTGAAGCTGCCCAGCGCACCCCAAGCACCGCCGATGTCGTCCTTGATGTCGCGCCAGCCCTTGGACATTGCCGGCATCACCGCCTCGGTGCGGTTCGCCACGTCGTCCAGGTGGCTGGCATAGATCTGGATCGCCTCGTTGGCGGCCTCCTGCGACCTCCCCTCTTCCCGCAGCGTAGTGATGCGCTGCAGCTGCGCGGCGGTCAGGAAGCGCTCTGCGTCGTTGAGCTTCAGCAGGCCCTCAACCGGTTCCTTTGCGATGGAGTCGAATGCACTGACCGTGGCCGACAGCGAACGCCCGGTCGACGCTTCCATGCGCGCAGCAGCGGCGGCCACGATCTCGAACTGCTCGCCGGCATAGCGTCCAGCCTTCGCCGTCTCCGTCAGCGCATCAACCGCACCACCACGGGACACGCCCTGCAGGTGATCAATGCTGCTGGCCAGCTCCAGGAAGCCAGCGGCACCGACGGCGGCGCCCTGCCCGCTCAGGATCTGGGCCTTCTGGAACTCGAACAGCTGGTCTTCCGACTGCTTTGCGGCCATGGCCAGTGCCGCCAGCGCGGCAGCAGCCAGCGTCACCGGATTGATCAGCCCAAGCACGTACCCGCCCACGGCACGCGCGGCAGGGCCGATGCCGCCGAACTGGTCCTTCAACTGGCCACCCTGCTGGATCGCCACCATCCACGCCGGCTGGCCGCTGATCAGGCTGGTGGTAATGTCGGTCACCTGCATGGGGATCATGCGCAGGTTGTTCTGCAGCTGCCGCGCGGACATACCCATGCCGTTCTGCGCGCCGGTGGCGTTGAGCACCGATGCACGCATGGCGTCGATCTTGGTCTGGTACTGATCGAACACCGCCGGATTGATCAGTCCCGCCTTGTGCGCACGCTCTAGGCGATCCTCCATGGCCGCCAGCCGGTTAAGCGCACCCACAGTCGGGTCGATCTGGCCCAGCAGCTGCTTCAGGTTGATCTGCTGGGCCTCAGCAGCGGCGGTAGCCTGGCGCACCTGATTGGCGGCCCGCGCCTCAGCCTCTTCCAGAGCGCGTGCACGGGCGACCATGCGGTCCTGCTCGCTGCCGGCGCCGGCCAGCGCCCGCGCCTTGTGGTCTATGCCCAGGGCGGCGTCACGAGCAGCCTCGGCCAGGGCGCGCTCGGACAGGTTCGCCTCCCGGTTGCTGGCCGCCCATTCCATGGCCCTCTGAGCCACACCCTTCAGCCGTGCGTCCTGATCGGCCAGCTGCTTCTCCAGCTGCTGGCTTGCCGTTGCCACCTGGGCAGTGGACGCCGCTGCAGCAGCACCCGCCGCACCATAGGCCTGCGCCTGAGCCGCGGTGCTGGTCAGCTTCCCGTCGAGCGCCCCCAGCGAGGCCAGGATCTCGGTGTTGGTCCGGTTGAGTGTCTGCAGCTCGGTGATCACCGCACCGGTGCCGGTTCCGATGCGGTCCAGTGCGCCGCCCAGACGGTCGCCGAGCGCGCTGGAGGACCGTTCGACCGTCCGGGCCAGCGCCGAGTACTCGCGGTCCAGGCGATCAGCAGCGCCGCCGGCACGATCAGCCGCAGCAGCATTCTCGTCCAGGGCCTTGGTGCCTTCGACCAGGCCACTGCTGTCGACCTTGTAGCCAAGCTCGGCGATATCCATCAGGGGCTCCCGTTGTTCTGCATTGCCCGCTCACGCGCGGCTTTCTGGTCTTCGCGCACCGCGCGCAGGTACTGGTCATCCATCGCCATCAGCATCCCGACCTCCTCCGGGAGAAGTGCGACCTGCAGCAGGCGGGCCCATTCGCCAACGTCAGCAAACGTCAACGCTTCCGGACCGCTGTGCCTGCGCCCGGATAGCTCCCAGAACCAGCCCCAGACGTGGGCAGCCGCGTCCGGGACCTCCAGCTCTGGTGATTCGGCGATGCCGAAGCGCGCGTTGCGCTGGCGCCTTGTCTCGCCGTTCTCATCCGCCATGTCGTAGCGGACGGCGATGTAGACGGCCTCAGCCGTCCGTTTCGTCAGGTCGGCGAAAGAACTCCGCTCGGTCGGTCAGGGCGACGTCGACCTGTTCCCCCACCCATGGCAATTCCTTCAGCAGCTGCTGCAAGGCGTGCTGGTTGAACTCGGGTTTCTCCCCGTGGAAGGTCAGCTCCCCCTTCCACTCCCAGCCACCGATCGAGGCACAGAGCATCCCGATACGGCTGGCCTCGATCTGCTCGGCACCCAGCTTGCCGCGGTAGTTGATCCGGTCGTTGATCGACTTGCGTGCTGCGGTCTTCACCTGCGGGTGACTGTCGGGCAGCAGGATCAGCACCAGGCCCACCGGCTCTTGGTTGGCCGGGTGCACGATGTCCAGGCGGCGCTCTGCCGCCACGATGTTGGTCAGTTCGGTCATGTTCGAGATCCTTGATGGCGATCCGATAGAGAGCCCCGGGGGAAGCCGGCCGGATCAGTTCCGGCTTGTCAGGCGGCCGCCCTATCCCCCGGGGTGTTCGGGTTACGGCGTGGTTGGGGCCGGCACCGTGATCGGCGCCTGGTTCAGCGCCAGCGTGAAGGTGTTGAGGACGAAGTCCTCATTGCGGCCGCCGGTCACGTTCGGGCCGGCGACCAGGCCGCGCAGGAACTCGATGGAGCCATCAGCACGTTCCACCTTGAACGCGTAGGCGTCCGGTACGTTGGGCGCACCCGCAGCGCGCAGCGCCACCTGGCCCGGGTCGGTCAGGTCCTCGGCCACCTCCACCTGCGGGTCGCCCGCATTGGTGATGCCCTTGCCCTTCAGCGCCACCAGGGTGTCCAGCGTGTCGTACTGGACGATGTTGGTATTGATGCCGCGCTCACCAATGCTGCCGACCTTCTTCACCTGCACGAAAGTCAGGGCCTTGAACTCGGTTTCGGTCAGGTCGGCGTTCTTGGGGGTGGCGCAGATGTGCAGCTTGGTACCTGCGTTCGTCTTTGCTTCAGCGGCCATAGCCGTATCTCCTCGCGATGGGCGTAAAAAAACCCGCCACGGGGCGGGGTCGTTGGAAAAGCGAAAGGCCCGCGGGTGGGCGGGCCTTTGTGTCCTAAGTAAGTCTCTGATCAGCCTGATCCATCGCCGATGTATCGCCCATCCGGGCACATGATCGGGTTGCCGCCGACGTAGGTTCCATCAGGAGCCATTGTTGGCCTGCCGGCCACGTATGTACCGTCGGGGGCCATGCGGGGTGTTCCTGCAACGTACTTGCCGTCAGGGGTCATTTGCATTTGCCCCCTTCCTACATAGCTCCCATCTGGTGCCATCTGCGGACTGCCGAACACGTACGTTCCATCTGGTGCCATCTGCATGCTCATAGAAGCTTCCCTTCCTTTTAGGCGACCCTCACTTTCGGGATGATGGCCCAAGTTTCGCGGCCACCAGCTGCATGGCCTGAGGTCGGGTAAAGCCGGCCTCCACGTAGGCCAAGTACTCAGCCCGAACAAACCGCGCCTGCTCGGCGCAGAACTCGTCCAGCAGTTGCCGGTTCCGCTTCATGCGGGTGATGGCATCGCGCATGGCCTGCAGCTCACCCTCGTTCGGGATCTCGTTGCTGCTGACCAGGTGCAGGTTGGGCGGCTTGGGGCTCATGGCCGGAGTCTACCCCGAAACGAATCCCCGCCACGGGATGGTCACCGGATGCATGATCCGCTCCGGGTCCTGGATGATGCTGGAGGTCCAGGGCTTCCTCTCCACCCGCATGCCGGCGAAGGTCGTGCCCTTGGCGAAGGCGGCGATGATCTGGTCCGTGATCGCAGTACCCACCATGATCCCCTGCCCGGGCCGGTAGCAGGCCGACAGCTGGCCGAACCCCTGCATCAGGAACGGGCCATCGTCCTCGATGCCGTAGTTCTCGGTGCGATTCGGGAGCCACTGCAGCTCCAGCCAGCGGGCGTTGTTGCCGGTGGGCGGCGTGAATCCCTGCCCCGGGTACGAGCAGGCCAGGCCCTGCGCTGCAGCGAACTGCCCCACCAGCGTGGCGAATGCGTCATAGATCGCGGTGTCGCTCATCCCATCCGTCCTTTCACGTCGGCGGTGACCTCGGCCACGATGAAGTCCCAGCGCTGTGCCGCCGCGCGCGCGAAGCCCTTGCCGGCCTGGGCATAGGTTCTGCCCAGGCTGTCCTCGCCCTGGAAGCCGTGCTCCATGCGCATGGCGTACTTCGCTGTCCAGCCAGCCCACACGGTCTGCCCGAGCTCCATGGTGGCGAACACTAGCTCCGGGGGCTGCGCTCCCTCAGAGGGCATGCCTTCTACCGACGCAGCCACCGAGTTGCGCAGCGTGCCAGTGATGACCGGCATCTTCCCGCCCTGCCCCTCGGGCGTGCCGGCTTCCTCCATCAGCTTGGTGGCCGACTCGCGGAAGATCACGCCCTGGATGGCTTTAGCCTTCTCCGCGAAGGCCCGGACCTGGCTGCCGAACTTATTGGCCACGCTTTACCTCCGCCGCCATGTTCACCCGGTACTTCTTCATGCAGCGGCAGCCGATGGTTTCCTCCGGGCCAGCGCCGAGCGAGGTGTCGCCGGGGAAGCGCATCAGCGCGCCGCTGGGCGTCTGGAATGGCTCACCGAACCGACGCACCTGGCCGTTCATCGCCTGGTGACTGTGGCGGGTCCTGTCGTCACCGGTGGCTGACCAGGTGCCTTCGACGTTCTCCGGCGCCAGACGACCGCTTTCGATCTGCTGCCGGAACGCCTCCTCCCGGCCCGCGGCCATGGCTGTCAGCGACTCGGTGCGGGCGATCATCTCGCCCCGTAGTGCCAAGAGCCTGTCTGCGTAGCGCGCAGCGATCTTCTCCACGTCTGCCGGTGCCACCGGCTGGCCGGCCTTGATGGCCCGGCTGACGATGCCGTCCAGGCGCCTGTCGCGCCGCTTGCGGCCGAAGTACTCCGCCATCTGCGACGGATCACCGCTGGCCAGCTGTTGCCGGACATTGGCCACGAACTGCGCCTGCTGCGCGGTGAGGCCCACGACGCCGCCACTGCGGCGCCCGGTCTCGCCCACGCGGCCGACCAGCTCCAGCGCTGTCTGGCGCGGGTTTGTACCGCTGGCCATGCCACGGGTCAGCAGCTGCCGCACAAGCACGCGTTGATCCTCGACCACGCCGGTGATCAGGCGCGAGGAGTTCGACTGCAGCCAGCTCTCCACGCCACGGTTGCGCATGTCGAACCCGAACCGAAGCAGCGGCGTGTCGTTGGCTGGGTTGTACCGCCCGCGCACCTGCTGCCGCAGCGACAGAGTGGGCAGCTCCTTCATGCCAACCTCAGCACCAGTTGCGAAGGCCTGGCGCACCTGCTCGGCCAGCGGCGAGAAACGCTCGCCGTCGAATCCCAGCGCCTCGAGGACGGCGTCCACCTGTCCTGCTTGCAGAAGGCTCGCCAGTAGGTCCAGCTGCACCTGCGATCGCACGCCGGCAATGGCTTGCTCGAACGCGCGGCGGACAGCCGGCTCCAGGCGACGTGCCAGCAGCTCCAGCTCGCGGGGTGTGTAGTCGGCCATCAGCGTCGGGCGTGGAACTCGTAGAGCAGCACCTGCCCGCCAGGGGAGAGCGGCTGCAGGTCGATGAGGTGATACAGCTGGCCACCCAGCAGCAGCCGGTCGTCCTTGCCAGGCTGAACGTCCACCGCGGTGGAGATCAGGCCCAGCTTGTCGCCCTGCTGCACCAGCGTGGCGTCGCGGTTGGTCAGGCTGTACTCCAGCTCCACCACCTTGCAGTCGTGCCGCGCGGCTGGCCCGGGCTGCGGGTTGTGCGGCGGGCCAGTCGGTGCGCCGTCGCGCTCCAGCTGGGTGCCGTAGCCGTAGCGGTCGATCAGCTTCGTGGCCGTCGCCTGCATGCGATCGTAGAAGGTGTTCATACGACACGCACCGCAGGTAGAACCGCCGGCGTCCGCAGCAAGGGCGCCAGGATCTCATCGATCGCAGGGACCACCGGCCGGTTCGGCACCTGGCCAGCGGCCGTGGCATCGGCGTAGGTGACCTCGATGGGGCCAACCTTCTCCTTTGTGACCGCCTCGCTCGCCACGTAGTCCGGCGATAGGCTTCCGGGCGCTACCAGCTCGCGCAGCGCGGCCTCGTAGGTTGCGCGCTCGACTTCGTCGGGCACTTCGTCCGGCTGGATGGGATCGCCGTCGTAGTCGATCGCGCCGGTGCGGGGCCACTCGTTCGGCTGGCCCCGCCCGGCCGTGCGCACGCCAGGGAACATTGACGCCCAGCGGCCGGATGCGAGCAGCACCCGGTACCGGCCGTCGATGTAATCCGTGGCGCGGACCAGCGCACCCTCGCGGGCCTGTTCCGTGCCTGCGGCCCAGGCGGCGTTGCCGCGCGCCTGGTGGTAGCTGTTCGCGCCTTCCAGCGTGCCGTACATGGTCATCCCTCGCCGCCCGAATTGCCGCCGGCGGCCTTTTCAGCATCGGCGATTGCCGCCTGCAGCTTCGGCACACCCCAGTTGCCCTTCGCGTCGATGCCCAGCTCCTTGGCGCGCGCGATCAGGGCGTCCTTGTCGGCGCCGCCCTCGCCGCCCGAATTGCCGCCGGCGGCCTGCCCGCTGCCGCCGGCGTCGCCACCGGTGATGCTCAGGATCTCGGCCTTGATCCAGCCCTGCACCACCGAGTTCTTCTTCAGCTCCTCCCAGTTCGCGACCGGGGTCTGTTCGCCCGGCGGCAGAATCGTGCCGTCGGGCAGGCCCAGCGGACCATTGTGGTTGTTCTTGATCTTCATGCTTCGCTCCGATGTGGCCCCGGCGCGTGGCCGGGGCCGTGGGGATCAGATGCCGTCGAGGTAGACGACCTGCTTCGGCTGACGGACGTCCAGGCCGCCCAGTCGCATCACGCCCGGCACGTCCACGCGCAGCGGGCCAGCCGGATGCGGAGACAGGAAGCGGTGCGGCATCGGCATGTGCAGCTTCAGCACGCTGGGGTCGTAGCGATAGGCGACCAGACGTGCCACACCACCTACACCGGCAGTGTCCAGGCCGCGCTGTCCGCGCACGGTCAGCGGCTGTCCGGTAGTTGCGGTGTAGACGTTGTTGGCCAAGAAGTACTGCAGGATGGTGAGGTCGCTGTACTGACTCATCTTCTTGGTGGAGATCAGCATGAACTTCGACCACGGCAGCAGCAGTCGGTCCGCCAACGCAGTCGTATTGGTGCCGTTGAACACGTTCATCAGCGACGCGTTCATGTCATCGACGATTTGGTCCGAGGTTGCGGTACCGGCGACCTGCAGCGTGCCCCAGGAACCAGTTGGCGCCGCAATCGGGGTGACATTGGCGGCGTTGAACAGGCCACTGAAGCCCTTCGCCGTATCACCCAGCAGCGCCACGCGATCGACCATCTCTTCGGAGGCACGACGCGCGGCAGCGGCGTCTTCGGTGGGAAGATTGATGCCCAGCAGCTGGGCCCGCCCGATCTCCTCGAAACCGAAGCCATAGCCGATGCCAGCGGTGTAGACCGGGGTCTCGAACTTCGACCGAGTGGTGCCGGCCTTCGGAATATCGTCGGCATTGCCATTGATCCAGTCGGCCTTGCCGTATTGGTCCTGCGACATGTAGGTCACCGACGTGGCGAATTCGCTGCCGCTTGTATCCACCGGGATCAAACCGCGGTACTGGATATCCGGATAGACGGTGCGGTAAACGCCCGGCTCGATGATCGAAGCCTGGGCGACCACGAAGCCCAGTGCGGCCTGGGCATCGATCAGGGGGATTGCGCTCATGTTGTGGGCTCCTTAGCCGAGACGGACGACGGCCAGCTGGCCAGCGGCGGTGGTGCTGGTGTCCCAGCGGGCGCCAGGCACAAGCACATTGCTCGACCCCGCGTTGACGAACGTGCCGGTTGCCGTGACGTACACGGGATCTCCGGCTGCGACCGCGATCGCCGCCTCAACCCAGATGTCGCCCTTGGTGCGGACGCGTGCAGGTTCGCCCACGCCGAACGCATCGGTGGCGCGGCCGGTGACCTGGCCCGCCGTGACCGTCAGGCCCGAGGCTGAGCGATCCAGCAGAGCGATGCCGACGAACTTGCCGCCGGCGAAGGCCTTCACCGACTTGTCGGTGGCGCCCTGCTCCACGGCCTTGCCGAAGGCGATCGCCGCTCCCTCCACGGTGCGGGAGATGTCGGTGGCCGGCAGCATGGTCGCCGGCGCGCCGGCGATGGCGGCCGGCTGGGTATCCGGGTAGTTGGTCTGCAGTGCCATGGCTTAGGCCTCCTTCTGGCCAGCGGTGCGGAAGTCCAGGCCGGCCACAGACGCGGCATAGCCGTTGTCCTGCACCGGCTGGCGGTGGGTGGTGCTGTCGCGCAGCGCCTTGGCGACCGGATCGACCGGCTTGGCTTCGTCGGCCAGGATGTCGAAGCGGGCCTCGATGTATGCGTCGCCCTTGCCCGCCACCGCGGCATCGCCGAGCTTGGCGACCACGGCAATCTTGCGGACGTCGGCGTCAGTCTTGCCGCTGTAGTCGGCGTTGTGCACAGCCCTGGCCTTGGCGATCAGGTCGCCGCGCTGCTGCACGCGCTGGTCCAGGTCGGCGTCGCTCAGCACCTTGGCTTTCAGTGCGTCGCGCTCGGCCTCGATCTTGGCGATAGCCGCGTCCTTGGCGTCGATGGCAGCCTTGTGGGCAGCATCGGCGGTGCCAGCGGCGGCCTGCGCGTCCTTCAGCTGCTGCTGCAGCTTGCCAATGGCCTGGGCGCCGGCGTCGTTGGTGACGACGGACAGCCCATCGACCAAGATGGTCTTGTCGCTCATGGGTTCTTTCCTCGTAGATGGATTGTGGTCGTCGCCGTGCTGGTGCTGCTGACCACGCGCCCGGTCGACTAGCGCGAGTTCGTACTGCGTGAGCGGGGCCGGGCCCCAATGCGAATCGCCGATGCGGGTGTTGCCGGCGCGCGGGTTGTTGTCCGGCAGGTACGCCACATGGTTGAAGCGCAGCGGACCAGCCTGCCGGTACTGATACGCGGTGCCGTCCGGGGCAATGCCCTCGTCGGCAACGATCTCCACCGAGTAGCCGGCCGACAGCGAACGGGCACCGTCGGCCACCTCCTTGGCAGAAGCGGCGTCCATGATTGCCATGGGGGCAACCACATGCTCGCCATCGCGCACGACGCGACCACCGACCTGCCCGACGGTCAGCTCCTTCCAGTTGTCAGCGTTGACGCCCTTCGGTGGGTGGCCACGGGTGACCGGGCGGCCCACCAGCGAGCGCATGCTGTCCTCATCGAACACCGTCGCCGGGTCCCGGTAGACCCCGAACACCCGACCGGCATCGTCACCGGTCAGGCCGAGCTCGCGCCCCAGGTAATGCTGCACATTGCCCGCACGACTGACCTTTGCATCGCCGACCAGGAAACCGTCGCGCGTGAAAGCGAGCCCAGACGCGTCAAGCGCCAGGCTGTCGAAGATCTCCATGGCTCAGTCCTCGCTGTTGCTGTCTGGCCGCGGCGTGGCGGCGGCGCGCTGCTCGTCGTCGTCCTGATCGCCCTCGCGGTCCGGCGTCGACTTCCCGAACTCCAACATCTCGGCTTCCAAGCCAGGCGCAACGCCAGCTTCGGTCAGCATGTTCACCGCCACCGTGGACATCACCTCATCCGGCAGCAGCCGCGTTTCGGAGATGGTCTTGATGGTCTCTGCAGTGGTCTTGCCAATGGTTGCGCGCTCGGTGTCCGTGGTCTGCCACAGACTGCGCCAGTTGTAGAAAACCTCCTGCGGCCGGCTGCCCAGCGCCGAGCGGATCAGGCACTCGTCCAGAACCTGCAGCGCCGGCTGCAACACCAGCTCCTGGTTGCTGCTGATCCGGTCGTAGTAGTTCCGCAGGTCACTCTCGCCGCTGGCGTTAAGGCCGCCCGGCGACTGGCCCAGAAGGCGGGTCATGGGGATGTCCGACGCGCCGGACACCAGCTGCATAAAGCCCATAAGCAGGTCCACCAGGCCACCGAACTGAGCCTGCTTCTGTTCGTACTCCTCCTCCGCATCCAGCAGCAGCGCTCCGTTGACGCCCTTCGCCATCGCCGCAAGGGTGAGACGCTGCAGAACCTTCTGCTCATACTCCGGGTCGGCCAGGTTCGACATGAAGTTCGGAATCTTGATGACGTCGACCTTTGCCTCGAACACCAGGGAGGCGATGTTCGCAGCGCTGGCGTCGGCGTCCTTGATGGCCTTGCTGACGGCCATCAGCACCGAGTCGCCCCAGCCGTTGCCGGTGTCCAGTTCCGGATCTGGCTTCACCGCGCCCTGCAGAATCACCAACCTCGAAGGATGGATCTGCAACTGCCCGGCGGTGCCGCTGCTCAGGGTGTAGAACGCAGGGCGGCCATAGCCCGGCGACTCGGGATCTCGGTCCAACTCACCCGCCTGGAGCACGCGCTTCGAAAGCACGTTCAGATGACGGATGCCGGCCTTGCCCAAGGACTCAGGCTTCAGCGGCAGCATCGGATCGGACTGACCGGTACCGATGTAGAGCGCGGCTCCGCCGGTGAGGCGCGCACGGATCAATGCTTCCAGCAGCTTCTGCTGCAGGCCCAACCGCTTCTCCTCAGCCTCGATCGCGGTGATGTTCGCCTGATCGGCACTCCAACCGCGCCACTTCCGGCAGCTGTCCATCGCCGGGATGTCGATCACCTTCCGGGCCAACCACGTGCCGCGGTAGGCGTTTTCTGCCTCCTGGTCCGATAGGGTCGGCGGGCCGTAGAACGTCGACGCAGCCTTGTCGCGCGGCGTCCCCAGGTTGGCCACCAGGTTGACCAGCCCGTCCTTGATTTGTGCGAGCTTGCCCATCAGAGCGCGTCCCCGAGGTTGTAGGTGCTGCCGGTGACCAGCTCAGCGAATGCGCCGGACAGCGCATCCACTTGGTCGTCGTGCTTGGCGTTGGGGAATTCGGCGATCTCTTCCAAGAACGCGGCCACCCATGGGCCATTCACCAGCTTGATGTTTCCGGCTTCGGCCTGAGCCTCGACCGGTGTTGCGCGGACCTCCTTGGATCCGGATTCCAGCGCCGCCTTCACGTCCCAGCCGGCCAACAGCTTGATCTGGTGCGCAGCGTTGCTCTTGCCGGCGGCGCCAGGGTCCTGCGGGATCCGAACCTTGATCGCCTTGCCGTCCTGCAGCGCGGTGTTCTTCAGCATCCGTTCGACGCCGGCCGGAGATTCCTGCCCGCGCACGATGTCCAGCACGTAGTAGATGCCGCCGATCTCGCCCAGCAGTAGGCCGACCGTGTAGTCGGGGTCGCTGCTGGTCTTCTCCTTCGGATCGGTGGCGCCGAAATCCCAGCGCCTGACTTTCCGCGCCGCCGAGATGGCCGGAGCCCCGTCCACCACCTCAAACCATTCCCGCTTGAACGTGCCGCCGTCGCGCGGCGTTGGCCGCTGCTGGTACTGGCCAGCGTAGGCATAGCTGCCCTTTGCGCGCTTCAGCCGCTCCACCTCGGCGCGAGGGAAGCGCTCGGGAAACAGGAGCTCGCCGTCGACTGTGCGCGGATCCTCAAAGAACAGCGTGCCGTCCACATACGTGCGGCATGGGCCGCCGGTCTTCTTTCCGTCCTTGCCCACCCGCTCCGCCTCGAACTCCATCGGCAGGTTCAGGTGGACGAAGCCCAGGTCCAGCTCCATGGCCACGGCTGCAACGTCCTGCTGGTGCAGGCGCTGCATGATGATGACCATCGCCGACGACGTGATGTCGTTGAGGCGGTCGGTGATGCCCTCCCGGAAGATTCGGACAGCCGTCTTGCGCTCGGCGTCGCTCTCGGCCGTCTCGGTCGAATGCGGGTCGTCCACCTTCACCCGGTCACCGCGGCCACCGGTCATGGAGCTGAAAGGCCGGGCCTCGCTGAAGCCGTTGCCGGTGTTCTCGAACTTGCCCTTGGCGTTCTGATCGCCGCGCAGCTTCATCGGCCAGGCGGCCTGGTACTGGTCGCTCTCGATGAGGCGCCGCAGCTTCAGGTTGTCGCGCAGCACGTTTGGCTGGCTGTAGGAGGTGGCCAGCGTCTGCAGGTCCGGGCGGCCTACCGGCCCCCATTCCCACGCCGTCCAGAACACCATCAGCAGCGACTTCATCATGCCCGGGGGCACGGTCATCAGCAGGAACTGGATGCGGCCTTCGGTGACCGCTTCCAGGTGCCGGCACATGGCCCGCAATGCCCAGCCGAACTTCAGCGGTCTGGTCGGCTCCAGCACCCGCCAGTGTTCTTTGATGAAGCCCTCGAGCGTCTGCGATCGCGCCCGGATGCCTTCGACATCCTCTGCAATGCGCGCGCGCTCTCGCTCAGCCGCCCTCCTCGCTCGCTCCGCCCGGATCTCCGCCAGTGTCGGCAAGCGGACCGAGGATCTGTTCAAGGCGGTCGAGTTCATTGTCGGAAAGCTTGCTGAGGTCATAGGTGCCGATCGCGCCGCTGTGCTTGTGCTTCTCCACCAGCAGGCCGGCCAGCTTCCCCTTGCCCATCGTGGCGGTGACCGCGGCGCTGGCCTGCTTCTCCTTCAGCGCGAGCATCCGGGCCTGCTCCAGCTCGGCCATCAGGCTGTCGACGGTCACCTCGGCATTCTTGGCCACCTTCTGCTGGCCGGCGCGCACCGCAGCCTGGATACGCGGCTCGGTCAGGAGCCGTGACCCCTGCTGCTTGGCCGTCTTGTCGCTGTACCCGGCGCGGATTGCCGCCTGAGTCCCGTTGTGATCCTGCAGGTATTCCTGGACGAACCGCTGCTGCTTGGGGGTCAGCGGCGGCATCCGGGCTAGTTTGGTCTTGGCCATAGTCGGAGCGGAAATTCCGCAAGTGGAACGGCGGTGTGGCCTCGCCGACGATGTGACCGGCGGCGGAAATCGCGGAAGTGGAGATGTCGGCGGGCGTGGCACACCCTACCAACCAGCGTTCGAGCGTTTCGGTACAGATGTAGCCAGAAGGCGAGCCGAATCTGATTCGGTACCTATACAACTCACAAGAGGAAACACCCCAACATGGAAATCGCTGTCACCCCTGAACTTGTAAAAGCCATCATCGGCTCGGCCGTTGCGGCTCTAGTACGAGCCATCATTCGTAGCATCCAGAGCCGAGGTGCTTCTGGCCGGGGTTCCGGCCGCACCAACGTTGCGGTCAGCGTCGATCACGGCTTGGCAGGCGTGGACGTGGTCGTCCGCGTCTCGCCCGATTTGAATAAGAGCTCCCGCGACCTCTGCTCGTAATTGGGCGGCCTGGTCACGTTCGACGGCGCCGGCGGCGGCTTCGGACAGGCGAGCGGTATTGCAGGTGGCGAGGTCGTCGCGCAGCTGGAGGCTGCCATCACGCACGCCAGCAGCAACAGAAGCAGGGACGGCCGTGGCCGCGGTGCGATCTTCTTCATGCTTGGCTCCGATGGTGGCCAGCGCCTCGGCCTGGCTGTGCTCGACTGCACGCGTCTCGGTGAGCTGCTGGACCTGGCCAGCGCTGATGCTGGCTTGCTGTTGGGCTTCCCCGGCCTCGGCCCGATCACCGCGCCAAGCCCAGCCGGCACCAAACATGCCTGCCGACCAGGCGGCGAACACCAGCAGATAGATGGTGATCCGGTTCATGTCAGGCCCCTGGACCCTTGCGGGTCATGCCGAAGAAGTAGCCGATGACCATACCCGTAGCGTTGTTCAGGCCGCCGATCAGCATGCCGAACGAGTCCTTGTTCTCCGGCGGGATGGCCACTGCGATAAGGGCGGCCATGGCCATCCCAAGCAAGAACAACACCAGCACGGCGATGCCGACGCGCGCGGCGCCAATGTTGCGGGTCGCGAAGGTCATGCGGCACCTGCCAGTGAGTGAATTTCCTCCAGCGCCCAGTGGTAGAGCTGCTGGTCGGTGATGGTTACGCGAGTGAGGCGCTTGCCTCGCACTTCCTTGATGGCAACCTGGGTGGACTGCTGAACTGCCAGCAGCACGAATGCGATTCGCTGCTTGGTCGGGTCAGGCTCCTGCAGGACAGCGAGCGCGTCGCTGACCATCTCGCGGATGGCCAGCAGCAACTCGGCGGTGGGGTTCTTGGCCTTCTGGCTCTCCAGCACCACCAGCACGCCCTGCAACTGGTTGACCGGCGAGAGCTTGGCCTTTTTCTTGGCGGCCGTCATGCGAGGCCGAACAGCTTCTTGGCCTGTGCCAGCCTGAGCTTCCGGTCCTCCAGACCGTTGGTGCCGCCGTTGACGCGCTTCGTCACTGCTACCACGTCGTCGCGGTCGGCCAGCGAGTTCAGACCTTTACGCTTCCAGAACCAGCCAGCGGCTGCCACTGCCCAAGGCAGCTGCGCAACCAGTTCAGGGGAGCGGACGAAGAGATCGCCCTGCCCCATTGCATGGCTGAAGGTCGCGTAGTTCTCGCGCCCGGTCAGCTGGATCAGGCCTCGTCCCTTGAAGCGCACGCCGTCACCCGGCTGCAAGTTGCCCAGGTCGGCCCGGCCTTCGTAGGCGCGGCCCGAGGCGTACTCGGTGGCAGTGCGGAAGCCATCCGATTCATGCGCGACCTGAGCCAGGAAGTGCGCCTTCTGAAGCGCGGTCACAATACCGAACTGGATGCACGCATCCTCCAGCGGCTTCGCGTACTGGCCGGCGCCCATGGCGGCCGCTACGGTTTCGGTGCTCACCATGGTCTCTCCTGAATAGGTGCCCGCCCCGCAACCGGCTAGTGCGCGAGGGTGTGGTTGGTCCGGGGGGCTGCGGGCGTAGAGGGCCGATCACCACCGCTGCCTAGGCGCTGCCCGGCCTCCAAGGGCCGTGCGCAGACCGCCCGCCTGCGTTCACGCCAGCCCCAATCGCCTCACGGCGAGCGGAGGGGGTTTCAGCGCGGTGACTGATCGGTGTTCTTGGTCCCGGAAACGCAGAAGCCCCAGCGCAGGGCCGGGGCTTCAGGGACAATTCTTGACATTTGCATAATTAGGGCATTTGTCTGTGCAACCTGTCAATACCTGCCATCAAATTGAATGAAAATTCCCCGATCTCATCTCGGGACACAGGGAGCACTTCAATACCAGATATCTGTGTGAGCAGCGGTCGGAACGACTCCACCGCTTCGACGAATCCGTCGATAAGCTTGAGTTCTACTTTGGACAGCTCCATGACATCTTCGGCTAGATTTTTGTCGTCCCAATGGGCAACCATCTTGTCCCGGATGTCTTTGATCCCCGCCAAACCTGCTACGTGTCCATCAAACAATGCCTTGGCGGCACCATTCAGTGTTTGGAGGTCAGCCCTCCCGTTCGTTCGCTTAACGAGCGTAGGAATTGAGACGTACTTGTCGGTCACTGAGTTATGAAGGCCAAGGATCGCCGACCGAAAATGCGCAGATTTGGTCGAATAAAAGAACCGCACAACATGTCGATCGTGGGGGAATGGCAATCCCACTCCATCCAGCTCGGTGAAAAACCACCAGTGCTCAGACATTTGGCGCAGTTCGCGGTTGAGAATCTGAGCGAACTGCTGAAGAGGCAGCACCTTTTGGTGTTCAAATTTTCTTCTCATGGGACGCGCTTGCTCAGGCGGCCATCCTGCCGCCCACGAAGTCTACCCCGCGCTGTAGCTCCCGGCGGTACTGCCACACTGACAGCGTGCCGCCATACTTCTCGGCCACCATGCGCGCCTTGACCGCCTGGCTGGCCGACACAGTGAACTCGGTCCGGACGATCAGGGCACGCACCGGGTACTGCCGCTCCATCGATGCCAGCGCCCTATCGATCCAACGCAGCTCATCCGGCACGCCGACATCGACCGCGATTTCGGGGTTGTCATGAGGATGATCCGCGTCGTTGGAGGCGCGAATCGGATCTGCAGCCCACAGGGGCACGATGCTCAGGCCTTTAACGCCAGCGCCAGCCGCCATCAGGCGGCGTCGGTCGGTACCGTCGCGGCCAACCAGATCTTGGATAGCCCGCTCCCGCGTCAGCGGGGCGTGGTCGCGGACCTTGTCCAAGACATGCACGCTCCTGTCGGCGCGGCTCAGGGCAAACCGATTCACCTGGGCGTGGCCCCAGCGGCGCAGGTCTTCGGTCAGCGGATCAGTGTTGCGCATCGCGCATGTCCTCCAGTACGGCGTCATCGAATCGGAAAACCGGCAGCTTGCTGTCGGTGTCGCAGGTGCCAGCCCTTTCTGGCCAGCCCTTGCAGTGGAAACCTTCGGCTCCGGTTGCGCGGAACTGGCAGACTGAGCAGCGGCCATGCTTCTGCACGTAGGACCGGTAGCGCTTCTGCATGCGCAGCTCAGCGCCCGTCATGCGGCGGCCTGGCCCATGGCCAGCTGGTGCTCGGCCCAGAGGGCGATCAGCAGCGCGTCGGCCCGGCCGTTGTCCTTCTTCCGCTGCAGCTGGAACGCGGCAGCCGGGAAGCGCTGTATTGCCAGCAGCCGAGCCGCGTCTTTGTCCTGGCCGATCAAGCCGAAGCGGCGCTTCCAGACGGCCGGGATGGCCCGAAGGTACGGCACGCCCAGCACCTGCAGCACCGCACGGGCTTGGCCGTAGCTGTCCCCGAACCGGAAGGCGCTGGTACCACCATCCCCCGGCCGAGCCCCGACCTTCTCCAGCGCGGCCTGCAGCTCGGCGCCGGGATGAGCGTCGCGCTGGGCCCGGATGAAGGTGGCCACCGCGCGGGCATCTACCTCCTTCCAGCCATCCACGTCGCGGGTGGGCATATCGAGGATCGGGCCAGGCACGCCGTCGATCAGGGTGGCCACCGCCCCGGACAGGCCAGGGTCGATGCCAAAGGTCAGGCGGCTGGTCGCCATGAGGTCTTCTCCAGGTGCTGTTCGATCAGGGTGTTCTGCAGGTCCAGCAGGTAGTCGTCGGTGCCGATCTCCTGCCGGAACCGCCGCGGTTCGCGTGCGTAGCTGGGCCCGTAGCGCTCGGCGCAGGTGGAATGGCTGAGGCCGGCCATCGGCTCGCCGACGTGGTGCCACGGGCACAGGCCAATCGTGAAGTCGTGGCCGCGCCGGGGCTGGCCGTGCTTTCCGCCGACCAGCAGGTGGTGTTCCTGGCAACCCATGTGGCCGAAGCCGAGCGCAAGGCAGGCAATGCAGCCAATGTCCTTGATAGCGTCGAATCGGGACTGCTGTCCCTTGGTCTTGTTGCCAGTGGAGCGGCCGCGCTTCATGATCGGAGCCTCCTCTCAGAAGAATGGAATCGCAATGGCACTGACCGCCGACGAACAGGCTGAACTTGCCTCTCTTGAAGAGGTCGCCAACCACCAACCTCCTTCGTCACCGCCAACGCTCGAACAGCTGCGGAAGAGCGGACACGCGCAGAAGGGAGCGATTGGCTTAACTGAGCTGGGTAAAGCCAGACTGGATGTTCTAAGGACTCGGAATTTGAAGCACAAGAAGTCAGCCTCCCCGAGCCCCCAACCGGCAGCGGCCCCGAAACCGAAACAGGAGCCGCAGCCAGAGCCTGCTCAGAAGCCGAAGCAAGAGCCGAAACCGACACCGACACCGAAGCCGAAGCCTCAGCTGAAACCAGCGCCAATTCCCAAGCCTGAGAAATCCCCTGGCTCACAGCTTCCCGCTCCGGGTCAAGGGCGCAAAGGGCGTAAAGGTCCTGGTTGACGCCTTTGCAGGAAGTCCAAGCCGTCATCCTGCAGTCCTCTGCTGCTGCCGGCCGTTGACCATCCGCCAGTAGTCCGCGCGCACGTCGTCCAGCATGACGTGCGCGTAGTGGTCACCGATCCAGGCGGTGATGCCCTTGAAGAAGGCGGCGAAGTCCTCCTCCTCCATCGAATCGAAGGCCAACGACTGCGCTACCTTCACCCGGATGGTTCGGATCTCCGGCAGCACACCCGACAGCACCTTGCGCGCGCCCGCGCCGAGCACCGTCTCGGCAGCATCCAGCAGTGCCTTGACCACCGGGCTGGCATCCATCTCTACCATCTCGCAGAAGATGCCGGACTCCAGCTGCACCTGCTTCAGCGCAGCGTGTGCGTCCAGATCTCGGAACGCCTCGACGTTGTCCACCAACAGGTGGCCGATGAGGTGGGCCAGGCGGTGGAACACGGCATTGCGCGATTCCTTGATCTCCAGCCGGTACTCATGGCCGATCCTGTAGCCCCGGTCCTTGGCCAGCCTGCGATCGATGTCGTTGCTCGGGGCGAACGCACCAATTTCCTCGCCCGTGGCCGGATCGACCAGGCGCATGCAGGTCGCATAGATGGGCCGGCTGGCCCGCTTCGCGCGGATCTTCCGCGCAGCTGCTGTCATCACGGTCATGCGTCGTCTCCTGCAGCAAGGTCTCGCCGGCTACGGCGGCGTCGGCCCGAAGCCGGCACGTCGAAGTCGTCATCGCTACTGCCGACGGTGGATGTGCCCTTCAGGGTGTAGTTCGGCCGAAGGCCGGTGTAGTCATCGAAGGCGCTGCATTGCAGGCGGTGCTGCAGGTAGCAGGTGCCGGTCTCGCCCTGGCGGTTCTTCGCAACGATCAACTCCGAGATCCCGGGCGCGCCGCAGGCTTCCTTGCTGTAGTAGTCGTCCCGGTACAGGAACGCGATCACGTCGGCGTCCTGCTCGATCGCGCCGGACTCGCGCAGGTCGGCCATGCCCGGGCGCTTGTCGGTCTTCGCCTCGACCCCGCGGTTGAGCTGCGACAGCGCCATGACCGGGCAATTCAGCTCCTTCGCCAAGCCCTTCAGGCGGCGCGAGATGTACGACACCTCATCGTTCCGGTTCTCCGACTTCCCCTTGCCGGTCAGCAGCTGCAGGTAGTCCACCACGATCAGGCCCAGCCCACCCGGCACCTTGGCGTGCATGCGGGAGGCACGCGCTGCCAAGGCATCGACCGATAGCGCGCCGCAGTCGTCGATCGCCAGCGGCAGCGACTGGATGTAGTTCCGGGCCTGCGAGAGCCGTGCCCATTCGTCATTGTTCAGGGCGCCCTTCTCTCGCATGCGGTTGAGGTCGACCCCGGCGTGCGCCGCCATTAGGCGCAGGCTCCACTGGGAGGCGGACATCTCCAGGCTGAAGGCCGCGACGTTCCTGCCGCAGGCAGCCGCGTCCTCGGCCCAGTTCAGGGCATGCGCGGTCTTGCCCATGGCCGGACGGGCGCCGAGCACCATCAGGTCGGTCGGCTCCAGGTACGGGATCTTGCGGCGCACGCTGCTCCACTTCGGCACCAGGCCCTGCGTGCCCTCACCGTGGAACCGGGCTTCCATTTCGTCCCAGGCCTTCTGCACGCCGCTGCGCACCATCACCAAGCCGCCGCTGCCGCTCGACTTCACGGTCAGGCTGGCCAGCTTCGTAGCCGAGGCAGACACCACCTCCTCCGCCTCGTCATCGCTGGCGCTGTAGGCGCTGTCTGCGATGTCGGTGGTGGTCTCGATCAACTGCCGCAGCAGTGCCTTGTTGCGCACGATCTCCGCATAGGCGCGGACGTTGGCTGCCGAAGGCGTGCTGCCGGCCAGATCGTAGACGGTGGCCACCAGCTCCTGCGCGCCGATCTCGACATTGGCCGTGATCCAGTCGCCCACGGTCACCACGTCGACCTCCCGCTTCAGGTCGGCCACGCCGCAGATGCCCTGGTAGATCAGCTGGTGCTCGCGGCGGTAGAAATCCTCCGGAGCCAGCTGGTCGCGGATCTGAGCCAGCGATTCACCCACCAGCAGCAGTGCGCCGAGGACCGACTGTTCGGCCGGCACGGAATGCGGCGGCACGCGCAGCTGTGCGACGTTGTCCAAGTAGTCGGGCACCGCGCTCACGCAGCCTGCTCCTGCTGCGCCCGCTGATCCTGGCGGTCACGTTCCCGCTCAGCGTCGCGCTCGCGCTTGACCTGGACGCCACTGGTCGTCAGCTCGCAGCCGCCTGCAGGCGGGCACCACCAGAGCTTGAACCAGTTCCGGCGCACGGCATCGCGGAAATGGGCACGCCAGTCCTTCTGCAGCTTCCCACTGTCCCGATGCTTGATGGCGAACTCGCGCCAGGCCAGCGCCACGAATTCGCGCGGGATACCAGCGTCCTCGGCGAAGTCGAAGATCGGGTCATCAGTGCGGATAGGCCGCTCGCCGGCTGCGCGGCATGCGTCGATGAAGGCGGTGAAGGTGGTCTTCTCGCGCTTGGGCCGGCCGCCCTTGCCCTGGCCAGATTTGCCACCGATTGCCCCACCGGCGGCAGCCGGGGGGGTATGGGGGGGCTTTTCTCCCTTTCCCTTCCCTTCCTCTCCACTCCCCTCCACTCCGGGGGGGGAGGACTCGTCGAGCCCTCGACGATCATCGTTCGAGAATGAGGGATGCTTGTAGGTGGGACGGTCGATTTTCTGATGCTTCTTCCACCCTGTGACGTGCAGATACTGCTTATCGCCGTTGCTATAGAAGGCGATCAGGGAATTCGACGACAGCTCGTCGAGCATTCCCTGAACATCCGTCGAGGAGATATCGTCACCGGGGAAGATTTCAGCCTTCACGGTCTTGGCGCTGGCGACGTGATTGCCGCCGTCGTCGCAGAAATTCCAGAGACCGATGAAGAGCAGCCGAGCCATCGGCGAGCATTCCATGACCTGCTCGCTGGACCAGAACTCAGGTTTGATGGAGCGAATGCGGGCCATTACTTTTCCCCCAGAAGATCAGGGGCCGTGTCTCCGGCGCGCCGCGCTTCAGCCCTGGCCTGCTCCTCGGCACACCTCCGGCGGTGGTCCGCACGTTCGGTGTCGGTCATCGGCTCGCTGCTGGCGATGACGTCTAGACAGCGCTGCAGCTGCCGGAGCGTATTGGGTAGTATTTTCACGGGGTGTCCCCCTCGTTGGGCGGACACCCATGCTGTAGCACGGGCACGCCGATTGCGTGCCGTAACTGGCGCGAATACGCGGGCAGTTACGCTCATACCCCACCCCGCTCCGCCGCTGCCTCAGCGTGCTGGCTGACCTGCACAAGCGCGGCCATGACCTGCTGGCAGGCGCGCGCGATGGCATCAGCCTCATTCGGGGTGATGCGGTTATCGGCCATCGCTTCCGAGACCAGCTCGGCCAGGTCGCCCTTTGCGGCGGCAGCCGACAGCAGTGCGGTGATCAGGGTGCCCGACTCAGGCGCGTCGACCCGCTGGGCGATGAAGCCGTGTTCTGCGCACAGCGCATGCAGGATCCGGTAGTCCCCGGTCCGTGCCATAAGCGTGTCCGCCTCCTGCAGGCTGAGCAGGTTGCGGTCCGTGTTCGGGTTTACCTTGCCGCGCAGGGTCGCGGCGGACATGCCCATCCTGGGCGCCAGGGCCTCGCTGCCGCCCCGGTACTGGTGGACGGTGTCGTAGGCGGCATCGGTGACATTCATGGGCGGGGTACTCGATTGGAGACTGGGCGACAGCGGCGGCGCAGGATGGCGCCATGGACAACGTCACATCAGGGATGAAGGGAGTCGCCCTCCTTGAGGTAGGCTGCGGTCACCACACGCACAGCCGATGCCCGCAAGGAGGGCGACATGGAACTGTTGGACAGGGGCTTTTAGGAAACGCTTCTGCAGGAGCTGGCGACGCTGTACCCAGAGGACGCCGACGTCGCCTCCTTGCCCGCGCATGGGGAAGGAAACCGGCTGCTGGTCAATGCAACTTATTTGGCCGAGCACGGCTTGATGGAAGTCCGCCTGAGGAGGCTGGATGGCCGATTGACACTTTCCTTTGCCAAGATCACTGCGAAGGGAATGGACTTCCTCGCCGGCGACGGCGGGCTCGGGGCCATTCTTGGCGTGGTCACGATCAAGCTCCACGAAGAGACGCTCCGTCATCTGATCGAAGCGAAAGTCCTGGAGTCAGACCTGCCCCAGACTCAAAAGCAGCGATTGCTCGATCAGCTTCGACAGCTGCCCGCCGAGACCACAAAACACCTTGCCACGCAGTTGGTGGACGCGGGCTTGAAAAACTGGCCAGCTGCATTCCTGCTGCTTCGAAATGCCGTCGGGATGTAGCCGAACGACGCATCACCAGCCAGGCGTCTTCCGTCACCGGGATCAGGAACTCATCGGGCTCGATGAGTCCGTGTTCGTCATCGACAAACAGGCCCTTGGCGGTGACCACCAAGGCGTGGATCTTCACCACGGGAGTGCCGTCCATATCAGGCCGCCTCCTGCTGCTCGTCGTTGGCCGGCGGCAGCTCGAAGACGTCGGAACGGGTGATCCGAATAAGGGGGGGTATGCCCCTGCTCTTCCAGTTGTGGACTCGCTGGACACCGCCGCGCGTGTCATAGCCGAGCGCGCGCGCGACGACCGAAGGGCCACCCAGCTGGTCGATCAGCAGGGAATCGGGATGCACATCCGTCGGGTTCTTGGCGTTCATACGGGCATTAAACGCCATGTTTAACGTGGCGTCAATCGAATCAACACGGCGTGTAACAACGTGCTGTTTAGTAACGGGAAAATGGGGCATGTCTGCCATGCACCCATCTATGAAGCGGCTTTACGAAGCTGCCGAACGTCTGACCCCCGCGATACGTGGCCAGTCGGAACTCGCTCGAGCAATCGGGCAATCTCCGCAGGTCGTTAAGAACTGGGAGGTCCGGCCTACGGGCGTGAGTGCCCAAGGAGCGTCCAAGGCGCAACAAGCCCTGGGAATTAGCTCGACATGGATCCTAGAGGGAACCCTACCGATGCACGTAGGCATCAGCCAGGTGCCTGCGTCTCAATCTGCGGGACTGCAACGTCAGATCATCGCCACCACGGTGAGGTTGATCGATTATGTGGATGACATGGTCCTAGACCCTATCCCTGAAGGAGATCGCGAGAGGTTGATCGATATCGCGACAGCGGAGGTCGTGGAACGCTGGGCATCTGGGATAGGGGGAGAGAAGGACCTGGCAACTGCAGGCCGCAACGTCATCGCCAAGTTCCGGTCCGGAGGGTGAACGACGATGTCAGTGAGCGAGAAGGAAATGCGCGGCATGGCTGCGGCGGTTGCAGCCGCTCTAGGGGCCAGGACCGGGAAGCGGGTTCGACGCCTTGCATTGGTTAATCCCGAGAAGAACCAGCCTGACGCGCTGAACGCGCTGCAGCGTGACGTCCTCTATTCCAGGATCCGAGACCTAGGTCGCATGTATTCACTGATGTGGCTGGTGCGCCAGGAGACGACCCACGTACATGGGATAGTGGAGTGCCTTCAGGACACTGAGCTGGAGTCCTTGCTCGCCAAGATGGAGCGAGGACGAGAATGCAGAGTCGAGGGCATCGCATTCGATGACGCTGGCCTGGTTAGAAATTCAATGATGGAGTACTCATGAAACGGGATCTTTCGGCAGCAATTTTGATTCTGGCAGCTGTTGCAGGGACGTCGGTCGCGCGGGCGGACGAGCGAAACTTCTTAGGAATTCAGGTCGGCGGCGCACCACCGCAGGAGTGCCCATTTGAGGTGTCCTTCGGAAGCCGAAGCTATCGATATCCTTCTGGCCAAGTGTGCGTTACATCTCTTGGCTACGCGCCTGGCACTGACCCTATTGACCTGACCGGAACAAAGGAGCTGATCGCGCACATCGACAGTAAAACCGCGCCCAATGGCGTGGAAAGTGTCTATGTGGATATCGTTGGCGGCATCGTCCAAAGTGTGCTGGTCTCAACGGCGGGATTCTCCGTACAAGAGCAGCTGCTCTCGGATCTCACTGCCAAGTATGGGAAGCCAAAGAAGCTGGAACGCAGCCCGGTGCAGACTGGTATAGGAGCAAAGTTCGAGCGAATTGAAGCCGAATGGCGCAAGCCCGACCTCAACATTGACTACCGAGGCATGGGCACCAGCATCACAGAAGGGCATATTTCGGTCCGAACGGACGCGGGGCAAGCCGCGTTCCTTGAGAAGTACGGCGGGCAACGATCCTTCTAGCCCCCGAAAAGAGCCCCGGCAGTCGGCCGGGGCTTTTTTTTGCCCGCTGTTAAACATGGTGTTGACTTCATGATTACACAGGGTGTTTAATGCGCTCCTCGCCCAGCAACCCGTGCTGGACCGCCGGAGCCCGAGATGGACCACACCGCCCTCAATTCAGCTTCCCACCGCGCCCAGGCAACCTGGGAGAACCGCGAAGATCCGCGCATCGCCGCTGAGGCGGCCATCGACAGCACGGCACTGGAAGCCCTGCGCGCCGCGCCGGCCATGCTCGAACAGACCTTCGGCTTCCAGTCGCCTGCCTTCTGGGCCAAGGCCGCCCGCCTGCTGGATGCCCAGCAGGACACCGCCTTCGCGACCCTGATCCGCGAGGCCCGCGACGCCCACGTCAACGAGGAAATCGAGGACGCAGCCGACGACAAGGGTCTGTCCGCCAACGGCGCCATCGACCATCTGCTTGCGGAGCGCGCGGCATGAGCGCCACCGCCCTCCAGGTCCTCGACGACGAGATCGAGGTCATCAGCCAATCCCTCTCCCGACACCGCGCCCGTGCAGACCGCACCGCCGCACGTAAGGGCGAGCGCGATATCCACGCCGACCGGGTCTGCGATTGGGCGGAGTACCGCCGCGACCGGTTGCGCGCCGCAAGGGCCGAGATTGCCCGCCTCATCGCCAGCAACCAGCACGCAACCGAAGGAGCCATCGCATGAACACCAACGTTCGCCAGATCCGCGAGTTCCAGGCCGTGCGCGACGCGATCGCCTGCACCGGCCTGAGCCCGGCACCGCTGTTCCAGCGCCTCAATGCCGAGCAGCGCCGGGGCTATCGAGGCCTGTCGGTGGTCGACAACGCGCTGCGGCTGCGCCGCCAGTACCGCGACGAGTTCAGCAACCAGCCTGGCCCGGAGGCCGCATGAGCTTCGAACACGCAATCCGGAAGGAAACCGTGCGCATGTCGATCGAGTTCATCGCCTACGGCGCGCTGATCGGCTTCATCGTCGGCGCGGCCGCCGTGCTGATCTTCCAAGACATGTTGAAGGCGGTGATGTCGTGAACCGCCGCCTCGCTTACATCGTCGCGCCGGTGCTGATGTGGGGCCTTATCTGCGGCTTCGCTGCCGCCGGCGCGCTGCTGGCCGTGATGCACGGCAACTACCTATCGCTGCTGATGGCCCGCGCGGTACTGGCCGGCGCTGCCTATCAGACCGCTCTGGAATGGTTCCGCGCCGAGCCGGCGCTGGCCGAACGCCGCAGCAGCATCCAGTCCATGACCCCCGCCATGCCGGTACCGGCGGAAGACCTGCAGTAACCCACTGCCGGCCCGGCCGGCTCAACCGACGAGGTCTACATGTTCCACCTGAAGAACAACCCGGCGGCCGTCTCCAACGTGAACCTGCGCATCGAGAAGCACGGCGATGAGCGGCACCTGGCGGTCGACCTTTCCATCACCACCAGCACCAGCAACCTGGTGCTGGACCACTTCGACAAGGAACTGCGCAAGGCGTTGTTCCGCAAGCCGGGCAAGGGTGAGCAGCAGTCGCTGCCGACCATCGGCGACCACCTGACCGAGATCAAGATCCCGAGCTTGGAGCCCATCAAGGTGGGCCACGAATTCAAGGGCTTCGAACTGCAGATCGACGGCGAATTGGACAGCACGCAACCGATCTTCTTGGTGGACGTGAAGCTGAAGAAGTTCGTTATCGCCCCGAAGGAAGGCGGCAGTGTGGAGCTGTCGTTCAAGGCCTCGGCCAGCGTCACCCCCGACGAAGTCGCTGAACTGACCGAAGCGCTGGTCCGCGAAAACGTGGTCCTGACCCTGCAGCCCGGCCAGGCCAACGAAACCACGCAGCAGGAAGACCTCGCTGCCTGATCCCCCTGCCCTGCGCTTCCCCCTGTGGCGCAGGGCTGACAGCCCGGAAAGACGGGCACTTCTCTACCCGCCCAGGAGAACACCATGACCCGCACCATGCCGGAACGGAATCACATCGCGCTGTTGGACGTGCAGTCGAGCCAGATCCACAGCATCGGCCACGACGCCGACACCAACACCCTCGCCATCCGCTTCACCAGGGGCTATGGCGACAAGCGCGGTCCCGGCTCGCTCTACCACTACGCCAACTTCAGCGCCGAAGAGTTCCTGGCGTTCAAGGACGCCGAGTCCATCGGTAAGCACTTCGGCGCGTATATCAAGCCATTCCCGGAGAAGTACCCGTACCACAAGGTCGCCGAGCAGCAGCAGGCCGCCTGAGTTCTACGGAGAGGAATGCGCAGGCTGATGCGCGCGGTGAAGCACGTGCCGGTTCGACTCCGGTGATGGGGCGGTCCCCTGACTGCTAGGCCAGCAGATCGAGCGAAGGCGGTTCGAGTCCGCACCAGGCCATGCCGGAGATCAGCACCGGCCCTCTCCACCCCTATTCCATGCACGCCGGCCCCTGCCGGCCGGAGATCCATAGACATGAACCTTCCCGCCGCACAGCAGCAGCCGCAAACCGGCCTCGCCGCGCAGCCGCGCCAGCAGTTCGACCTGAGCCCGCAGACCTTCGAGCAGGCCCTGACCTTCTGCGATTACCTCGCCGACAGCGACCTGGTCCCGAAGGACTTCAAGGGCAAGCCGGCCAACTGCCTGATCGCCATCCAGTGGGGCGCCGAGCTGGGCCTGAAGCCGCTGCAGGCGCTGCAGAACCTGGCAATCATCAACGGGCGCCCCGCGCTCTGGGGTGATGCGGTCATCGCATTGGTGCGCAGCTCCCCGCTGTGCGAGTACATCACCGAGGCGGACGACGGCAGCACCGCTGTGTGCCGCGTGAAGCGCCGCGGCGAGTCCGAGGAGGTCCGCACCTTCAGCATGGACGATGCCAAGGTAGCCGGCCTGCTGGGAAAGAGCGGTCCCTGGACGCAGTACCCAAAGCGCATGCGCCAGATGCGTGCCCGTGCCTTCGCCCTGCGCGACGTATTCCCCGACGTCCTGCGTGGCATGCCCATCGCTGAAGAGGTCATGGACATCCCGCAGGCAGGTGCTGCCAGCAACGAGCAGCCGCGCGTCGCCATCGAGGGCCAGGCCGACAAGCAGCTTCCGCTCTATTCCGAAGCCGACTTCGCGGCCAACCTGCCGAAGTGGTGGGACATCATCGCCAGCGGAAAGAAGTCCGCCGAAGACCTGATCGCCACGCTGCAGACCCGTGCGCGTTTCACCGCCGACCAGCTGCAGGAGATCCGCAACCCGCCCAAGGACGAAACGGAGGGCGAAGGAGAGCCGCAGAGCGGTGTTGCTGCGGCTGCCAGCGGCCTGACCCAGACCGCGGTGGAGGGCTGAGCATGCGCACCGTGAACCTGATCCAGGGCACCCCGGAATGGCATGCCCACCGTGCCAGCCACTTCAACGCCAGTGACGCCCCGGCAATGATGGGCTGCAGCCCCTACAGGACTCGCAGCCAGCTGCTGCGCGAGTTCGCCACCGGCGCGGCCATCGAGCACGACGCTGCCACACTGCAGCGCTTCGCCGACGGCCACCGCTTCGAAGACCTGGCCCGGCCGCTGGCCGAGCAGATCATTGGCGAGGAGCTGTACCCCTGCGTCGGCGTCGACGGCAAGTTCTCGGCCAGCTTCGACGGCCTGACCCTGCTGGAGGACAAGGCCTTCGAACACAAGTCGCTGAACGACGACTTGCGGCTGGCCATGCCGGTCGATGGCGGCGACGCCTGCCTGCCGCTGCACTACCAGGTGCAGATGGAGCACCAGGCCATGGTCAGTGGCGCCGAGCGCGTGCTGTTCATGGCGTCGAAGTGGAACGGTGACGAGCTGGTCGAGGCGCGCCACTGCTGGTACATCCCGAACCCAGAGCTGCGCGCGAAGATCGTGGCCGGCTGGGCGCAGTTCGATGCCGACGTGATGGCCTACGACCCGGCACCCGTGGCCGAGCCGGTGGCCGCCGGCCGCGCCCCGGACCAGATGCCGGCCCTACGCATCGAAGTGACCGGCATGGTCACTGCGTCGAACCTGGCCGAATGGAAGACGCAGGCCATCGCCGTGTTCCAGGGCATCAGCACCGAGCTGGTGAGCGATCAGGACTTCGCCGATGCCGAGACCACCGTGAAGTGGTGCGGCAACATCGAGGAACAGCTGAAGGCCGCCAAGCAGCATGCCCTGAGCCAAACCGAGAGCATCGACCTGCTGTTCCGCACGATCGATGACATCGCCGCCGAGGCCCGGGCCAAGCGTCTGGACCTGGAGAGGCTGGTGAAGCGCCGCAAGGACGAACGCCGTACCGAGATCGGCAACGCCGCCCGCCGCGCAGTCCAGCAACACGTGCTGGCCATCAACGAAACGCTCGGCGAGCACGCCATCCCGATGCCAGCCACGCTGGTTGCCGACATCGCCGAGGCGATGAAGGGCAAGCGTTCCTTCACCAGCATGCAGGAAGCGGTGGATGCCGTCGCCGCCAACGCGAAGGTCGATGCCAGCCAGTCGGCCGAGCGGGTCCGCGCCAACATTCGCGTGATGAAAATGGAGGTCGGCACCCATGCCGCGCTGTTCCCCGACCGCGTGCAGCTGTGCTCCACGAAGTCGGCCGAGGACCTGCGCAACCTGATGGCGGCGCGCATCTCCCAGCATCAGCAGGCGGAGCAGGATCGGTTGGACGCCGAGCGCGAGAAGATCCGGAAGGAAGAGGAGGAGCGCGCGCAGAAGGCCGCCGCCGCTGAGCAGGCCGCCCAGGCAGCGCAGACAGCCGCGGCCCAGCAGCAGACCGAACCGGTGGCAGCCGCGCCGGCAGCGACTGCGGCAGCGGTGCGCACCGCTCCGACGGCAGTGACGAGCGCCCGGGCACCGAACGCCGCGCCGCGCGAGGTGGTCAAGATCAAGCTCGGCGACATCAACGCGCGCATCGCCCCGCTCTCGATCAGCGCCGACGGTCTGGCCCTGCTGGGGTTCAAGCCGATCAACGCCACCGGTGCCGCGAAGCTCTACGACCAAGCGCAGTTCCCGGACATGTGCCGGGCCATGATCCACGGCCTGCGGGATGCGGCCGACCAGTACCCGCTGGCCGCGTGATGGAGTTCTGGCGCACCAGCGAACTGCGGGCCCTGCGCCAGATGGAGGGCCGCGACGCGATGACCGTTGCGGCTGCCCTCGGGCGCTCTCCCCGCGCGGTCCAGGACATGGCCCGCTGCCAAGGGATGCCGGTACCGCGCCAACCTCACGCCCGGTACTGGCCGGCCATCACCAAACGCCGCGCCCGGCAGCTCCGGGCCAGCGGGAACACCGTCAACCAGATCAGCGCCGCGCTGGGCGTCCCGTTCGGGACCGTGCGTCGCTGGGTCTACGAAGGAGCAGCAGCATGGCCAGTATTCACGTGAAGCCCGTCTTCAGCGGCGCCACCGATCGCGAAAAGGAGCAGGACCGACAGAGGCTGGCCAGCGATATCGCGCGCTTTGAGGCGGGCGGCGGCAAGGTTCAGATCCTGGGCAACAGCGGCATCGACAAGAGCACGATCAGCCGCCGCCAGGTGGTTGAGGGTGGACACGGTCGCCGCGGTGGCAAGAAGGCAGCAGAGGCATGAGCCGCCACATCGCCCGCCGTGCGCCCAAGGAGACCATGGGCTTCGCCTGGGGCCGGTTCCCGACCGTCGACGGCAGCGCCATCACCTGGCGCCTGTACCGCCGCGACCACCGCCGTGCACTGCATATGCACGTGCTGACCTTCTTCGCCCATGACGATCGAGCCGTGATCGCCGGCCACCTGCGCCGCGCGCGCCGCTACCTGCGCGACAGGGTGGACGACATCGACCTAATGGCACTGGGGGGGGCATGAGGTCTTGCTCATACACACACCTACGAATTGCCGCCACCTTCCCGTCGCTGCCGACGCCGCTCCGCATCTGCTTCATTCATCGTTCGGATCTCGTCGAAGGTGAAAGACTGAAGCCCCGGGAGGTCGGCGAAGTACTGCAGGAGCTCTTGCTTCGTCTCGCCAAAGAGCGCCAGGCGCGCTTCGATATCGGTCAGCACCTTGTTGCGAACTCTAAGCAGGTCTATGCCGGGAGATTGGGCCAGCCCTTCAGAGAACAGGGGCATGCTCGACCAGTTGGTCATGTTGTTGACGATGGAGATGGCCAGCATGTCGGGAAACACGTCAAGCTGATCAAGAAACCGCTCGTGCATCCTAAACACGTCGGGCGCCAGCGGTCTTGCATAGATTTTTTCGAACTGGGAGATGTTCTTCGCGGTAGCACCCTCCAGCAGCTTACTCAGCGTGGTCAGATGCCTCGCTGCCTCAGTCAGTTCACGATCAAAGATCTTCGCGAGGCGCCTGGCCCGCGACTTTCGAGCTTGGGCAATTCGCTCAGCTTCGGCCTCTTCGCGCCTCAGAGCTGCGTCCAGATCATCCTTGCGGATTCTATCGGCCCGGGTTCGCTCGTTGTTTCGATGCTTGTTCTCTACCCAGATTGCCCCCATGGCCACGACTACTGCGGAGGCTGTCGCCACTGCGGAGACAACGTCCCAGTCGATAACGCAGGTCGGCGCACGAGGATCGCAAGAGAGCGCACCCGCCACCAACCGCCAGAAGTATTCCACCACGCTGCACCCCCGTCCCTGTTGGAGCCGATTCTGCCATGACGTACATCCATCCGAACGACCGGGTCTACGCGCTGGAGCGCGCTGTGGCCGCCGCTGTCGCCCAAGGCGAGGACCGCAAGGTCCAGGACGACCTGCGCGAGATCCTGGCCGAAGCCCGGCGCGAGGCCCGGGGGTGAGCGGCCTGGTGCTGGACCCGTTCATCGGTGCCGGCACAACCGCGGTGGTTGCCGAACGCCTCGGCCGGCAGTGGCTGGGCTGCGAGTTGAACCCCGAATACGCGGCGATCGCGCAGACCCGCATCCGACAACAGCAGCCCGGCCTACCGCTGGGGCTGATCGCATGAACACCGCCACCGAGCAGCTGCGCGCTGCGCTGGCCACGAACTGAAGGAGGACCCGATGGGAGCTGCTGAAAAGCTGGACATCGTCGGAAAGGACTGGCTGACCGTGGACGAGGCCGCGCACTACTGCGGCGTGTCGCGAAGCCAGTTCGATTCGAACATCGCCGACTACGGCATCGAACCCCGAAATTTCATGGGCAAGAAGCTCTACGAGAAGGCTGCCCTCTACTCTGCAATCTACGGCTCCAAGCAATGGTCAAGGTCACAATCTTCTGGCGCGATGGCGCCGCGTACCTCAACTGGCGGGAAGGCGGCAAGCGAAGCCGTGTCGCCATTGGTCGCGTCAGCCCACGCGAAGCTGAGGGCGTACGAGCAGCGAAAGAAGCGGAACTGACCCATGGAGTACGCATTCTTCCCCGGCTGCCCACGGTCCGCGACTTCCTGGAGCCTTACCTGGAGTGGTACAAGGCCGAGCACCCCACCACGCACGGCAAGGCCAAGAGCGAGGTTCGGCTGTTTATGGCCCGCTTCGGCCATCGCCCCATCGACACGCTGCGCCCGATGGAAATGGAGTCCTACAAGTCGGACCGCCTGACCAAGGACAAGGTGTCACCGGAAACTGTGGGGAAGGAAGTGCGCAGGCTGCAGGCCGCGTTCCGGCGTGGCGTCCAGTGGAAAGAACTGGACTTCAATCCGCTGGAGGAAACCCGGGCACCGCGGGGCGTTCGTAGCGTGGCGGTGCGGTTCTACGACCGGGCCGCGATGCGCAAGCTGTACCGGGCGAACCCCGCCCGGGCACCCCTGTGGCTGTTCATGGCCCACACGGGTCTGCGCCGCGGTGAGCTGGTTGGACTGGGCAAAGATTCGGTGGCAGGGAGCAGGCTCAGGGTCGAGAGCGAGCCAGACGAACATGGCCAGGGGCGCACGAAGTCGGGCAAATGGCGCGAGGTGCCACTCAACCGGTATGCGCGCTGGGCGCTGCGCCACCTTCCCGATCCGCTGGTGGCCGTGCACAAGGACACCGTGTCTGACTGGTTCGCATCCGATGCTAAGCGAGCGGGGATCGGCGGCAGCCTCCACCGGCTACGGCACACCTTCTGCGCGCACATGGTGATGGCCGGAGTTCCGTTGCGAAGGGTGCAGATTCTGGCCGGGCACGCTGATTACGCCACGACCGAGAAGTTCTATGCCCACCTGACGCCTGAGGGCGACGATGGCGCCGTGGCAAAGCTCAGGTACTAGGCGGGACCGCTGGGACCACTGGGACCAAATCCTGTGGATATGCGGGAAACAGTGGGAAATCCCGCCCACTGAGTTTGCCTAAGCTATTGATTCTGGTGACCCCGGCCCGATTCGAACGGGCGACCTTCCCCTTAGGAGGGGGACGCTCTATCCAGCTGAGCTACGGGGCCATGCAGCCGGGAAGTTTACAGGCAACGTGCCCTGCCCTCCAAGCATTCATGTTCGGCCGGGCCTGGCTGGCGCGTTGCACCATGGCCGATCGGGGCGCTCTGCTACCATCGGCGATTCAGTTCATCGCGTCCCCCACCTGCCCGCGATGGCGCCAAACAACGTAACGAAATACAGGAGTCTGCATGTCTTCCGAGCTGCTCAAGTCCCTTGGCCTGGACGCGATCAACGCTGGCACGTACCTGGGCAACGGGGAGTGGTCGAGCGCGACCAGCGGTGAGCTGATCACCCCGGTCAACCCGACCACCGGCGAGCCGATCGCGCAGGTCCGCGCGACCACCGAGGCCGAGTACGAGACCGTCGTGGCCCGCGCCCAGGAAGCCTTCAAGGTCTGGCGCACCACGCCGGCCCCGCGCCGCGGTGAAGCCGTGCGCCTGTGCGGTGAAGCACTGCGCAGGCACAAGGACGCCCTGGGTTCGCTGGTTGCGCTGGAAATGGGCAAGAGCAAGCCGGAAGGCGATGGCGAAGTGCAGGAGATGATCGACATCGCCGATTTCGCCGTGGGCCAGAGCCGCATGCTGTACGGCTACACCATGCATTCCGAGCGCCCCGGCCACCGCATGTACGAGCAGTACCACCCGCTGGGCCTGGTCGGCATCATCTCGGCCTTCAACTTCCCGGTCGCGGTGTGGAGCTGGAACTCGTTCCTGGCCGCCATCTGTGGCGACGTGTGCATCTGGAAGCCGTCCAACAAGACGCCGCTGACCGCCATCGCCTCGCTGAAGATCTGCAACGACGCCCTGCGCGAAGCCGGCTTCCCGGACATCTTCTTCCTGATCAACGATGCCGGCACCGCGCTGTCGGAAAAGATGGTCGATGACCGCCGCGTGCCGCTGATCAGCTTCACCGGCTCGACCCAGGTCGGCCGCACCGTCAACGAGAAGGTCGCGCGCCGCCTCGGCCGCTGCCTGCTGGAACTCGGCGGCAACAACGCCATCATCCTGGACGAAACCGCCGACCTGAAGCTGGCCGTGCCGGGCATCGTGTTCGGCGCTGTCGGCACCGCCGGCCAGCGCTGCACCACCACCCGCCGCCTGATCGTGCACCGCTCGATCTACGCCGACGTGCTGGCCACCCTGGTCAAGGCCTACAAGCAGGTGGAAGGCAAGATCGGCGACCCGACCGATGCGGCCAACCTGATGGGCCCGCTGAACAGCGAAGGCGCCGTGCAGCAGTTCCTCGATGCGATCGCCCAGGCCAAGGCGGCCGGCGGCACCATCGAAACCGGTGGCAGCCGCATCGACCGCCCGGGCAACTTCGTGTTGCCGGCCATCGTCTCCGGCCTGAAGAACAGCGACGCCGTGGTCCAGCACGAGACCTTCGCGCCGATCCTGTACGTGATGCCGTACGACACCCTCGATGAAGCCATCGACATGCAGAACGGCGTGCCGCAGGGCCTGTCGTCCTCGATCTTCACCCAGAACCTGAAGACTGCCGAGAAGTTCCTGTCGGCCGCCGGCAGCGACTGCGGCATCGCCAACATCAACATCGGCACGTCCGGTGCGGAGATCGGCGGCGCCTTCGGTGGCGAGAAGGACACCGGCGGTGGCCGCGAATCCGGTTCGGATGCGTGGAAGGTCTACATGCGCCGCCAGACCAACACCATCAACTATTCGGATTCGCTGCCGCTGGCCCAGGGCATCAAGTTCGACCTGTGATGGCGAACGACGAGGACACGTCCGTGGGTCAGAGCCCCTCCGGGGATCTGGCCCCAGCGAGGGGTCGGATCCCCGCAGGGGCTCCGACCCTCGATTTCAGCGGCCGCCGCGTGCTCATCGCCGGCGGCAGCAAGGGCATTGGCCGTGAAATGGCGCTGGCCTTTGCCGGCGCCGGCGCACAGGTCTCGGTCTGCGCCCGCGGCCAGGCCGGCCTGGATGCCCTGCGTGCCGATGCACGGGCGCAGGGCTTCGAACTGCACGCGTTTTCCACCGATCTGGCCGATCCCGGCCAGATCCAGGCCTGGCTGCAGGCCGCCGCCGATGCCCTCGGCGGTATCGATGTACTGGTCAACAATGCCACCGGCTACGGCATGGCCGACGACGAGGACGGCTGGGCGGCCAGCCTGCAGATCGACCTGATGGCGGCCGTGCGTGCCTCGCGTCTGGCACTGCCATGGCTGCGTGCCTCCAGCGACGCCTGCATCCTCAATCTGTCGTCGATTGCCGCGCAGCAGCCGCGCCCCGGTGGCGCGCCCTACGCCGCTGCCAAGGCGGCACTTTCGCACTACACCACGTCACAGGCGCTGGCGCTGGCCAAGGACCGGATCCGGGTCAATGCCATCGCCCCGGGCTCGATCGAGTTCGATGACGGCCTCTGGGACCGTCGTCGCGTCGAGGATCCCGCGCTGTACCACGGCACCCTGGCGAAGATTCCGTTCGGCCGCTTCGGCCACCCGCGCGAGATCGCCGACGCCGCGCTGTTCCTGTGCTCGCCGCTGGCGCGCTGGGTCACCGGTAGCGTGCTCAATGTGGATGGCGGCCAGGTGTTGATGGGCTGATACCGGCACTTCGGTAGCCGCCAAGCCTGGTTGGCATGCCTTTCGTCGACCAAGGTCGACGCCTACCAGGGCCGATATCCCTTTCGTCGACCAAGGTCGACGCCTGCCAAGGCCGAAATCCCTTTCGTCGACCAAGGTCGACGCCTACCAGGGCCGAAATCCCATTCGCCGGCCAGGGTCGACGCCTGCCATCGCATCCGCCGGGCATGGGATTGCCGGGGCAGAGGCACTATCATGTGCACACTGCCAAGGAGGACCCCGATGAGCGTGGCACCCCGACAGACAAGCGCCCTGGCCGTGGTCAGCCTGGTCATGGGCATCGCCAGCTGGACCGTCCTGCCCTTCGTGGCCAGCATCGTCGCCATCATCACCGGCCACATGGCCCGCGCCGAAATCCGCCGCCGCCCGCACGAACTGGAAGGCGATGGCCTGGCCGTCACCGGCCTGGTGCTGGGCTGGGTCATGGTCGGCGCGGCACTTGCCGCCATCGTGGTCTTCATCCTGTTCTTCGGCGGCCTGGCGTGGCTGGCGGCGGTGTCGAACTGACGCCATGACCGCCTCCGACAGCACTGAACGCTTCAGCAGCCGCGTCGCCGACTACGTCCGCTACCGGCCCGACTACCCACCCGCGCTGCTGGAGTGGCTGCATGGCCCGATGGGTGTCAGCCAGCAGGCGCGTGTGGCTGACATCGGCGCCGGTACCGGCATTTCCAGCCGCCTGTTCCTGGCCAGCGGCCATCCTGTTGTCGCGGTTGAGCCCAATGCGGCCATGCGGGGCGCGGCCGAAGAATGGCTGGCACCGCAGTACCCGCAGTTCCGTGCGGTGGACGGCCGCGCCGAGGCCACCGCGCTGGACGATGCCAGCATCGATCTGGTCAGCGTCGCGCAGGCCTTCCATTGGTTCGACACCGTGGCGGTACGCGCCGAGTGGCAGCGCATCCTGCGCCCCGGCGGCCAGGCCCTCATCTACTGGAATTCTCGCCTGCTCGATGCCAGTCCGTTCCTGATCGGCTACGAACAGCTGCTGCTGGACTACGGCACCGACTACACCGCCGTGGCCGAGCGCTACCAGGACGACGCCACCATGCAGGCCTGGTTCGGCGCTGGCCTGCGCGGCAGGGTGGAGCTGCCGAACGTGCAGCACCTGGACTTCGACGCCCTGCGCGGGCGCCTGCTGTCCTCCTCCTACGCCCCTCAACCCGGTCATCCGCGCCACGCACCGATGATCGACGCTCTGCAGCACCTGTTCGCCACCCACGCGGTCGACGGCCAGGTCGCTTTTGAATATCGAACCCGAGCCTTCCTCGGCACGCTGGACTGAACCGACGCATGTATTCGCTTGCCCGCCCCTTCCTGTTCTCGCTCGACGCCGAGCGCGCCCACGGCCTCGGCCTGTCCGCACTGGACCTGGCCTATCGCACCGGCACCACGCCGCTGCTGGCCGCACGCATCGCGCCGATGCCCAGCACGGTGTTCGGGCTGACGTTCCCCAACCCGGTCGGCCTGGCCGCCGGCCTGGACAAGAACGGGGAGCACATCGATGCATTGTTCGCGCTCGGCTTCGGCTTCGTCGAAATCGGCACGATCACCCCGCGCCCGCAGGCCGGCAATCCGCAGCCGCGCCTGTTCCGCCTGCCGGAACACAACGCGATCATCAACCGCATGGGCTTCAACAATGCAGGCGTGGACGCACTGGTGCGCAACGTCGAGCGCGCGCGCAACCGCCGCGGCCTGCTCGGCATCAACATCGGCAAGAACAAGGACACCCCCAACGAACAGGCCGTGGACGATTACATCGCCTGCCTGGACAAGGTGTACCCGCTGGCCGACTACATCACTGTCAACATTTCCTCGCCCAACACCGCCGGCCTGCGTGAGCTGCAGGAAGAAACCGCGCTGCGCCAGCTGGTCAGCCAACTGCGTGACCGCCAGGAAGAGCTCGCGGCTCGCCACGGCCGCCGCGTGCCGATGCTGGTGAAGGTGGCACCGGACCTCAGCGAGCGCGACATCGATGCCGCCGCCCGCGTGCTGGGCGAGCTGCAGGTGGACGGCGTGATCGCCACCAACACCACCATCGACCACAGCAAGGTGGCCGGCGATCCGCTGGCCAACGAGGCCGGTGGCCTGTCCGGTGCGCCGGTGCTGGAGCAGTCCACGCTGGTGCTGCGCCGCCTGCGCTCGCGCCTGCCCGAGTCGGTGCCCTTGGTCGGCGTCGGCGGCATCCTGTCCGGTGCCGATGCCGTGGCCAAGATGGCGGCCGGTGCCGCGCTGGTGCAGTGCTACAGCGGCCTGATCTTCCGTGGACCGGCGCTGGTTTCCGAATGCGTGGAGGCGATCCGTCGCCGCCGCGAAGCGCCCAGCCGCGGCGCGGTGGCCCCACTGTGAGCGCGCCCATGGACACCATCGACGGCAACGCGCCGCTGCGCTGGACGCTCACCCAAAATGCGCCGCTGCAGGGACTGAACACCTTCCACGTGCAGGCCAATGCGGAACAGCTGCTGGAACTGCACGATGCCGCGCTGCTGCCGGAGGTGCTGGCACTGCCCGAGGTGGCCAACGGCCCACTGCTGGTGCTGGGTGCCGGCAGCAACGTCCTGATCGCCGAGGACCTGCCCGGTACCGTGCTGGTGTTCGGCAACCGCGACATCAGTTTCCTTGAACACCGCGCCGACCATGCCGTGATCCGCGCCGGCGCCGGCGTGCCCTGGCATGGCCTGGTGATGTGGTCGCTGCAGGAAGGCCTGTCCGGCCTGGAAAACCTGGCGCTGATTCCCGGCACCGCCGGTGCCGCACCGATCCAGAACATCGGCGCCTATGGCGCGCAGGTCGGCGAGTTCATCCAGGCGGTCGAAGCCTGGGACTGCCAGGAGCAGGCCTGGGTGCGCCTGGATAACGAACAGTGTGGTTTCGCCTACCGCGACAGCGTGTTCAAGCAACAGCCCGATCGCTACCTGATCACCGCCATCGAACTGAAACTGCCACTGCTGCACGATCTGCGCATGGACTACGCCGGCATCCGCGAAGAGCTGCAGGCGCAGGGCGTGGAGCTGCCGGGCGCGGTGGACGTGGCCAATGCGGTGATCGCGATCCGCCGCCGCAAGCTGCCCGACCCGGAGGTACTCGGCAATGCCGGCAGCTTCTTCAAGAACCCGGTGCTGCCGCTGGAGCAGGTCGACGTGCTGCTGCAGCATTTCCCCGACCTGCCGGTGTTCCCGGCCGAGCAGGACGACAAGCGCAAGGTCTCGGCGGCCTGGATGATCGAATCCTGCGGCTGGAAGGGCTTCCGCGACGGCGATGCCGGCGTGGCTCCCAGCCACGCGCTGGTGCTGGTCAACCACGGCAATGCCAGCGGCGCTGAACTGCTGGCGCTGGCGCGCCGCATCTCGGCCTCGGTGCTGGAGAAGTTCGGCGTGCCGATCGAACCGGAGCCCCGCCTGCTCGGCGCACAGTGGTGAACAGCCCTACCCTTTTCCCCAGCGCCACCCCGATGCGGGCGGCGCTGCTGATGCTCGGCAGCACGATGGCGTTCGGCCTGATGGCGGTGGCGATCCGCTATGCCACGCGCTACGTGCCCACCCAGGAAGTGGCGTTCTTCCGCAACGCCTTCGGTCTGCTGGCGCTGCTGCCGATGCTGCTGCGGCCCGGCCGTGCGCCCTTGAAGACGCAGCAGCTGCCACGCTATTTCGTGCGCAGTGCAATCGGCCTGGGCTCGATGCTGTGCGCATTCTGGGCGCTGGGTCACCTGCCGTTGGCGCAGGCGGTTTCGCTCTCCTATTCCACGCCGCTGTTCGTCACCATTGCCGCCGTGCTGTGGCTGGGTGAAACCGTGCGCGTGCGCCGCTGGGCCGCGGTCGTGGTCGGCTTCATCGGCGTGCTGGTGATCGTGCGTCCCGGCACCGCCGGCTTCACCGCCGGCAGCCTGGTCGCGGTGGGTGCGGCGGGACTCAGCTCGCTGGTGGCGATCCAGATCAAGCAGCTGACCCGCGTCGACAGTGCCGATACCGTGGTGCTCTATACCTACGTGTTCTGGGTGCCGCTGTCGCTGGTGCCGGCGCTGTTCGTCTGGGTCTGGCCGACCGGGTCGGCCTGGCTGTGGCTGCTGGCCACCGGCGTGCTCGGCACCGTCGGCCAGCTGTTGTGGACCCGCGCGCTACGGCTGGGCGAAGTCTCCGCCCTGACCCCGATCAGCTTCCTGCAGCTGCCACTGGTAACGCTGTTCGGCTGGCTGCTGTTCAACGAAACGGTGGACCGCTGGACGATCATCGGTGCCGGCATCATCCTCGCCGCCAACGCCTACATCGCCCACCGCGAAGCCGTGCTGTCACGCCGCGCTGCAAGCGCTGCGGCCTCTGCAGCGGCCAAGCCCGCAGAGTAGATCCACACCCCGCGCAGACACCGCGGCCCCCCGTAGAGCCGAGCCATGCTCGACTCATCGCGCGGCATGAGGATTCATCGTAGAAAATGCCATGCACGCATGGCGTGGATCTACAGCGCGCGATACACCCGCTCTGCCGCGTCGAATACATTGCCCGGTGCGAACTGTTCGCTGAGGAAATGCAGCGACTGCCGGCGCAGCTGCGGCGAACGGTCCTCTCCATCGCTGCCCAGCAGGACCTGCTGGAACTCGATCAGGTCCTGCAGGATGCGCCAGTGCCGGTACCAGGCGATCCAGCGTGGATCGCCGCGGTCACTGCCATAGCCTTCCTCGAATCCCAACGGGTTCTCGCGCCCCCAGCGCCCACCGACCGCGCCACCGATGAACATCAGGTCGCGCTCGCGCGGGGCCAGCGACAGGCCATCCCAATCGATCAGGTGCAGGCTGCCGTCATTGCCCATCAGCAGATTGCCGGCATGCAGGTCGGTGTGGCACAGGTGCAGCCGCACCGGGACATCCTGCAACGCCGCGTGCAGCTGCAGTGCCTGCGCATGCAGCGCCGCGATGCGCGCATGCTGCTGGTCCCAGACGGATACGAAGGCCCGGCCCAGCCCATCCCTGGCGGCCGCCAGGCCCTCGCCGGCCAGCCATTGCCCGACCGTATCAAGCGCCGCGGTTTCCATCCGCAGGCTCGGCAGCGCCTTCTGCAGCGCCGGTGGCGGGCACGCCTCGTGCAGGCGCCGCAGCACCTCGCCCAATCGTTGCCACTGCGTGCGGCTCAACGCCGCCTCGAAGCCGGACTGGCCTTCCACATACGGGAACAGGGTGAACTGCAGGCCCCAGCGCTGCACTGACGCTCCACCGGTCAGGGCCGGCCAGGGCGCGACGATTTCCTCGATGCCCAGCGTGCCGCGCAGCCAATGCAGGGTGTCCCAGACGGCAGGGGCAACCTGGTAACTGCGGCACTTCAACCACCATTGCCCGCGCCGTGCATCGATGCGATACACACTGGCGTTGGCATCGGCGCCAACCGGGCGTGGCACCACGGCATTGGCGGTGATGCCATAGGACTGCTGAAGGACTTCGCCGAGATGCTGCGCCGAAGCGAATGACATGGATGCAAGCGGAGAGTATTACCTGCCGCCACTATCGCAGATGCGCGGGCCGCGACACAGACATGTCCGTCACAACATCGTGCCTGCGCGACCAAAGTGCTAGCCGGCGACGCGTCGCATCACCGCTTCCAATGGGCCCCGCGCGAACCGCCAGGACCACAGCCACGCTGCGCCCGTGGCCAGCATCAGGAACAACAATGCCCACAGCAGCACCGACGCGAGCGACGCTCTGCCATCAAGCAGGCCCAGGCTTTCCAACGTGCCCATGCCCAGCAGGATATGGCCGACGTACAGGGTCAGGGTCATGCGCCCGGCCGCGGTGAGCGGTTCCAGCCAGTCACCCGGTCGTACACGCGTCAGCCACAGGCAGGCTGCAATGACACTGCAGGCCGCGCCCGCGCCTGTGAGTACGTAGGCCGGTCCCGGTGGCATCGGCTGCGTTCCCAGCCACGCCTGCCAGGGCGTTCCCTGCGCAAGCTGCTGCACGCCATGTCCAGCCACGATCAGCATCAGGCCCAGCACCAGCAGCGCGCGCTGGACCCGCGGTTGCGACAGTTGCAGCCGCGCCAGCAGCATGCCCAGCAGGAAGAAGCACAGCCACGGCAGCAGCGGATGGAACCCGTTGAACAGCAGGTTGCGGGCCGCGCCCGGCCATTGCCACAGACCGGCGTATTCCAGCGTCTGCCAGTTCCATCCCTGGCTGTAGTCCCAGTGCAGCAACGCCCAGAACGAACAGGCCGCGATCCCCACGATGCTGGCCAGCAACACCCGCGGCGAGGCCCGCAGCCACAGCACGGCCAGCGCGAAATACACCGCGTAGTAATGCAGGATATCGGCCGGGAACAGCGTCAGGTTGAGCAGGCCCAGCACCAGCAGGAACAGTGCGCGCCGCCAGGTCTGCACACTGGCCGGCCACCAACCCTGCCGATGCGCGCCCAGTACCAGGCCCAACCCGGCCAGCGTAACGAACGTCGCCGAAGCCTTGCCTTCCAGAAAGTGGAAGACGCCTGCCAACCATCCGGCGCCCTCTGCCGGCACGGCCATCGCCAGGCGGAAGTTGACCAGCACCATGCCGGCCAAGGCCAGGTAACGCGCCAGATCAACGCCGTGCAGTCGCCGGTCGACGGCGCTCATGCGCGTGCGCCCAGCAGCAGCGCAAGCAGGCCGAGATCCAGCGATGCCTCATCGGTGCCCCCGGCTTCGCCCAGCCCTCGGCGCAGGGCATCGCTTTCGATGGCATCCAGCAGCACCTGTGCCTGCAGTGCCGGGGCCAGCACGGGGCGCCGACGTTCGCGCCGTGCCACCTGCTGCAGGGCTTCGGCCAGCGTCGCCTGCAATTGCCTGCGATTGGCCGCAAATGCCTCGGCCACGGCCGGATTGCGTGCGCTCTCGGCCAGCACTTCGACGGCGAGCGTTGCCCACTCCGGTTGCCGGCACAGTGCGTGGAAGTCCTGAAGGAAAACCAGCACCCGTGCGCGCTCGCCATCGGACGCGGCCAGTCGCTGCAGCAACGGTGCCAGTTCCTCGCCTTCGGCCACGGCCACCGCAAGGATGATCGCCTCCTTGCCCGGGAAGTGGTTGTAGAGATTGCCGAGGCTGACGCCGGCCGCCTGCGCGATGTCACGCATGCTGGTCTGGTGGAAGCCCTTCACGAGAAAGCACTGCAGGGCGGCCTGCAGGATCTGCGCGATGCGTTGCCCGTTGCGGTCGGTTCGGTTCATGCCACAAATAGTGAACGAACGTTCGTCCATTTTTAAGGGCGCGCGCATCCGCTGGCAGGGTGCCGTTCAGCCCTGCCCTACGCTGCCCTGTGCGGTTTCAGAAGAACTCGTCGAGAAGACGGTAGAACGCCAGCCGCCGTTCGTCGGGCACAACGCCATAGCGCCGAAACAGCGGCGCGACCCAGCGCGTGTCGCTGAAGTTGTGGACCAGGCTGCGCGCGGCGAGCGCCAGATCCTGGTAGCGATCGGCCACACCCAGCCGGCCACAGTCGATGAAGCCGCTGAAACGGCCTTCGGCTGCCAGCAGGTTCGGCAGGCAGGCGTCGCCGTGGCTGACCACCAGATCCTCGTGATTGGGCCGGGTAGCGCGCAGTTCGGCGAACACCTGCTGTGCGCTCTGCCCCAGGCGCTCGTCATCGAAGTCATCGGCGTCGACCAGGCCCGCCTCGACCCGTGCCTGCGCGGCCTGCAGGCGCGAGGCCAGCCGCTGGTCGAACGGACAGGCCGCCACCGGTATGGCATGCAGGCCCCGCAGCGCATCGGCCAGCAGTTCCACCAGGCGCTGGGGCGGAAGCTCAGGCGACGAGGCCAGGTCGCGGCCGGGCAGCGCGCTCATCAGCAACCAGCGCCGGCCCGCTTCTTCGGCGGTGGCAGTTACCGTTGGTGCCGGCTGGCCCTGCGCCTGCAGCCAGCGCAGGCGCGCGATCTCATCGCCCAACTCACTGAAGGTGTCTATCACTTCCGATTTCAGGAAGGCATCGGCCTGCCCCGGACGATGCACGCGGGCAACGTCCGCACGCGATAGGCCGATCGACTGTCGCTCGATTCGCGCATCGGCCAATGTTTCCCGCCACGCCCACGGCAGCGGCATGCCATCAGTGAAAGGATCGGGTGCTTCCATGGCGGGATGTTCCTGGTGCCGGTGACCCTACGGATTCTCGCTCATCCTGCACGGACCCCGGCCAACAGCAGCGCGGAAAGGTACATGCCTGCGCCGAACACGCTGTGTGCCACCAGGCTGCGCAGCCGCGCCTTGCCAGGCGCCGGGGTCTTCGAAGCGGCAATGCCGGCGCCCATGCCCGGCTGCAGGATGAAGAACGGCGCGGCAACGCTGAGAATGCCGAAGGCCAGCGCCGGCCACAGGGTCGGTGCCTGCACCCAACCGTTCCCGACCACGGCCAGCAACACCGCGGCGAAGACCACACCGATCACGTAATGCGCGGTCCACCCCAGCGCGCGCTCGCCGGCCACCGGCAGCGAACGACCAATGCCCTCATGGCGGAAGCGCCCACGCCGCAGGTGGCCGAGCCAGCGGCCGACCATCGCAAAATCCAGCGACGGAATGCCGAGCAGCCTGCACTGCAGCAACGCCCACAGATCCATCAGCGCGGTCGCGCCCACGCCGATCACTACCGCATCGATCACCAATGTCGTCGCCCAGCCACTCATTCCGCCCACCTTCAATTATTTGCTTGAATGATGGAGCGATGCTAGCGTGCCCGGCATGAACGCTGCAACCGAGCTGCCGCCGTCCCCGCTGGAAGCGCTGGCCGAAATCGCCCGCACCCTGGGCCACCCGCACCGCCTGGCCCTGCTGGAGCACATCGCCCAGGGCGAGCGTGCGGTCGAGCGCCTGGCCGAACTGAGCGGCCTGTCGGTGGCCAATACCTCCCAGCACCTGCAGCAGCTGCGTCGTGCCGGCCTGGTGCAGACCCGCCGTGACGGCAAGCGCATCCTCTACCGCAGCGCTGACGGCCCACTGGCCAACCTGCTGGCCGCGCTGCGCGACTATGCCGACCACCAGCGCAGCGAAATGCAGGGCGTCCTCACCGACAGCCTGCAGCGCCGCGATGCACTGGAAGGGCTGACCGTCGAGCAGCTGCTGGAGCAACGCGACAGCGTGGTACTGCTGGACGTGCGGCCGCGCGAGGAATTCGATCTGGGCCACCTGCCCGGCGCGCTGAACATTCCCGCTACGGAACTGCACGCGCGGATGGACGAACTGCCGCGCGCCGTCCACATTGTCGCGTACTGCCGCGGGCCCTACTGCGTGCTGTCCAACGATGCAGTGATGATGCTGCGCGAAGCCGGCCTCAGCGCGCAGCGACTGGCCGCCGGCTATCCCGAATGGAAGGCCGCAGGCCTGCAGGTTGAACTGCCCCGACACTGAGCGAACCGTTTGTCATGGATGATGCGATTTCCCCGTTGATCGATGCTGCCTGGCAGCGCGTGTTCGCCGGCCAGCGCACGTTGCAGCAGGGGCCGCAGCTGCACCTGGCGTGCAGCGATGATGTCGATGAGGGTGAGGACGGCATGCTGTTACAGCCGGTCGCGGGCCCCGCCCGAGCGCTGTTGCGTCCTGCCCTGGCCGCTCGCCTGCAACTGCGTGCGCAACCGCACTGGACACTGGCGCAGCTGCAACAGCGCTTGCAGCAGCTCGGCCAGCATACGCACGGCGCGGATCGTGTCTTCTACTTCCCCACCGCAACACTCGCCGCCCTCGCCGAACACCCTGCCCCACCACATATCCGCCGCCTCGGCGCGACCGACGCGGCAGCGTTCAACGCGTTCCAGGCCACCGCCAGCGAGGACGATCTCGATGCCGCATGGGTCGAGCTGGATCACTGGCAGGTGTTCGGTGCCTTCGACGGCGAGCGCCTGGTCGCTGCGGGAAGCATGTACCCCTGGAGCCTGGATCCAGCCTTCGCCGATATGGGCGTACTGACCCTGCCCGAGGCCCGCGGTCGCGGTCACGCGCGACAGCTGGTACACGCCATGGCCGTGTCCGCGCGGGCGTCCGGACTGCAGCCGCAATACCGTTGCCAGCTCGACAACACCGCCTCGATCATCACCGCCGGACGCAGCGGCCTGCGCGCGTTCGCCGATTGGGACACCATTCTGGCGGCCGACTGAGGCCGCCGCAGCACAACAAGGAAGCCACATGAAATTGATGGTCATCGGCGCCAGCAGGGGCCTCGGTCGAGCGTTCGTCGAAGGCCTGTGCAGTGCGGGCGACACCGTCATCGGCGTTTCGCGCAGCCGCCCGCACGACCTTGAATGCCCCGAGGGCGTCACCCTGCAGTGGATCGAAGCGGATCTGTCCCAGCCCACCCTTGCTGCCAATCACATCGCAGCGCAGGCGCCGGCCGATCTGGATGTGCTCATCCACAACCTGGGCATCTGGGAAGAGACGGCCTTCAGCGACGAGTACGCCTTCCTCGACGAAAGCGATGCCGCGCTTGCCCAGCTGGTCGACGTCAACATCACCGCCACCCTGGTGCTGCTGCGGCGCCTGCTGCCGAGGGTACTGGGCGCAGCACGTCCACAGCTGGTGCTGACCGGCTCGACCTCGGCGCTGCCGCGCAGCGGCCGCCCGGAAGTGGCGTTCGGCGCATCCAAGTTCGCGCTCAACGGCATCGCCGATGCGCTGCGCGAAGGCTTCCGGGATCGGCGCCTGGCGGTAACCAGCCTGCAGCTGGGCTACCTCAACACCGACGATGCACTGTCAGTGCCGGTAGCGGACGCCGCAGCGCGCGGCGACGGCGAACTGGTGCCGGTCCATGATGTCGTGGCGATGGTACGCACCCTGCTGCAGCTGTCACCGTCCTCCTTCGTGCGCGAACTGGTGCTGCCCGCCATCGCCGACCCGCGCTACTGACCGCAGGGACCTTGGCCTGGCCCTTGGTGGCCGCACAGGCGCCTGTGGTTTACCCTGCTCGTCACTGGCCGTCGGTCACAGGCGGGAACCTGCTATGGATGCGCTTTCACGGGTCTCGGCCCAGGTCCTGGACAGCGCCCTGCCCAGCCTGCCGCTGTACCTGCTGCAGGCCACGGCGGTGATCGGCATGATCGGCGTGCTGCTGATCGCCACCCGTCGCGCCGGGCACGCCATGGAAGGACGGCGCCTGTATGTCGGCATAGCGCTGGGCCTGATCTACCTGTTCAATTCCTGGTTCGTGGCCCGTTACACCCAGGGTGTGGTCAAGCTGCACCTCGGCTTCGACATCCTGCTGGTCAGTGGCCTGCTCGGTGGCTGGCGCGGCGGCTTGGCCTGCCTGGCCGCCGCCCTGCTCGCCCGCTACCAGTTCGTCGGCACCCAGTTCTTCCTGCCTGCCGGCCTCGAGGCCGTGTTGCAGATGGTGGCCGGCGTCTGGCTGCGCAGGCGCCTGCACCCGCGCATGTTCAACGAACTCTCGCCACGCATGATCCTGCAGGCGTGGTCCGTGCGTATCGGGATGACCGCTCTGGGCCTGGCGCTGGGTGTGGCGATCATTGGGGCCGATCAACTACCGGTGGCCGAACTGGCGATCCAGCGTGTGCTGGCACTGCCGGTCTCGCTGCTGGTACTCGGCGCAGTGTTCGCGCTGGTCTACAACGATGCCCAGATCGATGCGCAGCGCCAGCGCGAACAGGCGTGGCTGCGCATCGATCCGATCAGCGGCCTGCCCAACATGCGTGCGCTCGGTGAACGCCTGCAGCGGTACTGGCGCGACAACGACGGCATCGGCAAGGCCTGCCTGATCGTGGCCGAGATGGGCAACCTGCGCGATCTGCGCCTGCGCTACGGGCCATTGCAGGACAACGGCCTGTGGCAGAGCGATACACCGGCCGACGTCCACCGGTTGCTGCCATCGCTGGCGGTGGACGACGTGGAGGTCTACCAGTTCGGTGATGCCGCGCTGGCGATCCTGGTGCGCGGCATGACCTTGTCCGAACTGCGCATACAACCGCAGATCACCGAGCTGGCCAGCAACCTGGCCGATCGGGTCGGCCGCGATTGGCCTGGCTTCCGGCCACTGTTCCGTTGTGCGGTGGTTGAATTGAAGCCCCCCGTTGATGCCGACGAAGGACATCTTCCGTTCCGCGCGATCACCGTGGCACTGAGCGCGATCGAATCCGGCGTCGTGTTCTTCGACGACCCGATCCAGCGCGACGGCGAGATCGACGCCCTGATCGAAGCCGCCCTCGAACGCTGGCTGCAGCAGGGCGACGCACCGCTGTGCTACCAGCCCAAGCATCGCCTGCAGGACCGCCAGCTGGTCGGCGCCGAAGCGCTGCTGCGCATGCGCGATGGCGAAGGCCGGCCGATCGCACCGATGCGGGTGATCTCGCTGCTGCGCCGGCAGGGCCGGCTGGCAGACCTGGAATGGGCCACGCTGCAGTCGGCGGTGCACTTCCTGCAGCACTGCCGGCAGGACGGCGCGGCGCTGACCATCGCAGTCAATGTGTCAGCCGAATCCCTGCGCCTGCCCGACTTCGGCCTGCGCCTGCAGGAACTGCTGCAGCTGCGCGACATCCCCGGCGCGATGCTGCGCCTGGAAATCGTCGAGTGGACCGAAATCGTCGAGCGCGATGTGGTCGATGCCAACATCGCACAGCTGATGGCCGCCGGAGTCACCCTGTCGCTGGATGATTTCGGCGCGGGCTATTCGACCCTGATCCTGCTTTCGCAGCTGGCCATCGCCGAGGTCAAGATCGAGCAGGCGTTGATCGCCACGCTGTCCGACGCCAAGTCGCAGTCGATCGTTCGCTTCATCGTCGAAGTCGCGCACCGCTGCGGCGCGATCGTGGTGGCCGAGGGGACCGAAACCCTGGCGCAGGAACAGCACCTGCGCGCGCTGGGCGTGGATGTCGGCCAGGGCTACCTGTACTCGGCGGCGCTGCCGGCCGACGAGTTCCGTCGCTTCGCCGCCAGCTAGACCGCGTAGAAACCCAGGAACATGGCCACCGCCGATTCGGCGACGCGTGCGCGTTCCTGCGCGGTCAATGGTGGCTGCCCCATCGTCACCTGCGGCCAGAACGCGAAGCTCTTCACCAGCCCATGCAGCTGGTGGCCGGCGAATTCCGGATCAACCTCTCGCAACCGGCCATCGGCGATCGCTGCGCGGATCCACGCACTCTCCCCACTTTCCTTCTCGCCCATGCGGCAGACGATGGCCTGCGCCCGCTCCGGTGAGTGGATGACCTCGGCCATCGCCACCCGTGCCAGGTCGATGAAGTTGGCATCGCTGAGCAGTTCCAGCTTCTGGCCCAGCAACTGCAGCAGCTGCGCCTGCAACGGCTGGTCCGCGCGATACGGCAGTGCGTCGCTGGCCACGCTGCGTTCCCACAGCTCCTCCAGGATCATAGAAAACAGCGCTTCCTTGCTCGGGAAGTGGTTGTAGACGGTGCGCTTGGAGACCCCGGCCACCTCGGCGATGCGGTCCATGCTGGTCGCCTCGTAGCCCGATGCACGGAACTCCTCCACCGCCGCGCGCACGATGGCCTCGCGTTTGCGGTCGGTCAGGCGTTGTGGGGCACGGGGCATGGCGGAGACCGGATAGCTGAACGGACGCCACCATTTTACACCCAGTAGTGTACTTTTGAAAAATGCGAAACTACACTGTGCAGTGTACCCAGCGGACGTCACCCATGAAGCGCCTGCTCCTTGTCCTCCTGCTTGGAATCCTCGCCGTGACCGCCTACACCTTCTGCAAGTCCTGGTCCCTCCCCGACTTCCCCGATTCGCCGCAATACCGCGACGGCAAGTTCCGCAATGCCCTGCCCCGTCCGGCGATGGGCCTGCGCGACGGTGCGGAGATCTGGTGGACGTTCCTGTTCAACAAGCCCAAGGGCACCGTGCCAGCCCACCCGATTCCGGTGCAGCCGCTGGACCGCGCCTCCCTGGATGCTGCGCCGGATCGCAGCCTGTTCCGGCTTGGGCACTCCACGATCCTGCTGAAGCTGCGTGGCCAGTACTGGCTGACCGACCCGGTGTTCTCCGAGCGCGCCTCACCAGTGCAGTGGATGGGGCCGGCGCGCTTCCACGCACCGCCGATCAGCATCGACGAACTGCCGCCCATCGCCGGCGTGATCCTCTCGCACAACCACTATGACCATCTCGACCATGCCGCGGTAATGCAGCTGGCCGGCAAGACCGCGCGCTTCATCGCACCGCTCGGCGTCGGCGACCAGCTGATTGCATGGGGTGTGGACGCCAGCAAGGTGGAACAGCTGGACTGGTGGCAGTCGACTGAAGCCAGTGGCCTGCGCTTGACCGCGACCCCGGGCCAGCACTTCTCCGGCCGCGGGCTGGGTGACAGCGACCGCAGCCTGTGGGCGTCATGGGTGATCCAGGACGGCGACTTCCGCATCTTCTTCAGCGGCGACACCGGCTACTTCGATGGCTTCAAGGCCATCGGCGAGAAGTACGGACCGTTCGACCTGACCATGATCGAGACCGGCGCCTACGATCCGCGCTGGGCGTTCGTGCACATGCAGCCGGAACAGACCCTGCAGGCGCACCTGGACCTGCGCGGCAAGTGGCTGCTGCCGATCCACAACGGCACCTTCGACCTGGCCCTGCACGCATGGCAGCAGCCGTTCGAGCGCATCACGGCATTGGCGGCCGCAAAGAATGTGCCGGTGGCCACGCCGATGATGGGCGAAGCACTGGACATGCAGGCGCCGCAGGCGGGTACGCGATGGTGGGAGACGGTGGAGCTTTAACGGGGGATGCCGTTTGACCTGCCGGAAGCCATGTAGAGCCGAGCCATGCTCGGCTGCGTCAACCACGGAAGCGGCCTGCGGCGCTGCAGTGCGTCATGTAACCGATTACATCCCTTGCTAGCGTAGCGCTCGCCCGATTCCGGTCGAACCTGCGAGGCAGTCCGTAATGACGTTGCGCGCCGAACGCTCCAAGGTCTCCCGCTCAGCTATCCCATGGCGATCTGCCGCCGCCCTGCTGTTGGCCGCCCTGGCCTCCAGCGCACAGGCACAGACCCTCCCCCCGCGCAGCCAATGGCAGGCCAGCAGTTCCTCGCAGCAGGTACCGGCGATGGCGATCGGCCACCTGATCGACGGCGACCCGAAGACCGTGACCGGCGGCGCCTTCAGCCCCGGCCACTGGTTCCAGATCGATCTGGGCGCGCCCACCCTGCTGGCCGGTGCGCGCCTTACCTGGGATGTCTCCAACCCGGAAGGCTATTCACTGCAGACCTCGCTGGACGGCACGCAGTGGCAGACCGCGTACACGATGGCCGATTCACTGGGCGACGTGGAAACGCTGTACTTCGCGCCGCGGCAGGCACGCTACCTGCGGCTGGCCAGCCCGCAGCGCACCTCCGATTGGGGCGTGTCGATCTTCGAGATGGAGCCACTGGACAGCACGCTCAGCGCACGCATCAGCGGTATCGATGCAACGCAGGCAGCGGCGCTCTGGCAAGGCGGCGGCACCGTCGCGATGCCGGCCGGGGCAAATGGATCCCATACGTTCGAGATCACGCTGCCGCGGGCCCAATCAACGGCTGGCCTGGTCGTCGACTGGGCCGATGGCGCGCGCGGCGCCGCGCGACTGCAGGTGCAGGATGCACAGGGCCGTTGGCAGGACCTCGCACACGATGCACAAGCGGCCAATCATCGGCAAAGCTGGCTGGCCGCCACTGCAGCACAACCCTTACGTACATTCCGCCTGAGCGTGGACGGCGCTGCACCGCAGATCGCGCGCCTGCGCCTGCTCGGCCCGAAAGCCGTGATGACGCCGATGAAGCGCTACCAGATCGCTGCCAGCGGCGCGCAGCGTGCGCTGTTCCCGGCGTCGCTGCAGATGCAGCAGACTTATTGGACGGCCGTCGGTGTGCACGCAGGACGACAGAAATCGATCTTCGACGAATACGGCAATCTGGAAGCCTTCAAGGGCGCGCCGTTGGTGCAGCCGATCTGGCGCAATGCCGATGGCCAAACCGCCGGCGCCGCCGCGCAGGCCATGCAGCATGCCCTGCGCGACGGCTGGAAGCCGATGCCCTCCGCTACGTGGTCACCGCAGCCCGGGCTGGAGTTGCGCAGCGAGGTATTCGCCGTCGAGCGCAACGGCCAGCCGGTAACGTTCCTGCGTCATCGCCTGCACAACACCGGAAAAACCCGGATCGACGGCACGCTCAGCCTGGTCGTGCGCCCGATGCAGATGAACCCGCCATGGCAGAACGGCGGGCTGTCACCGATCCGCGATGTGGCCATCGACAGGCAATCCGTGCGCATCAATGGCCGCACGCTGCTGCAGTCGCTCACGCCAGTGGCTGCGTCCGGCGCGGCGCCGTTCGGCAGGGATGGCGCCACGGAAATCACCGCGGACATCGCTGCCGGCCAACTGCCTTCCGCGCAACAGGCGCATGATGACCAGGGTCTTGCCTCGGCTGCGTTGGACTACCGCATCTCGTTGGCGCCGGGAACCAGCGATGCCATCGTGGTCGCGTTCCCGTTGGGCACCGCCGCCGCGGATGCCAATGGCGTGCTGCCCGAAGCGCCTGCGCTGGATCTGGCCACGCTTCCCCGCGATGCCAATGCGGCGTTCGATTCACTGGCCACGCAGGCGTCCGCGGACTGGCAGGCACGGCTGGGCCAGGTCGGCCTGCGCCTGCCCGACCCATCACTGGTGGACATGCTGCGCGCGCAGGCCGCCTACATGCTGATCAACCAGACCGGCCCGGCGATGCAGCCCGGCCCGCGCAACTACAACCGCTCCTTCATCCGCGACGGCATGGCCACCTCGGCCGTGCTGCTGCGCATGGGCGAGGCCAAGGTCGCGCGCGACTACCTGGCCTGGTACAGCGAACACGGCGTACATGCCAACGGCCTGGTCTCGCCGATCCTCAATGACGATGGCAGCGTCAACACCGGCTTCGGTTCGGACATCGAGTACGACAGCCAGGGCCAGTACGTGGCGCTGGTCGCCGACGTTGCACGGCTGGATGGCGGACCCGAGTCGGTGCGTGACTACCTGCCGAAGGTGAAGGCCGCGCTGCACTTCCTGCAGGAACTGCGCGAGCGCACGCTGGTGCCCGGTTACAAGGCTGACCAGCCTGCCCCGGAACGCTTTGCGGGCATCCTTGCACCATCGATCAGCCATGAGGGCTATCCATCACCCACCCACAGCTACTGGGATGACTACTGGGGCCTGAAGGGGTGGCACGACGGCGCGTGGCTGGCCGAGGCGCTGGGCGACCACGAAACCGCCCGTTGGGCGCGCGAGCAGTACAAAGCGCTGTACGACGCATTGCGTGCCTCGATCCGCGCAACGATGGCGTGGAAGGGCATCGACTTCATTCCGTCATCGGCCGATCTGGGCGATGGTGACCCCACGGGCGTGTCGATCGCCCTGGACCCGACCGGCGCGCAGAGCGTGTTGCCGGCAGATGCGTTGCGGACCACCTTCGCCCGCTACCTGGAAGACGTGCGCAAGCGCAGCCAGCCCGGTGCGCTGTATGCCTACACGCCGTACGAGATCCGCAACGTGCTGAGCTATGTGCACCTGGGCCAGCCAGACGTGGCTGACGAGCTGCTGCAGGGCCTGCTTCATGACCGGCGCCCGCTTGAATGGCAGGTGCTGGCCGAAGTAGTGCATTCACGGCTGCGCTTCCCGCGCTACCTCGGCGACATGCCGCATACCTGGATCGGCGCCGAGTACGGCCGCACGCTGTTCGGCATGCTGATGCGCGAAGACGATGATGCGCTCTCGCTGCTGCCGGGCACACCGCCCTCGTGGGTGGCGGGGGATGGATTGGCGGTGGAACGCCTGCCGACGGCGTATGGCACATTGCAGATGCAGGCGCGGCAGCGCGACGGGGTGCTGAAGGTGGGGCTTGGCAAAGGGCTGCGCGACGGAACGGCGGTGAAGGTCTGGTGGCCGGCGCGCACGATGCCGAAGACGGTGCGTGTGGACGGACGCAGCGTTTCCGACTTCGACGCCGAGGGCGTGCGCCTGGCGAAACCGTTCAGAACGCTGGAGGCGCGTTGGTAAAGCAGCCGAGCATGGCTCGGCTCTACAAAAGCGGAGGTCGCGCCGGGCCACGCCCGGTGTCATTGCAACGTCGGCAATCCCGGCGGATTGGTCTGCGACTGCGGCACGGCTTCCTCGGCCACATTCCACCGTTTCAGCGCCTGCGCGTAGGTGCCACTGGCGATCTGGGTGTTCAGCGCCTGCGTCACCGCGTCGGCCAGGCCGCTGCCCTTGCGCGTGGTCACCGAGATCGCCGCAGCGTTCGGCCAGCCACCGGGGAACAGGCCGACGCGCCGCACCTTGCCGTCGCGCGCCGAATAGGCGCCGGTGGCGTTGGGCTCGAACGACACATCGGCACGGCCGGTGATCACCGCCAGCCGGCCCACCACGGCGTCATCGAAGTACTGGTATTCCACCGGTTTCAATCCCGCCGCGATGTTCTGCTGGTCCCACTGCCGCAGGATCTGGTCCTGGTTGGTGCTGGCACCCACCACCACCTTCAGCCCGGCCACATCGGCCGGCTTCTCGATCTTCTGGATCGGCCCGTCTGCGCGCGTGTAGATGCCCAGCAGGTCGAAACGGTAGCTGGAGAAATCGAACTTCTTCTTGCGCTCTTCGGTAACCGTCACGTTCGACAGCACCGCATCGTACTTGCCTGATTCCAGACCCAGCGGCCAGTCGGCCCAGGCCACCGGCACGATCACCACTTTCAGGCCCAGCGCATCGGCGATCAGGCGCGCGATGTCGGGCTCGATGCCCACAACGTCCTTGCTGTCGGCCCCGTAGTCGGCCAGCGGCAGCTGCCCTGGATGGGTGGCCACGGTGAACGACCCGGGCGTGACGAAGCGATACCCCTTGGGGATCAATGCCTGCGCCTCTGGATCGAACGTGCCTTTCAACACCGCCGTGTTCGCACCGGCCAGGCTGGTCGCGGCCACGGTGCCGGCATCCGGTGCCTGCCGCACGCGCGAATAGACGATACCGGTGATGCCGATGACCAGCACGCCCACGATCAACAGGGTGCTGCGTGAGGGACGACGCGGTGCTGCAGGGCTCATGGTGTTCCTTTCTCGGTTACAGGGTCTTGGCCAGGAAATCGGCGGTGCGCTGCTGGCGCGGGCGTTCGAACAGCACCTCGGGCGTGCCCTGCTCGATCACCCGGCCCTGGTCCATCATCACCACGTGGTCGGCCACGCGGCGGGCGAAGCTCAGCTCATGGGTGACGATCACCAGCGTGGTGCCGGAGCGGGCCAGCTCCTCGATCACGCTCAGCACCTCGGCCACCAGTTCCGGGTCCAGCGCCGAGGTCGGTTCGTCGAACAACAGCACCTTCGGCTGCAGGGCCAGCGCGCGGGCAATCGCGATGCGCTGCTGCTGGCCACCGGACAGCTGGCGCGGGAAGGCATCGGCCTTGTCGGCCAGGCCAACCCGTTCCAGCAGCGTGCGCGCCTGCTGCTCGGCCTGCGCGCGCGGCACGCCACGCACCGCGATCGGTGCCTCGATGATGTTCTCCAGCGCGGTCAGGTGCGGGAACAGGTTGAAGCCCTGGAACACCATGCCCACTTCTGCACGGCGGCGTCGGATCTCGCGCTCGGGCAGCTCGTACAGGGTGTCGCCCTCGCGGCGGTAGCCGATCAGCTGGCCGCCGACAGTCACGTAACCGCCGTCGGCGCGTTCCAGGTGGTTGATCAGCCGCAGCAGCGTGGACTTGCCGGCGCCCGAAGGGCCGATCAGCACGGTCACGCTGCCGGCGCGCAGGTCCAGGTTCACGTCTTCCAGCACCGGCTGGTCGCCAAACACCTTGCCTACGCCATGCAGCGACACCGCCGCGCCCTCGCCCGCTTCAACCTGGGGGGCGATACGCGGGCGGCTTGCTACTCGCGGTGCGGCTTCGCTCTGCACACGCGGGGGCGATGACACCCGCGACACCGAGCGCTCGCGCTGCAGCTGGCCGCGCGCGAAGCGTTGCTCCACGCGCCGCTGCAACAGCGACAGCACGGTAAGGATCACCAGGTACCAGACGGTGGCCACCATCAGCAGCGGCACCACCTCCAGATTGCGGCGGTAGATCACCTGCACGGTGTAGAACAGCTCCGGCAGCGCCAGCACGTAGACCACCGAGGTGCTCTTGGCCAGGCCGATCACATCGTTGAACGCGGCCGGCAGGATCGAACGCATCGCCTGCGGCAGGATGATGCGGCGCACCTGGCGGCCACGCGGCAGGCCAAGTGCCGCTGCCGCCTCGTACTGGCCATGGTCGACCGAGAGGATGCCACCGCGGATCACTTCGGCCGAGAACGCGGCCTGATTCAAGGTGAGGCCCAGCACTGCGGCGGTGAACGCGCCGATCAGCTGCGTGGTCGGGTACGAGAACAGGCTGATGCCGGTGAACGGCACGCCCAGTTCGATAGTGCTGTACAGGTAGCCCAGGTTGTTCAGCAGCAGCAACAGCACCAGCAGCGGGATCGAGCGGAACAGCCATACATAGCCCCACGACACCGCCGACAGCAGGGGCGAGCCGGACACGCGGGCCAGCGCCAGCAAGGTACCCAGCGCGAAGCCGAGGCCGGTACCGAGCGCGGTCAGCAAAAGCGTGCGACCCAGGCCTTCCAGCACCGGGCGCGCGAAGAACCACTCGGCGAACGTGCCCCAGCCCCAGCGCGGATTGCCCAGCACGGATTGCAGCCCGATCAGGATCAGCGCCAGTGCCAGCACCGTGCCGAAGACCTGCAGCGGATGCCGGGCCGGCACGATCTTCAGCGCCGGTGCTGGCGCGGGGGGTGCGGCAATGCCATCCAGCGCAGTCGAAGGCGTGCTCATGCGTGGGCTCCGTGCAGCATGGCCTGTGATGGCACAACGACCGGCGCCGATACGCTCAGGTGCTTCTCGAACGGCAGATGCGCGATGGTTTCCGGGTCGGCCTGCAGGTCGAACAGCGCGGTATAGCCGTGGCTGAGGTACAGGCCGACGGCTTCAGGCTGGCGGAAGCCGGTGGTCAGGAACACCCGCCGGTACCCTTGCCGCGCCGCCTGGTCTTCCAGTTCCTGAAGCACGCGACGCGCGATGCCCTGCCGGCGCAGCCCGGGCAGCGTCCAGATACGTTTGAATTCGGCGGTGTCCGGATCGCGGTGCGGCATGAAGGCGCCGCCGGAGATCGCCACACCATCGCGCAGCAGCAGCACGAACGCGCCTACCGGCGCCGCGAAGGCCTGCGCCGGATAGCGTTGCAGCTCCTCGCGGGCGCTGCCGCCGATGCGTCGGCGCACGTCGGCGTAACGGATGTCGTACTCCTGCTCCAGGCCATCGAACAGCGGCCGCGCCAGCGGATCATCCACCGACGTATAGAGGAAGCGTTCGTTGCTGCTCATGCCACGTCCTTCACCAGATAGTCTTCGGCCAGCCGAGCCCACAGGCTGGCAGCGGGTGCAATGGCGGCGTCGTTGAACACATAGCGCGGGCTGTGCAACGGTGCGCTGTCGCCGTTGCCGACGAACACGAAACTCCCGGGCCGTGCCTGCAACAGGAAAGCGAAGTCCTCGCTGGCGGTGCGCGGCGCGAACTCCGGCACCACCTGTTCGTGGCCGAAGCCCTGTACGGCCACGTCGCGGATGTAGGCGGTCTGCTGCGGGTGGTTGATCACGCTGGGGAAGCCACGCGGGAACTCGATTTCGGCGCGTGCCCCGAAAGCGGCAGCGGTCTGCTCGGCAATCCCGGTCACCCGGCGGCGCAGCGTGTCGCGCACCTCGGGCAGGTAGGCGCGCACGGTCAGCTTCAGCTCGACCACGTCCGGAATCACATTGGCGGCCTGCCCACCGTGGATCGAACCGACGGTGACCACGCCCATCTGCCGCGGGTCGACATTGCGCGACACCACACTCTGCAATGCAGTGATGATGTGCGCGGCGACCAGGATCGGGTCCACGCTGCCCTGCGGCTCGGCACCGTGGCCGCCCTTGCCGATCACCTTCAGCCGCGCCCAGTCGACCGACGCCATCGCCGGGCCGTCGACGAAGCCGAAGTGGCCGACCGGTACGCCGGGCCAGTTGTGCAGCCCATAGATCGCATCCACCGGGAAGCGCTCGAACAGGCCGTCGGCAATCATCTTCGATGCACCCGAGCCGGTTTCCTCGGCTGGCTGGAACACCAGCTGCAAGGTGCCGTCGATAGTGCCGTGATGGGCCAGGTAATGCGCGGCAGACAGCAGGATGGCGGTGTGACCATCATGGCCGCAGGCATGCATCAGGCCGTCGGTCTGGCTGGCGTAGACCAGCCCCGAGTCTTCGTGGATCGGCAAGGCATCGATGTCCGCACGCAGCCCCAGCCGACGGCCGCCCTGCCCACGCTGCAACGTGCCGACCACGCCGGTGCCGCCAAGACCGGTGGTCACCTCATAGCCCCACTGCTGCAGCAACTCGGCCACACGGGCGCTGGTGCGGTGCTCCTCGAAGGCCAGCTCCGGGTGGCGGTGCAGGTCATGGCGGATCGCGATGGTGGCCTCGGCGCGTGCCGCGATCTCGGGCAATACGCCCGTCGTTTGGGAATCCCGCCGGGCATGGCCCGTTGCTGCCGCAGTGTCTCCGCTCATTGCCCTACCCCGCCTTCCGCGCCGGCTCGGCATCGGTCGAATGGCGGCTGGCCTTGTACGGCAGGCCCAGATGCTCGCGCAGGGTCTGCCCTTCCAGCTCGCGCTGGTGGTAGCCGCGCGCCTGCAGGATCGGCAGCACCTGGGTCACGAAATCGTCCAGGCCTTCGCGCTGTGCCGCAAAACCGAGGATGAAGCCGTCGCTGGCACCGGCATCGAACCAGCGGATCAGCTCATCGGCCACGCGCTCCGGCGTACCGATGAAGTTCGGTCGTGGACTCACGGCTTCCAATGCCACCTGGCGCAGGCTCAGCCCCTTCTCCCGCGCATCCTGCTTGATGCGGTCGGTGGTGGAACGGAACGAGTTGCTGCCGATCTCACCCAGCTCCGGGAACGGCGCGTCCGGATCGTACTGGCTGAAATCGTGGTGATCGAAGAAGCGTCCCAGGTACGCCAGTGCATCCTCCAGCGTGGCCAGTGCGGCGATTGCCTGGTACTTGGCTTCGGCCTCCTCTGCGGTACGGCCGACGATGGGGCCGATGCCCGGGAAGATCTTCACGTCGTTGCCGCTGCGGCCATGCGCGATCGCCGAGTTCTTCACCTTCTGGGTGAACGCGCGGGTTTCTTCCAGCGACGGCGAATGGGTGAACACCGCATCGGCGTACTTGCCGGCCAGCGCGATGCCATCGTCGGACGAACCGGCCTGGAAGATCACCGGCTGGCCCTGTGGCGAACGCTGGATGTTGAGCGGGCCTTCCACCTGGAAGAAGCGGCCCTTGTGGTCGAGGCGGCGGAACTTTTCCGGCGCGAAGAACGTACCGCTGTCGCGCTCGCGCACGAAGGCATCGTCATCCCAGGAATCCCACAGCCCCTGCACCACCTCCAGGTACTCGTCGGCGATCTGGTAGCGCAGTGCATGCTCGGGATGTGGGCGGCCATAATTGCGACCCGAGCCCTCCAACGGCGACGTCACCACGTTCCAGCCGGCGCGGCCGCCGCTGAGCAGATCCAGCGAGGCGAATTGACGGGCGACGGTGAATGGGTCGCTGTAGGACGTCGACAGCGTGCCGGCCAGGCCGATCTTCTTCGTGGCCGTGGCCAGCGCCGACAGCAGCGAGATCGGCTCGAAGCGGTTGAGGAAATGCGGGATCGACTTCTCGTTGATGTACAGGCCGTCGGCCACGAAGCCGAAGGCGATGCCATTGTCTTCGGCGGTGCGAGCGATGTCGATGTAGAACTGCAGGTTGACGCTGGCATCGGCCGGGTTGGACGGGTGCTTCCAGGCATGCATGTGGCTGCCGGGGCCCTGCAGCATGATGCCGAACGGAACGTGGCGCGGGGTCGTGCTCATGGGAAACGCTCCTGCAGGTCAGGCCACCGCCGCGCGCGGCGCGGGCGACAGCAGTTCAAGGGATGTCAGGCGTGCGTCGAGGTCGGCCACCGGCGCATCGAGGATGAACTCGCCCACGCCGAAACGCCGGTGCAGCGCATCCAGTTCGCCGCGCACGTGCTGCGCATCACCGGACAGCACGCTGGGGCGCGTTTCCTCGATGCGGAAGTCGGCCACCCCCACCTGGCGCGCGTACTCGGCAGCTGCCTCGGCGCTGGGCAGGTTCACCGCCTGCCCGGGACCGAGGTGCAGCTTGTAGACGCGCAGCGCACCGATATGACGCGAAGCGGCTTCCGCAGTCGGTGCGGCGAAGGCCACCGTGGCCAGCAGCGGCGGCTGCGAGGCGACGCTGCGGTAGGCGTCGAACGCGGCCTCGATGTGCTTCGGGTCACCATCGAAGTGCGCGGCGTAGACGAAGCGCCAGCCCAGTTCGGCCGCCTGCTTTGCACTCTGTGGACTTGCGCCGAGCAGGAAACGCTCCGGCGCCTGCTGCGGAAGCGGCCACGCCAGCGCCTCGCTTTCGGCGCCGGCCAGATAACCCTCCAGGTCGCGCAGTTGCTGGTCGAAATCAGCGAACGGCGGACGCCCGGCTGCCAGCGCGGCAGTCGAGGCCGGCAGGCCGCCGGGGGCCTTGCCCACGCCCAGATCCACGCGCCCCGGCGCCAGCGCCGCCAGCAGGTTGAAGTTCTCCGCCACCTTGTACGGCGCGTAGTGGCGCAGCATCACCCCGCCACTGCCGATGCGGATGCGCCGGGTCTGCGCCAGCACCCAGGCCGCCAGCACTTCCGGTGCAGGGCTGGCCAACGTCGGTGCGGCATGGTGCTCGGCAAACCAGTAGCGGTGATAGCCCAGCTGTTCGGCGCGCTGCGCCAGCTGCAGGCTGTTGCGCAGCGCCTGCTCCGGCGAAGCGCCCTCGGCTACCGGGCTCTTGTCCAGCACGCTGATCTGATAGCTCACGGTCGCGTCCTCGCTCAGGGGTGGGCCACGGGAATGCCGAGCAATCCGTTCAGTGCGGCCAGGATCGGTTCGGCACCGGAGATGTACTGCCGGTCCTGGTGCGCGCCACTGGCCAGGTCGCTGCGTACGCCCTGCGGCAGCACCAGCTTGGGCAACGACTGGTCCTGCTCGCCGATCTCGGCGATCACCTCGCGGCGCGGCCGCGCGAAGCCGATGCGACGTACGTCCAGCTGCGCATCAAGGCCGTCGATGCTCGACAGTGCACCTTCCAGTAACAGGCTGTGCCGGCAGAAGAAGCGCTGGCCGGGAATCTGGCCGTCCTCGAACTCGCGATCGAGCAGGAACAGGATGGGTTTGCTTGCTGCGTCGAGCGTCACTGGGGGGTCCTCATCTGGGCCGGCAATGCGATGCCGCTTCGATATCGATGCTAGAGATGCCGGCGGCTGCGGCAGCGACGCCTGGCGACAATCGGCGGTCAGATCCGGCCATGCAGATGCGGCGTGGCCATAAGCAAAGCGCCGCCGGTTATGGCGTCAGGCGATGCGTCGCAGCGGCGCCGCTACCGCCAGCGCCTGCGTCGCCAGGTGGCCGGCCGCACGCTCGGCTGCCAGCGCGATGCGTGCCTGCAAGGCAGCACTGTTGATGTGCTCGCCGTCGAAGTCGGCAGGCGTGGCATACACCCCGATCGGCAGCGTGTGCGCCTGCAGGAAACTGAACAACGGCCGCAACTGGTGGTCGATCACCAGCGCATGGCGCTCGCTGCCACCGGTCGCCGCCAGCAGCACCGGCGTATCCACCAGCGCCTCCAGCCCGACGAAGTCGACCAGGTGCTTGAACAACCCGGGATACGAGCCGCGATAGACCGGCGCGGCCACCACCAGCAGCTCTGCGGCCTCGATGCTCTGCAGCGCCTGCTCCACCTCCGGCCCCGCCTCATCGCGCGACAACGACTGGCCCAGCGAGCGCGCGATCGGCGCCAGCTCCACCAGCTCCACGCTGGCATGCACGCGTTGCTGCAGCGACGCCAGCAGATGCCGCACCAGCAGCAACGTGCGCGATGTCGCCGAACTGGTCGGCGACCCCACCAATGCAACCACCTTCAATGCAGAAGACATGAATTGCTCCTCGATAATGCCGAACTACCTCCGGCCGCACTTCGTCTTTTGTAGAGCCGAGCCATGCTCGGCTGCTTCCCGCCTTTGTAGAGCCGAGCCATGCTCGGCTGCCCCAGATCAGAACCGGTAACTGATCCGCCCATACCAATACGCCCCGACGTTGCCCAACACGTCGCCGTTGTCCCAGGTCGTCTCGATGCTGGCCACATCGGTAGCACTGCGCGCGTACTCCGGCACCTTGCGCGTGCGCTTGTCGAACACATTGTTGATCCCCAGCGCCGCGCTCCAGCCCGCCCCCAGCTCCACGCCGCCGGACAGGTTGGTCACCAGCACCGGCGGCTGCTTGTACTCCACGCCGTTGTTCAGGCGCTTGATCGGGCCGTAGTAGGTGAAATCGACGTTCGAGCGCCAGCGCCCGTTCTGCCAGCCCAGCCCGGCTACCTGGGTGTAGCTGGGCGTGCGGAAGCGCAGCGCGTATTCGCTGCTCTTGGTCAGCAGGTTGATGTTCGGCAGCCCCTGCAGCGCCGCCGGAATGTCGCTCACCTTCTGGATGGTGGTACGGCCGACGTTGGCCGCGTAGCTCCAGCGCAGCTTGCCCCACGCAGTGTCCTGGTTGGCTTCCAGGGTCAGCTCGACACCGCGCGTGCGGGTATTGCCCACATTGGTGAAGTAGCTGGCGTAGAACGCATCACCCGGCAGGATGCTGATGCCGGCCGAACCCAGCAGCGCATCGATGGTGTTCTTCTGCGCCGCGCTCAGCACCGTACCGCTGTTGTCGGTGATGCGCGCCGGATCCTGCGCGTTGTAGCCGATCTGGCTGGACTGGCCCAGCTGGCCACGGATGTCGATCTGGTACGCATCCACGGCCAGATGGAATGCGGGGCTCGGGTCCCAGGTCACGCCCAGGCTGTAGTTGGTGGCTTTCTCGGGCTTCAGCGGCGTAGCACCCAGCGCAACCGCCGCCGGTGAAGACACCTGCGCCACCAGCGTGGTCCCGCACGGGCAGCTGCCCGTGGCCTGGTAGAACTGTGCGCCCAGGCTGGGCGCATGGAAGCCGTTGCTGACCGTCGCGCGTACACCCAACGCGTCGGTGAAGTCGAAGCGCGTGGTCAGGCGGCCAGTGGACACGCTGCCGAAGTCGGAATGATCTTCCCAGCGCGCCGCTGCATCCAGATACCAGCGCGAGGTGATGTTGCTGGCCGCGCCCACATAGACCGCCTTGCTGTTGCGCGTCGCCTTCACCGCATCGGCGGTGGAGTAGCCCACGAACGCGGCTGCACCGAAGCCGGTGTACGACTCCCACTGCCCGGCCCCGCGTTCGTACTGTTCGTGCTGGTACTCGGCGCCTGCGCTCACTTCCAGCGGCGACGCAAAGGCCGCCACCTCGAAGCCACGGCGCAGGTCGAGGTTGGCGATCCCCTGCTGGTAGTCCAGCTTGCCGTCATAGAAGTCAGTGGGCGAACCGGGATACGGCAGCGAGTAGTTCACCGCGTTGCGGGTATAGGTGCGCACCGTGCTGCGGTTGCCGGTCAGGCTGGCGTCGTAATCCCAGCCCGCGATCTGCCCCTTCACGCCCGCAGTGCCGGTGTACTGCTTTTCCTTGGTCTCCAGCACCGGCAGGAAGCCATCGGGAAACACGCTCAGCACGCCGGGTGCCTTGTAGGTGGTGAAGATGGTCGCCGGCAGGCGGAAGTTCTGGATCGCCTGCGCGGTGCGGTCACTGGTCGTGGCGTTGGCGTAGAACTGCGCGCTCTCGCCCAGGCCATGGCCTGCATTCACTGCGAAAGCCTTCAACGCGTACGACGGCGAACTGAGGATGGTGTTGGCCTCGGCATCGCGGTTGGCCTCGGCCGGGTTCGGCGATGCACCCGTCGGCAAGCGATTGTTCGGGCGCAGTGCGACCCGGTTGCCGTTGGCATCTACTGCCGGATAGCTCAGGTAGCCATCGATGTAGCGACGGGTGCGGATCGCGTGGTGCTGCCGCGTGTTCTCGCCGGACAGGTTGACGAAGCCATCCTGGCCCCACGGCAGCCCGACATTGGCGCGCACGCTGGTACGCGAACCATCACCATCGATGCTCTGCCCGCTCTCCACCGACACATCGCCACCGTGCGCCTGCGATTTCAGGATCACGTTGACCACGCCGGTGATCGCGTCCGAGCCATAGATGGCCGACGCACCATCGCGCAGCACTTCCACGTGGTCGATGGCCGACACCGGAATCAACGCCAGGTCGGCCCAGGCGTGGCCCGGAAAGCCACCACCGTTTGCGCCACTCACGTAAGCGCTGGCATTGCGGCGCTTGCCGTTTACCAGCACCAGCGTGTAGCCCGGTGACAGGTTGCGCAGCTGGTAGCCACGGATCAGGCTCTCCTGGTCGCTCTGGTAGCCGCCGATCTGGCTCAGCGACGGCAGGCTGCGCTGCAGCGCTTCCAGCAGGTTGCCCTGCCCGGTGGCGGCGAGGTCCTCTGCAGAGATCACATCGATGGGCGTGGAACTGTTCTTCACCGTGCGCGTGCTGGTACGCGAACCGGTCACCACCACCGCATCCAGCGTGGACGCGGCCACGTTGGCCGTCGCGGCGGTGGCAGCAGGATCTGCGTCGGCTTCAGCCGCATGGCTGGGCGAGGCGGCAAGGATGGCTGTGATCAGAACAGCGAGAGTGCTCAGGACAGGGGCGTGGGCGGCAGGCATGGGGGCTCGTGGGGGTGGGCCGGAAACACGCTTCCATTCAAGGGCCTGTTCACCTGGTGCGACAGGCGCGATCGCGTCACCCAGCCGTAACATCCGGCCACCCACATGACCGCTGGTAATGACGTTAGGCGGCGCACACGCACGGGGTCCCCCCACGGAGTCGGATCCCTTTCCATAGGAAAGGGCTCTGACCCCACGCACGCCTCCCCACCACGGGGTCAGAGCCCTTCCTGCGGAAGGGATCCGACCCCGGTTCCCATATGCCCGCCCGGCATCACCTCATGCCCGCGCATCACGCAACGCCACGCACCGCCACCCGTAGCATCAGGCCATGCCCAGCCCACCCGCCGATCCAACCGCGCCGCTCGTTGCCATCGTCGCCTGCCACGGCCAGGGGCTGTTCGAATTCGGCTGCGCGGTTGGCCTGTTCGCGCCGGTGCGGCCGGAACTCGGCGTGGCCTGGTACCGCACCCAGCTGTGCGCAGGCGAACCCGGTGCGCTGCGCATGCTCGGCAACGCGCAGGTGCAGCTTCCCTACGATCTCAGCGCGGTTGATGACGCCGACATCATCGTCATCCCAGGTTGGCGCGAACCCAGCGAGCGCCCACCGCAGGCACTGCTCGATGCACTGATCCGTGCCCACGCACGCGGCGCGCGCATCGCCTCGATCTGCTCCGGTGCGTTCGTACTCGCCTGGGCTGGGCTGCTCGATAGCCGCCAGGCCACCACCCACTGGCGCCTCACCGAAGCGCTGGCACGCGAGTTCCCACGCATCGATGTGCGCGAGGATGCGCTGTACGTGGATACCGGCAGCATCATCACTTCGGCCGGCTCGGCCACCGGCATGGACATGATGCTGCACATGGTGCGCAAGGATTACGGCGCGCGCGTGGCCAACCTGGTGGCCGAACGGCTGGTCCTGGCACCATGGCGTGATGCCGGGCGCAGCCAGCGCGTCAGCCGCGCCATTCCCCACGGCGAGCCCACCCGCTTGGCAAAGCTGATGGAATGGATGCGCCGCAACCTGCGCGAGCCCCACTCACTGGGCAGCCTCGCCGAGCAGGCCGCGCTCAGCCAACGCACGCTGCAGCGGCAGTTCCTGGACGCCACCGGCCTGTCGCCGATCGACTGGCTGATCCGCGAGCGCGTGGCTTTCGCGCGCGAGCTGCTGGAAACCACTGACCGGCCGCTGCAGTGGATTGCAGAACAGGCCGGCTTTGGTTCGCAGGAATCGTTCCGTCGGCACTTCCGCGGTCAGGTCGACGCGAGCCCTACCGAGTACCGCAGCCAGCATCGCGGCGGTCTCGGTGCCGACCGGTTGGTGGGCTGTTGATCCAGTGCGCGGAGCCAAGCGTGGCGTGAGCAAAGCCTCACGACGGTCCGGGCTTGCGTGCGTATAGTGACGTGCGTCACAAGAAGCCCCTTCCATGCTCCATGCATTTGCTTACTCCAGCCGCATGTCGGCTGAGCTGTCCAATCAAGCCCTCCACCAGATCGTCTCGCAATCTGCCACGTTCAATCGCCGGGTGGACGTTACCGGTGCGCTGATCGTCGACGGGCAGCGGTTTTTCCAGTACATCGAAGGCCCGCCCGACGCCTTGGAAGCAGTCAAGCGCCGCATCCATGACAGCCGCTCGCATGCTGCCGTCGTGCCGGTACTGGACATGGCCATCAGCGCGCGTGCCGTTCCGTACTGGGCAATGACCCACATCGAGACCGGGCAGATCGTGGTGTCCGGCCTGGTGAATGCGCGCTGGGACGAGTTCGGCCACTCCATTCCGGGCATGGACCAGCTCGTCGGCCTGCTGCGTCCGCATTTTCCACGCGTCGGCACCGTCGGCGCGCCACGCGCAGCCGCCTGATAGACACTGAACCATCGCCTTGCACGCGCACGCCGACGTGGCCGCGCGTTGCGTCCAGGCGTCATCATCCAGATCTCCTTTCCCATCGTCTTCGCCACGCCCATCGCATGCCCGTACCCGCCCACCCTGCAACGGAAACACGCGCATCGCCTGCCGACCTGTTCGAGATCGTCGTCATGCGTGCAGGCACCGTCCTGTTCGCCATCGACATCCAGGCGGCGGTCGAAATCCGCGGTCCGGAGGCATTCGGCCCTGCAGACCGCAACGGCAGGCCGACCCTGGAGGTCCGTGGGCAACCGTTACCCGTCGTCGACCTGCGCCGCATGAGCGGCCAACCGGCATTCGAGGGTGGCAGCCCGGCCATGCTGCTGATCAACGCCGGCACCGCAACCCTGGCGCTGGCCGTGGACGAAGTGCTGGAGATCGAGACGCCGGACGCGAGCGCGAACACCCCCGAGCCTGCAGCGGGCCAATCGTTCTGCTTCTGCAGCCGGCACATTCAACTCGATCCGGCGCGCTCGGCTGCACTGATCGAACCGGCGGCACTGCTGGGCGCACTTGCCGCGCAGGGGTGACCGGCGGCGTCTCAGGATCGTCCTGCAAAGGTACGGTTTCGCAGCCTCCAGCACTGCGCGGCAAAGCCGATCACGAACACCACCAGGCAGGCCAGCAGCGTGTGCAGCACCACCGGGGCCATCGGTGCCGCCGCAATCGGATGCGCTGCCGGCAAGCGGGTCAGCGTTTCGTTGACGCCGGGCACCAACGAGAGCAGGAAGCTGAACGACAGTGCGAAGGTCGACAGGTAACGCGCGGCGCGCCCCAGCCAGCGCAGCCGCGCGGCCAGCACGCCGCCGAATGCCACCAGCAGCACGATCACCCCGAATGCGTGGCCGGGGTTGATCCCGCCCGTGCTGGACACGGTGAACGAGGTGGCCACCGACAGCACCAGCCCCACCAGGTACAGCTTGCCCGCGCGCGTGGCGGGATCGATTGCGCGATGGCGAATGAATGCATACAGGCCACTCAACACCGGGATCAGGCTGACAGCGGTATGGATCACGCCAAGTGTGGACAGAGGGTGGGACATGGGACATCTCCAGGGACAGAATGAACCTACTAGTAGGTAGGCATAGGACTCAAAAAGAAGGCCCGCGTCGCCGCAGGCCCACCACACATTTCTCAGGACGCCGCGCTCACCCGCGCGATCGCCAACCGCGCCAGTGCCGCGAAGGTCGCCGCATCACCGAAACCGCGCGCGGCCAGCATCGCGCCGTGCACCGATGACATGAACGCCTTGGCCTCATCGGCCGCCGAGCCCTGCAACTGCAGTTGGCCCATCGAAACGCCCTTCTCCAGCGTCACTGCCAGCCAACCGCTCAGGTCCTCGAAATGGCCGCGCACTTCCTCAGCGATCTCTGCCGGAATCATCGGCGCTTCGGCGGCCAGCATCGCGCAGATGCAGAACGAGGACGTACCCCCTGCAATGCAGCTGGACCAGTAATCCACATAGGCGTTGAGCTCCTGCAGCGGGTCGGCCAACTGCCGGTCCAGCAGCGCCAGGCCTTCGCGCGCTTCGGCCCGGTACAGCTCGACCACCGTGCGCACCAGATCCGCCTTGCTGGGGAAGTGGTGATGGATGCTGGCCTTGCTGATGTTCACCCGCGCCGACACGTCGGCGTAGCTGAAGCCGTTGTAGCCACCGGCTTCCAGCAGCGCACGGGCATGCGCCAGGATTTCCTGTGCCTTGGGCGAGAGCGACTCTTTCATGGCAATAAACCTACTAGTAGGTAGACAGCCTGTCAACCCCTCTCTGCTGCACCCGCCAGGCATCATTCCCGGCAGAGCCGGCCGCTGGCCGGCTTGCTGGCAACGTGACCTTCGATTGCCGCTCAATGCGAAGACACGTATACCGCATCGGCTGGCGGAGGTGGCAGCGCGAAACTGCGCCGCATCCGCGCGACCTCGGCCGCCGGCGGCAACGCGAACAGACGCTTGAACTCACGGTTGAACTGCGACGGGCTGGCATACCCCACCGCCAGCGATGCCGCTTCGGCAGTCATCCCCTGCCGCAGCATCAGCAACCGTGCCTGGTGCAGGCGGGTCGACTTCACGTACTGCATCGGCGACGTGCCGGTAATCGCGCGGAAGTGGTCGTGGAAGGTCGCCACACTCATGCCCGCTTCGGTGGCCAGTTGCCCCACGTCCAGGGCGGTGGCATATCCGGCATGGATCGTCCGCAGCACTCTGCCGATGCTGCCGAAGCGCCCGCGCATGGCCAGCGCCTCGCGCATTGCGCCGCCCTGTGCACCCGTCAGCACGCGGAAGTACACCTCACGCACCAACGCAGGGCCGAGCACGGCAGCCTCCAACGGTTCAGCCAGTGCCTCCAGCAGGCGCAGCACCGTGGCCTGCATCGGCGCCTGCATCGGGCTGGACATCATGCTCTGCGCCGGTGTCGCCGGGGTGCCCTCCTGTTCACCCAGTTCGATCAGCAGATCCGCCGCCAGCTGCAGATCCAGGTGCAGGTAGATCGCCAGCAGCGGCGCCTGGGCCGACGCATCGGTTTCCATCGTGAACGGCACCGGCACCGACACTGCCAGATAGTGCTGCGCGTCGTACTGGTAGACCTGCCCGCCCAGATAGCCACGCTTCACGCCCTGGCAGACGATCACGATGCCGGGGTCGTACAACACCGGCGTGCGCGCCAGTGGCCGGTCCGATCGCAGCAACCGCACCCCCGGCAGGCGCGTGAGCGTATAGCCCTCCTCCACCGCCAGCGTCTTCAGCAGGCCGACCATGCGCGCCTGCACCTGCCGTTGCAGGGAATCGACCACAGGCACAGGCACTCCAGAGGAATAGGCAAGAATGGCCGAATCCTAGGCCTGTGACCCCGGTCGTTCAAGCACTAACGTGCAAGCCCTGCCCACCACGAACGCCCCCTCATGCCCCCTTCCCGCTTTCTCCTCATCACCGGTGTCAGCAGTGGATTCGGCCGCGCCCTTGCCCAGCAGGCCCTGCTGGCCGGCCACCGCGTGGTCGGCACCGTGCGCAACGAAACCGACCGCCAGGTACTCGAAGCGCTCGCTCCCGGCCGCGCATTCGGTCGCCTGCTGGACGTAACCGATACCGCCGCCATCAATGCGCTCGTCGCCGATATCGAAACCAACATCGGAAGCATCGACGTGCTGGTCAACAACGCTGGCTACGGCCACGAAGGCATCCTCGAGGAATCCACGCTCGCCGAGCTGCGGCAGCAATTCGAGGTGAACGTGTTCGCTCCGGCCGCGCTGATCAAGGCCGTGCTGCCGCACATGCGCGCCCGGCGCCGCGGCCATATCCTCAACATCACCTCCATGGGCGGTTTCATCACGATGCCGGGCATCGCGTGGTACTGCGGCAGCAAGTTCGCGCTGGAGGGCATCAGTGAAGTGCTTGGCAAGGAAGTCGCGCCGTTTGGTATCCACGTCACGGCCGTCGCGCCGGGTTCCTTCCGCACCGACTGGGCAGGCCGCTCGATGGTGCGGGCACCGCGCAGCATTGACGACTACGACGCATTGTTCGATCCCATCCGCAGCGCGCGTGAGGCGAAGAGTGGCCACCAGCCCGGTGATCCAGTGAAGGCTGCGCAGGCCATGCTGCAGGTCATCGACAGCGACGCTCCTCCCCGCCACTTGCTGCTGGGCAGTGATGCACTGCAGCTGGTGAGGGCAAAGCTGGCATCGATGGCCGGTAGCATCGACGCGTGGGAACAGCTGAGCCGTTCGACCGACGGCGTAGCGTGAGATCTTGAGGCCGCCGATGCCCTCACCGGCGGCCTCCCCCTGCCCGCTCAGTCTTCCTGCACCAGCTTGAACTCGCGCAGCAGGCCACCGATCTGGGTCTTGTCCAGCTTGTTCATCAGCAGATTGCGCAGGAACGCAGGCCCGGGAACATCCAGTTCCTTGCCATCGCGCAGGCGACCGGTGGCGGCCAGCAGCGAGCGCACGTCGTAGGTTGAATTGAACACCTCCGGCACGCCACGTTCGATATCCAGCAACGTGTACACCGCTTCCATCGGCGTACGCACCGAATACTCGGTGGTGAAAATGCAGTCGCGCTGCTTCGATTCGGCGAACTGGCCGATGAAGGCGAAGTTCACCGCACCCTCCGGCACCACGTCAGGGCGGTCACCGGCCTGGCGCGGCATGAAGAACGCGGTGATGTACGGCATCATCACCGGCACCGTCTTCGCACCGGTCGCGGCCAGCGCATCAATCTCTTCCACCGGCACGCCCAGGTGGTACAGCCACTCGCGGGTGATCTCCTCGCCGGTGCACTCCTGCATCGGCTTTTTCACGTAGTCGCCCGGCGTATCCACAAACAGCGAGTACACCCAGACCACGATCTGGTCCCTGGGCTGGTTCTTGAAATGCGGCTGGCGGTTCACCGTCCAGCTCATCAGCCAGCGCGAGTCGCGCACGCTGACGATGCCGCCGGTCACTACCTTGCCACTGAACGGGTCGCGCTTGGCGATCTTCTGGATGTAGGCCGGAATGCGCGCATCCAGCGTCGTCACTGTCGCCGATTCCCACTTGGTCTGCGGGATATGCGCGCCGAACACGTCCGGGCGGCCAAAGGCCTCGTCCTTCGCGGCGATGCGGCGCCACAGGTCCCAGGCCGGCGCCGGTCCTTCGTTCAAACGCGCCGCGGTGTGGTGATCGCCATTATCCGAGTTTTCGGTCAGCGAACCGATCGTCATGAAAACAAGATCATCGGCGCCCAGATCCACGCCATCGGCTACACCATCACGCATCCAGTGGATACGCGTGGCCTGCTTGCGGCCCGGCTGTAGATCGAAGTCGACGTCGGTCACCTCGGTGCCGTACTGGAACACCACGCCCTGGTCCTGCAACCACTTCACCAGCGGCAGCACCAGCGATTCATACTGGTTGTACCGGGTGAACTTCAACGCCGAGAAATCCGGCAGGCCGCCGATGTGGTGGATGAAGCGATGCAGGTACAGCTTCATCTCCAGCGCCGAATGCCATTCCTCGAACGCGAACATGGTGCGCCAGTACAGCCAGAAGTTGCTGTCCAGGAAGTCGCGGCCCAGCACCTCGTCGATGCGCTTGTTCTCCATCTCCTTCCGGGTGGCCAGGAACAACGCGATGATGTCCTTCTGGGCCTGCTCGGTCAGCGTGAACAGGCCATCGGTGTGCGCATCTTCGCCGCGATTGATGGTGGCGCGCTGCAGCGAATAGTTCGGGTCGTCCTTGTTCAACCAGTAGAACTCGTCCAGCACACTGGCATCCTCGATTTCCAGCGACGGAATCGAGCGGAACAGATCCCACAGGCACTCGAAGTGGTCTTCCATCTCGCGGCCGCCGCGGATCACGAAGCCCTTCTCCGGCACCTTCAGGCCATCCAGCGCGCCGCCAGGAATCTGCTGCTGTTCAAGGATGGTGATGCGTTCACCGGCCATGCGGCCGTCGCGCACCAGGAACGCGGCGCCGGCCAGCGAGGCCAGGCCCGAGCCCACAAACCAGGCGCGCTTGCCATCCACACCGGCCGGCTTGCGCGGGCGCGCGAAAGCTTCGTAGTTGCCACTGCTGTAATACATGCGTTGCACCTTCCTGGAGGGGGTCATCAGGAACCGGCAGCGGAATGTCACAGCCATCCGATGCAGGTCATGACCCTACTCTAGCGCCGAACCGGTGTATCGTTTCCTGCACGCAGGCTGCGACGGAATGACGCAGCCGTGTCAGAGCGTCCTTCCCAGCAGCATGCCTGGCCAGCCGTCCACGTTGAACGGCGCGATGCGCGTATACCCGCAGGATTCATAGAAGCGCACCAGGTCGCCGCTGCCTCCGGCGTAGCAGTCCACACGCAGATGGTCGACACCGGCAGCGCGCGCCTGCTCGTCGGCAAACGCCATCAGGCGGCGGCCGATGCCACGCACGCGCACATCACGCGAGGCCACCAGAACCCGCACATACAGCTCCGGCCCGGTGGGCGCCGGCACATAGGGCATCGACTCGCCCAGTGCAAGGAACGCCCGCACGTCGCCCTGCTCGTTCTGCGCCACCCATGCGCCTGGCAGTGCACACGCCTCGGTGACCTGGGCAATCCGGCGCGGCATCATCGACCACGGTTCGCTGCCCCATTGCTGCACATTGCCGATCGACACGAACCACTCGATCACCTCGTCAAAGAGCCCCAACACTGCGGGGGCATCGGCCGCGCTGGCGCGGCGGATGTTCAAGGCGTCCTTTCCGGTTTCAGTCATGCGTTCCGCTCCTGTCATACCACGCTCCCCAACCCTGGAAAACAGGGGGAGCGTCGGCCGGTTCAACCAGTCTAGCGCGTGCCCCAGCGTGGCCACCTGTACCGGACCAAAGCAGTCGGAAGTCCATGTGACTTCCAGCGTGCCGCCAGGAATCTGCTGCTGTTCCCAGTGTCGCAGGTGCGTACAGACTCGATGCTTCATCAACCGCGTGGAGCATCCCCTCCGGTAGTGAACCAGCGCTGGAACCCCTCGATCGCATCCGGCATCAGGGCGCGGGCGCGTTCACGCACCAGCACTTCGGCGTCGCGCATCGCGCTGATCGCATCCGGCCGCGCGCACAACGCCATCGCCACATCCGACGCGTCCAGCATCGCCAGGTTCACGCCCACGCCCACCGGCGGCATCAGATGCGCCGCATCGCCGATCAAGGTCACGCCATCGCGCGGGGCCCAGCAAAAATCCGCTGGCAGGCTGTAGATCGGCCGCCGCACGAAGTCCGTGCAGGCCTCCAGCAGGCGCCGAAGGTTCGTGGCCCACCCGGTATAGCAGCCTGTCACCAGCGTCCGTATGCCGTGCTGCGCGATCTGTGCATCAAGCCATTCGGAAGAGCGCTTCAGCGCCGCATACACGCAGAGCCGATCGCGGCTGTTGCGTTGCACGAACAGGGCCTCCTCGCCGCCAAAGCAGAACAGGCTGCCCTGCCCGACCATCGATGCGATGTCCGCAGCAGGCTGTGCGATCCAACCTTCGAAGAAGGTAATGCCGGTGGGCACCGGCTGGCACGTACTCAAGGCCGCGCGCACTTTCGACCACGCACCATCGGCACCGATCACGATGTCCGCCTCGCGCTGCACGCCGTTGGCGAATCGCAGGCCGTGGCCGTTCGCCTGTGCAGATACCAGCGCGGTCAGGCTGTGGCCCCACTGCACCGTGTCCGCCGGCAGCGCGTCCAGCAGCAGCTGGCGCAGGTCGCCGCGGTCGATCTCCGGCTTGTCCTTGCTCCCTTCCGGCCCGAACCCGCCGGTGGTGATCTCCCCGGACCACGGATCGCCCATCCGCGCCTCCTGCCCCTCATGCCGCGCCACCGCACGGAAGGCCTCCAGCAGGCCCGCGCGCTGCAGCGCCACCTGCCCGGAATCGTCGTGCAGATCCAGCGTGCCGCCCTGTGTGCGCTGCTGCCCGGATGCTTCGCCCTCGTACACGCTCACGGGGTGACCGCCCCGATGCAGGATGAGCGCAGCGGTGAGGCCAGCGGGGCCTGCGCCGATGACGGCAATACGGGGAGGGTGCTGCATGGCGCGATCCAGGTTAGTTGATACGTCAACCGTATGCCGCGAGGGTTGACATGTCAACCATTGCCCGGCAACGTTCGGCCATGACCTCCCCCAGCATCACACCCGACGAATGGGCCACCTGGCGCGGCTTCCGGCGCATGGCAGAAATCACCTCCGGCCGCATCGTCCAGGACATCACCCGCAGCACCGGGCTCTCAAGGGCCGACTTCATCGTGCTGATGGAGCTGAACCAGTCCAAGGATCGCTGCCGCCGCCAGCGCGAACTGCTGGACTACCTGGAATGGGACAAGACGCGCCTCTCGCACCAGCTGACCCGCATGGCGGGTCGTGGCCTGATCGAACGCGATACCGACAGCGAAAACGTCGTAGTGATCCGCATGACCACAGAAGGGCACGCGCAGCTGCGCGCGGCACGGCCGGTACACGCCGCCGGTGTCCGCCGGTATTTTCTCGACCATCTCTCCGCGGATGATCGTGCCGCACTGCAGCAGATCACCGACAAACTGCATGCCGCCCTTCAGGACGGCGAGAACTGAAGCATCGCCCCCGGTAGTGCCGGCCGCTGGCCGGCAACTGCACGCACCCAACTCCACCGGGATGCCGGCCAGCGGCCGGCACTACCAGGCCCGGGCGTTCGTGGCGGGTTTGACATGCAGGCATTTACCTGCATATAGTCCACTCAAGGGCGGCGCCTGCCAGCCCATCGCGAGGAACCTGCAATGGTGGATATCGCACACAGGGTCGGCATCAAGGCCCCCGCAAGCCAGGTGTACCAGGCGCTGGCCACCCCCGAAGGCGTGGCCGCCTGGTGGGCCGAAGACGCGCACGGCGACCGCGAAGCCGGCGGCACGGTCAAGGTCCGTTTCACCAACAACGGCCAGGAAATCGGCGCCATGGAGATGAAGCTTGAGCAGCTTGTTCCAGGCGAGCTCGTGCTGTGGCGGTTCCACGCCGGCCCCGCCGAATGGATCGGCACCCACGCGCGCTTCGCGCTGAAGCAGGAAGGCGACTACTGCATCGTGCTGTTCACCCACGAAGGCTGGAAGGAACGTGTCGAGTTCACCTCCCACTGCAGCACCAAGTGGGCGGTGTTCCTGATGAGCCTGAAGGCACTGCTGGAAACCGGCAAGGGCCAGCCCAACCCACACGACGTCAGGATCGACAACTGGAATTGAAGACCTCCCCATGGCGGTAGACCACCTGCGCGACGCAGACAAGGTGTTCAAGGCACTGGCCGATCCCACGCGCCGGACGCTGCTGGATCTGCTCTGCAAGGACAACGGGCAGACGCTAGGCCAGCTGTGCGAACACCTGGACATGGCCCGGCAATCGGTCACCCAGCACCTGGGCCTGCTGGAAGACGCCAACCTGATCAGCACCGTGCGCCGTGGCCGCGAGAAGCTGCACTTCATCAACCCGGTGCCCCTGCATGAAGTCTACGAACGCTGGGTACGCAAGTTCGAGCAGCAGCGCCTGAGCCTGCTGCATGACCTGAAACGCGAACTGGAAGGAGAATGACGATGTCCGCAGAGTCAACCCGCTTCATCCACGTGATCTATATCGCCTCCACCCCACAGAAGGTGTTCGAGGCCATCACCCGCCCCGAGATCGCCAGTCGCTACTGGGGCCACGAGAACGTCTCGGACTGGAAACCGGGCTCGCGCTGGCAGCACGTGCGTGCAAATGAAACGCGCTCGGTCGAGCTGGTCGGCGAAGTGGTGGAAAGCACCCCGCCCTCGCGCCTGGTCATCACCTGGGCAGCCGCCTCGCAGGCCGACAATCCCGCTGCCTACAGCCGCGTCACCTTCGACATCGTGCCCTACCAGGACATGGTGCGGCTGACGGTTACCCATGAGGAACTGGAACCCGGCAGCGGCATGGATACCGGCATCCGCCAGGGCTGGCCGATCGTGCTGTCCAGCCTGAAGTCGCTGCTGGAGACGGGCAAGGGGCTGGATGTGTTTGCGAAGCCGAACTGATTCGTGCCGCAATCGGCGGCGGAGCGCCATCCGCCGCCAGCGCTCCCTGGCCGGTCAATCGCTCAATCTGCGCGAACGTCCATAACTGCCATGCACATCCTGCTTGATCCAATCGGCCAGCAGGCGCAGGTAGCCGTCGGTGATCCGCGTCGACACGCGATGGCCCTCGGCATCGGTGCGGAACTCGACCATGCCGTGGTCGGTATCCGGGAACAGGTAGGTGTCGATCGGTTGCCCCGACGCGCGCAGGCGCGACAGGATCGAACGCGTGGCGGCAATCGGCGCGGCGCGGTCCTGCTCGGCCAGCACCCACAGCAACGGCACCTTCAGGCGGCGCAGCGCGGCCTCGGCGTCGTAGTCCCAGATCAGTTCCAGGTTGTCGAATCGCGCGCGACCGATCCGGCGCAGGTCAGCGTCACTCATGCGCAGCATGTCGCCGCTGTACTCGCCGCTGATGTTCTTTGCCCACGGTGCGGCACCGATCTGCGTACGCACCTTCGCCAGCGCCTCGAACCCTTCAGTGAAATGCGTGCGCATCAACTGCGCGGTCGCGTCTGAAAGCTGGCCGACCTGCTTCATCGCCGTTGCATCCAGCTGCATGCGCCGTGCCTCGTCGAACAACTGCTCGCGGTCCTCCTCGATGGGCGACACCACCAGCCCGAAGCCGATCGCCATGAAATCCGCCTGCGAGCGGGTCGCCGCCAGCGGCGCGATCCAGCCGCCCTGGCTGCCACCAAAGTAGCCGGCGCGGCCGAACCGGCCTCTCGCCAGTTCGCGCGCCTTGGCAAGCGCCGCCGCCGCGTCGTCGGCCAGCAGCTCGAAGTTCTGTGTGTACTCGCCTTCCGAATCGCCGGTCCCACGCTTCTGGTAAGCGAAGACCGAAATCCCCTGCGCCACCAGCATGCGCTGGTAGATGGCCGCCGCCGCCATCGTGCGTTCCGAGCCGTGCACCAGCACCACCAGCGGTCGCGTCGGGTCGGCCGGCCCTGCCGGCTCGATCAACTGCCCAACCAGCTTGGTTCCCGCGCTGATGAACGTTGCATCGGTATCGCGGGTCGGCAGTCGCTGCCAGCGCTGCGTGGCTCCCGCAGACGACCTGAAGCTGACCACATCGTCGCTGCAGCTCACCGGCGCGTTGGCATCACCGGTGGCGCCACGTCGCCCGTCCACCATCAGATAGCGCTGCCCCGTGGCCGGTGCCGCAGCGGGTGCGCCGAGCACCACGATGTTGCCCTGCCCGTCACCGTAGGCACTGGCCGTGCATAGCTCGGCGGCCGCAGCCGGCAGACCCGAGCACACCAGCACCGCCATCAACAACGAACGTCCTTTCCACCCTGCCATGCCCTTTCCCGGTATCGTGAACCCGCCTCGTGCGGGCGCCCGGCGCAGCCTAACGCGTTCGTTCGCCAGATTCATGCTGCATCTGCTCGCCGTCGCTCCCCTTCCACGGCCATACTGGAAGGACGATACGGACTTCAGAGCGTCATGCACCCACACTTGGAACACATCGGCACCACCCGCATCCTGCGCGTCGACCCGCAGGGCCCGATGCTTGATGCCGGCGCCCTACGCGACCTGGTCGGCGATGCCCTTGGGCACCAGGCCGAGTGGATCGCCGTGCCGGTGCAGCGCCTTTCGGCAGACTTCTTCGAGCTGCGCTCCGGCATGGCCGGGCAATGGCTGCAAATGCTGGTGAACTACCGCCTGCACTTCGCCGTCCTGGGCGATGTCAGCGGCTACCGCGCACAGAGCGAATCGCTGGACGCGTGGATCACCGAATGCAACCGCGGCCGCGACGGCTGCTTCGTGGCCGACTGGGGCGCCCTGCTGCCGCGCCTTTCGGCCCCCGCCAGCGCCGGCTGAACGCCGCCCCCACGCTCACCCTCGCCAAACCTGGTTCCGACTGCACTCCGACGCCGCCCGCCACAGCATCACCCGCGGGCTCCCCAGGCGACGTTCGATGCGCGCTTCAGACGCAGATTCCCTGCGCAGCAAAGTGGCGGCGGTCACCCTCGGTTTCTGGGTGATGAAGATCGCCGCCACCACCCTCGGCGAGACTGCGGGCGATCTGCTGTCGATGACGCTCAACCTGGGCTACGTGGCCAGCTCGGCCATCCTGCTGGCGATCTTCGCCGGCCTGCTGGGCCTGCAACTGTCGGCGCGGCGCTTCCATCCGGTGCTGTTCTGGTCGGTGGTGCTGGCGACCAGCACTGCCGGCACCACCCTGTCCGACCTGATCGACCGCACGCTCGGCCTGGGCTACGCCACCGGCGCCAGTCTGCTGGCCGGCTGCCTGGCGCTGGTGCTGCTGGCTTGGCGGGTGTCGGAAAAGTCGATCTCGGTCAGCAACATCGCATCGCGCCGTGCCGAAGGCTTCTACTGGACCGCCGTGCTGTTCTCCAACACGCTCGGCACCGCGCTGGGTGATTTCCTCGCCGACGATTCCGGACTGGGCTTCACCGGCGGCGCACTGCTGATCGGCAGCCTCATCGCGCTCACCGCACTGGCCAGCCGCATCAAGGGCATCAACCGGGTCATCCTGTTCTGGAGCGCCTTCGTGCTCACCCGCCCGTTCGGCGCCACCTTCGGCGATCTGCTCACCAAGCCGCTGGAAAAGGGCGGCCTGGGCTTCGGCACGGTGGGCTCGTCGCTGGTGCTGTTCACCCTCCTCGCCACGCTGGTGGCGCTGCCGATGCTGCAGCGAAAGGCGCAGCCAGCCAGCTAGCGCGCCGTCCAGCCCCCATCCACCGGCAGCGCCGTGCCGGTAATCTGCGCCGCTGCGTCCGAGGCCAGGAACACCACCATTTGTCCCAGCTGCTCAGGCGTCACGAACTGCAACGACGGCTGCTTTTCAGCCAGCAGCGCACGCGCGGCGGTCTCCTGATCCGTGCCTTCGCGCTCGGCCAACGCGGTGATCTGCTGCTCGACCAGCGCCGTCCGCACCCAGCCCGGGCAGATCGCATTGGCGGTAATGCCGGTCCCCGCATTCTCCAGCGCGGTCACCTTGGTGAAGCCCACCACGCCATGCTTGGCCGCCACGTAGGCCGACTTGTTCACCGAGCCCACCAACCCGTGCACCGACGCAATGCTGATGATGCGGCCGGCGCCCTGCTGCTTCATGTGGGGCAAGGCCGCCGCCGTTGCATGGAACACCGCCGAGAGATTCAGCGCCAGGATCGCGTCCCACTTCTCGACGGGGAATTCCTCGATCGACGCCGTGTGCTGGATGCCGGCGTTGTTTACCAGGATGTCGATGCGGCCCATCGTCGCGACGGCGTGGTCGATCATGCCGCGCACTGCCTCGCCATGGGAAAGGTCGGCGCCGTCATGCGCCACGCGCACGCCGAACTCGGTTTCCAGCTTGGAACGGATGCGTTCGATCTCCGCCGCATCGCCGAAGCCGTTCAGCACGATGTCGGCGCCTTGCCGGGCCAGCGCGGTGGCAATGCCAAGACCGATACCGCTGGTGGAGCCGGTGACCACCGCAACCTTTCCACTGAACATGGGTGAGTTTCCATTGGGCGTAGGTGGTCAGTGTAGCTTTGCCGGCGCCCCGCTTCAGCGACGCTACATTGGTCAATTAACGGTTAGAACGCGTTGGGTAGCCGCCGAGGGAAGTGTCCAGCGTTCTTTCAAAACGGACGGTACGCCTCAGAGGGGACGCATCCGTGGCCCGCTGGCGATGCTGTCCGACTCCCACAAGGGCAATGCATCCATGCTTTGCCCGGCGGATCGAACACGTCCGAAAATAGCTTCTGCGGCCGTTCTACTCCCCCCACCGCCAACCGGGCGGGGCGCCTTTCATCCAGCAGATAAGGACAAGCACCAACACCACGGCCCACGTGTAGAGCTGAAACGCGATGGGCTCGCGAAATGGAGAGAACAGAAACGGACCCGCCAGTAGCAAGCCGAATGCGACTGCGTACACAAGCCAGCCTTGCCACGCGCACGGCATCCCCCAGCCCCATCCGTACTTCTTCCTGGTAAACCAGTACTTCCTGCTGATCATTGCAGTGTTCCTCGATGGCCGCCGGTCTCACTCACCTGATCCAAGCATGCTTTGAGCTGTTCGTAAAGACGCCGGTCCAGAATCAAGTCAATATCCCCTCTGGCTGTGACGAGAACAGAGCTACGATCCGTGCGCAGCACGAAGACGTTGCGACCGTTCTGCATGCCGAACTTGCCAAGTTCAACGCCCCCGGTGCTGGTCCCAAGTTGCCGGTGAGGCAGCGTGATCCTTGAAGCATCGGAAGCGTCCTGCCACGCGACACTGGAAAGCGGGAGCTGCAGTCGGACAAACGCTGCTGACCCAATCAGCTGGCCATCTGTAATGGCGATGTACGCTGTCCGCGCTTGATATACGAGGCCAAAGGCAACTACGACAACAACGGCCAGCGCCGAGCCGAGCGCAATATTCCTGGCTGGCACCCCGCCAGAGCGGGGTGCCAGCCATACTGCGATCAGAACCACGGCTGCTGCCACGCATATGCCGAGAGGAAGCGCATAGGCATGAATCAGGGAGACGTCCAGCGTGGATCGGCACATCATCATGAACTACTCCGCAGAGATTGACCGCATGCCGTAAACGTAAGTCGTCTCGACAATTATCTCAAATGCGTCTTCGTCACAGGTACCAAGGCCCACGCTTTGCGTCGCGCGCAGGAACGAGCGGACCTCGTTCCATGTTACGGGCTTTGCGTGTTCATCGCAGATCATGCTTGCACTGCCACGCATGAGAATGCTTCGGTATCAGATACCGCGCAACAAACGCCCATTTCTCATCGATTACATCGGTCACACAGGGGCTGCGCGCTGTGATGCCATTGCAGTGACACTGTTCATACCGAACTTCAAACACGCTCTAGAAGAGGATGCCCACCCGATCAACGGTCGCCAGTGGATTGGCCTTCCGCACCGCCTCCAGGAACAGCAGGAAATCGCGATTGAACAGCGTCAGGTTGTTGGTGAACGTCACGCACTTTCTGCCCGATGCTTTGCTGAAGCACACCTGCCAGACATAACGTCCGTAGATCTTGTCGGAGGTGCGAGTGACTGAGTTGATCTGCGAAAGCGGAATCGCCGTGGGCACCGGCCCACGCCGTAGGTAAAAGGACGCCGCATCAAAGAAGTAGTGCTCCCGATCCTCTTTTCCATCCACCATCACCAAGGTCATGGACCTGCCGGAAATCCGGCGCGGCGCATGCAAATGCAGCCCCGATTTCACGGACGAGCGAGCAGTTGCTGACATCCGCCGAAGGGTGAACCAGAGGATCACCAACGGAAGGGCCGCGAGGACAATGAAACCTACAGTCTTCAAAACAGTTTCCAGCGTGCTAGGCACACAGATCTCCAGGATGAATGTTCAGGCACTGACGAGGCCCGGGTAGATCCACGCCACGCGTGGATGCTCTGGCTTCAACGCCTTTTCACTTCCAATGATCCGGCCCCAGGAACGGCAGGCTCAGCACAAACACCGGCACCGCCACAGGGATCAGCGCCGCGCCGAGCACCTTGCCCGCCGCCGAACCCACACCCGGCTTGTCCTCCCTCTCCGGCAGGATCCGTTGCGCGCGCGCATTGATCGGCTGTGCCAGCTTCCCCTTCTCCGCCAGTGCCGCAGCATCCGGCAACTGCACCTGCTCGCCATCGCCCTCGAACAGTGCGCTGTAATAGCTGCCGCCCTTCCTTGAAAGATTGCAGGCCCGGTCAAACGCCAGCGCGTAGCGGGTCCGGTCCATCGGCAGGTAGTAGCGCGCCCGCTCCTCCACGGCCTTGGCCTCGCGCGGGGGGACCTCAATCCGCTCCAGCTTGAACTGCGCGGCCTGCTTCGCCGTCACCTGCTCCGGCCGCAGCAGCAGCGCATAGCTGCCGTGCACCTTGGACTTGTTGGCCGGGTCGCGCCAATCCTCATGGAAGTACATCTGCGCGCAGGCCACCGCCTCGCGCAGCGGGCTGTCCATCAGCGCGCGGTACTCGCGGAACGGCGCGGCATTGAAGCGCATGGGCTCGTCATAGCGCGGCAACAGGTACAGCTGGCCGTCGTCGGCCACGAACGCACTGGTGATCTCGCGGCTTGAGGCGTGCTCCTCTGGGCCACTGGCACAGCCGGACAGCAGGCCAAGGCACAGGGCGGAGAGAATGAAGAAGGACGTTCGCATGTCGTGTTGGTGGGCTTCCCTGGGAAAACGGCCCCGGCCGGAAGGACGAGGCCAGCCCACCATGGTGCCATGCCAGCCTTGCCCTGCCCAATCAAACTGCTGGAGATCGAGCGGGTTCAAGCCGCTAGCGCTGGTCGGCGTGATATATTGAGTGCGCCTGGACATGCATGTTCAGTGACGTTCCTGGATCAGTCTGGAACGAGCGCCACAGGCATATCCCCGTTCGGCCTTTCCGTAGCGCGTTGGGATTATCCAATCACCAGCGCGCCAGATTGCTCCTTGGTTGGCGAAATGAGCCAGTGGCTGGGGCCATGCGTCTTGGGCAACGGCCAGAGCAGCCACTCGGCACGCCTTTGAAGAATCGCCGCGATATATACCGCATTTCAAGCGTGCCGATTACGGCATCTGCCGGGCGGCATCGCCGTGAGGCGATGCCCATCTCAGTTTCAATTCTGGTTGGTGGTGCCCGTATTGTGTTGTTACGGCACGGTGCACCGTCCCGCTGCAGCAGCGCCTGATGGACTCAAAAGGCACTCTGGCGTTCCGCATTGGCGGGGTTGCAGGCCATCACTCTTTCGCCCTGGACCGACGCCAGCGGCATCGCGATTGCTGCCATATCTGTCGCAATCACCAAGCACTTTGCCCCGCTACTGGGGAACCGATGAAGAAGAAAGCCCACTCTTGAAAGGAGAACGCGCAAATGAACGCTGACGATGTGAAGACCATGCCGGTGATGGACCCGCTCGCCAACCAGCACGCAGGTGGATCGAGTGCATCCCGACGCACGATCTACGTAGATCTTGATGGTGTCATGGCCGACTTCGACGCGGCATTTCCCGCCCTGTTTGGCCTGGACCATCGCTTGCTTGCCGACGATGAAATGTGGGGGCACATCAACAACCACCCGTCGTTCTTTCGCGACCTACCGCCGATGCACGGTGCAGTGGAGTTCTTCCACAGCATCCACCACTTGAACCCGGTGATTCTCACTGCCTGCCCGAAAGCGAACTATCCGCTCGCCGCGATGCAGAAGCGACAGTGGGTCCGCGAACACCTGTCAGCAACCTGCCTGGTGTTGCCTGTGCTCGGCGGCAGGCACAAGCCTCTTTTCATGCACCAGCCGGGCGATGTTCTGATCGACGATTTCGAAGCGAACTGTGATGCCTGGACAGCGGCCGGAGGCGTAGCGATCAGGCACGCCGGCGATTGGGCCGCGACGCGTCATGCGCTGTCCCAGATTGAAGATCTGTCAGGGGCAGCGCTCGCGAAGGGCTGATGCCCTCTCTGCCGCCCACGTTGGCACTTCCATAGACAGGCCGAGGCGCTGGCCCCCTCGGCCCCCAAGGCTGGCAGCCTGCTGTGCAGGCCCCGCCCTACTTCAACCGCTCCACCAACCGCTGCCCCACCTCCAACGCCGAAGCCGGGTTCTGCCCGGTAATCAGCTCGCGGTCCACCACCACATGCCCGGTCCACGGCGTGGTGTTGCTACTGAACTTCGCACCCGCCCGCTGCAGCGCCGTCTGCGGGTAGAACTTCATCTCACTACCGCCCAGCAGGGGCTTGGCCTGTTCTTCTTCCTGGTTGCTGATCACCGTCATCTGGTAGCCGCTGTAGATCCACTTCGGCGTGGCCGGCATCGCACCCGCTTCCAGCTTCGCCACGAAACCATCGGCATCCGGCAGCGTGGACAGCAGCGCGATCGGCCCGTGGCAGACCAGCGCGGTGGTCTTGTTGCGCTGATGGAAGTCGGCCAGCAACCGGCCCAGCGTGGGGCTCTTCAGCAGGTCCTGCATCGGCGCGTGGCCACCGGGAATGTAGACCGCATCAAACCGCGCGTAGCCCTGCTGCTCGACACGCGCCAGGCTCACCACTGGCGAGGCCGTCGGCGAGGTCAGCGCCAGCTTCTCCAGCAGGTCCTTGTGCAGCGTCAGCTGCGCGGCATCGTTGCCGAAGTACGCCGGCGTCACCGAGGACGCATCCACGGTGGGCGCCCGTCCCTGCGGTGTGGCGAAGGTCACCTCGTGGCCCGCGTCCAGCAGCAGCTTGACCGGCTGCATCAGCTCGTTGAGATAGAAGCCGGTAGACAGCACCTTGCCGTCCTTCAGGTCCAGGTGGTTTTCGTCGGACAGCACCACCAACACGTTGGCGGCCTGCGCGCCGGTTGCGGCCAGGGTCAGGGCCAGCGCAGCGGCCAGCCGGGTCATCAGATTCATGGGGAGCTCCTATCGGGGAATGGTGGCCACTTTATTCATCGCCCCAGCGGCGATAAATTGACCGCATCGCAAAACATCTGTTCCCCGGAGAGCCAAATGAGCCGCAAGTTCGACTACCTGGGCGATGTGGAGGTGTTCCTGGCGGTGGTCGAGCACGGCTCGTTCACGGCCGGCGCGGTGGCGCTGTCCACCACGCCCTCGGTGCTGAGCCGCGCGGTCACCCGCCTGGAAGCGCGGCTGGGCCGGCAGCTGCTGCAGCGGACCACCCGCCGCGTGGGCCTGACCGACGCCGGGCGGCTCTATCTGGAACAGGTGCGCACCGCCTTCGGCCTGCTGGACGACGCCGAGCGCGACGTACTGGCCCAGGACGGTGCGCTGGCCGGCTGCGTGCGCCTGAGTGTACCCACCACCTATGGCCACTACCGGCTGCCGCCCGTGCTGGCGCGCTTTGCGCAGCAGTACCCGCAGGTGCAGGTGGAACTGAACATCACCAACCGCAACGTGGACCTGGTGGCCGAAGGCTTCGACCTGGCCATCCGCCTGGGCCAGCTGCCGGACAGCGGGCTGGTGGCGCGAAAGCTGGAAGACGCTCCGCTGCTGCTCGTGGCTTCTCCGGAGTACCTGCAGCGCCGGGGTACGCCGCAGACGCTGGACGACCTGCAGCAGCACCTGTGCCTGCCGTTCGTGATGCCGCGTACTGGGCGGCTGGCGCCCTGGATCTTCCGCGACGGCGGGCGCGACGTGGACTGGCTGCCGCGTTCGTCCATCGAGACTTCCGACGATGTGCTGGGCGTGGTGTCGCTGGCCGAACAGGGCATCGGCATCTGCCAGAGCTACGAGTTCATCGTGCGCGAGCGGCTGCAGCGTGGGGAGCTGGTGGAGGTGCTGCCGCAGTTGCGCGGGAGATCGCGCCCGTTCTCGGTGATCTATGCGCCGCATCGTCGGCAGTCAGCGGCGGCGCGGGCGATGATTGAGCTGCTGGTGGGGAATGCGGCTGAGGCTGGCGTCGGTTGAGGCAGGGGCTTGTTAACGGTGTCGGGATTGAACCGCTTTTCGGGATGTGCGGCTGATCGGGCGCCGTTGCTTAGCGAGGCGGACTAAGAACTGTTGCAAAGAAGGCTGTCGCGCTATTCGCTTGTGGCGTGGGCGATTGCGCCAGTTTTAATCGCCATCAGCAGAGCAGCTGCGCGAATGCGTCCGGCGGTGTCGCGTGCTGCACGAATGGTGCGTGTAACAATAGTCCTCTGCTCTCGGATTCCGCGATTCCTTCGCGAATTTCTATTGGCATTCAGAGCGACGGCGTAAACAACATGACGCGCCACCGACAACGGGTGGCCGGGTCTGCAAACCCGCATTGATGTACGCGTCTGTAGTTTGCGCTTGCCCGCCGGCACCGTCCTTAACCGGTGCCGGCGGGCAATCCGTCGGCCTTTCTGGCGGGCGGTGCGTGGGGGTCTTCGGATCCACCGGTTCTATGACGCTACATCATCCCGGTTTGCAGCCATGCATCGTCCGCCACCTCTTCACGGTGGCGCTGTTAAGCACAGCCACGGAAGCCGACGCCATGAACGAATCCGACACCTTCTCTTCGTACACCGTTGTTGAGCCCATCAACGAAGACACTCCCCCGCCCGACCTGAACTACCTCCTCGGCATCCTCAAGCGCATGCGTGGCTGCGAGGGGGCTGATGGGCACCCTTGGCCGGAAACCGATGTATCGCCCGGCCGACGTGTGAGCCTGGCCAGGAGCGAGCGCGCGATGGTCGGGGCGTTGACGGTGCTGGAGTTGCTACACGCGGCAGACCGCTGCCGGGTGGCAGCGGAACCGGAGCGGCATTTGGATGAGGGAGTTGTGGATGGATTGTTTCTGGCTTGCCGGGGGTTGGTTGAGTGGGCTTGTCGGGAGGTTCGGCCGGAGTGAGTAAGCATCCTCCAAGCGAACAACGATCAATTATGGGCAACCGCCATCCACTCAATTGGAATCCTAGGTGCTATGCGAGACGGGCTTGCTTAGCCCTCTGGACCTGAGTCGCGCTACCTTTCTCGAATGTTGATCTAAACGCATTGTACGCATCATCGACATGGAGAGATTCACCAGGGGACGTTGTCTTCTGGAATATTGAATAGTACCGGCTGAATGCCTCCCTATCAGAATCAATATCCCATTGCCAATCCAAACTTTGAGAAGAACTTCGTTTCATGACGCCAGAGTACACATGATTATTAATTGACTTGACGAAATTAAGAAGATTGAACGCTATATCTTCAAGCTTGGCACCAGGAATTTTTATCTTTCTTTCCAGCAACGACTTATGCACACCAAACCCGAGCTTCATCGCGTTGCGTGTGCCAAGCCTCCCGAATCGATGTACGATGCAGTGTCTCAATTGACATATCCGGTCGTACTCTTTGATTAGATCCGAAACCCCGTCAACCCCCACACCAATGACCTTATTTAGCAGATCCCTGATCGAGTCATTAGTAATAAAAGTCATATCTTCCATAAGAACTTCTGGAAGCAATCCTGGTGCCGCGTGCTTCGCCGCACCAAATGCAATCTTCACATCCTGAACCGCCTCAGCAGTATATTCATCAACATGAATTAACTGCCTCGTCAGGCAGCGAAAGTAGCTCTCTACTGCGGACATGTAGCCCAAGAAGACCAAATTATTTAGCTGCAGAGTTACCTCATCCTCAGCGGAAGAAGAGCTCGAGCTCTTTGGCAAAGCGGCTCCATCCATTCCCTCGCCATCTGATGCTTCTTGATTGCACAGATCAATCTCAATCCCATTGGAATCCTCGATTGAGTCATCAATTGCAAATAACGACTCCAATGAAGCGCCATCACTATCGGTGGCAACTTCAACTTCGCCTTTGCCAGCTCCTCCCATCCTTGAGTGCCGAGCAAGCACAACATTTAGCTCCTCAATCGTGGCCACAAATTGATCAATTGCAGATCGAGCGTCAATCTCGAGATCCGGGTCAATCAGCTCGTGACTAAGGAGTGTTGTCATCGGCTGGGTGATCGTTGCTTCCAGATACAAAGCCGAAACGGGCGACTTCTGGGCTGCACCTTTCTGAGCGCTCATGAGAAATACTCATCCACGTACTTCTGTGCCTTCTCCGCAATATTTGCGGCACGTCTTTGCCCGATCAGTCCGTAAGTCCGCAACTCGGTGGCAGGATCTTGCGCAGCAATGATGTCGCCAATTGTGGAGAATTGCTCGCGAAGCGCTTCCTTCTGTCGCTCAGTTATAGGCAAGACATCGATTGAAAGAGCCATGCATGCTTCGTAAGCCGACTGATTTATCAATTCAGCGCCACAATTGTGGCAGAACTTCTGAACTTCCGAGAGCCTTGATGTATCACATCGTGTGCAACGAGCAAGGTCGAGATGCAGATGCACATCAGGAAGCAGCTTAGATAACGAAAACCTGAGGGGCTGACGCTTGTGATCGGCTCTCAAAACAGCGACCTGCCGCTTAGCCGAAAAGCCGCTAGAATGCTCAAACGCCCTGCGGAATATCAGCGGAGCAAGATGCGGAATGAATCGCAAATAAGCACGATCATCACCGTGCTTCACCGATGACATGGGATAAAGGAGGCCAACTTCAACCAGGAATCTAAGCATTCTGGTCTCAAGCGTACGAATGTCTTTCGCCGCGATACCAACAATGACCTGACGTGAATCCTTTTGCTGACGGTTGGCTTCGGCAACTTGGTTAGCCAGTGAGTTAAAGAGCGTCGCACCCGCGCCGATTACGGTTCCGAACTGAGGAACTTTCTGGGCTAGCGACTCATATTCCGCAATCATCAACTCAACCTGCTGCTCGATAACAGCATTCACACCCTGCTGAACTGTGACCCAAGAGCCCTCTACGTAAGCTCGGAGCAATGACATCAGCACCCTTGGCACCCCGAACGACGCATACTTGAAGAGATCTACGACACCTTCGGGTAGCTCTGCCAAGCGCACCGACCATGCATCGATGAGCTTACTCATTGTGTCGTCGTATGCAGGATCTTCAATACTAAGCCATGCATTGATCGGCTGGACATCGTGTCGAAGATGCAGTCTAGGCCCGTATTGCGACGTACCTGGATAGACAGATGCCTTGGGTGAGACGGTTGGAGACTTCAGATCCTGGAAAATATTAAAGAACTCAACCAAATACTCCGGAGTCATTGACAGCGCAGCGTCGTCAAGCAGCACAATTAGACGCGATCGATTGGACAGCCGAAGCAGCTCATCAAACCATTGATGGAGAGCCCCAAGCGTAAATCCTTCTGGAGGAATTACCTCCTTCCCCCCCCTGCTTTCGATGAAAGAAACAAATCGCTCAGCCTCTTCACTATTGAGCTCAAAGCAATCAAGGTAGGAGCGCTCAACCCTATCGAGAGGATGATCAATATCACGCAAAAGTGCGAAACCAGCCAAAGATATTTTTGCTATAACCCAAGATTGGAATACAGTAACTGCCGACCGAGATGTCTTCAGTAGCGGCTCAAGGCGCACATAGCGGGAGAAGCTAGAGAATATTGCCGCGGGCTTAGTGGAATCCCTGACACACTCCTGATAAACGAAGCGCATCTGGTGAGTTTTTCCAGTGCCCCGCGGACCGACCAGCAATTTTGCGCCCTGTGATAGAAGGCGACGGCGAATGTCCAGGTAGAACTGATTATCAACAGTTTTGCGGACCAGCGTAGCCTCGTCAAGCTCGTCCGCGCGCTCAACAAATGCAACGTCCGTTGCAGCCAAAGGCCCGGTCACTTAATAAACTCCGTCACTGGAAACATCTGAAGATCATCCTTGGTTATGTACTGCGCACATGCACCTCGGGCGTGCGCCTGTAGCCACCTCTGGCCGGCCTCGCTCGTGAAGGCATCAAACAGCTGAGAGGGCTCATAAGTAGTCGAGCGAATTGCAAAAACACAATCACTCAGAGGCGCTTCATCGCCTTCCCAAACAGCGATTTTTGCGAAAAATTTCCGGCCAACCCTAGCAATAAGTAAATCCCCTTGGCGGGCTCGAACGACAGAGACTGGGAGTTCGCCCATCCCATTGTCCGCCCAAGTTATGTTCCCACCTTGTATATCTGTGGTGTGGATAAGACTTGCGCCCAAGCGTCGCGCACTGCCAACCTCTACGGTCCCACGAAGAACTTGAAAATCGCCTAGCTTTGCCTGTTTGATGCTTGAACGATGCTCGGCCACATAATGTGAATAATCCATCCGAGAGGCAGCCTCCGCTGCTTTGATCGCAATAGGGACTCCCTCAGTCCCATCAACATCAAGGCGCCGGAGGGTGACTGGCGCGTTCGTTCGACTTCCCTTCTGAAGGCAAAGAAGGTATGTGCGAACTTCGGTATTACTAAAGACACCAGCAGGCAGTTCAACTACTTGATGAACCTGATGTTGCTCCAACAGTGCTTCGCGAATCGCTTGACTCCTACTCCCAACAATTAATCCGGCCGGCACTATGACGCCCAGCTCGCCGTTCTGCTTTAACAGCCACAGATTCTGCGCGATGAAGAAGGCGTCAGCTCCAAAGGTTGCAGCACCTGCGGTCGGTAGACCTGCACGAGAGAGGATCCGCTGATACCGCTTGTCCCAATTGCGCAGGGCAAAGGGTGGATTACACAAGGCTAGATCCGCACTCCCTTCAGCCATACCGATACGGGCTGGCAGGTCATGCCGCAAAGCGTCGTCGACAAAGTGAGAACGAGAGGTCGCAATTCCTGCGGGCGCATTCCTCGGGTCTATATCAACGGACACGAAATGTGCAGTTGGCCAACGTCCCCGGGCTGCGGCGATCAAGGCTCCCTCTCCGGCACCCAGCTCCAAGGCTGTTGCTACATCGTTCTGCCGCAGTGAGGCGACCAACAGCCTACCTACAGCTGCCTTGGTGTAGTACTGACTGTGGAATTTACGAGCGAGGGATGAACTATCAGCGTGGCGCATAGCTATCGCCCATTTGTTTCAGGAAATGGTAGCTGAACATTGTCTGCAAGGCATCACCTCCCCACAACGGCAATGCGCCATCCCCAGAGGGACGCCAAGGTGACAGGCAGGCCTTCAGTCCATCCTATGGATGAACAAGGGCGCCTCTCGGCGCCCTCGTTCTTTCAACTCATTCCCACTCAATAGTCGCCGGCGGCTTCCCCGAGATGTCATAAACAACCCGCGACACCCCCCGCAACTCATTGATGATCCGGTTGCTCACCGTACCCAGGAACTCATACGGCAGATGCGCCCAATGCGCCGTCATGAAATCAATCGTCTCCACGGCCCGCAGCGCAATCACCCACTCATAAGCACGCGCATCACCCACCACGCCCACCGACTTCACCGGCAGGAACACGGCAAACGCCTGGCTGGTCTTGTCGTACAGGTCCGCCTTGCGCAGCTCATCAATGAAGATGGCATCAGCCTTGGCCAGCAGTTCGGCGTATTCCGGCTTCACTTCGCCCAGAATGCGCACGCCCAGGCCCGGGCCCGGGAACGGATGGCGGTAGACCATGGTGCGCGGCAGGCCCAGCTCGACGCCCAGGCGGCGCACTTCGTCCTTGAACAGCTCGCGCAGCGGCTCCACGAGGCCCAGCTTCATGTGCTCCGGTAGGCCGCCCACGTTGTGGTGGCTCTTGATCACATGCGCCTTGCCGGTCTTGCTGCCGGCCGACTCGATCACGTCCGGGTAGATGGTGCCCTGCGCCAGCCACTTGGCGTTGCTCAGCTTGTTCGACTCTTCATCGAAGATCTCAACGAACAGGTTGCCGATGATCTTGCGCTTGGCTTCCGGGTCGCTCACGCCTTCCAGCGCGGCGAAGTAACGGTCGGCGGCATTCACCCGCACCACCTTCACGCCCATGTGCTCGGCAAACATCGCCATCACCTGGTCGCCTTCCTGCCAGCGCAGCAGGCCGGTATCCACGAACACGCAGGTCAGCTTCTCGCCGATGGCCTTATGCAGCAGCGCAGCCACCACGGACGAATCCACTCCGCCGGACAAGCCCAGGATCACTTCGTCATCGCCCACCTGTTCGCGCACGCGGGCGATCTGGTCGTCGATGATGTTGGCGGCGGTCCACAGGGTCTGGCAGCCGCACACGTCCACCACGAAGCGGCGCAGCAGCGCCTGGCCCTGCAGGGTGTGGGTCACTTCCGGGTGGAACTGCACGCCGTACCAGCGCTTTTCTTCGTTGGCCATGGCGGCCACCGGAATGCGGTCGGTGGTGGCGGTGATGGTGAAGCCCGGCGGCGCAACGGAGACGTGGTCGCCGTGGCTCATCCAGACATTCAGCTTCGGCTCGCCGCCGTGGTCACTCAGGCCCTTGAACAGTGCATCGGGGTTGATCACGTTCACTTCGGCGTGGCCGAACTCGCGCTGGTCAGCGGCTTCGGTGGCACCGCCCAACTGCGCGGCCAGGGTCTGCATGCCGTAGCAGATGCCGAAGATCGGCAGGCCGCTGTCGAACACTTCCTGCGGCGCGGCCGGGGCGCCCGGCAGCGTGGTCGATTCCGGGCCACCGGACAGGATGATGCCCTTGGCGCCAAACGCGGCGATCTCGGCCGGGTTGTGGTCCCAGGCCCAGATTTCGCAGTAGACGCCCAGTTCGCGGATGCGGCGGGCGATCAGCTGCGTGTACTGCGCGCCGAAATCGAGGATGAGGATCTTGTCGTTATGGATGTTGGTCATGGTGCCGTTCCAGTGGTGTTTTTCGCAGCGCCCGGCGCTTCAAGGCTCTGCGTCAGCGTGGCGATGAACGCCTCGCGTTGTTGAATATGTGAGGGGTCTTCCTCATCCCAGCGCAGCATCAGCAGGCCGTGCGGTGCGTTGGGGTTGGCGCGGTCGGCGCGCGGCAGCTCGGCGATTTCCTGCACCTCGGTGCCGGGCACGATGCGCCGTTGAAAGGCGTGCATCGGGTAACCAGATGCTTTCGCAGTACCCCAATCGGCCATCGCTGCGCTCATCCGCTTCGGCTCCAACGGCCCCAGCACCGAATCGGTCACCGGATCTTCCGGGCCAGCCCACAGCTCGGTAATGCATTGCAAGGTGACCTGCAGCGGGCGCTCGCCGGTGCCTTTCAACAGCCAGCGCTGTTCGCCAGCGGCCTGCACCTGCCAGCCCTTCGGCAGCGAGAATGCGTTCTGGCAGGCCTGTACGTCCTGCAATTGCGAAACCGCCGCGCCCGGAGACCCGGAGCGCGGCGGCGGTTCGGACAACGAACAGCCTGCCATCAGCAGGCTGCCCGTGATCGCAAGAGCAGTTCGCAAGCGCATCAGGCGCGGTAGTTCGGCGGCTCTTTGGTGATCGTCACGTCGTGGACGTGGCTCTCACGCTGGCCGGCGCCGCTGATCTTCACGAACTTGGGCTTGCTGCGCATCTCGTCGATGGTGGCGCAGCCCACGTAGCCCATGGTGGCGCGCAGGCCGCCCATCAGCTGGTGGATGATGCCGCCCACCGGGCCGCGGTACGGCACGCGGCCTTCGATGCCTTCCGGCACCAGCTTGTCGGCGGTGGCGGCGTCCTGGAAGTAGCGGTCCTTCGACCCCTTCTCCATGGCAGCCAGCGAACCCATGCCGCGGTAGCTCTTGTACGAACGACCCTGGTACAGCTCGGTCTCGCCCGGCGATTCCTCGGTACCGGCCAGCAGGCCACCGACCATGATGGTCGAGGCACCGGCGGCCAGCGCCTTGCCGATGTCGCCCGAGTAGCGGATGCCACCGTCGGCGATCAGCGGGATACGGTCCTGCAGGGCTTCGGCCACCAGGTCGATGGCGGTGACCTGCGGCACGCCGACGCCGGCGACGACGCGGGTGGTGCAGATCGAACCCGGGCCGATGCCGACCTTGACTGCGTCCGCGCCGCTGTCCAGCAGCGCCAGTGCGGCTTCGCCGGTGCAGATGTTGCCACCGATGACCTGCACGTTCGGGAAGTTCTTCTTGACCCAGCTGACGCGGTCCAGCACGCCCTGCGAGTGGCCGTGCGCGGTATCGACCACGATCACGTCCACGCCGGCGGCGACCAGCGCTTCCACGCGGCGATCGGTATCACCACCCACGCCGACGGCAGCGCCGACCAGCAGGCGGGTCGACAGATCCTTGGCAGCGTTGGGGAAGTCGGTGTTCTTCTGGATGTCCTTGACGGTAATCAGGCCACGCAGTTCGAACGAGTCATTGACCACCAGCACCTTTTCGATGCGGTTGCGGTGCAGCAGCTGCAGCACTTCATCAGACGCGGCGCCTTCCTTGACCGTGATCAGGCGATCCTTCTTGGTCATGATGTGGCGGACCGGGTCGTCCAGCTCGGTCTCGAAGCGCATGTCGCGGTGGGTCACGATGCCGGCCAGCTGGCCGTCGCTGCCCACCACCGGCACGCCGGAGATGTTGTGCGCCTGGGTCAGGGCCAGCACGTCGCGGATGGTGGTTTCCGGACCGACGGTGATCGGGTCGCGGATGACACCGGCCTCGAACTTCTTGACCTTGGCCACTTCCGCGGCCTGCTGTTCCAGGCTGAGATTCTTGTGGATGATGCCCATGCCGCCGAGCTGGGCCATGGCGATGGCCAGGCGGGCTTCGGTGACGGTGTCCATCGCGGCGGACAGGATCGGAAGCTTCAGCTTCAGGTCTCGGGTCAACCGCGTTTCGAGGTTGACGTCCTTGGGCAGGATGGTCGAGTGGGCGGGGACGAGCGAGACGTCGTCGTAAGTGAGTGCTTCAGCCTGGATGCGCAGCATCGGCATACCCGAGATGTGGGGAAGCGCGACATTTTACCCTGTTTTCGCGTCGCGTGGCAGGGGGTAGATGCGACGCAGTGTCGCGCCGGCGGCGATCGGTTCAGGGCGACGGACCGGGGCCACGCGCCGCTTGGGAACCCCCACGGAACCGCCTTTGGTAGGTGCCAACCTTGGTTGGCACGATCCGTCCGGCACCGGCACCCCAGATGGGCCGATGGCCCCGATGGATGTGTGCCAACCAAGGTTGGCACCTACCAGGAGCAGGCCAACGGTTGCCCCCACCCCAAAAGGTCAGCTCAGCGCTTCCGCCGCTTCCAGGGTGTTCTGCATCAACGTGGCCACGGTCATCGGGCCCACGCCACCCGGCACCGGGGTGATCCAGCTCGCCCGCTGGGCAGCCGCCTCAAACCCGACATCGCCCACCAGGCGGCCGTCATCCAAGCGGTTGATGCCGACGTCGATCACCACCGCGCCCGGCTTCACCCACTCGCCCGGCACGATGCCGGGGCGGCCTACCGCCACCACCAGGATGTCGGCGTTGCGCACGGCCTGTTCCAGCACGTCCTTGGGGGTGAACTTGTGGCAGCTGGTCACGGTGCAGCCGGCAATCAGCAGCTCCAGGCCCATCGGCCGGCCCACATGGTTGCTCACGCCCACGATGGTGGCGTTGCGGCCGCGCACCGGCTGGTCGGTGTGGCCCAGCAGCGTGGTGATGCCGCGCGGGGTGCACGGGCGCAGGCCGAACTCGCGCAGGGCCAGGTGGCCGACGTTTTCCGGGTGGAAGCCGTCCACGTCCTTGCGCGGGTCGATGCGCTGGATCAGCCGGCGCGCATCGGGGATGCCCGGCAGCGGCAGCTGGATCAGGATGCCGTTGATCTTCGGATCGGCGTTGAGCTGGTCGATCAGCTCGAGCAGCTCGGCCTCGGTGGTACCGGCCGGCAGATCGTAGTCGTGTGCCTCGATGCCGACCTTCTCGGCGGCACGGCGCTTGTTGCGCACGTATACGGTCGAGGCCGGGTCGCCACCGACCAGCACCACGGCCAGGCCCGGGCGGCTGCCACCGGCCGCCACGCGGGCGTCGACGCGCACCTTCAGGCTGTCGAGCAGGTCCTCGGCGATGCGGCGGCCATCAAGGATGCGGGCAGGGTGCTGGGGGGCGGAATCGGTCATCGGGAGCAGGCGTGGGGCGGCGGGGACGCTATTGTCCCTGATTCAGGCCCCCTCGCCCACCGCAGGATGGGGTCCTGACGGGGTCGGATCCCTTTGCCACAGGCAAAGGGCTCTGACCCCAGCACGACGTAGCGGGTCAGAGCCCTTTCCGCTGGAAAGGGATCCGACCCGCAAACGTTATTCTTCCTCTTCCGGCACGTCCTGCGGGTTCAACGTCTTGCTTGCCCGCTTCGGCGCGGTGAACGGCGTCGGCGTCGGCACGCCCTGGGCTGAATTGCCGAACACCATCTTGGCGCCGGCATTCAAGCCACCACCGGCAATCTCCAGCTCGAAACGCTCGGCATCGCGGCGACGGATCTGCTCGGCAATCTCCACCGCGTCGTCTTCATCCGCACCCAGTTCCACCAGCGCGGCCTGGCCGAACAACACCGCCGATTCAAACGTCTCGCGGATCTGGAAATCGACGCCGGCATGGATCAGCCGCAGCGAATGTTCGCGGTCGAACGAGCGCACCATCAGCTTGGCCTGCGGGAACTCGTGCGACACCAGTTCGACGATGCGGTCGGCGGCCTCGGCCTTGTCCACGCACACCGCAATCGCACGCGCGGTGGCCGCGCCCGAGGCATGAAGCACGTCCAGTCGCGTACCGTCGCCGTAGTAGATCTTGAAACCGAAGCGCGCGGCGCTCTGGATCATCTCCACGTCGTTGTCGATGATGGTCACGTCCACGTCGCGCGCCAGCAGCGACTGGCTGGCGACCTGGCCGAAGCGGCCGAAGCCGATCAGCAGCACACTGCCGGACAGACCCTCGGCCTCGTCCACGCCGTCCATGTTCACCGTCGGCTTCGGCGCGATGCGCTTGTAGACCAGCACCACCAGCGGGGTCAGCGCCATCGACAACACCACCACGGCGGTGAAGTTGGCATTGATCTCCAGGTTGATCACACCGGCCGATGCCGCGGCAGAGAACAGCACGAAGGCGAACTCGCCGCCCTGCGCCATCAGCACGCCGCGGTCCAGCGCCTGCGCGTGGTCGCTACCCATGATGCGCGCCACCACGTAGATGCACAGCGCCTTGGCGACCATCAACGCCAGCACCAGGCCGAGGATCAGCTGCCAGTTGCCAGCCACCACGCCCAGGTCCAGCGCCATGCCCACGCTGAGGAAGAACAGGCCCAGCAGGATGCCGCGGAACGGCTCGATATCCGCTTCGATCTGGTGGCGGAAGGTCGACTCGCTCAGCAGCACGCCGGCCAGGAACGCGCCCATCGCCATCGACAGGCCGGACAGCTGCATCAGCAGCGCAGCGCCAAGCACCACCAGCAGCGCGGCGGCGGTCATCACCTCGCGCGCCTTCGATTCGGCCAGCACGCGGAACAGCGGATTGAGCAGGAAACGGCCGACCAGCACCAGGCCGACGATGGCGCCGACGCCGATCGCTACCGACAGCCAGCGCGAGCCCTCGCCGTCGGCACTGCCCGCGCTCGGGCCCATCCAGGCCACCAGCGCCAGCAACGGCACGATCAGCAGGTCTTCGAACAGCAGGATCGAAACGATCTTCTGCCCCGACGGCAGTGCGATGTCGCCACGCTCGGCCAGCAACTGCATCACCACCGCGGTGGAGGTCAGCACAAAGCCGGTGGCGCCGATGAAGGCCACCTGCCACGGCAGGCCGAACAGCTTGGCGATGCTGGTCAGCACCACCGCACAGGTGACGATCTGCAGCGTGCCCAGCCCAAAGATCTCCTTGCGCAGGCTCCACAGGTGGGAGGGCCGCATCTCCAGGCCGATCACGAACAGGAACATCACCACGCCGAGTTCGGCGGTATGCAGGATGGCCTGCGGGTCGGAGAACCAGCCCAGCCCGAACGGCCCGATCGCCAAGCCGGCGGCGAAGTAGCCCAGCACCGAGCCCAGGCCGGCGCGACGGAACAAAGGCACCATCACCACCGCCGCGCCCAACAGGGCGACGACCTTGACCAGCTCGCTGGTCGCTGCTTCTACCGCCATGCGGTGTGTTCCCCAAGATCCAGAATCGCGTTCAACAATAGAGCAATGCCGATGACGGCAATAGCACGCATGTTGCGCCGGATTGTCTTGGAGATGGAACGATACCGGGAGTGACCCCCAGCATCATCCCGAAACCATGCATCCGCGTCGGTGGGTGCCAACCTTGGTTGGCACAACCACAACCTGTAGAGCCGAGCCCACGCTCGGCTGCTCTTCGTGCCGAGGCCAGAAGCAGCCGAGCATGGGCTCGGCTCTACAGTAGATCCACGCCATGCGCGGATGACGCCCCGGCCAGCCTCACCCACCCCGGCAGAACGCGGCGTAATCGATATATCCCGGGAACGGCACGCCCGGCGCGCACACCGGGCACTGCGGGTCCGGCCGGATGCCGGTCTCACGGAAGCACATGCCCAGCGCATCGAAGCGCAGCAGGCGGCCGACCAGCGGCTCACCGATACCCAGCAGCAGCTTCAGCACCTCGGTCGCCTGCAGCACGCCGGCCAGGCCGGGCAGCACGCCCAGCACACCCGCCTCGGAACAGTTCGGCGCGAACTCCGGCGGCGGCGGCTCGGGGAACAGGCAGCGGTAGCACGGCGCCACGCCACGCTGGCGGCCAGCGTCAAACACGCTTACCTGGCCGTCAAAGCGCTCGATGGCGGCATACACCAGCGGCGTGGCGTGCTTGATGCAGGCGTCGTTGAGCAGGTAGCGCAGCGGGAAGTTGTCCGAGCCATCCAGCACCACGTCCACGCCCTCCAGCAGCGCATCCACGTTCTCGGAAGTGACCCGCTCAGGCACCGCCTCGACGTCGATCGACGGGTTCAACGCCAGCAGCCGCTCGCGCGCCGAATCGACCTTGAACTGGCCGACGCTGGCTTCGGTATGCACGATCTGGCGGTGCAGGTTGCTGCGCTCCACGCGGTCGTGGTCGGCGAAGCGCAGGTGCCCTACCCCGGCGGCGGCCAGGTAGAACCCAGCCGGTGCGCCCAGCCCACCCGCGCCCAGCACCAGCACGCGCGACTGCTGCAGCCGGCGCTGGCCGGCCTCGCCCACCTGCGGCAGCAGCAGGTGGCGCGAATAGCGATCAAAGAAGTCACGGTCGGCAGCACTGGCCAGCGGCTGCACCAGCGGCAGCGACTGCTCGCGCCAGGCCACGGTGCCGCCCGTCACGGAAGCCACGTGGGTGTAGCCGGCCTCCAGCAGGAACTGCGCGGCATCGGCCGAGCGCTTGCCACTCTGGCAGATCAGCAGGATTTCCTGGTCGTGCCGCGGCAGATGCGCGGCCGGGTCGGCCTGCAGCTCGCCCTTGGCCACGCCGCGCGCGCCCTCGGCCATGCCGCCGGCCCGTTCGTGCGCCTCGCGCACATCGATCAGCACCGCGCCATGGGCCAGGCGCTCGCGTGCCTGCGCGGGGGAAATCTCTTGGATGCTCATGGCCGCATTATCGCGCACGTGGCGGCAGGCCGCGTTGACCAGAATCTGTAGAGCCGAGCCCATGCTCGGCTGGCGCGCCTAGCGCGCCTGCGGCAATGCGCGAGAAGCAGCCGAGCGCAGGCTCGGCTCTACAGGTCCACCGCAAGCCTACGGTAGCGCCAGCCCTGCGCCCGGGGTCAGATCCCATTTCCCCACAACGAAAAAGGCGGCCCTGCGGCCGCCTTCTCGTGAATCACTTGCCCTTGACGTGCTTCATCAAGCGCCGCTTGGCCTTGACCTGCCGCTCGGTGAGGACGTTCTTCTTGCCCTCGTACGGGTTGGTACCCTCGCGGAAGATGAAGCTCACCGGCGTGCCTATCAGCTTGAAGCGCTTGCGGAAGAAGTTCTCCAGGTAGCGCTTGTACGACTCCTGCAGCTCCTTCAGGCGGGTGCCGTGCACGATGAAGGTCGGCGGGTTGGAACCGGCCGGGTGCACGTAGCGCAGCTTGGAGACGTGGCCGCGGATGGTCGGCGGCGGGTTGGTCTCGTAGGCCACTTCCAGCGCCTTGTTCACTTCGCTGGTGGTGAAGGTCTTGTTCGCCGATTCGTGCGCGCGGTGCACCGCGCGGAACAGCTCACGCAGGCCCGAACCATGCTTGGCCGAGATGCGCACCGACTCGGCCCACGGCACGAAGCCCAGCTTCAGCGACAGCATGGTTTCGGCCTGCTCACGCTGGTACTCGGTCAGGCCATCCCACTTGTTGATGGCGATCACCAGTGCGCGGCCGGCGTCGAGCACGGCACCGAGCACGGTGGCGTCCTGGTCGGTCACGCCTTCGGTGGCGTCGAGCATCAGCACGGCCACCTGGCACTGCTCGATCGACTGCATGGTCTTGACCACCGAGAACTTCTCGACGACCTCGTCCACGCGCGACCGACGGCGCAGGCCGGCGGTATCGATCAGGCGGTACTCGCGGCCATCACGCTCCAGGTCCACCGCGATCGAGTCGCGGGTGGTGCCCGGCACGTCGGAGGCGATCATGCGCTCCTCGCCGAGGATGCGGTTGACCAGGGTCGACTTGCCCACGTTCGGGCGGCCGACGAAGGCGATGCGGATGCGGTTCGGATCGTTGTCCAGCTCTTCGCCGCTGCCTTCTTCCGGCAGGCGCTGGATCACTTCGTCCAGCAGGTCGTCCAAGCCCTGGCGATGCGCGGCCGACACGGTCAGCATCTCGCCGAAGCCGTAACGGGCGAACTCCGAACGCACGGTGTCCTCGTCGGTGCCGTCGATCTTGTTGATCAGCAGCAGCGTCGGGCGCGACAGCTTGCGCAGCCAGGCCAGGATCTCGTCGTCCATCGCCGAGGTACCCTCACGGGCGTCGACCACGAACAGGATCAGGTCGGCTTCCGCCGCAGCGGCGCGGGCCTGGCGGGTGGTAGCCCCTGCCAGACCCTCTTCCTCTTCCGCGATACCGCCGGTGTCGACGACGAGGAAATGATTGTCCTCGTCCAGCCGGCAGACACCGTAGTTGCGGTCGCGGGTGACGCCGGGCTGGTCATGGACCAGCGCGTCACGGGTGCGGGTAAGCGCATTGAAAATAGTCGACTTGCCGACATTCGGCCGTCCAACCAGGGCGACCAAAGGCAGCATCGCGATTACTCCAATTTTTAATTTGCCAACCGGAAGGCGGTCAGCTTGCCATCAACGTTCTGCACCAGCAGCACCCCGTCTGCGACGACCGGCTGGGCCAGCAGGGCGTCGCCGCCACTTTTTGCCCGTGCCGCCATCGCACCATCGGACGCCTGCAACCAGTGCACGTATCCCTTGTAGTCGCCGACCACCACGTAGTCGCCGTGCAGCGCCGGGCCGGTCAGCGAACGACGGGCCAGCGCGGTCTGCGACCACATGGCCGCGCCGCTGGCCTTGTCCAGGCCGAACACGCCGCCCTTGTTGTCGGTGACGAACACGTTGCCCGACGACACCGCCACACCACCGGCACCGCCATGGTCGCGCGCCCACAGCGGGCGACCGGTCGGGCCTTCGATGGCCATGGTCTGGTTCTTGAAGCTGCTCACATAGAGGGTGTTGCCCTCCAGCACCGGCGCGCCGTCGACGTCGGCCATGCGCTCCAGCTCGGTGCGGCCTTCGCCGTTGCCGAGGTTCTGTTCCCACAGCGTGCGGCCGTCCTGCTGGGCCAGGGCCGCAACCGCGCCCTCGTCCTTGCCGATGAACAGCACGCCCGGGCCGGTCACCACCGGCGCGTTGCCACGCACGGTCAGCGCCGGCAGCTCGCTCGGGTTGAACCACTTCTGGGTGCCGTTGCCGGCATCGAAGCCGGTAACGCGGCCGTCGTTGCTGCGCACGTAGACCATGCCCTGGGCAACGGCCGGCGCGGCGATGACTTCACCCGGAACACGGGCGCGCCACTTCTCGCTGCCATCGTTGATATCCAGCGCGATGACCTGGCCATCCAGCGTGCCGATCACGACCAGGTTCTCACCGACACCCGGGCCGCCGGACAGGCGCAGCTTGGCCTTCTTCTTTTCCTTCTTCGGCTCCCAGGTCCAGACCTTCTTGCCGGTCTGCAGGTCGATGGCGTGCACGCCACCGGTGATCGCCGCAGCGAACACGTGGCCGTTGGCCACTGCCGGGCCCTGGCGCACGCCGATGCGGCGCTCGCCCTTGCCGAGGTTGACCGACCAGGCCTTGCTGACCTTCAGGGTCGGCTCGAACTTGACCAGCTCAGCCGGTTCCTGTGCCTTCTTCGCGGCCGCGTCCTTGCCGGCGAACCAGCCCTTCATGGTGCTGCAGCCGGTCAGGGCCATGCCCATCAGGAGCACGGTGGCGACGCGGGTGATCATGACCTTCTGACTCATCAAACCGACTCCGCAGGGGCGGCGACGGTGCCGCCGGCGTCCATAACCTTGGTTTCCAGCAGGCGCCGCTGCGGCGCTGCCACGTCCAGCGTCTTCAGCGCCTTCTCGTACTGTGCACGGGCGTCATCGCGCTTGCCCTGCGCCATCAGCGCATCGCCATGGATTTCCAGGCTGCTGCTGTCGGTGGCGCTGCCCAGCAGCTTGATGGCCTCGTCGCTCTTGCCGGTGGCCACCAGCAGGCGGGCCACACGCTGGTCGACCACGCGCTGCAGGTCACCTTCGACCTTCACATTGCGCAGGGTTGCCAGTGCCTCTTCATTCTTGCCGGCGTCGACCTGGGCCTTGGCCAGCTGCAGCGCCGCGAGGTCGCCGTAGATGCTGGACGGGCCGGCTTCGAGCGCCTTGACCGCCTTGGCGGCGTCGTCAAGCTTGTTCTGCTGCAGGCCCTGCAGGGCCTTCTGGTACTCGACATTGGCCGAGGCCAGCTTGCCGCCCTGATCCTTCTGGTACCACTGCCAGCCGGCAATGGCACCGATGGCGATGACTACGCCACCGAGGATGCTGGCGCCATTCTTCCGCAGCCAGCTGCGGACGCGTTCACTTTGTTCGTGCTCGTCGAGCAGATCGTCGATCGCCATGCGTACTCTCGCCCCGCCCGTCGGGAGGGACCATTGGGATTATCGAAGGTGGTGAAACCGCGCCTCAGTGCGAAACCGGGACAACGGAGCCTTCAGAGGATACCTGAAAGCGTGCCACGTTGGCTCGCTGGTAGGGGGTCAGATCGACGATAGCGCCGTTCTGCTGAACCTGGACCGCCGAGGCGTTGCCCAGGGTCACCCGGGTCACCTGGCCCGGCGTGAAGCTGCGGGTCTCGCCGGACCTGATCAGCGCCTTCTCGACGGTGCTGCCGTCCGGGCCGCCGATGTCGACCCAGCTGTCGCCGCTGAACTGCATTTCCAGCGCGTTGCCGGCAGCCGCCGGAGCCGGCGCCGGGCGCGGCACCGGGGCCAGCGAGGCCACGTACGGGGTGGCCGCGGGCTTGCTGGCCGGGGCAGTGGCCGCTTCGGCCGGCGCGACAGCCTCGGCACCGGCCGTGGACGGGGTGACCGGCACGGCGGCCGGGATCACATCCAGCGAGGCGGTGCTCGGCGACGGGGTCGCGCTGCCGTCGAAGTGGCCACGGGTGGCGAACCACACCGGCACCGCCAGCACGGCGGTGATGCCGACATACAGCACGCGGCGACCGAGGTTCTCGGCGATGCGGCGCGCACGCGGGGTATGGGTATGGCTGACCAGGGTGGGCGGAACCACCGGGCCGACCTGGGCCTGTTCCAGCAGCTGGCCGACATCCACGTCGAGCAGGCGCGCATAGCTGCGCAGCTGGCCACGCACGAACACCGGCGCCCCCAGCTTCTGCCATTGTTCCTCTTCCAGCGACTTGACCACCTGGACCGGCATGCGCAGGCGCGAGCCGACATCTTCGAGGGTCAGTCCGGCCGCTTCGCGGGCCTGGCGCAGGCGGGTGCCGCAGCCGGCCGCAGTCTCGAGAGCGCTCACAGTCTGGTCATCAATCACAATGCATCAACCCTGGAGTTAGGAGCCCGCGTCCTGCGGAAATTCCTGTCGAATCCGCTGCAGATAACGATCAGATGCCGCCCGATCGCCCAGCTTCACTTCGATTTGAGACGCAAGTTGTAACACGGAACGCGTTGCGGGTGCAGCCGCAATCCTACGTTCGGCGAAGGCCCGGGCCTCCATGTAGCGGCCCTGGCGGTAGCTCAGCTGGGCCATCGACTCCAGCGCGACCGGGTTGGCCGGGGCCGCCACGAGCGCCGCACGCAGGTCGCGTTCGGCACGTTCAAGCTGGCCCGCATCCAGTGCGCAGCTGCCGGCATTGGCTTGGGCTTCGCCCGGGGTGGCATAAGCCGGCGCCTGCAACGCGCGGTCGAACCAGACCAGCGATTCGGCCGGCTGGCCCTGCTGGCAGAGCCACGCACCGTAGTTGTTGAGCACGTCGCCGCGCTGCGGCGCCAGTTCGGCGGCCTTGCGGAAGTTCTCGCCGGCCTGGCGGGTGCGGCCACGACGGTCATCGATGCCGGCCTGCAGCACCAGCGCATCGGGCGCCTCGGGCGCCAGCTTCAGTGCTTCGCGCACCTTGCGCTCGGCGGCATCGAGATTGCCGACCTGCATGTCGCGGGTCGCCAGCGTCAACAGGTCGCGCCAGCGCACTTCGCGCCGCACGCTTTCCGGGTCACCCACCGAATAGACCGGCGCCTGGCTCGGGCCGAGCTTGGCCTTGGGATGGGATTTGCAGCCGCCGACCGCAACGGCCAGCACGCCTGCGAGAAGCGCCAGCCAGAGGCGGTCAGGCCGCGGCATCGCTCCCCTTCCCCGCCTGCAGCGTCTTGTTGAACTCCGCCTGGCGGCGGGTGCGGTCCATCACCTGGCCCTTGAGCTGGCCACAGGCGGCGTCGATGTCGTCGCCACGGGTGCGGCGGACCATGGTCAGCACGTTGCTGTCGAGCAGGATCTTCTGGAAGGCGCGGATGTGCGCTTCTTCCGAACGCTCGTAGCGGGTGCCCGGGAACGGATTGAAGGGAATCAGGTTGACCTTGCCCGAATCCTTGGCCTGCACCGCGTTGTCGAACTGGCGCATCAGGCGGGCCAATTCGCGGGCATGCTCGGGCTTGTCGTTGATGCCCTTCATCAGGGTGTATTCGAAGGTGACCGATTCGCGGCGCTTGTTGGCGCGCAGGTAGCGTGCGCACGAGGCCATCAGCTCGGCGATCGGGTACTTCTTGTTGAGCGGCACCAGGGTCTCGCGCAGCGCATCGTTCGGCGCATGCAGCGACACTGCCAGCGACACGTCGCTCTCGGCGGACAAGCGGTCGATCTGCGGCACCAGGCCGGAGGTCGACAGGGTCACGCGCTTGTTGGCCAGGCCGTAGCCCAGATCGTCGCGCATCACGCTCATGGCGCGCACGACGTTGTCGAAATTCATCAGCGGCTCGCCCATGCCCATCATCACCACATTGGTGAGGCGGCGCATCTGGTGCGGCACGTTGCCCAGGTGGCGCGCGGCAACCCACACCTGACCGATGATCTCGGCAGTGGTCAGGTTGCGGTTGAAGCCCTGGGTGGCGGTGGAGCAGAACGTGCAGTTCAGGCCGCAACCGACCTGCGAGGACACGCACAGCGTGCCGCGGGTCTTGTCCGGGATGTACACGGTCTCGATGGCGTTCTTGCCATCCACGCCCATCGCCAGCAGCCACTTGTGGGTGCCGTCGGCGGAGGGCTTGTCGAACACGATGTTCGGAACCAGCACCTCGGCATGGGCCTGCAGCTTGGCGCGCAGGACCTTGCCGAGGTCGGTCATTTCATCGAAATCGGTGACGTAGCGATGGTGGATCCACTTCATCACCTGATGGGCACGGAACTTCTTCTCGCCGAGAACCTCGACGAAGAACTTCTCCAGGCCCGCGCGATCGAGGTCGAGCAGGTTCTGCTTGCCAGCCGTGGGTGCCGACTTCGGCAGCGGCTGGATGGCGGGGGACTGTACGACCTCGTTCACGGCATTACTCTCAGCGCGAAACGACTTCGGTGGCGGCGAAGAAGTAGGCGATTTCAATCGCGGCATTCTCGACCGAGTCCGAGCCGTGGGCGGCGTTGGCATCGATGGATTCGGCGAAGTCGGCGCGGATGGTGCCCGGCGCGGCTTCCTTCGGGTTGGTGGCGCCCAGCAGGTCGCGGTGGGCCAGGACGGCGTTCTCGCCTTCCAGGGCCTGGATCATCACCGGGCCGGAGATCATGAACTCGACCAGCGCGTTGAAGAACGGACGCTCGCGGTGCACGGCGTAGAAGCCTTCGGCTTCACGGCGCGACAGCTGCTTGTACTTGGCGGCCACGACCTTCAGGCCGGCCTTCTCGAAGCGGGCGTAGATTTCGCCGATGACGTTCTTGGCAACGGCGTCCGGCTTGATGATCGAAAGGGTGCGCTCCAGCGCCATGGGATGTCTCCAATGGAATCGGGCCGCTGATGGCCCGAAGGGTAACATGAAAAAAACCCGCGTCGGGACGCGGGCTTAGCCTGATAAACGTAGGCGAATTGTAAAAGATAAAGCGCTGGCATGGTAGTGCCGGTCGCCGGCCGGCAAACCCTCACTGCAGGGGTCGGATCCCCGCAGGGGCTCTGACCCCATTCCGGGCCCAGTGTCGGGGTCGGAGCCCCTGCGGGGATCCGACCCCTACCCCATTCACCCAGCTGAGTGGATTCTGACCGTCCGGGCCATTTTTGCTGCACTGCAAAATGCCATACGCTACCGTCTGGTCCTAGTATCAAACAATCGTTTGATTAAGGTCCGCCCGCCGATGGCCAAACCCGCCCACTTCTCGACCAAGGACCGCATTCTCGGCGCGGCCGAGGAGCTGTTCGCACAGCACGGCTTCGCCGGCACTTCGCTGCGCCAGGTGACCAGCCAGGCCGACGTCAACATCGCAGCGGTCAACTACCACTTCGGCTCCAAGGAAAACCTGGTCAACGAGGTGTTCCGCCGCCGCATGGACGAGATGACCGGCGCCCGCCTGTCGCAGCTCGAACGCGCCCGCAGCGAACATCCCGGGCAGCTGCGCCCGGTGCTGGCCGCGTTCGTCGAGCCGGCATTGGCGCTGGCCCAGGACCGCCAGAACGGCGGTGCCTTCGTGCGCGTGATCGCCCGCGCCTACGCCGAGAAGAACGACAACCTGCGCAAGTTCCTGTCCGACCACTACGGCCACGTGCTGCGTGCGTTCGGCAAGGCCATCGGCGAGTGCGTACCCGACCTGAGCAAGGAAGAGCTGTACTGGCGCCTGGATTTCCTGGCCGGCTCGCTCACCTATGCCATGGCCGACTTCGGGCTGATCAAGCGTCCCGCCGGTGTCACTGAAGCGGCGCATCGTGCCCATGCCGCCCACGAACTGATCCATTTCGCCGAAGCCGGGTTCCGCGCCGCCGCTCGCGCCAGCGCCCTGCCCGCTTCCCTTTGATTCCACCCAGTAACTGCTGACCAACAAAGGCCCTACACCATGTCCAATTCCCTGCTAGTCCGCCGCGCCGCCGTGCTGGGTGCCGGCGTCATGGGTGCCCAGATCGCTGCCCACCTCACCAACGCTGGCGTCGACACCGTGCTGTTCGACCTGCCCGCCAAGGAGGGTCCGGCCGACGGCATCGTGCTGAAGGCAATCGCCAACCTGGGCAAGCTGAGCCCGGCACCGCTGGCCAGCAAGTCGCTGGCCGAAGCCATCACTCCGGCCAACTACGAGTCCGGCCTGGAGCAGCTGAAGGACTGCGACCTGATCATCGAGGCCATCGCCGAGCGCATGGACTGGAAGCAGGACCTGTACAAGAAGATCGCGCCGTTCGTGGCCGACCACGCGGTGCTGGCCTCCAACACCTCGGGCCTGGGCATCAACAAGCTGGCCGACGTGCTGCCCGAGCAGCTGCGCCACCGCTTCTGCGGCGTGCACTTCTTCAACCCGCCGCGCTACATGCACCTGGCCGAGCTGATCCCGGCCACCACCACCGACGCCGCCGTGCTGGAAGGCCTGGAAGAGTTCCTGGTCACCACCCTGGGCAAGGGCGTGGTGTACGCCAAGGACACCCCGAACTTCATCGGCAACCGCATCGGCGTGTTCTCGATCCTGTCCACCATCCACCACACCCAGCAGTTCGGCCTGGGCTTCGATGAAGTGGACGGCCTGACCGGTCCGCTGGTCGGCCGCCCGAAGTCGGCCACCTACCGCACCTCCGACGTGGTCGGCCTGGACACCATGGCCCACGTCATCAAGACCATGGGCGACACCCTGCCGAATGACCCGTGGCATGAATTCTTCAAGTCGCCGAAGTGGCTGGACGCGCTGATTTCCAAGGGCGCGCTGGGCCAGAAGACCGGTGCCGGCATCTTCCGCAAGGTCGGCAAGGACATTGTGGTGCTGGACCTGGAGAAGCAGGACTACCGTCCGGCCGATCGCGCTGCCGCGCCGGAAGTGGTCGAGATCCTGAAGATCAGGAACCCGGCCGAGAAGTTCGCCAAGCTGCGCGAGAGCCAGCACCCGCAGGCGCAGTTCCTGTGGGCGACCTTCCGCGACCTGTTCCACTACAGCGCCTACCACCTGGCCGACATCGCCGAGACCGCGCGCGACGTCGACCTGGCCATCCGCTGGGGCTACGGCTGGTCGCTGGGCCCGTTCGAGACCTGGCAGGCCGCCGGCTGGAAGCAGGTGGCGCAGTGGATCGCCGATGACATCGTCGCCGGCAAGAGCATGAGCAGCGCGCCGCTGCCGGACTGGGTGTTCGATGGCCGCGACGGCGTGCATGCCGCCGAAGGCAGCTACAGCCCGTCGCGCAACGCCAAGCTGCCGCGCTCGTCGCTGCCGGTGTACCAGCGCCAGCGCTTCCCCGATCCGCTGCTGGGCGAGACGTTCGCGCCGGGCGAGACCGTGTTCGAGAACGACGGCCTGCGCATGTGGCACGACGGTGATGGCATCGCCGTGGTCAGCTTCAAGACCAAGATGAACACCGTGTCCGACCAGGTGCTGGACGGCCTGCAGGAATGCGTGAGCCGCGCCGAGAAGGACTTCCAGGGCCTGGTGATCTGGCAGCAGAAGGAACCCTTCTCCGCCGGTGCCGACCTGGCCGGCGCGCTGGGCCTGCTGCAGGCCGGCAAGGTCGACCAGTTCGAAGAAATGGTTGCCAACTTCCAGCGCACCAGCCAGCGCATCAAGTACTCGCTGGTGCCAGTGGTGGCTGCCGTGCGCGGCCTGGCCCTGGGTGGCGGCTGCGAGTTCCAGATGCACAGCGCCAAGACCGTGGCCTTCCTGGAAAGCTACATCGGCCTGGTCGAGGCCGGCGTCGGCCTGCTGCCGGCCGGTGGTGGCCTGAAGGAACTGGCCGTGCGCGCCTCGCAGGCCGCGGGCCCGGGCGGCGACGTGTTCGCCGAACTGAAGAAGACCTTCGAGACCGTGGCGATGGCCAAGGTGTCCAACTCGGCGGTCAACGCCAAGGAACTGGGCCTGCTGCGCAGCACCGACAAGGTGGTGTTCAACAGCTACGAGGCCCTGCACATCGCCAAGGCCGAAGCACGCGCCCTGGCCGAAGCGGGTTACCGCCCGCCGCTGCCGGCGCGCCGCATCCAGGTGGCCGGTGACGTGGGTATCGCCACCTTCAAGATGATGCTGGTCAACATGCTGGAAGGCCGCTTCATCAGCCCGTACGACTACGAGATCGCCGAGCGCATCGCTACCGTGCTGTGCGGTGGCAAGGTCGACCGCGGCACCCTAGTCGACGAAGAGTGGCTGCTGACCCTGGAGCGCAAGCACTTCGTCGAACTGGCCCAGCAGGAAAAGACCCAGGCCCGCATCGCGCACATGCTGAAGACCGGCAAGCCGCTGCGTAACTGATCGCCCATCCCTGCTTCCGGTGGGTGCCGACCGTTGGTCGGCACTCCGGCTAAAAAATTCAAGAGATCACTGCAATGACCAAGCAAATCCAGGACGCCTACATCGTCGCCGCCACCCGTACCCCGGTTGGCAAGGCGCCCAAGGGCATGTTCCGCAACACCCGCCCCGACGACATGCTTGCGCACGTGCTGCGCAGCGTCGTCGCCCAGGCCCCGGGCGTGGACGTCAACCGCATCGATGACGCCATCATCGGTTGCGCCATGCCGGAAGCCGAGCAGGGCATGAACGTGGCCCGCATCGGCGTGCTGCTGGCCGGCCTGCCGAACACCATCGCCGCACAGACCGTGAACCGCTTCTGCTCCTCCGGCCTGCAGGCCGTGGCGCAGGCCGCCGACGCGATCCGCCTGGGCAACGCCGACCTGATGCTGGCCGGCGGCACCGAGTCGATGTCGATGGTGCCGATGATGGGCAACAAGATCGCCATGGCGCCGAGCGTGTTCGACAACGACCACGTTGCCATCGCCTACGGCATGGGCATCACCGCCGAGAAGGTCGCCGAAGAGTGGAAGGTCTCGCGCGAAGACCAGGATGCCTTTGCCCTGGCCTCGCACCAGAAGGCCATGGCCGCGATCCAGAACGGCGAGTTCAAGGACGAGATCAGCCCGTACGAGATCGTCTCGCACCTGCCGGACCTGGCCGACGGCCAGCGAATCATCACCCGCAACAAGATCGCCGACACCGACGAAGGCCCCCGCCCGGATTCCTCGGCCGAAGGCCTGGCCAAGCTGCGCCCGGTGTTCCGCAACGGCCAGTTCGGCGGCACCGTCACCGCCGGCAACTCGTCGCAGATGAGCGACGGCGCCGGCGCCGTGCTGCTGGCCTCGGAGCAGGCGATCAAGGATTACGGCCTGACCCCGCTGGCCCGTTTCGTCAGCTTCTCGGTGGCCGGCGTGCGCCCGGAAGTGATGGGCATCGGCCCGATCGCCGCGATCCCGAAGGCACTGAAGCAGGCCGGCCTGACCCAGGACCAGCTGGACTGGATCGAGCTCAACGAAGCCTTCGCCGCGCAGTCGCTGGCGGTGATCCGTGACTGCGGCCTGGACCCGGCCAAGGTCAACCCGCTGGGCGGCGCGATTGCCCTGGGCCACCCGCTGGGTGCGACCGGCGCGATCCGTACCGCAACCCTGCTGCACGGCCTGCGTCGTCGCCAGCAGAAGTACGGCATGGTGACGATGTGCATCGGCACCGGCATGGGTGCGGCGGGTATTTTCGAGGCGCTGTAAGGTTCAAGGCGTTGCCTCGTTGGGCTTCATGGCGTGGGTCGGGTTGGCAGGGCTGCCCGGGACACGCCGTGAACCCTTCCATGGGGGCTCGATGGCGCCATCCATGGCGCCAACGGTCCCGGGCAGCCCTGCCAACCCGGCCCTTCCAGCCTCCCCGCGGCGGAGGGATGAGCAAAGGCAGGGTCAAAGGCTGGGGTCAGATCCCTTTGCTGCGCAAAGGGATCTGACCCCAACCCACGAAAAAAGGCAGCCAGTGGCTGCCTTTTTGCTTTTGCTTCTGCCTTTGATTCCGCCCTTCCCGTCCGCGCCACACGGAAACTGTCGAGAGGGGGCGGATGGCCCTCTCCAAAACCGTTGGCGCCATGGATGGCGCCATCGAGCACCATGGAAGGGCTTTGGCGTGTTTTGGAGAGGGCCACCCGCCCCCTCCCCCACGTATCAATCAAGGCGCCGCACGGAGCGCTTGATAAAACCCTTATTCCGCCAGCATCGCCGCCAGCTTCTCCCGCGCCGGGCCAGCCAGCTTCGGGTTGTCCAGCGCGAAGCGGATCGTCGCCTCCACCAGACCCAGGTGCGTGCCGCAGTCGAAGCGGGTGCCCTCGAAACGATAGGCATCGACTTCTTCGGTCTTCAGCAGCTCGGCAATCGCATCGGTCAGCTGGATCTCGCCGCCGGCACCGGTCTGGGTCTGTTCCAGCAGCTCGAAGATCTTCGGGCTGAGCACGTAACGGCCCACCACCGCCAAGTCGCTCGGCGCGTCCTCCGGCTTCGGCTTCTCGACGATCTGCGAAATACGGCCCTTGCGGCCATCGAACGCGTCGGTGGCGACGATGCCGTAACTGGCGGTCTTATCGTGCGGCACGTCTTCGACCGCGATCACGCTGGCGCCACTGGCTTCGTTGAGGTCGGCCATCTGCTTCAGCGCGCCCGCACCGCGGTTCCAGATCAGGTCGTCGGGCAGCAGTACGGCAAACGGCTCGTCACCGATCACCGACCTGGCACACAGCACCGCGTGCCCGAGGCCCAGCGCCTCGGCCTGGGTCACGAAGATCGCGCGCACACCATTGGGGAGCACGTGCCGGATCAGTTCCAGCTGCTCCTGCTTGCCAGCGCGCTCAAGCTTCTGCTCCAGCTCGTACGCCTTGTCGAAATAGTCGGCAACGGCGTGCTTGTAGCGGTTGGTGATGAACACCAGCGTGTCACAGCCGGCTTCGATCGCCTCATCCACCGCGTACTGGATCAGCGGCCGATCAATGATCGGCAGCATCTCCTTCGGCACAGTCTTGGTTGCTGGCAAAAAACGCGTCCCCAATCCTGCCACCGGGAAAACTGCTTTGCGAATTCGCTTGCTCATTGGTGCCTGTTGGCCTCACGTGCCGGAAAAGGCACGACTTTAGCGGATGAAATGTAAGCATCCTGTTCGATTGGCGAGAATTCCGGCATCGTCGCAAACAGGATTTCCTGGATGCGGGCGGTGTCGTAGCTGGCAATCGCCTCGCGCAGGCGCGGAACGTTGCCCAGCACCAGGTCGCGCGAGAACGTACGCACGCCGGCTTCAAGAATCTTCGGGTGCGCGGTGGAGCGGTAATCTTCGTCCGAATAGAACAGCGTCTCGTGCAGCTTCTCGCCCGGACGCAGGCCGGTATAGATGATCTGGATGTCCTTGTACGGCTGCTTGCCGGTCAGGCGGATCATCTGTTCGGCCAGCACGCGGATCGGCACCGGCTCGCCCATGTCGAGGGTATAGATCGCACCATGCGACGCCGATGCGGCCGCCTGCAGGATCAGCTGGCAGGCCTCGGGAATGGTCATGAAGTAGCGGCTGACTTCCGGGTCGGTGACCGTGACCGGGCCACCGCGCAGGATCTGCTCGCGGAACAGCGGCACCACGCTGCCGGCCGACGCCAGCACGTTGCCGAAGCGCACCGTGACAAAACGGGTATGCGTGGACTTCTGGTCCAGGCTCTGGCAGATCATCTCGGCGTAGCGCTTGCTCGCGCCCAGCGCATTGACCGGGTCGACCGCCTTGTCGGTGGAGATGAACACGAAATGCTCCACGCGGGCTTCCAGGCAGGCGCGCGCGACGTTCTCGGTCGCCAGGATGTTGTTGCGCACTGCTTCACGCAGCTGGCGTTCCAGCACCGGTACATGCTTGTAGGCGGCCGCATGGAAAGCGGTATCGACCGGGTGCAGCGACAGCGCGTGGCGGATCACCGCTGGGTCACCGCAGTCGCCCAGCACCGCCTCGATCTCGACATCGGGGAAGCTGCGACGCAGCTCGCCTTCGATGGTCAGCAGCAGCAGCTCGCTGATCTCCAGCAGGATGATGCGACCGGCACCATGCCGCGCGCACTGGCGGCACAGCTCCGAGCCGATCGAACCACCGGCGCCGGTAACCATCACGGTGCGCCCACCCAACCAGCCGCGGATCAGGTTCCAGTCCGGCATGATCGGCTTGCGCCCCAGCAGGTCCTCGATCGCCACTTCCTTCAGCTGGCCCGGCAGCGACTGGCCCTGCAGGATGTCACTGAGCTTGGGCACGGTACGGAACGGCACGCCGGTGCTTTCGCAGATCGCGACGACGCGCTGCATGCCTGCGGCGTCCAGCGACGGCATGGCAATGACCAGCAGCTTGGCAGCGGTCTCGCGGACCACCGTCGGCGCGTCATCCAGCGTACCCAGGATCGGCAGGCCCTGCAGCTTGGCGCCACGCAGGTGCGGCGCGTCGTCGAGCAGGCCGACCGGCTCGAAGTTGCCGGAGCGGCGCAGGTCGCGCACCAGGGTCTCGGCCGCCTGGCCGGCGCCGAGGATCAGCACGCGGCGGGCGCTGGAATCGGACTGCAGTGCCTGGTAGTCCTTCCAGGCGCGGTACAGCAGGCGCGGCGCGCCGAGCAGTGCCGACAGCGCGAACGGGTAGATCACCAGCACCGACATGGGTACGCCGTCGAAGCGCTTCCACATCAGCACCAGGATGATGGCCACCATGCCGATGAAGCTGGCCTTGAAGATGTTCAGCAGGTCGCTGACGCTGGCAAACCGCCACAGGCCGCGGTACAGGCCCACGCGCCAGAACACCAGGCCCTGCAGCAGCAGGACCAGGGTGGTATCGACGTTCCACAGGGGCAGCGCCGGGGCGTTGGGCAGGATCGAGTAACGCCCTGCATGGAGCAGCTGCCAGCATGCCCAGACCATGAAGAGGTCGTGGCAGACGATGGCCGAACGCGGCATCAGGCCGAGGATTCTGTCCCGCCAGGGTGAAGCCATAATTCAGGTAATTCCTTGTCGGTGGCGCATTCCATTGCGCAGGAGGAGCCAGAGGACGCTCAGCGCGATGAACCACGCGATCGCCACGACAGCCTCCCACCTCGGCTGCAAATTGGAGCAGACATTGAACACTGTAATACTGAACAGACCCAAAGCAAAGTACATCCCTGTCACCTGCGGGTGACTGGCTCCTGCCTGCACCGCGCGCTGGTAGACATGCTGGGTATGGGGTTCCATCCAGCGTTGTCCGGAAATGATGCGCGCCAGCAGTGTGAAGCCCGCGTCCACGAGGAACGGCGAAACCGGTACCAGCAGCAGGATCCAGTTGATATCGGTACGCACGCTGGCGATCGCCAGCACCACTGCGACCGCATACCCCAGCGCGCCGCTTCCAACATCGCCCATGAAGATCCGGGCGCGAGGGAAGTTGAACGGCAGGAATCCAAGGCAGGCCAGGCCCAGCGCCACGGCGGCCAGTGAATAGGGCCACGGCAGTACCGGCGCCAGCCCCAGCATCGCCACAACGGCCTGGCTGGCGGCGATGCCATTGATGCCGTCCATGAAGTTCCAGATGTTGATCAGCGACGCGGTGAACAGCAGCACCAGCACCGCCAACAGCCAGCTGCCACCATTCACCTTGACCAGGCCGGCCAACAGCGCTGCGGCGATGAAATGCACCAGCAGGCGACGCATCGCCGGCAGGGGCTTGTGGTCGTCCCACCAGCCGATACCGGCCACCAGCACCAGCCCAAGGCTGGCCACCAGCACCGTCGGCGTGCTTTCGGGCCAGGCCCAGATGGCCACGCCGGCGGTCACCAGCAGGCTGATGACGATGGCGATGCCGCCACCGCGCGGGGTGGCAACGCTATGGCTGCGACGCTCGCCCGGCTGGTCCATCAACTGCTGGCGCAGTGCATAGCCCCGCGCAGCCCAGGTCAGCAACGCACTGAGCAGGGCGAGCCCCAGCAGCGCGCCCATCACAAGCCAGGGCATGGATCAGAGCACCGCGTAGTTCAGCAGCGGCTTGACCGTCCCCCACTCCTTGCAGCTTGGGCACTGCCAGTGGTGGGTACGCGCACCGAAGCCGCAGCGCGTGCAGCGATAGGCCGGGTTGCGCACCAGCAGCTGGTCGGTGATGTGCTTGAGGTCATGCAGGGTGGCGGTGGAATCGGCTCCCTCGGCGAGGGTCAGATCGATCAGCGCTGATTCGCCACGTACCGACGGGCGATCCTTGAGCTGGCGACCGAGGTAGGCACGGGCCGGCGCCACGCCTTCCTGCTCTTCCATCAACCGGGTCAGCGCCAGTACCGGGGCGATGCCGCGGTAGTGCTCGGTCATCTCCGACAGGAACGCGCGTGCACCTGCCAGATCGCCGACCCTGCGATAGTTCTGCATCAGTGCCGGCAGCAGTTCCGGCAGGTATTCGGGGTCGTTGCGCGCGGCGCGCTCGAAGGCGCGCACGGCGGCCTCTGGATTGCCCGCGTCGGTTTCCAGCCGGCCCTCGATGATGCCGGCGCGCACCGACATCGCGTCGGCCTGGTAGGCGCGGGCGATCGCTGCCCTCGCCTCTTCCAGCTTGCCGGCGCCACGGAAACGTTCGGCCAGTTCGCATTCGAACTGTCCGATCAGCTTGCCCATCGGCTCGCCGGTGACGTCCTCGAAACGGGTCGCGTTGTCGATCGCCTTTTCCCAGTCGCGCTCGGCCTGGTAGATGCCGATCAGGTGCTTGAGCGCCTGCGGTGCGCGCTGATCCAGCTGCGCCAGCTCGGTGAACACGGTCTCGGCACGGTCCAGCAGGCCGGACTTCATGTAATCCTCGCCCAGCGCCAGCAGGGCCTGCACGCGCTGTGCATCACTGAGGTCGTGGCGGTTGACCAGGCCCTGGTGCAGGCGGATGGCGCGGTCGACTTCGCCGCGGCGGCGGAACAGGTGGCCCAGCGCGACCTGGGTCTCGAAGGTTTCCTTGTCCAGCTCGGCGATGTGCAGGAACAGCTCGATGGCCTTGTCCGGCTGCTCGTTGAGCAGGTAGTTCAGGCCACGGAAATAGGTGCTCGACAGGCGGCTGACCTGGCTGTCACCGTGGCGTTGACCACCGCGCCGCCCGATCACCCACCCAGCCAGGGCGGCCAGCGGAACGAACAGGAAGAACCAGAACCACTCGGTGACGAAATCCATCTTCGATCAGCGTCCATCAAAAGATTGAGGGGAAGCAACCGGTGCCGGCGTGGCGGCAGCGGACTTGTTGGCGCGGCGCAGCTGGCTGTAGAGCGGAATGACCACGCTCACCAGCACCAGGCCAGCGCCAACGATGACGCCGATCAGCAACGCGGCAATGATGGCCACGCCGACCGAGGTCTTAAGCTGGGTGAACAGCAGGTTGATGGTCATCTCGTCCATGTTCATGGCACCGATGATCAACCCAAGAATGAGTACCGCCAGCAGGACCAGCAGACGAAAAACCTTCATGCGACAGCTCCAGTGGCAGGAGTCCGTAGCTTATCCGACTCGCGGCTGGATTCGCACGCGGTGGCGCGACGGAAGGCTCAGGCCGGATCGGCGTCCAGCGGCAGCACACTGCTGACCCGCTCGCGCAGTTCCTTGCCCGGCTTGAAATGGGGGACATGCTTGCCCGGCAGGGCAACCGATTCGCCGGTCTTCGGGTTGCGACCCAGGCGCGGCGGACGATAGTGCAGCGAGAAGCTGCCAAATCCACGGATTTCGATGCGATCCCCGGCGGACAGCGATCCGCCCATCATTTCCAGCAACGACTTCACCGCCAGATCGACATCATCGGCCTTCAGGTGCGCCTGGCGGCGCGCAAGGATTTCGATCAGTTCGGATTTGGTCATTACCGGCTCACATCAGGGGCATCTCAGCCTGAAACGGCCCGGGCAATGCCCGGGCCGTCCAGGAAACAACGAACAGCGTAAGGCCGATTACTCGGACTTGTTGCCGTTCAGCTGTGCACGCAGCAGCGCGCCCAGCTGGGTGGTGCCGCTGGAAGCCGAAGAGGACTGGTATTCCTCCAGCACTTCGCGCATTTCCGCGTCGTCCTTGGCCTTGATCGACAGCTGCAGGGTACGGCCCTTGCGGTCCATGCCCACGAACTTGGCTTCGACCTTGTCGCCGACCTTCAGGTGCTGGGTGGCGTCGTCAACGCGCTCGTTGGCGATGTCGCGGGCCGAGACGTAACCTTCGATGCCGTCAGCCAGCTCGATGATCGCGCCCTTGGCGTCGACTTCCTTCACCACGCCTTCAACCTTGGAGCCCTTCGGATTGGCAGCCATGTACTGGCCGAACGGATCCTGCTCCAGCTGCTTCACGCCCAGGGAGATGCGCTCGCGCTCCGGATCGACAGCCAGGACGACGGCGTCCAGGGTATCGCCCTTCTTGAAGTTGCGAACGACGTCTTCGCCGGTGGTGTTCCAGCTGATGTCGGACAGGTGGACCAGGCCGTCGATGCCGCCGTCCAGGCCGATGAAGATGCCGAAGTCGGTGATCGACTTGATCTGGCCCGACACCTTGTCACCCTTCTTGTGGGTGGCAGCGAAGGTTTCCCACGGATTGGCGGCAACCTGCTTCATGCCCAGCGAGATACGGCGACGCTCTTCATCGACGTCCAGCACCATCACTTCGACTTCATCACCAACCTGGACAACCTTGGACGGGTTGACGTTCTTGTTGGTCCAATCCATCTCCGAGACGTGCACCAGGCCTTCGACGCCCGGCTCGATCTCAACGAACGCACCGTAATCGGTGACGTTGGAGACCTTGCCGAAGACGCGGCTGTTGGCCGGGTAACGACGGCCGATGTTGTCCCACGGATCCTCGCCCAGCTGCTTCAGGCCCAGCGAAACGCGGTTGCGCTCGCGGTCGAACTTCAGCACGCGGACGTCCAGCTCGTCGCCGACGTTCACGACTTCCGACGGGTGACGCACGCGCTTCCACGCCATGTCGGTGATGTGCAGCAGGCCGTCGATACCGCCCAGGTCCACGAACGCGCCGTAATCGGTCAGGTTCTTGACGACACCCTTCAGGATCGCGCCTTCCTGCAGCTTGTCCATCAGCTGCTCGCGCTCTTCCGAGTGCTCGCTTTCGACGACAGCGCGGCGCGAGACCACGACGTTGTTACGCTTGCGGTCCAGCTTGATGAGCTTGAACTCGAGTTCCTTGCCTTCCAGGTAGGCCGGATCGCGCACCGGGCGCACATCGACCAGGGAACCCGGCAGGAAGGCGCGGACATCCTTGATGTCCACGGTGAAACCACCCTTGACCTTGCCGCTGATGCGGCCGGTGATGGTTTCGTTCTTTTCCAACGCTTCTTCCAGCTCGTCCCACACCATCGCGCGCTTGGCCTTCTCGCGCGACAGGACGGTTTCGCCGAAGCCGTTCTCGATCGAGTCGAGGGCGACCTTGACGATGTCGCCTTCGGCGACGTCGATTTCGCCAGCGTCGTTACGGAACTGTTCGATCGGCACGATGCCTTCGGACTTCAGGCCAGCGTTGATCACCACGACGTCGCCGCGGACTTCAACAACGGTACCGCTGACGATGGCGCCCGGCTTCAGCTTGGCCAGATTGGCCTGGCTGGCTTCAAACAGTTCGGCAAATGATTCGGTCATTAGATTTACTCTGTTGGACACATGGGTCGGTGGCGTCCCCTTCAGGGGAATGGCGACCGCCCGCCTGTTGGTCGACCCCGGAAACGCAGGTCGTGTGTAGTAGGAAAACCGCCACGCATCATTGCGCGACGGAGCTGGTACAGCACTGCTATGCGCGACCACCGCCGATGCTGCTGGCAGCGCTCCCGCGCGAACGGATCAGGCAGCCGGAACCGGAAGCAGATCCATCACTCTGGCAACGACATCATCGATGCCGATGCCTGTGGTGTCGATGAGGACAGCATCGTCTGCCGGCTTCAGGGGCGCCACGGTACGCTGGGCATCACGGGCGTCGCGGGCCATGATCTCGCGCAGGAGGTCATCAAAGTTAACAGAAACCCCCTTGTCTTTCAACTGCTTATGCCGGCGCTCGGCGCGCTCCTCGGCACTGGCGGTCAGGAAGACCTTGTAGGAGGCGTCCGGGAAGATCACCGTGCCCATGTCGCGGCCGTCGGCGACCAGGCCCGGCAGCTCCCTGAATGCGCGCTGGCGCTCCTTCAGGGCAGCGCGGACCTCGGGAATGGCGGCAATGGCCGAGGCCAGCGCACCGGTGGTCTCCAGGCGCAGCTCGTCGGTGGCATCGGTGCCGTTGACCATGACCCGCATGGCATCGCCCTGCTCGACAAACTGAACGTGGGTGTCGAAGGTGCAACGCACCAGCGCCGAGGCGTCGGAGGTATCGATGTCGGCCCAGCTTGCGGCCACGCCCACCGCCCGGTACAGCGCGCCCGAATCCAGGTAATGCCAGCCCATCCGGCGCGCGATGATGCGGCTGATGGTACCCTTGCCGGCCCCGGATGGGCCGTCGATGGTCAGGACGGGAGCGAGTGGATTCATGGGGGTCCCAGAGCGTGTGAAGAGGCCATTCTAGCCCCTGCCAGACGCCCCCAGCGGGATCTTTTGTGCAACCACTTGAAACCACGAGGAAAAGCCCGGTAGAATGGCGGGCTTGAACGAGCGTCAACTGCCGATTGTCTTTCGCATATCGCGGCCACGCTCCACCCGAACAACTACTGTTTACGCCGAGGTATGCCATGAAAGTCCTGTCCTCCCTGAAGTCGGCGAAGGCCCGTCACCGTGACTGCAAGGTCGTGCGTCGTCGTGGCAAGATCTTCGTCATCTGCAAGTCGAACCCGCGTTTCAAGGCGCGTCAGCGCTAAGCCTCACAGCCTTCCGGCTGCGGCTGGCCCTACGCGGGGCCGACCCGATGCAAGAAACCGCCTTCGGGCGGTTTTTTGTTTATGCGGCTTTTTCCTGCCGTTTTTGCTGTAATCGCCTTTCTTGACCACTGGGGAGTAGATCGAGATGAAGCGTTACCTGTCCGCCCTGGCCGTGATGGCCACCCTGGCCGCCGCCACACCGGCACTGGCCGATACCCTGCTTGTCGACCGTGCCCGCGAGAAGCCGGCCGGTGCCCTGCCCGTGCGCGGCCAGAGCATGCAGCAGGTGCAGGCGCAGTTCGGCGCGCCCAGCGAGCAGCTGCAGCCGCGTGGCGGGCAGAAGCGGCAATGGCCGACCATCAACCGCTGGGTGTACCCGCAGTTCACCGTCTACTTCGAGAAGCAGAAGGTGATCGACGTGGTGGCCAACCAGGCGGACCCGAACGAAATCGGCCCGAAACCGCCGATCCGTTGATCCCATTACCCGCCGTGGGCGGGCCTGCGTAGCGAGACCATGAACCAGACCCTTCGTTTTCCTGCCGAGTGGGAAGCCCAGAGCGGCGTCCTGATTGCCTGGCCCACCGCCGATACCGACTGGGCTGACCGCCTGGGCCAGGTGGAAGAGACCTACATCGCCCTGGTCGCGGCCATCACCCGCTTCCAGCCGGTGCTGATCTGCGTGGCCGACGACGATGTGGAGACCTACGCCGAGATGCGACTGCGCTCCAACCGCATCGACATGGACAAGGTCCACTTCACCACGGCGGCCTACGACGATACCTGGCTGCGCGACTCCGGCCCGATCACCCTGCGCCGTGCCGACGGCGGCTTCCAGCTGCTGGATTTCCGCTTCACCGGCTGGGGCGGCAAGTTCGACGCCACCCTGGATGACCAGCTGGTGGGCGTGCTCGACCAGGCCGGCGTATTCAACGATGCGCCGGTCCGCAGCATTCCGTTCGCGCTGGAAGGCGGCGGCATCGAGACCGACGGTGAAGGCACCCTGCTGACCACCTGGAAGTGCCTGCACGAGCGCCACCCGGACCGCGACCGCGCCAGCCTGAGCGCCGACCTGGCCGACTGGCTGCAGCAGGACCGCGTGCTGTGGCTGGACCACGGCTACCTGGAAGGCGACGACACCGACGCGCACATCGATACCCTCGCCCGCTTCGCCTCCGCTGACAGCATCGTCTACCAGGCCTGCGACGACGAGAGCGACTCGCATTACGCCGAACTGCAGGCGATGGGCAATGAGCTGGCCGCGCTACGCACCAGGGATGGCCAGCCGTACCGCCTGTTCCCGCTGCCGTGGGCCCGGCCGGTGATCGACGAAGGCCGTCGCCTGGCTGCCTCGTACGCCAACTACCTGATCGTCAACGGCGCGGTGCTGATGCCGGCCTATGGCGACCCGGCCGATGACCTGGCCCGCGACGTGCTGGCACAGGCGCACCCGGGCCGAGAGATCGTGCAGGTGCCCTGCCGCTCGCTGATCTGGCAGAACGGCAGCCTGCACTGCATCACCATGCAGCTGCCGGCCGGGCTGTTGAAGGCGTAACGGTCGTGCCGGCCGCTGGCCGGCAACCCTGCAATGCCTGATGGATCCACGGGATTGCCGGCCAGCGGCCGGCACTACCCGCTGCGCCATTCAGCGCGCGACACGCCGTCGCCGCCCATCCGCGCTAACATGCTGGTTTTCCCCCGCAGGAACGCCCCGCATGAACTCGCGCAGCCCCCTTACCGTCGCCCTGATCCAGGAGCGCAACCACGGTGATGCCGCCGCCAACCTGGCGGTGATCGAAGCACGCGTGGCCGAGGCGGCTGCGCAGGGTGCCAAGCTGGTGCTGCTGCAGGAACTGCATAACGGCCCGTACTTCTGCCAGCACGAATCGGTGGACGAGTTCGACCTGGCCGAGCCGATTCCGGGCCCGAGCACCGAGCGCCTTGGCGCGCTGGCGAAGAAGCATGGCGTGGTGCTGGTCGGCTCGCTGTTCGAGCGCCGCGCTGCCGGGCTGTACCACAACACCGCCGTGGTGTTCGAGAAGGACGGTACGCTGCTCGGCAAGTACCGCAAGATGCATATCCCGGACGACCCGGGCTTCTACGAGAAGTTCTACTTCACCCCGGGCGACATCGGCTTCACGCCGATCGATACCTCGGTGGGCCGCCTGGGCGTGCTGGTGTGCTGGGACCAGTGGTACCCGGAAGCGGCGCGCCTGATGGCGCTGGCCGGCGCCGAGCTGTTGCTGTATCCGACTGCGATCGGCTGGGATCCGGACGACGTGCAGGACGAGAAGACCCGCCAGCGCGACGCCTGGGTGCTGAGCCATCGCGGCCACGCCGTGGCCAACGGCCTGCCGGTGCTGAGCTGCAACCGCGTCGGCCACGAGGCTTCGCCGCTGGGCGCGTCGGGCATCCAGTTCTGGGGCAACAGCCACGTGCTCGGCCCGCAGGGCGAGTTCCTGGCCGAGGCCGGCACCGAGGCCACCGTGCTGCTGTGCGACGTCGACCTGCAGCGCAGCGAGCACGTGCGCCGCATCTGGCCGTTCCTGCGTGATCGCCGCATCGATGCCTACGGCGACCTGCTCAAGCGCTACATCGACTGAGCCGGAGCCCGCGCATGGCCGTCCTCATCCGTGATGCCGGCCCGGCCGACATCGACGCGATCACCGCGATCTATGCGGTGGAAGTGACTGACTTCGTCAACACCTACGAGTACGACATTCCGGACGCGACCGAGATGCTGCGCCGCATGCGCGACATCGTCGATCGCGGCTTCCCCTACCTGGTCGCCGAGATCGACGGCCAGGTCGCCGGCTATGCCTACGCCAACACCTACCGCACCCGCGTCGCCTACCAGTGGACCGTTGAGAACTCGGTCTACGTCGATGCCCGCTTCCAGGGCCAGGGCGTCGGCACCGGCCTGCTGCAGGCGTTGATCAACGCCTGCATCGCACGTGGCTACCGGCAGATGGTGGCGGTGATCGGCGAGCCGACCAACACTGCTTCAATCAAGCTGCACGAACGCTTCGGCTTCGAACTGGTGGGCGTGTTCCGTGGCCTCGGCCGCAAGCATGGCCGCTGGCTGGACACCGTGCAGATGCAGCGCGCGCTCGGCGATGGCGCCGACACCGCACCTTCCAATGAATGAACCCATGACCGAAACCCTTCCCGAGACCGGTGACGACCTGTTCGCCGGCCAGCCGGTGCGCGTCGTCGAACGCGACGGCGTGCGCTACACCCTGCTGGGCACCGCCCACGTCTCCCGCGCCAGCGTCGAGGCCGTGGAAAAAGCCATCGACAGCGGCCGCTTCGATGCGGTTGCCGTCGAGCTGGACCCGCAGCGCCTGCAGGCGCTGAGCGACCCGGACACGCTGGCCAAGCTCGACCTGGTCGAGGTGATCCGCAAGGGCCGCGTCGCCCTGTTCGCCGCCAACCTGGCCCTGTCCGCCTACCAGCGCCGCCTGGCCGAACAACTCGACATCGAGCCGGGCGCGGAACTGAAACGCGCGGTGGAACTGGCGCGCGAACGCGACCTGCCGGTGCACCTGATCGACCGCGAGGTCGGCCTGACCTTCCGCCGGGCGTCGCAGCGGCTTGGGTTCTTCGGCAAGCTGAAGCTGGTTGCCGGGCTGGGCGCCGGCCTGTTCTCGTCCGAGGAAGTGGGCGAGAACGAGATCGAAAAGCTCAAGCAGGGCGACATGCTGGAATCGAGCTTTGGTGAGTTCGCCAGCGAGAGCCCGGCGCTGTACGAGACCATCATCGGTGAGCGCGACCGTTACATGGCCACGCGCCTGCGCGAGGAGCACACCCCGCAGCAGCGTGAAGTGCTGGCGGTGGTCGGCGCCGGTCACCTGGCCGGGCTGGCGCGCTACCTGGAAACCGATACCGAGGCACCGGCGCCGCTGCGCGCCGAGCTGGAGGCGGTGCCGAAGAAGCGCAACATCCCGTGGTTCACGCTCGGCATCCTGGCGATCGTGGCGACCGGCATCGGTGTGGGCTTCTACCGCGGCGGCCTGGGCGTGGGCACCGAGCTGCTGGCGACCTGGGCAATGTATACCGGCGGCCTGGCGGGCCTGGGCTGCCTGCTGGCAGGCGGTCACCCGCTGAGCATTCTTACCGCGATCGCGGTGGCCCCGTTCAAGCCGTTCCGCCTGAGCATCCCGACCGGCGCATTCTCGGCGCTGGTGGAAGCGCGCCTGCGCAAGCCGGCCTACGAAGACTTCCTGAAGCTGCGCGACGATGCGCAGAGCCTGAAGGGCTGGTACCGCAATCGCGTTACCCGCGTGGTGCTGACCTTCATGCTGACCAACATCGGCAGCATGCTCGGCCTGTGGCTGACCACCTTCAAGGTGTGGGGCAAGGTGGCGGGGTAAGCCTCTCAACCGGCCACAGAATCTGTAGCGCCCGAGCCCATGCTCGGGCGACGCGGCGACGCGGCGAGCAGAAAAAAAGGGGGAGACCGCCCCACTACGACCGGCCTCCCCCACACCACAACACGTTGGCGCGCATTACAGCCGGGCAGCGCCCGGCTCCATCCTCTCCAGCCCGCGTGCACGGCGGATCAACCGCGTCACGGCATTGCGCAGGTCATCGAGCACCGCATAGATCGTCGGCAGGAACAGCAGGCTGACCACCGTCGAGAACGCCAGCCCGCCCGCAATTGCACGCGCCATCGGCGAATACTCCGGGCCATTGCCGAACATCTGCGTATCGGTCAGCGAGATCGGGATCATCGCCAGGATCGCCGTGCCCATGGTCATCATGATCGGGCGCAGGCGTTCGCGTGAGCCTTCCACCAGCGCCTGGGTGCGGCCCATGCCGCTGCGCCGCAGGTTGTTGATGTGCTCGATCATCACGATGCCGTTGTTCACCACCACGCCCATCAGCACCAGGATGCCGATGAAGGACATGATCCCGAACGAGGTGCCGGTGATCCAGAACAGCCAGAACACGCCGAAGATCGAGAACAGCACGCCGCTCATGATCGCCGCCGGGAACAGCAGCGACTCGAACACCGCCGCCATCACCACGTAGATCATCACCAGTGCGATCAGCAGGTTGAACACCATCTGCTGCATGGCCTCGTCGTCGTTGCCGTAGTCGCCGCCGTCGAAAGTGAAGCCATAGCCGGCCGGGAAGTTCATCGGCTTGAGCACGGCTTCGATCGCCTTGCGCCCGTCCGGCGCGGTGACCTTCTCGGCCAGGTTGGCCTTGATGGTCAACGTGGTCTGGCGGTTGGTGCGGCCGATCTGGGTGGCCGACGAACCAACGTCCACGGTGACCAGGCTCAGCAGCGGCACGCTGCGGCCATCGCCGGTGCGCACGCTGAAACCGGCCAGGTCTTCCGGGCTGCTCTGCTCGGCGCCGGCAAAGCGCACCCACACCGGCACTTCGTTGTCACCGCGGCGGAACTCGCGCATCGGCGCGCCGCGCAGCGCCAGGCCGACGAAGCTGGCCACCTGCTCGGCATTGAAGCCGAACGCTGCGGCACGCTCGCGGTCGACGCGCACCTTCAGCTCGCCGCCCTTCTCGCCGTTGTCGATGCGCACGTCACGCAGCTCGGCACGCTGCGCCAGCAACGGCACCACTTCCTGGCCGATCTCCTGCAGCATCGAGCTGGAGTCGCCCACCAGCTGCACCTGCACGCCCTGGTTGCTGCCGCCACCGCCATCGCCGCCCTGGTTGCCGACGAAGTAATCGGTGCGTGCCGACTTCGGCAGGCCCTTGCGCAGTTCCTCCTGCAGCGACTTGATGTCCTTGGCGTATTTTTCGTCCAGGGTGACCACCGTGGAGCTGCCTTCCTGCTCGCTGTACCAGGAATACACCTGCTTCACGTGCAGGCGCTCGCGGTTCTGGTCGATCCAGTTCTCCACCCGCGCCACTTCCTCGGACATCTGGCGGTAGGTGTAGGCGCCCTTCCACATGTAGCCGATGAAGATGTCCTTGCCACCCTCACCACCGAACATGTCGACCTTGGTCAGCTTCATCGGCACCAGGCTGACCAGCACCACGAGCAGGATGCCGAGCAGGCTCCAACCGCGGTGATGCAGTGACCAGTCCAGCAGCTGCGCATAGCGTCGCTGCAGGCGCGCGATCAGGCCGGTCTGCGAGTGCACCAGCTTGGGCGTGGCCATGCGCGCGGACAGCATCGGGATCAGGCTGACCGCCACCAGCCACGAGGCCAGCAGCGAGACCGAGATGGTGATCGCGATCTGCGCCATGAAGATGCTGATGTTGTTGGTCTCGCCGAACAGGTTCGGCACGAACACGATGCAGTGGCACAGCGTGCCGGCGCTGAGCGCGATGGCCACGTTGCGGGTGCCGATGATCGAGGCCAGCCGTGGCTGCCCCGGCATGCGCTCGCGCTCCTGGTAGATGCTCTCCACCACCACCACCGCATTGTCGACCAGCATGCCGACGGCCAGCAGCAGGCCCATCATGGTCAGGATGTTGAGTGTCACCCCGACGAAGTACATGAAGCCGAGGGTGATGGTGAAGCAGATCGGAATGGCCAGCGTCACCATCAGCGTCGACGGCCAATGGCGCAGGAAGAAGAACAGCACGGTGACCGACAGGATCAGGCCGACCGCGCCGGCCTCGGCCAGCTCCAGCAGCGAGGACGTCACTGCCTTGCCCTGGTTGTCGATCACCTTGATCTGCACGTCGCGCATCGACGGCTGCGCGCGGATCGCCTCGACTTCGGCCAGCGCCGCACGCGAAACGTCCACCAGGTTGGCGCTGCGTTCCTTGAAGATGTCCAGGCCCACCGCCGGGTTGCCGTCCAGGCGGCGCCCGTAGTTCATCCGCGCCGGCTTCAGGCGGACGTCGGCGATGTCGCCCAGGCGCAGGCCCTTGGCGTTGATCACCAGGTCGCGCATCTCCTGAAGGTCGGTGATCTCGCCTACCGGCTGCACGCGCACGCGTTGGCCGTTGTCATCGATCTGCCCGGCCGAGATCGAGAAGTTCAGCGTGCGCAGGCGCTCGCTCAGCTCGTTGATGCTCAACCCATGCGCGTTGAGCCGGTTCGGATCGATGGCGATCTCCACCTCGTTCGGCGGCGCACCGGTGATGTCGACCCGGGCCACACCGGGAATACGCTCGATGCGCCGCTTGAACTCACGGTCGAGCATGTCATAGGCGGTGGTCAGGTCGGTGGTGCTGGCCAGCCGCACCTTCAGCACGGGCTGGTCGCTGCTGGACCACTTGAACACGTTGTAGCGCTGCAGGTCGTCGGGCAGGTCGCTGCGGATCGCGTCGATACGCTCGCGCGCGTCCGACGCGGCAATGGCGATGTCGCGGTCCCAGTCGCTGAACTCGATGTAGATCAGCGCCGCCTCGGAGGTGGCCGACGAGCGCATGCGCTTGATGCCGGTCATCGTCGCCAGCGATTCCTCGACTGGACGGATGATGGTCCGTTCCACTTCTTCCGGGGTCGAGCCGGTGTAGGGAATCTGCACGAACAGGAACGGCGCGGAGATGTCCGGCAACGCCTCCAGCGGCAGCCGGAACGAAGCGATCAGGCCGATCACCACCAGCGACACGAAGCACATGATGGTGGTGACCGGGCGGCGGATGGAGAACTCGGCAACACTCATGCCGGTTCCTCCACACCCGCTGTGCCGCCCTCGTCGCCATGCAGGCCTTCACCGGCGTGCTTGCGGCCGCGCTCACGGTAGTAGGCGTCGCCGCGACGATCCATCAGGTCGTACACCACCGGGATCACCAGCAGCGTCAGCAGCGTCGACACCAGCAGGCCACCGATCACGGTGATCGCCATCGGTGCACGCACTTCGGCGCCCTCGCCCATCGCCACCGCCAGCGGCAGGAAGCCGAACAGCGTGCACAGCGTGGTCATGATGATCGGGCGCAGGCGGGAACGCGCACCCTCCACCAGCGCCTCATGCTTGGCCACGCCGGCCTCGCGCAGCTGGTTGACCTTGTCGATCAGGATGATCGCATTCTTGGTGACCAGGCCGACCAGCAGGATCAGGCCGATGAACACCACCACCGAGATCGGCTTTCCGGTCAGCATCAGCGCCAGGATCGCGCCGACCAGCGCCAGCGGGATGGTGAACAGGATCACGAACGGGTGCAGCAGGGATTCGAACTGCGAGGCCATCACCAGGTAGACCAGGAAGATCGCCAGGCCGAAGGCGAAGATCAGCGACTTCGCCGCCTGCGCCAGTTCCTCGCCCTGGCCGCCGATGTGCAGGCCGACGCCCGCGCCCAGCGGCTGCTCGGCCACCATCTGCTGCACTTCGCGCATGGCGGCGCCCAGGTCGATGTCGCGCAGGTTGGCCGATACCACCGCGACCCGGGTCTGGTCGGCACGATGGATCTCGCTGGGGCCGGTGGTGGCGACCACGTCGGCCACCGCGTCCAGGGTCACCGGGCGGGTGCTGCCCGGATTGACGATCAGCCGGCGGATGCTCTCCACGCTGGCGCGGTCACCTTCCTGGGCGCGCACCAGCACGTCGATCTTGCGGTCACGGAAGCTGTAGCGGGTGGCGACGTCGCCACGCACCTTCTTCACCACCACGTCGGCGATCTGGCGGGTGGTCAGGCCCAGCGCACCGGCGCGCTCCTGGTCGAAGCGGATCTGGATTTCCGGGAAGCCCTCTTCCACCGTCGACTTCACGTCGGCGTAGTGGGCGTTGCCGCGCAGCATCGCCGCCAGGCGCTGGCCGGCCACTTCCAGGGTCGCCATGTCCTGCCCGCGCAGTTCGATTTCCAGCGGCGTGGAAAAGCTGAACAACGCCGGCCGCGCGAAGTCGACCTGGGCACCCGGGTGCTGGCTCATGGTGCCGCGCAGGCGCTCGGTGATCGCCGCTTCAGTGTGCGCATTGCCGCCACCTTCCATCACCACGGTCAGCTTGCCGATGTTCTCGCCACTTTCGGTCGGGCTGGCATCCAGCCGGGTGCCGCTGCCACTGACGCCATACAGCGAGGCCACGCCTTCGCCCTTGCCATGCGCCAGCTGCAGCTCGCGCACCAGCGCATCGGTCTGCTTCAGCGGCGTGCCGGCCGGCAGCTTCACCGTCATTTCGAAACGGTCCTGCGCCAGCTGCGGGATCAGGTCGGCGCCAAGCATCGGCACCAGCGCCATGGTCGCCACGAAAATGATGGCTGCCACGCCCAGCACCTTGCCGGGATGCGCCAGCGCACTCGGCAGCAGGCGCAGGTAGCCTCGCTCGGCGCCTGCATAGGGCTTCATCGCCAGGTCGCTGGCCTTGCGCATCACCGGGCCGACCACCGCCACCACGCCGCGCCACAGGCGCACCACGAGCCAGGCCAGCGCATAGAAGCTCCAGCGCACGCTGGCGAGCACGCCACGGCGGCCCAGTGCAACCGGCTTCTGCCAACGCTTCTGCGGCTGCCATGCTGCGTTCGGCGCCTCTTCCGGGAACGCCAGCGGCGGCCGCCCCTTCAGCGAGCTCAGCATCGGGATCAGGGTCATCGACACCAGCAGCGAGATCGCGATGGCGATCGCCACGGTCAGCGCCTGGTCGCGGAACAGCTGCCCGGCGATGCCATCGACGAACACCAGCGGCAGGAACACCGCGATGGTGGTCAGGGTCGAGGCGACCACGGCCATGCTCACTTCACGGGTGCCGGCGATCGCCGCCTGCAGGATGCCCAGGCCACGCTCACGGGCCTTGGCGATGCTCTCCAGCACCACGATCGAGTCATCCACCACCAGGCCGGTGGCCAATGCCAGGCCACCCAGCGACATCACGTTCAAGCTCAGGCCGAGCTGGCCCATGAAGAAGAACGTGGCGATGATCGAGACCGGCAACGACAGGCTGATCACGAACGTACTCCAGCCATCGCGCAGGAACAGGAAGATGATCAGGATCGCCAGCAGGCCGCCGATCACGGCATCCTTCTTGACGTCGGCGATGGCGTGCTCGATGAAGCGCGACTGGTCCTCGATGGTGGTCAGCTCGACATCGGACGGGAACGTGCCCTTGATCTGCTCCAGGCGCTTGCGCAGCGCTTCAGCGGTGGACACGGTGTTGGCGTCGCCTTCCTTGTAGATGGCCAGCTCGACCGACTCCTTGCCGCCCAGGCGGATGATCGCTTCGCGCTCCTTGTAGCCCTGGCGCACGGTGGCCACGTCCTTCAGGCGCACCGGCACGCCGTTGGCAACCACGCTGGAGCCACCGCCGGACGATGCGCTCTGTGCCGCCGACGCCGCCGCGATGGCGGCCGCCGAACCGGTCGACGCGGCGATGTTGAACATCTGCTGCAGCGCCGAGTCCGCCGCGCTGCCATTGGCGGCCTGGGTGGTCACCAGCAGGTTGCGGATCTCCTCCAGGTCGGCGAACTGGTTGACGGTACGCACCAGGAAGCGCTGCGAGCCCTCCTCCAGGCGGCCGCCGGAAATGTTGATGTTCTCGTCCTTCAGGCGCTTGATGACGGTGTCGATCGGCAGGTTCAGCTGGGCAAGCTTCTGCTGGTCGATGTCGACCTGGATCTCGTCCTCCAGGCCGCCGCCCACCTTCACTGCCGCCACACCGGTGACCGGCTCCAGCTTCTTCTTGAGGTCTTCATCGGCATAGCGGCGCAGGCCGGTCAGCTCGCGCACCGCATCGGCATCGCTGGTCGGCGCCGTCTTGTTCGACAGCACCAGGCGCATGATCGGCTCGGTTGACGGATTGAAGCGCAGCAGCACCGGGGCCTTGGCCTCCAGCGGCAGGTTCAGCGCTTCCATCTTGTCGCGCACCTCCAGGCTGGCCTGGTCCATGTTGGTGCCCCAGGCGAATTCCAGCACCACGTCGCTCTGGCCGGTGCGCGAGACCGACTTCAGCTTGCGCAGGTTCTTGACCACGCCGACCGCTTCTTCGACCGGCTGGGTGATCAGGGTTTCGATTTCAGTCGGCGCTGCACCGGTGTATTCGGTGCGCACGGTCAGCGTCGGGTAGCTCAGGTCGGGCAGCAGGTTGACCTTGAGATTGCCCAGCGCGATCAGGCCGAACAGCAGCAGCGTGACCGTGCACATGGCGATGGTCACGCGGCGGCGGGTGGCAAACTCCACCAGGCCGCCGCGCATGCCGGCGGCGGCGCCGTCGCTCGCCGGCGAGGCACCGTGGTCGTGGCCCGGGGCGGTCATTGCTTGCTCCCGGCCTTGTCTGCGGGCTTGGCGGCCGCAGCGACCGTCTTCGCCTTCGGATCGGCAATCACCTGCACCGTGGTGCCGTCGCGCAGGGCGACCTTGCCGGCGGTGACCACCTGATCACCGGCCGCCAGGCCATCACGGATCTCCACCCACGGGCCCTCGGCGTAACCCAGCTTGACCGGAACGCGTGCGACCTTGCCTTCGCGCACGCGGAACACCGCCGGCTCACCGTCGTCGAGCAACGCCAGGCGCGGTACGACCAGCGCATCGGCACGCTGGTCGTAGTCGATGCGGATGCGACCGAACATGCCGGGCTGCAGCGCGTGTGCGGCGCCGTCGAAGGCGCTGACCACGCGAAACGTGCCGCTGCCCGAATCCACCACCGGCGCGATGCGATCAACGGTGCCGGTGAAGCTCTGCCCCGGCAGCGCGTCGGCCGCCAGCGTCACCGGCTGGCCGGCGCGCAGGGTGGCCAGTTCACGCTCGGGCACGTTGAGGGTGGCTTCCAGCCGCGAGTTGTCGACGATGCGGAAGATCGGCGTGTTGATCTGCACGAAGTTGCCGGTCTTGATCGAGCGCGATGCGATCACGCCGGAGATCGGCGCCACCACCGTGGTGTAGGACAGCTCCAGCGTGGCCAGCCGGTACTGCGCGCGGACGTTTTCCAGGTCGTAGCGCAGCTGGTCGACATCGGCGGCGCTGACCATCTGCTGGCCGACCAGCTTCTGTGCGCGCTGGTAATTGTTTTCCAGCTTGCGCATCTGCGCTTCGCTCTGTGCAACGGCCAGCCGTGCACGATCCGGGTCCAGCCGCACCAGCGGTTGGCCGGCGGTGACCCGCTGCCCTTCCTCGACCAGCACCGCCAGCGCCACGCCGGAGGTCTTGGCGACCACCTGCGACTCGGCGCGTGGTTCCAGCGCGGCCGTGCCGGTGTAGCTGGCCGCGACGGCACGATGGCTGGCCACCGCCACTTCGACCGGGACTGCGTCGACCTTCTTCTCCTCCTTGGTCTCGGCAGCCTTGGCTTCGGAATTGGGCCCTGCGGCGCAACCGCCCAGCAGCAGGGAGGTGGAGATCAGCAGTGCGGCAGCGCAGATTCCGCTGCGACGGCCGGACAGGAAGGTTGGGTGCGACATCGTCGGGTCCCTGAAGGATGCGTGGACAGGTGTGGTAGCAAAGTAATGCACCACTTCACGGCAACACCATATCCCAAAGGTCATGGTGCCTTCACGCCGCTGGTCGGCGCGCCCCCATTTCAGCTAGATGAAACCTGAGGCTATACTCGGGTCGTTCCGTACCCCACGCCGGAACGACCAGACCCGAATCCCCGGAAACGACACCATGCGCCCGCAGCCGCTCGCCGCTTGTCTCGCTCTGGCCGTCCTCCTGCCCCTTGGGGCCGCCGCACAGCCCGCTCCTGCTCCTGCCACACCCGCCCCGGCCCCGGCTCCCGCCGTTGCGCCAGCGCCCGCCGCACCCACCGGCAACTTCGACAATGGCCGCGTCCTGGCCTACACCTGCCAGGGCTGCCACGGGATCACCGGCTACAAGAACGCCTACCCCAGTTACCGGGTGCCGAAGATCGGCGGCCAGACCCAGCAGTACCTGGCCCAGGCCCTGACCGAGTACCGCCAGGGCAAGCGCCGGCATCCGACGATGCAGGCGCAGTCGATGAGTTTCAGCGAACAGGAGATCGCCGATCTCTCTGTTTACCTGTCCACCGTCAAGTAAGGCCCGCCCATGTCGAAAGCCGCGCATCCGATGCGTCACGCCATCGCCCTGTCCGTTGCCCTGCTGCTGGCCGCCTGCTCACAGTCGCAGGTGGAAAACAGCGAAAAATCGGCCGCCGACCCGGGCCATGCCAGCGGCGAGCACGGTTCATCGTCCTCCGCCGGCCTGCCGGCAGGTCGCGAGGCCGCCGGTGAAGCCCGCGCCAAGGTGAAGGGCAAAGCCACCAACCAGAGCTGCATCGACTGCCATGGGGCCGACGGCAATGCGCCGATCGATCCGACCTATCCGAAGCTGGGTGGGCAGTACGGTGACTACCTGGCGCACGCGCTGCAGGCCTACCGCGCCGGTGACCGCCAGCATGCGCTGATGACGCCGCAGGCGAAGGACCTGAGTGATCAGGACATCGCCGATCTGGCGGCGTACTTCGGCAGCCGGCCGAGCCAGCTGCGGGATCTGCACGGGGTCAAATGACGGCCGGCCCCCGGTCGGTGCGGACCGTCGGTTGGTAGGTGCGGACCGTTGGTTGGTAGGTGCGGACCGTTGGTCCGCACAGATTCCGGATATCCATGCATGGCGTGGATCTGCTGAGCCGAGCGTGGGCTCCGCTCTACATCAATCGGCGCGATCGCTGGCGCCGGTCAACGCTCAGCCTTCCAGCTCTTCCCAGCGCGCGTAAGCGGCATCCAGTTCGGCCTGCACCTTGGCCAGCTGCTGGGTGTGCGCCGTCACTTCAGCACTGCTGCGGGTGTAGAACGATGGGTCGTTCATCGCCGAGGTCAGCCCTTCGACATCGCCTTCCAGCTTCTCGATGGTCTTTGGCAGCTGCTCCAGCTCGCGCGCTTCCTTGTACGCCAGCTTGCGCTTGGGGGCTGCGGGAGTCGCGGCCGCAGCAGCGGCCGGTGCAGCAGTCGCCGGCTTGGCAGCCGGGGCCGCGGCAGGCGCAGCCACGCTGGCCGCATAGCGCTGCCAGTCGCTGTAGCCACCGACGTACTCGCCGATCACGCCGTCGCCTTCCATCACCAGCGTGGAGGTCACCACGTTGTCGATGAAGTCACGGTCGTGGCTGACCAGCAGCAGCGTACCGGTGTACTCGCCCAGCAGCTCTTCCAGCAGCTCCAGGGTTTCCACGTCGAGGTCGTTGGTCGGTTCGTCCATCACCAGCAGGTTGGACGGCTGCGCGAACAGCTTGGCCAGCAGCAGGCGGTTGCGCTCGCCACCGGACAGGCGGGTGATCGGCGCACGCGCGCGCTCGGGGGTGAACATGAAGTCCTGCAGGTAGGCATGCACGTGCTTGCGCTTGCCGTTGAACTCGAGGAAATCGCGGCCTTCGGCCACGTTCTCGATCGCGCTCCAGTCTTCGCGCAGCACCGCGCGGTACTGGTCGAAATAGGCGATCTGCAGGTTGGTGCCCGCATTGACCTCACCCTTGGCCGGCTGCAGTTCACCCAGCAGCAGCTTCAGCAGCGTGGTCTTGCCGCTGCCGTTGGGGCCGATCAGGCCGATGCGGTCGCCACGCAGGATGGTGGTGGTGAAATCGCGGACCATGGTGCGCTCGCCGAAGGCGAACGAAATGTCCTTGACGTCGATGACCTTCTTGCCGGAGCTGACGCCCTGCGCGGCTTCCATCTTGACGTTACCGCTGAGGTCGCGGCGCTGCGAGCGTTCGGTGCGCATCGCCTTGAGGCGGCGCACGCGGCCCTCGTCGCGGGTACGACGGGCCTTGATGCCTTGGCGGATCCAGACTTCTTCCTGCGCCAGCAGCTTGTCGAAGCGGGCATTTTCCTGCGCCTGCGCATTGAGGCGTTCCTCGCGGCGGCGCTCGTAGTTGGCCCAGTCGCCCGGCCAGCTGGTGACCTGGCCGCGGTCGATCTCGACGATGCGGGTGGCCAGCGCACGCAGGAAGCGGCGGTCATGGGTGACGAACACCACGCTGCCGCTCCAGCCCTTCAGGAACGCTTCGAGCCAGTCGATGGCTTCGATGTCCAGGTGGTTGGTCGGTTCGTCCAGCAGCAGCACGTCCGGGCTGGAGACCAGTGCACGGGCCAGCAGCACGCGGCGCTTCATGCCGCCGGACAGGCGGCCGAATTCGGCATCGCCGTCGAGGTCGAGCTTGGTCAGCGTTTCGCTGACGCGCTGGTCCAGGCCCCAGCCGTTGGCGGCGTCGATCTTGGCCTGCACGTTGCCGAGCGCTTCGCCATCGAAGACCTCGGCATGGCTGAGATGGTGGAACTCGGCCAGCCACTGGCCCAGTTCACCGAGACCATCGGCAACGACGTCGAACACCGAGCCGGCGGCGCCGTGTGGCACTTCCTGCTCCAGGCGGGTGACGCGCACGCCCTGCTGCACGCGGACTTCGCCGTCATCGGGCTTGTGGTCGCCGGACAGCAGCTTGAGCAGGGTGGATTTGCCGGCGCCGTTGCGGCCGATCAGGGCGATGCGTTCGCCCGGCTCGATCGACAGTTCGGCCTTTTCCAGCAACAACGGGCCGCCGACGCTGAAGTCGACGTTCTGCAGAGTAATCAGAGGCATCCGGATATTGTACGGGTTGGGGGCGTCGACCGGGTTGCACCCGGCACCCGCGGTAGTGCCGGCCGCTGGCCGGCAACCTCAACGGCAACGTCAAAAGCTGGTTTCCTGTGGGATGGCGGGATGGGTCCGGTCGCGGGGGACGCCGTAAACCCGTCCCTGGGGGCTTGGCCGCGGCATCCATGCCGCGGACACCCCCGCCACCGGACCCATCCCGCCTTCGACAGATTCCTGCAATCTGTCGGAACTACATTCTGCTCTGGTGGGTGTCGACCTTGGTCGACACGGTAGATCCACGCCATGCGTGGATGAGCGCTACAAGAAGGGTCGATGGATGGAGTCGACTGGAAATCTGATGGCTACCCCACCTCCCCCACCAACGCCTGCAACCCCGGCAGCCATTGCTTGCCGGGGTGGCGCACCAGCCACAGGGTGCGCTGCAGGGCCGGCAGCGGAGTCTCGAGCACGCGCAGGCGGCCCAGGGCCAGCGGCTCTTCCAGCGCGTGGCGCGACAGGCAGGCCAGGCCGAGGCCGGCGATGGCGGCCTGCTTGATCGCTTCGGTATTGCCCAGCTGCAGGGTCTGCGCGAAGCCACGCAGGTGCGGCAGCAGGGCCTGTTCCACGGCTTCGCGGGTGCCGGAGCCAGGCTCACGCAGCAGCCAGCGTGCGCGGCGCAGCTCATCCAGCGACCAGCGTGCGCGGGCATCAGCGGCAGCCACGATCACCAGTGGGTCCTGCTGCCAGGCGGTCACCTGCAGGCCACGCTCATGGCACGGGCCTTCGATCAGGCCGGCGTCGACGTCCAGGCGCTGTACCGCGGCGACCACGCCGGCACTGTTGTCGATGCGCAGATCGACCTCGGCCTGCGGCGCCTGCCGCAGCAGTTCGGCGATGCGTGGCGGCAGCAGGTAGTTGCCGATGGTGGTACTGGCGGCCAGCACCAGCCGTAGCGGTGCGCCCTGCGACGGGTCGCCGCCGGCGGCCAGCTGCCGCTCCAGATCGGCGGCGTTGACCAGCAAGGTGCGCGCCGGCTCCAGCAGCGCGCGGCCGTGCCCGTTCAGCGCCAGGCGGCGGCCGATGCGGTCGAACAGCGGGGTGCCGAAGTGCGCCTCCAGCTCCTGCAGGGCGGCGCTGCTGGCCGACTGCGAGAGCGCGACGGCCTGGCCGGCGGCAGTGGTGGTGCCATGGTCGGCGATGGCGACGAAGACCTGCAGCTGGCGCAAGGTCAGGCGCATGGAATGTACCCGCTTTATAGGTAGGTTTCACCCATATTATTCGTTTTACAGGTCAGTGACACAGGCGCACGCTTGGCCCATCACTCCAGTCCTGTCGCGCCATGAACGCCACCGCTCTCTCCTCCTGGTCCCTGCCCGCCCTGCGCCAACGCTGGCAGCCTCGCCTGCCCGGCCTGCTGCTGGTGGGCCTGATCGCGGCGGCGTCGCTGTACCTGGCCCAGCTTCCCTGGCTCCAGGCGCATGGCCTGAGCGCGCTGACCGTGGCCATCGTCGCCGGCATCGTGGTCGGCAACACCCTTTACCCGCGGCTGGCGCCGAGCAGCGCGGCCGGTGTCGGCTTCTCCAAGCACTGGCTGTTGCGCGCCGGCATCGTGCTGTACGGCCTGCGCCTGACCTTCCAGGACATCGGCCACGTCGGCGTGGCCGGCGTGCTGATGGACGTGCTGGTGGTCGCCAGCACCTTCGGGCTGGCCTGCTGGCTGGGCATGCGCGTGTTCAAGATGGAGCGCGAAGCGGCGATGCTGATCGGCGCCGGCAGCGCGATCTGCGGCGCGGCGGCGGTGATGGCCGCCGAGCCGGTGGTGCGCGGCCGCGCTGCGCAGGTCACCGTCGCGGTCTCTACGGTGGTGGTGTTCGGCACGCTGGCGATGTTCCTTTACCCGGCGTTGTATGCACTGGTGCAGTCGCACGGCTGGCTGGCAATGGACGCGCGGCAGTACGGCCTGTTCACCGGTGCGACGGTGCATGAAGTGGCACAGGTGGTGGCGGCAGGCCGCGCGGTCAACGAAGCAGCGGCCGACACGGCGGTGATCACCAAGATGGTGCGGGTGATGCTGCTGGCGCCGTTCCTGGTCGCGCTGTCGCTGTGGCTGGCGCGTGGCGGCAAGGCCAGCGCCGACGGCAGCAAGGCGCGCATCGTGGTGCCGTGGTTCGCTTTTGGTTTCGTGGCGGTGGCCGGGTTCAACTCGCTGCATCTGCTGCCGGCGGGCCTGCAGGCGGGGCTGGTGCAGCTGGATACCGTGCTGCTGGCGATGGCGATGGCCGCGCTGGGCCTGACCACCCACGTCTCGGCGCTGCGCCAGGCCGGGCTGAAGCCGCTGCTGCTGGCGCTGATCCTGTTCGCCTGGCTGCTGTTCGGTGGCCTGGCGATCCATCAGGGTGTACTAGCGGTGCTTGGCTGAGCAGGAGCGTGCCGACCCAGGTCGGCATCCATCCGTAGATCCACGCCATGCGTGGACGCCCCCCGGGTATATTCACGCCCTGCGTGGATGACGACTCCGATGGGGTCAGAGCCCTTTCCTGCGGAAAGGGATTCGACCCCATCCGATCAGGCGGGACCGGCCGCGCAGGCAGGTACAATGCGCCATGACTGACTTCTCGACCCTGCCGCTGAGCCCGGCCCTGCAGCCCGGCCTGGATGCCCTCGGCTACACCACCCTCACCCCCGTGCAGGCGCAGAGCCTGCCGGCCATCCTCGATGGCCGTGATGTGATCGCACAGGCACCCACCGGCAGCGGCAAGACCGCCGCCTTCGGCCTGGGCCTGCTGCAGGCCATCGACCCCAGCCTGATCCGCGTGCAGGCGCTGGTGCTGTGCCCGACCCGCGAACTGGCCGACCAGGTCGGCAAGCAGATCCGCAAGCTGGCCACCGGCATCCCCAACCTGAAGCTGTTGCTGCTGGTGGGCGGCGTGCCGCTGGGCCCGCAGCTGGCCTCGCTTGAAGGCCACGATCCGCATGTGGTGGTCGGCACGCCCGGCCGCGTGCAGGAGCTGGCACGCAAGCGCGCGCTGAACCTGGGCGCGGTGCGCACGCTGGTGCTGGACGAGGCCGACCGCATGCTCGACATGGGCTTCGAGGAGCCGATCCGCGAGATCGCCGGCCGCACCCATAGGGACCGCCAGAGCCTGCTGTTCTCCGCCACCTTCCCCGACAGCATCCGCGCCATGGCGCGTGACCTGCTGCGCGACGCGGTGGAAGTGACCGTGGAAGGCGCCGACCAGGCACCGGCCATCCGCCACCTGTTCTGCGAGGTGGAACCGGCGCATCGCCAGAAGGCGCTGGCCGGCCTGCTGCTGAAGTACACGCCGGAATCGGCGGTCGTGTTCTGCAACACCCGCAAGGACGTGGACGAAGTGGCCAACTCGCTGCAGCAGTTCGGCTTCTCCGCATTGGCCCTGCACGGCGACATGGAGCAGCGCGACCGCGAGGAAGTGCTGCTGCTGCTGGCCAACCGCAGCTGCAACGTGCTGGTCGCCAGTGACGTCGCCGCGCGCGGCCTGGACGTGGAAGAGCTGGCGGCGGTGATCAATTACGAGCTTCCGACCGACGTGGAAAGCTACCAGCACCGCGTCGGCCGCACCGGCCGTGCCGGTGCCAGTGGCCTGGCGATCAGCCTGGTGGCCGGCCGCGAGAAGACCCGCGCCGACGCCATCGAAGCGCAGATGGGGCAGCCGCTGGACTGGCAGAAGACGCCGCTGGCAACCTCGCGCCCGGCCGAACTGCCGCAGGCCGCGATGCGCACGCTGCGCATCGACGGTGGCAAGACCGACAAGCTGCGCCCGGGCGACATCCTCGGTGCGCTGACCGGTGATGCCGGCCTGTCGAGCAAGTTCATCGGCAAGATCGCGATCTTCCCGACCCGCTCCTATGTGGCGATCGCGCGTGAGCAGGCCAACAAGGCCGTGGCCAAGCTGGAAGCCGGCAAGATCAAGGGCCGTCGTTTCCGCGTGCGGATGATGTGATTGAAGCAGCGTTGCCAACCACGGTTGGTAACGATCTGGCCTGGTAGCGGCCAACCTTGGTTGGCCCGTCCATGGCACCCGTCGCGAAAAGTGCTGCCAACCAAGGTTGGCAACGACCGGCTCCCGGCCATTCGCTCTGGTAGATGCCAACCTTGGTTGGCACCTGCCCTTCGATCAGAACACCAGTTCGGTGTGCAGCGGCAGGTCCGTTTCCCAGCGCGCACGGCCACCGAGGCCGTCCAGCTCGACCAGTACACCGGCGCCGACCACTTCAACGCCCAGGCGGCGCACCAGCGACAGCGCAGCGACCAGCGTGCCGCCGGTGGCCAGCACGTCGTCGATGATCACCACGCGGGCGCCGGCCGGCAGCGCATCGGCATGCACTTCGATGCAGTCGCTGCGGTATTCCAGCGTGTATTCCTCGCGCAGGACCTGGCCCGGCAGCTTGCCCGGCTTGCGCACCGGCACGAAGCCGACGCCCAGCTCCAGCGCCATCGCGGCACCGAGGATGAACCCACGCGATTCGATGCCGACCACTGCGTCCAGCTTCTGGTCGCGCCAACGGTCGGCCATCGCGGTGATCGCGCCGCGGAAATCCTCGCCATGGGCGAGCAGCGGCATGATGTCCTTGAACAGGATGCCGGGCTTGGGGAAGTCGGCGATGTCGCGCAGGCGGGAGGCCCACTGCGGAGCGACGATGGCGTCGGTCATGTCACATTGGCTATCTGATGGCGGCATAGGGTACCTGTTCCGGGCGCCGCCTGCCTGCTGGTGGTGTCCGGCCGGGCTGCGCCCGGCATCTGCGGTAGTGCCGGCCGCTGGCCGGCAACCTCAACAGCAACGGCAACGGCAACGGCAACAGCAACAGCCTGCATTCCGGGGGATGGCGGGGCGGGTCCGGTTGCGGGGGACGCCGTAAATACGTCCGTGTAGGCTCGGTCGCGCCATCCATGGCGCTCACGCCCCCGCAACCGGACCCACCCCGCCTTCGACAGTTTCCTGCGACCTGTCGGGCAGCTCGTGGGGTCAGATCCGTTTTACGAAGGAAAACGGATCTGACCCCGGAATTTCATTCGATATCTGACAGATGTGTCGACCAAGGTCGACACCTACCCACAGCCGCGGGAATCTGTCGGAGGTGGGGCGGTGTCGGAGTGCGGGGTGTCAGCCGCATGGATGCGGCTGCCAAGCTTACAGGGACGTACTTGCAGCGTCCCCGCACTCCGACACCGCCCCGCCAAACCACGGAATCCGCTTTTGCTCTGGCTGTTGATCTGGCCTCCGCAGGTGCAGGGCGCAGCCCTGCCGAAACCCACCCTCAGGAACTGCAGGACAGCATCGAGCAACCGGCGCGATTGTCGGCCCACGCCGGGCGCTTGCCAGCGAAGTGTTCCAGGCCGGCACGCTCGGTGTACGGGTCGCGCAGCACGTCCTGCAGTGCATGGACGCCGCCGAGATCCCCCTGCTCTGCGCGGTCGATCGCTTCCTGGGCCAGCCAGTTGCGCAGCACGTACAGCGGGTTGGCCGCTGCCATCTTCGCCTGGCGTTCGCTGGCCGCCAGCGGATCGCGGCGCAGGCGCGCTGCGTAGTCCTGCAGCCAGTGCCGCAGCGGTGCCTGCACTGCCTGTCGCCGCGCCTCGTCGTAGTACACCGCGTCCAGAACCGTCGCATCTGCTGCCGCCGGGTCGATGCGCATCAGTGCGCGCCAAGCCAGGGTCATGTCCATTGCGCCCTCCTGCATCAGCTGTTGCCAGCGCTGGTAGAGCTGCAGGTCATCATCGTCGGCAGCAGCCAGCCCCAGCTTCGCTGCAGCATCGCGACGCGTGCAGGCCACGAACGTGGACTGGTAAGCCGCCAGGCCTGCCTGCAGCGGTGCGACATCGGCGAACAGCGGCGACAGCGCCTGCGCCAATCGGCTCAGGTTCCAGTACGCCACCTGCGGCTGGGTGCCGAAGCGGTAGCGGCGCCCCTGGGCGTCGGTGGTGTTCGGCGTCCAGTCCGGATCGAAGTCCTCGACCCAGCCATAGGGGCCGTAATCCAGCGTCACACCGAGCACGGACAGGTTGTCGGTGTTCATCACGCCGTGCACGAAGCCGACACGCATCCAGTGCGCGATCATCTCGGCCGTGCGCACCGCGATCTGCGCGAACCAGTCGCCGTACAGCGCCTCGCCCTGCCCTTGCAGTTCGGGGAAGTCGCGGGCGATGCAGGCATCCACCAGCTGCTGCAGCAGGGCGGTTTCACCGCGCGAGGCCGGCAGTTCGAACGAACCGAAGCGCAGGAACGACGGCGAGACCCGGCATACGATGGCGCCTGGCTCGGCACGCGGATGGCCGTCATAGAACATGTCGCGCACCACGTCCTCACCGGTGCCGACCAGTGACAACGCGCGCGTAGTCGGCACGCCAAGGTGATGCATCGCCTCGCTGCACAGGAATTCGCGGATCGATGAGCGCAGCACTGCCCGTCCATCGGCCCCGCGCGAGTACGGCGTTGGCCCGGCCCCCTTCAACTGCAGCTCCCAGTGCTGGCCATCCGGCGCAACCAGCTCACCCAGCGAAATCGCACGCCCGTCGCCGAGCTGGCCGGCCCAGTGGCCAAACTGATGGCCACCGTAGTTGGCTGCCCACGGTTGCATGCCGGCGTACAGCGCATTGCCGCCGAATACCTGCGCGAAACCTTCGCTTTCGACTTCAGCGGTATCGAAGCCAAGCATTTCGGCGACGTCCGGCGCCCAGGCCAACAGCGTGGGCGCCGTCACCGGGGTCGGCATCACGGGCGACCAGGCGGCGCCCAGCACTTCGCGCCTGCGCGGGCCGGATTCGGGGTCGCCCGGCAGGGTGTGCAGCAGGCGGTTGTCGAAACGGGGAGTGTCGGTATCCATGGTGCTGGAGATGAGGGCGACGGCCGCCCTCCTCAATTGCCGCCGAGCGCCTGCAGGTGGCCGCCGTGGGCCTCGGCACGCTGGTAGGCCGGGCGTTCACCGATACGCTTGAGGAAGCCACGCAGTGCCGGTTTGTCGTCCAGGCCACCACCGCGCGCGGCAGCGGCCTGGATCGGGAAGCTCATCTGGATGTCGGCCGCACTGAAACGCTCGCCGGCAAACCACGGGCTTTCGGCCAGGCGGCGCTCCATCCAGTCCAGGTGCAGGCGCCGCTGCGGGCCGATGAAGCCGCGCTCGGCCTTGTCGGCAATGCTGCGTGCGATCGGGCGCGCGAAGAACGGCATCGGCGCGTTGCGTATGCGGCCCATCACCAGGGTCAGCAGCAACGGTGGCATCGCCGAGCCTTCGGCGTAGTGCAGCCAGTAGCGGTAAGCGATGCGTTCGGCCCCGTCTGCCGGCATCGGTGACGGCGACAGCTGGCGTTGCGTGTCGTAACGGTCAGCGAGGTAGTCGAGGATCGCGCCGGACTCGGCCAGTACCAGCTCACCATCCTGCAGTACCGGCGACTTGCCGAGCGGATGCACGTTGCGCAGTTCCGGCGGCGCCAGCAGCGTCTTCGGATCGCGCGGATAGCGGCGCAGTTCGTAGTCCAACCCCAGCTCCTCCAGCATCCACAGCACGCGCAGCGAACGGGAGTTTTCCAGATGGTGGACGATGCGCATGGGGGTGATCCCTTGGGGAGACGCGCATCGTACCGCGCCGGCTGCATGTCCTTTGTAGAGTCGAGCCATGCTCGACTGTCTTTGGGCGCAGTCCAGCATGGCTCGACTCTACAAAAAAAACGGCGGGCAATAAAAAACGCCGGAAGCTTTCGCTTCCGGCGTTCTGGCTAACCAACGGTAGCAGACGGATTAGACCGCCTGCACCTGGTCAGCCTGCATGCCCTTCTGACCCTGGACGGCGATGAAGGTAACCTTCTGGCCTTCCTGCAGGGTCTTGAAGCCGGTGCCCTGGATCGCGCGGAAGTGCACGAACAGGTCCGGGCCGCTTTCCGGGGTGATGAAGCCGAAGCCCTTGGCGTCGTTGAACCACTTGACGGTACCGGTCTGACGTTCAGACATTTTTACTAACTCCTGAAACACATGTTGAAAAAAATCGCAGCCACCGGGTATCGGGGCCGAGACTGAGTTGCAGGCGTTGGTAAAGCGGATCGATGAGCGGATCGTGAGATCAACTGCACCAGGCCACGATTCACGGTGACCCTAGCAAACACAGTGGGTCGCACGATACGCGTGTTTTCTGCAAAAAGCGATAGCCCCGACGTTCATGGGAATACGTCACCCGCTAGGCGTGACAAGGGTTGGCAGCCTCTCGCGGCTAACTCCGAGTCCCCATTCAGGTTTTTCCTACCCTACACTGGGTAAATGACTGAAGCTGAAACCCCCGCTGAACACGCCTCTCCCCGCATCTGGGTGGATGCGGACGCCTGTCCCACCGTCATCCGCGACATCCTGTTCCGTGCGGCTGAACGGGTCGGGATCGAACTGACCCTGGTCGCCAACCAGTGGATCCGCACCCCGCCCTCGCGCTGGCTGCGCTCGATCCAGGTGCCGCAGGGGCTGGACGTGGCCGACAGCGCCATCGTCGAGCGGGTCGCCGCGGGGGACCTGGTGGTCACCCAGGACATCCCGCTGGCCGCGCTGGTGCTGGAGAAGCAGGCCGTCGCGCTGAACCCGCGCGGCCAGTTGTACACACCGAACAACATGGCCGAGCGACTGTCGATGCGCAATTTCATGGAGGAACTGCGCGGCGCCGGGGTCCAGACCGGCGGACCGCCGCCCCTGGGCCCCCGCGACCGGCAGCTGTTCGCCGCCGAGCTGGACCGCTGGCTGGCGCGACGCCCGGCCCGCTGAGCGCCTGGCCGCCCTAAGCCGGAAGGCTCAGGCTGCAGCCGCTGCTGAACATCCGTCGTGCACCACTCAACGGGTCATCGAAAGCCAGGGCCCGCGCCAGCAGCTGCAGCGGCGCCTCGGCTACGTCCGGTGCCCGTTGCCGAAGCTGCGGGTACAGGTCGTCACCCATGATCGGCGCCCCCAGCATGGCCATGTGCACGCGCAGCTGATGCTTGCGGCCGGTTTCCGGCAGCAGCCGGTAGCGCCAGATCGGCCCTTCGGCCTCGATCAGCTCGATCCGGCTGCGCGCATTGGCCTCGCCGGGCACTTCGGCCATGCGGAAGAACGGCTCGCCCGGCACCAGGCGGCTGTACCGCTGCAGCGGAAACTCCCGCCCCGGCAGCGCCGGTGCCAAGGCCTCATAGGTCTTTTCGATGCGCCGCTCACGGAACAGGCGCTGGTAAGCATCGCGCGACGCACGCTGGGTCGAGAACAGCACCAACCCGGCCGTCAGCCGATCCAGCCGGTGCAGCGGCACCAGATCGGCATTGCCGGTGCGGGCGACCAGCCGCGCCAGCAGCGTCTCGCGTACATGCCCGCCCGCCGGTGTCACCGGCAGGAAATGCGGCTTGTCGGCCACCAGCAGGTGCGCATCCAGATGGACGATGGTTTCGGTGAAGGGGATCACCGGTTCGTCGGCCACCTCGCGGAAGTACTGGATGTCCAGCCCGACCTGCCAGGGCATGTCCGCAGTGAGCGCCCTGCCCTGTGCGTCCAGCACACGGCCGCGCGCGAAGCGATCCTGCCATTGCGCGCGCGCGATGCGCGGAAAACGTGCACACAGGCCATCCAGCAGGGTGGCCCAGGGGCCGGGCGGCAGCTGCAACCGGCTGGGCAAGCTCATGGCGTCCACTCCGGCCACGGGAAAGAGCGCAAGAGTGCCACCGTTGACGGTGCGCAGACAGTCCGGCCACGGACACCCCCGGAGCAAACCTCTATCATTGTCCTCTTTAGTCCACGGATCCCCCATGGCTCTTACCGCCACCATCCGCAAGGCCGAACTGCAGATCAGCGACATGGATCGCGGCTACTACGCGACCCACAACCTGACCCTGGCCCAGCATCCGTCCGAGACCGACGAGCGCCTGATGGTGCGCCTGCTCGCCTTCACGCTGAACGCCGGCGATCGCCTGGAGTTCGGCCGCGGCCTGAGTACCGATGACGAGCCCGATCTGTGGGAACACGACTACACCGGCGACATCCTGCAGTGGATCGACCTGGGCCATCCGGACGAATCGCGCATCCGCAAGGCCAGCAATCGCAGCCGCCAGGTGCAGGTGGTCAACTACGGCGGCAACGCCTCGGAGATCTGGTGGAGCAAGCAGGGCAAGGGCCTGGCGCGCTTCGACAATCTTTCGGTGGTCGATCTGGACGGCGAATTCGTCGAGCGCTGGGGCCAGCAGATCCAGCGTGCCATGCGTTGGAGCGTGCTGATCCAGGACGGCGAAGTGCAGCTGCTCAACGACCAGATCCAGCTCGACGTGATCCCGGACTGGCGCAAGCGCGCCAAGGCATGAGCACCATCCGTTGCGATGTGGTGGTCATCGGTGCCGGCGCAGCCGGGCTGATGACCGCGATCACTGCCGGCCAGCGCGGCCGCCAGGTGCAGGTGATCGACCATGCCAACAAGGTCGGCAAGAAGATCCTGATGTCCGGCGGTGGCCGCTGCAACTTCACCAACACCGGCACCACCCCGGCCAACTTCCTGTCGGCCAACCCGCACTTCTGCAAGTCGGCGCTGGCCCGCTACACGCCCTGGCATTTCATCGAGCTGGTGCACAAGCACGGCATCGCCTATCACGAAAAGGAACTGGGGCAGCTGTTCTGCGATATCTCGTCCAAGCAGATCGTGAAGATGCTGGTGGACGAGTGCCAGGCGGCCGGCGTACAGATCCGTACCGACTGCAGCGTGCAGCGCATCGAGCACGGCAGCGATGGTTTCCGCGTGCACACCACCCAGGGCCTGTTCCATTGCGCCTCGCTGGTGGTTGCCACCGGTGGCCTGTCGATTCCCAGCATGGGGGCCAGCGGTTTTGGCTATGAGGTGGCCCGCCAGTTCGGCCACCAGGTACTGCCGACCCGCGCCGGGCTGGTGCCGCTGACCCTCAGCGGCAAGCACCAGGAGCGGCTGGCCGACCTCAGCGGCGTCGCACTGCCGATCGAGGCGCGCTGCAACGGAAAGAGTTTCCAGAACTTCATGCTGCTGACCCACCGTGGCGTAAGCGGCCCGGCCATCCTGCAGATTTCGTCGTTCTGGCAGCCCGGCGATGCGCTGGAGCTGGACCTGTTGCCGGGCCAGGATGCCGGCGAGTGGTTGCGCCAGATGAAGCGCGACCGCCCGGCCGCCGAGCTGCGCACGGTGCTGGGCGAGGTACTGCCGAAGCGGCTGGCGCAACGCCTGTGCGAGCACTGGCTGCCCGACCGGCCCGTGCGCCAGCTGGACGAGCCGGTGCTGCGCCAGGCCGCGCAGCTGCTGGGCGCATTCCCGCTGGTGGCCAGCGGCACCGAAGGCTACCGCACCGCCGAGGTCACCCTGGGCGGCGTGGACACCGCCGAAGTGTCATCCTCGACGATGGAATCCAAGCGCGTGCCCGGCCTGCACTTCGTTGGCGAGGTGCTGGACGTGACCGGCTGGCTGGGCGGCTACAACTTCCAATGGGCCTGGGCCAGCGGCCACGCAGCGGGCGGCGTGGTGTGAACCACTTCGCCGTTCGACGCGCGCCAGGGGTGCGCGCATGGACGGTTCGCCGCGCATCGTGTATCTAGATTCGCAGATTGGGGAGCAGTGCATGCAGAACGCGAACGACATCACCATCCGCCTGCTGATCGTCGATGACAGCGGCGAGAATGCCGAAGCCATCGTCAGCACCCTGCGCAACAGCGGCATCGCGGTACGCCCGTGGCGCCCGCAGGATGCGGCCGAGCTGGCCCAGGTGCTGGCCAGCCAGGCCATCGACCTGGTGCTGGCCTCGCCTTCGCAGGGCATCCCGCTGCAGCTGGCGGCCCAGCACATCGCCGCCAGCGGCAAGGACATCCCGCTGGTGCTGCTGGCCGAGCGCATCGACGAGGACGAACTGGTGCAGGCCAGCAGCCATGGCATCCGCGCCCTCGCCCTGCGCCAGCGCCCCGAGCATCTGCTCGCCGTGGTCCGCGACCAGTGGGTCGACCTGCAGGCGCGTCGCGGCCTGCGCCGGATCGAGGCGCAGATGCGCGAGACCGAGCGCCGCTGCGACGCGCTGATCGCCTCCTCGCGCGACCCCATCGCCTATGTGCATGAAGGCATGCACATCCGCGCCAACGACGCCTATCTGGAGATGTTCGGCTACGAGCATTTCGAGGACATCGAAGGCATTTCGCTGCTGGACATGGTCGCCGCCCAGCACGTGGAGGGCTTCAAACAGCTGCTCAAAGGCCTCAGCCGTGGCGAGGCGCCGCCGCCGCAGTACCAGCTCGACGCGCGCCACGAGGACGGCAGTTCCTTCCCGGCGACGATGGAATTTGCCGCGGCCACCTACGAGGGCGAGTCCTGCCTGCAGGTGGTGCTCCGCCGCCGCATGGAGTTCGACCCCGAGCTGGCACGCGAGGTCGAGGACCTGCGCCAGCGCGACCAGGTCACCGGCCTGCTCAATCGCCCGACCTTCATGCTGCAGCTGGAAAGCGCGGTGGCCCAGGCCGGGCGCAGCGAGGGTCAGTTCGGCCTGCTGCTGATCGAGCCTGACCACTACGCGCGCCTGCTGCCGGATATCGGCCTGGCGTCGGCCGACATCCTGATCGGCGCTCTCGCCGCCCTGCTGGCCGAGGTGGTCGGCGAGGACGCGCAACTGGCCCGCTTCGGCGAACACAATTTCGCCGTGCTGCAGGCCGGGCCCTACGCGCAGACCGTGGCGCTGGCCGAGCGCATCCGCGAAGCCTATGCCGCACATGTCTTCAGCATCGGCGCACGCTCGGCCACGGTGACGGTCAGCATCGGTGGCGTGCAGGTGGGCGAGAAGATCGCCAGCATCGGCCAGGTGCTGGCGCGCGCCAGCGACTGCACCCAGGCCGCCGCCGAACTGGGCAACACCTGCCGCATCTTCGACCCGGCTGCCGCCGACCGTGTCGAGGAAGAACGCGTACAGCGCTGGGTTGCGCGCATCCGCGAGGCGCTGGCCGGCGACGGCTTCCAGCTGCATTACCAGCCGGTGCTGAACCTGCAGGGCGAGCCACTGGAGCTGTACGAGGCCTACCTGCGCCTGGAGAACAATGGCGAGCTGCTGAGCCCGACCGCGTTCCTGGGCATCGCCGAGGAACACGGCCTGCTGGCCGACATCAATCGCTGGGTGGTCTCGCAGGCCATCGCGGTGCTCGGCCAGCGGGCACGCGAAGGCAACGCCACCCAGGTGCTGGTGAAGGTGACGCCGGAATCGTTCGAGGACCCGCAGATGATCGCCACGCTGCGCCGCGAACTGCAGGCACAGGGCGTGCCCGGCGAACGGCTGTGGCTGCATGCGCCGGAAGCGAAGGTTTTCACCCACCTGCGCAGTGCGCAGCAGTTCCTAGCCGAAGTGGCGCCGCTGGGCTGCCGCATCGGCCTGGAGCAGTTCGGTTCGGGGCTGGATTCATTCCAGCTGCTGGCCCACTTCCAGCCGCAGTTCCTCAAGCTGGACCGGGGCTTCACCAGCGACCTGGCCGCCACGCGCGAGAACATCGACCGCATCAGCCAGATCACCGCGCGCGCACAGGAAGCGGGTATCCGCACCATTGCCGAGTTCGTCAGCGATGCCAACTCGATGACGCTGCTGTTCAGTGCCGGCGTGGATTACGTGCAGGGCGACTTCGTCGGCCCGGCGCTGCCGGAGATGGGCTTCGAGTTCGGGTGACGCCTCTCTGTAGAGCCGAGCCACGCTCGGCTGCGGGACTCAAGCGAAGAGCAGCCGAGCATGGCTCGGCTCTACACAAACGAGAAGGCCGGCGTTCGCCGGCCTTTTCGTTGATCAGGTCATGTCGACCAGATTTTCGATCTTCACGTCCGGATTGACGTCGGCCTCGTAGTCCACGCCCTCCACGCCGAAGCCGAACAGGCGCAGGAAGTCGGCCTTGTAGCCGGCCAGATCGCTGATCTCGTACAGGTTCTCGTTGGTCACCTGCGGCCACAGCGCGACCACCCTGCCCTGCACATCTGCGGCCATTTCCTTGTAATCGGCGCGCAGGCGGCCTTCCTCATCGATCAGCGCAACGGTGCGGCCATCGCCATCGACCAGGTCGTGGCGCAGGCGATCGATCGCCACGCCGTCGGCCTTGCCGCCGTAGAGGATGTCGTACAGCACGTCCAGCTGTTCGATGCAGCCTTCGTGGGTGCCCTTTTCCTTCATCACCTTGAACAGCAGCGACAGGTACAGCGGCATGGTCGGAATGGCCGAGCTGGCCTGGGTCACCACCGCCTTCAGCACCGATACGCGTGCATCGCCACCGATCTTGGCCAGCTTCTCGCGCAGGCCCAGCACCTTGGTGTCCAGGTCCTTCTTGGCCGCACCGATCGAGCCATTCCAGTAGATCGCCTGGGTGATCTCTTCGCCCACGTAGGTGAAGGCGGTGGTGGTGCAGCCGTTGGCCAGCACGCCGGCATCGGCGAGCGCGTCGATCCACATCTGCCAGTCTTCGCCGCCCATCACCGCGACGGTACCGGCGATCTCTTCCGGGGTAGCCGGCTGCAGGTGGGTCTCGGTCAGCACCTCCTTGTCGGTATCCAGGCCACGCAGGGTGATCGGCTCGCCGATCGGCTTCAGCGAGGAGCTGATGATCTCGCCGGTCTTCGGATGCTTGCGGCGCGGCGCCGCCAGGCTGTAGACAACCTGGTCGACCTGGCCGAGATCGGCCTTGATCATTTCGATGGTCTTCGCCTTCACTTCATCGGAGAAGGCATCGCCGTTGATGCTCTTGGCATACAGGCCGGCTTCGTCGGCGTACTTGTGGAACGCAGCCGAGTTGTACCAGCCCGCCGTGCCCGGCTTGGTCTCGCTGCCCGGCCGTTCGAAGAAGATGCCGAGGGTGGCGGCGCCACTGCCAAAGGCAGCGGTGATGCGCGCGGCCAGGCCGTAGCCGGTCGAGGCACCGATCACCAGCACCCGCTTGGGACCGTTCTGGATCGGTGGGCGCGCGCGGATGTAGTCGATCTGCTGCTTGACCGCGGCCTCGCAGCCGGTCGGGTGGGTGGTGACGCAGATGAAGCCGCGGACGCGCGGTTTGATGACCATGGATACCTCGGGTTGGCAGATGCGGCGCACGGGGCGCTCAGCAGGAATACGGGCGCGCGCCTGCGCGCGCGAACCGCAGGATCGTAGTGCGCGGGGGACGATTGCACAACCGACGCTGGCGTAGGGTGGGGTTTCTCTTTGCAGGGCTGCACCCTGCACACGCGGTAGTGCCGGCCGCTGGCCGGCAACCTCAACAGCAGCGTCAAAAGCGGGGTTCCTGTGGGTTGGCGGGGTGGATCCGGTTGCGGGGGGCGCTGCAAGTACGTCCATGTAAGCTCGGTCGCCGCATCCATGCGGCTCACGCCCCGCAACCGGACCCACCCCGCCTTCGACAGATTTCCGCGACCTGTCGGGACAGCATTCTTCTCTGGTGGGTGTCGACCTTGGTCGACACGGTAGATCTGATTCCAGTTTGATTATCGATATCTGACAGATGTGTCGACCAAGGTCGACACCTACCAACAGCCGCAGGAATCTGTCAGAGACGGGGCGGTGTCGGAGTGCGGGGTGTCAGCCGCATGGATGCGGCGACCGAGCCTACACGGACGTACTTGCGGCGTCCCCGCACTCCGACACCGTCCCGCCCAACCACGGAATGCACTCTGTTGCTGTTGCTGTTGCCGGCCAGCGGCCGGCACTACCGGGGGTGCAGGGCTGCAAGCCCTGCACACAAAAAACCCCGCTTGCGCGGGGTTCTCTGTGTGCCGCGTGCAGCAGATGCTTACGGGCGACGGGCCAGGGCCTCGACGTCCTTCGCCTTCGGCAGCAGGTCCTGCTTGCTGACGCGCAGGAAGCCGATCGTCAGCATCGGCACCGCGACCAGGATCGAGGACAGCACCACGATCACCGCACCGATCATGTGCGTCTCGGCCAGGCCTTCCATCGACGCACCGCCGTACAGGTACAGGGCAAGCGCCGACAGGAAGAACATCACCGCGGTGATCACCGTACGCGACAGCGTCTGGTTGATCGAACGGTTCAGCACCTCCATCGAGTCCACGCGCAGGCTGCGGAAGTTCTCGCGGACGCGGTCGAACACCACGATGATGTCGTTGATCGCAAAGCCCATCACCGACAGCAGGCCGGCCAGCACGGTCAGGTCGAACTCACGGCCCAGCAGGGACACGTAGGCGACCGTCACGATCAGGTCGAACATCGCCACGATGCTGGCGGTGACCGCGAACTTCCATTCGAAGCGCACCGCGATGTAGATCAGGAAGCCGGCCAGCATGAAGATGGTGGCGTACAGGCCGTTCTTCGCCAGGTCCTTGCCGATCTGCGGGCCGACGAATGCGGTACTCATCACCGTGGCCTGGTTGTCGGCGCTGGACAGCACCTTCACCACGGCCGCGGCGGTGGCCTTGTCCTCGGCAGCGGCATCACCGGTGCCCGGCGCATGCTCGCCGTGCGGCGCCAGGCGGATCAGCAGGTCGGTATTGCCACCGACGCTCTGCACCTGGGCACCGTCGAAGCCGTTCTGCTCCAGCTTGGCGCGGACCTGCTCGACGTCCACGGCCTTCTCGAAACGCGTTTCGATCAGGGTGCCGCCGGTGAAGTCCAGTGCGTAGTTGAAGCCCTTGATGCCGATGATGGCGACCGAGGCCAGGAACACCACGATGGTGACTGCCATGGCGACATGGCGCCAGCGCATGAAGTCGATCTTGGTGTCGTTCGGGAGGATGTGCAGCGGAAACAGTTTCATTGTGCGTGTCGTCCCGTCAGATGGCCACGTTCTGGAGCTTCTTGCGACGGCCGTAGATCAGCGTCGCCAGCGCACGCGACACGGTGATCGCAGTGAACATGGAGGCGAAAATACCGATGATCATGGTCAGCGCGAAGCCCTTCAGCGGACCGGTACCGAATGCGAACAGCGCCACGCCGACGATCAGGCCGGTCAGGTTGGCGTCGAGGATGGTGCCCGAGGCACGCTCGTAACCGGTCACGATCGCGGTCTTGCCCGGCACGCCGGCGCGCAGTTCTTCACGGATACGCTCGTTGATCAGCACGTTGGCGTCCACCGACAGGCCCACCGACAACGCCAGGCCGGCGAAGCCCGGCAGGGTCATGGTGGCGCCGAACAGCGACATCACCGCCACCACGATCAGCAGGTTGAACAGCATCGCCGCCGAGGTGATCACACCGAACATGCGGTAGTAGATGCTGAAGAACACCAGGGTGAACAGGAACGCGAACACCACCGCGCGCATGCCGTTCTTGACGTTCTCGGCGCCCAGGCTCGGGCCGACCACGCGCTCTTCGACGAAGTCCATCGGCGCGGCCAGCGAGCCGGACTTCAGCAGCTTGGCCAGGTCCTCGGCTTCCTTCTTCTGCAGGCCGGTGGTCTGGAAGTTCTTGCCGAACACGCCGTTGATGTTGGCCACCGAGATCACTTCCTCGTTGACCTTGAAGCCACGCACTTCCTGGCCGTCGACGACGGTCACGGTCGGCACGCGTTCGGTGTAGACCACCGCCATCGGCTTGTTCACGTTGGCGCTGGTGAAGTCGAACATGCGCTGGCCGCCGACATTGTTCAGCGTCACGCTGACGGCCGGGGAGCCACTGTTCGAATCGGTCACCGCCTGCGCGCCGACCATCTGGTCACCGGTGACGATCACGCGCTTGTTCAGCAGGATCGGGCCGCGGCCATCACGCTGCTGGTAGACCTTCGCTTCCGGCGGGATGCGGCCGGAATTGATGGCGTCCTGCGCATTGCCCTCGACCACCGCGCGGTACTCCAGGGTGGCGGTGGCGCCGATCATGCGCTTGGCTTCGGCGGTGTCCTGCACGCCCGGCAGCTGCACGACCACACGGTCGGCACCCTGGCGCTGGATGATCGGCTCGGCCACGCCGAGCTGGTTCACGCGGTTGCGCAGGGTGTTGATGTTCTGCTCGATGGCGCCGTTGGCGATCTGCGTGATCTCGGTCTCCGGCACGGTGACCGTGATGCGGTTGCCGCTGACGTCATAGCCGAGCGTCGGCTGTGCCTTGACCAGGGCGGCACGGGCACGCTGCGCGGCGTCGTCACCGGCGGACGGGCTCAGGTTGGCCACGATGCTGTTGTCCGCACGGCGCTCCACCGACTGGTAGGCGATGCGGGCGTCACGCAGGGTGCCGCGCACGTCTTCGGTGTAGGCATCCAGGCGCTTGTCGAGGGCGGCCTTCTGGTCGACCTGCAGCACGAAGTGCACGCCACCCTGAAGGTCCAGGCCGAGCACCATCGGGCGACCGCCCAGCCGGGCCAGCCAGTCCGGCACGGTCGAGGCCAGGTTCAGGGCCACCGTGTACTTCTCGCCGACGGTGTCGCGCAGGGCATCGCTGGCCGCAGACTGCGACTTCAGGTCCGGCAGACGGACGATCAGGCTTTCCCCTTCCTTTTCGGCACCGATGGCAGTGACCCCGGCCTTCTTCAGGTCGGCCAGCACACGGTCGCGCAGCGCATCGTCGATCTGCCCGCCACGGTTGGCGGTGATCTGGATGGCCGGGTCCTTCTGGTAGATGTTGGGCAGCGCGTACAGCGCACTGAGCGCCAGTACGATCAGGATGACGACGTACTTCCAGCGTGGAAATTCGAGCATTGCTTGGGTCCCGCGCGGCGCCATCCCCGGCGCCGCGGTTGTGCTTCGGAAAGGGAGTGGCTTACTTGGCCGAATCCAGGGTGCCGGTCGGCAGCACGCTGCCGACAGCGCCCTTCTGCACGCGGATGCGCACGTTCTCGGCCACTTCGATGGTGATGAAGTTGTCGCCGATGTCGGTGACCTTGCCGGCGATGCCACCGTTGGTCAGCACTTCGTCGCCACGCTTGATCTTCTCCAGCATGGACTTGTGTTCCTTCTGCCGCTTCATCTGCGGGCGGATCATCAGGAAGTACATGATGGCGATCAGGATGATCGGGAACAGCAGCGTGGTCAGGCCCATGCCCTGCGGTTGGCCGCCGGCGGCCTGGGCGTGGGCGGCGGGAATCAGGAAAGCAAGCAGGTTCATCGTTGGTCCTTTGGTTGGGCGGCGCTCCCGTCCCTTCAGGGACGGGGGTGTCGACCGCGGATCTGGGTCAGCCTTGAAGTATGCCACGGCCCCGGGCGTTCGTCCTTGGGCCGTTTGGCAGGGGGCGTTCGGGTTACAGCGGCGGGGCCACCGCCCCGCGTGCCGCGTAGAAGGACTCACGGAAGGCCAGGAAGGTTCCCGCCTCGATCGCCGCGCGGATGTCGGCCATCAGCTTTTCGTAGTAGAACAGGTTGTGCAGGGTGCCCAGCATCGGCGCCAGCATCTCGTTGCAGCGGTCCAGGTGGCGCAGGTAGGAACGGGTGTAGCCGCCGGTGCAGGCCACGCAGCCACAACCCGGCTCGATCGGGTCCATGTCGCGCGCGTACTGGGAGTTGCGGATGCGGACGGTGCCGAACGAGGTGAAATAGTGGCCGTTGCGGGCGTTGCGGGTCGGCATCACGCAATCGAACATGTCCACGCCACGTGCGACACCCTCGACCAGGTCCTCCGGCCGGCCCACGCCCATCAGGTAGCGCGGGCGGTCGCCCGGCAGCTCCGGGTCCAGGTGGTCGAGCATGGCGTTGCGCTCGTGCTCCGGCTCGCCCACGGCCAGGCCGCCGATGGCGTAGCCGTCGAAGCCGATCGCCTGCAGGGCATCGGCCGAGCGGCTGCGCAGGTCGGTATGCACGCCGCCCTGGACGATGCCGAACAGGGCCGCGTCGTTGCCCAGTTCGTCATGCGCGTTGCGGCTGCGCTGCGCCCAGCGCAGGCTCAACTCCATCGAACGGCGGGCAACGTCCTCGGTGGCCGGGTACGGGGTGCATTCGTCGAAGATCATCACGATGTCCGAATCGAGCACCTTCTGGATCTTCATGCTCTCCTCGGGACCGAGGAAGACCCGTGCGCCGTCGGTCGGCGAGGCGAAGGTCACGCCCTGCTCGGTGATCTTGCGGCGGTGCGCCAGCGAGAACACCTGGAAGCCGCCGGAGTCGGTCAGGATCGGGCCATCCCAGCGGCAGAAGCCGTGCAGGCCGCCGTGGTCGGCGATGATGTCCAGGCCCGGGCGCAGGTACAGGTGGAAGGTATTGCCGAGGATGATCTCGGCGCCCAGCGCGCGCACCTGGTCCGGCAGGATGCCCTTGACCGAGCCATAGGTCCCCACCGGCATGAAGGCCGGCGTTTCCACCGTGCCACGCGGGAAGGTCAGGCGGCCACGGCGGGCACGGCCGTCGCGGGTCTGGAGCTGGAACTGCAGTCGGGACATGGAGCGGTCATTGGGGCAAATAGTTGCCTATTGTCTCCCAAGAAGGCGTGCGCACCAAGGTGCGCACCCACAGGGGGCCCCTGCCCTCCCGGGGCGCGCTACCCCGCCTGCGGGAACAGCAGCATCGCGTCGCCGTAGCTGAAGAAGCGGTAGCGCTGCTCGATCGCGTGCTGGTAGGCCTCGAACACGCGCTCCTTGCCGGCAAACGCGGAGATCATCATCAGCAGCGTGCTTTCCGGCAGGTGGAAGTTGGTCACCATCGCGTCCACGCTGCGGATGCGGTAGCCGGGGGTGATGAAGATCTGCGTCTCGCCGGCGAACGGCAGCAGCTCGCCATCGCGCATCGCGCTTTCCAGCGCGCGCACCACGGTGGTGCCGACGCCGATCACGCGGCCGCCGGCGGCGCGCGTGCGCCGCACCTGCTGCACCAGTTCGGCACCGACATTCAGCCACTCGCGGTGCATCACGTGGTCCTTCAGGTCTTCGGCACGCACCGGCTGGAAGGTGCCCGCGCCCACGTGCAGGGTGACGTGGCCGAACTCCACGCCCTTTTCCTTCAGTGCGGCCAGCAACGGTTCGTCGAAATGCAGGCCCGCGGTCGGTGCCGCCACCGCGCCCACTTCACGCGCGAACACGGTCTGGTAGCGCTCGCGGTCGTCCACGCCCGGCTCGCGCTGGATGTACGGCGGCAGCGGCAGGCGGCCGGCATGCAGCAGCCACTGCTCCAGCGACTCGGGCACGTGGAACTGCAGCACGTAGAACTCGCCATCGCGGCCCAGCACCTCGGCTTCGCCACCGGCATCCAGCGCGATGCGGCTGCCGGCCTTCGGCGACTTGCTGGCGCCGACCTGGGCACGGGCCTGCTGGCCGCCGAGCAAGCGCTCGATCAGGATCTCCACGCGGCCGCCGCTGGCCTTCTGCCCGAACAGGCGCGCCGGGATCACCCGGGTGTCGTTGAACACCAGCAGGTCGCCCGGCTGCAGCAGCGACGGAAGGTCACGCACCTGCAGGTCGGTGAACGCGGCGGGGGCTTGCGGCACCAGCAGCAGGCGGCTGGCGGAACGCTCGGCCAGGGGCGCCTGCGCGATCAGTTCGGCCGGCAGGTCGTAGTTGAAATCGGACTTCTTCAAGGCAGTGGGCGGCAACAGGTCGACAATGGCGCGCATTGTACGTCCAGCGTCTGCGAGCCGGCGTGCTTCGCGGCGAACGTCGCGCAAAATGCTGCTATGCAGCAGGTTTTTGCGGGGTTATCGCGCAAAAAAACAAGTGCTAGCATCGAGTCGGAAGTCCGCTGCACGAGCCTGCCCCCAAGCGCGCGTTGACGCGCGTTTTGCTTTTGAAGGCCCGTGCGACCCATCGTTTCAGGAGATCTGCAATGAGCTTCATCGAACGCCTCGCCCCCCTGCGCACCCAGCCCGGCACCCGCCTCACCACCGGCCTGGACGACGCCACCCTGACCGCCCTGTCCGTCCGCCACCCGCAGCTGATCGCCGCAGTGGATGCCGCCGCCGAGGAGTTCGCGCGCGTGCAGGCCGACCTGGGGCCGCTGCTGGCGCAGGACGAACAGGCGCAGATCGACGCGATGCAGGACGGCTTCGTCAATTTCTACGCCGATGATGCAGTGACCCCGTACGTGGCGCTGGCCGCGCGTGGCCCCTGGGTGGTCACCCTGAAGGGCGCGGTGCTGTACGACGCCGGCGGCTACGGCATGCTCGGCTTCGGGCACACCCCGGATGCCGTGCTGGAGGCGATGGCACGCCCACAGGTGATGGCCAACATCATGACCCCCAGCCTGTCGCAGCAGCGCTTCATCACGGCCCTGCGCGCCGAGATCGGCCACCGCCGTGGCGGCTGCCCGTTCGCGCGCTTCATGTGCCTGAATTCCGGCTCCGAGGCGGTTGGCCTGGCCGCGCGCATCGCCGACGTCAACGCCAAGCTGCAGACCGACCCGGGCGCGCGCCACGCCGGCGCCACGATCAAGCGCGTGGTGGTCAAGGGCAGCTTCCATGGCCGTACCGACCGCCCTGCCCTGTATTCCGATTCCAGCCGCAAGAGCTACATGCAGCACCTGGCCAGCTACCGCGGCGAGGATTCGGTGATCACCGTGGCGCCGTACGACGAGGCCGGCCTGCGCAAGGTGTTCGAGGACGCCGCACGCAACCAGTGGTTCATCGAGGCGGTGTTCCTGGAACCGGTAATGGGCGAAGGCGACCCGGGCCGTTCGGTGCCGCCGGCGTTCTATGCCGTGGCCCGTGAGCTGACCCGTGCGCACGGCAGCCTGCTGCTGCTGGACTCGATCCAGGCTGGTCTGCGCGCGCATGGCGTGCTGTCGGTGGTCGATTACCCGGGCTTCGAAGGCCTGGATCCGCCGGACATGGAGACCTACTCCAAGGCGCTCAACGCCGCGCAGTACCCGCTGTCGGTGCTGGCGGTGACCGAGCACGCCGCGCAGCTGTACCGCAAGGGCATCTACGGCAACACCATGACCAGCAACCCACGCGCGCTGGACGTGGCCTGTGCCACCCTGGCGCAGCTGACCCCGCAGGTGCGTGCCAACATCGCCGAACGCGGTGCCGAGGCCGTGCGCAAGCTGGAACAGCTCAAGAGCGAACTGGGTGGCCTGATCACCAAGGTGCAGGGCACCGGCCTGCTGTTCTCCTGCGAGCTGGCCCCGCAGTTCAAGTGCTACGGCGCCAATTCCACCGAGGAATGGCTGCGCCAGCACGGCATCAACGTGATCCACGGCGGCGAGAATTCGCTGCGCTTCACCCCGCACTTCGGCATGGACAGCGATGAGCTGGACCTGCTGGTCGGCATGGTGGGCCGCGCCCTGCGTGAAGGCCCGCGTCGCGAACAGGCGGCTGCCGCGTAAGCCTGCTTGGCGTTTGTAGAGTCGAGCCATGCTCGACTCAGCCTTTGCCGCGATCTGAACGAAGCGCAGCCGAGCGTGGCTCGGCTCTACAGAAGGCCTGTCAAGGCCTCATAATCCACCGACACCCCGTCCCTGACCGCCCTGCGGTTGGCGACGGGGCGTTTTCGTTTCCGGCCAAGAGACAGGAAGATCCATGAAATCGATCTGTGTGTACTGTGGTTCCAACGCTGGCAGCAAGCCGGCCTACACCGAACGCGCCATTGCCCTGGGTGATCGCATCGCCCGTGACGGCCTGCGCCTGGTGTATGGCGGCGGCAACGTCGGCCTGATGGGAACCGTGGCCAATGCCGTGCTCGCCGCCGGCGGGGAGGTGACCGGCGTGATCCCGCGCCAGCTGGCCGACTGGGAAGTGGCCCACCGCGGCCTGACCGAACTGGAGATCGTCGGTTCGATGCATGAGCGCAAGTCGCGCATGTTCGACCTCGCCGATGGCTTCGTCGCCCTGCCCGGCGGCTTCGGCACCATGGAAGAGATCTTCGAGATGCTGACCTGGCGCCAGCTGGGCATCGGCAACAAGCCATGCGCCTTCCTCGACGTGGAAGGCTTCTACGCCCCGCTGATCGGCATGATCGATCGCATGGTGGAAGAGCGCTTCCTGCATCCGGACCAGCGCCAGGACCTGTGGTACGGCTCGGACATCGAGGAAATGCTGGAGTGGATGCAGAACTACCAGCCGGCCCAGGCTTCCAAGTGGATCGACGAGAAGCGTCGCTCCGCCCTGCGCTGAGGCGACCCGGCGCGGTGGCTCAGGCCACCGCGCCGTCCCACGGCGCCGGGCGGCCCAGCAGGTAGCCCTGGCCGTAGTCGCAACCAAGTTCGCGCAGCGTCTGCCGCTGCGCTTCGGTCTCGATGCCTTCGCCGATGGTTTCGATGCCCAAGGTGCGGGCCAGTGACAGCACGCCCTCGACCAGCGCGCGCGTGCTCTGCACTTCCGGCCCATGCAGGCCGGCGATGAAGCTCTGGTCGATCTTCAACGTGCTGATCGGGAAGCGGTGCAGGTAGGACAGCGCCGAGAAGCCGGTACCGAAATCGTCCAGCTGCACCTGGATGCCACGCTCGCGCAGGCCCTGCAGGATGCGCAGCGTGTGCGGGCCATCATCCAGCAGCGCCACCTCGGTAATCTCCAGGCGCAGCCGGCGCGGGTCGGCGCCGCATGCATCGAGCAGACCGAACAGGCGGCCACTGAACTCGGCCGAGCGGAAATGGCGTGGCGATACGTTCACCGAGACATAGCCGTGGCCGCCTTCGGCCAGTCCCGCGATGACCTGTTCGTAGATCAGCCAGTCGACCTGCTCGATCAGGCCGCTTTCCTCGCCCAGCTCCAGGAACGCCCCGGGCAGCAACAGGCCACGACGCTCGTGGCGCCAGCGCAGCAAGGCCTCGTGCCCCACCACTTCGCCATCGGACAGGCGCACGATCGGCTGGTAGAACGGCACGAAGTCGCGGTTGTTGATCGCACGCCGCAGATCCGCTTCCAGGTCCAGGCTGCGCATCGCTTCTTCGCGCATGTCTTCGTCGAAGATCGCGCAGCGGTCATGACCCTGCGCCTTGGCCCGGTACATCGCCGCGTCTGCGTCGCGCAGCAGTTCTTCACCGGTCCGGTAGCGCGGGTTCCACAAGGCGATGCCGAGGCTGCCGGACGGGAACAGTTCGCGCCCGGCGATCCACATCGATTCCTGCAGTGCCAGCAACAGCCGCTGGCCGAACTCCAGCGCCTGTGCCAGCCCCTGCGGACACTGCAGCAGCACCGCGAACTCATCGCCGCCCAGCCGCGCCACCACGTCATCGGTGCCGGCCATCGATACGATGCGCTTGGCCACCTCCACCAGCATGCGATCGCCGGCAGCGTGGCCGATGCTGTCGTTGACCAGCTTGAAGCGGTCCAGGTCGAGGAACAACACGGCGAACACTGGCCCACCCTCGCGCTTGGCCAGCGCCAACGCATCCTGCAGGCGATCGAGCAGGTGCAGGCGGTTGGGCAGGCCGGTCAGCGCATCGTGCATGGCCTGATGGGTCAGGCGCTGCTCGGCACGCAGGCGCTCGCCGATCTGCCCGAGCAGCTTCTCGTTGACCTCGGCCAGCTCGCGGGTACGTTCCTCCACGCGCTTTTCCAGCTCGGCATGCGCCGAACGCAGCTGCTGCTGGTCGCGCTGGCGCGCCAGCCCGGTTCCGATGTTCTGTGCAACGAAGGTCAACAAGCGCTGATCGTGCACGCTGAACGTGCTGTTCTCGCTGTAGCTCTGCACCACGATCGCGCCGACCACCTCGTCATCGCGAAGCAGCGGCACACCCAGCCAGCAATGCGAACGTGCGCCCGATTCGCGCACTTCACCGCTGGCCAGCAGTGCGTCGATCTGCTGCCGCGAAGCCAGCAACGGACGCCGGTTGCGCACTACGTACTCGGTCAGGCCGCGGCTGAACGGGCGTGGCGCACGGCTGGCGTTGTGCTCGTCCACCGAGTAGACGAAGTCCAGGCCGCTGCCGGCCCCGTTCACCAGCGCGATGTAGAAATTGCGCGCGTCAAGCAGGCGCCCGACCACGCCATGCACCTGCCCGTAGAACTGGGCCAGGCTGTCGGCCGACATCGCCATCTCGGCGATGTTGTACAGCGCGGTCTGCAGCTGCTCTGCGCGGCGGCGCTCGGCCACTTCATCCTGCAGGCTGTGGTTGGCACGCTGCAGCTCCAGCGTGCGCCGCTCCACCTGCTGTTCCAGCCGGACCTGCGCCTGGCGCCGGTCCATCGCGGTCTGCACGTGCTGCGCGACAAAACCCAGCAGCGCCCGCTCGGCCTCGCCATAACGGGCCGCCAGCTCATAGCTCTGCACCACGATGGCGCCGCATACCCGGCCATCGCGCAGCATCGGCACGCCCAGCCAGTCGAGGCTCTCCGGTCCACGCTGCGGGTCGTGCTCCTGCTCGACCACGCGCGCCAGCAACTCGCGCGAGGGGCCGCTGAGCGGCTTGCCGTGGCGCAGCAACGCCACGGTCAGGCTGCGCGGCATCTCGTCGGCGTCATGGCTCTGCGACGGATCGGCGACGAAGTCATCGACCTGGTCGGCGAAGTACAGGAAGCGGATCTGGTCGCGGACATCGTCGTACTCGACGATGTAGCAGTTTTCCGCGTACATCAGCGTGCCAAGCACGCCGTGCACGTGACGCAGCATCTCCGACATCTCCAGGTCGGCGCCAGCCAGATCGGCGATCTGGAACAGCGCCTGCTGCAGCCGTTCAGCTTCTTCCAGCGCCTTGATCTGCCCGGCCTGGCGACCGCGCTGCAACGCCAGCTCCATGGCCTGCCGGGCCAGCCCCCACCACGCCGCTGAAGGCACGGCGCCTTCGACCGACAACTGCAGGCGGGCACCGTCATATTCCCAGCCATGGCAACCGTTGCCCACGCCGGGCACCGTCAACGCGTCGGCCGCCGCGACAGCCGGCCAGCCGCCCTGTCCGCGGCCCAGCTGCGGGTCATCCCAGCCAACGCGGACCACGGCCGAGTCCGGCAGCAGCGCATGCAATGCGCGCACCAGCGCCGTGCTCAGCACGGCCTCGTGTGGTGGCTCTTCCGCCGGTTCAACGTGCGTGGACAAATGACAATCTCTCGGCGCCGTCTGTGCGTCGCCTCCCCTGAGCCGCCGAGCATAGCGCGCCACCCGGGGGGCAATGGAAGCCCGTAAACCCCGAATCGTGCGCCCGTACGTTTTTCCTCCTGCCCGTAGCCGCTTCCACGCCATGAACCTCGCCCTGCCCGCCCCCGTCACCGGCTATGCGCCACCGCCTGCAGGCCTTACCCTGTACGCCGTGGAAGCCAGCGCACTGCCAACCGATGAAGCCTTGATGCTGGCCTGGGCCGGTGGCGACCTGCGCGCGTTCGAAAGCCTGTATGCACGCCATCGCAAGCGCCTGTTCGGCTTCCTGCTGCGGCAACTGCGCGACAACGCGTTGGCCGAGGAGATCTTCCAGGATGTCTGGCAGCGGGTGATCAGCGCGCGCGCGGGCTGGCAGCCTGACGCTGCATTCAGCACCTGGCTGTTCCGCATCGCCCACAACCGCCTGAACGACCACTGGCGGGCCGCTCGCCATCGCCCTGCCGCACCGGCCGACGCCGACCTGCGCCTGGCCGCGATCGAGGACGGGCAGACCCCGGAAGCCGAGCTTTCCGAATTCGAACAACGTCGCCGCATCCAGCTGGCGATGGAGCAACTGCCGCCCGAGCAGCGCGAAGTGCTGCAGCTGCGGCTGGATCAGGAACTGAGCCTGGAGGAGATCGGCCAGATCACCGGCGTAGGCCGGGAAACCGTGAAATCGCGGCTGCGCTATGCGATGGACAAGCTGCGTGCGGGATTGAACGCATGAACCGAGACGAACCGCTGACGCCGGAAGAACGCGAGCTGGCGCGCCTGCTCGGCCGTCGCGTCGAACAGGCCCCGCCGGCCGCGCTGGACGCCACCATCCTGGCCGCGGCGCGCGCTGCCGTGCACGCACCGGTGGCCGATGCTGCTGTCTCCGCCGAGGCGCCGCGCAGGCAGCGCACACGTCCGCGTTGGCCGGCGGTGTTCGGCATCGCCGCCTCGATGGTGTTCGCCATCGGCATCGCCTGGCAGCTGCGCCCGGAACCGCCGCCGGTTCCGGCAGGCGAGGCCGCTGTTGCCGCGGCGCCCGCTGCGGCAGACGTCGCGGCCGCCGATCAGGCCGCTGGGAGCAGTCCAGCCGACAGCGCGGTTGCCGCATCGGAAACGACCACCGAACCTGCAGCACCCGAGGCGGCCCCTGTTGCCGCTCCCCCGGCGCCGTCCGTCGCGCGGGTAGCCAAGCCTGCGCCGACCGAGACTGCTGAAGCTCCGGCCCAGGCTGCACGATCGATGGCGGCGGATGCGGCCGCCGATACGTCCTTTGCGGCGCTCCCGCCTGGTCCGGCCACCGCACCGGCAGCGGCACCGCCCGCGCCTCCCGCACCGGCTGCCTATTCGGCACCTGCACCGGCATTGGCGCCGGCCCCGGCAGGGGCGCTGAAAGCACGCAGCGCCGAGGCGCCAGTGGCCAATGCTGCCGATGCGGAACGGGCGCAGGCACTGGATCGGGTAGAGATCACCTCGATGAAGCGGCAGGCCCCGAGCCGCTCCGCGCCCGGCGTCATGCGCCGGGGCGCCGACGCGCGGCTCAGTGCGGATGCCGTGCAGGCCGAGGTGGACGCCGATGCACAGCTGCCGCGACGGCAGTGGCTGCAGAAGATCCGCGCGCGCCGCGATGACGGCCAGCGCGACCTGGCCCGCGCCAGCCTGGAGCGCTATGTGCAGCAGTATCCGGAAGCGCGCCTGCCGCGCGACCTGCGCCCGCTGCTGGACGACTGAAGCGGGCAGTGACCTCCGGCGACCCCGTAGAATGGCGGGAATGCCCGATACCCTCGCCCAGCCGGTAAGCCACACGCTGGAAGTCAAACACAGCCGCTTCATTGCCCATGCCGCGCCGATCGATGGCGCCGCGGCAGCATTGGCGTTCCTGCAACAGGTGGCCGTAGCCGACGCAACCCACAACTGCTGGGCCTACCGGCACGGCCAGGACTACCGCTCCAGTGACGATGGCGAGCCCGCCGGCACCGCTGGGCGGCCGATCCTGGCTGCGATCGACGGCCAGGGCTTCGACCGGGTGATGGTGGTCGTGACGCGCTGGTTCGGCGGCATCAAGCTGGGCGCCGGTGGACTGGTGCGCGCCTATGGTGGCGCCGCCGCCGAATGCCTGCGTACCGCCCCGCGCTTGCCGCTGGTGGCGATGGCCCGGCTGCAGCTGTTGGCCGGCTTCGAGGATCTGGGCACCCTGCATGCCACTCTTCCCAGCTTCGGCGCCGTGAAGCGCGATGAACAGTTCGATGCCAACGGCGTGTGCCTGCGGGTCGAATTGCCGGCCGATCAGGTCGATGCATTGAAAATCCGCCTGCGCGACGCCACCCGTGACCGTATCCGCATACAAGACGACGACCAGGATGACTGACAAGGACGACGCCCCCGCCTCGGCCCCACCGCTGCGCCGCCTCGGCAGCCTGAGGACGCTGTGGCCGTTCGTGCGCCGCCACAGCGGGCTGTTCACCGCCTGGCTGCTGGCGCTGGCGGTCTCTTCGGCCGCCACGCTGAGCCTGCCCCCCGCCGTGAAGCAGATGATCGACCACGGCTTCACCAGCGGTGGCCAGATCAACCGTGCCTTCGCCCTGCTGATGCTGGTGGCGGTGGTGCTGGCACTGGCAACGGCCGCGCGGTTCTTCTTCGTGTCGCTGCTTGGCGAAAAAGTCGTGGCCGACCTGCGCAGCCGCCTGTACGCACACCTGATCCAGCTCGGTGCCGGTTTCCATGACCGCAGCCGCAGCGGCGAACTGGTCTCGCGCCTGACCGCTGACAGCGAACTGCTGCGCAGCGTGGTCGGCTCGACCATGTCGGTCGCCCTGCGCAGCAGCGTCACCGTGGTCGGCAGCCTGGCCATGCTGTTCGTCACCAGCCCCAGGCTGGCGGCATGGTCGCTGCTCGGCATCCCACTGGCGGTACTGCCGATCATCATCGGCGCGCGCAAGCTGCGCACGGTTGCACGCAGCAGCCAGGACCGCATCGCCGATGCCAACAGCCTGGCCAGCGAGACGCTGGGCGCCGTGCGCACGGTGCAGGCACATGCACGCGAGCCTTACGAGCGCGGACGCTTCGACAAGGCACTGGGCGATGCCATCGGCGCCGCGCGCCGACGCATCGGTGCGCAGTCGCTGGTCACCGCCAGCGCCATCCTGCTGGTGTTCGGCGCCATCGTTGGCGTGCTGTGGCTGGGCGCGCACGATGTCATCGACGGGCGCCTCAGTGCCGGCACGCTGGGGCAGTTCGTGCTGTACGCGCTGATCGGCGGCGGCTCGGTGGGCGCGCTGGCCGAAGTGTGGAACGAACTGCAGCGTGCAGCCGGTGGCATGGGCCGCATTGGCGAGCTGCTGCAGGAAGACATCGAGATCCGTGCGCCGGCGCAGCCGCACGTTCTGCCGCAACCATTGCGCGGCGAAATCCAGTTCGACGACGTGGTGTTCCACTATCCGCAACGTCCGGACCAGGCCGCGCTGGACCACTTCAACCTGCATGTCCGCCCGGGCGAGACGGTGGCCCTGGTCGGCCCGTCGGGCGCGGGCAAGAGCACGGTGCTGTCGATGCTGCTGCGCTTCCACGATCCGGCCAGCGGCCGCATCTGCGTGGATGGCATCGACGTACGCCAGGTCGATCCGGCCGAGCTGCGCGCGCAGCTGGCGCTGGTGCCGCAGCAGCCGACGCTGTTCGCGGCCAGTGCGCGCGACAACATCCGCTATGGCCGCCTGCAGGCCAGTGACGCCGAGGTCGAAGCTGCCGCGCGTGCGGCCGAGGCCGATGGCTTCCTGCGCGCGTTGCCGCAGGGCTACGACAGTGAGCTGGGCGAACGCGGTGCGCGCCTGTCCGGTGGCCAGCAGCAGCGCGTGGCGATTGCCCGCGCACTGCTGAAGGACGCGCCGATCCTGCTGCTCGATGAAGCCACCAGCGCGCTGGACGCACAGAGCGAGCACAGCGTGCAGCAGGCGCTGGAGCGGCTGATGGCCGGTCGCACCACGGTGGTCATCGCCCACCGCCTGGCCACCGTGCTCAAGGCCGACCGCATCGTGGTGATGGACCAGGGCCGCATCGTGGCCGAAGGTACCCATGCCCAGCTTCTGGCCGAAGGCGGACTGTACGCTGAACTGGCACGACTGCAGTTCATCGATTGATGACGGCCGGCTAACATCGGCCGGACCAAGCTGGCCTCGCATCAGCAGCATCCGCTGAAGGAGGTACGCGATGTCGTTCCGTCAGTTCCCTGCAGTCGACAGCAATGGCGAAAGCCACATCATCATCGAGTTCAAGCCCGAGGCGAATGGCAGCGGGCATCACTCTGAATCCACGCCGCGTTACGAGCTGGATGACGGGCGTCATCTGGTTCGCAATGGCCGCGAATTCACCACCAGCGGTGGCGAACTGCGGTTGATGATCTAGCGCTGCCCACCTTGGTGGGCACTGGCCGTGTCGCCCTGCTCTGGTAGGGGTCGACCTCGGTCGACACGCGCTTTGCCAAGGGCAGTCGAGCAAGGCTCGACTCCACAAGAAGGCGTGATCAATTTTTCACCAAGCATCTTGACAGCCTTGCCTGACAAGGGCTGCGCAGGGTTATCCACACGTTTGCTCAGAAACCATCCACACCGCCTGTGGATGAATTCAGCCCAGCACCCGTCCGATGCCGCTGGCGTCCACGTCGGCCGCGGCCCGGGTGATCGCCGCCGGATCGCTGCCGGCCACAAATCCGATGCGGAAGTGCACTTCACCGCCGGGCGTGCGCGAGGAATGGATCGAAGCCAGGCTGATGCCATGCTGCTCGAACACGTTCAACAGCTCGCGCAGCGAGCCAGGCCGGTCCTCCGGCAGGTGCACCGACAGCGCGTTGCGCTCGGTCAGATCGGCCAGCAGATACCCCACGCGTTCGAACGTGTAGTTGCCATCCGCCAGGGCCTGCTCGCCGAAGGCACTGCGATTGGCTGACAGCAGCTGCTCACGGAATGCAGCCCGTGCGCCGTCGTCGCCCTGTCCGACCTGCACCTGCAGGGCCTGCAGCTGCCCCACCAGCCGCTCCAGCATCGGCGCCACGTACGGGTTGCCGAACTGGATGTCTTCGTAGATCGCCGGATTCAGCGACAGGATGCGCGAGATGATCGCCGTGTCCAGCTCGAACGACGCCGAACGGTACGGCATCATCGCGGCCAGATCCCCCAGCTGCGGCTGGTACTGGCGCAGCACGCCTGCCTGCGCCAGGTGGGTGGCATGCACCATCGCCTGCACCAGCGCCATCATCTGGTCGTGGTGCTGCGGCGTCGCGCGCACGCACTCGGCCTGCAGCGCGGTGCACAGCGTATCGACCCATGCCCGCCAGTGCTGCAGCCGCGCTTCGCAGACCACCATCACCCGCCCCTTCAGGGTCGGCGCCTTGGGTGGCGCGGTCATCGGGTGCAGTCCGACCACTTCGGCCTGCGAGGCCAGCATCGCCTGCACCGGTGCCTCCTTTACCGAGGTCACATCCAGCCACAGCCTGCCCTGCTCGCGGCCCGCCGATTGCCGCACGTACTCGGCGATCAACGCCGGCGTGTGCCGGATCGGTGCCGAGAACACCAGTACATCGGCCTGCGCCAGCAGGTGTTCCGGCGTGTGCGAGTCCGGGTCGGCCGGGTCATGGCCGATCACCTGCAGCTGCAGGTGCTGCTGGAAGAAGCGGCACAGCCAGCGCCCATAGGCACCAGCACTGCCGACGATGCCGACCGTGCGCGGCGTGCGTGGATCCAGGCCGCTCATGCCACGCGTTCAGCGCGGAAGCGCGTTCCTTCGGCCAGCGCCGCCGGCGCGGCAGCGATCACGTCAAACTCCTCGAAGCCGTTGTCCAGGGTCGCCTCCAGCGCCGCATGGGTGCCGGCAATCGCGCGCGAAATCGCCTGCTGCATCGACTCACCGCGCAGCAGGAACGACACCACCAGCGACATCAGCACGTCACCGGTACCGGCCACGTCCACCGGCAGCAGCGGTGAGGTCCAGCGCCAGGTTTCCTCGTGCCCGACCGCCAGGGTGACCAGCTCACCCGGGTTGCCGCCTACGCTGTGCGCGATCACCCAGTGCGGGCCACGATCCAGCAGCGTGCGCGCGGCGGCGATGGCATCGGCCTCGGCCAGTGCCGGCATGCCGGTCAGGCGATTCAGTTCGAAGGCATTGGGCGTCACCAGCCAGGCGTGGGGCAGCAGGCGCTCGGCGAAGATCGCTTCCAGGCCCGGTTCCACGTAGGGTCCGGTATGGGTATCACCGATCACCGGGTCCAGGCAGTAACGCAGCTGTGGGCAGGCCGGCAGGATGTTGTCCAGCCAGTCGGCGAAGGCCGCACCGTTGGCGGTGCTGCCGAAGTAGCCGGACACCAGCATCTTCGCCCGCTGCGGCAGGCCACGCTCGTGGGTACCCAGCAGCAGGTCGGCAAACCAGTCGGCGGGCAGCACGCGGCCCCGCGTAGTGTCGTAGAACGGCGCATTGCTCAGCAGCACGGTCGGGATTTCGGCGACGCGCACGCCCAGTGCGCGCATCGGCGGGACGGCGGCACTGTTGCCGGCGTGGCCGTACACAAGTTGCGACTGGACCGAGATGACATCGATCGGCGACGGCCCATCCGGCCGCTGGCGGCGGCCGTGGACCAGGTGGTTATCAAGGGATTCGCTCATGGCCGCATTCTACGCCCAAGGGAGTTTTCGGCAGGGCTTGCAGCCCTGCACCTGCCGAAGGCGAAGCCGAAGCAAGATCAAGAGCCGCATTCCGTGGGATGGCGGGGCGGTGTGGGTGGTCAGGACCGTTGGTCGGCACATCTGTGGGATACCGAAATAAATCGGGGTCAGATCCGTTTTCCTTCGGAAAACGGATCTGACCCCACGAGCTGTTCCGACGGATCGCAGAAAACTGTCGAAGGCGGGGTGGGTCCGGTTGCAGGGGTGTCCGCGGCATGGATGCCGCGGCCAAGCCCCCAGGGATGGGTTTACGGCGTCCCCTGCAACCGGCCCCACCCCGCCAACCCACGGATAGCCCGCTTCTGCTGTTGACGTTGCCTCTGCAGGTGCAGGGCTGCAAGCCCTGCAAACCCAAACCCCTCAGTGAGCAGCAGGCCGCGACGGTGGCAGCCACGCTGCGACGATACCGAGCAGCGGCAGGAACGCGGTCAGCTGATAGACGAATTCAATGCTGGTCCTGTCTGCCAGCATGCCCAGCACGGCCGCGCCAAGCCCGCCCATGCCGAATGCAAAGCCGAAGAACAGGCCGGACACCATGCCGATGCGGTGCGGCATCATCTCCTGCGCGTACACCACGATGGCCGAGAACGCCGAGGAGAGCACAAAGCCGATCAGCACTGCCAGCACTGTGGTCCATAGCAGATCGGCGTGCGGCAGCATCAGCGCGAACGGGGCCACGCCGAGGATCGAGGTCCAGATGATCGGCTTGCGGCCGATGCGGTCACCCAGCGGGCCGCCGAGGAAACCACCGGCGGCAGACGCCACCAGGAACGCGAACAGATGCAGTTGCGCCTGTGCCACCGGAATGCCGAAGTGGTGGATCAGGTAGAAGGTGAAGTAGCTGCCGATGCTGGCCATGTAGAAGTACTTGCTGAAGATCAGCACCAGCAGGATCGCCAGCACCTTGGCCACGGTGCGCGACGAATGCCGCGGGGCCATAGACGCGGTGTTGGCCGGACGCGGTGTGCCCAGGTGCAGTGCATACCAGCGGCCAACATAGGTCAGCAGCGCGATGCCGATCAGCGCGGCGCCGGCAAACCATGATGCGGCACGCTGGCCATACGGCACGATCACGGCCGCAGCGATCAACGGCCCCAGCGCGGTCCCGAAGTTGCCACCCACCTGGAACACCGACTGCGCGAAGCCATGGCGACCGCCCGAGGCCAGCCGGGCGATGCGCGAGGCCTCCGGGTGGAAGATGGCCGAACCAATGCCGACCATCGCCGCAGCCATCAGCACCACCGCGTAGTTCGGCGCAAAGCCGAGCAGCAGCATGCCGCACAGGGTCGAGGCCATGCCGATCGGCAGCGAGTACGGTGCCGGGCGGCGGTCGGTGGCCATGCCGATCAACGGCTGGAAGATCGACGCGGTGAGCTGGTAGGTCAGCGTGATCAGGCCGATCTGGGTGAAGCTGAGGTTGAAGCCGCCCTTGATCACCGGATAGATGGCCAGGATCAGCGACTGCATCATGTCGTTGACGACATGCGAGGTGGAGATGGCGGCCAGCACGCCGGGAGCCACCGGGCGTGAGGTCGTTGCGGGAGAAGCCAGGGTCGACATGGACACAGTCAGGTTGGGGGCGAGCCACGCATGCTACGGTGGGCCCCCACTCCCTTCTGCCGCGTTCGGGTCATGGCCTATCGCAAAAAGGACACTCCCTGCCCGATCCGCGAGACCGCGCCGTGGAACGAAGTGCCGGTACACCGCCCGGTGACCAGCCGCGCCCGGCACTACCCGCCCGGTACCCACATCGCGCCACACCGGCATCGCCGTCACCAACTGGTCTTCGCCATGTCCGGCCTGATGGTGGTGCGCGCGGACGGTGGCCGCTGGGTCGTGCCCTCCACCCGCGCGATCTGGGTTCCGGCCGGCATGGTGCATGCGGTGGACTGCATCGCCGAGGTGCACATGCGCAGCCTGTACGTGGAACCGGACTTTGCACCGCAACTGCCGGATGGGGCGTTCGCAGTACAAGTGGCGCCGCTGCTGCGCGAACTACTGCTGGCGGCCAGCCTGATCGAGTCCGCGCACGTGGACGACAGCCGCGACGGTCGCGTGGTGCGCCTGCTGCTGGACGAGCTGCACCGCATGGACGTGCTGCCGCTGCACCTGCCCTCGCCCACCGACCCGCGCCTGCAGAGGATCTGCCAGCACATCCAGAAGCATCCCGCCGACGACGCCACGCTGCAGGACTGGGCCCAGGCGCTGCAGGTGGACGTGAAGACCATCCAGCGCCATTTCGCCGGCGAACTGGGCATGACCTTCGGGCAGTGGCGGCAGCAGGCGCGCCTGCTGGCCGCCCTGGAGCGATTGGCAGTCGGCGACAAGGTCATCGATGTGGCGCTGGCGATGGGCTACGACAGCCCCAGCGCGTTCACCAGCATGTTCAAGCGCCAACTGGGGCAGACGCCCGCGGCGTTTTTCCGCTGATCGCAAACGAAAACGCCGGGGATGGCCCGGCGCTACCGCTCAACGCTTCGGTTGAAAAACTCAGGACGTCATCCGGTCCCAGAAGCCCTTCACGCCATCCATGAACGTCGCCGACTTCGGCGAATGCTTGCGTGCTTCCTCGCCGACAAAGGTGGCTTCGAACTGCTCCAGCAGCTTGCGCTGTTCGTTGGTGAGGTTGACCGGGGTCTCCACCACCACGCGGCAGTACAGGTCGCCCTCGCTGCGGCTGCGCACCGAACGCACGCCCTTGCCGCGCAGGCGGAACAGCTTGCCGGTCTGGGTCTCGGCCGGGATGCGGATTTCCGCTTCGCCGCCGAGGGTCGCCACGCGTACGGTGTCGCCCAGTGCCGCCTGCGAGATGCGGATCGGCACTTCGCAGTGCAGGTCGTCGCCATCGCGCTGGAAGATCGCATGCTCGCGCACCCGTACTTCCACGTACAGGTCACCCGGCGGCGTACCGGCCGGGCCGGCCTCACCTTCACCCTGCAGGCGGATGCGGTCGCCGGTATCGACGCCCGCCGGCACCTTCACCGACAGCACCTTGTCTTCCTCGACACGGCCGTTGCCGTGGCAGGTCTTGCAGGGCTTGGCGATGATCTGGCCACGGCCGCCGCAGTTGTGGCAGGCCTGCTGCATGGCGAAGATGCCGCGCTGGATGCGCACCTGGCCGCGGCCATGGCACACATTGCAGGTTTCGACCTTGCCGTCTTCGGAGCCACTGCCATCGCAGTCGCCGCACTCGGCCAGGGTCGGGATCTCGATGCGGCGCTCGACGCCGCGTACCGCTTCTTCCAGGTCCAGCTCCATCACGTAGCCGATGTCGGCGCCGCGACGGGCCTGGCGCGGCCCACCGCCGCCACCGCCACCGCCACCGCCACCGCCACCGCCAAAAATGTTGCCGAAGATATCGCCGAAGATATCGTTCATGTCCGGGCCGCCCGGACCACCACCGCCCATGCCGTGCTCGAACGCGGCGTGGCCGTGGCTGTCGTACATGCGGCGCTTGTTGCCATCGGACAGCACTTCGTAGGCTTCCTTGCACTCCTTGAAGGAGGCTTCGGCCGCCGCATCACCCGGGTTGCGGTCCGGGTGGAACTTCATCGCACAGCGACGGTAGGCCTTCTTCAGCTCGTCGTCGGTGGCGGTGCGGGCAACGCCCAGCACTTCGTAGTAATCGCGCTTGCTCATATGGTGAATCTGGTTCCGGAAAGTCGGGATTCGTCAAAGCGGAAGAGCGGAACCAGGTCCGCTCTTGCGTCGGGCGCCCCGACACGCCGGTGGGCGGTCAGGACCCTGATGCGACAACGGGACGCTGATGGCCAGCGTCCCGTGTCGGTCCGGATCAGGACTTCTTGTCGTCCTTGACTTCGGTGAACTCGGCGTCGACCACGTCGTCCTGCGCCTTGCCGGCGTTGCCGGCGTCGGCACCCGGGGCACCGCCCTGGTCGGCCGAAGCAGCGGCGAACAGCGACTGGCCGGCTTCCTCCAGCACCTTCGACTTGGCTTCGATCTGTGCCTTGTCGTCACCCTTCATCGCGGTTTCCAGGTCGGCCAGGGCCGCCTCGACCTTGCCGATGACATCGCCGCCGACCTTGCTGCCGTGCTCGGTGATGGCACTGCGGGTGCCGTGGATCAGGGCATCGGCCTGGTTGCGGGCCTGCACCAGCTCCTGGAACTTCTTGTCTTCTTCGCGGTTGGCTTCCGCGTCGGCGACCATGCGTGCGATCTCTTCCTCGGACAGGCCCGAACCGGCCTTGATCTCGACCTTCTGTTCCTTGTTGGTCTTCTTGTCCTTGGCCGACACGTGCAGGATGCCGTTGGCGTCGATGTCGAAGGACACTTCCACCTGCGGCAGGCCACGCGGGGCCGGCTCGATGCCGGACAGGTCGAACTTGGCCAGCGACTTGTTGAAGCGGGCCTGCTCGCGCTCACCCTGCAGCACGTGCACGGTCACGGCCGACTGGTTGTCCTCGGCGGTGGAGAACACCTGCGAGGCCTTGGTCGGGATGGTGGTGTTCTTCTCGATGATCTTGGTGAACACGCCGCCCATGGTTTCGATACCCAGCGACAGCGGGGTCACGTCCAGCAGCAGCACGTCCTTGACGTCGCCGCCCAGCACGCCGCCCTGGATCGCAGCACCCAGTGCCACGGCTTCGTCCGGGTTGACGTCCTTGCGCGGTTCCTTGCCGAAGAACTCGGTCACCGCCTGCTGCACCTTCGGCATGCGGGTCTGGCCACCGACCAGGATCACTTCGCTGATGTCGCTCGAACGCAGGCCGGCATCGTTCAGGGCGACGCGGCACGGCTCGATCGACTTCTTGATCAGGTCTTCCACCAGCGCTTCCAGCTTGGCGCGGGTCAGCTTGATGTTCAGGTGCTTCGGACCCGAGGCGTCAGCGGTGACGTACGGCAGGTTCACTTCGGTCTGCTGGGCGCTGGACAGCTCGATCTTGGCGCGCTCGGCAGCGTCCTTCAGGCGCTGCAGGGCCAGCGGATCCTTGCGCAGGTCGATGCCCTGGTCCTTGTTGAATTCTTCAACCAGGTACTCGATGACGCGGTTGTCGAAGTCTTCGCCGCCCAGGAAGGTGTCGCCGTTGGTGGCCAGCACTTCGAACTGCTTCTCGCCGTCAACGTTGGCGATCTCGATCACCGAGACGTCGAAGGTGCCGCCGCCCAGGTCGTACACCACGATCTTGCGATCCTTGTTGTCGCCCTTGTCCAGGCCATAGGCCAGCGCGGCCGCGGTCGGCTCGTTGATGATGCGCTTGACGTCCAGGCCGGCGATGCGGCCGGCATCCTTGGTCGCCTGGCGCTGGCTGTCGTTGAAGTAGGCCGGCACGGTGATGACCGCTTCGGTGACCTTCTCACCGAGGAAGTCCTCGGCGGTCTTCTTCATCTTTTCCAGCACCTTGGCCGAGATTTCCTGCGGCGCCATCTTCTTGCCGTCGCTGGTGGCCACCCAGGCATCGCCGTTGTCATGGGCCAGGATGCTGTACGGGACGTGGGCGATGTCCTTCTGCACTTCGGCGTCGGTGAACTTGCGGCCGATCAGGCGCTTCACCGCGTAGAAGGTGTTCTTCGGGTTGGTGACGGCCTGGCGCTTGGCCGAGGCGCCCACCAGGACTTCGCCGTCCTTGGTGTAGGCGACGATCGACGGGGTGGTGCGATCGCCTTCCGAATTCTCGATGACGCGGGCCTTGCCGCCGTCCATGATCGCCACGCACGAGTTGGTGGTGCCGAGGTCGATACCAATGATCTTGCCCATGGGGGAGACTCCTGAGGATGCTTGTTGGGGTCAGTCCGGCCGTTCGGCCGGTGGATGAATACGATGTGGGGGAGGCTCGTGGAACATTCAAGCCATCTCCCGAACGCTGTGTTTCCGGTCGCCCGGCGCGTTCAGCGTCGGGCCGGGTGACGGGACATTCCCGCCTTCCGGCCCTGGAGGGGTCAGTCGGCGGCCACCACCACCAGCGCCGGCCGCAGCAGGCGCTCGTTGAGCAGGTAACCCTTCTGGAACACGGTCACCACGCTGCCCGGGGCGGCGTCTGGGGCCGGCACCTGGCTGATGGCCTGGTGGTGTTCCGGGTTGAACGGCTGGCCGATCGGGTCCAGCAGGACCAGCCCGTTGTCGGCGGCAACCTTCAGCAGCTGCTTGTAGGTCAGCTCCAGGCCCTCGCGCAGCGGATGCGGGTCATCGCCGGCCGCCTTCAAGCCGGCATCCAGGCTGTCGAACACCGGCAGCAGCTCGCCCAGCAGCTTCTCGTTGGCGAACTTGCGGGCCTGCTCGATGTCACGGGCAACGCGCTTGCGCTGGTTCTCGAGGTCGGCGCGCTCACGCAGCGCATCGGCCTTGATCTGCTCGACCTCGGCGCGCAGGCGCTCCACTTCGTCGTTGACGCCGGCGGCGGCGGCCGCATCGGCGGCAGTCTGCTGGGATTCGATATCTGGATGTTCGTGGTTCATGTCTGGGTCCCTGGCGGTCAGTCTCCGCCTCCACCCACCCTAGTGTGGGCGGGATGCTGCGTTTCAAGCGTCGGATGTTCCAGGAGTGCGCCCGGCTGGCGAAAACGCCGCGCCGAGTACATCGGCAGTAGCCTGGACCAGCGGGATCATCCGGTCGTAGGCCATCCGCTTGGGGCCGATCACGCCCAGCACGCCCAGCACCTGGCCATTGGCCGTGTAAGGGGCAGTGACCAGCGAGACGCCCTGCAGCGGCATCATCCCGGTCTCCTCGCCGATGAAGATGCGCACCCCCGGGGCCTGGATGGTGCGCTCCAGCAGCTGCAGGATCTCCCGCTTGCTGGAGAACAGCTCGAACAGCTCGCGCAGCCGCTCCAGGTCGGACAGGTCCTGCACCCCCATCAGACGGGTCTGCCCGGCCACCAGCATGTCATCGGCCGCCGGCTGCAGGGCCTGCTCGGCCAGCTCGATGCTGTGCGCCAGCAGCTGCTCCAGCTCCGAACGGGCATCACGCAGTTCCAGCAGCAGGCGGGTGCGGATCTCGGCCATCGGCAGGCCGGCGAAATGCGCGTTGAGGTAGTTGGCGACCTGTTCCAGCTGGCCCGGCGCGAACTCCTGGCGGGTCTCGATGACCCGGTTCTGCACCTCGTTGTCGGCGAACACCAGGATCGCCAGCACCCGGCGCCCGTCCAGCGCCACGAAATCGATCTGGCGGAACGCGAACTGCTCGCGCCGCGGCGCGCTGACCACGCCGACGAAGTGGCTCATCGCCGACAGCAGCTCCGAGGCGCTGCCAAGCAGGGCCTGGGTGCTGCCGCCGCCGGCCAGTTCCTGGCGCAGCCGGGCCAGCTCGCCTTCGCCCGGCGGCTGCATCTGCAGCAGGCTGTCGACGAACACCCGGTAGCCATGTGCGGTCGGGACGCGCCCGGCCGAGGTGTGCGGCGAAGCCAGCAGCCCCAGGTCTTCCAGGTCACCCAGGATGTTGCGGATGGTGGCCGGACTGACCTCCAGCCCGGCCACGCGCGCCAGCGTCTGCGAGCCGACCGGCTCACCGTCCTGGATGTAACGCGCGATCAGCGTGCGCAGCAGATGGCGCGCACGCGGGGCAAGCTGGTCGGGAGAACCGTGCATGGAATCAACCTGTGAGACACGGACACTAGATAATGGCGGCGGATCACCTTGGCAAGTCATTGGACCTCCCGCGCCCGCGTGCTAGCGTTGCGCGGCTGCTGACACCCCCTTACCCATGCTCAGACATCTTTCGATCAAGGATTTCGCCGTCGTCCGCGCCACCGAACTGGAGTTCGGGCCAGGCATGACCGTGGTTTCAGGCGAGACCGGCGCCGGCAAGTCACTGATGGTCGACGCGCTGGGCTTCCTGTCCGGCCTGCGCGCCGACAGCGGCGTGGTCCGCCACGGCGCCGCGCGCGCCGAGCTGTCGGCCGAGTTCGCGCTGGACCAGCTGCAGGCCGCGCGCCAGTGGCTGGCCGACAACGAGCTGGACGACGAGGAGCAGTGCCAGCTGCGCCGCGTGATCCGTGCCGATGGCGGATCGCGGGCCTGGATCAACGGCCGCCCGGTGACCCTGGCGCAGCTGGGCGACCTGGCCTCGCTGCTGGTGGAGATCCACGGCCAGCACGAGCAGCAGGCCCTGCTGACGCGCCCTTCGCAGCTGGCCCTGCTGGATGCCTATGCCGGCAACGAGGACGAGCGACGCCAGGTGCGCCGCGCCGCTGCGGCCTGGCAGGCGCTGGTCGATGAATCGCTGGCGCTGTCGCAGCAGGGCGACGTCAGTGACCGGATCGGCTTCCTGGAGCACCAGCTGCGCGAGTTGGACCGCGAGGATCTGGAACCCGAATCGATTGCCGCACTCGGTGCCAGCCACCGTCGCCAGGCCCACGCCAGCGCCCTGCTGAGTACCTGCCAGGCGGCCAGCAACCAGCTCAACGGCGACGACGGCAGTTCCGCACTGGACCTGCTGCAGCAGGTGCGCCACGAGCTGTCGCGCCTGATCGAGCACGACCCGCGCCTGGGCGAGGTCGACGGGCTGATCGAGAACGCCTCGATCCAGCTGCACGAAGCCCTGTCGCTGCTGGACCGCGTGCATGACGACCTCGACGCCGACCCGGAACAGTTCGAGGAGAACGAGCGTCGCCTCGGCCGCCTGCACGACCTGGCCCGCAAACACCGTGTGCCGATGGACGAGCTGGGCGCGCAGCGCGAGCGCATGCACGCCGAAGTGGAACAGCTGCGTGGGGCTGACGAACGCCTGCAGCGCCTCGCCGGCGAGATCGACAAGGCCGCTGCGGCGTGGCGCGTGCAGGCCGGGCTGCTGACCGCCAGCCGCCGCGCCGCCGCTGCCGAGCTGTCGGCCACCACCACCGGCATCATCGCCGAGCTGGGCATGGGCGGCGGCCAGTTCCTGATCGAGCTGGAGCCGCAGGACGCCGGCAAGCCCGACCCGCAGGGTGCCGAGCGCGTGGAATTCCTGGTGGCGGCCAATGCCGGACAGCCACCGCGTGCCCTGCGCAAGGTGGCCTCGGGTGGCGAACTGTCGCGCATCTCGCTGGCCATCGAAGTGGCCGCGCTGGACCTGGATGCAGTGCCGACCATGGTGTTCGACGAAGTCGACTCCGGCATCGGTGGCGCGGTGGCGGACATCGTCGGCCAGAAGCTGCGCGCCCTTGGCGAGAAGCGCCAGGTGCTGTGCGTGACCCACCTGCCGCAGGTCGCCTCGAAGGGCCATGCCCATTACCGGGTCAGCAAGGCCCCGGTGGAAGGCATGACCCAGAGCGCAGTGGAAAAGCTGGACAGCAAGGCGCGCGAGGAAGAACTGGCGCGCATGCTCGGCGGCGTGGAAGTGAGCAAGGAAGCGCGCGCCGCCGCACGCAAGCTGCTGCAGGTGTAACGCCGGCCGAGCCGAGCATTGGCTCGGCTTCCGCAAGGTAGTGCCGGCCGCTGGCCGGCACCCCGATGCGGGTGGATGAAGATCATGAGGTTGCCGGCCAGCGGCCGGCACTACCCCTGTGGCTGCGTCAGATCGACGTTCTCCACCAGGAAATCAAGAAACGCGCGCACCCGCAGCGGCAGGTAGCCGCCCTGCCCCAGGAACACCGCGTGCACCTCTTCCAGGTCACCGGGATTGGCGTCCTCCAGCACCGGCAGCAAGCGCCCGGCGGCAATGTCCTGCTGCACCTGGAATGCTGCCAGCCGCGCCATGCCCAGCCCACCCAGCACCAGCTGGCGCAGCGCATCGCCGTTGCTGGCGCGCGCGTTGCCACTGGGCAGCAGCATGCGTTCGCGCCCGTCCTGCAACAATGGCCAGCCCTGCATCGCGCGCGCATGGCCGATATCCAACCGGTTGTGCGACTGCAGCTCCTCGGCAGTGCGTGGCAGCCCGTGCCGCTGCGCGTAGGCCGGTGCAGCCACGATCATCATCCGCGTCGCACCCAGCCGCCGCGCCACCAGGCTGGAGCTCTTCAGTGGACCGGCCCGCACCGCCACGTCGGTGCGCTGCTCAAGCAGGTCGATCACCTCGTCATTGAGGGTCAGGTCCACGCCTACCTGCGGGTTGCGTTCGAGGAATGCCGGCAGCAGCGGCAACAGGAAATGCTGGCCGAACGGCACGTTGGAGTTGACCCGCAACCGTCCACGCGGCTCGGCATGGGCACTGGCACAGCGCTCGGCCTCCTCCAGGTCGGCCAGCACGCGCAGGCCGCGCTCGTAGAACGCGCAGCCTTCCGGGGTCAGCTGCAGCTGGCGGGTGGAGCGTTGCAGCAGGCGCGTACCCAGCCGCTGCTCCAGCCGGGCCACCAGCTTGCTCACTGCTGACGGCGTCATGTCCAGGGTGCGTGCGGCGGCGGAGAAGCCACCGGTCTCGATCACCCGCACGAACACTTCCAGTTCGCCGGATCGGTTGATGTCGGGTCGCGCCATGACGATGAATCCAGTTCACAGATGATTGTCCATGCGCAGTCTAGTTCACAGATGACCCCGGAATCACCATGGCGTTCCCTTCCCCTTGGATTGCCCGATGAACCGCTTGAGCCAGCTCACCGCCACCGCCCTGCTCGCCCTGTCCGGCGTCGCCAGTGCCGCATCCGCCCCGCACTGGGTCGCCAGCTGGCAGGCCAGCCCGCAACCGGTCTGGGACGCGGATTTCCTGTTCCCGACCCTGGTTCCGGCCGCGCTGCAGGACCAGACCTTCCGCCAGACCGCGCGCATCAGCCTGGGCGGGTCCCGGCTGCGGGTGCGGCTGAGCAATGCCTACGGCACCCAGCCGCTGCGGATCGGGGCGGCCAGCGTGGCCGCGGGCGCGGGCGCCACCCCGCAACCGCTCAGCTTCGACGGCCAGCCTGGGGTGTTGATCGGTGCCGGTCAGGAACGGCTGAGCGATCCGCTGGCGGTGGCCACGGAAGACCACCAGGCGCTGCAGGTCAGCGTCTTCGTGCCGGGGCCGACGCCGGTGCAGACGTTCCATTGGGACGGCCGCCAGACCAGCTGGATCGCCAGCGGCAATCAGGCCCGGGCGCGCGACCTGCAGGATGCCAGTTCCACTACCGCACGCCTGTTCCTGACCGGGATCGAGGTCGAGGGCGCCGCCAGTGCGCGTAGCGTGGTGGTGATCGGCGATTCGATCACCGACGGCGCCACCGCCAGCCTCGACCAGGACCAGCGCTGGACCGACCACCTGGCCGCACGCCTCGCCCCGCGCGGGGTGGCGGTGGTCAACGCGGGCATTTCCGGCAATCGGCTGCTGAGCGACGGCATGGGCGAGTCGGTTCTGGCCCGCCTGCGGCGTGATGCACTGGATCAGCCCGGCGTCGCCAGCGTCATCGTGCTGATCGGCATCAACGACATCAGCTGGCCCGGTACTGCCTTCGCCCGCGCGCAGCCCCGGCCCAGCCTGCCCGAGCTGCAGGCCGGCTATCGTGCCCTGGCCGAACAGGCCCACCGGCGGGGTCTACGCATATTCGGCGCCACCCTGATGCCGTTCGCGGGCGCCCTGCCCGGCACGCCGCTGGACGACTACTACCACCCGGACAAGGAGGCCCTGCGCCAACAGCTCAATGCATGGCTGCGCAGCAACAGCCCGTTCGACGCGGTGATCGACCTGGACGCGGCGCTGCGCGACCCGGCCGATCCGTCACGGATGGCCGCCGCCTACGACTCCGGCGACCACCTCCACCCGGGGGATGCCGGCAACCGGGCGATGGCCGAGGCGGTGGACCTGGAGATCCTGCTCGGTTGCAAGGGGTCAGAGCCCTCTGCTGGCGCAAAGGGATCCGACCCCGCAGAGCGCCCGGGGCCGGCCCCCTTTCCTGGAGGGAAAGGGCCCTGACCCCGGCAACGAAAAACCCCGGGCAAGCCCGGGGTTTCGTCGCTAGCGGCTGGCCGGAACGGCCTACTTGCGCTTCTTGCGCACGTAGAGCACCAGCGAGTGTTCTTCCAGCTCATAGCCGTGATCGGCCGCGATCTTGCGCTGCAGCTCCTCGATCTCATGGCTTTCGAATTCGATGATCTTGCCGCTGTCCACGTCGACCATATGGTCGTGGTGGCCACCACGGTCCAGCTCGTAAACGGCCTGGCCACCCTCGAAATTGTGCTTGAGCACGAGGCCGGCGGCCTCGAACTGGGTCAGCACCCGGTAGACCGTCGCCAGGCCGATCTCGTCGCCATGCTCGAGCAGCTGGCGGTAGATGTCCTCGGCGGTCATGTGGTGCTGGTGGTGCTGGGCATTGCGCTGTTCGAGCAGCGCCAGGATCCGCATCCGCGGATGGGTCACCTTCAGGCCGACTTTACGCAGGTCGTGGGTTTCCATAGGTCTCCGTTCATTGGCGATTTAGCGCCAGCTGCCTCGGATTGGGTCGCGGTGGCACGCCGGGAGTGTATCATCGGTTTGATTTCCCCAACCGCCAGTCCCGATGCGCAATCTCCTGTTGGTCGCCGCCGTCGCCCTGTCCACCACCGGGTGCGGCATCATCTACAAGCAACCCATCTATCAGGGCAACCTGATCCGGGAAGATGCCGTGGCCAAGCTGCAGGTCGGGCAGAGCAAGCAGCAGGTCACCGCGCTGCTGGGCACCCCGTCCATCCCCGACCCGTTCCACGCCCAGCGCTGGGACTACACCTCCAGCCAGCGCGTGAACCGCCTCGGCCGCACCGAAGTGAAGAACTTCGTGGTGTTCTTCGAGAATGACGCCGTTACCCGCTGGGAAGGCGACTACTTCCCGGGCAACGACAAGGCCCTGGCCCAGCAGACGGTGCGCCAGTTCGGCCGCAACCTGCCGAAGGACAAGAAGAAGAAGGGCCGCTGAGGCCTGCCCGTCCGCAGGGACGGGTTGCCGGGATCAACCGCCGAGCGCGCGACGCCGGCGGTTGTCCTTGGGGTCGGCCAGCAGCGGGCGCAGCAGCTCGATGCGGTCCCCGTCCAGCAGCGCCTGCTGTGGACGGGCCAGCACGCCATGCACCGCGGCGGCCGGACAGTCGGCACTACCTTCCAGCGCAGCGGCGGCGATGGCGTCGGCCACGGTCGCTCCCTCTTCCAGCTGCAGGTGGCGCGACAGCACGCGCTCCGGCCAGGCCAGCACCACCTCGACCTCGATCATCGCTCAGCCCTCGTCGGCGACGCGGACGAAATCATTGACCATGCGATCGGCCAGTCCCTGGAAGCCGATCGCCAGGGCCGGACCGAGCAGGCGCGAGCTGGGTTCGAACTCCAGGGTCAGGGTGACCTTGCACGCATCCTCGGCCAGCGCATGGAATTCCCAGCGGCCGTGCAGCTGCTTGAACGGGCCATCGCGCAGCTGCATGTCGATGCTGTGCGGGCGCTGCAGGGTGTTTTCAGTCTGGAACCAGGTACTGAACGAGCCCAGGCCCAGGTCCAGGCGCGCCACCAGGCGGTCCTCGCCCTGCTCCAGGATCTGGGCAGCCGAGCACCAGCGGAAACGGCGCGGATAGGCCTGGACGTCGTTGACCAGGTCGAACATGCGCGCGGCCGAATGTTCGACCAGGGCGCTGCGGCGGATAGTAGGCATGAATACAGGACGTTTCGGCAATCGACCGGGCGGGCCCGAATCGGAGACAATACGGAAATGAGCAAGAACAGCGGCAAGGATAAAGCAAAGAGCGCGACGGCCACCAAGACCATCGCGCTGAACAAGCGTGCCCGCCACGAGTACCACATCGAAGAGCGCTTCGAAGCCGGCCTGGCCCTGCAGGGCTGGGAGGTGAAGTCGATCCGTGCGGGCCGCGGCAACATCATCGACGCCTACGCCTATGTGAAGCACGGCGAGATCTTCCTGATCGGCGCGCAGATCACCCCGTTGATCCAGGCCTCCACCCACGTGGTGGCCAATGACCGGCGCGAGCGCAAGCTGCTGCTGCACCGGAGCGAGATCGACAAGCTGGTCGGCAAGGTCGAGCGCGATGGCTACACGATCGTGCCCACTGCGATGTACTGGAGCAAGAACAAGATCAAGCTCGAAGTCGCGCTGGCCAAGGGCAAGCAGACCCACGACAAGCGCGATGCCGCCAAGGACCGCGACTGGGCGATCGAGAAGCAGCGTGTGATGCGTCGCGGCAACCGCGACGCATGACCGCCCCCATCGGCGCCATGGTGACTGCCAGCGCCGATGAAACGCGCACGTTGTGCGCGCGCCTGCTGGCCTTCAACCAGGCCCACGGCGGCGATTCACTCGATGAGACTCCAGTCCGCCTGGCCTGGCATGACGAGCACGGCGCGCTGCGCGGTGGTGTGCTGGCCGACGTCTGTGCCGGCTGGCTGCAGGTACATGTGCTGTGGGTGGACCCGGAACTGCGCGGGCAAGGCATCGGCCAGCGCCTGCTGGCGGAAGCAGAAGCCGCCGCGCGCCAGCTTGGCGCCCGCAACGTGATGCTGGATACCTTCGACTGGCAGGCCGAAGCTTTCTACCTGCGGCAGGGCTACACCGTCTATGGGCGGCTGCCCGATTGCCCGCCCGGGCACGAGCGGATCTACCTGCGCAAGGCGTTGCCAGGCTCCTGACCACGGCGGCTGTAGAAGCCGCCGACCGATCACCCTGCCAGCACGCCCTGCCCGCGCATGCGCGGTGCCAGCGCCGCGTGCATCACGGCCAGGTGCATCACCACTGCCAGTTCCGGCGCATGCCGGTCATCGCCGGCGCGCCACCGCTGCGCCAGCTGGGCCGCGTCGGCCGGCAGCAGGGCCAGCAGCTGGGCGTCATCCAGCGAATCGGCCGCGCCCTGGAGCTGCCGCGCCATCTGTCGCGCCTGCCATACATGCACGCCGATGCTGAGGCTGGCCAGCGACATCAGGACCACGGCCAGCCCGTGCTCGAACCATTGCGACAGCACTTCCGGCCCCCACAGCAGGGCCGCCAACACGGCCAGGCCCGGCAGGCGCCAGCCCAGCCAATGGACGCGACCGCGCTGCGACCAGTGCACAACCACCGCACTGGCCACCAATGCCGCGGCCGCAGTCGCCGGCAGCTCGGTCAGCGCGGTGGCCGCAAGCAACACCGCCAGCACCACCCAGACCCAGCCGGGCGGCAGGGCCCGCCGCTGGTAGTCGGCCCCGACGGGTCCGACCAGCTGTCGCAGGCTGCGTTGTTGGCTTGCCTCGGTCACCCACAGTCTCCGTGTCTTTCCTGGTCCGGATGGTCGCCGCCAGTGTGTCGCAAATTCGTGCCAATGACGTTACCAATCCGCTATGGCCAATGCAGTGCAACTTATTGGAAATTGACAACGCTGCGCGCGCACCGTCGCCCCCACAGCCGGGACCGAGCGCCGGATCAGCTCAGGCCGGAAGCGAGGGTCGCGTCACGACGGGCAGCGCCTGGCAACGTTCATGCACAGAGCCGACCGGTACGGCGCAGACACGCTCACCGACGAACCGGCGGTACTCCCGGTTGCCATCCTCGGGCTGATCCAGCCCGGGAACCTTCAGCAGGTCCAGCCCCCGCGCCTGGGCAATCAGCTCTGCGGCCTTCACCATCGCCGTGGACCTGCCACCGAAGAAGGCGATACGCGATTCGCGCGAGTGCTCGGAGAACGTGTTGATCAGGTCTACCAGCGACCGCCCCAGACCGACGACATTCACCACCAGCAGGCTGTAGTGCCGCCATTCCACCAGCGTTGCCGCGCTGCACGCGTCGCCGACCACTTCAACGCTGACCCGCGCATCGATCGACAGGCGCGACTCCATCGCAAGTCGCTCCATTGTTCGCTCACCCACCAGCAGGACCCTGATCGAGGCCATCACCCACTCCTTCCCTATGTGTGCCCGCCGCCGAAAGCAGGGACTCCAGTGAAGGAGAAAATGGTAGGCACGCGCATGCCGGCACCCAATAAGACAACCCCGAAAACAGCGTTGATTGCAGGTACTCCAGGCCTTGCAGCAGGGTGCGGCACGCCAGAATCGGAATGGTCTCATGCGGGCCAACGTGCTCCCCGCATTATTCTCGCCACCTCACAGTCGCGGCGTTCCTGCAGTGTCCGGGACCGCAACATGGAATGGATCGGGAGGGCAGAGGCATGGCGTTTCATGGCGACCTGGACGGCATCGACCTGGAAGACATCATCGCGCTGATTGGCGCACGGTCGGGCGTGCTTTCGCTCGGCCCGATCCAGGGAAAAACCCTGAACCTGCATGTGGCCGCGGGACTGGTCGCATCGTTCTCCATCGAGCAGAACATCGAGGGCAAGGACCGGATCTTCAAACTTGCCCGGTGGTTCTCCAGGCACCGCTGCAGTTTCAGTTTCGAACAGAAGCCGATCTACGCGACGCAGGCCCTGCATCTGGACCTGCTGCAGCTGTTTCCGCGCCGACAGCCGACCGTTTCAGCGACAGACCCGGTGACGGGCCCGCTATCCAATCCGGACACGGTGTTCATGCTGATCAAGGCCAAGAAGGCCGCGCTTCCACTGGAGCTCCAGCGTTTCCTGGACCGGGTCGCGCCGATGCTGGAAAAGGGTGCCAGTGCGCACGACATTGCGCGCCGCACGCAGATGCGACTGCAGGATGTACAGCTCGCACTGCACGGCCTGAAACAGGCCAGGAAAGCGTGGCCGGCGTTTGTCGGCACAACGCCACCGGCGCGCCCTGCCGGATATGGCGTGTTCTCGTGGCTGCTGCGCCCCCGTGCTGCGCGCGCTGCATCGGGGTGAACGGTTGCAGGGTACGGGCTCCCAGACCGCTGCGACCGGCAAGACCGTGGTGGTGGCGGACGAGCATGCCATCTTCGTGCTCGGCATGGTGAGCTCGCTGCGGGTGCTTCCGCAGGTTGTGGTGACCGGCCAGACCACCCGTCGCACCGTCCTGCTGGAACTGGTGGAACAGCAGCAGCCCGACGTGGTCATCACCGGCTACACCCTGCAGGTGGAAGGCAGCACGCACCCCGGCCACGCACCGATCGCGGATATCGGCCGCTTGTCGCCGAGCACCCGCATCATCGCCATTACATCGCAACCGAGCGACGCGCTGCACCGGCGCATTCTTCGTGCGGGTGCCCACCTCGTGCAGGACAAGACCTGCCCCATCAACACCCTCATCCGGGGCGTGATCGACACGCTCAAGGGCGGCGCTCCCGCTGCTGCCGACAACCAGCGTCCAGTGATCGTCGGCACCGGTGCCCTGTCCACCTGCGAGCAGCAGGTCCTTCGACTCTATCTTTCCGGCATGAACGTCACCGCCATCGCAACGCTGCTGCAGCGGAGTAAGAAGACCATCAGCGCGCAGAAGATCAGCGCCATGAAAAAGCTCGGGGTATCGAGCAACCAGGAGCTGGTGCTTCTGGCCACGACCTTCCCCCCGCCCGAATGGCCGGAGGCGGGCGGGCTTTGAACTGGGCCCAGCCCTATCGGCCCTGTACCTTGCAGCGCTGTAGAAACCGGAGGTACATTCTCCCCGTGGCGCCATCGGCGCCGGTTTCGCAAACACCAGAATAACGCGGCCCATCAATGCTTTAGCGTTATGGACTTTTTCGTTCACGCCTGCCGGATGTGCAGAAATGGGCATCGATTGGCAGCGTTTGGTCAACTTCTTAGTCAACATTCGATGTTGACCGTTGCCGTCGTCAGCGCGCCGATGGATCTCCGAGCTGCAGGTTCTCGTCTTCCAGCTTCCTTATCTCATCACCCAGAGCTATGTGCAGGCGGTCATAGATCGGGTGCACCTGCTCCCATAAAGCTCGCGCTTCGGCTTTCACCACCGAGTTGGTCACTTGATACAGCAGCTCCCGGTACTCAGAGAGCTGTTCATAAACAGTGCGCGTGTGAATTCTCGCGTGTATCGGCACGACCTCGGCTATAGCGAGCCTGAAATCCTCCGCAACCTGAGGAGGTAACTTGTACGTCCCCCACTCGCCGGTCCTGTCGTACGCTTTGATGTCCTCGAGGTGAACAACTGCCGCCGTCCGCATGAGCTTCAGCAATAGGGGTTGAACGGAGATGAGGTTCGCGCGCTCAGCATCTATGCGCCGCATGCGTAGGGCGTCGTAGCGTTGCTCTCGCCGTAACTCCTTCGCGTGCCTCCGGCGACCTTTTTCCGTCAGGTGGTCCTGGAGCCATTTCAGACCGAAGCCGAGAATCAGCGTGGCCACCGGCACCAGCCACTTCCAGTCGTAGCCAGCGCTCGCCGCTGCACTGGCCGCCGGCGCGGCCTTGACGGTCGCCAGGAAAAGAGCTTCCCGCATCTTCAGTTCCCCTAGATCCTGTCACAAGTTTGCCTGAACGATCTGACGAATAGTTTAAGTCGGCGGTGCGTGCAAATCGCCAAAGCAGCGGTAGTAACTCCTTCAGATCGCGCCCCCGAGCTGGCGCCCGGCAGCTGGCCGATCAGGTAGTCCAGTGCCAGCCTCCTCGCTCTCGCCAATGCGACCACAGCCAGGTCACCGACCACCACACCTCTGTCGAGCCGCATTCCTAATCCTGTGACTGCTATAGGGTTTTTCCTACGAGTAAGAGGCATAGACTCCGATAGCGCACTTGAGAACGTGGGCGCAGCCTTATGCAGCTGCAAACCCAAGCGGAGGCATCGACAAAAGAACACGTTCTGCACGAAACCTGATCACCTTTTCCAATAGGGAGTTGTAGCGCATGAGAATGGATAGGAAGTGGGGAATTTTGGCGCTTTCGGTCGGACTGACCTTGGGCAGCACCTACGCAGCAGGTGCGCAACAGGATCCCGAGGCCGTCCCGATGCTATCGGATCAGAATAAGCTGCTTGTCACGTCACAGATTCAGAATGATGTGCAGCGGTTCGTCAATGCCCAGAAGCGAATCGATGGACAAGGCAAGAATATACTGGCTCGGATCACCCCAGATCCGTCGCGCCAGTGGATTTATGTGGATCTTGATGGTGCCTTTCTACCCAAGGGCCGAAGCGAAATGGGGGAGGACCTTGGGCAACTCATTAGGGATATTCAGAACCATGTCGTGGATCTTCTTACAGGCATCGTAGAGTTCAAGGCCGTCGTCATCAGGGTCGATGGCAAGCGCCTGGATGAGATTTATCCTCCTCGCTACAAGTCCAAGCAGAGGGCACGCGCCACTTCACAACTGACTACCCCAGTAGATGGCTTAGTCGTGCTCAGTCCATCGCACGGAAAATACTTTCACTACGGCAGTAACAAATGGGAGTATCAGCGCCCGCTCTATGTGAACTCCACTGTCGTCCATGAGGACACTATTACCCCGGGCTACACCTCGATGCTGCAGAGCCTTCTGACATTGAGGAGCCCGACGCATGCCACGTCAATACGTCAGACTCGAGACATTGGCAACACTGCGATTGATCCTAACAGCGGCTTGAAATGGGCAGAGCTCGCTGCACGCTATTACTTGGCCAGGCTCTATCCCAATGAAACCGGGATGTGGAATCAGTACCCTAATGGAAAACCGAACCGTGCAGACCTCCGTGAGTATGATGACGATATTGCTGTTCGCCCAAATTTTGCAAACTTCCTAAACGCTGAAACAATGATCTCCATCCACACGGATGGTAGCGACACGAACCCGTCAGCACGAGGGCTGTCTGTCTTCACGAATCTCAACGATCCAAAATCTGTAGCGCTTGCCGAGAGCGTCAAGTGCTACGTGCAGGAGCAAATCAAACAGCGCCCTGATTACCCAACATTCCCCATCCGCTCAGGTCCCAATGATGGAGTGGGCTACGGGGAGGTCCGAGAGGCGGATATGGAGACCGTGTTGGTTGAGGTGGGCTTCCATAGCAACGCCGAAGACGCTGCACTACTTCAGACCACAGAGTTCCGTACCATTTCGATGAGAGGTATCGAAAAGGGCTATCGCATGTACAGAGAGGGGAAGGCCTGCATACCTTTTGCCATTACATCGGTAGGTCCGGCTGCAGGCAAGTCCCCCGGCAAAGTACCTGTGGCGTTCACCTATGTGGGTTATCCGCAGGGAGCAATGAAGGCAGATGTGGAGATTGTTAAGTGCGCACCGGGCAACACCTGCAACGGCGCGAAAGGCCTTCCGGTCACACTCGCCGATGGAAAGCTGTCATGGAACTTTACATGTGGCAACGTCGGCGCAAACGCGACGCATACAGTAAGGACGAAGCTCTATGATGCTGATGGTGTCTTCGCAAAGTCTGTCGAATCAGCCGTGACCTGCCAGGTGTAAGGCGGCCGAGAACTCGCGCTAGTTACCTGAGTTCGCGCTAAAGCATGAACCGTTTGCCAAGGCCTCCTCGTCAGGGAGGCCTTTTAACTCATGCCTCGATTGAAAGAGGCTTCTAGGAAGGGGCTGCCGTGGCGGCCCCATGGACCTTACAGGTGCGGCAGGCCCAGCCGCCTCCGCAGCGCCGCCACGAGCACGATCGAGGTCCGCACCAGCGCGTGCTGGTCGCGGGTCAGCTGGTCGTACATCTCCAGCAACTTCGGAAAGATATGCCCCACCCGGGTGCACTCGTCGTCGGTGTAACGCTTGCCGTCCACCACCGCCGGGCCCGTGACGCTTGCGCAGACAGTCAGGATGCCGGCCGAGTCGTAGTACGGCGTGTAGCGGCGTCCTTCGTGCGCCGAGCCGTTCGTGGCAAGGGCGGCCACCAACGCGCCGATCAGCGCCAGCGGTGCGGCGGCGAACCCGATCCGCTGCTTGGTGTTGGGCGTGATGTCAGCCAGGGCGGCGGATCCACGTCCAGAGGCGCTTGGCATTGCCCATGCGCGCGGACCACCAAGCGGACCAGTCGCCCCAGTTCTTCAACCTGACGGTGAACATCTGGACGGCGGTGAACACGATCGCGCCGGTCAGCGCCCAGTCGCTCAACGTGTAGCCCGGCGAGTAGGTCGCTGCGGTGGCGCTGGCTGCCGCCCCGATCTTCGAACCTGCGACCGCCAGGTCCGTTGTGATCTGCTCTTTGATGCTCACCGCAGTTCCCCCAGTGAAAGGAGGCCGGCATGGCCCACCACTACCGCGGTTGCAGGGTCGCGCGGACACCAGCGGCGCGTCTCACGACGGCCTATGTGCTGGCTTGAGTGGTGGCCATGACTACCGGCCATTTGGTAGCGGGAGGTGGATTCGAACCACCGACCTCGTGGTTATGAGCCACGCGAGCTGCCGGACTGCTCTACCCCGCAAACAAGAAGGCCGCTGATCGACCAGCGGACTCCCACGTCCTGGTCAATCAACGGCCTTTGAATTGAGGCGCCCATAAGAACGCCCACTGTAGGAATTCAAACCTACTTTCGGTTCCCGAGGCAAATGCGGTTCCTCATGAGGAAGAAATCTTCCTCATGAGGAACAACTGAGGTCAGCTTTATGAACGATCGGCTGCCATCATCGCGAAGCCCCAAAGCGCGGTCTCTGTATTTCTAACGGCAGCGCTAAGCTCAAGCTCAACCGGGTCGTCGCTCTCCAGTGAAGAGAACACCCAAGTGTCGGCATCGAAGGCCAGGTCGGTGTAGGCGGCGTACGCGTCTGCGTCATCTGCCTTTCCTGAGAGCAGCATGTTCGCCTTTGACTGCGCTGCTCGCTTCAGATGAATCTGCGCATCTACAGCCTTCTGTCGAACAATCTTGAGTATCCGCAGCACGGCTTCCACTGAATCTGCTGCCTCTTCTCCCAAGGCAGCACGCACCCTGTATCGAATCGCCTCAAGCTGAGCCGTCGTATCAGCGTGGGGAACATAGCGGAGCTCGATCGCTCCGTAGACCCGCCTGCGCTCGTGGTCTTCAGGAGATTCGCCCTCTTTGGGAGTGATCATTTTCGATTCGGCCTCTGCCACTACCGGGCGACGGAGGTCTTTAATCACGTCCCGCACTCCATAGACGAGGGTTAGCGCATCCTCTGCGAGCGCTTGACTCTTCGTGGCCTTCAACTGTTTCCGCCATGACGAAAGGCCTGCCCAGCCAACCCAAGCCAGGACGAGTGCGCCCGCTCCCTGCGCGAGCGCACCAAATCCTTGTGTGACTACGGGCCAATCGATTGCCAATGTCCAACAGCTCATAACTGGCCCCACGGAATCAGAACGCGCTTCGAAGGTCGGAGTTTGGAAATATCATTGCGAGCACGTGCCAGCACGGCTTCAAACTACGTTGCGTTCAGCTTCCCCTCGAACGCAGTAAAGGTCGCCTTAGTCAAATCCAGGGATCGCGCCCGCACAACTGACGCGGCGTGCGCCTCGCGATCCGAGGCCAGATCGTCGGCAACCGCGCCAAGTTGCCTGGGTTCCCAGCCACGAACTAAGACACCCGTATCCTGCTGCTCGAAGTCAACTTGCTTCAACACGCGTTGCGCGTCTCTAAGCAGCGAGTGAAATCGAGACGTCCGGCTTATCACCATGCCGGAGTAGTAGCCGGACAACAGCCCTGTGGCCAGCCCAGTCCCGAGGCCGATCAAAATGTTCTCGCACAAAGGATCCATCCAGCGCCCCATTTGAAGGATTGTAGGGAAGCGGCGCGCCCCCTAACAAACCTTAACAAATGTAATAATCGCCGCCAATACAGGGAGGGTGTCGCAATGGTTGAGACCGTGCTTGGTATGACCGATCTGCAGATCAAACTGTTCACGGCGCTTGGGCAGATCGGTGTAGCTGTCGCTGTGGGCTACGTTGCTTACCGTCAATGGCGAACTGCACAACAGCAGGCTTCCACTGCTCGGAACAAGTTGCAGCTCGACCTATTCGACCGGCGCTTGGCGGTTTATGAGGCAGTGCGATCCGTGGCCTACCGCTCAATTACGTCTGACTGGCGGGCAAACGTTGAGCTGGAGATGGCCTCTCATCTCGCCGAACTCCGATGGCTGTTTGGCGAGACCGTGCGCGACTTCGTTTGGAACGAGCTCTATCTCCCGCTGGTGGACCTGTCTTCGGCCAAGGCCACTATTGCTGAGCCAGGACGGCTCAGCGAGCCAGAGGTGCGAAAATCGCACGAAGCGGCAACTGTCAGGCAGAACGAGTTGAGAAAAAGGCTCGGCAATTCACTGAAGGTGCTCGACGAAACGATGGCCGGATTCCTGACTCTTACCCACTGATTGCCTGGCCGTTAGACCGGGTGCCGTGCCGCCCCTCCGGGCAACCCGTAGAGTGACGACGCGATGCAGCGGCGGTGTGGATGGACACCCTGCCAGCGGAAATGGTCCCTTGGAGCAAGGCGAATAGGGAAGCCGGTATCAAGCCCGGCCCGCTGCATCGCACTCTTCCGCACGGTCACGCACGGGCTGCCCGAACCATAGCGCCTTTCGAAACCCTTTCCGGCCACCGTGAAGCGCTTCCTGCAGCACAGCGCTGGCGCACTTGTGGGCCTTGATGTAGTTGGCCTTGCGCATCTTGGCTGACTTGGCCAAGCCGGCGAATGGCTGGCGCCGCTCCGGCCACACCAGCTCGTGCGCCGCGTCATAGATCACCAGACGAAGGCGCCAGCGATCGGCGGGCTTGCCGAGGTCCAGCGGCCGCGGTCGCATTGCGCGCACGTCCTTGGCCACCTGCCGGTAGGCAGCGAGGGAGAGCCTTGCGATCGCAGCGGGGCCCATTCGCGTTGCTACAGTCAGCGCGGTGTGCTTCTCCAGCGGGTTGCGCATGTAGCCGACCGCGCCGGCGATGTCGCTGCTCCCCAGCGGCGCCAAGGTACTGCGCCCCTCCACTGGCATGCGGTAGCTCCCGTCATCCCCCTCGCTCCCTGTGAGGGTTTCGACTACAGCGGTACCGGCTGCCCGCGTCACCTGGCAAAAGCTGAGGCAGACCATGGCTGATACAGGCACTGCCGACGGCACTGCCACCCGGATCCTGCAGCTGCTGCAGGAGGGACCGGGCCTGGCCGGCGAGCTGGCGGCCGAACTGCAGCTGCCTTCGAACCGGGTCAGCAGCTACCTGCACCAGCTGGCCAAGAGCGGCCGCGTGCGGCGCGCACCCTTCCACGGCCCTGACGAACGCCCATCGGTCCTCTGGAGCCTGCAGGCGGTGTCCCATGAGTAGCCACGCCCCCTCAGCGCGAGGATTGTCGAGGGGCGCATCCCCCGCGAATCTGCGCCCGGTCCGATACGTGACGCTCAGGCAATTCGAGGCGCTGACCGGCTACACGGTCGACGCCACCAACTCGAAGATCAAGCGTGGCGATTGGTTGGAAGGCGCGGTGTTCATCAAGGCGCCAGATGGAAGAAACCTGATCGATTTGGAGGGGTACGAAGAGTGGGTAGTCCAAGGCAAAGCGGCGTCCGGCCAGTTTCACAAGGCAGCATCGAGATAACGTTCCACTACCGCGGCAAGCGCTGCCGCGAGCGACTGAAGCTGCCCCCGACCGCGCGGAACCTGCGGTACTGCGAAAACCTGCTGGGCCAGATCAAGATCGAGATCGAGAAAGGCACGTTCGACTACGCCACGCACTTCCCCAACAGCAAACGTGCTCGCCAGGTGGCCACTCGGCCTGCAGCCCTGGACAACCTGGAGCAGGTGCTGACCCGGTGGCTGGCGCAGAAGGAGCCCGAGCTCGAGCACAGCAGCCTGATCGGCTACCGCCGCATCGTCGAGAACATCCTGGTGCCGCGCTGCGGCGCGATCGCGCTGCGTGACTTCGACCGTATCGCCCTGAAGGAGCTGGTGGCCACGTTCGACGAGTCGGCATCGGCCAAGCGCATCAACAACGTCCTGGGCCCTCTGCGCGGCGCCCTGGACGAGGCAGTCGCCGACGACTTGATCTCCAGCAATCGCTTCGATGGCTTCAGGGTGAAGCGGCGTGCCAAGGTCAACGCTCGTGAAGAGGTCGACCCCTTCACGCCGGAGGAAGTCCAGGCGATCCTGGCCGCCTGCCGCGAGGACCAGGTCCGCAACTACTGCCAGTTCAACTTCGCCACGGGCCTGCGCACCTCGGAAATGATCGGTCTCTGCTGGTCGGACATCGACTGGCGCAAGGGCACGGTCAAGATCCGGCGCGCATGGGTCATGGGCAAGATGAAGGCCCCCAAGACCGAGTCCGGCGTGCGCGAGGTGCAGCTGCTGCAGCCGGCGATCGATGCCCTGAAGGCCCAGCGTACCCATACCGCCACTGCCGGCGAGTTCGTCTTCCACGATCCCAGGACGAATGCGCGGTGGGGGTCGGATCAGAGCATCCGCGCAGGCGAATGGCAGCGCGCGCTGCGCAAGGCCGGGGTCCGGTACCGGTACCCGTGTCAGATGCGCCACACCTTCGCCTCCCAGGCGCTCAGCGCCGGCGAGAACGTCATGTGGGTGGCGAGGCAGATGGGCCACCGCGACTGGACAATCACCGCCAAGAAATACGGCCGGTGGATCCCCTCGATGGTCCCCGATGCCGGCGCCAAGGCCGCCGCGGTCTGGAACCCCCTCGCCGCCGCCCTGCCCCGCAGCCTGCTGCTGGACGGCAGCGGGGACTGAACGGTTATGGCGCCAACCCTGGCCGCGCGTGACTGTTCAGGAAGATTGCCGTAACATTCGCGTCGTTGGGCAGGGTTAGTGCCAGCTTTTTGCCAGCATTGACCCCAAAAGCCTTGCAATACTTGAAGAAACCGGGGGTGCATTGGTTTCGACGGGGGTTGTGAAGTCGCCTGGCGCATGCCGAGGGGGTAGCTTTCCTCGTAAATCCAGCTGCAAAACTCTAGTTGCCAACGACGACAACTACGCTCTGGCCGCTTAAGGCCTAAGCCTCGAAACCGCTTGTGTCCATGCTCGCGGTGTAGAGTCACTATCATGGAATCGCGCTGGATGGCTGCCTGTCAGTCCGGCACTAGAACACAACAGGCTGGTTCCCGGATGCGCTTTGCGCACCGTGCTGTTCGGGGACGAGATCCAACGGTGAGCTAAGCATGTAGTGCTGGGGATGGAGTGCCTTCGGACGGCGGTTCAATTCCGCCCACCTCCACCATTTGCCGGTCCAGTCGGGACCAAAACGAAGCCGGAACCCGAGGAAATCAAGGGTCTCCGGCTTTTTTTTGTCCAATGTTGCCCAGGTTCCCATTGCAGGCCGTACGACCTCGGGGCACATCCAGCGCCTGGAATGCGTCGCTTAGAAGTACTGCAAATCTTAGAGGAGAGGCAGCCTATTGCCGCTCCATCGTTGGCCGTCCACCGGCAGGCCAGGCGATGCGATAGGCCAAGACATCGCCAGCAGCGACCGTCAAGTTCTGGAACGTTGAGACGTTCTGGCAAAGACCGCCACCGGCTTCAAGCTTCAGGAAGTAAGTTCCAGGCACCACGTGCATGCTGACCGATTCGCCTGGCTTCAACGCAACGACCTTCTGGTTGTCTATCAGGATGCCGAACGAGCAGCCACCGCCCGCAAATCCTTTATCACGAGTCACGTTGATTGTGGCAGAGCGATCGGGACTGCTTTCAAGGTAACTGGCGTCGTACAACCGACCGGCTGACACAGCCTTCGCTGTCCCCGGGGCTACTGCCGTTGAGGAACATCCGGTGGCGAGTAGGACCAAGAACCCCAGAGCCGAAATCTTCTTCATGCGTCCTCCCTGTAGGCCTGCGAGTCTACCCGGCCGACAAGTTCAAGGAAAATCTGCCCGTCCGAGGCAAGAAGCCGGATCCCGTTACGACCGGGGTTCCGGCCATCTTCGTCCCTGCACGCCTGGAAGGCTGTAACTCCAGGCCCTTTTCATTGCATCATTCCGGCCATCGAGACCCCGATCTCCGCCAAGGAAGAACTGTGATGAAGAAGCTGCTCGTCCCTGCCCTGCTGATTGCCGCATTGTCCGGCTGCATGCCGACCAAGCAGGCGTCGCCCGAGCAGATCAAGGACGCTCCGGCCGCGCGCATTTTCCCGATCGATGCCCAGGGTGAACCCACGGGCACCATCACGGTCACCCGCGATGTCGGATTCGTAGGCAGCGGCTGCTACATGGGCGTCATGGTCGACGGCAAGATGGCCGCACATCTCGACCCCGCCGAGCGCCTGTCCCTTGTCCTGGCCGAGGGGCGCCACGTACTGACCGCCACGCCTGTCCAGGGGCGGGGCCTGTGCGGCGTGCTGCAATCGGAGAAGACCAACAACTCCCGTCGGCGCTCGACCGAAATCAACGTCCGTGCCGGTGCCACGCAGGCGTATCGCCTCTACTCCTCCGCTGAAGAGTTCCCGGTAATCGAACCGGCGTTCTGATTCCTGCTCCCATCAGAAGGATCTGCCATGAAAGCTGCCCTAACGGTTTCCCTGCTCCTCACCACCCTCGCCGCAGCCTCAGCCACGCACGCTGCGGCGCCGGCCATCGCGCCCCCCGGCACCGCCACGCTGGAAGCGCTGCTGGCCTGCAAGACCGGCTCGAACTTCAGTGCGGCCGACGCCATCGATGCGCTGCAGGCCGCCGGCCTGGCCAAGAAACCGGGCGGCACCTTCGAGCCGGAGGACAAGCCGGTCGCGCTGTTTGGCGGCACGGTCACCAGTGCCGATGTAAACGTGGCCGAAGGCGAGAAGAGCCTCTTCGTGTACTTGAACGGCGTCGATTCCAAGCGCCTGGCCAAGGCCTGGTCGGTGACCGAGGTCAACGAGCATGCCAACACCGAAGAGCCGTCGTACGTGAAGCGCATCGACAAGCGCCACACCCTGCACGTGATCGCGGGCGACGACTACGAGGGCTATTCGGCTGCGGTGAAGTGCCAGATCAGCCGCTGATGGCGTAGCCGACGCTACAGCCAGCGCGGCACGCGATGACGGTATTGCGCGTACGCCTCGGGAAAGCGGGCCATCAGTGCCCGCTCCTCCGGCAGGATCTGCAGCCGGGTGATGTACACCAGGAACAGCGGCACCACCAGCAGCGCGATCAGGTTCTGCAGGTACACCATGGCGCCAAGCAGGACCAACGCCTGGCCCAGATACATCGGATTGCGCGTGCGGCGGTAGATTCCGCTGGTAACCAGCGCGCTCGACGCCGAAGGTCGCAGAGGATTGACGGTGGTACCGGCGCGCTGGAAAGACAGCTTGGGCAGCAGATTGAGCACGACACCCAGCGTCACCGTCACGCCTGCGAACAGAACCGGCACCGGCACCCGAAGGTGGAAACCCGGCCACAGCCAGCGTGCTGCAAAGCCCGCAGCGGCGAACAGCAGCATCACCACGGGCGGGGGAATGCGGGTTTCCAGCCAGGCCATCGCGATCACCGTGTCCCTTCCATTCGCCGCAGTGTCACACGGGAATGGCTGAATCGCCTACGGCGGCCAGGCCCAAACCGACCGTTCGGTCTATTCCGCTTTGACAGGCCGGCCGCTAGAGTGGCGCCACCGCGCAGGAGCATCGTATGGCTACCACGGGCATGGGCTTCATCGGCCGCACGACCCTCATCATCACCGTGCTGCTCACCCTGGGGGGCTGCGCGACGCTGCGCCAGTTCGGGCCGTCGGTGCAGGTCGCCTCGGTCACGCCCGGCCAGTACATCGCGCTCAAGCGCGGTGACATCCTCACCTCCGGCAAGCTCAGCGCGGCGACCACCGAGACCCTGCGCGTGGCCGGGCTCGATGAGGGCGTCTGTGCCAAGCCCGGCCTGCCCTGCATCGAGGCCATGGAAAGCAGCATCGTGGTGCGCGAGGAAGACAAGCGCTCCAGCCTGGCCGAGTTGTGGCTGCAGCATGCGATGACCCTGCCGGCGCCGAAGCGTGAGTACTCGGCATCCGGCCGCGCCAAGACCGCAATCACCGAACTGGATGCCGACTTCCAGCCGCGCCTCGATGCGTGGATGCAGGTCGCGCGCCAGGCCTATGCCTATCTGTTCTTCACCGAGCGCACCGCCAACCAGCGTGGTTTCGAGGACCGCCAGACCCAGGTGCGCGACTACTACAACCTGGCTGTGCAGGAAGCCTCGGTGCAGCTGTACAACGCGTACGCCACCGGGCGCGTGCACAGCCAGGCCAGCCATTTCCAGCTCGGCCGCTGGACCTTCGTGCTGGCCCCTTCGGGCGAAGCATCGCCGCTGGATACACGTACCCCCACCGAGCTGGTACCGGCGGCCTCGCTGTCGTTCACCGGCACGCTGCGCAGCGTGCATCGCCGCGATGGCTTCGGTGCCGAGCTGGTGGCGGTGATGGACGATCCGGCTGGCAGCACGGCCACCCCGCCTTCGGCAGCGACGCCCGCCGCGCAGGCAAGCACCCCGGCCGCGCAGAGCTGGAGCGAGATGCCCTCGCCTTCGATGACGGTGCTGCTGCGCTTCTCGGGAAAGAACCTGTGGGAAGTGCTGCACGACGACGAGCCGGAACTGGAGATCCACGATCCCTACCAGGTCTCGGAAGTAACCCTGCACGGCCAGCAGGTGCCGTTGGCGGCCAACTTCACTGCGGGCTACGCACTGTGGCTGGCGCGCTCCAACTTCAGCCAGCAGTCGCTGCGCTCGCTGTTTGGTGGCAAGGGCGGCATCGACGCGCCGCATCTGTACATGATGCAGCCCTACGACCCGAACCGCCGCGTGCTGTTGATGATCCATGGCCTGGCCAGCAGTCCCGAGGCCTGGGTGAACGTGGCCAACGAACTGATGCGCGACGACGAGATCCGCCAGGATTTCCAGGTCTGGCAGTTCTACTACCCGACCAACATGCCCATCGCGATGAGCCACGATGCGATGCGCCACACGCTGGCCGAAGTGCTCAAGCACTTCGACCCCAGCGGCAAGGCGCAGGCCTCGCATGACATGGTGCTGGTCGGGCACAGCATGGGCGGGGTGATCGCGCGGTTGATGGTCTCTTCCTCCGGCGACCACCTGGTCGACACCCTGCTGGCCACCGCGCAGATGACGCCCGCCCAGCGCGAGCTGCTGCGCACCAAGGGCGCGCCGGTACTGACCTTCCTGCCGGAACCGGAAGTATCGCGGGTGGTTTTCATCGCCACACCGCATCGCGGCACCGACGTGGCCGGTACCCGCCTCGGCCGCTGGATCGGCCGCCTGGTACGGCTGCCGCTGACCGTGCTGGAGGACGTGGCGACGCTGGCCAACGACGGCCAGATCGATCGCAACGATGGCAAGCACGGCTACCAGATGAACAGCATCCAGAACCTGGACAAGGACGACCCGTTCGTCCGCGCCGTGGCCGACCTGCCGATGTCACCGAAGGTGCACTACCACTCGATCATCGCCCGCGCCAAGGCAGATGGCCCACTGGAAAAAACCGATGACGGGCTGGTGCCCTACTGGAGCTCGCACCTGCCACACGCCGTTTCGGAGAAGGTGATCGTGTCCGGTCACAGCGTGCAGGAAGCCACGCCGGCCATCGTCGAGCTGCGGCGGATCCTGCATGAGGACATGCAGGAACACGGGCGTACGGCAAAGTAAGCCGCCCGCCCCTGCAGATCAGGCACCGGCCTTATGGCGCGAGAACGTGCCGTGCAGCGCCGCGGGAATCGCGAAGCCTTCCATGCGCACCTCGGGCCGGTAGTCGGCGCTGGGGGTGAAACGGAATTCGCGCGCCAGCAGCGCACACAGCAGTACCAGTTGCGCGTTGCCCACCGCCGATCCCACGCACGAGCGCGTGGGGAAGCCATAAGGCACATAGATGCCGGCGGTGCGCTTGCGCCGCTCGGGCAGCCAGCGATCGGGATCGAACTGCAGCGGGTCATCCCAGTATTTCGCCGAGCGATGCTGGATGAACGAGCTCAGCTCGAACACCGTGCCCTCGGCGATGGCCTGCCCTTCCACCTGCAGATCGCAGGCGGCCACCCGACGGTTGTTGAAGGGCGTGGAATACAGCCGCATCACTTCCTTCAGGAAGCGCATCGTGCAGGGAATCCTGGCCATCGGCAGCGCATGGATCTCCGCATCCGAGAACGGCGCGAATTCCTCCTCGATGCGCTGGCGCCAGTGTGGATGCATCTGCATCGCCAGCAGCAGGCAGGCGGCCATCATGCCGGGCACCCCGGAAATGGCGATCAGTTGCACGGTGACCAGGTAGGTGACCTTGTCCAGGCCGATGCGCTCGCGAAGGGTCAACAATGACTGCGCGTAGTCCAGCGGCGAACGTCCGCTGCGGACCCGGCGCCTGAGTTCGGCGGCGATCGCCCGCGATTCGCCACGACCGATGAGGAAGTTGCGCAGCAGATGACGCCGATGGATGACCTGCTCGACCTGGGTGGTGTAGCGCAGATGCAGGGCGCGTTCGATGGCCTCGGTACCGCGCGCGTCGAGCCCGTCGATCACCAGTGGCACCAGCGGATGCGCCATCACCTTCCACACGGCTGGCGTGGCATCCAGCTCGCGCCCGCACAGTGCGTCCAACGCCTGCCGCATGCGCGACTGCAGCGCCTCCAGGGTCTGCGCTCCGGTAAGCTCAGCACTGCGGGTCGCGATCAGGCTGCGCACTTCGGTCCAGCGCACGCGTTCGTGCCGGCGGAACAGGTCGGCCAGCGACTCGACCACGAACAGGTGCTCGGAATTCTCCTTGTCGACCTTGCCGGCCAGCTCTGGGCAGAACACCCCGATACCGCCGGTTTCCAGTTTCAGCACCGGTCCTTCGCGCTCCACCCGCGCAGCCAGGCGCTCGGCAGCAATGGCGCTGCCTTCATTCGACATCCCTTGCATGCAGTGCGTCTCCGGCAGGAAGGGACTCGAAAGACGAGTCCCTTCGTCTTGCTACCGCTCAATCGCGGGGTTGCCCCGCAGGATCAGAACTCGACCCAGAGCGGCCAGGTATTCCACACACTGCTCTTCTCGTTCGGATGGATATTCAGAGTGACGCGCAATGCTCGGGCGAATCTTTTCATTTTCATTCCTTTGCTTGCTGTGTGGTTATGCCGGGATTATCCCGGCACCGGCTAGATAACACGACATAATCCCGCTGTCCAACCGGGCCGGTGGCGCGATGCAGCATCCGGGTGGTGGTCCATTGAGGGGAATCCCTCATCGCGCCTGCGCACGCGGCCTCCTATGCTGGGCTCACTTTCCCCCAACGGAGGTCCGCATGAACACGCAAGAGCCCAGCCGCCAGCCCAGCCCCGATCCGGCCGAGCGCGATGCCTTCTTCCCGTCGCCGTACTCGCTGTCGCAGTTCACCTCGCCCCAGAGCGACCTGTCCGGGGCCGACTATCCGGATGCGCGCCGCGACGGCCGCTGGAAGGTGCTGATGATCGCCGCCGACGAGCGTTATCTGCCGACCGCCAATGGCCACCTGTTCTCCACCGGCAACCACCCGGTGGAAACCCTGCTGCCGATGTACCACCTGGACAAGGCTGGCTTCGACATCGACGTGGCGACGCTGTCCGGCAACGCCGTCAAGTTCGAATGGTGGGCCTTCCCGCGCGAGGACCGCGAGATCGGCGCCCTGTACGAACGCTATGAGGCGCGCTTCCGCCAGCCGTTGCAGCTGGATGAGGTGGTGGCCGGCCTGGGAGCCGATTCGGACTATGCCGCCATCTTCATTCCCGGTGGCCACGGCGCACTGATCGGCCTGCCCGGGAGCGCGGCGGTGAAGGCCACGCTGCAGTGGGCCATGGCCGGGCAGCGCCACATCATCACGCTCTGCCATGGCCCGGCGGCGCTGCTGGCGGCGGGCGTCGACGAAGCCGACGGTAGCTCGCTGTTCCGTGGTTACCGCATCTGCGCCTTCCCCGACGCAATGGACCGGCAGACACCGGAGATCGGCTACATGCCGGGGCAGCTGCGTTGGTTCTTCGGTGAACGACTGGCCCAGCAGGGCGTGCAGATCGTCAATGAGGGCATCGATGGCAGCGTGCTGCAGGATCGCCTGCTGCTGACCGGCGACAGTCCGCTGGCCGGCAACGCGTTGGGCAAGCTGGCCGCGCGTACGCTGCTCGATGCACTGGCGGGGCGCTGAGCTAATGCCTGCGCTGGTGCCCGCGCTGCTGGAACTGGAACAGGCGCGGTCACTGCCCGCGGTGGGCGGCGTGCTGCGCGCCGCCGCCTCACCCCTGGGCTACGATCGACTGCTGGTGTTTGCCACCGGGACCGGGCTGGAACGCGACGCGCAGCGCGTGTACTGGATCGAGGGTGACTGGTTCGGCGACGGCAGCGATACCGGACTTGCCCGCTACCTGCATGCCTGCCCGGTCAACCGCCATGTACTGGACAGCAATGCGCCGTTCTTCTGGAGCAAGCGCCAGGGCGTGCGCGGCGAACGCTATCAGGTGGTGAAGCAGCCGCGCGGCGATGGCCTGCATGGATTACAGGTTCCGGTGTTCGGCCCGACCGGCCTGGAGGGTGCGGTCAGTTTCGCCGGCACCTCGATTGATGCATCCGCCAGCGCGCGCCTGCTGCTGGAAATGGTCGGAACGTCAGCCTTCCGTGCGGCCCGCCAGCTCGCCGAGGCGCCCGCGGATGTTCGCGCAGGCGCGTTGAGCGCACGCGAACGCGAGGTGCTGCGCTGGGTCGCCGCTGGACGGCGCCAGGCGGAGATCGCGGCCACGCTGGGGCTGTCTCCCCGCACGGTGGAGAACCACCTGCGGCGAGCGCGACAACGGCTCGGCGTGGCCACCACCGCGCAGGCGGTGCGCGCGGCAGGCCGCCGTGGCGAGATTGAAGACTGAGCCAGGCAGTACAGATGCTGTCAGGCGTGCCGCGGCGTCAGCGTACCGATGAAATCGACCGGAATGGCAAAGCCTTCCAGCTGCATCCACGGCGTGGGCTCATCCTGTACCGTCAACTCGAAATCGCGGGTCACCAATGCGCAGAACAGCAGCAGCTGCGCGTGGCCGACCGCACTGCCGATGCAGGCCCGCGAGGAAAATCCGAAGGGCACGTAGGCGCCCTTGTTGGCCTGGCGTCGCTCCGGCAACCAGCGATCAGGATCGAAGCTGTCCGGGTTCTGCCAGTACTCCGGCGAATGATGCTGGAAGTAGGACGACAACTCGTATGCCCCGCCCTTGCGGATGCACACGCCCTCGATATCGATATCGTGCGAGGCCGGACGATGCAGGGCGAACAGTCCCGGCCACAGCCGCAGGGTTTCCTTGACGAAACGCGACGTGCACGGCAGCGACTTGATCGGCAGCGCATACAACTGCTCCAGGCTCAGCGCCGAGGTTTCCTCGCGGATACGCGCCTGCCAGTGCGGAAATCGGTACATCGCGTACAGCAGGCTGGCCGCCGTGATGCCCGGCAGGCCCGACATGCCGGCCAGCACCATCGACACCAGATAGGCCACGCGATCCACCCCGACCCGCTGCACCAGCGGCAGCAGGGATTGCAGGAAGTCCTCGCGCGGCACGGTCTGGCGCGCACGACGCCGGATGTGCCGCGACACCGTGCGCGCCGCGCGGCGGGAAAGATGGAAGTCGATGATCCGCCGCCAGAACGAGAAGTTCTGCAGCACGATGGCGTTGTATCGGGTCTTCTGCTCACCGATGAGCGCATCGACGTCGGATCGACTGAGGCCGTCGATCAGCATCGGCAACAGCGACTGCGAGATCGTCCACCAGCTCAGTTCGCTGAGGTCATGCGGCCTGTCCGCGCGCTGGGCAAGGAAGCCGTGCATGCGCGTGTAGAGGTCGCGCATGTGGCCGGGACTGGCCAGCCGCCCGGCCTGCTCGCTCAGCAACGCCCGCACCTCGCGCCACGCAACGGGGTCCCTGCCACTGCGCAGCCCAAGAAAATCAATCAGTGAATCCGGTACGGTGTGCCGGTCGGTGTTGGCCTTGTCGATCCTGACCGCCAGGGCCGGATCAAAGATGCCGACGACATCATTGTTGAAGCGCAGTACCGGCCCTTCGCGACGCACGCGTTCGAGCAGGTCGTCGATGGAAACCACTTCCGCATCCGCTGCACGCTCATCCATGCCCCGCCTCCAATGCCAGGGAAGATCATCGACCTTCCCTGGCGATGTCATCGAATACGTGGAGTCCTTCCGGTCAGAAGATATTCCAGTAGCGATACTTGGAACGGATGCACTGCGTGGAATTGTCCGAACGCAGGTTCAGCGACACCTGCAGGGCGCGAATCAATCGTGTCATGGCACAGCTCCTTGTGGTTCCGTGGATGGTTGCTGCGGTGCCGGGTTCAGTGGCCGGCAGCGCCGTTCTAGCACGCAGGCCCGCGCGGGCGGGTCAATGCGCTGTCAAGGCCCTGCTGAATACGCCGCGGCGACCGGTGGATACCGCCAGCGCGCGCACAGCCATGAACAGGCAATCCGTGCGATGCTCCATGAAACCGTTTTCATGGAATGGAGGGATTCCACGATGTTGTCGCGTTTCCGTCGCCCTGTACTGTCTGCGCTGCTGGCGCTTGCCCTGCCTGCGACCAGCGCCTGGGCCGCAGCCCCCGCGCCGTTGAAGGTGATGTCGTTCAATGTGCGCACCCCGGCCGATACCGAGCCGGGCAAGCGCTGGCCCGACCGTCGCGACGCGATGGTGAAGGTCATCCTCGATGCGCACCCGGCGGTGATCGGCACCCAGGAACTGGTGCAGGAGCAGGCCGAGTACCTGGCAGGACACCTCCCCGGCTACCGTTGGTTCGGCGAGGGCCGCCGCGGCGGCAGCGGCGACGAGCACATGGGCGTGTTCTACGACAGCAAGGTGCTGGCGATCGAGGAATCAGGCAACTTCTGGTTGTCCGATACGCCCGATGTGCCCGGCAGCATCACTTGGGGCAACCTGTACCCACGCATGGTCACCTGGGCGCTGTTCCGCCGCATCGACGACGGCCGCCGCTTCTACTTCATGAACACCCACCTGCCCTACCGCGACGAAGACGAGCCGCGGCGGGTCAAGGGTGCCGAACTGATCGGCAAGCGCGTGGCCAACCTGCCGGCCGATCTGCCCGTCGTGCTGACCGGCGACTTCAACAGCGAACCCGGCGGCGACACCTACAAGGCATTCACCCGCGTGCTGCAGGACACCCGTACCCAGGTGAAGGCTCCGCAGGGCCCGCGGCTGACCTTCCACGATTTTACCGGCAAGGCCACCGTGCAGCTGGACTGGGTCCTGGTGCGCGGCTTCCATGCGCGCAGCTTTCTGACCGATGACCGCCGCATCGGTGGCGTGCTGCCATCGGATCATTTCCCGCTGGTGGTCGAACTGGACTGGCCCAGGCACTGAGCAGCCACGGCAGCCGCCGCTACGGCGGTGGCTGCCGCGACAGCAGGCGATACAGCGCCTGATGCTGGTCGCGCGCCTGGCAGATGCGGGCCCCGATCGCCAGGAACACGGCCACGCCAATCAGGCCCAGCCCCAACATCGAATCCTGCAGGCGCAGGAAACCGACCGCCGCCGCCATCGTCGCCAGCACCAGCAGCACCACGACCGCCACTGACAGACCCGCACCGGGTGGACCCGGATCGCCGAACAACATCCGTTGGGTATCCCGCCTTCCATCCGCCATCGCCTGTCCTCCCGAGTGCCTGACCCACTTGTTACACGTCGGGCCGGCATTCCGGCAGAGTCAGAAACGTCACGAAGGTGAAGATGTACGCGGAACGCATCGCGTTACCCTGCCTCCTCCCCCGAACTGCGGAGCAGGACATGGCCCACCAGAGCCGGCTGGCTGGATTCATCATCGACTGCCAGGACCTTCCCGCCGACGCAGGTGCCGGCTTCTGGGCCGCCGCGCTCGGCCTGCAGGCACAGGCGGCGCGTGTCGAAGGGGGCGCCGAGTATGCAGACCTGCTGGGTGCACCGGCGGGCTTGAACGTGGAAGTCCAGCGGGTCGATCACCCGTCACGGGTGCACCTGGACATCGAGAGCGACGACATCGATGCCGAGGCCGACCGCCTGGAGAAGCTCGGCGCGCGCCGGATAGGCTTCGTCAAACGCTGGTGGGTGATGGAAGCACCGACCGGCCATCGCTTCTGCATCGTGCGCATGCGCGAGCGCGAGGTGCCTGCCAATCAGTGGCCCTGAAAGCAGGAGGGGACGGAAGCACTGCCTCCGTCCCCTGCGGTTACTGCACCTGCGCCACGCTCGATTGCTGCGGTGATTGCCCCCAGCCGCCCAGCGCCTTGTACACGCCCACCACGCTGACATTGACTTCGGACTCGGCCGCCGCCAGGGCGTCATCGGCCGCCAGCTGCGTGCGCTGCGCATCCAGCAGGGTCAGGAAGTCTTCCGAGCCTTCGCGATAGCGGATCTGTGCCAGTGATTCGGCACGCCGTGCGGCCTGTGCCTGCTCGACCACGATCGCCAGCCGTGCCTGCTGCTTGGAATAGCGGGTCAGCGCGTTCTCGGTATCTTCCAGCGCCAGCAGCACGGCCTGCTCGTACTGCGCGGCCACGCCTTCGGCTTCAGCCTTGCTGGCACGCAGGCGTGCACGCACGGTACCGAAGTCGAATGCTGCCCAGCTCAGCGACGGGGTCAGCGACCAGGCCTTGTTGTTGCCATTGACCAGGCCACTGGCATCGCCGCCGAGGAACCCGACGAAGCCGGACAGCGACAACCGCGGGAACAGGTCCGCGGTGGCCACGCCCACGCGTGCGGTCGCAGCCGCCAGGCGACGCTCGGCCGCGCGCACGTCGGCGCGCTGGCGCAGCAGTTCGCGGGTATCGCCCAGCGGCAGCGCCTTGGCGAAGGCCGGCACGTCGTGCGGCGCGAGCATGTCGGTCAGCACTTCCGGGCGCTGGCCGAGCAGCACGGCCAGCCGGTTGCGCGACTGCGCCTCGGCCACTTCCAGCAACGGGATGTCGGCCTCGATCGCCTTCAGGCGGGCGCGGCTGCTCTGCACATCCAGCTCGCTTCCCGCGCCCAGTTCCCAGCGCGCCTCGGTCAGCTTCTGCGTATCGCGCAGGTTTTCCAGCGTGTGCTGGGCCACCGCGATGCGCTTCTGCGTTCCGCGCAGCTCGAAGTAATTGCGTGCCACTTCGGCGGCGACCAGTACCTGCGCATCGGCCAGGTTGGCCTGCTCGGCACCGAGGTCGGCGCGTGCGGCCTCAGCGGCACGGCGCTTGCGGCCGAACAGATCCAGCTCCCAGCCGGCGTCGAAGCCGAGCTGGTAGCTTTCACTGAACACCCGCTGCCCACCCAGCTGCGGATCGGGTTGCTTGCGGCGGTCGTAGCTGCCGCCAGCGGTGATGTGCGGCGCCTGGTCGAAACGGCTTTCGACGAACACCGCGCGGGCCTGGCTGACGCGGGCCACGGCCACGCGCAGGTCCAGGTTGTCCGACAGGGCGCCATGCACCAGCTGTTCCAGCACCGGATCATCGAACTGCGCCCACCAGCTGGCCACCGGCGAAACGGTGCTGAAGACCGGCTGCTGTGCGCTCTGCAGGACCACCGGTTCCTGCACCGGGGCCTTGTAGTTCGGGCCGACGCTGACACAGCCTGCCAGCACCAGGCTGGAGACGGCCATCGCCAACGTGCGGATCACCATGGCAGCACCTCGCCCAGGTAGGTGAAGCTGCCGCTGGCACCGGATTCGCCGATCAGCGCCATCTGCACGCTGGAGCGCGCGCCTTCGGCGATTTCGATTTCGCCGTTGCCGCCGTTCATGTCGGTCTTCACGTAACCCGGATGCACGGTATTGACCTTGATCGGGGTGTTGCGCAGCTCGTAGGCCAGGCTCAGGGTCCAACTGTTCACCGCGGCCTTGGACGCGTTGTAGGCGGGAATCTTGAAGTCGTAGATGCCCGATGAGGGATCCGCGTGCAGGGTCTGCGAGCCGAGCATGCTCGACACGTTGACGATGCGCCCGGACTTGGCCTGCTTGACAAGCGGCAGGAATGCCTGGGTTACTGCGACCAGCGCATACACGTTGGTGTCGAAGGTACGCTTCCAGGTGTCGAGCGACTGCTCCGACGGCGCCTGCGCCGGGTTCTCGATCATGATGCCGGCATTGTTGACCAGGATGTCGAGGCGGCCGTGACGCTGGCGCACCTGCTCGACCGCTTCGGCGATGCTGGCCGCGTCGGTCACGTCCAGTTGCAGGGCTTCGACCGGCAGGCCTTCAGCCTGCAGCTTCAGTGCCAGCTCCACCGCCGTATCGCGCTTGCGACCGGCCAGCAGCGTATGCACACCTGCCTGGGCCAGCTGGCGCACGGTTTCCAGGCCGATGCCACGGGTGGCGCCGGTGACCAGCGCGATCTTGTTCTGATGGGTATTCATGGATGCATGCCTTGTGAGGGGAAAGCCGCCGCCGGCCAGTGACCGGCGGCGACGGGGTTCCATGTCAGTGGTGGATGGTCGGCTCGCCGTGCTGCACCAGCTGGCCACCGCCGTTGCGGGTGACGAACTTGCGCAGGGCCACGTAGAACACCGGGGTGAGGAACAGGCCGAACAGGGTCACGCCCAGCATGCCGGCGAACACGGTGATACCGGTCACCGAGCGCACCTCGGCACCCGCGCCGTGCGACAGCACCAGCGGCACGGTACCGGCGATGAAGGCGATGGAGGTCATCACGATCGGGCGCAGACGCAGGCGGCAGGCTTCCAGCGCGGCTTCAACGATGCCCTTGCCGCCCATCTCCAGCTCTCTGGCGAATTCGACGATCAGGATCGCGTTCTTGCACGCCAGGCCCATCAGCACCACCAGGCCGACCTGCACGAACACGTTGTTGTCGCCACCGGTCAGCCACACGCCGAACAGCGCGGACAGCAGGGTCATCGGCACGATCAGGATCACCGCCAGCGGCAGCGACCAGCTCTCGTACAGCGCGGCCAGCACCAGGAAGGCCAGCATGATCGCCACCGGGAACACGATGAAGGCCGCCTTGCCCTGGGTCGCCTGCTGGTAGCTCAGGTCGGTCCATTCGGTGGTCATGCCCACCGGCAGCACCTTGCCGGCGATCTCGGTCAGCTTGTTCATCGCCTCGGCCGAGGACAGCAGGCGCGGGTCGGCCTCACCGGCCAGGTCTGCTGCCGGATAGCCATTGAAGCGCAGCACCGGGTCCGGGCCGAAGGTCTGCTTGATGGTGACCATCGAACCGATCGGCACCATCTCGCCGCGGTCGTTGCGGGTACGCAGCTTGCCGATGTCCTCGACCGTCTCGCGGAACGGACCGTCGGCTTGGGCGATCACCTGCCAGGTACGGCCGAACTGGTTGAAGTCGTTGACGTAGGCCGAACCGAGGTAGGTCTGCAGGGTGTCGAACAGCTCGGTGAGCTGCACGCCCTGCGCCTTGGCCTTGACGCGGTCCACTTCGGCATCCAGCTGCGGCACGTTGGCCTGGTAGCTGCTGATCGGGAAGGCCATGCCCGGCGTCTGAGCAACGGTGCCCTGCATTGCCTGCACCGCGTTCTGCAGCGCGCCGTAACCCAGGTTGCCACGGTCCTCGATGAACATCTGGTAGCCGTTGCCGTTGCCCAGGCCGAGGATCGGCGGCGGCATCATCGCGAACGCGAAGCCTTCCTGCAGGCCGGCGATCTTCTGGTTGATCTCGGCATTGATCTGTGCGGCGGTGCGGCCATGGCGCTCGGCGAACGGCTTGAGCGGGATGAACGCCACACCGGTGTTCGGCGTGTTGGTGAACTGCAGCGCGTTCAGACCCGGGAACGAGATGGTGTGGGCCACGCCATCGGTTTCCTGGGCGATCTTGGCGACCTTGCGCAGCATTTCATCGGTGCGCGCGATCGACGAACCTTCCGGCAGCTTTACACCGGCGATCAGGTACAGCTTGTCCTGGGTCGGGATGAAGCCCGGCGGCACCAGCTTGAAGATCACGCCGGTACCGACCAGCAGGATCGCGTAGACCACGAACACGGCGCCACGACGGCCGAGGATGCGGGCCACGCCACGCTCGTACTTCTCCGAGCTGGACTTGAAGAAGCGGTTGAACGGACGGAACACCCAGCCGAACAGGCGGTCGATCAGGCGGCTCGGCGCATCCTTCGGAGCACCATGGGCTTTCAGCAGACGCGCGGCCAGGGCCGGCGACAGGGTCAGCGAGTTGATCGCCGAGATCACCGTGGAGATGGCGATGGTGACTGCGAACTGCTTGTAGAACTGGCCGGTGACGCCGGACAGGAAGGCCATCGGCACAAACACGGCACACAGCACCAGCGCGATCGCCACGATCGGGCCGGACACTTCACGCATGGCCTGGTGGGCCGCAGCGGTGGGTGACAGGCCTTCCTCGATGTTGCGCTCGACGTTCTCCACCACCACGATCGCGTCGTCGACCACGATGCCGATCGCCAGCACCAGGCCGAACAGGCTCAGCGTGTTGATCGAGAAGCCCAGCAGGTACAGCGCGGCGAAGGTACCCACCACCGACACCGGCACCGCGATCAACGGGATGATCGAGGCACGCCAGGTCTGCAGGAACAGGATCACCACCAGCACCACCAGGGCGATGGCTTCCAGCAGCGTGGAGACCACGGCCTTGATCGAGTCGCGCACGAAGATGGTGGTGTCATACACCGCTTCGTACTTCACGTCGGCCGGCATGGTCTTCTGCATCTCGTCCATCGTCGAGATGACCTGGTCACGAATCTCCAGCGCATTCGCACCGGGCGACTGGAAGATACCGATACCGACCGCGTTCTTGCCATCCAGCTGCGAGCGCAGGGTGTAGTCACCGGCACCCAGTTCAAGGCGGGCCACGTCGGCCAGGCGCACGATCTCGCCATCGGTGCCGCTCTTGAGCACGATGTCGCCGAATTCCTTTTCGCTCTTCAGGCGGCCCTGGGCGTTGATCAGGGTCAGGAACTGGCTGTTCGGCAACGGTTCGGCGCCGAGCTGGCCCGCCGAAACCTGCACGTTCTGCTCGCGCATGGCACGCACCACGTCGCTGGCGGTCAGGCCACGCGAAGCCACCTTGTCCGGGTCCAGCCAGGCACGCATGGCGTAGTCGCCGCCACCGAAGATCTGCGCGTCACCCACGCCCGGAATGCGCGCCAGCGCATCCTTGACGTGCAGGCGGGCGTAGTTGCGCAGGTACAGGGTGTCGTACTTGCCTTGCGGCGAGGTCAGGTGCACCACCATCAGGAAGGTTGGCGACTGCTTCTGCGTAGTCACGCCCTGCCGGCGCACGTCCTCGGGCAGGCGCGCCTGCGCCTGCGCCACGCGGTTCTGCACCTTCACCGCCGCCGCGTCCGGATCGGTGCCCGGGCGGAAGGTGACGGTCATCTGCAGCACGCCGTCCGAGCCGGCAACCGACTTCAGGTACATCATGCCTTCGACGCCGTTGATCGCTTCTTCAAGCGGCGTGGCGACGGTCTCGGCAATGACCTTGGGGTTGGCGCCCGGATACACCGTGCGCACGACCACCGACGGCGGCACCACTTCGGGGTACTCGCTGATCGGCAGGATTGGAATCGTGATCAGGCCTGCGGCGAAGATCACGATCGACAGCACCGCCGCGAAGATCGGCCTGTCGATGAAGAAACGGGAAAAGTCCATGGAGGAATTCCTGGGAAAGGCGTCCGGCGGGCAACAGCCACCCTGCCCCTCGCCGGGATGACGAAGGCAGGGAAGGCTGCCGCTGGCGCCGGCAGCTAAGCGGGGACGCGGATCAGGAGCCGGCGGATCAGTGGTTCAGGGCGGCGGTGGCATCGCGGCCCGGTGCCGGCGCAGCCTGCGGCTGCATCGCCACGGCCTTGGCCTGCACCGGCATGCCCGGCATGAAGACCTTCTGCACGCCGTCGATGATCACCTTGTCGCCGGCGGCAAGGCCGTGCTCGACAATGCGCAGGCCGTCGGCGGTGCGGCCGAGCTGGATGTCGCGGCGCTGGGCCTTGCCATCCTTGTCGACCACGTAGACGTACTTGCGGTCCTGGTCGGTCAGCACGGCCTTGTCATCGATCAGCATGGCCTGGAACTGGCCGCTGCCAAGCAGCTGCACGCGGGCGAACAGGCCCGGCGTGAACTGGCGGTCGGCGTTGTCCAGCAGCGCACGGACGCGGATGGTGCCGGTGCTGCGGGCCACCTGGTTGTCGAGGAAGTCGACCTTGCCCGCATGCGGGTAGCCCTCTTCCCCGGACAGGCCGACCTTCACCGGCAGCGCGCTGTCACGCTCGCTGGGGCGCTCGCCCTTGCGTGCCATCTGTGCGTAGCGCAGGAAGGTGCTTTCGTCGGCATCGAAGTAGACGAACACGGTATCCAGCGAGACCAGCGTGGTCAGTACGCTGGCGCTGTCGCCGGCGGTGACCAGGTTGCCGGCGGTGACCATCGCGCGGCCGGCACGGCCGTCGATCGGCGCACGCACCTTGGTGAACTCCAGGTTGAGGCGGGCGGCATCCAGCGCCGCCTGCGCGGCCTGCACGGCGGCGCCGGACTGGTCGGCAGCCGCGCGGCGCTGCTCGGCGGTCTCGGTGGAGATCGCCTGCTGCTCGGACAGCCGCTTGGCACGCTCGGACTCGCTGCGGGCCAGCGTGGCCTGGGTGCGGGCGCGGGCCAGCTCGGCGGCCGCGCGATCGTACTCGGCCTGGTAGCTGCGCGCGTCGATGGTGAAGAGCACTTCGCCCTTCTTCACTTCCTGGCCTTCGACGTAGTTGACCTTGTCGATGTAGCCGGACACGCGCGGGCGCAGTTCAACGCTCTGCACCGCTTCGACGCGGCCGCTGAACTCGTCCCACTGGCTGACCTGCTTGACCAGCACCGGCGCGGCGCTGACCTGCGGCGGCGGCGGAGCACCGGCCTCTTCGGCATGGCCGCCGCTGCAGGCCGCAAGCACGGCCGCGGCGAGGATCGACACGCCGACCATCGCGATGCGATGGCCGAAACGATGTGGGGTGGTATTGGGGGAAGTCATGGCATGCATCCGTACGGAGGGGTGGTACAGCTATATGAGAACGTGTTGCAAAAATCGGCGGCGCATACTGCGACCTCAACCATGGTCGAGGTCAAGCGATGCCCGCGGTATCGCGCCACAGTGGAGGGACATCCAGGTGCAGCAGGCCGCGCGGCAGTTCGGCATCGCTGCTGTCGCAGCGGACGATGGCGCGGTTGTCGCGGCAGCCGTCCAGCAGGGAGACCACACGACGACCGACCAGCAACGAGCTTGGCCACTCGATGCACGCATTGGCCGCGTTGGCCGGGGTGCACACCGGACTGCAGACTTCCAGCATCTGCGCGCGCACACCCAGTGCCTGCGCTTCCTGGTGCACCACCTGCGCGTACATGCGCAGCGCGGCGGTGGTGATCGAGGTCTCGCCGTAGCCCGCCCAGGGCTTGGCGTTGGCGGGGCTGCCGATCATCACGTAGCGGCGTGCATGCACGTTGTCCTGCAGCAGTGGCAGCAGGTGACGCACCGCGTGCACGTGCGGCATCAGGTCGGCCTGCATCGCCCCCAACAGCTCATCGCCATTGCGGTCGGTCACCCGGCCGCGACGGTAGGGGCCACCCATTGCGGCGATGACCGCCGCCAGCGGACGCGGGCGCTGCGCGATGCGTTCGGCCAAGGCACGTGCCGAGCCGTCATCGCTGAGCGAGCCCAGCAGCGTCTCCAGGCCAGGCTCGTCGGCGAACTGCTCACGCAGCGCCGCCAGCCGACCCGGGTCGCGGCCAACCACCAGCACCGGGCTGCCGGCTTCCAGCAATGCGCCGACCACGCCCTGGCCGACGGCACCGGTGCCGCCGAGGACCAGGACTTCGGGCGTCAGTATCCCATTCACGGGACATTTCCTCCCAAATCCGGGATAGTCCCGATCCGGCGCAGCCGGTCACCCTTGTGCGGGGCCAGGCGGATGGCACCGCCACGCTGCTGACGCATGGGCGCGGTAAACTCACGAAAGTCCTTGTGTACCAAGGAACTCGGACGGGCTTCGACGGTCATCGCCAGGTCCAGGGTGTTCTGGCCGACATGCCGGAAGCGGGCAAGAATGTTGCGCAGGCTCATGGCGAGGGGGCTCCATTTCACGAATGGCGCCACGATAGACCTCAAACCTTTACTTGATTAGTCCTGATTAAGGGGAATAATCATCCCGCTCCCGGTCCAATCGTTCTGTCACGATTGTCCCATCCCCGACGTCCAGGATCCCCGACCATGTCCCACGATCTCAACGAGACGCTGATCTTCGTCAAGGTGGTCGAGCAAGGCAGTTTCATTGCCGCTGCCAAATCGCTCGGCCTGCCCAAGACCACGGTCAGCCGCAAAGTGCAGGAGCTGGAAACGCGCCTGGGCGCGCGGCTGCTGCACCGGACCACCCGCCGCCTCGGCCTGACCGAAGCCGGCTCGATCTACCACGAGCATTGCCAGCGCATCGCGCGCGAGCTGGAAGAAGCCGAAAGCGCGGTGAGCCAGTTGCAGTCCGGCCCGCGCGGCTGGCTGCGCTTCACCGTGCCCTATTCGATCGGCATCACCTGGATCGCCCCGCTGCTGGGCCAGTTCCATGCGCAGTATCCGGAAATCCGCCTGGACATGCACATGGGCAACGAGAAGCTGGACCTGATTGCCGGCGAAGCGGATCTGGCGCTGCGTGTGGGCGCCCTGCCCGATTCCAACCTGGTCGCGCGCAAGCTGGGCAGCCTGCGCACGCAGGTGTTCGCCAGCCCGGCCTACATCGAGCGCTATGGTGAGCCGCTGCATCCGGAAGAACTGCAGTTCCATCGCATCCTGGCGATGCGCAAGCCGTATCACACTGGCAATTCACCGCGCTTCACCTGGCAGCTGGGCGAGAACGGCGGCGAGCTGCGTGACTTCCCGGTCACCCCGCTGATGACCGCCAACGACATGTCTGCGCTTAATGGTGCACTGGTGTGTGGCGAAGGCCTGCTGCTGACCGGTGATGTGATGGCCAAGCCGTTCGTCGAGTCCGGCATGGTACGGCGCGTGCTGGCCGGCTGGACCGGCCCGGAAGTGGACTTCAACGCCGTGTTCGCCGGTGGCCGCCTGGTCTCGCCGAAGGTGCGGGCGTTCGTCGATTTCCTGGTGGAAAAGCTCAACTTCGACGCCAACTACATGCTGGCGCAGTGCCCGGGTGCGAAGCTGGCACAGCAGCAGAAGGCCCAGGAAGACGCGGCGTTGGAGAGCAGCGGCAAGCGCATCCTGGAGAAGGTCGCCGCCTCGGCGGTGTAACCGGCTTCTGTAGAGTCGAGCCATGCTCGACTGCGGTTGGAACGGCGCCGACCAAGGTCGGCATCTACCAGGAGATGAGTTGCGGCATTTCCTTCCGACTGCGCCGGGCGTCCGGTAGATGCCGACCTTGGTCGGCGCCGTTCGGAGAAGCCGCGAACGGGAATGCTGTCGGCGTGCCGAGCAAGCTCGGCACCCACAAAAATGCCGCCTGCAAGGGCGGTATTTTCGTTCCGGCTGCGTGGCTTTCGGTAGATGCCGACCTTGGTCGGCGCCGTTCGGAGAAGCCGCAACCGGAAGCGCTATCGGCGTGCCGAGCAAGCTCGGCACCTACAGAAAATGCCGCCTGCAAGGGCGGCATTTTCGTTCCGGCCAGGCCGGAACAGCAACAACGCTACGCGTTATTGCTTGAGCGGAATCACGCGGATTTCAACGCGACGGTTTTTGGCACGGCCGGCATCGGTGCTGTTGTCGGCAATCGGATACGACTTGCCAGCCCCCAGCGTTTCGATGCGCACGCTCTGCACGCCTTGGCCGATCAGGTACTGCGCCACCGAATCGGCGCGTTCCTTCGACAGGCGGTTGTTGACCGCGTCGCTGCCGATGCTGTCGGTGTGGCCCACCACTTCGATCATGGTCTGGTTGTACTCGCGCAGCGTACCGGCCACACCGTTGAGCGAGCCGTAGAACTGCGGCTTCAGGGTGGCCTTGCCGAAGTCGAAGGTGATGCCGTCCGGCAGGTTCAGCATGATGTTGTCGCCCTGGCGCTGCACATCGATGCCGGTGTTGGCGGTGCGCTCGCGCAGCGCGCGTTCCTGGCGATCCTGGTACTGGCCGACGGCGGCGCCGCTGAGCGCACCGATACCGGCACCGATCAGTGCGTGCTGACGACGCTCGGTGGCGCTGTCACCGGTCAGAAGGCCGGCAGCCACACCGATGGCGGTACCGATCAGCGCGTTGCGGCCGGTACGGTTCTGCTGTTCGGTCGGGTTGCCGTACTGGTCGCTCTGCACATAGGAGCCGCCGGTGGCGCAGGCCGACAGGACGGCCGCACTCATCAGGGCCAGTGCGACGTTGCGGGTGGTGTTGCGGATCATGTGGTTCTCCTTGTTTTCCGGTCGGGTCGGCGGCTTACGGGCGCAGAGAGAATAAACAGCCCGATGCGATGTCGGGATGATGATCGGTCGCGGCAACAGGGCCGCGTTCAGCTAACTGACTGGAACGCTCAGCCCGCGCTTTACCCAGCCCCCGTCTGCCGGTAGGCGGCCAGCGCAGCATCGCGGCCGGCGGCCAGATCCACCAGCGGCGTACGCGGATAGCCCGGGGCATGCGCCGCCAGCAGCAGCGGATGCTGCCACGGCGCGAAGCGCGCCTTCACCGGCAGCGCCGCCAGTTCGGGCACCCAGCGGCTGATGTAGCGCGCCTGCGGGTCGAACTTCTCGGCCTGGGTGACCGGGTTGAACACCCGGAAGTACGGGGCCGCGTCGGCGCCGGTGCCTGCCACCCACTGCCAGCCCATCGTGTTGTTGGCCAGGTCGGCATCGACCAGGGTGTCCCAGAACCAGCGCGCGCCCTGCAGCCAGTGCGCACGCAGGTGCTTGCACAGGTAGCTGGCAACAATCATCCGTACCCGGTTGTGCATGTAACCGGTGTGCCACAGCTCGCGCAGGCCCGCATCGACGATCGGCACGCCGGTGTTGCCGCGCTGCCAGTCATGCAGTTGCGCTGCAGTGGGCGTGGCCCAAGGGAAGCGGTCGAAACGCGGATTGAGGTTGTCGGTCGGCGTCTTCGGGAAGTGATGCAACAGGTGGTAGGCGAAATCGCGCCAGCCCAGTTGCCGCAGATAGCCGTCGATGTCGGCATCAGTGCCGGCACTGCGCAATCTCTCCAGCGCATGCGCGATGCGCCACGGTGCAATCTCGCCGAAATGCAGATGCGGCGACAGCCGCGAGGTACCGACCCGGTCCGGCAGGTCACGCTGCTCGCGGTAACCGCGCAACGCGCCGTCCTCGAACACGGACAACGCCTCCAGCGCGCCGGCCTCGCCCGGCTGCCAGTGCTCCCAGAAGCCGGAATCCCAGTCCAGCGTGGGCGCCAGCCGCAGCTCGTCCAATGCGAGGCCGTCGACCGAGTGCGCGGTCAGTGCCTTCGGCGCGGCACTCAGCGTCGGCAGGCGCCAATGACTGAGTACGTTGCGCCAGTACGGAGTGAACACCTTGTAGGGCTGACCCTGCTGTGTCGCGATGTCCCAGGGCTCGAACAACAGGCTGCCATTGCAGCTCTGTGCGTCGATGCCCTGCTCGCGCAGCGTGCGTTTGATGGTGGCGTCGCGTGCCTGCGTAGCCGGCTCGTACTTGCGGTTCCAGTACACCGCCTCGGCGCCGGTCTGCTCGATCAGCAACTGCAGGGCCGGCAGGCTGTCACCACTACGCAGCACCAGCGACGAACCGCGCGTGCGCAGGTCGGCGTCCAAGGCACCCAGTGAACGGTGGCGCCACGCATCGGAGGCCGCGCCAGGCACCCACTCGCCTTCCTCGTGCGGCGCGTGGAGATAGACCGGCACCACGTCGTGACCCGCATCCAGCGCGGCCTGCAGGGCCGGATTGTCCTGCAGCCGCAGATCACGGCGGAACCATACCAACGCTACCGACACATGCACCGCCTTCGATGTGGAAGGCGGACATGATAGCCAGGGGCGGTGAAGGTGATGCGCGCGTCCGGCCACCCACCCACGGCGGGGTTCTAGCGCTTGAACCGCTGCATGGCCTCGCGGATCACTGACCGTGCCTCGGCGGCGTTGCCCCAGCCATTTAGCTGCACCGGGTTGCGCCCGGCCGGCAGGTCCTTGTAGACGCGGAAGAATGCTTCGATCCGCTGCCGTTCGGCCTCCGGCAGGTCCGCCAGGTCGCGGATACTGGCGTAGGTCGGGTCGACCTTGTCGGTCGGCACCCCGATGATCTTCTCGTCGTGCTCGCCGCCATCGATCATCTTCAGGTAACCAATCGGCCGGAAACGCACGATCACGCCCGGATGCAGCGGTTCGCGGGTCAACACCAGCGCATCCAGCGGATCGTTGTCGCCGGCCAGGGTGCGCGGCATCGAGCCGTAGTTGGCCGGATAGGCGACCGGCATCGACTGGAAGCGGTCCACGTGCACCAGCCCGTCTTCCTTGATCTCGTACTTGGTGAAGCTGCCGGCCGGGATCTCCACCGCCAGGTTCACTTCCTGCGGGGCCTGCGCCGGCTGGGCGACCAGGAAGGGATGCAGCACGGTATCGGCGGCGGTTACCGCACTGGCCAGCAACAGCAGGGACGCGCCGATGGCAGCCAATGGAATGATGCGGCGGGGTGTGGTCATCGGCGTCTCCTCATTCCCAGCAGCGGTCGGCGCGACCCTTGGCGGTCTGCGCACGCGGGCAGTCGCGTGGCGTGATGCGGCCTTCGGTCAACTCCGTGCGCTGCTTTCCACCCTTGGCATCACGACGCAATTCGAAGGCATCGTAAAGACGGCCGGTCACGGTGCGTGCTTCATAGCGCAGGTGCTGCGGGTCGATGTTCAGCACCTGGAACAGCTGGGTGTCCTCGGCCACCGGGTCCATCGTCCTGCGCGCTTCGTCGGAAAGGCGGTACTGCTTCGGTCCGGCCACGGTCACCACATACTGCGGCGTCGCGGCCTGCCCTTCGCCACGGCGGCCATAGGTGTGGTCATGGCCCTGCAGCACCAGATCTACGTTGTGGCGGCGTACCACCGGCAGCAGCACGTCACGCAACGCGGCGTTCTCGCGCCCTTCGCGCGGCGAGTAGAACGGCTGGTGCAGCAGCACGATGGTCCACGCCTGCCGATTGCCGGTCAGCACCTTGTCCAGCCACTGTGCCTGCGCCTTGGCGGTGCCGAGGTCGAGTGCCGATGTGCCATCGACCACGGCCACGCGCACGCCCTGCGCATCGAACCAGTAGCTGGTCTGCTGCGCGGCGGTGGCACCATTGCCCGGCAGCGCGAACGTCACCGGCCAGTGGCGGCCCAGCACGCGGCGCTCCTGCGGGGTGTCCTCGAATTCCTCGAAGTACTCGTGGTTGCCGATGGCCGGCGCCACCAGCGTTTCCTGCGCCAGCCAACTGGTCGCAGCGAACCACTCACCCCACTCGCTGTCATCCATGTTGTCGCCTCCGCTGACCAGGTCACCGGCAAACAGACTCATGCGCGCCTGCGGCGCAGCCTTCTGCGCGGCACGCACCACGCGGCTGACATGGCTGACGTTCTTGTTCTGGGTATCGCCGAAGTACAGCAGGGTCAGCGGCTGATCGGCGCTGGCCAGCGTGCGCAGCTGGTTCCAGGCGCTCCAGCTGCCATTGCCCTGCACACGGTAGACGTACTGGGTATCCGGCTGCAGGCCATCGATATCTGCCCGATGGTGGTGCGACAGACCGTTCTCGGTCTGCAGCGCGCGGGTCGTCGCACGCACCTGGCGGATGCCTTCAATGGCCGGCGAATCTGCGGCCAGCGCGATTTCCAGCAGCGGCGCCTGCACGCTGTCGTCGGTACGCCAGGCCACGGCGAACCCATGACTGGAATCAACCGCCGGCGAGGCGACGATGCGGTCCGGCACCGTCGTCGCCGCGTAGTGGCGGCTACCTGCCGGCACCTGGGTATTCGGTTCGGCCGCCGCGAACGACAGCGACGGCAGCGCCAGCAGCAGGCCCAGCGCCAGCGCGCGCATTACGCACTGCCCGCTCATGCGCCACACTCCAGCGGCAACGCCAGCTGCTTGGCGATGCTCTCCCAGTCGAAGGCCACCACGCCCTGGTCGTCATGTACTGCATACAGCGCACCGTGTGGGAAGCGCGCGCTGGGCTGCTGCATCATCCAGATGCCATCGGTGTTGGCCACGGTATTGCCCTGGAACGCGCCGACCGGCTTCAGTGTGTGCCGGTCGAACAGGTGGAACACGCTGCGCTGCTTGCCCTGTTCGGTGGTGATCCACCAGCCGTCCTTGCCGCAGGTGCGCAGGGTCACGCCTTCGGCCTGGGCCTTGAACACGTCGCGGCCAAAGGTGGTGCCAGTGAAGCGGCCCGCCAGGGTGTAGACCTTGAACTCGCTGGCGTAGCGCTCGTCCTCTTCGGCAATCAGCAGCCGGTCGTTCTCGGGGTCGCCCCAGATCGACTCGACCACGCGCAGTGCACCTGCCTCGGTGGTATCGCCGATGCTGGCCACCAGCTTCGCCTCGACCTTCGCGCCGTCGCGGGTCACATGGTACTGGCGCACGCGCTTGTCCAGCTCGGCCAGCGGCGGCAGGATGTCACGCCCCTGCGCATCCTCGCCGTTGTCCCAGGAATCGGTGACGTAGACGCTGTAGCCATCGGCACGGCGGTCGACCCACAGACCGTACGGCTTGCGCAGGTCGTCCGCAGCGAAGGTCGCCAGCGGCGCGAAGTCCGGCAGGCTCAGCACCTGCACGCGGTGATTGTCGCGCTCGACGATCCACAGCAGGTCGTCGGTCACCGCGATGCCGTTTGGGCGGTCGAACTGCCCCGGTGCGGTGCCGCTGCTGCCGACGTCACGCAGGTGCTGGCCGGTGCTGCCGTCGTAGACCACCAGCTTGTCGGTGGCCTTGGCGGTGGCGATCAGCCACAGCGCGCCGTCCGGCGCGCGCCAGGCCGCCGGCGAGTCGATGTTGTCGGCCGGGGTCATCGGTGACAGGAACGCTTCGGCGATGGTGCTCACCACGCGCTCGCCATTGGCGGCCGGCGCGGCCGCTCCCGCAACCGGATCGTTGCCGGTGGCCGTGCAGCCGGCGACCAGCGTAGCCGCCAGCGCGGCGGCCAGGACAGTGACGCCACGCCCCATCACAGCGCCACCTTCAGGCCCAGCGCATAGGTGCGGCCGTACTCTTCCATCTGCAGGGTGCGCGAGCGGGTGCCCTGGTACAGCTCCAGCGGCTTGTCCAGCAGGTTCTGCGCTTCGAAGTACATGCTCACGCGCGGGGTGAACTTGTAGTCCAGCGAGAAATCGAGCTGGGTGTTGGGTGCCACGTAGATGTCGAATGCACGCCCCTTGCCGATGCTGTCCAGATACTCGCTGCGGTACACGGCCGCCAGACGCGTGCTTACACCGTACTTTTCATAGCCGATGTGTGCGCTGTAGACATGCTTGGAAGCGCGCGGCAGGGTGAAGTCCTCGCCCTCACGTCCCTTGATGCCGGCATCGAACGTGGTGTCCAGCCAGGTGCCACTGGCACCGATCAGCAGGCCATCCAGGCCCTCCGGCAGGAAGGCCAGCTGCTGCTGCCAGTTGAACTCCGCGCCACGCACGGTGGCCTTGCGACCATTGATCGGCTGGGTCACGTCGAATCCACCGTAGGCCGGATCATTGGTCCGCACGGTCTCCACGATGTAGCCATCGATCGACTTGTGGAACAGGCCCAGCGAAACGATGCCGCTGCTGCCGATGTACTTCTCCACCGACAGGTCGATGTTCTTCGACTCGTACGGATCCAGTTCCGGGTTGCCCAGGCGCACTTCCTCGTCACCGCGGCTGTAACCCACGCGCGGCGAGACGTCGCCGAAGGACGGGCGCGATACGGTCTTGTTGGCCGAGGCGCGCAGCACCCAGTCATCGGCCGCGTCATAGCGCAGATGCAGGCCCGGCAGCACGTTGGTGTAGCTGCTGTTGGCCACGCGCGGGGTGACGGTGAAGCTGCGGCCGTTGGCGGCCACGTCCACCTGGTTGCCGACTGCCTTGAAGCGGGTGTTCTCCACGCGCACGCCGCCGATGATGCGCAGCGCGCCCACATCCCAGGTACCCATGGCATAGCTGGCGAAGATGTCCTCGCTGGCCACGTAATCCTCTTCCAGCGACGTCATCGCATTGCCGCCGACATCCTGCGGGCGGGCGCTGTACTGGCCACCATTGGCGGCCCAGAACGCGCGCATCGCAGCCGAGTCCATGCCATCCCCCATGTTGCCGTGGCGATGCTCCGGCGAAGAGGTGGTCCAGCTCGACAGCACCACCTTCGGGCCGACGCGCAGTTCGCGCTCATCGACATTCACGTCGCGGTCGCGCCAGCGGCCGAGCAGGCCGAACTTGATGCTGCTGCTGTCGCCGTCGAAGCGCACGTTGACCTGCGCGCTGTGTTCCTTGTCGTTCACCTGCTTGGGCGAAAGCACGACGCGGTCGAACGCGTAGTTGCCGTTGTCCAGCCACTGCGGGTTATCGAAGCTGTAGCTGGGCAGGCGGCTGCTCTGGTCCAGGGTGCCATTGAAGGCCTTGCCGTTGAGCTTGAAGCGCGCCTCCATCTCGTCGTTCACGCGCTCTTCGGTACGGGTGTAGCCGATCCGGTAATCGACCACGGCGTTGGTCAGCTTGTTCTCGCCACCAAGACTGGCCGCAAAGGTGTTCTCCTTCTTGGTGCGGTAGCGCATGCGCTTGTCGATCGAGTCCTTCGGCATGCCATCGAGCCGGTACTGGTCGGTGCCGGTCTTGACCATCTTCGCGTCGTCGAAGTTGAAGATCACGCGCTGGCGGGTCTCCGCATCGTCGAACTGGCTGTACAGCGTGCGCAGGTAGTACGTGCTGTCTTCGTTGGGGCGCCAGTCGAGGTTGAGGTTGGCACCGATGCGCTTGCGCTCGATCTCGTACTTGCGGTGCTGCAGGTTGATCGCGGTCACGTCACCGGGGGCGGCATCGTCCTCGCCGTCATATTCCACTTCGGTGTTGTCCGACTCGAACTTCCGCTTCTGGTAGTTCACGCCCAGCGCCACGCCGAACGTGTCGTTGAACACTTCGCTGTAGTTGAAGGCGGCCTTGGGGCTGGTCTCGCCGGACAGCTGCTGGTGGCTGCCCTCGATCTTGCCGCGCAGGCTGCGGCCGTCGCGGTCGAAGGCCGACGCCGATTCCACCAGCACGGCGCCGCCGATGGCATCACCGGGCATGTCCGGGGTCGGCGACTTGACCACGCGCAGGCGCTCGGTGGAGTCCGATGGGATCACGTCCAGCGGCGCGGCGCGGCTGGAATCTTCCGGCGTACCGATGGCGATGCCATCCACGCTGACGCTGTTGAGATTGGCATCCAGGCCGCGAATGACCACGAAGCGGCCTTCGCCCTGGTCGCGGGTCACGCTGACGCCCGGCAGGCGCTGCAGTGATTCGGCCACGTTCTTGTCCGGATACTGGCCCAGGGCATCGGAGGACACCGCGTCCTCGATGGCGTCGCTGCTGCGCTTGAGGTCGACCGCGCGGATCTGCGATTCGAGCTGGGCGCGCACTTCGATACGGTCCAGGTCGACCGCGTCGGCCGCCACGGCGCCGGTAGCGGCTACCGCCTGTTGCCCGGCAGCCTGCAGCGGTGCCGCGGCCCCCATCGCCAGGGTCAGGGTGATGGCAACGGCCAACGGAGTCTTGATATGCACTGGGAATCCCCATTCCTGTTAAGAATGGGTCTGCACGGTATGTCCGCAAGGTTGCATGGCCGTGACATGCGCCTGCACATTTCATGTAGATCAGATCCAGGCCCGGTTTGGGGTTCGACACGCCAATCCGGCAAAATGGCCTCCTCTCTCCTTTCCCCCCTTCCCGACCATGAAGATCGTCGAAGTGCGCCACCCGCTGGTGCAGCACAAGATCGGCCTGATGCGCAACGCTGCGCTCAGCACCAAGGATTTCCGCGAACTGGCCAACGAGCTGGGTACGCTGCTGGCCTACGAGGCCACCGCCGACCTGGACACCGAGCCGCACACCCTGCCCGGCTGGGCCGGCCCGGTGACGGTGCAGCGTATTGCCGGCGCCAAGATCACCGTGGTGCCGATCCTGCGTGCCGGCCTGGGCATGCTCAGCGGCGTGCTGTCGCTGATCCCGGCGGCCCGTGTCAGCGTGGTCGGCCTGCAGCGCGACGAGGAAACCCTGCAGCCGGTGCCCTACTTCGAGCGCCTGACCGGCCGCCTGGAAGAGCGCGACGCGCTGATCCTGGACCCGATGCTGGCCACCGGCGGCACCCTGATCGCCACCATCGACATGCTCAAGCGTGCCGGTGCCCGCCGCATCAAGGGCATCTTCCTGGTGGCCGCGCCGGAAGGCATCGAAGCGGTCAAGGCCGTGCACCCGGACGTGGAGATCTACACCGCAGCCATCGATGCCCAGCTCAACGACAAGGGCTACATCCTGCCGGGCCTGGGCGACGCCGGCGACCGCATCTTCGGTACCCGCGTCGGTTGATCCGGTGAACCGGGGTCAGAGCCCTTTCACAGCGAAAGGGATCCGACCCCAACATCGCGGGGGTCGGACCCCTTTCGCAGAAAGGGCCCTGACCCCACCACCCCGCATTCCGGCCTACAGCCCGGCGGCGAAGGCTTCCAGCTGGTCGATGGCGGTGTTCCAGCCGTTGAAGAAGCCCAGCTGCTCATGCTGGTCACGCAGGGCCTTGTCCGGGTGCATCACCCGCGCGGTGTAGCGGCAGCCCTGCCCCTCGTCCTCCATCGTGATCACGGCGGTAAAGCCCAGCCAGGGTGACTGCGGTCGCCAGCCCGCACCCAGCATCGAGGTGAACACCAGGCGCTGCTGCGGCACGATCTCCAGGAAACTGCCCGGATTGTCACTGCTGCCGCCATCGGGACCCTGCATGAAGGTGTGGAAGGCCCCGCCGGGGCGCAGGTCGAATGCGCGTACCTCGGTGGTCCACGGCTTCGGGCACCACCACTGGCGCAGCAGTTCCGGGTCGGTCCACGCCCGCCACAAGGCGGCGCGCGGTGCGTTCAGCACACGGCAGATCACCAGATCGGTGTCGGGGTTGTTACCTGCGTCTACGGCCATGGGCCTGCTCCTGTCGGTGAAGGGTTTCGACGAAATCGACCATGCGGTCGGAACGCGCTTCCCAAGCCGCACGCTGTTCTGCGAGCCATTGTTCGGCCTGGCCCAGCCGCGCCGGCACCAGTTCGCAGGTGCGTGTGCGCCCCTGCTTGTGGCTGCGCACCACGCCGCTGCGCTCCAGCACGGCCAGGTGTTTCATCAGCGAGGGCAAGGCCATCCCGAAGGGTTCGGCCAGCATCGACACCGTGCGCGGCCCCTGCCCCAGCGCCGCTACGATCGCGCAACGGGTCGGGTCGGCCAGTGCCTGGAAGACGTCTTCAATGGCAGGATAATACTTACCCATATGGCTAACTAATACGCCGGTCTGAACGTTGCCGCAAGCAGGCGCGGCACTGGCGTGATTCTTCACGTGGCCTTGCCGGCCCGAAGCGAATGCTCCGCGCACCCGCCACCTTTGGAGCTCCCGATGAAAGCCTCTTTCCTGCTGGCCGCCGTCCTGCTGGTCGGCCTGCCCCTGGCTGCCAACGCCACCACCCCTCAGCAGCAGCGCATGGCCGAATGCTCGGCCAAGAACAAGGGCTTGAAGGGTGATGCCTACAAGACCGCGCAGAGCTCCTGCCTCAGCGGCCACGCCGCCGAGACCAAGGCGGTCAATCCGCAGCAGGAACGGATGCGCAAGTGCAACGCTGACGCGGGCGCGAAGAAGCTGGCCGGTGATGCGCGCAAGACCTTCATGAGCAGCTGCCTGAAGTCGTCATAATCGTCGCGTCCGGATCGAACGCCATCCACGCATGGCGTGGATCTGCCACCGTCAGTGAAAGGCCGGGCATTGCCCGGCCTTTTCATTACCCCAGGGCGCGCGCCTTCAGCTCGCCCTGTTCGTGCAGGGTCACGAAACGTCCCTTGTCATCACGGCCCAGCTGCGCCAGCGCCACCTGCGGGTCGTGGGTGAAGAACAGCCGCACGTTGCGCGCCAGCTTGTCTTCAAGGAACTGCCGCTTCTCGTCGATCAGCAGCTCGGCGTTGCGGTCGTAGCCCATGGTGATCGGCACGTGTACCCATGAGCGCCCCGGGATCAGGTCGGCACAGAACACCACGCCACCATGCGCACTTTCGCCGGCATGCGCGTGACCGACGATCTCGGCCAGCATCAGTCCCGGCGTATGCCCGTCGCTGTAGCTGAAGCGCACGCTGCGGCCAAGTGCCTTCGAGTATTCCCCGTCCACCACTTCCAGCCGGCCACTGGCCTGCAGCAGGCCCGGCAGTTCCGGAATGAAGCTGGCACGGTCGCGCGGATGCGGCTGCACGGCGCGCTGCCAATGCTGCGCACCGACCACATAAGTCGCATTGGGGAACAGCAGTTCCGGCTCTCGCCCTTCGCTCCATGCCGCCAGCAGGCCACCGGCATGATCGAAGTGCAGGTGGCTGAGCACCACCACGTCGATATCCTCGTGCTCGAAGCCGGCTTCGCGCAACGAATCGATCAGTACGTGCTGGCTTTCCTGCACGCCGTAGCGCTCGCGCATGCGCGGATCGAAGAACGCCCCGATACCCGTTTCAAACAGCACGGTCTTGCCTTCCAGCGGACTGGCAAGCAGTGCGCGGCAGGCCAGCTCGATGCGATTGAGCTCGTCCGGCGCCGCCCATTTTTCCCACAACGCACGCGGTGCGTTGCCGAACATCGCGCCGCCATCGAGGCGCTGCGAGTTTCCACGAATAGACCAGAGTTTCATGCGTCGATTATCGGCGCCGGCCCGTTAAATAATCGCTAGAAAGGAAACAGAAAACCCCGCCGGCAAAGGCGGGGTTTCGGTAATCTGCCGGATTGCCGGCCAGCAGCCGGCGCTACCGGATCAGCGTGCCGGCACGACCTGGGCGCTGCCCACCGGGTTGCGGGGGTCGCTGCCGCCGAACAGCTTGTTCGCCTTGCGGTCCCATTCCACGGTCTGCAGGTTGCCCCACACGTGACTGGAACCGCGGCCGCCTGCGGCGACGTCACCCGGCAGGTCGATCTTGTGGCCCATCGCCTGCAACTGCTTCACCGTAGCCGCGTCGAACGCATCGTCCTCGGCTTCGATCAGGTCCGGCAGCCACTGGTGGTGGTAGCGCGGCAGCGCGGCAACCTGCTGTGCATCCAGGCCGTCGTCGTAGCCGAGGATGCCCAGCAGCACCATGGTGATGATGCGGCTGCCACCCGGGGTGCCCAGCACCACGACCTTGTCGGCGTTCTCCATGAAGGTCGGCGTCATCGAGCTGAGCATGCGCTTGCCGGCCTTCGGCGCGTTGGCCTCGTAACCCATCACGCCGAACGCATTGGGCGTGCCCGGCTTCAGCGCGAAGTCGTCCATCTCGTTGTTCAGCAGCACGCCGGTGCCCTTGGGAATCAGCCCCGAGCCATACAGCAGGTTGACGGTCTGGGTGGCGCCGACGCGGTTGCCGTCGCGGTCGATGATCGAGAAGTGCGTGGTCTCGTCGTCTTCCAGCGGCGTCGGATTGCCCGACAGCAGGTCGCTGGGCGTGGCCTTCTCCGGATGGATGGTCGCCCGCAGGCCCTGCGCATAATCCTTGCTGGTCAGCACTTTCTGCGGGATCTGCACGAAGTCCGGATCGCCGAGGAAGAAGGTGCGGTCGCGGTAGGCGCGGCGCATCGACTCCACCACCAGGTGGGTGCGGTGGGCCGGGTCCATCTTCCTGATGTCCCAGCCTTCCAGGATCTGCAGCATGCTGGCCAGCGCGATGCCACCGGACGGCGGCGGCGGCGCGGTGGTGATCTTCCAGCCGTTGTAGTTGAACACGATCGGCTCGCGCTGCTTTACTCGGTAACCGGCCAGTTCTTCAGCGGTCCACTTGCCGCCAGCCTGCTTCACGCCCGCCAGCAACAGCTTTCCGGTCTGGCCCTTGTAGAAGCCATCAAAGCCACCCGCGGCCAGGCGCTCCAGCGTCTGCGCCAGTTCCGGCTGCTTGAACAGGTCACCGCTGGCGATCGGCTTGCCATTGCGCAGGTAGACCTCGCGCGTGCCGGGATAGCGCTCCATCACTTCACGCCGCGACGCGTAGCCCTTGGCCATGCGGTCGTACACCGGGAAACCTTCGCGCGCGATGCGGATCGCCGGCTGCAGCGAGGCCGACAACGGCAGCTTGCCATGCTTGGCCGACAGCTCGACCAGCGCTGCGGGCAGGCCGGGAATACCCGCCGACCAGGCACCGTTGACCGAACGATCACGGTCCAGGTTGCCCTGCTTGTCGAGGAAGGCCTGCGGGGTCGCCGCGGCCGGGGCGGTCTCGCGCGCATCCAGCATCACATCCTTGCCGGTGGCCGCGTCGTGCAGCAGGAAGAAGCCGCCGCCGCCCAACCCGGAACTGATCGGCTCGACCACTGCCAGCGTGGACGACACCGCCACTGCAGCGTCGAAGGCGTTGCCGCCCTGCGCCAGGATATCGATGCCGGCCTGGGTGGCCAGTGCGTGGCCGCTGGCAATGGCCGCGCCATCAGGGTGATCGGCACGGGCCGGGCTGTCGGCCCAGGCCATGGGGCTCAGCAGCAGGCCGAGCAGCAACAGGGGGCGGACGATCAGCGTCTTCATTCGGATGGGGGCTCCGCGTAGAGTTCGGGGTGATCGTGCTGCAGCTGGCGCAGCTTGGCCAGCAGCTGGTCTTCCGTTTCCACGATCTCCGGGTCCGGGTCGATGCACTCGACCGGGCAGACGACCACGCACTGTGGCTCGTCGAAATGACCCACGCATTCGGTGCAGCGCGCAGGGTCGATCACGTAGATGGTTTCACCCATCGCAATGGCCTGGTTGGGGCAGGCCGGCTCGCACACGTCGCAGTTGACGCAGAGCTCGTTGATTTTCAGCGACACGGCGATACTCCTCGCCCGCGCCCTGGGACAAAGGACCGGCCAGCGCGGGCGCGCGGGCCGGTCAGGTCATCAGCGGCGCCCCTTGCAGGATGCCGCCCGGGCCATGCCGGAGCATGGCCGCCATGGCTCGGTATTACTTGGCTTCGACGAAAATGTACTCGGCACCGGTCGGCTGGATCGCAGCCTGCACGCGGGCGTTGTCGGCCGACTGGCCGATGAAGACGACGCGCACGCCCTTCATCGAATCCGGCGACACGTCCTTGAACACGGCCTGGATCATGTCCGCCATCTTGCCCGAGGCCGACGAACCGAAGGCCAGCATGTTGCCCGGCTGCACGCCACGGGCCACGGCCTGGGTCGCGCTTTCGGTCTGGCGCTCGTACTTGGCCTGGAAGTCCGGGTCCGATTCCGGCGAGAGGTAGTACAGGAACGGGCTGTTGGTGATGTTGCCCATGTTCTGGATCGCCACTTCCTGCAGGTACTTCTTCCAGCCTGCATCGTCGTCCTTGGCCGGGGCGACCAGGGCCTGCTTGGCCTCGTCGACCGGAGCGGCCTCTTCCTTCTTGCAGGCGGTGAAGGCCAGGGCCAACGAAGCGATCAGCATCGCGCGCATGGTGGTGTTCATGGGTTTCCTCCCGGAATGGTGCGTGGTGGTGTACGTAATGGGGTGCGGGTACAGCGGGGCTTACGACTGTGCCGACTTCGCTTCGCGGACCTTGCGCAGGGCTTCGAGCACCGCGGCCGGCACGAAACCGGACACGTCGCCGCCCAGGCGCGCGATCTCGCGGACCAGCGAGGACGAAATGAAGCTGTGCTGCTCGGCCGGGGTCAGGAACAGGGTCTCGACCTCGGGGATCAGGTGGCGGTTCATGCTGGCCATCTGGAATTCGTACTCGAAGTCGGACACCGCGCGCAGGCCGCGCAGCAGCACCCCGCCCTGCACCGAACGTACGAAATGGGCCAGCAGGGTATCGAAGCCGATGACCTCGACGTTGCCGTGGTGGGCCAGCGCGCCACGCGCCAGCTGCACGCGCTGCTCCAGCGGCAGCGCCGGGCCCTTGGACGGGCTCTGCGCCACGCCGACCACGACCTTTTCGAACAGCGGCGCGGCCCGGCTCACAAGGTCGATATGACCGTTGGTGATGGGGTCGAACGTGCCGGGGTAGACGGCAATGCGGCGATTGGCCACGGTCATGGGCGGATGCAGATGTTCAGATGAGGTCAAAGTGTAGCAGTGGCACGGCGGTACAGGGCAAAGCGCACCTCGCGGGTGCCACCCTCGCGGTGCAGCAGCCAGTCCGGCGGCAGCACCGGCACGTGGCCGGCCGGCGATTCCAGGTACAGCCAGGCGTCGGCGGCCAGGTGCCGCGGCAGCTGGGCCAGCACGTCCTGCCACAGGCCATCGGCAAACGGCGGGTCGATGAAGACCAGATCGGCCTGCTGCGCCTGCGCCCCTTGCAGCCAGCGCAGGGCATCGGCCTGCACGACGGTGATCTGGTCGCTGGCCTGCAGCCTGGCGACGGCGGCGGTCAGGTTGCGTCCCAGCTGCGCATCGCGCTCGACCAGGGTGGCGTGGGCAGCGCCACGCGAGACCGCCTCCAGGCCCAGCGCGCCACTGCCGGCGAACAGGTCCAGCACGCGGGCCCCGCCGAGCTTGGGCATCAGCCAGTTGAACAGGGTCTCGCGCACGCGGTCGCTGCTGGGGCGAAGGCCCGGCAGGGTCGGCACCGGCAGCCGGGTATTGCGCCAGCGCCCGCCGATGATGCGGACCTGGCCGTCATTGCCACCGCGGCCGCTCATCGGCGCCCCCGGCGGGAGGAATTCGAGAAATTCAGCATGAGCGGGATTGTAGTTCGGCCGGGCGGCGCCCGGCACCCGCAGAAGCCGAAGCAACAGCAACAGCGGGCATCCCCGTGGGATGGCGGGGTGGGTCCGGTTGAGGGGGACGCTGCAAGTACGTCCATGTAAGCTCGGTCGCCGCATCCATGCGGCTCACGCCCCCTCAACCGGACCCACCCCGCCTTCGACAGTTTCCTGCGATCTGTCGGAACGGCTCTTGGGGTCAGATCCGTTTTCCTGCGGAAAACGGATCTGACCCCAGATTTATTTCGATATCTGACAGATGTGTCGACCAAGGTCGACACCTACCAACAGGCGCGGGAAATCTGTCAGAGGCGGCGCGGTGTGGGGTGGCAGGACCGTTGGCGCCATGGATGGCGCCATCGAGCCCCCATGGGTGAGGGCGCTTTGCTTGCGAAGCACTGCTTCGCAAGCGCCCGAACGCACAGCCGCCAGCGGCTGGGCCGGCCCCCGGAGGGGGTTTACGGCGTGTCCTGCCAACCCACACCGCCCCGCCATCCCACGGATAGCCCGCTGTTGCTGTTGCTGTTGCTGTTGCTTCGGCCTCTGCAGGTGCCGGGCGCCGCCCGGCCGACCAACCCCTTGATTTCGGGACAATCAGCCATACCCCTTGGCGAGGCCGCACGCGCTGGCGCGGCATTGCACATGGAGCCCTATCGATGACCGAGACCACCCAGACCGAAACCCTTGGCTTCCAGACCGAAGTCAAGCAGCTGCTGCAGCTGATGATCCACTCGCTGTACTCCAACAAGGAGATCTTCCTGCGCGAGCTGGTCTCCAACGCCGCCGACGCCGCCGACAAGCTGCGCTTCGAGGCCCTGACCCAGCCGGCCCTGCTGGAAGGCGACAGCGAACTGCGCGTGCGCGTCAGCTTCGACCCCACCGCCCACACCATCACCATCGAAGACAACGGCATCGGCATGAGTCGCGCCGAGGCGATTGCCCATCTCGGCACGATCGCCAAGTCCGGCACCGGCGATTTCCTGCGCCAGCTGTCCGGCGACCAGAAGAAGGATTCGCAGCTGATCGGCCAGTTCGGCGTCGGCTTCTACAGCGCCTTCATCGTTGCCGACGAGGTCGAAGTGACCTCGCGCCGCGCCGGCCTGGCCGCAGGTGAAGGCGTGCGCTGGACCTCGCGCGGCGAAGGCGATTTCAACGTCGCCACCGTCGACAAGGCCGAGCGCGGCACCCGCATCGTCCTGCATCTGAAGGATGGCGAGCACGACTTCGCCGACGGCTGGCGCCTGCGCAGCATCCTCAAGAAGTATTCGGACCACATCGGCCTGCCGATCCAGATGCCGAAGGAAGGTGGCGAAGAAGGCGCCACCGTCGAGTGGGAGACCGTCAACCGCGCCAGCGCGCTGTGGACCCGTCCGCGCACCGAGATCGGCGACGCCGAGTACACCGAGTTCTACAAGCACGTGGCGCACGACCACAGCGATCCGCTGGCGTGGAGCCACAACAAGGTCGAAGGCAAGCTGGAGTACACCTCGCTGCTTTACGTGCCCGGCCGCGCGCCGTTCGACCTGTACCACCGCGATGCGCCCAAGGGCCTGAAGCTCTATGTGCAGCGCGTGTTCGTGATGGACCAGGCCGAGCAGTTCCTGCCGCTGTACCTGCGCTTCATCAAGGGCGTGGTCGACTCCAACGACCTGTCGCTGAACGTCTCGCGCGAGATCCTGCAGTCCGGCCCGGTCATCGATTCGATGAAGGCGGCGCTGACCAAACGCTCGCTGGACATGCTGGACAAGCTGGCCGCCGACAAGCCGGAGCAATACGCCACGTTCTGGAAGGAATTCGGCCAAGTGCTGAAGGAAGGCCCGGCCGAGGACTACAACAACCGCGAGAAGGTGGCCGGGCTGCTGCGCTTCGCCTCCACCCGCGGCGACAGCGATGCGCAGACGGTGTCGCTGGCCGATTACCTCGGCCGCATGACCGAAGGCCAGGACAAGATCTACTACCTGACCGGCGAGAGCTACAGCCAGGTGCGCAACAGCCCCCACCTGGAAGTGTTCCGCAAGAAGGGCGTGGAAGTGCTGCTGCTGACCGACCGCATCGACGAGTGGCTGATGGGCTACCTGACCGATTTCGACGGCAAGGGCTTCGTCGACATCGCTCGTGGCGATCTCGACCTGGGCGCGCTGGAAACCGAAGCGGACAAGCAGGAACAGGAAGCCGCGGCGAAGGACAAGCAGGGCCTGGTCGAGCGCCTGAAGACCGTGCTGGGCGATGACGTGGCCGAAGTGCGCGTGTCACACCGCCTGACCGATTCGCCGGCGGTACTGGCCATCGGCGAACAGGACCTGGGCCTGCAGATGCGCCAGATCCTGGAAGCCAGCGGGCAGAAGGTGCCGGACAGCAAGCCGGTGCTGGAAATCAACCCGGGCCACCCACTGATTGCCAAGCTGGATGCCGAAGCCGATGGCGCGCGTTTCGACGACCTCGGCCGGGTGCTGTTCGACCAGGCCGCGCTGGCCGCCGGTGACAGCCTGAAGGACCCGGGTGCCTACGTGGCGAGGCTGAACAAGCTGCTGCTGGAGCTGTCGGCCTGATCGACAGGGTGGTCGCCGGGCATGGCCCGGCTTACCCGGCGGTGCTCTGGTAGAGGCCGACCTTGGTTGGCGCCCCAAAAGCGTGCCAACCAAGGTTGGCACCTACCGGGGCGGATCGAGCGTGCCAGCCAAGGTTGGCACCTACCGGCGCGGGTGGAGAGTGCCAACCAAGGTTGGCACCCACCAGGGGCGGCGGTTGGCGCCTGCCGAAGGGGTTCAGGCGTCGCGATCCAGCAGCGAACCCAGCATCTGGTCCTGGCGGCGGATCACCGCGGCATTGGCGGCGAAGGCCACCACCTCGGCTTTCGCGGCCAGCAGGTCACCCAGCGGCGCGCCGGCATCGGCGCCGACGGGAATCACCGCGGCCTGCACCCCACCCTGCCCGGCAGCACTGCGCTGCAGCTGCAGGCGCTGGGCATCCGGGGTCGCCAGGTTGGCCACGTTGTGCGCAGCCACCTGCACGCCCTGCTGGGACGCACGCATCCCGCCGAGGGCAATTCCCATCACGTTGTCCATGGCGGTCTCCGGGCCGCACGACGCAGCCCTCCGGACCGGTTAACGGCCGGCGGGCCGCGACCTTGAGTCCACATCGGCCCGACAGGCCCGAGTGGTAGCATATCCCCCTGATTTCAGCGCCTTTTGCCAATGCTCAGTTTTTTCCGCCGCAAGAAGCCCCAGGATGCCCCCGCAGCGGAGGCACCCAAGACCCAGCACTACTCGGCTGAAGAGCTGGCGGCGGCGTTCCCGTCGGCCGCGCCGGTCGAGGACAAAGAGCCAGCACCGGTAGCCGTACCGGCCGCGCCTGCGCCGGCCGAGCCGCCGCCGGCAGCCGTCGTTCCGGTCGCTTTCGAGCCCACCCCGGTGGTTCCGGCTCCGGTGGTTCCGGCTCCGGTCGTTCCCGCTCCGAGCGCTCCGCAATCGGCCGCCCGGATCGACGTCGCCCCGGTGGCGGCCCCGGCCATCGAACCGGCACCCGCACCACTGCCTCAGCCCACCCCGGCACCGGTCACCGACGACCTGCCTGCCGCCGCCTCGATCGATGCCGTTCCGGCGCCTGCCGGCAAGCCCGGCTGGCGCGAACGCCTGCGCAACAGCGTCATCGCGCGCAGCTTCGGTGGACTGTTCTCGCGCAACCCCAAGCTCGACGACGATCTGCTGGACGAACTGGAAACCGCACTGATCACCGCCGACGTCGGCGTGGGCGCCACCACCGATCTGGTCGAGGGCCTGCGCAAGCGCATGAAGTCGCGCGAGTTCGCCGACGCCAATGCGCTGCTGGCCGCGTTGCGCGCCGAGCTGATCGCGATCCTGCAGCCGGTGGCCAAGCCGCTGGTGATCGATCGCAACGCCAAGCCCTTCGTGGTGCTCACCGTCGGCGTCAACGGCGTCGGCAAGACCACCACCATCGGCAAGCTGGCCAAGCGCTTCAAGGACGACGGCCACAGCCTGATGCTGGCTGCCGGCGATACCTTCCGCGCCGCCGCCGTGGCCCAGTTGCAGGCCTGGGGCGAGCGCAACGGCGTAGCCGTGGTCGCGCAGGGGCAGAACGCCGATGCCGCTTCGGTGGCATTCGACGCGCTGCAGGCCGGCAAGGCCCGCGGCACCTCGGTGCTGATCGCCGATACCGCCGGCCGCCTGCACACCCAGTCCGGCCTGATGAACGAGCTGGGCAAGATCCGCCGCGTGCTCGGCAAGATCGACCCCACCGCCCCGCACGAAGTGCTGATGGTGATCGACGGCACCACCGGCCAGAACGCGCTGTCGCAGTTGCGCCAGTTCAATGCCGCAGTGAACGTGACCGGCCTGGTGGTGACCAAGCTGGACGGCACTGCCAAGGGCGGCGTGGTGTTCGCGCTGGCCCGCGAGTTCGGCATCCCGATCCGCTTTGCCGGTATCGGCGAGCGCCCGGAAGACCTGCGCGTGTTCGATCCGGAAGCGTTCGTCGACGCCCTGCTGCCCGAAGCGCTGGGCGCCTGATACACCGCGCAGCCACGCATGGCGTGGCTCTACCGCAGCCTGGTAGAGCCACCCCACGGGTGGCTGCCTCTCTGGAACTCCAATGCCCCGCCAGCCGCACGCCAGCGCCGAAACTGCAGAACGGGACGGTTTCGTCGCCCGCCTGCTGCACTGGTTCGACGACCATGGTCGCCACGACCTGCCCTGGCAGCACCCACGCAGCCCCTATCGGGTCTGGCTGTCGGAAATCATGCTGCAGCAGACCCAGGTAGCCACGGTCATCCCGTACTTCCAGCGGTTCCTGCAGCATTTCCCGACGCTGCCCGACCTCGCCGCCGCCAGCAATGACGCGGTGATGGCGCAGTGGGCCGGGCTCGGCTACTACGCCCGCGCACGCAACCTGCATGCCGCCGCGAAGCGCTGCGTGGAACTGCACGACGGCGACCTGCCGCGCGATTTCGATGCCTTGCATGCCCTGCCCGGCATCGGCCGCAGCACCGCAGGTGCGATCCTCAGCCAGGCCTGGAACGATCCGTTCGCGATCCTCGATGGCAACGTCAAGCGCGTGCTCAGCCGTTACCACGGCATCGACGGCTTTCCCGGCCTGCCGGCCATCGAGAAACAGTTGTGGTCGATTGCCGAGGCGCACGTGGCGCAGGTGCCGGCCGGGCGAATGGCTGATTACACCCAGGCGCAGATGGACCTGGGTGCGACGGTGTGCAGCCGCGCCAAGCCAGCCTGCGTGATCTGCCCGCTGCAGGACGCGTGCGCGGCGCGCCGCGAAGGCCGTACCGCCGAACTGCCCACGCCCAAGCCCAGCAAGACCCTGCCCGAGCGCGAAGCCGTGGCCCTGCTGCTGCGCGATGCCCAGCAGCGCGTGCTGCTGCAGAAGCGGCCGGACACCGGCATCTGGGCGCAGCTGTGGACGCTGCCGCAGGCCGATGCCGGCAGCGTACTGCAGGACTGGTTCGACGCGCACGTCGAAGGTTCGCTGGAAGACGCCGAGGAACTGCCGGTGTTGCAGCACACCTTCAGCCACTACAAGCTGCACCTGCAGGTACTGTCGCGGCAGGTGCACGGCCTGCGCGTGGAAGAACCCACGCTGCGCTGGGTCGCCAACGACGAGCTGCCCGCGCTGGGCCTGCCAGCGCCGATCCGCAAGCTGCTCGACGGCGCCACGACCAAGGCGCCGAAACGAAATTCCAAGAAACCCCGCAACCACGAGTGAGTGCCATGTCCCGAACCGTCTTCTGCCAGTACGAACAACGCGATGCCGAGGGCCTGGACTTCGTGCCCTACCCCGGCGAACTGGGCCAGCGCATCTTCAACAACATCGGCAAGCAGGCCTGGGCCGCGTGGCTCGCGCACCAGACCATGCTGATCAACGAAAACCGCCTGTCGCCGCGCACCCCGGAGCATCGCGCATTCCTTGAGGGCGAACTGGTCAAGTTCCTGTTCGAGAAGGACGCGGAAAAGCCTGCCGGCTTCACCCCGGAAGCCTGACCCAAAGGTAGTGCCGGCCGCTGGCCGGCATCGCGCAGATGCCAGGTTGCCGGCCAGCGGCCGGCACTACCGCGCTATTTCGTATTTTCCTCGCGCTCCTGCACCTGCGCCTGGCGCAGCTCCTGCTCGGAGGCACGCAGTGCCTTCACGTCCAGCTTGCGGATGCTGTTGATGAAGCACGGCATGCGCGGGCCACCGGTCGGGTCGCGCACCAGCACCTTGTCGAAACGCGATGACACGCGGCCCATGCTGCTGGTCAACCCGATGGCGGTGGCGTACGACAGGTCCGGGCACGGACCACTCAGTTCCAGCAGGTAAGCCTCGCTCGGCCGGGTCCACACCGCCAGCGCGCTGTCACCCAGTTCGGTCCAGCCATTGAGGCTGCCGAAGAACTGCATGTCGTTCTGCGGCGCGCCGGCGTGGGCGCGGTACAGATCCAGTTTCTCGGTACTGCTGAGCCGGCCGGTGGTCGCGCAGGCGGCCAGCGCCAGGCAGAGTCCGGCGATCAGGATCGGGGTCTTCATGGCGATCTCCTCGGGGAACCTGCTGCGATCATGCGCCGGCCGATGTGCGACCGGCGCGAGGGCAGGTAAACCCGTTCAGGCGCCGGGAGGCGGCCGTTGCCGGCCGCTCAGACGTCGGCGTGGGCCAGTGCGTGCAGGCGCCCTTCGCGCAGCTCCAGCACCCGGTCCAGGCGCCGCGCCAGGCTGCGGTCGTGGGTAACCAGCACCAGGCTGGTATGACGCGCGCGGTTGAGTTCCAGCATCAGCTCGAACACGGTGCCCGCGGTGCGGTCATCCAGGTTGCCGGTCGGCTCGTCACCGAGCACGCAGGCCGGATGATTGACCAGCGCACGTGCCACCGCGGCACGTTGGCGTTCGCCGCCGGACAGCTCGCCCGGCTTGTGGTCCAGGCGATGTCCGAGGCCGACCGCTTCCAGCAGCGTGGTGGCCCGGCTGCTCGCTTCGGCCACGGCAGTGCCGGCCAGCAGCACCGGCATCATCACGTTTTCCAGCGCGGTGAATTCCGGCAACAGGTGGTGGAACTGGTAGACGAAGCCCAGCGCCTGGTTGCGCAGCAGGCCACGCGCGGTGTCCGACAGCGCGGACATGCGCTGGCCGGTCACGTAGACCTCGCCTGCGGTCGGAATATCCAACCCGCCCAGCAGGTGCAGCAGCGTGCTCTTGCCGGCACCGGAGGCACCGATGATCGCCACGGTTTCGCCGGCGGTCACGGTCAGGTCCAGTCCATCGAACACCGGGGTCTGCATGCGCCCTTCGGCGTAGGTCTTGCCCAGTGCTTCGGCGCGGATCACCTCATCGCCGCGGTTGAAGACCTTATTCATAACGCAGGGCCTCCGCCGGCTGGGTGCGTGCCGCCCGCCAGGCGGGATACAGGGTGGCCAGGAAGCTCATCAGCAGCGCGACCACGGTGATCGCCACCACGTCGCCTGTCTGCATGTCGGTCGGCAGGCCGGTGATGTAGTACACATCCTCCGGCAGCAGCTTGACGTTGAACACGCTTTCGATGGCGCCCAGGATGCGTTCCAGGTTGAGGGTCAGGGTGATGCCGCCGATCAGGCCGGCCAGCGTGCCGAAGATGCCGATCAGCGAACCCTGCACCATGAACACCTGCATCACCCCGCCCGGGGTCAGGCCGAGGGTGCGCAGGATGGCGATGTCGGCCTGCTTGTCGGTCACCAGCATCACCTGCGAGGACACCAGGTTGAACGCACCCATGGCGATGATCAGCGACAGCAGGATGCCCATCACCACCTTCTCCATGCGCAGCGAGTGGTAGAGGTTGGCGTTCTGCTGGGTCCAGTCACTCACGCGGTAGGCACCACCCAGGCTCTGCGCGAGGTCCACGCCCACTTCCAGCGAGCGGTCCATGTCGTGCAGCTTCAGCCGCACGCCGGTGGCGCCGTCGCTGCGCAGCACGCGCTCCAGGTCCTGCATGTTGGCGAAGCCGACGCCCCGGTCGACCTCGTTGTAGCCGGCCTCGAAGATGCCGCTGACGGTGAAGCGTTTCATCCGCGGCACGGCACCGGCAGGCGTGCCCTGCACTTCGGCGAAGGTCACCAGCACCTGGTCACCGACGTCGACGCCGAGCCAGATCGCCAGTTCCTTGCCCAGCAGCAGGTTGAAGCTGCCCGGCGTCAGGCTGGCATAGCTGCCCTTGGTGACCTTCTTGTCGATCACCGATACCTTCGGCTCCAGCGCCGGATCGATGCCCTGGATGATCGCACCCTGCACGCGTGGGCCGCTGATCATCGACTGGATCTCGATGTAAGGCGCGGCACCGGCCACGCGCGGATCCTTGCGGGCTACGTCGACCACGCGCATCCAGTCCGGCATCGGCTCGCCGTCGCGGCTGATGGTGGTGTGCGCGGTCATCTGCAGCAGGCGGCTGCGGATTTCCTTCTGGAATCCGCTCATCACCGCCAACGTGGTGATCAGCACCGTAACGCCGAGCGCGATGCCCAGGATCGATGCCATCGAGATGAAGGAGATGAAGCCGTTGCGGCGCTTGGCGCGCAGGTAGCGCAGGCCAATGGCCACGGGAATGGGTTTGAACATGCAGGCACGCCGGTCAATTCAGCTTATGGTGCCATCGTCCGGGGCTGACGGGAAACGGCGCGTGCGGCCACGGCCAGTCGCAGTTCACGTCGCTGCCCGGAATCGAGCACATCCGGCCAGAACAGCAGGCGCTGGCGGCGCCGATCCTCACGCCACAGCAACAACAGCCATGGGCCACGCACCACCAGCCGTGGCGTATCAACGTCCTGCCCGGCCACCTGCAGTGGCTCGGGAAGCGGCGGCAGAAGCACCTGCACGCGCGGCCTGCGCTGGCGCCAGGCCAGTTCGGCCAGGCCCGTGCACCAGGCCAGCACCACTGCGGGCATCAGCAGCCGTGAAGGCAGATCCGATGCGCGCAGCAGCCACGGCGCAGCCAGCAGCACCGCCAACTGGGCGGCGGCCTGCAGCCGCGAGGGGCGCCACTCAAGGCTTGAGGGCGAGGATCTTCTGCATGAAGGGGATCGCGTGCGCATGCGGGCAGGCCTCGTAGCCCATGAACCAGCGCCACAACTTATCGTCCTCGCAGTCGAGCAGGAACAGGAAAACCTCGCGCTCTTCGGTCGGCGCAGTGCTCCACTCGTGGTCCAGGTAGCGGCCGAACAGCTGGTCCAGCTCACGCATGCCGCGGCGGCAGCGCCAGCGCAGCTTCTTCAGCAGAACGTCTTCTTCCATCGTGTTTCTCCAGATACAGCAAAGCCACGCATGGCGTGGCTCTACTGGGGTCATGCAACTACCCTGCGCCGTGTATCAGGCGCGGCGTTCCATCATCAGCTTCTTGATCTCGGCGATCGCCAGTGCCGGGTTCAGGCCCTTCGGGCAGGTCCGGGCACAGTTCATGATGGTGTGGCAGCGGTACAGCTTGAACGGATCTTCCAGATCGTCCAGGCGCGCACCGGTGTCCTCATCGCGCGAGTCGATGATCCAGCGGTAGGCCTGCAGCAGGATCGCCGGGCCCAGGTAACGCTCGCCGTTCCACCAGTAGCTCGGGCAGCTGGTCGAGCAGCAGGCGCACAGGATGCACTCGTACAGGCCGTCCAGCTTCTTGCGGTCTTCCGGCGACTGCAGGCGCTCGCGGTCCGGCGGTGCCGGGGTCTGGGTGCGGATCCACGGCTTGATCGACGCGTACTGCGCGTAGAAGTGGGTCAGGTCCGGAACCAGGTCCTTGACCACGTTCATGTGCGGCAGCGGGTAGATCGGCACTTCCTTCTTGCCGCAGTCCGAGATGGCTCGGGTGCAGGCCAGGGTGTTGGTGCCGTCGATGTTCATGGCGCACGAACCACAGATACCTTCGCGGCACGAGCGGCGGAAGGTCAGGGTCGGGTCGATCTCGTTCTTGATCTTGATCAGGGCGTCCAGGACCATCGGGCCACAGGCGTCCAGATCGACTTCATAGGTATCGGTGCGCGGGTTGCTGTCGTCGTCCGGACTCCAGCGGTAGATCTTGAAGGTGCGCACGTTCTTGCCGCCGTTCTTGACGGGGAAGTGCTTGCCCTTCGTGATCTTGGAATTCTTGGGGAGTGAAAACTCGGCCATGGCTGCTCTCGTTGGCTCAGGCGGCCCGCGCCCGTGGGCGCGGATTGCATGGTAGGCGGGGTCGGATCAGTACACGCGCGGCTTCGGCGGCACCACGGACACGTCGTCGGTCAACGTGTACATGTGCACCGGACGGTAGTCGAAGCTGCACTTGCCCTTCTCGTCGACGCTGACCAGGGTGTGCTTCTGCCAGTTGACGTCGTCGCGGTCCGGGAAGTCCTCGTGCGCATGCGCGCCGCGGCTTTCCTTGCGCTGTTCGGCCGAGTTGATCGTCGCCACCGCATTGAGCAGCAGGTTGTTCAGCTCGTAGGTCTCGATCAGGTCCGAGTTCCACACCAGCGAACGGTCGGAGACCTTCACGTCCTGGAACGAGTCGAAGATCTTGTCCATCTTCTCGCAGCCTTCCTTCAGCGTCTGGCTGGTGCGGAAGACCGCCGCGTCGGCCTGCATGGTGCGCTGCATGCGATCGCGGATGACCGAGGTCGGGGTATCGCCGTTGGCGTGGCGCAGCTTGTCCAGCAGGCCCAGCGCCTTGTCGCAGGCATCGGCCGGAAGCGGCTTGTGCGCAGCGCCCGGCTTGATGGTCTCGGCACAGCGGTTGGCCACGGCACGGCCGAACACCACCAGGTCCAGCAGCGAGTTCGAGCCCAGGCGGTTGGCGCCGTGCACGGACACGCAGGCCGCTTCGCCGATGGCGTACAGGCCCGGCACTACCGCGTTGTCGTTGTCGCCGACCTTCTGCACCACTTCGCCGTGGTAATTGGTCGGGATGCCGCCCATGTTGTAGTGCACGGTCGGGATGACCGGAATCGGCTGCTTGTGTACGTCGACGCCGGCGAAGATGCGGGCGCTCTCGGCGATGCCCGGCAGCTTCTCGTCGATCACGCCCGGGCCGAGGTGGGTCAGGTCGAGCAGGATGTGGTCCTTGTGCTCGCCGACGCCGCGGCCTTCGCGGATCTCGATGGTCATCGAACGGCTGACCACGTCGCGCGAGGCCAGGTCCTTGTAGTGCGGCGCGTAACGCTCCATGAAGCGCTCGCCACTGCTGTTGCGCAGGATGCCACCTTCACCGCGGACACCCTCGGTGATCAGGCAGCCGGCGCCGTAGATGCCGGTCGGGTGGAACTGCACGAACTCCATGTCCTGCATGGCGATGCCGGCACGCATGGCCAGGCCGCCACCGTCGCCGGTGCAGGTGTGCGCCGAGGTGGCGCTGAAGTAGGCACGGCCGTAGCCGCCGGTGGCCAGTACCACGCCCTGGGCGCGGAACAGGTGCAGGGTGCCGTCGGACATGTCCAGGGCCAGCACGCCGCGGCAGGCGCCTTCCTCGTCGAAGATCAGGTCGAGCGCGAAGTACTCGATCATGAAGCGCGCGTCGTGCTTCAGCGACTGCTGGTACAGCGTGTGCAGCATCGCGTGGCCGGTACGGTCGGCCGCCGCGCAGGTACGCTGCGCCGCCGGGCCTTCGCCATACTTGGTGGTCATGCCACCGAACGGACGCTGGTAGATCTTGCCTTCGGCGGTGCGCGAGAACGGCACGCCGTAATGTTCGAGCTCGATGATGGCCGGGATGGCCTCACGGCACATGTACTCGATGGCGTCCTGGTCGCCCAGCCAGTCCGACCCCTTGATGGTGTCGAAGAAGTGGTAGCGCCAGTCGTCCTCGCCCATGTTGCCGAGCGCGGCCGAGATACCGCCCTGGGCGGCAACGGTGTGAGAACGGGTCGGGAAGACCTTGGTCAGGCACACGGTCTGCAGGCCCTTGGCGGCCAGGCCGAACGTGGCGCGCAGGCCGGCACCGCCGGCGCCGACCACGACCATGTCGTACTTGTGTTCGGTGATCTTGTAAGCGGACATCTAATCTGGATTCCTGTGTAGGTGCCTGGGCTCAGGCAACGCCGAGGGCGATGCGGCCCACCGCAAACACACTGACGATCATGCCGAGCACGGCGACGAACTTCACCGCGGTCTGCAGCACCAGGGCCAGCAGCGATTCGTGGATGTAGTCTTCCAGCACGACCTGCATGCCGAGCTGCGCGTGCCAGAACATCGCGATCAGCAGGCCGATCAGCGGCACCGCGTTCCACGGCTTGGCCACGGCGGCGGCGGCGGTGGCGTAGTCCGAGCCCAGCAGGCCCAGCACGAAGACCAGGAACCAGATGCCCAGCACCACCAGTGCGGCGGCGGTCAGGCGCTGGTGCACGAAGTGCTCGGTGCCGGTCTTGGCCGAGCCAAGGCCGCGCACGTTCTTCAACGGGGTACGGAACTTGCTCACGCGGCACCTCCGAACATCACATAGGCCCACACCAGCAGGGTGATCACCAGGCTGCCGATGACCGACAGCCAGCTGCTGCGGATGAAGGCGGGGATGCTGAAGCCGATGGCGAAGTCCTGCACGACGTGGCGGATGCCATTGCACAGGTGATAGGCGAACGACCATGTCCACGCGAACAGGAACACGCGGCCATACCAGGCCCCGGCATGGCCGGTGAAGCAGTTCCAGGACTCGGGCCCCATCATCAGGGCCAGCAGGCCGGCGGCGATGATGAGGGCACCAACAGACAGAAAGACGCCAGTGGCTCGATGCAGGATCGAGGTGGCCATCTGAATCTGCCAGCGATACACCTGAAGGTGCGGGGAAAGTGGGCGTTGTCTGGTCGCCATTCGCTGGGCTCGTTGTCTCGGCTGGGCGGCACACGGCCGCGTTGGCTCAATGCTGATCAGAAATCGATGCAGCGTCCGTTTTTCTCCCAATCGCCATACCGCACCGGATCAAGTCCGCCGCGGCCGCCGAATTCTTCCGCTTTTTCCTGTTCCACGGGCACGGGTGCCGCGGGGACCAGCGGGGCTTCAGATTCGTCGTCGGGAGTGGGGGTTGTTTGGCCTATCATGTTCGGTCTCGCAACGCACAAATTTTAGACCTCGTTCACGTGCCTGACAACCTGCCCCCTGCTTTCGTCGGATATCCGCGCCTGCCCGGCCACCAGCTGCTGAGCCTGCAGGGCCCGGATGCGGCTGTCTTTGCCCACGCCCAGTTCAGCAGCGATGTCACCGCCCTGCCCCTGCAGCACTGGCAGTGGAGTGCCTGGCTGAGCGCCAAGGGCCGTACCCTGGCGGTGTTCCAGCTGCTTCGGCTGGCCGACGACCACGTGATGCTGGTGCTGGCTGACGGCGATGCCGATGCGATTGCGTCGCAACTGCAGCGCTTCGTCTTCCGCCGCAAGGTGAAGGTGCAGGTGCGCAGCGATCTGGCGGCGGCTGGCGCGCTCACCGCGCCCGAGGCCGCCAGCGGCGCGGCGATTGCGCAGACCGCAGGCGACGGCTGGGAGCTGGACCTGGGCAGCGATGCCCTGCCGCGCACCCTGCGCGTTGGCAGCGCCGACGCGTTCGCTGCCGGCAATGAAGCCGATGAGGCCGCTTTCGCCCTGGCCTGGCGCCAGGCCGACCTGCGCTACGGCCTGCCGCGGCTGGAAGAAGGCCAGCGCGAAGTGTGGACCCCCCAACAGCTGGGCCTGGACCGCCTGAACGGCTACAGCGTGAAGAAGGGCTGCTATCCCGGCCAGGAAATCGTCGCCCGCACCCACTTCCTCGGCAAGGCCAAGCGTGCGGTGCAGTTGCTGCATACCGCAGCACCGGCACAGGCCGGCGATGGCGTGCAGCAGGATGGCGCGGGGCTGGGCACGATTGCCAGCGTGGCCGGCGACCTGGCACTGGCGGTACTGCCACTGGAGGCCAGCGACGCTGACCTGCAGGTGGGCGATGCCATTGCGCAGCGCGTGCCGTTGCTGGATGGCCTGGCCCGCTGAAGCAGGCGGGGACCTGCACGGGTGGGTGCAGGAATGGTAGTGCCGGCCGCTGGCCGGCAACCATGCAGGGTTGAGGTTGCCGGCCAGCGGCCGGCCCTACCCGTTACAGGCGCTCGCCGGTTTCCGCGCTGAAGAAATGCAGGCCCTGCGGGTGGATCGCCACGCGGATCTGCTCGCCCACCTCGGGCAGCGCCTGCGGCGCCACGCGCATGGTCAGCGCGTGCTGGCCACTGCTCAGGTTGACGAAGATCTCGTTACCGACCGGTTCGATGCCTTCAATGCGTGCGACGAACGCATGCGCATCGTCGGCGGCCGCCGGCTGCAGGTGCTCCGGACGCACGCCCACCGCGATCGGCTTCTGCAGCCAGGCCGAATCGATGGTGGCCTGGCCCAGCGGTGCACGCCACTCACCATCGACCACGGTCACGCCACCGGCATCGCCCTGCAGCGTACCGCGCAGCACGTTCATCGCCGGGCTGCCGAGGAAGCCGGCCACGAACAGGTTGGCCGGGCGATCGTACAGCGCCATCGGCGTATCGATCTGCTGGATGACGCCATCCTTCAGCACCACGATGCGCTGGCCCAGGGTCATCGCTTCGACCTGGTCGTGCGTCACGTAGATCATGGTGGTGCCCAGCTTGCGGTGCAGCTGCGCGATCTCGGTACGCACGCTGTGGCGCAGCTTGGCATCCAGGTTGGACAGCGGTTCGTCGAGCAGGAACACCGCCGGCTCGCGCACCAGCGCACGGCCCAGCGCGACACGCTGGCGCTGGCCACCGGACATCGCCTTGGGCAGCTTGTCCATCATCTCGGTCAGGCCCAGCGTCTGCGCCGCCTCGGCGATGCGCTTGTCGATGGTCGCCTTGTCGTGACCGCGCAGCTTCAGGCCAAAGGCCAGGTTCTCGGCCACGGTCATGTGCGGGTACAGCGCATAACTCTGGAACACCATCGCGATGTCGCGATCCTTCGGCGCCACGTCGTTGACCACGCGATCACCGATGGTCAGCGTGCCGCCGCTGATCTCCTCCAGGCCAGCCACCATCCGCAGCAGGGTCGACTTGCCACAGCCGGACGGGCCGACCAGCACCATCAGCTCGCCATCGGCGACCTCGAAGCTGGCGTCCTTCACCGCGACCTGGCCGTTGTCATAGACCTTGCGCACACCCTGCAACTGCACTTTTGCCATATCACCTATCCGGTCCGCCCGAAGCCGGGCTGTCTTTTGGGACTGCCTCGGCCCTCCCGATGGCAGTGATGATTGCGCGCTTGCCGCATGACGGCGAGCACTGCAATCGAATACAGTTGCCCATTCTGCCATGTAAACGTTTTCACGTGGCACTATCCGATGATCGGTGCGCACCGATCTGCGTCGGCGGTTGAACGAAGGTTCCGCCGAGGCAGTGGTTTCGAATGGAACGGTCTTCCGGCACCCCGGAGAACGCCCCTGACGAACCTCGGACAGGCAGTTGCGCGGATGTCCCCCGAACCCAGCCATGAAGCGATTGACAACGATGTCACCCGGATCTGAAACTCGAGCGATGCACGACACCCTCTTCCTGTTCGGTGCCACAGGTGATCTGGCCCAGCGCTACCTGTTCCCTTCGCTGCTTCGCCTGCTTGGCGACGGCCTGCTGCCGGAGGACTTCCGCATCCGTGCGCTGGCCCTGTCCGGGCATGACACCGAAGCCTTCCATGACATCCTGCGGCCGCGCCTGCAGCAGGCCATGCCGATGGCCACGCAGGACGACATCAGCGCCCTGCTGCGTCGCATCGACTACCGCTCTGTGGACCTGCGCGACGTCGACTCGGTTGCCGCCGCGGTCGCCGACCTCGTGCACCGCAAGTGCGTCAGCTACCTCGCCATCCCGCCGGGCCTGTACATCTCCACCTGCGAAGGCCTGGCCAAGGGCGGCGCCCTCGCCGCGCCGGCACGCCTGATGCTGGAAAAGCCGATCGGCAGCGACAGCGAGAGCGCCGAGGAAATCATCAGCACCATCGGCCAGTGGATCGACGAGGACCGCGTGTTCCGCCTCGACCACTACCTGGGCAAGGCCGCGGTGCAGAACCTGATCGCACTGCGCTTCGGCAACACGCTGCTGGAAGCGGTGTGGAACCGCAACTACATCGAATCGGTGCACATCCTGGTGGCCGAAAGCGAAGGCGTGGATGGCCGCGATGCCTATTACGCCCGCTCCGGCGCGCTGCGCGACATGGTGCAGAGCCACATCCTGCAGCTGCTGTGCATGGTGGCGATGGAACCGCCGGCATCGCTGGAAGCCGATCGCATCCGCGACGAGAAGGTCAAGGTGCTGCGCGCCCTGCGCCCGCTCGATGCCAGGCACGCCGCGCGTGACAGCATCCGTGGCCGCTACACCGCCGGCACCATCAATGGCCAGCCGGCACAGGCCTACCAGCCGCCGGAAGGCAGCGACGTGGAAACCTTCGCCGGTGTCACCGCGCATATCGACAACTGGCGCTGGAGCGGCGTGCCGTTCCACCTGGTCACCGGCAAGCGCCTGCCCGAGCGCACCACCCGCGTGGTGGTAACGCTGAAGCCGGTCACCCACTGGCTGTTCGAGCGCCCGCAGCGCGCGCAGGCCGCACCGAACCGCCTGGTGTTCCAGCTGCAGCCGCAGGAAAACATCGAACTGGGCCTGATGAGCAGCCTGGCAGGCCCGGAATGGGGCGCGCTGGAGCTGCATCCGCTGGAGCTGGAACTGTCGGTGCCGACCGGCCTGCACCGCCGTATCGCTTACGAACGCTTGTTCCTGGATGCCTTCAACGGCAACCACACGCTGTTCGTGCGCGATGACGAAGTGCGTGCGGCCTGGGCCTGGATCGACAGCGTCGCCGACGCCTGGAAGGACGCCAAGCTGCCGCTGGAGCCCTACCCCGCCGGCCAATGGGGCCCGGGCAATGCGGGCGGGTTCCTGCCGCAGGACCTGGACGCGCCCGACAGCGGAGCGTCGGCATGAGTGCCAGCTCGCAGCCAGTGCTGGTCGCCGACATCGGTGGCACCAACGCGCGCTTCGCCCTGGCCGACACCTCGCTGGACGCACCGCTGCAGAAGGACAGCATCCGCGAGTACGCGGTGGCGGAGTTCCCGTCGCTGGGTGATGCCGCGCGCCACCATCTGGAACAGATCGGCGCCACGGCAAGCCGCGGCGTGTTCGCCGTGGCCGGTCGCGTGGATGGTGACGAAGCACGCATCACCAACCATCCGTGGGTAATCTCGCGCAGCCGCACCGCTGCCATGCTCGGGTTCGACGAACTGCACCTGATCAACGACTTCGCCGCACAGGCGATGGCGATTTCGCTGCTGCAGCCCGATGACGTGGTCCAGGTCGGCGGGGCTGCCTGGGTACCGGGCAAGCCCGGCCAGCCACGCAACTACGCGGTGATCGGGCCCGGTACCGGGCTCGGCGTCGGCGGCCTGATCATGCGCCACGGCCGTTGCTATCCGCTGGAAACCGAAGGCGGCCATGTCAGCTTCCCGCCGGGAACCCCGGAAGAGATCCGCATCCTGGAGATCCTGTCCGAGCAGTTCGGCCGCGTCTCCAACGAGCGCCTGATCTGCGGCCCCGGCCTGGTCAACATCCATCGCGCCGTGTGCGAGATGGCCGGCATCGATCCGGGCCAGCTGCAGCCGGTGGACGTGACCGCCCGCGCCCTGCACGGCGATCCGCAGGCGATGCGCACCGTGGATGTGTTCTGCGCCGTGTTCGGCGCCATTGCTGGCGATCTGGTGCTGACCCAGGGCGCCTGGGACGGTGTGTTCCTGACCGGCGGGCTGACCCCGAAGATGCTCGATTCGCTGCAGCACTCCGGTTTCCGCCAGCGCTTCGAGCACAAGGGCCGGTTCTCTTCCATCATGGCGCGCGTGCCCTCGTTGGCGGTGATGCATCCCCACGCCGGACTGCTGGGCGCCGCCGCCTATGCCGCCGACGCCGAACGTGACGCACCTGGAGTTGCCGCATGAGCCCCACCACCTTCCACGACGACCGCATCGAGTTCATCAACCATGGCGATGCCGATGGCTGGATCGAAGCCGTTGCCGCCGAGATGGCGCACACCCTCAACCACGACATCAACGAAGTGGGCCGCGCCCGCATCCTGCTGTCTGGCGGCACTACACCGGCGCCGGTCTACCAGGCGCTGGCCGAGTTGGACGTGCACTGGGACCGGGTGGAAGTGAGCCTGGCCGACGAGCGCTGGCTGTCGCCGCAGGATCGCGACAGCAATGCCTGGCTGGTGCGCGAGCACCTGCTGAAACGCGCCGAGGGTGCGCATTTCGATCCACTGGTGCGGATCGGCAAGCCCCTGCCCGAATGCGTGTACACCGCCAACCTGCAGGCACAGCACAGCCAGCCGCCGAGCCTGGTGGCACTGGGCATGGGCAACGACGGCCACACCGCCTCGCTGTTCCCGGGCTCGAAGGACCTCGCCCGCGCACTGGAAAGCACCCTGCCCTATGCCGCGCTGGATGCCACCGGCTGCCCGGGTGCGAACCAGTGGCCGCTGCGCATCACGCTGACCCCGCATGGGCTGCGCCAGTGCCGACAGCGCCTGCTGCTGCTGCGCGGCAAGCAGAAGCTGCAGGTGCTGCGCCAAGCGTTGGACAGCAACGACGCCCAGCAGTATCCGATCCTCAACGCGATCAACCTGGAAGGCGCGCGCCTGCGCGTCCACTGGGCTGATTGATGTCGGCGGCGGTGCCCTGCCGCCGCTTGCCTCTCGCCACCTTGAACGCCGGTAGCCAATGAGCCTCCATCCGCAATTGCAAGCCATCACTGAGCGTGTCATCCGCCGCAGCGCCGCCTCGCGTGCCGCCTACCTGGCCGCGATCGACGCCTCCCTTCGCGAAGGCCCGTTCCGCAGCCGCCTGAGCTGCGGCAACCTCGCCCATGGATTCGCCGCCTGTGGCGGTACCGACAAGAGCCGCCTGCGCGGCGGCGTGACGCCGAACCTGGGCATCATCACCGCCTACAACGACATGCTCTCGGCGCACCAGCCGTTCGAGACCTATCCCGAGCAGATCCGCGAGATCGCCCGCGAGCTGGGTGCCACCGCACAGGTGGCCGGCGGCGTGCCGGCGATGTGCGACGGCGTCACCCAGGGCCGCGGCGGCATGGAACTGTCGCTGTTCTCGCGCGATGTGATCGCCCAGGCCACTGCGATCGGCCTCAGCCATGACATGTTCGATACCACCGTCTACCTCGGCGTGTGCGACAAGATCGTGCCGGGCCTGCTGATCGGCGCGCTGGCCTTCGGCCACCTGCCGGCGGTGTTCGTGCCGGCCGGCCCGATGACCCCGGGCATCCCGAACAAGCAGAAGGCGGAAGTGCGCGAGCGCTATGCCGCCGGCGAAGCCACCCGCGAAGAGCTGCTGGAAGCCGAGTCCGCCTCGTACCACGGCGCCGGCACCTGCACCTTCTACGGCACCGCCAATTCCAATCAGGTGCTGCTGGAAGCGATGGGCGTGCAGCTGCCGGGCGCATCGTTCGTCAATCCGGGCACGCCGCTGCGCGATGCGCTGACCCGCGAAGCGACCGAACGTGCACTGGACATCACCGCGCTCGGTGACGACTTCCGTCCGCTGGGCCGGATCATCGATGAGCGCGCGATCATCAACGCGGTCATCGCGCTGATGGCCACCGGCGGTTCGACCAACCACACCATCCACTGGATCGCAGTGGCGCGTGCCGCCGGCATCGTGCTGACCTGGGACGACTTCGACGAACTGTCGCAGCTGATTCCGCTGCTGGCCCGCGTCTATCCGAACGGCGAGGCCGACGTGAACCGCTTCGCGGCCGCTGGCGGACCGGCCTTCGTGTTCGGCGAGCTGATCAGAGCGGGCCTGATGCACGGTGACCTGGTCAGCGTGGCGCGCGGAGGCATGGCCGACTACGCGCGCGAGCCGCAACTGCGCGACGGCCAGCTGGTCTACCTGCCGGGCCTGCAACACAGCGCCGATGACGAGGTGGTGCGTGGCGTCGACAACCCGTTCGAGCACCAGGGCGGCCTGCGCCTGCTGCGCGGCAACCTGGGCAAGTCGCTGATCAAGCTGTCGGCGGTGAAGCCGCAGTACCGCACGATCGAAGCACCGGCCGTGGTTGTCGATGCGCCGCAGGTGCTGAACAAGCTGCATGCCGGCGGCCTGCTGCCCGAGCACTTCGTGGCGGTGGTGCGTTACCAGGGCCCGCGTGCCAACGGCATGCCGGAACTGCATTCGCTGGCGCCGCTGCTGGGGCTGCTGCAGAACCAGGGCCGGCGCGTGGCACTGGTCACCGACGGCCGCCTGTCCGGTGCCTCGGGCAAGATTCCGGCGGCGATCCATGTGACGCCGGAAGCGGCACGCGGTGGTCCGCTGGCCAAGGTCCGCGAAGGCGACATGATCCGCCTCGATGGTGAGGCCGGCACGCTGGAAGTGCTGGTGGACGCGGCCGAGTGGGCCGCGCGTCCGCTGGCCCCGAACACGGCGCCTGCCGCGCATGACCTGGGCCGCAACCTGTTCGCGATCAACCGACGCGTGGTGGGGCCGGCCGATCAGGGTGCGATTTCGATTTCGTGCGGGCCGGCGGCGGCCGATGGCGGGCCGTGGGAATACGACGCGGAGTACGAGCTGGGGCACGATGCCGCAGCGGCGGCGGCGCCGCATGAGGCAAAAGACGCCTGAAGCGAAAAGCCGCGGCAGGCTTCCCGGCCTGGGCAGTAGAGCGCCCTGGACAATTCCCGGCGCGTCATTTGCGCTGCGGCCACTGAATCAAGAAGAGCAAAGGCAAGGGCAAAAGCATGGGTATCGAACAACATCAGGTGAAGGCGGCGGAGCTGTTGCGTGCGGCGGGCATCCTGCCGGTGGTGACGATTCATACGCTGGACCAGGCGCGTGCGGTCAGTGCGGCGTTGCTGGAAGGTGGCCTGCCGGCGATCGAGTTGACGCTGCGTACGCCAGTGGCGATGGAAGCATTGGCGATGCTCAAGCGCGAGCTGCCGGACGTGGTGGTGGGCGCCGGCACGGTGCTGACCGTGGAGCAGATGCAGCAGTCGATCGATGCGGGCGCGGACTTCCTGGTGACCCCGGGTACGCCACCGGCGCTGGCCGATGCGCTGGCGGCGGCACCGCTGCCGGTAGTGCCGGGTGCGGCCACGCCGACCGAACTGCTGTCGCTGTATGCGCGCGGCTTCCGCGTGTGCAAGCTGTTCCCTGCCACCGCCGTGGGGGGGCTGGCGATGATCAAGGGTCTGGCCGGCCCGGTTGCCGACCTCAAGCTGTGCCCGACCGGCGGCATCACCGAAAACACCGCCGCCGAGTACCTCGAGCAGAAGAACGTGGTCTGCATCGGCGGTTCGTGGATGGTGCCGGGCAGCTGGATCGCCGACGGTCAGTGGGACAAGGTGCGCGCCAGCGCCGCCGACGCCGCGAAGATCATCAAGCGCGTACGCGGCCACTGAGCCCGACACAGCTGTAGAGCCGAGCCCATGCTCGGCTCCGCGCCCGCAGGCCGGAAAGCAGCCGAGCATAGGCTCGGCTCTACATTTCCTCTATCGGCAGTGACGGCGCACGGAACCTGTCGGTGGCCCTGCGGAGGGCTCAGCCGTTGGCCGAATCCCTTACAGCGGCCGTGCCGGATCCACCAGCCCGTACTGGCTGGCCATGCGCGCCAGCGCGATGTTGTCGTGGATCCCCATCTTCTCGAACAGCCGCGCCTTGTGCGTGTTCACCGTCTTCGCACTCAGGCTCAGGCGCCGCGCGATGTCTTCCTGGCGCAGGCCCTGGGTCAGCAGCAACGCCACTTCCAGCTCGCGCGGCGACAGGCTGTCGAATGGAGAGCCGTTGCCTTCAACGGTCGACAAGGCCAGGTTCTGCGCGATGCTGGTGCCCAGGTAGCGACGGCCCATGGCCACATCGCGCACCGCACGCAGCAGCTCCTGTGCATCGCAGCCCTTGCCGATATAGCCCGCAGCCCCGGCTTCCAGCAAGCGCTTCGGCAGCGGACCGTCTTCCAGCACCGACACGATCACCACGCGGGTGTTGCGATGGCTGCGGACGATGCGCTCGGTCACCTCCATGCCACTCACGCCGGGCAGGTGCAGGTCGCACAGCACCACGTCCGGCAGCAGCTGGCGGACGTCGCGCAGCGCATCTTCGCCGGTCTCGGCTTCGCCCACCACCTCGATGTCGGTCTCCCCCGACAGGATCATCTTCATCCCGGTGCGGACCAGTGCGTGGTCATCCACCAGGTAGACTCGAATCGTCATTCACGTACCTCTTCGAATGCGGCCATTGCAGGTCAAGCTAGGCAGGGCGCCGATACCCCTGCAAGCGCGTTCGAGATGCGACCCGGGCATTCTGCCTTGCGCATCACAGTACCGCGCGTTGTGCTTGCCCCCTGTCTTGCAGAACCTGCTGCAACGAAACAACTGATCTATTACGTAGACGCCCCGGAGGGGCCATCCACGTCAATCCCCCTGTGATGATGCTTCGCTGGCCGTCGCTGGCGGCGAATCCTGACGTCGCCAAGGATGCCGGCGACTGAACATGACCAGATAGCACCCTACCACCCAAACCAGCGCGGCACACCATCCGGCCAGGATATCGGAGGGGTAATGCACGCCCAGATAGACCCGGGAGACGCTGACCAGCAGGCTGAACGCGGGCGCCAGCAGCAGCACCGGCCAGCGCCAGCGGGTGTTCCAGGCCAGCAGCACCAGGGTCACGGCCAGGGTCATCGAGCCCATCGCGTGGCCGCTGGGAAAGCTGAACGTCGATTCCGGCGCGATCGATTCCCACAGGCTGGGGCGCTGGCGCTGGAAGAAATGCTTGCTGCCCATGTTCAGCAGCGCCGAGCCGACGAAGCTGACCGCCACGAACGTGGCCTCACGCCAACGCCGGTAGCCCAGCAGCACGCCGATGATCAGCACGTCGGCGGGAATCAGGAACCATTCGTAGCCCAGCCTGGAAATGAGCACGAAGAAGCGGTCCAGCAGCGGTGAGTGCAGGCCATGCATCTGCCACAGCAGCGGCGCATCGAAATGGAACGATTCAAACTCGTGCACTTCGTCGGCCAGCGCGACGAAACCCGCCAACGGCAGCAGCACGCCACCGAACAGCAGCACCAGGCGCCAGGCATTGTGCGCCATCCAGTGGCGGAAACCGGAGGCGGACTCCGGCGCAGCGAGGATCGCAGGCTTATCCGGCGCTTCGGACATATTTGTGTTCGACGTAATCGTCGATCAGGGCGACGAACTCCTGGGCGATGTTCTCGCCACGCAGGGTCACCTTCTTCTCGCCATCGACGAACACGGGCGCGGCCGGGGTTTCGCCGGTGCCCGGCAGGGAAATACCGATGTTGGCGTGCCGCGACTCACCCGGCCCATTGACGATGCAGCCCATCACCGCCAGGGTCATGTTCTCCGCACCCGGATGGTGGATCTTCCACAGCGGCATCTTCTCGCGCACGTGGTTCTGCACCACCTTGGCCAGTTCCTGGAAGAACTCGGAGGTGGTGCGGCCGCAGCCCGGACAAGCCGTGACCAGCGGCGTGAAGGCACGCTGGCCGGTGGTCTGCAGCAGTTCCTGGGCGACGATCACTTCCTGCGTGCGCGACTGGCCCGGTTCCGGGGTCAGCGAGATGCGGATGGTGTCACCGATGCCTTCCTGCAGCAGCACGCCCAACGCCGCCGACGAGGCGACGATGCCCTTGCTGCCGATACCGGCCTCGGTCAGGCCCAGGTGCAGGGCAAAATCGGAGCGCTGGGCCAGGTCGCGGTACACCGCGATCAGCTCCTGCACGCCACTGACCTTGGCCGACAGCACGATGCGATCGCGCGGCAGGCCGAACTCCACCGCCTGCTCGGCCGAATCCAGCGCCGAACGGATCAGCGCCTCGCGCAGCACGCGACCGGCATCCCAGGGCTGCTCGCGCAGGTTGTTCTCGTCCATCAACTTCGCCGCCAGGGCCTGGTCCAGCGAGCCCCAGTTGGCACCGATGCGCACCGGCTTGTTGTAGCGGATCGCGAACTCGATCAACTGGGCGAACTGCAGATCCTTCTTCTTGCCGAAGCCGACGTTGCCCGGATTGATGCGGTACTTGGCCAGCGCTTCGGCACATGCCGGCTCGGCGGTCAGCAGCTGGTGGCCGTTGTAGTGGAAATCACCGATCAGCGGCACGTCGATGCCCATCATCGCCAGCTTGTCGACGATGCGCGGGATCGCCGCAGCGGCTTCCACGGTATTGACGGTCAAACGCACCATTTCCGAACCGGCCCGCCACAGCTCGGCCACCTGCTTCACGCTGGAGGCCACGTCGGACGTGTCGGTGTTGGTCATCGACTGCACCACGACCGGCTTGCCTCCGCCTACGGTGACCCCGCCGATCTGCACGGCATGGGTCTGGCGGCGGGGCCAGGAGGTGGCATCGGAGGGAGGAGTCGGGCGGGTGACGGCGTCGTGCATGGGCGCATTCTACCGCCCGCCCCCGCATTCCGGGTGACTCGCATTCAGCCGGTGTCACGGCTGCGGCCGATTGTCGCAGGCACAGCCGCCCGTGAACGCATACGATGAGCGTGAATGACCGGTCCCGACGCCCCGTTTCTCCGTACCCTGTGCAGCCTGCGCTGGCTTGCCGTAGGCGGCCAGGCCGCCACCATCCTGGTTGCCACCTGGGTGCTGGGCCTGCCGTTGCCGCAGCTGCCGCTATGGGCCGGTGTGGCGGTGCTGGCCCTGTTCAACATCTATACCCAGTTGCGTCCGGACGCGGCTGACACCGCACCGCTGACCGCGTTCGGCCACATCCTGGTGGACGTGATCATCCTGACCTGGATGGTCGGCTGGAGCGGCGGCATGGCCAACCCGTTCAGCTCGCTGTTCCTGATCCTGATCGCGCTGGCCGCATTCGCCCTGCCCCTGCGCTGGGCACTGGCGGTCGCACTGGCCTGCCTGCTCGGCTACGCCGCCAGCGGCATCTTCGGCCAGCCATTGCCGGACGGTTACTTCCGCGCGCAGGACCTGAATCGCTGGGGCGTGGTCGCCAACTTCCTGATTTCCGCCGCGGTGGTACTGGCCTTCTCCACCCGGCTGGCGCTGGCCCTGCGGGAGCGCGAGCTGGAACTGTCGGCACTGCGCGAGCGCTTCGCCCGCAACGAGGGCATCGTCGCGCTGGCCACCCATGCCGCCTCGGTGGCGCATGAACTGAACACGCCGCTGGCGACCATGACCCTGCTCGCCGACGATGTGGCCGAGCGCAGCGAAGAGCCGGAAGTGCGCGAGGACATGGAAACCCTGCGCGAGCTGCTGGTGCAGTGCCGGGAGCGCGTGCTGGCGCTGGCTGCTCCGGCCTCGGCCGACGCACCGGGCCGCAGCCATTCCAGCGCACAGCAGGTGCTTGAGCAATGGCGCCTGGTGCGGCCGACCATCGACCTGCACCGCAACGATGATGCGCCGCTGCGGCTGCCGCTGGACCCGGGCGTAGGCCATCTGCTGATGGTCCTGCTCAACAACGCCGCCGATGCCGGCGAGAAAGCCGGCCGGCCACGCGTGGACCTGGACCTGCGCATCGAAGGCGACGACCTGATCGGCGAAGTCCGCGACTACGGCCATGGCTTCGACGCCCGTGCCGCCGTGCTGCCGGGCAAGCTGTTCGGCAGCAGCAAGAGCGAGGGCATGGGCGTCGGCCTGGCCCTGTCCCATGCCACCATCGAACGCCTCGACGGCGAGATGTGGATGCGCCCGGCCCAGGGGGCCGGCAGCCGCGTCGGCTTCCGCCTGCCGCTGGCCCCACGCGAGGACACCCCATGAGCCTTCACCATTCCACCCTGGGCCTGCTGGTCGACGACGACGAGCTGTACCTGCGTACCCTGCAACGCAGCCTGGCCCGCAAGGGGCTTGAAACGCAGACCGCACAGGATGCCGCCAGTGCGCTGGCGCTGGCCCGGCAGCATCCACCGGCCTTCGCGCTGATCGACCTGAAGCTGGGCAGCGATTCCGGCCTGGCACTGATCCAGCCGCTGCGCGCGCTGCGCGCGGACATGCGGATCCTGCTGGTGACCGGCTACGCCAGCATCGCCACCGCGGTGGAGGCGATCAAGCTGGGTGCGGATGATTACCTGCCGAAGCCGGCCACGGTGCCGATGATCCTGCGCGCCCTCGGCGAGGAAGACGACGGCCCGGCCGACGATGGCGAAATGGAAGTGCCCGATGCGATGACGCCGATCAGCCGCCTGCAGTGGGAACACATCCAGCAGGCGATGCACGAGACCGGCGGCAACGTGTCAGCGGCCGCGCGCCTGCTCGGCATGCACCGGCGCTCGCTGCAGCGCAAACTGGCCAAGCGGCCAAGCCCGGAGCGCGACCCGAGCCGGTGACGCGGTAGTGCCGGCCGCTGGCCGGCAACCCATCTTCTGCGGTAGTGCCGGCCGCTGGCCGGCAACCTCATGAACGATTGAAGCATCACCTGGTTGCCGGACAGCGGCCGGCACTACCAGAGCATCAGCGCTTCAGCTGCGCCAGGATCTCGCGGGTCATCGGATCGGCAACCGCTACATCCTCGCCCTGCAGCGCCGGCAGCAGGCCACTGGCCAGTTGCTTGCCGAGCTCGACACCGAACTGGTCGAACGCGTTGATGTTCCAGATCACCGACTGCACGTACACGGCGTGTTCGTACATGGCGATCAGCGCACCCAGTGCCTGCGGCGTGAGCGCGTCGAGCAGGATCAGCGTGCTCGGCCGCCCGCCCGGGTAATCACGGTGCGGATCGTCGCTGCTCTGGCCATTGGCCAGCGCCTCGGTCTGTGCCAACAGGTTGGCCAGCAGGGCCTGGTGATTGATCGTGTAGGGATCATCGTTGTGCACACAGCCGATGAAGTCGGCCGGAACGACGCTGGTGCCCTGGTGCAGCGCCTGGAAGAAGCTGTGCTGCACATCGGTGCCTGCCCCACCCCACCACACCGGCACGGTGTCGGTGGTGACCGGCGCACCATCACGCTGCACGCGCTTGCCCAGGCTTTCCATCACCAGCTGCTGCAGGTAGGCCGGCAGCAGCGCCAGACGCTGGTCGTAGGTCATTACCGCATGCGTGGCATGGCCCAGCAGGTTGCGGTTCCAGATGTCGGTCAGGCCATGCAGCACCGGCAGGTTGCGCTCCAGCGGTGCATCCAGCGCATGCGCATCCATCTGTGCGGCGCCTTCCAGCAGCTGCTCAAAGCGCTCGAAGCCGATCGCCAACGCGATCGGGAAACCGACCGCCGACCACAGCGAATAGCGGCCACCCACCCAGTCCCACATCGGCAGTACGCGATCGGCGGCGATCGCGAAGGCCTTGGCGGCGCGATCCGGATTGGCGCTGACTGCATACAGGCGCTCGCTGCCGCCCAGCCAGTCGTGCAGGATCTGGCCGTTGAGCAGCGTTTCCTGCGTACCGAAGGTCTTGGAGATGAGGATGCCGGCGGTCTTGGCCGGATCCAGCGTGGCCAGCGTGCGCTGCATGGCGGCGCCGTCCACGTTCGAGACGAAATGCACGCGCAGGCGCGCACCGCTGACCGGACGCAGCGCGTCGGCGACCAGGCGCGGGCCAAGGTCGGAACCACCGATGCCGACGCTGACCACATCGGTCACGCCACTGTCTTCCAGCGCGCGCACCAGCACGCCCATGCGCTGGCGGATCGCGCGCGCGGTGGCATAGGCCTCGGCCGCCACCGGCGCATCGACCACATCGCCGCGCAGCGCGGTATGCAGCGCGGCGCGCCCTTCGGTCAGGTTGACCTGTTCGCCGCGGAACAGGCGCGTGATGGCACCACCGACATCACGCTCGGCAGCCAGCGCCAACAGCGCCTGCAACGCCGCGGCATCGTATTTCTGCCGGGCGAAATTGACGTACAACGGACCGACCCGCAGCGCCAGCTCCTGTACACGGCCGGGTTCGGCGGCGAGCAGGCTGGGAATGCTTGCGCCCTTCAGGCGCTGGGCGTGGGAATGCAGCGAGTCGAATCCGTTGTTCGTTGTCATGCGGCCTGGGTCGGGATCGTGTCGTTGGTGTGGGTGATCTGGTTGTTGCCATCAACGTACACCAGCTTCGGCCTGAAGCTGTCAGCTTCCTGCTCGGTCATGCTGGCGAACGCGGCGATGATGATGATGTCACCGACCTGCACGTGGCGCGCGGCGCCACCGTTGAGCGAGACAACGCCGCTGCCGGCTTCGGCGCGGATGGCATAGGTCGAGAAACGCGCACCATTGGTCACGTCCCAGATGTGCACCTGCTCGAACTCGCGGATGCCGGTGGCAGCCAGCAGGTTGTCATCGATGGCGATCGAGCCTTCGTAGTTCAGCTCGGAATGGGTGACGGTGGCGCGATGGATCTTGGTCTTGAGCAGGGACAGGTGCATGGGGGCGCTGCAACGGCAAAGGAAAGAGCGGATTCTAGCACCCGCGCAGCGCGGGGCATCACGGCCGGCAACCTGTTCAGGTAGGCGGTGAAACCGGGGTCAGAACCCTTTTCCCCTGGAAAAGGGATCTGACCCCATGCATCGCGCGGCGCCGCCGGAACTCAGAACTCCAGGTTGTCGATCAACCGGGTGGTTCCCAGGCGCGCGGCAATCAGCGCCACGCGGCCACCGCCGTCGAAGGTCGGCTCGGCCAGCTCCGGGGTGCGCAGCACCGCGTAGTCGACCTGGAACCCGGCTGCCTGCAATGCGGCCGTGGCGTCGGCTTCGATGCGATCACGTGCCTGCCCCGCCACGTAGCCCTCGCGCATGCCCAGCAGGGTGCGGTGGATGGTGGTCGCGACCGGGCGCTGTTCGTCGCTCAGGTACTGGTTGCGCGAACTCTTGGCCAGGCCATCCTCGTCGCGCACGATCTCAGCACCGACGATCTGGATCGGGAACGACAGCTCGGCCACCATCTGCCTGATCACGGCAAGCTGCTGGTAGTCCTTGCGGCCGAACACGGCCACGTCCGGCTGCACCTGCAGGAACAGGCGCGCCACCACCGTGCAGACGCCATCGAAGTGCCCCGGGCGGCTGGCGCCTTCCAGCACTTCACTGACACCCGGCGCGTGCATGCGCGTGGTCCTGTCCACGCCCAGCGGATACATCGTCTCCACGCTGGGCAGCCACACGGCATCGCAGCCGACCTGCTCCAGCCCGGCCACGTCGGCCTCGGGCGTGCGCGGGTAGCGACTGAAATCCTCGTTGGGGCCGAACTGGGTCGGATTGACGAAGATGCTCGCCACCACCTTGTCGGCGTACTGGCGGGCCAGCGTCACCAGCGAATGGTGCCCCCCATGCAGGTTGCCCATGGTCGGCACCAGCGCCACGCGCAGGCCCTCACGCTTCCACTGGGCGATCTGCTCGCGCAACGCGCCGAGCTCGTTGAAGGTCTGGATCATTGGGCGTAGGCGTGCTGTTCGTCGGGGAAGCTGCCGTCGCGCACCGCGTCGGCAAAGGCGCGGGTGGCACCGGCCACCGAGCCACCTTCGGCAAGGAAATCCTTGACGAACTTGGGACGGCGATGGCCACTGTCCAGGCCGAGGAAATCGTGCAGCACCAGCACCTGGCCATCGCACTGCGGGCCCGCGCCAATGCCGATGGTCGGCACATCCACCGCAGCGGTCACTTCGGCAGCGACCGGGGTCGGCACGCATTCAAGCACCATGATGCTGGCGCCTGCCGCGGCCACGGCCCTGGCGTCCTCCACCAGCTGGCGCGCAGCATCGCCGCGGCCCTGGATCTTGAAGCCGCCCAGTCGCAGCACCGACTGCGGGGTCAGGCCGAGGTGCGCGCAGACCGGAATCTCGCGCTCGACCAGGTAGCGGATGATGTCGACCTTGAAGCCGGCACCTTCGATCTTGACCATCTCGGCACCGGCCTGCAGCAGCTGCAGCGAGGCATCCAGCGCGCGTTCCGGGGTGGCATCGGCGCCGAACGGCAGGTCGGCCACCAGCAGCGCACGCTGCAGCACGCGGGCCACGGCCCGGGTGTGGTAGACCATGTCGGCCACGGTCACCGGCAGGGTCGAATCATGACCCTGCACGACCATGCCCAGCGAATCGCCGATCAGGATCAGATCGACGCCGTTGGCATCGAAGGTGCGGGCGAAGCCGGCGTCGTAGGCGGTCAACATGACCAGCTTCTGGCCATTGCGCTTGGCCTCGGCCAGGGCGGGAACGGTCCAGGGCTTGCTGTCTGCGTGGGTGCTCATGTGCTGATAACCGGGGGAGATAACCCGGGCATTATCACCCTATCGGCGCGATCCCGCAGGCATCGACCCGCATCACTGCATCCTGCACGCGTCCATGGCCAGGAATTGTAAGTTCCGGCGCGATTTCGGCCAGCGGCACCAGCACGAAGGCACGCTCGTGCAGGTACGGATGCGGCACCTTCAGCCCAGGCTGGTCGAGCGCCTGCGCGCCATACAGCAGCAGGTCCAGGTCCAGCGCGCGCGGGCCCCAGTGCACTGCCGGATCACGCGTGCGACCGAAGCGCTGCTCCAGCGCCAGCATGGCCTGCAGCAGCTCATCGGCCGGCAAGGTGGTTTCGACCGAGGCCACCGCATTGACGAACGGCGGCTGGTCTTCATTGCCCCAAGCCGGCGTTGCGTAAAGCCGCGAGGCCTGGCGCAGCCGGGTCCCGGGCAGGCCGTCCAGCGCGGCAATCGCCGCGCCGACGGTGGCGGCCGCGTCGCCGAGGTTGGCGCCGAGGCCGATCCAGGCGAGGGTCATCGCTTACTCGCCCGCTGCACCGGCCGCGGCACCCGGACGACGGCGGCGACGGCGGCGCTTGCGCGGCGCTCCGCTCTCGTCATCGCCATCTTCGCTGTGCATCGCATCCAGCGACGACTCCAGCTCACGACCGGACTGCGCCTGCGCTTCGCGCCAGAACTCGACATCGGCGGCGTGCTCGGACGACGCCACCTGGCGCAGGCTGAGGAAATCGAACGCGGCACGGAAGCGCGGATGGGTCAGGGTGCGGAACACGCGCTTGCGCTGGCGCGAGCTGAAGCGCGACTGCAGCAGCCAGATTTCCTGCATCGGCAGCGAGAAGCGGCGCGGCAGCGCGATGGTGCTCAACTGCTGCACGGTGACGCGGTCGGCGGCGCGGCGCTGCGCCTCTTCCGGTGCCACGCCCTGCTTGAGCAGGGTCGCCTGTGCACGGCAGAACGCCGGCCACAGCAGCAGCGCGAACAGGAACGCCGGCGAGACCGGTTCGTCGTTGGCCACCCGCGCATCGGTATTGGCCAGGCCCTCGACCAGCATGCGGCGCAGCGCGCCGGTGCGGTTGGCTTTCAGCGCCTTGGCGCTTTCCGGGAACAGCACGTCGAGCAGGCCGTAACGCTCAAGGCCTTCGAAGCTGGCCACGCCGTGTCCGGACAGGAACAGCTTGAGCACTTCCTCGAACAGGCGCGCTGGCGCGGCTTCGTTGAGCAGGCCGGCCAGGTGCGGGATCGGCGCGGCAGTACCCTCTTCGATCTGGAAGCCGAGCTTGGCCGCCAGGCGCACCGCTCGCAGCATGCGTACCGGGTCTTCCTGGTAGCGCTGCACCGGGTCGCCGATCAGCTTCATCAGGCGCGCCTGCACGTCCTCGAAACCACCGGTGTAGTCGCGCACCGAGAAGTCCTCGATGGCGTAGTACAGGGCGTTGCAGGTGAAGTCGCGGCGGATGGCGTCGTCTTCGATGGTGCCGTACACGTTGTCGCGCACGAGCATGCCGTTTTCCATCTCGCGGTCGCCGCTGCCGTCATCGCTGTTGGCACGGAAGGTGGCGACTTCGATGATTTCGCGACCGAACACTACGTGGGCGAGGCGGAACCGGCGGCCGATCAGGCGGCAGTTGCGGAACAGCTGCTTGACCTGCTCGGGCGTGGCGTCGGTGGCCACGTCGAAATCCTTGGGTTGGCCATTGACCAGCAGATCGCGCACCGCGCCGCCGACAAGGTAGGCGCCGAAGCCGGCATCGCGCAGGCGGTAAAGCACGCGCAGGGCGTTCGGGCTGATGTCCTTGCGGGAGATCGTGTGCTGGTCGCGCGGGATGACGCGCAGGCTGAACGGTGATGTAGCAGAGGAAATGATGTTGGCGCTTCCGGTTGAAGTTTCGGGATTGCCCAATGGCATCGAGGTGCATATACTAGCGCTCCTGCCTCGGCAGCGACACAGTTACGCTCCCTTCGTCTAGTGGTTAGGACGTGGCCCTCTCAAGGCTAAAACAGGGGTTCGAGTCCCCTAGGGAGCGCCAGTCGCCGCAGCAGGAACCGAAAAAGCCCGCCTTGTGCGGGCTTTTCTGTTTTCCGGGATTGCAGTGATTGCGGTCGGGTTGGTCGCTTTGGCGCCTCCCTGCAATCGGCTCGAGCCGGTGGGGTCACCCAGGGCAGGACACGCCGTGAACCCATCCATGGGGGCTCGATGGCGCCATCCTTGGCGCCAACGGGTCCTGCCCTGGGTGACCCCCACCGACTCTGGACGGTTTCCCGCCAGCTGCGGCAACAACCGACCAGCGCTTCGCCGCATCCGCACGCACCATGAAACTGTCAGGAGGGGGCAGGCCGCCCTCTCCAGGACCGTGAGCACCATGGATGGGCTCTTGCGCGTCCTGGAGAGGGCGGCCTGCCCCCTCACACTCTGGACAAGCAGGCGCCAACGGAACGCAACCGAAGCCAGTCGCCGTCAGCCTTCCATCTGCTCCAGCTCCTTGCCCTTGGTCTCGCGTACGTAGCGGACCACGAAGACGATCGAGAGGATCGCCGCGACCGCGTAGATGCCATAGGCGCCGGCAAGGCCGATGCCGGCCAGCAGCATCGGGAAGGTCACGGTGATCGCGAAGTTCGAGGTCCATTGCGCCGCACCCGCCACCGCCAGCGCCGGGCCGCGGATCTGGTTGGGGAACATCTCGCCCAGCATCACCCACATCACCGGGCCCCAGGACATGTTGAAGAACACCACGTAGACGTTGGCGGCGACCAGCGCCAGCCGCCCCATGCCATCGGACAGCTGCAGGCGCCCGCCGGCCAGGCTGCCGCTGGCAAACGCCACCACCATCAGCACCAGCGCCACCGACATGCCGACCGAGCCGACCCACAGCAGCGGCTGGCGCCCGATGCGGTCGATCAGCAGCACGGTGAGCAGGCAGGCGCCGATGCTCAGCGCGCCGGACAGCACATTGATCAGCAGTGCGTCGCTTTCAGAGAAGCCCACCGCCTGCCACAGCACCGCGCCGTAGTAGAACACCACGTTGATGCCGACCAGCTGCTGGAACATGGCCAGGCCGATGCCCACCCAGAGGATCGGGCGCAGCCTGCCGGTAGCCCTGCTGCGCAGGTCGCCGAAGCGCGGCTTGTGCTGGTCCTGTGCCAGGCTGGCTTCGATCTCGGCCTGCTTGGCCCGGGCAGCGGCCTCGCCGTACAGTCGCGACAACACCGCCCTCGCCTGCCCCTGGCGGCCCTTCAGCACCAGGAAGCGCGGGCTTTCCGGAATCACCAGCAGCAACAGCAGGAACAGCGCGGAGGGCAGCGCCTGCATCCAGAACATCCATCGCCAGGCTTCGTGGCCCAGCCACAGCGGCTCGGTCGAGGCGCCGGCGGCGCGGGCCAGCAGGTAATTGCTGAGGAAGGCCGCGAACAAACCGCAGATGATGGCCATCTGCTGCACCGTGGCCAGCCGGCCGCGATAGCGCGCCGAGGCGACTTCGGCGATGTAGGCCGGTGACATCACGCTGGCCGCCCCCACCGCAAAGCCGCCCAGCACGCGGGCCGCGATGAACAGCCAGGACGCGTGGGCCGCCCCGGCGCCCAGCGCCGAGACCAGGAACATCAGCGCGGACACGATCAGGACACCACGGCGCCCCAGGCGGTCGCCCAACCAACCGGCCAGGAATGCACCGACCGCGCAGCCCAGCAGCATCGAGGCAACTTCGAAACCCAGCGCCGCCTCGCTGGAGTTGAAGGCCTGGCGCAGGCCATCGACCGTGCCGTTGATGACACCACTGTCGAAGCCGAACAGGAAGCCACCAAGCGTGGCCACGCAACTGATCAGGACGATGAACGCCGTGTTTTCACCACCGTGGGAGGCGGTGCGGGACGGGGCCTGGGACATGGACGATCCTGCTGGGAAGGGAGCCCGGCCACCAGGACCGGTTGTCGCGCAGCCTCGCACACGCCCTGCCGTGCCGCCAATGGCCGCGCCTGCCAGACGCCCGTTTTCCGTCCCATCCCGACACCGGGGGCCAACCTGTTCTAGAATTGGCGGGTTCAGGAATCGATCCACCCCCAGCCCATGCCCTTTGTCGTCACCGAAAACTGCATCAAGTGCAAACACACCGATTGCGTGGAAGTGTGCCCCGTGGATTGCTTCCACGAAGGCCCGAACTTCCTGGTGATCGACCCGGATGAGTGCATCGACTGCACCCTCTGCGAGCCGGAGTGCCCGGTCAACGCGATTTTCCCCGAGGACGACGTCCCCGCCGGCCAGGAAGGCTTCGTTGCCCTCAATGCCGAGCTGGCGAAGGAATGGCCGGTGCTGACCGTGCGCAAGGACCCGCCCGCCGACGCCGGCGAATGGGACGGCAAGCCGGACAAGCTGAAGCTGCTGGAGCGCTGAGAAGCGCCCGCGGCGGCAACGGAAAAGGGCGCCCATGGCGCCCTTTTCTGTTCTCGGTAGGTGCCAACCTTGGTTGGCACAAAAGCGCCGACCAAGGTCGGCCTCTACCAAGGCACGTCTTCCGGTAGGTGCCGACCTTGGTTGGCACAAAAGCGCCGACCAAGGTCGGCCTCTACCAAGGCACGTCTTCCGGTAGGTGCCAACCTTGGTTGGCACGGAAGCGCCGACCAAGGTCGGCCTCCACCAGGGCGACCCTTACTGAGCCAGCTTCGCCTTCAGCGCGGCGATCAGCTTCACCGGCGCTTCGGCGGTGGCCGGCAGGCCACGCGGGTCGACCGCGGAGATGTAGGCACCTGCATCAACCGCCACCACGCGGACCAGGAAGTTGCTGCCTTCGTAGGCCACGTCGTACGAGCCCAGCAGCTGCGCGCGGCTGGCGATGGTCACGCCTTCGACGCCTTCCAGCGCGGTACCGACCTTGGCGAAGGCTTCATCCTTGCCACCGGCAATGGTGAAACCGGTGTTGCCCACCGCCGGGGCTGCGGCGACCGGCGCCGCCGGCTTGGTGGCCGAGGCCAGTGTCGGCACCTTGTTGTCGGTGGTGGCGTTGGGCAGGTTCAGGTCCGGCGGTACTTCCAGCGGGCGCATTTCCGGGGCCAGGGCGTAGTCGCCCTTGACGCCACGCTTGAAGCAGCCGGTGGTGCCGGCCGCAACAGCTACAGCAAGCAGGGCGTAGGACAGCACGCGGACAGTGGAAACGGATTGACGCATGTGAATCTCCTGGGTCAGACCAAGACGGAAGGTCAGTGGCTGGAAAGGGCTTCGAGGGCGGCGATGTCGCCGGCAAGGTGGTCGGCCGCGGGATGATGTGCTGCCGACAGCGGCAGCAGCGGCAGGCGCAGGTCATGGCCGATGCCGATGCGGCGCAGCAGCGCCTTGACCGGGATCGGGTTGGGTTCGACGCCACAGAAATCATGGAAGGGATGCAGGCGCGCGTCCCACGACTCGGTGGCTTCTTGGTCGTGCGCGGCAGCCAGCTCGCACATCCGGCGATACGCGCCCGGAAGCACGTTGGAACCGACCGAGATCAGGCCATCGATGCCGGCCCGGATCGAACGCGCGGCGGTGCCGTCGTCGCCACTGAGCACCGCGAACGTCGGGCTGCGCAGCGCCAGCAGCGCCTGCACCCGGCCGGTGTCACCCACCGCTTCCTTGATGCCGACGATATTGGGGTGGCTGGCCAGTTCGGCCACGGTCTCCGGCTGCATGTCGCAGCCGGTACGGCCGGGCACGTTGTACAGCACGACCGGCAGCCCGCCCTGGTCGGCCACCGCGCGATAGTGCGCGATCAGGCCAGCCTGCGTCGGCCGCACGTACGGCGGGGTGACCACCAGTGCGTGGCTGGCGCCAAGGGCGGCGGCACGGCGGGTCTGTTCGATGGTCTTGGCGGTGCCCGACAGGCCGGTGCCGGCCATGACCGGGATGCGGCCGCCGATGCGTTCGACGGCGCTGGCCAGCAGCTGGTCGTACTCGGCATCGGTCAGGGTCGCCGCTTCGCCGGTCGAGCCAGCCACGACAACGCCATGGACGCCACCCTCCAGTTGCAGGTGCAGCAGGCGCTGCCAACCATCGGGATCGAGGGCGCCGTCGGCCCGGAACGGGGTCGCCAGCGCGGTGATGAGGCCGGAAAGGGACAAGGACGTGCTGCTCTTGGCTGGGAAGGGAAACGCCCGCCACGAAAGGCTGGGGGCGGCCTGAATGTTACTTGCGGCGCGAAAGCACGGGCAAGTATGCTGGACACCGGTGGATCCCCGCCTCTGGCGGGCATTCAGACTCACGCATGCATTACCCGGAATCGCCTTGACCGACACCACCCCGCGCCCCGCGCCGAGCGAAAACCACCTCCTGATCAACGCCTATACGACGCATCCGGAGTCCCCCCTGCTGTCCGTCACCCGCCGCATCGCCGACAGCGGCTGCAACCTGGTGGACGCACGCCTGGCCACGGTCGGCCGCGATGTCTCGGTCACCGCCCTGGCCACCGGCTCCTGGGACTCGGTGGCCAAGCTCGAGGCGATGCTGACCCGGCTGGAGCGCGAGGAGGGCCTGAAGCTGGTCTGGTACCGCACCGCCGCCAAGCAGGCGCAGTCCAACCTGCTGCCATACATCGTCGAAGTGATCGCCGCCGACAAGCCGGGCATCCTGTTCCAGCTGGCCGACTTCTTCGACCGCCAGGGCATCACCATCGAGAACCTGCAGAGCACGCGCTACCGCGCCATGCAGACCGGTGCGGAAATGTTCAGTGCACAGGTCACCATCGGCGTGCCGGCCAACATGCACATCGCCGCGCTGCGCGACGATTTCCTTGAGTTCTGCGACCACCTGAACCTGGACGCGATCATGGACCCGATGAAGTTCTGAATGAATTCCTGATTTTTCGCGCGCCTCTCACGGGCGCGTGGCGTTTCATGCAATTGTCTTGGAAAGAACCCAGGCTCGACAGAAGGACCTCATGAACAACGGCGATACCCTGGACAGCACCACCCTCTCCCTGCCGCTGGCGCTGTCCGGTGGCGACCAGGCCACCCTCGGCGACTATGCCGGCCAGTGGCTGGTGCTGTACTTCTACCCCAAGGACAGCACTCCCGGCTGCACCACCGAAGGTATCGACTTCAACGCGCTGCTGCCGAAGTTCAAGAAGGCCGGCGCGGTCGTGCTGGGCGTCTCGCGCGATTCGGTGAAGTCGCACGACAATTTCTGTGCCAGGCAGGGCTTCGGCTTCCCCCTGGTCAGCGATGGCGACGAAGCGCTGTGCAGCGCCTTCGACGTGATCAAGATGAAGAACATGTACGGCAAGCAGGTACGTGGCATCGAACGCAGCACCTTCCTGATTTCCCCCGACAGCCGCATCGTGCAGTCCTGGCGCAAGGTCAAGGTCGCCGGCCATGCCGATGCCGTTCTCGCCGAACTGAAGGCCTCCCAGTCCAAGTGAGTCCCACTGCCTACTGTGTCTGCCATCACCCTGCCAGGCAGCAGGCCGTGGTGGTTTTTCCCTGTCCGTAACCAGGAATCGACGATGACCCGAGGCAAGCGCATCTACGTGCTGGATACCAACGTGCTGATGCACGATCCGACCGCGCTGTTCAAATTCGAGGAGCACGACGTTTACCTGCCCATGCAGGTGATCGAGGAGCTGGACAACGGCAAGAAGGGCACCTCCGAAGCGAGCCGCAACGCCCGCCAGGTGAGCCGCTTCCTCAACGAGCTGGTGCAGGCCTCCGGCCTGGACAACCTGGCCGACGGCATTCCGCTGCAGCGCCCGAATGGGCTGCAGCTGCGCGGCAAGCAGAGCGCCGGCAAGCTGCGCTTCCAGACCAGCCATTTCGACGCTGGCAAGAGCTTCGGCAAGGTGATCCCGGACAACGCCATCCTCGGCGCGATCCTGGCCCTGAAGGAAGAAACCCCCGACCTGCCGGTGGTGTTCGTCTCCAAGGACATCAACCTGCGGATCAAGGCCGCCATCGCCGGCATCGTGTCCGAGGACTACGAGAACGACCGCGCGCTGGACGATTTCAGCCTGCTCTACACCGGCGCTACCGAGCTGCCGGAAGACTTCTGGAAGCGCCACGGCGACGACCTGCGCAGCTGGAGCGACAAGGGCCGTACCCATTACGAAATCCAGGCGCAGGACGGCGAGGAGTGGTACCCGAACCAGTACGTCTACCTGCCCGGCGAAGATGAAGTCGAGCTGCGCGTCAGCCGCGTGGTCGGTGACGGCAAGGTGGTGCTGTCGCTGGTCGATGATTTCCGCCACGGCAGCCACGCCGTGTGGGGCATCAGCGCACGCAACCGCGAGCAGAACTTCGCCCTCAACGCACTGATGGATCCGGAGATCGACTTCGTCACGCTGCTGGGTACCGCCGGCACCGGCAAGACCCTGCTGGCGCTGGCCGCCGGCCTGGCGCAGACGATGGACCAGCAGCGCTACCGCGAGATCATCATGACCCGCGCCACGGTCAGCGTCGGCGAAGACATCGGTTTCCTGCCCGGCACCGAAGAAGAGAAGATGACGCCGTGGATGGGCGCGCTGACCGACAACCTGGAAGTGCTCACGCACAACCAGGAAGGCGGCACGTGGGGGCGCCAGGCGACCAACGACCTGCTGGCCAGCCGCATCAAGATCCGCTCGATGAACTTCATGCGCGGCCGCACGTTCCTGTCGCGCTACCTGATCCTGGACGAGGCGCAGAACCTCACCCCGAAGCAGATGAAGACGCTGATCACCCGCGCCGGCCCCGGCACCAAGATCGTCTGCCTGGGCAACGTCGAGCAGATCGACACCCCGTACCTGACCGAGACCACCTCGGGCCTGACCTACGCGGTGGATCGCTTCAAGAACTGGCCGCATAGTGCACACATCACCCTGCGCCGTGGCGAGCGTTCGCGCCTGGCCGATTACGCTTCGGAGGTGTTGTGAACCGCCGCACCCGCCTGCTGCTGCCCACGGCTGCAATCACCCTCGCAGCCGTGCTGGGCGCCTGCACCACTACGCGCGGCCCGGCCAGTGTGCCCACCGCCGAGCGCACCGGCCAGTCCTGGGTGGTCACCCGCCCGATCATCGCCGCGCAGGTGCTCGACACCTGCTCGCGGCCCAGCCCCGGCCGCGAGGCCGGGCGGGTCAGCGGCTACTGGGCACCCAGCCGGCAGCAGATCGACCAGCTGGAAGCGAATCTGTCTTCGCTGGAGGCCCAGGTGCCGAAGGTGCTCGACTTTGACCGGCAGTACGTCGGCATCGAAAGCGCAGGCCGACGCCTGATCTACATCAATGCCTTCCACCTGCCCGACGACAGCGGCATCAATCCGGCCCGCGAAGCGATCCGCGTCTGCGATGGCGGCGCGCAGTTCTGGGGCGCGGTGTTCGACCCGGCCAGCAACACCTTCAGCGAGCTGCAGTTCAACGGCGGCTTCGGCGGGCCCTGAGGGGCCCCGCCGATGGGAATACGCCTGCCCACCTGGGTCTGGATCGGCGCGGTCGCGCTCTCGTGCGTGGCCGGCATGGTCAACGTGGTCGGCTTCCTCGGTTTCGAGCACCAGGCGGTCAGCCACATGACCGGCAGTACCAGCCAGCTCGGCATGGCACTGGCCCAGGGTGACTGGCGCGCGGTCGGCCACCTGTGGGGACTGCTGATCGCGTTCTCGCTGGGCGCAATGCTCAGCGGCCTGCTGATCCAGGACAGCACCCTGCAGCTGGGCCGACGCTACGGCGTGGCGCTGGCGCTGGAGTCAGCACTGTTGCTGGTAGCCATTCCGCTGTTCGAACGGCACCAGATATGGGGTGCACTGGCCGCTGCCATGGCCTGCGGCCTGCAGAATGCGATGGCCACCACCTTCAGCGGCGCGGTGGTGCGCACCACCCACCTCAGCGGCATGTTCACCGACCTCGGCATCGGCTTGGGCCACCTGCTGCGCGGGTTGCCACTGCAGGTACGGCGACTGACCCTCAGCGGCCTGATCATCAGCGGCTTCCTCGCCGGCGGCATGATCGGCGCCTGGCTGTTCGTGCGCTGGCAGTACGACGCCCTGCTCGCCCCGGCCCTGCTCACCGGCCTGACCGGGCTGGGCTATGTGCTGTACCAGCAGTGGGCGCGCTGGCGACATTGAGGGCCGCGCTCCGGGGGTCAGATCCCTTTTCCTGCGGAAAAGGGATCTGACCCCATCTACCGGCCCCCATCTCCCGCATCAACGCTACCTCCTTTACCGTGACCACGGCACAATCGCTGGATGAGCCCGACCACTCCCGTTTCCGCCCTCACCATCGCCGGCTCCGACTCCGGTGGTGGCGCCGGCATCCAGGCCGACCTGAAGGCCTTCGCCGCACACCGCGTGCATGGCCTTTCCGCGATTGCTGCACTGACCGCGCAGAACACCCGCGGCGTCATCGCCGTGCATGTGCCGCCGATCGATTTCCTGCGCGCGCAACTGGACGCCTGCTTCGACGACTTCGACATCCACGCGGTGAAGCTCGGCATGCTGGCCAACGCCGAGGTGATCAATGCCGTCGCCGATGCATTGGAGCGCCATCGCCCGCCACACGTGGTGCTGGACCCGGTGATGGTCGCCACCAGCGGCGCGCGCCTGCTGGAAGACAGCGCCCTGCAGGCGATGCGCGAGCGGCTGATCCCGCTGGCCACGCTGATCACCCCGAACACGCCGGAAGCAGAGCTGCTGGTCGGACGGAAGATCGGCAACGGCGATGACGCGGAGCGCGCCGCTTCCGCCCTGCTCGACCTGGGCGCCGGTGCGGTGCTGCTCAAAGGTGGCCATCTGCAGGAAGGCAACCGCGTGATCGACCGCTACTTCGACGGCGTCAGCAGCGAAGAATTCATCCATGCCCGCCTGCCGCTGGACGCACATGGCACCGGCTGCACGCTGGCCTCGGCCATCGCCGCGCAACTGTGCAACGGCTTGAGCCTGGCCAATGCCTGCGAAGCCGGTATCGACTACGTTGCACGCGGCCTGCAGCAGGGCTATGCCCCCGGCCGCAGCGAGGTGCTGGTGCTCGATCACTTCGGCGCGGCACCCCACGCATGAGCCTCACACCGGACGTCCTCGCCGTGCAGTGCGCTGATGGCCATCGCTACGAAGTGATTGCCTGCGTGCCTGCACAGCCCATCGCGCGCCTGCTGTGGCTGCCGGCACTGGGCGTGGCCGCGCGCCACTACCTGCCGCTGGCGCAGGCGCTGGCGGCGAAGGGCGTGGCGGTGTACCTGCACGAGTGGCGCGGCAATGGCAGCAGCTCACTGCGGCCGTCGCGCACGCAGGACTGGGGCTATCGCGAGGTACTCGAACAGGATCTGCCCACCAGCCAGGCGGTCCTTGTCGCGGCGGATGACGAGGCCGGCGCGCTGCCCTGGATCATCGGTGGCCACAGCCTCGGCGGTCAGCTGGCCTGCGTGCATGCCGGCCGCAATCCGCAGCACTTCAACCGCTTGTGGTTGGCGGCCAGCGGCTCACCGTTCTGGCGCGGCTTCCCGCCACCGCGCGGCTGGCTGCTGCCACTGGTCTACCGCTTCCTGCCGTGGATCGCACAGCGCCAGGGCGTGCTGCATGGCCGGCGCCTCGGCTTCGGCGGCACCGAAGCGCGCGGACTGATCGCCGACTGGGCGCGCGTCGGCCTGAACAACCACTATGCCGCGGCCGGCATGGACGAAGACCTCGACGCACAGATGGCGCGCGTGCATGGCAGCGCGCAGGCGGTGTTGATGGAACACGACTGGTTGGCACCGACCGGATCGATGCAGACATTGCTGGCCAAGCTGCCGAATGTGGACGCGCAGCTGCGCGTGCTGTCGGCGCAGGAACTGGGCACGCGTGCGGATCATTTCGCCTGGTTGAAGGCCCCTGACGCTGTGGCAGACCGCTTTTTCATTCAGTTGGATGAAAATTTTCACAAAACTGTTGACGGTACGCGCCGACATCCGCATAATTCCGCTCCTGTCGCAGGGCGCCCGTAGCTCAGTTGGATAGAGTACCTGGCTACGAACCAGGCGGTCGGGAGTTCGAATCTCTCCGGGCGCACCACTCGACAGGTTTTCAGCATCCGCCGCTGGAAATGCAGTAAAATTTGATTGTGTACCGCGCGCCCGTAGCTCAGTTGGATAGAGTACCTGGCTACGAACCAGGCGGTCGGGAGTTCGAATCTCTCCGGGCGCACCATACACAGTCAGCACAACAAGTTTATGTAATTGGCGCCCGTAGCTCAGTTGGATAGAGTACCTGGCTACGAACCAGGCGGTCGGGAGTTCGAATCTCTCCGGGCGCACCATTACACCGAAACAGCAGGCCTCGGCCTGCTGTTTTTTTTATGCGTGTTTTTCGGCAGGGCTGCGCCCTGCACCCCTGGTAGTGCCGGCCGCTGGCCGGCAACCTCAACGGCAACAGCAGAAGCTGGCATTCCGTGGGTTGGCGGGGCGGTGTCGGATTGCGGGGACGCCGCAAGTACGTCCATGTAGCAACTGTGTTGATGGAGGGGCTTGGCCCCTCCATCAACACAGTTGCTACATGGCGATCGTCGAGATCCAGGCTTACACGGCGGCCCACGCCGGCTCTCGACACCTACGCTGCCAGATTCCGATCAGATAAGGCTTGGCAGCCGCTTGCTCGTGTGCGCTTTCCTGCGCACACGGCAAGACCGGGGTTGGGCGTCCTGCCCAACCCGCCCGAGGCATGCCTCGGGCCCATGCGGCTGACACCCCGCACTCCGACACCGCCCCACCTTCGACAGGTTCACGCGGCTGTTGGTAGGTGTCGACCTTGGTCGACGCATCTGTCAGATATCGAGTGAATTCATCCACGCATGACGTGGATCTACCGTGTCGACCAAGGTCGACACCTACCAGAGCAGTACGCCGTTCCGACAGATCGCGGAAAACTGTCGAAGGCGGGGTGGGTCCGGTTGCGGGAGTGTCCGCGGCATGGATGCCGCGGCCAAGCCCCCATGGGTGAGGGCGCTTTGCTTGCGAAGCACTGCTTCGCAAGCGCCCGAACGCACAGCCGCCAGCGGCTGGGCCGGCCTGGGGGTTTTCGGCGTCTCCCGCAGCCGGACCCAACCCGCCACCTCACGGAATGCACGCTGTTGCTGTTGCTGTTGCTTTGGCCTCGGCGGGTGCAGGGCGCAGCCCTGCCAAACCCTACCCCTTGGCCATTGCCTGCCACCACTGCGACAGCAGCTCCGGCCTGCGCAGGCGCTCGCGCCACCACCGCAGTGCCGCGCCGTCCTCGCCGGTGCGCCAGGCCAGCCAGAACGTTTCCTCCGGCTTGTGTTCCTCCACCTCGCGGATCACCAGCTGGCCACGCGCCACTGCAGCGCGCGCGCACGGCTCGGGCAGGAAGCCGAAGCCCACACCTTCGCATTGCAGCTTCAGTTTGCTGGCCATGTCAGGCACGGTCAGCATCTCCTGCCCCATCAACAGGCCCACCGTGCGCGGCAGCAACCGCCGCGCCGAATCAGAAACGGCGATCGCGCAGTGCTCGACCAGCTGCTCGCGACCGAGCACGCCCGGCACCTTGGCCAACGGATGATCCGGTGCGACCGCGAACACGAACTCCACCGTGCCCAGCGGCTCGACCACGTAACCACCGCCACTGGGCCCCTCGCCCGGCGCCCCGACCAGCAGGTCGGCGCGCCGGTCCAGCAGGGCCTCCCAGGTGCCGGACAGGGCCTCGCCGATCAGCCGCAGCCGGGTCGGCGCCTCGGCCTCACGAAACGCGGCGATGTCCGGGCCCAGCAGCCAGGTCGGGAACACCGAGTCCACCGCCAGGGTCAGTTCGGTCTCCCAGCCCGACGCCACCCGGCGCACCCGCAGCTCCAGCTCGCGGGCCGCACGCAGGAGATGCCGACCCTCGTCCAGCAGGGCGCGTCCGGCCTCGGTCGGTTCGGCACGCGGGCCGACCCGGTCGAACAGCTGCACGCCCAGATCCTCCTCCAGCTTGGCCACAGTGTAGGAAATGGTCGAGGGCACCTTGTGCAGGGCCTTGCCGGCGCCGGCAAAAGAGCCGCGGCGGTCGATGGCATCCAGGATCTGCAGGGCATCGAGGCTGAGCTTGAGCATTCGAATTTTTCGATGATGGCCGTCAAAACTATCCGTTTTTCAAACCCCGGGCGCAAGCAGATACTTCTCTCCAACGGGGAAACACGGCAACTACCGCCTCACCCCGCCCCATCGAAACCATCGAACAAGGAGATTCCATCATGCTGCAGATCCGCAAGAGCGCTACCCGTGGCCTGGCCGAGCATGGCTGGCTGTCCTCGCGCCATACCTTCTCCTTCGCCAACTACTACGACCCCCGCTACGTCAGCTTCGGCCCGCTGCGGGTGATCAACGAAGACAAGGTGATCGGCGGCCAGGGCTTCGGCACCCATAGCCACAGCAACATGGAGATCGTTTCCTATGTGCTGGGCGGCGCGCTGGAGCACAAGGACTCGATGGGCACCGGCTCGGTGCTGCGCTACGGCGACGTGCAGCGCATGAGTGCCGGCAGTGGTGTCAGCCACAGCGAATTCAACCACTCGGCCGACGAGACCGTGCACTTCCTGCAGATCTGGATCTTCCCGGACCGCGAGAACATCACGCCGTCCTACGAGGAGACCCACTTCGCCCCGGAGACCAAGCGCGGCCAGCTGCGCCTGATCGCTTCGCCGGACGGCGCCGACGGTTCGCTGCGCATCCACCAGGATGCCCGCATCTTCGCCACCATCCTCGATGGCGGCCAGAAGCTGCACCACGCGCTCGGCAATGGCCGTGGTGCCTATGTGCAGGTTGCCCGAGGCCAGCTGCAGGTCAATGGCATCACCCTGGAAGCCGGTGATGCACTGCAGGTCAGCGACGAAGCGCAGCTGACCCTGGAAAACGGCAACGACGCCGAAGTACTGGTGTTCGACCTGCCGCTGTAACCACAACGCCCGCGATGCCGCAAAGCATCGCGGGCGCATTTCCGTAGAGCCGAGCCCACGCTCGGCTGCGGTGTGACAGCCAGCCGAGCGCGGGCTCGGCTCTACAGGACCCGCGTCAGAACCTGTACGTCATCGCCAGCCGCACATTGCGCGGCTCACCCCAGGTGTAGGTGCTGTACCAGCTGAAGATCGTGTAGTAGCGCTTGTCCAGCAGGTTGTTGACGTTGAGCGTGGCCGACAGGCGATCACTGAATTCATAACGCGCCATCGCATCCAGCAACCAATACGGTTGGGTGCGATGTACCACCTTGGCCTGCGTGGCCGGGTTGGTGATCTCGCCGAAGGTGGAATCCTGTCGTGCGGTGCGACGCGCCGCGCAGGCTCAGCCGCCGATGGCGGCGCAGGCCTCCAGGATCAGCGCGGTCACTTCCTTCGGCTGCGAGGCCAGCGAGGCATGGCTGGCATCCAGCTCCAGCAATCGCTTGGGCTGGATGCGCGTGGCCATGGCCTTCTGGTTGTCCGGCGCGATCATGCGGTCCTGGCGGGACAGCTGGTACCAGCTCGGCTTGTGCTTCCAGGCCGGATCGCTGACCGCATCACCGAAGGTGCTCGCCAACGGCGCCTTCTGGGTCACCGCCATCACCCGGCCCTCGTCGGCGCTCAGGTCCTGGCAGAAGCTCTCATGGAACCTGTCCGCACGCAGCCACAGGTAGCCATCGCTGTCCGGTGCCAGGTTCGGCGCTGCCTCCGGCAGGTGCTGCTGGGTGATGCCACCGGGGCTCTCGCCGGCATCAGGCGCGAAGGCAGCGATGTAGACCAGGCCCTTCACGTTGGGCTCGCTACCGGCCTGGCTGATCACCGCGCCGCCGTAGGAGTGGCCGACCAACAGCACCGGCCCGTCGATCTGCCGGATCATTTTCCGGGTGCGTCCTGCGTCGTCGGCCAGCGAGGTAAGCGGCAGTTCCACCGCCTGCACGCGGTCGTGGCCGTTGCGATGCAGTTCCAGGATCACCTTGGCCCAATGTGCGGCCCCGCCCCAGAATCCATGGACAAGGAGGATGGTCGGTGTCGTGCTCATGTACAGGTCTCCGGCAGCGGCCGGCGGGATGCCGACTGTGCAGCCACTGTCCGTGCGTGGCGTTAATCGCTGGTGACGCAATCGGGTCACTGCAATCGTATGCGTCGTTTGATGTCATGCATGGCACTTGCCGACCTGGCCTGATAACGATTTCATGGAGCTCTCCCCGAGCTTCGCATCACGCATGACGCCTTCATCCCCACGTGCCCAGCAGCACGCCACCCGTGCCGCCTTCTTCATTCCCGGATTCGCCGCCGCCGCGTGGGCACCGATGGTCCCCTACGCCAAGGCCAAGGCCGGGCTGTCCGACGCCAGCCTCGGTGCCGTGCTGCTGTGCCTCGGGCTCGGCTCGCTGCTGGCGATGCCACTGGCCGGTGCGCTGACCGGACGGCTGGGATGCCGGCGCCTGCTGGTGGCCAGTTGCGCAGCGTTGCTGCTGGCACTGCCATTGCTGGCACTGGCGCCCTCGCCGCTTGCGCTGGGCGCCGCCCTGTTCTTGTTCGGCGCCGGTGTGGGCGCGATGGACTGCACGGTGAACATGCAGGCCGTGGCGGTCGAGCGCGACGCCGGGCGCGCGATGATGTCCGGCTTCCACGCCTTCTACAGCATCGGTGGATTCGTCGGCGCCGGCTGCATGACCGGGTTGCTGATCCTCGGCACGCCGCTGTGGCTGGCCGCGCTGCTTTCGGTGGCCGCGCTGCTGCTGGTTGCCGTGCTGTCGGCACCGCACTGGCGTCCGCAACGGATCCTGCACGAAGGCCCGCTATTGGCGCTGCCGCACGGCGTGGTCCTGTTCATCGGCGTGCTGGCCTTCGTGGTGTTCCTTGCCGAGGGCTCAATGCTGGACTGGAGTGCGGTGTTCCTGGCGGAAGTGCGGCAGGTACCGCGCGACCAGGCCGGGGCCGGCTTTGCGTTGTTCACCCTGGCGATGACCGCGATGCGCCTGTTCGGCGACGGCATCGTCGAGCGCCTCGGCCGGACCCGCACGCTGGTCATCGGCGGCATCACCGCTGCGGCGGGCTTTACCCTGGCCACGCTGGTGCCCTCGTTCCCGGTGGCGTTGGCCGGCTACGTACTGGTCGGGCTGGGCTGCGCCAACATCGTGCCGGCGCTGTTCTCGATGGCGGGCCAGCAGCGGGTGATGCCGGAGAGCATCGCCATCACCGCGGTGACCACACTGGGTTACGCCGGCATCCTCGCCGGTCCGGCAGCGATCGGCGCACTGGCGCATGCCACCAGCCTCGGTTTCGCCTTCCTGTGCGTGGCCGCGCTGCTGCTCGGCGTCGCGGCGTCTGCCCGCGCACTGGCACGACGCGTGGCCTGACAGAAAAAGGGGACGGAGGGGATTAAGTCGTTTCCCGCACACCTGGCCTGGAAACGACTTAATCCCCTCCGTCCCCTTTTCTCAGCTGCGCGCCAGCCACTCAGCCTGGGCCGGCAGCTGCGGTGCCGGGCACGCGCTCTGCGGATGGTGCTCGTCGCGCGCCATCCAGTCATCGACCACGCCCGCCAGCAGGTCCAGCCGCAGCGGCAGGGTGATGTGGTCCTCGCCGCGCATTTCGATGTAGTGCGCGCGCGGATTGGCCTGGGCCAGTTCGCGGCCCTGGCTGACCGGAATGTGCTGGTCGCCCTGCCCGTGCAGCAACAGCACGCAGGCGCGGGTATCGGCCAACGCACGCGCGACGTCCACGCGGTCCAGATCGACGTCGATGCGGCGGCTGGCGGCGGCGATCACCTGGTTGATGTCCTGGCCGCCGTAGCGCCAGCGCGCGTACGACGCCACCGCCTGCGCCTTCAGGCCTTCCGGCTGGAGCCCCATCAGGTGCGGGATCATGGTGCGGATCGCCACGCCGGCATTGGCGAACGATTCCATCGCCACCACGCCTTCGACCTGGTCACCCAGCTTGTCGGCGGTGAACACCGCCGTGGCCGCACCATAGGACACACCGAACAGGTACAGCGGCCCGGTCACTTCGCCGCGCGCGCGCAGCTCGCCGATCACATCGACCACGTCATCCGACTCATAGGTGCCATAGCCGGACGGGCCGGTGCCGGACTGGCCATGGTTGCGCAGGTCGAGCGTGACCACGCGGTAGCCGGATTCGGCCAGCTGCAGCGACCATGGCAGCATCGAATCACCGTTCATCATCCACCCATGCAGCAGCACCACGGTGCCGCGCGGCGCCTGCGCGCGGAACGGCTGCGGCACGGCCAAGCTCAGGCCGGTATCCAGCGGCAGGCCGTTCTCGTGGCGCTGCGGCAGGTAGCGGTAACGCGCGCCGTAGTCGCCCGGATCGAATACGCGCCAGAAGATCGGCACGCCATCGCGGCCCGCCGCGAAGCCATGGCGGTTGGGCAGTTCGGCGATGGCCGCGGCGATGCGCGGACGATCGAGCAGGGTCGACACGCCACCCGGCGCGATCAGCTGATCGGCGAGTGAGGTGGACGAGGCGTTGATCGAGGATGAGCATGCAGCCAGCCACAGGCCGGCGCACGCCAGCAACAACAGCAGCAGGCGCTTCATATCACGTCATAGGGATGAATCAGACAGATTGGGACGGTAACGCCCAATAGACCGGCCATCTATCGCGCACGGATGACGGCTTGATGACAACGCAGGAACGATTCAGTTTGGTGTAAAAGCTGTATCCGTTCAGTCATTGATCCGGATCAATGAACGCGCGCCCGGGAGTGCCCACAGTGCCGCCATGCGCATCTCGTTCAAGCTCGCCATTGCCCTGGCCGCCACGGTGGCCGCCGCCTACGGCATCGCCCGCAGCACGCCCTACTGGTTCGCACCGCGACAGACCGCGCACGTCGACATCCACGATCCGGCGCTGATCGCGCAGGGGCGCTACCTGTCACGTGCCGCCGACTGCGCGGCCTGCCACACCGCGCCGGGCGGCAAGCCGTTCGCCGGTGGCCTGGGCATGCAGACGCCGATGGGCACGATCTATTCGACCAACATCACCCCCGATCCGGACTCCGGCATTGGTGCCTACGACTACGCCGATTTCGAACGCGCGGTCCGCCGCGGCATCCGCCACGACGGCCAGCCGCTGTATCCGGCGATGCCGTATGCCTCGTACGTGATCGCCAGCGATGCCGAGATCAAGGCGCTGTATGCCTATTTCATGGGCTCGGTGCAGCCGGTGAAGCAAAGCAACGCCGACAGCACGATTCCATGGCCGGCCAACATGCGCTGGCCTTTGGCATGGTGGCAGCTGCTGTTCGCGCGCCCGCGCAGCTTCAACCCGGATCCGTCGCTGGATGTGGGCCAGCAGCGTGGCGCTGAGCTGGTTGAGGGCCTGGCCCACTGCGGCGCCTGTCATACACCACGTGGGCTGGCGTTCCAGGAGAAGGCGATGGCCGACGATGGCAGCCGCCAGTTCCTGTCCGGCTCGGTGCTGGAAGGCTGGTATGCGAAGAACCTGCGCAATGAATCGACCGGCCTGGCCAGCTGGAGCGAGGGCGAGATCGTCGACTTCCTGCGCACCGGGCGCACCGATCGATCGGCAGCCTTCGGTGGCATGGCCGACGTGGTCGAGCACAGCACGCAGTACCTGTCCGACGCTGACCTGTTGGCCATGGCGCGCTACCTGAAGCAGCTGCCGGCGCGTGAGGGACGCAGTGCGCAGTGGTCGCCTGGTACCGACACCACCACCGCCGCGCTGCGTAGTGGCGACTATCGCGTGGCCGGTTCGCTGGCCTATGCCGAGCACTGCCAGGCCTGCCACCGTGCCGACGGGCGCGGCATGCCACGCGTCTATCCTGCCCTGGCAGGCAACTCGATCGTGTTCGCCGACGATCCCAGTTCGCTGGTGCAGGTGACCCTGATCGGGGGTCGCACCCCGCACACCCCGCACGACCGCATGGCCTTCACCATGCCCGGCTTCGAGCAGCTGCCGAACGCGCAGCTGGCACAGATCCTGACCTTCATCCGCAGCAGCTGGGGCAACCAGGCCAGCGCGGTGAGCGAGGTCGAGGTGGCACGCATGCGCCGGGTGGTGCGTGACAAGCCGGTGCACTTCGTTCCGCAGGAGGCCGCACGATGAAGCGTTCGCGCAAACGTTCCCGCCTGCTGCTCGGTAGTGCGATCACCGTGGTGCTGCTGGCCGGTGCGGGCACCCTCGCCTATCGTCACCTGCACCCGGGCCTGGATGCCGCCGTAGCCAGTACGATCGATATCCTCGATGCACAGGGCAAGGTGGTCGCCCACTACCACGCGCCCAGTGCCGAGGAGATCGCCGGACTGGGCAATGCCGAATCGGTGATGCTCGGCCGGCGCATCCTCAACGAGACCGCGCGCCTGCTTCCGGACAACGTCGGCAACGATCTGAACTGCAATTCGTGCCACATGGCCGAGGGCAAGCGATCGTTCGGCAACCACTACTTCAATACCGGCGGCGGTGCCTATCCGCGCTACATGCCGCGCCCGGGCAAGGTGATCGGGCTGACCGAGCGCATCAATGGCTGCCTGCAGCGCTCGATGAACGGCAAGCCGCTGCCGAAGGACGCACCGCAGATGCGCGCGATGCTCGACTACATGGCGTGGCTGAGCAGCCCGGTGCCAGAGGGTGCAAAAGTGGCCGCGCCCAGTGAGGGCCCCATCGACAGCACGCTGACTCCGGACCCGGTCCGCGGCCAGGCGCTGTATGCCGTGCAGTGCGCCGCCTGCCATGGCGACAACGGCGAAGGCCGACGCGATGCCAGCGGTGACATCGCCTTCCCGCCGCTGTGGGGCGACCACAGCTTCAACATCGGTGCCGGCATGGCGCGCCTGTACAAGGCGGCCGGTTTCATCAAGCACAACATGCCACCGGCAGTGACCCGCGCACCGCCGCTGGGGCAGCAGGTGATGCCGGACCAGGATGCGGTGGACATCGCCGGCTATTTCATCAACCAGCCGCGGCCGGACTTCGCCAACAAGGGCAAGGACTGGCCGCGTGACCCGAAACCCAAGGACGCACGGTACTGAAGCAGGCGGCGGGTGCCGGCCGTCGCAGAACACGATTCCTGCATCGCCACGTCATGCCGATGTCATTGGCGCTGCCGACACTCCGGGGCTTCCCTGCTCTGAAGGTCCGGTCTCGATGCGAACGTCTGCGCGCTTTCCCCGTGTCTCGCTGCTTGCCCTGCTGATCGCTCCCGCACTGGACGCCCTGGCCGAAGCACCGCAGGGCGATGCCGCTGAAGCGCGCAGCAGTGAGGCCCGCACCCTCGACCAGGTGCAGGTGATCGGCCAGGCCACCAGCTATGCCAAGACTTCCGTGCGTGCGGAAACGCTGAACCGGCAGACCGTGATGAGCAGCGTCAACGACGCGCTCAACGAAGTGCCCGGCGTGGTGGTCAGCGAGGCCGATGCCACCGGCTCGTCGGTGTGGGGCACGCAGATCAGCATGCGTGGCTTCGTCACCAACCGTGATACCCAGCAGATCGGCACCACCATCGACGGCCTGCCCAATGGTGGCTCGGGTTACGGCGGCGGCTCGCTGGCCAACCGCTACATCGACACCCTCGACCTGGAAACGGTGGAAGTCAGCCAGGGCACTGCCGATATCTCCTCGCGCTCGAACGAGGCCCTGGGCGGCACGCTCAACTTCCTCACCAGCGATCCGCTGCAGGACAGCCGCCTGCGCTTCGTGGTCGGCACCGGTGACAACGAGGCACGCAAGTACTACGTGCGCTACGACACCGGCCTGCTCGGCGGCCACACCCGCGCCTGGGTCAGTGCCTCGTCGGCGCGCGTGCATGACTGGATCGATGGCAGCGGCAAGACCAGCAATGACCACATCGCCGGCAAGTTCATCACCGAACTGGATCGCTGGACCCTGACCGGCTACCTGTCCTACAACGATGCGGACGAGCCGGAGTACACCAGCGTCTCACCGAAGGGCTTCGCGACCAATCCGGATCGCGACAACCTGGTCGGTACCCTCACCGGCATTCCCTACCTGGACCAGAACTACCGTTCCGGCTCGCGTGCGCTGCGCGAGAACACCTTCGGCTACCTGCGCGCGGCCTTCGACGGTGGCAACGGCTTCAAGGCCTCGGTGGCCGCCTACGGGCACCGCATGCAAGGCCGCGGCGACTGGCTGCCACCGTATCTGGCGCAGGTCAGCGATGACGGAGCCGGTCGCCCGGAGTCGGAATACCTCGGTGGCAAGACCGTGTACGGCGGCAGCAACCGTGGCCAGATTTTCTTCGTCAATCCCGATGGCAGTGCCGCGCAGCGCCTGGCCAGCTGCAGCCCGCGCCTGGGCTTCACCGCCGAGTACGATCCGAACTGCTACGCCGGCAACGTGCTGGGCGCGCAGTCGTATCGCCACACCCACTACGACAACGACCGCATGGGCGTGACCGCCGACGTCGAATGGCGCCAGACTTTCGGCGCAGTCGACAACACGATCCGCGGCGGCCTGTGGGTGGAGAAGCTGGACCGTTCGGCACGCCGCGACTGGCATCGCCTGCTCAACGTCGGCCAGGACATCGCCTTCGACCACCAGCCGTACTGGGTACAGTTCGAGGACAAGTACAAGGTCGACGAACAGATGTACTACGTCGAGGACGTGGCGCGGTTCGGGCCGTTCAGCGCACGTCTGGGCGTGAAGCAGTTCTTCGTCGACCAGTCGCGCCGCCGCGTGATCGGTGCCAGCGAGCACGTCACATCCGATTCCAGGTCCGACCCGCTTCTGTCCACCGGCTTGACCTGGGCGCCGGGCGTGGAAGGCATGGAGCTGTTCGCCGGCTTCTCGCAGAACTTCGCCGCGATTCCTTCCGGCGTGCTCGGCGAGACCGACCCGCAGCGCTTCCGCAACGTCGAGCCGGAGACCGCTGACAACATTGAAGTGGGCATGCGCATCAGCCGCTGGCCCCTGACCGCCTCGGTCACGCTGTACAACATCAAATTCGACAACCGCATCGTCTACCTGCCGGCCGGCTTCGTCAGCGGCATCGACTACCTGGGCGAGACCGACGGCGTCTACGAGAACTTCGGCGGCGTGGAAAGCAACGGCCTGGAAGCGGCGTTCGGCTATGGCTGGGACAACGGCTGGCGCCTCAACGCCGCCTATACCTACAACCGCTCCAAGTACCTGGGCAGTGGCGATGCCGCGCGTGATACCCAGCTGGGCATCGTCGACGGCGCCAAGGTGATCGGCCAACCCGAACAGACCCTCGTACTCTCGGCGGACTGGCAGGGCGAGAACTGGAACTTCGGCCTGTCCGGCCGTTACCTGGGCACCCGCTACCTCGACGCCGCCAACGTCAACAAGCTGCCCTCGGCCACCGTGTTCAACGCGAACATCGGCTTCGACCTGCAGGGCCTGTCGCCGCGCCTGAAGGGCATGGGTGCCAACCTGGTGGTGAGCAACCTCACCGACAAGCGGTATCTTGCGGGGGTGGACGGCCGCGACAACGCCTTCATCGGCGCTCCGCGCACCGTCGGCATCTCCTTCCGTGTGGACCTGTGAGTGAGCCCGTGACCGATATCGGCCGACGCCGGTTGTTGCAGGCCGGCGTTGCCGCCGGCCTTTCCCCGCTGCTGCCCAGCATCGCCCGGGCCGCCGCGATCGCCCCCGCCGCGCAAACCCGCAGCCTGGAAGACCTGCAGCACATCGTGGTGTTCATGCAGGAGAACCGTTCGTTCGACCACTACTTCGGCACGCTGCCGGGCGTGCGGGGTTTCGGCGATCGCTTCGTCGCTCCGGCGCAGGCACTGCAGGCCGGCGCCCGCGCGCGCAGCCTGTGGCTGCAGCCCGATGCCAGCGGCAAGCGCGCGATCGCGCCGTTCCCGCTGGATACCGCCGCGCACTTCGGCTACATGCGCGTGGAAGGCACGCCGCACACCTGGCCGGATGCACAGCGGGCCTGGGACCACGGACGCATGGGGCAATGGCCGAAAGCCAAGCAGAACCACTCGATGGGCTACTTCCAGCGCAGCGACCTGCCCTTCCAGTTCGCCCTGGCCGAGGCCTTCACCATCTGTGACGCCTACCACTGCGCGATGCAGGCCGGAACCAACCCGAACCGGGTGTTCCTGTGGACCGGCCACAACGATGCTGCCGCCCGCGCCGGCGGCCCGGTGATCGCCAACTCGCACGACAACTTCCCCGAGCACGGCGGGCATCCTGCGTCGTACCGCTGGGCCAGCTATGTCGAACGCCTGCAGAAGGCGGGGGTATCCTGGCAGATCTACCAGGACATGGCCGACAACTTCACCGACAACCCGCTGGCCGGCTTCGAGGCGTTCCGCCAGGCCTACCGCGCTGCGCCGGGGCATGACCCGCAGCTACGCGCACGCGGGGTCAGCACGCGTGGCCTGGCGCAGCTGCGCCAGGACGTCATCGACGGACGCCTGCCGCAGGTCAGCTTCATCATCGCCGACGCGGCCGGCAGCGAGCATCCCGGCCCCTCCAGCCCGGCCCAGGGCGCGGCCTATACCGCACGCGTGCTGGATGCACTGACCGCCGATCCGCAGGTGTGGAGCCGCACCGCCCTGCTGCTGATGTTCGACGAGAACGACGGTTTCTTCGACCACATGCCACCACCGGCACCGCCTTCGCCGGTGGACGGTGGCTGGGCGGGTGCGTCCTCGGTCAGCACTGAAGGCGAGTACCACCGCCATCCGGCACCGGGAGATGAGAAGTACGACTTCGCTGAACTGCGCGGCCGCCCGTATGGACTGGGCCCGCGCGTGCCGCTGTACGTGATCTCGCCCTGGAGCCGCGGTGGCTGGGTCGATTCGCAGGTGTACGACCACACCTCGGTCATTCGACTGATCGAACGCCGCTTTGGTGTGCCCGCGCCGGACATCTCGCCGTGGCGCCGCGCGGTCTGCGGCGACCTCAGCACTGCGTTCGACTTTGCCCAGCGCGATACCCGCCCGTTCGTCCGCGGCCTGCCCGACGTGAGCGCGGTGGCCGCACGCGCCGCTGCTTTGCCGGGGCGCACCGTGCCCGCGCTGCCAGAGGGGCTGAAGCCAGCGAAACAGGAAAGCGGTGTACGCCCGGCGCGCGCCCTTCCCTATCGACCGCAGGCATCGATTGCTGCGGTCGACGTCGCGGGCGTTGACCTGGCGTTGTCCTGCGAGGGCGCAGCGGCAGTGCTGCATGTCTACGATCGGCTGCGGCTGGAGGCGGTGCCGCGCCGTTACACGCTGCTGCCGGGCATGCCGCTGCGCGAGCGTTGGCCGCTGGACGCCCAGGGCCGCTATGACCTGTGGCTGCTCGGTCCGAACGGCTTCCACCGCCACTTCCAGGGTGCGGCCAAGGCTCCTGCCGTGCAGGCTTCAATTGATCGCGCGGATGGCCAGCTGCGGCTGCACCTGCGCAATCTGGGTGACAGTGCACAGCAGGTGCGCGTGCATGGCGGCGCCTATGCAGGACACATGCCCGAACAGACATTGGCGCTGCCCGCACATGCGCAGACTTCATTGGCGTGGGATGCAACGCCTACCGCCGGCTGGTATGACCTGCGCATCAGCGCGGGTGGGAGTGTGCTGCGTTTGGCCGGCCGCGCCGAGGATGGTCGCCCCGGCACCAGTGACCCGGCGATGGGCACCGAACCGCTGCGGTTCGAGCACGATTGAAGAATCCCTAAAGAGCCGAGCCCATGCTCGGCTGCTTTCGCCCCGGTCGCATTGCCCCGAAAGAAGCAGCCGAGCGTGGGCTCGGCTCTACAGCGCAGACCGCTAGATTCAGGCCTCCTGCAGCCCCGGCCGGCCGTGCTCCACCGCGTAGCGCTTCCAGCTCTGCACGGTACCGTTCGGTCGCATCACCGTATCCAGCGTCTTCATGTCGCCGATCCACGCATCGCGGGTGACATCGCACAGCACATAGCCACGCTTGTCGGTGGTCGCCTTCAGATTGGGGCTGTGCGCAAGCTGGTTGCGGGCGTAAGCGTCCACGCCCTGGCCATCGGCCCCCGAAGTGATCGAAGTGGCAAGGAACTCGCTGGAGACCACGCCCGAGTCACGGTGGTCCTGCACCAGGTCGCTGGCGTAATGCCGGTGCGCGTCGCCACAGGCGGTCACCACGTTGCCGAAGCCGACCTTCTGGATGTGGTCGAGCAGGCGCCGACGGCTGTCCAGGTAACCCGACCATTGGTCATCGGACGACTGCACCACGCCGTCCTTCTCGCGCATGTAGTTGCCCAGCGCTACCTGGTGGGCGATGGTGTGCCAACGCGGTGCGGCATCGGCCAGGCCATCGAACAGCCAGCGCTCCTGCTTCGCACCGACGATGCTGCGCTCCGGCGATTCCACGTCCTCACGCAGCGCCATGTTCACCTGCTTGCTGCGGTACTGACGTGTGTCGAGCAGGTGCAGGTCCATCAGCGTTCCGTAGCGTGCGCGCCGGTACAGCTGCATGTGGCCATCGCGCGGGAATGCCGAACGGCGCAGCGGCATGTTCTCGTAGTAGGCCTGGAACGCCTGTGCGCGCCGCAGCAGGAACACTTCGCTGGGCGTATCGTCCTGGTCTTCGGCGCCGGCCCAGTTGTTGTCCACTTCATGGTCATCGAAAGTGACGAACCACGGTGCCGACGCATGCGCGGCCTGCAGGTCGGCATCGCTCTTGTACTGGGCATAGCGGCGGCGGTAATCATCCAGCGTGTAGGTCTGCGGGCCGACGTGGTTGCGCAGGTTGGTGAACGGCTGGCCGTTCATCTTCCGCAGGCCAGGCTGGCTTTCACCTTCGTAGATGTAATCACCATAGTGGAAGACGAAATCCAGCGGTTCCTCGGCGATGCGCCGCCACGCGGTGTAGTGGCCTTCTTCGTAGTGCTGGCAGCCGGCCACCACAAAGCGCACGCGATCCACCGCTGCCGCGGCTGCCGGCAGCGTGCGGGTACAACCGACTGCACTGGCGTGGCCACCCACGGTAAAGCGGTACCAGTAGGGCCGTCCGGGCGCCAATCCTTCCAGTTCCACGTGCACCGCGTGGCCGAGTTCGGGATGCGCGAGCGCCGAACCCTGGCGTACCACCTTGCGCATGCCTTCGTCCGCTGCCAGAAGCCATTCGACCACCATCGGCCGGGTCGGCATGCCACCGCCGAACACCAGCGGCTCCGTCGCCAGCCGCGTCCACAGCACCATGCCGTCGGCCGTGGGATCACCCGAGGCCACGCCCAGGGTGAAGGGCGTGCTGGCAAAGCGCGGCTTGGCCAGCAGGTTGCGCGGGTTCAGCGTGGTGGCATCGGCCTGCGCGGCCAGCGCGCGTGCCGTGCCCATCCAGGCGCCGGCAGCGGACAGGCCGGCCAGGGCCAGGAATCGCCTGCGATTGATCGTCTCCACGGCTGTGCCCTCAGTTGTAGATGATGTGGAAGTAGAAGAAGCGGCCGTAGTCGTCGATCTCGGTACGGAAGCGCCCGTTCGGGCCGGTGCTGTAGGTCGGCTGGGTATTGAACAGGTTCTTGGCTTCGTACTTCAGCGTCACGTGCCTGCTGACCTTGTGGCTGAAGGCCATGTTGAAGGTCATGTACGGGTCGTAGTACGAATCCAGCCACTGGGTGTCGCCGAAGTCGACCAGCATCCGGCTGCGGTAGGTTCCGGACAGGCGCAGTTGCGAGTTCTTCCACGGCATGCGCCAGATCACCGAACCATTGAGCGACCAGTCCGGCTGGTACAGCAGCCGGTCCAGGCGTCGCTCGGTGCCATCGGTGATGCGGTAGTTGGTCCTGCCTTCCAGCCGCGTGGCGTTGAAGTACATGTCGAAGCGCTGGCGGCCCCATTGCAGGTTGCGGTTGGCCACCGCGAACTCGACGCCGCGCAGCCTGGACTCATCGGTGTTCATCGGTTGGGTCACCCGGTAACGGGTATCGCCCACGTTCTCGAAGGTGGTCAGGGTGTAGATGTCGTCCTTGATTACCTTGTCGAACAACGCCACCGAGACCAGGCCGTTGTTGCCGTTGAAGTACAGGTCCCATGCAAGGTCGATGTTGGTGGAACGGCGCGGCTGCAGGTTCGCATTGCCCTGCTTGATGGTGCAGAAGCCCCTGCCCTCCTCGTCATCGCCACAGCTGGTGCTGGTGGCCTGGGCAATGTTGCTCGGCGTCGGCCGGCCCAGCGTGCGGCTGGCGGAGAAGCGCAGGCGCTGGTCCTCGCTCAGCTTGAACGTCGCATTCAACGAGGGCAACAGGTTGTTGTAGCCACCGCTCGTGTTGCGGAAGGCGGAGGTATAGGTAGTGCCGCCATCATTACTGAACGGGCTGTAGGCATCGAAGCGGGTGTGGTCATAGCGCAGGCCACCGATCAGCAGCAGCCGGTCCCAGGCGTAGTGCGCGGACACATACGCATTGGTGATGTCCTCCACGTACCTGTAGTCACTGGTGAAGTTGGCATTCGGATACGCCGCATTGTTGTTGCCCAGTTTCGGTAGCAGTTCCTCGTTCCACTTGCGGTTGTCGATCAGCGGGAAGCCCGGCACGCTGCCCAGCAGCGTCGATCCCGGATACAGGTAATCGTTGAGCGTGGCGCTGCTCTTGAAGTAGTCGAAGTCGATGTCCTGCCAGATCTTCAGGTGGCGGTATTCGGCGCCGGTGGCCAGGCCGAAGCCACGCGCATCGGCGTCGATGTTGTAGCTGAAGTCGGCGCGCAGGTTGTCGATGCTCTCCTTGGCATCGCGCGGGGAGACATAGGCCTGCGCCGGATTGAGCTTGAACGCCGAGCTGGTCAACAGGCTGGAATCGGACACCGCTACCGCGTTGGGGAAACCGTGGCTGTCGTTCTCGTAGTCGACGAACAGGCTGCTTGGGTAGGCGCGCACACCCCAGTAGACCTGGTTGTTGTGGAAAGTCTCTTCGGTATGGCCGCCACGCAGGCTCAGCCGCGAACGGTCGCCGATGTCCCAGTTGAAGCTGGCGATGGCGCCACGGTTGCTGCGGTCCCAGCGGTCGTGGCGGTTCTTGATGTAGATGCTGTTGATCTGGGTGGTGCCGCTGTCCTCGGTCTGGTTGCGGATCGGAAACTTGGCGTTGCCGTACAGATCGGTCTTGTTCATCGTCGAGTTCTCGTAGAACCGGTACGAGTACAGCAGCAGCGATGCGTAGAACGGATCGTCCGACGGCTTCCATTCCAGCTTGGCCGAGCCGCCGAAGTTGGTGATGAAGTTGGTGTAGGTGCCGGTGCTGAAATTGCCGGGCGCACGCAGCCCGTTCCAACCCTTGGCCTCATCCGGCCCGGTGGTGCCGTCGGTGAGGTACTTGCCGGCGTCGTTGTAGTAGTAGTTCGACTCCACCCAGCGCTTGACGCTGTTGCGCGAACGCTGCTCATAGCGTGCCACCGCAACGATGCCGAACTCCTGCCCGGCGCCGAACTGGTTGGAGAACACCATCTTGGCGCTCTTGCCGAAGTGGCCCAGGGTTTCGTGGTTGCCGCCAGCGCTGCGCTCGACGTTGGTCTCGGCCGTGGAATAGATACCTGCCACGTCGGCAAACACGTACTTGCCGGACCGGTCGAAGGCACTGCGGCTGATGATGTCGATCACGCCGCCGATCGCATCCGGTGCCTGCTCCGCACTGAAGCTCTTGTAGATGTCGGTACGGGTGCCGATGTCGCTGGGAATCAGCTGCAGGTTGTTCATGCGTTCGCCGGAGCCACTGCCACCCACGCTGGCAATCGCGATGCCATCGATGGTGGTGTAGTTGAGATTGGCCTGTACGCCGCGCACCGTCACGTAACGTGGCTCGCCGGCATCCTCCACCGCACTCAGGCCTGGAGCGGCCATCAGGCTCTCGGCCAGGGTCTCGTCGCCGTAGCTGTCCATTTCGTCGTAGACCACCGAATCCTTGATCACCGGTGAGGTCTTCTTCTGGTCGATCACCTCGTGCGCGGCAATCACCTTCACCGTGTCCAGGGTCGGCGCCACCACCGCCTCGGCCTCGCGCGGCTTCGGTGCTCCGGGGTTCGGCGCGTTGCGTACCGGTGCCGGATCGATGGCGATGACATTGCCATCCACCACGGTGTAGCCCAGACCGGTACCGGCCAGCAGTGCATCCAGCGCCTGCCTGACGGTGGCACCGCGCGGCACCGCACCGGCCATGCGGGCATCGCCATCGGCCGAGTACAGGAACTGCACCCCGGAACTGCGTGACAACTGCTCCAGTGCACGCGCCAACGGCTGTGCCGCGATCGGCGTGGACACACGCGCCTCCAGGCCATCGGCGGCGGCGGCGAAGGCCAATGGCATGCTGCCGGGAGACAGGGCGAGGATGATCGACAGGTAGAGCGTGTTGCGCATCACGGGTCCTTGGAAGAGAGAAGGCAGCAGGCGCCGCTGCGCGGATCGGCAGCGGCTTCTCCCAAGTAAGAGCCCGCATCCACCAAAGTGGAGAACGCGGATTCGATGAATTTTTTCTGACAGTCCACGGCCACCTCGGCCTCAGCGGCTGCCAACCCGCACTGTGTCGCCCTCGCGGCTCACCACGAAGCGCGGGTCACGTTCGAGGAAGGCCTGCAGCGCACCGATGCGATGCGCATCGAGGCTGCCGGACAACCGTGCCGATGCCGCGCCCTCGTCCAGCACGCGCACCTGCACCTGGTTGTGCCGGTTGAAGGCAGCAGCCACTTCGTCCAAGCGTTCGTCAAGGAAGGACACTTTGCGCTGCTGCCAGTCCAGCAGCATCGACAGTGGCATGTCCAAGGACTCCACCGCATGGCTGCGCGCGTCGACCTGCACCACCCGGCCCTGCCCCAACTGGGCCAGGCGGCGGGCACCCGCGCCTTGGCTCCAGACCTCGACCTCGCCGGAAACCACACCGATGCGCGTGCTCTGCAGGCGTCGCGACACGTCGAAGACTGTGCCGATGTCCCGGATCTCCAAGCCGTTCACCTGCACCTCGAATGGGCGGCGGTCGCGTGCGATGTCGAACGTCGCCTCGCCCTGCAGCAGTTCCGCCTTGCGACTGAACCAGCCCATGCGTACCCGCAGGCGGCTGTCCGCGTTGAGCCGCACCTGTGTCCGGTCAGGCAGCACCAGGTCACGCAGTTCACCGTGGTCGGCGCTGTACAGCTGTTCGGTGGGCATCAGCTGCGGAACCAGGCCCACGCCGAGCAGGGCGATGCAGGCTGCGGCAGCCATCACCCACCCGCGCGTGCGGCGGCGCAGCGGCGCGGCGTGCGGCGCGGCGTGCGGCGCGGCGGGGGCACTATCGAACAGAGGCACCACTTTGGCGGCCGCCTGCCGTGGCGGCGCCGGCGCCTCTTCCGGCAACGGCGATTGCAGTGCCTCGCCGACCTGCCGGTGCAGCGCGAGGGCGTGCATATAGGCGCGCACGTGCTCGGGCGAGCGCTTCATCCAGTCCAGGAACGCAATCCGCTCGGCCTCGTCCAGCACTCCCTCGCGATTGCGCAGGAACCAGTCCATTGCCTCGCAGGCGACCGTGTCGTCGGCCATGGGCGATGCGTTCCGGTTCATGCGTGCTCCCTGGCGCCCAGCGCCTTCCTGCAGGCCTCCAGACCCTTGCCGATGTGCTTGCGCACCATGTGCACCGACACCTGCAACTGCTGGCTGACTGCCGGGCAGTCCAGCCCGTCGCGGTAATGCAGCTCCATCACCCGTCGCGTGGTCGCCGGCAGACGTGCGATGGTGCTGCGGATATCGTTCCAGCGCTGCGCGCGCTCGAACTCGCCCTCGATGTCTTCTTCGCTTTTCAGCACTTCGGCCAGCTGATCCACGTCTTCCAGCGGCGGCAGCGACAAACGCGCGCGCGCGTGCTCGCGTGCCAGGTTGGCCGCGACCGTGAACAGGTAGGCCTCCGGGTTCTCGATCGCTGCGGCATTCTCGCCGGTGGCCCGCAGCAGCCGCAGGTACACCTCCTGCGCCAGGTCCTCGGCGTCTTCGCTGGCAGAACCGCGACGCAGGAAGAAGCCACGCAGCAGCCGTCGGCGCAGCGCGTAGCTCTTCTCCCAGATCCTCACGCTGTTCACGGCCGGCCAACACCCCGAGGCTGGAAAGCCCCGCAGGGTGACGACCATCGATGACAGTGGCGTTGCAGCAGGCGGCCATGCCAGGCACTCTCCGCCCGGCACATTCGCCCATGATATGGCGCACCGTGCCAACCCTTGCTTGCCAGAGACCCAAGCCGGGCCCGCCTATCGAAGCCGCGGGGCCAGGCCTACGCTTGCCTCCCCGGTGGCCGCCACGGTCGCCCTTCGCGTCACGGCCCCGCCATTGCGACCCCGCTCCAGTGCTGTGCGCCCTGCCGGTGTTGTCGCCCAGGCAGAGTCGGCGCCCTCTGGAGACAGTCATGAACCAAGCCCTGACCCCCTTCGATACCGACCCGCTGGAAACGCGGGAGTGGCGTGAATCGCTGGAGGCGGTGATGCAGGCCGGTGGCCGGCCACGCGCGCATTACCTGATCGACCAGCTCAGCGAGCTGGATGCGCAGCGGCACGGCGATCTGCATGCGCGCGCGTGGACCGCCTACGTCAACACCATCCCGCCGGAGCGCCAGCCGGCCTACCCGGGCGACCTGGCCATCGAGCGCCGCCTGAACGCGATGATCCGCTGGAATGCGATGGTGATGGTGCTGCGCGCCGGCAAGCACTCCAACGTCGGCGGCCACATCGCCACCTACCAGTCGGCGGCGGTGCTGTACGACGTGGGCTTCGACCACTTCTTCCGTGGCCGTACCGACACCTTCGACGGCGACATGATCTACATCCAGGGCCATTCCGCGCCGGGCATCTATGGCCGTGCGTACGTGGAAGGGCGCATCGATCCGGCACGGATGGACAACTTCCGCCGCGAAGCCGGTCGTGACGGCCTGTCTTCGTATCCACACCCGCGCCTGATGCCGGAGTTCTGGCAGTTCCCCACCGTGTCGATGGGGTTGGGCCCGCTGACCGCCGCCTACCAGGCGCGCTACATGCGTTACCTCGAGTACCGCGGCCTGAAGCAGCATCAGGACCGCAAGGTCTGGGCCTTCCTCGGCGACGGCGAGATGGACCAGCCCGAATCGCTGGCGGCGATTTCGCTGGCCGGCCGCGAGCGGCTGGACAACATCGTGTTCGTGGTCAACTGCAACCTGCAGCGCCTAGACGGTCCGGTGCGCGGCAACGCCAAGGTCATCCAGGAACTGGAAGGCACGTTCCGCGCGGCCGGCTGGAACGTGATCAAGCTGATCTGGGGCAGTGGCTGGGACGACCTGCTGGCCCGCGACCACAGCGGCCTGCTGCGCCAGCGCATGATGGAATGCGTGGATGGCGACTACCAGACCTTCAAGTCGCAGAGCGGTGCTTACGTGCGCGAGCATTTCTTCGGCCGTTACCCCGAGCTGCTGGAGCTGGTCGCGCACATGAGCGATGACGACATCTGGGCGCTGGCACGTGGTGGCCACGATCCGCAGAAGGTGTACGCCGCCTACCAGCAGGCGGTGAACACCCGCGGCCGGCCGACGGTGATCCTGGCCAAGACGGTCAAGGGTTTCGGCATGGGCGAAGCCGGCGAAGGCCAGAACATCAACCACCAGCTGAAGAAGATGAGCGCCGATGCAGTACGCGCCTTCCGCGACCGCTTCAACCTGCCGGTCAGCGACGAGCAGCTGGAGGATATGCCCTATCTGCGCCCGGAACCGGGCAGCGCCGAGGCCGCCTACTTCGCCGAACGCCGCCGCATCCAGGGTGGGCAGCTGCCGGCGCGCCTGGCCAAGGTGGATCCGCTGCCGCTGCCGCCGCTGTCGATCTTCAACACCCAGCTGCAGGGCAGTGGCGATCGCGGCCAGTCCACCACCATGGGCTTCGTGCGCATCCTCACCAGCCTGCTGAAGGACCCGGATCTGGGCAAGCTGGTGATTCCGATCGTGCCCGATGAATCGCGCACCTTCGGCATGGAAGGCCTGTTCCGCCAGATCGGCATCCACTCCTACCTGGGCCAGCTGTACACCCCGCAGGATGCCGGCCAGCTGAGCTATTACAAGGAAGCCAAGGACGGTCAGATCCTGCAGGAAGGCATCAACGAATCCGGTGCGATCTGTTCATGGATCGCCGCCGGCACCGCCTACAGCAACCACGGCCTGGCCACGATTCCGTTCTACATCTTCTATTCGATGTTCGGCCTGCAGCGCGTCGGTGACCTGGCCTGGGCCGCTGCCGACGCGCGTACCCGCGGCTTCCTGCTCGGTGCCACGTCGGGCCGCACCACGCTGATGGGCGAAGGCCTGCAGCACGATGACGGCCACAGCCACGTGCTGTCGTCGGTGATTCCGAGCTGCGTGTCCTACGACCCGACCTACAACTACGAACTGGCGGTGATCATCCACGACGGCCTGCGCCGCATGTATGTCGACCAGGAAGACATCTACTACTACATCACCGTACTCAACGAGAACTACCCGCAGCCGGCACTGCCCGAAGGCACCGAAGCCGGCATCCTGAAGGGCCTGTACCTGCTGCATCCGGCAGCCGCCGACAACGCCTTGCAGCCACGCGTGCAGCTGATGGGCAGCGGCTCGATCCTGCGCGAAGTGGAAGCCGCGGCAGACCTGCTGCAGCAGGACTTCGGCATCGCCAGCGATGTGTGGAGCGCGACCAGCCTGACCGAACTGCGCCGCGACGGGCTGTCCGCCGAGCGCTGGAACCTGCTGCATCCGGCCGAAAAACCGCGCGTGCCCTACGTGCAGCAGTGCCTGCAGGGTCATGAAGGCCCGGTGGTGGTGGCCACCGACTACATGAAGATCGTCGGCGACCAGATCCGTCCCTTCATCAACGACCGCCGCTTCACCGCATTGGGGACCGATGGCTTCGGCCGTTCCGACACGCGTGAATCGCTGCGCACGTTCTTCGAAGTGGATCGCCACTTCATCGTACTGGCGGCCCTGAAGTCGCTGGCCGACGAAGGCCGCATCGAACGCTCGCGGATGCAGGACGCGATCGACAAGTACGGCATCGACACCGGCAAGCGCGATCCGGCCGCCGCCGTGTAACGCCGTTGCATTCACCACGCCTGCCCTGCGGGCGTGGTGAATGCAGCATCGCTACGGCATGCGCTTGAACAGGTTGGTCTGCAGGATCGGCGTACCGTCATGACCGTAGAACGCCTTGGTCTCGGTCATCGTCGCCTGGTCATCCGCCACGGTGTAGATGCGGGTGGAGGCCGGCGTGCCATGGTCCACCAGCTGCATCACCAGCGTGTTCGGTGCAGGCAGTTTCAGGTTGGCCTTGTCCGCGCCATAGGTGCCGGACAGGGCGCCGGGCGTGCCATCCAGGGCCAGCGTGCCGTCGGATTTCATGGTCTTGCCGTCGTGCAGGACGATGTCCACGTGCGAGCTCCAGCGGCCACCACCGGCGTCCTTGAACTCGAGCACCACGTGCTTCGGGCGCTGCGCTTCGGGTAGCGCAGACGTGGCGATATCCAGCGACCAGCGCCCCAGCAGGGGGGAAGGCGAAGTCTCCACAGCCAGCGCCGGAACGGCGGGGAGTGAAAGCGCAGACAACAACACAGCGGACAACAGCTTCATACGTTGCTCCGTTCCAGTGAAGAAGATTCTGCGTGACGCGTTGTGGGGCGCAGCGCCTCGGATCGTGCACAGCATCGGCGCCCGGCGCAAGGCGGGGCGCTGAACACGCGGCAACCTCATTCGCGCCCCCGCGATTTCGGTCTGGCGGCAAGGTCTCATCCGTCCTTGCCGATACAAAGAGTTACGTTATAACATTTCACTTCGCCTTCACGAGTCCTGCCATGCGTCGCCACCTGCTTGCTGCTGCCATTCTGTTCGCCGTCCACACCGCCCAGGCCGCGGACGAACCCACCCTCCCCACCCTCCAGGTCCAGGCCTCCCAGCCCTCGCGCATCGACAGCCGGGTCACCGTCGACAATCCGCAGGCGCAGAACCGCACCCTCGGCGGCCTGCTCGAACGCGTCTCCGGCGTGCAGAACAGTGCTTTCGGGCCGAACGCAGGCGCCCCGGTCATCCGCAGCCTCAGCGGCAACCGCGTGCAGATCCTGCAGGACGGCCAGTCCATCCTCGGCATGAACGCGATCAGCGGCGACATCAACATTCCGTTCGATCCACTGTTCGTGCGCAGCGTCACCGTCAACAAGTCCTCGGACACGGTGCGCTATGGCGGCAATGCGATCGGCGGCAGCGTCGAGATCGATTCGGGCCTGATCTCGCGCAGCATGGAAGACAAGGACCAGTCGATGGAACTGGTCCTGCGCAAGGGCTTCAATGCCGCCGATGCGCAGGGCTTCCGCATGAACTTCAACAACCAGCGCAACCTCTCGACCAACCTGCAGGTCTCGCGCCAGCGCATCTCGCACTACGACATCCCCGGCAACAGCAAGGCCCGTGTCTGCAACACCCGACTGTTCCCGCCGACCGGCGGCGTCAACTCGGCGCTGGCCGACAGCTGCCAGAAGGAAGCACGCGTACAGCAGATCTACAACAAGGCCTCGCAGCCTTACATCGACCAGTTCATGACCGAGAATCCTGACTGGGCCGATGGTGAATTCTCGTTCTACACCAACAACCCGACCTCGGTCTGGCAGCGCCGCACCTATATCAACCCGGTCAATCCTGCCTATGTCGCCGGCACGCCGTCATACGTGCAGAAGCAGATCAACAATGATGTGACGCCCGACTACCATCATCGGCTGGGCAACAGCCATGCGCGCAACTCGCAGGTGGCCTTCGGCTCGACCCTGTTCTTTGACCGCGGCTACGTCGGTGTCAGCATCGATGCCAAGGACAGCGAGTATGGCGTGCCGGGCTTCTCGATGCAGAACCTGTCGTTCGGTTCCAACCATGCCGATGGCCTGCCGGTGGGCGTGGTGATCAAGCAGCAGCGCTACGCGCTGGAAGCCCTGCTGCGTGATCCGCTGCCGTGGTTCGAGCGCGCGGAACTCCGCGTGTCCAGGCTGGACAACACTTCAGGCGAGCGGCTGGGTACCACCAGAGCAAACGACTACGATTTCGAGAGCACCCAGGCCGAGTTGCTGCTCAGCCATCAACGCGTCGGCCCGCTCAGCGGCCTGGTCGGTTTCAGCCACCAGTCGCGTGATGTCACCGGCAGCGGCTCGCAGCGCTACCTGCCGGACGTGGACACCCGCAGCAATGCGGTATTCCTGAAGGAAACGGTGGACGTCGGCTGGGTTACCTTCGATGCTGGCGTACGCCACGAACGGGTCGACCACGCACTACAGCCCAGCCGCTTCAAGACCGCGCGCAATGCCGCCAACACGAAACTGCAGGACCGCGACTACCGGCTCAACAGCTACAGCCTCGGCTCGTACGTCGAGCTCGGCCCCTTGTTCGCGGCCAAGGTCCGTTACTCATCCTCACAGCGCGCCCCGGAGATCAACGAGCTGTATGCCAGCAACGCGCACTATTCGGTGATGACACAGGAAGAAGGCAACCAGAACCTGGAACCGGAGCGCGCGAAGAACCTGGAACTGACCGGCCTGTTCCACCTCGGCGGTTTCGAGCTGTCCGCCACCGCGTACCGGATGCGGTACGAGAACTACCTCTATCTCGGCTATTCCGGCCTGCAGACCGCCAACCGCCTGCCGCTGAAGTACTGGAAGCAGACCGACACCACGGTGAAGGGCTTCGAGATCGACGCGTCGCAGGCATTGGACCTGGGCCGCTATGGCACGTTGAACGTCTCCGCCTTCGCCGACCTGGTGAAGAACAAGGCCGACCACCCGGATTCGCTGCGCGCCCACAACGACGGCGAGTATCTGCCGAACATGCCGACCAACCGCTACGGCGCCAACCTGCAGTGGCAGCGCGAAGGCTGGAAGGCACAACTGTCCAGCACCTACTACGACGCGCAGAAGTACCTGGGTCGCAATGTCAGTGAGGAAATTCCGCTCGACGCATTCAACCTGGTCGACCTGCAGGTCAGCCGCGAACTTCCAGTGCGCAACAGCTACATCGCAGGCGTGGAAGTGTTCGTCAATGGCAGCAACCTGCTCAATGAAGAAGCGCGGCCGCACAACTCGCCGCTGAAGTACATCGCGCCCCTGCCGGGGCGGGGCTTCCAGGTCGGCGTGACGATACGGCTCTGAAGGCCGGCCATAAAGAAAAACGCCTGCAGATCGAGGATCTGCAGGCGCTTCTTTGTATCTGGCGGAGTGAGAGGGATTCGAACCCTCGATAGAGCTTTTGACCCTATACTCCCTTAGCAGGGGAGCCCCTTCGGCCACTCGGGCATCACTCCGGGGTATTCTCCGCGTCTGGTGCGTTGCACCTCAGCGGGGCGTGAATCATAACGTTAATCGAGTGCGAAGGTAAAGCGTTATTCGGCAGAATTTTCGCTACCGGTGCCACCGGCTTCATCACCACGCTGGATGCGCTGGTAGATCTCTTCGCGATGCACAGCGACGTCCTTCGGCGCAGTGATGCCGATACGCACCTGGTTACCCTTGACGCCAAGCACGGTGACGCTCACCGAGTCACCGATCATCAGGGTTTCGCCGACGCGGCGAGTCAGGATCAACATTTTTGTAAGTCTCCATGGAACCGTGTGGAAGGGTATCCCCCACCGGCTTGACGCTCCGTCAAGAAGCGCTACCACGACAAAGGGAAAAGATTCGCAATGGTACCGTCAGCCGTCCCGCTCCTACAAGGAGGGGGACGGCAGGGTTCATCACAGGCGGGGGCTGACCCATTCGACGACTGCAGCCAGCGCAGTGGCAAGGGCGGGCCCGTCCTCGCCACCACCCTGGGCGAGGTCCGGGCGTCCGCCGCCCTTGCCCCCGATCTGACCGGCGATATGGGACAACAGTTCCCCGGCCTTGACTTTGCCCATTGCGCTGCCGTTCACACCCGCGACCAGGGCGGCCTTGCCGTCCTGGGCACCGGCCAGCACGATCACCGCGTCGCCCAGCTGCTGCTTCAGGCGGTCCATGGCGTCACGCAGGGCCTTGGCGTCGAAGCCCTCCAGGCGGGCAGCCAGCACCTTCACGCCGGCGACCTCGACGGCCTGGCCGGACAGGTCGGCCGTGGCACCCGCGGCGACCTTGGCCTTCACGGCCTCCAGTTCGCGTTCCAGCTGCTTCTGGCGCTGGCCGAGGGCACGGATCTTCTCGACCACGTCGGCAGCGCTGCCACCGAGCAGTTCAGCGGCCTCGGCCAGGCGGGCCTCTTCGGCGTCCACGTAGTCCAGGGCACCCTGGCCGGTAACCGCCTCGATGCGGCGCACCCCAGCGGAAACACCGCCCTCGGAGGTGATCTTGAACAGACCGATGTCGCCGGTACGGTTGACGTGGGTGCCACCGCACAGCTCGGTGGAGTAGTCACCCATCTTCAGCACGCGCACGTGCTCACCGTACTTCTCGCCGAACAGGGCCATCGCGCCGAAGTCCAGCGCTTCCTGCATGGCCATGGTGTGCACTTCAGCGGCGTTGTTGGCACGCACCTGCTGATTGACCTTGCGCTCGATCACCGCCAGCTCTTCCGCGCTGATCGGCTGGAAGTGCGAGAAGTCGAAACGCAGGCGGTCCGGCGCGACCAGCGAGCCCTTCTGCTGCACGTGGGTGCCCAGCACTTCGCGCAGCGCGGCGTGCAGCAGGTGGGTGGCCGAGTGGTTGAGGATGGTGGCGCCACGGCGCTCGCCATCGACCTGGCCGGACAGCACATCGCCGACCTTCAGGCCGCCTTCGGACAAGGTGCCGACGTGGCCATGGAACTGGCCGGCGAACTTCTGGGTGTCCTCCACCGCCAGGCGCACGCCGTTGCCGGCCAGCACGCCGGTGTCACCGACCTGGCCGCCGGATTCGGCATAGAACGGGGTCTGGTTGGTGATGACGATGACCGAATCACCGGCATCGGCCGACTGCACCGGACGACCGTCCTTGAGCAGGGCCAGCACGCTCAGGCCGTCGGCCTGCAGGCGGTCATAGCCCAGGAACAGGGTCGGGCTCAGCGTTGCCACCAGCTCGGCCGGCAGGGTCACGCCGCCGCCGAACTTGCCGGCCGCCCGTGCGGTTTCGCGCTGCTGTTCCATCGCGGCATCGAAGCCGGCGATGTCGACGGTCAGGTCGCGCTCGCGCGCGATGTCCTGGGTCAGGTCGAGCGGGAAGCCATAAGTGTCGTACAGGCGGAACGCGTCAACGCCCGGGATCACGCCATTGCTGGCCTTGCCGGCCACGTCCTCGAAGATCTTCATGCCGGCGTCGAGGGTTTCGGCGAAACGCTCTTCTTCGGCCTGCAGCGCACGGGTGACGGTGTCCACCGCCGCCGGCAGCTCTGGATAGGCCTCGCCCATCTGCTCGACCAGGGTCGGCACCAGCTTGCTGAAGAACGGCTGGCGCACGCCCAGCATCCAGCCGTGGCGCAGGGCGCGGCGGATGATACGGCGCAGCACGTAACCGCGGCCTTCGTTGGACGGCAGCACGCCATCGACGATCAGGAACGAACAGGCACGGATGTGGTCGGCAATCACGCGCAGCGACTTGTTCTCCAGGTCGGCGGTGCCGGTCAGCTCGGAAGCCTTGCGGATCAGCGCCTGGAACAGGTCGATCTCATAGTTGGTGTGCACGTGCTGCAGGATCGCCGCCAGGCGCTCCAGGCCCATGCCGGTATCCACGCACGGCGCTGGCAGCGGCACCAGGGTGCCGTCGGGCTGGCGGTCGAACTGCATGAACACCAGGTTCCAGATCTCGATGAAACGGTCGCCGTCTTCGTCCGGGGAACCCGGGGGACCACCGGCAATATGATCACCGTGGTCGTAGAAGATCTCGGTGCACGGGCCGCACGGGCCGGTGTCGGCCATCTGCCAGAAGTTGTCCGAAGCGAACGGCGCGCCCTTGTTGTCGCCGATGCGTACGATGTGCTCTTCCGGAACGCCGACCATGTCGCGCCACAGTTCGTAGGCTTCGTCGTCGGTCTGGTACACGGTGACCAGCAGGCGTTCGGCCGGCAGCTTCCAGACCTGGGTCAGCAGCTCCCAGGCCCAGGCGATCGCGTCCTTCTTGAAGTAGTCGCCGAACGACCAGTTGCCCAGCATTTCGAAGAAGGTGTGGTGGCGCGCGGTGTAGCCGACCTGGTCGAGGTCGTTGTGCTTGCCGCCCGCGCGCAGGCAGCGCTGCACGTCGGCCGCGCGCACGTAGCTGCGCTTTTCCGCGCCAAGGAACACGTCCTTGAACTGCACCATGCCGGAGTTGGTGAACAGCAGGGTCGGATCATTGCCCGGCACCAGCGGCGCCGACGGCACGATGGTGTGGCCTTTACCCTTGAAGAACTCAAGGAAGTCGCTGCGGATCTGGGATGTCGTGAATTTGGCGGATGCGTTCATTGGGGGCTGGCAGTCTGCGGGCCGGCGGACCCGGACCACCGGCCGCGTTGGCCAGGGTCGCGAGGGACCGCCGAAAACCTAAAGGGTATCAGGCCCGGCGCCGCCAGTCTCAGTCATCCGGGTCGTAGCGGGTCGCGCGGCGGATGCTGTCGCCGTCGAAGCCCCGCCGGGCCAGCAGATCGGCAGCCTTGCGCCGCTGCGTCAGGTCCTGCGGGCCGGCCTCGCCAAAGCGTCGGCGGACCAGATCACGGGCGTTTTCCTGCCAGTCGCCTTCGTAGCTGTCCATCGCTGCGGCAATCGCGGCACTGTCCAGGCCATGGGTCCCCAGCTCGGCGCGGACATGGATCGGCCCATAACCGGTGTTGGCGCGCATCCTCACCAGGTTCTCGGCAAAACGGGTGTCGTCCTGCCAGCCGGCCTCGGTCAACTTGGCGACAGCGGCCTGCGCGGCTTCGTCTTCGATGCCACGGGAGGTCAGCTTGCGGGTGAGTTCCTTGCGCGAGTGCTCGCGGCGGACCAGCAGGCCCAACGCCCGTTGCACGGGGGTCTGCTCACGCGGCCGGCGCTTGCGGCCGGTCGGAATGTCTTCGGCGTCGGACATGGGTACTCCAAGGGTGGCGCCATCCGTGGCGCCCAGCCCATCCCTGGGCGATTCGAACCTGCGGGACAGGGCGACGTCACTGACGGCGCCACCCTGCCCCACAGCAAGCCTTATTCGTCTTCGCCTTCGTCGTCGCCTTCCTCGCGGGCCGCTTCGGCCGGCTGGAATTTCTCGCGCAGCTCGGCCTCGAGCTTGGCGGCGACAGTCGGGTTGTCGCGCAGGTAGCCGCGGGCGTTGTCCTTGCCCTGGCCAATGCGTTCTTCACCGTAGCTGTACCAGGCGCCAGCCTTCTCCACCAGCTTGGCATCCACACCCATGTCGATCAGCTCGCCTTCACGGCTGATGCCTTCGCCATACAGGATTTCGGTGATGACCTGCTTGAACGGAGGTGCCAGCTTGTTCTTGACGACCTTGATCTTGGTCTGGTTACCGATGATCTCGTCACCCTTCTTGATCGCGCCGATACGGCGGATGTCCAGGCGGACCGAGGCGTAGAACTTGAGCGCGTTGCCACCGGTGGTGGTTTCCGGGCTCTGGCCCGGCATCATCACGCCGATCTTCATGCGCAGCTGGTTGATGAAGATCACCAGGGTGTTGGAGCGCTTGATGTTGCCGGTCAGCTTGCGCAGCGCCTGGCTCATCAGGCGGGCCTGCAGGCCTGGCAGCTGGTCGCCCATCTCGCCTTCGATTTCGGCCTTCGGGGTCAGCGCGGCAACCGAGTCGATCACCAGGATGTCCACCGAACCCGAACGGACCAGCATGTCGGCGATTTCCAGCGCCTGCTCACCGGTGTCCGGCTGCGACAGCAGCAGGTCGTCCACGTTCACGCCCAGCTTGGCGGCGTAGATCGGGTCCAGCGCGTGCTCGGCGTCGATGAAGGCCGCGGTGCCGCCCATCTTCTGGCATTCGGCGATGGCCTGCAGGGTCAAGGTGGTCTTGCCCGAGGATTCCGGCCCGTAGATCTCAACGACACGGCCCTTTGGCAGACCACCAATGCCCAGCGCGATGTCGAGCATCAGCGAACCGGTCGGGATGGCTTCGACGGGCTCGACCACGCGGTCGCCCATGCGCATCACCGAGCCCTTGCCGAACTGCTTTTCGATCTGGCCCAGAGCTGCAGCGAGGGCGCGCTTCTTGTTCTCGTCCATCGGATTGGTCCTTGCAGAGGTCGTGTCGTTGGAGGTGCTGTCTTTGGGGGTCTTCTTTGCCATGGGCTCACTTTAAGTCGGACGTATCGCACAGGCTGAGATTCTGCCCGGCGCTCTGAAAAGAATTATCGGACATCCGTACCAACCTCAGTGGAACCAGAGAATCACCACAAAAGACCGCGGGGTAATGCGCTACGGAACGGGTCAACGGTTGGGCCGCAACAGGCCGCAATAGAGGCCCTCGATCGCGAAGTCCTGATCCGGCAGCACCTCGATCGGCTTGTAGTCGGGATTGCGCGGCAGCAGGCGGATGCGATCCTTGGCGATCTTCAGCAGCTTGACCGTGATCTCGTCATCGATGCGGGCCACCACGATCTGCCCGGAATGGGCGTCGCGGGTGCGGTGCACGCCGATCAGGTCACCGTCGAAGATGCCCTCATCGATCATCGAGTCGCCCTGCACCTTCAGCAGGTAGTCCGGCGCCGGCGAGAAGAACACCCGGTCCAGCACCACGAAATCGTCCGAGCCGATGTCGGCGCCGATCGGCAGGCCGGCTGCAACCCGGCCCAGCACCGGCAGCCGCAGCACGCTGTCGGCCAGGCCCGGCTCGGCCAGCTTCTCGACCGGCGGTGCCTGCACCAGGCGGATGCCGCGGGCCTGACCCGGGATGCGACGGATCGCGCCGGCCTGCTCCAGGGCTTCCAGGTGGTACTGGGCCGCGCGCACGCCCTTGAAGCCGAATGCGCGTGCGATTTCAGTCTGCGACGGCGGTGCGCCTTCGCTCTCGATACGCTCGGCGATCAACTGCAGGATCGCCTGCTGGGTGTCGGTCAGGTCCATGGTTAGTAGTATTACTACTAATATGCGCGACTGCAAGTGCCGGGGCGATCGGGGTGGTGCGGGCTTGTTGGGCCGAGGCATGCTTGGCAGTCGCGCGAATGACGGGGCCGACCCAGGCAAGAGCAGCCGAGCATGGCTCGGCTCTACAGGAATCGCTGCGCGATTCTGCGGTTCCTGTGGAACCGCAACAGGCGCACTTCGTGCACCTGCCTACGTGTGCTTGCCGCTTCTCCATATCGAAACCAGGATCCATACGCCGCAGAAGCCGGCGCCGATGAATCCGCACACGCCCAGCGCCAGCAACCAGCGGCTGGAAACCCCGCCGACGCTGTGCATCACGATCGACGAGCCGATGATCAGCGCGGCCGTGATCACGCCCACCACCAGTCGGTTCGCGGCCCGGTTCACCTGCTCGCCAAAGCCCTGCAGCGCGGTGGTCTCCACCTTCAGCTGGAGGCGCCCACGGCGCGCTGCCTGGACCAGCTTGCGCAGGTCGCGCGGCAACTCGCCGGCGAAGTCGACCAGGCCCAACAGGCTGCGCCGGCCGCGCTTGAGCAGCGCCCTGGGCGCATAACGCTGCAGCACCACACGCTCCAGGAACGGGCGGGCGGCGCTGGCCATGTCGAAATCCGGATCCAGCTGCCGGCCCATGCCTTCCAGGGTCAGGAAGGCCTTGATCATCAGTGCCAGGTCGGCCGGCAGGGTCAGGCTGTAGCTGCGCAGCAGCTGGGTGATGTCGCCCAGCATCAGGCCGATGCGCAGATCCTTCAGCGGCACGCCACGGTACTGGTCGACGAACTGGCTGATGTCGTGCTGCAGCCGGTTCTCGTCCACTTCCACGCCGCCGGCCCAGTCCAGCAGCACGTCGGCCACGCCCTGCGGGTCCTGCTCGACCAGGCCGTGCAGCAGTTGCGCGACCTGGAAGCGGCGCACTTCGGACAGCGCACCGACCATGCCGAAATCGATCACGCCGATGCGGCCGTCACGCAGGTAGATGATGTTGCCGGGGTGTGGATCGGCGTGGAAGCTGCCGTCCTCCAGCACCATCTTCAGCACGATGCCGGCACCACGCCGCGCCAGCTCGCGCCGGTCCAGGCCCGCCGCATCGACGCCGGCCAGATCGCGGCCGGGAATGCCGTCGACGAAGTCCTGCACGTTCAGGCTCTCGCAGGTCCACTGCCAGTGCACCTTCGGAATCAGTATGTCGTCGCGGCCGCTGAAGTTGCGCGCGATGCGTTCGGCATTGCGGCATTCGGCGGCAAAATCCAGCTCACGGCGCAGCGATACGGTGAACTGCTGCACGACCTCGGCCGGGCGATAGCGACGCAGGTCCGGCAACCGGGCCTCGACGATCTCGGCCAGCCGCGCCAGCAGCCGCAGGTCGGCCTCGACCACGTCGCGGATGCCGGGACGCCGCACCTTCAGCACCACCTCACGACCATCATGCAGCCGCGCGCGATGGGCCTGCGCCAGCGAGGCGGCGGCCATCGGGGTTTCGTCAAGGAAGGCGAATACCTCCGCCGGCGACGCGCCCAGGTCGGCTTCGAGCTGCCCGCGGATCTCGGCGTACGGCAGGGCCGGCACCGCGTTCTGCAGTTCGGACAGCTCGGCAATCCACTCCGGCGGCAACAGGTCGACGCGCGTTGCCAGCACCTGGCCAAGCTTGACGAAGGTCGGGCCAAGATCCTGCATCGCACTGCGCACGCGCACCGGTGCGGTCATCCGCAGCAGCTCCTGCCGGTCCTCGTTCCAGTGCAACAGGCGCCCTGCCCGCTCCAGCGTGCTGGCCAGGCCGATGCGCCGAACCACGTCGCCGAAGCCGTAGCGGATCAGGACAACGGCGATTTCCTGCAGTCGGCCCAGGTCACGGACCGTGCCCAGCGTTTCCCACATCATGCGTGCTCCGGACGGTTACCGGAGCAGCATGTCACAGCTGGGCGTCGATACCGCGCAATGCCGCCGCCACGGTTTGCCGGCGGATGGCTTCGCGGTCGCCATCGAACTGGAACAGCTCGGCGCGGGCGTAGCCACCGCGGCGCTTCCAGCCGATCCAGACACTGCCGACTGGCTTGTCCGGACTGCCACCGCCGGGGCCGGCGATACCGGTCACCGCCACGGCGATGCCGGCACCGGAATTGACCAGCGCACCGGACACCATCTCCAGAACGGTTTCGCGACTGACCGCGCCGAACTGTTCCAGCGTCTGCGCACGCACGCCCAGCAGGCGCTGCTTGGCTTCATAGCTGTAGACCACCATGCCGCAGTCGAAGAACGCCGAAGAACCGGCGATGTCGGTCATGCACTTGGCGATCCAGCCGCCACTGCAGCTTTCGGCCGTGACCAGCTGCAGCGAGGCCTGTTGCAGGCGCTGCCCGAGCGCGGCGGACTGGGCATTGAGATCGGCGTCGGTGGGGATGGACATCGGCATGACGGTGGGGTGAAGAACCCCGTTGTACCGCAGATGACAGCCGGATGTCGCGCCCCTCCGGCACGATTGCGTTGCCGGCCAGCGGCCGGCACCACCAGCCATGGGCCGCTAGCTCACCACTCTGGCAGTTTCTCCGGCAGCAGCGCCCGGATCGGCGCGCCATCGGCACCGGCGGCCAGCTTCTCGGCTTCGGCAATCGGCAGGTCCACCTGCAGCAGCCAGCCCTCTTCATCGGCCTGTTCGCTGCGGATCACTTCCAGCTGGTGCAGGCGCGCACGCAGGCGGCCAGCATCCGGCGGCAGGCGCAATTCACCGGTCACGTGCTGCAGGCCAAGGCGCTTGCCCAGCACTGCCTGCAGCAGCTCAAGGCCCTGCCCGTCACGCGCGGAAATCCAGACACGTTCACGACGCGACTCGTCGGGCACGCCATCCTGGCCATCGTGGCGGACGTCGGCACCGTCGATGCGGTCGATCTTGTTGAACACCAGCAGCTGCGGCAGGTCACCGGCACCGACCGCGGTCAGCACCTCGTCCACCTGGGCGATGCGCTCCTCGCGGTGCGGATCGGCGGCGTCGACCACATGCAGCAGGAAATCGGCCTCGCGTGCCTCGGACAGCGTCGAGCGGAACGCGGCGACCAGATCATGCGGCAGGTCGCGGACGAAACCGACGGTGTCGGCCAGCACCACGCTGCCGCCCGGGACCGCGATGCGGCGCACGGTCGGGTCCAGCGTGGCGAACAGCTGGTCGGCGGCATAGGCCTCGGCGCCGGTCATGGCGTTGAACAGGGTCGATTTGCCGGCGTTGGTGTAGCCCACCAGGGCCACGCGCGGCAGCTCGCTGCGCACACGCGCCCGGCGCATCTGGGTGCGCTGCACTTCAACCTTCTCCAGGCGCTTCTGCAGCTGCTCGACCCGCTTCTGCAACAGGCGGCGGTCGGTTTCCAGCTGGGTTTCACCCGGGCCACGCAGGCCGATCGAACCGCCGCGCTGGCGCTCCAGGTGGGTCCAGCCGCGAACCAATCGCGTAGCCAAGTGACGCAGCTGCGCCAGCTCGACCTGCAGCTTGCCCTCGTGGCTGTGTGCACGCTGGGCAAAGATGTCCAGGATCAGACCGGTGCGGTCGATCACCCGGCGCTCGAGGAAGCGTTCCAGGTTGCGCTCCTGACCCGGGCTCAGCGCATGGTTGACCAGGATCAGGTCGGCGCCACTGGCATCGGCCGCGGCCTTGATCTCGTCCAGCTTGCCGCTGCCGATCAGGGTTGACGGATTCGGACGGTCCAGGCGCGCGGTGATCGTCGCGGCGATGCTGGCCCCAGCCGAGCGGGCCAGATCACCGAACTCTTCCAGCACATCGTCTTCCAGCTTGCCGAAATGGGGCTGGATCAACAGGGCGTGTTCGCCCTTTTTCGAGCGGTCAAACATTCACCGCTCCGGTATTACTCGTCTGCTTCATCACCTGCCTGACCACCTTCACCCGACTGCACGTAACCACCGCCCGGACCGACCTTCACGTTGCGTGCCGGAACCACCGTGGAAATGGCGTGCTTGTAGACCATCTGACTGACCGTGTTGCGCAGCAGGACCACGAACTGGTCGAACGACTCGATCGTGCCCTGCAGCTTGATGCCGTTCACCAGGTACACCGAAACCGGCACGCGCTCGCGCCGCAGTGCGTTCAAGAAAGGATCCTGCAGCGATTGCCCCTTGGACATTGCACACTCCTGATTATTGTTCTTATTGGGTTGCCGACGGTTGCCACGGCCCCCGAGCCGCCCGCCGGCCGATGATGTTACACGGCTGGCGGGGGTTCAGCGTGCGACGAAGGCCGACACCGCGCCGGCAAGGCGCTCCTGGTCGATATGGGGGTCGAACCAGCGCGCATCAAGCTCGCCGCGCAGCCACGTCAGCTGGCGCTTGGCCAGCTGGCGGGTGGCGAAGATCGCCTTGTCACGGAAACGGGCGGCATCACCCTCCCCGTCCAGGTACTCCCAGGCCTGGCGATAGCCGACCGCACGCACCGCCGGCAGGTCCAACGGGGCCTCCACGGCGGCCATTTCCGGCATCGCGCGCAGTGCCCGCACTTCGTCCAGGAAGCCCTGCGCCAGCATGGTGTCGAAGCGCGCCTCGATGCGCTGGTGCAGTACCGCGCGGTCACGCGGGGCCAGGATCAGCTTGAGGGTGCGCACCGGCAGCGGCGCCACGCCCGGACGGCGCTGCCATTCAGTGATGGGCGTGCCGGTCAGGCGATAGACCTCCAGTGCCCGCTGGATGCGTTGCGGGTCGGTGGCATGGATGCGTGCGGCGGCGGCCGGATCGACCTCGGCCAGCTCTGCGTGCAATGCCGCCCAGCCCCGCTCGGCCGCCTCGGTGCTGAGTGCTTCGCGCATCACCGGGTCGGCCTCCGGCATCGGCGACAGGCCCTGCAGCAGGGCCCGGAAGTACAGCCCCGTGCCACCTGCCAGGATCGGCGTTTTGCCGCGTGCCACGATGTCGGCCACGACCCGGCCGGCATCGGCGGCGAACTCGGCCGCCGAATAGGTCTGCCAGGGATCGCGCAGGTCCAGCAGATGGTGCGGCGCCTGTGCACGCTCGGCCGCATCAGGCTTGGCCGAGCCGATGTCCAGGTGGCGGTATACCAGCGCCGAATCGACGCTGACGATTTCGCCGTCCAGTTGCTGTGCCAAAGCGATTGCGGTGGCGGTCTTGCCACTGGCGGTCGGCCCCATCACGGCGATCGCCAGCGGCCGCCGATCGACGCCCATCAGTCTTCGTCCGGCCAGCGGATCGTCGGCGCAGCGTCGGCACGCGGCGTCGGCACGGCCTCCACTGCCTGCCAGATCTTCAGCGCATCGACGGTGGCCGCCACGTCATGCACGCGCACGATGCGCGCGCCACGTTGGACCGCGATCAGGTGCGCGGCCACCGAAGCCGCCACGCGTTCGGAGGGCGTGTCGCGGCCAGTGAGTTCTCCCAGGCTGCGCTTGCGTGACAGGCCGGCCAGCACCGGCACCCCCAGTTCCAGGAAGCGCTCCGAACGCGCCAGCAGGGTCATGTTGTGGGCGGTGCTCTTGCCGAAGCCAAAACCAAGGTCGATCAGCAGGTTCTTCTTCGCAATGCCCGCCATCTCGGCAGCGAACAGGCGCTGCACCAGGAAACCATGCACCTCGGCGACCACGTCGTCGTAGTGCGGATCGGCCTGCATGTGGCCCGGCTCGCCCTGCATGTGCATCAGCACCACCGGCACGCCGGTTTCAGCGGCGGCGTCCAGCGCCCCCTCCTGACGCAGGCCGAAGATGTCGTTGATCATGCCGGCGCCAGCGGCCACCGCCGCGCGCATCACCTCCGGTTTAAAGGTGTCGATGCTGATCGGCACCCGGGTGCGTGCGGCCAGCTGCTCGATCACCGGAATCACCCGGCGCAGCTCCTCCTCGACCGAGACCGGCGCAGCGCCCGGCCGGGTCGATTCGCCGCCGATGTCCAGCAGGTCCGCGCCCTCCTCGACCAGCTTGAGGCCATGTGCGACCGCGGCCTCGGTGGTGTCGTGCGCACCGCCATCGGAGAAGGAGTCCGGGGTGACGTTGACGATGCCCATGACCCGGGCACGGTCGAGGCGCAGGATGCGGCCGGCGCAATCGAGCTGGGGCGAGGTATCGAACATGGGCAATCCTGCAGGGACGACGGCGGGTAGTTTAGTTCGGCAGGGCGGCGCCCTGCACCCGCAGAGGCCCGGGCTACAGCAACAGCTGAAGCAACAGCCGAAGCAACAGCAGGTGTACTGAGGGATGGCGTGGGGTCAGATCCGTTTTCCTACGGAAAACGGATCTGACCCCGAATTGATTCGATATCTGACAGAGATTCATCCACGCATGGCGTGGATCTACCGTGTCGACCAAGGTCGACACCTACCAACAGCGGCCGGAATCTGTCAGAGGTGGGGCGGTGTCGGAGGGCGGGGTGTCAGCCGTATGGATGCGGCTGCCAAGCCCCCATGGATGGGTTCACGGCGTCCCCGCACTCCGACACTGCCCCGCCACCCCACGGAATGTTGCTGTTGCTGTTGCTGTTGCTGCTGAGGTTGCCGGCCAGCGGCCGGCACTACCGCGGGTGCAGGGCGAAGCCCTGCGGACACCCCTCAACGGCGGCGGCGCTTGCGGTCCACGTACAGGGTTCTGGCGATGCTCAGCACGATGCCGACACCGATACCCACCACGCAGCCCAGCAGCAGGTTGTCGGCGCCCAGCCCTACGCCCACGCCGACCACGGTGGCGATGATCATTTCGGCGGTGTGGGAAATCGGTTCGGGCTTCGGGGCGGACATGCAGGCTCCAGCATCAGTTCGGTTCGGAAGGGGCCGAAGGCCCGGAAACGACAAGGCCGGGTTTCCCCGGCCTCGTCTGGTGTTACGTGCAGCGGGCCGTCAATGCGATTCGGCCGGGCCTGCGATCGGCGGCAGCGGGCGGGCGTCGCCGCCCTTGTCGTTGCCACCGTCCTTGTTCGACTTGCTCCAGCCCGCCGGCGGCGGCGGATCGCGGCCTTCCATGATGGCGTCGATCTGCGGTGCGTCGATGGTCTCGTACTGCAGCAGCAGCTGCGACATCGCATGCAGCTTGTCGATGTTCTCGGTCAACAGCTGGGTGGTGCGGGCATAGGCCTTGTCGAGGATGTTGCGCACTTCCTCGTCGATCCGGCGCGCCGTGTCGTTGGACACGCTCTTGTGCTGGGTGACCGAACGCCCCAGGAACACCTCGTCGTCCTCTTCGCCATAGGCGATCGGGCCGAGCTGCTCCGACAGGCCCCACTTGGTGACCATGTTGCGGGCCATCTTGGTTGCGCGCTCGATGTCGTTGGAGGCGCCGGTGGTGACCTTGTCCTCGCCGAAGATGAGCTCTTCGGCGACACGGCCGCCGTACAGGGAGCACAGCTGCGACTGGATCGCCACGCGGTTCATCGAGTACTTGTCGCCTTCCGGCAGGTACATCGTCACGCCCAGCGCACGGCCGCGCGGAATGATGGTGACCTTGTAGACCGGATCGTGCTCGGGCACCAGGCGGCCGACGATGGCGTGACCCGCTTCGTGGTACGCGGTCAGGGTCTTCTCGTCCTCGCTCATGGCCATCGAGCGGCGCTCGGCACCCATCAGGATCTTGTCGCGGGCACGGTCGAAGTGGTCCATGCGGACTTCCTTCTCGTTGCCGCGCGCGGCGAACAGGGCCGCCTCGTTGCAGAGGTTGGCCAGGTCGGCGCCGGAGAAGCCCGGGGTACCACGTGCGATCACCATCGGCTCGACATCGTCGGCCAGCGGCAGCTTGCGCATGTGGACCTTCAGGATGTGCTCGCGGCCCTTCACGTCCGGCAGGCCGACCACCACCTGGCGGTCGAAACGGCCCGGACGCAGCAGCGCCGGATCCAGCACGTCCGGACGGTTGGTCGCGGCGATCACGATCACGCCTTCGCCGCCTTCAAAACCGTCCATCTCGACCAGCAGCTGGTTCAGGGTCTGCTCGCGCTCGTCATGACCGCCGCCCAGGCCGGCGCCACGGTGGCGACCGACGGCGTCGATTTCGTCGATGAAGATGATGCACGGGGCGTGCTTCTTGGCCTGCTCGAACATGTCACGCACGCGGCTGGCGCCCACGCCGACGAACATTTCCACGAAGTCCGAACCGGAGATCGAGAAGAACGGCACCTTGGCTTCGCCGGCAATGGCCTTGGCCAGCAGCGTCTTGCCGGTACCCGGCGGGCCCACCATCAGCACGCCGCGCGGAATCTTGCCGCCCAGCTTGGTGAACTTGGACGGGTCGCGCAGGAAGTCGACCAGCTCGCCCACTTCTTCCTTGGCCTCGTCGCAGCCGGCGACGTCGGCGAAGGTGACCTTGATCTGGTCCTCGCCCTGCAGCTTGGCGCGCGACTTGCCGAAGGACATCGCGCCCTTGGCACCGCCGCCACCGCCCTGCATCTGGCGCATGATGAACAACCAGAAGCCGATGATCAGGATGACCGGCAGGAAATTCATCAGGATCGCGCCCAGGGAGATGCCGCTGGACGGCTCCTCCTGCACGATCTCCACGTTCTTGGTGCGCAGCACGTTGATCAGGTCACGATCGAACGGCGCGGTGATGGTGGACGACTGCCCACCGCGGGTGGTGTAGGTCAGCTGGCTGGTGCCGCCGCGCATGTCGCCGCCGAAGGCGACCTTCTGCACGTTGCCGCTGTCCACCTGGTCCAGGAACTGCGAGTACGACGCGCCCTGCGCGCCGGCCCCGGAGGACTTCGGCGAGAAGCTCTGGAAGACCACCATCAGCACGACGGCGACGACCACCCATAGCAGGAGGTTCTTGGTCAAGTCGTTCATCCTCATTGGCTCCGGTGTTCCTCTCAGTGCTGGCGTTGCGTTGGGGTCGAACTTGCGTACGTTGCGAGCTTACTTCATGTGGGCGCGTTTTCCCTGACCCAAGGCATACACCTCGGGAGAGCGCTTGCGCGACGCCTCAGGCTTGCGGATGGAGACCTTGTCGTACCGGCGGCGCATGTCGCGCACGTAGTCGTCAAAGCCCTCACCCTGGAACAGCTTGATCAGGAACGCCCCACCGGTCTTCAGGTGGTTGTCGGCAAAATCCAGGGCCAGCTCCGCCAGGTGCATCATCCGCGGCTGGTCGACCGCGCCTACACCACTCTTATTGGGGGCCATGTCCGACAGCACAAGGTCTACCGGCTGATCCCCGAGCATGGCTTCAAACTGCGATAGGACGGCTTCTTCCCTGAAGTCACCATGAAGGAACTCCACGCCGGCCAGCGGCGGCATGTCCAGGATGTCCAGCGCCAGCACACGACCGGTGTCGCCGATCTGTCTCCGAACCTGCTGAGACCAGCCGCCGGGGGCCGCGCCAAGGTCGACCACCACCATGTGCGGCTTCAGCAGGCGGTCACGTTCGAGCAGCTCCTCGAGCTTGTAGGCGGCGCGCGAGCGCATGCCCTCGGCCTGCGCCTTCTTCACGAAGGGGTCGGAGAAGTGTTCCTTGAGCCAGCGCTGGCTGCTTTTGCTGCGGGTAGCCATTGAAAATAGGGGCTGATGGGGTCCTCATGATACCCTGATCGTCCCATTCAACCGTGTTTTCCTGCATGTCCATCGCCCTGACCGCCTCCCAGACCCGTTTCCTGCGCGGCCAAGCCCACGACCTGAAGGCCCTGCTGCAGACCGGCGGCAAGGGTGTGACCCCAGCCTTCATCGCTGAGCTGAACGAAGTGCTGGAGCGCCACGAACTGGTCAAGGTGAAGGTCGCCGCAGAGGATCGCGACGCCCGTGACGCGATGATCGGCGAGATCGTCGAAGCCACCGAAAGCGCGCTGGTGCAGCGCATCGGCCACGTCGCGGTGCTGTACCGCCCGAGCAAGGAACAGCGCCAGATCGTGCTGCCGCGCGGCTGATCGTCCTACCGTCATGCAGCTGAACCACGAACCGCCGGATTACGCCTACAGCCTGCGTGCCGCAGATGGCCGCTCGGCCAAGGTGAATGACCAGGTGCTGGGCGGCAGTTTCTTCCTCACCCCGGACCAACTGGTCACGCACTGGCCGGTGGCAAGTGCCGCCGCGCTGCAGTTGGCGGACCTGGAGCCGATCCTGGCGCTGAATCCGGCGCTGATCGTGCTCGGCACGGGAGACCGTCAGGTATTCCCGCCCGCGGTGGTGATGGCCGCCTGTCTGTCGCGTGGCATCGGCCTGGAGGTGATGAACAATCCGGCCGCCGCGCGCACCTTCAACATTCTGGCCGGCGAAGGCCGCAAGGTCGCGGCCGCCTTCATCCTGGAAGGCTGAGTTCGAGCCGCCGGGTGCGCCCGGGCACTAGCTGCCCGAAGGTGTGCAGCGGAACGCGGAGAACGCCTGCAGCCGACCGATCAGGTTGCCACCCTGCCCCCAGCGGATATCCATGACCTTCCAGTCCGGGCCCTGCCGCTGCAGCAGGACCCGGTCGGTCCAGCGATAGTCGCCCACGGCCATGTCGACATGGACCCAGGTGGCGTCACCGCTCGATCCGGGCGCTCCCACCTTTATCGTCTCCGGCCGGTCCGGCGCCAACAGATACGGGCTCTGGTCGAGCATGTGCGGCTTCTCATCGGGCGCGGCCAGTGCGGTGCAGGCCTGTTCATATGCACGCTGCGCATCGATGGCTGAGCGGAGGCCATCACCCAGCAGCGGAGCAATCGCCGTTTCGTTCGACTGCGGCGCCTGGATGGCGTCGTAGAGGCGGGTGACCACGTCACGTGGATCGCTGGCGGCGGTCGCCAACGGCGCGACGATGAGCAGCGCGAAAAGGGCTGTTGGGCGAGACATGCGGCACCGGATCGGGAGGCTGGTTCCGTTGAAGCATGCCGCTTCCCTGGCTTGTCGGGAAGCTTGAGATGTGCCACTCAAGGTCGCAAACGGCCACCCACGGCGGCCAGCGTACAGTGAGTCGAGCACGGCTCGACGCTACAGGTCGGGAACGCCGAGCATTGCCCGGCGCCACCCGTCCCACTACCTCAACGCGCCGGCAGGTATTGCTGCGGGTCGACCGGCTTGCCGTTGTAGCGGGTGAGCCGGCGGTGTTTGCGGCCCATGGGCCGCACCGTCGGCGAACGCCCGGCGCGCTGCGCCGGGCCGGGGATCCGCCCGGATTATGAATCGACGATCAGCGCGCCGGCAGGTATTGCTGCGGGTCGACCGGCTTGCCGTTGTAGCGGATCTCGAAGTGGACCATGTCGCGGTTCGCACCGGTGCGGCCCATCTCGGCGATCTGCTCACCGGCCTTCACGCTCTGCCCTTCATTCACCAGGCGCTTGCGGTTGTGGCCATAGGCCGACAGCCACTGGTCGCTGTGCTTGATGATGATCAGCTCGCCGTAGCCGACCAGGCCGGCGCCGGAGTACACCACCACACCGTTGGCGGTGGCCTTGACCGGCTGGCCGCTGGTACCGGCGATGTCCACGCCCTGCTTGGTCGCATCGCCGGCAACGTAGCGGCCGACGATCGCGCCGTCGGCCGGCCAGCGCCAGGCGATGTTGCTCTTCACCGGACCAACCGGCGCCGGAGTTGGCGCCGTGCTGCCGGCGCTGCTGCCGCCCGGGCGCGGCGCGGTGACCACCGTGGTCGGCGCGCGGCCGCCGCTGGCACCGGCCGGATACAGCCGGATCACCTGCCCCGGATGGATGGTCGAGGGGTTGTCCAGGCTGTTCCAGGCAATCAGGTCGGCCGGGGTGATGTCATGGATGCGGGCCAGCGCATAGATGGTGTCGCCCTTGCGCACTACCACGGTCTGCCCGGGCTTGGGCACCGAGGTCTTCGGCGTGGTCACACCACCACCGGTGCTGCCACCACCAGGACGAACCACAGTGGCGGTGCCGCAGGCGGCCAGGGTGGAAACCAGCAACGCCAGCGCGCCGATGCGCACTCCCTTGCTCAGACGATCAGGACTCATGCGAACTTCGACCTCCATACAAGCCAGGCGATCAGCACCACCACCAACGCGGTGGCGATCCAGCCCAGCGGTTCAATCCAGCGACGCAGTGCCGCTTCAGCACGCGCACCACCGATACGGATGACCGCAGCCAGCACGAACACGCGCTTGCCGCGACCGATCAGCATGCTCAACAGGTACTGCGGCATCGGTACGCCGACGATACCCGATGCCCACGTGAAGACCTTCATCGGGATGGGCATGAAGCCGCCCAGCACCAGGAAGGTGAACACCGCCCACGGCGATTCGGCCATCTTCGCTTGCACGGTGGTGATGCCCTGCTCGATCGCCGGCAGCATGCCCAGCACTTCAAACAGCGGCTTGATCGCCTCGAAAGCGTAGTGACCCAGCGCGTAGCCGACCAGCGCACCGACCATCGAGCCGGCCAGGCTGAGGGTGGCAAACCACCAGCCGCGCTTGGGCTGGGCCACGCACATCGGCGCCAGCATCACCTCCGGCATCACCGGGAAGATGATCGCCTCGAAGAAGCTCAACACCGTCAGGTAGGTCGGCGCGCGTTCGTGCGCCGCCCACTTCATCGCCCGCTCGTACAGCGGCCCGAAAATCTTCATGCAACCCTGCTCCGTGGATTAGTCGAGCATGCCAGACAGCAGCGGCACGAACGTGACCGGCGCCAGCACGTGTTGTTCGATGCTGCCGTCGGCCTTGCGGTCCAGCTGTACCAGCGACTGCGCCCCAGGGCCACCGACCGGCGCCACCAGGCGGCCGCCTTCGGCCAGCTGCTCGATCAGGGCGTCGACCAGTGCCGGCGCCGCCGCAGTGACCACGATGGCATCGAACGGGCCGTGCTCGGCCCAGCCGACGCGGCCGTCGTCGTGCTTGGTGCGGATGTTCATGCCCAGCGCACGGAAGCGCTTGCGGGCCTGGCGCAGCAGATCACCAATGCGCTCCACGGTGTAGACCTCCAGGCCCAACGCGCCAAGGATGGCGGCCTGGTAACCGGAACCGGTGCCGACTTCCAGCACCCGCTTCGGCGAGACCTGCAGCACTGCCTCGGTCATCCGCGCAACCACCCAGGGCTGCGAGATGGTCTGGCCATGGCCGATCGGCAGCGCGGTGTCTTCATAGGCACGCGAGGCCAGGGCTTCATCGATGAACAGATGGCGCGGCACCACCCGGATCGCGTTCAAGGTCGGCTCGTCGACGATGCCGGCTTCGCGCAGGCGGTCGACCAGGCGGTCACGCACGCGCTGCGAGGTCATGCCGATACCGACGGCTTCCGGCTGCAATCGCAGGCGTGGGCTCATGCCGGCTGGTCCAGCGCGGCGCTGAGGCCGCCGACCCAGCTGGCGACCTTCTCCAGCGCCTGGTAGCGGGTGAGGTCGACCTGGATCGGGGTGATCGAGATGTGGCCGGTGCGCACCGCGTGGAAATCGGTACCGGGACCGGAATCCTGCTCACGGCCGGCAGGGCCGATCCAGTACACCTCGTTGCCGCGCGGATCCTTCTGCGCGATGCAGCCTTCGGCACGATGGCGGTTGCCGAGGCGGGTGACCTCGAAGCCCTTGACCTCGCTCCACGGCAGGTCCGGCACGTTGACGTTGAGGATGGTGTCGGCCGGCAGCGGATCGGCCTTGAGCCGGGCGACAATCTCCACCGCAGCACGCGCGGCGGTCTCGAAGTGCTTCGGATCGTGGTTGCGGCTGACCAGCGAGACCGCCACCGCCGGCAGGCCGAGGAAGCGACCTTCCATCGCCGCCGAGACGGTGCCGGAATAGATCACGTCGTCGCCGAGATTGGCGGCGTTGTTGATGCCGGACACGACAATGTCAGGCTCGAATTCAAGCAGGCCGGTCAGCGCCAGGTGCACGCAGTCGGTGGGTGTACCGGCCACCGAAACGGTGTAATGGTCGATGCGCTTGAGCCGGATCGGCAGGTCCAGGGTCAGCGAGTTGCTGGCGCCGGAGCGATCGCGGTCGGGCGCAACCACCGTGACTTCGTGACCGGCCTCGCGCAGGACCGCGGCAAGCATCCGGATGCCTGCGGCGTCGACACCATCGTCATTGCTGACCAGGATTCGCATCTTCGATTTAACCGCTTGATTTTCCAAGAATTCGATTCCATCACCGTGCAGTGTGGGCGGGACCGTCGCGCTCCCCTGCGGAAGCGGTCGACCCTGCAAGGGCATCGTCTATTGTGCCGCATGCGGGCCGCCGGTCCTACCCTGTCAGCGGTCACGGCCGACATCGAACCGTCATAGGCAGACCTGCGCCGGCGGTTTACCCTGTGCGCATGTCGCACCCTGATGATGAAGATCCGGCCGCATTGTTCCGTGCGGCCATCGGCGAAGTGAAGCCGCTGCGCAAGGATGCCGAGCCGGCACCTGCCGCGCCCCGGCCGAAACCGCGTGCGCGCATGGCCGAACGTGACGAGGCCGAAGCGGCCGGCGAGTTCGCCCGGCTGCTGCGCGACAGTGCGCCACTGGAAGCCGGCGACGTGGCCAGCTATCGCCGCGACAACCTGCCACCACGCCTGTTCCAGCGCCTCAAGCGCGGCCAGTACTCGGTGCAGGACGAACTGGATCTGCACGGCGCCACCGCCGCACAGGCCGAAGCCCTGCTGCGCCAGTTCCTGCTGGAAGCGCATGCACACGAGTACGGCTGCGTGCGCATCATCCACGGCAAGGGACTGCAGTCCGATGGCGGTGCACCGGTGCTGAAGAACCTGGTCGATCGCCTGCTGCGGCTGCGCAACGACGTGCTGGCATTCCATTCGGCACCGACCGGACAAGGCGGCACCGGCGCGGTACTGGTGCTGCTGGCGCGGCGTTGAAAAGGGGACGGAGGGAATTAAGTCGTTTGTGCCACAAACGACTTAATTCCCTCCGTCCCCTTTTTTCTGTCAGGCCTGCGAGGCGCCTTCGACGGGGCCGAGTTCGTGCAGCACGGCGGTGGCGTAGCAGCCTGGCGGCAACGCGAACGACAGTTCCAGCACGTCGTCGGCCAGCCACTGGTGCTGCAGCAGCGCCGGACGCAGGCGCAACGCGCGGCGCTCCTGCTTCAGGCGCGCATCTTCCAGGCCGGTCCGCAGTGCCTTCGACTCGTCGTCGTCCAGCGCGGCCAGCTCCAGCTCACGCGCAGCGTCGGTGCTGCGCAGCTCGCCTTCGCCCCACAACGGCGCGCTGGGATGGATGTCGAAACGCGCCAGCCGCTCGGCCAGCACATCCGTGTACGGCTCGGGGCCGAACACGCTGCGACTGCCATCGAGCATCCAGACTTCGCCATCGAGCGGCTGGTCCCAGCTGCCCTGCTCCACGCGCGCGGCCAGCACGCGGTTGAACAGCGCCGAACGGGCTGCAGAGAGCAGCAGCGAACGCTGGTCCTTGCGCATGCGGCGCCCACCGAACATCGCCAGTGCAGCCGGCACGTTGCCACCGTCGCGGCCGAAACGCTGTTCACCAAACCAGTTCGGCAGGCCGCGCGCGGCAATCTGCTGCAGGCGCTCGCTGATCGCGGCGGGATCGCCCTGCACCTCGCGCAGCACCAGCTTGAAGCGGTTGCCGGCCAGTGCGCCGCGCTGCAGCTTGCGGTTGTGCCAGGTTGCCTCGATGACTTCGATTTCGTCACTGGCCAACTCGGCCAGGTCCGGCGCAATGCGCTTGGGCAGGTGCACGCTGAAACGCTGGGTGGTGACCGCGTGGCGGTCTTTCATCCCGGCGTAGCTCACCGCCATTTCCGGCAGGCCCGCCCATTTTGCCAGCACCTTGGCCACATGCACGGTGTTGGCGCCGCGCTTGCGGATGTGCAGCAGCAGATGCTCGCCTTCACCGCTCGCCTCGAACGCCGGCAGTTCATCCACCTGGAAATCGTCCGGCGTGGTGCGGATGCGCGCCGTCAACAACGGCGCACCAAACGCCAACGGCAGCGGGATCATGCCGCCACCAGCAACACGACCGCCTGCGCGGCGATGCCTTCACCACGGCCGGTGAAGCCCAGCTTCTCCGAGGTGGTGGCCTTGACGCTGACCGCGTCCAGCGGCAGCTGCAGCAACCCACCGATGCGCTCACGCATCGCAAGCGCATGCGGGCCGACCTTCGGCCGCTCGCAGATCACGGTGATGTCGGTGTTGCCGACGCGCCAGCCGCGCTCCCGCAGCAGGCTGTCGCAGTGGCGCACGAACTCGCTGCTGTCGGCCCCCTTCCAGCGGTCGTCACTGGGCGGGAAATGCTGGCCGATGTCGCCCAGCGCCAGTGCGCCGAGCATGGCATCGCACAGGGCGTGCAGGATCACGTCGCCGTCGCTGTGTGCAAGCACACCGCAGCTGTGCGGCACGTTCACTCCGCCAAGCATGATGTGGTCGCCTTCACCGAAGGCATGGACGTCGTAGCCCTGGCCGATGCGGACGGGCGGGAACGGTGCGGTGCTCATGGATGCAACCCTTGCTGCAGGGCCGCGCGGACGGTCAGCCGGCGCGGCGGGAAAGTACGAATTCGAACCGGTCCAGATCGGCCGGGGTGGTGACCTTGAAGTTGTCCTCGCTGCCCTCGACCAGCAGCGGGCGCTGGCCCTGGCGCTCCATGGCCATGGCCTCATCGGTGACTTCAACACCGGCGGCGGCGGCTTCGGACAGCGCGCGGCTGAGCTGGTGGCGGCGGAACAGTTGTGGTGTCAGTGCGCGCCACAGCCGCTCGCGCGGCTCGGTGCCATCGATGCCGCCGTCGTCGCCCGCACGCTTGAGGGTGTCGCGTACCGGTGCGGCCAGGATCGCCCCGACCGGATCGGCACGACCGACTTCAAGCAGGCGGCCGAGATCGACCAGGGACAGGTTCGGCCGCGCGGCATCGTGGACCAGCACGAATTCATCAGCGCGCACCGTCTCCGGCAGCGCCTGCAGGCCAGCCAGCACCGAAGCGGCACGGGTCGCGCCACCGATGCAGGTCAGCACCGGCTTGCCCGCCCACTCGTTCCAGCCCGGCCAGTCGGCATCGTCCGGGCCGATCACCACCATCGCCCCGGCCACGGCCGGGTGCGCCAGCAGGGCGTCCAGGGTATGGGCAAGCAGGATCTGCCCCCCTGCCTGCAGGTACTGCTTGGGCAACGGCGCGCCAAAGCGGGTGCCACGGCCAGCAGCCGGAACCACGACCCAGATCGCCGCACTCATGGCACGTCCGCCGGGTGGTCGCCAACCTGCGCACTGACACCTGCCGCAGGCTGCGCCGGGTGCACCGGCGCATCCTCGACCACGCGATAGAACTTCTCGCCGGGCTTGATCATGCCCAGCTCGCTGCGCGCGCGTTCCTCGATGGCGGACTGGCCTTCCTTGAGGTCCTTCACTTCCGCAGCGAGCGCATCATTGCGCTGCTGCAGGCCCTCATTGTCCCGCTCCTGGTTGGCGACCTGGGCTTCGAGCATCATCACTTCACCCGAATTGCCCGGACCAAACCAGAAGCGGTACTGCAGCCAGCCCAGCAACAGGGCCAGCACCAGCAGCATCCAGCGCCAGTCGCGCATCGGCTCAGCGCTTCAGCGAAACGAACGCGTCACGACCGGCGTAACGCGCGCCGGCGCCAAGGGCTTCCTCGATGCGCAGCAGCTGGTTGTACTTGGCCACGCGATCGCTGCGGCACAGCGAACCGGTCTTGATCTGGGTGGCGGTGGTGGCCACTGCGATGTCGGCGATGGTGGTGTCTTCGGTTTCGCCCGAACGGTGCGAGACCACGGCGGCGTAGCCGGCACGATCGGCCATGGCGATCGCTTCCAGGGTTTCGCTGAGGGTGCCGATCTGGTTGACCTTGATCAGGATCGCATTGGCAGTGCCCGAGTCGATGCCTTCCTGGAAGATCTTCGGGTTGGTCACGAACAGGTCGTCGCCAACCAGCTGCACCTTCTTGCCGATGCGGTCGGTCAGCAGCTTCCAGCCGGCCCAGTCGTTCTCGGCCAGGCCATCTTCAATCGTGATGATCGGGTACTGCGCGGCCCAGTCGGCGAGGAAGTCGACGAACTGCTCGGAGGTCAGGCGCTTGTTCTCGCCGACCAGGTTGTACTTGCCGTTCTCGAAGAACTCGCTGGAGGCCACGTCCAGGCCCAGCAGCACGTCTTCACCGGCGGTGTAGCCCGCCTTGCCGATCGCTTCGAGAATGGTGTCCAGCGCTTCGACGTTGCTGCGGAAGTCCGGCGCGAAGCCACCTTCGTCGCCGACCGCGGTGCTCAGGCCGTGGCCCTTCAGCACCGACTTCAGCGAATGGAAGATTTCGGTACCGGCACGCAGCGCTTCGGAGAACGAGGTGAAGCCGACCGGCAGCACCATGAACTCCTGGAAGTCGACGTTGTTGTCGGCATGCGCGCCGCCATTGATGATGTTCATCATCGGCACCGGCAGCGCCGGGGTCACGCCGGTCCTGGCGGCCAAGTACTGCCACAGTGCCTGCTTGTTCGATGCAGCGGCGGCATGCGCGGCGGCCATCGAAACACCCAGCAGCGCGTTGGCACCCAGGCGGCCCTTGTTCTCGGTGCCGTCCAGATCGATCAGGCGACGGTCGAGGCCGGCCTGGTCGGTAGCCTCAAAGCCCTTCAGCGCGGCGGCAATCGTGGTGTTGACGTTGTCGACGGCCTTGCGCACGCCCTTGCCCAGATAACGGGTCTTGTCACCGTCACGCAGCTCGACCGCTTCCTTGGTGCCGGTCGAGGCGCCGGAGGGAACCGCGGCACGACCGAACGAACCGTCCTCCAGGATGACTTCGGCTTCCAGCGTGGGGTTGCCACGGCTGTCAAGGATTTCACGGGCGTGGATGCTGCGGATCGTACTCATGGTCGGGCCGGTTACCTGTCTGGAGAGGGGGCGACAAAACGAATGCCGCGTGATTATCCCCGGCTGCCCGCCACTTGCCAAATGGCCTGGGCGGCATCAGCCCCAGCTGGACCCGATCACGATCAGGGCCAGCGACACCAGCATCACCAGCAACGCGCCGGCCACCGCCGCCGCGACGGGTCTACGACGGCGTCGCCAGGCGAGCACTATCGCCACCAAGCTGCCGACGAAAGACACACCCAGCGTGACCAGCGCGGCCACGATCCAGTACTGCAGGGCCTGGATGCCATGGTTTCCGTCACCCGGCGAGCCGAAGCTGGCCGCAAAGGCCATTACTCCCAGCAGCAGGGACGCCCAGGCGAGCACGGACAGCCCCAGCGCGACCAGGCCCCAGGGCCAGCCGCGCGCCGACGTGCTCGTATTCATCAAAGCAATCCGTAGAACAGGGCGCCGAGCCACAGCGAAAGCAGGATGATCGCAAAGCCAGCCGCCACCTTGCCGCGATTCAGCCGCCAGGCCAGCACCGCGGCCGCGAGGCAGCCCGCGGCACCGAGCAGCTCCGCGACCAGCAGCGCAATGAAATACGCACGCAGATCAAGCGCGCTGCTGCCATCACCCGGGGGGCGCACCGACGCCGCACCGATCAGCACCAGGCCAAACATGCCCACGGTGAACAGCACGGCCAGGCCCAGTGCGATCAGGCCCCAGGGCCACTGTTTCCAGTGCCGGCGATGACGCTGGGCTTCCAGCGCCACCCTCGGGTCACGACTCACGCGAAGCGCGAGAAGCCGTGCTTCTTGGTCACCGCGTCGAGCTCCATCAGGGTCTCGAGCAGCGCTTCCATCTGGTCCAGCGGCCACGCGTTGGGGCCATCGGACAGGGCCTTGGACGGATCCGGATGGGTCTCGGCGAACAGGCCGGAGATGCCCACCGCGACTGCAGCACGGGCCAGCACCGGCACGTGCTCACGCTGGCCACCGGAACTGGTGCCCTGCCCGCCCGGCAACTGCACCGAGTGGGTGGCATCGAACACCACCGGGCAACCGGTATCACGCATCACCGCCAGCGAGCGCATGTCGCTGACCAGGTTGTTGTAGCCGAAGCTGGCACCGCGCTCGCAGACCATGATCTGCTCGTTGCCGGTGGCCTTGGCCTTCTCCACGACCGGCTTCATGTCCCAGGGCGCCAGGAACTGGCCCTTCTTGATGTTGACCGGCTTGCCGGCCGAGCACACCTTGCGGATGAAGTCGGTCTGGCGGACCAGGAACGCCGGGGTCTGCAGCACATCCACCACCGAGGCCACTTCGTCCATCGGGGTGTACTCATGGACGTCGGTCAGCACCGGCACGCCGATCTGCTTCCTGACCTCGGCCAGGACCTTCAGGCCCTCTTCCATGCCCGGGCCGCGGAACGCGGTGCCCGAGGTGCGGTTGGCCTTGTCGAAGCTGGACTTGAAGATGAAGTTGACGCCGAGCTTGTCGGTGACTTCCTTCAGCTTGCCGGCGGTATCGAGCTGCAGCTGCATCGACTCGATCACGCAGGGGCCGGCGATCAGGAACAGGGGCTGGTCCAGCCCGACCTCGAATCCACACAGTTTCATGGCGTTTCCTTGTTGTCCGCAGCACCGGCCGGGCCGGTGCGCTGGGGGTTGAAGCATGCAGGATGGGGGCCGAAGCCCCCATTCACAAGTCAGGCGCGCGCTTCGGAAAGCAGCTTGCCGCCGGCCTTGCGCTCGCGCGCGGCACGGATGAAACCGATGAACAGCGGGTGGCCGTCACGCGGCGTGGACAGGAATTCCGGGTGTGCCTGGCAGGCCAGGAACCACGGATGCGCGTCGCGCGGCAGTTCGACCACTTCCACCAGGGTGTCGTCCATCGACTTGCCGGCGATCACCAGGCCGGCATCTTCCAGCTGGGTGCGGTAACGGTTGTTGAACTCGTAGCGGTGGCGGTGGCGCTCGGCGACGACGTCCTTGCCGTACAGCTCACGGGCCAGCGTGCCCGGCTTCAGGCGCTGTTCCTGCAGGCCCAGGCGCATGGTGCCGCCGAGGTCGCTCTTGTCGTCACGCTTCTCGACATCGCCGGTGGCGGTGCGCCATTCGGTGATCAGGCCGATCACCGGGTTCGGCGACTGGCGGTCGTTCTCGGTGCTGTTGGCGCCTTCCAGGCCGACCACGTTGCGCGCGTAATCGACGACGGCCGCCTGCATGCCGTAGCAGATGCCGAAGTACGGCACGTGCTGCTCGCGGGCGAACTTCGAGGTCAGCACCTTGCCTTCGAAACCACGGTCACCGAAGCCACCCGGCACCAGGATGCCGTCGACATCGGCCAGTGCGGCCATGTCGGTGCCTTCCAGATCCTGTGCTTCCAGCCACTTCAGGTTGACCTTGGTGCGCTGGCGCAGGCCGCCGTGCTTCAGTGCTTCGCCGACCGACTTGTAGGCATCCTGGTGATCCACGTACTTGCCGACCACGGCGATGGTCACTTCATCCAGCGGATGCAGGGTCGCATCGACTGCGTCCTCCCACATCGACAGATCGACCGGACCGGCCTTGTCGGCCAGCTTCAGCTGGTTGACCACGATCTCGTCCAGGCCCTGCGCGTGCAGGCCCGACGGAATGCGATACAGCACGTCCACGTCCGGCACGCTGATCACTGCGCGCTCGGAGACGTTGGTGAACTGGGCGATCTTGCGGCGCTCCGAATCCGGCACGGCCTGCTCGGAACGGCACAGCAGCACGTCCGGCTGGATGCCGATCGAACGCAGCTCCTTCACCGAATGCTGGGTCGGCTTGGTCTTCAGCTCACCGGCGGCGCCGATGTACGGCACCAGGGTGAGGTGCATGAACAGCGCCTTCTCCGGGCCACGCTCGGTGCGCACCTGGCGGATCGCTTCCAGGAACGGCAGCGACTCGATGTCGCCGACGGTGCCACCGATCTCGACCAGCGCCACGTCGTAGCCTTCGGTGGCTTCGTCGATGCAGCGGCGGATCTCGTCGGTGATGTGCGGAATGACCTGCACGGTCGCGCCCAGGTAGTCGCCGCGGCGCTCCTTGCGGATCACGTTCTCGTAGATGCGGCCGGTGGTGACCGAGTTCTTGCGGCTCAGGCGGGTGCGCACGAAGCGCTCGTAGTGGCCCAGGTCGAGGTCGGTCTCGGCGCCGTCGTCGGTGACATACACCTCACCGTGCTGGAACGGGCTCATGGTGCCCGGGTCGACGTTGATGTACGGGTCGAGCTTCATCATCGTGACCTTCAGGCCACGGGCTTCGAGAATGGCGGCCAGCGACGCGGCGGCAATGCCTTTGCCGAGCGAGGACACCACGCCGCCGGTTACGAAAATCAAGGGAGTCATGGCTGCAAGCATCCTGTCTGGAAATGGAAAACGGCAACACCACGCGCACCCGGAGGGCGGGCATGGTGCTCGGAGGGGGTTTTCCGGTTCGCTGGGACAGCGAGGGAGGTGCGGATCCGTGCGGCGGCAGGCGCCGGACGGGGACCATCGTGCGAGGTCGGGGCGGCCGTGCCGGCCAAATCGACCGTCACCTGCGACCCGCCATGCTGGAAGCCACGCTTGGCCGCTCCAGCCCATTCGCAAAGGGTGGACACGCACTTACTCCCGGAAAGCCATAGTTTACAGATTGATGGCCGCCAACCCAAGGGGCAGACGCCACGTTCCTAAAAAGAAACGCCCCGCTGAGCGGGGCGTTCCGTTGCGCACCCCTTGTCGCAAGGGCGCTTGGCAGGTTGCGGGATCAGCGCTTCTTGCGCGCTTCTTCCTCTTCTTCCTTCTGCGGGGCCGGCTGGCCCTGCGCCTTCATTTCGGCATTGGCCTGGGCACGACGCTTGGCCTTGGCATCGGCCTCGGCCTGCGCCTTGTCGGCCTGGTCACCCTGCTGCGGGGCCGGCTGGCCCGCGTTCTGCGCCACCACCAGCGGCACTGCAACGGCGGCAGCGGCCAGGATTGCAACGGTCAGCAACTTCTTCATGAGGTCCTCCTCGCGGTATGGCTTGGATGTTTCGACCCGATGGGGCCGCCGGCGTTCAGATTCCAGCGGCTGCCATTTTACCCCCTCCCCGGCGCCGAGGCTGAACCGCAGGCGTGCAAAATCGCCGTCCAGACCGCACACTTGCGCGTCGCTCCGCGCTTTAGAAGATAGATGAACGCCCGCTATAACGCCGCCGATATTGAAGTCCTGTCCGGCCTTGACCCGGTCAAGCGCCGTCCCGGCATGTATACCGACACCGCGCGCCCGAACCACCTGGCGCAGGAAGTGATCGACAACTCGGTGGACGAGGCCCTCGCCGGCCATGCCCGCTCGATCGAGATCACCCTGTACAAGGACGGCAGCGTGGAGGTCAGCGATGACGGCCGCGGCATGCCGGTGGACATCCATCCGGAAGAGAAGATCCCGGGCGTCGAACTGATCCTCACCCGCCTGCATGCAGGCGGCAAGTTCAGCAACAACAACTACACCTTCTCCGGCGGCCTGCATGGCGTCGGCGTCAGCGTGGTCAACGCGCTGTCGACCCTGGTGGAGGTGCACATCAAGCGCGAAGGTGCCGAACACCGCATCACCTTCCGCAATGGCGACCGCGCCACGCCGCTGGAGGTGGTCGGCACCGTCGGCAAGAAGAACACTGGTACCCGCGTGCGCTTCTGGCCGGACCCGAAGTACTTCGACACGCCCAAGTTCGCGGTGCGCGCGCTGAAGCACCTGCTGCGCGCCAAGGCCGTGCTGTGCCCGGGCCTGACCGTCAAGCTGACCGACGAAGCCACCGGTGAAGTCGATACCTGGTACTACGAAGACGGCCTGCGCGACTACCTGAAGCTGGAACTGGGCGAGCGCGAATCGCTGCCGGCCGACCTGTTCGTCGGCAACCTCAAGAAGGACACCGAGGTGGTGGACTGGGCCGTGGCCTGGCTGCCGGAAGGTGAGCTGGTCCAGGAAAGCTATGTCAACCTGATTCCGACCGCCCAGCATGGCACCCACGTCAACGGCCTGCGTACCGGCCTGACCGAGGCGCTGCGCGAGTTCTGCGACTTCCGCAACCTGCTGCCACGCGGCGTCAAGCTGGCCCCGGAAGACGTGTGGGACCGGGTGTCGTTCGTGCTGTCGCTGAAGATGACCGACCCGCAGTTCAGCGGCCAGACCAAGGAACGGCTGTCCTCGCGCCAGGCCGCCGGCTTTGTAGAGGGCGCCGCGCACGATGCGTTCAGCCTGTTGCTGAACCAGAACGTGGAGCTGGGCGAGAAGATCGCGCAGATCGCCATCGAGCGCGCCAGTGCGCGCCTGAAGACCGAGAAGCTGGTCGTCCGCAAGAAGGTCACGCAGGGCCCGGCCCTGCCCGGCAAGCTGGCCGACTGCATCAGCCAGGACCTGTCGCGCACCGAGCTGTTCCTGGTGGAAGGTGACTCGGCAGGCGGCAGCGCCAAGCAGGCGCGCGACAAGGATTTCCAGGCGATCCTGCCGCTGCGCGGCAAGATCCTCAACACCTGGGAAGTGTCGTCCAACAGCGTGCTGGCCTCCGAAGAAGTGCACAACCTGGCCGTGGCCATCGGCTGCGACCCCGGCAAGGACGACATCACCGGCCTGCGCTACGGCAAGGTGGTGATCCTGGCCGACGCGGACTCCGACGGCCTGCATATCGCCACCCTGCTGACCGCGCTGTTCCTCAGGCATTTCCCGGCGCTGGTCGATGCCGGCCACGTGTTCGTGGCAATGCCGCCGCTGTTCCGCATCGACGTGGGCAAGCAGGTGTTCTACGCCCTGGATGAGGAAGAGAAGCGTTCGATGCTGGACAAGATCGAGCGCGAGAAGATCAAGGGCGCAGTCAACGTCACCCGCTTCAAGGGCCTGGGCGAGATGAACCCGAACCAGCTGCGCGAGTCGACCATCCATCCGGATACGCGCCGCCTGGTGCAGCTGACCGTGGACGATGGCGAGCAGACCCGTTCGCTGATGGACATGCTGCTGGCCAAGAAGCGCGCGTCCGACCGCAAGGGCTGGCTGGAGTCGAAGGGCGACCTGGCTTCGCTGGAAGTCTGATCCGGAGCGGGGTCGGATCCCTTTCCGCAGGAAAGGGCTCTGACCCGGTTGCCCGGTAGTGCCGGCCGCTGGCCGGCAACCTCGACTGCCGGCCAGCGGCCGGCACTACCGGTTCATGCGCCCTCGGCATTACGCCCCCATCGGCAAACCCGGCAGCGCCATAATGCGCGTCCACCCGTGTGGACCATCGTATTGGCCAGCCACTCGCTGCTGTTCCCCGGCCTGCCGCTGCACAGTGCACGGCTGGTCCTGAGCCCGATCCGTCGTGACGATGCCGCCGCGCTGTTCACGCTGCAGTCCAACCCGGATGTCATGCGATGGTGGAACCATCCAGCCTGGACGCGACTGGCCGAAGCGCGCGAGCAGATCGACGATGACCTCGCCGCCCATGCCATCGGCACCCAGCTGAAGCTGGCCGTGCGCGAATCGCTGGAAGGTCCGCTGCTGGGCATCTGCGTGGTATTCGCGGTGGACCGCGATGCGGCGCGCGCCGAGATCGGCTACCTGCTGGCACCCGATCGCCAGGGCCAGGGCTATATGCACGAGGCCCTGCAACAGGTACTGGCCTACCTGTTCCGCACCCTGCACCTGCATCGGGTGGAAGCCGAGATCGACCCGCGCAATGCGCCGTCCGCGCACGTGCTGGATCGCCTGGGCTTCCACCGCGAGGGGGTGCTGCGCCAGCGCTGGCGCATCCAGGGGCAGCTGGCCGACTCGGCCGTCTACGGCCTGCTGGCCGATGACGACGCCGCAGCCACCCTCCCCGCTTGACCCAATCTGGCCAGTAGCGGGCTCAACGCACGGCCATGCCTTTGGACACATACGGCATGGCCCGCCACCGGCCTAGCATCGGAACCCCCTTCCGCTGCCGAACCGGTGCCATGAAGTCCCTGCTGCACACTGCCGCGCTCTGCGTCGGCCTGCTCATCGCCCCTGCCAGCGTGCTGGCCGCGTCCGACGCCGAGGGCAAGCCCGACCCGAAAGACGACAAGACCGAAGCGCCTGCGCTGCCCGCCGACGCCTCGGCCCGCCAGAGCATGCGCCTGGCCGGCCGCACCCTGGACTACACCGCCACCGTCGGCACCCTGCCGGTACGCGATGCCAAGGGCAAGGTGATCGCCGATGTGGTGTTCACCGCCTACACGATGCCGGGCAAGGACCGGCCGGTGACCTTCGCGCTCAATGGCGGCCCCGGTGCGTCGTCGGTGTACCTCAACATGGGCGCGATCGGGCCCAAGGTGGTGACCTTCGGCTCCGAGGGTGACAGCGCATCGGCGCCGGCCACCCTGCACGACAACCCGGGCACCTGGCTGGACTTCACCGATCTGGTGTTCATCGATCCGGTCGGTACCGGCTTCAGCCGCGCGCGGATCGGCGACGATGAAGCCAAGAAAGCGCTCTACAACCCCAGTGCCGACGTCGAATACCTGTCGCGCTCGATCTACGACTGGCTGCTGCGCAACCAGCGCATGGCCTCGCGCAAGTACCTGACCGGCGAGAGCTACGGTGGCTACCGCGGCCCGCGCATCACCCACTTCCTGCAGACCCGGCTGGGCGTGGCAATGAACGGACTGGTGCTGGTCTCGCCCTACCTGAGCCCGACCCTGGAAGACAACGCCGATGTCTCGCCGATGGCGTGGATGCAGACGCTGCCGTCGATCGCCGCGGCGCACCTGGAGCGCCAGGGCAAGCTGACCGATGCGGCGATGCGCGAGGTGGTGGAGTACACCCGTGGCGATTACGCCACCGCGTTGATGAAGGGCCGCAGCGATCCGCAGGCTACGGAAGCCATGCTGCGCCGGGTCACCGCGCTGACCGGACTGGACCCGCAGTTCGTGCGCCGCGCTGGCGGGCGCCTGGAGACCCAGGCCTACCTGCGTGAAGTGTTCCGCGACAAGGGCACGCTGGGCAGCCGCTACGACTCCAACGTGACCGCGTTCGATCCGTTCCCGAATGATCCGGAGCAGCGCGCCAACGATCCACTGCTGGACAGCATCATCGCGCCGACCACCACGGCGATGGTCGACTTCGTGACGCGCGTGGTCGGCTGGAAAGTAGATGCGCGCTACCAGGCGCTGAACTACGACGTGAACCGGCTGTGGGACCGCAATGGCGAACTGCGCCAGGGTGCGGTGACCCAGCTGCGCCAGGCGGTGGCGATCGACCCGCATCTGCAGGTGCTGATCGTGCATGGCTGGAACGACCTGTCGTGCCCGTTCATGGGCTCGATCCTGACCGTGGACCAGATGCCGACGATGGGCAGCAATCCGGACCGGGTGCAGGTGCGCAGTTATCCGGGCGGGCACATGTTCTACAGCCGGGCGGACAGCCAGGCGGCGTTCCGCAAGGATGTACAGGCGTTGTTCCAGCGTAATTGAAGGGGTTTGGCCGGGCCTGCGGCCCGGCACCCGCTGACAGCCACGGCAACGGCAACTGCAAAAGCTGGCTTCCTGAGGGCTGTTGGTGGGTGCCGACCGTTGGTCGGCACGGGGCGGATCCCGTTGCTTGGCAACGGGCCCTGACCCTGATTCTGCTCTGGTAGGTGTCGACCTTGGTCGACACGGTGGGTGCGGAAAAATTCTTGCCCATGAAAAAGCCCGCCTGATATGGCGGGCTTTTCGTTTACAACCCTGGCGTGGCGATCAGGTCCAGCCGAACAGCTCGAACAGCTTCAGGATCAGGTACGCGCAGCCGCCTGCCGCCGGGATGGTCAGGATCCAGGCCCAGACGATGCGCTCGATCACGCCGAACTTCAGCGAGCGCGGGTTCTTGGCGAAGCCGACGCCCATGATCGCGGTGGAGATGCTGTGCGTGGTCGAGACCGGCATGCCGAAGTGGGCCGCCAGGGTCAGGATGGTGGCCGAGCTGGTCTCCGCGGCGAAGCCGTGGATCGGGTGCAGCTTGACCATCTTGTGGCCCAGGGTCTTGATGATCTTCCAGCCGCCCGAAGCGGTACCGGCCGCCATCACCACCGCGCAGGTCAGCACGATCCACATCGCGATGCCGTCACCGGCATGCGCGTCCGGGTGCATGAAGGCCAGCCAGGACGGCAGGTCGTTCAATGCGCCGGTGGCTTCGGCACCGATCAGAGTCATGGCGATGATGCCCATGGTCTTCTGCGCGTCGTTGTGGCCGTGGGCGAAGCCCATGTAGGCCGCCGAGGCGATCTGCGCCTTGCCGAAGAAGGCGTTGACGATGCGCGGACGGGCCAGGCGGCCGATGGCACCACCGATCTTGGCCAGGCCGGCGATCAGCGCCCACAGCAGCACCATCACCACGATGCCGAGCAGGAAGCCGGCGATCGGCGAGGTGATCATCGGCACGAACACCTTCCACAGCAGGCCCTTGTTCTGCGCCCAGCTGCCCAGGCGCTCGGACCAGATCAGCGCGTCCCAGTTGTTGTGGGCGGCAGCCAGGCCGGCGCCGCAGAGGCCACCGATCAGGGCGTGCGAGGACGAGGACGGCAGGCCCTTCCACCAGGTGATCAGGTTCCAGATGATGCCGCCCAGCAGGGCGCACAGGATCACCTGCGGGGTGACCTCGACCACGTTGGTGTTGAGCAGGCCCGAGGCGATGGTCAGCGCCACCGCGGTACCGGTCAGTGCACCGATGAGGTTCATGAAGGCGGCCAGCATCACCGCCCAGCCGGGCGAGAGCACCTTGGTCGCCACCACGGTGGCAATGGAGTTGGCAGTGTCGTGGAAGCCGTTGATGAACTCGAAGACGAGCGCGGCCAGGATCACCACCAGGACAAGGGTCAACATGCGGCGGCGTCCGTCAGCTGTTCTTCAACACGATCTGGTACGCCACCACGCCAGCCTCGCGGCAGCGGTCGATGGCCTTTTCCAGGATCTCGAAGAATTCCTTCAGCAGGAACATCTGCAGGTTGTCCAGGCGGCCCGAATAGATGTCGCGGTACAGCTCGAGCATCAGGCGGTCGGCCTCGTTCTCCAGCGAGCGCAGCTTCTCGTTGAGCGCGGTCATCCGGTCCAGGTTCATGTGGCGCAGGTCGGCCACCATCTCCACCACCACGCCGGCGGCCTGTTCGAGCATCGCCGCGCGCGGCGCGAAGTCGATGTGCTCCAGGTGCGTCGTGGCCAGCGAATAGCGGTCGGCGAACTTCTCGATCTGCTTGGGAATCTTGTACAGCGCCGAGCCCAGCGCTTCGATGTCTTCGCGCTCGATCGGGGTCATGAAGCTGTCCACCAGCGCCTGGCTGATCTTGTCCGAGGCCGCGCGTTCGCGCAGGCGGGCCAGCTTGAAGGCGTCCAGTGCGGGCTGGCGGTCGGCCTCGCGCAGCATGGAATGCAGCGCCTTGGCGGCGTCGGAAGCCGCGACGGCAGCCTCATCGAGCAGGGTGTAGAACTGTTTGCCGGAACCGAAAATGGTCTGCAGAGAGAACATTGAGAAACCTGTCAGCCGTCGCGGGAAGGACGGCACCAGATGGAATTATGACGGCTAGATGACCATCACGGGTATCCCCGCCCCCTTTCGAGGCCTTGGAACCCCCAACCTGAACAGGCGGTTGCCACCCTGCCATGCCCCTTTGCTAAGATGCCAGCGCGCCTTCGGGCGCACCTTATGGACGACGACCCTTATCCCCCTGCGCCGCGCCGGCTCCCGTTCCTGAGCGCCTGCCGCCATCGCCAGCACCCGCCCTCCCTGCCACCAACCGGGGACGACGCCCGTGTTTGAAATGATCCTGATTGTCTTCGCGCTTGTTCTGCTGAACGGCTTCTTCGCCATGTCCGAGATGTCGGTCATGACCTCGCGCAAGAGCCGCCTGAAGCAGATGGCTGCCACCTCCAAGCGCGCGGCCAAGGCGCTGGAGCTGTCCGAGAAGCCGGAGAGCTTCCTGTCCACCGTGCAGATCGGCATCACCGTGATCGGCGTGCTGACCGGCTACCTCGGCGGTGAGGCGCTGGGCGAGGCCTTCGCCGGCTGGATCCAGGGGCTGATGCCGGGGTTTGCGTACGCGGGCAACATCGGTACCGCGCTGGCCGTCAGCCTGATCACCTTCATCACGCTGATCTTCGGCGAACTGGTGCCCAAGCGCCTGGCGCTGACCCGCTCGGAGGCCATTGCCGGCCTGGTCGCGATGCCGATGAGCTGGCTGGCCAAGCTGGCCCTGCCCTTCGTCTGGCTGCTGTCCAGGACCACCCAGCTGGTGCTGCGCCTGTTCGGCCTGGGCAAGGATGAAGTCGCCTCGGTGACTGAAGAGGAGATCCGCATGCTGGTGGCCGAGAGCCACGAAGCCGGTGTAATCGACGCCCACGAGCGTGACATGATGAACCGCGTCATGCGCCTGGGCGACCGCACCGCCGACAGCCTGATGACCCCGCGCAACCGCATTGCCTGGCTGGACACCCAGGCCGGGCTGGAGCGCAACCTGGAAATCATGGCCGAGCACGAGTTCTCGCGGTACCCGGTGTACCGCGACAACGACATGGACGTGGTCGGCGTACTTGAATTGAAATCGCTGGCCACGCGCATGGCGCGCGGCGACAACGCGCTGTTCCAGACCCTGCGCGAACCGCTTTACGTGTCCGAATCGACCCACGCGATGAAGCTGCTGGAGATCTTCCGCGAGGAACAGCAGTCGATGGCGCTGGTGGTGGACGAGTACGGCGAGATCCAGGGCCTGGTGACCATCAGCGACCTGATGGGCGCCGTGGTCGGCCGCCTGCAGGCGGTGGAGAATGCCGATGAAGACGCGCTGGTGGTGACCCGCGAGGACGGTTCGCTGCTGGTGGATGGCTCGCTGCCGATCGAAGACCTGCGCGAGCTGATCGGCAGCAACGAGCTGCCCGATGCCGAGGACGGCGATTACTACACCCTGGCCGGCATGTGCATCCACTACTTCGGCCGCATCCCGCACGCAGGCGAGTACTTCGACTGGGCCGGCTGGCGCTTCGAAGTGGTCGACCTGGACGGTGCGCGGGTGGACAAGCTGCTGCTGCGCACGCTGTCCGACGAGCAGGCCGATGAGCTCACCGCCTGAGGCCGGCCAGGGTCCAGGCGCCGAGCGCCCGGCCTACCGCAACGAGGGCATTCGCACCCTGCTGGAGATGTTCGCTTCCGGCGACCCCGCCGAGCACATGCCGCTCGGCCAGATCCTGAGCAACCTGCAGCAGAGCGCGTTCGGCGTGTTCCTGTTCGTGGCGATCCTGCCCTCGTTCATCCCGATCCCGGGCATGGGTGGCGCGGTCAGCGGCCCGCTGGTGATCCTGATCGGCCTGCAGATGCTTTTCTGCCTGCGCCGGCCGTGGCTGCCCGGCTTCATTGCCCGCCGCGGACCCAAGCGCGGCACCATGCACCGTTTCCTGGACCGCATCGACCGCCCACTGCGGCGCCTGGACAGGATGCTGAGGCCACGCCTGCCGCAGCTGTTGACGCCCCTCCCCGCCCACGCCTTCAGCGGCCTGCTGCTGGTGCTGCTGGGCCTGCTGCTCTCGTTGCCGATTCCCTTCACCAATTTCCTGTTCGGCTTCCAGCTGCTGCTGTTCTCGCTGGCGCTGCTGGAACGCGATGGCGCGCTGATGCTGTTCAACTGGATCGCCGCGTTGGCGGCGATCGCCTTCTTCGGCTTCAGTTCGGGACAGCTGGTGGGTTACACGGTGGACCTGTTCCAGCGCTGGTTCTGAGCCGGAATCCGGTAGAGCCGACCGCTGGCCGGCTGCCACGTTTCCAGGTCTGCCGGCCAGCGCCCGGCACTACCAATACCGGACATCGATCCTCACCGAAGATCGATGAAGCCATTGTCGGCCAACTGCGCCGGCTCGTCCTGCACCGCCGACAGCACGAAATTCAACGCCTTGCCCAGCAGCGTACCCGGACCATCCCAATACTCGGCCGAGTCGGCCCGCACGTGGATCAGGCGCAGGTTCGGGTCGTCCTTGCCGCCCGGGAAAAACAGTTTCATCGCCGGCGACCACAGTTCCTCGATCTTCGCGCGGTCGTCAACGATGCGCGCGCGCCCTGCCACCGATACGTAGGTGTTCTTCGACGGCGAGGCATAGGCCACGTTGACGTGCGGATCAAGCGCGATCTCGGCAACCTTCGGGCTGTCGGCGGTGATGACGAACCACAGGTCACCGTCGAAGGTGACCTGCTGGGTGGCCAGCGGCCGGCTGTAGAGTCGTCCGTCGACGCCGGTGGTGGTGAACATCGCCACCTCCACGTCCTTGATCAGTTCGGCCAGCTGGGCGATGTGTTCGGCGCGGGTATCCGCCATGGGAGGCTCCAACGGGAAGAGCCCCCATCAGACCCGTCGCGGCTGCAACGGGCCGTGACGCCATTGTTCAGCCCGCGTGGCGGGCATGCCAGGCCTGCATCGCCAGTTCGAACGAACGCAGGCGCGCACGGTGGTCATGCAGGTTGGCGGTGAGCATCAGCTCGTCCGGCGAGTGCCGCTCAACGAACGCGGCGATGCCATCGGCCACCTGCTGCGGATCGCCGAGCACGGTGCAGGCCAGGGCCCGCTCCACGCCGAGCTTTTCGTGCGGCTCCCAGAAGGCTTCGATGTCGTCGATCGGCGCCGGAATCTTGCCCGGCCGGCCGCGGCGCAGGTTGACGAAACTCTGCTGCTGGCTGGTGAACAGGCGGCGCGATTCGGCCTCGCTGTCACTGGCGACGACATTCAGGGCCAGCATCGCGTGCGGCTGCTTCAACGTGGCCGAGGGGCGGAACTCGCGGCGGTACACCGCCAGCGCCTCGTCCATGGCATCGGGCGCAAAGTGCGAGGCAAACGCATAGGGCAGGCCCATCGCGGCGGCCATGCGCGCGCCGAACAGGCTGGACCCCAGGATCCAGGTCGGCACCCGCAGGCCACCGCCCGGAACCGCCTGCACCGCCTGCCCGGGCTGTACCGGCTCGAAGTAGTGCAGCAGTTCGCGCACGTCCTGCGGGAACTGGTCGGCGCTGTCGAAGTAGCGGCGCAGTGCACGCGCGGTGGGCTGATCGGTGCCCGGCGCACGGCCGAGGCCGAGATCGATGCGGTCCGGATACAGCGAAGCCAGCGTGCCGAACTGCTCGGCCACCTGCAGCGGCGCATGGTTGGGCAGCATGATGCCGCCGGCACCGACGCGGATGCGCCGGGTGCCGCCCGCGACATGGCCGATCAGCACGGCCGTGGCCGCGCTGGCGATGCCGGGCATGTTGTGGTGTTCGGCCAGCCAGTAACGGCGGTAGCCCAGCGCATCGGCGTGCTGGGCCAGTTCCAGCATGTTGGCGAAGGCGGCGGTGGTGTCACTGCCCTCGCAGACCGGGGCCAGGTCAAGGATCGACAACGGGATCATCAGCGGTTTTCCGTCTCAGGATCCCCCCTGCATGGGGTCGGCCAGGCGCAGCGGCCAGTGACGGTGGCGGGATGCTGATTCCCGCGGAGCCGGTTCAGGGCCTGCCGGACCGTGTAGAGCCGAGCCCATGCTCGGCTGCTGTTGATCAACAAAAGGCAGCCGAGCATGGGCTCGGCTCTACAGAAGCGTGTCAGAACGCGCTGGGGCGCGGCTCCGGCAGCGGCTGGTCGACCATCGGCTTCAGTTCGGCATCCAGCGCCACGCGCTCGTCGAACACGAAACAGCGGCCTTCATAACCTTCGCCGCCCACCTCCTCGAAGTAGCCGAGGATGCCGCCATCGAGCTGCAGCACGTTGTCCATGCCATCGTTGGCCATCCACAGTGCGGCCTTCTCGCAGCGGATGCCGCCGGTGCAGAAACTGACCACGGTGCTGTCCTTCAGCGCCTCGCGATGCGGCGCCAGCGCCTCGGGCAGGTCGGTGAACTTGTGGATGGGCAGCACCAGCGCATCCTTGAAGGTGCCGTACTCCACTTCCTGCAGGTTGCGGGTATCGAGCATCACCACCGGCTTGCCGGCGTCATCGTGGCCCTGCCGCAGCCAGCGCTGCACGGTGGCCGGATCGACCGCCGGTGCACGCGGATAGTCCAGCGGCTGGCCGTCATCGCGGCGGAAGCTGATGATCTCGTCCTTCACCTTGGCCTTCAGCCGCGCGAACGGCTGGTGCTCGCTCAGGCTGGTCTTGACCCGCATCCCGGCAAAACGCGCATCGGCATGCAGCGCGGCGTAGAAATCCTCGACCGCCTCCGGCTCACCGGCCAGGAACAGGTTCAGTCCCTCGCCCGCCACCAGGATCGTGCCCCGCAACCCGGCCGCCTGGGCACGCGACAGCAGCTGGTCGCACAGGGCCTGGGGGGCGTCGATGACGGCGAAATGGTAGGCAGCGGTGTTGGCGATCATCCTGCCATTTTAGCGCCTCCAGCCCGCACAGACAGATTCAGGGGTCAGAGCCCTCTGCGCAGCAGAGGGATCCGACCCCAAGCCCGGCAGACACCCGGAATCTGTCAGAGGCGGGGCGGTGTGGGCAGGCGGGACCGTTGGCGCCATGGATGGCGCCATCGAGCCCCCAAGGATGGGTTTACGGCGTGTCCCGCCTGCCCACACCGCCCTGCCCGCCACGGATTGCCTGCCGTTGCTGTTGCTGTTGCTGTTGCTGTTGCCGGCCAGCGGCCGGCACTACCGCGGGTGCCGGGTGCAACCCGGCCAGAAGCCCCTTACCCCCGCAACAGCACGAACGGCAGCAGCACCAGCGCCGCCGCAGCGGCCATGCCCAGCAGCACCAGCACCACGAACACCGGCCGCCGCCGGAACAGGCTGCCAAAGGTCTCCGCCGTGCCATCCCGCAACGCCTGCTCACGCTCGGCCCGCACGCGCGCACCGCGCGCCGCCTGGTACCCGGCCATCAGCGCCTTCGCGCGCGGATGATCGGCGTCCTCGCGCAGCCACAGGCCACCGTTGGAAATACCCCAGGGGCTGGGTTCGGTGCGGTACCAGGCGATGCCGTGCTGGTCGAGCAGCGTGCAGACATCGGCATATTCGTCGTCGCCGACATTGCGCAGATTGAGCAGGAGTTTTGCCATGCCGCCATGATACCCGGCGCCGATGCGCTACCCTTGCCGCCCTCGCCCTGCGCCCTTCTGGAGACACCCGATGCGCCGCCTGCTGCTTCCCCTGCTGCTGTCCCTCGCCGCCGCTGGCTGCTCGAGCGAGCCCTCCGGTCCGCCGCCGGGCGGCACCCTGACCACCTTCGAGCGCATCGATACCGTCGCTGGCACCGGCACCGAAGCCGTTCCCGGCAGCAAGGTCACCGTGCACTACACCGGCTGGATCTACGACAACCGCACCGAAACCAAGCACGGCAAGACCTTCGACAGCTCCTTCAAGCACGGCCAGCCGTTCACCTTCGCGCTCGGCGCCGGCCAGGTCATCCGCGGCTGGGATGAGGGCGTGGCCGGCATGAAGGTCGGCGGCAAGCGCACGCTGATGATCCCGCCGGATTACGGCTACGGCGACCGCCGGGTCGGCCCGATTCCGGCCGGTTCGTCGCTGGTGTTCGATGTCGAGCTGCTCGATGTCAAGCCGTAATACCGCATTGCCCCATCGGGTCGCCGTCATCGGCGGTGGCCCGGCCGGCCTGTTCGCCGCCGAGCGCCTGCGCGCCGCGGGGCTGGACGTGGACCTGTACGAGGCCAAGGGCTCACCCGGCCGCAAGTTCCTGATCGCCGGCAAGGGCGGTCTCAACCTCACCCATTCCGATCCGCGGCCGCTGTTCGACAGCCGCTACCGCGAGCAGTCCACGACCGTGGGCCGCTGGCTGGATGGCTTTGATGCGCAGGCATTGCGCGACTGGGCTGCCGGCCTTGGCGTGGAGACCTATGTGGGCAGCTCCGGCCGCGTGTTTCCGGTCGACCGCAAGGCTGCGCCGCTGCTGCGCGGCTGGGTGCGCCGACTGAAGGAACAGGGCGTGCGCCTGCATGCCAACCACCGCTGGATCGGCTGGGGCAACGACGGCGCGCTGCGCTTCGCCACCGAAGCCGGCGAGATCGATGTCCACGCCGATGCCAGCGTGTTGGCGATGGGTGGCGGCAGCTGGCCGCAGCTGGGCAGTGATGGCGCCTGGGCCGCCCCCTTGCAGGCACGAGGCGTGGACATTGCGCCGCTGCAATCGGCCAACTGCGGCTTCGACATCGACTGGACGCCGTTCTTCGCCCAGCGCAATGCAGGCGCACCGTTGAAGCCGGTGGTCGCGCACTGGCTCGACCTGGCCGGACAACCGCAGTCGCTGCAGGGCGAATGCGTAGCCAGCGAGTACGGCATCGAAGGCAGCCTGATCTACGCGCTGGCCGCAGACCTGCGCGAGACCATCAACCGTGATGGCCATGCCATGCTGTGGCTGGACCTGGTGCCGGGACGCGATGAAGCACGCCTGCTGGCCGATCTTTCGCGGCCGCGCAAGGGTCGCAGTTTTGGTGAGCATCTGCGCCGCCAGGCCGGCCTGGATGCGGTGAAGGCCACCCTGGTGTTCGAGATCCTTGGCAAGGATGCGGGCCACGACCTGCCTGCCGTGGCTACCACGCTCAAGCGCCTGCCGTTGCGCCTTCTGCGTCCACGGCCGATGGCCGAGGTGATCAGCACTGCCGGCGGCGTGCGCCTGGATGCGCTGGATGATGGCCTGATGCTGCGGGCAGTACCCGGCGTGTTCTGTGCCGGCGAGATGCTGGACTGGGAGGCCCCCACGGGGGGCTACCTGCTGACGGCGTGCTATGCCAGTGGCCTGCGCGCCGCCGAGGGCGTGATCGGGTGGCTGGCTGGGCGGTGACGCCCGCATTGTGGAGTCGAGCCATGCTCGACTGCCTTTGATTCAGGCGATGAAGCAGTCGAGCATGGTTCGGCTCAACAATCCCCGGCGCTCACCATGGTCTGCGCATGCTCACCGAAGCCAGCGCCACGCCGCTGGGATGCGGGTAGGCTTCCTCCCGCACGGCAATGAATCCCTGCCGCTGGTAGAACGGCACCGCATTGAGCGAGGCTGACAGCACCACCTCGCGCTCACGATCGGCCATCGCCAGCAGACGCTGCATCAGCGCCTGGCCGATGCCCGTGCCGCCACGATCCGGATCGACGAACAGCGCATCGACTTCATTGGCGTCGGTATCAAACACGCCGAACCCGAGCAGGACACCCTGCCCGTCCTCGGCCACCACGCAGCCTCCCTGCCCCAGCAGCCGTGCGTACTGCGACGGCGGCGGCGAAGCAGACCACGGATCGATCACCTCCGCCGGGTAATGGCTGCTGCACGTCTCGCGAACGCAACGCGTGCGCAGTGCCCACAGCATGGCGACATCGTCGATGGTGCCGGTCCTGAACCGCATGACATCTCCCTGTAGGGCCGAGCCCATGCTCGGCTCGGCTGTTCTTCGTTCCAACATCGCGATGAGAGAAGCAGCCGAGCATGGGCTCGGCTCTACAGCAACACATTATCGCGACTTGCTGGCGCGCAGCGCCTGGATCTTCGGCGGCGGCTGGAACGAATCGCTGCGTGCATCGGCCCAGAATGCATGGAACACCGCATGATCCGGCACCTTGTGCAGCAGCTCGCCCGGTTCCAGGTAGCGATACAGCGACGCCAGCGAGCGGATCTCGACAGGCGAAACACGACGCAGGATGTGCTCCGGCCCCAGTTCGGCCGGATCGTTCAGGCCGGCCGCACACAACAGCTCCTTCAGGGCGTGCAGCGTGTGCTCGTGGTAGCTGTACACGCGGGTGGCCTTGTCCGGTGCATCCAGGTGCTTCCAGCGCGCCGGGTCCTGGGTGGCGATGCCGGTCGGGCACTTGTCGGTATGGCAGCTCAACGACTGGATGCAGCCCAGCGCGAACATGAAGCCACGGCCGGCATTGCACCAGTCGGCACCCAGCGCGATGGTGCGCGCGATGTCGAAGGCGCTGGTGATCTTGCCCGCCGCGCCGATGCGGATCCGCTCGCGAAGGTCCAGGCCGACCAGCGTGTTGTGCACCAGCAACAGTGCTTCGTGCATCGGCACGCCGACATGGTCGACGAACTCCGCCGGTGCTGCGCCAGTACCGCCTTCGGCACCGTCGACCACGATGAAGTCCGGCAGCAGGCCGGTTTCCTGCATCGCCTTGGCAATGCCGAACCACTCCCACGGGTGGCCGATGGCCAGCTTGAAACCGACCGGCTTGCCGCCGGACAGTTCGCGCAGACGGGCGACGAACTGCAGCAGTTCGACCGGCGTCGAGAACGCCGAGTGACGCGACGGCGATACGCAGTCCACGCCCATCGGCACGCCACGGGTGACCGAGATCTCGGCGGTCACCTTTGGCGCCGGCAGCACGCCGCCATGACCGGGCTTGGCGCCCTGCGACAGCTTGATCTCGATCATCCTGACCTGATCATGGGTGGCGTTGGCGACGAAGCGCTCTTCACTGAAACCGCCCTTTTCGTCACGGCAACCGAAGTAGCCCGAGCCGATCTCCCACACCAGATCGCCGCCCATCTCGCGGTGGTATGGCGAAATCGAACCTTCACCGGTGTCGTGGTAGAAGCCACCACGCCGTGCGCCTTCGTTCAGTGCGCGGATCGCGTTGGCCGACAGCGAGCCGAAGCTCATCGCCGAAATATTGAACACGCTCGCCGAATACGGCTTTGTGCAATTGGCGCCGATCAGTACGCGGAAATCGTGCTTGGCGATGGCGGTCGGCGCCAGCGAGTGGTTGATCCACTCGTAATCCACCGCGTAGGTGCTGCGCAGGGTGCCGAACGGCACCGTGTCCATCTCGTTCTTGGCCCGCTGGTAGATCAGTGCACGCTGCTGGCGCGAGAACGGCACGTCCTCCAGGTCGCTCTGCACGAAGTACTGGCGGATTTCCGGACCGATCGATTCCAGGCCGTAGCGGAAGTGTGCCATCACCGGATAGTTGCGGCGCAGCGTGCTGCGCTTCTGCAGCAGGTCCCAGGTCCCCAGAGCCACCATCGCGGCGGTCAGGCCGACGCCCCAGTACCAGGCCGGCCAGATCGTGGCCAACCACAGGCAGATGGGGAACATCAGGATGGCGAGCAGGTAGACGATATACCGGTGCATGGCGTTCCTTGGTTGCAACTGCCTGCGAGTCTACCGTGCTGCCCGCCGCCCGGGTTTACAGGCGATCGTCAACCACGTTGCGTGGCCAGGCCGATTTGACGTCGTAGACCAGGCCGCCCGGCGCCAGCAGCGACCGGATACCCGCCTCGTCCATCGCCTTGAAGCGGGCATGGGCAACCGCCAGCACCACCGCGTCATAGACCCCTGCCACGGGTTCGGCCAGCCACTGCACGCCCTCATCGGCCAATGCCGCCGGGCCGACCCAGGGATCACTGACCTCGACCTGAGCGCCGGCATCACGCAGGCGCTGCGCCAGCTCCAGCGCGCGGCTGTTGCGCAGGTCCGGGCAATCCTCCTTGAAGGTCACACCGAGCACCAGGATGCGCGACTGCACTGGTTCGCGGCCGCGTTCGGCCAGCATCGCCAGCACCCGCGACGCCACATGCTCACCGACGCGGTTGTTGACCTGCCGCGCGGTGTGGATCAGGTCCGGGTGGTAGCCCACGCTCTCGGACTTGTGCAGCAGGTAATACGGGTCCACGCCGATGCAATGGCCGCCGACCAGGCCCGGCCGGAATGGCAGGAAGTTCCACTTGCTGCCGGCGGCATCGAGCACATCCTGGGTATCGATGCCCAGCCTGTCGAAGATCAGCGCCAACTCATTGACCAGCGCGATGTTCACATCGCGCTGGATGTTCTCGACCACCTTGGCCGCCTCGGCCACGCGCATCGATGGCGCGGGGAACGTGCCGGCGGCAATGATGCGCTGGTACAGGCCATCGATCACCGCAGCCACTTCCGCTGTCGACCCCGAGGTGATCTTGCGGATGTCGGCCAGGCGCCGCTGGCGGTCACCGGGACTGACCCGCTCCGGGCTGTAACCGCAGTAGAAGTCTTCGTTGAAGCGCAGGCCCGAGCCTTCTTCCAGCAGCGGCACGCAGACTTCTTCAGTGGTGCCGGGGTACACCGTGGATTCGTAGATCACCAGGTCACCCGCGCGCAGATGGCTGGCGATCAGCCGCGTCGCCGAACGCAACGGCTCCAGATCGGGCTGCTCATAGGCATCGATCGGCGTCGGCACGGTGACGATGTAGACGTTGCATGCATCAAGCAAGGCCGGATCGCTGCCGTACTGCAGCTGCCGAGCACTGGCCAGCTCGTCGGCCTCCACCTCCAGCGTATGGTCCTGGCCATCGCGCAGCTCGGCGATGCGATCGGCATCGATGTCGAAGCCCAGCGTCGGCCAGTGCCGACCGAAGGCCACCGCCAACGGCAGGCCGACGTAGCCCAGGCCGATCACCGCAAAATGCGGGGTCTCCGCTGCCGCAAGGGACGCGCTCACTGGCATGTCCCGCGCAACGGCATGCATGCCGCCATGGATTCGGCCGACCTGCTCATTCGCTGCACCACTCCGTGTAATTCCACGCCAGAAAGGCGACAGCGTAACGGCCCGGGCGCCTGCCCGCCAAGATGGGATCAGGAGCCCAGTGCGACCGCGGCCGGTTCCAGTTCGCCATCGGCGCCGGTCCAGGCCTGCCGCAGGCGCTCGAAGCCACCGCTGCCAAGCAGGAAGCCCGGCCACGCCGATTCAACGATCTGTGCCAGCAGCTCCGCATCAATGCGCCGGGTTCCCATCGACCAGCGCGGAAACGCCCGCTGCGCCACCGGCGCGCGGCACAGCACCTTCAGCTGGCCATGGCTGCGCGCATTGACGATGCGCTGGTACACCGAATCGATACCGTCCTCCGGGCCTTCCAGGTACTGCAGGAAACGGCTGCCATCGAACATCAGCACACCGGTGACACCGGCTACACGGTTGAATGCCGTGGCATCGGCCAGCAGGCGGTCAAGATCGGTTGTCTGCAGATCGGCGCGGGCCTCACTGGCATAGGCAATCGCGTGCAGCGACATCGTGCGGCTCCCCCCCCTGGGAACGATGGTTGGGACTATGACATGAATGGGAGCGACAGTTAAACACGCTGCCGCCCCACGGCAATCCGGCTGCGATTCTGCAGCTGGGCTACAATCGGCGCCGCGCTGCAGGCCCGGATGGCGAAACTGGTAGACGCATCGGACTTAAAATCCGCCGGGGGCAACCCCATGCCGGTTCGATTCCGGCTCCGGGCACCAACCGCGCTGCGCGAGTACACCTTAGATTGCACGCGAGTAACGCGGCTGTTCATGCGCCGCGCGCAGGTAGGGGTCGAAACACATCGCCAGCAGCCGCAGCAGCGGCCGACCCGGCTCGCTGGCGCGCACTACACCGTCGCGGTATTCGGCCAGGCCGTCTTCCTGCAACCGCTGCACCGAACGCAGGTCCTCGGCGAAGTACTGCTCGAAATCGACGCCATGGCGCTGGCCCAGCACGGCACCGTCCACCTCGCCCTGGCACATCAGCTGCTGGATGAGTTCAGCGCGCAGCTGGTCGTCGGCGCTCAGTGCCACGCCGCGCCAGACCGGCAGCTGGCCCTGGTCCACCGCGTCCTCCCACGACGGCAGGTCACGCGGATTCTGGCTGTAGGTGGCACCGATATGACTGATCGCACTCACGCCCAGGCCGAGCAGGTCGGTATCGGCGTGGGTGGTATAGCCCATGAAGTTGCGATGCAGCTGGCCGGCACGCTGCGCGCGCGACAGGTCCTCTTCCGGCAGCGCGAAGTGATCCATGCCGATGTACTGGTAACCCGCAGCAGAAAGCTTCTCCACCGCCAGGCCCAGCAGCGCCAGCTTGTCTTCCGGTGAAGGCAACCGGCGCTCGTCGATCTGCTTCTGCGCGCGGAACAGGTGTGGCAGGTGTGCGTAGCCATACACCGCCAGGCGATCCGGTCGCAATGCCAGCACTCGTTCCAGGGTGCGGCCGAATCCCTGCAGGCTCTGTCCAGGCAGCCCATAGATCAGGTCGACGTTGACAGAGCGCATGCCGCTGTCGCGGCAGGCATGCAGGATGTCCAGCGTCTGCTGCACGCCCTGTATGCGGTTGATCGATTCCTGCACATGCGGATCGAAATCCTGCACGCCCAGGCTGGCCCGGTTGAAGCCCAGCCGCGCCAGCATGGCGACATCGCGGGTATCGATGAAGCGCGGATCGAGTTCGATCGAGAAATCGCGCTGCGGCGAATCGCTGAAATCGAAGCGCCGGCGCAGCCCCTCCACCAGCGTGGTCATCGCCTCGGCCTCGAGGAAGTTCGGCGTACCACCGCCCAGATGCAGCTGGATGACCTCACGGCCGTCCTCGAACTGCGGCGCCAGCAGGTCGGCCTCGGCCAGCACGCGCGCGACGTAGCTGTGGCCCCGACCGCGGTCGCGGGTGATCACCCGGTTGCAGCCGCAGTAGAAGCAGGGGCTGGAGCAGAACGGCACATGCACGTACAGCGACAGCGCGCGCGCCAGCTGGTTGCTGTCGGCGATCGCCTGGCGCAGCGCCGGCGCGTCGAAGCCATCGTGGAAGTGCGGCGCGGTCGGATACGAGGTGTAGCGCGGCCCCGGCCGGTCATGCCGGCGCAGCAGGTCGGGGTCGAAGGTCCAGGCCAGGCCACCGGCGGCGGGAGAGAACGTGTCCATGCCGCCAGCATCGCGCCGGACGGCCATGACCGCCTTGACCCAGATCAATCGCGGGTGGGGATTCCCAGCACCGGCAGGCCCACCTGCGGCCAGCGCAGCATCTGGTAGCGCTTCCAGAAGGTGTCACCGATGCGCGCGGCGACGTCGTTGGCCAGCTCCTGCATCGGCGGGTTGCCGCACTCGGCGGTGGTGATCCGGAACAGCACCAGCCAGCGATCGAACAAGTCCTTGTCCAGCTCGATGGCCATGTGCTTGGACATCGGCGAGCCCTTGAAGCGGCGCGTGCCGCGCAGCATCGCCGACCAGAAATCGACCAGCTGCGCCAGATGTTCCGGCCAGTCGTGGACATGCGCCTGGAACACCGGCCCCAACCGCTCTTCCTCGCGCACGCGCGCATAGAAGTCGTGGACCAGGCGGGTCACTTCCTGCTCGGTGCACAGCCCGGGCGAGGCGACGGGCAGGACAGGTGGCGGTATTGCGTTCATCGGGGTACCCAAAGCGTGCCGGCAGTGTGCCGCAGCCGGCCGGCACCGCCGTTGATCCAGATCAATGTCGGCGCAGTCCGCTGCACCTAGGCTGCCACGATTGCAGGAAGCATGCCCTGCGGATGCTGCGCCGGCCTCGGCGGAGTATACGCGCCGCCCTCATTCCGATCCGGGACAGCATGAACAGACCCTCTCCCAGCCGCCGCCAGCAGCTGATCCAGCACTGGGGCGCCATCCTCTGGCCCAGCTTCATCGCTGCCGGCCTGGCCAGCGTGGTGTTCTTCGCCTTCGTCGACCCGCTGCGGTTGCAGGCGATCAGCTTCCCGGGCACGGCGATCAGCCGTGAACTGGGCTATACGGCAGGATTCTTCATGTTCTGGTCGGTGACCGCACTTTCCAGCGCAGTCACCTGGTACCTGCAGCGGCCCCTGCCGAGCGATGACGACGACGAGCTGCCGCTGGGATGAGTACGCCCTGTACCGGAACCGGAACCCCACGCCCCTGGCGTTGGCGCGGCGCGCTCAGCGCGCTCTTGCTGGTCCTGTTCTATGCCCTGCCATGGCTGCGCTGGAATGGACACCAGGCCCTGCTGCTGGACATCAACGCACGGCGCTTCGACCTGTTCGGCTGGACGTTGTGGCCCGGCGATGTCGGCGTGCTGATCGGGTTGCTGGCGGTGCTGGCGGTGGGCCTTGCGCTGCTCACCCACCTCGCCGGCCGCATCTGGTGCGGTCATGCCTGCCCGCAGACGCTGTGGCGCCGTGCCTTCGACTGGATCGCGCACGGCATGGCCAAGGTCTTGCCAGTGCCAGCCGTGCGCCCGGCCACCCAGGTCGCCTGGGGGTTGCTGTCGCTGTGGACTGGCATCACCTTCGTCGGCCTGTTCAGCCCGATCGCCGGACTGCTGGCCGCCGCTCCGCATGCCGGCTGGAGCGGCTGGGAAACACTCTGGGTGCTGTTCTATGCCGCCGCCACCTGGGGCAATGCCGGCTTCCTGCGCGAGCAGGTGTGCCGTTCGCTGTGCCCGTTCGCGCGCATGCAACCACTGCTGATCGATCCACATACACCACGCATGCTGTACGACGCGCGCCGCGGCGAACCGCGCGGCATGCGCCCTCCGGGCATGGGGGGCGTGCTCGGACGCGGACGGGGCCTGCTCGACCCGACCACCGCACAGGACTACGTGTTCCGCGCCGCACATCCGCTGCTGGCCGGACCGATGCCCACCTTCAGCGCCGATCGCCTGGGCGACTGCACCGACTGCGCCGCGTGTGTCAGCGCCTGCCCGATGCAGCTGGACATCCGCCAGGGACCGCAGGCCGATTGCCTGGCCTGCGGCGCCTGCCTGGACGCCTGCTCGCGGCAGCAGCACCAGGCCGGTTTCGGCCCGGGGCTGGTGCGCTACTGCAGTCCGCAGGCCATGGCCGGGCAACCGCGGCAATGGTGGCGACCGCGGACCCTGGCACTGCTGTCAATGCTGCTGGCGCTGTTGGCCTGTGGCGCCTGGCGCCTGCTTTGAATCAACGGGTCAACGCGGCCCGTTGGCGTGCGGCGGCACCAGCTGCGCACGTCGGACGATGCCGAGCTGTTCGATGATCAGCGCCATTTCATTGGTGACTTCGGTACGCTCGGTCCCCTGCGGGACCAGGCGGTCCAGCACCTGCTGGTAGGTATCCCAGAACGCCGGACCGCATCCGTGTTTGTGATAACTGGCTTCCAGTTCGCGGCGTACCCGTTCAGCCAAGCCATGCATGCCGTATTCCATACGACCTCCGTTGGACTTGTTCTGCATCGTTGACGGTCTACCGACTCACTTGCGAGCTACTGAAAGACTCCCGGGCTTCACGCCCGGTTGATGCCAATTAGTCATAGATTTCACGACAGGTCAATTACATGCAGCGACTTTCGTGATCGAAATTATTAATCGTTCACGAAACCACATACGGGATGACAGGCTTCCCGGATGGGCCGGAGCCGACAACCTACCCGATTCATCCAGCCTCTGCCCTGGTAGGCCTCATCGATAGCCCGACCCTGTTCCATCAAAGTTTCCTATGTTGCTAAGCATACTTAGCAAATGGCACTTAGAGTGCTATATGCGACAAAAGGCGGCGCAGTTGAGGCTTATTCGCCCTGCGTGGCTTCAGTTGCCGGGAACAGGTTGGGATAGCGCTGATGCAGGATGTATTGGCGTAACGCAGGAATCGGGAAATCCTTGGGCCATTGCGACACTGCAGATCGGCTTATGCCAAAGAAGCGCGCCAGTTCGGCATCGGTGCGGAAACCCAGCCGGGTGCGCACCTGCCCCTTGCTCCAGAATTCGGTCACGGTCGGTCCTTCTGTTAACCAGACTTATTCTTGGAACAAGGGATCTTTGCGATCCACGCGTTAAGCTGGCTTGCATAGATGAATACTCTCGGCCAACGACTCGCCATTGCCATGAAGAAAGCCGGGCACCCTCGCCCGGCCGATCTGGCCCGCGCCGCCGATTCGACGACGGCAACCATCAGCAACTGGCTCAACGACCACGTCAGCCCCGCCCATGTGAAGGCCGAACAGCTGTTCCGCATCGCCGATGCGGCCAAGCTGGACGCGCGTGAACTGCTGTATGGCGTGAGCGGGCTTGGCGTCGGTGAGCGGGGCAATACCTATATCCCCAGCCAGGCCCACCTGGATGTCTGGCAGGACGCCTACGAACTGGTCAGCCATCTGGTGGAAGAGAAGGGCCTGGAGATCGACCACCGCCGCCACGCGGCCCTGGACCTGCTGGCCTTCGAACTGCTGATGGACGGCTTCAGCCGCAGCAAGGTCATCCGGGTGCTGACGACCTCGATGACGTGAATGCACTACCGCTGGTAGCATGGTCGCCGATGGGGATGGGGCTCCCCCGATAACCGCCTGAAAGGGCTGATGGCTCCTGCCAGGACGAACCGGCGTTCGTCGATGGCGGGCCGTGCCTGCCCTCGGCGTTCGCCATCGAATCAGCGAACCCGTACCCGAGGCACGTGATGCACGCATTGAACAACTACTTGCTGGTCTTCATCGGCGGCGGGCTCGGCGCCTGCCTTCGCCATGCCTGCAACCTGATCGGTACGCGGGTGGCAGTCGGCAGCCCGTGGCCATGGTCGACCTTCCTGATCAACATCAGCGGCGCGCTGCTGATGGGCGTGCTGGTCGAAGCCTTCGCCCTGCGCAATGGCGCCTCGCCGCAGCTGCGCCTGCTGCTGGCCACCGGCGTTCTCGGCGGCTACACCACGTTCTCCACCTATGCGCTGGAAATCGGCGTGCTGCTGCAGCGCGGCCAGCACGGCCTGGCAGCGTTGTACGCCGGCGGTTCGGTGGCACTGGGCCTGGTCGGCCTGTTCGGTGGCATGAAACTGGCCCGGCTGGTGCTGGGCTGAAGCTCAGGCCGCGCCGGCGCGGGCCTGCCCACGCCACTCGCGCGGCGACTGCCCGGTGTGCGCCTTGAATGCGCGCGACAGCGCGGCTTCGCTGCCGTACCCCACATCGTCGGCAATCCGCTTGAGCGGTCTGCCCTGGCGCAGTGCCTGCTGCGCCAGGCCCACCCGCCAGCCCTGCAGGTATTGACCGGGCGTGGTGCCCATCGCCTCACGGAAACTGGCAGCAAACACGCTGCGTGACATGCCGGCGACCTCGGCCAGGTCTTCCAGGGTCCAGGACTGTGCGGGCGCTTCATGCATCGCCACCAGCGCCAGCCGCAGCCGCGGGTGACCCAGCCCGGCAAACAGGCCACCACGCATTTCGCCACCTTCCATCAGCTGGCGCAGCACCTGGATCATCACCACCTCGAACAGCCGGTTGACCATCGCCGCACGCCCGCAGCGCTGCTCGAAGGCTTCCTCGAACAGCAGTTCCAGCGCTGCGTTGCCGCCGTACAGATCGGCCAGCGGCAGGCAGATGAAATCGGGCAATGCGGCGCTGATCGGGTTGAGCCGTCCACCCTCGAAATGCAGGTTGGCGCAGGCCATGTCGGCGCCGTGCTGCGGATCGGTACTGAACCGATGCGGCATCGGCCGCGGGTACAGCAGCAGGCTCGGCACCTCGACCTGCACGGTCTGCTGGCCGTGGCTGACCTGCAGCGGGCCACGTCGCACCAGGTGCAACTGCCCGGCTTCATCCTCGCCCTCCAGCGTGTTGATGCCGCACAGCGCGCCGGCATGGAACACCGAGGCGGTGACCGAAAAACGTTCCAGCAGAATGGCGAGACGGTCGACCATGACGGGACTCCGGGTCAAGCGAGACTAACGCAATGTGACAGATCGTATCGGAATCGGCGGTTGAGGGGGCGGCACTGGCTGAGTGATCCGGCTCGAATTCATGCAGCTGCGCAAGCATGACGACGGCCGCCTGGTGCTGCGCTACGCCGGGCCTGCCTCGGTATAGCGCATCACCACGAAGCGCTCTTCCGCGGCCGGTGCAACGAAGTGGCGGGTGATCCGTTCGAACTCCTCGTCGCTGGCCCGGAACGGATGTTCGCCGAGAGCATTGCGCGCGCGCAGCCGCGCCTTGCAGACCTCATCGGCAATGTCGAGGAAATGCAGTTGATGTGCAGCGCCAACCGGCGAGAACACTTCACGTGCCCACGCGCGGCTGGCTGGCGTATTGAATGGAAAATCGAGCACCACCGAAACACCGGCCTGCAGCAATGTGCGCAGATGATCGGCCAGCACATTGCGCAACGTGGCTGCACGCTGCAGATAGTCGGCAATGGAATGGATTTCGCCCGGATACAGCGCCGCCAGCCACGTGTCTTCGCTGATCAATACGTGGCGCGGCTTCAACGCCAGCTGCTGCGACAGGGTGGATTTGCCGGCACCGATCTTGCCGCACACCAGGTGCAGCGTCGGCGCAGCGTCGTTCGATGAAAGGTCGTGCATCTGCATTCTCCTTGGTGGATTCATTACCCGGGAGAGCGCTGCATGCAACCCGCCTTCCCGGGCAGGTTGCTTGGCCGTGATGACCGCGCGCTACCCCGCCTTCCCGTGGGGAATGCGGATAATCGACGCGATGCTGTGCAGGCCATGCCGCCGGCGTAAAGCGCGGCACCGCCAACCGGCAATGCCCTGCGGCAGTGCAGCGCGCGCAAGGTGGTGCAGGGATCTATGCTCGGCGCCATTCCCGCATGGAATGACCCCGATGCGACCCTTGCTTCGATGCGCACTTGCCCTCTGCCTGCTGCCCTGGATGACATCGCTGGCTGCACCGCCGCCAGCAGCGCGCACGCTCAGCGGCGAGCGGCAGGGCGCACCGTGGCGGCTGGATGTGCCTGCCGACTGGAACGGCGACCTGGTAATGCTGGCCCATGGCTATGAACCGGTCGGCGTGCCGCGCACCGCCCCCATGGCGGCCAATGACAGCACCGCACCACTGCTGGCAGCAGGTTACGCCGTCGCGCAGAGCGCCTATGCCAGCCAGGGCTGGGCGGTGGCCGATGCGATCACCGACATGGAACGCCTGCGCCAGCAGGCAGTGGGTGAACTCAAGCATGTCCGCCACACCTGGATGCTGGGATTCTCGATGGGCGGTGCCGTGACCATCGGAAGCCTCGAACGCTTCCCGCAGCACTACACCGGCGGTGTATCGCTGTGCGGTGCCAATCTCGGTGGCGAACAGATCGCGACCGATCTGCTGACCACGCTGGTCGCATTCGATTACTTCTTCCGCAAGGCCGATGGGCTGCCGGCCGCCGGCCTGGTATCGCGCGAAGCCGCCGCGCTGCCACAGGGCGAGTTGTACCAGGGCATCGCCAATGCCCTGCAACGTGATCCGTCGCACGCCGCAGTGCTGGCGCGGCGGCTGCAGGTCTCCCCTGATGCACTGGCCGGCACCATCAGCCTGCACGCGCTGGTGCTGCACGAACTGGCCACGCGCAGCGGCGGCATGCCGGTCGGCAACCTGGGGGTGGTGTACAGCGGATTCGGTGACGACGCCGCGTTCAATGCCGGCGTTCAGCGCATCGATCCCGTGCCTGCGGCACAGGCGCATGTCCGCGACACGCTGGCAATGACCGGCGCACTGAAGCGACCGCTGGTGATCCAGTTCAACCACAACGACCCGACCATCGTGCCGCACATGCAGACGGTGTATCCGCAATTGGCCGTACGGGCTGGCGCACGCCCGCTGCCACGCGTGTTGCCGCCGGTGGGCGAAGGACACTGTGGTTTTTCTGGGGCACAGGTGGTCGACGCCTTGAAAGCAGTGCAACGCTGAGTCCATCGCGTGCCCAACGCATCACCACCGTGCCGGAAGGGGCTGCTCGGGTGGCGTGTCTTGTTCAGCCGCCAAGGCCTCGGCCTGACCAGCATGGTGCTGCACGATGCACGCCGCCCGATCGGCATGCAGGGCCAGGCGCTGACCGTGCGAGCGCAACCATGACGGGCCCAGTCAGCCGCCCAGCGTGCCCATCGTGAAGGTGTAGCCCGAGCTCATCAGGAATTCGCGCATGCGCATTTCCGCGCGCCGCGGTGAGGCCAGGCTGGCCGGCGCATACAGCGCATACACCAGGCCCGATCCCTCGATATGCTCGCGGCGGACCTCGCAGCGGGCGGTTTCCGAGGCAATCACCCATCCGTCCTTCAGCCGCTCCGGCCCGATGGATTGCCCGTTCTTCAAGCGAAAGGTCAGCCAACGCACATCTGCCATGACTTTGCTCATTTCCGTTTCGCTCCGTGGCTGAAGCGACGCGTGATGTCCTTGCTCGCCATTGCGGCTCCCTGAGACGTGGAACCCGACCATAGCGCCTTTCCATGTCGTGGGTGGCTGAGACTGGCGGCCGCGGCATGCGAGCTGCCGCACGGGTTCCCTCGCGGCGTCGGAAATGGCGACGGCAGGGAGCGTCCTGCCGGCGCAGTTCACGGGCAGGGAACCCGACTCACGCAGCGCGGTCGCTGCCCTGGTTCAAGGCGTGCAGCGCATCGGCCAGCGCCTGGATTTCGGCACGCAGGGCCAGCCGCTGCAACCACCGCCCGGGGATTCCGCGCGCACCATGGAATGCGCCCGCCAGCTGCCCCGCGATGGCGGCCGTGGTGTCGGCGTCCTCGCCAAGATTGGCCGCCTCGAGTACGACGGCTTCAAAGGTGTCGTGGCGATCAAAGCACCAGAGTGCAGCTTCGACACTGTCGACAACATAGCCATTGCCACGGATCTGCTCACGCGCGGCACCGCGGTAGCCGCCCGCCGCGATCTGCTGCAGCCGCGCGCTCTCGACGGGGACATTGCTGAGATCCAGCACCGCGTCACGGGTGCCACCTGCCAACGCCCGCTCCAGCGCGACCGCCAGCAAGCGGCACGCCTCCAGGCACTCCTGCGCAGCGTGCGTCGTTCGCGAACTCAGCTCGGCCATTGCCTGCAGGTCGGGGGTCCCGGCGTAGCGCAATGCCACCGGCGCCAAACGCATGATCGAGCCATTGCCAGCGCTGCGTGGGTCGTCACTACCCGCCAGCGGATGGCCATCCTGCAGGAACCGGTCGATCGCAGCCCGCGTTGCCATACCGATATCGAAGCACTCGCCGGTCGCACTCCAGTACCCATGCCGGTACCAGTTGGCGTAGCGGTTCATCTGATCGTGCACATCGAAGGTGTCACAACGCACCAGGCTCTCGGCCAGGCACATCGCCATGGAGGTATCGTCGGTCCATTGCCCCGGCTGCAGCTGGAACGGCCCACCACCCACCATGTCGGTGATCGGGGTGAAGCTGCCACGAGGCTTGAACTCCAGCGTGGTACCGACGGCATCGCCGCACGCGAGGCCGAGCAAGGCGCCGCGGAAGTTATCAATCTGGTTCATCAGACCAGTGTAGCGCCACCGGATCCGCCATGACTGGCCGCCAGGCCGCGCAACGATCGCGCCAGCGGGAAAGCGATCGTAGCCAACAAAAAAGCCCTGACCGGAGTCAGGGCTTTTCAATTGGAGGCCTCAAGCGGAATCGAACCGCTGTAAACGGATTTGCAATCCGGCATTATTCATTGCTTTTCAACGCCATACGGAACGATGACACCCGCTCCGCCACCCAGCGATCCGAAGCTGGTCAACTTCCCATTTTGATATTCGGCTCCCTGGAGACGTCTTGCAGCGGACGCCTTCGGCTCGTCAGTACAGTGCCCACTCACACGCAACACTTACTTGGCGTACGAGAACGCCTCCTTCAGCTGCTTCATCAGGCGCTCCAGGGACGGAGGGACGTATCCAAGCACAGCCATCGTATCGGCAGCCGCCCGGGCAAAGGCCATTTTCCGCTCTGGAATTATCGAATTGGCGACAATCCTTCGGTGGTCCTCAGAAGCCACCCGGCTCTCGATCAACTGCGCCAGATTCATATCTCCGCCGAGCTTCTGGAAGTTGAGCTTGAGTAACTCATCAGTTCGGGGTTCAAGCCATCCTTTCTTCTCGGCCTCGCGCCATTCGTAAACGTCACACAATTCATCAAGAGCCCAAGAAATTCCCATGCCGCTTTGTTTAATTGCCCTGACATGGTCGTCACCGTTATCTCTCCCCACGAAGATGCACCGCACCTTCCCCGCCCGACCAAGCGCTTCGCAGACCATTCGAATTCGCTCGGCTGCCGCCCGTCCTGCATCGTCATCATCCAGCAGGGCAACGGTTTTGCCGGTTACATCTGCCAGGGCCGCGCGTGCAATGCACCTGTCCGCCACCCAATTCGCACCGCCCCCCCTGCCTTCTACGACCTCTATCTTGGCATCGAGCTGAATATCCAGAACTTGTAGCGCGCCGAGCAGGATTACCTGATCCGAGGAGCCCTCAATGAAAAGTGCATTACCCTTATAGAGCAAGCCTTCATTGCGAAGTTGCGTCAGCGCCTCCAGGACCTTCTCCCGCTCCACTTCCGCGCGATCCAAGTACGGCTCCACGAACGGCATCAGCCCCAGGGTCCCGTCAACCGCCTCAGGCAGCGGCTCGTCGCGAAATTGAGTTCGCCCATCGATGCGAGCAGCAAACTGGATGGATCCGGAATCGCTATCCTTTGCGACCTTATAGAACGCCGGAGAGTGGGTGCTTACTATAATTTGTACATCCTTAGCGTACTCACCAAATTCACGAGCAACCTCCACCTGCTTTGCAAGCTCAAGATTATTCTCAGGCTCCTCGAAACCCCAGATGGTCTCAGGCGCGGGCTTACCCTTAGCAGAATTCTTCTTTCGCTGTTCCGCCAAAAATTTCAGAATAAGTGGGACATGCCTCCCTTGAACGCCATCGCCTCTGTTGTGAAGCGCAGTCAGAACCCCGACGTCTGACGAGCTGAACTCCAGCGCCTCAAACAGGTCACCAAGATCTTCGGGCAGGGAGAACTCTGTTTTCAGATCAAGCAGGCGCAGCGAGTCCTGTTCAATCTTCGCAACTTCTGCGCGAAGCCCCTCGAGGAACATTCCCGACGCTTCCTTCAGCTTTTCAGCCACAGTTGCTGCCAGTGCAGCATGAAGGCGCCTTTTGAGAATATTGAAGAAGGGCCTGCCGCGAACAGCTGGAACGTACTCGAAAGCGAGGCTTCGCGCCCAATAGTTGACTCTGGAATTCGGGGAGAAAGGCTGCCCATCTTTGCGCCTAATCTCATCCGGGAATGGAGCCTGTTGACCTGCTCGATAGACCTTTCGCCAAGTTATCGCATCGGAATCGCGATAGTGCGCTGGAGGCTGAAGCTCTAGTTCAATAACAATTTCTCGCGCCTTCTTCTTACCAACTCGCGCCTTCTGAGAGAAGTCCCTCTCGAACACCAACGGCTCGTCAATATCTGTTTCCTGATTAAAGAACAGATTGAGAGCACGGAGAACATTGCTCTTACCCGCATCGTTAAGGCCAACTAGAGCGGTGTAAACCGTAAAATCGACATGCAAGTCGACGAGCGACCTGAAATTAGTCACCCGCACGCTAGAAATAAACATCTGTCCCTGATCCCCTGGCTCACGTCATGCAAGCGGGGTTTTATCACACTACGATCAGGTTTGGCTCAGTGAGTGGCGACAGGCTGAGGAGGCTAGCGGACTGTGCATTACAGTTGGTAGGTTAGAGAGCGTCCAATTCAAGGAGACATGGCACCAAGGCCCTACTCCTGCAACGCGCAGCAGGCTTGCATTCGGGAACCTCTACGAACCGCGCAAATCCCGGAGCCCCGCCCTCACCCACGCCTTTCGGGCGTCCCTCGCGCGGGGCTTCGTCTCTGTCGGTGGTTTGCGCGGCTCCAGCGCCGCCTTGATCCGCTCAACCTCCTTCGTTCCTGCCTCGGCCAGACGCCGGGCCTGTTGCTGCTGCTCGCGGGTTGGCGGCAGGCCGGGCAGCGGCGGCTCGGGCTGGATCGGGGTGCTGTCGGTCAGCCGGGCAACCGCCTGGCGTAGGGGCAGATCGGGATAGAGCCTGGCCGCACACCAGCGCTCGGCGTACCGCTTCGCCTGCCGGACGTTTGCCGCGCGCACCTCCTTCACCTGCCACATCTTCTGGCCTTCCATCCATAGCCTGACCCCGGGACCACCGTCGGGCGTGACGCTGGCCGTCTCGCGGCCGTTGTACCAAAGCGCCCAGCGCTCACCCGTCTGGACCCAGCCAGAGGGGATCGGGGCGGTGCGGAAGCCGTGGGAAGAGCGCATGGCCGAAAGGATACGGTCGCCGGTCGCAAAGGCTGCGACAAAGGATCGTTCACCGGCTGAACCATTCGGGATCACGCCCCGGCCACGTCCGACAGGGCTACCCTCCGGCCATGTGCGGCCGATTCGTCCAGCTCCCCGTGATCGACTTCGGCCAGCCGGGGCTGGCTGACCTTGCCCACGGCCTGGCCGAGATCCAGCCCAGCTACAACCTCGCCCCGACGCAGCGCGCCTCGGTGATTCTGGACCGGGGCGAGGGCCGGCAGGTAACCCGGCTGGCATGGGGCCTGCTTCCCTTCTGGGCCAAGGCCAAGGGCCTGCAGGGCTCGACCATCAACGCTCGGATCGAGACGGTGGCCACCAAGCCGGCCTTCCGCTCGGCCTTCAAAAAGCGCCGCTGCGTCATCCCCATGGCCGGCTACTACGAGTGGTCGGTCAGCCCCGAGGACGGGAAGAAGGACCCCTGGTTCATCCACGCCACCGGGCCGCTGCTGGCCGCTGGACTTTGGGAGGACACCAGCCCGCTGCTGCCCGACGGCAATCTGGGCACCTTCACCATCATTACCGGCGACAGCAGCGGCGTCTCGGCCGACATCCACGACCGCATGCCGGTGTGGCTGCTCGCAAGCCAGATCGATGAGTGGATGGTGGCCAGCCCCGACAATGCCATGGCGATGCTGCTGGCAAGCTCGCCTCCATCCATGGAGGCGTACAGGGTCACTCGCGCCGTCAACACGCCACGCAACAATCGTGAAGACCTGCTCCACCCGGTTGCGTGATGCCTAGAGCAAGCTGGCCTGGCTGTCGTCCCAGCTCTTAATGATCAGCTCCCCGAACTTCTTCCCTCTCCCCTGCCCGCCACCAATGGTGTAGTCCAACTGGAGCGGCACCAGGTCGAAGCCGGCGAAGACCTCGCGGATCTCAGGATGGTCATTGATCGAGACCACGAACCGGCCAGTCGAGGTGCGCATCAGCTCGGCCATCGCCTCGTACTCAGCAAACGGGAACTCAACGCCATAGCCCTCGGTTTCCCAGTATGGCGGATCAAGGTAGAACAGTGTCCCCGGGCGATCGTAGCGCCGCACGCATTCCTGCCACGGCAGGCACTCGATGACAGTGTTCGCCAGGCGGAGGTGTACCGCGCTCAGCTCCTCCTCGATGCGCAGAAGGTTCAATCGCGGCCCACCAGCCGTCACCACACCAAACGACTGCCCGTGGACCTTGCCCCCAAAGGCGAGTTTCTGCAGGTAGTAGAAGCGCGCTGCGCGCTGAATGTCGGTGAGTGTCTCAGGCCGTTCCATCTGCGCCCATTCGAACATCTGGCGCGACACCAGGGACCAGCGGAACATGCGCACGAACTCGTCCAGGTGATGGCGCACGCAGCGGTACAGGGACACCAGCTCGCCGTTGATGTCATTGAGCACTTCCATCTGGGCCGGGTATGGCCGCATCAGCAGCGACGCGGCGCCTCCGGCAAACGCCTCGACGTAGCAGTCGTGGATCGGAAAGTGAGGATAGAGCTGTTTCAGCAGCCGGCGCTTGCCGCCAGGCCAGGAAATGATTGGCTTTGCCATGGTTTCTCAGTATTTGCGATAGGTGAAGCCGACAATCCCGCCGCTCTCGCGAGGGCGATGGGGCCACGGCCAATGCCAGGTGCTGAGATCACCTGTGTTGCGGCGCTGCCCGGATGCTTGCCGGCATCCGGGCGGCGCCCTGTCTTGCTAGATGGTCACTTCGATGAGCGGCATGTTGGGCGCGGCCTCAATCAGGCGCCCACCTCGGACCCACACGTTGTATGGAATGGCCAACTGGAGCTGACCAAAGGCCCGCATCTGAACACCGTCGTAAGTGGTCAACGTGCTGGTGCCGTCACTGTTGTGAGCGGTGACTGTCGCGAGCAAGCGAGGGCTACTGCTTACCAGCTCGCCAAATTGATCCCAGAGGTCAGTCCGCATCGGTGTAGTGCCTCTCCAGAGTGGCGGTCTGTTCAATCACAACGGCCCGCTGATCGATCACGACCTCAATGCGCAGCGATTCGCACTGCCCGTGCCAGGTGCCTTCAGCCCCGACCACTTCCACTACATCTAAGGGCATGATTGCGCCAACCTCGCCCGACTTCAGCGGCTTCGGAAACAGTGGCACTGTCAGGTCCACCGCAGCCTGCTCCCCTCGATCACATAGAACATTCCGCCCTCGCTCCGCCCCGGCAGCCGCCACGCTGATGAGCGGGCTGCTTACTTGCTGAGCAAAGAGCTGCCCGGCCTCGCCAGCCTTTCTCACCTTGCAGGTCACGCCCTTGCCGGCCAGCTCGCCAGTCACGATAACGGCGTCGTACAGCGGCGCGCTCCGCATCTGGAGGCTCTCCGTCAGCACGATGTCCTCCTGCAACACATGGTCCGGCTGGGTGTCGCGCCAGAGCCAAGGGCTGACCGGATAGCTCGCGCGAACGTGCAGCGCAAGGTCCTTCGGATCGGACTGAACAACGGCGCCACTCGCCTCGGCCAGCGCACTGATGGCATCCAACGGCGCGCTACCGTCATAGAACCAAGCGCCAGGGGGAACGGTCCAGTCGACCGTCTCGTAGTGGCTGGTAAAGCCGGTATCCACCAGTTCCTCTGCAACAAGTTGCGCCATGCTCCTTGCCTCGTTGGCGACCTTTACCCGAGCAGGCGCATACGGTGCGGCCAGGAGGGCGGTGCGTGAGCGCCCACTGCACCGGACGCCGCCGTCTGCGAACTCTCGTTGCTTCTGGAAGCTCTCCACGATGCCGGTCCATGTGTAGCCGTTGAGAACGACTTCGAACTGACGGGGCCCGGCCGCCGTTGGCTTCAACAGCGACAGCTGCCCCGGATCGGCCAGCTCGAATTCAAAGGTCCACCCCCAAGCACTACGGCTTGAGCTGAGCGAGATCCGGGTCAGCTCGATGGGGGTTCGATCTGGAAGGCGGACAAAGGAGACTGTGTTGATCACGACATAGGTCCTACGTTGCGGGCGCACCGCGTAGCAAGCGACGACACCAAGATTCAAAGGAGCAACCCCGAACCCACCCACCACCGGGCAGCCCAGATTCAGTCCTACTCTTGCACCCGGGGGGCGCTGTGGTTCGGGGTCCGGATCTGGCGGAATTACTGGAGGGCGAACGATCCAAGGAACCTTTGCCGCGCTTCCCCAAGGCAGTCGACTGCCACGTCGCCTCTCCTGTGGCTGCTGCCATGTCGCCTGCCAACGTTCCCGGATAGTTGGTCTGTGCACCCATCCCGCAGCCGCACTCCGCCCGACCATGGCCTGCTGCCGCCATGGAAGATCCGCATAGCGGCTGGTCAGGCCGCCTACTCCCCATGGACTGTCCAACTGCATACCGCATCGGTCCAATGGCCGCCAGGACGCCGACAGTGAATGCCTGACGAGGGGCTGCCAACCGCGCCATGCCAGGGTGTCCGACTGCCGCAGGAGCGCAGACAGGCCCCAACCCACGGCCAGCGGCGCGGAAGTGCGGGGCTCCGCCCGCTCCCAGCTAGGCGATACACTCAGACGCGCTACCTCGGACTGGCCCCAGCTCACGACAGTCAAGGCGCGGTCAGATCGAGCCGGGGCCCAGGCAAAAGCGATGCTCGCTCGCAGATCCCGCGCCGGCGGCTCAGGTGGCTCTTCCGACCACCAATCGACCCCCAGATTGAGGCCAACCCACCGGCCGCCGGCTTCCCACAGCGGCCCGAGGTTGAGTCCGGCCCGGTTACCAGGTGCGCTCATCCATCAGCCTTCGGTCGCCGGCGCGATCCAGTCCTGAATCGCAGCGTTCTGCGCACCGTTGTCGTCAAAGCCGATAACCGTGTAACGATAGGCAGCACTCAACCGATCCACTCGCCACGTTCCGTCCGCCTTGCTGAGCACGGATGCAACACAGATGCCTGACCCTCGCTCAAGCACCAGCACGCGCCCACGCGCAGGCTGATTGAGGATACGAAATCTGCCGTCTGGCTCCTGCGGATCACTTGTCTTTGGCGCCTCACCGGCGAGGTGTGCGCGCCCGGCCCAGTATTGGCTCGTAGACCACTTCGCTTCGATCCGGTTGGAGCCACCGCGATACTTGAACGTGGCTGCGCCCCAGCGGAAGCCAAATTTTGTCGCTGCGATCGCCATCGGCTACTCCCAGGCGTTCGTCATGTCGATCAGAATCTGCCCCGTGTAGGAGTCCTGGAAACCGGACATGGTCTCGCCGCTTACGTGCTTTGCCATCAACACGGTACCGAAAGGAAGTCCCTCAACATCGGTAATCTGCCCTTGGTCCGGAAACGGGCGACGATGAATCGGTGCGTAGATTCCCGGCAAGCGGCCCCGAGGCTGGTAGGCGCCCTCAAGCACATCGATCGAACCATACAGCAGACCTCCGTTGCCCGGGTAAGGATATGCGGGGAAGGCAGACAAGCTGCCTACCAGACCGCCGCTGTTCTGGCCGGGCGCGCTGAGCAGTACACGCACCGAACCGGGCGTGCCGGTAAACGATCGACCGACGAATGCCGACGTGACCGGATCGCTGCTCGGAGAATTTGACCAGCCGCTCTGAGCCTTGAACGCGTAACCAATGGTGCTGGTCGCCTCTGAATCGCTGCCCTTATAGGACACGCAGAAGTTGTGGCGGTCACCTGGACGCATCGAGATCATGTCGCCTGCGTAGTGTCCATACGTCCCTTGAGTACCCTGTGATGCGAAGAGGCCGGCCGTATCGATGAACAAGTAGAAGAACCGCTCGTTCCCCACAGCGACCCAATGCCGCGCCTCGGCGCTTGAGTTGTTTGATTTGTCCCAACGGGAGCCGATGGACTTCATGGTGTCGGACGGAACAGGATCGGTCCCGGTGTTGATGTCGCTCATGCTCGAATACCCGCGAAGCAGAGACGACCGGGCGGCCGTGTCATCTACACGAAGGTAGTAGCCGGACCCCGTAATCGCCGAGCCCCTGTACGCCCTCAGTCCGGAGCCCGAGAAAGCCTTGGTCCAGCCCATACCTGCCTTCCGGCTTTCGCCTAGGCCATAGCCGTCAACAAGGATTGCGTCCAGAACAGTGAGCAGCGCTCCAGCAGTGCCGGACAGAAGTGGTGCACCTGGATCGGTGCTTCGATAGACCGTTGGGGTGAGGCTCATGCTTGAACTCCTGCGACATTGCCGATGACTTGAAAGCGAGTTGAATCCGTAACGCTCTCCGGTGTGCCCGGCAGCGTGGTGCGAACCATCCAGACTGGTGCCAGGCCACCCACCGTGTTGAATCGCACTACGTTGTTGGTGGACCAGCCTGAGCCCCAACCGGCCCGAGGAATGGTGAAGTACGGCCTGCCGGTGCGAGGATTCACGGGCGCGCAGTCAGCGCTGATGCTCCCGGTCACGATGGTGCCGACCGTCTCACCGATCACCTCGAAGGCTGTGGCGTTGGTGAACCGAATAGCCCACCGCTCGGTGATCGCATCGCTGTTGGCGACCACCAGCGGAAAATCGGTGTCGTTGAATGTGCCTGGTGCCGCGCTTCCGATGAGCACGTCGCTCCAGACACCCGTCCAGGCCGCTTGATCGAAGAGGTTTACCACCCGCGCCTGCAGGTCCAGCGACCCGTTTGCCTCGCCCAGGCGGAGGGCCGAGCTGATCATCGCCTCCCCAGCCGGGTAGTCATGCGACAGGCCAGTGTTGATCTCGATCTCACCCGTAATCTGAGGCTGAACTACCAGCCGGCGGTCTTCAACGCGCTCACTGATCACAACCGGCAGCTGATACGCGGAAAGGTTCAACGGGTCGCTGAAGACCAGCCTCCCTGCGCTCACATCGATCGAGTACCATGCGCTATCGATTGGCACCCCCTTCGAATCACGCACTTCCACGGCTGCGATTCTGGTACGGCCGAACGCCACCACTTGACCGGCCTGCGGTGCCGCGATTGTGTGTTTTGCCGTGTGGTGGATGAGCACAGTCTGCCCAGCCTTGAATGCCGGAACGCGCCCGTCGCTCGGAAGGCGGACGGAAGAAAGGCCGATTACAACCTCGGACAGCGGAATGGACCGATAGACCACAGCGCCCATGTAGATGGAACCGGGCAGCACCAGCGCCGGACGCCACACCTGGTCACCTTCCACCAAGCTCGGGTCAAACCACGGCTGTCCCTCATTGCCAGCCACCGGCACCAACTGGCCGAACTGAACTTTGGCGACACCGCTCTCCCAATCGACCTTGCCCCGCATCTGAGGGCTGGAGATGTCGCCGTTGATGTCGGCCGTGGCAGTGATCAGCTCGCCGTCCAGTCGATTTGCCCTCAGCGTGAACATGCCCGGACGCAACGGGGACCCCGGCGCACGGAAAAATGTGAACGCGACACCAGGGTCGGCGATTCGGGTCAGCAACGAGAGGACCTGAACGGTGTTGTTTCCGCCGGGCACCCACTGCGTCATATTGACCACACCGGACGTGTAGTCGACTGTGCCAGCGTAGATGCCAGCGCCCGTGCCCGGGTCGATGCTGTGATACAGGCCGCCGCTGCGATCGACATAGGTCCTGCCACGGAACGTGAACCGAACGCTTCCGGGAACGACGCTGTCGCTGACGGTTGGAGTGAGCTGCAGTTGCATCGCCGGCAGCGGCAGGGTCTCTTGAGCTTCCGGCGCCGAATCACCGGCGAGTAGCCAGCTCACGGACACAATGGTTCCGGCGGAGAACTGAGCAAGCACATCGATACGCCCATACCCCACCACCTTGAGGCGACCCGAACGAATCTCGTACTGCGGGTAGGACACCTGGCGCACCATGAACTTGCCAGCCTGCAGCGTGACCGCGCCGGTGCTGTAGTTGACCGTCCCAAGCACAGTGCTGGTAACAGTGTCACCTACTGAAACAGCAACGAGGTTGCCATTCCCATCATCCTTGGCGATCACACGCATCGGTTGCGGTGCCGAGCCAATGTCGTCTCGGTCGCGCAGAACGCTGATCACCCAGTCCAACAGGACAGACCCGGCCCGGACAGGTCCTTGGGGAAGCGTGAACGACACGATGCCCGAACCGTCCGGAACGGGCTGCGGGGCTGCGTTCAGTGGGTGCCCCGCGTCGTACGTGACCGCCAGCTGGCTGTCGGCGTCCGGCAGCGAGACAGGCCTGAGAGAGACTTCACCGGTTGCATAGGAAATCGAGCCACGAACCTGCCCTGAAATCAGCAGCCCGCCGGCGCCGTTATCCGTCACCAGCACATCAGCACCGGCAATTCGGAGCATCATGCGAACACTTCCAGGTACCGCCGCACCTTCACCCAATACGAACTGCAACGAGGGAGCCTGAATCGCCACATCCCCGGTGCGCGACTCAGCGATTACGGGCGTGCCCCACGCGCCGATGATGCTGCTCTTCAGATCTGGCAGCGCGCCGGCAGTGAGGACGATGGAACCGGTCATGTAATTGACCGTCCCACTTCCTTGACCAGGCTTGCCGACGAGCTGACCCTTGCCGTTGTCGGAGAGGCGAATCCACCGGCCCAGGGCTCGGTAGTCCACGGTGACGGTGCCCGGTGCCGGCAGCGGGGTCGCCTGCAGAAGCCACACCATGCCCTGATTGTTCTGGGTAACCGCGATCTCGTCAGTGAATCCCTGCATCGGGATCGACCCGGCCGGAGTCGCGGTGATGCTCATGCTCAGCCCGCCGGTCCCCGTAGCGTGAGTGATGGCCACCACGCCCGCCTGGTAATCAACCGTACCTCCCCAGGGTGTCGCAGCGGCGGAAGCCAAGCCGCCGCTCCCATCGTCAGTCAGCTCCACGCTTCCCGCCATCACCTTCACACTGCCCACGGCGATACCGGTGCCCAGGTAACGGGTCACAGGCACGCCAGCCTGAAAACTGGCGCTGAACTGCTGGCCGAGGCTGCCCGCAGGGCCTGAGGGCACGTGGCTCATCGTCCCCATACCAGCCAGGACATCGCTCACCGGGGTCTCGGCCGTGGAGGTAGGGACGATCGGCACGTATGGCGTATCGATCTGGACTGAAAGGTCCCCCGGCTTGCCTGGCGCGGCCAGGCGCTTGACGCTGTGATAGCTCGTTGCATCAACAACGTTCGTCTCATACACCCGCGTGGCGGGCTTCGTCGCGGTGTACCGCACAACTTCCTGACCATAGAAGTTACGCAGGAGCGCATTGACCAGCTCAATGACCAGCACATCCCGCTCGAATGCACCCTGGTCGTCGGTAAACGTGCGGGTGGTGCGCGAAAGAACGGACTTGACGCGCACATACTGCTCGCCCTCGTCGTGGCCCGAACTGGCGAGCGTGAGCAACGAGAGGTTGTCATTGATGTCGGGGCTCGGAGCGTCCGCAGTCGTATAGACGAGCATCGTCATCTGACCGATAAAGTGATTGCCCATCAGAATGAAGCGAGACTCGGTACCACGAGTGATGTAGCTCTCCACCCGATTCTTAGCATCGGCACGCACATCGGCGTAGGATCCCGTCGCGAACATACTCACTGTTACGCGCGGGTCAGCTGGCGGATCGATCAGTACACCGATCGCATCCTTCAGCACGTCAGTGTTGGCGGTATCGACATGCACGAACATCTTGCGCAGCGTTGCTCGACCAGTCGTGCGCTCCTCGTCACCAATGTCAGGGAAGAGGTTGTTCATTGTCCCGTCGACAATCTCAGCCTGGACCATACGGCCGCCGCCGTCGGGGTTGTCCGTCAGGCGTTGCGACTGACGCAGCTTGATGTCGGTTGCAGAAATGGTCATTGGTTACACCGTCATGAGGCGAAGAGTGATGGAGAACAGATCGGCATCCAGGGCCGGCACAGCAAACCGGGTGGGCTCAACCTCAATCGCTGGGCCATCGGTTCGGCGCCAGCGCACCTGAAACGCTCGGTCGCCGCCGTTGTGCGCGGGCATGATGAGGTCGATGGGCGCTGCGCGCGCCTCGCTCTCGCTCTCCTGCAGGGCCCGAAGAGTGGGCAGTGACACCACGCCGACGTAGGCAGTCCCGTCGCGGGTAGTTTTCAATGTGATGGGGCGGCCGGCCTGTCGCGCTGACTCCTGGACGATCAGGGCGCCAGTCAGGCTAGTACGCGCCTGTTGGCCGACGCGCCAGGCCGTGAACTCGTCGGACCATTGGAGATCGGCAGGAAGGTCGATAGTCCCCAGAATGATGCGCGTCATCAGCGCCTCCCCCGCACAGACACGGATCGGCTTTGCTGAACCTTGCGGAGCACCAGTGGCGCAACCATGTTCGCGATGCGCTCGGCCTGTTGCTGCTCGGCTGCAGTCGCGCCAGCAACGATCTCCTTGCTAGGCGCCTTCCAGTCAATGACCAGAACCTGCTCCTTCGCCTCACCCGCCTTGATCCGGGAGGCGTCGGCCTTCGCCTGTGCGTCCGCCTCAGCGACAGCAGCTTTCCGACGCTCCTCAGCCGCCTGTTTCGCGGCCCTTTCCTTTTCCACCCGCTTCGCCTCGATTTGGTTTTCAAGCTGGACCACGCTTTCAAGCTCGCTCGCGCCCACCAGGTCGAAGCGTTCGGCCAACTCCTTGCGCTTGCCCGCGAGCTCGTCCATGCCTTCGAGCAGCTGCTTCTGCTCCTCGGTGTACTTGGCAAGCTCCTGCCGCTGCGCATACAGCGAGTTCCAGATGTTGGCGAATTGCTGAAGGCTGTTCGGGCCACTCATCTGGCTGAGCATGTCCCTCGTCTTCTGAGAGATCTCACCCATGCTCAGGGAGAAGCCCTTAGCTGCAGTTGATGCGCTCGCCAAGCTACCGCCGGCTGCAGAAGCCCCCTCAGCCACCCGCTCGACCCCGGTCGCGGCCTCATCCGATGCACGCTTAACGTCGCGCATGGCGTCGGTGGCCCTCTGAGCACCCTGCTCAACACGCCCCATCGCAGTTGCACCCTTTGCCCCAAGCTGCTCCATCGAATCGCCGGTGTCGTAGATAGCTCCCTGAACGTCCAACTGGGACTGCACCTGGCTGCGGCGCCATGCATCGCTGTCAGCTACAGCAGCCTTTGCCGTGTCGGCATACGCCCTGAACGCACGGCGGACATCCTCGACAGATGCTTTGCCGCTCTCCGCGCCCTTACGGATGGTCTCGAAGGCTTCCCAAGCAGAGTCACGGGCTGCATCCAGAGACTGCTGCGACTGGATACCAAGCCGTTTGAACTCATCGGCAAGCGGGTTGAGGCCGGCCTGGATCTCGCGAATCCGTGCGCTCAAAGCGGCCGCCGACCTCGCTGCCGAGTCAAAGCCGACGCGCCCTTGCTCGCCCGCAGCCTGTAGCAGGCTGCCCAAGGTACGTGCCTCGTCCAGTGTTGCCACATTTCCCAAGGCAGCTTTGAACGCAGCCTCAATCTGCGTGCCGGTTGCAATGGCGTTCTCTGTGACGGCACCGAACGCAGCGATGGCATCCCGACCTGCCTGGGTGAAGCTGACCCCCAGCTGGCCCGAGGCCACGCCCAGCTTGGTCATCGCGGCAAGCAGAGTGGTCTGCAGCACAGCCGCAGCGTTCACTGCCCCCTGTGGCAGCGAGCCAAATGCCGCCTGCGCAGCACCCTGGAACCGGGCGAGCTCTTCACCCGACAGCTGCTGCAGCGTCGCGAGAAGGCCATCACGCACGTTCTGCTGGGCCGCAGCACCTTGGGTGGCGATGAAGCCCAGCGCTTCGCCTACCGAGGCAAGGCTGGCCGTATCGGCAAAGTTGAGCCCGGAGAACATCTTACGGATGGACTCAGCCGCCAGCTTTGCGTTGCCATCAATGCCTTCCAGCTGCGCCACAACCTGCTGAGCAGCGCCACCAATGCCGTTGGACAGAGCATCAGCGGCGGTCTTCACACCTGCTTGCAGCGATGCGAAGCCCGTGGAGACGTCCAGCAACCTCTGTGTGACCTGGCCCAGCTGCTGCAGCTGCTCTGCCGTCGCAACACCGGCCTTCTGCTGCATCAGCAGGAACCCCTCCTGCGCGGTGAGGTACTGCTCCAGACCAGACAGCCGCTGCTCGTAGGCTTGCCGCTCGGCCTCGCCCAGCTTCGCAACCTCTTCGGCCGATTTGATGACCACGTCACGGTATGCGACGAAGGACACCGCCTGCTGACGCAGCTGCAGCGCGGAGTCGCGCACCTGGCTGATGTAAGCCCGCTGCGCTTCACCGGCACGCTTCAGCGCCGGGTCGTGCTGCTTCCAGATGTCCTGAGCCACGGTCTTGAGGACATCCAGACCGCCCATGGCAGCTTCCAGCCCCAGTACAGCGACGGTAATGGGCACGATCTTTGGCAGACCACGCAACAGCGCGCCAAACCGACCGATGCCACGGCTTCCGCTGGCAACCGCTGCGTTGTTGGCGATCTGAGCGTTCGTAGTCGCAATCAGGGAGGCACGCCAGGCGTTCAGCTGGATCAGCGCGCCGACGATCTTGAATTGAGCGTACGCGGCGGCCATCAGGCCGATCACGCGCGCATGGTCCACAACCCACTGGGTCGTGCCCTTCACCGCCTCGGCCATGGTGATGATGGCCTGGGCGGTCTGCTTGGCCCAGCGCGACAGGCTGCCATCGGCCGCAAGGCGATCCAGCGTGGTCAGAAGCGTGTTCAGCTGGTCCTTGAAGTAGGTCAGCACACCCTGGTCGGCAACTTCCTGCTTCCAGTCCTTGAACCGATCAGTGGCGGTCTTCCACAGGCCGGCGATCGTGCCCACCTTCGCGGCTGCGGCCGCGCCGCCGTAGGATTCGGCCAGAAGATCAAGGATGATGGACTGCGCCTTTGCCACCTGGCCGGTGGCTTCCAAGCTCTTGATCAGCGACTTCTGGCTGTCATCCAGTGTGAAGCCCTGCTTGCTCAGGCTTTCCATAGCCTTGGACGGAGTCTGCAGGGCCTTGCCCACGACCTCTGCCGATGACTCCAGCGAAATTTTCAGCCGCTCAGCCTGGTCGATGGTGATCTGCATCGCCGCCGGGAACTGCTCGCCCACAATGTTGGTGTAGGACAACAGGCGCACCTGGGCGGCGCTGATCTCTCCGTCGTCGAACAGCCCACCCTGAAGCTCCTTCCGCATAGCGGCCAGGCCCTGCGCGGTAAACTCACTGGTGCGCCCCGTGGCGTGCAAGGCCGCTTCCAGCTGCCCCAGCTCCTGCTCGGCGTCGCTCCCTTCCTTCACGATGGCCTTGATGCCATCGACCACTCGGTTCAGACCGACAAATGCGATCGCGCCAGCTGCTACCGCCTTGAGCCTGCCAAACCAGCTAACAGTGCTCTCGGTGGCCGATGCCAGGTCACCGCTGCCGGCTGCGGCGTCATCAGCGCGCTCCCGGTAATCGGCCAACGCCTTTGCCGCCGCCTTGCTGGTGTTGGCCTGCCTGCGGAAGGCAGCGTCGCCCTCCTCGATCTGCTGTTTGCGCCGACGCCCCGCCTCGGCCTCAGCCGCTGCGGCTCGGGCCTGCTCACTGAGTGCTGCGGCACTACGGGTGGCCTCGACCCGCAGACGCTGCTGGTGGTCGGCCAAGTTGGCGGTATTGACGCCCAGCGAGGACAGCTCGCTATCGGCCTTGGCGACAGCATCCCACTGCTCATGGAGCGCCTTCTGCAGGCGCTCGCCCTCCTTGCGCAACTCACGCTGGGTAGCCAGCACCTCGCGGGATGGCTTCTCCATCTCGCCGATGCCGAGGCTGAGGGCCAGCGCGGCTTTCTGGTTGGCGTCAAACTGCTGCTCCAGCTCGGCAAGGTTAGCCAGCATCCCGTCGTACGCATCCGCCTTCGCAGCTGCTGCGTTCAGGCCGGTCAGCGAGTCCAAAAGCTTGGAAGCTTTCCCAGCCGTCTCGACCGATACGTCACCCAGATCGCCAAACGCCGCGCGCAGTTCTTCCACACCCTCGCGGCCCCGGGTTTCGATGACAACGCGGATTGCTTCTTCCAGCCGATCAGCCATTGGTGTTTCCGTTGACGCGCCACTGACGGCGCAGCTCAGTCAGATAGGTGGTGTGGAAACGGTCGATCAGGCGACGCCGCGCCGCCAGGGCCCGACTATTGCCATCAGCACCGGAGAGCATCTCGAACGGGCTGGGTCCACGCAGGATGCGTACCGGGCCACGGCCGTGGCGCTTCTGCCGCGCCCGATCCCAGCTGCGCACCCGGATGGCCCTGCGACCCTTGATCGTGGCTATGAAGGCACCGTCGTAGGTCTTCGATTCGCCCAGGCCAATGCTGGCTGTCGCTCCTTTGGACTTACGGCCGGCCCAACGGCCACCGAAATCGATCAGCGAAATCTGCCGCGTACTTGCCCAGATGGAGAGGAAATCATCCTTGCCGCGCTTGCCGGTGCTGTAACCTCGCTCCCCTGTCTCCACTCGGTACTTACCGCGAAGAGCCGAGGCCCGGATGTTGTAGGAGGCGCGCACCTCCTGCGCGGTGGCCGGCCCGGCCCGGCGCTGCAGCCCAACAAAAGCACGCTGCACTGACAGGTCGTACCGGTTCAACACGTCGCCAGCCAGGTCGGTGAGGCCGTGGAAGCCCTTTGCCCGCCGACCGCTGACGTAGTACTTGAGCAGGTTGTTGTTGCGATTGGGCGCCACTGAACGTTCCTGATTCATGCTTGGAGGGCGCCGTTCGGGCGCCCTCCCTTTGCCGAACGCAACAGCTCGTTCAGCCCGCCGACTGCGCTGCGATCTTGAACGTATAGAGATCGGCCTCGCCGGCCTGGAAGATCACCGGGCCGGTCAGGGTCACCTGGATCGGCTCATCGCTGAACCAGTCCACGTCGCCGTCCACGGTCAGGTCGACGTTCGGGATTGTCAGCAAGCCCTCGTCGCCGCTGATGCGGTCCTGCATGTCGCCCAGGATCTGGAACGACTTGCTCGGCGTGGTGCCACCGCTAATGGCGGTTTCCAGATAGGCGTCGTACTTGTAGTTCGCCACCACGGTATCGCCGGCCTGCAGCTGGCCGCCGGACTTCGGAATCAGCAGGCCATGCGCGGAGTCGAGGGTGTAATCCGTGCCCTTGACCAAGTCGACGGCGCCCTTCTTGAAAGTCGGTTCGGTATCGGACAGAAGGAAGTTGTGCGGCAGCTTCACCGGCGTGTCCACGCTAGCCACAGTCACGGATACGTCCGTCGCGGTGCCGGCTGCGACCTGAGTGGCCACCAGCGTGCCGTACAGCATGCGCGCCAGGATGGCCGTCGGCACTTCCAGCGCGGTGATCGAGACGCTGGTGACGCCGGGGTTGGAATCCTTGTGGATGATCTGCTGATAGCGTGCGTCGCGGCGCTTGCTCTTGATCTCCACCGAGTCGCCAGCTTCGTAGCTGAACGTCAGCGACGACTGTTCCAGCGGCTGGTTGCCGAACTTGTCAGCCGGCTCCGGGATGACGGGAATGCGGGCGCCGTTCGCGCCGTGCTCCCAGAAACGCAGATCGCCTGCGAACTTGCGGACTTTGGGCTGTGCCATGGTGGTGCTTCTCCTACAGGTTGGGGACGGGCTCAAAGGTCTCGGTCAGACCAGCCCGCGCGGTGATCTGAGCGACTACGGCGGTATGCCCGGCATCGTCCTCCAGGGTCGCCAGCTGGGTTTCCAACAACTCGAAACTGGTCACCCCCAGCGGCAGCGCCTTCTCTTTGAACGTCAGGGCCCGGATCAGGTCGTGGCGCGCGCGGTGAACGAGCAACCTGGGATTCGCCTCATCGCTGCCACGCGGAACTTCGAACTCGATGGTGATGGCCGCGTCGGAGTTGGACTGGGCCACACCGCCACCACTGCGCGAAAGCTGGCGAACCGAGATGATCGTTGCTGGCTCGATGCTGTCCTCGCCGATCTCGGTTTCATCGATGATCACGGCGCCTGCACCGATGTCGGTGCGGAAGCCACTGCTGCGCGAGATCAGGCGGACGCGAGCAGCCAGGAACTCCACCAGCTGCCACGACAGCGGCTCTGCCAGGTCAGCCACGTGTCACCAGCCAGCGGCTCTGCGAGCCGTCATCGCTGATCTTCTTACTGTTGACGAAGACCTCAGTACCGAACGCGCTCGAAACCAGCTCGAAGTGATCGCCCTGGTCAGGCGCTACGTCCGAACGCAGGTACGCGATCTCCACACGGCCTGACCTGAACTGGCGCAGTTCACCGATGGTCTCAACGTCGCGCTCCACATAGGCACGCACGCCCTCGGTGGTCTGACCATCCTTGGCCGTGTACCGACCTTGCGACGCCATGCCCGCCAGCGCGAAGGCGCCGTGCAAGGTGCCATCCAGATCGCGGAGGAAGTCGACCTCGCTCACCGCGCACCTCCCGAACACAGCATCGCGTAAGCCTGCAGCGCCCTCACCTGGGCGTCGCACTGGGCGGCGGCGCCAATAGCTCGGCCCGCACTTTCGATTCGGTCGTCGGCTCGACCATCAGGCTGGCTGCCGGCAGCGGCGGCTGCGGACAGCTCTGCGGTGGCGAGGGACGCTTGCCAACGCTGGTGCAGGCGCTGGTTGCCAGCGCGAAGATCAGCGATAAGGCGATCAGAGGCTTTGTGTGCATCGTCCTTTTCCTTTTCATATGTGGCGGCCAAAGCGTTCGCAGCGGTTGCGCTGCCACGTTCGACCGCCAGCGTGGCGGCCGTTGCATTCGCCTCGGCGCGGGCCGCATCGCGTTCGCGCTCCATCACGTCACGGGCGGCAGCTGCCTGGTTGGTCGCGCGGTGCGCGATAGAAACCGACCCTCGCTGCCAGACGATCACGCCCAGCAGCAGAAGAATGGCGAGGATGAGGGCACGGATCATGCGGACACCGCCGGGTCTTCAGGCGGAATGACTGCACCGAGCCCACGCAGCGTGGATTCAAGCTGCCGGACTCGCATCCGCAATGCGCTGGCCTCCTCCTGTGCCTTGAGCCGCATCATCATCTCTTGCTGCAGCCGCTCATCCTGGACCGAGACCCTTTGTTCCAGCGACCCGATGCGCTCGGAAAGACCCTTGATGAGATCCACGTTCGCATCAGTCTCGGTGCGTTCCTTCTTGCGCGACAGAAATGCAGCCCAGGTCTCCCGCAGAATCCACACGGCTACGACGCTGCCAGCAGCCCACCAGGGGCCGTGGCGGTGACACCGCCGCCGACCATCAGCTGAGCGCCTCGGCGACACCAGCACTGACCACATCGGCACTCCAGTACATGCCACCGTTCTCGTGCTTTGCGATGGCCGTCGCGAGACGCCCCAGCGTCACCGGGTTATCCAACCGGATGACTTCGGAAGGCGCGACGCCCACCGCCGCCGCAACTATCCGGACGTAGGCGCCCGTATCGTTCTCCACCGGCGGTGCCCAGCGTCCGATGATCTCCTTCACTGTACGCAGGCCATGCTTCCGCTGGTATGTGAGCAGCGTCTTTGCCAAGGCTCGGAACCCGGCCTGTGGGGTCAGGAACACGCAGAAACGCTGCTCGCGCGCGGTGGCTGCGGCGGACCGATCCTCGCCCTGCCACGGCGTGCTGGTGCGGTCGATGTTGCCAGGATTGTTGTTGCGTACGCCGCGCGGCGTGGTGGTGGTGCCCATGCGATTCCCCGTTGTCGCTGTGGAAGAGCCGGCACCGCTCACGCCACCCAGGCGTATGTGAGCGGTGCCGGCCAAGACTTACGCCGACTTCACCGAGCCGGAGCCCGGGGTCAGCTTTGCCAGTACGGTTGCGGCGCCAGCGCCGGCGGCAGCGATAGCCACAGCGCAGTTCTCCAGGTCGCCAGCGCCGGCGCCGCCAACGATCAGCTGCCCGGCCTGGGCATCCCAAGTCAGGCCGGCGCCTGCAGCGATGTTGGCGCTGACGAGCTTCGGCAGTTCAAACACGCCCTCGATCTGTGCGCTGCCTTTGGCGCCAGCGGGGATGTCCACCAATGCGACAGCCAACAGTTGGCCGACGATGGATGCCTGACCGCTGACCAGGTCGGATGCCGCGACGATATCGATCACCGCACCCGGAAACTTGTAGTTCTTCGCCATGATGATGGTCCTCAGTTGGCGTGTTGCATGAATGAAGTGAGAGATCTCGGCTGCGGCAGTAGCGCCGCAGCCGAGTCGGCGGTTACTCGCCCGGGTTGAAGGCAGCGCCGCGCCAGCCCACTGCGCCCACGCCGTACTTGTGGACGACCTTCCAGCTGAGGCCGTCAGTGCGGAAGTTGGTCTCCTGCTCCAGGACCGGCGTCTGCACACCATTGAGGAAGGCGACTTCAATCACCGGCTCCACGTTCGGATCGGCGAAGCCGTACCAGCCCTTGCCGGTACCCAGGCGCGGAGAGGTAATGATGTCGCTGAAGGTGGCGCGCGAGGTGTTGTTGACCTGGAACCGGCCGGTCACATCCGGGTTGTACTCGCTGTTGTTCACCAGGGTCGCGCGGCCGTGCATGGCGACCGTGCCCAGGAAGCGCGACAGCGAGATGTCCAGATAGTCGTTGCCACCCGGGTCCATCTGCAGCGCCATCAGCTGGCGCATCGCGTCGAAGGCGTCTACCGAGACAGCGGCACCAGCCGTGATGTTCCCGTGCTCGGCGTGGAACAGGGTGTGCCCGTCCTTCATGATCGGGCCCAGACCGCCGTTCTGCTTCAGAACATCGTAGACGTCCTTTTCGATCGTGCGGCCTGCGGCCTGGCCCAGCGCCGTGGTGATACGCACGAAGGCGCCCAGGTCATCGTTCACCAGCACTTCCGGGGTGATCTGCAGGATGCGCCCCTTGCGGGCACCCTTGATGGTCTCGGCTTCGCCGTCGCCCAGCACGCCGTTCTCGTACTCACCCGCTTCATTGACCGGCTTCAGATCGGAGAACGAGGAAAGGTGGTAGCGGCTGTGCGGACGGTAGTCGGACAGCGTGCCGGTTGCGCAGAATCGGGTCCATGTGAACTGCTGCAGGTTGTAGGCCCCGACCAGAACCCGGTGCAGCACGTTCTCCAGCAGAACTGGGAAGTCGCTGGTGGTCTGCACAGCCAGAACACTGCGCGCAATCTGCTCACGATCCATGCCACGCGTATGCACACCGGCCTGGATCAGCGAGCGCTCGGCGAGCGCCAGCAAGGTGGTGTGCGCGTAGGGATTGCCATTGCGTGCGGATTCGGCGTCTGCGCCCGTCAACACGCCGGCACGAGCCAAAAGCGCGTTTACCTGGGCGCGACGCTGATTGTCCTCCTCCGGCACCACGTCCGTGATGCTGAAGCCGCCGGCCAACGGCTGTCCGCTAGCCGCCAGCTTCGCCAGCAGCTTGCCGCGCGCCACGTCTTCGGTAATCGCAGCGTCGGCCAGGCACTCCGCCTCCAGCGCCTGAATGCCGCTGACCTCACGGAATCCGGCGAAGACGGTACGAATGGCTGCGTTTCGGGCCGAGATTGCCGCCATCACCTGCTCGACCGTCGCGGCCGGCGCTGAGGTCGCAGCCGCGACAGGAGCGGCTGCGACCGGCGGTACCGGAGTGGCGGGTACGGGCGAAGCCGGGGCGGCGGGGGCCGGTGCAGCCGGAGCGGTGCCCGCCTGCGCCATGATCAGTTGGCACTGCTGTTTCATGCTGGTTTCCTCAAGGTGGGCCACAACGGCCCGCTGGTGAACCTCGCGGAGCGAGGCGAAGGCTGAAGCGGTGGTGGTTGCCTGGATGTGCTTTCGCAGCAAGGCGTGCACGGCCCCCTCGGTGCCGGAGATCGCACTCACATAGGACAGCAGCGCAGCTGCGGCGACGGAGTCCGCAGGCTCGGGCTGCACGTCGGGAATGACTTCGCTGACCAAGCCCAGCGCCAGCGCTTCGGACGCGGTCAGCCAGTGGTCCTTGCGATCGGTCAGCATCGTCTCGATGTCGGCCGGATTCTTGGCACGGCCCGAGTACGTCACCAGCATCTGGCGCCCGTACACGTCGATCTGATCGGCCCGCTCGCGCAGGTCGCCGGCAAAGCCCCAGCCACCGCCCTGAGGGCCATGCAACATCAGCATGGTGTTCTCGTGCATGCGACGGGTGCTTCCGGCCATGAGAATCAGGCTGGCGATGCTGGCGGCAACGCCATCCACGGTCATGTTGATCGTAGCCGGGTGCTGCTTCAGCGCGTTGTAGATGGCCAACCCGTCGGTTACGACGCCGCCGTCCGAGTTGATCCGCACGTTGATCACGCTCGCGGTGGTGCCGGCCAGCTGCTCGACCACGCTGGCGGCAGTGACGCCCTCACCCCAGAAGTAGTCGCCGATCGGGCCGTAGATCAGCAGCTCGGCCTCACCGCCGCTGGTAGTGCTCAGTGCGAGGACCGATTTTCCCTTGGCCTCCGGCTGCAGCGCCTCGATATCGCTTGCGTCGAATGCAAAGGTCGCGGCCAACACAGCGCCAAGCGCCGATGCCGTGCCGTTGCGGGTGAGGTGGTTCATTGCACATCCTCAGAAGGGGTTGAAATGGAACCGGCATCGGCGCCGGCCTGGGCCACACCTGCGTCACTCACCTGGCCCGGGTCGCTGTCCAGGGTGATTCCCAGGTCACGCGCCCACTGACGTTCGTTGCGGATCTCTTCCAGCGTGTCGTACATGCGCCCGCCGCGTTCGCTGATGACCGAGGTGAGCGAGCGGATGCCGGCGCGAATCATCATGCGAAGGCCGGTCGCCTCATGGACCGGATTGATCCACGGCATCACCGGCGGCATGTACATCGCATCGGTCACCGTGGTCATCGAAACGCCGCGCGGAACGACCAGCTCGCCGGACGCGATCGCTGCCTGGATGAAGCGCTCGTAGATCGGCCGGACAATCTGTGAGATCACCTCATAGGCCAGAACGCCGTATGCACCGTACTGCTCAACCAGTTCTTGCCGCTGCGCGGAATAGGTTCCGTTGTAATTCTTCGACAGCGATGAGAACGACACTCGCATACCGCCGGCCACAGCACGCAGCTGCCCGTTACGGTAGGTCTCCAGGTTGGGGTTGGGGCGATTGGTGTCGACCGTCCCAACGCTCTCGCCCTTCACCAGGTCATCGAACACCATGCCGGGCTGGAACCGCATACTGCGCCGCTCCGGAACTGTCTCGTTCTCGCCATAGCTCTGCGGATCACCCTTGATGATGAACGCCGCCATGCTCGCCGCGATTTTGGCGGCCACACGCTCGGATTCCTCGTAGTCCTTGAGGTCATCCAGACGAGTCAGAACAGACGCCAGCAGGCTGACACCGCGCACCTGCCCGATCCGATCAATCATCTTCGCGTGGTGAACGAAGTCTGCGCTCACGCGCTTCACTTCGGGCATGACAGCGTTCGGGTCGCCGGGATGCTGTTTGTAGAGGTGATACGCGATGGGGCGGTTCCATGCGTTCCGCTCCACGCCCTGCATGATATTCCGACCTGGATCGTTCAGATCCATAGGCAGAAGGTCGGGCTCGATCATCTCGATGCTGTAGGGCACAACAGTGCCATGGTCGAGGTACGGCACCGGCCCGATCAGGTCCTGATACAAGCACTCCCCGTCTCGGAACAGGGTCCGGGTCATCAGCCGCTGTGCCGCACCGAAGTCATGGCACCAGGTGACTTCCGGGCGTTTCCAGAAGTCCCGCAGCAGCGGGGTGATCTGATCGACCAGGGACTCCACGATGTTCCCGTTCTCGTCGCGCGGCTGCGGCTCGATGCCGATCCCATCCCGGCCGATCACGTTCTGGACCATCTGATTGAAGCCGTTCACCACAATGTCGTGGTTCCGGTCCAGGTGCCTCGCCTGCGTGCGGATTCGCGTCGCGCCACTGGCGACCGCCGTGTTACCGGAGCCAAACTCACGAGCAGCCTCCCGCAGGCGGCTGGGCGTGGCCCCGTCGTAAGCGCTGCTGTAGGCAGCGATTCGCGCGCGCGCCATGGCACGCTTTGCGCCCCAGCCGGGGGCCACAGCGGCGATGGCGCGGTCGAGGCGGTTCACTCGCCCCCCCGGAAATCGGCAAGAGCCACGGACATGCGGCTACCGCCTCGCGCCTGCGCGTTCACTTTGGCTTCCCACTCGCGCCGGCCTGCGCGAATCTCCGCCAGGTCGGCACGATTCAGCTGCCGCTCCCCCATGCGGAAGGACTGACCCTTCAGTACCGCAGCCTCAGCGGCCAGGTACGTCTGCAGCATGATTTGAGCGGGTGTCGGCATGGAGATAGTTTGGAGACGAGGTCGTCTCAACCGTTACCAGCCGTGTGAGACGATCAAGAATCCGCCCCCGCAAAATCAGTCACTTACAAGGCGGCCGTCTCAATCTTTGTCAGACGGTGAGACGGACCTTGAATTCTCAGCTCGCTTTCGATGGTTTGGGTAATCCGCCAGGGAACAAGCGATAGAGAGCGGCTCTCGATATCCCATGCCTGCGGCAGACCAATCGCCAGCTCTGACCCTCAGTTAGTTCGGCGCGGATCACCTCCACGCGTGCACATGGCTTGCCCTGCACAGCCGCCTTGGGAATGTGCAGACGCTCACCGCCATACTCGGTTTGCAGAACGGTCAGTACCGCCGTCGCATAGGGCATCGCGTGCTCCTCGTTCAAGCCGGTTTGCTCGACGATGCCTCGAATCACCAGGCGACGCAGCTGCTCGGCAGCATCGATGTCGCGCGAGTTGCTCATAGGCGGCTACTCCAACCGCTCGACCCAAAGCCATCGCGTGACGTTTCACGGGAATCGCGCGCGACCCGCACAGGGGGCGGCGGTGGCCTCTTCACGACCTGGGTCAGCGGCGGCGCAGGCAATGCAACGTCCGACGCCGGCAATGCAGCGGCCGGCGGGAGGCTGAATAGATCGTTTTCCGGTTGCACCTGCTCCTCCAACTGATCCCACCATTTCGCCTTCTTGGGTCCCCACAGGTCGAGCCGTTCCTCCAGCCATATTTCGTAGGTCAGGCAGTCCTTGACCTCGATTCGCTTGCGCGTTGCGGTCCACCTCGACTCCGACCCACCCTTCATCCGTCGCGTAGCGCGGATCTCGCCCGCCAGCTGTTTGAACCATTCGGGCGAGAGCTGATCTGACAGATGCACGTAGCCCGGCCCCGGGACGGCAACGTCAAGCCGCGACTGGAACCGATCCTTCGCGAGGTTCGTGCCCACGTGCCAGAGCACCGGCCCGTGCTTCTCGATACGCCCATTGAAGCGGTAGCCGACGCGGCTGTTGCCGTTCTCGATGGACCGCTCCTGGCCGCTCGCGCCCTTCACCGCGTGCACGCGCAACGACTTCAACTTGTGCGCGAAGGCGTACACAGCGTCGGCATGGTGACCGCCCGAGTCGATGGCGGTGGCATAGATCCGTTGCGCCCTGCCGCAGGCATGTGTGTATTCCTGCTCACGCAAGAACGCCTCAGCCTCGGTCCAGACCTCCATCTGTGCAGGGTTGCCGAAGAACACGCGGTGGTCGATAGTCCACATTTGACCCCCTCGCCCGACGCCCCATACGCCAGCCTCAAGCCGGTTGTCCTGGGTATCCATGCCACACAGGAGCAGCAAGCAGTCGCGGGGCATCGTCTTGAGCGGGAACGGCTCAGCCCTGTTCGCCAATTCGTCAGCATCCGTGCGTTCGACCTCTCCCTCCCAGGTCTCACCCAGAGTGGTGTTGGTCCATGCCTTCAGTTTGCTGTCGTCGCCTTCCTGGTGCTTGGTGTACGCCTCCAGGAACTCTCGGACAATCTGCTGCCACGCAACTGCTGGGCTGTAAGCGGTCCAGATGTGGAGCGCCACATGACGGGGAGCCTGGACCATGTGGCCTTCCGGCGTGGTGAAGCGGCCATCGGCGCGGAGCCAGACATCACCGCGCGAGTTCACCCATTCGCCTTGCTCAGCCGCCACCAGATACTCGCCCTGCGTCATTGGGTACGTACAGTGCGGGCAGAGGTGGTAGACGTGGACAACGCCGCCAGATGCGTCTCGCTCGAATTTAAGGCCGTGCGATTCGTCCTTGCCACCCCACGTCAGTGCGTGGAAGGCGTCGCATTGTGGACAGCGTACCTGGTAGGTGAATCGCTCATCCGCCTGCGAGTAGCGTGTATCCACCAGGCTGAAGCCCTTGAGCTTCGGGGTACTGCCAGCCACGAGCTTGGGGAAGGTGGCGCCTTCCAGGCGCTTGGCGGCCAGTGAGTCCGGTGCGCCCTCCTTCTCAATGTCGTTGTCGAAGGCGTCCAGCTCGTCCAGCAGGGCAACGTCCACAGAGATTCGACGGTAGTTCTTCGCGGCCTTGCCGCCGCGCACGCGCAGGAGCGAACCGATGAACTTCTTCTGCTGGAGGGTGTTGTCCTTGTGCCGGGCCAGGTAGGCCGGGAACACTGCCCGCATGCACTCGACGTCACGCAGCATGGGCTCCAGCTCCGACTTGACGAAGTCGTCAGAGTCGTCGTCAGTCGGCTGCCAGATGCATTGGTTCCGGCGCCGGTGCTCTGCGTTGTAGCCAAGGAAGGCCAGGAGGATCTTGGTATAACCCACACGCGCCGACTTCTTTACCGAGACCTCGGCCACGTCGTCGTTGCTGATCACCGCCATTAGGCCGCGCTGGAACGGCCATGGCGTCCACTTCTGCTCAACATAGCTTGACTCAGCCGACAGGTAGAAGTGCTCCCGAGCCCACACCTCCAGCGTGATGGGCTCCTGCACCGCCCATGAGGCTAGTCCGCGCTGCAGATGCCGTTCTACGGCCTGCAGCTGGCTGGCTTCAATTCCTCGCAACAAGCTCACTGGTGATCGTCCTCAGTAGCGACGGGCATAGCCGCAACGGCATCCGAATCTTCATCGTCATCTGCATCCACGTCAGCCAGACGCATAGATGCCGCGAGATTCCTGGCCTTGGCGACAATCTGCGTGACCACATCGAGGTCGGCAGCTGTGAGCTGCGGCAATCGACGGCGCAACGTGCCCGGGATGGTTTCAAGAATGCGCCCCGCCCGCGCGCCGACCTTCGACAGAACCTGTTCCATGAGGTGCGCTGGCGCCAGCTCGCCCCGGGTAACAGCGTTCTGCATTGCCAAGCGGTCAGCCTGCTCACGCGCCAGCCTGGCGCGTTCGGCGGTCAGGTCTTTCCCAGCCTCTCCGCCACGGCCTGCAGCGACCTCGCGGAGATGGTCGCAGTAGGCGAGCAGCCATTCGTCGCCAGCTGCACCGTCAGCCAGCACGCCGCGACGCACCAGGTCGCTGACTGCCTGCTGGGAAATGCCCACCAGATCGCCGAAAGCACCCTGCCTCATCGGACTGCTCAGATCAGAAACCACTACAACCCCCTTGGAAATGCGTCATGACTAGCGAAAAACTGCGCGACCGAATACCCGTGGAATCTGAGGCCGGGGAGGACCCATCGCCCTGCCCTCTCCCCCCTACCCCTCCCGGCCGACCAACCGCACGATGATTCGCGTGGAACATGCCAGCCGTCCGCACCGTCCAAACCATCAAGGCAAGGTCTGGACGCCCGGAACCCACGCCGTTACAACGCTGTCCACACTGTCCATACCGTCCACACCTATTTTTTTGAATTGAGTAATGGAGAACTGAGGCGTTGTGTTGGTACATGTACGCGCGCGAGAAATGGTGTGGACGGTCAGGACAGCGCTGTCGCAGTAGGCGGCAGGTCTGGTCAGTGGTTCGGACGGGTGTGGACGAAGCTGGAGAGGTCTGGTCAGAAGTCAGGTCCACTGGGGGCCTCCTGCCTTGACCTCTGTACGGTTGCCAGCCAGTCATCGATTGCGAGACCAGGCCTGAACCACCGTGGCTCCCGGCCGCCGTCGTCGGGCCAGCGCCTGCGCTGTTGCTCCCAGCCCAGCGTCTTCATGATCGAGGCGACCCGCATCTGCTCGGGCTTGCCGTGCTTGCCAGGGTCCAGTCCGATGGCGTAAGTCAGGAGGTTGTCGGTGGTCGCCCAGTCGATCTGCGGCGCCATCGCCAGTCGTGTCGGGTACTTGCTCGGCTCCATCCGAAGGTCGAGCCACTGCTCGACTCGCCCCTCCCAGCTGTCGCCCACATACCTGCTGGCCTGCTCCTCCTTCGCGTCTGCCGGCAGCTCCCACCACTCGAACCCGGCGTTGAACATGGTCACAGCCTCCGCCCACAGCTGGTCGCGCAACGTTGCGATCGCGGCGATCTGCACGTCGCCGTCGGTTCGCACGGGGAGGAAGCGCCGCCCACCGGTCGGGTCGCGTAGGTACTGATGCTCGTTCGTGGTGCCGGCGAACACGCATTCGCGTCGGTAGGATCGGGGCACGCGCTCGTAGGGCGCACGGAACTTGTCCACGCGTCTGGTGATGGCGGTCTTTACGCTTGTCACATCGGCCTTCGAGAAGGAGTCCATCTCGCCGATCTCGACGCCCCATGCCCCTTGGATGACCTGGTAGAAGTCCTTACCGCTTGGGGATTCGCTGGTCTCGACAAACCATTCGCTGCCGAAGATCGCGCGCAGGGCGCTTGACTTCCGCTTGCCCTGCTCACCTTCCAGCACCAGCATGAAATCCACCTGTGCGCCCACGCTGGGCTGCTTGGCGTCTACCCACAAGATGCGAGCCACGGCACTTACCATGAAGCACTGCGCTGCGCGCAGGCTGTAGGCATTGTCCGCCGCACCAAACAGCTCGACGAGCATGCGCTCGACGCGCGGGACGCCATCCCATTGCAGGGCACCGAGGTAGTCCTTGATTGGATGACGGCGGTGCCGGCGCGCAACCGCGATGACAGCCTTCAACACCAGGTCATCACTGCACTTCATCCAGTAGCGATCCGGGTGCTGCAACCACGCCGCCAGCTCGTAGGCATCCGAGTCGATGAACTCGTCCCTGCTGCCACCTGTCCATGGTGGATCTCGGTGCAGCTTCACCTGGTTGCTGGAGTCGTTGAGCCACCACAGCCCCTTCAACCGATCGTCGTTCTCCATGATCAGAATCAGGTTGTGCAGCGTGCCTTCGACATTCCCATCGCGATTTCTGGTTAGGTGCTCCTTCCAGGCATTGGGGTCTACCCCGCCACCGCCTGGCGGTGGCGCACCGCCACCGTCGATCACTGTCATCCTGCGCCTTGTCCCAACGCTCATTGCCGCATTGCCTTCTCGTAGCCCCGCGCCAGGCGCAGGTATTCTCTTGCCCGCTCCAAGCGCAAGCGCCGAGAGTGCTCATATGGGTTGTCCAGAGCTGCCTGGGCCGCGATTCGGTATGCCCTGGCGAGCTTCGCATTGGAGTGCAGCACTCGCTCCTCCAGCCTCCTGTCATGCGCCATTGGCAGCCACCACGTCGACGTCAACCACGCGGTTTGCGGCCCAAGCCGCAAGCTGTCGAGGCGTCCAGCCGTCGCGCTCCAACGCGTCTGCGATGTCCCAACCATCGGGCTGGCCGGTCACATCCACAAAGCGGATCGATCTCGCTCCTGCACGCTTGAGCAGCTGGGCGACCCCCGGCTTGAACTGATTGGCGTCGTTCCTCCACCCCAGCATTGCCTGCCGCCCAGGAAGGTCCGCATCGGGCCAAAGCACGCAGTCCCGCCCCGCCAGTGGCGACCAGTCCGCTTTCGTGACGGCCTTGCCTCCCCCCGACCAGCTGATTGCCGCGTAGCCAGGGAATGCGCGCGCCCCCACGTCCCGACACTTCTCTCCCTCTGGGATCAACACCGGCGCGTCGGGTTTCGCAGCCAGGGCATCCAGCCCATACAGCGGCCGCGCCCCTGGAAAGCTCTCAAGGCACCATTGCTTCTGTCCGGCTGGTCCGACGCACCAGGTCACTTGGGGCGTCCACTTCTTCAGCTTCCGGCTGTCGTGGTCGATGAATTCACAACGCAGCACGTACCCGAGGATCTTTCCTTCCGCGTTGCGGTAGGGAAACACTCTGGCCGGCTTCATCCTGCGGAGCTTGTCGCGCTTGGGATTCCAAATGGGCACCGTCCAACCGCTGTCAGTCAGCAATGCGGGCGCATCATCAGGCACGGGTACGATAGGCACCCACTTCACCCGCAACGACTCTTGGCTCGGGAGCTTCTCGCGCTCTGCCGCGACGCCCAATTTACCGCCACTGAGCTGCGCACATGCCTCAAGGAATCCGATCTGCAGGTGATGCACCAGGAAGCCGATCACGTCGTCATGCGCGCCGCAGCCGAAGCAGTGGTAGAAGCCTTTGACTTCGTTGACAGTGAAGCTAGGCGAGGACTCATCGTGAAATGGACATAGCCCGCTGTACTCCCCACGACCGGCTGGCCTGAGCTTGACGTAACGGCCGATGACTTCGGCGATGTTTGCCGACTCGCGTATTGCATCGGTGTCTACGGAACCGTTCGCCATCAGCGGCGCCTCGCGGCTTGTGATTCGCGACGCTCAATCATCCACCACTGCACCCGCAGGTACTCGGCAATTCGCTGCCGACAGCCAACGCCACCCGTGCAGATCCCTGGCGCCTGGCACGTCTCAGGTACCTGGTCGATCTGGACGCGCCATTCTGTCCGTGGCTGACGTGCAATCAGCAGGGCCTGGTGCAGACATCGATTCACACCCAACGGATACCTCCTTCATCGAGCTGGCGCTGGGCGCTATCTCTACGCTCGGTTTCTTGGCGAATTCGCTCGCGCTCGGCCAATGCTTCATCACCTACTAGCCCCGGCACTGCGTCGGTCAACGCAAGTGCCGCAAGCTCCATGGCTCGCCGCGCGGATGCGCTGGCTATGCCACGCCTTCGATACTGAGATCGACCGGCGTGGTACGTACCCACGTCAGTCCTCCGTCCCCTGCTGCCCAGCCGCGCGGCACGCATTCCGCTCCAAGCGATAGCAGAGCTTGCGCACCTCGCGCGACAGGTCTTGGATTCGATCAGCCTCGGCAACGCTCAGACGTTGGTCTGCTATCGCGTCGATGCCTGCACCAGCCAATGCCCCCGTTAACTTGTGCAGCTCCAGCAGCTTCGCTTGGATTGCGGCCAGCTCATCGGGCCAACCACCCTGCGGTGGCGGCGGCACGTAATCGACCATCAGGTCGTATTGGCCCGCAAGGGAGCAGACCCAGTCAGTTGCAATCTCCTGCGTACCGACGAATAGCTGCAGGTAGTCCGTCAGGATCTCAGCCATCTCCATCGAAACGGACTCGCCATCGACGCCCCTGAGCTTCTTCCGCAGCGTTTCCGCCGAGATCGACTTGCCACGGCGTTTGCTAATGTGCGCGGCCGCGTCCTGTAAACCCCCAGGAGCGCGGGTCACTGCGTTGTGCAGCGCGTCCCGCCAGTAGAGGTCAGAGCGAAGGCAGGTCATACGGCCCCCTGAATTGCGCCATCGATCATCGTGGCAAAGCTGATTGCGGCGGGCGCAAGATTGACCGCATGGCAGAGATCATCAGCTTCCCGCAGCGCATGCACTTCACCGCTGTCCGCACCTATGACGCCGCAGCAGGCGTCGGCGGAGTCGTCGCGGTGCTGTTTGCTCCCGCAAACCTGGCTCATATCACCCGAGGTGCTCATGCGGTTTCAGCCGGCCAAATGTCGGGACGGATTGCCGCGAGCGCCAACGGCTCGCAACCCAGCTCGACGCCGATCTCGACCGATGCGAGCTGAATCTTTCGCGCCAAGAGCGGGCTGGGCCTCTTGTTCCTCCATCCGGTCGCGCACTGCCACAGGTATCCCTCAGAACTGCCGGTCAAGGCAGCGAGGCGCCGCTTACGTTCGGGGTCCGAAATGAAGGTGAGTAGGTCCATAGGGCAAGTATTTAGCCCGGAGCTAAACACAGTTGTCAAGCGCCCAGCGCAACTTCGCTGTTTAGCTACTAGCTACGCTTGGCGTATGGATGCCATCACCGCCAGACACCTCAACCTCCAGGCCCTGGTCGCCACGCTAAAACCCCAATTGGGGACGCAGAAAGCGATCGCCATCCACCTGGACATGGCGCCTTCCTATCTGAACCAGCTATTGAACGGCAAGAAGATGGGCGATGACGTCGCGCGCAAGATTGAACGCGCGGCCGGGCTAACCCATGGCTGGCTGGACCAGCCGAGGTCCGACGACGACGCTGGTGCTGGGGCCGCTGCTGGTTCTCAGGATCTGCGAATCGACCCTGAGATCATCGCCTCCGCGATTAGGCTTGTGAGGCTAACCTTCGCCAACCTCGGAATTGATGACTTCAGCAATGAAGAAGACGGTACTCCGCTGGCTTATGCCTACGAGTACCTCTATCAGCGAGGTGAGGCAACGGTAACGCCCGACAACCTGATCGACTTCAGCAAGGCGCTTGCGCAAAGGCTCAGGGAGAAGGATGGAGAAGCAGAAGAAGGAGCCCCCAGCCGCGGGGACACTCGAAGCATTGGCCCAGGTGATCGCTCAGCGCGTCGCAAGGCGTGATGGGCAAAGGCCCAAGCTGCGTCTGGTCGAGAACCCTAGGCCATCTACCATCGATGGCGTGACGCGAGACAGCATCCTCCGGCGTATCCGCTGGCTCCGCGATCACTACAACCTGGGTTGCTTGATCGATCAGGCAACGTTCAACACGCCAGGCATCGACTGCCTTGAAAACGACGCGCTGGTGCGTCTGCACCGAGAAATGGAAGCCGCGAGGGAATGCTGCATGGACGGAGTTCCGTTGGATGAGGCTGGCTTCATCCGGGACATTTCCATCCAGGACGCGTGACCCTGAACCAGGGCAAGTGGGCGCGCAAAGCGCCCACACTTACGGCGTGCTGGCACCCGAATATTTTTCCCGCGTTGCTCGCTCTCGCTCAGCCCGAGCGTCACCGCACCGCTTCCTTGCCTCGGCCATTTGGCTGTCCGCAGAAATCCTGTCAGCTGTCTGGGCCTGCTGCAAGCTAGCAATCTGAGACCGTACCCCAGACGCATAAGTGGCTCCGGCAAGGTTGTTCCTTGCCGTGGCCAGTTCACGGTTCAGCGCGGCGATCTGACGCGACACATCCTGCCCCCGGGCGTTGACCGGGCCGTAGATCCTGCTCTGCTCCGAGGACAAACAGTTGCGTTCGGCGATGCCTGCATCAGCAAGCTCTGTCGTTTGGTACACCGCCGCGCGATTTGCAGCCTCGCCCGAACTCTCCGTGGCAGCGCGGTTCGACCGCAGCTTCATTGGGGCCGCATCTGCGGAACATGGCGCCTGCGAGTAGACCGTCTCGCCACTCCTCCCTTTGCACTTGAACACCTCGGCCGAAGCCCATGGCGCGCATGCAAGCGCAACCCCTAGCACCATCAACCTGCTCCACATGTCGGCCTCCATGGCCCCTGTACGCCTAGGAATTATCAGGCGAGCCCGGCGTATTTTCAGCCCCACGCAATAATTTAGCTGTCAGCTATTGCAATCCAAATTTAGCTGTGGGATAAATTTCCCCGCCGGCCATCAGCCGGCGGGCGACCGGCGGGTCGCCACCCTGCCCGGCCCCTCCCCTCGCCGGCAATAGCCGCCCCCTCGGCACCTGACCCGCCGGCGCCCTCCTTCGAACAGGAGCGCGCCATGTCCCATCGCTACGCCGACCCAAGCCCCTGCCTGCTGCCGCTGTTGGCCGTGAAGGCCCTGCGGGCCGTGGCAGCACGCGATCACAGCACCGCCCGAACCCTCTGGGTCCGCAGCAAGGGCGAACACAACCGCAACCAGCTGCGCCGCTCCCGGCGCATGGGCGTCGCCAGCCTCCGGCTGGAAGCCTGCTCGCGCGACATGTCTGCGGAGGTGCGGGCATGAGCGCGCTTGCAGCGAAGAATCATCACCTGTGGTGCTTCAACTGTGACGAGAACAGCCCGGGTGCTGAGAGCGTTGACGACTGCGAGGATCTCGCCGGGCGCGAGGGCTGGGTGCTTGGAATCGACATCGACGGCGGCGGCGGAGCGCAGTACGCATGCGCCGACTGCGCCGAACTCCTAGATGAAGCGCTTCCTGTCAAAAGCCTGCGGGCAATGCGGCAAGAGATTGGCGGAGGCGCAGCATGAGCCGCCGTCTCCGACTCGCCTGGGCAGCCGTCGCGCTGTTGGCCGCAGTTGTCGTGCCGCTGCGCATCGCCGAGATCCACCAGGCGCACACAGACCGCGATGCGTCCAAGGCGCGCTGGGCGCTCAGCACTTCGGTGAGGGGCTGACCATGCGACAGACCGCTCGCCCGCTTCCAGACTCAGTGCCCCTGTGCGCACCCGGCCATCGACCGCAAATCGTCGTGACTGAAGGCGCTCCGACCGGACACCGCCTGGGCGCACCTTGCCCACCGCTGCTGCACATCGAATGCCACCGGTGTGGCCTCGCCACGCGTCCGGTACCGATGGAAAAGGCCGCGCTAGCCGAGCTGCGCTGGACCGATCCGAGCCTCGCGCACCTTCGCATCCCGATCTCCCTGCTCGCCCGTCATCGGGGCGAGGTCCTGGCCGAGATCGCCGCCGCCTCCCCTTCTACGCCCATCGCTGCCTGACCAGGAGAACTGCCCATGGCCGCTCCACTGAAGCCGAAGGAAAAAGCCGCGTTGCTCGCAGCGCATGGTGCTTCCGACCTCACCCTCCACCGCACCGCCAACGGATTCGCGCCCCGCAACCGCCCCGAGAAGCTGTTCACACGCCGCGTCATGAACTGGCTGGATGAGCGCGTGCTGATCAGGTACGACGACCCGCAGCTGCCACGCAAGGCGACCTTGACCGCCATCGGCATCGCCGCCGCCGAGGCCGAGCTCGCCAAGGCCCGTGACGTGGCGCTGTCTGCATGAGCGCGCAGCCAACACTGCCTGTCGAGCAGCAGTTCGCCACAGGCCACCAGGGCGAGTCGCTCGTGCTGATGGTGTGCCAAGGCTGGCTATGGGCCGGCCTCTACACCGCCGCGCCGCGCGAGTCGCTCCTGAAGGTCGCCGCCAGCGCCAGCCGGAGCGTGGGGGTATCGCAGCACTCGCTCACGCTCGGCGGCGTCTCGTTCTCGCTCAACCGACTCGCTGCACAGGCCGCGCACCGCTGGCTCGACCGCCAAGGCGTGCGCGTTCGTTCGATCCCCCCCAACAACCGCGCTACGCGCCGCACGCGAGGAATCGCCGCATGAACCGTTCTGTTGTCATCTACGGGCCGCAACGCTGCGGCAAGACCTCCAACGCACAGGAACTGCGCACGCACTTTGGCCTGCGTAAGGTACTGGACGATTGGGACGGCCACACCGCATATCCCCTGGAGGACACGCTCGTCCTAACCAACAATCCCGATGCCGTTGCTCACCACTCATCGCGTGTCCTGCACCACGGCTGGGCAATGCGCGAGCTGCTCGCGGAGGGCCGCGCATGAGCGCCCGCCCGCAACAGATCGGCCGGGCCGCCGAAGTGCGCAAGGTCCTGTCCATGTTCCCGCAAGGCGCAACGGTCGAACAGATCAAGACCGCTGGCCGCATCAACAGCACGCACCAGGCTATCGGCTACACGTTGAAGGGGTTGGCACGCAGCGGCCAGGCCATCTGCCACCGCTCGGGCGTGCGCGGGATCTGGCGCCTATCCAGCCACACGCAACATGCGATCGCACCACTGCGTGCGGCACCCGCGCGGGAGCGACCAACCTGCGTGGTAGGTCCTCTCACCGGCGTCAGTGACGCAGCAACCACGATCCGACACCGGGAACTCGACCGGCAGCAGCTCGCCGAGGACCTGGAGGCTTTCCTCGCGGCGGGCGGGCACATCGAGGTGCTCGGGCACACCCCACTTCGCCCGCTGATGAGCCGGCACACCGCCAACCACGGCAGCTATGCAGAGCGCATGGCAGCCCATGAGATGGACTGAGGCACGCATGAGCAGCGAATCCCACGCCGCAACCGCCACCGAACCCGGCAGGCACGGCAGTACCTATTCCGATGGCCCCGTCTGGCACGCCTTCGGCCTCAGCCGCGCCGCCTATCACGTGGTGCCGCGACGCACCCTGCAGTCGATGCCGGTCGAGTGGCAGGCGCGCTTTGTCGCGCTGATCGAGGAAGCACGCGAAGTGCTTCCTGATGAGGCTTTCCCTGAGTACCAGGTGATTCGCATCGAAGGCGGCAAGTTCGCATCGGACCCCAATCGCCGCTATCGCCACGCCGCGCCCTTCCCCCTTCGCACCGCTGGCGCCGAGCAAGCGTCCCAGGTAGTGCCGCTCGCTGGCGCGTTCGTCAACACCGACACCCAATTCAAGCAGGCCCGCCGATGACCGAGAAACTTGCCACTCTCCCCACGAACTGCCCCGTTCTGCGCGACGCATTCGAAACGATCAGCGCGCTCGCTGTCGAGGCTGTGTGGCTGCCCAACCAGGCAAAGGCCATCACCCTCGGCCAGGCCCAGACCGCGCTGCGGGATCTGCACCACCGCCTGCCTCGCTTGCAGGATCTGCGCGTATTCGAAACCGCCGTCACCGCCTATCGCGCCACCCTGCGCAGCAGCATGCAGGATGGCGACACGCCGCTCTGCGATACGACCCGCGCCCGGCTGGCGCAGGCCGACGAACTGCTGGAGCTGGTCAGGAATCAGAGCCGCACTGTCATCGATCCTGCGGACCCGTGGCGCGGCCTGTACCACCCGAGTCGCCTCTCCGCGCGCAACGCCGACGGCGAGATCCCGTGCCATCCGGATGTGCCAATGTGGGCTGACGGTCGCGAGGTGTCGTTGCGGCCGTTGTTCCTCGCGCAGGGTTTCGACCTGGTCGTGATTGAGGGCGAATTCTCCGAAGAAGGCATCGGATCTGGAGTCCTCAGCGCGGCGCAGGAACTGCACGACTGGAATCCGACGGCACCCGGCGAGGACTGGCGTCTCGTGTGGCTGGGCGAGACCGAGGACGGCCTCGCAGCCTGGTTCGTGCGACCGCTGGCAGTCGCGGCATTGGCACTGAAGCAGGCCGCACATGGCTAACCGGTCCGGCGCGCTTCGCTCCGTCTCTCAGGTTCAAGAATGGCGACAGCGCTTCAACAAACGCAACTCCACGTCGCGTAAAGAAACGTCAGCAAACCCATTGATTGGATCCGTTCATTTGACCAGAACTCAGCTGCTAGATCAGGCGCGTTGCTGCCTCGTATTCGTCGCTGACCTTAATAGCCCATGTTGCTACGCGGGCCGGGTAGTTGGCATCCACATTCGAACTAGCGTTCGCCGCTTCCGCAAAAGCAGCGTTCAGTCGCGCAGTCACCAATACACCCGTAACGGTTTTCGACAGAACAGGGCCAACTTCGTTCAACAGCTGGAGCGCGAAGCGTCCTTCTCTCTTTACGTTGTCGATCGCCGTTGCCAACGAAATCGCGCCATTCTGAACAACACGCTGGCCAGCTTCATTAAAGGTCTCAGGGTTATCTACCGCAAAGAGCAGGGCATCAAGCGCTTTCGAGAAGTTGGACAGAAGCGCCAACAAGCTATCTCGCTCCTTCAATCGCTCCGCTTCTCGCTGTTCATCAGCGCGCTTCCACTCATCGCGCATGAGCTCAACGGTTCGTATGTGCTGCTCGTGCGACAGCTCAACGGTTCGTTTGTGCTGCTCGTGCGACAGCTCGAGCGTGGCGTCATGCTGCTGCTTCGCAAGTTTGTCCTGAGTCTCCAACTGGTTTTTCGCCACCATCAGAGCCTCCTTGGATTGCTTGCGCCCCAGCCAGATTGCAACAATTATCGTTCCCACTGCGACCACGGCCTGGGCAACAATCGCGAAAGTCTGATAAGTAATCCACTGGAGCGTTTGAGCGTCGGTAGACATGTTCGGCCTCGATTCATCGGTTACGCGCCGCCAGTTTTGCGGTACGTCCGGCGTCCTGCCGGCATGTCGGATTATGCCCGATGAAGTACCTCTCGCTCTTCTCGGGCTTGGAAGCCGCCCACCTTGCGCTCGATGCCAGGGGCTGGGAATGCGTAGCCGTTTTCGAGATAGACCCCGCGGCGTGCGCGGTGCTGCGGCATCGCCTGCCTAACGTGCCGAACCTTGGAAGCGTCACAGAAATCACCGACGAGCAGATCGCCGCGCTTGGCCCTATCGATGCAGTGATTGGCGGCAGCCCGTGCCAGGACCTGTCCATCGCGGGGCGCCGTGCGGGCCTCGGTGGCGCCCGCTCTTCCCTGTTCCACCACCAACTGAGGATTTTCCATGCAGCTCGACATTTTTGCGGGGCCCGCTGGCTCTGGTGGGAGAACGTTCCCGGAGCCTTCAGCAGCAACGACGGCCGAGATTTTGCTGTGGTGGTTGGTGAAATGGCAGGATGCGACCTCACTGTCCCCCGCGATGGCTGGGCCAGCGAAGGCATGGCAGTCGGTCAGCACGGGCTCGTCGAATGGAGCGTGCTGGATGCGCAGTGGTTCGGACTGGCGCAGCGGCGCCGCCGCGTGTTCGCTGTCCTCGATACTGGAAACTGGACCGATCGACCGCCGGTACTTCTTGAGCCCGACAGCCTGCGCGGGGATTCTGCGCCGCGCCGAGGCCAGGGGGAAGGAATTACCAGCACCCTTACGGCTGGCACTGGAAGCAGTAGCGGCCCAGGGATGCGAGCAGAGTGCGACGGCGGAAACGGCCTGATCCAGCACACTCTCGGATACGGCGGCGGCCGCATCAGCGGGGAGATTGAGGTGGCGGCATGCCTCACCGCGAAAGGCATGCGCATCGACTTCGAAGTGGAGACGTTCCTTGTCCAGCCGGTGGCGCACACGCTGCGTGCCGGCGGATTCGACGGCAGCGATGACGGCACCGGCCGCGGCACCCCGCTGATCGCCTTCGACTGCAAGGCGGCAGGTGATACCGAAATGTCGATCGGAGACGTCCCCGGCACCCTGCGCGCCGCGCACGGCGGCGGCCATGCAGCCGTGGCTTACGCTATCCAAGCCGGCGCGACCAGAGTCAACCCGGCCAGCGGCCCGGACGGTGTCGGCGTGCAAGCTGATCACGCATACACGATCGAGGCGCGCGCCGAGGTGCAAGCCGTTGGATACATGCCCAACCAGGTCCGCCGCCTCACCCCGCGCGAGTGCGAGCGTCTGCAGGGCGTCCCTGACGACTGGACGCTGACGCCGAACGCCAAGGGGAAGCCCATGGCAGATGGCCCCCGCTACAAGATGCTGGGCAACAGCTTCGCGGTCACTGTCATCCAGTGGATTGGCGCGCAGATATTCGCTGCTCACCATGCCTCAACAGCCTCCGCCGAGGCCCTCTAATGAACTTGAACGTCGCTCGCCAGAGAATGCCGAGGAGTACGAGCTTTTCCTTGCGCAGCAGATTGCCCAGGATCGGAACAGCCAGTGTCCCGCACACCAATAGTCAAGAGACACTGTCACTCGTACGGCGTGTAGTCCTCAGCTGGCATTCCTACAAAATCACGGAACCGGTTCGCGTACTCGATGCTAAGCCCCTTGAAGAAGATCAAATGATCCTTGAGGAGTTGGAAGTCTCCTGGCCTGCCTACGTAGCGAACCCTTCGCTCCGGAGCGCTGTCAGGGTGGAGCTCTATAGTTCTTGCAGCCATAAGCCGGACCATGTCATTCAATGTACGGCTGTTGCCGATCAGAGTTGCCAGATCAGCACCCAAGCTGTCAGGAAGATTATGGATGCGGCCTTCCACTCTCTCGCTCCCCGGAAGCATAGGGAACGAGCACTCTCGGAGAAGAGTATCGAGCGCGCGCGTGCTCAAGACCTTTACTGGCTCGCTTGGGACTACAGCGGAATCGATCAAAGGAAGCAAAGAACTAAGCCGCGCGGGCAATGCTGTGACCTCGTGCAGCAGCAGCCGACCGATAATGCGGGCATCCTCTTTTCGAAGCCTGACAGAATCAGCGTGCTGAAACCGCGCAATTTGGGCAGCGCGCTGCGAAGTCCTCCAAGCGAGCACCGCAACGACCACAGTTACCAAGCCGACCGCTCCACTGACGACAGCCGGCCAGTCGATGACGCACGTGCTACTCAGTACCTGACACTCCAAGATGCCATCGCTCCAAGACACGTAATCTTCCTTGCCCGTTACGCGGGCATCAACCTGAGTATGGCGATCTTCTCACGCGCCTGCCAAATACAGGAAGCATGCTTGATTGCATCCGAGGCCCGCGATGCGGCGTAGCCAACTATCACCGGAAGAGCACGACGACACCTTGGGCCTGGAAGGAGCCGCAAGGATGCTGCGGCTTGGCCTAGAGGCGATGAAAGACTTGGTGGACAAGGGGGAGGTGCCCGCTGTGCGCTTGAACCAGAAGCACACGGTCATGCTCCGAGAGGACCTGATCGACTTTCTGCGCTCGGAAGGGCGCAGGCAAGCTGCCGAGCGCAAGAAGTCGGCCATCGGGAACCGGCCTGCAGCCAACACGCCCGAATCACTGCCGACTAGACGTGCAAGCAAGTCCCGCCGCACGAAGCTTCCGGACCTCCGCGCCTATGAGCAGGCCGATCACCAGAGCTGATCAGCCAAATCGGAAGCACGCAGGTTGGCATACCTTTTCAGCTGACGCGGATCGCGATGCCCAGTGATGCTCGCGATCTTGATGTCCGTCAGTGTGGTTTTTTCGTACAGTCGGCTCGTCGCTTCGTGACGTAGATCGTGAAAGCCCAGATCCGCGCATCCGGCCGCGACGAAGATGCGCTCGAACTGGCGCGACAACTTGCTCGATACTCGCCGTAGGGCCAGCGGGCTACGCTCGCCCGCCCAGAACGGGAATAACCGGCCATCGTAGTCACTCTCATACGCCGCAAGCTTCGCCAGCAGTACCGAGGTCATGGGCACCTGACGCTTGCTCCCGTTCTTTGTCTTGTCCAAGAAGATCGTGCGCCGCGCCACATCGAGCTGGCTGCGCTCTAGCGTGTAGATTTCCCGCATGCGCATGGCCGTTTCCAGCGCCATGTCGAACATCAGAATCAACGCCTCCCGCTGCGGCAGATCGAGCGGCCGCTGCCGCCCCGGAGGCTTTGCGCCGGCTAGGATCTCGCGGATGCGTTCTTCCTCACCAGGTTCCAGACGGCGATCGCGCTCCTGGTCAGTTTTCGCTTCACCGTCGATGCGCTTCACAGCTACCTTGTCGTCGGCCGTGTACGTCGAATAGCCACGTGGCAGAAGCCGCAATGGATTCATTGGCAGCGCGCCATGCGCAGCCAGCCAGTCCAGGGCGCGCGACAGGGCACCCACGTAGTGCCGGATGGTCGAAGGCGCGAGGTTCTGCTCACGCTTCATTGCCGTGACCCACTCGGTCGCCCACGTAAAAGTCAGCTGCGGCAAGGTGATGCCGATTGGCAGGCGCGAGAGCAGAACGGGCAGCAGCTGCTCGTCATCGACCGAGATGTGCTGCGCGCTCCGATATTCGCTGACCTGGCTGCGTAGGTCCTTCGCCGCCGCCTTGGTGTTGGTCAGCTCCTCCGGCACCACCCCACGGTCGAGCAGCGCCTCGAGGCGGCGCACGTACTCGTCGCCCTCCGCCTCCGAGGCGAAGCTCAGATAGACAGGCTGCGGCAGCAGCCCCGCCCGCTTGATCGTGTACTGCCAGGAGTCGCCCCGGCGTCGCTTGGTTGCCATCCCTGCTCAAACTCACGTAAACGCACTCGGCACATGTTAACGCGAGTTTGCCACCCGGAAACGGGTGGCAGACCGATGATTTCAGAGCCGAATCAGGGGATTTTGGCTAGGACTGCCAAACGTCAGGCAAAGAAAAAGCCCTGATAAATCAGGGCTTTATTTGGAGGCCTCAAGCGGAATCGAACCGCTGTAAACGGATTTGCAATCCGGTGCATAGCCACTCTGCCATGAGGCCAACGTACTGCGCGCCAGGAACGGAACCCTGACAAGACAAAACCCCATGATGGGGCCTGTCGGAACATGGAGCGGGAAACGAGACTCGAACTCGCGACCTCAACCTTGGCAAGGTTGCGCTCTACCAACTGAGCTATTCCCGCGTAAGCCGACATGCTACCGGAAATCCGGAAAACACACCAGCGATTTCACCTTTCTGACTGCGCGCAAAGCCTTGCGGCTCAACGTGCCCCGCCTTGCCGTGGCGGGAGAAAAACAAGGCCCCTGCCGGGGCCCTGTAGAATCTGGAGCGGGAAACGAGACTCGAACTCGCGACCTCAACCTTGGCAAGGTTGCGCTCTACCAACTGAGCTATTCCCGCAGATTCCGTTCGACCTGCGTCGAAGGAGCGCTATTGTGTCCAAATTCCTTCACGCCGTCAACAGTCTTCACATCATGCGGTCACGGGCGTCCGCAGTGGGGTACGCTGCCCCGCCCAGCCCCATGCGCCCATGTTCCTCCGCGGCAAACCCTTGTTGATCGCCCTGCTGCTGCATCTGCTGGTGGCGCTGCTGTACTGGGCACTGATTCCGCTGGGAATGAACTGGTATCGCGACCATTTCGGCTTCACCGCCCATCGCGACATCGGCCTGGGCATCGCCCAGTTCCATCTGTTCTGGATGTTCATTGGCGCCCAACTGCTGATCGCAGTGTTGCGGCCATTGTTCGCCAAGCTGCTGGTGCTGGCGGCGCCGCTGGCGTTCGCCAGCTGGACGCTGATGCACGACCATCCGCTGCGCCTGGTGTACTTCACCGTTGGACCTGGCCTGCTGGCACTGGCCGCAATCGCCGCAAGCCTGCGCTATTCGTCGCGGGCAACCTCCCGCTACACCACGGACACCACCGATGCCTAGACGTTACATCCGCCTGTTCTGGCTGCTGGTCGCGCTGACCTGGCTGGCGCTGATCGCCGCACTGGTCAATGCCGGCTTCACTCCGGACTACTGGCTGCTGCACCACCTGGAAGGCGCCGAACTGCCCTACCCGACCAGCACCGTCATCGTCTTCGCGTTGCTGGGCACGGTCGAACTGGTGGTAGCCGCCTTGATCGTGCGGCCGTGGAGACTGAAACGCCTGTGGCTGCGCCTGCTGATCGCCTTCGCCCTTCTGCTGCTGTGGTCGGTGCCGTGGATGCTGTCGGCGATGCATCAGCCGCCGGTACAAGGCATGCATCTGCTGTGGCTGCTGCTGTTGGACGTGGGCCTGCTGCTGGCGCTGTGCATGGTATCGGCGGTGAGCGCGTGGCGGGCGTTCAGGCGTCGAGGGCGCGCGGATGCGCCCCCGTTGCAGCACTAGGCCTACTTCCGGAACTCCACCCGCACATGCTGGCCGAAGCGCGCCTTGGCCTCGCCATCGAACTCCAGCACGCACTCCACCACCTTGGCCACGCCACGCCCCGCGTCTTCAGGCAGGCGAGCCTGCGCGAACACCGGGCTGATGCGTACCACGCGTGCGGGCGGCAGCGTGCTGGCGTTCTCGGCACCATCGCTGTCTGGCACCACGGTGGCCCTCATGCCCACCTGCACGGCATCGGCGTAGGCCGCGCTGAGTTCGGCACGTACCTGCAGCGGGCGCGCCGGCAGCAGTGATATCGCCGGCTTGCCGGCCTGCACGAAGGCGCCGAGGCCCGGCACCTGGCTGACCACGGTGCCGGCTTCCGGCGCGCTCAGCGACATCTGCTGCAGTTTCAGCCTGGCGTGTTCCAGCTTGTGCTGGGCCATGTCGACCTGCGCACCGGCCACGTCGACATCGGCGCGTACGCCAGCCAGCTGCTGCTTGGCCGCATCGGCCTGCTGGTTGGACGACACGCCTTCGCTCGCACCCGTGGACAGGCGGGTGGCATTGCGCTCCAGTTCGCGCAGCTGCGCCTGGCTGCCCTTCAGGCGGTCATTGGCCAGTGCGAGATCAGCGGTGGCCATCGCCACTTCCTGCTGCAGCAGCGCACCGTCCAGCGACAGCAGAAGCTGCCCCTTCTTCACCGTGGCGCCCTCCTTCACCAGCGCGGCGGTGATCGAACCATCCACCGGCGGCGCCAGCGCGATCAGGCCACCCTCGACATCGATGATGCCGCGCGCCACCGCAACCTTGCCGGCGGTGGCAGTGCTGGCTTTACCTGCAGGTGCCTGGGCGGGCGCGTCCCTGGAACAGGCGCAAAGCAGCAGTGCCGCGGACAGTACCAGGCTGAGGGGAAGCAGGTGCGACGTCTTGGTCATGGGGCGGACTCTACGGTTTCGTTCTGGCGGCGGTCATCACGGACCATGCCGTCTTCCATGGCGATCACCCGATCGGCATGCCGGATCAGGCGCGGATCGTGGCTCACGCACAGCACGGTGGCGCCATGCGCACGTGCGTAGCGATGCAGGATGTCGATCACGCGCTGGCCGTTCTCGGCGTCCAGCGCGCTGGTGGGTTCGTCGGCGAAGATCAGTGTCGGCGACTTGGCGAAGGCACGGGCGACGGCCACACGCTGCTTCTCACCGCCGGACAACTGCGCCGGGCGCATGTGGCTGCGGTGGCTGAGGCCCACTTCTTCCAGCGCCTTGCGCGCCAGCGGCTCGCTTTCGCGATTGCGCATGCCGCGGTAGCCCAGCGGCAGCTGCACCTGCTCCAGCGCAGTCAGTGCCGGGAACAGGTTGAAGCCCTGGAACACGAAGCCGACATGGTGCAGGCGGAAGCGCTCCACCTCGCCGCGGGTCATGTGGCCCACGTCCTGGCCCAGCGCGTGCACGCGACCGCCATCCGGCGCGGACAGGCCGGACAGCAGCGACAGCAGCGTGCTCTTGCCGCACCCCGAAGGGCCCGAGACCAGGGTCAACTCGCCCGGATAGATGTCCAGCGACAGGCCGCGCAGCACCGGCACCTGTACATCGCCGGACATGAAGCCTTTTTCCAGTGCGTCGGCCTGCAACGTGGGAGCGACGGCATGTTTGGAGGTCATCGGCCGGTCCTCAACGCAGCAGCAACGATGGATCGGAGCGGACCACACTGCGTACCGCCATGATGCTCGACAGCATGGCCATCACCGCGACCAGCGCCACGCAGCCGATGATGACCATCGGCGTCAGCTGCACCGGCACGCGCTGGGACTGTGCGATCAACAGCACGACGGTACTGAACGCCGCCGCCAGCAACATGCCCACGCCACCGATCAGCAATGCCTGCTCGAATACCACCCGTGCCAGCGCGTAGCGACCTGCGCCGAGCGCGTTGAGCGTGGCGTACTCGCGCACCGAACCAGCCACCACCGAGGCGAACGACTGGTTGGTGATCACCGCGCCGACGAAGCAGACGATGACCGCCATGAACAGCACCGCGATGCCGGCGCCGGTGTCGAACAACCAGTACTGCTGCGAACGGCTGGCGAACGCCGGCGCGGTCCAGAACTCGACCGGCGTGGCCTGGCCCATCGACGCAGCGAGGCGGTCGCGCACGCGGTCGGCCAAGTCCGGCGAGCGCAGGCCCGCCACGAAATAGGTGCTGCCCTCGTGCGGATCGGTACCGGCGATGGCACGCGCGGTATCCAGCGAGGCCAGCACGTTGACGCCACCGAGGCCACGCAGGCCCGGTTGCGCGGCGACCACACGCACCGCCTTGCCATTGATCCATGCACGGTTGCTCTGCAGGTCCACGCCGAGCGTATCCAGGTCGGCGCTGTCGACGATCACCGCCCCCGGCTCGCGCAGCTGCGCGCGCAGGTCGGCAGGCAGGATGCGCGCGAACATCATTGCGTCATCGCCGGTGGAGATGCCGGACAGGTACACCGACACGTTGCCGGTACCCTGCGCACCCGAGCGCCATTCGCCATCGACCCACTCGTAGGGTTCGACGCGGGTGACATCCGGGTCCATGCGCAGGTGGCTTTCGACGTCGGCGCTGATCGCATGGCCGTAGTTGACGCTCTGGGTGCCGGGGAAGCCGGCCCAGATGTCGGCCGAGGACGCTTTCACGTAGATCGCAGCGGTACCGAAGATGCCCAGCACCAGTGCCGCCTGCACGATCAACAGCACACCGGCGAAGCACATCGCCAGCACCACCGGCAGGAACCGGCGCCACTCATAAGCCAGGGTCTTGCGGGCCAGCGCGATCATTGCGATTCGCCCTCACCCTCGACAGGCAACGGAGCACCACCGAGGGCGCGGTAGAGCGACGCAAAGGCCAGCACGCGCGCACCCTGTGCACCGATCAGGTCGGCCTGCGCGGCGAGTGCCGCACGCTGTCCGTCAAGCCCATCGAATTCGCTGGACAGCCCCAACTGCACCTGCCGCGCCTGCCGCTTGACCTGTTGCCCGGCGGCATCATCGGCCGCGCGCAGCGACTGGATGCTGCTGTCCTGGCGCGCCAGGCTGCCGAGCGCGCCTTCCACTTCGCTCACGCCTTCCAGCACCGCCTTGCGGTAACCCAGCAAGGCGGCATCCAGCTGCTTTTCATCGGCATGGAAGCGTGCGCGGCGCTGGCCCCAGTCCCACAGCGGAATATCGATGTACGGGCCGATGGACGGGCTCGAATCGGAATTGGAGCGGGCGTTCTGGGTGAGGTTGTAGGCGTACAGGATGGAGCCACCGAGGCTGACACGCGGATACATCGCGGCGCGTGCCGAACCCTTGCTGGCAGCAGCCTGCATCACCTCCGATTCGGCCAGCAGGATCTGCGGCCGATGGCGCAGCAGATCGGCCGGGACCTGCTGCAGCGAGAACGCACCCAGCGTCGGCGGCGTGCGATAGGCACGCCAGGCCGGGTCCGGGCCATCGCGTCCCAGCAGCAAAGCCAACGCACGGGCAGCGTTGTCCGCGTTTTCCCGTGCCTGTGCCGTGGCCGCGCGGGTGGCGGCCTGACGTGCACGCAGGCGATCAAGTTCGCCGGGCTCATCAAGGCGCAGGCGCTGGCGTACCAGGGCCAACTGTTCGCCGCGATCGTCCACCGCCTGCTGGCGGGCCAACAGGTCCTGCTGGGCCTGCGCCACGGTCAGATCCAGATAGCTGCGCACCACGTCGGCGATCACCGCGACCTGCGCGGCACCACGCAGCGCCTCGGCGTTGCCGGCCGACGCCTGCGCGCTCAACTGCGCGCTCTCGGCGGCGCCGAACAGGCCCAGGTCCCAGATCGCTTCGATACCCGCGTGGAAGTAGGTGTCGACCGCAGCGGCATCCTGCACCTGCTTGGCGCTGGCCGTGATTTCCGGCAGGAAGCGCGAATCGGACGTGCCGGCGACAATCCGCACGGCCTGCAGGCGCAGCGTGGCCTGCTGCAGGTCGAGGTTGCCGGCGATGGCCTGATCGACCAGTCCATCCAGCGCTGGGTCGGACAACACTTTCCACCACTGTTTGGCGTCCACCGCCACGCCTTGGCCCTGCGGCACCTGGGTCCAGGTGCTGGGCGTGCGATCAGGCAGATCCGGAACCGGCACCGACATGCAGCCCGCCAATGCGAGACTTGCGAGCAGCGCGCCGGGTCGCAGCACTGCCTGCAGGGAGAGTCCGCGCCCCGTCCTGGGCACTGCCACTGAAGTGATACGCCTGACCACCAGCCCGCCAACGTGTAGAAGGAGCATGAAGGCTACCGTGCGATTGTGGAGCGAACATGGAGAAATGGTCCGAAAAAGGTCACAGCACGCGTGCGGTTCAGGCAACGCCGGCGCAGGCCTTTCGCCAGCCTTTCAGTGCCTGCAGCAGGCGGAACACTGGTGCGGATTCCAGGTCATTGCGTCTGTTGCAGCCCCTCGTGCCAGGTGCTTCCGATCGTCCCCACGATCGCTGCGCCCCCCCGTCATGCCGATTGCGACACCAATGTCGGAATCGCCCCCAGCTGCAGACTTACCACGCCCACCATGAAAATGTCGTGGCCCGCCTGTAGCGACCCGCCTGGCCAACGTCATGACAAACGAAAAACGCCCCCTTGCGGGAGCGTTTTTCTTGAATCTGGAGCGGGAAACGAGACTCGAACTCGCGACCTCAACCTTGGCAAGGTTGCGCTCTACCAACTGAGCTATTCCCGCAGATTCCGTTCGACCTGCGTCGAAGGAGCGCTATTGTGTCGATATTGCTGCACGGCGTCAACAGGAATTTTCACCGGCATTGCGGGAGGCGTTCAGGCCCTCAGGACCGACACCTCAGGTTCGCAGGCCACGGCGGTGGAAGTAGACCTGCTCGGCGATGCGCCGCGTGGCCCCCGTGTGCAGCAGTGCGTTGAGCGGCCAGTCGGCCTGCAGATGGTCCATCGCCCAGCGCAGCAGGCGCTTGCCGTGGAATGCCGGCGCCACCTGCCGCGCCACCCGTTCCGCTTCCGGCCCTTGCCCACGCAGATGGCGGGAAATCGCCTCGCCGACCGCCCAGCCGTGCCGCCACGAGGAGTGGATGCCGCCGGCGGACAGCGGCGAGACGATGCCTGCCGCGTCGCCGGTCAGGATCACGCGTTGGCCGGTGAAGGGCCCATCCGGCCGGCCGCACGGGACCAAGCCGGCGCGGGTGGCCGAGGGACGCGCCGAAGGCGGAATGCCGACCACATCGCGCACATGCTCAAGGAAACCATCGATATCTGGCGGCCGCACCCGGTCCGGATCATGGCGCACTGCCAACCCGACCTGCAGCCCGGTCGGATTCTGCGCGACCCAGCCGATGTAGCCCGGTGCGTGGCGCTTGCTGACGAAGCAATGCAGTGCATCGCCCTGCGACACCTGCAGGCCGGCGAACTCACGCTCGACGCCGTAGAGGTTGTCACGCACCTGGCCAAGCCCGGTGCGTTGTGCCACGCGTGAGCGTGCGCCGTCAGCGCCAACCAGATAGGCGCATCGCCCTGCCCCATCCACCTGCCAGCTGTCACCACTGCGATGGGCGTCGGTGAAGGACTGCTGCAGGCGCAGGTCGACGCCGTTCGCATGCAGCTCGCTGGCCAGCCAGCGCATCAGGTTCGGCGTATCGGTGGTGAGGAAGTAATAGCCCGGTGCGGCCAGCAACACGCTGCGAAGGTTCGGCGCATACAGGCGCACGTTTGCGACCCGGTCCACCAGATGTTCGGGCATGCGCCCCAGCCAGGTCTCCTCCATCGCTTCTTTCACCACGATACCGGTGGTGTGCAGGCGCTCGCCGGGGTCGACCTTGCGTTCCAGCACGCAGACGCGCAGACCGTACTGCGCGGCGGCCAAGGCGCAGGCGGCACCGGCGAAACTGGCGCCGACGATGACCACATCGTGGTCGTAAGCAGAGGATTGATGAGGCATCGCGGCATCGCCGGGCTGGAACGGAGATACAGCTTCGCGAGCACGCGTGGTGAGGCGATGGGGTGGCGGTGAAGCAGGGATGAAGTGCCCTGCACACAAACGAAAAAACGCTCGCTTCCGGGAGCGTTCTTCTTGAATCTGGAGCGGGAAACGAGACTCGAACTCGCGACCTCAACCTTGGCAAGGTTGCGCTCTACCAACTGAGCTATTCCCGCTTGGGAGGCGAAATTCTACCTGTTCCAAGGATGGCGTCAAGCGGTTTTTCCGGGGCCTGCGAGGCGCCTTGCACCGCGTATCCATGCATGGCGTGGATCTACCACGGCATCCCCGCAAACTGATGGATCCGCACCATCCGTGGACGCAGCATTTCCAGTAGGTCCACGCCATGCGGGGATAGGCGCATCGATGGGGTCAGAGCCCTTTCCTTCGGAAAGGGATCCGACCCCGGGGCTCAGACCCCGGGCTCAGTTGCCCAGCTTCTTCTGCCGCGCACGCTCGCGCGCAGCGCGCTCATCGTCGCGCAGGCTCGGCCAGGCGGCGTGCAGGTACTGCAGGCCCGACCACAGGGTCAGCACGGCGGCAATGGCCAGGGTCCAGTCGCCGATATGGAACACCGGCCAGCCCATCCAGATGTCTTCCACCGGCACGTTCGGGGCCACCGAATACAGCAGGCACAACAGCGCGACCATCTGCGCGGTGGTCTTGACCTTGCCGATCATCGCCACGCGCACCTTCGCGCGCTGGCCCAGCTCGGCCATCCATTCGCGCAGCGCCGACACCGCGATCTCGCGGCCGACGATGACCGCCGCCCAGAACGCCATCCACGGCGTCGGATGACCCTGCACGATCAGGAACAGCGCCACCGCCACCATCAGCTTGTCCGCGACCGGGTCGAGGAAGGCGCCAAAGGCCGACTCCAGCTGGTAACGGCGTGCGATCCAGCCATCGAGCCAGTCGGTGATCGCGGCCAGGCCGAAGATCGCCGCCGAAGCGAAGTTGGTCCAGGTGTAGGGCAGGTAGAACACCAGCACCAGCACCGGGATCATCACGATCCGCAACAACGTCAGCCAGGTGGGCAGGGTCAACTTCATGCTTGCGTGCTTCTCTCTCTACTCGGCCGCATCAGGCGTGGCCAACCCGTGCAGGTTAGCGTAGATACGTGCCGCGAGGGCGTCATTGATGCCTTCCACCTTGGCGATCTCGGCTTCGCCAGCGGCTTTCAGGCCCACCAGGCCGCCGAAATGCTTGAGCAGGCTGGCGCGGCGGCGCGGCCCGATGCCGGGGATATCCTCCAGCTTGCTGGTCATCCGCGCCTTCTGGCGGCGCCCCCTGTGGCCGGTGATGGCGAAGCGATGCGCCTCGTCGCGCACCTGCTGGATGAACTGCAGCGCCGGGCTGGCCGCGCCCGGGCGCAGCTCGCGGCCATCGGGCATCACCAGCGCTTCGTGGCCGGCACGGCGCTCCACGCCCTTGGCCACGCCCACCAGCAGCACGCCTTCCACGCCCAGATCGGCCAGTGCGGCCTGGGCCTGCGACAGCTGGCCGGCGCCACCGTCGATCAGCAGCACGTCCGGCAGCGCGCCCTGCTCTTCCACTGCGCGGCGGAAACGGCGGTCGATGGCCTGGCGCATGGCGGCGTAGTCGTCGCCCGGCTCGATGCCGCTGATGTTGAAGCGGCGGTACTGCGCGCGCACCGGGCCGGCGGCGTCGAACACCACGCACGAGGCTACGGTGGCCTCGCCCAGGGTGTGGCTGATATCAAAGCACTCGACACGCTTGACCGGCTCGGCCAGGCCCAGCATCTCGCGCAGCGCATCGCTGCGCGCGTGCTGCGCATTGCGGCTGTTGAGTTCGGTGGCCAGGGTCAGCTGCGCGTTGCGGCTGGCCAGTTCCACATAGCCGGCGCGCTCGCCGCGCACGTTCCACTTCAGCTGCACCTTGCGCTCGGCCGAGGCCGACAGCGCGGCGACAAGGAGGTCGGCGTCGGGAATCTCGCGGTCCAGCAGGATCTCGCGCGGCGGCTCGAATTCGATGTAGTACTGCGAGACGAAGGCGGCAAGCACCTCTTCCGGGCTTTCCTCGCCATTGGTGCGCGGGAAGAACGGGCGGGTGCCGAGGTTGCGACCATCACGGAAGGCCAGCAGCAGCACGCAGGCCTGCGAGCCCTGCATGGCCACGGCCAGCACATCGAGGTCCGCGGCGCGGCCATCCACGTACTGGCGGGTCTGCATGCTGCGCAGCGAGGAGATCAGGTCGCGCAGGCGCGCGGCCTGCTCGAACTCCAGCGCCTCGCTGGCGGCCTGCATCTGCTCGCCCAGTTCGCGGGTCAGCTCGTCACTCTTGCCTTCCAGGAACAGGGCGGCGCGGCGCACCGACTCGGCGTACTCCGGCGCCGGGACCAGCTCCACGCACGGCGCGCTGCAACGCCCGATCTGGTATTGCAGGCACGGTCGCGAACGGTTGCGGAACACGCTGTCCTCGCAGCTGCGCAGCTTGAACAGCTTGTGCATCAGGTTCAGCGTCTCGCGCACGGCGGTGACGCCGGGATACGGCCCGAAGTAGTGCCCAGGAATGGCACGCGGACCACGATGCAGCGCGATGCGTGGCCAGTCCTCGCGGGTCAGCAGCACATGCGGATAGGTCTTGTCATCGCGCAGTGAGACGTTGTAGCGCGGCGACAGCGACTTGATCAACTGGTTTTCCAGCAGCAACGCCTCGGCTTCCGAGCGCGTCACGGTCACGTCCATGCGCGTGATCTGCGAGATCATCGACATGATCCTCGCGTTCTTCGGGCTGCCGTTGAAATAGCTGCCGACACGGTTGCGCAGCGCGCGCGCCTTGCCCACGTACAGCAGGGTGTCGTCGGCGGCGTACATGCGGTACACGCCAGGGGCGGTGCTGAGCTGGGCCGCGAAGGCCTTGCCGTCGAAGGCCGGGGCGGGAACGTCGGTCATTCGCTGATCGGGACTTCGCTGAGCACGCCGCTGTCGGGGTCGAATCGCAGCACGGCATGGGCGTCAGTCTCGGCGATCCACACCGCACCGGCGCCCACCGCCAATCCGGCCGGGCCATGCAGGCGGCGCGGCAGCGGCTGGGTGGTCAGTTCACCGCCGCCCAGGCGCAGCGTGCGCAGGCGACCGTTGCCGGTATCGGCAATCCACAGCAGCGGAGCGTCCGCGCTCAATGCGATCGCCTGCGGATACTGCAGGCTGGCCTGCGCACGCGGGCCGTCTTCGCTGCCGAAGCGCCAGGGCCCCTGCCCGACCAGCGTCTGCACCAGGTCGCCGCGCAGTTGCAGTGCACGGATCGAGGATCCCAAGGCGTCGGCGACGTACAACACCTGCTGCACAACGGCCAGCGCAGTCGGTTGGGCAAAGGCAGCCAGGTGGCCGCTGCCGTCACGCTCGTCGATGGAACCACTGCCGGCGCGCCATTGCAGGCTGCGCTGGCCCAGGTGGTAGCTCCAGATGCGGTTGTCGCCGGCCATCGCGATGTGCAGCTGGTTGTCGGCGATGGCCAGGCCGACAGGATGGTCCAGCGAGACCTGCCGCGCCTGCGCCACCGGACCTTCCATCGGCGCACCGGGACGTCCGTTGCCACACAGCGTGTCGACGATGCCGGTCAGCAGGTTGATGCGGCGCACCGCATGGTTGCCGGTGTCGGCGACGTACAGCAAATCGCGCTCCAGCACCAGCGCCTGCGGGCGGTGGAACGCCGCTTCGGCCAGGTTGCCGTCCATGAAATCGGCGGTACCGAGGCCGAACTGGCGCAGGATGCGGCCGCCATGGCTGCATTCGAGAATGCGGTGGTGGCCACTGTCGGCGATGTACAGGCGTTCGGTGCTGACCGCCAGGCCCAGCGGGAACCGCAGCGCCTGGCGTGGTTCCGGATGCAGTTCGCTGCCGCCGCGCGGCGGCGCCGAAGGCGCGCCCTGGCACAGCGTGTTCAGGGCGCGCTCCAGTTCACCGGGTGCTCCCTGCCCGACCAGCCGCTGCTGCTCGCGACCCTGCGCGTCCAGCAGCACCACGGTCGGCCAGGCGGTAACGCCGAAGCGGCGCCAGCCATCCCAATCGGCATCGAGCAGTACGGGCATGGCCAGACCCTGGCGGCGCAGCAGCTTCAGTGCGGCACTGGCGTCGCGCTCGAAATCGAAGCGCGGCACCTGCAGCACCAGCGGCTGCAGCTTGCCGGGGTGGCGCGACAGCCATTGGCCGAACTCGGCCAGGCGTTGCGCACTCCAGGCGGAGGCCGCATTGACGAACAGCAGCGCGACCGGCCGGCCGCGCAGCTCGGTCAGGGTGCAAGGGGTGGCATTGAGCCAGGTGGCGAACTCGGGCAGGTCCGGGACGGGCTGGACGTTCATGACCCGATTATGCCGGAGTCGGCGTCATGCAACAGTCGTGCCACCGCACGTTTTGCAGCATCGTCGACCAGCGACCAGACCTGTTCGAAATGATCGCTGCCGCCGGTGTAGGGGTCGGGGATGGCTACCCGCCCCTGAACGCCCGACCAGGGCAGGTACAACGCCAGCCGTTCACGCTGGGCCGCCGACGCCAGGCGCCCTGCATCACGCAGGTTGGCCTCGTCGGCACACAGGATCCAGTCGAAACGGTCGAAATCCACGGCCTGCAGCTGGCGTGCGCGCAGGCCGCCGATGTCCACGCCGTGCCCGGCCGCGCAGGCGATCGCGCGGCGGTCCGGCGGCTCGCCCACGTGCCAGTCGCCGGTGCCAGCCGAATCAACCTGCACCCGCCCGGCCAGCGGCGAGGCATCCAGGCGTGCGCGCAGCGCGCCTTCGGCCATCGGCGAACGGCAGATGTTGCCGAGGCAGACGACCAGCAGCCTCATCGCGGCGCCATCGCCTGCAGCAGCCCCTCGGCGCGCTCCAGGTCCTCGGGCGTGTCGATGCCCGGCGGGAACGGCTCGGGCGAGATCGCCACGCTGATCGGATAGCCCGCTTCCAGCACGCGCAGCTGCTCCAGCGATTCGACCTGCTCCAGCTGGCCCGGCGGCATCGCCGCGAACTGCTGCAGGAAGCCGGCGCGATAGCCGTAGATGCCGATGTGGCGCAACCAGTGGTGGCCGTCCGGCAGCGTGTCGCGGCTGCGTGCGAAGCCGTCGCGGTGCCAGGCGATCGGCGCGCGGCTGAAGTACATCGCCTCGTTGCGCACGTTGCGCACCAGCTTCACCACGTTCGGGTCGAACAGGGTGTGCGCGTCCTCGACGGTCGTGGCGAGAGTCGACATCGTCGCAGTGCCTGCGACCAGCGCATCGGCCACCGCACGGATACCGGCCGCCGGTGCGAACGGTTCGTCGCCCTGCAGGTTGACCACCACCGTGTCATCGGCCCAGCCGGCAATGCGTGCGCATTCGGCCAGGCGATCAGTGCCGGAGGCGTGCGCGGTCGCGGTCATCGCCACCTTCACTTCGGCCAGCCCGGACAGCGCATCGGCAATGCGCTGATCGTCGGTCGCTACCCAGACTTCACGGGCACCGGCCTGCAGCGCGCGGCGCGCCACATGCAGCACCAGCGGCTCGCCGCCCAGCGGGCGCAACGGCTTGCCCGGCAGCCGCGAGGCGGCATAGCGGGCCGGAATGGCGACGACGAATTCAGTCATGCAGGCGGTACTCGGCAGGCTCGTTACAACGGGAATGCGGGCAGCAGCGCGTGAATGCAAGCGCCGCCGCGCCACTCAGTTCGGCCGCAGCTTGTCCAGGCGATCGGTCAGCGCCACCCAGAACGCCGCGGGCAACTCGGCGCGCAACGGAACCGCGTAGTGCCAGTCGTTGCCGAACGCACGGCATTTCACCGCGTCCTTCTCGGTCATCAATACCGGCAGCTGGCTGCCGAAGGACAGGTCCTGCGGCTGGTAGGCCTGGTGGTCGGCGAACGCATGCGGCACCACGCCGATCCCGCGCGCGCGCAACATGTCGAAGAAGCGCTGGGGATGGGCAATGCCGGCCACCGCATGCACGCGCTGGCCCTTGAAGTACGCCAGCGGGCGAGCGCGGCCACCGGCCAGCGGCTGTGCACTGTCGATGTGCAGCGCCATCGGCCACTGGCCGAAGCCACAGGCCTGCGCTGCGGTTTCCTCATCGGCCTGGCCGAGGTTGACCACCCGGAAATCGCATTCGCTGGCGCGGCTGACCGGCTCGCGCAACGGCCCGGCCGGAATCATCCGGCCATTGCCGTAGCGACGCTGCGCATCGACCACTTCGATCTCGATGTCGCGCGCCAGGCGGTAGTGCTGCAGGCCATCGTCGCAGACGATCACATCGCAGCCGGCCTCGATCAGCGCCTTGCCGGCGGCGACACGGTCGCGGTCCACGCGCACCGGCACACCGGTCTTCCAGGCGATCAGCACCGGCTCGTCACCGCCCTTGGCAGTTGGCGTATCGGCCTGCACCCACAGCGGCTTGTCGGCGTCTTCGCGACCATAACCACGGCTGGCCACGCCCGGCTTCCAGCCGGCCGCGCGCAGGCGCTCGACCAGGGCAATGGTCAGCGGCGTCTTGCCGGTACCACCGGCGGTGATGTTGCCGACCACGATGACCGGCACCGGCAGCGAGTGGCGCTTGCGCCAGCCACGCCGATAGGCGCGCCGACGCAGCGCGGTGACACCTGCGTACAGCGGCGCCAGCAGGCGCATCGTCCACGGAACGGGGCTGCCGTCGTACCAGTACGCCGGGGTCTGGGTACCCTTGCCGGCCATCAGTCCTGCCTTTCGCGGAACTGCATGCTGTGCAGATGCTGGTAAAGGCCGCCCAGTTCGAGCAGCTCCTTGTGGGTGCCACGTTCAACGATGCGGCCATGGTCCATCACCAGCACCTGGTCGGCATGCTCGATGGTCGACAGGCGGTGCGCGATGACCAGCGTGGTGCGTTCCGGCATCAGGCGCTGCAGCGCATCCTGCACCAGGCGCTCGGATTCGTTGTCCAGCGCCGCAGTGGCTTCGTCGAGGATCAGGATCGGCGCGTCGCGCAGGATCGCGCGGGCAATCGCCAGGCGCTGGCGCTGGCCACCGGACAGCAGCGCGCCATTCTCGCCGACCGGGGTCTGCAGCTGCTGCGGCATGCGTGCGATGAACTCCCAGGCATTGGCCGCTTCGGCCGCCGCACGGATCTGCTCATCGGTCGCCTCCATGCCGTAGGCGATGTTGGCCGCGATGGTGTCATCGAACAGCATCACCTTCTGCCCGACGATCGCCACCTGCCGGCGCAGGTCGGCCAGCGGATAGTCATCCAGGGCCACGCCATCGAGGGTGATGACGCCGCCACTGGGCTCGTAGAAGCGCGGAACCAGCCGGATCAGGCTGGTCTTGCCGCTGCCGGAACGGCCGACGATGGCCGTCACCGTGCCCGGCCTGGCAACGAAACTGATGTCGTCCAGGGCAATGCCGCTGTCTTCGCGGTAGCGCAGCATGACGTGGTCGAACGCCAGTTCGCCGCGCACGCGCTGCACGCGGTGCTGGCCCTCATCACGCTCCACCGGCATGTCGAGGATGCCGAACAGGCGCTCGGCGGCGGAGACGCCGCGCGAAATCGAGGTCTGTACGCTGGTCAGTCGGCGCAGCGAGGGAATGATGGCCATCATCGAGGTCATCAGGCCCATGAACTGGCCGGCATTGAGGCGGCCGGCCAGGGCTTCGCGGGTCGACACCCAGACAATCACCGCCAGCGCCAGTGCGGCCAGGAACTGCACCACGCTGGACGCGGCGGCGCGGGTGACCTCGACCTTCATGTTCAGCGCCAGCATGCGGTTGGCCAGGCGCGAGTAGCGCGAGATCTCATGCTGCTGGGTGCCGTGCACCTTCACTTCCTGCTGCGCGGCCAGCGACTGCTCGGCAGTCTGCGCCATCGTGCCCATGCCGTCCTGGATGCCGCGGCTGATGCGACGGTAGCGCTTGCCCACGTAGGACACGATGCCGCCGATCAGCGGCACCACCAGCAGCATCGCCAGGGTCACCTTGACGCTCATCTGCAGCATCACCGCCAGCATCGCGATGATGGTGAGGGTATCGGCGACCACGGTCTTCAGCGCGTCGGCACTGGCCTGGGTGACCTGTTCCGTATCGAAGTTGAGGCGGCTGACCATTACCGGCGTCGCTTCGGTATCGAAGTGCGACGACGGCAGGTGCAGGTACTTCTGCAGCACCTGCTCACGCAGGTCGCGGACCACGCTGCGGCCGGTCTTGGCCAGCGTGTAGTCGCTGACCCAGGTGGCCAGGCTGCGCATCAGGAACAGGCCGAGGATGGTCAGCGGCAGCACCACGGCCGCGCGCGGCTGCGGATCGACGAAACCTTCGTTGACCAGCGGCTCCATCAGCTTGGTGAAGTGGTAGCCGGCGAGGGCTTCGACCACCATGGCGATGACCGCGCCGACCATGAACACCCAGTAGGTGCGGGTGTAGCCCAGCAGACGTTTGTAGATCGGCCACACCGGCGCGTGATGGGAACTCATGGACGCACCTCTGGCGCAGTTGCAATGGCGATACGACGGAAACCGAGCTGACCGAGCGCGTCCTGCGCAGTCACCACGGCCTGGTAGGGAGTACGCGCGTCGGCGCGCAGCAGCACGGGCTGGCTGCGATCACTGCCGGCGACGGCGACGATGGTCTGCTTGACGGACTCGACATCGCTGCGCAGCACTTCCTGGTCATTGATGAAATAACGGCCTTCGGCGTTGATCAGCACGCTGAGCGAACGCGGCGGTTCTTTGTTGGGCTGCTGGCTGGCGGTGGGCAGCTGCACCTGCAACGTCGAGCGCGCATCGAAGGTGGTGGTGACCACGAAGAAGATGATCAGCACCAGGATGACGTCGATCAGCGGGACCAGATCGATATGCGGCTCATCCTGGGATCGGTCATTGCCGATACGCATCGATCAGGCCTTCGCCGCAGCGGCGTTGGCCGGGCGCGCCGACGGGGACGGGTTCATCACCCCCGGGCGGCCGTCGAGCGTATCCAGCAGGGCGCTGGCCTCCTGTTCCATCTCCACCACGTAGCCGTGGATGCGGCCCTTGAAGTAGCGATGGAACATCAGTGCCGGGATGGCCACGATCATGCCGGTGGCGGTGCACACCAGGGCCTTGCCGATGCCACCGGCCAGCTGGTTCACATCACCCACGCCATGGTCGAGGATGCCCAGGAACATCTGGATCATGCCGATCACGGTGCCCAGCAGGCCCAGCAGCGGGCCAGCCGAAGCGATGGTGCCCAGCGCGTTGAGGAACCGCTCCATGCGGTGCACCAGGTGACGGCCGGTATCCTCGATGCGCTCGCGGATCTGGTCGCGCGGGCGGTTGCGGGCTTCCAGCGCGGCCGCCAGCAGCGCGCCCAACGGCGAGTTGGCACGCAGGGTCTGCAGGTGCGCCGGGTCAAGCTTGCCGCGCGCGGCCCAGTTGCGCACTTCCTGGCCGAGGCCGGGCGGCAGCACCTCCGTTCGCCGCAGGGACCAGAAACGCTCCAGGATGATCGCCAAAGCCAGTACGCCCAACAGCAGCAGCGGCACCATCGGCCAGCCACCGGCCTTGACCAGTTCCCACACGTTTCAACCCTCCGGCCCAACGGCCGCTTGTTCGATCGGCGATAGGATAGCAGCCGACCGCGCCCGCCCAGCGGCATCCCACCACCGGGATGCATGGATGCGCTGTTCACGCAGCTGCAGCCCTTGTGCGCCAAGCCATACGCGGATCGCCCCGGACTCCGCAGTGGACACCACCTCGGCGCCCTGCCCCTGCCAGCGCCGGACCACGTCCTGGCGCGGGTGGCCGAAACGGTTCTGGTGGCCGGCCGAGACCAATGCCAGCCGGGCTGACACCGCCGCCACCCAGGGCGCGCTGGAGCTGCCGCCACTGCCATGGTGCGGCACCAGCACCACATCCGCCTTCAGCGCCGCCGCAGACGCCCGCAACAGCGCCTGTTCGGCCGGACGGCCGATGTCCCCCGGCAACAGGACCACGCCATGGGCACCGGCCACGCGCAGCACGCAGCTGTCTTCGTTTTCGGCCCGCTGGCTGCCGGCATCCGGGTGCAGCACCTGGAAATCGACGCCATCCCAGTGCCAGCGCAGGCCGCGCTGGCAACGGCCGGCCCCGGCGATCGTACTTCCCGGCGGCGCCAGCAATGGCAGCCCCGGCAGCTGAAGACGCAGGCTCGGCAGGTTGCCGGCATGATCGAGATCGTCGTGGCTGAGCAGCGCCCGCTCGGGCGGCGCCTGGCCCAGGGCCCGCAGTGACGGAACCAGGATCCGCTCGCTGCCCTCGCCCCCGTTCGGCGGCCCCACGTCGTACCAGAGGGCATGCCGCGCAGTACGCAGCAACACCGCCGTGCCCTGGCCGACGTCATGCACCAGCAGCTCCAGCTCTCCCTCGGCCGGGCGCTCACGCGCCGGCCACAGCAGCGGCAGGCACAGCAGCAGGCCAGCCAGCCAGCCCCCGGCCCCCCGTGGCAGCAGCCACCAGAACACCCCCAGCAGCGCCGCCGGCACCGCCCAGGCCGGCGCCTCGGCCAGCCACCACATCGCCTGCGGGTGCGCCGCCAGTGGCTGCAGGGCCTGCCAGCTGATCTCGAACAGCCACGCCGCCGCGCGCCACGCCCAGCGCCCAGCGCCGTCGTGCAGCGCCTGCAGGGCGGTGCCCAGCAGCGACAGGGGCACCACCAGCAATGTCCACCACGGGATGACCGGCAGGTTCACCAGCGGCCCCAGCCAGGCGGTGCCACCGAACAAGGCGATGCCCAGCGGCAACAGGCCGACGCTGGCCACCCCTTGTGCGGCCAGGAACCCGCGCAGGTTGGCGGCCACCCCGCGCGGACGTCCCTGCGGCAAGCACCACACCAGCCACAGTACGCCGCCGAAGCTGAGCCAGAAGCCCGCTGACAGCACCGACAGGGGCGCCGGCAGCAGCAGCGCCAGCGCCGCCAGCGCAAGCCCCTGCACGAGACCGAGCGGGCGCCGCCCGCTGCGCGCCAGGGCCACCAGCCCGATCATCAGTGCCGTGCGCACGGTCGGCAACTCACCACCGGCCAGCACCGCATAGCCCGCTGCGGACAGCGCCGCGGCGCAGGCCGCCGCCTGTGGACGTGGCCAATGCCGGGCCAGCAGGGGGTACAGCCACCACAGCCCTCGGCACAGCAACGCCCCCAGCCCCGCCACCACCCCGACATGAAATCCGGAAATGGCCACCAGATGGGTCAGCCCCAGCGCCCGCAGCTGATCCCAATCGGTGTCGGACAGGCCACGCGTGTCGCCCAGGGCGAGCGCCTGCACGAAACGGGCGGCCGGATGGGCCACTTGCAGCGCGATGGCGGCGCTGGTGCGCTCACGCCATGCAGGCAGGCCATGTCCGGCCTGCAGCTCACGCGCGCTGGCCGGCGCCCTCACCGTTCCAGTGCCGGCTACGCCACGCAGCAGCGCATGACGCTCACTGTCAAAACCCCCGGGATTGATCCGCGAGCGAGGGGCCCGCACACGCAGCGCCAGCTGCCACTGCGCACCGGCCAGGACCTGCCTGCGCCGCCCCTCGGCAGCGGCGCTGGACCTGCCTTGCCAGCCGTCGTTCCAGGTGACCTGCAGGCGCTTGCCGCGCAGCGATGGCAGTTCGCGGCTCTCGCTGACCTGCAGCAGGAAGCGGGTGTGCGCGGCCCGATGATCCGGCAGATCGATGACCCGGCCACTGACCACTACATCCCGAGCCGGTTGGCCCGGTGGCAGCTGGTCCTGCATTGCCCAGTGCGCGTGCATCGACGTCCATCCGGCACCGAGCAGCATGACCGCCGGCAGGCGCCCCCGCCATCGCAGGCCCCACCCGGCCATGCCAAGCACGATCATCACCGTGCAGACCCACAGCGGCGGCAGCTGCGACAGCTGCACGCAGCCCAACGCCCCCAGTGTGAGCGCCCCAGCGGTGCCACTGCCCAGCAAGGGAGACGGGGAGCGCTCGATGGCCATGAGGCCAGCCTGCCGCTGCCGGCGGCAGGTTGCCTATCGGGACTTGCCCCGCAAACGCGTCAGCGCCGCGCGCTGCCGCGATGGAAATTGACCCGGAAGCTTGCGCCGCCGCCCGCGGCCTCACCGACACTGACCGAGCCGCCATGGTGCTGCACGATCTCCTTCACCAGGTGCAGGCCAAGGCCACTGCCGCTGCCCGCCGCGCGCAGGCGATGGAACGGCTCGAAGATCGCCTCGCGGTCGCCTACTGGAATGCCCGCGCCCTGGTCGCTGACTTCCAGCAACCCGCGCGTGTCCAACCGCACACAGATGGTGCCACGGCCACCACCATGCACGATCGCGTTGTGTACCAGATTGGCAATCACCCGCCCCAGCGCCAGGCTGTCACCGTGGATCCACACCGGCGCTTCCGGCGCGTCCACTTCGAATCCATAGCCGGCGCCCACCACCAACGGCGCCAGGTCCGCGGCTGCCTCACGCACCAGCAGGGCCAGGTCCAGCCGCTGCAATGCGCCGACATTGCGGTCAAGCCGCTGCAGATCAAGCAGGTGCTCGGCAACATTGCCCAGCCGCGCCACGTCGGTCAGCAACTGCGATTTCAGCTCGCCCTGCGGCAGCTGCGACAGGCGCGCCTGCACCACGGCGATCGGCACGCGCAGCTCGTGCGCTGCGTCGGCAAGGAACTTGTCGCGCGCGGCGTAGCCCTGCTGCACCTTGTCGATGGCATCGTTGAACGCTTCCACCAGCGGCGCCACTTCCGTGGAGACCAGCCGCGCATCCAGCCGCGCACCGGGCTGGCCGATGTCCAGCTCCTTGGCCTGCTGCGCGGAACGGCGCACACCGCGCATGGCACGGTGGATCACGGTCGGCATCACCAGCAGGGTGACCACGATCAGTGGCAGGAAGAACCACAGGCCGATCAGGCGCAGCACCATCAGCGCACCGTCCAGCAGCCCGCCCTTGGGTGCTCCACCGACCATCACGGTGATGCGGCGCCCATCCTCGTTGCGGATCATCACCCGCGCCACGTCCAGGTAGGGCGGTACCAGCGAACCCAGCTCGGTGGCACCCACGGTCGGCAGCCGCGCGAGCATCGGCGCGTGGATCGCGGGGATGATGCCGCGCTCCAGCCACATGCCCTTGTCGTCCACCGCGGCGAACCAGAGATTTCCCCCGGCGTTGGCATCGAGCTTGTCCCAGCGCGCCTGGTCCAGCACCAGGCGGCCGTCTTCGCTGTGCACCGCCTTGGCCACCGCCTCGGCAACGAACATGTCCATGCCCCAGGAGTCCTTGTCACCCCAGGTCAGGATCAGCGCGACCACCGCGAACAGTACGGTGAAGGCCTGCGCCAGGAACAGGCGCCAGGCCAGGCCAAGGGTGATCGAACGGATCGGACGGGCCATCTCAGGCCTCCGCCAGCAGGTAGCCGACGCCCCGTATCACGTGGATCTCGACGCCGGCACCGGCCTGCTGAAGTGCCTTGCGCAGCTTGGAGATGTGCGCGTCGAGCGCATTGGACTGGATCTCATCGTCGAAACCGTACACCGCAGCCTCCAACGCACTGCGGGTGACCGTGCGCCCCTGCCGCATCGCCAATGCCTGCAGCACCAGTACCTGCCGACGTGGCAGCGCCAGAGGCTGGCCCTCCACCTGCGCCTGCAGCGATTCGAAATCGAACTCGAGCCGCCCCAGCCGCAGGCTCGGTGTCACCATCGCCGAAGGCCTGCGCGATACCGCGCGGATGCGCGCCATCAGTTCCTCGATCGCCACCGGCTTGACCAGATAGTCGTCGGCACCGACGTCCAGGCCTTCGACCTTGTCCGACAGCGTGCCCTTGGCGGTCAGCATGATCACCGCCAGGTTCGGCCGCAGCGCACGCGCCGTCGCGACGAATCCGGCGCCATCGCCATCGGGCAGCTGGCGATCGAGCAGCAGCAGCTGGTGCACCGGTTCGCGCAACGCGAGCGCGGCCTCGGCCAGGCTGCCGACCACGTCGGCGACCACGCCCTGCCGCTCCAGGCCCGATTGCAGGGCGCGGGACAGATCAGGATCGTCTTCGACCAGGAGGATGCGCATCAGGAACTCGTCTGCCGGAAACGCTGCCGATCATAGTGCCTGGCGCCAGGGTTTTGCGCCCATGCGTGCCGATCACGCGGGCGCAATGTTCTGACAATGTTGCCCCCTCACCATGCGCAGCCATCCTCCGCAACGTGGCTGATCGATGCCGTCGCTGTCCCCGACCCTGCTGCGCCCGCTGCTGTTCACCGCTGCCCTCGGCGTGCCGTTGCTCGCCCACGCTGCCGAGCAGAACCCGGGCGTACAGGCCGGCATCAGCGCTGGCGCGACCTCCGGTGCGTACGCGCACTACGACGTCAAACCGCTGGTGGTACCGGCCATTGCCTGGCAGGGCGAGCGCTTCTTCGCCAGCCCCGGCTCGCTGGGCATGTACCTCTACAAGGGCCAGGGACTGCGCCTGTCGGCGGCGGTCACGCCCTACACGCTGCGCTTCAAGACCGACGACGTGAACGATGCTCAGCTGCGCCGCCTGCACAGCCGGCAGATGTCGGCCATGGCCGGCATCAACGGCGAGTACAGCGCCGACTGGGGCATGGTCGAGGCCAGCGTGATGCGCGAAGTGACCGGCCATGGCGGCGGTTTCGAGTCGCGCCTGCATTACAGCTACCCGATCCAGGCGGGTCGCTTCACCTGGGTGCCGCGGGCGGGCGTGGTGCACTCCAGTGCACGGCTGCTCGACTACTACTACGGCATCAGCGATGAAGAAGCCCTGCGCTCGGGCCTTGCCGCCTACCGCCCCGGCAGCACCACGTCGCCGAGCCTGCAGATCACGGTCAGCACGCCACTGGGCACCAAATGGCGCGCCACCGGCGTGGTGGCCAACCAGTGGTTCGGTGATGCAGTGAAGGACAGCCCGATGGCACGACGTGGCACGCAGACGTCGGCCTTCGTTTCCCTGATGCGCTCGTTCTGAGCGAGCGCCCCCTACGGACAAGGACCCCCATGGCCTCCGTCTCCTCCGCCACCGAAGCCCACGCGATCCTGCGCGCGCCCGACCTGGACAGCGCCGAGCGCGTCTATCTGGGACTGATGCCCGACCTCGAACATGTGAATGCACTGGCACGCCGTGCAGTGGGCCTGTCACGCGTTGCCGACGCGGCACGCGGCTATGCGTTGTCGATGACCCTGGTTGGACTGCGCCTGCAGGAACTGGAGATGGGCGAGCCGACGGCCAGGGAACACCGCCAGGCAACCCTGCGCAGCCTGCGCCAGGCCTTCAGCGCCTGACGGCACATGCACGGACACTGCCGCCGCACCCTTGCCGCGGCACCCGTATTCACTGCATCAGCAGCCAAGCCCACGCGGTAGCGTCGCTCAGCGCAGCGTGGTCCACGCCAGCAGCGCGCACAGGATCGCCACCCAGATCACTGCCTTGAACGTGCCTTCCAGCATGTTGCCGCCGAACAGGCGTTCCAGGAACGGATTGGGCCTGGACACCGGGACGTGATCGCTCATGCGGCAGCTCGCTGAAGTGACGGCGCGGTTGCGCGGTAGCGCCGAGTCTACGCCTGCGCGCCCCGGATTCATCGCCGCCTGCCCGCCTTTGGCGGCGCAATCCCCGTCTTCGTCGCAGGCCGGCTGCGGTGCCCGGCCGGCCATGCCAGCCTGCACGCACTTTCCCGCTGGAGCACCGTGCCATGCCGATGCTTGCCCTGGTCCTGCTGTTCTCCAGCCTGTTCGGCGACGGCAGCGGGCCCACCGAGGATGCCCTGCGCAGCCAGATCCTGCGCACCGAAGGACCGCAGGACACGCATGAAGCGCTGCCCCTGCAGCTCTATCACCTGCGCCAGGACCGCGTGCTGCGCCTGGGCAGCCAGCAACTGGCAGGCGACCAAGGCGGCAGCCCGCATGCTGCGCTGGCCCGGGCAGGTGTAGCGCAGCTGTGGGAACGCGTCGATGGCCACTGGCGGATCCAGCGTTCGATCACCATCACCCACTGATTTCACGCCACTGAACCTGCAGGAATGTGGCTTCGCGGGAACGCCGGGGTCCTGCCCCTGGAAAGAAAAAAAGCCGGCCCCAGGGCCGGCTTTCATCGTTTCCACCGCTTCACCGGCAACGCCGGGAACAGGTGGTGGGCGGTACAGGGTTCGAACCTGTGACCCCTACCATGTCAAGGTAGTGCTCTACCGCTGAGCTAACCGCCCATCTTGTTTTTGCCGCCCGAAGGCTGGCCTTGTTACGTAAAAACCCGGCGCCAGGGCCGGGCTTTGCAGTTCACGAGAGCCCTTTTGCGAGGACTTCGTGGTGGGCGGTACAGGGTTCGAACCTGTGACCCCTACCATGTCAAGGTAGTGCTCTACCGCTGAGCTAACCGCCCGTTTTGCTTCTGCATTTCCGCGATTGCGTCGGTGCAGGCCGCGTATATTACGGATGCCGGCAGGGAAGCGCAACACTTTTGTGAAGATGATGCTGCACTGCCGCGTTCAGCCCAGGCTGGCTTCCTTCAGCTGGCGGATCTGGTCACGCACGCGCGCGGCATCCTCGAATTCCAGATCCTTGGCGTGCTGGTACATCTGCTGTTCCAGCGCCTTGAGACGGACAGCCAGCTGCGCCGGCGACAGCGAACGATAGTCGGTCGCCTCTTCGGCCACGCCCGCCCGGCCCTTGCCCTTGCCCTTCTTGGCTTCCTTCTCCGCGGCATCCGAACGCGCGCCCTCGAGGACGTCGACGATCGGGCGCGCCACCGAACGCGGCACGATGCCATGTTCTTCGTTGTACTCGACCTGCTTGGCGCGGCGGCGGTCGGTTTCATCGATCGCCGCCTGCATCGAACGGGTGATCCGGTCGGCATACAGGATCGCCTTGCCGCGCACGTTGCGGGCGGCGCGGCCGATGGTCTGGATCAGCGAGCCGGTGGAGCGCAGGAAACCCTCCTTGTCGGCATCGAGGATCGCCACCAGCGATACCTCGGGCATGTCCAGGCCTTCGCGCAGCAGGTTGATGCCGACCAGCACGTCGAACTTGCCCAGGCGCAGGTCGCGGATGATCTCCACACGCTCGACAGTGTCCACGTCCGAGTGCAGGTAACGCACGCGGATGCCATGCTCGGTGAGGTATTCAGTGAGGTTTTCAGCCATGCGCTTGGTCAGCGTGGTGACCAGCACGCGGTCGCCCGCCTTGATGCGCGCGTTGGCCTCGCTCATCAGGTCGTCGACCTGGGTACCCACCGGCCGGATCTCCACCACCGGGTCGATCAGGCCGGTCGGGCGCACCACCAGTTCGGTGATCTCGTCTCCGGCCTCGCGGTATTCATACGGACCCGGCGTGGCCGACACGTAGATGCTGCGCGGGCAACGCTCCTCCCATTCCTCGAAACGCAGCGGACGATTGTCCAGCGCGGACGGCAGGCGGAAGCCGAACTCGACCAGGGTTTCCTTGCGCGAGCGATCGCCCTTGAACATGGCGCCGATCTGCGGAATGGTCACATGCGATTCGTCGATGACCAGCAGCGCATCGGCCGGCAGGTAGTCGAACAGGGTCGGCGGCGGCTCGCCGGCGGCCTTGCCGGTCAGGTGCCGGGAGTAGTTCTCGATGCCGTTGCAGTAACCGACCTCGGCCATCATCTCCAGGTCGAACTGGGTGCGCTGCGCCAAACGCTGCGCCTCCACCAGCTTGTTCTGCGCGTACAGCTGCTCCAGCCGCTCCTTCAGCTCCACCTTGATCGTCTCGATCGCCGCCAGCACGCGTTCGCGCGTGGTCGCATAGTGGGTCTTCGGATACACGGTGAAGCGCTGCATGTTGCGCAGCGTCTCGCCGGTCAGCGGATCGAACAGGGTGATCTTCTCGACCTCGCCATCGAACAGCTCGAGGCGCAGCGCTTCACTGTCCGACTCGGCCGGGAACACGTCGATCACTTCGCCGCGCACGCGGAAGGTGCCGCGCTGCAGTTCGTACTCATTGCGCGTGTACTGCAGCTGGGTCAGGTGGTTGATCAGGTCGCGCTGGTCGATGCGCTCGCCCTTGGACAGGATCAGGCGCAGCGACAGGTAGTCTTCCGGCGCGCCCAGGCCATAGATCGCCGACACCGTCGCCACCACGATCGCGTCCGGGCGCGACAGCAGGGTCTTGGTCGCGGCCAGCCGCATCTGCTCGATATGTTCATTGATCGAACTGTCCTTCTCGATGAAGGTGTCCGACGACGGCACGTAGGCTTCCGGCTGGTAGTAGTCGTAATAGCTGACGAAATACTCCACCGCGTTGTGCGGGAAGAACGCCTTGAATTCGCCATACAGCTGCGCCGCCAGCGTCTTGTTCGGCGCCATGATCAGCGTCGGCTTCTGAATGTTCTGGATGACGTTGGCGATGGTGTAGGTCTTGCCCGAGCCGGTCACGCCCAGCAGGGTCTGCTTGGCGATGCCGGCCTCGAAGTTGCTGGTCAGCTTCGCGATGGCATCGGGCTGGTCGCCCGCCGGCGAATACGGCGAGACAAGTTCAAAACTGTCGCTCATGGTGTTGCCAGTTCCCGGGAAGGATGAGTATACGGGGCGAGGGGTGACGGCTGGCTGAGGGGTGGCCGGGCAGCCCGCCACGGGGATTCCCGATGGCGGCCGCGCAGCCGGGCGCGGAGGCTGGATGCATGCACCCGACCCATGCCCCCTGCCCCCTCGGCCCCCGCTCTGCGCGGGGCGTGCACCTGACCGAACTGCTGGTGGTCATCGCCGTGCTGGCGGTGCTGCTGGCGGCGTCCTGGCCGGCGCTGCAGCCTTTGCTGCTGCGGCAACGCGCCGATGCACTACAACTGACCCTGCACGCCAGCCTGGCCGGCGCGCGCAGCGAGGCATTGCGCAGACGCGAGCTGATCGGCCTCTGCGCCAGTATCGACGGCCTGCACTGCAGCGACGACTGGAGCGCCGGCTGGATCATCTACCGCAGTGGCGACCAGCGCGGGGAGCCAACGTCGCCGGAGGCGATCCTGAACCATCACACCGGGCGCTCGGACATATCGATCCTTGCCCAGGCCAGCAGCGGGCGGCCCCAGCTGTTCTTCCAGGCAGACGGACGCAGCCCAGGGGCCAACCTGACCCTGCGCATCTGCGCGGGCAACCGGCTGCACGGTGCGTTGATCGTCAACAATGGCGGCCGCGTGCGAAGTGAACGCGTGGACCGCGATACGCCCTGCTGACTGCCTGCGCAGAAAAGCAAAAGCCGCGATTTCTCGCGGCTTTTGCAGTGTCTGGCGCCCGAAGTTGGACTCGAACCAACGACCCCCTGATTAACAGTCAAGTGCTCTAACCGGCTGAGCTATTCGGGCGGGGAGGCGCATTGTACTGGTCGATTACAGGAAGATCAACACCTGTTTCACCAGCAACTGGCAACGCCACCGTCGGCCGTCTTGCGGTTGGCCTGGTCCACGCTCATCGTGCCGCAGCTGTCCTTGGCCTGCGTGCCCTGCGGGGTGGCGGTGATGGTGAAGCTGGTGCCATCCCCCTTGTAGTCCAGGTTGTAGCGCACGGTACCGCCATCACGGGGCGACACCTTGGTCGGCAGCGCGTAGCCGGTGTAGGAGTTGTTGCTGGTGTGGTAGCGCTCGGCGCGCTGTGCGTACTCAGCCAGGTCCGCCTTCACCACGGCACGATGCGATCGGCGCACGTATTCCTGATAGGACGGAATGGCGATCGCCGCCAGGATGCCGATGACGATCACCACGATCATCAATTCGATCAGCGTAAAGCCAGCCGCGCGGCGAGGCATGTGAGTGTGCAACATGAGCGTGGATCCTCGCACTGGGGTTACTGGAGCTGGCGCCAGGACTGGCGACCGCAAGGGTAAGGCAGATACAGCGACTGGCTGCCCGCCGCGCCGACGGCCATCCAGCAGGAGCTGCCTCCGGGCGGCGCCTTGTTGTCCGTCGGACGCGGCAGCACCGACAGCGAAACGTCACGGACCGGCGCAGTTCCTCCGGTCTTCAACGCGATGGCGGCGGTCGCTGCCCCGGGCCGGCTGCCGGTCGGCGAGCCATAGCGCACGTTCTCCAACATCGGCAAGCCGCTGATCGACGACAGCCCGAACAGCCAGTTCGAACCGCTGGTCGAACAGCCCACCGACTGCATGTTGGGCACGTAGGTCGGCATGAAGACGATGCCACTGACCAGGATCGGGTTGCCCACCGCACGCTCGCCATTGCCGGCAGGCAGCTGGATCATCCAGCCCCGGGCATTTGCCGGGGCCGTCCCCGCCGTGATCTTGCGTTCATCAACGCCTGCAGTGGCGGCCGCGGCCGTGTACGGGACCAGGTTGGCAGCGGTCACCGTCGAGGTCACTGTCTTCCCCGACAGATCGTTCACGGCGTACAGCGCCTGCTGCGCCTTGTCATCCTTGTCGCTGGTGAAGGAGAAGCTGCCGGTGCCGAAATAGAGCATCACGCCGCCCGAAGGACCGGTGGCAGCAGTCATGCCACCGGTGATCGGCTGGCGGTAGGTCTTGGTGGAGGAATCCTGGGCAACCTGGCTGGTGAACATCGGCACGGTCAGCGTGGTGTTCGCACTGCTGGTCAGGTCGAACTTCCACACGGCGCCACGCTGATCGGCGGCATAGACGGTGTCGGCCAGTCCATCACGGCCGCGCGCATCCTGGTTGGTACCGGTCCAGCGATCGACAACCACAACATTGCCCAGTCCGTTGCTCCCGGAGATGCCGGCACCTGACGTACCCTCGACGGCTTCGATCATCCGGATGTCGCCACTGGCCATGTCGACCACGAACAGCACCGCCTTGCCATTGGCGCTGCCGTACCCATTGCCGAAGATCGCCTTCCAGGCGACGCCGGTGCCGCTCTTCACCGGCACGATCACCGGCTTGCCCAGCACGAATCCGATGTTGTTGCGCACCTCGTCCCTCAGCGACGCGTTGATGTCGCTGATTTCCCACAGCACGTTGCCGGTGCCGAAGCTGCCCGGCGTGGTGACGTCCAGCGCGAACACCGAACGGCCACCTGCACCCGTGGTGCCTACCAGGCTGGTCTGCCACGCGGTGCCGTTGTAGGTATCGGCCACGGCAATCGGGCCGTCGACGTAATAGCGGTGGCGGAAGGTCTGGTCGGCCGTATCGGACTTGTAGGGGAACAGCAGGTTGGCCATGTGCCCCAGCGCGGTGGCCGGGATGTAGGCAAAGCTCTCCGTGCCGCCGGTGCCGTCCTGCTTGGCATCGGCCTTCATGCCGCCATCGAAGGCGTGCAGCATGCCGTCATTGGCACCAACATAGACCATGTACCGCTGGGACTTGGCCTTGGTCGCCAGGTAGTCGGTGTAGCTCTTGGCGTAGGTGCCGCCGAGCTGGCGGTACCCGTAGTCGTCCAGCGGCGAGCTGACCACCGGCGCCGAATTGACGATGTCACCCAGCGGCGTGGTCCGGTCACGGTACTTGCCGCCGTTGCGGACCTCGGTGGAGCTGTCGGCACTGAGATAGTTGATGGCACTGGCCAGATCGGCCTTGATCGTCGTCAGCTTGTCGGTGGAGCAGACCAGCATCGACGCGTACTTGCCGTCGGGTTTGCTGCACAGATCCTGCAGGCTGATACGGGCACTGTTGAAGTCCACCGGCGAACCCAGCTTGTTGGCCACGATCCGGCGGCCGGACGACGTCAGGCGGCTGGAGGCTTCCCACACCTCGGTGAGCTCCGCGACCTGGTCGGCGTTGACCTTGACGCTGGCCGCAGTCAGCTTGCTCGACCAGTCGGTGCCGCTGTTGGTGATGTCATAGCGTGGGGTGACCGCCAGTGAGCCGGTGCCGATGCGCGCACCACTGATACCGATCGTGCCTGAAGGCGACGCACCACCACTGATCGAGGACAGCACCCGACGCATGGCCTCGGTGACGTCCGCCGGCGTCTGCGCGTTGATGAATTCGCCACGGCTGTTGACGGCCGCATGCCACAGCTCATCGATGACGGTACCGTCATCGACGTCCAGCGGATTGCCATTGCCGGCCCAGTTCGGCGCCGTCTTGTACGGATCGGCGGTTGCGGCCTGGTTGACGCCGTAGATCTTGCCCTGCGCGCCCAGGGTCACGCCGTAGAAGTTCATGTGCAGGTCGGTCTGGCAGTCCAGGCGCTTCCAGTCCGGGCTGCTCTTGTCCAGGGAGCTGCACTTGTCACTGACCGGCACCTGCCCCGCCGGGAAGCTGGTCCCGGTGCGCAGGGGGGTCCGGGCGCCTGCATAAGCCGCCGCGGCGATGTCGGCGATGGTATTGCTGTAGCCGTCGGAGAACGGAATGGACGGCAGGTGGGTCGAGTTCACCGAGTCGGCGTCACCGAAGGACGCGCTCGGTGCATTGCCGGAGTTGGTGTAGCCATCGGTGAACAGCATGCCGCCATTACGCTGGCAGGCCAGCTGCACGGGGGCATCGGCGTCGGTACGACGGAACTGGTCGACCAGATACTCCACCGCGCGACGGTTGGGCGTGCCGCCGTTGGCCGTCAGCGCATAAATCTGCTTGTAGAGGTCAGCTCGGTTGGTGACCATGTCATACATGGTCGCGTTGCTGAGCTTGTTGATGGTGAAGTAGCCCACCCGCATCGTATCCACGCTCACCAGGGCGGCGGTCGACGAACCGACGATGGCCAGCACGCGGTTGCGGTGATACTGGAACCAGTTGGCGAAATTCTGGATCGCGGCGTTGTAGGCGGCCGGACTCGAGTAATTGCCCGGCTTGATCTGGTAGCGACGCAGGTTGCAGCCCGGACCACAGGCACCGGTAATCACCGGGCGACTGGCGTCGTCGGTCTTGTATCCGTCCGGTGCAGGCGCTGCAGCCGGCAGGTAGAAGGTCGCCGGAAAATAACTGATGGAGTATGTGGTATTGCCGGTGTTGCTGATCGCGGCGGTCTTCCATCCACCATCCCACCAGCTGTCGACATAGTATTCATTGCCGGTACCGGAAAGGTCGGGAATCCGCATACCGTTGACGAACTGGAACTTTTCCGACGTGTCGGCCCGATTGACGGTCATGTTGTACACGGCGTTGTAGCCGCGCTGGCCGGACCGGGGATCGGCGCGGGTCTGGGTGATGGAGGCATCTGCCCACAGCGTGCCATCGGCATTGGTCCACGGCCGATAGGTCACTGCCGGGTTGAAGTAACTGGCGTTGTAGACATGCGAACGCGCGAAGCCGTAGATATCCAGCGGCGGAATGGCGCGGCCTGGCGAGTATTCCTTGTTGAACTCCGCGTGCGGATACAGGTAGAGGTAACAGTCCACCGAGTTGCTGGCGCACGCCGAGCCCACGCTGAAGAAGCTTCCATCGTTGTTGAAGAAGCTGTTGGTGTTGCTGTTCCAGCGCATGCGGCCGTCACCACCGGGGAACATGCGCTCGAAGTTCATCGAACCCGAATCGTCCACCGCCATGATGAACGCCGGTGTCGCGCGCGTTTGCACGTTCATCGGCTCCTGTGCCAGCACGCCCTGCGCCTGTGCGGCAAACAAGGTATGCGCCAGATAGCCGCCAGCGGCCAAGACGGCAAGGCCAACGCCTGCAAGGATCCTGCGGTTGCGAGTGTTCATGGGCTCCCCACCCTCACAGCTTGAATACGGTATCGATCGCCGCACGCGACGTCGCATCACTGGTGGTATCACCGGCATAGGTCGTGATCTGGTAGACCGGCGTCGGCTTCTCCACCGACTTGCCCATGTCCAGCGCACCCTCCCCCTGGATGCAGCCCTGGATCTCACGGACATAGATGGCCGGCTTGCTGCCCAGCTTGGTTTTCGCGACCCAGGCCGAGGGGTCGAAGCCGTCATCGCACTGCTGGTTGATGTCGGAGGAGGCCACGGCCGGATTGGCGCCGGCATCCTTGCGGTTGGCGATGTTCTCCACGGCGTTCTCGGCGCTGCGTGCCGCGCCTTCCGCGTTCTGGAGCGCCATGTTGGTCGCCCGGTAGCCGGCCGCCATGCGTTCCTGCATGCCGGCCACCTGCATGCCGATCACGCCCAGCAGGGCCAGCAGCACCAGCATGATCAGCGCGACATAGAGAACGGCACCCTGCTGTCGTGCCTGGGCAACGAAGGGACGGCGTCGGGAGGAAGGATGAGTGCGCATGGTCGTCAGTTCCCGAACAAGCGGTTGCGCAGCGCAACGGACGCTTCATAGGCGCCACGATGGCGCTGGTCGTAAGGATCGGCCGGGGCAAAGCCCACCCCGAGGATGGCCGGATACGTGGCCGCACTGCCCGGCGCTTCGGCCGACGCACGCTGCGGACTGCGCGCCAGCAGGCCGACCTGCACCATGCCGACGCGGCGCCACTGCCCTGCGGCGGTGGCATCGGTACCGGTACTGACCGCACTGGCCACGCGCTGGTCGACGATGCGACCGGTCGGCGGCGTGGGCAGGGCGATATCCGGGGTGGCATCCAGTCCGTACAGGAACTGCATGTTCTCGATGCCTTCCACCAGCTCCTCGCCATCGGCGTAGCCGCCGGCGCCATTCGCGCGTGCCCGGTAAAGCGCCGGCTCGCCATTGGGATTGGTCGCGATGTAGTACGCCATGCCATCGGCGCGATACAGCATGGTCATCGCGTTGTTGATCGAATAGTTGCTCAGGTCGACCTTGTCCACCTTCAAGGTCGAACCGCTGATGGTGGCGGGGAAGACGTCGGCACGGGTGCAGTCGGCTATGCCGAAGACCGTCGGCGTACCTGCGGCGTTGGCCTTCAGTCGGGCCATGCCATCACTGGAGACGGTCAGCGTGGTCGCACCCGCGGCCACGGAGATGCCGGTCACCACGGCCCCTTCCGGACTCATCAGGCGCAGCACAAGGATGTCGCTGCCAGGCAACGGCGCCGGCTTGAGGTTGGTGATGCTCTTCGGTACCGACTGCGCCGCGCTCCACGCACGGCCCAGCGTCAGCGTGGCGCCCGGCGCCGTACCTGCTGCCTCATACCCCTGCACCGGAACCGAGAAATCCTGCGGGTCGCCACTGCCCGAGCTGATGCCCAGGTGATAGCCGATATCGCCGGTGTTCTTGACCACGTGGGCCTGGTCGTTGACGCAGCCGAAGTGGCCGGCCATGCGCAGGTCACGCTGCAGGAAATCCAGCGCGAAGCGCGCGTTCTCCTGGGTACGGGCCGCGCCTTCGGACAGCCGCGACGCCGCACGCGAGGCGATGAAGATCTGGGTGACGCCCAGCATCAGGACCAGGCCGATGACCATGGCGATCATCAGTTCGATCAGCGACAGGCCTCGGGCTCGCGAAATTGGACTCATGGGCGCGTTCACAGGAAGGTCGTCAGGCCGAAGGTGGTAAGGCTGTCGGGATCCTTCGGATCCCAGCGCTGGTCACCCCAGCTGATGGCCACGGTGACCTGGCCGGTGCTCTGCACGAAGGTCACCTGCGCGCTGGCCTTCTCGCCCAGCGTGCGCGCGACCTCGCACTGCCAGCGCGCCACGTTCGTCTTCGGCGTCACGGCAGCGCCGGTCGGCCAGGCGCAGACGCCGCTGGGCTTCACCGAGCCGGCCGAGAACGAGGCAGAGGAATAGGCGCCACCGGCCAGCGTGTCGGTACGCTGGGCGCGCATCAGCTCAATCAGGTCGTTGGCCAGGTTGGTGGCCTGGGTGCGGTAATTCGCGCTCTGCACGAAGCGGACATTGGTGGTCTGCAGCAGAGCGAAGCCCAGCAGCCCGAACGCCAGGATCAGCACCGCCACCATCACTTCGATCAGGCTGAAGCCACCCTGCGACGAGCGCGGGCGGGCCAGGTTGCGGCGGCTCATGAGCAGGCTCCCTTGGTCACCCGGACCTGGCCGGATTGGTTGATCGTCAACGTGCTTTTCGATTCACCGGCCTTGCACGCATCCGGCGACAGCACCAGGGTCTGATCAGCGACCGCCCTGCGCCGGCCGCGCCCGTCGAAGGCGATGACCGCGCCCGGCGGGCCGACTACGCTCAGCTGCGGGTTGCCCTGCGAAAAGCGCAGCGCGACGTCATTACTGCCCATCTGACCGTCGCCATCAAGGTCCGACCAGGCCAGTACGCCCTTGGACCAGTCGCCATCACAGGCCTTGCCATCGGCACTGCCACAGACACCGCCACCGTTGCTGTTGCGGATGCCTTCACTGCGGGCCAGGTTGGCCAGCGCGATCAGTTCATTGTTGGCGGTCGCCAGCCGGTTCGAGCGGATCATCCCGCGGAAGCTCGGATAGGCGATCGACGCCAGGATCACGAAGACGGCCAGCGTGACCATCAGTTCAACCAGCGTGAAACCGTTTTGCCGGCGCAAAGACATTGGACGCTCCCCAGCGTGTTGGTGGCCACGATGGGCCATCGTCCCGCCACCGGCAAGCGGCGGCAGGATGAACGGTCAATCCGGGGCGACGGGCGTCAAAGGCTTGACGACCCGCCCTCCCCTGCCCGTGCCGGCGCGATCCCCATCGCGCCGGCCCCGGTTCAGGCCAGCACCTGGTAGCAGGGCTGGTATTCGCCGGAGATCTTCATCCGGCGCTGCTCGACGAAGGCGCGCAGCAGCGCATCCAGCGCCTGCATCATGTCCGGGTCCCCGTGGATCTGGAACGGCCCGAACTGCTCGATGCGGCGCATGCCGTCCTCCTTCACGTTGCCGGCGACGATGCCCGAGAACGCCCGGCGCAGATCGGCCGCCAGCGCGTGCGGCGCACGCCCGTGGTGCAGGTCCAGCGCGGCCATCGCCTCGTGGGTCGGCACGAACGGCTGCTGGTACTCCCACGGGATCTCGATCGACCAGTTGAAGAAGAACGAGTCCTTCTGCGCCAGGCGGTGCTCGCGCACGCGCTTGATGCCGTTGGCCATCTTCTTGGCCACCGCGACCGGGTCACCGATGATGATCTCGTAGCGCTCGGCAGCCTCATCACCCAGGGTCAGGCGGATGAAGCGGTCGATCTGCTCGAAGTACGGCGCCGCCACGGTCGGGCCGGTAAGGATCAGCGGGAACGGCAGGTCCCTGTTCTCCTCGCGCAGCAGGATGCCGAGCAGGTACAGGATCTCTTCGGCAGTGCCGACGCCGCCGGCGAACACGATGATGCCGTGGCCGATGCGGACGAAGGCCTCAAGGCGCTTCTCGATGTCCGGCATGATCACCAGGTGGTTGACGATCGGGTTCGGCGACTCGGCCGCGATGATGCCCGGCTCGGTGAGGCCGATGTAGCGCGTGACGGTGCGGCGCTGCTTGGCATGGGCGATGGTCGCACCCTTCATCGGGCCCTTCATCGCGCCCGGACCGCAGCCGGTGCAGATGTCCAGGCCGCGCAGGCCCAGCTCGTAACCCACCTGCTTGGTGTACAGGTACTCGTCGCGCGAGATCGAATGGCCGCCCCAGCACACCACCAGGTTCGGATCGCCCGGGTTGAGGATGCGCGCATTGCGCAGCAGGCCGAACACCGCGTTGGTGATGCCCTCGGACGACTCCAGCTCGGCCGCGTAGGCCGGGCCCATCTCGATGGCCATGTAGGCCAGGTCGCGCACGACGGCGAACAGCAGTTCGGCGACACCGCGGATGATCTCGCCGTCGACGAAGGCCATCGCCGGTGCGTTGACCAGGTCGATGCGCACGCCGCGATCCTGCTGCGCCACCTGGATGTCGAAATCAGGGTAGAGGTCGCGCGCCGCGCGCGGATCGTCCGAAGCGCTGCCGCTGGTCAGCACAGCCAGCGCGCAGCGGCGCAGCAGCTCATGCATGCCGCCGGCGGAGGCATCGCGCAGGCGTGCGACCTCGGCGCGCGACAGCACATCCAGCCCACCGCGCGGGTAGATCCGCGCATCCTGCACCGGCAGTGCACGGGCTGATTTTTCGTTCGTGGTCATATCCAATTTTTCGCTTCCTTCAAGGTTTCCGACTGTACTGCCGCCCCCTTAAAAAGCAAAACGGCCGGGAAGCCCGACCGTTGGATGTGTGCTGCCCGCGTTCGCCTGTCCGGGACCGCATCGGCGGCATTGGCACCGCGCACATTTCCAGATGCTACGCCGTTGCCCAGCACCCCGCAAGGACTTTCGCCTGAACGGGAAACGGCCGGGTTTCCCCGGCCGTTTCCGTTTACAGCAGCGCTACGTCAGTGCATCAGAACTGGTAGCGGAAGCCCAGCTGCATCGACCACTGCGAGACACCGACGTCGAAGCCGTCAGCATCGGAGTTGGCGACGCTCGGCAGGTCCGCGCCACGGTAGTTGTAGACGTACTTGCCGTTGTACAGGCCCTGCAGGCTGGCAACACGAGCGTTGGCGTAGAAGCCGTAGTCGTAGATGTTGCCCCACTTCTTGTTGAGCATGTTGCCGACGTTCTGGATGTCCAGCCAGATCTCCGACTTGTGGCCCTTCATGAAGCCCGGCAGCTGCTGGCTGATACGGATGTCGAAGGTGTTGATCCAGCCGGTACGGAACTGGTTGGCCGGAGCCACCTGGCCTTCGTACTTGGCCAGCTGCGGGTTGGCCGCCAGCCAGTCGAAGAACGACTTCTCCATCGCCGCATCGGCGGTGAACTTGCCGTTGTTGGACAGGGTACCGAACAGGACCTCGCCGCGACGCGGCACGTAGAACAGGTCGTTGCCCGAACGGCCGTCGCCGTTGGCGTCGTTCACATAGATGTAGCTGTACGGGCGGCCGCTGCGGCCTTCGTACACCAGACCCACCTTGGTCTCGTAGTCGCCGAAGAACTTGTGCTTCCAGTTCAGCGAGCCCGACAGGCGGTCTCGGATCTGGTAGCGCGAGGTGTTCAGCATTTCCTCGTTGGCATTGAAGGCATACTGGTAGCCCCAGCCCGAGCTGGCGGTGGAGCTGGTCAGGCTACCCACTTCCTTGGCATCGGTGTAGGTGTAGCCCAGGTTCCAGGACCAGTCGCTGCTCGCGCTCCACGGCTTGCTCAGCGAGACGGTGAACTGCGAGGTGCGGCCCTGATCGGTGTTGTCGATCAGGTAGACGTTGTTGAAGCCCTGTGCGGCGTAACCATTACGCGCATCGTTGGTGCCCCACGCCCTGCCGTCAGCCGAAGGCACGTAGTAGTTCACGCGACCATCGGCACCGACCTGACGGCCCTTGCCCAGGTTCAGGTGCTGGTAGTACAGGCCATCCTTGACCTTGGTGACCAGCAGCTCGGCCGAGGCGACCATGCCGTACCAAGGCAGCTCGTGATCGAAGGCCAGGTTGGCCTTGTACAGCGACGGCAGCTTGAAGTCGCGGCCGACGAAGTTGACGTTCTGCAGCGCGCTGCCCGGAGTGGTCGGGACCGGCTGGTTGTCCTTGTCCGGATTGAACTTCTGGCCGTTGTAGCGGCTGATGTTGTACGAGTCGTAGTTGAAGCCGGTGGTGGAGTAGCTGTTGCTGATCCACACCTGCGGTGCATCACCCTGGAACAGGCCGATGCCGCCGCGCAGCTGTGTCGGGCGCTCGGTGTCGAAGGTGTAGTTGAAGCCGAAGCGCGGCTGGATCAGGAACTTGCTCGGGAACACCGCACTATTGTCATAACCGAAGACAGTCTGCGCCTTCTGGTTGTACGCCGGCGCCGGGCTCACCTTCGGTCGGTCGCCACGCAGACCCATGGTCAGGGTCAGGTTGCTGTTGACGTACCAGGTGTCCTGCACGAACAGGGCCAGGTTGCTGTACTTGTAGTCAGCCGCGATCGAGTTCGCGCTCTTTTCCTTGTTCAGCTGGTAGGTCTGCCACTGCCCCTTGGCGAAATTGTCCAGGCCATAGAAGGTGTAAGCACCCCACGAGCCAGCGCCATAGTAGTTGTAGACATCGTTGGTGTCGTACGAACCACCGAACTTCAGGTCGTGGTCACCCAAGGTCAGCGTACCGGCGGCGTAGTAGTTCCACGCCTTGGTTTCCAGCACGTTGTTCTGCGAGTTGGTCTCGGTACCCAGGAACAGCGAGTCGCCTTCCGGCGTGGTCACATCGCCACCGCGCGGGAAGTAGATGCGGATGCTCGGGGCATTGGTCGGCACCTCGCGGACGGCCGAGTACTCGCGGTACGAAGCCTTCAACTCGGTCGAGAAGGTGTCGGTCCAGTCGCTGAAGACCTGGGCGACGTAGCTCTCGTTGGTCTTGACGTGCTGGTACCAGTAAGAGCTCAGCGAAGCCTGCGAGGTCGAGCCCATGCCGTTGATGCGCAGCTTGCTCTGCTCGAGCTTGCTGTAACGGATGTTGGCGCGGTGGTTCTCGTTGATGTTCCAGTCGAGCTTCAGCGCGTACTCTTCCAGATCCGTGTTGCCGTTGCTTTCGATACCGCCGGCATCGAAGCCATAACCCTTGGCGATTTCCTGGGCACGGGTCACGTCAGCCATGCTGTAGTCGGCATTGGCCTTGCCCAGCGCGGTGCTGGACAGGTCGGCGCCCGGCGCGGACTGCTTGAACTTCTCGTAGTTGGCGAAGAAGAACAGCTTGTCCTTGACGATCGGGCCGCCCAGGGTCATGCCGTAGGTCTTTTCGTCGTTGAAGCCGTTGAACTTCTTGCCTTCCGGGTTCTTGCCGAACCAGTCACCGTCACGGTAGGTGCCGTACACCGAACCGTGGAATTCATTGGTACCGGACTTGGTCACCGCATTGACGGTGGCACCGGCAGCGCCAGCGATGCTGACGTCGTAGTTGGACAGGTTGATGTCCAGCGCTTCGATGGCCTCCATCGCGACCGGCTGGCGGCGGGTCGGCATGTTGTTGCCTTCCAGGCCGAAGGTGTCGCTGGCCGAGACGCCGTCGATGTTGATCGAGTTGTAGCGCGGGTTCTGGCCACCGGCCGAGATCGAGCCCGAGGCGCGGTCGATGAAGGTCACGCGCGGATCCAGGCGCATCAGATCCTGGATGTTGCCGCCGATGGACGGCGCAATCTCGATCTGCTCCTGGCTGATGTTGGTGCCCGAGCCCATCTTGGTGGCGCTGAACACTTCCGAGCCGCCGCCGACGGCGGTGACCTGCACGGTGTCCAGGTTGGTGGCCTTGGCCACGTCACCGGTCAGGATGGCATTGATGGTGCCGGTCTGGTTCACGCCCAGGTAGACACCATCTTCGGTCTTGGTGCCTTCACCCGGCTTGGTGATGGTGATGGTATAGGGACCACCCACGCGCAGGCCGCGCGCGTTGTAGCGACCCGCCGCGTCGGTGGTAGCGCGCGAAACCGTGCCCGACTCGGTGTGGGTGATGGTGACTTCAGCACCGGCGACGGGCTGGCCGCCGCTGGTCACGACCTGGCCGCCGACACCGGCAGTGGTGGTCTGGGCGAAGGCGGGAGCGGCAGCAAGTGCAGCCACGAGACCAAGGGTAAGCTTGGACATCCGGAGTGGGTGGGTCATTTTTCGGTAGCCTCGATGCGAGTTGGCGATGGCGGAAAAAAAAGCGCATCCAAACAGCCCTGCGGGTGGCTGGTCGGAGAGTTATCTGGGGTTCCCTACCGCTCGGCTGAAGGCAGCCCTAACGGTTAACACTAGATTAACACGCTACGCCATCAATGTGACGGTTGTGCGACAAACGGCACCGGTTCGCAACGCAATCGTGACGGGTTCTTCACTCCGCCTTTCCACGGGACTCACTTTTCCCGGGGCATCCCACTGGCATCAAGAATCTGTCCGCGCCAAGCGCTCCCGGCCCCGGACAACAGGGTCACCGCCGCTGCCGCTGCGGCTTCCGTGCCTTGCGCAGCCGGGTCCTGATCGACGGAATAGGCGCGGGCGCGCAGGGCCGTGCGCAGGGGCCCCGGGTACAGGCCACTGACCCGGACCGGGCTGCGGCCCAGCTCATCGTGCAGGCTCGCGATCAGGCCACGCAGGCCGTGCTGGGCCACGCCATACCCGCCCCAGTAGGCCTGCCCCACCCGTTCGGGGGCATCGACCGCGAACACCAGGGCAGCATCCTCGCGCTGCCGCAGCAGCGGCAGGCAGGCCTGGGCCAGCCAGGCCGGGGCGGTCAGGGTGACATGGACCGCACGGGCGAAACTGGCCGGGTCGGCCAGCTCGAACGGGGTCAGGCCGGGGAAATGCGCGGCGCAGACCAGCAGGCCATCCAGCCGCCCCAGCTCGCGCTGCAGGGCCTGGGCCAGTTCGGCATAGTCATCGGGTCCGGCACCCTCCAGGTCCAGCGGGTACAGCAGGGGTTCCGGGCCGACCGCCTGGACCTGGGCATAGACCCGGTCCAGCCGGCGCGGCTTGCGCCCCAGCAGGACCACCGTAGCCCCGGCCGCCGCAGCGGCAATCGCCGCCGCACTGCCCAGCCCGCCGCCGGCACCGGCAACCAGCACCACGCGGTCCTGCAACGGGCGGCCATCGAGCGCCCCGTCAGTCGGTGACGTCGACGGCCAGGCACTCATCCCTGGGTCGCCTCTTCGACGATGCGCTTGAGCTCGCCGGATTCAAACAGTTCCATGACGATGTCGCAGCCGCCGATCAACTCGCCGTTGATGAACAGCTGCGGGAAGGTCGGCAGGTTGGAGAAGCGCGGCAGGTTGGCGCGGATCTCCGGTTCTTCGAGCACATTGACGGTGCGCAGGGTGACGGCGCCGGCAGCCATCAACGCCTGCACGGCGCGGCTGGAAAAGCCGCACATCGGGTACTGCGGGGTGCCCTTCATGAACAGCACGAGCGGGTAACGATCGACCTCGGCCTGGATTTGCTGCATTACCGCCACAACCACACTCCTTGCTTCGCCGGACAACCCGACCGTGATGGTCGGCTAGACTGCCCACGGTAGCCGCCATTGTAAGCGGATGGAACAGGCTGCCGCCGTCCCCTGGCCACGAACCTGCACATGCCTGTCGAATTGCCTGCCCTGCCCTACCTCTCCGGCTCCCTGCAGCCCCACCTGTCCGCGCAGACCGTGGAACTGCATCACGGCCGCCACCACCGCGCCTATGTCGACGCGGTCAACGCCGGCACCCTCGGCACCGAGTGGGAGGAGGCGTCGCTGGAAGAGATCGTGCGCCATGCCCAGGGCACGCTGTTCGATGCGGCCGCCCAGGCCTGGAACCACGGCTTCTACTGGCAGTGCCTGCGCCCGCGCGGCGGCGGCGAACCACAGGGCCGGCTGGGCGAGCTGGTCAAGCGCCAGTTCGGTGACGCGCAGCGCCTGCGCGAGGAATTCAACCGCACTGCACTGGGCCTGTTCGGCTCGGGCTGGGTGTGGCTGGTGCAGCACCCGGGGGGCCAGCTGGGCATCCAGGCCACCCGCAACGCCGGCACGCCCCTGACCGGCGACAGCACCCCGCTGCTGTGCTGCGACGTGTGGGAGCACGCGTACTACACCGACTACCAGAATGACCGCGCGCGTTACCTGGACGCGTTCTGGCAGATGGTCAACTGGGAATTCGCCGAGAGCCAGCTGCGCTGACCCCCTGTAGAGCCGAGCCCATGCTCGGCTGGCCGGACAGCAGCCGAGCATGGGCTCGGCTCTACAGATGAAGCTTCACGCGCTCTCGTGCGCGGCCACCGCATCCATCACCCGCGCCGAGTACACCAGCGCGGCCCCGGCGTTGAGCGAGACCGCCACGCCCAGCGCCTCGGCGATTTCCTCGCGGCTGGCGCCATGCTTCAGCGCCGCGTCCACGTGCACGGTGATGCAGCCGTCACAGCGGGTGGTCACCGCCACCGCCAGCGCGATCAGCTCCCGGGTCTTGGCATCCAGGTGGTTGGTCTGGGCACCGGCATTGGCCAGGGTGGCGTAGCCCTTGACCGTATCCGGCGAGAGCTTGCCGATCTCGCCGATGCGGCCCTTCAGTTCCTTGCGGTAGGCATTCCAGTCGAGCATGGTCGTGACTCCTGTGAAAGGAGCTCCACGCTACCACCGGGAGTGTTGCGCCGATGGCTGCACCGGCGCGCCACACCGTTGCACTGCCGGCCAGCGGCCGGCACTACCGGACTCAGCGGTTGCGCAGCGCGTGCACCGCCGGTGCCACCTGGGCCTGGCGGTCCAGTTCCAGGCCCACCTGGTCCAACGCGTCGGCCAGTGCTGCGGCATCGTCATCGCGCAACGTGGCATGGCCGACCTTGCGGCCTTCGCGCGACTCCTTGCCATAGTCATGCCAGTGGCCACTGGCCTGGGCCAGCACCGGCAACGGGTCGGGCATCCGGCCCAGCCAGTTCAGCATGCAGGCATGGCCGAGCATGCGGGTGCTGCCCAGCGGCAGGCCCAGCACGGCGCGCAGGTGGTTCTCGAACTGCGAGGTCTCGCTGCCTTCGATGGTCCAGTGCCCGGAGTTGTGCACGCGTGGCGCCATCTCGTTGGCCAGCAGCTCGCCATCGCGGCAGAACAGTTCCAGCGCGAACACGCCGACGTACTGCAGGTGTTCGGCGACACAGCGTGCATAGCCGATGGCTGCCTGCTGCTCGGCGGCGGACAGCACGGCCGGGGCCACGCTGGCCGACAGCACACCGTCGACATGCCAGTTGCCGGTGATCGGCCAGGCTTCGAAACTGCCATCGCGGCCACGCACGGCCACCACGCTGACCTCGCGCTGGAAGGCCACGAAGCCCTCCAGGATCAGTCCGGTGCGCTCGACCTGTGCACCCAGCGCATCCCAGGCGGCATCAATGTCGGCTTCGCTGCGCAGGCGGAACTGGCCCTTGCCGTCGTAGCCCAGGCGGCGGGTCTTGAGGATGCACGGCAGGCCGAATTCGACGGCTTTCGCCGCCAGCTCGTCGCGGCTGCGGATATCAGCGAAGGCCGGCAGCGGGATGCCCAGCTGCTGGAACAGGGTCTTCTCGCTCAACCGGTCCTGGGCCACCGCCAGCGCGGCCGGCGGCGGGTAGACCGGCACGCGGTCGGCCAGGAACTGTGCACTGTCGGCGGGCACATTCTCGAAATCGAAGGTGACCACATCGACCTTGGCAGCGAAGTCCGCCAGCGCCTGGCGGTCGTCGAAGGCACCGACGGTGAGCGGCGCCAGCGGGCCGCTGCAGGCGTCGGCCGCCGGGTCATACAGTTCGAAGCGCAGCCCCAGCGGCGCACCGGCCAGGACCATCATGCGGGCGAGCTGGCCGCCGCCCAGGATGCCGACGGTCAGGCTCATTGGCGCGGATCGTCGTGGGCCATCACGTCTTCGGTCTGGCGTGCACGGAAGGCGTCGAGCGCCTGGCCGATCGCCGGCTGGTCGCTGGCCAGCATCGCGGCGGCGAACAGCGCCGCGTTGGACGCGCCGGCATTGCCGATGGCGAAGGTGGCGACCGGGATACCGGCCGGCATCTGCACGATCGACAGCAGCGAATCCATGCCGTTGAGGGCCTTGGACTGCACCGGCACGCCCAGCACCGGCACGGCGGTCTTGGCGGCGATCATGCCCGGCAGGTGGGCGGCCCCGCCGGCACCGGCGATGATCGCGCGCAGGCCACGCGGGCCCGCCTGCTCGGCGTAACTGAACAACACATCCGGCGTCCGATGCGCGGACACCACCTTCACTTCGAACGGAACACCCAGGGCTTCAAGCTTCTGGGCGGCGTGCTGCATGGTCTCCCAGTCGGAACGGGAACCCATGACGATGCCGACAAGCGGCGCGATCGGGTTGGGGGTCATTGGCCGTCACCTGCCTTAAAGACGTATTCTAGCCATCTTCCACGCAAGACGAAGAACCATGGATCGCAAGCTGCTCGACCTGCTGGTGTCGCCTGACACCCGCCAGCCCCTGTCCCTGCTGGATGGCAAGGGCCTGGAAGCCCTCAACAAGGCCATTTCCGCCGGCGCGGTGAACAAGGCCGATGGCAACCCGCTGGCGCAGCCGCTGCGCGAAGCGCTGGTCACCCGCGACCGCAAACAGGTCTTCCGCGTCGACGACGGCATCCCGGTGCTGCTGGCCGAGGAAGCCATCCCGACCGCCCAGATCGCCGATTTCCCGACCGCATGAGCACGCTGCCGACGCCGGATGCGGCCGTTGTCGCCGCCGATGTCGCGCGTGCACTGGCCGAGGACCTGGGCAGCGGTGATGTCACCGCCGCCCTGCTGCCCGACCAGGCCGACAGCGCCTACCTGCTGTGCAAGCAGGACGGGGTGATCGCCGGCCGCCCCTGGTTCGACGCCACCCACCGCGCGCTCGACCCGGACGTACGCATCGAATGGCAGGTTTCCGACGGCGACGCGGTCACCGCAGGCACCGTGCTGGCCCTGCTGCATGGGCGCAGCCGCAGCCTGGTCAGCGCCGAACGCACCTCGCTCAACTTCCTGCAGACGCTGTCCGGTACGGCAACCACCACCGCCCGCTACGTGGCGGCGGTGGCCGGTACCGGCACGCGCATCCTTGACACCCGCAAGACCCTGCCCGGCCTGCGCCTGGCGCAGAAGTACGCGGTGCGCTGCGGCGGTGGCGAGAATCATCGTTTCGGCCTGTACGACACGGTGATGCTGAAGGAAAACCACATCCGCGCCGCCGGTTCACTGGCCGACGCCGTGGCGGGCGCACGCCGGCAGTGGCCTGCGCTGCCGCTGGTGGTCGAGGTCGAGGATCTGGCGCAGCTGCGCCAGGCGCTCGACGCTGGTTGCGAACGCATCCTGCTGGACGACTTCAGCCCCGACCTGCGCCGCGAGGCGGTACGCATCACGGCCGGCCGCATTCCGCTGGAAGTGTCCGGCAGCGTCGGCCTGGGTGGCCTGCGCTCGATCGCCGAGGATGGCGTCGACTGCATCTCCATCGGCGGCCTGACCAAGCACGTGCAGGCCATCGATCTGTCGTTGAAGCTCGGCCCACCGCCGGGCTGAGGCCTGCAGGACTTGTAGAGCCGAGCCTACGCTCGGCTGCTTGTCGATTTGCGGCACGCCCTGCGCGCGCTTCGCGCGATGAGCCGAGCATGGGCTCGGCTCTACACGACCCGGGACGCCTTCACGGCTCGGCTACGGCCGCCTCTGCGACGCTGCCGGCATCCCCCACAGGAGCCGCGCATGCGCCGGATGCTCTTGCCTGCCTGTCTGCTGCTGGCCGCGGCACCCCTATCCGCAGCGGCGGCCGAAGCCTGCGATGTGCCACCGCGTTTCGGCCTGAGCCCATTGGCGGTGGCCATCCGCAATACTGCCTGCAATGAACACCGGCTCTGGTTCCGGCCTTTCATCGATCGCGATGGCCGCGCGGCGAGCCTGAGTGTCACCGAGGCCGAGAACGAACATCTGGCCGACAACGGGCTGATTGCCTGGCAGCGCGTGGCCGGCTACTGGCGCAACAGCGGCACGCTCAACGCGATGGGCAGCATCGCCGGCGCCAGCAGCTGTCTGGCACCACTGGGCACACGCTACACCGACAGCGACTGCCGCACCTTCCTGATCGACAACCCGTGGTCGGCCGCGTTCATTTCCTGGGTGATGGTGCAGTCCGGCGTCCCCGGCTTCAACGCGTCGCCACGCCACATCGACTACATCCGTGCCGCGTACCAGGGCGGACCCTCGGGCGTGCCGTACCGGCTGGTCGATCCCGCGACCGCAAAGCCCGCACCGGGCGACCTGCTGTGCTTCCTGCGCGATCGCAGCACCACGCTCAGCTACAGTGGGCTGGTGCAGGCACTGGACAACGGTTCGGTGGGCCACTGGAAATCACATTGCGAAGTAGTGGTGGCCGCCAACCTGGGGGGCGACCAGACCCTGTACCTGGTGGGCGGCAACGTGATGAACACGGTGGCGATGCGACTGCTGCCGCTGGACCGCACCGGGTTGATCAAGCTGCCGCCGGCGCGCGAACGCAACAGCACCGGCATCGAGCCCAGCTGCACGCCGGGCCGCGAGGACGAATGCAGCTTCAACCGCCAGGACTGGGCAGCGCTGCTGCAGCTGACGGCGACCGCGCCATTGGTGATGCCTTCGCCCCCCGCCGCGCCGATGCAGACGGTGCCGGCGACGGTGCCGGCGACGGCGCCGTCTACCGCGCCCGCATCACCGGCGTCCAGCGAGCCGCAGCCACGGCGGTGAGTGCAGCGCTTGATCCAGCGCGCGTTCGCCGCCATCTTTGCGGGATCGACCTCTGACGGCTGACGCCATGCCCACCCTGCTGTTGTTGCTGATTGCCGGCGGAATCATCTATTTCTTCTGGAATGCGGCGCGTTCGGCCGCCGAGCGCGCGGTCGAGCTGGGCCGCAATGCCTGCCGCGCCGCCAACGTGCAGTGGCTGGACCAAGCGGTGCACGCCACCGGGTTGCGCCTGTCGCGCGGCGAGGATGGCCGGCTTGGCTTCGAGCGCACCTTCAAGTTCGAGTATTCCTACGATGGCATCGATCGCCACGTGGGCCGCATGGTGCTGCGCGGCGACCAGCTGATCTCGTTCACCGGCCCCGGTGCCGCGCGGATCAGCCAGATCCGGCCGGACGTGGAAGATGCCGAGGATGTGTAAGAACTGAAGGTGTGCCGACCAACGGTCGGCACCCACACAATTCCGGCACCCACCGGTAAAACCTGCAAAGGAAGACGCCGCCCATCGGGGCGGCGTCGGAATGGTTACTTGACCACGCGCAGGTTCGGGCGGCCCTTGGGCGGCGGACTGGCCGGTGGCGTATCGTCCGGCGGCGTGCCGTCCTCGTGCAGCAGTTCGTCACTGGTCGGCGCGGTCTCGCTGCCCGGAATGTCATCCGGCAGCGCCATGCCCTGCCCGGTCTCGCGGGCATAGACCGCCAGCACGGCGCTGATCGGTACCTGCACCGGGTAGCTGGTGCCGGAGAAGCGGGCCGAGAAGCTCACCATTTCGTTGTCGATCATCAGCCGCACGACGGCGCGTTCGGCGATGTTGAGCACGACCCGGCCATCCTTGACCGCCGAAGGCGGCACCTGCACGCCGGGGACGCCGGCGTCGACCAGGATGTGCGGGGTCAGCTGGTTGTCGTTGATCCATTCCACCAGCGCCCGCAGCAGGTACGGGCGGTGGCTGGTCATGTGGAAGAAGTCTTCGGTCATGCGTGAAGTGTACGCGCCCGGCGCCCCGCCGGGGCGGATCGCCTGCACGCCGGTCGGCGTGCAGACGGGTTACGCAAGGTCGGATCAGACCGGCAGATCGCGCAGCTTCTTTTCCTGGTCGGTCAGGCTGCGGACGAAACCCGGGTGACGGAAGATGCGGTTGCCATAGTCCTCGATCGCCTTGCCGTCCTTCGGCAGCGGCACGTCCAGCGACTGCAGGCGCCAGATGATCGGTGCCATTGCGCAGTCGGCCAGGCTCATTTCCGGATTGAGGAAGAACTTGCTGGCCTTGAACAGCGGCAGCGACGCGGTCAGCAGTTCCTTCAGGCGCTTGCGGCCGGCCTCGGCCTGGGTCTTGTTGCCCAGCTGGATGGCCTGCACCTGCGGTACCCAGTCGTGCTCGATGCGCAGCATGGCCAGGCGGATACGCGCACGCGAGAGCGGATCGACCGGCATCAGCGGAGGATGCGGGTAGCGTTCGTCCAGGTATTCGCTGACCACCGACGCGGCGTACAGCACCAGCTCGCGCTCGACCAGGGTCGGCACCGAGTGGTACGGATTGAGATCGATCAGGTCTTCAGGCGGGTTCTGCGGATCGACCGGGACAAAGTCGAAGGTGACCCCCTTGGCCGCCAGCACCAGGCGTACCCGGTGGCACAGTACGTCGTCGTTCGAGGAAAACAGCGTCAGTGTATTGCGCATGCGTACGCTCGCCGCCATCAAAGGCTCTCCCACGACAGGAGACCGCCTGCCGCATCGGCGCCGCCGGCACCGTGCCAGCGGTCGACTCCACCCCGAGTGTGCAACCGACCATCACAAAAGCCAATAGGCCCGGGCGATGGCCGGCGGCAGAATCAGTGGACGTCCTTCCAGTATTCCTTCTTCAGCAGGTACAGCAGGAAAGTCAGCAGGGCCAGGAACAGGATCACCCATACGCCCAGCTGCTGGCGCTTGAGCGCGGCCGGTTCACCGGCGTATTCGAGGAAGTTGGTGATGTCCCGAACGGCCTGATCGTACTGGCCGGCATCGACCGACCCGGGCGTTTCGATTTTCAGGCCGGTCACCGGCGGGTCCATGCCGGGCGCTTCCGCCTTGCCGTGCACCGCATGCTGCAGGCCCTGCATCTCCCACAGCGGGTTGGGCATGGAGGCATTGGCGAACAGCGCGTTGTTCCAGCCCAGCGGGCGGCTGCTGTCCAGATAGAACGACTTGAGATAGGTGTAGACCCAGTCACTGCCCCGCACGCGCGAGATCAGGCTGAGATCGGGCGGCATCTTGCCGAACCACTTCTCCGCGTTCTCCTTGGGCATCGCCACCGGGATCGGGTCGCCGATCGCCGAGCCGGTGAAGTTGAGGTTGTTCATCACCTCTTCCTCGGTCAGGCCGAGGTCCTGCGCCATCCGCGAATAGCGCAGGTACTTCAATGCGTGGCAGCCGGAGCAGTAGTTCATGTACAGCTGCGCGCCGCGCTGCAGCGAGGCGCGGTCACCGAGGTCGTTGCCGGCCTGCAGCAGCGGGGTGCCGCCTTCGGCGGCGGAGGCCAGGAAACTGCCCAGCATCAGGGTGGCCGCCAGGGCCAGCCGGACCATCCAGCGCTCAGTCATGCGTGGTCACCCTCTCCGGTACCGGCTTGGTCCTGTCCAACCTTGTCCATAGCGGCATGGTGATGAAGAACGCGAAGTACAGGAAGGTCAACACCCGCCCGATGTAGGTCTCGTGCACATCGGTGCCCGGGCCGGAACCAATCACGCCCAGCCACACGAAGCACACCGCCAGCACGCCCAGCATCACCTTCGAGATCCAGCCGCGGTAGCGCACCGATTTCACCTTCGCCTTGTCCAGCCACGGCACCAGGAACAGGATCGCGATGGCCGAGAACATCACCAGCACGCCGCCCAGCTTGTTCGGCACCACGCGCAACATCGCGTAGTACGGCGTGTAGTACCAGACCGGCTTGATGTGTTCCGGGGTCACCAGGCGGTTGGCTTCGGTGAAGTTGTCGTGCTCCAGGAACAGGCCGCCGAAACCGGGGGCGAAGAAGATGATGAAGGCGGCGATGATCAGCAGGAAGCCGGCACCGACGCCATCCTTGAGCGTGTAGTACGGATGGAACGGAATGCCGTCGGCCGGGGCGTTCGGCGACCAGCGGTTGCCCTTGGGCCCCTTCTTGATCTCCACGCCATCGGGGTTGTTCGACCCCACCTCGTGCAGCGCGCCCAGGTGCAGCACCACCAGCAACAGCAGCACCAGCGGCAGTGCGATGACGTGCAGCGCGAAGAAGCGGTTGAGCGTGGCGTCACTGGGCAGGTAGTCGCCCATGATCCACTCGGTGAGGCCGTTGCCGATCACCGGTATCGCGCCGAACAGCGAAATGATCACCTTGGCGCCCCAGAACGACATCTGCCCCCACGGCAGCACGTAGCCCATGAAGGCTTCGGCCATCAGCACCAGGTAGATCAGCATGCCCAGGATCCACACCAGCTCGCGCGGCTTCTGGTAACTGCCGTACAGCAGGCCGCGGAACATGTGCAGGTAGACCACGATGAAGAACAGCGAGGCCCCGGTGGAGTGCATGTAGCGGATCAGCCAGCCCCACTCCACATCACGCATGATGTATTCGATGGAGCCGAACGCCTCGGCGGCGTTGGTCTTGTAGTGCATCGTCAGGAAGATGCCGGTGACGATCTGGTTGACCAGCACCAGCAGCGCCAGCGAACCGAAGTAGTACCAGATGTTGAAGTTCTTCGGCGCGTAGTACTCGGTGACATGCTTGCGGTAGACCGGCATCAGGCCCGGCGCGCGGGCATTGACCCAGTCGGCCACGCCGCTGGCGGTACGAGCGAGGATATTGGCCATCAGGCTGCCCCCTGCGGATCGACACCGATGATGATGGTGTTGTCGTCCTGGTAATGGTGCGCGGGCACCTTCAGGTTGATCGGCGCCGGCACGTCCTTGAAGACGCGGCCGGACATGTCGAAGCGCGACTTGTGGCAGGGGCAGAAGTAGCCGCCCTTCCACTGCGGGTCATAGGGTTCAGGCCGGATCTCGGCGACCATTTCCGGCGAACAGCCCAGGTGCGTGCACAGGCCGACCAGCACGGAAATGTCCGGCTTGATCGAGCGCAACTCGGGGTTCTGCTTCAGCACGTAGTCCGGCTGCTGGTCCTTCTCGCCGGACTCGGGGTCCTTGAGGCGGCCATCGAGCCCGTGCAGTGCATCGAGGATCGCCTTGGACCGCTTGACGATCCAGATCGGCTGGCCACGCCATTCCACGATCAGGCGTTGGCCTTCCTGCAGGGCGCTGATGTCGGCCACCACCGGTGCGCCGGCAAGCTTGGCACGGGCACTGGGGTTCCAGGATTTGATGAAAGGAACAGCGGTGAATCCGACGCCGACGGCGCCCACCACGGCTGTGGTGGCAGAAAGAAAACGCCGACGTCCGGTGTTGACTGGATCGTGTACCCCATCGTTGGCCATCCGGCACTCCGATATTGATTAGGTAGCTTTAAGGCTGCCAGCGGATCCGGTGGGGGCCAGAGCCGCATTGAATCATGGGCGAGTGTAGCGGAACCGTCGAGCGCCACACAACGCATTGCAACAACATTGATTACGGGGCTGCCAGCCAGTGGCCGGTCGGTACCGGCCATTGCCCAAGGTTGCCGGCCAGCGGCCGGCACTACTGGTGCGTCAATGCGGTGCGGTAACGCTCGGCCAGCTGCCCGACCCGGCGCACGTAGTACTGGGTCTCGCTGTAGGGCGGCACGCCACCGTGGCGGTCAACCGCGCCTTCGCCCGCGTTGTAGCCAGCCGCGGCCAGGGTCAGGTCGCCATTGAAACGCTTCAACAACCACGCAAGATACTGCACGCCACCGCGGATGTTCTGCCCGGCATCGTAGGAATCGCTGACTCCGAAACGGGCCGCGGTTGGCGGCATCAGCTGCATCAGGCCCTGCGCGCCGGCGCGGCTGAGCGCGGTCGGGTTGTAGGCCGACTCGGCGTGGATGATGGCGCGCACCACGGCTTCGTCGACGCCGAACTCGCGCGCGGCCGAGCTGATCTCGGTCTGGAACGCGGTGGTGTTCAACCGCACCGAACCGAAGTCCACGCGCGGGTTGACGCCACAGGCGTAGCAGCGCTCCATGAAACTGTAGCGGATGGTGCGCACCGGGCCGAGGTTGGCGACCTGGGTCGGGCGCGCACTGGTGTAGTGGCGCACGCCGTCCTTCATGAAGGAATAGACCTGGCCGCTGACCATGCGCCCGCTGCGCGAGGCGACCGGGGGCGCGGGTACGGCGGCTGGCGCAGCCGCCGGCGCCGCAGTGCTGGCCGCCACCGCCACCGGATTGCGCTCGATGCTGGCCACGGTGGTCGGCGCCGGCTTCGGCGCGGCCACCACCGGGCGCGGTGCCGGGCGGAGGTCGCGGCTGTAGCTGATGGCGCTGCAGCGGGCCCCGGCCAGACGCTTGCTGACATAGCTGGTGACCCCGTCGGCGCCCTGGCACTTGAACAGGGTGCCCGCGCTGGCCGGCGCAGCGGTCAGCGCAGCGATGATGATCGCCGTTGTCCCCAGTATCCCCTTCATGCCGGCGAGTGTCCCAGCTTCGCCGGGGCTTGCCAAGCGACGCGGCTCAGCCTGTGACGGGCGGCACAGCCAGCACCTGCCCCAATCCGGCCAGGCGCTGTGCCAGTTCATCGCGCAGGCCCGGCGGCGTGGTCCACACCGCCACCGGCACCCGGTCCAGGCTGAGGATCTGCGCCAGCATCATGCCGCGGCTCTCGGCGCCCATGCGCAGCAGGCAATGGTCGGGCCCATCGTCCTCCAGCACACCACACCAGGGCGGGATGCGGCCTTCCAGCTCGGCGCGGCTGCCGGCCAGGCGGACGATGGCCTGCAGGGCGAACGGGGCCTGGCTGACCGCCTGCCGCACCATCACATCCGGCGGTGCGGGCGTACGGCGGTGCATGCCCGGCTCGGCGCATTCGCGCACCGCGCCCATCCGGTCCACGCGCAGGGTGCGCCAGTCCTGCCGGCCCAGGTCCCAGGCCAGCAGGTACCAGCGCCGCCCGTAGTTGACCAGGTGCTGCGCCTCGACCTCGCGCTGGGTCACCGCTTCCTGGGCACTGCGGTATTCGAAGGCCAGCCGTGACGCCTGCCGGCAGTGCTGGGCCAGCTGCCCGAGCAGGCGTGCGTCGGTGGACGGAAGGTCGGACAGGGTGGCGGTGGCGGCATGCACCTCGCCGGCCTGCTGGCGGCGACGGGTCGGCACCAGCGGATCGAGCTTGGACAACAGGCCGCGCGCGGTGTCGTCGATGCCGGCGACGGTCGCAGAGGCCGCGCGCAGGGCGATGGCCAGGGTAGTCGCCTCCTCCTCGTCCAGCAGCATCGGCAGCACCGGCGCCCCTGCCCCCAGCTGGTAGCCGCCGCCAACCCCGGACGAGGCCCGGACCGGATAACCCAGCTCGCGCAGGCGCTCGACGTCACGGCGGATGCTGCGCCGGTCCACGCCCATGCGCTCGGCGAGCTCGGCCCCGGACCACTGGCGACGGGCCTGCAGCAGGGCGATCAGGCGCAGCAATCGATGGGCGGTATGGCGCATGAAGGATCGAGGACAGAAGTCGTCCGCAATAGTGCCCCAGGATGGCCTCCAGTTCACCACCCACCGCAAGGAGCAATGCCATGAATTCACGCCAGATCACCCTGTACCACGCCGCCCGTTCGCGCTCGAGCGGCGCCGTGGCCCTGCTCGAAGCACTGGGTGCCGACTACCGCATGCAGGTGCTGGACCTGAAGGCGGGCGCCAACCTGGCCCCGGCCTACCTGGCCATCAACCCGATGGGCAAGGTGCCGGCGATCGTCCACAACGGTGCGCTGGTGACCGAGCAGGTGGCGATCTATCTGTACCTGGCCGACCTGTATCCGGAGGCCGGCCTGGCACCGCCGATCGGCGACGCCCTGCGCGGGCCCTACCTGCGCTGGATGGCCTTCTATGGCGCCTGTTTCGAGCCGGCGATGATCGACAAGGCGATGCACCGCGAGCCGCCGCCGCGCCTGATGTCGCCGTACAACGACGCCGAGACCGTGCTGCAGGTGATCGAGGCCCAGCTGGCGCAGGGCCCCTACCTGCTCGGCGAGACGATGAGCGCCGCCGACGTGCTGTGGGGCAATGCGCTGGCCTGGACCACGGCCTTCGGCCTGGTGCAGCCCGCGCCGGCCACGGCCGATTACATCGCACGGATGAGCGCGATGACCGCCTTCGACCGTTCGCGGCAGATCGATGCGGAACTGGCGGCGTAAGCAGCGCCCCCTTGTAGAGCCGAGCCCACGCTCGGCTGCTCCTCCGCCTTGCAAAGGCAGCCGAGCACGGGCTCGGCTCTACAGTGATGGCCACGCTGGGCATGGGCTCGGTTGCACGGGCGCGGCGGCTGGCGCGGGATGCGGGTAGAATTACCCGCTTTCCCGCCACCCGAATGGATTAAGCGCCATGACCGGGACGCCAGACGTCTTTCCGCCCACCACACCGGGCGGTACCCCCCTCGTTGCCCTGCCCGCTGGTCCGCGCAAGCCCGACCAGGTGAAAGGCAAGCTGTACATCAAGACCCACGGTTGCCAGATGAACGAGTACGACTCGGCCAAGATGGCCGACGTGCTTGCCGCCAGCGATGGCCTGGAACTGACCGACAGCCCGGACGACGCCGACGTCATCCTGGTCAACACCTGCTCCATCCGCGAGAAGGCGCAGGAGAAGGTGTTCAGCCAGCTGGGCGTGTGGAAGGGGCTGAAGAACAAGGGCCGTGAAGTCATCATCGGCGTCGGCGGCTGCGTCGCCTCGCAGGAAGGCGAAGCGATCATCAAGCGTGCGCCGTTCGTCGACCTGGTGTTCGGCCCGCAGACCCTGCACCGGCTGCCGGAGCTGATCCGCGCACGCCGCGAACAGAAGCGCCCGCAGGTCGACATCAGCTTCCCCGAGATCGAGAAATTCGATCGCCTGCCCGAGCCGCGCGCCGAAGGACCCTCGGCATTCGTGTCGATCATGGAAGGCTGTTCCAAGTACTGTTCGTTCTGCGTGGTGCCCTACACCCGCGGCACCGAAGTCAGCCGCCCGTTCGAGGACGTGGTGGTGGAGGTGGCGCAGCTGGCCGCACAGGGCGTGCGCGAGATCAACCTGCTCGGGCAGAACGTCAACGCGTATCGCGGGCCCTATGGTGACGGTGAGTTCGCCGACCTCGGCCTGCTGATCCGCACCATCGCCGAGATCGATGGCGTCGGCCGCATCCGCTTCACCACCTCGCATCCGCTGGAGTTCAGCGATTCGCTGATCGATGCGTTCCGTGACGTGCCACAGCTGGCCAACTTCCTGCACCTCCCGGTACAGGCTGGCAGCGACCGCGTGCTGTCAGCGATGAAGCGCGGCTACACCGCGCTGGAGTTCAAGTCGAAGATCCGCAAGCTGCGTGCGGTGCGCCCGGACATCTCGATCAGCTCGGACTTCATCGTCGGCTTCCCCGGCGAGACCGATGCCGACTTCGAGAAGACCATGAAGCTGATCGAGGACATCGGCTTCGACCACAGCTTCTCCTTCATCTATTCGCGGCGCCCGGGCACGCCAGCCGCGGACCTGGAGGACACGATCAGCGATGCCGAAAAGCATGCGCGCCTGTCGCGCCTGCAGGAGCGCATCAATGCGCATGCCGCCGGCATTTCCGAGAAGATGGTCGGCACCGTGCAGACCGTGCTGGTGGAAGGGCCCTCGCGCAAGAACCCGAACGAGCTGACCGGCAAGACCGAGAACATGCGTTCGGTGAACTTCCCGGCGCCGGCGCGCCTGATCGGCCAGTTCGTGGATGTGGTGATCACCGAAGCGCTGACCAATTCGCTGCGCGCGCGGGTGGTGACGGAATGAATCTTCGGGTCGGAGCCCCAAAGGGGCTCCGACCCGCCGGCCCGATAAATTGGGGTCGGAGCCCCTGCGGGGATCCGACCCCCTGCCTTCAATCCAGGCGCTTGCGGAAGCGCAGGATCGCCAGGGTCATCATCACCACGATGAAGGCCAGCAGCGCCAGCGCGTCGTGCCACAGCTCCCACAATGAGGCGCCGCGCAGCATGATGCCGCGCACCAGGCGCAGGAAGTGGGTCAGCGGCAGCACCTCGGCCAGCCACTGCACCGGCCGCGGCATGCCGGCGAACGGGAACATGAAGCCCGACAGCAGGATCGACGGCAGGAACAGGAACAGGGTCATCTGCATCGCCTGGAACTGCGAGCGCGCACGCGTGGAGATCAGCAGGCCCAGCGCCAGGTTGGCCAGCACCAGCAGCACCGCGGCCAGATAGATGTCCAGCAGGCTGCCGCGAATGGGTACCTGGAACAGCCAGGTGCCCAGCACCAGCACCAGCGTGGTCTGCAGCAGGCCGATGGCCGCATAGGGCAGCACCTTGCCGACCATCAGCTCGCTGCGCGACACCGGCGTGGCGATCAGCAGTTCCATGTTGCCGCGCTCGCGTTCGCGCACCACCGCTACCGCCGTGAACATCACCAGGGTCATGGTCAGGATCACCCCGATCAGGCCCGGTACGATGTTCACCGCCGAGCGCCGCTGCGGGTTGTAGAAGCTGGTCACGCTGACCGGACCACTGGCGATGCTGCCTTCGCGCAGGGGACGGGTGTTGCTGGTCGGGCGCGTGTCCAGCGGCACCTGCGCCAGCTGGATCGCCGCGCTCTGCACCACGGTGTCACTGCCATCGACCAGCACCTGCACCGCCTCGCGTCCATCGAAGCGGCGACGCTCGAAGTCGGCCGGCACCACGATGCCGACACTGATCTCGCCACGGCGCAGCGCCTGCATCAGCTGGGCAGGCGTGTAGGCTTCGCTGCGCGGCGTGATCACGCCGGTGGCCACCATGTCCTGCACCAGCGCGCGCGAAGCGGCGCTGTTGGCCTGATCGGCGACACCCGCATCGAGATGACGCAGGTTGAGGTTGATCGCATAGCCGAACAGCAACAGCTGCATCACCGGAATGCCAACGATCATCGCCAGCGTGATGCGGTCGCGGCGCAGCTGCCGCAGCTCCTTGAGCATGATCGCCCACAGCCGGCGCAGGTTCATGCCGCCGGCTCCCGGCCGCGGCCACGGGTGGCGGCCACGAACACATCTTCCAGGTTTGGCGCCACCGTCTGGATGCGGGCCTGCGGGTCAGCGTTGGCAAGTGCACGGGCCAGCACTGCGACGTCCGCTGCGCCCTCATTGCACAGCACGCGCAGCTGGGTGCCGATCTGCGCCACGCTCAGCACACCGGGCAGCTCAGACAGTGCGCGGCTGGCCTGCCGCGGCTGCGACGACGTGACCTGCAACGTGCGGCCGTCCAGCCGTGCGCACAGCTCAGCCGGCGTGCCATCGGCGACCAGCGCACCACGGTCCAGGATTGCCAGCCGGTGGCAGCGCTCGGCCTCGTCCATGTAGTGGGTCGACACCAGCACGGTGGTACCGGCGTCGGCAAGTTCAAACAGGGCTTCCCAGAAATCACGGCGCGATTCCGGATCGACCGCGCTGGTCGGCTCGTCCAGGAACAGCAGCTCGGGCGCGTGCACGACGGCGCCGGCCAGGGCGAGGCGCTGCTTCTGGCCACCGCTGAGGGTTCCGGCCAGCTGCGGCTGCCGGTCCAGCAGACGGTACTGCTGCAACAGTTCGTCGACCCGCTGCCGGGCCTGCGCGCGTGGCAGATCCTGGATGGCGGCGAGGAATTCCAGGTTCTCGCGCACCGACAGGTCCTCATACAACGAGAAGCGCTGGGTCATGTAGCCGATGCGCCGGCGCAGTGCTTCGGCCTGCTCGGGAACCTGCAGCCCCAGCACCTGGATCTGCCCAGCGCTCGGTTCCAGCAGGCCGCACAGCATGCGGATGGTGGTCGACTTTCCGGATCCATTCGGCCCCAGGAAGCCGTACACCTGCCCGCGCGGCACGGTCAGGTCGACATTGTCCACGGCCAGAAGATCGCCGAAGCGGCGGGTCAAGCCCTGCGCATGCACCGCGATGTCGTCGCCGGTGTTCAGAAGCGCACCTGCACCGGCAGTCCGGCCGGAAGCTTCTGCATGTCGGTGGCCGTGTCCACTTCGATCTCGGCCAGATAGCTCAGGCGCTCGACGTCATCACCGGTCAGTGCGTAGTACGGGGTGAACGAGGGCTCGCTGCGGATTGAGCGCACGTGCCCCTTCAGCACGGTGCTGCCGCCTTCCAGCTGTACCTGCGCGGCCTGCCCGACCTTGACCTGCAGGCGCAGCGGCTGCGGCAGGTAGACGCGTGCATAGGGGCGCTCGCCAACCAGCATCACCGCCAGTGGCGCCCCGATCGGTGCCTGGTCACCCTGCCGGTAGGGCAAGGCATCGACCACGCCATCGCGCGGTGCGCGCAGCTGCAGCTTCTGCAGGTTGACGCCCTGCACCACCTGCTGCGCCTGCGCGGCATCGGCGGCCGCCTGGCCCTGGGCGATGTCCTGCGCGCGGCTGCCGTGCACCAGTTCCAGCCAGGCCTGCTCGGCGGCCCGCACGCTGGCCTCGGCACTGCCGGCAGCCGCCCGTGCACGGTCCAGCTCGGAGGCGGCGATCAGGCGCTGGCGTGCCAGCGGTTGCACCCGACGGTAGTAGGCCGCGGCTTCAGCAGACTGCGCGCGCAACGCGGCCAGCTGCGCCTGGGCCTGCGCGATCTGTTCCTGGCGCGGGCCGATCTTCAGCTCTTCCAACTGGGCCTGCGCGCGCACCGTGTCGGCCTGCGCCGCGGCGAACTGCGCGTCGCCGCGGGCGGGGTCGAGCTGCATCAGCACTGCTCCGGCCTTGACCTGCTGCCCCTCGCGCACCTCCACCGTGGCGATCACTTCGGCCGCCGGCGCCGGCACCGTGATCCGGTCCCACTCCAGCGTGCCGAGCGCTGCAGGCGGCGCCTGCCCACACCCGGCCAGCAGGCCGATACCCACCAATCCGATTCCACGCATCCCATTGCCGATGCCCATGCCATCCCCTCCTGCGACGGCGCCACGGTGCCATCCGCCCCGTGCACCCTCAATGATTCCGATCAGCCCTGACGGTTTTTTCACCACGCGTTGGCGAGCCTTTGGCTGCAAGGCTCCTCGCCACCTATCCACAGGTTGATTCGGCATCATTCCACAACCGGTGTGGAAAACCGGCAACACGGGATCCCGTTGCTCGCCTGGCAGCGGAACCTGCGCTGCGATCACGAAGAACGCCGGCGTGCCCGGGAAGTTCTCGGCCACGCGCTGCGACGTGCCCTCCCTCCCGGTCCGCCCGTCCTGCGGGTGCCGGCACGCCCGGGTCCGTGACGATTTTTTCACCACCCCCTCATGACGCTTGTGGCACAAGCACTGTAGAGGTCTATCCACAGGTTTCCGCAGCCCCCGTCCACACCGGGTGTGGAAAAGCATGTATCGACCCCGTGCTGGCCGCGCGCCCGCTGCGCGCGCTACCCTTGTCCTCCCTGAATACACTGCGGTGGAAGGCTTCCGCCCCACCCAAGGCAATGAAAAGCATAAAACATCGAGACTTCACCCTGTCGCCGGAAGACACCGAGCGGCTGGCCAACCTGTGCGGCCCCTTCGATGGGCACCTGCGCCAGATCGAGCTGAAGCTCGGCGTGGAGATCGCCAACCGCGGTTTCGTGTTCCGCATCAGCGGGCCCAACGAAGCCATCGTCGAGGCGCAGAAGCTGGTTGAAGCGCTGTACGCCGAAGCCGGCGAAACCACCTTCGACAACCACGCCATCCACCTGCGCCTGGCGCAGGCCAACGTCGAGCAGATCGCCGAACGCTCCTACGAAGCGCAGGAGGTGGCGATCAAGGTCAAGCGCGGCACGGTGCGCGGCCGCGGTGCCAACCAGGGCCGCTACCTGCACCAGATCGCCACGCATGACATCAACTTCGGCATCGGCCCGGCCGGCACCGGCAAGACCTTCCTTGCCGTGGCCAGCGCGGTCGAAGCGCTGAACGAATCACGGGTGCAGCGCCTGATCCTGGTGCGCCCGGCGGTGGAGGCCGGCGAGAAGCTGGGCTTCCTGCCCGGTGACCTGAGCCAGAAGGTCGACCCCTACCTGCGACCGCTGTACGACGCCCTCTACGAGATGATGGGCGTGGAGAAGGTGGTCAAGCTGCTGGAAAAGAACGTCATCGAAATCGCGCCGCTGGCCTACATGCGTGGCCGCACGCTCAACGATGCCTTCGTGATCCTGGACGAAGCACAGAACACCACCATCGAGCAGATGAAGATGTTCCTGACCCGCCTCGGCTACGGTTCCACCGCCGTGGTCACCGGCGACCTGACCCAGACCGATCTCCCCAAGCACGTGAAGTCCGGCCTGCGCGATGCCATCGACGTGCTGCGCGAGGTCGAGGGCGTCAGCTTCACCTTCTTCGAGTCGCGCGACGTGGTCCGCCACCCGCTGGTGGCGCGCATCGTCAGCGCCTACGATCGCCGTGACCTGCATCAGATCCAACCTGGAGCAACTCCATGACCCGTGGTCCCGTGCGACTGGACGTCGCCGTCAGTTATGCCCTGCCGCGCACCGGCCTGCCGGCGGCGGTCAGCTTCCGCAAGTGGGTGGCTGCTGCGCTGAAAGGCCGCATCCGCGAAGCCGACCTGGCCATCCGCGTGGTCGATGCCAAGGAAGGGCAGTCACTGAACCGCCATTATCGCGGCAAGGATTACGCGACCAACGTGCTCAGCTTCCCGGCCGAAGTGCCCGAAGGGCTGCCCAAGGGCGTGAAGTTTCCGCTGCTGGGCGACCTGGTGATCTGCGCACCGGTGGTGGCCCGCGAGGCCGATGAACAGGGCAAGGCGCTCAACGCCCACTACGCACACCTGACCGTGCACGGCGTGCTGCACCTGCTCGGCTGGGACCACGAGGACGACAAGGAAGCCGACGCCATGGAACAGCTGGAGCGCGAGATCCTGGCCGAGCTCGGCATCGGCGACCCCTACGCCGGCGAGCGTTGAGGCCCACGCACACCGGGATCTTCACGGAGGACGCGCCCATCGCGCTGCTGCCCGCACTCATCGCCGCTCTTCTGCAGGTGACCACTGCCCCGGGCATCGACCCCGGCCGGGAACGACCGTCGCCGTTCCCGGCCAGCGACAGCGCCGCCGACATTGCCGCCAAGGTCGCCGAGGTGCAGGCGTTCTTTGACGTCAGCCAACAGACGGCGCGCCAGGCGGTCGCCGAGGCGCAGCAGCACGCATTGATGGAACGTTTGAAAGCGCGCCACGCGGCACGCCTCGCCGGAATCTGGGTGGACAACGCGGCAGGTTGGAACGTCGTCGTTCGACTGACTGGCCCAGCACCCGCGGCCGATGAGACACATCCAGGGGCGGATGGCCCGCAACGCGTGCGCTACATCACCGGCGCCGCGATGACCGAAGCGGAGATGCAGCGCCGCCTGCACGCACAGCGGGACTGGCTGCTGGCCCAGCTGCCCGACCTGTTCGGCTATAGCCTGGATGTCACGACCGGGGAACTGGAGGTTGAGCTGCGGGATACCCCGGCCAACCGCGCGACGGCGGCGGCCGTGCGCGATCACCTGCAGGTGCAACTGGGCTACCCGGTCAGGCTGCGCTGGTACCCAGCGACCACGCGCAGGCATCCGCCCTGATTGCCTTGGGGCGCTCGCGATGGCTGGCCGGGACCGGTACGATCACCGGCCTGCCTCCCGTTGCGGATCCCGTGCCCGTGCTGCGTATTACCCTGCCCCTGCTGCTCGCCGTGTCCGCCCCGGCCGCTGCCCTGGACCTGCCGGCCCTGATTGAATGCCGCCAGGGCGTGGCCGAGCAGGCCGCGTTGGCGCCCCTGCTGGCTGATCCACTGAAAGCCGTCGCCCACGGCCTGCAGCCGCTGCCGCAGGGCAACCAGTTCATGAGCGAGTACCGGCTGGCCCAGCCGATCAGCGTGTTCGGCGCCCGCACCGAACGGGTCGCCGTGGCCGGGTCCAGCGTCATGGCGATCCTCGACCAGGCCGATCCGCGGCCGCTGGCCAGGCAGCTGGGGCTGGAAACCGGCTACGACCAGGACGGCAAGTTCATGGCCGGCCGCGAGCTGGTCAGCCGCGACGTGACCGATCCGAAGACCGGCGAGGCCCGGATCGAGTCGATCATCCTCAGCGTCTCCACCGTGGCCTCCCATCCCGGCAAAACCCTGGCCGGCTGCACCTACAGCCTGGACCTGCCCGAGGAAGAAGCCCCCGCCCGGCCTGAACTGGCCCCGCCGCCGATCACCGGACCGGGCAGCGACGGTCACTGACAGGCCGCCACATCCTGCTAGACTTGGGCCAACGCCCGGCTTGCCGGGTGCCCTTTTTCCAGAGATGTCAGAAGACGACAGTAGTAGCTCCGCACAGGAGCCCAGTGAAAAGAAGCGCGGCTGGCTTGAACGCCTGACCTCCGCCTTCTCCGGCGAACCCCATACCCGCGACGAGCTGGTCGCTGTCCTGCACACCGCGCAGGAAGAGGGCCTGATCGCCGCCGATACCCTGAAGATGATGGAAGGCGCCATTTCGGTGGCCGAGCTGACCGTGGGCGACGTGATGATCTCGCGCTCGCAGATGGTTTCGCTGCCGGTCGAAGCGCCCTTCCTGGAACTGATGAAGCAGGTGGTCGAATCCGGCCATTCGCGCTTCCCGGTGCACGGCGAGAACAAGGACGACATCCTTGGCATCCTGCTGGCCAAGGACCTGCTGCGCGGCGTGGTCGCCGACAACGGCCCGGCCAACGTGCGCGAGCTGCTGCGCCCGGCAGTGCTGATCCCGGAGGCGAAGAAGCTCAACGTGCTGCTGAAGGAATTCCGCCTGTCACGCAACCACATGGCCATCGTGGTCGACGAGTACGGCGGTGTCGCCGGCCTGGTCACCATCGAGGACGTGCTGGAACAGATCGTCGGCGAGATCGACGACGAGCATGACGAGGCCGAGGATCCGTCGGCGCAGATCGCCATCCAGTCCGACGGCCAGTACGTGGTCGACGCGCTGACCCCGATCGGCGACTTCAACGAGCGCTTCGGCGCTACCTTCTCCGACGAGGACTACGACACCATCGGTGGCCTGGTCACCGAGGCCGTGGGCCACCTGCCGGAAGTCGGTGACGAGCTGGCGCTGGACCGCTTCATGTTCCGCGTGGCCCGCGCCGATGCGCGCCGGGTCCAGGCCTTCCACGTGACCGTGCTGCCGCCGGACGCGCAGGACGACGCTTGAAGCGCGGCTCCCTCCTGGCACTGCGCCTGAGGCTGTGGCTGGCACTGTGCGTGCTGGCCACGGCCCTGCCGCTGGCCGCCTTCGCGCAGCCGGCGGCACCCGAACCTGCTGCACCCGCCACCAGCGCCGAGGCTCCCGCCCCGCGCATCGGGGTGGTGACCATGCAGCCGGGCACCGTGTTCTTCGAGCGCTTCGGCCATGACGCCATCGTCGTGATCGATCCGCTCAGTGGCGAAGCGACCTCGTACAACTTCGGCTACTTCGATCCGTCCGAGGACGATTTCATCAGCCGCTTCGTGCGCGGCGACATGATGTACTACCTGGTGGCGCTGCCGCTGCAGCAGGACCTGTCGTACTACGACGAGACCGGCCGCGGCGCCAGCGTGCAGTGGCTGGACCTGCGCCCCGACCAGGCACGCGCCCTGGCCGCTGACCTGGCCGAGCGCGCCAAGCCGGAAAACGCGCGCTACCACTACGACTACTACACCGCCAACTGCGCCACGATGGTGCGCGACACGGTGGACAAGGCGCTGGATGGCGGCCTGCAGTCGCAGCTGTCGGGGCGTTCGCGCGGCAACACCTATCGCAGCGAGTCGGTGCGCCTGGCCTCGCCGGCACCGTGGATGTGGCTGGGCTTCGATATCGGCCTCGGGCCGTTCGCCGACCAGCCGCTGTCGCGCTGGCAGGAAGCCTTCGTGCCGATGCGCCTGGCCGACGCGCTGCGCCAGGCGCGCAACAGCGACGGCCGGCCGCTGGTGCAGTCCGAACAGGAACTGCTGCCGCACCGCATCGACCCGGAGCCGAAGGAGTTCGCGCGCCGCTGGTGGCCGTGGCTGCTGTGTGGCCTGGTGATCGCCGCCGGCATACTGGCGCTGCGCAGCCGCCCGCGCCTGCTGGCCGGGCTGGCCCTGCCGTTCTGGCTGCTGTGTGCCATCGCCGGCAGCCTGCTGGTGTTCCTGTGGGGCTTCAGCACCCACTACGCCGCCTGGGCCAACCGCAACCTGCTGCTGCTTTCGCCACTGGCCGTGCTGCTGCTGCCAGGCGCGATCGCGCTGCTGCGCCGGCGCGCGCCGGGCCGCATGTTCAGGGTCGTGCTGTGGCTGCTGGCGGTGCAGGCCGTGGCGGCGCTGGTGCTGCACTGGCTGAGCCTGCAGGCGCAGTACAACGTGCAGTGGATCGTGCTTCTGCTGCCCGTCCACGTCGCGCTGGCGTGGGTACTGGGGCGCCGTCCTCACTTGTCCGAAACACGGCACTGACGCACGATGGCGGGCATGTCATTGCCCGCCTCCGCTTCCGCCCCTGCCTCGGCCAACCCCGCCTGCGTCATCAACTGCGTCCACTACGATGACGACGGCAAACGCCACGACATCAGCCTGGATGCCATCAGCGATGTCATTGCCAGTGGCAACGGCTTCGTCTGGGTCGGCCTGTACGACCCCAACGACGATGTGCTGCTGAAACTGCAGGAAGAGTTCTGCCTGCACGACCTGGCCATCGAGGACGCGCGCAATGCGCACCAGCGGCCCAAGGTCGAGACCTACGGCAATTCGCTGTTCGTGGTGGTGACCACCGCGCAGATGGTGGACGAACGCATCCAGTACGGCGAAACACACGCCTTCCTCGGCCCGCGTTTCCTGGTGACGGTGCGCCACGGCGCCTCGCTGTCCTACGCCCCGGTGCGTGCACGGGTCGAGCGTGAACCGCAGCTGCTGAAGATGGGCCCGTCGTACTGCCTGTACGCGGTGACCGACTTCGTGGTCGACAACTACCTGCCGATCGTGCACCGCTTCCGCGACACCCTGGACCTGCTGGAAAAGGACATCTTTGCCGACAGCTACAAGCGCAGCACGGTGGTACGGCTTTACGAGCTCAAGCGCGAACTGAACAAGATGCGGATGGCGGTGGCACCGCTGCAGGATGTGCTGGCGCAGCTGCGCCGCTACCAGGGTGACCTGATTCCCGATGAAGTGAAGCTCTACGTGCGCGACGTGCATGACCACGCGGTACGCATCAGCGATGTGATCGACACCCTGCGCGAGATGCTGGGCACCGCACTGAGCGTGAACCTGTCGCTGGTGACGCTGGCGCAGGGCGAGACGGTCAAGCGCCTGGGTGCATGGGCCGCACTGCTGGCAGCGCCGACGCTGATCACCAGCTGGTACGGCATGAACTTCAGCCACATGCCCGAGCTGAGCCAGCCGTGGTCGTATCCGCTGATGATTGTCGGCGTGGGCGGTGTGTGCGTGGGCCTGTACCGGTTGTTCAAGCGCGCGAAGTGGTTGTAGCGCGAATCGACCAACGGTCGATACCCACCATGCACGGGGGCGTCGATACCCAGCAATACGGTAGGCCGCGACCGTTGGTCGTGGCATATGCCCCGCTTCTGGTAGTGCCGGCCGCTGGCCGGCAACCAGGGCAATGCCGGCCAGCGGCCGGCACTACCCTTCGGCATCAAGCCACGTAGACGGTCTTGATGTTCATGAACTCGTGGATGCCGTGGTCGGCCAGCTCCCGGCCGAATCCGGACTGCTTGCTGCCACCGAACGGCAGCCGAGCGTCGCTCCTGACGATGGCGTTGACGAACGCGGCGCCGCATTCCATGCGCTGCGCGAAGGCTTCGCCGCGCACCGGGTCGCGCGTCCACACGCTGCCGCCCAGGCCGAAGCGGGTGTCGTTGGCCACGCGCAGCGCCTCGGCCTCATCCTTGACCCGGATCACCGCAGCCACCGGCCCGAACAGCTCCTCGTCGTAGGCAGGCATGCCTGGGCCGACCTGATCGAGCACGGTCGCCGGATAGCCCGCATGGGTGCCGGCAATGGGCTCGCCGCCGACCAGAACGCGCGCGCCCTTGGCGACGCTGGCCTGCACCTGCTTGTGCAGTTCGTCGCGCAGATCGGCACGGGCCATCGGCGCCAGCGTGGTGCCACGCTCACTGGGATCGCCATACTGGCGCTGGCCCGCGGCTTCAACGAAGCGTCGGGTGAAGTCATCGGCCACCGCGTCGACCACGATGAAGCGCTTGGCCGCAATGCAGGTCTGCCCGCTGTTGTCGAAACGCGACTTCACCGCCGCCGCCACGGCCTTGTCGAGGTCGGCATCGTCGAGTACCACGAAGGCGTCGCTGCCACCCAGCTCCATCACCGACTTCTTCAGCTGGCTGCCGGCATTGGAGGCGATCGAGCGCCCTGCCCGTTCGCTGCCGGTCAGCGTCACCGCCTTCACCCGTGCGTCGCGCAGCACCTCGGCAGCCTGGTCGTTGTCGATGTGCAGCACGTCGAACACGCCATCAGGCAGGCCTCCGTCACGACACACCGCCAGGATCAGGTCGGCGCACTGCGGCACGTTGCTGGCGTGCTTGAGCAGGGCCACGTTGCCAGCCATGAACGCCGGGGCCAGGAAACGGAACACCTGCCAGACCGGGAAATTCCATGGCATCACCGCGAACACGCAGCCGATCGGCTCGTAGCGCACATAGCTGCGCTGGGCTTCGGTGTCGATCAGCTGCGGCTTGAGATAGTCGGCCGCGTGGTCGGCGTAGTACTCGCAGGCGGCAGCGCACTTGTCGACCTCGGCCAGCGCCTCGGCCTTGAGCTTGCCCATCTCATGGGTCATCGCCTGCTGCAGGTCGTCGCGACGCGTGCGCAGCTGCGCGGCGATCTGGCGAAGGACGGCACCGCGATCCTGCAGCGAGCGATCGGCCCAGCCGGGGAAGGCATCGGCGGCAGCCTGCAGGCGCTGCTCGATGTCAGCAGCGCCCATCAGTTCATGGCGGTAGGTCACCTGGCCGGTGGCCGGGTCGATGATCTCGACGGTCATGGGGGATCTCCATCTGGAAGACCCCCATTGTGCGCCGCTGTCCGTGAGCCGGGTGTTGCCGGCGCTGTCGACAGGCCGGGTACTCAGCCGTTGTCCTGCCGCGCCAGCTGCAGGTCGCGCTGGCGCCGCTTCTCGGCGCGGGCATTGATGTACCAGCCGATCACCGCAGCGATCGACACCGCCGACACCAGCAGCGTGGCCAACGCGTTGATCTTCGGACTGATGCCCATGCGCACCGAAGCGAACACCTTCATCGGCAGCGTGGTCGAGCCCGGCGTGGCCACGAAGCTGGCCACCACCACGTCATCCAGCGACAGGGTGAAGGCCAGCAGCCAACCCGCCACCAGCGCCGGCGCGATGATGGGCAGGGTGATGCGGGTGAACACGGTCAACCGGCTGGCGCCCAGGTCCATCGCCGCTTCTTCCAGCGACAGGTCCATTTCCTGCAGGCGCGAGGACACCACCACGGTGACGAAGCAGAGGGTGAAGGTCACGTGCGCGATCCAGATGGTGGCCAGGCCACGCGCCGGGAAGCCGGGAATCGCGCCCATCGATGCCAGCAGCGCCATCAGCGAGAAGCCCAGGATCACGTCCGGCATCACCAGCGGCGCGGTCACCAGCGCGCCGAACAGTGGCTTGCCACGGAATCGCTTGAAGCGGGTCATCACCATCGCCGCCAGCGTACCCAGCACGGTGGCGGTACAGGCGGTCCAGAACGCCACCACCAGGCTGGTCCACATCGCGTCCATCAGCGCGCGGTCGGCGAACAGGTCGCTGTAGGCGCGGGTGGAGAACCCGGCCCAGACCATCGCCAGCCGCGAGCTGTTGAACGAGTAGAACATCAACAACAGGATCGGCAGGTACAGGAAGGCGAAGCCGAGCAGCAGCACGCCCAGCCCCAGGCCCTTGGCGGTACGCGGGCTCATGCCTGCTTCCCTTCCAGCAGGCGCTGCTGGGAACGGTTGAACAGCAGGATCGGCACCAGCAGCAACAGGATCATCGCCACCGCCATCGCCGAAGCGCCCGGCCAGTTGCGGTTGTTGAAGAACTCGTTCCACAGCTGGCGGCCGACCATCAGCGTCTCCGAACCACCGAGCATTTCCGGGATCACGAACTCACCCACCGCCGGGATCATCACCAGCATGCAGCCGGCGATGATGCCGGCCTTCGACAGCGGCAACGTGATGCGCAGGAACGCCTGCCACGGCTTGGCGCCGAGGTCGTAGGCCGCTTCCAGCAGGCGGTGGTCATGCTTGACCAGGTTGGCGTACAGCGGCAGCACCATGAACGGCAGGTAGCAGTAGACGATGCCGATATAGGCGGCGGTCGGCGTATCGATCAGCTGCAGTTTCGGCAGCCCCATCGACGTCATCAGCGTCTGCAGGCCAGTGAACTGCAGGAACTGGTCAAGCAGGCCATTGCGGTCCAGGATTGCCTTCCACGCATACACGCGGATCAGGAACGAGGTCCACGACGGCAGCACCACCAGCATCATCGCCACATTGCGTGCGGCCGGCGACAGGCGCGCGATGGCATAGGCCATCGGATAGCCGATCAGCAGGGTGAAGAAGGTGGAGATCGCCGCGATCTTGATCGAGCTCAGGAACGCCTGCGCATAGATCGAATCGCGGAACAGCGCCAGGTAGTTCTCCAGGTTCAGCTTCAGCGAGAAGCCGCCGTCGGCGTACTGCAGCAGCCAGGTATACGGCGGCGAGCCGACCCGGCTGAGCGAGAAGCTGATCATCAGCACGATCAGGAACGGCACTGCGAAGAACAGCAGCAGCCACAGGTACGGAATGCCGATCACCGTGGCACGCAGCCCCGGCAGCCAGCGCTTCAGGCCGGCGACGCTCATGAGGTCAGCACCACGCCGTCGTTGTCGCGCCAGTGCACCCACACGCTGTCACCCCAGGTCAGGCCGTCGCTGGCCCAGCGCTGCGAGTTGGCGAAGTTGGCCAGCACCTTGGCGCCGCTGGGCAGCCGCACGTGGTAGACCGAATGGCTGCCGAAATAGGCGATGTCCTCGATCACGCCCTGCGCTTTGTTGGTGTGCCCTTCCGGCTCGTCCTTGCCGATCATCACCTTCTCCGGGCGCAGCGCGAATGCGACCGGCTGCCCTTCGTAACAGGTGATGCCATGGGCGATGTAGATCGGTGCCGGGAACAGCGGCGAGCGCACGGTCACGTACTCGGGCAGGTCCTCGTCGATCACCCCGTCAAACAGGTTGACCGAACCGATGAACTCGGCGACGAAGCGGTTGGCCGGCTGCTCGTAGACCTCGTCCGGCTTGCCGACCTGCTGGATCCAGCCGGCATCCATCACCGCGATGCGGGTAGCCATGGTCATCGCTTCTTCCTGGTCGTGGGTGACCATCACGCAGGTCACGCCCGACGACTCGATGATGCTGACCAGTTCCAGCTGCATCTGCGAGCGCAGCTTCTTGTCCAGCGCGCCCATCGGCTCGTCCAGCAGCAGCAGCTTCGGCCCCTTGGCCAGCGACCGCGCCAGCGCCACGCGCTGCTGCTGGCCACCGGACAGCTGGTGCGGCTTGCGCTTGCCCAGGTGGCCCATCTGCACCAGGTCGAGCATCTCGCCGACGCGCTTGCTGATCGCGTCCTTGCCCAGGCCATCCTGCTTCAGGCCGAAGGCAATGTTCTGTTCGACCGTCATGTGCGGGAACAGCGCATAGGACTGGAACATCATGTTGACCGGCCGCTGGTACGGCGGCAGCGCGTCCAGGCGCTGGCCATCGACGGTGATGCTGCCCTTGGTGGGCGTCTCGAAGCCGCCCAGGCAGCGCAGCAGGGTCGACTTGCCGCTGCCGGAGCCTCCGAGCAGGGCAAAGATCTCGCCCTTGCGCACGTCCAGATTGACGTCGTCGACGGCGACGAAACCGTCGAATTCCTTGCGCAAATCACGAATGGAGAGATAGCCGGGCGCACCGGTCGTGTCGACGACGGCGGCTACCGGCTGGGCTTCAACGGGCATGGGGGCTCCGGGAGCGGGCGGTGGACAGCGGCCGCCATTCTAACGGCCGGGGGCTGCAGGGGATATGACGGCAACGGGTGGCACCCACCGGGCCGGGGGGATCTGCAGATCTGGTGGGGGCCGACCGTTGGTCGGCCCTGCCGGAAAAGCATGCCGACCAACGGTCGGCACCCACCTGCCAGCCAGCCCTTAGCGCCCGGTCTTCACCTCGGTCCACAGCCGGGTGTAGAGCTTGTCGGTCTCCGGCGTGTTGATCGAGTAGGTGAACATCTTCTCGGCCACGTCGGCCGGCGGGTAGATGGTCGGGTCGGTACGGATCGCCTCGTCCACCAGCGGGGTCGCGGTCGGCACCGGGTTGGCGTAGTGGATGAAGTTGGTGTTGGCCGCGGCAACCTTCGGCTGCAGCAGGTAGTTGATGAAGGCGTACGCGGCTTCCGGATGCTTGGCGTCCTTCGGGATCGCCAGCATGTCGAACCACTGCGGTGCGCCTTCCTTCGGGATCGAATAGGCCACGTGCACGCCATTGCTGGCTTCCTCGGCGCGGTCGCGGGCCTGGATGATGTCACCCGACCAGCCGACCACCAGGCAGGTACCGCCGTTGGCCAGCGAACCCACGTACTGCGAGGAGTGGAAGTTCTGCACGTACGGGCGGATCGACTTCAGCAGGTCGGCGGCCTTCTGCAGCTCGGCCGGGTCGCCGCTGTGCGGGTCCAGGCCCAGGTAATGCAGTGCGATCGGGATCATGTCCGCCGGCGTGTCCAGGATGGTCACGCCGCAGTCCTTCATCTTGCTGATGTTCTCCGGCTTGAACACCAGGTCCCAGCTGTTGGCGATGTCGGCGCTGCCGCCGAAGCGCTGCTTCAGCATGTCCACGTTGTAGCCGATGCCGGTGGTGCCGATCATGTACGGCACGCCGTACTGGTTGCCCGGGTCCTGGGTGGCGATGCGCTTCATCACCGCCGGATCGAGGTTGGCCAGGTTCGGGATCTTGCTCTTGTCCAGCGGCAGGAACACACCGGCCTGGATCTGGCGACCGAAGAAGTTCAGGGTCGGCACCACCACGTCATAGCCGCTGTTGCCGGCCAGCAGTTTGGTCTCGACCATCTCGTCACTGTCGAACACATCGTAGGTCACCTTGATCCCGCTCTCCTTCTCGAAGGTCGGAATGGTGTCCTCGGCGATGTAATCGCTGTAGTTGTAGACGTTCAGGACCTGGCTGTCCTGCGCGCCGCCATTGCCACCGCCACAGGCGGCGAGCATGGCGGAGGCCAGGCCGAGCGTGAGGATACGCAGCTTCATCGGGTGCTCCAGAATGCGGGAAGGGGGGGGCCGGCGGGGCCGGCGACGGGTGCCAGCCTACCCCCCGGCGGCGGATTTTTCTATTCCGGATGCTCAGACGTTCAGCAGCAGGAACTCGCGCTCCCACGAGCTGATGACGCGGAAAAAGGTCTCGTATTCCTTGCGCTTGACCGAGATGTAGGCCCGGCAGAAGCGCTCACCCAGCAGGGCCTGCAGCTCGCTGCACCGCTCCAGCCCGTCCAGCGCCTCGCCCAGCGAGCGCGGCAGGTCGTAGCCCAGTTCCTTGGCGCTGCCGGTCACCGGCGCATCCGGTGCCAGCCGCTCGCGGATGCCCAGCAGGCCGCAGGCCAGGGTCGCGGCCATCGCCAGGTAGGGATTGGCATCGGACCCGGCGAAACGGCTTTCCACGCGCATGTTCTCCGGCGTATCCAGCGGCACGCGCAGGCCGCAGGTGCGGTTGTCGAAACCCCAGTGGACGTTGCTCGGCGAGACTTCGCCGAACACCAGCCGGCGGTAGGAGTTCACGTTCGGCGCGAAGAACGCCATCGCCTGCGGTGCGTACTTCTGCAGGCCGCCCAGGTAGTGGCCGAACACCGGGCTGAACTCGCCCTCGGCATCGGTCTCGCCAGCGAACACGTTGCTGCCATCGCTCACCCGCACCAGGCTCTGGTGGATGTGCATGGCACTGCCCGGCTCGTTTTCCATCGGCTTGGCCAGGAACGTGGCATACACCCCGTGGCGCATCGCCGCTTCGCGCATGGTGCGCTTGAACAGGAACACCTGGTCGGCCAGGTCCATCGCATCGGCATGGGTGAAGTTGACCTCCAGCTGCGCCGCGCCGGACTCGTGGATCAGCGTGTCCACGTCCAGCTTCATCGCATCGGCGTAGTCGTACATCAGGTCGAGGATCGGGTCGAACTCGTTGACCGCATCGATCGAGTACGACTGCCGCGCGGTCTCCGGGCGCCCGGAGCGGCCGGCCGGTGGCAGCAGCGGGAAGTCCGGGTCGGTGTTCTTCTGCACCAGGAAGAACTCCAGTTCCGGCGCCACCACCGGGCGCAGGCCCAGCTCGGCGTAGGCTGCCAGCACGCGGCGCAGCACGTTGCGCGGCGCCAGTTCGTGCGGCTCACCGCTCTTGGTGTAGCAATCGTGGATGACCTGCGCGGTGGCGTCGGCCGCCCACGGCACCATGCGCACCGTGTCCGGGTCGGGGCGCAGCATCATGTCCGAGTCCGACGGCGAGGTCAGCTCGTAATAATCGTCAGGGAACTCGCCGGTGACGGTGGTGGCGAAGATGCCCTCAGGCAGGCGCGTGCCGTAGTCGTGCGAGAACTTGTCGGCGGGAATGATCTTGCCGCGCGCGTTGCCGGTGATGTCCGGCACCAGGCATTCCACCTCGGTGATGCGCCGCTCCTTCAGCCAGCGCAGCAGCGTGCTTTCCTGCGGTGCGGGGGGCGTGGCCGTCTTGCGCGGGCGCGTTCGGGAACTCATCGGGAATCCAGTCGGTTCTGTTGGTGCTGCCGGCAAGCCTGGCCGAACGCACGGAAAATAGCGTGATAGAACGGCGCCTGCATGACACGCCACTCCGGGTGCCACTGTACGCCGAGCACGAAACGATGGTGCAGGCTGCGTGCCGCTTCGACCAGCCCATCGTCGGCCACGGCCTCGACCTGCAGCCCCTGCGCCAGGCGGGCGACACCCTGCCCGTGTACCGAATTGACCTGCGCGCGGCCACTGCCGTGCCACTGCGCCAGCCAGCCATCGGCGGCCAGCGTGACCGCGTGCGCCGGCCCATACTGCACCTCCACCGGCGCCTGCGGTTCTTCGCGATGGTCGGCCAGGCCAGGCACCGCGTGCACCTGCGGATGCAGGCTGCCGCCCAGCGCGACGTTCAACTCCTGGAAGCCGCGGCAGATCGCCAGCACCGGCAGGTCCAGCGCCAGTGCCTCGTGCAGCAACGCAAAGGCATTGGCATCGCGGGCCGGGTCATGTGGATTGCCTGGCCAGCTGCGACCACCTTCATAGTGCTGCGGTTCGATATTGCTGACCGCGCCGGTCAGCAGCAGGCCATCCAGCCCCTGCAGCCAGTCGCCGGCCGGCAGCGGTGGCTGCAGGCTCGGCAACACTACCGGAGTCACCTCGGCCGCCTCGGCCAGCGCGCGCACGTACTTCTCGCCGGCCACCGCGAAACGGTGATGGCCGAGCACGGTGCTGTCGGTGGGCAGGCCCACCCAGGGCAGGCGGCGCATGGGAAAACTCCTTGGCGTGCCGACACGTTACCCGTCGCCCGGCGAAGGCGGCAAGTCGGTGCCGTCACACCACAGCCGTCACGCATCGGCGAAACTACCGGGGTGAACGCCGATCGACCTGCCCCGCTCCGCCCTCCCGCCCTGCACCCGCGAGGCCTGCAGTGAGCGCCGCGTTCCCGCCCAGCTGGTACGCCGCCAGCCTGCCCGAACCGCCCGCACTGCCCCCGCTGCAGGGTAATGTGCAGGCCGACGTTGCGGTGCTGGGCGCCGGCTATACCGGCCTGACCGCAGCCCTGGAACTGGCGGCACGTGGCCGGCGCGTGGTAGTGCTGGAAGCGCAGCGGATCGGCTGGGGCGCGTCCGGCCGCAACGGCGGGCAGGCGCTGGTCGGCTATGGCTGCGAGGTGGACGAACTGGAGCGTCAGCTCGGTCGTGATGATGCGCGCCACCTGTTCGACTGGTCGCGCGACGCGGTGCAGGCGATGCGCGCCCGCATCAATCGCCACGGCATTGACTGCCATTGGGTGGAAGGCCACGCCAGCGTCGCCATCCGCGAACGCCATGAACGGGAGCTGCGCGTCCACTGCGAGCACCTGCAACGCCACTACGACTACCCCATGCAATGGTGGGACCGTGACGCCCTGCGCGCGCAGCTGGACAGCCCGCGCTATCGTGCCGCGATGTTCGATCCGCTCAGCGCGCACCTGCACCCGCTGGCCTATGCGCGCGGTCTGGCCGATGCGGCGCGCGCGGCCGGCGTGGTGATCCACGAGCATTCGGCGGTAACCCGCGTGCAGCGCGGACCGCAGCCGACCCTGCACACCGCCCACGGCAGCGTACGCGCCGCGCATCTGGTGGTGGCCGGAAATGCCTGGCTGCAGGGCCTGCTGCCCGAGCTGGAACGGCGGATCATGCCGGTCGGCACCTATATCGGCGCCAGCGCACAGCTGGGGGCCGAGCGCGCCCGCGCCCTGATCGGCAACGACATGGCCGTGGCCGACACCGCCTGGGCATTGGACTATTTCCGCCTCAGCCACGACCACCGCCTGCTGTTCGGGGGGCGCGCCAGCTACTCGGCGCTGCCCCCACCCGGCCTGCGTGGGGTGATGCAACGGCGCATGCACCAGGTGTTCCCGCAGCTGGCCGACGTGGCACTGGACCAGGTATGGGGCGGCTACGTCGACATCACCCGCAACCGCGCCCCGCATTGGGGCCGGCTGGACGGCGACCTGTACTTCGCGCAGGGCTTCTCCGGCCATGGGGTGGCCGCCGCCGGGCTGGCCGGCGAGGTGATCGCCGCCGCCATTGCCGGCCAGAGCGAGCGCCTGGACGTGTTCCAGCGCCTTCGGCATGCGCCCTTCCCCGGCGGCCGGCTGCTGCGCACGCCGCTGCTGGTGGCGGCGATGTCCTGGTACAAGCTGCGGGATGCGTTGTGGTGAAGATTCTGCATCTCCACCTGTATTGAACGTTCTGACAAACGTACCGCAGCGCTGATCGTGCTGCACACGTCACAGATTTTCACGCGACATCTGTGATGGATGGCTGGACAATTTCCTAAATGCGCAGCTATGCAATTGCATAATCGTTCGCAGACCGATACCGTCCTGAGAAACCGGGCCCCGCGGCGAATGGATGCTGACAGGGGATACGTAGGAGAGGGGGACGTGCGATTGGACTGGTGGAAAGAAGGATTGTTGCTGAAGGTGCGCATTCGTCCGGCTGGCCTGATGATTGCCTTGCTTTATGCAGTTGCCTATTGGGCAACCCGACAGCTGTCGCTGGATCAGTTCTATTTGCCAGCCGGCATCCGGGTGGCAGCCGTGCTGTTGTGCCCGCCGCGCCTGTGGCCCTACCTGCTGCTGGGCGAATATGCATACTTTGCACAGTCCCGCGTGCCGATGATCGAGAAGTACGGCCTGACATGGGTCATTGTTGCCTCCGCATTCCTCATGCCAGCGGTGATGCTGATTGTGAAGCTGCAACGGCGACTGATGGCGGAGTCGCAGACGATCGGCCTCTTGTTGATTGCCGCCGCTTCCAGCGTCGTTATTACTCTGCTCAACCTCAGCTTTTCCCATCTGCTCTGGCCAACACCTCCTTCCACACCCTTCCTGACCAATGCCGCGCGCTTCAGCGTGGGTGATTTCATCGGCATTCTGACGGTGGCCCCCATCGCCATGCTGTGGGCGCGGCAGGACGTGGGGCAGGAGTGGAACGCTCGACGAAAGACCCCGATGCTGGCAGCACTTTCATCGATGCTGCTGATCGGGATAGCAGCGACTCAACTGCCCGCAGACTGGATTGCATTGAAGGCAACGTTCCTGCTGCTGTTGGCACTCCCCGCGGCCGCGCTTACCTGCCTGTATGGCTGGAAGGGGGCTGCCCTTGCAGTGCCGGTGCTCAACATGGTCATCGGCCTGACCACGCCCAACACCCATCCCACCGCATTCGATCCAGCGGCCTTCATCACCCAGCAGATCATGGCGATCAGCGGCATCGTATTGCTGCTGCTCGGATCACGCATCACCCACTTCTACCACCGTTACAGGCTGCGCGAGATGGGGGAAAGGGACGCCATCCATCTGGCGAGGAGCTCGCAATTGGCCAGCGAGATGGAGCTGCGTGAACGTGCCCTGCACCTTCGCAAGCTCGGCGACGGCATTGATACGTCGCTGGTTGAGCTGGCCGAATGGCTCAAGGCCCAGGGACATCACGCAGTGGCCAACAGCCTTCTGCATACCTCGAATGTACATTCGCGGCTCTTTCGCGAACAGACAAGCATGGTCTATCCCTCGGGCCTGGAGCATCTTGGGCTTTACGTGGCCCTGCAGGCGGGTGGCATCCGTGAGTCGTGGAAGCTGACGGAGCGCGTTCTCCGCCCGGATCTGAAAGGCGACCCCTGCAACCTGAGCGTGGAACTGCAATTGGCCGCTTACCGGACACTGATTGACGCGGTCTCCATTCTTCTCAAGCATGAAGGTGGTCAGATTCGCATTCGTGCAAGGTGCGGCAGAATGGGCTCCAGGCGCGGAATCCTCATGGTCGTGTCACTGCTGGAACAGCGCAGACGCCTTTCCAAGCAGACAACGATGGCAGCGTTCGAGCGACTGACCGGGCGAACCCTCCCCTATGACGGGACCGTTGACTGCTATCGCAACCGGGTCAGGATTCTGTTCCTCGACCGCGAAACCAGACTGGAGGCAGTAGCCAGTACTCCATCGCGGTACGGCTGCCCCGCACCCTCTGCGCTGCAGTAGTGCATTTCACAGTCAAGCGACCGGATCGAACCAACACAACAGAATCGCATAACGTCCCGCTCGTCCCCCTGGCCCAGGGCGTCATGGGCACCCGGCGAACACCGGGTGCCCATGCAGTCTGATACTGAAGCTGGCCGATATCCCGGCAACTGTCAGTATCAGGGTGCCTCTACTGCCCACAACACATCAGCTCCGCTTGCATATCTGACCAGCGTGAATGCGGGGGCCCGATAGACAACCGTTCTGGTGGCCTTGGCGGGAACAGGCAGGCGCTGCTCCGGCAACGACACCTTCGCAGACGGGTCACCTGCCGGCAGCACCCAGAACGTGCCGGCAGCATTGCCGATCACGATGTGCACGTGCCCTGCGAGATCGTTTACCTGGAAATAATCCATGCCATCGCGCTCGAACCCATAGACCAACCAGCCGGCATCCACGCTGAGGTCTTGTGCCTGCGGAATCGACTGGCCGAGTCCTTGGCCGGCCAACTTGATTCCATGGTCGTCACTCGGGGCAAAAGCAAAAACGGATACCGGCACCAACATCAATGCACCAGCAAATGCATGAATTCGGAAACTTCTCACACTGACCTCCAGGTTGGATGCAATACGGATCAAGAAGGATGCTACCGCCAATCGCATCAGCATATACCGGGCGGACTCCGCAGTGCCTGTCGGACATAATCCACTGGATCGATGCAAACCCATGCCACGCCGAATCTGCCTCCGAAATCGCCAATACCCGCGGCGAAACCCGCTCACGGTGCGGGTCAGCGGCATCTGCGACAAGGACCTGGACAGGCGCGTGCAACAGCAGGATGTCGTCGATTGTGTGACGGCGAACACAGCGGACAGCATCAACCGCCGAATGTGGCGGGTGCAACGGCTGAAACGCGATCGACACATGGGCGCACTGATTGTGGATGATTCACCGTCCTCTGGTGGCTATGCCGCCGCACTGCCGGGCATGTAGGGCCTCGAAGCATGGGAAGCCGCCGATTGCAGCGCAAAGGGAGGCCAGACACCTCGATTGCACCCATCTCCAACTGTCGATAGTGTCTGCGGAAGTGGTCAGTCATCATTGGCCGGGAGACGAGAGGCGCGGGCTTGGACCGATTCAAAGAAGCAATTGAACTGAGCTTCCGGATCCGACCCGTCGGAATCGCACTCGCGGCCGTCTACGCCCTGGGCTGCCTTGCCTCGCGTCAGCTCTCGCTGGATCAGTTCTTCCTGCCCGCGGGCATCCGGGCAGCGGCACTACTGATCGTCCCGACCCGCCTGTGGCCCTACCTGCTGCTTGGCGAGTACGCGTACTTCGCAACCTTGCGCATTCCCATGATCGACAGCTACGGCCTGGCCTGGGTCATCCTGGCCTCGACGCTGCTGATGCCGGTGGCGATGCTGGTGGTCTACCTGCATCGCGTTAGAATGCCATCGGAGTCCGCCACCGGCCTCTGGTTGCTGTCGTTGACCTTCTGCATGGCGTTGTTCGTCCCGGCTCTCAATATGGGCATTTCATTTGCTCTGTGGTCGAACCCACCGCCGAGCAACCTGCTTAGCGCAGTTGATCGCACGATCTTTGGCCACTTCGCCGCCATCATCACCCTCGTGCCGTTGGCATTCCTCTGGTCGCGACGACACGCGGCCCCCAATTGGACGCGCCGCTTTGCTGCGCCTACGGTCACGGCCTTCCTGGTGATGCTGGTCCTGGGCCTGTGCATGCAGCTTACGGCCATCAGCGCCCACACCACACGCACCCACCTGGTACTGCTGTCCTCCCTCCCAGCGATCGCCCTGACCTTCATGCATGGGTGGCGTGGCGCTGCCATCGCGATTCCGCTGTTGAACCTTCCACTCCATTTCGCCACACCCAGCACCGGCCTACCGTCCTCGTTCGACCTGGGCACCTTCGCCACCCAGCAGAACATGGCCGTGATGAGTGTCGCACTGCTCGCCCTGGGGTCCAGCATCAGCTATCACCATGAGCGTGCACGGTGCCGTGGACTGGCAGAGGAAACCACGTTGCGCCTGGCACGTAGTTCGCACCAGACCCGTGAGCGTGAGCTTCGCGAGCGCGCCTCCCATCTCAAGCAACTCGGCGAAGGCATGGACAGCTCGCTCGGCGAGATGGTCAGCTGGCTGAAGGCGCAGGGGCATCATGCGGTGGCCAACAGCCTGCAGCACGCCTCATCCGTGCACTCGCGGCTGTTCCGTGAACAGGCCAGTCTGGTCTACCCCACGGGGCTGGAGCAGGTTGGGCTGTATATCGCGCTGCGGGTTGGCGGCGCATGCGAAAGCTGGGACAACTCCCATCGCGTGATTCCGCCCCGGCTGGAGGGCAACCCCTGCCTGCTGACTGTCGACCTGCAGCTCGCCATCTATCGCTCGCTGATCGAGGCGGTGTCGCTGCTGCTGGAACTGGAGTCGGGACAGGTCAGCGTGCGCGCCCGGAGCGGCCAGGCGGGCGACCGGCGCGGCATCGTGGTGGTCGTTGGCCTGCTTGACCGCGGTCGCACGCTGTCGAACCGGACCGTTCAGCAGGCCATCGAGCGTCTGGCCGGCCGGATAATGGCCTACGGCGGCACGGTGCATTGCCGTGGCAACCGGCTCCGGCTCGTCCTGCACGAATCGCTTGCGGGTACAGCGGCGGCATTCGCATCGCCTGCCTGATCGGTGAACGACGCGCAGGGCACGCTGCTCCGGCTAAAGTTGCACCCGAAACCGCCGCTATCCGTGCCGAGTCCCTCCCTCGTGAGCCACCGCATCATGCCCGTCCTGCCGCAGGCCGCCGTCGATGGCGACCTGGCCGATCCGCTGCCGCAGCGGATCCTGCTGGTCGAAAACTCCCGTGCGTTCACCGGCATGCTGCGCGAGGCCATCGAGCAGCGCCTGGAACTGCCGGTGGTGATCGCTTCCACCCTGGCCGAGGCCGATCGCCTGCTGAGCGAGGATGGGGGCTGGTTCCTGGTACTGACCGGGCTGGTGCTGGCCGACGGCGACCGCGACGCGGTGGTCGAGTTCTTCCTCAGGCGCGGCCTGCCCACCGTGGTGGTCAGCAGCGTCTACGACGAGGACCTGCGCAAGCGCGTACTGCAGCAGCAGATCATCGACTACGTGCTGAAGAACACGCCGGGCAGCATCGACTATCTGGTGTGGCTGGTGCAGCGCCTGGAGCGCAACCGGCGCATTGCGGCGCTGGTGGTGGACGATTCGCCTTCGGCCCGCGGCTATGCCGCCGCCCTGCTGCGCATGTATGGCCATGAGGTGCACGAAGCAGCCGATGGCAATGAGGGGCTGGCTGCGATCGAAGCGCATCCTGCGATCCGCCTCGCCGTGGTCGACCAGGAAATGCCGGGCATGCAAGGCGTGGAGTTCACCCGCCGCCTGCGCACCCTGCGCTCGCGCGACAAGGTGGCAGTGATCGGCATTTCCGGCAATACCGATGCCTCGCTGATTCCGCGCTTCCTGAAGAACGGCGCCAACGACTTCCTGCGCAAGCCGTTCTCGCGCGAGGAATTCTTCTGCCGGGTCTCGCAGAACGTGGATCAGCTGGAGCTGATCGGCACCCTGCAGGACCTGGCCACCCGCGACTTCCTCACCGGCCTGCCGAACCGCCGCTGCTTCCTGGAACAGAGCCAGCGCCAGCTGCCGCAGCTGCAGCTGCATGGCCAGTGCGTGGCGGTGGCAATGATCGACATCGACCACTTCAAGCACATCAACGACACTTACGGTCACGAAGCCGGCGATGACGCGCTGCGTGCGGTGGCCGGAGCGGTGGCCGCGCATGCCCGCAGCCACGACCTGACCGCCCGCTTCGGCGGCGAGGAGTTCTGCCTGCTGGTGCCGGACATGGAGCAGGACGAGGCCCTGCTGTACTTCGAGGAACTGCGCCAGCGCATCGCCGCGCTGGAAGTGGACATCGGCACCGCCAGCCTGCGCATGACGGTGAGCATCGGCCTGTGCTGCCTGCGCCCGCAGCGCGATGCACTGCACCGGCTGATCTCCGAAGCCGACCGCCAGCTGTACCTGGCCAAGGCCGGCGGCCGCAACCGGGTCAGCTGCACCACGGTGGCCAGCCCGCTGCGCCCGCGCGAGCCCGCGCTGACCTGACCGGGCAGCCTTGATCCAGATCAACGCCGCGCCGCCGCGGCAGCTCTACAGTCAGCCCCGACATACGCATGAAGGGGAGCCGGGGATGGCACTACTGGTCTGGCAGGACGATCTGAACATCGGCATCGATGTGATCGACCAACAACACCGCCGCATCATCGAGATGCTCAACCACCTGCACGTGGCCCAGGCCAGCATGCAGCGTGCGGCAGTGGGCGAAGTGATCGACGAAGTGGTGGACTACACCATGTCGCACTTCGCGTTCGAGGAAGAACTGATGGAGGAAGCGGGCTATCCGTTCTGTGCCGCGCACAAGCGCGTGCACGAGGTCTTCATCAAGCGGGTATCGGAGTACCGCATGCGCTTCCAGGCCGGCGAGGACATCAGCGACGAGCTGCGCACCATGCTCTCGCGCTGGCTGTTCAACCACATCCGTGGCGACGACCAGGCGTATGCCGAACAGGTCAAGGCACACCTGAACCAGTTCGCCCGCGAACACCAGGGCGGTGGCTGGCTGGGGCGCACGCTCAAGCGCTTCTTTGGCTGAGCCGCAGCGCGCGCCGGTGCAGGGCCACCAGCGCGCACAGCGTGGCCACCGCGGTGAGGCACAGGTAGTAGCCGACCGCGACCAGGCCGAAACGCTCGGCCAGCCAGGTGGCCAGGTAGGGCGCCGGCGCCGCGCCGAGGATGCCGGCCAGGTTGAATGACAGCGACGCGCCGGTGTAACGCACTTCCACCGGGTAGATCTCGGCCAGGAAGGTGCCGCAGGGGCCGTAGGTCAGCCCCATCAGGAACAGGCCCAGGCACAGGAAAGCGGTGACCAGCCACGGGCTGTGCGGCTGGAACAACGGCGCGAACAGTACGCCGAAGCCGATGATCAGCACGCTGGCGACGATCATGGTGCGACGCGTGCCCCAGCGGTCGCCATAGCGTGCCGACAATGGGATGCCCAGTGCGAAGAACACCATGCCGGCCATCTGCATCAGCAGGAACTGCTCGCGGCTGTAGCCCAGCACCGCAGTGCCGTGGCCAAGGCTGAACACCGTCATCAGGTAGAACAGCACGAAGGTGGCGAACGCCCCCAGCGTGCCCAGCAGCATCGGCACCGGATGGTCACGCAGCACGGTCCACATCGGCAGCCGCACTGGCGCCTTGCGCTCCAGTGCCTGCTTGAAGTCGGGCGTCTCATGGATGTTCAGGCGCACCCACAGGCCCAGGCCGACCAGCAGCGCGCTGGCCACGAACGGGATACGCCAGCCCCACTGCAGGAAATCATCCTGGCTCAGGCAGCGGCCAAGCACCAGGAAAATGCCCGCCGACAACAGGAAGCCGATCGGCGCGCCCAGCTGCGGGAACATGCCGTACCAGGCACGCTTGCCCGGCGGCGCGTTCTCGGTGGCCAGCAGCACCGCCCCACCCCACTCGCCGCCGAGCCCCAGGCCCTGGCCGAAGCGGCACAGCGCCAGCAGCGCCGGCGCCCACAGGCCGATCTGTGCGTGCGTCGGCAGCAGGCCGATCAGCACCGTGGACAGGCCCATGGTCAGCAACGCCGCGACCAGCGTCGCCTTGCGGCCGATGCGGTCACCGAAATGGCCGAACACCGCAGAGCCGACCGGGCGCGCGATGAACGCCACGGCGAAGGTCGCCAGTGACTGCAGCAGGGCCGCCTGCTCGCTGCTGTCCGGGAAGAACAGGTGCGGGAACACCAGCACGGCCGCCGTGGCGTAGATGTAGAAATCGAAGAACTCGATGGTGGTGCCGATCAGGCTGGCCAGCAGGACACGACTGGGAGAATTCACGGGCGGTGCGGCAGCGGTGATCGTCGACATCGGCAACACGGGTAACGGCGGATCGCCCGATTCTGCCACGGGCCGGTGGCCGCACGGGACGATGGTTTCAGCCGACACCGATGCCAACGAGGGTGGCAGGCGCCATTGTTCTGCAGGTTCTCGCCCCTGCTCGACCACATTCCACGAAATGCAGCCGAGCATCGGCTCGGCTCTACATGTGGGCGCAAGCCCCGACGCCGTTACAGCTGGATCCAGGTGGCCTTGATCTCGCTGTACTTGTCGAACGCATGCAGCGATTTGTCGCGCCCATTGCCGGACTGCTTGTAGCCACCGAACGGGGCGGTCATGTCACCGCCATCCCAGCCGTTCACCCAGACGCTGCCGGCGCGCAGCTGGCGTGCGACGCGGTGGGCGCGGCCCAGATCGCGCGTCCACAGGCCGGCGGCGAGGCCGTAGCGGCTGTCATTGGCCAGGCGCACCGCTTCGGCTTCGTCGTCAAAGCCGAGCACCGCCAGCACCGGCCCGAATACTTCCTCGCGCGCCAATGCCTGGTCGGGGCTCACCTGATCGAACACCGTGGGCTGCACATAACAACCGCCCGCCTCGACATCGGCGCGATGACCGCCCAGCAGCAGGCGGGCGCCCTCGCTTTCGGCACGCACGATATCCCCCATCACCTTGTCCAGATGCGCGGCATCCACCAGCGCGCCCATCGGTGCGTCGGCGTCAAGCGGGTGGCGCGGCTGCATGTGCTGGCCGTAGGCAACCACCTGGTGCACGAAATCCTCGCGGATCGAGCGCTGCACCAGCAGCCGTGACCCGGCAGTACAGACCTCGCCCTGGTTGAAGAAGATGCCCCGTGCCACCGCCTTCGCAGCGGCATCCAGATCGGGGGCATCGGCAAACACCACGTGCGGGCTCTTGCCACCACACTCCAGCCAGACCCGCTTGAGGTTGGACCGCCCTGAATACTGCAGCAGCCGCGCGCCGGTGGCCGTGGAGCCGGTGAACGCCAGCACGTCCACATCCATGTGCAGGGCCAACGGCTCACCGACGCGCGCACCGTGGCCCGGCAGCACGTTCAGCACGCCCTCCGGCAGGCCCGCTTCGGCGGCCAGCGCCGCCAGCCGCAACGCACTCAGGGGCGAGCGCTCGGAAGGCTTGAGCACCACCGAGTTGCCCATGGCCAATGCAGGCGCGATCTTCCAGCACGCCATCAGCAACGGGAAATTCCACGGCACGATCGCCGCCACCACGCCGGCGGGCTCGCGCGTGACCAGGCCCAGCTCATGCGGGCCGGTGGGCGCGACCTCACCGTACAGCTTGTCCACCGCTTCGGCCGTCCAGCGCAGGCAGCGCACCGCGCCGGGCAGGTCGATACGACGCGCATCACGCACCGGCTTGCCCATGTCCAGGGTTTCCAGCACGGCCAGCTCGTCCGCGTGTTTTTCCACCAACGCCGCCAACGCCAGCAGCACGCGCTTGCGATGGGCCGGGCTGGCCTGCGACCAGTGGCCGGCCTCGCAGGCACGCCGCGCCGCCAGCACCGCACGCTCCACGTCCTGCGCATCGCAGTCGGCAACCGCTCCCAGTACGCGGCCATCGATCGGGCTGATGCAGTCGAAGCGGGCGCCGCTGGCGGCGTCGGTGTAGCAGCCATCGATGAAGGCCTGTCCGGGCATCGAAAGCTGCTGCGACAGCACCTGCCAGTGGCTGCGGTCGGGAAAGTCGGCCATGTCGGGCTCCTCGGAACAGTCGCCCCGGTTATACCGGCGTGGCCGCGACTCCACCGTGACGTGGCTGCGCTACATTCACCCCATCGGACCCGACGGAGCCGGCATGAAGCATCCCGCGAGCGACCTGCACGACCTGGCTACCCAGCGCCCGGAATCACTGGAGGCGTACTGGATGCCGTTCACCGCCAACCGCCAGTACAAGGCCGCCCCGCGTGTGCTGGTACGTGCCGAGGGCATGCACTACGAGGATGTCGACGGCCGCCAGATCCTCGACGGCACCGCCGGCCTGTGGTGCTGCAATGCCGGCCATGCCCGCCCGCGCATCGTCGAGGCCATCGTCGAGCAGGCGCGCACGCTGGACTACTCACCCGCCTTCCAGATGGGCTCGCCGCCGGCGTTCGCACTGGCGCAGCGGTTGGCCGCGCTGGCGCCGGGGCCGCTCAACCATGTGTTCTTCACCAGCTCCGGCTCCGAGGCGGTGGATACCGCGATGAAGATCGTGCTGGCTTACCACCGCCAGCGTGGCGAAGGCCAGCGCACCCGTTTCATCAGCCGCGAGAAGGCCTACCACGGCGTCGGCTTCGGCGGCATGGCGCTGGGCGGGCTGCCCAACAACCGCAAGCCGTTCGGCCTGCAGCTGGGCGGCGTCGACTACCTGCGCCACACCCTGGACCTGCCGCGCAATGCGTTCAGCAGGGGCCTGCCACGCCAGGGCGCGGAGCTGGCCGATGACCTGGAACGGCTGATCGCGCTGCATGATGCCTCGACGATTGCCGCCGTATTCGTTGAACCCATTGCCGGCTCAGCCGGGGTGATCCTGCCCGCACCGGGTTACCTGCAGCGCCTGCGCGAACTGTGCGACCAGCACGGCATCCTGCTGGTGTTCGACGAGGTCATCACCGGTTTCGGCCGGGTTGGGATGCCCTTCGCCGCGCAGCGCTTCGGGGTCACCCCGGACCTGCTGACCTTCGCCAAGGCGGTCAGCAACGGCGCGGTACCGCTGGGTGGCGTGCTGGCCAGCGACGCCGTGCATGCAACCCTGATGCAGGCACCGCCACAGGCCATCGAGCTTTTCCATGGCTATACCTGTTCGGGGCACCCGCTGGCCTGCGCCGCGGCGCTGGCGACGCTGGAGGTCTATGCCGAGGAGCGTCTGTTCGAGCGCGCCATCGAGCTGGGCGAGTACTGGCAGGAACGACTGCATGCGCTGCAGGGCCTGCCCAACGTGATCGACATCCGCAACTTCGGCCTGGTCGGCGCGGTTGAGCTGGCGCCTCGCCGCGATGCGCCGGGCAGCCGGGGCTACGAGGTCTACCGGCGCTGCTTCCACGACGGCCGACTGCTGGTGCGCTGCACCGGCGACATCATCGCGCTGTCGCCGCCGCTGATCGTGGACAAGGCGCAGATCGACCAGATCACCGGCACCCTGGGCGAGATGATCCGGGCCACCGCCTGAGCCGGGCCGATGGTGGCGAGCGGGTACAATGGGCGGTTCCGCTCCTGCTCGCTGCCGTGCCCATGGATATCGTCGTCAAAGAAGAACTCAAGGCCTACATCGACCCGCTGACCGCGGACGAACATGACGCGCTGGAGCGCAGCATCCTGGCCGAAGGCTGCCGCGATGCGCTGGTGCTGTGGGGGAATGTACTGGTCGATGGCCATAACCGTTTCGGCATCTGCCAGAAGCATGGCCTGCCCTTCAATACCGTGCAGAACACCCGCTTCCAGAGCATGGAAGACGTGCACCTGTGGATGATCGAACAGCATCTGGGCCGCCGCAGCGTGTCCGACTTCCAGCGCGGCGTGCTGGCGCTGCGCAAGCGCGACATCCTGGCCGCCCGCAAGCAGGTCGAGCAGGCGCAGCTGCAGCGCGAGAGCGATGGCACCGCCGACGTCGCCGATGAGACCGGTGAAGACAGTCCGCCGTGGGAACCGGCACCGAAGATCAGCCGCGCCGAGCTGGCCCGCGAAGCCAAGCTGAGCACCAGCCAGGTCGGCATGATCGAGCGCATCCACGCCCAGGCCGCCGCCGAGGTGGTGGAAGCGGTCAAGGCCGGCGTGATCTCGATCAGCGCCGCCGCCGCCGTGGCCGACCTGCCGGAAGAAGAGCAGCGCGCCGCCGCCGCCGGTGGCAAGGACGAGCTGAAGCAGGCCGCCAAGCGCGTGCGCGAGTCCAAGCGCAAGCCGCGCGCACCGAAGCCGGAAGCGGCCGAGATGGACTTCGAGGAACCGGACGAGGAGCAGATCGCCAGCCGCGACGCCGAGGTGCTGTCGGCGCTGGAACAACTGGGCGAGGATGCCCCGGCACTGCGCCGCCGCGTCGTCGCGCTGACCCGCGAGAACGACACCCTGCGCGCGCAGCTGGCTGCGTTGCGCAAGCAACTGGAAGCGCTGTAAGCGCTCTCGACGCGCTTCTGTGGAGCCGAGCCCATGCTCGGCTGCTCTTTGCCACGCGCAAGGCAGCCGAGCATGGGCTCGGCTCTACAGACAGGCGTCACCGGGCTGCGGTTAGACTTCCGGCATGACGCCTGCCCACGATCCGCGCCGCGCTCAGCTGCGACGCCTGAAAGCCCTCGCACTGGGCCTGCTGCTGTTGATGCTGGCCGGATTCGCGGTCAGCCACTGGCAGGGCGAACGCGGCATCTGGGCCTGGGTCTCGGCGTTCTGCGAGGCCGCAGCCGTGGGCGCACTGGCCGACTGGTTCGCCGTCGTCGCGCTGTTCCGGCGCCCGATGGGCCTGCCGATTCCGCACACTGCGATCATCCCGCGCAGCAAGGAACGCATCGGCGACAGCCTCGCCCTGTTCGTGCGTGACCAGTTCCTGGAACCGCAGGTGCTGCTGGCCAAGCTGCAGGTGTTCGATCCGGCCAGCCGCCTCGGCAGTTGGCTGGCCGACCCGGCGCGCTCGCGGATGCTGGCCGACATGGCACGCGGCTGGGCCCTGCAGGCACTGGACTTCTTCGACGAGACAGCGGTGCGCCGGCAGCTGCATGCGTTCGTGGTGCAGCAGCTGCGGCAGTGGAATGCCGCCGCCACCGCCGGTGAGCTGCTGGCCCTGCTGACCGCCGACGGGCGCCACCAGCGCGTGCTGGACGAGGGCCTGCAGCGGCTCGGCCGCTGGCTGGAACAGCCAGAAGTGAAGGAACGCGCCTCGCAGCTGATCGTGCGCTACATCCAGCGCGAATGGCCGACGCTGTCGAGCACGGTGAACTGGGTGAAGCCGATCGATGAGATCGGCGACAGCATGGCCGAGCGCCTGGCGCGGGCGGTGCTGGAAGAACTGCAGCAGGTATTGGCCGAGCCGCAGCATCCGCTGCGCCAGGACTACGAGACCTGGCTGCAGAACTACGTGCAGCGCCTGCGCGAGGACCCGGCCCTGGCCGAGCGCATCGAACAGCTCAAGCGGGAAATGATCGACCACCCCGCCCTGCAGGACTACGTGCAAGGGCTGTGGGCGCGCATCCACGCCAGCCTGCGCGACGACCTGCAGCGCGAGGACTCGGCGCTGGTCGGACACCTGCAGCGCAGCCTCGCCTCGCTGGGCGCCAGCCTCCAGGCCGACCCGGCCCTGCGCGAGGCCTTCAACCAGCACCTGCTGGAAGGTGCGCAACGCCTGACCGGCCGCCTGCGCGAGGGTGTGACCACGCATATCGCGCAGACCGTGAAGGGCTGGGACGAGCGGCATCTGGTCGAACAGCTGGAACTGAGCGTGGGCCGCGACCTGCAGTTCATCCGCTTCAACGGCACGCTGGTGGGAGGGCTGATCGGCCTGTTGCTGCATGCGGCGACAGTGGTGTTCAGGTTCTAGGCCTCGGTGCGCCCCCGGATCATCATGCTTGATTCATAAAATGCGAATGCCTATCATTTACTGATCGGTTGTACGCTTAGCCAAGCGGGCGCGGAAGACGCGCCCATCGCCCGTGTACATCCCCGACCTCTGGATTGCCCGCCTGCGCGGGCAGTGCTTCGTCGATGGGACACGCTGGGCGACATGCGCAGGGCGCAAGGGGGCCGCGGACGCGTTCCATCCCCTCCCCTACCTGCAGGAACGCCGTGGACCGCTCGCCCGCAACCGCCAGCCCCCGCACCTTCTTCTCCAATCCACGCTGGGGCGTGCTGTCACGCTCGCTGGCCGCGATCTTCGGCGGCTACGCGCTGGCTTCGGCCACCAGCGTGTTCTGCGCGGTGGCGCTGCCCGGTGCGCGCGGCCAGGCCGTGCTGACCGGCATGCTGCTGGCCATCCTGGTCGCCGCGTGCGCAGCGCTGTGGGCGTTCGCGACCCGCAGCGCGCTGCGCGCCTGGGTGGGCATCCTCGCGCCCGCGCTGCTGATGGCCGCCATTGCGCGCCTGCTGGGGGCCTGGGCATGAAGAACGGCTTCCGCCAGTCGATGGCCTGGCTGCACACCTGGACCGGTCTGCTGGTCGGCTGGTTGCTGCTGCTGATCTTCATGGCCGGCACGGCCAGCTACTACCGCGAGGAAATCAGCCGCTGGATGCGACCGGAACTTCCGTCCAGCCAGGTCAGCATCGATGTCGCCGCGCAGCGCGCCGTGGATTACCTGCAGGCCAATGCGGCGCAGGCCGGGAACTGGTTCGTCACCCTGCCGCAGCCGCGCAACCCGGCCATGCAGATGTTCTGGCGGTTGCCACCGGAGCTGGCCGATCCCAGTCGCGGCCGTCGCGGTGGCTTCGGCGAAGCCACGCTGGACCCGAATACCGGCCAGGCACTGAAGGCACGCGAAACGCGGGGCGGTGATTTCTTCTACCGCCTGCATTTCGACCTGCACTACATCCCGGTGCTGTGGGCGCGCTACCTGGTCGGCTTCTGCGCGATGTTCATGCTGGTGGCGATCATCACCGGCGTCATCACCCACAAGAAAATCTTCAAGGACTTCTTCACGTTCCGCAAGGACAAGGGCCTGCGTTCCTGGCTCGATTTCCACAACGTCAGCGCGGTGATGGCCCTGCCCTACCACGCGATGATCACCTACACCGGCATCGTCACCCTGATGGTCATGTACCTGCCGTGGGGGGTGAAAGTCGCCTACCCGCAGGACGAAGACAAGTTCTTCAGCGAAGCCTTCGGCGGCATGCCGGAGGTGACCGCGCCGGCCGAAGGACGCGCCACGCCGCTGCCGATCGCGCAGCTGCTGGACAGCGCACGTGCGCACTGGCACGGCGTGGAAGTGGCCGGCTTCACCGTGTCCAACCCGGGGGCGGCCAATGCGGTGATCGACATCCGCCAACGCGACGGCAAGCGCCTGTCCACCGATACTCCCGCCGTTCGCTACAACATGGTCAACGGCACGTTGCTGGAAGAAACGCCTCCATCCGGCGGCGCTACCGCCACCCGTGGCGTGCTGTACGGCCTGCACCTGGCACGCTTCGCCGATTGGGGCCTGCGTGCACTGTTCTTCCTGTCCGGCCTGGTCGGCTGCCTGATGGTGGCCAGCGGCGTGGTGCTGTGGGCGGTGAAGGAACGGCCCAGGCATGCCAAGAGTGGGCGCACCGGCTTCGGCCTGCGCCTGGTCGATGCGCTGAACATCGGCACCGTGGCCGGCCTGCCGATCGCTTTCGCGGCCTACTTCTGGGGCAACCGCCTGCTGCCGCTGGACATCGCCGGGCGCGCGAGTGCGGAGGCCAACGTGTTCTTCTACGCCTGGGGCGGCGCGCTGCTGGCCGCCTTCATCTGGCCGAAGCGGATGATGTGGGCGTGGCAGCTGTACCTGGGTGCGGCTGCGTTCGCGCTGGTACCGGTGGTCAACGCGCTGACCACGCACGCGCATCTTGGCATCACACTGCGCAGCGGTGACTGGGTACTGGCTGGCGTCGATCTGTCGATGATCGCGTTCGGTGCGATGCTGGCGCTGTGCGGCTGGCGCATGCAGCGCTGGACGCCACCGCTGAGCGCGGCCGAGAAGAAGAAGCGCGCCGCCGCCGCAGCAGCACCCAGGGCCCCGGTGGACGCTGCGGAAACCGCCGAAGCGGAGGCCAGCGCATGATGCTGCTGCCACTGGCCCTGTCGTTCTCCGCGTTCACCGCGTTGTCGCTGGCGATGGAAAAGCACCAGCACGACCTGCACGGCAGCGCCGCAGCCACGCCCGCACGGCGCACCCAGTGGCGCGTGCTGGGCTGGGCCCTGCTGACGGTGGCGTTCGCGCTGTGCGTGATCGACCACGGCTGGGCGATGGGCCCGGTGCTGTGGCTGGGCACGATGACACTGGGCGGTCTGGCGCTGTCGTTCGGGCTGTACCCGTACCGGCCGAAGTGGATCGCGGCGTTGGCGATCGTGCTGCCGGTGCTGGGGCTGGTGGTGGCGGTGCTGTAGCCGGGCCACCGGGGTCGGATCCCTTTCGCGAAGCGCAAGGGCTCTGACCCCTGGTGCGTAGATCCGGATGGGGTCAGAGCCCCTGCGCTTCGCGCAGGGGATCCGACCCCGGGCGTCGCGTTACCCCAACCGCTTCAATTCCCACGCGCGGTGGATGCGCGCGTTGCGCTCGAAGTCCGGGCCGATGGTGCGCGCGGTGATCTCGCGGCACTGGGCGAATTCGGCGATGGCGTTCTCTTCCAGCTTGAAGCGGCGGAAATTGTTGGAGAAGTACAGCACGCCGCCCGGCGCCAGCCGCGCCACGGCTGCACGCAGCAGCTTGATCTGCTCGCGCTGCACGTCGAAGTCATCGGCGCGCGCGGAGTTGGAGAAGGTCGGCGGGTCACAGAAGATCACGTCGTACTGGCCACGATCGCCCTCCAGCCACGCCATCGCGTCGGCCTGCACCAGCAGGTGCTGGTTGCCGCCCTGCCCGTTCAACGCCAGGTTGTCGTAGCACCACTGCAGGTAGGTCGCCGACAGATCGACGCTGGTGGTGCTGGCGGCACCGGCCACCGCCGCCTGCACGCTGGCCACGCCGGTGTAGCAGAACAGGTTGAGGAAGCGCTTGCCACGTACCTGCTCGGCCATCATCCGGCGCAGCGGGCGGTGGTCGAGGAACAGGCCGGTGTCCAGGTAGTCGAACAGATTCACCTGCAGCAGTGCATTGTTCTCGCGCACCACGATGAATTCGTCACGCTGCTCGAAGCGGCCGTACTTGCTGCCGCCCTTGCCGCGCTCGCGCGACTTCATCGAGACCTGCTCGGGCGGCACGCCGAACACTTCGCGCGCAGCGGCCAGCAGCTCGTTGCGGCGGCGGCGCACGTCGTTCTCGGGAATGGCAGCCGGTGCGGCGTATTCCTGCACGTGCAGGAAGGTACGGCGCTTGCCGCCGTCTTCCTCGTAGACGTCGATGGCGGCCGCGTACTCCGGCAGGTCGGCGTCATAGGCGCGGAAGCAGGTGATGTCTTCGCGGGCACGCCAGCTCTTGAACTTCTTCAGGTTCTTGCGCAGGCGGTTGGCCACCATCTGCGCGCCTACGCTCAGCTCGCGCGGCTGTGCCGGATCACGGCCCGGCACGGCGATCGGGTCGCAGACGATCAGCGCACACTCCAGCGCACCATTGAACATCTGGTACTTCTTGCCCGCGCGCAGGCCGGTGGCGAAGGCCAGTTCGTCGTTGCCGCACAGCAGGCTGGCGCGCCACTGCGGCACCGCCTTCTGCAGGGCGTTGCCCAGCGCGCGGTACAGCGCCGGATCGGCGGCCAGGCGTTCGTCGTACGGCGGGTTGCAGACCACCGCACCGATCTCCTGTTCCGGCGCGGCCAGGTCGGCCACGTCGGCGCGCGTGAAGCGGATCGCGTGGGCGACGCCCGCGACCTCGGCGTTCTCGCGTGCCGCCTGGATCGCGGTCGGATCGATGTCGCTGCCGTGGATGACCGGCTTCAGCGCGGCCAGGCCGGCCGCTTCGCGCTCACGTGCTTCGCTCTGGATGGACTTCCAGGCGGCCTTGTCGAAGCCCAGCCAGCGGCTCGGCGGCAGGCTGCCATGACGCATCAGGCCGGGAGCGACGTCGGCGGCCATCAGCGCACCTTCGATCAGCAGGGTACCGCTGCCGCACATCGGATCCAGCAGGCCACCACCGGCAGCGTGCAGGCGCGGCCATTGCGCGCGCAGCAGCAGCGCGGCGGCCAGGTTTTCCTTCAGCGGTGCCTCGTGGGCAGCACCACGCCAGCCACGGCGATGCAGCGGGCCGCCGCCGAGATCGATCGACAACGAGGCACGGCCCTTGCGCAGCGACAGGTTGACGCGCACGTCGGGCAGATCGGTGTTGACCGAGGGGCGTTCCAGGCCTTCATCGCGCATGCGGTCGACGATGGCGTCCTTGATCCGCTGCGCGGCGAAGCGGGCGTGGGTGATCTTGTCGCCGGACACGTGCGCGTCCACCGCCAGGGTCATCTCCGGCGTGATGTGCTCGTGCCACGGCAGCGCACGCACGCCGTCATACAGGGCCTGCTCATCCGGGCACTCGAACTCGTCGATGGGCCACAGCACGCGGCTGGCCAGGCGCGACCACATCACGATCCGCAGCGCCTGCGCCAGTTCGCCCTCGGCGTTGACGCCGGCAATGGTGGCAGTGGCCTTGCCAAGGCCCAGGGCCGACAGTTCATCGGCAAGCAGGTATTCCAGGCCCTTGGCGCAGGAGACGAAGAATTTCACGGGATCGGTTCGCAGGTGGTCGGGCGCGGCACAGGGGCCGGGCCGGTCGGAAAGGAGGGCCGTAGGCACGGCCGGCAGGCCCGCGCCGGGGGCGGCGGGGCTGCCATTGTAGTCAATGCGGGCGGGCGCGCCGTGCGCCCGGGCTTCACAGTTGCCGCAGCAAGCGTTCGAAGGCCTGCGCGGAAGCCTCCACGTGGCGCTCGAGGCGGTGGCCGTCGTCGACCAGCAGCAGCTGCGCCGAGCGCGCCTGCGCCCACGCGATCACTCCCGCTGCTGGCACCACGTCGTCATGCCAGGCCTGGACCACGGTGGTCGGCACGGCGGCGGCGTCCAGCGCCGGCATCGGGCCCATCGTGGTCGGCGGCACCATCAGGAACAGGCCGGCCACCGGTACCTGCAACGAGGCGATGGCGGAAATGTAGGCGCCCAGGCTGGAGCCGGCCAGCACCACCGGCCCCTGCCGGGCCGCGATGGCGGCGCGCTCGACCAGGCGGCGCAGGCGGGTCGGCACGTCGCCTACCCGGCTGACCTCGCTCATCGCGTCCAGGTCGGTGTAGTCCGGGCGCTCATGGGTCCAGCCCAGGCGCTGCGCCACGTCGGCCAGCGCGGTGACCTTGGTCGCTTCCGGGCCGCTCTCGAAGCCATGCGACAGGATGCAGTGGCCGCGGCTCATGCACGTGCTCCGTGCGAGCGGGCCAACGAGGAAAGAGAAGGCAGGTTCATGCCGCAATGCTAGCATCGCCGGATGCCCAACCCGCTCCTGCCCGGCCTGCAGCTGCAGCCCCTGCCCTACGAAGACCGTCTGCCGCTGCGCGACCCGGCCACGCTGGAGATGGTGGTGATCCACTGCACCGAACTGCCCGATCTGGCGATGGCCCGCGAGTACGGCGAGCGTGTGCTGTACGACAGCGGTGCCGGCAACAGCGGGCACTTCTACATCGACCGCGATGGCAGCGTGGTGCAGTACGTGGCACCGGAACGCGTGGCCCACCACGTGCGCGGCATGAACGCGCATACGCTGGGCATCGAGCTGGTCAATACCGGGCGCTATCCGGACTGGTTCGACAGCCGCCACCAGGCGATGGACGAGGCGTACACCGAGGCACAGCTGCAGGCGCTGGAACAGCTGCTGCTGGCGCTGGTGGCGCACTACCCGTCGCTGCGACGGATTGCCGGGCATGACCAGCTGGACCTGGAACGGGTGCCGGCCAGCGACGATTCGACGTTGACGGTGGCGCGCAAGCGCGATCCGGGGCCGCTGTTCCCGTGGGCGCGGGTGCTGGCGAAGGTGCCGTTGCAGCCGGTTGGGTAAGCGGCAGGGCTGCGCCCTGCACCCGCAGAGGCAACGGCAACGTCAACGTCAACGTCAACGTCAACGTCAACGTCAAACGCTGGCATTCCGTGGGATGGCGGGGTGGGTCCGGTTGCGGACACCCCCGCAACCGGACCCACCCCGCCATCGACAGTTCTCCGCGATCCTTCGAATCGACACGGGGTCGGATCCCGTTGCTACGCAACGGGCTCTGACCCGATTTTCGGTTGATGGGGTCAGAACCGTTCTCCGTTGGAAAACGGATCCGACCCCGCGCGGCTCAGGCGCCGGTCGCGACCGGGCGGCTGCTGTCGCTGACCCACCCGCTCCAGGAGTCGGCGTAGATGCGCGCGCCGGACAGGCCCGCCGTTTCCATCGCCAGCAGCAGATGGCAGGCGGTCACGCCGGAGCCGCACATCAGCACCACCTGCTGCGGATCGCGGTTGCCGATCACGCCCTGCAGTTCGGCGCGCAGCGCCTGTGGGTCGCGCAGGTGGCCATCGAGTACGTTCAAGGCGAACGGGCGGTTGACCGCGCCCGGCACGTGGCCGGCGACCGGGTCCAGCGGCTCGACGTCACCGCGGAAGCGCTCACCCGCGCGCGCGTCGACCAACCAGCCCGGCGCGTGCTTCAGCCGTGCGCTGATTTCATCGGCGTTGGCGATCTGGGTGGTGTCGAAACGGCCCGGGTAGGCAGGTAACGCCGTCACTTCAGTCGGCCCGCTCGCCAGCGCGTGACCGGCGGCCTGCCAGGCGGCAATACCGCCGTCGAGCACGGCCACCCGGGTGTGCCCGATCAGCCGCAGCAGCCACCACAGGCGCGAGGCGGCCATGCTGCCGTCGCTGCCGTCGTAGACCACCACCTGGGTTTCGGGACCGATGCCCCACGTACCGAGCTTCGCGGCGAACGCATCGCTGTCCGGCAGCGGGTGCCGGCCATGGCCGCTTCGGGTCAGATCCGACAGATCACGGTTGAGATCGGCATGCACCGCAGTCGGTATGTGCCCCGCCAGATACTGGCCGCCCGCAGCCTGCGGATCGGCCAGCGAAGCACGCGCATCGACCACGCGCACGGCGGTGCTGGCGGTGGCACGCGCGTCGACGACGCGCACGCCTGCGCCGAGCGCAGCGGCAAGGGTGGTGACATCGACCAGGGTGGTCCACGGCGGATCGATCGGCTTCATTGCACTTGCTCCAGGCGACGACGCAGGTTGTAGAGAATGGCGGCGGTCGCGCCCCAGATGCGCTGGCCCGGCCAGCCATACTCCAGGACGTGGCGGACCCGGCCGCGATGAGTGATTTCGACCTGGCGCAGGCTGTCGGGCGCCATCAGATAATCCAGCGGCACCTCGAACACTTCGGCCACTTCGCTGGGCTGCGGCACCGGCACGAAATCCGGGTCGACCACCGCCACCACCGGCGTGACCCGGTAGCCGGTGATGGTGACGAAGGGATCGAGATACCCCAGCGCCTGCACCTGGCCGGGCGCCAATGCGATTTCTTCCTGGCTCTCGCGCAGCGCGGCCGCCAATGCGTCGCGGTCATCGGGTTCGGTGCGGCCGCCGGGAAATCCGACCTGGCCCCCGTGCGTGCGCAGGGTTTCGGTGCGGCGGGTCAGGATCACCTGTGCGCCGTTGGCGCGCGGGACGATGCCGGCCAGCACCGCAGCCTCCACCGGAGGCCCGGGCGGCAGCAGGTCGATCAGCTCACTGCGGTTCCAGCCGTCGCCGGCCGGCGGTTGGGCCAAGGGGTGCAGCGCGCGCATCAGTCGCTCGTGGTCGGCCAGCGAGCCACGCAGCGATTGCTGCAGTTGTTCGCGCAGGGGCTGCACGCGGTGCAGGATGCGGCTGCGTTCCTCGTTGCTCATCGACGACCACCGCGCGATCTCATCGATATGCCGCGCGCAGCCGGTGCATTGCCGGTGCGGATCCAGCGTGCACACTCCGATGCAGGGACTTGCGACAACACGCGCCGTTTCTTCCATTGTTTGCACCCGGCAACAGTAGCGCGATCGGGCTGAATTTGCGCGGGTGGCCCGGCCCAACGGTAGAGTCGACGCTCGCGCGCAGCGCGGGCGTTTCACCGCCAGGGGCTGCACAAACAGAAACGCGCCGGTGGGATCACCGGCGCGTTTCGTTTGCTGTTTCGATTTACTTGACGCTGACCAGCTTGATCTCGAACTGCACAGCCACGTTCGGCGGGAACGGGGTGCGCGGGTCGGCACCGTAGGCCTGGTCCGGCGGCAGGGTGACTTCCCACTTCGAGCCGGCCGGCATCTGCAGCAGGGTCTCGCGCATGGCCTTCATTTCAACTTCGCTGACCTTGATCGACGGGATCTGCTGGGCAGGGCGGGCTTCGGTCGGGCGCTGGCCGTACGGGAACGGACCGGCCACTTCCAGCTGCACGGTGCTGGCCTGGGTCGGCTTGGCGCCCTTGCCGGCTTCGATCACGCGGTACTGGACGCCGCTCGGCAGGGACTGCACGCCGGCCTTGGCCTTGTTCGCCGCGATGAACTGATCGCTCTTGGTCTTGTTTTCGGCAGCCGCCTTTTCGTACTCGGCCTTGGCAGCCTGGGCACGGCCCTGCTCGCGCTTCTGGAACGCTTCAACGGCCGGCTTCAGCTGCTCGGCGGTGATCGCCGGCTGCTTCTTGGCGTAGGCATCCTGCAGGCCCTTCACCACCGAGTTGATGTCCAGCTGCTCACCGCGACCGGTCAGCTCCGCCAGGTTGTTGCCGTAGTCGTAACCGAAGTAATAACTCAGCTTGCCCTTCTCGGACGCGATGTCCTGGGCGAAGGCATTGCCCGTCAGGGCCAGGGCCGCGACGGCGACCGCGATAGAACGCAACTTCATCAAACAGTTCTCCAGGGGTGGTAACTCAGGGACGTTCTTCGCCGCCCTGAGGCGACGGGTTAGGATAACGGGCGCAACGTGTAACCGCTACTCACGATGCAGGCTATGACCCGTCTGCGTTTGCAGAGTTCAATATCACTTTTTTTTAACGTTCCAGGAGTTTCCCCGTGGCCGATGCCCTGATCGCTGTTGCCGACGAAGGCGCCATCCGCACCGTGACCGTCCAGCGCCCGGACAAGCTCAATGCCCTGAACGCCGCGACCCTGCAGGCGCTGGCCGATGCCTTCAGGGACGCCGCTGCCGATCCGGAGGTGCGCGTGGTGGTGTTGACCGGGGCGGGCCCGAAGGCCTTCGTGGCCGGTGCCGACATCGCGGAAATGAACACCCTCAGCGCCGTTCAGGGACGTGATTTCTCGCTGCTGGGCCAGGCCCTGATGCGCCAGATCGAACGCATGCCCAAGCCGGTCATCGCGCGCGTGAACGGATTCGCGCTGGGCGGCGGGCTTGAGCTGGCGATGGCGTGCCACCTGCGCATCGCCGCCGATACCGCCAAGGTCGGCCAACCGGAAATCAATCTCGGCCTGATTCCCGGCTTCGGCGGCAGCCAGCGCCTGCTGCGCCTGTGTGGCCGCGCCGCCACCCTGGAGCTGTGCCTGCTGGGGGCGCCGATCAACGCCGCGCGTGCGCTGGAACTGGGCATCGTCAACGAAGTCGTGCCGGCCGACGCGCTGGACAACCGTGTACAGGACGTCGCCCGCCAGCTGGCACGCTCAGCGCCGCTGGCCCTGCGTGGCCTGCTCGACGCGGTGCACGTGGGCGGCGAGTGCAGCCTGGAGGCCGGGCTGGAATACGAAAGTGCGCAGTTCGGCCTGCTGTTCGCCACCGAGGACATGCGTGAAGGCACCAGTGCCTTCCTGCAGCGCCGCCCGCCGGCCTTCCAGAACCGCTGACGCCATGGCATCCCGACCCAACCCCGCGCAGTTGTTCGCCCGGGTCCAGGCAGACGATCTCGATGGCGCCCTGCAGGCGGGGCTGATGGACTACGTCGCCCGAGCCGGCGACGAACAGCTGCTGCCTGGCCACCCGGACCTTCCGCAGCGGCTGCAGCAGGCCCAGCAGCAACTGCGTACGGCCTGGGCCGCACGCGAACGCTATCGCGCCCGCGCGGTGCGCCTGGCCCGCCGCGAAGCCGAGCGCGATGCACGTCGCACCCCGCCCCCGGCGCCGGACGTGAAGCCCCCCCTGCCCGCCGCGGCGGCCGCGATTCTCGCCCGGGCCAAGGCCCGCGTCACCGGCAAGGAGCCGTAATGGCCACCGCGAAGAAGACTGCCCGCGCACCGGCGCGGCGCGGCGGCCGCATGCCGCGCGCCGACGTGGTGGAAATGTTCACCCGCCTGCGCGAGCTCAATCCGCACCCGAAGACCGAGCTTGAGTACAGCTCGCCGTTCGAACTGCTGGTGGCCGTGGCGCTGTCCGCCCAGGCCACCGACGTCGGCGTCAACAAGGCCACCCGCCGCCTGTTCCCGGTCGCCAACACGCCGGCGAAGATCCTCGCGCTCGGTGAGGATGGCCTGAAGCCGTACATCGCCACCATCGGGCTGTTCAACGCCAAGGCGAAGAATGTGATCGCCACCTGCGCGATCCTGCTGCAGAAGTACGGCGGCGAAGTGCCGCGCGACCGCGAAGCGCTGGAAGCGCTGCCCGGTGTGGGCCGCAAGACCGCCAACGTGGTGCTCAACACCGCCTTCGGCGAGTCGGTGATGGCGGTGGATACGCATATCTTCCGCGTCTCCAACCGTACCGGCCTGGCCCCCGGCAAGAACGTGCGCGAAGTGGAGGACACGCTGGTGAAGGTGATTCCGGCCGAGTTCCTGCTCGACGCGCACCATTGGCTGATCCTGCATGGCCGCTACGTGTGCAAGGCGCGCAAGCCGGATTGCCCGGGCTGCGTGATCGCCGACCTGTGCCGGTTCAAGGAAAAGACCACAGCCGAGACGTGACGCGGATCGTGTTGTGACGAAACGAAGACGGCGGGCACCAGGCCCGCCGTCCGCGTGTATGGACAAGGGTGCTTCAGGAGATCAGAACGACAGGTCGCCCCAGACGCCGAATTCCTTGGTCTTGTCGTTCTTCTTGTCGCTGGCGTTGGCCAGGTGCGTGTACTTGTACACGGTCGACAGCTTGAGGTTCTTCATGACCGGGAACTCGACGCCGACGTTCCAGTACTTGTCGCTCAGGGTCGGGTCCAGGGTCTTGCTGACGTCGGTGTCATCGTAACGACCGAACACGTTGATGCCGCCGTCGGTCACGCGCACGCTGCCCCACACCGACCAGCCACTGGTCTTGTCGGTGGCAACGGTCAGCACGTTGTTGAGGTTCTTGGCCTGGAAGTACTCGCCGCCGACGCGGAAGTTGCTGTCGGCGTAGGCCACCATCGCGTTGGCGCGGGTGTAGGTGTTCTCGGCGCTCTGGATGTCGGTTTCCTTGCCCAGCTTGCCGCTGTAGCCGCCGACGGCGACCACGAAGTTCTCGTTCGGGGTGTAGGCCACGCGGCCTTCCACGTCCATGCCCTTGCTGCGGGTCGGGTTCTTGTAGCCGGCGCCGGACACGACCGAGACGGCGTAGTTGAAGTTGTTGCCCAGGTTGCCGAAGCCATGCAGGCCCCAGTCGGACGAGTTGCCGTACTTCAGGCGGTCGGTCAGGGTGTTCTCGACATAGCGCATGCCGTAGAACTTCTCGACGTACGGGATCCACGGCATGTCGGCGGCACCGACGCGCAGGTTGAAGGCCGGGTCGAAGCTGCCCTGCACGTAGGCCTTCTTGACGAACAGTTCGGTGTTGCCGATGGCCGAGCTGTACTGGAAGTCGGTGGTCAGGTTGGCCGACCAGATGTCGTTGAACTTGTGGTCGACGGTCAGGTAGAAGCGCTTGACGTCCAGGCCGGTGCCGCTGGCGGCGGTGTCCTTGCCGTTGCTGGTCTTGTCGATGTTGGTCAGGTCGAAGAACATGCGACCGCCAATCTTGTTGTCATTGACCAGCTTGGCCAGCTTGTCGACGCTGGTCTGGGTCTTCTGCGCACCTTCCAGGGCCTGCGCCTGGGTGATGTTCACTTCGGACTGCGCGTCGGACTGCGCCTGCAGCGCCTGCGAATCGTTCTGCAACTGCTGGACCTGGGCCTGCAGCGCAGCGATCTGTGCCTGCAGCTGCTGCAACTGTGCCTGGGACACGCCCGAGCTGGCGGGGGCTGCGAAGGCGTCGGCGGAAACCAGACCGAGGCTTGCAACGACCGCGGCGGCGAGCAAATGGGAACGCATTTTGGATTTCTCCAGAGGGTTGGAATGGCTTGGGCAGAACGCCACGCCGGCAGGCCGGTCAAGCGTTTTGCGAACGTTCCGTTAAAACCATGACAGCCGAATGACAGATTGAGCACCAACCACAGATTTCTTCGTGCGGTCATGCGTACGACTCATTTGCGCGCACATGCTTATCGATCCCTTGCGCCCCATGGCGTGGTGTATCGGCACCGACACGCGGGCAAGCCGCCGGGTCACCCTGGTCCGCACCGCCCGGCTTCGCGCGGATGACGCGGAATCCCTGCGCAACGCCAGGCGCAGACCGCGCGAAGGGAGGCAGCCGTCACCTCATCGGCCACCTATGCAAGGTGACCGCAGCCGGCGCCGGCGCACCTCCCTTGTGCCCGCACGACCGCCTCAGCCGCTGCGCGAAACCTTCACGGCCCGCGCTGCGCAAGCGTCAGCCAGCGCTGTAACGGATGCGTCATACAACGGTCCCCGCGCTGTCATCGAACCGTTATGGAATGTGCGCCGGGCGGGTAACCCCGCATTCCAATCAACCCAGGAGCCACCCCGTGATCCACGCCTTCAAGTCGCGCGTTGCCGTTGCCGTCTTCGCAGCGTCGTCCGTGTTCGCCGCCAACGCCGCTGAAATCACCGGCGCGGGCGCCTCGTTCATCTACCCGGTGATGTCGAAGTGGTCGGCCGACTACAACGCTGCCACCAGCAACAAGGTCAACTACCAGTCGATCGGTTCCGGCGGCGGCATTGCGCAGATCAAGGCCAAGACCGTTGATTTCGGCTCTTCCGATGCACCGCTGAAGCCGGAAGAACTGGCCGCCTCGGGCCTGGCCCAGTTCCCGTCGGTGATCGGCGGCGTGGTGCCGGTGGTCAACGTGGCCGGCATCGCCCCGGGCGCACTCAAGCTGGACGGCACCGTGCTGGCCAACATCTTCCTGGGCAAGATCAAGACCTGGAACGACCCGGCCATCGCCGCGCTGAACCCGGGCGTGACCCTGCCGAGCGCCAAGATCACCGTCGTGCACCGCTCGGATGGTTCGGGCACCACCTTCAACTTCGTCAACTACCTGTCCAAGGTCAGCCCGGAGTGGAAGAGCTCGGTCGGTGAAGGCACCTCGGTCCAGTGGCCGGCCGGCATCGGCGGCAAGGGCAACGAAGGCGTTGCTGCCTACGTGAAGCAGATCAAGGGCGGCATCGGCTACGTCGAACTGTCCTACGCACTGCAGAACAAGCTGTCGTACACGGCGATGAAGAACGCTGCCGGCAGGTTCGTCCAGCCGAGCGATGCATCGTTCGCCGCCGCTGCCGCCAGCGCCGACTGGGCCAGCGCCAAGGACTTCTACCTGGTGATGACCAACGCCCCGGGCGCCGAGTCCTGGCCGATCACCGCCACCAACTTCATCCTGGTGCACAAGAAGCCGAAGAACGCTGCCAACGGCAAGGCCACCCAGGAGTTCTTCCGCTGGGTCTACAAGAGCGGCGACGCCCAGGCCCGCCAGCTGGACTACGTGCCGCTGCCGGACAGCCTGGTCCGCCAGATCGAGACCTACTGGTCGCAGAACCTGAAGTAAGCACGTTCCCCCGCAGGAACGGGGCCGGCGGGTCCTCTCTCCCCCGCCGGCCCCAACCGGGCGCGAGATCCTCGAGATCTCGCGCTCTTCTTGTTTTCGGGGATGCATGCATCTGCCTCTGCAGCGCCGAGCCCACGCTCGGCTGGGTGCTGGAGCGTGCGGACCGACGGTCCGCACCTACCGAGGGCAGGGAGCCGTCGAACATGGCTTGACTCCACAAGGGCCAACCGGCCGCCATACCGGTGCGCAGATCCGGGGTCTCCGGGGCTCTGCCGGATGGGGGCCAACCCGGTGAAACCCTTGTCAGAACGTGATCCAGGACACCTCTGTCATGGTCGTAATACGGCTGTAACAAAAACATCATTTCATAGCCGCATCCGCCGACCACGTCGGCTCTTCCCCGCTATGGAGTGACCATGAAACTGCACTCGGCCGGCCTTGCCGCCCTTTCCCTGGCCATCGCCCTGGGCCTGTCGGCCTGCGGTGGCGACAAGCAGGCCGCGCAGCAGCCGGCGGCCGACGGTGCCGCTGCCCCGGCCGCTGCCGGTGCCAAGGTGACCGCCGAAGTGTCCGGCGCGGGCGCGTCCTTCATCTTCCCGCTGGTCTCCAAGTGGTCGGCCGACTACAACGCCACCACCGGGGCCAAGATCAACTACCAGTCGATCGGCTCCGGCGGCGGCATCGCCCAGATCAAGGCCGGCACCGTCGACTTCGGCTCCTCCGACAAGCCGCTGAGCAGCGAAGAGCTGGCACAGGCCGGCCTGGCCCAGTTCCCGTCGGCCATCGGCGGCGTGGTGCCGGTGGTCAACATCGAAGGCCTGGAAGCCGGCAAGCTGCGCCTGAGCGGCGCCCTGCTGGCCGACATCTTCCTGGGCAAGGTCAAGACTTGGAACGATCCGGCCATCGTCGCCGCCAACCCGGGCGTGAAGCTGCCGGACGGCAAGATCACCCTGGTCCACCGTTCGGACGGTTCGGGCACCACCTTCAACTTCTCCAACTACCTGTCCAAGGTCAGCCCGGAGTGGAAGAGCAAGGTCGGCGAAGGCACCTCGGTGCAGTGGCCGGACGGCGTCGGTGGCAAGGGCAATGAAGGCGTCGCTTCGTACGTGAAGCAGATCAAGGGCTCCATCGGCTACGTCGAGCTGGCCTACGCGCTGCAGAACGGCATGCCGTACACCGCCATGCAGAACGCCGCCGGCAACTGGGTCGAGCCCAGCGCGGAAACCTTCGCCGCGGCGGCCGCCAGCGCCGACTGGGCCAGCGCCAAGGACTTCAACCTGGTCATCACCAACGCCCCGGGCGAGCAGGCGTGGCCGATCACCGCCACCAACTTCATGCTGATGCAGAAGCAGCCGAAGGACGCCAAGCGCAACCAGGACACCCTGGCCTTCTTCAAGTGGGCCTTCGAGAACGGCCAGGCCCAGGCCAACGAGCTGCACTACGTGCCGCTGCCGGCCGAACTGGTCAAGCAGATCGAGGCCTACTGGGCGACCGACCTGAAGTGACGGACTCGACGGTGCCCGCCCCGCGCGGGCACCGCTTCCACGCCGTGCCGCCCCGCCCCTTCCTGGCCCTGCCGTCCCCATGAATGCCATCGCCCAGCCTGTAGCCGCCCCGTCCACGCGTGATGCGCGTGATGCCCGCAACGACAAACTGTTCCGATGGGTGCTGGTCGGCACCGTCATCTTCGTCCTGATCGCCCTGGCCTGCGCCGCGCTGTCGATGCTGTGGGGCGGCCGCCATGCCCTGCAGATGCAGGGCCTGAGCTTCTTCTTCTCCGCCGACTGGAATCCGGTCGAAAACAAATTCGGCGCGCTCGCCCCGATCTACGGCACCCTGGTCACCGCCGTCATCGCGATGGTCATCGCCGTGCCGGTCAGCTTCGGCATCGCCTTCTTCCTCACCGAAGTCGCGCCACGCTGGCTGCGTGGCCCGGTCGGCACAGCCATCGAACTGCTGGCCGGCATTCCCTCGATCATCTACGGCATGTGGGGCCTGTTCGTGCTGGTGCCGGTGATGACCGAGTACGTCACGCCGTTCCTCAACGAGACCCTGGGCGAATGGCCGATCATCGGCCCGATGTTCCAGGGCCCGCCGCTGGGCATCGGCATGCTCACCGCCGGTTTCGTGCTGGCGATCATGGTCATTCCGTTCATCTCCTCGGTGATGCGCGAAGTGTTCCTGACCGTGCCGACCCGCCTGAAGGAATCGGCCTATGCGCTGGGCTCCACCAAGTGGGAAGTGAGCTGGGACATCGTGCTGCCCTACACCCGCTCGGCGGTGATCGGCGGCATCTTCCTCGGCCTCGGCCGCGCCCTCGGCGAGACGATGGCGGTGGCCTTCGTGATCGGCAACAGCGTGCGCCTGTCGCCGTCGCTGCTGGAACCGGGCACCACCATTGCTGCGCTGATCGCCAACGATTTCGGTGAAGCCACTGAAACCTACCGTTCGGCCCTGCTGCTGCTCGGCTTCGTCCTCTTCATCGTCACCTTCGTGGTGCTCGCCATCGCCCGCCTGATGCTGATGCGCCTGTCCCGCAAGGAGGGCAACTGATGTCCAGCACCGCTGACTCCCTGTACCTGCGCCGCCGCATCGGCAATGTCGTTGCGATCACCGCCTCCTGCGCCACCGCGCTGTTCGGTTTGTTCTTCCTGGGCTGGATCCTGTTCACCCTGGCCTCCAAGGGCCTGGCCGGCATCAACCTGGATCTGTTCACCAAGATGACGCCGCCGCCGATGCAGGAAGGCGGCCTCGCCAACGCGTTCTTCGGCAGCGCCGTGATGTGTGCGCTGGCGATCGGCATCGGCACCCCGCTGGGCGTATTGGCGGGCACCTGGCTGGCCGAGTACGGCAACGCCCGCAAGGCCGGCACCGTGGTCCGCTTCGTCAACGACATCCTGCTGTCGGCCCCGTCCATCGTGCTCGGCCTGTTCGTCTACACCCTGTACGTGATGCAGACCGGCGGCAACTTCTCGGCGTTCGCCGGTGCGCTGTCGCTGGCCTTCATCGTGCTGCCGGTGGTGGTACGCACCACCGACGAGATGCTGCGCCTGGTGCCCTCGCAGATGCGCGAAGCGGCCCTGTCGCTGGGCATCCCGCAGTGGAAGGTGATTGTGCAGGTGCTGTACCGCAGTGCCTCGGCCGGCATCATCACCGGCATCCTGCTGGCACTGGCCCGCATCTCCGGCGAGACCGCACCGTTGCTGTTCACCGCCTTCGGCAACCAGTACTGGAACAACAACATCTTCCAGCCGATGGCCTCGGTGCCGGTGGTGATGAACCAGTTCGCCGGCAGCCCGTATGAATCCTGGCAGGTGCTGGCCTGGGCCGGTGCCCTGGTGCTGACTGTCTTCGTGTTGCTGGTCAGCCTTGCCGCCCGCGGCATCCTGCTGCGCAACCGTATCTCCCATGACTGACCTTTCCGTGGATAACGCCATGAACGACCTTTCCAACGCCGTGCCGATGCAGCGCATCGCCGTGCCGTCCTCGCACGAGAGCCTGCACACGCCGTCGCCGGTGAAGCTGGCTGCGCGTGGACTGGACTTCTACTACGACAAGTTCCACGCCCTGAAGGGCATCAACTTGGAAATCCCGGAAAAGCGCGTGACCGCGCTGATCGGTCCTTCCGGTTGCGGCAAGTCGACCCTGCTGCGCATCTTCAACCGCATCTACGCGCTGTACCCGAAGCTGGAAGCGCGCGGTGAAGTGCTGCTGGACGGCGAGAACATCCTGTCGCCGAAGTACCCGATGAACCGCCTGCGCAGCAAGGTCGGCATGGTGTTCCAGAAGCCGGTGCCGTTCCCGATGACCATCTTCGAGAACGTGGCCTACGGCATCCGCCACCACGAGAAGCTGAGCAAGGCCGACATGGCCGACCGCGTCGAGCAGGCGCTGCGCCAGGGCGCGCTGTGGGACGAAGTGAAGGACAAGCTGGGGCAGAGCGCACTGGGCCTGTCCGGCGGCCAGCAGCAGCGCCTGTGCATCGCCCGTGCCGTGGCCCTGCGCCCGTCGGTGCTGCTGCTGGACGAGCCGACCTCGGCGCTGGATCCGATCTCGACCAGCCGCATCGAGCAGCTGGTGGAAGAACTCAAGCACGAGTACACCATCGTGATCGTCACCCACAACATGCAGCAGGCCGCTCGCGTGTCCGACTACACCGCCTTCATGTACCTGGGCGACCTGATCGAGCACGACCGCACCGAAGTGATCTTCTCGCAGCCGTCGCAGCGGCAGACCGAGGACTACATCACCGGCCGCTTCGGCTGAAACGTCAGTCGAGCACGGCTCGACCCTGCAGACACCATCAGTCGAGCGTGGCTCGACTCTACAGAGTGGAACAACCATGAACCTTCCCAACGACCACATCGTCAAGAGCTACGACGAAGAGCAGCAGCGCCTGGTGGCCGAGATCGTGCGCATGGGCGAGATGGCCGTCGCCCAGCTCGAAGCGTCGATGGACGTGATCGAGAAGCGCGACGAGAACGCTGCCCATCGCATCATCGCCAACGACGAGGCGATCGATGCGCTGGAACAGCAGATCAGCCACGACGTGATGCGCCTGGCGCTGCGTGGCCCGATGGCGCGCGACCTGCGCGAGATCCTTGCCGGCCTGCGCATTCCGGCCGACATCGAGCGCATCGGTGACTACGCTGCCAATGTCGCCAAGCGCTCGATCGCGCTGGGCAAGGTGCCGCCGCTGCCGCAGATCCAGGGCCTGCGTGCACTGGGCCGCCTGGCCGCGCAGCAGGTCCGGCGTGCCATTGCCGCCTACCGCGACAACGATGCTGATGCCGCGCTGGAACTGCGTGAGGACGACGCCCGCCTGGACGCGCAGTACACCGCGCTGTTCCGCGAGCTGCTGACCTACATGATGGAAGACCCGCGCAACATCACCCCGTGCACGCACCTGCTGTTCATGGCCAAGAACCTGGAGCGCGTGGGCGACCACGCCACCAACATCGCCGAGAACGTATGGTTCCTGGTGCATGGCGAGCAGCCGCTGCCACCGCGTGAAAAGCGCGACGAGACCTCCAGCACCGGCCAGCCCTGACGCTGCACTGCAACACCGGAGTCGACTCCAAGGTGGCCGCTGTCCTGGTGACAGCGGCCTTCTTTTTTGGGGTGTTTCATCCGCATTGTGGGCGCCACGCGTGCCCGGTGCGGACCTGCCGGATGCTTCTGTAACAGATCTCACGAAAATTTGAGTTCTTGGCGAGGATTCGTTGAGTAGGATCGCTGCACCATCGATTCACCCCGGGCACCTGCCCACCACCCAGGAGTAAGACCGATGAGCAGTTCCAACAAGACCCTGTCCCTGCTGACCGCTACCGCCCTGGCCGCCGGCCTGGGCATGACCGCCAGCGCCTCGGCGCTGAGCATGAGCGACCTCGCCCAGGGCTACCTGGTGGCCGGCCAGGCAGCCAAGGCCAGCACCGATGCCAAGGCCGCCGATACCAAGATGGCAGCCGACGCGACCAAGCACGCCGAAGGCAAGTGTGGTGCCGACGGCAAGACCGGCGAAGGCAAGTGCGGTGCCGACAAGGGCAAGGCTGCCGGCGCAGCGGGCGCCAAGGCCAAGACCGGCGACACGAAGTCGGCTGAAGGCAAGTGCGGCGAAGGCAAGTGCGGTGGCAAGCACTGACGTCCGCGCCAGCCTCGTCCACCCGCAGTCGCCGCTTCGCGCGGCGGCTGCAGGGTTGGGCCTGCGCCGGGCGCTGCTGCAGGATCTGCGTGACGCTCCGGCAGGCGACTTCGACTTCCTGGAATGCGCGCCGGAGAACTGGATCCATGTCGGCGGCCCGGCCGGTGATGCCCTGGCCGAACTGGCACACCGCCATCCGCTGAGCTGCCACGGCCTGTCGCTGTCGCTGGGCGGCAGTGCCGCCCTGGACACCCAGCTGCTGGAGCAGGTCGGCCGGTTCCTCGAAAAGCACCGCGTGCCGCTGTACAGCGAGCACCTGAGCTACTGCAGCGACGACGGCCACCTGTACGACCTGCTGCCGATCCCCTTCACCGACGAAGCCGTGCGCCATACCGCGCAGCGCATCCGCCGCGTGCAGGACCTGCTCGGCCGGCGCATCGCGGTGGAGAACGTGTCCTACTACCTGGCGCCGGAACCGGCGATGGACGAGCTGGCGTTCACCAATGCGGTGCTCGCCGAAGCCGACTGCGACCTGCTGCTGGACGTCAACAACGTCTACGTCAACGCCTGCAACCACGGCTACGATGCCGATGCCTTCATCGCCGGCCTGCCCGCGCAGCGCATCGTCTGCCTGCACGTGGCCGGGCACCTGGACGAGGCACCCGACCTGAAGATCGATACCCATGGCAGCGCGGTGATTGATCCGGTCTGGGAGTTGCTGGCGCGTACCTATGCTCGCATCGGCCCACGCCCCACCCTGCTCGAACGCGATTTCAATTTCCCGCCCTATGCGGAACTGCAGGGCGAACTGCAGACCATCCGCCGCCTGCAGGCCGCACACGCCGGGGCTGCACATGGCTGACGCTATCGACACCCTGCGCGCGCAGCAGCACGCGTTCACCGCGCACCTGCGCGATCCACAGGCGGTGCCGGCACCGGCCGGCCTGGATGCACGCCGGTTGGCGGTGTACCAGCACCTGCTGTTCAACAACCTGCTCGGGCTCCTGAGCAACGGTTTCCCGGTCTGCGTCCGCCTGCTCGGCGAACCGGCATGGAGCGCGCTGGTGCGCCACTACTTCGCCACCCATCGCTGCCAGACCCCCCTGTTCACCGAGCTGGCCGCCGAGTTCGTGCAGTGGCTGCAGGCACAGCCGCAGCTGCCGCACCCGGCGCTGGCCGAACTGGCCCACTACGAGTGGGTGGAAACCGCGCTGTACCAGTTGCAGGCCGAGCCACTTCCTGCGCCTGGCGATGTCGATCCGCTGCGGGTGCCGCTGCAGCGTTCGCCGCTGGCGTGGCCGCTGCTGTACCAGTGGCCGGTGCACCGTCTCGGTGCAGAGGATGCGCCGACCCAGCCCCTCCCAGAACCCACCGGCCTGCTGGTCCGCCGCGAAGCCGACGGTGAAGTGCGATTCGCCGCGCTCAGCCCCTTGGCGGTGCACCTGCTGTCCAGCATCGGTGAACAGCCTGGGCTGGAAGGCCGTACGTACCTGCAACGCCTCGCCACCACGCATGGGCTGGCCGAAGACGCGCTGGCCGGCCCCGGTGCCGCGCTGCTGCGGCAGTTCCTGCAGGCCGGCGTGATCGGCCCGCTCACCACCCCGCCCTGACACCCCATTTGCGGAGATCCCCTGATGAACCTTCCGACCCTGGCCGCCGCGCGTGGCCAGCTGGACCGTCTCGCCCCCTGGTTGGCCCCGCTCGGCCTGCGCCTGCTGCTGGCCTGGGAATTCTTCGAATCCGGCCGCGAGAAGCTGCGCGGCCAGAACTGGTTCGCCGACCTGCAGGACGCCTTTCCATTCCCGTTCGACCAGTTGCCGGCCACCCTGAACTGGCAACTGGCGACCTGGTTCGAACTGCTCGGGGCGGCCTGCCTGCTGTTCGGTTTCGGCACCCGTTTCGCCGCCGCGAGCCTGCTGGTGCTGACCGTGGTGGCCACCTATGCGGTGCATTGGCCGATGGAGTGGAACTCGCTGGCCGACCTGGCCATGGGCTATGCGATCAGCGACCAGGGCTTCGGCAACTTCAAGCTGCCGGTGCTGTTCATGGCCATGCTGCTGCCGCTGATCTTCACCGGCGCCGGCAAGCTGAGCGTGGACGCCTGGTTGGCGCGGTGGTCTCCCTCGGCCACACCTGCGCGGCCAGCGGTTCGGTAGATGCCGACCTTGGTCGGCGCGTCATGTGCCAACCAAGGTTGGCACCTACCGGGTTCTGCGTTCGTGCCACTACGGTGGCTGGCATGGGCTGCGTGGCCGGGCGCTCAGGGCCGCTCTGATAGAATTCACGCATGAATGACCCCATCCCCGCACCTGCCGCCGTTCCCGATTCCGCAGTTCCCCAGGCGCAGCGCGCGATGTCACAACGCTTCCGCGGCTTCCTGCCGGTGGTGGTGGATGTGGAAACCGGCGGCTTCGACAGCCAGCGCAACGCGCTGCTGGAAATCGCTGCGGTGCCGATCGAGATGGACGAGAACGGCCTGCTCTACCCCGGCCAGACCGCCAGTGCCCACGTGGTCCCGGCCGAGGGCCTGGAGATCGACCCGAAGTCGCTGGAAGTGACCGGCATCATCCTCGACCATCCGTTCCGGCTGGCCAAGGAAGAAAAAGCGGCGTTGGACCACATCTTCACTCCGGTGCGTGCGGCGATGAAGAAGTACGGCTGCCAGCGCGCGATCCTGGTTGGCCACAACGCCCATTTCGACCTCGGCTTCGTCAACGCGGCCGTGGCGCGGACCGGCCACAAGCGCAACCCGTTCCATCCGTTCAGCGTGTTCGACACGGTCACCCTGGCCGGTATCGCCTACGGGCAGACCGTGCTGGCGCGTGCGGCCACTGCCGCCGGGCTGGGTTGGGATGCAAATGAAGCGCACAGCGCGGTATATGACACCGAGCAGACCGCGCGGCTGTTCTGCACCATCGCCAACGCCTGGCCGCGGTAAGACAGCGCTTTCTGTAGAGCCGGGCCATGCTCGGCTGCACCTTTTTCCCCGCTGCCGCGCGGTAGTCGAGCACGGCTCGACTCTACAGGCCGACGTCGTTCCATCGATGCATGGTGGCGAATCACCGCCGCACAGTAGATCCACGCCATGCGTGGATGCGATCAACCAATGCTCGTGCGATCACGGCCGTCGCTCTTGGCGCGGTACAGCGCGCGGTCTGCGCGCTGGTACAGCAGCGCCGGGGTGCGGTCGTCGGCATCCAGCTCCACCAGCCCCGCACTGAAGGTCACGCGCAGGCCTTCCACACCGGCCCAGTCGGGGTGGTCATGGAACAGGCCGCGCAGGCGCGCGCACAGCTGCGCGGCTTCCTCCAGGCGGGTGTCGTTGAGCAGCAGCGCGAACTCTTCGCCGCCGGTTCGCGCCGGCAGGTCGGAGTCGCGGCTGGCGGCTGCGATCAGCGTCGCCACCTGCACCAGCACGGCATCGCCGATGCTGTGGCTGTGGCGGTCGTTGACGTCCTTGAAATGGTCGATGTCCAGCACCACCAGGCACAGTGGATGACCACTGCGCTGCGAACGGGCGAAGTCACGCGCCAGCGTCTCGTCGAAGCCGCGGCGGTTGGCCAGCCCGGTCAGCGCATCCTCGCGGGCCTGGCGCTCGAAGGCTTCGGCCTGGCGCGCCAGGCGCTCGGCCAGCTCGGTCTTTTCCTGGTTCAGCGCCTGCAGGTGCACGGTCTTGGCCTGCAGGTCGAAGGTCGCGTCGTCCACCCGCCGCGCCAGGCGCAGGTTGCTGGCCTTCAGCTGCTGCAGCAGCAGGCGGTACAGTGCCACCAGGCCGGCCAGCAGCAACAGCCCGCCCAGCGCCTGCACGCTGCGCCGCTGCCACCAGAACGGCTCGACGCTGAAGCTCCACACCGCCTCCTGTTGGCCCCAGCTGCCGCCCGGATGCGCCGCAGCCACATGCAGGGTGTAGTCGCCCGGCGGCAGGCCAACGAACTCGACGCTGCGCTGCGGGCCACGCTCGACCCAGCCGGCATCGAGGCCGTCCAGCCGCGTGCGGTAGCGGATCCGGTCGGACATCAGGTAGCTCAGGCCGACATAGCTCACCGCCAACCGGCGGCCACCGGGAATGTAATTGCGATCCGGTCCCTCCCAGTGCACCGGCGCACCATCCACCTGCACGCTCTCGATCGCCGCCGGCGGCGATGGCCGCTCGCGGAAACGCTGCAGGCGTTGCGGGTCGACCGTGCTCAGGCCACCGGCGGTGACCACCCAGAACGTGCCATCCTGGCGCAGGATCGCCGATGGACTGGAGCTGCCATTGGCCTGTGCATTGGCCATGCCGTCGATCTCGTTGTAGCGCTCCAGCACCACCCGCGGCGTGCGGCCATCGGCCACCGCATTGAGGGTGGCCATGTCGGTGCGCAGCACACCACGGTTGCTGCTGATCCAGACATTGCCGAGGCGGTCCGGCACCAGCTGGAACACCGCGTCCACCGGCATGCCCTGCTCCAGGCCGACCCGCGCCAGCGCACCGTTGCGCCAGCGGTACAGGCCACGATCACTGCTGATCCACATCGCATCGCCCAGCTGGTGGAAACCGAACACGCTGCGGCCGCCCCCCAGCGGGGCCAGGTCGATCGACTGCACGTGGTCGCCACGCAGCACGCGGATGCCTTCGATGGTGCCGATCCACAGGTTGCCCTGGCGGTCATGCTCGAGCGCGGTGATCAGGCCGCCGGGCATGCCCGGCACGTTCGAGACCTGCACCCGGTCGCCGTCGATGCGCACCACGCCCTTCTGCGTGCCGGCCCAGACCACGCCCTGCGGGTCAACGGTGATCGCACGGATGTTGCCGCCCGGCATGCCGTCAGCCGCCGCATAGTTGTGGCGCAGGCCCCCATCGCGACCCAGCCGGTAAACGCCGTCGCCGAAGGTTCCCACCCACAGGTCACCGTCCGGCCCCTGTGCCAGGCTCAGTACCGAGGGCGCCTTGCCGCCGCGGTTGTGCAGCGGCACCGCGCGGAAACGACCGTCGCGGGTCTGGAGGTCAAGGCCGCTGGCGCTGCCGACCCACAGCTGGCGGTCGCGATCCTCGAACACCGTGCGCACGTAGTCGCCACTGAGCCCATCGCGCTCGGTGAAGCTGCTGAACAGTGTTTCGCGCAGGCGGTACAGGCCCCCATTGGCTCCCACCCAGATGCTGCCTTCGGCATCCTCGCGCAGGCTGACCACGCGTCCGCCCGGCAGGTTCAGGCCGGCCGGCAGCCGCTCCAGGCCATGGGCGGAAATGCGCAGCAGGCCCTGGTTCTCGGTACCCAGCCACAGATCGCCATGCCGGTCCTGCAGCATCGAGGTCATGTGCAGCTGGCCCGGCAGGCGGTGCACCAGCACCAGCTGGTCGTCCTCCACCCGGTACAGGCGCTCGCCGGCGACGATCCACAGCGCGCCATCCGGTGCCCGGTACGGCCACGACAGGCCGCTGCCGGCGCCCAGCCCCCACGCGGCGGGCGCGCGCTTGAGCACGCCGTCGTTGTCGCGCAGCACCAGCCCGTCGAGCGTGCCGACCCATACCCGGTCCTGTGCATCGACCACCAGCTTGGTGAAGCTCATCGCCATCGGCAGGTCCGCCGCCGGTGCCTGGTAGACGATGCCGGCATCCGGCGTCAGGTAGCCGATGCCCTTGCCTTCGTACAGCAGCCAGAGCCGGCCCTGGCTGTCCATCTGCATGGACTGGATCAGCACCTGCGGTGTACCGGCCTGGTGCTCCCAGACCCGCCATTGGCCGTCGCTGCCGCGGTGGCTGACGTTGCCGCGCGAATCGCTGATCCACAGCCCGCCCTGGCGGTCGACGAACAGTGCGCCGATGCCGTTGTCGCGCAGGCCCGGGCGCGTACTGCGGTCGAACACGGTGAAGTCCAGGCCGTTGTAGCGCACCAGCCCTTCCCAGGTGGCGAACCACAGGTGGCCCTCCGGCGTCTGTGCGATGTCGCGCAGCGAGTTGTGCGGCAGGCCGTTGCGCGAGGTCCATACATCGATGGCGTAGTCGCGCAGCGGGGGCGCGCCCTCCTGTGCCGCCAGCGGCAGCGCGAGGGCCAGCAGCAACCACAGCAGGCCCTGCCGCAGTGCCCGCCTGAATCCTGATGCGCGGCGCTCCACCCAGCGCCCCTCGTCCCCCTGCCCGCCCATCACCGCAGCAGCGGCGGCCAGGTGCGGCTGCAGGGCGCGGCAGCGTGCGGGAACAGCCGGGCAGCGCGCACTGGCATGCCGGCGGGAACGGGCTGGCTCATCGAGGGGAGACTGGGGAGATGGGCAGATGATAGGCCAAACCCCGGCCCCGGCGTCACCGTCCGCGGCCCGCCGGCTCAGCCGGCGCGGCCGGGCGCCACCACCTGGGCACTGGCCGGCCACTGCACCACCGCCTCCAGGCCACCTTCGGCCCGGTTGCGCAGCCACAGCCGCGCGCCGTCCTTCTCGGCCAGGGCGCGGGCGATGGTCAGGCCCAGGCCGGCCCCGCCGGTCTGGCGCGAACGCGAGGTTTCCACCCGCACGAACGGATCGAACACCGCCTCCAGCTGCTCTTCGGCCAGGCCGGGGCCGTCATCGGCCACCACTACGGTGATCGCACCGCCGCTGCGCTCGACCCGTACCCGCGCCCGTTGCGCGTACATCACCGCGTTGTCCACCAGGTTGGAGAACAGGCGGTGCATGGCCAGCGGACGCAGCATCAGCACCGAACCACTGCCCCCCTCGAAGACCACGTCGGCGCCGCCTTCGGCGGTGTCCTCGACGATGCTCTCCAGCAGTGAATCCAGGTCGAGTGCGGCGCGCTGCTCGGCACTCTCGGCACTGCGGGCCAGTTCCAGGCCCTCGCGCACCAGCGCCTGCATCGCCGCCAGGTCACCGATCAGGCGCTCGCGCAGGGCTTCGTCGCTGACATTCTCCAGGCGCAGGCGCAACCGGGTCAGCGGCGTCTGCAGGTCATGGGTGATCGCCGCCAGCATCTGCGTGCGTTCGGCCAGGTGCCGCTGCAGGCGGTGCTGCATGGCGTTGAAGGCTTCGGCGGCGCGCTGCACTTCACGCGGCCCGCGCAATGGCAACGGGTCGCGCTGCAGATCGTCGCCGAGATCCTCGGCAGCGGCGGCCAGTTCCTGCAGTGGCGCACTGGCCATGCGCGCAACGATATAGGCCAGCACGGCAATCGCCAGCACCAGCAGGGTCAGGAACCACGGGTCCACGGCGAGGATGCCGTTGTGCGCCACCGCCGGCGAGTCCAGCGCCAGTTTCAGCAGCGTGCCGTCGTTGAGGGTCACGTCCACCGCGCGGCACTTGGGCGGGATGAACGCCGGGTCGCGTTCGCGCGGCGGCCGCCGGTGACCCGGCGGTGGCGGCGGCAGCAGGTCCTGCAGCTTGGGAATGCAGGAGCGGAACGAAGCGAAGTGCACATGCGCGCGCGACACCGGTCCGGGGCGGTCTTCCAGCACTTCCATCAGCGCCGTGTCGGCACGCCCGAGGCGGGCTCCGGGCTGCAGCGCGCGCACGCTCGGCCCGCCGATCGCCAGCAGGCGCTCGCGCAGCTCCGGATTGCCGTCCAGCAGGTTGACGTAGCCCTGCAGGCGGTCGGCGATGCGGTTCAGGTTCTGCCGCTCGAACTCCTGCTGGCGCTTGGAAGTGGCCAGCATGGTCGCGCCGATCGCAGCCACCGCCATGCCCAGCAGCAGGATCACGAACAACCGCCCGACCATCGAGGACAGGAAATGGCGCAGGCGCTTCATCGCGGCTTATTCCAGGTTGACCGCGGAGGCCAGCACGTAGCCCTCGTTGCGCACGGTCTTGATCAGTCCGTCCGGGCCACCGTCGTCGCCCAGCTTGTTGCGCAGGCGGCTGACCTGCAGGTCGATCGCGCGGTCCTGTGCCTCGTAGTTGCGGCCACTGCTGAGCGCGACCAGCTGCTCGCGCGACAGCACCTTGTTGGCGTGCGCGATGAACACCCGCAGCAGGCGGAACTCGGCGCCGGACAGCACCACCACGCGGTCATCCGGATCGACCAGGTGGCGATGCTCCAGGTCGAACACCCAGCGCGAGAAGCGCGCACGGCGCACCGCCAGCGGCTCCAGGTTGGCCGGCAGCGCCTCGGTCCGGCGCAGCACGTTGCGGATGCGTGCCAGCAGCTCGCGCGGTTCGAACGGCTTGGCCAGGTAGTCATCGGCGCCCATTTCCAGGCCCAGCACGCGATCGATCGGCTCGGCGCGTGCGGTCAGCATGATCACCGGCGTGTTCGAACGCGCACGCAGGTCACGGCACAGGGTCAGGCCATCCTCGCGCGGCAGGTTGAGGTCGAGCACGATCAGGTCCACGTGCTCGCGGTCCAGCAGCTGGCGCATGGCGGTGCCATCGGCCGCCGTGCTCACCAGGTAACCGGCGCGGCCGAGCTGCTCGGCCAGCAGCGTGCGGATGTCGTTGTCGTCGTCGACGATCAGCAGTCGATGCATCGGGTTTTCAGTCTCCATGTCGCGATCATCCCGTGTCGGCAGCTGAACCGCATCCGGGGCAATGCGTACCAGTGTATCCACCCACGGGCGGGATACCTGTGGTTACGCGTATTCACCGACAGTGTTACATACAGACATACCCCGAGGATTGAGCCGTCCATCGCCCGGTCTTCACAATGCCCGCCAACGCCGCACGCGCGGCCCCGAGAGTGAAGCCACGACGTGACGTTCCGCCTGCTGCCCGCGACCCGCCGGAGTCGCCTGATACTGATCGCCCTGCTTGCCCTGATCGTCGCCGCGACCGCCTGGTGGCTGCTGCGCAAGCCCGCCGCGCCGGCGGTGGCCACCTCGCCGGTCAGCCGCGGTGACATCGAGCAGACGGTGGACGCCACCGGCGTGATCGATGCCTACAAGCTGGTCAGCGTCGGTGCGCAGGCCTCGGGCCAGATCAAGTCGCTGAAGGTGCAGCTGGGCGACACCGTGAAGGAAGGCGACCTGATTGCCGAGATCGACGCCACCACCCAGCAGAACCAGGTGCTCAACGCGCAGGCCTCGCTGGACCAGGTCACCGCCCAGCGCGCCGTCCAGCAGGCCACCCTGCGCCAGGCCGAACTGGAATTCGCGCGCCAGCAGCAGATGCTGGCCGCCGAGGCCACCTCGCGCCAGGAATACGATGCCGCCGAGGCGCAGCTGAAGACCGCCCGTGCCCAGCTGCAGTCCTACGAGGCGCAGATCAAGGGCCGCGAAACCGAGCTGGGCACCGCCCGCGCCAACCTGGCCTACACCCGCATTACCGCGCCGATGGACGGCACCGTGGTGGCGGTGGTGGCCGAGGAAGGCCGCACGGTGAACGCCAACCAGACCGCGCCGACCATCGTCATGCTGGCGCGGCTGGACGTGGTCACCGTCAATGCGGAGATCTCCGAGGCCGACGTGGTCAAGATCAAGGCCGGCATGCCGGTGTACTTCACCACGCTCGGCGACCCGGACCGCAAGTACCACGCCACGCTGCGCCAGATCAATCCGGCGCCAGCCTCGATCGCCAACGAGAATTCATCCAGCTCCAGCAGCTCCTCCAGTTCCAGTTCCAGCAGCGCGGTCTACTACAACGCGCTGTTCGACGTGGAGAACCCGGATGGCACGCTGCGCATCGACATGACCGCGCAGGTCTCGGTGCTGCTCAAGCAGGCCAAGGGCGTGCTGATGGTGCCGGCAGTGGCGCTGGGGCCGAAGCGCCGTGGCGACGAGCGCATGGTGCGGGTGCTGGACGACAAGGGCCAGCCGCAGCCGCGCAAGGTCACGGTGGGCATCAACAATGGCGCCTCGGCCGAGATCCTGTCCGGGCTGAAGGAAGGCGAGCGCGTGGTGGTTGGCGAAGCGGGTGCGGCCGGTGCCAGCGCCGGCGGCGGCAACCGCGGCGGCATGCAGATGCGGGTTGGCGGCCCGGGCATGGGGCGCCGATGAGCACGACGGCGCCGCTGCTGCGCCTGCGCGACCTGCGACGTGAATTCCCGGCCGGCGATGATGTGATCGCCGTGCTGCGCGACGTCAATCTCGACATCCACGCCGGTGAGATGGTGGCCATCGTCGGCCAGTCCGGCTCGGGCAAGTCGACGCTGATGAACATCCTCGGCTGCCTCGATCGTCCCACCCGTGGCAGCTACCAGGTGGCCAGCCGCGAAACCGGGAAGATGCAACCGGACGAACTGGCCGAACTGCGCCGCGAGCATTTCGGTTTCATCTTCCAGCGCTACCACCTGCTCGGCGACCTGGATGCGCGCGGCAACGTGGAAGTGCCGGCGGTGTACGCCGGCAGCCCCGGCCCGGTGCGCAACGCGCGTGCCGAGCAACTGCTGCAGCGGCTGGGCCTGAGCGACCGCATGCATCACAAGCCGGGCCAGCTGTCCGGTGGCCAGCAGCAGCGCGTGTCGATCGCACGCGCCCTGATGAACGGCGGCGAGGTGATCCTGGCCGACGAACCGACCGGCGCGCTGGACACGAAATCCGGCGAGGAAGTGATGGCGATCCTCGGCGAACTGCATGCCGAAGGCCACACCATCATCATCGTCACCCACGACATGAGCGTGGCCGAGCACGCGCAGCGCATCATCGAAATCCGCGATGGCGAGATCATCGCCGACCGCGCCAACCCGAATGCGCCGACCTACCGTGCGCAGCGCGAGGCCAGTACCGGCGTCGCCCGCGGCAACAGCTGGCGGGCCGCGCGCGACCGCTTCACCGAAGCGTTCCGCATGGCGCTGCTGGCGATGAACGCACATCGGCTGCGAACCTTCCTGACCATGCTCGGCATCATCATCGGCATCGCCTCGGTGGTCTCGGTGGTGGCGCTGGGCAATGGCTCCCAGCAGCAGATCCTGCAGAACATCAGCGCGCTCGGCACCAATACCATCGACGTCTATCCCGGCCGCGGTTTCGGCGACATGCGCTCGGCGCGCGTACAGACGCTCAAGGCCAGCGATGCCGATGCACTGGCAAGGCAGAGCTACGTAGACAGCGCCACCCCCAGCGTATCGACTTCGGTCACCGCGCGTTACCGCAACCAGTCGTCCACCGCCCAGGTCAGCGGCGTTGGCGAGCAGTTCTTCCGGGTCAAGGGCGTGACCCTGCTCAGCGGCAGCTTCTTCGATGCCGATGCGGTCAAGGGCCTGGGCCAGGTGGCGGTGATCGACGAGAACACCCAGTCCCAGTTCTTTCCCGATGTCGACCCGGTCGGCCAGGTGATCCTGCTCGGCAACGTGCCGGCGCGCGTGGTCGGCGTGGCCAAGCGGCAGAGTTTCGGCTTCGGCGGCAGCACCAGCCTCAGCGTGTGGGTGCCGTACACCACGGTGATGTCGCGCATGCTCGGCCAGAGCCACGTGTCCAGCATCACCGTGCGCGTGGACGATGACACGCCGATGGACGCCGCGCAGGAAGCGATCACCCGCCTGCTGACCCTGCGCCATGGCACCGAGGATTTCTTCCTCAGCAACAGCGCCGAGATCCGCGAGACCATCGAGCAGACCACGCGCACGATGACCCTGCTGATCGGTGCCATCGCCGCCATCGCGTTGCTGGTCGGTGGCATCGGCGTGATGAACATCATGCTGGTATCGGTGACCGAGCGCACCCGCGAGATCGGGGTGCGCATGGCCGTCGGTGCACGGCAGAGTGATATCCGCCAGCAGTTCCTGATCGAAGCGGTGCTGGTCTGCCTGCTCGGCGGCGTGCTCGGTATCGGCCTGGCCCTGCTGCTGGGCTCGATGATCGGCCGCTTCGCCAGCGACTTCCAGGTGCTGTTCTCCACCGCCTCGATCGTCGCCGCGTTTGCCTGCTCGACCCTGATCGGCGTTGCGTTCGGCTTCCTGCCAGCGCGCAACGCCGCGCAGCTCGACCCGGTGGAGGCCCTGGCCCGCGAATGAAGATGATGACCCGACTGCCCTTCCCCGCTCCCCGGCACCTGCTGCTGGCCGGTGCCGTTCTACTCGCCCTGTCCGGCTGCGCGTCGGTCGGCCGCTACCCGGTGCACGACCCGGCCGTGGCGGCGCAGTATGGACGTGGCGATGCCACCCTCAACGCGCCAGCCGATGACCCGCGCAGCAGCCTGGATACACCGGGCCGCGACATCCGCCAGGACACCTGGTGGACCGGCTTCGGCGATGAACGCCTGGACCGCCTGGTGGCGCAGGCGCTGGCCGCCAACAGCGATCTGGCCGCCGCCGGCCTGGCCGTGCAGCGTTCGCGCCTGCAGGCCGGCCTGGCCAGCAACGCACTGTGGCCGCAGCCCTCGTCATCCGGCGTGAGCGGCAGCGCCAGCCGCGCCACCGACCAGTCTGATGATTGGCGCCGCAGCTATTCCACCGGCGTCTCGCTGGGTTGGGAAGTGGACCTGTGGGGCCGCCTGCGCACCCAGCGCGACATCGCCCGCTGGGAAGCCGAGGCCAGCGAGGAAGACCGGCAGAACACCGCGCTGCTGGTGATCAGCGACACCATCACCCAGTACTGGAACCTGGCCTACCTCAACCAGTCGATCGCCACCGGCCAGGCCAACCTGGAGCGCCTGGAACGCACCCGCGAACTGGTGCAGGCCCGCTTCGACGCCGGTGCGGTATCGCGCCTGGAAGTGCGCCAGGCACTGCAGAACCTGCAGTCGCAGCGGTCCTCGCAGAGCGCGCTGGAACAGCAGCGGGTGGAGGTGCGCAACGCGCTGACCGTGCTGCTGGACGGCACGCCCTGGCCCCAGCAGGACGAACCACAGGACCTGCTGGGCGCACGCAGCCCAGCCATCAGCGAAGGCCTGCCGACCGATCTGCTCGGCCGCCGCCCCGATCTGCGCGCGGCCGAACTTCGCCTGCGCAACAGCCTGAAGACCATCAAGGTCACCGCCACCCAGTACTACCCTGCGCTGAGCCTGACCGGCAGCCTCGGTTCAAGCGCGACCTCGCTGGGCGATGTACTGCGCAACCCGGTGGCCACGCTGGGCGCCGGCCTGTCGCTGCCGTTCCTCAACCTGCAGCGTGCGCAGCTGGATACCGATATCGCCGGCACCGCCTACCAGATCGCCGCCAGCAACTTCCGCAAGACGCTGTATACCGCGCTCTCGGAAGTGGACAACGCACTGTCGGCGCGCGAGCAGCTGGCGCGCCAGGTGGCGGCCTCGCAGGCTTCATACGACGAAGCGGTGGAAGTGGAACGCGCGCAGGAAGTGCGTTACCGCGTGGGTGCCACCGATCTGCGCACCTGGCTGGAAGCGCAGCAGACCCGGCGTGATGCCGAACTGTCGCTGGCACGTGCGCGCCAGGGCCAGCTCAACAACGACGTGACGCTGTTCAAGGCGTTGGGCGGCAGCGCGGGGTGAGGCGGGACATGAAACGGGGTCAGATCCCTTTTCCCATTGGAAAAGGGATCTGACCCCGATCACATCGCGCTGGCCGATCAACCGCGCTGGCGCACGGCCTCGAACAGGCTGACGCCGGCGGCGACGGAGACGTTCAGGCTCTCGATCTCGCCCGGCATCGGGATCTTGACCAGGCCATCGCAGTTCTCGCGGGTCAGGCGGCGCAGGCCATCGGCTTCGCCGCCCAGCACCAGCGCGATGTTGCCCTTCAGGTCCAGCTGGTACAGCGAGGCCGTGGCTTCACCGGCCAGGCCGTAGATCCACACGCCCTGCTTCTGCAGGTCCTTCAGGCAGCGCGAGAGGTTGGTCACCGCCACCACCGGGATCAGGTCGGCGGCACCGGCCGAAGTCTTGCGCACAGTGGCATTGACCGTGGCCGACTTGTCCTTCGGGATGATCACCGCGGTCGCCCCGGCGGCAGCGGCCGAGCGCAGGCAGGCGCCGAGGTTGTGCGGGTCCTGCACCTCGTCGAGCACCAGCAGCAGGGCCTTGCCCTCGGCCGCGGTGACCAGCCCTTCCAGCTCGTTCTCGCTGTAGGTACGGGCGGCGGCGTAGCGCGCGGCCACGCCCTGGTGGCGCACCGAACCGCCAACACCGTCCAGCGCCTGGCTGTTCACCTTGCGCACATCGATGCCCTTGCGGCGGGCGTTCTCTTCGATCTCGGTCAGGCGCGGGTTCTTCGCACCGGCCTCGACCAGCACTTCGCGGACGTTCTCGGCGTCGTTCTCGATGGAGGAGGCGACGGCGTTGACGCCGACAATCCACTGGCTGTTCTTGCTCATGCGGGCGGGGACCGGAAAGGGGGTGGCTATGGTAGAGCATCGGCAGGCCGGGCGCTGCGACCGGCCGCCCCTCTGTAGCGCCGAGCCCATGCTCGGCTGGCGGGGGGCCGATGAAGCCTGAACCCGGAGCAGCCGAGCGTGGGCTCGGCGCTAGAGGGGCGTTACCGACTGCGCGGCGGCCAGTGCGGGGTGTCGTGGTCGGGGTGCTGGTGGGAAACGATGGTGGCCAGGAACTCCAGCGCGGCGACGTCGTCCTCGGTGCGCCGCGCCGGCAGGCCGGACAGGCTGTCGACGAACGGCAGCTTGCGCTCCACCCCGTACTGGATCGTCGGTGGCAGGCGTTCCGGCTCATCGAAGGCGCCGGCAGCCACGGCCACGCCATCCGGGGCTTCATAGGTCAGGGGTGTACCGCAGTCGGCGCAGAAACCACGCCGCACCACGTTGGACGACTGGAAATAGCGCGGCTGGCCGCGGGTCCAGCTGAACTGCACGCCGCGCACGGATACCAGCGGCGCGTAATAGGCACCGAACGCCTTCTGGCACATCCGGCAATGGCAGATCGAGCTGTCGGTGAGCTCGCCACGCGCCTGGAAGCGGACCGCGCCGCACTGGCAGCCGCCACTGTATTCGGGTTGGCCTTGCATGCTGGGGTTCCTCCGGAACGTCGTGCCAACCAAGGTTGGCACCTACCAGTTGCGGTAGGTGCCGACCGTTGGTCGGCACACCTTTCAATACTTCTTCTTGGTGCGCTTGGCCGGCTTGCCCCGCTCGGGCGGCGGCGGCAGGCCATCGCCATCGCCCTCGTCCTCGCCCTTGTGCTCGACCAGGCGGAAGTCGATCTTGCGCTCTTCCATGCTGGCCTTCAGCACCAGGATCCGCACGCGGTCACCCAGCCGGTAGCTGCTGCCGCGGCGTTCGCCGGTCAGCGTCTTGCGGGTGGCGTCGAACTTGTAATAGTCCTGCGGCAGCTGGGTCACATGCACCAGGCCCTGCACCTTGGACTCGTCCAGTTCCACGAACAGGCCGAAGCTCGTCACGCCGCTGATCACGCCGTCGAACTGGCCGCCCACGTGCTTTTCCATCCACGCCGCGCGGTAACGCTCGTCGACCTCGCGCTCGGCTTCGTCGGCACGGCGCTCGCGCTCGGAACACTGCAGCGCCAGGGCCGCCATTTCGCGCGCGTTGTAGGTGAACTTGTCCAGCGGCTTGCCGGACAACGCATGCTTGATCGCACGGTGCACCAGCAGGTCGGGGTAACGGCGGATCGGCGAGGTGAAGTGCGCGTACGCCTCCAGCGCCAGGCCGAAGTGGCCGTGATTCTCCGGGCTGTAGATCGCCAGGCTCTGGCTGCGCAGCAACACCGATTCCAGCAGCGTGGCATCGGGGCGGTCGCGGATCTTCTTCAGCAGCTTGGTGTAATCGCCCGGGCGCACCTTCGACCACGGCGGCAGGCTCAGCTTGAACTCCTTGAGGAATTCCAGCAGGTCGGCGTACTTGGTTTCCGGCGGCTTCTCGTGGATGCGGTACGGCGCCGGCACATGGCGCGACAGCAGGTACCTGGCGGCCTCGACGTTGGCCGCGATCATGCACTCCTCGATCAGCTTGTGCGCGTCGTTGCGCACCAGCATGCCGGCCTGGGTCACTTCACCACGGTTGTCCAGCACGAAGCGCACTTCACTGCTTTCGAATTCGATGGCACCGCGCTTGGCGCGTGCCTTGGACAGCACCTTGTACAGCTGGTGCAGGCGCTGCACCTGCGGCAGCAGGTCGCCCATCCAGGCCTTGGTATCGGCATCGTCCTCGCCCACCGCCTTCCACACCTGGGTGTAGGTCAGGCGCGCATGCGAGTTCATCACCGCCTCGTAGAAGCGCGAATGCGTGACCAGGCCATCGCGGTCGATCTGCATGTCGCAGACAAAGCACATGCGGTCGACCTTCGGCATCAGCGAGCAGATGCCGTTGGACAGTGTCTCCGGCAGCATCGGCACCACGAAGCCCGGGAAGTACACCGACGTCGCACGCTTCTGCGCCTCTTCATCCAGCGGCGTACCAGGGCGAACGTAATTCGAGACGTCGGCAATCGCCACCACCAGGCGGAAACCCTCGGCATTCGGCTCGCAGTACACCGCGTCGTCGAAGTCCTTGGCATCCTCGCCATCGATGGTGACCAGCGGCGTGCTGCGCAGGTCGACACGGTCGCCAATCATCGCCGGCTCGACCACCAGCGGCACCGAGGCCGCTTCGTCCAGCACCTCCTGCGGGAACTCGAACGGCAGCTCGTGGCCATGGATGGCGGTCTCCACCACCAGCGACGCGGTCAGCTTGTCGCCGAGCACCGCGATGATGCGGCCGATCGGCGGGCGGCGGCTGTCCGGCGCCTGGGTCAGTTCACAGACCACCAGCTGGCCGTCGCGCGCACCACCGGTCTGGTCCGGCGGCACCTGCACGTTGCGCTGCACGCGCTTGTCGTCGGGCACCACGTAGTTGATGCCCATCTCGATGCTGAAGCGGCCGATCAGGCGGGTCATGCCGCGCTCCAGCACGCGGGCGATGCTGCCTTCGCGACGGCCACGGTGATCGATGCCGGTCACGCGGGCCAGCACCTTGTCGCCGTGCATGACCTTGCGCATTTCATAAGGCGGCAGGAACAGGTCGTCGCCGCCCTCGACCGGGCGCAGGAAGCCGAACCCTTCCGGGTTGGCGATCACCACACCGGTGACCAGGTTCAGGGTCTGGATCGGGGCGAAACCGCCGCGACGGTTCTGCACCAGCTGGCCGTCGCGGACCATCGCACCGAGCCGGCGCGACAGCGCTTCGGCCCGGTCCGGAGCGGTCAGGCCCAGGCGCGCGCCCAGTTCCTCGGCGGTCTGCGGCCCTTCGCAGCGCTCCAGCAGGGCCAGGATGGCCTCGCGGCTGGCGATGGGCTGTTCGTACTTCTCCGCTTCGCGGGCGGCATAGGGATCGTCGATCACCTTGCCGGCCGGCGGCAGCTTGCGGCCCGGGGCCGGGCCCGGTGCATCGGTACTGCGGACCTTGCGGCCGCGTGGCGGTGCACCGCCTTCATTCAATTCGGGGAACCAGCCCGGCAGCGGCTTGCCCGGCTTGGTGGTGCGGGCTGCACCCGCCTTGGCGCCCTTGTTCGGGGCCTGGCTGCGGGACTTGCTCCCGCCCTTGCTTGGTTTTTTGGTAGTCATCGCCCTACATGGTAGCCGCTGGCGGCGTGCAGAACGGGTCAGCGGTCGCCTTCAAGCGATCGCGTCAAAAACATTCAGGAAGTCGTTGACAGCCTGCGGATTCATCTTCACAATTGCGCCTCTGGAACGCCCAGGTGGCGGAATTGGTAGACGCACTAGTTTCAGGTACTAGCGGGTAAAACCGTGGAGGTTCGAGTCCTCTCCTGGGCACCAACGAAAAAACTCCTCGCTTCGGCGGGGATTTTTTTTGCCTGTGATCCGGCAGCCGGGGTCGGATTCCTTTCCAGAGGAAAGGGCTCTGGCCCCAAGCGAGTGAGATGGGGGGCAGAGCCCGTTTCGCATGCGCAACGGCAACCGACCCGGGATCAGCAAAAAGTGTTGACACCCCCGTCACGGCACCCCATAATCTCGCTCCTCGACGCCCAGGTGGCGGAATTGGTAGACGCACTAGTTTCAGGTACTAGCGGGTAAAACCGTGGAGGTTCGAGTCCTCTCCTGGGCACCACGTCGAGAATGAGAAAAACCCGCGAAAGCGGGTTTTTTCATGCCCCGGATCCGGCATCAGAACAACGGCCGCAGCACCAGTTCCAGCCCGAGCAGCAGCAGGAACCCCAGGAAGCAGGCGCGGAACACGCGCGCGCTGATGCGCTGCCGGATCACCTGGCCCAGCCACATGCCCAGCAGCGCCGGCAGCACCGCCAGCGCACTCAGCCCCAGCTGCTGGATGCCGAACGCACCGTGCAGCACCAGACCGGTGGTCAGCGAAATCGTCGACACGGTGAACGCCAGCCCGAGCGCCTGCACCAGCTCCTCGCGCTGCAATCCCAGCGACTGCAGGTACGGCACCGCCGGCATCACGAACACACCCGTCGCCCCCGTCACCACGCCGGACAGCGCACCCACCAGCGGCCCCAGCCAGCGCTCGCGCCGCTGCGGCACGCGGAACACCGGCGCGAGCAACGCATAGGCGGCATAGACCACCAATGCCACGCCCAGCGCAACGCGCGACCAGGTGCGATCGACCCGCACCAGCAGTGCGGCCGAACCCAGCGTCACCACCACCACGGCAAGCATCATCGGCCACAAACGCCGCACGATGTGGCCCAGCGACGGCCCGGACAGCAGTTGCCACGCATTGGTGACGAAGGTTGGAATGAACAGCATCGACGCCGCCGCCACCGGTGACAGGGTGCTGCCCAGCAGGCCCATCGCCACCGTCGGCAACCCCATCCCTGTCACGCCCTTGACCACGCCGGCCAGCACGAACACCACCACCAGCAGCAAATAGAAGTATGTCGATTCATGCATGGCTTCATTGGACCGGGCCCTCGCCAGGCGCACAATGCGGTCTTCCCGGCCCAGCCTTCGGCTGACCCGAAGGCGCCGGATCAGCAATGAGGCACGACATGCGGATGGACATCGCCGACCTGCGCCTGTTCCTGGCAATCGCCGAAGCCGGCAGCATCACCGCCGGCGCGGCACAGGCAAACCTGGCATTGGGTTCAGCCAGCGAGCGCCTGCGCACGATCGAAGCCGATGCCGGCACCGCGCTGTTGCACCGGCACCCACGCGGCGTCAGCCTGACCGAGGCCGGCGCCGCCCTCGCCCACCACGCACGCCTGATCCTGCAGCAGCAGGCACAGCTGCGTGGCGAACTACAGGCGTTCGCGCAGGGTGCGCGCGGCACCCTGCACCTGTATGCCAACACCGCCGCGCTGACCAACTACCTGCCCTCGCGGCTCGCGCCGTGGCTGGCCGAACGCCCACGCCTGCATGTCGAACTGCTGGAGCGCACCAGCCCCGAAGTCGTACGCGCGATCAGTGCCGGCCAGGCCGAAGCCGGCATCATCAGCGATGCGGTCGACGCTGCCGGCCTGCAGCAGCATGTGGTCGCCGAAGATCCCCTGGTGATGCTGCTGCCGGCCGACCACCGCTTCGCGACCCGGCGCAGCCTGGCTTTTGCCGAGGCTGCCGGAGAGACCTTCGTTGCCCTGGCCGACGGCAATGCACTGCAGACCTACATCGAGGCCCAGGCGCGCGACATCGGGCGCCGCCTGGATGTACGCATCCGCATGAAGACCTTCGAAGGCGTGTGCATCATGGTCGGCCACGGCATCGGCGTCGGCATCGCGCCGCGGACCATCGCGCGCCAGCATCGGCGCAGCACGCACACCGTCGCCGTACCGCTCGCCGATGCGTGGGCGCAACGACGCCTGTGCGCGTGCTTTGCCGAGTGGACACGACTGTCATCGGCGATGCGCAGCCTGCTGCATCACCTGGGCGTGCAGCCCCAGAAAAAAGTGTGAAATGTTGTTGACACATCTTCTGTGGCTCCCCATAATTCATCTCCTGAGTCGCCCAGGTGGCGGAATTGGTAGACGCACTAGTTTCAGGTACTAGCGGGTAAAACCGTGGAGGTTCGAGTCCTCTCCTGGGCACCACGACTCAAGATGATCAAACCCGCGAAAGCGGGTTTTTTCGTTTCCGGGGTCTGGGAATTCACGCCCCGAGATCCATCCATGCGTGGCGTGGATCCACCAAAAGAAAAACCCCGCCTTGCGGCGGGGTTTCTGCGTTTCAACAGCAATGAACGGTCAGTGCCCGCCGCCGGCGGCAGCACCTGCACCCGCGCCGAACGGCGGCTTGGCCAGCCACAGGAACGTGATGATCGCCAGGAAGATCCAGCCCAGCAGGAAGAAGATGTCGTTGAAGCCCATCTGCGATGCCTGGTGGTTGATCATGTTGTTCAGTACCGCTGCACCGTGTTGCAGGTCGCCCTGCCCCATCGCCGTCACCTGGTCCTGCATGCCGGGCTGATAGGCCGAGATGTGCTCGGTCAGGTCGGCATGGTGCACCTGGGTACGCCGCGCCCACAGCCACGTCGTCAGTGACGCCGCGAAGCTGCCACCCAGCGTACGCAGGAACGTGGCCAGGCCGGAGCCCGCCGCGATCTCGCGCCCATCCAGGTCCGACAGCAGGATCTGCAGCACCGGCATGAAGAACAGCGCGACGCCGATGCCCATGATCAGCTGCACGCCGGCCACGTGCATGTAGTCCACCTGCAGGTTGAAGTTCGAACGCAGGAAGCTGGTCATCGACAGCACGATGAAGGCCACCGTGGCCAGCATGCGCATGTCGAAGCGCGATGCGTACTTGCCGACGAATGGCGTCATGATCACCGGCAGGATGCCGATCGGCGCGGTCGCCAGGCCTGCCCAGATCGCGGTGTAGCCCATGTCACGCTGCAGCCACTGCGGGATCAGCAGCGCCACGCTGAAGAACGCCGCGTAGGCCACCACCATCGCCAGCGTGCCGGCGCGGAAGTTGCGGTGCCGGAACAGCTTCAGGTCGACGATCGGATCCTTGTCGGTCAGCTCCCAGATCAGGAACACCGTCAGCGTCACCACCGCCACGCAGGCCAGCACCACGATCTTCATCGACGAGAACCAGTCCTCGTCGTTGCCCAGGTCGAGCACCAGCTGCAGGGCACCGACACCGATCACCAGGGTGACCAGGCCGACGTAGTCCATCTTCGGCTTCTCGATCTGCTCCGGGCGTCCCTTCAGCTGGTTGCCCACCACCAGCGCGGCGAAGATGCCCAGTGGCACGTTGATCAGGAAGATCCACTCCCAGCTGTAGTTGTCGGTGATCCAACCACCGAGGATCGGACCGCAGATGGGCGCCACCACCGTGATCATCGCCAGCAGCGCCAATGCCTGTCCGCGTTTCTCGCGCGGATAGATCGAGACCAGCAGCGACTGCGTGATCGGGTACATCGGGCCGGCCACGAAACCCTGCAGCGCACGCGACAGCACCAGCATGCCCATGCTCTGCGCCAGGCCGCACAGCAGCGAGGTGATGACGAAGGCCAGCGTGGCCCAGACGAACAGCTTGCGCTCGCCGAAGCGACGGCTGAGCCAGCCGGTCAGCGGCAGCGCGATGGCCGTGCTGACCGCGAACGAAGTGATGACCCAGGTCGCCTGCTGCGAGCTGGCGCCGAGATTACCGGCGATGGTCGGCAGTGAAACGTTGGCGATGGTGGTGTCGAGCACCTGCATGAACGACGCCATCGCCAGGCCCACGGTGCACAGGGCGACGCTGGGTGGCAGGAACCCGGAGGCCGCACCCGGCGCCGCCGGTGCACCCGGAGCGCCGGGTGCGGCTGGAGCTTGTGCGGACATGGCGACCTCAGCCCACCTTTGCCTGTTGCTGCGGCAGGTTGCCCTGGATGATCGTGTGGATCACCTCATCGGCATCATGCAGCTGCTTGGCATATACGTCGGTGTCGAACACGGTGCCCTTGGCCGGGGTGCTCGGCAGTACTTCACCCTTCTGGTCGCGCAGGCTCACTTCGGCCTTCATCGACAGGCCGATGCGCAGCGGGTGTTCGGCCAGCTGCTTGGCATCGATGGCGATGCGCACCGGCACGCGCTGCACGATCTTGATCCAGTTGCCGCTGGCGTTCTGCGCCGGCAACAGCGAGAACGCCGAGCCGGTACCCAGGCCCAGGCTCTGGATGCGGCCCTTGTACTTCACGTCACCGGCATACAGGTCCGACTTCAGCTCCACTTCCTGGCCCAGGCGCATATGGCGCAGCTGGGTTTCCTTGAAGTTGGCCTCGATCCACATCTGCTCGGTCGGCACCACGGCCATCAGGGCATTGCCCGGCTGCACGCGCTGGCCCACCTGCACCGAACGACGGGCGACGTAGCCGGTGACCGGCGCGACGATGCCGGCGCGGGCGTTGTTGAGGAACGCCTGGCGCAGCTGCGCGGCGGCGGCCTGCACGTCCGGCTGGGTGGCGATCACGGTGTCGTCGACCAGCGCGCGGTTGCGCTCGACGGTCTCGCGCGAACCGGCCACGGCCGCTTCGGCCGCCGCCAGCTCGTCGCGGGCGTGGGCCAGTTCTTCGTTGGAAATGGCGCCAGTGGCGGCCAGATCCTTGCGGCGGGCGAAGTCCTCGCGTACGCGCTTCAGGGTCACCTGGCGGGCGTTCAGGTCCGCCTGCGCGCCTTCCACGCTGCGGTACAGGCCACGGGTCTGGCGCACGGTCTTGGCCAGGTTGGCCTCGGCCTGCTGCAGCGCCACCGAGGTGTCGGACGGGTCCAGCTGCACCAGCAGCTGGCCGCGCTCCACGCGCATGCCGTCATCGGCGTTGATGGCGACCACGGTACCGGCCACCAGCGGGGTGATCTGCACCAGGTTGCCCTGCACGTAGGCATCGTCGGTCTCTTCGAACCAACGGCCGAACATGAAGTACCACAGCGCCAGTGCGGCAAGCAGCAGCACGACGATCACGAACAGGCCGCGCAGCAGGTTGCCGCGGCGGTTGGGGGCGGCCGGGGCCGCAGTGTCTTGGGTCTGGCTCATGGCGGAAGTCTTCAGGAATGCGAGGAATCGGAATGGGAGGCGATCGGTGCGCGGTCGGTGTCGGCGGGCTGCAAACCACCGCCCAGCGCCTTGCTCAGGCGCACCGAGGTCTGCACCTGCTGCGACTGCAGGCCGGCCAGCTGCTGCTGCGACTGCAGCAGGGTGGACTGCGCGGTCAGCACGTCCAGGTAGCTGCCGATGCCGGCGCGGTAGCGCTGCTGGGCCAGGTCGAAGGCCGAGCGTGCGGTGTCCACTGCCTGCTGCTGCGCGTGCGCCTGCTGCGCCAGCGAGCGCACCGCGTTGACCTGGTCGGCGACGTCGCGCAGTGCATCGAGCACGGCCTGGTTGTAGTTGGCCACCGCCAGGTCGTACTGCGCGTCGGTGTTGGCCAGGTTGGCGCGCAGCTTGCCGCCTTCGAAGATCGGCAGGCTCAACGCCGGGCCGATGTAGGCGAAGGTCGAGCTGCTCTTCAGCAGGTCACCCACGTTCGGGGCGACCACGCCGGCCAGCGCGGTCAGGTTGAAGCTCGGGTAGAACTTGGTCTTGGCGACCTTGATCTGCTTGTCGGCCGCTTCCACGCGCCAGCGCGCAGCCACGATGTCGGGGCGACGGCCGAGCAGTTCGCTGGGCAGTACGCCCGGCAGCTGCAGTGCCATCGGGTTCAACGGCTGCGGGCGCTGGATCGACAGGCCACGGTCCGGCCCCTTGCCGACCAGTGCAGCCAGCGCGGTGCGGGCGGCGTCGATGCGCTGCTGCGCGGCCAGCACCTGCTGCTGCGCGGCCGGCACGCGGGCCTCGGCCTGGCGCACCTGCAGATCGCTGTCGATGCCGGCGCTGCGGCGCTGGCGGGTCAGCTGCAGCGATTTCTGCGAGCGGGTCAGTTCTTCCTCGGCCACGTCGTTGAGCTGCCACGCGTAGGCCAGGTCGGCATAGGCCTGGGCAATGCCGGTGGACAGGTTCAGGCGTGCGGCCTGGGCTTCAACGGTGGCGGCATGCGCGCCATCCACGGCGGCTTCCCAGGCAGCGCGCTTGCCGCCCCACAGGTCCACGCCGTAGCTGAAATCGAAGGCGACCTGGCTGCTGCCGCCATAGCGGCCGCCCATCTCGCTGCCGACCATCGACTCGGGCAGGCGCAGGCCGGTGTAGCCGCCGGACACCGACAGGCTGGGCAGCTCGTCGGCGCGCGCGGTACCGACCTGGGCCTGGGCCTGGCGCAGGCGCGCGTCGGCGGCATCCAGGCTCGGATGACCGGCCAGGCCTTCGGCGACCAGTGCGTCCAGCTGCGCATCGCCCAGTGCCTTCCACCAGTCCTGCGCCGGGAAGCCGGCGGCGCTCAGGTCGGTGTCAGCCAGGGTGCGTTCGCTGTGCAGGCTGTCCACGTCAAGCACGTGGCCCTGCGGGTTGAGGCCACGACTGCTGGCGCAGGCGGCCAGGGCCAGCGCCAGCGCTGACACCAGCAGCGCGCGCCCGGACCGGCGGAGAGTGGAATGCGGGATCGGGTTCATGGGGTCGTCAGTGAATCGCGGATTCGGGTAAGGAGGGACAGCAGCAGCGTGCGCTCGTCGGCGGAAAGATCACGCAGCGCGTAATCCATCACCGCGTCGCCGCGCAGCTTCAGCCGCGCCCACAACGCACGGCCTTCGTCGGTCAGCACGATCTGCAGTGCCCGCCGGTCCTGCGCATGCGCCTCGCGGCGGACGCAGCCCAGCGCCTCCAGCTTGTCCAGCAGGCGGGTGACCGCGCTGGGCACCTGGTCGATGGCCTGCGCCAGTTCGTTGGCGGTGCAGGGCGCCATGTGGGAAAGCACCTTCAACCCGATGTAATGGGTGAAGCCGATTCCCAGATCTTCTTCCGCCATGGACGCGTCGAGTTGGCGCACCAGGCCGTCGCGCACCTGGCGCAGCAGCAGGCCGAAGCTGGGGGGAGTGGTTGCAGGACAGATCATGGGGGAGCATTCTCTTCCAAAAAAAATATTTCTCAATGGAAATATTCGATCTGGCATCGAATGCTGTGTTGCAGCAGCGGGCTCGATCAGTGAAGGCGCCTACCTTAATGATCTGGTCAGGTGGCCCGGTAGTACAATCCAGCCAATGGATGTCACATTTCAGCCAGCGGACATGATGAACAAGGCAGAAATTCAGGTTCCCAAACGCCTACTCAGAGATGAGGCACTGGACTGGTTCGAGCGCAACGACGGCCCGCCGGTCATCGCCTTCCGCTTCGACAGCCAGCAGGGCCTGGCCCGCGAGGTCGACTGGCACCACCACCAGCGTGCCCAGTTGATCTGCGTCGAACGCGGCCTGCTGACCACCCGCACCTCGCATGGCACGTGGTCGCTGGCGCCGGGCTCGGCCGGCTGGATGCCGCCGCTGGAACCGCACACCGTCACCCTCGACGGCCCGTTGCGCGGCTGGGGCATGGCACTGGCTGCACCGGCCTGCGCCACCCTGCCCGCCGACCCCTGCGTGCTTGGCCTGTCCAAGCTGGCGCAGGCGCTGGCCGACCGCATCTGCGAATGGCCGCTCGGCCATGACACCACGCCCGAGCGCCAGCACATCATCGACGTGCTGCTGGACGAGATCCGCACCGCGCCGCGCCAGCGCATGCACCTGCCGATGCCGCACGACCGGCGCCTGCTGAAGATCGCCTCGCAGTTGCTGGCCGACCCCTCCGACGAACGCAGCCTGGCCGAATGGGCGCATTGGGCCGGTCTGTCACCGCGCAGCCTGACCCGTCACTTCCGCGACGAGACCACGCTCAGCTTCGCCCAGTGGCGGCAGCAGGCGCGCCTGTCAGAGGCCCTGCGCCAGCTGACCGACGGCCGCAGCGTGGCCGACATCGCCCACGCGCTGGGCTTCAGCAGCGCCAGCGCGTTCGTTACCGTGTTCCGCCGCCACTTCGGGCTGCCGCCCGGTCGCTACCTGGCACGGGCCGGGCACGGCCTGGAAACCGGGCTGGACCCTGCGCGCGGCTTGGCATCCCCCGCCGCATCCGGATAATCACAGGATTGCGAGCGGCGACCGCCGTCGCCGCCTCCCGACAACAGGTAACAACGCCGCATGACCGAACTTGCCCGCCCCGTGTTCCACGGATTCGAACAACTGCCGCTGCGCGAGTACGCCGAACGCGCCTACCTCGACTACTCGATGTATGTGGTCCTGGACCGCGCCCTGCCGTTCATCGGCGACGGCCTGAAGCCGGTGCAGCGCCGCATCATCTATTCGATGAGCGAGCTGGGCCTGAATGCCGCGTCCAAACCGAAGAAGTCCGCGCGCACTGTCGGTGACGTCATCGGTAAGTACCACCCGCACGGCGACAGCGCGTGCTACGAGGCCCTGGTGCTGATGGCACAGCCGTTCTCGTACCGCTATCCGCTGATCGAGGGCCAGGGCAACTTCGGCTCCAGCGACGACCCGAAGTCGTTCGCGGCGATGCGTTACACCGAATCCAAGCTGACCCCGATCGCCGAAGTGCTGCTGGGCGAACTGGGCCAGGGCACCACCGACTGGGCACCGAACTTCGACGGCACCCTGCAGGAGCCGACCTGGATGCCGGCACGGCTGCCGCACCTGCTGCTCAACGGCACCACCGGCATCGCCGTGGGCATGGCCACCGACGTGCCGCCGCACAATCTCAACGAGATCGTCAGCGCACTGCTGCACCTGCTGGACAACCCCGATGCCAGCGTGCGCGACCTGTGCGAGCACGTGCAGGGCCCGGACTATCCGTCCAGCGCCGAGATCATCACCTCGGCCAACGACCTGCGGAACATCTACGAGACCGGCAACGGCAGCGTGCGTGCACGTGCGACCTTCACCAAGGAGGCCAGCAACATCGTGGTGACGGCGCTGCCGTTCCAGGTGTCGCCGTCGAAGGTGATCGAGCAGATCGCCGCGCAGATGCGCGCCAAGAAGCTGCCGTGGCTGGAAGACATCCGCGACGAATCCGACCACGCCAACCCGGTGCGCGTGGTGCTGGTGCCACGTTCCAACCGCGTCGACGCCGACCAGCTGATGGGCCACCTGTTCGCGACCACGGACCTGGAGCGCAGCTACCGCGTCAACCTCAACGTGATCGGGCTGGACGGCCGTCCGCAGGTGAAGAACCTGAAGATGCTGCTCAGCGAATGGCTGACCTTCCGCAGCAACACCGTCACCCGCCGCCTGCAGCACCGCCTGCAGAAGGTCGAGCGCCGCCTGCACCTTCTGGAAGGCCTGCTGGTCGCCTTCCTCAACCTGGACGAGGTGATCCACATCATCCGTACCGAGGACGAACCGAAGGCGGCGCTGATCGCGCGCTTCGGCCTGTCCGAGGAACAGGCCGAGTACATCCTGGAAACCAAGCTGAAGCAGCTGGCCCGCCTGGAAGAGATGAAGATCCGCGGCGAGCAGGACGAGCTGGCCAAGGAGCGCGAGAAGATCCTCGGCATCCTCGACAGCAAGGCCAAGCTGAAGAAGCTGATCCGCGACGAACTGACCGCCGACGCCAGGAAGTTCGGCGACGCACGCCGCTCGCCGCTGGTGCAGCGCCAGGCCGCGCAGGCCATCGACGAGACCGAGCTGGTGCCGAGCGAGCCGATGACCGTGGTGCTGTCGGAGAAGGGCTGGATCCGAGCGGCCAAGGGCCACGACGTCGATGCTTCCGCCCTGTCCTACCGCGACGGCGACGCCCTGCAGGGCGCAGTGCGTGCGCGCAGCACCCAGCAGGTCGCGTTCCTCGACAGCGAAGGCCGCGCCTACTCGACGCCGGTGCATACCCTGCCCTCCGCGCGTGGCAATGGCGAACCGCTGACCGGCCGCTTCTCGCCGGCTCCCGGTACCAGCTTCGTGACCCTGGCCAGTGCCGAGCCAGATGCCCGCTTCGTGCTGGCCTCCAGTCATGGCTATGGCTTCGTCACCCGCTTCGAGAACCTGATCGGCCGCAACAAGGCCGGCAAGGCGATGCTGAACCTGTCGTCCGGCTCGTCGGTACTGACCCCGTCGGTGGTCGCCAACGTGGCCACCGACCGCATCGTGGCGGTGACCAGCTCCGGCAACCTGCTGGCGATCGCCGCCAACGACCTGCCGGAACTGGACAAGGGCAAGGGCAACAAGATCATCGAGATCCCGAAGGCCAAGCTCGCCACCGAACGCGTGGTCGCCATCGTGGCGATCAGCCCGGGGCAGACCCTGCAGGTGCGCAGCGGCCAGCGCACCATGGGCCTGAAGTTCAACGAGCTCGACGCCTACCTCGGCGCCCGTGCCACCCGCGGCCACCTGCTGCCGCGCGGCTGGCAGAAGGTGGAAGGGCTGTCGGTGGAATAAGAGGTACGGGGTCGGATCCCTTTCCATGGGAAAGGGCTCTGACCCCAGGCACGAAAAAGCCGGGGCATTCCCCGGCTTTTTCGTTGTCGGCTGGCGGGCGGTGGAGCGGCTGGCGGGCGAAGGCTGGCTGGCGGTGCTCCGGTGCTGGCGGGCGACAGAACGCTGTGCTGCTGGTAGAGCCGACCGCTGGTCGGCTGCTTTTGGCTCCAGGTAGAGCCGACCGCTGGTCGGCTGCTTTTGGCTCCTGGTAGAGCCGACCGCTGGTCGGCTGCTTTCTGCAGAGCAGCCGACCAGCGGTCGGCTCTACCGGAAGGCAGCCGAGCATTGGCTCGGCTCTACAAAAAACGATGCCCGCTCAGTGCGCCGGGGCGCCGTTGCCGTCGATCTTGCTCAGCTGGTACAGCTCCAGGCCGATGCGCTTGATCAGGCCCAGCTGCTGCTCCAGCCACCAGGCGTGGTCTTCCTCGGTGTCCTTCAGCTGCGCCAGCAGGATGTCGCGGCTCACGTAATCGCCCTTCTCCTCGCACAGCTTCATGCCGGCGGCGAGATTGTTCCGAACGGCGTATTCAGTATCGAGATCCTTCTGCAGCATCTCCTCCACGGTCTTGCCCGGCTCGGTGGCATGCGGGCGCATGTCCGGGTCGCCACCCAGGAACAGGATCCGGCGCAGCAGCGCATCGGCATGCTGGGTTTCCTCTTCCATCTCGTGGTTCAGGCGTTCGTACAGCGCGAACAGGCCCTGGTCCTCGTAGCGGCGGGAATGGATGAAGTACTGGTCGCGCGCAGCAAGCTCGCCGCGCAGCAGTTCCTTCAGGCAGGCGATGACGTCCGGGTTGCCTTTCATGGGGGGCTCCTGTGAATCGATGCGGCATAGGGTGCCGCATTTCAAAATACGGTGATCTAATCGGAATCAGTCGCAGTTGCGCCTGCGGCTACAATCGGCCCACGAGTTCGGAAAGGACGTGCGATGCGACGTACATGGCGTTGGGTGCTGGGCGTGTTGATCGCCATTGTGCTGGTCACCGCACTGGTGCTGTGGCTGCTGCTGCGCGGCAGCCTGGCCGACCTGGACGGCGAGCATGCGCTGCCGGGGCTGGCCCAGCCGGTCACCATCGAGCGCGATGGGCTGGGCGTGGTCACCATCACTGCCGGCAGCCAGGCCGACGCGATGCGTGCGCTCGGCCGCGTACACGCGCAGGAACGTTATTTCGAGATGGACCTGATGCGCCGCAGTGCCGCTGGCGAGCTGTCGGCGCTGTTCGGGCCGAAGGCCATCGACGCCGACAAGCGCATGCGCGTGCATCGGCTGCGTGCACGCACCGAGGCGAATCTGCAGGCCGCACTGGGCGACAACGGCACGGCCGTGCGCGCCTACGTGGATGGCGTCAACGAAGGCCTGGCCGATCTCTCCGTGCGCCCGTGGGCCTACCTGCTGCTGCGGCAATCACCACAACCGTGGCAGGCCAGCGACAGCGTGCTGACCGGGCTGGCCATGTATGCCGACCTGCAGGACCCCGGCAACCAGACCGAGCTTGCGCTCAGCCGCATCCGCGCAGTGGTGCCGCCGGCGCTGTACGCACTGATCGCCCACGACGGCACCGAATGGGATGGGCCGCTGTTTGGCGAACCCACCGGCAACGCCGCCCTGCCCGATGCCAGCCAGCTGGACCTGCGCACATTGAAGGGAAAAACGGGCACTGAGCAGGAAGAGGGCGACGTCATCGGCAGCAACAACTTCGCGGTGGCCGGCGCGCTTACCGCCGACGGCCGCGCCATCGTTGCCGACGACATGCACCTGGGCCTGCGTGCACCCGGCCTGTGGTTCCGCGTGCGCCTGCGCTACCCCGACCCGCAGGCCGCCGGCGGCCAGGTCGATGTCACCGGCTTCTCCCTGCCGGGCCTGCCGGCGGTGATCGTCGGCAGCAACGGGCACGTCGCCTGGGGCTTCACCAACAGCTACATCGACACGGCGGACTATCGCACGGAACCGGCCAGCGCCGCCGTGACCGTGCACGAAGAGCGCATCGCCGTGGCCGGCCAGGCCGACGTGCTGTTCGCGGTGCGCGAAACCGACTGGGGGCCGATCCTGCATACCCATGCCGATGGCAGTGGCGACGCCCTGCGCTGGGTCGCACACCTGCCCGGTGCCGTACGCCTGGATTTCGCTGACCTGGCCCGCGCCGGTGACCTCGACGGTGCACTGCACTTCGCCGACCGTGCCGGCATCCCCGCACAGAACCTGGTGGTCGGTGATCGCAGCGGGCGCATTGCCTGGCGCCTGATCGGCGCTCGCCCGGACCGCGGCCCCGGCTGTGCACCGGCCGGCTTCAATGCCGCCAGCAACCAGGGCTGCGCGCCGTGGCCGATCCGCAGCGATGCCTCGCCGGCATTGATCGATCCCCCCAACCATCGCCTGTGGACCGCCAATGGACGCGTCCTCGACGGCGAGGCACTCGCCAGCGTCGGCAACGGCGGCTATGACCTGGGTGCGCGGGCGCGGCAGATCCGCGACCTGCTGGCAATCCAGGAGCGCTTCGACGAGCACGACCTTCTGGCGATCCAGCTCGACGACCGCGCGGTGTTCCTGCAGCGCTGGTGGGCTCTGCTGCACGACGTCATCGAACGCAGTGACGACCCTGCGCTGAAGCGTTTGAAGGAGGCCAGCCATCAATGGGGCGGGCGCGCCTCGGCCAGTTCGGTCAGCTACCGGGTGGTGCGTGAATTCCGCACGCAGGTCATGGCCACGCTGTCCGATGCACTGCTGGCCCCGGCCAACGCGCAGCTGGGCGATGCCTACCTGGACCCACGCCTGGCACAGCTGGAAGGCGTGGCCTGGCCGATGCTGGAACAGCGCCCGGCCAACCTGCTGCCACCGGCCTTCGACAGCTGGGATGCGCTGCTGATCGACGCCGCCCGCCGTACCGAGGGTGAGCTGGCCAAGCAGGGGCCGCTGGCCAAGCGCAGCTGGGGTGAACGCAATACCGCGGCGATCTGCCACCCCATCGCACGGGCGCTGCCGGACATCGCCAAGCGCTGGCTGTGCATGCCCGCCGACCGCCTGCCCGGCGACCGGGACATGCCGCGCGTGCAGACGCCGAACTTCGGCGCCTCCGAGCGCATGGTGGTCTCGCCCGGCCACGAGGCCGACGGCATCGTGCACATGCCCGGCGGCCAGAGCGGCCATCCGCTGTCACCCTACTGGGGTGCCGGCCACGAGGACTGGGTGCATGGGCGCCCGACACCGTTCCTGCCGGGCAAGACGCAGCACGTGATGACACTGGTGCCAGCGCGGTAGTGCCGGCCGCTGGCCGGCATCCATGCAGGTGTGTCCAGCATCATCAGGTTGCCGGCCAGCGGCCGGCACTACCGTTCAACGTTCAGGCCCTGCGCCGTTCGATCAGGTTCAGCAGCGGCCCGGTCATCGCCGTGGTCACCAGCGCCATGATCACCAGCACCGCGAACAGGCGGTCACCGAGCAGGCCCAGCTCATACCCCAGGTTGAGCACGATCAGCTCCATCAGGCCGCGGGTGTTCATCAGCGCGCCCAGCCGCCACGCTTCGCGCGTGGGCATGCCGGCACTGCGCGCGGCACTGAAGGTGCCCAGCAGCTTGCCCGTCGTGGCCACCGCGATCACCACCACGCACAGCACGATGTCGCTGGCCTGCAGCGCATCGGCGCGCATGCGCAGCCCGGTCATGGCGAAGAACAACGGCAGCAGCAGCGTGACCGCGAACGGCTCGACACGGGCCATCAGCAGGTCACGCAGCTGCGCGTTCGACGATACCGCGACACCCGCAGCGAACGCGCCGAACAGCGCGTGGATGCCCAGCATCTCGGTGACCAGCGCACTGCCCAGCGACAGCAGCAGGATGCCGAGCAGCCAGCGCCCCTCACGGCCCGGCGCAATCTGCCGGCGCGCGAACCACGGCTTCACCAGCCCCAGCATCAGCGCCACGAACGCGACCACGCACACCAGGTTGAGGCTGGCCGGCAACCAGCCGCTGGCCTGGGCGGCAGCCACGATCAGCGCCAGCAGGCACCACGCGGTGGCATCGCCCAAGGCAGCGCAGGCGATCGCGGTCTGCCCCAGCGGCGTCTGTGTGATCCCGCGGTCGGCCAGGATGCGCAGCAGCACGGGGAAGGCCGTGATGCTCATCGAGATGCCTACGAAAAGTGCGAATGCGGTGAAGCCCACACCCTGTGGGCCGTGCTGCGGATACAGCCAGATCGCCAAGGCGACGCCGAGCACGAACGGCACTGCAATGCCGGCATGGCTGACGGTAAAGGCGAAACGCCGGCGGCCACGCAGCGCCGCCAGGTCCAGTTCGGCACCGGCCACCAGCAGGAACATCAGCACGCCCAGCTGGCTGAGCATGCCCAGCGGGCCCAGCGAACTGGCCGGGAACAGCGCACCATGCAGCTGCGGCAGCAGGCTGCCAAGCACCAGCGGCCCCATCATCAGGCCAGCGGCCATTTCGCCGATCACCGCCGGCTGTCCCATGCGCTTGAGCAGCGCCCCCGCGCCCTTGGCCACCAGCAGCAGTACCAGCAGCTGCAGCAGGAACAGGCCCAGCGGAGACGCCAGATGCTGCACCCAGCCGCCTTCGGCGGCGACGGAGGCACGGGCAACCGCCTCGGGCGCCGCCGGCCCGGCATACCGCGCCAGCAGCACGCCAGCCAGCAACGGAACCCCGGCCCAGGCCAGGTAGCGCCATCCCCATTTCGTGGGCGGCGCGTTGCCGCCTGCCTGTACGTCCATGAACATTCCCCAATGTGCAGGGGGCGATCATACAAAAAGGGGACGGAGGGGATTAAGGCGTTAATGGCACAAACGACTTAATCCCCTCCGTCCCCTTTTGGGGGTGCTTAGGCCAGTGCCTGCTCGTGCACGCCGGCGATCGCGCGACCCGACGGATCCGCCGCCGCGGCGAAGCTGGCGTCCCAGGCGATGGCCGCGGGCGACGAACAGGCGATCGACTTGCCTCCCGGCACGGTCTCGGCCGCTGCCCGGCTCGGGAAGAACTGCTCGAACAGGTGGCGGTAGTAGTACGCCTCCTTGGTCTGCGGCGGGTTGTGCGGGAAGCGCTTGTCGGCGGCCGCCAGTACACGGTCGCTCACCTGCGCCTCGGCATGTGCCTTCAGCCCATCGATCCAGCCATAGCCCACGCCATCGCTGAACTGTTCCTTCTGCCGCCACAGGATGCTGTCCGGCAGGTAGCCGTCGAACGCCTCGCGCAACACGGCCTTCTCGATACGGCGGCCGCCAAAACCGGCACCGACCATCTTGTGTGCGGCATCGAAGCGCATTGCCACATCGAGGAACTCACGGTCCAGGAACGGCACGCGCGGCTCCACGCCCCAGGCCATCATCGACTTGTTGGCGCGCAGGCAGTCGTAGTTGTGCAGGGCGTCGAGCTTGCGTACCAGCTCGTCGTGGAATTCACGCGCATCCGGTGCCTTGTGGAAGTACAGGTAGCCCCCGAAGATCTCGTCGCTGCCCTCGCCGGAGAGCACCATTTTCACGCCCATCGCCTTGATCCGCCGCGCCAGCAGGAACATCGGCGTCGATGCGCGGATGGTGGTGACGTCGTAGGTCTCGATGTGGCGGATCACCTCCGGCAGCGCATCGAGGCCTTCCTCGAACGTGTACTCGAAACCGTGATGCACGGTGCCCAGCGCTTCGGCGGCGATCGCTGCGGCGGCCAGATCGGGCGAGCCCTTCAAGCCGATCGCGAACGAGTGCAGGCGCGGCCACCAGGCTTCGGTCTGTCCCCCATCCTCGATGCGACGACGTGCATAGCGCGCGGCCACCGCCGCCACCAGCGACGAGTCCAGGCCACCGGACAGCAGCACGCCATAAGGCACATCGCTCATCAGCTGGCGCTCCACCGCATGCTCGAACGCCTGGCGCAGTTCAGCCAGATCGGCCTGGCGGCCCTGCACGTCGGCGTAGTCGCGCCACGGTTGCTGGTAGTAGCGCACCAGCTCACCGCTGGCACTGTCGAAATAGTGGCCCGGCGGGAACTGCGCGACATCGGCACAGGTATCGACCAGCGCCTTCATTTCCGAGGCGACGCGCAAGCGCCCCTGGGCATCGTGGCCCCAGTACAGCGGCACCACGCCCACCGGGTCGCGCGCCACCAGCACGCGTCCACTGTCACGGTCCCACAGCGCGAAGGCGAAGATGCCGTTGAGCTGTTCCAGCCACTGCGCCGGCGCGCCGCCCTGGCGGTAGAGCGCGTTGATCACCTCGCAGTCCGAGCCGGTCTGGAAGTCGTAGGTGGTGGTCAGCGCCGCCTTCAACGCCTGGTGGTTGTAGATCTCGCCGTTCACCGCCAGCGCCAGCTGGCCATCGGCCGACAGCAGCGGCTGCGAACCACCGGCCGGATCGACGATGGCCAGCCGTTCATGGACCAGCAGCGCACCTTCGTCGAGGTACACGCCGCTCCAGTCCGGGCCACGGTGGCGCTGGCGTTGCGACAGTTCCAGCGCGTGCCGGCGCAGGGCGGGAAGATCGTCACCGGCCTGCAGGCCGAAGATTCCGAAGATCGAACACATGGGGGAGCTCCTGTTGGGGATTTCACGGGTGGGAGGGTGTTCGACCGGCCATCCAGGCCCGGGCAGGCTGCGCCCGGGCACAAAAAAACCCGCATCGACCGATGCGGGTTTTCTGGTGTCCGGGCGTGTGTTGCTGTCTATCTACCCAGGGCGCAGTCCCGCATCGGCCGCGCACGATTATTCGCGCGCAGATTATTGCGGTTGTTGTTATTGACGGCGGTGGCCAGGCGGATCGACATGGCATTGACCCTACCCCGCTTTCCGGCATGGTGCAACCGTTGCGTTGGCAACCACTCCCCGGCGCGCATAATGGCCGGCCGTGAAACGTGTAATGGAAATGCAACACCGCACTGGACGCAACGCGGCGCTGGCCGCCCTGTTCTGCCTGGGCCTGACCGCCTGCCAGACCCTGGCCCCACCCTCGCCCCTGCCGCCGGCCCAGCTGCAGGGCCTGGAGCAACACGGCACCGACGGCAGCTTCGAGGGTGCCTTCGATACCGCGGAAACCTTCGAACGCTTCAACGATCCGCGCGCCATCGCCTACTACGAGCGCGCCGCCGCGGTCACACCCTGGACCTTCCACAACACCAAGGCGGAAGAAGCACTGGGCAGGATCTGGATCTCCGGCACGCTGCGGCATGCCGACAGCCCCCACATCAATCCGGCGCCGGTGCTGCGTGCGTCCTGGCGACGCGGAGAACGCGCCTATCTGGCGGCGGCCTACCACGGCAATCCCTATGCGTTCTACGCACTCGCCAAGGCCTATCGTCAGCGAGGCGACGCGCAACAGGCGCTGCGCTGGGGCCTGCGCGGAATGATCTACGAGCGCTACCGGAGTTCATCGTCACGGCTACCGGATGCGGTGGCCGCACAGGATGGCACCGTGCATCCACTGGTTGCGCAGATCCAGCGCCGCGCCGAGCGTGGCGATGCCGAAGCGCAGGTAGACCTGGGCGCACTGCTGGAAAAGGGCATGGGACTGCCGCGCGATCCCGCACGTGCGCTGCAGCTGTACCAGCGTGCCGGCGAGAAGGGCAATGTGTTTGGCCAGTACTTCGCCGGACTGCTGCTGGGCCGCGGTGCACCGGGCGTGGAGAAGGACACCGACGCAGCCGCACGCTGGTTCGCCCGGGCCGAGGCGCAGCGCTTCTACATGGCGGCGCCGAGCTACTGGGAAAAAGCGATCAAGCCGCCATTCTTCATTTTTTCTGAGTAGAGCCGAGCCATGCTCGGCTGGGCATTCCCTGCAGAAGCAGCCGAGCATGGCTCGGCCCTACAGGAAAGCAATGCCGGCGAAAGGCGTGCCGACCAACGGTCGGCACCCAGCGCCGCAGGTTCACGCCAGCAGCCGCTCCACCAGCCGCTGGTACAGCCCCGGCAATGCCTCCAGATCGGCCACGCGCACGTTCTCGTCCACCTGGTGGATGCTGGCGTTGACCGGCCCCACTTCGATGCACTGCGCGCCCAAGGGCGCGATGAAGCGGGCATCGGAGGTGCCGCCGCCGGTGCTTTCTTCCGGTGCACGGCCGATGTGCTCGGCCAGCACCGCACGCGCGGTGGCGCGCAGCGTGCCCTCCGGGGTGTAGAACGGCTCGCCGCTGCGGTGCCACTTCAGCGTGTACTGCAGGCCATGCCGTTCCAGCAGCGCGGTGATCTCCGCTTCCAGCTTCGATGCATCCCAGTGCGGGTTGTAGCGGATGTTGAAATCCACCTCGAGCTCGCCGGGAATCACGTTGTTGGCACCGGTACCGGCATGGATGTTGGAGACCTGCAGGCTGGTCGGCGGGAAACTCTCGTAGCCGTCATCCCAGCGCCGCGCACTCAGCTCGGCCAGGGCCGGCGCCGCCTGGTGGATCGGGTTGCGTGCCTTCTCCGGATACGCCACGTGGCCCTGCACGCCCTGCACGCGCAGCTTGGCCGACAGGCTGCCGCGACGCCCCACGCGCAGCAGGTCACCCAGCGTCGCAGTCGAGGACGGCTCGCCGGTGATGCACCAGTCGATGCGCTGGCCGCGTTCGGCGAACAGGCGTGCGACGTGGCGCACGCCATCGATGGCGTCGCCTTCCTCGTCGCTGGTCAGCAGCACCGCCAGCGTGCCGGGGTGATCAGGATGCGCGGCAACGAACTGCTCGGCGGCCACCACGAACGCCGCCACGCTGCCCTTCATGTCGGCGGTGCCACGGCCGTACAGCACGCCGTCACGGATCTGCGGCATGAACGGGTCGCTGGCCCAGGCCTCACGCGGGCCCGTCGGCACCACGTCGGTATGGCCCAGCAGCACCAGTACCGGCGCGCCCTGGCCGTGGGTCGCCCACAGGTTGTCGACCTCACCCAGCCGCAGGTGATCGCACTGGAACCCGGCCTGCTTCAGGCGTGCCGCCAGCAGCGCCTGGCAACCGGCATCATCGGGCGTCACCGAGGGCCGCGCGATCAGCTCGCAGGTCAGGTCGAGCACCGCGCTCATGCGTCACCCACGCCGAAGCGGGCCTTGAAGCCGTTGTCACTGAAGCCCTGGCTGACCGTGCCATCGGCCGTGACCACCAGCGGGCGCTTGATCAGCTGCGGGTACTCGCGCAGCAGCAGCTTCCATTCGGCCTCGGAATCGGCGGCCTTGCGGTTGTCCGGCAGCTGCCGCCAGGTGGTGGAGGACCTGTTGACCATCGCGGCCAGGCCACCCAGCTGCGCGGCCCACGCCAGCAGCATTTCCGGGCTGGGTTTGTTGTCGCGGTAGTCGACGAAGGTGTACGGCACGCCGAAGCGGTCCAGCCACCTGGTCGCCTTCTTGCAGGTATCGCAGTTCTTCAAACCGTAGACAGTGGTGCTCATGGCCATCTGTGATGCTGGAAAACAGAGGGCCAGAATCTCACAACAGGCGCTCGGACACGACCCGGAAAGGTACCCTTGGCAGCTGGAAGGCCAGCCCCTCGTGCAGCGCCACGCCCATCGCCTGCAGGCGCGGGCACTGCTGTTCGCCTTCCAGCTGCAGCGGTTGCAGCTGCGCGATGTCCACCGGCAGGGCAATGCGGGTGCTGGCCCAGCGCTGGTCGCAGGTGCGGGCGATGGCCTCGTCCTGGCAGGTCAGCAAGCGCAGCAGGGCCTGGTGGCCGCCGAAGGCCGCCGCCCACCCGTCATCGTCCCAGCCCGCAGCGCCCTGCCACTGCAGGTGCAGCGCCGGCGCACTGCCCTGCCCGCCCTCGATCAGGGTGTACCCACCGCCATCGGCGCGCACCACGTGCGCGAAGCGCACCGACAGATGCGGCTGCATGGCATCGCTGAAAGCGCGCGCGCCGGCGACGAAGGCCAGCTGGTCCATCACGTTGCGATCAAACAGCACCACCGGCGTCCCGTCCCGATCGTCGTCACGACGCAGGTACCAGCGCCAGTTGCTCTGCCGGGGAGACGGCATCAGCGAGCGCAGCGGCCCGGCCAGCGCGGGCCCGAAGTGGCCGTGCCGGTAGCTGAGGATGGTGTAGGGCGTGCGTCCGGCATGGACCACGTAGTGATGGCCTGGTGGTGGCATCGGCGCTTGGCGTACGTCGACCCACCAGCTCACGTAGACCACGTCGCGCACATCGCTTACCAGCGCCGGCATCGGCCAGCGCCGCGACAGCGCGCGGCGCAGCCGGGCCCAGCGTGGAGCGTGCAGCAGGCGCGGCAGCATCCGCCCGAACAGGGTGTCGGACGGATGCTGGTAGATCGCGGACTGCGCCAGATCCTCCGGCGCCGTCATCTTCAGTCAGCCAGGCCGCGCAGCAGGTCGTTGACGCTGGTCTTGCTGCGGGTCTTGGCATCAACCTGCTTGACGATCACCGCGCAATACAGCGAATGGGTACCGTCCTTGCTCGGCAGCGAGCCGGACACCACCACGCTGTACGGCGGAATGTAGCCGTAGGTGACCTCGCCGGTGGCACGGTTGTAGATGCGGGTGCTCTGGCTGAGGAACACGCCCATGCCGATCACGCTGTGGTGGCCGACCACCACGCCTTCCACCACTTCCGAACGCGCACCGATGAAGCAGTGGTCCTCGATGATGGTCGGGCTGGCCTGCAGCGGCTCCAGCACGCCACCGATGCCGGCGCCGCCGGACAGATGGCAGTGCTGGCCGATCTGCGCGCAGGAACCGACGGTGGCCCAGGTGTCGACCATGGTGCCTTCGCCGACATGGGCGCCGATGTTGGTGAAGCTCGGCATCAGCACCACGTCCTTGCCGAAGTAGGTACCGCGGCGGGCGATCGCGCCCGGCACCACGCGCACGCCACCACGGCGGAACTTCGCTTCGTCATAGCCGGCGAAGCGCGATTCGACCTTGTCCCAGAACGGCGCCGGGCGTGCATCGACCACCGCCATGTCGTTGACGCGGAAATACAGCAGCACGGCTTTCTTCAGCCACTCATTGACCTTCCAGCCGCCCTGGCCGTCCGGCTCGGCGACGCGGAACTCACCGCTCTCCAGGCCGTCGATCACGCGGTTGACCAGCGGCTTGGTCGACCCTTCCAGCTCGTGCAGGGTCAAGGTGGCGCGGCGCTCGAAGGCGCTCTCGATGCCGAACTTGAGTTCTTCCACGCCTGGTGCCGACGGCTTGCGCAGCGACTTGCGGGCGATGGTTTCGGCGCGGACGGCTTCGGCGCTCCTGGCCGGGGCCGGCTTCTTCACAGCACGCTTCACTGCAGCCGTTTTCTTCGCCGGGGCCTTCACCGCAGCGGCCTTCTTCGGCGCAGGGGTCTTCTTCGCGGCCGGTGCGGCAGCAGCGGGTTTCCGGGCCGCTGCGCTCTTGGGGGTCGCGGCGGTCTTCTTGGCGGGCTTGGTGGCCATCAGGCGGGGTCTCCGGCGTTTCGATCAGGGTCCAGGCAGGCCAGCATCGCGTCATGCAGCTGCTGCCGGGCAGGTTCAGTCAGGGGGAGGTCGTGTTCGTCACTGATCACGAAGGTGTCTTCGGCGCGTTCGCCGAACGTGGCAATGCGCGCATCATGCACGCGCAGGCCCTGGTTGCGCAGCACGAACGCCACATCGGCCAGCAGGCCGGGACGGTCGGGTGCGACCAGGGCAAATCGGGTTGCGCCCGGTTCATCGCGGAACTCGATGCGCGGGGCGAAGCGGAAGTGCCGCAGCTGCCGCGGTACCACCCGGCGCGACGGCCGCAGGCGCGACAGGTCACCGCTGAGTGCCTCGCGCAGTGCCGCTTCCAGGTTGGCACTGCTGCCATCGGCAAAGGTGTCGGCCGGGTTCACTTCGAAGGTATCGAAGATGGTGTCGGCCGGACCGTCCAGCACGCGCGCGCGATGGATGCCGTAGCCCTTGCGGTCCAGGGTCATCACGATCGCGGCAAACAGGCCATCACGGTCGGGCGAGTGCACGAACACTTCCAGCGCCGGGTCGTCGACGCTGATCCGGCGCACCTTCACCAGCGCCTGGCCCTGCTTCACCGGCACCAGTGCGGCGGCCTGCCAGGCCAGCTGCTCGGGGCGCAGGCGGATGAAGCCCTCATCCGGCATCACCGCGAACTGGCGGTCGATGGTGGCATCGTCGTAACCCTGCTCGCGCACCAGTGCGCGCACACTGTCACGTGCCTCGGCCACGCGCTCGGCGGCCGGTACCGGGTGCTCCAGCCCCTCGCGCAGCGCGCGCCGGGTGGCAAAGTACAGATCGGCCAGCAGGCGGTCCTTCCAGGCATTCCACAGTTTCGGGCTGGTGCCGGCGATGTCGGCACAGGTCAGCAGGTACAGGTAATCCAGGCGGTCGCGGCTGCCGACCAGGGTGGCGAAGCGATGGATCACCACCGGATCGGCGATGTCCTGCTTCTGCGCGGTCACCGACATGCGCAGGTGCTGTTCGACCAGCCATGCCACCAGCTCGGTATCGGTGCCACTGAGCGCATGCGCCTGGCAGAACGCGCGCGCGTCCACCGCGCCCAGCTCCGAGTGGTCGCCGCCGCGGCCCTTGGCGATGTCATGGAACAGGCCGGCCAGCAGCAGCAGTTCCGGCTTGCGCAGGCGCGGCCACACTTCGTGCGCGATCGAGAAGCGCTCGTCGGCGCGGCTGCTGGCGAACTGGCCGATGTTGCGCAGGACCATCAGCGTGTGCTGGTCGACCGTATAGACATGGAACAGGTCGAACTGCATGCGCCCGCTGACCTGGGCAAACGCGGGAATCCACTGGCCAAGCACGCCCAGCCGCGCCATGCGCGAAAGCGTATCGACCGGACGCTGGCCGCGCAGCAGGGCCAGGAACTGCTCGCGTGCATCGGCATCGGCCTGGTCATAGGCCGGCAGCAGCGGCAGCGACTCGGCCAGTGCACGCGCAGTGAGCGAATGCAGGCCGCGTACCTGCGGGTTGTTGGCCCAGCTGGAAAACAGGGCGAACACCTGGCCGATGTCGCCGCGTGGCCAGTCGGCCTCGTTGGCGGCCAGGTAACCACGGCGCAGGGAAAAACCCACGGTCAGCGGCTCCGGCTGGGCCTCGCCGTCGAACTGTTCCTCGAAGCGCTGCAGCAGCCGGTCGCTGATCCGGCGCACCACCAGCGCGGCGCGGTAGAAGCCCTGCATCATCTTCTCGACGCCGAGGTTCTCGGCATCGTCTTCGAAGCCCAGCCGCGCGGCCAGGGTCTTCTGGTAATCGAAACGCAGGCGCTCTTCCGGACGGCGCGCGACCAGGTGCAGGCCGAAGCGCAACCGCGCCAGCACTGCACGTTCGCGCTTCAACGCCGCGGCTTCGTCGGCGCCCAGGTGGCCGAGCCCGACCAGGGCCTCCAGGTCGCGCACGCCGAAGGCACGCAACGCCATCCAGCCCAGCGTATTGAGATCACGCAGGCCGCCGGGGCCATCCTTCAGGTCCGGCTCCAGGTTGTCGGCGGTATCGCCGAAGCGCTGGTGGCGGTTGCGCAGCTCTTCCAGCTTGGCCAGGAAGAAGGCGCGTGCCGGCCACAGTTCGCGGTCGTCGATCGCCTCGCGCAGCGCGCGGCGCGCAGCATCATCGGCCAGGATCGGGCGCGCCTCGATCAACGCGGTCAGCACGGTCTGGTCAGCCGCCGCCTCCCGGCACTGCAATGCAGAACGCACCGCATGGCTGACAGCCAATCCGCAGTCCCACAGCAGCGCGAACAGGCGCGCCAATGCCGCCTCGTGCGCCAGTTGTGCCGGCGGATCGCCGAACACCAGCAGGTCGATGTCCGAACGCGGGAACAGTTCACCGCGGCCATAGCCGCCGACCGCGAACAGCGACAGGCCGCTGTCGGCCGGCAGGCAGCGCTGCCAGGCCAGGCGGATCAGATGGTCGGCAGCGCGCGCGCGCAACGCCAGCAGGCGCTCGATGTTGTCGCCCTGGTCGAAGCGGCGGTACAGGCGCGCGTCGGCCTGCTGCAGCGCCTGGCGCGCGGCAGCAGCCCAATCCGGGTCGTTGAGCGACGCGGCCGGCGTGTCCAGCAGCGAACTCGCCGGCAGCATCTTCAGGAAACCTGCGACTCGCCTGGCGACAGGGTCAGCACGTCCACGCCGGTCTCGGTGACCGCGATCATGTGCTCCCACTGCGCCGACAGCTTTCGGTCCTTGGTCACCACGGTCCAGCCATCCGGCAGCACCTTGTTGTAGCGGGTGCCCTCGTTGATCATCGGCTCGATGGTGAAGGTCATGCCGGGCTGCAGCACCAGGCCCTGGCCCGGGCGGCCGTAATGCACCACCTGCGGCTCGTCGTGGTAGACCTTGCCGATGCCGTGGCCGCAGTACTCGCGCACCACGCTGAAACGCTCGCCTTCGGCGTAGCTCTGGATGGCATGGCCGATGTCGCCCAGGGTGGCGCCCGGACGCACCGCACGGATGCCGCGCCACATCGCTTCGTAAGTGGTTTCCACCAGGCGGCGGGCCATCACCGACGGGGTGCCGACGAAGTACATGCGGCTGGTGTCGCCGTGCCAGCCGTCCTTGATGACGGTGACGTCGATATTGATGATGTCGCCATCCTTGAGCACCTTCCCTTCACTGGGGATGCCGTGGCAGATGACATTGTTGACCGAGGTGCACACGGTCTTCGGGAAGCCGCGGTAGCCGACGTTGGCCGGAATGGCACCCTGCACGTTCACGATGTGGTCGTGGCAGATGCGGTCCAGTTCCTCGGTGGTGACACCGGGCTTGACGTGGGGGGTGACGATGTCGAGCACTTCGCTGGCCAGGCGGCCGGCGATGCGCATCATCTCGATTTCCTGCGGGGTTTTCAGATTCACGCTCATGGCACCCATTATCGCCGATCCGGCCGCAATCTGAACGAACGCCGCCCAACTGGCGATCCGGGCCATGCACGATTCCGGCAAGGAAAGTGAAAGCGTGATGGCCTCCACTCTTGCGCCTGCCTATTTATCACGGATTACAGACACTTACGCCTCCTAAGCTGGACCCACTGTCGTCAAAGCGGCGCCGAACGTGCCGTCTTCGCCTTGTTCAACGGACCTTCGGGTCAGGGAGGTTGTCCATGCGATCCCCAGTTCGATCCCCGCTGACATGGGTCATGGCCGGGCTGCTGCTTTCCAGCCCGGCGCTGGCCGCCGACACCACCACCTTCAACGTCACCCTGGTGGTCACCAAGGCCTGCACCATCACGGCGGCGGCCGCCACCAACGTCGACTTCGGCACGGCGGCCTCGACCACCGCCACGCCCACCCTGGGCCAGGGTACGGTGACCGCGCAGTGCTCGGCACTGACGCCCTACACGATTGCGCTGAACGCGGGCGCCAACGCCGGCACCGCCAACGACGTCACCACCCGGCGCATGAAGAACACCAATGCCGCGGTGACCGCCAACAACTATGTCGGCTACCAGCTCTACCAGGATGCCGCACATACCCTGGTCTGGGGCGCCACAACCGGCACCAATACCCAGGCCGGCATCGGCACTGGCCTGGCCGTGCCCTACATCGTCTATGGCCAGATCCTGAACCTGAGCACCAACAACCCGGCCACCGGTAACTACCTGGATACGGTTACCGCCACGATCACCTATTGATGGAGCACGCCCGCATGGCCGGACCCCGCCCGTGGCGCGCCACCGGCGTGGCGCTGCTCGCCCTGTACCTGCTGGCCCCCGCCGGTGCCGGCGCCACCAGCCTGCAGGTCGCCCCGACCAGCCTGCAGCTGGAAGCCCGCCAGCGTGCCGGTGAGCTGTGGCTGACCAACAGCGGCACCTCACCGGTGACGCTGCAGGTGCGCGTGTTCCGCTGGGTGCAGCAGGACGGCCAGGAACAGCTGCTGCCCACCGATGAAGTGATGGCCACGCCGCCGATGCAGGAACTGGCCGCCGGCCAGCAGCAGCTGGTGCGGGTGATGCGTCCGGACAGCGAGCCACCGCCTGCACAGCGGCACTACCGGCTGATCGTGGACGAGGTACCCGACCTGGCCACCCGTGCCGAGGGCATGCAGTTCGTGCTGCGCTATTCGATCCCGGTGTTCGTGCAGCCTTCGGCCGGCCGCCTGGCCCCACGGCTGCAGGCGCACCTGGTGAAACTGGCGGACGGCCGCAATGGCGTGGAAGTCGCCAATACGGGCGACAGCTACGCACAGATCGCCGATCTTGCGCTGGGCAGCGCCGCGCGCCCGCGCATTGTCCATCCCGGGCTGCTGGGCTACGTGCTGCCGGGCCAGGTGATGCGCTGGCCGATCGAACGCACGGCGATCGACCGCGACAACGACCAGATCACGGCCAAGCTCAATGGCGAGTCGGAACAGACGCCACTGTCGCCCCCACCGGCTCGCTGAGGCGTTGATGGGCGCGCTGTTGGCGGCCCTGGCTCCCGCGGCGACCGAGGCCGCCGATGTGTCCGGCGTGGCGGCCGTTGATGTATCCGGCGTGTCGGCCGATGCCATCCTGCCTCCCCCGACCCCGCTGACCGCCAGCCAGGCGCTGTACCTGGATGTGTCGCTCAACAGCACCCCGCGCGGCCTGCTGCCATTCACCGAGAACCGCGGCCGGCTGCAGGCCAGCCCCGAAGTGCTGCGCCAGCTTGGCTTCAACGCCAGCGGCGATGCGCCGGTCTACCTGGACCAGATCAGCGGTGCGGTGGTGCGCTATGACGCGCACATGCAGACCCTGGCACTGGATGTACCACTGGACCAGCTGACCCTGCCGACCACGGTGCTCAGCCGGCCGCAGGCGCGTGCGCCGACCGGCAGTGCCTCGCCCGGCGTGCTGCTCAACTACGACGTCTACGGCAGCCGGGTGGACACACTGGGCAATCTCAGCCTGAGCGCGGAGCTGCGCGTGTTTGGTATCGGCAACGGCACCTTCGAAAACACCGCCATCAGCCGTCGCTACCAGCAACCCGGCGATCGCCGTTGGCGCGGCGAAAGCGTGCGGCTGGACACCCGCTGGAGCCTGGATTTCCCCGACAGCGCAACGACGCTGGAGGTCGGTGACTTCTACAGCGGCTTCGTCGACTGGACCCGCCCGGTGCGCCTGGGCGGGCTGCAGATCGGCCGCAACTACGGGCTGCAGCCCTACCGCGTACTGACGCCCACGCCGAGCTTCCTCGGCCAGGCCGTGGTGCCCTCCACGGTCGAGCTCTACGTGGACGGCCTGCGCCAGTACAGCGGGCAGGTACCGGTCGGCCCGTTCCAGCTGGCGGCACAGCCCGGGATCAGCGGCACCGGCAATGCGCAGGTGGTGGTAACCGATGCCTTCGGCCGCATGCAGACGCTGGATTTCAGTTTCTATGGCACCCAGCAGCTGCTGGCCAAGGGCCTTTCGGACTGGTCGGCCGGCGTCGGCCACCTGCGCGAGGACTTCGGCCAGCGCTCCTTCGCCTACGACGATCGCACCGTGGCCAGTGCCAGCTGGCGCGGAGGCATCAGCGATACCTTCACTGGCGAGGCGCATGCCGAAGGCGGCGGCGGCCTGGCCCAGGCCGGTGTCGGTGGCTGGTGGCTGCTCGGCGCCGCTGGCGTGTTCAATGCCGCCTATGCGCACAGCGGCTACCACGGCCTGCAGGGTGGGCAATGGGCGCTGGGCTACAGCTGGAACAACCGTCGCTTCAACGTCAATCTGCGCAGCGTACGCAGCCACGGCGACTACCGCGACCTCGGCGCGCTGCAGGGCAACCTGCCGCCGAGCATCAGCGAGCAGGCCACGCTCGGCCTGGACCTGCTGCGGCTGGGCACGCTCAGCGCCAGCTATCTGCGCCTGCGCTACCCGGATGGAGACGACAACCGCTATGCCAGCCTGTTCTGGTCACGTACCTGGAGCCAGCGCTGGTCGGCCTATCTTTCGGTAAACCAGAACCTGGACCGCAGCGACGACCGCAGCATCTACCTGTCGGTGACTGCCAGCCTGGGCAACAACCGCCAGGCCAGCCTTTCGAGCCAGCGCAACGGCGACAGCCAGAGCTGGGTGGCGGACGTGACCCAGCCAGTGCCGGGCGATGGCAGCGCCGGCGGCGTCGGCTGGCGCGCGCAGCTGCGCCACGGCGAGGACGGCAACGGCGGCCTGGCCGAGGTCGGCATCCTCAACGATGTCGGTCGCTACTCGTTCGGCGCCTCGCGCCAGGGTGGACTCAACTATGCCTACGCCAGCGCCAGCGGCAGCCTGGTGTGGATGGGCGGGCACGCCTTCGCCACGCGCGAGGTGTCCGATGCGTTCGCGGTGATCAGCACCAATGGGGTGGGCGGCGTCCCGGTGCGGCTGGAGAACCGCCTGATCGGCGTCACCGATGATCGCGGCCTGCTGCTGGTCAGTCCGTTGCTGTCCTGGCAGCGCAACCGGGTCTCGATCGACACCCTGGACCTGCCCGAAGACATGCGCGCCGACCGCATCGAGGACTGGGTGACCCCGCGCCAGCGCGCCGGCACCCGCGTGACCTTCCAGCTGCGCTCGCGGCCGTCACTGAGCCTGACCCTGCTGGCAATGGACGGCCAGCCTCTGGAGGTCGGCAGCGAGGTGCGGTTGCCCGATGGCCGCCAGGCCACGGTCGGCTACGACGGCCTGCTCTATCTGGAAGACGTTGCCGCCGGCAGCGTGCTGTACGTCACCACCAGCCGCGGCCCCTGCCGCGTGAAAGTGCCGGACCTGCCCAAGGTGGTGGCGTCCGGCGCACGGCCGAAGCCGGCGCCGCAGCAGTGCATCCCGGAGGTGGCGCCATGAGGGTGCTGCTGCTCGTCCTGCTGCTCTGGGCCGGCCTGCTGGCAGCGGCGCCCGCCGGTGCCACCGCGGTCTGCACGGCGGTCGCCAATCCGACCCTGCCGTTCGGCAACATCAACAGCAATGCACCCGGCCCGAGTACGGCCAACCTCAACATCACGGTGACCTGCACCACCGCCGCGCTGAGCCTGCTGGCCACCACCGGCGTGCGCGTCTGCGTGGGCATCGGCGCAGGCAGTGGCGGCGGCAGCAGTTCCACCTTCCGCACGATGGCCACCTCCAGCAGTGACACCCTGAATTTCCAGCTGTACAACAACGCCAGCTTCGGCCAGGTCACCGGACTGGTGCCGCGCGGCACGCCACCTGCGCAGGAACTGACCATGACCTACAACGTGCCGCTGGTGACGGGCGGCAGCGGTGCGCAGTCCATACAGCTGTTCGGGCAGATCCCGGCCAACCAGATCCTGGCCTCCGGCGCGTACAGCAGCACCTTCAGCGGGGCCAACGTGGTCCTGACCTGGGCCTGGAACGAAGTCCTGCTCGGTACCGCCACCGTGCCCGCCACCTGCAATGGCGGCGCCACCGGCACCAACAGCGCCAGTGCAGCCTTCAGCTTCACCGCCACCGCCAACGTGCTGCCGCAATGTGGCAGCTACGTCACCACCACCATGGACTTCGGCAACGTCACCGGCGGCATTCCGGCCAACATCGACCGGACCGCCACCCTCACCCTGACCTGCCTGAAGAACACTGCCTTCCAGGTCGGCCTCAACAACGGCCAGAACAATCCCACCGCCACCACCACCCGGCGCATGGCCACCACCCTCGGCGGAAGCACCTATTACCTCGCCTACGAGCTCTACCGGGACTCGGCGCGGAGCCTGCGCTGGGGCAATACCCTGACCGTCGACACGGCCAGCGGCACCGGTACCGGCAGCGCGCAGCAATTGACCATCCATGGCCGGGTGCCACCGGTCAGCGGCCAGCCGCCGGCCGGCACCTACAACGACCTGGTGACGGTGACGATCACCTACTGACCGGCGTGCCGACCAACGGTCGGCACCCACCGGACGAAGGCCGTGCCGAGCGCCGGCTCGGCGCTACAGTTCCGGCACATCCCGCCGATACCGCGCAGCAAGTCTTTCATCATGGTGGATGGCAGGTGGTTCGCACATTCCTGATCGGGGCGATGCTGGTCGCCAGCCTGCCGGCATGGGCCGAACCCAGCAGCCCCCTGCAGATCCGGCTGACCGTGGTTGAGTCCTGCAGCGACGATGGCGGCGGCATCCGCTGCCCGGCACCGCACCAGCGCAGTGACGCACCCCAGGCGCCGCGCCAGGTCCGCGAGCTCGCACCACCGGCGACGGACGAGAACGCAACACCCTCCGTGACCCTCATCTACTGATGCGCGCGTTGCTGATCCTGCTGGCACTGCTGCTGGCACTGCCTGCCGCAGCGCTGGAGCTGTTGCCGACCACCCTGCAGCTGCCGGCCCAGGGCGGCAGCGCCGAACTGTGGTTGCACAACCCCGGGCCCGGCCGCTGGCAGGGCCAGGTGCAGGTGCTGGCGTGGGATCAGCAGCTGGACGCCGAACGACTGCACCCCAGCGACCAGATCCGGGTCAGCCCGGCGCGGCTGGACCTGGCCCCCGGCAGCACCCAGCGCGTCTGGCTGTTGCCGGGCGATCCGGCAGCGGCGGCCGCTGAACAGGCCTATCGGGTCGTACTGGCACCGACGTTGCCGGGGTTGCCGCGCTATTCGCTGCCGCTGTTCCGCGGCCCAGCGGGGCCAGCACTGCAGGCCCGGCTGCTGGGCCGCGTCGAGGCCCACGGGTCTCTGGCCGTACTGCGACTCAGCAATGCCGGTACCCTGCACGGCCGCCTGCACGATCTGCGCTTCATCACGGCGGACGGCCAGGCAACGCTGCTGACGGCTGGCCTGGCCGGCTACATTCTGGCGGGCCATGAACGCCGCTGGCCCCTGCCTGCCCGCGCCGATGGCTATGCAGGCGGCCGCTTCCAGGCACGCCTGCAGGACGGCCGCGAGGTCGATCTGGCCGCAACTGACCCTGCAATTGCAGCAAGCGCCCCCAGCGGGCTATAATCGACCGGATTCCTGCACGCCAGCGTGCGCGCGAACCCGTCCACACCGGACGTCACCGGTGAATCCACACCTGCTGCCCCCATCCGTGCCGGGGTGCTCCGCAAGGAGTTCGGCCACGGAGGCAACAGGGAAGCCCAACCCCGGAACCGATCGCGCTTCCACGCGTCCCGCATACCTATCCCCGCGGGCGGAATCGCTGGTTCCATATCAGGAGTATTGCAATGCCCCAGGTCACCATGCGTCAGATGCTGGAAGCCGGCGTCCACTTCGGCCACCAGACCCGCTACTGGAACCCGAAGATGGCTCCGTACATCTTCGGCGCCCGCGGCAAGATCCACATCATCAACCTGGAAAAGACCGTCCCGCTGTTCAACGATGCGATGAACTTCATCTCGTCGGTTGCCCAGAAGCGCGGCACCGTCCTGTTCCTGGGCACCAAGCGCAGCGCCCGCGAAACCATCAAGGAAGAAGCCGAGCGTTGCGGCATGCCGTTCATGAACCAGCGTTGGCTGGGCGGCACCCTGACCAACTTCCGTACCGTCAAGCAGTCGGTTGCCCGCCTGAAGGAACTGGAAGCCGGTGAAACCGACGGCACCTTCGAGAAGCTGGTCAAGCACGAAGTGCTGGGCCTGCGTCGCGAGCGCGACAAGCTGGAAGCCTCGCTGGGCGGCATCAAGGACATGAACCGCCTGCCGGACGCCATCTTCGTGATCGACATCGGCCACGAAGACATCGCGATCAAGGAAGCCAAGAAGCTGGGCATCCCGGTCATCGCCGTGGTCGACACCAACTACAACCCGGAACTGGTTGATTACGCCATCCCGGGCAACGACGACGCCATCCGCGCTGTGCAGCTGTACGCCCGCGCCGCTGCCGACGCCGTGCTGGAAGGCAAGGCGGCTGCCCCGCACGCCGCTTCGGTGCGCGAGGAAGAATTCGCTGAAGCCGCTGCTGAAGGCGAAGAGAAGCCGGCCCGCCGCGCTCCGGCCAAGAAGGCTGCCAAGAAGGGCGACGACGCCCAGGCCTGATCCAGGCCCCGGGTGGACGCCCGGCGTCCACCCTCCCTGCACGCAGCCATCGGCGCGTGACAGGACCGTGTCACACGGGCCGGCCACCATGCCGGCCCAACCCCTTTCTTTCGTGAGGTAATCCCGTGGAAATCACTGCTTCCCTGGTCAAGGAACTGCGCGAGCGCACCGGCGCCGGCATGATGGAATGCAAGAAGGCGCTTACCGAAGCCAACGGCGACATCAACGCCGCTGCTGAAGCCATGCGCAAGTCCGGCGCCGCCAAGGCCGACAAGAAGGCTGACCGCGTGGCCGCCGAAGGCCGCCTGGGCCTGGCCCAGGACGGCGGCAAGGCCGTGCTGGTCGAAGTCAACTCGGAAACCGACTTCGTCGCCAACGATGACAACTTCAAGTCCTTCGTCAACGCCGTCGCCGCTGCTGCCCTGGCATCGGGCGCCAACGACGTCGAAGCCGTGAAGGCCGCCACGCTGGCCGACGGCCGTACCGTCGAGGAAGCCCGCGCCACCGCCGTGCAGACCCTGGGTGAGAACATCCAGATCCGCCGCATGGTCAAGGTCGACACCACCGGCAACATCGGCGCCTACGTCCACACCAACGGCAAGGTCGGCGTGCTGGTCGACCTGATCGGCGGCGACGTCGAGCTGGCCCGTGGCCTGGCCATGCACGTGGCCGCGCTGAAGCCGCCGCACAACAAGGCTGCGGACGTCCCGGCCGAGTTCGTCGAGAAGGAAAAGGAAATCGAGCTGGCCAAGATGACCGATAAGGACAAGGCCAAGCCTGCCGACATCCTGGAAAAGATCATCAGCGGCAAGATCAACAAGATCGTCAGCGACGTGACCCTGTACGGCCAGACCTACGTGCTGGGCGACACCACCGTCGAGCAGGTGGTCAAGGCCGCCGGCGCCGACGTGGCAGGCTTCAAGCTGCTGATCGTCGGCGAAGGCATCGAGAAGGTGGTGGAAGACTACGCCGCCGAAGTTGCCAAGGCGATGCAGGTCTGATTCCAGCCTTCCGGCTGTGAAGCGACCAGAAGGAGCCGCGGGAAACCGCGGCTCTTTTTTTATGCATGGGCCCAGGGATCAACCCATGGCCCACCGGTGGGTGCGCACCGTTGGTGCGCACAACCGGCACCTTTGCGTTGCGCGCGAATCAAGCCGATACTCGGCGCAGGGAATCCACAGTCATTTAGCAGGAACGAAAATCGCGGACTGTGATGCATTCCTAGGTATTCTTGTCCTAATGGAATTGAACGACCCGACATGCCTCCCGAGCTGACAGCTGCCCTGGCGCTCTGCCGCAACCTGCCTTCGCCACCCGGTATTGCCCTGCGCATCATCGAACTGGCCCAGGACCCGGAAGCGGACATCGCCACCGCTGCCGACATCATCGCCATCGACATGGCGCTGAGCGCTCGCATGCTGCGCATCGCCAATTCGCCGCTGTACGCCAGCCGCCGCCGGATCGAGAACCTCGGCCAGGCGCTGACCATGCTGGGCCTGAACGCCACGATCAGCCTCGCCCTCGGCTTCACTGTCACCCAGGGCCTGACCGGCGGCACCGGCGCCGACCACGACCTGCGCCAGCGCGCCTGGAAGCGCAGCATCCTCAGCGCCCTGGCTGCCAGCCAGCTGGGCCAGGCGCGCGGCCTGCGCCGGCTGGAAGAACTGATGCTGGCCGGCCTGCTGCAGGACCTGGGCGTACTGTGCCTGGCCCAGGCCGAGTCGGAGCGCTACCTGCCGCTGCTGCGCGAGGCACGCGACAACACCGACCTGGTCGCCCGCGAACGCGAGGAACTGGGCTGCAGCCATGCCGAGGTCGGCGCGTGGGTGGCCGAGCAATGGGGCCTGCCCCGCTACCTGGTGGAGAGCATCAGCCACAGCGAGGACGAGGACGTCGCCGAATCGCCGTTCCAGGCCTGCGTGCAGCTGTCCGGCGCGGTGGCCGACATCTGGCTGGACAGCGACGCCGACGCCGCGCGTGAGCGCGCCCTGCAGCAGGTGCACGACCGCCTGGAGCTGGACAGCGCGCGCTTCGACCAGGTCCTCGCCCGCATCAGTGAAGCCCTGCCCGACATCGCCAGCCTGTTTGATGCCGGCCTCAATTCACCGGCGCGGGTGCGCGAGCTGATCGATCACGCGCAGGAGCTGGCCACGCTGCGCAACCTGCGCGAACTGCAGGACGCCGACCAGGCACGACGCCGCGCCGACGAGTTCGAGGCGCGCGCCAAGCGCCTCGCCGACCAGGCCCATCGTGACGCGTTGACCGGCGTGCTCAACCGCCGCCAGCTGGAAGCGGTGCTGGAGCAGGAATTCCTGCGCGCCGGCCGCCAGGGCTGGCCGTTGTCGGTGGCCTTCATCGACCTGGACGACTTCAAGAAGATCAACGACGCCCACGGCCACCTGACCGGCGACGAGGTACTGCGCGCCTTCGCCGGCAAGCTGCAGGGCCAGCTGCGCAACAGTGACACCGTCGCCCGCTTCGGCGGCGAGGAATTCGTCGCGCTGCTGCCAAACACCAGCGAAAGCGTGGCCCTGGACGTGATCCGCCGGGTGCTGGCCAATATCGTCGCCACGCCGATGGCCGAGCTGGAGGGCGGGCCGCTGTTCGTCACCTTCTCCGCCGGCGTGGCCACCCAGGGTGGCTACGAGCGCTTCGCCGACGTGCAGGACCTGCTGCGCGCAGCCGACGACGTGCTGTACCGCTCCAAGAACCTGGGCCGCAACCGGGTGATCGCCCGCTCGCCAGGTGCCCTCGGCCACGACGAGCTGTCGGCGACCGCTGGCGCCGAGCTGGGCTGAACGGGAAGCCCCGTTTGACCGGGGCGAACGACCGGATTCTGCGCCGCAGTGCACAAAACACTTTGGCACGACGCCGCATGCGCGTAGAATCGCCCGCGATTTCCACGCACCCGAGGTCCTCATGTCCAAGCTCGCCTATCGCCGCATCCTTCTGAAACTGTCCGGGGAGGCGCTGATGGGAGACGAGGACTACGGCATCGACCCGAAGGTCATCAATCGCCTGGCCCGCGAGGTCATCGAAGCCCAGCAGGCCGGTGCCGAAGTGGCGCTGGTGATCGGCGGCGGCAACATCTTCCGCGGCGCCGGCCTGGCCGCCGGCGGCATGGACCGGGTCACCGGCGACCAGATGGGCATGCTGGCCACGGTCATCAACGCCCTGGCCATGCAGGATGCCCTCGAGAAGCTGGGCGCCAAGGCCCGCGTGATGAGCGCGATCAAGATCAACGACGTGTGCGAGGACTACATCCGCCGCCGCGCCATCCGCCACCTGGAAAAGGGCCGCCTGGTGATCTTCGCCGCCGGCGTCGGCAGCCCGTTCTTCACCACCGATTCCGGCGCCGCCCTGCGCGCGATCGAGATCGGCGCCGACCTGCTGCTGAAGGCCACCAAGGTCGATGGCGTGTACGACAAGGACCCGAACAAGCACAGCGATGCGGTCCGCTTCGACAGCCTGAGCTACGACGAAGTGATCCGCCGCGGCCTGGAAGTGATGGACACGGCGGCCTTCGCATTGGCCCGCGACAGCGACCTGCCGATGCGCGTGTTCGACATGGGCCAGCCGGGCGAGCTGCTGAAGATCCTCAACGGCGCGAACATCGGCACCCTGGTCCAGGGCCGCGACCCGGCCTGAGCCTGAGCGCAAAGCGGCGATCGGGCCGATTCAGGCCCGGCAGCGTCCCGTATTCGCCTATAATCGCCCGATTCCAGATACATCCAGGACCGGGCGATGCTCAACGACATCAAGAACAACGCGCAGACGCGCATGGCCAAGAGCATCGACGCTCTGAAGCACACCCTCACCTCCATCCGGACCGGGCGTGCCACGCCTGCCCTGCTGGACCGCGTGACGGTCAGTGCCTATGGCAACGCCAGCACCCCGCTGAACCAGGTTGCCTCGATCTCCAACGCCGACGCGCACTCGCTGCTGGTCACGCCGTTCGACAAGGGCATGATCAAGGAGATCGAAAAGGGGCTCTACAACGCCGAGTTCACCCCGAACACCCTCGGCACCGCGATCCGCATCAACATGCCGCCGCCGACCGAAGAGCGCCGCAAGGAGCTGGCCAAGCAGGTGCAGAAGGAAGGTGAAGGCGCCAAGATCGCGATCCGCAACATCCGTCAGGACGCGAACAAGGAAATCGCCAAGCTGGTCAAGGACAAGGCGATCAGCGAAGACGAGAAGAAGCGCGGCGAAGACGACATCCAGAAGCTGACCGACGCCAACATCAAGGACGTCGACAAGGTCGTCGCCGACAAGGAAAAAGAACTGCTGTCGGTCTGAAGTCGATGCCTTCAGCCCCGCCTCCGTTACCGGCCGCCCTGCCCCGCCACATTGCCATCATCATGGATGGCAATGGGCGCTGGGCACAGCAGCGCCGTCGCCCCCGCGTGATCGGCCACCGTGCCGGCGCGCGCGCGGTCAACCGCACCATCGAGCGCTGCCTTGAACTGGGCATTCCGGCGCTGACCCTGTTCGCCTTCTCCAGCGAGAACTGGGGCCGGCCGCAGGAGGAAGTGGATGCGTTGATGAAGCTGTTCCTCGGCGCGCTCGACCGCGAGGTGGACGAGCTGCACCGGCGCGGCGTGCGCGTACGCTTCATCGGCGAACGCGAGCGCTTCGGTGCCGGGCTGGTCAGCCGCATGCAGCTGGCCGAACAGCGCACCGCCGACAACACCACCCTGACCCTGTCGATCGCGGCCAGCTATGGCGGCCGCCAGGACATCGCCCGCGCCGCGCGCGCCCTGGCCGTCGAAGTGGCGGCCGGTCGCCTGTTGCCCGAGCAGATCGACGAATCGCTGCTGGGCAGCCAGGTCGCCCTTGCCGACCTGCCGCCGCCGGACCTGTTCATCCGCACCGGCGGCGACACCCGCATCAGCAACTTCCTGCTGTGGCAGCTGGCCTACACCGAGCTGTGGTTCACCGAGGCCCTGTGGCCGGACTTCGATGCCGGGCAGCTGCAGCAGGCGCTGGACGCCTATGCCGGCCGCGAGCGTCGTTTCGGCCTGACCAGCGCCCAGATTGCCGCACTGGCCACCGAGACTTCCAGCCCATGACCAAGACCCGAGTCCTCGCCGCGCTGATCATGGCGCCGGTTGCCATTGCGGCGATCCTGCTGCTGCCCACGCAATGGCTGGCCGCCGCCGCCGCTGCGGTGCTGCTGATCGGCCTGTGGGAATGGCTGAAGCTGGCCGGTATCGAAGACACTCTGGCACGCACCGTACTTCTGGTGCTGAACCTGCTGCTGATGGTGCTGCTGGTCTGGGCCGATGGCAGTACGCTGGTGCTGTTCCAGATAACCACGCTGGCCGGCGTTGCCTGGTGGCTGGCCGCGCTGGTCTGGCTGCGCTTCTTCAATTTCGGTGCACAGCCGTCGGCGCCCTCGCGCATCCTGAAGATGCTGGCCGGCACGCTTGCCATCGTGCCCGCCTGGGCCGCGCTGGTGCTGATCCATGCCGGTGGCGATCCGCCGGGCAAGCAAGGCCACCTGTGGCTGCTGGCTGCGCTGGCACTGGTGTGGGCGGCCGACTCGGGCGCCTACTTCGCCGGCCGCCATTTCGGCAAGCACAAGCTGGCCCCGCGGATCAGCCCCAACAAGACCTGGGAAGGCCTGTTCGGCGGCCTGCTGGCCGGTGTCGCCGTGGCCGTCGGCCTGGGCTGGCTGGCCGGGATCGATACCGCACACCTGCCGGGCCTGCTGATCACCGCGGTCGTGGCCGTGTTCGCCTCGGTGCTGGGTGACCTGTTCGAGAGCCTCATCAAGCGCCACGCGGGCGCCAAGGATTCGGGCCACCTGATCCCGGGCCATGGCGGCGTGCTCGACCGGGTCGACGGCGTCCTCGCCGCCGTCCCGGTGTTCGCGCTGGGCAAGGAAATCTTCGGGTTCTGACCATGAATGCTGCTGCAGACCTGCGCCGGGTCGCCGTATTCGGCGCCACCGGCTCGATCGGTGCCTCCACGCTGGACGTGATCGCCCGCCACCCGCAGCGCTACCAGGCGACCGTGCTCGCCGCCGGACGCCAGGTGCAGGGGCTGCTGGCGTTGTGCCGCCAGCACAAACCCGCGCACGCCGTGATCGCCGACGAATCGCTGTTCGCCGAACTGCGTGACGGCCTGCGCGACGCCGGACTGGCCACCGAAGCCCATGCCGGCCATGCCGCGCTGGACCAGCTGGCCGCCAGCGACGCCTGCGATACCGTGGTCGCGGCCATCGTCGGCGCTGCCGGCCTGTCCTCGACCCTGGCCGCGGCCGCCGCCGGCAAGCGCATCCTGCTGGCCAACAAGGAATCGCTGGTGCTGGCCGGCGAACTGCTGACCCGTACCGCCGAACGTGCCGGCGCCGAAATCATCCCGATCGACAGCGAACACAGCGCCATCTTCCAGTGCCTGCGCTCGCGCGACGCCAGCGTCGACGGCGCCGGCGTGCGCCGGATCCTGCTGACCGCCTCCGGCGGCCCGTTCCGTGGCCGCAGCTGCGCCGAACTGGCCCAGGTCACCCCGGCCCAGGCCGTTGCCCACCCGAAGTGGTCGATGGGACCGAAGATCTCGGTCGATTCGGCGACGTTGATGAACAAGGGCCTGGAAGTCATCGAGGCCCACCACCTGTTCGGCGTGCCCGGTGAGCGCATCGAAGTGCTGGTGCACCCGCAGAGCCTGGTCCATTCGCTGGTCGAGTTCGTCGACGGCTCGACCTTGGCGCAGATGGGCCTGCCGGACATGCGCACCACCCTCGCCGTTGGCCTGGGCTGGCCACAGCGCATCGAATCGGGCGTGGCCGGGCTGGACCTGCTGGCCCAGGGCCGGCTGGATTTCGAGGCCCCGGACACCGACGCCTTCCCCTGCCTGGCCCTGGCCTGGCAGGCCATGCAGGCCGGCGGCACCGCACCGGCGGTGCTGAATGCTGCCAACGAGGAGGCGGTTTCAGCGTTTCTTCAGGGCCGGATCGGTTTCCTGACGATCCCGGCGCTGGTTGCTAACGCTCTTTCAACACTGCCGACGCAAGCAGCCGATACACTGGAGGTCCTGTTGTCCGCCGACCAGCGGGCACGCCAGCTCACCCTGAACGCCATCGACGCCGCCTGAACGACCGCCTCGCCCAGCATGACGCCGCCGCCCCTGCCCGCCACTGTGAGCCTGCATGACTGACTTCATCGGATCGGTCTGGTGGATGATTGTCAGCCTCGGGCTGCTGGTCACGTTCCACGAGTTCGGGCATTACTGGGTCGGGCGCCTGTGCGGGGTCAAGATCCTGCGTTTCTCGGTCGGCTTCGGCCGGCCGCTGTGGTCGCGCCGCGACCGGCATGGTACCGAGTTCGCCATCGCCGCCATTCCGCTGGGTGGCTACGTGAAGTTCCTCGACGAACGCGAGGTCGAAGTCCACCCGCACGAGCGCGGCCAGGCCTTCAACCACAAGACCGTCTGGCAGCGCATCGCGATCGTTGCCGCCGGCCCGATCGCCAACCTGCTGCTGTGCATCCTCCTGCTGTGGGCGATGTTCGTGATCGGCAAGCAGGATTACTCGCCCACCGTCGGCCGCGTCAGCGGCATCGCCGCCAGTGCCGGCCTGGCCAGCGGCGACCGCGTGCTGCGCGTGGACGACCGCCAGGTGGTCACCCTCGGCGAGGCCAGCATGGCACTGACCGCGGCCGCGATGGACCGCCGCGACGTGAAGCTGGAAGTGCTGGATACGGCCGACCAGGTGCGCACGCGCACCCTGCCGCTGTCGCAGCTGCCGGCGGGTTTCGATGAGCGGCGGGTGCCGATCCTGGCTGGCATGTACTGGCAGTCGTGGCTGCAGCCCGCGCTGGTCGAGTCGCTCACCGCGGACTCCGTGGTGGCCGGGCAACTGCAGCCGGGCGACCTGATCGTGGCCATTGACGGCCAGCGCATCGACGGCGCCGACCAGGTGATCGGCGAGATCCAGGCGCTGGGCCGTGCCGGTGGCCCGGGCATGATCGAGGTCCTGCGTGGCGGCGAGCGCCTGGCGCTGGAAGTGACGCCGCGCAAGGGCCAGGATGCCAAGGGCGGCCCCACGTGGCAGATCGGCGTTCAGTTCCCGACCAAGTTCAGCCCCCCCTACGACACACTCCTGCGCTACGGCCCCCTGGACTCGGTCACCGTCGCGGTACGCGAAACCGGGCGCCTGGCGGCCGACTCGCTGGGCATGATGGGCCGCATCGTCACCGGCAAGGCCTCGCTTCAGAACGTCTCCGGGCCGGTCACCATCGCCCGCGTGGCCAATGTCTCGGCCAAGCGCGGCCTCGACTGGTTCCTGCAGTTCCTTGCCCTGCTGTCCCTCAGCCTGTGCATCATCAACCTGCTGCCGATCCCGATCTTGGACGGCGGCCACCTGCTGTATTACCTTATCGAGTTGGTCAAGGGCAGCCCGCTGAGCGAGCGTGCCATCGCCGCCGGCCAATACATCGGCCTGGCGTTGCTGGCCGGGCTGATGGGGTTGGCGTTCTACAACGACATCCTCGGCCTGGTCCCGCGATGAACTTTTCCATGTTGTTGCCGTCTACAGCGTCGGCATCCCGCACCAATGAAATCGACCTTCCTACCGGACGTGACATGACGCGACTCCCCAATCGCCGCCTGCTGGCCCTCGCCCTCGCCGCCGTCACCGGCGCTCCCGCCCTGGCCCAGGCAGCCGAGCCCTTCACTGTCAGCGACATCCGCGTCGATGGCCTGCAGCGCATCAGCTCGGGCACGGTATTCACCTACCTGCCGGTGGAACGTGGCGAGACGGTCACCGACAACAAGGTCGGCGAGACGATCCGCGCCCTGTACAAGACCGGCTTCTTCGAAGACGTGCAGCTGGACCGCCAGGGCACGATCCTGGTGGTGACCGTCAAGGAACGTCCGGCGATCAACAAGCTGACCGTGACCGGCAACAAGGACATCAAGTCCGACCAGCTGCTCAAGGGCCTGTCCGACATCGGCCTGACCGAGGGCGGCACCTTCGATCGCCTGAGCCTGGACCGCGTGACCCAGGAACTGCGCCGCCAGTACAACGACCGTGGCAAATACAACGTCGACATCACCCCGACGGTGAGCCCGCTGGACCGCAACCGCGTGGACATCGCCATCGCCATCAAGGAAGGCAAGGCGGCCAAGATCCGCCACGTCAACCTGGTCGGCACCGAAAAGTTCGAGAGCAAGGACATCCTGGAGACCTGGGAGTCCAAGGAGCACAACTGGGCGTCGTGGTACCGCCGTGACGACCAGTACTCCAAGGAAAAGCTGTCCGGTGACCTGGAAAAGCTCAACTCCTGGTATCTGGACCGCGGATACGTCGATTTCAGCATCGATTCCACCCAGGTCTCGATCAGCCCCGACAAGCGCGACATGTTCCTGACCGCGGGCGTGACCGAGGGTGCGCAGTACAAGATCTCCGAGATCAAGGTCAGCGGCGACACCATCCTCCCGCAGGAGGACGTCGAGCGCATGGTGATCCAGAAGTCCGGCGACACGTTCTCGCGTGCCCTGCTGGAATTCAGCTCGGACACCATCACCAATTCGCTGTCCAACATCGGCTACGCGTTCGCCAAGGTGAACCCGATCCCGACCACCAACCGCGCCGAGCAGACCGTCGCCATCAACATGCAGGTCGTGCCCGGCCCGCGCGTGTCGGTGCGCCGCATCCTGTTCCGTGGCAATACCCGCACCTCCGATGAGGTGATGCGCCGCGAAATGCGCCAGTTCGAGAACAGCTGGTACTCGCAGGCCGCGATCGACCGCTCCAAGATCCGCCTGCAGCGCCTGGGCTACTTCGAATCGGTGGAAGTGGAGACCCCGGCCGTCAGCGGCAGCAACGACCAGGTCGACGTCGTCTACAACGTCAAGGAAACCACCTCGGGCAGCTTCGTGTTCGGCCTGGGCTACTCGCAGTCCTACGGCATGACCACCTCGGTGCAGCTGTCGCAGAACAACTTCCTTGGCGGCGGCAACCGCGTGTCGGTCGAAGCCTCGCGCAGCAGCTACCTGCAGCGCTACGGCTTCAGCTACACCAACCCGTACTTCACCGATGACGGCGTGTCGCTGGGCTATAACCTGTCCTGGCGCGAACTGGACTACTCCGACTTCAATACCGCGCAGTACAACAGCACCAATGGTTCGGCGCAGGTGGTGTTCGGCGTGCCGCTGACCGAGACCGATACCGTCTCGCTGATGTTCGGCATCGACAGCAACCAGATCACCACCTACCAGGGCTCGACCCCGCAGTCGATCATCGACTACATCAACGCGGTCGGTAAGCGCACCTTCCACGCCTGGCGCACCGAGCTGGGCTGGGCGCGCGACTCGCGCAACGACTACTTCATGCCGACCCGCGGCACCTACCAGCGCGTCGGCCTGGAAACCACGCTGCCGGGTTCGACCATCGAGTACTACAAGCTGAACTACCAGATCAGCAAGTACTGGCCGATCATGCCGTCGCTGGTGATCAACACCCGCGCGGAAATCGGCTACGGCGATGCCTACGGCAACGACTACACCCGTACGCTGACCAATCCGGATGGCACCACCCGCACCGTCACCGCCAGCGGCCTGCCGTTCTTCGAGAACTTCTACGCCGGTGGCACCAACTCGGTACGCGGCTTCGAGGACAACACCCTCGGCCCGCGCGAAGTCACCACCGGTTATCCGGAAGGCCAGCCGCTGGGTGGTTCGCTGAAGACCGTCGGTTCGGTCGAAGCCTACTTCCCGCGCCTGTTCGACAGCCCGTCGGCACGCGTGTCGGCCTTCGTCGACTTCGGCAACGTCTACAACGGCACCCAGAACTTCAAGGCCAACGAGCTGCGCGTGTCCACCGGCGTGGCCCTGCTGTGGCGCGCCCCGGTCGGCCCGATCTCGATCAGCTACGCCTTCCCGCTGAAGAAGGAAGACGATGACAAGATCGAGCGTCTGCAATTCACGTTCGGTGGCCAGTTCTGAGGAACGTTGTTCCTCAGAACTGATCCACCTCCGGTGAATTGCCCGCGCATTTCACCTATCCCCCGCGCCGCTGGCGCGCCCCCCTTAACAAAGGGGGGCTCTCCACCAGACGGGGTGCGAAGCGCCGGGCATTGCCCGGCGTTTTCGTTTTGCAGATGACACTGCACGGCACGGGCTTTTGGCCGCGCTCGCGGGAAATTGTCCAGAGGCGGCGGGTGGCCCTGGACAGGACCGTTGGCGCCATGGATGGCGCCATCGAGCACCATGGAGGGGGTTTTGCGTGTCCTGGCCAGGGCCACCCGCCGCCTCCCGCCCGTACCAGGCAGGCGCCAAGCCCTGCCCCCCGCATGACCGAAATGGCGTCACACGTTAAACTCCCGCCGTGAATACTCCCACCTACACCGCCCAGCAACTCGCCGAGCAGTTCGGCCTGCAGGTCCATGGCGACCCCGCCACCGCCATCCATGGCGTGGCCACCCTCGCCCATGCCGGCCCTGGCCAGCTGACCTTCCTTGCCAACCCGCGCTACCGCGCCCAGCTGGCCGACAGCCAGGCCTCGCTGGTGGTCCTGCGTGCCGACGACGCCGAGGCCGCCCCGGGCACTGCGCTCGTCGCCAAGGACCCGTACACCGCGTTCGCCAAGATCGCCGCGCTGTTCGACATCGCGCCGACCCGCCCACCGGGCATCCACCCCAGCGCCGTCATCGACCCCAGCGCCCAGGTGGCCGCCAGCGCCCATATCGGCCCGTTCGTTTCGGTCGGTGCGCGCAGCGTGGTCGGCGAGAACTGCATCATCGGCACCGGCAGCGTGATCGGCGAGGACTGCAGCCTGGATGCCGGCTGTGAACTGATCGCCCGCGTGACCCTGGTCACCCGGGTCACGCTGGGCAAGCGCGTGCGCGTGCATCCCGGTGCCGTGCTCGGCGCCGACGGTTTCGGCCTGGCGATGGACGCTGGCAAGTGGATCAAGGTGCCGCAGCTCGGCGGCGTCCGCATCGGCGACGATTGCGAGATCGGCGCCAATACCTGCGTCGACCGCGGCGCGCTGGAAGACACCGTGCTGGACGAGGATGTGCGCCTGGACAACCTGGTGCAGATCGCCCACAACGTGCAGATCGGCGCGCATTCGGCCATCGCCGGCTGCACCGGCATCGCCGGCAGCGCCAAGATCGGCCGCTACTGCCTGCTTGGCGGCCACGTTGGCGTGGTCGGCCACCTCGAAATCTGTGACAAGGTCGTGATCACCGGCAAGTCGGTGGTCCGCAACTCCATCCATGAGCCAGGCGAGTACTCGTCCGGCACCCCGTTGACCGACAACCGCACGTGGCGCAAGAACGCCGCGCGCTTCAAGCAGCTGGACGCATTGGCTCGCCGCGTCCTGGCTGCTGGCAAGGAGAAAGAATGAACGATTCGCTGCAGCTTCCGATCGATGTCTGCCAGATCCAGGAACTGCTTCCGCACCGCTACCCGTTCCTGCTGGTGGACCGGGTGCTTGAACTCGACGTCGAGGCCAAGCGCATCCTGGCGCAGAAGAACGTCAGCATCAACGAGCCGTTCTTCCAGGGCCACTTCCCGGGCCGCCCGATCATGCCCGGCGTGCTGATCATCGAAGCGCTGGCGCAGGCCGGCGGCGTCATGACCCAGCTCACGCTCGGCCGCGATGCGCAGTCCAAGCTGTTCTACATGGTCAAGGTGGAAAACGCCCGCTTCAACAAGCAGGTCGTGCCCGGCGACGTGCTGATGCTGGACGTGCAGATGAAGCGCCTGATCCGCAACATGGGCTGGTACTACGGCGAAGCCAAGGTCAACGGCGAAGTCGTCGCGTCGGCCGAGGTCATGTGCGCCGGCGCCAAGGGCTGATCCACTGGAGGCAGCAATGACTGACAACGCACCGCGGATCCACCCCACCGCCGTCATCGATCCGGCCGCGCGCCTGGCCGACGATGTGCAGGTGGGCGCCTTCACCCTGATCGGCCCCGATGTTGAAATCGGCGCCGGCACGGTGGTGGGCCCCCATTGCAGCATCCACGGCCCGACCCGGATCGGCCGCGACAACCGCTTCGTCGGCCACGCCGCGATCGGTGGCGAGCCGCAGGACAAGAAGTTCGCCGGTGAGCGCACCGAACTGGTGATCGGCGACCGCAACGTGTTCCGCGAGTTCGTCACGCTCAACCGTGGCACCGGCGGCGGCGGCGGCATCACCACCATCGGCAACGACAACTGGATGCTGGCCTACACGCACGTGGCGCACGACTGCCATGTCGGCAATTTCTGCGTGTTCTCCAACAACACCACCCTGGCCGGCCACGTGACCGTGGGCGACTACGTGATCATCAGCGGCTTCGCCGGTGCCCACCAGTTCTGCCGCATCGGTGCGCATGCCTTCCTCGGCATGGGCGCGCTGACCAATGGCGATGTACCGCCGTTCACCATGGTCGGTACCGATTCGCTGGGCCGCCCGCGCGGCATCAACAGCGAAGGCCTGAAGCGCCGCGGCTTCGACGCCGACCGCATCTCGGCCATCAAGCGGGCCTACCGCACGCTGTACGTGGCCGGCCTGCCGCTGGCCGAAGCCAAGCAGCAGCTGACCGAACAGGCGCGTGACAGCAATGACGTGAAGGCCATGCTGGACTTCATCGAGCACGCCGAGAGGCCCTTGCTGCGATGAGCAGCACGACCGGCCAGGCGGCGGCCGGCGCCGCGGTGATTCCGTTGGCCTCGATGGCCGGCAGCGTTCCCGCACAGCGGGTGCTCAGCGAGCGCCCGTTGCGGATCGCGCTGGTTGCCGGCGAAGCGTCCGGCGACCTGCTCGGTGCGGGCCTGGTGCGTGAACTGAAGGCGCGCTTCCCGAATGCCGAGTTCGCCGGCATTGGCGGCGATGCCATGCGCAGCGCCGGCTGCCAGACCTGGCACGATGCCAGCGAGCTGGCGGTGATGGGCCTGACCGAAGTGCTGCGCCACCTGCCGCGGCTGCTCAAGCTGCGCTCGGCGTTCCGCCAGCGCGCCCTAGAATGGCAGCCGGACGTGTTCATCGGCATCGACGCACCCGACTTCAACCTGGGCATCGAGCGCTGGCTGAAGCAACGCGGCGTGCGCACCGTGCATTACGTCAGTCCCTCGGTCTGGGCCTGGCGCGAGAAGCGCGCCGAGAAGATCGGCAGCAGCGCGGATCTGGTGCTGTGCCTGTTCCCGATGGAACCGCCGATCTATGCCAGGCACGGCATCGACGCACGCTTCGTCGGCCACCCGATGGCCGATGACATTCCGCTGCAGGGCAACCGCGAGGAAGCCCGTGCCGCGCTCGGGCTGCCGACCTCGGCCAAGGTGCTGGCGGTGTTGCCGGGCAGCCGCCTGGGCGAGATCTCGCGCCTGGGCGAACCCTTCTTCGAAGCCGCCTGGCAGGTCTCTGAACGCATTCCGGGCCTGCATGTGGTGGTGCCTGCCGCCAACCCGGCCTGCCGGCAGCTGATCGAAGAACAGCTGTCGCGCTCGGCGTTGCCGGTGGCCTACTCGCACGTGCTGGATGGCCAGGCGCGCAACGCGATGATCGCCGCCGACGTGGTGGTGCTGGCCTCCGGCACCGCGACCCTGGAAGCCATGCTGGTGAAGCGGCCGATGGTCGTCGGTTACCGCGTCAACGAACTGACCTATCGCCTGGTCAAGGCGCTGGGCCTGATCAAGGTCGACCGCTTCGCCCTGCCCAACATCCTGGCCGGCCAGGACCTGGCGCCGGAGCTGATGCAGCACGACTGCACGCCGGACAGGCTGGCCGCGGCCATCCAGCAATGGTTCGACCACCCGCAGCGGGTGATCGACCTGCAGGACACGTACGTGCGACTGCACGAGCGCCTGCGCCGCAATGCTTCGGCGCGTGCCGCCGATGCCGTCGGCGAACTGCTGATGCGCGACCAGGCGCAGGCATGAGCCGCCGTCACGCCGCAGCGGCCAGCCTGGCCCTGTTCGACGGCGCGACGGTGGTCGAGCCGGAACGCCTGGTCGCTGGCGTCGACGAGGCCGGACGTGGCCCGCTGGCCGGGCCGGTGGCGGTGGCGGCGGTGGTATTCGATCCGTCACGGCCACGCATCAACGGCCTGGACGATTCCAAGCAGTTGACGGCGGCCCGCCGCGAACAGCTGCATGACCGCATCATCGAGCGTGCCCTGGCCTGGCACGTGGTGCTGGTGGACGTGGACACCATCGACCGCCTGAACATCTACCAGGCCACCCTGCAGGGCATGCGTGACGTCGTTGCAGCGGTTGCCCATGTGGCCGGCTTCGCCCGCATCGATGGCAACGTGGTGCCCAAGGGCCTGGTGCTGCCGGCGCAGGCGCTGGTCGGCGGCGATGGCATCGACCGCGCGATCATGGCCGCCTCGATCCTGGCCAAGGTCTCGCGCGACCGTTACATGCAGGACGTGCATACCCGCCACCCGCAGTACGGCTTCGAACAGCACAAGGGCTATGGCACCCCGGCCCACCTGGCCGCCCTGCGCGAGCACGGCCCCTGCATGGAACACCGGCGCAGCTTCGCCCCGGTGCGTGAGTGCCTGGGCCTGACGCAGGCGGCGGCCATCGCCTGAGCCTGCTGGAGTTGTAGAGCCGAGCCCATGCTCGGCTGCTGTGGACAGCCGAGCATGGGCTCGGCTCTACAGAAGGCGGCCTCCCGCACGCCTGAATCCGGCGCCACGCCGTGCCCCTGTCAAGCCTTGTGGCAACCCCCTGCCCTCGCTACCCTGACCGGGCATTCCAGCGCTTCCCGACCCCGGCGACGATCTTCCGTCAGCACCCGGGGCCCGCGCGCTCCAACCTGGTCCGGCATGTCCAACTCCCGCTTCGTACATCTCCACGTCCACACCGAGTTCTCGCTGGCGGACTCCACCATCCGTGTGCCGGCCAAACCGGACCAGGCGGACCCGAAGAAGGCCAAGCAGGCCAACCTGCTGTCGCGCTCGGTCGAACTCGGCCTGCCCGCGCTGGCGGTGACCGACCTCAACAACCTGTTCGCCCTGGTCAAGTTCTACAAGGCCGCCGAAGGCGTGGGCATCAAGCCGATCGCCGGTGCCGACGTGCTGATCGCCGAGGAAGGCCAGGACCCCTGGCGGATGACCCTGCTGTGCCGCGACCGCGAGGGTTACCTGAGCCTGTCGCGGCTGCTGACCCGCGCCTGGATGGAAGGCCATCGCCCCGAGGGCGGCGTGGCCGTGCACCCGGACTGGCTGAAGGCCGGCAACGCCAACCTGTTCGCATTGGCCGGGCGGCAGAGCCTGGCCGGGCGCCTGGCGCTGGACGGCAAGCATGAACTGGCCGAGCAGCAGCTGGCCGACTGGCAGCGCGTGTTCGGCGATGGCCTGCACCTGGAGCTGACCCGCACCGGCCGCGAGGGCGAGGAAGCCTTCAACCAGTTCGCGCTGATGGCCGCCGGCCAGCGTGGCCTGCCGGTGGTGGCCAGCAACGACGTGCGCTTCCTGTCGCCGTCGGACTTCAGCGCGCACGAAGCGCGCGTGTGCATTTCCACCGGCCGCGTGCTGGACGACCCCAAGCGCCCGCGCGAATACAGCGACCAGCAGTACCTGAAGTCGGCCGAGGAGATGTGCGCGCTGTTCGCCGACATCCCCGATGCGATCGACAACACGCTGGCGCTGGCCGAGCGCTGCAACATCGAGATGCGGCTGGGCACCTACTTCCTGCCCAACTACCCGGTGCCGGACGACGAGACGCTGGACACCTGGATCCAGAAGATGTCGCGCGATGGGCTGGAAGAGCGCCTGGAGAAGAATCCGCTGGCGCCGGGCAAGACCCGCGAAGAGTATTTCGAGCGCCTGGAATTCGAGCTCAACACCATCATCAAGATGGGCTTCCCGGGCTACTTCCTGATCGTGGCCGACTTCATCCAGTGGGGCAAGAACCAGGGTATTCCGATCGGCCCCGGCCGTGGTTCGGGTGCCGGTTCGCTGGTGGCGTGGGCGCTGAAGATCACCGATCTGGACCCGCTGCCGTACAACCTGCTGTTCGAGCGCTTCCTGAACCCGGAACGCGTGTCGATGCCCGACTTCGACATCGACTTCTGCATGGACCGCCGCGACGAGGTGATCGACTACGTCGCCCGCAAGTACGGGCGCGAGCGCGTCAGCCAGATCATCACCTACGGCACCATGGCCGCCAAGGCGGTGGTGCGCGACTCCGGCCGCGTGCTCGGCTTCCCGTACGGCCTGGTCGACGGCGTCTCCAAGCTGATCCCGAACATCCTCGGCATCCACCTGAAAGATGCGCTGGGCAAGGGCAAGGAAGGCCCGAGCTCTGAGATGGCGTCGGCCGAACTGATCCAGCGCTACGAGACCGAGGACGATGTCCGCGACCTGATCGACCTGGCGCTGCAGCTGGAAGACCTGACCCGCAACGCCGGCAAGCACGCCGGTGGCGTGGTGATCGGGCCCGAGCCGCTGAGCGAGTTCTGCCCGCTGTACGCCGAACACGACGAGAACGGCCTCGGCAAGAACCCGGTCACCCAGTTCGACAAGAACGACGTGGAAGAAGTGGGCCTGGTGAAGTTCGACTTCCTGGGCCTGCGCACGCTGACCATCATCGACTGGGCGGTGAAGGCGATCAACAAGCGCCATGAGCGCGCCGGCATCCCGCCGGTGGACATCGCCGCGATCCCCCTGGACGACACGCCCACCTACAGGGACATCTTCGCCAACGGCAACACCGGCGCGGTGTTCCAGTTCGAATCCTCGGGCATGCGCCGCCTGCTGAAGGACGCGCGCCCCGACCGTTTCGAAGACCTGATCGCGCTGGTGTCGCTGTACCGCCCCGGCCCGATGGACCTGATTCCCTCCTTCAACGCGCGCAAGCACGGCCAGGAAGAGATCATCTATCCCGATCCGCGCACCGAAGCCATCCTGAAGGACACCTACGGCATCATGGTGTACCAGGAGCAGGTCATGCAGATGGCGCAGATCGTCGGCGGCTACTCGCTGGGCGGCGCCGACCTGCTGCGCCGCGCGATGGGCAAGAAGGTACCGGCCGAAATGGCCAAGCACCGCGAGATCTTCCGCGAAGGTGCAGCCAAGGGCGGCGTCGATGGCCCCAAGGCCGACGAAATCTTCGACCTGATGGAGAAGTTCGCCGGCTACGGCTTCAACAAGTCGCACGCCGCTGCCTACGCGCTGGTCAGTTACCAGACCGCCTGGCTGAAACGCCATTACCCGGCTGAGTTCATGGCGGCCACGCTGTCGTCCGATCTGGACAACACCGACAAAGTGGTCGGCTTCCTCGACGAGGTGCGCAACCTCGGCCTGACCGTGCTGCCGCCCAAGGTGAACCAGTCGGCCTTCATGTTCGAAGCGGTGACGCCGGACACCATCCAGTACGGCCTCGGGGCGATCAAGGGCGTCGGCCAGGGTGCCTGCGAGGCGGTGGTCGAGGAGCGGCTGAAGGGCGGCCCGTTCAAGGACCTGCTCGACTTCTGCACGCGCGTTGGTTCGGCCAAGCTCAACAGGCGCACGCTGGAAGCGATGATCAACTGTGGTGCGTTGGACGAGCTCGGCCGCAACCGTGCCTCGCTGATGCTGCAGCTGCCGGAGGTGATCAAGGCTACCGACCAGATGGCCCGCGAGCGGGCTTCGGGACAGAACTCGCTGTTCGGTGGCCCGGACCCGAGCGCGACCACGATCCAGCTGGACCTGCCCGAAGCCGAGGAGTGGCCGCTGCTGCAGCGCCTGAACGGCGAGCGCGACACGCTGGGCTTCTATCTCAGTGGCCACCCGTTCGATCCCTGGCGCGACGATGTGCGCGATCTGGTCGGCAATGACCTGGGTTCGGTGGAGAAGATCTGGAGCGCCAACAGCGGTGGTGGCGGCGGCGGCGAAAAGCGCTGGCGCCCGGAGGTGCAGACGGTGCTGGCCGGCCAGGTGGTCGGCGTGCGCCGCAAGGGCGAGAGCCAGATCTTCATCCAGCTTGAGGACGGACGTGGCCGCGTCGAGTGCAGCGCGTTCTCCGACGCGATGGCCGAGTTCGGCCACCTGATGACCAAGGACCGCATCCTGGTGGTCAAGGGCGGCCTGCGCGAGGACGAGTTCAATGGCGGCTTCGCGCTGCGCATCCGCCAGTGCTGGGACTTCGATGAGGTCTGCGCCAACTACGCCACGCGGCTGTCGCTGCGCCTGGACCTGCGCCAGCAGCGCCCGGTCTGGGAGCGCATCGATGCGCTGCTCGACCGCCATCGCCCGGGACGGACGCCACTGCGCCTGGACCTGCTGCTGAAGGGGCCGCACGGCGGCGTCGCCGGCATGCTCGATGTGTCCGGGCAGAGCGCGGTACGCATCGATTCCAAGCTGATGGAGGCGCTGCGCGCCGACCCGGCCGTGCGCACGCTGAAGGTGCGCTACAGCCCGCCATGGGCCAGCTGAGGCTGGCTCCCTCGCTGTCCTGTCTCCCCTGTTTCCCCGTTCCAAGTATCAAGGACGATTGCCGATGAAGACCCTGCTGTTCCCGTTCGCTGCCGCACTGGCCCTGGCCGCCTGCTCCCCGTCGAAGATCGAGTTCCAGATCGACAACCCGACCGACACGCCGCTGGCGTTGAGCATCGACGGCCAGGACCTGCCGGTGGCCGCACAGGGCTCGCGCCCGGTCTCGCTCGCTGTCGGCGAGCATCGCCTGCATACCGACAAGCTCGGTGATGTGCGCTTCATCGTCTACGTCGACGGTCGTGGCGGGCTGATCAATCCGACCCTCAGCGAGTACGTGATCGCCCGCGAGATCTACGTCACCGACGAGAGCAAGGTGAAGAACTTCGGCGTCGGCAACAGCGGTATCCAGCTCGGCGGCGTCGACTTCGAAGGCCCGTTCGAGAAGCGCCACGACCTGTTCATCGACAAGACCTGGACCTACGGCGTGCGCGAACCCTTCCCCAAGGAAAAGGTGGTGGCCCACGTTGATTCCAGCGGCGGCCAGATCGTGGCCAAGGTGTTCACCGCTCCCGACTTCATCGCTTACGTGGAAGAAGGCATGGGCGAGCCCGGCGCGTTCAAGCGCGAACAGCCAGGTGGCTACGTGGCCCCGGCCTACAGCCTGGAACCGGCCCCGGCCAGCCTGCCGGCGCTGGTGCCGGCCTTCGAGGCCCACGCCGCGCCCCTGCGCGAGGTCTACGCGCGCTGGCTGAAGGCCACCACCGCCGATGAACAGAAGGCCCTGCGCAAGCAGGATTTCGCCGCGCAGATGGCCTTCACCTCGGCCACTGCCACCCTGGGCAGCGGCCTTGGCCGGGAAGCCAACGAGGCCTACAACGACTTCGTCTCCCAGCGCAGCCAGTTGATGGGCCGCAGCGCCCTGGTGGTGCCCTGAGCTGACTGGCGCCCCCTGCCCGGCTGCGCTACCGTCGCCTTCCAGACGAAGGCGTACGGGTGGTTTGCACGCATTCGGCTAGAATTCCCCCCTTCTTTACACGACGGCTTCCGATGAATCCGAACTACCTCGACTTCGAGCAACCCATCGCCGACCTGGAAGCCAAGATCCAGGAGCTGCGCAACGCCAGTGCCGGGCCGGCGGTCAATGTCGAGGCGGAAGTGCACGCGCTGCAGGACAAGCTGCGCATGCGCACCGCGCAGATCTTCCGCAACCTGACCTCGTGGCAGGTGCTGCAGCTGGCCCGCCACCCGTCGCGCCCGTACACCGCCGACTACCTCCGCGTCATGTTCGATGAGTTCCAGGAGCTGGCCGGTGACCGCGCCTTCGCCGACGACAAGGCGATCATGGGCGGCCTGGCCCGCATCAATGGCCGCGCGGTAATGGTGATCGGCCACCAGAAGGGCCGCGACACCAAGGAAAAGATCAAGCGCAACTTCGGCATGCCCAAGCCGGAGGGTTACCGCAAGGCACTGCGCCTGATGAAGATGGCCGAGCGCTTCGGCCTGCCGGTGCTGACCCTGATCGACACCGCCGGCGCCTGGCCGGGCATCGACGCCGAGTCGCGCGGCCAGTCCGAAGCGATCGCGCGCAACCTGATCGAGATGGCCGAGCTGAAGGTGCCGATCATCTGCACCGTGATCGGTGAAGGCGGCTCCGGCGGTGCGTTGGCACTGGGTGTGGGCGACCGCACCGTGATGCTGGAATACGCGGTGTACTCGACCATCACCCCGGAAGGCTGCGCCTCGATCCTGTGGAAGGACGCGGGCAAGGCCAAGGAAGCGGCCGAACAGCTGGGCCTGACCGCGCCGCGCCTGAAGAGCCTGGGCCTGGTCGACAAGGTCGTGCGCGAGCCGACCGGTGGCGCCCACCGCAACCCGACGCAGATGGCCAAGCGCCTGAAGGCCGTGCTGCTGAACGAACTGGACGCGCTGGACAAGCTGTCCACCGAACAGCTGCTGGAACAGCGCTACACGCGCCTGCGCAGTTACGGCACGTACGAAGCAGCCTAAGCCCGGTAGTGCCGGCCGCTGGCCGGCAACACGAGGTGATTGCAGAAATGAAAGAGCCGGGCATTTGCCCGGCTCCTTCGTTTGCGCCCTGACAGCATCCACGCATGGCGTGGATCTACCGGACGCAGGTGACCCCGCCTCAGAACGGCTTGGCCAGCACCAGCCACACGATCGGAATGAACGCCAGCAGCGGGATCTCGTTGATCCAGCGCAGCGCGCGCGACGACGGCAGCGCCCGGCCCTTGGCCACGCCCTTGAGCAGGCGGCCGGTCCAGCCGAAGTACACCAGCAGCACCACCACCAGCCCCAGCTTGGCGTGCAGCCAGCCGGCAGCTCCCGGCGCCACCATGGTCGGGAAATCGGGGATGACCTTGTAGCCCAGCCACAGCACCAGGCCGAGCAGGAACGCCAGGCCGAACATCGAGTGGCCGAAGCGGTACAGGCGCAGGCCCATCAGCTGCAGGCGCTCGGTCACCGCCGGCTGGCCCGCGGTCTCGGCCAGGTTCACCAGGATGCGCGGCAGGTAGAACACCGTGGCCATCCACGCCACCACGAACACGATGTGGAAGGTCTTGACCCAGTAGTAGCTCTGCATGCGCTCGCTCCGGCGGCTGGCGTAGGTTGGCGGCCATTCTCGCATGCCGTGGCGAAGCCGCCGCAGGCACGCGCGCCGCGACACATCGACGCATGGCGCGCCGCAACACCGTACGATAGGCGCCGTTTTCCCCGATCGCGCACTGCCCCATGGACAAGACCTACGACGCCGCCTATTTCCAACGCTGGTACCGCCGTACCGATATCGGCGGCAGCGCCCGCCTGGGGCGCAAGGTGGCGTTGGCCGTGGCCAGCGCCGAGTACTACCTGGAGCGACCGATCCGCAGCGTGCTGGATATCGGCTGCGGTGAAGGCGCCTGGCGCGCGCCGCTGCTGAAGCTGCGTCCGAAGGTCGAATATCTCGGCTTCGACAGCAGCGAGTACGCTGTGCGCCGCTACGGCAGGACCCGCAACCTGCACCTGGCCCGCTTCGGCGACTTCGCCTGGCTGCGGCCCTGCGCCCCGGTTGACCTGCTGGTGTGTTCGGACGTGATGCACTACGTGCCCGACCGCGAGCTGCGTGCAGGACTGGCCGGCGTGGCCGAGCTGACCGGCGGCGTGGCCTTCCTGGAGACCTTCGCCGCCGAGGACGCGTTCGAAGGCGACCACGACGGCTTCCAGGCCCGACCGGCGCGCTGGTACCGCCGCACGCTGGCCGGCCAGGGCCTGCAGCCGGTAGGGTCGCACTGCTGGCTCGGCCCCGCCCTGGCGGGCGATGCGGCCGCGCTGGAACGGATGTGAATCCGGATTCATTATTTTCAGCCGACTTAACCTGCGGGACACCTGGATGGGATATGCTGCGCGGCAACATATGACCATACATATTCGGTCGTCATGCTCTATCAACTGCACGAACTGACCCGCAACCTGCTCGCCCCCTGGGTGCACCAGGCCCAGGCCAACGCCAGGTTCTTCGCCAACCAGGGCCACTGGTGGTCGCAGATGCCCGGCGCTGATCGCCTGGCGGCGGTCAATGAACTCTTCCACCGCATCGGCAAGGATTACGAGAAGCCCGAGTGGGGCATCAACGAAATCGACGTCGATGGCGAGCGCGTGCCGATCGTCGTGCACGAGGAAGTGAGCAAGCCGTTCTGCAAGCTGCTGCGCTTCAAGCGCCACAGCAATGAAGCCGACCAGCTGCACACCATGCTCAACCAGCCGTTCGTGCTGGTGGTGGCGCCGCTGTCCGGCCACCACGCCACGCTGCTGCGCGACACCGTGCGCACGCTGCTGCGCGACCACCGCGTGTACGTCACCGACTGGGTCGACGCGCGCATGGTGCCGGCCAGCGAAGGCGAGTTCGGGTTGGATGACTACATCGCCTACATCCAGGAGTTCATCCGCCACCTCGGCGTCGAACGCCTGCACGTGGTGAGCGTGTGCCAGCCGACCGTACCGGTGCTGGCCGCGGTTTCACTGATGGCCAGCCGTGGTGAACCGACGCCGCGCACGCTGGTGATGATGGGTGGCCCGATCGATGCGCGCTGCAGCCCGACCGCAGTGAACAACCTGGCCACGCAGAACCCGCTGTCGTGGTTCGAGAACAACGTCATCCACACCGTGCCGGCCAGCTATCCGGGTGCCGGCCGCCGCGTGTACCCGGGCTTCCTGCAGCACGCCGGCTTCCTGTCGATGAACCCGAGCCGCCACTTCAGCTCGCACTGGGATTTCTACACCGACCTGGTCAAGGGCGACCTGGAAGACGCCGACGCGCACCGTCGTTTCTACGACGAGTACAACGCGGTGCTGGACATGCCGGCCAGGTACTACCTCGATACCATCCGCGTGGTGTTCCAGGACTTCCTGCTGCCGCGTGGCGAGTGGGTGGTCAACGGCGAGAAGGTCGATCCGTCGGCAATCCGCGATACCGCGCTGCTGAGCATCGAAGGCGAGCTGGACGACATCGCCGGCCTTGGTCAGACCGAAGCCGCGCAGGCGCTGTGCACCGGCATCACTGCGGACCGCCGTGAGCATTTCATCGTCGAAGGTGCCGGCCACTACGGCATCTTCAGCGGCCGTCGCTGGCGCGAGGTGGTGTACCCGAAGGTGCGCGACTTCTTCGCCGCGCATGCCGAAGCCCCTGCGGCGAAGGCCGCGAAGAAGAAGAGCAACGTCACCCCGTTGCGGCGCAAGGCGGGGTAACTCGCCTCTGGCGTGTGCCGACCTTGGTCGGTACGCCTTGGTAGATGCCAACCTTGGTTGGCGCTCTACCGTGAATCCCTGCAGCTGATGGATCGTGCCAACCAAGGTTGGCACCTGCCAAAGCAAAGCCCACCAAACGTCCCGGCGCTGATGGCTTGTGCCAACCAAGGTTGGCACCTGCCGAAGCATGCGCGCCCGCTTACAACCGCACCAGCAGGTTCTTGGCAATCAGCCCATGCAGCTTGCCGATGCCGCGTGCCAGGTGCATCGTCAGCACCAGCAGCAGTGCGCCCGCCGCAGCAACCGCGATCGCCACCAGCGGCGAGGCCGCCATCGGCAGCACATTCACGTCGTTGATGTACACGCCGGGGATGTCACCACTGAAGATCGCCGCGACCGGCGCCCAGATCAGGCTCAGCGACAGCGACAGCAGCGTCACCGCGATGGTGAAGTAGATCACGCCCAGCGGCAGCATCAGCACGAAGTACAGCAGCGTCAGCCAGGTACGGCCATCGGTGAACATGTCGCCGATGCGCTGCAGCCAGGTGCGGCTGCGGTCGGTGTAACGCGGGCGGCGCGGCATGCGCTCGCCCAGCAGCGCTTCCACCAGCCGTCCTTCCAGCAGCGCCAGCCCGCGCACCGAGCCGAAGAACAGCACGGTCAGCGGAATGCCGATGATCAGGATCAGCAGGCCCAGCGACAATGACAGGCCGGTCACCACCCAGGTGAAGAAGAAGATGCCGGTGGCCAGCGACAGCAGCATGTAGAACAGCGCACCGTAGGTGTGCGGATCGGTCACCACGCCGAAGAAGCGCGCCAGCAGCGAACGCTGCACCGGCGCCTGCGGCGGTGAGGCCGGCTCGACGCCACTGGCTTCCGCCGCTGCACGCAGCACCGGCGCGGTATCCGCACGCGGCGTACGCAGCGCGCGGTTCACCGTCACTTCGGTCTCGCGGTAGATGTCGGCCACTTCATCCGGCGCGCCATAGCTGCCGGCAACGTCGGCGATCACCTCGGCCTCGCTGCGGCCGGGCTGCGCCGCCAGCTCCGAGCGCAGGTATTCCTCGGCGTCGTACAGCGCGTCCTGCACCATCGCCGGATCGGCACCTTCCAGCGCCGCGCGCAGCTGCGCCAGGTACTGCGGGATGGTCGTGGGCAGGGCGCGGCCTGCCAGGCTCGGGTCGTTCATTGCGGTACCCCCTCCAACACGGAATCGACGGAATCGCGGGTGGCCTGCCAGGCGTGGCGCCACTGCGCCAGCACCTCGCGGCCACGTTCATTGATGCGGTAGTAGCGCCGCGGCGGCCCGCTGCTGGACGGCTCCACATGGCTTTCCAGCAGGCCGGCGCCCTCCAGGTTGCGCAGCACCGGGTACAGCGCGCTCTGCTTGCCGCTCAGCACGCCCTCGCCCACCCGCTCCAGCTCCTTGGCAATGAGGTAGCCGTACAGCGGCTCCCCGGCCCGGGCCAGCACCGCCAGCAGGGCCAGCGACACCGTTCCGGCGCTGAGTTCCTTCTGGAACTTCTTCAGGTGGACATCGTCCTCGGACATGACCGGCCCTCCACTACGTTGAAGTCCACAGTAGTGCGAAGTTCGGTATAGCGAATGTGTCGTTAGTCACTCTCCCGGTTGGCGCCGCTGCGCGGCTCGCGCAGAATCGAAGCCTCGTTCATGTTCCGGGGTTCCCATGCCGCACCGCCGTTGCCTTGCCCTGACCGCCCTCGCCCTGGCCTGCCTGCTGCCCGCCCTGGCCAGCGCGGCCACGCCCTACCGCAGCCCTCAGCAGATCCTCGACGCCTCGGCGGCCAGCGACTGGCGCACCCCGGACCCGGCCAACCTGCTGTACATGGACCTGCCGGCCGGTCGGGTCATCATCGAGCTGGCACCGCAGTTCGCCCCGCGCCATGTCGCCAACATCCAGACCTTCGCCCACGAGCATTTCTGGGACGGCACCAGCATCTACCGCTCGCAGGACAACTTCGTGGTGCAGTTCGGCGATGCCGACGCCGATGACGCAGCCAAGGCCAAGCCGTTCGGCAGCGCCGCGCGCAAGTTGCCGGCCGAGTTCGAGCGCGCCAGCGCCGGCCTGAAGGTCACCGTGCTGCCGGACCGCGATGGCTGGGCCGCGCAGACCGGTTTTGTCGACGGCTTCCCGGTCGGCCAGGACCCGCAGGCCGGCAAGGCCTGGCTGGCACATTGCTACGGCATGCTGGGCGCGGGCCGCAGCAACGAGGAAGACAGCAGCATCGGTGCCGAACTGTACGTGGTGACCGGACAGTCGCCGCGCCAGCTGGACCGCAACATCACCCTGGTCGGTCGCGTGCTGAAGGGCATGGAGCTGCTCAGCGCGACGCCGCGCGGGCCGGCGCCGATGGGCTTCTACACCGACCCGACACTGCGCACGCCGATCGTGTCGATCCGCCGCGCCAGCGACGTGCCGGCAGCCGAGCGCACGCCGATCCAGGTACTGCGTACCGACTCGAAGACCTTCGCCGATACGGTGGAGGCGCGGCGCAACCGCGTGGATGATTTCTACAAGCGCCCGGCCGGGCATATCGATCTGTGCAATATTCCGGTGCCGGTTCGCTGATGGTTTCCTGCGCGTGACGCGTGCTGAAGGTGCTTCACTGTTCATGGGCGTTACTTTTCTTTGTACGCAAAGAAAAGTAACCAAAAGAAACGCGCCGCCAGGTCGCGAGCCGCCGTGTTTCGCACGTCGGTCCCCTGCGCTTCTCGGTGAATCAGGGGACGGTGTGCACAAGGCAGCCGACTAGCAGTCGGCTCTACAGGACATCGGCACCTCTTCGCCCCTGATTCCCCTGCGATGCTCGGGTCGCTCAAGGCGGACCCAGTTCAAAGGCCACAGCTGCATCCAGAAGATCCACGCAATGCGTGGATGCTTTTGCTGTTGATCTTGACCTTCCAGTCCGCCTTGAGCGAGCCGAGCACCGCAGGTCTGGCGAGGGCGAAGAGGCGCGGGTGTCTGAGCGCAGCGAGTTCCCGCGCCGTCCCTCGACGGGCCGAGGAGCGCAGGGCACCGGTGCGCAGCACCGGCTCGCGGCCTGGCGGCGTGTTTCTTTGGTTACTTTCTTTGCACGAGCAAAGAAAGTGACACCTCTCCGCAGGCGTGGAAAAGAGCTGCCGGGCAGCGCCCGGCACTACCAGTGCGTCGGCGCGCTCAGCCCTTCTGACTCACCGCCACGCTGCCCAGAATCAACACACCCGCAATCAACATCTGCACCGTCACCGCCTCCCCCAGGAACAACCACGCAAACGCCGCGCCGAACAGCGGAATCAGGTAGGTCACCGTCGACGCCCGCGACGGGCCGATACGACCGATCAGGCGGTAGAACATCAGGAACGCCATCCCGGTGCAGGCCACGCCCAAGGCAATCGCCGCGCCCCACGCCTTCAGCGGAATCGCCGCCTGCGGCCAGTGGGTCACCGCCATCGGCAACATCCACAGCGAGGCACACGACAGCGTTGCAGCAGCGGCCGCCGCCGAGGGCAGGCCGGTCATGTGCCGCTTCACCAGGTTCACGCCCAGGCCGTACAGCAGCGAGGCCGCCGCACCAGCCAGCACTGCAGTGCCGATGCTCAGGCCCGAGACTTTGGCCGTGGCCAGTACCACCACGCCGGCGAAGCCGACCAGCAACGCGCCCGCGCGGCGCATGCCGATCTTCTCGCCGAAGAACAGGAAGGCGATCAGCGCGGCAAACAGCACGGTCATCGCATTGCAGATGGCGCCGATCGCCGCAGGGGCTCGCTCGGCCGCGTAGGCGAACAGCACGAACGGCAGCGCCGAGTTGATCAGCCCGATCGGTGCCAGCCACAGCCAGCGGCGCGGTGGGAACTGCGCGCGGGCACGCCACAGGAACGGCAGCAGCACCAGCGCGCCCAGCACCAGCCGCACCTCGACCAGCGCGAACGGGCCGAACGACGGCACCGCCACCCGCATGAACAGGAACGAGCAGCCCCAGATGGCGCCCAGCAGGGTCAACTCCAGCGGTGTGCGCCAGTCGCGCTCGGCTGCCTGTGGGACCGCATTCATGCCTCGCCTCCGTCCATCGTCAATTCCTCGCCAAGGCAGACAGGATCGGGCGCAGACGCCTGCCGCACAAGCGCGTAGTATCGCTGCCAGCCACAAATATGGTTTGAGGCTCGACATGCAGCTACGCCCTTCCCTGCTCCCCGCACTGGCCGTGTTCGCGGTCGCCGCGCGCCACCAGAACTTCGCCCAGGCCGCGCAGGAGCTGCACCTGACCGCCAGCGCGGTCAGCCACCATGTGCGCCGGCTGGAAGAAGTGCTGGAAGTACGCCTGTTCCTGCGCCACGCCCGCGGCGTGCGCCTGACCGCCGAGGGCCGGCAACTGGCCGACGCCGCCAGCGCCGCCTTCACCGATGTCGCGGCCGTCGCCCATCACCTGCAGCCGGATGCCGACAGCGTGCCGTTGCGGATCACCACGCTGCGCTCGCTCTCCTACTGCTGGCTGCTGCCACGGCTGCCGCGCTTCACCCAGGCCCATCCGCACATCCGCATCGAGCTGCACACCGGCAGCGGCCTGGATCGCTACGACGACAATGGGCCGGAAGTCGGCATCCGCTACGGTCTGGGCCAGTGGCCGGGCCTGCGTGCGCAGCACCTGATGGACGACTACCTGTTCCCGGTGGCCTCGCCGGCGCTGGCCGGGGTCGAAGCACTGGTCGATCCGGCGCGCATCGCCGACCTGCCGCTGCTGACCGACCTGTCGCCGCAGGGCTGGCGCGACTGGTTCCGTCATGCCGGCGTGCGCCCGCCCTCGCCGCTGCCGCCGATGCACACCTTCGCCGACAGCACCGATGCGATGCGTGCAGCGGTGTACGGCATGGGCGCGGTGCTGGCACGTACCCACATCGCGCAGCCCTACCTGCAGCGCTACGAGGTGGTACGCCTGCCCGGCCCGGCGCTGAAGGCGCGCTATGCGTATCACGTGGTGCATGCCGAAGGACAACCGCCGAGCCCGGCCGCACGCCTGTTCATCGACTGGTTGCTGGAGCAGGCGCAGGACGAACGCACGCCGATTCCCGCATTGCCGGACAGCCTGCTCGGACGCCCGGCCACACGCGCCTGACTGCGCCCTCACCCGTTCTTTGCCCGGCGCTGGCTAGGCTGCAGGCAACTCCACAACGTACCTACGCCATGGCCATGCTGCGACTGCGCATCACCGGAACCGAAGACGACGCCCGCGCCATCAGCGACCTGCTGCTCGGCCTGGAGGGCATCGAACATGTCGAGGAAACCGACGACCTGATGCCGCACATGGACGACGACGATTCCAGTTCGGCGGGGCTGTCCGATGACATCGGCCCGGGCATCCACGAGCTGGAAGTGGAAGTCGGCAATGAAAGCACCGCGCAGAAGGTGCGCGACGCGGTGCAGGAACTGGCGCTGGAGCTGGATGTGTTCGTCGAGTACGAGACCGACGAGGGCTGACGCCGGCTCCCTGCCGGCATCAGCCGTCTCCTCAGCGGGTGGGCGGCAGCGTGCGACGGCGGCGACGCCACCACGCCCGCACACCCCAGGCCACGACCAAGGCCAGCACACCCACCGGCAGCAACGCGGCGACGGCGCGGATCAGGAACGCAATGCTGCCGCTGAGGATGCTGCCCGACTCGCTCAGCGCCTCGCCGATCTCGCTGCGGCTGCGCTGGCCCGAGGTGGTGTCGAAGTGGATCGTCACCAGCTGGGTATCGATGCGCCGACGCTGCTGTGCGGCATCCTTGTTGGCCTGCTCGACGCCTGCTTCGATCTCCGACAGCCGCGTGGTGATCGCCATCAGGTCCTCGATCTTCAGGTCCTTGCGGTCCTGGTAGGACAACAGCCGCGCGTGTTCCTTCTCCAGCCGGGACTTGGTCAGCGCGGTGTCCGCTACTTCCTGCGCGAGGTCCTCCGCGCGCGTGTTGCGCGACTGCAGCGTGCCGCCCTCACCGGCCATCGCGATCAGCGGCTCGGTGCCCTTCGGCGCGATGCGCACCTTCACTTCACCGCTGGGCTGCTCGCCGCCGCGCTGGTCGACCTGCAACACTGCACAGTCGCCGAACTTCGCGCTCTGGCAGGCCTGGGCGATCTGCTGGATGCGCGGTGCGATCTGCGCCGCCTCCAGCTGCACCTGCACGTCATGTTCGTAGGCCAGGAATGCGCCTTCCGGCGAAGCAACAGCGGCATCGGCCGCGGTCGCGCCCGCCTCTGCAGCGCGCTCACCGTTCTTGGCGCAGGCTGCCAGTGCCAACAGCAGCACCGGCACTGCCAGCGTGCGCGTCCACGCGCACAGCGGCCTCACAGCGCGGCTCCGTTGTAGGAGGTCACCGAAAGACCGGCCAGATCGACCTGCGGCACGCAGCGAACGTTCACCGCCACCATCGGTGTGCCAGTACGCGGATCGATCGCTTCGCTGTAGGGGGCGATACCGCATTGGCGGCAGTGGTGGTGGTCGATATGCGCCTTGTTGAAGTGGTAGGTGGCCACGTCAGCCGGATCGGTGGCCAGCTGGAACGCCTCGCGCGGGGCGAACCACAGCAGGCTGCCGCGACGGCGGCACATCGAGCAGTTGCAGTCGATGACGTCGCTGATCGGCGCCTCGGCCTGTACGGTGAATGCGATCCTGCCGCAATGGCAGCTTCCCTGGTATTCCATGTCCTGCGCTCCTTTGGAGGGTCCTTGAAACCGCCCATGGTAATCCTATGGCACGGGGACAAAGCAGCGACGGGGCCCTATGCTCAGGGTTTGACCCCGTACAGGAATGCCGATGCGCCCGCATCTTCTTGCCCTCGCCCTGGTCGCTGCGCTGGCCGGTTGCCAGCCTGCCGACGCCCCGACCAACGCTTCCACCCCGGCCACCAGCCAGCAGGCCGGTGACGCGGCGGTCGATGCCGCCTTCGCCGATCTGTCCAAGCGCGCCCTGGACACCTGGATGCAGCGGTCGCCGGTCAGCGCCACCCAGATCGGTGACCACCGCTACGACGGCGAACTGGACGACCTGAGCGCCGCCGGCCAGCAGAAGACCGTGGCCGCCTACAAGGCGCTGCTGGGCGAGCTGGACAAGATCGAGGTGGCCAAGCTGGGCCGCGAGAACCAGGTGGACGCGGCGATCCTGCGCAACCAGCTGCAGTCGGAAATCTGGAACGCCGAAGTGCTCCAGTCCGGCAAGTGGGACCCGCAGCTGTACAACGGCATCGCCGGCAGCGCGATCTATGGCCTGATGGCCCGGGAGTTCGCACCGCTGCCGGAACGCCTGAAGTCGGCGACCGCGCGCATGGAAAAGCTGCCGGCGATCTTCGCCCAGGCACGCGAGAACCTGGATCCGGCCCGCGTTCCGAAGATCCATGCCGAGACGGTGGCCAAGCAGAACAAGGGCATCCTCAGCATCGTCGATACCTTCATCACCCCGCACATCGGCGAACTGCCGCAGGCCGACCAGCAGCGCCTGCAGGCCGCCATCGACGGCCTGAAGAAGGCCGTGGACGAGCAGCAGACCTGGCTGGACAAGACCCTGGTGCCGAACGCCAAGGGCGACTTCCGCATTGGTGCGGAAAAGTACGACCAGAAGCTGAAGTTCGCGCTGAGCTCCTCGCTGTCGCGCCAGGAGATCGGTGAGCGTGCACGCGCCGAACTCAAGCGCGTGCGCGAGGACATGTACGGCATCGCGCAGACCGTACTGAAGGACAAGCCGGGTGCCCCGGAGATGCCGGCCCAGCCGACCGACGAGCAGCAGCAGAAGGCGATCGAGGCCGCACTGGAACTGGCCTACGCCGACAAGCCGGCGCGCGACAAGGTGGTCGATGATGCCAAGGCCGCGCTGGAGCAGTCCACCGCGTTCGTGCGCGAGCACGACCTGGTGACCCTGCCCGACGCGCCGGTGGACATCATCCTGATGCCGGAATTCCAGCGTGGCGTGGCCGTGGCCTACTGCGACTCTCCGGGCCCGCTGGACAAGAACCTGAAGACCTTCTACGCCGTGTCGCCGATTCCGGACGACTGGAACGAGAAGCAGGTCGACTCGTTCCTGCGTGAATACAACTCGCTCATGATCCACCTGCTGAGCATCCACGAAGGCACCCCGGGCCATTACCTGGAAGGCTGGCACTCGGCCAAGTTCCCCTCCACCCTGCGTGCGGTGCTGCGTTCGGGCCTGTTCGCCGAAGGCTGGGCGGTCTATACCGAGCGCATGATGCAGGAGCAGGGCTACCTCGACAACGACCCGCTGTTCCACCTGGTGCAGCTGAAGTTCTACCTGCGCACGATCTCCAACGCGATCCTCGACCAGGGCGTGCACGTGGACAACTGGGATCGCGAGAAGGCGATGCACCTGATGACCCACGACGCGTTCCAGCAGGAAAGCGAAGCGGCCGGCAAGTGGGTGCGCGCGCAGCTGACCTCGGCGCAGCTGCCGACCTACTTCGTGGGTGCGCAGGAACACTTCGACACCCGCAAGGCGGTGCAGGAAAAGCTGGGCGACAAGTTCAACCTGAAGGCGTACCACGACCAGGTACTGTCCTACGGCGCACCGCCGGTGCGTTTCGCACGCCAGCTGATGCTGGACCAGCCGATCGAGTGATCGGCTGCGGGGCTGAATGCCCCGCGGCTCTGGCAGCACCTCACGGCCCGGGCTTCCCGGGCCGTTCTCGTTTGAAGCGCCCGACGGCCTCACATCCGGTGTATGTACAGCTTCCCGGCATTGCTGCGGATATCAAGAAAGTACTTCACCTTGCAGCCCCGGCATGCCGCCGGATGCACTTCATCAAACCCACGTTGGTTCTCCAGCGCGACGGCCAGTATGGGATGCCCGCAGTCGAAACAGCAGAATGCAATGTTGTTGCCATGGGGATCGGCGTCGATCTGGTCGCCATAGTGATCCATTACCAGAAAGTCCGTGATTTTCATGGTCGATCTCCAGAGTAGGTGAATCACCCGCAGACTACATCGCAACCCCGCAGCCCAGAAGGGCACGCGTCGCCTACAGGGCAACGCATCCTTCCCGCCACGTTGGAGCCGCTCCGGTCCTGAACCGTTGCACATCGGGCGTGCGTGACCTCACACCTGGCGAACAACTCCGGGCGCATCTTTCGCCAGGTTCCCCCTTCCGCCGGCGTCCATGTCTCTCCCCCTCTTGCGTCTTGCGCTGCTGCCCGCGCTGTTGGCCAGCACTCCTGCCTACGCTGCCTGCCCGCCGCCACCGGCGGGACAGCCCGACATCCGTGCCCTGGGCTACTACACCGACAAGGCTGGTTCGGTGATCGACCCGGCACTTCGCCAGCAGAACAAGGACGCCACTGCGCCGCTGGACCGCTATGCCGCCGACGTGGCGCGCATGAGCGACGACTACCTGCGCGACGGTGACCCGGCAGCCGCACAGTGCACGCTGAACTGGCTGGGTGCGTGGGCCGACGACGGCGCCATGCTCGGGCAGATGATCCGGGTCAACAACAACCAGTCGTTCTACATGCGGCAGTGGATGCTCGATGCGGTAGCGATGGCCTACCTGAAGGTGCACGACCAGGCAGATGCCCGGCAGCGCGCGCGCATCGATCCGTGGTTGCAGAGGCTGGCCCGGGCCAACCTGGCGTACTGGAACAATCCGAAACGGCGCCGCAACAACCACTACTACTGGGGCGGTCTGGGCGTGCTGGCCACCGGGCTGGCCACCGACGACGATGCCCTGTGGCAAGCCGGCCACGCCGCCTTCCAGAAGGGCGTCGATGACATCCAGGACGATGGCAGCCTGCCGCTGGAGATGGCGCGCGGGCAACGCGCCCTGCACTACCACGACTACGCATTGGCGCCGCTGGTGATGATGGCCGAGCTGGCACGGCTGCGCGGCCAGGACTGGTACGCCAGCAGGGATCACGCCATTGACCGTCTTGCCCGCCGCGTCATCGAAGGCAGCAAGGACCCTGCATGGTTCAACGAACACACCGGCGTTGCACAGCTGCCCCTGCAGGCCAGCGGCTGGGTCGAGTTCTACCGCTTGCGCTCACCCGATGGCGGCCTGTTCGATGCCGCGCATGCACGCGGACCGTTCCGTTCCCCACGGCTGGGCGGCGACCTTACGTTGATGGCTGCGCAGGGCATCGTGCGCACGCCGCTGCGATAGCCCCTTGTTTCAGCGACGGGCCCGCTGTAGCAGCTGCTGGAACTGCGCACGGCTGCAGCCCTGCCGGTCACAGCCCGGCAAGGGCAGTGCGACGCGTCCCGGCGGCTGCGCCTCGGTCAGCGGCACGGCATCGCGCAGCTGCGCGGTGGTCGGATAGACGTAGGCCAGGCGGAACCGCTCGCCACCGCTCTGGCGGTCACGCCAACGCTCGAACTGCAGCAGGCCGCCGATCGGCGTCTTCTCGTACTGGCCTGGCAGGCTGTAGTCGCTGATTCCCAACGCCGCCAGCACCGAACCGATATTGGAATCATGGCCGACCAGCAGGATCACCTTCGGCGACGCCGGATCACCGAACGACGCATCCACGCGCGCCAGCAGCGGAGCGGCCACGTCACGCGCCACCGCGGGTGTTCCGAACAGGATGTCCTGGTAGCGGTTGCGGATCTGCGCCAGCGCCATCCATTGGCCTTCCGTGTTCAAGCGGCCCCAACCTTCGCGCGGAACGCCACTTCCCTGGTAATGCTCCATCAGCAGGGCATCGACCAGACCGCTGGCCAGTGCCAGTGAACCCGAAGCGCGTGGCTCCTTGCCCGGCTCCGCATTGAAGGTCGTGTCGCCCAGCACCAGATGACAGTCGCTGCGCCCCGTACAGGCCGCCGACTGCGGGTAACGGGTGATTTCCTCCACCACGGACAGTGCGGGTGCCAGATCCGATGCTGTCAGCGCCTGCTGCATTGCCGCCAGCGCGCGCTTGCGGAATGCCGCGTCATCGTTGTGGATCACCGGGTCGAACAGCGGATCCATCGTCCCCAGCGCCATGCGCTGTTCGACCGCAACATGGCAGCCCGGAAACGCACCGGCAATGAAGAACTGCGCGGTGGCCTGGGTACGCTGCAGGCTGTTGGCATGGGCGTGGAAGTCAGCCGGCTGCGGGCAACCCGACGCCGACAACAATTGCGCCTGGCGCAGCCACTGGCCGATGTAGCGCCCCATGTAGACTTCCAGCACGCCGCCCTTGGTGGTCAGCTCGCCGGGGCCTACGTCCCAGCGTGGCCAGCGCTCCGGCGTGGCATGGGCAAGGGCGCCCGACGCCACCACCGGCGCGCGCAGGTTGTGGCGGCTGAGCAGGACGACCTGCTCGAGCTGGTCGCCTTGCACCGGTGTCGTCGCCGCGGCTGCGGCCGTGGTGGCCAGAATGAGTGCCAGCAACAAGGAGCGTACGGGTCGGATCATGCAGGTCTCCGGAAACACGTTGGGGTCAGAGCCCTTTCCTGCGGAAAGGGATCCGACCCCAAGGCATACGTGGCCAGGGTCGGATCCTGCTCGCAGAGAAGGCTCCGACCCCGAAAGCAATCATTGATCGGCGGCCACAAAACCACCGGTCTGTCGCGCCCACAAGCGCGCGTACAGGCCACCGGCGGCGATCAGTTCGGCGTGGCTGCCGGTCTCGACGATGCGGCCCTGGTCCATCACCACCAGCCGGTCCATGCGTGCGATGGTCGACAGCCGGTGCGCGATCGCGATCACCGTCTTGCCGCCCATCAGCTCATCCAGGCTGTCCTGGATCGCCGCTTCCACTTCCGAGTCCAGCGCCGAGGTCGCTTCGTCCAGCACCAGGATCGGGGCATCCTTCAGCAGCACGCGGGCAATGGCGATGCGCTGGCGCTGGCCACCTGACAGCTTCACGCCACGCTCGCCGACATGTGCGTCGTAACCACGACGCCCCTGCCCATCCACCAGCGTGTCGATGAAGGCTTCGGCACGCGCCTTGGCCACCGCAGCGCGCAACTGCTCATCGGTCGCGTCCGGACGGCCGTACAGCAGGTTGTCGCGGATCGAGCGATGCAGCAGTGAGGTGTCCTGGGTGACCACGCCGATCTGCTGGCGCAGGCTTTCCTGAGTGACGTAGGCAATGTCCTGGTCGTCGATCAGGATGCGGCCGCTTTCCAGGTCGTACAGGCGCAGCAGCACGTTGACCAGGGTCGACTTGCCGGCACCGGAAGGACCCACCAGGCCGATCTTCTCGCCCGGCTTCACCACCAGGTCCAGGCCTGCGATCACGCCGCCCTTCTTGCCATAGTGGAAGTGGATGTCCTGGAAGTGCACGCCACCGCGGGTCACCTGCAACGGCACCGCGTCCTCGCGGTCCTGCACGGTCAGCGGCTGGGCGATGGTGGTGATGCCGTCCTGCACCGTACCGATGTCCTCGAAGATGCCATTGATGGTCCACATGATCCAGCCGGACATGTTGTGGATGCGGATCACCAGGCCGGTCGCCAGCGTGATCGCACCGACGGTGATGTGGCCGCCATTCCACAACCACAGCGCGAGCCCGCAGGTACCGGCAATCAGGAAACCGTTGACGATGGCGATGGTCAGGTCCATGCCGGTGGTCACCCGGGTCTGCGCGCGGTGCTTGACCGCCAGTTCCTGGATCGATTCGGCCACATAGGCCTGCTCGCGCCCGCCATGGGCGAACAGCTTCAACGTGGGAATGTTGGTGTAGCCATCGACGATGCGGCCCATCGCCTTGGAACGCGCTTCGGACGCAATCCAGGCCCGTTCCTTCGCGCGCGGCACGAAGTAGACCATGATCACCGCATAGGCCAGCAGCCACAGGACCAGCGGCACCATCAGCCGCCAGTCCGCCTGCGCGAACAGGTACAGCGCGGTGCCGGTGTAGACCACGATGTACCAGAGCGAGTCGACCATCTGCACCGCCGACTCGCGCAGCGAGGTACCGGTCTGCATCACCCGGTTGGCGACGCTGCCGGCGAAGTCATTCTGGAAGAAGCTCAGGCTCTGCCGCACCACGTAGTTGTGCATCAGCCAGCGCGAGCGGTTGCTCAGGCCGGGCACGATCGCCTGGTTGACCAGCAGGTTGTGCAGGCCGACCAGGATCGGCCGCGCGATGACCGTGATGAACAGCATCCAGCCCAGTTCATTGGCATGGTGCTTGAAGAAATCGGCCCCCGGTTGCTCGGCGACCATGTCGACGATGCGGCCCAGGTAATCGAACATCGCCACTTCCACCAGCGCCAGCAGCAGGCCGGCGATCAGGGTCGCCAGCAGCACCGGCCACACCGGGCGCAGGTAGTGCAGGTAGAACGGCAGCACCTTGCGCGGTGGCATGCGCCCATCCACGGGCGGGAACACCGGGATCAGGGATTCAAACCAACGGAACATCGCACTCCCTCGCCTCTTGCAAGCGGCGAAGTATCCCACGCCGGATGTGTACGCCAGCCGATGATCGCCGCCGCTCCGGTAGTGCCGGCCACTGGCCGGCAACCTTGCGGCATTTCGGAAGATCATGAGGTTGCCGGCCAGCGGCCGGCACTACCTTCATTCGTTGACCGGGGTGAACAGCAGGTCCTGGAAATCGAAGCTGAAATCGGTCAGGTCGGAGATCGACTGCATGCGCACCTCGCGCACCTTGCCGTCCGGGTCCAGGCTGAAGTTCACGAACGCATCGGCGTTGAGCGAGCGGTCATCCCAGCGCACGATGAAGGTGTCGTGCTGCCAGTGCTCCAGGCGGCCGTTCAGCTGCGCGGTCTTCATGAAGCGCAGGCGCAGGCCCTTGCCTGCGGCACTGACCTCCATGTCGCCATACCAGCGGTCGCGGAACGTGCCGGTGTAGCCGGCCAGCGGCAGCGACGGCCTGCTGCCCTTGTCGCGCGCGCTCTGATGCTTGGCCCAGGCCTCGTCGGCCTTGTCCTGGCCCTTGGCCACGGCCTTGGCATAGGCGTCCACCCAGTCGTGCTTGTCGCCGCCCATATAGGCATCAAGCACGCTCAGGGTGATCGCGTTGAACGCCGCGCCCACTTCCTGGTTGGTCAGCACCACCACGCCCAGCTTCTCGCCCGGCACCAGGGTCAAGCGCGAGACCATGCCCGGCCAGCCACCGGTGTGCCAGACCAGTTTCCGGCCGCGATAGTCACTCAGGCTCCAGCCTTCGCCATAGCCGGCAAAGTTGGCCCGTGCCGGTGCCAGCTCCGGCACGCTCGGCGCCGGGATCGACTGCGGGGTGATCATCCGCCACATCTGCTGCTGGCTCTTTTCGCTGAACAGCGCAGTGCCGTCGGCCAGCTTGCCTTCGGCCAGCTGCACCTGCATCCAGCGCGCCATGTCGTGCGCACTGGAATAAATGCCACCGGCGCCGGCATTGTTCGACCAGGTCAGCGGTGCGACGGTGCGCAGGTCCTTGAAATCGTACTTGGCGTGGCCGACCGCCGCCGTGTCACCCGGCTTCAGGTGGTCGGCGTTGTAGCGCGTGCCGGCCATGCCCACCTTGTCGAAGATGCGGGTCTGCAGGAACTGCTGGTAGCTCACGCCCGAGACGTGCTCGATCACCTGCTGGGCGACCGCGTACAGGATGTTGTCGTAGGCATAGCTTTCGCGGAATCCCCCCTTCAGCGGCACCTTGCCCAGCCGTTCCACCACTTCGGCGTTGCTGTAGGACGTGGTTGGCCAGAACAGCAGGTCACCGGCGCCCAGGCTCAGGCCGCTGCGATGCGACAGCAGGTCGCGGATCGTCATCTGCCCGGTCACGAACGGGTCGGACATGCGGAACGACGGCAGGTGGTCGATCACCTTGTCGTCCATCTTCAACTTGCCCTCTTCCGCCAGCAGGTTCAGCGAGGTGGCCGTGAACGCCTTGGTGTTGGACGCAATGGCAAACAGCGTATCGGCCTGCACCGGTTCCGGCTTGCCCTGCTCGCGCACGCCCCAGCCGCGCTCCAGCACCACCTCGCCATCCTTGACCACCGCTACGGCAATGCCGGGCACGTCGAACTGCGCGCGCACGCGCTCGACGGTCGCATCCAGGTCCTGCAGCGGCGGCGGGGTCGCCGCGCTCGCCATGGTCGTGCACGCCAGCAGCACGGCTCCTCCGATCCAGGGTTTCATCCAGCACGATCTCCGAACAGGGGTGGCGGCCATGTGCAGGCCGTCACCGGGGTTTCGCGGGATGGTAACGTCCGGCGGCGCATCCTGCCCTGTGCCATAGGAGGGGTGTCATGGGCGAGAACGGCCAACCCAGCAGCGGCTCCACGATCATTCCGTGCCTGCGCTATCGCGACGCGCAGGCCGCCATCGACTGGCTGCAGCGCGCCTTCGGCTTCCATGCCCAGGCCGTCTACGCCGATGGCGATACGGTCTTCCATGCGCAGCTCACCTTCGGCAGCGGCATGATCATGCTGGGCTCGGCCAGCAACCAGAGTGCGTGGAGCAAACACGCTGCCCTGCCTGACGAGGTCGGCGGACGCCAGACCCAGAGCGCCTGCGTGATCGTCACCGATGCCGATGCGCACTACGCGCGGGCCAAGGCCGCCGGTGCCCGCATCGTCATCGACATCGCCGACCAGGACTATGGCGGACGCGGCTACGCCTGCGCCGACCCGGAAGGCTACCTGTGGTGGTTCGGCAGCTACGACCCGTGGCGCACGGACCACGGCCAGTGACCACGGCCGGCCGGCAGGCAGAGATCCGCTGCGGCATCGGCGGCTGGGTGTTTCCCGAATGGCGCGGCGGTGTGTTCTATCCAGCAGGCCTGCCGCAGCGGGAAGAACTGGCCCACGCCAGCCGCGCCCTGCGCTGCATCGAGATCAACGGCACGTTCTACCGCACGCCAACTGCGGCCCAGTGCGCGCAATGGGCTGCGCAGACACCCGACGGTTTCCGCTTCTCGATGAAGGCGCCGCGCTACCTGGTGCAGCGACGCGACCTGTCCAGCACCGTGGAAGCGGCCACACCGTTCCTGCAGGCGGCACTGGCGCTCGGTGACCGGCTCGGCCCATTGCTGTGGCAGTTCGATCCGCGCCACCCGGCCGACGCCGATGCACTGGAGGCGCTGATGGCACAGCTGCCTAAGCAGCTGGACGGGGTGCCGCTGCAGCATGCGCTGGAGGTCCGCAACGCCGAGGCACATGGCCCGGCACTGGTCGACGCCGCCCGCCGCCATGGCGTGGCGCTGGTGATCGAGGACAGCGACGAGGCGCCATTGCACGGTGATGTCAGTGCCGGCTTCGTCTATGCGCGGATCAAGCGCAGCCAGGCCCGCTTGAACGAGGGCCTGCCGGCGCCCGTGCAGCAACGCTGGGCCGAACGCGCACGCCGCTGGTCACGCGGTGAACCAGTGGATGACCTGCCCTGCCTGGCCGGGCCCGCCGCGGAGGCCCCGCGCGAGGTCTACCTGCTGTGCATCGGCGCAGGCAAAGCGCGCAACCCGGCGGCAGCGATGGCCCTGCAGCGCCTCATCGACAGCGCCAGCGGTCCAGCCCCCACAGCAGGGTCCACCCCACCACGAACACGCTCGCAACGCGCAGCACGTTGAGCAGGAACGCCGCCAGCCCCAGGCGTTGCAGTTCGAGGAACGGATACGGCGCCTGTCCTGTCACTTCGGCCACCAGCATCGCCCAGCCCAGGTACACCAGCGGTACCAGCAGCACCCCGCCCAGTGCGCGCCAGCGCAGCGCGCCATGCGGCAGCAGCCACCACCACCCCAGCAGGTACAGCGCCGGCACAGCGTAGTGCAGGCCGGCATCGACCCACCATTGCAGCCCGGTGGGTTGCCAGAGCCCCTGCAACGCCAGCACGTAGATGCACGCGGTCACCCCGATGCACAACGCGATCGCCGCGGCGACAGTCACGTTCAGCACACCCGCACGGATCAGCCGGACGCATCCCAGGCACACCGCCAGGTTGCTGAGAATCGTGAAGTAACCAACGAAGCGCAGCGTCGCCATGCCGACCCCGGCAGCCGCCCCGGGGCCATGCAGCAGCAACAGGTATTGCAGCAGCAACGAGGTGGCCGCCATCAGTGCAGTCAGCGCTGCCCATGCACGCTGGGCGGAACGGTTGGCAGCCATTGCGGGGTTCCCCTGGCGAGTTTCCGCGAGCATGCCACAGGCATCGCCGGCGGCCGTGCGATTGCCGCACAATAGGCGGATGAGCACACCCGACACCCGCAAAGCGTTGTGGCAGATTCACTTCTGTGTCCTGCTGTGGGGCGTCACCGCCATCCTCGGCAAGCTGATCACCCTGCCCGCACTGCCGCTGGTGTGGTGGCGCATGCTGCTGGTGACGGCGATGCTGGCGCTGCTGCCGCGGGTCTGGCGTGGACTGCGTACGCTGCCAGTGCGGCTGGTGGCCGGTTATGCCGGCATCGGCGCCCTGGTCGCCCTGCACTGGCTGACGTTCTACGGTGCGGTAAAGCTGGCCAATGCGTCGGTGGCCGCCACCTGCATCGCGCTGGCGCCGGTGTTCACCTCGATCATCGAACCGTGGGTGGCCAAGCGGCCATTCCAGCTGCGTGAACTGGCGTTCGGCCTGGCGGTGCTGCCGGGTGTCGCGCTGGTGGTCGGTGGCGTGCCCGACGGCATGCGCCTGGGTGTGCTGATCGGCGCGATCTCGGCGCTGCTGGTGGCAGTGTTCGGCTCGCTCAACAAGCGCATGGTCAGCCACGCCGATCCGCTCACGGTCACCGCGCTGGAGCTGGGTGCGGGCACCCTCACCCTGACCCTGCTGGCGCCGCTGATGCCCTACCTGCTGCCTGCGCTGGCCAGCCCGTTGTGGGTGGTCCCGGACCTGCACGACGGCATCCTGCTGCTGGTGCTGGCCGGGTTCTGCACGCTGCTGCCGTTTGCCCTGGCCCTGGTCGCACTGCGCCACCTGAGCGCCTACACGGTGCAGCTGGTGACCAACCTGGAGCCGGTCTATGCGGTGGTGCTGGCGGTGGTGCTGCTGCGCGAGCAGCACGAAGTCACCCCGTGGTTCTACCTCGGCGTGGCGATCATCGTAGGCGCCGTGTTCCTGCATCCGCTGCTGAACCGCCGCAAGCCGGTGCAGCATCCGGAGATTCTTGGCACGGCCGAGGCGCGCAACATCGCCGATTGAGTGCATCCACGCATGACGTGGATGCCCGTATCAACGCTGCGGCCAGTGCCATGCAGGTGCATCCAGCAGGCCCTGCCCGCTCAACAGCGTGCGGCCCTGTTCCTTGTACAGATGCAGCGAATGGCACCCTGGCGCCTGTTCCAGCGCCGCGATCAGCCGGCTGGCGTGCGACACCACCCATACCTGGCTGCGCGCACTGGCTGCGATGATCAGCCGCGCCAGCGCCGGCAGCAGGTCCGGATGCAGGCTGGTCTCCGGCTCGTTGAGCACCAGCAGCGGCGGTGGACGCGGCGTGTGCAGCGCAGCGGCCAGCAGCAGGAAGCGCAGCGTGCCGTCGGACAGTTCGGCCATCGACAAGGGCCGCAGCAGCCCAGGCTGGTGGAAACGCAGCGCCAAGCGTCCATCCAGCTCCTCGAAGCCGACCGTGGCGCCTGGGAACGCATCGTCGACGCTGCGTGCCAACGCCACCGGGTCACCGATCTCGAGGATGGTGACCCAGGCCGCCGCCAGATCCCGGCCGTCGTGATGCAGCACCGGCGTGCGCGTGGCCATCGCCGGTTGCCGCGCCGGGGCATCGGCATCACTGCGGAAATGATCGTAGAAGCGCCAACGCCGGATGTACTCGCGCAGGGCGATGGTGTCCGGCAGGCGCTGCGGATCGCCGACCTGGGTGAACAGGCTGTCGAACAGCGACAGCCGGTCATCCACGAGATCCCAGCCGCGCGCATGGCGTTGCCGCACCATCGCCCCGCGACGGTCGACCAGCAGGTTGGCGCTGCGCAGGAACGGGCCGGCCCAGATCGCCTCGGCCTTGATCTGCGGGTCCAGTGCGAAGGCCGATCGACTGGGCGGCGGGTAGCCCAGATCGATGGCGTAGCCGAATTCGTCAGTGGCGAAGCCCAGCTTCAATCCCACCGATTCCTGGCGTGGGCCGCCCTGCAGGGGGATTTCGCCGGCAGCAACCCGACGGTCCATCTTTTCCGGACCCGCCCACAGCGCCGAGCCCAGCCCGCCTTCGCGGGCCAGCACCGCCGCGACGCCGCCCTGCGCGGTCTCTGCCAGCAGGCGCAGGGCACGGTACAGGCTGGACTTGCCACTGCCGTTGTCACCGGTCACCACATTCAACTGCTGCAACGGCAGTACGAGCCCGTGCAGCGAACGATAGTGGGCGATGGCCAGGGTCTGCAGCATGGTCGGCGTCCGGGGAACCAGGGGATCATGCTGCCCGGTTCTGATCGCAGGAGCTGCGACGCGATGTGAATCGGTGACAGCATCCACGCGTCGCGTTGATCTACTGGAGCGGCATCCGTTTACCGCGCGGGTGGCAGATGCTTCAGCCGGCCACTTCCACCCGGTTGCGGCCATTGCCCTTGGCCCGGTACAGCGCCTTGTCGGCACGTGCCAGCGTGTCATCCACGCTTTCACCGGGCTGGTGCTGGGCCACTCCAATACTGATCGTGACCGGGAATCCCAGCGGCAGATCAGCCACGGCCAGGCGCAGGAACTCGCACTGCAGTTCGGCGGTGCGCAGGTCGGTAGCCGGCATCACCGCCACGAATTCCTCGCCGCCATAGCGCGCGGCCATGCCGCGACCGGCGAAATGCGAACGCAGCAGCACGCCCAGTTCGGCCAGCACGCGGTCACCGGTGGCGTGACCCTGGAAATCATTGATGTGCTTGAAATGGTCGATGTCCAGCAGCGCGACGCAGGCCGCCCCGGGCTGGTCTCCGTTCACCGCCACCGCCTCTTCCAGCGCTGCCGCCATCGCACGGCGGTTCGGCAGGCCGGTCAACGCGTCGGTGCGGCTCTGTTCGGCCAGGTCGGCATTCTGCGCGAGCAGTACGTCCTGGTACTCAGACAGCAGTCGCTCGTAGTCATCGCGCTCCAGCATGTGTTTCTGGATGTCGAGCGCGAAGCGGCGCAGTTCCATCACCAGCATCACCTGCCGCGACAGCGCCGCCAGCGCTTCAGCCTTGTCGCTGGCCAGGTGCTGTGGCTGCGCATCGAATACGCACAGCGTGCCCAGCGGCAGGCCATCGGAGCTGATCAGCGGCGCGCCCGCATAGAAGCGGACGTGCGGATCGCCCACCACCACCGGATTGTCGTGGAAGCGGATGTCCTGCAGCGCGTCCTCGACCACCATGACCTGCTGCGGTTGCAGGATCGCGTGGCCGCACATCGATTCGCTGCGCAGGTTTTCTGCCGCATCGATGCCCTGGATCGACTTGAACCATTGCCGCTCGACGTCGATCAGGGTCACCGCCGCCATCGAGGTGCCGCAGACCGCCTTGGCGATCACCACCAGGTCGTCGAAGGATTTTTCACGCTCCGAATCGAGGATACGGTAGCGGTACAGCGCCTCAAGCCGAAGGGCTTCATTGGCAGGCTTGTCGGGCTTGATCATGCAGCGTCACGTTCCGGCAGGTCACCGCGAAGTCTAGCTGATGTAGAGCCGAGCCCATGCTCGGCTGCACCCGGACAAAAGAGCAGCCGAGCATGGGCTCGGCTCTACAGAAGCCGTTTACCAGTCCAGCTGCCTCGGCAGCAGGCCCTGCAGCTCCTGCTCGGTCAGGTTGCGCCACTGGCCCGGCTTCAGCGCACCGATCTTGATGTTGTCGATGCGCACGCGACGCAACTGGGTCACCCGATAGCCGAACTCGGCCGCCATCAGGCGGATCTGTCGGTTCAGGCCCTGCTGCAGGGTGATGCGGAAACCGAACTTGGCGATGCGCGAGGTCTTGCACGGCAGCGTCATCTGGTCGTGGATGCGAACGCCACGGGCCATGCCACGCAGGAACTCGTCGGTGACCGGCTTGTTCACCGCCACCAGGTACTCCTTCTGGTGGCCGTTCTCGGCGCGCAGGATCTGGTTGACGATGTCGCCGTTGCTGGTCATCAGGATCAGGCCTTCGGACTCCTTGTCCAGGCGGCCGATCGGGAAGATGCGCTGTTCATGGCCGACGAAGTCGACGATGTTGCCCTTGACCGAGGTCTCGGTCGTGCAGGTGACGCCGACCGGCTTGTTCAGCGCGATGTAGACATGGCGGCGGGCACCGGGCTTGCGGGCCACGCGCGCGCGCAGCGGCTGGCCGTCGACCAGCACCTGGTCTTCCTCGCCCACCACCGCGCCGGTGCCGGCCGGATGGCCGTTGACGGTGACCCGGCGGGCGGCGATCAGGCGATCGGCCTCGCGGCGGGAGCAGAAGCCGGTGTCGGCGATATGTTTGTTGAGTCGGGTGGTCATCGCCCTATTATCCGGCATCCCCGCCCGCTGCGCTTCATGCCGGGGGCGGCGGATCGAGTTCTTCGCCGTCGAATACCCGGTTGCGGCCGGCACGCTTGGCCACGTACATGGCGTGGTCGGCCCGGCGCAGCAGCGCGGCGAGATCGTCCTCGCCCGGCCGCCACTGCGCCAGGCCGATGCTGGCGGTGACCTCCAGACCGGGCACCTGCAGCGCCCGGGCCGCCTCGGTGAGGTGCTGGCGCAGGCGATCCAGGCGCGCCGATGCCGCCTCGCGCGGCATGCCCGGCATCAGCAGCAGGAACTCTTCGCCGCCCATCCGCACCACCTGGTCCTGGCTGCGGACCGCGGCACGCAATGCACGTGCCACCGCCACCAGTACCTGGTCACCCACGGCGTGGCCATGGCGGTCATTGATGTCCTTGAACAGGTCGATATCGAGGAAACCGATCACCAGCGGGCCGCGCTCGCGATCAACCCGTTCCAGATGCCGTGCCAGCTGCTGCAGCCCGGCACGGCGGTTGGGCAGACCGGTCAGGCCATCGGTCTCGGCCAGCTGGCGAAGTTCATCGCGCTGCTGGCGCAGGCGGCCCAGCCGCTGGTTCAGCGCATAGGCAGCCATCATCAGCAGCCAGGTCACCGACAGTTGCAGTGCCTCCACGCGGTACTCCAGCAACCACGCAGCGCGGCAGGCGTCGGCCAGGATCAACACCAGCATCGGTGCCAGCGCCGCCAACCCCGCCTGCGCCCAGCGGTCGCCGCGCAGCCATGCCCACACCCCGGCCATCAATGCCAGGCCGCAGCCCAGCAGGTAGGACACCTGCAGGACCTGCGCCACCCAGGCCAGGCTGTCCCGCTGCAGCCAGGGCACCCACGCGGCCAGCGCCAGCAATCCCCACAGCGCCAGCAGCTGCATCGGGCGCGATCGCGGCAGCAGGCGGTCGCCGCCGTTCAGTCGCCACAACGCGGGCAGCACCAGCGCCTGGGATGCAGCGGTCAACGACAGCAGCCACCACGCGCTGCGCTCACCTACCGGCAGCCATGGCTCGGGGTAGCCGCTCAGCCCGCCGAGAATGGCCTGCCACAGCACCAGCACGGTGGTACCGGCGATGTAGACCAGGAAACTGCGGTCGCGGGTGGTAAGGAAGGCCATCAGGGCCGACAACGCCAGTGCGATTGCCACGGCAATGCAGGCCGCGCGCACCAGCAGGCGGGCGGTATCGTTCTGCTGCACGGGACTGGGCGCGCCCAGCCGCAGGGTCGGTACCCAGCGCGCCTTCAGCGGCGTCTGCCATGACACCAGGAACGGTTCATGGCTGCCCGCCGGCGGCACCGCGACCAGGCCGATGCCTGCGCGGAACCGGGAATCACGGGTACGGGCATCGTGCATGTTGCCGCAGATTTCGCGATCCCCATGCTGCACGCGGACTTCGCCCGCGAACACATTGAACACGTCCAGTGCCTGCGGCTGGCCCGACCAGCCGCCCGCTGGCGCGGACACCTGCACCTGTTGCCGTGGCCCCGCCAGCATCTCCGGCGTGCATGCGCGATGCGGGGTGGGTTCATCGGTCGCCGCACCGACCAGCAGGTAGTCACGCCCGGCTTCGGCTACGGCCGCCGACAGCGGCCACGGCATTGCCAACCACACCAGCAGCACGACCAGCACCGCTCCCGTTCCGTACTGCCCCTGCCTGCCGCCCACGCCACGTCCTGTTCCTGCTTACGCCCGCGCCCACTGCGCGTCGCCCCTGCCGGGCATTATCGCAGCCGCGGCTGCAGCCCACGTGTAGACCAAAGTCGCCGACGGGCGTTCAGCCAGCGGCGGGCGGACCTTTCACCGCCACCAGGCGCACCGGCCGCAGGTCGGCCAGGGTCATCCGCTCCAGCGGTTGCGGCCGCTCGACCGCATAACCCTGCAGGCCCTGCACCCCAAGCCGGGTCAGCGCGGCGGCGACGTCGGCAGTCTCCACCCATTCGGCCACCACCTCCATCTGCAGCTCGCGCCCCAGTTCACTGATCGCGCGCACGGTGGCATGGCTGACCGGATCGGTATCCATGTCGCGCACGAAGGCCCCGTCGATTTTCAGGATGTCGGCCGGCAGCTGGCGCAGGTAGCCGAACGAGGACAGCCCGGAACCGAAATCGTCCAACGCCATCCGGCAGCCACGCGCCTTCACTGCATCGATGAAGGCACGCGCCTGGCTGAGGTTGCTGATCGCAGCGGTCTCGGTGATCTCGAAGCACAGCTTGGAGGCCAGCGCGCGGTTGCGCTCCAGCAGGTCGCAGACGAAGGCGAGGAAGCCGGGCTCGGCGATCGACTGCGCCGAAACGTTGACGTTGCACAGGCCCAGCTGCCGCACGTGTGCCGGGCACACCTGCAGGTGCCGGAACAGCAGGCCAAGCACGTGCCGGTCCAGCGCCACGGCCATGCCATAGCGCTCCACCGCCGGCATGAACTGGCCCGGCAGGTGCAGGCTGCCATCGCTGCCACGCATGCGCACCAGTACCTCGTAGTGCAGGTAGGAGGGATCGCCGACGCGGGCGATGCGCTGCGCATACAACACCATGCGGTTTTCGGCCATGGCCAGGCTGACGCCCTGCAGCCGCTCGGCTTCCTGGCGCCGTTCCTCCAGCGCCATGCGGTTCTCGTTGAAGCAGTGCACGCGGTTGCGGCCGGCCTGCTTGGCCGCATAGCACGCGCTGTCGGCGGCGCTCATCAGCCAGTTCACATCCGGCGCATCGGCGCTGACCTCGACCACGCCGATGCTGCAGCTCAGCTGCGGGCTGCCTTCGCTGACCGGGAACGTCGCCTGCCCCAGGTTGCGGATTACCCGCTGCAGCACGCGCTTGGCCTCGTCCTGCCCGGCATGGGCCAGGAACACGGCGAACTCGTCCGCGCCCAGCCGGCCCACCCAGTCGCCATCGCGCACCGCCGCCACCAGGTAGTCGGCGAAGCTGCGCAGCATCTGGTCGCCGGCGGCGTGACCGAAGCTGTCGTTGACCAGCTTGAAATGGTCCAGGTTGATGTAGCACAGCGCGTGCGTGCCACCTTCGCTGCGCACCTGCAGCAGCGCGCGTTCCAGCAGCCGTTCGATCTCGCGGCGATTGATCAGGCCGGTCAGCGGGTCGTGGCTGGCGTGGTGCTCGATCTCGCGCGCCAGTGCATGGTTCTGGCTGACGTCTTCGATGATGGCGAACACCGACAGGCCACCGCCGGTGCTGCGCACGCCGGTGCCGCTCCAGCGGCCCCAGACAAGGCTGCCATCGCGACGGCGGAAGCGCAGTTCGCTCGGGCGCAGCTGGCGGTCCCAATCGATGCGGCCCACCCCATCGATCACCAGCTCGCCGTCCATCAGCAGGTCGCCCAGCGACAGCTGCAGCAGCATGTCACGACGATGGTCGAGGATATCGGCCATCGCCTGGTTGGCCTCGATCACCTTGCCTTCGGCATCGAGCTTGAGCATGCCGACGTTGGCCTGGTAGAACGCCGCGCGGAAACGGCTCTCGTGTTCGGTCAGGTCCTTGCCGACGCGGCGCGCCAGGGCGACCGCCATCAGGCTGATCGCCAGCACCGACAGGCCCGCCACCATCAACGTGGCCAGCCTCACCAGCGTCGCCATCCGCAGCAGCGCCTGCGAGAACGCCTGGCTCTGCACCTTCATCCGCTGGTCCAGGTCACGCAGCTGCTGCAGGTAGCGGTCGCGTGCGGCAACGGGCACCAGGTTGCCGTCGTGCCGCAGCTGCAGTTCATCGATCAGTCGCTGCAGCGCCATCAGGTCGCCATCGGTCTGCCGCCACAACGCGCTCGCTTCGCGGAATGCACCGATGTCGCGCGCGTAGCGGAACGAGAACACCAGGCGAGGGATGTCAGCACGCGCATTGCCGCCCTGCAGGAAGCCCTGCCTGGCCTTCTCCTCGTCCGGTTCGGCCTGTTCCAGCGCCAGTCGCGCCTGCAGATCGCCCAACGGCACCTGCAGGGCCTGGCGTGCGTCGTCCAGGTCCTCGGCATCGCCACGCGCCAGGTAGCGACTGAGTGCGGCGGTGGCATCCTGCTGGCCACGCGACCAGTAGCCCTGGCCGGCGATCCAGGCAGTAGAGGCCGCCTGCAGTTCCTGGATCAGGGCGGACAGTGCGACCAGTCCGATCGCCATGCCGGTCAACAACGCAAATCGCAGTCCCAGCCCCCGGGTCATCGGCACCCGCCGGCTGTGCTGGTCCGTGCCACTCCTACCCATCCCGGATCCCCCTGAATGTGCTGCGGTGACAACCTCCTTAGGAACCGGCTCAGCCTAGGACCGGCAATGTGTGGGCCATGCGAAAAAGGGGACGGAGGAGATTAAGTCGTTCTTGGCACAGGCGCATGACCAGCCAGATACGACTTAATCCCCTCCGTCCCCTTTTTCTGTCCGCCAGCCCGGGGGCTGGCGGTGGTGTGGACGGCTGCGGGTGCGGCTTAGAAGCTGCGCGGGCCGCGCGGCTTGAAGCCGTCACGACGCGGCGGGCGACTGTCGCGGTCACCGCCGCGGTCGCCACCATGGCCGCCCGGGCCGGCACGACGCGGGCCACCCGGACCGCCCGGGCCACGCTTGTCGAAGCGCGGCTTGAACGGGCGCGGGGCCGGGTTGGTGTCTTCACCCGGAGCCAGCGCACGCATCTGCAGCTGCTGGCCGGACACCCAGACCTTCTGCAGGTGCGACAGCACGTCCGGCGGCATCTGTGCCGGCAGGTCCAGCAGCGAGAAGTCGTCGTGGATGTCGATGCGGCCGATGAAGCGGCTTTCCAGGCCGGCTTCGTTGGCAATGGCGCCGACGATGTTGGCCGGCTTCACGCCATGCTGGTGACCGACCGAAATACGGTAGGTCTCCATGCCCTGCTCCGGTGCACCACGCGGCGGAACCTCACGGCGCGGACGCTGTTCAAAACCACCTTCGGCGTCGTCACGGCGCGGGCCACGCTCGAAGCGCGGACCCCGTTCGTTGCGGTCGAAGCGATCACCACGTTCCGGGCGGTCACCACGGTCGAAGCGCTCGCGCGGTGCGCGCTCTTCGCGCGGGGCACGCACCGGCGGCTGCAGCAGGAACGGGGTATCGCCCTGCAGCAGCTTGGCCAGCGCGGCAGCGATCTCGATGGCCGGCACGTTCTGCTCGTTCTCGAAGCGCTCCAGCAGCTGGCGGTAGAAGTCCAGGCCACCGGCGCCGAGGGTTTCGCTGATGCGCGAGGTGAACTTGTTGATGCGGGTGTCGTTGACCGCTTCCACGCTCGGCAGCTGCATCTCTTCGATCGGCTGGCGGGTGGCGCGCTCGATCTGGCGCAGCATGCCCTTCTCGCGCGGGGTGGCGAACAGGATCGCCTCGCCGCTGCGGCCGGCACGACCGGTACGGCCGATGCGGTGCACGTAGCTTTCGGTGTCGTACGGGATGTCGTAGTTCAGCACGTGGCTGATGCGCTCCACGTCCAGGCCGCGCGCGGCCACGTCGGTGGCGACCAGGATGTCCAGCTTGCCTTCCTTCAGCATGGCGATGGTCCGCTCACGCTGGGCCTGCTGCATGTCACCGTTGATGGCGGCAGCGGCCAGGCCACGCGCCTGCAGCTTGCTGGCCAGTTCTTCGGTGCCGGCCTTGGTCCGCGCGAAGATGATCATCGCGTCGAACGGCTCGACTTCCAGGATGCGGGTCAGCGCGTCCAGCTTGTGCATGCCGCTCACCCACCAGTAACGCTGGCGGATGTTGGCCGACGTAGTGGTCTTGGCCGCGATGGTCACTTCCACCGGGTCCTGCAGGTAGGTCTGCGCGATGCGGCGGATCTGCGGCGGCATGGTGGCCGAGAACAGGGCCACCTGGCGCTGCTCCGGCAGCTTCTTCAGCACCGCTTCGACGTCGTCGATGAAGCCCATGCGCAGCATTTCATCGGCTTCGTCCAGCACCAGCGTCTTCAGCTCGGACAGGTCCAGGGTGCTGCGGTCCAGGTGATCGATTACGCGGCCGGGGGTACCGACCACGATATGCACGCCGCGGCGCAGGGCCGACAGCTGCTGGCCGTAGGGCTGGCCGCCGTACACCGGCAGCACGCGGAAGCCGGGGATCTTCGACGAATAGGACTGGAACGCCTCGGCAACCTGGATGGCCAGCTCGCGGGTCGGCGCCAGGATCAGGGCCTGGGGCTTGATCTGCTGCAGGTCGATGTTGGACAGTACCGGCAGTGCAAAGGCAGCGGTCTTGCCGGTACCGGTCTGGGCCTGGCCCAGCACGTCGCGGCCTTCCAGCATCGCCGGGATGGTGGCGGCCTGGATCGGCGACGGGGTTTCGTAGCCGATGGCGGTGACGGCCTGCATCACGGGCTCGGACAGGCCGAGCTGCGCAAACTGCAGCGGCGCTTGGGAATCTTGGGACATGGGGAACTCCGAAGGCACTGCCGTCTTCCTGGCAGTGCGATAAAAAAGGTGATGGTCCGCGCTTTGGGCGCCCTTCTTATCGCGTGCCCTGGCGCTGCTCGGTCGGAGGAGATTTCACTCGCTCAGAGCGGAATGATACCGCATTGATGCTGAACGAGGCATACAGCTTTCCTCACAGATGCCGTCGGGCCCGTGCTGGCGCACAATACGCGCCCTCTTCCCGGCCCGGCCGCTGGCCTGCGCCCTCTTCCCAGGAACCCCGCTCCATGCAGATTCTCGAATTCGACCTCGACGGTGACTACGTCGAACTCAAGCAGCTGCTCAAGCTGGCCGATCTGGTCACCAGTGGCGGCGAGGCCAAGATGGTCATCAGCGAGGGCCAGGTACGGGTCGACGGCGAAGTGGAACTGCGCAAGGCCTGCAAGATCCGCGCAGGCCAGGTGGTCGAATTCGCCGACAGCCAGATCCGGGTGCTGGCTGCAGGCTGATCTGAAGCTGTTCAGGCCACGCGCTGGGTCAGGTGCGAGGCAATCAGCTGCCTGAACGGTGCCACGCCCTGCGCCAGGCGCAGGCCGGCCGCACGCAGCAGGCGCGCCGGGCGACGGTCGTCGGTGTACAGGCTGGCGATCGCATTGGTGGCCTCGTACAGCGGCCGCGACGCCAGCCGATGACCACGCTGGTAGCTGGCCAGCATGCCGGCGGCGGCAATGTCGGCACCACGGCGCTGCTGCGCGACGATGCCCTGCGCCAACCGCTGTGCGCTGGTCAGGCCCAGGTTGAAGCCATGCGCGGTGACCGGATGCATGCCCACCGCGGCATCACCGATCAGCGCAGAACGCTCGCCGACGAAGCGATCCGCGTACACACCCACCAGCGGATACGCCTGCGGCGTGGCCACCGGCTGCATCCGGCCCAGGCGGTGTTCGAAGCAGGCACTGATGGCCTCACCGAAGGCTACCTCGTCCATCGCCAGCAGCGCCTCGATCTGCCGCGGCGGCAGCGTGATCACCGCCGATGCCTGGCCCTCGTTGAGCGGCAGCAGCGCCATCGTGCGGCCGTAGCCGAACCACTCCCAGGCGGTGTGGTGATGGTCGCGCTCGACCTGCATGCGGCACACCAGCATCGACTTGCCGAAGTCGCGCATCTGCGCACCGATGCCGAGCATGCGGCGGGTGGCGGAGAAGCGGCTGTCAGCGGCCACCAGCAGCCGCGCATGCAGTTGGCTGCCGTCATCGAGTTTGACCACGTGGCCCTGCGCATCGGCCTGCACGCCCAGCACCTTGCGCCCGTCGAACAGCTCCAGGCCGTCCTGGCCCAGCACGGCATCCCACGCGGCGCGACGGATCAGATGGTTGGGTACCAGCCATCCCAGCGGCTGGCCGTCGACCTGGCTGCTGGCGAAGGTCAGCGCGAACGGCGAGCCGCCGTTCATCACCCTGGCATCGCGCAGATCAGCAATTTCAGCGTGCGGCAGGCGCTGCCACAGCCCCAGCTGCTCCATGCTCTGCCGCGAGGCATGGGTCAACGCGATCTCACGGCCATCAAAGGCGGCCTCGGCCAGCGCCTGGCGCGGCTGCACTTCGACCAGCCCGACCTGCAGCCCGCTGCCGGCCAGCGCGCGCGCGAAGCACAGACCTGCCGGTCCGGCGCCGACCACCACCACGTCCATCCTGCGCATGCGCGCCTCCTGCCGTTGATCCAGTCCGCGCCAGCATAGCGCCGCGCGCCTGAGCGGCCTTGATCTGGATCAGGCCGACTTACAGAAGTGCGAACACGAGCGCCAGGATCGATAGCAGCGACACCAGCCACACCAGGCTGCGCACGTAGGGCACGCCTGCGGCGTACAGGGGCAGATAGACCACACGCGCCCAGAAGTAGGCCTGCGCCGCCAGTGCAGTGGTGTCGTTGCCGCGACCGGCCACGACCACTGCGATGGCGGCGGCGGCGAAGAACGGAAACGTCTCCAGGAAATTGGCCTGCGCACGCTGCAGGCGACCGGCCAGCGGGCTGAGCGGCTTTGCATCGCCATCGCGTGCCGAAGCATTCCACTTCATCCCGCGCTCGCGGGTGACCACCGTGGAGGTGGCGAAGATGTACACGAAGCCCAGCAGTACCGACCAGGCCAGCATCGTCAGTTCAGTTGCCATCATTCACCTCCTCAGGGTGCCGACGCGCGCAGGCTGTAACCGGCCAGGCGCCACACCTGGTCCTCGTCGAAACGGAACGAGACCAGCTCGCGCACCGGCTGTGCGCTGTTGGCGAAACGGGTCGGGAAGCTGACGTTGATGTACAGCCCTTCCGGCACTGCTGCACCGGCGCTGTACTTGACGCGGGTGATGGTCGGCTGGCCACGCCCGGCCAGCGCACCCAGGCGCGTACGCTCGGCGGCCAACTGGCTGACGAAAGCGGCCTTCGGCACCGCACGACGCGCGACGGCCGAAGCGCCATCCCACAATTCGCCGGCGCGGTTGGCGTCGACCAGCTGCGCTGCCTTCACTGCGGCGGCGCCCATTTCCGCGTCCTGTTTCTGCACCTGCGCCTGTTGAGCAGCGGTCAACGCAGGGGAACCGGCGGTAGCGGGCTTCGCAGCTGCCGGCGAGGCTGGTGCCGGGCGTGCCGGGGCCGGCGCAGGCGTGGCCGGCGCAGGGGCCTGCGCCAACACGGTCAGGGGCAGCAGGGACAGCAGCAGGAGCACGCGCTTCATGGACACCGCCGGTTTTCTGGAGAGAACCGCAGTCTACGCCAGCGCGGTGACTACGCCGTCAGCGTGCCGGAGCGTTGCCCTCCACCGCTGCCGCATCAGCTTGCGCGGCGGGCGCGGCGGTGTTCGCTGGCGGCTGCTCGGCCACCGGCGGCGGCTCCGACGGTGCCGGTGGCAGCGTCGCCACATCGATCTCCGACAGCGGGCTTTCGTCCGGGCATACCGCATCCGGGAAACCGAAGCGCTGCTTCAGGGCCTGGCCGCAGCTGTTGATCGATTCCATGTCGGCGCCGTCGCGCTTGCACTGCTGGTCGAAGGCGATCAGGAACGCGTCCTTGCGCTGCACGAAGTCATCGCCGCAGGCGCGCATCTGCTTGATCCGTTCCAGATCGTCCTGCACCGCGTTGGTGCCATCCAGGCCGTACTGGCGCAGCTCATCCGGCGTCAGCAGGCGCAGGCTGCGATTGGGCACGGTCATCATCAGATCGGCCACGCCCACCGCCACGCCATTGCGCTGCAGGTAATCCTTCACGTTGTCGTAGACTTCGTGCAGCTCGCGGTTGAGCTCGGCGCGCGAGGTGGCCTTGGAGCTGATCCGCATCATGCGGTGGATGCCGACCTTGCCCGACAGCAGGCGGTTGTCACCGGCAGCCAGCACGAACACGCAGGCGCTGTGGCAGATGGAGCCTTCGCGCACCCAGATGGTCCAGCCCGATTCACCGATGCTGTCACCGGCCACGATCGCCGACTCCACCTGGCCACCACTGGAGTCCAGGTCGAGGATGCGCTTGTGGATCTTCAGTTCGTCAGCGACCACCGCCAACCGCCACATCATTTCGGCGAAGCCCGGATTGATCTTGCCGGCGTAACGTACGCGCATCAGCCCACGCTCGGCACACGGCGCCAGGGCCTGGGTGATCTGCTCGCGCTGCAGCCCTTCCAGTTCGGCACCGTCGCCGGCATCGCCCGCATATTCCGTGCTGCAACTGACCCACGCACGCCCATTTTCCAGCTGCGCCTGCGGCCACGGCCGACCCGCCTGGCTGCGCGGTGGTGCCGGTGCCGGTGGCGCGTCGGCGGCATTGATCGAAACCATGTTCTCGCCATCACTGGCCGGCGCCCGCGCTGCCTTGTCGGCAGCGGTCACGTTGCCCGGATTCTCCAGCTGACTGCAGCCCGCCAGGGCCAGGCACAACAGGGGCAACCAGCGGAATTTGGCGGACATCGGGCAACCGGGATTCATGGGACCAAGAGCCACAGTCTACCCGTCCAGGCCGCGCATTCAGCGCGTGGCACTGAACCCCTTCTGACCCTTGGGAAAGCGTGTCGACCAAGGTCGGCACCTACCAACAGCCTCAGGAACCTGTCGAAGGCGTGGTGGGTCCGGTGGCAGGGGTGCGAGCGGCATGGATGCCGCGACCAAGTCCCCAGGGGTGAGGGCGCTTTGCTTGCGAAGCACTGCTTCGCAAGCGCCCGAACGCACAGCCGCCAGCGGCTGGGCCGGTCTGGGGGTTCACGGCGTCCCCTGCCACCGGACCCACCACGCCATCCCACAGGAATCCCGCTTCTGCTGTTGCTGTTGCCGGCCAGCGGCCGGCACTACCGCGGGTCCGGGCGCAGCCCGGCGTGACCCCCTTCAGCATCCATGTCCGAATGTGGCGAGTATCCCCGCCCGCACCCGCCTAGACTGCCGCCATGGACACCGCCCTCGCCCTCGACACCGCCGCCTGCGACCGCGCCCGCCTGGCCCGCGACGCACGTTTCGACGGCGTGTTCTTCACCGCCGTGCGCAGCACCGGCATCTATTGCCGCCCGGTCTGCCCCGCACCGCCCCCGAAGCCGCGCAACATCACCTACTACCCGACCGCCGCTGCTGCCGCCGCCGCCGGCTATCGCCCGTGCCTGCGCTGCCGCCCGGAGCTGGCACCACAGGCCCAGCAGGCACTGGCCGGGCAGACCGTACAGCGCGCCCTGGCCCTGATCCACGGCGGCTTCCTGCAGGAGCAGCCGGTGGCCGATCTTGCTACGAAGCTCGGCCTCAGCGCGCGCCAGCTGCAGCGCCTGTTCGTCGAACGCCTGGGCGCGACGCCCGGGCAGATCCACGCCACCCATCGCCTGCTGCTGGCCAAGCAACTGCTGACCGAGACCACGCTGGCGGTGACCGACGTCGCACTGGCCGCCGGATACAACAGCCTGCGCCGCTTCAATACCGCATTCCTGCAGGGCTGCGGCATGGCCCCCACCGCACTGCGCCGCCAGCATCAACCGCTGGCCGCCGACGATGGCGGCCTGGTGTTGCGCCTGGGCTACCGTCCGCCGCTGGACTTCCCGCGCATGCTGGCGTTCCTGCGCAAGCGCAGCCTGCCCGGCATCGAACTGATTGGCGAGGACAGCTACCAGCGCGTGCTGGGCACGCCGGAGCGCCCCACCCTGCTGCGCGTCACTGCCGACCCGAAGCGCCCGGAGCTGCGCCTGCAGCTGGGTGCGGTGGATCCGCGCCTGATCCCGGACATCGTGCGCCGCGTGCGTCGCGTGTTTGATCTGGATGCCGACCTGCAGCAGGTGCACGCCGCATTGGGTGAGGAACCCTTGCTGGCGCGCGGCATCGCCGAGCGCCCGGGGCTGCGCGTGCCCGGCGGCTGGGATGGCTTCGAAGTGGGCGTGCGCGCCGTGCTCGGCCAGCAGGTTACTGTTGCCGCCGCCACCACCTTCGCGCGGCGGCTGGTCGATGCCTATGGCGCGCACCTGCCGGGCATGTCGTCCGACTTTGATCGCCAGTTCGCGGCACCCGAGGTATTGGCCGAGGCGCCTCTGGAATCAATCGGCCTGCCGCGCAGCCGCGCCGCGACCGTGCGTGCACTGGCCACCGCCTGCGCCAGCGGCCAGCTCGACTTCGGGCCCGGCCAGGCGCTGGAAGAGTTTGTTGCCCGCTGCGTGGCACTGCCCGGCATCGGCCCATGGACCGCGCAGTACATCGCTTTGCGTGGCCTCGGCCAGCCCGATGCCTTCCCGGCCGGCGATCTTGTACTGCAGCAGGTCCTCGGCCACGCGCAGGGCCAGCGCCTGAGCGAACGCGCAACCGAAGCGCGCTCGCAACCGTGGCGTCCCTGGCGCGCCTACGCCGTGCTGCACCTGTGGCACCTGTCCGGCACATTCGTTGGAGAACCGACATGACACTGTTGTTCGATCGTTTCGACAGCCCGATCGGCGTGTTGACCATCGCCGGCGACGAGCGTGGCCTGTCACACGTGCTGTTCCCGGAGAACCGCCACCCCGCGCGCGGGCGTGATGACTGGCTTTACGCACCGGATGCCTTGCCGGAAGCACGCGAGCAGCTGCTGCAGTTCCTGCACGGCGAGCGCAACAGCTTCGACCTTGTGCTGGCGCCGCGTGGTACGCCGTTCCAGCTGCGCGTGTGGCAGGCGCTGGCGCTGATTCCGTTCGGCCAGACCTGGAGCTACCTGCAACTGGCGCAACACCTGGGACAGCCCAGCGCGACCCGCGCGGTGGGCGCGGCCAACGGGCGCAACCCGTTGCCGATCATCCTGCCCTGCCACCGCGTGATCGGCAGCAACGGCGCGCTGACCGGCTTCGGTGGCGGCCTGGAAACCAAGGCGGCGCTGCTGCGGCTGGAACAACGCCAGGCCCCGCTGTTCGCCTGAACATCGGGGTCAGATCCCTTTTCCCGTGGAAAAGGGATCTGACCCCGGGCGATCCTGGCGCGCCGTGTCTTGGGCCGGTAATTGCACCGGCTTATCATGCACGGATGACTTCCGTACGCCTGACCTGTTCGCTGGCGCTGCTGCTGCCATTGGCTGCCTGCACCACTGCGCCTGCCCCTACCGCCTCCGTTCCCACGTCCGTCGCATCGGCCGCACCGCCGAAGCTGCTGCTGATCTCCATCGACGGCCTGCGCGCCGATGCGCTGGACCGCGGGCTGACCCCGAACCTGCAGCGGATGATCGACGGCGGCGTGCGCGCCCGCTGGATGACACCGTCCTATCCTTCCCTGACGTTTCCCAACCACTACACCATCGTCACCGGCCTGCGCCCGGACCACCATGGCATCGTCAACAACAGCATGGACGATGAAGCGCTGGGCCGTTTCGAGCTGAGCAACCGCGAGGCCGTCACCACCAGTGCCTGGTGGGGCGGTGAACCGATCTGGGTCGGCGCCGAGAACGCCGGCGTGCGCACCGCCACGACGTCGTGGCCGGGCAGTGAATCGGAAATCCGTGGTGTGCGCCCCAGCCAGTGGCGGATCTACGACGGCAAGGAATCGCTGGAGCAGCGTGCCGGTATCGTGCTCGACTGGCTGGCACAGACCGACGCCGATGCCCCGCGACTGACCACGCTGTACATGGAGCACGTGGACAAGGCCGGGCACAACTACGGCCCCGGGTCGAAGCAGTACGCCGACGCCATCGCACGCGCCGACCTGATCGTCGGGCAGGTGCTCGACGGCCTGCAGCAGCGCGGCCTGGCCGCCACCACCAATGTGATCGTGGTGTCCGACCACGGCATGGCCAGCGTCGCCGACGGCCACGTGATCGCCACCGAATCGATGGCCGACCCGTCCATCGCGCGCAACGTCAGCCAGGGCCAGTCGGTGGGCTTCGCGCCAGTGGCCGGTCGTGAGGCTGAGGCCGAACGCGCCCTGCTCGGCCGCCATGCGCACTACGAGTGCTGGAAGAAGGAGAACCTGCCGGCGCGCTGGCACTACGGCACGCATCCGCGGGTTCCGGCCATCGTCTGTGCGATGGATGAAGGCTGGGATGCGCTGCACCGCGAGAAGATCGCCAAGCGCGCGAAGCAGGACCGTGGCTCGCACGGCTACGACAACGCCCTGCCCTCCATGCGCGCAGTGTTCGTGGCCAGCGGCCCCTCGTTCCGCCAGGGCCTGGTGATCGACGGCTTCGACAATGTCGACGTCTACCCGCTGCTGGCCCACCTGCTGCAGGTGCCGGCCGCGCCGAACGATGGCAATCCGGAAACGCTGAAGCAGACCCTGCGCTGAATTCCCTGTAGAGCGAGCCCATGCTCGGCTGCATTACGCCAGCCGCACATGGGCTCGGCCCTGCAGGAACGTGCATAAAAAAACGCGGCGCCAGGCGCCGCGTTTTCCTTGGACCGGTCGGTCGGCCTGATCAGGCCTTGGCGACGGCCTTCTTCGCCACGGCCTTCTTCGCCGGAGCCTTGGCCACGGTCTTCTTGGCAACCGGGGCGGCGGCGCCTACGGCGACCTTGCTCGCGGTGTGCGAACGGGCGTTGCCGTAGCTGGCGTTGTAGCGCTTGCCCTTGGCGGTCTTGCGGTCACCCTTACCCATGTCTTCAACTCCTCAAGTGTGAAATCTGGTTACCCCGTACTGACACGGGTTCGGCGGGGCCGCCTTGCTGGGCGCCCCCGCGCACGATCGGAAATCCTATCACGGCGTGCCTAGTGCGCGCAGCTTGCGTCGTGCACGTGGCCGTGGTTGAGGCGCAGGTTGACCAGGTGGGCAACGCCCACCAGCAGGCCGCCGATGGTCATCACCACCGCATGCGGCACCGCATTGTGGTGCAGCGGGTCGTACAGCACGCCGGCCCACAGCGCGACCAGGCCGGGGATCAGGAAGCCGAGCGCACGCAGCGCACCGTGGCGGCGATAGCCCCAGACCAGGCTGAACAGCCCGAGCAGGGTCACGAACACCACCAGCGCCTGTTCCACGCCATCGCTCAGCCAGAACGACAGGCCCAGCGACGGCGCCGCCGCCAGCAGCACGGGGATCACCGCGCAATGCACTGCGCACAGCATCGAACCAGTGGCACCGAAACGGTCGAGCAGGTGGCGCAGGCGTGAGGACAGGGACATGACTTCCAGCAGGGTCGGCGAATCGTTATGGAATAATATAACATCCCTCTCCGAACCGCACGGTTTTCCCTCCCCCTGTCCCCTCGACGGGATTCGTGCGCCCTGCGATTGATACATTGTAACAAAGGACCTGCCCATGCCCGCCCACACCCCTCGGCTCAAGCCGCATTCCCTGGCCCTGGCCCTCGCCGCCCTGTTGCCGTCCGTCGCCTTTGCAGCCGGCCAGGACACCTCCCACCGTGACCGCCACCTGACCGAACTCTCCTCGGTACAGGTCACCGCGTCGCCGCTGCAGGGCGATGCCGAATCCCTGGCGCGCCCGGTGGACGTGCTGGCCGGTGAGCGCCTGGACGAGCAGAAGGCCGGCACCCTGGGCGATACCGTGGCCAAGCTGCCGGGCGTACAGAGCACCTTCTTCGGCCCCGGCGTCGGCCGCCCGATCATCCGCGGCCAGGAAGGCCCGCGCGTTGCCGTGCTGTCCAACGGCATGGGCAACATGGACGCCTCCACGGTCAGCGCCGACCATGCCACCAGCATCGAGCCGTTCCTGGCCGACCAGATCGAAGTGCTGAAGGGTCCGGCCACGCTGCTGTTCGGCAGCGGCGCCATCGGTGGTGCGGTCAATGTGGTGGATGGCCGCATCGCGCGCGAACTGCCGGAGCGCCCGCTCAGCGGCCGCGCCGAGCTGCGCGGCAACTCGGTGAACAATGAGCGCAGCGGCATGTTCCGCCTCGATGGTGTCAGCGGCAATGTCGTGCTGCACGTGGATGGCCTGGTGCGCAATGGCGACGACTACCGCATTCCCGGCTACGCGGTGATCGACAGCCTTGAAGACCACCATGACCACGATCACGACCATGATCACGATGCAGCCGAGGGCGAAGAACCGCGCCGCGGCCGCCTGGACAACAGTTCGATCCGCACCCGCGCCGGCGGCGTCGGCGCAACGTGGCTGGGCGACGGTGGTTACTTCGGTGTGTCGGCCAGCACCTATCGCACCAACTACGGCATTCCCAACGGCGCGCACGTGCATGCCGATGGTGATGACCATGGCCATGACCACGGTCACGACCACGGCGATGAAGAGGAAGGCGGCGACGAGCATGACGTGCGCATCGACATGGTGCAGAACCGCTTCGAGACCAAGGCCGGCATCTACAACCCGGTCTCGTTCCTGAAGAACATCAACGCACGCGTGGCTTACACCGACTACGAGCACGTGGAGCTGGAGGCCGGCACGCCGTCGACGCGCTTCACCAACCGTGGTATCGAAGCGCGCCTGGAAGCCGTGCAGCAGCAGATCGGCGGCTGGGACGGCGCGTTCGGCCTGCAGTTCGGCAACAGCGATTTCGGCGCCAAGGGCGAAGAGGCGTTCGTACCGGATACCGGCACCAGGAACATCGGCCTGTTCGTGCTGCAGGAAAAGCAGTTCGGCCCGTTCAAGCTGGAACTGGGTGGCCGCCACGACCAGGTCAAGCTGGACCCGACCGGTGACTACCGTCGCCGCACGTTCGGTGCCACCAACCTGTCTGCCGCCGGTATCTGGAAGCTCAACGATTCCGTTGACCTGCGCATCGGCGTGGACAGCTCAGAGCGTGCACCCACCAACGAAGAGCTGTACGCCGCCGGCGCGCACATCGCCACCCGCTCGATGGAGATCGGCGACGCCAACCTGAAAACCGAGCGCGGCCAGCGCGTCGAACTGGGCATCCATACCCACAGCGATCGCCTGGACTTCTCCGCGTCGGTCTACCAGACCAAGTTCAAGGACTTCATCTACCTGGCCGACACCGGCGTTACCGAGGGGCTGCCGGTGCGCGCCTGGACCCAGCAGGACGCGGTGTTCCGCGGCGCCGAGGCCGAAGCGCTGGTGCACCTGTTCGAGGGTGGCGCCGGTGACTGGGACCTGCGCCTGTTCGGTGACTATGTGAAGGCCAAGCTGGATGGCAGCGGCAGCCGCAACCTCGACATCGCCGTGCCGCACGGCGACCACAACCACAATTACAACGTGGAGCTGGCCAACACCGGCTACCTGCCGCGTATCGCCCCGGCCCGCGTGGGTGCCGACCTGCGCTGGTCGAAGGACGGCTGGCGCGCCTCGGTCGGCGCGGTGCGTTACAGCCGCCAGAAGGACGTTGCCCAGAACGAAGCCCCGAGCGACGGCTACACGCTGGTCGACGCGCACCTGGCCTACCGCTGGGATCGCAACGCGGGCAACAGCTACGAGGTGTTCCTGGATGGCAGCAACCTGACCAACCGCGAAGTGCGCCCGCATACCTCGCTGCTGCGCGACTACTCGCCGCTGCCAGGCCGTGGAGTCGCATTCGGGATCCGCGCGTTCTTCTGATCGCGCACGGCGGGGTCGGATCCCTTTCCGAAGGAAAGGGCTCTGGCACCACCGCATTGAACGGGGGCCTTCGGGCCCCCGTTTTCATTCCGTCCCACGCCATCACGCATCCGTCACAAAGGTGTGCGTACGACAACAACCGGACAATCCCGTCACTCAAAGTCTCGCCAATCGGACACTTTTGTCCGAAAATGATTCCATGACCGCTCAACGTGCCGATGCTGCTGCCCGCCGTGCCCTCATCCTCGACGCCGCCGATCATGTCTTCGGCCAACATGGCGTCACCGCCCCGCTGGATCTGGTGGTCGAACGCGCCCAGGTGGGCCGCGCCACCCTGTACCGCAACTTCCCCGACCGCACCGCGCTGATCCAGGCGCTGCTGCAGCGCACGGTCGACCGCATCCGGCGCCAGGTCGAACAGCTCGGTGACCGCGATGACGCCCTGTTCGAGGTGTTCGAGGGCATGGCCCAGCGCATCATCGATTCGCCGGCACTGGCCGATTACTGGCGTGCGGTTGATTCGGACGTGCCGTCCATGCGCGCCGCGCGCGAGACCGTGCGCGACCTGCTGGAGGAACCGATCGCGCGCGCCAAGGCCGCCGGGCTGTGCCGTGACGACCTGGAAAAGACGGATATTTCACTGATCTCGGGCATGCTGGGTGCGGCCCTGCGCGGCAAGACCCGCGACGAGCGCGCCCAGTTGGCCGGGCGTGCCCTGCAGCTGCTGCGTGGGGGTCTCCAGGGAGCTGCCAGCGAGGCCCGTTGATGGTCCAGCCGTATCTGAAGCCGGTTCCGGATTGGGAGGAGCATGAGAAGCCGACCATGCCCGGCTCGGCGTCGATGCCCTGGCACCCGCCGTACCGGCGCGCGGCCTATGCGCTGGTATCGTTGCTGGTGGCGATCACCGGCGGCCTCGGCAATGCGCTGGTCACCGCCAACCTGCCGTTCCTGCAGGGCCAGCTGGCGCTCACTCCGACCCAGGGCAGCTGGCTGGTGGCCGCGTATGCGATGGTGAATGTCACCGCCAACCTGCTGGCCTTCAAGTTCCGCCAGCAGTACGGCATCCGCCTGTTCGCCGAGATCGGCCTGGGCCTGTATGCGGCGCTGGCGGTGCTGCACCTGTTCGTCGGCAGCTTCGAGACCACGATGCTGACCCGAGCCGCCAGCGGCTTCGCGGGTGCGGCCTGTTCGACGCTGGGCACGCTGTACATGCTGCAGGCGCTGCCGCGCCGATTCACCGGCAATCTGCTGGTGGTCGGTGTCGGCCTGTCGCAGCTGGCGGTGCCGATCGCCTGGATCGTTTCACCAGGCCTGGTCGATACCGGCCAATGGCACCAGCTGTACTCCTTCGAAGCCGGCCTGGCCCTGTGCGCGTTCGCGGCAGTGGTGGTGCTGAAGCTGCCGCCGGGCATCCAGGTAAAGGCGTTCGAGCCATTGGACTTCCTCACTTTCGCCCTGCTCGCGCCGGCGGTCGCGCTGCTGGTGATCGTACTGGCGCAGGGCTACACGCGCTGGTGGCTCAACACCCCATGGCTGGGCTGGGCGCTGGTCGCCTCGATCGTGCTGTCCACCACCGCCTTCATCATCGAACACTACCGGCGCAATCCGCTGCTGCAGATCCGCTGGCTGTCGAAGCTGCCGGTGCTGCACTTCATCGTCGGCGCGTTCCTGATCCGCTTCCTGACCACCGAGCAGTCCTACGGCGTGGTCAACCTGATGCGCACGCTGGGCATGGGGCCTGACCAGATGCGGCCGTTGTTCGTAGTGATCCTGGCCGGGGTGATCGTCGGCATCGCCGGCGCCTCGCTCACCTTCGGACCGAAGCGGCTGATCGCGCAGCTGCTGATGGCGATCCTGCTGCTGGGCGCCGCCGCGTTCTTCGACCAGCACCGCACCAGCCTGGACCGGCCGCACGACTTCTACGCCAGCCAGTTCCTGGCCTCGGTCGGTGCCGGCATGTTCATGGGCCCGCTGATCATGCTCGGCATCTCCGCCGCGTTGAAACAGGGCGTCGACCACATGATCACCTTCCTGGTGACGCTGTCGATCACGCAGACCCTGGGTGGCCTGGCAGGTTCGGCGGTGCTGGGGACCTTCCAGCTGCATCGCGAGCAGCTGTATTCCAGCGCGCTGACCAGCCAGCTCGATCCGGCCGATCCGGTGGTCGCGCAACGGCTGCGCATCCAGCAGCAGCTGTACGCTGCGCAGATCACCGACCCGGTGCTGCGCAGTGCGCAGGGCAGCGCGCAGCTGGCGCAGACCACGCGCCGCGAAGCCAACGTGCGTGGCTTCAATGACGTGTTCACGCTGAGCGGCTGGCTGGCGATCGGCTTCCTGTGCTGGTTGCTGCTGCTGTCGCTGCGCACCGCCGTGCTCAAGCAATGGCGCAAGCGCCACCCCGCCCTTTCCACCGCGTCCACGCCGGCCGCGTCCCGTTGAGTCCTCCCATGCCTCCCGTCCCGCCCCGCCCCGACGACACCGACAACGTCACCCCACCGCCGCCGACCGACGCGGCGCCCGCGGCCACGCCGGTAGAACCCGCGGTCGCGCCGAAGTACCTCAAGCCCAGCGCCCGCAGCGTGGTGGTGATGGTGGTAGTGGCCTTGCTGGGCATTGCGCTGATCCTGCGCGCCTGGCACCTGTGGCCGTTCACCAGCAGCGTGATGGTGACCGACAACGCCTATGTACGCGGCCAGATCACGGTGATGGCGCCGCAGGTCAACGGCTATGTGACCGAAGTGCTGGTGAAGGATTTCCAGCATGTGAAGCAGGGCGAGCCGCTGCTGCGCATCGATGACCGCATCTATGCGCAGCGCGTGGCCCAGGCGCAGGCGACGCTGGACAGCGCGCGCGCGGCGCTGGCCAACTCGGACCAGTCACAGGCGCAGAACCGCGCACAGATTGCCTCCGCCCGCGCCACGCTGTCGGCCGGCCAGGCCGAACTGCAGCGTTCGCGCAATGAATTGAAACGCTACGAGGAACTGGCGGCGCAGCAGCTGGTGTCCATCAACGACCGCGACAAGTTCCGCACCACCCAGGCGTCGGCACAGGCCAGCGTGCAACAGTCGCAGGCGCAGATCCGCATCGCCGAGGAAACGCTGGTGTCGACCCAGGTCGCGCGCAAGAGCCTGGAAGCGCAGGTGGAAAGCGCGCAGGCGCAGCTGGAACTGGCCCGCATCGACCTGGCCAACACGGTGATCCACGCACCACGCGACGGCCAGATCAGCGAAGCCAGCGTACGCGTGGGCCAGTACGTCGCTGCCGGTTCGCAGCTGCTGTTCCTGGTACCTGACACGCTGTGGGTGGTGGCCAACTACAAGGAAGGCCAGACCTGGGGCATGGCGATCGGCCAACCGGCGACGTTCTCGGTGGACGCGTTCCAGGGCCAGGTGCTGCGGGGCCGCGTGCAGGAGATCGCCCCAGCGACCGGGTCGGAATTCAGCGTGCTGCGCCCGGACAATGCCAGCGGCAACTTCACCAAGGTGGTGCAGCGGCTGCCGGTGCGGATATCGATCAACAGGGATCAGAAGCTGGCAAAGCAGCTGCGGCCCGGCATGTCGGTGATCGTGCGGGTGGATACCCGGTCCAAGCCGATGGACTAGGACGCAGGCCCTGCCGCACCGATATGAAACGGGGTCAGATCCCTTTGCCACTGGCAAAGGGATCTGACCCCGTTTCCAAAATGCCGGCCAGCGGCCGGCACTACCGTTGCGTTAGCCGGCGCAGCGCGCGCAGAGGCCATGCACTTCCAGCGTCTGTGCCTGCGGCTGGAAGCCCAGCTCCTTGGCGCGCTTCTCCAGCTGGGTGACGATCTCGCGGTCTTCCAGCTCCACCGCGCTGTGGCAGCTGTTGCAGATCAGGAACGGCACCGAATGCGCGGCACTGCTGGGGTGATGGCAGGCCACGAAGGCATTGACCGATTCCAGCTTGTGCACGAAGCCATTGGCCATCAGGAAGTCCAGCGCGCGGTACACGGTGGGCGGGGCATCGGCGCCCACGCCCTTGCCGTTGCGCACCCATTCCAGCAGCTCGTAGGCCTTGACCGGCTTGCCGGCCTCGGCGATCAGCTTCAGCACGTTGGCGCGGATCGGGGTCAGGCGCAGCCCGCGTTCGCGCGAGACACGCTCGACCACCGCCACGAAATCCGATGCGTCGTGGACGTGGTGGTGCGGGGCGGTACAGGCAGTGGCGGTCTTGGCGGGCATGCGTGTTCTCCGGTTCGGGCCTGGCAAGGATGCCTCAGGCCGTTGCTACCTTGGTGATGGCCACATCAATGCGTTTCAAGGCCTGCTCGCGGCCGGCCAGGAAAACGGTATGGGAGATGTCAGGACTGACCTGGGTGCCGGTGATGGCCACGCGCAGCGGCTGGGCGACCTTGCCCATGCCGATCTCCAGCGCTGCGGCCGCGTCGTGCAGGGCGACGCCCACCGACTCGGCGGTCCACTCCGGCAACGCTGCCAGCAGCTCGCGGGCCTTGCCCAGCGCCACCTCGGCACCGGCCTTGAGGTGCTTGGCCACCGCCGCTTCGTCGTACCCGGTCAGCGGCTGGTACCAGACCACGGCCTTCTCGGCCATTTCCTTCAGGGTCTGCACGCGTTCACGCAGGGCGATCACCACATCCTCCGGGGCCGGGCCGGCGGCCACGTCCAGGCCCAGCTTCTGCAGCTGGTAGACCAGGTGCGGCACGATGGCGGCCACGTCCTCGGTCTTCAGGAAGTGCTGGTTGACCCAACCCAGCTTGGCCATGTCCAGGCGCGAGGCCTTGGAATTGCAGTCCCTCACGTCGAACAGGTCGATCAGTTCCTGGCGGCTGAACAGCTCCTGGTCACCGTGCGACCAGCCCAGGCGAGCCAGGTAGCTCAGCAGCGCGTCGGGCAGGTAGCCGGCGTCCTTGTACTGCATCACGTCGGCCGCACCGGTGCGCTTGGACAGCTTGGCGCCCTGCTCGTCCAGGATCATCGGCATGTGGCCGAACTTCGGCACCGGCGCACCAATGCCCTCGTACAGGTTGATCTGGCGCGGGGTGTTGTTGATGTGGTCGTCGCCGCGGATGACCTCGGTGATGCCCATGTCCCAGTCGTCCACCACCACCGCGAAGTTGTAGGTGGGGTAGCCGTCCGGGCGGAAGATGACCATGTCATCCAGCTCGCTGTTGGCGATCTCGATGCGGCCCTTGATCAGGTCGTCGAACACCACCGTACCTTCCAGCGGGTTCTTGAAGCGGATGACGCGGTTCGGGTCGTCCTTGTACGGCAGGCCCAGTTCGCGTGCAGCGCCGTTGTAACGCGGCTTTTCCTGCCTGGCCATGGCGGCCTCGCGCATCGCGTCCAGCTCTTCGCGGGTTTCGTAGGCGTAGTAGGCCTTGCCGTCGGCGATCAGCTGCTCTGCCACTTCCCGGTAGCGGGCGACGCGGTCGGTCTGATAGATCGGGCCTTCGTCGTAGTCCAGGCCCAGCCACTCCATCGCCTCCAGGATGGCGTCGATCGCGCCCTGGGTGCTGCGTTCACGGTCGGTGTCCTCGATGCGCAGCACGAACTCGCCGCCACGGTGGCGGGCCTCCAGCCAGCAGTACAGCGCGGTGCGGGCACCACCGATGTGCAGGTAGCCGGTGGGACTGGGGGCGAAGCGGGTGCGGCAGGTCATGGACGGCTCGAGGAACGGGAATCCCCCGATTTTACCAGCCCACCGCCCCCGACGGAAAAAGGGGACGGAGGGGATTAAGTCGCGATTGCCCAGCCCGTGGGTACTGCAACCGGGAAACGGAGGGGAGATGCGACTTAATCCCCTCCGTCCCCTTTTACGGTTCCGCCTTGCGCGGGAACGGCTGCTCGCGCATCGCGGCGTTGTAGGCGAACGAGGCGACGATGGCTGCGGCCTGCTTCAGGTCTTCCGGTTCGGCGTGGTCCCAGGTGTCCAGGTGGCTGTGGTGGACATTGGTGAAGTAGTCCAGCCGGTCCTGGATGAACTGGAAGCCCGGCAGGCCGATGCGGTCGAAGCTGATGTGGTCGGTGCTGCCGGTGTTGCGGGTCGCCACGGTGGTGGCGCCGACGTCATGGAACGGCGCCAGCCAGGCTTCGAAGATCGGCATCGCCGCCAGGTTTTCCTGGGCGTAGATGCCCCGGAAGCGGCCGGAGCCGTTGTCCATGTTGAAGTAGACCTGGAACTTGCTGTAATCGCGGGTCTTCTGCAGTGCACCGGTCGGCTCGCGCAGCGACGCCGGCAGCGCCTTCTGCGCCGGGTCGGTGGGCTCCGGGAACCGGCCGAAATGCTTGGCCACATAGGCCTGCGAGCCGATCAGGCCCTGCTCCTCGCCGCTCCACAGCGCCACGCGGATGGTGCGCTTGGGCCTGGCGCCGGTGGCCTTGAGGATGCGCATGGCCTCCATCATCACTGCCACGCCGGCGGCGTTGTCGGCCGCGCCGGTGCCGCTGTGCCAGGAATCCAGGTGCGCGCCGATCATCACCACTTCATCAGGCCTGCTGCTGCCGCGGATCTCGGCCAGCGTGTTGTAGCCGGGCTGGTCGGCGTCATCGGTGAAGCGCGCGGCCACATCCACGCGCAGGCGCACGGTCTGCCTGGCCTTCAGCGCGCGCACCAGCGGGTTGAAGTGCTCGCTGATCATCGCCAGCTCGGGGATGCCGACCGGCTCGCCGGCCTTGCGCGAACCACCACCGGCAACGCGGATGATGCCGTTGTCCCAGCTGCTGATGCTGATCGAGGCCAGCGCCCCTTCTTCGACGAAGAACGCATTGACCCTGGTCGCCAGCTGCTGGCGTTCCTGGTACTCCTTGACCCGCTTGGCGCGCTCGGCGGTGGCGTCCTGGTCCTTCGGCAGGGTGAACGCCTGCAGGCCTTCCAGCGAGGTCGCGTCATGCCGATGGGAATCCGGCTCGGTGCCGCGCTTGTACTCGCGCGCCTCGCCCAGCAGCAGGATCTTGCCGCGCAGCTTGCCGCGATACTTCTCGATGTCTTCGGGCTTCTTGATCTCGACCTGGACCAGCTCGCCTTCAACCGGCCCCTTGGTGCCCGGCGTCCAGGCCTTGGGCAGTGCATGCAGCGGCTGCACACGGTCGCCCAGCATTTCCACGCTGGCCGAGGTGAACTCCCAGCCACGGCCAAAGTCATCGAACGCTTCGTCGTGGACGTTGTCCAGCTTCCATTCGTTGAACTTGCCGCGGGTCCACGCGTTGGCGCGGCCCATCGCCGGGGAGTTGGTCAGCCGCGGGCCGATGCGTTCGGTGAGATAGCTGAAGGTGTCCATCACCTGCGAACGGTGGAAGGCCTCCTGGCGGATGCGGCTGACCATGTCCAGGTCCACCGTCTCGCGCTGCTGCGCCGCTGCATTGCCACCCATCGCCAGCGCTACGGCCAGCACGCCCCACTTCAACACATCGCACCCCTGCCTTCCGGCCTGCTCATCAACCCATCGAGTCTAGCCAGCAGCGGCGCCGCGATACCGTCCCATCGGTCATGGGCGGCGCGGAAGCGTGCGAACCAGGGTTCGCCCCCACAGAAGAGTGGTTGGGTCGCATCTGCCAAACCACCTCACCCACTCCACCCCAGCCACAGCTGCGCCCGCTCCGGCAGCAGCAGCAACCAGTGCCGCCGGTCGATGCTGCTGCAGCCATACACCGCCGCATGCGCGGGCCAGTCATCGGGCAGGCCACCGATGCCGATTTCCGCAAGTGCTTCCGCCCCGGCCTTCCATGGCCGGTAGCGCGGCACCTTCCCCGCCAGCGCACCGCGTCCCTGCCGCGCGCCCTGCAACCAAGCCAGGCCCTTGCCCTGCAATCCCTCGCAGGTCACCGCGGCCAGCTGGAAGCGGACCAGACCGGGGGCGATCCGTGCCCCCGGCAGGGCCGCCAGCACGCCATGTACCTGCAGCAGTGCATCCACTTCCAGCAGGGCCGGAATGCCCTGCCGCGCCCGTTGCCGCAATCCCTGGCGCCAGCTCATGGCGTGCTCCTTACTTCAGGTCCGCGCCAAGCGCGTACCAGTCGACCCGGCGGGTCACCCACATCGCCAGCGCCAGGATCACGAACAGCAGCAGCGATCCCATCAGCAGTGCGTTGTTCTCCGACACCAGCAGGCCATACAGCGCGCCGTACAGCACGGTCAGCAGCGCAGCGAAGCCAAGGCCGCGCTTCCAGTGGCACAGCACGTTGGCCAGGTACACCGCCTGCAGGCCGATGCAGGCCACGGCCGAGACCAGGTAGGCCTTCCAGAACGCGATGTGCTCGGACAGGCTGATCAGCAGCAGGAAGAAGATCGCCAGCGCCAGGCCGACCATCAGGTACTGCAGCGGATGGATGCGCAGCGACTTGATCAGTTCGAACAGGATGAAGCCGACGAAGGTCAGCACCACGAACAGCACGCCGTACTTCGAGGCACGGTCGGCCTGGGTGTAGGTATCGACCGGATCGACCAGCGACACCGTCACGGCCTGCGAATCGATCGAGCCCTCGCTGCGCAGCTGGCGCTGTGCATCGGAGGCCAGCGAGGACACCGCCCAGCGTGCTTCGAAGCCCTGTGCATCGACACGGCGTTCGTTCGGCAGGAAGGCGCCGCTGAACGACGGATGCGGCCAGCTCGACCGCAGCGCGATCCGGGTGTCATCGCCCACCGGCACCACCGACAGCATGCGGCTGCCATCCAGGCGCAGCTCCAGTTCAACGGTGCTGGCGGCCAGCGCGCCGCCCTGATCCGCGGCGAAACCGCTCACCGGCGCATGCAGGCCACGTCCGATTTCGCTGGCCACGCCTACGCCGGGCAGCAACCGCAGCTGCTTGCCGTCCACCCGCAGGTTCGGCGTGCCCACCAGGCCGCGCACATCGGAAACCCCCAGCGCCACATAGGGCTGGCCATAGGTGCGGCCGTTCTTCACCGGATAGTCGTCTTCGGCGAAAGTCGCCTTCAACTGGCCATTCCAGCTGTACACCGGCACCTTGAACAGGCCGACCTCGCGCTGGCTCGGCAGCATCTCGCCGCCCACCTCCAGCGACGCCGGCATCTGCAGCCAGTGGCCCTCGGTCACCTGGATCTCGGTCTTCTTGACGCCCAGCGGGTCAACCAGTTCAACCTGCTTGCGTTCCACCCACGGCACCACCCGTACCGGGCCCACCAGCTGCTGCGTGCCGGCACGGCTGTCGGCCACCCGGGCAAAGGCCTCGTCGCGGTACTGGCTGCGCTCGGTGATGACCCCGCGGATCATCATCAGCGGCACCAGCAACAACAGGATCAGCCCGCCGACAATGGCGAACCTCAGCAGCATCTTCAGGGATTTCATGGTCCATCCTCGTTGGAGAGGGCTGCAGGATGGACCGCTGCGGTGAGCAGGGTTTGTGGCGAAGTTGAAGCGAGTGTGAAGTCAGCGGCGCGGACGCTGGCCCGGCACTGACAACGGCAGCCACAGGCTGGCCACGGTGCCACCGCCGTCGCGCGCGTCGAGGCTGGCGCGACCATCGTGCAGGCGCGCGACCTCCTGCACGAACGGCAGGCCCAGGCCGGAACTGCGCCGGCCGCTGCCCGGGCGGGCAAGCGAATAGAAGCGTTCGAACACCCGTTCGCGCGCGTAGTCGGGAATGCCGGTACCGCGATCCGCCACCTGCAGGCGCACGCCCTGCCCGTCCACCTCGGCCTGCAGTGCGATGTCCGCGCCGGGCGGTGAGAAGGCAATGGCGTTGTCGATCAGGTTGTGCAACGCCTGCCGCAGCAGATAGGCATCGCCCTGCACGCGCAGGTCGGGCGCGCTGCCGATGCTGACCTGCACGCCGGCCGCCTGCGCACGCACCTGCGCCGCCGCTGCCGCATCGGCCAGCAACGTTGGCAGCGCGATCGGATCGCGGGTCTGCAGCCAGCCGTGCTGTTCCACTTCGGCCAGCGCCAGCAGCTTGTCGATGGTCTCGGTCAGCCGCTCCTGCTGGTCGACGATGCTGCGCGCGAAATGCACGCGGTCGGCCTCGGGCAGCGGCTCCTGCAGCAGCTCGGCGGCACCGCGGATCGCCGCCAGCGGGCTCTTCATTTCATGCGTCAGTGACTGCACGTACTGTTCGACATAGGCCTTGCCCTCCAGCTTGCGGCGCATGGTTTCCAGCGCCTGGCCCAGGTCGCCGATCTCGTCGCGGCGGCGCCGTGGCGGTGGCACCGGTTCGCCGGCGCTGACCGCGCGTGCATAGCGGCTGAGCTGGCCGAGGCCGGTGGTGAGCCACATCGTCACAAGCACGCCGACCAGCGCCGACAGCCCGATCAACCAGGCGCCGCGCTCGATGATGGCGCGCTGGCTGGCGGCGATGAACGGATCGATGCTGCGGTTGGGCTGGGCCAGGCTGAGCACGCCGATCAGGGTGCGCCCATCGGCCGGGTCGTATACCGGCGCCGCCACGTGCATCACCGTATCGCCTTCTTCGCCTGGTATTTCCGGGCTGGAGCGGGCGCCGTACTCGCCACGCAGGGTGCGGTAGACATCGTTCCAGCGCGAATTGTCACGCCCGAGGTCGCGGCCCAGCGAGTCGTAGATGACGATGCCCCTGGCATCGGTGATGGTCACCCGGTAATCCAGCGATCGCTTGGGAAAACGCCAGACCATCGCCTTCAGGTCGCGCTGCCGCGCCTTGGCCAGGTTGCGGGTGAAGCTGCCGCTGCGGATGGTGCCGTCCTTGACGTCGGCGGCGGCCATCTCGGCCAGCACGTTGGCCGCATCGACCAGGGTCGATTCCATCGCCTGGCGCACACCGGGCTTCACCTCGTTGACGAATACGCGCATCACGAAGAACGCGGCGATGCCGGTGATCAGGAAGAAGCCGAGGAACAGCTTCAGTACCAGGCGCATCGGCTAGACCTCCAGCGCGTAGCCGAGGCCACGGTGGGTGCGGATCGGGTCGTCGCTGGCACCAGCCGCACGCAGCTTGGCGCGCAACGTCTTTACATGGGTGTCGACGGTGCGGTCGGCACTGTCGGCGCTGCTGTCCCAGCCCCGGTCCATCAGCTGCGCGCGGCTGAGGATGGCACCGGGGCGCTGCAGCAGCGCTTCCAGCAACGCGTACTCGTAGCGGGTCAGGTCCAGCGCATGGCCGCGGAAGCGGATACGCCGGCCTTCGCGGTCGATCGCGAACGCCCCGTGTTCCTGCCAGCCCGCATCTGCGCCGGGGGCTGCCACGACCGGTGCCACGCGACGCAGGCGCGCGCGCACCCGCGCCACCAGCTCGCGCGGCGAGAACGGCTTGGTCATGTAATCGTCGGCGCCCAGTTCCAGGCCGAGCACGCGGTCCACTTCATCGTTGCGGGCGGTCAGGAAGATCACCGGCAGCTGCGCCGCCGGCCCGGGCTGCGCGCGCAGCCGCCGGCAGACCTCGAAACCGCCCAGGTCCGGCAGGCCCACGTCCAGCACCACCACGTCGATATCGCCGGCCTGCAGCCGTTGCAGGGCCTCGCCGCCCAGCAGGCAGTGGCTGGCGGCATAGCCTTCGCTGCGCAGCGCATAGAGCACGGTTTCGGCGATGGCGGCTTCGTCCTCGACCACCAGGACATGGGCAACGGGAGCTGTCATGGCGCGCAGCATAGCCGCTGCGGCCGCCGCCCCGTACACTGCCGCCCATGAACTATCGCCACGCCTTCCACGCCGGCAACCACGCCGATGTGCTCAAGCACATCGTGCAGCTGGCCCTGATCGACAGCTTCAAGCGCAAGGACAGCCCGTTCTTCGTGCTCGACACCCACGGCGGTGCCGGCCGCTACCTGCTGGCCAGCGAAGAGAGCCGCAAGACCCTGGAGGCCGAATCCGGGATCATGCGGCTGATGGCCCAGCCCAGGCTGCCGGAGGTGGTCGAGCGCTACCTGAAGGCGGTGCAGGCCGACAACCCGGTGGGCGCGCTGACCAACTACCCGGGCTCGCCGCTGCTGAGCGCACAGGCGATGCGCGCGCAGGACCGCATGGCGGTCTGCGAGCTGCAGGAAGCCGAAACGGCCACGCTGAAGGCCCTGTTCGCCCATGACAGCCGCGTCGATGTGCGCGCTGGCGATGGCTATGCCCTGCTGCGCTCGCTGCTGCCGCCGAAGTTCAACGGCAGCAAGATCGGCCGTGGCCTGGTGCTGATCGACCCGCCGTACGAGGCCCAGGACGCCGAGTACCAGGCCGTTCTGGCCGCCCTGGCCGAGACCCTGGCGCGCTGGCCACAGGCGACCTGCGCGGTGTGGTTCCCGATCAAGCAGCGCCGCACCATCCTGCACTTCCTGCGCAAGGCCACCGCCCTGCCGGTGAAATCGGCGATGACGATCGAGTTCCTGGTGCGCCCGGACGACTCGCCGCTGCGCCTCAACGGCAGCGGCATGCTGCTGCTCAACCCGCCGTGGCAGTTCGACCGGGTGGTCGGCCCGGCCCTGCCGGCGCTGCGCCAGCACCTGGGCGAACCGGGGGCCAGCACCCGCCTGGATTGGCTCAAAGCCCCCGAATGACGGCCTTCACGAGGCTGTACCGCCGTGAGCCTTTCGTTCACGGAATGCAGCCCCGGTGATGCCACAATCGATGGACCACCAAGGAATCACCCGGTATGGCCACTCGCAACCGCATGCCGCCCTGGCATGAGATCTTCAAGGCTCCCAGCGGCCACGAGCTGCTGATCCGCCCCATCCGCCCGGAAGATGGCGCACCGCTGCAAGCGGCGTTCAGCCTGTTCGGGCCGGAAGAAATCCGTGATCGTTTCCTGCAGGCGGTGACCGAGCTTTCGCCGGAAACCACCCAGCGCCTGACCCACCCGAATCCCAAGACCGAGATCACCCTGGTCGCAGCCGAATCCCTGCCCGCTGGCGAAGCGGTGGTCGGCGCGGTCGCCCGGGCCTCGATCATCCCCGGCACCCGTGAAGCCGAGTACGCGATCCTGATCAGCCGCTTCCTCATTGGCCAGGGCCTGGGCCGGCAGCTGATGCGCAAGCTGGTGAAGTGGGGCCGCGGCAAGTACCTGGACCGCCTGTACGGCGACGTCGCCGCCGAGAACGAGCCGATGAAACAGCTGGCCGCCTCGCTGGGCTTCAAGCCGGTCCCGCACCCGGCCGGTGCCGAAGGCCTGGTGCGGATGGTGCTGGAGCTGGACAACTGACAGATGCGCCGGGCCCCGCCCGGCGACGCCTGCCGGTAGTGCCGGCCGCTGGCCTGAACTGCGTTACCCCAACGGCACATGAGGCTGCCGGCAATCGGCCGGCACGACCCACCGGGCTTCGATCGGGCTTCTGCTAAAATCCGGGGTCCATGTCGCGTACCTCATACCCCGCCCCGCCGCTGCCGCGCGCCGGCCAGCTCCGCGCCTGGTGGCGCGCCCCCGCCTCGCCGACCGCCCTGGCCTGGTACCTTGCCCAGGCCGCGCGTGCGCACGACGCCCCGCTGCTGGTGATCGCCCGTGACAACCACGGTGCCAACCAGCTCGAAGCCGACCTGCACACCCTGCTCGGCGGCGATCCGGCCCTGCCGGTGGTCGCCTTCCCGGACTGGGAAACCCTGCCCTACGACCGCTTCAGTCCGCATCCGGACATCATTTCGCAGCGCCTGGCCGCCCTGCACCGCCTGCCCGCGCTGAAGCGTGGCCTGGTAATCGTGCCGGTGCAGACCCTGCTGCAGCAGCTGGCCCCGCGCAGCTACGTGATCGGTGGCAGCTTCGACCTGAAGGTCGGCCAGCGCCTGGACCTGGAAGCCGAGAAGCGCCGCCTGGAAAGCGCCGGCTACCGCAACGTGCCGCAGGTGATGGACCCGGGCGACTTCGCTGTGCGCGGCGGCCTGCTCGACGTGTACCCGATGGGTGCCGACGAGCCGCTGCGGGTGGAACTGCTGGACGAGGACATCGACTCGATCCGTGCCTTTGACCCGGAAAGCCAGCGTTCGCTGGACAAGGTCGAGGCGGTGCACATGCTGCCCGGCCGCGAAGTGCCGATGGATGAAGCCAGCATCGCCCGCGTGCTGGCCACGCTGCGCGAGCGGTTCGATGTCGATACCCGGCGCAGTTCGCTGTACCAGGACCTGAAGTCCGGACTGGCGCCGGCCGGCGTCGAGTACTACCTGCCGCTGTTCTTCGAACGCACCGCAACCCTGTTCGACTACCTGCCCAGCGGCAGCCTGCCGGTGGTCTGTGCCGGTGCGTATGAAGCGTCCGTCGCGTTCTGGGCGCAGACTGCGGACCGCTATGAGCAGCGCCGCCATGATGTGGAGCGCCCGCTGCTGCCGCCGTCGGCGTTGTACCTGTCGCCGGAGCTGCTGCGCGAGCGCCTGAACGATGCCCCGCGCATCGAGGTGTGGTCGGCTGACCATGCGCGCATCGCCGACGCGCACGCGCTGGGAGACCAGCCGCTGCCACCGCTGCCGGTGGCCGCGCGCGAAGCCCCCGCTGGCGATGCGCTGAAATCCTTCCTCGGCCATTATCCGGGCCGGGTACTGATCGCCGCCGATTCACCCGGCCGCCGCGAGGCGCTGCTGGAAGTGCTGCAGGCCGCCGAGCTGAAGCCGCCGGTGGTGGCCGACCTGCCCAGCTTCCTCGCCGACGACGCGCGCTTCGCGATCGCGGTGGCACCGCTGGAGGATGGCTTCGCGCTGGACGATCCGCGCATCGCGGTGCTGACCGAGCGCCAGCTGTTCCCCGAGCGCGCCGGCAGCACCCGGCGCACGCGCCGTGCCGGCCGCGAGCCGGAAGCGATCATCCGCGACCTCGGTGAACTGACCGAGGGCGCGCCGATCGTGCACGAGGATCATGGCGTCGGCCGCTATCGTGGCCTGATCGCGATGGACGTCGGCGGCATGCCCGGCGAGTTCCTCGAAATCGAATATGCCAAGGGCGACCGCCTGTATGTGCCGGTCGCCCAGCTGCACCTGATCAGCCGCTATTCCGGTGCGTCGGCGGAAACCGCGCCGCTGCATTCGCTCGGTGGCGAGCAGTGGAGCAAGGCCAAGCGCAAGGCCGCCGAGAAAGTACGCGACGTCGCCGCCGAACTGCTGGAGATCCAGGCCCGCCGCCAGGCGCGTGCCGGCCTGGCACTGCAGGTCGACCGCGCGATGTACGAGCCGTTCGCGGCCGGTTTCCCGTTCGAGGAGACCCCGGACCAGCTGGCCGCGATCGACGCCACCCTGCGCGACCTGGCCAGCAGCCAGCCGATGGACCGCGTGGTCTGCGGCGACGTCGGCTTCGGCAAGACCGAGGTGGCGGTGCGTGCGGCCTTTGCGGCCGCCAGTGCCGGCAAGCAGGTGGCTGTGCTGGTGCCGACCACGCTGCTGGCCGAACAGCATTACCGCAACTTCCGCGACCGCTTCGCCGATTACCCGCTGAAGGTCGAGGTGCTGTCGCGCTTCAAGACCACCAAGGAAATCAAGGCCGAGCTGGAAAAGGTCGCCGCCGGCACCATCGACGTGATCGTCGGTACCCATCGCCTGCTGCAGCCGGACGTGAAGTTCAAGGACCTGGGCATGGTCATCGTCGACGAGGAGCAGCGTTTCGGCGTACGCCAGAAGGAAGCGCTGAAGGCGCTGCGCGCCAACGTGCACCTGCTGACCCTGACCGCCACACCGATTCCGCGCACGCTCAACATGGCCATGGCCGGCCTGCGCGACCTGTCGATCATCGCCACGCCGCCGCCGAACCGGCTGGCGGTGCAGACCTTCATCACCCAGTGGGACAACGCGCTGCTGCGCGAAGCCTTCCAGCGCGAGCTGGCGCGTGGTGGCCAGCTGTATTTCCTGCACAACGACGTGGAAAGCATCGGCCGCATGCAGCGCGAGCTGTCCGAGCTGGTGCCGGAGGCGCGCATCGGCATCGCCCATGGGCAGATGCCCGAGCGCGAGCTGGAAAAGGTGATGCTGGATTTCCAGAAGCAGCGCTTCAACGTGCTGCTGTCGACCACGATCATCGAGTCGGGCATCGACATCCCCAACGCCAATACCATCATCATCAACCGTGCCGACCGTTTCGGCCTGGCCCAGCTGCACCAGCTGCGTGGCCGCGTCGGACGTTCGCACCACCGCGCCTACGCGTACCTGATCACGCCCGACCGCCGCGCGATCACCCCCGACGCTGAGAAGCGCCTGGAAGCGATCGCCTCGATGGACGAGCTGGGCGCCGGCTTCACCCTGGCCACGCACGATCTGGAAATCCGCGGTGCCGGCGAACTGCTCGGCGAGGACCAGAGCGGGCAGATGGCCGAGGTCGGCTTCAGCCTGTACACCGAGCTGCTGGAGCGCGCGGTGCGCAGCATCAAGCAGGGCAAGCTGCCCGACCTTGATGCCGGCGAGGAAGTGCGTGGTGCCGAGGTCGAACTGCATGTGCCGGCACTGATCCCGGAAGACTACCTGCCGGACGTGCATACCCGCCTGACCCTGTACAAGCGTATTTCCAGCGCGCGCGACAGCAATGCGCTGCGCGAACTGCAGGTGGAGATGATCGATCGCTTCGGCCTGCTGCCGGATGCGGCCAAGCACCTGTTCGCCATCGCCGAGCTGAAGCTGAAGGCCAACACGCTGGGCATCCGCAAGCTGGACCTGGGCGAAAATGGTGGCCGCATCGTGTTCGAATCCAAGCCGAACATCGACCCGATGGCGGTGATCCAGCTGATCCAGAAGCAACCGAACCTGTACGCCATGGAAGGGCCCGACAAGCTGCGCATCAAGCACCCGCTGCCGTTGCCGGAAGACCGCTTCAACGCGGCCCGCGCCCTTCTGGCCACCCTCGCCCCGGGTTGATCGCCCCCCGAACACCCCGCACCGGTCCCCACCCGGTGCGGGCGGATGACCATGTTTCCTGACGCCGTACCCGCCCCCGACCTGCTGCACGCGCAGGCCTGCCTGATCGATGCCCTCTCGATGTCGCTGCAGATGCGCGACGCCTACACCCGCCATCACTGCGACCGCGTCGGCCTGTTCGCGCAGCGGCTGGCCGCGCACTGCGATCTCGACGACGAGGCCTGTGCGCAGGTCGGCCTGGCCGCGCGCTTCCACGACATCGGCAAGATCGGCATTCCCGACGACGTACTGCTGGCACCGCGCCGGCATACCGATGAGGAGCGCGCGATCATGCGCGAGCATCCGGTGCGCGGCGAGCACATCTTCCTGGCCACCGGCCGCAGCGACGCCGCGCCCGTGGCGCGGCTGATCCGCGCCCATCACGAAGCCTTCGATGGCAGCGGCTATCCCGATGGGCTGCGCGGCGAATCCATCCCGCTGGGCGCGCGCATCGTCACCATCGCCGATGCCTACGATGCGATGACCAGCGTGCGCCCGTACCGCGACGCGATGGAGCACGAAACCGCGTTGCGGATCATCGATTCGCAGTCTGGAGGGCTGGTGGATCCCTACGTGCTGCAGCGCTTCCAACGCATGCTGGCGCGGGAGCCGGAGCTGGCCTGAGATCTTCCGGAAGGTGAAACGACCCGTCGGTAGAGTCGACTGTCAGTCGACTGCTCTTCGTCCAGATCGCGAAAATCCCGCGCTGCGCGCGACAGTCGACTCTACCAGTCGGCGCTGCGCTACCGGCCTGGAAGACAAAAGGCCCGGCATTCGCCGGGCCTTTCGCATCACGCAGTCACGGGTGATCGATTACCAGATCACCACGCGCTTGTCGTCGGCACGCACCATCGCGTCGCCGGCCTTGCACTGGAATGCAGCGGCATAGGACGGCATGTTCGACGGTGCGCCGTTGGCACGGAAGTTGGCCGGGGCGTGCGGATCGGTGTTCAGGCGGACGCGCAGCTCACCATCGGTGAAGTTGCGGCGCCATACGGTGGCCCAGTTCATGAAGAAGCGCTGGTCCTGGCTGTGGCCATCCACTTCGACATTCGCCTTCGGGTCTTCCTTCAGCGCCATCTGCAACGCGTCGTAGGCCACGGTCAGGCCGCCGAGGTCGCCGATGTTCTCGCCCAGGGTCAGCTTGCCCTTCACGAACACGCCCGGCACCGATTCATAGCCGTCGAACTGCGCGACCAGCTGGTCGGTACGCGCGGTGAAGGCCTTGCGGTCGGCGTCGGTCCACCAGTTGTCGAAGTTGCCGTTGGCGGCGAACTGGCTGCCCGAGTCGTCGTAGCCGTGCATCATCTCGTGGCCGATCACCGCACCGATGCCGCCGTAGTTCAGCGCCGGATCGGCCTTGGCGTCGAAGAACGGTGCCTGCAGGATCGCCGCCGGGAACACGATCTCGTTCTTGGTGGCGTTGTAGTACGCGTTGACGGTCTGCGGGGTCATGCCCCACTCGGTCTTGTCCACCGGCTTGCCGATCTTGTCCAGCATGTAGCGGTAGTTGAACGCACGCGCCGCCTGCATGTTGCCCAGGTAGCTGTCGCCGTTGGTCTGCAGGCCCGCCCAGTCACGCCACTTGTCGGGGTAACCGATCTTCGGGGTGAAGCTGGCCCACTTCTCCAGGGCCTTCTTCCTGGTTTCTTCGCCCATCCACGGCAGCTGCTCCAGGCGCGCCTTCAGCGCCTGCGACAGGTTTTCCACCAGGTGCTGCATGGCGACCTTCGACTCGGCCGGGAACACGGCGTCGACGTACAGCTGGCCCAGGGCTTCGCCCATGCCACCGTTGACCGACTCCAGCACGCGCTTCCAGCGCGGCTGCATTTCCTTCTGGCCACGCAGGGTGGTGCCGTAGAAATCGAAGTTGGCCTTCTCGAACTGGCTGCTCAGGTACGGCGAGGCATCGTCGATGGTGTGGAAGCGCAGGTAGGCCTGCCAGGTGCTGGCCGGCACATCGGCCAGCATCTTGTCCATTTCACCGAAGAAGCCCGGCTGGGCCAGCGAGAACTTCTGCGCGGCCGGCACCTTGAGGGTCTCGAACAGCGCGGTCCAGCTGAAGTTCGGGGTCAGCTTGTCGGCCTCAGCCGCGCTGAGCGGGTTGTAGCGCTTGGCCGGGTCACGCATTTCGATGCGCGACATCGAGGCCTTGGCCAGGCGGGTTTCGAAGGCCATCACGGCCTTCGCCTGCTCGGCGGCCTGCGCCGCGTCCACGCCGGACAGGGTCAACACCTGTGCGATATAGGCCACGTAGGCGTCGCGGATCTTGGCCTGCGCATCGTCGAAGTAGTAGCCCTTCTCCGGCAGGCCCAGGCCACCCTGGCCGACGTAGGCGATGACGTTGGCCGAATCCTTGTAGTCGGCATTGGCGAACAGCGAGAACAGCACGCCCTTGCCCTCGGCCTGGCTGTCGCGCAGGTACCGGGTGATGGCGGCGGTGTCGTTCAGCGCGGTGATCTTGTCCAGCTGCGGCTGCAGCGGCGCCAGGCCGGCAGCTTCGATCTTCGCTTCATCGTTGCCGGTCTTCCAGATGTCACCGATCTTCGCTTCCACCGAGCCCGCCTTGGCCTGGCTGGCGGCGGCCTGCTGCACCAGCGCGTGCTGCACTTCCAGCGAGCGCTCGCGCAGGATCTCGAAGCTGCCCCAGGTGGTCTGGTCGCCCGGCACCGGGTTGGCCTTCAGCCACTTGCTGTTGACGAAACCATTGAGGTCGGTACAGGCCGGAATGGCCGGATCGAGGTCGGCGCTGTTGAGCGAGATCAGCGGCGTCTTGATCTGCGACAGGTCGAAGGCCGGCTTGGCGTCGGCACTGGCCGCCGGGGCGGTTTCGTTCTTGCCACAGGCCGCCAGTGAGGCAGCGATGGCGATGGTCAGGCCCAGCGGGACCAGGTTGCGGACGTTCATGAGGCTCTCCTGCGGGTAATTTCACAGGGTAGCCGCGGGAGCGACGCTGGGGACCGGCCAAAGGTCACGAGCGCATGGCGCGGCTCCGTCTGCATGCCGCTATGCTCTGGCTTCCGCGATCACTGGACTTCATGACCATGGACGAAGCTGCGCTGCTGCAGGCCATCGACGCTTGTGAGTGTCTGTTCCTGGCGGGCATCGGCGAGCCGGAAGCGAATCGTCTGCGCCTGGTCGTCGAGGAAGGCCTGGTGGTCGGAAAGCCCTCCCGTGTGGAGCTCGCTCATGGACGTTCAATCGATGATGCGCGTGCGATAGAGGTGATGCCCCACTCGCAGCGTTTTGAGCTGATCTGGGACCACTACATCAGCTACGCCGTGCACAACGAGTCCTACCAGCGCTGGGACGACGCCGAAACCTGGAGCGGCAACCTGTTCCGCCGCTACAGCCGTTCGAAGTTCCTCGATTATCTGGACCATGCCACCTTTGCCGATGGCAGTTACCCGGGCCCATTCACGCACTATCAGGTGATATGCCAGGAACACGTCATCGACATTGCCGCGTTGCGGCCGCCGAAGGTGCGCCGCATGGATCCCTCGTAGCTGGCTGATGCAGCCCCCATGGGTTGGCTCTACCGGGTTGCGACAGCGCCGGCCGAGCGTGGGCTCGGCTCGACAAAAGCGAAGGCCGGCTTGCGCCGGCCTTGTGCTTCTTACTTCGCCTTGCCCTGGTTGGCCACGGCTTCGGCGGCCTTGCGCGCTGCTTCCGGGTCGCCCAGGTAGCGGAACGACTGCACGGTCAGGTCGTCGTTCAGTTCGAACAGCAGCGGGATGCCGGTCGGGATGTTCAGCTCGAGGATCTCCTCGCGCGAGACATTGTTGAGGTACTTGTACAGCGCGCGCAGCGAGTTGCCGTGGGCAGTGACCAGCACGGTCTTGCCGTCCTTCAGCTGCGGCGCGATGGCGTCGTGCCAGTACGGCAGAACGCGGTCCAGGGTGGTGGCCAGCGATTCGGTGCCCGGCAGCGCGTTGCGGTCCAGACCGGCGTAGCGGCGGTCATGGATCGGGTGGCCCGGATCTTCCAGGTCCATCGGCGGCGGCGGGATGTCGTACGAACGGCGCCAGACCTTGACCTGCTCTTCGCCGTGCTTGGCCGCGGTCTCGGCCTTGTCCAGCCCCTGCAGGCCGCCGTAGTGCCGCTCGTTGAGGCGCCAGGACTTGTTCACCGGCAGCCAGTCCTGCTCCAGCTCGGCCAGCGCACCCTGCAGGGTGTGGATGGCACGCTTGAGCACGGAGGTGTGGGCGACGTCGAACTGCAGGCCTTCCTCGCGCATCAGGCGACCGGCGGCGGCCGCTTCCCGGCGCCCCTGCTCGGTCAGGTCGACATCGACCCAGCCGGTGAAGCGGTTGTCCAGGTTCCACTGGCTCTGGCCATGGCGCAACAGTACGAGTTTACGGGTCACTGCAGGGTCTCCAACGCGAGGAAAGGCAGGCCGCCATTGTAGCCCGGCCGCCGCTCACCGGGCCGTGGCGCCGCCCGTGCGATGCTGTGACCGATGAATACGGTGATCGATCCCGGATGTTGGGAAGGCAGCGTCTCCGCGGCACGCGCGCAGCAGCTCCAGCTGGCCGGCCGCGTGGAGCGCCAGGACCGCCTGCCACGCGACGTCCGTTGGCTGGCCGGGCTGGATGTTGGCTTTGAAGACGGCGGCGCCATCACCCGCGCCGCGGCGGTACTGCTGGACGTGGAGACGCTGAAGCCCGTGGCGCAGGAGATCGCGCGCATCCCCACGGTGATGCCCTACATCCCCGGCCTGCTCAGCTTCCGCGAGCTGCCGGCACTGCTGGCCGCGCTGGCGCTGCTGCCGCGCACGCCGGACCTGGTGTTCGTCGATGGCCATGGCATCAGCCATCCGCGCCGGCTGGGCGTGGCCGCGCATCTGGGCGTGGTCACCGACCTGCCCAGCATCGGCGTGGCCAAGTCGAAGCTGGTGGGCCGGTTCGTCGAATCGGGCGCCGAGGCCGGTGCACATGCGCCGCTGCAGGATGGCGACGAACAACTGGGCTGGGTGCTGCGCAGCAAGGTGCGCTGCAAGCCGCTGTTCGTGGCCGGCGGCCATCGGGTCAGTGCCGATACCGCGCTGGACTGGGTGCAGCGCACGCTGCGCGGTTACCGGCTGCCGGAACCGACCCGGCTGGCGGATCGGCTGGCCTCGCGACGCGACGAATGACCGCACCGGGCATTCCCCGGTGCGGCTTTCATTTTCATTCAATGATGCACGTGGCCGCGATGGCCCTGCGCGTCCTCACCGTGGTCGTGGCCTTCATGGCCCTGCTGCGCGCCGCCCTTGGCCGACGCCGGTCCAGCGCAGGCTTCACCACAGTGGTCCGCTTCGATCTGCAGCGTCACGTGCTCGATGCCGAAGTCATCGTGCAGGCGCCCGCCCAGCTCACGGCGCAGCGCATCGGCGTCGGTGCCGTCGCGCATCACGATGTGCGCGGTCAGCGCCGGCGTGCTGGAGGCCAGCGCCCACACATGCAGGTCATGCACGTCCAGCACCGCAGCATGACCGGACAGGCTGTCGCGCACCTTGGCCACGTCCATGCCCTTGGGCACGCCTTCCAGCAGCACGTTGATCGCCTCGCGCATCAGCACGTAGGTGCGCGGCAGTACCCACAGGCCGATCAGCACCGCCAGGATCGGGTCGATCGGCTTCCAGCCGGTCCACTTGATCAACAACGCACCGGCGATCACCGCCACCGAGCCAAGCATGTCCGCCCACACTTCCAGGTAGGCGCCCTTCACGTTCAGGCTCTCGCCGCTGCCGGCCTGCAGCAGGCGCATCGAGATCAGGTTGATGACCAGGCCTGCGGCGGCGATCACCAGCATGCCCGAAGATGCGATCTCCTGCGGTTCGCGGAAACGACCGATCGCCTCCCACAGGATGTAGGCGGCGACCACGAACAGCATGGCGCCGTTGATCATCGCGCCCAGCGCTTCCAGGCGTGCATAGCCGTAGGTGCGGCGCGCGTCCGGCGGGCGTCGGCTCAACCGCACCGCGACCAGCGCAATCATCAGTGCCAGTGCATCGGTGGCCATGTGTGCCGCGTCGGACAGCAGCGCCAGGCTGTTGGTCCAGAACGCGCCCACCACCTCGATGACGAGGAAGGTGGAGGTCAGGCCGAGCGCCCACCACAAGGGTTTCTCGTGGCGGATCTGGGATGGCAGGTGATCGTGGTCGTGGCCCATGGCAACAGCTCCTTTGCGATGCGGTGCAGGCTACGCCGTGCTGGCGGGGGAGACTATTACGGTGTTTATAACATTGCAGGCGCGCGGCGCCGGTGTCGCCGGGCAAGGCCCGGCGCTACCGGAGCGTGGCCGGCAGCGCCAGGCCTGGCCTGGCGACCGCAGCGGACCGGCGTCCGCGTGCGGTCAGAACCCGAAGCGCAGGCTGGCCCAGTAGGCGCGGCCCGGTTCGTTGTATGTCGCCGCACCGGCATCGCTGCTGTTGGCCTCGCGGAACAGGCGCTTGTCGGCCAGGTTGTTCACGCCGAAGCCGAAGCTGACCGTCTCGGTCACCTTGTAGCGCGCGCTCACGCCCCAGATGTTGTAGGCACCGCGGTCCTGCAGCGCGATCGAGGGATCGCAGCTGCCGGTGCAGCGCGGATCATTGTTGATGTTGGCGGTGGCCGGTTCCTGCTTGCCGTAGAACGTGCCGGTCAGCAGCACCGACAGCTTGTCGGTGGCCTGCCAGTCCAGCATCGTGTTGACGGTGTACTTCGGGATCACCGACAGCGGCTGGCCGGTGCTCTTGTTCTCGTTTTCCACCATGTAGGTGAAGTTGTTGCTCCACTTCAGGCGGTTGCCCTGCTCGCCCAGCAGCGGGATCACCAGGTTGCCTTCAAGCCCCTGCACGATCGCCTTGGGCGCGTTCTCCCAGCGGAAGATGCGGCCCTTGGTGTCGGCGGTCAGGCCAATCTGGGTGTAGCCGGCCTGGATCTTGTCCTTGTAGTCGTTGTGGAAGTAGGTCAACGAGGCCTGCCAGCCGCTCTGCGGTGCCCACTCGATGCCCAGTTCCTTGTTCAGGCTGGTTTCCGCCTTCAGGTCCGCGTTGCCGCGCATGTAGCAACCGGCACCCAGGCTCGGCAGTGCATTCGGGCAGCCGTTGCCACGGGTGTAGTACAGATAGTCCGGATTGGACTGGTACAGGTTCGGCGCCTTGAACGCGCGGGCGATGCCGCCCTTCACCACCCAGTCGCTGTTGATGCGGAACTGCGCATTGAGGCTGGGGCTGGTGTTGTTGCCGAACTGGCTGTGGTGGTCGAAGCGCAGGCCCGGGGTGACGATCCAGCGCTCACCCAGGTAGATGTTGTCTTCGACGAACACTGCGGTGGTCTGCGCGTCGGCCTTGCCCCGCGCGCGATCGGCCGACAGCCCCGGGATGCCGCCGCCGCTGCTGCTGGACTGGCTCATCGAGTACGGGTCGGTCAGGCGGCTGTCCAGGTATTCAAAGCCCAGCGTCCAGATGTTCTCGGCGCTGCCCAGCGAGGTCGGGAAGCTCACTTCGCCATCCAGCTGGTAGTTGCGCAGGCGCGAGGTCGACCAGTCGGTGCCATTGAAGCTGCCTTCCGGGCCACCGGCCAGGCCTTCATTGATGCGCGAGTTGTTGACCGCTTCCACCGCGGCGGTCACCCGCGAGGTCACGTCGCCCCAGCGGCCGCGATGGGTGATCGCGCCCGTGTTGCGGTACATGCGGTTGGTTTCCGCTTCGCCGTCGGCCAGCGCCGCCAGGTCAACGCCGGTCGAGGTACCGGTAGTGCTGACCGCGCGGTCACCGGCGTAGATGTTGCCCTGGCGGCTGGTGCCGGCTTCGAACTCCACCACCTGGTCGGTGGTGATGTCCCAGCGCAGCAACGCGTTGACGTCGCGGTTCTTGACACCCTCGCGGCCAGCCGGTGGCACCGCGTTCGGGTTGGTGGCGTACTGGCGGTTGAGGTCCAGTGAGTCGGCGTCGGTCTTGTTGAGGTTGCCGTACAGGCGGAACGACAGGGTGTCGGTCATCGGCCCGCTCAGCTGCAGGCCGACGCGCTCGCTGCCGCCTTCGGCGCTGTGCTCGGGCACCAGGCCATACAGGTCGACCGCTCCGGTCAGGTCGCCGGTCGGGCGCTTGGTGATGATGTTGACCACGCCGCCGGACGCACCGGAGCCATAGCGTGCCGCCGCAGGGCCGCGCAGCACTTCGATGCGCTCGATCATTTCCGCCGGCACCCAGTTGGTATCACCGCGGGTATTGCGCTCACCGCTACGGCCCATGCGCACGGCGTCACGCGCACCGATGCGCTTGCCGTCGACCAGGATCAGGGTGTTTTCCGGCCCCATGCCACGCAGGTCGATCTGGCGGTTGTTGCCGTACTGGCCCGAGGCGCTGTTGCCGGTGAGGTTGACGCCCGGCATGGTGCGCAGCAGCTCGGCGATGTCGTTGGCCGGCGGGCGCTTGGCGATGTCCTCGGCGGTGATGGTCGAGGTACCCAGTGCCTGGCGGGCAATCTGCGAGGCGGTGACATGCACCGTGTCGATATCGGTGGCATCGGTTTCGGCCTGGGCGGTCAGGGCGCTTCCCGCCAGCAGGGCGGCAACGGCGAGCGCCAGCGGGCGCGGCGAAAGGACAACGGCAGGGGACATGGTCTGGACCTTCTGGCAGGGCAACGGGGCCTCTGGCAAAGGGCTTGAGGCAACGACGAGGGGGAGGCGGAGCGTCGCTGCAGTCGCCTGCGGGCCGATCCGTGCGCGCATTCTCCCATCAATGCGAGTGATTCTCAAATGCGTTCACTCATTGCCGCCGCGGCGCCGACGTGCTTTGCGCGCCGTGCAACCCTGCATCGCGCATAAAACTGACCGGCCAACCCGCCATCAACCGTGCGCCACCGCGGCCGATACCCGTGGTTTGCCGTACGCAGTCAGAGATCGACGTGGAACCACCCCAACTGGACGATGCCAGCCAACCGCTGGCCGAGGCCTGGCAGCACTGCCTGCAACAGGCCGGCCCTGCCGCCACCGCGCTGCTGCACGCCGCCGCCGCCGATGCCCCGCCGGCGCTGGCCCAACGCTTCTACGAGGTACTGCTGCAGGACGGGCGTGCACGCCGCTTCCTGTCCCACGATCAGGTCAAGCAGCGCCTGCAGCCGGCCATGCAGCGCTGGCTGGTGCAGTTGCTGACCACCAATGCCGACGGTATTGCCGGCGCCGTTGCCTCGCAGCGGGTGATCGGCGATGTGCATGCCCGGGTCGGTATTCCGGTCGACCTGGTCACCCGCGGCGCGCGCGTGCTCAAGCACGAACTGTTCGTGCGCCTGCACGACGACGCGCCCGACAGTGCCACTGCGTTCGCCGCCATCGACTGCCTCAGCGCGATCATGGACATCGCCATGGAAGGCATGACCCTGGCCTATACCCATGCACGCGAGCGCTCGACCCGCGCCGATGCTGCGTACCGGCTGTTCTCGCTGGTGCAGAACGTCGGCACCGAACGCGAACGCCAGCGCGCACTGCTGCTGGACTGGGAGAACGCCCTGCTCTACGCGCTCGCTGGCCACGTACAGGCCAGCGACAGCGCCAGCCTGGCCACTTCCGAGTTCGGCCTGTGGTTCACCCACAAGGGCATCCCCAGCTTCGGCGAGAGCAGCGAGACCCGGCAGGTCGGCCAGCTGATGGCCCGCATCGACAGCAACCTGCAGCGGGCGAGCAACGATGCCCCGGCACAACGACTGGCGGTGCTGCCGGCCATCCGCGAGGACCTGGCCGCCATCCGCACCCTGATGACGCTGCTGTTCGAGCGCATCGGCGAGCTGGATGCCGGCAGCGATGCGCTGACCAACCTGCTCAACCGCCGCTTCCTGCCTACCGTGCTGCGCCGGGAGATCGAGCTGGCCACGCGCAACCGCACGCCGTTCTCGCTGCTGCTGCTCGACCTGGATCACTTCAAGGCGATCAACGACGGCCACGGCCACGACGCCGGGGACCGCGCGCTGCAGCACGTCGCCGGCCTGCTCGGCCAGCTGACCCGCGGCAGTGACTACCTGTTCCGCTATGGCGGCGAGGAGTTCGTGGTGGTGCTGGTCGCGGCCAGCGAATCACAGGCCGCGGTGATCGCCGAAAGCCTGCGGCGGCAGATCGCGCAGTCACCGGTGGCATTGGCCAACGGCCAGGTACTGGCACTGACCGCCAGCATCGGCGTAGCCGGCCATGACGGCCACCCGGACTACGAGCGGCTGATGGCACGGGCCGATGCGGCGATGTACGAGGCCAAGCGCAGCGGCCGCAACCGCGTGGTAGTGGCCAGCGCGGACCTTGAGGAAGCACCGGGACGGCGTGCACTGCAGCGATGACGACAGGACAGGTAGAGTCGACCGCTGGTCGACTATCGCACGCAGCGCGGGATTTTTCGCACGCGGGGCGAAGAGCAGTCGACTGACAGTCGACTCTACCGACAGTCGACTCTACCGGTTCGCCCGCCAGCCGATGCATTGGACGCCACCACCCGCCATGCTGCCCACCACAGCAGCGCCAGTGCCGCGATGCCTGCACCCAGCAGGCACACCGCAGGCCAGCCATGCCGGGCCTGCATCCAGGGCCCGGCAGCCGCACCGGCACCACTGCCCACTGCATAGAACAGCATGTACAACGCCACCAGGCGTCCATGCTGTTCTGCCGGTGCACGCAGCAGCAGCGCCTGGTTCGATACGTGCAGTGCCTGCCCACCGAGGTCGAGCACGATCACGCCCAGCAGCAGCAACGACAGCGACTGCGGCAGGCCCAGCAGCGGCCACCACGCGGCCAGCATCAGCAGCAACGCGCCAAGACTGACCCGACCGGCGAAACCGCGGTCCATCCAGTGCCCGACCCGCGCCGCCATCAAGGCGCCCACTACGCCGGCCAGGCCCAGTGCGCCGATGGCCGCGGTGGACCACTGCAACGGCGGCGCCGACAGCGGCAGCGGCACCGCCGCCCAGAACACGTTGAGGCCAGCAAACAGCAGCAATGCCAGCGGCCCACGCTCGCGCAGCGCGCGGTCCCGGCGCAGCATGCCCAGCATCGAACCCAGCAGTTCGCGCCAGCGCGGTGGTACCGCCGGCACCGGCACCGCCGGCAGACGCCGCCACAGCAGCACGGCCAGGGCCGCCATCAGCGCTGCCGACAGCAGATAGACCGCCCGCCAGCCGACGGTGGCCGCGACCGCGCCCGATACAACGCGCGCCAGCAACAGGCCGATGAACACGCCGCCCTGCACCACGCCCACCAGGCGCCCGCGCTGCTCGGGCGGCGCAAGCGTGGCGGTATAGGCGATCAAGCCCTGTGTCAGCGCGGTGCCCAACAGCCCGGCCAGCAGCATGCCCGACAACAGCCAACCGGCCGTGCGTGCCGCTGCCAGCCACAGCAGGGCCAGCACCAGCGCCATCAACTGCATCCGCAGCAGGCGTCGCCGGTCACCGCGATCGGCGAGCGGCAGCAGGCCCAGCAATGCCAGCACACTGCCGGCCTGGGTTGCCGCCAACACTGCGCCCGCCACGGCACGGTCCAATGCGAAGGCCTGTGCCAGCCGATCCAGCAGCGGTTGCGCGTAATAGACGTTGGCAACGCTGGCGCCGGCCGCGACCGCGAGCAGGGTCAGCAATGGGCGGGACATCGATGCGCTCATGATGTAGTTGCAATTTGAAACTTGATGCAGGCTATCGTCATTGGTTTTAAACTGCAACCACATTCGGAGGCCACAGCATGCACGCCAACAGTCCCTGCCCCGTTGCCCGCAGCGCCGACCTGCTCGGTGATCGCTGGGCACTGCTGGTGATCCGCGATGCCTTCGACGGCGTCACGCGCTTTGGCGACTTCCAGCGCAGCCTCGGCGCGGCGCGCAACATCCTCAGCGATCGCCTGCGCAGGCTGGTCGAGGCCGGCATCCTGCAACTGCAACCGGCCTCCGATGGCTCGGCCTACCAGGAATACGTGCTCACCCGCGCCGGCCAGGAACTGTTCCCGCTGCTGGTCGCGCTGCGCCAGTGGGGAGAACGCCATCGCTTCAGCGCCGGTGAAGCCCATTCGCAGTTGATCGAATCCAGCACGCGGCGACCACTGCCCTACATGCAGCCACACGGGCGCGACGGTCAGCCGCTGCAGGCCGCCGCCACCCGCGTGCGCAAGCTCAAGGACGACCGGCGCGGCGCCTGATCCGCCCATTCGCGCACACCACGATCCGGCCGCGCCGGTTAGCATCGGAGGTTTCCGCCGCCGGACGCCGCCGATGCCGCGCTATCGCCCTTTCCTGCTGACCGCCCTGCTGTTGCCGCTGCTGGCCTGCGCCACAGCAACCACGCAGGCCCGCGAGGTTGCCGCGCCCGCCGACCACGTGCAGGCCGATGGCCCCTATGTATTCCGCCAGGGCGACCAGCTGCAGGCCAAGTGGATCTGCGACGACAAGGTCGAGTCGCGCTCGCTGGCCATCAACACGACGGGCACCGATATCGCGCCGCGCTGTGGCTACGAACACACCGTGCACGTGGCCGCGCCGAATGCGGCCTCGGTCTCCGTGCTGCCGGCCGCGCCGCGCATCGTCGCGCTGTCGGACATCCATGGCCAGTACGGGCTGCTGGTGCGCCTGCTGCGCGCCCACCAGGTCATCGACGCCCAGGATCGCTGGGCCCTGGGCAAGGACACGCTGGTCATCGCTGGCGATGTATTCGACCGCGGCCCGCAGGTGACCGAGGCGTTCTGGCTGCTGTACGGCCTGCAGCAGCAGGCCGCCGCCGCCGGTGGCGCAGTGCACTTCGTGCTCGGCAACCACGAAACCATGGTGCTGTACGACGACCTGCGCTACGTCAACCCGAAGTACCTGCGCAGCGCCCAGCTGCTGGGCCGCAGCTACCCGCAACTGTATGGCGCCGACTCGGTGATCGGGCAGTGGCTGCGCACCCGCCCGGTGCTGCTGAAGATCGGCGATACCCTGTTCCTGCATGGCGGCATCTCGCCCGAGGCGTTGCAGCTGGCGCTGGACCCGGTACGCACCAATGCGGCCTACCAGGCCTCTCTGGGCCTGCCCAAGGCCGAAGTGAAGGCCGACCCGGCCACCGCACCGCTGTATGACGGCAAGACCAGCCCGATCTGGTACCGCGGCTATTTCGATGGCCGCCTCGACACCGCGGCGGTACAGGCCGTGCTCGACCGCCTGCAGCTCACGCGCATCGTGGTTGGCCACACCTCGATGCCGCACGTCAGCAGCTTCCATGGCGACCGCGTGATCGCCATCGACAGCAGCATCAAGAACGGCGAGAACGGCGAACTGCTGTTCATCGAGGATGGCAGGCTCAGCCGCGGCCTGCTGGACGGCTCACGGGTGCCGCTGGTACTGGGTGAGCCGGGCCTGCAGGACTGAATGGCGGGACAGCGCGACGGCGCCGGGAGGTGCCGGCGCGCTCCACCTTCACCCCGTTTGCGGCTACCCTCGGCAGCCGAGAGGCCCACCCTGTCCATCCGCTGGGCCCGACCGTTACAGGAGCCTCCCGCGCATGCGCGTTCTGATTGCTGAAGACGACCCGGACATCGCCTCCGGCCTGTGCGCCTCGCTGCGCCGGCAGGGGCATGTGGTCGACCACGTCGACAACGGCGCGCACGCCGACGCCGCGCTGGGTTCGACCCAATACGCGCTGCTGGTGCTCGACCTGGGCCTGCCGCAGCTGGATGGCCGCGACGTGCTGCAGCGCCTGCGCCAGCGCGGCGATGGCCTGGCGGTACTGGTGGTGACCGCCCGCGACGGCCTGGCCGAACGCGTGCGCGTGCTCGACCTCGGTGCCGACGACTACCTGGTCAAGCCATTCGCACTGGACGAATTCGAAGCCCGCGTGCGCGCACAGCTGCGCCGCGTGACCAGCAATGGCAACCCGGACCTGCGCATCGGCCGCCTGCGCATCGATCTGGCCGGGCATCGGGTGTGGATCGACGACCAGTCGCTGGAACTGACCGCACGCGAGTTCGGCCTGCTGTCGGCACTGGCGGTACGCGCCGAGCGCATCGTCTCGCGCGCACAGCTGGTGGAGGCGCTGTGCGACTGGGGCCAGGACCTGACCGACAACGGCCTGGACATCGCCCTGCACCGCCTGCGCCGCAAGCTGCAGCCCGGCGGCATGGGCATCCGCACCGTGCGCGGACTGGGCTACATGCTGGAAGACGCGCAGGACGACAGCGCCCCGTGATCAGTGGCCCCCCCAGCCTGCGCCGGCGCCTGCTCGCCTTCCTGGCGTTGCCGATGCTGGGCCTGCTTACCTTCAATACGATCCTGGCCTATTACGTTGCGTTGGATTATTCCAACCGCATCCACGACCGTAACCTGATCGACGACACGCACTCGTTCGCGCAGATGCTGAGCACCATGCCGGTGACCAGCGACCTGTCTCCGCAGGCGCGCTTCCTGATCGAGTACGACCCCGACGGCCATCGCTATTTCAACGTCGACAGCAGCCGCAAGGGCACCCTCAGCGGCAATGCGGATTTCAGCCCGTATGCCCCTTCTCAGGACTGCACCGGCGTGCATCCGGCCCTGTACGACGGCAACCTCAATGGCCAGCAGGTGCGCATGGCCACCGTCTGCACGCAGGCGATGAACGATCCGCAGGACGAGCTGGCAGTGACCGTGGCCGAAAGCATGGCCGACCGCCGCCAGCGTGCGCGCGAGATCCTGATGATCATCATCCCGCTGATGACCATGCTGGCGCTGGGCACCGCAGCGCTGGTCTGGTTCGGCGTGACCTACGGCCTGCGCATCCTCACGCCGCTGAGGACCCGCCTGGCGCAGCGCCGTGGCGAACTGGCACCGATCTCCGACGCCGACGTGCCGGAGGAGATCCAGCCACTGATCAGCACCATCGACGATCTGTTCGCGCGCCAGGCGGAAATGATCACGCTGCAGAACCGCTTCATCGCCGATGCCGCGCACCAGCTGCGTTCGCCGCTGGCCGGCATGGCCCTGCATGTGGACCAGGCGCTGGCCCATGGTGACCCGGACACGGTGCGCGAGGCATTGCAGCACATCCGCCGGCTCAACCAGCGCACCGCCCGGGTCAGCACCCAGCTGCTCGCACTGAGCCGGGCGCAGACCGTGCCCGATACCGTGGAGGCACTGGACCTGTGCGAGCTGGTGCCGCAGTGGGTCGGCATGCGCGTGCCCGAAGCGATCCGCGATGGCATCGATCTGGGCTACCGCGGCAGCCCCCACCCGCTGCGCGTGCTCGGCAACGGTGCCCAGCTGCAGGAAGCACTGGACAACCTGATCGACAACGCGCTGCGCTATGCCGGCCGCGATGCGACCGTCACGGTCGGTGTGCATGCGCTGGATGACAATGACGTCGAACTGTACGTGGAGGACAACGGCCCCGGCGTGCCCGAGGACGTGATGCCACGGCTGGGCGAGCGCTTCTTCCGTGCGCCTGGCACCGCAGCCAGCGGCACCGGCCTGGGCCTGGCCATCGCGCACGAAGCGGTGGAGCATTCCGGCGGCCGCCTGACCTTCCTCAACCGCGCCGGGGGGGGCCTGAAGGTCGCCATCACACTGCCGCTGCTGAAGGCCCCCTGACCCGTACCGGGGCGCTGAAAGGCTGGCGAAAATCGCGCTTGCGATCCTGACCATCCCCACTGCCGTCCCGGAGCCGCCAGGTGACCGAATCGCACGACTTCTTCCTCCCCGGTGGCCCGCAGGGCGTGCTGCTGGTCCACGGCCTGACCGGCACCCCGGCGGAAATGCGCATGCTGGGCAAGGGCCTGAACAACGCCGGCTTCACCGTACACGGCGTGCAGTTGCCCGGCCATTGCGGCACCGTGGATGACCTGCTGGCGACCACCTGGGAACAGTGGTACCAGGGCGTGGAAGATGCAGCGGCGAGCCTGCGTGGCAAGGTCGACCAGTTGTTCGTCGGCGGCCTGTCGATGGGCGCGGTACTGGCGCTGGCGCTGGCTGCACGCCGCCCCGAATGGGTGTCCGGCGTCGGCGTGTATGGCGCCACCTTCCGCTACGACGGCTGGAACATTCCCGCCGTGGCCCGCCTGTCGTTCCTGCTGCCGTGGTTCAAGCGCTTCAACATCGGCCGCGACCGCATGTTCATGGAAGAACCGCCCTATGGCCTGCGTGACGAGCGCCTGCGTGCGCAGGTCAGTGCCGCCATGCTGTCCGGCGACAGCGCCGCGGCCGGCCTGCCGGGCAACCCCTGGCACGCGCTGGCCGAGATGCGCGCCCTGAGCAACTGGACCCGCCGCCACCTGCACCAGGTCACCGCACCGTGCCTGGTGATGCACGCCCGCGAAGACGACGTGGCCAGCATGGGCAACGCCGAACTGGTGATATCGAGGGTCAGCGGCCCGAAGGAACTGGTGGTGCTGGAAGACAGCTACCACATGATCACGATCGACCGCGAACGCCGCGAGGTGATCCGCCGCAGCGCGCGTTTCTTCACCGAAATCGGTGAACGCAGCGGCGTGCTCAAGGCGGTGGCCTGAGATGGGGGCACTCGCCACGCTGCTGTGGCTGGCCAATGTGGTGCTCGATACCGGTGGCCAGCTCGCCTTCAAGGCCGCCGCCAGCGACCCGCAGGATGGCGAAGGACTGCAACGCTGGAAACACATGCTCAGCCGCCCCTGGCTGTGGATCGGCATCGCCTGCTACGTGCTTGAGTTCGTTGCCTGGATCGCGTTCCTGTCGCTGGTGCCGTTGTCCAAGGGCGTGCTGCTGGGCTCGATCAACATCGTCGCGCTGATGATCGCCGGCCGCATCCTGTTCCGCGAAAAGCTCACGCCATTGCGGGTGACCGGCATGCTGCTGGTCACGGCGGGCGTGGCGGTGGTGGGGGCCGGCTCGTGAGGCGCCTGTATGTGATCGGCTTTCCCCTGCTGATGGCCTTCGACACGCTGGCCCAGCTGTGCTTCAAGTACGCCGGTGACGCCGCGCTGCCGGTCGAGGCCAACACCGCGTGGCTGCTGCGCGTGCTGTCGCAGCCGTGGGTATACGGCGCGGTCCTCGGCTACGTCGGCGCGTTCTTCACCTGGATGAGCCTGCTGCGCCATGCGCCGATCGGCCCGGCGTTCGCGGCCTCGCACCTGGAGGTGATCAGTGTGCTGCTGCTGTCGGCCTGGCTGCTGAAAGAGCCGCTGACCCTGCATCACCTTGTCGGTGCGGTACTGATCGTGGCTGGCATCGTCTGCCTCGGCCGCGCCGAAGCGGATGATCCGCACAGCCCCGCCGACAGCACTTCGTGAGCGGGCTGCGATGAGCCTGTTCGCGCGCGAACTGCCGCCGACCGCTGGCCTGCCGATGCAGGCCAGCGACTTCCTTCCCGGCGGCGGCGACCTGCGCGACATCCTGGCCACCCAGCTCGGCACACCGCCGCTGCAGCTGACCTGTTCCGGCACCCACGCGCTGCTGATCGCACTGCGCACCCTGCGCAAGCGCGCGCCCAAGCGCGATACCGTGATCCTGCCGGCCTATACCTGTCCGCTGGTGCCGATCGCGGTACACAGCCTCGGCCTGCGCGTGCAGCTGTGCGATACCCGGCGTGGCCATTTCGACTTTGATCCGGCACAGCTCTCGCGCCTGGCCGACGCGCGGACGCTGGCGATCCTGCCCACCCACCTCGGCGGGCGCATCGCCGATGTCGAACGGGCCTGCGAGGTCGCACGCGGCGCCGGCGCCTGGGTGATCGAAGATGCCGCACAGGCGCTGGGTGCACGGGTCGGCAACAGCAGCGTGGGCCTGCGTGGCGACATCGGATTCTTCAGCCTGGCCGCCGGCAAGGGGCTGAGCCTGCATGAAGGCGGCCTGCTGGTCAGCCGCGATGACGAGCTGCGCGCCGCGCTGGCCGAACATGCCGCCGAACAGGTACGTTTCAGCCTGCGCTGGGAGCTGCTTCGCAGCGTGCAGCTGCTGGGTCTTGCCGCCTGTTACCGCCCCTCGCTGCTGTCGCTGGTGTACGGCAATCCGCTGCGCAGCGCCCTGCAACGCGGCGATCTGGAAGACGCGGTCGGAGACATTTTCCCGCTGGACATCCCGCAGCACCGGGTCAGCCAGTGGCGGCAGAACGTGGGCGCCCACGCTGCACGGCGGCTGCCTGCGTTCCTGCAGGCCGGGCGCCTGCGCGCACTGCAGCTGCGTGTGCAGCTGGCACAGCTGCCGGCGGTGGAGGTGGTCGATGGCCTGGCCGGCACCGGCGGCACCTGGCCGATGCTGATGCTGCTGCTGCCCAGCCAGCGCGCGCGCGATGCCGCACTGGACGAACTGTGGCCGCGCGGCCTCGGTGCCAGCCGCATGTTCATCCATGCCCTACCCGACTACGCCTACCTGCGTGGCATCGTGCCGCAGGACGACATGCCGAACGCGCGCGACTTCGCCGCACGCATGCTGACCCTCGGCAACAGCGCCTGGCAGACCCGGGAAGAGACCGCGCAGATCCTGCGGGCGCTGGCCGCTGCGCAGCCCTGAAAGCGCGGTTTTCACGGCATCACGCCCATTCAGCACGCTCGATTCCTGAACACTTTCCCCACCCGGCGGTGCAGGCTTTCAACAGGAAAGGAACGAGAAAGGCTGCCTGCCTACATTGAGCCTGCCCCGGCATCGTGCCGGACGTTTCTTTCATCGACGGACCTGCCCATGCACTGGAGCATCCTGTGTGACTTCGATGGCACCATCAGCCTCGAAGATGTCATCGACTCGCTGCTGGAGAAGTACGGCCAGCCGGGCTGGCAGCAACTGGAAGACCAGTGGAAGGCGGGAAAGATCGGCTCGCGTGAATGCATGCAGGGCCAGGTGCGGCTGTTGAAGCTGGACCCGGCCACGCTCGACGCGCACCTGGACCAGGTGCAGATCGATCCGGGCTTCGCCGCCTTTGTCAGCCGCGCCGAACAGCTGGGCGTGCCGCTGCGCATCGTCAGCGACGGGCTGGACTATGCGATCCACCGCATCCTCGCCAACCACGGCCTGTCGCGACTGCCGGTGGTGGCCAACCACCTGCGCTGGTGCGAAGACCATTGGGAACTGGAGTCGCCCTACCAGGCCGAAGGATGCCGCAGTGGTACCTGCAAGTGCACCTGCGCCGCGCAGGCGCGTGCCGACGAAGCACCACGCGTGCTGATGATCGGCGATGGCAGCTCGGATTTCTGCGTCTCCGAAGATGCCGACTTCGTGTTCGCCAAGCGCCGCCTGATCACCCATTGCACGAAGGCCGGCATCGAGCATGCCGCCATCGATACCTTCCACGATGCAATCGCACTGTTGCCGCGCTTGCTCGATGGCAGCCTGCTGCAGCCACGTCGCCTCGACGCCAGCCCGCAGCCCGCCGCACTGCCCCTGCTGCTGGCCACCGCCTGAGCACTCCCTTCCAGGCGCGCTCCCCCGTCACCTCTTTCGAACGTCCTTCACGGAACCGAACTGCATGAACATTTTTGACAAGAACGCCGACGCGGCTGCCTCCGACGCGCAGCTGCTGGCCGACGAAGCCCGCTACAGCTCCTTCGGCGACACCGTCCACTACGTCGACCCGCCGAAGATCTTCCAGCGCGGCGAAGGAAGCTACATGTTCGATGGTGCGGGCGTGCCCTACCTCGACCTGCAGATGTGGTACTCGGCCTGCAACTTCGGCTACAGCAACAAGCGCCTGAACGACGCGCTGAAGGACCAGATCGACACCCTGCCGCAGGTCGCCAGCCAGTACCTGCACCCGACCCGCGTGCAGCTGGCCAAGACCATTGCCGTGGACATGCACCAGAAGTTCGGCCTGGACGGCCGCGTGCACTTCAACGTCGGCGGCGCGCAGGCCATTGAAGATTCGCTGAAGATCGTACGCAACGCGCGCGGCGGCAAGAGCCTGATGTTCGCCTTCGAAGGCGGCTACCACGGCCGCACCCTGGGTGCCTCGTCGATCACCTCCAGCTACCGCTACCGCCGCCGCTACGGCCACTTCGGCGAGCGCGCGATGTTCATCCCGTTCCCGTACCCGTTCCGTCGCCCGAAGGGCATGACCCCGGACGAGTATTCCGACCACTGCGTTTGGCAGTTCGAGCGCCTGTTCGAAAGCGAGTACAACGGCGTGTGGGATCCCAAGGTCGGCCAGGCCGAGTACGCCGCGTTCTACGTCGAGCCGATCCAGGGCACCGGCGGCTACGTCATCCCGCCGCGCAACTTCTTCACTGGCCTCAAGCGCGTGCTGGACAAGTACGGCATCCTGATGGTCGTCGATGAAATCCAGATGGGTTTCTGGCGCACCGGCAAGCTGTGGTCGATCGAGCACTTCGGCGTTACCCCGGACGTGCTGGTGTTCGGCAAGGCGCTGACCAACGGCCTGAACCCGCTGTCGGGCCTGTGGGCGCGCGAAGAACTGATCAACCCGACCGTGTTCCCGCCGGGCTCCACCCACTCCACCTTCAACTCCAATCCGCTGGGCACCCGCCTCGGCCTGGAAGTGCTGAAGCTGGGCAAGGAAATGGATTACGAGCGCACCGTGCCGGAGAAGGGCGCGTACTTCCTGGACGGCCTGCGTGGCCTGCAGAAGCGTCACCCGGAGATCGGCGACGTCGACGGCCTGGGCCTGGCCCTGCGCGCCGAGATCTGCCAGACCGACGGCTACACCCCCAACAAGGAACTGCTGGACCGCATGGTCGACATCGGCCTGGCCGGTGACCTCCTGCACGACGGCAAGCGCATGGGCCTCGTGCTCGACGTGGGTGGCTGGTACAAGAACGTGATCACCTTCGCGCCGTCGCTGGACATCAGCTACGAAGAGATCGACCTGGCGATCACCCTGCTCGACCAGGCGCTGACCAAGGCCAAGGGCTGAGGTCGATGCGCTGCCGGTTCCCGTGCCGATGGAGATGACGTCACGCGCATCCAGCACCGCGCTGGAACCGGCCGCGCTGCTGGAGGGCTTCCTGGCCCACCCGCCGCTTGGATTCGAGGCAGGCCTGCTTCCCAGCGGCCTGCCGACCTTCCGTGCGCCGCTCGACCTGACCACCACGATGGACGACGACCTGCGCGGCAAGCTGCTTGGCTTGCCGCTGTCGCGCCTGTGGCGGCCCTGGATCACCTGGAAGACCCGCTTCGTCGGTGCCACCAGCACCGAGTACACCCCGTTGCCCGCGCACGTCGCACCAGAGGCATTGGCCGAGGACGTGACGCGTCACGCGATCGGCGATTCCCGGCTGCTGGTGGTCAAGGACCTGGCAATCGATTCGCCGCTGCTGGACGACGCGGCCAATGCACACAGCAGCGCCTTCCTGCAGGCGCTGCTGGCACGCGGCTTCGTCGAACTGGAAGGCATGCCGCTGGCCTGGGTGGCGATCGATTTCGATTCGATCAATGGCTATCTCGGACGCCTGTCGTCCTCGCGCCGCAAGAACATCCGGCGCAAGCTGCGCTCGCGCGATGGCCTGCAGATCGACTGCATCGCCACCGGCGATCCGGCCCTCGCCGACCCGCGACTGCAGGCCGAACTGTACGCGCTGTACCTGGGCGTGTTCGCGCAGAGCGCGGTGCATTTCGACCAGCTCGACCTGCCCTACTTCCAACACCTGCTGGCCGACAGCCAGGGCCAGGGACGGATGTTCCTGTACCGCCACCAGGGCCAGTTGATCGGCTGGAACCTGTGCTACATCCACGCCGGAAAGCTGGTGGACAAGTACATCGGCCTGGCCTACCCGCAATCACGCGAGCACAACCTGTACGCGGTCAGCTGGATGCACAACCTCGAGTACGCGCTGCAGCACGGCCTGAGCCACTACGTGGCCGGCTGGACCGACTCGCGGATCAAGGCCGAGCTGGGCGCCCGCTTCACCTCCACCCGGCACGCGATCCACGCCCGCTCCCCGCTGCTGCGCGCTGCCCTGCGCAAGCTGGCACCGTACCTGCAGGGCGAACCTGATGGAGGCGGTTGAACGATGTCGTCACGTTTTCCGCTGATCCTGGACCTGGACGGTGGCGTACTGCCGCTGCCACAGGCGCAGACCCTGGCGCTGCCGCAATGGCACGATCCGCTGCGCTTCGCCTGCAGCACTTCAACCCTGGACCGTTTCGCCGCTGAAGTGCTGGCACCGCTGCCGGCCCAGCTCGGCACGGTGATGCTCGGCAGTGGCGACTTCCACCACCTCAGCCTGCCGCTGCTGCGTCGCATGCGCGCGCACCAGCCGTTCCAGCTGGTGGTGCTGGACAACCATCCGGACAACATGCGTTTCCCGTTCGGCATGCACTGCGGGTCGTGGGTGAACGCGGCCAGCAAGCTGCCGCAGATCTCGCACATCCATGTGCTCGGCATCACCTCCAGTGACATCGGCCTGGGCCACGCCTGGGAGAACCATTGGCGCCCGCTGATGGGCGGGCGCCTGACTTACTGGTGCATGGATGTGGACGTGGGCTGGGGCCACCGCCTCGGCAGCGGCCGTGCATTCCGACGGTTCGAGCACCCGGAGGCACTGGTTGCCGCGTTCGCCGCCGAGCAGGCCAAGTCGCCGCAACCGACCTACCTGTCGATCGACAAGGATGTGTTCGCCGAGGACGTCGCCCGCAGCAACTGGGACCAGGGCCGCTTCCAGCTGGAACACGCACTGGTGGTGATCGAAGCGCTGCGCGCCGGCGGCCTGGTCGGCAGCGACATCACCGGCGAAGTATCGCTGGCCAACTACAAGAGCCGCTTCAAGCGCTGGCTGTCGTCGCTGGACGGCCAACCTGACGTCAGCGCCGAGGATCTGCCGGTGTGGCAGGCACGGCACCAGCAGGTGAATCGCGAACTGCTGGCGGCGATGGCCGCCGTGCCGACCGCCTGCTGACCGCGCCGGTCGTGCCGGCCGCTGGCCGACGTGGCTTCGGTAGTGCCGGCCGCTGGCCGGCAACCTCATCGTTCCCAGGCTCGCCGGGATGCCGGCCAGCGGCCGGCACTACACTGGACTCCCGCCCCGGAGCCTCGCGATGCCCCAGACCGTCATCCCGCAACTGCGCATGCGCCATGCCGACACCACCCTGCCGTTCTACGTGCAGGGGCTGGGTTTCGTGGTCGACTGGGAACACCGCTTCGAACCCGGCTTCCCGCTGTTCGCCCAGCTCACCCGCGACGGCCAGACGATCTTCCTCACCGAACACAGCGGCGACTGCGAGGTCGGCGGCGCGGTGTACTTCATCGTTGAAGACGTCGACGCCCTGCACCGCGCCTTCAGTGCCGCCAACGTACCGATCGAGCAGCCACCGCACGACACCGGATGGGGCAGCCGCGAGATGCTCCTGCGTGACCCGGACGGCAACCGACTGCGCTTTGCCACCCACGTGGACTGAACGATGCGGGCTTGAGGCGGATATACGGAACATATATGCTTCGTATATCCATTCCGCCAGGACCGCCCATGGGCATCGTCAACATCGATGACACCCTGCACGACCAGCTGCGCCGTGCCTGCACCGTCTCCAGCCGTTCGATCAACGCCCAGGCCACCTTCTGGATCCGGGTCGGCATGCTGTGCGAGATGAACCCCACGCTGAGCTTCCAGGACATCGTCGCCAGCGAACTGCGGGCAGCCGGGGTGCAGCCGCAGGCGCTGGCGCCCGGGCGGGCCTGACATGACGATGATCAAGCAGCCGCACGAAATCGCGTTGCTGGCCGAATCCGGGCGCCTGCTGGCGCAGGTATTCGCCGCGCTCGACCAGCTGCCGCTGCAGGGACGCAGCACGATGGAGATCAACGACTTCGTCGAGCGCATGATCGTCGATGAGCTGCAGGCGCGGCCGGCCAGCAAGGGCCAGTACGGCTTCCCGTATGTGCTCAACACCTCGATCGACAACGTGGTCTGCCACGGCGTTCCCAGCACCACCGACGTGCTGCGCAACGGCCAGATCGTCAACCTCGACATCACCCTGGAGAAGAACGGCTACATCGCCGACTCCAGCACCACCTACCTGGTCGGTGAGGTCGACTACGCCGCGCGCAGGCTGGTGCAGGCCACCTACCAGGCGATGTGGAAAGGCATCGCTGCGGTGCGCCCGGGAGCGCGCCTGGGCGATATCGGCCACGCCATCGCCCGCCACGCGCGCAGCCACGGCTACAGCGTGGTGAAGGAATACTGCGGCCATGGCATCGGCCAGCAGATGCACGAGGAACCGCAGATCCTGCATTACGGCCATCCCAACACCGGCATGGTGCTGGAAGAAGGCATGGTGTTCACCATCGAGCCGATGCTCAACCAGGGCAAGCCGGCCATCCGTCAGCAGCCGGACCAATGGCCGGTCTACACCCGCGACGGCAAGCTGTCGGCGCAGTTCGAGCACACCGTGGCGGTCACCCGCAGCGGCGTGCGCGTGCTGACCCTGCGCCCCGGCGAAACCCCGCAGTGCGCGGTGGACGCGGCCTAGAGCGGGCGCAACAGCAGCAGCGTGGCGAGGCAGGACATGAAGACCGCCACGGCGGCATCCAGCACCCGCCAGGCGCCCGGCCTGCGGAACACCGGCTGCAACAGGCGCGCGCCATAGCCCAGCGTGCAGAACCAGGCCACGCTGGCGGCGCAGGCACCGGCGGCGAACGCCCAGCGCAGGTCACCGGGGTAGCGCGTGGACAGACTGCCCAGCAGCACCACCGTATCCAGATAGACGTGCGGGTTGAGCAGCGTGAACGCCAGGCAGGTCAGCAGTACCTGCCGTCCGCTGCCGCCCTGCGCCTCGGCGGCGGCCAGGGCACTGCCACCGCGCCACGCGCGCAGCCCCGCCCGCAGGCCATACCAGAACAGGAAGGCCGCACCACCGAAGCGCAGCACCTGCAGCAGCAGCGGCCACTGCAGCACCAGCGCGCCCATGCCGCCAACGCCAGCAAGGATCAGCGCGATATCCGCGCCGGCGCAGGCCAGCACTACCGTCCCCACATTGCGCTGCTGCAGGCCCTGGCGCAGCACGAAGGCATTCTGCGCGCCGATGGCGATGATCAGGCCGGCACCTGCGAACAGGCCGGCGGCGGTAGCGGCAATCCACATCGGGACAGGCCAGGCAGCGAGGGGACGCGCAGGGTGCCGCCAACCGCCTTGATTAGACAAACTGATTTTTCTTTATCCTGTGCAGGAAAACTGAAGAGGCACCGGCATGGACCTGGTACACCCGCAACTGGCCGCGTTTGCCGCGGTGCTGGAGGAAGGCAGCTTCGAGGCTGCGGCACGCCGCCTGTCGATCAGCCCGTCAGCACTGTCGCAGCGGATCAAGGCCCTGGAGGACAGGCTCGGGCAGGTACTGGTGGTGCGCCAGGCACCCTGCCGGCCGACTGCCGCGGGTGAAGCGCTGCTGCGCCGGGTGCGACCGATGCAGGCGCTGGAGGCCGAGGCATTGGCCGAGCTGCTACCCGAGCGTGGCAGCGACGCTGCGCACACGCCGATCCCCCTGGCGGTCAACGATGACTCGCTTGATACCTGGTTCGTGCCGGCCATCGCCGACCTGCACCAGCGCTACGGCTATCTGTTCGACCTGCGCATGGACGACCAGGACCACACCCTGCAGCTGCTGCGCGATGGCAGCGTGCTCGGCGCGGTCACCGCCGAAAGCCAACCGGTGAAGGGATGCAACGTGCACCCGCTCGGCGCGATGCGCTACCACGCCATCGCCTCGCCCGGCTTCGCCCGCCAGTACTTCCGCGATGGCATGCAGGCCGCAACCCTGGCGCACGCACCGATGCTGGTGTTCAACCGCAAAGATGAACTGCAGTGGCGCTTCGTGCGGCGCCTGACCCGCGCGCGGCTGCAGCCGCCGCTACACTACCTGCCCTCCTCCACCGGTTTCGTCGAAGCCGCCGCGTGCGGACTCGGCTGGGGCATGGCTCCGGAAACCCTGGTCGCGCCCGCCGTGCGCGCCGGCCGCGTGGTGGTACTGGAACCCCGCCGCTGGCTCGATGTGCCGCTGTACTGGCAGCATGCCGCCGTGCGCTCAAGCACGCTGCAGCACATCACCCAGGCGCTGCGCACTGCGGCCAGAGGCACCCTTCGTTGAGGACAAACCGATGATCGCAGACCCGGGCTTCACGCTGCACGCACTACCGTTTGCGCACTTCTTCACTACTGGGACGGCATGGGCGTGATCGGCCGACGTACAAGGATGCACCGCGCGAAGGCCGCGCTGGCGCTGGCAGCCTGCCTGCCATTCGCTGCCGACGCGCAGCCCACCAGCAACGCACCGGCATTGGACTGGGAACAGGCACGGCAACGCCTGGAGCAGGTCTCCGATGCGTTGGCCGCTGCCGACGCCGCCGTGCGCAACAAGCAGGACCTGCAGGACGCGAGCCGCCTGCTGCGCCTGCCGGAGATCACCGGCGAAGTGCGCCGGCTGCAGTTCCAGAAGACGCTCACCCTGCCCCTGGGTTCGCTGGCTCCGGTGGCCGAGGCCTTTGGCATCGACTCGCCGCTGTCGTTCACCGAACGCGACTGGCGTACCCGCCCGGTGGTGACTGCAGTACTGCCGCTGTACACCGGCGGCGTGATTCCGGCCGCGCAACGTGCGGCCAGTGCCGCCCACGAACAGGCCAGCGCCGAGCGCGAAGCACAACGCCAATCGCTGACCGTGCAGCTGGCCCAGGCCTATTTCGGCCAGCGCCTGGCCGAGCAGGCGGTGGACGTGCGCCGCGATGTGCGCGATGGCCTCAACCGCCACCTGTCCGACGCAGAGAAGCTGGAACGCGAGGGCTTCGCCACCCGCGCGCAGCGCCTGCAGGCCACCGTGGCCCGCGACAAGGCCGAGCGCGAATACCAGAAGACAGTGAACGACCTGGCCACGCTGAAGGCCGCACTGGCCACGCTGCTGCGCAGTGGCGGCGAGGTGCAGCCGGTGTCGCCGCTGTTCGTGCAGCGCGTGCCACTGGAACCGGTGGCCAGCTTCGAACGCACCGCGCAGGCGCGGCAGCCGCAGATCGCGCGCCTGCGGGCGATGGTGGCGCAGGCCGAACAGGGCGTGCGCGTGCAGCAGGCCAAGCTGAAACCACAGATCTTCGCCTTCGGCCAGTACGACTTCCGTCGCCGCGACGAGATGCTGACCGATCCGGACTGGGCGTTTGGCATCGGCCTGAAGTACACCTTCCTGTCGCCGAACTCGCGGCCGGGGCAGATCAGCGCCGCGCGTGCGCAGCAGGACCAGGCCGAAGCGGGCCTGCGCGAGGCCGAGAACCAGGTCGCGCTGGGTGTGCGCAAGGCCTGGAACGAGCTGGAAACCGCACGCCAGCAGTACGTGCTGCTCGACAGCAGCATCGCCCAGGCACAGGAAAACCTGCGCCTGCAGGAGCTGGCGTTCCGCGAAGGCCAGGCGACTTCGCTGGATGTGATCGACGCGCGGCTCGGCCTGGGTGGCGCCCGCGTCGAGCGCGCACAGGCCGCCTACCAATACGATATTGCGCTGGCACAGTTGCTGGAGATCAGTGGACAGATGGACCGTTTCGAAGAGTTCCGGCGGCGGGCGGACGAGGTGATCGACCATGAGTGATGTGCTGCACGACGATGCGACGACGCCCCCGGGCAAGCGCCGGTTGGGACCGATCCTGGTAGTGGTGCTGCTGGTCGTGGTGGTGCTCGGCCTGTGGCTGGCCTGGCGCAGCCCGGCCGACCAGATCCAGGGCATGGCCGATGCGGACACGATCAACGTGGCCGCCAAGATCACCGCGCGCGTGGCCGAACTGAAGGTGCGCGAGGGCGACCGCGTGCAGGCCGGGCAGGTGCTGTTCCTGCTCGACAGCCCCGAAGTGGCCGCCAAGGAACAGCAGGCGCACGGCGCTTTGGCCGCCGCACAGGCAGTGGCCGACAAGGCCGACGAAGGCGCACGCAGCGAAGACATCCGCGCCGCCGAAGCGAACTGGAAGCGGGCCGAAGCCGGTGCGACGCTGGCTGAAGCCACTTACCAGCGCGTGCAGAACCTGTTCAACGAAGGGGTGATGACCCGGCAGAAGCGTGATGAAGCGCATGCCCAGGCCACCAGCTCGCGTGAGCTGGCCCGTGCCGCGCGCGCGCAGTACGACATGGCCCTGGCCGGCGCGCGCGAGCAGGACAAGCGTGCCGCGCAGGGCCAGGTGCAACAGGCACAGGGCGCGGTGGCCGAAGTCAACGCCGCGCGTGTCGAAGTGGAAGGGCGCGCGCCGGTGGCCGGCGAGATCAACAAGCGCATGGCCGACCCGGGCGAGCTGGTGCCGGCCGGCTACCCGGTGTTCACCCTGGTCGACATCGACCGCATGTGGGTCGCCATGAACCTGCGCGAATCGCAGATGCAGGGCCTGAAGGTCGGCAGCAAGCTGCAGGGCAGCGTGCCGGCGCTCGGCCTGGACGGCGAATTCGAGGTCTACTTCATCAATCCGGCCGGCGACTATGCAACCTGGCGTACCACCCGCCAGTCGTCCGGCTACGACGTCCGCAGCTTCGAGGTGCGGGTGCGCCCGGTACGCCGCATCGAGGGCTTCCGCCCCGGCATGAGCGTGCTGTTCGCATGGCCCCAGCACTGAGCCCCGGCCGCGGCGGCTTCGCCGCCAGCTGGCGGCGCGAGCTGCAGTCGCTGCGCGGCAACCGCGCCGACCTGCTTCTGGTCACCGTGCTGCCGCTGCTGATGCTGGTGGTGATGGCGTGGATGTTCACGCCTTCGGTGATGCGCGACATCCCGATCGCGGTGGTCGACCTCGACCACAGCAGTGACAGCCGCCTGCTGCTGCGCATGCTCGATGCCAGCCCCGGCGTGCGCGTCGCCAGCCAGCCGATGGACCTGGAAGACGCACGTTCGCAGCTGCGTCGGCTGGATGTGTTCGCCATCGTACTGGTGCCGCGCGATGTCACCCGGCAGGCGTTGCGTGGACGCCAGGGCACGGTGTTCGCCTATTACAACGCCACCTACATGACCACCGGCCAGTCCGCGTCGCGCGATATCGGCGACGCGGTCTCGGCCTGGAACGCGCGCCTGCTGCGCGAGCGCATCGGCCTGCAGGTCGGCCCGGGCAAGCTGCGCGCGGCACCCATCGCGGTGCAGTCGGACATTCTGTACAACCCGGCACGCAGCTACGAGCTGTTCCTGCTGCCGTTGATCTTCCCGGCGGTATTGTCGCTGGTACTGGCACTTGCAGTGGCCGGCAGCCTTGGCCGCGAGATCCGCGACGGCACCCTGCCCGCCTCGTTGGGCCGCACGCCATGGCCGGCGATTGCCGGCAAGGTCGCGCCATACATCCTGCTGTTCTCGCTGTATGGCGCGCTCGGCATCGGTTACCTGGCCTGGCTGCGCGGTGACGGCGTGGCCGGCAGCGTGCTCCTGCTGCTGCTCGCACAGCCACTGTTCTACCTTGCCACGGCCGCCTACGCGTTGTTCTTCGTCGGCGTCACCCGCGACATGGGTACCGCGCTGTCCGCAGTCGGCCTCAGCATCGGCACCGCGTTGGCCTTCTCCAGCGCCACCTTCCCGGTGCTGGACGGCCCTCTGTTCACCCGCATCTGGCATCAACTGCTGCCACTCAGCGCCTACATCAAGCTGCAGACCCAGCAGCAGTTCATCGGTTCGCCGCTGCAGGTTTCGGTGTGGCCGCTGGCCACGCTGTTGTTGATGGCGGTGGTGGCAGGAGGCGTCGGCGGCCTGCGCCTGATCGCCTTCGCGCGCACACCTGCCGCCGCACAACCCGCAGGGGCCGACGCATGAGCGCACTCTGGCGCAGCCTGCGGCAGACCCTGATGGCAGTGCTCTGCGACCGCTACGCGATCGTGGTGATGGTCGGGGCGGTGATCCTGTACTCGTTCTTCTATCCAGCCGCCTACCGGCACCAGGTGGCCGGCAACCTGCCGGTGCTGGTGGTGGACGAAGACCACAGCGCGACCAGCCGCGAGCTGCTGCGCAAGCTCGACGCACTGCGCGTTGCGCGCGTGGTCGGTCAACCCGCGGACGTCGACAGCGCACGCCGGCAGCTGGAAGCCGGCCATGCCGAAGGGATCGTCGTGATCCCGGCCAATCTGGAGCGCGACATCCTGCGCGGCCACCCGGCCAAGCTGGTACTGCTTGGCAACGGTGCCTACCTGGGCCGCGCCAGCTGGGTGCTGGGCAGCGTGGCTGACGCGCTGGGTGCGTTCGGGCGTGATGCCGTGGTCGGCCAGGCCGCCTTCATGGGCGCACCGCAGGCACCACCGGTCACGCTTGTGCAGCGCCCCCTGTACAACACGCAGGAAGGCTATGGCAGCGCCATCGTTCCCGGCGTGGCCGAGCTGATCGTGCACCAGACGCTGCTGATGGGCATCGGCGTCCTGCTCGGCGGCCGCCGCCTCGCGCTCGGCCGGCGCCTGCGCTTCGACCTGCCGACCCTGGCCGGCATGGCACTGGGCTTCGGCCTGATCGGCCTGTTCGGTCTGTTCTGGTATGCCGGGTTCACTGCCTGGGTGCAGGACTATCCACGCGGAGGCAACCCGCTGGGCCAGCTGCTGGGTGGCACGCTGTTCATCGCGGCGACGGTGGCCTTCGGCCTGTTCGTCGGCAGCTTCTTCCGCACCCGCGAACGCGCCTTCCAGTACATCATCGCCACCTCGATCCCGCTGTTCTTCCTCGCCAACCTGTCGTGGCCCTCGGTGATGACGCCACAACCGCTGGTCTGGCTGGCGCAGCTGCTGCCGACCACCTCCGGCATCAACCTGATGGTGCGCCTGAACCAGATGGACGCCAGCCTGGCCGAAGTCAGCCACGAACTGATCACCCTCACCGTCCTGCTGCTGCTCTACGGCAGCCTCGCCACCTGGCGCCTCCTCGCAAAAAAGGGGACGGAGGGGATTAAGTCGTAAGCGGCCGGTTTGGGGGATTGCGACTTAATCCCCTCCGTCCCCTTTTCCTGCAATGAAGAACGCCGGCGCGAGGCCGGCGTTCGAGTACTGCGATGTGGAAGGGGAAAAACGGGGGCCGTCGGCGATCGATCAGCGATAGACGCGTTCGCAGCGGCGCTCGACCACGCGGTCGCCGTTCTTCTGCTGGCTGTTGCCCTGGATCTGGCGACCCGCCGCACCACCGGCAACAGCACCGGCCACGGTAGCGAGCTTCTTGCCATTGCCGCCGCCCACCTGGTTGCCCAGCAGGCCGCCGATCACCGCGCCAGTGGCCGTACCGGCGATGCGGTTCGGATCGCGCGAGTTGCGCTGCACTTCCACGTTCTTGCAGACCACGCGGCTGCCATCGTTGAATCGGCGTCCTTCATCACGCGGACCATAGGTCTGCGCGCCGGCCACCGACGAAGCCGCCAGCAGGGTGCCCAGCACAAGCAATCGGGTCGAGGTCTTCATGGCCATCTCCTAGGTTCCGGTATGGCGCAAGTGTCCTCCCGCGGCTGGCAACCGGAAGTGAAATGCGCGTGTCCGCGGCCTCATCGGCCATCGCGCGTTCAGGAAGAAAATCCGCGCCCATCACGATCAGCCAGCGTGATGGGCGCCGTCTCCCTGCCGGCATTGCCCTCTGCTAGAACTCTTCCCACCCCCCGGCATTGGCCGCCAGTGTCGGCTCGATGCGCGGCGACAGCGTTGCCGCCCTGCGCACCGGGGTGACCTTCGCGGCCACCGCAGCCAGGGCCGGACGCACGGCTGCAGCCGCCGTTGCCGCGCCGGTGCGGAACACCGAAACCGCCTCGGCCAGCAGGTTCGCCTGCTCCTCCATGGAACGCGCCGCAGCACTGGCCTCTTCCACCAGTGCCGCATTCTGCTGCGTGGTCTCGTCCATCTGCACCACCGCCTGGTTCACCTGTTCGATGCCCGAACTCTGCTCCTGCGAGGCAGCAGAGATATCGGCCATGATGTCGGTCACGCGCTGCACGGAAGCAACGATCTCGCCCATCGTGGTGCCTGCCTGTCGGACCAGCGCCGATCCATCGGCGACCTTGCCAACCGAATCCTCGATCAGGCCCTTGATCTCCTTGGCCGCACCGGCCGAGCGCTGTGCCAGCGTGCGCACCTCACTGGCCACCACCGCAAAGCCCCTGCCCTGCTCGCCGGCACGGGCGGCTTCCACCGCCGCGTTCAACGCCAGGATGTTGGTCTGGAAGGCAATGCCATCGATGACCGAGATGATCTCGGCGATCTTCTTCGACGAGGCCTCGATGGCCGACATCGTGGTGACCACCTGGCCGACCACCTCGCCGCCCTGCGAGGCGACACCGTGCGCACCGATGGCGAGCTGGTTGGCCTGGCGGGCGTGCTCGGCGTTCTGCTTCACGGTGGAGGTCAGTTCCTCCATCGACGCCGCCGTCTCTTCCAGGTTCGCCGCCTGCTGCTCGGTGCGCCGCGACAGATCGGTGTTGCCCGAGGCGATTTCGCCTGCCGCCAGATTGATGCTGGACGCGCTGGCCTGGATGCGCCCGACGATCTGCTTGAGCTGATCGACGGTGGCATTGCAGTCATCGCGCATGCGGGCGAACACGCCGTGGAAGTCGCCCTGCATGCGTACGGTGAGGTCACCGCGCGAGATCGCCTGCAGCAGGCTCGACACCTGCACCAGGTTCTGGTCGGTGGTCTGCATCAAGCGATTGAGCCCGGCCACCATGTCGCGGAAATCGTAGGCGAAGCGATCTTCATCGCCGCGCAGGCTGAAGTCGCCCGCCGCAGCGGCCGTCGCCAGCCGGCGGATCTCGCTGTTGATCGCCGACAGGCTGGTCTTGGTCTCGTCCATTGCCTGGGTGATCGCCGCCTTCTCGCCCGGCAGCGGATCCATGTCCACCGACAGGTCGCCACGGGCGTAATGCTTCATCACTTCGATCAGCCGGTTCTGTACCTGCACGTGTGAGCCGACCAGCGCGTTGGTCTCGTGCACCATGCGCCCGTAGTCACCAGGGAAGGCACTCTCGTCCATGCGATAGCTGAGGCTGCCCGCATCGTGCTGGCGGGCCAGCTCGCCCTGCGCCGCCATCACCGACTGCAACTGCGCCTGCATGCGCTGCATCGACCTGAGCAGCTGCGTGACCTCATCGTTGCCGGAGGCGTCAATGCTGCTGTCCAGCCGCCCATTGGCGATGCCGTCGGCCAGCTTCACCGCGCCTTCCAGCGGGCGGGTCAGGCTGCGGGTGATGGCCCACGCGGCCAGCGAGCCCAGTACCAGGCTCAACACGCCGAACACGATCGACAGCGTGCCGGTCCAGGATTCGGTTGAACGGTATTCCTCGCGGCTGCGCTCGGTCAGTGTCTCCTGATGCCGCAGCAGGGTCGAGATCGCTTCGTTCCACGCGGTTGCCAGCCCCTGCTCGGCAAGCAGTTCCTTGGCCGCGCCGTCGAAATCCCCGGCCTTCATGCGCTCGTGAAGATGCCGGGTGGAGGCGTCGGTGGCCTTGCGTGCCGCGTCGATTTTCGCCACCAGGGTATCGCCGGTCGCGTCGCGTGGAATCCTGATGTACCTGGCCCAGATACCGTCGTAGGTCTGCGACAGCTCCTGCGCCTTCTGATAATCCTTGTCAAAATCCTCGCCGCGCTTGATCACCATCAGCCGTCGGTGCATCAACAGCGCGTTGTTGGTATCCAGCATGTCGTTCAACAGCCGCATCTTCACCATGTTGACGTCCACCACTTTCTCGAACTGGGCGGACTTCAGGTGATTTCCGTACAGCGCCAGGCCAACGATGGCCACGATGAACAGCAGCAGCAATCCAAACCCGGCACCCAGCCGGGATCCCACTCGGAGGTTGCGTAAGGCGAGCATCTCAATTCCCTTGATCATGGCCGTACGATCGATGGCGGCGCAGCGCGGGGAAACTTTATGGGTCGATATTATTGTATCGATCCAAATCTCTGGAACTATGCAGACAGGTGTGAAGGACACACTTAATGGAGGTGGTTATTCCTGCCGGGCATATCAATGCACGAGCACATCAATCGCAGTCATCACGCAGCGCTCGCGAGTCGTGACCGCGGAAACCGTCACTTGATGCACGGAGGGGGAGGATGAAGCCCATCGATCCCGGCCCCCTTCTGTCCAGAGGAACAACGCGCTGCTTCGCGACTACCGTCAGGGCTGCAATCTGGCATCTGCCATCGCAGGGCCCCGACCCTTGAGTATTTCAACCCTGATGAAGGGGCCCAGACCCCATTACAATCGACTGCCACTGATCTCCCACTTATTGACCTTCAAGTCAATAAAACCGCAGTCATTGAGATTCTCGTCGCTCTGGAAGTAGGAGACGGGAAGGTCACCCCATGCTGCACGGACCCACGCGCTGCGCTGAGGCAATACGATCGAGGAGTGCATGGAAACTGCGTACTTTCTACTCATGCCTGTCCACGGAAATTGACTCCCAGGACGGGGCGACGGAAATTTCCTCAAGATACCGCTCAAGGTCTCTGAACGGAGAGACCCCTATAGCAGCGAAGGAGAACCACACGGCATCGCACTCGTCGCAGACAAATATCTGAACGCCGCGCTCCTTTACTTGAGCTTTCAACACCTCACCCTGCTCACAACGGGGACAGATCAAACTCCCCCCACCTCACCGGAGACGCAGATACAACGTTACTGACCATCCCAGAAACAATTTTCCAGACCTTTATTGCCAATGATACAGGAGGAGAATCTATTTCCATCACCCAGCCAGTCATCACTGACAGTGGAAGTTGAACGCGCCCGAGGGGGTCCTGCTGCCGATGGCACCAATCAATGAAGAAGAAGACTTCGGGCGAACTCTCTACCAGCTGATGGCCCTGCTATTGGCGATGGGTCACGTCGTTTTCTTCCCTGCAAACCGGCGCGCGCCACGACGGGAGTGCCGAGCACTTGACTCAGCAAAGAAGTTTGCCAAACCCCAGCATGGGTCCCCAAAGCATCCGGCGCTCAGCCATGTCCAACGCACAGGGAACAACGCTACAGTCGACATATGACGCTCATCCTGCAGATCGAAGGCTGTGCCATTCACGACATCCCCAGCCTGTACGCGGAGATCAACCGCGTGTTCATGGCCGGCGAGGACTGGCAGCTCGGGCCAAGCCTGGACGCCCTGGATGATCTGCTGCATGGCGTCCATGGCGTGTTGGCCGGCCATGAGCGGGCCACGGTGATCTGGAGTGATATCGAGCACAGCCGCGCCGCACTGGGACGAACTACCACATGCCAGTGGCTGCAGTCCAAGCTGGAAGCCCCGGGCACCTTCAACACGCGGACCATTGCGCGCCAGCTGGACGCCCTGCAACAGGGCGAGGGCCCAACCTACTTCGAGATCGTGATGGATATCTTCGCCAGCCACCGGCAGATCACCCTGGTCCCGGCCTGACCTCGTTGCTGTGCGGTACCCGCCTGCCACCGGTGGCGGCAGCCCTGTGCCCCAGCAGTTACCATGGACGGCCCTGTACCCGCTCCGTTGCCGCTGCCCTCCGGCGCGAACGGACGCCCCGGATTCACGAGCCCCATGTCCAAAGAAAAGTCCGCCGAACACACCCCGCTGATGAAGCAGTTCTTCGCAGCCAAGTCCGAGTATCCGGACCTGCTGCTGTTCTTCCGCATGGGCGACTTCTACGAGCTGTTCTACGACGATGCGCGCAAGGCCGCGCGCCTGCTCGACATCACCCTGACCCAGCGTGGCAGCTCCGGCGGCGCGCCGATTCCGATGGCCGGCGTGCCGGTACATGCCTATGAAGGCTACCTGGCGCGGTTGGTGGCGCTGGGCGAGTCGGTGGCGATCTGCGAGCAGATCGGCGACCCGGCGCTGGCCAAGGGCCTGGTCGAACGCAAGGTGGTGCGCATCGTCACCCCCGGCACCGTGACCGACGAAGCGCTGCTGGACGAACGCCGCGACACCCTGCTGATGGCGCTGTCGCGCACGAAGCAGGGCTACGGCCTGGCCTGGGCCGACCTGGCCGGTGGCCGCTTTCTGGTCAATGAAGTCGAGACCGACGACGCGCTGGAAGCCGAACTGGCCCGACTGGAACCGGCCGAGCTGCTGGTGCCCGACGAGGAGAACTGGCCCGACTTCCTGCGCCACCGTACCGGCGTGCGCCGCCGTGCGCCGTGGCTGTTCGACGCGGACAGCGGCCGCCGCCAGCTGCTGAACTTCTTCAAGCTGCACGATCTGAGCGGCTTCGGTATCGATGACAAGCCACGTGCCACCGCCGCCGCCGGCGCCCTGCTCGGTTATGTCGAGGAAACCCAGAAGCAGCGCCTGCCGCACCTGACCTCGATCGCGATGGAAACCGCCGGCGAGGCGATCGCGATGAACGCCGCCACCCGCCGCCACCTGGAACTGGATACGCGCGTCGACGGCGATACCCGCAATACCCTGCTGGGCGTGCTCGACAGCACGGTGACGCCAATGGGCGGGCGCCTGCTGCGCCGGTGGCTGCACCGCCCGCTGCGCCTGCGCGAGGTGCTGGTGCAGCGCCACCATGCGGTGGAAACCCTGATCGATCGCGGCAGCGATGCCGACATCCGCGAACAGTTCCGCCGCCTCGGCGACCTGGAACGCATCCTGACCCGCGTCGCACTGCGTTCGGCGCGCCCGCGTGATTTCTCCACCCTGCGCGATGGCCTGGGCCTGCTGCCGGCGGTGCGCGAAGTGCTGGCGCCGCTGGATTCACCGCGCCTGCAGGCACTGCATGCCGCCTTGGGCGAGCACGACGCGTGCGCACAGCTGCTGGCCAGCGCCATCGCCGAAATGCCGCCACTGAAGCTGAGCGACGGCGGCGTGCTGGCCGATGGCTTCGATGAAGAGCTGGACGAGCTGCGCCGCCTGTCCACCCATGCCGACCAGTTCCTGGTTGACCTGGAACTGCGCGAGCGCGAGAGCAGCGGCATTCCCACCCTGAAGGTGGGCTACAACCGCGTGCACGGCTACTACATCGAAATCAGCAAGGGCCAGTCCGATCGCGCGCCGGTGCACTACACCCGCCGCCAGACGCTGACCAATGCCGAGCGTTACATCACCGAAGAACTGAAGGCATTCGAGGACAAGGTGCTGTCCGCGCGCGACCGTTCGCTGTCGCGCGAGAAGTACCTGTACGAGCAGCTGCTGGACACCCTCGGCGAACAGCTGGAACCGTTGAAGCAGTGCGCCGCTGCGCTGAGCGAACTGGACGTGCTGGCCGCCTTCGCCGAACGCGCGCAGGCGCTGGACTGGTCGCGGCCGGAACTTGAAACGGCACCGTGCCTGAAGATCGAGCGTGGCCGCCATCCGGTGGTCGAGGCGGTGCGCGAGCAGCCGTTCGAACCCAACGATCTGGATCTGCATCCGGACCGCCGCATGCTGGTCATCACCGGTCCGAACATGGGTGGTAAATCGACCTACATGCGGCAGAACGCGCTGATCGTGCTGCTGGCCCACATCGGCAGCTTCGTGCCGGCCAGCCGGGCGCTGATCGGCCCGATCGACCGCATCCTGACCCGCATCGGCGCCGGTGACGACCTCGCCCGCGGGCAGTCGACCTTCATGGTCGAGATGGCCGAGACCAGCTACATCCTGCACCACGCCACCGCGCATTCGCTGGTGCTGATGGACGAGATCGGCCGTGGCACGTCCACCTACGACGGCCTGGCGCTGGCCGACGCGGTGGCCCGCCACCTGGCCTACCAGAACCGCTGCTACACGCTGTTCGCCACCCACTACTTCGAGCTGACCGCGCTGGCCGACGAGCAGCACGAGGGCGGCCGCAGCGGCATCGCCAACGTGCACCTGGATGCCGTCGAGCACGGTGAAGCGCTGGTGTTCATGCACGCGGTGAAGGACGGCCCGGCCAACCGCAGCTTCGGCCTGCAGGTGGCCGCACTGGCCGGCCTGCCGCGCGCCACCGTGGCGCAGGCGCGCCGTCGACTGGCCGAGCTGGAACAGCGCGGCGGTGAGAGCCATGCCGCCGAGCTGGCGCCGCAGGCATTGGATGCACCGCAGCAGTTCGGCCTGTTCGCGGCGCCGTCGAACAAGGCACAGGAAGCACTGGCCGCCATCGATCCGGACGAACTGACGCCGAAGCAGGCGCTGGAAGCGCTGTACCGACTGAAAGCACTGCTGTAACCGCAGCGCGCACCCATGGCTTCCCGCCGCCATGCGGGAGGCCTATCAAAAGATCCGGCAAATCTTATTCTTCGTTTCAATTGACAGAAACTATCAAACTGAACGGATCATTCGATTATTCATTTCATCTGGCCCTAGCTAAAGTCGAGTGAAGATGTTCCATCCCGTCTTCACCCGCAGGAGCCAGCCATGAGCCAGTCCGATAACAACAGCCCGAAATGTCCGTATCACACCGCGCCGTCGCCTGCGGAAGGCGCCCAGCAGCAGCGCGAGCTGAGCACTACCCCGAAGCAGAAGCACGGCGATGAACCGGTCACGCCGATGACCACGGCCTTCGGCGCACCGGTGGTGGACAACCAGAACAGCAAGACCGCCGGCCCGCGTGGCCCGCTGCTGATGGAAGACGTGTGGCTGCTGGAAAAGCTGGCCAACCTCAACCGCGAGATCATTCCCGAGCGCCGCATGCACGCCAAGGGCTCGGGCGCATTCGGCACCTTCACCGTCACTCACGACATCAGCAAGTACACCCGCGCCAAGCTGTTCGAGAAGGTCGGCAAGCAGACCGAGATGTTCGCCCGCTTCACCACGGTGGCCGGCGAGCGTGGCGCCGCCGACGCCGAGCGTGACATCCGCGGCTTCGCCCTGAAGTTCTACACCGAAGAAGGCAATTGGGACCTGGTCGGCAACAACACGCCGGTGTTCTTCCTGCGCGACCCGCGCAAGTTCGCCGACCTCAACAAGGCCGTCAAGCGCGACCCGCATACCAACCTGCGCAGCGCACGCAACAACTGGGATTTCTGGACGCTGCTGCCCGAAGCCCTGCTGCAGGTGACCGTGGTGATGAGCGACCGCGGCATTCCGCGCAGCTTCCGCCACATGCACGGTTTCGGCTCGCACACCTACAGCTTCACCAACGCCGACAGCGAGCGCTTCTGGGTGAAGTTCCACTTCGTCAGCCAGCAGGGCATCGAATCGCTGACCGACGCGCAGGCGCAGATCCTGGTCGGCCATGACCGCGAAAGCCACGGCCGCGACCTGTTCGCCGCGATCGAGAAGGGCGACTTCCCGAAGTGGAAACTGTTCATCCAGGTCATGCCGGAACTGGAGGCGGAAACCTACCGCATCCATCCGTTCGACCTGACCAAGGTGTGGCCGAAGAGCGACTACCCGCTGATCGAAGTGGGCCAGTTCGAACTGAACCGCAATCCGGTCAACTGGTACCAGGACGTGGAGCAGTCAGCGTTCGCGCCGAGCAACCTGGTGCCGGGTATCGGCCCGTCGCCGGACAAGATGCTGCAGGCGCGCCTGTTCGCCTACTCCGATGCGCAGCGCTACCGCCTGGGCGTGAACCACCACCAGATTCCGGTGAACGCGGCGCGCTGCCCGGTGCACAGCAACCACCGCGACGGTGCGATGCGCGTGGACGGCAACTACGGCGGCCTGCCGCACTACGAGCCCAACAGCTACGGCCAGTGGCAGGAACAGCCGCAGTACCGCGAACCGCCGATGAAGATCCGGGGCGACGCCGACTTCTGGAACTTCCGTGAGGACGACGCCGACTACTTCAGCCAGCCCGGTGCGCTGTTCCGCAGCTACAACCAGGCACAGAAGGAGCGACTGTTCGCCAACACCGCCCGTGCCCTGGGCGATGCGCCGGACTTCATCAAGCAGCGCCACATCGACAACTGCAGCAAGGCCGACCCGGCCTATGGCGCTGGTGTTGCCGCGGCGCTGAAGGCGCTGGCCAGCCAGCCAACGGATCCGTTCAAGCCGGCCCAGCCGGAAGCGGACTTCCCCACCGCGACCCCGGGTGCCGAAGACATCGAGCTCTGATCGCCCCGCCCCGTGAACGCCACGCCGCCTCCCCGTGAGGCGGCGTCGCCGTTTTAACGGTCTGCGTCGTACCTTCTGCACGCCCAACCCCAATCAAGGATTCCGCAGATGAGCCTGACCGACGAACTTCTCGCCAAGTTGCAGGGCGCCCCGCTGCAGCAGGTATCGCAGCAGCTCGGCATCAGCGATACCCAGGCCTCCGGTGCGATCAGTGCCGCGCTGCCGGTGCTGATGGGCGCGCTGGGCAACAACGCCTCGCAGCCGCAGGGCGCACAGGCGCTGCTCGGTGCACTGCAGAACAACCACAGCGGCCTGGACCTGAGCAGCGTGCTCGGCTCGGTACTGGGCGGCGGTGGCGGTGGCGCCGCCAGCGACGGTGCCGGCATCCTCGGCCACATCTTCGGCGGCAGCCAGCAGAAGGTGGAAACCGGCCTGGCCCAGGCCACCCAGCTCGACAGCGGCCGTACCAGCCAGCTGCTGCAGATCCTCGCACCGATCGTGATGGCCTTCCTCGCCCAGCGCCTCGGTGGTGGCCAGGCCGATGCCGGCTCGCTCAGCCAGGCCCTCGGCCAGGAGAAGCAGCAGGTGCAGCAACAGGGCGGCCTTGCCGGCGGCCTGCTTGGCAGCGTGCTGGACCAGGACGGTGACGGCCAGCTCGGCGTGGGCGATCTGCTGAAGATCGGCGGCAGCCTGCTGGGCGGCAAGCGCTGAGCCAAGGCGGCGCCGGACCCGGTCTGGCGCCCTGCAACTTACAACGCGTCGATATCGCCGAGCGCGCGGATCAACCGCCGTGCGCGTTTGTCCGGCTTGTGCTCCGGCGGCTGGAAACCATCGCGTGCGGCGATGCGCAGCGCCCGCTGCTCGGCGCGGCGGGCCCTGGAGGCCTCACTCTCGGCATACAGCTGCTGCGCCGCCGGCGCCGGCCCGCGCTGATCGCTCAGCCCCAGCACCTGGATCTCGAAATGCTCCTCGCCGCGTTCCACCTGCAGCTGCTCGCCGACGCGCACCGCGCGTGAGGATTTCGGGCGCTGCCCAGCCACGCTGACCTTGCCGGTCTCGATGGCCTGCTTGGCCAGGCTGCGGGTCTTGAAGAAACGGGCCGCCCACAGCCAGATGTCCAGGCGGACACTGGGCGGCAGCGGGGAAAGCTCGGTCATCGGCAGGGACTACTCCGTTCGCTTGTTCAGGGGACGCGGGTTGTCGGGGTCGGTGCGGCAGCCGCTGCCCCCGATCAGGGTGGGTACGCCGGCAGAAAGATCCTGGCGCTGGCTGCCGACCAGGCACTCGGGCCGGTCGGTGGGCCGCACCTGGGTATCGCCCAGCCGGTCACCTGTCGAACATGCGGCCAGTACGACGCTGATCAAGGCCAGCGCCAGGCTCCACTTCACCTGCAGTCGTTGATGCATTGCCACATCCCGCAAACCGGCTTGGTGCTAGTGTGCGCCTCCCGGGATTCGATCACCACTCCATGGCCAAAGCGCCGCTTGACCTGACCTCCGGCCCGATCGGCCGCAATCTCCTGCTGTTTTCCCTGCCGATCCTGGCAGGCAACATCGCGCAGTCGCTGAACGGTTCGGTGAATGCGGTCTGGGTCGGGCGCTTCCTCGGTGAGGCGGCACTGACCGCCACCGCGAACGCCAACAACATCATGTTCTTCCTTATCGGCTCGGTGTTCGGCTTCGGCATGGCTTCGACCATCCTGATCGGACAGGCGATCGGCGCGCGCGACATCGCGCAGGCGCGGCGCGTGGTCGGCACCAGTGCCACCTTCTTCATCGGCCTGTCGGTGATCATCGCCATCGCCGGCTGGTTCATGGCCCATCCGCTGCTGGCAGCGATGGGCACGCCGGCCGCCTCGCTGCCATTGGCCGAGGCCTACCTGCAGATCATCTTCCTGGCGATGCCGACGCTGTACGCGTTCGCCTTCCTCACCGCCGCCCTGCGCGGTGCCGGTGATTCGCGCACGCCGTTCCGCTTCCTGATGGTATCGGTGGCACTGGACATCGTGCTGAACCCGGTACTGATCTTCGGGATGGGGCCCTTCCCCGCGCTGGGCATCGCCGGCTCGGCCTGGGCCACGCTGGTCGCGCAGACGTTGTCGCTGGCCGGCCTGCTGCTGTACATGCGGCACAAGCGCCACACCCTGTGGCTGGGCCGCGCCGACCTGCGCTTGTTCAAGCTCGACATGACCATCCTCAAGGCGCTGGTGGTCAAGGGCGTGCCGATGGGCCTGCAGATGGTGCTGATTTCGCTGTCGGTGATCCTGCTGATGACCATGGTCAACCCGTACGGCACCGACACCGGCGCGGGCTACGGTGCTGCCCTGCAGCTGTGGAACTACCTGCAGATGCCGGCGATGGCGATCGGTGCGGCGTGTTCTTCGATGGCCGCACAGAACGTCGGTGCGCAGCGCTGGGACCGCGTGCGCGGTACCGCACGCCAGGGCGTGCTGTTCAACTTCCTGCTGACCGGCGCGCTGATCCTGCCGTTGGTTGTGTTCGATCGCCAGCTGCTGGCGCTGTTCCTGCCGCCGGCCAGCCAGGCGCTGGACATCGCCCGCCACCTCAACCATGTGGTGATCGGCTCGTTCCTGTTCTTCGGCGTCAGCTTCGTGATCTCCGGCGTGGTGCGCTCCACCGGCGCGGTGATTCCGCCACTGCTGATCCTGGCCGGCTCGCTGTGGGGCGTGCGCGTGCCGTTCGCCGAACTGCTGCAGCCGTACTGGGGCGCCGATGCAATCTGGTGGAGCTTCCCGGTCAGCTCGCTGGTGTCGATGCTGCTGTCGCTGGCGTATTACCGCTGGGGCGGCTGGCGCAAGGCGAAGATGATGGGCAAGCCCTCGCATGCCGAAGAACTGGCGACGCCGTCGGAGATTCCGGCCTGTCCGCCGTCGCCGGTGGCCGACCCGGATGCCGCACCGCCACGGTAGTGCCGGCCGCTGGCCGGCAACCTCACACCTCTCCAGCAGCATCGCGCAACAGCCGGCCAGCGGCCGGCTCTACCGTTTCTTCTTCGCCGCATTGAACGCCGCCGCTGCGCGCAGCAGCGCCTTGAACGCAGCGGCATCCGGCATCGCACCTTCATGGATGTCGATCGCACGCCGCGTGTTGCCCTCCAGGCTGGCGTTGAACAGGCCCTTCGGGTCCGCCAGCGCCGCACCGTTGGCGAAGGTCAGTTTCACTACCTGCTTGTAGGTTTCGCCGGTGCACAGGATGCCGTTGTGCTCCCACACCGGTGTACCGCGCCACTTCCAGGCTTCCTGCACGTCCGGCAGCGCTTCATGGATCAATGCACGCACGCGTGCCAGTGTTTCACCGCGCCAGTCTGCCAGCTCGGCGATGCGTGCATCGATCAGTTCGGCCGCCGGTGTTCCGGCATCGGCCGGGTTGGGGGCATGCGTAGCCATCAGGAGCTCTCGTCGGGAAAGGAATGAGAAAGTCGGGGTTACATGCGCTCGCCGGGCAACGCGGCGGCCTGGCGCACCCAGTCGAGGAACTGTGCCTCATCCAGCGCGCCATCCTGTGCGATATGCAGGTAGCGCGTATCGGCACTCCTGGACGGCTCGGGCGGCATCGGCTTCAGCACCGCGCCACGAAAGAACGCCACCTTGATGTAGCGGGTGAAGCAATGGAAGCTGAGAAACCAGCCTTCGCCCGGCGCCACCGCATACATCGGCGAGTTCCACTTCACCGCCTTGTGCACGCCGGGTACGGCCCGTTCGATCAACGCATCCAGCTGTGCGCCGACCGGGCGTTTCCAGTCCGGCATGGCGGCGATGTATGCCTGCACCGGAGCATCGCCCTCGCCCTTGGCGATCCGGGGGTTGCCGCCGGACAACAGCGTGGGCGCGGTGGAAGGTGCGGTTCGCTTGGCAGGCATCGCACGGCACGTCCATCGGGATGAAACCGCAGCCTAGCGCGGCCCGTAGCCAGCGGTCACGGCGCAGTGCGCCATCGGCTCAGTCCGCCTGCCGCGCCCGGAACTGGCGCCAATCCGGCAGCTTGCGGTGGCGGCGCAGCGAGCGCATCAGCGCCGCCATCACAAGGCCGAACAGCGCGCCGGCCACCAGACCGGCCACCAGCAACAGCACCAGCGGACGTTCGCTGCCCTGCCACAGCATCAGCCACATCAGCGCGGTCCAGAACAGCCCGAACAGCAGGCCCTGCACCAACGCGTTGGTGCCAAAGCCGGCCAGGATCGGTGGCGGCAGTGCGATGCCCAGGCGCCACAACAGGCGATGCAGCAACGGCGCCGATTGCACGCGTGCCAGCCCCTTGCCGTCGAGGAAGCGCAACGCCGACTGGATCACGGCCGGATAGCGAAGGTTGATGTCGTTCATCACCTGATCGTGGCCGATGCGATGCCGGAAACGCAAACGGCCACCCGAAGGTGGCCGTCGCGGCAACAACCGAAGTTGTTTATCAGGCCTTGTCGGCCAGACGGGCAGCCTTGGCGGCAGCAGCGGCAGCCAGGTCTTCCTTGATGCGGGCAGCCTTGCCTTCCAGGCCACGCAGGTAGTACAGCTTGCCGGCGCGGACCTTACCACGACGCTTCACTTCGACCGAGTCGATGATGGCGCTGTGGGTCTGGAAAACGCGCTCGACGCCGTAGCCGTGCGAGATCTTGCGGACGGTGAACGAGGAGTTCAGGCCGGCGTTCTTGGTGGCGATGACGACGCCTTCGTAGGCCTGCACGCGCTCGCGGCTGCCTTCCTTCACCTTCACGTTGACGACAACGGTGTCGCCCTGGCTGAACTTCGGCAGTTCACGGGTGATCTGGGCGGATTCGAATTCCGCGACGATGGACTTGTTCAGCTTGCTCATGGGTTACACCGATTCTTGTTCGGGTGGGCGTGTCGTATCGACAACGTAGGCTCATGCAGTCACCGGACTGTGCTGCACGTTTGTTTTGGGTACTGCGCGCGCCGACCAGGGTCGACGGGAATTGGCCATGATAGCCGATAAAGCCGACCCTGCGCTAGGGGCTGGCCTTCTGGTTCCGGGCCTGACGGCCCTGCTCCAGCAGTTTGCGGTCGGCCTTGCCCAGTGCCTGTTCATCCAGCAGGTCCGGGCGCCGCTCGGCGGTCCGGAGCAGCGACTGCTGGCGGCGCCAGGCGGCGATGGCCGCGTGGTTGCCCGAGCGCAGCACGTCCGGCACGTCACCCAGCGGGTGCTGGGCCGGCTGGCTGTAATGCGGGCAGTCGAGCAGGCCGAGGTCGCCCTCGAAGCTGTCCTGCGCCGCCGATTCGGCGTCGTTCAGGGCACCGTCCTGCAGGCGGGCCACGGCGTCGATGATCACCGCCGCGCCCAGTTCACCCCCGGACAGCACGTAGTCGCCGAGGGAGATCTCCTCGTCGACATTGGCCTCCAGGAAACGCTCGTCGATGCCCTCGTAGCGGCCGCAGAGCAGGACCACGCGCGGCAGCGCCGCCAGTTCCCGCACCTTGGCCTGGGTCAGCGGCGCCCCCTGCGGGCTGAGGTAGATCACGCGCGCCGGGGTCGGATCAGCCTCACGGATCGCCTGCAGGCAGGCCTGCAACGGCTCGATCAGCATCACCATGCCCGGGCCACCACCGAACGGACGGTCGTCCACGCGGCGGTAGTTGCCTTCGGCGTAATCACGGGGGTTCCAGCCGTGCAGGCTGAACAGCCCCTTCTCCTGCGCGCGCCCGACCACGCCCAGTCCGGCGGACTGGGCGAGGAACTCGGGGAACAGGGTGATGACGTCGAAACGCATGCTCACGCTCAGAACTCGGGATCCCAGTCGACCACGACCAGGTTGGCCTCGAAGTCGACCGACTTGACGAAGTCCGGCTGCACGAACGGAATCATCCGCTCGCGGTCACCGCGGACCACCACCACGTCGTTGGCTCCGGTGCTGAACAGGTGCGAGACCTGGCCCAGGGCAACGCCCTCGGTGGTCTTCACGTCCAGGCCTTCCAGGTCCACCCAGTAGTACTCATCGGGCTTCGGTGGCGGCAATGCACTGCGGGCCACGTAGATCTCGGTGCCGTGCATCGCTTCGACGGTATCGCGGTCCTCGACGCCGGGGAAACGGGCGACCAGGTGCTTGCCGCTGTCGCGGCCACGCACACCTTCAATCGTGGTTTCCACGCCGGACGGGCTGCGCACGATCCACGGCTGGTAACGGAAAATGGCGGAACGTGGCTCGGTCCAGGACTCGAGCTTGATTTCGCCGCGCACACCAAAAGCGCCGACAACCCTGCCCAGCAGGATGCGGCGCTCGATATCTTTCATCTGCTTCAACCAAGAGGGCCACGCCGAAGCGTGGCCCGTCAGGATCAGGCCGCAGCGGCCTGGGACTTGGTCGCTTCCTTGATCAGGTTGCGGACCTTGTCGGTCGGCTGGGCGCCGTTCTTGACCCAATGGTCAACGCGGGCCAGGTCCAGCTCGATGCGCTTCTCGGCGCCCTGGGCAACCGGGTTGTAGAAGCCAACGCGCTCGATGTTGCGGCCGTCGCGCGCGCTGCGCACGTCGGTGACGATGATGTGGTAGAACGGACGCTTCTTGGCGCCGCCGCGGGTCAGTCGAATCTTGACCATGGTGTTTTTCCTATTGCCCAGTCGCCAGGATGGCGAGGTAAGCGGGCGATTATAGCGGCAGAGCCCGGCCGAGCCAACCCCGGGGGAACTCGCCCGGGGTCCCGCCCGGGGTCAGAACCCTTTTGCGCCGCAAAAGGGATCTGACCCCAATCTGTCCCAAGGCACCGCCGCCAGCACTGCCCTGCCCCGTTCAGCCAAGGCCTGCGAGCCAGACAGCACGTGCCCATCGATGGCGTCCAGCGCCCATAGGCCGCTGGCGTTGCAGGCAAAAGCGGCCTTCACACTGTCCAGTTCAGCCAGCGCCAACGGCCGCGTCAACTGTGCGCCGGGCCAATGCTGCTTCAGCAACGTTTCGGCGGTCCCGCGCAGGGCCGGCGCCTGCGGCCAGAGCAGCCGTTCACCATCGTGCACGGCCAGGTTCCAGGTGCTCCCTTCACTCACGTCGCCATCGGCGGTTACGAACAGCACATCGTCGAATCCTTGCGCCATCGCCGCGCGCCGCTCGGCAAACAGGCCAAACGTGCCCACATGCTTGATCTGCGGCATTTCGCGCTGCCAGGCCACGCTGCGCACGCGCTTGGGCGCGGCCAGGGCCACCGGCGCTGAAACTGCCACCAGCACGTCCACCGGCACGGCCGCCAGCGGATTGCGGAAATCGAAGCGGCGCGAGTACACCGTCACCCGCAGCGAGGCATCGGCCAGGCCGGCCTGCCGCAGCGCCTGCGCCATCCACGCCTGCACCTGCACCGTGTCCAGTTCGCTGCCGAACAGTTCGCGCGTGGCCTGCGACAGCCGCGCCAGATGCAGGTCCAGCCCCTGCACTGCACCACCACGCACCTGCAGCGAGGTGAAGTGGCCGTAGTTCACCAGCGCCGGCAGCAGGTCCGCCACCTGCGCCGGCTGGCCATTGCAGGTGACCCTCATCGCAGCAGCGCCTGCGCCTGTTCCCACATGCCGCGCAGCACGTCGGCGGCCGGCTGTGCAGGCGCCATCCACGCCGACTGCCCGGCCCAGGCCTGCATCGCCGCCAGGCGATTTTCCTGCGCCGCCTGCCTGCGCATCGGGGCTGTCAGGCCGCGCTGCACCGGGTACGGGCGCGGCGCAGGGGCGCCTTCGGCAGCAGCGGCGCGCACATACGCGGTCGCCAGGCCACGGCCAAGGCGGCCGCTGAACGCGCGCGTCGGCCAGGTATCTTCCGGTTCGCTGGCGGCCAGCCCATCGGCCCACGCCGACGCGATCGCCGCCTCGGGCGTGCGCAGGAAGGCGGTGCCGATCTGGACGGCGCTGGCCCCCAGGGTGAGTGCGGCAGCAATGCCACGGCCATCGGCGATGCCACCGGCAGCGATCACCGGAATCTGCAGGTGATCGGCCAGGCGCGGCAACAGCGCGAACAGCCCGACCAGCTGGCGTTCGGCCATTGCCGGATCAAACGCACCGCGATGGCCACCGGCCTCCATGCCCTGCGCCACCACGGCGTCGGCACCGGCGTCCTGTGCGGCACGCGCTTCGGACAAGGTGGTCGCGCAGGCGATCCAGGCAATGCCGGCGTCCTTCAGCTGCTGCACGTGGCGTGGCAGCAGCACGCCCATGATGGTCGAGGCCACCGCCGGGCGTGCCGCAAGCAACGCAGCGAACTGTTCTTCGAAATCGGCAGGCGTGGCGTCGGCGGCGCTGGCCGGCACGTCCGGGCCCCACTGCGCGAGGAAAGCGCGGCTGGCGGCCTCGGCAGCGACATCACGGCTCGGTGCGGGGTCCGGCAGCCACAGGTTCACCTGCGCCGGGCCGGTGGAGGTCGCGCGGAAGTCCTCCATCCAGCGACCGATATCGGCCGACGACGACAGCACCGCGCCCATCGCCCCCATGCTGCCGGCATTGGCCAGCGCGGCGGACAACGGTACGGGGCAGGCACCGGCCATCGGTGCCAGCAGGATCGGAACGGAAATGCCAAAGCGCCGGCAGAACGCCTCGACGCGGGAAGTTACAGCGGAACTCTGCATGACGGCCCATCGTTTCGGACAGGCCCCCATGGTGCGCGCGGGACAGGGGAAGAGTCGAGCCTGCTGCTGCGCGCCGCCGCCCGAGCGTGAGCTCGGGCGCTACATCACACTGCGGACGGGGCCGTCATCAACGGAACGGCATGCCGCGGCCGCCCATGGCGCCCATCATGCCCTTCATGCTGCGCAACATGCCCTTCATGCCACCGCCGGCCATCTTGCTCATCATCTTTTCCATCTGCATGTACTGCTTCATCAGCTTGTTGACGTCGGCCGGGGTCACGCCCGAACCCTTGGCGATGCGCGCGCGGCGCGAGCCGTTGAGCAGGTTCGGGTTGCGCCGTTCCTTCTTGGTCATCGAGCTGATGATGGCGATCATGCGCGGCACTTCCTTGCCCTGGCTGACCTGCTGCTTCAGGTGGTCGGGGATGTTGCCCAGGCCCGGCAGCTTGTCCATCAGGCCGCCGATGCCGCCCATGTTCTGCATCTGCTCGAGCTGGTCGCGCATGTCGTTCAGGTCGAACTTCTTCCCCTTCGCGACCTTCTCGGCCAGCTTGGCGGCCTTGTCCTTGTCGACCTGCTGCTCCACCTGCTCGACCAGCGACAGCACGTCGCCCATGTCGAGGATGCGGCTGGCGATGCGGTCCGGATGGAACACGTCCAGGCCTTCCGGCTTTTCGCTGACACCGACGAACTTGATCGGCTTGCCGGTGATGTAGCGCACGCTCAGCGCGGCACCGCCGCGGGCGTCACCGTCGGTCTTGGTCAGCACCACGCCGGTCAGCGGCAGCGCATCACCGAAGGCCTTGGCGGTGTTGGCCGCGTCCTGGCCGGTCATGGCGTCGACCACGAACAGGGTTTCGGCCGGGTTCACGGCAGCGTGCAGGGCCTTGATCTCGGCCATCATCGCTTCGTCGATGGCCAGGCGGCCGGCGGTATCGACCAGCAGCACGTCGACGAACGACTTGCGCGCGTCGTCGATGGCGGCGCGGACGATGGCCTCCGGCTTCTGGTCGGCGCTGGACGGGAAGAACAGCACGCCGACCTGCTCGGCCAGGGTCTTCAGCTGCTCGATCGCGGCCGGGCGGTAGACGTCGGCCGAAACCACCATCACCTTCTTCTTGCGCTTTTCCTTCAGGTGCTTGGCCAGCTTGCCCACCGTGGTGGTCTTGCCGGCGCCCTGCAGGCCCGCCATCAGGATGATGGCCGGAGCGGGCACATTGAGGTTCAGGTCGCTGGCCTCGGCACCCATCACCGCGGTCAGCTCGTCGCGCACGACCTTGATCAGGGCCTGGCCCGGGGTCAGCGACTTCAGCACTTCCTGGCCGACCGCGCGCACCTTGATGCGCTCGATCAGGGCCTGCACCACCGGCAGCGCGACGTCGGCTTCGAGCAGCGCGATGCGTACTTCGCGGGTCGCCTCGCGGATGTTCTCCTCGGTCAGGCGGCCGCGGCCACGCAGGCGCTCGATGGTGCCGGAAAGGCGCTGGGTCAGGGACTCGAACATGCGGCGCAACCTGTCTGAAAGCGGGGGACAATAAGGCAGACAGTATAACGGGTCCGGCTGTCCGCCCGGACTGCGACCACCGGGCCGTCGCCAGCATCACAGGGGTATGCGAAACTGCAACGATGACAATCGTTCTCATCGCCGTCCTGCTCTACCTGGCTGCCAGTGCCCTGCTGGTGCGCGCGCTCGGCCGCGATGAAAGCACCGGCTCCCCCACCTGGCTGTGGCCGGCCCTGCCAGCGATGCTGCTGCATGGCGGTTACCACGTGATGGTGGCGATGCGCACCAACGGCGGGCCGGACATGCACTTCTTCGCCGCGCTGTCGCTGGTCGGCCTGGGCATGGCCTGGCTGACCTCGCTGGTGGGCGCGCGCGGCCGCATGTCGGCGCTGGGCGTGGTGGTGTTCCCACTGGCCGCGGTACTGCTTCTGGCCTATCACGGCTACGGCCACGAGCCGAGCAAGGTGCTGGGCTGGCGCCTGGCCAGCCATGCCTGGCTGGCGCTGCTGGCCTACGCCACGCTGAGCATCGCCGCGCTGCTGGCGATCATGCTGTGGCTGCAGGAACGCGCCCTGCGCCGCCGCGAGTTCCGCCCGTGGCTGCGCGCGCTGCCACCGCTGGCCGACCTGGAATCGCTGCTGTTCCGGGTGATCACGGTCGGCTTCGCGCTGCTGACCCTGACCCTGGTCACCGGCGTGCTGTTCGTCGACGACCTGCTGGCGCAGAAGCTGGTGCACAAGACCGTGCTGAGCGTGCTGTCGTGGATCGTGTTCGGCGTGCTGATGATCGGCCGTCGCCGCTACGGCTGGCGCGGCATGAAGGCGGTGCACTGGACGCTGGCGGCAATGCTGTTGCTGCTGCTGGCGTTCTTCGGCAGCCAGTTCGTGATCGAACTGGTGTTCGGGCATTCGCGATAAAGGCATGCCGACCAACGGTCGGCACCCACCCCAACATCACCGGGTAGTGCCGGCCGCTGGCCGGCAACTGAACCGCACCATGCGCGGATGCTGCCGCCGATCAGGGAATCGACTGCGCCAGGATCTTCCGCACCGAGCGACCGCTGTTGGTGAGGATGTCATCGACCTGCCAGCAGCCCTGGCCCTGGCGCACCATCGGCAGACGGGTCACGTAGGCCTTCTTCCATACCGCATAGCGCATCTCGACCTGGCCGGCAGTGGCCGAGGCCTCTTTCCAGCGGTAACGCACCGGGGTTTCAATGTCGCCGTCCTGCGCATCCAGCCACGGGTCGGAATCGATCGTGCAGATGCCCTCTTCGCGCTGCTGGCAGGCACGCTCGCCACGCAGTGCCTTGCCGAACGCCGGGCTGACCAGCGCGGGCGGTGGCTCCAGCAGGTCACCATTGCCGGTCGTGGCCTCGAACAAGGCACGGGCAACGGCCATGGGTTCCTGGCAGGCCGGTGCGGCCTGCACGGTGGGGGCCAGCAGCAGCCCGGCGATCACGAACATCCCTGTCTTTCGCATGTATTCCATTCCCTGGTGGTGATGATGATCCGTTGTAGAGCCGAGCCCATGCTCGGCTGCTTTCCGCGTGGGCCGAGCGCAGGCTCGGCTCTACAGGAGCGTGCAGCTTACAGCCCGTAACGCTCGATCACGTCCAGATGCGGCTGGCGGTCCTGGTCACAGGCTTCAGCCAGGCGCAGCCAGCAATGCGGATGCGGCCACGTCGCGGTGTGCTGCTGGAGGAAGCGGTGCAGCGCCAGCGGCGCATGGTCCTGCGGCTGGGCGACGGTGAACAGCAGGCCGGGCAGCGTGCCCTCCTCCCTATCGGGGTCGGTGACGGTGTAGTCCGGGCGGCTGTGCGACCACACCTTCCAACCCTGCGCTTCGGCCGCCTCGACGAAGGCGTTCCACGCCTCTTCGCCCGGGTGCGCGCCATCGATCATCCAGCTGCGGGCGAAGCCGCCGCGCTCCAGCACATGCACCTGCGCATAGGTCGGGATGAAATGCTCGCGCGCTTCCTCCTCCTCCTCGGGTGCCGGATGCACCAGTGCGGCATCGAACACCACCCAGTCGCCCACCTGCTGGGCGCGGTTGGACGGCGCATTCTCGACGATGCGCGCGGTCACCGGGCCGCTGCGGCGGGCGTAGTACTCCATCGGCTCGCCGTTCTCTTCGCTGCGGATGATCACCCAGCCCCATGGCTCCTCGACCACACCTTCCTGGCTGGACAGCTCCATGCCGATCGCCGCGGCCGAGCGGCGCACCGCGTCCCAGTCGCGCGCCGCGCTGGCCGCACTCATGTGGTCCCAATGCGCGGCGTTCGGCTCGTCCAGCAGCTCCACCAACTGCGCATAGCAGGCCTGGGCCTCGCTGAAGCGGCCGGTTTCCATGTACATGCGCGCCAGCGTGCCGCGCGCGCCGTGCGAGCCCGGAGACAGCTCCAGAAGCGATCGGGCCGCCTGCTCCAGCGCCGGCCAGTCGGACACCCGGCGTGCGCGCTGCACGTCGCACCAGTGCGCGAACACCGGCACGCTGCTGCGGTAGACCTCGGCCAGCTGGCGCAGGCCGTCGTCGTCCCCCTGCTCGGCCAGCCAGCGCATCAGCGTGTAGGCTGCGGGACCATCGTTCTGCGCATGGCTGCGTACGAACCGCCACAACAGCGCTCGCGCCTCGGCCTGCGCGCCGCAGGCGCTCAGCGCCGAGGCGGCCATCTCGGCCAAGGCCTCGTCATCGGGCAGCTGCGCCTGCGCCTGCAGCAACCACTGCGCCTCGCGCTCGGGGTCGCGCGCCTGGTTCTGTTCACCCTGCGCGTCCAGCCATGCCAGCAGCTCGCCGGCCGGCACCGGCAGCGGTGCGACATCCGGCAATGCATCGATGCGTGCCGCCAGGCCGGCCACCAGCGCTGCCGCCCCCCGGTCCTGGCGCAGCTGCGCCAGATGGGTGCGGGCCAGTTCCAGCTGGCGCAGCGCCACCCAGCGCGCACCACGCTGCAGGGCAAGCTCCAGGCTCAGCGCTGCCACTTCGATCAGCAGGCGATGCGATCCGACCCGGGCGAAGTGCTCGATGATCGTGTTGAAGCGCGTGCCCAGGTCCCACGTATTGCGCGCAGGGTCACGCTGGCACAGCGCTGCGGCGGTGTTCGCCCACAGCCGCCAGTAATTCGGGGTCAGCTCGCTCCACGGCACCAGCTGCTGCAGCGCTTCTTCGTCGCGGCCCAGCTGGGCCAACGCCCATGCCTTGGACAAGCGGCGCGGCACCGTGCAGTTGGCCGGCTCGTACTCCCCGGAGGCGGCCACTTCGGCTTCGCGCTTCTCGATCAGCGCCAGTGCCTCGTCGGCGCGGCCGACAGCGAGCAGGATCTTGATCTGCATCTCCGGGAAGCTGTCGAACACTTCCTTGCCACAGGCCTCCACGGCGTCGGCCTGCGCCTGCAGGTAATCCAGCGCCTCCTGGCCACGGCCATCGTCGAGCAGCGCATCGGCTTTCTCGCAGCTCAGGCACTGGAAGCAGGCCCAGCTGGGATCGATGCGGCCGAGGGTCTCGTCGCACACCTCGATGCGCTCGGGCACCCAGCCCGGGCCATCGATGTTGCCGTAGCAGGCGGCCAGGTCCTGGGTCACGCAGATCGACTGCGGGCATTCCAGGGTGTCTTCGCGGTGTGCCCGCTCGAACAGCGAAACGGCTTCGCCAAGTGCGCTCTCGCCTTCAACACGGTTGCCGACGCGGTTGCGCAGCGCCCAGTGGCCGACGTAGACGTCGACCCAGGGGTTGTCGAGCGCCTTGCCCAGTGCGCGTGCTTCGGGCAGCAGTGCATCGACGCGGTCGATCTGCAGTTCACTGACCTCGTCGGCGAGGCGGTTCAGCAGGTGCGCGTTCTGCGCCTGGCCGGCCTGGCGCAGGTCGCCCTGCAGTTTTTCGACCCAGTTCCAGATGTCCATGGGGTAAGTACTCCTGTCTAGCGAAGGCTGGATGAGAGGGCGCGGTGCTCAGCGCAGCATCTGCTGCAGAGCACCGGCGATATCGGTAAAGGCGCCGTTGAGATCCGGGCCCTGCGTGGCGGTCGTTGCCCGGGCCAAGGGACGGCCCTGCGCAGCGACGATGATCTTCAGCGAGCGCAGCAGGCGTGCCGCCGCTTCGGCCTGCGGGTGGCCCTCGCGCTGGGCGCGCAGCAGCGCCTGCACCGCCGGGTTGTCGAGGTTGAGGTACAGCCGCGAGGGTGCGCGCGATTCGATGCGTGCGGTGAACTGGCGCGCCAGGCGCAGCGCCGCCATCGAAACGCGCTTGTCGTTCTCGTCGTCTTCCAGGCGCTGCTTCAGTTCGGCCTCGCGGTCGGGCACCACCACCACCGGCAGTGCTTCCGGGCTGAAACGCGCCGGCAGCAGCTGCTCGCCATCACCCAGCTGTTCGCGCAGCCATGCGAGCTGCGCGTCGTCGAGGCTGTCATCGCTGCGGAACAGTGCGCGATTGCCCTGCTCGGTGCCGAGTTCAACCAGGCGCAGGCCCTTGGCCTGGGCCCAGCGCCGCAGGAACGGCACCACCGCGTAGCGATGGCCATGCGCGACCGGCACCCCCATCGCGCGGAACAGCATCTCTTCGAAGCCACCGCCATTGTCGAGGATGACATGCACGGCACCGCGCGCCGGCAGGGCACTGGCCGGCAGGTCGCCCTGCGAGGTCGGCACGCGCACATGCTCCATCAGCAGGTCGAACAGGCGGTCATCGCACAGCGCCGCGCCCAGCAGCGCCTCGTTGTGGCGGCTCAATACGCGTCGCCACGCCTCCGGCTGCTGCCGCGCAACGTCGGCCAGACCATCGATCAGCGCCTCCAGCAAGGCATGTTGCACAGCGCGGTACTGGTCATCGCGCTGCAGGTCTTCGCGGCTGGCGGTGGGAGTCAGCCGCGAGGATTCGATCACCCCGCCGATGAAGCCGGCCCACGGCGGCAGCAGGTCACGGGCATCGTCATCCAGCAGCATGCCGCGCACGAACACCGACAGGTTGCGGTTGTCGCTGGTGCCATAGGTGGCACCATCCTGCACCCACAGCAGGCCGGTGGCATCGCTGTTGCCGTCGGCCCGCAGCGGCACGGTGACGATCGGCTCGAAATCGTGTTCGAAGCGCGCGGCGAACTGCAGTGCCTGGCGGCGTGCCTGCACCGGGTGCACGGCCACGTCACCCTGCCCCCGCCACGGCGGCGGCTCGGGGTTGAGCGCTTCGGTCGCAGCACCGATGAAGATCGGTTCGGACAGCAGCGCGCAGTAGCGGCCCAGCACCTCATGCAGGCGCGCCTCGTTGGCCAGTGGCAGGAAATCCGGATGCAGTTCCAGTTCCACCTCGGTGCCGACCGCGCGTGCCGGCACTTCGCTGACGGTGTACTGCTCGGCATTGCTGGACACGTACAGATGGCCCAGCTCCGGCGTCTGGTACGAGGTGGTACGCACGCTGACCCGGCGCGCCAGCACGAAGGCCGACAGGAAGCCGAGGCCGAACATGCCGATCAGGCCTTCATCATCCTCGCCGCCCTGGCGCAGGCCACGGGTATAGCCGACGCCGACGGTGGCCAGGTAGTCGTGGATCTCCTGGCGGGTCAGGCCGGCACCGGTATCGGTGATGCGCAGCACGCCGGCACCGGCATCGACCTGCACCGAAATGCGCGAAGGCACCTGGACGCCGGGCTGCTCGATGCGGCGGCGGATGATCGAGTCGTGCGCGTTCTGCACCAGTTCGCGCAGCGCCACCACCGGGGTGGAATACAGGTGCTTGCCCAGCACCGTCATCAGTCCATTGAGATCGACCCCGGCACGACGGATCTCGGCGTTGGGGGCGGTGAGCGCGGTGTCCTGCATGTAATCGTTTACTCCTGGGCACGGAAAGGCGCCAGAGGGCGCCTTCGTCGAGCGGGAAAAACTAGCACAGCCAGCCTGACCGTTGCCGTATATGACGTATGTGGAGGCAGGCCCCGCAGCAGTCCCCCCAGTGCCTCACGCCGCGTCGATGGCCTCGGACAGGCGCTCCACCGCGATCACTTCCATGCCTTTCACCGATCCGCCCTTGGGCGCATTGGCCTTGGGCACGATGGCGCGCTTGAAGCCATGGGTGGCGGCCTCGCGCAGGCGGTCTTCGCCATTGGGCACAGGTCGGATCTCGCCGGACAGGCCCACCTCGCCGAACGCAATCGTCTTTTCCGCCAGCGGCCGGTCCTGCAGCGACGACAACACCGCCAGCAGCACCGGCAGATCGGCCGCGGTCTCCTGCACGCGGATGCCACCGACCACATTGACGAACACGTCCTGGTCGCCGACCAGTACGCCGCCATGGCGATGCAGCACCGCCAGCAGCATGGCCAGGCGGTTCTGCTCCAGGCCGACCGCGACACGGCGCGGATTCGACAGCGGCGACGCATCGACCAGCGCCTGCACCTCGACCAGCAGCGGCCGGGTGCCCTCGCGGGTGACCATCACGCAGCTGCCCGGCTGATGGGTGCTGCCGCCGGACAGGAAGATCGCCGATGGGTTGGAGACCTCCTTCAGGCCCTTGTCGCCCATCGCGAACACGCCCAGTTCGTTGACCGCACCGAAGCGGTTCTTGAACGCGCGCAGCAGGCGGAAGCGGCTGCCGCTCTCGCCCTCGAAATACAGCACCGCGTCGACCATGTGCTCGAGCACGCGCGGGCCGGCGATGCCGCCCTCCTTGGTCACGTGGCCGACCAGGAACACGGCGGTGCCGGTCTCCTTGGCGAACCGTACCAGCCGCGCCGCGCTCTCGCGCACCTGGCTGACCGATCCCGGCGCAGCGGTCAGGCTCTCGGTCCACAGGGTCTGCACGGAGTCGGCCACGATCAGCCGCGGGCCGGCCTTGGACGCATGCTGCAGGATCGATTCGACCCCGGTCTCGGCCAGCGCGTTGACCCCGTCCAGCGGCAGCTCCAGGCGGTGCGCGCGGCCGGCGACCTGCGCCAGCGATTCCTCGCCGGTGACGTACAGCACCGGCAGTTCGGCCGCCATCTTCGCCACCGCCTGCAGCAGCAGGGTCGACTTGCCGATGCCCGGATCGCCACCGACCAGCACCACCGCGCCCTCGACCAGGCCGCCGCCCAGCACCCGGTCGAACTCGCCGATGCCGGTGGAGACCCGGCGATGCTCGGTCTGCTCCACGTCCTTCAGGGCGGTGATCTTCGGCGGGTCGATCTTGCCGGCCCAGCCGGCCCGGCGCGAAGCCGGCGCCTTGGCCGCCGCCGCGCTTTCCAGCACGATCTCCGACAGCGAGTTCCAGGCGTTGCACTCGGTGCACTGGCCCTGCCACTTGCTGAATTCGGCGCCGCATTCATTGCAGACGTAGGCGGTGCGGGCTTTTGCCATCGGATGATTTCCAGCAACGGGAACAGGCGTGGCAGGATAGCCGAGCCGGGTCGCAGGTGCTGCGACCACTCAAGTCCTGCCCACCTGCGCCGATAGGGGTCGCGGGCGTGCGCCTTGCGGGCGCCCCTCCCTCCCCCACTGGATTCATCATGACTGGCAGCTACAGTCAGAGCCTGGTCATCATCTCCCTGCTGGTGGCCATTCTTGCTTCGTACACGGCGCTGGACATGGCCGGGCGCCTGGCCACGGCCGAGGGTCGCGTGGCCCGCTGGTGGCTGGCCGGCGGCGCGGCGGCCATGGGCCTGGGCATCTGGTCGATGCACTTCATCGGCATGCTCGCCTTCGACCTGCCGATTCCGGTGGGTTACGACCTTGGCATCACCCTGTACTCGCTGGCGGTCTCGATCGGCGCCTCAGCCTATGCGCTGTGGCTGGTGTCGCGGCCCAGCCTGCCGTGGCGCCGGCTGCTGGCCGGGGCCGTGCTGATGGGCCTGGGCATCGCCACCATGCATTACCTGGGCATGGCGGCGATGCGCATGCAGCCCGGCATTGACTACCACCCGGGCTGGTTTGCCGCGTCCATCGCGGTGGCCATCGGTGCCGCCGGCGCCGCACTGTGGATCGCCTTCCGCCTGCGCGCCGAGCGGCGCAACACCCTGCTGCTGCGCGCGCTTGCTTCGCTGGTGATGGGCCTGGCCATCGTCGGCATGCATTACACCGGTATGGCGGCGGCGCGCTTCCCCGAAGGCAGCATCTGTGGCGCCGTCGGCAGTGGCGGCATCGACACGCGCTGGCTGGCGGTGCTGGTGATCGTCACCACCGTGGCCACGCTGGGCATCGCCCTGGTCGCCTCGCTGTTCGACCGGCAGATGCGCGTGCGCACCGGGCTGCTGGCCGATTCGCTGGCGCACGCCAACGACAAGCTGATCCAGGCCGCGCTGCACGACCCGTTGACCCAGCTGCCCAACCGCATGCTGCTGCAGGACCGCATCGAGCAGGCCATCGAGAAGGCGCGGCGCCGCAACCATGCAGTGGCGGTGATGTTCTGCGACCTGGACGGCTTCAAGGCGGTCAATGATGCGTACGGCCACCAGCTCGGCGACCGCCTGCTGGTGGCGGTGGCACAGCGCATCGGCGGCCAGCTGCGACCGCAGGATACGTTGGCCCGCCTCGGCGGCGATGAGTTCGTGATCGTGCTGGCCATCGACATTCCCGACGATGCGGTGGTGGTGGCCGAGCGCATCATCGCCGCGGCCGGCGAACCGTTCCTGCTGGATGCGGCCGAACTGCAGGTCAGCGCCAGCCTGGGCATTGCCCTGTACCCGGATGACGCCGGCAACGAGCGCGAGCTGATGGCCCACGCCGATGCGGCGATGTACCACACCAAGGAAACCGGGCGGAACGGCTACACCTTCTTCACCCCGTCGATGCAGCTCAGTGCCAACCGCCAGCTGCGCCTGCTGCAGGACCTGCGCAAGGCCATCGCCCGCGACGAACTGATCCTGCATTACCAGCCTAAGTTCCCTGCCGCCGGCGCACCGGCCACCGGGGCCGAAGCGCTGCTGCGCTGGCAGCACCCGGAGCTGGGACTGCTGGCGCCGGACGTGTTCATCCCCATTGCCGAGCGCAGCGGCCTGATCCTGCCGATCGGTGACTGGGTATTGGACCGCGCCTGTGCGCAGCTGCGGGCATGGCACCAGGCCGGGCATACGGAATGGACAATGGCGGTGAACCTCTCGCCGCTGCAGTTCGCCTCGCCGGCACTGCTGGACAGCGTGCGCGAGGTGCTGCACCGGCACCGGATCGAACCGGCGCGGCTGACCCTGGAGATCACCGAGACCACGGCGATGAAGGACGTCGATGCCAGCCTCGCGATTCTCAACGACCTGACCGCGATGGGCGTGCACATCGCCATCGATGATTTCGGCACCGGCTATTCCAGCCTGCTGTACCTCAAGCGCATGCCGGCCACCGAACTGAAGATCGACCGTGCGTTCGTGCACGACCTGGAGCGCAATGACGAGGACGCCGCCATCGTCTCGTCGATCATCGCGCTGGGCCGCACCCTGCAGCTGCAGGTGGTGGCCGAGGGCGTGGAGACGCAGGCGCAGCGCGAGTACCTGAGCGAACTGGGGTGTGATCAGTTGCAGGGTTACCACCTGGGTCGACCGATGGACGCCGAGGAATTCCTGCGCCGGGTGGGGTGAGGCGCCAGGTCCGGGGTCAGATCCCTTGCCGCAGGCAAGGGATCTGACCCCATCCACGCATGGCGTGGATCTCCTGGTAGAGCCGGCCGCTGGCCGGCTTCGCGTAATTGCCGGCCAGCGGCCGGCACTACCAGCCTGGTGGGTGCACGAAACGCGCAACCACAGCAAACAGAAAGGCCGCCCGAGGGCGGCCTTTCTGCGTGGCAACGTCGCGAGGACGTCAGTGCATCATGTGCACGTTCATGTTGTGCATGACCCACAGGGTACCGATCACGATGATGCCGATCACCACAACGGTGAAGGCCGCAGCGTTGACGTTCCAGCGGCTTTCCGAAGAGCGGTCCAGATGCAGGAAGAACACCAGGTGGACCAGCATCTGCAGCACCGCGGTGACCGCTATCACCACACCGTTGACGGTGCGCGAGAAATCACCCGACATCACCATCCAGAACGGGATGACGGTCAGCACCACCGCCAGCACGAAGCCGATCAGGTACGACTTCACGCTGCCGTGGCTTTCGCCGCCGGTGCCGTGGTCGTGTGCGTGGTTGTCATGTGCCATTACAGCGCTCCATTGAGGTAGACGACGGAGAACACGCCGATCCAGATCAGGTCCAGGAAGTGCCAGAACAGGCTCAGGCACGCCATGCGGGTCTTGTTGGTCGGGGTCAGGCCGTACTTCTTCAGCTGCACGAACATCACCAGCAGCCACAGCAGGCCGGCGCTGACGTGCAGGCCGTGGGTGCCGACCAGGGCGAAGAACGCCGACAGGAAGGCACTGCGGTCCGGACCGTAGCCCTGATGGATCAGGTGCTGGAACTCATAGACTTCCATGCACATGAAGCCGAAGCCCAGCAGCCAGGTAACCGCCAGCCACAGGAACATCTGGCCAACCTGCTTGCGGTGCATGGCGATCATGCCCAGGCCGAAGGTCAGCGACGAGGTCAGCAGCAGCGCGGTTTCCCACGCCACGAACGGCAGTTCGAACAGGTCCTTCGCGGTCGGGCCACCATCGGTACCGCCTGCCAGCACCACGTAGGTGGCGAACAGCGAGGCGAAGATGAGGCAGTCGCTCATCAGGTACACCCAGAAACCGAAGACGGTGTTGCCGCCGGTGTCGTGGTGCTCGTGGTCGTCATGGCCATGGGCCGCCGCGTGCGCGGCGTGCCCGTGGCTCAGGGTCGAGGTATTGGTGCTCATGCCTTCAGCTCCGACTTCACCAGGCCCTGGGCTTCCAGGTGCTTGCGGTGTTCGTTCTCGATGCGTTCCACCTCGGCGGCCGGGACCCAGTAGTCCACGTCCTGGTCGAAGGTGCGGTAGATGAACGTGGCGATCATGCCGACGAAGCCGACGATGGCCAGCCACCAGATGTGCCAGATCATCGCGAAGCCGAACACCAGGCTGAAGGCACCGATGACAACGCCCGTGCCGGTGTTGCGCGGCATGTGGATGTCGGTGTACTTGGCCGGCTTCGGCCAGGCTTCACCGCGCTGCTTGCGCTCCCAGAAATCGTCCAGCTCGGTGACTTCCGGCAGCGTGCCGAAGTTGTAGAAGGCCGGCGGCGAAGAGGTTTCCCACTCCAGCGTACGGGCATCCCACGGGTCGCCGGTCAGGTCGACGGTCTTCTTGCGGTCGCGGATCGAGACGGCCACCTGGATGATCTGACACAGGATGCCGGCGCCAACGATGAAGGCACCTGCGGCGGCGATCAGCAGCAGCGGCTCATAGGCCGGGTTGACCGTGCTCTGCAGGCGACGGGTCATGCCCATGAAGCCCAGCACGTACATCGGCATGAAGGTCACGTAGAAGCCGATGAACCAGCACCAGAACGCGCACTTGCCCCAGAACTCATTGAGGCGGAAGCCGAACATCTTCGGCCACCAGTAGGTGATGCCGGCGAACATGCCGAACACCACGCCGCCGATGATGACGTTGTGGAAGTGGGCGATCAGGAACAGGCTGTTGTGCAGCACGAAGTCGATGGCCGGGATCGCCAGCATCACGCCGGTCATGCCGCCGATGACGAAGGTGACCATGAAGCCGATGGTCCACAGCACCGGGGTGGTGAAGTGCACGCGGCCGCGGAACATGGTGAACAGCCAGTTGAAGATCTTCACGCCGGTCGGGATCGAGATGATCATCGTCGTGATGCCGAAGAAGGCATTGACGTTGGCACCGGAGCCCATGGTGAAGAAGTGGTGCAGCCACACGATGAACGACAGCACGCCGATGCAGGCGGTGGCGTAGACCATGCCCTTGTAGCCGAACAGCGCCTTGCGCGAGAAGGTCGCGATGACTTCGGAGAACACACCGAACGCCGGCAGGACCAGGATGTACACCTCCGGGTGACCCCAGATCCAGATCAGGTTGATGTACAGCATGGCGTTGCCGCCACCGTCATTGGTGAAGAAGTGCGTACCCAGGTAACGGTCCAGGGTCAGCAGCACCAGGGTGATGGTCAGCACCGGGAAGGCAGCGACGATCAGCACGTTGGTCACCAGGGCGGTCCAGGTGAACACCGGCATCTGCATCAGCTTCATGCTGGGGGTACGCATCTTCAGGATGGTGATGAAGAAGTTGATACCGCTCAGCGTGGTACCCAGGCCTGCGACCTGTAGACCCCAGATGTAGTAGTCCATGCCGACGCTTGGACTGTATTCGATGCCCGACAGTGGCGGGAATGCCAGCCAGCCGGTGGCAGCGAACTCACCGATCCACAGCGACAGCATGATCAGCACCGCACCGGACACGAACAGCCAGAAGCTGAGCGAGTTGACGAACGGGAACGCGACGTCGCGCGCACCGATCTGCAGCGGCACGGCCAGGTTCATCAGGCCGGTGATCAGCGGCATCGCCACGAAGAAGATCATGATCACGCCGTGGGCGGTGAAGATCTGGTCGTAGTGGTGCGGCGGCAGGTAGCCCTCGGAGCCACCGACGGCGATGGCCTGCTGGGTACGCATCATGATGGCGTCGGAGAAACCGCGCAGCAGCATGACGAAGGCGACGATGAGGTACATCACGCCGATCTTCTTGTGATCCACCGAGGTGAACCACTCCTTCCACAGATAGCCCCACAGCTTGAACTTGGTGATCAGGGCGACGACGCCCAGGCCACCAAGAACCGCGCCGATCAACGTCGTCAGGACGATCGGATCGTGGGGGATCGACTCAAGAGAGAGTTTTCCCAACATGTTCATTCTCCCGAACCCGCGTGGCCGGCATGGCCTGCATGTTCGTGTTCGTTGGCATCCAGGTTTTCACCCGATTCCTTGGAATCATGCGCGTCACTGGGGGCATGGCCCTCGTGCGCTTCATGGGTGGCGGCATCGGCAGCGGCGGCACCGGCATGCGAGTGCTTCATGCCGTAATGCTTGTTGTCGCCCATGTGCTTGGCGATGACCCAGTCGAACAGGCCTTCTTCGGTCTTGCCGAAGTAGGTGACCGGATACCACTCGGCGTTGCGTGCTTCACCCAGCGCCTTGAACGAGGCCTTGTCCAGGGTCTGCTCACCGGCGCGGACCTGGTCCAGCCACTGGCGGTATTCGGCATCGGTGACCGAGTAGGCGGTGAAGTGCATCTTGGCGAAGCCCGCGCCGCTGTAGTGCGAGGACATGCCCGGGAATTCGCCGGTCTCGTTGGCGATCAGGTGGAGCTTGGTCTCCATCGCAGCCATCGAGTAGATCATGCTGCCCAGGTGCGGGATGAAGAACGCATTCATCACCGAATCGGACGTGATCTTGAAGTTCAGCGGCGTGTTGACCGGGAACTTGATTTCGTTGACGACCGCCACCTTCTCTTCCGGATAGATGAACAGCCACTTCCAGTCCAGCGAGATCGCCTCGATGGTGACCGGCTTGACGTCCGAATCCAGCGGACGATACGGGTCCAGTGCGTGCGACGAACGCCAGGTCAGGACCGCCAGCACCAGCACGATCATGCAGGGAATGGACCACACCACCACCTCGATCGCCGTCGAGTGGGACCACTTCGGCTCGTAACGGGCCTTGGTGTTGGAGGCGCGATACTTCCACGCGAACGTCAGGGTCATGATGATGACCGGGATGACGACCAGCAGCATGAGCACGGTGGCTGTGATCAGCAGGGTCTTCTCATCCTGGCCGATCTGGCCCTTCGGACTGAGGATGGCCACCGCATCGCAACCGGTGAGCATCACCAGCAACGACAGCAGCAGGCCCGGGCGCAACCAGCGCCCAAGGGTTTTCAACGGAATCATCGGTCGATCCAATTGCGAGGGAATGCCGTTCCCCGTCCCTGCCTGTTCCGGCCAAAAGCCGGTCCCACCGGTCCGGAAGACAGGCAGGGAGGTGGGGTCGAGTCAGCCTTTCAATTTTAGGCCGTCACCCACCATTTAAGAAAGGCATTGACATTGATCGAGCGCAGGAAAGGCCCGATTCTGGCTGCGACACGTTGTCGCACCGCGCAGGTGTGACGGGCGCATGACCCAGGACTGCGTCGCGGCCCCGCGCGCTCGTGGGGCCATTCGCCCTCGTTCGGCAAAGTCACCTGAACCGGTTCAGCGTACTGGCGGGTGCCTGGCGTGGGATGCTCTGCACAGGAGGAGGCCCCCGATGGACAAGATCGACTTCAAGAAGCGCGACCGGGCGCTCTATCAACCGCCCGCCGGCAGGTTCGTACCGGTCGATGTGCCGCCCCTGCCCTACGTGATGGTCGATGGTCGCGGCGACCCGAACACGGCCCCCGCCTACCTGCAGGCCGTGCAGTGGCTGTATTCGGTGAGCTATGCATTGAAGTTTGCGCTGAAGGCCGAAGGGCGCGACTACGTGGTGCCACCGCTGGAGGCGCTGTGGAGCGCCGAGGACCCGGCCAGCTTCATCGCGCGACGCAAGGACGAGTGGGCCTGGACCGTAATGATCCGCACGCCCGAGGGCATCGGCCCTACGCAGTGGCAGGCCGCGATCAGCAAGGCGCGCGCGAAGCTGGGGGATGCGCCGCCCAGCCTCCGCAATGAAATCCTTGCCGAGGGCCCCAGCCTGCAGACCTTGCACGTGGGCGCCTACGACGACGAAGGCCCCGTCCTGGCGCATCTGCATGAGGAAGTGATGCCCGCACTGGGTTACACCTTCGCCGGCCCCCATCATGAGATCTACCTGAGCGACCCGCGCAGGACCGACGCGGCGCGGTTGAAAACCGTGCTGCGGCAGCCGGTGCGGCCGATCAAGCCTGATGAGGATTCCGGCACATGACACAAGGAATGCCATGCACCTGATCAACCGACTGCTGCACTGGACCACCCTGCCCGCCGGGCGCCGCCTGATGGCCGTGCTGGGTGCCGCGCTGGTGATCGTGCTGGCCTGCAATCCGGATCTGCTGCCGTTGTTGCCGGTGGTGGATGCGCTGGGCCTGGACGTACTGATGCTGTTGCTGGGTGCGCAGGTGGTGGCGGTCCTGCCTTGGGTGCGGGAGCGGGCCGCGCGTGGGATCAGGGTGCTCGCACACCTGCTGATCGGTGCATCGGCGGGAGCAGCGGGTGGTTATCTCCGGCAGCTCGCGTGGTGGCTGGCACGGGATGCGGGGATGACGAGACGTTGCTGAAGGCTTGCAGCCTTCAGTGAGGTCACCATCCTATGATAACCGGCGGGCGCAAACAAAAAGCCCCGACCAAAGGCCGGGGCTTTTCACTACAACTGGTGCCGGAAACAGGAGTCGAACCTGCGACCTACGCATTACGAATGCGCCGCTCTACCAACTGAGCTATTCCGGCCTAGCTGGACATTGTAGGACTACAAGCAACATGCGGTCAATGGCTGCGCATCTACCCTCTTCATGGGCCAACAAGCCGCTACCAGCTACTGATAGTGGCTTTCACGGATGACCTTGGAACATCGCTGGTCGAGATCAACATGAAATGACTTCAGTCCACCTTCTGGCAGCAGAACCCTGTCATGGACGTGCTGGACTGAGAAGCCAATATCTGCGGTGCCGGAAGACTCCTCCGCAATGCGATACATCTCCCGTTTCCATCCCCTCGTCTCTTGGACGTAAGTCTCGATTGTCGTCACGCATCTTTCTAGCCCTTCCAACCCCTTCTCACCTCGGGGCTCCTTCGCTGCACAGCCGCCTGCCATCAGCAATGAAAACAGCAGCCCCACTTTCAAGATGACTGAGCGTTTCATCTGCGTCCCTCCATGATAGGTACGAACTCATAACCCTCATGACTTCTAATCATCCCAGGCACTCCCATTTCTTCAAGGAACTGATAGTCATACCCGTTAGCTGCAGGGCGATAACCCTCGTCCCGAGTATTCGGGTGAGTATGGAAGAATCCTATAACTCGGCAACCACACTGAAACTCTGAAGGCTTGAAAAGCACATCCTGCCCCATTTGAGCACGAGTACCAGGTTGAGCACGAATCAATTGAGGGGCGCCAACCAGGTTCGGAGCCACGATCCACCCTCCTTGTTCCCGCTTCAGCGATCCAGGTTGCCCCCACAATACAGTTGGCGCATCGGGGTTGGAGTCCTGCCAAGCTCGCTCCATCTGCCGCTTCAGCCCAGGATCTCTCGTCCAAGCAGGATCAGTCGATTGCGGAGAGCGACCGTAACTTGGTGACGCCGAAGTTGACTGCCTGCTTCCCACTGCCCCCGTGCCCATCGTTCCTCGACCTGCAGAAGAACCACCGTATGCCCCCTGCTCCAACTGGCAGTCAGTGTCTTTGCCACATGCTCGCCGGCCATCGGGATCAAAGTAGCGATATGGGTTCGAATTGGCATACCTGTAGCGTCCGAATGCTCCCACCGAATCGCTTTGGGGCGACACCGGATCCACACTAAGGAACACACCAAGGATTGGATCCATATACCGCTGCTGCATGTAACTCAAGCCCGTCGAAGCATCACTCACGTGCCCTGCATAGCCAGGCCCATCAGCAACGGACCCACCAACCACGGCGCCATAGGGCTCATAGGTGGTACGCCGGATAACGCTGCCAGCCGCGTCAGTCTCAGCGACCGGTGACCCTAACGCATCGGTATGGATATAGGTAATCGTCTCCGCAGCAGCCTGATTGAACAGTCCACCCAGAATCAGCGCGGCCCCACCTACGGTTCGACTCACCAGCATCTTCATTCCTGCGTTCATCGCGCCCACCTCAGTTCGACCAGGCCGAGCACGCCTGCGCGTTGCAGGCACGCACCTTGTAACCACCCTGGCAGCGCGTATCGAGGTCGTAGCCGATGCCTTCTGCCCTATAGGTCGCGCCGCCGCTGCTTGAACGCATGTTGTAGTAGGTGGCACCCGGCGACGCATTCCAGATGACCGAGCAGATGTTGGGGCCGCTCTTTACGATCCTCACACCCGTAGGTACGGCCGGCGCACTGGAAATCGCAACCAGGCCAGCAGCAGAACTGGGGCTGCAGCCTGCGGGATTGCAAGCACGACCACGGTAGTAGAAGTTGCCTCCGCCGCCCTTGCTGAGGGAAACGGCTCGATCCCCCGCAATCAGCGACCAGTTGGCGCCGTCAGTACTTTCGTCGATTTCATAGCGCGTCGCGTCCGCCACTTCCAGCAGGGAGATCGAGTAAGCCGCGCCGATTCCCACCCCATCCGGCACGCGCAGAACCGGGGTCGCCGGAGGACCAATCACGCGCACGCCCGCTACCGCGGACCACGGTCCGCAACCGGCGACATTGCAGCCACGCACCTGGTAGTCCCACTGTCCCGGCCAGCGGCCGCCTCGGGCCACGGCGGTCGCACCGTCTTCCTGGGCGAGTCCGAAGCCACCCCCATTGAGCTGCTCCATCAGCTGATAGCTCGTCGCTGCGGGGATTGCGCCCCACCACATGCTCACGGTTGAACTGTAGCTCACGCCACCGAGATTGATCGCCGTGGCTTGGACCGGTGGCAATGTCACGACGATACTGCCTACGGCGCTTGACGCACTGCACCCGGCGTCATTGCATGCAAAGGCACGATAGGCGTAACTGCCGGCGATTCGTCCGCTGATGGCCAGTTGATTCCCACTGATCCGGTTGATCTCAGTCCATGCTGCTCCGTTGAATTGTTCTTCAATGCGATAGCTGCTGGCCTGTGCCACGCTCGAAACAGAGACGGCGTAGCTGCCGTTGTAGCTCGCAGCAGGTACCGACAGTGCGGGTACGGATGGGGCATACAGCGCGGTAATCGCCGCTTCGGCCGAGTAGACGCCGCAGCCCTGTGGATTGCATGCTTTGACCCGATAGCGATAGGTGCCTGCCGGTTTGCTGGTCACTTGATAGGTGCGGCCAGCACCATCAAAGACCACGCTCCATCCGCCACCCACGGCCTCTTCAAGCACAAAGCGGGCGGCACCCTGTACCGCTGACCAGCTCAGGAAATAGGTTCCGTTGATACCTTGCGCCGGTGCAGTGATCACCGGCGCAGCGGTGGGAGCAAGCTCCACCTGGATGGAGGCTTCCACACCCCAAGCACCGCAGACAGTGCCATTGCAGGCACGGCCACGATAGCGATAGACGCCGGAGCTTCGCCCGGCCAGCGAAACGTTCAGCGCAGGCCCTTGATAGACAGCCTGCCAGTCACCGCCACCCGACTCCTGCACCTCGTAACGCTGCGCACCGGCAACGGCTGTCCACTGCACCGCAAACGCACCGTCCGCGCTGTAACCCGGAACCGTTACGACCAGTGCTGCAGGCGCGATATTCACGGCACGCTTGGCAACAAGGCTGCCGTTGAGCTGGATATAGTCAAAGCCCTTCGCCTGGCGCTGATCGTGCTGATAGCGCAGCACGCCATCCTGCCCATAGAGGGAACGAATGTTGCCATTGGGCGCACTGGCCAGGGTGCGGCGTCCATGCGCGTCGTACTGATAGGCCTCCTTGCCATCGACCTCGCGCAGGCGATTGCCGTAGTCGAACCGGAACGCCACGCCATTGCGGATCTTCAGGTTACCCTGGCTGTCATAGCCAAGCCCGGTGACGGTCGCACCACTGCCGACATCCCGCACGTTCGTCAACCGATTGTTGAAGTCGTACTCAAAGGACTGCCGCCGTGCACCAACGCTGGCGGTGACGATATTGTCCAGAACGTTGTACGCATAGCTTGCGTTTCCGAAGCTGGCCGCCGTCACCGTGGTCAGACGATCCAGGCCGTCGTAACGCATGTCGCGGTTTCCAGGGGCTGCCGGCAGGCCGTCACTGATGGCCGCCACATTGCCATTGGCATCGTAGTCGTAGCCGTCATCGATGACCTTGCCACCTGCACCACTGTCGGTGCTGCGATCGGGCAGGCCGCGCGCGTTCTGCGTCATCTGATGCACGACGCCGTTGCCATAGGTGAAGCCGCTCATGCCGCCGTTCGCGTAATAGCGCACGTTGGTGGCGAAGGCTCCGGCTCGCGTCGGCTGCCCCAGCGCATTCGGGCCGTAGTCGATCGTCAGGCCGGACGGCTGCACATGGGTTGCCAAGGCGCCGTTTGCATCGTAGCCATAGCCCAGCGCCCAGGCCTCGCCACCGTCGTAGGCCACGCTCTCGGACGTGGGCAGTCCACGCAGATTGTAGGTGTAGTCGTTAGTGGTGACGGCGCCGTTGTTGCGCGTCTGCACACGCTTGACTTTCCCGCCCGGCCAATAACTCCAGTCCTGATCACCCTGGCCATCAGAGAAACGCAGGGTCAGCAAGCGATTCATGCTGTCGTAGCTGCGGTCAGCCCGCGAAGGCGACGCATAGGCAGCGTCGCTGTCGCACTGAGGGCCCAGCAACGTCAGGCCCGAGGCAGACCAGAGCAGATTGCCTGCAGCGTCATAGCCCATGCCGGTCGCACCGGTCTCAGGCTCCATGCTCTTGCACAGCCGCTGGGCGCCGTCATAGACGTACTGGCGCCGTACACTGACGCTGCCATCGTAGTTGCGCCTCAGGATCGACAGCGGTTTGCCCAGCGTGTCGCGCTGAATCTCCGTCACTACCCCTTCCGCGTGGAGAATCCGGATGGGCGTGTCCTGGCTGGGCTTGCCGTACATCAAGTAGTCGGTGGTGGTGGCAATGCCGCGCGGATTGGTCACCCTTACGCTGCCTCCGCCGATCTGCTCGGTGGTCGTGACAAGCCGGCCCAGTTCGCTGTCCTGCTCGCTGCGATTGGGGCGCCCGAGCGCGTCATAGCCGGTATGGGTGCCGGGCAGCGCCGAGCGGAAGTCGGACGCCGCGCGCGTCGGATAGGAGGTAAAAACCAGGCGCCCATTGCTGTCATAACGGGTCACCGTCTGGCGCAATGTACCGCCACGGTCCGCAGCGTCGAACGACTCTTCCAATACTGGGCGCCACAACCCATCGTAGTACGTCACCGCGCGTGCGTTGCCGGTACTGGACTCGCGCTTCCAATGTCCCGCTTCCAGCCCGATCTCCGCTCCCGCCACCTGGAAGAATCGCGTTGTAGAAGGATTCCAGGCCACGCTGTCATTGGCGGCCTGGGTCGCCAGTACGATTCGGCCCATCCCGTCGTAGTCGAAGCTTCGGCTGGCACCATTGGGCTCCACCGCTGCGCGCACCCAGCCATTGTCATCGACCTGCAGCGAGGCACTGCTGCCGTCCGGGTACGCGACACTCTGCGGCAGGCCACGCTTCCAGCTGCCAAGCGCAATGGCATTGCCCTTGCCATCGGCCACGGAGGCGAGCGTGCCATCGGCGTGATAGCCCAGCGTCTGCTGCAACGCGCCGAAGGCGTAGGCACGTTGCGGGCGCGCCATCGAGTCGAACTCGGTGCGTTCGGTCTCAATCTCAACGCCGCCAACGCTCTGTGTGCTGCGCGCGACTTGGCTGAGTATCCAACGACCCGTGTCGTCGAAGTAGGTGGTTCTCAGCGTTCGCGCGCGCCCCAACGAGTTACTCTCGGTCTGCACCACCGGCCGCACATGCGCATCGAACTGATCGGTCGTATTGACGAAGTTGACGCCATCCTGGCTGAGCACAGATTGCTTCAGGGGACGAATCTTGACGGCGAAGGGATCATCGGCCGCGGTCATCGAACCGTAGCTGTCCGGGAACGGTCCGGCCTGGACCTCGTCCGAACTCATATAGGTATTGGTGATGACCTGGACGATCTGACCGTCCGGCGCACGCACCGCCTCCTGCAGCAACTGCCCCTCGTTCTCGTCGAGTTTTCGTCCGAACACACTGTGACGGCGCGTACCATCTGGCTCCACAATCGTCGACACTGCGGAGTTGGCCAGGCCCGAGTCATATCCGCCCGACTCGTACGTCCAGGTCAAACTGCCCAACCCGGGCCCCGTCAGCGTCTTGCTGGTGATCGCGAAGAGGTCGAACGCATTGGAGGCGCGTTGCGCGTAGCGCCCACCGCCCATGTCTGCGCAAGCGGTACTTTTTACACCCAGCCGGGTGCGGCGCAGGTACTTGAACTCAAACTGTCCACGCGTTCCTGATGGATGGGTCGCGATCAGGGTGAATCCAGACTGCTCGAACGTGGGCTTGATGCAGAGCTTCGGTTCACCATCCCAGCTCTGATACTCCGGGTTCAGGCCCCCGAATCCGCCGTCCTGCCAGCTGTACTCATAGCCGAAGCGAGCACCATCCGGCTGCTGCACGGCACGCAGCGCAGGCCAGCGTGCGAATCCCATTGCACCGGAGCCCTCGTTGTACTCATAGCTCCAGGTACGGCCATTGGCTGTTGCACTTGCAATACGGTCCCCGGCATAGGCAATGGAGATGGCGCGACCATCACTGCCGCGAATGCCAACCAGCTTGTCGCCCGAATAGTCATAGGCTACCCAGTTGCCGTGGCGATCTTCGACCCGACTGGCCATCAGCAGAACACGCACCAGTTTTGAACCTACGCCCTGGCCGAGATCCATGAAACCGGCTGTTCGTTCAATACCCACATTGAAGAAGTAGCGATTCCCCGATGCATCCACGCCCAGGAATCCCTCACCGGGATAGCCATTGGCCGTCGAGCCCAGGCAACTGAGGCGCATGTTGCCCCGAGTACCCCAGCGATAGGTTTCACCGTTGGTGGGTTTAGGGTTGGAGGCGTTGGCGATCAGCAGCATCTCCTGCTCGCCCTGGTCGGGGACACGCACCTGCACGCCGGTCCATATCTCGAAGGTGCCCACGCCGGTACGCGTCTTGGGGTAGAAGGTCTGCGAGCAACGCTGGGTGGCGCCATTACCCGACTCGTTCCACTTCCAGATGGAGTCGAAGGTGGCGTGCATGTAGGGGACTTCGATGTCCCAGCTGCCGAATCCCCCCAACGGCTGCCGGTCCTTGAAGGACTGCACAGCGAGACGACGCTGCAATCGCACCGGCAGCGCGTTGTTGCCTGGCAAGTCGATGTCGGTAACGACAAATTCGGTCGACCCCGAGCTGGGGCTGATGCTATCCCCGAACAGGCTCGAGGTCAGCGGTGCCAGCCCCTCGCCGTTCTTGATCTTTTTGTAGTACTCGGTATGCGGGGTGACCGGGCTACTCGCCCAGGTCCACCCGGATGACACGACCAATGCCGCGCCCAACAACGCCTGCCACTGCCAGATACGCATGGAACATCCCTTTGTCCAAATGCGTCGGCAATCACCAGACGTTCGGTAATCCACCGACGTGTGCTGGCGTCATGTTCCGGCCGGAAAGTAGCTGCGCCGTCCCTTGCGCCCCCCTGTACCTTCAGGGGCACAAGCCCCTTCACGACAGCTTCATATGATATTCATCCAAAGTAAATACCCCAGGCGAGGAATGGGCGAGGCCCATTTCCGCATCGTGTCTGCTAAGCCCTCACCCGGTTCGCACACACCCGCCCCTCCGCAAAATCCCGCAGGTTCCCCAACGTGATCGCCGAGATCTCCTGCAGCGCCTCAACGGTAAAGAAGCCCTGGTGGCCGGTCACCAGCACGTTGGGGAAGGTCATCAGGCGCTGGAAGGCCTCGTCGTCGATGATCTCGCCGGAAAGGTCCTGGAAGAACAGCGCGCTTTCCTGCTCGTAGACGTCGATGGCCAGATGACCCAGCCGCCGCGATTTCAGCGCGCGGATCACCGCATGGGTATCCACCAGCGCGCCGCGCGAGGTGTTGACCAGCATCGCGCCGGTCTTCATCCGCGCCAGCGAGGCGTCGTTGATCAGGTGCTGGGTATCGGGCGTCAGCGGGCAATGCAGCGAGACGATATCGGCGCGCGCCAGCAGTTCATCCAGTCCAACCCTGTCGCCCACGCCGGCGAAGGCCGGCGACGGATACGGATCATGCCCCAGCACGGTGCAGCCCATGCCCTTGAAGATGCGCGCGGTGGCCAGGCCGATCTTGCCGGTGCCGACGATGCCGACCGTGCGCCCATGCAGGGTGCGCCCGAGCAGGCCATCGAGCATGAAGTTGCCCTCGCGCACGCGGTTGTAGGCGCGATGGGTCTGCCGGTTGAGCGTCATCACCAGCGCCAGCGCGTGCTCGGCCACGGCTTCGGGGGAATAGGCCGGCACCCGTGCGACGAACAGGTCCAGCGCTTTCGCGGCGGCCAGGTCCACATTGTTGAAGCCGGCACAGCGCAGCAGTACGGCGCGTACGCCCAGCGCATGCAGCGCGTGCAGTACCGGCGCGTCGAGGCGGTCATTGACAAACACGCAGACGGCGGCGCAGTCCTGTGCCAACGCAGCGGTATGCACGTCCAGCGCGGCATCGAAGTACACGAACGCAAAGCCCTGCCCGGCCGCATCGCGCTGGTTGGCCTCGTCGAGGAAGCGACGATCGTAGGGGCGGGCACTGAAAACGGCGATCTGCATGACGGGGCCTGGCGGGATTTCCCTGCCGACCATACCGCAGCACCTGCCCTGATGGGATGGCCCCGGCGATACGGATATCGCCGGGGCCGCGTACCCCTTAGAACCGGTAGCCCAGGCCCAGCATCACGCCGTTCTGGATCTGCCCGTCGCGGCGCTCACCCACGTAGTCGGCCATGATCGACAGGCGCTCGCTGGCGCGGCTGGTCACGCCCACGTTCCAGGCCAGCACCTGTTCGCCCACGGCCTGGCTGCTGGCACCAAACACCAGGTCCGGGGCCGCAGCAAAACCGGTGCTGTAGCGCGCCTGTGAATCGCCCAGCTCCTTCTGCCAGACGACGCGGGCACGCGGGGTGATGCGCTCGCCGTTGTTGCCTTCGAAGGTCTTGAACAGCTGCACGCCGGCACCCACGCGGATGCTCTCCAGGCTGCCGCCGCGCCCCACCAGCGCACCAGCGCCCTGCCCTTCGTTGAAGCGGGTGGCCGAGGTCCGCGCGTAATCCACCACCGGCAACAGCGGCTGGATCACCAGTCCCTTGCCGGTGGTGAAGGAGAACGCATGCTCCACCCGCGCCGAGATCGCGTCGTTGCTGTATCGGGCGCGCAGTGGCTGTTGCAGGCCATCGATGGCCGAAAGGCTGCGGCGGGTATCGTGGCGCAGGTCGGTGTAGCGCACGGCCGCCGACAGGTAGCCACGCGAATAGATCGCATCCAGGTAGCCGCCCACATCCAGCGCGCGCACGTCGCCACTGAAACCGGAGCCATCGCTGGCCTTGGTCGACATGTCCGCGGCGGCCACGCTGACCCCGAGGGTGACGCGGTCATCGGCCACGCGCGTGTCGGCACCGACCACGATGCCGCCGATGTTATGGCTCAGGCCGGCCACACCACCGTCGGCGTCGATGCGGCCATGGCTTGCAAAACCGCGCGCCCACAGGCCACGGCTGCCACCCGCCGCGCGGCTGTCGCCCGCCGCCTCGCCGGCCGGCTCGACCAGATGCATGGCCAGCTGGTTGAACAGGCTGCCATGGCGCATGCCCGGCTGCGCCGACACCGACTGCGCCGCCTGCGAGGCCAGGCCATCGGCATCGCCGCCACTGCGCATCGCCGCCTGGTGCTGCTGCACCACGTTGCCGATGCTGCCCAGCAGTGCATTGTCGGCCAGGCGCAGGCTGGCGTGTGCATCACCGCGCAGGGCGCCGGCCTGCTGTGCGATCACATCGCGGTCGGTGAACTGCAGTGCGCCGAGCAGCGACTTCAGGCCGCTGTCCTGGCGATCCGATGCGGCTGCCAGCGCGCGCCCCAGTCCATCGCCGGAGGTGCCGTTGGCAAACAGCCCCAGCTGATCGAAGCCCGGGTTGGCGGTCAGCCACAGCCCGTCGGCCGTCTGGTTGACGTTGAAGCTGAGCAGCGAATTGTGGCGCGGGCGGAATACTTCGCCCGCGGTGATGCTGGCGCTGTAGCCGGTGTCGCCCAGTCGCACGGCATCCTGGAAACCGCCCTGGTAGATGGGCCCTTCCACCAGATCGCGGCGGTAGGTGCCGGCATAGAAGCCCTGGGCGACGTTCAACGCCAGGTGTGCGCCCTGCGCGATCACCAGCGCCCCCTCTTCGGCACCGCCATCGTAGAAGCTGCCGACACGCAGGCGGCCACTGCCGGTGCCACCGGCCTCGGTAACATCGAACAGCACCTGCCCGCCGGGCATGATGTTGACGTAGCCGTGGGTCACCAGATCACCGCCACGCGGCATCAGCGTGCCGAACACGCGCAGTCGGTTGAAGCCGTCTTCGCGCCAGGACGGGCCGGTGCCATCCAGCAACGCATCACTGTCGGTGCCGACCGATGCGATATCGCCATGGCCAACCACCACGCTGCCCGGCATCACCCGCAGCTCGGGGGTACGCAGCGCGCCGCCCTCCAGCGCGATGGTGCCGTTGTCGACCAGCATGAAATCGGCGCCGGTGGTTTCGGCGGTGCGCCAGGTGGCGCCATTGCTGACACGGATCACGCCGGCGGAGTTGGCCAGGGTCGAGGTATCCAGATCGGCCAGCCGCAGCTGCCCGCGCAGTTCGTCCTGGAGGTCGGGGTCGGCAAGCAGCTGCTGCAGCGACTGCGTGCCGATGCCGTTCGGTCCCCGCGTGGAGACGTTGTACAGGCTCACCGCGTAGTTGATGTAGGTGCTGGCCCAGTCGGTGTTCCAGCGCGCGAAATCGTCGTCGACGAAGGCCTGCAACTGGCGCGCGGTGCGCAGGTAGCCCGGATTGATGTCGCCGCTGACGTTGCTGGTCACATGCAGGGTGTCGCCCGGATCGCGATAGCCTGCCGTGTTGATGATGTTGTTGCCGCGGATGTCCTGGCCCGGGAACGACTCCAGCTTGCTGCCGCTGCCATCCGGATCGAAGGTGACCGAGGTACCCGTGGTGCGCGCCGGGTCGCGGAACACCAGCAGGCCATTGGGCCGCACCACCTCATACATGGCCTTGTGCAGCAGGCCGGCATCCATGCCGCCGCCATAGTTGCCGGTGTAGATCTGGGTCATGCGCGGCGACGGTGCGTAGGTGATCCTGCCACCACTGCTGGCGGCATGGATCTGCACCGAATCGACCAGCGGCAGGTCGCCGCCGAGATAACGGTTGACGCCGCCGGACTGCATGATCGAGCAGGACGAAATGCAGTGGCCGGACACAATCGTGTCCAGGCCCTGGGTGCGGATCACCGCCTGCAGCCACTCGCCGGCGATCAGCGCGCCACCGTTGGACGTGCGCAGCACGACTTCGCGGATCGGGCGTCCTTCGGCCTGCGCCTTGGTCAGCAGCGCGGGCAGCGCCACCACATCGGCAACGGTTACGCCGCCGCTGAGGAAGACGCGATCGTCCTGCACGTGATAATTCATTGCCATGACGTCATCAACCGCCGCCATGGCGGTGATGCCCAGCAACGCTGTCAGGGCCAGGCTCAACTTCGAATGCTTCATGTGTTCTCTCTCTCCACCCGCAACGCACGGGTCGAAAGTTCAACGTCCGGACGGTGCGCCCTCCCCCAGTGCAGCGGCCCTCGAAACATGAACGCATTCACAATGGATTCGTGGGCCACGCACACTCTTCCCCATCCGGTCATCGTCGCGTAAAACTCGAAGACGTACCCGCCACCGACGTCCGAGGCCAGCCCTGTCCGCCCCCTCTCCTCTGATCCATCGCGCGCCGGACCTGTCCGCGCCGGCGGACGCGTTCATTGCGTTCGTGCGGGAGGAACGCGCGCCGTTGTGTGCGTTCCTGCGCACGCGCGGTGTCGGGCCGGAGGATGCGGAGGACATCGCGCAGGACTGCATGGAGCGGTTGATCCGCTATCGCGCGCACAGTGCCGACGAGCTGCGGCTGCTGCTGTATCGTATCGCCCGCAACCGCCTGGCAGACCGCGGCCGTTCGTCGCAGTCGCGGCCGCATCTTTCCCTCGCCGAACATGATGGCGGCAACGAGCCTTCCAGCACGTCGCCCGATCCATTGCGCCAGGCCGAGTCCGGGCAGATGCTGTCCCTGCTGCGGCAGGCCCTGTTCAAGCTGCCCGAGCGCGCGCGCGAGGTGTACCTGCTCAACCGGATCACCGGCATGAGCTATACGCAGATCGCGCGGCACTGTGGAATTACTGCCAAGACCGTGGAAAAACACATCGCCCGCGCCCTGCAGGGCCTGCGCCAGGAACTCGGAACGGATCCGCTGCACAACGACAGGGACAACGGATGAGTCACGCCAGGCCCAGGGAAGATACGCAGCTGTTCGAACGCGCCAGCGCCTGGGTGGCGCGGCTGGAGGCTCCGGACTGTACGCCGGGCGAGCGCGAGACGTTCGAGGACTGGTTGGCCGAGGATCCGGCCCATGTCACTGCCTGGATCCAGGCCGAGACCCTGTTCCAGCAGGGCGAGGAACTGGCCGCCGACCCGTGGCTGCGCACCGCCGCGGCACGTGCGGCACGGCCGGCGCCGCGTCGCTGGCTGTCGGCAGTGGCCGCTGCCGCAGGCGTCTGCCTGGCCATCGGGATCGGCTGGATGATTGCCGTCGACGGCAACCCCACGCCGCTGCGCTACGCCAACGATTCCCACCAGCCCCGGCTGCAGACGCTTGCCGATGGCAGCGTGGCCACGCTGGATGCGGGCACCACCCTGCACGCCCGTTTCGGTTGGCGCCATCGCAACCTGGTGCTGGAACGTGGCCGCCTGCAGCTGCAGGTCGCACCGTCGGGCAAGGCCCTGCAGCTGCGCGCCGGCGACAGCACCATCCGCGACATCGGCACCACCTTCCAGGTGGAACGCCTGCATGATGGCCTGGTCGAAGTCGCACTGCTGGAAGGTGCGGTGGAAGTCAGCAGCGGGGGCACCCAGCACACCCTGGCGCCCGGCCAGCAACTGCAGGTACTGCCGTCGGGCCGCATCCAGCCCGGTCCGGCACTGTCGTCCAATGCCCCTGCTGAAGGCTGGCTGCAGGGACAGCTGGTGTTCGATGCCACACCGCTGTCGATCGTGGTCGAACGCATGAACCGCTACGGCCACACGCCGCTGGTGATCGCCGATCCGGAGATCGCCAGCCTGGCGGTAAGCGGTACCTTCCGTGCCGGCGACGCGCAGGAACTGCTGTCGGCACTGGAACTGGGCTGGTCGGTGGCTGGCCAGACGCGACCGGATGGCGCGCTGGAACTGCGCCGCACGTACTGAGGAGGCCTGCGGTGATGGCAGTACCGGGCGCGCTGCAGGGGGGGCTGCTGCTCCGCACCCTGTTCTGCCTCGCGTTGGGCATCCCCGCGCTGCCGTCTGCCGCTGCGGCCGAGCAAGCGGGCACCCTGGAGGTCGATGTTGGTTCAGGCCCGCTGGCGCCGGCCCTGCAGCAATGGGCGCGACAGAGCGGCATTGCCCTGCTGTTCGATGCGCGTGAGCTGGATGGCCTGCGCACGGCCGGCACCCATGGCCACCGCGATGCGGCTGCGGCCCTGAAGGAACTGGTCGCGGGCATGCCGGTGAACATCCTGCGTACGCCTGCTGGCGGATTCGTCGTCCGCCGCACCCGCCCCGCACCGCCATCGCCACCGTCGGTCGCGGCACGCGCCACGCCCGCAGCACGTTCGCCACACAAATCCGCCGACGCGCCGCCGCAGGTGGAACTGGCGCCGATCCATGTCACCGGCAGCCGGCTGCCGCGCACCTCCGTGCAGACCACGCTGCCGGTCACCATCATCGACCGCGATGACATCCTGCGCAGCGGCTACGGCAGCCTGTTCGACCTGTTGCGGCACTTGCCGGGCATGAACGGCCACCCGGCGATGAGCACCTCGCGCAGTGGCGATTCGCAGTACCTGCCGGTGGGTGCGGCCACCACCACCAGCCTGGACGGCATGGGCCCGCGTGCGACCCTGTTCCTGGTCAATGGCCGGCGCCTGCCACGCTATCCCATGGTGTCGCTGGAACAGGGTGGGCTCACCGATCTTGGGGGAATCCCGCTCAGCTTCGTCGAACGCATCGAGCTGGTACGTGGCGGCGCCTCGGCCATCTATGGTGCCGACGCGATGTCCGGCGTGGTCAACATCATCCTGCGCGACCAGGCTGACGGCCCGGAAGCCATGCTGCAGACCGGCCTGAGCGGGCGCGGCGACGCTGGCCAGTATCGCGTGCAGGCGGCCACCGGCGGCGTGCGCGACGGAGGGGACCGCTGGTTCGCCGGCATCGACCTGCACCGCATCGACCACGTGGCCGGTGATCGCCGCCAATGGCATGCGGAAACCTCGCAGTACCTGATCGGCGCGTTCCGCGATGGACGCTACTGGCCGGCAGAACGCTGCGAAGGCCCATTGACGCGGCGCGATGGTGCCTGCTGGTTCGACAGCGCCCGACCACGCTCGCTGCAACCGGCCTCGGATACTGCCTCGACCTACCTGCGCTACCGGCATGAGCGCGGCGAAGGTCGCTATGCCTACGCCGAGGCGCGGGCCAGCCACAACCGGCAACGCTTCGACCTTGGTCCAACCGCCGTTGCCATCGGCCTGTACGGGTTCACCTTCAACAGCGTGCTGCGCGAAGCCGGCAACGTGCGTCCGCATGTACGTGCCACCGACGCCGACGTCACCTTCGGCATTGGCCGCGACCAGGGCCGGCGCAGCTGGGATGCCGGCATCAGCGCACAACGCAGCGATGTCAGCCTGTCCACGTCGGGCACCGTGCGCGCCGAGCCCCTGCTGCGGGTCGCCGAGACACTGGATTTCCTGCCCGGCTTCACCTCGTTGCCGGCGGGCGCGGCCGAGCAGTTGTTCCCGTCGATCCGCAACCGCGGGCGCACCGAGCAGTGGCAGGGCTGGTGGGGCATGCAGCGCGAGCTGATGCCATTGGCCGGCGGTGCTGCACAGCTGGCCACCGGCATCGACCTGCGCCAGGAGCGCTGGACCTCGCATCCCGACGCCCTGCTGAGCCAGGGTGACCTGGCGCTGGGCCTGCCGCAGGAGCAGCGCCACCTGGCGCGCCGCAGTGGCGGCGCCTACGCCGAACTCGGCCTGCCCCTGGCGCACACGCTGCGCATGGACCTGGCCGCACGCTGGGACCGCGACGGCGACTACCAGGCCTTTTCGCCCCGCGTGGGCGTGCGCTGGAGCCCCACGCCCCGGTGGTCCTTCCTGCTTGCCAGCGGGCGCGGCTATCGTGCGCCCAGCCTGTTCGAACAGCGGCGCCCCCCGGGCTACTTCGGTGCGATCGAGCTGCCGGCCTCCAGCGCCCTGCCCGACTGCGCGCAGAGCAGCGGCAACGGGCGCTGCAGCGTCACCGTGGACGTGGTGGAGAACGATGCGTTGAAGGCCGAGCGGTCGCGCAGCCATTCCCTGGCCGCGACCTGGACGCCGACCGATACATTCTCGCTGTCACTCACCCACAACATCGTCGAACTGCGCAACGAGATCCTGGCCCTGCAACCGGCCGACGCGGTGTGGAACCCCGGCACCTGGGAGCTGGACGAGGACGGCCACCTGAGCAACCTGCGCCTGTCCTTCGACAACATCGGCCGCACCACCTCGCGCAACTTTGTACTGCGCGGGGAGTACCACATCGATACCGGCAGCACCGGCCAGTGGCTGTTCTCGCTCGATGCGCTGAAGCAGCAGGAACTGCGCCGCGAACGTGGCCATGATGCAACGGTGGACCTGCGCGGCCATGTCACGCCGACGATGGCCGCCGTGCTGAACGTGCAGTGGCAGAACAGCAACTGGGACATCGCCCTGCGCGGCAACCAGGTGGGGCGCACGCGCGCCTGGCTGCCCGGTGCGGAATGCCCGGAGGAACAGCGCGAGCAGAACCACTGCATGAACCCCCGGCAGCTGCGCTGGAACCTGCATCTCGCACGACGCCTGGGGCCGCGCGTGGTCGCCGCGCTGGACGTGCACAACGTGCTCGACACGCAACCGGTGAACTATATGGTTGGCAACGGTGGCCAGATGCCGGGGCTCGACGATCCGCTCGGCCGCTACTTCTTGCTGACCCTGCAGATCCGCTGAGCGTAGTACCCTACGCGCCCTGTTCCATCGGTTCCCCACCACCCCATGAAGGCCTATCTCTGGTTCTGGGGCGCGTTCCTGCTGTTCTTCGCGTTGCCCTTCCCCTGCATCCTCTATGTCGGCACGTCGTGGCCGGTGCAACTGGCCGACCGCAGCGCGCCATGGCTGGCCCTGCTGCTGCTCGCGCTGTCGGTGATCCTGTGGCTGGCCCTGCTGCTCGCCTTCCTGCACTACCTGCTGCTGGGCCCGCCGCGCGCGCTGCATCGGCTGCGCACCATCCTGGCCGGCGGTGAGCCGCGCGACGCGTTGATCGAACAGGCCGAGCAGACCGGCGTGCACGTGCGCGGCTTCGCGCAGTGGAAGCTGCAACTGGGCTTCCAGAACCTGTCCGGCACGCCCATCAACGAACAGATGCTGGTGGTGGACAGCAAGCCGCAGCTGCAGCGTTTCGTGGCCGGCAAGCGTATCGAGGTACGCCTGAGCCGGATGCCGGGCGCGTTCCCCAACGTGGTGCTGGAGGGAGCGCAGCCCGAACTGGATGTCGCCAGCCTCTGGCGTCGTGGTGTCGGCGCAGCGATCGGCATCGTGGCGGTGGCCAGTGCCTATGTGGCCGCCTATCGGCTGCAGAGTGAGGGACTGGGCTGGACCTTCCTGTCGCTCGGTCATCCGCTGCTGGTGTGCCCGCTGGTGTTGTGCGGCTACGCGCTGGGCCTGCGCCTGCTCGGCCGGCTGCTGCAGGCCGACGCCCGCGGTGACGCGCTGAAGTATCGCGGCATCGGCGTGGATGCGAAGGTGCTGAAGCTGCGCCAGACCGGCACCTATCTCAACGAGCAGCCGCAGGTGGAGTTCCAGCTGGAATACATCGACCGCGAAGGTGGCGTGCAGCAGGTGAGCGTGCGCCGCTTCATCGCGTTGATCGAGCTGGCCAATCTTCCGCGCGAGCGGGTCACGCTGTTGTACGACCCGGAAGATCGCCGCAACGTTCGCCTGGAGGGTGTATGAAGCAGCCGCCCTCGACCCGGCTGGTGTTCTCCGTGGTGTTGCTGGTGCTGGCCGGCGTCGCCGTGGCTGGCGGAGCCCTGCAGACGCTGGGCGAAACACTGGGCCATTCGGTGCAGGCCAACAGCGCAAGCGCGCCGATCGCCATGCCGCCAGCGCGCGAGAGGCCCGCTTCGCTCGCGCCGATGACCGAGCCGCGGTTGCCGCCGGTGCCCGAACGCAACAACCGGTTGTTCGATGCGGACTACCTGCTGGCCGCCCGCCAGGCACTGGAACAGATGCCTGCGCTGGCCGGGCACCGGCTGACGGTATTCCACAGCATCCACTTCTACGACGATGGCCGGATCAATCTGGACCTGGTGGATCCGCAGCAGCCGTCACGCGTGGACAGCTACCACTTCGAACGCGGCCAGTGGCGCAAGGGCGACCCGGTCAATCCGCAGCGCTTCGCGCCCACGATCACCCTGCGCCGCAGCAGCACGGCGCTGGCCAACATCGATTTCGAGGCGGTGCCGCGCGTGGCCCAGGCACTGCAGGCACAGCGCAACGCATTGATGGGCACTCCCGGTGAAGTCGGCCACGTCTATGTGATCGTGCGCAAGGGTGGCACTCTGGTCTGGCTGCCGGACGAAGTCGCCGGTGATCGCCAGTCCACACGACTCTCTTTCGACGCACAGGGCCGTTCCGGCAACGCGACCCTCCGATAGTCAACGCGAAAAGGGGACGGAGGGGATTAAGTCGTTTGTGCCTTGGTGCCGTCTGCGACTTAATCCCCTCCGTCCCCTTTTTGCTGTTTCACGGAGCGGGCGATGGCGTACTGCGCGCCGTAGTAGGTGGACAGCACCAGCAGGCTGGCCAGTGGCAGGCCGCCGGCGAAGCGGTCCCAGGCCAGCAGCGAGTCGCTGGCGACGAACAGCAGCGCACCGGCGGCCGCCCAGCGGGAGCTGCTGGCATCCATTGCATCGGTGTGCGGTCGCCGCCACTGGCGTGCGAGCGCCAGGACCGCCATCGAGGCCAGCACCACCACGTATGCCAGCACCGGAATGCGCATCGGTGCGGGCAGGTGCGGCCACAGACCAAGTACATTCAGTACAGCGAACGCGCCGAGCAGGACGCTGGCGGCAAGCAGGCCACGTCCGGCACGCAGGCCATCGCGGAAGGCGACGATGTAGCAGAGGTGCGCCAGCAGGAACGCGACCAGCCCCGGCACGAACGCATCCACCGGCAACATCAGCGCGATATCCCCCACGCACGACAGCAGCATGCCAGCCAGCACCGCGCGTCGGTAGAACGGCTGCGCTGGATCATGCACGCGCCAGGCGATGGCAGCGATCAGCAGCGTGGTGGTCGGCTTGGCCAGCCAATGCAGCCAGCGCCCGTCGCCGTGCAGGAACGCACCGAGGATGGCGAGGATCGCCATCAACAGGATCACGCCATCGCGGGCGCGCGGTTTCATCGTGCCTTCCACAGGTCCGCAAGGCGGTCAGGCTTGCCGGCGATACGCTCCAGCACCGGGTACTGCAGGCCACCGTGGTAGGCGATGTTCATCGTTTCGATGCGGTCGAACTGCTTCACCAGCAGCACGATCGGCGCCTTGTCCTCCGCCGCCGCAGCTACCGCATCCTTCAAGCGCTGGCTGCTGTACTCGCGCCCGCCAACGGCAATCACCTTCATGCCCGGCGCCAGGCCGGCATTGAACGCCGGGCTGTCCCAGATCACGTCGCCGACCGCGCCGCTGTCGAGCACGGTCGCACCCAGCGAGTACGCCAGCAATGCCGCCTTGGCGCGTTTTTCCTGTGCCTTGTAGGCGTCGTTCGGCGTATCGCGGTAGACCAGCTTCCAGCCCGCCAGTTCCAGGCCGCCGGTCAACGAACCGTGGCCGTCCAGGCGCCCGCGCAGGAACGTCGCCCAGTCATACGGCGCGATGCCGTTCAAGGTCGCGACCACGTCGTTGAAGGTGTACGGGTTGACGTCCCAGTCGCCGTTGCCGACGCCGAAGAACGCACGTGCGAAGTCATCCAGGCTACGCCGGTTGCCGCTCAGTTCGCGCAGCTTGCCCTCCACTTCCAGCCACAGCATCTGGCCGCCGGAGTAGTAGTCCTCGCTCATCTGATAGTTGCGGTAAGGCAGCGTGCGGCGCTGCGCGATGGTCGGGTCATTGGTGGTGTCCTGCAGCGGCCGCCAGGCCAGGCCCGGGCGACCACGGTCATAGGTCGCGGCCACGTTGGCCAGCATGTCGCGCGCCTGCGCGGTCGACCACAGCCCTGAACGCGCCGCCAGCACCTGGCCCCAGAACTGGGTCTGGCCTTCGTAGACCCACAGCAGACTATCGCCCATCGGCGTGTTGAAGTTGGCGGTGGCCAGATCGGCGCCGCGACGGTACTTGCCATTCCAGGAATGGGTGTACTCGTGCGGCAGCAGATCGCGCATCCACGCGTTGTTGTCCCACTCGGTGAAGTAGCCCGGGTCGGCACTGTTCTCGCTGGAACGGTGATGCTCCAGGCCGATGCCACCGAGGCGGTCGGTCAATGCCAGCAGGAACTCATAGTGGTTGTAGTGCCGCGCGCCGTAGAGCTTGTCGGCCTGCTGCACCAGCGCGCGGTGCATCGTGATCTGCGCCTCGCTCGGCTTCAGCGATTTGGCGTCGTCGGCAAACACGTTGAGGTGCACCGGCACCTTCGCGCCCGGATCGAGATCGATGCGCTGGTAGTGCTCGCCGGCAAACAAGGGCGAATCGACCAGATGGTCATAGGAGATCGGCTTGAACACCACGGTGTCACCGTCGCGGCGCGCGGTCTCCAATGCAGTGGCGAACGACCAGCCCTTGGGCAGGGTAACGCTGGCCTGCGCCTGCAGCTGGCGCGCGTCGATGCCGGCCGGATACAGCGAGTTGGCGTTCCACTGCAGGTTGAGCATTTCCGGGGTCATCACCACCCGGCCCTGGCTGCCGCCCTGCGAGGACAGGAAATCGAAGTGGGCGACGATCTCGCTGGCGCCCTCGGGCACGTTCACCTTGAACGCATAGACGTTGTACTGATCGCGCTGCCAGGCCAGCGGCTTGCCGTTGGCGGTCACGCGCAGGCCGGCCAGCTTGTCGATCGGGCCGGTGGGCGAATGGTTGCCGGGAATCCACTGCGGGTACAGCAGGGTCATCGGGCCGGGCTTGGCCGGCACGGTGGCGGTCACCTTGAAGATGCGCCGGGCCAGATCGCGCGCGTCCACATCGATGCGCAGCAGTCCTGGGGCCGCCGCGTTGGCCGGTGGCGAGGTCTGCGCAAGTGCAGGCGTGGCCGCCAGCGCGAACAGCAACGACATCGCCAGGGCTCGGGTCTTCATCAGGCAGTTTCCAACAACGGGGAATCCTCCGATGCTAGGCCTGTGCGATGGCCGGCCCCATGGCCAAAGGTCATGGGCGGTGCGCCCACCCGGCCATGCCAAAGGCGTGCGAACCAAGGTTCGCACCCACCAGATCAGTTTCGGTTCGCACCCACACCGGGGAGTGGCGGGCCGTACCCTGCAGACGTCCTTCCGCGCTCAGTCGACCAGGCGCAGGCGCAGTTCCTTCGGCAGCGCGAACACCATCGATTCCGGTTCGCCGTCCAGCTCGCCCACGCCGGTGGCGCCCAGCTCGGCCAGGCGCGCCAGCACGCCATCGACCAGCACCTGCGGCGCCGAGGCGCCGGCGGTCACGCCGATGTGCTGCTTGCCTGCCACCCATGCCGGGTCGATCTCGTGCGCACCATCGATCAGATACGACTCCACGCCTTCGCGGCGGGCCAGCTCGCTCAGACGGTTGGAATTGGAGCTGTTCGGCGAACCGACCACCAGCACCAGGTCGCAGCGCTTGGCCAGGTCGCGCACAGCATCCTGGCGGTTCTGCGTCGCGTAGCAGATGTCGTCGTTCTTCGGGCCCTGCATCGCAGGGAACCGCTCGCGCAGCGCATCGATGATGCCGCGCGTGTCATCCACCGACAGCGTGGTCTGGGTGGTGTAGGCGAAGTTTTCCGGCTGGTTGATCTGCAGCGTCGCGACCTGCTCGACATCCTCGACCAGGTAGATCTGCCCGGTCCCGGCTTCGCGGTTCCACTGGCCCATGGTGCCCTCCACTTCCGGGTGACCGGCGTGGCCGATCAGCACCACGTCACGGCCGGCACGGCAGTGGCGCGCGACCTCGAAGTGGACCTTGGTCACCAGCGGGCAGGTGGCGTCGAACACCTTCAGGCCACGGCGCTCGGCTTCCTGGCGCACGGCCTGGGACACGCCATGCGCGCTGAAGATCACGGTGTTGTTGTCCGGAACCTCGTCGAGCTCTTCGACGAAGATCGCGCCGCGCTGCTTCAGGTCGTCGACCACGAAGCGGTTGTGCACCACTTCATGGCGGACATAGATGGGCGCGCCCAGCGTTTCGATCGCGCGCTTGACGATCTCGATCGCACGATCGACACCGGCACAGAAACCACGCGGGTTGGCGAGCAGCACATCCATCAGTTCAGTCTCCCGGCGGCAGCCGGCTTACGGTTTCGGGTTGGCATTATCCGCCTTTTTGGCGGACTTGCCGTCGAACAGGCCAAACAGCGCGATGCCGATGGCACCCACCACGATGGCCGAGTCGGCGATGTTGAACGAGGGCCAGGTGTAGCTGCCCACGTACCACTGGATGAAGTCGACCACGTGGCCGTGCACCTGGCGGTCGATCACGTTGCCGATGGCGCCGCCGATGATCAGCGCATACGGCACCGCGGCCTTCCAGTTGCCGCGGGCGGTGCCGCGCAGCCACCACGCCATCAGCCCGCTGATGGCGATCGCCAGCGCGGTGAAGAAGTACTTCTGCCAGCCACCTGCGTCGCTCAGGAAACTGAATGCCGCGCCGGTGTTGTAGGTGCGGTACCAGTTCCAGAAGCCGTCGATGACCACCACCGGCTGGAACTCCGGCAGGCTGGACAGCACCCAGGCCTTGGACCACTGGTCCAGGCCGATGATGGCCACCGACAGCAGCAGCCAGACCAGGGCGTTCGGATGCGGACGGGGCGCGGCCATCAGAACCAGCTCCGCACTTCGCCGGCGCCGGTCACGTTGCTCACGCAACGGCCGCACAGCTCGGGATGGTCGGCGTTGCTGCCGACGTCGGCGCGGTGGTGCCAGCAGCGCACGCACTTGGCCTTGGTAGTCGGCTGGGCGCTGACGAACACCTCGTCGGTGGTCGCCGGGCGCACCTGCACGTCGCCACTGATGAACAGGAAACGCAGTTCATCGGCCAGCGGCTGCCAGCGCGCGGCCTGCTCTTCGCTGGCGGCGATGGTGATCTCCGCTTCCAGCGCGGCACCGATCGCACCGTTGGCACGCATCGGTTCGAGCACCTTGGCCACCTGCTCGCGCACAGCCAGCAGCTGGTCGAAGTCGGCGGCATTGAGCTGGGCATCGGCCGGCAACGGCGCCAGGCCGTCATACCAGGTGGTGAACAGCACGTGCCCGGCGCGTTCGCCCGGCAGGTAGCCCCACAGCTCGTCGGCGGTGAAGGTCAGGATCGGCGCCACCCAGCGGGTGAATGCTTCGGCGATGTGGTACATCGCGCTCTGGGCCGAACGGCGACCGTGCGAATCGGTCGGCATCGTGTACAGGCGGTCCTTGGTCACGTCCAGGTACAGCGAGCCCAGGTCCACGCTGCAGAAGTTCAGCAGCAGCTGCACGATCTCGGCCATGTTGTAGCCGTCGTAGGCCGCCTTGATCTTCTCCTGCAGCTCCCACGCGCGATGCACGATCCAGCGGTCCAGCGCGACCATCTGCTCGAGCGGCTGCAGGTGCAGCGCCGGGTCGAAACCGTCCAGGTTGCCGAGCAGGAAGCGCGCGGTGTTGCGCAGGCGGCGGTAGGCGTCGGCGTTGCGCTTGAGGATCTCCTGCGACAGCGACATCTCGTTGCTGTAGTCGGCCGAGGCGATCCACAGGCGCAGGATGTCCGCGCCCAGCTTGTTCATGATGTCCTGCGGCTCGATACCGTTGCCCAGCGACTTGGACATCTTGCGGCCGTGCTCGTCCACGGTGAAGCCGTGGGTCAGGCACTGCTTGTACGGGGCACGCTTGTCGATCGCCACGCCGGTCAGCAGCGAGGACTGGAACCAGCCGCGGTGCTGGTCGGACCCTTCCAGGTACAGGTCGGCCGGCTTGCCGAAGCCACGCGCGGCGAGCACGCCTTCATGGGTCACGCCCGAATCGAACCAGACGTCGAGGATGTCGGTGACCTTCTCGTAGTCGGCCGCGTCGGCACCGAGCAGTTCGGCGGCGTCCAGCGAGTACCACACGTCGATGCCCTCGGCTTCGACGCGGTCGGCGACCTGCTGCATCAGCTCCACCGAACGCGGATGGATCTCGCCGGTCTGGCGGTGGGTGAACAGTGCGATCGGCACGCCCCAGGTGCGCTGGCGCGAGATGGTCCAGTCCGGGCGACCGTCGACCATGCTCTGGATGCGCGCCTTGCCCCAGGTCGGGAACCAGCCGACGGTGTCGATGGCGGCCAGCGCATCGTTGCGCAGGTTGGCCTTGTCCATCGAGATGAACCACTGCGGGGTGGCGCGGAACACCACCGGCGTCTTGTGGCGCCAGCAGTGCGGGTAGCTGTGGCGGATCGGATGGAACGCCAGCAGCGAACCGTTGTCGCGCAGCACGCCGACGATGGCCTCCTGCGCCTTCCACAGGTGCTGGCCCGCCAGCACCACGTCACCGGCCGGCGGGGTCGATTCCAGGTACACGCCGCGGCCGTCGATCGGAGTGACCTGGCCAGCGTTGTACTTGTCCAGCAGGCCGTACTTCTGGCTGACCACGAAGTCTTCCTGGCCGTGGCCGGGGGCGGTGTGCACCGCACCGGTACCGTCCTCGTCGGAGACGTGGTCGCCATTGAGCACCAGGATCTCGCGCTCCGGGTAGAACGGATGCGCCAGCAGCTGGTTTTCCAGCGCAGCGCCGGTGGTTTCACCATGCAGCACCACTTCGTCCACGCCATAGCGCTGCAGCGCGCGCTCGGCCAGGGCCGCGGCCAGCACCAGCCAGCGGCGCTTGCCGTTGTGGGCCGGGCCTTCGGCCAGCACATAGTTGATCTCCGCGCCCAGCGACACCGCCAGCGAGGCCGGCAGCGTCCACGGCGTGGTGGTCCAGATCGGTACGGCCACTTCGACGTCGACCGGCACGCTCACGCCGAACGCCTGGCCGATGGCCTGCGCATCGCGTGCAGCGTAGGCGACGTCGATCGCCGGCGATTCCTTTTCCTGGTACTCGATCTCGGCCTCGGCCAGCGCCGAGCCACAGTCGAAGCACCAGTACACCGGCTTGGCGCCGCGGACCAGGTGGCCGTTGGCCACGACCTTGGCCAGCGCGCGGATCTCGTTGGCTTCGAAATCGAAGCTCAGGGTCTTGTACGGGTTGTCCCAGTCACCGGTCACGCCCAGGCGCTTGAAGTCCACGCGCTGGATGTTGATCTGCTCTTCGGCGAACTCGCGGCACTTCTGGCGGAATTCGACGGCGTCAAGCTTGGTGCCGACCTTGCCCCACTTCTTCTCGACCGCGATCTCGATCGGCAGGCCATGGCAGTCCCAGCCCGGCACGTAGGGCGCATCGAAGCCGGCCAGGTAGCGCGACTTGACGATGATGTCCTTCAGGATCTTGTTGACCGCGTGGCCCAGGTGGATGCGGCCGTTGGCGTATGGCGGGCCGTCATGCAGCACGAACAGCGGGCGGCCGGCGGCGTTGTCGCGCAGCTGCTGGTAGAGCCCCTGCTCTTCCCACCGCGCCAGAATGCCCGGCTCGCGCTTGGGCAGGTCGCCGCGCATCGGGAATTCGGTGGCTGGCAGGTTCAGGGTGGTCTTGTAGTCCTGGCTCACGCAGTGGCTCGCAATCTATGTTCGGAAAGGATGGCGCGCGCCTGTTCGGCGTCGCGGTGCATCTGGTCGGTCAGCGCCGCCAGATCATTGAATTTCTCTTCGTCGCGCAGCTTGGCGACGAACTCCACGTCGATGTGGCGGCCGTACAGGTCGCCCTGGAAATCGAACAGGTGGGCTTCCAGCAGCGGCTCCACGCCCTCCACCGTCGGCCGCGTACCGAAGCTGGACACCGAAGGCCAGGGCTGGTCGAACACGCCGTGCACCCAGGTCGCGTAGATGCCCGACAGTGCCGGGGTCTTCGGGAAGCGCAGGTTGGCGGTGGGGAAGCCCAGCGTACGGCCGAGCTGGCGCCCGCGCACCACCCGCCCGCTGATCGCGTAGGGGCGGCCGAGCAGGTCGTTGGCGCGGGCGAAATCGCCCTCCTGCAGCAGCTGGCGGATGCGGGTGCTGGAGATGCGCTCGCCATGCAGGTCCACCGCTTCGATCTCGCCCGCGGTGAAGCCGAGTTCGGCGCCCATCTCCTGCAGCAGTGCCAGATCACCGCGGCGGCGGTTGCCGAAGCAGAACTCGGGCCCGATCCACACTTCGCGGGCGCCCAGCCGGTGCACCAGCAACCGGCGCACGAAGGTCTCGGCCGGCATCGCCGCCATCGCCGCGTCGAAACGCAGCAGGCCGATCGCATCGACGCCGAGCTCGCGCAGGATCTCGACCTTGCTGCGCGCCAGGGTCAGCCGCGGCGGCGGCGTGCCCTGGGCGAAGAATTCACGCGGCAGCGGCTCGAATGCCACGGCCACTGCGGCCACGCCCAAGGCGCGCGCGCGGGCAACCGCGTGGCGGACCAGCGCACGATGGCCCAGGTGGAGGCCGTCGAATGCACCGATACAGACCACGCTTCCGTTGGGGAACAGCTCCCCGCCCTCGACGCTTCTGAACAGCCTGCTCATCAACTCTCGTTCCGGCCCGACCGGGGCCGCCGCTTCAATGGTGTAACCCTGAAGTATAGCCGCCACGGACCGCGATCAATGCCCGCGCAGGTCGCGCGGGCGGAAGCCCATCGCCAGCATGGCCACCACGTAGGTCGCGCCGCCGCCGCCGACCAGCAGCATCAGGCCACCGATACGGTGCCATTTGTCCATGCCGGTGAAGTCGGGGACCCAGTGCAGCAGGGCCAGCAGCACGCCGACCATGGCCACGCAGGCCACCCCCAGCCGCACCAGATAGCCGCCCCAGCCCGGCCGCCGCTGGTAGACGTCGGTCTTGCCCAGCCAGTACCAGAGCAGGCCCAGGTTCAGGTAACTGGACAGCGCACTGGCAATGCCCAGCGCCAGGTGCAGGCCCGGCTGCTTGCCGATCGCCGCCATCACGCCCTGCGCCTTCAGCGCGTCGGGCACCATCACCTGGTACAGCACGGCCAGCAGCGCGAAGTTGAACACCATGTTGGCCACCAGCGCGGCCACGCCGGCACGCACCGGGGTCTTGGTGTCCTGCCGCGCATAGAACGCCGGCAGCACCACTTTCAGCAGCGCGAACGCCGGCAGGCCGAAGCTCAGGCCGTATACCGACAGGGCGGTCATGCGGGTATCGAACGCGGTGAACTGGCGGTACTGGAACAGCGTGGCGATCAGGGGCTCGGCCAGCAGCACCAGGCCCAGCATGGCCGGCACGGAAATCAGCAGGGTCATGCGCAGGCCCCAGTCCAGCGAGCGCGAGAAGCCTTCGCGGTCGGTGCTGACGTGGTGGCGGGCCAGCGCCGGCAGGATCACCGTGCCCAGCGCCACGCCGAACACACCCAGCGGCAGCTCCAGGAAGCGATCGGCCAGCGACAGCCAGGACTGCGAGCCGTCGGTCAGCTTGGCCGCGATGAGGGTATCCAGCAGCAGGTTGATCTGCGCCACCGACGAACCGAACAGGGTCGGCACCATCAGCGTCAGCACCTTGCGCACGCCCGGATGGTTCCAGCCCCAGCGCGGCAGGGTCAGCAGGTTGATGCCCTTCAGCGAGGGCAGCTGGAACAGCAACTGCAGGAGACCGGCCGCCAGCACCGCCCAGCCCAGCGCCAGGATCTGCTTCTCCGGGGTGCCGCCCAGCCGCGGCGCCAGCCACAGCGCACCGGCGATCATGCACAGGTTGAGGATGACCGGGGTCAGCGCCGGCATCGCGAAGCGCTGGAAGCTGTTCAGCGCACCGCCGGCCAGCGCGGTCAGCGACACGAACAGCAGGAACGGGAAGGTCAGGCGGAACAGGTCGACCAGCAGGGTCTGCTTGACCGGGTCGGTATCAGCACCACTTGAGAATGCCACCGCCAGCTGCGGCGCGAAGATCAGCGCCAGGGCGGTGACCAGCATCAGCACCCCGCCCAGGGTGCCGGCGGTCCGGGACATCAGCTCACGCAGTTCGGCGTGGCTGCGGGTCTCCTTCACCTCGGTGAACACCGGCACGAAGGCGGTGGAGAAGGACCCCTCCGCGAACAACCGGCGCAGGAAATTGGGTATCCTGAAGGCAACCCAGAACGCATCGGTAACCGCATTGGTGCCGAACGTGGTAGTGATCACCTGATCCCGGACAAGTCCGAGAACCCGCGAGACCATGGTCATGCTGCTGAACGACAGCAGGCCCCGCAACATCTTCGGTGAACTCACTCAGCGTCCCTCTTGACAATCGACTTGACGTGCATTTCTCGGGCCATCATACTAGCTAGCTTGCTGTTCCCATAACACCGATTTTTTCAGGAAACCACCACCGTGGCCAATATCAAGTCCGCCAAGAAGCGCGCCAAGCAGACCGTCGTGCGCAACGCGCGCAACGTGGCTCAGCGCTCGATGCTGCGCACCGCTGTCAAGAAAGTGATCAAGGCGCTGGACGCCAACGATGCCGCCGGCGCCGAAGCCGCCTTCGCCGTTGCCCAGCCGATCCTGGATCGCTTCAGCGCGCGTGGCCTGATCCACAAGAACAAGGCTGCTCGCCACAAGAGCCGCCTGAACGACCGCATCAAGGCCCTCAAGGCCGCCTGATCCGGCGTTGCCGCCCTGCCCTTCGGGGTTGGGCAGCAGACAAAAGCCCGGCCCCGGCCGGGTTTTTTGTTGCCTGCGGTTTACCGGGATTGCCGGCCAGCGGCCGGCACTACCAAATGAAAAACCCGGCCGAAGCCGGGTTTTCCGCATGGAACCACAACGGCATTCACTGCGCGTTGCGGGCTTCCAGCTCGTCTTCCTTCTGGCGATCGAAGAAGGCCATGATCCGGCTCATGATCGGGAAGGTACCTTCGCGGCCCAGCGCGGAAACCAGGAACCACGGCTCCTTCCAGCCCAGCTCGGCGACGATCTGCTCGGCCGCGGCCTGCGCCTCGTCTTCGAACATCAGGTCAGCCTTGTTCAGCACCAGCCAGCGCGGCTTGTTCAGCAGCTCCGGATCGTGCTTCTCCAGCTCGCGTTCGATCGCACGCACCTGCTCCACCGGCGAAATGCCCTCCACGCCGCCTTCCATCGGCGAGATGTCCACCAGGTGCAGCAGCAGGCGGGTGCGCTGCAGGTGGCGCAGGAACTGCGCACCCAGGCCGGCGCCGTCCGCAGCACCTTCGATCAGGCCCGGAATGTCGGCGATCACGAAGCTGCGGTGGTTCTCCACCTTCACCACGCCCAGGTTCGGGTACAGCGTGGTGAACGGGTAATCGGCCACCTTCGGCGTTGCCGCCGAAACGGCACGGATCAGGGTGCTCTTGCCGGCGTTGGGGAAGCCCAGCAGGCCGACATCGGCCAGCAGCTTCAGCTCCAGCTTCAGCGTGCGCTCTTCGCCCGGCTCGCCTGGCAGCGCCTGGCGCGGCGAGCGGTTGGTCGAGCTCTTGAAGTGCATGTTGCCCAGGCCACCGCGACCGCCCTTGGCCACCAGCAGGCGGTCGCCGTGCTGGGTCAGGTCGCCGATGACTTCATCGGTGGCAACGTTGATGACCACGGTGCCGACCGGCACGGTGATGGTCAGGTCTTCGCCGCCCTTGCCATAGGCCTGGCGGCCCATGCCGTTCTCGCCGCGCTGCGCCTTGAAGATACGCTCATGGCGGAAGTCGACCAGGGTGTTCAGGTTTTCGTCGGCGCGGATGTACACGCTGCCGCCCGCACCGCCGTCGCCGCCGTCCGGGCCGCCGAGCGGAATGAACTTCTCGCGACGGAAGCCAATGCAGCCGTTGCCGCCGTTGCCGGCGAACACTTCGATTTCTGCTTCGTCTACCAGTTTCATTGTTTCGATGCCTGCGATGGGCGCGACCTGTTGGCCGCCACCTTGAATGTCATGCCGGCCGCGGGCCGGCAACCCGGCCCAGCCGGTCTTGCTTCAACTCTAACGAAAAGCCCCGCCGAAGCGGGGCTCTCCATGCAGCGTGCTCTTCATCCAGCACGGCCATGCCGCGGCACGGGTGCCGGCGATGCCTGGATCAGGCGTCGGCCGAGACGATGCTGACGGTGCGACGCTTCTTGGCGCCCTTGACCGAGAACTCCACCTTGCCGTCCACGAGGGCGAACAGGGTGTGGTCACGGCCCAGGCCAACGCCGGTGCCCGGGTGGAACTGGGTGCCGCGCTGACGCACGATGATGTTGCCGGCTTCGATGGCCTGGCCGCCGAAGATCTTGACGCCCAGGTACTTCGGGTTGGAGTCGCGACCGTTGCGCGAGGAGCCTACGCCCTTTTTATGTGCCATGACTGCTTCTCCTGATGCTTAGCCGGCGATGCCGGTGATCTCGATTTCGGTGTAGTACTGACGGTGACCCTGACGCTTCATGTGGTGCTTGCGGCGACGGAACTTGATGATCCGGACCTTGTCAGCACGACCCTGGGACAGGACCTTGGCGGTGACGGCAGCGCCCTTCAGCGCATCGCCCAGCTTCACGCCGTCGCTGTCACCCAGCATCAGGATGTTGTCAAACTTGATCTCGCTGCCGACTTCGACTTCGAGCTTTTCAATGCGGAGCTTTTCGCCCTGCGCCACGCGGTATTGCTTACCGCCGGTGACCAGTACTGCGTACATGACCAGGCCTTCCTCTGTAGTTATTGTGGTCTGAGCTGCCGCCATCGAGGGCGGACAGGAGCGGAATTGTACGCAGATCAGCGGGCGCGGGTCAAGTCAACCCCCGAACGCCGCGGGGGGACGGCTCCGGAACGGGGTCAGATCCCTTTTCACCCCGTGAAAAGGGATCTGACCCCTGCCTGACGGCCTGTCTCACCAGATGAGACATCGGGCTGGCATTGTCGCCCATTGCCCCCATCTGGTCACCTCGGTAGGCTGACCGATTGCCGTTCCCTGCTGGCCCGGCACCCAGCCAACGCCCCCACAACCGGATCCCCCATGGCGATGGATTTCATCCGCATCCGCGGCGCGCGGACGCACAACCTGAAGAACCTCGACCTCGACCTGCCCCGCGACAAGCTGATCGTGATCACCGGCCTGTCCGGCTCGGGCAAGTCCTCGCTGGCGTTCGACACCATCTATGCAGAAGGCCAGCGCCGCTATGTCGAGTCGCTGTCGGCCTATGCGCGCCAGTTCCTGAGCGTGATGGAAAAGCCGGACCTGGACCACATCGAGGGCCTGTCCCCGGCGATCTCGATCGAGCAGAAGTCGACCTCGCACAACCCGCGTTCGACGGTCGGCACGATCACCGAGATCTACGACTACCTGCGCCTGCTGTACGCCCGCGTCGGCACCCCGCGCTGCCCGGACCACGGCTATCCGCTGGAGGCGCAGACGGTCAGCCAGATGGTCGACCAGGTGCTGACCCTGGACCCGGAACAGCGCTACATGCTGCTGGCCCCGGTCATCCGCGACCGCAAGGGCGAGCATGCCCAGGTGTTCGACCAGCTGCGCGCGCAGGGTTTCGTGCGCGTGCGCGTGGACGGCGAGCTGCATGAAATCGATGCGGTGCCGCCGCTGGCGCTGCGCCAGAAGCACACCATCGAGGCGGTGATCGACCGCTTCCGCCCGCGCGAGGACATCAAGCAGCGCCTGGCCGAGAGCTTCGAAACCGCGCTGAAGCTGGGCGACGGCATGGCCTCGGTGCAGAGCCTGGACAGTGCCGACGCTTCGCCGACGCTGTTCTCCTCCAAGTACTCCTGCCCGGTCTGCGATTACTCGCTGCCGGAGCTGGAACCGCGCCTGTTCTCGTTCAACGCACCGATGGGCGCCTGCCCCGGCTGCGACGGCCTGGGCATGGCCGAATTCTTCGATCCTTCGCGCGTGGTGGTGCATCCCGAGCTGTCGCTGGCCGCCGGCGCAGTGCGCGGCTGGGACCGCCGCAACGCCTATTACTTCCAGCTGATCGCCTCGCTGGCCAAGCACTACCGGTTCGACGTCGACGCGGCATGGAACTCGCTGCCGCAGAACGTGCAGCAGGCCGTGCTGTACGGCAGCGGCGATGAGGCGATCACCTTCACCTACTTCACCGAAGCCGGTGGCCGCACCCAGCGCAAGCACCGCTTCGAGGGCATCATTCCCAACCTCGAGCGCCGCTACAAGGAAACCGAATCGCCGGCGGTGCGCGAAGAGCTGTCCAAGTACATCAGCGAACAGCCGTGCCCGGAATGCCATGGCGCGCGCCTGAACAAGGCGGCACGCAACGTGTTCGTGGCCGACCGCCCGCTGCCGGAGCTGGTGGTGCTGCCGATCGACGAGGCGCTGAAGTTCTTCAGCGAACTGAGCCTGCCGGGCTGGCGTGGCGAGATCGCCGCGAAGATCGTCAAGGAAATCGGTGAGCGCCTCGGCTTCCTGGTCGATGTGGGCTTGGATTACCTGACCCTGGAACGCAAGGCCGACACCCTGTCCGGTGGCGAGGCACAGCGCATCCGCCTGGCCAGCCAGATCGGCGCCGGCCTGGTCGGCGTGATGTACGTGCTCGACGAGCCGTCGATCGGCCTGCACCAGCGCGACAACGAGCGCCTGCTCGGCACCCTCACCCGCCTGCGCGACCTCGGCAACACGGTGATCGTGGTCGAGCATGACGAGGATGCGATCCGCCTGGCCGACTACGTGCTGGACATCGGCCCGGGCGCGGGCGTGCATGGCGGCGAGATCGTCGGCCAGGGCACCCTGCAGGACATCCTGGAGGCACCGCGCTCGCTGACCGGCCAGTACCTGTCGGGCAAGCGCGCGATCGAGATCCCCGCGCGCCGGCACAAGCCGAACCCGAAGATGACCCTGCACCTGCGCGGGGCCAGCGGCAACAACCTCAAGGGCGTGGACCTGGCGATTCCGTCGGGCCTGCTGACCTGCGTGACCGGTGTGTCCGGCTCCGGCAAGTCCACCCTGATCAACGACACCCTGTTCTCGCTGGCCGCCAACGAGATCAACGGTTCCTCGCACCCGATCGCCCCGTACAAGGAGATCGATGGCCTGGACCTGTTCGACAAGGTGGTGGACATCGATCAGTCGCCGATCGGCCGCACCCCGCGTTCGAACCCGGCCACTTACACCGGCCTGTTCACTCCCCTGCGCGAACTGTTTGCACAGGTGCCCGAAGCGCGTGCGCGTGGCTATTCGCCGGGCCGTTTCAGCTTCAACGTGCGCGGTGGCCGCTGCGAAGCCTGCCAGGGCGACGGCCTGATCAAGGTGGAGATGCACTTCCTGCCGGACGTGTACGTGCCCTGCGACGTCTGCCATGGCAAGCGCTACAACCGCGAGACGCTGGAGATCCTGTACAAGGGCTTCAACATCAACGACGTGCTGGAAATGACCGTCGAGGATGCACTGAAGCTGTTCGAACCGGTGCCGTCGATCGCACGCAAGCTGGAAACCCTGGTCGACGTCGGCTTGAGCTACATCAAACTGGGCCAGAGCGCGACCACGCTGTCCGGTGGTGAAGCACAGCGCGTGAAGCTGTCCAAGGAACTGTCGCGCCGCGATACCGGCCGCACCCTGTACATCCTCGACGAACCGACCACCGGCCTGCACTTCCACGACATCGAAGCGCTGCTGGGCGTGCTGCACAAGCTGCGCGACGAAGGCAACACGGTGGTGGTGATCGAGCACAACCTGGACGTGATCAAGACCGCCGACTGGATCGTCGACCTGGGCCCGGAAGGCGGCCACCGCGGTGGCACCATCCTGGTCACCGGCACGCCGGAAGACGTGGCGGCCTGTCCGCAGTCGTATACCGGCCAGTTCCTGGCGCGCATGCTGCCGTCCACCAGCGCGCGCCCCGAACAGCCGGCTGCCGTGGCCAACAAGCCCGACGCCCGCCCGCCACGCAAGGTGAAGCCTGAGAAGCCGGCCAAGGTTGCCAAGAAGGCCGCGGCCGCCAAGAGCACCGGCAAGGCCAGCAAGAGCACATCGAAGAAGAAGGACGCCTGATGAGCAGCGAACACAAGATCCTGGCCCGCATCCCGATCAGCGTGCGCTGGCGTGACATGGACAGCATGGGCCACGTCAACAACGCCAAGTACATTTCCTACCTGGAAGAAGCGCGCGTGCGCTGGATGCTGGGCGTGGACGGCGTATCGATGACCGACCGCATCGCACCGGTGGTGGCCGCGACCAACGTCAATTACCGGCTGCCGATCGTGTGGCCCAACGACATACTGGTCGAGCTGTTCGTCGAGCGCCTGGGCAACAGCAGCGTGACCATTGGCCACCGCATCGTCGACCAGCACGACGCGTCGAAGCTGTACTCGGACGGCAACGTGGTGGTGGTGTGGATGGATACGCAGACCGGCAAGAGCGCGCCGCTGCCGGAGGCGATCCGCAGCGCCTCCACTTGACGCGCCCTGGTAGGTGCCGACCTTGGTCGGCACGCTTTGGCTGCAATGAGGTTGCCGGCCAGCGGCCGGCACTACCGATCCCATTCAATGGACTGACATGATCCACCAGACTGAACTGCGCGACCTGCTGCCCGGCATGGTCCCCTTCCCCACCGACGTCTTTCCCGCCGACCAGGCCTGGCTCGGCCAGCACCTGCTGCCGCTGCTGAAGATCGACCTGGGCGTGCTGCGGCCGGAACTGGCCGGCCAGGTGGCGACGATGCTGTGCCCGATCGAGCCGTACGACGGCTGCATCGGCGAGACCACCGAAGAACACCACAACGATTTCACCGGCACCAACTGGATCGCCTTCGAACTGACCGCCGGCAACGAGATGCGCTTCCTCGGCAATGAGGGCTATTTCATCGGCGAGGCGGTGCAGGACAAGGATGCGCAGGAGCACATCGCGCAGATGCGCGACAGCTACGCCAAGGCCCGCGATTACCATGCCGCGCACGGCCGTCTCGCCTGCTACTCGCGCTACGGCAAGGGTGAGGCCAGCGAACGCGACTACCTGGATACGCTGGGCGGACCGATAGGCTTCGGCAACTGGACCGAGACCGCGGAGATTCCCGCGGCCTTCGAACTGGGCTTCACCGACGCTGCCGATGACCCAAACGCTGCGGACGATGCCGAAACGGTGATCATCACCCGCAACGGCAACAAGTTCTTCGCCGTGGCCGGCGTAGCCGGCTACAACTGGTGCGCCACCGGCGCCGATGCGATCGTGATGCTGTACGAGCCGGAAAGCCGCACCGTGCTGTTCTCGTACGACTGGTCGTAAGGCCCTGCGGTAGTGCCGGCCGCTGGCCGGCATTTCCTGTGCTGCCGGCCAGCGGCCGGCACGACCATCCCGCTACGGCGCAGCCTTGCGTACGGCCAGCGTCGCACTTGCTTCGCCGCCGCCTTCCAGCTGCAGCCGTAGCGGCACCGCCTGCCCCTCCTTCAGCGCGCCCTTGCCCTGCATCAGCATCAGGTGCAGGCCACCGGGCTTGAGCTCGGCACGTGCACCCGGCGCCAGCGGCAGGCGCTCGATCGCGCGCATCCGGCTGACCCCATCCGTGATCGTGGTTTCGTGCAGCGACACATCATTGAAGCTGCTGCTGGTCGCGCCGGTGATCACCACCGCCTTGCCGCAGCCGTTGTGGATGACGCCGTAGCCAGCGGTCATCGGCATTGCCGGATTCGGTGGCAACCGCGCCCAGCCCTGATCCACCGTGACGCAGCCCGATTCCGCCGCCGAGGCCGATGCTGCGGCCGCACACAGAAGCCACAGTACGCCAACGAATGGTTTGGTTATCATCGCCCAGGTTCCTTCTTCGCAACGAGACCGCAGCATGACGACGCTCATCGAGGTGATCAACCATGGCCCCATCCGCGAACTGCGCCTGGCGCGGCCGCCGGTCAACGCACTGGACACCGACCTGTGCCGGCAGTTGATCCATGCCATCGAGCTGGCCATGGCCGAAGACGCGCACGGCATCGTGCTGTCGGGCAGCGAGCGCATCTTCACCGGCGGCATGGACGTGCCGCACCTGCTCTCGCATGGCGATGACAAGCACAAGCTGCTGGACACCTGGAACGCCTTCTTTGGCGCCGTACGCACGCTGGCCGAGAGCCGCATCCCGGTGGTCGCGGCGATCACCGGCCACGCCCCGGCGGGCGGCTGCGTGCTGGCCCTGTGCTGCGACTACCGGGTGATGGCCCGCAGCGCCGATCCGTCGCGGCCATATGCCATCGGCCTGAACGAGGTGCAGGTGGGCCTGATCGCGCCGGAGGGCATCCAGCGCCTGCTGCGCCGTGCGGTGGGCGTGCACCGCGCCGGCGTGCTGCTGACCACCGGTTCGCTGGTACCGGCCGAACAGGCGGTGCAGATCGGCCTGGTGGATGAGCTGGCAGAGGGGGACCTGGTGGTGGCACGCGCGATTGCCTGGCTGCAGGACCTGCTCAGGCAGCCGCGCCAGCCGATGCTGCTGACCCGCGCCATCGCCCGCGCCGACCTGCACGTGGCGCTGCAGCCGGACCTGATCCAGCTCGACCGTTTCGTCGAGGCCTGGTTCGCCCCGGACGCACAGAACGCCCTGCAGGCGCTGGTCGCACGGCTGGGCAAATAGCGGTTGCCCCGCCCGGGGTCAGATCCCTTTCGCCCGGCGAAAGGGATCTGACCCCTGACCGGTATAATCAGGCCCTCTTTCACTGCTGTGGCCGCCCCCTTGAACGACACGCCCGAACCCGTCGTCTCCGAGCTGATCGACCTGCTCACGCTGGAGCGGCTGGAGGACAACCTGTTCCGCGGGCAGAGCCGCGACATCGGCACCAAGTACGTGTTCGGCGGGCAGGTGCTGGGCCAGGCGCTGGCCGCGGCACAGGCCACGGTCGACAACGGCCGCCACGTGCACTCGCTGCACGCCTATTTCCTGCGCGCCGGCAACATCGACCACCCGATCGTCTACGACGTGGACCGTACCCGCGACGGCGGCAGCTTCTCGGTGCGCCGGGTCACCGCGATCCAGCACGGCAAGGTGATCTTCTTCTGCGCGGCATCGTTCCAGCAGGCCGAGACCGGCGCCGAGCACCAGCACAAGATGCCCGAAGTGCCGCAGCCGGAAGACATCGAACCGAACCGGCCGCTGCCGGCCGAAGTGCTGGAGCGGCTGCCGATCAAGGTGCAGCGCTGGCTGTCGCGCGGCGGCCCGTTCGAATTCCGCCACGTCTACCCGCGCGACGAACTGAACCCGCCCAAGCGCCCGCCCTACCACCAGGTGTGGCTGCGCCTGAGCGAGCCGGTCGGCGATGCTCCGGAACTGCACCAGGCCCTGCTGGCCTATGCCTCGGACTTCCACCTGCTGGGCACGGCGACGTTCCCGCACGGCATCAGCTACTACCACCCGCACGTGCAGATGGCCTCGCTCGACCACGCGATCTGGTTCCACCGCCCGTTCCGCGCCGACGACTGGCTGCTGTACTCGCTGGACAGCCCCAGCGCGCAGGATTCGCGCGGCCTGGCCCGCGGCCAGTTCTTCACCCGCAATGGTGTGCTGGTGGCCAGCACCGCGCAGGAGGGCCTGATCCGCGTGGTTCCCGACCAGGCTGCCGCGGCCGCCGTGCCGGCCAAGGAGTAAACCCATGCGCCAGATCTTCAGCAGCCAGCGCGTGGAAACCGTCGAAGGCGTGGCCGAGCTCCTGCGCGGGCATGGCATCGACGTCAAGGTGACCAACGGGCGCTCGTACAAGACCCGTCGCCGCGGCCAGTTCAGCTATACCGACCTCGGCAACGCCAACGCCTACCCGGCGGTATGGATCGTGCGCGCCGACGACCAGCCGCGTGCACGCGAGATCCTGCGTGAGGCGCGCCTGCTCGACACCACCCGCCGCGACCATCCGACCGCCGAGTTCGCCTTCCGCGACACGCCGGAACAGGGCAGCGGCGGCCGCAGCTGGGCCTGGCGCATCCGCATCGCCCTGCTGGTGGTGATCGCCGGCGTGGCGCTGGTGATCGGCCTGCGCCATCGCGGTGCCCCGGCCCCGGCAGCACCGGCCCCTGCCCCGCAGGCCCAGCCGCAGCAGGCGCAACCGGCCCCGCAGGCCGCACCGGAAGAGGAAGAAGTCCGGGTCCGCATCCAGCCATCGAAATAACCCACGGGTCGTACCCGCCGCTGGCCGGCAACTGCAAAAAGGGGACGGAGGGGATTAAGTCGTTTGTGGCACAAACGACTTAATCCCCTCCGTCCCTTTTTTGTCAGCACAGAAAGTCGGTCACATTGGGCGCGCGGCTCCGTCATGGGACACAATCCCAGCAGGAGAGCCGCCGCCATGACGACGTTCGCCGCATCGATCGACCAGACCCTGGAACGCGAACTGCCCGCCGCCGCCAGCGGTTGCCAGCACGCCTACGGCCGTATCGTGCTGGCCTGCCAGAACACGGTCACCGCCATCGCCCTGGCCATCACCCGCGACCGCCAGGCCAGCGAGGACATCGCCCAGGAGGCCTTCGTGAAGGGCTGGCAGCAGCTGCACCAGCTGCGCAGCGCGACCAGCTTCCTGCCCTGGCTGCGGCAGATCACCCGCAACCTGGCCCGCGACTGGCTGCGTGCGCAACGCGGCCGGCCGCTGACCGGCGAGGCCGCGGAGGTGGCGATGGGCATGGCCGCCGACCCGGCCCCAAGTGCGGCTGATCGCCTGCAGCGGGTGGAAGAGGAGATCGCCGCCGAGGACATCATCTCCGCCCTGCCCGCTGACAGCCGCGAAGTCCTGTTGCTGTACTACCGCGAAGGACAGCGCTCGCAACAGGTCGCCGACCTGCTCGGGCTCAGCGATGCGGCCGTGCGCAAGCGTCTGTCGCGTGCACGTGCCCTGGTGCGCGAAGGCCTGCTGCAGCGCTTCGGCGAATTCGCGCGCAGTAGTGCACCAAGCGCCGCATTCGCCACCGCCGTGGTGTCGATGGTGCTGGTGGCCGCACCCGGCACCGCCAGTGCCGCGATCCTGATCGGCACCGGCGTCGGCGTCGGTGGCAGCAAGCTCGGTCTCGGCGGCGCCAGCGTTGCCGGAGGCACCGCGATGGGATCGTTGACTGCCACCCTGGGCCAGCTGCATGTGCTGCCGGCTGAAAGCTGGGGGGCGGTGATCGGCGGCGTGGTCGGGGGCGCGATCGGCAGCTACCTCGGCGGGCGCTTCCTGATGTCGTACACCGAAACTGCGGCAGAGCGGGCCGATGTGCGCCGCTTCCTCTACCTCAACATCACCACCGGCATGTTCTGGTGCCTGGCAATCCTGCTGGCTGTGGTGCTGCAGGCACCGGCCTGGACGCAGCTGACGGTGCTGGCGGTCGGGTTGGGCGTGGTCAACTACCAGTGCCTGGTGACGCTGCAGCGGGTGATGGCGCCGATGATCGCGCGCGATTCGGCGCGGCGCGGGCGAACCGGCATCAACTGGAAGTTCGAATCGATGTACGGCCGCACCGCCATCATCGCCATGAACCTGATGGTCATTGCGCTTGTGGCGTACTCGCTGATGCGCAGCGGCCGCTTGTAACGGACAACGCCGGCAGTGCCGCCGGCGTTGTCGTCATCACTGCATTGACCCTCAGCGCTGCGGCTTCGGTGCGCCGCCGTCGCGCGGACCGCCATGGCGCGGGCCACCATGCATCGGGCCCTTGGCCGCATCAAACTCGGCCTTGCTCAGCTGGCCGTCCTTGTTGGTGTCGGCGGCGGCGAACCAGGCATCACGATGCTGCTTCATGCGCAGCTCGCGGTCGGCCTTGTCCAGGTAGCCGTCCTTGTTCAGATCAAGCTGGTCGAAGCGCGCGGCCAGGCGCGGATCGGCCTTGGCTTCCTCGCGGCTGATGCGGCCATCCTTGTTGACGTCCAGCGCGGCCCAGCGCTCACCGCCGTGGCCACGACGGCCATGCTGCCAGCGAGGCAGCTCGTCGCGCGAGAGCTTGCCGTCCTTGTTCTTGTCCAGCTCGTCGAACTTCGCGGCCAGGCGCGGGTTGGCGGCCGCCTCGCTGCGGTCGATCACGCCGTCACCGTTGGTGTCCAGCTTGGCCGGGCGCGGTGCCGGCGTGGCCGGGGTGTCGGCCGCCAGCGCGATACCGGATGCGGAGGTGCCGAGCAGCAGGGCCAGCAGCAGGGGGGTACGGATCATGAGGTCACTCCTGGGGATGGGAACAGCGTCGGGGTGATCACTTCACCCTCGGGGGACAACAACGCCCGGGCGCGACGTCGGTTGACGCTACTGCCGATTCCATTCATCCGGCGGACAGTCGCCGCCACTGCGACAACCTGGGGCTATGCTGTGCCCATGGCGATACATGGCGACAGAGACGACGAACTGCGACTTTTCCAGACCGGCGAGCACCCCTGCGGGTACTGGTCGGACCGGGTGGCACGCGACCTGGTGCTGGACCCGAACGACCGCCGCCTCGGCGCACTCTATCCACTGGCACTGAGCTGGGGCTTCCGCCGCAGCGGCGACCTGGTCTACCGGCCGCATTGCGCGCACTGCCAGGCCTGCGTGGCGGTGCGCATCCCGGTGGCCCGCTTCGCCCCGGACCGCAGCCAGCGCCGCTGTGCCACCCGCAATGACGACCTGGAGGTGCGGATCACCGCCGCCACCGCCCGCGATGACCTGTTCGCGCTGTACCACCGCTACCTCACCCACCGCCATGCCAACGGCGGCATGGACGACCACGGCCCGCACGAGTTCGAGCAGTTCCTGATCGGCAGCTGGTCGCACACCCGCTTCATGGAGATGCGCCTGCCCGGCCACGACGGCCAGCCCAGCCAGCTGCTGGGGGTAGCGGTGACCGACGTCACCGAGCACGGCCTGTCGGCGGTCTACACCTTCTTCGACCCGGACCACGCCGCGCGCGGGCTGGGCACCTTCGCGATCCTGCAGCAGATCGAGTGGGCGCGCCGCGAGGGCCTGCCGCACGTGTATCTGGGCTACTGGATCCGCGGCCACCAGAAGATGGACTACAAGCGCCGCTTCCATCCGCTGGAAGCCTACGATGGCCGCCGCTGGCACGATTTCGACAAGGATCTGGACGGGCGCTGACAAACCGCTGACACCGGGCCGGGTGCACAATACGGCCCATGAACATGACCCGCCGCCATCCCCTGATCCTCGCCCTGGCCCTGCTCTGCGGCGCCACCGCCCCTGCCTTCGCCACGTCCCCTGCGATGACCGAAAAGCCGTCCGCTGCGCTGCGCCTGGCCACCTACAACACCTCGCTGTACTCCGATGACGCCGGTGGCCTGATCAAGGAGCTGGAAGGCGACAGCGAACACGCGCGCAAGATCGCCGCAGTGCTGCAGCAGGTGCGCCCGGACCTGGTGCTGCTGAACGAATTCGACTTCGACGACGCCCATCGCGCCGCCGACCTGTTCCAGAAGCGCTACCTGGAGGTCGCCCAGCCCGGTGGCGGCAAGCCGCTGCACTTCGCCTACCGCTATCTGGCACCGGTCAACACCGGCGTGCCCAGCGGCCTGGACCTGGACAACAACGGCGTGGTCGGTGGCGAAGGCCGCAGCCGCGGCAACGATGCGTGGGGCTACGGCCTGCACCCGGGCCAGTACGGCATGCTGGTGCTGTCGCGCTACCCGATCGACGAAGCCAGGGTGCGCAGCTTCCAGCTGCTGAAGTGGAGCGCGATGCCGGGCGCAATCCGACCGGTCGATCCACGTACCGGCCAGAGCTTCTACAACGACCATGTGTGGTCGCAGCTGCGCCTGTCGTCGAAGTCGCATTGGGACGTGCCGGTGAAGACCCCGGCCGGCGTGGTGCACGCGCTGGTGTCGCACCCGACCCCGCCGGTGTTCGACGGCCCGGAAAAGCGCAACGCGGCGCGCAACCATGACGAACTGCGCCTGTGGCAGGAATACCTGTCCAAGGGTGACAAGCCATGGCTGTGCGACGACAAGGGTCAGTGCGGCGGCCTGGCCCAGGACGCGCGCTTCGTGATCCTCGGCGACCTCAACAACGACCCGGTCGATGGCGATGGCCGCCATGAGGCGATCGTCGAACTGATCGAGAACGCCCGCGTGCTGCGCTACCCCACCCCGCGCAGCGTCGGTGGCGAGCAGACCAGCCTGGCCTATGCGGCCAAGGGCATCGAGCGCAAGGGCGCACCGTTCCATGCCACCGGCGATTTCGGCCCGAAGTCCGGCACCATGCGCCTGGACTACGTACTGCCCTCGACCGGTTTCGAATATGTCGGCAGCGGTATCTTCTGGCCGGCCAATGAAAGCCCGGAAGCGAAGATCGCCGACGGCAGCGACCACCACCTGGTGTGGGTGGACGTGCGGTAGAGTCGACGGCCCTGAAAAGGGGACGGAGGGATTAAGTCGTTTGTGGCACAAACGACTTAATCCCCTCCGTCCCCTTTTTGCTTTACGGGCGCAGTTCGACGCCGATGGCGTCGGCGGCATCTCGCGCGATGGCGCGCGCCTCGTCGATGGTTTCCGCGCGCGCCAGGGTGACACCGACGCGGCGATGGCCATGCACGCTCGGCTTGCCGAACAGGCGTACGGCAGTATCCGGCACCTGCAATGCAGCGGCGACGTTGTTGAAGTACGGCACGCCCTCGCCGTGTGCCAACAGCGCGCACGACGCCGACGGGCCGCTCTGGCGGATCACCGGGATCGGCAGGCCGAGGATGGCGCGCGCATGCAGCGCGAACTCGCTCAACTCCTGCGATACCAGCGTCACCAGGCCGGTGTCGTGCGGGCGCGGCGACACTTCGCTGAACCACACTTCGTCGCCCTTCACGAACAGCTCCACGCCGAACAGGCCCCAGCCGCCGAGGTCATCGGTGATCGCGCGCGAAATCTCTTCGGCACGCGCCAGTGCCGCGCTCGACATCGGCTGCGGCTGCCAGCTTTCGCGGTAGTCGCCGTCCTTCTGCAGATGGCCGATCGGCGCACAGAACGAGGTGCCACCGGCATGGCGGACGGTCAGCAGGGTGATCTCGTAATCGAAATCGATGAAGCCTTCGACGATGCAGCGGCCGGCACCGGCGCGGCCACCGGTCTGCGCGTAGTCCCAGGCCGGGGCGATGTCCGCCTCGCTGCGCAGGGTGCTCTGGCCCTTGCCCGAGGACGACATCACCGGCTTGACCACGCACGGCAGGCCGATGGCGGCGACGGCAGCACGGTATTCGGCCTCGGTATCGACGAAGCGGTACGGCGAGGTCGGCAGTCCCAGGGTTTCGGCGGCCAGGCGACGGATGCCTTCGCGATCCATGGTCAGGCGTGCGGCGCGCGCGGTCGGGATCACCCGCAGGCCCTGCTCCTGTTCCAGCTGGACCAGGGTCTCGGTGTGGATGGCCTCGATTTCCGGCACCACCAGGTGCGGCTGCTCCTGGGCGATCAGCGCCCGCAGCGCCATCGCATCGAGCATGTCGATCACGTGCGAGCGGTGCGCGACCTGCATGGCCGGGGCGTCGGCATAGCGATCGGCGGCGATCACCTCCACGCCCAGCCGCTGCAGCTCGATGGCCACCTCCTTGCCGAGTTCGCCCGAGCCCAGCAGCAGCACGCGGGTGGCGGAGGGGGACAACGGCGTTCCAAGCTTGGCCATGGCGGTTCCAGCAGCGATGTGAAGGCGGGAGGGCATTCTAGCTGGCCGGGCACCCTGACCATGGCATCCGACGAACGGTAGTGGACAGGTGATATCACTTTGATATCTTCAATTTGAACCCTCAAGGACGTACCGCCATGAAAGAGAAGTCGCTGTCTTCCCTCAACGGCCTCGGCACGCTGGTCGGCGCCCTGCTCGTCGGCCTCGCCGGCGCCGCCCTGTTCGTGGTGGGCGTGGCAGCCAAGGCCAGCACCGGCTCGCCCAGCCTGCTGCTGATGCTGCTGGGCGCCCTGCTGGTGGCGCTGGGCGTGTTCATCCTGGCCGGTCTGTACACCATCCAGCCCAACCAGGCGGCGGTCCTTAGCCTGTTCGGCAAGTACGTGGGCACGGTGAAAGACAACGGCCTGCGCTGGAACAACCCCTTCTTTGCCAAGCGCCGGGTCAGCCAGCGCGTGCGCAACTTCGAGAGCGGCAAGCTGAAGGTCAACGAGCTGGACGGCAGCCCGATCGAGATCGCCGCGGTGATCGTCTGGCAGGTGGTCGACGCCTCCGAGGCCGTCTACAACGTGGACGACTACGAGAGCTTCGTGCACATCCAGTCCGAATCTGCGCTGCGTGCGATGGCCACCAGCTATCCCTACGACCAGCACGAAGACGGCCAGCTGGCCCTGCGCAGCCATGCCAGCGAGATCTCCCAGCACCTGAAGAACGAGCTGGCCGAACGCCTGGCCGACGCCGGCGTGCAGGTGATCGACGCACGCATCAGCCATCTCGCCTACGCCGCCGAAATCGCCCAGGCGATGCTGCAGCGTCAACAGGCCAACGCGGTGATCGCCGCACGCACGCGCATCGTGGCCGGTGCGGTGGGCATGGTTGAAATGGCCCTGGCCGAACTGCAGAAGAACGGCGTGGTGCAGCTGGATGAAGAACGCAAGGCGCACATGGTCAGCAACCTGCTGACCGTGCTGTGCTCGGACCGCGGTACCCAGCCGATCGTCAACGCCGGTTCGCTGTACTGAACCACCCTCGCAACGGGGTGCCCCACCACCCCGCCAGGAGCTTGCATGAGTGAGAAGAAAGCCTACCCGCTGCGCATCAATGCCGACGTCCTGGCCGCCGCGCAACGCTGGGCTGACGACGAGCTGCGCAGCCTCAACGCACAAATCGAATACGTGCTGCGCGACGCCCTGCGCAAGGCAGGACGCCTGCCGAAACCCACGCCATCTTCGGGGGACAAGGAATGAGCAAGCGCTGGAGCTACCAGACGATCGAGGTCAAGACGTCCATGATGGGCCAGCTCAAGGCCGAGGACATCCAGAGCGAACTGAGCCGCCAGGGCCAACTGGGCTGGGAGCTGGTCAACATCATCATCCCCGCACCGATGCGCCCGGCGATGCTGGTATTCAAGAAGGAGGCCTGAGCCATGGGTGCCAGCGATCCAAAGCAGTACGAGGTGGCCGAGAGTTCGCCGTTGCGCGTGCTGTGGATCGTGCTGCCCCTGCTCGCCGCCTTCGTGGCCTGCCTGTATGCGCAGTTGTACAAGGCACCGGCCACGGCGCCCTGGATCGAAGTAACGCTGTCGCCGCCCTGGTTCCGGATGGGCGGCAGTGCCGCCTGGAGCCTGCTGGTGATCGCCGCGCTCGGCATCGGGTTGGGCGCGGCGTTCTTCCGCCGCCGGGTGGAACTGGCCGACGACGTGCTGGACGTGCGCTCGACGATGTACCGCCGCCGCGTTCCGGTGGCACAGCTGCGGCTGGACCAGGCCGAGGTGGTCGACCTGCAGCGTGACCGCCGCTATGGCATTCGTTTCAAGACCAATGGCTATGCGATGCCGGGCTTCTATTCCGGCCACTTCCGCCTGCAGGGCGGCGGCAAGGGGTTCGCGCTGGTCACCGACCGCACGCGCGTTCTCGCCCTGCCGGTCAGCGATGGCAGCACGCTGCTGCTCAGCCTGGAGCGGCCGCAGGTGCTGCTGGACGCACTGCGCAAGGTGGCCGCACCGGCGCCTCGGCGGTAAGCTGCGGCGATGCAACGACGCGCCCCCCTGCTGATCAATACCGAGGCCATCGAGCTGTGGCCCGCCCACCTGCTGCGCGCACGAAGCAACCTGGATGCCCGCCTGCTGTCGCAGGCACAGTGGGTGCTGCGGCGCAAGCGCGATGGCCGCTACCTGGCGGCGGTAACGACGCATGGCGTGCATTCGCTGGTGCCACGCCTGCCGCGCGAGCCCGGGGCCGAGGACGCACTGGCGCTGCTCGATGCAGCGGCGGCACGTCCGTTCGGCGCTGCGCTGCAGGAACAGTGGCTGCCGCTGGCCGGGCTGCAGCAACGCCTGCAGCAACTGGGCCTGGATGCACAGCGCTATGCCGACGACAGCGGCCTGCCACTGCAGCCCGAACCGTGCCTGCTGCACTTCGCCGGCCGTGACCGCTTCGGCCGCCCGCTGTGGCTGCGCCGTGGCGCCGCGCAGGGATGGCGGCGGATGCGCCTGCAGGCGGCACGGGAGGGCATCGCGCTCGACGCAATTTCCGGCTTCCGCAGCCATGCCTACCAGCTGGGCATCTTCGAGCGGAAGCTGGCACGTGGGTTGAGCGTGACGGAGATCCTGAAGGTCAATGCAGCGCCGGGGTTCAGCGAACACCACAGCGGCCATGCGCTGGACATCGGCACACCGGGCGATGCCCCGGCCGAGGAATCATTTGAAGCCACCGACGCGTTCGCCTGGCTGCAGGTGCATGCCGGCGGGCATGGCTTCCATCTGAGCTACCCACGCGACAACCCGCACGGCATCGTCTACGAACCCTGGCACTGGTGCTGGAGGCCTGCCAACGGCTGAGCCCCTCGTGGCGCCCGCACGCGGAATGGAACGAGAGAGCGAAGACAAAAGCGGGCCGCTTCGCTCGAAGCCGAGCATGGCTCGGCTCTACAGCAGCTGCCGCGCAACGCCCCCATGTAGTGCCGAGCCATGCTCGGCTGTACCCGGATTGCCGTCACCGCCTCAACGCATTGATCGCCAGCACCACCCAGCCGGCCATCATGCTGGTGCCACCGATCGGCGCCATCCGCGTCGGCCACTGCCACAGCGCCCCGCCCACCAGGCTGCCTGAAAACAACAGCACACCCAGCAGCAGCACGTACAGCGCCAGGTGTGCGATCGCCCCGTGCGCGCGCGGCCCGAGTGCCACCAGTACCGCACCATGCGCGAACGCGTACAGCGCCGCCATGTTCAGGTGCTGCTGCGCCAGCGGATCGGCCACGCCATGCGAGGCGTAGGCGGACAGGCCGATCGAGGCAGCGGCCAGCAGCGCCCCCAGGCAGGCGAGCAGGGACGGCTTACGTGCACGACGTTCGAGATTGAACATGGGGGCTCCTTGCGCAGCGCCCCTTGCCGGGCGCCGGATCAAAAAAAACGCGCCGCAATGAGCGGCGCGTTTTCGTGTCCAACACTACATGGGTCAGCCGAGGCTTACTTGACGGCCCAGTAGATGTCGTAGGTCGCTTCCGGGGTGAACGACTTGTCGATGCCGTCCTTCCAGGTTTCGTACGGGCGGTCGATGACTTCGTTGCCCGAAGTCACGGCCCAGGCACGCAGGCCGTTACGGGCCACGTCCAGACCCGCCATGTGGCCGGTGTAGGCCGCATGCGCCGAACGGTGCGGAGCAACGTGCACGTACTTGACCGGAGCGCCGCCGTCGATCTTGACGGTCAGCTCGTCGGCAGCAGCACCTTCAGCACCCTTCTTCTTCACCGGCTGGGCGATGTCGAAGGCGTACTTCTCCTGGCCGAAGTCGGTGGTGATGATGCGGAACGGGCCGGCGGCTTCAAGGCCATTGGCCTCCATCACGCGCTTGATCCACTCCTGGTTGTCCTTGATGGACTTGGTGATGGTGTCCTGACCGCGGTCCACGTTGCCGGCGTTGACCACCAGCAGGTTCTCGGCCGGCACTTCAACGATGGCCAGGTCGGTCAGCGGGGCTTCCGGCGTGCGGTAGTCCACGTTCGGCACGGTTGCGAGCATGTTGGCGATGCGCGACAGGCCCAGCTTGATGTCATCGCCGATCTGGCGGCTGACATACAGGCCGGCGTAGCGGCCGAACAGGTCGAAGCCGTACTTCACCGAGTAGTCCTGGGTGATCTTGACGTTGCGACCGCCCTTGCCGGTCGGCTCCAGGTTGAAGGTGGTGACCTTGTCGTGACCCTTGGTGGCGTCTTCGATGGCGATCACAACACGCTTGTTCTCTTCGGCTTCGGTGATCTTCCAGGAACCGGTGCCCAGGTCCTTGGAGGTGAAGTCGAGGGTGGCACCGGTACCGGAGGCCGGGCCGGACAGCTTCAGTTCAACGGCGGGATCGCGCAGTACCAGCGGGTTCCAGTCCTTGAAGCGGCGCAGGCTGCTGACCGTGTCGTACACGATCGTCATCTTGCGGTTGGTCTCGATGCTTTCGGTGATGTGACGCTCGCCCGGCAGACATACGCCAATGATGACGAACAGGCCAGCCACGATCCCCAAGGCGATCAGGAACTCGATAATACGGGTCATTCAGAGAGTCTCCGGGGCCGATCCCACGGCCGGGTTGATTGAAGCGAAGCGCCAATCCTAGCAGGCTTCGCGGGCATTGTTTATCGGGATTGGCGCACCGGTTTCCCTGCCGGCTGCGTATTTGTATGGACAAAGAATTCGAAGGGTAACGCATACCGCTACCCGGCAAGTAGGGGGCAACCTTGGCAGGAACCCGTAACTACGACCCAAGTCTTTGTACTTGAACGATTTTCTTCAGACCAGCTGGAGTTCGAACGCCTTCAGTACGGCACGCGTACGGTCGCGCACGCCCAGCTTGGACAGGATGTTGGACACGTGGTTCTTGATGGTGCCTTCGGCCACGCCCAGCGAATTGGCGATCTCCTTGTTGGAGAAGCCGCTGGCCATCAGCCGCAGGATCTCGGTCTCGCGGTCGGTCAGCGGGTCCGGGCGGTCCAGGCTGACGAACTCGTTGCGCATGTGCTCCAGGCCGGACAGCAGGCGCTGGGTCACCGCCGGCTGCACCAGCGAACCGCCGTCGGCCACGGTACGGATGGCACCGACCAGCTGCGCCAGGGTGACATCCTTGAGCAGGTAGCCCTTGGCACCGGCCTTGAGCCCGGCCAGCACCAGCTGGTCATCGTCGAACGTGGTGAGGATGATGGTCGGCGGCAGCTGTTCCTGCCGCGACAGCACCTGCAGTGCCTCCAGACCGGACATCACCGGCATGCGCATGTCCATCAGCACCACGTCGGGGCGCACCTGCGGTATCAGCTCGACCGCCTGCCGGCCGTCGCCGGCCTCGGCCACCACCTCGATGCCGTCGTCGAGCGCCAGCAGGGAGCGGATTCCCTGCCGCACCAGGGTTTGGTCGTCGACCAGGCAGACGCGAATCATCAACGCACTCCTTCAGGAACCTTGGTAAGGGCCGCCACCAGCACCGTTGCCGGCACCGTCGCCCGCAGCCGGAAGCCTTCTCCGGGACGGGTTTCGATCTGCAGCTGGCCACCACATTGTTGCAGGCGCTCGCGCATGCCGCGCAAGCCATTGCCTACATTGACCATATCCGCGCCGACGCCGTCGTCGCGGGCCTCCACCACCACCCGGTCGGGGGCTTCACGGTACACCTTGATCCACAGGTGGCGGGCGCCGGCGTGGCGCACCGCGTTGGTAATGATTTCCTGGGTACAGCGCAGCAGCACGTGGGCCCGCTGCGGGTCTTCCACGTTCAACGGATCCTCGATCTCCAGCTGGATGTCCAGCGAGGGCACGTTCTCGGTCAGCGGGCGCAGCGCCGCGGCCAGATCGATCGCGCCGGTCTCGCGCAGCTGGCTGACCACCTCGCGCACATTGCCCAGCAGCAGCTTGGCCAGCGCGTGCGAGCGCTTCACGTGGTCCAGCGCCTGGCCCTCGGCCAGGTGGCCGGCGACCTCCAGGTTCAGGGTCAGCGCAGTCAGCTGGTGGCCCAGCAGGTCGTGCAGCTCGCGCGAAATGCGGGTGCGCTCGTTGACCCGCGCGCTCTCGGCCAGCAGGGCGCGGGTGGCACGCAGCTCCGAATTGAGCCGGCGCTGCTCGTCGCGGGCCTCGGTCTGCTGCCGTGCAACCAGGCTGGTCACGAAGATGAACATGGAGAAGCCGCCGTACAGCAGCGACTGCATCACCGCTTCGAACAGCGGGAAGCGCAGCAGCAGGTAATAGACCGGCGCCACCGCCAGCTGGCTGACCAGCAGCCACAGCACCCCCAGCCGTACCGACAGCATCCACGGAATGACCCCGGCGGCCACCATCATCAGGATGCTGCCCAGGCCCGAACCGCTGAGGAAACTGACCCCCAGCGCCGAGACCGTCAGCAACAGCAGCAGGCCGCGGTCCAGCCAGCTGGTGTGGCTGTCGCTGCGCAGGATGCGGGTCAACCAGTAGTAGGCCGTGCCGAAGGACAGGTAGGCGACGAACAACAGGATCGCCCAGCCGCCCATGTCACTGCGGCTGTGCAGGTTCTCGAACTGCGAGTACGCCAGGGGCAGGCCGACCATGACCCAGGTGAACAGGCCGGCCAGGCGGAGGACGCGGGTATGGCTGAGGACTCCCAACATGCCAGCACTCTACGGGCCGCGCCTGCGCACCGCACCCCACGGAAGTCATGCCTGCCCGGTCGCCTGTTCATGCCGCAGCCCACCCCGGGCATGCAATAATCGTGCGCAGGGTCCCTTGATGGACCAACCGCGTTACCCCACGGAGTCACAATGTCGATTGTCATCCGCGACGTGCGCGAGCACGAGCTCGATTCCGTCCTGGCTTTGAACAACAACGCTGGCCTGGCCATCCTTCCCCTGGATGCGGCCCGCCTGCGCCTGTTCTATGAAACCGCTGAGTATTTCCGCGTCGCCGAGCGCGACGGCAACCTGGCCGGCTTCCTGATCGGCTTCGGCAGCGACAGCCAGCACGACAGCAGCAATTTCGCCTGGTTCAAGCAGCAGCTGGACACCCCGTTCTTCTATATCGACCGCATCGTGGTCGCCAGCCGCCGTCGTGGCGGTGGCGTCGGGCGTGCGTTCTACGCCGACGCGCAGAGCTTCGCCGAGCTGCGCTACCCGCAGATGACCTGCGAGGTCTTCCTCGACCATGGCGCCGATGCCGCCCTGCTCTTCCACGGCAGCTTCGGCTTCCGCGAGCTGGGCCAGAACACCATGCCGCAGGTCGATGTGCGCGCCAGCATGCTGGCCAAGGAACTGTGCAGCTACCCATGGGTCCAGGAGACCTACGGCGACAAGCTGCCGGATGTGGCATGGACACGCGCCCGGCAGCTGCCGGCGCAGGCACAGCGGCCGACGGGGACCTGAGCGTGGCGGTGAATTTCGATTACGAACAGGCCGGTGAACTGAAGATCGGCCAGGTGGGCATCGCCAACCTGCGCATCCGTACCCTTGATGTCGAACGTCTCGTGCAGGAAATGCGCGAGCGCGTGACCCGCGCCCCGAAGCTGTTCGGCCGCGCCGCGGTGATCCTCGACTTCGGCGGCCTGAGCCAGGTGCCGGACGTGGCCACCGCGCAGGCGCTGGTCGACGGCCTGCGCAGCGCCGGGGTGCTGCCGGTGGCGCTGGCCTACGGCACCAGCGCGGTCGACCTGCTCTCCCAGCAGCTCGGCCTGCCGCTGCTGGCCAAGTTCCGCGCGCAGTACGAGCGTGCCGAGGGCGAACCGGCCCCGCCGCCGCCCGCACCTGAACCGCGCCGGGCAGCCCGTGCCGAACCGAAGCCTGCCCCGGCGACGCCGGTGGCCAAGGTGGCCGACGCCGCTGCACCGCAGCCGGGCCGCATGCAGCTGGGCAACGTGCGTTCGGGCCAGCAGCTGTACGCGGAAAACTGCGACCTGACCGTGATGGCCACCGTCGGCGCCGGCGCCGAGGTCATCGCCGATGGCAGCATCCATATCTACGGCACCCTGCGTGGCCGCGCGCTGGCAGGGGCCCAGGGCAACACCGCGGCACGCATCTTCTGCCGTGATTTCCATGCGGAACTGGTGGCCATTGCCGGCCACTACAAGGTACTGGACGATGTTCCGGACAACCTGCGCGGCAAGGCCGTCCAGGTGTGGCTGGAACAGGACCAGATCAAGATCGCTGCGCTGGACTGACGCAGCACCAAACTCATGCAGAACCAGGAGAAGTCCTTTGGCTGAAATCATCGTAGTCACCTCCGGCAAGGGCGGCGTCGGCAAGACCACTTCCAGCGCGAGCCTGGCCTGCGGCCTGGCGCGGCGCGGCAAGAAGGTGGCGGTGATCGACTTCGACGTCGGCCTGCGCAACCTCGACCTGATCATGGGCTGCGAACGCCGCGTGGTGTACGACTTCGTCAACGTCGTGCACGGCGAAGCCACCCTCAAGCAGGCCCTGATCAAGGACAAGCGCTTCGACAACCTGTACGTGCTGGCGGCCTCGCAGACCCGCGACAAGGACGCACTGACCCAGGAAGGCGTGGGCAAGGTCCTGAAGGACCTGGCCGCCGACGGCTTCGACTACATCATCTGCGACTCCCCGGCCGGCATCGAGAAGGGCGCCTTCCTGGCGATGTACTTCGCCGACCGCGCGGTGGTGGTGGTGAACCCGGAAGTGTCGTCGGTGCGCGACTCCGACCGCATCATCGGCCTGCTCGATTCGAAGACCCACAAGGCCGAATCCGGCCAGGACGTGCCGGCCTTCCTGCTGCTGACCCGCTACACCCCGCTGCGCGTGGAAAGCGGCGAGATGCTGAGCATCGCCGACGTCGAGGAAGTCCTCGGCCTGAAGGCGATCGGCGTGATTCCGGAATCGGGCGACGTGCTCAACGCCTCCAACAAGGGCGAGCCGGTCATCCTGGATGTCGAATCCGCTGCCGGCCAGGCCTATGAAGACGCCGTCGCGCGCATCCTCGGCGAAGAACGCCCGATGCGCTTCACCAACGTCGAGAAGAAGGGCTTCTTCAGCAAGCTGTTCGGAGGGTAAGCATGGGCCTGTTTGATTTCCTCAAAGCGAAGAAGACCACCGCCGAAACCGCCAAGAACCGCCTGCAGATCATCATCGCGCAGGAACGCAGCCACCGTGGTGGCCCGGACTACCTGCCGCTGCTGCAGCGCGAGCTGCTGGAAGTGATCAAGAAGTACGTGAACATCGACGTCGATGCGGTGAAGGTCGACCTGGTGAAGGATGGCCAGCACGATGTGCTGGACATCTCCGTGGCGCTGCCGGAAGGCCCGGACAAACCCTGATCCCCTGTCCCGCCCGTGCCTGCATGGGCGGGGCTGCCTGACCCGCATGACCGATACGACAACCGCCGTGGACATCACCTGCGTGGGCGACATCGCCTTCGCCGATGCGCAGTGCCTGCTCGCCGCGCATGGCCTGCGGCTGCACCACGTGGCGGCCGGCGAGCCGATTCCCGGCAGCTACTGGGGCGAGCCCGAGGCGGGCATCATCGCCAGCAACGTCTACGTGCGCGATGACACGCCCGTGCACTCGATGCTGCATGAGGCCTGCCACCTGATCGTACTGCCGCCGGAGCGGCGGGCGCAGGTGCATACCGATGCCACCGACTCGGTGGCCGAGGAAGACGCGACCTGCTACCTGCAGATCGTGCTGGCCGGGCAGCTGCCCGGCGTCGGCAGCCAGCGGCTGATGGCCGACATGGATGCCTGGGGGTATACGTATCGGCTGGGATCTACGAAAGCGTGGTTCGAGCAGGACGCCGAAGACGCGAAGGCATGGTTGATCGAACGCGGGTTGCCAGTGGCGTAAGGCGCGGGCGCGGTTGGCCACGGGCGCGTGGCGACGCGCCGGACCTTGCGGCGCCCCTCTTTCCACTCGGCGCGGTTCGAGCAGGACGCCGAAGACGCGAAGGCATGGTTGATCGAACGCGGGTTGCCGGTGGCGTGATTCACCGGGAACCGGGGTCAGATCCCTTTTGCGTCGCAAAAGGGATCTGACCCCATCACCCCGTCGCCGTATCAGCCCTGCCCGGCCAGTGCGCGCAGGGTGATGCCGACGATGTAGGCCAGGTAGGTGCCGGTGGCATAGCCCATCGTGCCCAGCAGCACGCCCACCGGCGCCAGGGCCGGATGGAACGCGGCCGCCACCACCGGCGCCGAGGCCGGGCCACCGATGTTCGACTGCGAACCGACGGCGAAATAGAAGAACGGCACCTTCAGCAGCTTGCCCAGGCACCACAGCAGCACGATATGCACGGCAATCCAGATCAGGCCAAGCAGGAACAGCCACGGGCGATCCAGCAGCGCCAGCAGATCCATCTGCATGCCGATGCAGGCGATCAGGAAGTACAGCAGCAACGAACCCAGCCGCGATGCACCCGCCCCTTCCAGGTTGCGTGCGCGGGTGAAACTCAGGCTCAGGCCCAGCGTGGTCGACAGCACCACCACCCACACGAACGGCGCGTCCAGGCTGAACTGCGACGCCCAGCTGACGTTGGCCTTGAACCAGGCCGCCAGCGGCGCACCGATCGCATGCGACAGGCCGACGCCGCCGAAGGCCACCGCCACGATCAGCATCAGGTCGGTCAGGCTGGGAATGCGTTCGTGCTCGGCCTGGAAGCGCGCGATGCGTTCCTTCAGTTCATCGATGGCCGAGGTATCAGCGCCACTGCGTGCATCGATCTTCGCTGCACGTCCTGCCAGGAAGATCAGCGCGGCCATCCACACGTAACCGACGCCGACATCGACCACCGCGAACTGGCCAAAGGTGGTCGCGTTGACGTCGAACACTTCGCGCATCGCCAGCATGTTGGCACCACCACCGATCCAGCTGCCGGCCAGTGCCGCCATGCCGGCCCAGGTATCGCCGGCCACGGTGTCGGGATGGATCGCGCGCATCACCAGGAACGCCACCACCGCACCGAGCATGATGCTGGCCGAGGCGCCCAGGTACATCAGTACCAGCTTCGGGCCGAGCCGCAGGATGCCCTTGATATCCACTGCCAGGGTCAGCAGGATCAGCGCCGCCGGCAACAGGATGTCGCGCGCGATCGGGTTGTAGAGCTTGGTGTTCTGGCCGTCGATCAGGCCGACGGTGTTGTAGATGCCGGGAATCAGGTAGCACAGCAGCAGCGCTGGCACGAACGTATAGAAGCGCTTCCACAGCCCCTGCTCGCGCGAGGCGGTCCAGAACACGGCGCCAAGAGTGGCGGCGATCAAACCGAAGACGACGATGTCGTTCTGGATCAGGGCAGTCGAAGGCATGCAGGCGCTCTGGTAGAGCCGGCCGCTGGCCGGCTGCTGGTGGCGGCAGATCAGGAAGGTGTGCCGACCAACGGTCGGCACCCACCGGTAAAGCAGATGGTGAAACAGAAGCGCCGCCCCGGAGGGCGGCGCCGCAACCATCAGTTGCCGATGTGCTGCTTCAGCCAGGCATTGACGGTGTCATGCCACAGGATGCTGTTGTTCGGCTTCAGCACCCAGTGGTTTTCATCCGGGAAGTACAGGAACTTCGATTCGATGCCCTGGCGCTGGGCAGCGGTGAACGCGGCCAGGCCCTGCTCGACCGGGATGCGGAAGTCCTGCTGGCCGTGGATGACCAGGATCGGCTTCTTCCAGTCCGCCACGTGGTTGACCGGGTTGAACTTCTCGTAGTTCGCCGCCTTCTGGTACGGCGTACCGCCCTGCTCCCACTCGGTGAACCACAGTTCTTCGGTGGCGTAGCCCATCATGCGCTGGTCGAACACGCCGTCATGGTTGACCAGGCACTTGAACGGGCCGTTCCAGTTGCCGGCAATCCAGTTGACCATGAAGCCGCCGTAGCTGGCGCCCAGAGCACAGGCCTTGTCACCATTGAGGAAGGAATACTTCTTCAGCGCCGCATCCCAGCCCTTCTGCAGGTCTTCCAGCGGGCGGTCGCCCCAGTGCTGGCTGATCGCATCGGTGAACGCCTGGCCGTAGCCGGTGGAGCCGTGGAAGTCGATCATCACCACCGCATAGCCCTGGCCCGCGTAGGTCTGCGGATTCCAGCGGTAGCTCCAGCCATTGCCGAAGCTGCCCTGCGGGCCGCCGTGGATCAGGAACGCCACCGGGTACGACTTGCCTTCCTGGTAGTTGTGCGGCTTGACCACGTAGCCATGCACGGTGTCGTTGTTCCAGCCCTTGAACTCGAACTGTTCGTAGTCGCCGAAGCTGACATCCTTGAGCACCTCACCGGCGGCGGGGGTCAGCGCGCGCAGCTCGCCGATCGGCTCACCGGCAGCCGGCAGCAGGCCGACCAGCACCTGATCGTTGCTCTTCAGGCTGTTGCGGGTGATCGCCACGCTGTTGCCGGCCACATCGACCGAGGTCACGCTGCCGTCGCCGATCAGCTTGGTGGCCTTGCCGCTGGCCACGTCGATCTGGAACAGCGGGTGTTCGCCGAGGTCATCGGCCGTGGTGTAGATGCTGGCGCCGTCGGCGGACAGGGTGATGCCGCCAGCCGAACGATCCCACTGCGGGGCGATCTCTCGGGTCTTGCCACTGGCCAGGTCCATCGCCATCAGGCCGAAGCGGTCAGCCTCGAAGCCCGGGCGCTTCATCGCGCGGTAGAACAGGGTCTTGCCGTCGGCACTGAACACCGGGCCGGCATCCCAGGCCGGGTTGGAGGCGGTCAGGTTGACCGGCGCCTGCTTGCCCGCCGCGTCGAAGCGGTACAGGTCGAAGTTGGTCGACCACGACTCCTGCTTGCCGGCCACGCGGATGCTGGCGACCACGCTGGCGCCATCCGGCGACCACGCGAAATCATCATTGCCGCCGAACGGCTTGGACGGGGCATCACCGTCGATGGTGGCGCTCAGCGCGGAAGCGCCCTTGACCGGACCGGCCTTGGCTGCCGGCAGCGGCGCGACGAACAGGGTGTTGCGGCGGCCGTCGTTCCAGGTATCCCAGTGGCGCACGAACAGCGAATCGAAGACCTTTCCACTGGCCTTGGCGCCGGCGACGTCCTTGAGCTTCTTCTCGGTGCAGGTCAGGTCCGAGGCACAGGCCTGGAACACGCCGGCGCTGAACAGCACGCGGTCGTCCTGCGGCGACACGTGGTAGCTGTCCACGTCGACCGGGAAGTCGGTCAGCTGGCGCGGGGCGCCGCCGCTGACCGGCTGCGCGTACAGCTGCTGGCTGCCGTTCCTGGCGCTGAGGAAATACACGGTCTGGCCATCGGCCGACAGCGAAGCGGAATTGACGTTCCAGCCGGCCGGGGTGATCTGCTTCGGCGGTGCTGCGTCGCGGGTACGCAGGTTGCGCGCGTACAGCGCGGTGGAGGCCTTCAGGTTGGCATCCACGCTGCGCTTGGCGAACACCACGGTGCCGCCGTCAGCGGTCAGTACCGGCGCGGAGACGCGGTCCATGGCCACCATGTCGCGGACTTCCAGGCCACGGGCAGCGGCGACGCTGGGCAGGGCGGCCAGCAGGCTCAGTGGCAGCAGGGCATGACGCAGTTTCATCGGGGTCTCCGCAGGACGGCAAAAAACCGATGGTAGGCCCGTGCGGCCGGGGCTGCCAAGGCCATCGGTCATGGCTGCCGGTGGGGCGCGGCCCCGCCGCCAGAAAAAGCAAACCGCGCCGTGGCGCGGTTTGTGGGGACACCGGGGTCGGATCCGATTCCGACGGAATCGGCTCTGACCCCAGACGCTGTCAACCCGGGGTCAGAGCCCTTCCCTGCGGGAAGGGATCCGACCCCAACCCTTACGCCATGGCGCGCTTGCCGGTGCGGTAGATCAGCCAGCCGACCAGGAACAGCACGGCCAGGCCGATCCACTGTGCGCCCGGCATGTGGAACGGCACGGCCAGCACGTCGGCGCGACTGCTCACCACGATCGGAATCGCGATGGCGATGCCCATCAGCGCTTCGCCGGTGATCAGGCCGGCGGCGAACAGCACGCCCGGCTTGTGCACGCGGTCGCGGCCTTCTTCGTCATCGGCACGCACCTTGTGGAAGCGCTCGACGAGGTAGGCGATCAGGCCGCCGAGGAAGATCGGCACCATCAGTTCCAGCGGCAGGTAGATGCCGATGGCGGCGGCCAGCACCGGCACGCGGAAGCGGGCGTTGCGCGACTTCAGCCAGCTGTCGAACGCGATGATGGCGGCACCGACCACGGCACCGATGCCGATGAAGGTCCACGGCAGTTCACCACCGAACAGGCCCTTGGCCACCGAGGCCATCAGGTTGGCCTGCGGCGCGGCCAGCGCGTTCGGGTGCAGCTCCGACTTCACGCCGATGCCGTAGGCGGTGGCCAGCAGGTTCAGCACCGGGGCCATGATCAGCGCGCACGAGAACGCACCGATGCCCAGCATCAGCTGCTGCTTCCACGGGGTGGCACCGACGATGTAACCGGCCTTGAGGTCCTGCAGGTTGTCACCGCCGACCGCTGCAGCACAGCACACCACCGCGCCGATCATGATCGCGGCCACCGCGCCCAGCGGCGCGCCGAAGGCGCCGACCGGCTGCAGGCCATCCTTGCCCAGCAGCACCACCAGCACGGCCGAAGCGAACAGGATGGTGGAGATGGTGATGCCCGAAACCGGGTTGTTGGACGAGCCGATCAGGCCAGCCAGGTAGGCCGAGACCGAAACGAACAGGAAGCCGGCGACGATCATGATGAGGGTCATCGGGATGGACACGTGCCACTGGCCGACGATGGCTTGGTACAGGGCCAGCAGCGGCAGCACGAACACCACCAGGGCGACCAGCATCCACTTCATCGGCAGGTCGCGCTCGGTGTGCGCCAGCACCGGGCCACCGCTCTTGCGGGCGGCGGCAAAGCCGCTCTTGACGCCGTTGAGCAGCGACTTGCGGAGCGAGATCAGGGTCCAGATGCCACCGATCAGCATCGCACCGACGCCCAGGTAGCGCATCTTCGCGCCCCAGATGGCGAACGCGGCCTCGGTGGACGAGGCAGCGGCAACCGACGCGGCCAGCGCCGGGTCGGTGTTCATGAAGAACGCCTGGTAGATCGGGATGGCAATGTGCCAAGTCAGGATCGAGCCGGACACCACCACGATGCCGACGTTGAGGCCGACGATGTAGCCCACGCCCAGCAGTGCCGGCGACAGGTTGGTGCCGATGAAGGCGGTGACCTTGGAACTGCCGACGTAGGCCGAGGTGGCCCAGGCATCGGGAATCAGGCGCATCCCGCTTTCCGCGGCCAGCTTGACGAAGGCACCGATCACCGCCGACAGGCCGAGGATCTTCAGGCCCGGGCCCGGGTTCTCACCGGCCTTGAGCACTTCGGCCGCAGCCTTGCCTTCCGGGAACGGCAGCGGGTCTTCGACAATCATCGAACGGCGCAGCGGCACCGAGAACAGCACGCCCAACAGGCCACCGAGGCCGGCGATGCCCAGCACCCACCAGTACTTGAAGTCCGGCCAGTAGCCCATGATCACCAGCGCCGGGATGGTGAAGATCACACCGGCGGCGATCGATGAACCGGCCGAGGCGCCGGTCTGCACGATGTTGTTCTCGAGGATGGAGCCACCGCCCAGCAGGCGCAGCACGCCCATGGAAATCACCGCGGCGGGAATGGCGGTGGCGATGGTCAGGCCTGCGAACAGACCGAGGTAGGCGTTTGCGGCCGACAGCACCACCGCCAGCACGATGGCCAGGGCCACTGCGCGGAAGGTGAGCTGCTTGGGCGCAGCGTCGTGGTTCATGGAAGCCCCTGCTGGCAAAAAATCCCTGCCACGCTAGCGTTCAGGGCAGATCAAGTCCAGCGTGCCAAAGGATGGGGGCGTGTGCTGCGGCGCAATGGGCCGGTACGTGGACCGGCAATCGACCGACCCGGCAAAGTCCGGCTGGGCACGCCGTAAATGATATGTTATATCTTAATGATACCTTGTTGTTACTGCATCGCATGCCCCCTTCCCCCTCCCCCCGCCTGGCCTCCATCGACCAGCTGCGCGGCACCGTGATGCTGTTGATGCTGCTGGACCACGTGCGCGAGACCTTCTTCCTGCAGCACCAGGTGAGCGACCCGATGGACGCGGCGACGGTCTCCCCTGCGCTGTTCGCCTGCCGTCTGCTGGCCCACCTGTGCGCCCCCGTGTTCGTGCTGCTGACCGGGCTGTCGGCCTGGCTGTACGGCCAGCGCCAGGCGGATCCGCGCGGGGCCACAGCTGCGTTCCTGCTCAAGCGCGGGCTGTTCCTGGTGGTACTGGAACTGACCCTGGTGAATTTCGCCTGGACCTTCCAGCTGCCGCCGGAAACGCTGTACCTGCAGGTGATCTGGGCCATCGGGCTGAGCATGATCGCGCTGGCCGGGCTGCTTTGGCTGCCGCGCCCGGCCCTGCTGATGCTGGCAATCGCGGTGGTGGCCGGGCACAACCTGTTCGACGGCCTTCGGGTGCAAGGAAACGGCCTGCTGGCGGTGCTGTGGAAAGTGCTGCACCAGCGCGACTGGATCGAGGCCGGCGCGCTGCGCCTGCGCACCTCCTATCCGGTACTGCCGTGGATCGGGGTGATTGCGCTGGGTTATCTGATGGGGCCCTGGTTCGGCCGCGCGCGCGCGCCGGAGCAGCGCCAGCGCTGGCTGCTGTGGGCAGGCGTCGGCGCGCTGGCCCTGTTCGCGCTGCTGCGGTTCGCCAACCAGTATGGGGATGCTCCCTGGTCGTACCAGACCACTACGCTGCGCACGTGGTTGAGCATCTTCAACGTCACCAAGTACCCGCCGTCATTGCAGTTCCTGTTGCTGACCCTGGGCGTGGGGCTGTTGCTGCTGCGCTTGTACGAATGGCCGCCCCTCGCGCGTGCGCTGCGCCCGCTGTCCGATATCGGCGCCGCGCCGATGTTCTTCTACCTGCTGCACCTGTACGTGCTGAAAGGGCTGTACCTGGCCGCGTTGGCGGCCTGGGGGCCGACCCATGGCGAACTGTATGCCCTGGATTCGGTCAGCGGCCTGCTGCTGGTGGCCTGTGCGCTGGCGGTGGTGCTGTACCCGCCGACGCGGGCCTTCGCGCGGTTCAAAGCGCGAAGGCGCGATCTGCCTTGGTTGCGATACCTGTGAGCGGTGGCCGCCGGGGGAGCGCCATCCCTGCATGGCGTGGATCCACCGGCGGCTGCCTGCCCAGGCCCAGAGGCCTATAATCGCGCCCTTTCCGCTGTCCCCGCCGTCGATGACCGTTGCCGCCTCTGCTTCCGACGACTTCCTGGGCCACCCCAAGGGCGTCTACGTCTGCTTCTTCACTGAAATGTGGGAGCGCTTCTCCTTCTACGGCATGAAGGCGCTGTTGCTGCTGTACCTGACCAAATACCACCTGTTCGGCGACAAGGCCGGCCTGGACCTGCTCGGTGCCTACGGTGGCCTGGTGTACTGCATCCCGGTGTTCGGCGGCATGCTGGCCGACCGCTGGCTGGGCATGCGCCGGGCAGTGCTGTTCGGCGGCATCCTGCTGGTACTCGGCCACCTCGGCATGGCCTTCGAGGGCCACGCCGCGTACCGGGTGAACGGCGAAGTGGTGCGCGACACCTCGGCGCTGGCGGTGACCTACCTGTCGCTGGCGCTGATCATCATGGGCGTCGGCTTCCTGAAGCCGAACATCTCCACCATTGTCGGCAAGCTGTACGCCAAGGACGACCCGCGTCGCGACTCGGGCTTTTCGCTGTTCTACGCCGGCATCAACCTCGGCGCGCTGTTCTCGTCCCTGGTGTGTGGCTTCCTCGGTGAGGCCTACGGCTGGAAGTACGGTTTCGGTGCGGCCGGCATCGGAATGCTGGCCGGCCTGGCGATGTTCCTGTGGGGCCAGAAGTACCTGCAGGGCCATGCCGAACCGCCGCAACCGGCGGCGCTGAAGCAGAAGGTGCTGGGCCTGCCACGCGAATGGCTCATCTATCTGTGCGCGGTGCTCGGCGTGCTGCCGGTGGCATGGCTGATGTGGGCCGCCGGCAACGGCGCGTTCGCGCTGGGCGGTGAGATCAGCCTGGCGCTGATGCTGATGCTGGTGGTGCTGGGGGGCGTGCTGGTCTGGTTCGCCTGGTTCACCGGCACGAAATGCACGCCGGTGCAGCGCCAGCAGATGATCGCGCTGATGGTGCTGATCTTCATGGCGCTGGTGTTCTTCACGATGTACGAGCAGTCCTACGGCTCGTGGGTGACCTTCACCGACCGCCTGCTGACCAAGGACATCGTGCCCTCGCTGGTGATCACCGGCGGCACGCCGCTGCCGTGGTCGATCCTCTCGCTGCTGCTGGCACCGCTCGGCTTCGTGGTCAGCGCGCGCCTGTCGGAACGGCGCCCGGGCTCGGCCGCGCCGCGCACGTTCTTCGCCGCCATCATCGTACTGATGCTGGTGCTGCTGGTGCGCGACTGCCTGGTGATTCCGCAGACCGCCGGCTCGCTGACCTACCTCGGCGGCCTGTTCCTGGTGCTGCTCGCTCCGGCCTTCGCCGCGCTGTGGACGTGGATGGACCGCCGCGGCTGGGAACCGGGCAAGCCGGTGAAGTCGGCCTGGGGCCTGGTGATCGGCGCGCTGTCGTTCGTGCCGCTGGCGCTGGCCGCACAGCAGGTGGGCGCCACCGGCGAGATGGCCAGCGTGTGGTGGCTGGTGCTGGCCTACTTCCTGCTGGCCAGCGGCGAGATGTGCCTCTCGCCGGTCGGCCTGTCGGCGGTGACCCAGCTGGCCGTGCCGCGGGTGATGAGCCTGATGATGGGCACCTGGTTCCTGGCCACCGCATTCTCGGAAACGCTGGCCGCGCTGTTCGGCAAGCTGGCCGCGATCGAGGTGCCGGAAGGCGAATCGCTGGACATGGTGGCTGCCGCCGGTGCCTACGCGCACCTGTTCTGGCTGCTGATGTGGATCGGCCTGGGTTGCGCGTTGGCGGCCTTCATCGCCGCGCCGCTGCTGAAGAAGATGATGCACGGGGTGAAGTAAGTCCCGCGTGCGGAAGACCAGGGCGGCGGAAAATTCATCCGCCGCCCTGTCAGCTCAGGGCGCCTTGTCCTTGCCGGCCACGGGCGCGGTCGTCGCGGTCTTGCCCCCCAGGCTGCGCGCCAGGAACGCCAGCAGCTTGTCGTAGTACTCGCTGCGATGCGCCTCGGTGTAGAAGCCGTGGCCTTCGGTCTTGTAGTACAGGCTTTCCACCGGTGTGCCGGCGCGCTTGAGCGCCGCTTCCATGCGCTCGGTATGCTGGATCGGCGCACGCTTGTCTTCGCCACCGGCCGCGAGGAACACCGGCACCTTGATCCGTTCGGCCAGGTTCACCGGCGACACCGCGCCCAGCTTGGCCGGATCACCCAGCCATTCGCGCAGGTAGGTCACGCCTGAGCCGCGGTCCTGGATATCGCCACGGGTGTACATCATCGGCAGGTCGTAGACCCCCACATAGCCGGCCGCGCACTGATACAGCCCGGGTTCGCGGGCGGCCCCCATCATCGCCGCGTAGGCCCCGTAGCTGGCGCCATAGATGCAGATGCGACGAGCATCGGCGATGCCTTCGCTGATTGCCCAGCGGGTGGCATCGGTGACATCGTCCTGCATCGCCGCGCCCCACTGCTGCGCACCGGCCTGGGTGTGGGCCCGGCCGTAATTGCCCGACCCACGGAAGTTGACCTGCAGCACCGCATACCCGGCGGCGGCCAGCATCTGGGTTTCGCGGTCGTACTGGCCGGAATCGAAGATGTCGAACGGACCGCCATGCGGCATCACCACCATCGGCAGGTTGCGGCCGTTGCTGCCGGCCGGCAGGGTCAGGAAGCCATGCAACGGCAGCCCGTCCCGCGCCTTCAGTGCAATCGGCTTCACGCTGGCACTGCGGTCCACGTCAATCCAGTCGCTGCGGCTGATCAGGTGGTCAGCCTTGCGCGCCACCGTGTCGTAGACGTAGAAATCGCCCGGGTTCGAGCCCGACCAGGTTTCCACCAGCACGACACGGCCATCGCGGGTGCTGGAGGTGATGTAGACCGGCCCTCCGAAGGCGGCTTCCAGGCTGCGGTACAGGCGCGCCTCCGGCGACTTCTCGTCGAAGAACCGGGTACGCGGCGTATCGCCCAGATAGAGCGCGCCCACCGGCACGTGGGTGCCGGGCCGATGGATGATGCGATACGGATTGACCACCTCGTCGCGCAGCAGCGTGGCACGCTCGCCGGTCTGCGGGTTCCAGCTGACGATCGCGTCCGGACCCTGGGTCTGCTCGACGTTGAGATAGGCCAGGCTGTCATCGGCCGAGAAGCCGAGGGCGGTTTCGATGCGCTTGCTGACGGCCTCGTCGTTGATCAGCTTCCAGCTGTCGCCGCTGCGTTCGCGGAAGTACAGCTTGTTGATGTTGTCGCTGCCCGAGCCATGCACGAAGCGCACTTCGCCGGCGCCGTCGGTGGTGAACTCGCCGCGCCGTACCGGCGAGGACGCCACCCGCGAGCGACGACCCGTAGTCACATCCATGCGATCTACGCGGGTGTACGGATCCTCGGCCAGCGGCCATACGGTCACCAGCACGTTGCGCTCGTCGCCCGGCAGGTCGTCGGCCAGGAAGGCGGCCACTGCTTCGACCTTCTTCGGCTGGATGCGGGTCCCCGGGCCCTTGCTTTCGACGCGATAGCCGACCAGCAGTTCGCCGCGGTTGCCGTTGGCGTCGATGGCATAGAGTTCGCCGGTGGGATTGGGTTGGTCGAGCGAGCCCCACTTCTGGGCCAGGCCGATCAACAGGCGCTCGTTGCTGACCCAATCGAATTCCTGCGCGTGGTTGCGGCTGGGCGGCCAGAAACTGCCGACCACCTCCTTGTCCTTCAGGCGCAGGATCGCGATCGCGGTGCTGTCCTCCCTCGGCACCGTTGCCGCTACGTACTCGCCCCCCGGCGAGATCTTGATGTCGGTGAAGGTCTCCCGGCGCAGGTACTGCGTCAGCTCCACCGCCCCCGCGCTGCCTGCGGCAACGCCCCCGATGACGGCCAGTGCGGCCGCCAGAATCGTCCTGTGCATCCTTCCCCTGCTCCTGTGGACACCTTGTCCTGGTCTCCGATTCTAGGCAGGGCAATGGGTTTCCCGCCAGAGCCGGAAAAGACGACGGCACCGTTGCCGGTGCCGTCGTTGCCACTACCTTGGAGAGAGAGTCAGGACGTGGGTTCGGGGGGCGTGCGCCGGGTCAGTGGACCCCGCGCACCGCCAACATGAGGGCCAGGATGCTGAGGATCACGGCGATGGTGCCGTCGAGCACGCGCCAGGTGCTGGGCTTGGTGAACAGCGGCGCCAGCAGGCGTGCGCCGAGGCCCTGCGCGGTCAGCCACAGGCAGCTGGCCGTGACCACGCCCGCAGCGAAGGCCATGCGGGCATTGCCGAAGTTCTCGGCGATGGAGCCGATCACCATCATGTCCAGCCAGAAGTGCGGGTTGATCAGCGAGAAGCCGACCGCGGCCATCAGCACCGCGCGACGGCTGCCGTCGTCGCTGTCGGCCTCGCCCATGCCACCGCCGCCGGCGATCGCACGGCGTGCCGACTTCATCGCATACCAGGCCAGGAACGCGACACCGGTCCACAGCACGGCGGTGGTCAGCCACGGCAGCGCTGAAGTGAGCGTGCGCAGGCCGGCCACGCTGGCAAAGATGAAGATGGCATCGATGGCCGCGCAGGTGGCGACCACCGGCACGATGTGCTTGCGCAGGATGCCCTGGCGCAGAATGAAGGCGCTCTGGGCCCCGACCACGGCGAACAGGCCGATGCCGGTGGCTGCACCAGAGAACCAGGCACCGAGGCCGGTGCTGGCGGAGATGACCGAGAACATGGGATTCACTGCCTTGTATTGCTTGGGGGACGGTGCCTCGCGAAGGCGGACAGCACCGGAACGGGCGCCATTGTCGCGCCGCAACATGGAAAAGACGAGCTAAACTTCCTAAACCAACATTAGCGGAGCTTAATTCGATGCGCATCGATCACGCCCAGCTGCGCGCCCTGGCCGCGGTGATCCGCGAAGGCAGCTTCGACCGCGCCGCGCAATCGCTGAATGTCACGCCCTCGGCCATCTCGCAGCGGGTCAAGGCACTGGAGGACCGGATCGGCCGCCTGCTGGTCAAGCGTGGCACCCCGGCCACCGCCACTGCCGAGGGCCAGTTGCTGGTGCAGCTGGCCGAGCAGACCGCCCTGCTGGAACACGATGCGCTGCACCGCATGGGCCTGGCCGACGAGGACCTGCCCCAGGCCAGCATCCCGGTGGCAGTGAACCACGACAGCCTGGAAACCTGGTTTCCGCAGGCCGCGGCGCAGTTCGCGCAGGGCACCGGGACCACCCTGGACCTGCGCGTGGAGGACCAGGACCACACCGTCGAACTGCTGCGACAGGGCACGGTGCTGGGTGCGGTGACCACGCTGGACGAGCCGGTGCAGGGCTGCCAGATCCACGCGCTGGGCAGCATCCGTTACGCGGCGACCTGCACCCCCGAGTTCCGCGAACGCTACTTCGCCAAGGGCGTGACCGCGCAGGCACTGGCGCAGGCACCGGTTCTGGTGTTCAACCGCAAGGACGACATGCAGTCGCGCTTCGCCCGGCGCATGGCCGGCGATGACCTGCCCAGCACCGCACCGACCTGGTGGATTCCCTCCACCCGCGCCTTCGTGCAGGCCAACCTGGGCGGCATGGGCTGGACGATGAACCCATTGCCGCTGGTCAAGCGGCACCTGGACGCCGGCCGCCTGGTCTACGTACGCCAGCGCGCGTGGGAAGACGTGCCGCTGTACTGGCAGCACTGGAAGGGCGACGTGCAGACCATGGCCCTGCTGACCCGCGCCGTGCTGGATGCATCCTCGGCATTGATCCGGCGCAAGCGCTGACGCACAGCGCAAAAAGGGGACGGAGGGGATTAAGTCGCTTAAGGCCAATACGACATCCAAGGCAAATACGGCTTAATCCCCTCCGTCCCCTTTTTCGGGGCTCCATCGGATCTCCATCAAGCCTACACACCGGGTCCATGCGCGATGCGGATACTGGCGGGCCGACCATTACAAGGATGTCCGGCATGCCCGTGTACCTGCGCGACGCCCGCCCCGAGGATGCCGCTGCCTGCATCGACCTGCGTGGGCGCACCCGCGAGAACGCCTTCAGCGCCGAGCAGCTGGCCCAGCTGGGCATCACTGTGGACAGCTGGGCGGCCGGCATCGCCCAGGGCGATTCGATCGGCCGCGTCGCCTGGGAGGGCGAGCGCATGGCCGGCTACTGCTTCGCCGACCGCGACAGCGGCGAGGTGCTGGTGCTGGCCCTGCTGCCGGACTACGAGGGCCGCGGCATCGGCCGCCAGCTGCTGCAGGAAGTGGTCAGCCTGACCCGCGATGCCGGCCACCGGCGGCTGTTCCTGGCCTGCTCGGCCGACCCGCGTTCGCGCTCGCACGGCTTCTACCGCCGCCTGGGCTGGCGCCCGACCGGCGGGGTCGATGAGGCTGGCGACGAGATCCTTGAACTGGTCTGATCCCACTGTCGCCGGGCATCGCCTGCCGCCCATGTGGCAGCGCCGCGAAACGTCGGATGCTGCGTTGCATCAAAAAAGGACCGGATCCGGTTAGAATCATCGGTGGATGATGCAAGGCGTTGTTTCTTCACGCCCTTTCCCTGCCCCACGCGCATCCTGACCCCTTCCCCTCCGCCAACGATCCCGCCCCCATGAAGAAATTTGGCAAGGCTCTTCTCGCCCTGCTCGTGCTGCTGTTGCTGGCCGCCGCGCTGTTCCTGTACTGGCCGCTGACCCAGCGCTCGGTGCCTGCCGCCAGCAACGACAAGCCCGTCGATGTTGTGCTGGTCGGCGCCGGCATCATGAGCATCACCCTGGCCACCTACCTGCAGGAGCTGCAGCCGGACTGGAACATCCAGGTCTACGAACGCCTCGACGGCGTCGCCGGTGAAAGCTCCGATGGCTGGAACAACGCCGGCACCGGCCACTCGGCGTTCGCCGAACTGAACTACACCCCGGAACTGCCCGACGGCAGCATCGAGACCAAGCGCGCGGTCGGCATCGCCGAATCGTTCGAGGTCTCGCGCCAGTTCTGGTCGCATCAGGTGAAGGAGGGCCGGCTGAGCCAGCCCAGCGACTTCATCAACCCGACCCCGCACATGAGCTTCGTCTGGGGCGATGACAACATCGCCTACCTGCACAAGCGCCAGCAGGCCCTGGTCAGGAATCCGCTGTTCTACGGCATGCAGTACTCCGAGGATCCGGCCCAGATCAAGCAGTGGGCCCCGCTGCTGATGGAAGGCCGTGACCCGAAGCAGAAGGTTGCCGCCACCTGGATGCCGCTGGGCACCGACGTCAACTTCGGCGTGATCACCCGCCAGCTGACCGCCGGCCTGCAGCGCAGCCCGAACTTCAGCCTGCACCTGAACCATGAAGTGAGCGCGCTGCGGCAGAACGCCGACAAGAGCTGGAACGTGACGGTGAAGGACCTCAAGGCCGGCACCGAATCCACCACCCACGCCCGCTTCGTGTTCATCGGTGCCGGTGGCGCCGCACTGAAGCTGCTGCAGATGTCGGGCATTCCGGAATCGAAGGACTACGCCGGCTTCCCGGTCGGCGGCCAGTTCCTCGCCTTCCAGGGCCAGGACGTGACCTCGCGCCATGGGGTGAAGGCCTACGGCATGGCCGAAACCGGTTCGCCGCCGATGTCGGTGCCGCACCTGGATGCACGCAAGCTGGACGGCAAGCCGGTGGTCCTGTTCGGGCCGTTCGCGCTGTACAGCACCAAGTTCCTCAAGCACGGCTCGTGGTGGGACCTGTATTCCTCGGTCACCCACAACAACGTTGGCCCGATGCTGGAAGTGGGCAAGGACAACCTGGACCTGGTGCAGTACCTGATGGGACAGGCGCGCCTGAACGATGCCGACCGCCAGGCCGAACTGGTCAAGTACTTCCCCAATGCCAAGCCGGGTGACTGGAAGCTGGTCACCGCCGGCCAGCGCGTGCAGATCATCAAGCGCGATCCGCTGAAGGGCCCGGTGCTGCAGTTCGGTACCGAGATCGTGACCGACAAGGACCACACCCTCGCCGCCCTGCTCGGCGCGTCGCCGGGCGCGTCGACCTCGCCGCCGATCATGCTTGACCTGATGGCCAAGGCCTTCCCGGAGCAGATGAAGGCCGGCTGGGAAACCCGCCTGCGCGAGATCGTGCCGTCGTACGGGCGCAAGCTCAACGACAGCGCCGCGCTGGTCAACGAGATCCGCACGCTGACCAGCCAGACCCTGCAGCTGCCCTACCTGGAGGTGCCGGTGGACGCGAACGCGGCATCGCCCGCTCCGGCGGCGGTTCCGGCGCCGGCCAAGGAAAAGCGCAACGCCAACGAGGAACTGCAGGCGCTGTAAGCCCGCAGGTTCCCTTCGATGCAGACGGACGGCCACCTTCGGGTGGCCGTTTGCGTTTGTGCAGGCTACCGCCTGTAGAGCCGAGCCCATGCTCGGCTCCGGCAAAAAGCAGCCGAGCATGGCTCGGCTTTACAGAAAGCGATGCCCCGTGCCGGGAACCCTGCGCACAATGACGCGAATTGTAATGTTGTTAAGAATTATTTACATTTGCGTCCTGCGCAGTGACCGCGCCTCGCCCCAGACGGACCTGACCGTGCCCGAAGCCGCCGCCCCGGGTGCTGGACGACTGTTGCCGCCCCTCCCCGCCTCCACGCTTCGAGCCCACCATGTGCCTGACCTTCGATAACCGCCTGCCCCGCCGCGCGCTGCTGCCGGCTGCCCTGCTTTCGTCTTTGACCCTGCTGGCCGCGCCCAGCGCGTTCGCCGCCACTGATGGCGCTGCCGACGCCAAGACCCTGGACCGGGTGAGCGTGCGTGCCGAACAGTCGGCGCCGCCGGCCAGTACCACGCGCCTGCCGATCACCCTGCAGGAAACCCCGCAGTCGGCCACCGCGATCAGCCTGCAGCGCCTGCAGGACGAATCGCTGTTCAGCATCAACGATGTGATGCGCAACGTGACCGGCGTCAGCGTGTCCTTCTATGACACGCAACGCCCGCTGTACTACGCGCGCGGCTTCGCCATCACCGACTTCCAGGTCGACGGCATTCCCACCTACAGCGGCTCGACCAACCAGGAGTACGACACCGCTTTCTACGACCGCATCGAAGTGATCCGCGGTGCCAACGGCCTGCTCAGCGGCGCCGGCGTGCCGTCGGCCACGGTCAACCTGCTGCGCAAGCGCCCCGGCAAGGAATTCGACGCGTCGTTCGCGGTCAGCGCCGGTAGCTGGGACTACCGCCGCATGGAAGCCGACGTAACCGCGCCGCTGACCGCCGACGGCCGCTTCCGCAGCCGCGTGGTCGCCGCCTACACCGATCGTGGCCTGTATTACGACCGCTACAAGGAAAACAAGATGGCCGGCATGGCGGTGCTGGAAGGCGATGTCACCGACAGCACCACGGTTACCGTCGGCTACCAGACCCAGGACAACAACCCGACCGGTTCGACCTGGGGCACCGTGGCGTTCTTCGACAACCAGGGCAACTTCGCCCATCTGGCGCGCTCGACCAACCTGTCGCCGAAGTGGAGCTACTGGAAGCGCGAAAGCAATACCGCCTTCGCCAACCTGGAACAGCGTTTCGGCGACCACTGGCTGCTGAAGATCAACACCGCCTACACCCGCGGCAACGTGCAGAACGTGCGCCTGTACGGCACCGGCAACCCGGACCCGGTGACCGGCGCGGGCATCTACCTGCGCGCGGCCGCCGGTGATTCGAAGGACACCCGCCGCAATGTCGATGCCTACCTGACCGGCAGCTTCCCGCTGTTCGGCCGCGACCACGACCTCACCGTCGGCGCGCAGTGGTCGGACCTGGAAGGCACCACCAATACCGTGGCGCTGAACTTCCCGGGCGACTGGGCGACCTGCGGGCGTGAGCGCTGCTACTACATCCCCAACGTGTTCAACTGGAACGGCGACATCTCCGAAGTGACCTACACCCGCACCGGCGCACGCCGCGTGGCCAAGACCACGCAGAGCGGCGTCTACCTGGCCACCCGCCTGCGCCTGGCCGAGCCGCTGTCGCTGATTGCCGGTGCGCGCCTGAGCCGCTGGGAAACGCTCAGCCGCTCGTACAACGCTGCCGGCGCCTATACCGGCACCAGCGGTGCATACAAGGTGAGCGATGAGGTCACTCCGTACGTGGGCCTGGTCTACGAGATCACCCCGAACGTGTCGGCCTATGCCAGCTACACCGAGATCTTCAATCCGCAGAACTACAAGGACCGCAACGAGAACCTGCTGGCACCGGTGCAGGGCTCGAACCTGGAAGCGGGCATCAAGACGCAGTGGTTCGATGGCCGCCTGACCGCCAATGCGGCGGTGTTCGAGGCCAAGCAGGACAACTACGCGGTGCGTGACATGAGCGTGCCGGAAGGTACGCTGAGCGACGGCAGCTCGGCCTATATCGGCATCAACGGCACCAAGGCGCGCGGTTGGGAGATGGACGTCAACGGCGAGATCCTGCCGGGCTGGACGGTCAATGCCGGCTACACCCGCGTCAAGGTGACCCGCGCCGCCACCGACCTGCTGTACGCCAATCCGCCCAAGGACCTGCTGCAGCTCAACACCCAGCTGCAGCTGCGCGGCGCGCTGGAGCGACTGAGCATCGGCGGTGGCCTGCAGTGGCAGAGCCGGGTGCAGGGCTACAACATCGCCTACCCGCTCGGCGGCACGGTGACGGTGAACCAGCCGGCGTATTCGCTGGTGCAGTTCAACGCCAACTACCGCATCAGCGACAACTGGACCGCGACGCTGAGCGTGCGCAACGCGCTGGACAAGACCTACTGGGCCAACCTGGACTACAACAACTTCGGCGAGCCGCGCTTCGTGTCGGCCAGCCTGCGCTGGAAGTTCTGAGCAAACGACGGGTGCAAGGTGGGTGCCGACCGTTGGTCGGCACGCCCTCCGCCACGACCACGGTCGTGGGCTACCTGAATGGGCCCGTCTCCGTGCGGGCCTTTCCTTTTGCTGCACTGCAGGTTGCACCCTACGCCGTAATTATGCCGTAATTATTCCAACACCCGTCGGAAGCCGGTCAATGAACCCGAGCTGGGATACGTTGGAACGCAGTCGCCAGGCCCGCCTGGAACGTGCCGCGCCGTGGGCCCGGGGACGCGAGGTCGCCGCCGGCGACGTAGGCGAGCTGCTGCATGCACTGCTGGAGCCCGGCGACAAGGTCTGCCTGGAGGGCAACAACCAGAAGCAGGCCGATTTCCTCGCCCAGGCCCTGGCCGATCTTGATCCGGCCCGCGTGCACGACCTGCACATGGTGCAGTCGGTGCTGTCGCTGCCCTCGCATCTGGATGTATTCGAGCGTGGTATCGCTTCGAAACTGGACTTCTCGTTCTCCGGCCCGCAGTCGGTGCGCCTGGCCAACCTGGTGGCTGAAGGGCGCATCCAGATCGGTGCCATCCACACCTACCTGGAACTGTTCGGCCGCTACTTCATCGACCTGACCCCGCGCGTGGCCCTGGTCGCCGCGCAGGCCGCAGACCGGCACGGCAACCTGTACACCGGCCCGAACACCGAAGACACGCCGGTGATCGTCGAAGCCACTGCCTTCGGTGGCGGCATCGTCATCGCCCAGGTCAACGAGATCGTCGACGCCCTCCCCCGCGTCGACATTCCCGCTGACTGGGTCAACTTCGTGGTGCAGGCGCCGAAGCCGAACCACATCGAACCGCTGTTCACCCGCGACCCGGCGCAGATCTCCGAGATCCAGGTGTTGATGGCGATGATGGCGATCAAGGGCATCTACGCCGAGTACGGCGTGAACCGCCTCAACCATGGCATCGGCTTCGATACGGCGGCCATCGAACTGCTGCTCCCCACCTACGCCGAATCGCTCGGGCTGAAGGGAAAGATCTGCCAGCACTGGGCGTTGAACCCCCACCCGGCACTGATTCCGGCGATCGAATCGGGCTTCGTCAGATCGGTGCATTCGTTCGGTTCGGAACTGGGCATGGAGAAATACATCGCCGCGCGAGGTGATGTGTTCTTCACCGGCGCCGATGGCTCGATGCGTTCCAACCGCGCGTTCTCGCAGACCGCCGGCCTGTATGCCTGTGACATGTTCATCGGCTCCACCCTGCAGATCGACCTACAGGGCAACAGTTCCACTGCCACCCGTGACCGCATCGCCGGCTTCGGCGGTGCACCGAACATGGGCTCGGACGCACGCGGCCGCCGCCATGCCAGCGAGGCCTGGATCAAGGCCGGGCAACAGGCTGCGCGCCCGGGCGAAATGCCACGCGGGCGCAAGCTGGTGGTGCAGATGGTGGAAACCTTCCGCGAGCACATGGCACCGGCCTTCGTCGAAAGGCTCGATGCCTGGGAACTGGCCGAGCGCGCGCAGATGCCGCTGCCGCCGGTGATGATCTATGGCGACGACGTCAGCCATGTGCTGACCGAAGAAGGCATCGCCAACCTGCTTTTGTGCCGCACCCCTGAGGAACGCGAACAGGCGATCCGCGGCGTGGCCGGCTATACCGCCGTGGGCCTGGGCCGCGACCGCGCGATGGTGGAAAACCTGCGCGACCGCGGCGTGATCCGCCGTCCCGATGACCTTGGCATCTCCGTGCGCGATGCCAGCCGTGACCTGCTGGCGGCGCGTTCGGTGAAGGACCTGGTGCGCTGGTCCGGCGGTCTGTACGACCCGCCCAAGCGCTTCCGCAACTGGTAAGGGGCTGAGCATGGAAACCCTCGACTATCGATTCGAAGGACACACTGCGGTGCAGTTCCCGCGCGAAGCGGTGCTGGTCGGCGTGCTGGCCTCGGGCAACCTGGAAATCCTGCTGGAACCCGCTGCGCTGGAAGGCGCGATGACGGTGCGCATCATCACCGCCGCGAAGGGCTTCGGCAGCGTGTGGCAAGCGGTGATCAACGACTTCGCACAGCGTCATCCGCTACGCGATGTACGCATCTCGATCAACGATGCCGGTGCCACCCCGGCGGTGGTCAGCCTGCGCCTGGACCAAGCCGTGGAAACCCTGCGTGCTGGAGATCCACGATGAACCGGACGCAGCGCTACAGCTACTACGAAGCCGATGCGCGCGAGCGTATCGCCAGCCTGGTCGATGCCGGTTCCTTCAGGGAATTCCTCGGCCCGGCGCGGCGGATGATGAGCCCGCACCTGGCACAGCTCGACCAGCCCGCGGCGTTCGACGACGGCGTCGTTGTCGGCGAAGCCACGCTGCGTGGCCGACGCGTGCTGCTGGCCGCGCAGCAGGGTGAATTCATGGGCGGCGGCGTGGGCGAAGTGCACGGTGCCAAACTGACCGGGCTGCTGCGTCGCGCAGCCGAAACACATCCCGAAGGCGTGCTTCTGCTGCTGGACACCGGTGGTGTGCGCCTGCACGAAGCCAATGCAGGGCTCATCGCCATTTCCGAGATCATGCGCGCCACCCTGGACGCGCGTGCAGCGGGTGTGCCGGTGATCGCGCTGATCGGCAGCGGCAACGGCGCCTTCGGCGGCATGGGCATCGTCGCCCGCTGCTGCAGCACGGTCATCATGTCCGAAGAGGGGCGCCTGTCGCTGTCCGGCCCGGAAGTGATCGAAACCGTGCGCGGCGTGGAAGAGTTCGATTCCCGCGATCGCGCGCTGGTCTGGCGCGTAACGGGAGGCAAGCACCGCTACCTGATCGACCAGGCACAGGTGCTGGTGCCGGATGCCATCGAGGCCTTCGCGCAGGCGGCCAGCAACGCGCTTCAGCCTGATACCAGTAGCACCGATCCGGATACTGCACTGGCTGCGCTGCAGGAACGCCATGCGGCATTGAAGGCGCGCGTGCAGGCCTGGGGCGATTGCCGCGATGGCCTGGAGATCTGGGCCCGCCAAGGCATCGCAGCCCCCGAGCGACTACCGCTGCTCGACACCGATGAGTTCCTCATCGCCACCGCCGACCGGAGCCTGCCATGAGCATGCCGTTGCAGAACCTGCTCGATGCCCTGTTCCCGCATGGGCATGCCATTGCGGTGAACGATTCGGTGCTGACCGGCAGCGCCACCACCGAGGATGGCGAGGTGACCGTGATCGGTACCGCCGACAAACTTGAAGTCGGCGTGGACCACGCACTGGCACTGGCCGAAACCGTGCTTGCCAGCACCGGCGCACATCCACAGCGACCGATCGTGATGCTGGTGGATACCGCCGGACAGCGCCTGGCGCGGCGCGACGAACTGTTGGGCATCAATGGTTACTTTGCGCATCTCGCGCAGACGCTCGATCTGGCACGCCGCCGTGGTGCGCGCCTGATCACCCTGGTCTACGGCGAATCCGTCAGTGGCGGCTTCCTCTCATTCGGCCTGATGGCCGACCACATCCACGCCCTGCCCGATGCACAGGTGCGGGTGATGGACCTGCGCGCAATGGCGCGGGTGACCAAGCAACCGCTGGAGAAGCTGCAGGCGCTCAGCCAGAGCTCGCCGGTATTCGCGCCGGGCGTCGCCAACTACGTGGCGATGGGTGCGGTGGACTCGTTGTGGGAAGGCGATCTTTCCCAGCACCTGCTGCAGGCCCTGCGCACACCCGCCGAAGGCGACCGACGTGCCGCACGCGGCGCACAGCGCGGCGGTCGCGCCCTGGCGGCAGCGGTTTCGACTGCGGTGGCCCACGGCGATGCCTGAGCGGCCCGCCCGCCACACGCTGGCCTGGCTGTCGGCCGATGCCGACTGGCGGGCTGACGTGACTGGACACGAACCGCGCCTGGCAGCATGGTTCGCACAGGGCCTGCCAGCCATGGTGGCACGCAGTGCGGCGGATGATCCCGACCCGCGGCTTCGCCTGGGGGTGCCGCTGCCGCCAGGCGAAGGCAAGCAACGGCTGGCGCTGCGCGTGGCCCTGCAGGACATCCAGCACCTGCAGCCTCCCCCTGCCCTGGATCAGATTCTCGCCGGCGGCGTTCCGGCTGATTGGCAGGCGGCACTGCAGGCAATGCTGCGGCTTGCACCGGCCCGCGTGTTCGGCGCCTTCGCCTGGCAGCACCTCAGCGGTCTGCCCTATGTGCACGCACGCTCGGACATCGACCTGCTGTGGCAGGTGGGCGACGCGCGCCAGGCCGACCTGCTGGTCGAGCGCCTGCAGCACTGGGAAAGCGCCTTCGGGCATCGGGTCGATGGCGAACTGTGCCTGGTGGATGGTGGCGCGGTGAACTGGCGCGAATACGCCGGGCGCAGCCGCGAGGTACTGGTCAAGCGCCTCGATGGTGCCGCACTGGAACTACGTGATGCGTTGTTCGCCTCCACCGGAGTGAGCGCGTGAACGCCCTCGTGCAACCGGCGGTCAGGCCAGCTGCCGTGGACAGCGCGCGTCTGGGGCGCCTCGCCATCGCCAGCCTGCACGCCGAACTGGCCCTTGCACCCAAGCCAGGGTTGGTCACCCCCTTCGACAGCGGCAGCCACCACGACATGGACGCCGGCACGTTCCTGCGCAGCCTGTTCACGCTGCGCCACTACTTCATCGCCGTGGCCTGCCTCGGTGCAGCCGAGGCGGACTTCAATGCCTTGCGCCGGTGTGGCATCTCCGCCGAAATCGCGATGCTGCGCGCGACCGCCGGCATCAACACTCATCGCGGCGCGGTCTTCAGCCTTGGCCTGCTGGTCGCGGCTTCCGCTGCCTGTCGGGGCCGCGCGGGCGGTGCCATCGCAGCCGAGCAGGTCTGCCAGGAAGTGCGCCGCTGGGCTGCCGAGCTCGCCGGCGCACCACTTGATGCGAACAGCCCTGGCCAGCGCGCGCGCGCACGGCACGGCGTGCAGGGTGTGCGCGAACAAGCGGCCGCCGGCTACCCGCTGCTGCGCGAGGTGGCACTGCCTACACTGCGCCACGCGCTGGCCAGCGACCTGCCACGCGAGGCCGCGATGTGCCAGACCCTGGTGCAGCTGATCGCGTGCGTGGATGACCTCAACCTGCTGCACCGTGGCGGCGCCAACGGCCTGTGCTGGGCCCAGCAACAGGCGCGAGGCTTCCTCGATGCCGGTGGCGCCTTCGTACCCGGCTGGCAGGCACGCCTGCACAGCATCGGTGATGGATTCGTCGCACGCCGGCTGAGCCCCGGCGGCAGTGCCGACCTGCTGGCCTGTGCCTGGTTCCTGCTGCAGCAGGAGGTCGCATGAGCCTTGCCCTGCTCTGCCCCGGCCAAGGCGTCCAGCACGCGGAGATGTTCGAACGCGTGCGCGATCTTCCGGCCGCACGCCACATCCTTGATCTGGCCAGCACGGTGCTCGGACGCGATGTATTTTCCGCCGCTGGGGCCGAAGACCGCTTCGACAATGCGCAGGCACAACCGCTGCTGTGCACGGCCAGCCTGGCGCAGTGGCAAGGACTGCGCGACTGCGTGCCAGCGCCGACGCTGATCGCTGGCTACAGCATCGGCGAGCTCGCCGCGCACGCCATTGCCGACAGCTTCGATGCGGCCACCTGCCTTGCCCTTGCGGCGCAGCGCGCGCGATTGATGGACAGCGCCAGCCCCGCCGATGCAGGCCTGCAGGCGGTGCTTGGCCTGGAACGCCATGTACTGCAGCCGCTGTGCGATCTGCACGGTGCGCACGTGGCCATCGCCAACGGGCAGGACCATTTCATCGTGGGCGGCACGCACGCCTCGTTGCAGCGGCTGGCCGATGCAGCGCGGGCGCAGGGCGCGGACATCCGTCTGCTGCCGGTGCGCGTGCCCGCACACACACCATTGCTGGCGGCGGCGGTCGCACCGTTCGCTGCCGCACTCGATGCATCGCCACTGCAGGCCCCACGCCTGCCGCTGCTGGCCGGCATCGATGCGCGACCGGTGCGGGACCGCGCAACGGCAGTCAACACGCTTTCGTTGCAACTGGCGCAGACCATCGAATGGGCGCAGGTGATGCGCCAGGCCTTCGAGCGCGGCGCGCGGGTATTCCTGCAGTTGGGCCCGGGCAACGCGCTGGCGCGCATGGTCGCGCCGGCCTATCCGTGCTGCGAGGTGCGCGCGGTGGAAGAGTTCCAGAGCCTTGAAGGCGCCGCGGCCTGGGTCCGCAGCGCGCTGGAACGGCTGCAGTAACGGGTTCGAGCAGTACGTATCACGCAACACGCCGTACGTCGCCTTACCCCGGGATGGCGGGTCTCCATCCGCGCTGTACGTGAGTCACGTGTCTGGGAGGGCGCATGAGTCCACAAATCGCAACGATCATCGGTCTGGTGATCATGTTCATCGTCGCCACCGCGATGCCGATCAACATGGGCGCGGTCGCCTTCGCGCTGGCCTTCATCATCGGGGGGCTGTGGGTCGACATGGGCGGCAAAGAGGTCCTGGCCGGCTTTCCCGGCGATCTGTTCCTGACCCTGGTCGGCATCACCTACCTGTTCGCCATCGCGCAGAAGAACGGCACCATTGACCTGCTGGTGCACTGGGCAGTGAAAGCGGTACGCGGCCATATCGTGGCCATTCCGTGGGTGATGTTCGTGATCACCGCGGTCCTGACCGCGTTCGGTGCGCTGGGCCCGGCCGCGGTCGCGATCATCGGCCCGGTCGCCCTGCGCTTTGCCAAGCAGTACAACATCAATCCACTGATGATGGGCCTGCTGGTCATCCATGGTGCGCAGGCCGGCGGCTTCTCGCCCATCAGCGTGTACGGCAGCATCACCAATGGAGTGGTGCAGAATGCCGGGCTGGAAGTGACCGAGATGGCGGTGTTCCTGACCAGCCTGGGCTTCAACTTCATGATGGCGACGATCTGCTTCTTCGCCTTCGGTGGCATCGCCCTGCTGCGTCGCGGTTCGATCACGGCAGCGGGAACGATCGGCAATGCCGAGCTGGCGATGGCAGGTGGCCCGCAGGCATCCTCGCGCCAGTTCGCGATCGAAGGCCATGGCGCGCTGGTCGCGGCGGGCGGCGGCACCCTGTCCAACGATCCGGCGGCACTGGATGAGGTCAGCCTGACCCGCGAGCGGTTGTTCACCCTGATCGGCCTGCTCGGCCTGGGCGTGGCCGCGCTGATCTACAACCTCAACGTCGGCCTGGTCTCGATCACCGTGGCTGTCGCGCTGGCACTGCTGTCGCCACAAAGCCAGAAGGGCGCGGTCGATGGCATCAGCTGGTCCACCGTGCTGCTGATCTGCGGTGTGGTGACCTACATCGGCGTGCTGGAACATGCCGGCGCGGTGGACTTCATCGGCAATGGCGTGTCCGACATCGGCATCCCGCTGCTGGGTGCACTGCTGGTCTGCTACGTGGGTGGCATCGTCTCTGCATTCGCCTCGTCGGCCGCGGTGCTCGGCGCAACGATTCCATTGGCCGTGCCGTTCCTGATGCAGGGTCACCTCAGCGCCGCTGGCGTGATCTGCGCGCTGGCGGTGTCGTCCACCATCGTCGATGTCAGCCCGTTCTCCACCAATGGCGCACTGGTGGTGGCTTCGGCAGCCAAGGAAGAGCGCGAGAGCCTGTTCCGTCGCTTCCTGGTGTACAGCGGTCTGGTGGTGGCGCTGGGGCCGTTGCTGGCCTGGGTGGTGTTCGTGGTGCCGGGCTGGATGTAACCGCCATCGGGTCGTGCCGGCCGCTGGCCGGCGCGACCTGGCGTTACACTCTGCGCATGGCCATTGCCCCTGCCCCGCGGTCACCGAAGAAGCGCGCGCCTCTGTACGAAGAGGTGGCCGAACACGTGCGCGAGCGCATCTATGACTACCGCTTGCCGCCGGGCGAGTGGATCGACGAGCCCGCGCTGTGCGAGGAACTGGGTATCAGCCGTACGCCCCTGCGCGAGGCGTTGAAGCTGCTGGCAGCCGAAGGCCTGGTGCAGATCGATGCCGGTCGTGGCAGCCGGGTCACCCGGCTGACGCTGGAAGACCTCAACCAGCTGTTCCCGGTGATGGCCATGCTGGAAGGCCGTTGCGCACACGAGGCGGTGAGGCACATCGACGATGCCGGCGTGCAACAGCTGGAGGCCCTGCATGCGGCGATGGAAGCGGCGGCGGCCGAGGGCAACATCGCCGAGTACTACCGCAACAACTACCTGATCCACGAAACCGTGCAGCATTACGCCGGCAACCCGTGGCTGATCCGCATCACCCACGACCTGCACCGCATCCTGAAGATGCATCGCGGCCGCCAGCTGCTGACCCCAGGGCGCACCGCGCAATCGCTGGCCGAGCACCGCGAGCTGATGGAGTGCTTCCGCCGCCGCGACGCGCAGGCCGCCGAACGCACCATGGAACGCCATCTGCTCAGCCAGGGCCAGGCCCTGGCCGCCTATGTGGCGGCAGGCGGGCTGTTGAACGTGCCGGCGCCCTTGCCGACCGAAGGCGGCGGCTGAGCGGATGTGGTTGCCGGCCAGCGGCCGGCACTACCGGGACGTGCCCTTGGTTGGACTGTTGAACGTGCCGTGGGCGCTTGCCCGCCGAAGGCGGCGGCTGAGCGGATTTGGTTGCCGGCCAGCGGCCGGCACTACCGGGACGTGACCTTGGTTGGGCTGCTGAACGTGCCGTGGCCGCTTGCCCGCCGAAGGCGGCGGCTGAGGGGAAGAGGTTGCCGGCCAGTGGCCGGCACTACCGGGACGTGACCTCGGCGGGTTAGTGCCGGCCGCTGGCCGGCATCCCGAAAAGTCTGATCAATCGCCACCGCAGCTGCCGCCGTCCCCCCCACCACCATCACTGCTGCAGTCGGAGCTGCTGTAGCTGTGATGGCTGTGGCTGTCACTGGAATAGCCAACGGAGGTGTCATGGCTTCCGCCGCCATCCCCCCGGCTGCCCGAGCCACCGGCCGTGGCCACTGCCAGGCACAGGATGGCGCCGACCAGCGGCAGCAGCCAGACCAGCAGCAGCTGCACCGCGCGGCCACCCGCCGACAGGCCATCACGCCTGACGATCACCACGGTAGCCGCCACGTTCAGGCCCAGCACCAGCAGGACCAGCAGAAGGGCAACGATCAACATTCGGCGGCTCCATGCCTGGACTGGAGGGCATTATGGGCCTGCCAGCCCGGCAATGGCCCTGCCCGTCATGAAGATGGGACAATGCAGGGCGCGCCTGCCTGCTTCCAGGCCGCCGGCGCCCCCCGCACCACACGGAAGAAGAAGAACAACAACATGCTGAAAGTCATTTTCGATACCGACCCGGGCGTCGACGACGCCCTGGCCCTGCTGTACCTGCACAAGCACGCCCAGATTGACCTGATCGGCGTCACCACCACCTTCGGCAATGCCTCGGTGGAGTCGACCACGCACAATGCGCTGTACCTGAAGCAGGCCTGGGGCTTTGCCGCCCCGGTCGCGCGCGGCGCCGGTGGCCCGCTGCAGCCGGAAGCCACCCCCGAAGCCTGGCCGGTGCACATCCATGGCCACAACGGCCTGGGCAACCACCCGGTGCCGGCCGAACTGGACGTGGCCGCCGACGCGCGCCCCGCTCACCAGCTGATCATCGACCTGGTCCGCGCCCATCCGGGCGAAGTGACCCTGGTCGCGGTCGGCCGCATGACCAACCTCGCGCTGGCCCTGCAGCAGGCCCCGGACATCGCCGGCCTGGTGCGCGGCGTGGTGATCATGGGCGGCGCGTTCCACGTCAACGGCAACATCACCCCGGCCGCCGAGGCCAACATCTGGGGCGATGCCGAAGCGGCCGACGTGGTGTTCACTGCCAGCTGGCCGGTCACCGCCATCGGCCTGGACGTGACCACCCGCGTGGAAATGGACCGTGACGGTCTGGACAAGCTGGCCGCCATCGGCGGTGCCGATGCCGAACTGGTGCGTGCGCTGTCGCAGGATTACGTGGACTTCTACCTGCAGGCCGGCCACAAGGGCATGGTCGTGCACGACTGCTGCGCCTGCATCGCGCTGACCCGTCCGGAGCTGTTCCAGTTCGAGCGCGCCAGCGTGCGCGTGGCCACCGACGGCGTCGCCCGCGGCATGACCATTCCCAAGCCGGAAGGCCTGGCGTTCGGCCCCAGCGTGTGGGACGGCCACGTGGTGCAGTCGATTGCCATCGGCGTCGATGCGGCCGCCGTGCTGGCCGACATCGAGCAGACCCTGAAGGTCTGACCTGCTAGCGCCTGGCCCTGCCCGGGACCGTCTCGGGCAGGGTCCACAGCACCGGCAGCACCAGCACCGCCACCAGCGCGATCATCGCGCCCGGCGCCGCCGCCCAGCCGCTGCGTTCCACCCACCATTGCGCCAGCCATGGCGTTGCCCCGCCGAAGAAGGCCGTGGCCATGGTCACGCCAAGTGCCAGCCCACTCACCCGCCCTTCGCCGGGGAACTGCTCGGCCGTGGCCGGGGCCGCCACCGCGCTCACGCCGCCGGCCACGCAGGCCAGCAGCACCGCCGCCAGCGCAATGCCCAACGGCGGCGCCTGTGCCATCCAGGCGAACAGGGACAGCGGCAACAACGCTGCCAGCAGGGTCAGGCCCAGCAGCATCGGCCGCCGCCCGACGCGGTCGGACAATGCGCCACACAGCGGCGTGATCGCAATCACTGCGACCGCCGCAATTGTCGAAAGCCACAGTGCATCGCCCTCATCGTGGCCCTGCGCGTGCAGGAACGCAGGCACATAGGTGATGCCCACGTAGTAGGTGATCGATCCCAAGGCCGAGATCGCGAAGGTGCGCGCCACCGCCAGCGGGTGGTGCTGCAGCACATGCCGCAGCGGCGTGGCAGGAATGCTGCCTTCGCGGCGCTGGCGTTCGAACTCAGGCGATTCGTGCATGCCCGAGCGCGCGACCAGGATCACCAGTGCCAGCGCAGCGCCGACGAAGAACGGAATACGCCAGCCCCAGCTGTCCAGCTGCGCGGGCGCGAGCAGCGCCACGGTGACCGCCGAGATCGCTACCGCCAGCAGTGCGCCTACTTCACTGGCGGCCGAGGCCAGCGAGGTCACCAGGCCACGCCGCCGCGCCGGTGCGCTTTCCAGCAGGTACGCCACCACGCCGGTGTACTCACCGCCCACCGAAAACGCCATCACGCAGCGCAATACCAGCAGTAGCACGCCCGCCGTGGTACCTGCGGTGGCCGCGGTTGGCAGCAACGCAGTGGCCAGCATCGCCGCCGCCATCAACGCCATCGAAGCCAGCAGCATCCAGCGCCGGCCCAGGCGGTCGCCCAGGTGGCCGAAGCACAGCGCGCCCAGCGGGCGCATCAGGTAGGACACGGCGAAGCCGGCCAGGGTGACCAGCAGCGCCTGTTCGCCGCCGCCGAAGAACACCCGCGACAACACCGTGGCGAAATACAGGTACAGGGTGAAGTCGTACCACTCCACTACCGTGGACAGGCCCGCCACCCACATCGAGCGCTGCCGCGCCGCGGTCATTGCGTGTTCGCCTTCAACAGCCTCGGTCCCGGTTGCGCAGGTTCGGGGCAGGATGTCATGGCCCGGGTGAAATACCGGTCATCGGCCATCCGCTGCCTGCATGTACTGGGTTTCATGGCCGGTGAAGCGCTCACCGTCAAAACCGAAGCAGAAGCGCCCTTCCTCGAACACGCGGTAGACCAGCAACGCGCCATCGAGGCAGAACTGCTGCCGGTCCACGCCCGTCTCCAGTGTCCCGTAGCCGGTAGCATCACCGCCCTTTCCCGCCGGCCCGGTGAAGGCATCGAACGGCAGTGGCGTCGCCCTGCCCGTGCGGGTATCGACCAGCACCAGCGTGCGCTGGAAATACTCCGGACGATCATCGACCTGTACCAGCAGGTAGTGCCGGTTGAAATTGGGTTTCTGATGCTGGAGGGCATCTTCGATGGCTGCGCGGTGCCGCGCATCGCAGAAGTCGACCGGGCTGTAGCGGTAACTGCAACCGTCGTGGTCGTAGGGCAGGTTCATGCCGGAATAGCTGATGTTTCCCTCGCTGTCCACGTCGTGGCCCAGTTCCGGGGTGCTGCACAGCAGCCACGAACGCTGCGCATCTTCGGGATCGGCCATCAGCTTCGGCTCGCGGCCCTCGTCGTAAGCCGCATCACCCGGGAAGTCCTGGCGGAAACGCTGGCGGACGATGGGACGTGCCTTCTCCAGCGGCAGGCCGATCCTGGCCCCACGGAACGAAACGAATGTCATCGTCGGCAGGATCACCTCTTCCACCGGCAGCCCCTTCCACTGCCCCTGCACGCAGAACGTGGCGATCTCGTTCTCCACGTCTTCCTTGCAGGGCTTCGGCGCGTTCGCCGCCAACCAGGGATGGGCCGGGCGCCCGGTCTGCTGATCGATGTACCAGCCGTCCAGCGCGCAGGTCGGCAAGGCGTCGAGCAGCGGAGAGAGATCTGTTGCGGTGGCCGGGGCGGCAGGCGGTGTGCCCGCTGCGGGTGCGTCGGTCGGTGCGTCCGGTGTGCGATGGCAGGCCGCCAGCGCGAGCAGACCGACCAGCAGCGCGACGTGGCGCGGGCGCTGGATTGAATGCTGCGTTCCCTGCATTGCGTGCTTCCTGGTTTCGACACTCCCTGCAGATGATCGCCGATCCCAAGGCCGTGCAGGAACGTCACAGATCCCACATCGGGGTCAGAGCCCTTCGCTCCCGCAAGGGATCCGACCCCGCCCGTTACCCCGGCAGCCGCAGCTCAGCCCTCAGCCCGCCACCCTCGCGGTTGCGCAACCGCAGCGAGCCGCCCAGCGACTGCGCCAGTTGCACCGCGATGGCCAGTCCCAGGCCAGTGCCACCGGTATCGCGATTGCGCGAGCTTTCCAGCCGATGGAACGGCGCCAGCACTGCCTGCAGCTGGTCCTCGGGGATGCCCGGGCCACGGTCGGAAATTCCGATCCATACCCTTCCGGCCTCGTCACGGCCGGCCTCGATCTCGGCAGCGCCGGCGTAGCGGAGTGCATTGTCGACCAGATTGCCGACCACCCGTCGCAGCAGCTGCGGCCAGGTCTGCACGACCAGTCCAGCGGGCGCACCGCCACTGACCGGCTTGCCCATGTCCTCGTAATCGCCGACCACACTGGCCAGGAACGCGCCCAGGTCCATCGACACCGGCGCGCCACTGGCGACGTGGCTGCTGCGCGCATAGGCCACACCCTCGCGCACCAGTTGCCCAAGGTGATCGAGGTCGGCCAGCAGCCGCTGCTGGGTGCTGTCTTCAGGCAGGGTCTCCACCCGGAGCTTCATGCGCGTGATGGGGGTCTGCAGGTCATGCGAGATCGCGGCCAGGATCTGCAGGCGTTCACTGACATGGCCACGAATGCGTGCCTGCAGTGCGTTGAGTGCGGCTGCTGCGCCGCCTACTTCCGCCGGGCCATCTTCAGGCAGTGCAGGCCCGTCCTTGCCCGGCTGCAGATGCTCCACCGCATGCGACAACTGCTGCAGCGGGCGCATGGCCAGGCGCACCGCCAGCCACGCGCACACCAGCAGCAGCGCCAGCTGCACCAGCAGCACGGCGGGCAGCCAGCGCGCCAGCGGCAGGCCCGACGGGGTGACTTCAATGGTCAAGGGAGTGCCGTCGTGCAGGCGCAGTTCCACCTCGAACCGCTCCGGCAGGCGAGCCACCTGGCGCGCCTGCAACGGATAGCGGTGCTGCAGGCTGTCATCGATGATCGCCGTGACCTGGCGTGCACGATCGGTCTGCAGCCCCGGTCCGGCCGCGGCCGGGCGCAGCAGGTAACGGTAGGTGCGCCGCTCCAGCCGCGGCACCCAGGCATCGCGCTGGTCCGCGGGCAGGTGCTCCAGCAGCGCGACACTCACGGCCACGTCTTCGTCCAGGTTGCGCAGCATCATGCTGCGGGTGGACTGGTAGCGTTCGAAGAACAGCAGGCCGAAGGACAGTGCGTGGGCCAGCGCCAGTCCGCCCAGCAGCACCAGCAGCAGCCGCGCCGACAGCGTGCGCGGCCAGCGTGGGCGGCGTGCGGTGGCGTTCATTCGTCCGGCCCCAGCAACTGCACCGGCACGCTGAACACATAGCCTTCGCTGCGCACGGTCTTGATGTAGGTCGGCTCGCGTGCGTCGTCACCCAGGCGCTGCCGCACGCGGCTGACCAGCAGGTCGATCGAGCGGTCAAACAGTTCGGCATCGCGGCCCTGCGTGAGGCTGAGCAGCTGGTCGCGGCTGAGCACCCGATTGGCGTGATCGAGGAATACGCGCAACAGGCGGAATTCGGCGCCACTGAGTGGATACGCGGTGTCCTGTGCATCCAGCAGATGGCGTGCGGTGGTGTCCAGGCGCCACTCGCCGAAGGCCAGCTGGCGACCGGCTTCGCTCACCTGCAGGTTCGGCGGCAACATCCGGGTGCGGCGGATCACCGCATTGATGCGTGCCAGCAGTTCGCGCGAAGAGAAGGGCTTGGTCACGTAGTCATCAGCGCCCATTTCCAGGCCGATGATGCGGTCGGTTTCGTCGTCGCGGGCGGTCAGCAGCACCACCGGCACCGCACGATGCTTGCCGGCGCGCAGGTTGCGGCACAGGCTCAGTCCGTCCTCGCCCGGCATCATCACGTCCAGCACGACCAGATCCACGGCATGGGTATCCATCAGCGCGCGCATGGCCCGGCCACCGTCGGCCTGGCTCACGCGCAGGCCGTTGCGTTGCAGGTAATCGGCCAGCATCTGGCGGATCTCGCTGTCATCGTCGACGACCAGGATGTGCGGTACGTGGTTCATTGCGTTCTCGATGAGGACGAAGGTCAAGGCCGCGCGGTGCGGCCATGGTAGCGCGGCTCAGGGGTTGGCCAGCAGGCGCTGGATCTCGCTTTCGGTACGTGCGTAGTCGCCCTCGCCGTAATGGCGGTAGACCACCCGCCCCTGCCGGTCGAGCAGGTACAGTGCGGGCCAGAAGCGGTTGCCCCAGGCGTTCCAGATCCGGTACTGGTTGTCCTGCACCACCGGCCAGGCGATGTCCAACCGTGCGATGGCCTTGCGCACGTTGCCAGGCAGCCCTTCATAGGCGAACTCCGGCGTATGCACGCCGATCACCCTCAGGCCCTGCGACGCGTAACGCGCATGCCACTGGTGGACATACGGCGCCACGTTGAGGCAGTTGCTGCAGGTGTAGGTCCAGAACTCGACCAGCACCACCTTCCCCCGCAACTGCTCCAGTGTGAGCGGCGGGCTGTTGTGCCAGGGCCCGCCACCGTCGAACCCGGCGGCGGGAACGGCCTGTGCCGGCTGCGCATCGGCCTCCGGGCTGGGCCAGGCCATCAACAGCGCAGCCCCACCCAGCACGCCCATCAGCAACGGCAGCACGTACGCACGCAGGCCGGCCATCGCTCAGCCCCCCTGCTCGGCCAGTGGCAGTTCCGCCGGCTTCACCCCCGCCGCTTCCAGGATACTGTCGGCCACCTGCGCCGGATGCGAAAGCAGCGACACATGGCTGCTGCCGATCGATTGCAGCTGCGCGCCAATGCGCTTTGCGGTGGCGGCCTGCAGCTGCGGCGACAGCATGCGATCGTCACGGCTGAGCACGTACCAGCTCGGCTTGCTGCGCCACGCCGCAACGTTCACTACTTCGCCCAGCGCGCTGGCCTTCAACGGGACCTGCGTGCTGTACAGCAGTGCGGCCGACTTCTTCATCACGTCCGGCGCGAAGTCCTGGGCGACAGCGTCAGCCGGCAACGTCAGGTAGCCGTCCCTTTCCTGCAGGCGGGCCAGGCCCGGACCGACCGGGAAGCCTTCGCCCTGTTGCGCCGATGATTGCCCTGCATCCGGCGCGAACGCCGCCACGTACACCAGCGCCTGCACCTTCGGGTCATTGCCCGCTTCGGTGATGACCGTGCCACCCCAGCTGTGGCCGACCAGCACCACCTTGCCAGGCGCAGCGGCAATCGCACGACGGGTGGCGGCGACGTCGTCGGCCAACGAGGTGAGCGGATTCTGCACGGCCACCGCCGGCAGCTTCCAGTCATGCAGGGTCCTGATGACCTTGCTCCAGCTGGAGCCATCAGCGAACGCGCCGTGCACCAGGATGACGGTGGGCGGTGCAGCGGTATCGGCCCGGGCAGCGAAGGCAGGGGCGGCGGCGGCAAGGGCGAGAGCGGCGGCCAGCAAGCAGGTACGGATCATGGGGGGCACTCCGGAGTTGGGAGTGGCCATTTCCGCCTGCCGGTGTATCGGCGCTGTTTCTCCGCAGCGCAGAGTTGTACCGGACTGTAGGGCGCAGGCGGGTTTCTACAGTGGGATACATCCGCGCGCCGGTCCTGGCCGGGCGCTTTCGGGTGGATATCGCTGCCCGCACGCGGGCGCGCAACGCCCCGATCCGCATCCGCGCATCGTCTTTGTATCTGACTGTACGAAACCCCGGCCGCGGCCACAGTCGCTGACAAAACCCCGGGCAACGGCACACGTTGCCGATACCTGCGCCGCCTGGAATGGCTTCCATCGACCACTGGCCCGCAGGACACCACCATGATCAGCACCGCTTCTTCCGTGTATACGCCCCGCCTGGACGCCGTCGGCCGCTGGCTCTCGCCGTTGGCGCTGCGCACCCTGCTGGCCTGGGAGTTCTTTGAATCCGGCCGCGAGAAGCTGGGCGGCCAGAACTGGTTCGCCGACCTGGAAGGCCGCTTCCCGTTCCCGTTCTCCACACTGCCCGCGTCGCTGAACTGGCAGCTGGCCACGTGGCTGGAACTGGTGGGTGCGGTGATGCTGCTGCTCGGCCTGGCCACGCGCTCGGTGGCCTACGTGTTCTGGGTACTCACCATCGTTGCCATCGCCGCCGTGCACTGGCCCGACCAATGGAACGGCCTGGGTGAACTCTGGCAGGGCTATGCGATCACCGACCAGGGCTACGGCAACTTCAAGCTGCCGTTGCTGTTCCTGGCCATGCTGCTGCCACTGATCCTCAACGGCGGTGGCGCACTCAGCGTGGACCGGCTGCTGGCCGGGTCCGGCCGTGCCACGGCACGCAATGACGGCCTGGGTTGGGGCGTCAGCCTGATCGCCCTGCTGCTGCCGGTTGCCGCGCTGTTGCCCGGCATCGGCTTCGGCGGTGCCCTGCTCGGCGGTGTGCTGGTGCTGGGCCATCTGCTGCGCCGTCGCCGCGCCGCCTGAGCCGACTCCCCTGTTCCCGCGCGTTTCGCTTTCCGTCGCCTCTTCGGCGGCGTCCATCCCGCACGCCCCGCGTGCTTTCCCAAGGAGTCACCACCATGTCCATCTCGACCAAGAACACCTCTTCCTCCCGCCTGCCGCGCATCGGTGCCATCGGCATCGCCCTGGCCGGTGGCCTGCTGCTGGCCGGCCAGGCCGCGGCGATCCAGCCGCTGGCGATCAGCGCGGTGGCCATGAGCGCCGCCGCCGAAGGCAAGTGCGGTGAAGGCAAGTGCGGGGCCAACAAGGCCACCACCGGCACGCCCGCCGGCAAGGCCAAGGTGGCCGAGGGCCAGTGTGGCGAAGGCAAGTGCGGCGACGCCTCGTTTGCCCGCACTGATCGCGACCACGACGGCAAGGTCTCGCGTGCCGAATTCAACGCTGTGGCCGCCAAGCGTGCCGCCGAGTTCGACCGCATCGACACCGACCACGACGGTTACATCAGCGAGCAGGAAGCGCACGACTACCTGCGCAGCGTCTACACCGCCAACGGCAAGCCGATGCCGAAGGGCCTGTTCTCCCGCGTTGCCGATTGATCGACGTTCACCCGGCGCCGCCTTCAAGGCGGCGCTCTCTGTGGAGCATCCGCCATGTCCCTGCCCCTGCCCACCCATGCCGCCGGTCTTGGCCTGCGCCGTGGCCTGATCGACGAACTGCTGGCCATGCCGGCCGGTGCCATCGACTTCCTCGAAGTCTCCCCCGACAACTGGATCGGCGTCGGCGGTGCACACGGCGACGCGCTGCGCCAACTCAGCGACCGCCACCCCTTGACCTGCCACGGCCTGTCGCTGTCGCTGGGCGGTCCTGATCCGCTGGACCGCACCCTGCTGGCACAGACCCGTGCCTTCCTCGACCTGCACCAGGTGCAGCTGTACAGCGAACACCTGAGCTACTGCGCCGCCGGTGGCCATGTCTACGACCTGCTGCCACTGCCGTTCACCACCGAGGCCGTTCACCATGTCGCCGGCCGTATCGCCCAGGTGCAGGACATGCTGGGCCGGCGCATCGCCGTGGAGAACATTTCCTACTACGCCGTTGCCGGCGCGGACATGAGCGAGATCGACTTCCTCAACGCCGTGCTCGCCGAAGCCGACTGCAACCTGCTGCTGGACGTCAACAACGTCTTCGTCAATGCCTGCAACAACGGTTACGACGCCTTCGAATTCCTGGCCCACGTGCCGTCCCACCGTGTCGCCTCGCTGCACGTAGCGGGCCACTTCGATGAAGACGACGGCTTCAAGATCGATACCCATGGTGCGCCGGTGAAAGGCGTGGTCTGGGCGCTGTTGCGCGAGGCCTACATGCGGGTGGGCGTGCGTCCCACGCTGCTCGAGCGCGACTTCAACTTCCCGCCGCTGGCCGGGTTGCTGGCCGAGGTCGCGCAGATCCGCCAGGCACAGGCTGAGGCACGTTGGCCGGAGGTGGCCCATGGCTGAGTCGCTGGCTACCCTGCAACGGCGCTGGGCCGATCATGTGCGGGACCCTGCAAAGACCGCACCCGATGGCGTGGAGGCGCGCAGGCTGGCGGTATACCGCCGCCTGTGCATCGACAGCCTGGAGACCCTGCTGGCCGGCAGCCTGCCGCGCCTGCAACACCAGTTGGGCACGTCGCGCTGGCGCGACACCGTGGCGCACTACTACGCCCACCACGCCTGCCAGACCCCGTTGTTCCCACGGATCGCCGGCGAGTTCGCGGCCTGGCTGGCAGTGCAGGACACGCTGGCACTGCCGGACTGGGCGGCGGAACTGGCACACTACGAGAGCACGCAGCAGTCGCTGCACATTGAAGCGCGTGGCGCTGGGTGTCTGCTGCAGCGCGTACCCGAGGACAGTGATGTGCTGGCGGTTTCGCCGCTGGTGCGGGTGCTTGGGTACCGGTGGCCGGTGCATGAGGACGAGGGGCTGGAACCGGTGTTGGGCGCAGCTCCCACGCTGCTGGTGATCCAGCGCCGCGCCGATTTCAGCCTGAAGGTCGAGCAACCGTCACCGCTGGCCTACGCGCTGCTTTCGGTCTTCGGTGACGACGGCGCGCGTGTGGATGAGGCACTGCAGGCGCTGTCCGAAACACATGACGTGGCAACGGACGCATTGCGTGCTGCCTGCGTGCCCGTTCTGGGCGAGCTGTGCACGGCGGGGGGGCTGGTTGCATTGCCTGCGTTCTGAGGTGCCGGCCAGCGGCCGGCACTACCCGTTCATTGACCGGCAAGCGGCCGGCACTACCCGCCCCCTACTTCGAGGTCTCATCATGGCTGCTTCCAACATTTCCTTCCTGCACGGCTGGCGCCTGTTCGTAGCCATCGCTGTGGTCCTGATCGCGTTCGCACTGACCGCCTTCGCCCTGAATCCCGATGCAGCCGAAGGCAGCCGCGCGGCGATCCGGCTCACCGCCCGCACATCGTTCCTGCTGTTCCTGGCGGCATTCACGGCATCCTCCTTCGCCACCCTGCTGCCCGGCCCGTTCACCCGGTTCCTGCTGCGTGAACGGCGCATCATCGGCCTGTCCTTCGCGTTCTCGCACCTGCTGCACGCAGTCGCCATCACCAGTTTCGGCATCCTCAACCCGGCGTTCTGGCCAGCACGCTCCGCGCTGGCCAACCTCCCGGGCACGGTGGGCTACATCGCCATCCTGGCGCTGGCCATCACCTCGCACCGGGGGCTCGCCCGGCGCATGGGACCCACCGCCTGGCGTCGCCTGCACGTCACCGGCATGTGGATCATCGCGGCGGTGTTCACCTACTCGTACTTCAAGCGCGTGCCCGGCAACTTCTGGTATGCGGTGCCGTCGGCGCTGCTGTTCACCGCCTTCGTGGTGCGCTGGATCGCCAAGCGGGCGCAGGCCCTGCGTCGAAGTGCGCATGCGCGGCCGCCGCTGCGGGCGGCCTGACGGGCCGGGGTCAGATCCCTTTGCCAAAGGCAAAGGGATCTGACCCCACATCAGGTCAAGGCGCGCGGCGCAGCGTGATCAGGGTGATCTCCGAAGGCACACCGATGCGCGCCGGGAAACCGGCCCAGAGGCCCGCGCCGTTGCCCACGTACAGCGTCATCCCCTCCACGTCGTAGCGGCCGGACACGAAACCGCCATTGGCCCGCTTCACCAGCTGGTCCATGCCGATGATCTGCCCGCCGTGGGTATGCCCGGACAGCTGCAGCTTCACCCCACGCGCCGCCGCCTCGCGTGCATTGCGCGGGCGATGGTCGAGCAGGATCACCGGTGCGGACGGATCGGCACCGGCCAGCGCAGCATCCAGATCCGGCAACGGCAGGCCATAGCGCGCCGCCACCGGATCGGTGACACCGGCGATGGTCAGCGCCGCGTCGCCGCGCCGCACCTGCAGGTGGCTGTTCTCAAGCACCTGCATGCGCAGTGCGCGGAATGCCTGCATCCAATCCTGGTACTGCGCGTAGTACTCGTGGTTGCCGGTGATGGCGATGACACCGTCCGGCGCTCGCAGATCGGCCAGAGGACGCGCGTCGTCACGGCGGGCCTCGACGCTGCCGTCGATCAGGTCGCCAGTGATCACGATCAGGTCCGGCTTCAGCGCGTTGCTCTCGTCCACCACCCTGCGCACCCAGTCGCCGGTCAGCAGGCGGCTGGCGTGGATGTCGGTCAGCTGCAGCACGCGATAGCCGTCGAACGCAGCAGGCAGATCCTTGATCGCCACGTCGATCTGCCTGGGCTGGGGCACGGCCATGCCCTGGCTGACGCCATAGCCACTCACAAGCAGCGCCAGCAGGCCGGCCAACGGCCGCAGCTTCGAGGCGCGCAGGGCCGATACGATGCGCGGCCAACGCAGCAGGCGCGAAAGCAGCAGGCCCACGTCCAGCACCAGCATCAGCAACGCCAGCAGCAGCACCGCCGTGGAGCCGGTGGCCAGGACCGCGATGGCCATCTTCGGGATTTCCGGCGATGCCATCGTGCCCCAGAAGGTGGCCACGATGCGCAGCTGCACGGCCATGGCCACCACCAGCAGCGACAGCACGACCTTCAACCCGATGGGCATGCGCAGCGGCCAGAACAGGCGCCAGGCCACATACAGGCCCATCAACAAACCGATCGTACTCAGCACTGCAACCATCCATGACAGAAAGCGGGCCCGCCATGGTGACGGCTGCGGGTCGTGTTGTGTAGAGCCGGGCCCATGCTCGGCTTCTCAACACGCAGCCGGGCATGGGCCCGGCTCTACAACAACAGGCGGTCAGGCCATTCCGTCGAGGCGCTCCACCCGCAGGCGGGCGATACGGCGCTTCTCCATTGCCAGCACGGTGATGCGCACGCCGGCCACCTCCACCGCGTCGCCGACGTCCGGCAGGCGGCCCAGCTGCTCCAGCACCAGACCCGAGATGGTCATGTAGTCGGCACTGCGGGGCAGCGACACGCCCGCCAAACGCTGCAGGTCGTCCAGGGTCAGCGCACCATCGGCCTCCCATTGATCCTCGCCCTGCGCCACCACGCCATAGCGCTCGTCCTGGGTATCGACCAGGTCACCGGCAATCGCCGCCAGCAGGTCGTTGGCGGTCACCAGGCCCTCCACGCTGCCGTACTCGTCCACCGCCACCGCCAGCGGCACCGGATGCTGGCGGATCAGTTCCAGCGCCTGCAGCGCACTGGCAGTGGACAGAACGTACTGCGGTTCGCGCAGGTTGCCCTCCAGCTGCAGTGGCTTGCCCTGCAGCAGGTCGGCCAGCACGTCCCGGCTCTGCACCACGCCACGCAGGCTGTCCAAGTCACCGTCACCGACCAGCAGGCGCGTATGCGGCGAGGCCACCAGGCGCGCCACCACATCCTCCTGACCACGCGCCAGGTCGATCCATTGCACGTCGGCACGCACAGTCATCACGCTGGACACCGGACGATCGGCCAGGCCCAGCACGCTGCGGATCATTTCGTGCTCCGCCGGCTGCAGGCGCTCGTCGGCGTCCACCTGCTCGTCCACGCCTTCGTCGTCGTGGCCGTTCGCTGGACGCGCGCCCAGCATCCTCAGCACGGCATCGGCGGTGCGCTGGCGGAACGGCTGGCGGCGCTCGTTGCGCTCACGGTTGAAACGCACCCACTGGTTGAACGCCTCGACCAGGATCGAGAAAGCGATCGCTGCGTACAGGTAGCCCTTCGGGATCTTGTAGCCCAGGCCTTCAGCCACCAGGCTGAAGCCGATCATCAGCAGGAAGCCCAGGCACAGCACCACCACGGTGGGATGCTTGTTGACGAAGCGGGTCAGCGGCTTGCTGGCCAGCAGCATCAGCGCCATGGCGATGGTCACGGCCGCATACATCACGCCCAGGTTGTCGACCATGCCGACGGCGGTGATCACCGAGTCCAGCGAGAACACCGCGTCGAGCACCACGATCTGTGCCACCACCATCGCGAAGCTGGCATAGACCTTCTTGCCATCCTCGTGATGCGCGCGGCCTTCCAGCCGTTCGTGCAGTTCCATGGTGCCCTTGAACAGCAGGAACAGGCCACCGCCCAGCAGGATCAGGTCGCGCCCGGAGAAGCTGTGGTCGAACAAGGTCACCAGCGGCTCGGTCAACTTCATGATCCAGGCCAGCGCCGCCAGCAGCACCAGCCGCATCAGCAGTGCCAGCGCCAGGCCGATCACCCGCGCGCGGTCGCGCTGGTGCGGCGGCAGCTTGTCGGCAAGGATCGCAATGAACACCAGGTTGTCGATGCCGAGAACGATCTCCAGCACGACCAGGGTTGCAAGGCCCATCCATATCGAGGGGTCAGCCAACCATTCCATTTCAGGTCCGTTTCGTCAGTGGGTAAGGGAAGAGGGCGTCCACTCAGTCGGCATCCTGCGCCTGCGCCGGGTCATGCCCAAGCAGGTCGCCGGGCGTGCACTGCAGCTCGCGGCAGATCGCATCCAGCGTGGAAAAGCGGATGGCTCGCGCCTTGCCGGTCTTCAGGATCGACAGGTTCGCCAGGGTGATGTCGATGCGCCCCGCCAGCTCGGACAGGGTCATGCCCCGTGCCTGCAGCATGCGGTCCAGGGTGATGACGATCGCCATCAGATGACACCATCAAGGTCATCGCGCATCGCCGCGCCCACGGCGAACACGCGTGCGAGCACGAACAGCATCAGCACCGCCACCAGCCCGGTGATCGACATGCCGCCGCCCACCTCCATCCAGGTGAAATCCGGACCCATCCAGGCCGCGTAGGCACCGATCAGGATCGACAGCAGTTCCATTGCCAGCATCAGCCAGGCCATGCGCTGCAGGCGCTGTGCATTGGCATGGGTGAACGGCCGCTCGCGCGCCGCCGACTTCAGCAGCCTCAGCAGATGGCGCAGGAACAGCAGGCACAGCACCAGCAGCGCGACGATCGCGCCCAGGCCCAGGCAGAAGTGCAGGAACAGGTCGTTGCCATGCGCGGCGGCGGCCTCGGCGTCATGCACGCTGTCGAGCAGCCAGCGGCGGTCATGGGCGACCAGGGGCACCGCCAGCAGTGCGGCCAGGATGCCCAGCCAGCACATCGCCCGGACGGCCTGTACGGCGGCCTGGGCCAGGGTGAACAAGCCTCGCGCGGGTCTGGCGCGGGCGGGACGAGCGGTCAAGCGGCCTCCGGCATTGGGGTGGCCTCGCCGCCCCAGGGTGGATTTATCGATAAACGATATAACACATCCTGCGTGAAAGGCTGAATCGCGGGCATGGTCCACCGGCTGGGCGCGGGCCCCGGCAGGCGTTACGGGGTGGGAGCCGCGGGTTCGAGCATCGCGTCCCCCGGCGTCACCGAGGCCATCGCCTGTACGCCGGCCTCGGCCGCCTGCCGCGTCACCAGCCGGAAGCGCACCTGCAGCTTGGCCTGCCCCGGCGTGGCCCAGCCGTATTGGATCGCCACCTGGTCGGCCGACAGCGGACCACGGCCCGGCAGCGAGCGCGCCTGCAATGGCTTCGGTGCCGCCTGCACCAGCCGTGCGAAGCCCTTCTGCACCACCGCCGCATCGGCCTTCTCCGCATACACCGAGCAGGTGCCATCGTCGGCCCAGCTGACCGCATAACGGCCGCTGGCCAGCGGCACCATCCAGGCCACGCCCGACTGCCCCTGCAGCAACGTTGCCGCTTCGGCAGGCTGCAGCGGTGACAGCCCGTTGGATTCCATCAGCGACTGCAACCGCGCCGGCGCGCCGATGTGCTGCATGCAGGCGGTATCGAACAACTCGCTGAAGGGATCCTGCGCCGGGGCCTTGGCCTTGGGAGCACGCGCGGGTTGCGCCACCGCCAGGGTGGGCAGCAGGGCCAAAGCCAGCCAGAACGCAGGACGCATCGGGATTCCACGCTACGGAAAACAGCAGGGAGGATGGCAAAGCCCGGGCGCGCCGCGCAATGGGTCATGGCTTGACAGTCCTAAGCTGCGGGAGCAACATGAATTAACGAATTAGTTAACTAGCTCTCCATGGACCGCATCTTCGAAGCCCTTGCCTCCACCGCCCGCCGGCAGATCCTGGCCTATCTCAGCGCCGGCGAGCTCAGCGCGGGCGAGCTGGCCGAGCGCTTCGACTTCAGCAAGCCGGCGTTGTCCAGCCACCTGCGCATCCTCGAGGAAGCCGGACTGATCGAACGCGAGAAACGCGGCCAGTTCGTGTACTTCAGGCAGGTACCCGACCGTTTGGCCAACACGTTGTTCTCGTGGGCGGCCGAAGTCTGCCCGGTCGGCGGCCCGCTCAAGCGTGAAGCCCGCGCCCGCCGCAAGTCCCCCGCCCGCTGATCCGCCCCGCCAAGGAGCATGACGATGCCTGGTTCGACCCGCGATCGCCGTTCGTTTCCAGCAGTGCAGCTTCCGGCACAGGACGGCGGCAGTCCGACCGAAGTCACCCTGATCGCGCAGCTCGGCATCGGTGCGGGTGACGCGCTGGTGAGTGACGCCGGCCAGCGTCAGCGCCACCACCCGGCGTTCATCGATGCGTTGGATGAACCTTCGGCGCGACTGGGTGGCATGCACCTGCAGCACGGGGATGCCTCCTCGCTGTACAGCTTCACCGTCGGTGCCGGTGGCCACCCGTTTCATCGCCATGCAGGCCCGCGCATGTTCACCGCCATCGCCGGCAGCGCGGGAGCCGAGCTGCGTTTCGCTACCGCCTCCGACGCGCAGCTGGCAGCAGGTCCTGGTGCCTTCGCGCGCACGCTCCGGCGCGTCCGCATCCCACCGGACTGCCTGTTTACCGTGCGCTTCGGCGGCGGCACCTGGCACCAGTTCGCGTCGAACCATCCTGCACATCCGGCGCTGTTTGCGCTGTCCTGCCACAGCGATGAACTGGCAGGCCGAATGAGCGAGCAGACCCGTGCGCAGGTGGAGCGCAATGCCGCCGATATCCCCAGCCTGACCGAGGTGCTTCCGGAATCGTACTGGCCTTCGTGCACCTCGCTTGCGGCGGCACCGCTGTTGCAGCTGTCGCTGCAGGCGGCACCTCCCAGCGTGTGCGCACACCTGTGCGCGCGTACCCGTGCCCTGCTCGGCCCGCTGCGCCGCATCCCCATGCGGCCGCTGCGCGGGTTCGTCGAACGTGCCACACCGGCCTATCCCATCCATTCACGGCCCGCGCCCACCGATGGCCTGCTGACCACAGCGCTGCCGCACAGCCACTACCAGGACCTGACCACCCTGTGCCTGGAACCCTCGCAGGTGCTCCACCGTTCCGCGTCGGCGCTGCTGGCCGACGTACTGGAGGGCTTCCTGCGCAATCCACCCAGCGGCGTAGGCCAGCTGATGGCGCTGCGAAACCGACTGGTGGCACCGGTGCGGTTGCGCACGTCGCCGCTGGGATGCCCGGTGTCGTCATTGCTGTCGACCGATCGCAGCCGGTTGTTCGCTGGTCGATTCCCGGTGCTGGATTCGCACATCGATACGCAGGACAACGACGCCGAAGTCCTGCTCGGCGCCGACGATCGGCACCTGCGTTTCCGCAGCAGCGTGCGCGTGCAGCGGCATCGCGATGGACATGTCGAGATCAGCCTGGGCTCACGCGTGCAGACCCTCAATGCGTTCGGCGGCATGTACATGGCCCTGATCGACGCCGGGCACCGGCACTATGTCGCACCGGCACTGCTGCGGCGTGCGGTGGAGCACGCCTTGGCACCGGAACTGGCCAACCTTGAGGATCCGGCAGCACACCCTGCGCGCTGCTGACCCTGGAACGCGATGCGCCGGGCGCTGCGCGGTTCCGGTCAGATCACGATTTCGCCCTCGTCCTCGCCATCCCAGTAGTGGATGCGGCTGGCGCGCACGTGAATCAGCACCAGTCCCGGTGTATCCACGCCCTGTTCGAACCAGCGCTCCAGGTCCTTCACCCAGTGCTGGCTCATCGTGGCCCGGTCGCGCACCAGCACAGCCCTGCCCTGCACGTGCACGAACAGCGGCGGCTTGCCCAGCAGCGACTTGCTGCCGGAAAAACCCAGCGCAACGGCGGGGTCAGCTTCAATCTCGCGCACCATGTCGGTGTCTTCGGTGGTGAAGAACCAGCTGTCACCGTCATAGTCCACGTCGCCATTGTTGCTCATCGGACGGCCGGCAATCTCTCCACCGGCGTGGGTCTGCAGCAGGCTGAAATCAATGCCGGCCATTTTCCTGGCCAGTTCGGGCAGGGTGAGCTGGGTCATGGCGTCGTCCTTCATGGAATGGAATCCCAGCGTCTGCGCAGCGCGGTGACCTGGGCGTGGAGGGGTAGTTGCGGCCTCTTCACAGGAAACGAGATAGAGCGCATGGCGCGTACGTGACGCATTCCTCACCACCACACTGGCGTTAACGGCAGATGGAGGAACGGCCCTGCAAGCCGCGACACGCCCCTAACGGCGTGCTGCCCCAGAATCGCGCAACCCCGTGGCGCGACCGGCATGGCTGCCGGTACAAACGCGGCCTTTCCTCCGTAACCGCATGGCCTCCACATGGACCTGTCCGCCTGGCTCGCGTTCGGCTGCTACCTGTTGGCGTTCTTCATTGTCTGCCTGTTTGCTGCGGCCTATCTGAAACGCTCCGACTTCATGCCCTACCACGGCCAGGCCGTGGACAGGCCGTGGGCACAGATCGACCCCCGCATGCAGGTGCTGCTGATGGCACTCATCCGCGTGGTCGGCGCTGCCTGGATCGCACTGGCCGGTGCCGGCGTGATGCTGGCCTGGTTGATCTTCTTCGGAGGTCACTTCGCACTGCCGCAGCTGCTGGCGTTCCAGCTGTTCTGCCTGGTCGCCACCCTGCCGCCGGTCCTGGTCGCTTCCGGCGTGCGGCGACGCACCGGTGCGCGTACACCGGTGCCCGCCGGCGCCGCGGTGGTGTTGCTGTCGGTCATCGGATTCGTGCTGGCCCTGTTGTCGCTACCGCAGTGAGTTCTTTTTCTCCCCTCTCCCCCGCGAGGCTCCACGATGAATCCCGAATCGATCTTCTACAGCGTGGTCAACGGTGATCTTCCACGCTCCCAGGCCGGCACCCTGCTCGGCTGGCGCTTCGTCGGTTACGACGATGCACTGCGCCGCATCCAGGTCGAGTTCGAGGCCGGGCCGGTGCTCACCAACCCGATGGGCAACGTGCAGGGCGGTTTCCTGTCAGCGATGCTGGACGACTGCATGGGGCCAGCGATCTACGCCACCCTGCCTGCCAACCGCATCGCGGTCACGGTCGAATCCAAGACCAGTTTCGTCAGCCCCGCACGGCCCGGGCGGATCATCGGCTGGGGCGAAGTCGAGCACAGCAAGGGCAGCATCGCCTTCACCCGCGGCTGGCTGACCGACCCGGCCGGCAAGGTGCTGGCCACTGCCAGCGCCACCTTCCGCGTGGGTGCGCTGCGCTGGCGTGGACTCTCGGTGCCGCGTCCCATCGCGCGCCGGATGATTGCGCGCACGCTGCGGCGCGTGCATGCGCAGATCGGCTGATGGGTGCCGTCAACGTGCGTTGCGGCCGCCGCCGGCCACGTGCACGCGGTCGCGGCCCTGCGCCTTGGCCTGGTACATGGCCGCGTCGGCGGCACGCAGCAGGGTGCGCCAGCCCAGCGCGTCGGTGCCGCCCTCGGCCACACCGAAGCTGGCGGTGACGCGCAGCACCTTGCCACCGACCAGGGCGATGTCCAGCCGCTGCAGCGCCACCCGCAGCGACTCGGCCAGCTGGCGGCCACCGGCCAGATCCCCGTCGGCCAGCAACACGAGAAACTCCTCGCCACCATAGCGGGCAATGCTGTCGCTGCGGCGCAGGTGGCGCTGCAGCAGCTGCGCCACCTGCACCAGCACCTCGTCACCGGCGTCATGCCCGTGCCCATCGTTGATCGCCTTGAAGCGGTCCACGTCCAGCAGGATCACCACCGCGCTGTTGCCGCCGTCGGCATGACGCTGCTGCACCAACTCGTCCAGCGCGCGCCGGTTCAACAGCCCGGTCAGCTCATCGGTGCCGGCCAGCTGGCGCAGCTCGCTGGTCAATGCCGAGCGCTCGCGCGACTTCTCGCGCAGCACTTCGATGGCATCGAACAGGCGCTGCATCTCGGCCAGCGGGTGGGTCACATGCTGCTCCGGGCCGGGCGCTTCCGAGGCGATCTGGATGACCTGCTTCTGCGCCTGCAGCAGCGGCCGCAGGATCTGAAGATGCGCGATGCGCAGCGCCACGCCCAGCACCACCAGCGTGCCCAGCACCGTCGCCACCAGCACCACCAGGCGCGTCGCTTCGCGATTGCGGGTGCGTTCGAAACGGGCGATGGACACGCTCAGGTAGCCGTCCCGCAGCGCTTCCAGCGACCGCAGGGTCGGCACGTAGCGGGTGGTGAATTCGGCGGTGGTCCACGGCGGCGGCACGCCGCGCCGGCCATCCTCGATCAACTGTTCGATCATCGGCAGCGATTCGCCGAAGAACTGCCGGCGCGCCATGTCCCAATGCCAGGACAGCGCCGGATCACTGCGGAACACCGCTTCATGGCTGCCTGCCAGCCGCCACAGCTCCAGCAGGCGGCCTTCGGTCTGCAATGCCCCCCGCACCTGTTCGTCACGCCAGGCCCCCGGTACCGCCACCGGCGCCATCACGTTCGAGGCCAGGCGGCCGCCATGCTCGCGCAGGTCGATCAGCACCTGGCCCTGCATCGCCGGAATCGCCGCTTCGCGGTCGGCGCTGACCAGCACGTTGATCTGCGCCGAGGTCAGCACGTGCAGGCGATCAACCACGGCGAACATGCTGCTGATCGCGCGCTCCACGTCCTCCACCTGGCGCGCGCCATGCGGCTGTGCCGCCACCCGGTCCACCGCGGCCCGCGCCGATTGCAGGCGACGTTGCGCATCGGCCAGCAGCCCGTGTTCGTCGACCACGCCCGGGTCAGCGTTGAACACGGTGTCCAGGCGTTGCAGGGCGGTATCGACCCGCTTGCGCGCGACTGCCAGCTCCGCCGCCAGCCGGGCCTGTTCGCCCGCATCGGCCGTGTTGGCCCCGAGCAGGCTGTTGGCGGGGCCGCGCTCGGCCGACACCAGGTTGGCCAGGTCGAAGGTCTGCCGCAGCTGGCGCAGGCTGACCAGGTTGTCCTCGGCGGCAGTGAAGCGCAGCGTGCCCTGCACCAGCGCGATGGCCATCAATGGCAGCGTACAGACTACGAACAGCCCGGCCAGGATCCAGACCCAGGTCCGCAATCCGATGGGCGACGCCTTGCGGGCCATGCACATTTCCCCTGTAGTGCACAACACTGTAGCGGCCGCCTGCACAGGCGCCAAGCCGCTACCGGATCAATCGTTGCCATGGGTATACCGCGCCCGCCGCGAACACACCGACAAAGGCCGCACGGGTTGTCGAATCGGGGCAAATTACGTCATGCCCCGCCGCGTCAGATCCAGCGCTGGTCGACCAGTTCGCGCTTCACGTAGGCATAGAACACCGGTGCGGCGACCAGGCCCGGCAGGCCGAAGGCCGCCTCCATCACCAGCATGGCCAGCAGCAGCTCCCAGGCACGCGCCTGGATCTCGCCACCGACGATGCGCGCGTTGAGGAAGTACTCCAGCTTGTGGATCACGATCAGGTACAGCAGCGCCGCCACCGCCACATAGAACGAGACCGACAGCGCGACGATGGCGATGATCGTGTTGGAAATGATGTTGCCCACCACCGGCAGCAGGCCGGCCAGGAAGGTGATCAGCACCAGGGTCTTGGACAGCGGCAGGTGCACGCCGAACAACGGCAGCACGCCCAGCAGGAAGATGGCGGTGAACACGGTGTTCAGCAGCGAGATCTTCACCTGCGCGAACACCACCTGGCGGAACGCGGTGGCCAGGCGGCTGGTGCGCCCGACCAGCTCCTGCGCCAGCGGGCCCATCTTCGGCAGCGGCAGTTCGTCATACAGCGCGATCATCGCGCCCAGCACCATACCGATCAGTACGCGTACACCGACCTGTACCACCGAGGTACCGGCCACGCCCAGCTGCCGCTGGTGCTCGGCAGCCCAGTCGTTCAGCGCCGCGCGCAACGCCGGCATGTCTTCGGGAATGTAGGGTTGCAGCAGCGCCGGCACCTGGTGCCGCGAAGTGTTGAGGATCTCCATCAGGCGCGCCAGCAATGCGTCCGGGCCGCCGGTCTCGTTGCGGAAGAACGAGGCCACGCCGATGCCGGCCAGTACCAGCCCGCTGATGATGATCGCCGACAGCACGATCACTGCGATCGCCCGTGCCCGCCCCGGCGGCAGCTTGCCCTCCACGGTGGAGGCCAGCACGTGCGTCAGCTGGAACACCAGCAGGCCGGACAGCAGGGTCACCACCAGGCCCAGCTTCAGCGCCAGCCACATGCCCAGCAGCATCATCAGCCACGCCGCGATCCTTGGAATGGGGGGTTTGGGCTGGGCGACGAGAGCGTCTTGCATGGGAGCGCGTCCGGGCGGGGTGGCCCATGGTAGAGGATTGGCATGCCGATTCCGCGTGCAGGATGAACCGGCATTTCACCCTCGTTCGGCGGCGGCGGTGCCGCACTCACTCGCCGTAGCTGGCCGTGTTCTTGCCCTGCCGCTTGGCGTGGTACAGCGCGCGGTCGGCCAGTGCCAACCAGTCCTCGACACTGCCGCCACGCGGTGTGGCGGCAATGCCGATACTGACGCTGAACTCCACGCCCGGCGTGGCCTGCTGCGCGGCCTCCAGCAGGTGCAGGCGCACCCGCTCGGCCACGTGCATCGCATCGACGGGCGCGCAGTCGCGCAGCAGCACCACGAACTCATCGCCCCCCAGCCGCGCGGGCGTATCACCGGGCCGGGCAAAGGTGCGCAATGTCGCCGCGATATGCCGCAGTACCTCGTCACCGGCGCGGTGGCCATGCGAGTCATTGATGCGCTTGAAATCATCCACATCGAGCATCAGCAGGCAGGCAAAACCGCCCTGGCCCTGTGCCCGGTCCAGCGCCTGCTGCGCACGCAGGATCAGGAAGCCACGGTTGGCCAGCTCGACCAGCGGGTCCATCCGGCTGAGCCGCTGCAGCTGACGGTTCTGCGATTTGACCCGGCGCGCCAGCTGCCAGCTGAGAATGCTGAGGCCGATGCCATACACGAACAGGAACGGGACACTCAGCATGATCGTGCGCTGCGAGGTGACCGGCTGGAAAGGGAAGCCGAGCAGCCACCAGGCGAGAGCGAAACCCAGCAGCAGGGCCAGGGTGGCGCGCATCGCCAGGCGCACGCCACCGGCAGCGATCTTGTCGGCCACCAGCAGTGCGGCGAACAGTGCACTGGGCACCGCGCTCAACGCCATGAAGGCGATCCAGCCACCGCCGAAGAAGGAGTCGGCCACCGTGCAACGGAACTGGACGACCGCCGGCTGGCGGGAGCGCTGGGTCAGCCGCAGTGCCAGTGCCGGCCACGCCAGCGCGTTGAGCAGCAGCAGGAGCCAGGCCAGCCCGCCGTCCTGGCGTTCAAGCATGATCGAAGCGATGGGGATCGCCCCCAGCCCATTGCCGACGAAACGCATCCAGCCGATGCGACGTGCCGCGCCAATGCCTTCGACCGCGCCTTCCGCCGAATCGGTGAAGAATGGCATTGCCGACCCCCTTGCGCGATCGCACCTGGTGCTACGGCCCTTGCCGGGCTGCCTGCGATGAGTCTGACAGCTTTGCGTCAATTCGGGATCAAGGTTGCGCGATATCGCGCGGGCCTCTGCCGCTGCCGCTGCCCCTCCCGCTCCCCGTGGTTACCCGGGGCGGGGCGCAGCCGTCGAGCCACGCAGCTTGAAGCTGAACTCCAGCGTCTGCTGAAGCGGCACATCGACGTGCTCGATGATGGCGAGCAGCAGGTTGACCGCACGCTCGCCAATCTCCCGCATCGGCTGCCGGATGGTCGTCAGCGGGGGCGTGAGGTAGCGGGAGGACGCCAGATCATCGAAGCCGACCACGGACAGCTCGTCCGGCACGCGGATGCCCAGGTCCCGGCAAGCGGCCAGGGTACCCAGTGCCATCTGGTCACTGAAGCAGAACACCGCGGTCGGCGCGGCCGTGCCATCCAGCAGCGCCATCGCCGCTGCATGGCCGGATTCCACGGAAAAGTCACCCGGCACGATGCTCAGCTGGCGCAGGCGGCCACGCGCCTCGCCGGCCGCGCGGACCCCTTCCAGCCGTTGCTGGTGCAGGGGATTGTCAGGCGGCCCCCCGACCACCGCAATCCGTTCGTGCCCCAGCCCGTACAGATGCTCCATCACCGCGCGTGCGGCGGCGGCGTTGTCGATGTGGACGCTGGGGATGCCCAGCGCGGGGTCGAACTCGCAGCCGTTGACCACCGGTGCGGCGGCGCCGCGCTGCTCGACGATCTCGCGCGCGGTCGGTGGCAGGCGATGGCCCAGCACGATCATGCCGTCGGCCTCGTTGCGCCGGAGCATCTGCGCGTAGCGTTCCTCACGGTCGGGTTGATGCTGGGTATCGCCCAGCAGGACCGCGTAGCCGACCGCCTGCGCAGCCTCCTCCGCACCCTGCAGGATCTGTGCGAAGAACGGATTGGCGATGTCCGGGACGGTGACCAGGATCTTGCCGCTGCGCTGGGTCTTGAGCGTGCGCGCCACCGTGTTGGGCACATAGCCCAGTGCGGCGGCGGCCTGCTCGATGCGCGCGCGGGTGGCCGGCAGCACCTTGTCCGGCCGGGAAAGCGCGCGCGACACCGTACCGGCGGACACGCCGACGTGTTTTGCGATGTCGTAGATGGTGGCCATGGCGTTAGTCCTCCTGCCCGCTGTGCACTGCACAACAGGTCCTGCGTAAGCCCCTGCTAGGATAATGCAATCGATTGCATCGAGGGCGAATCACGTTGAAGACGCTCAAGGGTCCAGCGCTGTTCCTGGCGCAGTTCATCGGCGACACAGCTCCTTTTGATCGGCTGGACACGCTGGCCGGATGGGCCGCGGGTCTGGGCTATTCTGGCGTACAAGTCCCCACCTCCGCGCCCCACCTGTTCGACCTGGCGGAGGCGGCGCGCAGCCAGGCGTACTGCGACGACGTTGCCGGCATGCTGGCCGGGCACGGCCTGCAGATCACCGAACTGTCGACCCACCTGCAGGGGCAGTTGGTTGCCGTCCATCCTGCCTACAACAGCCTGTTCGACGGATTCGCGCCACCGGACAAGCGCGGCAACCCGGCCGCCCGCCAGGCCTGGGCGGTGGAGCAGCTGCGGCTGGCGGCGCAGGCCAGCCAGCGCCTGGGGCTGACCGCGCATGCCACGTTCTCCGGTGCATTGGCCTGGCCCTACTTCTACCCCTGGCCGCAGCGCCCGCCGGGACTGGTGGAAGAAGCCTTCGCCGAACTCGGCCGTCGCTGGCGCCCGATCCTGGATGCGTTCGATGCCTGCGGCGTTGACCTGTGCTTCGAGATCCACCCGGGCGAGGACCTGCACGATGGTGCGACCTTCGAGCGCTTCCTCGATGAGGTCGACCACCATCCCCGCGCGAAGATCCTGTACGACCCCAGCCACCTGCTGCTGCAGCAGATGGATTACCTCGGTTTCATCGACCGCTACCACGCGCGCATCGGCATCTTCCACGTCAAGGACGCGGAACATCGCCCCAGCGCAAGCAGCGGCGTGTACGGCGGCTACCAGGACTGGATCGACCGTCCGGGCCGGTTCCGTTCACCCGGTGACGGCCAGATCGACTTCAAGGCGATCTTCTCGAAGTTCGCGCAGTACGACTTCCCCGGCTGGGCGGTACTGGAATGGGAGTGCTGCCTGAAGCACCCGGAAGACGGCGCGCGCGAGGGTGCCGCCTTCATCCGCGACCACCTCATCCGCGTGACCGAACGCGCCTTCGATGACTTCGCCGATAGTGGCACCGACGCCGCATCACTGCACCGCATGCTGGGAATCTGAGCCAAGACCGCCCCGGGAGGGCAAGCCATGACGCACGCCATGTCGCGCCTGGGCGCGATGATGTTTCTGCAGTTCTTCATCTGGGGGGCGTGGTTCGTCACCCTGGGCACCTACCTGGTGCAGGGCCCGCTGCAGGCCAGCGCGAGCCAGGTGGCGACCGCGTTCCTCAGCCAGTCGATCGGTGCCATCGTGGCGCCGTTCCTGGTCGGGCTGATCGCGGATCGCTACTTCGCGGCGCAGCGCATTCTTGCGGTACTGCATCTGGCCGGTGCCGCGCTGATGTGGCTGGCGTCCACGGCGACCAGCTTCAGCATGTTCTCTGCGTGCGTCATGGGCTACATGTTGCTGTTCATGCCGACCCTGGCACTGGCCAACAGCGTGGCCATGCGGCACATGCAATCACCCGAGAAGCAGTTCCCGCTGGTCCGCGTGGCCGGCAGCATCGGCTGGATCGTGGCGGGCGTGCTGATCGGCTGGCTGGGCTGGGAACAGGCGCATCGGCTTGAGCTGACGTTCCGGATGGCGGCGGCGGCGTCGCTGGTGCTCGGGCTGTATGCGTTCACCCTGCCGCACACACCGCCACTGGCGCAGCAGCGCGATGCCGGGCTGGGGCAGATCCTGGGGCTGGATTCGCTGCGGCTGCTGAAGTCGCGCGCCTACCTGGTGTTCTTCCTGGCCTCCATCGCCATCTGCATCCCGCTGTCGTTCTACTACAACTTCACCAATCCCTATCTCAACGACCTCGGCGTGCGCGGCGCGGCAGGCCTGCAGTCGCTGGGCCAGGTTTCCGAAGTGCTGCTGATGCTGGCCATGCCGTTCCTGTTCGTTCGGCTGGGGGTGAAAACCATGCTGGCGGTCGGCATGGCCGCCTGGGTGGTGCGCTACGCGCTGTTCGCCTTCGGCGATGCAGGTGGCGGCTTCCCGCTGCTGGTGATCGGCATCGTGCTGCACGGCATCTGCTACGACTTCTTCTTCGTCACCGGCCAGATCTACACCGATGCACATGCCGGCCCTGCCGCGCGCAGCAGCGCACAGGGGTTCATCACCCTGGCCACCTATGGCGTGGGCATGTTGATCGGCACCTTCCTGTCCGGCGCGGTGGTGGAGCACTTCACCACCGAGGCCGGTCCCGACTGGCAGCAGATCTGGCTGTTCCCGGCCGCTGTTGCGCTGGTGGTGCTGGTCGCCTTCCTGCTGCTGTTCCGCGACCGGCCGGCGGCTGCGGCCGCGCCCTCCACACCCTGAGGATCCCCGTCGATGCCCAAGCTTGGAATCGCCATCGTCGGCACCGGCATGATCGGCGCCGTGCACCGCCGCGCGGCCTTGCTCGCCGGCGCCGAGGTACGCGGCGTGGCCGCCTCGTCACCGCAGCGCGCGCATGAGGCAGCGCACTCCTGGAATGTCCCGCGCGCCTACCTGGATATCGAGGAGGTGATCGCCGATCCGCAGGTACAGGTGGTGCACGTGTGCACGCCCAACCATCTGCACCGCGCCATGGCACAGGCTGCGCTGGAAGCCGGCAAGCACGTGATCTGCGAGAAGCCGCTGGCGACGACGCTGGACGATGCGCAGGCGCTGGCGATACTGGCCGCCTCGACCGGATTGGTTGCCACCGTCCCCTTCGTCTACCGCTACCACCCGGTGGTGCGCGAGGCGCGTGCACGCATCGCCCAGGGTGACCTGGGGCCGCTGCACCTGATCCATGGCAGTTACCTGCAGGATTGGCTGCTGGACCCGGCCAGCAACAACTGGCGCGTGGACCCGGCGCTGGGCGGCACCTCGCGCGTGTTCGCCGACATTGGTTCGCACTGGTGCGACCTGGTCGAATGGGTCAGTGGCGAGCGCTTCACCGAAGTGAACGCGGCGTTTGCCACGGTGATCGCCGAACGCAGCGCCGTCACCGGCCAGAGCTTCAGCACACCGGCAGCGAACGGCGCGACGCAGGCGGTCGCGAGCGAGGACGTGGCAACGGCGATGTTCAGGACCGGCGCCGGTACGCTGGCGTCGTTGACGGTGAGCCAGGTTTCGGCCGGACGCCGCAACCGCCTCTGGTTCGAGATCGACGGCGCCAACGCCAGCATCGCCTTCGACCAGGAGGACGCCGAGCGGCTGTGGATCGGCCTGCCCGACCAGCGCGAGGAAATCTTCGTGCGCGGGCCCGGCGCGGGCACTGCCGAACAGCGCCGGCTGTCGGTGCTGCCGGCCGGGCACGCGCAGGGCTACGCCCAGTGCTTCGAGGCGTTTGTCGCCGACACCTATCGCGCCATCGACGGCGAGCAACCGGACGGCCTGCCCACCTTCGAGGACGGCATGCGTTCGGCGCGGATCGTTGATCGTGTCATTGCATCGGCCAGGTCACGCGCCTGGACCACCATCGGTTGAATCCCGGGAGGATCTGTTGATGAAAGCCCTTGTCCGTCGAAGTGCAAGCCTCGTCCTGCTGCTCGCGGCGCTGCCCGCCTTCGCAGTCGAAGCCGCCAGCGCGCAGAAGCCGATCGCGGTGCAGATGTACACCCTGCGCAATGCCGGCTCGCTCGAGCAACAGTTGAAGATCGTCCACGATGCCGGTGTGCACGCGGTGGAAACCGTCGGCACGCAGAACGTCAGTGCCGCGGAACTGAAGCAGCTGCTGGACCGGTATTCGATCAAGGCCATTTCATCGCATGTGCCGCTGGCCGAGCTGCGCAGCAACCTGGATGGGGTGGTGACCTTCAACCGGTCGATCGGCAACACCACGCTGGTGGTGCCGTACCTGGACAGGAAGGAACGCCCGAGCGATGCCGCCGGCTGGACCGCCCTGGGACAGGAACTGGGCCGGATCGCGAAACAGGTGCGCGGCAAGGGCATGCGCCTGGCCTATCACAACCACGACTTCGAGCTGGTCGACTTCGATGGCAGGACCGGGCTGGAACTGCTGTTCGCCGCCGCCGGCCCCGACCTGCAGACCGAGCTGGACCTGGCCTGGGTCGCGCGTGCGGGCCTGGACCCGGCGGTGATGCTGGGAAAGTTCCGCGGCCACGTATTCGCGGTACACGCCAAGGACAATGCGCTCAAGGGCCAGGCCGAAGACGAAGGTGGATTCGCTGCGGTCGGCCAAGGCGTACTGGACTGGAACACGATCCTGCCTGCTGCGAGGGGCGCCGGCGTGCATTGGTACATCATCGAGCACGACCAGCCACGCGAGCCGGCCAAGGTCGTCCAGACCGGTGCGGACTATCTGCGTGAACACCTGACCACCAACGAGCCCGCCCGTGCGCGGCGCTGACGCATCAAGGAGCCACACATGAAAATGATCTTGGCAATGGCGGTGGCCCTGGGCGGCATGAGCGTTGCGGCAGCCGCCTGGTGCAAGGACGACCCGGCTGCGGGTGCGAAGCTCTACACCGCGAACTGCGTGGCCTGCCATGGCGCCGATCGTGCAGGCATGCCGGGCGCGTTCCCGGCGCTCACCGACATCGGCAAGCGCATGGCACCCGCGCAGATCAAGGAAAAGATCAGCAAGGGCGGCGGATTGATGCCGCCCTTCTCCCAGCTGTCACAGCAGGAGATCGATGACATCGCCAGCTACCTGGCGAAGTAAGCGGCCGGCGACCACGCCGGCCACGTGCCGCTACAGCTCGCGCACCCAGATGTTGCGGTAGCTGACCCTGGAGTCATGCTCCTGCAGATAGAGCGGCGCACACGCATGGGGCGAATACGAGGGCGCTCCGATGTACTCAGTCTTGCCTGCCAGCACGGTGTCATCCTGCACCAGCACGCCGTTGTGCAGCACCGTGATGCGCGCGGGCGACACAAGCCCACCGCCCACCGAGAAGCGCGGTGCCTTCCAGATGATGTCGTAGGCCTGCCACTGGCCCGGCGCGCGCGAGGCATTCACCCGCGGCATGGCCTGCTTGTAGATGGAGCCCGCCTGGCCATTGGCATAGGTCGGGTTGTTGTAGCTGTCGAGCACCTGCAGTTCATACAGTTCCTGCAGGAAGATCCCGCTGTTGCCCCGGTTCTGGCCGTCGAAGCCCTTCGTGTCAGTGGGCGTGCGCCACTCCACATGCAGCTGGACATCGCAGAAGCGTTGCCGGGTGCGGATGCCCTTGCTGCCCGGAACGACGGTCATGGCGCCCCCGGCAACCTTCCAGGGCACGCGTCCGCCCTGCTCCGATTCCCACGCGGAGACATCCTTGCCATCGAACAGCACGATCGCGTCGGAGGGGGCCTTGCCTGGCGGCGTGGCCACGACAGCGGGCACGGGGGTCCACACTTCGGTCTTCTTCGGGTCGCGCGCAGCGTCGGCACTGTCCTGCGCGAATGCAGATGCAGCGGCCAGCAGGCCGACAGTGATCAACGCAGGGCGGATCATCAGGGTGGTGGTGTCCATCAGCTGGTCCCCCAAGCGGGCGTACCGGGGACATAGGCGAGGTCGCCGTCGTAGCGGCCGGGCACCGCGACGTACTGCAGCACGCCGGTCGCCCCGACCTTGGAGGTGAAGAAGCCGAAGATGGCCAGCTGCTTGATCATCGTGAAGTAATGCGGCATCGCCTCGCCCTCTTCAGGCGTACCGGTCTCGGTCACGTCGGCAGAGCGCGCCTTGGCTTCGGCGTCCAGCGTTCGCAGCAACTGGGTGCGGGCTTCCGGCGCAAGCGCCACAAACCGGCCGCCGGCGCGCTTGTCGATATCGACCAGGCCTGCCCGGAACGTTGCCTGCTGCCGGGCGGTGTAGCAATCGCTGACGAAGGTCGCCATGAACAGGCCGGCGCCGGCATCCTTCGCCCCTGGCGTCCGGGTCCGCGGCAGGATGGTCTCGGCGATCTCGTCCAGCGTGCCGATGTCGGCATCGGAGAACAGGGACTTCACCGGTGCCGCGGCGGCGTTTCCCTGCGCGAGCGCAGGCAGGCCGACCATGGCCGCGCCGGTGGCGGCAACGATCATCTTCAACAGTTCGCGGCGATCCATCAGAGGTTCCCCGCTTTCAGTTCGCGTACCGCGTGGTCGGCCGCGCGCGCGGTCAGCGCCATATAGGTCAGCGAAGGATTCACGCAGGCGCTGGAGGTCATGCAGGCACCGTCGGTCACATAGACGTTGGGCGCATCCCAGACCTGGTTGTGCGCGTTCAATACCGAGCTCTTCCGGTCACGTCCCATGCGTGCGGTCCCCATCTCGTGGATGCCCTTGCCCGGGGCATAGTCGTGGTCGTGCATCTTCACGTCCTTGACGCCAGCCGCCTCCAGCATCTCGGCGGCATCGGCGGCCATGTCCTTGCGCATCGCCAGTTCGTTGGCGCGCATGGACACGTCCATCGCCAGCACCGGCAGCCCCCATTTGTCCTTGCGGTCGTGGTCCAGGCGGATCGTATTGTCGTGGTGCGGCAGCATTTCACCGAACCCGGTCATGCCGATGCGCCAGTCGCCCGGTACGGTCAGCGCCTCCTTCAGGTCGGCACCGATGTTCAGCTCGGCGATCTCGCGCGACCAGCCGGTGCGGCTGGCACCGCCCTGGTAACCGAACCCGCGCAGGTAGCCGCGCTTGTCGGCCGCGACGTTGCGGAAGCGCGGAATGTAGAAACCGCACGGACGGCGGCCGAAGTAGTACTTGTCTTCGTAGCCCTCGACCCGGCCCGAGGCGCCCGCACCGAAATGATGGTCCATCACGTTGTGCCCCAGCTCGCCCGACGAAGAACCCAGTCCCCCCTCCCACACATCGGTCGCCGAGTTCATCAGCAGCCAGGTCGAATTGAACGACGATGCATTGAGGAAGATGACCTTGGCGGTGTACTGGTAGGTCTGCCCGGTCTCGGCATCGATCACCTCCACGCCGCGCGCACGCTTGCGATCCTTGTCGTAGAGCACTTCCTTGACGATCGAGAACGGCCGCAAGGTCAGGTTGCCGGTCTTCATCGCCGCTGGCAGCGTCGCCGCCTGGGTCGAGAAATAGGCACCGAAGGGACAGCCCAGGATGCACTTGTTGCGGTACTGGCAGTTGACGCGCCCCTGCTCGGGCATCGGCTGGGTGATGTTGGCGGTGCGCGAGTGGATCATGTGCCGCGTTCCGCCAAAGGCCTTCTTGATCCGCGCGGCCACGTCCTTCTCGACGATGTTCAACGGGATCGGCGGCAGGAACTCGCCGTCCGGCAGCACGTCCAGTCCTTCGCGCGTGCCGGCGATGCCGGCGAACCTCTCTACATGGTCGTACCACGGCGCGATGTCGGCATAGCGGATCGGCCAGTCGGTGGCGATGCCATCCTTGAGGTTCGCTTCGAAGTCCAGGTCGGAAAACCGATAGCTCTGCCGGCCCCACATCAGCGAGCGCCCGCCTACGTGGTAGCCACGGAACCAGTCGAAGCGCTTGGTTTCGATGTAGGGTGAGTCCTGCTCGTTGGCCCACATTCCTTCCAGGTTCTCGGCCAGGCCGTAGTCGCGCATCAGCACCGGGAAGGCGGCCTTCATCGCCTGCGTCGGCCGGTTGCGATGCGGGAAGTCCCACGCTTCCTTCATCGCATTGACGTAGTCCTTGACGTGCTCGATGTTGCGCCCGCGTTCCAGCATCAGGACCTTCAGGCCCTTCTCGGTCAGCTCCTTCGCTGCCCAACCGCCACTGATTCCCGAGCCAACAACAATGGCGTCGTAGTGATTATCTGCCATGGTCTCTCACCTGGGTGGATATCGTTTCAGACGTCGCAGAGGCGGATCGCCTCGCGCAATGAGGCAACGGGATCGGGCGCTGCAGGCGTGAATTCCTGCGCCAGATACCCCTTGAAACCGGTGTCGCGGATCGCGCGACAGATGGCCGGATAGTGGAGCTCCTGCTGGTCTCCTATCTCGTTCCGGCCCGGCACGCCTGCGGTGTGGTAGTGCTTGAAGCAGGCGTGATGCTTGCCGATGGTGGCGATGATGTCGCCCTCCATGATCTGCATGTGGTAGATGTCGTAGAGCAGACCGAAATTGTCCGAGCCGAGCCGCTGGCACAGCTCCACGCCCCAGGCGGAGTGATCGCACAGGTAGTCGTGGTGATCGACCCTGGAGTTCAGCAGCTCCATCACCAGCACCACGCCGCGCTTCTCGGCATGCCCGAGGATGCGCTTGAGGCCGGCTTCGGCATTGGCCATGCCGTCCTGCGGGTCCATGCCATTGCGGTTGCCGGAGAAGCAGATGAGGTTGCGGTAACCGGCATCGGCGACCAGGTCGATGTGCCGCGTGTAGCGCTCCACCAGCGGGTCGTGGAATTCGCGGCCGGCAAAGCCCTTGGTCAGGCCCAGCTCCGCGCCATTGCACATCGAGCTGTAGACACCATTTGCCTTCAGCGTGGGCCAGTCTTCCGGGCCGACCAGGTCGATGGCGGCGAAGCCGATGTCCTTCACCGTCGTGCAGAGCTGGGCGACCGACAGCTGCGGGAAGGTCCAGCGTGCGACGGAGTGCTTCAGGTTGCCCTTGAGCGCTGCGGTGGCGGCGAATGCAGGCAACGCTCCCGCAGTACCCAGCGCTACGCCTCCAGCAACCGCCATGCGCAACGCATCGCGCCGCGTGAGGCCCGTCGCCGGAGCCGGTCTGATCGAATGGTTGGACATCCACCTGCCGGCCTCCCAACCGGTATCAAACGCAACGATTCACAGCAATGCAATCGATTGCACCATAGGGGAGGAAATTGGATGCTTGCAAGTTGCGGTGCACGAAAATTGATGCTGCGGGGCACAACAGCGAAGGAATTGCGGGAAAAGAAAAGCCCCGCATGAGCGGGGCCTTCTTCTTAGCTGCACTTTTCGGCTACCAGACCCAAGCGGAGCAGACGTGTCGCTACGCCCAGCAGAGAAATTGACCGTCGCGCGCTACAGCGCCACGGAAGCAGCGCTCAAGTTGTCTGCCAATGATCGAAGTTCAGTTGTGAGACTCGAGTGATCATCGGAGCCATTTACGTAAGGATATTCGAGAACAATCAAATTCATCGTATCCGACAACACCTGCTTCATCTCTTCCGAAATAGCACCTTGCGCCGACAGGAAATAGTGAGCACGCGCACCAGCCGATCCGAAATTTATATCCTCAAGGATAAGCCTAATGTCAGGATCATCGATTCCACACCCTATAAACAAAAGCGTATGCGTCAAAGTTAGAGCTTTCAAAACCTCATAGAACATCGCGCTCTGAGTTCTCGCACGGGCGTAGTCCTTTCGTCCGAATATCATCTTAGCTGGGGTATCAACGGATCCATGCGTTTTAATGACAACACTTCGATCCCCTCGAATAAACTCAGCAAGATCATCCGCATAGTATTCCTTTATAGTAATCGTACCCCTCGACTTCTCCAAAACATATACATCATAAATTTTGTCAAAGTTAGGAGAAAGCACGATCTTACAATCAAGCCGATATATCGCATCATGTATGTCAGCCGCGGCATAGCCAGGATTCTGATACTCCTCCCTGATAATTCTCGAGTATTGATCAGGGCGGAGTTTATGACGTAAAACATCGAGCGCAGTCAAATAATCCCGCGCATCAAGATAGGGCCTTACCAATGCGGATAAATTATGCGAATTAGCCGTATCATCCAGAAATTTGTGCCAGGTTTTTGGCCGTCTATTACCATCCCTGCCTACTGAATTACGAGAAACCCCCGATCCAACGAACAAAACCACGCGCTCTTGATCAAAGTCTTCCAGCAAAGGGTCTGTCCAATCCATCAAACAGCCTCCCTAATAGCAGTTTCGACGCGCTGCAATAGTCGCTTTGAAATTTGCGAATACATGAGCTTCGCATCATCAACTGCGGCGAAGTGCGCACCAACAACTCCGTCCGAAGTTCCCAAGTCAAAAACTGGCGCGTGAGCCGACTGAGAGAGTGGTATTAGGCTTGCGAGAGCTGGTATCTGGCCGAGATTAGCACTTTCCAAGTCGTCGAAGCCAAACTTCTCCTCAAGCTCTAAAAGATATGGCCCGAAGCGCTGCATTATTGCGTCAAAAGACTTTACAGGCTTCCTTTCTCCTCTCACCGATTTTGCGCGATACTGCTGCATGACATAGCCAAGAAACCTCAGATTCCATTGCGCAGGATGACCGTCAACCAAGTATCGCTCTCTCGCCTTCACGCTGTATGAATCGAGAGCACCTTGAACCTCGCCGCGCCAAGTGGCAAGCGTCGATATAATATTATTGATCGCGATCATGCTAAACAAATCAACAGACATCGGCACCAAGAAATAGTCTGCCGCCAGCAAAATAGATCTATTTATTGCCCCGAGTGACGGCCCCATATCTATCAGCACAAAATCGTACTCATCAGAGACAAGATTTAGTAGATGCTTAAAATTGAAAGTCGTCTGCAACCCCCGCGCGTATCCGATTAGGCCTTCGCTCCAATCTCTCGACAGCATATCCTCTCGCGCAGCGAAATTCGGGTGCCCTGGCAAAACATCCAAAGAAAATCTATCGGACTTGAAAATTTCTGGCAACGCCTGCGAGAAACCTCGACCTTGAGCGATAGAGTCGTAGAAACTATCTATAGTGCTCGAATCATTCAGATAGATAGACTCAAGCGCACCTTCTGGAAGCAAGTAGGTTGTCGCATTACTCTGCGGATCACCGTCAATTACAAGAACCTTCAGCTTCAACTCTTTCGCCAAGAAGGCGCCGAGATTGCAAAGCAGCGTAGTCTTCCCAACCCCACCTTTATTATTGAAAAATGCAATGCTTTTCATTTACCCCCCGAGCATACTTGGTAAAAATAAAATCAAAACTATCGAAATGATGCACTCGGACCGGATCCCGCGTATCCCATCCAATGTTACATCAAGTTTGAATTTCACACACCAAGCAGCAACAGTGCAAAGCCGAGGCTAACCAGAAGTCCCCAAATTTACTTCACAAGAAACTCAGAGTTTCACGATCAAAAGTGCAGTTGACACACTAACGAGTGATAGGCTTCTCTGCCCATGGATCCGACATTGATTCTTGCAGAATCTCATTCACTGCAGCCAGCGGCGGCCGCATTCACTAGGCAGCTGGCATGACCAATGTACTAATATGAAAGCCATTCTTTGAGAGCCATCTTTAACACAACGTTCGTACGCAGCTGCTTGTTGACCATGCTTCTTGGTAATTTTTGATCGCGAATTTAATCAGCCAAAACAAATGGACGACAGGACGAAAGTTCCTGCAGATCTAGTAGCACCGGAAAGCGTTCACCAAATGAAGGAGGAGCAATCCGAACGCGAAATGCCGATCTGATCGTTTACGCCCTCTACTGGCATAAGATTGGCGCCAGATTTGCAGGATATAAATTCATCCGCAAATAATAAACCCCAGCAAACACAAGGGTTCACTGGGGCTTATTTCCATCACAGATTTACTAAAAATCAGAACGGAATATCGTCGTCAGCGAAGTCGTCCATCGGCGGCGCCTGCTGCGGCTGCGGGCGCTGGTTGCCGCCCTGGTTGCCGTAACCCCCGCCCTGGTTGCCGCCCTGGTTGCCATAGCCACCGCCCTGGCCGCCACGCTGGCCACCGCCGCCACCGCCATACTCCTGGCGCGGCGCCTGCTGGCGCTGCGGACGATCGCCGCCGTAGTTGCCACCACCACCGCCACCGCCTTCACCGCGGCCGCCCAGCATCTGCATTTCATCGGCGATGATGTCGGTGGAGTACTTCTCCACGCCGTCCTGGCCGGTGTACTTGTCGTAGCGCAGGCTGCCTTCGACGTAGACCGAGCTGCCCTTGCGCAGGTACTCGCCGGCGATCTCGCCGAGCTTGCCGAAGAACACCACGCGGTGCCATTCGGTGCGCTCCTGCTGGTTGCCATCCTTGTCCTTGCGGACGCTGGTGGTGGCCAGGCTGATGCGGGTGATCGCCATGCCGCCCTGGGTGTACTTCACGTCCGGGTCGTTGCCGAGATTGCCGACCAGGATGACTTTGTTGATGCCGCGCGCCATAGGTACCTTCGTCCGTTGTCCAGGGGCAGACCGCCAGTGATAGCACAGCCCCGGGCGGGGTGCAGTACGCTGAGCCGCCCCTGGTGAAATTTGGGGGAATGCGAGAACAACGCATCTTACCATTGCCGCCGCCTTCCGCCCGGTCAGGAGACCCCGACCGCACCGAAGGATCACGCTGATTTCCTTGTCCGGCAATGACTTACCTGTGCCCAGGCCGACGTTAAGAGGGGCATTCGCGTCTGCGCATGGCATCATGCCCGGGCACCTCCCACCTGCCCGCTCCGCCCGCCCATGACCATCAAAGGCAAAGCCACCTCCCTGGACATCGCCCACCTGGCCGGGGTCTCCCAGCCGACCGTGTCGCGAGCCCTGCGTGGCAGCCCGATGGTCAACGCCGAGACCCGCGAGCGCATCCTGCGCATTGCCCGCGAGCTGAACTACAAGGTCGACAAGAACGCCTCCAGCCTGCGCCTGCGCAATGCCGGCACGCTGGCCCTGCTGTTCTTCGAGGACCCGACCAACGACGACTCGCTGATCAACCCGTTCTTCCATTCGATGCTGGGCTCGATCACCCGCGCCTGCGCCCTGCACGGGCAGGACCTGCTGGTCTCTTTCCAGCAGCTGTCCACCGACTGGCAGGCCGATTACGAGGACAGCAACAAGGCCGACGGCATCATCCTGCTCGGCTACGGCGACTACCACGAATCGCGCGACCGCTTGCAGCGGCTGGTCGAACAGGGCACGCACTTCGTGCGCTGGGGCGCCGCCCTGCCCGGCCAGCCCGGTGTCTCGATCGGCAGCGACAACTTTCAGGGCGGGCATGACATCACCACCCACCTCCTGCAGCAGGGCTGCCGCCGCATCGCCTTCCTCGGCCATGCCTCCAGCCACTACCCCGAATTCCAGGAGCGCTACCGCGGCCACGTCGCGGCGCTGAAGGACCACGGCCTGGCCGCCGAACCGGCGCTGCAGCACGACGCGATCACCACCGAAGCCTCCGGCCAGGAGGCCTGCCAGGCCCTGTTGGCGCGCGGCGAGCCGATCGATGCGATCTGCGCGGCCAGCGACCTGATCGCCATCGGTGCGATGCGCGCCCTGCGCGAGGCCGGGCTGCGGGTGCCGCAGGACGTGGCGGTGACCGGCTTCGACGACATCCCGCTGGCCGCTTCGGTGTCCCCCGCGCTGACCACGGTGCAGCAGGACACCAAGCAGGCCGGCCAGCTGCTGGTGGAACGCCTGCTGGCGCTGATCGGCCGGCAGCCGGTGGACAGCCAGAGCATCCCGGTGAAGCTGGTGGTGCGCGAATCATCCCTGCGCGGGTAAGCGCCGCTGGGCCGGCGCGCTGGCCAACGCACGACGGCGGGATTCTCCCCCCATGACCAACGGCGGATGCGCACGGAGGCGGTTGCGCGGATAACGCGCAGACATTGCCCATGGAAAGGTGTACGTCGCATGCTGAAGATCGATTCGCTGTCCAAGACGTACGCCAACGGCGTGCATGCCCTCAACAACGTCACCCTGGACATCCCGCGGGGCATGTTCGGCCTGCTCGGCCCGAACGGCGCCGGCAAGTCCTCGCTGATGCGCACGCTGTCCACCCTGCAGGAGGCCGACAGCGGCACGGTGACGCTCAGCATTCCGGGCGAGGCGCCGATCGACGTGCTGCGCGACAAGGACGCCGTGCGCCGTCGGCTGGGCTACCTGCCGCAGGATTTCGGCGTGTACCCGAAAGTCAGCGCGCTGGACCTGCTGGAGCATTTCGCAGTGCTCAAGGGCCTGACCCAACGCGCGCAGCGCCGCGAGGTGGTCGATGGGCTGCTGCAGCAGGTGAACCTGTGGGATGCCCGCAAGCGCAAGCTGGGCACCTACTCCGGCGGCATGCGCCAGCGCTTCGGCATTGCCCAGGCGCTGCTGGGCGACCCGCGGCTGGTGATCGTCGACGAGCCCACCGCCGGCCTCGACCCGGAGGAACGCAACCGCTTCCTCAACCTGCTGGCGGCGATCGGCGAGAACGTAGCGGTGATCCTGTCCACCCACATCGTCGAGGACGTGACCGACCTGTGCCCGACGATGGCGATCATGAACAAGGGCCAGGTGCTGCTGACCGGCCGCCCCAGCGAAGCGATCAACGCCCTGCAGCACCAGGTCTGGCGCAAGCAGGTCGATCCTTCGGAGCTGGCCGACCATGTAGCGCGCTACGTGGTGCTGTCGACCCGTCTGGTCGGTGGCCGCCCGGTGATCCATGTGCACAGCGCCAACGACCCCGGCGACGGCTTTGCGGCCGTGGCTCCCGACCTCGAAGACGTGTACTTCCAGCGCCTGCGCCTGCAGGCCCGTGCTCGCGCGGCAGCCTGAGCGGAGCACGCCATGATCCTCGATTTCTTCCGTTTCGAGCTGCGCGAGCAGCTGCGTTCCCCGCTGCTGTGGCTGCTGGCCGGGCTGTTCGCCCTGCTCGCCTTCGCCGCTGCGTCCAGCGACGCCGTACAGATCGGTGGTGGCAGCGGCAACGTGCACAGCAACGCGCCCACCGTGATCGCGCAGATGCTGGGCATCTTCACCCTGCTCGGCATGCTGGTCACCGCCCTGTTCGTCAGCAATGCGCTGCTGCGTGACTTCGAACTGGGCACCGCCGAGCTGATCTTCGCCAGCCCGGTGAAACGCCGCGATTACCTGGCCGGCCGCATCGCCGCCGCCCTGGCTACCGGCCTGCTGTTCTACCTGCTGGTCGCTTTCGGGCTCTGGCTGGCACCGTTCATGCCCTGGGTGGACGCCGAGCGCATGGGGCCGATCAGCTGGCAGGGCTATGCCTGGAGTTTTGCGGTCATCGTCATTCCCAACCTGTTGTTCACCACCGCGCTGCTGTCACTGCTGGCAGCGGTCACGCGTTCAATCCTGTGGGTCTACATCGGGCTGGTGGCCTACCTGGTCCTGTTCGGCGCCAGCGCGGCGGTGCTGCGCGACATCGACAACACCTGGCTGGCGGTGCTCAGCGAGCCTTTGGGCATGCGCGCCCTGTCGCGCACCATCCGCTACTGGTCCACCGCCGAGCACAACAGCGGCGTTCCCGGCCTGGCGGGCTACCTGCTGGCCAACCGTGCCCTGTGGCTGGGCGTGACGGCGCTGCTGTTCGCCGCCACGTTCGCCCTGTTCCGCACCGAGCGCAGCGGCAGCGGCCGTCGTCGCTGGGGCCGCCGGCAGGCGCAGCCGGTTGCCGACGCCGCCGCCCTCCGGCCCAACCGCACCCCGTTGCCGCGCGTGGTACCGGCATTCAGCGCGACCACCGCGTGGCAACAGTTCCTGCGCCAGGTGCGCTTCGACACGCGCGGCGTCCTGCGCAGCGTGCCGTTCATCGTGCTGCTGGTGCTGGGCCTGGCCAATTTCCTGCCCAACGCGCTGTTCCGGCAGACCCTGTACGGCACCTCGATCTGGCCGGTCACCTCGCAGATGATCATGGGCCTGCAGGGGGCCTTCAGCTGGCTGCTGGTGATCATCGTGCTGTTCTTCGCCGGTGAGCTGGTGTGGACGGAACGCAGCGCGCGCATCAACGAAGTGACCGATGCCATGCCGGTGCCGAACTGGGTACCGCTGCTGGCCAAGTTCACCGCACTGCTGGCAGTGATCATCTGCTTCCAGGCCGCCGGTGCACTGGCGGCGATGGGCGTGCAGCTGGTCAAGGGCTACACCCACCTGGAGCCGCTGCTGTACCTGCGCAGCCTGGCGCTGGACTCGGTGATCTACATCCTGATGGGGGGCCTGGCACTGGTGCTGCAGGTGCTCACCAACAACAAGTTCGTCGGTTACGCGCTGCTGATCGTGGTGATGATCGGCCAGGGCGTGCTCGGCATGCTGGACTACACGCAGAACCTGTACACCTTCGGTGGCTGGCCCAACGCTCCCTATTCGGACATGAACGGCTACGGCCACTTCCTGCCGGGGCAGCTGGCGTTCCAGGGCTACTGGGCGCTGTTCCTGCTGACCCTGATGTGCCTGGCATCGGCGCTCTGGGTGCGCGGTGTCAGCCAGGGCCTGCGCCAGCGCCTGGCCCTGGCCGGCCGCCGCCTGCGCGGCCCGACCGGCGTCTTCGCCGGACTTGCGGCATTGGCCTTCGCCGGCGTGGGCAGCTGGCTGTACTGGAGCACCAATATCCGCAACGAGTTCATCTCGCCCGACCAGCAGCTGGACCTGCAGGCCCGCTACGAGCGCGAGCTGTCGAAGTACCGCACCCTGCCGCAGCCGCGCATCGTGGCGGTGGACAACCGCGTGGACCTGTTCCCGGAATCGCAGTCGATGGTGATCGATGCGAACTGGACGGTGCGCAATACCCATGCCACGCCGATCCAGGACGTGCATGTCTCGATGGGCGATGACAAGCAGCTGGTCGACGTCGACCTGGGTGGGCAGACGCTGTCGTTGCACGACGCCGATCTCGGCTACCGCATCTACCACCTGCAGAAGCCGCTGCAGCCGGGCGAAACCCGCAGCGTGCATTTCCGGGTGGTGCAGAAACCCAACGGCATCACCGCCGGGCCGGCGCCGAGCAACATCGTGGACAACGGCACCTTCTTCAACAGCCGCGTGCTGCCCTCGTTCGGCTACAACGAGGGCGCCGAGATCAGCGACCGCAACGAGCGGCGCAAGCGCGGCTTGGGTGAGCCGCGGCGCATGCCCAGGCTGGAGGACGAAGCGGCGCGCGCCAACACGTACATTGCCAACGATGCCGACTGGCTCGACTTCCGCACCACGGTCTGCACCGCACCAGACCAGGTGGCGCTGGCCCCGGGCTACCTGCAGCGCGAGACCACGGTCAACGGCCGGCGCTGCTTCAGCTACGCCATGGACCGGCCGATGCTGAACTTCTATGCCTATCTATCGGCACGCTGGGAGGTGCGCAAGGCGAAGTACAAGGACATCCCGATCGAGGTCTACTTCGATCCGGCGCACGGCTACAACGTGAACCGGATGATCGAGGCGGTGCAGAAGTCGCTGGCCTATTACGAGGCGAACTTCACCCCGTACCAGCACCGCCAGGTACGCATCATCGAATTCCCGGGCTATGCCCGCTTCGCGCAGTCCTTCGCCAACACCATCCCCTATTCCGAGGCCATCGGTTTCATCGCCGACCTGCGCGACCCGGACAAGGTGGACTACGTGTTCTACGTGACCGCGCACGAGATCGCGCACCAGTGGTGGGCGCACCAGGTGATCGGCGCCAACGTGCAGGGTGCGACCGTGCTGTCCGAATCGCTGTCGCAGTACTCGGCCTTGATGGTGATGGAGCAGGAATACGGCCGCCAGCACATGCGCCAGTTCCTCAAGCGCGAACTGGACGGCTACCTGTCCGGCCGCGGTGGCGAAGCCATCGAGGAACAGCCGCTGGAACGCGTGGAAAACCAGCAGTACATCCACTACCAGAAGGGTTCGCTGGTGTTCTACCGCCTGCGCGAGGAAATCGGCGAGCAGGCGCTGAACCGTGCGTTGAAGCGCTTCCTGCAGGACAAGGGCTACCAGCAGCCGCCGTACACCACCTCACGCGAGCTGCTGGGCTACATCCGCGCAGAGACCCCGGCCGACCGCCAGCAGCTGGTCACCGACCTGTTCGAGAAGATCAGCTTCTACGACAACCGGGTGATGGCCGCCAGCGCCCGCAAACGTGCTGACGGCCGCTACGACGTGACCCTGGACCTGCATGCCGCCAAGCAGTACGCCGATGGCAAGGGCAGGGAGAGCGACGCGAAGATGGATGACTGGGTCGAGATCGGCGTGTTCGCCACCGGACCGTCGGGCAAGGAGCGCGACCAGAAGGTGCTGTACCTGCAGCGCCACCACATCACCAGCGCCGCGCCGAAGATCACGGTGACGGTGGATGAAAAGCCGGACGAAGCAGGCTTCGATCCCTACAACAAGCTGATCGACCGGGTGAGCGATGACAACCGGCGCAAGGTGACGATGTGAAGCAACGGGGCGCCGGCCGATGTGCCGGTGCTCCGCGCGACGCGTGCGGGGCTTGGCTTGGCCTTGCTGTAGTGCCGAGCCCTGCCCCGCACACCGTTCACGACAACCGCGAAAGTTCAGCGCACCGGGGCCTTCGGCCCCAGCAACGCCAGCAGCACGAAGACCACGATCGAGGCGACGGTGCCAAGCACCGCCGGCAACCCGAATGCCCACGCCGGACGGCCCTGCTGGCGCGCCCACTGGCCCAGATGCCAGGCCGCCCCCAGGTTGATCAGCCAGGCAATGGCGAACACCGGCCACAGCACCATGCCCACCGCACGCAGAACAGGCATGGACACCAGTGCGGCGACGATGGCCGCGATCAGGAAGACCAGTGCGGAGCGGGAATGGCGTGATCGTGCCGGTGCGTCGGCGGGTGATTCGCTGAATTCCATGGAGAGTGCCTCGATCCCGATGTAGTCCAAAGGGGATCACGTACGGTGCCCGAAGGGAAGCTCTCTGTAGTATCGAGCCGTGCTCGACTGATCCGGCATTGCGCGAACGGCAGCCGAGCATGGGCTTGGCTCTACATGACAATCAACCCTGGGCGAAGTCCTTCAGGATCTCGCCGACGCCGCTGGGCGAGATCTCGAAGCCCAGCGAAGTGCCCGGGTTGATCACCACGCCGTAGCCACCCGGCACGCGGCGCAGCACGTCCAGCATCCGCCAGCGGATCTGGTGTTCGGCCTGCTGGCTGTAGATGCCCACCCGCGACGGATCGGTGAACACGGCCACGTGCAGGGTGCCCTGCTTGTCGAACAGCAGCGGGTCGAAGCCGCTGCCATCGGGGGTCACCAGGCTGCCGGTCAGCAGTACCACCTCGGAGGCGACGAAGGCCTCCATGAAGGCGCGGATCGGCACCGACCCGTCCATCGCCGCCTTCAGCAGGGTTTCGATCGGGGTCTGCGGGGCGAGGTCGGTCATGGCGATACGGCGGGGCGTGAGGGGGGCCTATTGTGCCGGATATGGTCACCCCGGTAGTGCCGGCCGCTGGCCGGCACCTGAAGGTGCAATGGATTCATGGGTTGCCGGCCAGCGGCCGGCACTACCGCCCCAGACGCACGTCCCGCGCCCGCTGGTCGGCCATCGCCTTGTCCAGCTCGGCCTGCAGCGCCGGCTGCTGCACGGCGGCATCGAGCACGTACACCTTCACCCCGTGCGCCGGCACTTCGGCCTTCAGGGAAGCATCCACCTGCAACGAACCGCCGTCCAGCGCATCACGCCAGCGGCCCGCCTGGACGTACCGCGCCACGGTGAAGGTCTTCGCACTGTCGCCCTTGTTCAGCAGCACCAGCGCGGTCTGCGCCACCTCGCCATGCTGCAGCACGCGGAAGAACACCGCCTCATCACCCTGCAGGCGCTCGTTCACCTGCAGGCCGCGCTGCAGCGCCGGAGTGGCTGCGCGCAGCCGGGCGATACGCTGCAGCGGCGCGAAGATCGGACTCTTCGGCGCAGCATCCACACGCGGCTGGCCGAAGTAAGCGCGATTGCCGGCATGCTCGGCACGGCCACGCATGAAGCCCGTCTCCGAGCCGTAATAGACCACCGGAATGCCGCGCGCGGTGAACAGCCAGTTGTGTGCATCGATGAAGCCGTTGTCACTGGCCTGCAGGCGCGGCATGTCGTGGTTGTCGTAGAAGCTCATCAGGTCGTACGGGTTGGCATACGGCCCACCCCTCAGGTGCAGCGGCTCGGCCAGGGTTTCAAAGCCCTTGCCGGCGGTGCCGAACGCCTGCTCCAGCGCACCGCGCAACGGGAAGTCGAGCACGCTGACGTTGGCGTTGGCCGGCCAGGTGTGCTCTGCAATGCGCGCGGCATCGTAATCGAACGCTTCGCCGAACATGAACATGCCCGGGTGCTCGGCGCGGATACGCTTGACGAAGGCATGCCACCACGGGTGCGGCAACCAGCCGATGGTGTCGATGCGCAGCGCATCCACGCCCTGAGCGGCCCATTGCAGGTAAGCACCGACCAGGTAGTCCATCACCGCCGGATTGTCCTGGTTGAAGTCGGACAGCTCGGCAAGGTTGCCATCGAAGATCGAGCCGTCCTTGCTGTCGACCGGTCCAATGCTGTTGTAGAACGCGTGCAGCGGGTTGTGCTTCGGATCCAGTTCCTGCGGCGGCAGGTTCTGGTGGTCGGCGATCAGTTTTCCGTCCTTGTCGAAGATCTGCCCGAACTGCGGCTGCCGTGTCGGCATGGTCCAGGCCGGCGAACCGTGGTTGCCTACGATGTCCAGCACCACCTTCAAGCCGGCACCGTGCAGGCCCTTGGTCAACCCGGCGAAGTCCAGGTCCTTGCTCGGCAGGTGCTCATCAAGTCTGTAGAAGTTGATACCCCAGTACCCGTGATAACCGGTCTTGCCGCGGTCGGTCAGCGTGCTGGTGCAGCTGATCGGCTTGCTGCCGGTGAAGGCCTCGTCCGGATTGTCGACGATGGGCGTGATCCACACCGCGCCGAAGCCGAGGTTGCGGATGTACTGCGCATTGTCGAGCACGCCGCGGAAGTCGCCGCCGAGATAGCCGATGTTGCCGTCCACCTTGTCCGGGCAGGGCACCGGGATATCGAAGGTGCGGTGCACGCCACCCTGGTCACGATGGTCATTGGACGGGTCACCGTTGACGAAGCGGTCGGTGACCACGAAGTACACCGCATCGCTGGCGAACGGTTCGGTGGTGCCCACATAGTCCGGGCGCGGCGCGGCCGCCGCATGGCCGGCCAGCAGCATCAAGGAAACAGCAACAGACAACGCAGCACGCATCACACCACCTCCGGACGGGACGGAACCCACAACACGCACAGGCCGGCAATGAACAGGCTGCAGCCGCCCAGCACCAGCACATGCATCGGCTGGCCGCCCAGCAACGTGCGCAGGGCGAAGCCGAGTGCACTGGCCGCCACCAGCTGCGGGATCACGATGAAGAAATTGAAGATGCCCATGTACACGCCCATCTTCGACGCCGGCACGCTGTCGGACAGCAGTGCATACGGCAGCGAGAGGATGGACGCCCAGGCGAAGCCGACGCCGACCATCGACAGCAGCAGCCAGTGCGGGTCGCGGATGAACATCAGCGAGACCAGGCCGGCACCGCCCAGCCACAGGTTGACCAGGTGGCTCCAGCGCAGGCCGATCGCACGCACCATGAGTGGAATCAGCACCGCCGCCAACGCGGCGAACCCGTTGTAGGCGCCAAACAGCACGCCCACCCAGTTGGCACCCTCGTTGTAGGCCGCCGACTCTGGTTCAGTCGAACCGAAATGGGCGCCAGCCACCGCGGCGGTGGTGTAGATCCACATCGCAAACAGCGCGAACCACGAGAAGAACTGCACCCACGCCAGGCGACGCATGGTGACCGGCATCGCGCGCAGGTCGCCGACGATGGCGGCCAGCATGTGCGTGGCCGGCAGCGTACGCGCGAGCGCCAGCAGCAGGCCATAGCCGGCACACAGGCCGGCCAGCACGTACAGCATCCGGTCGCCCTGCCGCCAGGTGATCAGCAGCGCCAGCAGTACGCCCAGCCCCAGCCATGCAGCCACCGGCACCCAGGGCGCCGGGCCGCTGATCGGCGCCGCTGCGTGATGTGCCGGAGGTTCGGCGTCATCGAAACCGGCCAGCTCCGCCGGTGAGTACTCGCGGGTGCTGACCACCGTCCAGGTGATTGCCGCCAACAGCACCACCGCGCCAAAGTAGAACGCATAGCGCACGGTATCAGGCACCTCACCTGCGGCAGCCGTATTGGCGACCCCGAAGTGGGCCAGGATGAACGGCAGGAAGCTGGCGACGATGGCGCCCACGCCGATGAAGAAGCTCTGCATGGCATAACCGGCCGGACGCTGGCGCGGCGCCAGCTGGTCACCGACGAAGGCGCGGAACGGCTCCATCGACACGTTGATCGAGGCATCGAGTACCCACAGCGTGCCGGCGGCGATCCACAGCGTCGGCGAGTTCGGCATCACCAGCAGCGCCAGCGTGGTCAGCACCGCTCCGATCATGAAATAAGGACGGCGGCGCCCCCAGCGCGTCCAGGTGCGGTCGGACAGGTAACCGATCACCGGCTGCACCAGCAGGCCGGTCAGCGGCGCGGCGATCCACAGCCCGGGCACCGCGTCGATGTCCGCGCCCAGCGTCTCGAAGATGCGGCTGGCATTGGCGTTCTGCAGGGCGAAGCCGAACTGGATGCCCAGGAAGCCGAAACACATGTTCCAGATCTGCCAGAACGACAGCTGCGGCTTGGCGGTACGATTCATCGTGCGCCCTCTGCCGCGGCCACCGGCGCCACCATCAGCGCCTGCACCTGGGCCTGGTTGAGCACGCCATCGCGTCCGCCCTTGCCCCCGGTGTAGTGCGCGAAGTGCTGCAGCGCGCTCATGTTGAAGCCTTCTTCAAGCGTGACCGTGCATCGGCCCTTGGGCACCGTGAATGTCGCCGAGGTCGAGTCCTGCATGGCCACGCTGTGCGGCAGGGTGACGGTGTGCCGCTGCAACGGCTGGCCCGGGCACTGCAGCACCAGCTGCTTCACCGCAGCGGTGACGCCGGTGTTGATCGGCCCGTTCGGATTGCGGTACTGCAGGCGCAGGCGCACCTGCCCGGCCCTGGCGGAGGTGAACTGCCAGCGCTGCGTACCCTTCAGTCGCTGCTGCGGACCGACGCAGACCATCGGGCTGTGCAGCGATTCAATTGCACCGTCGCGCCGGGTCAGGCTGAGGCAATGCTGCAGGCCATCGTCACCGATGCGTGCCAGGCCATTGCTGGCGGCGAGCGCCCGGCCGTCCTGCCACAGCACCTGGCCTGCAGCGACCACGACATTCCAGCCCCTGCCCTTGCGTTGCACCTGCGGTGCGGCCGGCGTGGCTGGTGCGCGCGCATCTGCGTCGGCCGTCGTCGCCGCGCTGCGTGGCGCCGCTGCGGCGGGCACCAGCTGCACGGTGGTGGTGGCGCCACGGGTCTTCACCTTGCCCGCCACCAGCAGGCCATCACCCACCTGCTTCGGTCGCTCCAGCACATAACGCCTGCCATCGGCCTCCAGGGAGATGCGGCGCTGATTGCCGAACAGTTCGGGCACCAGCACGGCCGGCAGCTTGGGCTGCACGCGGCCATCGTCCTGCACGCCGAATACGCCCTCGACCACCATCGACAGATAGCCGGCCACCGACCACAGCTGGCGTTCGGAGTTGACCACCGGGCCGCTCAGCACGCCCTCGTCAACATGCACCGCCTGGCTGACCAGCTCGTAGTTCTCCATGTTGGAACCGGCCAGCGCGGCGCCCTGCATCAGCGAGCGGATCTCGGCGGCGATGCGCGGTGCATCGTCCAGCTGGCGCGCCGCGCGCAGCGAATAGGCACTGACGAACGGCCAGATCGCGCGGTTGTGGTAGATCGGCTGCTGCGCCTCCTGCGGCCACACCACCGGGCTGCCGGCCGGGCCCATCGGATACGCCGCCAGCGCACGCCGCGCGCGCTCGGGCGGCAGCACCTCGGCCAGGATGCCCAGCGACAGGCCGAGCAGATCGACCTTGGCGTACGGCACCGGGTGCGCGGCCTCGCCGATGTAGCTCATGTACTGGCCGATATCCTCGCGCCAGAAGCGCGCATTGATCTGCTGCGCCAACGCATCGGCCCAGGCCCTGTAGTCGGTCGCGCGGGCATCGCCGTGCTGCCCGGCCAGGCGTTCGGCCAGGCGCAGTGCCTGGTAGTGCAGCACGTTGGTGGACAGTGCGTAGGAATCACCGATGAAACGCACGTCCTCGCGGGTCCAGTCTGGATAGGTCTGCTCGCGCCAGTCCAGGAAGGAGGTCTCGCCGCGGTACAGGCCCATCTGCGCGTCGAACACCATCGCGCGGTCCTGCGCCAGCGTGCCCTGCAGCGCCTGCCAGACCTGATCGGCAAACGCTCGGTCCTCCAGCAGGTGGCGTGCCGCCAGGAACCACACCACGCGATCACTGCTGATCGGCCAGCTGCCGCCGGAACCGGTGTCCTGCGCCACGAACAGGCCGGGCGTACGCCCGTCACGGGCTGCCGACAGCTTGAACTGCAGCGACTGCCGGGTGCGCTGCGGGTCCAGCCGCGCCAGCGCCAGGTCGGCGGCGAAGCTGACATCACGGGTCCACACATAGGGCCAGCGTGCACCGGTCTGGAAGCACTCGCACGGGACCGGCCGGCCCTCGTCGAACGCCGGATCACGGATCGCGTCCACGCGGTCCTGGGACATCTCCTGCTGGGCGAGCGCGAACAGGGCATCGAACATCACGCTGCCGGTCTGGCTGCGCATCGGTGCGGCTGCGATCTGCACTGCGCCCTTCGGCGCATGCAGCACGAAGCTGCCCTTGGCAGCGGCTTCGGCGCGCGCATGGCGACCGTCGAATTGCAGGTCGGCCGCCTGCGCGGTCGATCCCAGCGCTGCCCCCAGGGCAGCGGTCAGGCAAATGATCTTCAGCATCGAAGCGGCGGACCGGCTTGCGCCCGTCGGCCTCCCTCCCTCTCTGCACGCGTTGTAGGTCCGCACCGTCGTTGCCGGCGGGCGGGCGCGGCCCCTCCCTCAAGGTGCCTGGGCCCCATGGTAGACGCGGGGCTGTCGGCTGCGTCCAGTTGCATACGTATTCATGGCATCGCGCGGTGGCGCGCCCGCCGCGCTGGCTTATGGTCCGGGTCTGCCAACGGCGCCTTGGGAGGGGAATTGCCGATGTCATCCACTGCTGTACGCGCGGTGTTCGCGCACATGCTTGGGCTGGCCCTGATCGGGTGGTCCACGCTGGTACAGGCCACGCCGCAGGTGGCCAGTGTCGAATCGCCGGGCAAGGTATTGAAGGTCAGTCTGCTGCTGGACGGCGGCACCGCCCGCTACCGTGTCGAGCGCCTGGGCGACACCGTGGTGGAGGATTCGAAGCTTGGCTTTGCCCTGCGCGACGGTCGCCTGGACCGCGATTTCGCCCTGCTGGGCCAGCAGCGGCGCAGCGTCGACGACACCTGGGAGCAGCCGTGGGGCGAGCGCCGGCTCACCCGCGACCACTTCAACGAGCTGACCGTGCAGCTGACTGAAACCACCGGCCGCAAGCGGCGGCTGGATGTGGTGTTCCGCGTCTACGATGATGGCCTTGGCTTCCGCTATGTGTTCCCTGAGCAACCGAACCTGCGCGAAGCCATCATCGATGACGAACTGACCGAATTCGCCATCGCGCCCGAATCAACCGCCTGGTGGATTCCCGCCGGCGAACCGATCCACTACGAATACCTGTATCAGCGCACGCCGCTGCGCGAAGTGCCGCTGGTGCATACGCCGATGACCCTGCGCAGCCGCGATGGACTGCACGTGGCGATCCACGAGGCAGCGCTGGTGGACTATGCCGGCATGTGGCTGCGGCGCACCGAGGGGCAGCGCCTGCGCGCGCAGCTGTCGCCCTCGGCCGAAGGCTGGAAGGTACGCCGCACCCTGCCCTTCGCCACGCCGTGGCGCACGCTGCAGATCGCCGATCGTGCCGGTGGCCTGGTCGAATCGGACCTGATCCTCAACCTCAATGAACCCAACGCGCTGGGCGATGTGAGCTGGGTGAAGCCGGCCAAGTACCTGGGCGTGTGGTGGTCGATGCACCTGGACAACGAGAGCTGGGCAACCGGACCGAAGCACGCGGCCACCACCGCCAAGACCAGGAAGGTGATCGACTTCGCCGCCGCGCATGGCTTCCGTGGCGTGCTGGTGGAAGGCTGGAACCCGGGCTGGGACGGCAACTGGGTGGGCAATGGCTACGACTTCGATTTCACCCGTGCCACGCCCGATTTCGATATCGAAGCGCTGTCGGCGTACGGCCTGACAAAGGGTGTGCACCTGATCGGCCACCATGAAACCGGCTGCGCCATCGAGCACTACGAGGACCAGCTGGGTGCCGCGCTGGACCTGTATGCACGGCTGGGCGTGGACCAGTTCAAGACCGGCTACGTCTGCGACGACGGCCAGGTCGACCGCCGCAATCCGGCCGGGGGCCCACTGTGGCGCGAGTGGCACGACGGGCAGTTCATGGCCCGCCACCACCTGAAGGTGGTGCAGGAAGCCGCGCGCCGGCACCTGTCGGTCAACCCGCATGAGCCGATAAAGGATACCGGCCTGCGCCGCACCTATCCCAACTGGATCTCACGCGAAGGCGCGCGCGGCATGGAATACAACGCCTGGGGCCAGCCGCCGAACCCGCCGGAGCATGAGGTCAACCTGGTGTTCACCCGCATGCTGGCCGGGCCAATGGATTACACCCCCGGCATCCTCAGCCTGAAGGGCCGCCACGGCCAGGCCATTCCCAGCACGCTGGCCCGCCAGCTTGCCCTGTACGTGGTGCTGTACAGCCCGATCCAGATGGCCGCGGACCTGCCCGAACACTACCTGCAGCATCGCGAGGCGTTCCGTTTCATCGAGGACGTGGCGGTGGACTGGGAGCAGAGCCGCGTGCTCGATGGCGAAGTGGGTGACTACGTGACGATCGTGCGCCGCGACCGCAACAGCCGCGACTGGTTCCTCGGCAGCATCACCGACGAACACGGCCGCGTGCTGCCGGTACCGCTGGGCTTCCTGGAGCCAGGCGTGCGCTATCGCGCCGAGATCTACCGCGATGGTGAAGGCGCTGATTTCCGCAGCAACCCGTTCGCGTTCGCACGCGAAACCCGCGAGGTGACCAGTGCCGATGCACTGACGCTGGTGCTGGCACCGGGCGGTGGGCAGGCCATTCGCTTCACGCCCATCCACTGAACGTTTTCCTACCTGCGCTCCCGTAGCGCCCGAGCCCATGCTCGGGCGGCGGTGCGTAGCACCGAAACGCAGCCGAGCATGGGCCCGGCTCTACCGAACAAGGCACCTGAAAGCGATTACAACCCTGCAGACGCCATTGAATACGTATGCAGGGTGATTCCCGCGAAGAACGCGCTGCCTACCATAGCGGCGACGACAGCGGCCACCGCGTCGCACGTTCACGGCCCCGCCGGAACGCTCACAAATCGATCTGCAACATTGCCTGGGAGGGGAAAATGTTGAACCACAAGCGCAGCGCGCTGAGCATCGCGCTGGCCGTTGTCCTGGCGCCGACGCTGGCGTCGGCACAGTCCACGCAGAACACCACCACGCCGGCCGGCACCGCCGCCACCAACCTGGATACGGTGCAGGTCACCGGCATCCGCCGCGGCATCGAGAGCGCGATCGCGGTCAAGCAGGACGCCACCTCGGTGGTCGAGGCAATCTCCGCTGAAGACATCGGCAAGCTGCCCGACGTCAGCATCGCCGAATCCATCTCGCGCCTGCCCGGCCTGGCCGCCCAGCGCGTGGCCGGGCGTGCGCAGGTGATCAGCGTGCGCGGCCTGTCGCCGGACTTCGCCACCACCCTGCTCAATGGTCGCGAAGTGGTCAGCACCGGCGACAACCGCGGCGTCGAGTTCGACCAGTACCCGTCCGAGCTGGTCAACGGCGTGACGGTGTACAAGACCCCGGACGCGGCGCTGGTCGGCCAGGGCCTGTCGGGCACCATCGACATGCAGACCGCGCGCCCGCTCAGCTTCGGCGAGCGCGTGATCGCGGTCAGTGGCCGCTACCAGAAGAGCTCGCTGGGCCGCGCCGCCAACACCGATCCGTACGGCAACCGCTTCAGCGCCAGCTACATCGACCAGTTCCTGGACAAGACCCTGGGCATCGCCATCGGCTACGCGCACAGCGACATGCCGATCCAGGAGAACCAGGTCGGCCTGTACGAGCCGTGGACCACCGAGCACACCGACAAGGGCGACCGCCCGGGCGTGGGCGCCGGCACCTACTTCTCCGATGGCATCAAGGCGCTGCGCCGCACCGGCAACAACAAGCGCGACGGCGTGATGGCCACGATCCAGTTCCGCCCGAACAACAGCTGGACCAGCACCTTCGATGCCTTCCACACCGAAGCCGAGCAGATCGACACCGCCAACCAGTTCGAGCTGAACCTCAGCAACTACAACGGCAACTACACCCCGGGCCTGCTGGTCAGCAACCCGCAGGTCAACGCCAACGGCTCGTTCACCGGCGGCACCGCCAGCGGCGTGTATCCGCTGGTGCGCGGCATGTACAACAAGCGCAAGGACAAGATCGATGCGTTCGGCTGGAACAACGAGTTCAACTTCGGCGGCGTCAAGCTGGTCGCCGACCTGAACTACTCCAAGGCCACGCGCGACGAGCTGAACCTGGAAAACAACCTGCAGCTGACCCCGATGCCGCAACTGGATACGGTCGGCGTGTCGATCCGCCAGGACGGCTTCTCGCAGATCACCCCGGGCCTGAACTACTCCAACCCCGATGCACTGTTCCTGACCAACACGATCTACGGCTCCGGCTACGGCAAGGTGCCGCAGGTGGAAGACCGCCTGAAGGGCGGCAAGCTGGCTGCCACCATCGCCCTCCCTGATGCCATCGCCTCGTGGGCACCGGATATCGACATCGGCGTGAACTATGCCGACCGCCGCAAGGTGAAGACCCAGTCCGAAGGCAACATCCTGCTCGGCGCACAGGGCGATGCCAACATCGCCCCGGACCTGCAGTACCGTCCGGTGGACCTGGGCTTCGCCGGCCTCGGCACCATCCCGGCCTGGAACGTACCGGCCGCTGTGGGTCGTTACATGACCTTCAACCCGGTCGACAACCTGGACTACCTGATCCCCAAGTCGTGGACGGTCGAAGAGAAGATCACCACCGCCTGGGCGCGCCTGAACATCAACACCGACATCGGTGAAGTGGGCGTGCGCGGCAACATCGGCGTGCAGATGCAGCACACCGACCAGAGCTCGGATTCGCGCTACTGGGACAGCTCGCAGTCAGCCGGCAACAACGTGCAGCCGTATTCGAACGGCCGCACTTACAACGACTGGCTGCCGAGCTTGAACCTGGCCTTCATGTTCCCCCACCAGCAGACGCTGCGCTTCGCCGCCGCCAAGCAGGTCGCGCGCCCGCGCGTGGACCAGATGCGCGCCGGCCTGGAGTTCGGCGTGGATACCGGCACCGGCCGGCCGGGCGGCAGTGGTGGCAATCCGCTGCTGGATCCGTGGCGCGCCACCGCGCTGGACCTGTCCTATGAGAAGTACTTCGGCGAGAAGGCCTACGTGGCTGCCGCGATCTTCTACAAGGACCTGAAGAGCTACGTCTATACCCAATCGGTGGACAACTACGACTTCACCGCGCTGCTGGGCAGCTACGTGCCGCCGCCGGGCATGACCGCGCCGGTGCTGACCACCGGCACCTTCTCCGCGCCGCAGAACGGCAAGGGCGGCACGTTGAAGGGCCTGGAACTGACCGCATCGTTCCCGCTGGACATGCTGACCGACAGCCTGCGTGGCTTCGGCCTGCAGGCCAGCGCGACCTTCAACAAGAGCGACATCACCATCCTGGATCCGGAGAGCGCCTCCAGCGTGGGCAGTGACCCGATCAGCCTGCCGGGCCTGTCCAAGCGCGTGTACAACTTCACTGCCTATTACGAGCGCAGCGGTTTTGAAGCACGCGTCAGCCAGCGCCGCCGGTCGGACTTCATCGGTGAGATCGGCAACTTCAACGGCAACCGCAGCCTGCGCTATGTCGTCGGCGAAAACGTGACCGATGCGCAGGTCAGCTACACCTTCAGCGACAGCAGCGCCCTGCGTGGCCTGACCCTGCTGCTGCAGGGCAGCAACCTGACCAACGAGCCGTACCGCACCTACGCCGGCAGCAAGGACCGCCCGCTGGAGTACATCGAATGGGGCCGCACCTACATGCTGGGCGTGAACTACAAGTTCTGAGGCAGCGCCGGGCCCTGCCCGGCAGCCCGGACCCGGTAGTGCCGGCCGCTGGCCGGCAACAGAAAACAGGGAGCAGGACCGGAAACCCGCTGCGCAGGCAGCGGGTTTTCCTTTGCGCGGATGCCGGCCGCTGGTCGGCAAGGCCCAGCCACAAAAAAGGGACGGGGCGCTTCGGCCCCGTCCCCGCAAGTACCGCCACCGGAGAAAACGGTCAGCTGCGTCGGGCGCAATACACCGCGCGTGGCGGCAGCTGGAGTTCATTGCCCTGCACCGTGCCCGCATCCGGGCCCGGTACCACCACCTGCTGCCAGTTGCCCGGCGGCAGCGGATGGCTCACCGCTTCGGCCGACAGGTTGAAGGCCAGCAGGAGGGTTTCATCTGCAAGCATACGCTTGAACAGCAGCACGGGCTCGGCGCTTTCAAGAAATCTGATGCTGCCATGCAGGAGGGCCGGCTGGGTATGCCGCCAGGCCAGAAACGCGCGGAACGCCGCCAGCACCGAATGCGGGTCGCGCTCCTGCACGGCGACCGCCGCGGCCCGGTGTTCGGCCGGGATCGGCAGCCAGGGCTGGCCAGTGGTGAAGCCGGCCAGCGGTGCATCGGTCCACGGCAGCGGGGTACGGCAGCCGTCACGGCCCTTGAAATTCGGCCAGAAGGTGATGCCATAAGGGTCCTGCAGGGCCTCGAACGGCACCTCGGCCTCGGCCAGGCCCAGCTCCTCGCCCTGGTACAGGCAGACCGAACCGCGCAGCGAGCACAGCATCGCCACCAGCATCCGCGCCAGGCGCGGGTCGGCGGGGTGGCCGCCCCAGCGGCTGACCGCGCGCTCCACATCGTGGTTGGACACCGCCCAGCACGGCCAGCCTTCGGTCATCGCTGCTTCCAGGCGCGAGACCGTATCGCGGATGTAGGCCGCACTGTAGTCGTCCACCAGCAGCTCGAAGCTGTAGCCCATGTGCAGGCGGCCATCGCGGGTGTACTCGGCCGTGGTGGCCAGCGAGTCTTCCGAAGAAATCTCGCCCAGGCTGACCGCCCCCGGGTATTCGTCCAGCAGCGCGCGCAGGCGCTCCAGGAACGGCAGGTTCTCCGGCTGCGTGTTGTTGTAGTAGTGGTACTGGTAGGCGTACGGGTTGTCCGGGCTGAAGCCGCGCCCCACCCGCTTGTCGGCGGGCTTGGCCGGGTTGTCACGCAACTGTGCGTCGTGGAAGCAGAAGTTGATCGCATCCAGGCGGAAGCCATCCACGCCGCGGTCGAGCCAGAAGCGCACGTTGTCCAGGGTCGCCTGCTGCACGTCCGGGTGATGGAAATTCAGGTCCGGCTGGTCGACCAGGAAGTTGTGCAGGTAGTACTGCTCACGGCGCGGCTCCCACTGCCAGGCGCAGCCGCCGAACAGCGACAGCCAGTTGTTGGGCGGGGTGCCATCCTCGCGCGGGTCGGCCCAGACGTACCAGTCGGCCTTCGGATTGCTGCGGTCCTGGCGGCTCTCACGGAACCACGCATGCTCGATCGAAGTGTGGCTCAGCACCTGGTCGATCATCACCTTCAGGCCCAGGCCGTGGGCCTTGGCCAACAGGCGGTCAAAGTCGTCCAGGCTGCCGAACAGCGGGTCGACATCGCGGTAATCGGCGATGTCGTAGCCGAAGTCGGCCATCGGCGACCTGAAGAACGGCGAGATCCAGATCGCATCCACGCCCAGCGCGGCGATGTGGTCCAGGCGCTGGATGATGCCGGGCAGATCGCCCACGCCATCGCCGTTGGCATCGAGGTAACTGCGCGGGTAGATCTGGTAGATGACGGCTCCGCGCCACCATGGATAGTGCGACATCGACAGCCCCCCTCCGGGCATGCGGGACCCGCCGGCAGCGGGCCGAAATCCTGATCCGGCAAGCTTAGCGGCGGGCTCCCAGGCATGGCGCAACCTGCATACGTATTCACGCGGAGGGCCGCGCAGGCCGGGCTGGAATTGCCGCTCGGGCCGGTTTGCGCCCGAATTCACGGCCAGCGCCTATAATCGGTGGTGAGCCTGAAAGCCTGATCGCATGACCATCACCGAAGACACCCGTCCCGCCCTGGGCCTGCCCCAGATCCAGTCGCTTGCCGCGGCCGACATGGCCGCCGTCGACGCCCTGATCCGGCGCCGGCTGTCCTCGGACGTCGTGCTGATCAACCAGATCGCTGACCACATCATTTCCGCCGGCGGCAAACGCCTGCGCCCGATGCTGGTGATGCTGGCCGGCCATGCGGTCGGCCAGGCCGGCCCGGAGCACCACCAGCTGGCGGCGATCATCGAGTTCATCCACACCTCCACCCTGCTGCACGACGACGTGGTGGACGAATCCAGCCTGCGCCGTGGCCGCAGCACCGCCAACGCACTGTGGGGCAACGCGCCCAGCGTGCTGGTCGGCGACTTCCTGTACTCGCGCAGCTTCCAGCTGATGGTCGAGCTGGAGCGCATGCCGGTGATGCAGATCCTGGCCGACGCCACCAACCGCATCGCCGAGGGTGAAGTGCTGCAGCTGCTGCACGTACACAACCCGGACACCGACGAAGCCGCCTACCTGCGCGTGATCGAGCGCAAGACCGCGGTGCTGTTCGCCGCCGGCACCCGCCTGGGCGCGCTGGCCAGCGGCGTGGATGAAGCGACCCAGCAGGCCCTGTTCGACTACGGCATGCACCTGGGCTACGCGTTCCAGATCGCCGACGACGTGCTGGACTACTCGGCCAACGCCGAGGAGCTGGGCAAGAACCTGGGCGACGACCTCGCCGAGGGCAAGGCCACGCTGCCGCTGATCCACGCGATGGCCCACTCCGACGACATCACCCGCGAGCGCCTGCGCACCATCGTGCAGGACGGTGACGCCTCGGCGATGCCGGAAGTGCTGGCCGCGATCCGTGCCACCGGCGGCCTGGAGTACAGCCGCGCGCGTGCAGAGGAATATGCCGAAGCCGCCGAGCGCGCGCTCGACGGCCTGGGCGACAACGATGCCGTGGCCGCCCTGCGCGGCCTGGCCCGCTACGCGGTGCAGCGCTCGCATTGACCGGCTGAGGTGTGCCGACCAACGGTCGGCACCCACCAAACCGGCATTCCGGTGGGTGCCGACCGTTGGTCGGCACTGAAGCATCGGTAGTGCCGGCCGCTGGCCGGCATTCCCGATGACATCCGCAGCATCATGAGGTTGCCGGCCAGCGGCCGGCACTACCACTGCACGAATCAACGTTTCTCGAAGCGTTCCTCGAAGAACTCATCCAGCGCCTTCCACGCGCGCTTCGCCGCCCGCTCGTTGTACTGGCACCCCGGCGGACTGTTGGCATCGCGCTCGGCGAAGCAGTGCACCGCACCGCTGTAGTTGGTGAACTCCCAATCGACCTTGGCCGCGTCCATTTCCTTCTGGAAGCCAGCGATGTCCTCGGCAGTCACGCTCCTGTCGTCTGCGCCGTTGAGCACCAGCACCGACGGATGGCCGCCACCAGCCTGCGCCGGCAGCGGTGAACCCAACCCACCGTGCAGGCTGACCACACCGGCCAGCGGCGCACCGGCACGGGCCAGTTCCAGCACCGTGGTGCCGCCGAAACAGAAGCCCACCGCGCCGATCCGGCCGGCATCGAGCGGCACCTTGCCCGCCTGCGCCCTGAGCACGTTCACCGCCTCCAGCGCACGTGCGCGCAGCAGCGGCCTGTCATTGCGCAGCTTGGTTGCCACCGGCCCGGCCTCGGCATCGGTCTTCGGCCGCACGCCCTTTCCGTAGACATCGGCCACCAGCACCACGTAATCATCGCCGGCCAGCTGCTTGGCCTTTTCGACCGCCGATTCGTTCACGCCCTTCCAGTTCGGCACCATCACCAGACCCGGGCGCTTGTCGTTGTCGCCGTCGTCATAGACCAGCACGCCACTGAAGGTCGTGCCCTGGTGTTTCCATTCCACCGGCTGGGTCTTCATCGCCGCCCACGCCGGCATCGCCGCCAGCCCCAGGATCACCGCCACACCGCATCGCCAACGATTCATGCGCCTGCTCCACCGAGAGGGAACCCGGAGTGTACGGGGCCGGCGTGAAGCCGAAGCACGCAATGCAGCCCCCACTTCAGATCCAGACGAACAGGCCGATAGCTAGTGTCCAGCTGTGTGCCCCCCCCCCTTCCCCAACAAGGATGTCCCGTTTCGTGAAAAACCTGGGTTCCACTTCGCTTGCCTCGCTTGCCCTTCTGCTGCCTGCTGCCCAGCTGAGCGCCAGTCCGCTGGACGAGACTTTCACCGCGTTCAGCCGCTGCGACGCCAGCTTCTTCTCCAGCCTGCACACGCACGCAGATGCATGGGCCGCGCACGCATCGTTGGGTGGGACAGGCACGATCAACTGGATCGAGACCAAGGATCGTTCCGAGACCACCAACGAGGTCCAGCTCCGTGGCGGACCCCGCATCGGCGGCCTGCCGGTCGCCACCTACTTCGACAACACGTCGGACCTGGGCGTCCTGGGTCGTTATATGAGCTGGGGGTTCACCTTCGATGCGCCACTGGACACGGTTGTCAAGCAGCTGTCGCCCTTGATCGAACATGCCGAGCGCCTGCAGGGCGATCGCGGAATGCATGCCCGTAGCGAGGTCCGCGCAGGCGATCAGTGGCTGCCCACTTCCAATCGCGGCGGCATTGCCTCCGGACGCATGCTTCTGGAACGGGTGCTGATGGTGGAATCCAGCGGCGGCAGGACCATGGTGGGATGTTCGCTGCAAGGGGCGGTAGATGCAGATGTCATGGCCCAGCTCCGCCCCGACGTACCCGCTGCCGATCGCCCGCAGCCGCAGGCGGCCGGCCGGCGACTGGAAGATGTGCCGGTTATCAAGGCTGTTGTTGATGGCGTGGACAACCCGTTGCTGGCCCCCCGGTTCACATCGCTGACCTACCGCTACCGGATCAAGGGAAGGGCCCCCTCCACTACTCCGACCACCATTACGATGGTGGCCGACAACGGCCTGTTGAAGATCACCGAGGACTACACCTCGTTCACCATGCATCGGCTGTCAAAGGCAAATCTCTTCCAGCTGGCATCCATGCGCGACGCTGCGATGACCCTGCAGACCCGGTCGCTGAAGCAGGATCTTCCCGCAGCGTGGACACCCGGCAGCCGGTTCCGCGCAGAGACGACGATGGTCTTCTATCCGGAACGCAGCACTTCCAAGCCACTCACCACCACGCTGTCCTGCGTGATCGGAGAACGCTTCCCGGCACGCGATGTATCAGCCTCGCTTTCTGGCGATGCGATCCGGCTGGAGTGCAAGGTCGACGGCGATCGCAGTGTTCGTGCCTTCATCGAGGACCTCGGCATCGCGATCTCCCTGGAATCGCATGGCAAGTACGGCTCATCGGTTTACGACATCATCGATTTCCAGGTGGTACGCTGACACGCCGCGCCGCACGGCCGGCCTCGATGCGCGAAGCCGGCTGTGCCTGCCCTGCTCTTGGCATCTTCCGATGACCCTTGTTGATCGCTTTCTGTCTGGCCTGATTCCGCGCTTGCCCGCCGAGGATGCTCCGCAATGGGCGCGGGTACAGGGTGCCACTGTCGAAGACCTACAGCGCCTGCGGGCGCAGTGGCCACAGGTCCCTGACAGCCTGATGGAACTGTTGTCGCGCGTGGATGGCACCCATTTCCGCGAGTATCCAGGCGGCGAGGTGTGCGTGCTGATGCTCGGCTCCGATGTCGGCGACTATCCGTACTACCTGCGCTCGGTCGCACAGATCTTCGAAGACCAGCAGCAGTGGGACGACAGCATCCGTTCGATCTACGAAGAGTGGCTGGATGACGAACCGGAGATCCTGGGTGAGGGCATCGACGCCGATCTGCCGATGAACCGCCGCCTGTGCTTCTCGCACTGCATGAACAACGGCGGCACGTCGATGCTGTACCTGGATTTCGACCCGGGGTCGGGCGGCACGGTCGGCCAGGTGGTGCGCTACCTGCACGATCCGGACAGCTACGCGGTGATCGCGCCCAGCTTCGACGCCTACCTGCAACAAATGATTGATCGCGATTACGCGTTCATCGACCAGGACGAGGATTGAAACCCAGCCGAGCATGGGCTCGACTCTACAGTAGATCCACGCCATGCGTGGATGGCGCTCTCACCCGCGTTCGATCCAGTGCAACGTGCCGGGCGCGAACGCCAACAGATCCGCCGCGGCGAGCTGATCCCGCGACCAATGATGTTCCGGCGGCTTCGGCTGCCGGGCCCCCACCGAGCCGTCGTAAACACGCACCAGAAGTCCGATACGCGCCGCACCCACACCCAGCAGGGCATCAATGCGCTGCAGCCATTGGCCGGCGTCGGCAAGAGCTCTATCGCGGCACACCTGCTGATCCTGTTCATGCCGCGCCAACTGCTCGGACAGCGCGCGAGCGATCCTGGCCTCAATCCAGCCCTTCTTCCGCCAACGTTCGGCATCGCCCTTCCATTCCGGCTGCACACTCGTCGAGGCCAGCGCGGTGCCGCAATCGCAGTACGCGGCACTCAGCCACGGCTGCCAATCCGGGCCCACCGCCGCCTGCAGGCTCGGTGATGCCTGCGCGAACAGGCGCCGGCCGCTACGGGTGAAGACCGCGGCGGCCGCGTCGTGCGGCAATGACGTGGGCAGGAACACGGTGATGAAGGTGCACATGCGGGCATCCGGGTCCGTCCGGGGATGCCTGCATGATAAATGCACGATGGGGTCAGAGCCCTTTCCTGCGGAAAAGGATCCGACCCCTTACCCGATGCCCAACCCCGGAATCGCGCTGATGCTGTCCGGATCGAACCCGGCCAGCGCGGCGAAATGACGGCCACGCGCCACGTAGTCGCGGTACGCACCAAAGCTCGGTGCACCCGGCGACAGCAGCACCACCCCGCCCTGTTCGCCCAGCGCGGCGCGCGCCAAGGCCATCGCCTCGGCGAGATCGCCCGCCGCATGCAGGCCGAAGCGACCGGCGTCGGCCAACGGCTGCAGCATCGCGTGGATGCGCGGGCCGTTGCTGCCCATGGTCACGATCTCCACCGGCGGCACATCGTGCGCCATGTGCTGCATGAAATCGGTCCAGTCCAGGCCACGGTCATGCCCTCCCACCAGCAGCGCGATGCGCTGGCCGGCGAAGCACTCCAGCGCGGCCAGACTGGCATGCGGCGTGGTGCTGATCGAATCGTTGACGTAGGTCAGGCCATCGGCCACGCCGATGCGCTGCAGGCGGTTCGGCAGCGGACGGAAGTCCTGCACCGCCGGCGCAAGCGCCGCGGCATCCAGCCCCAGCGCTTCCAGCGCGGCCAGCACCGCGCACAGGTTGCCGCGGTTGTGGCGGCCTGGCAGCGGCGTGTTGCGGGTATCAAACACGGCCTGCTCACCGCGATGCACGATGTCGCCGCGCATGTGCCAGCCCTGCGGCTGGTTGAACCAGACCACTTCGCTGTCGGGCAGCGACAGCGCGGCCAGGTGCGGATCGGCGGCGTTGAGCACAGCGATGCGCGGTGCGGCTTCAGTCACCAGCCGCAGCTTGTCTTCGATGTAACGCTGTTCGCTGCCGTGCCAGTCCAGGTGTTCCGGGAACAGGTTCAGCACCACCGCCACCTGCGGGCGGGCGCCACTGCGTGCCACCTCACCGGTCTGGTAGCTGGACAGTTCCACCGCCCAGTACCCGGGCGCGGGCTGCGGATCCAGCACTTCCAGCAGCGGCAGGCCGATGTTGCCGACCAGGCCGGTGCGATGGCCGGCCGCGCGCAATAGATGCGCGACCAAGGCGGTGGTGGTGCTCTTGCCCTTGGTACCGGTCACGCACACGGTGTCGTGCACGATGCCATCGTCGGCCGCGTGTTCGGCGAACCACAGCGCGGTGCCACCAATGAAGCTGGTGCCCTGCCCTGCAGCCGCCAGCGCGATCGGCTGGTAGGGGCTGATGCCGGGCGATTTGATCACCACGTCGAACGCGGCCAGCGCTTCAGCGGAAGGCTCGCCACGCACGTCCAGCGCGCCCTTCGTTTCCGCACGCGCCGCCTCGACCTCGGACGCCGGGCAGAACAGGCTCAATGCCAGCGTGGGCAGGCGCGCGCGCAGCACCGCAAACGCGGCGCGGCCCTCACGGCCCCAGCCCCACAGCGCGACGCGCTTTCCTTCAAGCTTCGAAATCTTCACGCACCCGTTCCCACAGCGCAGCTGGAACACGGTGCTCGCCCTGCAGCTGCAGCAGCGGTGCCAGTTCCAGTTCGGCGGCATCCAGCTGCGGCTGGATCTCGTTGCAGAAGCGCTTCACCAGCACGTCTTCCTTCCACTCCGGGCGCTGTGCCAGGGTCGCCATCGCCGCACGCGATTCGCGGCCTTCGCCCACGCACTCGAACGGCTTGTGGTCCTGGAATTCCAGCAGCGCATCGAAGCCACCGGCCTGCTCGGCATCGTCCAGCAGGTTGCGGCCGAAGATGCGCACCAGGCGCGTCTTGGGCATGAACGGGGCCAGCGCCAGGAACACGAAATGGCATTTCGGGCAGACGCCGCACCAGCGGTTCACCGGGCGCTCGCCGAGGATGTGGAAGTTGCGGTTGCAACTGGAGAAATGCGCGTCGTAGAAGTCACTCTTGGCGAACTGGCGGGCCACCGCCAGCTCGGACATCGGGCGCAGCAGCGAGTAGTACTGCAGGTCCGCCGCCACGTACTTCTGCACATGGCTACCGAAGGCCTGCTCGCAGGCCCACCCCTTGGACCACTGGTGGTTCACTTCGCCGGTGCCTGGAATCTGGCTGCCGTAGCTGGCCGAGCGCTCGTTGGAGAACACGACCTGGTCCACGCCGTGCAGCAACGCGGCCAGCACCATGATCGCCGAGTTCACCACCGTCACCGGGATATGGCCGTTCCAGGCGCCCTGGCGGTTCAACTCGAACAGTTCCGGTGCCAGCGTGCGGCCCAGGTTCAAGGTCGGCAGGCCAGTGCGCTCGGCGCACGCACGGATCAGCTGCGAGCCACCGATCCAGGTCACGGTCTCGTCCACGCCGGCACGGCGCAGCGCTTCGATGCTGACCAGCGAATCCTTGCCGCCGCCGATGGCCACCAGCGCATGCGGCTGCAGGCCCAGCGCCGGCGCCTGCACGGCCTCGCCCTGCACCGGCAACCGGAAGCGGCCGCGCAGGTTCAGGCCGTTGCGGTAGGCGAATTCGCCCAGGCCGTTGAGGTAAATGGTCTCCACCAGCGCGGCGGTATCGGCATCGATGCTGTAGCTGTCGATGCTGACCGTATCCGGTACGCCGGCCTTGTAGTAGCTGACACCGGCGATCAGGTGCAGCAGCTGCAGCGCGCGCTGCACGGCGGCGCTACGCGCTTCGTCCAGCACGAACGGGGCGCCCGGCACGGTGATGGTTTCCACCATCTCCGGGCCGTCATCAAAGGCGTAGACCAGCTTGGCCACGCCGGTATCCGCGGCGAATTCGCAGCGGACGAAGCGGAAGCGGGAAACCTGGTGTTTGTCGAAAGCAGTCATGGTGTATCCGGTCAGGCACGGGCCCGCGCGATGGCGCGGGGCGTGTCGGTGGGCGGGTGCAGGGCGCGCGCGGTGGTCATTCGATCACGTCTTCGCGCGGCAGCATCCGCTGGTTGTAGGTGTTGGCCATCACATAGCCGTACGCGCCGGCGTCGGCGATCAGCATCACGTCGTCCGGCGCAGTTGACACCGGCAGCTTGCGGCGCTTGCCGAACACATCGCTGGATTCGCAGATCGGGCCGACCACATCGAACGCCGCTTCGGCATAACCACCCTGGCGGCTGAGGTTCTCGATGTCGTGCCAGGCGTCGTACAGCGCCGGGCGCATCAGCGTGTTCATGCCGGCATCCAGGCCCACGCGGCGCACGCCGTCCTTTTCCACCACCTGGGTGGCATGGGTCAGCAGCACGCCCGATTCGGCCACCAGGTAGCGGCCCGGCTCGATCGCCAGGCGGAACGCCGGGTGCAGCGCCTTGACCTCGGCCAGGCCCTCGGCCCAGGCGTCCAGGTCGAACGGCTCGTCTTCGTCGCTGTACGGAATCGGCAGGCCGCCACCGATGTCGATGGTGTGCACGCTGCCGATGCGGCGGGCGAAGCCGGCCAGCTCATCGCACATCAGGCGCCAGTGCTGCGCGGTTTCCACGCCACTGCCCAGGTGCGCATGCAGGCCGACCACGCGGCTGCCCAGCTCGGTGGCCGCGCGCACGAACTCGTCCACGCGGGCGATCGGCAGGCCGAACTTGGACTCCTTGCCGCCGGTGCGGACCTTGGCATGGTGGCCTTCGCCACGCCCCAGGTCGACGCGCAGCCACAGCTCGCGGTTGCGGAACAGGTCCGGCCAGCGCTGCAGCGCTTCGACGTTGTCGACGGTGACGGTCACGCCAAGGGCGAACGCCGCCTCGTACTCGCTGCGCGGGCAGAAGCTGGGAGTGAACAGCACGCGCCGCGGCGACAGCTCCGGCAGGTGCTGGAACACATGCTTCAGCTCGCCGTACGAGACGCACTCCAGCCCGAAGCCCTCGGCTTCCAGCAGCTGCAGGATGGCCGGGTGGCTGTTGGCCTTGATCGCGTAGTAACGCTGGTCGATCGGCTTGATCGCGGCCAGCGCGCGGGCGCGGGCGCGCACCGTCGGCAGGTGGTAGACATAGCGCGGCGTACCGGCATCGGCCAACTGCAGCAGGTGCGCACGCTGGCCGCGCCACCACGGCGTGCCGCGCGGGCGCACGGTGCCGGCAATCTCGCGCCAGCGCGGGCCGAACACTTCGGTTTCTTCCACCGGCATCGCACCGCTGTCGATCAGCTCGGCATGCAGGATCGGCAGCAGGCCATCGGCATCGGCCTCGTCGATGACGAAGGTCAGGTTCAGGTCGTTGGACGACTGCGAAATCATGTGCACGCGCTCGCGGCCGAAGGTGGCCCACACGTCCGACAGCTTGTGCAGCAGAGAACGCATGCCACGGCCGACCAGGGTGATCGCCGCGCACGGCACGATCACCTTCACCTTGCAGATCTGCGACAGGTCGGCCGACAGCGCGGCCAGCACATCGGTGTTGACCAGGTTCTCGGACGGGTCCAGCGACACGGTGACGTTGGTCTCGGCCGAACCGATCAGGTCCACCGACAGGCCATGCTTCTTGAACAGGTTGAACACATCGGCCAGGAAGCCGACCTGCTGCCACATGCCGATGCCTTCCATCGACACCAGCACGATGCCGTTGCGGCGGCTGATCGCCTTGACGCCTGGTACCGGTGCAGCACTGCCGTCAATGCTGGTGCCCGGCAGTTCCGGACGCTCGGTATCGAGGATGGCCATCGGCACGCCTGCATCGCGGCACGGCTTGATCGAGCGCGGATGCAGCACCTTGGCACCAGTGGTGGCAATTTCCTGCGCCTCGTAGTAGTCCAGGCGGGTCAGCAGGCGCGCGTCCGGCACATCCTTCGGGTTGGCACTGAACATGCCCGGCACATCGGTCCAGATTTCCACGCGGCTGGCGCCGAGCAGCGCGCCGAAGTACGCCGCCGAGGTATCCGAGCCACCACGGCCGAGGATGGCGGTACCGCCATCGGCATGCCGCGAGATGAAACCCTGGGTGATCAGCAGGCGGGTCGGCTGCGCGCGGAAGCGCTGCATCCACTCCGCGTCGGCACGCCACTGGCAGTTCACCGACAGGCGCTGTGACCAGTCGCTCTGGTTCGGCTGCGGCGGCATCGCGTCCAGCCACTGGCGGGCATCCATCCAGCCCATGTCCAGGCCCGAGGCGTGCAGGTAGGCCGCGCCCAGCGTGGACGACAACAGTTCGCCCTGGCCCAGCACTTCGGCCTGCCACTGCAGCGGACGGGTGGCCGCACGCGGGTCGTCGAGCAGGCCCTGCAGTGCCGCCAGGCGCTCGGCCAGTACTTCGCGGCCCAGGCCCAGTTCGGCCAGGAAGCCTTCATGGCGTTCGACCAGCGCGGCCACGCGATCACGGCTGTCCGGCGCGCCATCGGCGATCGCGGTCAGCTCGTTGGTGACCCCGGACAGCGCCGACACCACCACCAGCACGCGCGAGCCGGTCTCTTCCGCGCGTTTTTTCGCCAGCTTCCCGATCGTGTCCCAGCGGTGACGACGCGACACCGAGGTGCCGCCGAACTTCAGTACGATCCAACGATCGACAAGGGGGGAAGCTGACATGGATTGGCTATGTAGAATGTGGGGAAGCCGCCCTTGGGGGCGGAACCTTTGATTCTAAGCGCAATATCCCCGTAGATGGCCCTCCTCCGTTACCTGCAGCTCGATGTCTTCGCCTCCCGCCCCGGAACCGGGAATCCACTGGGTGCCCTCCTGGACGCCGATGCGCTCTCCGGCGAGCAGATGCAGGCCCTGGCCGCCTGGCTGAACCTGTCCGAGACGGTGTTCTTCCTGCGCCCCAGCGCGCCCGGCGCCGACTACCACATCCGCATCTTCACCCCGACCCGAGAGCTGGCGTTCGCCGGCCACCCGAGCGTCGGCGCGGCCTGGGCGGCGGTGAGCTGCGGCCTGGCCCAGCCTCGCGACGGCGCCCTGCTGCAGCAGTGCGCGGCGGGGGTGCTGCCCGTGCGGGTGAGCGGCCCGGCCGAGGCACTCCAGATCCAGCTGGCCAGCCCACCGGCGCGGCAACTGGCGACTGGCGCAGATGCGGCACCCGAAACACTGCTGGCCCTCGCCGCCAACGGGCACGTGCCCGAACTCTGGGACAACGGCGCGCGCTGGTGGCTGCTGCCGCTGCGCGATGCCGCCGCTGTGCGCGGCCTGGCGCCGGACATGGCCGCCCTGCGTGACTGGAGCCTTGCCACCGACGCCACCGGCGTGGCCGTATTCGCCGACGAAGCCGGTACCGACCACACCCGTGTGGTGCGCGCATTCTGCCCCGCCGATGCGGCCAGCGTGCCGGAAGATCCGGTCACCGGCAGCGCCAATGCCCTGATCGCTGCCTGGCTGCGGCAGCGCAACGCCCTGCCCGGCCGCGAGGGCCATTACGTGGCCAGCCAGGGCCGCGAAGTCGGCCGCGATGGCCACGTGCAGGTGCAGGTCGACGCGCAGGGCACGGTCTGGATCGGCGGCCAGGTGCAGCCGGTCATCGACGGCCACCTTCGCTGGTAGCGCACGAAAAAAGGGGACGGAGGGAATTAAGTCGCTTATGGCACTTGGGGCACAAGCGACTTAATTCCCTCCGTCCCCTTTTTTGTGCCCCGCGCTACGCTATGCCGCCTGTCTACTGGAGTCCCGCCCGATGTCCACCCGCCGTTTCCTGCAGCTGGATGTGTTCTCCCCGCGCGCCGGTGCCGGCAATCCGCTGGCCGTGGTGCTTGATGCCGAAGGCCTGGACGATGCCAGCATGCAGGCCATTGCGCGCTGGACGCGCCTGCCCGAGACCACCTTCGTGTTCCCGCCGCAGGTCGCAGGCGCCAGCTACCGGCTGCGCATGTTCAGCCCGCAGAAGGAGGTCCCGTTCGCCGGCCATCCCAGCGTCGGCACCGCGCATGCGGTGCTGCAGGCGGGCCTGGCCGCGCCAGTCGACGGCGTGCTCGTGCAGGACGGCATCGCCGGTGCGCTGCCGCTGCGCGTGAGCGGCGAGGGCGCGCAGCAGCGCATTGCCATCCGCACCCCGCGCGCGCAGCTGGCGGAGATCGCCGAGGCCACCGATCCGCGCCTGCAGGCGGCGCTGAAGGATTGGCCGCTGGGCTCGCTGCCGCCGGCGCGCATGCAGGGCGGGCGCAGCTGGTGGGTGGTGCAGGTGGCCGATGAAGCGGCACTGCGCGCACTGCGCCCGGACTGGGACGCGGTCGCGGCTCTGGCCGAATCCACCGACAGCATGGGCGTGTTTGCCTACGCCTTCAGCGATGGCAGCGAGGGCTTCGATCTTGCAGTACGTGCCTTCGTCGGCAATGGACGCCGCTTCGAGGACGCCGCCTCCGGCGCGGCTAATGCCGTGCTGGCCGCGTGGCTGGACCTGCGCGATGCGCTGCCCCGAGGCCGTGCACCGTTCGAAGTCAGCCAGGGCCGCGAAGTCGGCCATGACGCGCGCCTGACCCTGCGCGTCGATGAAGACGGCGAGGTCTGGTCGGGCGGGCAGGTGCAGACGGTGATTACCGGCACCCTTGATTGGTGATCGCGCTGGCGGGTGGTAGAGCCGAAGGCAGCGGCAGGAGCCGCTGCCAACGTCGGACGCGACGGCCCGGAGGGTGGGGACCAGGAAGGCCGCCATAACGCTGGCCGGCTGCTACATGGACCCCGGCATCATGCGGTTGCCGGCCCGCGGCCGGCACTACCGTGGCTCAGCCCAGTTCGGCTTCCAGGCTGATCGGCACCGCGCTCAGCGCCTTGGACACCGGGCAGTTCTGCTTGGCGTCATCGGCAATGGCACGGAACTGTGCGGCGTCGATGCCCGGCACCACGGCCTTCACCTTCAGCCGGATCTGCGACAGCTGCGGGCCGCCCTCCAGGGACAGATCGACCTTGGCCTCGGTGTCCAGCGAGGTCGGGGTGAAGCCGGCCTCACCAAGCTTGGCCGACAGCGCCATGGTGAAACAGCCGGCGTGCGCGGCGGCGATCAGCTCCTCCGGATTGGTGCCCTTCTCGTCGCCGAAGCGGCTGTTGAAACCGTAGCGGGTCTTGTCCAGCAGCCCGCTCTGCGGCGTGCTCAGCTGTCCCTTGCCCGACTTCAGATCGCCTTCCCAGTGCGCGGTGGCGTGTCGCGAGATTCCCATGTGCTGCTCCTGCGTGGCGGTGATGAACGGCCACTCTCGCACGGGACGCGTTAGCCCTGCGTCGCTCCGCCGCATGCCGCACGTCCGCCGGACATCGGACAGCTGGTCACTTCTTCGCCAGACCGACGTGGACTTTTCCCTTGTTTTCAGTGGTTTCGCACATTCCAGCAACGGGCAGGCAGCAGCCATCGCGCACGCTGCAGCGCCCCCGTCCCCCACCGCCGGCCATGTACTGAATCGGCCTGGATATGAAAAAACATGCACTTTCCGCGCTTCGGGCTATTGGCGGCGCCCGAGAGTTGCCCTACATTGCGCTTGCCGACGGGGTTCGGCGCCGACCACACAACCAACCGTTCACGGAACAGGAAACCATGGCAAAGACCGCTAAGAAGGCTGCCCCGAAGAAGGCAGTGAAGAAAGTCGCGACGAAGGCAGCCGCCAAGCCGGCCGCTCCGAAGCCGATCAAGGAAGTGCTGACCAAGTCCGGCCTGGTTGCACACATCGCTGAAGCCTCCGGCGTCATCGCCAAGGACGTCCGCGCTGTGCTGGCCTCGCTGGAAAGCGCCGTCGCCTCCTCGGTGCACAAGAAGGGCGCTGGCTCGTTCACCCTGCCGGGCCTGCTGAAGATCACCACCGTCAATGTGCCGGCCAAGCCGAAGCGCAAGGGCATCAACCCGTTCACCAAGGAAGAGCAGTGGTTCGCTGCCAAGCCGGCCACCACCAAGCTGAAGGTGCGTCCGCTGAAGAAGCTGAAGGACGCCGCGCTGTAAGCGCGCGCCCCAACGCGGATTCCGACGGGACGGCTCTGGCCGTCCCGTTTTTTTTGTCCGCACCACACCCCGCAACACAGCGTTGCCGCGGCCCCGGCAATCCCCGTACAGGCCCGCCAGCATTGGCTGCCGGTGCTCCGCAAAGGGCGCGGAACGTACCGGGTGGAACACTGCGTGCAGCGCCGGCCGTCGCCGCCAGCCGTGGCCTTGCCTATGGTGGGCACATCCTCCACAGCTACGGCGAGCACACCCTCATGGCCAGCCCCTCCACCCGCTACCGGATCTCGGTAACCCCGATCGAAAAGGACGGGCTGCAGTGCACCGGGCGCTGCACCATCGAACTGGAACACCGCGCCGGACGCGACCTGATGCGCCTGCTGGAAGCGGCCCCGCGTACCGCCGGCATCAGTGGCGACGAGCGCGCGACCCTGGTGATCGCCACCCAGCTGCTGCGCGACATCGTACAGCGCCACGCCGAGACCGACGGCCACGCACTGGCCGCCATCGCCGGCCAGGTCCTGCCGGCGCTGGACGCGCTGGAGCAGCTGCCCTCCTCCCGCTGATAGCGGCGCAACCGATACACTGCCGCCCTCCAGGTTGCCTCGGGGAGGAGGCGGGCATGCGCAGGATCCTGTTCCTGATCGCACCACTGGTGCTGCTGGGTTGTTCACGCCCGGCGGCACAGACGAATGATCACATCACGGCAGCGTCCGCTCCCGTCGCCGCAGCAGCGGACACCGGTACCGGCCCCGGTCCCGGTCCCGCAGCATTGCAGGCGAGCGATATGACGCTGCTGTCCGCCGTCGACGACGGCGCAGAGCCGCCGTCGACGATGCTCAACCGCTACGTCGCCGCACTGCTCAACCGCGACCGCGCCGCCAGCGATGCTGCCTGGACGATCCCACCCGGCGACCCGCGGCATGCAGACGACGCCGCGCTGCGGCAGCTGCAGGACCTGCGCACGCTGCGCCTGCACAGCGATACTCCGATCGCCCGAGATGACCGGCAGCCACCGCGGCTGCTTGAAGTCCCTGTGCAGATCCGTGCGGTCACCGCCAATGGCACGTTCCGCTTCGGCGGCTGGTACCGCGTGCAGCCCAGCAGCGACGGCAGCGCCTGGCAGATCCAGTCGGCACAGCTGCGTCCAACGCTGGACTGAACCGTTGCAGCGGCATGCACGCGCGATTCAGCCTGCGCGGCTACTCTTTGATCCATCCATCTGCTTCCCACCGGTCACCGACATGCGCCTGCGTTCCCTGATGACCCGCCTCGCGGCCTCCACCGTGCTGATCGCCGCTGCGATCGGTGCTCAGGCGGCTCCCTCCATTTCCGGCCGCGAACTGTCGGTGGGCGCCAGCGACGTGCAGCAGTACCTCGATGGCAGCTTCCCGCGCACCCAGGACGCCCTCGGCGGCCTGATCGCCCTGACCATGAGCCATCCGCAGCTGAGCCTTCCGGCCGGCGAACGGTTGACCCTGGGCATGGACGTCGCGCTGGCCACCGCCGGCGGCAACCCGGCCCGACTGGGCACGGTGAAGCTCAGCAGCGGCCTGCGCTACGACGCGCAGACCCAGGGCTTTCACCTGCAGCAGCCGAGCGTGGATGACTTCACCCCGGCCAACCAGGGCGGCCGCCTCGACTCGCGCACCCGTGGCCTGCTCAATGCGTGGCTGAGCGACTACGCCCAGCGCGAACCGATCTACAAGCTGGACCCGGCCGTGGCCGGGGTGCTCGGCGCCCTGCAGGTGCAGTCGGCACAGGTGAAGAACGGCAAGCTGGTGGTCACTTTCAACCAGAACCTGGGCAACCTGGTACCGGCAGGCCTGCTGGGCAAATGAGGTGGTGCCGGCCGCTGGCCGGCAGCACGTCACTGCATCTGCCGGCCAGCGGCCGGCACTACCGGTAGCGCATCAGGCGGCAAGCGCTTTTACCACCGCCTCGCTGAAAGCCGGAATGTCATCCGGCTTGCGGCTGGTGATGACGTTGCCGTCGACCACCACCTCGGCATCGCGCCATGTCGCACCCGCGTTCGCCAGATCCTGCTGCAGGGAAGGCCAGGAGGTCAGCTCGCGGCCATCGGCCAGGCCGCTGTTGATCAGCAGCCACGGGCCATGGCAGATCGCCGCCACGGGCTTGCCGGCTTCATCCACTGAACGGATGAAGGCCAGTACGGCATCATCGGTGCGCAGTGTGTCCGGATTGATGACCCCGCCGGGCAGAACCACCGCATCGAAGCGTGCAGGATCGGCCTCATCCAACGGGATATCCACCGCGACGGCGTCGCCCCAGTTCTTCTCCTTCCAGCCCTTGATCGTCGCTTCCTTTGCGGGCGAGACCACGCTGACGCGCGCCCCTTCCGCTTCCAGCAAACGCTTGGGTTCGATCAGTTCAGACTGTTCGAAGCCGTGGGTGGCAAGGATGGCAATCTGCTTGCCCTTCAATCGCTCTGCCATGGAGGCACTCCGGTTGGGGGGAGCCCACAGGATGGAAGAACGGCCCTTGCGCGGCGGTGACCCTGTCGTGCACGGCAGGTGGAGAGCCGCCCGGGTGGTGCCGGCCGCTGGCCGGCACCTGGATTGCGCCTTGCCGGCCAGCGGCCGGCACTACCCGGTACCGATCAGCGCTTGGGCTGCAGCATCGTGCCGGTGCACTTGGACGAGCCGCAACGGCACTCCCAGATCTTCTTCAGCTTGGCGGTGTGGCGCTCGGCCAGGGTGATGCCGTAGTTGTAGGTCAGCTCCTCGCCGGCCTTGATATCACGCAGTGCCTCGATGAACACCTTGTCGCCCCGGCTGTCGCCGTCCTCGTCCTCCTCGATCACCGCCTCGCAGTTCGGGTCGCAGCTGTGGTTTATCCAGCGGGCGTCGTTGCCCTTGTAGTTGGCGTCGATCACCCAGTCATCGTTGAGGGTGAACAGGAAGGTATGGCCACTTTCGACGTCGCCGCTGTCATCGGCATCGACATCACCGTGGCTGCGCAGCAGGCCCTTGTACTGGATCACGCGCTCGCCCTGCTTGATCGGGGCCACGGCGAACACGCCGTTGCCATGGATGGCGGACTTGCGGGCTTGGATCTTCTTCGGCATCGGCGCGGGCTGTTTGCAGCGAATGGAATGGGGATTCTCGCCCATTCCGGGTGATTGCGAAAATCACCCCGTTGGCGCAGCATTGCGCCCCGGCAACGGCCGCGGTGTGTCCTCCCGGCCTGGCCCAAGCGCCGGCTGAATGCCCGGGTTGGATGGTGGCGAATAAAAGCGTACAATTTCAGTCCGCTTTAAGAACCACTCGCATCCCCATGTTGCGCGTCACCAAACTCACCGATTACGCCACCGTCGTGCTGACCGTGCTCGCCGCCCGTCCGGGCGAAGTGCTCAGTGCCACCGAGCTGGCCGAATTCACCGGTCTGGAGCCGCCCACCGTCAGCAAGGTGCTCAAGCCACTGGCCCAGGCCGGCCTGGTCGAAGGCCTGCGTGGCGTCCGTGGCGGCTACCGCCTGACCCGCCCGGCCATCGAGATCTCGCTGTTCGAAGTGGTCGAAGCGATGGAAGGGCCACTGGCCCTGACCGAATGCAGCCACGACCACCACCAGTGCGGCATGGCGCCCAAGTGCGGCGCGCGCAGCAGCTGGCGGCTGATCAACGACGTGGTCTCCGAGGCCCTGCGCGATGTCACCCTCGCGCAGATCCTGCCCCCTCTCCCCCTTGCCGATGACGAACAGCGCCGCACCATCGCTGTCGACGTCGTCTCCTGATCCGTAGGCAGCCCCCCATGGCCACCGAAACCATCGAAAACGTCGCCCACGGCGACACCCCCAACCGCGAGATCCACGAGCAGCTCGGCCGCAAGTATTCGGCCGGCTTCATCACCGAGATCGAGTCGGACTCCCTGCCGCCGGGCCTGGACGAGGACACCATCCGTGCCCTGTCGGCCAAGAAGGACGAGCCGGAGTGGATGACGCAGTGGCGCCTGGATGCCTACCGCCACTTCCTGACCCTGCCGATGCCGGACTGGGCCAAGCTGGAGATCGCGCCGATCGACCTGCAGGCGCTCAGCTACTACTCCGCGCCGAAGGGCCCGAAGTACGCCTCGCTGGATGATGTGCCGAAGGAACTGCTCGACACCTACGACAAGCTGGGCGTGCCGCTGCACGAGCGCGCCAAGCTGGCCGGCGTGGCGGTGGATGCGGTGTTCGACTCGGTATCCGTGGGCACCACCTTCCGCAAGGAACTGGCCGAGAAGGGCGTGATCTTCTGCTCGATGTCCGAGGCCATCAAGGAACACCCGGCGCTGGTGCGCCAGTACCTGGGCACCGTGGTGCCGGTCGGTGACAACTACTTCGCCGCGCTCAACTCGGCGGTGTTCTCCGACGGCAGCTTCGTGTTCATTCCCAAGGGCGTGCGCTGCCCGATGGAACTGAGCACCTATTTCCGCATCAACGCCGGCCACACCGGCCAGTTCGAGCGCACCCTGATCGTGTGCGAGGACAAGGCCTACGTCTCCTACCTGGAAGGCTGCACCGCGCCGATGCGCGATGAGAACCAGCTGCACGCCGCGGTGGTCGAGCTGGTCGCGCTGGAAGATGCGGAGATCAAGTACTCCACGGTGCAGAACTGGTACCCGGGCGACGAGAACGGCGTCGGTGGCATCTACAACTTCGTGACCAAGCGTGCCGAGTGCCGTGGCGCGCGCAGCAAGGTCACCTGGACCCAGGTCGAGACCGGCTCGGCGATCACCTGGAAGTACCCGTCCTGCGTGCTGCTGGGCGACGATTCGGTCGGTGAGTTCCACTCGGTCGCGCTGACCCATCACCGCCAGCAGGCCGACACCGGCACCAAGATGATCCATGTCGGCAAGCGCACCAAGAGCAAGATCGTCAGCAAGGGCATCAGCGCCGGCCGTGGCCAGAACACCTACCGCGGCCTGGTGCGGGTGGACCGCAACGCCGAGGGCGCGCGCAACTACACCCAGTGCGACTCGCTGCTGATCGGCAAGCAGTGCGGCGCGCACACCTTCCCCTACATCGAGGTGAAGAACCCGGGCGCCACCGTCGAGCACGAGGCGACCACTTCCAAGATCTCCGATGACCAGCTGTTCTACTGCCGCGCCCGTGGCATCAGCCAGGAAGACGCGGTGTCGATGATCGTCGACGGCTTCTGCAAGCAGGTGTTCCGCGAACTGCCGATGGAGTTCGCGGTGGAAGCCAAGAAGCTGCTGGAAGTCTCGCTGGAAGGTTCGGTGGGCTGACCGCCCGCCCCTGCCCCTCGCAAACGCATTCTCTTTACCGGCGGGCCCTGGCCCGCCCCACGGAAACCCCCACCATGCTGAAGATCGAAAACCTCCACGCCCGCATCGGCGACAAGGAAATCCTCAAGGGCCTGTCGCTGGATGTGAAGCCCGGCCAGGTGCACGCCATCATGGGCCCGAACGGCGCCGGCAAGTCCACCCTGGGCAACGTCCTGGCCGGCCGCGACGGCTACGAAGTGACCGAAGGCAGCGTGCAGTTCGACGGCGTCGACCTGCTGGAGCAGGACCCGGAAGCACGTGCCGCCGCGGGCCTGTTCCTGGCGTTCCAGTACCCGGTGGAAATCCCGGGCGTGAACAACACCTACTTCCTGCGCGCGGCACTGAACGCCCAGCGCAAGGCGCGCGGCGAAGAAGAACTCGATTCCATGCAGTTCCTCAAGCTGGTGCGGCAGAAGCTGGCCGTGCTGCACCTGAAGGACGAACTGCTGCACCGTGGCGTCAACGAAGGCTTCTCCGGCGGCGAGAAGAAGCGCAACGAGATCTTCCAGCTGGCCGTGCTGGAACCGAAGCTGGCGATCCTGGACGAGACCGACTCGGGCCTGGACATCGACGCGCTGAAGAGCGTGGCCGACGGCGTCAACGCACTGCGCGGCGCCGACCGTTCGTTCCTGGTCATCACCCACTACCAGCGCCTGCTGGACTACATCAAGCCGGACGTGGTGCACGTGCTGGCCGATGGTCGCATCGTCAAGAGCGGCGGCCCCGAGCTGGCGCTGGAGCTGGAAGCGCACGGCTATGATTTCCTGAAGGACCGGGTCGTGCCCGAGGCGGCGGTCTGATGAGCGCCCTGCTTGACTCCATGGCCCAGGCCTTCTGTGGCAGCGATGCGCGCCGCGAAGTGCTGGATGCGGCCCTGCGCGACGGCCTGCCCGCCGCCCGCAATGAAGCCTGGAAGTACACCTCGCTGCGCCAGCTGGAACGCCGTGCGTTCGCTGCAGCGCCGCTGCAGGGCCCGGCGCTGGACGCCGCGCTGCTGGACGACATCCCGGCGCCGCGCCTGGTGTTCGTCAACGGCCGCCTGGATGCCGCGCTTAGCGATGTGCAGGCCCTGCCGTCCGGCGTGCAGCTGCAGCCGCTGTCGGCCGCGCTGGCCGCTGGCGAAGACGCCTTGCGTTTCCTTGGCCGTCGCTACGAGCGCAGCGAAGAGATCTTCGCCCGGCTCAACGCCGCGCTGGCCGATGAAGGCGTGGTGCTGCGCGTGGATGAAGGCGTGCAGGTCGAAACGCCGCTGCAGCTGGTATTCGCCAGCGTCGCCGGCGAAGCCGACCTGGCCTGGCACCATCGCCACCTGATGGAACTCCGCGCCGGCGCCAGCCTCGGCGTGGTCGAGCACCGCTTCAGCGTGGGTGACTCCGCCCACCTGGACAACACCGTGCTGCATGCCCACGTCGCCCGCGACGGCGTACTCAAGCACGCCCGCGTGCAGGCCGGCAGCGCCCGCCAGACCAGCTTCCTGCGTACCGACGCGGTGCTGGCCCGCGACGCGCAGTACCACCGCGTGGACCTGGAACTGGGCGCCGCGCTCAGCCGCCACGAACTGAACGTGCGCCTGGAAGGCGACAACGCCCGGCTGACCGCCAACGGCGTGCTGCTCGGCAATGGCCGCCGCCACGTCGAGACCCGCCTGGGCATCGACCACATCGCGCGCGATACCGCCTGCGAGCTGCTGTGGCGCGGCGTTGCCGCCAACCGCAGCCGCGTGGTGTTCCATGGCGGCATCCAGATCCGCGAAGGCGCCGACGGCACCGACGCGAACCTGTCCAACAAGAACCTGCTGCTGTCGGCCGATGCCGAGATCGATACCCAGCCGACGCTGGTGATCGACGCCGATGAAGTGAAGGCCGCGCACGGCGCGACCGTCGGCCAGCTCGATGCCAATGCGCTGTTCTACCTGCGCTCGCGTGGCCTGCCCCAGGTCCAGGCGCAGGCACTGCTGAGCGCTGCGTTCTGCCATGAACCGCTGAAGATCCTGCCGGACGCGTTGCGCGAGCAGCTGGCACGCCGCCTGGACAAGGCCCTGGCCGAGGCGGGTGTGGCATGAACCTGTCCACGCCACGCCCGATCGAAGAACGCACCGGCGCCCCGGACTGGGATCGCGTCCGCCTCGACTTCCCGCTGCTGATGCGTGAAGTGCACGGCAAGCCGCTGGTCTATTTCGACAACGCCAACACCGGCCAGAAGCCGGTACAGGTGATCGGCGCGGTGGATGAGTTCTACCGCCGCTACAACGCCAACGTCAGCCGCGCGGTGCATGCACTGGGCAGCGAAGCGACCGACGCCTACGAAGGCGCACGCAATAAACTGGCACGCTTCCTCAACGTGCGCGCCAGCGACCTGGTGCTGTGCAGCGGCACCACCTTCGCCATCAACCTGGTGGCCTACTCGTGGGCACTGCCGCGATTGAAGGCCGGCGACGTGATCCTGATCACGCGCATGGAACACCATGCCAACATCGTGCCGTGGCAGCTGGTCGCGCAACGTACCGGCGCCACCATCCGCGTGGCCGAGATCACGCCCGATGGCGCGCTGGACCTGGATGCGCTGCGCGCGGCGATGACCCCGGAGGTCAAGCTGCTGGCGGTCACCCATGTCTCCAACGTGCTGGGCACGGTCAATCCGGTGCGCGAGATCTGCCGTGAAGCGCGCAAGCGCGGCATCATCACCGTGGTCGATGGCTCGCAGGCGGTGCCGCACCGCAAGGTCGACGTCGCCGCGATCGGCTGCGACTTCTACGCCATCACCGGCCACAAGATGTGCGGTCCGACCGGCACTGGTGCGCTGTGGGCGCGCCGCGAGCACCTGGACGCGATGCCGCCGTTCCTCGGCGGCGGCGAGATGATCAAGGAAGTCAGCTTCGACGGCACCGTGTTCAACGATGCCCCGCACAAGTTCGAAGCCGGCACGCCGAACATCGCCGGTTTCATCGGCCTGGGCGTGGCCGCCGACTACCTGCAGCAGCTCGGCCAGGAGAACGTGGAAGCCCGCGAAGCCGAACTGCTGGCGCACTTCACCGAGGAGCTGCGCCGCGTCGACGGCCTGCGCATCATCGGCGAAGCGCCGGAGAAGGCCGCCGTGGTCTCGTTCCTGATCGATGGCGCGCATGCGCACGATCTGGCCACCCTGCTCGACCTGGAAGGGGTGGCCGTGCGCTCGGGGCAGCACTGCGCACACCCGCTGCTGCAGTACTTCGGCGTCGCCGCCACCTGCCGTGCCTCGCTGGCGTTCTACAACACGCACGCCGAGATCGAGCGCTTCATGACCGCGCTGACCAAGGTGCGCAAGCTTCTGGGCTGAGCCGGCACACCGGGGTCAGATCCCTTTCGCGACGCGAAAGGGATCTGACCCCACCAGTATTCCCGACAGCCGCCGCTGCGACCGCAATGCCCGCCGGATCGCGACCAGATGAACGCGGCATACCGCCCGCAGCACACCGGGGTCAGATTCCTTTCGCCACGCGAAAGGGATCTGACCCCACCAGCATTCCCGACAACCGCTGTTGCGACCGCAATGCCCGCCGGATCGCGACCAGATAAACGTGGCATACCGCCCGCAGCACACCGGGGTCAGATCCCTTTCGCCACGCGAAAGGGATCTGACCCCACCAGCATTCCCGACAGCCGCCGTTGCGACTGCAATGCCCGCCGGATCGCCAGCAGATCCCCCGCCGGAATACCCGCCTCGATGAACTCCACATAGCGCCTGCACCGTTCATCCGCATCAGAACCCATCAGCTCAAATGCCGAATGCGGCTCGAGCAGCGCATTGGGCCTGCCACGCGCATTGGCACGATAGCTCGACCAGCGATAGTCACCGGGATGCGCCACCTTCCCCGCCCGAACCGGATTGAGCTCGATGTAGCGCTGGCAGGCCAGCAGATAGCGATCCGTATCCACCTGCGTGGAATGGAAACGTCCTTCCCACAGGGTTCCCGTGCGGCCCTGTCGATCGTTCACCCGGCGCACGTAGGCCCGGTTTACCGCCTGCATCATCCGAGACAAGCCGCCGGACACATCGGGTGTCGCCAGCAGGTGGATGTGATTGTCCATCAGCACATAGGCGTGGACCCGGCACTGCTGCTGACCTGCGTGATGACACAGCAGGCGCAGGTAGGCGACGCGGTCGCCATCCGCAAAGAACACGCGCTGACGATTGTTGCCGCGCTGGACGACATGTTGCGGATATCCGGGCGCATCGATGCGCCGTGGCCTTGGCATGGGCTGCTCCTGGTAGCAGGGGGTCAGGGCCCTTCGCTGCGCAAAGGGATCTGACCCCGAGCATCTGCCGATTCCGGGCCCGTGCCAGTCGGTCCATGGCCTGCCGTTGAGTCAGTAGATGCCGGGGTCAGATCCCTTTCGCGTTGCGAAAGGGATCTGACCCCACTCCCCCATTTGCGCCCGCCCACGCCCCACCTAGAATGGGGCCATGAGCACCCTGACCTTCCGCGCCGCCACGCCGGCCGACATCCCCGCCCTGATCGCCCTCGTCACCTCGGCCTACCGTGGCGACGCCAGCCGCGTTGGCTGGACCACCGAAGCCGACCTGCTGGATGGCGCCCGCATCGACGCCGAAGGCATCCAGGCCGACCTCGACCGCCCGCGCTCCACGATCCTGCTGGCCGAGCGCGAGGGCCAGCTGGTGGCCTGCGCCCACGTTGCCGACGTCGACGGCAACGGCTACTTCGGCATGTTCTCGGTCGATCCGGCCCAGCAGGGCGGCGGGGTCGGCAAGCAGCTGATGGACGCCGCCGAAGCGCACGCCGCACGCGAATGGAAGGTGCCGGTGATGCAGATGACGGTGATCGACGTACGCGACGAACTGATCGCCTTCTACGAGCGCCGCGGCTACCAGCGTACCGGCATCAAGAAGCCGTTCCCGTATGGCGACGAACGCTTCGGAATCCCCAAGCGCGACGACCTGCGCTTCGAGGTCCTGGAAAAGCCACTGGCCGGAGCCGCCGCGTGAGCGATACCTGGACCTTCGTGTGTGCCGGCAACGAGCTGCTGCCCGGTGAAATGAAGAGCGTGTTCGACGAAGTGACCGGCACGCCGATCGTGGTGTTCAACCTCGACGGCGAGCTGTACGCGCTGGAAGACCAGTGCACGCATGAGGAGTTCGAGCTGTCCTCGGGCGAGTTCAACACCGACGAAGGCAGCGTGGAATGCGTGCTGCACGGCGCGCGCTTCGACGTGCGCGATGGCCGCGCCCTGTGCGCCCCGGCCTATACGCCGGTACCCAAGTTCCCGGTGAAGCGCGAACACGACGCCGTCTGGACCCGCGACGACCGCGATTGAAGCACCCCCTGGCCGCCGGCGACTCCGCCCAGGGGGTGGAAGCCAGCGGAGCGCGCTGAGAGGCGTTCAGTGGCCTCCCCGGGCATCCAGACCGCTCGCTCGCCCGCGCATATGCGAATCATTATCGTTGATGTTATCCTACGTAACATCTTCGTAACGACTCCGCCCCCTGCGCCATGGCTTTGCCCGCGCCCGCCGCCACGCTGTGCCAGCTTGCCCGCCATGGGTGGCCGTTGGCTGTGGCCCTGCTGCTGACGCTGCTGCTGGGCTGGTCGGCCCTGCACGAAGGGCGCGATGGACCCGCCACCTACGGCTGGCAGGCACACGCTGAAGATCTTCAGCAGGCCATGCCGATGCCGGCCCCGCCGGCGGACGAGTGCCCGCGCCATGCGGTGCCAGCACCGGAGCCGCCGCTGGATGGCGAGGGCACAACGCCCTGTACCGGACTGGCTCCCCCGCGCGCCGCCCTGGTCGCGCATGTTCCGCTGTGGCGCTCCGATGCCCTGCACTGGCAGCTGCACGATCCCGCACTGCGGTTGAACCCCGGCCACGCACCGCCTGCACCGCACGCCAGCTGAGGCGCCCTGCGGCCATTGCCGTGCGCCTGGAGTCGTCCGCTGCGTAGCCGAGCATCGGCTCGGCTCTACAGAAAACGCCCTCTACATGCCGTCGCGCTGTCTGCGCTTCGGCCCTCGCCCCTTTCCGATCCCAGCCACTACCACCCAAGCCATGACCCACATCACGTCCCGCAAGCGCGCCCCGCGCGTTTCCCTGCTCGCCACCGCCACCCTGGCCGCCGGCTTCGCGCCGTTGGCCGCACAGGCGGCCGACAGCGCTGACGCAGCCTCCTCCCGCAAGGCCACCGACCTGGACAAGGTGCAGGTGCGCGGCAGCTGGTTCAATCCGTCGTCACCGAAGTTCACCGCCGAGCTGCTGGACACCCCGAAGTCGGTGTCGATCGTCTCGGAAAAGCTGATCGCCGAAACCGGTGCGACCAACCTGCAGGATGCGCTGCGCATGGTGCCGGGCATCACCTTCGGTGCCGGCGAAGGCGGCAATCCGACCGGTGATCGCCCCTTCATCCGTGGCTTCGATTCGCAGAGCAACGTCTTCGTCGATGGCCTGCGCGACGTCGGCTCGCAGACCCGCGAGATCTTCGACCTGGAGCAGGTGGAAGTAGTCAAGGGCCCGAGCTCGGCCTACGGCGGCCGTGATTCCGGCGGTGGCAGCCTGAACCTTGTGAGCAAGACGCCGAAGCTGAAGAACGAGACCAGCGCCAGCATGGGCATCGGCACCGACAGCTACGCGCGCGGCACCGTGGACGCCAACTACGTGCTGGGCGATGGCATCGCCGCGCGCCTGAACCTGATGAAGCACGAATCGGACATCGCTGGCCGTGACGCCGCCAATGTCAGCCGCTGGGGTATCGCGCCGTCGATCGCGTTCGGCCTGAACGGCCCGGCCCAGCTGATCGCCAGCCACTACCACATGCAGAGCGATGACCTGCCGGACGCGGGTGGCTTCCCGTATGGCAACCCGAACGGTGCGCCGGCCTCGAAGTGGGTCGACGGCCGCCCGATGGTGCCGGACCGCAACAACTACTACGGCCTGGTCGACCGTGACTTCCAGCGTACCCGCGCCGACATCAGCACCCTGGATGCCAGCTACGACTTCGGCGGCCACAAGCTGCGCAACATCGCGCGCCTGGGCAACACCAGCAACGACTACCTGTGGACCCAGCCGGACGACAGCCAGGGCAACCCGAACAACTACGGCACCCTGTGGCGCCGGACCAACAGCCGTGCCGTCGACGTCAAGAGCTTCGCCGACCAGCTGGGCCTGACCGGTGCCTTCCAGACCGGTGCGCTCAAGCACAGCTACAGCGCGGGCGTGGAATACAGCGACGAGAAGATGACCCGCGGCAGCTATCTGATGACCCCGGGCACCAGCAACCCGCTCACCGGCAACAGCAAGTGCCCGACCACCGGCGCGGCCACCGGCTACAACTGCACCGATTTCGCCAATCCGAACCCGCGCGATCCGTGGGCGGCCACCCATTCGGTGTACCGCAGCGACAAGGCACTGGACGTAGAGCAGCGCACCAGGACCACCTCGGCCTACGTGTTCGACACCATCGAGCTCAATGAGCAGTGGATGATCAACCTCGGCCTGCGCTACGACGACTTCCGCACCACCCTGACCACCCCGGTGGCCGGCAAGGCACCGACCCGCGTGCGCAACAGCAACGACTTCCTGAACTACCAGGCCGGCGTGGTGTTCAAGCCTGCCGCCAACGGCAGCATCTACCTGTCGTGGGGCACCTCCTCGACTCCGCCGGGCATGGACGGTGGTGATGGTTCGGACGGCCTGAGCGCCGCCGTGGCCGACCTCAAGCCGCAGGATACGAAGAACCTCGAGCTGGGCACCAAGTGGGACCTGTTCGACCAGCGCCTGAACCTCACCGCGGCGATCTTCCACACGGTGATGAACAACGCGCGCGTGACGGTCGACAACGGCACCAGCCAGAATGCCGGCAAGAAGGAAATCAACGGCTTCGAGCTGGGCTTCACCGGCCAGCTGACCGACGCCTGGAGCCTGTACGGCGGCTACACCTACCTGGACTCGGAACTGAAGGACAACGGCTTCGTCTGTGGTGCACCGGTCGGCCGCACCTGCCCGTCCAACGTCTACGTGCCCTCGCCGTACAACGGCAACGTATTCCCGAACACCGCCAAGCACAGCGCCAACCTGTGGACCACCTACCGCTTCCCCATCGGCCTGACCGTCGGTGCCGGTGCGTTCTACTCGGACAAGCAGTACGGTGACGTCGCCAACACCAAGTGGATCGCCAGCTACACCCGCTTCGACGCGATGGCCAGCTACGCGATCCAGGACAACATCAGCCTGCAGCTCAACGTGCAGAACCTGACCGACAAGACCTACTTCACCAAGGCCTATGCCTCGCACTACGCGAGCATCGCCCCGGGTCGCTCGACCACCCTGGCACTGAACGTGAAGTTCTGATGTAGCTTCGCTCCACCACGGCGGCAGGCTCTCCTGCCGCCGTTTTTGTTTCCGGCGATACTCACCCCATGGCAACCCGTACCCCCATCGACAGCGACGCCCTGGCCGAACTGCTGCAGCACGATCCGCAGGCCGCGTTCGCACGCGTGCGCGACGCTGCGCAGGCTGGGCAGGTCGATGCACAACTGCTGCTCGCGCAGATGCACATGGAAGGCAAAGGCAGCGCGCAGGACGCCTCGGCGGCGCTGCTCTGGTACGAAACCGCCGCCAACAACGGCGCGCCGATGGCGATGAACATGCTCGGCCGCTGCCATGAGCTGGGCCACGGCACGGCGGTCAACCTGGCGCTGGCGGCGGTGTGGTACCGGCGCGCGGCCGACACCGGCCTGGACTGGGGCCTGTACAACCTGGCCAACCTGCTGGCCACCGGCCGCGGCATTGCGCAGGACCGCGCGCAGGCACTGGCCCTGTACACCCGTGCCGCGCACCTGGGCCACGCCAAATCGATGAACCTGCTGGCCCGCCACCTCGAAGACGGGCTGGATACCGCACCCGATCCGCAGGCGGCGCTGGCCTGGTACCAGCGCGCGGCCGAGGCCGGTGATTTCCGCGGCCAGGCCAACTACGCCTCGATCCTGCTGCAGGCCGGCCAGGTCGAGCAGGCCGTGCACTGGCTGCGGCTCGCACTGGCGCACGGCAGCCCGGCATTCATGGCGCACATCGTGCCGGAGCTGGCCGCGTCACCGCATCCACAGGTGCGCGCCCTGGTCGCACCGCCGTCCCTCTGAGGAGTCCCGCATGCTGCTGCACATCCCCGACATTCTCAGCGCCGACCAGGTCGCCGACTTCCGCCGCCGCCTCGACGCCGCCGACTGGACCGATGGCCGCGAAACCGTGGGGCATCTGGGCGCACAGGCCAAGCACAACCAGCAGCTGCCCGAGGCTTCGCCGCTGCGCCGCGAACTGGGCGAGATCATCCTCGTCGCGCTGGCCCGGCACCCGCTGTTCTTCAGTGCCGCGCTGCCGCTGAAGTACCTGCCACCACGCTTCAACCGCTACAGCGGTGGCGGCACCTATGGCTACCACGTCGATGGCGCGGTGATGAACCTGGCCAATGGCGAACAGCTGCGTTCGGACATCTCCTGCACCCTGTTCCTGTCGGCGCCGGACGAATACGAAGGCGGCGAGCTGATCATCAGCGATACCTACGGCGAGCACGAAGTGAAGCTGCCGGCCGGCGACCTGGTCGTGTATCCGTCCAGCAGCCTGCACCAGGTGCGGCCGGTCACCCGCGGCGCGCGCGTGGCCTCGTTCTTCTGGGTGCAGAGCATGATCCGCGACGATGTGCAGCGCCGCCTGCTGTGGGAAATGGATGGCGCGATCGAGCGCCTGCGGCAGACCGGCGGCGACGCCGAGGCGGTCCTGCAGCTGACCGGCGTGTACCACAACCTGCTGCGGCGCTGGAGCGAAGTCTGAGCCTTGCCGGGCCGGTCTGCGACATTTTGGCAATCATTCTCATTTGCAACAGCTAACAGCTCTCATTACAATCACGCCCCGTTGATGCCGGCCGCTGCCGGCAGCCCCAGGGAACCCCCGCTTGCTGAGCCCGCTTCGCCCTCGCCCACTCATCCATCGCAAGATGGGCACCGCCATGCGCGGCCAGCGTCCTGCGCTGGCCAGCCTGCTGGCGTGGGTGGCAATGCTGGCGTTGCTGCTGGGCACCCTGCCGCTGCTGCCACAGGCCCACGCCGGCATCGCCGTGCAGGTGCCGTTGGAGGAGCGCGGAGGCGAAGCGCCCCTGCAGGAAGAGGCGCCGGCCAAGCTGCGCCGCTGCGCCTCCGCTCCGGTGAAGTCGGCCGAGAAGGCACGCCCGCCGTTGCTGCTGGCCAGCCACTGGCTGCGCACTGAGCTCGACCTCGTACCCCCCATGCCGGCCATGCCCGGCGTGCGCGCGGACTGGCCGCTGGCCGCTCCGGACACGCCCTGGGCCGATGCGCCCGGGCGCCGTCAGCAACGCGGCCAGGCGCCGCCGCTCGCCTGATCCACGGCCCGACGTGACCGCCTGCGCGGTCGCGCCTGCACGCCGCTGCCTGCTTCATCCCTGCCGCCCCTGACCGGCCCTTCCGTGCCTGCCGCGCCCTTCGCGCACGGCACCGCGCCACCCTGCATCCTTCGAGGTAACTGCCATGGCCCAGCGCCATCGTGTCCGTTCGTCCCTGTCCCGTACCCTGCTGACCAGCGCCGTGCTGGCGGCTTTCGCCAGCCCCGCCTTCGCCCACGGTGACGCCGCAGGCGCGCCGCAGACGCTGGACAAGGTGGTGGTCACCGCCGCCGGCTTCGAGCAGAAGGTGATCGATGCCCCGGCCAGCATCAGCGTGGTCAGCCGCGAGGAACTGAGCAAGCGCCCGTACACCAGCCTGGTCGATGCGCTGCGCGACGTCGAAGGCATCGACGTCGGCCTGGAAGCGACCGACAAGAACGGCCGCGCCACCGTGTCGCTGCGCGGCCTGCCGTCCGAGTACACCCTGGTGCTGATCGACGGCCGCCGCCAGAGCAATGTCGGCCAGATCTATCCGAACAACTTCGGTGGCGGCCAGTTCGCCTACCTGCCCCCGCTGGACGCGATCGAACGCATCGAGGTCGTGCGCGGGCCGATGTCCACGCTGTACGGTTCGGACGCGATGGGCGGTGTCATCAACATCATCACCCGCCGCAACCAGGACAGCTGGCACGGTTCGGTCAGCCAGGGCTTCACCGTGCAGCAGGACGACCAGTTCGGCGATGCACGCACCACCGACCTCTACCTCAGCGGCCCTTTGCTGAAGGAGCGCCTCAGCCTGGCAGTACGCGGCAGCTACTACGACGCGAAGGCTTCCAACCCGGAATGGGATGCGTTGTCCCTGCCCGACGGCACCCTGTGGGAGCGCAGCATCGGCTTCGGCGGTGGTGGCAAGTCGGTGGCCAACACCAACTGGAACAGCGGCGTGCGGTTGGACGTCCGCATCAACGACGATCACGATCTGTGGCTGGACTACGACGTGTCGCGGCAGAAGTTCGACAACAGCGAAGGCCAGACCGGCACCCTCGACAGCCTGGCCAGCCTGTGGCGCGTCGGCAATGCCGTCATTCCCAACCCGAACGGCAGCGGTACCGTCACCCGTCGCGTGGTGCAGCCGCGCGTGGGCTACACCGCCTACCAGCGCTACGAACGCGACCAGTTGTCGCTGACCCATCAGGGCCGCTACAGCTTCGGCACCTGGCAGACCTCGCTGACCCACAGCAAGAGCAGCAACCTGGGCCGTTCGCTGCCGCTGACCCTGGAAGAGCGCGCCAACCTGCAGACGCTATGGAATGACGTCTGCCGCCGCACCGGTGCTGCCAACAACTGTGCGGCCGACCGCGGCAACGCCCTGGCTGCCCTCAACCCGAGCGAGATGGCGCGCCTGCAGGCGTTCCTGCCGCGCCCGCTGCGCACCATGGAACTGGAAGGCTACGTGCTCGACACGATGCTCGACCTGGACTTCGGCGCGCACACGCTGACCGTGGGCGGCCAGTACAACGACACTGACATGGTCGACGGTGTGTTCGGCATGGATGGCGCCGGCTACCGCAGCAACGTCAAGCAGACGCACCGCATGTGGGCGCTGTTCGCCGAGGACAACTGGGCGCTGACCGACACCCTCACCGCCACCTTCGGCCTGCGCTACGACGACCACAACGTATTCGGCAGCCATGTCAGTCCGCGTGGCTACCTGGTGTGGAATGCCAGCGATGCGTGGACCTTCAAGGGCGGCGTCAGCACCGGCTACAAGACCCCGCGGCCGGACCAGCTGTTCCCGGGCATCACCGGCTTCGGTGGCCAGGGCGTGCTGCCACTGGTCGGTTCGCCGAACCTCAAGCCGGAAACCAGCACCAACTACGAGCTGGCCGCTTACTACGAAGGCCAGCGCTGGGGCTTCAACGTCACCGGCTTCTTCAACACGTTCGAAGACAAGATCGCCAGCGGCGGCACCTTTGCGAACTGCGAAGTGGCCCGCGCCGGCAGCGGCTACTGCGTGGACATCGGCCCGGGCTGGGCGGCACTGGGCTACAGCACGTTCACCCAGAGCGTGAACATCGACAAGGCCGAGACCCGCGGTGCCGAACTGGCCGCGCATGTCGACCTGCTCGACACCCTGCAGCTGCGCGGCAACTACACCTGGACCAGGAGCGAGCAGACCAGCGGCGCGCAGAAGGGCCTGCCGATCAGCGGCACGATGCCGGCCAGGCACATGGCCAATGCCAGCCTCAACTGGCAGGTCAACGAAGCGATCAGCCTGTCGCTGATCGGCGAAGGCCGCTACGACCGCTACCGCGACACGCTGCTGGACGCCAACGGCGCCAGCCACACCCGCTACTACCAGGACTACACCATCTTCCATCTCGGTGGCAGCTGGAAGGCCACGCCATGGCTGACGGTGAACGCGCGGGTCAACAACCTGTTCGACAAGGACTTCGTTTCGCAGTCGTGCCTCCTGATCAGCCAGAGCGAGTTCAACTGCGTGGACGACTACGCGACCAAGGACCAGCGCCGCAGCTACTGGATCTCGTTGAACGCGAAGTTCTGATCGCCGCGCCCGGCCCCGGTGGGTGCCGACCTTGGTCGGCACCGCTTCATCCACGCGTGGCGTGGATCTACCGATCGGTAGTGCCGGCCGCTGGCCGGCAATCGCCCTCCAGCGATACAGAACGACACGCAATTGCGAGCTATTCTCATCAATGATGTAATGGGCAGTCCCCGTCCGCCTCGAACCGTGCCGTGAGCCGTCCTGCCTCTTCCACCGTGGCGCAGCAACAGAACCGTGGCTTCTGGCTGCGGACGCTGCACCAGTGGCACTGGATCAGCTCGGCGGTGTGCCTGATCGGCATGCTGCTGTTCGCGGTGACCGGCCTGACCCTCAACCACGCCGCGAAGATCGAAGCCAAACCCCAGGTGCAGAACCAGCATCTGGAACTGCCGGCCGATCTGCTCGGCCAGCTCGGCACGCGCGAAAACGGCAATGCACCGATTCCGCGCCCGGCCCGGCACTGGCTGGACACGCAGCTGGGCATCGCCATCGGCGGGCGCCCGGCAGAGTGGTCGGCCGAGGAGATCTACCTGTCGCTGCCGCGCCCCGGCGGCGACGCCTGGCTGAGCATCGATCGCGGGACCGGCGCGGTGGAGTACGAATCAACCTCGCGCGGCGCGGTGTCCTACCTCAACGACCTGCACAAGGGCCGCAACGCGGGCCCGGCGTGGGGCTGGTTCCTGGACCTGTTCGCCGTGGCCTGCCTGGTGTTCTGCATCACCGGCCTGTTCCTGCTGCACCTGCATGCACGCCAGCGGCGCATGACCTGGCCGCTGGTCGGCCTCGGCCTGATGATTCCGCTGCTGATCGCCCTGCTGCTGATCCACTGACTTTCCTTCGTTTCCGGAGCCGCCCCATGCGCGTCACCCTGACCATCGCCCTCAGCGGCCTGCTGGCCACCTCGCCGGCGTACGCCACCACCCTCGACATCAACGTCGAAGTGCCCAAGCTCAACGTGGCCGAGTACCACCGCCCGTACGTGGCGGTGTGGCTGGAAGGCGCCGACCAGAAGGTCGCGGCCAACCTGTCGGTCTGGTACCAGCAGACCAGCAACAGCGAAGGCCACGGCACCAAATGGCTGCCGGACCTGCGCCAGTGGTGGCGCAAGAGCGGCCGCACCCTGCAGGTGCCGGTGGACGGCGTGACCGGCCCGACCCGCCCGGCCGGCAAGCACGCGCTGTCGTTCAACGACAGGCAGCCGGCACTGAAGCAACTGGCCCCGGGCAACTACACCCTGGTGGTGGAAGCGGTGCGCGAAGTCGGTGGCCGCGAACTGCTGAAGATCCCCTTCACCTGGCCGGCCACCGCCGCGCAGAACGGCAAGGCGCAGGGCGCCACCGAACTGGGCCAGGTCACCCTCGCCGTCAAACCATAACTGCCTGAGCCGGGGTCGGATCCCTTCCGCAGGAAGGGCTCTGACCCCATCGCCCTATCCCTCGGGGTCAGAGCCCTTTCCGCTGGAAAGGGATCCGCCCCCTTCCAACTGGAGTCTTCCGCATGAAGCGCACGCTCGTCCTCGCCGCCGCCCTGGCCGCTGCCCTTCCCTTCTCCGCCCTGGCCCACAAGGCCTGGCTGCTGCCCTCGCAGACCGTGATCGCCGGCAACGCGCCGTGGATCACCGTCGACGGTGCGGTCTCCAACGATCTGTTCTACTTCAACCACGTGCCGCTGCGCCTGGAATCGCTGGTGATCACCGCGCCGGACGGCAGCACCGTGCAGCCGCAGAACGCGTCGACCGGCAAGTACCGCAGCGTGTTCGACATCGAACTGAAGCAGTCGGGCACTTACCGCATCGCGTCGGTCAATGACGGCCTGTTCGCCACGTACGAGCAGAACGGCGAGCGCAAGCGCTGGCGCGGCAGCGCGGCTACCTTCGGTGAATTGCCGAAGGACGCGAAGAAGCTGGAAGTGAGCCAGTCGATCGGCCGCGTGGAGACCTTTGTCACCAACGGTGCGCCGAACGACACCGCGCTGAAGCCGACCAACCGTGGCATCGAGCTGGTCGCCGTCGGCCACCCGAATGACCTGTTCGCCGGCGAGGAAGCCACCTTCCGCGTGCTGGTCGATGGCAAGCCGACCGCCGGTCTGGAGTTCGAGATCGTGCGTGGCGCCACCCGCTACCGCAACGCGCAGGACGAGCTGAAGCTGACCAGCGATGCCAAGGGAGAGATCAAGGTGACCTGGCCGGAAGCCGGCATGTACTGGCTGGAGACCGGCACCGAGGACAACAAGACGTCGGTGAAGCAGGCCGCCAAGCGCCGCCTGAGCTACGTCGCCACGCTGGAAGTGCTGCCGCAGTAATGTGGACCGCGATGCCGGCATTCCCCGGCATCGCCACCGCAACGCATCACCATGACCGATTCCCATCTCGACATCGCCCGCCTCGGTGGCACCACCATGGGCACCACCTGGAGCGTGTCGCTGGTCGCGTCGCGCCAGCGCGACCTGCACCCGCTGCACGCCGGCATCCAGGCGCGGTTGGACGACGTGGTCGCGCAGATGAGCACCTGGGAGCCCGGCTCGGATCTGAGCCGCTACAACCGCGCCGACGCTGGCCAATGGTGCGTGCTGCCGGCGGAGACCCGCCACGTTGTGACCTGCGCACAGGCCATCGCTGCCGCCAGTGACGGCGCCTTCGATCCCACCATCGGTCCGCTGGTTGCACTGTGGGGCTTCGGTGCACATGCCGGTGAACGCCGCCAGCCCGACGCCGCTACCCTGCAGGCCACCCGTGAGCGTTGCGGTTGGCAGCGCCTGCAGTGGCAGGATGATGCGCTGCTGCAACCGGGCCGGCTGGAACTGGATCTCTCTGCGATCGCCAAGGGCTTCGGCGTCGATCACGTCGCCGCCTGGCTGCGTAGGCAAGGGATTGCGGCGGCGCTGATCGAAGTGGGTGGCGAACTGGCCGGCTACGGCAGAAAACCGGACGGCCAACCGTGGCGCGTGCTGGTGGAATCCGCACCGGAAGAGGATGTGCACACCGAAACCCCGCCACGGGTGCTGGCGCTGGACGGCAAGGCGGTGGCCACTTCGGGCGATCGCTGGCACCAGTACCATGCCGATGGCGAGGCCTACAGCCACAGCCTCGACCCGCGTACGGGCAGGCCGGTGCAGCAGGTCGCCGCAGCGGTCACCGTCGTGGCCGACGACGCCATGCACGCCGATGCCTGGGCTACCGCACTGACCGTGCTGGGTCGCGAACAGGGCATGGCGCTGGCCGAGCGCGAAGGACTGGCCGCGCGCTACCTGCAACGCACCGCAGACGGCCCGCAGGAATTTCTCAGCAGCGCCTTCCAGCGCCTGCTCGACGGGCAGGACGCATGAGCACTCGGCCATCGCGTGCGTGGCTCGGCAACACACTTGTACTGATCGTACTGGCGCTGATCGCCTGTGCGCTGCTGCGCCTGCACCTCGGCGAAGCCTGGTGGCAGGGCGCACCGCCGGCACGGGAATCGCAGATCGCCATCATCGCCACCGCGCTGTACGCGCTGGCCTGCGCAGCCCTGTGGTGGCGCACTCGTCCGCGCGATGATGCGGCGTCCGCCGATACCGCGCCGCTCCTGCTGGTCTGGTCCAGCCAGACCGGCTTTGCCCGCGAACTGGCCGAACGCAGTGCCGAGGCCCTGCGTGGTGCCGGCGTGCCGGTGCGTGTGCGCGGATTGCACCAGGTGGATGCAGCGTTGCTGGCCGACAGCCAGCGCGCGCTGTTCATTGCCAGCACCACCGGCGAAGGCGATCCGCCCGACCACGCCCTGCCGTTCCTGCGCGGGGTGATGGCCACGCCGCCTCCGTTGCAGCATCTGCAGTACGGCGTGCTCGCGCTGGGCGACCGCAGCTATGGCCACTTCTGCGGATTCGGCCACCAGCTGGACCAGTGGCTGCGCCAGCATGGCGCGCACCCGCTGTTCGATGCGATCGAGGTCGACAATGCCGATCCGGCGGCGCTGCGACATTGGCAGCAGTTGCTGGGACAACTTGGCGGAGGCGCCACTGAACTGCCTGACTGGAGCCCGGCCGAGTATCAGCCGTGGACGTTGCTGCAACGCCAGCATCTGAATCCGGGCAGCCCCGGCGGCCCGGTGTACCGGGTGCGCCTGCAGCCACCGCCTGGCGTCGATGTGCAGTGGCAGGCCGGCGACATCGCCGAGATCGGCCCGCAGCACCCACGCCACAGCGCGCGCGCCTGGCTCGATGCACAGGGCTTCAATGCAGACACCATGCTGGATGACGGGCAGGCGTTGCTGGCCCGTATCGAGCGCTCACATCTGCCATCGCTGGTTCCCCCGGGTGATCTGCCCGCACTGCTGGCAACCCTGCAACCGCTGCCGCATCGCGAGTACTCGATCGCCTCGGTGATGGCCGACGGCGCGGTGGAGCTGCTGGTGCGCCGCCAACTGCGCGCCGACGGTACACCCGGCATCGGCAGCGGCTGGCTGTGCGACCACGCGCCCATCGGCGAACCGGTGCAACTGCGGCTGCGCCGCAACGACAATTTCCATGGCGTGCCCACCGATGTACCGCTGCTGCTGATCGGCAACGGCACCGGCATCGCCGGCCTGCGCGCGCACCTGCACGAACGTGCCCAGCGCGGCGCTCGCCGCACCTGGCTGCTGTTCGGCGAGCGCACCGCCGCGCACGACTTCCATTTCGGCGAAGAACTGCAGGCGATGCTGGCCAGCGGCACGCTGGCACGGCTGGATGCAGTGTTCAGCCGCGACGGCGGCGCGCATCGCTATGTGCAGGACCGGCTGCAGGCCGAAGCGGCGACGCTGCGGCAGTGGGTCGATGAAGGCGCGACGATCCTGGTCTGCGGCAGCCTGCAGGGCATGGCCCCGGGCGTGGATGCAGTGATCGAGCGGGTGCTGGGTACCGCAGGCAGGGAAGCGCTGCTGCTGGCCGGTCGTTACCGGCGCGATGTGTATTGAACGAACCGTCGGGGTCGGTTCCCTTTCCGCAGGAAAGGGCTCTGACCCCAACCACAGCCGCACCATGACGGCGTGCCCAGGCATGGTGGCAACCGCACAGCAGTAGATCCACGCCATGCGTGGATGGCGCCCACCGGCGCCCAGGAATCATGCCCCCGCCGCGCTCACCCGTATCGCCAACAACTCGCCACCACCGCTGAGCGCATGCCGTTGCCTCTCGCCCCCCGCCAACCACGCGGTGTCCCCCGCCTGCAGCGCCGGCAGGCCACTATCGGCACCGAACTGCGCCTGTCCGGCCAGCAGATGCAGCGCCCACGCAACGCCCGGTTCGCAGAAGAAGAACATCGACCCCACCAGCGGCCGGTGCAGCAGTTCGGCCTGCAGCAGCTCGCGCTTCCACATCAGGTTGAAGTCGTGGGTGGTGCCATCGACCAGTTCACCGTGCAGCGTTTCCTCACCGGCAAAGCGCGCCCGCCCGTGTGGCGGCAGCACCTGGGCCACGCGGCCATCCTCGAAACGCAGGCGCACGCCATTGCCCTGCAGCAGCACCAGTTCGCGCTCCACGCCGGGGAAGGTGGAGAACGCAGCGTCCTGCTCGATCTCGGCCACCGACAGGCGCAGCGCCCAGTCATCACCCTGTGCGGGCAGGCGCAGGATCTCGCGGGTCCAGCCAAGTCCATTCCGCCAGCGTTCGCGACGATAGTCCAGGCTGGAAATGACCTGGCTCGGAGTGTGCAACAGGGAGTCGACGTTCATCGGCGCATTGCATCACGCCACGCGCCATCATGCATCACCGCGTAGCGAGCGTGCCCTGGCCACCGCATCCGCCGGCCAGCAGCTGCGAGTGCTTCAGCCAATCCTGGTCAGGGTAGTAAGCAAACACCATCGTGCCGCCACGCAACGCATCGATCAGCGGCTTGGCCACCGAAAGGCGCACCGCCGGGCAACCCAGGCTGCGACCCAAGCGCCCCTGCAGCTGAGCGGTGGCCGGGTTCACGTACGGCGCACCATGGATGACGATCGCGCGTTCGCGCGCACGGTCGTTGAAGCCCGGCTCCAGCCCGGCCAGGCGCAGCGAATATCCATTACCGCCCATGTAGGTCTCCTGCGCGGTGAACGCGCCGAGGCTGGACATGAAACTCCCATCGCGGTTGGAAAAGTGCTGGGTGCGGTTCTCGCCGCTGTTGCGGCCATGCGCCACCCATTCCTCGAACAGCAGGCGCTGGTGGGCCAGGTCGAACACCCACAGGCGCGGCTCGGTGGACGGCCGCGAATAATCGATCACGCTGAGACGATCACCGTTGATGCCCAGCTCCGGCCGCTGCAACGCACAGCGCATGGCGTGCGCCGCCAGCTGCAACACGTGGCGGTCGGCCTTGGGCGCACTGCGCGACAGCAAGGCAGCCAGATCATCAGCGCTGGTGGCAAGGGCGGGCGTCTGTGCCAGCGCCGGGGCGCTGGCCGAGGTCGCCAGCAGGCCGAACGCGGCCAGCCGGCACAGGCGGGATGCAGTCATGGGCACAACGAGGGGACTCAGTTGCCCTTGAGGGTGGACCCTGGCGGCTCGGATTCCAAGACCGGCTGCATTCCGGATTCAGCCGGGCTTGGGCGGACCGCCGGCAACGAGGTCACCAGCAGGGTCGTGCCCGGCAGCAGCACCTGGTACAGCTGGCGGGCAAAATCGGCCGGCAGCGCCATTGGCAACGAGGGCGTGGCCAGCAGGTCCGGGGTGGCCTGGGCACGATCCTGGCCCAGCAGCGGATAGGCCGTCCACTGGTGCAGGCGCTGGTTCACGTCCAGCGGGCTGGGCGTATCGCTGTAGCCCTGCCCCATCACGAACAGCGTGGTGCCCTGGAATGCGGGCAGGGCGTCGGCCTTCAGCGGCGACTCGCCGATCATCACGCCATCGCGCAGCACGTACAGGCGCTGGTCATGCAGGCTGACCAGGATGCCGACCTGCCCGGCCGGGGCTGCGCTGTCGTCCCACCAGGCCTGCGCCGGGGCCCCGCCCTCGGTTTCCGGCAAAGCCTGGCCGCGCGCGTTGACCGGGGCCAGCACCGAAGGATAGGCCAGGGTCATCGGCGAACTCTTGGCGTCGGCCACCACCACCGTATCGCCGCGCTGGGTTTCGCTGAACAGCTTCTGCGCGAACGCCTGCGGCAGGCGCACGCAGCCATGCGAGGCCGGATGCCCGGGCAGGCTGCCGCCATGCAGGGCGATGCCATCCCAGGTCAGCCGCTGCATGTAGGGCATCGGCGCGCTGTTGTAGAGGTTGGACCTGTGGTCCTTGTCCTTCTGCAGGATGGTGAACACGCCGGTCGGCGTCTCGTGCCCGGCCTTGCCCGAGCTGATCGTGGTCAGGCCGATGGCGATGCCGTTGCGGTACACGTAGGCGCGCTGCTCATCGAGGCTGACCACCAGCACGATCGGGCCGGTCGGTGAGATTTCCGGATGCCACAGGTACTCGCCCGGCTTCAGGTCGGTCGGTCCGCGCACTTCAGCGGTGCTGGCTTCGGCCGCAGGCTTGGCTGTCGGCGTCGGCGCAGCGGCATGGGCCAGCAGTGGCAGGGTCAGTGCCAGGGCGAGCATCAGGGTCGTGGGGCGGTGCACAAGCATCCAGCGGGGTCCTTTCCATGCGGAGCGGCCACCGTACACCATCGGCCCGTGGTGGCCGCGGCAAAACCAGGCGCCGGAAATGAAATTGCCCGGCGACACAGCCATGTGTCGTACCGGGCAATCGTTACGTCCTTGTCGGCCTGCTGCCGCCCCCTCGCATCCTGCGCTGTGGGGGTAGCGTTGCATCCTGCACGCGGCCGCGTCTGTCCTGTTTGTATCTCAGCCCCTTCCACAGGTCTGTGATGCCACCATCCTGGTGATTGGTGCCGCGTCCTGCGGCGGTCGGTGGTCACGGCCTTCCTGTCCGTGACCGGTGAACCAGCCTCCTGCCGGTTCCGACGATTCCTGCTGTCAGCGCCTGGGTACGGTCCGCACCGGTACCGATCCGGGTACCGGATCCGCCGGCAACAACCTGTTGCCTACGGTGATCCGCTGTCGATTCCGTTCGACGATCGCTTTCCCTATCCCCTTCACCTGCGTCAGGTCCTCGACACGATGAAACGGGCCGTGTCTGCGCCGGTGCTCGACGATCGCCTCGGCCTTGGCGGCTCCGACCATCGTCAATCCCTGCTGCAGCGCCTGGGCATCGGCGCGGTTGATGTCGATCGGTTCGGCGGCATGCGCCCCAGCGATCCCCACTACCAGCACCAGCGCCCTCAACACGACAAACCAAGGCACGACGTGTATCTCCCTGTGATTCTGGCCGCCCCGACCGGCAATCCCGTCGGCAGGAACAGTGTCCGTCACCACATGTGCACAGCCTATCGGTTTCCCGGATTTCCGTAAGCCAGCCAAATACCCGACGTGATGTAGGAAAAACCCTACCCGCGGCACAGGCGTAGAATGGCCGGATCAGCCCATGCAACCGGAGTTTCAGATGGACAGCGCCAAGCTCGGCCAATTCGTCAATGACAAGTGGGACAGCGAAATCGTCCCGCAGTTGGTCGACTACATCCGCATTCCCAACAAGTCGCCGATGTTCGACGCCAATTGGGTGCAGAACGGCTACATGGAACAGGCGGTCGCCCTGATGGAGAACTGGGCCAAGGCCCAGCAGCTGCCCGGCCTGAAGGTTGAGGTGGTGCGCCTGGAAGGCCGTACCCCGCTGATCTTCCTGGAAATTCCGGCTACCGGCGCCGAAACCGGCGACGACACCATCCTGCTCTATGGCCACCTGGACAAGCAGCCGGAAATGACCGGCTGGGACGACGACCTCGGCCCGTGGACCCCGGTCCTGCGCGGCGACAAGCTGTATGGCCGCGGCGGTGCGGACGACGGCTACGCGATCTTCGGCTCGCTGGCTGCGGTACTGGCACTGCAGGCCCAGGGCCTGCCGCACGCCCGCTGCGTGGTGCTGATCGAAGCGTGTGAAGAGTCCGGCAGCTATGACCTGCCGGCCTACGTCGACCACCTGGCCGACCGCATCGGCAAGCCGTCGCTGGTGGTCTGCCTGGATTCGGGCTGCGCCAACTACGACCAGCTGTGGTGCACCACCTCGCTGCGCGGCCTGACCGGCGGCAATTTCACCGTGAAGGTGCTCAACGAAGGCGTGCATTCCGGCGATGCCTCCGGCGTGATCCCGTCCAGCTTCCGCCTGCTGCGCCAGATCCTTTCGCGCATCGAGGACCAGGACACCGGCCGCATCCTGATCGACGGCATGAACGTGGAGATCCCGGCCGAGCGCCTGGAACAGGCCAAGCGTGCCGCCGAAGTGGTGGATACCGAGATCTTCGAGAAGTTCCCGATGGTCGACGGCCTGCGCCCCATGAACGAGGACCTGACCGAGCTGGTGCTCAACCGCACCTGGCGCCCGGCGCTGTCGGTCACCGGCGTCGGTGGCATGCCGCCGCTGGAATCGGCCGGCAACGTGCTGCGTCCGCAGACCTCGGTGAAGCTGTCGCTGCGCCTGCCGCCGACCGCCGATGGCAAGACCTGCGGCGAGCTGCTGAAGGAAGCACTGCTGCGCGACCCGCCGAACGGCGCGCAGGTCACCCTGGACCTGGAAAAGGCCTCCACCGGCTGGAATGCCCCGGCGATGGCGCCGTGGCTGACCCAGGCCATCGACGACGCCAGCCAGGCCTTCTTCGGCAAGCCGGCGATGTACATGGGCGAAGGCGGCTCGATCCCGTTCATGGGCATGCTGGGCGAGAAGTTCCCGGGCGCGCAGTTCATGATCACCGGCGTGCTCGGCCCGCACTCCAATGCGCATGGCCCGAACGAGTTCCTGCACATCCCGATGGGCAAGAAGGTCACCGCCTGCGTGTCCAAGGTGATCAGCGAGCACTACGCCGCCAGCCTGCGCGGCGAGACCAGCGGCTCGCCGGTGGCTGCCGACAGCGGCACCCGCCACGGCGACCACGGCTGCTGCTGATCCGGCACTCGTGACGGACGCAGCCTGGCCTTGCTAGGCTGCGTCCACACTCAAGCGGAATCCGCGCGCATGAATGGTCTGTTCGGCAGCAGCAGCTGGCTGTACATCCTGCTGGTCGGCTTCTTCGTCGGCCTGCTCGGGCGTTTCTTCATGCCCGGCAACAACCGCATGGGCTGCCTGCTGACCATCGTGCTGGGCATCCTTGGTGCCCTGCTGGCCGGTTGGTTCGGCCAGTACATGGGCTGGTACGCCCCCGGCGAACCGGCCGGTTTCCTCGGCGCGGTGGTGGGCGCGGTGGCCGTGCTGGCCGTCCTGCGCCTGTTCAGCGGTCGCCGCTGACGCCGCTCCCCCTTCCCTTCCTGTTGCCGACGTTGGCGCGCCCGGCGCGCCCGGATATGCCCGCATGACCGAACCCGCCTCCGATCCCCAGCGCAGCGCGCAGCGCCTGCAGTGGGCCCGTACCCAGCTCGATGATGCCAACGCGGTGGTCGAACGCGCTTCGGTTGACGCCGGCATGCGCAGCTACTGGCGCGCCACCAGCACGCGCGGCAGCCACATCGTGATGGACGCCCCGCCGGGGCTGGAAGATCCGCGGCCGTGGCTGCGCATGCGCGGCCTGCTGCACGACAACGGTCTGCGCGTGCCCATGCTGCTCGCGCAGGACCTGGATGCCGGCTTCCTGCTGCTGGAAGATCTCGGCGGCCCGACCCTGGCCAGGATCCTCGACGAGCGCAACGCTGACGAATGGTTCGGTCGTTCGATCGAGCAGCTGCTGCGCCTGCAGGCGATCCCGGTGCCGGCCGACTTCGGCCAGTTCGGCGAAGCACTGCTGCAGCGCGATGCCGGCCTGTTCGACGAATGGTTCCTGCAGCGCCACCTGAACCTTGAACTGGACTGCGGCGAGATCGAAGGCCTGCAGCTGGTGCATCGCCGCCTGATGGACAACGCGCTGGGCCAGGCCCAGCTGATGACCCACCGCGACTACATGCCGCGCAACCTGATGCCGGTCGACGACGGCCCCGCGGTCCTGGATTTCCAGGACCTGGTGCGCGGCCCGATCGCCTACGATGCGGTGAGCCTGTTCAAGGACGCCTTCCTGAGCTGGCCACTGCAACGCGTGGACGAATGGCTGGCGCAGTATCACGAGCGCGCCCGCGACACCGGCCTGCCGGTGCCCGACCGCGCCACCTTCCTGCGCGATGCCGACTGGATGGGCATCCAGCGCCACGTGAAGATCCTGGGCCTGTTCTGCCGGCTGCGTTACCGCGACAACAAGGGCCATTACCTCGACGACGCACCGCGCTTCATCACCTATCTGGATGAAGTGCTGCCGCGCTACCGCGAGCTGGCACCGCTGCAGCAGCTGCTGGACGACCGCATCAAGCCGGCGCTGGCCGAGCTGGGCGCGCCGATGCGCGTGGCCCGATGAAGGCGCTGGTCTTTGCCGCCGGCCTCGGCGAGCGCATGCGCCCGCTGACCCTGCACACGCCCAAGCCGCTGCTGGAAGTGGTTGGCAAGCCGTTGATCGTCTGGCACCTGGAACGCCTGGCCGCACTCGGCGTGCGCGAGGTGGTGGTCAACACCGCATGGCTGGCCGAACAGTTCCCGGCGACGCTGGGCGATGGCAGCCGATGGGGCCTGCGCCTGCATTTCCTGTACGAAGGGCAGACCCCGCTGGAAACCGGCGGCGGCATCCTCAACGCCCTGCCGGTGCTGGGCGATGCCCCGTTCCTGGTAGTGAACGGCGACATCTGGACCGATTTCGATTTCGCCACGCTGCCGCGCGAGCCGCAGGGCCAGGCGCACCTGGTGCTGGTCGACAATCCGGTTCAGCACCCGAATGGTGACTACCGCCTGGATGCACAGGGGTTCCTGCACCACGACCGCGAAGGACCATGCCTGACCTATGCCGGCATCGGCGTGTACCGTCCTTCGATCGTGGCCGACTGGCGCGCGGTGATCGGCGATGCGCCGGGCAGCGAGCGGCTGCCACCGAAGTTCTCGGTGGTGCCGCTGCAGAAGCACTTCATGGCGCAGGGGTTGATGACCGGGCAGCACCATCGCGGGCGCTGGACCGACGTCGGCACCGTGGATCGCCTGCGCGCGCTGGACGCGGAGTTGGCGGCGAACGGCTGAGCCCCTCGTGGCTGGTCGCGTAGAGCGGATCGCGTGCTTGGCCGGGCGGGTGGGCCATGCAGGGGACGCTGCAAGTACCCCTCCGGGGCCCGGCCCAGCCGCTGGCGGCTGTACGTTCAGGCGCTTGCGAAGCAGTGCTTCGCAAGCAAAGCGCCCTCACCCCTGTAAGCTCGATGGCGCCATCCATGGCGCCAACGCCCCTGCATGGCCCACCCCGCCCGGCCCCTGACAGTTTCCGTGCGCGTCCAGCCACGGAAGAAAGAAAGAAAATCAAAAGCGGATCGCTTCGCTGCGCTTGCTCGGGTGTCGACCAAGGTCGACCCCCACCAACAGCCGCGGGAACCTGTCGAAGGCGGGGTGGCTCAGGTTGCGGGGGCGTGAGCGCCATGGATGGCGCGATCGAGGCTACAGGGACGTACTTGCGCCGTCCCCCGCAACCTGAGCCACCCCGCCTCCCCTCAGGAAGCCAGCTTTTGACGTTGCTGTTGAAGTTGCCGGCCAGCGGCCGGCACTACCGCGGGTGCAGGGCGCAGCCCTGCCGAACAACATCCCTCAGTAACGAGGCCGGCCTTCTTCCAGCACCTGGCGCAGGAACGGCACGGTGATCCGCCGCTTCGCCGCCAGCGATTCGCGGTCCAGCCAGTCCAGCAGGGTGATCAATCCACCCAGCTCACGGCCGGTGTGCGACAGCAGCCACTCGATGGCCGCTTCGTCGATGGCCAGGCCGCGTCGCAGTGCACGCTCGCGCAGCACGGCCGCCCGCCCTTCCTCATCCAGCGGCTGCAGCAGCACGCGCACGCACTGGCCCAGCCGCGAGCGCAGGTCCGGCAGCACCAAGCCCAGTTCGCCCGGCGCCTTCTGTGCCGTGTACAGCACGGTCACGCCCGCAGCGCGCGCACGGTTGTGGAAATCGAACAGCGCGATCTCATCCTCGCGGTTGCCGGCAACCTCGTCCAGGCCGTCCAGCGCCACCAGTTCGCGCGCTTCCAGCCCATCAAGCGCCGCACGGACACGGCCGGCGGCGCTGGCCAGCGGCACGTACGTCGGCAACCGTCCGGCCTGCTCGGCGCTGGAGCACATCGCCAGCGCCTGGTGGGTCTTGCCGGTTCCCGCCGCACCTTCCAGGTAGACCCAGTCGTGGCTGGCGCCAACCGCGATCGCGCGCAGCTGCGCCAGCGCGCCATCCGGCGCGCCGATGAAGGTCTCCAGGCGCTGGTCCCGCGGGTAATGCAGGGCCAGCGGCAGTTGCGGCACACCCATCACTTCAGGTCGGGGCCCTTGTCGTCCGGAACGATGATATGGGGCGCGTCGACCACGCCATCAAGCACGATCGCCGGCTTCTCGCCCACGTACAGTTCGCTCTGCCGATAGCGCTGGTGGGCATAGCGCAGCAGCACGTTGGTCACCGCCGCTACCGGCAGCGCCAGCAGCATGCCGAGGAAGCCGAACAGCTGGCCGCCGGCCATCACCGCGAAGATCACCGCCACCGGGTGCAGGCCGATCTTGTCGCCGACGATGCGCGGGGTCAGCACGTAGCTTTCCAGCAGCTGGCCCACGGTGAACACCACGCCGACCAGGATCAGCAGCTTCAGGTCGAAGCCCTGCGCCTGCACCAGCGCGGCGATCACCGCCATCAGCACGCCGGTGGTCGCGCCCAGGTACGGGATGAAGCTGATCAGGCCGGCAATCAGGCCGATCAGCAGGCCCAGCTTGAGGCCGACCAGCGACAGGCCACCGGCGTAGATCACGCCCAGCGCCAGCATCACCAGGAACTGGCCACGGATGAACGCACCCAGCACCTCGTTGGATTCACGCGCCAGCGCGCTGATGGTGCCGATCTGGTTGCGCGGAATCACCGAGGCCACCCGCTCGACCAGCTTGTCCCAGTCGCGCAGGAAGTAGAACGCCAGGATCGGCAGCAGCAGGATGTTGACCACCCAGGTCACCATCGCAAAGCCCGAACGCGAGACGTAGCCCATGAACGTGGTGGCGAAGCCGCCGGCCTGCTGCCAATGGCTGCGCACCCATTCGATCAGGCGGTCCGGATCCAGCCACTGCATCACTTCCAGGCCGGTCTTGTGCTCGAACCAGGGGATGCCGGTCTGCATCAGCCACGCCTGCGCCTGCGGCGCGGCCGCGATCAGGGTGGTGATCTGGCGCTCGATCATCGGCACCAGCACCAGCAGCAGTGCCACGATCACCAGCACCATCGCTGCGAACACCAGCACCACGCCGGTCATGCGCGAGCGGCCGGTGGCCTCGATGCGGTCCACCAGGGGGTCACCCAGCCAGGCCAGCGCCAGTGCCAGCACGAACGGGGTCAGGATCGGCGCCAGCAGCCACACCACCCAGCCGATCAGGCCGGCGAACAGGATGTACTTCAGCCGGCGCAGGAACTGCGCGATTTCAGCTTCCGGGCTCAGGATCATCGCAGGCGGTACTCGTTGCTGACCGGCGCGGCCACCGGGGCACCGGTGGTGTCATCGATCGGGGTCGGCAGGGCCGGCAGCGGCGCGCTTGGCACCAGCACGCCATTGTCGCCAAGCATGCGGTTGAAGCCGGCCAGGCCGGTGGTCATCTCCACGCTCAGCTCCAGTTGGCCGGCCGAGGCGTGCAGCGGGGTGACGTTGCGCACCACCGGCACCTCGCGCAGGCCAGCGGCCAGCCGCAGGTAGTCATCGGCGCTGTTGATGCCGGTCACCACCAGGCGGTAGGTGCCGGCCTGGCCGACGGCCACGCCGGCCTTGGCATAGCGCTTGACCAGCGCATCGGCGGCACCGTCGGCACCGGCGGCCATCGCGCGCATGGCGTTGGCGTCCTTGCTGGTCCACTTGTTCAGTTCGCGGCCGTTGTCGACGAACACCCAGTCCGCCTGCCAGCCACCGTTGGCGCGGTAAAGCTTGCCGATCAGCTGCATCGGCGGTGAGTAGCGCGAGGAGGCACGGGCCACGGCGGCGCTGTCCTGGCGCCAGATGGCACCGGCCAGGGCCTGTTCGGCAGCACCGCCGCTGGGCAGGCCCAGCTTGTAACCCCGCTCGATGGCGCGGTTCAGCAGCGGGCGGGCGGCATTGGCCTGCTGCACGCTGACCAGGCGCGGGCCACTGCCGTCGTCGACGGCCAGCCACAGCACCGGCTTCGGTCGCGGCTGCGGCCACAGCGGCAGGCCCAGCGCCGAGACCAGCGAATCGACGTCATCCTCGCGGAAGCGGGCCACCAGCAGGGTCCGGAAGCTCGGTGCGCCGCTGGCACCCACGCTCTGGTCCTGCTTGTAGTCGTAGCTGGCCACGTAGTCCTTGGCATTGCGCAGCGCCTGCACCACGCCGGGGCGTGACATCACGTTGCGGTCGCCGGACAGCTTGCCCAGCACCACGCTCAGGGCACGGGCCAGGGCACCGTTGCGATCGGCCTCGGCCTGGCTGTTGACGGGCACTTCGGCCTCGTAGGCCCCCGAAGCGGTGGCGACATCTCCCTCGGTGCGCAGGCCGCTCTGGGCCATCGTGGCCACCGGCAGGCTCAGTGCAAGGAGCAGGGTCAGAATCAGGCTGCGGCGCATCAGGACATCCATTGGCTCGACGAATCCGGGGGAATTGTTGCCCGAATACGGCCTTTGCGCCAATGCGGCCTGTTAAAATCGCTCATTCAACCCCTGCCAGCGCCGACGCCCGTGACCAACACCCCGTCTTCCGCCCCTTCCCCCCTCACCTACCGTGACGCGGGTGTCGACATCGACGCCGGCAACGCGCTGGTCGAGCGGATCAAGCCCCTGGTCAAGCGCAGCTTCCGCCCGGAAGTGATGGGCGGCCTGGGCGGCTTCGGCGCCCTGTTCGACCTGTCCAACAAGTACCGCGAGCCGGTGCTCGTGTCGGGTACCGATGGCGTGGGCACCAAGCTGAAGCTGGCCCACCAGCTGAACCGCCACGATACGATCGGCATCGACCTGGTCGCCATGTGCGTGAACGACGTGCTGGTGCAGGGTGCCGAGCCGCTGTTCTTCCTGGACTACTTCGCCACCGGCAAGCTGGACATCGACACCGCCGCAGCGGTCGTGGGCGGCATCGCCAACGGCTGCACCGAGGCCGGCTGCGCGCTGATCGGCGGCGAAACCGCTGAAATGCCCGACATGTATGCCCCGGGCGAGTACGACCTGGCCGGCTTCACGGTCGCCGCGGTCGAGAAGAGCGAGCTGAAGGACGGCGCCAGCGTGGCCGCCGGCGACGTGCTGATCGGCATCGCCTCGTCCGGCCCGCACTCCAACGGCTACTCGCTGGTGCGCCGCATCTACGACCGCGCCGGCCGCCCGGCCGACCTGGAGCTGGAGGGCGGCGTGAAGCTGGTCGACGCGCTGATGGCACCGACCCGCCTGTACGTGAAGCCGATCCTGGCACTGCTGAAGTCGCACGGCGAGGCCATCCACGGCATGGCCCACATCACCGGTGGCGGCCTGACCGAGAACATCATCCGCGTGGTGCCCGACGGCCTCGGCCTGGACATCCAGGCCTCGTCCTGGACCCTGCCGCCGGTGTTCCAGTGGCTGCAGAAGGAAGGCGCCGTGGCCGACAGCGAGATGTGGCGCACCTTCAACTGCGGCATCGGCTTCGTGCTGATCGTGGCAGCCGACCAGGTCGCCGCCGTGTCCGAGGCGGTCAAGGCGCAGGGCCTGGACCACTGGACCATCGGCCAGGTGGTCACTGCTGAAGGCGCCGAGCGCGTCCACATCGGCTGAACCCGGCCCCGAGGAGCCCGGACGCAATGCCCCCGCTGCCCCCTACCCCCGTGCCGCCGCCAACGACGGCGGTACCGGCGTTCAGCCCCCAGGACGCCGACCACCTGCGCATGCTGTCAATCGCGCACTACGTGGTCGGCGGCCTGATCGCGCTGTTCTCGCTGATCTTCATCGTCCACATCGTGCTCGGCGTCACCGCGCTCACCGGCAACCTGCCGATGAACTCCGGCGGCCAGCCCTCGTCGCCGGCCGAACAGCGCGTGTTCGGCTGGATGTTCGTCGTGATCGGCTGTGTCATCGTGTTCGGTGGCGTCACCCTGGGCGCGTTCGTGGCCTACGCCGGCCGTTGCCTGGCCCGCCGCCGCCGCTACCTGCTGTGCCTGATCGTGGCCGGGCTGGCCTGTCTGTTCACGCCGATCGGTACCGTGCTGGGAGTACTCAGCCTGATCACGCTGCTGCGTCCGCAGGTCAAGGCCGCGTTCGACACAGCGGGCACGGCGGCATGACGAGCCCGGGCGCACCGCCGCCGCTGCCGCAGCAGACCCTGGCGCACCTTCAGCTGGGCAGCCACCTGCAGACGCTGAAGGTGCTGTTCTACGCGCTGGCGGTTTTCCACTGGATGGCCGCGCTGGCCTTCCTCGGTTTCATCGGCCTGGTTGCCAGCTCGCGCGGGCTGGACGATGGCGCGGTACTGGCCACCGTGTACGGCGTCGTTTCAGCGCTGGCTGCCGCGCTGGGCTTCGTGCAGCTGCACACCGCGCGCCTGCTGTCGCGCCGCACCGGGCTGGCCTGGTGCCAGCGCGCGGCCTGGCTGGCGGTGCTGGCCGGCCCGCTGGGCATGGCCCTGACCGCCTATGCCTGGGTGTTCCTGTCCAAGCCTGACATGGCCGCCCTGTTCGACCGCGGCGACCATCTCCGCGTCTGAACTTGCCGGCAGACGCCCCGCCCTTTCCTGATCGACTTCCCATGTCCGCGCCTGCCCTCCCCACGACCGCTTCGCCCAGCGCCTTCCGTTTCTCGCGCCCCAAGAAGCTGGCCTTCGCTGCCGTGCTGGCGGTATTCGCGGTCAGCTGGATCCAGCCGCTGTGGCCCACCGAGCAGGCGCTGCACAGCACGCTGACCGTGATCGGCCTGGGCGCCCTGCTGTGGGTCGACCGCCGGGGTGGCTGGCTGGGCAACGGTGCCTTCATCGCGATCTGCGGCTTCATCGCGCTGCACTGTGTGGCCGCCCGCTGGCTGTACTCGAACGTTCCCTACGACGCGTGGACGCAGGCGCTGATCGGCTGGTCGCCGAATGCGGCGTTCGGCTGGCAGCGCAATCATTTCGACCGCCTCATCCACTTCCTGTTCGGCGTCTGTTTCACGCCGGCACTGCTGCAGCTGGCACGTCACGCCTGGCCGGCGCTGCGCCGCGGCCAGGCCTTCGCCCTGGTGGTGATGACGGTGATGTGCGCCAGCCTGGTCTACGAGTGGTTCGAATGGGCCATCGCGCTCGCCCTGTCGCCGGACGCCGCCGAGGCCTACAACGGGCAGCAGGGCGACATGTGGGACGCCCATGCCGACATGCTGATGGCCACCGTGGGCAGCCTGCTGACCTGGCCGCTGATCCGCCGGAGTACCCCGCAATGACCGCGCCCACCCGCATTGCCGTGCTTGCCTCCGGCCGCGGCAGCAACCTGCAGGCCATCCTCGATGCCATCGCTGCGGGACGCCTGCGCGCCGAGGTCGTCGGCGTATTTTCCGACCGCCCGGCCGCCGCCGCGCTGCAGCGGGTCAGCGCCAACCTGCGCTGGGCGCATGCGCCGAAGGAATTCCAGGACCGCGCCGCCTACGAGCAGGCACTGGGCGACGCACTGGCCGCGGTCGCACCGGACTGGATCGTCTGCGCCGGCTACATGCGCATACTCGGCGCCGCCTTCGTGCAGCGCTTCAATGGCCGCCTGGTCAACATCCACCCGTCACTGCTGCCGCTGCACAAGGGGCTGGACACGCATGCGCGGGCACTGGATGCAGGCGATGCCGAGCACGGTGCCAGCGTGCACCTGGTCGTACCCGAGCTGGACGCCGGCGCCGTGCTGGCCCAGGTGCGGGTACCGGTGCTGCCCGGCGATGACGCCGACACCCTGGCCGCGCGTGTGCTGGCGGTGGAGCATCCCCTGCTGATCGCCACGCTGCAGCTGCTGTGCGCCGGCCGCCTGACTGAACGGGAGGGCCAGCCGCAACTGGACGGTCACCCCCTGTTTAGCCCGCTGGCCCTAGATTCCGCCGGGAACCTGAACCGGTAACGCCCACGCACACGCCCCGCTGACTGCAGGGCTGGCATCCTGCCCACCTCCTGCGGCTCCTCTCTTCCATGAAGACCACGACCCTGCTGTCCACTTCGCTGCTGCTGTCGCTTGTCGTGCTCCCCGGCGTGGGTTGGGGCCAGGCGCAGGCGCCTGCCTCGCCGGCTCCGGCGCCGGTGCCAGCGGTGCAACCGCCGGCCGAAGCGGCGGCCCCGGCCCTGCCGGCCTTGGCGTGGGAACCGCCGCCACTGCAGCCGTTCAGCGCCACCTACCAGGCCTTCTACAAAGGCAAGGAGGCCGGCGACGCCAGCATGCAGGTCACCCATACCGGCGGCAACCAGTGGCGGGTCGACATGCAGGTGGTCGGCCGCCGCGGCTTTGCCAGCGTGCTGGGCCTGAACATCGAGCAGAGCACGGTGTTCGAGGAGCGCGCCGGCGCCTATGCACCGCTGAGCCAGAGCACGGTGCGCAAGGGCCTGTTCCTGGGCAAGAAGGCGGTCGGCACGTACAACTGGCAGGCCGGTACCGCGCAGTGGACCGGCGACGTCGAGAAGAAGCGTGCGCAGCCGATTCCGCTGCAGCCGGGCGACCAGAGCGCCCTGCTGATCAACCTGGCGATCATGCGGGATGCCCGTCCGGGTGCCACCATGCACTACCGCTACGTGGACATGGGCAAGGTCCGCCAGCACGACTACCAGGCCGCGCCGCAGACCGAGAACGTCGAGGTCGGCGACCTGTCCTACAACGCGCTGCGGGTCTACCGGACCAACGGCGGCAACAACGAAACCATCCTCTGGATCGCCAACGGTGTCCCCACCCCGGTGCGCATCCTGCAACGCGAAGACGGCGAAGACCGCGTCGATCTGCGCCTGATCGAATACCAAGGAGTCTGAGCATGAGCACCCTGACCCGCCCCCTCACCTGGATCGCTGCAGCCGCGCTGTCGGTGGCCAGCCTGCCGGCCATGGCCCTGCAGCCGTTCAAGGCCGATTACCTGGCCAGCTACATGGGCATGCAGGCCAATGGCAGCATGACGCTGAGCAGCGAGGGTGCCAACAAGTGGCGCTACACGCTGCAGGTGAAGAACCAGCTGGCCGACCTGAGCCAGAGCACCTTGTTCGAAGAAGTGCGCGGCCAGCTGCGCCCGCTCAGCAGCCAGGACCGTTCGGCGCTGCTGGTGAAGAAGCGCAACGTGCAGGCCAACTACAACTGGACCAGCAACCAGGCCACTTGGACCGGCGACATCAAGCCGGACCGCGCTGGACCTATCGCACTGAAATCCGGTGACATGGACGCGCTGCTGATCAACCTGGCGATCGCCCGTGACCTCGCCGCCGGCAAGCCGCTGACCTATCGCATGGTCGACGAAGGCCGCATCAAGAACATGACCTACCGCGTCATCGGCAAGGAGTCGATCACCGTGGGCGGCAAGAGCTACGAAGCGACCAAGGTCTCGCGTGCCGACGGCAACAAGGAGCTGATCGCCTGGATCGTGCCGGAGTTCCCGGTGCCGGCACGCATGCTGCAGCGGGAGAACGACCGCGATGCCCTGGACCTGACCATCAAGGCGATGAACTGAGTGCCGGGGTCGGATCCCATTCCCTCGGGGATGGGCTCCGACCCCAGGCCCCGCGAAAAGAAAACGCCCGCTTTCGCGGGCGTTTTTCTTACTTCTTTTCTTCGGCCGCCGCCGGCTTGAACTCGGTACGGCAGTCCACGCGGATCTGCTCGCCGGTGCTGCGCCAGACGAAGGTGCGGCAATGGCGGTTGCCGTCCTGGCTGTCCTTCACCGCAACCGCATAGAACGACTCGATGATCTCGTCGCGCGAGACCGTGCCATCGCCATTCCAGTCCATGTCCTTCTGCTCGATGCCCTGGGTGATGGCGATGTTGGCGTACCAGGCGTAGCCCAGCCACGCCAGCACGATCAGCACCAGCGCCAGCAGCGCCTTGCGACGCGGGCTGAACTTGCCGCGCAGGATCATGGCACGCGCCGGATGGTGGCACCGAGCGAAGACAGCTTCTCTTCGATGTTCTCGTAGCCACGGTCAAGGTGGTAGATGCGGTCGATGGTGGTCTCGCCGCTGGCCATCAGGCCGGCCAGGATCAGCGAGGCCGAGGCACGCAGGTCGGTGGCCATCACCGGTGCGCCACTCAGGTGCTCGCTGCCCCGCACGATGGCGGTGTGGCCTTCGACCTGGATGTCCGCGCCCAGGCGCAGCAACTCGTTGACGTGCATGAAACGGTTTTCGAAGATCGTTTCGTTGATCACGCCGACGCCGTCGGCCACGCAGTTGAGCGCCATGAACTGCGCCTGCATGTCGGTCGGGAACGCCGGGTACGGCGCGGTGGTCAGGTTGACCGCCTTCGGCCGCTTGCCCTGCATGTCCAGGGTGATGGTGTCGTCGGTGGTCTCGATCTTCGCACCGGCTTCGACCAGCTTGGACAGCACCGCGTCCATGGTGTTCGGGCGCGCACGGTTGACCGTGACCTTGCCGCCGGTCATCGCCGCAGCCACCAGGAAGGTGCCGGTCTCGATGCGGTCGGGCAGCACTTCATGGCGGCCGCCGGACAGGCGCTCGACGCCTTCGATGACCAGGCGGGCAGTGCCCAGGCCTTCGATCTTCGCGCCCAGCGCGATCAGGCAATGCGCCAGATCGGTCACTTCCGGTTCCATCGCACAGTTGTCGAGGATGGTGGTGCCTTCGGCCAGCACCGCGCCCATCAGCACGTTCTCGGTGCCGGTAACGCTGACCATGTCGAAGGTGAAATGGCCGCCCTTCAGGCGCTTGGCCGTGGCCTTGATGAAGCCGTTCTCGACCACGATCTCGGCGCCCAGCGCCTGCAGGCCCTTGATGTGCTGGTCGACCGGACGCGAGCCGATCGCGCAGCCGCCGGGCAGCGACACTTCCGCCGCGCCGAAGCGGGCCAGCAGCGGGCCCAGCACCAGGATCGAGGCGCGCATGGTCTTGACCAGCTCGTACGGGGCAACATGCTGGTTGACCGGACGCGGGTCGACCACGATCGCACTGCCGCGCGACAGCGTGCCCTGGTCGATGGTGACCTTGGCACCCAGTTCACCCAGCAGCTTCACCGTGGTGACCACATCGTGCAGGTGCGGCACGTTGGTGATCTCCACCGGCGCATCGGCCAGCAGGGTCGCGCAGAGAATGGGGAGGACGGCGTTCTTGGCGCCGGAGATGCTCACTTCACCGTGCAGCGCAGCGCCGCCGGTCACAACGATCTTGGCCATGTATTCGGGATCTTCTGCGGTTCAGCCGGCTTCGGCCGGGGTCACGGTTTTCAGCGCCAGCGCGTGGATCGCGCCGCCCATCAGGTCGCCCAGGGTGGCATAGACCATCCGGTGGCGGGCCAGCGGCATCTTGCCGGCAAAGGCCTCGCAGACCACGGTCGCTTCGAAATGCACGCCATCGTCGCCCTGCACGTCGGCGCGGGCGCCGGGCAGGCCGGTTTCGATCAGGTTGCGGATGGTGTCGGCGTCCAACGGGCTTTCCTAATAAAATGTGCCTCCATTCTACTTCCGCTGCGTGGCGTCCGCATGGCCGAATCCCTGTTGCCCCCCCGTTCCGTCGACCCTGCCGGCCTGGTCGCCAGCGGCCGCCGCGTCTTCGAGATCGAGCGGCAGGCGCTGGATGCCGTGGCCGACCGCCTCGGCGAGGCCTTCCAGCAGGCTTGCCAGGCGATCCTGGCCAGCCGCGGCCGGGTGGTCGCCACCGGCATGGGCAAGTCCGGGCACATCGCCCGCAAGATCGCCGCTACGCTGGCCTCCACCGGCACTCCCGCGTTCTACGTGCATCCGGGCGAAGCCGGCCATGGTGACCTGGGCATGATCACCGAGGCCGACGTGGTGCTGGCCCTGTCCTATTCGGGCGAATCGGACGAAGTGCTGATGCTGCTGCCGGTGCTCAAGCGCCAGGGCAACGTGCTGATTTCCATGACCGGCCGCCCGCAGTCCAGCCTGGCCACCGCCGCCGATATCCACCTGGACGTCAGCGTGCCGGCCGAGGCCTGCCCGCTGGCGCTGGCGCCGACCTCCAGCACCACCGCCTCGCTGGCGATGGGCGATGCGCTGGCCGTGGCCCTGCTCGACGCACGCGGCTTCACCGCCGACGATTTCGCCCGCTCGCACCCGGCCGGCAGCCTCGGCCGCCGCCTGCTGCTGCATATCACCGACGTCATGCACACCGGGGAGGACCTGCCCAGCGTGGGGGCCGACGCCAGCCTCAGCGAGGCGCTGGTCGAAATGAGCCGCAAGCGGCTGGGCATGACCGCCGTGGTCGATGCCGACGGTGTGCTGATCGGCCTGTTCACCGACGGTGACCTGCGCCGGGCGCTGGACAGCGCGCTGGACGTGCGCACCGCGAAGATCGCCGATGTGATGACCCGCAACCCACGTACCATCGGCGCCGACCAGCTGGCGGTGGAGGCTGCCCGGCTGATGGAGACCCACAAGATCACGGGCCTGATCGTGGTCGACGACCAGGGCCGGGCGGTCGGTGCCCTGAACATTCATGACCTGTTGCGGGCCCGGGTGGTTTAACCGACAGTCCGTAGACCCCATTCAGTCTGTACCGTCCCAACCCGAATCCACCGAGCCTGCCACCCTGATGCCCTGGTCCCCCCTGCCCGCCTTCCCCGCCCACCTGCATGCCGCCGCGGCCCGCGTCCGCCTGGCCTGCTTCGACGTGGACGGCACCCTCACCGACGGTCGGCTGTACTACGACAAGGACGGCAACGAGAGCAAGGCGTACTTCGTGCAGGATGGCCTGGGCCTGAAACTGCTGCAGCAGCACGGCATCCACCCCGTGCTGATCACCGCGCGCAACAGCCAGTCCGCGCTCAGGCGCGGCGCCGACCTCGGCATCGATACCCAGATCGCCGTGGGCGACAAGCTGGCCAGCGTGCAGGCGCTGTGTGCGCAGCACGGCATCGGTCTGGAGCAGGTGGCCTTCATGGGCGACGACCTGCCGGACCTGGCACCGCTGGGCGCGGTCGGCCTGGCGGTGGCGCCGGCCAACGCCCACCCGTGGATCGCCGAGCGCGTGCATTGGCAGACCCGCGCCGATGGCGGACGTGGTGCAGCCCGTGAGCTGTGTGACATCCTGCTGGCCGCGCAGGGACATGTGGACGCGGTCCTGGCGAGGTTCGGCGCATGAACCTGCCGAGCCTGAACTGGCGCACCCTGCTCGGCATCGGCCTGCTGCTGGCGGCCCTGCTCAGCAGCTGGGCGGCCCTGCGCAACCGCGACAAGGGTCCGGCCACTGCCGGCCAGGATGTCGGCGTGGACTACGTCCTGCACGACTTCCAGGTCGTCGCCCTGGATGAGCACGGCAAGGAATCGACCACCCTGCGCGCACCGTTGCTGGAGCGCCAGCGTGGCGACCAGACCATCAACATCGCCACGCCGCTGTTCGAGATGCCGGACAAGGATGGCAAGCACTGGACCCTGCGTGCCGAGACGGGCTGGCTCAGCGCCAAGGGCGACCAGATGAAGCTGCGCGGCAATGTCGCCGGCGACAGCCCGGCCGATCCGGGCGTGGTGCCGACCACCTTCCGCACCGACCACCTGGACGTGTTCCCGAAGGAGAACCGTGCCCGCACCGATGCGCTGGTCACCATGACCCGCCCCGGCATGGAACAGTCCGGCGTTGGCTTCGAGGTGGATTCGAAGAACAACACGTATCATTTCCTCAGCCAGTCCAAGGGCCGTTACACGCCCCGACGCTGATTCCGCCGCCCTCCTGCGACGTCCCCGGACAGGCGCAAGGCAGGCAGCCCACCCATCCGCCCCCGGTTTCCCGGGCGGCCCCACCGGTAGAACGGACCCCGATGAAGATTCCCTTTGCAGCCGTACTCGCGCTCGGTCTCCTTGTTCCCAGCGCTGCCTTTGCCAAGTCCACCGACCGCAACGAGAACATGAACATCGACTCCGGCGCGCAGTCGGGCGTGCTCACCGGCGATGGCAAGACCGTGCTCTCGCAGGGCGTGACCGTCACCCAGGGCTCGCTGGACATCCGCTCGTCCGAAGCCGAGATCTACCTGAAGGACGGCGAGGCCGTACGTGCGGTGTTCACCGGCAAGCAGGCCACGATGAAGCAGCAGCTCGACGATGGCACCTGGATGGACGCGGTGGCTGATCGCATCGACTACGACATCAAGACCGAGATCATCACCCTGACCGGCAACTACAAGGTCACCAGCGCGCGCGGCACCAATGCCGGCCAGCGCATGGTCTACAACACCCGTAGCGGCGAAATGAATTCCGGTGGCGATGGCAGCCGCGTGCGCACCGTCATTCCGCCGAAGAACAAGAACGCGGCGGCACAGCCGGCGGCCACGCCCAAGGCGGCGGCGCCGGCCAGCACGTCGGCCAAGCCGGCCGGGAGCAAGAAGTAATGCTCGTCGCCAAGGGCCTGCGCAAGCGCTACAAGCAGCGCGAAGTCGTGAAGGACTTCGGGCTGACCCTCGACGCCGGTGAAGTGGTGGGCCTGCTCGGCCCCAACGGTGCCGGCAAGACCACCTGCTTCTACATGATCGTCGGCCTGGTCGCCGCCGATGCCGGCAGCATCGTGCTCGACGGCAAGGACATCACCAGCGATCCGATGTACACCCGTGCCAAGCAGGGCGTGGGCTACCTGCCGCAGGAGCCGTCGGTGTTCCGCAAGCTGACGGTGGCCGACAACCTCCGCCTGGTACTGGAGCTTCGCGAAGACCTGGATTCGGCCGGCCGCGAACGCGAATTGAACAGCCTGCTCGACGAATTGCAGCTGGGCCATGTGGCCGACCAGCTCGGCGCCAGCCTGTCCGGTGGCGAACGTCGTCGCTGCGAGATCGCCCGCGCACTGGCCGCGCAGCCGCGCCTGATCCTGCTCGACGAACCGTTTGCCGGTGTCGACCCGATCTCGGTGGGTGAAATCCAGCGCATCGTCACCCATCTCAAGCAGCGTGGCATCGGCGTGCTGATCACCGACCACAACGTGCGCGAGACCTTGGGAATCTGCGACCGCGCGTATATCCTCGCCGAGGGCACCGTGCTGGCCCAGGGCTCGCCGGAGGCGATCCTGGACAACGCCGACGTACGTCGCGTCTACCTTGGGGATTCCTTCAAGCTGTGACCGCAGGCGCCGGGTCCCTTTCCTTCCGTTCGGCACAGGCATGAAGACTCGGCTGCAGACATCGTTGGGACAACAGCTGGTGCTCACGCCCCAGCTGCAGCAGGCGATCAAGCTGCTGCAGATGTCCACGACCGAGCTGGAGCTTGAAATCGCCCAGGCCGTGGAGAGCAATCCGCTGCTGGACTGGGCCGACAGCAACGACAGCAGTGCCGCCAATGAGGCCAGCGACAGCACCGATGCCGACGCGCCCGCCGAACGCACCGACAACGGCGACGACTGGGCGCCGGCTGAACTCGACTGGAGTGCCGCCGGCAGTGGTGGCAGCTTCGACGATGACGATGACACCGGCAGTGCCGCCGAGCGCGTGGCGGAAACCGAAACGCTGGCCGACCACCTGCTGTGGCAGCTGCACCTGTCGCATCTTTCCACGCATGACCGCAGCATCGGCGCTGCACTGATCGATGCGCTGGACGACGATGGTTACCTGCGCGAACCGCTGGCCACCATCGCCGAAACCCTGCTGCCGGCGGTCCATGCCGGTGAGGATGAAATCCTCGCGGTGCTGCATCGCATCCAGCGTTTCGACCCGGTCGGCGTTGCCGCGCGCACGCTCGGCGAGTGCCTGCAGCTGCAGCTGGACGTGTTGCCTGCCGACACGCCGGGGCTGGCGCTGGCGCGACAGATTGCCGCAGGCCCGCTGGAACGGCTGCCGCGCAGTGGCGTCTCCGGGCTGGCGCATGAACTGAAACAGCCGCTGGACGAGGTCGAGACGGCGGTCGCGCTGCTGCGCTCGCTGGACCCGCGTCCGGGCACGCAGATCGCGCCGCTGTCGCAGGACACCTATGTGGTGCCCGACGTGGTGGTGTGGCGGCAGAACGGCATCTGGCGCGCAGCGCTGGCGGCCCATGCCGGGCCGAAGGTGGTGATCCACCGTGGCTACGAACAGCTGATCCGCCGCTGTGGCGAGGCCGACGCCGGCTACCTGCGCGGCCAGCTGCAGGAGGCGCGCTGGCTGCTGAAGGGCCTGCAGCAGCGCGGCGAAACCCTGCTGCGGGTGGTGCGCAGCCTGATCCTGCAACAGGCCGGCTTCCTCGAATTCGGCGAGCAGGCGCTGCGCCCGCTGACCCTGCGCGAGATCGCCGCCGAGCTGGGCCTGCACGAATCCACGGTGTCGCGCGCGATCGCCCGCAAGCACGTGCGCACGCCGCGCGGCACCCTGCCGCTGCGCGCCTTCTTCGCCTCGGGTATCGATACCGAAGGCGGTGGCGAGGCGTCCAGCACGGCCATCCAGGCGATGATCCGCCGCCTGATCGACGACGAGAACCCGCGCAAGCCGCTTTCTGACGCCAAGCTGGCTGACCTGCTCAAATCGTCGGGAATTCCAGTAGCGCGACGCACCGTGGCGAAGTATCGTGAAGCCATGAACATTTCCGCCTCGCACGAAAGGGTCAGAATCGCTTGACGCGCCGCCGCGCCCGGCGGAGAGGTTCATTGGCACATCCGAACACAGGAGAAACCCGATGCGCATCGAAACGTTTGGCAAAGACGTCGAAGTCACCCCGGCCCTGCAGTCCTATGTAGAGGAGAAGCTGGCCCGGATCGGAAAACACTTCGACCAGCACTGCGAAGCGCGGGTGACCCTCAAGCTGCAGAAGACCGAACACCACGTCGACGCCAGCCTCAACATTCCGGGGCAGACCCTGCACGCCGAGGCCGGCGGCCAGACCATGTATGCCGCGATCGACCTGCTTGCGGACAAGCTTGACCGCCTGGTCATCAAGCACAAGGAAAAAAAACAGCAGCACGCACCGCTGCCGGTGGGCGACAATGGTGGCTGATCGCCACCGTTCCCCGCAGACATGCCCCTGACTGACCTCCTGGCGGCCGTGCAGACCCAGCTCTGCACGGCCACCGACCGTGACAGCGTCCTGCAGGCCGCCGCCGGGTTGCTGGCCTGCCGCCAGGCCAACGCCGAACAGATCTATCTGAACCTGTGCCAGCGCGAAGCCCTGGGCAGCACCGCGATCGGCCACGGCATCGCCATCCCCCACGGCCGCGCGCCGACCCTGGACCGCCCCCGTGGCGCCCTGCTGCGACTGGCGACCCCGGTCGATTTCGGCGGCGACGAACCGGTGGACCTGGTGTTCGCGATGGCCGTCCCCGCCCACTACACCCACCAGCACCTGATGCTGCTGTCCGAGCTGGCCGAGCTGTTTTCCGCACCGGACATCCGCCAGGCCCTGCGCGAAGCCGGCGATGCCCGGGCGCTGCGCGAGGCGCTGGACATGACCCCACCTGCGAGTGCCGCATGAATACCAGCATCACCGCCCGTGAACTGTTCGAACAGCAGCGCGAGCGGCTGGGGCTGCGCTGGGCCGCTGGCAAATCCGGTGAGAAACGCGAGCTGGAGGCCGGCAACACGGTCTCGCGGCGTCCGTCGCTGGCCGGCTACCTCAATGCGATCTATCCCAACAAGGTGCAGATCCTGGGCACCGAGGAACTGTCCTGGCTGGACGCGCTGGAACCCCGCCAGCGTTGGGAGACCATCGAGAAGATCATGCAGTCGCATCCGCTGGCGCTGGTGCTGACCCGCAACCAGGCGTGCCCGGAAGACCTGCGCGCGGCCGCCGATGAATCCGGTACACCGCTGTGGCTGTCGCCCAAGCGCGGCCACGAACTGCTCAACCACCTGTCCTACCACCTGGCGCGCACGCTGGCGCCGCGGGTGATCCTGCATGGCGTGTTCATGGAGATCTATTCCATCGGCGTGCTGATCACCGGTGAGGCCGGGTCGGGCAAGAGCGAGCTGGCGCTGGAGCTGCTAAGCCGCGGCCATCGCCTGGTAGCCGACGATGCGCCCGAATTCACCCAGATCGCCCCGGACGTGCTCGACGGCACCTGCCCCGAACTGCTGCAGGACCTGCTGGAAGTGCGCGGCCTGGGCGTGCTGAATGTGCGCGAGATGTTCGGCGACACGGCTGTAAAGAAGAACAAGTACCTTCGGCTGATCGTCCACCTGACCAAGCCGATGACCGAACCCACCCCGCATGGCTACGAGCGCCTGACCGGCGACTCGGGCACCCGCCATGTGCTGGACCTCGACGTTCCGCTGATCACCCTGCCGGTGATGCCCGGCCGCAACCTGGCCGTGCTGACCGAAGCCGCCACCCGCCTGCACATCCTGCGCACCAAGGGCATTGATCCGGCAGCGATGTTCATCGCCCGCCACAGCAATCTGCTGGAACGGCGAACACCCTGATTCCCTGCCCCTCGAAGAGCCTGTCCATGAGCACCGCCACCCCCTCCGCCCCGACCCTGATTATCGTCAGCGGCCTGTCCGGCTCGGGTAAATCCGTCGCCCTGAAGACCTTCGAGGATCAGGACTACTACTGCTCGGACAACCTGCCGATCCACCTGCTGCCGGACTTCGTGCGCAGCCTGCTGGCCAACCACGACGGCAGCGCGCCGCGCCGGCTGGCGGTGGGCATCGACGTGCGCGGCCAGGCCGACCTGAGCCAGCTGGGCGACTGGCGGCAGCTGGCCACCGACGCCGGCGTGGAAGTGAAGGTGCTGTTCTTCGAGGCCAGCGACGAAACGGTGCTCAAGCGCTATGCCGACACCCGCCGCCGCCATCCGCTGAGCCAGCTGGGCCTGTCATTGCCCGAGGCGATCGCCCGCGAGCGCGAGCTGACCGCGCCATTGCGCCGCGAGGCCGATGCGGTGATCGATACCAGCAACCTCAACGTGCACCAACTGCGGCGGCGGATCATCACCGAGTTCGCGATGGACCATGCCACCGGCCTGTCGCTGCTGTTCGAATCATTCGCCTACAAGCGCGGTGTACCCGCCGAAGCGGACTTCGTGTTCGATGCGCGGGTGCTGCCCAATCCACACTGGGACCCGGACCTGCGTGCGCTCAGCGGCCGCGAACCGGGTGTACGCGACTACCTGGAAGCGCAACCGGACGTGCAGCGCTACCTGGCCCAGCTGATGGATTTCCTCGATACCTGGCTGCCGAAACTGGGTGATGGCACCCGCAGCTACGTGACCGTGGCGTTCGGCTGCACCGGCGGCAAGCACCGCTCGGTGTTCCTGGCCGAGCGCATGGCCCGGCATGCCCGCGAGATGGGCTGGCAGGACGTGGCGACGTACCACCGCGAACAGGATTGAGGGGGGCCGGCCGGGCTGCGCCCGGCACCCGCCGGTAGTGCCGGCCGCTGGCCAGCAACAGCAACAGCAACAGCAACAGCAACAGCAAAAGCGGCATTCCGTGGGATGGCGGGGCGGTGTGGGTAGGTGTCGACCTTGGTCGACACGATGGATCCACACCATGCCTGGATGAATCGCTGCCAGGCATCGAAAAACGCATGGGGTCGGATCCCTTTTCCAGGGGAAAAGGGCTCTGACCCCGATAACGCTGAATACGGGACACAGTGCCCCTCATCTGCTGCTATCGCCGATTCACCTTGACCTGTTAACGTGCAGTAATGACCTGTGGCATTCTCCTCGTAACACATCCCGGGGTCGGGACCGCCCTGCTTGACGTGGCGACCCGGCTCCTGCGGCAATTGCCGCTGAAAACCGAAGCTTTCGAAGTACCGTTCGACGCAGACATGGACGCCCTGCTCCCGCTCGCCTCGGCCGCCCTGCGGCGGGTCGACAGTGGTGAGGGCGTGCTGATCCTGACCGACCTGTACGGCGCCAGCCCCGCCAACCTTGCAGGGCAGCTGGCCCGGCTGGGGACCCCGGTTCGCCGGGTGTCGGCACTGAGCCTGCCGATGTTGCTGCGGGTGATGAATTATCCGGAACAGGGACTGGATCAACTGCCCGCCACAGCCGCGGCGGGTACCCGTAATGGAGCGATAGTCGACGATGCTTGAACGAGAACTCACCGTCAGCAACCGCCTGGGCCTGCATGCCCGGGCCACCGCCAAGCTGGTGCAGACCCTGGCGCCGTTCCGCTGCAACGTGACCATGGCCGCCAAGGGCCGTGAGATCAACGCCAAGAGCATCATGGGCGTGATGCTGCTGGCCGCCGGCCAGGGCACTCCGGTCACCGTGCGCATCAACGGCGAAGATGAAGCCGCCGCGATGGAGGCGGTGGTGGGCCTGTTCGAACGCCGCTTCGACGAGGACAGCTGAGCGTGCCACGCGCACGCGCCGGCCAGCTCCCTTCCGGCCAACGGCCGGTACAGCTGTTGGCCGGCCATGGCGCGGCGCGCGGAACGGCGATGGGCCGGGCGCGCGTGCGGCTGCCGCATGCACTGGAAGTGGCCGAGCAACGCGTGGCCGCCCACCAGGTCGAGGCCGAACTGGCCCGCCTGCACCGTGCGCTGGATGCCGCGCGTACGGAAATGCACGAACTGCGTCAGCGCCTGCATGGCGCACTGAACCAGGAAGTGGGCGAGTTCCTCGACCTGCACGCGTTGCTGCTGGACGACCCCGAGCTTCTGTATGGCCTGGACGAACTGATCCGCAGCGGCCCGTACAGTGCCGGCTACGCGCTGCGCCTGCAGCGTGACCGCCTGGCCAAGGTCTTCGATGGCATGGACGATGCCTACCTGAAGAGCCGCATGGACGATCTCGACCATGTGATCGGCCGCATCCACGCCTTCCTGCAACCCGAACGCCCGCCGGTGATGAAGGGCCTGGCCGGCGAGATCCTGGTCTGCGACAACATCGCCCCATCCGAACTGGCGCAGCTGCAGGCGCAGGGCGTGGTCGGCATCGTCACCGCCGCCGGCAGCGCGCTGTCGCACAGCGCGATCCTGGCGCGCAGCCTGCACCTGCCCCTGATCGTCAATGTGCCGCAACTGCTCAGCCGCGTCGCCGACGGCGACGTGCTGATCATCGACGGTGCCGACGGCAGCATCACCGTCAACCCGCTGGCCGACAACCTGCGTGACTACCGCGCACGCCTGAAGGAACACGCGCGCGAGCAGCGCGAGCTTGGCCGCCTGCGCAGCAAGCCCAGCCGTAGCCGCGACCAGGTCGACATTGCCCTGCTGGCCAATGCCGAATCGCTGGAGGACGTCACCCAGGCGCATGCGCTGGGCGCGCAGGGGCTGGGCCTGTACCGCACCGAATTCCTGTTCCTGCAGCGCAACGAGCTGCCGGACGAAGAAGAACAGTTCCAGACCTACCGTGATGCCGCACTGGGCATGAGCGGCCGGCCGGTAACCATCCGCACGCTCGACCTGGGTGCGGACAAGGCCGATCGTACCGGCCTGACCCTGAGCAACGAAGAGAACCCGGCACTGGGCCTGCGCGGCGTGCGCCTGTCGCTGGCACGGCCCAAGGTGGCCGACACCCAGCTGCGCGCGATCCTGCGCGCCTCGGCCTACGGCAAGCTGCGCGTGCTGGTGCCGATGGTCAGCACCCGCGAGGAACTGCTGGCGGTGCGCCGGCGCATGCTCAAGCTGAGCGAACAGCTGCGCAGCGAAGGCCATATGGTGTCCGAGCACGTGCCGCTGGGCGCGATGATCGAAGTCCCGGCGGCGGCATTGGCGCTGGAGAGTTTCATCGATCTGGTCGATTTCCTGTCGATCGGCACCAACGACCTGGTGCAGTACCTGCTGGCCGCCGACCGCAACAACGAGGCGCTGGGTGAGTTGTATTCACCGTTGCACCCGGCGGTGCTGCGGCTGTTGCAGATGGTGATCGAGACCGGCGCACGCCACCGCATTCCGGTGGCGGTCTGTGGCGAGATGGCCGGTGATGCGCGGATGACCCCGTTGCTGCTGGCGCTGGGCCTGAGCGAGTTCAGCCTGCATCCCGGTACGTTGCTGGAGGTGCGCCGCGCCATCCGCGAAGCCGATCTGGGTGCGCTGCGCGCCCGTGCCCCGAAGCTGCTGGCCGCGCGCGACCGCCGCGCCATCGAACGCTGGCTGGCGCTGGTGGCCGATACGCCCTGACACCACCCGCTCGCCGGGCATGCACGCCTGGGGTCAGATCCCTTTTCCGCGGGAAAAGGGATCTGACCCCGTCTCGTTGAAAGCCAAGAGGTTGCCGGCCAGCGGCCGGCACTACCGCCACCCGGCGGCTATGCGCTGAAACATCCCCTTGCGATAATGACGCGCTGAACACCCCTGTTGCCGCATCCTTGCCGGGATCGCGGCTTTTCTTATCCCGCGGGAGCTGCGATGGCTGAAGCTGTACGCCACGACAAGACTGCGCGCCAACTGCGGATGTTGTCCGACGCACTGGACAGCGGCCGGCTGGGCCCGGTACGTCGGCTGGTCAACACCCTGGCCCCGGCCGAGATCGGCAACCTGCTTGAATCGCTGCCGCCGGGCAAGCGCGAGGTGGTGTGGGGCCTGGTTGATCCGGAAGATGACGGCGAGGTGCTGGTCCACGTCGGCGAAGACGTGCGCGAGAGCCTGCTCGCGGACATGGACCCGGACGAGATCATCGCCGCGGTCGAAGACCTGGACATCGACGACCTGGCCGACCTGGTCGAAGACCTGCCCGATACGGTCATCGACGAGGTCCTCAAGTCGATGGACCGCGAGAACCGCGAGCGCCTGGAGCAGGTGCTGTCCTATCCCGAGGACAGCGCCGGCCGCCTGATGAACCCGGACGTGGTGACCGTGCGCGCCGACGTCAATGTCGACGTGGTGCTGCGCTACCTGCGCCTGCGCGGCGAACTGCCGGACCATACCGATCACCTGTTCGTGGTCAGCCGGCGCCATCAGTACCTCGGCCGGGTGTCGCTGGCGGCACTGGTGACCCACGAGGACACCACCCCGATCAACCGCCTGATCGACGACGAGCAGCCGGCCATTGACGTCGGCGAGAGCGACCAGGAGGTCGCCCGCCAGTTCTCCGACCATGACTGGATCTCCGCGCCGGTGGTGGACGACAACAACATCCTGATCGGCCGCATCACCATCGATGACGTGGTCGACATCATCCGTGGCCAGGCCGAGCACCAGGCACTGGGCGCCGCCGGCCTGGACGAGGACGAAGACCTGTTCAGCCCGGTCTGGCGCGCCATGCGCCGGCGCTTGATGTGGCTGTCGGTGAACCTGTGCACCGCCTTCCTGGCCTCCAGCGTGGTCGGCCACTTCGAAGGCACGATCGACAAACTGGTGGCGCTGGCCGTGCTGATGCCGATCGTGGCGGGCCTGGGCGGCAATGCCGGTACCCAGGTGCTGGCGCTGATGGTGCGCGGCCTGGCACTGGGCCAGGTGGGCGCGTCCAACGCGCGCACGCTGCTGTGGAAGGAGGTGCGGGTCGCCTTGTTGAACGGCGTGATGCTGGGTTCCGTGCTGGGGCTAATCGTGCTGGCCTGGTTCCACTCGCCCGGGCTGTCGGCGGTGATCGCCATCGCGCTGACCTGCAACCTGCTGTTCGCCGCCCTGGCCGGCGTGCTGGTGCCACTGACCCTGAAACGCTTCGGCTTCGACCCGGCGCTGGCCAGCGGCATCTTCCTGACCGCCGTGACCGACTCGATGGGCTTCTTCACCTTCCTCGGCCTGGCCACGCTGGTGCTGCTGCACTGAACCCTGCAGGGTCCGATCCCCGCCGCGCGGAGTTCCGACCCACGCCAAAACCCAGGGTCGGATCTCCGCTGCGCGGGGCTCTGACCCGTTTCCAACTGGACACCCATGGCCACCACGATCGAAAACTATTTCCAGCCCGGCTGGCGCGACCAGCAGCACACCTGCCCGGCCTGCGAATGGAAGGGCAGCTCGCGTGCCATGGAGATGGAGCTGGACGAGGACGCCACCGAGTACGCCTGCCCGGTCTGCGAGAACCCGCTGCTGGTGGTGCTGCATCCGGACATCGCGCAGGTGCAGGCGGCCGCCGCCGACGGCAATGCCGAAGCGCAGGAGCAGCTGGACATCATTGCCAGTTTCCCGCGACCGGAGTGACGCGCCGCACGATGCCGCGTTGACCTGCAGCGGGCTAGGATGCAGCTGACCCTGCCGCCCCGGGAAATCCCATGGTCCGATCGATGTCGCGCTGGCTGCCGCTGCTGGCCTTTCTGATGATGAGCGGTTGCACTTCGCTGCCGGACAGCGCGCGTGGCCGCTTCGAGGGCCGCGCAGTGAAGGTGGACGGCGAGACCGCCTACTACCAGGTGTTCATTCCGGCCGGCGTTCAGGCCACCGCTCCCACCAGACTCCCGGTCATCCTGTTCCTGCACGGCTCCGGCGAGCGTGGCGGCGACGGTGTCAAGCAGACCCATGCGGGGCTGGGGCCGCACCTGCGCAGGCACGCGGCCGACTTCCCCGCATTGGCCGTATTCCCCCAGGTGCCGGGCCACCAGGAATGGAGCGGGCGCAACAACCGCGTTGCGCTGGCCGCCCTGGACGCCACCATCGCCGAGTTCGGTGCCGATCCCTCACGGCAGTACCTGACCGGGATGTCGATGGGCGGCTATGGGAGCTGGAACATCGCGCTGGATGACCCCGGGCGCTTCGCCGCGATCGTGCCCGTGTGCGGCGCGGTGCTGGCGCCACGCGCGGTGCGCCCGACCCTGTTCGTCGAGCAGGTCGCCCAGGAAACCGATCCGTATGCGGCCATCGCCCAGCGCCTGAGAGGCACGCCGATCTGGATCTTCCACGGTGCGCTGGATGATGTGGTGCCACCGGACGACGATCGCAGACTGCACGCCGCATTCCGGAGCGCCGCTGCACGCGACGTGCGCTACACCGAGTACCCAGAAGGCAACCACAACGCCTGGGACGCCACCTACGCCGACCCGGCGATGTGGGCATGGCTGTTCGCGCAGAAGCGCTGAGCCGCAGCTTCAGTAGTTGCCAACCTTGGTTGGCATTGACTGCCCTGGTAGTTGCCAACCTTGGTTGGCACTGGCCTACCTGAAACCAACCCATTCCCCGATGTTCACTGGAAGCAGGCCCGTCCATGCTTGCTCCATGCAGAACACACGTCTCCTGCTCGGTCGTCGCTCCAGCATCGGCCTCAGCTATATCCTCACCGCCGTCGTCCATGACCGCGCGCCGCTCTTCACCAACGCCGCAGCGGCCGCCTTGGCAGTCCGCGAATTCCAGCGACTGGATCAGGAAGCCTTCACCCGCTCGATTGCGTACGTGGTCATGCCCGACCACATCCACTGGCTGGTCGAACTACGTGCGGGAACGCTGGAAACCGTCATGAAGCGTTTCAAGTCGCGCACAGCCCAGCAGGCAAACCGGTTGCTGGGGCGAGTCGGGCGCTTCTGGCAGGCCTGCTATCACGATCATGCGATCCGCTCTGACGAATCGTTGCACCGGCGTGCGATGTACCTGATGGGAAATCCGATCAGGGCCGGACTGGCGACGCGGCTTGGGCAATATCCCCATGCATGGTGCGAATGGGAGCTTGGGGCTTCGTGTGATCCGCTCGACAACTTGGGCGCGGATGGATAGTGCCAACCAAGGTTGGCATCTACCAGAGCGGTGCGCGGACAAGCCGCGCGGCAAGTGTGTCAACCAAGGTTGACACCTATCAGAGCGGGTGGTCAGCTCAGCAGGGTTTCCAGCACGGCCATGCGCACGGCGACGCCGTTGGCGACCTGGCGCAGCACCCACGACTGCGGGCCGTCGGCCACGTCGTCGGTCACTTCCACGCCGCGGTTGATCGGGCCCGGGTGCAGCACCGCGGCATCCTTGCCGGCGCGCGCCAGGCGCTCGCGGGTCAGGCCGTACTGGGCGTGGTACTGCTCCAGCGACGGCACCAGGCCTTCTTCCATGCGCTCGCGCTGCAGGCGCAGCATCATCAGCGCGTCGACGCCTTCCAGCATCGCGTCGAAATCATCGCCGACCACGCAGCCCTTCAGGGTCTCATCGTCCGGCAGCAGCGACTGCGGGCCGCACACGCGGATCTCACCCACGCCCAGCGTGCGCAGCGCATGCAGGTCGGTGCGGGCCACGCGCGAGTGCTTCACGTCGCCGACGATCACCACTTTCATCTTCGAGAAATCCGGGCCCTTGGCCTGGCGCAGGGTCAGCATGTCCAGCAGGCCCTGGGTCGGGTGCGCGCTGCGGCCGTCACCGGCGTTGATCAGTGCGGTGCCCTCGCCCGCCGCTTCTGCCAGTGCGGCTACCGCGCCATCCTCCGGGTGGCGCACCACGAAGCCGCGCACGCCCATCGCTTCCAGGTTGCGCAGCGTATCGCAGGCGGTTTCGCCCTTGCGGGTGGACGAGGTCGAGGCATCGAAGTTGAGCACATCGGCGCCCAGGCGCTGCGCGGCCAGCTGGAATGAGCTGCGGGTGCGCGTGGACGGCTCGAAGAACAGCGTGCACACCGCCGAACCGGCCAGCACGTGGCGCTTGTTGCCGACGCGGCCGACTGCGGCATCGCGGATCTGACCTGCCCGGTCAAGCAGCTGCAGCAGGGTCCCGCGCGGCAGGCCCTCCAGGGTCAGCAGGTGGCGCAGGCGTCCGGAGGCATCGATTTGCTGGGCGGTCATGGCGGTGTCGGGCAGTCAGGGAATGGGGGTGGCGTCGTCGGGGGACGACAGCCAGCGGTCGATGATCACCGCCGCGGCCACGGCATCGAGCGCGGCCGCATCACGGCGGCGCTTGCGCCCTTCGGCGCGCTCGACGGCGAAGCGGCGGGCGGCCTCGACCGAGCTGGAACGCTCGTCGATCATCACCACCGGCAGCTTGAAACGTTCCCGCAGCTGGCGGGCGAAGCTCTGCGCGCGCTTGCGGTTGGGTTGGTCCTGGCCATCCAGGGTCAGCGGGTCGCCGACCACCAGGCCGTCGGGCTTCCATTCCTTGAGCAGGCGTTCGATCGCGGTCCAGTCCGGGCCATTGCCGTGCACATCGACCACCGCCACCGCGCGCGCATGCGCAGCGAAGGCACTGCCGATGGCCACGCCGATCCGCCGCGAGCCGACGTCGAAACCCAGAACGGTGCCGTCACGGCGGATCGCCGGGACAGCAGGAGCCGGTACGGGCGTGGCCGGCTCAGACATGGCCGCTGTAGTCGGTCAGCCGGAACAGGTCCACGCCGATGCGCGAGGCCGCACCCTGCCAGCGCTGCTCCAGCGGCAGCTGGAACACCAGCTCGGCATCGGCCGGCACGGTCAGCCAGCTGTTCTCGGACAGCTCGCTTTCCAGCTGCCCTGCGCCCCAACCGGCACAGCCGAGGGTGACCACGGCATTGGCCGGGCCTTCGCCACGCGCCATCGCTTCAAGGATGTCACGCGAAGTGGTCAGGTACAGGCCGTCACCCACGATCAGGCTGGAATCCCACGCCCGCGCGTCGTCATGGATGACGAAGCCGCGCTCGGGATGCACCGGGCCGCCGTTGAGCACCATGCGCGCCTGCAGGTCGCCGTCACCGGTGGTGATGTCCATCTGGGCAAGCACTTCACCCAGCGTGTACTCGGAAGGCTGGTTGACCAGCACGCCCATCGCCCCGTTCTCGTCGTGCTGGCAGATCAGCGCGACGCTGCGGGCAAAGGTCGCGTCGAGCAGCGACGGCAGCGCGACGAGGAGGTGATCGGCGAGGGAGGTCGGCGTTACAGGCATGGTCCCATTCTACCTGCTGGGGGCGGGATGGTCGCGCAATGGCGGCGAACCGCGATGGGCTAGGATGGTGCTTTGCCATGGAAGGTCATCGATGCAGTCTTCATCGCCCCTGACCCTGCCGGCACGCAGCGCCATCGTCCTGATTGCCCTGCTGCAGGGTCTGATGCTGTATGCCGCGCAGGAACTGTCCGATGCGTGGCCGTTCCGCGATATCGGCTGGCGCTACTGCTGGTACGCCTGGGTGCTGGCCATTCCCAGCGCGGTGGCGCTGAGCCTGGTCGAGCTGGGCCAGCGCCGCCTGTGGCTGCAGGCCGTGCTCGGCTCGGCGGTGGTGCTGGCGCTGGCCGCCTGGATCGGCTGGAACCTCACTGGCGAGACCGCGCTGGAGTCGAGCGCGCTGCAGTTTCCACTGACCCTGGGCATGGCCGTGGCGGTGTTCGTGGTGCTGCCCTGGTGGCAGTTCCAGCTGCAGCACGGGCACTGGCGCGCCAGCTACCCCGAGCTGTTCGAGCGCGCCTGGCAGAACGGTTTGACCCTCGCCCTGGCGGCACTGTTCACCGGGCTCACCTGGCTGCTGCTGTGGCTGTGGGCGGCGCTGTTCCAGCTGCTGGAGGTCACCGTCTTCCGCGACCTGTTCCGCCAGGATGCCTTCATTGCGCTGGCTACCGGCAGCCTGGCCGGGTTCGGCGTGCTGATCGGGCGCACCCAGCACCGTGCGATCCAGATCACCCGCCAGGTGCTGTTCGCGATCTGCCGCGGACTGCTGCCGCTGCTCTCGTTCATCGCCGTATTGTTCGTGCTGAGCCTGCCGCTTACCGGGCTGGAACCGCTGTGGAAGACCCGCTCGGCCGCCAGCCTGCTGCTTGTGCTGTCGCTGTTGCTGGTAACGTTCACCAATGCGGTCTACCAGCAGGGGGACGACACCGCGCCCTACCCCGTCGTGCTGCGCCGTCTGGTTGAAGCCAGCCTGCTGGCGCTGCCGGTCTACGCCGCACTGGCGCTGTACGCACTGGGGCTGCGCGTGGTGCAGTACGGCTGGACCGTGGACCGGTTCTGGGCGGTACTCGTCGCAGTGGCCGTGGCCGGCTATGCCGTGGGCTACGCGCTGGCGGTGCTGCGCCGGCAGCGCCGCTGGTTGCAGATGCTGGAGCCGGTCAACCGCTGGATGTGCTGGGCGGTGCTGGCACTGGCATTGCTGGGCAACTCGCCGCTGCTGGACCCGGTGCGGCTGACCCTGTCCAGCCAGCTGGCGCGCCTGCGTGCCGACCCGCCCGCGATCACCAGCAGTGACGTCAACGTGCTGCGCTTCGATCTTGGCCACCGCGGCGTGCGGGCGCTGCGCGAACTGCAGCGTGATCCAGCCATCACCGCCGATGCCAACGCGCCACGGGTGATCGCTGCCGCGCTGGCACGTACCTCGCGCTGGGATGACGGCCAGCGCCTCGACAAGGGGCCGCAGGACGTCGTCGCCCTGCAGCGCGCGTTGAAGCTGGCCAAGGGATCCAGCTCGCCACCGGACGACTGGTGGCAGGCACTGGCCACGCGCGCGATCGATGGCGAATCCTGCGCCCAGAGCGAGCGCGACTGCCTGATCGTGCATCGCGACCTCGACGGCGATGGTACCGGCGAAGTGCTGCTGTGCGAGCTGTACACCATCCGTGGGCCGGACTGCGTGCTGTACGCACGTGGCAGGGACACCCACTGGCGCCGGGCCGGTTCGCTGTTCGGCACCGCCAGCGGCCAGGCCGAGGCGATCAACCAGGCGCTGCGTGATGGCAAACTCACTCTTGAACCGCCGCGCTGGCCGATGCTGTCCATTGGTGGGCGCCCCGCAGTGGCCATCGATCCCGAACCCGAATCCAGCGAGTCTTCCCCATGAGCGGCTACTGCCTCATCGCCCCGGGCCATCCGGTGCACGACTACTACCACGCCAACGAGTACGGCTTCCCGCAGCGTGACGAGGGCGAACTGTTCGAGCGGCTGGTGCTGGAAATCAACCAGGCCGGGCTGAGCTGGGAGACGATCCTGAAAAAGCGCGAGGGCTTCCGCGCGGCCTATGACGGCTTCGATGTCGACCGCGTGGCGGCCTATGCCGAGCAGGACATCGAGCGCCTGCTATCGGACGCGGGCATCATCCGCAACCGGCTGAAGGTACTGGCCGCCATCCACAACGCGCAGGTGATCCAGCAGCTGCGGGCCAGTCATGGCAGCTTCGCGGCGTGGCTGGATGCGCATCACCCGCGCAGCAAGGCCGACTGGGTGAAGCTGTTCAAGGAGACCTTCCGCTTCACCGGTGGCGAGATCACCGGCGAGTTCCTGATGAGCCTGGGCTACCTGCCCGGCGCGCACGCCGAGGATTGCCCGGTGCATGCGCGGCTGCTGACGCTGTCGCCGCCGTGGTTGCAGGCCGCCGTCCGCTGAGGGATCTCCGCGCGTGGATGCCGGTAGTGCCGGCCGCTGGCCGGCAACCCCGTTGAACGGTCACACGCCCATGTAACGGCCGGGGCGGTGGTTGAACATCAGCACCAGGCTGAGCACCACCGCGCCGATGGCCGAGTACAGCACCTTCGATGGCGACAGCACGAAGAACGCGGCCACCATCAGGCAGGCGTCGTAGGACATCTGCACCTTGCCGGCGCTCCAGCCTCGGGTGCGCTGCAGGTATACCGCCAGGATGCCGATGCCGCCCAGGCTGGCGCGGTGGCGGATGAAGAACAGGATGCCCAGGCCTGACAGCGCACCACCGACGATCGCCGAATACAGCGGGTTGATGTGCGAGAAGTCGATCCAGCGCGGCAGCAGGTCGGTCAGCACGCCACAGGCGGTGACCGCAGCGAAGGTCTTCAGGGTGAATTCCCAGCCCATGCGCCGCAGCGCCACCCAATAGAACGGCAGGTTGACCAGCACGAACACCAGGCCGAAGTTCCAGCCCATCGCGTAGTGCAGCAGGAAGGCCATGCCCGCCATGCCGCCGATCATCAGCCCGCCCTTGGCGAAGATGGCCAGGCCCAGCGAGGCCACCATCGTGGCCAGCACCATGCCCTGCACGTCCTCGGCGATCGAGTGACGCAGCGCTTTTTCGTCGGCGGTGGTGCCAGCACTGTCGGGCGGCGGGGTCAGCGGACCGGCGGTGACCAGGTGGCCGTCAGCGTCGTCGCACGGCGCGGGGCCATGGGAAGGAAGGGACATGCGGTGGGGGAACAGCAGGTGGGGAGCGGTATTAGACACGATCTGCATGACAGTTGCAGATGAAATCGTTCAGCTGAATGCGCCTCGCACTGCCCCGGGCTCGGCGCTGCTCAGCCCTTGCCGGCCAGATGGTGAGCCACCAGTGCGTTGGCATGGCCATGGCCCAAGCCATGTTCACTCTTCAGGAAGCTGACCAGTTCCATGTGTTTCAGGCCCTTCTTCCCGGCCAGCAACCCGAACCAGTGCGCCACCGGCTGCCCGTAGGTCTTCTCGATGGAGGGGAAATACGAGGCCGGGCCTTTCGGCTTGGTGTCAGTGCTCATGTGCAGCTCCCGTTGAAGTCATTCATTCGACGAACCACAGACGCAGAAATCGACACACCCAAACGTCCGACCCCGCCTCGCCCGACAGGCCGCAGCCAACTGTCGAAGGCGGGGTGGGTCCGGTTGAGGGGGTGTGAGCGGCATGGATGCCGCGACCAAGCCCCCGTGGATGGGTTTACGGCGTCCCCCTCAACCGGGCCCACCCCGCCATCTCACGGATAGCCAGTTTTTGAAGTTGACGTGGCCGTTGACGTTGCTTCGGCAGGTGCCGGGCGCAGCCCGGCCGTATCATTCCAGCATGCCCCGCGAAAACCTCAACGACCTGCAGGCCTTCGTCCACGTCGCCCGCGAGGGCAGCTTCACCCGGGCCGCCGCCCAGCTGGGCGTGTCCCAGTCCGCGCTCAGCCATGCCATGCGCGGCCTGGAACAGCGCCTGGGCGTGCGCCTGCTGACCCGTACCACCCGCAGCGTATCGACCACCGAAGCCGGCGCCCGCCTGCTCGACACCCTGGGCCCACGCCTGGCCGAGATCGAGGACGGGCTGGCCGCACTGGCCGAGTACCGCGAACGCCCGGCCGGCACCATCCGCATCAACGCCACCGGCCATGCCGCCGAGTACATCGCTTGGCCGCGGCTGGCGCCGTTGTTGCAGCGTTATCCGGACCTGAAGGTGGAACTGACCACCGACTATGGCCTGGCCGACATCGTCGCCGAGCGCTACGACATCGGCATCCGCCTCGGCGAGCGCCTGGCGCGCGACATGGTCGCGGTGCCGATCAGCCCGCCGCTGCGCATGCGCGTGGTCGGTGCACCCAGCTACTTCCGCCAGCACGTGGTGCCGCAGCATCCGGACGACCTGGCCAAGCACAACTGCGTGACCCTGCGCCTGCCTACGCATGGGGGACTGATGCCGTGGGATTTCGGCCAGGATGGCAACGAACTGAGTGTGCGCGTTGGCGGGCAATGGACGTTCAACACCATGGGCATGACCCGCGCCGCTGCGCTGGCCGGCAGCGGACTGGCCTGGCTGCCGGAAGACCAGGTGCAGCCGATGCTGGACGATGGCCGCCTGCAGTCGGTGCTGGACGACTGGTGCCCGCACTTCGATGGCTACTACGCGTACTACCCGTCGCGCCGCCACGTCACCGTGGCGATGCGCACGGTGCTTGATGCGCTGCGCGGGCCGCTGGGGTGAGGGGCAAGGCGTGCGGACCAACGGTCCGCACCCACCACCAACGGTCCGCACCCAGCTGGTGATCAGCCCTTGGCCTGGGCGGCGCGCTGCGCGTTGTAGCGCTCGCCGACGATCGACACTTCGTCCAGCGCCTGTGCGATGCGTTGCAGCTCCTCCGGTGCCAGCTGCAGGTCGGCCGCGCCCAGGTTTTCTTCCAGGCGATGGATCTTGGTGGTGCCTGGGATCGGCACGATCCACGGCGCCTGTGCCAGCAGCCAGGCCAGCGCCACCTGCGCCGGCGTCGCGCCCCGTGCTGCCGCAATCGTACTGATGCGATCCACCAGCGCCTGGTTGGCGCGGCGCGCCTCCACTTCGAAACGCGGAACGCTGTTGCGGAAATCGTTGGCATCGAAGGTGGTGTCGGCGTTGATCGTGCCGGTGAGGAAGCCGCGGCCAAGCGGGCTGAATGGCACGAAGCCGATGCCCAGCTCCTGCAGCGTCGGCAACAACTCGCGCTCCGGTTCGCGCCACCACAGCGAGTACTCACTCTGCACGGCGGCAACCGGCTGCACCGCATGCGCGCGACGCACGGTGGCAGCGCTCGCCTCGGACAGCCCGAAGTGGCCGACCTTGCCTTCGGCGATCAGGTCGCGCACGGTGCCAGCCACATCCTCGATCGGCACGTTCGGGTCGACGCGGTGCTGGTAGAACAGGTCGATATGGTCGGTGCGCAGGCGCTTGAGGCTGGCTTCGGCAACGGCACGGATATTCTCGGGGCGGCTGTCCAGGCCGTCATCGGTGCGCGCGCCCTTGAATCCGAACTTGGTGGCAATCACCAGCCTGTCGCGGTAGGGCGCCAGCGCGCGGCCGAGCAGGTCTTCGTTGGTGTACGGACCATACACCTCGGCGGTGTCGAAGAAGGTCACGCCGCGCTCGACGGCGGCCTGCAGCAGGGCGATGCCCTGGCCCTGCTCGACCGGCTGCCCGTAGGCATGGGTCAGGCCCATGCAGCCCAGGCCGAGGGCGGAAACCTTCAGGCCACTGCGGCCCAGTTCGCGTGTCTGCATCGTCGTGCTCCAGAGGGGGAGTGATGACGATACGCCTGTCGTGGCGCTGGATTGAGCCAGCCCGGCCGCAGTCGGTCATGACCGGAATTCATCAATCCAGCCACGACCGATGCCGGCCAGGTCAACGGATCTCCGAGATCTCCACGCCGTCCAGCCCCTGCGACAGGGTACGTGCGTCGCCGCCCTGGCTGAGCTTGATGCGCAGGCGCACCTCGTTCTGCGAATCGGCGTAGCGCAGCGCGTCCTCGTAGCTGATCTCGCCGGCCTGGTACAGCTCGAACAGGCTCTGGTCGAAGGTCTTCATGCCAAGCTGGACCGAGTCCTTCATCACTTCCTTCAGCTTGTGGATCTCGCCGTCGCGGATGTAGTCCTGCACCAGCGGCGTGCCCAGCAGGATCTCCATCGCCACCTTGCGCGAGCGGCCATCGGGCGATGGCACCAGCTGTTGCGCGACCACGCCCTTGAGATTCAGCGACAGGTCCATCAGCAGCTGGTTGCGGCGGTCTTCCGGGAAGAAGTTGACGATGCGGTCCATCGCCTGGTTGGCGTTGTTCGCATGCAGGGTGCACAGCACCAGGTGGCCGGTTTCGGCGAACGCGATGGCGTGATCCATGCCTTCGCGGGTACGCACCTCGCCGATCATGATCACGTCCGGCGCCTGGCGCAGGGTGTTCTTCAGCGCGGCTTCCCAGCTGTCGGTATCGATGCCGACCTCGCGCTGGGTGATGATGCAGCCCTCGTGCTTGTGCACGAACTCGATCGGGTCTTCGATGGTGATGATGTGGCCGGTCGAGTTCTGGTTGCGGTAACCGATCATCGCTGCCAGCGAGGTCGATTTACCGGTACCGGTGGCGCCGACGAACAGGATGATGCCGCGCTTGGTCATCGCCAGCGTCTTGATGATCGGCGGCAGGCTCAGTTCTTCCACGGTCGGAATGCGCGTCTCGATGCGACGCAGCACCATGCCGACCTGGTTGCGCTGGTAGAAGCAGCTGACGCGGAAGCGGCCGACGCCGGACAGGCCGATGGCGAAGTTGCATTCGTGCGTCTTCTCGAATTCCTCGCGCTGCGCCGGGGTCATCACGTTGAGGACCAGGTCGCGGCTCTGCTGCGGCGTGAGCGGGGTCTGGGTGATCGGCGAGATCTTGCCGTTGACCTTCATCGCCGGCGGCATGCCGGCCGTGATGAACAGGTCCGAGGCGCGCTGGTGCGCCATCAGCTTGAGGAACGAAGTGAAATCGATGGTGGTCGCGGTGCTGTTCACGGCGGGCTCCCAAGAGGGCATTTACCAGGAAACGGTCGGTGGAGGAAACGGCACGGGGACGGCGCCGCACTGGTGCACGCCGCCCGTGGTTGTCCCGCCTTACTCGAACAGGCGCTTGTCCTTGGCGTACTCGCGGGCCTGGTTGCGGGTGATCAGGCTGCGCTTGACCAGGTCCTGCAGGTGCTGGTCCAGGGTCATCATGCCGTACTGCTGGCCGGTCTGGATGGCCGAGTACATCTGCGCCACCTTGTCTTCGCGGATCAGGTTGCGGATGGCCGGGGTGCCGACCATGATTTCCCACGCTGCGGTACGACCGCCGCCAACCTTCTTCAGCAGCGCCTGCGAGATCACCGCACGCAGCGACTCGGACAGCATCGAACGCACCATCGGCTTTTCGCCGGCCGGGAACACGTCGATGATGCGGTCGATGGTCTTGGCCGCCGAGCTGGTGTGCAGGGTTCCGAACACCAGGTGGCCGGTTTCCGCGGCGGTCAGTGCCAGGCGGATGGTTTCCAGGTCGCGAAGTTCGCCCACCAGGATGATGTCCGGGTCCTCACGCAGTGCCGAGCGCAGCGCTTCGTTGAAGCCATGCGTATCGCGGTGCACTTCGCGCTGGTTGATCAGGCACTTCTGCGAGGTGTGCACGAATTCGATCGGATCCTCGACGGTGAGGATGTGGCCGTATTCGTTCTTGTTGATGTAGTCGATCATCGCCGCCAGCGTGGTCGACTTGCCCGAACCGGTGGGACCGGTCACCAGGATCAGGCCCTGCGGTTGCTGGATCACCTCGCGGAACAGCGGCGGGCAGGCCAGGTCCTCGAGGGTGAGCACCTCGGACGGAATGGTACGGAACACCGCACCGGCGCCACGGTTCTGGTTGAACGCGTTCACACGGAAGCGCGCCAGCGACGGGATCTCGAAGGAGAAGTCCACTTCGAGGAATTCCTCGTAATCGCGGCGCTGCTTGTCGGACATGATGTCGTACACCAGCGCATGGACCTGCTTGTGGTCCAGGGCCGGGATGTTGATCCGGCGAACGTCGCCGTCCACGCGGATCATCGGCGGCAGGCCTGCGGACAGGTGCAGGTCGGACGCTTTGTTCTTTACGGAAAACGCCAGCAGTTCGGCGATATCCATGAGCGGCTACTCCCCAATAACGGCTTCGACTGGAAGGATCTTTCCCCGGGCGGCAGTATAGCCTCCTGATTCAACGGAACGCGTTACGTGGCCACTCCCCTGCCCCAGATCCTGAGCAACCTGCATGCCGCCGCCGAGGCGGCCGGCCGGCCCGATCCGCGCCTGCTGGCCGTTTCCAAGACCCAACCGGCCGAGGCCGTGGCCGCGCTGGCCGCGCAGGGCCAGCAGGCCTTCGGCGAGAACTATGTGCAGGAAGCGCTGGCCAAGATGCAGGCGCTGCAGCACCTGGCGCTGGAGTGGCACCTGATCGGCCACCTGCAGTCGAACAAGGCCGAGGCCGTGGCCACCCACTTCGATTGGGTGCAGAGCGTGGACCGGCCCAAGCTGGTAACGGCGCTGGCGCGCCATCGCCCGGCAGCGCGTGGTCCGCTGAATGTGCTGATCCAGGTCAACATCGACGATGAATCCAGCAAGCACGGCTGTGCGCCGGAGGATGTCGAGGTGCTGGCCGCTGCGATTGCCGCCGAGCCCACCCTGCGCCTGCGTGGCCTGATGGCGATTCCCGCGCCATGGCCCGAGGCGGAACGCCGTCGGGATGCGTTCGTGCGCATGCGCACACTTTTCCAGTCGCTGGCCGCCCAGCACGCGCAGGTCGACACGCTGTCGATGGGCATGAGCAGCGACTACGCCGACGCCATCGCCGAGGGCGCCACTTTGGTGCGCATCGGCACCGCCCTGTTCGGCGCGCGTCCTCGCCCGGCCTGATCTTGCAAGGAGAGTTTCATGACAGCTGATTCCATCACCTTCATCGGCGGCGGCAACATGGCGCGCAGCCTGATCGCCGGCCTGATCCGCCAGGGCGTGCCCGCCGCACACATCCACGTGGCCGAACCGGTTGCAGCACTGCGCGAGTCGCTGGCCACGGATTTCGGCGTGCAGGTGCACGACAATGCCGCCGATGCCGCCGCACAGGGCCGCACCTGGCTGCTGGCGGTGAAGCCACAGGTGCTGCGCGAGGTCTGCCAGTCGCTGCAGGCACTGGCCCAGGCAAGCCGGCCACTGGTGGTGTCGATCGCCGCCGGCATCACCAGCGCGCAGCTGGAACGCTGGCTGGGTGGCAACCTGCCGGTGGTGCGTGCAATGCCCAACACGCCGGCCCTGCTCGGCGCCGGCGTGACCGGCCTGTATGCCACGCCGTCGGTGGATGCACAGCAGCGCTCGCAGGCCGAACAGGTATTGGCCAGTGCCGGCCGTACCGTGTGGATCGAGCGCGAGGCGCTGATGGATTCGGTCACTGCCGTGTCCGGCAGCGGGCCGGCCTACGTGTTCCTGCTGGCCGAAGCGATGGAAGCGGCGGGCATTGCCCAGGGCCTGCCGGCCGACGCCGCGCGCACGCTGGTGGTGCAGACCCTGCTGGGCGCCTCGCGCATGCTGGATGAAGCCGGCGAAAGCCCGGCCGAGCTTCGCCGCCGTGTGACCTCGCCGAACGGCACCACCCAGGCCGCGATCGAGAGCTTCCAGGCCGGAGGTTTCGAAGTGCTGGTGGACAACGCGCTGCGTGCTGCGCAGGTGCGCGGGCAGGAATTGTCTGCGGCGAATGATTGATCCCGATGTGTGCCGACCAACGGTCGGCACCTACCATCATCCACGCATGGCGTGGATGCTCATTGCCCCAACGTGGTCATGACGAAATCCACGAAGCACTGCAAGCGCGGGCGCGGGCGTCGATCGGGCAGGTAGATCAGGTGCATCGGTCGCGGTTCGGGCAGGTAGTCGCGCAGCAGCGGCTTCAGGCGCCCTGCTGCGATCTCCCCCGCCAACAGCGCGGTGGGCTGCAACACCAACCCGGCCCCGGCCACGGCGGCTTCGCGCAGCGCGAACCCGTCGTTGCAGGTCAGCCGCGCCTCCCAATCCACCTGTTCACCGTTGGCCAACTGCCAGCCATGGCCACCACGCCAGGCAAGATGGCTCAGGCAATCATGCCCCTGCAGGTCCGCCGGCGTGCGTGGCGTGCCGCGCCTGCGCAGGTAAGACGGCGCCGCGCACAGGCTCATCGCATACGGCGGCAGCGGCCGCGCCACCACCTCCTGCGATGGCAACGGCCCGACCCGGATCGCCACGTCGAAGCCGTCCTCGATCAGGTCCACACGGCGGTTGCTCAGATCCAGTTCGATGTTCAACTGCGGCTGCGCGCGCAGCAGGCCGGCCAGCTGCGGCGCCAGCACGCAGCTGCCCCAGGTGGTCGGCGCACTGACCCGCAGCAGGCCACGCGGCTGTACCTGCAGACCGGCCACATCGGCCTCGGCCTGCTGCACCTGCTCCAGCACTTGCCGGCATCCGGCCAGATAGGCGCTGCCGGCTTCGGTCAGGCGCTGGCGGCGGGTGTTCCGTTGCAGCAGCGCGGTACCCAGATGCGCCTCCAGCTGCTGGATGTACTTGCCCACCATCACCGCCGAGACCTGCAGCTGTTCGGCGGCGCCGGCGAAGCTGCCACGCTCGGCCACGGCAACGAAGGCCTGCATGCATCGAAGGGTATCCATTACTAATCCTTAGTTAGGAATCTGCGAATCATACGCCGCTTACCTAACCCCATTGTGAGGGCGCAGACTGCGCTCACTCCCTTACGCAAGGAACGGCCATGAAGATCCTCCTCGTTGGTGCCAGCGGCACCCTCGGCCAGGCAGTCGCCCGCCAGCTCGGCCAACAGCATCAGATTCTCGCCGCCGGCCGCAGCAGCGGCGAACTGCGCGTGGACCTGACCGATGACGCCAGCGTCGCCGAACTGTTCGCACGTACCGGCCCGGTCGATGCGGTGATTTCCACCGCCGGCAAGCTGCACTTCGGCCCGCTGCAGCAGATGACGCCGGCGCAGTTCAACCTCGGCCTGCAGGACAAATTGCTGGGCCAGGTGAGGCTGGCACTGGCCGCGCAGCATCATCTCAACAGCGGCGGCTCGATCACCCTGACCAGCGGCATCGTCAGCGCACAACCGATCCGCGACGGCGTCAACGCCACCTCGGTGAATGCCGCACTGGAAGGCTTCGTGCGCGCAGCTGCACTGGAGCTGCTGCCGCGCGGCCTGCGCATCAACGTGGTCAGCCCGAACGTACTGATCGAATCGATGGCCGCCTACGGCCCCTACTTCCCGGGCTTCGAGGCGGTAAGCGCACAGCGCGCGGCACTGGCCTTCCAGCGCGCGGTGGAAGGCATCCAGAGCGGCGAGACGATCACGGTCTGGTAAGAAAAAGGGGACGGAGGGGATTAAGTCGCAAGTGCACAAACGACATAATCCCCTCCGTCCCCTTTTTGTCGCTCACTCCCAGCGCATCGGGCCGTCGCCGCGTTCGCCGAGGACGTCGCCGGGATTGGCCAGGCGGCAATGCTGCAGCGACAGGCAGCCACAACCGATGCAGCCGGTCAGTTCGTCGCGCAGCAGCTGCAGCATGTGGATGCGCTCTTCCAGCTCGGTGCGCCAGCGCGCGGACAGCCTGGCCCAATCCGCTTTGGTCGGTGCGCGTCCGTCAGGCAGGCTTTCGAAGGCACGGCCGACTGCTTCCAGCGGCATGCCCACCCGCTGCGCCACGCGGATCACCGCCAACCGGCGCAGCACGTCCCGGCTGTAACGACGTTGGTTGCCCGAGGTGCGCAGGCTGCTGATCAGCCCCTTGCGCTCGTAGAAATGCAGTGCGGAAACGGCCACGCCACTGCGCTGGGAGACCTCGCCAACGCTGAGTTCCTGGGATGCCATTGCTTGACCTCAACTACAGTTGAGGTGGCATGCTGCTACCTTCGCCGCCCGTTGACAAGCGCGGCCTGCACCTGACCCGTATGACCCCGACCCTCTCTCCCGCCGACACCCACCTGCCGGCTGACAGCTCGATCCTGTCCGCGCGCTACCGCGCCACGACCATCGGCATGGTTGCGCTGGTCGCGCTGCACGCCTTCGAAGCACTGGCCGTCGCGGCCGCGATGCCCACCGTGGCCGAAGCACTCGATGGCCTGCGCCTGTACGCGCTGGCCTTTGGCGGCACCCTGGCCACCAGTGTGATCGGGATGACCCTGGCCGGGCGCTGGGCCGATCACCACGGCCCCGCGCGGCCACTCTGGTACGGCCTGGGCTGCTTCGTGCTGGGCCTGCTGCTGGCCGGCTTTGCGACGCGCATGGGCATGCTGGTGGCCGGGCGCCTGATGCAGGGCCTGGGCGCGGGCGCGATTTCGGTCTCGCTCTACGTGATGGTCGGCCGCAGCTACCCCGAGCACCTGCGACCGAAGGTGTTCGCGGCGTTCTCCGCAGGCTGGGTGGTGCCCTCGATGGTCGGCCCGGCGTTGAGTGGCCTGATGGTGCAGCACCTGGGCTGGCGCTGGGTATTCCTGGCAGTGCCACTGCTGGCGATACCGGCCGCACTGCTGCTGCGCCCGGCACTGGCGCGCATGCAACCTCCCGTTGCGGTCTGCAACGATGGCGAACGCAGCAACGTGGTGCGCTGGGCCTCTGGCGCCTCACTGGCCGCACTACTGCTCTACGTCGGCGGCCAGCAACAGGGCATGGCCGCCCTGCTCTGCATCGGCGTGGCGATGCTGGCGCTGCTGTTCTGCGTGCATCGGCTGCTGCCGGCCGGAACCCTGATCCTGCGCCGCGGCCTGCCCAGCGTAATCGCGTTGCGCGGCATTGCTGCAGCGGCGTTCTTCGCCTGCGAGGCCTATCTGCCCCTGCTGCTGCAGCGCGAACGCGGGCTCTCGCCCAGCTGGGCAGGCGCCGTGCTCAGCCTCGGTGCGCTGGGCTGGTTCGCCGGTTCATGGCTGCAGGGCCACCAGCAGCGTGGCTGGTCACGCCAGCAGCTGCTGCGCGTTGGCACGGTGATGATGACGTTCGGCATCGCCGCAACGCTGTCGGTGCTGTTCAACCCGATGCCGCTGCCGGTCGCGCTGGTCGGCTGGGCCGTGACCGGCTTCGGCATGGGCATGATCTACGCCAGCCTGTCGGTGTTGACCCTGTCGCTGTCAGCACCGCATGAGCAGGGTGCCAATACCTCGGCGCTGCAGCTGAGCGAGGCGTTGTCGGTGACCACCGCGCTGGCCGTGTCCGGCGCGTTGTTCGCCATGTTCGTGGAAAGCGCGCCGCACACCGGCTACCTGCTTTGCCTGGCCATCACCTTCGGTCTGGCGGTGCTGGCCGCAGTGATCGCGCGGCGGGTGTAGCGCCGCCGGATTCCGGTAGTGCCGGCCGCTGGCCGGCAACCTCCGCGCACGCGGGAATCCCATGATGGCGACGGCCAGAGGCCGGCATTACCGTGTACCGGTCCCGACATCATCGATATCCCGATGCAGGATGCGGCGCACTTCCAGCACGGCCTGCGGGGTCTCCTGCACGCTGTGGCCGGAAATGATCACCTTCTCCGACAGCGCGCCCGGCAGATGCGCGCTCCAGTACGGCACCAGCCCGTCATCGGACTTCTCCACCGGCAGCTCCGGCTTGCGCTGGGCGATGATCGAGTGGTACTTCAGGCCCGCTTCGATCGGCAGCTGTGCGGCGGCCTTCACGAACGGATCGCTGGCCTTGAGGTTGTCGATGCTGTTGGGAATCTTCGGCTTGGCGGTGCCGTCGACCTGCTGCTCGGCCTGTGCCAGCGCCATGAACACGTCCTCGAACTTGCCGAGAATGGTCAGCGGCAGGCGTACCAGGCGCCCGATCAGCCGCCCGACCTTGTTGCCTGCGATATCCGTGCCCTGGTGCGGCGCGGCGATGAAGATCGCGCGTTCCACGTTCGGCTGCGCCTTGAAATGCAGCAGTGGCCCCAGCTTGGCCTGCACGCGCTTCAGCCGCTCGCCCTTCAGGTCATAGTTGGCCAGCAGGTCATCCCACAGCACATCACCCGAGTCGCTCACCAACAGCCGCGCGAGCACGCCGCCCATGCTGTGGCCGATATAGACCATGTCCTTCGATGCGCGTGTGCTGCCGTTGGGGTCGAAGTGCTTGAGCGTGTCATTGAACGCGTTGGCGATCTCGTAGCGGTTCAGCGCGATCGGTGCATTGGTCGGGTAGTAGACCTGCCACACCTGGAACTGCTGGCGCAGCTCGGGGTCGCCCATGATCTCGTTGGCCAGGTTCACCCAGGCTTCCGGGCTGCTGGCCAGGCCGTGCAGCATGAAGATGATGCGGCGGTTCGGGTCCCAGGGCTGCATCAGGTAGATGTGCGGTTCGCCGATGCCCTCACTCATGCCGAACAGGGTGCGCAGTGACTGCCGGGCGAAGCCACTCTGCGCCAGCCACAGGCCGTAGGCAGCGGTGAAATTGCCGGCCAGCGGCACCTGTTCGCCGTGCAGGGTGATGCGTTCAGTGGCCTCCGGCGAATAGGCGTCCAGTTCAACCCGGCGCGTGCGCATCACGTCTTCCAGGCTGCTGCCTTCGAAACGCAGCAGCGCGGTGACGTTGATCGAGGACATCTCGCTGAATTCCGGCACCGAATCGTCATGCCGATGGCGGCGGCCACGGCGCTCGTCGTCGGCATCATCCGCCGCTGTTTCCGCCTTCGGCCCATCGCCCGCGATCACCGGCGCGACCAGCTTGGGCGGGTCCATCACCATCACCAGCTCGGCACCGAAGCCATCGCGGCGATAGGTGCTGCGCAGGCCGACGAAGCTGACCGTGCCGGCCGGCACCAGCTGCGCCGGAATGCTCTTCAGGTTCAACTGCTGGTAGTTGGAGGCCAGCGACCAGCTGCCGACCGAGATCGGCTTCGTATAGTCCTCGCCGGCCAGTGCCGCTGCACGCGCGCGCACGAACAGCACCACCGCCGCCTTCTCGGCGGCGTAGTTGTAGTAGTCGCGCACCTGCGTCTGCCGGTCCTCGAAGGCGCGGTCGGACGGCGAGCGGCCGCTGTAGAACAGGTAGGCATAGGCATAGCGCGCGGCTTCCAGCCAGGCATCCAGCGCCGCGTCGCTCATCGGCGGATCGCCGGCGGCGGTCTTCTTCGGCGTCAGCGCCAGCGCGGCCTTCACCCACAGTTCGGACAACGCCGACAGCCGCTGCTCGACGTTGAGGTCATCGGTCATCAACAACGTGCTGCGGCAGACCAGGAAGTCCTTCTCGCACTGCGACTCATCCAGGCCCGCCGCGCTGAGCGTCTCGCGCGCGGCCGGGCTGAGCTTGCCGGTGTTGAGCACATCGGCGCGCTTGTTCACCAGCGAATCGCTGGACTTCACCTGCTTGACAGTCACCATCGCGCAGCCGCTGCTGCCCAGCAGCAGGAAGGCGGCGAACAACACCGGCAGCGCGCGCTGCCAGCGGATCAGGAAGAGTCGGGTCATTACTGCGGGTCCTGCTCGGTGCCGGGCACGCCCTGGCGGATCACGGTGGAGAAGTGGTCGCCGCTGCCCAGGTCCAGCGCACGCTGGGTGATGCGGCCCTTGTCATGCAGTTCGGCATAAGGCACGCCCGGCGTGAGCGCGCCGACCTCCTGTGCGTATTCGGCCAGGTAGCCGGACAGCAGCAGGCGGTAGTCCAGCGGCAGGCGCGGCGCGATGTGGCGGGCCAGATCGAAGACGATGGTGGTGCAGTTGCTGGTGAGCGTGTTGTAGAAGCCCGGCTTCGCATCCAGTTCGCGCGCCTGCGCGATGTACGCGGCGAACAGTTGCTTCAGTTGCGCCTGGTCCATGCCGTGCAGGCGGTACAGGTAGACATCCTCGCCACGCGCGTTGGTGCGGGTGCGGATGATGTCGGTCTCCTCCGCGGCCACCAGGGTCATCTCGAATTTGCGGAAGAAGCCGCCCAGCGCCGAGAACGATTCGCCGCGTTCCTTGCGGATCTCCAGCGAGAACACCACGTGGCGCCCATCCTCGAAACCGAACGAGATCAGGGTGTGGGCGATCGCCGGGCCCATCCAGTACGACAGCACCAGATCGGCCGAGCGGAGTTGGTCCAGGTCGTACGCGCGGCGCACCCAGTGCGCGTCGTAGTCGGTCTCGCTGCGCCAGGTGAAATCACGCACGTTGTCGAGCACCACGTGGCGCCCGTCGAAGGACACCACGTGCAGGCGCTGGGCCACGTCATCGGCCCAGACGCGGTCCTGGCGCGGGGTGAGCAGCAGCCACCACAGGCCGGCCAGCGCCAGCGACGCGCCGAACGCCATGCCCAGGCGACGATGGCCACGGCCACGCGCGACCTGCCACGACGCCCACAGCGCAACCAGCAGCCACAGCACCGCAATGCCATTGGCCAGCCAGCCCGGCCCCGGCATCTGATAGGCCAGCAGCCCGGTCACCCACAACGCTGCCAGCGCCATGGCACTTCCCGTCATCCAACGTCCTGCGGCTCTCACTGGCATCCTGTCGCGGTCCCGAAGCCGCATAGTTAGCCACAAGCGGGTTCACCGTGGCATCTACGGCCCGTTCAGGGACCGCGGCGCACCGTCTGCGGCGGTCCATGCGGCCAGGTTCACCTCACAGGAGCAACGATGGGCATCACTTCCGTGGCCGGCGTTCCGGTCCAACCCCAGCACCGCGCCACCTGCCACTGCGGCACGGTCGAGCTGTTGCTGGACCTCCCGGACGGCATCGTCGACCCGCGCCGCTGCGACTGCTCGATGTGCCGGCGCCGGGGTGCCATCGCCGCCAGCGTCCCCCGCCAGGGCCTGCAGGTGGTGCGCGGGCAGCATCACCTGCAGAAGTACCAGTTCAACACCCATGTGGCCGAGCACTACTTCTGCGGGGTGTGCGGCATCTACACCCATCACCGGCGCCGCTCCAACCCCGACCAGTACGGCTACAACGTGGCCTGCCTGGAGGGCATCGACCCGTTCGCGCTTGGGGTGATCCCGGTCAGCGACGGGGTCAACCACCCATCAGACCGCACCGGCTAGTGGCGCGTGCGCCGCGGTGGCGTGGCCACCTTCTGCCAGGGCGCCATGCCGCTGCGCCCGGCCCGCGCCGGGCGTTTCAGCCAGGGCCGGCGTGACGGTGCCTGTGGCGCGTCCTCGACCGGGGGAGGAAGGGGTCGACGGCTGGGCCAGAGATGGTCGAGCAGCCACATGGCGGGTCTCCGTGGGGGACGGGGACGATCAACACTAGGCCCGGGTGGGCATAGGCGGCGTGAGCGGGACACGACAACGGGATGACGGCGGAGGCGGCGATGAGCCAGCTACACCAAGTTCCCGACCAAGGCACCTGTCCTTTTCCGCAGCAACAGGCGCAACACGGCGGCACAGGCGGCGGTCAGCAGCGCCAGTACGCGCAGCAGTGTCGCCAGCGCATCACTACTGGCGTGCTGCAGCTGCATGCGGCTCATCGTCGGTAGCAGTGCCTGCGCCTGTTCCCGCGCCCCCGTGGCCAGATAGGCACCGGCACGCACCAGCGATGCCGGCGACGCGCCCTGCAGCTGACGGCCGATCAGCAGCGCAAGCAAGGCAGTGACTGCGGCCAACGCGATGCCTTCGCCGGCCACCCGCACGGTTCCGAATATGCCTGCGGCCATGCCGGCACGTTGCACCGGTACCACGCTCACCGACAGTCCATCCATCAGCCCCCACGGCAAAGCCGTGCCTGCGCCGACCAGCATCAGCAGCGGCACCCACTGCAAGGGCGACGGGTGCGACGCCTGCCGCGACAACAGGTACAGGCCGGCGGCACACACCAGCAGACCCAGCGTGCACAGCCGCGCACTTCCCACGCGCTCCGCCCAACGCGCGGCCAGCATCGGCAGGACCAGCATCGGCGCGGACAGCGCCAGCATCTGCAGTCCCACCAGCGTCGCGCTCTGGCCATGCACGCCCAGCAGTTGCACAGGTAACACGACCAGCAGCACCACGTAGCCGAAGCAGGTCGCCACCGGCAGCAGCTGGACACCGAGGAACGCCGGTTGTGAGAACAGTGAGAGGTCCAGCAACGGTGAGGGGTGCCGCCGTTCGATGAAGACGAACACCCCGCCCAACAGCAGCGTCACCAGCAGCGCCAGCCGCACGCGCGCGGCATGCAGGCCGAACTCGCCCAGCCACAGCAGCGCCAGGGTCAACGCCGCCAGCGTCAGGCTGAAAATCAGCATGCCGTCGATATCCAGCGGTCGGCGCTCGCCATGACTTTCAGGCAACGCGCGTGCCCCCAGGCCGAAGGCCACCAACGTGAGCACACCGCCCGCGGCGAACACGCTGCGCCATCCCAATGTCTGCAGCAGCAGGCCCGCGAGCAAGGGCCCCAACGCCAGCCCCATGCCGAACGTGGTGCCCAGCAGGGCGAAGACACGGGCACGCGCCGGCCCCTGCCAGGCCTGTGCCAGCAGCGCCGTGCCGGATGCCAGCGCCGCCGCCGCGGCAACGCCCTGCAACCCGCGCGCCAGATCCAGCCATAGCAGCGTGCGAGCAAGGCAGACGGCGGCGGTGGCGGTGGTGAAGCCCGCCGTGCCCAGCAGGAACAGCCGCCGACGGCCATATCGATCGGCCAAGCCGCCCGCAGCGAGCAACAGACTGCCGAAGGTGAGCATGAAGGCGTTGGTCACCCAGGCCAGCGCGGTGGGCGATGCCGCCGCGGAACGGGCCAGCGCCGGCACCGCGACTGCACCGGCAGAGAAGGACAACGGCAACGCCAGCGCGGCCAGGCAGACCGCAAGCAGCGCCCAGCGCTGCTGCGCGCGGACAGGTACAGGGAGCATCGAATCCGGGGCCATGCGGGCCTCCATCCATCAGGGGCATTGATGATGGACAGGCCGCTATTCCAGAAAAACAGGCTCGGTGGATGTTGATTGCGGCCAGATATTCCGCAATCATCCAAGCATGGACTCCATCTCCGCCCTGCTCGCCTTCGTCCGCACCGCGGAGTCAGGCAGCATTGTCGGTGCCGCCCGCGTACTCGGCCTGTCAGCCTCGGCCGTCGGCAAGCGCATCGCCCGGCTTGAACAGGAACTCGGCACGCGCCTGTTCCAGCGCACCACCCGCCGCGTGCATCTCACCGACGAAGGCGAACTGCTGCTGCAACGCTGCCGGCGTGCGCTGGACGAGCTTTCCGAAGCACAGGCGGACCTGGCGCAGCGACAGCACGCCCCCAGCGGGCTGCTGCGCATCGGCCTGCCCACCATCGGCTACCGCTTCCTGCTGCCGGTGCTGCCCGGCTTCCAGCAACGCTATCCGCAGGTGCAGCTGGAACTGGACTTCAACGACCGCATCGTCGATGTGGTCAGCGAAGGCCTGGATGCGGTGATACGAAGTGGCGAACTGGCTGATTCCAGCCTGACCGCACGGCGGCTGGGGGGTTTTCGTTTCATCCTCTGTGCGGCGCCGGGCTATCTGCAGATGCATGGAACGCCCGGCGATGTGGGCGACCTGCGCATGCATACCGCGCTGCGCTTCCGTTACCCCACCACGGGAAAGCTGCATCCGTGGCAGCTGCCGGGCATCGAAGGCGACGCCGGGGCGCGCCTTCCCACGGCGATGACCTGCAACAACATGGAAGCCGTGCTGGCCGCTGCGATCGGATGCATGGGCCTGGCCTGGATGCCTGACTTCCTCGCCGCTGACGCGCTGGCCGATGGCCGCCTGCAACAGGTGCTGCCCACACTGCCCACGCACCAGGGGCAGTTCTCGCTGCTGTGGCCCGGCGGGCGCCATCCCAGTGCACGCCTGCGGGTGTTCATCGACTACGCCGTTGCGCACCTTTTCCGCCCGGAAAAGGGGACGGAGGGGATTAAGTCGTAATTGGTCCTGCTGTGCCTGAAACGACTTAATCCCCTCCGTCCCCTTTTTCCTAGCGGCTGAAGCGGCGCGCGCCGGCGACGCAGATCACCGCGACCAGAGTCACCAGCACCATGCTGAGGCTGACCGACTCGTGCAGCAGCAGCGCGGCCAGGGCCAGGCCGAAGAACGGCTGCAGCAGCTGCAGCTGGCCGACGGCAGCGATGCCGCCCTGGGCCAGCCCGCGGTACCAGAACAGGAAGCCGATCAGCATGCTGAACACTGCCACGTAGCCCAGTGCCCACCACGCCGAGGCACCGACCGCGGTGAACGAGGCCGGGCGCATCAGCACCGTCAGCGGCAGCATCACCGGCAACGCCAGCAGCAGTGCCCAGCTGATCACCTGCCAGCCGCCCAGATGACGGGCGAGCCGACCACCTTCCGCGTAGCCCAGCCCGCACACCACGATCGCCGCCAGCATCAGCAGGTCGGCCTGCAACGAGGCTTCGATTCCGTTGCGCGCGGCATAGCCGACCACGCAGGCACTGCCCAGCAACGAGAACAGCCAGAACGCCGGGCGCGGCCGATCGCCACCGCGCAGCACGCCGAACACCGCTGTACTCAACGGCAGCAGGCCAAGGAACACGATGGTGTGCGCCGACGACGCGTGACGCAGCGCGAGCGCGGTCAGCAGCGGGAAGCCGACCACAACGCCGAGGCTGACCACCACCAGCCCCGGCAGGTCGCCGCGCCGCGGCCATGGCTGGCGCAGCAGAAGCAGCAGCCCCAGACCGAGCACCGCGGCGATGGTGGCGCGTGCGGCGGTGACGAACCCGGCATCCAGCTGCAGCACCGCCAGGCGGGTGGCCGGCAATGAGCCGGCGAAGATCACCACACCGATGAAGCCATTGATCCAACCACTCGCCGACCGTTCCACGCCTGTACTCCTGAAGGTGCCGGACGATGCCCGGCTGCACCTGTATGGAAGCATCCGGCGCGGAACGACCCCAGCTACAATCCAGTACAGCCGCAAGTAACTGTACTGCCCACACTTCCACTACGGTTCCACCATGCCGCGCCCGCTCACCCGCATCGAATCGGTCATCCAGACCGTCCGCACCCGCATCAGTGCACGGGTGGATGGCCCCGGCTCCCGACTGCCTTCGGTACGTGCGCAGGCGGCGACCATGGGGGTTTCAGTCTCCACCGTGGTCGAGGCCTACGAGCGCCTGGCGGCCGAAGGCCTGATCAGTGCGCGCGCAGGCTCGGGCTTCTACGTCAGTGGCCCGGCCGCACCGCTGGCGCTGGCCGAAATGGAGCCGCGGCTGGATCGCGCGGTGGATCCGCTGTGGGTGTCACGGCAATCGCTGGAAACGCCCGCGGGCGATCTCAAGCCAGGGTGCGGCTGGATGCCCAGTGACTGGCTGTATCACGATGGCGTGCGCCGCGGCCTGCGCCGGCTGGCGCGTGCCGATGCCATGCAACTCGTGGACTACGCCGGTCCGCTCGGGCTGCCCGCGTTGCGCCAGCTGCTGCAAAGGCGCAGCGCCACGCTTGGCATCGATGCACCGATGGAGCAGATCCTGCTGACCGAATCCGGTACGCACGCGGTCGATCTGCTCTGCCGTTTCCTGCTCAAGCCCGGCGACTGCGTGCTGGTCGATGACCCGAGCTACTTCAATTACCACGCGCTGCTCAAGGCGCACCAGGTGCAGGCCATCGGCGTGCCGTACACGCACAGCGGCCCGGACCTGGAGGCGTTCGCGCAAGCCCTGCAGGCGCATTCGCCGCGGCTGTACATCACCAATTCCGGCCTGCACAACCCGACCGGCGCGGTGCTTTCGGCCAACACCGCGCACCGCCTGCTGGGCCTGGCCGAACGCAGCGAGTTGATCATCGTCGAGGACGACATCTTCGCCGACTTCGAACTGCAGCCGGCACCGCGGCTGGCCGCGCTCGATGGACTGTCACGGGTGATCCACGTCGGCAGTTTCTCCAAGACGCTGTCGGCAGCCTCGCGCTGCGGCTACATCGCTGCACGCCATGACTGGATAGAAGCATTGACCGACCTGAAGCTGGCGACCAGCTTTGGCGGCGGCCATCTGGCCGCGCAGTTGATGCACATCGCGCTGACCGACAGCGGTTACCGCCGCCACATGCAGTCGATACGTTCGCGCCTGGCCGATGCACGCCGGCACACACTGCGGAAACTGCAGGCGCTGGGCATCACGCCGTGGCTGCAGCCGGAAGCCGGCCTGTTCCTGTGGTGCCAGCTGCCCGACGGCCGCGACGCCGCCGCACTGGCGCGGCAATGCCTGCGCGAGGGCATCGTGCTGGCGCCGGGCAACGCGTTCAGCCAGTCGCAGCGCGCGGCCGACTATCTGCGCTTCAACGTCTCGCAGTGCCAGGACCCGAGGATCTGGCAGGTGCTGGCGCGGGCGTTGCGCTGAGCTGGATGCAAGCCGGTCCGCGCAGGCAGGAGCGACCCGCGGCAAAGGCACTTGCATGCCGCGGTACAGTGGTATGTCCCTGTTGCAGGAATGCACGCATGTCTTCGTTCTCCGATCCGCAGGCCGTTGCCCGCTATGCCGAGGGCCCGCTGCGCCAAGTGCCGGGCTTCCTCGCGTTGCAGCAGATGAGTCGCCTGCTGCTGGCCGAACACGTTCCTGCGCAGGGCCGCGTGCTGGTGCTGGGCGCCGGTGGCGGGCTGGAGCTGAAGGCATTTGCCGAGGCGCAGCCGGGCTGGCAGCTGCTGGGCGTGGACCCGGCTGCACCGATGCTGGCCCTGGCCGAACAGACACTGGGCCCGCTGATGTCGCGCGTGCAGTTGCTGGAAGGCTACATCGACGATGCCCCCGACGTGCGCTTCGATGGTGCCAGCTGCCTGCTGACCCTGCACTTCCTCGAGGGCGCGCAGCGCCTGCACACGCTGCGGGAGCTGCACAGGCGCCTGCAGCCCGGCGCGCCGCTGGTGGTGGCCCACCACAGCGTGCCGCAGGATCCGGCCGGCAAGCTGCGCTGGTTGCAGCGCTACGCCGCGTTCGCCGAAGCCTCCGGCGTTGCCCACGCCGATGCACAGCGCGCGATCGACGCCATTGCCGAGCGGCTGCCGCTGCTGGCCCCCGAACAGGAAGTGACGCTGCTGCAGGAGGCCGGCTTCGACGACGTGGAGCTGTTCTATGCGGGCTTCAGCTTCAAGGGCTGGGTGGCGTACGCCGGCTGATGCCTACGGCACCACGGTGATGCCGATCCGCTGCATCAACAGCGCCACCTGCTGGACATCCAGCGTGGCGCCACGCAGGTTGGTGCTGCGAAGGTCCAGCTCGCCCAGATCGGAATTGGTCAGGTCGCAGTCGGTGAAGTTGGCGCTGTTCCAGTCGATGCCCTCGAACTGGCCACCGGACAGGTCCGAGCCGGCAAAGCTGGCGCCGCTGACGTTTGCACCGTCCCAGCGGTTTTCCCACAGTTCGCACTTCTCCAGCGTGACCCGCGAGAAATTGGCATAGCGCAGGTTCGACTTCTTGATGAAGGCGCTGCAGAACCAGCTGCGCGTGGTGATCTGGTTCATGAAGCTGGCGTTGCTGGAATCCGCACCCTGCGCGCGGCACTCGCTGATCTCCAGGCCCAGCGCCTTGATGAAGTTGAAGTGGCACATGCTGATGTCGCAGCTGCGGAAGCTGGCCTCCTTCAATGTGGCGCCATTGAAGCGGCAGCCGCTGCGGCTGTCGGCATCGTAGAAGCTGCAGTTGATGAACTCGGTGGCGGTCAGGTCGGCACCGGAAAAATCGCACTCATGGAACTGCTGGTCGACCACTTTCTGGCCGGTGTACTGGTCCGCGCCGATGCGCAGCTTGCGGTGAACGGTGGGGGACATCAGGGATTCCATGCCAGGTGCCCCGCCATCATGCCGGGCCGCGAGGGCGATCCATAGACGTGGGCGCGGGCGGATTCACCGGCAGTCCAGCCGCCCTGTGCCCCGCCCAAACGCAGCATGCACGTTGTTGCACGTTAATGCACGAACGTGCAGACTTGCAGCATGAGCTCCGATCCCAGCCCCCTCCCCGCCCAGCGCACCCGGCAGATTCTGGAGGAACTGCGCCAGCAGGGCCGCGTGGTTGCCGCCGAGCTGGCGCGCCGCTATGCCGTGTCCGAAGATTCGATCCGCCGCGACCTGCGCGAGCTGGCCGCGCAGGGCCTGTGCCAGCGCGTCTACGGTGGCGCCGTGCTGCCACCGCCCAAGGAACGCCCGCTGCGCGAGCGGCTGACCCGCGACCGCGGCGACAAGGCCGAGCTGGCCGCCCGCGTCTGCGCGTTGCTGCAACCCGGCCAGGTCGTACTGCTCGACGCCGGTTCAACCAACCTGGTGATCGCCCAGCAGTTGCCGGCCGCCCTCGGCTTGACGGTGATCACCAACGCGCCACAGATCGCCACGGCCGCCAGCCTGCTTGAAGGCACCTCGGTGCAGCTGATCGGCGGGCGCCTGGCCAGCGGTGGCGGCGCGGTCGGCGCCGAAGCACTGGCCCAGGTGCAGCGCCTGCGCGCCGATGTGTACCTGCCCGGCCCCTGCGCGGTGGACGGCGACACCGGCGTGTGGGCAATGGATGCGGAAGAAGCCACGCTGAAGCGCGCGATGGTGGCCTGCAGCAGCCGTGTCATCGTCGCCGCCACGACTGAAAAGCTGGGTGCACGCGGCAACTGGCAGATTGCCAGCCTCGACGAGATCGACGACCTGGTGCTGACCACCACCGCACCGCCCGCATTGGCGGCACGCTTCCGCGCCGCAGGCATCGCGGTACACCCCACTCCCCCCTGACCGTACCGCTCATGTCCGTTGCCAACCGCGCGCGTGCCGAACAGCACGCGACCCGCGCTGCGTTCTTCATTCCCGGCTTCGCCACCGCGCTGTGGGCCACCCTGGTGCCGTTCGCAAAGGCACGCACCGGGATCAACGACGCCACGCTGGGGCTGGTGCTGCTCTGCCTCGGTGCCGGTTCGCTGCTGGCGATGCCGTTGTCCGGCGTGCTGGCCGCGCGCCTCGGTTGCCGGCGGGTGATGGTGGCCAGCAGCCTGCTGATCTGCCTGACCGTGCCCGGCCTGGCGCTGGCCGGTTCGGCCTGGACACTCGGGCTGGTCCTGTTCGTGTTCGGCGCCGCCGTGGGCGCGATGGACTGCACGATGAACGTACAGGCCGTCATCGTCGAGCGCGAAGCACGGCGCGTGATGATGTCCGGCTTCCATGCCTTCTTCAGCATCGGCGGCTTCCTCGGCGCGGCCACCATGACCGTGCTGCTGTCCGCACAGCTGCCGCCCTTGGCATCCGTGCTGGTCGGCGTCGGCGCCATGTTGCTGGTGATGCTGTTGTCGGCGTCGTACTGGCACAGCGAACGCATGCCGCATGACACACCGATGCTGGCCCTGCCACACGGCATCGTGCTGTTCATCGGCGTGCTGGCGTTCGTCGCCTTCCTCGGCGAGGGTGCGATGCTGGACTGGAGCGCAGTGTTTCTCAGCGATGTGCGCCGCGTCGATGCCAGCCTCGCCGGCGTCGGCTATGTGACCTTCACCCTGACCATGACCGTCGCACGCCTGTTCGGCGATGCGCTGGTGGCACGCGTGGGCCGCCAGCGCGCGATCGTGTTCGGCGCGTTGCTTGCCGCCGCGGGCGTGCTGGTGCTGACCCTGGTCACGCCGTGGCAGGCATCACTGCTCGGCTATGTGCTGGTCGGCCTCGGCTGCGCCAACATCGCACCGGCGCTGTTCTCGCTGGCTGGCCACCAGACCCGCATGCCCGGCGCGCTGGCCATCACCGCCGTTTCCACGCTGGGCTTTGCCGGCATCCTTGCTGGCCCGGCACTGATCGGTTTTGCCGCCAACCACTTCGGCCTGATCGCTGCATTCATCGGCGTGGCCACGGCCTTGTTGCTGGTGGCGATGTCCACGCGTTGGCTGCGGGTGTAGCCCAGGGCATCAGCGCCGCCTGCGCCGCAGCTTCATCCGCAATCGCCGATAGCCGATCACCGTCGCCGTGGCACACAACGCGGTGCCGGCAGCGCTCAGCAGCAGCAACACCGCCAACCGGGCACCTTCCTGGCGCAGCATCGCCGGCAGGTCCCAGCTATGCAGGAAGTAGAACAGCCAGCGCCCCACCCGCTCACGATGCCCCATCGTCAGCAACGGATCGCCGGTCGCCAGATCGAGATAGACGCGTGTCGCCTCGGCATCACCGAAATCCACCACTGCCACCGGGAAGCGACGTACCGCTGCACCATTCATGGCCTCGGGCGCACGGGGGTAGAAGTACGCATCCGCTGCATGCTGCACCACGAAACCCTGCATGGGTGTAGCGGACAGCGCACGTGCCCTCTGCTGCAACCACGCGGTCGGCAGCCACCGTGCGACATGCAGGTGCCCATTGCCGCCGGACACGATGCGCGTATCACCCTGCCCGTCCAGCAACACCGCGAACAGCTCACCACCGATCCGTCGCCACTGGATCTCCACCGGCTGGAAGCGCGCAGCTTCGGCCATCGCCAGAAGCTTCGCAGGATCACCCAGCGCACCATCCACCGCCACCGCGCCGCCACGGTAGTGCTCAACATCGATCGCTTCACCCGTACTGCTGAAGACACCCAATGGGTTCATCGACATCAGCCCGCTGAAGATCCAGGTGAACACGAGGGCGGACGCCATCAGGCCAAGCAGATGGTGCCAGCGCATCCACGACTCCACGTACGGCGTCTTCGCACCGGAACGATAGTGCCCACGGAAACGCCAGCGCCATACGCCCACCACGATGCCGCTGATCGCCGCCACCGTACACAGTGCGGACAGCACGATCACCACCCACGTCCACACCGGGTCGACCGACTGCATGCGCAGGAAGTACAGCCAGTGCAGCCAGGCGCCCACATAGTTCCAGCGCTGCTGCACATGCGGAGCGTCCAGCACCACTTCACCGGTACGCGAGGACACATACAGGTCGCCCGGCTGCGCGCCGCCCACCTCCACCCGATACAGCGGCCGATGCGCGTCCAGTGCACGCGAATGCGTCCAACGATCCTCATTCACGCGCATCGCACCCACGAAGGCCTGGCCGCCCGCGAACTGCGCAGCGGATGCTTCGGCGCGCTGTGCCGACACCGGCAGCAGCGCCTGGCCGGTCACGGCAGACCAGGCGCCCACGTTGCTGCCACTGCGCACCACATACGCCGGCTCGCCACGCAGCGTGGTCAATGCCACAGCCTCCGGCTCGGCCTGCACGGCGGCAGGCAGTACCGACAGCCCCTGCAGGTCGCGGGCCTCACCCAGCACCGGCAACGCCGCCAGCCGCTCGCCGGGCGTCAGCTTCGGGTAACCAATGAACAGCATCACCATGCCGCTGACGAACCACAGCAGCATCAGCAGGCATCCGCCGATGCCCAGCCAGCGATGCACCAGGTAGGTCCAGCGCTTGGCGGTGGAACGCATCGTCATCGCCAGCGCCCTCAGAAGCGATGGTCGACGGTGAATTCGACGCGCCGGTCCGCCCCCAGCAGCCACTGCGTGCTGGTGTAGTACGCGGTGGCGTAGTACGCCTTGTCGAACACGTTGAACAGGCGTGCGGACAATCGCGTGTGCGGTGCCGCCTGCCAGGTCAGGGCGAGGTCGGTGGTGCTGTAACCGGGCAACTCCAGCGTGTTGGCATTATCGGCGTAGCGCTTGCCGACATAGCGAACGCCACCCGCCGCGCTCCAGTCCGGCGCGAACTGCCAGCTCAGCCACACACTGGCCAGGCGCTCGGCCACGTTCGGCGGCACGTTGCCATCGCGCGACACCAGCATCGGCGGCGAACCCGTGGTTTCCAGGAAGTCCTCGAACTCGGCCTTCAGCACCGTCGCGTTGGCATCGAGCGACCAGCGCGGCGCGAAGTTCCAGTTCAACGACGCTTCAATACCGCGCGAGGTCTGCGCGCCCACCTGCACCCGGCGATCCGGCACCAGCGGATCGCGGCTGAGCAGCCCGGTCTTGCGGATGCGATACGCCGCCAGCGTCCACTCGCCACCGTCGAAGGCCTGCTTCAGGCCCACCTCGATCTGCCGCCCCTTGGCCAGATCGAACGCTCCATTCGCGGGGCTGATCATCAGCAGTCCACTGACCGGGTCCGCCGCCTGCGAATACTGCGCATACAGGCTCAGCGTCGGCTGCAGCGCGAGTACCGTACCCGCACGCCAGCCTGTGCTGCTGTAGGTCTTCGAGAACGCGTTCTGGCCGCTGATCAGATCGGTGCGATCAATGCGCGCGCGGTCGTGGCGCAGGCCACCCAGCACCGACCAGCGCTCGCTCAGCGCCAGCCGGTCTTCCACGAACAGCGCGTACTGCTCGGCACGGTTGCGGTAGCGCGGCAGGTTCGGCGCGTCGCTCGCGAACTGGCCCGGGACAGGATCGAACGGATCGACCGGGCCCGAGCTGCCGGCATAGGTGTTGTTGGTGTGCTTGAAGTGCGCGCGGTTGGCGTCCAGGCCCACCGCGAAGTTGTTCTGCAGGCCACCCGCCGTTCCCTGCACACGCAGCGTCGAGGTCAGTCCGGTCTGGTCCTGGTTGTGGGTGATCTCGGTATTGCCCGAGCGATCGATCAAGCCGGTAGCGCGGTTGTAGACATAGGCCTCGGCATTGCGCCAATCACGCTGGCTGTCGATCTGGTAGACGCGGGTTCGCCATTCCACGTTCGCGTTTGGTGTCCACAGCGCGTCGAGCTGGGTCCAGCGGTCGCGGAAGCGGATCTCGCTGTCGTCCACGTTGTAGTTGCGGTGGCGCAGCGCCTCCAGCTGGCGGCCCTCGACCAGCGGCGTGCCGAAGTAGCGCATGGGTTTCTGGTAGCCCTGCGCATGGGTGAGCATCAGCTGCAGGTCCGCACGTGGCTGCCACAGCAACGCACCGGAGAATGTCGCGTCGCTGTTGCGTCCACGATCAACCCAGCCACCGCTGTAGTTGCCGCTCACATCCAGCCGGTAGGCCAGCTCGGGCGTCAGCGCGCCACCACTGCCGAAGCCCAGCCGCGCGGTGTCCTCGCTGCCCACGGTCACGCTGATCTCGTTCTCGATCGCCCCACGCGTGGGCTTCTTCGGCACGATGTTGATGACACCGCCGATCGCACCGTCGCCATGGATGACCGAGGCCGGGCCGCGCAGCACTTCGATGCGCTCGATCGACCAGGTATCGAACGGGAACGTGATGCCCACGCCGCCGTACTGGCGCAGCCCATCGTACAGCCGCATCACCGAGGCACCGTCGGTGAAGCCGCGGCTGGACAGCGCACTCAGGCCATTGCCCGGATGCGGCATGGCACTGATCGCACCCGCTCGGCTGATCGCATCGTTGAGGTTGCTGTCGCCGCGCTGCTCCAGCTGCTCGCGCGAAATTACCGTCAGGCTGGCCGGTGTCTGCAGCACGCTCAGGCCCAACGCAGAGCCCGCGCTGGCGGTGGACGACAGTTCACCGCTGCGGGTATCGACCACCCGCACGGTATCCAGCGTGGTCGGTGGGGCCGCGTCAGCGGCAAGTACGGGGGCGGTGTGCAGGAGCAACGCGTACAGGACAGGCAGCGTCGCCCGGCGCAGGCGCGCGGAGTTGGGGTTCGTTTTCATTTTTTCACGGCATGCAAGGCCACCCCGCAATGGCAGGGCAGCAATCAGAAAGGGACAGACACGCGCGTGCGGGCACCGGCCGTGGCCGGCAACCTCATGGAAGAACGTTCAATACAGCGCGCGTGCGGCTCAGGCGGCCATCAGTGCCGGCGGCCCACGCGCGCCCAATGTGCCGCTGATCCGTTGCGGCAACGCCCGCACCGCGCCGCGCAGTGCGCGGCACACCGGTGCCATCGGCGCCAACAGCAGCACGGCCGCCACCAGCAGGGTGATCAGCCGTGCAGCGATCAGGCAGTAATCGCAGTCCACACCCATCTCATGATCGGCATGTGGATCGGCGGGCGGCTTCTTCGTGGCCCCGCCGTGCGGCATGGCCATTGCGTGATGGTCGTGGTGCCCTTCCATCGCGTGCAGCGCGTGCTCTGCGTGCATTGCGTGGTCCATGGCCGCCACCGGCGCAGCGGCAGCCACGTGACCATGCGCCAGCCAGCGGCTCACCAGCGGGGCGAGCAGCACCAGCAGCATGGCAAGCCATGCCAGGGCCTGGAACCGGCGGTGGAGAGCAGAATGGCGCACGCCGCCATTCTACGGGGCCATAGCCAACCTTGGACCCCGTTCAGGGTTTGGCCCCTGCGACACGGTGACGCAGGGGCTCGCCTCCAGCGGCGACATGTGAATGCACCGCACCGCGGTCCCTACGCTTGCAGGCCCCGCCTCGCCAACGTTAGGGTTCAGATGGCCACGGCAAGGAGCCAGAGGGATCCGCATGACCACTCGCATCACACACCGGCTGCGCATCAGCCTGCTCGGCCTGACCGCGTTGCTTGCCGCCTGTGCCGACAAGGGGCCGCCCCCACCGCCAGAGCCGCTGGAACTCTCACAGCCCATCGCCGTGGACACGCCGGGCCAGCAGGTGCAGTTCGAGTTCGAAACCACGGCGCGCAATTTTGCCAGCTACCGCACTTATGCGGTGGAACTGGAACTGCAGCGGCGAAGTCCAGCTACAACGGGCACGCCCGATATAGCAAGTATCAACATCCCATTCGAAGTATCCCTGCAGCGTCGGGAAGGTACTACCTGGCAGGAGATTGCAACACAGGACAGCTATCAGGCACGCGCGCGCAACGGTGTTGAGCCGCTCCCCTCGTGGCACCACTCTGAGAGCTGGCGCTATGCCTCGCTCGCATCAGGCAGCGACGGCAGCTACCTCCTGAACGTGACAGCGCTGCCGCTGGAGCTCGACAGCAGATACCGGCTGCAGATTCAAACGGTCCATGCCATATCAGGACTGCAAGACTATTCGGCAAGGCTAGTCGTGCACGCCTCGCGTCCTGCAGGGAAGTGACACCATTCATTCGAAGGAACGAAGGAGTTTCCATGAACAAGCCCCGCTACAGCCTGGACATTGTCATTGCCGCACCCGGCACCCCACTGCTCGATCCCGATTCGGGAAAGCAGCAGCTGACGCCCGATGGCACTCCTGATACTTCCGGGCCTGGCCACATGTTCTACGTTCTGCACGCTCCAGGTAAAGCGGCGCAGAGTTTCGGCTTCGCACCCGTCGAGCATGGCAGCATGAATGGTCCCGGGCGCATCGTCAGAGACGACGTGAAAGTCTATAAGGACCCCGCCCATGTCCGTACCATCGAAATCACCGAAGCCCAGTACAACAAGCTCAAGGCGTCGGCGACGATCCAGTGGCGCACGGCTTCAGCAAGCACTACGCCGACGTGCGTCACAACTGCGTGGACTTCACCTGGGACGCATTGAATCATGCCGGCATCCAGCGCAAGCACAGCCTGGACGTGAACAGCATCGGCGGCCCCGTCGGCCAATTGCTGCCAGACGTCCGCATTCCGCTGGGCGTCCAGTCACAGGGCAAGGACGGTTATCGCCCCCTGCGCAACATCCATGGCGTGGACAGCATTGAACCGCCCTTCCCCAACAGCGAACTCAACCGCACCACCACTCATCCCCTGCCCGAGCGCACCCTGAAGCAGCACCTGCTCAGCGAAGTCGATAATGTCGATGGTCGCATCGGCGAGCGCCTGGCCGCGGACGCGCGCGCACCGGGGCACAGCCTTCATGCCTTGGACCAGAAAGTGCGTACCGCACTCGCCCAGGCCAGCGAACAGCAGGGACTGCCCCCCGGACAGGAGCACGAACGACTGGCCGGCCATCTGACCCACGCGGCGGTGCAGGCCGGCTTCAGCGAAAAGGACACGCTGCAGGTGGCATTCAGTTCAAACAGCACCGCCGAGGCACCCGGCTACGTATTCCTGCATCGCAGCGGCGACACCGCCTCGCCGGACCCTGCCGCCAATCGCCAGCGCCTGTCCCTGCTCGATACGCAGCAGGGCGACGCGGACACGCTGTATCAGCAGGTCAACGTGCAGCAGCAATCCCGCGACGCAAGCCGGCTGGCGCAGGACGAGCAACAGGCACAACAGCAGGCGTCGCCGCGCATGGCCTGACCAAACCGCGTGAGGCGCAGGCACCGTTCCCGCATCAACTCACGTACTGCGCCTGCCCATTGCCAAACGACCAGTTCTCCTTCTTCACCTCCACCAGGTTGATGAACACATCCTCGCGGCGGATACCCACCGCCGCATGCAGGCCATCGGCAATGCCCAGGTACAACGCCTTCTTCTGCTCCAGCGTGCGCCCTTCGTTCCAGGTGATCTGGATGCAGATGAAGTCGTCGGTGCGATCCACGCCCAGGTAGCCGGGGTCGTGGATCAGCGTGCCGGGCGCGTGTTCCTGGAAGATCTGGAAGCGATCATTTTCCGGCACCCCCACCGCGCGCATGGCCTGGTAGATGGTTTCGCCGACGCGTTGCAGGTAGTCGGCGGATTTACCTTTGCGAAGATCGATGCGGGCGAGCGGCATGGTGGCACTCCAGAGTGGATGGGCACGGCAACGGGCTGAGACTACGCCTGCCCGGGGCGGCGGGACAGCGCAGGGATGGAACCCTCTGGCTCCATGCGTGGCATGGTCCCGCCTCGCCGCGCAGGGTGACGCGATTGCCGTGGCGGCGCCGCTCTGGAGTCGTCTCGTGCACGGTCGGCAGGGCGGCGATGTGCGCCATCAGTGATGGGCCGCACTACTCGCAGGTGTCCGACGGCACACATCGGAAAACGTCTGGCCTGCCTAGGGCCAGTTGAGAACTTTCCTTACAGACTGATGTGATGGCCCGGCTTGAAGATCGCCGCGCCGAGGCAAGACGCCTTGGCCGGGATTGGCGTCTCGAATAAACGAACAGGCTTCAAGGACTGCGAGAGAAATCGCAGTTGAGAGAATGCACCGACTGCCCTCAATGGCGGGCGGTGCGTGGGGATCGCAAGATCCGCCAGGCGTTCTTCTCCCTTGAAGCTTGTTTGCCTTGGCACGCCAACCCGCACCCTCCGCCACCTTCACTCCAGAAGGTGGCCCTACGCCAGTGAGGGTTTCGCCATGACCAACCGAACCGCCATCCATCCCCGCCTGCACGCGCTTATCGGCGACGTCGCAGCCGACGTGCCCGAAGACCTTGCGCGTGAGATCGAATGCGCTCTAGCGGAGCGACTGCTGCCGCCTTCGCGCCCAACGTTCCTTTCCTGCCTCGATGCCATCCGCGCCGGTGATGACCAAGCCGGGCGCGCATGTACCCCGCAGACACTCAGCGCCACAGGCTTCGGCTCGCTCGACCGCTCGCTGGCCGCTTTGAATGCCGTACTGGATCTACTGCATGCCGCCGAACGTGCGCGCCTGGATGGCGATCCGCAGGATCAACTCGGTGACTTCCATCGGGACGGATTGATCGTTGCCGCACGCCAGATCGCGCGCGCTGCACAGGATGGGCTAGGCCATGCCATGGGATTCGCGGCAGGAAGACCTGGCTGATGCACGCGCAGCAAAGATGGCCCATTGCTGGAGGCCCTTTTTGTTCTGCAACATGGTAGGTGGCACAGGGATGGACGCGGCTCTTCTACCCAGCGAAGGCGGCCATTGCGGTATATGATCCACTCGGATCGGTGCACGAACGCCACGGTCATACTGCCTAGTCAAGTCATCTTGGACAGCGCTTTCGGGGAAAGAAAGGATGCATACATTCAAAAGGAACGCGGGCGATGAATCCGCCTGCGCATCAAGGGTTGGAGTTCGTCTCCGAACACTGGTTGCAGCAAGTACTTGGCTACACATTGCGCTGCCAATTGGGCTTGGCCTGCCTCCATCCGCGAACGCTGCAGGTCCGGAGACGGTTACCTACATTCATACCGACGCCCTTGGCTCCCTTGTTGCTGAGAGCGACGCCAACGGCAACGTGATAAAGCGTTATGACTACGAGCCCTATGGGACCCTGGTAGGAGGACAGGTCACCGACGGACCCGGATACACAGGGCATGTGAGCGACTCGACTACGGGCTTGAGCTACATGCAACAGCGATACATGGATCCGGAGCTGGGAGTCTTCCTCTCAGTGGACCCGGTCTCAGCGTATGACCAGCCTGTAGGCCAGTTCAATCGCTATCGGTATGCCAACGGGAATCCGTACAAATTCACTGATCCAGATGGGCGAAATCCAGCCCTGCCATTCATCTATGGCGCGATAGCGGGGGGCCTGTCCAATATTGCCATCCAGAAGCTGATGAATCCGGATAAACCAATCGATCAGACGCAGGCATTGATAGCAGCAGGGGTGGGTTCGGTCTCAGGCGGCGTGGGCGGTATCGCTGTCGCAGCCGTGGAGTCTGGAGTGATTTCTGTCGGCCGAGCCGTTGCCATTCAAGCAGCGGCGAATTTCGTCACTGGCGGCGCCGGTGCCGCCGCAGAGAGCGCCCTCAAGGGAGAGCCGATTTCCGCTGGTGGAGTGCTCACGGCAGCGACCGGAGGCGCTGTTGGTGGTCTGGCAGGTTCCGGTGTTGCAGCTGCAGCAGGCGACTTCGCGGGACCAGCCGCCAAAGGCGCTCTGAATAGGCTGAGCAGCTCCGCATCTCCCGGCGCCCCGAACATCGCCTCCACCACCGCATCAACAGGAGTCGCAATTCCTCGTCAGTCGATCACACAAGCGGGAGCATCACAGCTAGGGCAGAGCACCGCCGGAGCCGCCGTAGATGCGGCACAAAAGACGATGGAGAAGAAGAAGTGAATCCAGTACTACGTGGCTTTCTCGCATACCAAGCCGGGGGCATTCTCGTTCTTGGCGCCCTCTACTTCATTGCGATTCAATCAGGAAATCCGCATCCCTTTCGCGCATCATTCAGATTGTGGGCGGCGTATGCAGTTTTCTTTGCTGCCATATCTGCATTTGAGCTAGTAAAGCGACGACGGTATCGCAATCGGCGATGATCGGCCTCTGAAGTCGGGCTGCGCTCAACAATCGAATGAGAATCGAAAAGCGCTGAACCTAAAATCGGTCATCCAAACGTCCTCGAACTTCGACCATCGACTTGCAAGGACACGGATAGTGGAGTTCACGAAGGGTTTCGAGTACGAAAGCGTACAGGTGATAGTGGAGCGGGTAATCGAACGCAGAGACCTGCTTGACTATGTACGCACAAGCCTTTTCGCTAGGGAAAAAGTCAAAGCGGGCCAGGGTAAGCTAGTAGAGTCCCATATCCATCTGACGGCGAGTCACCGGTTACTTGGAGCCGACACGACCTCCATGCACTTACTCTGCGCATACGAAAAAGCCGGCTGAAAGCCGGCTTCTTCATAACACCTGAAAAGTCAGGTCTACTATTTGGTGGGCGGTACAGGGATCGAACCTGTGACCCTTGCCGTGTGAAGGCAATGCTCTACCGCTGAGCTAACCGCCCGGTGTGTTGCTGAGCCGCTCATTATAGGGGCTTTTCAGAGGCCGTCAACAGTTTTTCACAGTCGTGTTCACGGCGCTTCGGGGCACGCAGCTGGGCATGGCCCGGCGCTACCGGAATCACATCGTATGGGTCGGTTTGTCCGAACCGGTCAGCCCGGCCAGCAGGGTCTCGATCTTGTGGCGCACGCCCTCGCCTTCGGCACCGTCGGCCAGCTGCACGCCGATGCCGGCGGTGCGGTTGCCCTGCGCGCCGGCCGGGGTCACCCAGATCACCTTGCCGGCCACCGGCAGGCGCTCGCTGGAATCGGGCAGCGTCAGCAGCAGGAACACCTCGTCGCCCAGGAAATAGCGCTTGGGCGTGGGCACGAAGATGCCGCCATTCTTCACGAACGGCATGTACGCGCTGTACAGCGCGGCTTTGTCCTTCACAGCCAGGGACAGGATGCCCTGGCGGGCGTTGCTGGCACTCATCGATTTCTCCTTGCGGCAGGCCGCTCGTTCACCTTGTTCCAGGCCAGCAGCAACTCGACCACCGCAAGGTCTGCACGCACCGTGGTGCGCAGCAGGTCGCGGGTGCGGTTGGCCGCATCGAACCAGGCTGCAAGCTTGTGCAATCGCTCCGGCGTGGTCAAGGCATCGGTGCTGGCCTGGGCCAGCGCCAGGTCGGCAGCGAAGCGCAGGCGCAGCGCCGCGTTGTCATCACCACACCACTTCTGCGCCAGCTCCACCGCGCCGGTCTTGCCGGCGGCCAGCTGTTCCAGATCTCGACCGACTTCGCGGCGCAGGCTCAGGCCGTCTTCGCGCAGCCAGTTGTCGGCCTGGCCGGGATGGCCGCGGGCGGCCTCCAGCGCTTCGCGCGCCGATGCTTCACTGTGGCCCAGCTGCTGCAGCCAGGCCAGTGCTTCGTGCTGCGGCGGCAGCTTGAATTCCAGTCGCTGGCAACGGCTGCGGATGGTCTGCGGCAGGCGTGCCGGGTCGCTGCTGATCAGCCAAAGGTAGCGGCCGGGCTGCGGCTCTTCCAGGGTCTTCAGCAGCGCATTGGCCGCCGAGCGGTTGATCGCATCGGCCGGATCGACGATCACCACCTGCGCCACGCCGTACTGCGGGGTCAGCGCCAGCTTTTCGGTGATCTCGCGCACCTGCTCGATGACGATCTCGGTACGCAGCTTGTCGCCGCTCTTGTTCGGAATGAAGCTGACCAGCTGCAGGTCCGGATGGGTGCCGGCGGCGATCAGCTGGCGCGTGCGCGTGGCGTGCGTTGCATCACCCTGCGCCAGCACGTGGTCGGCCAGCGCCAGCGCCACCTCGCGCTTGCCCAGCCCGGCCGGGCCGCAGATCAGCAGGCCATGACCGAGGCGACCGGCGTCGAGCGCGGCCACGGTCTGGTCGAACGCGCGCTGCTGCCACGGCGAAAACGTGCTCATGCGCCCTCCCCGTCCTGCAGCCAACGCTCGACACGTGCAACCACATCGGCGGCCACGCGTTCCTGCACCTGGCCGGCGTCGATCAGCGCGAAGCGCTGCGGGTCCTGCTGTGCGCGGCTGCGGAACACGGAGCGCACGCGCTGGAAGAAATCGTCCTGCTCGCTCTCGATGCGGTCCGGCCACAGGTCACGGCCGTTGGCGCGTGCGCGGCCCACGGCCACGTCCACATCCAGCAGCAGGGTCAGGCCCGGCAGCAGGCCGACCGCGCGGCGCTCCAGGTCGGCAATCCACTGCGGGTCCAAGCCACGGCCACCGCCCTGGTAGGCGTAGCTGGAATCGGTGAAGCGGTCGCTCAGCACGTAGGCACCGCGCTGCAGCGCCGGCCGAATCACCTGGCGCACATGCTGCGCGCGTGCGGCGAACACCAGCAGCAGCTCGGCTTCGGCGCTGAGCGGTTCGGCAGCGATCTCGGCATCGGGCTTCAGCAGCAGGCCGCGGATGCGCTCGGCCAGCGGCGTACCGCCCGGCTCGCGGGTCAGTACCACCTCGTGGCCGTGGCGGCGCAGGCAGTCACGGATGGCATTGATGGCGGTGGTCTTGCCTGCGCCCTCGCCGCCTTCCAGGCTGACGAAACGCGGGTGGCGAAGCAGCGCGGGACTCATTGCGCCGGGGTCTCCTGGGTACGTTGCTGGCGCAGCTGCTGCAGGTAGCGGGCTACGGCGGCGTTGTGCTGGTCCAGGCTGGGCGAGAACACGTGCGCGCCGCTGCCGTCGCCCACGGCGACGAAGTACAGCGCATCACCGGCGGCCGGCTGCGCCGCGGCCATCAGCGCGTCGCGACTGGGCATGGCGATCGGGGTCGGGGTCAGGCCGGCACGGGTATAGGTGTTGTACGGCGTATCGGTGGTCAGGTCGCGGCGGCGGATGTTGCCGTCATACGCGGCACCGATGCCGTAGATCACGGTCGGGTCGGTCTGCAGGCGCATGCCGATCTTCAGGCGGCGCATGAACACGCCGGCGATCTGCGGGCGCTCGCTGGCCAGCGCGGTTTCCTTCTCGATGATCGACGCCAGCGTCAGCAGTTCGTAGGGCGTGTTGATCGGCAGGTCCGGCGCGCGGCTTTCCCAGGCTTCGTCCAGCGCCTTTTCCATTGCGGCGTGGGCGCGCTTGAGCACGTCCAGATCACTGTCGCCGCGCTGGTAAACGTAGGTCTCCGGCAGGAAGCGGCCTTCCGGGTGCTGGCCACCGAAGCCAAGGCGCTGCATCAACGCGGCGTCATCCAGGGTATCGGTGGTGTGCAGCAGCGGCTCGGCGCGCTTGAGTGCGGCACGCAGCTGGCGGATGTTCCAGCCCTCGACAATGGTGACGCGGTGCTGCAGCACCTTCCCGGCGCGCATGCGCAGCAACAGCTCGCGCGGGGTCAGCTCGCCACTGAGCGCGTACTCGCCCACCTTCAGCTTGCCGGCCGCATCGAGCTGGCGCGCCAGCAGTTGCCACTGGGTGTCCTGGCCCTCGTCCACGCCGGCATCGCGCAGCTTGCGCAGCACGCTGTTCATGCCATCGCCGCTGGCGATGACCACGCTCTCGGCGGTCGGGGTGATCGGGGCGTCGGCGAAGCGGGTCTGCTGGTAGAAGAACCACGCGCCCGCGCCGGCCACGACGGCGGCCAGCACCACCACCAGCGTTACCACGAACAGACACCCGCGCTTGGCTCCCGCCATGGACTACCTCTGCACTCGATTCCGTCGTGCAGGATACCGTGCCGGTGGATTGGGGTCATGACCGGGGTGGCGCCTGCGTGCCGGCCAACGGTCGATCAGTAGATCCACGCCATGCGTGGATGAACGCCCGGCGGCATGACTGCGGGGGTCAGAGCCCTCGCGCGGTGCGCAAGGGATCCGACCCCGACCGGATCAGCCCGGCTGGCCCAGCGCGCGCAGCAGGCCGCGGGCCTTGGCGCGGGTCTCGTCCAGTTCCTTGTCCGGGTCCGAATCGACCACGATGCCGGCGCCGGTGCGGAAGCTGACCTGGTGGCCATCCACTTCGGCGGTGCGGATCAGGATGTTCAGGTCCAGGTCGCCATCGCGGTTCAGCCAGCCGAACGCGCCGGTGTAGGCACCACGCGGCACCTGCTCCAGCTCGCTGATGATCTGCATGCAGCGCACCTTGGGGCAGCCGGTGATGGTGCCGCCCGGGAACGTGGCGGCGATCACCTCGCCCGGGGTCACATCGGGGCGCAGGTGGCCGCTGACGTTGCTGACGATGTGGTGCACATGCGCGTAGCTCTCCACCGTCATCAGCTCATCGACCACCACGGTGCCGGGCAGGCAGATGCGGCCCAGGTCGTTGCGCTCCAGGTCGATCAGCATCACGTGCTCGGCGCGCTCCTTGGGGTGGCCGACCAGCTCCTGGATGCGCGCGGCATCATCGTCCCCCTCGAAGCGCGGACGCGTGCCGGCAATCGGACGGGTCTGCGCGTGGCCGGCATGCACCGACACCAGCCGCTCCGGCGAGGAACTGACCACATGGCGGCCGTGCGCGCTGAACAGGCCGGCGAACGGTGCCGGGTTGGCGCGGCGCAGCTGCGCGTACAGCGCCTGCGGGCTGACCGGCGCGGCAAACTGCGCGCTCCAGCGCCGCGACAGGTTCACCTGGAACACGTCGCCGGCACGCAGGTACTCGATCACCCGGCGCACGCCATCGGTGAAGCGCTGCGGCGCATCCTCGCCCACCGCCTGCGGCGGCTGCCAGCCCTGCCCGGCCTCGGGCAGCGCGGCCGAGGCCAGTGCCACCAGCGCATCCAGCAACGCCTGCTCGCCGGCCTCGGCGATGACGAAGCTGGCGCCGTTGTGATGGTCATGCAGCACCGCGGCCGGGCAGCGCAGCGCCAGCGCGGTCGGGCGGCCGTCCTCGCGCGCACGCGCCGGCAGCACCGGTTCGATCTGGCTGGCCACTTCGTAATCGAGCATCAACGCCCAGCCGCCGCGGAACGGCAGGCTGTGGCTGCCGTCATGCGGCAGGCGTTCGCGCTGCCAGGCACGGTCCAGCACCTGCAGGAAGCTGCCGGCGTGCACCGCGTCGTGCTGGTCGCGCACCTGGCCATCCGCATCCAGTCGCAGGCCATCGCCCTGCGCGGCCAGCAGCAGGCTCCAGCGGCCCTGCGCGGTGCCCGAGGCAGTGGATTCCATCAGCAGCGGAAAGCGCGCCGGGTCATGCTGCTGCAGGGCCAGCAGATCGATCGGGTGCGGCAGCGGGTGGATCAGCGGTGCGTGGGTCATGGCAGCCAGTTCTGGGGTTCAGATGCACGGAAGCCGCCTTGCGGCGGCTCCGTAGAACGCGGCGTCGAGCATGGCCCGACGCTACAACTCGGTCAGACGCGCTTGAAGACCAGCGTGCCGTTGGTGCCGCCGAAGCCGAAGCCATTGGACATCACCACGTCGACCTTGGCCTGGCGCGCTTCGTTGGGCACGTAGTCCAGGTCGCAGCCTTCGCCCGGCTGCTGCAGGTTGATGGTCGGCGGGATGACGTTGTCCTGCAGTGCCATCACCGAGAAGATCGCTTCCACGCCGCCGGCAGCGCCCAGCAGGTGGCCGGTCATCGACTTGGTGGAGCTGACCATCATCTTGTAGGCGTGGTCGCCGAAGGCGGTCTTCATCGCCATGGTCTCGCCCAGGTCGCCCAGCGGCGTGGAGGTGCCGTGCGCGTTGAGGTAACCCACCTGTTCCGGGGTCACGCCCGCGTCCTTCATGGCCATGACCATGCAGCGCGCGGCGCCTTCGCCGTTCTCGCTCGGTGCGGTCATGTGGTACGCGTCGGAGCTGGCGCCGAAGCCGGCCAGTTCGCAGTAGATCTTCGCGCCACGTGCCTTGGCGTGCTCGTACTCTTCCAGGATCAGGATGCCGGCGCCGTCGCCCAGCACGAAGCCGTCGCGGTCCTTGTCCCATGGGCGGGAGGCCTGTTCCGGGGCGTCGTTGCGGGTACTCATGGCCTTCATCGCGCAGAAGCCGCCCAGCGCGGTCGGCGACGAGCCACGTTCGGCACCGCCAACCACCATCACGTCGGCGTCGCCGTACTGGATCATGCGCATCGCGGTACCGATCGAATGGTTCGAGGTCGCGCAGGCCGACACCGCCGAGAACGACGGGCCCTTCAGGCCGGTGATGATGCTCAGCTGGCCCGGCAGCATGTTGATGATGGTCTTTGGCACGTAGAAGGGCGAGATCTTCTTGCCCTCGTGGAACTCGATGGTCTGCTCTTCGATGCCGAGCAGGCCGCCGATGCCGGCGCCGACGATGGCGCCGATGCGCTCGGCATTGGCGTCGGTGATCTCCAGGCCCGAGTCGTGCAGGGCCATGAACGAGGCACCGAGGCCGTAATGGATGAACGGGTCCATCTTCTTGGCATCCTTGCCGCTGACCCGGAACTTGCCGAACAATTCATTGTCGGCGGTGATGTCGAATCCCTTGACCTCACCTGCAATCTTGGTGGTGAACCGATCCAGATAGGCATCCGCAACGTTGGTCAGCGGACCGATGCCCGAACGACCGTGGGTGATGCCTTCCCAGCTGCTGGCCAGATCATTGCCCAACGGCGAGACGATACCCAGGCCGGTTACGACGACGCGACGCTTCATTGCTGATTCTCCTGACCCGGCTGATTTCAACGGGCAACTCGGTTTGCTTCGGTGTGATGCTCAAACACACGGGGCCGCAACTGCGGCCCCATGGGGTGCGGTGCGCGGCGAGCGTGGGCCCGCGCGCGCACTGCCGTCTGACATCAGGCCTTGACGTGGGCCTTGATGTAGTCGATGGCGGCCTGCACGGTGCTGATCTTCTCGGCTTCTTCGTCCGGGATCTCGCACTCGAATTCTTCTTCCAGGGCCATCACCAGCTCGACGGTGTCCAGCGAGTCAGCGCCCAGGTCATCGACGAACGATGCGCTGTTGGTGACTTCTTCTTCCTTGACGCCAAGCTGTTCGACGACGATTTTCTTGACGCGTTCTTCGATGGTGCTCATGGGATCTCGCTCCAGATGGAGTTGTGGTTCAAAAGTGGTCGCCATCAAAGGCGATGGCCGTGGGATAGTGTAGTGGAAACCGGCGCGGCCTTGCATTGCAGCAAAAACCTCCGCAGATCAACCACTTGCGGCGCAATCCCTGCGCCCCTTGCTTACGGCATGTACATGCCGCCGTTCACATGGAGGGTTTCGCCGGTGATGTAACCGGCAGCCGGGCTGGCCAGGAAGGCCACCGCATGGGCGATGTCTTCCGGCGACCCCAGGCGTTCGAGGGCGATGTCGTTGATCAGCGCGGTGCGCGCTTCTTCCGGCAACGCCTTGGTCATGTCGGTGTCGATGAAGCCAGGTGCGACAACATTGACGGTGACGCCGCGCGAACCGATTTCCTTGGCCAGCGACTTGCTGAAGCCGATGATGCCCGCCTTGGCCGCGGCGTAGTTGGCCTGGCCGGCATTGCCGGTCACGCCCACCACCGATGCGATGTTGATGATGCGGCCCTTGCGCGCCTTCATCATGCCGCGCATCACCGCCTTGCTGGTGCGGAACACGCTGGTCAGGTTGGTGTCGATGATCGACGCCCAGTCCTCGTCCTTCATGCGCATGAGCAGGTTGTCGCGGGTGATGCCGGCATTGTTGACCAGGATCGAGATCGGGCCGAATTCCTTGGCGATGCCATCGAGCACGCTGTCCAGCGCGGCGGCATCGGTGACGTTCAGCGCGCGGCCGTGACCACCGTGGGCGGCCAGGCGTTCGCCGATCGCGGCAGCGCCGGATTCAGTGGTGGCGGTACCGATGACGGTGGCGCCCTGGGCGGCCAGCAGATCGGCGATGGCGGCACCGATGCCACGGCTGGCGCCGGTGACCAGTGCGATTTCACCCTGCAGGGGCTTGCTCATGATGTTTTCCTCAGGCTGGGGCGACCGCCGCACCCGTGCCGCTTGCCGCGGCCACCGGTACGGTCGGCAGGAACAGGGGGGATCAGGCCGACCATGCCTCGCGGGCGGCGTCGAAGTCGCCCGGCGTGGCCAGCGAACGGCCGTCGATGGCCTTGTCGATGCGCTTGACCAGGCCGGTCAGCACCTTGCCCGGGCCGCACTCGGCGATCCGGGTGACGCCACGGGCAGCCAGCGCCTGCACGCACCCGGTCCACTGTACCGGCTGGTACAGCTGCTGGACCAGCGCGGTGCGGATCGCGTCGATGCCGCTGTGCACCTGGGCGTCGACGTTCTGTACCACCGGCAGCTGCGGCGCGTGCCAGGACAGGCCGGCCATCACTTCGGCCAGGCGGTTGGCGGCTTCGCGCATGAGCGGGGTGTGCGAGGGCACGCTGACGGCCAGCTTGACCGCCTTGCGCACGCCCTTCTCGGCCAGCAGCGCCAGCGCACGGTCGACCGCGTCGGCGTCGCCACCGATCACGATCTGGCCCGGCGAATTGAAGTTGGCCGGCACCACCACCTGGCTGCCTGCCGCTTCGGCGCAGACGTCCAGCACCAGCTGGTCTTCAGCGCCGAGCACGGCGGCCATGGCGCCGACACCGGCCGGTGCGGCTTCCTGCATCAGCTGGCCGCGCAGGCGCACCAGGTGCGCACCGTCATGCAGGCTCAGTGCGCCTGCGGCAACCAGGGCGGTGTACTCGCCCAGGCTGTGGCCGGCCAATACCGACGGGTGCGGACCGCCCACGGCGTTCCAGGCGCGCCACACGCCGATGCTCGCGGCCAGCAGGGCCGGCTGGGTGTATTCGGTACGGTTGAGCATTTCCTCCGGGCCGCCCTGGGACAGCGCCCACAGGTCGACGCCGGCACCATCGGATGCCTCGGTGAAGGCTTCACGCACCTGTGGGTGCAGTTCGGCCAGCTCGGCCACCATGCCCACAGACTGCGAGCCCTGGCCGGGGAAGACAAAAGCGAGGGTGGATACGGTCACGCGGTCATCCGCTTGTTGCAATCGAAGCGGGCCATGATAAGGGGGAACATGCCGTGTCGTCTGTACGTGCGCGTATGCACGCGTATGGTGAATGGCCGGGCAAGCGCAACGGGGTCAGATCCCTTTTCCTGCGGAAAAGGGATCTGACCCCTATCAGCCTCAGCAGAACAGCTGCAGGACGTCCAGGTCGCCGTCGGCGAGGAAATCCACGCACAGGCCCACCAGCATCAACACGCCGGCGGTGCTGGCGCCGTGGGCGATGAAGATGGAATGGGCCAGCGCGCGCGCCGAACGGCCCAGCTTCATGCAGACCCGGGCCAGGCTGCGCAGGCGGCCGCTGACCGCATGCACGTGCTCGCGCACCGGTGCCTGAACGTCACCCATCGCCTCGGCCATCATCGCCTGCAGGTGCCCGGGGCGGTCGGCGTAGTACTTGGCCACGCCGTAGCCGAACATCAGCCAGTCGCGGGCCTGCGCTTCGGACAGATCCATCACTTCCAGCGGATCTTCCTCGAAATCGATGAAGCCGACCTTCTCGCCATCCCATGTGAGGTTGCGCGGCAATGGCTGCCCGAAATAGGCGCCGCGGGCATGAGCTTCAGCAATGGCCAGCATCGCCGCCATCACCAGCTGATCGCGACCGGCTTCGTCGGCTTCGCGCAGGCAGGTATTGAACGAGCTGCCGTTGTCGCCGATCACCAGCGCGGCATGACCGGTGCCCAGTACGTCCGGCACGTTCACACCCTGCGCCTGCAGTTCCGCGAGGCGGCGGGCCTCGGTTTCGCGTGCGGCGTCGCCACCGCGGTGCGGCGGCGGGCGCAGCGCATCCAGATGGAAACGGCGCGCAACAAAATTGAGCAGGCCCAGGGCCATTGCCCGGCTTCCCTTGCCGTATTGCTTCAGCCAGGCACGTTGCCCTTCGATGACGATGGGCTCAACCATGACAGGTCCTCCTTAAACGCGTTACGGCCCCGGAGGGGCCGTAACGACAAGACTTCACATTGTCGTAACTTGCACTATCAATAGCGCAGCAGGGCCGAACCCCAGGTGAAGCCGCCGCCGAAGGCCTCCAGCAGCAGCAACTGGCCACGCTCGACCTTGCCCGAACGCACCGCGGCATCCAGCGCCAGCGGCACCGAGCCGGAGGAGGTGTTGCCGTGCTTGTCGACGGTCACCACGACCTGGTCCATCGACATCTCCAGCCGCTTGGCGGTGGCTTCGATGATGCGCAGGTTGGCCTGGTGCGGGATCAGCCAGTCCAGGTCGGATTTGTCCAGGCCGTTGGCAGCCAGGGTCTCGTCCACGACCGAGTCCAGCGCCTTGACGGCGTACTTGAACACGTCGTTGCCCTTCATGTTGATGGTGCCGCCACCGTTGGCGCCGTCCTTGAAGCCGGTCGAAACGCCGACCGGGTTCCACAGCAGTTCCTTCTTGCTGCCATCGGCATGCAGGTGGGTGCTGAGGATGCCGGTGTCTTCGTCGGCCTTGAGCACGACGGCGCCGGCGCCATCGCCGAACAGCACGCAGGTGGTGCGATCGTTCCAGTCGACCATGCGGGTCAGCGTTTCGGTGCCGATCACCAGCACGTGCTTGCAGTCGCCGGAGCGGATGAACTTGTCGGCCACGCCCAGCGCGAACACGAAGCCGGAACAGGCTGCGTTGACGTCGAAGGCGGGGCACCCGGCCACACCGAGCTTGGCCTGGATCAGGCACGCGGTGGACGGGAAAATGAGATCAGGGGTGGTCGTGCCGACCACGATCATGTCGAGCTGCGAGGCATCGATGCCTGCGGCTTCAAGCGCGCGCAGGGCGGCGTTGTAGCCAAGGTCGCTGGTGGTTTCGCCTTCGGCCGCGATGTGCCGTTCACGAATGCCGGTGCGCGACTGGATCCACTCATCCGAGGTTTCGACCATTTTTTCCAGGTCGGCGTTGGTCAGGACTTTTTCCGGCAAATAGCTACCGGTGCCCGCGATCCTCGAATAGATCCGCTTGCTCATCATGTTTCCTGTTGCGCGGGCCGCCGATCACCGGCACGCCCGGGAAAGAAGGCAAAGGCCGCTGCCCGGAGGCAGCGGCCTTCCCGGCACATCAATCTTCTTCGACAGCCGAGGTCTTGGTCTGGATGACCTTCTTGCCGCGGTAGAAACCGTCGGCAGTGATGTGGTGACGCAGGTGCACTTCGCCGGTGGTCGGGTCGGTCGACAGCTGCTTGGCGCTCAGGGCGTCGTGGGCACGACGCATGCCGCGGCGGGACGGGGTGACACGGGATTTCTGCACAGCCATGGGATTGCTCCAAACTCGGTTCGATTTGCTTCGTCGTATCGTCGCGCAGGACGCCAGCGCCCAGCACACTTTCGCTTTCGCCGCAGCCGCCGACGACAATCCGGCTGCTATTGTTTCTTCAGTGCTGCCAACGCCGCAAACGGGTTGGCCTTCTTCGTTTCTTCTTCGCTCGGTGCCCAGTCCTTGTCGACTGCTTCACCGTCGGGCGACAGCGGCACCACGGGCACCGCCAGCACCAATTCGTCCTCGACCAGATCCAGCGGACGCAGCTGGCCGTCTTCCGGCACCAGCAACGCCTCGTATTCCTCCGGCAGGGACGATTCCTCGTCCTCGTCGCGGATCAGGCCAAGCCTCTGGGTCACCTTCACCGGCAACAGGAATCGCTGCATGCTGCGCTGACAGGTCAGCGGCAGCGCGGTGTCGATGGTCAGTTCCACATAGGATACCCGCAAGACGTCGTCGCGACCGAATTCAAGCGAGTAGACACACTCGCCGTCGGTATCTGCGACCAACCCCTGCAGGCGGGTCAATTCAGCCAGGGAGACCTGACCGTCGAAGCGCCTTCGCGCTACAACCATCCGCCAGGCATCCAGCGTTTCGGGCACGTTCGCGGACATAAGCCGCTGAATACTAAGGATCGCACCGCCCGCTGTCAAATGCCCGCCCTGCAGCACTTGCCGCTGGCGCCGTGGAGGGGCCAGACTGCCGCGCCCTGCCCCGGTATTGTCACATGTCACTGGTCCTGGCCTCCACCTCCCGCTACCGTCGCGAACTGCTGGAACGGCTGGGCCTGCCCTTCGACTGCGCACGCCCGGACGTGGATGAAACCCCTCTGGGCGCCGAGACCCCGCTGGCCCTGGCCACGCGCCTGGCCGCCGCCAAGGCCGCCGACGTGGCCGCCCGCCATCCGGGCGCCTGGGTGATCGGCTCGGACCAGGTGGCCGACCTGAACGGTCAGCCGCTGGGCAAGCCGGGCACGGTCGAGGCGGCCTGTGCGCAGCTGGCGGCAATGTCCGGACAGACGGTGCGCTTTCACACGGCGATCAGTCTCAGGCGGGATGGAGAATCCCTCGCCACCCTGGATCTGACCGAAGTACGCTTCCGCGTGCTGGACCCGCAGGAAATCATCCGCTACGTCGCCGCCGAGCAGCCGCTGGACTGCGCCGGCAGCTTCAAGTGCGAGGGCCTGGGCATCAGCCTGTTCGAGGCAATCGACAACCGCGACCCGACCGCGCTGGTCGGCCTGCCACTGATCGCGCTGTGCGGCCTGCTGCGCAGGGCTGGATTCGCGGTGCCGTGAACGGTAGAGCCGAGCCCTTGCTCGGCCGTCTTTTTTTTAGGCTGCCCGCCATCTGTAGCAGAAGCAGCCGAGCATCGGCTCGGCTCTACAGGACCAGGGGACCTCAACGAACTTCGAACGGCTGCTCCTGCCACGCCTCCACGCTGCCGTCGCGGCCGTGCAGGCGCAGGCCAAGCCAATGCCGCCCCGGCGCCAGCGTGGTGGTATCCAGCGATGCGTCGAAGCCCACCGCCGGATGCTGCGGATCGGTGCTGTCCGGCCAGGTGTGGCGGATGTCGAACATGCGCCCGTAGCGCGCATCGCCAATCGAATGGCCATCGACCAGCACTTCGATGCGCGCCAACCCCACGCCATCCTTGAATGCCCAGCCCTTGATGGCGAGCGTTCCGGAGACCTTCTCACCGTTGGACGGCGCATCCAGCCAGGCCATTGCCGGCGTCACGCAGGGCCCCTGCGCGCGCTGCACCGGCAGCTGGAACAGCAGGAAGCGCTGGAAACCATGATCGCTGCTGACCACGCGCGGCGCCGGCAACGGCCCCACCTGCTCGCAGATGGCGTGATAGCGCGCCAGCAGATCGCGGTAGCGCTGGTCGCTGGGTGACAGCACCAGCAGCATCGGCGCACTGCGCGGGCCTTCGTGCAGCAGGCCCCACTGTGCCAGCTGTGCGGTCCGCCCATGCTTGTCGTTGAGCGGGTGCGGCAACACCTCGATATCACCGTTGCCCAGCTGGAAGCCCAGTTCGGCACCGACCTTGAAGTTGCCCGCCAGCACACGCGTGCCCGGCGGCATCTGCCGCAGTTCGTCGCGCACCGCCACGGCCAGCGGCTGCCAGCCGGCAAAGTTGCGCGGGTAGTACTTGCTGCCGGCCATCTGCTCGCGCAGCGCCGGCGTGGACGCCATCAGGTAGTAGCCGAAAGCCAGTACGGTGCCTGCAGCCGCCAGCCACCAGCCGGTGCGGCGCAGCCAGCGTGGCCAGCCGTTGAGGACCACCGGCACGGCCACCAGCAGCGCCAGGTAGCCCGGCAACGGCCAATGGAAACTGATCCGCTCGACATCGGTGAAGAAGCCCAGCAGGAAGATGCCCAGCGTCGACACCCCGCCCACCAGGCCGAAATAGCGCCATTGCACCCGCACACCACCACCGCTGCGGGTACCCGCCAGGGCGACCTTCCACATCGCGATGCACAGGATCGGCGTCACCAGCATCGGCTGGATCACCAGGAACCACAGCCCTTCCCACTCGAACGTCCACGGGTGGCGCTCGACCACCTGGAACTTCAGGCCGGCATCATGGTTGTCCGCATTCCACGCCAGCAACGGCAGCCAGGCCAGTACACCCACCGCCAGCGCCACCCATACGCGCGGGTCGGCCAGCATGCGGCGGCCCTGCGGCAGCGCCAGCAGCGCAATGAAGCCGACACCGATGACGCCAATGAAACGGTAGTGGCTGAGCGCACCGATCAGCAGGCCCAGCGCCAGCTTCATCGCCGACGACGCATCCACGTTGTGCAGCAGGCGCGCACCGGCCTGCAGGCAGATCACCGCCGCCAGCGCCATCGGCACATCCGGCACGGCCAGCAGGCCCAGCGTGGCCGACAGCGGCATCAGCAGGGTCAGGCTGCCCGCCTGCCACCCTGCGACGTTGCCAAACCAGCGCGTGGCGATGCGCACCACCAGCAACGGCAGCAACGCACCGATGGCCAGGAACGGCAGGCGCAATGCGAGCACGTGATGGCCACCGATTTCCACGCCCAGGCGTGCAAGCCATGCTGTCAACCCCGGCAGGTCGGAATAGGCGGCGGCCAGGTGCTGGCCTTCCTGCCAATAGAACGCCTCATCGACGAACAGCGGCAGGCGTGCAGCCACCACCAGCTTGGCCGCTGTGATCAGCGTCCATAACCAGAGAAATATTGCCCGCGCGCGCTGTTCGCCTTGCATTGCTCTATGGATAATCGAGTGGATTCCAGACCTGAGACGATCATGCCAGCCTCGTCCCCCAATCCCAGCATGCTAACCGATCAACTGCGCCAGGCCCTGCGGGAGGCACAGGATCAGGTGAACGCACTGGTACTGGGCAAGGTGCCGGAAGTCAGGCTGGCCTTTGTCGCCCTGCTTTCCGGCGGCCACCTGCTCATCGAAGATCTGCCTGGGCTGGGCAAGACCACGCTGGCGCATGCATTGGCCAGCAGCCTCGGCCTCAGCTTCCAGCGCGTGCAGTTCACTTCCGACCTGTTGCCGGCGGACGTACTGGGCGTATCGGTGTACGAGGCCGGCAGCCGCCAGTTCCAGTTCCACCCCGGCCCGGTGTTCACCCACGTGCTGCTGGCCGATGAGATCAACCGCGCACCGCCGCGCACGCAGAGTGCGTTGCTGGAGGCGATGGCCGAGCAGCAGGTCACCCTGGATGGACAGACGCATCCACTGCCCGATCCATTCTTCGTGATCGCCACGCAGAACCCGGTCGACCTGTCCGGCACCTTCCCGTTGCCGGATTCGCAGCTCGATCGTTTCCTGCTGCGGCTGGCGATGGGCTACCCGAGCGTGCAGGCCGAGCGCGAGCTGCTGCGTGGCAGCGATCGCCGCGACCTGATCGCCCGCGCGGTGCCGAAGCTGGATGACACCCAGGTGCGTGCGCTGCGTGAAGCCGTTGGCCAGGTACACGCCAGCGACGCGCTGATCGACTACGTGCAGGCACTGTTGACCCGCAGCCGCCAGCATGCCGGCGTACGCGTGGGCCTGTCACCGCGCGCCGGGCTGGCCCTGCTGCGTGCCGCCAGGGCGCATGCACTGCTGCTCGGCCGCGGGCATGTGGTGCCCGAAGACGTGCAGACCCTGTTCGTGGCAGTGGCCGGCCATCGCCTGGTGGCGGAGGCCGAATCCAGCTCCGGGCCGGCACTGGCGCGGGCGATCCTGCAGACCGTCGCGGTGGACTGAAGGTGGCCACACGCTGGGCACGCATGCAGCTGCTGGCACGCCCACGCAGGCCCGAAGCCCTGCCGCAGCGACTGGATCGCCATCGCATCTATGTACTGCCGACGCGCTTCGGCCTGTTCGTCGCCACCCTGCTGTCGGCGATGCTGCTGGGCGCATTGAACTACAACAACAACCCGGCCCTGCTGCTGGCACTGTTGCTGGCCGCAGCAGCGATCGCCAGCGCCATTGCCGCGCACCTGCAGCTGTCCGGCATACAGATCGATGCAATCTCCGCCGAGCCGGTTCCGGCCGGGCACCCCCTGCGCCTGCGCGTGGACCTGTCGTTGCGCGACCCGCGCGCGCGCCACGGGCTGCACCTGCAGCTGGGCGCAAGCGAGGCGTGGGTCGCACTGCCTGCACACGGTCGCGGCGAAGTGGAGCTGGATGTCCCCAGCGAGCGCCGCGGCTGGCTGGAACTGCCGCGCATCCGCCTGTCCAGCACGCAGCCGCTGGGGCTGGTGCGGGCATGGTCGTGGGTGTGGCCGGAGCAGCCGCTGCTGGTTTATCCACTGGCCGAGGCACTGGCACCACCCCTTCCGGAAAGTGGCAGCGATCCACTGCACACCCGCGCCCATGCCAGTGGCGAAGAGCTGCACCAGCTGCGCCCCTATCGTGCCGGCGACGCCCCGCGCAGCATTGCCTGGAAACACTCGGCACGCCGCGACAGCCTGCTGGTGCGCGAATACGAGAAGCCGATCGGCATCGAAGTGGTGCTGGACTGGCGCACGCTGGCGCCGCTGGGCCATGAAGCACGCATCGCGCGGTTGGCACGCTGGGTCGACATGGCCGAGCGCGAAGGCCGGCGCTACACGCTGCTGCTTCCAGCCCATCCCCCGTTCGGGCCCGGCCAGGGCGCCAGCCACCACCACCTGTGCCTGCGCGCACTGGCGCTGATGCCCCATGACTGAGCCTGCCGTCCTGCTCGATCGCAACGCCCGCAGCTGGACCCTGACCAGCGCAGCGCTGGCGCTGCTGCCACTGCTGCTGCAGCTGCCGCCGGTGCTGGCCGTCGTGATCGCGATCACCGCCGTGCTGACCGCTGCGCTTTCCTGGCGGCGGGTGCTGCCGATGCCGGTGCGCCTGCTGCTGGTGCTGGCCATGCTCGCCACCATCGTCTGGCAGATGGGCATGGTGCGGCCGGGGCGTGATACCGGCTGTGCGCTGCTGGCGGCGATGCTGGCCATCAAATCCAGCGAACTGCGCAACCTGCGTGATGCGCGCAGCCTGCTCGGTTTCGCGCTGTTCTCGCCGTTCGCGGCCTTCCTGCTCGACCAAGGCCCGCTGACCACGGGACTGGCTGCGCTGGCCGCGGTTGCCGCACTGCTGGCCCTGCAACGCCTGGCCCAGGACGAGGGCCGCAGCCCACGCCTGCCACTGCACGGTCAACTGCGCGGCGTCGGCCGCCTGCTTGGCATCGGCCTGCCGCTGGCACTGGCCTGCTTCTGGCTGTTCCCGCGCTTGTCCACGCCGTTGTGGGGCGTACCCGAACGAGCGGTGGGTACACCCGGCCTGGCTGACAGCATGGCGCCGGACCAATGGCTGGACCTGATGGCCGACGACACCCCGGCGCTGCGCGTGCAGTTCTTCGGCGCGGTGCCCGAGCCCGCGCAGCGCTATTGGCGCGGCCCGGTGCTGACTTCCTTCGATGGCCACCGCTGGAGCCGCGATCGCGCGACGGCCCGGCGCCCCGCCCCCGTGGTCGAAGCCGCCGCACAGGGATGGGACTACCAGATCGACTACGAACCCACCGACCGTCGCCTGCTGGTGGCCCTGGACCTGCCCAGCCGCGCACCGGAAGGCAGCAGTTTCGATGCGGACATGAGCCTGCGCAGCGACCGCACGCTGTCCGCGCTCAGCCGCTGGCGGTTGCATTCGGCGCCTCCGCAACGGTTCGACACCGATCTGTCGCCCTACCTGCGCCGTGCCGCGCTGCAGCTTCCCCCCGGCTTCAATCCGCGCACCGCCCAGCTGGCACGGCAATGGCGGCAGGAGGCCGGCAACGATGACGAAGCCATCGTCCGCCGAGCGCTGCAGTGGATCACCCGCGACTTCTCCTACACGCTCGATACCCCGGTGGCCGGGCGCGATCCGGTCGACGATTTCCTGTTCAACTACAAGGCCGGCTTCTGCCAGCACTTCAGCTCGGCCTTCGTGGTGCTGATGCGCAACGCCGGCATTCCGGCCCGGGTGGTGACCGGCTTCGCAGGTGGCACCCGCAACCGCATCGGGGACTACTGGGTAGTGCGGCGCATGGACGCCCACGCCTGGGCCGAAGTCTGGCTGCCCCAGCGCGGCTGGGTCCGGGTGGACCCGACTGCGGCCGTGGCACCGGAACGCATCCTGGACACGCTGGACGACCGCTTGCAGGCCGGCACGGACACCCCGCTGCAGCAGCGCTGGCTGCAGCTGGGGCAGATGGGTGACTGGCTGCGCCGTGGCTGGAACGACCTGGTGCTTTCCTTCGACGCACGCCGTCAGCAGCAGCTGCTCAGGCCGTTCGGGCTGGATGATCTCGGGCCGGCGCAGCTGGTGGCCGGCTTCGTGGTCGCCGCACTGCTGGCATTGGCATGGATGGCCTGGCTGCTGGCCCGCGGCGAGCGCGAGCGCGACCCGCTGCTGCGCGCCTGGCACCGGCTGGGGCGGCGCTATGCGCGCCTTGGCCTGGCCCGCGCCCCCCACGAGACGGCATGCGACTGGTCACGACGGGTACACGCCGTGCGCCCCGACCCCGCCCTGCTGGCACTCAGCCAGCGTTTCGCCGACGCGCGTTACGCTGGAACTTGCACCGACCTCGCTTCATTATTGCGGGACCTGCGCAGGCATCGCCCGACTTCCGGAGCCTCCCCATGAACACCAAGTTCCTCCTCACCGCTGTGGCCACGCTGGCCCTGTCGGCCTGCGCCACGGCCCCCAAGCCGCTGCAGGGACAGTTCAGCCTGGTCTCCCCGCGCGACTCGGTCGCCACCCAGCAGGTCGGCACGCCGGTCCGATGGGGTGGTCGCATCATTGAGACCAAGCCCGGCCAGGGCGAGACCTGCTTCCAGATGATCTCGCGCCCCCTCAACGCCAGTGGCCGCCCGAACACCACCTCGTCCGACGCCAGCGACGGCCGCTTCATTGCCTGCCGCGCCGGCTTCTACGACCCGGCCGTGTTTGAAGCCGGCCGCGACGTGACCTTCATCGGCAAGATCGACGGCTACCAGAACACCCGCATCGGGGAGTACGACTATCGCCTGCCGAAGCTGTCGGCCGATGTGATCTACCTGTGGCCGGAACAGCGCCAGGTCGATGTGGTGCCCTACCCCTATGGCCCGTGGGGCCCGGGCCCGTATGGCCCGTACTGGGGTGGTTACGGCCGTTGGGGCTGGTGGTGATCGCCACCGGCCATGCGTGATCGAAAAAGGCCGCCTTCGGGCGGCCTTTTTTTCATCCACGCATCGCATGGATCCACTGCGGGCAATGGTGGATGCCGGGCGCTCAGCGCCCCGGCGTACCGAAATGCCCCAGCGGCGCACCGGCCAGCAGGTGCATGTGGATGTGGAACACGGTCTGCCCGGCATCCTCGCGGCAGTTCATCACGATGCGGTAGCCGTCCTGCGCGAACCCTTCGCGGCGCGCATATTCGGCGGCAGCCAGGGCAAGCTTCCCGATCAGGTGCGCCTGCGACGGCTGCAGGTCGTCCAGGGTCGGGATGATCTCGTTCTTCGGAATGAACAGTACGTGCACCGGCGCCTGCGGTGCGATGTCCTTGAAGCCCAGCACCTCGTCGTCCTCGTAGACGATGGTGGCCGGGATCTCGCGACGGATGATCTTGCTGAAGAGGGTTTCGTTGCTCATGGTCGGCCTCGGCGGGATGTCTTCCGCATTGTAGGCCGGACACGCCGGGCGCTGCCCGGACAGCGCTCAGTCGCGGAATTCGCTGCGCGTGCCGAACGCGTGCGACAGCGTGCCGCGGTCAACGTATTCGAGTTCGCCGCCGAGCGGCAGGCCCTGCGCCAGGCGGCTGGGCTGCACCTTGCGCGCGCGCGCCAGCTGCGCCAGGTAGTGCGCGGTGGCTTCGCCTTCGACGGTGGCACTGGTGGCGATGATCAGCTCCTGCACCTCACCTTCGGCCAGACGCTGCTCCAGCTGCTCCAGGCCCAGCTCGCGCGGGCCGATGCCATCGAGCGGCGACAGCCGGCCCTGCAGCACGAAGTAGACACCGCGGAAGCCGGTGGCGTTTTCGATGGCCAGGCGGTCGGCCGGCGATTCGACCACGCACAGCTGGCTGCGCTCGCGGCTGCTGTTGGCACAGGTCGGGCACAGCTCGGTTTCGCTGAAGTCGCGGCACTGCGCGCAGTGGCCGATGCGCTCCACCGCCAGCGCCAGGGCTTCGGCCAGTCGCTGGCCACCTTCGCGCTCGCGCTCGAGCAGGTGGTAGGCCATGCGCTGTGCGGTCTTCTGGCCCACGCCAGGCAGCACCCGCAGTGCGTCGATCAATTGTTCAAGCAGGGGTGCGGACACGGCGGCATGCTTTCATGGCGTCGAGCAGGCTCGACAGCTACAGATTCTGTGGCACCCGCTTGCACGGGTGCCACGCTGGCAATCAGAACGGCAGCTTCATGCCCGGCGGCAGCTGCATGCCGGCGGTGGCCGAACCCATCTTCGACTTCGACTCGGCGTCGATCTTGTTCGAAGCGTCGTTGAAGGCGGCGGCGATCAGGTCTTCCAGCATCTCCGGGTCGCTGGTCAGCGACGGGTCGATGCGCACCTTGCGGCATTCCTTGGCACCGGTCAGGGTCACGCTGACCATGCCGCCGCCGGCACTGCCGGTCACTTCGATCTTGGCGATTTCTTCCTGGGCCTTCTGCAGGTTTTCCTGCATCTTCTGGGCCTGCTGCATCAGTTGGGCGATGTTTCCGCGCATGGTGTCTTACTCGTCAAAAGAACGGATGGAATCGGAAACAACCCGGGCACCGTGCTGCTGGATCAGCACCTGCACTTCCGGGTCGTCCATGAAAACGGCCTCTGCCACCTGCTGCCGCTCGCCACGCTGGCGGTCGGCCCGCTGATGCAGGGTCTCGGCCGGAACGTGTTCGGTTTCCACGGTCTCGACCACGATCTTCGGCGCCTGGCCGAGGGCCTTCTGCAGCATCTCGCCCAAGGCAGCCAGCGCGCGCTCCGAGCGCAGGTATTCAAATCCGGGCGAAAGGCCCAGTTTCAAGGTCCCATGCTGGCAGCTGATGAAGGCGGCGTTGGCGGCCAGCTGTCGCGAGGGGCCGCTGAGGCCGCTGTTGGCGACCAGGTCCAGCCAGTCTTCGGCCGTGGCCAGCTCGCTGACACCTTCCTGCGGCGCGGCGGCATGCGCCGGGGCCGGCTTGGCATGTTCGGCCGGCGCAATGGCAATGCCTTCGGCGCGGAACGGGCGCTCGGGCGGCGCAGGCTCGCTGGGAGCCGCGACGGGAGCCGGCGGTTCGTGCCAGGGCGCAGCCATGGCGGCGTCCGGGCCGGACATCTCGGCCGCCAATGCCTCGTCACGCGCCACGGCTTCGTCAGTGGCCCACGGCGGCAGGTCGTCGCCTGCCTCTGCAGTGACGGCAGGCGCCGGCGCCTGTGGCTCAGCCTTCACCGGCGGCGGCGACACGGGCTCTTCCACCGGCACCGGCTCGGGCTCGGGCGTCGGATCTGGTTCCGGTTGCGGGGCCGGTTCGGGCTCGGGTTCAGGTTCGCGCGGCGCGGCCTGCACCGGCGCGGCTGCCTGCGCCGCCACCGCCGGGCTGCCCGAAGCGGCAGCAGCGGCCGGCGTCGCATCGCGGCTACCGGTACCGGCGCCACCACCGGCAGCGTTGCCACCCGGCGTGCCGCCCAACGCACCGTCGACGGCCTTCGGCACCGGCGGTACCGCTGCGGCCGGACGGAACGCCAGCATGCGCAGCACGGCCATTTCAAAGCCCGCGCGCGGGCTGGGTGCCAGCGGCAGGTCGCGGCGGCCATTCAAGGCCATCTGGTACCAGAGCTGCACCACTTCCGGGCGCAGGCGCTCGGCGAATGCGGCGACATCCAGGCCTTCCGCCGCAGCAGCGCCCGGCACCAGCTGCTGCACCTGGATGCGGTGCAGCCCTTCGGCCAGCGCTTCCAGCACACCACTCCAGTCCGGCGAGAACTCTGCCAGCGCGGCTACCACCTGCAGCAGGCGCGGGCCATCGCCGTCGGCCAGCGCATCGAGCATCGCCGCCACCTGGGTGCGGTCCACGGTACCCAGCATGGTGCGCACCACGTCCTCACGCAGCGCGCCGCCGGCATAGGCGATCGCCTGGTCCAGCAGTGACAGGCCATCGCGCAGGCTGCCGTCAGCGGCCTTGGCCAGCTGCACGATGGCGCTTCCATCGGCCTCGATCGCTTCCGCCGCCAGGATGCGGGTCATCTGGCCCTGGATCTGGTCTTCATCCAGGCGCTTGAGGTTGAACTGCAGGCAGCGGCTGAGCACGGTGACCGGCAGCTTCTGCGGATCGGTGGTGGCCAGCAGGAACTTCACGTGCTCCGGCGGTTCTTCCAGCGTCTTCAGCAGCGCGTTGAACGCCGCCTTGGACAGCATGTGCACTTCGTCGATCAGGTAGACCTTGTACTTGCCGCGCGAGGGCATGTACTGCGCGTTCTCGATCACCTCGCGCACGTCATCCACACCGGTGTTGGACGCGGCGTCGATTTCCAGCAGGTCGATGTAGCGGCCGGCGTCGATGTCCAGGCAGGCCGCGCACTGGCCGCACGGGTCGGCGCTGGTACCCTGCTCGCAGTTCAGCGACTTGGCGAAGATGCGCGCGATGGTGGTCTTGCCCACGCCGCGGGTGCCGGTGAACAGGAACGCGTGGTGGACCCGGCCGCTGTCCAGCGCGTTGCTGAGCGCACGGACCACGTGTTCCTGGCCCACCAGCTCGGCGAAACGCTTCGGACGCCACTTGCGGGCAAGGACGAGATAGGACATCAGGCCACCGTTTTCCATCGGATGTTCCATTGTGCCATGCCTGTCCAGCCCCCTCGCCACCCATGGCCATGGATACGCCGTCGATCGGGGTGCTTGTGTCCGGCCGCGCCGCCCGCTAGAATCTGCGCCCCTGCTGAGGCGTTTGCCGATGGCAGGGATCCGGAGAGGTGTCCGAGTGGTTGAAGGAGCACGCCTGGAAAGTGTGTAAGCGTCTAAACCGCGCTTCGGGGGTTCGAATCCCCCTCTCTCCGCCAGATAACTGAAAAAGGCTGCCTTCGGGCAGCCTTTTTCAGTTATCTGGCGGGGGATGCGAAGTGCGCTGCGCGCGCTTCGCCCCAAACGTTGCTGCGCAACGTTCGGGCCCCTCCCCTTGCCGGCCTCTCCCCGCCCCTGTCGGGGCAGCCCCTCAACAGAGGGGCTTGTTGCTCCAGATCCATCAATGGGTTTCCGCCGTGCGGGGATGCCTGGTCGGCTGTACCTCGCAGAAGCCACTGGCGGGAGATGCGAAGTGCGCTGCGCGCGCTTCGCCCCAAACGTTGCTGCGCAACGTTCGGGCCCCTCCCCTTGCCGGCCTCTCCCCGCCCCTGTCGGGGCACCCCTCAACAGAGGGGCTTGTTGCTCCAGATCCATCAATGGGTTTCCGCCGTGCGGGGATGCCTGATCGGCTGTACCTCGCAGAAGCCACTGGCGGGAGATGCGAAGTGCGCTGCGCGCGCTTCGCCCCAAACGTTGCTGCGCAACGTTCGGGCCCCTCCCCTTGCCGGCCTCTCCCCGCCCCTGTCGGGGCAGCCCCTCAACAGAGGGGCTTGTTGCTCCAGATCCATCAATGGGTTTCCGCCGTGCGGGGATGCCTGGTCGGCTGTACCTCGCAGAAGCCACTGGCGGGAGATGCGAAGTGCGCTGCGCGCGCTTCGCCCCAAACGTTGCTGCGCAACGTTCGGGCCCCTCCCCTTGCCGGCCTCTCCCCGCCCCTGTCGGGGCAGCCCTCAACAGAGGGGCTTGTTGCTCCAGATCCATCAATGGGTTTCCGCCGTGCGGGGATGCCTGGTCGACCGTCCCGCTTCCACGTTCGATGGCCGTCCAACGACAGGATCTGCCCCACGTCGTGGCACCCCGCGCTTCCTGTCCACGCCCTGACCACTGGCCGTGCCGTGGCGATGCAACGACACGCTGGCACTCACTGCCTGTTGCTATGCTCGGGCCACAGGGGATTGATGCCCGCTATCGGGCCGGATGAGGAACATCAACATGCGGTATTTCATGACGAAGCTAGTGATCACCTCCGCCTTGCTGATCGGCAGCGGCACCGCAGTCGCACAGGGCGGCGGTGCGGCGCAGTTCGGCGCACTGGGAGGCACGCATGCAGGCAATGCCCTGGCGTGCGGCGCAACCCCGGAACAGGCCGCCAAGCTGCGCGCAAGCCACAAGGCACAGGCAAAAACCGTGTTCGGCGCCGAAGCAGGCTTCGACCAGGCCTATGACACGGCCGAAGCGCAGACACAGAAGAAGATCACCGATGCCTGGAAGAAGGGCCAGTACAAGCCCACCAGCGAAGTCTGCAACGAACTGATGAAGCAGGTGCGTTCATGACGCAGAAGTACGGATCGACGATGTCCGCAGTGCGCGCGAGCCTGTTGGCCGCCAGCCTGGTACTGGCACTGGGTGCCTGCAAGCGCGCTGGCGAAGCGCCTGCAGAGGGTGGCGCTTCCTCGGCCGCACCTTCCAGCACCGCAGCCGAACCATCACCGCAGGCGGCTGCGGCCACGGATGGAAGCCAGAAGGCCGCAGCGTTCAATGTTGCCGAGCTGCCCGTATCGCAGGCAACGATCGGCAGCTTCCCTTATCTCGGACTGCCGCAGGGCTACACCAGCCAGGACGTCGTAGACAGCGAATTCGATCGCGTACCGTTCTGGACCGGCGATCGCGTGGAATGGATTGAAGGCAAGGTTCATTCTTCGGTCCTGCAGAGCAGCAGCGATCACCCTTATTCGCAGCTGGAGCTCAGCCGCAATGTACAGAGCCTGGTCGAGGCCCTGGGGGGCAAGCGCATTTTCTCCGGCACCATCCCGGCCGATGCATCGCGTGACATCGGCAACAGCAAGGCGGCGACCACCTATGTCGGCGGCATCGGCGACATCTACAACGAACCCGCAGAAACCTATGTCATCCATCGCGAAGATCGCGATATCTGGATTCACCTGGGCTCGGGTGGAAACTCCGGCGGCCTGCTCGTCGCAGAGACAAAACCGGTGCAGATCACGGCCAAGGTCATTGAAGCGGACACGCTGAAACAGGCACTGGACAGCAGTGGCAAGGTATCCATCCAGGTGAACTTCGCAACCGACGCCGCCGAGATCCTGCCCGATTCGGAACCGCAGATCGCACAGGTCACCCAGCTGTTGAAGGCCGACCCACAGCTTCGCCTTTCCGTTGAAGGACACACCGACAACAGCGGCAGCCAATCGCACAACCAGACGCTCTCGCAGGCGCGTGCGGAGTCGGTGCGCACGCGTCTTGTCGGCGGTGGAATCGCAGCCGAACGCCTGAGCGCGAAAGGCTATGGGCAGAGCCAGCCGGTCGCCGACAACGCAACCGAAGAAGGGCGCCGCGCCAATCGTCGCGTGGAACTGGTCAAGCGCTGATATCACCACGACGTTACTGCGTTGAAGCGCTCCGGAAAAAGCACATGCCCTGCATGTGCTTTTTTCTTTTCCGCGCCGCACGGTCATTTGTTTTGCCGCGGATGCAACGAGATAAAAACACGCGGATCTCTCATCCCGTTCGAACAAGAAGCAGGCCGTGCACGCGCCCTCTGTAGCGCGCCAATATTCCGGCACCACAAGCCGCCTGCGTGACACAAATATGTCAGTTAAGTGTTAATTTCCTTAACGAAAAGCGGTGCATCTAGCTCAAATTTGACGTGATTATGTGCAGACAATTGTTAATCTGCAATGTGCATCACATTTTCAAATATTTCATTGCATATCGGAAAAACCTGACTTGTATCGTCAATTTTCTGTCGATAGGCTTGGCCCCGTTCTCGAACAAGCGACAAATTTTCGACGAACCAGGGTGTGAGCTTCCTGTCTTTACCTCGCCCTGCCATTAATCAGGATCCCCCAGCGGACACGCCGAATATCCCGCACACCCGGGAGGATTCCTGCCATCAAGGAGGAAATACATGGAACGCAGCCGTCGTCACATCCGTTTTTCCCGTAAGCAGGCCGGTCAGGGCATGACCGAGTACATCATCATCACCGCGCTGATCGCCATCGCCGCGATCGGAGCCGTCACCTTCTTCGGAGGCACGGTTCGCAGCCAGGTGGCAGGCATGTCGAAAGAACTTTCCGGCCAAAGCGCGACGCAGTCGATCAACCGCGCCAAGAACCAGGCCAACAGCGCCCAGCAGGAAGCTGACAAGACCAAGGGCATGGACGCGTACAAGAACAAGTAATACCCCAGCCCTGGCGGCATGAAGCCGCCAGGGCCCTCCCAGCATAATCTCCCTGCGCGCACCGCACGCGGCGCGCGACGGGCAGCCATGGCCTCCGGCCCAGGAATTCGTTATGCGCAGCGCATTGGCTTTGGCACGAAGCCGTGCGGCCCGGGGCGTTTCCAGCCACCGAACGGTCGCCGGCCAAGCAATGGTTCTCGGGCTGGCACTCATTCTGGTTCTATGCCTCGGGATTGTCCTGCTGTTCAACACAGGGCAGGTGGTGAACAAGAAGGTGGAGTTGGTCAATGCGGCTGACGCCGCCGCCTACAGCGTTGCGATCCAGCAGGCACGCGCACTGAACTACGCGGCCTACATGAACCGTGCCCGCGTTGCCAACGAAGTGGCCGTGGCACAGACGATCAGCCTCTATTCGTGGCTGAACCAGATGCACACCACCTCCATCGTCATCCGCACCACGCTGGATGTGCTCTCCGCCATTCCCTACATCGGCGTGGTGTTCAAGGCATTGGCAACCGCCTTCAAGGTCGCCGAACGCATTCTCAAGGTCACCCGCCAGGCGTTCCAGCCTGTCGCGCAGGCGGCCATCATCGCCATCGACAAGCTCAACATGATGTTCGCCGCCTCGGTGCAGCTCGTCATCGAGGGCGTATCGCGGCTGGACAGCTACACCATCGCCAAGGATGTGCTGCAGCGGAACTCACCGCAGGCACAGCTGGGCACCATCGGAACCGCGGTGCTCGGCACGCAACTGGCCACGGCCGAGAACCGGCTGCTGCAGCGCTACAGCATTCCCCGTACCGCCAACGGTGGCTCGGCCACGCAGCGCCAGGGCGCCGACCGCTTCCGCAATGTGGTGATGCAGTCGCGTGATGGCTTCAGCAAGAGCCGCAGCGATGATTTCCTCGGCTTCCTGGTGCAGTCCGGCGGCACCGACATGGTCGACTACAACCGATGGGCAGCGCTGGACACCATGGCCGTCGAGCTTCCGCTGCCATGGCCGCTTTCCGATATCGATATTCCGGTCGGCTGGGGCGGTGCGCAGGCCGTGGAAAGCTATCGCAACCAGCGCTTCCTCAACGGCTTCGGCAACGGCAACGGCTGGTACTCGGACTGGGACCGCCGCCGCTACCGCCCGTATGGCGAAGCGGTGCGCCGCAATCGTGGCGCGGCGTGGATTGTCGACCGCAGCCAGGATGCCAACGTGCGCTTCGCCAATGGCCAGCATCGCAAGGCCTTCTTCACCGGCTACAACGGCCTGCGCGACTATCACGACGTCAAGGCCGGGCAGGCACTGCAGCCCTACGCCGAGAATGATCGTGACCGCGACAAGGTCGGCCCGGTCTTCACCATCTATGCCGAGACCGCCGGCACCAGCGCGCGCACCACGTCCGGCGCCGGCATCGGCGCCCCGGCCGGCTCGCAGATGGAACTGCCGGACAAGATGGCCAACAACAAGATCGCCGCACTTTCCTCCGCGCAGGTGTTCTTCGACCGCCCGGTGCAGCTGCGCATGTTCAGCCGCGATGACCGCAAGCGTGAAACCGGAAACCTGTTCAGTCCTTACTGGCAGGCACGACTGGTCAAGACCGATGCCGCCACCAAGGCTGCCCTGGCGGCAGCCGGAGCCTTGATGCCATGACGTTTGCTGTTTTCAATCGCCTGCACCTGTCGATCGCCACACTGCTGATCAGCGGCTGTGGCAGCGCGGCGGACAACGGCGAGCCCGCCGCTGCCAGGAACATGCCGGGCATCCATCTTGACCAGATTGCCGAAACCCTGGTGGATGGACGCAACGCGGCGCGCACCAGCTACCAGCAGGCACTGAGCGACTGCCAGGCAGCAGGATTGCCGACCCGCGCACTGGATGACGCCGATGTCGCCCGCCTGGGAACCGTCCGTTACGAAGCCTGGCTTTCCAGCAAAGAGGAAGTGTTCCGTACCCGCGAATGGCGCCTGCTCAACGATGGCCCTGCGACCAGCTGCCAGTTCCGGCTGGAGGCCACCGGCCTGCAGGAGACCCAGAGCGCCTCCGGCGTGGAGCAGGTCGATCTGGCAACGGGAGAGCGTAGCCAGTCCCCTGCCGACAGCGACGGGCTCACCCGCTTTGCCGCCGAAGCCGACGAGGGCAGCGCCTCGCCGGGCTTCCAGCGCGCGGGCAACCGCAGGGTCGCTGGCCAGCCGTGCAACGTGTGGAAGGACGAGAACGGACGGTTCAGCCAGTGCGTGTGGTCGGCTGGTGCCAGCTGGGGCTTTACCCCCGGTGCGCTGAACGACTACCGGCCGAGCCGCTACGCCATTGTCCTGGAGCAGGAACCCCTCGACGGCAATGGCACCCGCCTGACCACGCAGCGCATGACGGTGGGCCAACCCTTTGAACGCGGCGACCTCGAGGTACCGCGCGAACCGTCCTCCCAACGATGACCTGCTGAGGTAGCCATGGACAGGGAACGCCCATTCCGCGGCGCGCGTCGCCAGCGCGGCCAGAGTCTCACCGAAGTCGCCGTGCTCTGCGCCGTGCTGGTGCCGATCTTCCTGCTGATCCCGATCCTGGCCAAGTACATCCACGCCCGCCAGGCCACCCAGCAGGCCGCGCGCGCGATCGCCTGGGAAGCCACCGTATCGCCGGACTACAAGCTGCCGGCCAGCGGCCGCCAGCGCGATCTTGCCGTCGACCGCTATTTCGGGCGTGCCAACGATCCCATCGTCAGCCAGGCGCAGACCGGCGCACGCGATGCCGCCGTCGGCGACGTCCTGATGAATACCTTCTCCAACCAGCCGCTGGTGCGGCGCGGTGACCTCGCCCTGGTCTCCTACACCAGCACGTCGGCAGGCGGCATGATGAAGAAGATCGGCGACGTGACCTCGATGTTCGGTTCGTTCCCGCCCAACCGCAACGGCCTGACCCAGGCCCAGCTGCGGTTGGATGTGCAGGATCTGAAAAGTGCCAACGGCAGTGCTGCCGCCTATCTGGAACCCTTCGATTCGCTGGGCCTGAAGCTGCAGGCCACCCATGTGGTGCTGGCCGACCCCTGGAATGCAGCCGGTTCCGGGCTCAAGGTCAACTCGTCACGCTCGGTGATCGCGCAGGTCAAGCCACTGGTGCCATCCCAGCACATGGCGGGCATCGCCAAGGCGTTTGACGGCCTCTCCGGCATTCCGATGATCGGGACGCTGAGCAGGCTTGATCCCGGTTACATCGCGCCCGACGTGGTGCCTGTCGACAAGTTGCCTGCCTATGCGCCGTCGCGTTGACCTGCTGGCGGCACTGGCCGCGCTGCTGTTCGCCTGGCCTGCGCTGGCCGCGTCCTGGCCGGACATTCCCGAGCCCGAGGGCGCGCAGAGCGAGTGGGTGGCCAAGGACATGCTCTACAACGGCCTGCCCATGCGCATCTCGCGCTTCACGTCCGCATTGCCGGTGTCGTCCATCGTCAGCTACTACAACCGCGAATGGCCCGGGCAGACCGTGATCAACGAGGTCGGCGGCAAGACCGTGATCGGCCACGCACACGGCGAGTACTACGTGACCATCGAGGTATCGGCCAAGGGCAGTGGCAGCCAGTCACAGATCGGCATTACACGCCTGCTCAAGCGCAAGCCCGATGCCGCGGCCGGCGCCGATTTCCCGAAACCGTCCGGGACGCAGGTGATCAATGACATCACCTACCTGGACACGCCCGGGCGCAGCCTGTCCATGGAAAGCACGCTGTCTCCGTTCCAGACCGATGCCTTCTATGCCAGCCGCCTCCCTGCGGACGGCTGGAGCCGAAGTTCCGGCCCTGCGGGCTGTTCGATGATCGCGCTGCAGTGCGTTGTCCGCTACAGCAAGGGCAGCCAGGAAATGACCATGACCTTCAACCGGCACGAGCAGGGAACCTCGATTGTCGTCAACCAGTCGCAGCACTGAGACCACCGCCATGAGAAAACGCATTCCCCCGTCCCTACGCCGCCAGCGCGGGGCCGCACTGATCGAGTACGCCGTGGTCGCTTCCGTCGGTGTCCTGGTCCTGGTCGCCGAGCCGAACATCGTGCTCGAGCTGATCGATTCACTGCGCAAGGCGTACCAGGGGTTCACCTACATGCTGTCGATGGGAGTCGTATGAAGGCGCTCCCGCTGAAAGCCAACCGCAACGTCGTCTTCATCATCATCGCCCTCGCGCTCGGCCTGTTCGCGGCCCTGGTCGCCGTGCGCTACGTGCAGAAGGCAGTGAACGAGCGTGCCGCTCCGCCGGTGGAAATGGTGCCGGTAGCCGTGCCCAAGACCGACATGGAGCCGGGCAGCATTGTCACCGTTGCCGACCTTGCAGTGCGCGAAGTCCCCGCCGACCTGCCGCCTGCCGATGCGATCACGCCGGACAATGTGTCCGAGTACAGCGGCCGCATGCTGCGCGCGCCGATCCGCGAAGGTGCACCGCTGGGTGCCAGTGCACTGGTACCGCTGTACGACCAGTTCTCGCGCGTGATCGCCAAGGGCAACGTGGGCTACACCCTCCAGGTGGACGAGACGAACTCGATCTCCGGCATGATTGCTCCCGGGGATCACGTCGACATCCTGCTCACCGTCGAGCAGGAACAGACCGGTGCCCGGGTGCTGCCGCTGCTTGAGGACATCAACGTTCTGGCAACCGGCAACCGCGTCGGCGAAACGCCGGCCTCGGAAGACCAGCAGGGCTATTCGAACATCACTCTGGAACTGACACCGGCACAGGCGCAGCGACTCACGGTCGCCGCCAAGGCCGGTTCGATGCGGGTGATGCTTCGCCAGGTGGAGGATCGTGGTGCGTTCGGCCTCAGTGGCATGACGCAGAGGGAACTGCTCGGCAACGGCACGCAGGGTCGTGCTGGCGTGCAATTCATCATTGGGGGCAAAGGGTCGACGAATGCGCAGCAATAATGGAATCCGCAGCCTCATCGCCGCCACTGCGGCCATCGCTGTTGTCACCTTGCCACTGCTGGCCGTGGCACAGACCACCGGCACCCAGCTGACCCCGGTACCGGTCATGGCCGCACCGCGCCCTGCTGTCCAGGCGCAACCGCAGCCCAACACCAACCATGCACCGGTACCCGGTGGGCAGAGCGCCTTCCCGGCGCCGGTTCCCGATCCCGCCTATCGCACCAGCGCGTCGGCCATGCCCGCGGTGCCACTGCCCACCCGCGCCCGGATCTATGCCGGCCAGGCCGCCGTCTACACGCTGCCCAGCGGGCTCAAGCGCGTGGCCGTCGGTAGTGGCGAGATGCTCGAGGTCACCAACGTCGGCCCGCGCGACCTGATCATGATGGGCATGAAGCCCGGCTCCACCACGGTTCACCTGTGGCTGCAGAACGGCAAGCAGCTGCAGGTGCAGGTGGACATCTCCGAGAACGATGCCGTCAGCCTGGCCGAGACCATCCGTACCCTGCTGGCCGACGTGGAAAAGATCAATGTGCATGCGGTCGCCGACCGTGTGGTCATTACCGGCCAGGACATCAACCCGGGCATCGGCAGCCGCATCGATGCGATCCAGAAGATCTACCCGACGGTGTTGAATTTCACTACCGCCGACCCGGTGGGCATGCGCCCGATGGTGCAGATGGACGTGAAGATCATGGAATTCGACACCAATGCGCTGGAAGAACTCGGCATCCAGTGGGACAACGTCATCCGTGGCCCGGTGGCGGGCATCGTCAAGGATTTCACCAACAACAACTACTACCGCATCAACCCCGAGCAGAGCCCGGCCAACGGCGTGCTGCTGCCGAACAAGCTGCAGGGAACCCAGGCCTTCTTTGGCATCGCCACGCAGATCGGCTCGGCGATCAACCTGATGATGAACAAGGGCAAGGCGTTCCTGCTTGCCTCGCCCCAACTCAGCGCCCGCAGCGGCGGGCAGGCCAAGTTCCTGGCCGGCGGCGAAGTGCCGATCCCGGTTCCGCAGGGCTTCGGCCAGGTCACGGTCGACTACAAGGAATACGGCATCAAGCTCGACATCGAGCCCCTGGTCAACTTCAATGAGGACATCTCCACCCGCATCCTGGCTGAGGTCAGCCGTGTCGATCCGACGGTGACCGTGCAGGGCGTTCCGGGCTTCACCACCCGCCGCACCGAGTCGGAAATCAATGTCCACGCTGGGGAAACCATTGTCATCTCCGGGCTGATCGACTCCAGCGCGCAGCAGGATGCCAAGCGCCTGCCGCTGCTGGGCGATATCCCGATCCTCGGAAAGCTGTTCCGCTCCGATGGCTTCCGTGGCAACCGTACCGAGCTGGTGATGTTCGTTACTCCGCGCGTGGTGACGCCGGGCTCGCAGGAAAACCTCGATGGCCTGGAGCGTGCGCGACAGATCCAGGAGCGCGGCCAGCAGGCCATGCCGCGCCGGAACAAAGATTTCGTGCAGTGACCGGAGCCGTCGCATGTTCAACATCCTCATCGACACACCCAACCGCGACCAGCGACGTGTCCGCTGCCTGCACCGTGAATGCGGGATCGGCCGTGGCGACGGCAACCTGGTGGTGCTGCAGGGCTGGAGCATCGCCCAACGCCATGCGGCGCTGAAGCGCGAGGACCAGGGCATCTTCATCGAGAGCCTGGGAGGCCGCTCGCCGGTACTGGTGAATGGCGAACAGGTCAAAGGCAGCCGTGGCCCGCTCACCAGCCGTGACCGCGTGCAGATCGGCGACTACCTGCTGCAGGTGGTGGACGACGACCCGCCGGCCGAACCCACCGCCGATGCTGGAAGTTTCAATGCGGGCGCGGCCAACGATGTACCGGTGGACGCCACGCCCGCACCGGCACCCGCACCGGCGCAGCCATCCAGCGAACGCCAGCTGGCGCGGCCGGAGCAGCTGCCGCCGGACATGGCGGTCTATCGTGCAAAGCTGCATGCCTCGCTGGTCAAGCAGATGGACCTGCGCCGGCTTGACGTGCGCAGCATGGACGATGAGTCGCTGCGCAACGCCACGATCAAGCTGATCGATGAGGTGATGCAACGGGAGTTCTCCGAGCTGCCCAAGACGATCAACCCACGCAGGCTGGCCAAGGAGGTGCTCGATGAGGCCATCGGCCTGGGCCCGCTGGAAGACCTGATCGACGATGCGACGGTGACGGAAATCATGGTCAACGCGCACGACCAGATCTTCATTGAACGTGCGGGCCGGATCGAACGGTCCCCCATTGTCTTCACCAGTGACCGCGCGGTGCTGTCAGCCATCGAGCGCATCGTGACGCCCCTCGGTCGCCGCATCGACGAAAGCTCGCCGATGGTCGACGCGCGACTGAAGGATGGCTCCCGCGTCAACGCCATCATTCCGCCGGTGGCGCTGCGCGGCCCGAGCATCAGCATCCGAAAGTTCGCCAAGCGCAAGCTGGAAGGAAAGGACCTGCTCACCTTCGGTTCGCTCAGCCAGCCGATGCTGGAATTCCTGATCGTTGCGGTGCGCGAACGGCGCAACATCGTCGTCACCGGCGGCACCGGCTCCGGCAAGACCACCCTGCTCAACATCCTTTCCAACTTCATTCCCGATACCGATCGCATCGTCACCATCGAGGACGCGGCCGAACTGAAGCTCGTCCAGCCCAACCTGGTTGCCCTGGAAGCGCGTCCTCCCAACATGGAAGGCAAGGGCCATATTTCCATCCGCGACCTGGTGCGCAACGCGCTGCGCATGCGCCCGGACCGCATCGTGGTCGGCGAGTGCCGCGGCGGCGAAGCACTGGACATGCTGCAGGCCATGAACACCGGCCACGAAGGATCGCTGACCACCGCCCATGCCAACAATCCGCGCGAGGCGCTGTCTCGCCTGGAAGTGATGGTCATGATGTCCGGCATGGAGCTGCCGATGACAGTGGTGCGCGAACAGATCTCGTCGGCAGTGGACCTGATCGTGCACCAGAAGCGCTTCCCCTGCGGTTCGCGCAAGGTCAGCCACATCACTGAGTTGACGGGCATGGAAAGCGGAACCATCCAGCTGCAGGATGTGTTCCTGTTCAAGGCACGCTCCACTGCCGGACGCGATGGCAAGGTGGTGGGCGAGTTCGTCGCGACCGGTGCAGTGCCGGAGTTCTATGAAGAGCTTGCCGAGCGCGGCGTCGCCGTTGACCTGGACATTTTCCGTACCGGGGGAAGGCGGAATGAGTGACATCCTGCTGATCGCCCTGCTGTGTTTTGCCTGCGTGACGGGCTCGGTGCTGTTGCTGGCGCGTGCCAGCTCCGGCTTCATGGACCGTTACCGCGCCAACTTCATGGACCAGGCGCGGGTCAATCTGGCCGACATGTTCCTGTTCGTCGACCCGCGCGTGCTGTTCAGGACCAATGTCCTGATGCTGCTGGCGATTCCCGTGCTGCTGTGGATCGTCACCGGCGGCAACCTGCTGCTGCCGATCCTGGCCCTGATCCTGCTGGCCATAGCGCCACGCAAGATCTACCTGTGGCTGAAGCAGCGCCGCCTCGACCAGATCCAGCAGCAGTTGCCCGACGGGCTGCTGATGCTGGCCGGCAGCCTCAAGGCCGGCGTCGGCTTCAATCCTGCGCTGGAAGCACTGGCCCATGACGGCCTGCCTCCGCTGGCCCAGGAGCTGGCACTGGTACTGCGCGAGCAGCACATGGGCGTGCGCACGGAGGAGGCGCTGGACAACTTCGCCGCCCGCGTGCCCATTGCCGACGTGAAGCTGTTCGTGGCCGCCGTCAGCATTTCGCGCGAGGTTGGTGGCAATCTCGCCGAGAGCCTCTCCACGCTCGCCGAAACGCTGCGGCGCAAGCTCATCATGGAAGGCAAGGTCAAGGCACTTACCGCGCAGGGGCGCCTGCAGGGCATCGTCATGGCGATGCTGCCAGCCGGCCTTGTCGGCTTCCTCGTGCTGTTCTATCCAGAAACGATGAACCCCATGTTCCACACCTTCATCGGCTGGTGCGTCATGGCCCTGATCGGGGTACTGGAATACCTCGGCTACCGCATGTGCCGCAAAATCATGACGATCGATATATGAACGCCCTGCTCATCCTGGTCGCACTGCTTGCCGCTGCCGCTGTTGGGCTGCTTGCATTCGCGCTGCGCGGACTGGTGCAGTCGGTCGAGGTGGACCAGCGCAACTACCAGGATCCGCTGCCGCTGCTGCTGCGCATCCTGTGGCCGCTGATTACGGTCGCTACGCGCCTGGCCGGGCCGCGCCTGTCCTCGGCACAGCTGGAGCGCGCGCATCGCAGCCTGCAGTCGGCCGGCCAGGACTTCGTGCTGTCACCGGAAGAACTGTATGGCGCACGCATCGTCTCCGCCGCCGTGGCCAGTACCTTCCTGTTGCTCACCATCATCCTGCTGGGCCGGTTCGGAGTCGGCTCCGTGCTGATGGCCCTGGCATTCGGCGCACCGTTCGGGTGGATGTATCCCACGCTGTGGCTGGGCGAACGGCGGAAAGCGCGCTCCAAGCATGTGATCCGAGACCTGCCTATCTTCCTCGACTTCATCACCATGGCCGTCGAAGCGGGCCTGAACATCACCGGTGCGATCGAACAGTCCGTCGACAAGGGTCCACCCGGTCCGCTGTCACAGGAGTTCTCGCGCATGTTGCGTGATCTGCGCGCCGGCCTTCCGCGTGCCGAAGCGCTGCGGCGCATGTCCGATCGCGCCGACATTTCCCAGGTGACCAGCTTCACCAGCGCTTTGATCCAGGCGGACCGGGTGGGTGCCAGCCTGAGTGACACACTGCGCTCGCAGGCCATGCAGCGCCGCGAAGAGCGCTTCCTTCGCGCCGAGAAGCTGGCCCTGGAAGCGCCGGTGAAGATGATGCTGCCGCTGGTGCTGTTCTTCTTCCCGCTGATCTTCGTCGTACTGGCCTACTTCATCTTCCTGCAGATGAAGCAGCAGGGCATCCTGTGAGTCCCCGCACATGAGAACCGGCGCCCTGATCCGCAACCACCAGCAGTTGCTCAGCTGCGTCTGGCATGCCGATCGCTGGCACCAGCGGCTGCGCGGCCTGCTGTTGCGCGCGCCACTCCAGCCTGGGCAAGGCCTGCTGATAACCCCCTGCTCGAGCGTGCACACCCTGGCCATGGGGTATCCACTCGACCTGTTGTTCCTGGACCGCGATCAGCGCGCCGTTGGCTGGCGCGAGGCCGTGCGCCCATGGCGCGGCGCCTGGTGCCGCGGCGCCTACTCGACGCTGGAAATGCCGGTGGACAGCCTCAGGCATATTGCTCCGGTGCTGGGCGAGACGTTCCAATGGTGCCCTTCTCCGCCTGCGGCACCGCCATCCACGAGGGCGTTGCAATGAAGCACATCCGCACATCCATCCGCCAGCAGCGGGGGCAATCGCTGATTGAATTCTGCATCGTGGTTCCGGCCTTCGTCTTCCTCATCCTGGTCATCTTCCAGTTCGTCCTGATCTATCGCGCCAAGTCGCTGCTGGATTTCGCCACGCTGCAGGCCGCGCGTGCCGGCGCGGTCAGTGGCGTCAATCATTCCGAGATGCGCAGCGCACTGGAAATGGCAATGGCTCCCCTGTACGCGACCTCGCCGGATGCCGCCGGTGCCGTCGCCGCCCGCGCCAAGGTCGCCCTGCTGTGGAAGAACCCGTTGCTGTCACCGAAGATCGAGGTCATTTCACCCAGCCGCGCGGCGTACAACGAGTTCCGCGAGCGCCAGTTCGATGGGCGCTATGCGCTGCCGAACGACAATCTTGCCTTCCGCGATGCACGTGTCGGCAGCAGCCGCGTCAGCGTGCAGGACGCCAACATCCTCAAAATCAAGGTCACCTATCCGATGCCCCTGATCGTTCCCTTTGCCGACCGGGTGATTGCCGGTCTTTCAGACCTGGTCAGCGAAGGCGACAGCTTCCGCCCGGCCTCGATGCTGATCGAGGACCCGATCACCGGCCATCGCCGCATGCCGATCGAGTCCTACGCGATCGTCCGCATGCAGAGCCCCGTGCATGACAGCAACAACCTGGCGCGCTGACATGCAGGTGCTGCTGGCCAGCCTGTTGATGGCAGCAACCTGGGCCGTCGCCGCGCAATCCACGGACGCTGCTGACAACGAACCTCCACAGGCGCGATTGCTGGCACGCGCCTATGGCCTGGGCCCACTCGGTCCAAGCTCGCCTGGTGGTGAGGTCGAGGTCGAGATCCGTTTGCGCGGGCCTGCCATCCGTATTGATTTCCGCGGCGACAATGCGCCCGATGCATGGCTGACCACCCAGGGCCAGCGCGGCCGGGCATGGCTGGTGAGCGAGCGCGGCAACTACACGCTGCCGGTCGCCGACGCCAGTGGTCCCTACTGGTACGATCCTGCCGCCCCATGCCACACGATCGGAGGGCGCTGCTCTCCCGCACCCGGCGAGTTCATCCTGGGTCGCCTCGCTGCCGGCTGGCGCTATGACAATGCGCAGGGCCCTGATGGCACCACCTCCGGCACGTTGTGGATCGATACCCGCACGGGCCTGCTGCTGGGTTACCGCGGACGCACCGGCAACCAGCGTACCGAACGCGGCCTGCGGGTTACCGAGGTCACATTCGATGAGGTGCCGTCGAGCCTGTTCGACCCGCCCGCCGGATTGCGGCGACGCACGCAGGATGCGGCGAACTGAACGAGGTGGTTGCAGTGCCGACACCGTGGCGCGGGAGGTCTCACTCCCTCCGCGCCGGTAGATCCACGCAGCGCGTGGATCTACCGCTGGCCCGCCCCGCTTAGAAGCCTACCCGCAGGTTGATCTGCCCGCCGACATCGCGGCGGCCATCACCGTGCTGGCCCTGCACGAACATCGACAGCTGGCTGTTGCGACCCAGGCCGACCGCCACGCCGAGCTGGCTGACCAGCGCATTGCGTGCCATCACCGCGCTGTAGACATCGAAGGCATCGCCACCGACCGCGAAGCGGTTGCGGCTGGCCACATCGGTGTCACCCGATGCATGCTGCCAGCCCAGGCCGACGGTCAGCTGCGCCGGGAAGCGCGCGCCGCTACCCACGTCCCAGCGGCCCCGCACGCCCACCGTGCTGACGTTGAGCGTGTCCTTGCCGCCTTCCAGCACCAGTGCGGCACTGCCACCCTGCTCCAGCGCACGATCACTGTCGACCCAGTGCCGGGTGAACTGCACGTACGGCTGCAGTTGGGTCCTGCCATGGGTCCAGGTCCAGCTGCCTTCGACCTGGGCGATGGTCACGTCCGAATCCTGGCGGCTGTACAGGGTCTGGTCCAGCAGAGGCACTTCACGCGTGGTGCGCGTGCGGTAGTCACCGCGCGACACGCTGCCACCGACCGCAAAGCCGTTGTTCCACTGTCCCTGTGCATACAGGCCGAACGTGTTGCCGCGCAGGCGGGCGCGCGAACTGCGATCGTACAGGCGCGTATCCAGCCGTTCGTTGCCGGCCGCCGCACCCAGCACCACGTGTTCACCCAGCTGCCAGTCCACACCCGCCATCACCGCATTGCGGTTGGAACGGATCTCATCGCCATTGCCATCGCCATCCTGCTTGAACACCTTGCCGCTACCAGCCAGCCAGGCCGAGGCACGCTCACCACGCACGGTCGGCAGCTCACTGCCCAGGCGCTGGCGGATGCCCTCTTCCAGGTAGTTGTCGTACAGCAGCACCGCGCGGCTGGCCGCGTGCACTTCGCCGGAGAGCTGGTCGAATGCGCTGCGCGCAGTGCTGGCGTCATACAGCAGCACCGTGTTGTACAGGCCCAGCGCCGCGCCACTCTGCGGCAGGCTGTCCAGCGCCGCAGCGGTGTTGTACTGGTTGCGCGTGTTGGCCACGGTGGTGAACGCCGCCGTCTGCGCCACGTCGATCTGCAGGTTGGCGGTGTTGGCGGTGTAGACCGGGGTGATGGTCAGGAAGGCCGACGGCGAGTTCGCCGAGGCGAACTGCCCGCTCACCCCACCGCCCGCGTTGATCACCGTGTACTGCTGGCCCTGCTGGTAGCTGGTGCTCGGCGAGATGGTGTTCACCTTTACGGTGCTGCCACCCACGTTGGCGCTGCCGCCCACCTGTACCGTATCGCTGCCGCTGGCACCCAGATCGATGCCCAGCGTGCTGCCCGGCGACAGGGTCAGGTTGCCACCCACGGTGATCGTGCCGGTGCCATTGCCTGTGCCGCTGCCCGGGCCATTACCCGGCGACAGCACGCCACCACTGGACACCGTCACGCCACCGCCGGTGCCACCAATGGTGCCGGTGCCGGACAGCGTGGTACCGCTGCCGATGGTCCACTGGCCGCCGATGGTGCCGGTGACATTCAGGCCGCCGCCGGTGACCTGGCCGGTACCGTTGAAGCCACCACTGTTGCCGCCGAGGTTCAGGCCACCGGGGCCGGCCTGCACGATGCTGCCGCCGCCGCTGATGCTGCCGCCCAGCGTGGTGGTGCCACCGGTGTTGATCACCAGGCCACCGTTGTTGGTGATGTTGCCGGTGATCGCGCCGCTGGCCCCACCGTTGCCGACCTGCACCGTGCCACCGGCGTTGATGGTGGTGCCACCGGTATAGGTGTTGTTGCCGGTCAGGATCACGGTGCCGGTGCCGGCCTGGGTCAGGCCGCCGCTGCCGCTGATGGTGCCGCCGACGGTGCTGTTGCCACCCACGTTGAACACCAGGCTGCCGTTGTTGCTGACGTTGCCGGTGATCGCACCGCTCGCGCCACCGTTGCCGACCTGCAGCGTGCCGCCGGTGTTGATGGTGGTGCCGCCGGTATAGGTGTTGTTGCCGGCCAGGACCACGGTGCCGGTGCCGGCCTGGGTCAGGCCGCCGCTGCCGCTGATGGCGCCGCCGACGGTGCTGTTGCCACCCACGTTGAACACCAGGCTGCCGTTGTTGACGACACTGCCGCCGATCGCACCGGTCGCGCCGCCATTGCCAACCTGCAGCGTGCCACCGGCGTTGATGGTGGTCGGGCCGGTATAGGTGTTGTTGCCGGTCAGGGTCAGCGTGCCGCTGCCGGCCTGGGTCAGGCCGCCACTGCCGCTGATGGTGCCGCCCAGCGTGGTGTTGCCGGCCACGTTGGACAGCAGCGTGCCATTGTTGGTGACATCACCGACGATCGAACCGGTCGCACCGCCATTGCCCAGCTGCAGCGTGCCACCGGCATTGATGGTGGTACCGCCGGTGTAGGTGTTGGTGCCGGTCAGCAGCAACGTACCGCTGCCGGCCTGGGTCAGGCCGCCACTGCCACTGATGGTGCCGCCCAGCGCGGTGTTGCCGGCCACGTTGGAAATCAACGCACCATTGTTGGTGATGTCGCCGGCGATGGCGCCGGTTGTACCGCCATTGCCCACCTGCAGCGTGCCGCCGGCATTGATGGTGGTACCGCCGCTGTAGGTGTTGTTGCCGACCAGGGTCAGCACCCCGCTGCCGGCCTGGGTCAGGCCACCACTGCCACTGATCGCGCCGCCGACGGTGGTGTTGCCCGCGACGTCGAAGACCAGGCTGCCGTTGTTGGCGACATTGCCGGTGATCGCACCGGTGGCACCGCCATTGCCCACCTGCAGCGTGCCACCGGCATTGATGGTGGTACCGCCGGTATAGGTGTTGTTGCCGGTCAGGGTCAGCGTACCGGCACCGGCCTGGGTCAGGCCACCGGTGCCGCTGATGGTGCCGCCCAGCAAGGTGTTGCCGGCCACGTTGGACACCAGCGCACCGTTGTTGGTGATGTCACCGACGATCGCGCCGGTCGCACCGCCATTGCCCACCTGCAGCGTGCCGCCGGCATTGATGGTGGTACCGCCGGTGTAGGTGTTGTTGCCGGTCAGCACCAGCGTGCCACTACCGGCCTGGGTCAGGCCGCCGCTGCCACTGACCACCGCGCCCACGGTTGCCGTCGTGCCCAGGTTGTAGACCAGGCTGCCATTGTTGGTGATGTCGCCCAGCACCGAGCCGGTGCTGCCGCCGTTGCCGATCTGCAGCGTGCTGCCACCATTGATGGTGGTGCCGCCGGTATAGACGTTGTCGCCGCTCAAGGTCAGCGTGCCGGTGCCGCTCTGCACCAGGCCACCAGTGCCACTGAGCACACCGCCGAAGGTGGTGCTGCCGTTGTTGCCGCCGGTGGTCAGGGTCGCACCGCCCAGCACCACGCTGGATCCGGTCACGCCGGCCAGGCCACCGATGCTCTGGCTGCCACCGGCACTGATGTCCAACGTGCCGGCACCGGACAGGTTCACCGTGCTGGCACCGGACAGGCTGCCACCGGCCGCCACCGCCAGCGTGCCGCTGTTGATGGTGGTGGTACCGGTGTAGGTGCTGGCGCCGCCCAGGGTGACGGTTGCCGCGCCATCTTTCAGCAGGCCGCCAGCGCCGCTGATCGGGCCATTCAAGGTCAGCGCGTTGCTGCCCGCCAGGGTCAGCGTGCCATTGGCCAGCTGCACGGTGTTGGCCAGGGTCAGCGCGCTGGTGCCGTCCAGGCTGGCGTTGCCGCCCACGGTCAGCGCGCCGGTGCCCAGCGAACCGTCGTTGCCCAGCAGCAGGCCACCGGCATTGAGGGTCACGCCGCCCGTGAAGACGTTGACGCCAGTCAAGCCCTGGATGCCTGCGCCGTTCTTTACCAGGCCACCGGCCCCTCCGATGGTGCCGGCGAACGTGGTATTGCCCACGCCATTGAGGGTCAGCGTGCTGCCGCCCAGCACAACGGTCGAACCCGCCACGCCTGCCAGCGAACCGATCGCCTGCGCACCACCCGCGCTGATGTCGAAGGTGGTACCGGCATTGGCCAGGTTCACCGCACCGGTCGCCGCCAGGCTGCCACCGGCGCCGATCGCCAGCGTGCCGGCGTTGATGGTGGTACCCCCGGTGAAGGTGTTGGTGCCGGTCAGCGTCTGGGTCCCCGAGCCTTCCTTGATCAGGCCACCCGAGCCGGCCAACGAACCACTGAACGTGCCATTGCTGGCATCACCGATCGTCAGCGTGTTGGCCCCCAGGTTCACCGTACCGTTGCCGACCAGTGTGCCGAACTGCTGCGTGCCGCTGCCCGCCGACAGATCGAAGGTCGCACCCGAGGCCAGGTTGACGATGCCACTGGCGTGCAGGCTCGCGCCAGCACCCAGTGCCAATGTACCGGCGTTGATGTTGGTGCCACCGGTGTAGGTGTTGGTGCCGTTCAGGGTCAGCGTTGCGGCTCCCTCCTTGGTCAGGCTGCCGGTGCCGCTCAGGTTGCCGTTGAGGGTGAGGTTGTTGCTGCCGAGGACGGTCAACGCGTTGTTGAGGGTGAAGTTGTTGGCGAGGGTGACCGCTGTGTTCGAATCGAGCGTCGCAGCGCCTGCGACCGTCACCGCACCGGTGCCCAGCGCAGCATTGTTGCCGACCACCAGGCCGCCGGCGTTGAGCGTTACGCCGCCGCTGAAGGTGCTGCCGCCGTTGAGCGTCTGCACGCCTGCGCCGTTCTTGACCAGCCCGCCGTTGCCACTGATCGCACCGCTGAAGGTGCTGTCCACGGTGCCGCCCAGGGTCAGCGTGCTGCCACCCAGCGCCACCGTACTGCCGGCGACGCCGGCCAGCGAGCCGATGGCCTGGTTGCCCGCCGAAATGTCGAACGTGCCGGCACCGGCCAGGTTCACCGCGCCGGTCGCGGCGAGGCTGCCACCCGCGCCGATCGCCAGCGTGCCGTTGTTGATGGTGGTACCACCGGTGTAGGTGTTGGCACCGCTCAGGGTCACGGTGGCCGCACCGTCCTTGACCAGGCCGCCGGTACCGGAAATCACACCGCCCAGTGTCAGCGCCTGGCTGCCAAGCAGGTCGAGGTTCGCGCCCGCTGCGAGCCCGATGTTGTTGGCCAGGTTGACGCCTGTCGATGCATCCAGCGTCGCGTTGCCGCCCACTGCCAGCGCACCGCTGCCGAGCGCAGCGTTGTTGCCGACCACCAGGCCACCACCGTTGAGTGCGACGCCACCACTGAACAGATTGGCGCCTCCCAGTGTGAGGACGCCGGCGCCATTCTTGACCAGGCCACCGGTGCCGGAAATCGCGCCATCGAAGAGGCTGTTGCCCACACCACCGAGTGTCAGCGTCTGTGCACCCAGGCTCACCGTCGAGCCCGCCACGCCGTTCAACGAGCCGATGGTCTGGTTGGCACCTGCGGTGGAGATATCGAAGCCGGTGCCTGCAGCGCTCAGCGTCACCGCGCCGGTGGCTGCAAGGCTGCCGCCCGGACCAATCGCCAGCGTACCGGCAGTGATGAAGGTGCCGCCGGTGTAGGTGTTGGCACCGGTCAGCGTCTCGATGCCCGTACCGACCTTGGTCAGGCCACCCGTGCCTGCGATCGAGCCACTGAAGGTGCCATTGGTGGCGCCGCCGACTTCGATCGAGTTGGCGCCGAGGTTCACCGTACCGTTGCCGACCAGGGTTCCGAACACCTGCGTGCCGCTGCCGGCAGACAGATCCAGCGTGGCACCTGTGGCGAGGTTCACGGTACCGCTCGCCGCCAGGCTGGCACCGGCCCCCAGCGCCAGCGTGCCGGCGTTGATGTTGGTGCCACCGGTATAGCTGTTGATGCCATTCAAGGTCAGCGTCGCGCTGCCGTTCTTGGTCAGGCTGCCGGCACCGGAAAGGACGCCGTTGAGCGTCAGTGCGTTGGTCCCGAGCACAGTCAGCCCGGCGTTGAGCGCGATGTTGTTGGCCAGCGTTGCCAGGCCGGTGGTATCCAGCGTGGCAGCACCGCCGACCGTCAATGCACCGGTGCCCAGCGCCGCGTCATTGCCGAGTACCAGCCCGCCTGCATTGAGGGTCACGCCGCCGCCAAAGGTGTTGGCACCGGACAGCGTCTGTACGCCCGCGCCCACCTTGACCAGCCCCCCGCCGCCACTGATCACGCCGTCGAACGCGGCGTTGCCGGCCGTACCGAACGTCAATGAGTTTCCGCCCAGCGCCAGCGTGCTGCCGCCCAGACCATTGAGTGCGCCGATGGTCTGGCTGCTGCCGGCACCGGAGATATCGAAGCCGGCGCCCGCGCCCAACGTGACGTCACCCGCCGCGGCCAGGCTGCCGCCCGTGCCCAGCGCCAGCGTGCCGGCATTGATGGTGGTACCGCCGGTGTAGGTGTTGGCACCGGACAGCGTCAGCGTGGTAGCGCCGTTCTTGATCAGGCTGCCATTGCCGCCGACCACGCCCGACAGCGTCAGCGCATTGCTGCCCGGCACCGTCAGTGCAACGCCCGAGCCCAGCGTGACCGCATTGCCGAGCGTCACTGCCGCGCCCGCATCCAGCGTGGTGCTGGTATTCACCGCCAGCGCGCCGGTACCAAGCGCACCATCCGCACCGACGACCAGGCCACCACCGTTCAGGGTCAGGCCGCCAGCGAAGGTGTTGGTGTTGTTGAGGGTCAGCAGGCCCGTACCGTTCTTGACCAGGCTGCCATTGCCGGCCACCACGCCACCGAGCGTGACATCGTTGCTGCCGCCCAGCGTCAGCTGCGTGCCCGCACCGAAGTTCACTGCATTGGCCAGGTTCAACGCCACCGTGCTGTCCAGCGTGGTGGTGCCACCGATGCCCAGCGCACCGGTGCCGAGCGCGCTGGCATTGCCGAGGATCAGGCCACCCGCGTTGAGTGCAACACCGCCACTGAAGGTGTTGGCACCGGACAGCGTCTGCACGCCGGTACCCGTCTTGACCAGGCCGCCAGTGCCACCGATCACGCCGGCAAAGCTGCCGTTGCCGGCGCCGCCAAAGGTCAGCGACTGCGCGCCCAGCGCCAGCTGGCTGCCTGCGACGCCGTTGAGTGCGCCGATGGTCTGCGCGGCACCGGCTGCGGAGATGTCCAGCGTCGCACCGGCACCGGCAAGATCCACCGCACCGGCCGCGGCAAGGCTGCCACCGGCCCCCAGCGCCAGCGTGCCGGCGTTGACGGTGGTGCCACCCCCGAACGTGTTGGCGCCAGACAGCGTGAGGCGCGCCGCGCCATCCTTGATCAGCCCGCCGGCGCCGAACACCGGACCGGTCAGCGTCAGGTCATTGCTGCCCAGCACGGTGAGGTTGGCGCCGGCGGCGAGGCCGAGGGTGTTGCCCACCGAAAGCGCCGCAGTGGCATCCAGCGAAGCGTTGCCGCCCACGTCCAGCTGGCCGGTACCCAGCGCCTGTGCGTTGCCAAGCTGCAGTACGCCCGCGTTGAGCCCGACGCCCCCGCTGAACGTATTGGCGCCGTTCAACGCCAGTGTCGCCGCACCGTTCTTGACCAGCCCGCCGGTGCCGCTGATGACGCCCCCCAGCGACACGTTCTGGCTGCCCAGCAGATCCAGCACCGCACCGGCGCCGAGGTTGACGCTGTTGGCCAGGTCCAGCGCCACCGAACTGTCCAGCGTGGTATTGGCCCCCACCGACAATGCACCGGTGCCCAGCGCGCCGGCATTGCCCAGCAGCAGGCCGCCGCCGTTGACGGTCAGCCCGCCACCGAAGCTGTTGGCGCCATTGAGGGTCAAGGTGGTGGCACCGTTCTTCACCAGCCTGCCCGCACCGGACACCACCCCACCCAGCGTGATCGACTGCGAACCCGGCAGCGACAACGCGGCGCCTGCACCCAGTGCCACGTTGTTGCCCAGGTTCAGCGGCGCACTGCCGTCGAGCGAGACGTTGCCACCGATGCCCAGCGTCCCCGTGCCGAGTGCGCCGCTGTTGCCCAGCAGCAGGGCGCCAGCGTTTGCGTTCAGTCCACCACTGAAGGTGTTGGTACCGTTCAAGGTCAGTGTCGCCGCGCCGTTCTTGACCAGGCTGCCGGTGCCCGTGATGTTGCCGGCCAGGGCCAGGTTCTGGCTGCCCGGCAGGGTCAGGACCGCGCCGAGGTTGATCGCATTGCCCAGGTTCAACGCTGCCGTGGTATCCAGCGAACCGTTGCCGCTGACCGTCAACGCCCCGCTGCCGATCGCACTGCTGTCGCCCAGCAGCAGGCCACCCGCCGTCAGATTCACGCCGCCACTGAAGGTGTTGGCGCCGCTCAGCGTCTGCACGCCGGTGCCCTGCTTGATCAGGCCACCGGTGCCGCCGATCACGCCGGCGAACGTCTGGTTCGTGGCATCACCGAAGGTGAGCGTGCTGCTGCCCAGCGTCACCGTGCTGCCGGCAATACCGGACAGCGCGCCGATGGTCTGGTTGCCGCCGAGCGAGATGTCCAGGTCCGCGCCAACGCCGGCCAGGCTGACCGCACCGCCGGCGGCCAGGCTTCCGCCGCTGCCCACCGCAACCTTGCCGGCATTGATCGCCAGGCCGCCGGTGAAGGTATTTGCGCCACCCAGCGTAAGCGTGGCGGCACCGTTCTTGACCAGGCTGCCGGTGCCACCGATGGCGCCGCCCAGCGTCAATGCGTTCGAGCCCAGCACATTGAGCGAGCCACCCGCGCCCAGCGTGATGCCATTGCCGACCGCAAGCGCCGCGCTGGTGTCGAGCGACACCACGCCACCAACATTCAGCGCACCGGTTCCCAGTGCTCCACCGTTGCCCAGCACCAGGCTGCCGGCATTGAACGCCACGCCGCCGCCGAAGGTGTTGGCGCCATTGAGCGTCAGCGACGACGCACCGCTCTTGACCAGGCCACCGGCGCCACCGATCACGCCGTTGAACGTCAACGCCTGGTTGCCGAGCAGATTGAGGCTGGCACCCGAACCGAGGTTGACCGCGTTGGCCAGTGCAAGCGCCCCCGTGGTTCCATCGAGCGTCACGTTGCCGCCGACACTGAGCGCACCGCTGCCCAGCGCAGCAGCATTGCCCAGCAGCAGGCCGCCGCCGTTGAGTGCCACGCCGCCACTGAGGTTGTTCACGCCCGACAAGGTCTGCACGCCGGTGCCCAGCTTGACCAGGCCACCCGTGCCTGCGGCGAACGTGCCGCTGTAGCTGGTATCGCCCAGCCCCGCGAGGGTGAGCGTGTGGCTGCCCAGGTTGACCGAACCGCCGAGGCCCGCCAGCGAACCGATGGTCTGGTTGGCGGCCGCCGACAGGTCCAGGGTGGTACCGACGCCGACCGTGATCGCACCGGTGGGTGACAGGCTGCCGCCCGCGCCCAGCGCCAACGCGCCTCCGGCCAGGTTGAAACTGCCGGTCAGCGCATTGGCGCCGTTCAAGGTGAGGGTGCCGGCGCCGCTCTTGGTCAGGTTGCCGGCACCGGAGATCGAACCGTTCAATGACAACGCATTGCTGCCGAGCAGGTTCAGCGAGCCCCCGCCATTGATCACCAGATTGTTGCCCAGGGTGAAGCCCGCCGTCGTATCCAGTGAAGCGCTGCCACCCACGGTCAGGTTGCCGCTGCCCAGTGCACCGGCATTGCCCAGTACCAGGCCGCCGGCATTGAGGTTGACGCCGCCGGAGAACAGGTTTGCGCCGCCGAGAGTAACGATGCCGGTGTTGTTGACCGTCAGCCCGCCAGTACCGGACAGCAAGCCCCCCAGGCTGAACGCATTGGTCCCTGCCAGGGACAGATTGCCACCAAGGCTGAAAGCGTTGGCCAGGTTCAGACCGGCCGTGGCAGAGGCGATGGCACCGCCGTTGGCGGTGAACAGCCCTGTGCCGAAGGAACCGGCATTGTTGAAATTGACCAGGCCATCATTGAGCGTGGTCGTACCTGCACCCGCCCACGCACCCTGCAGGTTCCAGGTGCCGCTGTTGACGGTGAGCTTCTGGAAGTTGAGGTACTGGTTCCAGCCCAGCGTGGTCACCGCTCCGCCGGTGCCGGACCCCGGACCGCTGACGACGTTCTGCAACACCAGCGTGTTGTTGGCCGCACCACTGCCGGTACCGGCATCGACCGATCCCGCAGCCGCAACCTTTACCCCGGTGACACCGGTAATCACGCCGGCAAGAGCGCTGCCGCCGCCGCTCACAACGCTGGAACCCGACACTGCGGTGAAGGTGTTGCCGCCGGTTGAATCACCCAGGTGAACGCTGCCACTGACCGCCCCCGCATTGAGGAACGTGTTACCGCCAGAAGCACCCAGGCCGACGCGTCCGTCGATGGTGCCTGTGTTGGCCACATTGGCGGCTGCACCACCATAGGTCACCACCGTGGTCGCGTCGGAAACGCTGCCTGCACCGATCAGCGACGTGCTGATCAGGCCGGCGTTGTTGATGGTGGTGGTGCCGTTGACATTCTGTGCCACCAGCGCCTGTCCACCGAAGCCCAGCAGCGTTGCGATGTTGACGACACCCTTGATCTGTCCGCTGGCGTTGTTGTTGACGACGATCGCGCTGTTGTTGGCAGAACCATTGCCGATGACCAGGCCGGGCGAGGCGAGGATGATCGAGCTCGGATCGATCGTGCCATTGTTGTTGACCGTCACGTTGTCGCCGGTCAGCGTTGCTGCGTTGCCGCCACCTACGATCGGCGGCGTACGCAGCAATGCACCCGCGTCGATGTTCAGCGTGAGGCCGTTGGTCGCGTTGGAGTAGTTGTTGATGCTGGTGGTGCTGTCGCAGTTTACGGTTGTGGTGCCCGTGCACGCTGCGAATGCCGATCCGCTGGCCAGTGTGGCGGCCAAAGCCGCCGCCAGCTGGTGCGCCCGCAATCGCGGCACCCGCCCTGCGCTGACCGCGCTTCCGCCGGGGTTCTGGGCGACCTCCGAAGCAACCTGCATTACCCCAAGGGCACGATTGAAAACCAGACGGTAAATGCGGTTCATCGGTAAATCTCCATGAAAAGACCGGATGGCACAGCTGGCAGGTTTTTTGGAGACAATGCGGCCCACCCCGGCTCCCCGAACGGGAACAAGGCCTGAAGGCATTAACTCCTGAAAATCTTCAAATCTTCACGCGATCGCACCCGGGGACAGGTGCGCCAGCGCGTCCGTCAAGGCGAAAACTCCCCGATTTCGCCCGACGAATGGCGGCACTGTGCGACCGACGGTGCCAGCGGCATGTGAATCACGCGCCCTATTTTTATGACGTGCGTCAAATAACAGGGGCGGACAAAATGGTTTTGCCGAAAATGCATATTGCTGCATGTGGCGGAGAATCCATTCCCCGCCATGAGTAAATAAATTCAGCTGCTGGAGAGTTTCATCAGCACCAGGCCGGAAACGATCAACACCGCCGCACCGATCCGCATCGGGCTGACTTGCTCGCCCAGGAACACAATGCCAACCACGAACGCCCCGACCGCGCCGATGCCGGTCCAGATCGTATAGGCGGTTCCCAGCGGCAGGCTGCGCATGGCCACCGCCAGCAACCAGAAGCTGGCGATCATGCCGATGATGGTGACCACGGTGGGGGTGAGCCGGGTGAAGCCTTCGGACTGCTTCATGGACACGGCCCAGACGATTTCCAGCAGGCCGGCAAACAACAGATAGATCCAGGCCATGACGGCCCTCCTCTTGGTAGGGCCAGGCCGTCCTGGTCATTGGTTCCCGATGTGGGGGAGGTCGTTCCTCCTGGCCGGCATTCTAGCAACGGGGGTGGGTACCGGCCGCTGCCGCCGGAAGCGGGTTACGGCCGATTCAGTGCATGAAGCTGGCGTCGATGGGCCCGTCTGCGCTAGAATGCGCGTCTGCCATCGGCCAGCCCGATGTGCAGTCCGGCTGTGGTCTCCGGCGCGCCGCGCGCTGTTTCCCCTGATCCGTGAACTGGCCGCCCACCGGGCGGCCAACGTCTCTATGGTGGCCCCGTCGGCCCCTCGCGACGCTAGGTCGAAAACCCCGCCAGGGCCGGAAGGCAGCAACGGTATCGATCGACGCGGGCGCCGAGGTCAGCCGGCGGGGCCACCGCCTTTTCCGCACTGGGCTCAGATCCCTTTGCATGGCAGAGGGATCTGACCCCGGCTTCGCATTCTTGGCCCGGCATGGCGCCGCGCTACCCTGCCTCGGGCGTGCCCTGGTGGAACACCATGCGCCATCTGTCCCCGTGCCGGCGCCACAGCGAACTGCGCAGCACCCAGTGCTGCAGCTGCCCATCAAGGTGATGGCGGCTGCGGTAGCGCACCTGGGCCAGGTCCTGCGACAGCAGCCAGACGGCGTACTGCTCCGATTCGATCTGCACCTGGGCACGCTCCAGCGGAATCTCCACCAGCGCGGCCGCACGGTCGTAGCACTGGCCGGAGCTGCCGATCTCGCTGAAATCCTCATCCAGCAATGCGGCCAGTTGCTCGCGGTCGGCACGCACCTGCGGCGCATGCAGTGCGCGCTCCAGCGCCTCCAGCCCGGCAGCCAACGCCGCATCTGCGGGCTGGCCGGTACCCCTCACGGCGGGTCCTGGGCCAGCACGTGCGGGGCGGTCGGGCTCGCCAGCGGCACGCACTGCCCCGGCTGCGCCACGCGGTGCCCACGCGCAGCCAGCGCCAGACCATCGGCCGCGCTGGCGTAGTGGTACAGCATCATCCGCGCCTGCAGTTCGGCGCTGTACTCACGCTCCAGATCGTCCACGCCGGTATGCGAGGGATTGCCGTGCAGGCCGCAATCGTGAGCGATCAGTTCGTTGTCACCGGCGAAGCGGGCCAGCATCTCCGGAATCGGCCGGGTATCGCCGCTCCAGGTCAGCGCGCCCTGCAGGCGCAGCCCATAGGCCGTCTCCGGCCAGTGGTGGCGCACCGGAAACACTTCCAGGCGCACGCCCTCGTGCCAGAACGCCTCGCCCACCACGATCAGCTGGAAGGCATCCCAGAAGTTCGCACCGCCCTCGGCCAGCACGTTCGGGTAATCCCCGATGCGCTTGTGCAGCAGCGGCACCACCGTGGCGGGCACGTACAGGCGCACCTTGCCGCGCCGGTGCGCATTGAAGAAGGTATCCACGAACAGGCGCTCGAAGCCGGCCACGTGGTCCAGGTGCACATGGGTGACGAACAGCGCCTGCGGCATCTGCCCGTAGTGCGCCTTGAACGCGGTCAGGCCTTCGCCACCACAATCGATGGTCAGCCATGGGCGCCCATCGCGCTCGATCACCGACATCGGCGACCCCAGCTCGACCGCCGACGCATTGCCGACGCCGAGGAAACGCAACGCCCAGTCCATCAGGTGCCCCGGTTCCAGGCCATGTCATAGGCACGGCGCAGCCGCGCGTAGTCCTTCTGCACGTCTTCCACGCTGCGCTCGCCGCGCAGCTTGATCAGCGAGCGCAGCAGGCGCTTGAGGTTGCGCTCGCGCCAGGCGGTCGCCGGGATGCGGATCACGCCGCGGTCGAAATCGATCAGCCAGCCATGGCCGCTACCATCGAACAGGATGTTGTGCGCGTTGAGATCGGCATGGTCCAGGCCGGCACGATGGAAACGGGCAATCAGGCGCCCGGTCTCCTCCCAGGGAGCCCCCCGGCCGGCCACCAGTGCGCGGTCGGCCAGCGAGCGCACGCCCTCGATCCGCTCCATCAGGATCGCCGCCCGGTAGCGCAGGCCCTCGCGCATGTAGAACGCGGCGATCGGCCGTGGCACCGGCAGCTTTTTCTCGCGCAGGGCGCGCATCAGGCGGAATTCGGCGAAGCTGCGGGTCCGGTCCGAGCCGCGCCAGAGGTACTGGTCATGGCTGATACGGGCCGCCATGCCGCCGCGCAGATAGTGGCGCAGCACGCTGGCACCGAACGGCGCATCGACGAACCAGGCGCTGCCGCGGCCGCCCTCGCCCACCGGCCGGGCCCTGCTGCCCCAGTGCTGGGGCGAGAACAGGCCGATCTCGGCTTGCCGCAGCCGCTCGCGGTCGAACAGAATGGCCCCGATGCCGCGACCCTCGCGGCATGGCGTCAGCGCTTCATTGGCGTCGAATGCGACCATTTCATTGAGTCTAACAACACATGGCATCAGCGTCCTCCTCCTTGTGCCTCCTGCGCCTGTCCGCACTTGGCGATGTCACCCACGTGGTGCCCCTGGTGCGTACCCTGCAGGCCGCGCGCCCGGACACGCCGATCCACTGGATCATCGACAAGGTCGGCCACAAGCTGCTCGACGGCCTGCCCGGCGTCACCTTCCATGCCTACGACAAGAAGAGCGGCATGGCCGGGGTCAAGGAACTGCGCAGGCAGCTGCCGCCGGGGCGCTTCAAAGCGCTGCTGCAGATGCAGGTCGCGTTCCGCGCCAACCTGCTGTCGGCCTTCATTCCGGCCGAGCGCCGCATCGGCTACGACCGCAGCCGCTCGAAGGACCTGCATGGGCTTTTCATCAACGAACGCATTCCCGACCGTCCGGGCATCCATGTGCTCGATGCCATCGGCAGCTTCTGCGAACCGCTGGGCCTGCGCCAGACCGAGGTCAGCTGGGACCTGGCCGTGCCGCAGTCGGCATATGAGTGGGCCGCCGCGCAGTGGCACGACGATGGTCGCCCGGTGCTGATGATCTCGCCGTGCTCCAGCCACGTGCGCCGCAACTGGTACGCCGACCGCTACGCCGCCGTGGCCAACCACGCGGTCACGCGCGGCTGGCAGGTGGTGCTGTGCGGCGGCCGCAGCGAACTTGAGCGCAGCATGGCCGACGCCATCCAGGCACAGCTGCACACGCCGGCGCTGGACCTGGTAGGCAAGGACACGCTGAAGCAGCTGCCCGCCCTGCTGGCCCGCGCCAACCTGGTGATGACGCCCGATTCCGGCCCGATGCACATCGCCAACGCGATGGGCGCCAAGGTGCTGGGCCTGCATGCGGCCAGCAATCCGAACCGCAGCGGCCCGTACTCGGATCGTCGCTATTGCGTGGACCGCTACGACGATGCGGCACGCAAGTACCTCGCCAAGCAGGCCACCGATCTGAAGTGGGGCACCAAGATCGAGTTCGACGATGTGATGGAACTGATCACCGTGGAAGACGGTATCGCTGCCTTCGAACGCTACGTCGCCGACCACCTGGGGTGAGCGGCAGGCCGCCCGGGATTACACGCGCTGCGCGTAATCCTGATAGGACTTCTCCTCCACGTACGCCGAGCCCAGCGCCAGGTTGATCGCCTTCTTGATGCGCGCGCGTTCGTCATTGCGCAGGTACACGCTGCGCGCCAGGTCGATGAAGCCCTGGTCGAACGCCTGCGCCTTCTCCTTCAGCCGGATGTCGTCCTCGATTTCCCACAGCTGCTCGTTGACCACCTTCAGCTCGGCACGCAGCCTGGCGATGTCCTTCACGGCCGCCGGGTGCGCCATCCAGGTCTGCTCCAGCGCCGACAGCTCCCTGCGCACGTTGGCCAGCTTGCCCTCGTCGCTGATGCGCTCGGACTTGATCTGCAGGATCGAAATCTTGTCCAGCAGCTCGCCGAAAGAAACGGGAACGAGGATTTCAGCGGTCATGGGGAAAAGCTCCAGCAGGTGATGCGTACATGGTAACCCGCAGCGTCCGCACGGATATCCCCGGTAGATCCACGTCATGCGTGGATGAGCCTGCCAGCAGGAACAGCATCCACGCACCGCGCGGATCTCAGTGATGCATCTGGAGGACCAAGCCCCTCTGTTGAGGGGCTGCCCCGACAGGGGCGGGGAGAGGCCGGCAAAGGGAGGGGCCCACGCGTTGCGCAGCAACGTGTGGGGCGACGCGCAGAGCGCGTCGCGTCCCGCGCCAGATCAGTACAGGGTCACTACGGCGTGATGCCCGCCGCGCATCCACGCACCGCGCGGATCTCCCGTGATGCATCTGGAGGACCAAGCCCCTCTGTTGAGGGCTGCCCCGACAGGGGCGGGGAGAGGCCGGCAAAGGGAGGGGCCCACGCGTTGCGCAGCAACGTGTGGGGCGACGCGCAGAGCGCGTCGCGTCCCGCGCCAGATCAGTACAGGGTCACTACGGCGTGATGCCCGCCGCGCATCCACGCACCGCGCGGATCTCCCGTGATGCATCTGGAGGACCAAGCCCCTCTGTTGAGGGGCTGCCCCGACAGGGGCGGGGAGAGGCCGGCAAAGGGAGGGGCCCACGCGTTGCGCAGCAACGTGTGGGGCGACGCGCAGAGCGCGTCGCGTCCCGCGCCAGATAAAGAAAAAGAGCTGCCTTTCGGCAGCCCTTTTTCTTTATCTGGCGGAGAGGGGGGGATTCGAACCCCCGAGGCGCTATAAACGCCTGCCTGATTTCGAGTCAGGTACATTCAACCACTCTGCCACCTCTCCGGGTGGTCCCCGGCGGACCGGGGACGCGCATCATACGAGGAAGTCAGGCCGACGACAAGTCATTCCGGTCAATGAAGTGAAAATTTCCTGGATGCATGCCTTGCCGGATGCCCGCAGCCCCCCGATGATGCCTGTCTCCCCAGCAATACCCCGCCCCTGCACACCATGATCGAATTCGGACACCTCACCCACCCCGGCCTGCGCCGCGAGCTCAACGAAGACACCTACTACGGTGACAGCGAGCTGGCCCTGTGGCTGGTGGCCGATGGCATGGGCGGCCACGCCTGCGGCGAGGTGGCCAGCGCGCTGGCGCGCGAAACCATCGTGCGCGAGATCCGCCGTGGCGCGCCGCTGGCCCAGGCCATCCGCACCGCCGACGAAGAGATCATCCGCGCCTCGCGGCGGCGCAACGACACCCTGCCGATGGGTACCACCGTGGTCGCCGCACGCGTGCAGGGCAATCGCTATGAAGTGGCATGGGTCGGCGACAGCCGTGCCTACCTCTGGCGTGACGGCCAGCTGGCACAGCTCAGCCAGGATCACAGCGTGGTGCAGGAACTGGTCGCGCAGGGCAACCTGACGGCCGAACAGGCACGCGCGCATCCACATCGCAACGTGGTCACCCAGGCGCTGGGCGTCACCGATCCGGCACATCTGAACGTGGCCACCACCAGCGGCGAGCTGCGCCCCGGCATGCAGCTGCTGCTGTGCAGTGACGGCCTGACCGAGGAAGTGGACGACCGCGGCATCGCCCGCACCCTCGCCTTCGAGGATGCAAGCGCACAGGAATGCGTGGACACGCTGGTCGCCGCCGCGCTCGACGGCGGTGGCCGCGACAACATCAGCGTGATCCTGGTGCGCTGCCATTAACCCGTAGATCCACGCCATGCGTGGAGGCGGTAGTGCCGGCCGCTGGCCGGCTCACCGGGAAACGTGTTCACGCAGATGCCGGCCAGCGGCCGGCACTACATCATTCCCGGCATTACGCGCTGGCGGGCTCTTCCACCTTCGGCCCATCCCACAGTGCGTGGCCGGCCTTCTTGCGCAGCCGCTCCAGCCGCGCGGCATGCGCTTCCAGCTCCGACGGCGTGGCCACTACGCGCGGGCGCGGCAGCAGCTTGCTGGTATCGAAGGCCTGCAGCGCCGCACCGGCGCCACCGCCATCGTCATCCCCCAGGCCGAATCCGATCTCTTCCTGCCCCGAGGTCAGCGCGATGTAGACGTCGCCCAGGATCTGCGCATCGAGCAGGCCGCCATGCAGCGCACGGTGCGAGTTGTCCACGCCCAGCCGCTTGCACAGCGCATCCAGCGAATTGCGCTGGCCCGGGAAGCGCTCGCGCGCCATCACCAGGGTATCGATCACTGTGCAGCGATCGGTGATCTTCCCGTACTGCGGGCCCAGCAGCGACAGCTCGTTGTCGAGGAAGCCCAGGTCGAACGCCGCGTTGTGGATGATCAGCTCGGCGCCATCGATGAAGGCCAGGAACTCATCGGCGATCTGCGCGAAGTCCGGCTTGTCAGCCAGGAACTCCAGGGTCAGGCCGGTGACTTCCTGCGCGCCCTGTTCGAACTCGCAGTCCGGCTTGATGTACTGGTGGTAGTTGTTGCCGGTCGGGCGGCGCTTGAACAGCTCCACGCAGCCGATTTCGACGATGCGGTTGCCCTTCTTCCATTCCAGGCCGGTGGTTTCGGTATCGAGGATGATCTGACGCATGGGCTCAGTTTACCGGGCTGGCGTCGCGGATCTGGATGGCCGCGTTGCGCGCCAGCGTATCCACCCGCTCGTTGTCCGGGTCACCGGAGTGGCCCTTTACCCAGCGCCAGTCGATCTGATGCCGCAGCGTCGCGGCATGCAGGCGCTCCCACAGCTCGCGGTTCTTCACCGGGTCGCCGCCGGCGGTCTTCCAGTTCTTGCGGATCCAGCCGGGCAGCCACTGCGTCAGGCCCTGCCGCACGTACTGCGAATCGGTATAGAGCACGATGTTGCAGGGCTCGGTGAGCGTCTCCAACCCGGAAATGGCCGCCATCAGCTCCATCCGGTTGTTGGTGGTGTGCGCTTCGCCGCCGCTCAGTTCACGCTCGTGGCCCTTGTAGCGCAGCAGCGCAGCCCAGCCGCCGGGGCCGGGATTGCCAAGGCAGGAACCGTCGGTGTGGATTTCGATGGTTTTCAATACAACTCCAGATCAGGTGGCAACGGTGCCGAGCCAACGCACCGGCAACGGTTTCGGCCCGGGCAGGGCCAGCGTGCGCTTTTCAGCATGGAACAGGCAGGCCGCGCGCAGCGGCGCCCAACCGCCCGTGCGGCGACTGCCTGCACCGCGCCAGAGCGGGCCGAGGTAACGCATATCGTCGCACTCCAGCCCGTGGCGGCCGAGCAGCAGGCGGATCCGCTGTGGCGTGCGCACCACCAGTCCGTGCTGGCGCCAATGCGTGCGGTAAGGGCTGAACGGGTTGAGGCTGCTCAGCCACAGGTGGCCGCCCGGCATCAGCACGCGCTCGCACTCGTCCAGCAGTCGCTCCGCATCGCCCGCGGTCACATGCTGCAGCACGACCGCGTTGACGCTCTCGCTGGCCAGCGGCAGCGGCAGCGCACAGCGGGTGTCGCCGGCATAGCCCTGGCCCTGCCGGAACAGCCGCAGCCCGCGCCCGCCCAGCTGCGCATCCTCCAGCCAGGCCGCACTCGGTGCGATCCACAGCCAGGGCTGCGTCGGCAGGACAGACAGCTGCGGCAGCAGCAACTGCCGCTCCAGCACGCGCAAGGAGCCCGCCGGTTCAGTGTCGAACCACGGGGCCTGGCTCGCTTGACGGGTGCTCTGCAGCGCGGGCATGGTCCAATTCTATGCGACTGACTGCCCTGCCCGCATTTGCGGACAACTACATCTGGACGTTGATCGACGACGCTGGCGCCGCCGTGGTCGTCGATCCCGGCGATGCCGCGCCGGTGCTTGCGCTGGCCGATCAGGGCCTGCGCGTGGACACGATCCTGCTCACCCATCACCACGATGACCACATCGGTGGCGTGCCCGCGTTGCAGGCACGTTTTCCCGGTGTACGGGTCATCGCGCCCGTCGAGGAGCGCATCCCTGCAGCGACCGAGCGGGTCGGCGAAGGTGAACGCGTTCAGGCACTGGGCCGGACGTTCCACGTACTATCCGTGCCCGGGCATACCCGCAGCCACATCGCGTTTCACACTGCTGAACATCTTTTCAGCGGAGATTCGTTGTTCAGCCTGGGCTGTGGACGCCTGTTCGAAGGTACGCCGTCCCAGCTGCTGGCATCGATGCGCAAGCTGGGTACCTTGCCCGCGCAACTGCTGCTTTGTTGCGCCCACGAGTACACCGTGTCAAATGCCGTCTTCGCGCGGCATGTCGACCCCGCCAACGCTGCCCTGTGGCAGCGCCAAGAGGAGGCTTTGGCCATGCGCCGCGATGACCGTTCCACCCTGCCGGTAACCCTGGCCAACGAATTCGACTGCAATCCGTTCCTGCGCGTGCACACGGCGCCGATCCGCGCGGCAGTGTCGGCGCACCTGGGCCGCGACGTCGTTGACGACGTCGACGTCATGGCCGGTCTCCGGCACTGGAAAGACGGCTTCCGCGCATGATGCGCCGAAGTCTGCCGCTGGCCCTGGGCCTGGTCCTGGGGCTGGCCGGAACCGCCGGTGCCCAGTCGCTGGGCGCGGGCATCGGCCAGAACCTGGCCGCCGCGGCGGCCCTGCCGCTGGATCCGGCCGCGTTGCCGGCCGCGTCGGTCCGCAATGGCCAGGAGATCTTCTCCAGCTTCCGCGACGGCCTGGCCGAGCCCACCTGCAATGCCGAGGCCACCAGCCCGCGCTGGCAGAAGCAGTTCGCCCACGCCCCGTCGCGCCTGGCCAACCAGGATGACGATGCGCTGGTGCTGTTCGGCTACGTGGTTGAAGAGCTGCGCAAGGCCAACCTGCCTACCGAATTCGCACTGATCCCGTTCGTGGAAAGCGGCTACCGGCCCAATGCCCGCAATGGCAGCGGCCCGACCGGCCTGTGGCAGTTCATCGCCACCACCGCGCGCAACCACCGCGTGCCCATGGCCAACGGCTACGACGGCCGCCTGTCGGCGGTCGATTCCACCCAGGCCGCAGTGCGCTACCTGAAGACCCTGCACGGCATGTTCGGCGGCGACTGGCGCCTGGCCACCATGGCCTACAACGCCGGTGAGTACCGCGTGTTGCAGTCCATGCGCAAGGCGGGCATGAACGCGCAGAACGCCAAGCCGTCGGCGCTGCCCGGCCTGTCGCCGGTCACCCATGCCTACGTCGAGAAGCTGCATGCCCTGGCCTGCGTGCTGGAAGACGTGGAAGACCAGCCGGGCGTGATGGCCTCGCTGGACCGCACCGTGCCGGTGCTGAAGGACCACACCCTGCCCGCCGGCACCAGCGTCCAGCAGTGGGCCGCACAGCGCGCCCTGGACCCGGCCAGGATCGCCCGCCTCAACCCCGCCCTTGCGGGCGGTGGCCGCGCCTCGTCGGGTACCACCCGCGTGCTGGCCCCTGTCTCGGCTGCCAATGCGACGGTGGCGGACACCGCATCCGCCCTGGTCGCCAGCGCTGCGCCGGTCGCCACCGCAGCACCGACGTCGCAGGTGGCCAAGACCGTCGCCGCGATCGCCGATCGTCCGCGCAGCCGCCGCCACACCGTGCGTGATGGCGAGTCGGCCTGGACCATCGCCCGCCGCTACGGCATGCCGGTCAAGGCCCTGTTGTCGCTGAACGGCCTGAGCGGCAGCAGCGTGCTGAAGCCGGGCGCCGTGCTGCGCGTCGAAGACTGACGCGTAGGCCAGGGCCCTCCTGTAGAGCCGAGCCCATGCTCGGCTTTTTTCTTGCCTGCGACTTGTCGGGGTTCATGACCAGCCGAGCACGGGCTCGGCTCTACAATTCGATTTCCAGCAGCGCCCGCACAAAAAAAGGCCCGGCAGTGCCGGGCCTTTCTCATGGATGCAGCCGCAAGGCTTACAGGTTCGCCTCGGTGGTCTGGATCACGAACTTCTTGCGCATCGCCTCGATGTAGGCCTTGGCCGCGGCCATGCCATCGATCTGGCTCAGCTGTTCCTTCAGCTGCTTCTGCTGCTCTGCAGTCACTTCCTTGATGTCGCCCGGATTGACCTTGTTCACCGCGAACAGCAGTGCGTGGCCATTGACGTCGACCTTGCCATAGCTCGGCTTGCCTTCGGCCGGCACCGGCGCACTGAAGATCGCGCGGTTGATTTCCGGGGTCGGCACCGGCTGGCTGCGCGGCAGGCCCGGCATCGGGCTCAGCTGCAGCTTCTCGCTGGCGGCCAGCGACTGCAGGGTGGCACCCGCCTTCAGCTTGGCCAGAATCGCATCGGCCGCCTTGTCGCTGGCCTGGCGCTGGCGGTCAGCGCGGATCGCGGCGATCACCTGGTCACGAGCCTTGTCCAGCGGCAGGGCCTGTTCCGGGGTGTGCGCAGCCACGCGGATGACCACGCTGTGGTTGGTCGCGCCCCCCAGGGCGATCGGGTCACTGGCGGTGCCGTCCTGCACCAGCACGTCGGAGAACGCCGCACGCAGCACGGCCGGGTCAGCGGCAATGCCACTGGCGGTCGCGCGGGTGATCGGGCCCAGCGTCTGCAGCGGCAGGTTCACTTCCTTGGCCGCAGCGGCCAGGTCGCTCGGGCTCTTGTTGATGGCATCGACCAGGCGACCGGCCAGCTCGTTGAAGCCGCGCTCACCGTCGGCCTTCAGCTGTTCGGCGGCCAGCGTGTCACGCACTTCCTCGAACGACTTGCCCTGGCCACCGCGCACAGCGGCCACCTTGATGATGTGGTAACCGAACTCGGTCTTCACCGGGCCGATCACGTCACCGGCCTTGGCCGCAAACAGCGCGTCCTCGAACGGCTTCACCATCGCACCGCGCTCGACCCAACCCAGGTCCCCGCCCTGGTCCTTGGAGCCCGGATCTTCCGAATTGGCCTTGGCCAGCGCGCCGAAATCGGCACCAGCGGCCTTGGCTTCGGCAGCGATCTTGCTCGCCTTGGCTTCTGCACCGTCACCGGTGATCAGGATGTGCGAGGCCTGGCGCTGCTCCGGCGAGGTGAACTTCGCCTTCTCGTCTTCATAGCGCTTGCGCAGGGTGGCTTCATCGGCCGCCGCCGGTGCCGGAAGGTTCGCGCCGTTGATCTCGACGTATTCCAGCGACACGCTCTCGGCCTGGCGGAAATCCTTGCCGTGGCTGTCGTACCACTGCTTGATCTGCTCATCGGTGACCGGCGCGGTATCGGCCGGTACGGGCGGCAACGCGGCCAGCTCGACGTCGCGGGTTTCGCCCAGCAGCTTCAACAGGCGCTCGGTCTCTGCCTGGGTGACGAAGCCGGAGCTCTGCAGGCCCGACGGAATCACCGACTGCTGCAGGCTCTCGCGCACCAGCTCCTGGAACTGGGTCGGCGTACGCGGCGGGTTGCCGCCGGCCAGGGCCAGGCGATAGTTGTTCTCGTTGAACTTGCCGTTCGAATCGAGGAATGCGGGCATGGTCGCGATGTACTCGCGCACCGCGCCGTCGCCGATCACCACGCCCGCCTGCTCACCGACCAGGCGCACGACCTGCTCGTCGATCAGCTGGTCGAGCACGGCCATCTTGTTCTCGGTGCTCTCGAACGCGCGCGGGTCGAAGTTGTCGCCCTGCTGCTGGCGCTCACGCATGCGCTCCTGCTCGAAACGCGTGCGGAAATCCTGCGAGCTGATCTCGTGGTGCTGCCACAGCATGCGCACCGGCCACCACGACGGCGCCGAACGCCACCAGGTCGGCGGCGCGGAAACCTTGGCCACGTTCTGTGCGCCAACGCCACCGAGGTAGCTGTTGTCGATCACGAACAGGAACGGAATCATCAGCAGCCCCAGGATCACAGTGACGATCCAGCCTGAGGTCTTGTCGCGGAGTTTCTGCAGCATGGTGAGGAATCACAAGGCCTTATTGGCGAGCCCGGCAGTGTAACCCGCTTCGCCGCAGGGACCAAAAGCAGCGCCAGCGCGGCCTGCGCCCACATCGGCAGGCATGCGCCATCCGCGTGTCGGCCATTTCCACCATGGCGCAAAGAAAAAGCCCCCGGCTTGCGCCGAGGGCTTTTGAAGTTGGCGGAGCGGACGGGACTCGAACCCGCGACCTCCGGCGTGACAGGCCAGCATTCTAACCAGCTGAACTACCGCTCCGCGCTTGAACTTTGCAGGCGCCCAGTATATCCGAAGACTGTCTGGAAACCCAGCCCGATGAACACTTTTTTCAAAGTTTTTTCACAGGGACTTAAGAATTCTGCAATGGCGGAGCGGACGGGACTCGAACCCGCGACCTCCGGCGTGACAGGCCAGCATTCTAACCAGCTGAACTACCGCTCCGTTCTTGCAAAAACCTTTTCGCCTTCCTTCCGAACCTGTCGGTGAGAAGACAAGGCCCCCAGCTTCAGGCCGGGGGCCTCGATGTAGTGGCGGAGCGGACGGGACTCGAACCCGCGACCTCCGGCGTGACAGGCCAGCATTCTAACCAGCTGAACTACCGCTCCGCGTTGTTACCTTTTTTGCTTTCAGCCGGCCTGGACCGGGAGAAAACAAAGCCTCCAGCTTTTGGCCGGAGGCCTCGTTGAATGGCGGAGCGGACGGGACTCGAACCCGCGACCTCCGGCGTGACAGGCCAGCATTCTAACCAGCTGAACTACCGCTCCACACTCAAACTTTTACCGCGGTGCTGTGGTGGGTGCTGAGGGTTTCGAACCCCCGACCCTCTCCGTGTAAAGGAGACGCTCTACCGCTGAGCTAAGCACCCCAGCGAGCCGCTTAGTTTACAGCATCCTTCAGGGCCTTACCAGCCTTGAACGACGGATTCTTCGAAGCAGCGATCTTGATGGTGTCGCCGGTCTTCGGGTTGCGGCCGGTGCGGGCAGCACGGTCGCGGACCTGGAAGGTACCGAAGCCAACCAGGGTGACCGCATCGCCGTCCTTCAGCGCCTTGGTGACGGCAGCAACGACGGCATCGACAGCGCGGCTGGACTCGGCCTTGGTCAGGTCTGCAGCTTCAGCAACGGCATCGATCAATTCGGTCTTGTTCATTCTCTACAACTCCTTTGGCGGTGGGTTCCGCTTATTCGACAGGGAAGCAACCGCACGCGCTCTGCATGCGGCCGCCATGTGGAAACGGTTCGCCGAATTCAGCGATCGCCAGACTGCGATCACTCATTCGCGAGTGCTGCTTTTATACCAGTGGCCCTACCCCCACGCAAGCTGGAAAGCCAGCAACGACGCGGGTTTCGGGCCATTGGACAGCGCGCGTCAATGCTTGACGCGCGCGTTTCCACTCGGTTTGGCCTTGCTGCGCACCGTGACACGTTGCGCACTCTTGCGCGCCTTCTTCGGTGCCAACGGACGCTCCAGCGCCAGGTCCAGGACTTCTTCGATGTACTTCACCGGCACGATCTCCAGATCGCGGGTGACGTTGGCCGGGATGTCGGCCAGGTCCTTGCGGTTCTCCTCGGGAATGATGACCGTGCGGATTCCGCCACGCAGTGCGGCCAGCAGCTTCTCCTTCAGTCCACCGATGGCCGTGACGCGACCACGCAGGGTGATCTCGCCGGTCATCGCCACGTCGGCACGCACCGGCACCTTGGTCAGCATCGATACCAGCGAGGTGACCATCGCCGCGCCGGCACTCGGGCCGTCCTTCGGCGTAGCGCCATCGGGCACATGCAGGTGCACGTCGTGCTTCTGCAGGAAGTCGCTGTCGATGCCGAAGCCGACGGCGCGCGAACGCACCACCGACAGCGCCGCTGAAGCCGATTCCTTCATCACGTTGCCGAGCTGGCCGGTCAGGATCAGCTGGCCCTTGCCCGGCACCAGCGTCGATTCGATCTGCAGCAGATCGCCACCCACCTCGGTCCAGGCCAGGCCGGTGACCAGGCCGATCTCGTTCTCTTCCTCGGCACGGCCGAAGTCGAAGCGACGCACGCCCAGGTACTTGTCCAGGTTCTTGCTGGACACGCTCACCAGCGCCTTCTTCTTCGCGCCCTTCTTCGCCTTCACCGGCTGCGGGCCGGCCAGCGCGATCTCCTTCACCACCTTGCGGCAGATCTTGGCGATCTCGCGTTCCAGGTTGCGCACGCCCGACTCGCGCGTGTAGTAGCGCACGATGTCCTGGATGGCGTCACTGCCGATCTCCAGCTCTTCGGGCTGCAGGCCGTTGGCCTTGACCTGCTTGGGCACCAGGTAACGGGTGGCGATGTTGAGCTTCTCATCCTCGGTGTAGCCGGGGATGCGGATCACTTCCATGCGGTCCAGCAGCGGGCCGGGAATGTTGAGCGAGTTCGAGGTGGCCACGAACATCACTTCAGACAGGTCCAGGTCCACTTCCAGGTAGTGGTCGTTGAACGCGTTGTTCTGCTCAGGGTCGAGCACTTCCAGCAACGCCGAGGACGGATCGCCGCGGAAATCCATCGACATCTTGTCGATCTCGTCGAGCACGAACAGCGGGTTCTTGCTGCCGACCTTGTTGAGGTTCTGCACGATGCGGCCCGGCATCGAACCGACGTAGGTGCGACGGTGGCCACGGATCTCGGCCTCGTCACGCACGCCGCCCAGCGACATGCGCACGAACTTGCGGTTGGTGGCCTTGGCGATCGACTGTCCCAGCGAGGTCTTGCCCACGCCCGGCGGCCCGACCAGGCACAGGATCGGGCCCTTCATCTGCTTCACGCGCGACTGCACCGCCAGGTATTCAAGGATGCGTTCCTTGACCTTCTCCAGCCCGTAGTGATCGGCATCGAGGGTGTCCTGCGCCACCTTCAGGTCCTTGCGAACCTTGCTGCGCTTCTTCCACGGCACGCCCAGCAACCACTCCAGGTAGTTGCGCACGACCGCCGCTTCGGCCGACATCGGCGACATCTGCTTGAGCTTGTTCAGCTCGTTGCGCGCCTTGGCCTCAACGGCCTTCGGCATGCCGGCCTCGGCGATCTTGCGCGCCAGCTCTTCCAGCTCGCCAGGCGCATCGTCCAGGTCACCCAGTTCCTTCTGGATGGCCTTCATCTGTTCGTTGAGGTAGTACTCGCGCTGGCTCTTCTCCATCTGCGACTTCACGCGGCCGCGGATGCGCTTCTCCATCTGCTGCACGTCGATCTCGCCGTCGACCAGGCCGACCAGCATCTCCAGGCGGTCACCGACGGCCAGCGTTTCCAGCAGGCGCTGCTTGTCGGCCAGGCGCACGCTGATGTGCGCGGCGATGGTGTCGGCCAGGCGCGCCGGCTCATCGATGCCCGACAGCGTCTGCAGCAGTTCCGGCGGCAGCTTGCGGTTGGTCTTCACGTACTGCTCGAACAGCGACATCAGCGAGCGGGCGATCGCCTCGACCTCGCGCGCTTCGCGCTCGTCGCTGGCGTCGATCTCCACGGCCTGGCCGTGCAGCGAGCCGTTGCGCTCGTCAACGTGGGTGACCTGCACGCGCGACAGGCCTTCGACCAGCACCTTGATGGTGCCGTCGGGCAGCTTCAGCAGCTGCAGCACCTGCGCCAGCGTACCGACCTGGTAGAGGTCGGCCGCATGCGGGTCGTCGGTTTCGGCCGACTTCTGCGCCAGCAGCAGGATGCGCTTGTCCGCCTCCATTGCCTGTTCGAGCGCGTGCATGGACTTGTCACGGCCGACGAACAGCGGAATGACCATGTGCGGGAACACCACTACGTCGCGCAGCGGCAGGACCGGCAGGTCGAGGGTTTCACTTGGGGAACGGGCCATGGGGGCTCCAGGGAAGGGGGAAAACCGCCTCCGGGAGGGCATCTTCCGGAGACAAAAAAAGCCGATGGCCCCGTTATGGGGCCATCGGCTTTCAGATGCAAGGCATTCCTTGAAAATCCTTTCCAATCAACAACCTGGAAGGATCACTCGGCGCCTGCGGCCTTCTGTTCAGGGACCGCCGGGGTCTGGTAGATCAGGTACGGCTCGGACTTGTGCTCGATCACCGATTCGTCCACCACCACCTTGCTGACGTTTTCCTGCGACGGCAGGTCGTACATGGTGTCCAGCAGGACCGATTCGACGATGGTGCGCAGGCCACGGGCACCGGTCTTGCGCTTGAGCGCCTTCCTGGCGATGGCCGACAACGCGTCCGGACGGAACTCCAGCTCGACGTTCTCCATCTCGAACAGCTTCTTGAACTGCTTGGTGATGGCGTTCTTCGGCTCGGTCAGGATCTTGATCAGGGCCGGCTCGTCCAGCTCCTCCAGGGTCGCCACCACCGGCAGGCGGCCGACGAACTCCGGAATCAGGCCGAACTTGATCAGGTCTTCCGGCTCGACTTCGGCCAGCACCTTGCCCACTTCCTGCTTGCGCTCGCTGCTCTTCACCTTGGCGCCGAAGCCGATGCTGCCGACGTCGGTGGAACGGGCCTGGATCACCTTGTCCAGCCCGGCGAACGCGCCGCCGCAGATGAACAGGATGTTCTTGGTGTCCACCTGCAGGAATTCCTGCTGCGGATGCTTGCGCCCGCCCTGCGGCGGAACGCTGGCCACGGTGCCTTCGATCAGCTTCAGCAGGGCCTGCTGCACGCCTTCGCCGGACACATCGCGGGTGATCGACGGGTTCTCGCTCTTGCGCGAGATCTTGTCGATTTCATCGATGTAGACGATGCCCTGCTGTGCCTTCTCGACGTCGTAGTCGCACTTCTGCAGCAGCTTCTGGATGATGTTCTCCACGTCCTCGCCCACGTAACCGGCTTCGGTCAGCGTGGTGGCGTCGGCCATGGTGAACGGCACGTTGAGCAGGCGGGCCAGGGTTTCGGCCAGCAGCGTCTTGCCCGAACCGGTCGGGCCGACCAGCAGGATGTTCGACTTCGCCAGTTCGACGTCGTCGTTCTTCTGCCGGCTCTCGATGCGCTTGTAGTGGTTGTACACGGCCACGGCCAGGGTGCGCTTGGCGCGGTTCTGGCCGATCACGTACTGGTCGAGGACCTCGAGGATCTCGCGCGGCTTGGGCAGCGAACTGCGCGCCGACTGCGCCTTTTCCTCAAGTTCCTCACGGATGATGTCGTTGCACAGCTCCACGCACTCATCGCAGATGAATACGCTCGGACCCGCAATCAGCTTGCGCACTTCATGCTGGCTCTTGCCGCAGAAAGAGCAGTAGAGGATCTTGCCGGTGTCCGTGGAACGACCTTGGCGGTCTTCGCTCATGCTTCGCTTACCCAGTTACCCCACCCGCTGAACGGGGGTTCGATTCGAGAATAGCACAGGGCCGAGGGGACACCAGTCCCGCCCGACCCTGCAGGAACGGGGCCTCCCTGGCCCCGTGAAGGCCGGTCAACCGGCCTGGATCGACTCATCCGGACGACGCTCCAGGACCTGGTCGACCAGACCGTAGGCCTGCGCCTCGAAGGCGCTCTTGAAGTTGTCGCGCTCGGTGTCGCGGGCGATCGTCTCCAGCGACTGGCCGGTGTGCTTGGCCAGGATCTCGTTCAGGCGCGAACGCAGGGTCAGGATCTCACGCGCGTGGATGTCGATGTCGGTGGCCTGGCCCTGGTAGCCGCCCAGCGGCTGGTGGATCATCACGCGCGAGTTCGGCAGCGCATAGCGCTTGCCGGCTTCGCCCGCGGCCAGCAGCAGGGCGCCCATCGAGGCGGCCTGGCCGATGCAGGTGGTGCTCACATTCGGCTTGATGTACTGCATGGTGTCGTAGATCGCCATGCCGGCGGTGACCACGCCACCCGGCGAGTTGATGTAGATGTTGATGTCCTTTTCCGGGTTCTCCGATTCCAGGAACAGCAACTGCGCCACCACCACGTTGGCCATGTGATCGTCGATCGGGCCCACGAGGAAGATCAGGCGCTCCTTCAACAGGCGCGAATAGATGTCGTAGGCACGCTCGCCGCGGCTGGTCTGCTCGACCACCATCGGAACCAGGTTCAGGGCTTTGGTTCGGTTGTCCATTACGTGAGGTACCTATCTTGGGGGGCAACAACCCCGCGCCGGCAAAGGCGCGGGGCATCCGGTGATCCGCCGGCTTACTGGCGGATCGCGTCCTGGAACGACAGCTTCTCTTCGGTGTGCTGGGCACGCTCGGCGATCCAGTCGATCACCTGCTCTTCCATCACACGGTTCTGCAGGCCAGACATCAGCTGGGGGTCGTTACGGTACATCTCAATGACCTGCTCCGGCTCTTCGTAGGTCGAGGCGATCAGACGCATCGTTTCGTTCAGGCGCTTGGCTTCCAGGCGCAGGTCGTTGATGCGGGCCACTTCACCGACCAGCAGGCCGACCAGCACGCGCTTGGCGGCGGCGTCCTTGAAGCCTTCGTGGGCATCGGCCGGGATCTCGCCGACGTTCTGGCCGTTGCGACGCAGCTGCTCGACCTGCTGGGCCAGCATGGCGCGGGCTTCGTTCTCGACCAGGCGCGGCGGCATTTCCACCGACGAGTAGGCCGCGATCAGCTGCTCGCCCACTTCGCGGCGCAGGCGGTTCATCAGCGCGCCCTTCAGCTCACGCTCCAGGTTGGCGCGGATGTCGCTGCGGAACTGCTCGACGTCGCCACCCTTCACGCCGAAGCTCTTGATGAAGGCTTCGTCGACCGCCGGCACGACCGGCTCGGACACGTCGGCAACCTTGACGGTGACCTGCACGGTCTTGCCGGCCAGCACCGGCACGCGCCAGTCAGCCGGGAACTCGACGTCCAGGGTCTTCTCTTCGCCCTTGGCCAGGCCGACCAGGCCCTTTTCGATGGTGTCGAACATCATGCCCTGGCCGAGCACGATCGAACCCTTCTCGGTGCCCTCGGCCGGCAGGCGCTCTTCGCCGGCCTGCGACCAGGTTTCCACCGCGACCAGGTCGCCGTCCTGCGCGCCACGGCTGACCGGGGCCCAGGTGCGACGCTGGTTCTGCAGGTTCTCGATCATCTGGTCGATGTCGGCGTCGGTGATCTCGGCGGTGTGGCGCACGACGGTCAGCTTGCTGACGTCGATGTCGCCGAAGTCCGGCACCACTTCCACGGTGGCCACGAAGGAGAACTCACCCTCGTCGCCCTTGTCGATGCGCGGGCTGCCGACGACGCGCAGGTCGTGCTCGCGCACGGCCGCGTCGAAGGTCTCGCGCAGCAGGCCGTCCAGCGCCTCGCCACGGACCTGCGCGCCGAAGCGCTGCTCGATCACCTTGGCCGGCACCTTGCCCGGACGGAACCCCTTGATGCGGGTGGTACGGGCGATTTCGCCCAGGCGGCCGGCGATGTGGCTCTGCAGACGCTCTTCCGGCAGCGAGAAGCTCAGGCGGCGTTCCAGGTTGCCGGTGGATTCGATCGAAGCTTGCATGTTGACTCCTGCCACCGGTGGCCCAGGCCCCCGGCTCGATGATTGGGATGAAACGGTTGTTAGGACACGACGTCTGGGACGCGCCTGCTTGCCGCAGCCCTTTAGTTTCGCCCAATTCGGCCTGCACTGCCAGCGCGTGCCGGTCAAGGGGGCGCCGATGGCCCGATCAGGGCGGGGACAGGCCGGCACTGGTGCGAAAGGGGGGACTCGAACCCCCACGCCTTGCGGCACTGGAACCTAAATCCAGGGCGTCTACCAATTCCGCCACTTTCGCGTGGCCGGCACAGGTGTTCATTGTCGCAGGCGGCGACTGGAATCGGAAGGCCTGCACAAAGCTGAATCCACTACGCTCCGCGCCATCGCTGCATCGCGGCCAGCCCGGCGGGTGCGCGACCGCCGGGCTGGCCGCAGCCTACTGCTGCGGTACCGTGCGGGCCGGCGCCGCGCCTGAGCCCGGGTCGACGGCCGCATCCACCTTCCGGACCTCCACGCCCCCATCGTCGGTGCGACGCAGGGCCACCGACGCCGGCGCAGCCCTGCGCACATCCACCGAACCGTCCGCATTGCGCTGTACGTCCACCGCGCCGGGCAGGACCTCCCCCTCCGCGGGCCGGGCCGGCCGCAACTGCATGGCGTCGTCGATCTGGCGCGCCGGAATGCGCTCTGCGCCCGCATCACGCTCGACAGCCTGCGCGGGATCATTGCCCGGCGTGCAGGCCGCCAGTGCCATCAACGCGAAGGGAACCCACACCGTGCCGTGCAATCGAGTGATCTCAGCCATCAACATCTTCCTTCCTGCATGCGCCATCGGCGCGGAAGATCTATTGGGTGCGATGCAGGACGCCATGCGGTGAGAAGCAGTGCACAGCATTGAAAGCACTGATGACGCGTATGCCCCTGATTTCAGCACTGCTTCAGTGGATCCACGCCATGCGTGGATGAAGCGCAACCCGGCGTGCGGGCAAGAAAAAAGCCACCTGGATGACCAAGTGGCTTTCGTCTGGTGGGCTGTCAAGGATTCGAACCTTGGACCTATTGATTAAGAGTCAACTGCTCTACCAACTGAGCTAACAGCCCGAAATCGGGGCGCGAATTATGACCCGATCCGCTCGGTGGGTGCAAGCACTTTCTTCAACATCGTTGAAACCAGCACTGCGATCCCGATGCGCTGCAGATCCACGCCAGGCGGGGCCCTGCAACGTGTGGCCCATTGAAACGAAAGGGTCACACCTATAAGAAAAAAGCCACCTGGCGTACCAGGTGGCTTCCGTCTTGGTGGGCCGTCAAGGATTCGAACCTTGGACCTATTGATTAAGAGTCAACTGCTCTACCAACTGAGCTAACGGCCCGTGAAACTCAGACGCACATTGTAGCGTGCTTTCTGTTTATTGCAATACCGTTTCGGCTGCGCCGATGCGGTTGAATCAGTGGGGTGGCTGAGGGGATTCGAACCCCCGACCACCGGAATCACAATCCGGTACTCTAACCAACTGAGCTACAGCCACCACTGAAACTTTCGCTCCACCGCCGATACCGCCAGCACTGGAACCTTGAAACCTTGCCTGGAGACTGTCACCGAAGTTCCGGTCCGCCGAAGCGAGTCCGATATTCTGGTGGAGTCTTTACGCTTTTGCAAGCACTTCTTCACATCCGCCGATGCGATCCCGCTGTCCCGCCAATGGCGCGCCCGACAGGAATCGAACCTGTAACCGCCGGCTTAGAAGGCCGGTGCTCTATCCAGTTGAGCTACGGGCGCCCGAACCGGAACGGTGTCCAATCCGACGTGACGTGGGATTGGTCGGGGTAGAGGGATTCGAACCCCCGACATCCTGCTCCCAAAGCAGGCGCGCTACCAGACTGCGCTATACCCCGGTCTTGCAATCCCCTCGGGTCAGGCCCGGGGAGTTGGTCATTGTCGCCAAGCGCGTTGGGAACTGTCAACGAAGGATGCGCAGTTCCGCGGCCTGCCACAACGCCGAAAGCAGTCATCGGCTATGCTCACGCCCATCGGCCGGATGGCCGTCCTGACCCTCATTCGCACGGAGAACACGCATGCGCAGCGGCAACCCGGCTCTTTCCGAGTCGACCTTCCTCGACCTCGCCAGCGGCTCGGTGGTGACCAGCCCCGACCAGGCAATGACCCTCAACGGCACCGTCAACAAGACCGGTTTCCTGCTGCTGTTGACCGTGCTGACGGCCGCTTTCGCCTGGAACCAGACCATCGACGACTACGGCCAGGTCATGGCCGGAGCCAGGTTGTATGCCATGGGCGGCGCCATCGGCGGCCTGGTGCTGGCGCTGATCACCATCTTCAAGAAGGAATGGTCGCCGGTCACCGCGCCGATGTATGCGCTGGTGGAAGGCGTGTTCCTCGGCGCCATCTCGGCCCTGTTCAACGCCAAGTTCCCGGGCATCGTGTTCCAGGCCGTGCTGCTGACCTTCGGCACCCTGTTTGCGCTGCTGTTCGCGTACCGCAGCGGCGTGATCAAGGCCACCGAGAACTTCAAGTTGGGCGTGGTCGCCGCCACCGGCGGCATCGCCCTGCTCTACCTGGCCTCGTTCGTGCTGGGCTTCTTCAACATCAACGTGCCGGTGATCCACGACTCCAGCTGGCTGGGCATCGCCTTCAGCCTGTTCGTGGTGGTCGTGGCGGCGCTGAACCTGGTGCTGGATTTCGACTTCATCGAAACCGGCGTGGCCCAGCGCGCGCCGAAGTACATGGAGTGGTATGGCGCATTCGGCCTGATGGTGACCCTGGTCTGGCTGTATGTGGAGTTCCTGCGCCTGCTGTCGAAGATCCAGCAGCGCTGAGTCCAGCCACGCCGAGAGAGACAAGCCGCGATCCGCAAGGGTCGCGGCTTTTTTGTAGAGTCGAGCAAGCCCACACGTCCCCTGCCCCCATGCCCGACACCTTCCACAGCTACCGCCCGGCAGAGGGCCACCGTCTGCCGCATGACCCGTTCAACGCCATCATCGGCCCGCGCCCGATCGGCTGGATTTCCAGCCGCGACGCACAGGGCACGTTGAACCTGGCGCCCTACAGCTTCTTCAACGCCTTCAACTACACCCCGCCGATCATCGGCTTCTCCAGCCAGGGCCGCAAAGACTCGCTGCGCAACATTGAAGCCACCGGTGAATTCGTGTGGAACCTGGCCACCTTCGACCTGGCCGAGGCGATGAACGAAAGCTGCCGTGCGGTCGCGCCGGATGTCGACGAGTTCGTCCTTGCCGGCCTGACGCCACTGGCCTCAACGCAGGTCACACCGCCCCGCGTGGCACAGAGCCCGGTAAGCATGGAATGCCGCTGCACGCAGATCGTCCGCCTGCGCGATGCCGCCGGCCAGGACACCAACGGCTGGCTGGTGCTGGGCGAAGTGGTGACGGTGCATATCGATGAACGGCTGCTGGTCGATGGCATCTACGACACCGCTGCGGCGGCCCCGATCCTGCGCGGCGGCGGGCCTGCCGACTACTTCCGCATCGGTGCCGGACAGCGCTTCCGCATGTTCCGCCCGACCTGACGTTCAACCGGTTACGACCGCGCCAGCAGCGCCGGCATCGACGACGCCAGCAATGCGATGCCCGACGCGGTCAACAGGCTCAGTACGATCTGCCGGAAGCGCGCCTCGCTGATGCCGATGTAGACGCGCGCACCCAGCAGGGTCGGCACCAGCATCGCCGGCGCCACGATGGCGAAGTACGGCAGCATCTGCCGGCTCACCAGGCCGCTGCCGACATAGGTGGCCATGGTCACTGCCAGCATCGCCAGGTTGAAGTTCTGGATGACCGCGCGCTGCTCGTCCTTGCCGAAGCCACGCAGCGTGCTCCACAGCGTCGGCACCGGTCCGGCGAAACCGCCGATGCCGCTGAGCACCCCACCTGCCATGCCGGCGATCGCGTCACCGATACGACCACCCACGCGGATCGGCGGCAATGATCGCGCCATCAGCATCACCGGGCACCACAGCGCAAGGAAGCCGCCCAGCAGCGCCTTGAACCAGTCCATGTCCAGGTGTGGCAGTACCATCACGCCGAGCGGAATGCCCGCCAGGCCGTTCAGCACGAACGGCAGCAGCAGGCGCAGGTTGAAGCCCCGCCGCACGGTGAACACGGCCACCAGCTGACCGACCAGCGCGCCGAACACCGACAGCGCAGCGGCCAGTCGCGGCTCCAGCCCCCATGCCCAGAACGACATCGCTACCATCCCGAAGGCGAAACCGGACAGGCCCTGTACGAATCCGGCGACGATCGCGCCAAGCGCGACCAGCAGATACACCGACTCCATCATCACCCCGGCTGCAACCGCGCGACTACCCTGCCGCGCTCTCCTGTGCAGCGTAGTGCGCCGCGAGATGCTCGACCAGCGCACGCACCTTGGGCGCCAGTGCACGTGCATGCGGGTACAGCGCGAAGTAGCGTCGCTGGCCCGCATGCCAGGCCGGCAGCACGCGGATCAAACGACCGGCGCGCAGATCCTCCTGCACGGTGAAGGCGGTGAACAGGCTGATGCCCATGCCGGCCAGCGCGGCGGCGTACAGTGCGGGCGTGGCATCCACGCGCAGGCGCTGCCCGGCTTCGATGCTCGCGGTTGCGCCGCGCGGCCCCTGCAACTGCCAGGGCGGCAGTGCTGGCGTGGGACTGAAACCCAGCAGCGTGTGATGAGCCAGGTCCGCTGCCTGCCGCGGCAGTCCGTGGCGTGCCAGGTAGGCCGGTGCGGCGACCAGGATGCGCGGGCAGCTGGCCAGCTCGCGCGCGACCAGCTGGCTGTCCGGCAGTGAAACCGCGATGCGCAGGGCCAGGTCGAAACCACCACCGACCACATCGACCAGCTGGTCATCGGCCGACAGGTCCAGCGTGACCTGGGGGTAACGCTGCAGGAATGACGGCAGCCAGTGCGGCAGCTCCTGGCTGGCCACCACCTGCGGCACGCTGATCCGCACGCTTCCACTGGGCTGCGCCTGCCCGGCACGGGCACGGTCGTCGGCTTCCTGCAGGCGGTCCAGCAGCGTTGCCGCCTCACGGTAGTAGTCGCGCCCGGCCTCGGTCAACGACAGCCGGCGGCTGTTGCGATCGAGCAGGCGCACCTGCAGGTGTTCTTCCAGCTGCCGCAGTTGCCGCGACATCGCCGAGTGGGTGGTACCGAGGCGCTCGGCTGCCGCGGTGAAGCTGCCCGCATCGACGATGGCGCGCAGTGCACGCAGGGCAGCGAAGTGATCCATCGGCGGGCAGCTCCACGTGGCGGAGCCCGCGGCATGCGGGCCCCGCCAGCTTATCAAGCGCCGTCGCCGGCCTTGCGCACCGGCAGTGCCAGGATCGCGTCAGTCGTCATGACATCGCCGAAGGCGTCCTCGATCTGGGCCAGAGCGGCTTCATGCAGCGTGCGATGGCCGATGCGCCGGCCGCCAGCCAGGTCCAGGTCACGGCTGGCGCTGGCATCGGACGAGACGATCACCCGGTAACCACGGGGCGCGGCCGCCGCGTCGCGCGCGGCACCAGCCACGCAGGCATGGGTCTGCAGGCCGGTGACGATCAGGGTGTCGATGCCGGCGTTCTTCAGCAGCGGGTCGAGCACGGTGGAGGACGCGCCGGCGAACACGCTGACATTGTCCTTCTGCACCACGGTCTCGCCCTGGCGCGGCTGCAGGTCGCGATGGAAGGCAGCATTGACGCTGCCCTGTGCGAACAGCGGCGCACCCGCCGGCAGCACGTGCTGCACATGGATCACGCGGATGCCATGAGCATCGGCGAATTCGACCACCCGCTTCGCCTGCCGCAGCGCGGCCACGCCATCGGGAATGACCATGCGGCCACCGGCAAAGCCCGGTGCGGCCGTGGCATCGAAGTACTCATTCTGGAAGTCGATGACCAGCACGGCGGTCTTTGCCGCATCCAGCGAGGTCGCGACCGGCGCGCCAGCCATGTGGCGGATGGTGGGATGGGCCGGCTCGGCGGCGGCGACCGGGGCGGTGGTGGCCATGCCGATCAGGCTGGCCAGGCCGAAGGCGGTGAGGTTCATGTTCGAGCTCCAGTGCGTTGGGAAGTGGGCACAGGATGCGGAGCGCATGACGCACGAACCAGCCGCGTAGCGGCACATGATCTGTGCAATGTACGCACAGACAATTTCCATGTAGAGCCACCCCATGGGTGGCTGCGGACCAAGGCCCCGTCATTCCACGCACGGCGTGGATCTACCGGGCCGGCCCACAACGCAACGGGGCGCCCGAAGGCGCCCCGCTGTGGATCCAACCGAGGTCGGCCGGCCGCTTACAGGCGGCTGGCGATGGCCTGGGCAAAGCTCATGGTGGTGCCGGTGCCGCCCAGGTCGCCGGTCAGCGAATCCTTGGCTTCCATGGTCGCCACGATGGCCTTGCGCAGGCGCTCGGCGTTTTCCGGCTGGCCGACATGGTCCAGCATCTGCGCGGCTGCCAGCAGCAGCGCGCACGGATTGGCCTTGCCCTGGCCGGCGATGTCCGGCGCGGTGCCGTGCACGGCTTCGAAGATCGCCGCGTCCTTGCCGATGTTGGCACCCGGGGCCAGGCCCAGGCCGCCGACGAGACCGGCGCACAGGTCGGAGATGATGTCGCCGAACAGGTTGGTGGTGACGATCACATCGAACTGTTCCGGACGCATCACCAGCTGCATGCAGCAGTTGTCGACGATCATTTCCTGGAACTCGATCTCCGGGTACTGTGCGGCGACTTCACGGGCGACGTTCAGGAACAGGCCCGAGGTCGACTTGATGATGTTGGCCTTGTGCACGGCAGTGACCTTCTTGCGGCCAGTGCTCTTGGCCAGCTCGAAGGCGTAGCGCACGATGCGCTCGGAGCCCTTGCGGGTGATGCGGGTGCCGGAGAAGGCGGTTTCGCCGTCGGCCGACACTTCCTGGCCTTCGGCCAGGTAGGCACCTTCGGTGTTCTCACGGACGGTGATCAGGTCGACGTTGTCGAAACGCGACTTGGTGTTCGGGAAGGTGTGGGCCGGACGCACGTTGGCGTACAGGTCGAAGTGGCGGCGCAGGCTGACGTTGATCGAGGTGAAGCCACCACCGACCGGGGTGGTCAGCGGGCTCTTCAGCGCGACCTTGTTGCGCGCGATCGATTCCAGGGTCACTGCCGGCATCAGGTCGCCGTGCTTTTCCAGGGCCACCAGGCCGGCGTCGGCGTCTTCGTACTCCAGGCCAGTCTTGAGCTGGTCGAGCACGAACAGGGTGGCGTCCATGATTTCCGGGCCAATGCCGTCGCCGCGGATGACCGTAATTTTCTGCGTCATTGATCGATGTTCCGAACAGGGGGAAAAACGCCGTCCGGACGTGCCCGGAAACGCCGGCGCAAAGGAAGTTTCACCGGCAATTATGCCTGAGCCGGGGCCGAGGTCCCAAATAGACCATGGTCCCAGTGCCCGGCCCGGGCAGAATTGCCCGCGCATTCCGCCTTATCCCCGCGCCTGTCGGCGCGCCCCCTTGAACAACAAGGGGGCTCCTGGGCTGTTGGATCGTGGAGAAGGCCCCTCGCGGGTGCGGTAATGCCGGCCGCTGGCCGGCAACCCCGGCCATGCCGGATTCAGGGAATACCGGCCAGCGGCCGGCACGCCCCTCAGTGCTCGTGCGCTGCCGGGGCGGCGGCGCCACCTTCAAGCTGGTCGAGGAAGTCGACCGCGCGGCGCAGGTGCGGGATCACGATCGATCCGCCCACCACCAGGCCGACCGAGAAGGTCTCGAAGAACTCCTCGCGGGTCACGCCGGCGTCCTTGCACTGGGCCACGTGATAGCTGATGCAGTCGTCGCAGCGCAGCACCATCGAGGCCACCAGGCCCAGCAGCTCCTTGGTCTTCACGTCCAGCGCGCCGGCCTGGTAGGTCTGCGTGTCCAGCGCGAAGAAGCGGCGCACCACCTGGTTCGGCTCACCCAGGATCCGCTCGTTCATGCGCTTGCGGAACTCGGTGAACTCGGCGATGCGGTCCTTGCTGCCGTCGTCGGCCGCGCTCATGCCTGGCCCTGCCCGGCCAGCAGCGGCTCGAGCTTGCCTTCACGGTGCAGGGCCATCATGTCGTCGTAGCCGCCGACATGGACGTCGCCGACGAAGATCTGCGGCACGCTGGTGCGGCGGGTCAGCGCCATCATCTTCTCGCGCTCGGCCGGGTCCAGGTCGATGCGGACCTCGGTCCACTGCTGGCCCTTGCTCTTCAGGAAGTTCTTGGCGGCCACGCAGTACGGGCAGACGGCGGTGGAATAGATGGTGATGGCGGGGGCACCGCCGGCGGTCTGGGCTGTCACGGGAAACTCCACGATGGATCGACGGTCTACATATGGTACCGGTGCGCTGGAATTTCCACGCCACGGCCGCAACACTGTGGATTAACGAATGGTTGCCCCCCGCCCTGCCACGCTTGGCGCGCCCCGCCCGAGGAACTCCTGCTTGCGAGCCCTGCTGCTGACTACCGCCGTCACCCTGGCCCTGGCCATGCCGCTGGCCCAGGCCCAGGAGAAGCTGCCCGACATCGGCTCCTCGGCCGGCGAGCTGCTGACCCCGGCCCGCCAGGCCGAGTACGGCGCGATGATGCTGCGCGAGCTGCGCAACTACGGCTACCTGCTGGAAGATCCGCTGGTCAACGACTGGCTGCAGACCATGGGCACCCGGCTCGGCTCCAACAGTGACCAGCCGCGGCAGCCGTACACCTTCTTCGTGATGAACGACCGCCAGATCAACGCGTTCGCCACGCTGGGCGGCTACATCGGGGTCAATGCCGGCCTGGTGCTGACCGCCGAGCGCGAGGACGAGGTCGCTGCGGTGCTGTCCCACGAAATCGCCCACGTCACCCAGCAGCATGTGCTGCGCGGCGTCGAGCGCGCCCAGCGTGACCAGATCCCGATCCTGCTGGGCATGCTGGCAGCGGTGGTGGCCGCCCAGGCCAGCAACAGCACGTCGTCCGGCAACGCGACGATGGCCGCGATCAGCTCGGGCATGGGCCTGATGCAGCAACGGCAGATCAACTACACCCGCTCCAACGAGTCCGAGGCCGACCGCCTCGGCATCCGCACCCTGTCGCGCAGCGGCTACGACGTGGATGCCATGGCCGGCTTCTTCGAACGGATGTCGGCGGCCATGCGTGGCAACGAAGGGGGCTACAGCGTGCCCGAGTTCCTGCGCACCCACCCGGTCAATATCACCCGCATCAGCGAAGCCAAGGCCCGCGCCGAGCAGATGAAGAAGGATACGGTGCTGCTGACCACCAGCACCCCCACCGGCGAGCGCAAGGAGCGGGTGGACCCGGCCGATCCCAGCCTGGGCGAGCCGCTGCTGCGCGGCAACAACCCGCTGCTGCCCAGCAGTGTGCTGCGCCTCCCGATCGGCCAGCTCAACCGTGGCGCCAGCGGCGACTTCGACTGGGCACGTGAGCGCCTGCGCGTGCTCAGCGCGGATTCCACCCCCGAGCTGGAACGCGAGTATGCCGACCTGGCCAAGCGGCAGAAGGACGGTCTCAACGATGCGCAGCGCTATGGCCAGGCGCTGGCGGTCATGCGCGGTGGCCGTGCCGGCGCCGGCCAGGCCCGGCAGACCCTGGCCGGCCTGCTCCAGACCCATCCCGGCAACCTGTGGCTGGCGCTGGGCCTGGGCGAAGCGGAATCGCGGGCAGGCCAGGCGGCCCAGGCCAACAGCCGCTTCGAGCAGCTGCTGCGCGAACACCCCAACAGCCGCCCGGTGGCACTGACCTATGCCGAGATCCTGAACGAACAGGGCAACCGCGAGGCCGGCCAGCGCGCGCAGGCGATGCTGCGCCCCCTGTTGTCGCAAAGCGGTAACGATCCGGTCTTCCAGCAGCGCTTTGCCCGCGCCAGCGAGCTGGCCGGCGACAGCGTGCGTGCCAGCGAGGCCTATGCCGAGGCCGCCTTCCTCAGCGGTCGGCCGGAACAGGCGCTGCTGCAGCTGCAGGCGCTCAAGCGCAACCCGGCGCTGGATTACATTGGCCGCGCGCGGGTCGATGCCCGCATCGAAGCGATCACCCCGACCGTGCTGGAGCTGCGTCGCCAGGGCGTGCAGGACCCGGACCTGGACCGGCGCTGAGCGCTGCATGACCGACCGATGGCAATCCAGGCCGGTTCCGGCCGGGCAGTCACAAACATGTCATCAAACCGTAGTCTACTGGCACCACTCCAGTAACCGAGCCCTACGGTGTCCTCGTGCAGAAACGCATCCTGATCGTCGATGACGAGCCCGCGATCCGTGAAATGGTCGCCTTCGCCCTTCGCAAGGGCGATTACGAACCGGTCCACGCCGGCGATGCCCGGGAGGCCCAGACCGCGATCGCCGACCGCGTTCCGGACCTGATCCTGCTGGACTGGATGCTGCCCGGCACCAGCGGCCTGGACCTGGCCCGTCGCTGGCGCAAGGAAACGCTGACCCGCGAAGTGCCGATCATCATGCTGACCGCCCGCGGCGAAGAGAACGACCGCGTCGGTGGCCTGGAAGCCGGCGTCGACGACTACGTGGTCAAGCCGTTCTCGGCGCGCGAACTGCTGGCGCGCATCCGTGCGGTGATGCGCCGTGCCCGCGAGGACGACGAGGACGGCAGCGTGGCAGTCGGCCCGATCCGCATCGACGGCGCCGCCCATCGCGTGTTCGCCAACGACCAGCCGGTGCCGATCGGCCCGACCGAATACCGCCTGCTGCACTTCTTCATGACCCATCCGGAGCGCGTCTACACCCGCGCGCAGCTGCTGGACCATGTATGGGGTGGCAGCGTGTACGTGGAGGAGCGCACCATCGACGTGCATATCCGCCGCCTGCGCAAGACGCTGGAACCGTTCAACGCCGAGAACATGGTGCAGACCGTGCGCGGCGCCGGCTACCGGTTCTCCACTGCCACCTGAGTCTCGTCGTGCCGGCACCGCGCACCTGCGGGTGCCGGTGCCGGCAACTCTGCTATAACCCTTGGTTCACTCCAGTGAACCGCCGCACCTCAACGACGAGACCGCAATGCCCCGCCACATCCGCTCTGCCTGGTTGAAGACCCTGGCCACCGTTGCCGCGGTACTGCTGTTCGCCGGACTGGTGGGGTGGTTCACGGGCCATCTGTGGTTGTGCATCGCGCTGGGCGCACTGGCCACCCTGGCCTGGCATTACTGGCGCCTGCGCAGCGTGCTGCGCCGCCTGACCGCACGCCAGCGCTGGGATACCGCCGAAGAAGGCACCGGCGTCTGGAACGAACTGGACCGCCTGCTGTATCGCAACCAGGTGGAAATGCGCGTGCGCAAGCGCCGCCTGCTGGACATGCTGCGCAGCTACCGCGCCGCCGCCGCCGCATTGCCCGACGCGGTGGTGGTGCTGGACCGCAACAGCCAGCGCGTGCAGTGGTTCAACGAAGCGGCCACCGCCCTGCTCGGCCTGCACCATCCCGGCGACCTTGGCGAGGCCCTGGTCGAACGCTTGCAACCGATGCCGCTGGCCCACTGGCTGGCCGGTGGCCGCAATGCCGAACCGATCCTGGACGTGCCCTCGCCGGTCGATCCGGCGATCCGCCTGAACCTGCGCCTGATTCCCTATTCGTCGGATTACTGGCTGCTGATCGCCCGCGACGTCAGCAAGCTGCTGCGCCTGGAACAGGTGCGCCGCGACTTCGTGGCCAATGTTTCACACGAGCTGCGCACGCCGCTCACCGTGGTCCACGGCTACCTGGACATGATGGATCCGGAGGACTTCCCCGGCACCGGCCCGATGCTGGAAGAAATGCGCAAGCAGAGCCAGCGCATGGCCCAGCTGGTGGAAGACCTGCTGACCCTGTCGCGGCTGGAATCGCAGGAGCACAGCGAGGAAGAGACCGTGGCCATGCAGCCGATGCTGGCGACCCTGCGCCGCGAGGCCGAGGCGCACAGCCAGGGCCGCCACCAGATCAGCATCGATGATCTGGCCGGTGTCGACCTGCAGGGTTCGAACAAGGAACTGCACAGTGCCTTCTCCAACCTGGTCACCAACGCGGTGCGCTATACCCCGGCCGGGGGCCGCATTGCGGTGGAGTTCCGCCGCGAAGGCGACGGCGCCGTGCTGGCGGTGCGCGATTCCGGCTACGGCATTCCCGCCACCCACCTGCCGCGCCTGACCGAACGTTTCTACCGTGTGTCCAGCAGCCGCTCGCGCGAGAGCGGCGGCACCGGGCTGGGCCTGTCCATCGTCAAGCACATCCTCGGCCTGCACCACGCACGGCTGGAGATTGAAAGCGAAGTCGGCAAGGGCTCGGTGTTCTCCTGCCATTTCGATGCCGACCACGTGCGCCCGCGCGAGTCCGCCCCCCTGACCTCCATCGAAGAATGACGCCATGAGCAGCCTCGGATCCCTCCCCCTCCCCGTGAGCCCGGACAACGATCCGTTGCGCGACCCGTCGCTGTACATCAACCGCGAGCTGTCGCAGCTGGATTTCAACTTCCGCGTGCTGGCGCAGGCCATGGACCCGCAGGTGCCGCTGCTGGAGCGCCTGCGCTTCATGTGCATTTCCTGCACCAACCTCGACGAGTTCTTCGAGATCCGTGCCGCCGCCGTGCGCCACGCGCAGGAATTCGGCCTGCCGCCGGCGCCGGACGGCATGAGCCCGCAGGCCATCCTCAACGCCATCCATGACCGCGCTGCGGAGCTGGTGGACCAGCAGTACCGCTGCTGGAACGAGACGCTGCGCCCGGCGCTGATGGAGGCCGGCATCGGCGTGCTCGGTCGCCATTCCTGGACCGACCGCCAGAGGCGCTGGCTGCGCGCCTACTTCCGCAACGAGATCATGCCGGTGCTGTCGCCGCTGGGCCTGGACCCGGTGCACCCGTTCCCGAAGATCCTCAACAAGTCGCTGAACATCGTGGTGGTGCTGAAGGGCACCGATGCGTTCGGCCGCGCCGGCCACCTGGCGATCGTGCGTGCGCCGCGCTCGCTGCCGCGCATCATCCAGCTGCCGGAGAAGCTCGGCGGATCGCAGAACTTCGTGTTCCTGTCCTCGGTGCTGTCGACCTTCGTCGATGAGCTGTTCCCGGGCATGGAAGTCCAGGGTGCCTACCAGTTCCGTGTCACCCGCAACTCCGAGCTGGTGGTGGACGAGGAGGAAGTGGAGAACCTGGCGCTGGCGCTGCGCGACGAACTGGTCGACCGCGGCTACCGGCCGGCGGTGCGCCTGGAGATCGCCCACGACATGCCGCGCGAGATCGTGCGCACGCTGCTGCAGAATTTCGGCCTGACCGAGAACGCGGTGTACCGCATCGACGGCCCGGTCAACCTCAACCGCATCATCCAGCTGTACGACCTGATCGCGCAGCCAGACCTGAAGTACCCGCCGATGACCCCGCGCACGCTGCGCGACAGCGACGGCATCTTCGAGACCACGGCGCGCCAGGACCTGCTGCTGCACCACCCGTTCGATGCCTTCACCGCGGTGCTGGACCTGATCCGGCAGGCGGCGATCGATCCCAACGTGCTGGCGATCAAGCAGACGCTGTACCGCACCGGCAAGGATTCGCTGATCGTCGACGCACTGATCCAGGCCGCGCGCAACGGCAAGGATGTGACTGTAGTGGTCGAACTGCGTGCGCGCTTCGACGAAGAGGCCAACCTGGGCCTGGCCGATCGCCTGCAGGAGGCCGGGGTGCAGGTGGTGTACGGCGTGGTCGGCTACAAGACCCACGCCAAGATGCTGCTGATCGTGCGCCGCGAAGGCCGCAAGCTGCGCCGCTACGTGCACCTGGGCACCGGCAACTACCACAGCGGCACTGCCCGCGCGTACACCGACATCAGCCTGATCACCGCCGATCCGGACATCGGCAATGACGTGCACCTGTTGTTCCAGCAGCTGTCCGGGCTGGCCTCGAAGATGAAGCTCAAGCGCCTGCTGCAGTCGCCCTTCACCCTGCACACCGGCATCCTCGGCCGTATCGAGCGCGAGACGCGCATCGCCGCCGCCGGCCGCCCAGCGCGGATCATCGCCAAGATGAACGCGTTGAACGAACCGCAGGTGGTGCGCGCGCTGTACGCCGCGTCGCAGGCCGGCGTGCAGATCGACCTGATCATCCGTGGCGCCTGCACCCTGCGTCCGGGCGTTCCGGGTGTCTCGGACAACATCCGCGTGCGCTCGATCGTCGGCCGCTTCCTGGAGCACAGCCGCGTCTACTGGTTCGGCAACGACGGCGCGCCGGAGATGTACTGCGCCAGCGCCGACTGGCTGGAACGCAACCTGCTGCGCCGGGTCGAGACCTGCTTCCCGATCCTCGATCCGGAACTGGCCAAGCGGGTGTACCGCGAGGTCCTGCAGAACTACCTGGACGACAACCTCAACGCCTGGGAACTGGACGCCGACGGCCTCTACCACAAGCGTGCGCCGGCGCACGACGAAGCCCCGCATTCTGCGCAGATGGCATTGATGCAGGGGCTGTAGTCCTGCCCCGGTGGACCCCGACCGCTGGTCGGGATTCGATCAGCGGTCGCCCGGGGTCAGATCCCTTTCCTGCGGGAAAGGGATCTGACCCCTTGCAATCCTGCTGCACGCCTCCTTCCAGAATGTGAAGGCCGCGCGGTGACGAGCACACCGCCGCTTCGGCTAACATTCGCCCATGCCGCATACCTCCACGACTCCGCCCGCATTGCAGGATGGCGACCTGCTGGCCGCCATCGACCTTGGCTCCAACAGTTTCCACATGGTCATCGCGCGCTACACGCTCGGCCAGCTGCGGGTGATCGACCGCCTGCGCGAGACGGTGCGCATGGCCGACGGGCTGGATGGCAAAGGCGGACTGTCTTCCGCCGCACGGCAGCGCGCGCTGGAATGCCTGGCCCGTTTCGGCCAGCGCATCCGCAATGTGCCGCCGCATCGGGTGCGCGCGCTGGCCACCAACACGGTGCGCCAGCTGCGTTCTCCCCAGTCGTTCCTGGTCCCGGCCGAAACCGCACTGGGGCATGCCATCGAAGTGGTCAGCGGCCGCGAAGAAGCCCGCCTGATCTACCTGGGCGTGGCCCACGCGCAACCCCCCAAGCCCGGCCAGCGCCGGCTGGTGATCGACATCGGTGGCGGCTCCACTGAATTCATCATCGGCATGGGCATGCAGACCCTGGAGCGCGAAAGCCTGCAGGCCGGTTGCATCGCCAGCACCCGGCGCTTCTTCCCCGGCGGCAAGCTCAGCAAGAAGCGCTGGAAGGACGCGCTGGCCGAGATCGGCCGCGAGTTCCAGCCCTTCGCCAGCAAGTACCGCGCGCTGGGCTGGCAGGAGGCGCTGGGTTCTTCGGGCACGCACAAGGCGATCAGCGAGATCTGCGCGACGATGAAGCTGAGCAAGGGCGCGATCACCGCCGAGGCCCTGCCGCAACTGCGCGATGAGCTGCTGAAGGCCAAGAAGATCGACGACATCCAGTTGCCGGGCCTGTCCAGCGACCGCCGCCCGATCATCGCCGGCGGCATCCTGGTGCTGGAAGCGGCGTTCCAGGCACTTGGCCTGCAGAAGCTGCTGGTCAGCAAGGCCGCGATGCGCGAGGGCATCCTCTACGACATCGTCGGCCGTGCCGGCGAGAACGACCTGCGTGATGAATCGGTAGCTGCGCTCAGCCAGCGCTACGGTATCGATACGGTACAGGCCGACCGCGTGCAGGACACTGCTCTGTCACTGCTGGAGCAGGTGCAGGAACGCTGGAAGCTCGATGCCGATGATGCGCGCATGCTCGGCTGGGCCGCACGCCTGCACGAACTGGGCCTGATGATTGCCCACAGCGGCTACCACGTGCATGGCAGCTACGTGCTGGAGCACTCGGACATCGCCGGCTTCTCCCGCCAGGAACAGCAGATGCTGGCCGCGCTGGTGCGCAGCCATCGCCGCAGCGTGACCAAGACCGCCTTCGACGCCCTGCCCGAGCGACTGCTGCTGACCGCGCGCCGGTTGGCGGCCCTGCTGCGGCTGGCGGTGCTGCTCAACCGCGCGCATGAGGACGACCCGCTGCCGGCGCTGGAACTGACCGCCGACGACAACCGGCTGTCGCTGATCGTGCCGCAGGCGTTCATCGATGCCCGTCCGCTGCTGCGCGCCGACCTGATCGGCGAGACCGACGGGATCGCCGGGCTGGGCATCCAGTTCCGTCCGTTCGTAGCCTGAATACGCCGTCGCCTGTTGTCCACAGGACAGCAGGAGTGACGCACTTCGCACCCCCACTTTGCGCAGTCTGGCGGTTTTTTGTGCTGCTTCGCATCACGACGGCACCGTATCGCGTATCGCACCTCTCACGTAAGCGCCTGCTTTTGTTCACGTTTTGTGAAGGATGGGGGTGTCCCGTGACATAAATCGATACGAACTCTTTACAGAGCATTAACTAACGAGACTACTATCGGGTCACCGGCTCGGTCATCAACCCAGCTGGCTCCTTCGACGCCCACTTTGGCGTCTTGTGCACGACCTGAGAGAGAGAGCTCGCCATGACTTCACGCACCACCGCACTGGGGCAGGCCATCCGCTATGCCCTGGCTACCACCGCAACGTTGGCCGCCCTGCCCGCGTTTGCCCAGGACGGCAGCAACGCAACGCCCACCAACCTCGACCGCATCGAGATCACCGGCTCGCGCATCCGCCAGGTGGACGTGGAAACCGCCCAGCCGGTGTTCGCGATCAGCCGCAACGACATCGAAAAGCAGGGCTTCAGCTCGGTTGCCGACATCCTGCAGAACGTCACCGCGATGGGCAGCCCGACCATCAGCCGCGCCAATGCGCTGACCGCGGGTGAAAACGCGGGTGGCACCTACATCGACATGCGCAACCTGGGCACCCAGCGCACGCTGGTGCTGGTCAACGGCAAGCGCATGGGCATCAGCACGTCCGGCTACCAGGACATCTCCACGCTGCCGGTGTCCGCCGTGGAGCGCATCGAGGTGCTGAAGGACGGCGCCTCTGCGATCTATGGCTCCGACGCCATGGCCGGCGTGGTGAACATCATCACCCGCTCCAATGTCACCGGTGTGACCGCCAACGTCTATCACGGCCAGTACAGCCAGGGCGACGGCGCACGTGACCGCTTCGACGTGGTCGCCGGCTGGAGCAACGATCGCGTGTCGTTGACCTTGTCCGCCGAGCATGCCGAAGAGAAGGGCGTGTGGGCGCGCGATCGCGGCTTCAGCAAGTACGGCATGACCGATCGCCATCCGTACGACAGCAGCAACTGGACCACGATCAGCCAGTACGGCCAGTTCACCGGTCTGCGCGGCCCGGGCTGTACCGCCACTGCGGGCTGCGGCTATTCCCTCAACCGCGGCGCGGATCCCACCAACCCGGCCAATTACCACCTCACCGATAGCACGCCGTTCACCGGTGACGTGAGCAACGCCAACGACCAGATGCACGTGATGTATCCGGTCAAGCGCGACTCGGTCTATTTCGACGGCCGCTTCAAGATCACCGACAACGTCAACTTCCGCACCGAGCTGGGCTACAACCAGCGTGAGTCCACCCGCCAGATCGCGGGCTATCCGCTGCAGTCGAGCACCGCCGGTGTCGGCTCGATGTCGATCAACAGCTACTTCAATCCGTTCGGCCGCCAGCACGGGTATGCCACCCCGACCGCCGTGGCATGGAACCGCCGCACCTGGGAAGTGCCGCGCGTGACCACCAGCGAGCTGAAGACCTACCGCGCGGTGGCGTCGTTCGACGGTTCGTTCGAGATCGGCAGCCGCTACTTCGACTGGGAAGTGGGTTACCAGTACAACCGCAATGAACTGGAATCGGTGGCGACCGGCAACCTGCACAAGGGTCGCGTCGCCGGCGGCGTCGGCCCGTCGTTCTACAACGCCGCCACCGGCAAGGTGCAGTGCGGCACCGCCGCTGCACCGATCTCCTATGACGTGTGCAAGCCGTGGAACCCGCTGGTGCCGTACGGCACGACGGCTGCCGATGGCCTGTACGGCAACGAAGAACTGCAGGCGTGGCTGTTCCCGGAAGAGATCACCAAGGGCCGTACCACCTCCAAGAACTTCTTTGCCAACATCGCTGGCAGCATCGTGACCCTGCCGGCTGGCGACCTGGGCTTCGCGTTCGGCGTGGAAAGCCGCAAGGAAGAAGGCAAGTACACCCCGGATGCCCTGGCCCAGACGGGCGCGACCACCAACCTGGCCGCGGGCCCGACCGGCGGTGACTACACCGTCAACGAGGCCTACCTGGAAGTGAACGTTCCGGTGCTGGCCGACCTGCCGGGCGCGAAGGAACTGACCTTTAATGGCGCCACCCGCTTCTCGGACTACAACACCTTCGGCAACACGCTCAACAGCAAGTTCGGCTTCAAGTGGAAGCCGATCGACTCGCTGATGGTGCGTGGCACCTGGGCCGAGGGCTTCCGTGCACCGACCATCAGCGACCTGTTCGGTGGTGGTTCGGAGACCTTCGCGCAGTTCAGCGATCCGTGCGACACCCGCTTCGGTTCCTCGGCCTCCAGCGCGGAAGTCCGTGCACGTTGCGCACGCGACATCGCCAATGCGAATACCTTCCGCCAGCTGCGCCAGGGTGGCACCCCGGTGAACACGTCGACGGACGCGACCCCGGTGCCGTTCACCTCCGGGTCGAACCCGCTGCTGACGCCGGAAACCTCGACCAGCAAGACGCTGGGCCTGGTCTGGAGCCCGAGCTTCATCCAGGGCTTCAACGCCTCGCTGGACTGGTGGAAGATCCGCATCGACAACACGATCATCGCCGACACGCCGACCCAGATCCTGCAGGACTGCTACGAATCGGGTATCGACGCGCGCTGCTCGCGCTTCCAGCGTGACCCGGTGACCGGCATCGTGACCAACCTGAAGTTCGGCAACCGCAACGCGGGCTTCATGGAAACCGAAGGCTACGATCTGGACGTGAGCTACCGTCTGGACACCCGGTTCGGCAAGTTCAACGTGAACTCGGCCACCACCTACGTGTCCAGTGCGACCTACCGCACCTCCAACGACAGCTCGATCGTCCCGATCGTCACCAACGGCATCGGCAGCGCTTTCCGCGTCCGTTCCAACCTGGTGCTGGGCTACGAGCGGGGCAACTTCGGCGCGAGCTGGACCGCGCGTTACTATTCGGGCGTGAAGGAAACCTGCTCGAACATCGCGCTGTACCCGGACGAGTGCTCGGATCCGGGTGTGTACGCACCGTGGTACAAGGGCGCACGCAACTACAACGAGCGCGGCGCGGTCACCTTCCACGACGTGCAGGTGCGTTACTCGCTGCCGTGGGACGCCACCGTGTCGGTCGGTGCCAACAACGTGTTCGAGAAGACCGGCCCGGTCATGTACAGCAAGCCGAACTCGGCCTTCTCGTACTACGGTGGTTACGATATCGGCCGCTTCATCTACATGAAGTACCAGCAGCGCTTCTGATCCATCGCGCTGTGACGGAAGCATGACGACCACGGCCCTTCGGGGCCGTGGTTTTTTATTGGCCGCCGCGCCCAGGCGCTGGCCGGCGCCACCGTCATCTGATGGTCGCAAAGCGGTCATGTCGGCTACATCGCCAGGCCCGAGCATGCCGGAAACCCGGAGGCCCGCCATGCGCTATGCCATCGTCACCGAGACCTATCCACCGGAAGTGAACGGCGTCGCCCTCACCGTGCAGGGGCTGGAACAAGGTCTGCGCGCAGCCGGGCACGAGATCGACCTGGTCCGCCCCCGCCAGTCCAGCGAAGCGCTGGATTCGGCACCCGGCACCTTGCTGGTTCCCGGCGCCGCCCTGCCCCGCTACCCCGGCCTGCGTTTCGGACTGCCGGCGCCGATCCGGCTGGGCCGCCATTGGCAGAAACAACGCCCGGATGCGGTCTACATCGCCACCGAAGGTCCGCTCGGCTGGTCGGCACTGCGCACTGCGCGCCGCCTCGGCATTCCGGTCGCCAGCGGCTTCCACACCCGCTTCGACGAGTACCTGCCCGACTACGGCGTGGCGTGGCTGCAGGCCGCAGCCATGCGCTGGATGCGCCGTTTCCACAACCAGGCCGATGCCACCCTGGTGCCGACCCGCGAGCTGCAGCAGTTCCTCGGCGAACAGGGCTTCGAGCGCGTGCGCCTGCTGGCCCGCGCGGTGGACAGCCAGCAGTTCGATCCAGGCCGGCGCGATCCCGCGCTGCGCGAGGAATGGGGCGTGGATGGCAACGGCCTGGTGGCGATCTATGTCGGCCGCATCGCTGCCGAAAAGAACCTCGGCCTGGCAGTGAAGGCATTCCGCCGGCTGCAGCAGATCCGGCCCAAGGCACGCTTCGTGTGGGTCGGAGATGGCCCGGCCCGCGAGAAGCTGGCACATGAAAACCCCGACTTCATCTTCTGTGGCATCCAGCGCGGCGATGCGCTGGCCCGGCACTTCGCCAGCGGCGATCTGTTCCTGTTCCCCAGCCGCAGCGAGACGTTCGGCAACGTGACCCTGGAAAGCATGGCCAGCGGTGTGGCCACCGTGGCCTTCGACTACGGCGCCGCGCGCGAGTACCTGCGCAATGGCGAGAACGGCGCAGCCGTGGACAGCGACGATCAGTTCATCGATGCCGCCGTGCGACTGGCCGCCGATGACGCGCAGCGCCGCGAACTGGGCGGCAATGCCGCACGCGCGATGAAGCGCCTGCATCCACAACAGGTGGTGGCCGAGTTCGATGCACTGCTGGCCGAACTGGCACAGTCGCGGAGGAACGGCCATGCGCACTACGCCGCTTGAGCTGCTGGCCGGGCGCGAAGCACGCTGGTGCCGGCGCGCAAACCACTACTGCCGGCGGCGCCGCGTGCGTCGCCTGTTCGCGGTCATCAGCCGGCTCGGCGATGGCGTGTTCTGGTACGTGCTGATGGCCGCGCTGGTGGTGCTGGACGGCTTCGACGGCCTGCGCGCCTCGGTGCACATGGCCGCCACGGGCCTGGCCGCGCTGCTGCTGTACAAGGTCCTCAAGCGCTGGACCCGGCGCCCGCGGCCCTACGCGGCCGACCTGCGCATCCGCGCCTGGGTGGTGCCGCTGGACGAGTTCAGTTTCCCCTCCGGACACACCCTGCATGCGGTGTCGTTCACCATCGTGGCACTGGCCTACTACCCGTGGCTGGCGCCGCTGCTGGTGCCGTTCACCTGTGGCGTTGCACTGTCGCGGGTGGTCCTGGGCCTGCACTATCCTTCCGATGTGCTGGCAGCCACCGCCATCGCCATCGTGCTGGCTTCGGCCAGCCTGACCTGGCTGCCGCTGCCGGTATAGCCCCGGGGTCAGATCCTTTTCCTTCGGAAAAGAGATCTGACCCCCACAATACCGGCGGCGCCACCATCATCATTGATGGCCTAGAATGCGGGCATGACCACGCTGTTCATTTCCGACCTGCACCTGGACCCCAGCCGTCCGGAGATCACCGACCTGTTCCTGCGCTTCCTGCGCGAGCAGGCGCCCGGCGCCGATGCGCTGTACATCCTCGGCGACCTGTTCGAGGCCTGGATCGGCGACGACACGCCCTCGCCCGCCGCCGATGCGGTGGCCGATGCGTTGAAGGTGCTGTCCGACAGCGGCGTGCCGGTGTACTTCATCCGCGGCAACCGCGACTTCCTGCTCGGTGAGGACTACGCGCGCCGTGCCGGCCTGCGCATCCTGCCCGACCCGTGCATGATCGAACTGTACGGCCGCGCGGTGCTGCTGCAGCACGGTGACCTGCTGTGCACCGATGACATTCCCTACCAGCAGTTCCGTGCACAGACGCGCGACCCGGTATTCCAGGCGCAGTTCCTGTCGCAGCCGCTGGCCGCACGCATCGCGTTCGCGCAGAAGGCGCGCGAAGCCAGCCAGGCGCGCCAGTCCGAGATGAAGCAGGACGATCGTGCGCAGTTCGAGTCGGTGACCGACGTGGCCCCGGCCGAAGTCGATGCCACCTTCGTGCGCCATGGCGTGGACACCATGATCCATGGCCATACCCATCGGCCGGCGATCCACACGCTGCAGGCCGGTGGTCGCGAGCGCACCCGCATCGTGCTGGGTGACTGGTACGAACAGGGTTCGGTGCTGCGCGTGGATGCCAGCGGCTGGACGCTGGATACGCTCGCGCGCGAATAACGGATCGCAAGGTGCCAACCAAGGTTGGCATCTACCAGAGCAGGTGCATGCGCCCGGGTAGACGCCGGCCTTGGTCGGCGCCTGGACAGTGTCAGCGGAAGGCCGCGATGGTGGCCTTGGTGTTGACCAGCACGCGCTGGTTGTCGGCGGTGCTGGCGTTGCCCATCGGGATGCCGTTGTAGCTGATGTTGGGGTTGGACCAGTAGTTCAGGCGCGGGCAGCTGCGGGTGCAGTTGTAGGCCATGATCGTGCGCCAGCCGGTGCCGGTGGCCGGCTCGTAGCGGTAGCCGTGGCCATAGGCATAGGGCGAGGTGCTCGAGTCGGTGGCGATGTCATGCCGCGCACTCTGCAGATGGCCGATCTCGTGCGCGAACGAGTAATAGCCGGTCGCGCAATCCCAGTACACGGCCGCGAACGCGGTCGACGCCGTCGAGCCGATGCCCGAGGCCAGGCCGCAGTAGGCGGTGTTGTTGATCAGCAGCACGCCCACATCAGCCGTGTAGGTATTCCGGCTGGTGTGGATGCTGTCCATGTAGCCATCGCTGGTGCCACGGAAACGCGCCAGGTCGGTATCGAAGCTGCCCGATTCGGTGTAACTGGTGGTTTCGTAGCGGGCCAGTTCCATGGTGATGCCGACGTTGCTGTTGACATAGCCCTGGTTCGATTCGGCCACGGCCAGCTGCACCAGTGACTGCATGTTGCCGCCATAGGCGGCGACGGCGGCATTGGTCGCCACCACCAGCACGCGGATGGTGGCCGGCGTGCCGGACGACGCCTGCGCGATGCCGAGGCGATCGTTGTTGCCCATCGGGATCTTCGGCAGCTGGTTGTAATCGGCCGGATGGTCGGCCGGCATCCGCGACTCGTCCACTTCCACAAGCACGTGGCGGTTGCCCAGCGGGCGCAGGCGGTACAGCTTTCCATCCTTGCGGATCGAGCCGGTGATGGTATCGCCCGAGCGCACCAGGATCAGCGAATTGCCGGGGTCGTCCTGGCCGTTGGAGGTGGCCGCGGTCAGCTTGTCCGAGGGCGAACGGAACTGGCCATACCAGATGCTGCCGCCATCGGGCAGCGCTTCAACCTTGCTGCGCACGGCCTGCACGCGCTGGCCGAGCAGTTCGAATTCCAGCTGCGGCTGTGCAGTCGCGGCTGCATCAACGCGCACTTCCTGTACCGTCGCGGTGGACGGGGTGGCCAGCAGCTTGCCCAGCGCGGGCTCACTGTTTGCCGATGCGCGGCTGATGACCGTCACCGGCTCGAACAACGGTGCCGCATGCGCGGCCGCCGCCACCGACAAACCCAACACCAGGCCACCTGCCGCTTTGCCAATCGATCTGGACAACATTGCGTCGCTCCTTGAATGATGTGAACAGCGTTGATGCAGCACGACCCGGTTTGCCGGGTTTGGCCATATGGCCTGCGCGGCTCGTGTGAATTCAATAGGCGAGTGGAGTGAAAGTCAGGATTTGTGATCGACCGCATCTGCGTTCAGTCAGGTCAAAAGCGTCACTACACTTCGCCAACACACCACTTTCGCGCTACCGTGACGCAGCCACGACGGGGAATGCACATGGCACCATCGCAGGACACGGACGAAGATGTCGGCTTGCTGCGGATCGGCCTGTTCTTCGATGGCACCCGCAACAACGCGCACAACCTCGCGCGTGGTCGACCACAGCAGCCGCGACCGCGCCCGGCGCAGCTGCGTGCGGATGATGATTCGACCTACCAGAGCCGGCTGACCAGCAGCTACGACAACGGCCTGACCAACATCGCACGCCTGCAGCAGCTGTACCCGGACAGCCGCCGCGATGCGATGGCCACGCCTTCGCTGTCGATCTACGTGGAAGGTGTCGGTACCCGCGATGACGCCGACGACGACCTGATCGGACTGGCGTTCGGTATCGGCGCCAGCGGCGTCCGCGCAAAGGTGCAGCGCGCGCTGCAGGTGGTGCTGCCGGCTGCGCTTGCAGAACTGTCCACGCGTTGGCGGCAACCGCTGCGTCGCGTGCAGCTGGATCTGTTCGGGTTCTCTCGAGGCGCTGCCGCCGCACGTGATATCGCCAACCAGCTGCAGGGCTGGGATACCACGCGTTGGCGGCAACTGCTGCAGTCGTCCGGCCTGGTCTGTACGCCGGACTTCGCCCCTGCCCTTCCGGTGCTGCGATTCATCGGCCTGTTCGATACCGTGGCTGCGGTCAGTGGTGGCCGCGCCGACGAACAACCGCAGCTTGCCCTGTCCAGTGGCATCGCTGCACGCGTGGTGCAGTTGACCGCGCGCGACGAGCATCGCCAGCACTATCCGCTGACCACGGTGGCACCGCCGTTCACCGAGATCGCTTTGCCCGGCGTGCACGCCAACATCGGCGGAGGCTACAACCAGCTGGAGGAAGGCCCCAAGCTGCTCAGCCGCCCACGTCGCCAGCAGCTGCGCCGCCCCGCCGTTGCCGACTACCAGATTCCCCCGCTGGCGATGCTGCAGGCCACCACGGCTTACGCTGAAACGCAGGCCGATGCCGAACGCTGGCGGCAGCAGCTGGGCGTGGACGAAAAGGAAGTGTGGGTGGATGTCTGGCACCAGTGGCAGCAGCAGCGCCGCGCCGGCAGCCGCAGCGTGCTGCTGTCCCCGGTGCTGTACGTGACTGCCGCCGTGGTACTGCGGCGGCGCATCGACTGGCGCTACCAGTTGATCGCGCTGCAGGTGATGCAGCAGCATGCCATCGATGCCGGCGTGACCTGGCGCGCCAGCGCTGCCGAGGTTCCCGGCTGGGAACTGCCGTCGGCCCTGCAACCGATCGCACGGCGGCTGGTGGCAGGGCAGGCGTTGACCCAGACCCAGGAGGCGCTGCTGCGCCGACGCTACCTGATGCAGTCGGCGCACTGGAATTTCGACGCGCTGGGCGACACCGCCCTGACCTATGCCGCCGATGCCGGCGTCAGCGAACTGCCCTACCGGCCCGGTCCCGGCCTGTTCTACATCAACCGGCCCACCGTGGATGGCAAGCGCGTGGTGCTGCCCAACGCATGAAAAAGGGGACGGAGGGGATTAAGTCGTTTGTGGCACAAACGACTTAATCCCCTCCGTCCCCTTTTGTTCAACCGGCCTGTTCGACCAGGTTGGCGAGCTCGTCGGCGTCGAAGCCGGCCAGCAGGCGCGCTTCGATGTTGAACGGCCCGTGCAGGTAGCCGCCGGCGTATTCCACCAGCAGCGCCTTGAAGCGCGCACGCGGCTCGACGCCGGCGCGATCGCAGTACCAGCGGTACCAGCGTGAACCGGCGGCAACGTGCGCCACTTCCTCGCGCAGGATCACTTCCAGTACGTCGGCGGTTTCACCATCACCGACATTGCGCAGCTTCTCGATCATGCCCGGTGTCACGTCCAGGCCGCGCGCTTCCAGCACGCGCGGTACCAGGGCCATGCGCGCCAGGCCGTCATGCGCGGTCTTTTCGCACATTTCCCACAGGCCGTTGTGCGCGGGGAAATCGGCGTAGTCGTGGCCATGCGCCTGCAGGCGCTCGCGCAGCAGCATGAAGTGCCGCGATTCGTCGTCGGCACAGCTGACCCAGTCGGCATGGAACGCTGGCGGCAGGCCGCGGAAGCGGTACACCGCATCCCAGGCCAGGTCGATCGCGTTGAGTTCGATGTGGGCGATGGCGTGGATGAAGGCGGCGCGTCCTTCCACGCCGCCCAGCCCGCGCCGGGGCACTTCGCGCGGATGCACCAGCACCAGCCGTGCCGGCCGGCCAGGCATGCGGATCGGTTCCGGCGGCGGCGCATCGGCAGCCACCTTCAGGCGGCCGGCACGGAACGCGGCGGCATACGCCTGGGTCAACGCGACCTTGCGCAGCGGGTCGGCTTCGGCCAGGCACTGCTGCGCTGCGCGCAGCAGGTCGCCACCAACGTCGGGTACATCGACCACGCCTGGACCTCAGGCGCGGCGCTTGTGCTTGGCGTCGTCCGAACGCAGCTGCTGGATGCGCTCGAAGTAGCCCGGCTCGATACCCGTCGGGTAGTGGCCGTTGAAGCAGGACGAATCGAAGTTGCGCAGCGCCGGGTTGCCCTCGCTCACCGCCGCTTCCATGTCCTCCAGATCCTGGTAGATCAGCCAGTCGCAGCCCAGGTGGGCCTCGATCTCTTCGACGGTGCGGTTGTGCGCGACCAGCTCTTCGGCCGCCGGCATGTCGATGCCGTAGATGTTCGGGTAGCGCACCGGCGGTGCCGCGCTGGCCAGGTAGACCTTGCGCGCGCCCGCATCACGGGCCATCTGCACGATCTGCTGGCTGGTGGTGCCACGCACGATCGAGTCGTCCACCAGCAGCACCACGCGGTTGCGGAACTCCAGGTGGATCGGGTTGAGCTTGCGGCGCACCGACTTCACGCGTTCGCCCTGGCCCGGCATGATGAAGGTGCGGCCGATGTAGCGGTTCTTGATGAAGCCTTCGCGATACTTCACCCCAAGCACGTTGGAGATCTCCAGCGCGGCATCACGCGAGGTATCCGGGATCGGGATGATGGTGTCGATATCGTGGTCCGGGCGCAGGCGCAGGATCTTCTCGCCCAGCTTGATGCCCATGCGCATGCGCGCCTTGTGCACCGAGACGTTGTCGATCATCGAATCCGGACGCGCGAAGTACACGTACTCGAAGATGCACGGGGTGTGCTCGGCAGGCTCGGCGCAGATTTCCGAGAACAGCTCGCCGCGGGCGGTGATCACCAGGGCTTCGCCCGGCTGCACATCGCGCACCCGCTGGAAGCCCAGCACGTCCAGCGCGGCCGACTCGGAGGCCACGATGTACTCGTCGCCCTCGGCATGGCTGCGCTTGCCCAGCACCAGCGGACGGATGCCGTGCGGGTCGCGGAAGGCCACCAGGCCCAGGCCCAGCACCACGCTGACCACCGCGTAGCCGCCCTTGCAGCGGCGGTGCACGCCAGCCACCGCGCGGATCGCGGCTTCCGGGCTCAGCTGGCGCTGCTGCTCCAGCTCATAGGCGAACACGTTCAACAGCACTTCGCTGTCCGAATCGGTGTTGACGTTGCGGCGGTCCTGCTCGAACACCTGCTGGCGCAGCGCCTCGGTGTTGATCAGGTTGCCGTTGTGGGCCAGCGCGATGCCGTACGGCGAGTTGACGTAGAACGGCTGCGCCTCGTCCATGCCTTCCGAGCCGGCCGTCGGGTAGCGCACATGGGCGATGCCGACGCTGCCTTCCAGGGTGGACATGGTGCGTGCATCGAACACATCGCGGACCAGGCCGGTGGCCTTCTGCACCCGCAGGCGGCTGCCATTGGCCGTGGCGATGCCCGCGGCATCCTGGCCGCGATGCTGGAGAACGGTCAAGCCGTCATACAACTGCCCGGCGACGTTCTGGTTGCCGACGATTCCGACGATGCCACACATGGTGCGAAGTCTCCGCTGGGCTGTGCCCAGTTACAAGGAAGGTGGCCGTACCTGGCCGCGGTGGTCGCCGCGCCTGCGGTCGACATTGGCCGGATCGCCCGGCTCGATACTGTCTGGCAGTGCTGGGGCGTCCGGGCGCACTTCGGCCGGATCGTATGCGTCGCCCTGTTCCGCTTTCGCGGGCCGCAGCCATCCGCTGCCCGCCACTACCTGGTTGAGGATGCCATTATCGCCTGCCGCGCCCGGCTTTCCCAGATCGGCGCCTGCGCTCTTCCCCAGCTCCATCAATGCAGATGGGGACAGCATGTCGGTCGGCAAGGTCTTGGGCAGCAGATCGGCGCCGGGCACCTGCCAGTGCGGCAGCTTCCCGTTCATCCAGGCCACGGCCGGGTTCAGCACCGGGCGGACCGCCGACCGCTTCCAGGAGGGTTCGGCGGTCAGCGGGGTGAAGCCGGCCAGCAGCACCAGGATCGCCGCGATCAGGCCGCCACGCACGGCGCCCAGCACGCCGCCCAGCAACCGGTCCAGGCTGGTCAGCATGCTGCGATGGATCATCGCCTTGATGACCATGCCGATCACCGCGACCACGATCATCACGCCAATGCCCACGCCCAGGTAGCCGCCAACGAAATGCTCGCCGCCGGGTGCGGCCGGGGCCGCCCACCAGCGTGCCGCATCGTTGCCGAAGGCGAAGGCCGCCCACGCGGCCAGCAGCCACGACAGCGTGCCGATGACGATTCCAACAAAGCCACGCAGCATCCCGAGCAGGGTCGAGGCGGCGATCACGATCAGCAGCACCACGTCGATCATGGCGCCCCGCTCCTTCGGCGGCGCTGGCAACGGGCCTGCGCGTGGATCATGGGTGCGGTCGGACCATGCCGGCCACGCCGACCTTGGCGGCGACCTGCGCCTTCAGCTGCTCGGCGTCAGCGCGGTTGGCCACCGGTCCGACGCGGACGCGATGCAGCGTGCCCTTTTCAGTGCGTACCTGCTCGACGAAAGCACTGAAGCCGGCGGCGCGGACCTTGTCGCGCAGCGCGTTGGCATCGTTGGCCTGGCCGAACGCGCCCAACTGCACGGCGAAGCCGACGCCACTGGCCGCCGGTGCTGTCGGCGTGGCAGGGGCCGGCTTGCTGGCGGCAGCCTCCGGCTTCGGCTCGGGCTTGGCGTCCGGCTTCGGAGCCTCGGGCTTCGGTGCCGGCTTGGGCGGCTCTGGTTTGGTGGTCGCCGTCGGCGTGCTTGGCGGCAGGCTTTCGCTGCGCACCGGGTTGCTGGTGGCCGACGGCGTGGTGGCCGCGGCCGGGGTGCTGGTGGTCGGCGCCGGCGTGGCGGCAACCGTCGCACTGCTGCCTGCCGCCGCATCCAGGGTGATGACTTCTGCCTTCACATCGGCGCGGATCTTGACCGCCTGCAGGCGCGCGGCTTCGGCCTGGGCACGGTCGGCATACGGCCCGACACGCACACGCCACGCCTGGCGCCCGCTGATGGTGGTGGTTTCGGCGAAGCCTGGCAGCTGCGAGCGCTGCAGGTAGGCGATCACCGCATCGGCGTCGGCCTTGCTGCCGTAGGCGCCAAACGTGACGGCGAAGTTGCCGGCGGCAACCGCCGGAGACGTGTCCACGGTCGGCGGCGTAGCCGGCGCGGCCGTCTCCTGCAGCGGCTTGGCCTGCCCGGTCTGCAGGCCGGTGGCTCCACCGGCCGGAGCAACCAGCGGCAGCTCACGGGTTTCGAACTGGCCATCGGCCGGTGCGTCCGGCGCGGCGATCGGCACCGAGGCCACACCGCTGTCCGGCGCCGGTCCCTTGACCAGCATCGGCAGGAAAATCACGGCCAGCGCCACCAGCACGATGGCACCAATCAGACGCTGTTTCAGAGGCGTATCCACGTGAGGCGGCAACTGTCCGGAGGTTGCGGTCGATTATACGGGTGCCGGACCGGACGGCGTCGGCGTTGGCTGAACGCGGATCAGGCGGCGCCCTGCAACCATTGCAGCGCGGCAGCGGCGGTATGGAAGGAGCCGAACACCAGTACGCGGTCACCGCGCCCGGCCTGGGCCAGTACCTGTGCCAGCGCCTGCTCGACGGTATCAGCGCGCTGGGCCTTGGCCGCCACCGTACCGACCAGGCGGGCCTGCAACTGGGCGGCACTCTGCCCGCGCGGGCCGCCCAGTCCGGCCAGGGTCCACTCGCCGACCACGTCCTGCAGCGCCTGCACAACGCCCGCCGCGTCCTTGTCCTGCAGCGCGGCGTACACCGCCAGGGTGCGCCCGGCCGACGCTTCGGCCTTCAGCGCGCGCGCCAGCTGGCCCGCCGCCTGCGGGTTGTGCCCGACGTCGACACGGACCTGCACACCGTCACGCTCGAACGCCTGCAGGCGGCCAGAGATGCGCGCCGCCGCGATACCAGCAGCCCATGCCGCACGCGGCACCGGCTTGTCCAGCGCGCGCAGCGCAGCGATGGCGGCACCCGCGTTGGCCAGCTGGATCGGGCCGGCCAGCGCCGGGGTCGGCAGTTCCATGCGCAGGCCGACATCGCGCCAGCGCCAGCGCTGGGCATCGATTGGTTCGTAGAAATAATCGCTGCCGCCGCGGATCGCGTTGGCGCCGACCAGGTAGGCACGTGCAAGCACGCTCGACGGCGGGTCGGTCTCGCCCAGGATCACCGGCTTCCAGCCACGGATGATGCCGGCCTTCTCGGTGCCGATCGCTTCGCGGTCCTCGCCCAGCCATTCGGCATGGTCGATGTCCACGGTGGTGATCACCGCCACGTCAGCGTCGACGATGTTGACCGCATCCAGGCGACCGCCCAGGCCCACTTCCAGCACCGCCAGGTCCAGCCCGGCGTCGGCGAACAGCTGCAGCGCGGCCAGCGTGCCGTACTCGAAATAGGTCAGCGTGATATCGCCACGCGCGGCCTCGATGGTGTTGAAGGCGGCGACCAGCGCCGCATCCTCCACATCGTGGCCGTCGATGCGCACGCGCTCGTTGTAGCGCAGCAGGTGCGGCGAGGTGTACGCGCCGACCTTCCAGCCGGCAGCACGCGCGATGGCTTCGATGAAGGCCACGGTGGAGCCCTTGCCGTTGGTGCCACCGACCACGATGGTGCGCTGGGCCGGCGCCCCCAGGCCCATCGCCGTAGCCACGGCGCGCACGCGCTCCAGGCCCATGTCGATGGTCGCCGGGTGCTGGCGTTCAATGTAGTCCAGCCAGTCGGCCAGGGTGGTCGGGGTGTTCGTCACGGCAGCGGTTCCAGCAGAAGCAGTTGATGCGAGGGGATGGATCAGAGTGCGCGGTGCTTGGCTTCGCCGAAGAACGGCGTGTGGTGGGCACAGTCGTTCAGGCGCACCACTTCCAGGCTGTCCAGGTCGGCGCCTTCGAGCAGGTTGAGCGTGGTCGGCGCCTGGCGGAAGGTCCACAGGCGGGAGATCGGCAGGCCCAGCACCTTGCACAGGATCACGCGGTTGACCGCATCATGGGCGACCACCAGCAGGGTGTCGTGCTCGCCGAGGCCTTCGGTGGCGCGGGCCAGGCCGCGCCAACTGCGCTCCAGCACCAGGCGCAGCGATTCACCGCCGGGCATCAGCACGGTGTCCGGCTCCTCGCGCCACGCCTTCAGGCGCGACGGGTCCTTTTCGTTGATTTCGCTGGCCAGCAGGCCTTCCCACTCGCCGTGGGCGATTTCCTGCAGCTCCGGCTCGGTCAGCAACATGTCGGCACGGGCGGCACCGAGTGCCACCTGCGCGGTGCGCTGCGCGCGTGACAGCGGCGAGGCGACGGCACGGGTGATGTCCACCGAGGCCAAGCGGGCGCCCAGGGCCTGGGCCTGGGCTTCACCGATCGGCGAAAGCGGGATGTCGATCTGGCCCTGGTAGCGGCCTTCGGCGTTCCACGGCGTTTCGCCGTGGCGGGCAAGCAGGATGCGCATGCGTGCAAGGGGTCCTGGGGGGAGGAGGTTCCGCGTTTCGTTCACATCCTGTGAAGTGCGCGGAACAGGGATGATACCCGTTCGGCGCACCGGGCCGTGCCGGGCATGAAAAAACCCCGCGACGTGGATCGCGGGGTTTTGGAAACTCCGGCTATCTGGTCGGGGTTGCCGGCCAGCGGCCGGCACTACCGCAACGGGTTTATTTCGCCAGGTTCAGTTCCTTCAGCAGCGCCGGCGCCGGCGCCACTTCCTGCATGATCCACTGCATGTAGCGGCTGTCGACCGCGATCATGCGGGTCATCACCGGGTCGAACACCCAGTTGGAGCTGACCGATTCCCAGTTGCCGTCGAAGGCCAGGCCGACCAGCTTGCCGTTGGCGTCCAGCACCGGTGAACCCGAGTTGCCACCGGTGATGTCCAGGTTGGACAGGAAGTTCACCGGCACCGAGCCCACGCGCTTGTCTTCCAGGCCGCCGTAGCGCTTGGCCTTGACCGCGTCGAGCAGGGCCTTGGGCGCATCGAACGGATCGACGCCGGTGTCCTTGGCGACGATGCCCTCCAGCGTGGTGAACGGGGTGTAGGCCACGCCGTCCCTGGGCTCATAGCCCATCACGTTGCCGAAAGTGATGCGCAGCGACAGGTTGGCATCCGGGTACACGAACTCGCCCTGGCTCTTCTTGTAGTCAGCCAGTGCCTGCAGGTACAGCGGACGTGCGGTCAGCGACTCGCCTTCGCGGATCTTCTTCTGCTCTTCCTGCTTCAGCAGCGACGGCATGATCGCCACCGCGTACTGGATGGCCGGATCGGTGCTGGCTTCGAACGCGGCGCGGTCGGCCTTGAACCACTTCAGGCGTGCATCCAGGCTGCCCAGCTCAGTGCCCGACAGCTTGCTCACCAGTGCCTTGACCGCGCTGGCATCGCTGCCGCCCAGCCAGGTGTTCAGCACGTCGTTGTTGCGCTGCGCGGCCGGCAGGGCGACGTACTGGTCCAGCCAGTAGGTCTGCAGCTGCTGGTCCATCTTCGCCACATAGCGGCGATCCATCTGCTTCAGGCCGCCTTCCAGGGTCGGCAGGTCGCGCTGCTGGTAGCCGACCTCGCGCTCGGCGTCCGGCTTGGTGCGCTCGATCGACAGGCGGTACAGGCCGATGGCGGCGTTGACCGCCGAGGTGTTGTTGAACTGGCCGACGAACAGATCGCGCTCGCGGGTCGCCTTGCTGGTATCCAGGTGCTTGACCAGCTGCGCGTGCGCTGCCAAGGCCGGCTTGCCGGCGGCGCCCTGCTTCTTCAGCCAGGCCAGCACGGCGGCTTCTTCAGCCTGCTTCTGGCCAGCAGCGTCGATGCGCTTGAAGCCTTCCAGCTGGCCGGCGTAGTTCTTGGCCACGTTGTTCATGCTGGCCGCGGTGGCGGCGTACTTCACCTTGACGTCGGCGTCGGCCTTGCCCGCCTCATCGATCATCTTCAACACTGCGTTGTAGTGCCTGGCGATGGTCGGGTAGGTCCAGCTGGCGGTTTCGTTGAACTCACCGGCCAGCGCGTAGCGGTTGGTGCGGCCCGGATAGCCCGCCACCATCACGAAGTCACCGGCGCCCAGCGGCTGGTCGGTGAACTTCAGGAAGTGCTTGGGCTGGTACGGCACGTTGTCGGCCGAGAATGCGGCCGGCTTGCCGTCCTTGCCGACGTAGGCGCGGTAGAACGAGAAGTCGCCGGTGTGGCGCGGCCACATCCAGTTGTCGACGTCGCCGCCGTACTTGCCGACGCTGCCCGGGGGCGCGTAGACCAGGCGCACGTCCTTGATTTCCATGTTGCGGAACAGTCGGTAGGTGTTGCCGCCGGAGAAGGTGTACAGGCGGCAGCGGAAGCCGTCCTCGGCTTCACACGCGGCGACCTGGGCCTTGTCGAAGGCGTCCAGCGCACGGCTACGGGCCAGCGGGTCGTTGCCGGCGGCGGCAATGGCGGCCTTGGCCTGGGCGGTGACGTCGGTGATCTGGTCGAGCACGTAGACGCGGGCGTTCGGGCCGGCGCTCAGTTCATCGCTGTGCTTCGGCGCGTTGAAGCCGTCCTTGATCAGGTTCTTCTCGGCGGTCGAATTCAGCTGGATCGCACCGTAGGCGCAGTGGTGGTTGGTGACCACCAGGCCCTGCGGCGACACGAAGCTGGCGGTGCAGCCGCCGAGGGCGACGACCGCGCCCATCGGGTCGCCGGTGAGGTTGGACAGCTGCTCCGGGGACAGCTTCAGGCCGGCCTTCTGCAACGGACCGGCGATTTCCGGCAGCTGCTGCGGCACCCACATGCCTTCAGCGGCATGGGCGACCTGGGCCAGCCCGAGGCTGGCGACGATGGAGAATGCAAGCAGGTTCGAGCGCATGGAGCAGCCCCTGGTAGTGGAACCCTCGATTGTAGCCCGCCGCCCTGCCCCGGCCCGAACCCCGGAAGTCATGGGCCTACTTCTTGCTCTGCCATGCGCACATCGGCCGCGCACATGGAATCGTCCAGAGGGGGCGTGGTCACCCTGGCCGGGACCGTTGGCGCCATGGGCCGGGCGCATGCGACTGGCGGGTTGGGCGGGACGCCCAACCCCGGTCTTGCCGTGTGCGCAGGATAGCGCGCACGAGCAAGGCGCCATCGAGCACCATGGATGGGCTTTTGCGTGTCCCGGCCAGGGTGATCGCGCGCCCTCCCCAGGACTCAAGGAGGCGCTGCTGTTTGCAGCACGTTCGAAACGCCCGTCGGCGCACGCCTTTCGTTCCGCCATTGCACCCGCAGCGCAACATGGGAAATCCGCGCGGCACCCTATAATCCGCGCTTTCCCCCTGATGAGTTCCACCCCGATGGCGCAGCAAACGATGAAGGCCCTGGTCAAGCGCGAAGCGGCCAAGGGCATCTGGCTGGAAGAAGTTCCGGTTCCGACCCCGGGCCCGAACGAGGTCCTGATCAAGCTGGAAAAGACCGCGATCTGCGGCACCGACCTGCACATCTACCTGTGGGACGAGTGGAGCCAGCGCACCATCAAGCCGGGCCTGACCATCGGCCATGAGTTCGTCGGCCGCATTGCCGCGCTCGGCTCGGCGGTGACCGGCTATGAGATCGGCCAGCGCGTCTCGGCCGAAGGTCACATCGTCTGTGGCCATTGCCGCAACTGCCGTGGCGGCCGCCCGCACCTGTGCCCGAACACCGTCGGCATCGGCGTCAACGTCAACGGCGCCTTCGCCGAATACATGGTGATGCCGGCCAGCAACCTGTGGCCGATTCCGGACCAGATCCCGTCGGAACTGGCCGCGTTCTTCGACCCGTACGGCAATGCCGCACACTGCGCGCTGGAATTCGACGTGATCGGCGAAGACGTGCTGATCACCGGCGCCGGTCCGATCGGCATCATCGCCGCCGGCATCTGCAAGCACATCGGTGCGCGCAACGTGGTGGTGACCGACGTCAACGACTTCCGCCTGAAGCTGGCCGCCGACATGGGCGCCACCCGCGTGGTCAACGTCGCCAACCAGTCGCTGAAGGACGTGATGAAGGAGCTGCACATGGAGGGCTTCGACGTGGGCCTGGAAATGAGCGGCAACCCGCGCGCGTTCAACGACATGCTCGACTGCATGTACCACGGCGGCAAGATCGCCATGCTCGGCATCATGCCCAAGGGCGCCGGCTGCGACTGGGACAAGATCATCTTCAAGGGCCTGACCGTGCAGGGCATCTACGGCCGCAAGATGTACGAGACCTGGTACAAGATGACCCAGCTGGTGCTGTCCGGCTTCCCGCTCGGCAAGGTGATGACCCACCAGCTGCCGATCGACGAGTTCCAGAAGGGCTTCGACCTGATGGAAGAAGGCAAGGCCGGCAAGGTCGTGCTCAGCTGGAACTGACCCGAAGGGTCAATTCCCCCGCATGTTTCCTTATCCCCGCGCCTTTGGCGCGCCCCCTTGAACAACAAGGGGACTCTTCCCCAGATGGGATCAAGAACACCGCGGAACTGAAAAAGGCGCCCGATGGGCGCCTTTTTCGCAATGCGTGCCAGGCAAGCTTGGCACCTACCGTAACGCCTGCGGCGTTACTTGCCCACGGCCACGGTCAGCAGCACCCGGCTGTGGGCCAGCTTGCCCGAGTTCTCGCGTCCATTGCCGTCGGTGCCGTAGTAGCCCAGGCCGACGTTGAACAGGCCGAACTGGCGGCTGACGCCGACGTTCCAGTCGGTATAGTCCTTGGCGATGCCGTCCTCGAAGGTGCTGCGACCGACGTTGGCATTCAGCGTGAAGTCCTTCGGCAGGCCCCAGCTGCCGCCCAAGCCGTAGTACCAGCCATCGGTGCCGCTGTTCCACTGGTCGTTGGTGTAGGCCACGGTCAGCTTGTAGGTGTCGTCGAGCGTGGTGGTGGTCACCAGCTCGTTGTAGTTCTGGTGGCTGGCACCGAGGTAGGTGTAGCGGTTCAGCAGCACGTCGAAGTTGACGCGCGAAGTGACGTCCACGCCGTAGCCGATCTGGTAGTCGATCTCGGTGTTCGGATCGCCCGGACCGAAGTCCACGCCCGAACCCCAGACACCGGCATACAGGCCCACCGGCGAGGTGTAGGTGAAGCCCGCCTGCAGGGTCGGCTTCTCGTCGGTCTGCGACACGCCACGGAACAGGTAGTCGGAAACGGCGGTGACATTCCAGCTGTACGGCGATTCGTTCTCCTGCGCGCTGGCGGCGAACGGGGCGGCCAGGGTCAGGGCAGCGGCAATGGCGAGGCAGGCACGGGCGTGCTTCATGAGCGTCTCCGGTGGGGGCGGTGGCGTGGCGTGGAAGGCGGGAGCGGCCGGAGCGCGACAGCTCCGGTTCACGAATTCTTAACCACTTTGCTATTGCGATGCAACATGCGCTGCCCATGGCGATGCCCCATCCAGCCCGGTTGATGACCGGCGATGCCCGGTAGAATCAGCGGTTTCCCCGTTCAGAGCCGTGCCCACGCCATGACCGACGTCTCCTCCGCCCTGACCCGCCACTACGCCGAGGAACTGGACGCCATCCGCGCCCAGGGCCTGTTCAAGTCCGAGCGGATCATCACCAGCCCGCAATCGGCCGAAATCACCCTCGACGACGGCCGCAAGGTGCTGAACTTCTGTGCCAACAACTACCTGGGCCTGGCCGACCATCCGGACCTGATCCAGGCCGCCAAGGACGCACTGGATACCCACGGCTTCGGCATGGCCTCGGTGCGCTTCATCTGCGGCACCCAGGACCTGCACAAGCAGCTGGAGAAGCAGATCGCCGATTTCTTCGGCAAGCAGGACACCATCCTGTACGCGGCCTGCTTCGATGCCAACGGTGGCCTGTTCGAGCCGCTGCTCGGCGAGAACGACGCGATCATTTCCGACGCGCTGAACCATGCTTCGATCATCGACGGCGTGCGCCTGTGCAAGGCCAAGCGCTTCCGCTACGCCAACTGCGACATGGCCGATCTGGAAGCGCAGCTGCAGGCCGCCGATGCCGCAGGCTGCAAGACCAAGCTGATCACCACCGATGGCGTATTCTCGATGGACGGCTTCATCGCGCCGCTGGACGAGATCACCGCGCTGGCGAAGAAGTACAACGCGCTGGTACACATCGACGAATGCCACGCCACCGGCTTCCTTGGCGCTACCGGCCGTGGTTCGGCCGAGGTCAAGGGCGTGCTGGAGAAGATCGACATCATCACCGGCACTCTGGGCAAGGCCATGGGCGGCGCGCTGGGCGGCTTCACCTGCGCCAGCGCCGAGGTGATCGAACTGCTGCGCCAGCGCTCGCGCCCGTACCTGTTCTCCAACTCGCTGCCGCCGCATGTGGTGGCCGCCGGCATCAAGGCGTTCGAAATGCTGGCTGCCGCTGACGACCTTCGCAGCACGCTGGCCGAGAACACCGCCTACTTCCGCGAGAAGATGACCGCCGCCGGTTTCGACGTGAAGCCGGGCGTGCATCCGATCAGCCCGGTAATGCTGTATGACGCACCGTTGGCGCAGAAATTCGCCGAGCGCCTGCTGGAAGAAGGCATCTACGCGATCGGCTTCTTCTTCCCGGTGGTGCCCAAGGGCCAGGCCCGCATCCGGACCCAGATCAGCGCCGCGCACAGCCGCGAGCACCTGGATCGCGCGATCGATGCGTTCACCCGCATTGGTGTCGAACTGGGCGTGGTCAAGGGCTGATCATGCCGGGGTCGGATCCCTTTCCTGCGGAAAAGGCCCTGACCCCGCTGGTCAAAGCGTGCCGACCAAGGTCGGCACCTACCGGGCTGGATGGCTGCCGACCACGGTCGGCACCCGCCGTGGCCTGAGGACGTGCCGGCCAGGGTCGGCACCGCCAGGCGTCACTTCTTTTTCTTCTTGCCCTTCGGCTCTTCCTTGCTGGCCACCACTACCGGCTTGGCGGCGGCGTCCTGGCCGTTGCCCTTGGCAACGCGGATGCCGTTGGCCTTCATCCAGGCATCGAACTCATCGGCGGTCATCTTCTTGTCGCCGTTGCTCATCAGGAAGCGGTAACTGCCGCGACCATCCAGCTCCGGGGTCTTCACTTCCACCACCGGGGTCTCGGCAGGCGTTTCCGCCTTGGCCACCTTCTTGTGGCCGCCACAGGCGGCCAGCAGCACCATCGGCAGCAGCAGGCCTGCGCAGCGCAGGGTTTGGTTGAGGGTCGGGTGGTACATGGGCAGGCTCCGTTCGGGAAATTCAGCAACCAGGCGCCCCCTACGCCTGGAACGGTGGCCGGCGACTGCCGGCCGCGGGCGATGATCAGCCCGGTGCAGCGGCCCCCAGCCGCTGCTGGTCGCTGACCTCCAGCACCCGCCATTGCCCCTTGCCGAGATCGCCGAGCAGCAGCCCACCGATCGCGACCCGGACCAGGCGCAGCACCTGCAGGTCGAAGGCCGCCAACAGGCGGCGGATATGGCGGTTGCGTCCCTCGTCGAGGACCACCTCCAGCCATGCGGTCTTGTCGCCACTGCGCAGTACGCGCACGGCCTGGGCGACGAGGAACTCGCCCTCGTCCTCGACACCGGCGCGCAGCGCGGCCAGGGTGTCCTCATCGGGAAGACGATCCACCTGCACGTGATAGGTCTTCTGCGGGCCGGTCTCCGGATCGGTCAGGCGCGCCGCCCACTGCGGATCGTTGCTGAACAACAACAGTCCTTCGCTGGCCTTGTCCAGGCGCCCGACCGGCGCGATCCACGGCAGGCCGGCACCATCGAAGCAGCGATACACCGTGTCGCGACCACGCTCGTCCTGCGCCGTGGTCACCACGCCGCGCGGCTTGTTGAGCACCAGGTACAGGCGCTGCGGCGCATCCATCGGCCGGCCATCGACTTCGATCGGCGGGTGCGGACTGGCAATCGGGAACTCGGGATCACGGATGATGCGGCCGGACACGCGCACGCGGCCATCGGAAATCCAGCGCGCGGCCTCGCTGCGTGAGCACACGCCGGCCTTGGACAGCACGCGCGCCAGGCCATGGCGCACGCCATTGGAGACATCCGGAACCGCACGCCCACGCGGTGCGTGGGAGCGGGCAGCGGGGGCAGCAGGTGGGCGGCGCGTGCGCAAGCCTCTGCTCCCCGCCGCGCTTACTTCTTGTCGACCGGCTTGGTCTCAGCCGGTGCTTCGGCCGCAGCCGGAGTGGCGGCCGGAGCCGGACGCGCCTTGACCACACGCACGCCACGCGCCTTCATCCAGGCGTCGAACTCTTCGGCGGTCATGCGCTTGCCGTTCTGGCTCATGTCGAAGCGCCAGGGCGTGTTGTCGAATTCGGTCTGCGGCTTGTAGGCCGCCGGATCGTTCGGCTTCACCGCCGGTGCGCTCGGAATGGCCTTGGCGATGTTCTGGCACCCATCGATGCGCAGGCGCTGCAGCACCTGGTCCAGCGACTGCGACGGATCGTAGTTGCTGCTCAGCACGCCGGCCGGCATGCCCAGCTGGTTGCCACGGATGTAGAGCTCGTCGGCCACCGGCGCGATGGTCGTGGCCGGCAACGGCAGCGGCGAGGCGCTGGTGTTGACCGAGCAATCGACCGCAGCGTGGGCGGCGGGAACCAGGGCCAGCGCCAGGAAGGCGGCCGATGCAGAGCGCAGCATGAAGGGCATCCAGGAAAGGAAGTGACGCGGCGAGTTTAGCAATGCCGCGACAGCTTTCAAGCGCCACTTTCAATGAATACGGCAACTCATTGGTTTTACGGGCAAAATCCCGACGAACGGTTACTCCCGTGCCTGAAACGCCGGGTTCCGGACCGCAGAAACAACAAGACCCGGCCGAAGCCGGGTCCTGCTGTGTCCTACTGGCAGAGCGTCAGAACTTAGTTCTGGACGTTCAGCTCGGTACGACGGTTCTTGGCGCGACCTTCCGGGTTGTCCGAACCATCCGGGTTGGTGTTCGGAGCAATCGGACGGCTCTCGCCGTAGCCGATCGGGCCGACCAGGCGACCGGCGTCGACGCCGTTCTTGGTCAGGTAGTTGTACACGGCGGTGGCGCGACGCTCCGACAGCTTCTGGTTGTAAGCGTCGGTACCCTTCGAGTCGGTGTGACCGGCAACTTCAACGCGCAGATCCGGGTAACGCTTCAGGATCTCGGTGGCTTCGCTCAGGATCGCCACGGCGTCCGGACGCAGGTTCGACTTGTCGAAGTCGAAGTTGACGCCCTTCAGGTCGATGGAGACCGGAACCGGGCAACCGTCCGGACCGATGGTCTGACCCGGCTGCGAGTTCGGGCACTTGTCGTCGCAGTTGTTGACGCCGTCACCGTCGTCATCCAGGTCGGCGCAGCTCGGGGCAACCGGAGCCGGAGCCGGAGCAGCCGCGACCGGAGCCGGGCCCAGCGGGATCACGACGCCGACCGAAGCCAGCACGTCGCCGAACCAGCTCTCGTCCTTGGCGGCGATGCTCTGGTCGTCGAAGTCAGCGCGGTAGGCCACTTCGGCGCGGACAGCAACACGCTTCTCGAAGGTGGTCTGCAGGCCGACGCCCAGCTTGGCGGCAACGTTGCCGTCCTTACGCTGGCGCGGACCGTTGTTGTCGATTGCAGCGTACTCTTCTTCCGACTTCTGGTAGCCCAGGCCACCGACGATGTACGGGTTCCAGCCGCGGCCTTCCTTGATGAAGTGGCGACGCAGGTCCAGCGAGACGCCGTACTGCGACCAGTTCAGGTCCTGGTTGCTGTCGAAGTTCGGGTTCTGGTAGTTCAGTTCACCGTCCAGCGACCAGTTCGGGCTGATGAACTTACCCAGGCCCAGGGTCACGAACGGAGCGTCATTGGTCAGACGGTCGCTGTCCTGGAAGTTGAAGCCGGCCGAACCGGTCAGGTACCAGCGGTCATCGAACTCCTGCGCCGAAGCTGCCTGGGCGAAAGCCAGGCCGCCCAGCAGCGCGGCAGTAAGGATCTTCTTGTTCATTGAGTACAGCTCCTATTTCGGGGGTATGAAACCGGTAGAGGCATGGGCCAGCACTAGTGCGTCGATGTACGACAGCCGATTCAGCACGCCACCGCCGCGAACATTATGCTCAGGCGGGTGAAGGCCATGTTAACAGTCCCGTAACATGTGAAGTGTTGCGCCCGACCGTCGACCGGTCCGACGTTGAAACCCTATACAGGATGATGAAAATCCGCAAGACCCACACGCTGCAAGGGTTTGACGGGGTTTAAGCGCGAAAACCGACATACTGCGCAGCACATTGCATCGCACGGTTCAGCAGGTTTGCGGAAACGTGAGGAACCTTATGATGGGATCACGAACCCAGCCGGAGCCGTGATGAAAGCCGTCGCCCTGAGTCGTGAATACGCACCTGCCCTGCGTGATGTCCTGCTGCCGCCGCCGCTGCCTCCTCGCGGCCGCGATCTGCTGGTGCGGATCGAAGCGGTATCGGTCAACCCCGTCGATGGCAAGCAGCGGGCCGCTACCGATCCGGCCACCCTTGAGGTTCCCCGGGTGCTCGGCTGGGACGCCGCCGGCGTGGTCGAAGCCATCGGTGACGAGGCCAGCCTGTTCGCCTCCGGTGACGAGGTCTACTTCGCCGGTGACGTTACCCGGCCGGGCTGCAACGCCCAGTACCAGTGGGTGGACGAGCGCCTGGTCGCCCGCAAGCCGACCACGCTCGATTTCGCCGAAGCCGCCGCACTACCCCTGACCACGCTGACCGCCTGGGAGCTGTTGTTCCAGCGCATGCCGCTGCACCTGGATGATCGCCGCCATGGCGGCCAGCACCTGCTGGTGATCGGCGGTGCGGGAGGCGTGGGCTCGATGGCGATCCAGCTGGCCCGCCATGCCGGCTTCGAGGTGATCGCCACCGCCTCGCGCGAGGCCTCGATCGACTGGTGCCGGCAGATGGGGGCCACGCATGTGATCGACCATCGGCAGCCGCTGCAGCCCCAGCTGCAGGCACTGGGCATCGACGCAGTGCAGGTGGCGCTCAACCTGGCCGACACCGATCACTACTGGGACGAACTGGGCCAGCTGCTGGCACCACAGGGCCATGTCGGCCTGATCGTGGAGCCGCGTGGCGCACTGCGCATCGGCGATCCGTACAAGGCCAAGTGCATCGGCATCCATTGGGAATTCATGTTCGCGCGCTCGCGCTTCGCCACCGCCGACTGCATCGAACAGCATCGCATCCTCAGCCGCGCCGCCAGCATGATCGATGCCGGCCAGCTGCGTGGCACGCTCAGTGAAACGCTGGGCACGATCAATGCGGCCAACCTGGACATCGCGCATCAGCGCCTGGCCAGCGGGCACACGGTGGGCAAGCTGGCGCTGGTGGGCTGGGACGACTGACGCCGTGATGTAGGCCGAGCCCACGCCCGGCTGCTACTCCTGCCGCCACCAGCAGAGCACGGGCGCGGCCCTGCTCAACCGCCCGCCTGCAGGATCGGCGCTGCCTGTACCAGCGGATTGGCTGGGATCTGTATCTATGGGCTCAAGGAAATCAGGGATACGGTGGAAACAGATCTCCCCTCCCCCGAGCCCACCATGCCTACCGCCCTGCCCCTGCGCCTGCTGCAACTGATCACCGGCCTGTTCCTGTATGGCTTCGGTGCCTCGCTGATGATCCGTGCCGCCATCGGCGTGGCGCCCTGGGACGTGCTGTCGCAGGGCATCGCCGCACAGACGCCGCTGTCCTTCGGGCTGGCGACCAATGTCATCGGCGCACTGGTGCTGTTGCTGTGGTGGCCACTGCGCCAGAAGCCGGGCGTCGGCACGGTGCTCAACGTGATGCTGATCGGTCCCTCCGCACAGTTCGGGTTGTGGCTGCTGCCACCGGCCATCGGCGTGGGCTGGCAGCTGGCGATGTTCTGTGCAGGCATGCTGCTGGTCGCGCTGGCCACCGGCCTGTACATCGGCGCCCGCCTCGGCCCGGGACCGCGCGATGGCTTGATGACTGGCCTGCATGCCCGCACCGGTTGGCCGATCTGGAAGGTGCGCAGCCTGATCGAAGGCAGCGTATTGCTGCTGGGCTGGTGGCTGGGCGGCAATGTCGGCCTCGGCACCCTCGCCTTCGCCCTGCTGATCGGCCCGCTGTGCGGCGTCACGCTGGGCTGGTTCGGGATCGGCCGCCCCCCGGTCGTACCCGCCGCTGCCCGGCAGCCGCAATCACCCTGAGCTGCCCCGAATGCCGGCCAGCGGCCGGCACTACCGCCCCCGGAGTTCGGGGGCAGCGCCGCAGGCGCGGGGGGGTGGAGGCCGGTAAGTGGGGCCCGCGATTCGCGCAGCGAAACGCGGGAGCGACAGCACGCATGTGCCGAGCGTACCCGGCCAGCGGCCGGCACTACCGCCCCCGGAGTTCGGGGGCAGCGCCGCAGGCGCGGGGGGTGGAGGCCGGTAAGTGGGGCCCGCGATTCGCGCAGCGAAACGCGGGAGCGACAGCACGCATGTGCCGAGCGTACCCGGCCAGCGGCCCGCACTATCGCCCCCGGAGTTCGGGGGCAGCGCCGGCGCCATCCAGCGGCCCTTGCCCCGGCCGCCGTTTCGCGGCACGCTTCGCGCTTCCGTACGCAAGCGTATCGACCATGTCGCCAGCCAACGAAAGCGCCTATCCCCATCTGTTCGCCCCGCTGGACTTGGGCTTCACCCAACTGCGCAACCGCGTATTGATGGGCTCGATGCACACCGGCCTGGAGGATCGCGCCCGCGACTTCCCGCGGCTGGCGGCGTACTTCGCCGAGCGCGCCGAGGGCGGCGTCGGCCTGATCGTCACCGGCGGCTTCGCACCGAATGTGGTCGGCTGGCTGAAGCCGTTCGGCGGCAAGCTGTCCTGGCCCTGGGAAGTGCGGCCGCACCGCCAGCTCACCGCCGCCGCGCACCAGCACGGCGCGAAGATCTGCCTGCAGCTGCTGCATGCAGGCCGTTACGCCTATCACCCCTTGTCGGTGGCACCGTCGAAGCTGAAGGCACCGATCAACCCGTTCACCCCGCGCGCGTTGTCGGCCAGCGGCGTCGACCGGCATATCGCCGATTACGCACGCAGCGCCAAGCTGGCCCGCGAGGCCGGCTACGACGGCGTGGAAGTGATGGGTTCGGAGGGCTACCTCATCAACGAATTCATCGCCCCGCGCACCAACAAGCGCACCGATGCCTGGGGCGGCGACGCGCGCCAACGCATGCGCTTCGTGGTCGAGATCGTACGCCGCATCCGCGAGGCCTGCGGCCCGGACTTCATCATCATCTATCGCCTGTCGCTGGTGGATCTGGTCGACGACGGCAGCAGCTGGGAAGAAATCGTGCAGCAGGCGCAGGCCATCGAGGCGGCCGGCGCAACGATCATCAATTCCGGCATCGGCTGGCACGAAGCGCGCATTCCGACCATCGCCACCTCGGTGCCGCGTGCTGCCTTCGCCGGGGTCACCGCCAAGCTCAAGCCGCATGTGAAGGTGCCGCTGGTGGCGACCAACCGCATCAACATGCCCGACGTCGCCGAGCGCATCCTCGCCAATGGCGGCGCCGACATGGTGTCGCTGGCACGCCCGCTGCTGGCCGACCCGCAGTGGCCGAACAAGGCCCGTGCCGGCCGCGCCGAGGCGATCAACACCTGCATCGCCTGCAACCAGGCCTGCCTGGACCACGTGTTCGAGAACAAGCTGGCCAGCTGCCTGGTCAATCCGCGCGCCGCGCACGAGACCGAGCTGGTCTATCACCCCACCGCCACGCCGAAGAAGGTAGCCGTGGTCGGTGCCGGCCCTGCCGGCCTGGCCTGTGCCACCGTCGCTGCCCAGCGCGGCCACCTGGTCACCCTGTTCGACGCCAATGATGAGATCGGCGGCCAGTTCAACGTGGCCAAGCGCATCCCCGGCAAGGAAGAGTTCCACGAGACCCTGCGCTACTTCCGCCACAAACTGGCCGAAACCGGTGTGCAGCTGCGCCTCGGCACCCGCGCCGAAGCCGCCCAGCTGACCGGCTTCGACGAGGTGGTGCTGGCCACCGGCATCACTCCGCGCAAGGTCGATTTCCCCGGTGCCGATCACGCCAGGGTGGTCAGCTACCTGGACGTGCTGCTGGGCCGGGTCGAAGTGGGCGCCAGTGCGGCGATCATCGGCGCCGGCGGCATCGGCTTCGATGTCGGCGAATTCCTCAGTCACGCCGGCGAGTCCCCCTCCCTCGACCCGCAGCGCTGGATGGCCGAATGGGGCGTGGACAGCACCTTCGAGGCCCGCGGCTCACTGGCCAGGCCGGAGGTTGAAACCTCGCCGCGCCGGCTGTGGCTGCTGCAGCGCAGCCCGGGCAAGCCCGGCGCGCGCCTGGGCAAGACCACCGGCTGGATCCATCGCGCCACGCTGAAGGCCAAGGGCGTGCGCATGCTCGGTGGCGTCGAGTACCTCGGCGTGGACGACGCGGGCCTGCGCATCCGCGTGGACGGCAGCGAACAGCTGCTGCCGGTCGACCATGTGGTGATCTGCGCCGGGCAGGAACCCAACCGCGCGCTGCAGGCCGAACTGCAGGCGGCCGGCATCAACGCGCAGCTGATCGGCGGTGCCGACGTTGCCGCAGAACTCGACGCCAAGCGCGCCATCGACCAGGGCAGCCGGGTTGCCGCCGGGCTCTGATGAGCGCCTGAATGGGGGACGGAATGTGATTTCCGTCACCCTCATTAAACCTGAATGTCAAGCCGAGCGGTTCACGATGCGTTCGGCTGCGCCCCCCTACCTTGCGCCATCTTTCCGCTCACCAGCCAGTTTCCGGTGAGCCGGCGCAGCCCCACGATCGGTACTGGTCGTTTCTTTTGGGGCTGCCCAACGGGGCGGCCCCGATGGCCGCCTCCCCATGACGCCAAGTCGTACCCCGCCTCCTGTCGCCCTGCGGCCGGAACCGGAGGGTGCGACCCATACGGAGCAAGGAGTTATATGAAACTGGCCTGGATTCTCTGGCTGTCGCAGTTGTTGCCGCAGCCGGCCGCTGATTCACTGTGTTTGAGCACCACCGTTTACCTGGAAGCCCGCGACCAGACCCTGCGCGGCCAGCAGGCCGTCGCCGAGGTCGCACTGCGCCGTCTCGACAGTGGCCTGTGGGGCGACTCGATGTGCCAGGTGGTCACCGCGCGCAAGCAGTTCGCACCGACCATCGTCTCCCCCGGCACCCAGTTGGGCAACGACGCGGCCTGGAGCGAGGCAATGAACGTGGCCTTCGACGCCGAGCGCAACTGGGCGCTGCCGGCCGGCGAGCGCCGCGAGATCGTGCCCGGTGCCAGCCACTTCGCCGCGCTGTCCATCGCCAGCCCGAACTGGCGCAATGCCTACCAGGTGGCCACCATCGGCGATCACACCTTCTATAAGGTGCAGAACCTCAAGCCGCGGCAGTCGTAACGATCCGTGCCGGCGGCAGCGTTGCCGCCTGCCGGCAGGCTCTGGGATAGTGGGCGTTTCCCGCCCGCATCACCTGGAGTTCCCATGAAGCTGTACAGCAAGCCCGGTGCCTGTTCCACCGCCGACCACATCGCCCTGCAGTGGACCGGCCAGCCGTTCGAGGTTGAACTGCTGAACAAGGACACCCTGAAGGGTCCGGAATTCCTCAAGATCAATCCGGCCGGTGCGGTGCCCGCGCTGGTCGACGGCGACTTCGTGCTGCTGCAGAACGCCGCGATCATGGGCTATATCGCCGACAGCTTCCCGCAGGCCGGCCTCGGCGGTGACGGCAGCCCGCGTCAGCGCGCCGAAGCCACCCGCTGGCTGGCGTTCGTCAATTCCGACGTGCACCCGGCCTTCTCGCCGCTGTTCGCGCCGGGCAAGTTCATTGCCGACGAAGGCCAGTACGACGCGATCCGCGCCGCCGCGCACAAGCGCCTGCGTGGCCTGTTCGAGACCGCCGACAGGCAGCTGGCCGACAAGCCCTGGCTGGCCGGCTTCCGCAGCTTCGCCGACCCGTACTTCTACATCACCCTGCGCTGGGCGGCCGGCACCAAGGTCGACCTGTCGGGCCTGGACAATCTGGCCGCCTACAAGGCACGCATGGATGCCGATGCCGGCGTGCAGGCCGCGCTGAAGGCCGAAGGCCTGGCCTGACCTTGGTCAGGGGTCAGAGCCGTTCGCGTGGCGGACGGATCTGACCCCACCGGCCACCAGACGGGGTCGGATCCGCCTGCGCAGCAGGCGGCTCCGACCCCTCGATATCATTCGCGCGATCAGCCGATCTGGCGGATCACTTCCCCCTTGGCATCGCGCAGGTAGGTCGGCACCACTTCGATGCGCAGCGCCCCCGCCACCGGGTAAACCCCGCGCTCGGCGCGCACCCCTGCCAGGGCCTGCAGGCCCGCCTCGTCCAGTGACCAGCGCGCGCTGTCGGCGGATACGTCCGCCGCTTCACCGCCCCCATGCGCGATGAACTCCCACTGCCGCTCGCGGCTGGCCAGTTCCAGCGATTTGCCGTGGCGCAGGCGCAGCGGCAACAGTTCGCACACGCTGGCGACCTGACCGGCGCCGAGCACCAGCGTGGTGACGCCCGCCTCCTGCCGCCAGTCCAGGGTCTCGATGAACAGCATGCCGGTGCTGGAACCCTCGCGTTCGCTGCCGGCCTGCACCCGCTGTGCCAGCGCAGGGTCCTCCAGCAGGTTGTCGCGATGCAGATCGCTGATCCACAGCGGCATCGCCGGCAGCAGCGCCTGCAGCACGCCACGCGTCGACCAGCGCTTGACCGCCTCCATCTCCTCATCGGTCAATCCGACCAGCTGCAGGAACTGCAGATGGCCGTTGGCCGTGTCCCGCGCCGGCAACTGCGGGTCCGCAATGAAGGCCAGATGGCACAGCCGCGTGCCGGTCTCCAGCGCGATCGGACCGTTGGCGTTGAGGTGATGGCCATCCTCGAACACGTTCCCACTGCCGAACACGTAACGCGCCAGGTTCTGCAGCAGGTTCATCGGCCACACCGGCGGGGTGCTGCCGGCGTTCTCACCGGCCTCGGCAGCCAGACGGAAGGTCAGCTCGAAGCCATAACCGCTGGCATCTGCATCACTGCTCTCCTTGGCGTACAGCTCGGAGAAGCCGTAGGTGATGTAATGCCAGTGCGGTACCGGCGCATCCGCCCAGTACACGCTGATGCCATCCAGTGGATCCTGGCCACCGAGCGTGTACGGAAGCGCGGTGCCGAAGTGGCGCGGCTCCTGGCCGGCATACAGCGGCGCCAGCGCCGCATTGATCGCGTCCCAGCCTGGGGTGTCGGTGTCGTCGTGGTCGTCCTGCACGCGGGACTCCTTGTAGGGAAGTGAACCGATCACTTTACGCGGTGGCTCAGGCCTGCACGACCTCACTGCCAGCGTTCAGCACCGCCGCCTGGGTTTCCTGCCACCAGCGCTGCGCCAATGCCGGGCTGCGTGCCTTGCCCACCGCCGCCAGCAACTCCGGGCACAAGCGCTCCAGCGCCAGCGCGTCGGTGCAGCGTTCGATCTTCAACTGCATGAAGTAGCCCTTCAGGCCCAGGTGGCGGCGCACCGCCTCGCTCATCGCGTCGTACAACTGCTGGTACAGCGCCGGGTCCTGTTCGCGCCCGGTGCTGATGCCGCGCGCCGGCGCCACCTCTGCGCTTCCGCCGATCACTTCGATCAGGCCCTGTGCTGACAATTGCTCCAGCGCGTCCGGTGGTGCCCGCAGGCCTTCGAACAGGCCACGCAGTTCGGTGTCGTTGCGATGGCCATCGACCATCAGCAGGATCGAACGCAGTGCCGCCGGCAGGCGCCGGCTACGGTCTTCGATTTCCTGACGGCCAGCAGCCGTCTTGGCGTGCAGCAATGCCATTGCCTCCCCCTCGCTCGATGCGCAATGCCGGCGCGCCCTCGCAGGCACGCCCCCCTGTGTTGCCATCTCCGGACGGCACGCGCGTTCCCCGGCGCGAGCCGCGTATTGCAGGTCGATGACAGGCCGAGCTTAGCGCAAGTACTGCGGGTAGTGCCGGCCGCTGGCCGGCAACCTCGGGGTGGATGGGGGTGCCGGCCAGTGGCCGGCACGACCGGATCAACGGCCCAGCGCCCGGCGGATCTCCTCCAGCGCGCCGGGGTCGTCCAGCGTCGACAGGTCACCCGGGTCGCGCTGCTCGGCCAGCGCCTGCAACGAGCGCCGCAGCAGCTTGCCCGAACGGGTCTTGGGCAGCGCGTTGACCACGTGCACGTGCGCCGGGCGGGCCACTGCGCCGAGCGAGGTGGTCACCGTGGCCATCATCTCGGCCACCACTTGCGCCGGATCCTCGCCATCCAGGCCCTGCTTGAGGGTGACGAACACCAGCGGCACCTGCCCCTTCAATTCGTCCTTGACCCCGATCACGGCAGCCTCGGCCACGCGCGGGTGGCTCGAAATGGCCTCTTCGATCTCGCGCGTGCCCAGCCGGTGCCCGGCCACGTTGATCACATCATCGGTACGGCCGAGGATGAAGGTGTAGCCATCGTCGTCGCGGATTGCCCAGTCCAGCGAGCTGTACAGCAGTTCCTTGAAGTGGCTGAAGTAGCTCTGCAGGAAACGGTTGTCGTCGTTCCACACCGTGCTCATGCAGCCCGGCGGCAACGGTGGCGACACCACCAGCACCCCCTTCTGCCCCGGTGCGACTTCCTCGCCGGTGTTCTCGTCGATCACCTTCATCCGGTAGCCGAGGTTGGGGAAGCCCGGCGAACCGAAGCGCACCGGCTTCATCTCCAGGCCCGGCAGCAGGGTCAGCGCCGGCCAGCCGGTCTCGGTCTGCCAGTAGTTGTCGATGATCGGCTTGCCGAGCGCTTCGCTGATCCAGTGCGCGGTCGGTTCGTCCAGCGGCTCGCCGGCCAGGAACAGGTATTTCAGCGCGCGCAGGTCGTGGCGATGGATGAAGTCCGCATCGTGCTTCTTCAGCACGCGGATGGCAGTGGGGGACGAGAACATCGTGCGCACGTTGTACTGCTCGCACAGCGCCCACCAGATGCCCGGGTCCGGGTTGGTCGGCAGCCCTTCGTACAGCAGCGAGGTGCAGCCGCCGATCAGCGGGCCGTACACATTGTAGGAATGGCCTACCGCCCAGCCGACATCGGACGTGGAGAACATCACCTGCCCCGGCCTGCAGTCGAAGACGGTTTCCATCGACTGTGCCATCGCCACCGCGTAGCCGCCGACATCGCGCTGCACGCCCTTCGGCTTGCCGGTGGTGCCCGAGGTATACAACAGGTAGCTCGGCTCGCTCGATTCCAGCCACTGCACCGGCACGTCGACCTCACCGATCTGCGCACGCAGCGCGGCGTACTCCACATCGCGGCCCGGCACGCGTGGTTCGGCGGCATCCAGTCCGCGCGACACGATCAGCACGTGCGGCGGTGGCGACGTGGCTTCGGCGCAGGCTGCATCGACCATCGGCTTGTACGGAATCAGCTTGCCACCGCGCATGCCGGCATCGGCGGCGATCAGCAGCTTCGGCTTGGCATCGTCGATGCGCAGCGCCAGGTTGTGCGCGGCGAAGCCACCGAACACCACCGAATGCACCGCACCGATGCGCGCGCAGGCCAGCATCGCGAACACGGCTTCGGCCATGTTCGGCATGTAGATCACCACACGGTCACCGTGACCGACGCCGAGGTGCTTGAGCACGGCAGCGAAGTCGTTCACTTCCCGATACAGCTGGCGATAGGTGATCTCGCGGGTGCTGCTGGTCTCGGTGGAAATGGCAACCAGCGCGAGCTGGTCGGCGCGCTCGGCCAGATGGCGGTCGACGGCGTTGTAGCAGAGATTGGTTTCACCGCCGACAAACCAGCGCCGGAACGGCGGGTTGCTGTAGTCGAGTACCTGCTGCGGCGGTTTGTGCCAATGGATGCGCTTGGCTTCCTCGCCCCAGAAGGCCTCCGGCTCGTCGATCGAGCGACGGTAGGTTTCCTCGTAGTTCATGACGCAGCCCTCCCAGACAAAGTCATGGGTTCGAGGATAGTCCGGCGCTGCCGCGCGGGCCGCCCTACCTTGGTAGGGGGTGGGGTTTTCATGCAGGGCTGCGCCCTGCACCCGCGGTAGTGCCGGCCGCTGGCCGGCAACCTCAGAAGCAACAGCCGAAGCAACAGCGGGTTTCCCGTGGGATGGCGAGGTGGGTCCGGTTGCGGGGGACACCGTGAATCCGTCCATGGAGGCTCGGTCGCCGCATCCATGCGGCTCACGCCCCGCAACCGGACCCACCCCGCCTTCGACAGACTTCCGCGATCTGTCGGAGCACGGGGTCGGATCCCCAGATTCAATATTCAATTCGATATCTGACAGAAAAATCGTGTCGACCAAGGTCGACACCTACCAACACCAACAGCGACAGCCGTTACCAACTGCCGCAGGAATCTGTCGGGGGTGGGGCGGTGTGGGTTGGCAGGACCGTTGGCGCCATGGATGGCGCCATCGAGCCCCCTTGGGTGAGGGCGCTTTGCTTGCGAAGCACTGCTTTGCAAGCGCCCGAACGCACAGCCGCCAGCGGCTGGGCCGGACCCCGGAGGGGGGTTTACGGCGTGTCCTGCCAACCCACACCGCCCCACCCAGCAAGCAGAAGACCAGAGCCGCCTTGGCCTTTGACGTTGCTCCGGTTCGTAGCAGGTGCAGGGCTGCAAGCCCTGCCGAACCCCTAGAACGGAGTGGCGGACTCGAACGCGAGCGCCTCGCCCGTCACCGGGTGGGTGAACCGCAGGCTGCGCGCATGCAGATGCACGCGCTGCGCAGGCGCGGCGTCATACAGCACATCGCCAACGATGGGATGGCCGAGACTGGCCATGTGCAGGCGCAGTTGATGGCTGCGGCCAGTAACCGGCTCCAGCGCCACGCGCGTGCGCTGCGCTTCGGCATCACGCGCCATTACGCGCCAGCGCGTCAGCGCCGGCTTGCCGCGTTCGTGATCGATCATCTGCTTCGGCCGGTTTGGCCAGTCCACGATCAGTGGCAGGTCCACATCGCCGGCATCGCCTTCAAGCAGCCCCTCCACGATCGCTTCATAACGCTTGCCGACCTGGCGCTGCTCGAACTGCATCGACAACGCCACCTGCATGTCCTTGCCGCGCGCATGCAGCAGCAGGCCGGAGGTCACCTGGTCCAGGCGGTGCACGGTCAACGCATCCGGGTACAGCGCCTGCAGGCGCGCGACCACGCAATCCTGGTTCTCGGCGCCGCGGCCGGGCACGGACAGCAGGCCGGCCGGCTTCTCGGCCACCAGCAGCGCGTCGTCGATGTAATGCAGGTGGATCATGCGGCTCCGTATCCGTCCAAACAGAAACGGGGAAGCCGAAGCTTCCCCGTTCTGCGTACCGACCAACGGTCGGTACCTACCTCGATGGGAATGTACCGACCAGCGGTCGACACCTACCTTGATGAAAGAGGTACCGGCTCGAGCCGGTACCGCCTGCATCAGCCCAGCAGGTGGGCAACGCCGGCGCGCTCTTCTTCCAGCTCGGCCAGGGTCTTGTCGATGTACTTCTGGCTGAAGTCGTCGATCGGCAGATCCTTCACCAGGGTGTACTTGCCGTTCTCGGTGGTCACTGCGAAGCCGAAGATCACGCCTTCCGGAATGCCGTAGGAACCGTCGGACGGCACGCCCATGGTGACCCACTTGCCGTTGCTGCCCAGCACCCAGTCACGCACGTGGTCGATGGCAGCGTTGGCGGCCGAAGCGGCCGAGGACGAGCCACGGGCTTCGATGATCGCCGCGCCGCGCTTGCCCACGGTCGGGATGAAGGTGTTGGCGTTCCATTCCTGGTCGTTGATCGCATCGGCGATCGACGCGCCATCGGCGGTGGCGAAACGGTAGTCCGGGTACATGGTCGGGCTGTGGTTGCCCCACACGACCAGCTTCTCCATGCCACCGACCGGCTTGCCGAGCTTGGTCGACAGCTGGCTCAGCGCGCGGTTGTGGTCCAGGCGCAGCATGGCGGTGAAGTTTTCCGGCTTCAGGTCCGGGGCCGACTTCATGGCGATGTAGGCATTGGTGTTGGCCGGGTTGCCGACCACCAGCACCTTCACGTCACGGCTGGCGACCTTGTTCAGCGCCGCGCCCTGGGCGGTGAAGATCTTGGCGTTTTCCAGCAGCAGGTCCTTGCGCTCCATGCCCGGGCCACGCGGACGTGCGCCAACCAGCAGGGCGATGTCGGCGTCCTTGAACGCGACTTCGGCATCATCGGTGCCGACCATGCCGGCCAGCAGCGGGAAGGCGCAGTCTTCCAGCTCCATCATCACGCCCTTCAGGGCGGCCTGGGCCTTGTCGACCGGCAGTTCCAGCAGCTGCAGGATGACCGGCTGGTCCTTGCCCAGCATTTCGCCGGAGGCGATGCGGAACAGCAGGGCATAACCGATCTGGCCGGCGGCGCCGGTCACGGCAACACGAACGGGTGCTTTCATGGGGGTTTCCTCTTGCTTGCAAGCGTTTGATGGGACGCCGCGGGCAGAGCCACGCAGGCCTGGCGGGCGGCGGGGAACAGGGAAACGGCCACCCGTGGGTGGCCGTTTCGAAGGGGGATCAGGCGGCGAGGTGCTTGTTCCACTCCGCGACGCGGTCGGCCTGGGCGGCCAGCACGGCGTCGACGTCGCCTTCCAGGGTAATCGAATGGATCACGTCGCCCTGCTTGACCGAATCGACGATCGCCTGGCCTTCCAGGACCTTGCCGAAGACGGTGTGGCGGCCGTCCAGCCAATCGGTCTTGATGTGGGTGATGAAGAACTGGCTGCCGTTGGTGTTCGGGCCGGCGTTGGCCATCGACAGCGAGCCGACCTCGTGCTTCACGCCATTCTTCTCGTCTTCGAACTTGTAGCCCGGGCCGCCGGTGCCACGACCCTGCGGGCAGCCGCCCTGGATCATGAAGTCGGCGATAACGCGGTGGAAGATCAGGCCGTCATAGAAGCCGTGCTTGACCAGGTTCACGAAGTTGGCCACGGTCAGCGGTGCCTTGTCGGCGAACAGCTCGACCTTGATCGGGCCCTGGGTGGTGTCGAAAGTGGCGATGAGGGACATGAAGATCCTTGATGCAAAGGGGAATGCGTCTAGCCACCTAGTTTACACCCGCCTCGTGTCGGCGGCGGCTTCGACCATTGGTGAAGCGCCCCGCTTCAGCCCCCGGACGGGGAGCCGCGCAGCCGGGTCCTGGCGGCCCCGGCCGGGGCGGCGGATGCCCAGCTGAATGGGCCCCGTGACAGGCGTGAAATCCACCTTTTCGCGAATCGTCAAGTTCGACGTATAATGTTGGACTTCTTTTTCCAAATCCGGCGCCGACTGGCCCCCTTTCGTATGTCCATCGAAAATCTTCGCAACATCGCCATCGTCGCCCACGTCGACCATGGCAAGACCACCCTGGTCGACCAGCTGCTGAAGCAGTCCGGCACCCTGTCCGAGCGTACCGTCCTCGCCGAGCGCGTGATGGACAGCAACGACCAGGAAAAGGAACGCGGCATTACCATCCTGGCCAAGAACACCGCCATCACCTGGGAAGACAAGAAGACCGGCATCAAGAACCGGATCAACATCGTCGACACCCCCGGCCACGCCGACTTCGGTGGTGAGGTCGAGCGCGTGCTGTCGATGGTCGACACCGTGCTGATCCTGGTCGATGCGATGGACGGCCCGATGCCGCAGACCCGCTTCGTCACCCAGAAGGCCTTCGCGATGGGCTTCAAGCCGATCGTCGTGGTCAACAAGATCGACCGTCCGGGCGCGCGTCCGGAATGGGTGATCGACCAGGTCTTCGACCTGTTCGACAAGCTCGGCGCCACCAATGAGCAGCTGGACTTCCCGATCGTCTACGCCTCGGCCCTGAACGGCTACGCCGGCCTGGAAGACACCGTGCGCGACGGCGACATGACCCCGCTGTACGAAGCGATCATGCAGCACGCCCCGCGTCCGGAAGTGGACCCGGACGGCCCGTTCCAGATGCGCATCAGCCAGCTGGACTACAACAACTTCGTGGGCGTGATCGGCATCGGCCGCATCCAGCGCGGCACCCTGAAGAAGAACATGCAGGTCGCCGTCATCGACCGTGAAGGCAAGAAGCGCAACGGCAAGGTCGCCCAGGTGCTGGGCTTCCTGGGCCTGGAGCGCATCGAGCAGGAGACGGCCGAGGCCGGTGACATCGTGGCCATCTCCGGCATTCCGGAGCTGACCATCTCCGACACCCTGTGCCACCCGGATACTCCCGAAGCCCTGCCGGCGCTGACCGTCGACGAGCCGACCATCTCGATGACCTTCCAGGTCAACAACTCGCCGTTCGCCGGCAACAAGGACCTGTCCGGTGGCAAGTTCCTGACCAGCCGCCAGATCAAGGACCGCCTGGACCGCGAGCAGGTCCACAACGTGGCACTGAAGGTCGAACAGCTGGAAGACGCCGACAAGTTCCTGGTCTCCGGCCGCGGCGAACTGCACCTGTCGGTGCTGATCGAGAACATGCGCCGTGAAGGCTACGAGCTGGCGGTGTCGCGCCCGGAAGTGATCATCAAGGAAATCGACGGCCAGATGATGGAGCCGATCGAGCAGCTGGTGGTGGACATCGAAGAAATCCACCAGGGCGGCGTGATGGAAAAGCTGGGTACCCGCAAGGGCCAGCTGAAGAACATGGAACCGGACGGCAAGGGCCGTGTGCGCCTGGAATACCAGATCCCGGCCCGTGGCCTGATCGGTTTCCAGAACGAGTTCAAGACCCTGACCCAGGGTTCGGGCCTGCTGTTCCACGTGTTCGACCATTACGGTCCGAAGGAGCAGGGCGCGATCGCCAAGCGCATCAACGGCGTGATGATCGCCAATGCGCCGGGCGTCACTCCCGCCTACTCGCTGGGTCCGCTGCAGGAGCGCGGCAAGCTCTTCGCTGCCGAAGGCGACAACGTGTATGAAGGCCAGCTGGTCGGCATCCACTCCAAGGACAACGATCTGACCGTCAACGCGATCAAGACCAAGCCGCTGACCAACATGCGCGCTTCGGGCAAGGACGACGCGATCCAGCTGACCCCGGCGATCAAGTACTCGCTGGAACAGGCCCTGGACTTCATCGAAGACGACGAGCTGGTCGAGATCACCCCCAAGGAGATCCGTCTGCGCAAGAAGTTCCTGACCGAAAGCGACCGCAAGAAGGCTTCGCGCGGCGGCTGAGCCAGCACCCCGTGGACCAGAGCGGCTACAACCCGGATCCGCACCGGCATCCGGGCCTCCACGTCATCGCCCTGCTCGAAGCGAGCAAGGCGATGCTGGCGCTGTTGGCCGCCACCGGGCTGGAAGTGCTCGGACCGCAGCCGCTGCGGCACGGCATCATGGTCCTGATCCGGCGTTTCAGCCTGGATCCGGACCATGGCACCCTGCCCTCGCTGCTGCACATGATCAGCCCCGACGCGGTCCACCTGGCCGCGGCGGGGATGATCGGCTACGGCCTGCTGCACCTGGTCGAAGCCTGGGGCCTGTGGCGGGCCAAGGCCTGGGCCTCCTGGCTGGGCTGCCTGACCGCCTCCCTGTACCTGCCTTTCGACATCTTCGCGATCATCCGCCATCCCGGCTGGCCATCGTGGACGATCCTGGCGATCAACCTGATCGTGGTCTACGTCCTCGCCCGCGACCTGCGCAAGCGCCACCGCTGAGCACCGGCTACACTGGGGATTGGAGCCGACCAAGCCGCCCCATGCGCCCGTCCTTGCCGCCTCTGCTGACCTGCCTGCTTGCCGCGCTGCCTGCGCTGCTTTCGGCTGGCTGCAGCCCGGCCGCGTCCAGCGCGCATGCGGCCGAACCCGCGAGCCGCAACGTGCCGTTCCCGTACGCCGAAACCGATGTCACCGACCTGCAGGCGCGGATGAGCGCCGGTGAGCTGGACAGCACCACCCTGACCCAGGCCTACCTGCAGCGCATCGCCACCCTGGACCGCACCGGGCCGCGCCTGCGCGCGGTGATCGAGCTCAACCCGGATGCACTGAGGGAAGCCGCTGCGCGCGACCGCGAGCGCCGTGATGGACGCCTGCGCGGCCCGCTGCACGGCATTCCGGTACTGCTGAAGGACAACATCAACGCCGCCCCGATGGCCACCAGCGCCGGCTCGCTGGCCCTGCAGGGGTTCCGCCCGGACGACGCCTACCTGGTGCGCCGGCTGCGCGACGCCGGCGCGGTGGTGCTGGGCAAGACCAATCTCAGCGAGTGGGCCAATTTCCGCGGCAACGATTCGGTGTCCGGCTGGAGCGCGCGCGGCGGCCAGACCCGCAATCCCTATCGCCTCAGCCACTCGCCCTGCGGCTCCAGCAGCGGCAGCGCGGTGGCGGTCGCCGCCAACCTGGCCAGCGTGGCGATCGGCACCGAAACCGACGGCAGCATCGTCTGCCCTGCGGCGGTCAATGGCATCGTCGGCCTCAAGCCGACCGTCGGCCTGGTCAGCCGCGAGGGCATCATCCCGATTTCCTTCAGCCAGGACACCGCAGGACCGATGACCCGCAGCGTCGCCGACGCTGCAGCCGTGCTGACCGCTATCGCCGGCCGCGACGATGCCGACCCGGCCACGGCGACCATGCCTGGCCGCGCGGTGTACGACTACACCGCGCGCCTGGACCCGCAGGGCCTGCGTGGCAAGCGCATCGGCCTGCTGCAGACACCGCTGCTGAAATACCGCGGCATGCCACCGCTGATCGAACAGGCGGCCACCGAGCTGCGCCGGGCGGGTGCCTTCGTGGTGCCGGTGGACCTGCCCAACCAGGGCGCCTGGGCCGAGGCGGAACGCACGGTGCTGCTGTACGAATTCAAGGCCGGGCTGGAGCGCTACTTCAGCACCCATCGCGCGCCACTACGCAGCCTGGCCGACCTGATCGCCTTCAACCAGGCGCACAGCAAGCAGGAGCTGGGCCTGTTCGGCCAGGAACTGCTGGTGGCGGCCGACGCTACCGCCGGCCTGGCCGACCCCGCCTATATCCGTGCACGCAGCGATGCGCGCCGGCTGGCCGGCGCGGAAGGCATCGACGCCGCCCTCGCCGCCCACCAGCTCGATGCCCTGGTGGCGCCGACCACCGGTGTGGCGTGGCCGATCCGCAGCGAAGGCGACGACTTCCCCGGCGAGAGCTACAGCGCCGCCGCCGTCGCCGGCTATCCCAGCCTCAGCGTGCCGATGGGCCAGATCAATGGCCTGCCGGTCGGCCTGCTGTTCATGGGCACCGCCTGGAGCGAACCGAAGCTGATCGAAATGGCCTACGCCTACGAACAGCGCACCCGCGCGCGACGCCCGCCGCACTTCGACACCGACACCCTGATCGACGCCGGCGAGCCGTGATCGTGTTTCTGTAGAGCCGAGCCCACGCTCGGCTTCAACGGAAAATCGAAAGCAGCCGAGCATGGCTCGGCTCTACAGCGGCTGGTCGGGCTCCACCGGCACGATCGCCGCCTCACCGTCTTCAGCCCCCGGCGAACGCACATCCGCAGTGCGCGCACGTGGACCGCGCGGCATGTCCAGTTCGTCTGCATGCTGCAGCCGCGCACGCACCTGCGGCAGCGACTGCGGATGCTCGCGCGCGAGGAAATCGAGCATGCGTTCGCGCACCAGGCAGCGCAGATCGAAGGCATCACCGGAGCTGCGCGCACTGACCAGCAGGCGCACCTGGATCGCGCGCTCGCTGGTCTCGGTCACCTGGGTCACGCAGACCCGGCCATCCCACAGCGCTTCACCGCGGCAGATGCGTTCCAGCTCGGCACGGATCGCTGCCACCGGGGCACGATAGTCCAGCCACAGGAACGCGGTGCCGAGCAGGTCGGCGCTGCGCCGCGTCCAGTTCTGGAAGGGGTTCTCGATGAACCAGGTCAGCGGCACCACCATTCGCCGCTCATCCCAGATGCGCACCACCACATAGCTGCTGCCGATCTCCTCGATGCGCCCCCACTCGCCTTCGACGATCACCACATCATCCAGCCGGATCGGCTGCGTCACTGCGATCTGCAGGCCGGCGATCAGATTGCCGAACACGGGCTTTGCGGCGATACCGGCCACCAGGCCGATCAGGCCCGCCGAGGCCAGCAGCGCGGTGCCGATCTTCTGCACCATCGGGAAGGTCAGCAGCACCAGCGATGCGCCCAGCACGATGATGCCGCCCATCAGCACACGGCTGAGCACCCGCGTCTGGGTCTGGATGCGGCGCGCTTCCAGGTTGTCGGAGACATCGATGGGATGGCTGCGCAGGATGGCACGTTCGCCCGCCGCCACCGCCCGCACCAGCAGCCAGATGAAGCACGCGGTCAGCGCGATATGCAGCACCCGTTGCAGGTTGCCCAGAACGGGATCCTGCAGCGGCGTGGCCTGCAATGCAGGGATCAACAGCAGCAGCGGCCATGCGGTGGCCATCGGCAGCCCGAGCACACGCCCGATACGCGCGCGCCGACGATCGCGCCCCTTCAGCCGATGGTAGATCCACAGGATCAGCCACGCGCCGATGCCGCCCACCACTACGGCCAATCCCAACGGCCATGCGTATGCCTGTGCGCTTTGCCAGTGCACCGTTGCCACCTCCACTCGAACAGCCAAGTGGACAGACTCGCGCATGGCGCATGAGCGCCACGTCAGTCGTTCGTAAGCAGCGTGTTGGTCGGCAGGGCTTGCAGCCCTGTACCTGCGGTAGTGCCGGCCGCTGGCCGGCAACCTCAACAGCAACAGCCGAAGCAGAAGCGGGCTTCCTGTGGGATGGCGGAGTGGGGCCGGTTGCGGGAGACGCCGTGAATCCCGCTCCGCGGTCCGGCCCAGCCGCTGGCGGCTGTGCCGGACCGCGGAGGGGGGTTCACGGCGTGTCCTGCCTGCCCACATCGCCCCGCCATCCCACGGAATGCATGCTGTTGCCGTTGCTTAGGCCGTTGCCGTTGCCGTTGCGTCAGCAGGTGCAGGGCTGCAAGCCCTGCCGCAACGCCCTTACCGCACCTGCTCCTGCTTGCGCACGATCGCCATCGCGATCTCCAGCGACTGCTCGTAGTTCAACCGCGGGTCCACCGTCGAACGATACGCGCGTTCCAGGTCGCGCTCGGTCAGTTCGCGCGCGCCACCGGTGCATTCGGTCACGTCTTCGCCCGTCAGTTCCAGGTGCACACCGCCCAGTCGCGTGCCTGCGGCCGCATGCAGATCGAACGACATCTCCACTTCGCCACGCACGTTGTCGAAGCGGCGCGTCTTGAAGCCATTGGCGGTGCTCTCGGTATTGCCATGCATCGCGTCACACACCCACAGCACGCGACGGCCATCGCGCTTGACCGCATCCAGCAGCGGCGGCAGCTTATCGGCAATCTGCGCTGCCCCCATGCGGTGGATGAAGCTCAGTCGCCCTGGCTCGTCATGCGGGTTGAGCACATCGATCAGGCGCAGCAGCTGGTCCGGCGTCACCGACGGGCCGACCTTGATCGCAATCGGATTGCGCACGCCACGCAGGTATTCCACGTGCGCGCCGTCAAGCGCGGCGGTGCGCATGCCGATCCACGGGTAATGCGTGCTCAGGTTCAACCAGCCCTGCTGGCGCGGCACCTGCCGGGTCAGCGCCTGCTCGTAGGGCAGCAGCAGCGCTTCATGCGAGGTGTAGAAGTCGATGCGGTTGAGGTTGTGCACGCGGGCCCCGGCCAGGGTTTCCATGAAGTGCACCGCATCACCGATCGACGCCACCATCTTCTGGTACTCGGCGGCCAGCGGCGAATGCCGCACCCACTCCAGGTTCCAGTACTCCGGATGATGCAGGTCGGCGAAGCCGCCATCGATCAGCGCACGCACGAAGTTCATGGTCATCGCCGAATGCGCATGCGCCTGCAGCATCCGCTTCGGATCCGGCAGGCGCGCCGCCTCGGTGAACGCCGGCGCATTGATCACATCGCCGCGGTAGCTGGGCAGGGTCACGCCGTCGCGGGTCTCGGTATCGGCCGAACGCGGCTTGGCGTACTGGCCGGCAAAGCGCCCGACGCGGATCACCGGCTGGCGAAGGCCATGCACCAGCACCAGGCTCATCTGCAGCAGCACTTTCAACCGGTTGGAAATCGTGCCCGATTCGCAGTCGCTGAAGTTCTCGGCGCAGTCGCCGCCCTGCAGCAGGAAACGCTTGCCTTCCTGGGCCTCGGCCAACTGTTGCTTCAGCGCCAGGATCTCCCACGAAGTGACCAGCGGCGGTAGCCGCTTCAGCTCATGCAGTGCAGCGTCCAGCGCCACCGGGTCCGGGTAGGTCGGCATCTGCAGCGCGGTCTTGCCGCGCCAGCTCTCCGGCGACCAGGCAGCGCCAGCGGCGGTCGCGGCAGGATCGAGGACGGGCGGAACGGCGGACAGGCTCATTGCAGACTTCCGGGGAGGGGGGCGGTCATGGTCGCAGAGCCAGCCGCTGGCGCAAAGGGCTGGGCACGCCCTGCACATGACTGAACGCCGGGGAAAGGGCATCGCGATCGGCCAGAAACCGCATGGCCACGGCCGCCCGGACAGGCGCATGATTCGCCACGCACTGTTACGAAGTAACACTGCATCCCCGTCGGCCCCTTCCACAGCCTATCTGCCATGAAGCCCTCCCTGCTCGCTACCGGCATTACCTTCGCCCTGACCCTGGCCAGTCTGCCCACCCTCGCTATGGCCGCCGATGCCGCCGCTCCCGTGAAGGACCTCGACACGGTCACTGTCAGCGCCCAGCTCGACCAGGCCCGCAATGCGCTGTCGCCGGACATCGGCAGCAGCCAGTACCAGATCACCGCCGAGGACATCCAGAAGCAGCCGCTGGGTGCCTCCGCGCCGCTCAGCCAGGTGCTGCTGCAGGCTCCGGGCGTGGTCCAGGATTCCTACGGTGGCGTGCACGTGCGCGGCGACCACGCGAACCTGCAGTACCGCATCAACGGCGTACTGCTGCCCGAATCGATCTCCGGCTTCGGCCAGACCCTGGATGCCCGCACCATCAAGAGCATCCGCCTGATGGACGGGGCGCTGCCGGCGCAGTTCGGCGAGCGCACCGCTGCGGTGGTCGACATCACCACCCGCAGCGGCGCCGAGCTCGGCAATGGCGGCAGCGCCGGTCTGACCGCAGGCTCGTTCGGCAAGATCAATCCGAATGCCTCGTGGTGGGGCAATCAAGGACGCTGGAGCTGGTTCCTGACCGGCAACTACGACCAGAACGAGGTCGGCCTGGAGAACCCGACCCGCTCGCGCAAGCCGCTGCACGACGACACGCACCAGGGCAAAGCCTTCGCCGACCTGACCTACCTGGTCAACGAGAACACCCGCCTGAGCGTGTTCGCCGGCTTTGCCAACAATCGCTTCCAGATCCCGGTCAATCCCGGGCAGACCCCGCAGTTCGGTTACCTGGACACGACCACCTTCGACTCCAGCCAGCTGGATGAAACCCAGCGCGAGACCACCCGCTTCGGCATGCTGGTGCTGCAGGGCACGCTGGGCGGCACCGCCTACCAGCTGTCCGCCGGGCAGCGCTACAGCGACGTGGCGTTCAACCCGGATGTCATCGGCGATCTGGTATTCAGTGGCGTCGCCTCCCAGGTCCAGCGCAGCAACCGCGCCAACACGCTGCAGGCCGACTTCTCCACCCCGCTGGGCAACGACCACACGCTGCGCTACGGCCTGTACGGCAACTACGAGAATGCGCGCGCCAGCAACAACAGCTGGGTGTTCCCGGTCGATGGCGCCGGCCAGCAATCCAGCACCACGCCACTGCTGATTCCAGACCGCAGCGCCTTCCACGCCAGTACGCTGGCGGTGTACGTGCAGGATGAGTGGAAGATCGGCGACGACTGGACAGTGAACTACGGCCTGCGTGGTGATCGCTACAAGGCCTTCGGCCGCACCGAGGGCCAGCTCAGCCCCCGCCTGGGCGCGGTCTGGAATGCCAGCGACAGCACCACCGTGCATGCCGGCTATTCGCGTTACTTCACGCCACCGGCCAGTGAGTTGATCGCCAGCAGCGATATCGCCCTGTACGACGGCACCACCAACCAGCAGCCGGGCGGCGGCAACAACATTCCGCTGGCCGAACGCAGCGACTACTACGACATCGGCGTCTCGCAGCAGCTGGGTGAACACCTGACCCTGGGCCTGGACGCGTACGACCGCCGCGTCGCGCGTCTGCAGGACGAAGGCCAGTTCGGCGCCGCCTACATCTACTCGACGTTCAACTACCGCCGCGGCCATATCCGTGGGCTGGAGTTCAGTGCCGACTACAGCAGCGGTCCGTTCAGCGCCTACTTCAACGCGGCGTACAACAAGGCCATCGGCACCCAGGTCATCACCAGCCAGTACAACCTCGATCCGGACGCGCTGGCCTATGTGGCCGACCACTGGATCCACCTGGACCACGACCAGAAGCTGACGTCGTCGGGGGGCTTCAGCTACGCCTTCGCCGGGCACAACCGGGTCGGTGCCAACTACGTGTTCGGCAGCGGCCTGCGTTCGGATATCGAGGGCGTGCCCAACGGCGGCGAGCTGCCGTCCTACCTGCAGGTGAACCTCAGCGCCGGGCATGATTTCAATGCCGACAGCGGCCATCCGCTGCACGTGCAGCTGGCCGTGATCAACGCATTGGATCGCAGCTACCAGCTGCGCGATGGCGGCGGTGTCGGCGTGTTCGCCCCGCAATGGGGACCGCGCCGCGGCGCCTACCTGAGCCTGCAGCAGGACTTCTGAGGAGACAGGGGTCGGATCCCTTTCCGCAGGAAAGGGCTCTGACCCCACACCGGAAATGGGGTCAGAGCCCTTTGCGATGCAAAGGGATCCGACCCCATCCTGCTTCAGCGCTTGACCTTGCGCAGCGACACCACCAGTGCCCACAGCGCCAGCAGCACGAACCACACGCCCGACCACATCGGCATGGTCAGGCCCAGGAACGTCCAGTCGATGTTGCCGCAGTTGCCGGTACCGGTCAGCACCGTGCGGAACACTTCCAGCGGCCCCATGGTCTCGCGCAGGAAGCTCAGCGGCGGGCCACAGGTCGCGCCCATCTCCGGCGGCAGCATCTGCACGTAGACGTGGCGCGCAGCGATGCCCACGCCGACGGCCGCCGCGATGAAGGCGAGCACGCCGTAGGTGGCGCGGCCGGGACGGTTGGACGGCCCGTGCAGCGCACCGATCAGGAACAACAGGCCCAGCGCGGCAAAAGCCAGGCGCTGGAAGATGCACAGCGGGCACGGCTCCAGGCCCATCTTCAGCTGCAGGAAGATCGCGTAGCCGAGCAGGCCCGCGCAGATCAGGAAGCCCAGGAAGAACTGGGCGCGGAAGGGCCAGCGCAGTGGATTCATCGTCAACGCTCGAATGGATCAAGGCGCCAAGCGTAACCGAGAGCGCGCCCCGTTCGAACCGCCACAGGTGACGCCTGTCGGAACGGTGCGGGTCGGATCCGTTTGCGAATGCAAAGGGATCTGACCTGCGGTGCTGCCTGCTCGGGGTCAGAGCCCTTTCCTGCGGAAAGGGATCCGACCCCTGGAAACGCAAAAGCCCGGCAGGAGCCGGGCTTTCGCTGTGTCGCGTTGGAGCGGTCCGATTACTCGGCCACTTCCTCGGCCACGACCGGACGGTCAACCAGCTCGACGTAGGCCATCGGTGCGTTGTCGCCGGCGCGGAAACCGCACTTCAGCAGGCGCAGGTAGCCGCCCGGACGGTTCGCGTAGCGCGGGCCCAGGATGGTGAACAGGTTGCCCACGGCTTCGTTGTCGCGCAGGCGGGCGAAGGCCAGACGGCGGTTGGCGACCGAGTCGACCTTGGCCAGAGTGATCAGCGGCTCGGCAACGCGGCGCAGTTCCTTGGCCTTCGGCAGGGTGGTCTTGATCAGCTCGTGCTTGAACAGCGAGGCGGCCATGTTCTTGAACATCGCTTCGCGGTGCGCGCTGGTGCGGCTGAACTTACGGCCAGACTTCTGGTGACGCATGGTGATATTCCTTGGTTAATGATGCGGCTGTGTGGATCGTTGTCGCCATCCTGGCGTTACTGCGCGGACTGCGGTTGGTCCTGGCCGCCCGTCCTGGACGACCTGCCCGCGAACCTGCGGTTCGTCGTGGCATGGTGTGTTGCGTTGAAGGCTCCACCGCGAGCGGTGGAGCCTCCAGGCATTACCGATATCAGCCCAGCATGCCGTGGCTGGCGACGCCGGCCGGCGGCCAGTTCTCCAGCTTCATGCCGAGGGACAGGCCGCGCTGAGCCAGCACTTCCTTGATCTCGGTGAGCGACTTCTTGCCCAGGTTCGGGGTCTTCAGCAGCTCCACTTCGGTCTTCTGGATCAGATCGCCGATGTAGTAGATGCTTTCAGCCTTCAGGCAGTTGGCCGAACGCACGGTCAGCTCCAGATCGTCGATCGGGCGCAGCAGCACCGGATCCACGCCGTTGTTGGCCGGCTTGGCCGCACCGCGGTCGCGGTGGGTGAAGTCACCGAACACCGACAGCTGGTCGCTGAGGATGTCGGCGGCGGTGCGCACGGCTTCCTCGGCATCGATGGTGCCGTTGGTCTCGATATCGATGACCAGCTTGTCCAGGTCGGTACGCTGTTCGACACGCGCCGCTTCCACTGCGTAGGCGACACGGCGGACCGGCGAGAACGAGGCATCCAGGACCAGGCGGCCGATGGCACGGGTTTCTTCGTCCGGACGACGACGCGCGGCAGCCGGCTGGTAGCCGAAACCACGTTCGATCTTCAGACGCATGTTGATCGCCGTATCCTTGGTCAGGTGGCAGATCACATGGTCGCCGTTCAGGATCTCCACATTGTGGTCGACCTTGATGTCGGCAGCGGTGACAACGCCCGGGCCCTGCTTGGACAGGGACAGGGTGGCGCTGTCGCCGGAGTGCATACGGATGGCCACGTCCTTCAGGTTCAGCAGGACTTCGAGCACGTCCTCCTGCAGACCTTCGACCGTGGTGTACTCATGCAACACGCCGTCGATTTCGACTTCCGTGATGGCGAAGCCCGGGATGGACGACAGCAGCACGCGACGCAGGGCATTACCCAGCGTATGCCCGTAACCCCGCTCCAAAGGTTCGATAACGACCTTTGCACGGGTGTCGGTAAGGCGTTCGATCTGCGGACCGCGAGGACGCAGAACCTGGTTGGCGGTAACCGTCATGTTGCGGGTTCTCCTAGTGAACCCCCGGCCGTCGCCGGGGGCTCTCCAATGTGAATTACTTCGAATACAGCTCGACGATCAGCGCTTCGTTGATGTCCGCAGGCAGATCCGAACGATCCGGAACAGCCTTGAAGATGCCGGTGAACTTGCCGGAATCCACTTCAACCCACGACGGGCTCAGGTCATGCTGGGCGGCGACGGTCAGGGCTTCCTGGACGCGCAGCTGCTTGGCAGCCTTTTCAGACAGGGCGATGGCGTCGCCAGCCTTGACCTGGTACGAAGCCAGGTTGACCGACTTGCCATTCACGGTGACGCCGCGGTGCGACACCAGCTGACGGGCAGCCGGACGGGTCACGGCGAAGCCCATGCGGTAGACGACGTTGTCCAGGCGGGTTTCCAGCAGCTGCAGCAGGTTCTCGCCGGTGTTGCCCTTCTTGGTCGAGGCCTTCTTGTAGTAGTTGCGGAACTGACGCTCCAGCAGGCCGTAGATACGCTTGACCTTCTGCTTTTCACGCAGCTGGGTGGCGTAGTCGGACAGCTTGCCCTTGCGGGCAGTGGCGCCGTGCTGGCCGGGCTTCTGCTCCAGCTTGCACTTCGAGTCCAGCGCACGCGCCGGGCTCTTCAGGGACAGGTCGGCGCCTTCGCGGCGGGCGAGCTTACAGGTAGGACCGATATAACGAGCCATTTCTTATCGCTCCCTTTAGACGCGACGCTTCTTCGGCGGACGGCACCCGTTGTGCGGGATAGGCGTCACGTCGATGATGTTGGTGATCTTGTAGCCGACGTTGTTCAACGAACGCACGGCCGACTCACGGCCCGGACCCGGGCCCTTGATGCGGACTTCCAGCGACTTCACGCCGTAGTCCAGCGCAGCACGACCGGCCTTTTCAGCAGCCACCTGGGCAGCGAACGGGGTCGACTTGCGCGAACCGCGGAAGCCAGCGCCACCGGAGGTCGCCCACGACAGAGCATTGCCCTGGCGGTCGGTGATGGTGACGATCGTGTTGTTGAACGAAGCGTGGACGTGGGCAACGCCGTCGGTGACGACGCGCTTGATCTTCTTCTTGGTCTTAGCAGCGGGCTTAGCCATTTCTCAGTCCCTTACTTCTTGATCGCCTTGCGCGGACCCTTGCGGGTGCGGGCGTTGGTACGGGTGCGCTGGCCACGCAGCGGGAGGCCACGACGGTGACGCAGGCCGCGGTAGCAGCCCAGGTCCATCAGGCGCTTGATCGCGATACCGATTTCACGGCGCAGATCGCCTTCCACGATGTACTTGCCGACTTCGGCGCGCAGGCGCTCGATTTCCGGCTCCGACAGATCGCGGATCTTGGTGGTCGAAGCAACGCCTGCGACTTCGCAGACCTTCTTCGAACGGGTACGGCCGATGCCGTAAATGCTTTGCAACCCGACCCAGACATGCTTCTGGGCTGGCAGGTTGACGCCTGCAATACGCGCCATGACGCGGTTCTCCAGCTGAGTGATGGCCGACAGCGCGCCTCGGGCACGCCAATCCGGCAGGATGGATCAAAAAAGTGAACTAGCGATACTAACAAGGTTCCGGTTTACATGGAAGCCCGTGAAACCATTGGTTTCATGAACCCGGCCTGGGGAGTGTGCCCAGGCTCCGGCGCCGGATGGGGTTGGACCTGGGGTTTCCCCCGGGGCCGCCCGCGCTACTCCAGCGCGGGACCACCTCATCACACCCCCACCCGGAACCGCTGCGGGGGCCGCCCTTCGTTTGTGTGGCCGGAGTCCGCGAAGCGGAGGGACCATCACGTCAGGAAGACGAAAGTATAACAGGCCTATCAGCCGCGGGCAAAACCGCCGCGGTTGCCACCCTTCAGGTTGGCCTTCTTCAGCAGGCTCTCGTACTGGTGGGACATCAGGTGCGCCTGCACCTGGGCGATGAAGTCCATCACCACCACCACCACGATCAGCAGCGAAGTACCACCGAAGTAGAACGAGGCGTTCAGCTGCGTGCGCATCAGTTCCGGCAGCAGGCAGACGATCACCAGGTACGCCGAGCCGGCCGCGGTCAGGCGGGTCAGCACGCCGTCGATGTAGTCGGCGGTCGCCTTGCCCGGACGGATGCCCGGAATCAGCGCACCGGACTTCTTCAGGTTGTCGGCGGTTTCCTGCGAGTTGAACACCAGCGCGGTATAGAAGAACGCGAAACCGGTGATCAGCGCAGCGAACACGATCATGTGCAGCGGCTCGCCCGGGCCCAGGGCGTTGGCGACCTTCTGCAGGACCTGGCCGAAGCTGCTCTGGTTGGCGGCCTGGCCGGACCACATGGCCAGGGTGGCCGGGAAGGCCAGCAGGCTCGAGGCGAAGATCGCCGGGATGACGCCGGCCATGTTGAGCTTCAGCGGCAGGAACGAGGTCTGGTTCATGTACGCGTTGCGACCACCCTGGCGGCGCGCGTAATTGACCGTGATCCGGCGCTGGCCACGCTCGACGAACACCACGAAGAAGGTGAAGGCGAGCACGACGATGGCGATCAGCAGCAGCTGGATGAACTGGATGTTGCCGTCGCGGTAGGCATCGAAGGTGTGGATGACCGCACCCGGCAGGCCCGCCACGATACCGGCGAAGATGATCAGCGACACGCCGTTGCCGATGCCGCGCTCGGTGACCTGCTCACCGACCCACATCAGGAACATGGTGCCGGCGGTCAGTGCGACCACGGCAGTGAGCACGAAGCCCATGCCCGGCGCATACACGACCGGAGCGCCCGACGGCGAGACCTGGCCCTGCAGGGCCAGCGCGATCGAGCCGCCCTGCACCACTGCCAGCAGCACGGCGCCGATGCGCGAATACTGGGTGATCTTGCGGCGGCCGGACTCACCTTCCTTCTGCATCGCCTTCAGGGCGGGGAAGATGTGCACGGCCAGCTGCATCACGATCGATGCCGAGATGTACGGCATCACGTTCAGCGCGAAGATGCTGAAACGGTGCAGGGCGCCGCCCGAGAACATGTTGAACATGTCCACGATGCCGCCGCCCTGCTGTTGCATCATGGCAAGCATGGCATCGGGATTGACGCCCGGCACCGGCACGTAGCAGCCGATGCGATAGACGATCAAAGCCCCGACGACGAACAGCAAACGTTGGCGAAGTTCAGTGAACTTGCCCATTCCGCCCGCGAGGTTACCGATGCCAGCTTGCGCCATGATTTTCTTACTCCGTTACGCTGCCGCCGGCAGCTTCGATTGCAGCCTTGGCACCCGCCGTGGCAGCAATACCCTTCAGGGTGAACGCCTTGGTCACTTCGCCCTTGACGACGACCTTGGCCTTCTTTGCGGTGCTCGGGACCAGCTTGGCAGCACGCAGGGCGGCGAAATCGATCTCACCGGCCGGCAGCTTGTCCAGCGCGTACAGCAGCACTTCAGCTGTGTCCTTGGCGATCGGCGAACGGAAGCCGATCTTCGGCAGACGACGCTGCATGGGGGTCTGGCCGCCTTCGAAGCCAGCCTTGATCTTGCCGCCACCCTTACGGGCGAACGAACCCTTGTGGCCGCGGCCGGCAGTCTTGCCCAGGCCCGAGCCGATACCGCGGCCGACGCGGGTGCGCTCGGTGCGGGCGCCCGGTGCCGGGCTCAGTTCATTGAGACGCAGAGTCATGGTCGATTACTCCTCAACCTGGACGAGGTACTGAACCTTGTTGATCAGGCCGCGTACCTGCGGGCTGTCCTTCAGTTCACGCACATCGTTGAGCTTGTTCAGGCCCAGGGCACGCACCGACAGGCGGTGACGCGACTGGGTACCACGCAGGCCACGCACCAGGCGGACCTTCACAGTCTTGTTGGACTCATTAGCCATGGTTGAGTTCCTCCACCTTCTTGCCGCGCTTGGCCGCGATGCGAGCCGGCGACTGCGCAGCAGACAGGCCCTTCACGGTGGCACGCACCAGGTTGATCGGGTTACGCGAACCGGTGGCCTTGGCCAGCACGTTCTTCACGCCAACGGCTTCCAGCACGGCGCGCATGGCACCGCCGGCGATCACGCCGGTACCTTCCGAAGCCGGCTGCATGAACACGCGGGCTGCGCCGTGACCATCCTTGATGGTGTGCCACAGGGTGCCGTTGTTCAGGTCAACGCTGACCAGGTTCTTGCGGGCCTGTTCCATCGACTTCTGGATGGCGACCGGCACTTCGCGGGCCTTGCCATAACCGAAACCGACCTTGCCTTCGCCGTCGCCGACAACGGTCAGGGCGGTGAAGGTGAACTGGCGGCCACCCTTGACGGTCTTGCTGACGCGGTTGACCGCGACCAGCTTTTCGATCATGCCGTCGTCGATCTTCTCTTCGCGGTTACGGTCGCGATCGCGACCCCGCTGCTGACGCTCTTCTGCCATGTTGATTCCTTGGTTGTTTGGGTATGTACGGCTCGAGGCCGCTTATGGTTGTGGAGTGACGCGTTGTTCCGGTGGGCCACTGCAGAAGAGCGGCGCCGTCCAGCCTCGCTCAGGCTGGCGAGCAGGCAGGCAGGAGGCCATCGACCCCCTGCCCTTGTCCCTTAGAACTGCAGGCCGGCTTCGCGGGCCGCTTCTGCCAGGGCCTTGATGCGGCCGTGGTAGCGGTAGCCCGAACGATCGAAGGCAACCTTCTCGACGCCGGCGGCCTTGGCGCGCTCGGCGACGATGCGGCCAACCTTGGCAGCGGCATCGGCGTTCTTGCCGTTCTTCAGGCCTTCCTTGACGTCGGTCTGGGTGGTGTTGGCGGCAGCCAGCACCTTCGAACCGTCAGCGGTGAAGACCTGGGCGTACAGGTGCTGGCCGGTGCGCAGCACCGACAGGCGGGCGACGCCGAGCTCACGGATGTGGGCGCGGGTCGACTTGGCGCGACGCAGGCGGGCGATGTTCTTGTTCATTTTGATTATTCCTTGAAAGCTGAAGGATGGGCTTCTCCCTGAGGAGTCCGCACATGGATGTGCGGGCTCTTGCGAGGGACTCGCACTTACGCCTTCTTGGCTTCCTTACGGATGATGACTTCGTCGGAGTACTTCACGCCCTTGCCCTTGTACGGCTCCGGCTTGCGGAACGCACGGATCTTGGCGGCGACTTCACCGACGACCTGCTTGTCAGCGCCCTGGACCAGGATCTCGGTCTGGGTCGGGGTGGTGATGGTGATGCCTTCCGGCGCCACGAACACGACCGGGTGCGAGAAGCCCAGCGACAGGCTCAGGTCCTTGCCCTGCATGGCAGCGCGGTAACCCACGCCAACCAGCTCCAGCTTGCGCTCGAAGCCTTCGGACACGCCCTTGACCATGTTGGACAGGATCGCACGCACGGTGCCGGTCAGTGCGACCAGCTCGGCGTTCTCGGTGCTCAGGGTGGCAACGCCATTGTCGACGTTGATGGCAATGCCGGCCGGCTTGGCCAGCGACAGGGTGCCCTTCGGGCCCTTGGCGGTGACGCTGTCCGACTGGACGTTCAGTTCAACCTTACCCAGGGTGATCGGCTTCTTGGCTACGCGGGACATAGTTCTACTCCTTTCGCCTTAGGCCACGAAGCACAGGACTTCGCCGCCGACGCCCAGCTGGCGCGCCTGCGCATCAGTCATGATGCCCTTGGAGGTGGAAATGATGGAGATACCCAGGCCGTTCATGACCTTCGGCAGCTCGCTCTTGCCGCGGTACTGGCGCAGGCCCGAACGCGAGAAGCGCTTCAGGGTCGCGATGACCGGCTTGCCTTCGAAATACTTCAGCACGATTTCCAGCTCGGACTTGTTGTTTTCCAGCTGGGTCACGCGCAGGTCGGTGATGTAACCCTCGTCCTTCAGGACCTGGGCGATCGCAACCTTGATCTTGGACGACGGGGCTTTCACCGTCTGCTTGCCAACTGCGGCCGCATTCTTGATGCGGACCAGCAGGTCGGCGATGGGATCAGTCATGCTCATATGAGTACCTTTGAGTGCACCGATATCCGCTTTCGCGAAAATCTGTTGTCTCCTGGAAACGGGCCAGGTCCCTTGATGCAGCGGGCCAGGCCCACTCCTACAACCCCGTCTGCACAGGGCAAGACGCGGGAGTATACGCCAAAAGAGCCCGACTTGCGTCGGGCTCTTCGGGTTTTTTCGCAGAAAGGAAGCTGAACAGCCCCCTCCCCCGGTTCAGCACCCCCGCAAGGGGGTGCTGAGCGCAGGGCCGGCTGGGATTACCAGCTGGCCTTGCGCAGGCCCGGGACGTCGCCACGCATGGTGGCTTCGCGCAGCTTGTTGCGGCCGAGGCCGAACTTGCTGTACACGCCACGCGGACGACCCGACAGCTCGCAACGGTTGCGCTGACGGCTCGGCGACGAATCGCGCGGCAGCTTGGCCAGCTTGGTTGCGGCGTCGATCTTCTCTTCGTAGGTCGCGTCCACGGAGGACACGATCTTCTTCAGAGCCGCACGCTTCTCAGCGTACTTCTTGGCCAGCTTTTCCCGCTTGATGTCGCGGTTGACCATGGAGGTCTTTGCCATTTCGGTTTCCTCGACAGATCAGTTACGGAACGGGAACTTGAACGCTGCCAGCAGCGCCTTCGCTTCCGCGTCGGTCTTCGCAGTGGTGGTGATGGCGATATCCATACCGCGGATCGCGTCGACGGCGTCGAAGTCGATTTCCGGGAAGATGATCTGTTCCTTCACACCCATGTTGAAGTTGCCGCGGCCGTCGAAGGAACGACCGGAAACACCACGGAAGTCGCGCACGCGCGGCAGCGAGATGTTGATCAGGCGGTCCAGGAACTCGTACATCTTGTGGCGACGCAGCGTGGTCTTGCAGCCGATCGGCCAACCATCACGGATCTTGAACGACGCAACCGAGATACGCGACTTGGTGACAACCGGCTTCTGGCCGGAAATCTTGGTCATGTCCGCGACGGCGTTTTCCAGGATCTTCTTGTTGGTGGCAGCCTCGCCGACACCCATGTTCAGGGTGACCTTGACGAGCTTCGGTACTTCCATCGGATTGGTGTAGCCGAACTGCTTCATCAGCGCCGGCACCACTTCTTCCTTGTAGATCTTTTCGAGACGGGAAGTCATCTTCACATTCCTCAGGCGTCGAGCGCCTCACCGCTGGAGCGGAACACACGCAGTTTGCGTCCATCCTCCAGCACCTTGAAGCCAACGCGTTCGCCCTTGCCCGAAGCCGGGTTCAGCACGTTCACGTTGGAGATATGGATCGAAGCTTCGCGCTCGACCACGCCGCCGGCAACACCTGCCTGCGGGTTCGGCTTGGTGTGGCGCTTGACGATGTTCACGTTGGCGACGACCACACGGTCGCCGTCGACGCGGACGACTTCGCCCTGCTTGCCCTTGTCCTTGCCAGCGTTGACGACAACCTGGTCGCCCTTCTTGATACGGTTAGCCATGATTATCTCCTGTCGCTCACAGCACTTCGGGAGCGAGCGAGACGATCTTCATGAACTTCTCCGAACGAAGTTCACGGGTCACCGGCCCGAAGATACGGGTACCGATCGGCTCCTGCTTGTTGTTCAGCAGGACGGCAGCGTTGCCGTCGAAGCGGATCAGCGAACCGTCGGCGCGACGCACACCCTTGCGGGTACGCACCACGACGGCGTCATACACTTCACCCTTCTTGACCTTGCCGCGCGGAATCGCATCCTTCACGGTGACCTTGATGATGTCGCCGATGCCGGCGTAACGGCGCTTGGAACCACCCAGCACCTTGAAGCACATCACCTGCTTGGCACCCGAATTGTCCGCGACGTCAAGGTAGCTCTGCATCTGGATCATGATTCAGACTCCTTATTCAGCCGCACGCGTGATGACTTCCACCACGCGCCAGTTCTTGGTCTTGGACATCGGAGCAATCTCGGTCACGCGGACGACATCGCCTTCCTTGCAGGCGTTGTCGGCATCGTGGGCGTGCAGCTTGGTCGAGCGCTTGATGTACTTGCCGTACAGCGCGTGCTTGACCTGACGCTCAACCAGGACGGTAACCGTCTTGTCCATCTTGTTGCTGACGACACGGCCTTCGACCGTGCGCAGCGTCTTCTTTTCAGTATTGTCGCTCATAGCGGCCATCCTTACTTCGTGCTGCCGAGCAGGGTCTTGACGCGAGCAATCTCGCGACGGACCCGGCGAATGTCGTGGGTCTTCGGCAGCTGGCCGGTGACCTGCTGCATACGGACAGAGAACTGTTCCTTACGCAGGTCGATCAGGTGGGCCTTGAGTTCGTCAGCCGACTTTTCACGGAGAGTTTTGATATCCATCAGCGCACCGTACGGGTCACGAAAGTGGTGGTGACCGAGAGCTTGGCGGCGGCCAGGCGGAACGCCTCGCGAGCCACTTCCTCGGAAACACCCTCGATTTCATAGATCATGCGGCCGGGCTGGATCTGGGCCACCCAGTATTCCACGTTACCCTTACCCGAACCCATTCGAACTTCGATGGGCTTCTTGGTGATGGGCTTGTCGGGGAACACGCGGATCCACATCTTGCCGCCGCGCTTGACGTAGCGGCTGATCGAGCGGCGGGCCGCTTCGATCTGACGCGCGGTCAGCTGACCGTGTGCGGTTGCCTTCAGGCCGTATTCGCCGAAGCTGACAGCGTTGGCGCTCCAGCTCAGGCCATCGTTACGGCCCTTGTGTACCTTGCGGTACTTGGTTCGCTTGGGTTGCAACATTGTCGTTACCTCGCTTCACGGGCCGGGCGCTGACGGTCACCACGGTCGCCGCGATCGTGACGATCGTTGCGCGACGGGGTGTCGTCCTGCTTTTCCTGGCCAACCTGGGAGAAATCGAAGACCTCGCCCTTGTAGATCCAGACCTTGATGCCGATGATGCCGTAGGTCGTCTTGGCTTCAGCGAAGCCATAGTCGATGTCGGCACGCAGGGTGTGCAGCGGCACGCGGCCTTCGCGGTACCACTCCGAACGGGCGATTTCAGCACCGTTGAGGCGGCCACCAACGTTGACCTTGATGCCCAGGGCACCCAGGCGCATCGCGTTGCCGACCGAGCGCTTCATTGCACGGCGGAACATGATGCGACGCTCCAGCTGCTGGGCGATCGACTCGGCAACGAGCTGCGCGTCCAGTTCCGGCTTGCGCACTTCGGTGACGTTGATGTGCGCCGGGACGCCCATCATCTCGCTCACTTCCTTGCGCAGCTTCTCGATGTCCTCACCGCGCTTGCCGATCACCACGCCCGGACGGGCGGTGTGGATCGTCACGCGAGCGGTCTTGGCCGGACGCTCGATCAGGATCTTGCTGATGCCGGCCTGGGCCAGCTTCTTGCGCAGCATTTCGCGCACTTTCAGGTCGGCTGCCAGGTAACCGGCGAACTCGGCCTTGTTGGCGTACCACTTGGAGTTCCAGTCCTTGGAAATGCCGAGGCGGATACCAATCGGATGAACTTTATGACCCATGGTCTTTTCCTTATCCGCTTACTTGGCGGCGCCCACAACCACAGTGATGTGGCTGGTGCGCTTGAGGATGCGGGTACCGCGGCCTTTCGCCCGCGCCATGAAACGCTTCAGGGTCGGACCTTCATCAACCATGATGGTCTGAACCTTCAGCTCGTCGACGTCGGCGCCCTGGTTGTTCTCGGCGTTGGCAATTGCCGACTCCACCACCTTCTTGATCAGGTGGGCAGCCTTCTTGTCCGAGAACTTCAGCAGGTTGACCGCACGTTCGGCCGGCAGACCGCGCACCTGGTCAGCGACCAGACGAGCCTTCTGCGGGGAGATGCGCGCAGTGCGCAGGATGGCTTTCGCTTCCATTGTCATCTCTCCTTACTTGCCCGACTTCTTGTCACCACCGTGACCCTTGAAGGTCCGGGTGATGGCAAATTCGCCGAGCTTGTGGCCGACCATGTTCTCGTTGACGAGAACCGGGATGTGGTTCTTGCCGTTATGCACGGCAATGGTGATGCCTACCATGTCAGGCAGGATCATCGAACGGCGCGACCAGGTCTTGATCGGCTTCTTGCTGCCCGCAGCGGCCTCCACCTTCTTGACGAGGTGGTGATCGACGAACGGGCCCTTCTTGAGTGAACGTGCCATGGTCGATTAGCCCCTACGATCGCGGACGATGAACTGCTGAGTGCGCTTGTTATGGCGCGTCTTGTAACCCTTGGTCGGAACACCCCACGGGGTGACCGGATGCGGGTTACCCTGGCCGGCCTTGGCCTCACCACCACCGTGCGGGTGGTCAACCGGGTTCATGGCAGCACCACGAACGGTCGGGCGGACGCCGCGCCAACGCTTGGCACCGGCCTTGCCCAGCTTTTCCAGGCTGTGCTCGTCGTTGCCGACTTCGCCGATGGTGGCGCAGCACTCGACCGGAACCTTGCGCATTTCACCCGAGCGCAGGCGCAGGGTGGCGTAGATGCCTTCGCGAGCCACCAGCTGCACGGCCGCACCAGCGGCGCGAGCGATCTGAGCGCCCTTGCCCGGCTTCAGCTCGATGCAGTGGATGGTGGTGCCGACCGGGATGTTGCGCAGCGGCAGGGTGTTGCCGGCCTTGATCGGGGCATCCGAACCAGCGATCACCTGATCACCGGCCTTCAGGCCCTTCGGGGCGATGATGTAGCGACGCTCACCATCGACGTAGCACAGCAGGGCGATGTGGGCGGTGCGGTTCGGATCGTATTCGATGCGTTCCACGCGCGCCGGGATGCCCAGCTTGTTGCGCTTGAAGTCGATGATGCGGTAGTGCTGCTTGGCACCACCACCGACGTGACGCACGGTGATGCGGCCGTGGTGGTTGCGGCCACCCGAGCGGCTCTGCGACTCGACCAGTGCGGCGTGCGGAGCACCCTTGTGCAGGTCGGGCGTAACCACGCGCACGGCCGAACGGCGGCCGGGGGAAGTGGGCTTGAATTTCATCAATGGCATGGGATGTACCTCAGGCCTTGGCCGTTACATCGATCGACTGGCCGTCGGCCAGGCGAACGTACGCCTTGCGCCAATCGCCGCGGCGGCCAGCACGGTTACGGAAGGACTTGTTCTTGCCCTTGACGTTGACCACGTTGACGGCTTCGACCTTGACGTCGAACAGCTGCTCAACCGCGGCCTTTACATCGGCCTTGGTGGCTTCGTTCGAAACTTCGAAGACATACTGGTTGGAGAGTTCCTGCAGGCGCGCGGTCTTTTCGGAGACACGCGGGGCACGCAGCACGCTGAAGATTTTTTCGTTGCTGTTCATGCCAGCCACTCCTCGACCTTCTTGACCGCGTCAGCGGTGATGACGACCGTGTCGGCACCCACCAGCGAGACCGGATCCAGACCCTGGACGTCACGCACCTGCACGTACGGCAGATTGCGGGCGGACAGGTACAGGTGCTCGGACGCTTCTTCGGTGACGATCAGCGGGCGCTTGCCCACTTCCAGGCCGGCCAGCTTGGCGATCAGACCCTTCGTGTTGGTCACTTCGACATCGAAGGACTCCACGATGGTCAGACGGCCCTGACGGTTCAGCTCGGACAGGATCGCGCACATGGCGGCACGGTACTGCTTACGATTGACCTTCTGCTCGAAGCTGCGCGGCTTGGCCGCGAAGGTGACACCGCCGCCGACGAAGATCGGAGCCGTCAGTGCGCCATGACGCGCGCCGCCGCCCTTCTGCTTCTTCGACTTCTTGGTGGTACCAGCCACTTCGGAGCGAGTCTTCTGTGCCTTGGTGCCGGCGCGACCGGCGTTGCGGTAGGCAACGACGACCTGGTGGACCAGATCTTCGCTGAAATCGCGACCGAACACGGCGTCGGAGACCGAGACCTTGTTGTTGCTACCCGTGATAACGAGTTCCATCGTCATCTCTCCTTATGCCTTGCTCGCCGGACGGACGATCACATCGCCACCCGCCGCGCCCGGAACGGCGCCGCGAACGGCGATCAGACCGCGCTCGACGTCGACCTTGACCACTTCCAGGTTCTGGGTGCTCTGCTGCACCGCGCCCATGTGGCCCGACATCTTCTTGCCCGGGAAAACGCGACCCGGGGTCTGGCGCTGACCCAGCGAACCCGGCGCGCGATGCGACAGCGAGTTACCGTGGGTTGCATCGCCCATACGGAAGTTGTGGCGCTTGATGGTGCCCTGGAAGCCCTTGCCCTTGGTGACACCCTGGACGTCGACGATCTGGCCGACTTCGAAGATGTCCGCCTTGACTTCGCCGCCAACGGCGAAATCGCCGAGCTGCGCGTCTTCAACGCGGAATTCCCACAGGCCACGACCCGCTTCCACCTTCGCCTTGGCGAAGTGGCCGGCTTCCGGCTTGTTGACCAGGGCAGCGCGACGCGCGCCGACGGTCACCTGCACGGCGCTGTAGCCGTCGGTTTCGACGGTCTTGATCTGCGCGATGCGGTTCGGGGTTGCTTCGATCAGGGTCACCGGGATGGAACGGCCATCTTCGGTGAACACGCGGCTCATGCCGGCCTTGCGGCCCACGAAGCCCAACGAATACTTCTTCGTCATGGTCGTAGTCCTCAGGTCAGCTTGATCTGAACGTCGACGCCGGCAGCCAGTTCGAGCTTCATCAGCGCGTCCACGGTCTTGTCATTCGGGTCAACGATATCGAGCACGCGCTTGTGCGTGCGGGTCTCGTACTGGTCACGCGCGTCCTTGTCGACGTGCGGGGAGACGAGAACGGTGTAACGCTCGATCTTGGTCGGCAGCGGGATCGGGCCACGCACTTGCGCGCCGGTCCGCTTTGCCGTTTCAACGATCTCGCTGGCCGAACGGTCGATCAGACGATGATCGAACGCTTTCAGCCGGATCCGGATCTTTTGGTCCGCCATGGCGGTAGGTTCCTTCGTTAAAAGAGCGACAGACAAAGCCTCTGGGTTGCTTTGCCCCATGAAATTCCTGAATACGGACGGCCCGCAGTCCTGCAGGCCGACAAGGTCACTCCATGGACCTCAAAAACGTAGGCAGACCAGTTTCCCGGCCTGCCCAGACGTAGAAGCATAATGGCACGCAAGGCAGCTGTCAACAGTCGCCTGTTGACGCCGCCTGAATGGCATTGACCCTTCCTGGTCCGGGGAACACAAGGCACATCCTGTGCCTGCTTTCCCATTTGATACGCCCCGATGCCCTACCCAGGCAACATCGGGGCGCAGATACTACCAGATTACTCGATGATCTTCGAGACCACGCCGGCGCCGACGGTACGGCCGCCTTCGCGGATGGCGAAGCGCAGGCCTTCGTCCATTGCCACCGGGTTGATCAGGGTGACGACCATCTTGACGTTGTCACCCGGCATCACCATTTCGACGCCTTCCGGCAGCGCAGCTGCGCCGGTGATGTCGGTGGTGCGGAAGTAGAACTGCGGACGGTAGCCGTTGAAGAACGGGGTGTGGCGGCCGCCCTCGTCCTTCGACAGGACGTACACTTCGCCTTCGAACTTGGTGTGCGGCTTGATCGTGCCCGGCTTGGCCAGCACCTGGCCACGCTCGACGTCGTCACGCTTGGTGCCGCGCAGCAGCAGGCCAGCGTTGTCGCCTGCCTGACCCTGGTCCAGCAGCTTGCGGAACATTTCAACGCCGGTCACGGTGGTCTTCTGCACCGGACGGATGCCGACGATTTCGATTTCGTCGCCAACCTTGATCACGCCGCGCTCGATACGACCGGTCACCACGGTGCCGCGGCCCGAGATCGAGAACACGTCTTCCACCGGCATCAGGAACGGCTTGTCGATCGCACGCTCCGGCTCCGGAATCCAGCTGTCCAGCGCGTCGACCAGCTTCAGGATGGCCGGCACGCCGATGTCGCTCTGGTCGCCTTCCAGCGCCAGGCGGGCCGAACCGGCGATGATCGGGGTGTCGTCGCCCGGGAACTCGTACTTGCTCAGCAGTTCGCGCACTTCCATCTCGACCAGCTCGAGCAGCTCGGCGTCGTCGACCATGTCGGCCTTGTTCAGGAACACGACGATGTACGGCACGCCGACCTGGCGCGACAGCAGGATGTGCTCACGGGTCTGCGGCATCGGGCCGTCAGCGGCCGAGCACACCAGGATCGCGCCGTCCATCTGGGCGGCACCGGTGATCATGTTCTTGACGTAGTCAGCGTGGCCCGGGCAGTCAACGTGGGCGTAGTGACGGATCGGGGATTCGTATTCGACGTGCGCGGTCGAGATCGTGATACCACGAGCCTTTTCTTCCGGCGCGGCGTCGATCGAGGAGTAATCCTTGAACTCGCCACCGAAGCGCTCGGCACCGATCTTGGTCAGTGCGGCGGTCAGCGTGGTCTTGCCGTGATCGACGTGACCGATGGTGCCGACGTTGACGTGCGGCTTGGTGCGCTCGAACTTACCCTTTGCCATTGTTCTATACCTTGATTGTTCGTAAGTGGTTTCAAGAGAGGCTGAGCGAGGCTCAGCCCTTCTTCATGACGGCTTCGGCGATGTTGGTCGGAGCCGGCTCGTAGTGATCGAATTCCATGGTGAAGGTGGCGCGGCCCTGGGTCTGCGAACGCAGCGCAGTGGCGTAGCCGAACATTTCACCCAGCGGGATCATCGCGTTGATGATGCTGGCCGAACCGTCACCGGTGGTGTCGGAACCCTGCAGCACGCCGCGACGACGGCTGACGTCGCCCATCACGTCACCCTGGTAATCCTCCGGGGTCACGATCTCGACCTTCATGATCGGCTCCAGCAGCACCGGCTTGGCCTTGGCGAAGCCCTGCTTGAAGGCCATCGACGAAGCCAGCTTGAACGCCATTTCCGAGGAGTCGACGTCGTGGTACGAACCGAACACCAGCTTCACCTTGACGTCCACGACCGGGAAGCCAGCCAGCGGACCGCTGGTGATGGTTTCGCGCAGGCCCTTCTCAACCGACGGAATGAATTCCTTCGGGATCACGCCGCCGGTGATGTCGTTGATGAACAGGAAGTCGTCCTTGATGGCCGGAGCCAGCTTCGGATCGGCACGGTCTTCAGCGGTGATCGGCGACAGCTCGATCACGACGTGACCGTACTGACCCTTACCACCGGACTGCTTGGCGTGCTTGTAGTCCGACTTGACGTCGGCCAGGGTGATGGTTTCGCGGTAGGCCACCTGCGGCGCGCCGACGTTGGCTTCAACGTTGAACTCGCGCTTCAGGCGATCGACGATGATGTCCAGGTGCAGCTCGCCCATGCCCGAGATGATGGTCTGGCCGGATTCTTCGTCGGTCTTGACGCGGAACGACGGATCTTCCTGCGCCAGACGGCCCAGGGCCAGACCCATCTTTTCCTGGTCCGACTTGGTCTTCGGCTCGACGGCCATCGAGATCACCGGCTCCGGGAACGTCATGCGCTCCAGGATGATCGGCGCGTCCACGGCGCACAGGGTGTCACCGGTGGTGGTGTCCTTCAGGCCCACGGCAGCAGCGATGTCACCAGCCAGAACTTCCTTGATTTCCTCGCGGTTGTTCGAGTGCATCTGCAGGATGCGACCGATGCGCTCCTTCTTGCCCTTCACCGAGTTCAGCACGGTGTCGCCACCGTTCAGGGTGCCCGAGTAGACGCGGAAGAAGGTCAGCGCGCCGACGAACGGGTCGGTGATGATCTTGAAGGCCAGCGACGAGAACGGAGCCTTGTCGTCCGACTTGCGGGTCATCTCGACGGTGTCGTCGTCAACGTCCACGCCCTTCACGTCCGGCACGTCGACCGGCGACGGCAGCAGCTGGATCACGCCGTCCAGCATGGCCTGCACGCCCTTGTTCTTGAAGGCCGAGCCGCAGTACATCGGCACGATCTCGGTGGCCAGGGTGCGGGTACGCAGCGCGTTGATGATTTCAGCCTCGGCCAGCTCCTCGCCGCCCAGGTACTTTTCCATCAGCTCTTCGCTGGCTTCGGCAGCGGTCTCGACCATGAACTGGCGAGCCTCTTCGGCAGCCGCCTGCAGATCGGCCGGGATGTCGCTGTATTCGAACTTCATGCCCTGCGAAGCCTCATCCCAATGGATGGCCTTCATCTTCAGCAGGTCGACAACGCCCTTGAAGTTGTCTTCAGCGCCGATCGGCAGCTGCATCGGCACGGCGACCGCGCCCAGCTTGGCCTTCAGCTGGCCGACGACCTTCTGGAAGTTGGCACCGGTGCGGTCCATCTTGTTGACGAACGCGATGCGCGGCACGTGGTACTTGTTGGCCTGGCGCCACACGGTTTCCGACTGCGGCTGCACGCCACCGACGGCACACAGGACGAAGACGGCACCGTCGAGCACGCGCAGCGAGCGCTCCACTTCGATGGTGAAGTCGACGTGCCCGGGGGTGTCGATGATGTTGAAGCGGTGCTCCGGCAGGGACTTGTCCATGCCCTTCCAGAACGCGGTGGTGGCAGCGGACTGGATCGTGATGCCACGCTCCTGCTCCTGCTCCATCCAGTCCATGGTGGCGGCGCCGTCGTGCACTTCACCGATCTTGTGGCTCTTGCCGGTGTAGAACAGGATGCGCTCGGACGTGGTGGTCTTGCCGGCATCGATGTGAGCCATGATGCCGAAGTTACGGTAACGCTCGATGGGAGTGGAACGGGCCACGGGAGCCTCTCAGATTTCTTGGATTTCGGATGGCCGAACGCCGCCTTTCGGCGGCCTTCGGATTGGCGCAGCCCTTCTGGGACCGCGAGGCAGCACGCACCGAAGTGGTGCTGCCCTGCCTGTTTTACAAGGCCGTCAAACTCACCAGCGGTAGTGGGCGAATGCCTTGTTGGCTTCGGCCATGCGGTGGGTTTCTTCGCGCTTCTTGATGGCGCCGCCACGGTTTTCCGAGGCGTCGATCAGTTCGGCAGCCAGCTTCTTCGGCATGGTGTTCTCACCACGCTTGCGCGCGGAGTCGATCAGCCAGCGCATGGCCAGGGCCATCTTGCGCGACGAACGCACTTCGACCGGCACCTGGTAGGTGGCACCACCGACGCGACGCGACTTGACCTCGACCGCCGGAGCGACGTTGTCCAGAGCCTTCTGCACCAGTTCAATGGCGTTGGCGCTGCTGTTCTTCTCGGTGATCACGTCCATGGCGCCGTACACGATCTTTTCGGCGACGGACTTCTTGCCGCTCTGCATGACCATGTTGATGAAGCGGGCGATGGTTTCGCTTCCGTGCTTCGGATCGGGCAGGACGGAACGCTGCGGAGTATTACCCTTACGCGACATAGTGCTCTCTCCTTATGCCTTCGGACGCTTGGCGCCGTACTTGGAACGGGCCTGGCGACGCTTGGCAACGCCGGCGGCGTCGAGCGAGCCACGAACGGTGTGGTAACGCACACCCGGCAGGTCCTTGACGCGACCGCCGCGGATCAGGACCACGGAGTGCTCCTGCAGGTTGTGGCCTTCACCACCGATGTAGGAAATCACTTCTTCCTGGTTGGTCAGGCGGACCTTGGCAACCTTGCGCAGAGCCGAGTTCGGCTTCTTCGGAGTGGTGGTGTAGACACGGGTGCAGACGCCACGGCGCTGCGGGCACTTGTCGAGCGCCGGCGAGGCACTCTTGTAGGTGGTCGCTTGCCGCGGCTTGCGGACCAGCTGGTTGATCGTCGCCATCAGTAGGTTCTTCTGATTGGTGGCCGGAAAATCCGACCAGAGATGCGGAAATGTTAAAGCAGGCCGAAATTCTGGCCTGCTGAGACAGACGATTGTAGCAACCTGCCAGGAAAGCAGTCAAACGCCTCCTGTCAAGCCCGTCCCTGATCCCGGGACGTTACTGGGGGGCCTCCATGTACCCCGTTCAGGTTGACAGGGTCGATCGCGGACGATCTCCCCTGCCCTTTCCCAATCCCATCGATGGACCGATGGGGTGGTCCGGCCTTGCGGCCGGACCGGCTACCTCATTCTTCGCCCGACGCCTGTTCAGCTTCGGCTTCAACCACCGGCGCCTCGACCGCGGCCGGGGTACCGGCCAGGGTCTGCATTTCCGACTCGGTGAGACCGGAAGCGCCGCGACGGCGGTTGCTGTGGTACGCCAGGCCGGTACCGGCCGGAATCAGGCGACCCACGATGACGTTTTCCTTCAGGCCACGCAGGTTGTCCGAGGTGCCGCGGACGGCCGCTTCGGTCAGCACGCGGGTGGTTTCCTGGAACGAAGCGGCCGAGATGAACGATTCGGTCGCCAGCGACGCCTTGGTGATACCCAGCAGGACCGGATCGAAGTGCGCCGGCAGCTCGTTGCGGGCCGACAGGCGCGCATTCTCCTCGATAACGCGCTGACGCTCCACCTGTTCGCCGTTCAGGAACTTGCTGCTGCCCTGATCGGTGATCTCGACCTTGCGCAGCATCTGGCGGGTGATCACCTCGATGTGCTTGTCGTTGATCTTCACGCCCTGCAGGCGGTACACGTCCTGGATTTCCTTCACCAGGTAGGCCGCCAGCGGCTCGACGCCCAGCAGGCGCAGGATGTCCTGCGGGCTCGGCTCGCCGTCCACGATGGTTTCACCCTTGGTGACATGCTCGCCTTCGAACACGATGACCTGGCGGTACTTCGGGATCAGCTCTTCGTGCTCCGAACCATCGGTGTCCTTGATGATCAGGCGCTGCTTGCCCTTGGTGTCCTTGCCGAAGCTGATGATGCCCGAACGCTCGGCCAGCACCGCCGGATCCTTCGGCTTGCGCGCTTCGAACAGGTCGGCCACGCGCGGCAGACCACCGGTGATGTCGCGGGTCTTCGACGCTTCCTGCGGGATCTTGGCGACGACGTCGCCCACGCCCACCGGGGCGCCGTCCTGCAGGTTGACGATGGAACGCGGCGGCAGCAGGTACTGCGCCGGCAGGTCGGTGCCCGGAATCGACAGGTCGTTGCCCTTGGCGTCGACGATGCGCACGATCGGGCGCAGGTCCTTGGCCTGGGTACCACGACGCTTCGGATCGGTGATTTCGCGCGAAGCCAGGCCGGTCAGCTCGTCGGTCTTCTCGATGACGGTGATGCCATCAACGAAGTCGATGAAGCGGATGAAGCCGGCCACTTCCGACACGATCGGGTGGTTATGCGGATCCCAGTTGGCCACGGTCTGGCCAGCCTTGATCGCATCACCGTCCTTGGACGTGATGGTCGCACCGTACGGCAGCTTGTAACGCTCACGCTCACGGCCGTGGGCATCGAGCACCGAGATTTCGCCCGAGCGCGACACTGCGACCAGCGAGCCGTTGGCATGCTCGACCGACTTGAGGTTGCTGAACTTGACCGAGCCGGTGGTCTTGACGGTGATGTTGTCGACCGCTGCAGCTCGCGACGCCGCACCACCGATGTGGAACGTACGCATGGTCAGCTGGGTACCCGGCTCACCGATGGACTGCGCGGCGATGACGCCGACTGCTTCACCGATGTTGACCAGGTGGCCACGGGCCAGGTCGCGGCCGTAGCAGCGCGAGCAGACACCGAACGCCGATTCGCAGGAGATGGTCGAGCGGACCTTGATGGTCTGCACGCCGGCATCTTCCAGCTTGGCGACCCAGGCTTCGTCGAGCAGGGTGTTGCGGGTGACGATCGGATCCTCGTCGTTGCCCGGCAGGAACACGTCCTCGGCAACCACGCGACCCAGCACGCGGTCCTTCAGCGGCTCGACCACGTCGCCGCCTTCCACGATCGGGGTCATGATCAGGCCTTCGGTGGTACCGCAATCCACCTCGGTGATCACCACGTCCTGCGCGACGTCGACCAGACGACGGGTCAGGTAACCCGAGTTCGCGGTCTTCAGCGCGGTATCGGCCAGACCCTTACGGGCACCGTGGGTGGAGTTGAAGTACTCCTGCACGTTCAGGCCTTCGCGGAAGTTCGCCTTGATGGGCGTCTCGATGATCGAGCCGTCCGGGCGGGCCATCAGGCCGCGCATGCCGGCCAGCTGACGGATCTGCGCCTGCGAACCACGCGCACCGGAGTCGGCCATGATGTACAGCGAGTTCATCGACTTCTGGTCGATGGTCTCGCCCTTGGCATTGACCACCTTCTCGGTACCGATGGTGTCCATCATCGCCTTGGCGATGCGCTCGTTGGTGCGCGACCAGATGTCGACCACCTTGTTGTAGCGCTCGCCGGCGGTGACCAGGCCCGACTGGTACTGCTCCTGGATTTCCAGCACTTCGGCTTCGGCCTCGGTGAGGATGCCCTTCTTCTCGTCCGGGATCAGCATGTCGTCGATGCCGATCGAGACGCCGGCGCGGGTCGCGTAGGCGAAGCCGGTGTACATCAGCTTGTCGGCGAACACGACCGTGTCCTTCAGGCCCAGCTGGCGGTAGCTGGAGTTGATCAGGCGGCTGATGTTCTTCTTGGTCAGCTCGGTGTTGGCCAGCGCGAACGGCAGGCCTTCCGGCAGGATTTCAGCCAGCAGGGCGCGACCGATCGTGGTGTCCACGATCGAGGTCTTGTTCTGCTTGTTGCCGTCTTCGTCGGTCACCACCTCGGTGATGCGGACCTTGACCTTGGCGTGCAGTTCCACCACACGGTTGTCGTAGGCACGCTTCACTTCGGCGATGTTGGCGAAGGCCATGCCCTCGCCCTTCTTGTTTTCCAGCGAGCGGGTCATGTAGTACAGACCCAGCACGACGTCCTGCGACGGCACGATGATCGGCTCGCCGTTGGCCGGCGACAGGATGTTGTTGGTCGACATCATCAGCGCACGCGCTTCCAGCTGGGCTTCCAGCGAGAGCGGCACGTGGACGGCCATCTGGTCACCGTCGAAGTCGGCGTTGAACGCGGTGCAGACCAGCGGGTGCAGCTGGATGGCCTTGCCTTCGATCAGCACCGGCTCGAACGCCTGGATGCCCAGACGGTGCAGGGTCGGCGCACGGTTCAGCATCACCGGATGCTCGCGGATGACCTCTTCCAGGATGTCCCAGACTTCGGCTTCTTCGCGCTCGACCAGCTTCTTGGCGGCCTTGATGGTGGTGGCCAGGCCACGACGCTGCAGCTTGGCGAAGACGAACGGCTTGAACAGCTCCAGCGCCATCTTCTTCGGCAGGCCGCACTGGTGCAGGCGCAGGTACGGACCGACCACGATGACCGAACGGCCCGAGTAGTCGACGCGCTTGCCGAGCAGGTTCTGGCGGAAGCGACCCTGCTTGCCCTTGATCATGTCGGCCAGCGACTTCAGCGGGCGCTTGTTGGTGCCGGTGATGGCACGGCCGCGACGGCCGTTGTCCAGCAGCGCATCGACCGATTCCTGCAGCATGCGCTTTTCATTGCGCACGATGATGTCCGGCGCGCTCAGCTCGAGCAGGCGGCGCAGGCGGTTGTTGCGGTTGATGACGCGGCGGTACAGGTCGTTCAGGTCGGAGGTCGCGAAGCGGCCGCCATCCAGCGGGACCAGCGGGCGCAGGTCCGGCGGCAGCACCGGCAGCACGGTCATGACCATCCATTCCGGACGGTTGCCCGATTCCAGGAAGGCCTCGATCAGCTTGATGCGCTTGGTGAGGCGCTTGAGCTTGGTTTCCGAACCGGTAGCGGCGATTTCCTCGCGCAGGCGGGTCATTTCCGACTGCAGGTCGATCGTGCGCAGCAGTTCGTACACGGCCTCGGCGCCCATGGCGGCGTCGAAGTCGTCACCGTGCTCCTGGCGGGCCTGCAGGTACTGTTCTTCGGTCAGCAGCTGGCGGCGCTCCAGGGCGGTCAGGCCCGGCTCGGTCACCACGTACGCTTCGAAGTACAGCACGCGCTCGATATCGCGCAGGGTCATGTCCAGCATCAGGCCGATGCGCGACGGCAGCGACTTCAGGAACCAGATGTGCGCGACCGGCGACGCCAGGTCGATGTGGCCCATGCGCTCACGGCGCACCTTGGCCAGGGTCACTTCGGTGCCGCACTTTTCGCAGACCACGCCGCGGTGCTTCATGCGCTTGTACTTGCCGCACAGGCACTCGTAGTCCTTCACCGGGCCGAAGATGGCGGCGCAGAACAGGCCGTCGCGTTCCGGCTTGAAGGTACGGTAGTTGATGGTTTCCGGCTTCTTCACTTCGCCGAAGGACCACGAACGGATCAGGTCCGGCGAGGCCAGCGCGATCTTGATCGCGTCGAAGTCCAGCGTCTGGCGCTGCTGGTTGAAGAGGTTGAGCAGGTCTTTCATGGTGTTCTCCAGAAGGAGGAATGCTGTGTCGATGGGCTTTCAGTTGACTGCCAGCGGCGCGGCGGCGGAGGCCGCCGCGCCGGCATGGATCAGTTGTCTTCCAGTTCCATGTTGATGGCCAGCGAGCGGATTTCCTTCACGAGCACGTTGAAGGATTCCGGCATGCCCGCGACCATCTCGTGCTCACCGTCGACAATGTTCTTGTACATCTGGTTGCGGCCCTGCACGTCATCGGACTTCACCGTCAGCATTTCCTGCAGGGTGTAGGCCGCGCCGTAGGCTTCCAGCGCCCAGACTTCCATTTCACCGAAGCGCTGGCCGCCGAACTGCGCCTTGCCGCCCAGCGGCTGCTGGGTGACGAGCGAGTACGGACCGGTCGAACGGGCGTGCATCTTGTCGTCGACCAGGTGGTTCAGCTTCAGGTAGTGCATGTAGCCAACGGTGGTGTGGCGATCGAAGGCTTCACCGGTGCGGCCGTCGTACAGCTGGGTCTGGCCGCTGCTCGGCAGGTCGGCCAGTTCCAGCATGCGCTTGATTTCCGCTTCGGTGGCGCCGTCGAACACCGGGGTAGCCATCGGCACGCCGTCGGTCAGGTTGCGGGCCAGGCGCAGCAGTTCCTCGTCGCTGAACTGCGACAGGTCGACACGATTGGCCACGTTGGTGTCGTCGTGGTTGTAGATGTCGTCCAGGAACTTGCGCAGGTCGGCGACCGCCGCCTGGGCTTCCATCATCGCCTGGATCTTGCGACCCAGACCCTTGGCGGCCCAGCCCAGGTGCACTTCCAGGATCTGGCCGATGTTCATGCGCGACGGCACGCCCAGCGGGTTCAGCACGATGTCCACGGTTTCGCCCGAGGCCATGTACGGCATGTCCTCGACCGGCACCACGTTGGAGACCACACCCTTGTTGCCGTGGCGGCCAGCCATCTTGTCGCCCGGCTGGATGCGGCGCTTCACGGCCAGGAACACCTTGACCATCTTCAGAACGCCCGGAGCGAGGTCGTCACCGGCGGTGATCTTGCCGCGCTTGTCGGCGAAGCGACGTTCGAACTCCTTCTCGTGCGCCTGGATCTGCTTCTGCGCGCGCTCGATGGCTTCCGAAGCGTCCTCGTCCTTCATGCGCAGGGCGAACCAGTCAGCCTTCTTCAGGCCGTCCAGGAAGGCGTCGGTGATCACGTCACCCTTCTTCAGGCCAGCGCCACCGTTGACCACCTTGCCCACGATCTGCGAACGCAGACGCATGTAGATGGCGGCTTCCAGGATGCGGAACTGGTCGTCGAAGTCCTTCTTGACGCGCTTGATTTCAGACTCTTCGATCTGGCGGGCGCGCTTGTCCTTCTCGATGCCGTCGCGGGTGAAGACCTGCACGTCGATGACGGTGCCGTCCATGCCCGGCGGAACGCGCAGCGAGCTGTCCTTCACGTCCGAAGCCTTCTCGCCGAAGATCGCGCGCAGCAGCTTCTCTTCCGGGGTCAGCTGGCTTTCGCCCTTCGGGGTGACCTTGCCGACCAGGATGTCGCCGGCACGGACTTCCGCGCCGATGTACACCACGCCGCTCTCGTCCAGGCGGTTCAGCGCCTGCTCGGAGACGTTCGGGATGTCGGCGGAGATTTCCTCCGGCCCCAGCTTGGTGTCACGCGCGACGCAGGTCAGCTCTTCGATGTGGATCGTGGTGTAACGATCCTCTTCCACCACGCGCTCGGAGAGCAGGATGGAGTCTTCGAAGTTGTAGCCGTTCCACGGCATGAACGCGATCAGCATGTTCTGGCCCAAGGCCAGTTCGCCGATGTCGGTGGACGGACCGTCGGCCAGCACGTCGCCGCGGGCGATGACGTCACCGACCTGGACCAGCGGGCGCTGGTTGATGCAGGTGTTCTGGTTCGAACGGGTGTACTTGACCAGGTTGTAGATGTCCACGCCTGCGTCGGTGGCGCCAACGATCTCTTCCTCGTTGACCTTGACCACGATGCGGGCCGCGTCGATCTGCACGATCTCGCCACCACGACGGGCATTCACGGTCACGCCCGAGTCACGCGCCACGGCGCGCTCGATGCCGGTACCGACCAGCGGCTTCTGCGCACGCAGGGTCGGCACGGCCTGACGCTGCATGTTGGCGCCCATCAGTGCGCGGTTGGCGTCATCGTGCTCCAGGAACGGAACCAGCGCGGCCGCGATCGACACGGTCTGCATCGGCGAGACGTCCATGAAGTGGACTTCCGCCGGCGGCTTCAGCAGCGATTCGCCCTGGAAGCGGCACGGGACGAACTGCTCGGTCAGGGTGCCCTTGGCGTCGGTCAGCGCGTTGGCCTGCGCAATGACGTACTCGTTTTCTTCGATCGCCGACAGGAACTCGACTTCGTCATAGACCTTGCCGTCCACGACCTTGCGGTACGGGGTCTCGAGGAAACCGTACTGGTTGGTGCGGGCATACACGGCCAGCGAGTTGATCAGGCCGATGTTCGGGCCTTCCGGGGTTTCGATGGTGCAGACGCGGCCGTAATGGGTCGGGTGCACGTCGCGCACTTCGAAGCCGGCGCGCTCACGGGTCAGACCGCCCGGGCCCAGGGCCGAGACGCGACGCTTGTGAGTCACTTCCGACAGCGGGTTGTTCTGGTCCATGAACTGCGACAGCTGCGAGGAGCCGAAGAACTCCTTGATGGCAGCGGCGACCGGCTTGGCGTTGATCAGCTCCTGCGGGGTCAGGCCTTCCGACTCGGCCATCGACAGGCGCTCCTTGACCGCGCGCTCGACGCGGACCAGGCCGACGCGGAACACGTTCTCGGCCATTTCACCGACCGAACGCACGCGACGGTTGCCCAGGTGATCGATGTCGTCGACCACGCCGCGACCGTTGCGGATCTCGGTCAGGACCTTGATCACGTCCAGGATGTCGGAGCTGTCGCCGTGGGCAGCGACCAGGCGCTTGGACTCTTCGTCGTTGCGCTCACCGAAGTACTTGCTGTCGTACAGCACGGCTTCGCCGGTGGTTTCCTTGCGGCCCACGCGACGGTTGAACTTCATGCGGCCGACCGCGGACAGGTCGTAGCGCTCGAAGGTGAAGAACAGGTTGTGGAACAGGTTCTGCGCGGCATCCTTGGTCGGCGGCTCGCCCGGACGCATCATGCGGTAGATCTCGACCAGGGCTTCCAGCTGGGTCTTGGTCGGATCGATGCGCAGGGTGTTGGACAGGTACGGACCACGATCCAGGTCGTTCACCCACAGGGTGCCGACCGCGTCAACGCCGGCCTTGCGGAAGGCCTGCAGCTGCTCGTCGGTGATCTCGTCGTTGGCCTGGGCCAGCAGCTCGCCGGTGGAGGCATCGACCACGTCGTGCGACAGGATGCGGCCGACGATGTAGTCGTCCGGCACGGCCAGGGCGGCGATGCCCGAGGCTTCCAGCTGCTTGATGTGGCGCGCGGTGATGCGCTTGCCGGCTTCCACGATGACCTTGTCGCCGTCGGCGAGGTCGAAGCCCAGGGTTTCGCCACGCAGGCGCTCCGGCACCAGCTCCAGCTGGACGCCTTCATCCGGATTGATGTGGAAGGTGTTGATCTCGAAGAACTCGGCCAGCATCTCCTCGTTGCTGTAGCCGAGCGCGCGCAGCAGGATCGACACCGGCAGCTTGCGGCGGCGGTCGATACGGGTGAACAGCGCGTCCTTCGGGTCGAACTCGAAGTCCAGCCAGGAGCCGCGGTAAGGAATGATGCGGGCGCTGTACAGCAGCTTGCCCGAGCTGTGGGTCTTGCCACGGTCGTGGTCGAAGAACACGCCCGGCGAGCGGTGCAGCTGCGAGACGATGACGCGCTCGGTGCCGTTGACGATGAAGGTGCCGTTCTCGGTCATCAGCGGGATTTCGCCCAGATAGACCTCCTGCTCCTTCACGTACTTGATGGCCTTGGTCGACGACTCACGGTCGTAGATCACCAGGCGCACGGTCACGCGCAGCGGGGCGCCGTAGCTCATGCCGCGCTGGCGGCACTCACGCTCGTCGAAGACCGGTTCGCCCAGCTTGTAGCCGACGTATTCCAGGGCAGCATTGCCGCTGTAGCTGGCGATCGGGAAGACCGACTTCAGCGCAGCGTGCAGGCCGTGGTCCGTGCGCTTGGCCGGATCGACGTTTTCCTGCAGGAATTCACGATAGGAATCCACCTGGATGGCGAGCAGGAACGGCACTTCGAGAATCGAGCGCTGCTTGCCGAAATCCTTGCGGATACGCTTTTTTTCGGTGAACGAATAGGACGTCATGAGGTCTTCCACCTTGTTGTGCGGATCGTGCGCCCACGATCCGAAGGGAACTTGAAATTGTCAGTTGGAAGTCGCTGGTATTGCCGGCACCAGCACGCCTTCTCCCGCTACTTCCAACTGCCAACTCGTCTGCTACCACTCCCCCGCTGCCGCGCCGTGCGCTGGCCTGCCGGGGTTTGACTGCAGCCCGTGTTGGGCTTTTTCCTGCTTTTGAAACAGTCGACTAACAGTCGACCCTACCGGTACCGCAACAACGACCAAAGGCCGGGGGCTTACGCCCCCAGCCTTGGCTGCATCGCCGTGAATCGGTGACGATGCAAGGTAACTGCTTACTTGACTTCGACAGTCGCGCCAGCAGCTTCCAGGTCCTTCTTCATCTTCTCGGCGTCTTCCTTCGAAGCGCCTTCCTTCAGGACGCCACCGGCTTCGGCCAGGTCCTTCGCTTCCTTCAGGCCCAGGCCGGTGATGGCGCGGACGGCCTTGATGACCTCGACCTTCTTCTCGCCGGCGGTCTTCAGGGTGACGGTGAACTCGGTCTGCTCTTCAACAGCAGCGGCCGGGCCAGCGGCAGCAGCCACGGCAACCGGAGCAGCGGCGGAGACGCCGAACTTCTCTTCGATGGCCTTGACCAGCTCCATCACTTCCATCAGGGACTTCTCGGCGATGGCGTCGACGATCTGTTCGTTGGTAAGGGACATGATTAATACCTTTGGATGATTTTCTGGGTTGAGGTTCCGTCAGGAACCACGGTAAGTCGAAACTCAGGCGGTCTCGGCGGCCGGCTCGGCAGCGTCGGCGGCGACATCGCCCCCCCCCTGCTTCTCGCCAACGGCCTTGATGGCGCGGGCAAACATCGTGACCGGCTCGGTCAGGACGCGGGCCAGCATGGCCAGGGCCTGGTCGCGGGTCGGCAGCGAGGCCAGCACTTCGACGTGGCTTGCCGGGAACACTTCGCCACCGATGGCGACGACCTTAGCCTTCAGCTTGTCGTTGCCCTTGGCGGCTTCCTTGATCAGGCGACCGGCAGCGCCGGGCTCCTCGAGCGAGAACGCGTACAGCAGCGGACCAACCATCTGGTCCTGGGCGACTGCGAACTCGGTGCCTTCAACGGCGCGCGAAGCCAGGGTGTTCTTGACAACCTTCAAGAAAACACCGGTTTCACGAGCCTGCTTGCGCATCGCGGTCATCTGGGCGACCGTGGTGCCAGCGTATTCGGCTGCGATCAAGGAGTGGGCCTTGGCGGCGACGTCTGCCAGCTCGGCGACTACTTCTTGCTTCTGGGACAGATTGAGAGCCATTGCACTCCTCCTATTGAACTCCGCTTACGGCTCCTGCCGTGTGCGGTCCTGTGCGGCATCCGTCCTGGACGCCGGGAACATCGGGATGATGTTCCGGGGGTGGGCCGTTCTAGACCTGGAGTGGGCCAACCTGGGAAACCCAGACGTGCGTGAACCAGAAAAACTCCAGAAGGGCACCATCTACGCAGGGTGATTCCGGGGAATCGATTAAGCGCTCATGACTGCTCCGGCGGCGACTCCTTGCCAGATCGAGCTTCCGTGCCCGTCGCCGGTATTGCCACGACCGCGCCTGCGGTCTTTGACGGCTACCGCAGGCGATGCACTGCCAGCGATGCCTTCAAATGTCACGGTCACGGCACCGAAGGTACCGTGACCGCTTGAAACAATTACTTCAGGGTCAGCGACGACTGGTCGACGGTGACGCCCGGGCCCATCGTCGAGCTGACCGAAACCTTCTGCAGGTAGGTGCCCTTCGAGGTGGCCGGCTTGGCCTTGATCAGGTCCAGCAGCAGCGCGGTCAGGTTCGACTTCAGCGCGTCTTCGGCGAAGTCGGCCTTGCCGATGGTGCAGTGGATGATGCCGGCCTTGTCGGTGCGGTAACGGACCTGACCCGACTTGGCGTTCTTCACGGCTTCACCCGGGTTCGGGGAAACAGTGCCGACCTTCGGGTTCGGCATCAGGCCGCGCGGGCCCAGCACGGTGCCCAGCTTACCGACGACGCGCATGGCGTCCGGGGTCGCGATGACGACGTCATAGTTCAGATCACCGGCCTGCATCTTCTCGGCCAGATCGTCCATACCGACGGCTTCGGCGCCAGCGGCCAGGGCTTCGTCAGCCTTGGCACCGGCCGGAGCGAACACGGCGACGCGGACCGACTTGCCGGTACCGGCCGGCAGCACGGTGGAGCCACGGACCTGCTGGTCGGACTTCTTCGCATCGACGCCCAGGCGCACGGCAACGTCGATCGACTCGACGAACTTGGCCTTGGTGGCGGTCTTCAGGATGTTGATCGCGTCCTCGAAGGCGTACGCCTTGCCCGGAACGACGGCGGCCTTGATGGCCTTCTCACGCTTGGTCTGTGCCATCTTATTAACCCTCCACCACGAGGCCCATGGAACGGGCAGAGCCAGCGATGGTACGCACGGCGGCGTCCAGGTCGGCGGCAGTCAGATCCGGTTCCTTCGCCTTGGCGATCTCTTCCAGCTGCTTACGGGTGACCTTGCCGACCTTCTCGGTGTTCGGGCGCTTGGAGCCCGACGAGATGCCAGCGGCCTTCTTCAGCAGGGTCGTAGCCGGGGTGCTCTTGGTGATGAAGGTGAACGTACGGTCCGAGTAGGCCGTAATGATCACCGGAACCGGCAGACCCGGCTCGAGCTTCTGCGTGGCAGCGTTGAACGCCTTGCAGAATTCCATGATGTTCAGACCACGCTGACCCAGCGCAGGACCGACCGGCGGCGAGGGGTTGGCCTGACCGGCCTTCACCTGCAGCTTGATGTAACCGACAACTTTCTTTGCCATGTGAGTGCTCTCCGGGTGCTAGCGCCTTTCGACAACAGGCTCCCCATCGGACCGGGAATCACGCGTCCCGGCATCGCGTTTTGAAATCATGCTGAAGGCCACCTTGCGGCGGCCTCGTCCTGCTGGCTTTCCCAGCAGGGAGCCGCGCACTATAACAGGTTTTTCCTTCACATGCCTGAAGCAGCAGGTAAACGAACGAAACCGGGCCAGGCCCGGTTTCTGGTCCGACGCCGAGCATGGCTCGACGCTACAGGCAGGTCAGACGGCCTTTTCGACCTGGCCGAACTCGAGCTCGACCGGGGTCGCACGACCGAAGATCAGCACCGAGACGCGCAGACGGCTCTTCTCGTAGTTGACCTCTTCGACGACGCCATTGAAATCGTTGAACGGGCCATCGGTGACACGAACCATCTGGCCCGGCTCGAACAGCACCTTCGGACGCGGCTTCTCGACACCTTCCTGAACGCGATTCAGGATGGCCTCGGCCTCGGAATCGGCGATCGGCAATGGACGATCGGCAGTACCGCCGATGAAGCCCATCACGCGCGGGGTTTCCTTGACCAGGTGCCAGCTTTCGTTGTCGATGCGCGGAATACCGGCTTCTTCGTGGGTCTCGATCTGGACCAGCACGTAACCCGGGAAGAACTTGCGCTCGGAGCGGCGCTTCTGGCCAGCGCGCATCTCGACCACTTCTTCGGTCGGGACCAGGACGTCGCCGAAGCGCTCTTCCATGCCGTCACGGACGATGCGATCGCGCAGGGCCTGCGCCACCGACTTCTCGAAGCCCGAATAGGCGTGAACGACGTACCAACGCTTCATGCAATTCTCCTTAGCGGCTCAGGAACCACTGAGTCAGTTTCTGGATCAGGAAGTCGAAGCCACCCAGCAGCAGGCTGAGGATGAGCACCACGACGATCACGACCCAGGTCATGCGGATGGCTTCCTGGCGCGTCGGCCAGACCACCTTGCGCAGTTCGAAGCGCGACTCGGAGAGGAATTCGCGGGTGTCGCGCCCCTTGCCGGTCAGCATGAACACGCCGATACCGCCAACCAGACCGACCACGACCGCCAACGCACGCAGCTGACCTGCCCACGCACCCAGCTGGGCGGCGCGACCAGAGTCGGCGGAGAACCAGAACCAGACGAACAGACCGGCCAGCACCAGCAGCGATGCGGCGACGTACTTGACGATATCCCCGCCGTGGGCGGAGTTGTCCTTGGAGTGTTCGATCTTGCTATTCATCCGGCTGTGTCTGCTTTAGCGGCGCAGGCCGCTGGGTAAGGTGGGCAGATGGCACGCCAGGAGGGACTCGAACCCCCAACCTGCGGTTTTGGAGACCGCTGCTCTGCCAATTGAGCTACTGGCGTACGTTGAAAACTTGCCTTCCCTTAGACGGCGAAGGCGGACCGAGGTTCCCGGCCCGCCATTCGCGTAACCGGCGGCGCTATGCAACCACCGGTACTGCAGGCTTACTCGATGATCTTCGAGACCACGCCGGCGCCGACGGTACGGCCGCCTTCGCGGATGGCGAAGCGCAGGCCTTCGTCCATTGCCACCGGGTTGATCAGGGTGACGACCATCTTGACGTTGTCACCCGGCATCACCATTTCGACGCCTTCCGGCAGCGCAGCTGCGCCGGTGATGTCGGTGGTGCGGAAGTAGAACTGCGGACGGTAGCCGTTGAAGAACGGGGTGTGGCGGCCGCCTTCGTCCTTCGACAGGACGTACACTTCGCCTTCGAACTTGGTGTGCGGCTTGATCGTGCCCGGCTTGGCCAGCACCTGGCCACGCTCGACGTCGTCACGCTTGGTGCCGCGCAGCAGCAGGCCAGCGTTGTCGCCTGCCTGACCCTGGTCCAGCAGCTTGCGGAACATTTCAACGCCGGTCACGGTGGTCTTCTGCACCGGACGGATGCCGACGATTTCGATTTCGTCGCCAACCTTGATCACGCCGCGCTCGATACGACCGGTCACCACGGTGCCGCGGCCCGAGATCGAGAACACGTCTTCCACCGGCATCAGGAACGGCTTGTCGATCGCACGCTCCGGCTCCGGAATCCAGCTGTCCAGCGCGTCGACCAGCTTCAGGATGGCCGGCACGCCGATGTCGCTCTGGTCGCCTTCCAGCGCCAGGCGGGCCGAACCGGCGATGATCGGGGTGTCGTCGCCCGGGAACTCGTACTTGCTCAGCAGTTCGCGCACTTCCATCTCGACCAGCTCGAGCAGCTCGGCGTCGTCGACCATGTCGGCCTTGTTCAGGAACACGACGATGTACGGCACGCCGACCTGGCGCGACAGCAGGATGTGCTCACGGGTCTGCGGCATCGGGCCGTCAGCGGCCGAGCACACCAGGATCGCGCCGTCCATCTGGGCGGCACCGGTGATCATGTTCTTGACGTAGTCAGCGTGGCCCGGGCAGTCAACGTGGGCGTAGTGACGGATCGGGGATTCGTATTCGACGTGCGCGGTCGAGATCGTGATACCACGAGCCTTTTCTTCCGGCGCGGCGTCGATCGAGGAGTAGTCCTTGAACTCGCCACCGAAGCGCTCGGCACCGATCTTGGTCAGTGCGGCGGTCAGCGTGGTCTTGCCGTGGTCGACGTGACCGATGGTGCCGACATTGACGTGCGGCTTGGTGCGCTCGAACTTACCCTTGGCCATGGCTGCTTATCTCGAATTCGTCTGAGAGGTGATGCTTAAGATGGTGCTCACGAAAGGAATCGAACCTTCGACCTCTTCCTTACCAAGGAAGTGCTCTACCGACTGAGCTACGTGAGCCGAGTTTTGCATTATGACATGAACTCGATAAGATTCAAAGTTCATTCAATGGAGCGGGAGACGGGAATCGAACCCGCACCATCAGCTTGGAAGGCTGAGGTTCTACCATTGAACTACTCCCGCGCCGGGAATGTCACAACGTGAAACTGGTGGAGGGAGGTGGATTCGAACCACCGAAGGCGTAAGCCAGCAGATTTACAGTCTGCCCCCGTTGGCCGCTTGGGTATCCCTCCTTACCACCCCATTCCGTTGCCGCCGAAGCGTTGCGGTGTGTGGTGGTGAGCCGCTTATTCTGCTGATGGGACGGGGGGCTGTCAACGCTTTTTTCCATCTTTTTCACACGTTGTCGCAAACCCATTGATACGCAAGGTTATTGACCGGGGACCGGCAGGGTCTCGCTGGCGAAAATTGCGACATGGGGGACTCCGTCGGCGCCGATCCAGCCCCGATACATGCCCTGGGTGTTGAACGGCGTGGCCATTCTGCCGTCCGCGGCAAGCACAATCGCACCACCGTCGCCGCCCATCTGCGGAATCGTCTCGTTGATCACGCCCTTGCCGGCCTGCTCCGGGCTCTGCCCCTGGTAGCGCATGCGCGCACAGATCTCGTGCGCGGCCGCGGTGCGGATGTAGTACTCGCCCCAGCCGGTGCCCGACACCGCACAGCGCGCATCGGCCCAGGTGCCGGCGCCGATGATCGGCGAGTCACCCACCCGGCCATAGCGCTTGTTGGTCATGCCGCCCGTGGAGGTGCCGGCGGCCAGCTGCCCCTGCGCATCCAGCGCGACCGCACCGACGGTACCGAAGTGCTTTGCGGTCTCCAGGTCGGCATGGGCCTGGCCATTGGCCTCTTCCTTAAGCGCGCGCCGCAGCTGCTGCCAACGCTTCTCCGTGCGGAAGTAGGAGGGATCAACCAGAGCAATGCCCTGCTCCACCGCGAAGGCTTCGGCACCCTGCCCTACCATCATCACGTGCCTGGACTTCTGCATCACGGTCTGCGCCAGCAGGATCGGGTTACGCACCCGCTGCACGCCGGCCACCGCACCTGCTGCCTGGGTGGCACCGTCCATCACCGCCGCATCCAGCTCGTTGTGGCCGTCATGGGTGAACACTGCGCCCTTGCCAGCGTTGAAGGTCGGATCGTCCTCCAGCACGGTGATTGCCGCAGTGACCGCTGCAAGCGCCGGACGACCGGCCGCCAGTTCGGCATGGCCTTTCAGCAGTGCGGCGCGCAACGCATCGCGCGCAGCCTTCTCTTCGGTCGGCGACAGGTCCTTGCGTTCGACGCCGGCGCCGCCATGGATGACCAGCAATGGCGACGCAGCCGGGGCGGCCTGGGCGATCAATGGCAAGGACAGCAGCGCGGACAGCGCCAGGCGCAGTTTCATCAGGTACGTCTCCAGCAGGACAAGGGAATGGATTGCAGGGTAGCGCCGGCCGCTGGCCGCAAGGGGCGCATCAGCTCAGGGAAAGTGAGTTGCCGGCCAGCGGCCGGCGCTACCGAAGCGTGAACTCGATCTCGCCGTCGCTGATGTCGGCCACGGCCTGGTAGTCGGCCTCGGCCTGGAAATCGTCCAGGCGCATGCGGCTGCCACTGGCGACCACGGTCACCGGAACGGCATGGAAGCGCAATGGTTCGCCCTCGACCAGGCGATCGGCATCACGACCGGGGCTGACCACCCAGACCTTGCCCTCGCCATCAGCGCTGTAGACCTGGGCCTGGCCATCGGGCTCCACGCACAGGGCGGTGTCCTCATCAACGCCGATGCCGACGATGTCAGGGTCGCCGCTGTCCTGCGCGGCGCGTGCCACGAACACGATGAGGCGGCCAAGGCGGTCACGCTTGTCGAAATGGGTGTCGGTGACCACGCGCTGCAGGTAGGGCATCTGCAGGAAGCCACTGTCCATGGTGACTGCGCTGCCCATCGGATCGGCCAGCGCACCGGCCGAGCTGATGCTGCCGCCATCCATGGCGCCATAGGCATAGCCGCCGAGGATGGCCAGGCCAGCGCTGGTACCGGCAATCGGCTTGCCGGCGCGTACATGGGCGTTGAGCGCGCGGTTGAGTGCGGTGCCCTTCCAGAAGCGGATGTAGCGCGACTGGTCGCCGCCGGCAATGAAGATGGCATCGGCCGCAGCGACCACGCGCAGCACGGCTGGATCATCGGCACCGCGGCGGCTGTCGAAGACCAGCGTCTGTACCGCGGTGGTGCCGCCGATCTCGCGGTACAGGCGGTCCTGCAGTTCATTGCCACCGGAGGCACGCAGGATCAGTACACGGCCATTGCCGGCCTGCTTCAACCACCACTGGAAGGCATCCGGCACCCACTCGCCACCGCCCATCAGCATCATCGCGGATGCACGCGGCCCGGGACGTGGGGCCTCAAGGTCGCCGACCTCGTAATAGGAAAAGCCCGGGCCCTGCAGATCCTGCGCGGGCGCGGCCGACGGCCAGGCCAGCATGAGCAGCGCCAGCCAGGCAACAGGGGTACGCAGGGTCCGGTGAACGCGTCGCATCTTGATCTCCCTGAACAAAATCGACTTGCAAGCGTTTTCACTCTTTGCCAGATAGGGACCCAGTAGTCAAGGACATAAAAAAGGCGTTAAATGCGCGCGCCCATTCCGGAAATCTGAATGGGGGACAGGCCCCTCCTCTGCGGGCCGGCTTCATTTCCGAGAATTCCTCATGCGTAGAAAGGCGATGGCGTGGTCGATCCAGCTAGCGTTGATGGGTGTGGCTGCTTCCGCGGCCGCCCAGGCTCCGGCGTCCTCTCCGGTACAACAACTGGACGCGGTGCAGGTCACCGGTTCGCGCATTCCGCGCGCCCAGGTGGAAGGCCCCGCCCCGATCACGGTGATCAACGCCGAACAGATCCGCTCCAGTGGCTTCACCAGCGTGCCGGACGTGCTGCGTGCGATGACCCAGAACGGCGGTGAGACGCAGAGCCAGCAGTCTTCCAGCGGCGCAGACTTCTCGCCGGGTGCCCAGCAGGTGGACCTGCGCGGCCTGGGCCCGAACCACACGCTGGTGCTGGTCAATGGCCGCCGTATCGCCGACTTCCCGATGCCGTTCAAGGGCCGCAGCAACTTCACCGATGTCTCCAACATTCCGCTGGGGATGATCGAGCGCATTGAAGTACTGACCGGCAGCGCCTCGGCCATCTATGGATCGGACGCGATCGCCGGCGTGGTCAACTTCATCCTGAAGAAGAAGGCCGACGGCACCACGATCGACATGCGCATGGGCACCACCACTGAAGGCGGTGGCGAGTCGTTCGACATGAGCATCGCCAGCGGTTTCAGCCGTGGCAACTTCAACGCGGTGTACAGCGTGGAACTGCAGTCGCAGACGCCGCTGTGGGCCTATGAGCGCGACATCCAGGACTCGACCCAGGACGGCCCCACCGAGGGTTCGCGCATCGCCCGCCGCGCCTACCTGCGCACCGACTACAACGATGACTACCTGGACCCGGGCGCGGCCACCTGCGAAGCGCTGTCCGGCCAGAACCAGGGCAGCACCTACCGCGCCTACCGCCCGCGCTATGGCTATTACTGCGGAAGCGACAGCTCGATCGGCTACGGCACCATCCTCAGCAAGCGCCGTGGTGCCAATGGCTACGCCTCGCTGAGCTACGACTTCGACAATGGCCAGCAGTGGTTCGCCGATGTGCAGCTGGGCTATCACACGATGTCGCTGATGCGCGACGTCACCAAGTGGGGCCGCATGGACGCCAACGGCGATGAGTCGGGCTACTTCAACAACGAAGCCACCGGCGAGATCGAGTTCTGGCAGCGCCAGTTCTCGCCCGAGGAAATGGGTGGCCTGCGCAATGCCATGGTGCGCAGCACGCAGAAGACCTTCAGCGTGACCACCGGCTTCAAGGGCAACCTGGCCGGCAACTGGGACTACGAAGCGGCATTGAGCCATTCGCAGTACCAGTCGCGGATCAGCTGGGCGCAGATCATCGCCGCCAAGGCCAATGACCTGTTCCTCGGCCCGCAGCTGGGCGTGGATGACGACGGTTTCCCGATCTACAACGCCGACCCGTCACGCCTGTACCGGCCGCTGACCCGCGCCGAGTACGATTCGATCGCCGCGCGTACCACCTACACGCCGAAGTCGCGCACGGAGACGGCGGCATTCACTCTGACCAATTCCGCGCTGTTCGGCCTGCCCGGCGGTGACGCCGGTTTCGCCGCGACCGTGGAAGTGGGCCAGCAGGCGTACTCGCTCAATCCTGATCCGCTGGCGACCCAGTACTACTATTACAGCTGGAAGGATTCGGACGGCCAAGGTTCGCGCAACCGCTGGGCTACGGCGGCCGAGCTGCGCATGCCGCTGCACGAAACGGTCAACCTGAGCGTGGCCGGCCGCTACGACCAGTACCGCTATTCCGGCCACACCATCGGCAAGGCGACCTGGAGCGGTGGCCTGGAATGGCGCCCGATCGACACGCTGCTGGTGCGCGGTTCGTATGGCACCGCGTTCCGTGCGCCGGACCTGCACTATGTATTCGCCGGCCCGGGCAACGATGAGACCACCGCCGAAGACCTGTACAGCTGCCGCGCCGACGGCGCCACCGACTGCGCCGACTACGAGCGCAACCTGATCCGCAGCCGCACCGGCAACCGCCAGCTCGACCCGGAAACCAGCACCTCGTGGAGTGCCGGCTTCGTCTGGTCGCCGGCCGTCGGCCTGGACCTGTCGGTGGACTGGTTCGACATCGACATGCGCGACCAGGTGCAGGACATGGACGTGCGCACGATCCTGGCCAACGAAGCGAACTGCCGTCTGGGCAGCGCCGACATCACCTCGCCGACCTGCGTGGATGCACTCGCCCGCATCACCCGCAGCAACGACGGGCGCCTGTATGGCGTGCGCGTGGCGCCGATCAACGTCGCCCGCGAATCCACCTCCGGCATCGACGTCGGCCTGCGCTACCGCCTGCAGACGGGCATCGGCGACTTCATCTTCAACGGCACCCACACCTGGGTGAAGAAGCATGACTTCCAGCGCTACCCGGGGGACCGCACCGAAGACCAGTTCGCAGTGAACAGCGGCTTCGACATCCCACGCACCAAGACCAGCCTGAGCGTGACCTGGGAAAAGGATGCGTGGTCGGCAACGGTGTACGGTTCGCGCCTGGGCAAGCTGCCGACCTCGGACAGCTACGACCAGGTGTTCGACTGGGACAGCGGCGACAGCCCGTACGTGAAGGCGACCTATCGCTACAACGCCTCGCTGCAGTACCGCTTCGACGACCACTCGCGCCTGTCGCTGTCGGTGGTCAATGTGTTCAACAAGATGCCGCCGAAGGACCGTACCTACACTGCATACCCGTACTACGACGTGTCCTGGTTCGACAGCGTGGGGCGCACGATCAACCTGCAGTACACCCACAAGTTCGGTGGCAGCGCGCTGTAAGCGCCCGGCCAGCGCCGATACAGGAGACCCCCGCTTCGGCGGGGGTTCTTTTTTTCCGCCGCCTGAACGGTACCCGCGCGCAGGCTCCGGCCCGACCGGCCAGCCGGGGATTTTAGGAAACAGCTGATTCCGCGCCGCGCGCGCCGCTCCCTAGCATCGTTGCATGTTCCGCTTCCCCCGCCCTTCGCTGCAGCAGGCCGTGCCATCGACCACCGCGTCGGTGCTGCTGCGCTGCCTGACCGTGTGCGTCTTCGTCTGCCTGGCCGCCGCGGCCGGCTTCTACCTGCTCACGGCATTCACCGAGGACATCTCGACCCATCGCCGCGAGATGAATGCAGCGGCCTACAGGGCCCAGATCTATTTCGACCAGCGCGAAGCCCTGCTGCGCTATCTGGGCGATTCGGTGGTGAGGGGCAACCCGGATGCACCTGCGGCGGACAGCGAAGGCATGCGCCAGGTGCCGCTGGATGGTGCTGGCGGCCAACCGGGCCAGCGGCTGCTGTTGTCAGCGCGCGCCGAACACACGCTGCAGGCACTGCAGACGCATCTGCTGCTGGTCGATGCGCACGGCACGCACTGGCTGGCCGGCGGCGAGGTCGACGTGGACCTGGCGCACCTGCCATCGCTGCGTGCGCTGCAGGCACGCAGCGGCAGCCTGGAGGCGGCCGACCCGGTGCACTGGCTGCGCCCGGGTGACAGTGGCGTTGCATTGGCGCAGCCGGTACAGGCCGGCCCGCATCCGACGCAGTGGCTGGTGCTGCTGCTCGATGGCGCGGCGGCGGCGAGCATGATCGACGGCCAGGGCATCGGCGGCTATGCGCTGCTCGACCGTGCGGGGCAGCCGGCATTGTCCAGCCAGACCCCGCGCCTGGATGGTGCGGGCTGGAAGACCCTGCGGGAACGCCAGGACGACAGCTTCGGCACGCTGTGGAGTGGCGGGCTTCCGCGCGGTGTAGCGCTGGTGAAAAGTGTCGGCAACGACGGCTGGCGGTTGGTCTACCACCTGCCGTCGCAACTGCTGCTGGGTGACCTGGCGGTGCCGCTGCTGGTCTGCGCGCTGTTGCTGCTGCTGGCCGGCGTCGCGCTGCGCCTGCTGCGGCATCGCGTGGACCTCCAGCTGATCCAGCCGGCCCTGCAGCAACAGCGCAGGCTGCTGGAGAACCTGGATTTCAGTTCGACGGTGATCGACATGGCGCCGGTCGGCATCTGCGTCCTGCGCCGCAGCGACCGCGCGCTGCTGCTCTCCAACCAGCTGCTACGCGACTGGCTTGGCGAAGAAGGCGAACACAGCGACTGGCAGGCGCCATGGCGCGGACATGCCGGCGAGCGCGGGCGTGGACTGGAATTCACCACCCGCGACGGTCGTCAGCTGCAGGTGCTGCACGCGGCCTGCCGCTACCAGGGCGACGACGTGCTGCTGTGCGTGTTCCATGACATTTCCCGGCACCGCCAGGCACAGGCCGCGCTGTCGTCGGCACGCCAGGCCGCCGATGCGGCCAACCAGGCCAAGAGCGCGTTCCTGGCCACCATGAGCCATGAAATCCGTACTCCGCTCTACGGCGTGCTGGGCACGCTGGAGCTGCTCGGGCACACCTCGCTGGACGCCCGGCAGTCGCAGTACCTGCGCACCATCGAGAGTTCCTCATCGGTCCTGCTGCAGTTGATCAGCGATGTGCTGGATGTTTCCAAGATCGAATCCGGGCAGCTCAGCCTGGAGCCGGCGCCGTTCTCGCCGCGCGAGCTGACCGAGAGCGTGCTGCGCAGCTTCGCCGCATCGGCCACCTGCAAGGGCCTGCAGATCCTGGTCTGCACCGACCCGCGCCTGCCCACGCGCGTGCTGGGTGATGCCGACCGCATCCGCCAGGTGCTGGGCAACCTGCTCAGCAACGCGATCAAGTTCACCGAGCATGGCCGGGTGGTACTGCGCGTGCGCCAGGTACAGCGCGAAGGTGAATCGAGCGTGCTGGCCTGGCAGGTCACCGATACCGGCGTGGGCATCGCCGCGGAGGAACAGGCGCGGTTGTTCGAACCATTCCGCCAGGTCCGTGGCGCGGCCAGTGCACAGGGCACCGGGCTGGGCCTGTCCATCAGCGACCGCCTGGTGCGCCTGATGAGCGGCGAGCTGCAGGTGGTGAGCGAGCCCGGCCTGGGCAGCAGCTTCAGCGTGCGCCTGCCCTTGCCGGTGCTGGCCGCCGCCGAGGATGGCCCGACCCTGCTGCCGGAGCCGCCGATCCTGGTGCGCGGCCGTGATCGCGAACTGGTCGACAGTGCCTGCGGCTGGCTGCGTCGCTGGGGTGCCAACGCACAGCCCCTGCAGGGCGACCCTGCACTGCTGGACCATGACGGCGCGATCCTGATGGACGGCGAGGCCGGGATGCCGCTGGCCTGGGCAGGCCCTCGCGTGGTGGCATCGATCGACGGCGGCGACCAGCCCACCGTTGCCGCCGATGGCAGCCTGGTGGTGACCCTGCATGGGATGACCGCGATCGGCAATGCACTGGCCAACGTGCAGCAGCAACGTGCGGCGCTGCCGGAAACATCGCGCGCGGCAACGCCGATGCCGCTGGGCCTGCACGTGCTGGCCGTCGAAGACAACCCGATCAACCGGGTGATCCTGGCCGAGCAGCTGCGCACCCTCGGCTGCGACGTGGAGCTGGCACAGGACGGCGTGGAAGCCCTGCAGCGATGCCGAGAGCAGTCTTTCGACCTGGTGGTGACCGACATCAACATGCCGCGCATGGACGGCCACGCGTTGGCCCGGCAGCTGCGCGAGGACGGCAACCCGGTGCCGGTGATCGGCGCCACCGCCAATGCCACTGCCGAGGAGCGCGAGCGCTGCCTGGCCAGTGGCATGCAGGGCTACCTGAGCAAACCCATCGACATCGCACGCCTGCGCAAGGCGCTCACCTCACTGCGCCAAGGAGACCTCGCATGACCCAGCGTGTCCTGATCCTGGAAGACCAGCCCTTCCAGCGTGGTTTCCTGGCCAATCTGTTCGGCAGCCACGCAGGCGTGCAGGTCGACGCCTGCGAAGACGTGGATGCGGCCATCGCGCTGTGTGCGTGCCAGCCCTACGATCTGGTGGTCAGCGACCTGCTGATGCCCGGGCAGGACGGCATCCAGTTCATCCAGGCGCTGGCGGCACAGCCGCGCCCGCCACGCCTCGCGGTGGTCAGCGCGGCCCCGCGGCGGATGATGACCTCGGCACGGCTGATGGCCGAATCGCTGGGGCTGGATGTGGTCGGCCTGCTGCCCAAGCCGGTGGCGGCCGCCGACGTGGACGCCCTGTTCGAGGCCTTGGCGCAGGCGCGTCCGGCCGCCGGCGAGGCCCCTACGCGCGCGGCGGCTGCGCCCGAACCGGATGCATCGCAGCTGCGCCAGGCCATGGCCGATGGCAGCCTGACGGCCTGGTTCCAACCGAAGAAGTCACTGCAGTCAGGACGCGTGGTGGCGGCCGAAGCACTGGTGCGCTGGCGACATCCGCAGCTGGGCACGCTGGCCGCTGGCAGCTTCCTGCCGGCAATCTGCCGCTACGGGCTGGAGGGCGATCTTCTGCGGATGATGCTCAAGGCCAGCATCAGCGCGCAGGCACGCTGGCGCAAGCAAGGGTTCCGGGTACCGGTATCGATCAACCTGCCCCCTCACCTGCTGGAGCAGTCGGACCTGCCCGACGAACTGCTGGCACTGACCCTGGCCAACGGCGGTACGCCCGGTGAATTGTGCTTCGAACTGATGGAAAACAGCACCACGCGGCACGTCAGCGACTTCTATGCCGGCGCCTGCCGCCTGCGCATGAAGGGCTTCGGCCTGGCCCAGGACGATTTCGGGCAGGGCCTGAGCTCGGTCCACAACCTGGTCAATACCCCTTTCACCGAGGTCAAGATCGACCGCGCGCTGGTCAGCGGATGCGCGCGCGACCCGGCCTTGCACCTGACCCTGTCGACGGTCATCGCGCTGGCCAACCAGCTGGGCCTGACCATCGTGGCAGAGGGCGTGGAAAGCGATGCCGACCTGGCTGCCCTGCGCCAGCTGGGGTGCAGCCAGGTGCAGGGCTTCCTGATCTCGCAGGCGCTGCCGTCGGACGAGTTCACCCGCCTGCTGGACGAAGAAGCGCCGCAGTTGGACGAGTCGCCGCGAGCCGCCCTGCGCTGACACGGATTCCACGTCCGCTTCACGAAATCATCAAGTGGCATTGACGATCCTGTCTGTGCAGCGGTGGCGGATGTCCCTCCTTTGCTGCCCATGGTGCCGCTGACCGCTCCCTGCCCTGAGACTTGCCATGCCGGCCGAGGCCGCTCCTGTACGCCGACTCGCTCGCCGCTCACTGCGCGTCCACGCCCTGCTGATCGGCGTTGTGGTGCTGGCCACGCTGCAGGCCGGACTGCTGCTGTCGGCCGGCTCGCAGCTGTTCAACGAAGAGCGCAGCAAGATCGAGTACCACTTCCGCCGCCTGGACGGCACGCTGCGCGAGCAGGAGCGCTTCCTGCGCCAGTGGCGGCTGCATGATGTCGGCACGCATGGGCAGCCGGTGGCCGATGCCAGCGTGGAGCTGCAACGCGGGCCCTTGTTCGCCAACTTTGCGGTGATCGGAAGCGAGGGGGCCAGTCTTTCGCCACCGACTGAACTGGGCGACCGTTTCCTGCGCTTCTACGGCACGTTCTGGTCGGCCTCGCGCTATCCACCGCCGCAATGCCTGCTGGTCGATGGCCAAGGCACGCGCGGGCTGCTCGCACCGGTACAGATCGCCGGTACCGACGCGAGCCAGAACAGCCCGCATCACCTGCGCCCGGCGATCGCCGACATCCACCGGGTGCTGGGTACGCGACCGGCGGTGCAACGTGGTGGCATCGTCTGGGTGGGCGTGCCATGGCGCGACCGGCAGACCTGGCTGCTGGCCATCGCCCACGCCCCGCAGGATGCGCGCCTGTGGGGTGAGGACGACAAGGACTCGCAGGCCGCACTGGCCTGCCTGCTCGATCCTGGCCGTGTCGATGACTATCGCCAGGTGCTGGGTGTCCCGGTGTTCCAGCGGCTGTCGCTGTTCGATGCCAACGGCCAGCGCCTGCTGGGCGATGCAGCCGATGCCAGCGAGGCTGGCACCTCCTGGCAGGCCGGCCTCGCTGGCCTGCAGTTCCGCATGCGCAGCGAGCGCGGCTGGCTGGCGGTCTACCACGTCGGCTGGCGGCAGGTGTTCCAGCACCCGCAGGGGCCACTGCTGGGCGCGACCGTGGTCGCCCTGCTGCTGGCACTGGGTGGCACGCTGGTGCTGCGCGCGTACCGGCGTTCGGTCATCGAGCCGCTGCGCAGCAACCACGCGCGCCTGCTGGAAAGCGAAGCCTTCAGTCGCACGATCCTGGACAACGCGCCGATCGGGCTGTGCCTGCTGCGTCGTACCGATGGCAATGTGCTGCTGGACAACGCCCTCGCCCGCCGCTGGCTGGGCGAGGACTATCATGCCGGCGGCTGGCATGGCCCGTGGCGGCGCAGCGTACTGGCTGCCGGCGGCACCACGCTGGGCGATGGCCTGGCCTACGCCACGCCCGAAGGCCGCCACCTGCTGGTAACGGCGACACCGGCGCGCTATCGCGGTGAGCCGGCGGTGCTGTGCCTGTTCATTGACCTGAGCAGCCAGCATGAAGCCGAACAGGTGCTGCAGCAGGCGCGCCGCGCCGCCGACCAGGCCAACCGCGCGAAGAGCCAGTTCCTGGCCACGATGAGCCATGAGATCCGCACGCCGCTGTACGGTGTGCTCGGCACGCTTGAACTGCTGGGGCTGACGCCACTGGATGCACGGCAGCAGGACTACCTTGCAACGATCCAGCGTTCATCCTCGACCCTGATGCAGCTGATCAGCGACATCCTGGATGTCAGCAAGGCCGAGGCCGGGCAACTGAGCCTGGAGCCAAGCCCATTCGATCCAGTGCGGCTGACCGAGGACGCGCTCGACTCGTATGCTGCCGCGGCCGCCAACAAGGGGCTGCAGTTCTACGCCTGCATCGATGCCGACGTACCGCCCGGGGTGTGCGGTGATGCCGCGCGGATCCGACAGGTGCTCAACAACCTGATCAGCAACGCACTGAAGTTCACCGACAGCGGGCGCGTGGTGGTCCGTGTTTCGGCACGCTGGCAGGAGCAACGCTGCTGGCTGCAATGGCAGGTGGCCGATACCGGTATCGGCATTGCCAGCGAACACCAGGCGCATCTGTTCGAGCCATTTTTCCAGGCCAACCCGGGCACCGATGCGATGCGCGGCACCGGCCTGGGGCTGGCCATCTGCGCGCATCTTGTGGCGTTGATGGAAGGCCAGCTGCGCGTGGTCAGCGAGAGCGGCCTGGGCAGCAGCTTCAGCGTCGAACTGCCGCTGCCCTCGGCTCCACCGGATCCACAGCAGGCCCCGCCGCCGCAACTACCCGCCGGCCTGCAGGTACAGGTGCGGGGCAGCGTGCGCGAACTGGTGCAATCGCTGTGCGAGCGCCTGCAGCAGCGCGGTGCACAGGCCAGCGTGTACCGGGAGGACAGCGCAGCAGGCCTGCCATCGTCCGCCGTGCTGCTCGAGCTGGTCCTGGACGACCCTCTGCCCGCATGGGCGGGTGGACCGCGCGTGATCGCCTGCCGCGAAGGCGGGGTGCGGCCACGGCAGGTCGATGGCGCCTGGCAGGTCGGCCTGCATCGATTCGACGCGATCGTGCTGGCCCTGGCCGCGGCCAGCGGCCAACCGCTGGCGGCCAGCGCCGAAGGGCGCCTGCCGGCGACGCGTCATTTCGGCCTGCAGGTGCTGGTCGCCGAGGACAACCCGATCAACCAGGCGATCCTGCGCGACCAGCTGGAACAGCTCGGCTGCCGCGCCGTGGTCGCCAGCGATGGCAATGAAGCGCTGGGCTACTGGCAACAAGGGGCGTTCGCGCTGGTGCTGACCGACCTGAACATGCCCGGGCTGGATGGCTACGGCCTGGCCCGTGCCTTGCGGGCACGGGGTGTCAGCGTGCCCATCCACGGCGCCACGGCCAATGCCGACCCGGCCGAACGCCAACGCTGCCAGGAATCGGGCATGCAGGGCGTGCTGGTCAAGCCGATCACGCTGGAAGTCCTGCAGCGCCTGCTGACCCGGATCACCGACGGCGATGCACCGGCCGTCGCGATGCAGGAGCGCCCTGCGTCCACTGCGTCGCACGACAAGGATCCCCCGCTGCAGGTTCCCGCGAAGATGCAGTCGCTGTTCGTACAGACCATGCAGGCCGACCTGGACAGCCTGCGACAGGCGATCGCCGCTGCCGATCCCGCCAGGGTGGCGCAGGTTCTGCACCGCATCCGCGGCGCGCTGGTGATCGTCGGTGCACCTGCGCTGGTGGACAGCGGCCTGCAGATCGAACAGTGCCTTGCCGGCGGCGATGACCTGGCCACCCAGGCGGCCGCTCTTGCCGGGTTCCAGCGACGCCTCGAGCAGCTGCTGCATCCGTTGCGCGACGCTGCATCCCCCTCCCTTCCCGACGACCCGACCCTGCCATGACCACACGGATCCTCATCGCCGACGACCACCCGATCGTGCTTGCCGGCATCCGCGACGTACTGGCCGGGGAACTGGACCTGGACATCGTGGGCGAAGCGGCCGATCCGGCGACGCTGATCGAGCTGATGACCCGGACCCGGCCACAGGCGGTGATCACCGACTACAGCATGCCGGGAGGCGATCGCTTCGGGGACGGCATCAAGCTGATCTCGTTCCTGCGCCGCAGCTTCCCGGAGACGCGCCTGCTGGTGCTGACGATGGTGTCCAATCCGTCGTTGGTCGCGGCGATGTATGCCGCCGGCGCCGGTGGCGTGGTGCTCAAGAGCCATGGATTGGGCAGCCTGGTACAGGCCCTGCGCGTGGTGCTGGCCGATCGCGTCTACCGCCCCCCGGGACTGCTGCCGGTAGCCGCGAGCGAACCGGCCGATGCGGATGCGGTCCGTGCGCGGCTGTCGCCGCGCGAGCTGGAGGTGATCCGCCTGTTCACCAGTGGCATGAGCGTGGGCGACATCGCACGCCAGCTGCAGCGCAGCGCCAAGACGGTCAGCACGCAGAAGATCAGCGCGATGCGCAAGCTCGGTGTGGACAGCGACCAGGCGCTGATCGAGTACTGCTTGCAGGCCTCGCTGTTCGGCTGAGGCCACTCCCGGCTGAATCCCGCCGGCCCTGCGACGGGGCCTGCAACCGCTTTAGGAAACGCCTGATTCCATCGGACAGTGCCGATTTCTAGGCTGGAGACATCCCGCCAAGGTGCGCCTGCCGGCTGTTGCCGCATCGCCGTGGGGGACGGAAGTCCGATGGCGCCTGCAATTGCCGTGGCGTGGGACTTCCGCAGCGACGCGGCCCTGCCGCGTCAGTCCGCGCAGCCTCGCTGCGCCCTGCCACAGGAAGTCCATCAGCATGAACGCCTCCCCCACACGGCACGGCCGTGCGTACGGGCGCGCGCACGGAAAGCGCGTACCCCTCATTCCCAGCCTGTTGGCCACTGCGCTGTGGGCAGCCCTGCCGGCGCATGCCGCAGACCTCACCGGCCCGCTGCTGGTCAACGACGGTGACACCCTGCAGCTGGGTGCCGACGACGTCCTCACCCACAGTGCGGGCAGCTTCGCACTTGCGGTCACCGGTACCGGCAGCAATGCGCTGATCGACGGCAGCCGCATCCACGTGACCGGCAATGGCAGCGGCGTGTCCGCTGCCAATGGTGGCCAGGTGCAGCTGCGCGACGCAACGCTGTCGATCGCACCGGCGACCGGGACGGGCTTCTATGCGCTGTATGCCAATGGTGCCGGCAGCGTGATCGATGCGCGCGATGTCGACATCGATGCCACGCGCAACGGCAGCGGATTCGGCAGCGTGCAGGCCTACAACGGTGGCGTGATCCACTATGCCGGGGGCAGTCTTTCAATGACCGGGACCGGTGGCACGCTGGCCGGTGCATCCGGCAAGGGCAGCGAGCTGCACCTGGCCGATCTGCGGATGAGCGCCGACGGCGGTGCCCGCCTGCGCGCCGACAGTGCCGGCCTGCTGACGATCCGCAACAGCCGCATCACCCTCGCCCCCGGTGGCATCCTTGCCGGCGTGGCGGCCAACGGCGTGGGCAGCCGCGCCGAGCTGTACGACACCTACCTGCAGGGCGGTTGGTTCGATATCGACAGCGGCGGCAGCCTGCTGCTGGAGAACGTGGAAGCCCATTCGGTGGGCGGCAGCATGCGCCTGCTCGGCAGCCGCATCAGCAAGACCTATTCCAGTGCAGTGATCAACGGCGGCAGCTTCTACACCGTCGGTGGCTATGGCGTGAACATCAACAGCTGGGGACAGTTGACCGCAAGCGATGCCGCGTTCGATGTTCGTGATGGCTACTCCGGATTCTGGCTGGCCAGCGATGAGTCGCGCCTGCAGCTGACCGACAGCAGCATCGACACCTGGACCGACACCTACGGTTATGGCGTTGAGATCGCCGGCGGCGTTGCCACCGTGCAGGGTGGCCGGATCACCACGCACGGTGATGCGACCTACGGCGTGCGCGTGACCGGCTCCACCGGCAGTACCGCCAGCCGCATCGAAGCCAACGGCAGCGTGATCGACGTGCGCGGCAACGGCGGCGGTGGCGTGTTCATCGGCGGCTCCACCGCCACCGCGCTGCTCGATACCGTTGCGATCCGCAGCGATGGCGAGAACGTGTTCGGCATCGTGCACATGAACACCGCGCGGTTGACCCAGGCCGACCGCCTGGACATCCGCATGACCGGCAGCAACAGCGGCGGCTACCGCTCCTACCTGACCGCGTTCGGCCCGTACTGGAACCGTGCCACCTTCAATGACAGCCACATCGAGACCGCCAGTGGCCCCGCGTTCTGGCTGCAGGGCAGCAATCACGCACTGACCGTCAATGGCAGCGACGTGACTGCGGGCGACGGCAGTGGCCGCTTGCTGCGGGTCAGCGACACCGTGTTCACCGACGGCAGCAGCGTGGCGACCAGCCGCATCGACTTCAGTGCCGACGCCAGCATGCTGCGCGGTGACGTGGTGGTCGACAGCGCAACGGCTGAGGTGCACATGGTGCTGGGCAACGGCACCACGTTCAGCGGCGCCCTGCGCAACGACTCCGGCTACCAGGTCGCACAGCTGGCGCTGGATGGCAGCAGCCAGTGGAACGTACGCGCCAGTTCCAGCGTCGGCACGCTCGAACACGCCGGCACCATCGCTTTCGATGCGCCGGCGGCCGGCGATTTCAAGACCGTTACCGTCAGCGGCGACTACGTGGGCAACGGTGGCCAGTGGATCTTCAACCGCGCGCTGGGCGACGACACATCGGCAGGCGACCAGCTGGTGATCAACGGCAACAGCAGCGGCACCGCCAGCGTGAGTGTGCGCAATGCCGGCGGCGCCGGTGCACTGACACAGGAGGGGATCCGCCTGATCACCGTGGCTGGCCAGTCGGATGCACAGTTCACTCTGCAGGGACGCGCGGTCGCCGGTGCCTACGACTACTTCCTGTTCAAGGGTGGCGTGTCGACCCCGGATGATGGCAACTGGTACCTGCGCTCGGAATACGTGCCGCCGGTCGATCCGCCGCAGCCGCCGGATCCCCCGATCGACCCGCCGCAGCCGCCGGATCCGCCGGTCGACCCGCCGCAGCCGCCGGAACCGCCGGTCGACCCACCGTCACCGCCGGAGCCGCCGATCGATCCGCCGTTGCCGCCGGAGCCGCCGATCGATCCACCATTGCCGCCGGAGCCGCCGATCGATCCGCCGCGCCCGCAGGTGGAACGCCCGGAACCGGCGGCCTACTTGGCCAACCGCAGCGCCGCGCTGGGCATGTTCCGGCACAGCCTGCACGACCGCGCCGGTGATCCCGCCGCCCAGGCCGGCACCCGCGGTGATGCCGTGGCCTGGATGCACCTTCGCAGCGCGCAGCCCGACAGCCACGACCGCAACCGCCAGGTCCAGGTCGATGGGCAAATCAGCAGCGTGCTGGTCGGCGTCGGCCGCCGCTTCGAAGTGGGTGGCACGGGCGAGCTGCAGGCCGGTGCGATGCTCGGCCACGGCCGCGCGCGCAATGACAGCCGCTCGCAGGTGACCGGCTACACCGCGCGTGGCGTGGTCACCGGCACCAGCGTGGGCGCCTATGCCACCTGGCTTCAGGATGCGCGCATGGAAGGCGGCGCCTATGTGGATGGTTGGCTGCAGTACGGCCGCTTCCGCAACAGCGTGCAGGGCGAAGGCCTGCAGAAGGAGCGCTATGACGCCCGCAACTGGAGTGCGTCGGCCGAGGCCGGCTATGTGCTGCCCCTGCGGCGCACCGCGCAGCGCGGCGTCTACCTGGAACCGCAGCTGCAGGTGGTGCACAGCCGCTATGACAGCGACCGCGTGGTCGAGGCCAACGGCACGGTGGTCGAGGACCGCGGCGGTGGCGACACCAGCACCCGCCTCGGCCTGCGCCTGTACCGCCGTGGGTTGAGCCCGGCGCAGGGCCAGGTACACCCGTACGTGGCGGTGAACTGGTGGTCCGGCGGCAATGGTGCGGGCCTGACAATGGACGGCGAGCGCCTGCAGCGGCAGTTGCCGCGTGACATCTACGAAGCCAAGGCCGGCGTGCAGGTGGATCTGTCCGGCGGCTGGCGCGGCTGGGGTGAACTGAGCCGGCAGAGCGGTGGCATGGGCTTCCACGACGTCGGTGCCCAGCTGGGCGTGTCGTACACCTGGTGACGCGGGACGTGCCCGGCAAGGGAATGCCGGGCACTTTTTCCACATGCGGCGTGGAAAGCGATGGGGGTTTGGTGTGGACAAGTGGGTTCGAGCGTTGCGGGGCAGGCGCTTCCGGGCGTGGTGAGTTTTTGTCCACGTCTGCAGTTCTTTTCCACAACGCGCGTGGAAAGCGATGGGAACTAGGTGTGGACAAGTAGTTGTGAGCATTGCACCGCAGGCGTTTCGAAGCGTGGTGAAAATTTGTCCACACCGCACCGCCAAGCCTCGTAGAGCCGAGCCCATGCTCGGCTGATGCCAACCTGAGCCGAGCGCAGGCTCGGCTCTACAGAGGCGCGCGGGGTTTTCCACACCCGACGTGGAAAGCGATGGGAGTTTGCTGTGGACAAGTACCGGCGAACGTCACACCGCAAGCGTTTCGCAGCCTGGTGTTTTTTTGTCCATCACCGGAAACGCGAACGCCCCGCACAGGGCGGGGCGTCCGGGGTCGATCCGATGCCGCAGGATCAGACGTTGAAGCGGAAGTGCAGGACGTCGCCTTCCTGCACGCGGTACTCCTTGCCTTCCAGGCGCAGGCGGCCGGCTTCCTTCGCGCCGGCTTCGCCCTTGTACTTGATGAAGTCGTCATACGCGATGGTTTCAGCGCGGATGAAGCCCTTCTCGAAGTCGGTGTGGATGACCGCCGCGGCCTGCGGGGCGGTGGCGCCCTTGCGCACGGTCCACGCACGGACTTCCTTCACGCCGGCGGTGAAGTAGGTCTGCAGGCCGAGCAGGCTGTAGGCCGCGTTGATCACGCGGTTCAGGCCCGGCTCGCTCAGGCCCAGGTCCGCCAGGAAGGTATCGCGGTCTTCGTCGTCGAGCTGGGACAGCTCTTCTTCGATCGCGGCCGACACCGGCACCACCTGCGCGCCTTCGGCGGCAGCATGCGCACGCACGGCTTCCAGGTGCGGGTTGTTGTCGAAACCGTCTTCCAGCACGTTGGCGATGTACATCACCGGCTTCAGGGTCAGCAGGAACAGGTCGCGCACCAGCGCCTTCTCTTCCTCGTCCAGCCCGGCCGAGCGCCCAGCCTTGCCCTCCGACAGTGCAGCCTGCAGCTTGGCCAGCACCGGCTTGCGCGCCGCCGCATCCTTGTCGCCGCCCTTGGCCGCACGCTCGGCACGGTTCAGCGCCTTCTCGACACTGTCCAGGTCGGCCAGCGCCAGTTCGGTGTCGATGGTTTCGATATCCGAGATCGGGTCGACCTTGCCGGCCACGTGCACGATGTCACCGTGCTCGAAGCAGCGCACCACGTGGGTGATCGCATCGACTTCGCGGATGTGCGCCAGGAACTTGTTGCCCAGGCCCTCACCGCTGGCGGCACCGGCGACCAGGCCGGCGATGTCGACGAACTCGACCGCGGTCGGGATGACCTTCTGCGGGTTGATGATGCCCGCCAGCTCGTTCAGGCGCGGATCCGGCACCGGCACGATGCCGACGTTCGGTTCGATGGTGCAGAACGGGAAGTTCGCCGCGGCGATGCCCGCCTTGGTCAGCGCATTGAACAGGGTCGACTTGCCGACGTTGGGCAGGCCGACGATGCCGCATTTGATACCCATGGGTGACAGCTCTCTGGGGTGAAAGTGATTGGGGAAACAGCGGCCTGGGCGCTGCTTTTCCAATCATTCTCCATATCGACCAGCGGTCGATACCTACCGCTCTGGTTGGCTCCGTATCGACCAGCGGTCGATACCTACCGCTCTGGTTGGTTCCGTACCGACCAACGGTCGGTACCTACCGGTTATTTCGGGGTGTGCAGCCGCTTCATCGCTTCGTTGAAATCGCCCTGCACCGCCAGCGGCAGCACGTCGATCGCATCGTCGATGGCGCGTGCGATCAGCACGTCATCCTCCTTGGACGGGCGCCCCAGCACCCAACCCACCACGCGGTCCTTGTGGCCGGGATGGCCGATGCCCACGCGCAGGCGGTGGAATTTGCCGTGACCCAGCAGGCGGATGGTATCGCGCAGGCCGTTCTGGCCGCCGTGGCCACCGTCGAACTTCAGTCGCGCCGCACCGGGCGGAAGGTCCAGCTCGTCGTGGGCCAGCAGGGTTTCCTCCGGCTCGATCTTCCAGAACCGCTGCGCGGCGGTGACCGACTTGCCGCTGAGGTTCATGAAGGTGGCGGGCTTGAGCAGCCACACCGTCTGCCCGGCGATCTCGACCTTGGCGGTCTCGCCGAACAACTTGCTGTCCACATTCCATCGCGCACCGGCTTTTTCCGCCAGGGCCTCAACGAAATGAAACCCGGCATTGTGCCGGGTCCGGGCGTGTTCCGATCCGGGATTGCCCAGACCGACGATCAGTCGCAGTCCTGCCATGGTTCCTTCCAGTACGGTGCCTGCCCGGAGGCAGGCACCGTAACGGTATTACTCTGCGGCAGCCGCTTCTTCGTCAGCCTCGTCGGCCTTGCCGGCCTTGGCGGTGACGATGGCGTCGTCGTGGTCCTTGCCCAGCGCCAGCGCCGGGATTTCCACGCCCTTCGGCAGCTTGATGTTGGACAGGTACACGACGTCACCGGCCTTCAGCTCGCCCAGGTCGACTTCGATCGACTCCGGCAGGTCCTTCGGCAGGCAGGTGATGGTCACTTCCTTCAGTTCGTGGGTGACCACGACGTCGGCAGCCTTGCCGGCCGGCGAGGTGTCTTCGTTGACGAAGTGCAGCGGGACCGAAGCGGTCAGGGCTTCGTTCTCGTTCACGCGCTGGAAGTCCAGGTGCATGATCAGCTGCTTGTACGGGTGGCGCTGCATGTCACGCAGCAGGACCTTCTGCACCTGGCCATCCAGGTTCAGGTCCAGGATCGAGGCATAGAACCACTCGTTCTGCTGGGCCAGCCAGATTTCGTTGTGGTCCAGGCTGATGGCGACCGGCTCGGCGTTGCCGCCGTACACGATGGCCGGGATCACACCAGCGTGACGCAGGCGGCGGCTCGCACCCTTACGCTGCAGTTCACGCTTGGTGACCTTGATTTCATGGGTCTTCGACATTTTCGACTACTCAGGTTGTTGCCGCGCCCTGCGGCGTGGCGGTTGAAGATGCTTCCGCGACCAGAAGCATCCGGGTATGTCCCCCCGTTGCCGGCAGGGACGAAAACTCAGTCGACGTACAGCGAGCTGACCGACTCGCCGAAGGCGATGCGGCGCATCGTTTCGGCCAGCATTTCCGCCACGCTCAGCTGGCGGATCTTGCTGCACACCCGCGCTGCGTCCTTCAGCGGGATGGTGTCGGTCACCACCAGCTCGTCGAGCTGGGAATTGGTGATGTTGTCCACCGCCGGGCCCGACAGCACCGCGTGGGTGCAGTAGGCGGCGACCTTGAGCGCACCGCGCGCCTTCAGGGCAGCGGCAGCGGCGCACAGGGTGCCGGCGGTATCGACGATGTCATCGACCATCACGCAGGTCTTGCCTTCGACGTCACCGATGATGTTCATCACGGTGGAGACGTTGGCGCGCGGGCGGCGCTTGTCGATGATCGCCAGGTCGGCGTCATCCAGGCGCTTGGCCACCGCACGGGCGCGGACCACGCCGCCCACGTCCGGCGAGACAACAATCAGGTTCTCGGTGCCGTAGGCGCGCCAGATGTCGGCCAGCAGCAGCGGGGACGCATACACGTTGTCCACCGGAATGTCGAAGAAGCCCTGGATCTGGTCGGCGTGCAGGTCGACGGTCAGCACGCGATCAGCGCCAGCGGTGCTGAACATCTTGGCCGCCAGCTTGGCGGTGATCGGCACGCGCGAGGAACGCATGCGGCGGTCCTGGCGCGAGTAGCCGAAGTACGGCACCACGGCGGTCACGCTGGCCACCGATGCGCGCTTGAGCGCGTCGATCAGCACCAGCAGTTCCATCAGGTTTTCCGCGCTCGGCGCGCAGGTCGGCTGGATCACGAACACGTCCTGCTTGCGGACGTTCTCTTCGATTTCCACCTGCACTTCACCATCGGAGAAGTGCGACACCAGCGCCTTGCCCGGGCGGACCCCCAGTTCCTTGCAGATGTTCTGCGCCAGACGTTTGTTGGCGTTGCCGGAAAAGACCAGCAGGTTCGGGGACTCTTGCATCATGATTGTCTCGGGCGGGGACGAGTGGCGGGGATCCGGAGTCGGCAAGGACCCCGATGGACCCTTGCTGCTGACAACACCGCGGTTGTTTCCACGTCCCGCGCGGGCGATGCGCTGGAAGGCGCGGACACAGCCGCTATTGGCAGGGGCGGTAGGATTCGAACCTACGAATGCCAGGATCAAAACCTGGTGCCTTGGGCCTCTTGGCGACGCCCCTGCATTGATAAATCAGTGTTGCTCGAGTGCATCCAGCAGTGGCGAACGCGCAACGCCCGCTGCCACCCTTGCCCGCAACTCCTTCGGCAACTTCGACCGCCCCTGCTCTGCAGCAGCCTGCGATGCGAACTCGACGAAACAACCACTTCCCGAACCGGTCAGCCGCGCCGCGCCGATGTCGCTCAACGCGGCAAGCGCTGCCTCGACGGCAGGCTCACGGCGGCGCAGCACCGGTTCGAACGCGTTCCCGACCAGGGTCCCGGAAGCGAAGTCCTCTATTTTCGCCACTGGGCTGTCGCGCGTCAAATCCGGGTCTGCAAACAGGACCGGCGTAGGAACATGAACACCCGGTTCAACCACCACATACCAGGCCGGCGCCAGCGTGATCGGCTGCAGGCGCTCGCCCACCCCTTCGGCCCAGGCGTTGTGGCCACGCACGAACACCGGCACGTCGGCGCCCAGGCGCAGGGCCAGCGCGGCCAGGGCATCCTCGTCCAGGCCGGCGCGCCAGAGCCGATTCAGCACCACCAGCACGGTGGCCGCATCGGACGAACCGCCGCCGAAGCCACCACCGGCAGGAACGTGCTTTTCGACGATGATGTCAGCACCTTGCGCGCCCTTCGCCTCATCCTGGAGCAGGCGCGCGGCCCGCACCGCCAGGTCATCGGCCTCGGCCACGCCGGCCAGGCCCTCGCCCTGCCGACGCACCTGACCGTCTTCACGCAGGCGCAGGCCGATGCGGTCCCCCCAGTCCAGCAGGCGGAATACGGTCTGCAGCTCGTGGTAGCCGTCGGCCCGGCGGCCAGTGATGTGCAGGAACAGGTTCAGCTTGGCCGGGGCCGGCCACCAGGACCAGCCCGCGTCGTCGCGCCCGGCGCTCATGGCGTGCCCTGCCCCCACTGGTCCACCAGCAGGCGCACCTTGGCGTCGCCATTGCTGGCCTCGATCCGTCGCGGCAGCGCCGGTCGTCCGGCGTCGGCCGGGTACCAGTCCAGGTACTGCACCTGCCAGCCCATCTGCTGCATGCGGCGCGGCCGGCCTTCACCGTCGCGCTCGACCTTTTCCGGACCGGCAGCATCCCCGGCCACCAGGCCGCGGATCCACTCCGGCAGCTGATTGACCGGGATGTCCCAGCCAGTCGCTTCCAGCAGCAGCTGCTGGGCGTCCTCGCCATCGCGCGGACCGCCGGACAGCCCTTCCAGGCGACCGGCTTCGGAATGGGTGTCGCCGGTCAGCTTCCAGCTCTGCCGGGTCACCGGCGCGCTCAGTTCGACCACGTAGCGGCGGCCGTCCTGCTTCCAGTCGATGCGACCGCTGCCGCCGTCCTTGCCCTTGCTGACCGCCACCCGCCCCTGGAAGGCCCAGTCCGGCTGTGCCTGCAGCGCGGCCACGCGCGCTGCCTCGGCCTGCGCCGCTTCAGCCGAAACAATCTCGACCACCGCTGGCGCCGGGGTCTTCTGCGTGCCGACACTGGTACAGGCGCTCACCGCCAGGGTCACGGTCGCCAACAGCAGCGGCCGGATCAGGGAACCACTCATGGATTGAATTTCTCACGGGCGCGCAGCAGCGCGCGGTTTTCAGGGTCGAGCTTGGCCGCTTCGTCGAAGAAGTGGCGGGCCTCGTCATGCTTGCCCAGCACCCACAGCACTTCGCCGACGTGGGAAGCGATCTCCGGGTCCTTGGCCAGGGTCCAGGCCCGGCGCAGCTGTACCAGTGCCTCTTCCTTGCGGCCCAGGCGATACAGCACCCAGCCATAGCTGTCGACGATGGCGGCGTTGTCCGGCTCGGCCACGCGGGCGCGGTCGATCAGCTCCAGCGCTTCCTGCAGGCGGCCGGTGCGATCGGCCAGGGTGTAGCCCAGCGCGTTCAGCGCCGGCACGTTTTCCGGGTCGGTCACCAGGATCTTGCGCAGGTCGGCCTCGGCGCGCGGGATGTCGTCGCGGCGCTCCCAGGTGAGCGCACGTGCGTACAGCAGGCCGTTGTCGTCCGGGTAGGCGGCCAGGCCGCGGGCCAGCGCATCCAGTTCACCGGCGCTGTCGTCACCACGCTGGCGCAGTTCAGCTTCCAGCAGGTAGGCGTCACGGCGCACATCGTCGTCGACCACCGCGTCGGACTGGATCGCGTGCACTTCCTCCAGCGCCAGCGGCAGGCGCCCGGCCAAGGCCTGGGCATTGGCCGCGCGCAGGCGCGCTTCGCTCAGCTCATCGCCACCGGGCACGCTGTGGTACCACTGCACCGCCTCGGGGTAACGCTTCAGGTATTCGGCGATCTTGCCCAGCAACAGGCGCTGCGCCGGATCCGGCTTGGCCGCCTGCCGCGACAGCTCGTTGTAGAGGTTGGACAGCGCCGCCTTGTCGCCCTGCTTGGCCAGCAGCGAGGCGCGCATGCCCCAGGTCTGTACATCCTGCGGGCCGAACGCCAACACGCGCTCGGCCGCAGCCGGCTGGCCCAGGCTGTCGTAGGCGATGGCCACCGCATTGCGCAGCTCGGGGTCCTGGCGGGTCTTCGGCTCGACGTCGTGCAGCAGCGACAATGCCTTGTCGGTCTCGCCCGCCTGCTGCAGCTGGCTGGCACGCAGCAACGCTACGCGCGGTTCTTCCGGGAAGCGCTTGACCACTTCATCGATCATGCGCCGCGCCAGCTCGGGCTTGTCCATGCGCAGGGCCAGGCGACCGAACTCCTGCCAGGCCTCGATCTTCGGCGGAATCGCATTGGCATCGACCAGCTCGCCGAGCACCTGCGCCGGCACCGCCGGGTCGCGGCCACCGCCGATCAGCGCGGCCAGGGCGAACTTCCAGCCGCGCTCGTCGGGGTCGGCCAGCAGCGCCTGCAGCTCGGTGCGGGCAGCCTTCACATCGCCCTGGCGCATGGCCAGCGCACCGGCGGCGCTGCGCATGGTCAACGAGCGCGGGGCGCGCTGCTGCCACAGGGCCAGGCCCTTGGCGGCGCTGGCATCATCGTTGGCCAGCATGGAGATACGGGTCGCGCGCTCGGCCAGGCCGGCGTCGCCGTCGGTCTGCTGCGCGGCCTGCAGGTACCAGCGCGCGGCCTCGGCCAGCTTGCCGGCCTGCAGGGCGAACTCACCGGCCATCACCGGTTCCAGCGCCAGTTCCTCAGTGGCCGCGGCCCGCACGGGGGCCTTGGCCGGCACCGCCGCCAGGGCCTGGGCGCAGGCCAGGGACAGCAGCAGAACACTGGGGATGCGAATCAATGCGGGCATCGTCGGCATCGGGGCCTTAAAATGTCGTCCAATGGCCAGCAGCTTATCGCAAGCAACTGAACAATGACCCTGTGGGTGCTCGGACTGAATCACCAGACCGCACCGGTGGAGCTGCGCGAGCGCGCGGCCTTCGCCGGTGAGGCGTTGCCGCGTGCGCTGGGCTCGCTGCGCGATACCCCGCAGATCGCCGAGGCAGTGCTGCTGTCCACCTGCAACCGCACCGAACTGTATGCCGTGGCCGAGTCGGCACAGGCGCTGGACCAGTGGCTGCACAGCCAGGCAGGAGACCTGCAGGGCTACCTGTACCAGCATGCCGATGCCGAGGCCGTGCGCCACCTGTTCCGGGTCGCCACCGGGCTGGACTCGATGGTGCTGGGCGAACCGCAGATCCTCGGCCAGGTAAAGGATGCCTGGTCGACCGCGCGTGACCACGGCCTGCTCGGCCAGCGCCTGGACCGCCTGTTCCAGCAGACCTTCTCGGTAGCCAAGCGTGCGCGCACCGATACCCAGGTCGGCGCCAACCCGGTGTCGGTGGCCTCGGCGGCGGTGCGCCTGGCGCAGAACGCCTTCGCGCGCCTGGATGACTCCACCGTGCTGCTGGTCGGTGCCGGCGAGACCATCGAGCTGGCTGCACGCCACCTGAGTGAGGGCAAGGTGCGGCGGCTGCTGATCGCCAACCGCACCCTTGCCCACGCGCAGGAACTGGCCAGCCGCCATGGCGGCGTGGCCCTGCCGCTGACCGAACTGGACCGCCATCTCGGCGAGGCCGACATCGTGTTCTCGGCCACCGCCGCGCGCGAACCGGTGATCCATCGCGAGATGGTGGCCAAGGCACTGCGCGCGCGCCGGCACAAGCCGATGCTGCTGTTCGACCTGGCCGTGCCGCGCGACATCGAAGCCGAGGTCGGCACGCTCAACGACGCCTTCCTCTACACCGTCGATGACCTGGAACGCGCGGTGGAAGACAACCGTCGTGGCCGCCGCGAGGCCGCCGCCGAGGCCGAGGCGATCATCGACCTGCAGGTGTCGCGTTTCATCGAGACCCAGCAGGCCAGCGCCCACCAGGCACCGCTGCGGCAGCTGCGTGCGTTCGGCGAAGCGACCCGCGCCGAACTGCTGGAGCGCGCACGGCAGCAGCTGGCCAACGGCAAGCCCGCCGACGAAGTGCTGGAACTGCTGGCCCATGGCCTGACCAACCGCCTGCTGCATCCGCCGACCGCCGCTCTGCGCGCGGCCGCGCTCAGTGGCGATGCCGACCTGACCCGCGCCGCCGAGCGCCTGTTCCCGGCCACGCCGGGTTACCGCCACCCACCCGTGAGACCCGATGACGCCGACCCTGCGCCGTAAGCTGGAAGCGCTGGCCGAGCGCCGCGAAGAACTGGAACGCCTGCTCGCCGAACCCGATGTGGTCGCCGACAACACCCGTTTCCGCGACCTTTCGCGCGAATTCGCCCAACTTGAACCGGTCGCTGCCGCGCTCGCCGAGGAAGCCCGTGCCAAGGCCGACCTGGCCGCAGCCGAAGGCATGCGCGCCGACCCCGACCTGCGTGAACTGGCCGACGAGGAAATCGCCGCGGCGCAGGCGCGCCTGCAGGAACTGGAACAAGAACTGGCCCTGCTGCTGGTACCACGCGATCCGCGCGACGAAGGCAACCTGTTCCTGGAAGTACGCGCCGGCACCGGCGGCGATGAAGCCGCGATCTTCGCCGGCGATCTGTTCCGCATGTACGCCCGCTATGCCGAGCGCCAGGGCTGGAAGGTCGAGATCGAATCGGACAACCCCGGTGAGCATGGCGGCTACAAGGAAGTGGTGGCGCGCGTGGTCGGCCGTGGTGCGTTCTCGCGCCTGAAGTTCGAATCGGGCACGCATCGCGTGCAGCGCGTGCCGGCCACCGAATCGCAGGGCCGCATCCACACCTCGGCGGCCACCGTGGCGATCATTCCCGAGGCCGACGAGGTCGATGACATCGTCATCAACCCGGCCGACCTGAAGGTGGATACGTTCCGCTCGTCCGGTGCCGGCGGCCAGCACGTCAACAAGACCGAATCGGCCATCCGCATCACCCACGTGCCGACCGGCGTGGTGGTGGAGTGCCAGACCGAGCGCAGCCAGCACGCCAACCGCGACAAGGCGATGAAGCGCCTGAAGGCGCAGCTGCTCGATGCCGAGCGCCAGCGCCAGGACGCCGCGCAGGCCGAATCGCGGCGCCTGCAGGTCGGCAGCGGCGACCGCAGCCAGCGCATCCGCACCTACAACTTCCCGCAGGGCCGGATCACCGACCACCGCGTGGAAGGCCTGACCCTGTACGACCTGCCCAACATCCTCGCCGGCGACCTCGACCCGCTGCTGCAGCGGCTCAGCCACGAACACCAGGTCGATGCCCTGGCCCAGCTGTCGGCGGGCTGAGCACGATGTCGGCCTGGCAGCAGCGACAGCACCTGCAGCAGGCGATCGCACGCCAGCCCGGCGATTTCGTCGCCTGGGTGATGCTGGCCGACCTGGAACTGGAAGCCGGCGACATCGCCGCCGGCGAGCAGGCGGCACGACGCGCGCTGCAGCTGCGCCCGAACCACCCCGAGGCCCTGGCGCGCCTGGGCCGCGTGGCCTGGATGGCCGGCGCGCACGCCGACGCGGCGAAGCTGCTCGGCCAGGCCTCGGCATTGGCCCCGCAGCACCCGGGCATCGCGCTGTGGCTGGGCCATGCGCTGGAAGACGCCGACGATGCCGAAGGCGCAGCAGCGGCCTATCGCCGCGCGCATGCGCTGATGCCGGAGGAACCCTACATCGCCGCGCAGCGCCTGGCATGGCAGCGCCGCCTGTGCGACTGGCAGGACGTGGACACGCTGGCTGCGCAGGTACGCGCCGCGCTCGCCGCCGGCCACGGTGCGGTGGAACCCTTCGCCTTCCTCAGCGAAGACGCCAGCGCGGGCGAGCAGTTGGCCTGTGCACGTGCGCGCGCCGCACTGATCGCCGCCTCGGTCCGGCCCTTGCCGGCAGTGACGGTACGCGCGCGCGGCCCGTTGCGCGTCGGCTTCCTTTCCAATGGCTTCGGCGCCCATCCCACCGGGCTGCTGACCGTGGCCCTGCTCGAACACCTGCGTCATGACCCGGCGTTGCAGCTGCACCTGTTCGCGCTGAACCGCGCCGATGGCAGCGGCATCCGCGAACGCCTGCAGTCCGCGACCCGGCTGCATGAGGTGGCCGCACTGCGGCATGCCGACATCGCGGCCCGCATCCGCGCACAGGGCATCGACCTGCTGTTCGACCTGCGCGGCTGGGGCGGCGGCGGCACGCCCGAAGTGCTGGCGATGCGCCCGGCCCCGCTGCAGCTGAACTGGCTGGCCTACCCCGGCACCTCGGGCGCGCGCTGGCTGGACGCCGTGGTCGCCGACGAATTCGTACTGCCAGCAGCGCTGGAACCGCACTTCAGCGAACGCGTCCTGCGCCTTCCGCGGGCCTTCCAGCCCTCGGACAACACCCGCACGCTGGAGCCGTCGCCGTCCCGCGCCGAGTGCGGGCTGCCCGAGCACGGCGTGGTGTTCTGCTGCTTCAACAACAGCTACAAGCTCAACCCGCGCAGCATGGGCCGCGCCTTCGCAGTGTTGCAGGCCGTGCCCGGCAGCGTGCTGTGGCTGCTGTCCGGCCCCGGCCAGGCCGACGCCCGCCTGCGCACCGCCGCGCAGGCTGCCGGCCTGGACCCGGCGCGGCTGGTGTTCATGGCCAAGCTGCCGCATCCGCAGTACCTGGCCCGCTACCCACTGGCCGACCTGTTCCTCGACACGCATCCGTACAACGCGCACACCACCGCCTCCGATGCACTGTGGGCCGGCTGCCCGGTGCTGACCTGCCCGGGCGACACCTTCGCCGCGCGCGTGGCCGGCAGCCTCAACCACCATCTGGGGCTGGCCCGGCTGAATGTCGCCGATGATGCGGCGTTCATCGCCACCGCCAGCGCACTGGGCAATGACCCCGCAGCACTGGCCTCGCTTCGCGCCGAGCTGGCGCAGGCGCGCGAACGCAGTGGCCTGTTCGACATGGCCGGGTTTGCCCGCGACCTGTCGGCCCTGCTGCAGCGGCTTGCCGGTGAACACGGCTGGCAAGGTGTCGACAACACCTGAGCGACCCCTGCGTTACGCTCGGGCTTCCTCCCCGCGTGGTGTGACGATGGCCAAGCTCAAGCGCAAGGACTACGACGAACTGCTGCTGCCGCTGCAGCTGGAACTGACCGCGATGGCGCGCTGGGTGCAGCTCAGCGGGCAACGCCTGCTGGTGCTGTTCGAGGGACGGGATACGGCAGGCAAGGGCGGCGCGATCCAGGCCATCAGCCAGCATCTCAATCCACGCCAATGCCGGGTGGTAGCACTGCCCAAGCCTACCGACCGCGAAGCCACGCAGTGGTATTTCCAGCGCTATGCCTCGCATCTTCCCGCCGCCGGCGAGATCGTGCTGATGGACCGCAGCTGGTACAACCGCGCAGGCGTCGAGCGGGTGATGGGCTATTGCAGCGAAACCGAGTACCAGCAGTTCCTGCGCCAGGCACCGGTGTTCGAGCAGCTGCTGGTGGATGACGGCATCCTGCTGTTCAAGTACTGGCTGTGCGTGGACCAGGAGCAGCAGGAGAAGCGCTTCGCCGAACGCCACCTCGATCCGCTGAAGGGCTGGAAGCTGTCCCCGGTCGACCTGAAATCGCGCAGCAAGTACAGCGCCTATACCGAAGCCCGCGAGGCGATGCTGCGCGCGACGCATCGCGAGGCTGCGCCGTGGACGCTGGTGGATTTCAACGACCAGCGGCTGGGGCGACTGACCCTGGTGCGCAACCTGCTGGACCGGTTGCCGGACACACGGGTGGATGCACCGTTGCCGGAGCTGCCGAAGCTGAAGGGCAAGCTGCATCGCGAGCACTACGATGTGCTGAAGCCCATCGAGGATTTCCCGGTCGAGGATTAGGGTTGTTCGGCAGGGTTGCACCCTGCACCTGCTCAACGCAACGGCAACGGCAACGGCAACAGCAACAGCAACAGCTGGCATCCGCGGGATGGCGGCGCGGTGGGTGGGCACGACCGTTGGCGCCATGGATGGCGACATCGAGCCCCCATGGACGGGTCTACGGCGTGTCCTACCCACCCAACCGCCCCGCCTCTGACAGATCCCTGCGGCTGTTGGTAGGTGTCGACCTTGGTCGACACATCTGTCAGATATCGAAATGGAACCGGGGTCAGATCCGTTTTCCTGCGGAAAGCGGATCTGACCCCATCGGCAATCCCATTGGCCTGGCGGGCGTCGGATCGTGTCTGGGGCAGAGCCCCCCCTGAGCCAGGGGGCGGCCGCGAAGCGGCGGGGGTTTGGGTGTTGGTAAGTGGGGCCCGCGGTTCGCGCAGCGAAGCGTGGGAGCGGCAGCGCGCATGCGATGGCGCGTACCGAGGTGCAGGGCCGCAGGCCCTGCCGACCCACCCACTACTTGGCGGCCGCGATCTGCTTTTCGATGTCGGCGGCGGTCACCGGGCCAAGGAAAGTGTGGGCCAGCTTGCCCTGCGGATCCAGCAGATGCGTCAACGGCAGGCCTCGCGGCGTGGCGAAGTCGGCCGGCGGATCGAACGGGTCCACGATCACGATCGGATAGGTCACCGGATGCTTGGTCAGGAACGACTGCATTTCCGGCACTTCGATGTCCTCGTAGGCCAGGCCGACCACCTCGATGTTGCTGCGCATCGCATGCAGCGCCGACAGCTCGGGCATCTCCTTGCGGCACGGGGCGCACCAGGTCGCCCAGAAGTTCACCACCACCCACTTGCCACGATGCGCGGCCAGATCGTAGTCGCTGCCATCCACCGCCTTCATCTTCAAGGTCGGGAATTCGGCAGTGGTGCGCTCGGCCGGGGTTTCATCGACCGGTGCCGGAGTGGTCGGCGTCGGCGCCTGTGCCGGCGGCTGGCTGCTGGCCGGTGTCGGCTCCTGGGCCGGCTTGCAGGCCGCCAGGGCCAGCAGCAGGGTCAACGGGAGCAGCAGCGGCAACGGCGTCTTGCGGGTCATGGCATGTCTCCAGAGTCGGTATAGATATCACTGACCTTGCGCTTCAGGCGTTCGCGCAGGGGCAGCCGCAGATCGTCCAGCGCCGCCAGTGCGGCACGGCCCAGGCTGTCATCACGGTACGGCAGGTGCTGCTCGGCCACCGGGATGCGCAGCTGGGTACATTCGTACAGATCGGCCAGGCTGACCTGGTCCAGGTCACGCGACAGCAGCCACTCGCCCCGCTCGTCGCGGCGCAGCAGGTCGATCTCCTGCAGGTTGCAGATCAGGTCCTGCAGCAGTGAATCGGTCAGCATCGGCTCCAGCCGCAGGATCTCGTCATCGGCCAGGCCCTTGCCCTTGGCCCGTGCATGCTGGAAGCGGCCAAGCAGGCGCAGCAGTCCATAGAACTCATACCCCTGCGGCAGGCGCAGTTCCACCGGCTGGTAGCGGAAGGCGGCCATCGAAGAAGCCAGCGACGCCCCCAGCAGCACCGCCACCCAGCACAGGTAGATCCACAGCAGCAGGATCGGCACGAACGCCACCGTGCCATACAGTTTCTGGTAGGACTGGAAGCTGCCCAGATAGGCACCGATGCCCCACTTCACCAGTTCCAGGATGACCGCCGCCAGGATCGCGCCGGGCACGGCATGCCGCCATTTCACCGTGTGGTGCGGCACCACCCGGAACATCAGCGTGATGCAGACGAACTCGATCAGGATCGGCGCCAGCCGCAGCGCCAGCTCGGCCAACCAACGGCCCTCCTGGGTACCGAACAACGGCATCGCGAACACCCGCGCCGATACCGCAAGCGATGCGGCGGCGAGCATCGCGCCCAAGGTCAGCACGGTCCAGTAGACCAGGAAGCGGGTCAGCTTGGGCCGGGTCGAGCCGACCCGCCAGATCTGGTTGAAGGTCTCTTCCACACTGTTGAGCGTGATCAGCAGTGAGGCCACCAGTGCGATGAAGCCGGCCGCCGTCAGCTGGCCGGCACTGGCCGAGAACTGCCGCAGGTAGCCCTCGGCCGCACGCGCCGCGGAGGGCACGAAGTTGGAGAATACGTAGTCGCTGAGCTGATCGCTCCAGCGGTCGAAGACGGGGAAGGCCGACAGCACACCGAATACCACGATCGCCAGCGGTACCAGCGCGAACACCGTGGTGTAGGCCAGCGCCGCCGCTGCCTGGAACAGGCGGTCGTCGAGGAAGCGATGCCACAGGAAGCGGCCGAAACTGATGGCCCGTGCGCGATCCCGCGCGCGCTCCATCCACAGGTTGAGCGTATCCAAAGGTTCCATCGGTGGAAGGGTACCCGATGCGGAATGCTGGCAGGATAGCCATACTGGTAGCCACACGACGAGGAGAAGCGGGCACGATGGGCGAGATTCTGGTGCTGTACTACAGCCGGGGCGGTTCGGTGGCACGGCTGGCGCGCCAGATCGCGCGGGGCATCGGCGAAGTGCCGGGCATGACCGCGCGCCTGCGCACGGTGCCGCCGGTGGCCGCCGTGACCCAGACCGCGCAGCCACCGGTACCCGACGATGGCGCCCCCTACGTGAGCGTGCAGGACCTGGTCGACTGCCAGGGCCTGCTGCTCGGCAGCCCCACCCGCTTCGGCAACATGGCCGCGCCGGTCAAGCACTTCCTGGATGGGCTGGGCGCCGAATGGGTCAATGGCACCCTGTCCGGCAAGCCGGCCGGCGTGTTCACGTCCACCGCCTCGATGCACGGCGGCCAGGAATCGACCCTGCTGTCGATGCAGGTGCCACTGCTGCACCACGGCTGCGTGATCGTCGGCATCCCGTTCACCGAACCGGCGCTGAGCCACACCACCAGTGGCGGCACGCCCTATGGCGCCAGCCACGTGGCCGGTGCCGCCGACGATCCGCAGCCGACCGACGACGAAGCGGTGCTGGCGCGCGCGCTGGGGCGCCGGGTGGCCGACATCGCGCAGCGGTTGGCCCGATGAACCGCGCGCCGCGCACGGTCCTGCTGCTGGCCCTGATGGGGCTGGCCGCGCTGTTCGCAGGCTGGTTCATCAATGACAGGCACTGGCTGGCCACCCAGCTGGTGTTCACCGCGCCACCGCTGGCACTGGCCATCGCCGTGCGCCTGGGCTGGCGCAAGGCCGGCTTCTGGGCCTCGGTGCTGGCGCTGGGCTGGTTCAGCCACGGCGTGATGAGCGCCTGGAGCCACCCGGAGACGCGCTGGCTGGCGCTGATCGAGATCGCGCTGGCGCTGCTGGTGATCTTCAGCGCCAGCCTGCCCGGCCTGCGCGCCCGCTTCGGCAAGCGGCGCTGACGCTGCGCGCCCAGGGCCTTATCATCTGCATTCCTGGCCCCGCGCCGCAGTCCCTGTCCTGGTTTCGCGCATGCACATGATGGAAGAGCTCCTGGTCGTCACCACCGGTGGCACGATCGACAAGATCTACTTCGACGACAAGTCGGACTACCAGATCGGCGATCCGCAGATCGGCATGATCCTGCGCGAGCTGGGCGTGACGTTCCGCTTCAACGTGATTCCGATCCTGCGCAAGGATTCGCTGCACATCAACGACGAAGACCGCGAGCTGATCCGCGCCACCATCGCCGCGCAGCCCACCCGGCACGTGCTGGTGACCCACGGCACCGATTCGATGGTGCAGACCGGCAAGGTGCTGGCGACGATCCCGGACAAGACCATCGTGATGACCGGTGCGCTGAGCCCGGCACGCTTCCGCGGCTCGGATGCGGAGTTCAACATCGGTTGTGCGATCGGTGCGGTGCAGTCGCTGCCGAGCGGCGTGTACATCGCGATGAACGGGCGGATCTTCGACCCGCAGCACGTGCGCAAGAACGTGGCGGCGAACCGTTTCGAGTCGGTCTGAGGAACAGCGTGCCGGCCGAGGTCGGCACCCACCCGGACAAAAACGCCCCGGCCGAAGCCAGGGCGTGCCCATGGAGAGGGACTTGGGCTCAGTACTGGGCGTTGAGGGTCAGGCCCGAGAAGGTGCTGTACGCCTTCACCCGCACATACCAGGTGCCGGCGGCAGGGCTGTTGATGGTGCAGGTCTCGCTGTTGCCGCTCAGGTACGGACGGCAGGTGTAGGTGGTATCGGTCGGGGCACTGCCCTGGCGCACGTACAGGTCGGCATCACCGCTGCCGCCACTGATTGCCACGCGCAACTGGGTGCTGCCGGCCGGAACGGCGACGGTGTAGTTCAGCTCGGCACCGGTCGCGGCGCCCAGGCCGGTCACCGGCACGTTGTTCTGCAGCACGTTGCCGCCCGGGTTCGGGCCACCGCCATTGATCGCCGCATCCACGGCCGCGTTGGCGTCGACAATGCCGGCGCCGCAGCCCCCCGAGCAGGCGCCCGGCAGCGGGCGTGCGGTGCTCTTGATGATGCTTTCGACCTGTGCCGGGCTCAGCGGGCTCGGCGCCACCGACTGCATCAGGGCCACCACACCGGCCACATGCGGCGCCGCCATCGAGGTGCCGTTGTAGGACGCATAGGTGGCGCTGCCCGGCGTGGTGGTGCCCGTGTTGAGGGTGGACAGGATGCTCTGGCCCGGGCCGGAAATGTCGATGCCGGCACCATAGTTGGAGAAGCTGGCACGAGCACCGGCCGAGGTCGTGGCCGCCACCGCGATCACGTTCGCGCAGTTGGCCGGCACCGACGAGGACACGTTGGTGTTGCTGTTGCCGGCGGCGACCACCACGGTGGTGCCGCGGCTGACCGCGCCGTTGATCGCGTTCTGGTAGGTGGCCGAGCAGGTGCCGCCGCCGCCCAGCGACATGTTGATGACTTCCGCCGGATTGGCATTGGCCGGCACGCCACTGACGGTGCCGCCGGAGGCCCACACGATCGCATCGGCGATGTCGGAGGTATAGCCGCCGCACTTGCCGAGCACGCGCACCGGGACGACCTTGGCGTTGAACGCCGTGCCGGCCACGCCGGTGCTGTTGTTGGTCACCGCCGCCACGGTGCCGGCGACGTGGGTGCCGTGCCAGCTGGAGTTGGACGCCGGGATGCCCGAGCCGCACTCGTTGGCGCCATACCAGTCGCCCTCGTCGTTCGGGTTGCTGTCGCGGCCACCGCCATCGCGCGCCATCGCGGCATCGCTGATGAAGTCATAGCCGGGCAGGATGTTGGCGTTGAGATCGGGATGGTTGGTGATGCCGGTATCGATCACGGCCACCACCACGCCGGTGCCGGTGGCCTTGTCCCAGGCCGGCCGCACGTTGATCGACGCGTTGGAGGTACCAAAGCCCCACTGTTCGCTGAAGCGGGTGTCATTCGGGGTCAGCGTCGCACGCATGATCTGGTCGACTTCGACGTATTCCACGTTCGGGTCGGCGGCCAGCTTGCGCATCAGCAGCTCGGATTCAGCCTGGTCAAGCGGGCGGTCGGTCCTGACCAGGGTCGGGCCGACGGCCAGCTTGCGGACCTGCTGCAGGCCCAGCGCACGGCCCTGGCTGCTGGCCAGGCCGGCGGCGGCACTCTTCAGCGAAGAGGCCAGTGCGGTGGTGTTGGCCACCGGCGCACTGCCGTCGCGGTACTTCACGATGAAGCGCTGGTGCGTCGGCGCGGACTGCAGGCCGCTGAGCTGGACGTCACCGGCCAGCGCAGGCGTGGCCAGCAGCAGCGATGACAGAACGGACGCACCAAGGACCACCCACACTCGACGCACACGCGGTTGCGTTACCTGGGACATCGTATTTCCCTTTCTAGTGGTGTGAATGCCGGAATCGGCAGAAGCACCGGCCCGAACCATGGGCTGGCTTGCGTTGGCGAGGTTCGAAGTCCGGCGAGTCAGCGGATCCCCCTATCGATCCGCCGTGTAGATGACGCTAATGACCAAAACCGGACACCACAAGATTTTCAGCGTCTTTTCAGCAAGATGAAATGTTCGTTCTGAGACTTCCCGGGTCGAGGGTTTGTGAAGGTGAAGGAACTTTCTCATCTCCTGCACACACCTGACTGGGTCATCACCTGTCCTGCGATGACTTTGCCGACATCGGCATCCGCCGATTCGGGGTCGGAGCCGGGGTCAGATCCCTTTTCCCACGGAAAAGGATCTGACCCCACCCACCTGTCCACAACGCAGAAAGCCCGTCACAGGGACGGGCTTTCCAGAAACGCAGCCGGGCGTGGGCTCGGCTCTACAGTTCAGCGTGAGCGATCAGCCCAGCTTGACCAGCCAGTTGTGCCGGTCCGGCAGGCGGCCGTACTGGATGTCGGTCAGTTCCTTGCGCAGCGACATGGTCACTTCGCCGGCCGGCGCGTTGATGTCGCCCACCGAGAAACCCTCGCCCTTCAGCTGGCCGATCGGGGTGACCACCGCCGCAGTGCCACAGGCAAACACTTCGCTGATCGCACCGGAGGCCACGCCGTCCTTCCACTCGTCGATGCTGACCTTGCGCTCTTCGACCTTCATGCCACGGTCGCGCGCCAGCTGCAGGATGCTCTCGCGGGTGATGCCCTCGAGGATGCTGCCGGACAGTTCCGGGGTGACCAGCGTACCGTCCTTGTAGACCAGGAACACGTTCATGCCGCCCAGTTCTTCCAGGTACTTGCCTTCGACCGGGTCCAGGAACAGCACCTGCGAGCAGCCCTGCGCCTGCGCCTTCTGCTGCGGCAGCAGCGAGGCGGCGTAGTTGCCACCGCACTTGGCGGCGCCGGTGCCGCCCTTGGCCGCGCGCGCGTATTCGGTGGACAGCCAGATCGACACCGGGGCCACGCCCTTGGCAAAGTACGGGCCGGCCGGGCTGGCGATGACGTAGTAGCCGGCCTTGTGCGCGCCGCGCACGCCGAGGAAGGCTTCGTCGCCGATCATGAACGGGCGGAAGTACAGGCTCGACTCGTCGGCCGACGGCACCCACTCGCTGTCGACGGCGATCAGCTGCTTCAGCGATTCGACGAAGATCTCCACCGGCAGTTCCGGCAGCGCCAGGCGCTGCGCCGAACGCTGCAGGCGACGGCCGTTGGCATCCGGGCGGAAGGTCCAGATCGAGCCGTCAGCATGGCGGTAGGCCTTGATGCCTTCGAAGATCTCCTGGCCGTAGTGCAGCACGGCCGCGGCCGGGTCCAGCTGCAGCGGGCCGTAGGCACGCACACTGGCGTTGTGCCAGCCGGCATCCTTGTCCCAGCGCACTTCCACCATGTGATCGGTGAAGTGCAGGCCGAAGCCCGGCTTCTCCAGGATCTTGGCGCGCTCTTCAGCGCTGCGCGGGTGGTCCGAACGGGTGACGGCGAAGCTGGGAATGGACTGGGACACCGGAGGATTCCTGTTCTGGTTGCGGGTAGTGCCGGGCCCGCGTCACTGCGGGCCCTGGGTCAAAGCATGCCGGTCTCGAGCCGCGCCGCCTCGGACATCATGTGCTGGTTCCACGGCGGGTCGAACACCAGGTCGACGTCGGCCTCGGCCACCGTCGGGATCATTTCAAGCTTGCTGCGCACGTCGTCGACCAGGATCTCGCCCATGCCACAGCCCGGTGCGGTCAGGGTCATCTTCACGTCGATCTCGCGCTTGCCTTCGTCCAGATGCTTGATCTCGACTTCATAGACCAGGCCCAGTTCAACGATGTTGACCGGAATCTCCGGGTCGAAGCAGGTGCGCAGCTGCTGCCACACCAGTTGTTCCACCTGCTCATCGGTGGCGTCGGCCGGCAGCTCGAGCGGTGCCGGCGCCTCCTTGCCGATGGCGTCGCCGTCCTTGCCGGCGATGCGGAACAGGTTGCCCTCGACGAACACCGAATAGCTGCCGCCCAGCGCCTGGGTGATGTACCCATAGCTGCCGGCAGGCAGGGTCACGGTATCGCCCTGCGGGACCATCACGGCCTCGCAATCGCGTTCGAAGTGGACAGGTTCGCTGCTACGGGAATACATGGGGACCGATATGGGGCCGTGGCCGGGGCCACGCAAGACGGCATTCTAGCCCAGCCGCCCCGGCACCGCCGGTGCACTGCGGCAAACCACAGTATCCTGTGGGTGATCTTCAGGGAGCTTCGATGTCCTCCATTGCCACGCGTGCCAGGACCGTCACCTGGCTCTGGTCCCTCATGCTGTTGCTGGGTCTGCTTGTTGCTCCCCTCGCCTGGATGGTCCTGGCGCTGATGACCGGCCGACAGGTCGGCTGGATGGCGGTAGTGTCCGCCCTGGAACTGGTGTTCATGCTGCGCCTGGGCACACTGGGCCCGGGCCGGTTGCGCATCGCCCTGGTCGTGCTCGGCACTCTGCTGGTGGCCGCCGTGGCCAACTGGGCCATCGCCAGCGCCTGGATGGGCGGCTCGATCGGTCTGGACCTGTGGGACGCCACCACGCGGATGGGCCCGCACCTGGCCTGGACCCTGATCACCCTGGCCAATGGCGCGATGGAATGGCTGTGGCTGGCCGTGGCCGTGGTCGTCGGCGCCTGGCTGGCGCGCTGAGCGCGTAGATCCACGCCACGCGCGGATGGGGGGGTAGTGCCGGCCGCTGGCCGGCAAAAGCGTGCGGACCAAGGCCCGCACCTACCAGAGGCAACCACCACGCGCGGATCCGGTAGTGCCGGCCGCTGGCCGGCAAAAGCGCGCGGCCCCAGGTCCGCACCTACCAGATGCAGCCGCCACGCGCGGATCCGGTAGTGCCGGCCGCTGGCCGGCAAAGGGGTCAGAGCCCTGTCCTGCGGAAAGGGATCCGACCCCGGTCTTCAATGCCCGCCGTCGAGCGCCTTCAGCTCGCTCACCAGCGAGGCGGCCGCTTCGGCGCCGTCGCCATAGAGCATGCGGGTATTGTCAGCGTAGAACAGCGCATTCTCGATACCGGCGAAGCCGGTGCCCTTGCCGCGCTTGATCACCACCACGTTGCGCGCGTTGACCACGTCCAGCACCGGCATGCCGTAGATCGGGCTGGCCGGATCAGTACGCGCGACCGGATTGACCACGTCGTTGGCACCGATCACCAGTACCACGTCGGTGTTGGTGAACTCCGGATTGATGTCATCCATGTCGGCGATCAGGTCGTAGGGCACGCCCGCTTCGGCCAGCAGTACGTTCATGTGCCCGGGCATGCGCCCGGCGACCGGGTGGATGGCGAACTTCACCTTCACCCCGCGCTGGCCCAGCCGCTGCGCCAGTTCCCAGATCTTGTGCTGGGCCTGGGCCACGGCCATGCCGTATCCAGGCACGATCACCACGCGTTCGGCGTAGGCCATCATCGCCGCGACATCCGAGGCTTCGATCGGCTTCTGCGCGCCGCTGATCGCCTGCGCTTCGCCACCAGCACCGCCGCCGAAGTTGGAGAACAGCACGTTGCGGATCGGCCGGTTCATCGCCTTGGCCATCAGCCGGGTCAGCAGGATGCCGGCCGCGCCGACCATCATGCCGGCGATGATCAGCGCCTCGTTGCCCAGCACATAACCTTCGAACGACACTGCCAGGCCGGTGAACGCGTTGTACAGCGAGATCACCACCGGCATGTCGGCACCGCCGATCGGCAGCGTCATCAGCACGCCCAGCGCCAGTGCCAGCACGAAGAAGGCAACGATCGCCCAGGCACTGAGCGTACTGGCCGCGATGATCGCCAGCACCACCACCGCCAGCGCCACCAGCAGGTTCATCACCTGCTGGCCGGGCCAGGTCACGCGCTTGTCCAGGCGTCCATCCAGCTTGGCCCACGCGATCACCGAGCCGGACAGCGACACCGCGCCGATCGCCGCGCCGACCACCGCCAGCAGCAGCATCGTGCCGGAGGGCTGGCGCGCGGCCAGGTCGGCCAGCGCCTGCGCGCTCCAGTGGCTGGTATCGCGGTGGGCCAGGAAGGCATAGCGCAGCAGTTCCACCGCACCGATCGCCGCCGCCGAGCCACCTCCCATGCCGTTGTACAGCGCCACCATCTGCGGCATGTCGGTGATGGCAACCTTGCCGGCCGACCACCAGGCCAGGCCCGCACCCAGCAGCAGTGCCACCAGGATCAACGGCACGTTGTGCAGTTCGGGCAGGAAGAAGGTGGCCGCGGTGGCCAGCAGCATGCCCAGCCCTGCCCAGCGGATGCCGCTGCGCGCGGTCAGCGGCGAGGCCATGCGCTGCAGGCCGAGCAGGAACAGCGTGGCGGCGACCAGGTAGCTGGCCTTGACCAGCCAGTCGAGCAGTTCGACGGTGCTGATGTTCAAGCCTGCGGCTCCTTCGGTTCGTCCTTGCCGCCCCTGGGCGCGCTCGGCTTGAACATTTCCAGCATGCGCGCGGTGACCACGTAGCCACCGGCGGCATTGCCGGCGCCGAGCACCACGGCCAGGAAGCCCAGTGCCTTCTCCAGCGGCGTCTGCGCATGCCCCAGTACCACCATCGCGCCGATCAGCACGATGCCGTGGATGAAGTTGGAGCCCGACATCAGCGGGGTATGCAGGATCACCGGCACCCGCGAAATGATCACGTGGCCGGCGATGGCTGCCAGCATGAAGATGTACAGCGCTACGAACCCGTCACTCACCGGCAACGCTCCTGCTCTGTCTTCGTCGGCCCATCATAACCATGGGCTGAACCCGGCGCGCACCCGGCGTCAACCGGAGCGCCGCTCACGCGTTGTCGATGGTGACCCCGAGCGAGGAACCGTACCCTGTGCTGGTGAGCAGCCCCGCCCCCCCGAGCGCCGAGACCGATGCCCTGCCGGCATCGCTGGAGGCATTCCTGGCCAGCGTCGGCCCGCGTGCGTTCCGCTTCGCCGAGGCCGGCCTGCGCCAGCGCGAAGACGCCATGGATGCGGTGCAGGACGCGCTGCTGCGCATGCTGGATTACACCGACAAGCCGGCCGCCGAATGGGCGCCGCTGTTCTGGAGCATCCTGCGCCGCCGGGTGATCGACCTGCAGCGCCGGCGCCGCTTCCGCCTGCCGTTCTGGCGCGACAACCAGGACGCGGAAGGCGGCGAGATCGACTGGGCCGATCCCGGCCCGGACCCGGCACAGGCACATGAGCAGCGCCAGCAGTACCAGCAGCTGGTGGACGCGTTGCGCACCCTGCCCGCCCGCCAGCGCGAGGCCTTCACCCTGCGCGTGCTGCAGGACCTGGACGGGGCCACCACCGCCCGCGCCATGGGCTGCAGCGAAGGCGCGGTAAAAACCCATCTGGCACGCGCCCGGCAGGCGCTGCAGGACTACCTGGAGACCCACCCGTGAACCGCTCCCTGCCTTCCGATGACACCCTGCGCCGCCTGCACGCGCAGTCGCTGCAGGCGCTGTCGCCGGCAACGCTGGCCCGGCTGCGCCAAGCTCGCCACGGCGCCACGGCCACCACCCATCGTGGGCGCTGGCGCTGGTGGCTGGCCAGCGCCTGCTCACTGGTGGTTGCACTGGGCATCGGCCTGCAGTTCACCGGCCATGGCACGCTTGCGGGTCCGCCGCCGGACCCCGTGCTTGCGTCAGTGGAAGACAACGGCGCGCTCTACGACGAAAATCCCGATCTGTACCTGTGGCTGGGCGATACCGACCTGGCGATGGAGTAAATCATGTCCCGACTGCTTGCCCTGCCACTGCTGTTGACCCTGCCGCTGCTGCCGGCCGTTCCGGTGCTGGCGCAGAACGCCACGCCCGCCCCTGCCGCACCGGTCGCGCCATTGCCTGCGTGGGAGCAATTGAGCGAATCCCAGCGAGAGTCCCTGCTGGCGCCGCTGCGCGACCGTTGGAACAGCGCTGATGCCGGCCAGCGCCAGCGCATGCTCTCGCACGGCCAGCGCTGGCAATCGATGAGCCCGGAGGAGCGCGACAAGGCACGCCGCGGCCTGCGCCGCTTCGAGCACATGAGCCCGGAACAGCGTGAACAGGCACGCGCCCTGTTCGGGCAGATGCGCAACATGCCGCCGGCACAGCGCGACGCGCTGCGCGAGCGCTGGTCGCAGATGACGCCGGAGCAGCGCCGGGACTGGGTGCGCGACAACCCGCCGCCGGCGAAGCCGCGGTAAGGCCCCGGGGAACGGGGTCAGAGCCCTTTGCTGACGCAAAGGGATCCGACCCCTGGCAGATTGCGGGAGATCGGGGTCAGATCCCTTTGCCAGAGGCAAAGGGATCTGACCCCACGTCATTCATGCCTGCCAGCGCGTCTTTGCCAGCAGCTCGTCGTCCCAGTCGAAACCGAGCCGCCCCTCGCGCACGAACAGCGCAACGAAGTTGAGCAGGTTGCGCGCATACATCTCACTGGCCTGGGTCGCGCCGCGACTGGCCAGGCCCAGCGGACCATCGATGGTCACGCCCTGGTGTTCGATGCAGTGCCCCGGCTGGGTCAGTGCACAGTTGCCGCCGCTCTCGGCCGCCAGATCGACAATGACGCTGCCGGTGGCCATGCCCTCCACCATCGCGGCGGTCACGATGGTCGGCGCCGGCCGACCGGGTACGGCAGCCGTGCAGATCACCACGTCCACGCCGCGCAGGTGGTCGGCCAGCCGACGCTGCTGCTCGGCGCGCTCCTCGTCGGTCAACGCACGCGCGTAGCCGCCTTCACCGGCCGCGCTCACGCCAAGATCGAGGAAGCGCGCACCCAGTGACTGGATCTGCTCGCGGGTTTCCGGGCGCACATCGAAACCTTCCACCTGTGCACCGAGGCGCCGCGCGGTGGCGATGGCCTGCAGGCCCGCCACGCCGGCACCGATCACCAGCACCTTGGCCGGTCGCACGGTGCCAGCGGCGGTGGTCAGCATCGGGAAGAAGCGCGGCGCGCGTTCGGCGGCAATCAGCGCTGCCTTGTAGCCGGCCATGCCGGCCTGCGAACTGAGTACATCCATCGCCTGCGCGCGGGTGGTGCGCGGTAGCTGCTGCAGCGGGAACAGCTGCAGGCGATCATCGGCCGCCAGCGCGGCCAGCGCCGGATCGTTGGCCGGTGCCAGCAGGCCAACCACGCTGGCACCGGGCCTGAGCTGCTCCAGCACCGTCGCAGGAGGTGCCTGCACGCACAGCAGGATATCGATCTCGGCCCAGCGGCCCGCGTCGAAGACACGTGCGCCGGCGTCGTCATAGGCGGCATCGGTGAAGCCGGCGGCCAGCCCGGCGCCGGCCTCGTACCAGACCGTAATGCCGAGGGCACCGAGCTTGCGCGCGGTTTCCGGTGTCAACGCCACGCGCCGTTCACCCGGCGCGGTCTCCTTGATCCCCAGCAACGCCACGGCCATGCAGGTCCCCGCTGATCGGTGAGTTTTCCCGATCCTAGCAGGCAGCCAGCACTCAGTGCAGTGTGGTGCTGCCCGGGTCGAGGCGGTCGATCACGCCCTGCATGGCGCTGTCGAAGGCGCCATCGTCAACGTGGGCACGCAGGCGGCCGAGCCGCACCATCACCGCCAGCTCTTCTGGCGAGGCCACGCAGAAGCGCACGCCGCGACGGTTGACGAACAGCAGGCGCGAGGAAATCGGGCTGACCCAGGACAGCTTGCCCGCCTGGACCTTGCCGTCCTTGTCGACGAAGTCCAACCAGTTGCCGATTTCCATGCGTCGGAAGCGGTCGGCATCGGCGTTGTCGAAATCGTCGGCATCGATCTGCCCGCTGAGTTCCACCGCTGGCGATTCGGCCACCGGCGGTGCCGGCAGCGCGACCTGCGGCAGCTCGGGCAGCGCGCGCTGCAGTTCCGGCCGCGACTCGGCGATGCCCTGCAACGTGTCGTGCAGGGCGTCGATCGCACCGGTAGCCGCATCGCCGTGCACACCGACGCTGGCAAACACCTTGGCCAGCACCGGCTGCCAGGCCTGCAGCCATGGCTTGCCGACAATCTGCCGGCGTGCCTCGGCCACTTCCTCCAGCAGGCCGTCGCCGAGGCTCAGTGCCTCGGCCACCGACGCGCCTTCTTCGCCCTCGCGCAGCAGCGCCAGGGTCAGGTGGTGCTGCCAGGGCTGGCGCAGGAACTCGGCAATGGCCGGCGGAAGGGTGGCATCACCGATGCGACGATCCAGTTCCGCACCGGCCCGGGTGCGGGCCATTTCCAGCTTTTCCTGGCCGCGTTGCGTTTCTGCGGCGCGACGCTCGGCGATTTCCACGCGGCGGCGATGCTGCACCAGGAACTCGCGGAATTCTTCTTCCAGGGTCAGGAAGATCGCCAGGTTTTCGTTGAACTCGGCCACCAGGCGCTCGATGATCTCCTCGACCTTGGCCATCAGCATGCGCTCGGCCTGGCTCTCGCCGGTGTTGCCCTCGCAGGCCTCGGCCAGCGAATTGAGCAGCTTGCGCGCCGGATGGGTCTTCTGCACGAACATGCGGCGGTCGAGCATGGCGACCTTGACGAAAGGCACGACCAGGCGGCCGATCAGTTCGCGCGAGCGGCCTTCCAGTTCACGTTCGTCCAGCATCACGTCGAACAGCATGCCGACCAGGTCGATGGCATCCTCATCCTGCGGGTCCAGCCGGGTCTGGCCCGGATCGACGCCGAGCTGGGTGGCGCTGGACAGCACTTCGCTCTTCAGCCGCTGCGCCAGCGATTCGCCGTCCTCGCCGATGGCTGCACGCAGCGTCGCGCTCGGCGTGGCCTGCAGCAGCGACAGCACCGACATCATTTCGCGCTGGCTGAGCGGGCGCTGCTGGCCGACCGCCACCTGTGCCGCAGACGTGGCGTCCTCACGCACATGGCGGGTCTGCTGCAGCAGTTCGTGCAACGCTTCCAGCAGCATGCCCTGCTGGCCGGCGTAGGCCTCGCCGGCGGCGCCATCATCGCCGCCCAGGTGCTGCTGCATATGCCCGCGGCGCTCGGACCAGCGGGCGGCAAAGCGCTGCGCCCAGGCCGGTGCGGCCTGCTCGTCATCGCTGAACCCCGGATCGACGCCCGCGCCGTGGCGATGCTCGACCAGGTCATCCAGCATCCCGGTCATGCGCGGATCCGGTGCCGGTGGTTGTGGGCGCTGCGGAGCCCCCATCTGCGACATCACGCCGGCTGCGGCCAGCTGCTCGTCCAGCTTCTCGTAGATGCGGCCGACCGGTGCACGCAGGTCGCGCTCGCACAGCTTGATCAGCACCAGATGCACTTCCGGGGCCAGTTCGCAGCCGGCAAAGGCCTCGTGGATGGCCACGCCCAGATGTTCGGGGCTGATGGGATTGTGGTCGGCGTCCAGTTCCACGCCGCCGATCAACCGGCCCAGGCGGCGGTCCAGCCGCGCCAGCACCGGCTTGAAGTCACGCAGCAATACAGTGGCGAAATTGCGCACCGCCAACCGCGATTCCAGTACGTGTTCGGCCAGCAGGCTCAGGCCATCCTCGGCCGGCCCGGACAGGGTCGCCTCGGCCGACAGCGGCTCACCGGCCGCCAATGCGGCCCACGCCTGCTGCAGGTGGCCGGCGAAGGCGGCAGCGATCTCCTCACGGCGGCGGCGCAGTTCGCGCATCGCGTCCAGGAACAGCAACTGCGACGAGCCGGCATTGCCGGCGCGGTCGAACAGGGCATCGTCGAAACGCGCCAGTGCGGCCCCGAAGGCCTGGCACAGCGCGGGCAGGACCATGTCCCGGGCAAGCTGGAGCTGGGCCGGGTCACGGCCCGGCGATCCCATCGGTGTGGGCACGCTCATCATTCGGGAAGGCTCCCCACCTTCTCTGGTACGACAGACAGCATGGACATCGCGACGACCGGCACACCCCATGTACCGGAACGTCGATGGTAGGCCGGCCAGCCCGTCACGGACAGTGAAACAGTCCTCACTTCAAACCTCATGACCGGCGGCCCGGCAAGAGGGGTATCGTAAGCCGTGCAAGGCCCACGAGGCGAGGGGAAGCGGCTGTCCGTTTCCCGCCAGTGGCATGATGTTCATCACAGTTTGGTATTCAGGGGCCGGACGCGACACAGACGGCGTCATTGACCACCCCGACTATAATCAAACACCCGTGATGACCGGTTCAGACTCCATGCCCGACCCCGCTGCCCTGCTCGCCCTGGATGCCCGCCGCTCAGTGCCTTCGCGGCAACTGGGCGAGCCCGGCCCGGACCCGGCCACCCTGCAGCGGATGCTGGCGTCGGCCGTGCGCGTGCCCGACCACGGCAAGCGCGTGCCGTTCCGCTTCCTGAAGATCGCCGGCGATGCACGTCACACTCTGGGCGACTTCCTGGCCAAGCGCAGCCGCCAGCGCGACCCGCATGCCGGCGAGGCCGTGTTCGAGAAGGACCGCCAGCGTTTCAGCCACGCCCCGCTGGTGATCGTGGTGGTCGCCAGCCCACGCCCGGACCCGAAGGTGCCGGAACAGGAACAGCTGATGACCGCCGGCTGCGTCTGCTTCGCCCTGCTGCAGGCCGCGCAGGCGCTTGGCTTCGGCGCACAGTGGCTGACGGCCTGGATGGCCTTCGATCCTGTCGTGCAGGCCCACCTGGGCCTGGTCGAGGGTGAACGCATCGCCGGCTTCATCCACATCGGCACCGCCAAGGCCGACGTGCCCGAGCGCGAGCGCCCCGACCCAGCGACCCTGCTGCAGGACTGGACGCCGCCGGCATGACCCTGCCGGCACCGCCGCCGTCGCTGTACCTGGTCGATGCCAGCATCTACGTGTTCCGCGCCTGGCACTCGCTGCCGGACCAGTTCCAGGACGCGCAGGGCTGGCCGACCAATGCTGTGCACGGCTTCGCCCGCTTCCTGCTGGACCTGCTGGAGCGCGAGCGCCCGCGGCACATCGCCATTGCCTTCGACGAAGCGCTCGACAGCGGCTTCCGCCACCGCCTGTATCCGGCCTACAAGGCCAACCGTGATCCGGCACCGGAAGCGCTCAAGCGCCAGTTCGTGCACTGCAAGGCGCTGTGCGCGGCGTTGGGCCTTGCCATCCTCGCCCACCACGACTACGAAGCCGACGACCTGATCGGCAGCGCACTGCACGTGCACCGCGGCAGCCATCGCGGGGTGATCATCTCCGCCGACAAGGACCTGTCGCAGCTGCTGCTGGATCACGACGAACAGTGGGACTACGCCCGCAACCAGCGCTGGGACGTGGCCGGCGTGAAGGCACGGCACGGCGTGCACGCGCACCAGATTGCCGATTACCTGGCGCTGTGCGGCGATGCGGTGGACAACATTCCCGGTGTCAGTGGTGTCGGCAGCAAGTCCGCCGCTGTGCTGCTGGCCCATTTCGGCAGCTTGGATGCGCTGTACGAACGCCTGGACGAAGTGCCGTTCCTGCGCCTGCGCGGTGCCGCCCAGATGGCGGTGCGCCTGCGCGAGCAGCGCGAGCACGCCCTGCTCTGGCGCCAGCTGACCACCATCGCGCTGGACGCGCCGCTGGAAGGCAGCCAACCCGGCCTGCTGCGCCAGACCGCCGACCCCGAGCTGCTCGGCGGCCTGTGCCAGACCCTGCGCTTCGGCCCGATGACCCGCCGCCGGCTGTTCGATGCCGCCGGCGTACCCGATATTCTTCCCACCCACAGCGAGCCCGCATGAGCCAGCGCAACACCGAAGCCCCGCGTGTCGTCTATGAAGGCAAGTACCAGCGCATGCTGGTACGCGGCACCTGGGAATACAGCGAACGTACCCATGCCGGTGGCCTGGCCGCGATCATCATCGCGGTGACCCCGGAGGACAAGGTGCTGTTCGTCGAACAGTTCCGCGTGCCGCTGCAGGCCCCCACCATCGAGATGCCGGCCGGCCTGGTCGGCGACATCCACGCCGGCGAATCGATCGAAGTCTCGGCCGTGCGCGAGCTGGAAGAAGAAACCGGCTGGACCGCCGATCACGCCGAAGTGCTGATGATCGGCCCGACGTCCTCCGGCGCCAGCAGCGAGAAGATCGCCTTCGTACGCGCCACCGGCCTGCGCCGGATCGGCGAAGGTGGCGGCGATGACAGCGAAGACATCACCGTGCACGAGATTCCGCGCTCGCAGGCGGCGGCCTGGCTGGTGCAGAAGATGGGCGAAGGCTATGAGCTGGATGCCAAGCTGTGGGCGGGCCTGTGGATGATCGAGCACCACCTGGACGGGCGCCCGCGTGGCTGACGCCGACCTGCACGTGCTGCCGGCGCTGCTGGGCGCCGACGACCCGGCGATCTATACCCTCCACCGGCCGCAGGGCGCCTCGCCGTACCTGCTGCTGGCCGATCACGCCGGCCAGCAGGTGCCACGCGCGCTGACCGGGCTCGGCCTGGCCCAGGCCGAGCTGGACCGCCATATCGGCTGGGACATCGGCATCGCCGGCACCACCCGCGCACTGGCCGAACGGCTGGATGCATGGGCGATCGAACAGACCTATTCGCGGCTGCTGATCGACTGCAACCGCCCACTGGCCTCGCCGACGCTGATTCCGGAGGTGAGCGACCACACCGTGGTCCCGGGCAATGCCAGGCTGTCGGCTGCACAGCGGCAGCAGCGCATCGATGCGATCCACGCGCCCTACCATGCGCGCATCGACGCGGAACTGGATGCACGCCGCGATGCCGGCCGCCCCACCCTGCTGGTGATGATGCACAGCTTCACGCCAGTGATGAACGGCACGCAGCGGCCGTGGCACGCCGGCGTGCTGTACCACCAGGACACGCGCTTTGCGCATGCACTGCTGCAGGCACTGCGCGATGAAGGCGACCTGGTGGTGGGTGACAACGAACCGTATTCGGTCAGCAGCACCAGCGACTACGCGGTACCGGTGCACGGCGAAGGGCGCGGCCTGGTGCACGTGGAACTGGAGATCCGCCAGGACCTGATCGCCGATGCCGCCGGGCAGCAGGCGTGGGCGGAGCGGCTGGCGCGGATCTTCAGCGCCTTGCAGCCACAGTTGCTGGCGTTCGGTTGAACGCGCGTGGTCCCATCCCGTATCGGTAGTGCCGGCCGCTGGCCGGCAACCTCAATGATCCAACCACCCCGGGGTTGCCGGCCAGCGGCCGGCACCACCGCAGGCGTGGCACATCCACCCACGGCAGCGCCTTCAATCATGCCTCGTTGACCGGGCGGACGGCAGCAGCCGATTCGACCGGCGCCGGGCGCAGGCCCAGCGCGATGGCCACGCCGAACGCGGCGAACAGCGCGGCGCCGTACTGCGCATTGACCATGCCCTGCAGCGCATCAGGGCTGGTTGCCTCCTGCGTGCCACGCGCGGCGTTGGCCACCATCACCAGTACCGCCAGTCCCAACGCACCGCCGATCTGCTGTGCGGTGGCGGCCATGCCGGACGCCACACCCTGCTGCGGCCCCGGCACGCCCTGCCCGGCCACGATCCACATCGCCGTCCAGCTCATGCCCTGGCCCACGCTGAGCACCACGATGCCCGGCAGCAGCGGCCAGTAGCTGGCGCCATGCGGCATCGCCAGCGCCACCGCAGTGATGCCGATGGCACCGGCCGCGAAGCCCCAGGCCAGCACCTGCCGTGGCGAACGGTGCCGCAGCATGCGTTCGGCAATGCGGATGCCGAACGTGCACACCACGGTCGGCAGCAGGAAGGCCATGCCGGCCTGCAGCGGGCTCCAGCCGTAACCATCCTGGAAGTAGAGCGCCAGGAAGTAGTACTGCACGCCATAGCTGCTCATGAAGGCGAAGGTCAGGCCGAGTGCCGCGCGCAGGCCCGACAGGCGCAACAGCGAAAACTGCATCAGCGGGTCACGGCTGCGTTTTTCGATCTGTACGAACACCGTCAACAGCACGGCTGAAAGCAGCAGGCAGATCAGCGTGGCCGGTGCCGTCCAGCCCCACTCCGGCCCTTGCACCAGGGTGGTGACCAGCAGGCTGCCGCCGGCGGTGACGGTGAGGCAACCGGCCAGATCGAAGGAACGGCCCTGCACACGCGGGCCATCGGCCGGCAACCACGCGCCGGCCGCGACTGCACAGGCGGTGGCCAGCGGAACGATCACCGCCAGCACCGCCGGCCAGCCGAACGCCTGGGTCAGCACGCCACCGAGCAGCGTGCCCAGCGCCAGGCCGGCCGCACTGGCCATGCTCCAGATCGCCAGTGCGCGGTTGCGCACCGGGCCTTCCGCATACAACGTGTTGATCAGCGCCAGCGTGGCCGGGAACAGCAACGCGGCACCGATGCCCTGCGCCGCGCGCGCGATGATCAACAGGGTGGCATTCGGCGCCAGCGCGCCGAACAGCGACGCCAGCGCGAACAGCAGCATGCCCAGCCGGTAGAAGCGGCGGCGGCCGATCAGGTCGGCGGCGCGCCCGCCCAGCAGCAGGCTGCCGCCGAACGCCACGGTGTAGGCACTGACTACCCATTGCAGCTGCTGCGCGTTGATCTGCAGCGCGCGGCCCATGTCGTGCAGGGCGACGAAGATGATGGTGGCATCCAGGGCGATGATCAGCTGGGCAGTGGCCAGCAGGGTCAGCGCCCAGCGCGGGTACTTGAGGGGAGGCATCGGCGGTCTGGTGCGGTGGGGGAGCGCAGTCTCATTGATGCGACCGAATCAATAAACCCCCTGCCAGCCATATCTGTCATGATTTTCATCATGAATGGAACCTCGATGGACCTCAATGCAGTGCGCATGCTGGTGCAGGTGGCCGAAGCCCGCAGTTTCACCGTCGCCGCCGGGCAGCTGGGCCTGAGCCAGTCCGGCCTGTCGCGCGCGATCGGCCGGCTGGAGGCCACGCTGGGGGTGAAGCTGCTGCAGCGGAACACCCGCAACGTGGCGCTGACCCCGGATGGCCGCCAGTTCGTCGATCAGGTGGCACCGCTGCTGTGTGGCCTGGAGGATGCCGAACGCCAGTTGGCCGACCGTCCCTGCACGCCCGCGGGCACCCTGAAGATCAGCGCGCCCTCGATGTTCGGGCGCAAGGTGCTGGTACCGCTGCTGGCGCCGTTGCTGCAACAGCACCCGCAACTGCAGGTGGAGGCCGTGCTCAGTGACCGTCTGGTCGATCTGGTCGAGGAAGGTTTCGATGCCGCTTTGCGCACCGGCGTCATCGCCGACCAGCGCATCGTCGCGCGCCCGCTGCGTCCGCTGCGCTGGGTGACGGTGGCCAGCCCCGCGTATCTGGCCCGCTGTGGCGCACCGGACGATGTGGCCGCGCTGCGGGATCACGCGTGCCTGGCGGTGCGCAACCTGCGCAGTGGCCGGCTGGTGGACTGGCAGTTCCTGCAGGAGGGCCAACTGCGCGACTTCACCCCACCGACGCGGATGGTGTTCGACAGTGGCGATCCGCTGGTGGAAGCGGCCATCGCCGGCATCGGCATCGTGCAGGTGATGGATTTCGCGGTGGCCGACGCGCTGGCTGACGGCCGCCTGCAACGCGTGCTGCAGCCGCTTGAAGGCCGCAGCCGCGCGCTGTCGCTGATCTACCCACCGTCGCGCCAGCACTCGCCGAAGCTGCAGGTGCTGGCCGACGCGTTGCTGGCCGGGGATTGGTAAATCCACGCCATGCGTGGATGAAGGTTTCGGCGCGTCAGAACCCTTGGGTACCGGTAGCGCCGGCCGCTGGCCGGCGAGCCACTTCGGGCGGTGGCGAAACGGACCGGCAAGGCATTGCCGGCCAGCGGCCGGCACTACCGATCAGGCGAAGCCATCGGTGGCGCGCACCAGCGCGTCCACGTTCTCGGCTTCGAACGCCGAATGGCCCGAGGCCTTGGGTACCGGTAGCGCCGGCCGCTGGCCGGCGAGCCACATCGGGCGGCGGCGAAACGGACCGGCAAGGCATTGCCGGCCAGCGGCCGGCACTACCGATCAGGCGAAGCCATCGGTGGCGCGCACCAGCGCGTCCACGTTCTCGGCTTCGAACGCCGAATGGCCCGAGGCCTTGGGTACCGGTAGCGCCGGCCGCTGGCCGGCGAGCCACATCGGGCGGTGGCGAAACGGACCGGCAAGGCATTGCCGGCCAGCGGCCGGCACTACCGATCAGTCGAAGCCATCGGTGGCGCGCACCAGCGCGTCCACGTTGTCGGCCTCGAACGCCGAATGGCCCGAGGCCTTGGCTATCCGGTAGCGCCGGCCGCTGGCCGGCGAGCCACATCGGGCGGCGGCGAAACGACCCGGCAAGGCGTTGCCGGCCAGCGGCCGGCACTACCGATCAGGCGAAGCCATCGGTGGCGCGCACCAGCGCGTCCACGTTCTCGGCTTCGAACGCCGAATGGCCCGAGGCCTTGGCTATCCGGTAGCGCCGGCCGCTGGCCGGCGAGCCACATCGGGCGGCGGCGAAACGACCCGGCAAGGCGTTGCCGGCCAGCGGCCGGCACTACCGATCAGGCGAAGCTATCGGTGGCGCGCACCAGCGCGTCCACGTTCTCGGCTTCGAACGCCGAATGTCCCGAGGCCTTGGCTATCCGGTAGCGCCGGCCGCTGGCCGGCGAGCCACATCGGGCGGCGGCGAAACGGACCGGCAAGGCATTGCCGGCCAGCGGCCGGCACTACCGATCAGGCGAAGCTATCGGTGGCGCGCACCAGCGCGTCCACGTTCTCGGCTTCGAACGCCGAATGGCCCGAGGCCGGGGTGATTTCCAGCTTCGCCTTCGGCCACACCTTGGTCAGGTCCCAGGCGTTGGCCAGCGGGCAGACCACGTCGTAGCGGCCATGCACGATCACGCCCGGGATGTCGGCGATGCGGTGCGCGTCGCGCAGCAGCTGGTCTTCCACCTCGAAGAAGCCACCGTTGACGAAGTAGTGGTTCTCGATGCGGGCGAAGGCCAGGGCGAAGTGCGGGTCTTCGTGGCTGTTGATGAAGTCGTCATCGACGTGCAGGAAACTGGTCGCGCCTTCCCACACCGCCCACGCCTTGGCGGCTTCCAGGCGGGTGGTTTCGTCGTCGCTGGTCAGGCGGCGGTGGAAGGCCGAGATCAGGTCATGCCGCTCCACCGACGGGATCGGCTTCAGGTAATGCTCCCACGCATCCGGGAACAGGCGGTTGGCGCCTTCCTGGTAGAACCATTCCAGCTCCCAGCGGCGCAGCATGAAGATGCCGCGCAGGACCAGTTCGGTCACGCGCTGCGGATGGGTCTCGGCATAGGCCAGGGCCAAGGTCGAGCCCCAGCTGCCACCGAACACCTGCCAGCGATCGACCTTCAGGTGCTCGCGCAGCTTCTCGATATCGGCGACCAGGTCCCAGGTGGTGTTGTCCACCAGGTCCGCGTGCGGGGTGGATCGACCCGCACCACGCTGGTCGAACAGGATGATGCGGTACTTGGACGGGTCATGGAACTGGCGCATCTTGTCGCTGCAACCACCGCCCGGGCCACCGTGCAGCATCACCACCGGCTTGCCGTCCGGGTTGCCGCACTGTTCGAAATACAGCGTGTGGCGGTCGTCGACCTTCAGGGTGCCGACGTCGTAGGGGGTGATGGCGGGGTACAGCGTACGCATGCTTGCAGCTCCAGGGTGATGCCCTGCCGGGGCAGGAGAACCCCCATTCTAGGCCGGTCGCCGGCCCAGGGTGATCCGGTCGCGCTGCTCCAGGTCCTGCACGGTCTGCACCTCGGCAAAACCGGCGGCGTCGAACAGCGCGCGGATCGCCGCGCCCTGGTCCCATCCGTGCTCGATCAGCAACCAGCCACCGGGCAGCAGATGCGCCTGGCTGCCGTCGATGATGCGGCGGATGTCATCCAGGCCGTCCACACCGGACGCCAGCGCGGAGGCCGGTTCGAAGCGCAGGTCGCCCTGTCGCAGGTGCGGGTCGTCGCTGGCGATGTACGGCGGATTGCTCGCAATCAGGTCGAAGCGCATGCCCTGCAACGGCGCGTACCAATCGTGCCCGCCCTCGGCGAAGCGGACGTTGCGCAGTTCATGGCGCGCAGCATTGCGCGCGGCCACGGCCAGCGCACCCGGGCTGGCATCGGTGGCCAGCACCTGTGCCTGTGGCCGCTCGCTGGCCAGCGCCAAGGCAATCGCGCCGCTGCCGGTGCCCAGGTCAGCCAGCCGCAGCGCACGGTCCTGCGGCAGGCGTTCCAGCGCCAGCTCGACCAGCAGTTCGGTCTCCGGGCGCGGGATCAGCGTGGCCGGATCGACCTCCAGATCCAGCGTCCAGAATCCGCGGCGGCCGGTCAGGTAGGCGACCGGCTCGCCGGCCACGCGGCGGGCCAACAGCGTCTCGAAGGCGGCCTGGTCGGCGGCGGCCAGCGGATCGGTGGCATGCGCGAACAGCCAACTGCGTGGGCGTTCCAGCACATGCAGCAGCAGCAGCTCCGCCTCATGGCGGGCTTCGACGCTGCCGAGGCGGACACTGGCCTCGGCCACGATCTGGCGCAGGGTGGGTTCGGTTTGGAAAGACATTCCGCAATTGTAGAGCCGAGCCCGCGCTCGGCTGCTTCTGGAGCAGCCGAGCGCGGGCTCGGCTCTACAAAATCGGAATCCGTTCAGGTTCCGCCGGACGGGATAAGGAGGGGCTATTGGCCCCAGGCAGCGGTCCGGCGAGATTTTCCTTGTCACACAGTCAGTTGCAGGATGAAAGCGGCCGGGTTCAGTGCCTGCTCAGTGCATTTTGATAGACTCCATCTATCAAATAGATGCAATCAATGCATTGTTCTTATCGCCAGCGAATGGGTAACCTAGCTCCTGTCGATTCACCCACTCCCCTTCACCAAGAGGAAAAATGATGTCCCTCATCAACACCCAGATCCAGCCGTTCGAAGCCAACGCTTACCACAACGGCGAGTTCATCAAGGTTTCCGACGCCAGCCTGAAGGGCCAGTGGTCCGTCCTGATCTTCATGCCGGCCGCCTTCACCTTCAACTGCCCGACCGAGATCGAGGACGCAGCTGACCACTACGCCGAGTTCAAGAAGGCCGGCGCCGAGGTCTACATCGTCACCACCGATACCCACTTCTCGCACAAGGTGTGGCACGAGACCTCGCCGGCCGTCGGCAAGGCCCAGTTCCCGCTGGTCGGCGACCCGACCCACCAGCTGACCAACGCTTTCGGCGTGCACATTCCGGAAGAAGGCCTGGCCCTGCGCGGCACCTTCATCATCAACCCGGAAGGCGTGATCAAGACCCTGGAGATCCACTCCAACGAGATCGCCCGTGACGTGTCCGAGACCCTGCGCAAGCTGAAGGCTGCCCAGTTCACCGCCGCCAACCCGAACCAGGTCTGCCCGGCCAAGTGGAAGGAAGGCGAGAAGACCCTGACCCCGTCGCTGGACCTGGTCGGCAAGATCTAAGGCAGTACCGGCCTGCCGTGGCCCCACGCCGCGGCGCGCCCTTCATCCCCGTGCCGGTCCCCCCGCCGGCGTGGGGGTGAACCCAAGACAGCCAACGCTCGCCCGCCTTGGCCAGCCAGCCCCTTCCACGGTCGCTGTCTTGGGTTCACCCCTACCCCCAGCTGGTCCGCTACCTTGTACAGCGGTGCCACGCCCTCTGTTTGCCTGAAGCCAGGAGAAGACCGATGTTGGACGCCAACCTGCAGTCGCAGCTGAAGACCTATCTGGAGCGCGTGACCCGCCCGATCCAGATCACCGCGCACGCCGACGACGGCGCCAAGTCGCAGGAAATGCTGGAACTGCTGCAGACCCTGGACAGCCTGTCGGACAAGATCTCGCTGCAGGTGCTGCGCGATGGCCAGGGCCGCGTGCCGTCCTTCGACCTGGGCACCCCGGGCCAGGACATCCACCTGACCTTCGCCGGCCTGCCGATGGGCCACGAGTTCACCTCGCTGGTGCTGGCGCTGCTGCAGGTCGGCGGGCACCCGTCCAAGGCCACTGCCGAGCTGATCGAGCAGGTGCAGAACCTGGAAGGCGACTACCGGTTCGAGACCTACTTCTCGCTGTCCTGCCAGAACTGCCCGGACGTGGTGCAGGCGCTGAACCTGGCCGCGGTGCTCAACCCGCGCATCCAGCACGTGGCCATCGATGGCGCCCTGTTCCAGGACGAAGTCGAGAAGCGCGAGATCATGTCGGTGCCGACCGTGTACCTCAACGGTGAAATCTTCGACCAGGGCCGCATGACCCTCGAGCAGATCGTGGCCAAGCTGGACACCAACGCCGGCAAGCGCGATGCCGAGAAGATCGCCGCCAAGGACGCCTTCGACGTGCTGGTGGTGGGCGGTGGCCCGGCCGGCGCTGCAGCGGCGATCTACGCCGCACGCAAGGGCATCCGTACCGGTATCGCCGCCGAGCGTTTCGGTGGCCAGGTGCTGGACACCATGGCGATCGAGAACTTCATTTCGGTGAAGGAGACCGAGGGCCCCAAGCTGGCCACGGCGCTGGAGCAGCACGTGCGCGAGTACGAGGTGGACATCATGAACCTGCAGCGCGCCAGTGCGCTGGTGCCGGCCGGCGAAGACGGCCTGGTGCAGGTGCAGCTGGAAAACGGCGCGGTATTGAAGTCGCGTTCGGTGATCCTGTCCACCGGCGCGCGCTGGCGGCAGATGAACGTGCCGGGCGAAGACCAGTACCGCAACAAGGGCGTGGCGTACTGCCCGCACTGCGATGGCCCGCTGTTCAAGGGCAAGCGCGTGGCGGTGATCGGCGGCGGCAACTCCGGCGTGGAAGCAGCCATCGACCTGGCCGGCATCGTGTCGCATGTAACCCTGCTGGAGTTCGATTCCAGCCTGCGCGCCGATGAAGTGCTGCAGAAGAAGCTGCGCAGCCTGGGCAACGTGACCGTGCTGACCAGCGCGCAGACCACTGAAGTGCTGGGCGACGGCAGCCGCGTCACCGGCCTGGTCTACAAGGACCGCGTCGGCGGCGATGCCCACCGCGTCGAGCTGGAAGGCATCTTCGTGCAGATCGGCCTGCTGCCCAACACCGAGTGGCTGAAGGATGTGGTGGCGCTGTCGCCGCGCGGCGAGATCGTCATCGACGACCGCGGCCAGACCAACCTGCCGGGCGTGTTCGCCGCTGGCGATTGCACGACGGTGCCCTACAAGCAGATCATCATTGCCATGGGCGCCGGCTCGACCGCCGCACTGAGTGCGTTCGACCACCTGATCCGCTCGTCGGTGAGCAACAGCAGCGGTGCCGTTGCTGAAGCAGCCTGATCCACCGTTCCCAGATCACCGGGAACATTGTCTGCCTGTCGGGTAACCACGCCGTCAGCCGGTCCGTTACCCCTGGGGTGTAAGGATGAACCTACGTGATCTGAAGTACCTGGTAGCCCTGGCCGACCACAAGCATTTCGGCCGGGCTGCCGCCTCCTGCTTCGTCAGCCAGCCCACGCTGTCGACGCAGATCCGCAAGCTGGAAGAAGAGCTGGGCCTGCCGCTGGTGGAACGCGCACCGCGCAAGGTGATGCTGACCCCGGCCGGCCAGGAAGCGGCGGCACGGGCGCGGGTGATCGTGTCCGAAGTGGAACAGCTGAAGGAAGCGGCGCGACGCAGCCGCGATCCGGAAGCCGGCACGGTGCGCCTGGGCATCTTCCCGACCCTCGGCCCGTACCTGCTGCCGCATGTGATCCCGCGCATCCGCGAGCGCTTCCCGGAGCTGGAACTGCTGCTGGTCGAGGAAAAGAGCGACGTGCTGCTGGACCGCCTGCGCGAAGGCAAGCTCGACGCCGCACTGCTGGCCCTGCCGGTGATCGACGACCAGCTGCATGCCGAATTCCTGTTCGAGGAACCGTTCCTGCTGGCCGTGTCCGGGCGCCACCCGCTGGCCCGCCGCGAACACCTGGACGTGCAGGAACTGGCCACGCAGAAGCTGCTGCTGCTGGAAGACGGGCATTGCCTGCGCGACCAGGCGCTGGAAGTCTGCCGCCTGTTCGGCGCCAACGAGAAGTCCGAATTCCGCGCCACCAGCCTGGAAACGCTGCGGCAGATGGTCGCCGCCGACGTCGGCATCACCCTGCTGCCGAGCCTGTCGGTGCAGCCGCCGGTGCCGCGCTCGAACAACATCCGGCTGCTCGATTTCACCGGCGAAGGCCGTCCCAGCCGCCGCATCGCCATGATCTGGCGCCGCAGCTCGGCCATGAACGACTTCCTGATGGAGCTGGCCGACCAGTTCAAGCGCCTGCCGCAGGCACTGTTCACGCTGGAGGCGCTCGATGCCGGCAGCGATGCACCGGCCCTGCCCGGCCCCGCGCTGAACGGCTGAGCCCCCGCAGCACCGGCCCGGAATCGGCAGGAGTCGATTCCGGCCGCATTTGTCCCCACAATACAGACAGGCGGCGCCAGCAGGTGCCGCCTTTTGCATGGCTTTCAACCAAGGAGCTTCACCATGAACACCGCCAGCGGCCTGCCGCCGTCGATCACCGTTTCTACCTTCGACATGGACCGCCTGGACGCCATGCTCGAATCCCCTGCGCTGAGCCAGACGCCTGCCGCGCTCGCGCTTGCTGAAGAACTCAACCGGGCCACCGTGCTGGCACCGGACCAGATTCCCGAAGGCATCGTCATGATGCATTCGCGCGTGGAGTGCGAAGATGAAGTGTCGGGCGAAAAGCACGTCCTGACCCTGGTCTTCCCCCGCGAAGCCAATGTCGATGAAGGCAAGGTCTCCGTGCTGGCCCCGGTCGGCAGTGCCCTGCTCGGCCTGGCCATCGGCCAGAGCATCGACTGGAACGCGCCCGGCGGCCGCAAGCTGCGCCTGCGCGTGACCGCGGTCCACAACGACCGCCCCTGATTACCGCTGCGCACCGCGCGCGATTCGATCCCCTTGCACCAGGAGCCGTAATGAGTACCCCGTCCAAACTGTCCCAGCTGCGCGAACTGTCCGTGGTCGTTGCCGATACCGGTGACTACGAGGCGATCAAGCGCCTGCAGCCGGTGGACTGCACCACCAACCCGACCCTGGTGAAGAAGGCGCTGGACCTGCCGGTCTACGCCGAACTGATCGAACGCGAACTGGCCTGGGGCCGCCAGCAGGCCGGCGACCGCGAAGCCGTGGTGCACGCCGTGGCCGACCGCCTGACCATCGGCGTCGGCGCGCTGCTGAGCACGCTGGTGCCGGGCCGCGTGTCCACCGAAGTGGACGCCGACCAGGCCCACGACACCGCCGCCACCGTGGCCAAGGCCCGCCAGTTCATCCAGATGTACGCCGATGCCGGCGTGCCGCGCGAGAAGATCCTGATCAAGATCGCCGCGACCTGGGAAGGCGTGGAAGCCGCGCGCATCCTGCAGGCCGAAGGCATCGACTGCAACCTGACCCTGATCTTCAACCCGACCCAGGCGCTGGCCTGCAGCGAGGCCGGCGCGTTCCTGATCTCCCCGTTCGTCGGCCGCATCCTGGACTGGTACGTGGCCAACGGCCAGACCCCGGCCAGCATCGACGAAGACCCGGGCGTGAAGTTCGTGCGCGGCGTCTATGCCGAATTCAAGCGCCGCGGTTCGAAGACGGTGGTGATGGGCGCCTCGTTCCGTTCGACCGCACAGATCGAAGCGCTGGCCGGCTGCGACCGCCTGACCATTTCGCCGGACCTGCTGGAGAAGCTGGACGCCGACCACGGCGCGCTGCCGCGCAAGCTGGTGGCCGGTGCCGCTGATGGCGCGGCGGTGCCCCCGATCGATGCGGCGAAGTTCGCGGCGGATTTGGCGGCCGATCCGATGGCGACCGAGAAGCTGGCGACCGGTATCGATGCGTTTGCCAAGGATCTGGAAGCGCTGCGCGAGCGGATCCGCGCGGCACTGTGAGGATTCCGGCCAACGGCTGAGCCCCTCGTGGCAGGTCGGTTGGTCGCAAAGAGCAAAAAGCCGCGCTGGGTCGGGCGGGTTGGGTTCGCGGGAGACGCCGTGAATCCATCCCTGGAGGCTTGGCCGCCGCATCCATGCGGCGGACACTCCCGCGAACCCAACCCGCCCGCCCTCTGACAGTTTCCGGTGGTCACCCGCCACGGAAGAAAGAAAGAAGAGCAACAGCGGGTCGCGCGCTTCGCTTGCTCGGAGCCGAGCATGGCTCGGCTCTACAAGGGCAATGCAGAACCAAATAAAAAGGACGCGGCGAACGCCGCGTCCTTTTTGTTTTCCATCAGTTCGTCAGTAACCCAATGCTCTTTCCCACCGTCACCGGGAAACTGTCGGGGGTGGGGCGGTGTGGGTTGGCAGGACCGTTGGCGCCATGGATGGCGCCATCGAGCCCCCAGGGACGGGTTCACGGCGTGTCCTGCCAACCCACACCGCCCCACCCAACAAGCAGCAACCCAGAGCCGCTTTGGCTTTGGCTTTGGCTTTGGCTTTGGCTTTCAGCCGTTGACGTTGCCCGCCGCAGGCGGACCACCGCGCGTCAGCGCGGCGCCTCCACATCCAACCCGATCGGGCAGCTCACGCCGGTGCCGCCGATGCCGCAGTAGCCGTTCGGATTCTTCGCCAGGTACTGCTGGTGATAGTCCTCGGCGTAGTAGTACGCCGGTGCCGGGTACACGATCTCGGTGGTGATCGGGCCGTAGCCGGCCGCATCCAGCTGGGCCTGGTAGGCCTCGCGGCTGGCCAGCGCGGCAGCGTACTGTGCCTCGTCGGTGGCGTGGATCGCCGAACGGTACTGGGTGCCGGTGTCGTTGCCCTGGCGCATGCCCTGGGTCGGGTCGTGGCTTTCCCAGAACAGCTGCAGCAGCCGTTCCAGGCTCACCACCGCCGGGTCGAACACCACCTGCACCACTTCGGTGTGCCCGGTCAGGCCCGAGCACACTTCTTCATAGGTCGGGTTCGGGGTGATGCCACCGGCATAGCCGACCGAGGTGCTGTACACGCCCGGCTCGGTCCAGAACTTGCGCTCGGCGCCCCAGAAACAGCCCAGCGCGAAGCGGATCTGCTGCAGGCCGGCGAAGCGGTCCTTCAGCGGATGGCTGTTCACGAAGTGCTGGTTGCTGTGCAGCGGCAATGGCTGCTCGCGCCCCGGCAATGCCTCTTCCGGGCGCGGCAGGCGCTGCTTGAAGGCCCCGATGCCGAGGATGCCCTGGCCAATTCCCAACATGATGCGCTCCTACGCCGGCAGTCCGGCCATATCGTCTGCATCGGAAATGGGGTCGGCGGCGGCCTGGCCCAAGTCCAGCGCCGCGATGATGGCCTCCGCCTGCGGCCGCGCCGCGTCGGGGATGCCGACCCGCAACACACCGAACAACGGCAGCTCGCCCATGCCCCCCAGCAGCTGCTCGCCGAACACGAAGGCGGGGATGCCGGCGTTCTCCAGCGCGTGCTTGACCAGATGGGCGTCGAACAGGTTGTCGGCCTTGTACACGATGTGCATGCGGCTCCTCCTCGGGGCAGGGCTCCAGCATACGCCCGGGGGCTGAATGGTGCCGAGGGTGGGATCCGAGGTTGCCGGCCAGCGGCCGGCACTACCAGAGGGTGGGGCCGGCATTGCAGGCAAGGGGAGTGCCGGCCGCTGGCCGGCATCCCCACACCCCACCGGGCAGCCCTGCCCCGTACGCGCTAGACTGTTGGTCTTTCTGCCTTTCTTTTCGCCGACTCATGTCCGAGCACACCCCCGCCAGCCCCGAGACCCCCGCCGACAGCCACGAAAAGCGCGATTTCATCCGCCAGATCGTGCGCGAGGACCTGGCCAGCGGAAAGCACCAGGCGATCAAGACCCGCTTCCCGCCGGAGCCGAACGGCTACCTGCACATCGGCCACGCCAAGTCGATCTGCCTGAACTTCGGCATCGCCGGCGAGTTCAGCGGCGTCTGCAACCTGCGCTTCGACGACACCAACCCGGCCAAGGAAGATCCGGAATACGTGGCCGCGATCCAGGACGACGTGCGCTGGCTGGGCTTCGAGTGGAACGAGCTGCGCCACGCCTCGGACTATTTTCAGGCCTATTACCTGGCCGCCGAGAAGCTGATCGAACAGGGCAAGGCCTACGTCTGCGACCTGTCGGCCGAGGAAGTGCGCGCCTACCGCGGCACCCTGACCGAGCCGGGCCGCCCGTCGCCATGGCGCGACCGCAGCGTCGAGGAAAACCTCGACCTGTTCCGCCGCATGCGCGCCGGTGAATTCCCGGATGGCGCGCGCACCCTGCGCGCGAAGATCGACATGGCCAGCGGCAACATCAACCTGCGCGATCCGGCGCTGTACCGCATCAAGCACGTCGAGCACCAGAACACCGGCAATGCGTGGCCGATCTACCCGATGTACGACTTCGCCCACGCGCTGGGTGATTCGATCGAAGGCATCACCCACTCGTTGTGCACGCTGGAATTCGAAGACCACCGCCCGCTGTACGACTGGTGCGTGGACAACGTCGATTTCGCCCATGACGACGCACTGACCCAGCCGCTGGTCGATGCCGGCCTGCCGCGCGAAGCGGCCAAGCCGCGCCAGATCGAGTTCTCGCGCCTGAACATCAACTACACGGTGATGAGCAAGCGCAAGCTGATGGCGCTGGTCACCGAACAGCTGGTCGACGGCTGGGAAGACCCGCGCATGCCGACCCTGCAGGGCCTGCGTCGCCGTGGTTACACCCCGGCCGCGATGCGCCTGTTCGCCGAGCGCGTAGGCATCAGCAAGCAGAATTCGCTGATCGACTTCAGCGTGCTGGAAGGCGCGCTGCGCGAGGACCTGGACAGTGCCGCACCGCGCCGCATGGCAGTGGTCGATCCGGTCAAGCTGGTGCTGACCAACCTGCCGGAAGGCCACGAAGAGCAGCTGACCTTCAGCAACCACCCGAAGGACGAGAGCTTTGGCAGCCGCGAAGTACCGTTCGCACGCGAAGTGTGGATCGACCGCGAGGACTTCGCCGAAGTGCCGCCGAAGGGCTGGAAGCGCCTGGTCCCGGGGGGCGAAGTGCGCCTGCGCGGCGCCGGCATCATCCGCTGCGACGAAGTGATCAAGGATGCCGACGGCACCATCACCGAGCTGCGTGGCTGGCTGGATCCGGAATCGCGTCCGGGCATGGAAGGCGCCAACCGCAAGGTCAAGGGCACCATCCACTGGGTCAGCGCCGTGCACGGCGTACCGGCCGAGATCCGCCTGTACGACCGCCTGTTCTCGGTGCCGAACCCGGACGACGAATCGGAAGGCAAGACCTACCGCGATTACCTCAACCCGGAATCGCGCCGCACTGTCACCGGCTATGTCGAGCCGGCCGCGGCCAGCGCCGCGCCGGAGCAGTCGTTCCAGTTCGAGCGTACCGGCTACTTCGTGGCCGACCGCCGCGACCATACCGCAGCCACGCCGGTATTCAACCGCAGCGTGACCCTGCGCGATACCTGGTCGGCCTGAGGGCCTGCGCGGGCGCCTGGATGGCGCCCGCACGACCGCGACGATGATCACCGCCCTTTCCGTCCTGCTCTGGTTCATCTCGCAGCATCCGCTGCTGACGTTCTTTGCAGCAATGGTGCTGGCCGGGCTGGTCTCGTGGTGGCGGCGCTTTCCGGGCTACGCCATCGTGGTGTTCCCGCTGGCGATGCTCAACATGTTCCTCGGCCACTTCCTCAACGCCGCCTTCCTCAACGTGGTGGGCGAGCGTGGTGAAGCGGTGATCGTCAAGACCGAGCGGACCAGCTCCACGCTCAACGAGCAGTACATCTGGCGCTACGAAGGGGTGCTGCGTACCGCCGAGGGCCGCGACGTGGACGTGGTGTTCCACACCAACACCGCTTCGCTGTGGCCGCTGGAAAACGCCATCCGTATCCCGGCGCGCGACCAGCCGTTCTTGGTCAAGTACACGCCGGGCTTCCCACGCAACTTCGTCATCCTCACCAACGAGTCACCGCACGGCGTCGCCCAGGCCCGGGCCAGCGCGCGCGAGCGGGTGGAGGTGGCGGCACGCAAGCTGCATTTCAGCCCGGGCAATGCCGGTTTCCGCGCGGACTATCGCCGCGAGCTGGAAACCTGGCTGCGCGACCACGGCAACGATCCGCAGCAGCAATCCGACGCGCAGCGATATCGCGCCGAGCTCGACGTACTCGACCGCTAGCCCCAGGCCCTGCCTGGATGTTCCGCCTTATCCATCCACAGGCCTGACATGACCACGAGCGCCACCGCCCTCCTCCCGCTGCTGCAGCAGGCCCTGCAGGACACCGGCACCGCCAGCCGCATCGACGGCAACGCGCTGCTGCTCGACAGCGGCCTGCGCCTGACCCCGCATGCAATGGCCGCGCAGGCGCGCGACAAAGGCGGCTGGCAGACCTCCACCGTCATTGAAAGCCAGCATCCGCAGTTGTTCGCCGATGGCCTGTTCGAGTACCAGCACGCAAATGGTGCCGATGAGCAGGCATCGCTGTTGTCCGGCTTCCAGGCCTGGGCCCGGGTGGACCTGGTGACCCTGCAGACCGCGATCGGCGCCCAAGACGCACAGGGCCTGCCGATGATGGGCCTGACCTATCCGGTCGGCGACGAGGGTGAGGAACATCAGCGCACCGTGGTGCTGGGGCCGTTGGCGCACTACCGTGCACAGGACGTGGATGCCTCCACCTGCAGCGAAGACGATCATGGCTCCTGCCCCTGCTGCCTGTTCACCCGCAGCATGGAGGCCTTCGACGAGCTGCTGAAAGCCCGCCATTTCCTCGCCATCCGCCTGTTCGCCTCGCGCGATGCCGACGGCCTGTGCGAGGCCGATTGCCGGGTCAACGGCCACGACTTCGCCGCCGCCCTGCCCCTGCTGCGCGCCTATGCTGCCAGTTGGCCGCAGGCCGGGCTGGAATTCCGCAAGCAGTACGTGGTGATCCGCACCGGCTCGCCGGGCTGAGCCCGGCCCACGCGCGGTACAGGCCGGTGCGGCTACACTGCGCGCCGGTTTCCCCAAGCAACCGCACTTTTTCCCATCCCACACGAGGCACCCCCGCGATGCTGTACGCGCAAGTCCACCTGACCCTTCCCGCCTGGATCCACGACCAGATCGACCTGGATCGTCGATATCCGGGCGATGAGGCCAAGGTCGCGCTGGCGATCGAGCTGTCGCGGCTGAACGTCGAGCACGCCAGTGGCGGTCCGTTCGGTGCGGTGGTGTTCGGACCGGACGACAAGGTCATCGCCGCCGGCGTGAACCGGGTGATGCCGCACGCGACCTCGCTGGCGCACGCCGAGAACATGGCCTACATGCTGGCCCAGCAGCGCCTGCAGACCCCGCGCCTGAACGCGGTGCTGTCGCCGGTCACCCTGGCCACCAGCTCGCAGCCGTGCTGCCAGTGCTACGGCGCCACCGTGTGGGCCGGCATCGACCGCCTGCTGATCGGTGCCAACTCGGCCGACGTCGAGGAACTGACCCCGTTCGATGAAGGCCCGCTGCCGGCCGACTGGGTGGGTGAACTCAACAAGCGCGGCATCGAAGTGGTGCAAGGCCTGAACCGCGACGCCGCGCGCAGCGTGCTGCGTGCCTATGGGGAAAGCGATGGCGCCCGTTACTGAAACCGGCATAGGCCTGCTGTGCCTGTGCCGGCAGGGCTTCGAGCCCGAGCTGGCCGGCGAGCTGCAGTTCCGCGCCGGTGAAGCCGGTTTCGCCGGCTATGCGCGCACCCAGCGCAATGACGGCTACGTGCTTTTCATGTGCGACGAAGCCGCCGCGCTGGCGCCGCGCCTGCGCTGGCGCGAGCTGATCTTCGCGCGGCAGAAGCTGGTGGTGCTGGCCGAACTGCCGCAGCTGGACCCGGCGGACCGGATCACCCCGATGCTGGAAGTGCTGGCCGATGCGCCGCGCTTCGGCGACCTGTGGGTGGAACACCCCGATTCGGACGCCGGCAAGCCACTGTCCGGTCTGGCCCGTGCCTTCGGCAATGCACTGCGCCCGGCGCTGCGCAAGGCCGGCAAGCTCACTGATAAGCCGAACAACCGCCTGCCGCGCCTGCACGTGGTGTTCGTCGACGGCACCCATGCCTTCGTCTGCGTGGCCGACCCGACCGACAGCGCGCCGTGGGCACTGGGCATCCCGCGCCTGAAGCTGCTGCCCGAGGCGCCTTCGCGTTCGGCACTGAAGCTGGACGAAGCACTGCTGACCCTGCTGACGCCGGAAGAACGCGAAGCACTGGCCAAGCCCGGCATGCGTGCGGCCGACCTGGGCGCCGCCCCCGGCGGCTGGACCTGGGTGCTGACGCGCCAGCACATGCACGTGCTGAGCATCGACAACGGCCCGTTGCGCCAGCATGTGCTGGATACCGGCCTGGTCGAGCACCTGCGCGCCGATGGCTTCCACTGGCACCCGGAACAGCCGCTGGACTGGATGGTCTGCGACATGGTCGAGCAGCCGCGCCGCGTGGCCGAACGCATGGCCACCTGGTTCCGCGAGGGCTGGTGCCGGCATGCGATCTTCAATCTGAAACTGCCGATGAAGAAGCGCTGGGACGAAACCCGGCTGTGCCTGGACCTGTTCCAGGACCAGGCCGGCAAGCCGCTGGTGGTCCGCGCCAAGCAGCTCTATCACGACCGTGAAGAGATCACCGTGCTGGCTTCGCCGCTGCGCTGATCCGTCATCGGCGGCACAGGTTGCCGGGAGTACGCTCCCGGTACCCTCTGGCAAGGAGCCTGTCATGAACCTTCCGCGTGCTGCGCTGCTGTTGACCATCCTGCTGGCCTCGCTACCGGCCATCGCCCAGCACGGCCCGTCCACGCCGGCGCAGAGCCAGCCGCTGGGCCCCACCGGCGGCGCGATCCGCCAGCAGCCGCTGGATGCCGGCCGGGTCAGCGGCAGCGTCGAGATTCCGCAGCCGGCCGGCGAAGCACAGGTGACCGTGCGTTCGCTGGAACCGAGCAGCGTGGTCGGCCAGTACCGCGTCCATTTCGCCGCGCTGGATGTGAACGGCGACGGTTTCATCAGCCGCGAGGAAGCACAGGCCAATCCGGCGCTGGCCGACGAATTCAATTCGCTGGACCGCAGGCACCGCGGCAAGCTGGACCGCACCGACCTGGCCGGCTGGCTGGTGGATTGAAAAAGGGGACGGAGGGGATTAAGTCGTATGTGCACAAACGACTTAATCCCCTCCGTCCCCTTTTTGCTTCAGACGCCGGCGGCGCGCTTCCAGAACGCCTGTACCAGCGGCGGCCATTTGCCGACACAGCCCAGCGCGCGGCCACGGGCCAGGGTCAAGTGCATCTCGTCGTTGGAGAACAGGCGGTTGATCGCATCGAAGCTGTAGGCGGCGATCTGGTTGTCGCTGCGCCGTTCGCGTGCCCAGCGCTGCAGGCGCTGCGGCGACAGCCGCGGCTGGCCACGGCGCTCGGCCGACGGCGCCAGCCACTGCTGCAGGGCGGCGACATCGCGCAGGCCCAGGTTCACGCCCTGCCCGGCCAGCGGATGCACCACATGCGCGGCATCACCCAATGCCAGCACGCGGCCGGCCACGTAGTGACGGGCCAGTTGGCGACGCAGCGGGAAGGCCGCACGCGGTGACGCCAGTCGCAGCTCACCCAGCCGTGCCGCGAAGGCGCGGGTCAGTTCCCGGTTGAAGGCGTCCTCGTCCAAGGCCAGCACACGTGCCGCCTCGTCCTCGGGCAGGGTCCAGACGATCGAGCTGCGGCGCTCGGCCACCGGCAGCAGCGCCAGCGGCCCGCCCGGCAGGAAACGCTGCCAGGCGGTGGCCTGGTTGGGAAGATCGCTGTCCACGTAGGCCACCACGCCACGCTGGTGGTAGTCATGCTTTTCAACCTCGATCCCGGCCAGTTGGCGCAGGGTCGATTCGGCGCCGTCGGCGGCCACCGCCAACGCCGCTTCCAGGCGACGCCCGTCATCCAGGCGCAGGCGCACGCCGTCGTCGTCCTGCTCCAGCGCGTCCACCCGTGCCGGGCAGTGCAGCTGCACGCCCGCCGCCGGCAACGCCGCCCACAGGCGATCCTGCAGCAGGCCGTTCTCGACGATGTAGCCCAGTTCACGACGGCCGAAGCGATCGGCATCGAACAGCAGATCTTCGCCACCGGCCGCATCCCACACCTGCATGCGCCGGTAGGGCCAGGCACGGGCCTGCGCGATCGCCGGCCACACACCGAGGCGGTTCAGCAGCTGAACGTTGTCAGCAGCGAAGGCGAACACGCGCAGGTCAGGCTGTGCGGCCTGCCACGGCGCGGGCTCACGACCTTCCACCAGCGCAACCGACAGGCCGGCATCGGCCAGCGCCAGCGCGCACGCGGCACCGACCACGCCACCACCGACGATGGCCACATCAAGGCGCATGCGCCGGCTCATGCGGCTTCTCCGCGGCACAGGCGCGGCACTTCGCCGCGGAAGCCCATCGCGCCACCGACCAGCATCGACTGCACCGAGGCGCGTTGCGCGGCCACCAGGCCGAGGCTGCGCAGCGGCCGCATCAGCGGTGCCGGATTGCTGGTCAGCCGTGCCAGGCCACCCGAGAACGCCACCGTCTGCCGTCGGTCTTCCTGGCGGCGCGCAACATAGGCGTGCAGCAGCACATCGCTGCCGGCATCCTCGTGCGCATCCTCCAGCAGTTCGGCCAGGGTCAGCGCATCGCGCAGGCCCAGGTTGAAGCCCTGCGCACCCAGCGGATGGATGGTCTGCGCGGCATTGCCCAGCAGCACCGTGCGTTCACCGGCCAATGCGCGCGCCAGCACCTGGATGAGCGGGTAAGCGCTGCGCGGGCCGGATTCGAGCAGCCGACCGGCACGCCAGCCGATCGCATCCTGCAGGCGCTGCAGCCAGGCCGCATCGTCCAGCGCCATCACCGCATCGGCCTGGTCCCGCGCCACGCCGTGCACGGTGCCGAAGTGGCGGTCGCCGCGCGGCAGCAGGGCGGTCGGGCCGGTATCGGTGAAGCGCTCCCAGGCCGTGCCATCCGGCGCGCGCTGGCTGCGCACGCGGGCTACGAACAGGGTCTGCTGGAAATCATGCCGGTCGACCTCGATGCCCAGCGCGCCACGCACACCGCTGGTCGTGCCATCGGCACCGACCACCAGCCGTGCCAGCAGTACGCGCTCGCCGGTCTCGTCGGCCACCCGCACCTGGCGGTAGCCGTCGACCACCTCGCCCAGGCCCAGGAACCGCATCGGCCGGTAGCGCCGCAGCTGCGGCAGCTCCTGCAGGCGCGCTTCCAGCGCCTGGCCGAAGTCACGCGCGACAACCACCTGGCCGAACCACGGCCGGTCGTAGTCGGAAGCCTCCAGCTGCACGCGGCCGAAATCGCCGGCGCGGCTGACATGGATGCGGCGGATCGGGCCCGGCGCCATCGCCAGCTTCTGCATGACCCCCAACGCGGTCAGCGCGTTGACGGTCGCCGCGGCGAAACTGAGGTTGCGCTGGTCGAACACCGCCGGCAGCTCGCCGGCCGGGCTGGCTTCGAGCAGGCCCACGTCGCGGCCCAACCGGTCCAGGGCAATGGCCAGGCTGGCACCGACCAGGCCGCCACCGACGATCAGCACGTCATGTCGTTCACTCATGGTGTTCATGATACGCGCTCGCCCCGCCCGGACACCCAACAGCCCCCGACCTGCGCCAACCGGCGCGGCGGGCTAGAATGAAACCTGAATCCGCTCCGGGCCCGCTGCCATGTCCGCCACCGCCAACCGTGCCTTCGTCCTGTCCGTACTCGTGCTGTTGCTGGCGGCGACCCGGGTCAACCACTTCGCGGCGATCCCGGATGCCTCCTGGGCGGTGTTCTTCATCGGCGGCTTCTACCTGGCTGGCTGGACCCGCTGGGCGTTCCCGCTGCTGATGGTGTTCGCGGTGCTGGTGGACTGGATCGTGATCCGCAGCAGCGGCCTGGATTTCTGGCAGCACTACTGCGTGTCGCCGGGCTACTGGCTGCTGCTGCCGGCGTATTTCTCGCTGTGGGCCGGCGGCATGCTGCTGGGCCGCAACTACCAGGGGGCACGCTGGCCGGTACTGGCCAAGGGCGCGCTGCTGCTGGTGGCCTCGGTGGCGGTCTGTCACCTGCTCGCGCAGGGCGGCTTCTACTGGACCAGCCGCAACGTGGCCGAGCCGACGCTGGCCGGCTGGGCACAGAACTACGCACAGTGGTTCGGGCCGTACCTTCGCACCACCGCCATCTACGTGGCGCTGGCCTCCGCCCTGCAGCTGGCCGTGGAGCAGGTACTGAAGCTCCAGCAGGCCCGCCGCGACATCCGGCACTGAGCCGCGCCATGGGTCATCGCCTCTCGCGCATCTATACCCGCACCGGCGACGACGGCAGTACCGGCCTTGGCGACGGCCAGCGCGTGGCCAAGGATGATGCCCGCGTGGCGTCCTACGGCACTGTCGACGAAGCCAATGCCGCACTCGGCCTGCTGCTGGCCACGGCGCTGCCCGACGACGTGCGCGCGCTGGTGGTGCATCTGCAGCACCAGCTGTTCGACCTGGGCGCCGAACTGTGCATCCCCGGCCACGCCGCGATCCACGCCGCCGATGTGTCGGCACTGGAACAGCAGCTGGACCACTACAACGCCAGCCTGCCGATGTTGAAGGAATTCATCCTGCCAGCCGGTGGCGAGGCCGCCGCACGCTGCCACCTGGCGCGCACCATCGTCCGCCGCGCCGAGCGCGAGACGGTCACCCTGGCCCGCCACGACGCCGTGCGCAGCGAGGCGCTGCAGTACCTCAACCGGCTGTCGGACCTGTTGTTCGTGCTGGCCCGGGTGCTGGCCCGTGCCGATGGCCATGGCGAAGCGCTGTGGCAGCCACAGCAGCGCCAGCGCTGAGTCGGCACGATGCTGGTCTTCACCCATCCGTCCTGCCTGCTGCATGACCCCGGCCCTGGCCATCCGGAGTGCCCGCAACGCCTGCAGCATGTGCTCGATGCCCTGCACGCCGCCTTCCCCGGCCAGCTGGACTGGCGCGAGGCGCCGCCGGCCAAGTTCGGCGAACTGACCCGGGTCCACGACAGCGCCCTGCTCGACTTCGTGCTGCAGCCGCAGACCGCGCCGCTGCGACAGCTGGACATGGACACCTGGACCTCGCCCGGCTCGGCCAGTGCCGCCGTGCATGCCGCCGGCGCCGGCGTGGCGGCGGTAGATGCGGTGATGCTGGGCGAGGACCCGCTGGCGTTCTGCGCGGTGCGGCCACCGGGCCACCACGCCACCAGCAGCACTGCGATGGGCTTCTGCCTGCTCAACAACATCGCCATCGCCGCCGCCTACGCCCGTGACCGTCATGGCCTGGAGCGCATCGCGGTGGTCGATTTCGATGTCCACCATGGCAACGGCACCCAGGACATCTTCCAGCACGACGCCCGGGTCTCGTACTACAGCACCCACCAGGCCGGGCTGTTCCCCAACTCCGGCCTGCGCCGCGACCGCGGTGCCGGCAACCTGATGAACATCCTGCTGCCCCCCGGCAGCGGCGGTTTCCGCTTCCGCAATGTGTGGGCCGACGAGATGCTGCCGGCCATCGACGACTTCCGGCCGCAGCTGCTGCTGATTTCGGCCGGCTTCGATGCCCACCTGCGCGATCCGCAGGCCGACCTGATGCTGGAAACCGACGATTTCGCCTGGATCACCCGCGAACTGCATGCGCTGGCGCGCCGCCATGCGGCCGGCCGGGTGGTCTCGATGCTGGAAGGCGGCTATGACCTGCAGGCCCTTGCCGAGTGCAGCGTGGCCCATGTCCGGGCCCTGCTGCCCCCCCCACCGGGCAGCGTCTCCGGATGAACCCGAACCGGCAGGATCCGACGCCCTTCATTGCCCCTATGCAAGGGATGGGGCAAGCTACCGTCCGTTTTCGCCCGAATCCGAACCGCGTGCGCCGAGCCCTCCGCCTGCTTCCCCTGCCTCTGAGCATCGCCATCTGCCTGCCGGCAATGGCCGATGAAAAGCCGCTCAACTGGGGCCTGTGCCCGGCTACCGACGTGATTCCCGCGTTCACCGATGCCCCTGTCCCGGTCCCGGTCCCGGGGCAGGACAAGGCCGCCGCCAGCGCCGCGCGCGAGCAGCAGCCGACCGACATCGAGGGTGACCAGCTGCTGGGCACCACCACCGTGCCGCAGTACGAAGGCAACGTGGCCCTGCGCCGTGGCGACCAGTTCGTCGGCACCGACAAGCTCAGCTTCGATACCGAGACCGGCAACTACATCGCCGACGGCAATGTCCGCTACCAGGACTCCTCGATCCGCATGGTCGCCAAGCGCGCCGAGGGCAACCAGGAAAGCGACACCCACAAGATCACCGACATCAAGTACCAGCTGGTGTCGCGCCGCGGCAACGGTGATGCCGAATCGGTCGACCTGCAGGGCGCGGTCGGCCAGATGCACCGCTCCACCTACACCACCTGCGACCCGTCGCAGCCGGTGTGGAAGCTGTCGGCGCCGCAGATCGAAGTGGACAACGACGAAGGCTTCGGTACCGCCCGCAACGCCGTGCTTCGCATCGGCAAGGTGCCGGTGCTGTGGGCGCCGTACTTCAAGTTCCCGATCGACGACCGCCGCAAGACCGGCCTGCTGTTCCCGCAGCTGGGCATGTCCGGCCGCAACGGTTTCGATTACGCACAGCCGATCTACTTCAACCTGGCGCCGAACTACGACGACACGTTGACCCCGCGCTACATGAGCCGGCGCGGCCTGATGCTCGACAACGAATTCCGCTACCTCTACAACGGCGGCCGCGGCGAACTGCTGACCGCGTTCATGCCCAACGACAAACTGCGCGACCGCGACCGCGGCCGGGTGATGTTCGGCGGCTACCACAACCTCGACGGCCACTGGCAGGCCCGCGCCAACCTGGCCTGGGTCAGCGACGAACGCTATGTGGAAGACTTCGCCAACCGCCTGGTGGGGGTCACCGCGTCGAACCTGCAGAGCACCATCGGCCTGTACGGCACTGGCAGGAACTGGACGGCCGGCATCATGGCCGACCGCTGGCAGCTGACCGACTACACCCTCAACGAGGGTGCGCTGGCCTACAACCGCCAGCCGCGCCTGTATTTCAACTGGGACAAGCCGGTCCTGCCGTGGCTGGAAACCGGCATCTACGCCGAAGCCGTGCGTTTCACCCACGACGACATCAACTTCAAGTACGGCGCTGATGCGGGACCCGACCTGCAGTACACCCGCAACGGCAGCCGTCAGACCGACGGCATCGGTGTCAGCGGCGGCTCGCGGCTGGATGTCAAACCCTACGTGTCGTTCCCGATCAGCGGCGCGGCCTGGTATGTCACGCCGACCCTGGCCTACCGCTATACCGGTTACCAGCTGGACCGTGGCCTGGTTGATGGCGTGAACGGCATCCGCGGCCAGATCCTGCGTTCGCAGGGCATCGACCCGAACACCGCCACACCGGAACAGCTGCGCGGCAACACCTCGCCCAGCCGCAGCCTGCCGATCGGCAGCATCGACGCCGGCCTGTTCTTCGATCGCGAGACCCGCATCGGTGGCAAGTCCTTCCTGCAGACCCTGGAACCGCGCCTGTTCTACCTGCGCACGCCCTACCGCGATCAGGACGAGCTGCCGATCTTCGACACCCGCGACTTCACCTTCAGCTGGGGCCAGCTGTTCCGCGATTCTCGCTATACCGGCGCCGATCGCCAGAACGACGCCAACCAGCTGACCATGGCACTGAGCACCCGCTTCATCGACCAGACCACCGGCAAGGAACGCTTCTCGGCCTCCATCGGCCAGATCCAGTACTTCGACGAATCGCGGGTGACCGTCACCCCGGGTGGCGCGCCGGTGGAGAAGGGCAAGTCGGCGTGGATCGCTGACGGCAACTACATGATCAACGACCGCTGGACCCTGGGTGCCACCTACCAGTGGGACCCCAAGTACAAGCGCGAGGATCTGGCCAGCGTCCGCGCCCGCTACCTGATGCCCAACGATGGCGTGATCAACCTCAGCTACCGTTACCGCATCAACTCCGGCGCCCCGGCCACCGCCAACAAGCATGACCGCACGCTGCTGGAACAGGCCGACCTGTCGTTCCTGTACCCGCTGAATGCGCGCTGGAGCCTGGTCGGCCGCTACTACTACTCGCTGCAGGACAAGGAACCGCTGGAGATCATCGCCGGCGTCCAGTGGGACAGCTGCTGCCTGGCCGTGCGTGCGGTCGCCCGCCGCTACGTCCGCAACCGCGAAGGCGAGATGAACAACGCCATCCAGCTGGAGTTCGTGCTCAAGGGCCTGAGCTCCCTGGGCCAGGACACGGACCGTACCCTGCGCCGTGCTATCCTCGGCTACAACCGCGACGACCTCTATCTCGTGCCGCCGAGCAACACCGGGGCGACCCGGGATGACTACGATCCGAACCTGATCCCATGACCAAGCGCTTCCCCGTTCTTCTCGCCTCGCTGCTGGCGGTGTCCAGCGTGTCCGCCCCCCTGCAGGTGCTTGCCCAGGAGGCGCAGCCGCTTGACCGCATCGCCGCCGTCGTCGATGAGGACGTGATCCTGCAGAGCGAGCTCCAGCGTGCGATCGCCAACATCAAGGCGCAGTACGCCGGCCGCGAAAACCAGCTGCCGCCGGAAGACGTGCTCAGCCGCCAGGTGCTCGAGCGCCTGGTGCTGGTCAAGCTGCAGGTGGCCCGCGCCCAGGGCAGCGGCATCCGGGTCAGCGACCAGGAGCTGAACCAGGCGATGAACTCCATCGCCCAGCAGAATGGGTCCAACCTGGACGCCCTGCGCCAGCGCCTGGCCCATGACGGCATCGACTTCAACGATTTCCGCGCTTCGGTGCGTGATGAGATCACCGTGCAGCGCCTGCGCCAGAGCTTCGCGCAGAGCCGCATCAGCGTCAGCGAGGGTGAAGTCGACGCCGCGCTGAAGCAGCAGGCCACGGTGGGCAACCAGTACCACCTGGCGCACATCCTGATCGCCCTGCCCGACGGTGCCAACGCCGACCAGATCGCCACCGGCCAGAAGAAGGCCGATGGTGTGAAGACCCTGCTGGACAAGGGCGAGCTGGACTTCAACGCTGCAGCCGTGCGCTATTCGGACAGCCCGAATGCACTGGAAGGCGGTGACCTGGGCTGGCGCAGCCTGGATGAAATCCCGCAGGCCTTTGCCCAGATGATGGAAAAGATGAAGCCCGGCGAAGTGGTCGGCCCGATCCGTGGCCCGAGCGGCTTCCAGCTGCTGAAGCTGGTGGAAGTGCGTGACGCCAGCTCCGCCGCCGCCGGTGAGCATACGGTCACCGAATTCCACGGCCGCCACATCCTGGTGCGCGTGGACGACCACCAGACCGACGCCGCCGCCAAGGCCAAGATCGACACCCTGCGTGCCCGCATCGCCGGTGGTGCCGAGTTCCAGACCGTTGCCAAGGAATCCTCCGAGGACAACAACAGCAAGGGCCAGGGCGGTGACCTGGGCTGGTTCCCGGCCGACGCGTTCGGTCCGGCCTTCGGCCAGCAGGTGGAAGGCCTCCAGGACGGTGGCGTCAGCCAGCCGTTCCGTACCGATGCCGGTTGGCACATCGTGCAGCGCGTGGCGACCCGCCAGACCGACGTGACCACCGACAACCAGCGTGCCCAGGTCCGCGAGACCATCGGCCGCCGCAAGCTGGAAGACGAGTACAACCGCTTCCTGCAGGAACTGCGTGGCGAAGCCTACGTCAGCTTCCGCAGCGGCGACCGCGCGGAAAACACCGCCACCCCGCCGCAGTCCTGAACGATGCGCCCCGAGCTCGCTCTGGTACCGGGCGAGCCCGCCGGGATCGGCCCGGAGCTATGTGTCCGCCTCGTCCAGCAGCCGCGTGAAGATTGCCGGCTGCTGGCCTTCGCCGATCCGGACACCCTGCACGCGGCCGCGGCCGCGCTGAACCTGCCCCTGCAGCTGCTGCCCGAGGACGCCGAAGCACGCGCCCCCGGCGATCTGCGCCTGCGCGCTGTCCGCAACGCTGCGCCCAGCCGCTTCGGCCAGGCCGATCCGGCCAATGCCGGCGCGGTCATCGGCGCGCTGCTCGGCGCCGGCCAGGCCTGCCTGTCCGGCGAACTGCACGGTGTTGTGACCGGCCCGGTGCACAAGGCGGTCATCAATGAAGGCGGCATCGCCTACAGCGGCACCACTGAACTGCTGGCCGACCAGGCCGGGGTGAAGGTGGTGATGATGCTGGCCAACCACATCGTGCGCGTGGCCCTGGCCACCACCCACCTGCCGCTGCGCGAGGTGGCCGATGCGATCACCGCGCCCGGCCTGGAGCACACGCTGCGCACGGTGCACGCCGCACTGCGCCGTGAGTTCGGCCTGCCTGCGCCGCGCATCGCCGTGCTCGGCCTGAACCCGCACGCCGGCGAAGATGGCCACCTGGGCCGCGAAGAACTGGATCTGGTCATCCCGCTGCTGCAGCGCCTGCGCGCGGAGGGCATGGACCTGGTCGGGCCGCTGCCGGCCGATACCGCCTTCCTGCCCGCCAAGCTGGCCGGCTTCGACACCGTGCTGGCGATGTACCACGACCAGGGCCTGCCGGTACTGAAATATTCCGGCTTCGAACAGGCGGTGAACCTGACCCTGGGCCTGCCCTATCCGCGCGTGGCGGTGGACCATGGCACCGCGCTGGAGCTGGCCGGCCGCGGCATCGCCGATCCCTCCAGCCTGCAGGCGGCAACGACGCTGTGTGCGCAGCTTGCGCGGCAACGTACACTGGGCGCATGAATTCCCCGCATTCCCCCTCCGGCCCGGTGTTCACCGCACCGGCCAAGAAGCAGCTTGGCCAGCATTTCCTGGCCGACCGCCACTACATCGACAAGATCGTGATGGCGGTCAACCCGAAAGACGGCGACCGCCTGGTCGAGATCGGCCCTGGCCAGGGCGCGATCACCCTGCCGCTGCTGCGCGTGCACCCCACGCTGACGGTGATCGAGTTCGACCGCGACCTGATCGCGCCGCTGACCGCCGCCGCCGAGCCGCTGGGCGAGCTGACCATCGTTCATCGCGACGTGCTGCGCGTGGACTTCACCGAACTGGCCGCCGGCCAGCCGATCCGCCTGGTCGGCAACCTGCCCTACAACATCTCCTCGCCGATCCTGTTCCATGCGCTGGAGCATGCCGCGGTCATCCGCGACATGCACTTCATGCTGCAGAAGGAAGTGGTCGACCGCATGGCGGCCGGCCCCGGCAGCAAGGTGTATGGCCGCCTCAGCGTGATGCTGCAGGCCTACTGCCAGGTGACCTCGCTGTTCGTGGTGCCGCCGGGCGCGTTCCGGCCGCCGCCGAAGGTCGATTCGGCCGTGGTGCGTCTGGTGCCGCGTGACCCGGCCGCGATCAACATCAACGACCACAAGCGCTTCGCCGAGGTGGTCAAGGCCGCCTTCGGGCAGCGCCGCAAGACCCTGCGCAATGCCCTGAACAACGTGGTGTCCGCCGAGCAGTTCATCGCCGCCGGCGTGCGTCCCGATGCCCGCGCCGAACAGCTGGACGTGGCCGAATTCATCGCTTTGGCCAATGCCTCCTGATTACACTGCCGGTATGGAAGACGCTGACGTTTATGCCATCTCCGTCGAAGTCGCGCCGCGCTTCCTCGACGATCAATCCGCGCCGGAAGACGGTCGCTTTGCGTTCGCCTACACGATCCGCATCCACAACCAGGGGCGGGTCGCGGCACGCCTGGTCGCGCGCCACTGGCGCATCACCGATGCCAATGGTCGTGTCGAGCATGTCGATGGCGACGGGGTGATCGGCGAGCAGCCGCGGCTGCGCCCCGGTGAAGACTTCCGTTACACGTCCGGTGTCATGCTGGGGACCGATCACGGGACCATGCAGGGGCACTACGACATGGTCGCCGACGATGGCACCGAATTTGCCGCGCCGGTCGCACCCTTCGTGCTGGCCGTGCCGCGTACCCTGCACTGACACGGAGGCCGAACGATGAGTGTGTGGGCGATCGGCGACCTGCAGGGCTGCTATGACGTCACCCAGCGATTGCTGGAGAAGATCCGCTTCGACCCGGCGCAGGACACCCTGTGGTTCTGCGGCGACCTGGTCAACCGCGGCGGGCAGTCGCTGGAAACGCTGCGGCTGGTGCACTCGCTGCGCGAGCACAGCGTGGTGGTGCTGGGCAATCATGATCTTTCGCTGCTGGCCGTCGGTTCGCGTACCGAAGAGGAACAGCGCAAGGTCAACCCGGACCTGCTGCGCATCGTGCAGGCCGAGGACCGCGACGAACTGCTGGACTGGCTGCGCCTGCAGAAGCTGGTGCACGTGGACCGCGAGCTGGGCTGGATGATGGTGCACGCCGGCCTGGCGCCGAAGTGGACCACGCAGATGGCCGAGAAGCATGCCGCCGAGGTCGAGGTGCAACTGCATGGCGCCGGCTACCGCAAGCTGTTCCGCAACATGTACGGCGACAAGCCGAGCTGGGCCCCGAACCTGTCCGGTTACGACCGCTCGCGCGCGATCATCAACGTGCTCACCCGCATGCGCTACTGCACCCCGCGGGGGCGCATCGGCATCGAGGACAAGGGCACGCCGGGCACGCAGGAGCAGGGGCTGTATCCCTGGTTCGAAGTGCCCGGCCGGGTCGAGCGCGACCTCAAGGTCGTCTGCGGCCACTGGTCGGCGCTGGGCCTGACCATCACCCAGGGCGTGCACGCCATCGACACTGGCGCGGTCTGGGGCGGCAAGCTGACCGCGCTCCAGCTTGATACCGACGAGCTGCGCGTGGTGCAGGTTCCGGGCCGCGACGTACCGGCACCCGTGCCCAACGCCCGCCCGCCGGCGCGACCGGCGCACGAGCGCCCCGGCGCCGCGACGCAGGGCAAGGAACAGGGCGGCAACGCCGCTGCCACCCCGGGCAACCGTGGCCCACGCCGCCGTCGCCGTCGTGGTGGCGGAGGGGGCGGCGCGGGTGGCGGCACCAACAACAGTCCCCCGCCGCAGGCGTGACGCGGCGCGGCTGGGCACCAGGGACGGTGCTGCTGCTGACGCTGGCCCTGGCCAGCGGCTGCCAGCCCGGCTCGCCGCCTGCTCCCACGGCTGCGGATGGTGCCGCACATGCGCCGACGCAGCCGCAGGCCCCTTCGCCGCCACTGGTGGCCGCAGCCCGCGCGCAGGTCGGCGTCACCACCCGTTACGATCCTGCTTACCAGGTACTGGCCTATCCTGGCGGCGACGTGCCACTGGATCGCGGCGTGTGCACGGACGTGGTGGTGCGCGCCCTGCGCGATCTGGGCCTGGACCTGCAGGCACGCGTGCATGAGGACATGCGCGGCAGTTTCAGTGCCTATCCGGCGATCTGGGGCCTGTCACGGCCGGACCGCAACATCGATCATCGTCGTGTACCGAACCTGATGCGCTGGTTCGAGCGCCAGGGCTGGCAGCAACCGGTCACGGCCCTCGCCGCCGACTACGCGGCCGGCGACATCGTTGCCTGGAAGCTCAATGGCAACGGCCTGCTGCACGTGGGCATCGTTTCTGACCGGCGCCTGGCCAACGGCACACCGCTGGTGCTGCACAACATCGCGCGCGGCACGCGCGAAGAGAACCTGCTGTTCCAGCACGCGATCATCGGGCATTACCGGATGCCGTAGGCAATCCTGTAGAGCCGAGCCATGCTCGGCTCCGGGATGTGTCCGCGGAAAGCAGCCGAGCATGGCTCGGCTCTACAGGTGCGTTGCGATCAGCGGCGCACGTAGTGCACGAAGCGGAACGCGTAGGCGTGCCGTTCGTCGGCAGGGTGCGGCTCGCTGCTCACTTCCTGCCAGTCCTGCACGTCCACTTCGGGGAAATGGGTATCGGCGGGGACTTCGGCATCGACCCAGGTCAGGTACAGGTCACTGGCCTGGTCCAGCAACTGGTGGAAGATCTCGCCGCCGCCGATGATGCACAGCTCGCTGGCGCCCTCGCCTTCGGCAATCGCCTTCGCCTCGTCCAGCGACGCCACCGCACGCATGCCCTCGAACGGCACCTGGCCGCTGCGGGTCAGTACGAGGTTGGTCCGCCCCGGCAGCACGCGGCCGATCGACTCGGCCGTCTTGCGCCCCATCAGGATCGGCTTGCCCAGGGTGAGCGCCTTGAAGTGCTTGAAGTCATCCGGCAGATGCCAGGGCATGGCATTGCCCTGGCCGATGCCACGGTTGCGGTCCAGCGCCACGATCATCGACAGCTTCAGGGCGCTCATACCGCCACCGGCGCCTTGATCGCCGGGTGCGGGTCGTAGCCATCGATGCGGATGTCGTCGAACTGGAAGCCGAACAGGTCGGTCACCTCCGGGTTCAACCACAGCTTCGGCAGCGCGCGCGGTTCACGCGACAGCTGCTCGCGGGCCTGCTCGAAATGGTTCGAATACAGGTGCGCGTCACCCAGCGTATGCACGAAGTCGCCCACGCCCAGGCCGGTGGCCTGCGCCACCATGTGGGTCAGCAGCGCGTAGCTGGCGATGTTGAACGGCACGCCGAGGAAGATGTCGCCGCTGCGCTGGTAGAGCTGGCAGCTGAGCTTGCCGTCCACCACGTAGAACTGGAACAGGTTATGGCATGGCATCAACGCCATCTGCGAAAGCTCGCCCACATTCCAGGCACTGACCACCAGCCGCCGCGAATCGGGGTTGCGCTTGATCTCGTCCACAAGCCACTGCATCTGGTCGATCTGGCGGCCGTCGGCGGTGGCCCAGCTGCGCCACTGCTTGCCGTAGACCGGGCCGAGGTCGCCGTTCTCGTCGGCCCACTCGTCCCAGATGCGCACCTGGTTGTCCTTCAGGTAGCCGATGTTGGTGTCGCCCTTCAGGAACCACAGCAGCTCGTGGATGATCGAGCGCAGGTGCAGTTTCTTGGTGGTGACCAGCGGGAAGCCTTCGGTGAGGTCGAAGCGCATCTGCCAGCCGAACACGCTGCGGGTGCCGGTACCGGTGCGATCACTCTTCTCGGCGCCGTGCTCGAGCACGTGCGCCAGCAGGTCCAGGTAGGGCTTCATGGCTTGCCCTCGGCAGCCACCGGCAACTGCGGCTGCAATACCGGCGCGCGGCGCGACATCACCAGCAGCACCAGGCCGAAGGCGATCAGCGGCAGGCTGAGGATCTGGCCACGGGTCAGCCAGTCGAAGGCCACGTAGACGCCGTTGTCCGGCATGCGCACGAACTCCACCGCGAAGCGGAACAGGCCGTACATCAACGCGAACAGGCCACCCACCAGGTAGCGGTGGCGCGGCTTGGCCGACACCGCCCACAGCACCACGAACATCACCAGGCCTTCCAGGAACGCTTCATACAACTGCGACGGATGGCGGGCGTACGGGTTCAATGCGCCGGTGGCGAACTGCGCCTGCAGCGTCGCGTGGTCGAGCTGGTTCAGCGGGGCCGGCAGGCCGGACGGGAACACCACGCCCCAGGTCCCGTCGGTGTACTTGCCCCACAGCTCGGCGCCGATGAAGTTGCCGATGCGGCCGAAGCCCAGGCCCAGTGGCACCAGCGGCGCCATGAAATCCATGGTGTCGAAGAAATGCAGCTTGTGCTTGCGCGACCACCACCAGCAGGCGCCCAGCACGCCGAGCAGGCCACCGTGGAAGCTCATGCCGCCGTCCCACACCTTGAACAGCAGCAGCGGGTTGTGCAGGAAATCGCCCAGCGCGTAGAACAGCATGTAGCCGATGCGCCCGCCCAGCACCACGCCGAGCATGGCGTAGAACAGCAGGTCGGAGAAGCCGTTGGCATCGACGCCCGGCAGGCGCCCCGCGGCAATGCGCGTGCGGCCCAGCAGCCACGCCGCGGTGAAGCCGAGCAGGTACATGATGCCGTACCAGTGCACCTTGATCGGCCCCAGCGAAAGGGCGATGGGGTCGATGTCGTGGAAATAGATCATGGAAAACGCCTGGCGGGAGTACGGGTATTTTAGCGTCCCTGCCCCGCCCGGGGCCGGGGCCGGCACGGGCGGAGGACCACGCCGCAGATCAGGGTTCAGTCCAGGATCTGGGGCGCGTCAGGCAACGCGTCATGCTCGGACCGCATCGAGGCCGGAAAGTGCCCTTCGATCAGGCTGGAGACCTCGTCGATGGCATCCTGCAATGCCTCGACCGGATGGGCGCCGCGCAGGCCCTCGCGCAGGTGGGTGCAGACCCGCTGCCACTGCGCCGGGCTGACCCGGCCGTGCAGGCCACGGTCGGCAACGATCTCGATCGCGTGATCGGCCAGCAGCAGGTAGATCAGTACGCCGTTGTTGTGGGCGGTATCCCAGGTTCGCAGGCGCGCAAAGGCATGCTCGGCGGCCTGGCGCGGGGTCACCCTGTGCCACAGCGCACCCAGCGGCAGGTCCGCTTCCACCGCGAACATCACCTGCCCACCGTGGCGCTGCTCACCGGCCGCGATGGCCTCGGTGATCGCCTGCAATGTGGCCGGCGGGAAGGCACGCCGCATCGAGGGCGAGAATACATGGCGGAACAGACGTTGGATCATCACCAGCCTCCCGAAGCGCCACCGCCACCGGAACGGCCGCCGCCACCGCCCCAGCCACCACCACCACCGAATCCACCGCCCCCGCCGAAACCGCCTCCGCCACCCCAGCCGCCACCGCCCCAACCGCCACCGCCGGCAAAGCGACCCGGGTGGCCGGACAGCATCGCCACGATCAGGCCGACCACGCCGGCCAGGCCACTGGCCAGCAGCGTGGAGGTGAACAGGAATGCTGCCAGCGCCGCACCCGCGCCGCCGAGCAGGCCGCGCAGCGGACGCGGCACGCGCGAGAACACGCCGCGCAGGATGCTGCCGGCGAACACGCCGATGAACAGCGCCAGGAACCAGGTATCGCCACCACCACCGGGCTCGCGCCCGCGATGACCGCTGACCGGTGCCGGCAGCGGTTCGCCGTCGATCAGCTTGACCAGCACCGCCGTGGCATCGGTGATGCCGCCGGCATAGTCGCCGCTGCGGAAGCGCGGGACCAGGTATTCCTGGATGACCCGGTTGGCGATGGCATCGGGAATGGCGCCTTCAAGGCCGTAGCCCGGCTCGATGCGCACGCGCCGGTCATCCTTGGCCACCACCAGCAGCACGCCGTCATCCACGCCCTTGCGGCCGATCTGCCATTGGTCGAAGACCCGCGTGGTGTATTGCGCGATGTCCTCCGGCTGGGTGGTGGGCACCACCAGCACCTGCAGCTGGCTGCCCTTGCGCTGCTGCAGCTCGATCGCCTGCTGCACCAGCGCCTGCTTCTGCGTGGCGTCCAGCGTGCCGGTGGTATCGACCACCGGCGAGTCCAGCGCAGGAATCGACGCCAGCGGCTGTGCCTGCGCTGCCAACGGCAGCCACAGCAGCAGGGCCAGCAGCGCAGTGGCCAGGCGCATCGGTCAATGGCCCGGCTGCGGCGCCGGCTGCTGCTGCGGCGCGTTGCCGAAATCGACCGCTGGCGCGTTGGAAATCTGCGCTTCGTTGTCCACCGTGAAGTTCGGCTTGGTCTTGTAGCCGAAGATCTTGGCGGTGACCACCTGCGGGAACGAACGGATGTAGGTGTTGTAGTCCTGCACCTGCTGGATGTAGCGGCCGCGCGCAACCGTGATGCGGTTTTCGGTGCCTTCCAGCTGGGCCTGCAGGTCGCGGAAGTTCTGGTCGGACTTCAGCACCGGGTAGTTCTCGGTGACCACCAGCAGCCGCGACAGTGCGCTGCCGAGTTCACCCTGGGCCTGCTGGAACTGCTTGAGCGAGGCTTCGTCGTCGGCGTTGACGTTGATCTGGCCGACGCGCGAACGAGCGTTGGTGACTTCGGTCAGGACACGCTCTTCCTGGCTGGCAAAGCCCTTCACCGTCTGCACCAGGTTGGGCACCAGATCGGCGCGGCGCTTGTACTGGTTGAGCACCTCAGACCAGCTGGCCTTGACCGCCTCATCCTTCTGCTGGATGGCGTTGTAGCCGCAGCCGGACAGCAGGGAGGCCAGCAGCATCAGGGGCAGGACACGGGTGAACAGGCGCATGGCGGAGGTTCCGGGTGGGCTTGGCGCCGAGCATGCCACGGTTCGGGTGAAAGACCGGCCATCGGGCACCGCCCCCTCCGCGGTGCTGTGTTTGCTGGATATCGGGGTTGGCCGGGAGGGTGGGTTGGCTGGGGGACGCCGTGAATACGTCCATGTAGGCTCGGTCGCGCCATCCATGGCGCTCACGCCCCCAGCCAACCCACCCTCCCGGCCACGGACAATTTCCTGCACACCGCGGGAAGATCAAAAGAAAAATCAAAAGCAAAAGCCGGTTCTTCAGGCATTCGTGTCGACCAAGGTCGACAGCTACCAGAGCGGGGCGCCGTTGCGACAGATCGCGGGAATCTGTCGAAGGCGGGGTGGGTCGGGTTGAGGGGGCGTGAGCCGCATGGATGCGGCGACCGAGCTTACATGGACGTACTTGCAGCGTCCCCCTCAACCGGATCCACCCCGCCAACCCACGGAATGCAGGCTTTTGCCGTTGACGTTGACGTTGATTCGGCGGGTGCAGGGCTGCAAGCCCTGCCGGAATCCAACACCCCTCAGCAGGCCTCAGCCACCGCAGTGCGGGGACGCCCCAGCCACGCCAGCAGCAGACCCGATGTCGCCAGCAGGCCACCGGCCACCGGAATCGCGGCATAGCCCAGGCCCGAGCTGATCACCGCACCGCCCAGCGCCGCACCCACCGCATTGCCCAGGTTGAACGCACCGACGTTGATCGACGACGCCAGGCCCGGCGCCTCGCTGGCCGCCTGCATCACCCGGATCTGCAGCGGCGGTACGAGGGCGAAGGTCGCCGCGCCGAACAGCAGCACACCGAGGGCGGCGGTGGCATGGCTCATGAAGGCCAGCGGCAGCACGAACATCAGCACCGCCAGGACGGCCAGCAGGATCCGTGTGGCGCCATCCAGCGACCAGTCGGCCATGCGCCCACCGATGCCGTTGCCGAGGGTGAAGCCGATGCCGATCAGCGCCAGCGAGATCGCGATGAAGGTATTGGAGGCGCCGGTCAATTCGGTCAGCACCGGTGCGACGTAGGTGTAGAGGGTGAACATCGCACCTGCGCCAAGCACGGTGGTGGCCATCGCCAGCAGCACCGGCGGCTGCAGGATCGCCTTCAGTTCGCGGCGCACGTCCGGGCGCGGCCCCGGTGCAGATGCCGGCAGCGCGAAGCCCAGCGCGGTGATTGCGATCAGGCCCAGCGCCGCAGTACCGGCGAAGGACAGGCGCCAGCCCAGCTGCTGGCCGACCCAGGTCGCCAGCGGCACGCCGCCGATGTTGGCGATGGTCAGGCCCATGAACATGGTGGCCACGGCGGCAGCCTGCTTTTCCTTCGGCACCAGGCTGGCGGCGACCACCGCACCGATGCCGAAGAAGGCGCCGTGGTTGAGGCTGGTGACCAGGCGCGACAGCAGCAGCAGCCCGTAGTTCGGCGCCAGCGCGGACAGCAGGTTGCCGACCACGAAGATGGACATCAGCAGCATCAGCGCGGTGCGCTTGCCGAAACGGCCCATCAGCAGGGTCATCACCGGCGCGCCCAGCATCACGCCCACGGCGTAGGCGGTGATCAGCATGCCGGCGGTGGGGATGCCAACGCCCACGCCGTCGGCGATGACCGGCAACAGGCCCATCGGGGCAAATTCGGTGGTTCCAATGGCGAAGGCGCCAACGGCAAGCGCCAGCAAGGCGGCTCTGGAATTCATGGGGGTTTCCTGGGGGGCGGGAATCGGGAGTGCGTAGCCTGCGCGCTTTGCTGCGCCGGATTAAGCCTCGGCCCGGGAAAACACTGTTGATCCTGATTCACAAGTGGAGGCCGGAACGCCGCCGCAAGTGCAAAAACCGCAGCGCCGTTCGTTGTAGAGCCGCGCCCCACAACGCAGAACCCCCGGCCAGGCCGGGGGTTCTGGGTGACACACGTGCCAATGACGCGCTTACCAGTTGCCGGCGCCCGGCACGTTGTGTTCGCGGGCGCGGCGGCGCATCAGCAGGTTCAGCCACTCCACCAGCACCGAGAAGCCCATCGCGGCATAGATGTAGGGCTTGGGCACGTGCACGTCCAGGCCGTCCAGGATCAGCACCGCACCGATCATCAGGATGAAGGCCAGGGCCAGCATCTTCACGGTCGGGTTGGCGTCGATGAAGCGGCCCAGCGGGTTGGCGGCCAGCAGCATCACCAGCACCGACAGCAGGATGGCCGCCACCATCACCGGGATGTGGTCGGCGATGCCGACGGCGGTGATCACCGAGTCAAGCGAGAACACGATGTCGATCACCGCGATCTGGGCGATCACGTAGCCGAACACGGCCGAGGCCTTGGTGGTGCTGGGGTCTTCGTCCTCGCCACCGCTGATCAGTTCCTTGATCTCCATGCAGCCCTTGATGATCAGGAACAGGCCACCAACGATCAGTACCAGGTCGCGGATGGAAATGCCCATGCCGGCCACGGTGAACAGGTTGGCCGCCATGTGCGCCAGGTAGGCCAGCGAGACCAGCAGGCCGATGCGGGTGATGCAGGCCACCGCGATGCCCAGCTTGCGTGCGAACGGACGACGCTCTTCCGGCAGCTTGCTGACCGCGATGGAAATGAACACCAGGTTGTCGATGCCGAGCACGATTTCCAGCGCGCTGAGCGTGAACAGGGTCACCCAGGCATTGGGGTCGGCGAGGAACTCAAAGGACATGGAAACTCTTCAAGGCAGTGGGGGAATGGGGTTTCAGCCGTAGCTGCCGGCCAGCGCGTGCGGAACCACGACCAGCGCCCAGCACAGCAGCACGTTCATCATCAGCACGAACACCGCTGCCGAGCCCATGTCCTTGGCGCGGCCAGCCAGCTCGTGGATCTCGCTGCCGTAGCGTTCGATTACCGCTTCGATGGCCGAGTTGGCAAGCTCCATCGCCAGCACCAGCAGCATCGAGCCGATCAGCAGCGCGCGTTCGACCGGGGTCTGGCCCAGCCAGATCGCGACCGGAGTCAGCATCACCAGCAGGTATACCTCCAGCCGGAACGAGGACTCATGCAGCCAGGCGGCGCGCAGGCCCTGCCAGGACCAGCGGGCGGCCTGGAAGATGCGGCGCGGGCCGCGGGGCATGTGGCCGAACTGATCAGCCACGGGTGGAACATCCAGCAACAGGGGCGCGGCGCAGCGACCGCTCAGACGCACGGCAGGAAATCATGGGTGCACAGGAATAGGCAGATGGCCGCCATTTTGCCACAAGGCCGCCAACCGCACCCCGCACCGGCCCGCTGAACGGCCTGCCAGGGGCAAGCACCGGGCTGGGCCGTGCTTCTATGATGGAGCTCCCCTTGCCTGCTGGAGCGCCTGATGTCCCGTCGCCGTACCTGCCTGCTGATGCTGGGCCTGCTGACTGCCGCACCGCTTGCCCAGGCCCTGAGCCCGGCCAGGCCGCCGCAGGTGCCCGAACAGGTCTCCAATGTGGCCTGGGCCGGCGACATGGCCCGCTTCGCCAGCGCCGACCAGGCCAACCCGCCGCCGCGTGGTGGCATCGAGTTCATCGGCAGCTCCTCGATCCGCTTCTGGGAGAGCCTGGCCACCGACTTCCCCGGCCAGCCGGTGTTCAACCGCGGCTTCGGCGGTTCGGAAGTGCGCGACAGCACCTGGTATGCCGGCCAGATCGTGGTGCCGTATGCGCCGTGCAAGGTGTTCTTCTACGCCGGTGACAACGACCTCAACAGCGGCCGCAGCGCCATGCAGGTGCGAGATGACGTGGTCGCCTTCGTGCAGCGCGTGCACCGCGACCTGCCGAAGACCAGGGTCGAGTACCTGTCGATCAAGCCGAGCCCGTCGCGTGCGCACCTGCTGCCGGCGATCAACGAAGCCAACGCGCTGATCAAGGCTGCGCTGGCCAGGCTGCCCAACACCGGCTTCACCGACATCTACACGCCGATGCTCGGCGCCGATGGACAGCCGGACGCGACGCTGTTCCGCGAGGACATGCTGCACATGACCCCGGCCGGCTATGCGATCTGGACCAAGGCGCTGGCGCCGAAGGTCAACTGCAACTGAGGCACTGTGGACGTCGGGCATGGCCCGGCGCTACCGCACCCCATCCACGCATGGCGTGGATCTACCGACATTTCAGCGGGATGGGGTCAGAGCCGGTTGCGCCGCAACGGGATCCGACCCCGGCAGGTCGCCGCGTTACCGGAAGACCACCGTGGCTTCGGTGCCCTTGCCCGGCTGGCTGGCCAGGCTGACCTTCCAGCCGAAGCGGTCGCACAGCCGGCGCACGATCGACAGGCCCAGGCCGGTGCCCTGCGGGCGGCTCGGCTCGGCGCGGTAGAAGGGTTCAAACGCGCGCGACAGCGCCTCGGCGGACATGCCGATGCCGGTGTCGCGCACCACCACCCGGTCATTGAGCACGTGCACGTCGATACGCCCTTCGTCGGTGTAGCTGCAGGCGTTGCGCACCAGGTTGCTGACCACCACCTGCAGCACCCGCGGCGGCGCGTGCAGCTGCACCGGGCCTTCGCTGTGCAGGTGCACTGACACCAGACGCGTACCCAGCAGTTCGTTGGCGTTGTCCACCTCGTAGCGGACGATGTCGTTGACGTCGAACAGCTCGATCTGGGGTTCGACGTCGGCCTCGCGGGCCAGGATCAGGAACGCGTCGATCACCGCTTCCATGTCACGGCCGGCGCGCTGGATGCGCTGCAGGCTGCGGCGCAGGCGCGGCTGCAGGGTTTCATCGCCCAGGGCCATGTCGCTGGCCACGCGGATGACGGTCAACGGCGTGCGCAGCTCGTGGCTCGCGTCGCGGGTGAAATTGCGCTCGCGCGCCACATGCGCGCTGACCCGGTTGGCCAGCGAATGCAGCGCGGCCGCCAGCTGCCGGGTCTCGCCCTGCATGTCCGCGGGCAGCTTGTTCGGTTCCAGGTCGGCCGCCTCCGGGTGTCCCGGGTCCCAGCGCGAGACGCGCCGTGCCAGCCAGTTCACCGGCGACACCAGGCGCTTGGAGGCCCGGTAGGTGACCCAGCTGGCGCCATACACCGCCAACAGGGTCAGCAGCACCGGCACGATGCCGAACCAGAACGCCAGCATCTCCGCACGCGAACGCAGGAACACCAGGTACAGGCGGCCGGCCGGACGCACATCGACCAGTACCAGCTGGTCATCCTTGGGCAGCTCGTGGAAACCGGGTTCCAGATTGCGCAGGTTGGCCGGCAACGACAGCGCCGACTGCCCGCTTTCCAGCAGGTAGCCGCGGACGTTCTGGGTGTTGGGCGGTGGCTGCACCGGCGAGGCCTCGTGCAGCGTCCAGTAATAGGCCGCTTCCTCGCGCAGGGCGGCGCCGACCAGGCTGTGCTTGATCACCAGCGAAACCAGCCAGGCACCGAGCAGGATGCCCAGGCTGGCCAGGACTGCCTGCAGGATGAAGGCGATACGGATCTTGCGCGGCAGGCCGTGCGGCATTGCGGGGTCCCGGTCAGAGCGCTGCGATTATAGGCAGCGCGCTGCGCCGTAGTCGTGCACGGAGGATGACCGGCGGCAGTGCCGGCCGGTCATCCGTGCCCGGTGCGGGGTCGTTGCCCGGCCGGGCCTGATGCTGCACCGGCCTGGCCCCGATCAGGCCATCGGCTGGGCGATATCGGCAATGCGGTAACCGGCGCTCTGCACGGTGTGCAGCAGCGGACGGTCGAACGGCTTGTCGATGATCTTGCGCAGGTTGTACAGATGGCTGCGCAGGGTGTCCGAATCCGGCAGGCCATTGCCCCAGATCTCGCGTTCGATCTCCTGGCGGGTGACCACGCGCGGCGATTCGCGCATCAGGATGGTCAGCAGGCGCAGGCCGATCGGCGACAGCTGCAGTTCGGTACCGGCACGGGTGGCCCGCATGCTGACCGGATCGAGCACCAGGTCGGCGACCTTCAGCACTTCCGAACCCACCTGGCGGCGTTCGCGGCGGATCAGCGCGCGCAGGCGGGCTTCCAGCTCCTGGATCGCGAACGGCTTGGTCAGGTAGTCATCGGCGCCGAAACCGAGGCCGGTGAGCTTGTCGTCCAGCGTGTCGCGTGCCGTGAGCATCAGCACCGGGGTGGACTTGCGCGCATCGTTGCGCAGGCGACGGCATACTTCGATGCCATCCAGGCGCGGCAACATGAGGTCGAGCACCACGACGTCATAGCTGTTCTCCGCCGCAAGGCGGTAGCCATCCAGGCCGTCCTGTGCATAGTCGACTTCGAAGCCGCGACCTTCCAGGTATTCCCCGATCATCTCGGAGATGTTGCGGTTGTCTTCGACCACCAGCACCAAGCCGGAGGTCTCCTTCGTCTGACGCATGTGATTCCCTCTAACTTCAGCTTTGTGAAACATGCCGGATCGACGGTGGACGCGATGTGAAGTTCCGTCAAGAGGGTTGTAAATCGTTCAGAGCAGGGGCCGCAGGAGTGGCCAGACGTTGTCCAGCACCCTCGATTGCGCCTGCGCCGTGGGGTGCAGGCCATCGGCCTGCATCATGCCCGGCTGCAGGGCCACGCCCTCCAGCAGGAACGGCAGCAGCGGCACCTTGTACTGCGTGGCCAGCGCCTTGTAGGCCGCCGCCAGGCGCTGGCGGTAAGCGGGCCCATAGTTGGGCGGCACGTCGATGCCCAGCAGCAGCACCCTGGCGCCGGCCTTCTGGCTGGCCTGTACCATCTTTTCCAGGTTGCCCTGCACCTGTGCCGGGGTCAGCCCGCGCAGCGCGTCGTTGCCGCCCAGCGCGATCACCACCACCGTCGGCTTTTCCTTCGCCAACAGGCCCGGCAGGCGGGTCAGCGCGCCGGCCGTGGTTTCCCCGCTCATGCTGGCATTGACGATGCGCGCCGGTGTTTTCGACTGTTGCCTGACCCGCTGCTGCAACAGGCTGACCCAGCCGGCGTCGGCAGGGATATTGTGGGCAGCACTGAGGCTGTCGCCGAGCACCAGCACCGTACCTGCCGGGTCTTTGGCTCCGGCCAGCCCGGGCAGCAGCAATCCCAGCAGCAGCACCATCATCGCGCCGGCTCGCCGGCTCCATCCCGTCTTGCGCATTGGAGTCTCCTCATCGACAGCCTGTCCCCCCGCAGCACGCCCGTCGCCATCGCCGTCGACCAGGTCGGTAAGTCCGTGCAGGGCCCGGAGGGTGAAGTCCACATACTGGACAACATCACCCTGACCGTCCATGAAGGCACCAGTGTGGCCATCGTCGGCGCTTCGGGGTCCGGCAAGACCACCCTGCTCGGCCTGCTGGCCGGACTGGACCTGCCCAGCCGCGGCCACGTCGCGCTGGCGGGCCAGAACCTGGGCGACCTGGATGAAGAAGCACGGGCCCAGCTGCGCGCGCGCGCGGTCGGCTTCGTGTTCCAGAGCTTCCACCTGCTGCCGGCGCTGACTGCCGCCGAGAATGTCGCGCTGCCGTTGGAACTGGCCGGACGCGAGGACCGCGCGCGGGTGGACGAGGTGCTGGCGCAGGTCGGCCTGGCCCATCGCGCCCGCCACTACCCGCGCCAGCTGTCCGGCGGCGAGCAGCAGCGCGTGGCGCTGGCACGTGCCTTCGTCACCCGCCCGCGCATCCTGTTCGCCGACGAACCGACCGGCTCGCTGGACCACGCCACCGGCCAGCACATCAGCGACCTGCTGTTCGAACTCAACGCCGGCAGCGGCACCACCCTGGTCCTGGTCACCCACGACCTGCGCCTGGCCCAGCGTTGCCAGTACATCCACCGCATCGATGACGGCCGCCTGCTGCCGGTCGAGCGTGGGGCACAGGCATGAACGTGCTGCGCCACGCGTGGCGCGCGCTGCGCCGCGAGGCGCTGGCCGGCGACCTGCTGACCGTGTTCGCCGCGCTGGTGCTGGGCGTGGCGGTGATGACTGCGGTGGGCACGCTGGTGAACCGGGTCAACCTGGCGCTGACCGGCAGCGCGGCGGAAATGCTCGGCGGCGACCTCGGCATCGCCGGGCGCGATGATCCGCCGCAGGCATTCGCCGACGAGGCGCAACAGCGCGGCCTGGCGCATACCCGCATCGCCAGCTTCGGCAGCGTGCTGTTCAACGGCGATGCCAGCCAGATGGCCAGCATCAAGGCGGTACAGGCGGGTTATCCGCTGCGCGGCACGCTGCGCGTCCGGGCCACGCCCGGCGGTGCTTTGATCGCCGATGCCGGCATGCCGCCCAAGGGCCAGGCCTATGCCGACCCACGCCTGCTGCAGGGGTTGGGGCTGAAGGCCGGCGATGACCTCGAGTTCGGCGCCGGCACGCTGCGCATCGCCGGCATCATCGAGGCCGAGCCGGACAGCGGTGGCGACCTGCTGACACTCTCGCCCACCCTGCTGGTCAACCGCGCTGATGTGGAAGGCACCGGCCTGCTCGGCCCGGGCAGCCGTATCAACTACCGGCTGATGTTCGCCGGCGCAGCGGAGCCGATCGCGGCGCTGCGCCAGTGGCTGCTGCCGCAGGTGAAAGGCCTGCGCCTGCTGAGCGTGGACGACACCCAGCGTGGCGTGCGCCAGGCATTCGATCTGGCTGGGCGCTTCCTCGGCCTGAGCGCGCTGCTGGCGGTACTGCTGGCCGGTGTGGCCACCGCGCTGGCGGCCAACCGCTTCGCCCTGCGTCGCATCGACCAGGTGGCGATCCTGCGCTGCCTGGGCGCACGCCAGCGCGACATCCTGCTGGGCCTGGCGCTGCAGCTGCTGATGCTGGCGGTGCCAGCCTGTGCGCTCGGCATCGGCATGGGCATGGCCGCGCAGGAAGGCCTGGTGCAGGTGCTGGGCAGCCTGGTGCCGCAGCGCCTGCCGCTGCCGGAAGCGATGCCGGCGCTGACCGGTGCCGGCATCGGCCTGCTGCTGCTGTTCGGCTTCGGCCTGCCACCGCTGCTGCGCCTGCGCGGGGTGCCGCCGATGCGGGTGCTCAACCGTTCCTTCGCCGCCCTGCCGCCGGCGTCGCTGCTGGCCTATGTGGCGGCGCTGGCGGCCAGCCTGCTGCTGGCGGTGCAGGTCACCGGCGATCTGAAACTGGCGCTGTGGGTGCTGGGCGGCCTGGCCGCGTTGGCGCTGGCGGCCGGTGCGGTCGGCTTCGTGCTGCTGCAGCTGCTGCGCGGCCTGCAGCACCGCCTGCATGGCAACTGGCGGTTGGGCCTGGCCGCGCTGACCCGGCGCCGGCTGCTGGCGGTGATGCAGCTGGTGGGGCTGTCGCTGTCGCTGTGCGCGTTGTTGCTGCTGGCGGTGACCGGACCCGGCCTGCTGCAGCAGTGGCGCGAGCGCCTGCCTGCGGATACGCCGAACTACTTCCTGATCAACATCCAGCCCGAACAACGCGACGGTGTGCTGGCCGCATTGCGTGGACTGGGCGCCGGCGACGCCAGTATCGAGCCGATGGCGACCGGCCGCCTGATCGCGATCAACGGCAAGCCGCCGCTGCGCGTGGACCAGGCCGCCGCCGAGGGGAACGGCGCGAACAACGGCCCGCGCGAGGACGACGACGAGAACCGGCCGCTGAACTTCAGCTGGCGCAGCAGCTTCCCACCCGCCAATGCGCTGCTGGAGGGCCGCTTCTGGCAGGCCGGCAGCACCGCGGCGGAAGCCTCGGTGGAAACCGGCTGGGCGCGGCGCTACGGCGCGCACCTGGGTGATCGCATTACGATTTCGGTAGGCGAGCAGCAGCGCGAGTTCACCGTCACCAGCATCCGCAAGGCGGACTGGAACACATTCCGCCCGAATTTCTTCGTGCTGTTGAACCCCAATGCGGTGGGCGATACCCCGCACAACCTGCTGTCGGCCTTCCATCTGCCGTCCGGCAACGCGGCCGGGCTGGGCGAGCTGGTGCGCGCGCAGCCGAACCTGTCGCTGCTGGACGTGGACGCGGTGATCTCGCAGGTGCGCGATGTGATGGAGCGCGTGGCGCAGGCAGTGCAGCTGGTGATGGTGTTCAGCCTGCTGGCCGGCGTGCTGGTGCTGCTGGCGGCGCTGCAGGCCACCGCCGGCGAGCGCCGCTACGACAGCGCGGTGCTGCGCACGCTGGGCGCGACCCGGCGCCAGCTGCGCGGCGCGGTGCTGGTGGAGTTCGGCGCGCTGGGCACGCTGGCGGCGTTGCTGGCGGTGGGCGCGGCCGCAGCGATCGGCGTGGCGGTGTCGCAGAAGGTGTTCGAGCTGCCCTTGCTGCCGCCGTGGCCGGGCCTGCTGATCGGCGGCGTGGTCGGCATCGGCTTGAGTCTGCTGGCGGGCTGGTGGGGTACGCGGGCGATCCTGCATACGCCGCCGGCATTGGCACTGCGCGAGGCCTGAATCGGTTGCGCCTCCGGATGGCGTGCCGAGCAAGCCCGGCCCCCACCGGCAGCCGGTGAATGCGGTGCCGGGTACCCCCGGCACCTCTCTCCATCGCGGCGATCAGCCTTCCTTCGGCGCCTTTTCCACGTACTTGGCGAACACCTCGTCGATCTGCTTGTCCTTCACCTTTTTGCCGGACTGGATCGCTTCGGCCTGGGTGAACAGCGGAATGATCATCGCCATGCCATCGATCTTGGTCTTCAGGTGCACGCCCGGGGCCTGGCCGAGGAAGCCGTCCCAACGCTGGCGCACCTTGGCCCAGTAGCCGGCAGTGGCCTTCCAGTAGTCACGCGCCGGGGTGAAGTCGACCTCAGTGGTCTTCACGTAGTCGTTGAAGCCGAACTCGCGTGCGATCTCCACCTGGCTGCCGTCCGCGTTGCGCTGCACCTTGGTGTTGAACTGCTCGTGGGTCCAGCCATTGGGCGTGAGCGTGTGGCGGTTGACGACGGCCAGCGCGTTGTAGTCGCTGCGCTTGGTGTACTCACGGCGCGGCAACGGGCGCCAGCTGAGGTCGCTGGTCCAGCTCGGCACGTTGTTGGTGTAGGTCCATTTGCCGGTGCCGCAGTAGCGCGGTGCGTCGCTCACTTCGTACACGCACTGGGTCCAGGCGCCCTGGTTCACCGCTGCGGGAATGCGGCGTACCTGCCAGGTCTGGTCGGCGCTGAACTCGAATCGGTTCGGTGCTTCGTAGACCCAGTCCTGGCGCCAGTGCTTGGTGATGTGGCCGCTCTTCTCGTCCAGCAGCAGGTGCTGCAGCACGATGCGCTTCGGCGTGTCCTCGACCACGATCACCAGTTCGTTGCCGCCGCTGCGCATCGCCGGGGCGCGCTCGTAGCCGGGCTTCAGCAGCACGGTCTCGTCGAATGCGAAATCGACGGTGTACTCGCCCTGCATGGCAAGGATGCTGTCGTGGTCGCGGGCGATGCCGGAGGGCTGCGCGCTGGCCACGCCGCTGGTGGCGAGCAGCAGCAGGACGCTGGCTGTCTGGAACTTCATCGGGGTCTTCCTTCGGGGTTGCAGATGCAGTGAGAGGCCGTCCGTGGCCGACAGGCGTTCCATCGGGAAAGGGTTACAGCCGGATCAGCGGCAGGTCGCCGGGAACCCGCGGCGCCGAGCGACGTGCAGCATCGGCGCAGCAGCAATCGTCGATCGCCAGCTCGCCTTCGGCACCTTCCAGCCGCGCGATGCGACGCGCGGTGGCTGCGCCCAGCGAGGACAACGTCGACAGGCTGGCAGCCAGGGTGCGGCCGTCGTCGGCGGCATGCAGGCGCAGCGCGCACAGTCGCCAGCGCTGGCCACCGAGATGGCCGGCCAGGCGCCGCCACAGGCGTTCGCCGACACTGCCCTCGCTGTCATGCTCCGGGCCCGGCGGCAGCGCCGCGACCAGCCGGTCCCAGGCCAGGAAATCGCTGTCGGGCAACAGGTACAGCCGCCACACGCAGCGGCCGCGGGCATCAAGGAAGCACAGGCTTTCGCGCACGCCCTCGCTGTCCACGCCCTGGCAGGCATGCACGCGTACTGCCTGGCGCCAGCCACCGAGCTCGTTGCCGTCGGCGCGGTACAGGCACAACACGGTGCCGAGCGTGGCCAGCTGTGCCGGCGTCGGCCAGGCCGCGCTGCCCTGCGCGGCGATGGCGTCGTTCCTGCGTGCGGACAAGGCTCGGCTCATGAGGTCACCAGGAAACGGCAAGGCTGGCGGAGAGGGTGCGGCCCGGGCTGGTATAGCGGTCCAGCACGCGGCTGCCCGGCGACAGCGTCGAACCCACGTTGGACCAGTCGATGTAACGCTTGTCGCCCAGGTTGAACACGCCGACGTTGAAGGTGGCGCCCGGGGCGAAGTTCCAGTGCGCCATCAGGTCGGCCACGCCGTAGCCGGCCGGGCGGTACACCGTGGCGGCGGTGACGCGGTCCTTGCGCTTGACGAAGGTACCGGCCAGTTCGACGCCCCAGGTGTCGGTGTCGTACATCAGGCCGACGGTGCCACGCAGCGGGTCGACCGAATCCAGCGGGGTGTCTTCGGTCCTGTTGTCGCCGCGCGACCAGGCCACCGAGCTGCGCAGGGCCCAGCCCTGCAGCGCCGGGCTGATCTGGCCGAAGTCGACGCCGGCCTTCATTTCGGCACCATAGATGCGCGCATCCGCGATGTTGCGCGACTGGAACACCATCAGGCCCTGGGCGTTGGTGCCGACCAGCGATTGCGACTCGATGAAGTCCTTGTACTCGTTGTAGTAGCCGCTGAGGCTGACGTAGGCCGCTGGCGACAGGAAGCGCAGGCCCAGCTCCAGGCCGTCACTGGTTTCCGGCTTCAGGTCCGGATTGGGAATGGCGGTGTAACCGAAGGCGAAGTTGGTGAAGCCCAGGTTGACGTCGTTGTACGGCGGCGAGCGGAAGCCATGCGAATAGCCGGCAAACAGCGACCATTCGTCGGTGAAGCGATAGACCATGCCCAGCTTCGGCGAGACGCTGGTCTTGGTCAGCCTGGCCACCGCAACGCCGGGATTGTCTTCGGCGAAGATGCTGTCCACCTCCGGCTTCAGCTCGTAGCGGTCCACGCGCACGCCCGGCACCAGCGACAGCTTGCCGTTGGCCATGCGCATTTCGTCCTGTGCGTACAGGCCCAGCTCGGTGGTCTTGCTGATCGGGAAATCGCGCACCGGGAAGGCGTCGGGCAGGATGGTGGTGCTGGTCTGGCCATTGGCCAGCACCTGGTAACCGTCGCGCTTCTGGCGGATCTCGGTATGCGCGCCCTCGAAACCGTAGGTCAGCGCGTGTTCGACGCTGCCGGTGCTGAACGCCTTGTTGAACTGCGCCTGCAGGCCGTAGACGCGCTGGTCGAAGTTGAACGCGCGGTGGCGGCGGCTGCGGTTGGCGCGGCCCTCATCCGTGATCTGGGTGGTTTCGCTGTGCTGGGTATACAGCTGCCAATGCAGGCTGTCGGCGAAGCCCTTGTCCAGCGCATCCATTTCATGGGCGAACGACACGCGGGTGCGGTTCTGCGTATCGCGCGCCTTCATGCCGGTGGTGGTGGTGCGGTCGATCGAGGACAGCACGTTGGTATCGGTGTTGTCTTCGTTGCCTTCCACGGTCAGCCGGAAGCGCTGGGCCTCGCTCGGCGCATAGACCAGCTTGGCCAGGCCACTGCGACCATCGCGGTCCTGCGGGTTGGGCGCGGTGCGGGTATTGTCGAGGCTGCGTACATCACCCTTGTTGCCGGTTTCCTGGCCCTGGCGATGGTTGATGTTGACCATGCCGCTCCAGTGTTCGCCGCCGAACGCGCTGGTCACGCCGCCGAGCAGGCCCTTCCACTCACCGTCGTAGCCGAACTTCAGGCCGACGTAGCTGTCCTTGCCATCCTTCAGATAATCGGCCGGATCCTTGGTGACGAAGGCCACCACACCCCCGAGCGCGTCGGACCCATACAGCGAGCTGGCCGGGCCGCGCACGATCTCCACGCGCTTGAGCGTATCCAGATCGGTGAAGTTGCGGTTGGCGTTGGAGAATGAGCCGATGTTGAAGCTGGTGGGCATGGCGATGCCGTCGGTCTGCACGCGCACGCGGTTGCCGTCCAGGCCACGGATGCGGATGCTGCCAAGGCCGAAGCGCGCGGCGCTGCGGCTGACCGACAGGCCCGGCTCGTAGCGCAGCAGATCCTTGATGTCCTGCACCAGGTGCCGGTCCATCTGCTCGCGGTCGATGACGTCCACGGTGGCCGCCACATCGCTCACCGCCCGCTCGGTGCGGGTGGCGGTGACCTGCACACGGTCGAATTCGCGCGCATCGGGCGCGGCGGTGGCCGCGGCAGCAGCATGGGCGGACAGCGGCAGGGCCATCCAGACGGCAAGGCAAAGGGCGGTAGGGCGGGTCATCGGGTTCGTTCGGTCAGGCAGGGGAACCCCCGGTTACCGGCACACCCGGAGGGTGCACGCGGTAGACCGAGGGGGAGAGAGCGGGAGCGGACGGGTCGCCCACCCTGCCGGCGCGGCCGGCAGGAGGGAGGGGGGCGGGCGACCAGGCCGCGATTACTTGGTCAGGATCAGCTTGTCGTTGCTGGTGTGCCGCAGGCGATAGAAGCGGTCGCCGTGCTGGATCAGGATTTCACGACGGCCCTTGAGCAGGGCTTCGCTGTCGATGACCTCTTCCGGCGGAACGACACGGACCGGACGATCGCGGAGGGTCAGCGTTTCGGGGCGCAGCAGTACAGGTTGAGCATTCATGAGCATCTGGACTCGTGCGAGGGACGAGTCAAATGATAATGATTCTCAGTTGACAATCAACAACCATTCTCAATTTGATTGATGAGATTAATGATCGAATTCTCAAATTCGATAGATCCTGTCAATCAAATGGCGACCCAGCCGTATAGAGTCGACTCTACCGAGGCCCCCGAGGCCCGGTCGGCCCCCGGGTTCAGGCGAAGGCGGCTTCGACGTCGGCCCAGCCGGCGGCGTCGACCTGCTCCAGCACCTCCAGCGCCTGCAGGTTCTGCAGCAGCTGGCTGACCCGGCTGGCACCGAGGATCACGCTGGAGACGTTCGGGTTGCGCAGGCACCAGGCGATGGCCAGCGTGGCCGGCGCCTGCCCCAGCGCACGCGCCACCTCGCTGAAGCGGCGCACCTGGGCCAGGCGGGCCTCGGCGTCGTCACCCAGCACCAGCGCCTGCAGCCATTCCATGCCCTCGCGGCCCAGCCGCGCATCGGCCGGAATGCCCTGGTCGTACTTGCCACTCAGCAGGCCCGAGGCCAGCGGCGAGAAGATGGTGGTGCCCAGGCCGGCACCGGCATACAGCGGCGCGTACTCGACCTCGACCCGTTCGCGGTGCAGCAGGTTGTACTGCGGCTGCTCCATCGACGGGCCCTGCAGGTTGCGCGCCTCGGCGATGTCCAGCGCCTGCTGGATCTGCACTGCCGACCACTCCGAGGTCCCCCAGTAGAGGATCTTGCCTTGCCGCACCAGGGTATCCATGGCATGCACGGTCTCGGCGACCGGCGCGTCCGGATCCGGGCGATGGCAGTAATAAAGGTCCAGGTAGTCCACCCGCAGGCGCTTGAGCGCCGCATGGCAGGCGTCGGTCACATGCTTGCGCGACAGGCCGCGCTGGGTCGGCCGTGGGTCCTTGGCGCTGCCGAAGAACACCTTGCTGGAGACGCAGATGCCGTCGCGCGGCAGGCGCAGGTCGGCGATCACATCGCCCATCACCTGTTCGGCGCGGCCGTTGGCATAGCCCTCGGCGTTGTCGAAGAAGTTGACGCCGTGGTCCCAGGCGGCGGCCACCAGGTTGCGGGCCTCGTCGCGCGGGATCTGGTCACCGAAGGTCACCCAGGCGCCGAAGGACAGGGCGGAAATCGGCAGGCCGGTGGAGCCCAGGCGACGGTATTGCATGCGAATCTCCTGCTGCGGGCCCGCATCCGGGCCGGGATCGAGCCCCATTCTACCTGCCGCCGCCGGCCGCAAGCCCTTGCCGTTGCTGGCCTGATCGGTACCGATAGATGCGCGCACGCTGCTTTTTCTTGCCCCGGCCCCTGCCCTGCACTAGGCTTCCCGTTTTTCGCGACGCCCCAGGGGAGTCACTCACATGGTCGAAGGTTTGGGCAGGATCGGCTTCGGCCTGTTCGGGTTGGCGGTGCTGATCGGCATCACCTGGTTGTTTTCCAACAACAAGCGTGCGGTTGACTGGAAGCTGGTTGCCACCGGTATCACCCTGCAGATCGCGTTCGCGGCGCTGGTGATCCTGGTGCCGGGCGGCCGCGACGTGTTCGATGCGCTGGGCAAGGGCTTCGTCAAGGTTCTCAGCTTCGTCAATGAAGGCTCGGGCTTCATCTTCGGCTCGTTGATGGACACCAAGAACTACGGCTTCATCTTCGCCTTCCAGGTGCTGCCGACCATCATCTTCTTCTCGGCGCTGATGGGGGTGATGTACCACCTCAACGTCATGCAGGCGATCGTGCGCGTGATGGCGTGGTCGATCACCAAGGTGATGCGCGTGTCCGGCGCGGAAACCACCAGCGTCTGCGCCAGCGTCTTCATCGGCCAGACCGAGGCGCCACTGACCGTGCGCCCGTACATCGCCAGGATGACCCAGTCCGAGCTGCTGACCATGATGATCGGCGGCATGGCCCACATCGCCGGCGGCGTGCTGGCGGCCTATGTGGGCATGCTCGGCGGTGGCGACCCGGCGCAGCAGGCCTTCTACGCCAAGCACCTGCTGGCAGCGAGCATCATGGCCGCACCGGCCACCCTGGTCGTGGCCAAGCTGCTGATTCCGGAAACCGGCACCCCGCTGACCCGCGGCACGGTGAAGATGGAAGTCGAAAAGACCTCCAGCAACATCATCGACGCGGCCGCTGCCGGTGCCGGTGACGGCCTGAAGCTGGCGCTGAACATCGGCGCGATGCTGCTGGCCTTCATCGCCCTGATCGCGCTGCTGAACGCCCCGTTGACCTGGATCGGCGAGGTGACCGGCCTGGCCGCTGCCATCGGCAAGCCGACCAACCTGTCGACCATCTTCGGTTACGTGCTGGCCCCGATCGCCTGGGTGATCGGTACCCCGTGGGCTGATGCCACCACCGTCGGTTCGCTGATCGGCCAGAAGGTCGTGATCAACGAATTCGTCGCCTACACCGAACTGTCGCAGATCGTGAACGGCCAGGTGGCCGGCGTGAGCCTGTCCGAGGAAGGTCGCCTGATCGCCACCTACGCGCTGTGCGGCTTTGCCAACTTCAGCTCGATCGCGATCCAGATCGGCGGCATCGGCGGCCTGGCCCCGGAACGTCGCCACGACCTGGCCAAGTTCGGCCTGCGCGCGGTGTTGGGCGGTACCATTGCCACCTTCATGACGGCGACCATCGCCGGCGTGCTGACGCACTTCAGTTGAACCCTTGGTTGAGAAAAGATTCCCTATGAGCAGCAGTGTCGTTGTCGTCGGTTCCTTCAATGTCGATCACGTGTGGCGGTGTGAGTCGCTGCCGGCACCGGGTGCGACCATTGCCGGCCGCTACAGCACCGGCCCCGGGGGCAAGGGCTTCAACCAGGCGGTGGCGGCCTGCCGCGCCGGTGCCGACACGCACTTCGTGTGCGCGTTGGGCGATGACGCCGGTGGCGCCACCGCGCGTGAACTGGCTGCGCAGGATGGCTTCGCGCTGATCGCCGAGGCCAGCAGCGAACCGACCGGCACCGCGGGCATCTACGTGGACGCGCGTGGCCGCAACACCATCGTGATCGGCCCGGGTGCCAACGCCGCGCTGGGCACCGATTTCCTGCAACAGCAGCAGGCCCTGCTGACCCGCGCCAAGGTGGTGCTGGTGCAGCTGGAATCGCCGGTGCAGACCATCGAAGCGGCGCTGGCCACGGCCCGCGAGGCCGGTGTCACCACCGTGCTCAATACCGCACCGGCCGATGCGCCCTCGACCATCGGCCTGCTCAAGCTGGCCGATGTGATCACCCCGAACGAAACCGAGTTCGCTGCCCTGCTCGGCCGCCATGTCGGTGAGCGCGTGGATGCCAACGACGTCGCCGCGCTGGATGGCGCCAGCCTGCACGCGCTGTGCCGCAAGCTGGTCGGCAACGGCACCGTGGTGGTGACCCTGGGTTCGGTGGGCGTGTTCGTGTCGCATGCCGACGAGAACCTGCGCGGCGATACCCAGCCGTACTACCGCGTGGGTGCCGAACAGGTGCAGGCGATCGACACCACCGGTGCCGGTGACGCCTTCAACGGTGCGCTGGCCGCGTCGCTGGCGCAGGTGGCCGACGCCCCGTTCGCCCGCCACGTGCGCTTCGCCAACCAGTTCGCCGGCCGTTCGACCGAGAAGGAAGGCGCCGCTGCGGCGATGCCGCGCTTCACCCCGGCCGACGCTGAAGCCAGGTAATTCAACGCCACGCGTGGATGACAAGGCCCGGGTGTGCAGACACCCGGGCCATTCTTTTGCCCATTGCCCAGCCCCTGCGACCGCCTGTCGCATTGCCCACATCCTGCCCCTCGCCCACCATCCGCGCAGCTTCCTCGCACGGGCAGGACATGGACGGATTCCCCTGGCTGCTGGTCGCGGCCGCCGGCAGTGCCGTGGCGGCGCTGCTGCATATCGGCTGCATCGCCTTCGGCGCCGCGTGGTACAGGTACTTCGGTGCCGGCCAGCGCGTGGTCCGGCTGGCGCATGCGGGGCACTGGTGGCCACCGCTGATGACCGCGGTCATCACTGCCGTGCTGGTGGCCTGGACCCTGTACGCACTGGCCGCCGCGGGCTGGCATTCGCCGCTGCCGGCCAGCCGCCTGGTCCTGCCCGGCATCGCCGCGCTGCTGTTGCTGCGTGCCGCGATGGGCTTCGGCCTGGCGCTGTTCCGGCCGGGGTACAACGGCACGCGCTTCTGGGCGGTCAGCTCGCTGGTCTGCCTGGGCCTGGGGCTGGTCTTCGCTCTGGGTACCCGCCAGGCCTGGCAGAGCCTGGGGTAGCCGCCCACCATCGCCCGCCCGTGGGGGCGGCGGAAGCAACCGTCAAGCATCTGCTGATGCCGGTACGGCATGAGGTCGGTGCCGATCGGCCTGAACCGGACCGCGCGCGGCACGGCCGCACCGCCGCCCGCACCCTACAATGGGCGCATGCAGATCGGCCCGTACACCATTGCCCCCAACGTCGTGCTGGCACCCATGGCCGGCGTCACCGACAAGCCCTTCCGCCTGCTGTGCAAACGGCTGGGTGCGGGACTGGCCGCCTCGGAAATGACCATCAGCGACCCGCGCTTCTGGAACACGCGAAAGTCGATCCACCGCATGGACCATGACGGCGAGCCAGCCCCGATCAGCGTGCAGATCGCCGGCACCGAGCCGCAGCAGCTGGCCGAGGCCGCGCGCTACAACGTCGACCACGGCGCGCAGATCATCGACATCAACATGGGCTGCCCGGCCAAGAAGGTGTGCAACGCCTGGGCGGGCTCGGCGCTGATGCGCGACGAGCAGCTGGTGGCGCGCATCCTCGAAGCCGTGGTCAACGCAGTGGACGTGCCGGTCACGCTGAAGATCCGCACCGGTTGGGACTGCGACCATCGCAATGGCCCGGTGATCGCCCGCATCGCCGAGGCCAGCGGCATCGCCGCGCTGGCCGTGCATGGCCGCACCCGCGACCAGCATTACACCGGCCAGGCCGAGTACGCCACCATCGGCGAGATCAAGGCTGCGCTGCGCATCCCGGTGATCGCCAACGGTGACATCGATTCACCGCAGAAGGCCGCCCACGTGCTGCAGCAGACCGGGGTGGATGCAGTGATGATCGGCCGCTCCGCGCAGGGCCGGCCGTGGATCTTCCGCGAAGTGGCGCACTACCTGGACACCGGCGAGGAACTGCCGCCGCCATCGCTGGCGGAAGTGCGCGACATCCTGCTCGGCCACCTGCACGCGCTGCATGCCTTCTATGGTGAACCGCAGGGCGTGCGCATCGCGCGCAAGCACCTGGGCTGGTACGCCAAGGATCGTCCGGAGAACGCCGCGTTCCGCGCGGTGGTCAACCGTGCCGAAGACCCGCAGGGCCAGATCGCGCTGACCACCGAGTACTTCGACCGCCTGATCGCCGGGGAACCGGCGCTGTCTTCGGCCGCCTGACCGCCCCCGCCGCGTCGCAACGTCGAGCCTGCTCGACCGAATTGAACTCCGAGAGCCCGCCTCCATGACCCCGCCGATCTCCTCTCCGACCTACCTGCACGGATTTTCCGGCACCGAACAGCAGCGCCTGATGACCCAGGCCCGGCTGCTGGAATCGAGCATCTTCGGCCAGATCGACTACAGCGGCGCGCGGCGCCTGCTGGAAGTCGGCAGTGGCGTCGGTGCGCAGACCGAGATCCTGCTGCGCCGCTTCCCCGAGCTGCACGTGACCGGCGTGGACCTGAGCGAAACGCAGCTGGCCACCGCGCGCGAGAACCTGGCGCGCACGCCGTGGTGCAGCGACCGATACACCCTGCAGCAGGCCGACGCCGGCGAGCTGCCGTTCGAGGCACGCAGCTTCGACTCGGCGTTCCTGTGCTGGGTGCTGGAACACGTGCCTTCACCGGCGCGTGTGCTGAACGAAGTGCGCCGCGTGCTGGCACCGGGTTCGCCGGTCTACATCACCGAAGTGATGAATGCCTCGTTCCTGCTCGACCCGTACTCGCCGCACATCTGGCGCTACTGGATGGCCTTCAACGACTTCCAGTACGACCATGGCGGTGACCCGTTCGTCGGTGCAAAGCTGGGCAACCTGCTGCTGGCCGGCGGCTTCCGCGACGTGCACACCGAGATCAAGACCATCCACCTGGACAACCGCGAACCGGCGCGTCGCAAGACGATGATCGCGTTCTGGGAACAGCTCCTGCTGTCGGCCGCCGACCAGCTGCTGCAGGCCGGCTCGGTGGACGAGGAAACCGTGGAAGGCATGCGCCGCGAGTTCCGCCTGGTGCAGAACGACCCGAACGCGGTGTTCTTCTACTCGTTCGTCCAGGGCCGCGCCACGGTGTATTGATCCGGTGTTCTGCTGCCGATCGGGGCCGTAGAGCCACGCCATGCGTGGATCCAGTGATCAATGCACGGCGGTGTGGTCGGCCGCGCCCGGCGCCGCCGCCGGCTCCTGCCAGATCCGCTGCCACATCGCCGCCAGGCGGCGACCGGCGTCGGCACGCGCGGCGGGACTGCTGTAGTCCACCCGCACCTGCTCGGGAACGATCGCCCGCCACTGCCCGTCGGCCTGCCCGGCCACGACGAAGTTGAAGGTGTAGTCCGGCTCCAGCCCCATGCGCAGGTCACTCAGCACCAACCGGCCGTCAACCACCTGCGCACGCATGAAACCGCGGTTGAACCACGTCAGCTGCTGCACCGCCGGGATGGCCTGCGCTTCGCGCAAGGCCTGTACGTTGGACGCATGGCCTTCGAACCGCATCGGCCGGTGGTCGGCCACCAGCGAGCGGTCACCCACCACGTAGCCATTGGGCGTCATCGCCACCACCCGCCACAGCAGGGTGTTGAACGGCATCGGTACCGAGAAGCGCGGCGCATCGCCCAGGCCCATCGCGGCCAGGCTCTGCTGTGCGGCACGGTCGACCTGTGACTTGGCGATCAGGCCCCAGCCCAGGTAGCCACTGCTGAGCAGCAGGGCCACGCCCAGCACCTTGCCCGCCCAGGGCCGGGCGCGGCCGAACCAGGCCAGCACGCAGCCCAGCAGAAGCCACACCGTATACCCCGGGTCGATGATGAAGACACTGGATCCCATGGTCGGATGCGGGCGCAGCGGCCACCACAACTGGGTGCCATACACGGTGAACGCATCCAGCACCGGATGGGTGACCAGCGCCAGCTGGATCGCCCAGAACCAGCGCAGCGGTGACTGCGCGACGCGGCCATTGCCGAAGCGCTTGAACAGCCACCAGATCAATGCCGCCACCCATGGCAGTACCAGCAGCGAATGACTGAAACTGCGGTGCTCGATCATGTTCGCCACCGGATCGGCTGCGGTGAAACCGAGCCACAGCGCGTCGAGGTCCGGCAGGGTGCCAAGCGCGGCACCAGCGAGCAGGGCCGCGCGGCGATGTCCGGGCGGGGCGATGGCAGCGGCGACGGCGCCACCGAGCACGATCTGGGTCAGGGAGTCCATGGGCCGATGCTAGCGGCTTGCGGGCGGTGCATGTAGAGCCGAGCCCATGCTCGGCTGCGCTTCGTTCGGCGCCACGTCAGCCGAGCATGGGCTCGGCTCTGCAGTAGGACAGACGCGGGTTACGCCGCCTGCGACAACCGCGCGCCTGGCAGTTCCACCAGGGTCTGGCCGTTGTGGTCGAGCAGGCGCAGCGCACCATCATGGTCCTCGGCCAGTGCGGTCAGGCTCTCCACCCAGTCGCCGTCGTTGGCGTAGACCAGGCCATCGCGTTCGACCAGCGCCGCGCGGTGGATGTGGCCGCAGACGATGCCATCCAGGCCGCGCCGGCGCACGTCGTCCAGCCCGGCCTGCACGAAGCGCTCGATGTAGCGTTCGGCGGCCCCGCTGCGCTTCTTCAGGAACTCCGACAGCGACCAGTAGCGCATGCCAAGCCGGCGCCGTACCGCGTTCAGCGCCTGGTTGCCGGTCAGGATGCGGTAGTACAGCCAGTCGCCGAACTTTTCCTGCAGGCCACCGAAATGGGTCACGCCGTCGTAGTCGTCGCCATGCGCGACCAGCAGCCGGCGGCCATCGGCGGTCACGTGGATGGCACGGCGGCGCACCTGCATGGCCGGCAACATCAGCCCGCACACCTGGCGCAGCGAGGCATCGTGGTTGCCGGGAATGTAGATGATCTCGGTCCCTGCACGGCGCAGCGCGTGCAGGGCCTGGATGACTTCGCTGTGCGACTGCCGCCAGTTGGCGCGGCGATGCGCCATCCACCACAGGTCGATGATGTCGCCGACCAGGTACAACCGCTCGCAGCGCAGCTGCGAGAGGAACCGCGCCAGTTCGGTGGCGTGGCAATGACGTGAGCCCAGGTGCACGTCGGAGACGAACACTGCGCGCCGGTGCGGCGACAGGTTCGCCAGCGTGCTCATGCCAGCGCACCCGCGTCGCGCAGATAGCGTTTGCGCTTGTTCGGCCGGATCGCGCACAGGTCCACTTCGATCAGGCCGTCGATCGAATCGCTGAAGTCCGGGTCCACACCGAAGGCGAGGAAGCGCGCGCCGCCGGGTTCGCACAGATCGGTGTACTGGCGGTACAGCGTCGGCACGCCGGTACCCAGTGCGGCCAGGTTGGCCCTGAGCACATCGAACGCGGCACCCGCATCCAGCTCGCCGAAACTTGGCGGTGCGGCGAAGTACTGGAAGGGGCGGTTCGATTCGGCCAGCCCGGCGGTTCCGCCGTAGTAGCGCTGGTAGTAGGCCACCAGCTGCTCGCGCGCATCGCGCGGCAGCGCTGCGCTGATCGAGACCGCGCCGAACAGGTAGCGGATGCCCGGCCGGCACTGCAGGTAGGCGCCGATGCCCTGCCACAGGTAGTCCAGGCTGCGGCTGCCCCAGTAATCGGGCACCACGAAGCTGCGGCCCAGCTCCAGGCCCTCGGCAATGTGGGTGATGGCATCGTCGGAATAGCGGAACAGCGACGCGCTGTAGAGCCCGGACAGGCCGTGCCGGGCCAGGGCCTGGGCGCCGCGCATGATGCGGTAGGCACCGGCAATGCGCTGCGCCGCCGGGTCCCAGATCACGATGTGCTCGTACTGTGGATCGTAGTCGTCCAGGTCGCGGCTGCGCCCGGTGCCCTCGCCCACCTGGCGGAAGGTCAGCTCGCGCAGGCGGCCCAGTTCCAGCAGCAGCGGTGAATCGGCGGTACAGGTCGCCAACAGGATCTGCTTGCCATCGGCGGTCTGGCCCAGCTGGGTGGCCGCGGCAATGCCGGCGGCGACCTGCGAAGGCGGCACCGGAGACGCCAATGGCTCGGGGCCTGCGCACGCAGCGGCATTGCCGGCCGCGCCGTTGCGGCCCAGCGCGTACAGCGCGCGGCGCACCGCCAGCAGCTGTGCGCCCGGGTCACCGCCCTTGCCCAGCTGCATCGGCTCGCCGATGCTCAGCCGCAGCGGGCGGCCACGACGGGCGAACATTTCGCGCGCCAGCAGCGCGGTGCCGGCCGGCTTGAACAGGGTCGAGGCGCCGTAGAACAGCGCCGAGTTGCGCGCTTCCACCCGCACCGGCAGCACCGGCGCAGCGGCCGCGCGGGCAAAGCGGACGAACCCGCGCTGCCAACGGCCATCGCGGATGCCGCGCAGCGACAGGCGCGAGACCTCGCCGGCCGGGAACACGATCACGCACTGCTCGGCGGCCAATGCTTCCTCCACCGCATGCAGGCTGCCGCGCCGGGCCTTGCCACCGAGGATGCGCACCGGCAGCAGCAGGTCCTGCAGCGGCGCGATCGCCCCCAGCAGATCGTTGGCCACGATCCGCACGTCGCGGCGGATACGGCCAACCGCGTCCAGCAGTGCGAGGGCATCCAGTGCCCCGGAGGGGTGGTTGGCGACGATCAGCAGGCGGCCGGTGGCCGGGATCCTAGCCAGCGCGGCCGGATCCACCTGGTACTGGCCGCCGATGAATTCCAGGCCGGCGGCGACGAAACCGAAGCCGCGCAGTCCTGAGCTGCGCTGCAGGAAGGCTTCGATCTGGTCCAGGCGCGACCAGCGCCCGACGCTGCGCAGCAGCGGCCGCGCCAGTTGGCCGCGACGGCCATGGAACCAATCGGGGAAACGTTGCTGGAGACGCTGTTCGAGTTCCTGCATGGCGGATCCACTGATGCCCGGCGGCCGGATTGGCCGACAGCCTGCGCCCGGCAGGCGGCAGCCAGATGGCGGTTTCGGGGCAGAACGATGACGGCCGGCCCGCCTTCGCGGCGAGGTCGCTGCCTGCGCGGTCGGGGCCGGCAGCCGTCCCGTCTGTTGTCACGCTGGTGGAACACTGGGCCTCAAGGCTGGGCCCCAATCCCCAAGGGACGGCCCCTCCAGGCCTACGCGGGCTTAACCACCGGCAACCGGCACAGGTTCACAATGCACAGGCGGCGCACCCCGTGTATCATGCGCGCCCATCTTTCCATCCGAATCAAGGGATATTACGCCTGATGTCCAGCTATCTCTTCACCTCCGAGTCGGTCTCCGAAGGCCATCCGGACAAGGTTGCCGACCAGATCTCCGATGCGGTGCTGGACGCGATCCTGACCCAGGACCAGCGCGCCCGCGTGGCCTGCGAGACCATGGTCAAGACCGGCGTTGCCATCGTGGCCGGTGAAATCACCACCAGCGCCTGGATCGACCTGGAAGCGCTGACCCGCAAGGTCATCACGGACATCGGCTACGACAGCTCCGACGTCGGTTTCGACGGCGCCACCTGCGGCGTGCTGAACCTGATCGGCAAGCAGTCGCCGCACATCGCCCAGGGCGTGGATCGCAAGAAGCCGGAAGAAATGGGCGCTGGCGACCAGGGCCTGATGTTCGGCTATGCCACCAACGAGACCGACAGCTACATGCCGGCCGCGATCCACCTGTCGCACCGCCTGGTCGAGCAGCAGGCCAAGATCCGCAAGAAGAAGAACTCGCCGCTGTCGTGGCTGCGTCCGGACGCCAAGAGCCAGGTCACCCTGCGCTATGAAAACGGCGTGGTCTCGGCCATCGACGCCGTGGTCCTGTCGACCCAGCACGCCCCCGGCATCAAGCAGAAGGACCTCATCGAGGCCGTCCGCGAAGAGATCATCAAGCCGGTGCTGCCGGCCAAGTGGCTGCACAAGGGCACCAAGTTCCACATCAACCCGACCGGCAAGTTCGAGATCGGTGGCCCGGTGGGCGACTGCGGCCTGACCGGCCGCAAGATCATCGTCGACACCTACGGCGGCTGGGCCCGTCACGGTGGTGGTGCCTTCTCCGGCAAGGACCCGTCCAAGGTCGACCGTTCGGCAGCCTACGCGGCCCGCTACGTCGCCAAGAACGTGGTGGCCGCCGGCCTGGCCGACCGTTGCGAAGTGCAGGTCTCCTACGCCATCGGCGTGGCTGAGCCGACCTCGATCTCGGTCACCACCTTCGGCACCGGCAAGATCAGCGACGACAAGATCGAGAAGCTGATCCGCAAGCACTTCGACCTGCGCCCGTACGGCATCATCAAGATGCTGGACCTGGTGCACCCGATGTACCAGCAGACCGCGGCCTACGGCCACTTCGGCCGCAAGCCGAAGGAGTTCAGCTACCTCAACGGCGAAGGCGAGACCGTCAACGCCACGGCCTTCTCCTGGGAGAAGACCGACCGCGCCGCCGCCCTGCGCGCCGATGCGAAGCTGAAGTAAGAAACACGAAGGGCCGCTCACGCGGCCCTTCTGCTTTCTGTAGAGCCGAGCCCATGCTCGGCTTTCTTTTTCCTGCGACAAGAGCAGCCGAGCATGGGCTCGGCTCTACAAGAGCTACGCCACGCCGATACAATCGCCGCATGTCGACCGAACTGAAAACCCACCAGCTGTCCATGACCGTGCTGATGTCGCCGGAGATGGCCAACTTCTCCGGCAAGGTCCACGGCGGCGCCATCCTGCGCCTGCTCGACCAGGTTGCCTACGCCTGCGCCAGCCGTTACGCCGGCAGCTACGTGGTCACCCTGTCGGTGGACCAGGTGATGTTCCGCCAGCCGATCGCGGTGGGCGAGCTGGTCACCTTCCTGGCCTCGGTGAACCATACCGGCACCTCGTCGATGGAGATCGGCATCAAGGTGGTGGCCGAGGACATCCTCAAGCGCAGCGTGCGCCACGCCAACAGCTGCTTCTTCACCATGGTGGCCGTGGATGAGGAAGGCCGGCCGACGCCCGTCCCGCCCCTGCAGCCGGCGACGTCCGACGAGAAGCGCCGCCAGGCCGCCGCGCAGATCCGCCGCCAGCTGCGCCAGGAAATGGAACAGCGCCATCTGGAACTGCTGGCATCGAATCCGCCGTCACCGGAGGAATGAGGTCGTGCCGGCCGCTGGCCGGCAACCTCGCGTGTGCTGCCGGACATCATGAGGTTGCCGGCCAGCGGCCGGCACTACCATTGCGAATTCGCCGGGCCATGCCCGGCGGATGCGGATCAACCGGTGTTCTGCACGCCCTGCGCAACACCGTTCACGCAGGCCACCAGCGCGCGCAGCAACCCGTCATCCTCGCGCCCGCTGGCCCGCCAGCGCTGCAACAGGTCCACCTGCAGCACGCTGATCGGATCGACGTAGGGATTGCGCAGGCGGATCGACAGCGCCAGCCGCGCATCGTGGTCGAGCAGCGTCCGCTGGTCCATCAGCGCCAGCAGCCAGTGCCGGGTGAGTTCCAGTTCGCGCTGCACCTGCGGGAAGAAGTGCCCGTGCAGTTCACCCGACAACAGCGAAAACTGCTCGGCGATGGTGATATCGCCCTTGGACAGCACCATCGCGATGTCGTCCAGGAAGGTGCGGAAGAACGGCCAGTCCCGCGCCATCTCGCGCAGGGTCTGTTCGTGGCCGGCAGCAACCGCCGCCTGCAGGCCACTGCCCACGCCGTACCAACCAGGAATCACCGCGCGCGCCTGGCTCCAGGCGAACACCCAGGGAATCGCACGCAGGTTGCCCAGCGCGGCGTCCTGGCCGAGCCGGCGCGATGGCCGCGAGCCCAGCGTCATGCGTTCGATCACGTCGATCGGCGTGGCGGTGCGGAAGTAGTCCATGAAACCGGCCTGGCCAACGAACGCGCGATACACCTCGCTGCTGGCCGATGCCACCGCGTCCATTACCGGTCGCCACTCATCCTCGCGCGGCTCGGCGGCACGCGGGCGCAGGCTGGCACGCAGCACCGCACCGGTGGCCTGCTCCAGCGAGCGCAGGGCCAGCGCACGGATGCCGTACTTGCGATGGATCACCTCGCCCTGCTCGGTCACCCGCAGGCGGCCATCGATGCTGCCGCGCGGCGATGCGTCCACCGCGTGCGTGGTCTTGCCGCCACCGCGGCTGATCGAGCCGCCACGGCCATGGAAGAAGGTCAGGCGGATGCCGGCCTCGGCCGCCACCTCCAGCAGTTCCACCTGTGCACGCTGCAGGCCCCAGCGCGATGCGGCGATGCCACCGTCCTTGCTGCTGTCCGAATAGCCCAGCATCACCATCTGCACGTCATCGCGTGCTTGCAGGTGCGCGCGATAGATCGGGTCGGCCAGCAGATCACGCAGGGTCACGGTGCCGCGCTTGAGGTCCTCCACCGTCTCGAACAGCGGCGCGATATCCAGCGGTACTGATCCGTTCTCTTCCACCAGGCCGCCACGGCGCGCCAGCGCCAGCACCGCCAGCACGTCGCTGCGGTCATGTGCCATCGAGATGATGTAGCTGCCCAGTGCATCGCCACCATGCCGCGCACGGGCATCGGCCAGCGCGGCGAACACGGCGTCCAGTCGCCGGTTGCCTTCGTCGTCGCCCTTCGGCAACGGCGCGTCACCACTGGCATGCGGCGCCAGCAGGCGCGCGCGGCCCACTGCATCCAGGCCGTCCCACGCTGCGTCGCCGCCCAGCACCGTGGCCAGCGCGCGCGCGTGCACGCTCGATTCCTGGCGCACGTCCAACCGCGCCAGGTGGAAGCCGAAGGTCTTCACCCGCCACAGCAGGCGCTGCACGGCGAAGCCACCGGCATGTTCGCCGCGGTTGGCGCGCAGGCTGTCGAGGATCAGCTGCAGGTCGTCGATCAGTTCGTCCGGACCGGCGTAGGCGCCTTCGCCGTCATCCAACGTGGCCTGCAGGCGTGCACGCATGCGGTCGTTGAGCAGGCGGTACGGCATGTCGGCATGGCGCGGGCGCGACTGCACCTGCGGCAGCAGCTGCTGGTAGTGCGCCACGCGCGCCTGCAGCGCCTCGCTCACGCCCACCCGCTCGGTGGACTGGCTGAGCAGGCTGGCCAGCTGCAGCAGTTCCTTCTGGTAGCGACCCAGCACGGCCTGCCGCTGCGCGTCCAGCGTAGTGCGGATGGTGTGGGCATCCACGTTCGGGTTGCCGTCCATGTCGCCGCCCACCCACGTACCGAAGCGCAGCAGGCGCGGCAGCGGCAGTTCTTCGCCGTAGGTATCGCGCAGCGCCTGCTGCAGCGATTCGTACAGCACCGGGATCACCCGGTACAGCACCTGCACCAGATAGAAGCCGACGTGCTCGCGCTCGTCATCGACGGTAGGCCGCACCGGCGAGGAATCGGTGGTTTGCCATGAAGCGGTCAGCGCCATGCGGAAGCGCGCAGCATCGGCGGCCGCTTCCCCCGGCGTGCGCTGGCCGTCGAGGTTGTCGACCAGGCTGGCCACCATCAGCTGCTCTTTCTCCAGCAGCGCGCGGCGCACCGCTTCGGTCGGGTGCGCGGTGAACACCGGTTCGATGTCGATGCGCGGCAGCCACTGCGCCAGCTCATCCAGGCCCACGCCCTGCGCCTTCAGATGCTGCAGCGCATCCTGCAGGCCGTCGGGCTGCGCCCCGGCGGTACCGGCACGCTGGTAATCTCGGCGGCGGCGGATGCGATGCACGCGCTCGGCGATGTTGACCACCTGGAAGTAGGTGCTGAAGGCCCGCACCATGGTCTCGGCCTGCTGCGGCGTGCGCCCGGCCAGCCCTTCGGCCAGCTCCGACAGCGGCGTCTGGTTCTCGCGGCGGGCAATGGCGCGGGTGCGCACGTCCTCGACATCGTCGAGAAAAGCGGCCGAAACCTGTTCGACCAGCAGGTCACCGACCAGTGCGCCGAGCCGGCGCACGTCATCGCGAAGCGGAAGATCGGGGGAAGCAAACTCGATGCTGCTGCGGTACTCGTTCATCGGCGACGCACAGGCCTCGGTCAACGGATCCAGACCCCAAGCCTATCCCAGATCGGGCGTCGTGCTGCGATGCAAGAATGGTTTCATCTGCACGTATCCATGGCGGACGCAGCCGAGCATGGGCTCGGCTCTACAAGCGTCATGGCGCGTGACACCGTGTAGCGCCCGAGCCCATGCTCGGGCGGCGGCGCAGCCGCACAGGCGGCCGCTGTTGCAGCGGCCACCCTCATGCACGTATCAGCGCTTCTTCTTCGCCGTGCCCTGCTCGGCCGGGCCGATGGTCTGCTCCAGCCAGCGCTCGCTCTCGGCCAGCATGGTCATGATCGATTCGCGTGCGCGGTAGGCATGCGATTCGTTGGGCAGCATCACCAGCCGCGCGGTGCCACCCAGGCCCTTCACCGCCGCGAACATGCGCTCGCTCTGGATCGGGAACGTGCCGGAGTTGTTGTCGTCCACGCCGTGGATGAACAGGATCGGATCCTTGATCCTGTCGGCGTAATTGAACGGCGCCATCTTCTGGTAGACGTCCTGCGCCTGCCAGTAGTTGCGCTCCTCGGCCTGGAAGCCGAACGGCGTGAGCGTGCGGTTGTAGGCGCCGCTGCGCGCAATGCCCGCCTTGAACAGGCGGGTGTGTGCCAGCAGGTTGGCCGTCATGAACGCACCGTACGAATGGCCACCAATGGCGATGTGATCGCGGTCGGTCACGCCACGCCGCACCACTTCATCCACGGCCGCCTGCGCATTGGCCACCAGCTGTTCGATGTAGGTGTCGTTCGGCTCCTTGTCGCCCTCGCCGATGATCGGCATCGACGGGCTGGCCAGCACCACGTAACCCTTGGCCAGGAACGCCTGCGGGCCCCAGTAGCTGACCGCATTGAAGCGATACGGCGAATCGGTCACCTGGCTGGCCGCGGCCGCGCTCTTGAACTCGCCCGGGTAGGCCCACATCAGCAGCGGGCGCGGGCCGTCGCGCTTCGGGTCGTATCCCGGCGGCAGCAGCAGGGTCGCGGTCAGGTCGACGCCGTCCTTGCGCTTGTAGCGGATCTGCTCCTTCTGCACACCCTTCAGCTGCGGCAGCGGATGCGCGAAATGGGTCAGCGCGCGCGGTGCGCTCCCAGCATCGACCAGCGACTGCACGTAGAAGTTGGCCGGCTCGTCCGGGCTCTCGCGGCTCAGCAGCAGCGAACTGCCCTGCTTGTCCAGCAATGCCACCGGCAGCGCATAGCTCGGCGCCTGCGAGTGGAACAGGCGCGTTGCCTTGCCCGTGGCGATGTCGAAGCGGTCCACGAACGGACGGTCGCCTTCCGGCGAAGCACCGGCGCCGGCCAGGTACAGGCTGCCGCCATCGGCGCTGGTCTGCAGCAGCGAACGGCCGCGCTCGTCGCTGGCCCGCAGCGGCCGGCCCGGATCGGCGTAGCGGTCCTGCGCATCGCGATCCCACAGCAGGCGCGGTTCGGCGCTGGCATTGTCCGGGGCGATCAGCCAGGTCTTGGTCCTGCGGGTCTTCCACCACGATTCGGTCAGCAGGGCCAGGTCGCCACGGCCCCAGCTGATACCGGCCAGGCGGCTGCCCAGCTGGGCCAGCGTCACCGGCGGCGTGTCGAACGGCGCGGCCTGCATCAGCACCGCATCGCGCACCTTGGCATCCCTGTTCGGGTCGCCACCATCCTGCGCTTCAGCCCAGACCAGGGTCGCGTCGGCATCACCACGCCAGCCGATGTCACGCACGCCGGTCACTTCGGCGTCGTTGCCGGTCGGCAGGCCTTCCACCAGTGGACGCACGGCCACGGTATGCACCAGCTTGCCGCTGGCACGGTCGATCACTTCAATGCGGCGCGGGAAACTGCTCACCGGCACCACGTAGGAATACGGGCGCTGCACCGGCTGGCGCAGCACGAAGCGGCCATCCGGCGACACGGAGAAGCCCATGAAGATGCCGGCCGCGCCGATCGGGCGGGTGCTGCCATCCAGGCTGACTTCCACCGGCTGTGTGGTGGCGTAGTAGTCGAACTGGCGCGCGTCAGCCTCGTTCTTCAGCAGGTCCTGGTAGGTACGGATCGACACCACGCCATCGCCCCGGCGGGTCTGCTGCACGGCCGGGCCGGTCGGGATGCCGTCGGTGGCCGGGGCCGCACCGAGGTTGGCCGGGCGGGTGAACACCACCAGCCCGCGGCTGTCCGGCAGCCACTGGTAACCGCTGCCGATCACCGTGTTCAGGCCGGCAAGCAGGCGGCGGGCGCTGCCGGCGGCCACGTCCACCAGCCACAGTTCGTTGGCGCCGCTGGTGGCGTCGACCTGGTTGAAAGCGAGCCACTTCTGATCCGGAGACCACATCAGGCTGGCGATCGACAGCGTGGCCGGCAGGCCGCTGATCTGCCGTTCCTTGCCATCGGCCACGTTCATCAGCCACAGCTTCTCGCCGAAGCTGAAACGGCTGTCGGAGAACGTGCGCGGGTTGATGCGCAGGCCGGCCAGCTTCAGTTCCGGCTGCGCCACCACCCGGATCGGCGGCAGCGACGGCATCTGCATCAACGCGGCCATGTCGCGGCGAGGCGACAGGTGCAGCGACGGCGCGCGCGGTGCGTCGACCACCGCCTGCAGCGCCGCCGAGGGCAGTTCGTAGCCATTGGCACCCTGGGCCTGTGCTGCAGCGGGCTGTGGGGCCACCGCCCAGGCCAGCGGGGCCACGGCCAGCAGTCCCATCGACAGGACCAGGCCGGTCCAGCGCCGCGTACGGCGCGCGTGCATGCTCATCGTTCTACCTGCGTGATGCGTGAAAGCACCGACCTTAACAGGCCGTGCACGCGCCCCCATCTGCCGATGGTTGGGTCATCCGGATGTCATGCCGGGGCCGCGATATAATGGGGGTTCTCCCCTGCCGAGGGGCGCTGCGACCGGATCCGATGAGGCCCGGCCAGGCTCGGTAAGGTGGCTTTGTAACAACGGCGCCCGGCTAGATGCGAGCACCCGCTCGCCCACAACCGGAGCACACGAATGAACGCTGTTGCCAAGACCTTCTCCACCGAAGGTGATTACAAGATCCGCGACATCACGCTGGCCGACTGGGGCCGCAAGGAACTGGACATCGCCGAGCACGAAATGCCGGGCCTGATGTCGATCCGCCGCAAGTACCAGGCCGAGCTGCCGCTGAAGGGCGTGCGCGTGACCGGCTCGCTGCACATGACCATCCAGACCGCGGTGCTGATCGAGACCCTGAAGGACATCGGCGCCGACGTGCGCTGGGCCTCGTGCAACATCTTCTCGACCCAGGACCACGCGGCTGCCGCCATCGCCGCCACTGGCACCCCGGTGTTCGCCTGGAAGGGCGAGACCCTGGAAGAGTACTGGGACTGCACCCTGGACGCGCTGACCTTCACCCTGGCCGACGGCACCCTGACCGGCCCGGAACTGGTGGTGGACGACGGCGGTGACGTGACCCTGCTGATCCACAAGGGCTACGAACTGGAGAACGGCAGCGACTGGGTCAACACCGCGTCCGCCTCGCACGAAGAACAGGTCATCAAGAACCTGCTCAAGCGCGTCGCCAAGGAGCGCCCGGGTTACTGGGGCCGCGTGGTCAAGGACTGGAAGGGCGTCTCCGAAGAGACCACCACCGGCGTGCACCGCCTGTACCAGCTGGCCCAGGCCGGCACCCTGCTGATCCCGGCGATCAACGTCAACGACTCGGTCACCAAGAGCAAGTTCGACAACCTGTATGGCTGCCGCGAGTCGCTGGCCGACGGCCTGAAGCGCGCGATGGACGTGATGCTGGCCGGCAAGGTAGCCGTGGTCTGCGGCTACGGCGATGTCGGCAAGGGCTGCGCCGCGTCGCTGCGTGCCTACGGCGCGCGCGTGATCGTCACCGAGATCGACCCGATCTGCGCCCTGCAGGCGGCGATGGAAGGCTATGAAGTCAACACCATCGAATCGACCCTGGGCCGTGCCGACCTGTACGTCACCACCACCGGCAACCGCGACATCATCCGCATCGAGCACCTGAGCGCGATGAAGGACCAGGCCATTGTCTGCAACATCGGCCACTTCGACAACGAGATCCAGGTCGACGCACTGGTGTCCTTCGCCGGCATCAAGCACGTCAACATCAAGCCGCAGGTCGACAAGTACATCTTCCCGAACGGCAATGCGATCTTCCTGCTGGCCGAAGGCCGCCTGGTGAACCTGGGCTGCGCCACCGGCCACCCGAGCTTCGTGATGTCCAACAGCTTCGCCAACCAGACCCTGGCACAGATCGACCTGTGGGCGAACAAGGACAGCTACGAGAAGAAGGTGTACCTGCTGCCGAAGAAGCTGGACGAAGAAGTGGCTCGCCTGCACCTGGAAAAGATCGGCGTGAAGCTGACCACCCTGAGCCAGGAACAGGCCGACTACATCGGCGTGCCGGTGGAAGGTCCGTTCAAGCCGGACCACTACCGCTACTGATCGTGCGCGGTGCCGGCCAGCGGCCGGCACTACCGGCGCAGGCGGGGTCGGATCCCTTTCCGCAGGAAAGGGCGCTGACCCCGGCAACAGATGCAGACAGAACGGGCGCCTTCGGGCGCCCGTTCTGCGTTGCGTCGCCCCGCAGCAGATCCGCGCGCCCTGTCACAGTGCCCTAAGAAGCCGCTTGCTAGTCTCTATGCCCCCATGGACTGCCAACTGCAGGCCATGCGCCGGGACGCAGACAGCAAAGGACAGGACATGCCGCGCAACAATGACCGAGTGACCCGGGCGATGAAGCCCCTGATGATCCTGTGCTGGGTGGCCCTGCTGGCCGCCTGCAGCCCGCCTGGCAGCGATGCCGGTGCCAGCGCGCCGGCAGCGAACACCGGCCAGGCAAGCACCGACGGCAAGGCAATCAGCACCCCGGCAGCGGCCACGGGCAGCAGCGCTGCCTGCGCCGAGGGGGCATCACAGGTGCAGACCCTGATCTGCAACGACCCCGCCCTGTTGCAGCAGGAAGCTGAGCTGGCCAAGGCTGAAGCCTCCGCACGCGACACCCTCGATGCCGCCGGCAAGGCCAAGCTGCAGGCCGAGCAGCAGCGCTGGATCCAGCATACGCGCGACCTGTGCGGTGACGCGCACTGCCTGCAACAGGTATTTGCCGATCGCCTCAAGGTGCTCTCGGCCACGCGCGACGGCCTGGTCGACCAGGACGCCTGCGAAGTGCCCGACGGCCAGCAGCAGTGCGTGGACCTGCTGGTGCTGCGCGACCCCAACAGCCAGTTGGCGAACTTCAACACGCTGCTGGGAGAAAACGGCCAGGAAGGCCGCCTGCTGGGCTGTACGGCCGCCACCAACGTGGGCGGTGGCCCCAACGCCGTGCTGGCGGCCAACTGCATCCAGGAAACCACCGCCGGCAAGCGCAACGTGCAGTTGTGCAGCAACCAGATGGTCGGCCAGTTCGCCCTCGAACCGGCATCGGCCGCCTACGGCACCCAGGCCGTCCGCCAGCTGCTCGGCTTCACGCAGCAGCACTGCGCCGGCTGACATCCGCTGGGTGCGCCCGGCGCTTTTTCCCACATTGAAGGACGATGACCATGGCAAAGGATTCCACCCTTACCCGCGAACAGCTGTCCACGCTGTTCCTCAACACGGAGCTGGGCGGCAACACCCGCCACCTGGACCACTTCTCATACGCGCAGAAAGGCGCAAGCACCTACTCGTTCGGACTGGTGCAGTTCGATGTCGGCGGCAATCCACAGGCCAGGCGTTTCCTGCGCGACAACGGCTTCACCGCCGCTGACATCGAACTGCTGTCCCAGCAGGGCGGATTGAGCACCCGGCAGCTGGCGGCGCTTGACGCCAAGTTGCAGGCCATTCCGCAGGCGAAGATGGACCAGCTCACCAACGACAAGCTGGACAGCGCCATCGAGCGCGTCGATGAAGCCATCGCCAAGGTGCGTGCCACCAACCCGGCCGCCGCCGATGCCATCGCGGCCAACCCCGAACTGCAGCTGGCCATGGCCGACTATGACAACCAGTTCGGCGGCATGGGCCCGCAGTTCATCAGCTATCTGGCCGGCAACGCGGAAAAGCTGCAGGGCGGTACGGTCCAGGCCGGCAATCCACCGACCCGCGGCGACGTGCAGAACTTCGTCGATGCCACCAAGTACGGCATCCAGTCGCCGGCCGCGGTGACCAGCCGCGATGAGCGCTTCGACCGGGCCATGACCCAGCTGGGCATCACCCCCACCCATGCCCCCTCGCACGGGTCGCCCGGCGCGCCCGGCGGCAACGGCGTACTGGTCAGCGGCGCCAGGGGCGATGAGGTAAAGGCGATGCAGCAGAAGCTGGCCGACCTGGGCTATCTGGGCAAGGACGGCAAGCCACTGGTAGCCGATGGCGATTTCGGGCCCGGCACCCTGGAAGCGGTCAAGCAGTTCCAGCGTGAGCACCAGCTCACCGTCGATGGCAAGGTCGGTGCCACCACCCTGGGTGCGCTCGACAAGGCCATCGCGCAACAGCAACAGCGGGCCGCCGAACCGACCATGGCCACCCCCGGCCACGCCGACAACCCGCGTTACCAGCAGGTCGTGGAAAAGCTGGAAACGCTGGAAGAACAACGCCGCCAGGGTGGCCTGGCGCCACTGTTCAATGACCGCAGCCAGCTCGAGAACGCCGCAGGCCTGGTGGCTTACGAGTCCAAGCTGGCCGGCATGAGCCAGGTCGATACCGTGCTGGCGCGGCCGGACAACCAGGGCGTGTTCGCCGTGCAGGGCCAGCTTGGCGATCCCGCCATGCACCGCACTTACGTCGACCTGTCGCAGGCGGCGAACCACACGCTGCAGGACAGCACGCGGCATAGCCAGGCGCTGGACAACGAACTGTCGCAGCGACAGACCCAGGAACAGATTCAGACGCAGCAGTCGATGTCGCGCTGACGCGGGATGCCGACGATCACAGCCGGGACGGGCGCCTTCGGGGGCCCGTCCTGCGTTGATGCGCGAGTTTCGGTCAAGGCAATATCCCTACCTCGCGCTAGGATGCGCCCATGACCCCGGCCATCAACCTGCTCAAGCGCGAGAAGATCGCCCACACCGTGCGCAGCTACGTGCACGACGCCCACGCCGAATCGTATGGCGGCGAAGCCGTCGACAAGCTCGGCCTCGACCCGGCCCAGGTGTTCAAGACCCTGCTGGCCAGCACGGAAGCACACGAACTGCTGGTGGCGATCGTGCCGGTCGCCGGCCAGCTTGACCTGAAGGCGCTGGCCGAAGCCGCCGGCTGCAAGAAGTGCGAGATGGCCGCCGCCGATGCCGCACAGCGCGCGACCGGCTACCTGGTCGGTGGCATCAGCCCGCTGGGGCAGAAGAAGCGCCTGCGCACGTTCCTGGACGCCAGTGCCGAAGCGCTGCCCGCGCTGCATGTCAGCGCCGGGCGCCGCGGCCTCGAGGTAGAACTGGCACCGGCCGACCTTCTGCGCCTCACCGCCGGCCACTACGCTGCCATCGGCAAGTCACGCTGATGCGCTGGCCGTGGTCTGCAGCGCCGGTACCCCGGCTCGACGATGCACAGGCCGACGTGCTGCTGCAGGACCTGCTGTCGCGCGATGCCACGCGCATCACCGATGCCGCCCGCACGGTGGCACGGCTGTTCAGCACCGCATCGTTGGACGCGTTGGTCGCACATGTGGATACGATCGAACGCGACTGCGAGGGCATCGCACTTGGCGGCATGCTGATCAGCAACCAGGCGCACCTGAAGGCGGCCCTGCAACGGCTGCGCTACTGGCGGGCGCGTGAGGGGTGCCTGTGCGCACTCTACCCTTCTTATGTGTTCTTCAACCCTGCACCGCTGCTGGAACAGGGCCACGTGCTGCTGCTCGGACGAGGCGAGGCCGAGGATGGCTGGGGTGAGTGCTACCGGGTGACGTGCACGTCCTGCACGCAGCCGTGGAGCGCCACCGAGCGCGAATACCACTACCCGTGGTGGGAGTGGAAGCGCCTCTGACAGTGATGCAGCCACGCACGGCGTGGCTCCGCTGCGGTACGTCCAGATCCATGCCATGCATGGATGACGCTCACTCCACGAATTCATACCGCATCGGCATGCGCACGAGGGTCAACGCCGGCACCGTACCCTTCGCATCGGCGCGGCTGAAACGCCAGCCCTGCAGCTCCTCCGCTGCAGCGTCATCCAGCAACGCATGACCGCTGGAGGTCTCCACGATCACGGCCGCAACGCGCCCCCGCGCATCGACCAACGCCTTCAGCATGCTGCGGCCGGACAGCCCCTGCCGCATGGCCTCCACCGGATAGCGCGGCGACACGCCGTGTGGAGGCAGCCAGGGAATACCTTCACCCGCGAACAGATCCCGTTTGCTGCGTGCCGTGCAGGGCGTCGGCAGGCGCAGCTGCAGGGATACCTGCACCTCATTCACGGTCACGTGCGCCGGCGCGGCACACGTGCGCCGGCGCGGCACAGGCATGCTGCACCAGCGCCTCCAGCATTCGTTGCTGCCGACGCAGCGCGTTGCCATTGGCCGCCGCCACTTCAATCACGCAGCGGCCGTCCTGCGGCTGCATCGACAGCGCGGTCACGCCCGCATCGCGCAGCCCGGGAAGGCGTGCCATGGGTTCGCAGGCCATCCCGGCAGAGGGCTTCGCGGCCAGTACCGGGGTGGCGGGCAGCGTGCCCGCCAGCAACATCAGGATCATCCTTGCCCAGACCGCCATGCCCTGCCCTCCTTGGGTTTGCCTGGCCCGATCATAGCGCGCGCCTGGGGTCGGATCCCCTCCTCAGGGAAAGGCTTCGACCGGGGGCTCGAATGATCGGGTCAGAGCCCTGCGATGCGGGGATCCGACCCCGGCCGCCAGTTGGCGTTGTTCTCCCAGAACTCCACCGAGCGCCGGTAGGCCTCCTTGTCCAATGGCACGCCGGAACCGCCCTCCTCCACGCCCAGCGCATTGCGCATCATGGTGATCGGCGCCATCGGCACTTCTTCCGGTTCGGCGGTATAGATGCAGCCGACGATGCCCCAGTCGGCTTCGATCGGTGAGCCTTCCCTGGCCAGCTGCTCGGCGTTGTACAGGATCACCACCAGGTAGTTCGCGCGCGGCGACTCCACGCCCTCGAACCAGCGCACCAGTACCGGCAGTTCCTCGCGGTTGCGCGCTTCGTAGCCGCTGCGCAGCTGGTGGCGGTTGGCCTCGGTGACCGGCACCGTCAGGCAGCGCGTGCTGGTCCAGTTCTCGTAGACGAACAACTTGCAGAACGGGGCGTAGCCGTCGAGCACCTTCAGCGGCGCGTGCGCATTGAGGTGTGCCTCGAACTGCTCGGCAGTGCAGTCCTGGATGGTATTGCCGCGTGGCACGCGCGGGAACAGGCGGGGACGGGCGAAATCGGTGAGGACGATGGACATGGCGCGGCGTGATCTGGGAATCCGCTGCACAGGGTAACCGCTGGCAGCACCTACAACGCCATCCGCTCGCGCAGCTCGCGTGCCTGCCGCCGCGATACCTCCACCTCGCTGCCATCATCCAGCGTCAGGTCATAGCCGTCGCCGATGCTGGGCGACACCCCACGGATACGGCGCAGGTTGACCAGTGTGTTGCGGTTGGCGCGGAAGAAAAGATCCGGCGGCAGGCGTGCTTCCAGCGCGCTCAGGCTGCGGGTCAGCAGTGCGTTCTGGTCGCGGAACCACAGCCGCGTGTAGTTGCCATCCACCACCAGCCGACGGATCTCGGAGACTGCCACGAACCAGCAGCGTTCACCCTCGCGCACGAACACCTGGTCGTGCGCGCCCAGCGTGCCGCGCGATTCCGGCACGTCGGCCGCAACCGCCTCGCACTGCCGCGCCCGCTCGAGCGCTTCCAGCAGCCGCGGCGCCTCCACCGGCTTCACCAGGTAGTCCAGCGCGTTGGCCTGGAACGCACGCACCGCATAGGTGTCGTAGGCGGTGACGAAGACCACGGCCGGCACCGTGTCCAGGCCGTCCAGCACGTCGAAACCACTGCCGGAGGGCATCTGCACATCCAGCAGCACCAGGTCCGGTGCCAGCGTGGTGATCGCCTCGCGTGCGGCGGGCACGTCGTCGGCCTCGCCCACGCACTGCACCCACGGCAGCGCCGACAGCAGCGTGCGCAGCTCCTGCCGGGCCAGCCGTGCGTCATCGACGATCAACACGCGCAGCATGCCAGTCATTGCGGAATCTCCAGCAGGGCCTGCATGCGGTCACCGGCCGGTTGCAGCACGAATCGGCCACGCATGCCCAGCTGCGCACGCAGGTAGGCCAGGCCGACGCCATGGCCATGGGTGGGTTCGCTGCCGGTTGGAAGTGGATTGTCCACCTGCAACCGCAGCACGTCATTGTCCAGCGTGGCGCGGATCTGCACCTCGCCGCCGCCGGGACGGCTGGCGATACCGTGCTTGATCGCGTTCTCCACCAGCAACTGCAACGCCATCGCCGGCAGCTGCGCCTGCGTGGCATCGGCATCGATCTGCTGCCGCACCTGCAGGCGCTGTTCGAAATGGACCGCCTCGATGGCCAGGTAATCATCGACCACCGCCAGTTCCTCGGCCAGCGTGACCTGCTCGCTGCGGTTGTGGGCGAGCGCCTGGCGCAGCGTGCGCGACAGGCGGGTGACCATGTCACGGGCCCGTTCCGGGTCTTCCAGGATCAGCGCACGCAGGTTGTTCAGCGCATTGAACATGAAATGCGGATTGAGCCGCGCACGCAGTGCGTCACGTTCCAGCGCACTGCGTTCGGCTTCGGCGCGCAGGCGTGCCAGCTCGCTGTAGCGTGCCCGCCGCAGGCCGTGCAGGCCCGCCCACAAACCGGTCCACACCAGCAGGAACAACGCGGTGTTCATCCAGTACAGCAGCACCGAAGACCACTGGTAATCCGCATGGCCGCCAGGCAGCTGCACCCAACCCAGCGCCAGCGCCGGCAGCAGCAGCGCCGCCGTTACCGCCTGTGCGACGCTGGCCCCGAGCACCACGCCGGCAGCCAGTTTCAGCACCAGGCTGCCCAGGCTGCCCTCCCACCAGCGCTGGCGCAGTGCAACCGAACGCAATGCGCCGCTGCACAGCCAGAGTGAGACCGCCACGCTGACGGTGATCAGCACGATGCCACTGAACACGATGCCGCCACCGATCCGCATGCCGACCCACAGCCCGTACAGCGCATAGCCGGCCCATGCCAGTGCATTGAGCGTCCAGAAACGGCGGGAAGGCGTGGTGGCGTCCATGCGGGCTCTCGGCGGTGGCAGGAGGGCGGACAAGGGTCAGGGATGCGCGGCGAGGAATCGCTGCACCTGTTCCTGCAACCAGCGCGGATCATCCCACATCAGGAAGTGGAAACCCTGCGCGCTCATCGCGATCTGCACGCCCTGCAGGTTCGCGTACTGGGCCTGGAACACCGCACGCGTGCCGTCCTCGGTGCCGCCCATCGGCTGGTAGCCGGCCCAGCTGCCGAGCACCAGCGTCGGCGCGGTGATCGAAGCGATGCTGTCGCGCAGGTCGGTGGTCATCACCGCATGCATCGCATCGGCCGTGGTCTGGCGGTCGCTGGCTTCGCCCCAGCGGCCCAGTTCGGCCTGGCGCCGCGGATCGCGGGTCATGCCCGGCAGGCCCGCCTTCAACTGCGCCTGCCATTGCGCGGCGTCGGCGGCCAGCATGCCCTTGCGCAGCTGGTCGGCCATCGGCCGCACGCTGTCAGCGGTGGCACTCGGGTCGCGCGCCGCCGGCAGGAACGGCAGGGCATCGACCACCACCAGTGCGCTGATCGCCTTCGGCTCGGCCTGCGCCATCTGCAGGCCCAGCACGCCACCGAGGCTGTGGCCGACCACCACCACCGGCCCCAGGTGCTGGTCATGCAGGTAGGCCAGCAGCTGCCCGCGCATCGCCGGCAGGAAGCCGGCCGGGCGCGGGTCGGCCGCTGCCGCGCCAGCAAAGCCCGGCAACTGCACCAGGTGGCACTGCACGTCCTTCAGGGCCAGGCAGGTCTCGCGCCAGGCCTCGGCGCTGCTGTTGAGGCCGGGGATCATCAGCAGCGGTCGCCCCATGCCGACCACCTCGACCTGTACCTTGCCAGCGGTCGAGCCGGTGGCGGCATGCGCGGAACCGGAGCCGAGCACGGCCATCGCCATGCCGATCATCGCCAGCCGGGCCAGGGCCTTCGTCGCGTACCAGAGTGCCAGGAAGATCTTCATCGTGTGCTCCTTCATCAGGTGGGGGGTGCCGGGATGGGAGCAGCGTGCGCCCGGCTACGGCAGCCAGGTTGCGATTCCGGAGCAACGGCCGCAGACCCGGGCAAACGGTCGCCGGCGGCGGACGGTGCCAGTCCATGCAGCCAACTAACATCCATCTTGATGAAGCGATATACTGACCCGCACCCGCCGCTGCCGCCCGTGCCATGACCGCCATCAGCTTCGAGTTCTATCCGCCCAAGACCGACGAACAGCGCAGCCAGCTGGACCGCGCCGCGGCCAGGCTGAAGGACTACGACCCCGAGTACGTGTCCTGTACCTTCGGCGCCGGTGGCTCGACCCTGAGCTATACCTCCGAGACCGTGCGCCACCTCAACCAGCACCACGGCTTCGAGGCAGCACCGCACCTGTCCTGTGTCGGCGGCACCCGCCAGGAAATCCGCGAACTGCTCAAGCTGTACCGCGCCATCGGCTGCCATCGCCTGGTCGCGCTGCGCGGCGACCTGCCCTCCGGCATGGGCTTCCCCGGTGACATGCGCTACGCCGCCGAGCTGATCGACTTCATCCGCGCCGAACACGGCACCGCCTTCCGCATCGAAGTCGGTGCCTATCCGGAGACCCATCCACAGGCCTCCGATGCACTGGCCGACCTGAAGCACTTCAAGGCCAAGATCGATGCCGGCGCCGACGCGGCGATCACCCAGTATTTCTACAACCCGGATGCGTACTTCCACTTCGTCGATGCCGTGCGCCGGCTCGGCGTGCAGGTGCCGATCACGCCCGGCATCATGCCGATCGCCAACTTCAGCCAGCTGCGCCGCTTCTCCGAGCAATGCGGTGCGGAGATCCCGCGCTGGATCAGCCGCAAGATGCAGGCCTATGGCGATGACGCCGAATCGGTGCGGGCGTTCGGTACCGAAGTGGTGGCCAAACTGTGCCAGCGCCTGATCGAGGGCGGCGCGCCGGGCCTGCACTTCTACACCTTGAACCTGGCCAAGCCGACCACGTCGGTGTTGAAGCTGCTGCACGGCTGAAAGCACGCCATGCCACCGCGATCGGCGCTACCCTGCGCCGATGAACCGGTTTTCCTTCCTGCTGTTGCTGCTGTCGTTGTGTTCGGTATCGAGCATTGTCCATGCGCAGTCCCCGCGCTTGAACCGCTGCACCGATGCGCAGGGGCAGAGCGTGTATACCGACCGCCCCTGCGACAGCGTTGGCGCCCGGTCGCGATTGCCACCGCCCGCGCCCACCGGCAGCACCCTGCCACGCGACACCCTGGGTGCGCGCTGCCCACGACGCCTGAGCGAGCTGGTGGACGCACTGCGCACCGGCATCGTCAGCAACGATGTGAACCGGCTGTCCTCGCTGTACCTGTGGGGTGCGGTCTCCGATGCCGGCGCGCAGCGCATCCTCGGCCAGTTGGAATCCTTGGCACGGCGGCCACTGGTGGACGTGGTGCCGGTGTATCCGCCACAGGGGCTGGCGTCCTCGCAGGAAGAGGGTCAGAGCCCTGCGGCGCAGGAATCCGACCCTGAGCCGCCAGCGCCACGGCATCCGGTCGGCCTGCGCCTGGAGCAGACGCTGCCCGGCAGCGCGTCGCGAGCGTCCACGGTGCTGGGATTGCGGCGGCAATACGGATGCTTCTGGATCACGTTGTGATCGGGAGGGGTCGGATCCCTTCCAGCGGAAAGGGCTCCGACCCCAGATTGCCGCGATGGGGTCAGAGCCCTGCTGCGCAGGGATCTGACCCTGCATGCCGGCTCACGCCGGCCACAGCCCACGAATCGCAGCGATGCCCTGCCCGCCATGCCGACGCACTTCGGCGATATGGCCGGCGGCCATGCCGCCCAACGCGTAGATCGGCAGCGATACCTGCGCGCGCAGCGCAGCGAAGGCCTCCCAGCCCAGCGGCACCGCCCCGGGATGGCTGGCCGTGGCCTGCACCGGGCCGAGCACCGCGAAGTCGCAGCCCAGCTGCTGCGCCGCCTGCAGCTGCTCCAGGTCGTGGCAGGACGCGGCGACCAGCTGTCCTTCCGGCAAGGGCCGCTCCTGCAGGGCCAGCAACTGCTCGCTGCCCAGGTGCACGCCCACGCCCAGTGTGCGGGCCAACGCGACATCGCGGTTGAGCAGCCACTGCACGCCGCGACGATGCGCGCGCACGGCCTGTTCGATCATCGCCTGCCGTTGCGGATGCTCCGGCGGCAGGCGCAGCTGGATGCGCTGCTGGCCCGCCGCCACTGCCTGCTGCAGCCGTTCATGCCAGTGCTGCACGCCGCCGGCATCTTCGGCCGGCGCCGGCGTGATGAGGTAGCGATCCGGTTGGCGCAGTGCGGCCACCACCGGCAGGTCGGCCGGCGGCATGGAATAGCGGCCCAGCTTGTCCTGCGCCACCCAGGTGATCGCCTGGCCCTCGCGCCCGCGCGGTGTGCCCTTCCAGCTGCGCACGTGGCGCACTTCCAGGGTCAGGTGCTTGTCCGGATAGCGCTGCGGCACATCCATCAGCCAGGGCCCGACATCGGCCTCGATGCCCAGCTCTTCGCGCAGTTCACGCACCAGCGCCTGTTCGGAGGTCTCGCCGGATTCGCGCTTGCCGCCGGGGAACTCCCACAGGCCAGCCATGTCGCGGTTCTCGGTACGGCGGTTGAGCAGCACGCGGCCACGGGCGTCGGTGATGACGGCGGCCACGACATGGATCGATCGGGTGGGAGAAACCATGGGGCCAGCATGCCCAGAACAGGGCGGCCAGCGCAATCACGAATCCGCGCCGGATCGCCCGCGCCAAAGCAGAAGGCCCCGCTTGCGCGGGGCCTTCCGGGGTCAGCTCAGCTGGCCGTGGCAGTGCTTGTACTTCTTGCCACTGCCGCACGGGCACGGATCATTGCGGCCGATCTTCGGCTCGTCGCGCTGCAGCGTGGCCACGCCCTGCTGGGCGGCTTCGACCTGCGCGGCTTCCTCGTCGGCGCTGTAACCGCCGGCATCCTGGTGCTGGAACTGCGACTGGCTCAGGCGCGCCTGCGCCTGCTGGCGCTCGGCCGCTTCCAGCGCCTGCACTTCCTCGTCGCTGCGGATGCGCACGCGGGCCAGCAGGGTCACCACTTCGCGCTTGACGTTCTCCAGCATGTCCGAGAACAGCTCGAAGGCTTCCTTCTTGTATTCCTGCTTCGGCTGCTTCTGCGCGTAACCACGCAGGTAGATGCCCTGGCGCAGGTAATCCATGCGCGCCAGGTGCTCCTTCCAGCTCTGGTCCAGCACGGTCAGCATCACGTGCTTCTCCAGCGCGCGCATGGTTTCTTCGCCCAGGCCGGCTTCCTTCTCGGCGAAGTGCTGGTTGACGCGCTCCTGGACCTTGGTGGCGATGGCCTCGGCGTCCAGTTCTTCGTGTTCCTTGACCAGGTCGGTCAGCGACATCTGCAGGCCGAAGTCCGACTCCAGGGTCGCTTCCAGGCCGCGCAGGTCCCACTGCTCGTCGATCGAGTTCGGCGGCACGAAGCGCGCCACGATGTCGAAGATCACGTCGTCGCGGATGCCATCGACATTCGCCTTCACCGACTCGGCATCCAGCAGCTCGTCGCGCTGGGCATAGATCACCTTGCGCTGGTCGTTGTTGACGTCGTCGAAGTCCAGCAGGTTCTTGCGGATGTCGAAGTTGTGGGCCTCGACCTTGCGCTGCGCCTTTTCGATCTGGCGGCTGACCAGGCGGTCCTCGATGACGTCGTCTTCCTTCATGCCCATCATGCGCATGGCCTTCTGCACCCAGTCGGAGGCGAAGATGCGCATCAGGTTGTCTTCCAGCGACAGGTAGAAGCGGGACGAACCCGGGTCACCCTGGCGGCCCGAACGGCCGCGCAGCTGGTTGTCGATACGACGCGATTCGTGGCGCTCGGTGCCGACGATGTGCAGGCCGCCCGCCGCCTTCACTGCCTCGTGGCGCTTCTGCCATTCGGCCTTGACCGCCGCCTTCTGCTCGTCGGTCGCGTCCTCGCCCAGGGCGTGGATCTCGGCTTCCAGCGAACCGCCCAGCACGATGTCGGTACCGCGGCCGGCCATGTTGGTGGCGATGGTCACTGCGCCCGGGCGGCCAGCGTTGGCGACGATGGTCGCTTCGCGGTCATGCTGCTTGGCGTTGAGCACTTCGTGCTTCACGCCGGCCTTGCTCAGGTGCTCGGACAGCATTTCCGAGGTTTCGATCGAGGTGGTACCCACCAGCACCGGCTGGCCGCGCTTGGCGCACTCTTCGATGTCGGCCAGCACCGCATTGAACTTGCCCTTGCGGTTGAGGAACACCTGGTCCGGACTGTCCTTGCGGATGGTCGGGCGGTTGGTCGGGATCACCACCACTTCCAGGCCGTAGATGCTCTGGAACTCGAATGCTTCGGTATCGGCCGTACCGGTCATGCCGGACAGCTTCTTGTACATGCGGAACAGGTTCTGGAAGGTGATGCTGGCCAGCGTCTGGTTCTCGCGCTGGACCGGCACGCCTTCCTTCGCTTCCACCGCCTGGTGCAGGCCATCGGACCAGCGGCGGCCGGCCAGGGTGCGGCCGGTGAATTCATCGACGATGACCACTTCGCCGTCGCGCACGATGTAGTCCACGTCACGCTGGTAGATCGCGTGCGCGCGCAGGGCGGCGTTGAGGTGGTGGACCACGGTCAGGTTCTGCGCCGCGTACAGGCCTTCGGTCTCGCCGTCGAGGATGCCGGCTTCAACCAGCAGCTGCTCGGCGTGCTCCATGCCCGCTTCGGACAGGTGCACCTGCTTGCCCTTCTCGTCGACCCAGAAATCGCCCTCGCCGTCTTCCGCTTCCTGCTTGACCAGGTGCGGCACGACGCGGTTGACGCGGATGTACAGCTCCGGGGAATCATCGGCCGGACCGGAGATGATCAGCGGGGTACGCGCTTCGTCGATCAGGATGGAGTCGACTTCGTCGACGATGGCGTAGTGCAGGCCGCGCTGGTAACGGTCGGCCTTGGACAGCGCCATGTTGTCGCGCAGGTAGTCGAAGCCGAATTCGTTGTTGGTGCCGTAGGTGATGTCGGCCGCGTAGGCTTCGCGCTTGTCGCTGTGCGGCATGCCCGGGTACACCACGCCCACGCTCAGGCCCAGCCAGTTGTACAGCTTGCCCATCTGCGCGGCGTCGCGGCGGGCCAGGTAGTCGTTCACGGTGACCACGTGCACGCCCTTGCCTTCCAGCGCGTTGAGGTACACCGGCAGGGTCGCCACCAGGGTCTTGCCTTCACCGGTGCGCATTTCTGCGATCTTGCCCAGGTGAAGCACCATGCCGCCGATCAGCTGCACGTCGTAGTGGCGCATGCCCAGCACGCGGCGGCCGGCTTCGCGGCAGACCGCGAACGCTTCCGGCAGCACCTTGTCCAGGGCTTCACCGCCGGCGATGCGCTGCTTGAACTCCGGCGTCTTGGCCTGAAGCTGCTCGTCGGAAAGCTTCTCGATCTCCGGCTCCAGCGCATTGATCTTGGCGACGATGCGGTTGAGCTGGCGCAGCTGTCGTTCGTTACGACTGCCAAATACGCGGGTAAGCAGGCTGTTGATCATTGAAGGAACCGGGTTGGATGGACACGACGCCCGGCCTCCCCCTTGGGATCCGTCCGCCGCAAACGAAACAGGGCGCCTGGCGCCCTGTCGATGGCAACACCCATTGTAGCTTGGGACGGGCGGCTGAGGTTTCAAGCGCCAATCCGGTCGCAATCGCCCCGGATTCGGCAAAGAAACACGGATGCGGGGTCGGACCCCTTTCGCCATGGCGAAAGGGCTCTGACCCCAGCCCTCAACCGAATCGGGTCAGAGCCCTTCCGCGGCGCGGAAGGAATCCGACCCGGGCATCAGCCGCGGCTGACGCGGCCGACCGGCGTGTTGCCGCCGTCGCCGAGGAACTTGCGCGGGTTGACCACGTTGCCGTTCTCCCACACCTCGAAGTGCACGTGGGCACCGGTCGAACGGCCGGTGGAACCGGCCTTGGCCACTTCCTGGCCGGCGCGGACCAGGTCACCGGCCTTCACCACCAGGCGCGAATTGTGCGCGTAGCGGGTGACATAGCCGTTACCGTGGTCGACATCGACGACGTTGCCATAGCCGCCCTTCACACCGGCGAAGCTGACCACGCCTTCGGCCACGGCCATCACCGGGTCACCGACCTTGGCGTGGAAGTCCATGCCCTTGTGGGTGGCGGCGCCGCGGCCGAACGGGTCGGCACGGGTGCCGAAGCCGGAGGTCACGTAGCTGTTGCGGATCGGCATGCGCGACGGCACGGCGTTCTGCTGCAGCTGGTGGTCGAACATCAGCGATTCCATCACCGACAACTGGCGGCCTGAAGCAGCGAAGCGCTGCTCCAGCACCTGTAAGTCGGCGTTGACGTCCTTGACCGGGATGTCGCTGGTCGGGCCGCCGGCGTCGCCATCACCGAGGCCGGGGGTCTCGTTGAAGTCGAATTCGCCATCTTCCAGCTTGCCCATCTGGGTCAGCCGTTCGCCGAGGGCGTTCAGGCGGGTGGCCTGCGCCTGCAGCTCGCCGAGGCGGGCGGCCAGCGCGTTGACCTGGGTCTGCGCATCGCGCTTGACCTTGGCCAGCTCCGCATCCTGGCGCTCGACCTTGGCCTGCAGGCGCGAATCATTCAGCGCACTGGCGCCAATGCCGCCGGCAAGGCCGATAATGCAGCCTACCCCGAGCACGCTGCCCAGCAGGGCGCGGGGGCGGTCCTCGAAATAGAACCGCAAACGCGTGATCGGCGACGCCTTGGCCTGTCCTTCACGCGTTTTGATTACGATCTTTTTGAATGCCATCAGTGAGTTTTCATGTCTGAGCCGAAATCCAGCGTTCGCCCCGCGTCAGTGCCGAAACCGGCGCTGGATGCGGTAATGGCGGACAAAAGCGGGAACCCGCTGCGTCGGGCCTTGTGGCTCGACGCGCTGGACCGGCAGTTGCGCCCCCAGTTGCCGCCACCTCTGCGCAGCCGCTGCCGGCTGGCCAATGTGGACGGGGAACACCTCGTTTTTCTCGTCGAGTCCCCGGTCTGGCATGCCAAGTTGCGGCTTGCCGAAGCCCAGTTGCTCGACGCGGCCCGTTCCATCGGGCTGAAGGCCACCAGGGTGACCATCAAGACTGCGTCCACCACTCCCTCACGCTCCCCAGCGATCGACAACCGGAATGGCCCCCACGCAGTTTCAGCCGCCACGCACAAAGGGCTACGCGACGCCTTGGCTTGCCTGCAGGACGTTCCCTCGAAGCCGAAGAAGCGGTCCTGATGGCAACGGAGCATCCGGCTCCGCTCCCCGTCGCGCGTGTCACCACGGCGTGAAACATTTCGGGGGCCGGGTCGCATCCTAGCGGCCATCCGGAGGCCTGTCGTTAGATTGAAGTTAAAACTTCGTTAAATTCAGGCTTCCGATCCAACAGGTTCACAAAACCGTGACCTTGAACCGGCCTTGACGCCTTTCAAGCACGCTGAATGCGTCGCAAGCGCCGGAAACAACGACGCCGCCCTGGAAGGCGGCGTTTTTATCTTGAAATTCAACGATCTACGGAATCAGGCGTAGGCCGGGGTGGCATATTCCACCGGATCCGGGGTGGTCGGCGAGTCGAAGCTGACCCATTCCCAGGCGCTGGCGTCGGCCATCAGGGCCCGCACCAGCTTGTTGTTGAGCGCGTGGCCGGACTTGAAGCCCTCGTAGGCGCCCAGCACCTGGCCACCGGCCAGGTAGAGGTCGCCAATGGCGTCAAGGATCTTGTGGCGCACGAACTCGTCGGCGTAGCGCAGGCCGTCTTCGTTGAGCACGCGGAACTCGTCCAGCACGATGGCGTTGTCCATCGAACCGCCCAGGCCCAGGTTGCGCTCGCGCATGTATTCCAGGTCGCGCATGAAACCGAAGGTGCGCGCGCGGGAGATTTCCTTGGTGTAGGCCAGCGTCGAGAACTCGATTTCCTGCCGCGACTGCTTGGCCGGGATCATCGGGTGGTCGAACTGGATGGTGAAGCCCAGCTTGTAGCCCTCGTACGGGGTGAAACGGGCCACCTTGTCGCCCTCGGTCACCTCCACGGTCTTGAGCACGCGGATGAAGCGCTTGGGCGCATCCTGTTCGATGATGCCCGCCGACTGCAGCAGGAACACGAACGGGCCGGCCGAACCGTCCATGATCGGCAGCTCGGCCGAGGACAGTTCGACGATGATGTTGTCCACACCCAGGCCGGCCAGCGCCGACATCAGGTGTTCGACGGTCTGGATCTTTGCGTCGTTGCAGGTCAGGCCGGTGCACAGGGTCACTTCGGTGACCAGTTCGGCCTTGGCCGGCACCTCCACCACCGGGTCCAGGTCCACGCGGCGGAACACGATGCCATGGTTGACCGGTGCCGGGCGCAGGGTCATGTAGACCTTGTCACCACTGTGCAGGCCAACGCCGGTGGCGCGGATCGTGTTCTTGAGGGTGCGTTGCTGGATCATGGGGGATGGACCGGAAGTGACACATTAGATTAACACGCGCACTCCCCTACCCCGGCTGAAACGCCAGTTGCAGCCACCGGCAGGATCCACCGGCACGCCGCTGGAAAGCGCGTGAAGCAGGGCGGCCGGGCCCATCCTGGCCCGGCGCCCGCGTTTTCAGGACATGGTGGCGCAACCCGGGGAGGACAACCCCGGGCCGCCCCGCTTAGTCCGCCTGGCGGCGCAGGAACGCCGGGATGTCCAGGTAATCGTTCGGCAGTTCCGCCGCCGCCGGGGCCGAAGCGGCCGGGGCCGAAGGGGCGGAGGCCGCTGCGGTATCGCTGCTGGCGCGACGCAGGCCCAGGCCCATGCCACCCACCGCCTTGGAGACGGCATCGCCGCCGTTGTCGAACTCGCCGAACTCCGGCTGGCCGGTGGTGGCGTTGCGGACCAGCTTGATCGGCGCACGCTCGCCCGGACGCTGGGTCTTGCTGGCCGAGACGCGGTTCAGGCCGGTGGCCACCACGGTCACGCGCACTTCGTCCTGCATGTCCGGATCGAGCACGGTGCCGACCACCACGGTGGCATCTTCGGAAGCGAAGCCATCGATGGTGCGGCCGATCTCGTCGAACTCGGCCATGGTGAAATCGGCGCCGGCGGTGATGTTGACCAGGATGCCGTTGGCACCAGCCAGGTTCACATCGTCCAGCAGCGGGTTCTGGATCGCCGATTCGGCAGCGGCCTGGGCGCGGTCATCGCCACGGGCGGTGCCGGTACCCATCATCGCCAGGCCCATTTCGGACATGACGGTGCGCACGTCGGCGAAGTCGACGTTGATCAGGCCCGGACGCACGATCAGGTCGGCGATGCCCTGCACGGCGCCCTGCAGCACGTCGTTGGCAGCGCGGAAGGCCTGGATCATGGTCGCGTTGCGACCCAGCACGGTGATCAGCTTCTCGTTCGGGATGGTGATCAGCGAGTCGCAGTGCTGGCTCAGTTCCTCGATGCCCTTCAGCGCCACCTGCATGCGGCGACGGCCTTCGAACGGGAACGGCTTGGTGACCACGGCCACGGTCAGGATGCCCATTTCCTTGGCCAGCTGTGCCACCACCGGCGCAGCGCCGGTACCGGTGCCGCCGCCCATGCCGGCGGTGATGAACACCATGTCGGCGCCCTGCAGCGCGTCCATGATGCGCTCACGGTCTTCCAGCGCGGCCTGGCGGCCGACTTCCGGGTTCGCGCCTGCGCCCAGGCCCTTGGTCACGTTGGTACCCAGCTGCAGCTGCAGCTTGGCACCACAATTCTTGATGGCCTGCGAGTCGGTGTTGGCAGTGATGAATTCCACGCCATCCACTGCCGAGTTGACCATGTGCGCCACGGCATTGCCGCCGCCGCCGCCCACGCCAACCACCTTGATCACCGCATTGGGTGCCATCTTTTCGATCAGTTCAAAATGCGCCATGTCCGTGTCCTCGTTGTATCCGCTTTGGCTGGCATGGGCATTCGGGCGTCCTGCCGTCCTGCTGCATGCCGACGTTGCGGCTGTGTGGGTTGTGTGTAGCCGGTACTGCGTTGTGATGCGGGTACTGCGGGTGTTGCGCCCGGGCGAGGCCCGGGTTTACGGGTTCCGCGTCAGAACTCGCCGCGGAACCAGGTCTTGAGTTTCTTGAACATGCTTCCGGCGCGCCCGGTGGGCAGCGACGGCCGCCGCGGGTGCTCGATCTGGCTGCCCATCAGCAGCAGGCCCACGCCGGTGGCGTGTACCGGGTTGCCGACCACTTCGCCCAGGCCGGTGACGTGCTGCGGGATACCCACGCGCACCGGCATCTGCAGCATTTCCTCGGCCAGTTCGACCACGCCTTCCATCTTCGACGCGCCACCGGTCAGCACCATGCCGGCGCGCACCAGCTCCTCGAAGCCGGAGCGGCGCAGTTCGGCCTGCACCATCTCGAAGATCTCCTCGTAGCGGCCCTGCACGGCCTGCGCCAGCGAATGGCGCGGCATGCGGCGCGGCGGGCGGTCGCCCACCGACGGCACCTGGATGCTCTCCTCGGCCGTGGCCAGCTGGGCCAGGGCGCAGGCATAGCGCACCTTGATCTGCTCGGCTTCCGGGGTCGGCGTGCGCAGCATGTGCGCGATGTCGTTGGTCACGTGGTCGCCGGCGATCGGCAGCGAGGCGGTGTGGCAGATCGCACCCTGCACGAACACCGCGATGTCGGTGGTGCCGGCGCCCATGTCGACCAGCACCACGCCCAGCTCGCGCTCGTCGGCGGTCAGCACTGCCACGCTGGAGGCCAGCGAGGACAGCACCAGGTCGTCCACCTGCAGGCCGCAGCGCTGCACGCACTTGCTGATGTTGGCCGCGGCCGACTGCGCGCACACCACCAGGTGCGCATGCACTTCCAGGCGCACGCCGGTCATGCCGACCGGGTTGCGGATGCCTTCCTGCGAATCGTCCAGCACGTACTCGCGCGGGATCGCGTGGAGGATCTTCTGGTCGGCCGGGATCGCCACCGCCTTGGCCGCGTCGAGCACGCGATCCAGGTCGCCCCAGGTCACTTCACCGTCGCGGATCGGCACGATGCCCGGCGAGTTCTTGCACTGCACGTGGTTGCCGGAGATCGAGGCGTACACCGAACGGATCTCGCAGCCGGCCATCAGCTCGGCTTCTTCCACCGCGCGCTGGATCGACTGCACGGTCGATTCGATGTCCACCACCACGCCGCGCTTCAGCCCGCGCGATTCGTGCGAGCCGATGCCGATCACTTCGATCGGGTTGCCCGGCGAATACTCGCCCACCAGCGCCACCACCTTGGAGGTGCCGATGTCCAGGCCAACGATCAGCGATTTGTCACCCTTGCGATTCATGTCCTTTCCTGCGTGCTTCTGGCCGGGGTCGCCGGCGTTTTCGCCGGCGTGGCCGGGGTACCCCAGCTCAGCGTGAAACCATTGGTGTAACGGAGGTCGGCGCGCTCGATCGGCGCGTCCTGACGGTTGAGCTGCGGCAGCACCTTGACGAAGCGCTGCATGCGCGAGCGCGCGTCGTCGCGGCCGACCACCACTTCGGTGCCGTTGCTCAGCACCAGCGACCAGCTGCCGCGTGCGTCCATCGTCACCCGGCGCACATCGACGCCGGCCGGTGCGAACAATGCACGCGAGTCGCTGTACAGCTTCATCACTTCCGCGGTCTGGCTGTCCGGGCCATCCAGCTCCGGCAGCGCCAGGTCGGACAGCTTCTTCGGCGTGGGGAACAGCTTGCCCTGCTCGGACACCAGGCGGTCGGTACCCCAGCGGGCGAACGGCTTGTGCTCGACCAGGGTCACTTCCAGCACGTCCGGCCACTGCTTGCGGACCTGCGCGCTTTCCACCCACGGCAGCTTTTCCAGGGCGTCCTGCGCGTCCTGCAGCTTGACCGCGAAGAAACCGGCGCGCGCATACGGCAGCAGCACCTGCTGCAGCTGTTCGGCCGGCACCCGCTTGAACTCACCATGCACGCGCAGCTTCGCCAGCGGCCAGCGCTCGGCGCCGACCCAGCCATTGACCACGGCCACCACCGGCAGTGCAACCACCGACAGCGCCAACAGCCAGACGAAGATGCGCAGCACCGCGTTCATGCGTGCGAGGCCTCCAGGGTCTGTTCCAGCACGCGCCACACCAGTTCCTCGAAACCGATGCCGGCCTGGCGGGCCGCCTTGGGCACCAGCGAATGGCTGGTCATGCCCGGCGCGGTGTTCACTTCCAGCAGGAAGAAACGGCCGCTGTCGCGATCGCGCATCACGTCCACGCGGCCCCAGCCACGGCACCCGGCGGCACGGAACGCGGCCAGCGCGATGCGCCGGATGTCCTCTTCGTCGCCACCGTCCAGGCCCGGACACAGGTACTGGGTGTCCTCGGCGATGTACTTGGCGTTGTAGTCGTACCACTGGCCCTTGGGCACGATGCGGATCGACGGCAGTGCGACGTCGCCAAGGATGGCCACGGTCAATTCGTCGCCGACCACCATCTGCTCCATCAGCAGCTGGCCGTCGTAGCGCGCGGCCAGGGCCACCGCTTCATCCAGCCCGGCGTCATCGGTGACCCGGCTGATGCCCACGCTGGAGCCTTCGTTGGCCGGCTTCACCACCACCGGCAGGCCGAGTTCGGCGGCATTGGCGTGCACGTCCTCGGCAGTGACCTTGCGGTACTGCGGGGTTGGCAGGCCCAGCGACAGCCACACCTGCTTGGTGCGGATCTTGTCCATGCTCAGCGCCGAACCCAGCACGTTCGAGCCGGTGTACGGCACGCCGAAGGCGTCCATCAGGCCCTGCACGATGCCGTCCTCACCGCCACCGTTGTGGCCGTGCAGGATGTTGAAGACGCGATCGATGCCACCGGCGGCGAGCGCGCTGGCGAGCGCCGGAATGCCGTCCACCGCGAACGCATCGACGCCACGCGACTGCAGGGCTTCGAGCACGTTGCGGCCCGAATCCAGCGACACCTCGCGTTCGCTGGAACTGCCGCCCAGCAGCACGGCGACGCGGCCGAACTCGGCCGGGTCGGTCACGCGCAGCGGCGGGAAGGTCAGCGTGCTCACGCCTGGCCCTCCCCCTTGAAACCTTCCACCGCGATATGGGTGGCCACGGCACCGATGTCGCCGGCGCCCATCATCAGCAGCAGGTCACCGTCCTGCAGCACGTCCGGCAGCACGCTGGCCAGCTCGGCGGCCTTGCCCACCACCACCGGCTCACTGCGGCCACGCGCACGGATGGCACGGGCCAGCGCATGCGAGTCGGCGCCGGCAATCGGTTCTTCACCGGCCGGGTAGACCTCGCTCAGCACCAGCGCGTCAACGCTCGACAGCACGGCGGCGAACTTGTCGAACTGGTCGCGGGTACGGCTGTAGCGGTGCGGCTGGAAGGCCACCACCAGGCGCTTGTCGGCCCAGCCACCACGAGCGGCGGCGAACACTGCCTCCAGCTCGCTCGGGTGATGGCCATAGTCGTCGATGATGCGGACCTTGGCGCCACTGGCGGTGGTCACCTCGCCCAGATCGTTGAAGCGACGGCCGACACCGGCGAAGCCCTCCAGCGCGCGTGCGATCGCGTCCGGGGCCACGCCCAGCTGCCAGCCCACCGCAGCGGCGGCCAGCGCGTTGAGCACGTTGTGCCTGCCCGGCAGCGCCAGCACCACTTCCTGGCTGGTGCCCTGCGGCAGGCGCAGGGTGAAGCGCATGCGCGACCCTTCCTGCACCACGTTCTCGGCGCGCACGTCGGCCTGCGGGCTCATGCCGTAGCTCATCACGTGGCGCGGGGTCCTGGCGGCCAGCGCGGCGACTTCCGGATCATCGATGCACAGTACCGCCAGGCCGTAGAACGGCAGGCGCTGCAGGAACTCGGCAAACGCCGCCTGCACGCGGGCGAAATCGTTGCCGTAGTTTTCCAGGTGGTCGGCATCGATGTTCGTGATGATCGACATCAGCGGGTTCAGGCGCAGGAAGCTGCCATCGCTTTCATCGGCCTCGGCCACCAGCCACTGCCCGCCACCCAGCTTGGCGTTGGCACCGGCGGCCAGCAGCTGGCCACCGATCACGAACGTCGGGTCCAGGCCACCTTCGCTCAGCACCGCAGCGGTCAGGCTGGTGGTGGTGGTCTTGCCATGGGTACCGGCCACGGCGATGCCGCGGCGGAAGCGCATCAGCTCGGCCAGCATCGCCGCACGCGGCATGATCGGAATGCGCTGGCTGCGTGCTTCCATCAGTTCCGGGTTGTCTTCGCGGATGGCACTGGAGACCACCACGCAGTCGGTGCCCAGCACGTTGGCCGCGGAGTGGCCGCGCATGATGCGCGCACCCAGGCTGGCCAGGCGGCGGGTCGCCACGTTGTCGGCGTTGTCCGAGCCGGACACTTCATAGCCCAGCGTCAGCATCACTTCGGCGATACCGCTCATGCCGGTGCCGCCGATGCCGACGAAATGCACGCGCGGGAACGCGCGCACCAGGTCGTTGGTGTCGTGCAGGCGGCGGATCATGCGCGGCCTCGCGCAGGGCAGGCGCGGTGGCATGCCTTCTTCATACAGCTTCCTCGAGAATGATATCGGCGATGCGCTCGGCGGCATCGACCTTGGCCAGGGCACGCGCGGCTTGCGCCATCTGCATGCGGCGGGCGGGATTTTCGGACAGATCGCGCAGCAGTGCGGCAATGCCGTCGGCCAGCGTTCCGTCCTGCTTCAGCAACACCGCCGCGCCGCGCTCGACCAGGTACTCCGCGTTGCGGGTCTGGTGATCGTCGACGGCAGCGGGAAATGGCACCAGCACGCTGCCGACACCGACCGCGCACAGCTCGGCCAGCGTGGACGCGCCGGCGCGGCAGACAACCAGGTCAGCCCAGGCGAAGGCTTCGGCCATGTTGGCGATGAACGGCGTGATTTCCGCCTGCACACCGGCCTTGGCGTAAGCCTCCACCGCTTCGGCATGCATCTTCTCGCCGCTCTGGTGGCGCACCTGCACCGGCAGGCCGGCGCCCAGCGCGGCAATCGCCTGCGGCACGCCGGTATTGAGGGCACGCGCGCCCTGGCTGCCGCCCACCACCAGCACCCGCAGCGGGCCTTGCCGGTCGGCGAAGCGCTGTTCCGGCGGCGCGATGGCAGCGATTTCCGCGCGCACCGGGTTACCGACGAACTCCTCGCCCTTGGCGAAGGTGCCCGGGAAACCGGTCAGCAGGCGACGCGCATAACGCGACAGGATGCGGTTGGTCAGGCCCGGCGCACGGTTCTGCTCATGCACGATCAGCGGCAGGCCATGCAGGCGCGTGGCCATGCCACCGGGGCCGGAGGCAAAGCCACCGAAGGCGACCACCGCGCGCGGCTGGCGCTGGCGGATGATGAGCCCGGCCGCGCGCAGCGCGCGCATCAGCCGCCACGGCGCCGCCAGCAGGGCCAGCTTGCCCTTGCCGCGCAGGCCAGTGATGGCCAGCGTATCGATGGCGATGTCGTGCTGCGGCACCAGGCGGGTTTCCATCGCACCGTCGGCGCCCATCCAGGTCACCGGCACGCCGCGCTCGCGCAGCACGCGGGCCACGGCCAAGCCGGGGAAGATGTGACCGCCGGTGCCTCCGGCCAGGATCATCACCGGGCGCCCACTCTCGGTGGCTGCACTCATGACAGCCTCCCGAAGGTCGGTTCGATGCGCGACTGCAGGCGGCTGGTGCCACGTGCGGCGCTCGCTGCAGCGGACGCGGGTGCGACCGGCTCGGCACGCGTCGGCACGCTGGCGTCCACCGCTGCGGCGGGCTTGTCCGACGGTTCGGCCGCGGCGTCTTCGGCGCCACCGATGCGCACGGCCTGGCGGCGCTCGGCGCGCTTGAGTTCATACGACACGCGCAGCAGCAGGCCCATCGCCACGCAGGTCATCAGCACCGACGAACCGCCGGAGGAGATCAGCGGCAGGGTCAGGCCCTTGGTCGGCAGGATGCCCAGGTTCACGCCGATCGAGACGAAGGTCTGCATGCTGATCCACAGGCCGATGCCGAAGGCGATGTAGCCGGAGAAGTGGCGCTTCATTTCCACGCAGCGCATGCCCAGCCAGAAGGTGCGGCCGACCAGCAGCGCATACAGCGCCACGATCACGCAGGTACCCAGGAAACCGAATTCCTCGGCGGTGACCGAGAAGATGAAGTCGGTGTGCGCTTCGGGCAGGTAGTACAGCTTCTGCACGGAGTTGCCCAGGCCGACGCCGGTCCATTCACCACGGCCCACCGCCATCAGCGCGTTGGACAGCTGGTAGCCGTCGCCCTGCTGGTCGGCCCATGGGTCCAGGAAGGAGGTGATGCGGCGCATGCGGTACGGCTCGATGATCGCCAGCGCGCTCATGCCGACCAGGCCGATGATCACCGGCATCGACATGCGCGGCATGTTCACCCCGCCCAGCACCAGCATGCCGGCGGTGATCGCCAGCAGCAGGGTCGAGGAACCGAAGTCCGGCTGCAGCAGCAGCAGCACCACCAGCGCACCGGCCACGCCCAGCGGCTTGAGCATTGCCGGCCAGGTCGCATTGACCTCGTCGCGGAAACGCACCAGGTAGCTCGACAGCCAGACGATGTAGAGCACTTTCACCGCTTCGACCGTCTGGAACTTGGAAATGCCCAGGTTGATCCAGCGGCGCGCACCGTTGACCGTGCTGCCCAGTCCCGGTGCGAACACCGCCAGCAGCAGTACGAAGCAGCCCAGCAGCAGCATCTGGTTGTACTGCTCGATCGACTTCAGCTCGGTGCGGGCGGCAATGACCGCCAGCACGATACCCACCGCCAGGAAGATCAGGTGGCGGTTGAGGTAATAGAACGGGCTGCTCATCAGCGCGATCGAGCTGGAGGCCACCATCACCACGCCGACACCGGTGAGCGCGATGATCGCGCCCAGCAGCCACTTGTCGTAGCTGCCTTCGATGGCTTCAAGGCGTGTTGCCTGGCGGGACAGGTCGTTCATCTCAGCGCACCTTCAACGTGGCCAGGCCGATCAGCACGAGCACGACGGAGATGATCCAGAAACGCACGATCACGCGCGGCTCCGGCCAGCCCTTCAGTTCGAAATGGTGGTGGATCGGCGCCATGCGGAACACGCGCTTGCCGGTCAGCTTGAACGAGGCGACCTGGATCATCACCGACAGCGTTTCGATGACGAACACGCCGCCCATGATCACCAGCACCAGCTCCTGGCGGGTGATCACCGCGATCGTGCCCAGCACCGCACCCAGTGCCAGTGCGCCGATGTCGCCCATGAAGACCATGGCCGGGTAGGTGTTGAACCAGAGGAAGCCCAGGCCCGCGCCGGCGATGGCCGCACAGATGATGACCAGCTCGCCGGCGCCCGGGATCTGCGGGATCTGCAGGTAGTTGGCGAACACCACGTTGCCCGAGGCATAGGCGAACACGCCCAGCGCGCAGGCCACCAGCACGGTGGGCATGATCGCCAGGCCGTCCAGGCCGTCGGTCAGGTTCACCGCGTTGGAGAAACCGACGATCCAGAAGTAGGCGATGGCCACGAAGCCGATGCCGGCCAGCGGCAGCGCGACCGACTTGAACATCGGGATGTAGAACGTCAGCGCCGCCGGCACGTCGGCCGTGTAGAACAGGAACAGGCCCGCAGCCAGGCCGAAGATCGACTGCAGCAGGTACTTCCAGCGCGACTTCAGGCCGTTCGGGTCACGGCGGACGATCTTGATCCAGTCGTCATACCAGCCGATGGCGCCGAAGCACAGCATCACCGCCAGCACCAGCCACACGTAGCGGTTGCGCAGGTCGGCCCACATCAGCACCGACAGGGTGATGGTGAGCAGGATCAGCGAACCGCCCATGGTCGGCGTGCCGGCCTTGGAGAAATGGGTCTGCGGACCGTCCTTGCGGATCGGCTGGCCGCCCTTGAACTGGGCAAGCTTGCGGATCATCGCCGGGCCCAGCCACAGCGACAGGAACAGGGCCGTCAGCGCGGCAAGGATGGCGCGGAACGTCTGGTAGTTGAACAGCCCGAACAGGCTCTCCAACTGCTGCAACCATCGAGCCAGTTCATACAACATGCGGGGATTCCTCTCCTTGCGCCAGCAGCGCTTTGACAATCGTGTCCATGGCGCTGCCACGGGAACCCTTGACCAGGCAGCGCACGCCGGCGTGCAGCTCGTCCTTCAGCGCCTGCGACAGCGCGTCGTGGGTGGCGAAATGGCGGCCGCCTTCGCCGAAGGCGGAGGCGGCAGCGGCGCTGAGCGGGCCCAGTGCATACAGGCGCTTCAGGCCGGCAGCACGTGCGCGGATGCCGGCCTGCGCATGCAGCGCTTCCGCGTCCGGGCCCAGCTCGCGCATGTCGCCCAGCACCAGCCAGCCCTCTTCCGGCGCCGCGGCCAGGGCATCGATGGCCGCGGCCAGCGACCCGGGGTTGGCGTTGTAGCTGTCATCCACCAGCACCGCGCCATTGCGCAGCTGATGGGCGATCTGGCGACCCGGCACCGGCTGCGCTTCGGCCAGGCCGGCGGCAATCAGCGCCAGATCGACACCGGCGGCCAGCGCCAGGCTGGCGGCGGCCAGCGCATTGCTGACGTTGTGGCGACCCGGCAGGCCCAGCACCACGCGCGCTTCGCCGGCCGGTGCGACCAGAGTGAACTGGCTGCCCTGCGCACCGGCGCGGATATCGCGCGCGGTCACGTCCGCCGAGTGTTCCAGGCCATAGCGCAGCACGCGGCAACGCGCCGGGGTGCTGATGAAATGCTGTTCGAACCAGCGGCCATAGGCATCGTCGGCGTTGATCACCGCCACGCCATCGGCCGGCAGCGCGGCGTAGATCGCGCCCTTGGTCACCGCCACGCCGAGCAGGCTGCCCATACGTTCCAGGTGCGCCGGGGCGATGTTGTTGACCAGCGCATAACGCGGGCGGGCGATCTCGGTCAGGTAGGCGATGTCGCCCGGCTTGCCGGCGCCCATCTCGTAGACGGCGTAGTCGGCATCTTCCGGCGCATCGATCACCGCCAGCGGCAGGCCGATCTCGTTGTTGCGGTTGCCCGGGTTGGCGTAGACCACCTTGTGCGCGTGCTGGGCCACCTGCTGCAGGATCGACAGCAGAAGGCTCTTCACGCTGGTCTTGCCATTGCTGCCGGTGATCGCGAACACCTCGGTGCCACGGTCACGCTGCATGCCGGTGGCGATCTTCGCCAGCGCCAGTTCGCTGTCGGCCACCAGCACCTGCGGCAGTTCGACCGGCAGCAGGCGCTCGACCAGCAGCGCACTGGCACCGCGCGCCTGCGCGTCGGCCGCGAAGTCATGGCCGTCGAACCGCTCGCCGCGCAGCGCCACATACAGACTGCCCGGACCGAGATTGCGGGTGTCATTGCTGACCGCATCGATGGCCACGTCGTCGCCGTGGATCTCGCCACCGGCCCAGTGTGCGATCAGCGAAAGCAGGGTGCGCTTCATGCGGCACCCTCCCCGGCCTGCGCGCTGAGCACACCGGCCTTGGCCGCCAGTGCGGCGGCGGCCACTTCGGTGTCGTCGAAGTCATGGCGCACGCCATTCACTTCCTGGTACGGCTCGTGGCCCTTGCCGGCGATCAGGATGATGTCGCCTGCACCGGCACGCTTCACCGCCAGGCCGATCGCACGCGCGCGGCTGCGCTGCACGGTCACGGCATCGGCGTTCTGGAAGCCGGCCAGGATGTCAGCCACGATCACATCGCCATCTTCGCCGCGCGGGTTGTCGTCGGTGACGATGACCTGGTTGGCCAGGCGCTCGGCAATCGCCGCCATCTGCGGGCGCTTGCCGGTGTCGCGCTCGCCGCCGCAGCCGAACACGCAGAACAGCGTGCCCTGCAGGTGCCCGTGGAGGCTGTCCAGCGCCTGTTCCAGCGCATCCGGGGTGTGCGCGTAGTCGACCACCACCGTCGGCAGGCCGTCTTCACCGCCCAGGCGGTTCATGCGGCCGCGGATCGGCTGCAGCGCCGACAGCACTTCGGCGATACGCGGCAGCGGCTGGCCCTGCGCGTGCAGGGTACCGGCCACGGCCAGCAGGTTGTCCACGTTGAAGCGGCCCAGCAGCGGCGACTGCACCGCCGCGCCCTGGCCGTCGATGACCAGTTCAAAGGCGATGCCACGACCGTCCAGCTGCAGCGCCTCGGCGCGCACGCTGGCGTCAGTGGCACCACGCGAGCTCAGCCCGATCGCCTGCACGCCGGCCGGCAGGCCCGCGAACAGCTGCCGGCCGAAGGCATCGTCCAGATTGATCACCGCGGCCTTCAGGCCCGGGCGATGGAACAGCCGCGCCTTGGCCGCGCCGTAGCTGGCCATGTCGCCGTGGTAGTCCAGATGGTCGCGGGTAAGGTTGGTGAACACCGCCACGTCGTAGTGCACGGCGTCCACGCGGCCCTGGTCCAGCGCATGCGAGCTGACTTCCATCGCCACCGCGCGCGCGCCGGCGTCGCGCAGCTGCGCCAGAAGCGCATGCATCTGCAGCACCAGCGGCGTGGTGAAGCCGGTCGGCTCGACCGCACCATAAAGTCCGGCACCCAGCGTGCCGATACTGCCACTGGGCGTTCCGAGCAGATGCCAGGCCTGGGCCAGCAGCTGCACGGTGGAGGTCTTGCCGTTGGTGCCGGTCACGCCGACCATCGCCATCGCCCGCGATGGCGCGCCATGGAACTGGTCGGCCATCGCGCCCATGCGCGCGCGCAGGCCCGGCACGGCGATCGCATCAGCCGGGGCCGGCAGATCGGCCGGTGCCGGCGGTTCGAACAGGATGGCACTGGCACCGGCAGCGCGCGCCTGCTCGACAAAGCCCAGGCCATGCGCGCCGAAACCGGCGATGGCGACGAAGGCATTGCCGGGGCGCACGGCACGGCTGTCCAGCACCAGGCCGGTCAGAACGGGATCGTGACCCGCCAGGGCCACGTCCGGAAGCAACTGCGAAAGCAACATCGAAGGACTCATTGCGTGCCTCCCGTAGCGGGCGGCGTCTGGGCTTGCGCGCTCGGCAGCGCAGCGTCGAATTCAGCGGCGGCATCGACCGGCAGCGCGGTCTCGGCCGGCGGCGCAGGCAGGATCGAGGCCGAATGGCCGACCTTGCCCGACTGCTGTGCGGCCAGCCACGACTGCAGGTCGTCCAGCGGCACGTCCATCAGGCGCAGGGTGCCTTCCATCACGTTGTGGTAGACCGGCGCCGACACCAGGCCGCCGTAGAACTTGCCGGCCTGCGGGTCGTTGATGACGATGACGGTGGCGAAACGCGGGTTGGTGGCCGGCACCACGCCGGCGAACAGCGCGTTGTAATGGCCGCGCTCATAACCGCCCGGGCCGGCCTTGCGCGCGGTGCCGGTCTTGCCGGCCACGCGGTAACCCAGCACCGCCGCCTGCTTGGCGCCGCCCTGGGTGACTACCGTTTCCATCATCGCCACCACCTGCCGGGCGACGTTCTCGTCGATGATCTGCTGGCCTTCATTGCGCTGGCCCTTGACGAAGGTCGGCGCGATCAGGCGCCCGCCGTTGGCCAGCGCCGAGTACGCGGTGGCAATCTGCAGCGGCGTGACCGACAGGCCATAGCCATAGGACATGGTGGTCTTGGTGGTACCCGACCAGCGTGCCGGACGCATCACCACGCCGGCCGATTCACCCGGGAAACCGCTGTGCGGCGCCGAGCCATAGCCGAAGCGGCGCACGCCGTCGTAGAAGGTCTGGTCCGGCATCTTCGCCGCAACCTTGGCCGCACCCACGTTCGAACTGCGGGTGATCACGCCGGTCACGTTGAGCACACCGTTGTTGCGCGGCACGTCGCGGATGGTGAAGCGGCCCAGGGTCATGTAGCCCGGGTTGGTGTCGATGATGGTGTCCTTGGTCACCGCACCGGCCTGCAGCGCGGTGGCGATGGTCAGCGGCTTCATCGTCGAACCCGGCTCGACCAGGTCGGTCACCGCGCGGTTGCGGCGCGTATCGGGGATCGCGCCGGTCAGCGAGTTCGGGTTGTAGGTCGGCAGGTTGACCATGGCCAGGATCTCGCCGGTGGTCACGTCCATGATCACCATCGAACCACCGGCCGCCTTGTTGGCCACCAGCGCGTTGCGCAGTTCCTTGAAGGCCAGGTACTGGATGCGGCGGTCGATGCTGAGGGTCAGGTCCTTGCCCGGCTCGGCGGCGCGCAGCAGATCGCTTTCGACGGTCTCGCCCTTGCGGTTGCGGATCACCCGCTTGGCACCGGCCTTGCCGCGCAGCCATTCGTCGAACGCCAGCTCCAGGCCTTCCTGGCCGCGGTCGTCGATGTTGGTGAAGCCCAGCACGTGCGCCATCGCTTCGCCCTGTGGGTAGAAGCGGCGGAACTCGCGCTGCGCGGCCACGCCCGGAATCTTCAGCGCGACCACCTTCTCTGCCTCGTCCGGATTGATCCGGCGGCGCAGGTACATGAATTCCTTGTCCGACTTCTGCGACAGGCGGCTGCTCAGCTCATCCACCGACATGCCGACCGCCTGGGCCAGCTCCGGGATGCGCTCGGGCGAACGCAGCAGGTCCTGCGGGTTGACCCAGATCGAGGCGACCGGGGTGGACACCGCCAGCGGCTCGCCGTTGCGGTCGGTGATCATGCCGCGCGAGGTCTTGATCGGCAGCTCGCGCAGGTAGCGGGCCTCGCCCTGGCGCTGGTAGAAATCGCTGTTGATGATCTGCACGTAGGCCGCGCGACCCACCAGCGACACCGAGCACAGGCCAAGCGCCAGCGCGACCCAGCGCAGGCGCTGGCGCAGGTTGAAGGCGTTGCGCGGGCGGTTGCGGCCGGTCTTGCTCATGGGCGCACCACCACGATGTCAGCGGCCTCGGGGAACTTCATGCCCAGCTTCTCGCGGGCAATGCGGTCCACGCGGTTGGCTTCGGCCAGGGTGGCCTGTTCCAGCTGCAGGCGGCCGAACTCAAGGTTGATGTCATCGCGCTTGCGCTCGGCACGCGACAGCTCGATGAAGGTCTGCCGGTGGCGGTGGCGCACGAACACCACGCCGATCGCCGAGGCGACGGTGCAGGCCAGCAGGATGATCAGCAGCAGCCGGCTCATGCATCGCCCCCCCGCTTCTGTGCCACGCGCAGCACGGCGCTGCGGGCACGCGGGTTGGCGGCCAGCTCTTCGTCGGTGGCCTTGATGGCGCCGCCGATCAGGTCCAGCGTCGGCACGAACGCAACCGCCTCGGGCAGCCGGCGGTTGGCCGGCGGCGCCTTGGCCAGGCGGTTCATGTACTGCTTGACGATGCGGTCTTCCAGCGAGTGGAAGCTGATCACCGCCAGGCGGCCACCGGGCTTGAGCCGTTCCACCGCCGCATCGAGCCCGGCTTCCAGATCGGCCAGCTCGCGGTTGATGTGGATGCGGATGGCCTGGAAGCTGCGCGTGGCCGGGTGAATCTTGTCCTTCCCACGCGGCATCACCGAGGCGATCAGCTCGGCCAGTTCGGCGGTGCGGGAGAACGGCTGCTTCTCGCGGCGGGCCACGATGGCGCGGGCGATGCGCCGGCTCTGGCGCTCTTCGCCGTAGGTCCACAGCACATCAGCGATCTCGCGCTCTTCGACGCGGTTGATCCACTGCGCGGCGCTTTCACCGCTGTCCGGATCCATGCGCATGTCCAGCGGGCCGTCCTTGCCGAAGCTGAAGCCACGTTCGGCCACGTCCAGCTGCGGCGACGACACGCCGAGGTCGAACAGCACGCCGTCCAGGCCTTCGGCCGTCGCGTCCCACTGCAGCAGCTGGGCGAAGCTGCCCCGGAAAATGGACACGCGCGGGTCCGGCGCGAAATCGCGCTCGGCAACGGCGATGGCTTCCGGATCCTTGTCCATGACCAGCAGGCGCCCCTCGGGACCGAGCTGGGTGAGCACGCCACGTGCATGACCGCCACGACCGAACGTGCCATCCAGATAACGTCCGTTTTCGATCACCCTCAGGCCTTCAAGGACCTGGGTGTACAGGACCGGCAGGTGCACCGCCGGCGACTGCGACACCGGAAGGTGACCGGCCTGCGCTTCTGGGCGCATCCGGGCACCCCGGCTCACAACTTCAGGTCGAGCAACCCATCACCCAGATCCTCGTCAGACAACGTCTGCTGGATCAGGGCCCGATGCGCCTGCTCGCTCCACAATTCGAACTTGTCGCCCATACCGAGCAATACCGCCTTCTTCTCAATGCCCACCGCACCGCGGTGGCTGGCGGGGATGCTGATGCGACCGTTGCCGTCCAGTTCCAGATGGGCGGCCGAGCCGACCAGCTTCTGCTGCAACAGGCGCACGACGCGCTGGGTGTTGGGCTTGGACATCACATCGTCGCGGACCCGCTCCCATTCCGACTCTGCATACAGCCACAGGCAGCCGGCTTCGAACGGGTTGTAGGTCAGCACGAGACGGTTGTTGCTGGCGCGCGCGACGAGGTCGCGGTAAGCGGTGGGAACCGCCATGCGCCCTTTGTCGTCAACTGTGATGGCCGTCTCGCCCTGGAACACGACGCCTGCACCTTGTCCTTCGCCCGGTGAAACATTGAACCACGAAAACCCACAAAACACCCGGATTTCCCTCTGATGCCCACCTTAGCAGCGGGCCGAGGGTTGTCAACAACTTTTCAGCGGGGAAATCGCCAGCCGCATCAATGGCTTGCAACAACCTTTAGAGAATTGTTCAAGGCTTATCCACAAGTTGCTGATCCGTCTCAATTTTTGAGATTGAACGGAAGTTCAGGGGCGTGGAGAGGGCGTGAAACATCGGCCGCGCATTCATCCGGAACGGGCCGGAAACGGCGCCGGACTGCGCAAACCGTGCACAATGAGGCCATGTGCCTGCTCGCTCTTGGCTGGATGCACCACCCGCGCTGGCGGCTGGTGATGACCGGCAACCGTGATGAGTTCCACGCCCGCCCGACGGCGGCGCTGGCCCCCTGGCAGGATGAGACGTCCGTCATCGGCGGGCGCGACCTGCGCTCCGGCGGTGGCTGGGCCGGGGTTGGCGCCTCGGGCCGGATGGCGGTGGTCACCAACGTCCGCGACCCGCTGGCGGCCCAGACCGGCCCGTCGCGGGGCGCGCTGGTGGCCGACTTCCTGCGCGGCCGCGACCCGGCCGCTGTGCATATCGACCGATTGGCGACCGTGGCTGGCGCCTATGCCCCGTTCAATCTGTTGCTGGCCGATAGCGACAGCCTGGAGTACCTCGGCAACCATCCCGCCGAACGGCAGACCCTCGGCCCGGGCGTGCACGGCATGTCCAACGGCGCGCTGGACGCGCCCTGGCCGAAGACCCGGCGGCTGATGGCGGCCCTTGAAGCCTGGCTTCAGAATGACGGGGTCAGATCCCTTTCGCACAGCGAAAGGGATCTGACCCCGGACCTGACCCCACTCTGGAATGCTCTGGCCGACGAACACCGCCCTGCCGACAGCGACCTGCCCGACACCGGCATCGGCCTGGAACGCGAGCGCTGGCTGAGCCCGGCCTTCATCCGTGGCGATGACTACGGCACCCGCGCCAGCACCGTGCTGCTGATCGACGCCGACGGCCATGGCGAGATCCACGAACGCCGCTTCGGCCCGCAGGGCGCTCCCAGCGGCCAGAGCCACGTCATTTTCTGACCCGGTCATGACGGCCCTTGGCCGGATGCTCTTGGCGGGGGGGGGGTAGTGCCGGCCGCTGGCCGGCAACCTCTGGATCTTCGGATGCAGCATGAAGTTGCCGGCCAGCGGCCGGCACTACCCGCAGCGTGCTGTCGCGATCCACGCGACGGCAGTCGTCATCGCAGCGGGCCTGAAACGTCATTCAGCTTCCAGCCGCGACCGCGATCCGTCCGCGCCACAGCGGTTTCAGCATCACAGCCAGCCGACTGTGCCCTTTTCGCAATCGGCACTGTGTCTATAAATGTCGCCCCTGACCTCCCAGGGTGGTCGCGCCCGGCATCGCGCCGCGCAATCGACCACAACCCTCAAGGAGGCCCCATGCGTCGCATTCTCATCCTGTTCGCCACCCACCTGCTTGCTCTCGGCCTGGGCTTCGGCCTGGGCATCTATCTGCTGCCGATCCTGATCGCCCCCGATGACCCGCCGGTCACGCAGGTGCAGGCCGCGATGAGCGACGCCACCTATCGCACCACCTTCCGTCGCGACCTCAAAGGCAGCGACGCGGTGCACTGGGCCGAAGGCAAGGTCAGCGTCAGCGCCACCCAGGTTGCCTTCGACGGCAAGATGGGACCGGGCCCGGACTACAAGGTCTACCTGGTCCGCGACTTCGTCGACAACAAGGCCGACTTCCTGAAGATCAAGGCGCAGGCCCAGCGCATCGGCGAGGTGAAGACCTTCAACCGCTTCCTGGTGGATGTGCCCGCGAACGTGGACGTGGACGACTACACCACGGTGGTGGTGTGGTGCGAGCGCTTCTCGCAGTTCATTTCCGCCGGGCAGTACCGCACGCCGGGCTGAGGACAGCATGGGGTCGGATCCCTTTCCTCCGGAAAGGGATCCGACCCCGCAATCACGGTAGCTCCACGCCATGCGTGGAAGAAGAAGGAGGCGGAGCCGGCCGATAAGCCGGGTTCTGTCGTGGACAGTCATTCCTCTAGGCGTTACGTCACCGCAACGCTCAAGCAACCTACCCGGATCCAACGCGGGCCGCGCCAAAGGATCCCTATTTGGTCTTGCTCCAGGTGGGGTTTGCCGTGCCGGTCTGTTGCCAGACTCGCGGTGCGCTCTTACCGCACCATTTCACCCTTACCGGCCTTCCGAAGAAGACGTAGGCGGTATCTTTCTGTTGCACTTTCCGTCGGCTTGCGCCGCCCAGGCGTTACCTGGCACCTTGCCCTGTGGAGCCCGGACTTTCCTCGGCACCCCCGAAGGGATGACGCGACTGTCTGGCCGGCTCCGCCAGCGCATATTCTAGCGTACGCAGGTCCTTCCTGCCGTGCTGATCGCGGCGTCCGGTTCATCCATCCACGCATGGCGTGGATCTACTGCAGTAGCGCCACGCCATGCGTGGCTGCAGCAATCCATCAACTACCGTACAACGCCTTGCGCGGCGCGCCGGTCAGTTCCGCGGCCAGTTTGGCGGCGGTGGACGGTGGCAGGTGCTCGCTCAGCTTCGCGTAGACGCGGCGGCCATGTGCCAGCTGCGCTTGTTCGTCATCACCCGCGCCCTGCACCATCACCACGAACTCGCCCTTGCGCTGGTTGTCGTCGGCCTCGACCTTGGCCAGCAGGCCCGCCAGGTCACCATCGAGCACGGTCTCGAACAGCTTGGTCAGCTCGCGGGCCAGCACCGCCGGGCGTTCGCCACCGAAGATCGCCGCCATGTCGGCCAGCGATTCGGCGATGCGGTGCGACGATTCGTAGAACACCATCGTGCGCACTTCGCCGGCCAGCGCCTGCAGGCGGTCGCGGCGGCCGCTGGCCTTGGCCGGCAGGAAGCCCTCGAAACTGAAACGGTCGCTGGGCAGGCCGGCCACGCTCAGCGCGGCGATGGCGGCGCAGGCGCCAGGCACCGGGCTGACCTTGATGCCCGCCGCGCGCGCGGCACGCACCAGGCGGAACCCCGGATCGCTGACCAGCGGCGTACCGGCGTCACTGACCAGCGCCAGCGACTCGCCGGCCTGCAGGCGCGACACCAGCCGCTGCGCCAGGGCCTCCTCGTTGTGTTCGTGCAGGGCGACCAGCGGTTGCTGGATGCCGAAATGGGACAGCAGCTGGCCGCTGCGGCGGGTGTCCTCGGCACAGATGGCCGCCACCGAACGCAGCACCTCCTGCGCGCGCGGGCTCAGATCGGCCAGGTTGCCGATCGGGGTGGCGACGACGTACAGGGTTGGGACACTCATTTCAGCGGTACTCACGGGGCAAGGGTAGAATCGTAGCGTGTACCCGGCCAAGGCCGCTGCCCTCATCGCATGGACCCGATCATGAACAAGCCCGCCGCACGGATCTCCGCCCTGTCGTTGTCGCTGATGCTGCTGGCCGGTTGTGCCACCACCAGCCTGACCAGCACCCCCGATTCGCCGGCCCAGGGCCAGGCGCTGGCGCTGATCGAACAGGGCAAGCCGCGCGACGCCGCACTGCAGCTGGAAGGCCTGGCCGCCACGCTGCGTGGCGGTGCCCGCAGCAACGCACTGGCCGATGCGGGCTGGGCCTGGCATCTGGCCGGTGACAGTGCCCGCGCGCGCAGCCTGCTGGGCCAGCTCACCGCCCGCCAGCTGTCCGGCGCCAGCCTGCAGCGCTACCAGCTGACCGGTGCCGAGCTGGCGCTGGCCGACAAGCAGCCGGCGCAGGCGCTGGCCCTGCTGAAGGATCATGCCGACAGCGTTGCGGTCGGCCTGCGCACCCGCTGGCTGCTGGCCCGCGCCCAGGCCCTGCAGGGCACCGGCGATGCCTTCGGTGCCGCCAACGAGCGCGCCCGTGCCCATGCCGGCCTGACCGGCAGCGCGCGCAGCGAGAACCAGGCCGCCATCGCCGGCCTGCTCGGCACCCTCGACGACGCCACCCTGCGCAGCCGTGCCGCCGCGCTGCCGGCCAACGACCCGCTGTACAACTTCGCCGGCCGTGCGCTGATCGCGCGCGGCCTGCCGCTGCCGCGCCCGTTCGACCGCGATGGCGCGGCCCAGTTCGACACCAGCAAGCGCCCGCCGGCGATGAGCGACGGTTACCGCCCGCCGGCCAAGCTGGCCGTGCTGCTGCCGCTCAGCGGCCGCCTGGCCACCGCCGCGCAGCCGGTGCGCGATGGCCTGTTGAGCGCCTACTACGGTGAAAGCCGCCGCCGCCCGGACATCAACTTCTTCGACACCGCCGGCACCCCGGCCGGTGCCCTCGCCGCCTATGACAAGGCGGTCGCCTCCGGTGCCGACTTCGTGGTCGGACCGCTGGGCCGCGACGAAGTGGACGCCGTGTACGGCCGCCAGCAGCTGCAGGTGCCGGTGCTGGCCCTGAACCGTGGCAAGGACGCACCGCCGGCCGGCAGCGCCGGTTTCTCGCTGGCACCGGAAGACGACGGCATCGTCGCCGCCGAATACCTGCGTGGCCGCGAACGCAACCGCGCACTGGTGATCAGCAGCAATGACGACACCGGCCGCCGTTCCGCCGCCGCCTTCGCGCAGCGCTTCGCACAGCGCGGTGGGCAGGTGGTGGCCACCTTCAACGTCAGCGATGCCGTTGGCGATGTCGGCGCGCAGGTGCGCAATGCCGGCCAGGTCGATGCGGTGTTCCTCGCCGTGCGTGCACCGCAGGCCCGCCTGCTGGCGCCGCAGCTGGCGCTGGCCGGTGCCGGTGGCGCCACCCGCGTCGGCACCTCGCAGCTGACCGTCGGCAGCGGCAAGGTGGAAGAAGACGTGGCCCTGGACGGCATCGTCTACCCGAATGAAGCCTGGAACGTGCGCAGCGTGTCCGGCCTGCCCTCGGCCAGCCAGGTGGCCAGCACCCTGCCGAGCGCACGCGGTGCGGCCGGCCGCCTGTTCGCGTTCGGCGCCGACGCCTGGAAGATCACCGCCTATCTGGACAAGCTGTCCAACGAAGGCGGCCTGGACGGTGCCACCGGCACCCTGTTCCTGGACAGCAACGGCAACATCCTGCGCCAGCCGGCATGGTCGACCTTCAATGGCGGCCGGCCGATGCCGATCGTCGGTGGTCGCTGAGCGCAGCCAACGTGGCTCGGCGGTGGAAGCCGCCGCCGAGCAGCATCTGCAACAGGCCGGACTGCAGCCGCGCGCGCGCAACGTGCGTTATCGCGGCGGTGAACTGGACCTGGTGATGGACGATGCCGGCATCGTGGTGTTCGTGGAGGTGCGCTATCGCGCGCGATCAGAGTACGGTGGCGGTGCCGCTTCAGTCGATGCGCGCAAATGCCGGCGCCTGGCGCATGCCGCGCAGCTGTACCTGCAGGACCACCCCGCGCTGGCCAATGCGCCCTGCCGCTTCGACGTGGTGGAAGCCAGTGGCGAACCGCCGCAGCTGCATTGGCTGCGTGACGCATTCCGGCTGGATGATTGCTGATGTGTACTGTCCGCCTTGGTAGAAGCCGACCTTGGTCGGCGCGTCTGTGCCAACCAAGGTTGGCCCCCGCCAGAGCGCAGCCTGGCCGGCACTACCATGGTGCGTGACTGATGCCTTCGATCATCACCCATGCCGCCGTGCCGCTGGCGCTGTGGTGCGCCGCTGATCGTGGCCGCATCCCGCCGCGCCTGCTGGTTGCAGGCGTGATCGCCGCGATGCTGCCCGATGCCGATGTACTGGCCTTTGCGCTGCACATTCCCTATGCGGATGCCTTCGGCCATCGCGGTGCCAGCCATTCGCTGCTGTTTGCCGGCGTGCTGGCGGCATTGGCGGCGGCGTTCGCATTCTTTGGTAGCGGCCGACCTTGGTCGGCACAGCACAGCCCCGGTAGTCGCCGACCTTGGTCGGCGCAGCACAGCTCCGGTAGTCGCCGACCTTGGTCGGCGGTTTCGTGCCAACCAAGGTTGGCACCTACCAAGGCAGGGCCAACGGTGGCATCGACCGGACAAGCCGCTGTATTCGTCTTCGTCTGTGCCGCCAGCCATCCGCTGCTGGATGCGATGACCACCGGCGGCCTCGGCGTCGCACTGGCCTGGCCGTGGAGCGAACACCGCTTCTTCGCGCCGTGGCGACCGATCCGCGTTTCACCCTTCGCCCCACAGTTCTTCAGCGCACGCGGCGTGGCTACCCTGCTCTCCGAACTGCGCTGGGTGTGGCTGCCGCTGGCCGGCGCCGTTGTCGCCTGGAAACTGATCCAACCCGCTCCTGCTGCCTCTCGAGATCCGTCATGAGTCCTGCCCTGCCTGCTGCCCTGGTCGCCGAACTGTCCACCCTGCTGGGCGCGGAGGGCTGGCGCATGGATGACAGCGCGCTGGAGGCCAACGCGCAGGACAATTCATGGCGCCGCCAGCGTCCGGCAGCCGTGGCGCTGCCCGCCGACGTCGAACAGGTTCAGGCACTGGTACATGCCTGTCGCGCGCATGGCGTGGCGCTGGTCGCGCGCGGCGCCGGCACCGGAACTACCGGTGCGGCCGTCCCGCAGCCGGGCAGCATCGTGCTGTCGTTCACCCGCATGGACCGCATCATCGAGATCCGCGCCGGTGATCGCTGCGCGGTCGTGCAGCCCGGCGTGCTCAATGGCACCCTGCAGCAGGCACTGGCCCCGCATGGCCTGTTCTGGGCGCCGGATCCTTCCAGCGCCGAGATCTGCAGCATCGGCGGCAACCTCGCTTGCAATGCCGGCGGCCCGCGCGCGGTGAAGTACGGCACCAGCCGCGACAACGTGCTGGGCCTGGTGGCGGTGACCGGCACCGGCGAGGTGATCCGCTGCGGTGGTGCCTACACCAAGGACGCCACCGGCTACGACCTCACCCATCTGCTGGTGGGCAGCGAAGGCACGCTGGCACTGATCGTGGAAGCCACGCTGAAGCTGACCCCGTTGCCGGTCAGCCAGGCCGGGCTGCGCGTGCTGTACCGCGATGCCGATGCTGCTGCGGCCGCCGTGTCGCGGTTGATGTCGCAGCCGGTGGTACCCACCCGCCTGGAATTCATGGACGCGCGCAGCCTGGAGCTGCTGCGGCTCAATGGTGCTGACGTGCCAGAGGCCGGTGCGATGCTGCTGGTCGAGGCCGATGGTGACCACGACACCCTGCCCTATCTGCTGCAGGCCCTGGCCAGCGCCGCCGAAGGCGACGGCATGATCGAGCTGGACGTGGCGATGGAAGGCCGTGCACGTGACCAGCTGTGGGCGGCGCGCAAGGCGCTGTCGCCTGCGCTGCGCAGTGTGGCGCCGGGCAAGATCAATGAAGACGTGGTGGTGCCGGTGTCGCGCATTCCGGAGCTGGTGGCCGGCGTGCAGGCGCTGGCACGTGACTACACGCTGACCATCGTCACCTTCGGCCATGCCGGCAACGGCAACCTGCACGTCAACATCCTCTACCACCCGGACGATGCCGACGAGAACACGCGCGCGCATGCCGCGCTGCCAAGGATCTTCGAGCTGACGCTGGCATTGGGCGGCACGTTGTCGGGCGAACACGGCATCGGCCTGGCCAAGCGCGATTTCATGGCGCAGGCCTTCACCCCGGAAACGCTGGCAACGATGCGCGCGATCAAGGCCGCGCTGGACCCGGACGGCATCCTCAACCCGGGCAAGGTGCTGCCGCCGGCATAGACTGCGCACACTCCTGCGCGCTCCTGTAGAGCCGAGCCATGCTCGGCTCCTCTTCGACCAGATCGCGATGACGCCCGCGCTGTGTGCGCAAGCCGAGCGTGGGCTCGGCTCTACAACGACGTGTCGTTCACCTTCGCGCTCCTGTAGAGCCGAGCCATGCTCGGCTGCTCTTCGACCAGATCGCGATGACGCCCGCGCTGTGCGCGCAAGCCGAGCGTGGGCTCGGCTCTACAACGACGTGTCGTTCACCTTCGCGCTCCTGTAGAGCCGAGCCATGCTCGGCTGCTCTTCGACCAGATTGCGATGACGCCCGCGCTGTGCGCGCAAGCCGAGCGTGGGCTCGGCTCTACAACGACGTGTCGTTCACCTTCGCGCTCCTGTAGAGCCGAGCCATGCTCGGCTGCTCTTCGACCAGATCGCGCAAGCCGAGCGTGGACTCGGCTCTACACCGTCTTGTCGGCTGCGATATCGATCAGGGTCTGCCGGAAGCTGGGCAGCAGCACGCGGTTGCCATGGCCGCTCAGGTGATCGTTGTCGAAGAACAACGGTTCGCCCTCTTCCACCGCCGAACAGGCCTGCGGCCCGCACAGCAGCGGCAGCGGATCCCACACGGTCATTGACGGGTAACGTGCCGCCAGGTCATCCAGCAGTGCCATCTGCGGCGCCCGCAGCATTTCCAGATCCGCACGCGGCATGCTCAGACCGCCGGCACACGCCGGATTGCGGCGGTTGAACCAGTCTGAACAGCGGTACGCACCGGCCTTGAACAGCGGCAGCGGTGCGTCGATCACCACCTGTACGCCCAGCTTCTGCAAACGCCCCAGCACGCGTTCGGCTTCGTCGCGTGCAGCCTGTGCATGCGCGGGCGTGCGCTCGGCCAGCAGCTGTTGATAGATCTGCTGTGCATCCTGCCGCTGCCAGTCGAACCCACGCAGTTCCGGCATGCGCAAGGCCGCCAGCAGCACGATGTCACCCGGGCGCGCCTCGCGTTCGATGGTCGACAGCGTGTCTTCAATGAAGTCCTGGCAGTCGGCCGGGCTGGCCCGCAGCAGGTTGACGAAGCTGCAGCCGCCGCGATCCTGCTGGCGCACCTCCATGCCGGTCTGCCGCGCGACCATGCTGGTCATGGTGCGATACGCCGCCGCATGCGAGTCGCCGGCCACGAACAGGCGCCGCCCTTCAAGCGCCGGCGCACTCACCGGTTCCAGCGGGCGCCACGCCGGGTAGCGACGCGCCTGCCATGCGTAGCCGTTGCGGGTGACGCTGAGCGAGACCTGCTCGTGGTACTCCACCGTGGCCCAGGCGCCGGCACCGCACAGCGCCACCAGCGGAAACGCCATCGCCAGCACCTTGGCCGGTGCCAGCCGCAGCAGCGGCGCCGCACTGCGCAGCGGGCGCTCGATGAAGTGGTAGGACGCGGCCGACACCGCCAGCAGCAGCACCGGATACAGCCACAGCGCGACGCCATGCAGGCCATAGGTCCAGCGCAGCAGTACCAGCAGCGGCCAATGCCACAGGTACAGCGAATAGGACAGCCGACCCAGGTAGGCCAGCGGTGCGCAGCCCAGCGCACGGGCGATGCGCGATGTCCCCGCTGTCGACACGCCCGCCAACAGCAGCAGGGTACCGGCCACGGTCGCCAGCACGCCCGGCACCGGCATCGCCAACTGCGGGGCGATCAGCACACCCGCGGCCAGCAGCGCCAAGCCCGCCACGGCAGCCGCGTCGCTGCCCTGGCGTGGCGTACGTTTATGCATCCACTGGTAGAGCAGCGCACCTGCGGCCAGCTCCCAGAACCGCGTCGGCAGCAGATAGAACGCCGACGCCGGCGCCGATCGCGCCTGCCAGCCCGCCCACGCCAGCGACAGCATGGTGAGCGCCGGCAACAGCCAACGCGCCCCCGGCCAGCGCTCACGCCCGCGCAGCCACACGAAGAACAACAGCGGGAAGACCAGGTAGAACTGCTCTTCCACACCCAGCGTCCAGGTATGCAGGAACGGATTGAGTTCAGCGCCGGGCGAGAAGTAATCGTCCTGCTGGCCGGCCAGCACGATGTTGCTCAAGCCGACCAGCGCGGCCCAGCCGGTCTGGTCGAACTGTTCATTGCGCCACGCGCGGGGAATGAACAACGCCGACAGCACGAAGGTCGCCATCAGCATCACCAGCAGCGCCGGCAACAGGCGCAGCACGCGACGCCGGTAGAAATCGAGCAGCATCGCACCCAGCGATGCTTGGGCGCGCGAGGCCAGCGACTGGCTGATCACGAAGCCGGATACCACGAAGAACAGGTCCACACCGGTGAAGCCGCCGGGCAGCCACGTCGCGTTGGTGTGGAAAAGGACGACGGCCAGCACCGCCAGTGCACGCAGGCCATCGATGGCGGCGTTGTGGGAACGTTCGGGAGAGGACACGCGGGCAACCGGCAGAAGACAGGGCGGCAGCATCGCCACCGTTTGCGCAGTCATTCAATGGACAATCGCGACAGACGTGGACAACGTTCAGGTCCAGTCCCGGATCGGCGCGGTTGTAGAGCCGAGCCATGCTCGGCTGCCCTTCGTCCAGAGCGCTGTGAGCCGAGCATAGGCTCGGCTCCACAGCAGCAACTGGGGGTCAGAGCCCATTGCCTTGGCAATGGGATCCGACCCCGCCGCAGGCGCGCTTACCAGGCCATGCGCAGGCCCAGCTGGCCGCCTACGTTGCGGTAGCCATGATCGCCGCGCTGCACGCTCATGCCACCCCACGCACCCCAACGCTGGCCCAGCCTCAGCTCGGCACCGGCCTGCACTTCATAGCGGTTGCGCGGCACGTCCGCACCCAGCGTGTCGCCGTTGAACTGCAACGTACTGGTGCCGCTGCCACGCAGCCAGTTTACGCCCAGGTAGGGCTGCACGGTGTTGCCGGCGGCCGTGCCGTGGCTGAACACACGCACGCCCAGGCGCCCGCTAAGGCCACCGGCGTCGGCATGGTCGACCACCGTACCGTTGCTCTCCACGTGGCGATCGGCGCGGAAATCGACATGGCTCAGCTGCAGTTGTGGCTGCACATACAGTGCGCTGGCGGTGTCCTGCCACACATTGAATGTGTAGCCGGACTCCAGTGACGCAGTGGCCATGCGCGAGTCGTAGTGCTCCGGCGCCAGGCCGATGCCCTGCACGCGGTTATCGAAGCGGCCGTACTGCAGGGCTGCATCCACATACGCGCCCCGCGTGCCGTCCGCTTCCTGCATCCAGGTGCCGTACACACCCACGGCGCTGCCACGCACCCGGCCCTTGGCGCTGTAACCGGTCAGATCGGACACTACGCTGCTGTCGGCGCGGCCGCTGCCCAGCATCACACCGGCAACCGCGTTGCCACGCTGCAGCAGGTCAGTGCCGATCTGCAACATCGAGGTGTTGCCATCAATCGACAGCTGGCCGCCGACCGCGCTGAAATCCGCCTGCTGCCGACCCACGCGTGCCCAGGCCTGGCGCTCGCCGTCCATCGAACGTGCGCCATTGCGCTCGTGCATGCGGTGCGCGAACAGGTTGATCGCCGCCGACTGGTTGGCCAGGTAAGCCCCCGCTTCCGGGCGCAGCACCGGTGGCGGCAGGATCGGATCGCCCGGATCAGTCGGATCAGTCGGATCAGTCGGATCAGTCGGATCGGTTGGATCCGGATCCGGATCCGGGCCCGGATCGACCACGCACCCCGGTGCGGCCGGGTTGTCCTGGCAGATATCGAACCACTGCGAACGCAGATACCAGTTGCCATCGGAAGGATCGGCCAGGCCGCCCTGGAACAGGAAGTACTCGTACGATCCGCCCACCGCGCGGCCGCTCAGCGTGTAACTCGCCAGCGATGCACCGTCGATCTCGATCAGCGCGATGCCATCCACTGTAGGTGCGCCTACGCCACCGATGTTCTTCACCGCGATCAGCGCGTCGCCGGAGCTGTCGCCGCGCACGTGCAGGCGGTCCATCGCGCTGTCATCGCCGGCCAGCGTACCCTGGAACAGGAACGTCGCCCCTGCGCTGTGCAGGTCGCCGTCCACGGTGAGCGTATTGAAACGGCCGCTGCCGTCGGACAAGGCCACGCCACTGTTGAGTACCTGCAACTCGCCCACCGTGGCATCACCGGTCAGCGTCCACTGGCTGCCGTTCTCGATCGCCATCGTCTGCACCAGATCCGACGAACCCTGCCAGAGCGAACCATCGGCCAGCCGTACATGCACGTCCGACTGTGGCGGCAGCCCAGCGTCCTCGTCCTCCGGGGTGATGGCGATGTCACCGTCCATCCGCGAGCGGCCCTCCAGCACCACATCGAAGCGCCCGGCCACTGCGGCATCCAGTGCCAAGGCGATGCCATTGCCGCCCGATACCACCGCACCATTGGACAGGGTCAGGCCCGGGTCGCGGCTGCTACGCAGCCATACGCCACCATGCTGGACGCTCACCAGCGAGCCGCCGTCGATACGCATCCGACCGTTGTCATTGATCACCGCCGCCCACGCGCCCTCGCCTTCGGTGCGTACATGGGTGTTGTTCAAAGCGATCTGCCCAGCACCACCGGCAATGACACCGTGCGAGGATCGGCCGACGGTCTGCAAGCGGCTGTCGACCAGCGTGACGGTCCCGCCGGTGCGCGCAATCGCCGCAGCAGACCCATCTCCTTCGGTCAGCACCTGGGTATCGACCGCCTCGATCACGGGCGGCCGCCCCGCGCCGCCCTGCGCATACAGACCATGGGCAGAACGCCCCCCTGTACGCAGGTCGGTACTGAAAAGCTGCGCGCTGCCGCCTCGTGCATCAAGGCCGAGCCCACCGTCTCCCTGGGCCACCACTGAAGACTCACTCAGCACCAGCGTGGAATCGTTCGGCATCCAGATGGCGGTACCTGCAGACGTTGCAAGCGAGCTGCGCTCCACTGTCACGACGTTGCCTCGGCCATTGATATCCAATGCGACCAGCTCGCTGCGGACACTGCTGTCACGCAGGTTCACGCTGCCATTGTCCATCAGCCTCAGTCCCGTATTGCCGGACAGCTCGCTGCTCTGCACGTCCAGCGCACCACCTGACTGATCGACGGCACGACCATGGGCGCCCTGCACGCTGATGCGGCTGTCGGAAACGTTTACGCTGCCTCCCATCGCCAGACCGACGGCGGCGTCACCGCGCATGTCGATGTCCACACCCTTCATCACCAGGCGCGCGCCGCGATGCGCCGTTGCGGCCACACCCGAATGACCCACGCGTCCAATGCTCGCGTCCTGCAGGACGACCTCGGCCGTGCCGGTCGCCAGGACACCATTGCCCGCGTCACCCGCCATGTCGATGTGGACCCCATCCAGCGTTGCTGTGCCCGCATTCGCATACAGACCGTAAGTACCGTAGCGGTTCACCTGCAACTGAGCGCCCTGAACCTGCAGCGTGCCCCCCATCAACCGCAGCGCATCGCCGCCAGTGCTGCGGACCTGCACGTTTCTCAGCACGGCATCCGCGCCCTGCACCTGTACCCCGTGGGCGCTGTTGCCGCGTGTCTCGATCACTGCATCGGCGGCCTCCAGTCGGGCGCCTGCGGCAACTGACGCGCCTGCTGCAGAGATGCCGGTGGTGCTCACCGATGCACCCTGCAACAAGATCAGACTGCCGGCGCCCTCGGCGTGCGCAGCGTGCGCTCCGCGTCCTTCTGTAGAGAGATTGACCGGCCCTGTCGGAAGAATACGGCCGCCGTTGATTGCGTAGAAGGCATGCCCCGACGGGTCGCCCGGCAGCACCGGCTCAGTGGTGTGGTAATCGCCTTCGGCAGGCATCTGGTCGTCGCCGTCGGCCACGATCTGCTGGGCCGAGGCGGGAATGCTGGCAAGCAGTGCAATGGCGAGGGCGGCGGCCAGCGCATGGTGGCGTGGGGTGGGTGTATGCATGGGGTTGCTCCTGAAAGGAGACGCCATGCTCGTCATCTCCGTTCACTGCCTCCATCGAATCACTTGCAACCCGCCTGCGACAGGCTGTCGCAGTGCTGGCTGAAAGCTGAAGGCGCTACCGGTGTTCAGTGTGCTTTACAACTTTTTGCATGGGTTCGGCCGGGCTGCGCACAGAGACTGGCGCCAGTAGAGACACGTGACTTCGTAATTGCCCACCCTTCACGCCACCATCACAGAGATGAAGGATATACGGCACTTCGTCTGAATGCGGTTGCGTCGTGTCGCGTCTCTCCCCCTTCTCCGACACAAGGATTCCCCATGAAGCGCACCGCCACCGCATCCCATCCTCTGACGCCGCGCCCGCTGTTCCGCAGCCTGTTGCTGGCGCTGGCGTCCCTTCCCGCCGGGGTCGTTTTGGCCGGCGATCTCGATGGCCAGACTGCGGAGGTCGGTGCTGGCGATCCGGTCGAAGCGTGGACGTTGAAGAACGGCTCGCTGCTGACCGTGAACGGAGGAGCGGCCCAGACCATTCTGGCCGATGACTCCCGCGTAACACTGGTTGCTTCGACGGTCTCGCGCAAGCCATCGGGCGACTACTCCCAACATGCCGTAAAGCTGGATGGAAATTCGCTGCTGGACGCGCGTGACAGTACTTTCGTGGGGAACCTGCGAGTACAAGATCAAGCGCAGGTTACGCTTTCCGACTCTCACGTTGTGGTCTCGCCCGGCGCAGGCCAGCAACCTGGTGACAGGCAGTCCGTAGGCCTGAACTTTTCCGGGATGAGCGTTGGCAGTGGGCGCATCCTGCTCGACGCAAGTACCGTCAGGGTTGATGCCCTGCCCACGAGCAGTGGCAATCCTCTCTCGGACGGCGTGGGGGCACTCATGACCCATGGCAGTCTCGTGCTGCACAACCGCTCCCGTATCGATGCCGAGAATCATGGTGTTGTCATCTCGCCACTCGCAAACGGACAGAACTTCGAGGTGCATTTGGACCGTTCAACCCTGTCGGCCAAGAGCGCGGCAGCCATCTGGGTCCATGGCCGTGCCAGTGATGCTCACATCGATGTCGCCGTTGCCAACGGCAGCCAACTGCATGGAGGGGATGGAATTCTCATCCAACTGAAAGGGCGGACCGCTGTCGCAGCTGGCCGCACCACAGTCGATTTCACTGTCGATGACTCGCGCATCGCTGGCGATGTGGTGCTGGACACGACAACGGTCCCCAACGGCATGATCAACGTGGAACTGCGCAACAAGGCACAGATCGACGGCCGCTTCTTCAACGTCACCTCGGCCAGCATCGACGGCGACAGCACCTGGCTGATGTCCGGCGACAGCACTGTCGGTCATCTCGCGCTGGGTAGCACCGGTACGGTGGCGCTGGGCAATGGCAGTACGTTCAACACGCTCACCGTGGATACCTTCGACGGGGCCGGTGGCACCCTGCTGTTCAACACCCAGCTGGGCGACGACAGTTCGGCCACCGACAAGCTGATCATCAAGGGCGACGCCAACGGCCAGGCCAACGTGCGTGTGCTCAATGCCGGCGGCGCAGGCGCCAAGACCGACAAGGGCATCGAGCTGATCCGTGTGGGCGGTGCGTCCAATGCGCAGTTCGACCTGCAGGGCCGCGCGGTGGGTGGGCAGTACGAGTACTTCCTGTTCAAGGACGCGACCAACGGCGGCTGGTACCTGCGCTCGGAACTTGCCGGGGCGCCGGATCCGTGTGTGATCGACCCGACGCTGCCGGAGTGTAAGCCGGTCGATCCGGTGGACCCGGTGGATCCGGTGGATCCGGTCGATCCGGTCGATCCGATCGACCCCACGCCGGTGCTGCGCCCGGAAGCCGGCGCGTACCTGGCCAACCAATTCGCGATGGACCAGCTGCTGCGCCATGGCTGGCGCGACCGCCAGGGCGGCAACACCTCCGCCATTGATGGCGTGCGTGGCTGGGCCCGCGTGGACGCTACACAGAGCAAGCTGTCGGCGGTGGAAGACCAGCTGGACCTGCGCGTGGACCGCTCGCGCCTGCAGCTGGGTGCGGACATCGGCGTGTTCGACAACGGCCAGGGCCGCGTGGGCGTGATGGGTACGCTGGCCAAGTCCGACGCCACTTCACGTTCACAGCTGACCGGCTACAGCGCACGCGGCAAGCTCAACGGCGGCGCGCTCGGCGTGTACGGCAATTGGAGCAACGATGCACTGTATGTGGATGCCAGCGTGCAGCGCGGCCACTTCCGCAACCGCGTGCAGGGCGAAGGCCTGGCCGAGGAACGCTACGACTCGGACATCTGGCAGAGCTCGCTGGAAGCCGGCTACCGCTTCGGCATCGGCCAGATCGGCAGCACCGCGCTGAGCCTGCAGCCGGAACTGCAGCTGGTCTACACCGACGCCAACACCGATCGCCACGAGGAAGCCAACGGCACGGTGGTGCGCAGCCTGGGCGACAGCGGTCTGTCCGGCCGCGTGGGCCTGCGCCTGCAGGGCGAAGGCCGCAGTGCCGCCGGCGCGTCGGTCAGCCCGTATGTGGTGGCCAACTGGTACCGCGACGGCGCCAGCAACGGCATGGCGTTCGACGATGAAGCGCTGAAGGCCAGCGTGCCGCGCAACCGCTACGAGTTGAATGCCGGCGCGCGCGTGGACTTCCGTTCCGGGCTGAGTGCGTGGGGTGGCTTCGGCGTGATGCGCGGTGACCATGGTTACCGCGAGGCGACGGCGAACCTGAGCATGTCGTACAAGTGGTGAGGTAGAAGCGCGTTCTACTTTCTGTAGAGCCGAGCCATGCTCGGCTGCTTCTCGATGAGATTGTGATGAGCCGAGCGTCGGCTCGGCTCTACACGAATGTCGCGATCGCCACGCTGTGGCGTGCGCCGCACGATTGCAACGCTTTCGAACTTTCCAACAATTCTCATTGGCGGCACTGGCGCTTCATGCAAATCATGTAGCGCCACCGACAATGGGTGGCACGGGCTTCCAATCCCGTTCGGTTAATGTCGTTTACGCTTGCCTGCCGGCGTCGCCCTTTCCTTGTTGGGTGGCGTCGGCAGGCATTCTGTCCGCGCACCTATGGCGGGCGGTGCGTGGGGGCCTCGTGCCCGCCGGCGTTTGACGACGTTAGCCACCGGTATTGGAACCACGCACCGTCCGCCACCCTCGCTGTTAAGCAGGGTGGCCCCTTGCCGCTTGCACAGGACGCCGCCATGACCGCTTCCCCTTACCCGCACCTGTTCGCCACCCTGGGCGAGGCCGCCACGCGCCTGCCCGATGACCTGGCCCGCACGCTGGAAGACACCTTCGTTGCGCTGCAGACCGGTAACAGCCCTGGCGCCATCACCCTGCAGGCCTGCCTGCAGTACATCCGCCAGGGCGATGCCGCCGACGGCCAGCCGTGGCCCGGCACCAACCGCACACCCGGGCAGCGCCTGGCCCTGGCGCGCATCGACCGCGCCAATGCGGGGCTGAGTTTCCTGCTGGAACTGCTGCACGCCACCGAACGCGTACGCGTGGACGGTGAAATCGATCAGCAGATGGGCGATGGCGCGCGCGAAGGGCTGCTGCTGGCCTGCCGTGGGCTGGCCGAGTATGTGGATGTGCAGTTGCGAGCAGCGTAAGCACCCAACAAGGAGAAGTGCGGGGTAGCGCTCAGTTCAGTTGCACGCTGCGTGCAATTGCAACGATTCCGATGGTTCATCATCACAGGAGCACCAATAGTGCGCACTTCTTTTCAGGGAGTGCCCGGATGCACAAGATGATGATTCCGCTTACCCGCTATGCCCAGTTCAGCGGGCGCGCCAGCCGCGGTGAGTTCTGGTGGTTCCAGTTGTTCGTCGTGATCGTGTTGATACCGTCGAATGTGCTGGGCTTCATTGCTGGCTACACCGGTTCAAGCACGCTGGCACTGATATCGACGGGCGTGGGCGCGTTGGTGTGGCTGGCGATCATCGTGCCGATGATTGCAGTTACCGTGCGCCGTCTGCATGACACCGACCGTTCCGGCTGGTGGTACCTGCTGATGCTGGTGCCGATCGTGGGCCTGGTGGTGCTGGTGTTCCTGCTGCTACCCGGCACGCCGGGCAACAACCGCTTCGATACAGCGGTTCCGCACGTGTAACCCGCCCGCGTTGGTGGGTGTCGACCTTGGTCGACACGCTGTTGGCACGGGCGGCTGACACATCCGTGCCAACCAAGGTTGGCACCTACCAGAGCAACACCGAGGTATTCCCGCCTGGGTAGGTGTCGACCTTGGTCGACACGCTGTTGGCACGGGCGGCTGACACATTCGTGCCAACCAAGGTTGGCACCTGCCAGAGCAACATCGAGGTGTTCCCGCCTGGGTAGGTGGCGACCTTGGTCGACACGCTGTTGGCACGGGCGGCTGACACATTCGTGCCAACCAAGGTTGGCACCTACCAGAGCAACACCGAGGTATTCCCGCCTGGGTAGGTGTCGGCCTTGGTCGACACGGTGTTGGCACGGGCGGCTGACACATCCGTGCCAACCAAGGTTGGCACCTACCAGAGCAACGCCGAGGTGTTCCCGCCTGGGTAGTTGTCGACCTTGGTCTACATGGTGTTGCCACCGGCCGCTGAAACATTCGTGCCAACCAAGGTTGGCACTACCAGAGCGCACCGATGCGCCTCCGCGTTGGTGGGTGTCGACCTTGGTCGACACGCTGGTTGGCACGGGCGTCTGACGCATTCGTGCCAACCAAGGTTGGCACCTACCAGAGCAACACCGAGGTATTCCCGCCTGGGTAGGTGTCGACCTTGGTCGACACGCTGTTGGCACGGGCGGCTGACACATTCGTACCAACCAAGGTTGGCACCTGCCAGAGCGCACCGATGCGCCTCCGCTTTGGTAGGTGTCGACCTTGGTCGACACGGTGTGGCACGGGCGGCTGACACATTCGTGCCAACCAGGGTTGGCACCTGCCAGAGCAACACCAAGGTGTTCCCGCCTGGGTAGGTGTCGACCTTGGTCGACACGCTGTTGGCACGCGCGGCTGACACATCCGTGCCAACCAAGGTTGGCACCTACCAGAGCAACATCGATCTGACCCCACCCCGAAGCTTGGCACCCAGCAGGGCGGTACCGCTGCGGCTACGCGAAGTGCTGGTAACCGCCGTCGGCGGCTTCGCCATCCACGTTCACGCCCTGCCCTTCGGCAATCCGACCGATGCGGGTGAGCGGCACGTCCAGCGATTCGGCGAGGTAGTGCAGTGCGTCGCGCTGGTCGGCGGCGGCGGTGAAGCACAGTTCGTAGTCGTCGCCCCCGCGCAGTGCGCAGTCGCGCGCAGTGTCGCGGCCGAGCAGCTCACGCAGCGCGTGCGAGATCGGCAGCGAATCGGCGTCCACATGCGCGGCCACGTTGCTACGCGTGGCGATATGACCGAGGTCGGCCAGCAGGCCGTCGGACACATCCACCGCCGCGTGCGCGAAGGCCCGCAGGCGCAGGCCCAGGGTCACGCGCGGCGTCGGCCGCAGCAGGCGCAGGCGCAGGCTTTCGTAGTCGGCCAGCAGCGTGGCGGTGGCGATGCTCAACGCACCTTGTTGCCACAGGCGCAGCGCGCCGGCGGCATCGCCCAGCGTGCCACTGATCCAGATGTCATCGCCTGCCTGTGCGCGGTCGCGCCGCAGGGCCTGGCCACGCCCGACCTGGCCCATCGCGGTCACCGACAGCGACAGCGGACCGCGCGTGGTGTCGCCACCGATCAGCGCGATGTCGTGCTGGTCGGCCAGGGCGAAGAAGCCATCGGCAAAGGCCTCGATCCAGTCTTCAGACGCTTCCGGCAGTGACAGTGCCAGCGTGCACCACGCCGGGCGCGCGCCCATCGCGGCCAGGTCCGACAGGTTGACCGCCAGGGTCTTCCAGCCGATGTCGAAGGCAGGCGTCTCAACCGGGAAGTGCACGCCGCTGTTGAGCGTATCGGCGGTGACCACCAGTTGCTCGTTGGCACGCGGCTGCAGCAGCGCGGCGTCGTCACCGATGCCGAGCAGGATGTCGTCGCGCTCGAGGGTGCGGGCGCGGATGCGGTCGATGAGGGCGAATTCGGCCAGGGACATGGGGCGTTCTGCTTTTTTGTAGAGCCGAGCCATGCTCGGCTGCAGTTCGATCACGCGCCGCATTGCCGAACGCAACCGTGCGCTGCACGGTGAGCCGAGCATGGCTCGGCTCTACAGAAATCGGGTCAGTGACCCGATTCGACCTTGCGCCATTCCACGGCGGCACGATCCAGCACGCCGTTGACGTAGGTGTGGCCGTGTTCGGAACCGAAGCGCTTGGCCGATTCGATCGCTTCGTTGATCACCACGCGGTATGGCACGTCCAGGCGGTAGCGCAGCTCGTAGGCGGCCAGGCGCAGCACCGCGCGTTCGATCGCGTCCACTTCCTCGATGCCACGGTCCAGGTACGGGCCGAGCGCTTCATCGATGTCACGACGGTTGTCGAGCACGCCGTGCAGCAGCGCCTCGAAGTACGCCAGGTCAGCGATTTCACGGGCCTGCTCGTGGGCGAACTGGGCGATCAGCGACTGTGCGTTGCCGCCGGAGATCTGCCAGGCGTAGATGGCCTGCACGGCACGACGGCGGGCGCGCGAGCGCAGCACCGGATCGACGCCATCGCGGCGGACGGGTTTACCGGAGGGCTTGCCCTGGGTGTTCTTGTTCATGGCAGTTGCTCCAGCAGATTGACCATTTCCAGTGCGGCGAGTGCGACTTCCTCGCCCTTGTTGCCGTGGCTGCCGCCTGCGCGGGCCTCGGCGTCTTCAACGCGTTCCACCGCCAGCACGCCGTTCAGCACCGGCACGCCGAAATCCAGCTGCACGCGCATCAGGCCTTCGGCGCAGCGGTCGGCCACGTGTTCGTAGTGGCGGGTGTCGCCACGGATCACGCAGCCCAGGGTGAGGATGGCGGCGTGTTCATGGGCGGCGGCCAGGCGCGCGGCCACCAGCGGCAGTTCCCAGGCACCCGGCACGCGGATCACGTCGATGTTGGCTTCGGTGATGCCGTTGCCGGCCAGGCTCAGGCGCGCGCCTGCGACCAGCGCGTCGGTGATGCGGGCGTTCCAGCGGCTGGCCAGGATGGCGAAGCGCGCCGACTCGGGAGTGCGAAGATCGCCTTCGTAGTGGCTCATATGCGGCTTGGGGACTCGATAAGGGGGTAATTCTAGCGTGGATGGGCCCCGGCCGTGGCTGGCGGGGGCCCGCAGGGTGTGCCGACCAACGGTCGGCACCCACCGGTGGCATGGGGTCGGCACCCACCGGTGGCATGGGGCCGGCACCCACCGGTAGTGCCGGCCGCTGGCCGGCAATCCCCCATTACAGGGTGACCGTCTGCACCACTTCCAGGCCGTAACCGGCCAGGCCAACCTGGCGGCGCGGGGTGCCCAGCACCCGCAGCTTGCCCAGGCCCAGGTCAGACAGGATCTGTGCGCCGGCACCGTTGCGGCGCCACTGGCCCACATCCTTGTCCTTGCCCGGCACCACCGGCGCCGGCTGCTGGCGCAGGCGGGCCAGCAGGGCTTCACCGTCGCGCGGGGCCGACAGCACCACCATCACGCCGGCGCCCTCGGCATCGATCGCGCGCAGGGCATCGGTGGCCGCCACGCCGAAGTCGTCGCGGCGCCAGTGCAGCAGGTCGGCCAGCGGGTTTTCCACCTGCACGCGCACCAGGGTCGGGGTGTCCGCATCCGGCGTGCCACGAACCAGCGCGAAGTGCAGGTCGTGGGCGATGCGGTCGCGGTAGGTCACCAGCTTGAACGGACCGAATTCGGTGTCGATCTCGCGCTCGTCCACGCGCTCGACGGTCTTTTCGGTGGCCAGGCGGTAGGCGATCAGATCGGCGATGGAGCCCATCTTCAGGCCGTGCTCGCGGGCGAACACTTCAAGCTCCGGGCGGCGCGCCATGCTGCCATCCGGGTTCAGGATCTCCACCAGCACGCCGGCCGGTTCCAGCCCGGCGAGCATGGCCAGGTCGACGCCGGCTTCGGTGTGGCCGGCGCGGGTCAGCACGCCGCCCGGCTGGGCGATCAGCGGGAAGATGTGGCCCGGCTGGTGCAGGTCCGACGGCTTGGCATTGGGCTTTACCGCGGTGCGGATGGTATGCGCGCGGTCATGCGCCGAAATGCCGGTGGTGACGCCCTCGGCGGCCTCGATGCTGACCGTGAAGTTGGTCTGGAACTGGGCGGTATTGGCCTGCACCATCGGCGCCAGGCCGAGGTCGGCGGCGCGGCTGCGGGTCAGCGGCAGGCACACCAGGCCGCGGCCGTGGGTGACCATGAAGTTGATGTCCGACGGCTTGACCAGCTCGGCGGCCATGATCAGGTCGCCTTCGTTCTCGCGGTCTTCGTCATCGACGATGACCACCATGCGGCCCAGACGGATGTCTTCCAGGATTTCCGGAATCGGGGCGAAGTTCATGCTGCGTCTCCCTGTGGGTGCTGACCGTTGCTCGGCACACCCATCAATCGCTCGACGTAACGGGCCACCAGATCGATTTCCAGATTGACCGCGCTGCCCACGCCGGTGGCGGAGAAGGCGGTGTTGGCCACGGTGTGCGGGATCAGGGCGACTTCGAAGCCTTCGTCGTCCACTTCGTTGACGGTGAGGCTGACGCCGTCCACGCAGATCGAGCCCTTCTTGGCGATATAGCGGCGCAGCGAGGCCGGCGCGGCGAAACGCCAGCGCTGGGCGCGCGCGTCTTCATGGATGGACAGCACCTGGCCGAGGCCGTCGACGTGGCCGCTGACCAGATGGCCGCCGAGGCGGTCGGTCGGGCGCATGGCGCGCTCCAGGTTGATGACCGCGCCCTCGCCCAGCTGGCCCAGCGTGGTCAGGCCCAGGGTCTCGGTGGAGGCATCGACCTGGAAGCTGCTGGCGTCGAACGCGATGACGGTGAGGCAGACACCGTTGATGGCAATGCTCTCGCCCATCTGCACGTGGTCGAACGGCAGATTCCCGACGTTGAAGGTGAAGCGGACATCGCCGCCGATGGATTCGCGTGCGGCCAGACGGCCGACGCCTTCGATGATTCCAGTAAACAAGTAACGTTCTCCGCGAAAAGTGAGCGAAAAACGCCGCAAGGCAAACAGGCGGGCGCAGGGCCGCGAAGGCCCTGTGGCACCGTCTTCTTTCATCCGGACTATGACCGTCGGCTCCGGCATTGGACCGGATCTGCTGACCCCCGGCCGTGGGCCGGGGCGCTCGCGGGCTCGTGCTTGCGCACCTACCGCCGGTGGGGAATTGCACCCCGCCCTGAAGACGTTTGTGTACCGGCGAACCGGCGCGGCTAGTGTACCAGCCCGTGCTGAACGGGGTGGGATGCCCGGGGTCGGATCCCTTTCCGCTGGACGGGGCTCTGATCCCGGCCCTCTCGAAATCGCTACGGGTCAGAGCCGTTTTCCGACGGAAAACGGATCTGACCCCGATCCAGGCCCGCTCGCACTCTGATGACCGGGGTCGGATCCCTTTCCGCCCCGGAAAGGGCTCTGACCCCGGGTCCCTCGAAATCGCGGAGGGGTCAGAGCCGTTTTCCGACGGAAAACGGATCCGACCCCGTTGCAGGCCCGCTCGCACTCTGATGACCGGGGTCGGATCCCTTTCCTGCGGAAAGGGCTCTGACCCCGGGTCCCTCGAAATCGCGGAGGGGTCAGAGCCGTTTTCCGACGGAAAACGGATCCGACCCCGATGCAGGCCCGCTCGCATTCTGATGACCGGGGTCGGATCCCTTTCCGCAGGAAAGGGCTCTGACCCCGGCCAAGCCAGACCAGCTTGTGACGGCCGTCTCTCGCATTTTGTAAAACTTTCATTAAAATCCGCAGCGGGCGACATGAGGTCGCCACGGGCAGCCGCGAGGGCAGGCCCGCCAATGGACTGAAATTCACAGGAATTCCCATGCGCAAGATCCTGATCGTGGCCGCCCTGCTGGCCGCTGCTCCGTTCTCGGCTTCGGCCGACGCCCTGAGCTACACCTCCGTGGAAGGCGGCTGGACCCAGGTCCAGGTTGACGACAACGTGCTGGACGACCCGAAGGTCGACGGCGGCTACCTGCGCGGCTCGGTCGCGCTGGCCGAGCAGGTCTACGTGTTCGGTGGCTGGTCGCGCACCAGCAAGACCCGCCACTACGGCGAAGACTCGCTGAAGCTGGAACTGAACCAGCCGGAGCTGGGTATCGGCTACCACATGCCGTGGACCGACCGCCTGGACTTCACCGCCGATGCCGCCTGGGTGCGCCAGAACGCCGAATCGACCCTGCGCTACGACGGCGTGCGTTACCACGGCAAGGACCACACCAACCTGGGCCGCGTCACCATGGGTATCCGCGGCAAGCCGTCGCGCATGACCGAAGCCTGGGCCAAGGCCGGCTACATGGATGGCGGCAACAACTACAAGGGCACCTGGGTCGGCACCGTTGGCGGCCAGGTCAACTTCACCAAGACCTGGGGTGTAGTGGGCGAGATCGCCGGCTACCGCGACGTCACCCAGTACTCGGTCGGCGTCCGCGCCAGCTTCTGATTTACCGATCGCTCCTCGTCGTGCGATCGAACGGGCCCCGCAAGGGGCCCGTTTTTTTTGGGCCCGCGCGCGCCGGCAGGCGGCCACAGGGCACCATCGGGCCTGCGCAAAGATGCGCTACGCTTGCGCGCCTCTGGAACAGGAAACACCGTCATGAAGACTCCCTTGCGTACCCTGCTGGCCAGCGCCCTGCTGGCGGCCCCGCTGCTGGCCGGCGCCGCCCCGGCCACACTGACGCCCGAACAGGCTTTCGACCTGTACGCACGCGTGCTGCTGGAAGATGACGCCGTGGCGACCCGCGCGCTCAACGATGCACTGAAGCCGGCGTTCGAAGGCCAGGACGCGGTGACCCCGAACCCGGGTGCGCTGGCCAAGGCGCTGGCCGAACCGTGGCAGGTCGTACTAGCCAGCACCGGCGCAAAGGCCGACGCGGCCGCCAGCGAAGCGCTGTATGCCAAGGCCCTGCGTGATTCGAAGTGCCGCGCCAGCAAGAGCGTGATTGAAGACAACGAGTACGTGGAAGACCAGAAGCCGGCGCGCATCACTTTCAGCTGCCAGGTGCCCGACCTCGGCAAGGTGCGCCCGCTGTTCGCCGCCAGCCTTGCAGCCGACGCCAGCCCGGCCGCGCGCAGGCAGTTCACCGACGCCTACACCCAGGCGCTGCAGAGCGGTGCGCGCGTGCCGGTCAGCGGCACCTTCACCCTGTACCCGGCCAAGGACAACGGCTACTGGTACAGCGGCAACTTCGACGATCTGGTGGGTACCGTGACCGGCGCGCTGGCACCGTTCGAGGACTGGATGCAGGACGCGCAGGCGGCCAGCGCACCGAGGGTGACCGGCGTACCCGGCTGTGACCTGCTGTTGCAGCAGCACCGCGCCTGCGTGGCGAAGATCGCGCCGGACCAGATCAGTGGCGTGGATGCCATGACCGAGGAACTGAAGGCCAAGGCCAAGGTGAAGTCAGCCGAAGACATGACGCAGGAATGCAAGGCACTGCGCCCGATCGCCGAGATGATGTGGACCGACGAATGCGCGTGAGCGGGATGTAACGCCGAGCCTACGCGCTGCCCAGCGTTGCCGACGGCAAGGGCAACTGCATTTTCAGAACCCTTGCATGGCCCTGCGCGGCCTGCATGGTCAATGCTGTTGCCCTCTTCCACCAGGGCAACCGCATGAAACACCGTATGACGTCGACCGCGCTCATGTTGCTGGCGCTGATGGTGTGCTGGCAGGCCGAAGCGTCCAGGTTCAAAGCCACGAAGATCATCGTCGTCCAACCCTCGGTCGCCTTCGAGTCAGCGCAGCTGAGCGACAGGCACCTGGATGCGTGGATGAGTGAGGATGATCACTGCCGCGACTTCCTGATGTACCACGACCAGTGTGCCGTGCTGGTACTGCCGGATGAGTACGACGACGGTTTTACGCGTCGCCAGTTGCGGTTCAAGGCGAGGCAACTGCCGGGCGAGGCGCTCGGCGCGTACTGCCGCGACCTGCATGTGCTGTGGAAGCAGCAATGGAAAGGCCAATGCCCCGTTGGCGAAGAAGACGACGAAGCGGCCTGACGCCATGGGCGTAGCCCCCTGCCCTGCGTCATTCCTTCATGGGCGCAGCAGCAGCCTGTTGTCCTCGCCGACCTGGCGCTGGTCAACCACGCGCAGGCGACGCTGCTGGTCCATGGCATCAATGCCGAGGCCAGCCAGCAGCGGGCGGCCGTTGTCGCCCAGCAGCGTGGGCGCCTGATAGAGCAGAAGCTCATCGACCCAGCCACCGCGCAGCAGCGCACCGGCCAGTGTCGCGCCGGCTTCGGTGTGCACTTCGTTGATGCCGCGCTCGGCCAGCAGCGCCAGCACCGCGCCCAGGTCCAACCGCCCCTCTGCGCTGGGCACGCTGGCGAATTCGGCGTCGGCCGCGTCCGGTGCGCTCACCGCCGCAGCGTGCAGGTACAGCGTCGGTGCCCCGCCCTCGCGCACGCGGCTGCATTCGAGCGAGCGCAGGCGCGAATCCAGCACCACACGCAGTGGCGCCATCACTTCGGTATCGGCCAGGCGCACGGTCAGCATCGGGTCGTCGGCCAGCACCGTGTCGGCGCCGGTCAGGATCGCACCGGCGCGCGCGCGCCAGTGCTGCACGTCCTCGCGCGCGGCCGGCCCGGTGATCCACTTGGAACTGCCATCGGCCATCGCGGTACGGCCATCCAGGCTGGCGGCCAGCTTCACCCGCAACCACGGCCGATTGCGCTCCACGCGCGACAGGAAGCCCTTGTTGAGCTCGCGCGCCTGCGCCGCCATCAGCCCTTCGGCGACGTCGATGCCGGCATTGCGCAGCAGATCGAACCCACCGCCATCGACCTTCGGGAATGGATCACGCATCGCCGCGACCACGCGCGACACGCCGGCTTCGATCAAGGCCAGCGCACACGGTGGCGTGCGCCCGTAGTGGGCGCAGGGTTCCAGGGTGACGTAGGCGGTGGCACCGCGTGCTTCGGTGCCCGCCTCGCGCAGGGCGAACACTTCCGCATGCGGGCCACCGGCGCGCTGGTGCCAGCCCTGCCCGACCACGCGTTCGCCATGGGCGATCACGCAGCCGACCATCGGGTTGGGGCGGGTGGTATAGGCAGCGCGCTCGGCCAGGCGCAGCGCGTTGGCCATGTGCAGGTGGTCGAGGACGGAGAACGGGGTGGTCATGCGGCCATGGTAACGCTGCCGGTGTTGATCCATGCCGTCAGTGCCAACCAACGGTTGGCACCCACCAGTGAATGCGGCCACCGGTGCCCACCAAGGTTGGCACCCCCAAGGCAGAGGCAGTCAGCCCTTCTTCTTCTTGGTCAGGGCGATCACATCGCCCAGCAGCTGCAGCTGTTCGGTACTGGACGGCAGGTCGCGCTCGAGCTTCTCGATCTCCTCGCGGAAATCGGCCACGTCCTCGAAGCTGCGGTAGACCGAAGCGAAGCGCACGTAGCCGACATGATCGAGCTTGCGCAGTTCGTTCATCACGAACTCGCCGACCTTGATCGAGGGCACTTCGCGCTCGCCGCTGATGCGCAGCTGGTGAACCACCGCACGCACCGCTGCTTCGATCTTGTCTTCGGCCACCGCACGCTTCTGCAGCGCGCGGTCGAAGCCAGCGCGGACCTTGCGCTGGTCGAACGCCTCGCGGGTGCCATCGCTCTTGACGATGGCCGGCAGCTTCAGTTCGACCGTTTCCAGGGTGCTGAAGCGCTCGCCGCAGGCTTCACATTCACGCCGACGACGGATCGTCGCGCCGTCTTCAGAGACGCGCGAGTCGATGACCCGGGTATCGGCATGTTGGCAGAAGGGGCAGTGCATGGAACGCCTGGCTCAGGAAAGTACCTATTGCCACGGTCATGGCAGCGTCGCAAAGGTACCTGAGAAAGGGCGCAGCGGCAAATGCTGTCTGCGCGGAAGTACCTGCATTTCGGCCAACCAGAGCGTCCAGTGAGGTCAGCAGGACCAGACGTTCAACCAGGTGCCGACGGCACCGGGGCCGCGCGTGCCCAGCGCAGCCACGCCAGGTGCCCGGCCATCACCAGCAGCGGCGGGCCGAACCCAAGGAAGGCCAGGGTCGAGATTTCCCCATGCTTGAAGGTGAAGTACAACGCGGCGGCGACCACGGCCAACGCGGCCAGCACCCCCAGCGCAAGGCCGACCCAGGCGACAACCGGTGATTGGCGCAGGCCGGCAACACCGCGCCACAGGAACAGGCCGCTCAGCCACAACCACGACAGCAGGCCGATGATTCCAGCCGACGACCACAGCAGCAACCACGTGTGCTCTTCGCCCGTCAGGTACTTGCCGTCCCATACGACCATCAGCCCCAGCACGGCACCCGTGCCGCCTGCCGCCACGGCGGGCAGGCCCACCAGCAGGCCGGCGATCGCCATCCAGCGTTTGTGCAGACGCTCATCCATGCGTTCGATCTCCTTCCATGGGCCACGTCATGCGCGGCGTTTGATCCACACCAGCATCGCAGCCGGCACCAGCATCGACGGGCCCAGCAGCAACAAGCCGATGCCTTCGGCATGCACGGCGATGCCCCACCACAGCGCCAGCCCCAGCGGGGGCAAGGCGGCGAGACCGCCCGCCAGCAGCATCCACCACCAGAGGCGGTGCACGTGCAGCCCGGCACGCCCCTGCAGCAGAAAACCCGCGCTGAGCCACAACCAGGCCAGGCAGCCGGCAATGCCGGCCAGGCCCCACAGCGGCATCACCGTCACCGAGGCCAGCGTGCCATGACCGAACTGGCCCAGCCCCATCAGCAGCAGCATCGTCGCTACAGCACCGCCCACCACCAGGCTGGGCAGGCCGAAGACCACCGCCAGGATGGCATACAGATACCGGGCGCGGCGCTCATCCACGCGGGCCTACTCCTTTGACCGTGCCGGGCCGGATGGCTCGCCCATGGCGTCGGCACGCAGCCGCAGGAGGATCAACATACCGGTGGGCACCAGCAGGGACGGCCCGGCGAACAGCCCGCTGAGCACGGACGGACCCAGCTCGGCGAAGTAGTACAGCGCCATCGCCAGCAGGGGCAGGCCCGCCAGCACGCCCAGGCCCAGCAGCAGCCACCAGCGGCGTGATGCCATGTGCAGCCCGCGTGCGCCATCGCGCAGCCAGACGATGCTGAGTGCGACCCAGGCCACGAGGCCGGCGATCGCGCACGATCCCCACGCGAACATGCCGGCGGCAAACCACAGTTTGTCCGCGTCCAGCGATACGAGCCCGATCACGCCCATGACCACGGCGATGCAGGCGCCGGCACCGCCGAAGAACAGGCTGGGCAGGCCGAACAGCACCGCCAGTGCGATGTACAGGTACTTGAGGCGGCGCTCATCCATGCGCGGGATTCCTGATGACGGGGTCAGAGCCCTTCCCTGCGGGAAGGGATCCGACCCCTGCGTCGATCCGGAAGGCGGGGTCGGATCCCTTTCCGCCAGGAAAGGGCTCCGACCCCACTCTCCGATCAGCCGTAGACCGGGTACTTGCGGCACTGCGCGCTGACGGCGTCGCGCACGCGGGCGATGACCGCGTCATCGTTCGGTGCGTCGAGCACGTCGGCGATCCAGTTGGCCAGATCCACGCAGTCCTGTTCGACGTAGCCACGGGTGGTCACCGCCGGGGTACCCAGGCGCAGGCCCGAGGTCACGAACGGCGAACGCGGGTCGTTCGGCACCGAGTTCTTGTTGACGGTGATGTGGGCCTTGCCCAGCGCGGCTTCCGCGTCCTTGCCGGACACGTCCTTGCCGATCATGTCCACCAGCATCAGGTGGTTCTGGGTGCCGCCGGAGACGATCTTGTAGCCACGCGCGATCAGCGTGTTGGCCATCGCCTGGGCGTTCTTCACCACCTGCTGCTGGTAGGCCTTGAAGCCCGGCTCCAGCGCTTCCTTGAAGGCCACGGCCTTGCCGGCGATGACGTGCATCAGCGGACCGCCCTGGATGCCCGGGAACACGATCGACTGCAGCTTCTTGACCAGGTCTTCGTCGGCGCCCTTGGCGATGATGATGCCGCCGCGCGGGCCGCGCAGGGTCTTGTGGGTGGTCGAGGTGACCACGTGGGCGTGTTCCAGCGGGCTCGGGTAGACGCCTGCGGCGACCAGGCCGGCGACGTGGGCCATGTCGACGAACAGGTAGGCGCCGACCTTGTCGGCGATGGCGCGGAAGCGCGCCCAGTCGATCACCTGCGAGTAGGCCGAGAAGCCGGCCACGACCATCTTCGGCTTGTGCTCCAGGGCCAGGCGCTCGACTTCGTCGTAATCGATCAGGCCCTGGTCGTTGACGCCGTACTGCACGGCGTTGAACAGCTTGCCCGAGGCATTGACCTTGGCGCCGTGGGTGAGGTGGCCACCGTGGGCCAGGCTCATGCCGAGGATGGTGTCACCCGGCTGCAGCAGGGCGAAGTACACGGCCTGGTTGGCCTGCGAACCGCTGTGCGGCTGCACGTTGGCATAGTCCGCATCGAACAGCTGCTTCAGGCGGTCGATCGCCAGCTGCTCGGCGATGTCCACGTATTCGCAGCCACCGTAGTAGCGCTTGCCCGGGTAGCCTTCGGCGTACTTGTTGGTCAGCTGGCTGCCCTGGGCTTCCATCACCGCCGGGCTGGTGTAGTTCTCGCTGGCGATCAGCTCGACGTGGTCTTCCTGGCGCTGGGTCTCAGCGGCGATGGCCTTGGCCAGTTCGGGATCGTAGGATTCGATGCGGACGTCACGCGGGAACATCGGGTACTCCAGCAGGCAGGGAAAAGGGGTACGGCTCAGCCCTCGATTGTAGCTCCGCACTGGCCCGCTGGGGCCGAAACGGACGGGGCCGGCATCCCCGAAGGAATCCGGCCCCGTATGGTTTCGATCGATAGTTGTGGGGTCAGAGCCCTTTCCGTTGGGAAGGGATCCGACCCCGGCCGCGATCCTCAGCGACTGAGCACGTACTGGGCGATTACACCGGTGGCGATGGCCACCAGCAGCATGTTGCCGCGATCATCCCGGATCCACTGATGGCCGTACGGCGGGCGGCGCAGGTTGTAGCGCGGGTAGTCGTTCACCACGTAGACCGGGCCGCGGTAGTAGTCGCGGTAGCGGTGGCCGACCTTCCAGCTATAGCCCGGGCCATAGGCCGGGCGATAGACCACGCGCGGCGGTGCCGGGCGGTAGTAGCGATCATGGTCACGGTGCCAGTCGCGGCGGTCGCGTTCCCAGTCGCGCCGGGCCTCGCGGCGGTCGCGCTCCCAGTCGCGGCGGTCCTGGCGCCACTCACGGCGATCCTCGCGCCACTCGCGGCGGTCGTGGTCGCGGCGATGGTCGTTGTCGGCGAAGGCCGGGGTCACGGCGCCCAGCGCCAGCACAGAGGCCACGGCGCCGGCCATTACTCGATTGATGCGCATGTCAGACCTCTGCTTGGGTGGGTGGTGAGCCCATATTGCGCAACCGATCTGAACCGTTTCCGGCTGGAAACGCTTCCCGCTGCAGGACTGTGACGGAGTATTCAGGCCACGGCCAGCCTGCGCGGCTCCGGCCGGGCGCGGGCCGGAACCGGTTCCGGCTATAATTGGCGGTATTCCATTCCAGTCTGTGCCCGCTGCCGCAACGGGATGTTCCCGTGACGGGTCGGGCGCAGGGCCGCGCCTACGGAGACCGCATGTCCTCGCAATACATCTACACCATGAACCGCGTGTCCAAGGTGGTCCCGCCCAAGCGGCAGATCATCAAGGACATTTCCCTGTCCTTCTTCCCGGGCGCGAAGATCGGCCTGCTGGGCCTGAACGGCGCCGGCAAGTCCACCGTGCTGAAGATCATGGCCGGCGTGGACACCGATTTCGAGGGTGAAGCCCGCCCGCAGCCCGGCATCAAGGTCGGTTACCTGGCGCAGGAACCGGAACTGGACCCGAACAAGACCGTGCGCGAGTCGGTCGAGGAAGGCGTGGGCGAAGTGCTGCAGGCCCAGGCCGCGCTGGAGGCGGTGTACGCCGCCTACGCCGAGGAAGGCGCCGACTTCGACGCGCTGGCCAAGGAACAGGAGCGCCTCGAGGCGATCCTGGCCGCCGGCGACGCGCACACCCTGGAAAACCAGCTGGACGTGGCTGCCGATGCGCTGCGCCTGCCGCCGTGGGATGCCAAGATCGCCAACCTGTCCGGCGGTGAAAAGCGCCGCGTCGCACTGTGCCGCCTGCTGCTGCAGAAGCCGGACATGCTGCTGCTCGACGAACCGACCAACCACCTCGACGCCGAGTCGGTGGAATGGCTGGAACAGTTCCTGGCGCGCTATACCGGCACCGTGGTGGCCGTCACCCACGATCGCTACTTCCTGGACAACGCCGCCGAGTGGATCCTGGAACTGGACCGCGGCCGCGGCATTCCGTGGAAGGGCAACTACACCGAATGGCTGGTGCAGAAGGATGAGCGCCTGAAGCAGGAAGAGAACCAGGAAAAGGCCCGCCAGAAGGCGATCCAGAAGGAACTGGAGTGGTCGCGCCAGAACGCCAAGGGCGGCCGCTCCAAGGGCAAGGCCCGTCTGGCCCGCCTGGAAGAGCTGCAGTCGCAGGATTACCAGAAGCGCAACGAGACCAACGAAATCTTCATCCCGCCGGGCGAGCGCCTGGGCAACATGGTGATGGAGTTCAAGAACGTCTCCAAGAAGTTCGGCGACCGCCTGCTGATCGACAACCTGTCGATGCTGATTCCGCCGGGCGCGATCGTCGGCATCATCGGCCCGAACGGCGCCGGCAAGTCGACGCTGTTCAAGATGATCACCGGCCAGGAGAAGCCGGATTCGGGCGAGATCGTGATCGGCCCGACCGTGCAGCTGTCCTACGTGGACCAGAGCCGCGACAAGCTGGAAGGCAACCACAACGTCTTCCAGGAAATCGCCGGTGGCCTGGACATCCTCAACATCAACGGCATCGAGATCCAGTCGCGCGCCTACATCGGCCGCTTCAACTTCAAGGGCCAGGACCAGCAGAAGATGGTCGGCTCGCTGTCCGGTGGTGAGCGTGGCCGCCTGCACATGGCCAAGACCCTGCTGCAGGGCGGCAACGTGCTGCTGCTCGACGAACCGTCCAACGACCTGGACATCGAAACCCTGCGTGCGCTGGAAGACGCGCTGCTGGAGTTCCCGGGCAACACCTTCGTGATCTCGCACGACCGCTGGTTCCTGGACCGCATCGCCACGCACATCATCGCTTTCGAAGGCGACTCGCACGTGGAGTTCTTCCAGGGCAACTACCGCGAGTACGAGGAAGACAAGAAGCGTCGCATGGGCGACGATGCCGCGCCGAAGCGCCTGCGCTTCAAGGCGCTGAAGTAAGAAAGGAAGAACGGCCGCGCTCTGCGCGGCCGTTCTGCATTCGGGTAGGTCACGACCGTTGGTCGTGACACCTTATTGTTGCGAGACGCCCCATGTCCCTGTTCGAACGCCTGTTCCAGCTGCAGCAGCACGGCACCACCGTGCGCACCGAGCTGCTGGCCGGTGTCACCACCTTCCTGACGATGTCCTACATCGTCTTCGTCAACCCGGAAATCCTCGGCACCACCGGCATGGATGCGGGTGCGGTGTTCGTGGCCACCTGCCTGGCCGCTGCGCTGGGTTCGGCGGTGATGGCGCTGGCGGCCAACTTCCCGGTCGGCATGGCACCGGGCATGGGCCTGAACGCGTTCTTCGCCTTCACCGTGGTCGGTGCCGCCGGCCTGCCGTGGCAGCAGGCACTGGGCGCGGTATTCATCTCCGGCCTGGTGTTCCTGGTGCTGTCGCTGACCGGTGTGCGGGCGTGGCTGGTGTCGGGCATCCCGGCCTCGCTGCGTTCGGCGATCGTGGCCGGCATCGGTCTGTTCCTGGCGATCATCGCGCTGCAGAAATCCGGCGTGATCGTCGGCAATGAAGACACGCTGGTGGCGCTGGGCCCGTTGAACACGGCGCCGCCGCTGCTGGCGCTGGCCGGCTTCCTGCTGATCGCGGTGCTGGAAGCACGCCGTATCCGTGGCGCGATCCTGATCGGGATCCTGGCGGTGACCGGCGCGGGCTGGGCATTGGGCGACGTGCAGTACCAGGGCTTGGTCTCGCTGCCGCCGAGCCTGGCGCCGACCTTCCTGCAGCTCGACCTGCCGGGCCTGCTGCACCACAACGGTGGCGCGCCGATCGCCGTGTTGCTGCAGGTGGTGCTGGTGTTCGTGCTGGTGGAAGTGTTCGATGCCACCGGCACCCTGTATGGCGTGGTCGGTCGCGCCGGACTGCTGAAACTGCCGGGCGCGCAGAAGCGTTTCGGCCGCGCGCTGCTGGCCGACAGCACGGCGATCGTGGCCGGTTCGCTGCTGGGCACCAGCAGCACTACCGCGTTCGCTGAAAGCGCCTCGGGCGTGCAGGTGGGCGGCCGCACCGGCCTGACTGCACTGGTGGTGTCGGCACTGTTCCTGGCCGCACTGCTGTTCTCGCCGCTGGCGGCGATGGTGCCCGGCTATGCCACCGCACCGGCGCTGCTGTTCGTGGCCGGCCTGATGCTGCGCGAACTGGTGGACGTGGACTGGAGCGACCTGACCGAATCGGTGCCGGCCGCACTGTGTGCCCTGGCGATGCCGTTCACCTACTCCATCGCTAATGGCCTGGCGTTTGGCTTCATCGCGTATGCGGCGCTGAAGGCCGGCACCGGCCGCTGGCGCGAAGTGCATCCGGCGGTGTGGCTGGTGGCGGTGCTGTTCGCGCTGCGCTACGCGTTGGAATAGTCGGGGCGCGATGCCGGCCAGCGGCCGGCACTACCGGATGGTGATTCACCTGCCACCCGGGGCACGATGCCGGCCAGCGGCCGGCACCACCCGGCGCGGGGTTCACCTCCCACCCACGGTGCTCTGGGATGATGCGGGCATGGTTCGGCCCGACCTTCCCACGGATCCGTCTTCGCCGTTGCGCCGCCGGTTGCTGCGCGCGGCAGTGCTGGCGCCGTTGGCCGCTACGCTCGCCACCCTGCCCGGCTGTTCGCTGCCGGTGCAGGTGGATGGCACCTTCCTGCAGCCCTGGCGCAGCCATCTGCAGTGGGGCCCGGCCGACTGGCAACGTTCGTTGAAGCTTGCCCACGCGCTGGGCTGCCGGCAGCTGGTGCTGCAGTGGACCGGCATCGTCGGTGGCAGCGATGGCGACTGGTCGCTGCCGGACAGCAACCTGCAGCAGCTGTTCACCGCCGCCAGCGAGAACGACATCCGCATCCGCGTTGGCCTGCCCTTCCAGCAACGCTGGTGGCAGGCCATCGGCGCCGACGACGCCACGCTGCAGGCGTTCCTGGCCGACAGCCTGGCGCACGCGCGCAGCTGGTTGGCACAGGCGCCGTGGGCGCAGCAGCCCGCCTTCGGCGGCTGGTACCTGCCCTACGAACTGGAGCAGTTCCACTGGGCCGATCCGGCCCGCCAGCAATGGCTGGCGCAGTGGCTGCACGGGCTGGCGCAGGCCGCCAGCGCGCGCGGCGGTGACTGTGCGATCTCCTGCTACTTCAGCCGCCTGCAGAACGACGGCGACCTGGTCGCGCTGTGGCAGGCGGTGCTGGCACGGGCCGCGCTGCGGCCGATGGTGCAGGACGGCGTGGGGGTGGCCGGCGCCGGCAACGTGCAGCAGCTGCAACCGCTGCTCGGCCATTTCCGGGCACAGGGCATCGGGTTCGATGCGATCGTCGAACTGTTCCGCGAACTGCCCGGCAGCCCCGCCGACGGCAGCGCGTTCAAGGGCGAAACCGCAGATGCCGCGCGCATCCAGCGGCAGCTGGCGTGGGCGCACGACAGCGGTGCGCAGCACGTGCTGGTCTATGCACTGGAGCCGTGGCTGACCCAGGACACGCCGCAGGCCGCGGCGCTGCGACGACGTTGGGGCCTGCCTCAGTAGGAGAGGATGGCGGTGGCGAACAGGCCCTTGGCGCGCTGCGTATCACCGCCGCCGATCGCGAAGCGGTACTGCACGGTCAGGTCCAGGTAGGAACGCGGCGTGTTGTAGTGGTCTTCGCGGAACCAGTAGCGCACGCCCACGCCCGGCCCTGCGCCGAGTGACCAGCTGCGCTGCGTATCGTTGAGCGCGAACGACTGCGCCGGGAACAGCGGGTAACGGATGTCGCGCACCCGCGAGCGCTGGTCGAGCCAGTCCGCCCCCACCACCACATACGGCGTGACCACCCAGTGGGTCTGCCCGGCACCAAAGCGGAAGCTGCGGCCGGCACGCAGTTCACCGGCAGCGAACCACTGTTCGCGATGCAGGCGCCCGTTGGCATCGCCCACCCGGCGCACCGGCGTGCCATTGGCATCGAGTGCGTCGAGGGTGAAATGCGCGCTGTTGTCATCCCACGTGTAACCGCCCTGCGCGTAGCCACTGACCATCCACCACTGATTCACGTCGGTGCGCAGGTCGGTGCCGTGGTAATAGCCGTAGGTCAGGTAGGACATCCAGCCACCGGAACCGCTGGCCAGGCGGTAGCGGGCCAGTGTGCTGGCTTCCAGTGGCGGGTTGCGGGCCAGCTGCAGGCTGCATTGCACGGCCGCCGAAGCGGGGTAGACATCGCCCGTGCGGGTGGCGCTGCCGAGGAACTGGCGACGCTCGATGCCGGCGCTCAGGCCGGTCTGGCCGAAGGCGTAGCGCAGGCCGAACGAGGCGATGGTGGACGGCCAGCCGGTGGTGGAACGCGAGCGGCTGAGCCGTTCGGCGCGCGCGCGTGCATCGGGCGTCGATTCGCCGGTGCACGGGTCCACGGCGCGGATCGACTCGTAGGTGCCACCCTCGTCGTACAGGGTGTTGAGCAGCCGCGCGTAAAGCTCCAGCGTGCCGTGCTGGTCATTGAAAGCCGGCGGGCGCCAGAACGCTTCAAGCGTGCTGAACACCGAATCACCCGGCGTACTGATCGCCGCGCCGCCGACATTGGTCGCCGCCTGGCGCGCGCCACGGAAGCCGGCCGAGGCGATCACGCCCCACTCGCGCGAATAGTTGGCGATGGCATTGCGCACGTTGTAGCGCTGGTGCGCATCCAGTGGCAGCTCGCCGGCATCGGCACGATCAATGGCCGTCCGCAGCAGGGTCACCGCCTGCGGGTGATCGCCGTTGGCCGCGCTGGCGTAGGCCTGGTCAAGCACCACGCCCTTTGGTGCCCTGCCGGTGGCCTCGGCGGCACGGAAGTCGGCCAGTGCGCGCGCCGGCTCGTGCGCCTTCTGGTTGAGGTAGCCGCGCTGCATCAGCGCCTCCGCATCGTCAGGGCGCTGTGCCAGCGCCGCATCCAGGCGCTGCCGTGCTTCGTCCTGCTGGCTGCGGTTGCCTGCCGCCAGCGTGGTGGTCAGCAGCCCCTGCAGGCTCGCGTCCTCCGGTGCGAGCTGCACGGCCTGCCGCGCCTCGCCGATGGCCTCGGCATAGTCCCGGCGCGCGTAGGCCGCGTAGGCACGCTGTGCGGCACCACCGTCGCCCTGCAGGTCGGCCGGCATCAACTCGCAACGGTTGCCGCTGTCGCCAGACTGGCAGTGCTGGAACGGCGCCGGATAGGTCTGCGCGCTCATGCGCGGACGCTCGCGACTGGAACGGACCGCCTTGGCGCGCTGCTCGATGCCCTGCTGCAGCAGCTGCTGCGCGCGTGCATCGCTGGCATCTGCTGGCAATGCCGCGCGCAGCGGCGCCAGCAGTGCACCCGCACGTGCGCGATCCCCAGCGGCCAGGGCCGCATCCACGGCCAGCAGGCGCACGTTGCGCTGCTGCATGGTTGACCCCGGCGCGGCGAGCGCGGCGTCGAAGTCTTCATTGGCCAGCAGGCTGTTGCCCTGGCGCTGGCGCAGGTAGCCGCGCATCACCCGCGCATTGAGATCCTGGCCGTCGGCCTGCAACGCCTGGTCGGCACTGCGCTCGGCGTCGGCCAGCTGCCCCTGCTGCAGCTGCGCGGTAATCAGCAGCAACCGGTACGTCGCCACCTCCGGTGCCAGCTCGACAGCGGCACGTGCCTGCGCAACGGCCGCGGCATCATCCTGCGTGGACAGCGACCGGTACGCCTGCTGGGCCTGCAGCAGCGCGCGCTGTCGATCCAGCGCCACGCGCCGTGCGCGCAATGCCTCGACATTCGGCGCGCCCAGCTGCAGCGCGGTGGCAATGGCGGCGTCGGCCTGTTCGGGCTGCTGCTGTGCTTCCAGCGCGGCCACCCACAGCATCGCCCAGGCGCCCTGCGTTGGCTGCTGCCGGAAGGCCTGCTCGGCCTTGCTGGCTGCCTCTCCCATCCGCCCGGCGTCATAAGCGGCGTAGGCCTCGGTGGCCAGCGCGTAGGCCTGCTGCCTGGCGCGGTCTGCGCCGCTGCCAGCCACGCGCGGTGGGGAGGGTGCGCGCCCGCTCCTGGCATCCGGAGGCGTGCTGCGCGCAGCGGTGGCAGCGGCCAGCGCCGGCAACGCCGGATCCTTCAACCCCGCATCCAGTGCACGACGTGCCTGCTGCTGGGCCTCCGCCGGCCGGCCCAGTTTCTGCAGCGCGTAGATCTGCAACAGGCGCAGCCGCACCACGTCCGGGCGCAGCCGGATCGCTTCGGTGGACTGCTGGTAAGCCGCTTGATAGTCGCCGCGCTCGTAAGCGGTGAAGGCCTGCTCGGCGACGCGATATGCAGCGCCGGACAGCGGCAGGGCCGCATCGGCCTGTGCCAGTACCGGCGTGGCGGCCGTGGCCAGTGCCACGGCAATGACGGAGGACAGCAGCGTGGTCTTCATGCCGGCAAGGCTCCGGGAGGCGGCGACTGCAGCACGGCCGCACGCCGGCGCTGTTCCTGCATGGCCTGGGCGACGGCGTCCTCGGTGGTGACGCCCTGCTTGACCAGGTAATCGCCGATGCGGCCATCGCGCTGCGGCTTGTAGGCATCCAGTGCGATCTCGAAGCGCGCGTGATCGATCAGGCGCATCTCCACCAGCAGGTCGCCCAGCAGGGGCACGTTGTCCAGCTGCCAGTGCCGGTCGCCGCCGATCAGGCGCAGGCCTGCGTTGATTTCGCTTTCGCGGGCAATGCTCTGTTCGATGTGCTCGCTGCGGGTTTCCTGCTTCAGCAGTGCCAACGCTTCTTCGGGCAATGGGCTGGCCACGGCCAGCCGCAGGGTGCCCTGCTGGCGCGGTGGCAGCGGCAACATGCGCCATTGCACGCAGGCATCGGCACTGACCGGGAAGTGGCAGGCGCGCAGGTAGTCCACGTCAATCACCGCACGAGGCAGGTCGCCCTGGAAGGCGATCGCCTCGGCCAGCGTTTCATCATCCAGCCACCCCTGGGTGAGCAGGATGCGGCCCAGTGGCTGCTGCCGGCCGGCATGCTGCTGGTCCAGCGCCTGCTGCAGGCGCTCCGGCTCCACCGCCTGCCAGGTGGTCAACAGCTCGCCGAGCTGCTTGCGCGTCTGCACCAGCTGCGCCGCATCCGGGAAGTCGTGCATGGTCTTGTCCCAGACCATGCGCTTGCCGAACAGCAGGTAAGCCAGGAACACCTTCCACGCACGCGCGGTGGCCATGAAATTGATCATGTTGCCGACCACCATTCGCGGGATCGACATCAAGGCATGCTCCCAGCCGTACAGCCGGTTGACGAAGTAGAAGCGCTGCACGACGCGGGTGGCCAGCGCGGCGGTGGTCAGCAGCGCAACGTTCATCTGCCAGGTACCGGCCTGGAACACGCTGGGAAACTGCATCGTCCACACCCCGGACATCTTCAGCAGCCAGAACAGCAGCAGCTGCAGGAAGATGAGGTAGGCAATGATGCTGACGAACGAGGTGATGATGCCCTTGCGGTCGCGCGCCAGCAGGTACTTGGTGGCCAGCGAGCCGCGCCAGCCCAGCGACTCCCAGCTCTGCAGGCCGATGCCCAGCACCCAGCGCGCCTTCTGCCGGTACGAGGCACGGAAGTTGTCGGGGAAGTACTCGCGCACGCACAGCGCCATCTGCTGGGTGCGCTCGCGCACCGGCCCCCAGCCGAACCAGGACGGGCGACGCACGCGGAACTGCACCGGGAAGCGGGCGAAGATCGACTGCATGCCCATCGCCGCCAGCCGCGCACCGACGTCATAGTCCTCGGTGAGGCTGTCGGTGTTGAAGGGCTGGTTGTCGGTCTGCGCGCTCAGCGCCAGCAGCGCGCGCCGCGAGAAGCAGGTACCGACGCCCGCCGATGGCACCATGCCGGAAACACTTTCACGCACGACCAGATCCTTGGCGTGCCATTCGGCGAATTCGTCCATGTAGACACCGGCAACCAGCTCATACCACTCGCGGTCCAGCGAGGTGACCGGCAGCTGGATCATGTCCTTGCGCGGCAGCAGGTAGTTGTAGAAGCGCAGTTCCATCGGATGCAGCACGTCCTCGCTATCGTGCAGGATCACCCCGGCGAACTCGATGTCGTGGCGCTTCTCGTAGTCGAAGATCGCCAGGATCAGCCAGTTCAGGCAGTCGGCCTTGCTGGTCGGCCCGTCGTGCGGCACTTCCACGCGGCGCAGGCGCTTGTAGCGGCGACGCATGCGCTCGACCTCATCGATGGTCTGCTGGTCGTTGGGATAGGTGCCGACGAACACGACGTACTCGCGGTAATCGAGCACGTTGATCATGTTCTCCACCATCTGCGCGATGACGTCGTACTCCATCCACGCCGGCACCATGATCGCCAGCGGCTGCTGCGGGCGCTGCAGCAGGTCGTCCTGGGTCAGCGGCCGGTAGGCATCGCGGCGCTTGATCGTGAGCGCGCGCCAGCTCTCGCGTACCCAGTACCAGACATCGATGAACAGGTCATCGAGGCTGGAGATCAGGATCAGCACGGCCACCGCCGCCGCCGTGGTTTCCAGGGCGGCGTAGTAGTTGGCCAGCTGGATGTTCCAGAACAGACCGTCCACGGTGGATCAGTGCCCTGTGTTGGCGGACTTGCGGCGACGCACCTGGGTGACGCGGGCGGCCAGCAGCGCGAACACGATCACGCCGACCAGCAGCAGCAGCCAGACCATGTGCCGTTCCCACTTCGATTGCGGGTTGCCGTCCTGCGCGATACGCGTGCCGTAGGGATCCTGGCGGTCGAATTCGCGCACGGCATCACTGCCGTCGAGCACGGCGAGATCGCCCCGCAGCAAACGGAATGGGGCGCCGAACGGCGGTGACTGCGCACCGAGGTCGCTGTAAACAACGCCCAGCCGGCCACCGGACGACCCCACCTGCACCACCGCGGCACGATCCAGCCCGCTCACATCCAACAGCGGTTGCGGCTTGCCGCCGATCAGCAGGTGGCCATCCTTCAGGCCGGCCACATCGACACCGGCTGGCGCCACGCCGAACGCCAGCCACGGCGCGCCCGGGCTGACCACGGCACCGGCTTCGACCACCTTCAGTTCCGATGCCTCCGGCGATGCGCCCACTGCGCTGGTCACCGCGATGACCTTGCCCAGCGAGGCCGGCGCATCCTGCAGCCAGGTGCCGGGCACGAACACCTGGTTGCCGCGCGACAGCTGGCTGCTGGCACCCACGAAGTCACTGCCCAGCGAACGCTTGGCCAAGGTCAGGTGGCTGCTGGGCAGGATCGAGACCGGATAGCCCGTGGCCGGATCGTGGCAGTAGGGACGCGCCGGCTGGCGCAGGAAGCTGACACGGATCTCGTTGCGTGCCGACAGCGCGTAGGCCGGCACCTTGGCCACCAGCCGTTGCGGCTGGCCGTTGGCCGACAGCACCTTGCCACCCAACAGGTAATCGTTGAGGTAGATCGTGGCGACCGCGCCCTGCCCGGCCGCGTTGGGGGCCGCCGAGACATCGATCACCACCTGCTCGGGCAGGCGGCCATCGGCCGACAGTGCGCCGAGGTCGAAGCTGGCGCTGCGGTCGGCGCGGGTCACCACATCCATGGTGCCGGCGATGTTGCCGAGCCGGCTCAGCAGTACCTGGTCACCGTCCAGTCTGGGCGTGCCCGCTGCGCTGACCTGCAGGCTGCGGCCCAGTGCATAGCTGCGCCACTGCTCGGCGAGCAGCCCGGCGACCTTGCCCGCCGCCGCCGGGTCGACCACCAGCGTCGGACGCCCGGCCACGGCCACCACGCTGACCGACGCGTTGGCGGCGGGCTTTTCCAGGCCGCCCATGCCGGTACCGCGCCACGCGGCGAACGCCGTGCCCGCATCGGCCCCCGCCGCACCGACCTGTACGGCCAGCGCATCCAGCGCCGCACGCACGCCGGCGCGCAGTGCATCGCTGCCGATCATCACATCGGCGGCCAACGGCCCGCTGTCGCGCAATGACAGCAGCGCGCCGACTTCGGCCAGATCCCTGATCGCATGCCCGCGCTCACCCGTGGCCAGCGCGGCGTAGGCCGGCACGCCCTGCAGGCTGGCCGGGATGCTGATACCGGCGAGGTCAACGCTGTCACCGACCTTGGGCAGGGCCACGACCTGCACCTGTTTGCCCCCGGCCTGCAACGCGGTACCGATGCGCCAGGCCGCATCGTAGGCCGGTGCCTGCAGCGCCTTGCCATCCACCAGCAGGCGCACCCGCGGTGGCAGCGCCCCCCACGCCTTGGCAACGGTATCCACGGCGCGGCCGTCGAAGCGGTAGCTGAAACGCGAGTCCGGCGACAGCCGCAGCACATTGGCCGGCGCGCTCTGGTCGGCGCACTGGTAATCGGACACGATCGACCACCAGCCGACGCCGACCCGTACGAAGCCGCTCTGGCGGGGTTCGCCATCGATGGCCAGCAGCTGGCTGGCATCGCCCTGGGCATCGGTGATCGAACGCGCCGCGATCGGGTCGCCATCGACCGACCACAGGCCCGAGGTGCGCCCGGCGTGGCCGCGCACATAGCGCCCATCCAGCTGCAGCTGCGCGTCGCGGGTGGCCACACCGGCCGGCACCGGCAGGTAGACCTCGCGCTGGCTCTCCTGCCCGCTCAGCACCAGTGGCTGGCGGAAACCGAGTTCGCGCAGGGTCATCTGCCGGTTCACCGTGCTGTCGCTGCTCCATTCGGTGAACTGGCCGGCGACGCTGTCGGCGGCATGGGCACTGCCAACCACGCCCGACAGGACGAACGCAGCGGCGGATGCAAACAGGGAAGAGCGGCCGGTCTGGGTCATGGCGTCACTTCGCGTGGATGGGGTGGACGGCGCCGCTGCTGCGGACGCCGGGCGAGAATTCGGGAAGGGGCGCACCGCGCAGGGCGGCGACGATGCGGGCGCTGGCGCGGCCATCCCCGTACGGGCTGGCATCGGGGTCGAAGCGGGCCGGCTGCGGCGGGCGTGCCAACACCGCGTTGACCGCATCGACGATGCGCGAGGGCGTGGTGCCGACCAGCGTGACCACACCGGCTTCGACCGCCTCCGGCCGTTCGGTGACATCGCGCATCACCAGCACCGGTTTGGCCAGCGCCGGGGCTTCTTCCTGCACGCCACCGGAGTCGGTGAGGATGACGTCGGCGCGCTGCATCAGGCGCACGAAGCGCAGGTAATCCTGCGGCGGCACCAGGTGCACGTTGTCGAGGTTGCCGAGGTGGGCATTGACCGGGCCCTGCACGTTCGGGTTGAGGTGCACCGGGTACAGCACCTGCAGGTCCGGCCGCCGTGCCAGCTCGGCGAGCGCACGGCAGATGTCCTCGAAGCCCTGGCCGAAACTCTCGCGGCGATGGCCGGTGACCAGCAGCAGCCGGCGGCCGGGGTCGAGCATATGGAAGGGTTCGTCGGCCTGCGCACGCAGTGCCGGATCGGCATCCAGCCGCTGCACGGTCTGCTGCAGGGCATCGATGACGGTGTTGCCGGTGACCAGGATCTGCCCGCCCAGGTGCTCACGGGCCAGGTTGGCGCGCGAGCCGGGAGTGGGTGCATACAACTGATGGCCGACCACATCGATCACCCGCCGGTTCATCTCCTCCGGCCACGGCCGGTGGATGTCGCCGGTGCGCAGGCCGGCCTCGACATGGCCGATCGGGATGCGGTGATGGAACGCGGCCAGGGCCGCGGTCATCGCCGTGGTGGTATCGCCATGCACCAGCACGTAGTCGGGGCGGACCTGCGTGTAGAGCGCGTCAAGCCGTTCGAACAGCCTGGAACACAGGCCATTGAGGGTCTGGTTGGGCACCATGACATCGAGGTCATGGTCGGCGGTGATCTCGAACAGCGCCATCACCTGGTCGAGCATCGCCCGGTGCTGCCCGGTGATGCAGACCACCGATTCGATATCCGCAGCGTGTGCCAGGGCGCGCACCAGCGGCCCCATCTTGATGGCTTCCGGTCGCGTGCCGAACACCGACAGGACCTTCACCGGAGCGCTCCCGAAAGCCGGCGCGGAAGGGGGCAAGCAGCAGTAGCCACGTCTGGATCCTTTCGGCGTTGCCGTCCAGCACCCGCAGGCAGGAGACGGTCACCTCATGAGGAAACTCCAAATTCGCGACATACATCACACTAAGGCGTCTGTATGCGCGTCGTGGCATCGATCTTCATCGTTGCAGGATCAAGACGCAGTCAACGCCGCCCGTGAGCCGGGCGACGTTGCGGCGGAGCGCAGCAGGGGCAGCCGCCGGGGCGGCCTTACTCGTACTGGATGGTGAACGTGGCCTGGCCGTTTGCGACACCCGCGCCCACCGTACCGGCCTGGGTCTGCACGTAGCGCGCGCGCAGCGGCAGCGCCATGACGCTGGTACCCGGCGCGGTGGTGCCAACGCTGATGGTCTGGCCAAAGCGCACTTCACGCTCGGTGCTGCCATCGCGCTGGACCATCTGGATGCCGATGCGGGTGGCACTGTTGCTGGCCGCGCTCAGCTTCAGCACGCCCGGCATGTTCGAGCTGTCCTGGTCGGCATCGAGGCGGATGCCGATCTTGCTCTGGTAGGCGGCAACGTTGCTGCCCTGGCAGTTCAGGCGGATCTCGAAGTCGCGATCAACGGCCTTGGAGCCGACACCAGTGAAGGTGGTGTTGGGCACACTGCCGAAATCGACGGCAATGTTGCGGCTGCCGGCCTGCACTTCACAGGTCGGGCTGACCACGGTGGTGCCCGAGCCCTTGAACGTCGAGGTCAGTACCGGGCGCCCGGGGCCATCGCCGTCGAAGTAGTAGTTGGTGAAGCGGCCGTTCGGCGCGATCACGCCCGAACCGGTCTGCGCAGCGGTCTTGATCAGCTGGATGCGGAACTGGCCACCGATGAGGCTGACCACGGAACCGCCACCGAAGTTGATCGAGTGCGGGTAGTAGGTCTGGATCGCACCCGAATCGCGGTACAGGCGGATGCCGACGCCTGCCACATCGGTTTCATAGACGTTCGAGAAGCCGGCCACGGGGCGCTTCTGCGCTGCGTTGACGTACTCACCGATCGAACGACCGCCGGTCCAGGAATCGCAGCGGGCAACGCTGTTCTGCTGGGTGATCGGTTCACTGATTTCCTTGATCACACCGCCGACCGGGGTACTGGGCAGGATCACGATCTGGCCCATGTCCATGGTCACGTCCTGGGCGATGAACCAGCTGTTCTGGATGCGGCAGGCGGCGCTGGCCTGCTGCGCCAGCAGCACGCCGCCCAGTACGGCCAGCGCGGCCAGCGCCTTGCGGCCACGGGAAGAAATCATCGGCATGCTGCCTCCAGCGGGATGAAGCCGGTCTTGGACGCATCGGCGCCCGCCGGTACCTGGTAATCAATGGTGCAGCGCTGGTCGGCACCGGCGCCCCACTCGACCTGCAACTGGCCCTGGTTCTTCTCGCTGCGCACGTACAGGCGGCCGCCCTGGCTGACCATGCCGACCGGCTGGCCCTGTTCGTCCTTGACCTGCGCACCGAACGGCATGCTGCGGCCATCGGCGTTGCGCACCTGGATCAGCAGCGCGTTGCCCTTGCGGGTGTCGAAGCGCAGGTAGCTGATGGCACCGGCGAACGGCGCGATGGACTGGCTGGTGCTTTCCAGTTCGACGTCGTGGGCCATGCCCTGCGGATCGAGGGTGACGGTGTTGAGGCGGTACGGCGACACGTACGGCACCACGGCGTAGCCGCGGCCATCGACGCGCAGGCCCGGCGCGTTGCTGACGATCGCATCGCGCGCGCCCGGCGCTTCGACCAGCACCATGGTGTCGCCGCGCTGCGGGGTGAAGGTGAAGCCGCCCGGATGCACGACCACGCTGCCGTTGGCACCGACCGACGCCTGGCGGAAATCACGCGAGTGGCTGTAGGTGGCGTTCAACGCCGAGTAGCGGCTGCGGTACTCGGCATTGCCGACCGCAGTGGTGCCACCCTCGCGGGAATCGGACAGGGCCACGCCGTAGCTGAAGTTGTTGTCGACGCCGGCCGAACCGGTGATGCCGACGCGGCTGTTGTCGTAGCCACCGCGGTCGCGCGCGCCAAGGTCGGCGCTGAACGACACCGGGTGGGTGCCCCGGCCCAGCGGCACGCTCATCGACAGCAGGTACTGGGTATCGGAACGGCCGAGCACGCCTTCTTCGGTGCGCAGCGCCGAGAAGCCGTAGTTCACCGAGCGCCAGGCGTTGTTGTAGCCCACCTGGTACTGCTTGGAGGTGCCGGAACGGTCGTAGAAGTCACGCACCGAGCCGGTCACGTACAGCGCACCGCCACGTCGGCCCAGCGGCTGGTTCAGCGTTACCTGGAACTGGCTGCGCTGACGGCCACGGGTGGTCGGATCGATGCCGCGCTTGTCCGAATCACGGCCATACAGCGCGTCCTGCAGGCTGTAGAAGCCTTCAGTGGAGTAGCGGTAGGCGGCCAGGGTCAGGTTGGTCCCGGTCTCGCCGATCATGTTGCTGTAGCTCAGCCGCACACTGGCGCCGGTATGGCTGCCGTAGTGGTCGAACGAGGTCCGTGCATGGGTGACGTCGGCAGCGAAGGCACCGACGCGCGTGGACAGGCCAACACCGTACAGCAGCGACAGGTAGCCTTCGCTCAGCGCGCTGCCGCCGTACAGGGTCAACTGGTTGCCGATGCCACGCTGGTAGGTACCCTGCACCAGCCACGGCTCATCGGCCAGCAGCTTGTTGCGCACCTGGCCGGCGGTCAGCGAGTAGCGCGATACGCCTTCGCGCAGCATCTGCGGCACAGAACCGAACGGCACCTTGAATTCGCGGCGGCGGCCGTCGGCCTCGATCACGCTCACTTCCAGGTCGCCGCCGTAGCCGGTCGGGTACAGGTCGTCGATGACGAAGCTGCCCGGCGATACGGTGGAGGAGTAGATCAGCTGCTGGTTCTGGCGCACTTCGATGCGCGCGTTGGTTTCGGCAATGCCGCGCACGACCGGCGCGTAACCGCGCAGCGAATCGGGCAGCATGCGGTCGTCGCTGGCCAGGCTGGCACCCCGGTAGCCGATCGAATCGAACAGCTCGCCCGTGGTGTAGGCCTCACCAATGGTGAGCATGCCGCGCACCTGCGGGATGCCGCGCTGCGCATAGGTGGCAATGCTCTGCCAGTGGCGGCCGTTGCCTTCGGACCAGGTCAGGTTGGAATCGTGGCGGAACTGCCAGCCTCCCAGGTTCAGGCCGGCGTTGAGGCCGAGGTATGCGCTGCGATTGCGCTGCCCCCCTTCAACGCGGCTGTCGCTGTCGATGGCGTTGAAGCTGTAGCCGACGAAGCCAGCGTTGATGCCGCGGTCCCACAGCGACGGATTGACGTAGCCGCGCGCCTCGCGGCGCAGGAACACCTGCGGGATGCTGAGGTCGTAGCGCAGGTTGCCGCTGTCATAGATGCCATAGGCATTGGCCATGCGCCGCTGTACCGGCACGCAGCTGGTCGTGTCGGTCGGCAGCGTCGGGTCCTGCTGCAGCAGCACGGCCTCGCTGTCCACACCCATTTCTTCCAGCATCGGCAGCGGCAGGCAGGCGTCGACGCGGCCCTGCTCATCGGCCTTGAACTGCAGATCGCGACGGCCCTGCCAGCCACCGTTGACGTAGACGTCGACACGGTAGGTGCCAGCCACCATCGGGTTGCCATTGGTGAAGGAGGCCAGGTCGACCTGCTTGGCCTGGCCGGAGAGGAAGCTGGAGTTGAACTGGGCCGACTCGGGTGCACGCGCATTGGCCGCACCGCTCTGCGCCATCAGCGCCTGTTCGCCGAGATTGGCCGGCGCAGCCAGCGCCCATCCTGGGCAGGCCACGCCAGCAACCAGCAGGCAGATCGCCTGGTGGATCGACAATGTCAATCTGTTTCCGATCACACTGACATTCCTTCAATTCGCCGCACGGCGGCGGTGGCGGGATGCGCAGGCCCATGGCCGGCGCGGCGCGTTCAGCCCCCGGTACTGCCGAGGCGGACCGTGTGCTCCACCCGACCGCCGTAATCGTTGATGGTTATGAAGCGCACCTGGTCGGAGCCCGCCGGTGCGGTGAACTCCAGGCTCTGCTTCGGCGCGACCATGGCGCCCTTGTCCTCGACGGTCTTCTCGCTGCTGCCGGTCACGGCATGCACTTCGGCCAGCGTGACGTGGAAGGGGCTGGGGTTTTCCACCCGCAGGCGATCGCCCGTGCGGGTCCAGCGCAACGCTGCCGGCGCGTCGTTGGCGACGCCCTTCAGGCCCTGCGGCCGGTAGAACAGTTTCAGGCGCGAACGGAACGCGACCTGCAGGTAATTCTGGTCGCCGCTGTCGGCGTTGTCGGGCGACGGCGGCACATCCAGCACGTTGAGCCAGAACACCGACTCACGGTCGGTCGGCAGCTGCGCACCGGAGAAGATCACGCGCAGCGCCTGGCTGCGGCCCGGCTCGACACGCGCGATCGGCGGCGTCAGTACAAACGGGGCGTCGCTGTTGTCGGCGGTCTGGTTGGCGTCGCCGCTGTCGATCCAGGCCTGGACCAGCGCCGGCGAATCGCCCACGTTGTCGACCTGCACGGTCACTTCGCGCGCCTGCGCCGGATAGATCACTCGCGTGCCGTTGACCACCACGCCGGCCAGAGCGTTCTGGCAGAAGGGCAGCGTGAACGCTGCCAGCAGCAGCGCCCGGGGAAAGATTGCTTTCATCGGAAGTACTACGCTCGAGGGGTGTGGCCAGGGGCCGCGAAGCACTGGCCGGCGCGTACGCCGGCCAATGCGGGTACGACGACGATCAGTTGTAGATGATCGTGTACTTGACGCTGCTGGTGACGTCGCCCGGGGTGGCGGCGGCAGTGGCGTAGTACTCAGCGTAGTAGTTCAGATCGGCCGAGCCGTCGGTGCCGACGGTGACCCACTGCGAGTTGGTCTGCGCCAGGCCAGCGCCAGCAGCCTTGATCGGCAGGAACTGGTTGTTCGAGCCCAGCAGCTGCAGCTGCACGTTGGTGGCAGCGTTGGCCGAGGCCTGGTTGACCAGGCGGCCGCTGTTGAAGTCGACGGTCGAACCCGGCTCGAAGTAGGTGGCGACGTTGCCGGCGCTGCACTTGGTCAGGTTGATGGCGAACGGGGTACGGCCCGCAACGGCACCGGCGGTGGCCAGGGTGTTCTTGGACACGGTCGGCAGGGTCACGGCGAAGTCCTTGCCGCCCGGGGTCGAGATGGTGCAGGTCTTGTCGGTCACCTTGCCATTGAAGGTGATGGTGCCGTCGGCGGCGTTGGCGGCCAGCGGAGCGGCGGCCAGCATCAGAGCGGCAATGAGGTTCATCTTGTGCATTCGCTTTTACCTAACCCTACTGAAGAGATGAGAAGTAGAGGAGGAAGCAAGGAGCACTGCCGGGCTAACAAGACCCATCCTTGCGTCTCACCTGTGGCCGGACTCGGACATACCTCTCCCTGAATCCGTGACGCAAGTATAGGCACAACTGTGATGAAAGTCTCATTATTTTTCTGAACGCCAATTCATTGACGCATTAAATGTGACGTGCTAGGCGAAATCACAGCCTCGGGGTGCGGGGGATTTGACGCGGGGCCCGGTCACGCTACAAACGACTGGGGATGTCGCATTGCGCGACGCGTTCGGCACGCGCGGAAACAGGCATTTTTCAGGGGGAATTTGGCTTCTTTGATGCGCATCACTCTTTCTTGGTGATGGCCCTAGCAGATTCGGAATCGTCCTATTAAAGGTTGATCGATCCTGTCGCTAACTAGGACACACCGAACCAGAGAACGTGTCATGAGGAACTCCATTCTGCTGTGCGTGGCCCTGATGTCCGTCAGTGCGCTGGCCCAGGCCAGCAGCGGCAGCATCCGTTTCAGCGGCCGTATCGCCGAGCCGGGCTGCACGACGAACCTGTCCCAGGGTGAGCTGAGCCTGGCGGCCTGCCCGCCGTCGGCCAAGGGTTCGACGGTGGCCGTGACGGCACTGGCCGATGGCCAGGCGGCGACGCTGCGTGACGGCAAGCGCCAGGGCCAGAAGCTGTCGGTGTCGGCCAGCGCGATGCGCGCCGGCGATATCGCCTTCTCCGAGCGCTACAGCGTGCAGGCTTCGAAGCAGCAGCCGCTGCAGGGCGCCTACCTGGTGGTCGTCGACTACCTGTAAGCCCTGCAGGCCGGTATTACTCCGGCTGCGGCAATTCGAACACCTGGCGCAGGTAGGCCAGGTAACCCGGGTCGTCGCACATGCTCTTGCCCGGCGAATCGCTGAGCTTGGCCACCGGCTGGCCGTTGCAGCGGACCATCTTGATGACGATGTTGAGCGGCGTCGGGCCCAGGTCATTGGTCAGGTGGGTGCCAACGCCGAACGCGACCTGGCAGCGACCGCGGAAGTAGTCGTACAGCCGCATCACCTTGGCGATGTCGAGCCCATCGCTGAACACCAGCACCTTGCTGCGCGGATCGACCCGGCGCTGCTGGAAATGCGCCAGCATGCGGTCGCCCCAGTCGAACGGATCGCCGGAGTCATGGCGCACACCGTCGAACAGCTTGCAGAAATACATGTCGAAGTCGCGCAGGAACGCGTCCAGGCCGACCACGTCGGACAGCGCGATGCCAAGATCGCCGCGGTACTCGCGCGCCCACGATTCCAGTGCCGCCACCTGCGAATCACGCAGGCGCGGGCCGAGCGCCTGGAACGCCTGCAGGTACTCGTGGGCCATGGTGCCGTGCGGGGTCATGCCATACAGGCGCGCGAAGTGGACGTTGCTGGTACCGACCAGCTGCGGGCCAAGCGCGTCGCGCAGCAGCGGCAGCAGGCGGGCATGCCAGTCACGCGAGTAGCGGCGGCGGCTGCCGTAGTCGGCGATGCGGCAGTGCTCGAAACCGGGGGTATCGCGCAGCAGCGCGGCCTTGGCCTGCAGGCGGCGCTCGCCTTCGGCGAAGTCGGCCGTGGTGGTGTTGCGGAACCAGACTTCGTTGATGATCGCCAGCAGCGGCACTTCGAACAGGATGGTGTGCAGCCACGGGCCGGTGATGTCCAGCTCGATCTCGCCGGGCACGGCCGTCGACGCACGCAGCTGGATGTACTTGCGGTCCAGATGGAACAGGCCGAGGAAATCGGCGAAGTCCGGCTTCACGAAGCGCAGGCCACGCATGTAGTCCAGTTCCGCGTCGCTGAAACGCAGGCTGCACAGGTGGTCGATTTCCTCATCGATCTGGGCGATGTAGCTTGCCAGGTCGATGCCGGGGGTGCGGCACTTGAACCGGTACTGCACCTGGGCGCCGGGGTGCTGGTGGAGCACCGCCTGCATCATGGTGAACTTGTACAGGTCGGTGTCGAGCAGGGACTGGATGATAGGCATGGGGCGGATTATGCGCCCGGCGGAGTGAACCGTGGGCGCGGCGAGTGGAGCCACACCATTGCGTGGATGACCCTTTCCATGCAGCCGAGCGTGGGCTCGGCTCTACAACGACCTGCGCAGCAGGCGCGGCACCAGCATCAGCGCATGCGCCCAGATCGCAGCCCATACCGCCGCGCGCACCGGCAGCGAACGCTGCCTGGCCTCGAACTTCTGGAAGTAGCGCCACAGCCCCCTGTGCTTGTGCCATTCCACGAAGAACGGCCGCGAGCGGCTGGAGACACCGCGCACATGGGTAACCTGCAGGTCGTTGGCGATCGCTACCACCGCGCCGGCTTCGCGCGCGCGCCGGCACAGGTCCAGGTCCTCGGCGTGCAGGCGATAGCCCGCGTCCCAGCCACCGATACGGTCGAACAGCGCGCGCGGCATCATCAGCAGTGCGCCGGACAGTGCCGGCACCCGCTGCAGTGCCTGGTGCGGCTCACGCGGAACCGCCAGCTTCGAGCCCTTGCCGGGCGAACGCAGCATCCTCAGGAAATCCGGGTCGCGGCGGCGCACCGCCTCGTCGGCATGGCCATGCTCGTCCACCTGTTCAACGCCCAGCAGGCAGTCGCCCAGCGCTTCGGCGCGGGAGCGCAGTTCGGCCAGCGTGTCCGGCTCGACCATCAGGTCCGGGTTGATGAAGGCCAGCCACGGGCTGTGCGAGTCGGCCACGCCCTGGTTGTTGGCGGCGGCGAAGCCGGGATTGTCCGGGTTGCCGACGAAGCGCACGCGTGGATCGTGGCTGGCATGCCGCTGCACGATGTCCAGGGTGCCATCCAGCGAACCATTGTCGATCACCCGGATCTCGGCCACATCCTGCGCCTGGCGCAGGCGCGAGAGGCAGGCATCGATGGTGCTCCCACTCTGGTAAGTGACGACGATGGCGGCGATGGCAACATTCAAACGGGTGGCTCCGGCACTGACGGGACGAACAGGTCGCCCTGTTCCTTCGGCATTATCGCCTGCCGCATGCGCTGCTGCAGGTCGGCGCGCAGCCCGTGCAGCGGGTCGTGCATCAGGAAATCGGCCAGCCGCGGTACCCAGGCCGGCCAGCGCGCGGCCAGGGCCTCCAGATCGCCATCGCGGCTGACCGCCTCCCCTGCCCGGCTGACGAAGGCGGTCTCGCACAGCACGTTGCGCCAGCCAAGGCCGGCCATGCGCAGGCTGAGGTCGACCAGTGCCGCGTTCCAGCCAGCGTAGCTGTCCACGTCCAGGCCGCCGGCACGACGGCGCGCGTTGCCGCGCACCAGCACCGCGTGGGTGACCGCCGATGGCAGCTCCGGGTGCAGCGTCGGCAGCGCCGCGCAGGTGTGCGCCAGCAGGACCGGGTCCTGCGGCTCGGGATTGATCTCGCCCAGCCGTGGCCACGCGGCGGTCTCGCCGGCATTGCACCAGGGGGTTGCGGTGGCGATCGCGGCATCGCGGGCGAAGGCATCCTGCAACTGCTGCAACCAGCCGGGTGATGGCACGCTGTCCGGCGCCAGCACGGCCACGTCCAGGCCATCGCAGGCGCGCAGCATCTCGTCCAGATGGGCGACTTCGCCCAGTGGCCGCGCGCGCCGGGTGTACTCGGCCTGCAGCGGCGTATGCGCCAGCCAGTGTTCCACCACCGCCTGCGCGCGTGGCCCGGTCTGTGCGTCATCGGCCAACCAGACCGCGGTCCCTGGCGCCGTGCCGGCATCCAGCGCGGCCAGGCAGCGGTCGAGTGCGGCATCGTCCACGCACAGCGGCAACAACACGATCGCCCCCATCCCGCCTCCGTGGTTGTCGGTGGCCACAGCGTAGCACCGGGAGGGTATCGGCCGGGTTGCACCCGGCACCCGCGCAGGCTGGAGCTGGAGCCGAAGCCGAAGCAACAGCAGAAGCCGGCTATCCGTGGGATGGCGGGGGGGGTCCGGTTGCGGGGGACGCTGCAAGTACGTCCATGTAAGCTCGGTCGCCGCATCCATGCGGCTCACGCCCCCGCAACCAGACCCACCCCGCCTTCGACAGATTTCTGCGATCTGTCGGCAAAGCCTGGGGTCAGATCCGTTTTCCAGAGGAAAACGGATCTGACCCCATTTTCTGATTTCGAAATCTGACAGACAGTCATCCACGCATGGCGTGGATCGTGTCGACCAAGGTCGACACCTACCAACAGCCGCGGGAGTCTGTCAGAGGTGGGTCGGCGTGGGGTGGCAGGACCGTTGGCGCCATGGATGGCGCCATCGAGCCCCCAGGGACGGGTTTACGGCGTGTCCTGCCACCCCACGCCGACCCACCCTCCCTCAGTAAACCCGCTGTTGCTGTTGCTTTCGCTTTGGCCGTTGCCGTTGCTCCGGCCTCGGCGGGTGCCGGGCGCCGCCCGGCCGTAACCCCTTACTTCTTCGCGCGCGGCTGGTTCAGCGGCTCCATCGCGCGGAAGCGCTTGCTGTACTCGTCGGTCAGGTTGCGCGATTCCTGGCTGTTGCGCACGATGGTCGGGGTCAGCAGCACGATCACTTCCGAACGACGGCTGGTGCGGGTCTTCTGCCCGAACAACGCACCGACCACCGGAATCCTGCTCAGCCCCGGGATGCCGCTGCTGCCGTCGGTGGCCGAATCGGTGATCAGGCCCGCCAGCATGATGGTGTCACCGCTCTGCACCGCCGCTTCGGTGGACAGCTTCTTGGTCGAGATGCGCGGGTTGCAGTTGCGCTCGGTCGGGTTGCAGGCCTCCGGCACGTCCGAGGCGCTGCTGACTTCCTGCACGATGTCCAGGAACACGGTGCCGTCGCGGGTCACGCGCGGGCGCACCTTGAGGATCACGCCGGTGTCGATGTACTGCACCGAGCTGTAGGTGCTGGTGCCCACGCCGGTGTTCACCGTGGTGGTGTTGATCGGCACCTTGTCGCCGACGTTGAGCGTGGCCTCGGCGTTGTTGCGGACGAACACCGACGGCGTCTGCAGCAGGCGCAGGTCGGTCACCTTGTCCAGTGCACTGACCACCGCGGCCGCGTTGTGGCCGGTGAAGGCCCAGCCCACACCGTCATTGCCGGTGACGCCGCCGGCGAAAGTGTTCCACGAACCACCTGCAGCCGGCGGCAGGGTCAGGCCCGCCAGGGCTCCGGTGAGCGCGCGACCAGCCACGGCATTGTCGAAGAACCAGTTCACGCCGTACTTCAGGTCACCGGTCAGCGCGACTTCGGCCACCTGTGCCTCGATGTGTACCTGCAGCGGCATCACGTCCAGCTTCTCGATCACCTCGCGGATCGAGCGCCACGCCTGCGGCGTCGAGCGCACCAGCAGGGTGTTGGTTTCCTCCACCGCCGACACGCCGACGCGGTCGCCCTCCACTTCCAGGCTGACACTGACGTTGCCGGGCTGGCGCTGCGGCAGGTTCAGGCTGCCATTGCTGCTGCCACTGCCACTACCACTGGTTCCGCCCAGCGTCGAACCCAGGTTGCTGCTGCTGTTGTCCATGCCACGGTCGCCGTCGCCGCCCAGCTGCGACGGAATGGCGCCCGGTGCCAGCGAGGCCGGGCTGGAGCCGCCGCGGTTGCCACTGCTGGCGAAGGCCTCGCTGAGGCGCTCGGCCAGGTCGCGCGCCTTGATGTAGCGCAGCTCGTAGGAGAACAGGCGGGCGCTGCCACCAGCGGTGTCGATGCGATCCAGCCACTGCTGGATCTGGTCCAGGTAGCGCACCTGCGGCGTGATCACCAACACGGCGTTGGCATTCTCCAGCGGCAGGAAACGGAACATGCCGGCGCTGGGCGTCTTGCTCTCTTCGCCGAACACCTTTTCCAGGTCGGCCGCGACCTGCTCGGCCTTGCCCGACTGGATCGGGAACACGCCCACCGACATGCCCGACAACCAGTCGACGTCGAAGATCTCGACGGTGCGCAGGTAGTTTTCCAGTTCCGCGCGGGTACCCCCCAGGGTGATCACGTTGCGGCCACTGTCCACGTTGACGATGGCGTTGGGGCGCGCGTACGGCTCCAGCACCTTCTTCATTTCGGTGGCGGAGATGAACTGCAGCGGGACCACACGGACTTCGAAGCCGCGCGCGCTGGCCGCGGGTGCCGTGCTTGGCGCGACCGTGCCGGCCAGCGCCTGGTCGGCGGCGACGATGTTGTAGCGCCCACCGCTGTAGACCATCCGCGCGTTGTTCCAGCCCAGCACCATCTCCAGCAGGTTCAGTGCCTGCGCCGGCGATACCGGCTTGGGCGTGGCCAGGGTGACCGTGCCCTGCACGCCTGGCGCGATCACGTAGTTCTGGCCAAGCATGTCACCAAGGATGGCCTTGACCACCGCATGCAGCGATTCGCCTTCGAAGTTGAAGGTCGCCTCGCCGGTACTGGCACCGTGCAGCGCCGGTGCCGGCGCACGCGCGGCCTCGCGGTTGATCATGGTGCCGGTGCCGCGGCGGATCACCGCCTGCGGTGCCCCCTGGCTTTCACGGGCGGCATCGGCAGCGACATCGGCTGCCTGGCCGGCGTCGGCGCTGGGCGACAGATTGCCGTTGCGCTGCACGTGCGGCGCGGACACCGTACTGCAGCCGACCAGCAGCGCGAGGGCAAAGGACCAGGGAAGAAAACGCAGGTTCATGCATTCACTCTATCGGTTGGTGCCATCGCCCGGGGGCGGCGACGGTTGTTGCTGCTGTTGCTGCAGCTGGCGGCGGCGGGCCTGGATGCGCTCGCGGATGGCCTGCATCTGCGCTTCACTGGGACCGTTGTTGTTGGCCGGTGGGGTTGTTGCAGCGGCCGCCGCAGGCGCTGGTGCATTGCCAGCGGGCGACGGCGATGGGATTGCCGCGGGCGGTGGCGGCGCCGGCGGAGCGCCCGCCGAGGGCGGCACCACGATCGCACCTGCAGGCGGTGCGCCGTTGGCACCGCGCAGCACCGTCGGCGGCTCACCGCCCTGGCCGTTGAACACCGCCAGTTCCAGGACCTGGTTGCCACCAGGGCCGATCACCGTCGCCTGGCGCGGCTGCAGCGCCACCAGCTGCCAGCCATCCACGGCTTCGCCGTTGAGGCGCAGGCGCAGCGAGCGGTTCTGTTCGGTGGTGAACGTGGCCATGCCGAAATCGCCGGTCAGCAGCACACCGGTGAGGCGCAACGCGGCGCTGGCCGCCGGTTCGCTGCCACCCAGCAGATAAGGCCGCGGCCTGCGGTCTTCGGCGAACAACGGGCGCTCACCGATCGCGCTGTAGCTGTCGGCGCTGGACATGCGCTCGGCCGCCAGCGGCGGCAGCGATGGCAGCGATGGCGCGGCGTCGGCATCACCGCCGGCACCCGGCAGCTGGCTGCCCAGCCCGAAGCCGGTCGCCAGCCAGACGGCGACCGCCCAACCGGCCAGCGCCAGCAGGAAGCCGGTACGCAGGCTGATCTGCTCAAGCTTCATCGGCCACCTCCTGCCCTTCGGACGGGGGCGCCGGCTGCGGCGCAGGTGCGGCCTCGGCCGGCGACGCGGACGGTGCCGGTGTCGCAGCGGGCGCCGGAACCGTGCCATCGGCGGCAGCGCCCGGCAGCAGATAGCCGGCCAGCTCGAAGGACACGTCCAGGCCCAGCCCCGATTCGTTCGGTGATTGCTGGAAGCGCTGCGCGATCAGGTTGAGGTTGTCGACGAACAGGCGTGGGCTGCCGGTTTCCAGGCTGTGCAGCACGGTGGCCAGTTCGGCCACCCCGCAGCGCAGGCGCACCTGCATGGCGACGCGCACGAACTCGGCGTCGCGCCGGTTGTCGGTCAGCGGCGTGCGGTTGCTGATGGTGCAGCTGCGGTTGCCCGGGCTGGCCATCGCCACCGCATCCTGCAGCCGGGCGCCCAATGCAGCGGCGGCAGCTTCGGCAGTGGCTTCGCGCAGGAAGCCTGGCCGCTGCTGCAGTGCCTCGCGGGTAGCGCGAAGGCGCTGTTCGATCTGCGGCTGCTGCTGCAGCTGCGCCTGCACGCGCGACTCGCGTTCGCGCAGGGCGGCGACATCGGCATCGATCGCGCGCAGCGGCTGGGTGAACCAGGGGTGCACCAGCAGCAGATAGGCCAGGCCCAGCACTGCCAGCAGCAGTGCCAGCGCCAGCCAGCGGTCACCGCGTGCGCTTGGCATCGGCATCGGCCGCCTCCGGGGTTGGTGCGGCGGCCGGCAACGGCTGCAGTTCGGCGGTCATGGTGAAGCGGTCGCGGCCACTGGCCGCGCCATCGGCCTGCAGCACCCCGGTCAGGTTGACCTTGCGCCACTGCGGTGCGTCCTGCAGCAGCTGCACCAGCTGCGACGCCTCGCGGCTCAGGCCGATCAGCTGCAGGTTGTTGTTCTCGATCGCCAGCTTCTCCAGGTAGGTACCTTCCGGCAGGCGCCGGGTCAGTTCGTTCCAGATTTCAACGGTGCCGGCGCGCTGGCTGCGCTGCTTCTCCAGGAATGCGGCGCCATCGATCAGCGCCTGCAGCTGTGCGCGTTCGCTGGCCACACCTCGCGCACTGCGCGCGCTGCGCTCGACCTGTGCACGCAGCTCATCGGCGGCGGCCTGGCGGTTGTCGAGCAGCTGCACCGCGGCCAGTACCAGCATCACGACGGCAGCCACTGCCAGAAGCAGGTTCCAGCGTCGCATCGGGTCTGGCCGCAGTTGGCGCTGTGCGGGCGGCAGCAGGTTCACCTGCAGCACGTTGCCCTGCGCATCGATGGCATCGACGCCCGCCAGCGCATCGGCCCATGGGCCCACACTGGTGCGCCATGCGTCCAGCTGCCGCAATGGCCACGCCACCAGTTCGACCTGCAGCTGGCCCTCGCCGCCCGCGCCGAGCTCACGCACGTCATAACTGACCTGGGATGATTCGAACGGGGTCTGCCGGTCGATCTCGAAACCGACCACGGCGCGCAGGCGGTCGGCCGCTGCAGCGGGCAGGCGCAGGCTACGCCGCAGGACGTCCGTCGCCGGCAGCAGCCATACCCGCGGCAGAGTACGCAGGCGAGGCTCCAGCACGCGGTCCAGCTCCACCGGCGACAGCGGCCACGGCAGGCGCGCCACCGCTTCGCGGCGTTCGCCGGCTTCACGCCAGACCTGCAGCTGGTCGCCCTCGTGCTGCAGCAGCAGGCGTGCCTGGCCCCAGCCCAATGCCCATTGCCAGCGCACCGGCACCCAGGCCAGCAGCGACTGCCGCCACCAGCGCAGGAAACGGCCGGCGCCCGGGCCGATCCGGCCCTGCACCTGCCGCAGACTGTCCTGCCACGCCGTCATCTTGCTGTCATTCCCTGCTCCCAGCGAAGCACTGTGTAAGTCCGCCCGGGAACCCCGCCCGAGCCACTGCGTACCACTGCCTGCAACACCGACCTGCGTCCACTGCCGTCGATGGCACCGGACTCGATACTATAGGTGCCGCTGCTGCTGGCAAGCGTTGTCGTGCCGCCAGCGGAATCTGCATCACGCTCCTGCTGTGCGCGCTGCGCCATCACGCTGTCCGCATCCAGGCCCAGCGCGGTCAGCACCGGCGCGCTGGCGAACTGCGGATCCGGCCGTGCCTGGCGGCTGTAGAGGGTCAGGTGCGGCAGCATCGCCCGGTACAGGGGTCCGCGCATGCCGAGGACCCGCTGCAGCTCGCCCAGGGTCTCGAAGCGCTTGTTGCGTGGGCCGTAGGGCAATCCGGCTGCGGCGTAGTCCGGCGCTTCGGCGCCACCGCCCGGTTGCAGCAGGCTGTCCTCGTCGCGCCAGTCGATGATGGCGCCGGCCAACTGCCGGGCCTGTGCATCGTCTTCGCCCAGCGCCTTGAGGAAGGCGGTCAGCAGTGCGGCGTCGGCCAGGTTCAGGTTGATCTTGCCGTTCTCGTCCAGCACCTTGATCTCGATGCTGGCGTCGTCGAACTGCCAGCGGTAGGTACGGCCATCGGCACGCCAGGGCGCCCGTTGCGGATCGGCTGACAGGCGCAGGAGGGCATATTCGAGGCCGGCGCGCGCACGTTCCTGCCCGCGTGCATCGTCATCCAGCACGCGCTGCTGCAGGTGCTCGACCCGTGCGCTCAGCGCGAACGCACCGACCAGCGCCGTCATCAATGCGATCAGCCACAGCACCAGCACCAATGCCGCCCCGCGCTGACGGCTCATCGCGTGCCTCCACTGCCACCGGCACGCAGCGCCACCACCAGTGGCGGCCACGGCGCGCCCCGGGATGGCACGATCTGGATTTCCACCAGCATCGGCAGGCGGCGGGTGTCATCCCAGCGCGGCAGCCAGTCGGTCACCTGCCCGGTGCTGGCATCGATGCCGCGATAGCGCAGCTGCACCGACTTCAGGTTGTCCACCAGCACCTCCGGCGGGCGCGGCGGATTCTCGGCGATGCGCTCGCCTTCCTGCAGCAGCACGAGGTCCAGCAGCAGGCGCTGTTGGCCACCGCGTCCGTCCACCTGCAGCGCGTGCAGGTAGGGGCCGCCATGGCCGAGGTAACCGGGCAGGTCGGCGGCGAACAGCATGCGTTGCTCCTCGCCCTGGAAGAAGATGGGTTCGCGGGTGGGGTCCGGGGCCTCCAGCGGGGTGCGCAGTGCACCCGCCAGCTGCCTGCGCAGCAACGACTCGACCGCGCGCATGCGTTCGCTTTCAGCGGCGATCTGCTCGCCGCGCTGGCTGACCGCCATCGCCGAGCGCACGCTGGCAAAGGCCAGTGCCAGGCCGCCGGCCAGCAGCACGGTGGCCAGCATCACTTCGACCAGGGTGAAGCCCGCGGCGCGCCGCTTCATCGCGCGTTCTCCAGGTCGGGCGGCAACAGGCGCAGGCTGCGCCAGTGCAGTTGTTCGCGCTCGCTGTCGCCCCAGCGCACCCGCAGCTGCAGCTCGGCCAGCCATGGGGTGCCCGCTGACGTGGCCTGCACGACGTTGCCGGCGCGTGGCTCGACCCACGGCTGGACCTGCAGCTCCCAGTGATAGCGCCCCTGTTCCCAGTCACCCTGCTGGCTGCCCACCTGCAGCGGCGCGTCGACACCGGCCTGGGCCAGCAACGACTGTGCATGCAGCACCGCACGCGTGCGCAGCTCGGCGTCACGTACCTGCTTCGCGCCACCGGACAGGCTGCCCAGCAGCAGGGTCAACGCCAGGCCCAGCAGGGCGAAAGCGATGATCACTTCCAGCAGGGTGAAGCCACGCGCGCGCCGCTTCATTGCGCCCGCCAGGGGCCGGAGCGGACCTCGCCGGTCAGCCAGCCGACGTCGACGCGCCATTCGGCACCGTCGCGCTGCAACCGGATGCGGCCGCCGCTGGAGCCACCATCGGGATGGAACTCGATCACGCCCTGCCCCGGCGCGGTGGCCAGCTGTGCGGCACCTTCGAACTGCACCTGCAGCTGTGCCGGCAGCTCACCGTGGCGCTGGTTGGCCCCCTCCCAGCGGCGCCGTGCCGGTTCGATCACGAAGCGCTGCGGTTCGCCGCGGGCGATCGCCTGCGCGCGCACCATGCGCAGCTGGCTGGCAATGTCCTTGCCGGCGCTGCGCAGCTGCATGCCGGCGAACCCGCGCGACAGGCCGGCGGCGGTGATCAGGCCGATCGCCGCGATCAATGCGATCACCAGCAGCATTTCCAGCAACGACAGTCCAGCCGCGCGCCTGCCGTGCAGGCGCGGGCGTGGCAACCGGCGCGGCAGGAAGTGCGTCATGCGCGGTTACGGCTGGTAGCGGATGTCAGCGTCGACGCTGCTGCCGCCAGCCTTGCCATCCTTGCCCAGGCTGACCAGCTCATACGGCTGGCCTTCGCCCGGCGCCCGGTACTCCAGTGCGTGGCCCCACGGGTCATTCAGGTCGGCGGGCTTGGCGTACGGGCCGAGCCAGCCGCCGACACCGGCCGGCGCCGTCACCAGGTCGTTGAGCGTGGCCGGCAGCTTGCCGGTGTCGATCTGGTAGTTGTCGATCTTGGAGGCGACGGTCTGCACCTGCGCCTTGGCGATGTTGGCCTTGCCACGGTCGGCGCCGCCCAGCACGCGGCTGGCGACCAGGGTCAGCACCGCGCCGATCAGCACGATGACGATGATGATTTCCAGCAGGCTCATGCCCGACTGGTTGCGCGCGGCGGTGAAGGAAAGGCGGATCGGTCGGCGACGGGCAATCATGGACGGTCCTTTCAGTTGCGGAGTATCGGAGTTGCAGGGAGTGCCATCGTCAACCGATGGCATTGGTCAGGTCATACAGCGGCACCAGCACAGCCACGATCACCGCGCCGACCACCGAGGCCAGCACCAGGGTGATCGCCGGCACCATCGCCGCCAGCATGCGGTCGATGCGCCGGGCGCTGTCCTGTTCGAAGGTGTCGGCGGCCTTGAGCAGCATGGTATCGAGTGCGCCGGATTCCTCGCCGACCTGGATCATCTGCAGCGCCAGGCGCGGGAACCGCTTGCCGCGCGACAGGGCCAGCGACAGGCCGGCGCCGTTCTTCACTTCATCCGCGGCCGTTTCGACGTCAGCGGCCAGGGCGCGGTTGCCCAGCACGTTGCGCGCGATGCCCAGTGCGCCCAGCAAGGGGACGCCGTTGCGCAGCAGTGTGCCCAGCGTGCGCGCCAGCCGGGCGGTTTCCAGCTCGCCGATGAGGCGACCGATGCCACGCCGCTGCAGCAGCCAGCCATCCAGCGCCAACCGGAACGCCGGTTGCCGCGCCTTGCGCTCGAAGAACAGCACCAGCACGCCGGGCACCACCAGCAGCAGCACCCACCAGTCACGCACGAACAGGCCCAGCTGCAGTACCGCGTTGGTGAACCACGGCAGCGCCACGTCCAGGCTTTCGTACATCTGCGCGAACTGCGGCACCACGTAGCCGAGCAGGAACAACAGCGCGCCACCGACCACCACCAGCAGGATCGCCGGGTAGACCAGCGCGTTGATGACCTTGCCCTGCAGCGCGCGGCTGCGCTCGAGGTAGTCGGCCAGGCGTTGCAGGGTTTCATGCAGGCTGCCACCGGCTTCGCCGGCGCGCACCATGTTCACGTACAGGCGCGAGAACAGCCCATGCTGGCGCTCCAGCGCGGTGGACAGCGGTGCGCCACCGCGCACCACGTCGCGGATGTCGGTGATCGCGCGGCGCGATCGTTCGTCCTCGGGCAACCCCAGCAGGATCGACAGCGCGCGGTCCAGTGGCTGGCCAGCACCGAGCAGGGTCGCCAGCTGCTGGGTGAACTGCAGCAGCGCGGCCCCCTGCAGCGGGCGCTGCTGCAGCAGGTTGCGCCAGCTGCTGCCGCCGATCGCGCCGGCGTCGGCCAGCTGCGTCTCCATCGGCAGGTGGCCCTGGTCCTGCAGGCGCGCGATCAGCTCGGCCTCGCTGGCCGCTTCCATCTGCCCATCGAAGACCTCGCCATGCGGATTGAGCGCCTTGTAGCGATAGTTCGGCATGTCAGCCCCGGCGTCCTGCACGCATCAGCTTTCCTCGGTCACGCGCAGCACTTCCTCGATGGTGGTCTGCCCGCTCAACGCCTTGGACAGGCCATCCTCGTACATGGTGCGCATGCCGGCCTCGCGGGCGATGCGCTCGATCTCGCCCATGCCATCGCGGCGCATCACCGCACGGCGCAGCGCATCGTTCATCACCAGGAATTCCATGATGGTGGTACGCCCCAGGTAGCCGGTCGGTGCCAGCGCAGACGGCTTCGGGCGGTACAGGTGGATCGGCCCTTCCGGCTGCAGGCGGCGCAGTTCGAACCGCTCGATCTCTTCCGGCGAGGCTTCGTAGCGCTCGGCGTGGGTCGGCTCCAGCCGGCGTACCAGGCGCTGGGCCAGGATGCCGTTGATGGTGGACGTGAGCAGGTAGTCCTCCACGCCCATGTCGAGCAGGCGGGTGATGCCACCGGCGGCGTTGTTGGTATGCAGGGTGGACAGCACCAGGTGGCCGGTCAGCGCCGACTGGATGGCGATGCGCGCGGTTTCCAGGTCGCGCATTTCACCGATCATGATGATGTCCGGATCCTGGCGCACGATGCTGCGCAGGGCATTGGCGAAGTCGAGGCCGATCTGCGGCTTGGCCTGGATCTGGTTGATGCCTTCTATCTGGTATTCCACCGGGTCTTCGACCGTGATGATCTTGACGTCGGCGGTGTTGAGCTGGCTCAGCGCGGTGTACAGCGTGGTGGTCTTGCCCGAGCCGGTCGGGCCGGTGACCAGCAGGATGCCATGCGGCTGTTCCAGCACCTTGCGGAACTGCGGCAGGAAGGCATCGGTGAAGCCGAGCCGGTGGAAATCGAACACCACCGTTTCGCGGTCCAGCAGGCGCATCACCACGCTTTCGCCATGCGCGGTCGGTACCGTGCTCACGCGCAGGTCCAGCTCCTTGCCCTGCACGCGCAGCATGATGCGGCCGTCCTGCGGCAGGCGGCGCTCGGCGATGTTGAGCCGGGCCATGATCTTGATGCGGCTGATCACCGCGGCGGTGAGGTTGGCCGGCGGGCTTTCGCCCTCCACCAGCACGCCATCGACGCGGTAGCGGACCTTCAACCGGCTCTCGAACGGTTCGACATGGATATCCGAAGCGCGCAGCTCCACCGCACGCTGGATCACCAGGTTGACCAGGCGGATCACCGGTGCTTCCGACGCAAGGTCGCGCAGGTGCTCGATGTCGTCGACCGCACCGCCCTCGCCATCCGCGGTTTCCACGATCGCACCCATCGCGCTGCGGCCCTGGCCGAACCAGCGCTCGACCAGGTCATCGATCTCCGCGCGCATGCCCAGCACCGGTGTCACCGGAACCCCAAGGGCCAACTGCACGGCCTGCTGTGGATAGGCGTCGTGGGCATCGGCCAGCCACAGCCGCACCCCGTGTTCATCCAACTCCAGCGGGCACACATGGAACTGCTTCAGGAAGCGCAGCGACAGCGGAAGTCCCTCGGCCAGCGCCTGCGGCGGGGCCTCCGGCACCTGCTTGCCCTCCAGCAGCGGCAGGCCCAGCACCTCAGCGCTGGCCTGTGCCTGGTCGCGTTCAGACACCAGGCCCAGGCGCACCAGCAGGCCCAGCAGGCTGCCGCCGGCCTCGGCATGCAATGGCCGCGCGCGTGCCAGGTCTCCTTCCTTGAGCCGGCCGCGCGCCAGCAACGCATCCAGGATGCGGCCTTCGGCGTCGTCGGTAACGGTTGCAGCGAGCGCGTTCACGTGACTCTCCTGTCAATCGGCCCGACTTTAGCAGTTAAGCCGTGATTTCCGCCGCCCTGCGGCCACCTTTCGTAAAAAGACGAAGCCCGTCACACAGGGTGACGGGCGTCGGCCGTTCAACTACGACACGAGGTGATTACTGCGTGGCGAGAATGCTCACGCCGTTGTATGCCGCTTCGCCCGCCACCTTGATGTAGTAGGTGCCCGCCACCGGCTTGTTCACCCGCACCGTTTCGGACGTGCCGGGACGGGTCGACTTGCCGTCGTTGTCGCTGGCGCTCGGCTCACGCCCCAGGGCAATGTAGACCGAGACGTTGCCGGTGCCACCGTAGGTGATCACGCTGAGCTGCTTTCCGGCGACGGCTTCGAAGCTGTACAGCTTGCTGCTGCCGGCAGCACCGTTCAGGCCGCCGACTGCGGCCTTGTTGGTCAGCGGCGTGGCCACCGGCCCGCAGTTCTCGGTGCACGGTTCTTCCAGTGCCTTGGCCAGCGCGGCCTTGGCATCCAGGATGCCGGTACCGATCGGGGTCGCCGCCGGGATGGCGACCGGGAACGGACGCGCCGTTTCCTTCAGCAGGGTACGCATCGCGGCCGGGGTCAACGGATCCTTGCCCTTGGCGATCAGTGCGCTCTGCACCAGTGCCGCAACGGCGGCCACATGCGGCGAGGCCATCGAGGTACCGCCCATGCCCATGTAGCCAGGCGTGCCCGATTCCGGCGTGGTGGCCGCATTGGAGCCGGTCTGCCAGATGTAGCCGCCCGGGTTGCCGTCGACACTGCCGCCACCGCCCGGACCGGACAGGTCCACGCGGGCTCCATAGTTGGAGTAGTAGGTGATGCCACCGGTGATGCGGGTGGCACCCACGGTCACCACGCCTTCGCAGCTGGCCGGCTGGTACTTGGACGCGTTGTCGGCTTCATTGCCGGCAGCCACCACCACCGTGGTACCGCGCGAGATCGCGCCGTTGATCGCGTCCTGGTAGGTGCTGGCGCAGGAACCACCGCCCCCCAGGCTCATGTTGATGATCTCGGCCGGATTGGTGTTGGCCGGAATGCCGGTCACGGTACCGCCGGAGGCCCAGGTCACCGCATCAGCGATGTCGGACAGGTAGCCGCCGCACTTGCCCAGCACGCGGACCGGCAGCACCTTGGCCTTGTAGGCGACACCGGCCATGCCGACGCCGTTGTTGGTCTGCTCGGCCACGGTGCCAGCGACGTGGGTGCCGTGCCAGGAACTGTCGTCGGCCAGCGAGCCGTCATAGCACTCGTTGTCGTTCTCGACCCAATCACCGTAGTCCTGCGCACCCGGCACGCGATCGTTGGTCGGGCGCCGCGAGGTCTCCGCATCGCTGATGAAGTCGTAGCCTTCCAGCAGGTTTCCGACCAGGTCCGGATGCTGCGGCAGGACGCCGGTATCGATCACTGCCACCACGATGCCCTCGCCCTGCGAGACATCCCACGCCGCCGGTGCGTTGATGCCGCCGACCGCATTGTGCAGATGCCACTGGTTCTGCTGGTAGAAGGGATCGTTCGGCACCAGCGCCGGCTGCACGTTGCCGGCACGCAGTTCGCTGCGGCGCAGTTTCACGTCGGCTTCGGCGTACTGCACCGACGGATCGGCCTTCAGTTCCTTCAGCACGCGCTGCAGTTCGGCCGGTGCCAGGCGGCCCTGCACACGGATGAGGTCCGCACCGGTAGACAGCTTGCGGACCACCTGCGGGCCGAGCGTGCTGGCGCGTGACGTGCCGCCGGAGAGACTGGCACGGGTCAGTGCGGACTGCACGGTGGACAGCTTCGCCGAGCGGTCGGTGGCGGCAGCAGCGCCGGCCCGGTACTTGACGATGATGCGCTCGGTACCCGGCTGGGCGGTGCTGGCCTGGCGCACCGGTTCACGGGTCGGCAACCCGGCGGCGTGGACGGCACCGACCGCCGTCATCGACAGCACGGCGGCGGCAAGCACATTGATGCGAAGGTTCTGCTTCTTGATCACGTCGAATTCCTCTTCTGGGTCATGGATCGAACCAACACTGCGGCCATCATTCCTTGACGACTCCCGGCCGGCCCAGCCGGGATTGCCGTGACCTCCCCCCAGGCCCTCACTGCAGGTACGGCGCCGGCGTGGGTGGCCGCCGGCGCGATGGAGTGGCTTACCAGCCGAAGCCGGCACCGACGCCGACCGAACTGTCGTCACTGCTGAAGGCGCCGCCGAAGGTGACCGTGGCGCGATCGCTGATCGCACGCTGGTAACCCAGCGACAACGCCGACTCGCCACCCTGGAAACCGATGCCGACGCCGACACGGTTCTGGGTGCGGATACCGGCGGCACTGGTAGCCATGTTGAGCATCGCTGCGCTCATCGCGCCCTGGCGGTCGATGCGGCGGTCCATGTGGCGCAGGCGTCCGTCGATCTCGCCCTTGAACACATCGAAGCTGTCGGCAACGGCCTGGACGCGACTGTCGGTGTAGCTGTTCGCCGTCGCCATGCCACGATCCAGCTGGCCCTTGTTGACGGCGTCGGTGGCGGTGGTGCCCGCGGCGACGTTGGTGACCTGGCGTTCGTTGCCTTCGCTGCCCACCGAGACCGTGTTGGCACGATCGGCAACCGAGCCCTGGCCCAGCGCCACGGCATTTGCCGCCGTGGCACTGGCGCCCTGGCCGATGGCCGTGGACGAAGCGCCGCTGGCTACCGCGCCATCGCCCATGGCCACGGCGTTGAAGCCGGTGGCCGGGGTGCCGACCGGAATGCCCGCCCCCGCCGCGGCCACCGTCGGCGTGCCCTGCACGCGTGCGGTACTGGCCGGCGCGGCATCGGCCGTTGCCGGTGCGTCGGCCACGCTGGCCTGCGGGCTTTCATCCAGCGAAGCACTCATTGCGCGCAGGCTGGACGCGCCTGCACGCGTGCCACCGGCAGTACGACGGTCAATCTCACTGACCTTGCGGTCCAGCGCGCCCAGCGCATCGCCGACATTGCTGTAGGTGGCGCCCTGGATCACGTAGTTCGGCGCCACGAACACACCCTGCATGCCGACGCTGGCACCACCGCCGAGGAAGCTGGCGGCATCACTGAGCGACTGGAACAGCTGCCCGCCATTGATCGCCTGGCGGCTGCCGGCGGCGATGTTGCCCGCGCCGACGTTGTCGATGGTGGTGCCCTGGAAGCCGGACAGGGTCAGGCGGTCACGGCTGGCGTCGTCATAGCCGACGGCGCTGGCCGCCGTGGTCTCGACCGTGGCGATGCGCGAGTCGAAATCACCGACACGGGTTTCCACGGCGCCCACGCGCTGGTTGGTGACGTTGAGCTGCGAGCCGGTGACCGCGTCGCTGCTGCCGGCGGCGATGCGGCCGTCGGCCACATTGACGATGCGGCGCGCGGCCGGGCCATCGGTGCCGTTGCCACCACCGACCGACACCACGTTGGCATCGAGCGCACGCGAGCCCGCACCCAGTGCCACCGAGTTCGCACCGGACGCGCCGGCACTGTTGCCCAGTGCAAGCGCACCGTTGCCGATGGCCATCGCGTTGGCACCCAGCGCATTGCTGCGTGCGCCGCTGGCACTGGCGGCCGAACCGATCGCTGCGGCATCGCTGCCGCTGGCACTGGCGGTACCCGCGCCGCTGGCCTTGACGTAGCGTGCGGTGCCATCGGCGGTCGCCGCGACCGCATCGAGCTGGCCACGATTGACTGCATCGGTGCGCTCGGTACCGGCGGCGACACGGGTGATCTGACGATCACTGCTGGCACTGCCGACCGACACGGTGTTGGCACGATCAGCCACCGAGCCTGCGCCCAGTGCGATGCTGCCGGCCGCCGAAGCGTTGGCACTGACACCCACCGCGGTGGCGTTCGCACCGGTGGCCTTGCTGCCGTAGCCCACCGCAGTACCCAGTCGACCACTGGCTTCGGCGTAGCTGCCCAGCGCCGAGGCGCCATCGGCCGAGGCAGTGGCGCGGAAACCGCTGGCCTGCGACTGCGTGCCGCTGGCCGTGGCCTGCGCGCCGCTGGCGGTGCTGTAGGCGCCCTTGGCCTGGGCGCCGGCGCCGGTAGCGCTGGCGCCGAGTTCACTGGCGCTGGCAGCGCTGCCCACGGCCACGCTGTCGACACCACTGGCCTGTGCGTTGGTACCCAGTGCCGCCGCGTTGCTGCCGGTCGCCAGGGCGTCGGCGCCTACCGCCGTGGCGTTGGCGGCCATCGCGTTGGCGCCACTGCCCAGCGCGGTGGCACCGTTGCCGATGGCGTTGGACGCGTTGCCGGCGGCCAAGGCGTTGTCACCGTCCACCAGGGCACCGGCCTCGCCATCGGCATTGCCGCTGGCCTGGAACTGGCGGCTGGTCCTGTCGGCGACGCTGGCAACGGCATCCAGCTGGCCCTTGTTCACCGCGTCGGTGGCTTCGGTACCGGCTGCCACATGGGTCACCTGGCGTTCGCCACCGGCCTTGCCGACGGCCACGGTGTTGTCACGGTCGGCCTTGGAGCCGGCACCGAGGGCGACACTGTTGCTGCCGTTGGCGGTGGCGTTGGCGCCCAGGGCCGTGGCATTGCTGCCGGCGGCCCACGAGTTCCAGCCGATTGCCGTGGCGTAGTCTTCGGTCGCCCATGCGCCGGCACCGAACGCCGCCGCACCGGTGCCACTGGCACGCGACGGGATCAGGCCGAAGAAGGTGCTGCCACCGATGGCCACGCTCTCCTCGCCGCTGGCCTCGCTGGACTGACCCACCGCCACGGCACCGGTACCGGCTGCAGCAGCACCGAAGCCGACGGCGGTCGTGTTGGCACCACTGGCCGCCGAGCCGTAGCCCAATGCGGTGCCGAGGCGTCCACTGGCCTCGGCATAGCCACCGACGGCAGTGGTGCCATCGGCAGAGGCGGCACTACGGAAGCCGCTGGCCAGGGCCTGCGTGCCGCTGGCGTTGGATTCGGTGCCGGTTGCCGTGCTGTACGCACCGCTGGCCTGTGCACGCGCACCGACCGCGCTGGCGCCGAGCTCGCTGGCGCTGGCACCGGTGCCGAGCGCAAGGCTGTCTTCACCGCTGGCCTGCGCTGTGCTGCCCAGCGCCGCCGCATTGTTGCCGGTGGCCAATGCATCGATGCCCACGGCCGTGGCGTTGGCCGCCAGCGCGTTGGCACCGCTGCCCAGCGCGGTGGCCCCGTTGCCGATGGCGTTGGCCGCATCGCCGGCCGCCAGCGCGTTGTCGCCCTCGACCAGTGCCCCTGTTTCGCCATCGGCGTTGCCGCTGGCCTGGAACTGCCTGCTGGTCTTTTCCGCTGCGGCGGCTACGGCGTCGAGCTGGTTCTTGTTGACCGCATCATTGCCCTGCGTGCCATCAGCCACGTTGGTGATCTGGCGGGTGTTGCCACCGCCGCCGACCGACACGGTGTTGTCGCGGTCGGCGATCGAATCGGCACCCAGCGCCACGCTGTTGGCAGCGCGCGATTCGGCGGCGTTGCCCAGCGCGGTGCTGTTGATGCCACCGGACCAGGCGCCGCCACCGACGGCGGTGGAGTAGTTGCCCGATGCTTCGGTGGCCAGCACGCCGAACAGCGATCCGCCGACGGCGACGCTGTTGGTGCCGGTGGCCAGGCTGCCCTGGCCAGTGGCGGTGCTGTAGGCACCGGAGGCTTCCGAATCACCGCCCAGCGCCACGCTGTTGGAGCCGGAGGCATTGGCGAAGTTGCCGAAGGCTGTGGCATTGAAGGCCGAGGCCTGTGCATAGCCACCGATGGCGGTGCTGTAGCCGCCGGTCGCCTCGGCACCGATGCCGAACGCTGCCGACGCGGTGCCACTGGCGACACTCTCGCTGCCGACCGCGGTGGCGCCGCTGCCACTGGCATTGCTGAAGTACCCCACTGCCACCGCCTCCTCGCCGGAGGCTTCGGACAGCACGCCGGTCGCGGTGCTGCCAGCACCGCTGGCGATGCTGGCCGCACCGAACGCCGCACTCTGCTCGCCACTGGCCTCGCTTTCCGCACCCTGCGCGGTTGCGTATTCAGCGGTCGCCTGTGCATTTGCACCGACCGCGCTGGCGTTGGCGGCGCTGGCCAGGGCGTTGACGCCCAGTGCCTGCGCATTGCTGGCCAGCGCGTTGGCGCCACTGCCGAGTGCGGTGGCCCCGTTGCCGATGGCGTTGGCCGCATCACCGGCGGCCAGCGCGTTGTCACCGTCCACCAGTGCACCGGCCACATCACCGCCGTTGCCGCTGGCCTGGAAGAAGCGGCTGGTGGTGGCTGCCGCGCCCGCCACGGCATCCAGCTGCGCCTTGTTCACCGCGTCGGTGGCCTGGGTACCGGCGGCGACGTTGGTCACCTGGCGTTCGTTGCCGGTGCTGCCGACCGAAACGCTGCGGGCGCGGTTGGCGACCGAGCCGGCGCCCAGTGCGACGGCGTTGCTGGCGCTGGCGTTGCTGCCGGCACCGAGCGCGATCGCGCTTTCACCACCGGCCACCGTGTTGGTGCCGATGGCGATGCTGTTGAGGCTGTTGCCCAGCGCCTGGAAGCCGAGCGCCACGCTGTTGTCGCCATAACCGAATGCGCCGCGACCGACGGCGGTGGAGCTGGTGCCGTTGGCCCAGCTGTTGTAACCGATGGAGGTCGCACCACTGCCACTGGCCCAGGCCGCGTTGCCAAATGCCGAGGCATTGGTGGCCGTTGCCCAGGCGCCGGAACCGAACGCACTCGCCCCGCTTGCGGTAGCCCAGCTGTAGCCACCGACGGCGGTGCTGTCGTCACTGCTGGCGAAGGCGCTGTCGCCAACCGCAACCGCGTAGCTGCCGGTCGCACGCGACTTGCCGCCGGCCGCGAAGCTGTTGTCTCCGCTGGCCCTGGCGGCGTTGCCGAACGCATTGCTGGCAGCACCGGTCGCCTGCGCACCACTGCCGACCGCTGTGGCGTCGGCGACGGCAGTGGTGCCGACCTGCTGTGCCGTACCGTCGGCACCGATGATCGGCTGGTTGTACTCGTCGTAGGCCTGGCCGAGGCCACCGATGGCAACACCGCCATTGCCGGTGGCGTTGCTGTTGCGACCCACCGCCACGGCGTCGTCACCGATGGCCGAGGCTGCTGCGCCCTGTGCAACCGCGCCGGCGCCGATCGCATTGCTCGACGAACCCGCCGCAACCGCACCTTCGCCCTCGGCCAATGCACCCGCATCGCTGCCTGCTTCCGGCTGGGCCTGGAAGAAGCGCGCTGTGCTGTCGGCGGTGCTGGCCACCGCGTCGAGCTGCGCCTTGTTCACTGCATCGGTGGCTTCACTGCCCGCGGCGACGCTGGTGATCTGCCGTTCGTTGCCGGCACTGCCCACGGCCACGCTGTTGGCACGCACCGCTTCGGAGTTGGCGCCGAGCGCAACGCTGTTGGCACCGCGTGCGGTGGCGTAGTAGCCCACGGCGGTGCTCTGCGCGCCGCTGGCCCAGGTCTGCGCGCCGAGCGCGCTGGCGTTCTCGCCCGGTGCGTAGGCGAAGTAGCCGACCGCAGTCGCTTCGGCGCCGGACGCTTCGGTCAGGCTGCCGTTGGCCACCGCGCGATCACCGCTGGCGATGGCGCCGGCGCCGACGGCGGTCGACGCTTCGCCGCTGGCCTGGGTCTGCACGAAGAAGCCCAGGCCTGGAATCAGATCGGCCGGGCCGCCGATGGCCACGCTGCTGGTGCCGGTGGCATTGCTCTGCGTACCCAGCGCGGTGGAGTAATCACCGATGGCATTGGCAACCGCACCGAACGCGGACGACTGCGCGCCGGCGGCATATGCGCCCACGCCAAAGGCAGACGCGGCGAAACCGCCGGCCTCGGCACTCGCACCCACCGCAGTACCACCGACACCGGCACTGGTGGCGCCGGTTTCCACCGGCACGCCGCCACTGGTGATCAGCGGATTGCCATCGGCATCCACCGCAGCACCACCGACGGCGACACTGCCTGGGCCGTTGGCCTGCGCGTTGTTGCCGAACGCGGCACTGTTCTGACCTGAGGCCAGTGCGTTGTTGCCCACCGCGGTCGCGTTCTGTGCGACGGCATTGGCGCCCGCGCCCACGGCGGTGGTGCCGTTGCCGATGGCGTTGGCCGCCTCGCCAGCCGCCAGCGCCTCGTCGCCCTCGGCCAATGCACCCGCATCACTGTTGCTGCTGCCCGTGGCCTGGAAACGCTTGGCGGTGGCATCGGCCACGGCGGCGACGCCCTTCAACTGGCCGACGTTGACCGCGTCGGTGTCTTCGGTGCCCGCCGCGACGCTGGTGATCTGCCGGGTCAGGCCGTATTCGGCGGCGCCGACCGACACGGTGTCGACACGGTCGGCCAGCGAGCCGGCGCCCAGCGCCACGCTGCCGGTGGCGACCGCCGCCGAGTTGGACCCCAGCGCGGTGCTGTACTCACCCACGGCAGTGCTGAACGCCCCCACCGCGATCGATGCTTCATTGGCGGCAGTGGCGCCGCGGCCCAGTGCGGTGCTGCCCGGGCCCATCGCCACGGCACCACCGCCGACGGCCGTCGCGCCATCGGCAGTGGCTTCGGACAACGCACCGAGTGCGGTGGCCGCGCCGTTCTCGCTGGCTGCGTACGCGCTGGCGCCGACGGCTGTATCGCCAAGCCCGAACGCGGCCGCGCTCTGCCCGACCACCACGCTGGCATCGCCGATGGCCAGGGCGCCCTGGCCGAAGGCACTGGCGCCGAGACCGGCGGCAATGGCCTGGGTTCCGATGGCGGTGGTGGCGTTGGCCAGCGCCTGTGCACCGGCGCCGGCCGCGACTGCGCCCTGCCCCTCGATCTTCGCCGCGTCGCTGTCATCGCCTGCGCCGTCGGCCTTGAAATAGCGGTTTCCATCGGCGGCGACATCAGCCAGCGCGGCCTGCGTGGCGCGCGCCTGCGCGTCCAGCTGCGCCTTGTTCACCGCATCGGTGCCCTGCGTGCCAGCAGCCACGTTGGTGATCTGCCGCTCCTTGCCGGCATCGCCGATGGACACGGTATTGGCCCGCGTGGCCTTGGAGCCAGCGCCCAGCGCCACGCTGTTGGCGGCGCTGGCATTGCTGTTGCTGCCGATCGCCACCGCGTTGCTGCCCTTGGCCGTGGCCGAGCCTTCGATCAGGCACTTTTCCAGCAGCTTGCCGCTGAATGCAACGCAGGTGGCGCTGCCGCCGATCTGCACCGACTGTGCCGTCGCGCTGCCGCTCATGCCCAACCCCAATACCAGGCCCAGTGCCACCGCCAGCAGTGCGGGCGTGGCCTGTGTCGCATCGCGGCGCTGGTCGACGACCCCGCCACTGCTGCTGTCGGAGGAGGCCAGTTCCGAGGCCACCACCAACTGACCCAGTGCTTTGTTCCAGACCTTGCGATAAATCCGATTCATCGGTACGGCTCCTGATTGGACTGGTTTTGGGCAAAGCAACGCCACCGCTGGGCTTTCCGGCCCAACGTCCCCTGGGGGCGTTTATTCGCGTGATTTACTGCGGGGTATTGCCGAACGGCGCGCAGCGACAGAAAACCGAGCGCGTGCGCCAACCGGTTACTGCGAAATGAATGATTCTGAAACGGGGTTCAAGTGTTAACGGCAACTTTGCAGATCGTCAAGACTTTGACACGACAAATCCTATTGCCGTGAAGCAGTTCACTATTTCACGTGTTTATAAAGGCATTTTGTTAGACATACGTGACGAACTGCTGGCGCATGAAAAACGGATGTAACTAGCGGCCAGATCAGCAATTTCACGCACACAAAGAAAAACCCGCCGACAAAGCGGCGGGTTTTTCCATACGCGGTGGCATTGCGGCCTGCGCGGAACGATGCGATCAGCCGCACCACACCCGCGCGTTGCGGAACATGCGCATCCACGGCGAATCACCCTGCCATTCAGCCGGTGCCCAGCTCAGGTTGAGCGCGCGCGGGGTGCGCTCCGGGTGCGGCATCATGATGGTGACGCGGCCGTCGGTGCTGGTCAGGCCGGTGATGCCGTCCGGCGAACCGTTCGGGTTCAGCGGGTACTGGCTGGCGACGTTGCCATGGCCATCGATGTAGCGCAGCGAGACGCGGGCGGCAGCCTGGTCGACGGCGTTGTCGAACACGGCCTGGCCTTCGCCGTGCGCTACCGCTACCTGCAGGCGCGAGCCGGCCATGCCACGCAGCAGGATCGACGGCGATTCCACCACTTCCAGCAGCGCGGTGCGGGCTTCGAACTGCTCGCTGGCATTGCGGCGGAACTGCGGCCAGTGCCCGGCACCCGGGATGATGTTCTTGAGCTGGCTCATCATCTGGCAGCCGTTGCACACGCCCAGCGCGAAGCTGTCTTCGCGCGCGAAGAACGCGGCGAAGGCATCACGCAGCGCGCTGCGCTCCAGGATCGAGGTGGCCCAGCCACGGCCGGCACCGAGCACGTCGCCGTAGCTGAAGCCGCCGCAGGCGACCAGGCCGGTGAAGTCCTGCAGCGCCACGCGGCCTTCGATCAGGTCGCTCATGTGCACGTCGAAGGCGCGGAAGCCGGCACGTTCGAAGGCGTTGGCCATTTCGATCTGGCCGTTGACGCCCTGCTCGCGCAGCACCGCCACGCGCGGACGCGCACCGGTGCTGATGAACGGTGCCGCCACATCCTCGTTCAGGTCGAAGCTGAGCTTGGGCTTCAGGCCCGGTGCGTTGAAGGCACGGGCGACCTCGCGCTCGGCATCGGCGTTGGCCGGGTTGTCGCGGCGCTTCTGCATCGCGTGGGTGACCGACCACCAGGCGTCGAACAGTGCGTCCCAACGCCATTCGGCCAGGTTCTCGCCACCCAGCGACACGCGCACCACCGGCGCGGTGGTCGGCTTGGCGATGCGCTGTGCGCATTCGGTCAGTGCGTGGCGTTCGACCAGGTCGGCGAACGCAGCGCGGTCTTCGCGCGCGATCTGCACCACCGCACCCAGTTCTTCGTTGAACAGGCTGCGGAACGGATCATCGCCCCAGGCATCGAGCGTGATGTCCAGGCCAAGGCGCGAAGTGAAGGCCATTTCGCACAGCGCGGCGAAGGCACCACCGTCGCTGCGGTCGTGGTAGGCCAGCAGCAGGCCGGACTGGCGCGCATCGCGGATCAGCTCGAAGAAGCCACGCAGGCGCTGCGGATCGTCCAGGTCCGGAGCGGCACCGGCGAAGGCCGGCAGATCGCCATGGTCGGCGTGCACCTGGGCCAGGATCGAACCGCCCAGGCGCTGCTTGCCGGCACCCAGGCCGATCAGCCACAGCTCGCTGTCCACGTCGCGGTCGAGCAGCGGGGTCAGCTGCTTGCGCACGTCGGCGACCGGCGCGAACGCCGAGATCACCAGCGACACCGGCGACACGCTCTTGTGCGCTTCGCCCTGGTCGTGCCACTGCGCCTGCATCGACAGCGAGTCCTTGCCCACCGGGATGCTGATGTCCAGCTGCGGGCACAGTTCCATGCCCACCGCCTTCACCGCGTCGTACAGCAGTGCGTCTTCGCCCGGATGGCCGGCCGCGGCCATCCAGTTCGCCGACAGCTTGATTTCATCCAGCGCATCGACCGGGGCCGCACACAGGTTGGTCAGCGCTTCGCCCACCGCCATGCGTGCCGACGCAGCGGCGTCGAGCAGGGCCAGCGGGGCGCGCTCGCCGATCGACATCGCTTCGCCGGCCACGCCATCGAAGTCGGCCAGGGTGATCGCCACGTCGGCCACCGGCAGCTGCCACGGGCCGACCATCTGCTCACGCGCGGTCAGGCCACCGACGCTGCGGTCACCGATGGTGACCAGGAAGTTCTTCGAGGCGACGGTCGGGTGCGCGAGTACGCGCAGGCCGGCTTCCTGCAGGTCCAGGCCGCCGGTCTTCAGCGCCGGCCAGCGCGGTGCCGGCGGGTGCGCGGTGTCGCGGTGCATCTTCGGCGGCTTGCCGAACAGCACGTCCATCGGCAGGTCGATCGGCGCATCGGCCGGGGTGTGGCCCGGCACGGCACCGTAGGCCACCACCAGGTGCTCCTCGGCGGTGGCCACGCCAACGGCAGCGAACGGGCAGCGCTCGCGGGCGCACAGCGCGGCGAACTCGGCCAGGCGCTCCTGGGCCACGCCCAGCACGTAGCGCTCCTGCGACTCGTTGCACCACAGCTGCATCGGCGACAGCGACGGATCATCGGTGGGCACCTTGCCCAGGTCGATGACACCGCCGACCTTGGAGTCGTGCAGCAGTTCGGGGATGGCATTGGACAGGCCACCGGCACCGACGTCGTGGAAGAACTTGATCGGGTTGTTGGCGCCCATCGCCACGCAGCGGTCGATGACCTCCTGGCAGCGGCGCTCCATTTCCGGGTTGTCGCGCTGCACGCTGGCAAAGTCCAGGTCCTCGGCGCTCTCGCCGGAGGCCACCGAACTGGCGGCGCCACCGCCCAGGCCGATCAGCATCGCCGGCCCGCCGAGCACGATGACCGCATCACCGGCCTGCAGCGGGATCTTGTCGACCTGCACGCGGTCGATCGCGCCGAGGCCGCCGGCCAGCATGATCGGCTTGTCGTACGCACGCACCAGATCGGCGCCTTCGGGCAGCTCGAAGCTGCGGAAGTAGCCGAGCAGGTTCGGTCGGCCGAATTCGTTGTTGAACGCGGCGCCGCCGAGCGGGCCGTCGGTCATGATTTCCAGCGCCGGCGCCATGCGCGGGTTCAGCGCGCGCGGCGCTTCCCACGGCTGCGGCAGCTCGGGGATGCGCAGGTGCGAGACCGAGAAGCCGGTCAGGCCCGCCTTCGGCTTGCCGCCACGGCCGGTCGCGCCCTCGTCGCGGATCTCGCCACCGGCACCGGTCGAGGCACCCGGGAACGGCGCGATCGCGGTCGGGTGGTTGTGCGTTTCCACCTTGATCTGGAACGCGCTGGGCACCTGCGGCTCGCGGCGGTATTCGCCACTGGCCGGATCGGGGCGATAGCGCGAGGCCGGATGGCCTTCGATCACCGCGGCATTGTCGCTGTACGCGCTGAGCGTGTGCTGCGGAGTCTGCTGGTGGGTGTTCTTGATCATCCGGAACAGCGAGCGGTCCTGCTCCTGGCCGTCGATGGTCCAGCTGGCGTTGAAGATCTTGTGGCGGCAGTGCTCGGAATTGGCCTGCGCGAACATCATCAGTTCCACGTCCGACGGCGACCGGCCCAGCGCAGTGAAACGCTCGCGCAGGTAGTCGATCTCGTCCTGGGCCATGGCCAGGCCGAGGCGCTGGTTGGCGGCCTCCAGCTGGTCCACCGGCACGCGCTCCAGTTCACCTTGGGCCGGTGCCGAGAACAGCGCCTGGCCCTGTTCCACGGTCTCCAGCACCGACTGCGTCATCGGGTCGTGCAGCGCCTTGACCAGCGCCTGCTGGGCGGCGGCATCGGCCGGCCAGCCCTGCACGTCGATGCGCAGGCCACGCTCGACCCGGCTGACTGGCTGGCCGGCACCGCGGACCAGTTCGGTGGCCTTGCTCGACCACGGCGACAGCGTGCCCAGGCGCGGCACCACGATGCGGCTGACCGCGCCGTCGGCCACGGCTTCGGCCTGCGGCGCCGCTTCGAGGATGCGGCACAGGGTGGTCAGGTCGGGGGCGGCGCTGCCTTCGGGCTGCACGAAGTAGACGTGCCAGGCACCACTGATGCGCAGGGAGGGAGCGATGGACTGCAGGCGGGATTCAAGACGTTCGCGGCGGAACGGCGACAGGGCGGGCGCGCCCTCGAGGACCATCATGTCCGGGGAACCGTAGTTGGGAAACGGGCCCGACATTGTACCGGAAGCGGGGGAAGGGCTCTGGCCGGGCGGCGCCCGGCACCCGCCAAGGCCAGGGCAACGGCAACAGCAACGGCCAAAGCAAAAGCGGGGTTCCCGTGGGGTGGCGGGGGGTCCGGATGGCGGGGACGCCGTAAACCCGTCCCTGGGGGCTTGGCCGCGGCATCCATGCCGCGGACACCCCCGCCACCGGACCCACCCCGCCTTCGACAGATTTCCGCGATCTGCGGTAAATCCACGCCATGCGTGCATGCTCTGCGGTAGTGCCGGCCGCTGGCCGGCAACCAGGGAACATCAGAAATCAGGCATTGGAGAGCGCAGCGACCGGCTTCTGCTTTTGATTTTGATTTTTTGTTCTGTCTTTCGTGGCTGGCTGCGCAGGAACCTGTCAGAGGCCGGGTGGGTGGGGTCAGGCGGGGTGTCCGCGGCATGGATGCCGCGGCCAAGCCCCCAGGGACGGGTTCACGGCGTCCCCGCCTGACCCCACCCACCCGGCCAAACCCATGAATTCGCGCCCGACCAGCCACGAGGGGGCTCCGCCGATGGCCGCCGACCGCGCGCAGCGCCGCTCTCCGCCCGAATCCCGGAACCATGCGCTTGCTCACGGATTGACCACGCGATTGATGACAACGTTGTCCCCACCTGGCGCCGGACTCTCTCCCCGGCCCCCCAGGTACCCCGTCCGCCCCCTCCGTCGCCTTCCCGGGCGACGCCCGGACCTGCGTCACGCGCGGCGCCATCGGGGCCCGCGCGCCCTTTGATCGGAGACTTACCCATGTACGACCCGATTGTGCGCAGTGCCGAACGTTCGACCCGAAGCTGTCGTCCCCGCCACCTGGCCTGGCTGCTTGCCCTGGCCGCCGGTACCGCCGCCCTGCCCGGCCTGGCGCAGGCTGCCAGCTGTGCCGGCGTGGCCCAGTGGGACCAGGCCAGGATCTACCGGGCCGGCGATACCCTGCAGAAAGGAGGCGTCCTCTATCGGGCGAACCAGGACATCTGGAACGCGCCGCCGGACCATCCGGCCGGTGCGCCCTACTACACCAACCTTGGTGCCTGCGATGGCAGCGGCAGCAACCAGCCGCCGGTGGTCAGCCTGACCTCGCCGGCCAACGGCGCCACCTTCAGCGCCGGCAGCACGGTCAACGTGACCGCTACCGCCAGTGACCCGGACGGCAGCGTCGCCAAGGTCGAGTTCTTCCGCGACGGCAGCTCGCTGGGCGTGGCCACCGGTGCGCCGTATGCGGCCAGCTGGGCCAATGCCAGCGCCGGCAGCCACACCCTGCGCGCGGTCGCCACCGACAACAACAACGCCACCACCAGCACCCCGACCATCACCATCACCGTCAACGCCGCCGGTGGCGATACCACCGCACCGAGCGTGCCGGGCGGGCTGGCGGCCGGAACGCGCACCGCCAGCAGCATCGCGCTCAGCTGGAGCCCGTCCACCGACAACACCGGCGGCAGTGGCCTGGCTGGCTATGACGTGTACCGCAACGGCAGCCTGGTCGGTTCGCCGTCCAGCGCCAGCTATGTGGATGGCGGGCTGACCGCATCGACCACCTACCGTTACCGCGTGCGGGCGCGCGACAACGCCGGCAATGCGTCGGCACAGGGCACCGAAATCAGCGCCACCACGCTGGCCGGTGACGGCGGCACCACCGGCAAGCGGGTCATCGGTTACTTCACCCAGTGGGGCATCTACGGCCGCAACTACCGGGTCAAGAACATCGACAGCAGCGGCTCGGCCGCACGCCTGACCCACATCAACTACGCGTTCGGCAACGTGCGCAACAACCGATGCGAAGTCGGCATCACCCAGCCGTCGGATCCGAACAGCGGTGCCGGTGGCGATGCCTTCGCCGACTACACCAAGGCCTTCAGTGCCGCCGAGAGCGTCAGCGGCAGTGCCGATACCTGGGACCAGCCGCTGCGCGGCAACTGGAACCAGCTCAAGCAGCTCAAGGCCAAATACCCGGGCATGAAGGTGCTGATCTCGCTGGGTGGCTGGACCTGGTCGCGCGGCTTCTCCAGCGCAGCGCGCCCGGAAAACCGCCAGGCCTTCGTCGCCTCGTGCATCGACGCCTACATCAAGGGCAACCTGCCGGTGACCGACGGTGCCGGCGGTGCCGGTGCCGCGCTGGGCGTGTTCGACGGCATCGACATCGACTGGGAATACCCGGTGGCCTGTGGCATCGAATGCGGCAAGCCGGAAGACAACGCCAACTTCACCGCGCTGATGGCCGAGTTCCGCCGCCAGCTCGATGCGGTGCGGCCGGGCCTGTTGCTGACGGTGGCGGTGGGTGCCGGCATCGACAAGATCCGTGTCACCGATCCGGCCGCATACCACCCGTACCTGGACTACATCAACGTGATGACCTACGACTTCCACGGCGCGTGGGATGCGAAGACCAATCACCAGTCGGCGCTGTTCGATTCGCCGAATGATCCGTCCACCGGCGACCAGAAGCTGTACAACAGCAACGACGCCATCGAGGCCTTCATCAGCCGTGGCGTGCCCGCCGCCAAGCTCAACCTGGGCATTGGCTACTACGGGCGTGGCTGGACGGGTGTGGCCAACGCCAACAACGGCCTGTACCAGATCGCGACCGGCGCCGCCCCGGGTACGTATGAAGCCGGCATCGAGGACTGGAAGGTGCTGAAGAACCTGGCGTGGCCGGGCTACACCGACAACACCGCCGGTGCCACCTGGATCTACAACGGCAGCACGCTGTGGAGCTTCGACACCCCGGCCAACATCACCCGCAAGATGGGTTACGTGAAGACCCAGGGCCTGGGCGGCGCGTTCGTCTGGGAGTTCAGCGGTGACGATGCGCAGGGCACGCTGACCAAGGCGGTCAGTGATGGCCTGAAGTAAGCAAAAGGCCGGGGATGCGACACGCATCCCCGGCTTCCTGCCTGTAGAGCCGAGCCCATGCTCGGCTGCTGTTTCCGCAGCCGAGCATGGGCTCGGCTCTACAGAAAAAGACCAGCGACGATCAGCGCTTGGCCGACAGCTTCTCCAGCGCGGCACGCAGCTGCGCCGGCGGCAGGTAGCCGCCCAGCTGGGTGCCATCCGGCGCGAAGATCGCCGGCGTTCCATTCACGCCCAGCTGCTGGCCCAGCGCGTACTGCATCGCCACCGGGTTGGTGCAGTTCCTGGCCGGCACGCTGCCACCGCGCTTGGCGTTGGTCAGGGCCTGGCGACGATCCGCTGCACACCAGACCGAGATCATGTCGGTGTAGTCCTTGCTGCCCAGGCCCATGCGCGGGAACGCCAGGTACTCGACGGTGATGCCGTTGCGGTTGAGTTCGGCGATGTCCTGGTGCAGCTTGCGGCAGTAACCACACTCGATGTCGGTGAACACGCTGATGGTGTACTTGGCGTTCGGCGCGGCAAACACGATGCGATCGCCGTGGTTGGCCTTGGCCAGCAGGCCGCGGCGGTAACCAAGCAGGCCCTCGCTGTTGGCCGGGCCCTTGGCGCGGGTGTCGTAAGGCTGCGACTGGAACAGGTAGCGGCCGTCATCGGACACGTACAGCAGCTGGCCGGAAACGACGACCTCGCGGAAGCCGGGGAACGGCGCGGCACCGATGTAATCGACCTGGAAACCCGGATTGAGCGCGGTCAACGCGGCACGTACCGCCTGGTCGGCCGGCGCGTTGGCGGCCGGGCTGGCCTTTGCCGCAGCGGCAGCAGGCGCCTTGGCGGCCGGCGGAGCCGGCTGGGCGCAGGCGGTCAGGCTGAGCGCACCGAACACGGCGGCGATGGCAAATCGGAGCATGGAGCGATCCGCAGCAGAAGAAGACCCCGGATTTTGACACAGCCGCCGGTACCGGGCCGCGACGCCCGGCACGGCCCCGGGCAGCGATTCAGCCCGGCGCTCAGCCGCGCGGATGGTGGCGGGCGTGCAGCTTCTGCAGATGCTCGCGCGCTACCAGGGTGTAGATCTGGGTGGTCGACAAGGAACTGTGGCCGAGCAGCATCTGCAGCGCGCGCAGGTCGGCACCGCGGTTGAGCAGATGGGTGGCGAAGCTGTGGCGCAGGCCATGCGGGCTGATCCGCGCCGGGTCGATGCCGGCCACCTGCGCATGGCGCTTGACCAGGTGCCAGAACGCCTGCCGGGTCAGCGCATGCAGCGTCGGCTCGATGAACAACGGGGTCTGACCATCCGCCAGGGCATGCACCTTGCCCTTGCCGACCAGCAGCGGGCGCGACTGCTGCAGGTAACGCTCCAGCCAGTGCTGCGATTCCTCGCCCAGCGGCACCAGCCGTTCCTTGCTGCCCTTGCCGGTGACCCGCAACACGCCCTGGCGCAGGTTGACCGCCGTGGCCGGCAGCAGCACCAGCTCGCTCACGCGCAGGCCGGCGGCATACATCAGTTCCAGCATGGCGCGGTCGCGCAGGCCCAGCGGGCTGTCGATGTCCGGTGCCGCCAGCAGCGCATCGATCTGGCTCTCGGCCAGCGCCTTGGGCAACAGCCGCGGCAGCTTCGGGGGGTCGAGCAGCGCACTGGGGTCTTCGCTGCGTTCGCCACGGCGCACGCCATCGGCGAAGAACGCCCGCAGCGCCGACAGCAGGCGCGCGTTGCTGCGCGGCGACCAGCCGTGGCGGGTGCGCCAGGCCAGGTAGTCGAACAGCCCGGGACGTTCGATGCCGGCCAGGCCACCGTCGCGTCCATCCATCCAGCGCGCCAGCCCTTCCAGGTCGCGCCGGTAGCTGTCCAGGGTGGCGCGGGCCAGGCCGTTCTCGGCCCAGATCGCATCGAGGAAGCGCTGGATGCGCACACTGTCGTCGGCGCGCAGCTCGGGCAGTTGCTGGACCAGCTGGCGGCGTTCGGCGGGGGTGGAAACAAGGGCCATGCATGCAGGATACGAGGGCCACTGCGGGCACGGCCAGCTTTGCGTATGCTCGGCGCATGTCCCGCCCTGCCACCGACACGGCCCCTGCGGCCGCTACCGAAACGCTCCGTCCGCGCGCGCTGCTGCCCTGGCGCATGCTGGCGATGGTCTACGACGCGCTGCCGGTGCTGGCGCTGTGGATGCTGGCCGGCACGCTGTTCACCCTCGCCTACACCTTCAGCGGCCACGCGCAGCGCGAGAACATCGCACCGTTCAGTATCTGGCAGTGGCTGCTGTGGGCGGTGTGCTGGGCGATCACGGGGTGGTATGCCACGGCCAGCTGGCGCCGTGGCGGGCAGACGCTGGGCATGCGGCCGTGGCGGCTGAAACTGCAGTCGCGCGATGGCACGTCGTTGCGGCGCGGCCAGCTGTGGCTGCGCTTCGCGGTGGGGACGCTGTCGCTGCTGCTCGGCGGCCTGGGATTCTGGTGGGCCTGGGTCGACCGCCAACGCCTGACCTGGCACGACCGCGCCAGCGGCACCCGCCTGGTGCGCATGCCCAAGCGGTGATGCACGATCTGTAGAGCCGAGCCCATGCTCGGCTGGCAGGCGGTGCGCAAAAAGCAGCCGAGCATGGGCTCGGCTCTACAGAATCCAGCACGCTGGGCCGGGATGCTGGTGGTCGTGGCACGGATGCCGAAGCGGTGGATTGCCCCGGTAGCGCCGGGCATGGCCCCGCGCTACCAGAATCAGCCCGACTTGCGCCGGAACAACAGTCCGGACACGGCCAGCATGACGATCGGCGGCAGCGCATAGGCAATGCGGTAATCGAACTTCAGCGCACCGGCCATGCGGCCGAAGAACAGCTGCAGCAGCCAGAAGCCCAGTGCAAACAGGATGCCCAGGAACAGGCGCTTGCCCATGCCGCCGCTACGCAGCGACCCGAACGCGAACGGCACCGCGGCCAGGCACAGCGCCAGCACGTTCACCGGGTAGAACCAGCGGCTCCAGTACACATCCTCGAAATCGCGCGCATCCAGCCCGTTGCGCTGGCGGTAGGCAATGCTGGTGCTCAGCTCGGCCACACTGAGGTTTCGCGGCTTGGCGATGCCGGTGGCCAGCGCCGCCGGATCCAGCTTCGAGTTCCACGGCTCACGCGCCACTTCCTGACGGGTGGCCGAGCGCTCGCCGAAGGTGTCGCGACGCACCCCGGTCAGCACCCAACCGTCCTTGTCGTGCTCGGCGGTGGCGGCATGGGTCAACGAGGCGATATTGCCGTCTTCGGCGATCCGGTACAGGCGCACGTCACGCAGGATCAGCCGCGTGCCCTTGTCGCCCACCAGCTGTTCCTCGCCGCTCTGGGCGTTGAGGAAGGTGTCGCCTTCGCGTGCCCATAGGCCGGAGTAGCGGGTGGTGGAGATGTCCCGCCCCCACTTGGCACTGGCCTTCAATGCATCGGCACGGTCCTGCCCCCACGGGCCCAGCGTCTCGGCGCTGAGCACCATCACTGCGGTCAGCAGCGACAGCGCGATCGCCACCGACACGCTCAGGCGCTTGCGCGACAGGCCCAGCGCACGCAGGGCGGTCAGCTCCGAGGTCGCGGCCAGCTGGCCCAGACCCATCAGCGCGCCGATCACCGCGGCGGTCGGGAACATCGTGTAGGCGCGGCGCGGCACCGTGTACAGCACCCAGGCGGCGGCATGGCCCAGGGTGTAGCCGTTCTTGCCGATGTCCTTGAACTCGCCGGAGAACGCCATCACCACGTCCAGGCCGACCAGCACCGCCCAGGTCAGCAGCACCGTGGTGAACACCGACTGGCCCAGGTACAGATCGAAACGCATCGGGCGCAGCCTCATGCGCGGGCTCCCTTCGAGCGGCCCAGGCGGCCATCACGTGCATACATCCAGATCGCCAGCGCCAGCAGCGGCACGGTCAACCACCACAGGCCGAGCGCGGCCGGAATCTTGCCGTTGGCGATCCAGCCACTGCCGATGAACATCAGGTTGGTGCCCACCATGTAGGCCATCAGGGCCAGCATCATGCGGCCGTAGCGCTGCTGGCGCGGCGAGCTGCGACCCAGCGGCACGGTCAGCAGGGCGAAGGCCAGCGCGATCAGCGGCGGTGCCAGGCGGCGGTGCAGCTGCGCCTGCGCCTGGGGGCGCTCATCGCCGATCAGCTGCAGGGTCGGCATCAGTTCCGGGTCGTCCTCGGTGCGGGTCTGTGCACCGTCGGGCAGGGCCACGTCGTTGCGGGCAAAGGTCGCCAGCCGGTAATCCAGCGCGCCGGCCACCGGGCCTTCCACCTGGTGGCCATCATCCAGCTCCAGGAAGCGCTGGCGGGTGCCCTCGAAGAACATGCGGCCACCATTGGCGGACACCACTTCCAGGCGGTCATCCTTCTGGCGCTGCAGGAACACCTTGCCCAGCTGGGTGCCATCGGGCGAGATCGAGGACAGGTACACCACGCCGCCATTGGGCAGCGGGGTGAAGCGGCCCGGCTCCAGGCCGGCCATCAGCACGCTGCGGTTGGCCTCGATGATCATCTGCTCGGCCATCCGGCCGGCCCACGGGCCCAGCCACAGCGAGCAGGCGCCGACCAGCAGCACCACCGGCACCACCAGCATCAGCAGTGGCCGCAGCAGCCGCTTGGGCCCCACGCCAATGGCGGTGATGACCGCCATCTCCGAGTCGCGGTAGAGCCGGGCCACGGCCAGCAGCAGGCCCAGCATCAGCGCCAGCGGCAGGATCAGCGGCAGGTAGGCGATGAACTGCAGGCCCAGCTGGGAGAACAGCAGCTTGGCCGGCAGGCGTCCGTCGGCGATGTTGCCGAGGATGTCCACCAGCACGCCGCCCACGCTGACCACCAGCAGGACGATCAGGGTAGCCAGGAAACTCTGGACGAAATCGCCCAGCAGGTATCGGTCGAGCTTCAGCATGGGGCGGTGGTTTAAACTCTGGGGTTCGTTCGCGGTGCCGCCCAGTCTACTGTCTGGGCGTAAACGGCCTGCGATTGTACGGACTCGCCAATGGAATCTGCTCAATGGCCCTCGAATTCACCCTGAACCACGTTGCTCCGGCCGCCGCCACCGTTGATTGCCTGGTGGTCGGCGCGTATGCCGACCATACCCTGACCCCGGCCGCGCAGGCCCTGGACGCCGCCAGCGGTGGCCGCCTGGCCGCCCTGGCCCAGCGTGGCGACCTGTCCGGCAAGACCGGTGCGACCACCCTGCTGCACGACCTGCCGGGCGTGACCGCGCCGCGCGTGCTGGTGGTCGGCCTCGGCGACGCCGCCCGCTTCGGCGTGCCGCAGTACCTGAAGGCCGTGGGCGACGCGGTGCGCGCGCTGAAGGCCGGCGCCGTCCGCAGCGCGCTGTTCACCCTGTCCGAACTGGCCATCAAGGACCGCGACGCGGCCTGGGCGATCCGCCAGGCAGTGATCGCCGCCGATCACGCCGCCTACCGCTACACCGCCACCCTGGGCAAGAAGAAGGCCGACGATGCCGGCCTGGCCCAGCTGGCCGTGGCCGGTGACGACGCCCAGGCCCTGGCCCAGGGCCAGGCCATCGCCGCCGGTGTCGAGTTCGCCCGCGAGCTGGGCAACCTGCCGCCGAACTATTGCACCCCGGCCTATCTGGCCGACGTGGGCGTGAAGTTCGCCGGCGAGCACGAGGGTGCCGAAGCCGAGATCCTCGACGAGCACCAGATGGAAGCGCTGGGCATGGGCTCGCTGCTGGCCGTGGCCCGCGGTTCGGCCAACCGCCCGCGTCTGGTCGTGCTGAAGTGGAACAATGGCGGCGACGCCAAGCCCTACGTGCTGGTCGGCAAGGGCATCACCTTCGATACCGGTGGCGTCAACCTGAAGACCCAGGGCGGCATCGAAGAGATGAAGTACGACATGTGCGGCGGCGCCAACGTCATCGGCACCTTCGTCGCGGCGGTCAAGGCCAAGCTGCCGCTGAACCTGGTGGTGGTGGTGCCGGCGGTGGAAAACGCCATCGACGGCAACGCCTACCGTCCTTCCGACGTGATCACCTCGATGTCGGGCAAGACCATCGAAGTCGGCAACACCGACGCCGAAGGCCGCCTGATCCTGTGCGACGCGCTGACCTACGCACAGCGCTTCGAGCCGGCCGCGCTGGTCGACGTCGCCACCCTGACCGGTGCCTGCATGGTCGCCCTGGGCCACCAGACCGCCGGCCTGATGAGCAAGCACGACGACCTGGCCAACGAGCTGCTGGCCGCCGGCGAGCACGTGTTCGACCGCGCCTGGCGCCTGCCGCTGTGGGACGAGTACCAGCCGATGCTGGATTCGACCTTCGCCGACGTCTACAACATCGGCGGCCGCTGGGCCGGCGCGATCACCGCCGGCTGCTTCCTGTCGCGCTTCACCGAAGGCCAGCGCTGGGCCCACCTGGACATCGCCGGCGTCGCCAGCGATGAAGGCAAGCGTGGCATGGCCACCGGCCGCCCGGTCGGCCTGCTGAGCCAGTGGCTGCTGGACCAGGTCGCCCGCGCCTGATGCCGTACCCGACCCTGGCCGGCAGACGCCGGCCGGGGCCTCGCCCGGCACTGCCGGGCCCTTGCCTGACCCGGACCCTGCCATGCCCCGCGCCGACTTCTACCTGATCGCCAAGCCCCGCTTCCTGACCGAGCCGTTGCGCCTGGTCTGCGAACTGGCGCGCAAGGCCAACGACGCCGGGCTGTTCACCCTGGTGCTGGCCCGTGACCAGGCCCAGGCCGAGGAACTGGACGAGCTGCTGTGGGCGTTCGACAACGATGCCTACATCCCGCACCAGATTGCCGGCGAAGACATGGACGAGGAAGAGGCCCTGGTGCTGATCGCCGTACCCGGCACCGACGCGCCGGCACGCCCGCTGGTGATCAACCTGCGCGATGAGCCCTGGCTGGGCCAGTGCGAGCGTGTGCTGGAAGTGGTCCCGGCCGATCCGGAAGCGCGCGAACCGCTGCGCGAGCGCTGGCGCCAGTACAAGGCCGCCGGTTACGACCTCAACAAGCACGACATGTGAGCCCGGCGAGGACCCCTTGATGCGCCTGCTGATCGCCCTGATTCTTCCCTGGCTGTCCTTCTTCACCATCGGCCGGCCGCTGGCCGGGATCGTCTGCCTGATCCTGCAGATCACCCTGATCGGCTGGCTGCCCGCCGCCATCTGGGCCGCCTACGCGGTCAGCCAGTACCACACCGACCAGAAGATCCGCCGCGCCCTCGGGTCGCGCTGATCTCCCTTCCGCCTTGATTACCGGTTCCCCCGCATGACCCAACTCGCCTCCAGCTACGACCCGACGTCCTTCGAGACCGACCTCTACGAGGCCTGGGAGAAGGCCGGCCACTTCAAGCCGTCCGGCACGGGCGAGCCGTACACCATCCTGCTGCCACCGCCGAACGTGACCGGCACCCTGCACATGGGCCATGCCTTCCAGCAGACCCTGATGGATGCGCTGGTGCGCTACCACCGCATGCGCGGCTACGACACGCTGTGGCAGGTCGGTACCGACCATGCCGGCATCGCCACCGAAATGGTGGTCAGCCGCAACCTGGCGCTGGAAGGCAAGGGCGAGACCCGCGATTCGCTGGGCCGCGAAGGCTTCATCGGCAAGGTCTGGGAGTGGAAGCAGCAGTCCGGCGACACCATCGAACGCCAGATGCGCCGCCTCGGCACCTCCGCCGACTGGTCGCGCAGCACTTTCACCATGGACCCGCAGCCATCGGCGGCGGTCAACGAGGCCTTCGTGCGCTGGTACGAGCAGGGCCTGATCTACCGCGGCCAGCGCCTGGTGAACTGGGACCCGGTGCTGAAGACCGCCATTTCCGACCTGGAAGTGGAGAGCGCCGAGGAAGACGGCTTCCTGTGGTCGATCGCCTACACGCTGGATGACGGCTTGAGCTACGAGCACGTCGAGCGCGATGCCGACGGCGTGGAAACCCTGCGCGAAATCCGCGACTACCTGGTCGTCGCCACCACCCGCCCGGAAACGCTGCTGGGCGATACCGCGGTGATGGTGCATCCGGAAGACGAGCGCTATGCGCACCTGATCGGCAAGAGCGTGGTGCTGCCGTTGACCGGCCGGCGCGTGCCGGTGATCGCCGACGACTACGTGGACCGCGCGTTCGGCACCGGCGTGGTCAAGGTCACCCCGGCGCACGACTTCAACGACTATGAAGTAGGGGTGCGCCACAGCCTGCCGATGATCAACCTGTTCACCCCGGTGGCGGCGCTGAACGAGAACGCGCCGGAACGCTTCCGGGGCCTGGACCGCTATGAAGCACGCAAGGCCGTGCTGGCCGAGCTGGAAGACCTGGGCATCCTGGTCGAGACCAAGGCGCACAAGCTGCAGGTGCCGCGTGGCGACCGAACCGGCCAGGTGATCGAGCCGTACCTGACCGACCAGTGGTTCGTGAAGATGGACGACCTGGCCAAGCGTGGCCTGGAACTGGTCGAGGACGGAAGCATTGCCTTCGTGCCGCCGAACTGGATCAACACCTACCGCCACTGGATGAACAACATCCAGGACTGGTGCATCAGCCGCCAGCTGTGGTGGGGCCACCGCATCCCGGCGTGGTTCGATGCCGCCACCGGCAGCTGCTACGTCGGTCGCAGCGAAGAGGAAGTGCGGGCCAAGCACAACCTGGGCAGCGAGGTGGTGCTGAACCAGGAAAGCGACGTGCTGGAGACCTGGTTCTCCTCGCAGCTGTGGCCGTTCTCCACCCTGGGCTGGCCGAACGAACAGGCCATGGCCGAGCGCGGCTTCGATCGTTACCTGCCGTCGTCGGTGTTGATCACCGGCTTCGACATCATCTTCTTCTGGGTGGCGCGCATGATCATGGCCACCGACAACCTGGTCGGGAAGATCCCGTTCAAGGACGTCTACTTCACCGGCCTGATCCGCGACGGCCAGGGCCAGAAGATGTCCAAGAGCAAGGGCAACGTGCTCGACCCGCTGGACATCATCGACGGCATCACCATCGACGACCTGGTCGCCAAGCGCACCGGCGGCCTGATGCAGCCGAAGATGGTGGAGAAGATCGAGAAGGCCACCCGCAAGGAATTCCCGGACGGCATTGCTGCCCACGGTGCCGATGCGCTGCGCTTCACCATCGCCGCGCTGGCCACCCACGGCCGCGACATCAAGTTCGACATGAACCGCGCCGAGGGCTACAAGAACTTCTGCAACAAGCTGTGGAACGCCAGCCGCTTCGCGCTGATGAACACCGAAGGTGCGGCGTTCACCGGCGTGCCGACCCCGCGCACCGATGCCGAGCGCTGGATCCTTTCGCGCCTGGCCGCCACCACCGCCGAAGCGCAGGGCCATTTCGCCGCGTACCGCTTCGACCTGCTGGCGCAGTGCCTGTACGAGTTCGCCTGGAACGCGTTCTGCGACTGGTTCCTGGAGCTGAGCAAGCCGGCACTGAACGGTGCCGACGCGGCTGATGCCGAAAGCACCCGCCACACCCTGCTGTACGTGCTGGAAGCGCTGCTGCGCCTGCTGCACCCACTCACCCCGTTCATCACCGAACAGCTGTGGCAGCAGCTGGCCCCGCGCCTGGGCCTGGCCGAAACCACGCTGTCGCTGCGGCCGTATCCGACCGCCGCCGAATTCGCCGGTGATTTCGCCCAGGCCGAGGCCGACGTGGAATGGCTGAAGGCGGTGATCAGTGCGGTGCGTCGCGTGCGCAGCGAATTGAACGTCGCGCCGTCCAGGCAGGTGCCGCTGCGGCTGCAGGCCGGCCTGGAGCAGGACCGCGTGCGCATCGAACGCTTCAGCGCCTCGCTGTCGTTCCTGCTGAAGCTGGACAGCATCCAGTGGCTGGCCGAGGGCGAAAGCGCACCGCCGGCGGCCGCCGCGATCGTGGGCGAGCTGAAGCTGCTGGTGCCGCTGGAAGGCCTGGTCGATCTCGATGCCGAGCGCGCGCGCCTGGACAAGGAGATCAAGCGCGTGGAAGGCGAGCAGGAAAAGAGCGAAACCAAGCTGGCCAGGTTCACCGACAAGGTGCCACCGGCGGTGGTCGATCAGGAGCGCGTGCGCCTGGTCGACTGGAACACCCAGCTGGCCGGCCTGCGCGAGCAGCGCGCGAAGCTGTAACGCCGCGCTCTGGTGCGTGCCAACCAAGGTTGGCACCTGCCACGGCGGGAGAGGTTGGCACCCACCGAAGCGGAATCGGAAACGCCGGGCGATGCCCGGCGTTTCCATTTGCCCCGCATGGCATCATCGGCGGATGCCGCTTTCCATCTTCCTGCTCGTCCTCGCTGCCGCGGCGCTGCATGCCAGCTGGAATGCGATCGTCAAGCGCGGCCCGGACAAGTTCCTCGGTACCGTGCTGGTGACCGGCAGTGCCGCGTTGCTGTCGGCCGCCGCCCTGCCCTTCCTGCCCTTCCCGGCCGCGCACAGCTGGCCCTGGCTGGCTGCGTCGGTGCTGCTGCAGGTGACCTACTACGGGCTGGTCGCGCGTTGTTACCAGCAGGTCGACATGAGCCTGGCCTACCCGCTGATGCGTGGCAGCGCGCCGATCCTGGTCGCACTGGCCGGCACCCTGCTCGGTGAGCCATTGCCCGCCGCAGCGTGGCTGGGCGTGGTGCTGGTGAGCACCGGCATCCTGTGCATGGCACTGGGTGCGCGCGGCGGCCAGCTGCGCCTGCCGCTGCTGACAGCGGCGATGATCGCCACCTACACGCTGGTCGATGCGCAGGGTGCGCGCCAGTCCGGCAGCGCGCTCAGCTACACGTTGTGGTTGTTCCTGCTGTCGGGCATCCCGCTGCCGCTGTGGGCGTTGTATACGCGCGGCGGCGCGGTACTGGACTATGCGCGGCAGCATTGGCCGCTGGGACTGGCCGGTGGCGTCGGCACCACCGCCTCCTATGCAATGGCGTTGTGGGCCATGACCCAGGCGCCGGTGGCAATGATCTCGGCGCTGCGCGAATCCTCGATCCTGTTCGCGCTGCTGATCTCGGTGTTCCTGCTGCGCGAGCGGGTGCCGCGCACGCGCTGGCTGGCAGCGTCGCTCATCGTGGGCGGCGTGCTGGCGTTGCGGCTGGCGTGAGCGACGCATCGGTAGTGCCGGCCGCTGGCCGGCAACCCGTCTGCGTTACAGCGGCGGCATTTCCTGCAGATCGCCGTCGACCAGCTCGATCGCCATCACGACCGCATCCTCGCGGCCCTGTGCAGCCGGGTAGTAGCGCGGGCGGCGGCCGATCTCGTTGAATCCTTCGCTGTGATACAGCGCCAGCGCCGGCGTATTGGACGGACGCACTTCCAGGAAGACGCGCTGTGCGCCACGGTCGGCGGCCAGCTGCACCAGCGCGCGCAGCAGCTGGCGACCCAGCCCGCGCGACTGTGCCAGCGGATCGATGCAGATGTTCAGCACGTGCGCTTCATCGGCGGCGATGCTGAGCACGCCATAGCCGACCAGCAGGCCATCGCGCTCCATCGCCAGGCCGGGATAGCCGGCACGCAGGCAGTCGATGAAGATGCCGCGGGTCCAGGGAAAAGGATAGCCGCGCAGTTCGATCGCCATCACCGCATTGAGGTCGCTCTCGCGCAGCGCACGCAGGCTGACCGGGCCGGGCCGGGTGACCGCGCTCATGGCGTGCCCCGCTTGCGCAGGGCACGCAGCTGCGGCCACAGCGCACGCTTGGCGGCCGGGTCGTGGCGCAGCTGGTCCAGCGGCCAGCTGTCCATCAACCGCTGCGTAGCCGGGTCATTCGGGTTGCAGCCGGACGCACGCAGCAGCGCGATCTGCAGGCGATCCGGCAGGCGGACCACCGGCTGGCGCGCGTTGCCGCTGGGCATCGGGCGCTCAGCCGCCGGCACGGTATCCGGGGCACTGACCGGCGTTTCGCGGCGCGGCGGTGCCGGGCGTTCCGGGCGGGCTGCGGGCGCCACCCCGGCATGCTGTTCGCGCGACGGCACGGGGGCCCGCACCGGTTCCGGCGGGGCGACGCTGGCCTCGGCTTCGGCCACGCTCAACTGCAGCGCGGCATCCAGCTCGGCAGCCAGCTGGCCATCGTGATAGACGGTGTAGCCCATGGCCTGCAGCCAGGCCTGCTGGGCCGGTGACCACAGCACGGGCAGGTCCTGGCTCACGCGGCCTCGGGCTTCTTGCGCAGGCGCTGCACGGCCCACATCACCGGGCCGGACAAGGCGTACAGGATGCCGACCGCGAACAGCACGCGCGGCAGGTCGATGACCGCAATCGCGATCGCCACCGGCACCAGTGCCAGCACCAGGAACGGCACGCGGTCCGAACGGGTGCCCTTGGCAGCGCCACCCTTGAAGCTCCAGAAGCGGATGCGGCTGACCATCAGCAGCGCAGCGATGATCGTCACCGCCAGCGCCACGTACCGCAGCTGGTTGCCGTCCCAGCCCAGGTTGCCGTCGGCGAACGCCCAGACGAAGGACATCATCAGGCCCGCTGCGGCCGGGCTGGCCAGGCCGACGAACCAGCGCTTGTCGACCACCGCTACCTGGGTATTGAAGCGGGCCAGGCGCAGCGCCGCGCAGGCCGCATACAGGAAGGCCACGGCCCAGCCGACGCGGCCGAGCAGCGGATCGTCGAACTTCAGCCACGACAGCGACCAGTGGTACATCACCAGCGCCGGAGCCATGCCGAAGCTGACCAGGTCGGCCAGCGAGTCGTACTGCACGCCGAATTCGCTGCTGGTACCGGTCAGGCGCGCCACGCGCCCGTCCAGGCCATCCATCACCGCCGCCACGAACACGGCGATGCTGGCATTGACGAAATCCCCGTTGGCCGCGGCGATGATCGCGTAGAAACCGGCGAACAGGCCGGCGGTGGTGAACAGGTTGGGCAGCAGGTAAATCGTGCGCGAGCGCGGCGGCGGTGTGATCGGGTCCATGGAATCCAGTTTAATCGACTTGCCAGCGGTCGGCGCCAATGCTGCAATCGGCGTTCTGCGCCCATTCCGTGGAGTCTGCCATGCGTGCCCTGTCCTGCCTTGGATGCCTGCTGCTGTTGGCCAGTGCCAACGCCTTGGCCGGCCCCGTCTACAAATGGAAGGACGCCCATGGCGTAACCCAGTATTCGGAGACCCCGCCGGCGGGCAAGAAGTTCGAGACCCGCGAGCAGGCCCGCACCCCGCAGGCCGCAGCCGGCACCGAGACCCCGGCCGCGCCGGTCCCCGGGCAGTGCAGCACGGCCCGGGCCAACCTGGCCCTGCTGGACGGTGGTGGCCAGGTGATGCAGGACACCGATGGTGATGGCAAGGCCGATACCCCGTTGACGCCGGAGCAGCACACCGCGCAGAGGGGATTGGCGGAGGCCGCCATCAAGGCGTACTGCCCACCGGCCGGTTAAGGGTATCGGCAGGGCTGCGCCCTGCACCTGCAGAGGCAACAGCAAGGGCAACAGCCGGCTCTGGGCTATCTGTGGGTTGGGCGGGGCGGTGTCGGTGGTAGATCCACGCCATGCGTGGATGAAATCTGTCAGATCTCGAATTGAATTCGGGGTCAGATCCGTTTTCCTGCGGAAAACGGATCTGACCCCAGGAGCCATTCCGACAGCTCGCAGGAAACTGTCGAAGGCGGGGTGGGTCCGGCGGCAGGGGTGTGAGCGCCATGGGCCCGAGGCATGCCTCGGGCGGGTTGGGCAGGACGCTCAACACCGGTCTTGCCGTGTGCGCAGGACAGCGCACACGAGCAAGCCGCGACCAAGCCCCCAGGGATGGGTTTACGGCGTCCCCTGCCGCCGGACCCACCCCGCCATCTCCCAGGAAACCCGTTTTTGCTGTTGCTGTTGCCGGCCAGCGGCCGGCACTACCCGCAGGTGCAGGGCGCAGCCCTGCCGATACCCCTCCCCCCGGCCGGGCTGGCAGAATAGAGGTCTCTGCCGTTATCCGAAGCCGACGATGCGCCTCTCCCAGTTCCACCTGCACACCACCAAGGAAACCCCCAGCGACGCCGAGCTGACCAGCCATCGGCTGATGCTGCGCGCGGGCATGATCCGCAAGCTGGCATCGGGCCTGTACACCTGGTCGCCGCTGGGCCTGCGCGTGCTGCGCAAGGTCGAGCGCATCGTGCGCGAGGAAATGGACCGGGCCGGTGCCGTGGAATTCCAGATCCCGACCATCCAGCCGAAGGAACTGTGGGAGCAGACCGGCCGCTGGCAGAAGTTCGGCCCGCAGCTGCTGAAGATCAAGGACCGCAAGGACCAGGTGTTCTGCTACAGCCCGACCGCCGAAGAAGCCGCCTGCGACTTCGCGCGCAGCGAGCTGTCCAGCTACAAGCAGCTGCCGGTGAACTTCTACCAGGTGCAGACCAAGTTCCGCGACGAGATCCGCCCCCGCTTCGGCGTGATGCGCTCGCGCGAGTTCCTGATGAAGGACGCCTATTCGTTCCACCTGCACGATGAGTGCCTGGTGCGCGAATACGAGAACATGAAGTCGGCCTACAGCCGCATCTTCACCCGCCTCGGCCTGGATTTCCGCATGGTGCAGGCGGACTCCGGTGCCATCGGCGGTGATGCGTCGCAGGAATTCCACGTCATCGCCGATTCCGGCGAGGACGCGCTGGTGTTCTCCACCGGCTCGGACTACGCAGCCAACATGGAAGCGGCGATTGCCGCCGACCCGGCGCCGCGTGCGGCCGCCACCGAAACGATGCGCAAGGTGGATACCCCCACCCAGAAGACCTGCGAGGACGTCGCGGCGCTGCTCGGCATCGACCTGCAGCGCACGGTGAAGTCGGTGGCGCTGATCGCCGGCGAAGGCAAGGCACAGCAGTTCGTGCTGGCGCTGGTGCGTGGCGACCATGAGGTCAACGAGATCAAGCTGGCCAAGGTCGCCGGCCTGGACGAGCAGCGCTTCGCCAGCGAGGCGGAAATCGCCGAGCACCTGGGCAGCGTGCCGGGCTTCCTTGGCCCGGTCGCGCCGGCCAAGGCCATCCGCGTGGTCGCCGATCGCGAAGTGGCGGCGATGGCCGACTTCGTCGTCGGCGCCAACGAAGCCGGTTTCCACCTGGCCGGCGTCAACTGGGGCCGCGACCTGCCGGAACCGGAAGTGGCCGACATCCGCAACGTGCGGGCCGGCGACCGTGCCGTGGACGGCGGTGAACTGAAGATCGCACGTGGCATCGAAGTCGGCCATGTGTTCCAGCTCGGCCGCAAGTACGCCGAAGCGCTGGATGCCACCGTGCTGGACGAGAACGGCAAGGCCGCGGTGATGGCGATGGGGTGCTACGGCATCGGCATCTCGCGCGTGGTGGCTGCCGCGATCGAACAGAACCATGACGATGCCGGCATCATCTGGCCGGACGCGATGGCGCCGTGGCAGGTGGTGGTGTGTGTGATCAACCCGAAGGGCGATGCGGCCGTGGCCGACGCCGCTGCCAACCTGCTGCAGGAGCTGCGCGACGCGGGCCTGGACGCTGCACTCGACGACCGCGGCCTGCGCCCGGGCGCGATGTTCGCCGACATGGAGCTGATCGGTATTCCGCATCGCGTGGTGGTCAGCGAACGCGGCCTGGCCGCTGGCACCTACGAGTACCGCTCGCGCCGCGCCAGCGACGCGGAGAACCTGGACAAGGCCTCCCTGCTGCAGCGTCTGCAGGGCTGATCAGGAAAAGACCGGGGCCTGCCCCGGTCTTTTTTTTTGCCCGCGCCCTTCCCCGATATTGCAGCGGACATAATCCGGTCAAAATCACCGCGACGGCGTCTGCATGCCGCCACGCCATGACCCGCCTGCATTTGTGCTGTGATTAATTCATCTCTATTCTGTCCGCCGACGCCATGGACTGGCTTGTCCCGTCCACACATTAGTTTCCGGAGTAACCGTAAATGAGCATTGACCTGACCGGCCTGTCAGCACGCGAGCTGGGCGCCCTGATCCGTACCGCCAAGAAGCAGCAGACCATCGTCGCCAAGCGCCGGCCGATCACCAAGGTCCGGGCCCAGCTGACCAAGCTGGCCAAGACCGAGGGTTACACCATCGAAGAACTGTTCGGCAGCGCCCCGGCCACGCGTGCCCGCAAGGCCGCCCCGGCCGCCAAGGCCCCGTCGAAGACCGCCGGCCGCAAGCTGGGCAAGGTTGCACCGAAGTACCGCAACCCGGCCAATCCGAAGGAAACCTGGACCGGCCGTGGCAAGCAGCCGCGCTGGATGGCTGAACTGACCGCCAAGGGCAACAAGAAGCCGGAAGATTTCCTGATCAAGAAGGCCTGAGGCCGGGATCAGGTTGGAATGAAAGACGCCGGCGGACGCCGGCGTTTTTCATTCTCCGGTGTGTGGACCGGGGTCCACACCCACCGACATCATCACAGGGTCTTGCGAGCGGGCATCAGCAGGTTGCCGAACAGCAGGCCGGCGACCAGCGCCATCACCACGTTGAGCACGGTGAGGAACACGCTCTGGCCGGCGCCGACATCCTGTTGTTGGACCAGGGTCAGAACACCGCGCAGGCTGGTGCTGCCGGGCACCATCATGATGATGCCGGGCAGGCGGATGATCGCGCCTGGACGCCCGATCAGGCGACCGAACAGATTGCCGCCCGCGGTCAGCAGCATCGCCGACAGGAAGATGCCGGCCGGCGCGCCCCAGGCATGGCCGCCGAACTTGGAGATCGCATAACCGGCCACCGAGGCGGCGATCACCCACGGGTAATCGCGCCGGTTGGCCTTGAACAGCATCGCGAACGCAAAGGCCGCGGTCAGCAGCGAACCCCACTCCACCCACGGCCCCTGCGGCCGCGCGGCGCGGATCACCGGATCCAGCCCGAGCACGTCGGCCAGGGTTACCGCGATCATCGCGCCGACGCTGAGCTTCATGATGGTGGTCAGCGCGCCGGCAAAGCGCGCGGTGCCCGACACCCAGTGCTGGCTGGCCAGCTCATTGACCGCATTGGTCAGTGACATGCCGGGCAGCAGCACCACCAGCGAGGCGATGATCACCGTATTGAGGTTGAGCGCGCCAATGAAGGACGCCACCAGGGTGGCGACCATGCCGGCCAGCAGCGCCGCCAGCGCCTCGGCCGCTTCGCGGGTGGCCGGGCGGCGGTCGGTGACCATGCCGAGCAGGCCGATCATCAGGCCGATGACACCGGCGGTGGCGATGTCCAGCCACGGCAGCTTCCACATGCCGGCCACGCCGGCCGCGCCGAGGGTGAATGACAGGATGGTGCGCAGCTTGCCGCGCCGGCCCGGATCCTTGTCCAGCTGGCGCAGCGCGGTATGGCCTTGGGCGATGCTCATCCGCCCGTTGGACACTTCTTCGGCGATATGGTCGGCGACGCTGAGCTTGTGCAGGTCGTTCTCACCGGGCGCCAGGCGGATCACGCGGGTGATGTCGCTGGAGCCGATCGCCTGCGCCGGATCGCTGAAGCTGAGGATGATACCGGTGGGATTCGACCACGGTTCACAATCCAGATCGAGCTGGCGGGCCAGTGCCACCACCGCCGTTTCCAGGCGCTGGGCCGTGGTGCCATAGCTGTGCAGGCGTCCGGCGATCTCGGAAACAAAGGCCACGCGCTGTGCGTAGGTGGCCTGGGGCGTGGGGATCGTGTGAGCGTCTGCGGACATGCGCCGTAGTATTACCTACGCTGGGGCCCACCGGAGAAATTCATCCGAGTTCGACGCGAAGCCCGATACAGAACGGTTATGCTGCGACCCGAATGGCCCACGTCACCCCGAACCTCGCCCCCCAGCTCGAACAGGATGCCCATGACCCGGGCCTGATCCACCTGTCCGGCACCTGGACCTTGAAGACCGCGCTGGCCGCGGCCGAGGTCCTGCACGGCGTTCCCGACAAGCTGACCGGCATCGATGCCACCGGCATCGAGCAGCTGGATTCGGCCGGCGTGCTGCAGGTGCTGCGCGTGGCCCACCGTGCCGATCTGCACGAAGACGCACTGCAGTTCCGCGCGGACCACCAGGCGCTGGTGTGCACCATCGAGGAAGTGGCCGACGACCGCCCCAAGCCCAAGCGGGATTTCGGCGTGCTGGCCGCGCTGGAACGGCTGGGTGTCAGCGTCCACGCCACTGGCCACAACATCAAGGCGCTGTGCAGTTTCCTCGGCGAGAACCTGGTCAAGGCGGCCCGGCTGGTCAAGGAACCCCGCCGCTTCCGGCTGACCGCCACCGTGCACCAGATGGAGCAGGTGGGGCTGGATGCGGTACCGCTGGTGGCGCTGCTGTCCTACCTGGTGGGTGCGGTGATCGCATTCCTCGGCTCGACCATCCTGCGCGACTTCGGCGCCGAGATCTACGTGGTCGAGCTGGTCAACATCGCCTTCCTGCGCGAGTTCGCGGTACTGCTGACCGCGATCGTGCTGGCCGGCCGCACCGCCAGTGCGTTCACCGCGCAGATTGGTGCGATGAAGGCACGCGAGGAGATCGATGCAATGCGCACGCTGGGCCTGGACCCGGTCGACCTGCTGGTGCTGCCGCGACTGCTGGCGTTGCTGGTCACCCTGCCCTTGCTGACCTTCATCGCGATGATCGCGGGCCTGGCCGGCGGCATCACCGTCGGCGCGTTCGACCTCGACATCCCGCCGCAGATGTACATCGCGCGCATGCACGAGACGATGGAAGTGCGGCACCTGCTGGTCGGCCTGTCCAAGGCACCCGTGTTCGCGCTGGTGATCGGCCTGATCGGCTGCCTGGAAGGACTGAAGGTCGAGGGCACCGCGCAGTCGGTCGGCGAGCGCACCACCTCCAGCGTGGTGCAGACGATCTCGCTGGTGATCATCATCGACGCCTTCGCGGCGTTGTGGTTCATGCACATGGACTGGTGACATGAGCACATCCGCCCTCCCCGACCCCATCGACATGCGCGACGACCAGGGCCACGAACTGGCCATCCGCGTGCGTGGTCTGGTCAACCGCTTCGGCAGCCAGACCGTGCACGAAGACCTGGACCTGGATGTGCGCCGCGGCGAAATCCTGGGCGTGGTAGGCGGCTCCGGTACCGGCAAATCGGTGCTGATGCGCTCGATCCTGGGCCTGCGCGTGCCCGATGCCGGGCAGATCGAAGTACTCGGCCGCGACGCGCGGGCCGACGACGCCGAGAGCCGCCTGCACATCGAGCGCAACACCGGCGTGTTGTTCCAGGACGGCGCCCTGTTCTCGTCGCTGACCGTGGGCGAGAACGTGCAGGTGCCGCTGAAGGAACACCACCGCGAGCTGCCCGAGCGCTGGCACTACGAACTGGCGCTGCTGAAAGTGAAGCTGGCCGGCCTGCCCGCCGATGCGATCAACAAGCTGCCCTCACAGCTGTCCGGCGGCATGCGCAAGCGCGCCGGCCTGGCCCGGGCACTGGCGCTGGATCCGCCATTGCTGTTCCTGGACGAACCCACCGCCGGCCTCGACCCGATCGGCGCGGCCGCGTTCGACCGCCTGATCAAGACCCTGCAGGAAGCGCTGGGGCTGACCGTGTTCCTGATCACCCACGACCTGGACACGCTGTACGCGATCTGCGACCGGGTCGCGGTGATCGCCGACCGCAGGGTGGTGGCCAACGCACCCTTGCCTGACATCGAGAAACTGGATCATCCGTGGATCCAGGAATACTTCCACGGACCCCGCGCGCGCGCCGCGCGTGGCGAACAGATCGAGAGTGCCTGAGCCATGGAAACCAAAGCCAACTACGTGCTGATCGGCGCGTTCACCCTGATCACCGGCCTGGCCCTGCTGGCCTTTGGCCTGTGGGCCGCCAAATACTCCTCCGACCGTACCTGGCAGGAGTACCGCGTGGTGTTCCGCGAAGCGGTGACCGGCCTGTCGGTGGGCAGCCCGGTGCAGTACAACGGCATCGCGGTGGGCTCGATCACCGAACTGAACCTGGTGCCGGACGACCCGCGCCAGGTAGTCGCGCGCATCCGCCTGAACTCCAACACGCCGGTCAAGACCGATACCCGCGCCAAGCTGGCGATCACCAGCCTGACCGGCCCGTCGATCATCCAGCTCAGCGGCGGCACGCCGCAGTCGCCGGCGCTGACCACGGTCAACAAGGACCCGGCACCGATCATCCCGACCACGCCCTCTGCGCTGCAGAACATCACCGACGTCGCCAACCGCATCGTCGAGCGCATGGACCAGATCCTCAGCGACCGCAACGTGGCCTCGATCAACGCGACGCTGGCCAACCTGGAGACGATCAGCGGCGGCCTGGCCGACCGTGACCAGGGCACGCAGGCGCTGCTGCTCAGCGCGCGCGATGCCGCCCGCAGCCTGGACACCACGCTGAAGACCACCAACGGCACCATCGAGCGCCTGGACAGGAACCTGGTGCAGCAGCTGCCTGGCATCATCGACAAGCTCGACGCGACCCTGGCCAAGCTCGACTCGGCCGCCGGCAACGCCGATTCGATCCTTGGCGAGAACCGCGCCGCGATCAACAGCTTCGCCAACGATGGCCTCGGCCAGCTGGGCCCGACGCTGACCGAACTGCGCGGCCTGATCCGCGACCTGCGCCGGGTCAGCGACCGCCTCGAGAACAACCCCGCGCGCTACCTGCTGGGCCGCGACGCACCGAAGGAGTTCGAACCCAAATGAGCCCGACCACCCTTCCGCGCCTGCTGCTGGCCGCTTCGATGGTCACCCTGCTGGGGGGCTGCTCCATCCTCGGCAGCAGCGAGAAAACCGCGGTGACGCTGTACTCGCCGTCCGTGCAGGTCAAGGCGGACCCGGCGTGGCCGCAGGCCAGCTGGCAGCTGGTACTGGCCAAGCCCAGCGCCGCGCGCATGGTCGACAGCCCGCGCATCAATGTGCGGCCGACACCGTCGCAGCTTGAGATCTACAAGGGCGCCAGCTGGGCGCAGCCGGCCACCGACATGATCGAGGACACCCTGCTGCGTGGCTTCGAGGATTCCGGCCGCATCCGCGGCGTGGCCCGCAGCACCGCCGGCATCCGCGCCGACTACAAGCTGTCCACCGATGTGCGCCGCTTCGAATCGGATTACCAGGGCCAGGCCACGCCCACCGTGGTGATCGAGGTCAACGCCAAGCTGATCCATGTCGCCGACCAGCGTGTGGTCGCTGACCGCACCTTCCGCCAGGCGCAGCCGGTCGGCAGCACCGACGTACCGGCGGTGACCGCCGCGTTCGAGCGTGGCCTGCAGCAGCTGGCGCAGGACGTGGTGGGCTGGACGCTGCAGAGCGGGCAGGCCGACCAGCCGACCGTTGCGCGCTGATCGCAGCATTCGCCGGGCATGTGGTTACGGGGTCAGGTCCCTTTCCGGCCGGAAAGGGACCTGACCCCTTCTTCGTCAACGCGGCGAAATCCAACGGAAGGTCAGGTTGATCCGCTCGCCGTGCACCCGCGCCATCTTCGGCAGCGCGTGCTGGTAGAAGCACTGGGTCTGTCCGGCCATCAGCAGCAGGTCGCCGTGGCCCAGCACGAATTCAGCCTTGCGTGCCGGGTCGTCGCGGCGTCGCAGCAGGAATCGGCGCGCCGCGCCCAGGCTCAGCGACGCGATCACCGGGGCCGGACCCAGCTCCGGCTCGTCATCGCTGTGCCAGCCCATGTAGTCACCGCCACCGCGGTAGCGGTTCAGCAGCACGCTGTTGAAGCGGCCGTGGCCTTCGGCTTCCAGGCGCCCGCGCATGGCCTGCAACACCGGCGGCCAGGGGCGCGGCACGAACTCGGCACCGGAATAGCGATAGCGGGCCTGCGGGTCGCCGATCCAGCAGCTCAGCCGCGGCGAGTCCACCCAGTTGCCGAACATGCGGATGCGATGGGTTTCCCAGGGCACTTCGGCCTGCAGCGAATACAGGAGCTGGTCGGCCTCGGCCGCAGCCAGCCATCCCGGCAGGTGCAGGACATCGGCATCGGGCAGGTCGTGGGGGAACAGCATGGTCACACGCTAGCACGCCGCCGTTTGCCGTCATGGCCGCCAGCACCGAAAATGGCGCCATGACCGTTGCCCAGATGCTGATTCCGTCCTACCGCCCGCTGTCGCGAGGCCTCGCCCGATGAGCCTGCGCCAGTCGCTGTTCCCGTTGCTGCGCGCCGTGTTCCGGGCCTTGCCGTTGCCGCAGGCGCAGCGCGACCGGTTGCGCACCCGGCTGTTGGCACGGCATGGCGACTGGGTGCCGCCGCCCCCCAAGGGGCAGCAGGATGAGGGGGGCGCGCGCGCCAGTGCCCAGCTGCGCTGGCGTGCCGATGAACCGGCGATCGGCCACGTGCCATGGCGTGAGGGAGCATTGCCGTCACCCATGCCGGCGACGCTGGTCGCTTTCTACCTGCCGCAGTTCCATACCTTCCCGGAGAACGACGCCTGGTGGGGCAAGGGCTTTACCGAGTGGCGCAACGTCACCCGCGCCCTGCCGCAGTTCGAGGGTCACATCCAACCCCGCCTGCCGGCCGACCTCGGCTTTTATGACCTGCGCAACCCGCAGGTGATGCGTGACCAGGCACGCTTGGCTGCGGAGTACGGCATCGGCGCATTCTGCTTCTACTACTATTGGTTCAGCGGCCGCACCCTGATGGAGGACCCGCTGCGTCAATGGCTGGCCGATGACAGCATCGACCTGCCGTTCTGCCTGTGCTGGGCCAACGAGAACTGGGCACGACGCTGGGACGGCCGCGACGACGACATCCTGATCGGCCAGCAGCACAGCGCAGAGGACGATCTGGCCTTCATCGCACATGTCGCGCCCTACCTGCGCGACCGCCGTGCATTGAAGGTCGAGGGTCGGCCGATGCTGCTGGTCTATCGCCCGAACCTGCTGCCCGACGCCCGGGCGACTGCCGAGCGCTGGCGCCGCTGGTGCCGCGACAACGGCGTGGGCGAGATCCACCTGGCCTACGTCCAAGGCTTCGAGCGACCGGATCCGCGCGATATCGGCTTTGATGCCGCCGTCGAATTCCCGCCGAACATGAGTAACCCGCGCTCGTTGTCGGCACAGCAGTGGCTGCTCAATCCTGCCTTCAATGGCGATGTACGCGACTGGCGCGAACTGGCTGCAGAAATCGCAGCGCGGCCGCTTCCGGATTATCCGCTCTATCCCGGCGTGAACCCGGGCTGGGACAACGAGGCGCGTCGTTCCGGCCGCGGCCGCGTGTACCTGCACGCCTCACCCCGTGGCTACCGCGACTGGTTGCGCACCACGATCCATGAACGCCTGGCCCTGGCGCCTGCGCGCCAACGCATGGTCTTCATCAATGCCTGGAACGAATGGGCCGAAGGCGCGGTGCTGGAACCGGATGCCCGGCTTGGGCATGCCTGGCTTGACGCGACGCGCCAAGCGCTGTCCCCGGCTTCGCCCGCCGGCCCCCTGCGGGCCTGCCTGCTGATTCTCATTGATGATCCCGGGCTGATCGCTACAGCTTGCGAGGCCGCCAGCGGCCTGGGCGTGAGCTACCGTGTTTTCATTCCAATGGCGCAGCGCCCTCATGACGCTGCGGTCGATATCATCGGCCATGCGGGCAATGCCCTGTCCAGCATCGTGCAGGTCCTGGAGGCTTTTGGTCCGGATCCATCGTTGCTGGCCTGCTGGCTGGACCTCCGCGGAAGCGGCGAGGCAAGACCGCAGCTACCAGGAACGGCCGATCTCGACGCTGTGCTTCAACAGTTCGATGAGCAACCTGCGCTGGGCATGTTCGCGGCATCCACTCCGGAGGCCGTCGCCGTTACACGCCGTCATCTCCGCTGGGCGGCGCGGCTTGGGATGGCCGACGCCCCTACACCGCAGACAGCAGGCACGATGTGGCTGCGGGCGTCGGCGTTGCGGTCACTGCTGGATGCGCACTGCTATCCCAGTGAGCTGGACAACGACAATGCACTTGATCCGGTCATGCAGTTGCTGCCGGACCTTGTTGCCAACGCCGGCTACGTCGTCGGAGGCGCACAACGCCAACCCTGAGGCTGGCGCTGCGCGGCAACATCATTGTCCTCAACGCCGGAACGCGACGCCGGTCTTTTCCTTCAGCTCTTCATCGCTGACACCCGGCGCGGCCTCCACCAGCAACAGGCCCTTTTCAGTCACGTCGAACACCGCCAGATCGGTGATGATGCGGTCGACCACGCCCACGCCGGTCAACGGCAGCGTGCATTCGGCCAGGATCTTGTGCTCGCCGTTCTTGGCAGTGTGCTCCATCAGCACCACAACGCGCTGCACGCCGGCGACCAGGTCCATTGCCCCGCCCATGCCCTTGACCATCTTGCCGGGCACCATCCAGTTGGCCAGGTCACCCGTGTCGGTGACCTGCATGGCGCCAAGGATGGCCAGGTTCACATGGCCACCGCGGATCATCGCGAAGCTGTCGTGGCTGCCGAAGTAGCTGGCACCGGCACGCGCCGTAACCGTCTGCTTGCCGGCATTGATCAGGTCCGCGTCGACTTCAGCGTCGGTCGGGAACGGGCCGATGCCGAGCAGGCCGTTCTCCGACTGCAGCCACACATCCACGCCTTCGGGAATGTGATTGGCAACCAGCGTCGGCAGGCCGATGCCCAGGTTCACGTAGGCGCCATCGATCAGCTCCTGGGCGGCGCGTGCCGCCATCTCGTCACGGGTCCACGCCATGTCAGTTGCCCTCCGCGCGGATGGTGCGCTGTTCGATTCGCTTCTCAGGATGCGCGTTGTGCACGATGCGGTGCACATAGATGCCTGGCAGGTGCACCTGGTCCGGGTCGATGGCACCGACCGGCACCACCTCCTCCACTTCCACGATGCAGACCTTGCCGGCCATCGCACAGGCCGGGTTGAAGTTGCGTGCGGTCTTGCGGAACACCAGGTTGCCGGCCTCGTCGGCCTTCCAGGCCTTGACCAGTGCCACATCGGCGCGCAGCGCCGTCTCCATCACGTAGTGCTTGCCGTCGAACTCGCGGGTTTCCTTGCCCTCGGCAACCACCGTGCCATAGCCGGTGGCAGTGAAGAACGCCGGAATACCCGCACCACCGGCACGCAGGCGCTCGGCCAATGTGCCCTGCGGGTTGAACTCCAGCTCCAGCTCACCAGCCAGAAACTGCCGTTCGAATTCCTTGTTCTCGCCCACGTAGGACGAAATCATTTTCTTGATCTGCCGGGTTTCCAGCAGCTGGCCCAGTCCGAAGCCATCGACACCGGCATTGTTGGAGATCACGGTCAGGCCCTTGACGCCACTGTCGCGCAGCGCAGCGATCAGCGCCTCGGGAATGCCACACAGGCCAAAGCCGCCCACGGCCAGGGTCTGTCCATCGGCGACCACCCCCTGCAGGGCCTCCGTCGCACTGGCGAAGCGCTTGCCGCGCTTTCCGCCGGAAGTCGATTGCTGCATTGCTCTACTGCCCTGCACGTTGAGGATGACCGCATTCTAGCCGGAGGCAACGAAAGAGCTGGATGCGCCGCAGCATTGCCGAGGCATCGCCAAGGGCTGCGTTGCATGGGGGTTTCTCCTGCCGGTGGTGGGCGCGGCGCCCGGCTCGCCCGCACTGATGGCCCGGACCTGCAACGAAGAGGGCCTGCTTCGCGGGACGGACGCGTGGCCGCTGGAAAAGGGTGAACGCTGCCTGTCAGATGTCGCGGCACGCAGCCATGCGGCGACAGGCGCGTCGCCAGGGTGAAATGCTCGGCCAGAAATTCCTGGCGGGGGGAAGCAACCGCGCCACAAGCCTGCGTCATCCCTGCAGCTGTCCGCGTCCGGCCATCGCCCGCCGGTCCTGCTCCGCCACGTCAAGTACGCCAGCAACGGCGTGATCGCGTTTGGCTGCCAGTGGCAGGAACTCCTGGGGCTGCTGCTGGCTCCCGGCCACTTGACGCAGGCTGGCCTGGCCGTGATCGCCCAGCCAGCGGCCGTTTACCCGCTTGCCAAGCGGTACGGGCGCCCCCGCGTACCCGATACCCTCAGCCAATCACCGGGAGTTGCGGAATGGAAACGATTCCCATACAGGACAAAGGCTACAATCAGTGGCTAAGCTCACATTGGATCTGACCGATGCCCCTGCCCGCCTTCAAGGCCTATGACATCCGCGGCCGCGTGCCGGAAGAACTGAACGAAGACCTGGCACGCCGGATCGGCACGGCCCTGAATGCACAGCTCGCTCCGGGCCCGGTGGTGCTGGGCCACGACGTCCGCCTGACCAGCCCCGCGCTGCAGGACGCGCTGGCGGCCGGCCTGCGCGGTGCCGGCCGCGAAGTCATCGACATCGGCCTGTGTGGCACCGAGGAGGTCTATTTCCAGACCGATCACCTGGGGGCTGCCGGCGGGGTGATGGTCACTGCCAGCCACAATCCAATGGATTACAACGGCATGAAGCTGGTCAAGGAGAACGCCCGGCCGATCAGCTCCGATACCGGCCTGTTCGCGATCTCCGATGCGGTCGCCGCCGATTCATCCGCGGCACAGCCGCCTTGCGCCGGCCAGATCGCCCAGCATGACAAGAGCGCCTACATCCAGCACCTGCTGAGCTACGTTGACACCAGCAAGCTCAAGCCACTGCAGATCGTTGTCAACGCCGGCAACGGCGGCGCCGGTGCCATCGTCGACCTGCTGGCACCGCACCTGCCGTTCGAGTTCATCCGCATCTGCCACGAACCGGACGGCAGCTTCCCCAACGGCATTCCCAATCCACTGTTGCCGGAAAACCGCGCCGCCACCGCCGACGCCGTGCGCGAACATGGCGCGGACTTCGGCATTGCGTGGGATGGCGATTTCGACCGCTGTTTCTTCTTCGACCACAACGGCCGCTTCATCGAGGGCTACTACCTGGTCGGCCTGCTGGCCAAGGCAATCCTCGCCCACCATCCGGGTGGCAAGGTCGTGCATGACCCCCGCCTGGTCTGGAACACCGTGGAGATGGTCGAACAGGCCGGTGGCGTGCCAGTGCTGTGCAAGAGTGGCCACGCCTTCATCAAGGAAAAGATGCGCGCGGAGGATGCCGTGTACGGCGGCGAGATGAGCGCCCACCACTACTTCCGCGAGTTCGCGTATGCCGACTCGGGCATGATTCCGTGGCTGCTGATCGCCCAGCTGGTCTCCGAAAGCGGCCGCTCGCTGGCCGACTGGGTTGAAGACCGCATGGCCGCCTACCCTTGCAGCGGTGAGATCAACTTCAAGGTTGCCGATGCCAAGGCTGCGGTCACACGCGTGATGGAACACTTCGCCGCGCAGTCGCCCGCGCTGGACTACACCGATGGCGTCAGCGCCGATTTCGGCGACTGGCGCTTCAACCTGCGCAGCTCCAACACTGAACCGCTGCTGCGCCTGAATGTGGAATCGCGGGGAGACGCTGCATTGATGCAGGCGCGTACCGACGAGATTTCCTCCCTGCTGCAGAAATAATCAAAGGAAGGCCATGAGCACTATCCAGCCTGTCATCCTGTCCGGTGGCTCCGGTACCCGTCTGTGGCCGCTTTCGCGCGAAGCCTATCCCAAGCAGTTCCTTCCGCTGGCCAGCGAACAGACGATGCTGCAGGCCACCTGGCAGCGGGTGGCGCCGATTGCCGCGCGCGGCCCGTTGGTGATTGCCAACGAGGAACACCGCTTTGTTGCCGCCGAGCAGCTGCAGCAGGTTGGCGCCGAGCCAGCCGCGATCATCCTTGAGCCGGTCGGCCGCAACACGGCACCGGCGATCGCGGTGGCCGCGCTGGAAGCCACCCGCGACGGCGGCGACGCGCTGCTGCTGGTGCTGCCCTCCGATCATGTGATCAACAACGAGACTGCATTCCGCAGCGCCGTCCAGGCTGCCGCCGCTGCCGCCGAAGCCGGAAAGCTGGTGACCTTCGGCATCGTGCCGACCGGCCCGGAAACCGGCTACGGCTATATCAAGGCCGCCGATGGCCAGGGCCTGCGCGCGGTCGAGCGCTTCGTCGAGAAGCCCGACCTGGGTACCGCCACCCGCTACGTCAGCAGCGGCCAGTACTACTGGAACAGCGGCATGTTCCTGTTCAAGGCCTCGCGCTACCTGCAGGAGCTGGAACGCTTCCAGCCCGCCATGCTCGCCGGCAGCCGCCAGGCCTGGCAGCAGGCGCGTCGCGATGCCGATTTCACCCGCCTGGACAAGGAGGCCTTCACTGCCGTTCCGTCCGATTCGATCGACTATGCGGTGATGGAGAAGACCGCCGATGCCGTGGTGATTCCACTGGATGCCGGCTGGAACGATGTCGGCTCGTGGACCGCGCTGCGCGATGTCTCGCAGCAGGACGGCGATGGCAACGCCCACCAGGGCGACGTGATTGCCATCGACTGCCGCAACACCTATGCCTACGCACAGCGCCTGGTGGCGCTGGTCGGGCTGGATGACGTGGTAGTGGTGGAAACCGACGACGCGGTGCTGGTCGGCAAGGCCGATCGCATGCAGGAGGTCAAGACCGTAGTGGCGCAGCTGAAGGCCGAAGGCCGCAGCGAGGCCACCTGGCACCGCAAGGTCTATCGCCCGTGGGGTGCCTACGATTCGATCGACAACGGCGAGCGTTTCCAGGTCAAGCGGATCACGGTCAAGCCCGGCGGCACGCTGAGCCTGCAGATGCATCACCATCGCGCCGAACACTGGATCGTGGTCAGCGGCACCGCTGAAGTGACCCGTGGTGACGAGGTGATCCTGCTCAGCGAGAACCAGAGCACCTATATTCCGCTGGGCGTGACCCACCGCCTGCGCAACCCGGGCAAGCTGCCGCTGGAACTGATCGAAGTGCAGTCCGGCAGCTACCTGGGCGAGGATGACATCGTGCGGTTCGAGGATACCTACGGGCGCAGCTGAGGTTTGCCCGGGTCAGAGCCCGTTGCTGCGCAACGGGCTCTGACCCGTTCCTGATCGGCCCGGCAGCGCTGCGTCGCCGGGCTTGGCCCGGCGCTACGGCCGTCAGGCCAGCTCCGCCATCACCCGCTTCAGGCCATCCTGCCAGCTCGGCAGCACGACGCCGAAATCCTGCTGCAGCTTGCGGTTGTCCAGCACCGACCAGGCCGGGCGCCTGGCCGGGGTCGGATACTCGGAACTGGGAATCGCCTCGACCGTCGGCACCTTGGCCAACACGCCGCTGGCCAACGCCTCGGCAAATATGGCCTCGGCAAAGCCATGCCAGCTGGTCCGGCCGCTGGCGGTCAGGTGCCAGATACCCGACAGCTGGCCCGGATGCTGCAGTGCCTGCGCGGTGACATCGGCGATCAGCGCCGCCGGCGTCGGCGTACCGATCTGGTCAGCCACCACACGCAATACGTCACGCTCTGCACCCACACGCAACATCGTGCGCAGGAAGTTGGCGCCGTGCGATGCATACACCCACGCCGTGCGGAAAATCAGATGGCGGCCACCGGCCGCACGCACCGCGTCCTCGCCATCGCGCTTGCTGGTGCCATACATGCCCAGCGGTGCTGTCGGCTGGTCCTCGCGGTAGGGCGCGCTGCCCTGGCCGTCGAACACGTAGTCGGTGGAGTAATGCACGAACGGCACGCCATGCGCCGCACACCAGCGCGCGATCACGCCCGGCGCCTGCGCATTGGCAGCGAAGGCCGCATCGACCTCCTGCTCCGCACGATCAACTGCGGTATAGGCGGCCGCATTGACCACCAGCGACGGCTGCACGCGGTCCAGCAATGCCGGCAGGCTGTCGGGCTGGCCGAAATCGGCCGTTTCACAGGTACTTCCGTCGGGCAGTTGGCCGCTGCGCGTGGTTGCAATCACCTTCCCCAGCGGCGCCAGCGCGCGCAGCAACTCCTGGCCCACCTGCCCGTTGCCACCGAACACCAGCACGGTCATGGCACGTAGACCGGCAGGCGATCTTCAGCAATGTCCTTCAGGAACGGTGCGTTCTCGTCCTTGGCTGACAGGGTCGGTGCGCTGACCGGCCAGTCCACGGCAATGCCGGCGTCATTCCAGCGCACGCCGGCATCGAAGTCCTTGAGGTAGACCTCGGTGCACAGGTAGCTGAACACCGCACGCTCGGACAGCACGGCGAAACCGTGCGCGAAGCCCTCTGGAATCCAGAACTGCTTCTTGTTCTCCGCGCTCAGCACCACCGCTTCCCACTGGCCGAAGGTCGGCGAACCGCGGCGGATATCCACGGCCACGTCGTAGACCTCGCCTTCCAGCACGCTGACCAGCTTGCCCTGCGGCCGCGGCCATTGGTAATGCAGGCCGCGCAGCACGCCCTGCGCAGAGGTCGACACGTTGCTCTGCACGAAACGGTCCGGCAGGCCCAGCGCGGCGAAGCGCTCGGCGTTCCAGGTTTCGAAGAAATAACCGCGGGCATCGCCGAACACCGCCGGCTCGATCACCACGCAGCCGGGCAACCGGGTTTCAATCACTTTCATGGAACGACTCCACGCACGGCGAGCTTATGCAGGTATTCACCGTAGCTGTTCTTGATCAACGGCGCGGCCAGCGCTTCCAATTGTCCAGCGTTGATCCAGCCCTTGCCGAACGCGATTTCCTCGGGACAGCAGACCTGCAGGCCCTGACGGGTCTGGATCGTCTCGATGAAGTTGGATGCTTCCAGCAGCGACTGGTGGGTACCGGTATCCAGCCACGCATAGCCACGGCCGAGCGCCTCCAGGTGCAGGTCGCCTTCGGCCAGGTAACGCTTGTTGAGATCGGTGATCTCCAGTTCGCCACGCGGTGACGGCTTCAATTCGGCCGCGTAATCGCAGGCCTTGCCGTCATAGAAGTACAGGCCGGTCACCGCATAGTTGGAGCGCGGCTTTTCCGGCTTCTCCACCAGATCGATCACCTTGCCGCCCTGGTCGAACTCGGCCACGCCATACCGTTCCGGGTCATTGACCCAATACCCGAACACGGTCGAGCCGTGCACGCGCTCGTCAGCACGCTTGAGCACCTCGCGCAGGCCGTGGCCGTGGAAGATGTTGTCGCCCAGCACCAGGCAGCTCGGCTTGCCAGCCACGAAGTCGCGGCCGATCAGGTAGGCCTGGGCCAGGCCATCCGGACTCGGCTGCACCGCGTACTGGATGTCCATTCCCCACTGCGAACCGTCGCCCAGCAACTGCTGGAACAGCGCCTGCTCGTGCGGGGTGTTGATGATCAGCACTTCGCGGATGCCCGCCAGCATCAGTACGCTGAGCGGGTAGTAGATCATCGGCTTGTCGTACACCGGCAGCAGCTGCTTGCTGACACCCTTGGTGATTGGATATAGGCGGGTGCCGGAGCCACCGGCGAGGATGATGCCCTTGCGCTGGGTCATGGTGTCTCCTGGGTTCAGTCCGTGGTGCCGATGCGCTGCAGGCGGTAGCTGCCGTCGAGCACGCCGTTGACCCAGTCCTGGTTGTCCAGGTACCAGTCGACGGTGAAGGTGATGCCCTGCTCGAAGGTGTAGGCCGGTTCCCAGCCCAGCTCGTTCTTCAGCTTGGAAGCATCGATCGCATAGCGGCGGTCATGGCCAGGACGGTCGGTGACATAGGTGATCTGGCTGCTGCGCGGCTTGCCGTCCTCGCGCGGACGGCGCTGGTCCAGCAGTGCGCAGATCGCCTGCACCACTTCGATGTTCTGCCTTTCCGAGTTGCCGCCGACGTTGTAGGTCTCGCCGACCTGGCCCTTGGCCAGCACGGTGCGGATCGCTTCGCAGTGGTCGGACACGAACAGCCAGTCGCGCACCTGCTTGCCATCGCCGTACACCGGCAGCGGTTCGCCAGCCAGCGCCTTGGCGATCACCAGCGGGATCAGCTTCTCGGGGAAGTGATACGGGCCGTAGTTGTTGGAGCAGTTGGTGGTCAGCACCGGCAGCCCGTAGGTGTGGTGGAACGCACGCACCAGGTGGTCCGAAGCGGCCTTCGACGCCGAGTACGGCGAATTCGGGGCGTACGGGGTGGTTTCGCTGAACCTGCCGGTCTCGCCCAGGGTGCCATACACCTCATCGGTGGACACATGCAGGAAGCGGAAGGCCGCCCCTTGTTCGGCCGGCAGCGCCTTCCAGTAGTCGCGTACCGCTTCAAGCAAACCCAGGGTGCCCACCACATTGGTCTGGATGAAGGCGCCTGGGCCGTCGATGGAACGGTCCACGTGGCTTTCGGCGGCGAAGTTCAGCACTGCATCGGGCTGGTGCTCGGTCAGCAGGCGGGCGACCAGCGCGCTGTCGCCGATATCGCCCTGCACGAACACATGCTGCGGGTTGCCGTCCAGGCTGGCCAGGGTCTTCAGGTTGCCGGCGTAAGTCAGTGCATCGAGGTTGATGACCTTGACGCCGCGTGCGACGGCCTCGAGAACGAAGTTACCGCCAATGAATCCGGCACCGCCGGTGACGAGCCATGTGGGCACTACCTGTTCTCCTGATTGGTACGGGTTGGGACGTGTCTGCAGCGAAGGGTTCGGAGGACCACGGGATATCAAGCGTTGATCCGGCTGGGCAAGCGTAGCCTGCCCGCGGCGGCAATGATGAACAGCGCCCCTGGGACCAGTGGCAGGAGGTAGCGTCCCTGCCCCTCGAACAGCAGGATCGACACCATTCCCAGGCCAAGTGTGGCCACGGCAAGCCAATGAACGGGCTGCCAGCGGCGCAGGTGGAGGCAGATGCGCAGCAGCGCAACCATCGTCCAGGCCGTCAACGCAATGTTGAGTGCCAGCGTCAACCTACCCAGCCACACCGGAGCACCGCCTCTCTCCAGGAACGGCCAATGCAGGAGGCTGCCGACATCGAACGATCCGCGCACGCGCAGCAGCGCCAACTCCAGGAAGCGGCCGGGGTGTTCGGAAATCCAACGGCGGCCAATTGCTGAGCCAATCACGTCGGCCGCAGGCGTCCAGTGGCGGAGCTTCCAGTCCTCGCTTTCTCCGCTGAAGAACCCTTGGGGAAATCCAGCATCGGCGAACCGGGCCTTGTCGTCAGCCTGGAGGGGGACATCCTTCAAGGGCATCCACCCGCCATGCGCATTGGCATCGTTGTTGTTGACCATCAGCACATACCCGCTGTTTGCACTGACGGGCACAAACTGGCCGAAAAGAACTGCGTTGCGCAGGGTCCACGGCCCCAGTACCAGCAGAAAACCCAGCACCACCATGCTGATCCGCCGCCAGGTGGCGATGCGCATCCCATCACGCAGGAGCAACGCCAGTGCCACGGCTCCCGGCAACGGCAGCATCTGTGGCCGGTTCAACGCGGTAAGTGCCAGCACGGCTCCCAGCAGCAGCCATCGGCCCGGAAAACGCACGACCGCCACAAGCATGCCGAACACGGCAAGGAACAGTGACAGCGATTCGGTACCCAGTACATTGCTGTAGGCGACCAGCGCCGGATGGAATGCCAGCACTGCCAGAGAGGCAACCTGCCAGGCCGGGCGCAGCTGGAGGCGCACCCCCAGACCGACCCACGAAACCAGCGTGCCGGCCCAGAGCAGGACATTGAGAATCTTGCCCGCGCCCACGTTCACGCCGGTGAGCATGAACCAGGCGCCGAGCACTCCGGGGTACAACGGAGGCTGGGACACATAGGGAATGCCTGAAATCCGGAAGCCGCCACCGCTGGCAACGCTGCTGGCAACCTCCAGATAGCGGCCGAAATCGGCAACGGGCTGCAAGGGGATCCATTGCACGAACAGCAGGCGCATGGCCACACCAGCAACGGCAATCGCCAGCAGCAGGCGGTATGGAGGGGGCGAGGTCAATGAAGGCATGTGGCGGGGCAGCGGAACCGGCCGCTAGAGTAGCCATTCAGGCGACGTGGATACAGGACGCCGTTTCACCATACGCATTCGCATGGTCGACAAAGGCCAGTTAGAATCGGGGTCCCACCCCCGAACCGGTTGCTGTGCGAGGACCGGACGTTCTCTCCGTTATTGAAGGACCCCGTACCAGATGAAAATCCTCGTCGCGTACAAGCGCGTGGTGGACTACAACGTCCGCATTCAGGTCAAGCCGGACGGTTCCGGCGTGGTCACCGACGGCGTCAAGCTGTCCCCCAACCCCTTCGATGAAATCGCCCTGGAAGAGGCCCTGCGCCTGCGCGACAAGGGCATCGCCAGCGAAGTCGTGGTCGCCACCATCGCCCCGGCCGATGCCCAGGCGCACCTGCGCAACGGCCTGGCCATGGGCGCCAACCGCGCCGTCCATGTGGTCACCGACCAGGCCATCCAGCCGCTGACCGCCGCGCGCACCCTGCTCAAGCTGATCGAGAAGGAACAGCCGGACCTGGTGATCCTGGGCAAGCAGGCGATCGACGACGACGCCAACCAGACCGGCCAGATGCTGGCCACGCTGTGGGGGCGCCCGCAGGCGACCTTCGCCAGCAAGCTGGACATTGCCGACGGCAAGGCCACGGTGACCCGCGAAGTCGACGCCGGCCTGGAAACGCTGGAAGTCGATCTGCCGGCCGTGGTCACCACCGACCTGCGCCTGAACGAGCCGCGCTTCATCAAGCTGCCGGACATCATGAAGGCCAAGGCCAAGCCGCTGGAGACCCTGCAGCTGGCCGACCTCGGCGTTGAAGCCGCCGACACCTTCAAGACCACCCAGTACGCCGCGCCGTCCAAGCGCAGCAAGGGTGTGATGGTCAAGGACGCGGCCGAACTGGTTGCCGCACTCAAGCAGAAGGGGTTGCTGTAATGAGCAGGATTCTCGTCATCGCCGAGCACCACGACGGCAAGCTCAACGCCGCCACCGCCAAGACCGTCAGCGCTGCTGCCGCCATCAGCGGCGCCAGCATCGACGTGCTGGTGCTGGCCGCCGATCCGGCTGCCGTGGCTGCCGAGGCCGCGAAGATCGCTGGCGTCGCCAAGGTCCTGACCGTGGCCAACGCTGCCAACGCGCAGGCCATCGCCCAGGTGCTGGCACCGCAGATCGCGCAGCTGGCCAAGGGTTACACCCACGTGTTCGGCCCGTCGACCACCTTCGGCAAGGACCTGATGCCGTGCGTGGCCGCCCTGCTGGGCGTCAACCAGGTTTCCGACCTGATGAGCGTTGAAGGCAGCCACACCTTCAAGCGCCCGATCTACGCCGGCAACGCGATCATCACCGTGGAAGCCCCGGCCGACCAGATCGTGGTCGCCACCGTGCGTGCCGCCTCGTGGCCGGAAGCCGCCCAGGGCGGCAGCGCGACCATCGAGGCGGCCAGCGTCGATGCTGCCCTGCCGACCCACACCCGCTTCGTCGGCCTCGCCGCTGGTGCCAGCGACCGCCCGGACCTGCAGAGCGCCAAGCGCGTGGTCTCCGGTGGCCGTGGTGTCGGTTCGGAAGAGAACTTCAAGGTCATCTTCCAGCTGGCCGACAAGCTCGGTGCCGCCGTCGGTGCCTCGCGCGCTGCGGTTGATGCCGGCTACGTGCCCAGCGACCTGCAGGTCGGCCAGACCGGCAAGATCATCGCCCCGGAACTTTACGTGGCCGTCGGCATCAGTGGCGCCATCCAGCACCTGACCGGTATCAAGGATGCCGGCACGATCGTCGCGATCAACAAGGATCCGGATTCGCCGATCTTCGAGATTGCCGATATCGGCCTGGTGGGCGATCTGTTTGCAATCCTGCCGGAGCTGGAAAAGGCGCTGTAGTCGAAACCTGCGTAGCAACTCGCAGGGTGGGCAGACATTGCCCACCCTGCCACTCGTCAAAACATGTCGGCATATTGCAACACGCCTTTTGCGCTGTCTTGATTCTGTAGCATTTCCCCTCCCATCGCTCCAACCGGAGGGAGAGAATGCAGATGGCGATGAAATGCCTGTTTTTTGCGGCATGGATCGGAATGCTCGCGTTGCTTGCGCGACATTGCACACATGGACAGCGATGGAAGCTGCTGGTCACTGCGCTCTGCGGAGCACTGCTGGCGATCTGGCTTTTCATTGATGCACTCAGTGGCAACGGCATCGATTACGCCGTGATCTATCATCTGCGCGCAGGCATGCGCGGCGCAGGCGCCGCTGATTTCAGCTTGCCCATCGGCCTGCTTTCGGCAGCACTGGTGGCATGCCTGGCCCTCGCTTTCATGCCCCGCCTGCATTCGGCACGGAGGTGGGCACCCGCCGGTCCCCTGTTCGCGGCTTCTCTGCTGGCGACGCTGGTTTTCAATCCGATCGTCTACGACGTCGCGACACTGGTACGCCAGGATCGGCAGGCACGTCTTGCACCGGCACAAGGGGACCAGTACGTACGTCCCGACGCCCCGCTCGGGAATCACCGCAACGTGGTGATTCTCTACGCCGAAAGCTTCGAGCGCACCTATCTCGATGAGTCGCGATTCCCTGGCCTTGCGCCAGAGTTGAACAAGCTGCGCAGCGAGGCCGTGGATTTCCGGCACGTGGACTCGCGCGAAGGCGGCACGTGGACGATCGCCGGCATGGTCAGTTCCCTGTGCGGCGTCCCCCTTTCCCTCAGCCAGGACGCCAATGGCTATGCAAGCATCGGCCGCTTCCTGCCTGGCGCGTACTGCCTGACCGATCACCTGCGCGAGCGCGGATACGACGTCGAGTTCATCGGAGGCGCCGCTTCTGATTTCGCTGGAAAGGGACAGTTCCTCGCCAGCCACGGCTTCGGCACGGTACGCGATCGCTCCTATTTCAAGAGCCTGAAGCTGGGCGACAACCGTTTCTCGCCATGGGGCGTCCACGATGATGTCCTGTTGGATGCGCTCTGGGACCGCTTCGCTGCGCTCTCGCAGCAGACCACGCCTTTCGCCCTCGTCGGCCTGACTCTGGATACACATCATCCAAGCGGACACATCCCCCATGCCTGCCTCGATGTCGCCTATGAGGGGCTTGGCCAGCGCAGGCCGATGCTCGACGCAATCCATTGCTCGGACCGACTGGTTGCTGATTTCGTACGCCGCATCCGCGCCAGTCCCTACGCTCGCAATACAATCATTGTTGTTGCATCGGACCATCTGGCCCTGCCCAACGACATTGCCGACCTGCTGCGAGATGCTGATCGCAGCAACCTTCTTCTCATGTTCGGCAGCGACCTGCGCGCGAGGCAGGTTGATCGACCCGCGACCACCCTCGATACGGGCGCCTCACTGCTTGATGCCCTGCAAGGGGGAGTGGCACTCGGCTTTGGCCGCTCACAGCTTTCCGTGAAGGGCGCAGGTACTTCATTGAGTGTCCGACCCGGTCGGGAACCAGATGCCAGCGAGGACCACCTGCCAGGTTTCATGGCCTATTCCAGCACGCTATGGGAGCTGGGCCGGATCGACGATCACCTGCAGTTGGTGGATGGCGTCATCCAGTTGGGTAAGCAGACGCTGACTCCGCCCTTGGCCATCGCTGCCGATGACCGCGGCCGAATTGCCCAGCTTGGCACGAACGGCATCCGCTCTGGCCACCTTCTGGCCGGCGGTGATTCCCAGCAGGTCCTCTACATTGATCGTTGCTTTGCGTTCGACGAACGGCAGCCCGCCGATGAGTGGTGCCTGTGGGGGAGCGCTGACGGAACGGCTCGCGTGGTGTCACAACAATCGCTCAAGGCCGGCGCGTTGGTGCCGGAACTGCTGCAGGCTGCACGCGAAGCGCCCCCGGCATCCCAGCTGCGCAACGATTTCATCATCCGCACCCACTTCGATGCGAGCCATACGATCGTCGGTGAAGCGATGGATGGAAAGCTGTTCTCGCAGGGTGCGGAAGGGACCTTGGCCTATGGCGCCTACCAGGATCTGTGCGCAGGCAACTACACCCTCAGCCTGCAGGGCGTGGCCCACCCCGCCAACGGTGCCTGGGCCGACGTCGTTGCCAGTTACGGGGCACAGACCTACGACCGCCATGCGCTGCTGGACACGGCCGATGGACGTGACGGGACGATGCTGGAAGCCAGGTATGTATTCCCTGAAGACCTGCCCCTGGCTGAAGTCCGTGTCGGCGTATCGCCAGACGCTGCGGTGCGACTGGATGGCTATACCCTGCTGCCTGCCTACGAGGCACTGCCTGTGGGATCGTCGGTGGATTTCAGCGCCGATGCCAGCAATCGTTTCATTTCCTGTGGCTGGCACGGTCCCTCTCCCCAAGGGCGCAGCGTTCGTGGCGCGGCCGCCTCGCTACGACTGCGCCTGCCATCCGAGCCCGCCCGGCTGCAGGCAGTCCTTTCACTGTCGGCGCAGTCACCTCGCGAGCTCACGGTGCTGGCCAACGACGCCCCGCTCGGCTTGCTTCAGATCGAAGCAGGGACGCGTGAATACCCCATCGACCTGGCAGGCCTGTCCAGCGCCGCCGGCGGGCAGCTCACCTTGACGCTGGTGCCTGGACAAACGACCTGCGCTACGGAGGACTGCGAGCTGATTACCCTGCACCGTCTGCACTTGGCCCCGGCTGCGACGGCTCAACCGGCTGCTCCAGCCTGTCCCGGGATGCGCTGCCTTCACGCCCCCGCGCTGGTACCTGAATCTGTCGCAATGTAACTCCCCCTCGTATACTCCCCGCACTATTGGATGAGGGGAACTGCGGCATATGTCGCATCACAATGATGTACCGGCTGGATCCGGTGAGTTGACGCCGGGAGCAGCCCTGTGCGTCGATCTGGACGGGACGCTGCTGCGTAGCGACCTGCTGTACGAATCACTGCTGGCCCTGCTGGCGCGCAACCCGCTGTTTGCTTTGCTGGTACCGTTCTGGCTGCTGCGCGGCAAGGCCTATGTTAAGCGCCAGCTCGCTTCCCGGGTGGCCTTGCAGGTTGAAACCCTGCCATACGATGAGCGTGTCGTGGCCATGCTGCGCGCGACGCCGCAGCGTCCGCGTGTCCTGTGCACCGCCTCGGACCGGCTGTTGGTCCAGCCGATCGCCGATCATCTCGGCGTTTTTGACGAGGTCATCGCCAGCGATGGGGCCCGCAATCTGGCCGGGCACGCCAAGGCTGAAGCCCTCGTCGAGCGCTATGGGGAACGGGGGTTCGACTATCTTGGCAACCACCGCGTTGACCTGCCGGTCTGGAAGCACGCCGCAGGTGCTGTCGTCGTCAACGCCACCGGATCGCTGGCAAACCAGGCCCGCGCGCAAACCCGGTTGATCGACCACCTGCCTGGACAGCCCGGAGGGCTCCGCACCTGGATCAAGGCCCTGCGGCTGTACCAGTGGCTGAAGAACCTTCTGGTACTGGTTCCACTGCTTACCGCGCACCGTCTGTTCGAACCAGAAGCCGTAGTAAACGCGGCGCTCGCCTTCCTTGCCTTCGGCCTGTGCGCATCCGGCGTTTACCTGCTGAACGACCTGCTGGATCTGGCGCCAGACCGGCAGCATCCACGGAAGCGGAAGCGACCATTCGCGGCCGGAACCTTGCCCCTGTTTCATGGCCTGGTCGCCACCCCCTTGTTGACACTGGCCGGTTTCGCACTGGCGCTGTGGACAAGTCCTGCGTTTGCACTGGTCCTGCTGATCTACTTCATCACGACCCTGGCCTATTCGTTCACGCTCAAGCGCATCGTGATGATCGATGTCGTGGTGTTGGCGGCGCTTTACACCGTGCGGATCATCGGCGGCGCTTTTGCAATCGATTCGCCACGGTCATTCTGGCTGCTCGCGTTCTCGATGTTCATTTTCCTCAGCCTTGCCCTTCTCAAGCGCTATACCGAACTAACCGCGGCTGCAACGCAGGGAAAGCAGAAAGCCTCCGGTCGCGGATACTCCGTGGCCGATCTGCCGCTGGTGCAGTCATTCGGGACAGCTGCGGGCTACATCGGCGTTCTGGTCTTCGCCCTCTACATCAACAGCCCTGACAGCCTCAGACTGTACGCCACGCCCCAAGTGCTCTGGCTGCTCTGTCCTGTGCTGCTGTACTGGATCAGCCGTGCCTGGTTTGTCGCCCACCGGGGCGACATGCATGATGACCCCATCGTGTTCGCAGCGCGCGACCGCGTCAGCCAGGGCGTCGGCCTCGCCGGGCTGATCATCGTAATGGCGGCGACACGCCACTGGTAATGCCTCCTCATCATTCCAAAGTTGATCGCATGTATCTCAAATTCATCCCACTCATTCTGTTCTCCGTAGCCCTCAATGCGAGTGCGCAGCTTTTCCTTCGCAAAGGCATGCCGAATGTTTCGCTGGTGACCAACCAGGGCGTGCTTGAGCTCGCACAGGGCGCCATCCGCGTTGTCCTCAATCCGTGGGTCTTCAGCGGACTGTCGTGCTATGCGATCAGCATCGTGCTTTGGATGTACGTCCTCTCCAAGGTCCAGGTGAGTTTCGCTTATCCCTTCCTGAGCGTGGGATACGTGATTGTCGTTGGTGCTGCATATCTGTTCTTCCGTGAACCGGTCAGCGTAATGAAGCTGGCTGGAATCGCGCTGATCTGTGCTGGCGTCGTTCTCGTCGCGCGTGGGGGCTGAGCCGTGACCAAGCATATTGTCATTGGTGGCTCAGGTTTCACCGGATCGCATCTCGTCCGGACCCTCCTTGCACAGGGCCAGCAGGTTCAGACCGTTGACCTGCTGCCTCTGCCTGCAGAATTCTCCGGCAGGGTCGTCCATCACCAGCTGGATATTCTGGATACTGCGGCGCTGTCGCGCGTGCCATTGGATGAAGGTGATGTCGTCCACCATCTTGCGGCAAGGCAATTCCATAACGCCGTGCCGGCAAAAGAGCAGGACGCCTGGTTCGCCGAGGTCAACGTTACCGGTACAGCCAATGTACTGAAGTGGATGCGTAAACTGCGCCAGCCACGCTTGATCTATACCAGCACGGACATGGTGTACGGGCTGCCGGAATCACTGCCTGTACCTCCAACGCACCGACGCAACCCGTTGGGGCCGTATGGACGCAGCAAAGCGGCGTCGGAACAGCTGTGCGAACAAGCACGAACCGAGGGCTACCTGATTACCGTCCTGCGTCCACGCATGATTGTGGGCCCCGGACGCTTTGGCATCCTGATCAAGCTGTTCCGGCTGATGGACCTTGGCCTTCCGGTGCCAACCATCGGCAGCGGTCGGAACCGCTACCAGATGATCGCCGTGGAGGATGTCGTCAGCGCAATTCTTGCTGCGGTCGAGAAGGGATTCCCCGCCGTCGCACTGAGCTTGGGATCGGGCGATGCACCACCAGTTCGCCAGTTGCTGCGCAATACGATCAAGCGCATCGGCTCGCGCTCGATTGTAGTGCCGGTACCCGCCAAGCCGTTGAAGATGACCCTGTCGCTTCTGGAAAAGCTGGGCAAACCGCTGCTGCATCGGGAGCAGTATCAGATCGCCGACATCAACTACGTGGTCGACATTGCACCTACGCAGGAAGTTCTGGATTGGCATCCCACACGCAATGACGAGGACATGCTCGTTGCAGCGTACGCACATTACCGGAAGCAGATCTGAATGATCTGCATGGAGGGACCTGGATGGGGTCGCCTCCGTATCACTGGCCTCGCCGGGGAAAAGTCCGGCGAGGCGGGATAGAGATCAGCGCGGCAAACCACCACGATGCTGCTCCAGCAAGGAAATGGCGATGACCTCCTTGCACGGGAGCCGCTGCGATCTACGTCGGGCCGGACGCACTGGCGGCGCCTGATCAGTCATCGCTATAGACGATGACCGCGCCACCCTTTGCATCCTGGAAGAGCCTCAGTCGCCCTTCACCCAGCCCGGTTTCATTCACGGCGTCACCTTCCACCGCCATCGCGCACACTTCTGCCTCGTGCGTCCGGCAATCAACAAAACTCCTGGCCCCGGTAGCCACCACCACCGAATTCATCAAGTATTCGTTGTTGAAAGTGGCAGCTGGCTCTTTGCCACCCGGCATGCGGCCGGAAACCGCCAGTACTGAATACCGGTCTGCCGGCAATGGCAATAGCGTGTGGATCTTCTCAAACAGGAAGGAGGTCGTTTCCACCTGGGTCTGGAGGAACGTACGGGCCTGTGCCTGGAATCCAATACCACCCGCCAGCAGGAGGAGGAATACGACCGCCCGTGAGATACGATTCCCACCTCCAAGAAGGCCGAAAAACAGCGCCAGTCCAAGTACCAGCGCGATCAGGCTGCGCGTGGTAATTACTGGTGCCAACGGAATCGAGAATGCGTGGAACGCCGCAGCGACCATTGCGAGCGTCAACAGGATCTGGACTGAACCCTTCCGGCGAACGGCGAATGGAACGAGCAGCAGCACGGTTGCCAACAGCAACCAACCATCCAGGTTCGAGGCCTTGCCAATGGAAGCTACACACTTCCCGAATGATCCAATGACGTAGCTTACGTTCTGCCATAAAGAGGGAAGATCCTTGGCCGGATGTGGCGATCGCCAGTCATCCACCTGCGGACCGAAATGCCCTGCCAGCAGCAGCAGCATCATCGACATGACCAAAGCGCCGAGTACCGCCCCTCCCACCCAGCTGAGCGTGTGTTGCAACCACAACCTCCATCGATCCCGAGCACTCCGCTGTTCGGACGCGAATTCGCCGATGAACAGGAGCGGGACCAGGAAGTAGTAGCTCTGCATCGTCCCGAACAGAAGGATCCCGAGCGCCGCATAGACCGCAACCGGTGCTATCGCCACTCGCCGCGTGACCACCTCGGCCAGGATCAGGACTGCAACTGCCGAGAACGCAGTGGCCGGCCACATGCTTTGTTCCACGACTGGCGGAGAGATCGAAACGACGGCCGAAATGATCAGTGCCAGTGCAACCGACAGGCCTGCGCGGCGCGCAATGCGATAGACCAGCAAAAGATGTGCGGCGATATACGCGGCGAACCAAGCCGACGCGTCAATACTGACAAGCACATCCTTGAAGATGTAGTTCAGCCACCGGCCATCCTGCAACAGCTTCAGCTGGAAATAGTGGTTGTAGTGAACTTCATCGTGACCGAACACATGCAGATTCGATAGTTGGCTATAAGCGGATGCCACGAGCAGCATGGACAGAAGCGCAGCCACCATCTTGAATCCGCCATGGCTCGGGGCATCAGTGCACATCGAGTGCAGCTGCGACCGCGCCCGCCCAGCCAAGTTACTCCAATCCATATCTTCCCCTAACTCCAGATTCGCCCAACTGAATTTGACCGGCCTAGCATCATCCAGGCCGAGGTACCGATGGCCGTGAACGGGCCCAATCGGCTCTTTGACTGCCCTGAAGACGTCGTATCCCGTGCGGAATGCTACTCGACTGGATGATGGCCAAGCCAATCCTTTGTGAGCCAACGGCATGGTTGGGCAGGCCCGCGCGGCTACCTGCAGCCGATCCAGCGAGCGATAGGGCACATTGCCCCATGGACAGTCTCGTGCATCACAGGACTTCACTCCCGATCAGGAATGCAGCAGCAGGTGCCTGAGCCTTTGCACGAATTGACGATGGTCATAGTGTTCCGCCAGGAACAGGCGCGCCTTGGTAGACGCGGCTGACCAAGCCTGGTCGTCTTGATCCAGCGCCTGGATGGCAGCAGCAAACTTCGACGGGTCATCGGTAGTCGGCAGTATATCCTCGACTCCAGCCAGGCCCTGCGCGGCCGCACCGGTCAAGATGATTGGAACACCCTGCCCTATTGCCTCGATCACCTTCCCCTTGACCCCGCCGCCGAAACGCAACGGCGCGATGACCAGGCGCGTAGACGCGTAACAGCGCTCCAATGCAGCATCATCGATGCGACCGAGAATACGCACCGTGTCAGAGGCATGCTGGGGCACACGGTAGTTCTCCATACCGGAGCCCACCACGGTGAGGACCGGCGCCTGTCCCCCCCGCTGAAGCAAGGGCAGCACCTTGTGCAGAAACCAGTCCAGACCATCTGCGTTTGGTGCATGCGCCATGCTGCCAACGAACAGCAATCCCGATCTTTTGCCCGGGCCGGGCGTGTGCTGCATGGATCCTGCATCCACGGTCCACAGCGGGAACATCTCGCCGTTCCCAGCCAAGCCGCGATCAGCAAGGTAACGGTTCACTGTTTCAGCCTCATCTTTAGAGGGATACAGAACTACGTCGGCATTTCTCCACGCTCGCTGTTCCACCACTCTCATCAACAGACACTGCCAATGATCGGCAAGGGTGGCCTTGGACGTAGCACGCATCAACTGCAACCGCAGATAGTGGATGTCGTGCCCGTAATAGAGATGAGTACCGGCAATCGCCGCGCGCAGGACCGGTAGATACATAGCCGCGATCAGTGGGCGGCTTGACACCGACCCGATGAAACTCCCTCCGAACGTCGCCAACCATCCGTCCAGTGCCCCCGTTTCCCGTCGACTCAATGGGGTGATGCCTCTCCCTTCCAGGGCAGCTCTCCCAGCTGCGGAGGGCTCAATCGTTGCCGACCAGAAGACGACCTCCATGCCGGCATCGACCAACAGGTCAGCGAAGCATGAGATCGCACGCGATCCCGCATCACGGTCAATCTCGGGAAAATCATGGTCCACGAGGAGCACACGCGGGCGTTCCGTCGACGGAACCTCCGCGGGTGTTCCTGTGGGCCGTGACATCGACCAGCGACCGTACAACCCAGGGCCGAACATCAGCATGGCTTCCAGCAGCCGTCGCTTGACCTTGCCCCACCCCATTGCCGTCTGTGCCTCGCTCAATGCCAGGACTTGAGGTCCACGAAGAACTCCGGATACCCCTTCCACTTGTCGCGGAAGTAGGCTGCGTTGCGGTTGAACAGCTGCTTGTAGCGCTCGCTGCCCTCGCTGGCGCCGGTAGTCTGGTGCGGCTGGTGACGGACACCGGCCAGGTCACGGAACGCCACCGAATAACCAGCCTTCTTCACCTGGAAGCAGATATCCGTGTCTTCGAAGCACGTAGGGTCGTAGAACACATCGAAGCCTTCCAGACGCTCGAACAGGTCACGGGCAATGAACATGCAGCTGGTCCCCAGGAAACCCACGTCATCGCGGTATCCCTTGATGCGGGCCTCGTTGTTCATGCCGCGATTGGGAAGGTAGTCGGAGATGGGTCCACCCAGGTCATCACGCGTGGCGTCGAACCATCCTGCATTCCAGCCGATGGTGCCGACACCGGGGTTGGCCGCCAGGATGTTCACGGCTTCACTGAAGCAGGACGGAGAGGTCAACCACTGGTCGGAGTCGAAGAACGCAATATAACGGCCGGTGGAATGCTTGACGCCCAGGTTGCGACCCGAGGAGCATCCATTCTCACTGTTGCGCACAAGCTTCACCTTGGCATGCCCTGCGTACAGCGATTCAACCAGTTCGGCGCCGCCATCGCTGGACTGGTTATCGACAACCACGATTTCCTGCAGCCATTCCCCGGCGTGCTCCAGCAACGTGCTCACGCAGCGCTCAATGATGCGGCGGTTGTTGTGGATCAGCACAACCACGCTTACCGACAGCGGATACTCCGGTTGTATCAACTGCTCGACATGGCCCAGCCAGGCGTGGCGGGCGATGAATGCGTAGTCTTCCGATGCAGTGGCGCCGGCCAGCTGTGCGGACAGCTGCGCGGCATCCACCCGATGCAGGTTGGGCGACGGTGCGAATGACGGCAGCGCATCGACAAACACCGGCTTCTCCAGCAGCAGCGCCGCCATTGACAGGTCGGCAAGGCGCGTGCGGTCCCCGGCCCCGCCGACGATGACAACCGCATGCGCGCCGGCGATCAGCGGAGCCATCTGCTGCGGCTGCCACGACCAATCGAGGGGACGTACCTGGCGGCTGTCGCGGCCATCCACGTTCATTCCCGTGACATGGAAAACGAGATCGGGGGACGCCTTCAGCGCGGCATCAAGCCAGGCGTCGCCGTCTCCGCCGAGGACAACGAACAGGACATGTTGTCGCCCGTCCTCATATGCCTGCGGCAGCCCATGACTGCGGTAGGAGTCGAAGATTTCATTGTCTCCAGCCGCGCCCAGGAAGCGCGACGGCAGGCCATCGACCTTCTGCTCCGGGGTTCCGGTGACAACGCGATCAGTAAGGACGCGCAGTTCCGCGGAGAGAGAATCCGCACCGAGTGCAGCGAGGTCGACGATCACTTCGGCACCGCGTTCACGTGCCGACCGGGCCAGGCCCAGCGCCTCCGGCGATGCATCGGCAAGCAGAACGCGAGTACCCTCGGCACGCACTTCCTGCAGCCAGGCGTGCGCATCGACAGCGAGACGCGCCGGCAGGCCGCTGCCGTCGTCCGGCCAGGCACTTCCATCCACCGCGGTGATGCGCACGAAGAAGCCGGCACGATCGCCCGCCTTCGCGAAGTGCATCGCCCGGTTGGGCCAGCCGTCGGTGGTCAACGTGTTGGCGATCACCAGCAGGCGTTCGCGGCGAACCGGTCGCACCATCGGCGGTGGCGGTTCCGCCATCTGTTGCGTGGCAGCGGTCTGAGGAACACCCAGCGTCTTCATGCGTCGCGGGATCTGTTGCAGTGCGACCTTCAACCCGTGCCGCCTCCAGACCGAAGCCAACTTGAAGGGGGCGGCCAGCAGGCGCACCAGGTCGCGGCGAAGCAACTGCAGGAACCTACGCAGGCGACGCCAGAGATTCAGCGCATCTGCGGTCTCCTGACGGCTGCGCGCCAGCTCGGCCTGCACCTGTTCGATTTGCTGCAGCAGGATCGCAATGTAGACCTCCTTGTCATCAATATAGGCCTGCTTGCCTGCCAACTGCTGCTGGATCTGCTGCAGCATCTGCGCACTTTCCTCCTTGACCTGCTGCAGTGCCTGCGCACTTTCCTCCTTGATCTGCTCCAGTGCCTGCGCACTTTCCTGCCTGATCTGCTGCAATGCCTGCGCATTCTCCTGCAGCTGGCCTTGAGCCGCATCCAGGCGGACCATGTCTTCATTCATCTTCTTTTGCTTCTCGACAAGTTGCTGCGTCAGGTTTGTGTTCTGCGTCGTCTGCTCGGCAAGCTGATGGTCCCGGAACAGCAGTAGATCGTGGGCGCGTTGGCTCTGCTGCCGGGTCTGTTCAAGCTCGACCAGTGCCTGTTGCAACCACAGTGACAACCAGTCTGTGGAGGTTGCGTCGAAGCGAAGGGGCACCGGCGGCAGGGAGGAGCAGCCGTCGAGCAGCTGCAGGTGCGCGCTGGCGGACACTTCCAGGCTGTCCACCACCTGCGGATCCGGCCGCCAGGCTTCGGTGACCAGCGATTCGATCGCCTGCACGAAGCGCTCCGGGCCATCGTCGGTCGACAGCCTCAGAATCGACGGCATTCCAGCCATCGCATGGGCATGCGACAGCTTGTCGTCGTACTCAAGGCCTGCGGTGGGCTTCCCCGCCAGCAGGGCAAGGATACTGGCATGCAGGCGCATGGACAGCACCGCGTCAGCGCTGGCGATTGTCTGCCAGGTCGCATCCGTTGTTGCCGGTGCGATCAGTTCATCATTGCTGCGCCCGGGTAGCTGCTGGCGCAGCGATTCGATCAAGGGCAGGTCGGACGTCGCACCACTGCCTTCGGTATGGGCCTGGAACGCCACCCATTGGATCTGCCATCCTGCAGGAACTGCAGTGCGCAACGCCTCCACCAGGGACGTTTTCCACTGCCCCTTGTCCCATTCACGCACCACCACCGCCAGTACCTTGTTCTGCGGCTGGCCTGCATCGTGCGCGGCCTGTTGCGCCGGCAATGGGTGATAGCGGCGGAACAACCATCCCGGATCGGCGGCAACGAGGATATCCCGATCCACGCCGATCTGGCGCAGCAGTGCCTTGGATGATTCATCCCGCACGGATACGGCGGCCGCATGCTGGAACAACTCGCGCACCAGGGTGCGTGCGCCCTCTGAACTCAGCGGCCCAACCCCCTGCCCCCATACGATTGTCGGCACTCCCAGTTGCCGCGCGAGCAGCATCGGCCGTGCATAGCCGGAAATGTCGTTCGCATAAGGGAGGTACACCGCATCGAGGTTGAAGGGATGATGGTCCTGGAAGATGCCGCCGCCCCCCATCACCAGTACGTCGCAATGCATCAATGCACGAGCGATGTCCCCGACATTGGCAAACTGCACGGCATCCACACCATGCATGCGACGGGTCAACGAGGGATCGATGCTGGCAACCACCGGCTCGCCGCCCAGTTCGCGGATGCGACGGACCAGCAGGTCCAGCAGCACCTCGTCGCCCACGTTGGGTGCTCCATAGAAACCCACGACCAGGGCCCTGAATACTGGCTTGGAGTGCGTCATCATGCAGTTCTCACTGGTGCGGTGAAGCGAGGGGCGGGAGCAAGCCAGCCATGACCGGAATGGGGCTGAGGCAATACATCCACATGGCCCGCGTAGGGCACGCGTGAGTGACGGTGGTACTCGCCCGTGTCGAGGTCACCGATGCCCAGTGCCAGCACATAGCGGTTGCCGGTGACATTCAACGTCAACTGCCAGTCGAAAACATAATCGCCCGGTTCCGTCGGCAGCGGCGAAAGGCTCATGTTCTGGGTGGTGCCAGCCCACAGGGCGATGTCATCCACGCTCTTCAACTGAATTCCATAGCAGGGCTGCTCGATACGCCGGCGTACATGGATGGCGACCTTCACCAGTACTTGTTCGCCATGGCCGAACGTCGTCCTTGGCTGCCCCTGCAGGTCGAGAATCTCCACGCCGGTGATTTCGCTTGCCGGCAATGCCGCAGCGTCTGCAGGCAGGCCATCGTCCTGCAAGCTGGCAAGGGCCTCGTCCGCATAGATCACGGCTCCGCCTTCTTCGTCCACCAGGTCGTCGGCATACTTCTTGACAACCTCGCGGCACGGTCCGTCCAGCACGACCCGTCCGCGACGCAGGTAGATGCCCCGGTCGCAGTATTCCAGCAGGGTATTGGTGGAGTGGGTAACCAGGATGATGCTGACGCCTTCAGACTGCATCTTGCGAATGCGGGTAAGGCACTTGGTCTGGAAGGCGGTGTCGCCCACTGCCAACGCTTCATCCACAACCAGGATATCGGGTGACACGTGGATCGCCACGGCGAACGCGAGCCGTACGAACATGCCCGAAGAGTAGGTCTTGACAGGCTGGTCGATGAATTCACCGATATCGGCGAATTTTTCAATTTCAGGCATGAGGCGGGTCATGTCCGCCGAACCCAGGCCGATGATGGCACCTGCCAGGTAGACGTTGTCGCGCCCGCTGAATTCCGGGTTGAAACCAGCGCCCAGTTCCAGCAGCGCCGATACCCGCCCGTTGACGGTCACGCTGCCGGTATTGGCCTGCAACGTACCGACCAGGATCTGCAGCAGCGTCGACTTGCCGCTGCCATTGCGGCCGATGATTCCAACAGTTTCGCCCGGCGCGATGTCGAAGTTGATGTCGTCCAACGCATGGAACACGCGCGCCGGCTGCGGCTGCATGCCCACCAGGCGCCGGAGCCGGTTTGCTGCCGGCTGCAACAGGCGCTGCGCCGGACGGTCGAAAATGCGGAAGACCTTGCCGACACCACGTACCGAAACCACCGGCGCAGCCGTCAACGGCGTATCTGCTGCCTGCATCACATCACCCCCGCATGCCGATAGGCGGCTCGCTTGGCGTCCAGGCTTGCCTGCTGTGAATACTCGCGCGCCATGAGATCCTGCCCTGCCGCCGACAGAGCTGCCAGTCGCGCTCGGTCCTGCGCGCATTCCAGCAATGTACGGGCAAACCCTTCTGCGTCATCACGCACCAGGATGTCCACGCCGTCGGTCGCGCCGATGCCCTCGCACCCCTTGCTGGTGCTGAGTACCGGGATACCGGCAGACATCGCCTCGACGATCTTGACGCGGATGCCGCCGCCGGACAGCAGTGGCACCATCAGCAGATGCGCTTTGTCCAGCAGCGATTGCAGGTCGTCGACGAAGCCATGCACGAGAACGTTGCGGCCGTCATGCAATGCCTGCAGCGCCTCCGGAGGATTGCCGCCGCAGAAGTGCAGAACAATCTTCCGCTCCTGCAACTGGCCTGCCAGCAGCGGATGGATCTTCTCGGCAAACCAGGTCACCGCCTCCGCATTCGGGTACCAGCCAAAGCCTCCCATCCACAGTACGTGGAAGACATCATCCGGCTTGTCTTCAAAACGCGTGGTACCCAACGGAAAGTGCAGCGGCATGAGGTAGCGCGGGACCTTGTCGGTAACCCGCGACATGTCATGGCGAGAGATGAAGGTCATCGCCGAGAACCCGAAGGCATTGTCGATCTCGACAGCCTTCGCGGCTCGCCGGCTTCGGCTGGCAACCCATTCCATGAAACGCAGCTTCCATCCGGTCAGGCCTGCCGGCATCCAGAACGGAAAAATGTCAGCTTCGATGTTGTGGCTCAGCAGGATGCCCGGCACCTGTGGCAAGAATCGACGGAAGAACGCCAGATGGGTCGAGTTGACCTCGATCGCATCGATGCCCTGTTCCCGGACGATGCGACGTGCAGCCGCAACGGCGCTGCGGCTGTAGTAGCTGGCATCGATGAAAGGCAGACCCTGCAGTGCCTGCCGCGCCATCGACAGGGCTCGCTGCACCTTGGGCAGCTCGAACGGCATCTTCGGACGAGGCTCGAGATGGACCGACCGGAACACTTTGTCGTAGAGCGCGCGATGCTGCTCGACTTTGCGTCGGTCGGCGTCGCCGCCGACGTAGCAGAACAGGTGGTAGTCGATCTCCTCGGCGAACGGCAGAACTGCGTTCACCGCATAGATGTCGCCCCCCGTCACCGCCGGCAGCGAAGGCGCCAGCATGAACACGAGGACTTGTTTCTTAACCTGCGGTTTCATCGAAGATATCCGAATCAAAATACGGTGAGAACCTGGTGAGGTACTGGATATCCCGGTTGCGTTCACCGATCTTTCGGGCGGGTACGCCACCCACCACCTCATACGGTGCGACGTCGCGTGCCACGACCGCACCCGCCGCAACCACGGCACCTTCGCCGATGGTCACGCCCGGCAACAAGGTGGCGCGGGCACCGATCCAGGCATGGTCCTGGATGGTGACCACGCCGCCAATCGCGGGAAAGGTCGGTGCGTTGTGGTCATGGTGCAGGCTGAGGATGCAGGTCTGGAAGGAAACATTGACGTTGTTTCCAACAACCACGCCTACCCGGCCATCCAGATACACCTCCCGGTTGATCACGCAGTTGTCACCGATGCTGACGTGCGCGCGCACCGGATAACCGGTGACGAACCAGCGCATGCTGACGTGCGTGTCCTTGCCGATCGCCACCTTGAGCACGCGGGTCAGATAGAACCGGCGAACACATTCGATCGGAAAGCGGGCAACGACATTGTTGCCGAGGTAGTACTTCAGCCCCATAAGCACATAGAAGAAACGCTGGCGAAGAAGCCATTGCTTCAGGCGACTCATCGTGCAAGCTCCTTCTTAAAGGACATCAGCGAATCCACACTTGGTGCGACGGAACCAGACCATTCCCAGCAGGCAGACCACAGACGCGGCAGCAAACTGCCCCGCCAGCTGCCACCAGTCCGGCAGCTGACCGAACACCGCGACGGCACGGGCCTGCTCGATGATCGTCGTAAGCGGATTGGCCAGGAAGAGCGGGCGGATGTACTCGGGAATCTTGGTGACCGGGAAGAACACTGGCGAAATGAACAGCAGGATCTGCGAGAAAACACCCACCACCTGGTTGACGTCCCTCAGGTAAACGCCCACAGACGCCAGTATCCAGCTGATGCCCAGCGCATACAGCACCAGGGGGACCATCACTACCAGAATCAACGGAAAAGTGACCGGAACACCGTTCCCGACGAACACCAGTGCAAGCGCCAGAACGCTCAGACTGATGAACCAATGGAACAGCGCCGATGAACAGGAAACGATCGGCAGAATGCCGATCGGGAACACGACCTTCTTGACGTAGTTGACGTTTCCCGTGATCAATCCCGGCGCGCGGTTGATGCATTCGGCGATGAATCCATGGAGGATCAGGCCGACGAACAACAGGATCGCAAAATCCGCCTGACGCTGTGGCTGATCGCCCCAGCGAACTTTCAGGATCACCGAGAAGAACAACGTGTATACGCTGAGCATCAACAGCGGATTGACGAAGGACCAGAACAAGCCGAGCACTGAGCCCTTGTAGCGGCCACTGACTTCACGCCGGGTGAGCTGGAAGATGAGACCAGCCAGATTCGAGGCACTCATGCGTCAGACACCATGGACAATCCGACGGTCACTGAAGTGCCCTCTCCAGATCCACCTGCAGATCCCCCAGCTCCTCCACGCCCACGCTCAGCCGCACCAGCGCATCGCTGATGCCCAGCTGTTCGCGGCGCGCGACCGGAATCGAGGCATGGGTCATCACCGCCGGATGGTTGACCAGGCTTTCAACACCGCCCAGCGACTCGGCCAGGGTGAACAGTTCGGTCTTCTCGCAGAAGCGCTTGGCCGCCTCGAACCCGCCCTTGAGCACGATCGAGACGATGCCGCCGTAGCCGGCCATCTGCTTGCCGGCCAGTTCATGCTGCGGGTGCGAGGCCAGGCCCGGGTAGATCACCTTCTCCACCGCCGGGTGCTTTTCCAGCCATTGGGCCAGCGCCAGCGCGTTGGCGCAGTGTGCCTTCATGCGCAGCGGCAGGGTCTTCAGGCCGCGCAGGGCCAGGAAGCTGTCAAATGGGCCCTGCACGCCCCCCACCGAGTTCTGCAGGAAGGCCATCTGCTCGGCCAGTTCGGCGTTGTCGCCGACCACGACCATGCCACCGACCATGTCCGAGTGGCCATTGAGATACTTGGTGGCCGAATGCAGGACCAGGTCCGCACCCAGTTCCAGCGGACGCTGCAGCATCGGCGAGGCGAAGGTGTTGTCGACCACTACGATCAGGCCATGGCGCTTGGCGATGGCGGCGACCGCGGCGATGTCGACGATCTTCAGCATCGGGTTGGTCGGGGTCTCGATCCAGACCATCTTCGTCTTCGACGTGATGGAGGCTTCGAATGCCGCCAGATCGGTCAGGTCGACGAAGCTGAAGTCCAGCCCGGCGGTGCGGCGACGCACGCGCTCGAACAGGCGGAAGCTGCCGCCGTAGATGTCGTCCATCGCCACCACGTGGCTGCCAGCGTCGAGCAGCTCGATCACGGTCGAGCTGGCCGCCATGCCCGAAGCGAAGGCAAAGCCGCGGGTACCGCCTTCCAGCGAGGCCACGCAGCGCTCATAGGCGAAGCGGGTCGGGTTGTGGGTACGCGAGTACTCGAAGCCCTGATGCTCGCCCGGGCTGGACTGGGCATAGGTCGAAGTGGCGTAGATCGGCGGCATCACCGCGCCGGTGCTGGGGTCGGGCGACTGGCCGCCGTGGATGGCCAGCGTGGCCAGGGCCAGCGCGCGGTCCGGGGAAGAAGCGTTGGACATGTCGTTTCCTGATTGGCGCCGATGACCGGCGCCGTCGAAGGAGCGGGAGTCTATCAGCGCGGCCTTAACGAGCTTTGACGCGGATAAACCGGGATTCAGCAGCGATCTGCGGCGATAAACGCCTTACTGAACGCGCCGACGCAGATAATTCAGCAGGTCGATGCGGGTGATCAGGCCGAGGAAGGCGTCGCCGTCCATCACGATCGCCACCTGGCCGCGGTCGAACACCGGCAGCAGGGCCTCGATCGGCGACTTCACGTCCAGCCGGTCCAGCTTGCTGACCATCGCGGTGGCCACGGTGTCGCGGAAGCGCGCCTCGTCGCCATAGACATGCAGCAGCACGTCGCTTTCGTCGACGATGCCGACCAGCTTCTCGCCGTCCATCACCGGCAGCTGCGAGACGTCGTACAGCTTCATGCGCTGGTAGGCGGTGGTCAGCAGGTCGTTCGGGCCGATCACCACGGTGTCGCGCTGGCCGTACGGGCGCAGGATCAGGTCGCGCAGGTCGCCGTGCTGCGGGCGCTGCAGGAAGCCGTTGTCCAGCATCCAGTAGTCGTTGTACATCTTCGACAGGTACTTGTTGCCGGTATCGCAGACCAGCACCAGCACCCTCTTCGGCGTGGTCTGCTCCTTGCAGTACTTCAGCGCCGCCGCCAGCAGGGTGCCGGTGGACGAACCGCCCAGGATGCCTTCCTTGCCCAGCAGCTCGCGCGCGGTGTGGAAGCTCTCGGCATCGCTGATCGCATAAGCCTTCTTGACGCGGCTGAAGTCGGAGATCGAGGGCAGGAAGTCCTCGCCGATGCCTTCCACCAGCCAGCTGCCCGACTTGTCGTTGAGCACGCCGTCGTTGATGTATTCGGCCAGGATCGAGCCGACCGGATCGGCCAGCACCAGCTCGGTCTTCGGCGACAGCTTGGCGAACGCGCGCGACAGGCCGGTCATGGTGCCGGAGCTGCCGCAGCCGAACACGATGGCGTCGAGGTCACCGCCCATCTGCTCGAGGATTTCCGGGCCGGTGCCGAACTCATGCGCGGCCGGGTTGTCCGGGTTGCCGAACTGGTTGATGAAGTAGGCGCCCGGGGTCTGCTCGGCGATGGTCTTGGCCAAGTCCTGGTAGTACTCCGGATGGCCCTTGGCGACGTCTGAACGGGTCAGGCGCACTTCAGCGCCCATCGCCTTCAGGTTGAAGATCTTCTCGCGGCTCATCTTGTCGGGAACGACGAGGATCAGCTTGTAGCCCTTCTGCTGTGCCACCAGCGCCAGGCCCAGGCCGGTGTTGCCGGCGGTACCTTCAACCAGGGTCGCGCCCGGCTTCAGGTCGCCACGCTGCTCCGCCGCCTCGATCATCGACAGGCCGATGCGATCCTTGATCGATCCGCCCGGGTTGGCGCTCTCCAGCTTCAGGTAGAGCTCGCAGACGCCGGTGTCCAGGCGCTGGGCCTTGACGATCGGGGTCTGGCCGATGAGTTCGAGGACGGAAGAATGGATGGGCATTCGGAGGACTTTCGATTCGCGCCACGCAGGGCCGGACCGATGATTATCCGACGGATGGCGCTGAATGTCAGGTCGGTGCAGGCATGCCGCCCGCCTGCCCCATGAAGGGATGCGGGCGGCCCCGGATCGACGAGGAGACCGGTACCGCCCGCATCGGTGAGTGGTGCCTGCTGGCCAAGGCACCACCGCCTGTGGTGCCTTGGCGCGGCCGCCTCATCGGCGGTGCCGCGATGCCGGGGCGGGGTCGCCCGGCGGGGCCATCGATGGCCGGGTCACGCCGTTCCGGGCGCGACGGGGTGCGTCAAAGCGTGGGGGACGTCGTTGGGAGCGGTGTTTCGTACATTCGCAGAAGGCGTTGCTTGGCCAGCAGCTTCTCACGCTTCATGCGACCCAGGGTGACATCATCGATCGGGAGTACACCCAACTCCGCGTCCATGCACTTCTTGTTCAACTTGCGGTGCTGGTCATGGAGTGCCCTGAACTCCGGATCACGCGCGCGACGGGCGTCGATCTCGCTCTGGGGCTGATCTTCAAACATGATGGACCTCCTTCGACAGATACACGAACGCCCCGGCCGCAAGGCACGGGGCGTTGTTCATGGAGGAGTGCCGGTCGATGGCCACCTGGACGCCTGCAACGACCTGCGGCACTGGCCTGCGCACGTCGATCTGCTGCGGTTCGCGCCCTGCTTGCATCGGCCCGGCCCTCCCATCGTCCGGTCCGCGGCATTGCGTCCCGGACGATTGACCCTACGCCTGCTCAGGGCGGGGTACAAGACCCCTGCGACAAAAAGACCGAACCCCGCCGGGGCGGGGTTCAGGCTGAATGCTCATTGCAACGAAAAACAAACAATATCAATGCATTACGGCGCGATGATGACCTCGGCCGAACGGGCCCGGGTGGAGGCTGCCTTCTTGCCGCTGACCTGGATCCGGTTGCTGGCGACACCACCCGCGACCAGGGCGTCGCGCAGCGCTTCGGCACGCTTCTGGCCCACGCCGTTGGCACTGTCGTAGGCCTCGATGCGCAGGCGGCCCTTCTTGCCGATGTTCAGGTACTCGGCGAGCGCCTTGGCCTGGTTGCGGGCGCCGCCAGACAGGCTGGACGCACCTGCAGCGAACGCGTCGCCCCCGAAGGTGAAGACCTCACCGCGCGCATCGAACTTCGAACCCGGCAGCTTCTGGCCCGACACCAGCTCGGCCTCCTCGCGGGCCAGCTTGGCGGCGTTCTGCTGGGCGGCGCTGAGGCGCTGCTGCTGCTTGCCGGCCACGCTGGTCAGGGCGTTTTCGGCGTCCTGGCGGGCCAGGGTTTCGGCCTCGGCGGCCTGGCGCAGGCGTTCGGCTTCCTCGGCCTGCATCTGCGCCTGCATGCGCAGCTGTTCGGCTTCCTGGCGGGCACGGGCGGCATCGCGGCGGCTGGCCTCGATCAGCAGGTCGCTGCGGGTGCGCTCCAGGCGGTCGACCTCGCGCGCGGCCATCGCCGTGCGCACGGCCGTCTCGGCAATCTCCACCCGGCGCTCGGCCAGGTAGGTGGCCAGCTCCTGGTCACGGCGCTTGGCCTTGTCCAGGGCCGCGATGGCCTGCTGGGCCTGCATGCGCTCGAAGGCGCCCAGCTCAGCGGTATCCGGGTTGGCCTGGATGGCCATCAGGCGCTGGCTCAGCTGCGCCACCATCGGGTTGTCGGCGGCCACGGCCAGGGTCGGCAGCGCCAGCAGCGCGGCCAGGGTTGCGGCGGTCATCGGCTTCACCGGCGGTCCTCCCCGGTCGACAGCTGGCGTTGCAGCTGGTTGACCTCGTTGCGGCGCAGCTGCAGCTGCGCGGTGACGGTGGCTTCCTCGCTGCGGACGCGGGCCAGGTCGGCATCGGCGGCGGCGCGCAGGGCCATCGCCGGGGCGTTCTTCCGTTCGCGGCGGTCGCCGGCGGCGCGCTGGGCCTGCTCCAGCCCCTGCCGGGCCAGACCGATCAGGTCCGGGGCGTACTGGTCGGCGTCGGCCTGGGTGGCCTTGTCGACCGCCTGCCGGGCCTGCGCCAGTTCCAGGGCGGCGTCCTGCGCCCAGGCGGGGGCAGACAGTGCGAATGCAAACGCCATCACATACAGGCCATGGCGCATTCGTGCGAAGCTAAGTCGTTTCATTGGGGAGGCCGTACCGGTTGTCGGTTCACGGCCATTGTCGTCAAGCCGACACCGTGCTGGCAACGGGCGTCGGCCGTTTCGTTGGGGAAAATTCGCAATGGATATCGGCTACTTCCTGAAGCTGATGACCGAAAAGAACGCTTCGGACATGTTTCTGACCACCGGGGCACCGGTCTACATCAAGATCGAGGGGAAGCTCTATCCGCTGGGCAACACCGGCCTGCCGCCGGGCATGGTCAAGAAAATCGCCTACTCGCTGATGGACGAAGGCCAGGTGCCGCAGTTCGAGCGCGAGCTGGAGCTCAACATGGCCATCGCCCTGCCCGATGCCGGGCGCTTCCGCGTCAACGTGTTCAAGCAGCGGGGCGAGGTCGGCATGGTCATCCGCGCCATCCGCAGCCGTATCCCGAGCATCGAGGAGCTGAACCTGCCGCAGGTGCTGAAGGACGTCATCATGACCCCGCGCGGGCTGGTGCTGGTGGTGGGGTCCACCGGTTCCGGCAAGTCCACCTCGCTGGCGTCGATGATCGACCACCGCAACAGCACCACCACCGGTCACATCCTCACCATCGAGGATCCGATCGAGTACCTGCACAAGCACAAGATGTCGATCGTCAACCAGCGCGAGGTCGGCCTGGACACCCACGCCTTCCACAACGCGCTGAAGAACGCGATGCGTGAAGCGCCGGACGTGATCCTGATCGGCGAAATCCTGGATGCGGAAACGATGGAGGCGGCGATCGCCTTCGCCGAGACCGGGCACCTGTGCCTGGCCACCCTGCACTCCAACAACGCCGACCAGACCATCGAGCGCATCCTCAACTTCTTCCCGGAAAGCGCGCACAAGAACGTGCTGATGAACCTGGCGCTGAACCTGCGTGCGGTGATCAGCCAGCGCCTGGTGAAGAACAAGGAGGGCCGTCGCCTGCCGGCCACCGAGGTGCTGATCAACACGCCGATGATCCGCGACCTGTTGCGTCGCGGCCAGGTGCACGAGATCAAGGCGGCGATGGAAGGCTCGCTGGAAGAAGGCATGGAGAGCTTCGACCAGTGCCTGTTCCGGCTGGCCAAGGCGGGCATCATCGAGCAGGAGGAAGCGCTGCGCGCGGCCGACTCGCGCGATGGCCTGGCCCTGAAGTTCCGTTTGTCCGAAGGCAGCAGCGGCGAGCACGACCCGTACGCCGATTTCTCGGCCGGCGCACCCAGCATCACCCACGGCTTCTGACCCCACGAAAAAGGGGACGGAGGGGATTAAGTCGTTTGTGCATTTGCGACTTAATCCCCTCCGTCCCCTTTTTTCTGAAGCGTTCATGGGCGGTCTCATCCAATGAGACCCCTCATCCGTAGGTTTCCTCAATGGAAACCATCCGCAAGCTGGCCATTCTGGCCGACGCCGCCAAATACGACGCGTCCTGCGCCTCCAGCGGCTCGGGCAAACGCGATTCGCGCGCCAGTGGCGGTATCGGCAGTACCGAGGGCATGGGCATCTGCCACAGCTACACGCCCGACGGCCGCTGCGTTTCATTGCTGAAGATCCTGCTGACCAACTTCTGCATTTACGACTGCGCCTATTGCGTGAACCGGGTCTCCAGCAACGTGGCCCGCGCGCGTTTCAGCGTGGACGAGGTGGTCACGCTCACCCTGGACTTCTACAAGCGCAACTACATCGAGGGCCTGTTCCTGTCCAGCGGCATCATCCGCAATGCGGACTACACCATGGAGCAGATGGTGGAAGTGGCCCGGCAGCTGCGCGAAGAACACCGCTACGCCGGCTACATCCACCTCAAGACCATTCCCGAGGCCTCGCCGGAACTGCTGGCCAGTGCCGGGCGCTATGCGGACCGCCTGTCCATCAACGTGGAACTGCCGACCGAAGCCGGCCTGAGCGCCTTGGCACCGGAGAAGACGGTGCACTCGATCCGTGGCGCGATGGGCGAACTGCGCTGGCGCATCGAGGAAGCCAAGGAGGCTCGCAAGTCCCCCGCAGCGGTGGCGCCGACGGCCAGCCGCAGCGCTCGCCCGCGCCCTCCCCGTTTCGCACCGGCCGGGCAGAGCACCCAGATGATCGTCGGCGCGGACGGGGCAAACGACCAGCAGATCCTGGCCAGCGCCGACAGTCTGTACGGCAACTACCGCATGCGCCGGGTCTACTACTCCGCGTTCAGCCCGATTCCGGACGCCAGCCGGCAGCTGCCACTGCAGCCGCCACCGCTGCAGCGCGAACATCGCCTTTACCAGGCAGACTGGCTGCTGCGCTTCTACGGTTACGGTGTGGAGGAGATTACCGACACCACCCAGGACGGCATGCTCGACCTGGATATCGACCCCAAGATGGCCTGGGCGATCCGCCATCCCGAGCGCTTTCCGGTCGATCTGAACCGGGCACCGAAGGAAATGCTGCTGCGCGTGCCCGGCCTTGGCGTGCGCAACGTCAAGCGCGTGCTGATGGCACGCCGCCACGGGCGGCTGCGCGTGGCCGACATCGCGCGCCTGAAGGCACCGATGAGCAAGCTGCTGCCGTTCGTGCTGCTGGCCGACCATCACCCGCGCAAAGCACTGGATGATCCGGCGGCGCTGCGCGCGCAGCTGGCCCCGCCGCCGCGCCAGGGTTCGCTTTTCGATGCCCCGTCTGCGTCCTGACGCGCAGCGTTGGTCGCTGCGGGTGGATCCGCCGTGGTCGCTGCAGGCCTGGCGCGATGCTGCGCGCGAAGCGTTGCTGCGCGGCGTTGCCCCGCCGCAGCTGGACTGGCTGGAAGGGAGTGACACGTCGCTGCTGGATGCGCCGGCCGTGCAGCAGGCCCCGATGCTTGCCGATGCCGGTGCACCCAACGTTCCACGTGACTTCCTGGAGCTGGCGGCCACCTGCCTGTGCCATCGCGATCCCCAGCGCCTGGCCGTGCTGTATCGCCTGCTGTGGCGCATCGCCCATGGCGAGCGATCAGTGCTGGGCAACCCCGCCGACGCCGATGTCCTGCGCGCGACAGCCCTCGCCCAGGCCGTCCGCCGTGACACGCACAAGATGAAGGCATTCGTGCGCTTCCGCGAGGTACCTGGCCAGCCCGATGCGTTCATCGCCTGGTTCGAGCCGCAACACCACATCGTCGACCGGGTCGCGCCGTTCTTCGCGCGCCGCTTCACCGGCATGCGCTGGGCGATCCTGACCCCTTCGCGCAGCGTCGCCTGGGATGGGCAGGCGCTTGCCTTCGGCCCCGGTGCACGGCGCGAAGATGCCCCGGCCGAGGATGCACGCGAGTCGCTGTGGCAGACCTACTACGCCAGCATCTTCAATCCGGCGCGGCTCAACACACGGATGATGATGCAGGAGATGCCGGCAAAGTACTGGCGCCACCTGCCTGAAGCACAGTTGCTGCCACGCCTGGTGCGCGACGCGGCCGACCGCGTGCAGGAAATGCATGACCGGCCGGCACAGGCACCGCAACGCAGGATTCCCCCGCGTGCGAACGCTGCGACGCCGGCAGCCGATGCCAGCAGCCTGGACAATCTGCGCGGACAGGCCAGTGCCTGCCGCCAGTGCCCGCTATGGGAGCAGGCCACGCAGACCGTGTTCGGGCAGGGGCCTGCCGATGCGCGGGTGATGGTGATCGGCGAGCAGCCCGGTGATACCGAGGATCTGCGCGGGCAGCCGTTCGCAGGACCTGCCGGCCAGGTGCTGGACCGCGCACTGGCGGAACTGGGAATCGATCGCGCCCAGCTGTACCTCACCAACGCGGTGAAGCACTTCCACCATGAGCGGCGCGGCAAGGTGCGGCTGCACAAGCGGCCGGAAAGCCGCCACATCCAGGCCTGCCGCCCCTGGCTGATGGGTGAGATCGCACGCGTGCGGCCCCAGGTGATCGTGTGCCTCGGCGCGACAGCCGCAGCCTCGGTATTCGGTCGTGATTTCGACCTCGCACGCGACCGCGGACGCTGGCACACCCTCGAGGACGGCACGCGCGGCTACGCCACGGTGCACCCGGCATGGGTGTTGCGGCAGGCCGACGATGCGCGCCGCGAGGAAGCCTACCGGGTGTTCCGCGATGACCTGGCCCGTTTGCGGCAGAAAGGGGACGGAGGGGATTAAGTCGTAAGTGCATATGCGACTTAATCCCCTCCGTCCCCTTTTTTTCAGGCGGCGTCGGGCTGGTTTTCCGGGCGTGCGCGGTCGAAGGCATCCACTGCCTGGCAGGCCGCTTCGATGCGGCGCAGGGTCGGGTACGGTGCCAGGTCCAGGCCGAAGCGGTGGGCGTTGTACAGCTGCGGCAGCAGGCAGATATCGGCCAGGCCGGGACGGTCACCATGGCAGAAGGCGCCGGTGTCACGGCTGTTGACCAGCAGGGCTTCCATCGCCGCGAAGCCCTCGGCGATCCAGTGCAGGGTCCACTGCGTGCGCGCATCGGCCGGCACCTGCAGATCGCGCTCCAGGTACTGCATCACCCGCAGGTTGTTGATCGGGTGGATGTCGCAGGCCACCAGCTGGGCCAGCGCCCGCACCCGCGCGCGGCCGGCGGCGTCGGCCGGCAGCAGCGGTACCTGCGGAAAGCGCTCGTCCAGGTATTCGAGGATCGCCAGCGACTGGGTCAGCACATGCCCCTCATGCAGCAGGGTCGGCACCTGCTGCTGCGGGTTGAGCGCCCGATAGGCATCCCGGTGCTGCTCGCCACCGTCGCGCACCAGATGCACCGGCCGGGCCTCCCAGGCCAGGCCCTTCAGCTCCAGACCGATGCGCACGCGGTAGGCGGCGCTGGATCGCCAGTAGGTGTACAGCACGATGCCGTCGTCGACCGGGATCTCCATGGCCGCCTCCATGCTCAGGGCCTGGCCGCCTGTTCGATGCGCTGCTCGATCGCACCGAAGATGCTGTTACCGGCGGCATCGAGCATCTCGATGCGGACCACGTCGCCGAACGACATGAACGGCGTGCTCGGCTTGCCGTCGCGCAGGGTTTCGACCACGCGCTGCTCGGCGAAGCACGACGCACCCTTGCTGGTGTCTTCATTGGCGATGGTGCCCGAGCCGACGATGGTGCCGGCGACCAGCGGACGGGTCTTGGCCGCATGCGAAACCAGCTGGGCGAAATTGAACTGCATGTCCACGCCCGCTTCCGGCGCACCGAACCACTGGCCGTTGATGTGGGTCAGCAGCGGCAGGTGCACCTTGCTGTCCTGCCACGCGGCACCCAGCTCGTCAGGGGTGACGAACACCGGCGACAGCGCCGAGCGCGGCTTGGACTGCAGGAAGCCGAAACCCTTGGCCAGCTCGCCCGGGATCAGGTTGCGCAGCGAGACATCGTTGACCAGGCCGACCAACTGGATATGACCGGCTGCCTGTTCCGGGGTCGCCGCCATCGGCACGTCGTCGGTGATCACCACGATCTCCGCTTCCAGGTCGATGCCGTAGTCCTCGCTGACCACCTTGACCGCATCGCGCGGGCCGTAGAAGCCGGCGCTGGTGGCCTGGTACATCAGTGGATCGGTGTAGAAGCTCTCCGGCACCTCGGCGCCACGGGCACGGCGCACGCGCTCGACGTGCGGCAGGTAGGCGCTGCCATCGACGAACTCATAGGCGCGCGGCATCGGCGCGGCCAGTGCCTGCGGGTCGAGGTCGAACACGCCATCGGCATCGCCGGCATTGAGCGATTCGTACAGGGCGTTCAGGCGCGGTGCGATGTGGCTCCAGTCCTCCAGGGCCTGCTGCAGGGTGGCGGCAATGCCGGTGGCGCGCACGCCGTGGCGCAGGTCACGCGAGACGACGATCAGGGTGCCGTCGCGGCCGCCTTCCTTCAAAGAACCAAGCTTCATGGGTGGGTGTCCGGAGTCGTGGGCAAACAAGTTTCAAGTGTAATCAAATCTGCGGCGACGCCAAGCTGCAGCGCGGCATCGGCCCACCCTACCGTAGTGGGGGGTTCGGCAGGGCTTGCAGCCCTGCACCTGCTCAATGCAACAGCAACGGCAACGTCAAAAGCGGCTCTGGCTTTCTACTGGTTGGGCGGGGCGGTGTGGGTGGGCAGGACACGCCGTAAACCCGTCCATGGGGGCTCGATGGCGCCATCCATGGCGCCAACGGTCCTGCCCACCCACACCGCCCTACCCCCGACAGTTTCCCGATGACGGATCGAACATCCCCATCATTCATCGTCGAAATCCGTCAGACACCGAAATTGATCGAAGGAGATTCGACAGATCGCGGAAAACTGTCGAAGGCGGGGTGGGTCCGGTGGCAGGGGCTTGAGCCGCATGGATGCGGCGACCGAGCTTGCATGGGTGAGGGCGCTTTGCTTGCGAAGCACCGCTTCGCAAGCGCCCGAACGCACAGCCGCCAGCGGCTGGGCCGGGCCCCGGAGGGGTACTGGCAGCGTCCCCTGCCACCGGACCCATCCCGCCATCCCACAGGAAATCAGCTTTTGCCGTTGCCGTTGCCCTGGCCTCTGCGGGTGCAGGGCGCAGCCCTGCAGAGACGCCCCTACCTGAACAGGCCTTTTTGCGCGAAGTCTCGAACATCGTTTAGACTTGCAGGGTCTGCAGCGGCCGTCCGTTTCCCTCCGGGATCGCCGGCGACCAGGGTCCGCCCTCTTCGCCCGCCCCCACTCCGACGCCGTTCGTCACGCATTCCAGCCTGCGCTTCGTGCCGGCTGCACCCAATTCTCGCAGCGCGGTTCACGGGAACGCTCCGAGTCAGCCGATCAGTTTGATCTGCCCCCGTCTGTCCGCTCGGACAGGCGTTTCTTGTACTTGGAGCAAACTCAATGTCTTTTGAATCGCTGGGCCTGGCGCCCTTCCTGCTGCGCGCGCTCGCCGAGCAGGGCTACGAAAACCCGACCCCGATCCAGCAGCAGGCGATCCCGCTGGCGCTGGCCGGTCGCGACCTGCTGGCCGGCGCACAGACCGGCACCGGCAAGACCGCCGCGTTCGGCCTGCCGCTGCTGCAGCACCTGGGCACCGCCTCGCAGGAGGTACGTGCCGGCCCGCGCAAGCCGCGCGCGCTGATCCTTGCCCCGACCCGCGAGCTGGCCACCCAGGTGCATGACAGCCTGCGTGGCTACAGCAAGTACCTGCGCATCCCCAGCGCCTGCATCTACGGCGGCGTCGGCATGGGCAACCAGCTGGACATCCTGCGCCGTGGCGTGGACCTGCTGGTGGCCTGCCCGGGCCGCCTGATCGACCACCTTGAGCGTCGCAGCGTCGACCTGTCCGGCATTGAAGTGCTGATCCTGGACGAAGCCGACCGCATGCTCGACATGGGCTTCCTGCCGTCGATCAAGCGCATCCTGGCCAAGCTGCCGAAGCAGAACCGCCAGACCCTGCTGTTCTCGGCCACCTTCGAGGACAACATCCGCCAGCTGGCGCTGGAGTTCATGCGCAACCCGGAACAGATCCAGGTGACGCCGAAGAACACCGTGGCCGAAACCATCACCCACCGCGTGCATCCGGTCGACGCCGGCCGCAAGCGCGACCTGCTGCTGCACCTGCTGGCGCAGGACAGCCGCGAGCAGACCCTGGTGTTCGCCCGCACCAAGCATGGCAGCGACAAGCTGGCCACGTTCCTGGAAAAGTCGGGCATCAAGACCGCGGCGATCCACGGCAACAAGAGCCAGGGCCAGCGCCTGCGTGCGCTGGGTGACTTCAAGGCCGGCCGCGTGACCGTGCTGGTGGCCACCGACATCGCCGCGCGCGGCATCGACATCAACGAGCTGCCGAAGGTGATCAACTTCGACCTGCCGATGGTGGCCGAGGACTACGTGCACCGCATCGGCCGCACCGGCCGCAACGGCGCGACCGGCCAGGCGATTTCGCTGGTGGCGCAGGATGAAGTGAAGCTGCTGCGCGCGATCGTGCGCCTGCTGGGCCGCGACATGGACATCCGCGATGTGCCGGGCTTCGAGCTGCAGACGCCGATCCGCTGGGGCAACAGCGCGCCGGGCAAGGCCGAGCACGATACCGGTGAGCGCGCACCGCGCAAGAGCCACGCGCGCCGTCCGCACGGCGATGCGCCGCGCCATGCGCATGCTGGCCCGAAGAAGGCCGGTGGTGGCCGCCGCGAGGGCGGTGGCAATGGCCAGCAGCGTGCCGGTGCGGGCGCGGGTCAGGGCCAGCGTCGTGGCGGTGGCGGCAATGGTGGCGGCCGTGGCCGCGGCCAGGGTGGCAACGGCGGCGGTCGCGCCAGCTGATCCCCGCTGACAGGGAGGGTGCTTCCCGCTGCGCGGGGGCTTCTTACCGAGGGACGGCGCTGACGCGCCGTCCTTTTTTGTTGCTGGCTACCGGGTGACAAAGCACGCGGTAGCAGTACCGAGGGCGGATGGACATGGGGGCAGCGCAGAACACGCTGTAAATACGTCCATGTAAGCTCGATGGCGCCATCCATGGCGCCAACGGTTCTGCGCTGTCCCCATGCCCATCCGCTTCAAGCATTGCCTGCGCCTTCTTCTCCCGCCGGGTAGCCGGGAGAAGAAAGATCAAATTCAAGTTCAAATTCAAATTCAAAGGCAAAAGCCGAAGTCGCAATTCCTGCCTTTGCTTTTGCTTTTGCTTTTGTATTTGCCCTTGCTCCCGCCTTGGGGTCTGATGCGTCCGCGCCCGCAGGAAACTGTCATGGGAGGCAGGGGGCCTCAGCCAGGACCGTTGGCGCCAAGGATGGCGCCATCGAGCCCCCATGGATGGGTTTACGGCGTGTCCTGGCTGAGGCCCCCTGCCTCCCAAGCACAACAGAAACTCGGCGCCAAACACCTCAACCCCGCGCTTTCGCCGGATTTACCAGATTCCCGAAGAAGATCGCGTTGATCAGCAGCCGGTCCGTGCCATGCCAGTACTTGCGATGCGCCGGATCATCGGCGAACAGCACCACGTTACCCTGCCCCTGCGCCGACACCAGCAGCCACGCGCTGCCCGCCACCCGCGTGCGGTTGCGCTCGGACAAGTAACCGTTCACCCGCGGCGGCGTGTCGATGCGTACCACCGTCGAGAACGGGTTCGCACTCGGCTGCAGCGTCACCGTGTTTTCCTTGTTGATCGCCAGTTGCCGGCGCGGCACGCCGAACGCCAACGGATGGCTGGTATCCACGTCGGCACTGAGGATGTTGCCGCTGACCCGCTCGATCGCGGCGATGTCGCGCTGGTCGCCGAACGCACGGCGGCTCTCGTCGGCAGTCTCTTCTTCCTTGCCGAGCTTCTCGCCGTCGGCCAGCTTCTGTTCGATCGCCCACTTCGAGGCGCTGCCGTAGGTCACCAGTGAACCTCCGGCCTGCACCCAGCGCTTCAGTGCGGCCACCGCCGTGGCATCGATGCCGGTGTAGGTGCCGCCGGACAGCATGATCGTGGTGTAGCGGTCCAGCGGCACCTTGCCCAGCTGCTGCGGGTCCAGCTTGCTGGCAGGCAGGTGCAGCTGCTGGTCGAGCAGGAACCACGCCGAACCGATCTCGGTGGCGGCCACGCCCTCGCCCATCACCAGCGCGACCGTGGGCTTGCGCAGCGCCTTGACGCCGTCACTGCCGAGGTCGATGCCTTCGCGGCTGCGGCCGCTGGGCAATGCGTGCACCTGCACACCCGCCTCGCGCGCGGCCGACGTCACTGCCTCAAGCAGCGCTGCGCCCTGCAGCGATTGCCCGGCCACCGGAATCACCAGGCTGCCGGCGGCGAAGCTGACCTCGCCCTGCGCGGTCGCGGTGGTGAACGGCTGGAACGCTGCACGTGCGCTCACGCCCTTGCCCTGCAGTGCAGCCAGCGCGCGCCCGGCGTTGTAGTCGCGCCAGTCGATCGCGTAGGCAAATCCGGCCTGGCTGCCCAGCACCGCGCCCTGCGCCGCCGGCAGCGCGGTCACGCGTGCACCGCCTTCGATACGGCTGCGGCTACCGGCGAAGGCCACGCCGTAGGCCGGTGCGATTGCATAGCTGGTGCTGCCGTAGAACACATCACCCTTGATCGGCGGCGTCTCGGCAAAGATCGAATGCACCAGGCGGAACTGCGCCTGTTGGACCGGCACAACGTAGGCGCTGCCGGCATCGAAGCGCTGGCCATCGACAGTGACGGCACGATCCAGCGCGCGCACCTCGACGCGATGCAGCAGCAACAGTTCCAGCAGGCGACGGGTCAGGGCCGGATCATGCGCATCACCGAACACGAAGCTCTTCACCGGCTGCTGTGCGGCCTGCTTCAGCGCGCTCTGGAAGAACTGCTTCTGCAGGTCGAACAGGCCGCTGCGCTCGGTCACTGCGCCGCGCACGGTGCCCAGCCCGGTGGCGACCTGGTTGCGGATGGTGAACGGGAACGTCAGCAGGCCATTCACCGATTCCTGCACGCGGCCGCGTGAGCTGGCCTGTTCGACGGTCACGCCGACGGCACCATGGAAGTCCGGGTAGGTCGAGCCGTATACCGGCGAGAAGTTGTCGAAGTTCTCGCCGGTGTAGTACAGCGAGCCCAGCGCATCCAGCGCCTGCGCGTGGTACCTGGCCAGGGTCTTGTTGAATTCGTACGACGCCGCGGGAATCAGCGGACTGTGCATGCTCTTCGGCGAGGGCTCGAAGTAGTAGGTGCTGTCCTTGCCCATTTCGTGGAAGTCGATCTGCACGTTCGGGTACCACTGGTGGAACACCTCCACCTTCGGCCGCGAGTCCTGCTGGGTCAGGGCCAGCCAGTCGCGGTTGAGATCGGTGAAGTAGTGGTTGGTGCGCCCTTGCGGGAACGGTTCGACGTGCTCCTTGTCGGCCGGGTCGGCCGAGGCCGGATCGGAGGCCCACGCGTTGTGCCAGTTGGCGGCACGATCGCGACCGTCCGGATTCTGCGCCGGGTCGAACAGCACCACCGCCTGCTGCAGCCACTGCTGGGTTTCGGCGCTGCGGTTGGCCACCAGGTAGTAAGCCGTCAGCATCGCCGCCTCGGCACTGGAGGTCTCGTTGCCATGCACGCTGTATCCCAGCCACACCACCACCGGGCTGTCGCCCGCCGCACTGCGCGGCTGCGCCGGATCGGCCAGGGTCGCGTGCTGCTGGCGGATCTGTTCCAACCGCGCGTGGTTGCCTGCGGCAGTGACAGTGGCGATCAACAGCGGGCGGCCCTCATAGCTGCGGCCGATCTCGCGCACGCTGATCCTGTCCGAGCGCCGGGCCAGTTCCTGGAAGTACGCCACCAGCTGGTCGTGCCGGGTGTAACGGCTGCCGATCGGATAGCCGAGGAACTGCTCCGGCGTGGGCACGGCGGTATCGAACGCCGCTGCATCGGCAGCCTGCGGAAAGAAGTAGGTGCTCTGTGCCTGTACCGGCTGCGGCTGGAACAGTGCGGTGGCGGCGGCAAGCAGCAACGGAAGAACGGCACGACGATGCAAGGACACAGTGACTCCCCTGGAACACAACGGCAGGCGGTCGCGCGACCGGTCCCCTGGGGAGACCGGTCGCAGCGGGTGGATCAGAAGCGGTAGTCGAAGCCCAGCGTGAAGTAGCGGCCGCGCAGGTCGTACTGGCTGAAGTCGTACGGCGCGCGGATGCCCGGGAACGAGGCATCGTACGGCGGCGTCTTGTCGGCCAGGTTCTGCACCTTGGCGTACACCGTCAGCTTGTCGATGCCGGTGTAGGCCAGGTACAGGTCGTACTGGCTGTAGCTGCCGACGCGCTGCTGCACGGCCTTGGCGGCGGTGCTGGCCTCCTGGCGGTAGCTGCTGGTGTAGTACCAGGTCACCGCGGCGTTGAAGTCGCCGTATTTCCAGTCCAGGGTGGTGGTGGCCTTGTCCTTGGGCAGGGTCGCGCCGAGGTTGCTGCCGGCGTAGTCGACCAGCGGGCCGCCGACCACGGTCGGGCGACGGTAGTCGCGCACGTGGGTGTAGGCGGAGGACACGGTGAAGTCGCCGAGTGCAGCGGTCGGGATGCGCTGGCGCAGCTCGACGTCGATGCCCGATGTCTTCAGCTCGCTCAGGTTCTGGTAGCGGTTGTAGACGGCCTGCAGCTTGCCGCGCTCGTCGCGCTGCACGGCGCCGGCCACGTTGTCGTTGACCAGGGTCTGGGTGTTGTTGGTGCCGACCAGGTTGTCCAGCTGGATGCGGTAGTAGTCCACGCTCAGGTTGGTGTTGGCCCATGGCGACAGCACCACACCGAAGTTCACGCTCTTGGTGCGCTCGGGCTTCAGTGCGTTGTTGCCAACGGTGAAGAAGGTCGGGTTCTGGCGCGAGCCCGGCACGTCCGGATCACGCGGGTCGGCCACGCTGCCGTAGGCGATGCTGGTGCTGTTGGAGTTCTCCGACAGCGACGGTGCACGGAAGCCCTTCGACGCCGAGGCACGCACCAGCAGGAAATCGAGCGGCTGCCAGCGCAGGCCGATCTTCGGCGAGAACGCATCGCCGAAATCATCGTAGTGATCGGCACGCGCGGCGGCGGACAGTTCCAGGGTCGAGGCCAGCGGCACGTTCACTTCGGCGTAGGCGGCACTGACCTGGCGCTGGCCATGTACTTCGGCGATGGCCGGGCGCACCTGCAGGCCGGCATCGATCTGCCACGGGTTGTTGGAATCGAGCTTCTCGCGGCGCCACTCGGCACCGGCGGCGAAGCCGATCTCGCCAGCCCAGGTGTGGCCCAGGCTGCCGGAAATCTTGGCGTCGACGCCCTGCAGCTTGGACTCGGCCGGACGCAGCGTGGCGATGTTGATCGAATCACGTACCGACTGCGGCGTGGCCGCCGGATTCAGCAGGTTGTAGCTGCCGGTGGCCAGCGCATCGGCCAGCGCCCAGCGATTGGCGAAGCCGCCGGACACGCTCTCACGCTCGCTGCTGCGTGCGCCGAATGCAGCCACTTCCCAGTCCCAGTTCGCAGTGGTGCCACGCAGGCCGAACACGCCGCGATAGGCGGTGGAACGGTTGGTCTTGATCGTGCCGCCGAGGTCGAAGAAGGTGTATTCGATCGGGATCGCACGGCCGTACGGGTTGTACGGATTGTTGGCCGGCAGCAGCGACGACACCGGTTCGGCCAGGCCACTGTTGGCGTTCAATGCGAAGCGGCCGCTCTCCAGGGTGAAGAACGAGCTGCTGCCGAACCACGCGGCACTCTTGATCTGGCTGTACAGCACTTCGCCGAAGGCTTCGACGTTGTCGTTCAGGCGGAAGGTACCGTTGGCATAGGCCTGGTAGCGCTTGGTCGAGGGGATCAGCGTGGTGAACGGGGCCTGGTTGAAGCCGCAGGTGTCGCCGGCCAGGCCGTCGATCGGCGCGCTGGCGACGCGGGTGGTACCGACCGGGCAGTTGCCGTTGGCGTCGAGCATCGGCACCGACACGCCGTTGACCAGGTAGCGCGCGCCCTTGGCCGACCAGCCGTTCCAGCGGCCACCGGGCTTGTCGGTGTAGATGCCGCTCCTGGTCAGGTTGCGTTCGTCCTGGTCCAGGCGTTCGCGGTTGTAACCCTGCAGGCTGAAGAGGATGTTGTAGCCATCGGTGTCGAGATCACCAAGGCCGCCGACGAACTTCAGGTTCTGCTCGTGCAGGCCGCCCTGGTCGGCACCGCCGAAGCTGCCGCCGATCTCGGCGCCTTCGAAGTTCTGCCGGGTGATGATGTTGACCACGCCGGCCACGGCGTCGGAACCGTACACCGCCGAGGCGCCGTCCTTGAGCACTTCGATGCGCTCGACCGCGACCAGCGGCAGCGCGTTGAGATCAACGAACGTATCGGACAGGCCACCGGCCGGGAAGCCGTAGTTGGCCAGGCGGCGGCCGTTGAGCAGCACCAGCGTGTTCTTCTGCGACAGGCCGCGCAGGCCGATGCCGGCCGAGCCGGAGGCCCAGCCGTTGTTGGTGGTTTCGTTGCTGGCGTTGCCGGTGTTGGCCGAGATCGAACGCAGCACATCTGCCACGGTGGCCTTGCCGGTCTGTTCCAGCTGCTGGCGGCCGATCACCTGCACCGGGTTGGAGGCCTCGGTATCGGTGCGCTTGATGTTGGAACCGGTGACACGCACGGCGGCCAGGGTGCTGGCTTCGCCACTGGCGTCGGCGGAGGTTTCGGCGGCGGCAGACAAAGGCGCGGCCAGAGCGACGGCCAGGGCCGCCACGAGCAGGGTGTGCTTGGGCATGACGATGTGGGGGAGGTGGTAAGGGCGATGAAGTTCCGCAGTAGTCCATGCCTGGCCCGTGTCCGGCCAATAACATCTCTTCATACGGATATAAGAGAAACTATCATCTCTTCATCCGGATGGAAAGAGTTACTTCACGAGAGCCCGGCATCCGCTCAGGATGGCCGGCCACCTGCGGCGTACAATTGCGCCATGGAAATCTTCAAAGTCTTCATGCTCGAGGCGGCGCACCGCCTCCCCAACGTACCGCCGGGGCACAAGTGCGCGCGCCTGCACGGCCACTCGTTCCGGGTGGAACTGAAGGTCGAGGGCGAGCCGGGTGCGCAGACCGGCTGGATCATGGATTTCGGTGACGTGAAGGCGGCCTTCCAGCCGATCTACGATCGCCTGGACCATCACTACCTCAACGACATCCCCGGCCTGGAGAACCCGACCAGCGAGAACCTGGCGGTGTGGATCTGGAACGAGCTCAAGCCCGGCCTGCCGGCGCTGAGCGAGATCACCGTGCACGAAACCTGCACGTCGGGGTGCCGTTACCGCGGCCCCACTGCCTGATCAACCCATTGATCTGAAAGGTGTTTCAAAGGCGCCCCGGGCGCCTTTGTTATTTTTGTTGCATTGCCGCATCAAGGGCGTATGCTGCAATGCATCAAGCCACTCCCTGACGCCCCCCATGGCCGCCGCCTTCAGCGATCGCTTCAGTGATGCCACCCGCCAGCTCGCCGCCGCGGCAACGCGTGCGAACCGGTTGGCGTTGGAGAACGCGGAAAGCATGTTCGGCGTGCAGCTGAAGGTGATGGAGCGCAACCTGACTGCGACCGGCGGCTGGCTGGGTGAACTGGCCCGCGGCGAGGATGCGGCCGGGACGCTCTCCAAGGGCGCGCAGCTGTGGCGGGACAACCTGCAGCGGCTGGGCCAGGCCCAGCAGGACGTGGTCGGTCTCGGCCTGCAGGCCAGCAAGGCTTGGTCCGAGCTGGTGCAGGGCTACAACGAATCAACGGCGGACGCGAACAACCACTGACGCGACGCAACACTCATTGCGTGGGTCCCTCCCCCCACGCAATCCGGACCCGGCAGATCCCTCCCTCTGCCGGGTCTTTTTTTGCTTGTCGTTTGGATACCGAAGCGCGTCTTCGTGCGACGTCTCTGCAGGCTGAAGGGCCCCGCCGGGGCGGGCAGGGGTCTGGGCAAATGTCCCCCGGCGCCGGCCGTTGGCCGTCACCTCCTCCTTTACTTTGCCCAGACCCCTGCCCGCCCCGACGAGGCTCGGCGTGCGGTGAGGAGAGCGCAGCACGCGCGGCCGCCTTTCAAGGAAGCGCCGACAAACTCCGAACGCAGGGCGGACGCCCTTGCGTACGAAGTAAAGGGGGAGGTGACGGCCAACGGCCGGCGCCGGAGGACATTCGTACGCAAGGGCCTCCGCCCTGCGCCGCGCAGATTGAACCCGCCGCACGCGATGCAGGAACGGCTCAGCGCCCGCGACCACCGTGCCAGTGCTGGTGCCACGCCTGGAACATCAACACGTTCCACAGGTGCGTGTGCCACTTGCGCTCGCCCCGCAGGAACGCCTCCCAGACACCACGCACGCGCGCCACATCGAAGCAGCCCTGATTGCGCAGCAGCTGCGGATCCAGCAGCGCCTCCGCCCAGTCGCGCAACGGACCAGCCAGCCAGCGCGCCATCGGCGGGCCGAAGCCGCGCTTGGGGCGGTACACCAGCGGTTCCGGCAGATAGCGCGCCAGCAGGTGCTTGAGGATCAGCTTGTGCTCGCCATCGTGGTACTTCAGGTGCTGCGGCAGCCGCCAGGCCAGGCGCACCACCTCCATGTCCAGCAGCGGCGCACGGGTTTCAACGCCCGCCGCCATGCCCGCGCGATCAACCTTGGCCAGGATGCCCTCGGCCAGGTCCATGCGGAAATCCAGCAGCTGGATGCGCGCCTCAGCCGGCAGCGCCGTGTCCTGCTGCTGGAAGATCGTCACCGGTTCGCGCGCGCCCAGCACCACCTGCGCCGGCTGCCGCCAGCGGGTCACGCGCTGCAGGTAGTGACCTTCCACATCATTGGCAGCCACCTCGGCCACCAGGGCGCGCCAACCACCGAGGCGGCCGCGCTCGACGTTCATGCGGTTGCCGCTGCGCCGCGCCAGGTCGCGTACCCAGTCCGGCAGGCCACCACACAGGCGCGCATTGCGCAGCGCGCGGCCATAGCTGGGGTGGCCGAAGAACAGTTCATCGCCACCGTCACCGGTCAGTGCCACCGGCTTGCGCGCCCCCAGCAGTTCACTGGCCAGCAACGTCGGCAGCTGTGAAGCGTCGGCAAAGGGTTCGCACCAGACCTGCGGCAGGCGCTGCAGCAGGTCCAGGCCCTGGCGCGCGTCCATGCGATGCAGGTGGTGCTGCACGCCCAGATGGCGCGCGACCTGCGACGCCCAGTCGCTCTCGTCATGCCCCGGATCGTCGAAGCCGACCGTCCACGCTTCGATCGGCAGAGTCGATTGTGCCTGCATCATCGCCGTCACCAGCGAGGAGTCGGTACCGCCGGACAGGAACGCGCCGCACGCCAGGGGCGAGTGCATGCGTGAGGCGATGGCCTTCTGCAGTACCGCTTCAAGCTGGTCGGTGGCCTGTTCCAGGCTCGGCGCCGGCTGCAGCGGCTCCTGCAGTGCACTCTGCATCGCGTCGCGTGCGCACCAGTAACGCGCGCCGCCCTGCGCGGCCTGGCTGGAGCAACCCGCGGCATGGTCGCTGACATCGATACGCAGCATCGCGCCCGCCACCAGTTTGTGGATGCCACGGTAGATGGTGTGCGGCGCCGGCACATAGTCGTGGCGCAGCAGCAGGCTCAGGGCATCCTGGTCGATGCTCGGCGCGAAGCCGGCGAAGGCCTGCAGCGCCTTCAACTCCGAGGCGAACAGGAACTGGCCCTGGTACCAGCCGTAATACAGCGGCCGCTCGCCCACCGGATCACGGGCCAGCCACAGCACGCGCGACTCCCGGTCCCAGACGCTGAAACCGAAGGCGCCTTCGATGCGCGACAGCGCCCGCTGCACGCCCCATTCGACGATCGCCTGCAGCAGCAGCCGCGCATCGCTGCAACTGCGGGGCAGATCGCGCAGCTGCGCCTGCAGGTCGCCGCGGTTGTACAGGCGGCCGTCCAGGCACAGCACGTAGCGACCGCAGTCCGAGCTCAGCGGCTGCAACGGCGTATCGGTCGGCGCCCGGCAATGGCCCAGCGCGAGGCCGGCCTCGGCGTCGGTCCAGTAGCCGATGCGGCCACGCCCACGCTGCTGCAGCGCGCGCAGCATCGGGGCCAGCTGCTGCAGCAGCTGCTCATCCTCGGCGGGCGGCAGCCAGGCCCCGACCACGCCGCTCATCGGAAGCCTCCGCACTGGCAGCGGCGGGACAGGTTCGGCAGGCAGGGGGCGGCGGGCGACATGGGGACGGCACGCGGAGCGGAGGAGACTCCATGCTCGGCGCGGGGGCGCGCGGCGTCAGTCGCTTTGCTGTCAGCGATCGTCACCAGCCGTATCACGAAGGTAACGTTTTGTAACAGCAACAGGCTATGCTGGCCGCCAAGTTGTTGCCGGGACTGAGACCCGGCCCGCGCGCCAGCAACCCCGGCTGAATGGCGCCCGCCCCCGGGACCCGGGCGGCCCGAAGGCTGGGATAGCATCGCCGCGCTCGTGCCGTGGCGGTACGTTTGCGCCCACGGAGGCCTTGGAAATGCTGGATATCGTACTGGTCGAAGACGATGCCCGCCTGGGAACGATGGTCAGCGACTACCTGCAACGGCATGGCTACCAGGTGGCCCACGAGCGCAGCGGCGAGCGCGCCGTGGCCCGGATCCTGGCGGAGAAGCCGGCCCTGGTGCTGCTCGATGTGGGCCTGCCCGACCAGGATGGTTTCGAAGTGTGTCGGCAGATCCGGCCCCACTATGACGGCATCATCTGCGTGCTGACCGCCCGTACCGACAACATCGACCAGGTGCTGGGCCTGGAACTGGGGGCCGACGATTACATCGGCAAACCCATCGAACCGCGGGTGCTGCTGGCCCGCCTGCGCGCCCACCTGCGCCGCCACCGCCGGGTCGAACCGCGTGACGGCAGCCTGCGCTTCGGCGAGCTGAGCATCGACCCGTCCACCCGCAACGTGCACCTGCAGGGCAGCCTGCTGGAGCTGACCACCGCCGAGTTCGACCTGCTGTTCCTGCTGGCCAGCAATGCCGGCCAGATCCTGGACCGCGACGCGCTGCTGCGCGGCCTGCGTGGCATCGCCTTCGATGGCCTGGACCGCTCAATCGATGCCCGCATCTCGCGCCTGCGCCGCAAGCTGGGCGACAACCCGGAGCAGCCGGAACGGATCAAGACCGTCCGTGGCCGCGGCTACCTGTTCAGCCGCTCGGCATGGGGATGAAACGCACACCGTCGGCGATGCGCGGCCACGCCTTCCACTTCCTGCGCTACGGCATCGGTTTCCTGGTCGCCCACCTGTTGTTGATCGTGCTGGGCCTGTGGGCCTGGGACGCCCTGCTGGAAGACCGCACCGAAGCCGGCCTGCAGGCCGAGATGCGCGGCACGCACGCGCTGCTGCAGCATCGCTTCGCCGAAACCCCGCGCGAGCAGTGGCCGGCACTGGCGCGCGAACTCGACGCCGATTTCGCCTACGCGCTGCGCATGGTGCCGCTGGCCGAGGCGGTGAAGGCCCTGCCGGCCAGCCAGCGCCCGCCGTTCAACAACGGCCGCGTACAGATCGACCTGGAGCACATGCGCAGCCTGCAGCGGATCGGCGACAGCGACTACGCCGTGATGCTGGGCCCGTTGGACGAGGCGCTGCCGGACGAAGGCTGGCAGGACAGCGAAGTATCCGGTGTGGCGATCCTGCTGCTGATCCTGATGGTGGCGGTGGCACTGCCGATGTACGTGATGGTGTACCGGCTGTGGCGCGACGTCTCGCAGTTGGCCCAGGCGGCCCGCCGCATGCGCGACGGCCAGCTGGACACGCGTGCGCCGCGCGCCGGCACCGCGCTGGTGCGGCCGCTGGCCAACGCCTTCAACCACATGGCCGAGCAGCTGCAGCAGCTGCTGGAAAGCCAGCGCGTGCTGGCCCAGGCGGTCGCGCACGAGGTGCGCACGCCGTTGGCACGGATGCGTTTCGGCCTGGCCGACCTGGAAGACACCGCGCTCGACGATGTGCAGCGCGATGCGCTGGGCGGGCTGCGCACCGACGTTGATCGGCTGCAGCACCTCACCGATGCCGGCGTCGAATACGCCGCACTGGGCCGCTGCCATCAGCTGACCCGCCAGCGCCTGCAGCTGGCGGCGCTGGTGCGCGGCGTGGTGGCCCAGTTCGCACCGTTGCCGATGCCGGTGCAGCAGGCGTTGTCGCCGGTGGGCCTGGTCAACGTCAACCGGCACATGCTGGAACTGGCGCTGCGCAACCTGCTCGGCAATGCGCTGCGTTACGCGCGTCGGCAGATCCGCATCGCCAGCACGGTCAATGACGGCTGGCTGTGCCTGCAGGTGGAGGACGACGGCCCCGGCATCGCACCGGAACTGCGCGGCCAGGTGCTGCAACCCTATGTGCGGCTGGACCCGGGCAGCCCCGGCTTCGGCCTCGGGCTGGCGCTGGTGCAGGTGGTGGCCGACAAGCATGGCGGCCAGGTCGAGGTGACCGATTCGGCGCTGGGCGGCGCCTGCATCCGCCTGCACCTGCCGCTGGAAAACGGCGGTGTCGTGGAGGCCGAGGCAGCCTGCTAGACCGCCGTTTCCGCGCGCGGCAAGGCAAACACGAACAGCGCGCCCCGTTCGCTGTCGCGCAGTTCGATGCGGCGGCCATGCAACTGCACGATGCGCTGCACGATCAACAGGCCCAATCCGCCGTTGTCGCCACGCCGCGCGCCGAGCGCGGCCGGTGCCTGGAACAGCTGGGTACGCAGCGCCGGGGCTACCCCGGGGCCATCATCGGCGACGCAGACCTCCACGCTGTCGGCGGTCGCGCGCAGGCGCACCTCGATCTGGCCACCCTCGGGTGCATGGCGCAGCGCGTTGTCGAGCAGGTTGGTCAGCACCCGCTCGACCAGGCCCAGGTCCGCACGGACCAGCGGCAGGCCGGGCGGAAACGCCGCGTGCAGCTGCTGGCCACGCGCCTGTGCCGCCAGTTCGAACTTCTGCAGCACGTCCTGCAGCAGCTCCGGCAGCGCGAACACTTCCCACTCCAGCCGCACTTCGCCGTGCTCCAGCCGCGCCAGTTCGAACAGCGCGCGCGCCAGCCGGCCGACCTTGGCGCTCTGAGCCAGCGCAATGCCGAGATAGCGGCGGCGCTCATCCGGTGACAGCGTGGCGTCCTTCAACGCCAGCGTTTCCAGGTAGCCGTGCAGCGACGACAACGGCGTGCGCAGGTCGTGCGAGATGTTGGCGACCAGTTCACGGCGCTGCAGATCCTGCTGGCGCAGCTGCTGCCACTGCTCGCCCAGCCGCTGCGCCATCTGCGCGTGCGCATGTTCCAGGATCACCAGTTCGTCGCGCTCACCAGCGCGCAGCGGCTCCGGCGGCGGCAGCGGCGTCGGCGCATCGATGTCAAAGGCCTGGATCCGCCGGGTCAGCCGCCGCAACGGACGCGTCACCCAGTAGAACGCGACCAGCCCGGCCAACAGGCCGAGGCTGCCGACCAGCACCACCGACCACAGCGTGGTGTTCCACTGGCTGCCGGCGGCAAGATCGTCGGCGAGCATCTGCCGGTGCTCGCCGACCAGCACCACGTACACATAGCCGGCCGGCCGGCCCTGCACGATCAATGGTGCAGCGCTGAACACCTTGCGGCCATCGGCGCTGCGCGGGTCATCGCCGAGGATCGGCAACGGTGCACCGGCCAGCAGGCGACGCAACGGCGCCACATCCACCCGGTTGCGCACCAGATGTCCACTGGGTGCATCGTGACCGAGGATGCGGCCCTGGTCGTCCAGCAGGTAGACCTCGACGCTGGGGTTGACCGCCATCAGCTGGCCGAACAGCGCGCGCACCGCCGCATCGCGCATGCCGCTGGTGTCCATCAGCTCGCTGCGCTGGGCGATGTGTTCGGCCAGGCCCAGCGACAGCCGCTGCACGACTTCCTGCTCGTGGCGGGTGTTGGCACGCATCTGCAGTGCCAACAGCGCCATGCAGCACATCAGCATCAGCGCGGCGGTCACCACCGCCAGCTTCTGCCACAGGTTCGGCTTGATCATGCCGCCGCCCCGGCCGGGTCGACCAGCTTGTAACCGCGGCCCCACACCGTCAGCAACCGCCGTGGGTTGGCCGGGTCGGGTTCGATCTTGCTGCGCAGGCGGTTGATGTGGGTGTTGACCGTGTGCTCATAGCCATCGTGCTGGTAGCCCCAGACCTGGTTGAGCAGTTCCATGCGTGCGAACACCTGGTCCGGATGACGGGCGAAGAACAGCAGCAGGTCGAACTCGCGCGGGGTCAGTTCCAGCGTGTTGCCATCCACCGAAGCGGTGCGCGCGACCGGATCGAGCTGCAGCCCACCCAGCTCGATCGCGCCGGCATCGATGCGCGCGCTCTGCGCCATCGCCTCGGCGCGGCGCAGCAGCGCACGTACCCGTGCCACCAGTTCCGGCATCGAAAAGGGTTTTGCCAGGTAATCGTCCGCGCCCAGTTCCAGGCCGACGATGCGCTGCGTTTCACTGCCGCGCGCGCTGATGATGATGATCGGGACATACCGCGCCATCGCGCGTGCGCGCTGGCACACCTGCAGCCCGTCCACGCCGGGCAGCATCACGTCCAGCACCAGCGCATCCCACGGGCCGTCCTGCTCGAGCAGGCGCAGGCCGGCATCGCCGCTGGCGGCATGGGCGACGTCGTAGCCCTCATCACCCAGGTGCATGCGCAGCAGGTCGGCGATGTGGGCATCGTCTTCAACGATCAGCACGCGTTTGGTCGACATCGGCAGCTCGGGGCCAGTGGGGAGGCTGGCTGCATTGTGGCGCGGGACGGCCGCCGATACCTCACGAAAAATTGAATCCTGCGTGAGGATTCGTTGACCCGGGCGGGCGCAGCATGGCCCCGTCGCCCCTTCCCGGAGTCCGCCATGTCCCTCTCCCGCCGCCATCTGCTGGGCCTGGGCGGTGTCGCCACCGCCGCCGGCCTGTTCGGCCTGGGGGCCTGCAGCCGCGCCGCCCCGGCCGCCGCCGAAGCGCGCCCGTCGCGACAGTTCGAGGTCATGCACAGCGATGCCGAGTGGCGCCAGCGACTGACGCCGGCGCAGTACGCGGTGCTGCGCCAGCAGGCCACCGAGCGCCCCTGGAGCAGCCCGCTCAACAAGGAACACCGGCAGGGCACCTTCGCCTGCGCCGGGTGCGCACTGCCGCTGTTCTCCTCGTCCACCAAGTTCGAGAGCGGTACCGGCTGGCCCAGCTTCTGGGCGCCGCTGCACAACGCCATCGGCGAAGACCGCGACGTCACCTTCGGGATGCTGCGGGTGGAGGTGCATTGCCGCCGCTGCGGCGGCCATCTCGGCCATGTGTTCAACGATGGGCCACGCCCCACCGGGCTGCGCTACTGCATGAACGGTGCGGCGATGGTGTTCGCTCCCGGCGCCACGGATGGCACTGCCGACGGCTGGCGGGTGCCGGTCGGTTCTTCCCCTGCTTCCGGAGCCTGACGATGCTGCTGTTGCTGCTTGCCTATCTGGGGGGCGCGCTGACCCTGCTCAGTCCCTGCATCCTGCCGGTGCTGCCGTTCGTGTTCGCGCGTGCCGATCGCCCGTTCCTGCGCAGCACGCTGCCGCTGCTGCTGGGCATGGCGCTCACCTTCACCGTGGTCGCCAGCCTGGCCGCGGTGGGCAGCCAATGGGTGGCGCAGGCCAACCAGGTCGGACGTTGGGTCGCCCTGCTGCTGATGGCGTTGTTCGCGGTCGCCCTGCTCTGGCCACGACTGGCCGACCACCTGCTGGCGCCGTTCCAGCGCATGGGTGCCCGCCTGAGTGCGCGCGCCGATGCGGCGGATGCCGCGGGGCACGGCGGCGCGTGGACCTCGCTGCTGATCGGCATCGCCACTGGCCTGCTGTGGGCACCGTGTGCCGGGCCGATCCTCGGTCTGGTGCTGACCGGCGCCGCCCTGCATGGCGCCAGCGTCGGTACCACTGCGCTGCTGCTGGCCTACGCACTGGGTGCGATCACCGCATTGGCGCTGGCGGTGTGGATCGGCGGCCGGGTGTTCCGCGCGATGCAGGCGCGGCTCGGCCTCGGCGATGTACTTCGCAAGGTGCTGGGTGTGGCCGCGCTGCTGGCCGTCGTGGCGATCGGCCTCGGCTGGGATACCGGCCTGCTGACCCGCTTGTCCACGGTCAGCACCGCGCGTATCGAGCAACGCCTGCTGGATGCAGTGCCCGGCGCGCAGCCGGCGGCACCGCCGATGATGATGGCCGGCGCCAATGCCGGTGCCGATGCAGCGCTGCCGGTGGAGGGCACGCTGCCCGCGCTGGACGGTGCCACTGGCTGGCTCAACAGCCCGCCGCTGAGTGCACAGCAGCTGCGCGGCAAGGTGGTTCTGGTCGATTTCTGGACCTATTCCTGCATCAACTGCCTGCGCGCGATGCCGTTCGTGCACGAATGGGAGCGACGCTACCGCGACCACGGCCTGGTGGTGGTCGGCGTGCACACGCCGGAATTCGCCTTCGAGCGTGACCCACGCAACGTGATGAAAGCGGTGCAGCAGCTGAAGGTCGAGTACCCGGTGGCGCTCGACAACCAGTACACGATCTGGCGCGCCTTCAACAACCGCTACTGGCCGGCGCAGTACTTCGTCGACGCGCAGGGCAATATCCGCGGCCACCAGTTCGGCGAGGGCAACTATGCGCGCTCGGAACAGATGATCCGTCGCCTGCTGACCGAAGCCGGGCAGACCAATCTGCCGCCACCGGCCGATCCCGCTGCCGCCGGCCTGAAGGGCGTGGCCGTGCAGGCCGACATGGGCAACCTGCGTTCGCCGGAAACCTACCTGGGCCACGCCCGCGCCGAGCAGTTCGCCTCGCCCGGCGGGCAGCGCAGCGACGCCGCGTTCGACTACACGCTGCCGGCCACCCTGGCGTTGAACCAGTGGGGGCTGTCCGGGCGCTGGACCGTCACCGATGAGGCCGCACAGCTGCAGCAGGCCGGCGGCCGCATCGCCTTCCAGTTCCATGCGCGCGACCTGCACCTGGTGCTGGCACCGAGCGAGGACGGCAGGCCGGTGCGCTTCCGCGTCTGGCTGGACGGCAAAGCGCTGCCCGCCACCGATGCCGGCAGTGATGTTGGTGCCGATGGCAGTGGCGTCGTCGACGAGCACCGCCTGTACCAGCTGATCCGCCAGCGCGGCGCAGTTGGCCCGCATCGCTTCGAGATCGAGTTCCTCGATGCGGGCGTGCAGGCCTATGCCTTCACCTTCGGTTGAACCGGGAGGACATGATGAAACTCTCCTTTGAACAAGGCATCGCCGCCGGTGTGGCCGGCCTGGTGGCCACGGCCTTGATCGCCGGTGTGCTGCTGGTTGACCACGGCGCGATTGCGGCGCCGATCGAAGCCAGCGCGCAGATCCAGGCACTGCCGGCCCCCACCGGCGATGCGGCGTTCCGCGATGACGCCCCCCACGCCAGCGTGGTGTTCGCCGGTGGTTGCTTCTGGGGCGTGCAGGGCGTGTTCCAGCACGTCAAGGGCGTGAGCAATGCCGTGTCCGGCTACATCGGTGGCAGTGCGGCCAATGCGCGTTATGAGCGCGTCAGCGGTGGCCAGACCGGGCATGCCGAAGCAGTGAAGATCGACTACGACCCGCGCCAGGTCAGCTACGGGCAGCTGATGCAGGTGTTCTTCTCGGTGGTGCACGACCCGACCCAGCTCAATCGGCAGGGGCCGGACCACGGCAGCCAATACCGCTCGGCGATCTTCAGTGACGACGCACGCCAGCAGGCTGCCAGCCGCGCCTACATCGCCCAGCTCGGCCAGGCCGGCAGCTACCGCGCGCCGATCGTCACCCAGCTGGTCAGCGGCCAGCGCTTCTACCCGGCCGAGAGCTACCACCAGAACTACATGACCAACTACCCGCAGGCGGCCTACATCCGCTACTACGACGCACCGAAGCTGGCCGCGCTGGGCAAGCAGTTCCCGGCGCTGTACCGGCGCGAGGCGGTGCTGGTGCCGATGCGGTAGCCGGCATTCCCCCTTGGCCTGACCGACGCTCGGCGGTGCTCTCTGTAGAGCCGAGCCCACGCTCGGCTGCTGTTGGCGGAAGTGCAGCCGAGCATGGGCTCGGCTCTACACACAGAAAAAGACGCACGGCCATCCAGCCGTGCGTTTGGGAAGTATCGGCCGTGCCCCGATCAGGCCCGGCCGACAACGACATGCTAGGCTCGCCATCATCATGGGTACAGCACCAGATGGTGGGAAATTCGATGGATACAGATGACCAGAGCGCGATGATCCCACCCCGCTACCAACGGCTGTCCGACGAGCTGGCCGAGGCCATCCACGGCGGACGCCTTCCGGTTGGCAGCCGCCTGCCTTCGCTGCGGCAGATGGCCCTGCAGCGCAGGCTCAGCCTGAACACGGTGATTGCCGCCTATCGCCAGCTGGAGGACGCCGGCCTGGTCATTCCGCGGCCCAAAGCCGGCTTCGAGGTGGCGCCGCGCTTGTCGGTGCCAGAGCGTTCGCTGCGTGATACCCCGTCCGCACCCACCGCACCACTGCAGCAGGTGCTGATGGCCCGCGTGCTGGAAGCACAGCGCCGCCCCGGTGTGATCGACCTGGCCTTTGCCGGTCCGCGCGGGCGCCAGTTCTATCCGGGCGCGCAGCTGGCCCGGCATACCGCACAGGTGCTGCGCCACGGCCAGCAGACGGTGGAGACCTACGCGCGCCCCAACGGCTCGCCACGGCTGCTGGCGCAGATCGTGCGGCGTGGCCCGCGCATGGGGCTGCACACCCACAGCGAACGCCTGCTGCTGACCCATGGTGCGATGGAGGGCCTGCAGCTGGCGCTGCGCGCGGTCACCCAGCCCGGTGATGCGGTCGGCATCGAGGCACCGTCCTACTTCAACCTGTATCCGTTGCTGGCCAACCTCGGCCTGCAGGCCATCGAGCTGCCCACCCATCCGCAGCACGGACTGGATGTGGATGCGCTGGACGCGCTGCTGCAGCACACACCGCTGGCCGCACTGGTGGTGATGCCGACCGTGCACAACCCGCTCGGCTGCACCATGCCGACCGCCGCCAAGCAGCGCCTGGCCGAGCTGGTCAACGCACGGCAGCTGCCGCTGATCGAGGACGCGGTGTACGCCGAGCTGCAGTTCTGCGAACCGCCGGCGCCCCTGCTGAAGGCCTTCGATCGCGACGGCTGGGTGATGGTGGTCGGAGGTTTCTCCAAGACACTGGCGCCGGATTACCGCATCGGCTGGCTGGATGGCGGCCGCTTCGCCGAGCGCATCGCGCTGCTGAAATTCCAGTCCACCGGCGGCGAGCCGCAGCTGCTCGGTGACGCGGTCGCGGCGTATCTGGAAGCGGGCAGCTACGAGCACCACCTGCATCGCATGCGCCGGCTGTACCGCGAACAGGTGGGACGGCTGCGCCAGCTGGTGGCCGAGCACTTCCCGGCCGGCACCCGCGCCACCGAACCGCAGGGCGGATTCCTGCTGTGGCTGGAACTGCCGGGCGTGGATACGCGCGAGCTGTTCGAGCGAGCGCTGCAGGAGGACATCGTGTTCATGCCCGGCCAGGTCTATTCACGTGGCGCGCGATACCGCCACTGCCTGCGGCTGTCGTGCTGCCAGACCCTGGATGCGCGCTTCATTGGCGCGGTGGAACGACTGGGCGCGATCGCGCGGGAGCTGGCGGCCGCAGCACGGTAGTGCCGGCCGCTGGCCGGCAACATCGGGATCACCGGGTGGATGCGGTGGCCGGCCAGCGGCCGGCACTACCCAGGATCACTCGAGCAGGTGCGCGCTCAGCGCTTCGCCATCCGCACCCGGCAGATGCGGCAGCCGTCCCCAGCACGGCATCGGCAGGCGCTGCTGCAACGTGGCGATGTTCTCATCCTGGCGCTGCATCGCCGGGTCGATGTGGTTGCCGATCCAGCCCAGGCACTGCACGCCGCTGGCCTGCAGCGACTGCGCAGTCAGCCGCGCATGGTTGACGCAGCCCAGCCGCATGCCCACCACCAGCAGCACCGGCAACTGCAGTGCTCGCACCAGGTCCAGCTGGTCCAGCGTGGCCGAGACCGGCGCCAGCCACCCACCGACGCCTTCCACCACCACGATGTCGGCCTGTGCGCGCAGTCGCGCGAACGCAGCCACGATCGGCGCCAGTTCCACCCGCACGCCGTCCTCGGCAGCGGCCAGCTCCGGTGCCAGCGGCTGCCGCAGCGCATACGGGTTCAGATCGGCATAGTCCGGCACCGGCCAGCTGGCCGCCTGCAGCGCCAGCGCGTCTTCGTTGCGCAGGCCCTGCCCCAGGTCTTCGCTGCCGCTGGCCACCGGTTTCATGCCCACCGCGCGCAGGCCGCGCCGGCGCAGCGCCTGCAGCAGCGCGGTGCTGGCCGCGGTCTTGCCGATCTCCGTATCGGTGCCGGTAATGAACAGGGCGGGCGGCAGCGTAGCGGGCAACGGCATCGATGGGCTCCAACAGGGCAACAGAGCGTGCATTATCGCCGGCCCGGCGCGCTTGCTAGACTGCGGGCATGTTCGCCAATGCCTCGCTTACCGGCAGCAAGCCGGAACAATACGCCCAGCTGCTGGAACAGGCCCGTGGCCTGGTCTACGCCGAGTCCGACCGCATCGCCAACGCGGCCAACCTCTCCGCACTGGTCTACCACGCCCTGCCCGACCTGAACTGGGTGGGTTTCTACCTGTACGACGGCACGGAGCTGGTGGTCGGCCCGTTCCAGGGCCTGCCGGCCTGCGTGCGCATCCCGCTGGACAAGGGCGTGTGCGGTGCCGCCGCCAGCCAGCGCGTGACCCAGCGCGTGGACGACGTCGATGCCTTCCCCGGCCATATCGCCTGCGATTCGGCCTCGCGTTCGGAACTGGTGGTGCCGCTGCTGCGCGGCGATGAACTGATCGGCGTGTTCGACATCGACAGCCCGAAGATCGGCCGCTTCGATGCCGATGACCAGGCCGGCCTGGAAGCCATCGCCCGCGTGTTCGTCGAGGCGCTGGGATGAGCGCACCGAAGCTGCGCAACATCGGCCCCAAGAGTGCAGCGTGGCTGCGCCAGGTCGGCCTGCGCAGCCGCGAGGACCTGGTTGCGACCGGCGCAGTCGGCGCCTTCGTCAAGGTCAAGCGCGCCGGCTTCAAGCCCAGCCTGAACCTGCTGTACTCGCTGGAAGGCGCGCTGCTGGACTGCCACTGGCAGGAACTGAGCGAGCCGCAGCGTGAGGCGCTGGTGCAGGATTACGAAGCACGCATCGCCGCGCATCCGCTGAAGGCGGCCGGCCCGGCGTCGGGTCCGGTGCATGAGCAGCGCTTCGATGCCGACGATGACGCGGAAGACAGCGTGACCGAGGATGCGGACGAGGATTGACTGCACCGGTAGTGCCGGCCGCTGGCCGGCAACTGCGTGGTCTTTTCAACGTTCCTGAGACTGCCGGCCAGCGGCCGGCACTACCGATGGGTTACGGCTGCTGCAGTTCCAGCAGCTCGCCTGCCAGCCCGGCTTCGCCACGTTCCAGCCGTACCCGCAGGCGCGTGCCGTGGTCGATGCGCAGTGCCCAGCACAGCGACATCGGCAGGCCGCAGACCTGCGACAGCACCATGCGCAGCGGGCCGCCATGGCTGACCACCAGCGTTGGCACCGGGTCGTCATCATCGAGCAGTCGATCCAGCGCGCGCGCGATACGCCGCTCGAAGTGGCCCCAGCTCTCACCGTTGGGCGGTGGGAATGCATGCGGATCGGCATGGAAGGCCGCCAGTGCATCCTCTGGCAGGTCGAACAGCGACTGCCCGTCCCAATCGCCGAAATCCAGCTCTTCCCATTCCTCCTCCGCTTCCACGTCCAGCCCGCGCGGGGTGGCCAGGGCCATCGCCGTGTGCAGCGAGCGCAGCCGCGGCGAACTGATCACCCGTTCCCAGGGCTGCGCAGCGTAGGCGTCGACCAGTTCCTGCGGCAGGCGGGCCAGCTGCGGTGGATCGCTGCGGCCATCGAGGAACTCATCGCGACCGTTGCCGGCATGGCGGACCAGGTCGAGGATCATGCGTGCGTCCTGTACAGGCAACGCGGGAACAGCGGAAAACGGGCGGACATCGGCAACGGCACCACGGGATCGAGGGACCATTCTAAGGGCACAGCAAAGGCAGTCGGGTACGCTCGACGCTACGGGCCGCCTGCGATGCCGTAGACTGCGCGCACTTCCAGGTGACCTGCGGCCACGGCCGGCAGGTTGAAACGGGAAGCCGGTGACGCGTGAATCCACGCCAGGCCGGCGCTGCCCCCGCAACGGTAAGCACGTCAGTTCCAGGCAACAACGCCACTGTGCCGCAGGCATGGGAAGGCGCCTGGACGGTGGCCTCGCGCCACCCGGCGGCAAGCCCGGAGACCGGCCCGGAAGCCTCAGGTCGCGGTGCGGTGGGCATGGCGCTGGATGACCGCAGCCTGCGCTGCGGCGTCGGCGCATGCCTGCCTTCGCGGCTCCTCCCCTTCGCCACGCGGGCGTGCGTGGCACCTGGAGTCCCCCATGAAGCTGCAGTCCCGAATGCTGTCCCTGGCCGTGCTGGCCGCCCTGCCCGCGCTGGCCCAGGCCGCCGATGACACCACCGCGCTCGACCAGATCCTGGTCACCGCCACCCGCACCCCGATCGCCCTGCAGGACAGCATCGCACCAGCCCAGGTGATCGACCGCGCGCAGATCGAATCCAGTCAGGCCACCTCGTTGCAGGAACTGCTGCGCGGCCGCGCCGGCATCAACCTGACCAATGCCGGCGGGCTCGGCAAGCAGAGCTCGCTGTTCCTGCGCGGCACCAACTCGGGCCACACCGTGGTGCTGGTCGATGGCGTGCGCATCAACAGTGCCGACCTCGGCCTGGCCATGTACCAGGACCTGCCGCTGGCGCAGATCGAACGCGTGGAAATCGTGCGCGGCCCGCAGTCCAGCCTGTACGGCGCCGACGCCATCGGTGGCGTGATCCAGATCTTCACCCGCCGCAACCAGGGCGATTTTGCTCCGCACTTCCAGCTCGGTGGTGGCAGCAACGGCCTGCGCGAAGCCAGCGGCGGCATCGGAGGTGGCACCGAACGCGGCTGGTTCGGCGCCGACATCGCCTACCAGCATTCCGATGGCGTCGATGCCTGCCGTGGCTCGGCGACGCTGTTCACCGGCTGCTTCGCTGACGAACCCGACCGCGACGGCTACCGCAACCTGTCCAAGAGCCTGCGTGGCGGCTACACCTTCAACGACCAGTGGAATGTGGAAGGCAGTGCGCTGCGCGCCGACGGCAAGAACCACTACGACGGCTATTACAACTACTCGGAAACCCGCCAGCAGGTGCTGGCCGGCAAGGTGCGCTACACCCCGTCCGGGCGCCTGGCGTTCACCGCCAACGTCGGCCGCAGCGACAACGAATCGGACAACTTCGGCGACTTCGGCGCACGCGGCAGCGCGCAGACCCACCGCGACAGCGCCTCGCTGCAGGGTGACTTCACCTTGACCGGAAGCCAGCTGCTGAGCACCGGCGTGGACTGGAGCGAAGACAACCTGGACGGCAGCAGCGCGGGCTACCTCGTCGACAGCCGTCGCAACACCGGCGTGTTCGTGCAGTACCAGGGCCGCTTCCGCCGCCATCAGCTGCAGGCCAGCGCACGCAACGACGACAACCAGCAGTTCGGCAACCACGCCACCGGCAGTCTCGGCTGGGCAATGCAGCTGGACCACGGCCTGCGCGTCAATGCCAGCTACGGCACCGCCTTCAAGGCACCGACCTTCAGCGACCTGTACGACCCGTGGAGCGGCGTGCCGACGTTGAAGCCGGAGAAGTCCAAGAGCGCCAACCTCGGTGTTTCGCAGCAGGGCCAGGGCTGGCATTGGGGCCTGGACGTGTACGAGACCCGCATCGATGACCTGATCACCTACGATGCGTCCACGATGAAAATGCAGCAGGTGGAGAAGGCGCGCATCCGTGGCGCCGAACTGACCGGTGGCGTGCTGCTGGCCGGCTTCGACCTCAACGCGCAGCTGAGCTACACCGACCCGCGCAACCGCACCCATGGCAGCACCCAGTTCGACAACTGGCTGCCGCGCCGTGCACAGCAGACCGCGCGCCTGGACGTCGACCGCCGCTTCGGCGATTTCCGCGCCGGCCTGACCGTGCAGGGTGCGGGCAAGCGCTATGACGATGCCGCCAACGCGGTGAAGGTCGGTGGCTACGGCACGCTGGACCTGCGCGCCGAGTACGCGCTGACGCCGGCGTGGTCGCTGCTGGCACGTGCCGCCAACGTGTTCGACCGCCGCTACGAGACGGTGGCGTGGTTCAACCAGCCCGGCCGCGAGTACCAGCTGAGCGTGCGTTACCAGCCGAAATGAAGGCGCGCGCCGGGCATCGCCCGGCGCCGATCTACTGTAGAGCCGAGCCCATGCTCGGCTCACGCAATGAAGCAGCCGAGCGTGGGCTCGGCTCTACACCCGAACGCCCGCGGCCAACCCCGGCAACTCACGCAGGTCGTCAATCACCGCCACCGCCTGTGCGGTGGCCAGGTCCAGGCCACGCGGATAACCGTAACGCACCAGTGCGATCGGCATGCCTGCCTCTTCGGCGGCGCGGTAGTCGGTCAACGAATCACCCACCATCAGGCAGGCATCCACCGCCAGCCCGAAGTGCGCAGCGATGTGCCGCAGCGGCTCACCGCTGGGCTTGCGCTGCGGCAGCGAATCGCCGCCCAGTACCAGCGCGAACGCATCACCAATGCCCAGGTGTTGCAGCAGTGGCGGCACCAGCGCTTCGGGCTTGTTGGTGCAGATCGCCAGCGGAACACCGCGTGCACGCAGCTGCATCAGCGCTTCGGCCACGCCATCGAACAGGCGCGGGCTGCGCAGCAGGCACTCACGGTAGTGCACCATGAACACCGGCATCACTTCGGCCAGGTCGACCTCACGACCCGCGGCATGCACGGCCTGCTCGACCAGGCGGCGCACACCGTCGCCGATCCAGCCCAGAACCGTGGCTTCCGGCACGCGTGCCATGCCGATGTCTTCCAGCGTGCGGTTCAGTGCTTCGGCGATATCAGCTGCGCTGTCGACCAGCGTGCCATCAAGGTCGAACACGACCAGCGGATAGGGATACGACAAGGGACGGCACCTGCACGACGTGGGGCCGCCCATTGTACGCCGCTGGTTTCTGCGCCGATCCGCCTCAACCGATCCGGCGTGCGCGGGTGGCCAGGAACGTGGGCAGGTAGCGGTCGATCAGGAAGCGCGGCTGCGGCTGCCAGTCTTCCATGAAGCGATCGATGACGAACCCCGCATCCAGCTGCCCGCCGATCAGTTCGGTCAGGCTGTGGCCAAAGGTCAGCGCATCGCCGCGGCCGAGTTTCGCCTCACGTTCTGCGGCGGGCAGGTCTTCCAGGTCCGAATAGGGAATGGCGTACTGCGGCCGGATCAGGCCCTGCGCATCGAGCTGCGGATCGCGCGCGCCGACGAACAGCACCGGGTTGTAGAAGCTGGCCATCAACATGCCATCGCGCGCCAGCACGCGGCGGCATTCGGTCCACACCGGGCGCACGTCGGGTACGTACAGGTTGGAGATCGGATGGAACACCACGTCGAAGCTGTCGTTGGCGAATACGTGCAGGTCGCGCATGTCGCCCTGCACCGTGCGCAGCTGCAGGCCATCGCGCGCCGCCACGCTGCGGTCCTGTTCCAGCTGCCCGTCGGAGAGATCGAACACGGTGACGTCGGCGCCCGCAGCGGCCAGCACCGGTGCCTGCTGGCCCCCGCCCGAGGCCAGGCACAGGATGCGGCGGCCACGCACATCGCCCAGCCAGTCCAATGGCAGCGCGCGTGGGGTCAGATGCACCTGCCAGCGGCCTTCGCGCGCGGCGGCAATGGTTGAACTTTCCACCGGGCGCGACCATTCGCGCACTTCGCTGGCCTGGCGGTCCCAGGCAGCACGGTTGTGGTCGATCAAGGCCTGTCCATGGTTCATGTGTTCTCCTTGCCCGGTGGGCGCCAATCCAGATCCTGGAAGGCCGGGCTGGCGAAACACTCGGCCAGGTAGTCCAGGAATCGCCGCATGATAGCGGGCTGCTGTCGCCGTGACGCGTACACGGCATGAATGCCGAGTTCGTCCAGGCTGAATTCGGGCAGCAGTTCGATCAGCTCGCCGGTACGCAGCAGCGGCGCCACCTGGTAGGTCGGCAGCATGGCGATACCGGCACCGGCCCGCACCGCCTCCAGCAGCAGCGAGGCCTCGTTGGCGCTGATGTTGCCGCCCACCGCCACCGACAGCGAACGGCCGTCTCGGTGCAGCTGCCACAGGCTCTTGCCGACGTAGTGGTGGGTCAGGCAGTTGTGCGCGGCCAGATGCTCGGGAGCAGTCGGCGTGCCGCGTGCCTGCAGGTAGGACGGCGTCGCGCACAGCACCGAGCGGCAGGTGGCCAGCCGCCGCGCGATCAGGCTGGGATCGATCTGGCGCGCGATGCGCACGGCCAGGTCCACCCGCTCCTCCACCAGGTTCACCGTGCGGTCGACCAGCAGCAGCTCGATGCGTGCCGCCGGATGGCGCGCAACAAAGCCGGCCACCGCCCGCGCCAGGTGGCTCTGCCCGAACGACACGCTGGCAGTCACCCGCAGCGTGCCATGCGGCTCGGGATCATCGCTGGCCAGCTCGCCCTGCAGTTCCTCGCCGATCGCCAGCATCTGCCGGAAGCGCGCCAGTGCCGCCTCGCCCGGGCCGGTCAGGCTGACCCGGCGCGTGGTCCGGTGCAGCAGGCGTGCGCCCAGCCAGCCCTCGACCTCAGCCAGGTAGCGGCTGACCATCGCCCGCGACATGTCCAGCACCTCTGCCGCCGCGGTCAGGCTGCCGCGCTCGGCCACCTCGACGAACACGGTCATGGCGGTCAATCGGTCCATATGCTCGATCCATGCAACAAACAAGCGCTTTATACGCTGTTTTTCGAGCGACTGCAGCGGCCTAGAGTGGCGCCATTCCCACCCCACAGCGCCCCACGGAGTCCTGCCATGAAGATCGCCCTCGTTGGTTCCACCGGCAACATCGGCCGCCAGATCGCCCGCCACGCGCTGGCCCGCGGCCACGAACTCACCGTCATCGTGCGCAGCGCGCAGGACCTCCCGGCCGAGCTGGCCGGTGCCCATCCGGTGATCGCCTCGCTGGATGACCAGGACGCGCTGGTTGCCGCCATCGCCGGCCACGACGTGCTCGCCAGTGCCTACGGCCCGCGCCCGGGCGATGACATCGGCCGCGTCGGCGAGGTCGCCGCGCAGCTGGCGGCTGCCGCGCGCAAGGCCGGCGTGCCGCGCCTGGTGGTGGTTGGCGGTGCCGGCAGCCTGGAAGTCGCACCCGGCGTGCAGCTGGTCGACACCCCCACCTTCCCGGAGGCCTACAAGCCGTACGCGCTGGCCCACCGCGAGGCGTTCAACCGCCTGCAGGCAGTGGACGACCTGGACTGGACCTTCTTCTCGCCGGCCGCCGAAATCGGCCCGGGTGAAGAGCGCGGCCAGTACCGCGTGCAGCCCAAGGCGTTCCTGGCCGATACCAGCGGCCACAGCCGCATCAGCTACGCCGACTATGGCGCGGCGTTCGTCGCCGAACTGGAAGCGCACGCGTATCCGAAGCAGATCATCACCGCAGCGTATTGATCCACGCACGTCCCATGTAGAGCCAAGCCCGCGCTCGGCTCTACGCGAACATGCAGCCGGGCATTGGCCCGGCTCTACACAAGGAATTCCCATGCGTACCGCTGCCCTGCTGCTTCCCCTCGCCCTGGCCGCCAGCTTCACCAGTGCGCCGCTGCTGGCCGCACCGGCCACCACGGCGCCGGCGGCGGCGACGAAATCCCAGCTGCACCTGCAGGCCTTCCATCCCGGCCCGCAGGCAATGTTCTCGGTGTCCTCGGTGCTGATCGAAGGCCGCCACGACGCGATCCTGGTCAATGCGCAGTTTGGTGCCAGCGATGCGCGCAAGCTGGTCGAGCTGATCCGCGCCAGCGGCAAGGAGCTGACCACGATCTACATCAGCCACGGCGATCCGGACTACTACTTCGGCCTGGCCACCCTGCAGGACGCCTTCCCGCAGGCACGCATCGTCGCCACCGCGCAGACCGTCGCCCACATCCAGCAGACCCAGGCCGGCAAGCTGGCCTACTGGGGACCGAAGATGGGTGCCGACGTGCCCGCGCGCATCGTGCTGCCGCAGGTGCTGGATGGCGATGCCCTGCAGCTGGAAGGCCAGCGCCTGCCGCTGATCGGCCTGGATGGCCCGACCCCGGACCGCACGGTGCTGTGGGTGCCGTCGCTGCGCGCGATCGTCGGTGGCATTCCGGTGGTCGCCGGCGAGCACGTGTGGATGGCCGACACGCAGACGCCGAAGTCGCACACCGACTGGCTGCAGACCCTGCAGCGGTTGCAGGCACTGAAGCCGAAGGTGGTGGTGCCGGGGCATTACGCGCCGGGTGCCGCACTGGATGCCAGTGCGCTGCGCTTCACTGCGGACTACATCCGCGCGTTCGATGTCGAGACGGCAAAGGCCAAGGACAGTGCGGCGCTGGTGAAAGCAATGCAGTCGCGCTACCCGAAGCTGGATGGCGTCGCATCGCTGGAGCTGAGCGCGAAGGTGGCCAAGGGCGAGATGCAGTGGCCTTAAGGTAAAGGGTTGTTTTGCAGGGCTGCGCCCTGCACCTGCTCAATGCAACGGCAACAGCTGGATATCTGTGGGTTGGCGGGGTGGGTCCGATGGCAGGGGACGCCGTGAACCCGTCCATGGAGGCTTGGTCGCGGCATCCATGCCGCTCACGCCCCCGCAACCGGACCCACCTCGCCTTCGACAGATCTCGGCAATCTGCTGGGGTCGGATCCCGTTGCTGCGCAACGGGCTCTGACCCCGCCTTTGCCGATCAGAGGGATGTGGAATCGCTCGGTCCGTGCTCGAACAATTCCCCCTGCACCACGGCCTCCTTTTCGCGGAACCCACCCAGCCCGACGCCGACCAGGCGGTAACGCGTCTCCGCCGGCAGGTCGACGCGGGCGCGCAGGGCCAGTGCGATGTCGCGTAGTTCTTCCATCGATTCCGGCGGGCGCTCCGGGGTGAAGCTGCGGGTGAGGATGCGGAACTGCGCGGTCTTCAGCTTCAGCACCACGGTGTGGCCGACGCGTTCGGTCTTGCGCGTGGCATTCCAGGTCTTCTCCGCCAGCTGCACGATCGCCTCGCCCAGGTCTTCCAGCAGCAGGTCCTCGGCAAAGGTGTCCTCCGAGGAGATCGACTGCACCTGCTGGTCCGGTTCCACCGGCCGCTCGTCGATGCCGCGTGCACGGTTGTACAGGCTGCGGCCGAAACTGCCGAACGCCTCTTCCAGGTCGACCAGGGACCACTGCCGCAGGTCGCCGCAGGTGACGATGCCACGCGCGGCAAGTTTGCCTTCCATCACCTTGCCGACGCCTGGCACCCGGTTCACCGGCAGCGGCAGCAGGAAGGCGTCCACCCGCTGCGGTGGAATCACGAACTGGCCATCGGGCTTGCGCCAGTCCGAAGCGATCTTGGCCAGGAACTTGTTCGGCGCGATCCCGGCTGAAGCGGTCAGGTTCGTCTCCTCGCGGATCTGCGCACGGATGGTGCGGGCGATGTCGGTGGCCAGTTCGATGCCGCTCTTCGGCTCGGTCACGTCCAGGTAGGCCTCGTCCAGCGACAACGGCTCGACCAGGTCGGTGTGGCGCAGGAAGATCTCGCGCACCTGGCGTGACACCGCCTTGTAACGTGCAAAGTCCGGCGGCACGAAGATCGCGTCCGGACACAGGCGTTCGGCGCGCAGCGCCGGCATCGCCGAACGCACGCCGAACACGCGTGCCTCGTAGGACGCCGCACACACCACCGAGCGCGCGCCGCGCCATGCCACAACCACCGGCTTGCCGCGCAGTGACGGATCGTCGCGCTGCTCCACCGACGCGTAGAACGCGTCCATGTCGACGTGGATGATCTTGCGCAGTCGGGTCATGTCAGGCGGAAAGGGCGGGGGCGTGCCGAACGGGCCACACGCCGAAGTATGGTCGTTGCACATCAACAGGATGCGCGTATTCCATTGAAAACACTACGGTTGCGTACGGTTGAAATGTTTGATCGGCGCAGTTTCCACGGGCATCCTCGAACGCTTGTTTCCCTGTTTCCCCGCTTCCAGGATTGTGCTTCATGACCCGTCTCCACGCGTTCAACCGCGAACAGCTGCTGGCCAGCGCACGCGGTGAACTGTTCGGCACCGCCGCCGGCCGTTTGCCCAACGATCCGATGCTGATGTTCGACCGCATCACCGACATCCACGAGGACGGCGGACCGCACGGCAAGGGCATGGTACGCGCCGAGCTGGATATCCGCCCGGACCTGTGGTTCTTCGGCTGCCACTTCATCGGCGACCCGGTGATGCCCGGCTGCCTGGGCCTGGACGCCATGTGGCAGCTGACCGGCTTCTTCCTGACCTGGCTGGGTGCCCCCGGCAAGGGCCGCGCACTCGGCTGCGGCGAGGTGAAGTTCACCGGCCAGGTACTGCCGGACGCCAAGCTCGTGCGCTACGAGATCGACATCAGCCGTGTCATCAACCGCAAGCTGGTGATGGCCCAGTCGGACGCCCGCATGTACGTGGATGACCGCGAAATCTACAGCGCGCGCGACCTGCGCGTCGGCCTGTTCACTGAAACCGGGAGCTTCTGATGCGTCGCGTCGTCATCACCGGCATGGGCATCACGTCCTGCCTCGGCAATGATCTGGATACCGTTTCGGCCGCGCTGCGCGAAGGGCGCTCGGGCATCACCGCCTTGGCCGACCATGCCGAAGCGGGCCTGCGCAGCCAGGTCGGCGGTCGCGTCGACCTCGATCTGGAGGCGCTGATCGACCGCAAGCAGAAGCGCTTCATGAGCGACGCGGCGGCCTTCGCTTACCTGTCCATGCGCGATGCCATCGCCGATGCCGGGCTCAGCCCCGAGCAGGTCAGCAACCTGCGCACCGGCCTGATCGCCGGTTCCGGCGGCGGCTCCAGCGAATGGCAGATCGGCGCGGTCGACCTGCTGCGCGAACGTGGCGTGCGCAAGGTCGGCCCGTACATGGTGCCGCGCACGATGTGCTCGACGGTCTCGGCCTGCCTGGCCACGGCCTACCAGATCAAGGGCGTCAGCTACTCGCTGTCGGCCGCCTGCGCGACCTCGGCGCACTGCATCGGCGCTGCCGCGGACATGATCCGCCACGGTGCGCAGGACATCATGTTCGCCGGTGGCGGTGAAGACCTGCACTGGTCGATGAGCGTGATGTTCGATGCGATGGGCGCGCTGTCGACCAGCTTCAACGAGACCCCGGCCAGCGCCTCGCGTCCGTACGACAAGGACCGCGACGGCTTCGTCATCGCCGGTGGCGGCGGCATGCTGGTGCTGGAGGACTACGACCACGCCGTTGCGCGTGGCGCGCGCATCCATGCCGAGCTGATCGGCTACGGCGTGACCTCCGATGGCGCCGACATGGTCGCGCCGTCCGGCGAGGGCGCGGTGCGCTGCATGAAGATGGCACTGCAGGGCGTCGATCGCCCGCTGGACTACCTCAACACCCACGGCACCTCGACCCCGCTGGGCGATGTCACCGAGCTCAACGCGATCCGTGAAGTGTTCGGCGATGCGGTACCACCGCTGTCCTCGACCAAGGCGCTGTCCGGCCATTCGCTGGGCGCGGCCAGCGTGCACGAGGCGATCTACTGCCTGCTGATGATGCGCGATGGCTTCGTCGCCGGTTCGGCCAACATCGGCGAGCTGGACCCGAAGGTGGAGAGCTTCCCGATCCTGCGCGAGAGCCGCGAGCAGAAGCTGGACACGGTGATGTCCAACAGCTTCGGCTTCGGTGGCACCAACGCTGCGCTGGTGTTCGCGCGGGTGTGATTGAACAGGTGTGCCGACCAACGGTCGGCACCCACCAGAAGATGTGGAGCCGAGCCCATGCCCGGCTCAGTGCCAACCAAGGTCGGCACCCACCGCTACTTCGGCAGCAGCGGCAGCAGCAGGGCGTGCGCGTCCACCAGCGAGCCGACGATGCGGTGGCCCAGTGCGCGCAGCTCTTCATCCGGATGCACCAGGTCCGGCACCTGGATCACGGTCATGCCGGCGGCCAGTGCGGCCCGCGTGCCGGCCGGTGAATCTTCCAGCGCCAGGCAACGTTCGGGCGCCTGGCCCAGCCGCTGCGCGGCCAGCAGGTAGATATCCGGCGCCGGCTTCGGCCGCGCCACATCACCACTGGTGATCACGGCATCGAAGTACGGCAGCAGGCCTGCGGCCGCCAACTTGCGGTTGGCGCGCGGCTGCCGCGTGGTGGTCGCCACCGCACGCGGTACCGCGTGCGCCTTCAGCAGCTCCAGCAGCTCCAGGATGCCCGGCCGCAGCGGCAGCCCGGTCTGCGTGCGTGCTTCGTACAGCTCATGGCAACGTGCCGCCACCGCGTCGATCAGGCTGTCTTCGATGCCCTGCGCGCGCAGCAACGCATGCGTATCGTGGTCGCCGAGGCCGACCATGCGCAGGAACACCGCTTCCTCCAGGCCCAGCCCGAATTCGTCGGCGGCCTCGCTCCAGCAGGCCAGCGAGACCCGCTCGCTGTCGATCATCAAACCGTCCATGTCGAAGATGACGGCGTCGGGCAGGAACGGCAGCGCAGCGAAGGGGGTCATGGAGCGAACAACGTATCCAGGTCGGTGGAAGTGAGCTGCCGCCATTGCCCTTCGTCCAGCCCCTGCAGGTCCAGCCCGCCGACGCGGCTGCGGTGCAGGGCCTGCACGTGGTTGCCGGTGGCGGCGAACATGCGGCGTACCTGATGGTAGCGGCCTTCATGCAGCACCAGGCGTGCGCGACGCGCCTCCAGCACTTCGAGTTCAGCCGGCAGCAGGGGCGTCTTCTCGGACTCCAGCATCAGCGTGCCGCTGGCGAACAACGCCACTTCGTCGCCGCGCAGGTCCTCGCTCAACTCGACTTCGTAGATCTTCGGCAGCTTCGACTTCGGCGAGATGATCCGGTGCAGCAGGCCGCCATCGTCGGTCAGCAGCAGCAGGCCACTGGTCTCGCGGTCGAGGCGGCCCACCGTGGACAGCACCGGATCACGGTCGCGGAAGCGCGGCGGCAGCAGGTCGTAGATCAGGCGGCCGGTGTCCTTGGTCGAACAGGTGTAGCCGGCGGGCTTGTGCAGCGCGATCGACAGCCCCACCGGCGGGTCCAGCGGCTCGCCATCGACGCGGATCGCCTCGTGCGGCACCTGGTCATCGGCGTACAGCACCTCACCGTCGGCGTCGGTGACGCGGCCTTCGCGGAACATCCACTGCACCTGCTTGCGGCTGCCATAGCCCAGGTTGGCGATGAGCTTGACCAGCTTCACTTGCCCTTCCCCTTCACTGCTTCAACCAGCTTGAAACCGTCGCGCTCGGCGACCACGCGCACCGCACCGAAGCTGTCGTTGAGGGTGTGCTCGTACGGCAGATGGCGGTTGGCCACCACGTACAGGCGCCCGCCCGGGCGCAGCGCCTGCGCGGCCACGGCGATGAAGCGCTGGCCGATGTCCGGGCGGTCGGCACGCGACGGCGTGTGGAACGGCGGGTTGCTGATGATGACGTCGTAGCCCGGCTCGATGCCGGCGGTGACGTCGCGCCACAGGAAGCGCAGCGGCAGCGCGCGCGGCGGCGGCGCCAGGTTCAGTTCGGCCAGGGCCAGCGCACGCTGCTCGGCCTCGTACAGGTCCAGCGCGGTGATCTTCGGGCAGCGTTCCAGCAGCTCGCGCGAGAGATAGCCGTAGCCGGCGCCAAGGTCGGCGGCGCGGCCGGCCAGGTCGGCCGGCAGGTGCTCGGCCAGCAGCGCCGATGCCGGATCGATGCGGTCCCAGGCGAACACGCCCGGGCGGCTCAGGAAGCGTCCGCCCATGATCGGGCGCACCGCATCCAGCGCCGACCAGCGCTTGGCCAGGTCGGCGTCGTGCTGGCCCTGCAGCGGGGCGGTCCAGTACACGCGGCAGTGGTTCTTGGTCAGGCAGCCGCCGAGACCGGCCAGCTGCTTGAGGTCGCCTTCACCGGAGCGCGCGCCTTCGTTGTTGGACTGGCAGGCGACGATACGGCCGCCCTCGGCGACCAGCGCCAGCGCGCGGGCGAACAGCGCACGGGCTTCTTCACGCTGGCGCGGCGGCAGCACCAGCACCAGCGGGTAACGGCCCTTGCCGGCCACATCGTCCAGCTGGCCGCTGACGGTCCAGCCGGCGGCCTGCTGCAGCGGCTGCGCGAACGGGGCAAAGCTCTGTTCGCAGTGCAGCTCGCGGTTGCCGGCCGCTTCGCGCAGCGGCCAGCCATCGCGGGCACGCAGGAAAGCCACCGGGCCCTCCGGCCAGCGCAGGGCGCCTGGGGAGAACGGCAGGAGCAGGGTCTGCAGGGGGGCGTCGTCGCTGGAGGCCATCGGCGCGGGTACTTCAAGCGTGAGGGCCGTCCATTGTACCGGCTTGGCCGGGCCGGCCCCGGCAGGCCGCTTTGCGAAACCCGAACGGGGCCTTGATCCGCCAGAAACATTGAAACGTTCAGGGTAGAGGCTCCCCCGGAAACCCAGGAGAACCTGCATGCGAGCCTTGTTCGTCGGTGGCGTGGTCGACAACAGTGAAATGGACCTGGAAGGCAGCCATCCGCCCGTGCACTACCCCGAGGACACCGGCGGCGGCCACTCGCGCTACCGGCTGCACCAGGTCGGCCATGGCGCCGATGGCAGCGTGGCCTACGCCGTCTACGGGGCACCGGACCTGGCCGATGACGAGGTGGCGAGGGTTGCAGAGGAGCGGGCGTACGCACGCCGATTCGAGGCGACGCCGACCCTGTTCGAGCATTGACACACCGGTAGCGCCCGAGCCCACACTCGGGCGACGGCGCAGCCGAGCGTGGGCTCGGCTCTACATCCGATCAAGGCGCCTTGGGTGGCAGGCGGTTGATGCTGGCGATTTCATCCAGCCACACGTGGTGCTGCTGCACCGGCGTGTCGTAGTCATCCAGGCGCAACTGGCCGTTGCTGCCTTCGTCGCCGGCCTCGTTGCGGTATTGCTGCACGGTTGGCCTCACCGCCACCGTGCCGAGCAGGCGACGGCCATCGTGCAGAATCAGTTCCACCTGCGTTTCACCTTCCAGCTGCGGCAGCAGGGCTTCCAGGCGCGCGATCTGCGCCGGATCGGTATGGATACGGGGAGCTATGCGGGACATCGGCGACCTCCTGCACGCAGGGTCACCGATCGGCCGTGAATGCTCAGTGCAGCGCGCTGTCCGCGCGGGGTACCTGCACCTTGCGCACCGCAGCCACCAGCTGCGCCACCGAGTACGGCTTGGCCACGTGTTCCTGGAAACCCGACGCCAGCGCACGGCGGCGGTCATCGGCACGCGCCAGCGCGGTGACGGCGACCGCGGGCAGGGTCGTGGCATCCACGCCCATGTCCTCGCGCAGCGTGCGCACCAGGCCATAACCATCCATGCCCGGCATGCCGATGTCGGTCAGCATCACGTGGTACTGCAGATGGCCGGTGTCGGCCAGCAACGCCAGCGCCTCACCGGCCGAACTGGCCGCCGATACGCTGGCGCCCTGCTCTTCCAGCATGCGCCGCAGGTACTCCAGCACTTCCGGCTGGTCTTCCACCGCCAGCACGTGCATGCCGCGCAGCGGATACGGCTCGACGATCACCGGTTCCAGGATCGGCCCGCTGATCACTTCGCGCAGCGGGCGCCGCTCGGCATCGGGAAGGTGCTGCGGCAGGCGCACGGTGAACGTAGCGCCATGGCCGTGCCCCTCGCTGGCCGCGGCGACCGTGCCGCCATGCAGTTCGACCAGCTGCTGCACGATCGCCAGGCCCAGTCCCAGTCCACCATGGCGCCGGGTGGTGGTGCCATCGGCCTGGCGGAAGCGGCTGAACAGGTGATTGAGGAATTCGGGTGCGATGCCATCACCGGTGTCGCGCACGGTGATCTCCCAGTGGTTGCCGTCGGCCCGCAGCTGCAGGTCGATGCGGCCTTCAGCCGGGGTGAACTTGATCGCGTTCGAGAGCAGGTTCCAGAACACCTGCTGCAGGCGCGTGGCATCGCCCAGCACCAGGCTCGGCTGTTCGGGCAGCTGCAGGTGCACGTCCAGTGCCTTGCCTTCGGCCACCAGTTCCTGCGCGCCGATGGCCTCGCCCAGCACCGTGCGCAGGTCCAGCACTTCCACCTCCAGCTGCACCTTGCCCAGCAGCATGCTGCTGAGGTCCAGCATGTCCGAGATCAGCCGCTTCTGCGCACCGGCGCTGTTGGCGATCACGTTCAGGCCCTTGTACAGAGGGCTGGTGTTGTCCACGCGCTGCAGCAGCAGCTCACTCCAGCCGAGGATGGTGGTCAGCGGCGTACGCAGTTCATGCGACAGCGTGGCCAGGAACTCGTCCTTCAGCCGCGCCATGTTCTCCGCAGCGCTGCGCGCGGCACGCTCGGACTGCAGCAGTTCCTCGCGGGCCAGTTCGATCTCGCGGCGTTCGGTCACGTCCGGGCTGCTGCCGGCCAGGCCGATGAAGCGGCCCATCCGCGAGAAACGCGGGCGTGCGTTCATCTCCAGCCAACGCCACTGGCCATCGGCGCGCCGCGCACGCACCAGCGCGTGCATCGAACGCTGCGCCTTCAGCGCTTCCTGCAGTTCGTATTCGAATACCGACGCATCGTCCGGATGCACCAGGCCGCGCCAGACATCTTCCGGCACACGCGTCTCGTCGCCACCGAAGAACTCGCTGAAGGCGCTGTTGACGAAACGGGCATGGCCGCGCTCGTCGAGCACCCACACCGGCATCGGCAGGCCGTCGGCCAGCGCGCTGAAGCGCGCTTCGCTCTCGCCCAGCTCCACTTCCATCTGCTTGCGTGCAGTGATGTCGAAGAACAGGATGCCGACCTTGTCCTCGCCCGGCCGGCCCACGCGCACCGCATCGACCGCGAACGAACGACCCAGCGCACGCGCTTCCATCTCGAACTGGGCAGGACGGCCGCTGCGTGCGACCTCGCCGTAGATGCGGAACCAGTCCTGCTCATGGTTGGGTTCCAGCTCGGTCATGCGCTGTCCACGCGCATCCTTCAGCCCGGTGTGGCGCTCGAAGGCATCGTTGACCTCGAGGAAACGATAGTCGACCGCACGATCGCCCTCGAACAGCACCTGGATCACGCAGAAACCAGCGTTGATGCGCTCAAGCACGCCATGATGCAGGTCGGGTTCGGGCGCCTGCACCATCATCGGTGGGCGCTCCACGAGGGGCGGCAGTGTGGACAAGGGCGTCTGGACGGGCCGGATTGGAAGCACAGCATCTTCCAAAGCGCGTATTCACAGCGTCAAGCGCCGTCAGTCATGGTTGACGACGATGAATTGGCGGCAACCGCTCTTGTCGGTGTCGCAATCGGCCGTTGCGGTGGCTGGAAAGCGGGATCACACTCGATCTATAAATCGCATCGTCCCCGTCGATGGGACGCAGGAGACCGTCATGAACCGCTCGTTGGCCACTGCCCTGCTGCTGGCAGGCGCCCTCATGGCGGGCAGCGCGAACGCCGCGCCGCGCGCCGTCACCGATCCGGATGCGCCGCGCGCGCTGCAGGCCAATGGCCCGGTCAGCGTGAAGTGGGACGATCCAGCCGGATTCACCGAAATCCGCCAGAGCACCAACCGCTTCGAGGCCGAACGCGGCAACTGGGTGCAGCAGCTGGCCAGCTACGTGCAGACCACGGCGGCCAAGCCGCTGCAGCCCGGGCAGACCCTGGACGTGACCCTGGTCGACATCAAGCGCGCCGGCGACTACGAGCCCTGGCACGGCCCGCGCGGCAGCGACATCCGGATCATGCGCGACATCTATCCACCGCGGATCACCCTGCAGTACACGCTGAAGGACGCCAGTGGTCGCATCGTCGATGAGGGAGAAGCCAAGCTCAGCGACACCGGCTACCTGCACAACCTGGGGCTGAAGAGCGACAGCGATCCGCTGCGCTACGAGAAGCGCCTGATCGACGACTGGGTGAAGCGCGAGCTGAGCACGCGGGCTACTGCTGCACGATGATTCCGGGCAGCTCTACCCACCGGCAGGTGTCGACCTTGGTCGACACGCATTGCACGGTGCCGACCAAGGTCGGCTGCTACCAGAGCCGAGCGCGGACTCGGCTCTACACGTAGACTTTCGCCACGCGCTTGACCGCGCACGGCAGCTGGTAGGCACTCACGCCGCAGCGCGGCGCCAGTTCCGACAGCGTCGGCGCAGAACCCCACAGTTCCACCACACTGCCGATGCCGGCCTGCGCATGCGCGGTCAGGTCCACCGTCAGCATGTCCATCGACACGCGCCCGATCAGTACGCCGGGCTGGCCATCGATCAGTACCGGCGTGCCGTTGGGGGCGAACTGCGGATAACCGTCGGCGTAGCCAAGCGCGACCACGCCCACGCGGGTGCGCGCCTTGGCCACGAAGCGTGCGCCATAGCCCACCGGCTCACCGGCCTCGATCCATCGCTCGGCAATCACCTTCGACTGCATCGTCATCACCGGGCGCAGGCGCTCGGTCAGCGCGGTGTTGTCCGGCAGCGGATTGGCGCCGTACAGCATCAGGCCCGGGCGCACCCAGTCGCTGCGTACATCCGGCCAGCCCAGCAGTGCCGGCGAATTGCACACGCTGGTCTCGCCATCCAGGCCGTCGATGGCGCGCGCGAAGGTCGCCGCCTGTTCATGGGTGCGTTCGCTGTCCAGCTCGTCGGCACGCGCCAGGTGGGTCATCAGCACGATGCGCTCGACCTGCGGCAGCGCCGACAGGCGTGCATGCGCGGCGCGGAAGCTGTCCACGTCCAGGCCGAGGCGATGCATGCCGCTGTCCAGCTTCAGCCACACGGTCAGCGGGCGCGGGCTGTCGAATGCGACCAGCGCTTCCAGCTGCCACGGCGAGCCCACCGCGAACCAGAAATCGTGCTCGGCCACCAGCGCCATGTCACTGGGTTCGAAGATGCCTTCCAGCAGCAGGATCGGCGCACGGATCCCGGCCTGGCGCAGTTCCAGCGCCTCTTCGATGGTGGCCACGCCGAAACCATCAGCCTCGCCTTCCAGCGCCTGTGCACAGCGCACCGCGCCATGGCCATAGGCATCGGCCTTGATGATCGCCAGGGCCTTGCCACCGCCCAGTTCACGGGCAAGCCGGTAATTGCTGCGCAGGGCGCCCAGATCGATCAGCGCGCGGGCAGGACGCATGTGCGGTTCTCATGTTGCGGGGCGTGACCGTACTGGCCGTAGCGGAAAATATCCAGGCCTTCGGTGCTGATCTGCGGCTGGCGCGCGCTCATCAGGTCGGCCAGGTAACGGCCCGAGCCGCAGGCCATGGTCCAGCCCAGGGTGCCGTGGCCGGTGTTGAGGTACAGGTTGCGGAACGGCGTGGCGCCGATCACCGGCGTGCCGTCCGGCGTGGCCGGGCGCAGGCCTGTCCAGAACTGTGCGCGCGACAGGTCGCCGCCCTTCGGGTAGAGGTCGCTGACCACCAGCTCCAGGGTCTCGCGACGACGCTGCGACAGCGACAGGTCGAAACCGGCCACTTCGGCCATGCCACCGACGCGGATGCGGTCGTCGAAGCGGGTGACCGCCACCTTGTAGCTCTCGTCGAGGATGGTCGAGGTCGGCGCCATCGCCGGGTCGGTGATCGGCAGGGTCAGCGAATAGCCCTTCAGCGGGTACACCGGCAGGCGCATGCCCAGCGGTGCGACCAGCGCCGGCGAATAGCTGCCGAGCGCGACCACGAAGCGGTCGGCGGTTTCCCGCTTGCCGTCGATGCGCACGCCGGTGATGCGGTCGCCCTCGAACTCCAGGCCGGTGATGTCCTGGTCGAAGCGGAACTCGACGCCGGCGTCCACGCACATCTGCGCCAGGCGCCGGGTGAACAGCTGGCAGTCGCCGGTCTGGTCACGCGGCAGGCGCAGCGCGCCGACCAGGCCGTCGACATGGGCCAGGGCCGGTTCGGCCTGGATGATGCCGGCGCGGTCCAGCACCTCGTACGGCACGCCGTACTGGGCCAGGATCTCGATGTCCTGCGCGGAGGCATCCAGCTGCTGCTGGGTGCGGAACAGCTGCGTGGTGCCCAGGTCGCGGCCTTCGAACTCGATGCCGATCTGCGCGCGCAGCTCGTTCAGGCAGTCGCGGCTGTACTCGGACATGCGCACCATGCGCGCCTTGTTGATCGCGTAGCGCTCGTGGGTGCAGTTGCGCAGCATCTGCCACAGCCAGCGGTACTGGGCCAGGTCCATGCCCGGCTTGATCGCCAGCGGCGCATGCTTCTCGAACAGCCAGCCGATGGCCTTCTTCGGCACGCCCGGGGCGGCCCACGGCGAGGTGTAGCCGAACGACAGCTGGCCGGCATTGGCGAAGCTGGTTTCCAGCGCCGGGCCGGGTTGGCGGTCGATGACCGTGACTTCAAACCCGGCCTGTCGCAGGTACCAGGCACTGGTGGTGCCGATCACGCCGCTGCCGAGGACTAGAACTCGCATGGGACTTCTCCAACCCGATCATTCCCTGCACTGGAGCGTGCCGGGACCATAATTGGGGAAGTATAGACAGCCATTCCCAGTTGATTTGCCTGTTTTGAAATCAACCGGCAGGATGTTCTCGTGCAATTCATTCCCCAAGGTTGACGGCCATGGCCACCCGTACCCGCGAACTGGACAAGATCGACCGCAAGATCCTGCGCATCCTGCAGGCGGAGGGCCGTATTTCCTTCACCGAACTGGGTGAGCGGGTCGGCCTGTCGACCACCCCGTGCACCGAGCGCGTGCGCCGGCTCGAGCGCGAAGCGGTGATCACCGGCTACCACGCCCACCTGGACCCGGCGGCGGTGAAGGCCAGCCTGCTGGTATTCGTGGAGATCAGCTTGGCCTACAAGTCCGGTGACATCTTCGAAGAGTTCCGGCGCGCCGCCCTGAAGCTGCCCAATGTGCTCGAGTGCCATCTGGTCTCGGGCGACTTCGATTACCTGCTGAAGGCGCGGATCAGTGAGATGGCCTCCTACCGCAAGCTGCTCGGCAGCACCTTGCTGACACTGCCGCATGTGCGTGAATCCAAAAGCTACATCGTGATGGAAGAAGTGAAGGAAACGCTGAGCCTGCCGATTCCGGATTGAGGCGGCCGCAGGTTGGGGTCAGAGCCCGCGTTGCGGGATCCGGCCCCGGTCGGGGTCAGGCAAGGGGTCAGATCCCGCGCAGCGGACTCTGACCCCGGTCATGTCGACAGTCAGCGCTGCTGCGGATGCTTCTGCGAGCGCTGTTCCTGCTGCTTGCCACCCTTGCGCGGCTGCTGCGGTTCCATCTGTTGCTGTTGCTGCTGATGCTGCGGGTTGCGGCCCTGCGGTTCCTTGCCGGGATGACGGTTCTGCTGGTTTTTCATGATCGCGATCCAGTGGACAAAGGACATGCGGCGGCGGAATGCCGGCGCAGGGCCACGGTGGTCCCGGCACGGTTAATCGCAGGCGAAAAAGCAGTGATCGGCAGGATGTTGTTTTCGTGCGTTCAGGCCGTGCAGTGTGTGGAAGCTGCCACCCTTGCTTGGCATCCGAGGTCAGCGCTTGATCTGCTGCCCATCGCCGGCCGGCACGCTGTCGTAATAGCGGCCGGTACGCGAATCGAACACCCGGTTCGGGCCAGCCGGGCGCACGCCAGGCACGATGCGGCCATTGCGGTCATAGACCTTGTCGGCCGGCCTCGGCGCCGGGGTGGGCGCAATCCGGGCAGGACCCGTGGACCTGATCGGCTGCGCCGGCTGCGGCGACGGCAGCACCTGCGGCTGCGGGCGTGCGGCCTGCGGCGGCGGTACCACCGGCGCCGGAGCCACGGTGGTCGCGCTGCGGGTGACCGTCGGGTCGGCAGCAGGCACCTGGGCCAGCGCCAACGTGGGCAACAGGGCCATCAGCAGCAGGGGAAGGGTCGGTTTCATGGCACGCTCCGGCGTGGATCGCATTTACCTTGCGCCTGCGCCTGTGTGCCGCCCATGAACGGCCGTCACACTTGCAAGCGCGCGCCGGCACCCCCACGTTTTCCGGCATCCCCAGGCCATCGACCCCACGGAGAGCCGGCATGACTGCCTTCGACCTGACGCCCCCCACTGCCACCCAGACCGAGGCGCTGATCGCCGGCCTCAGCAGCGAAGAGCGCCGCGTGCTGCTGCAGCACGGTACCGAAGCGCCGTTCTGCGGCGTGTTCCTGGACAACAAGCGCGAGGGCGTCTACTGCTGCCGGCTGTGCGCGCTGCCGCTGTTCCGCTCCAGCACCAAGTTCGATTCCGGCACCGGCTGGCCCAGCTTCTTCGCCCCGTTCGACCCGGCGCACGTGCGCGAGATCCGCGATACCAGCCATGGCATGGTGCGCACCGAGATCACCTGCGCGCGCTGCGGCAGCCACCTCGGCCACGTGTTCCCGGATGGTCCGCCGCCCACCTACGAGCGCCACTGCCTGAACTCCGTCTCACTTTCGTTCACCGGCAATGGCGAGCCCTGGCCCGACCCGTTGCAGCGTGGCGGCGCGGAAAGCGGTGTGGCGGGCTGAAACACCCCGCTGACCGATTTCACAGAATTCCCTCTTCAGAAAACCGGGTGACGGGCCGACAAGGAGATATCCCCTCTCCTTGCGTCGCCCCATGCTCATCATCGTTGGATTCCTGGTCGTCATCATCAGCGTGATCGGGGGCTACCTCGGTGCCCACGGCCGCCTGGGTGCCCTCTGGCAGCCCTACGAGCTGGTCATCATCGGCGGTGCCGCACTGGGTGCGTTCCTGGTCGGCACCCCGGCCAAGACGGTCAAGCAGACCCTGCAGGCCATGGTCGGCGTGTTCAAGGGCCCGCGCTACAAGCAGCAGGACTACATCGATGTCCTCAGCCTGCTCTATGAACTGCTCAACAAGGCCCGCCGCGAAGGCTTCATGGCCCTGGAAGACCATGTCGAGCGGCCGGCCGAGAGCGCCCTGTTCGCCAACTACCCCAAGGTGCAGGCCGACCACCACCTGATCGACTTCATCACCGACTGCCTGCGCCTGATGATCGGCAGCAACATCGAGCCGCATGAGCTGGAGCCGCTGCTGGAGCTGGAACTGGAGAAGCACCACGCCGAGGCCATGGCGCCGTCGCAGGTGCTGACCAAGGTCGCCGACGGACTGCCCGGTTTCGGCATCGTCGCGGCGGTGCTCGGCATCGTCATCACCATGGGCTCGATCGGCGGTGACATCGTCGAGGTCGGTGGCCACGTGGCCGGCGCGCTGGTCGGTACCTTCCTGGGCATCCTGCTGGGCTACGGCTTCGTCGGCCCGATGGCGGCAGCAATGGAGGCACGCGCCGAGCAGGACAGCCGCATCTACGAATCGGTCAAGACCGCCCTGCTGGCCTGCCTGCGCGGCTACAACCCGAAGATCGCGCTGGAATTCGCCCGCAAGACGCTGCCGTCGAACGTGCGCCCGGCCTTCTCCGATTTCGAGCAGCACCTGAAGACGGTCAAGTAAACCATGGCCGAGACCAAGCCCACTGTCATCGTCCGCCGGGTCAAGAAGGCCGGCCACGCCGCCCATCATGGCGGTTCGTGGAAGGTGGCCTATGCTGACTTCGTGACCGCGATGATGGCGTTCTTCCTGGTGCTGTGGCTGATGGCCACCACCAACAAGAACGACCGTGCGGCCATTTCCGAGTACTTCCGCAACCCCAGCCCGCTGAGCGGGCAGAACGCCACGCCGGCGCCCGGCATGGCCGGCCCGGGCGGCGCAAGCACCTCGATGATCAAGCTGGGTGGTGCCACCGACATCTCGCGCGGCAGCAGCAACGATCCCTTCCAGAACCAGAAGGAAGCGGTGCCGCAGCCGGTGGACCAGCAGCAGCGCGACAAGCAGCAGCTGGAAGCGCTGATGAAGGAACTGCAGGAAGCGATCAGCAGGAGCCAGGCACTGGAGCCGTTCAAGGACCAGCTGCTGCTGGACCTGACCCCGGAAGGCCTGCGCATCCAGATCGTGGACAAGCAGAACCGGCCGATGTTCGACCTCGGCAGCGCTACGCTGAAGCCGTACACGCAACAGATCCTGCACGAGCTGGCCAACTACCTGAACCATGTGCCGAACCGGATCAGCCTGACCGGCCACACCGACATCACCGCCTATTCGGCCGCGCGCGGCTACGGCAACTGGGAGCTGAGCGCCGATCGTGCCAACGCCGCACGGCGTGCGCTGGTGGACGGTGGCCTGGAGGACAGCAAGATCACCCGCGTGGTCGGCCTGTCTTCGTCGGTGCTGTTCGACAAGGCCGACCCGCAGAACCCGATCAACCGCCGCATCAGCATCGTGGTGATGACCCAGGCCGCCGAAGCGGCCGCCCTGGCCGGTGCCGGCCCGCAGGTGGGACTGTCGGCGCCGACCGCCGACCCGGACGTGCAGGCCGCGCAAGGTGAGGCCGCGCCCGTGGCACATTGAACCGGGGTCAGATCCCTTTCCCATGGAAAGGGATCTGACCCCGCCTGCGTGCGGCCGGTACAATGGCGGTCTTTCCGTTTCCAGGTGACCCCACCCCATGTCCCAGAACTCCAAGGCCAAGCGCGACAAGCGCAAGAAGCAGCAGGCCAAGCGCCCGTTCCTCCGCCTGAATGCCCAGCAGCAGGTGCAGAACCATGCCGTGCTGACCAACGAAGACGGTCAGGTGGTAGCGGCCATCGGCCTGCAGGGCCGTGAGTGGCTGCTGGCCATCGGCGGCCAGACCATGGGCAACGCCGAAAACCCGGTGCCGATGCTGGCCATGCTCAAGCACCTGGCCAACGTGCAGGAAAAGGAAGGCCGCAAGGTCAACCTGGAGTACTCGGAACTGCTGCAGAAGCTGCTGGACACCCTGGCTGCCGAATCCGAGCAGACCGCTGACGAATACCTGGACAAGCTGGTTGCCGAGTTCGAAGGCGTCGACGCCGCTGAAGGCGAAGAAGGCGAAGCCGTCGAAGGCGACGCGGCCGAAGAAGCCGCTGCCGAGGCCGCCCCGGCCGCTGACAGCGACAGCAAGCCGCAGGCCTGAACCGGCCGCGGCGGTGACGGTCTACGTCGATGACGCGGTGCATCCCTGGCGCGGACAGCGCTGGGCGCACCTGATGGCCGACACCCTGGCCGAGCTGCACGCGATGGCGGCGCAGCTCGGCATTCCCCCGCGGGCCTTCCAGAACAAGGCCAGCGGTGCGCACTACGACGTCACTGCCGAGCTGCGCGCACAGGCAATAGCGCTCGGTGCGCGGGCGATTTCCCGGCACACCGACCGTGACCTGGTCAAAGCGGTGATTGCCAACGCCAGGGCGCAGTACCGGCCGTAGGCCGCGCCCAGCAGATCGTCCCCGCCGGGTCGTGCCCGGCGGATCGGCCCATCGCTCAGAACGGGTCGCTGCCCAGCCGGATTTCCACGTTCAGCAGCGAGCACAGCGCCAGCATCGCGTCGTCGTCGCGGGTCAGCGCCATCACGCCGGTGAAGCCGTCGCTGCCGGCATCCACGCTCCACAGCGTGTAGTTGTGCTCGCGCAGGCGGTCGAAGGCGGTGGACATCAGCTGCACGCCGTCCAGGCCCTCGGCGAAGTCCTCGTCGTCCAGGTCGCCGCCCCAGTCCAGTTGCAGGTTGAAGCGCGCCGACAGCTCGTTCACCGCCGACTGCAGCGATTCCAGGTCATCGCGCTCCACATCGAAACCGGACTGCCAGGCGATGGCGGTGAACAGCGCCGGCAGCCAGTCGCTGTCCGCTTCCAGCGGCTGCCCGTCCTCGGCCAGGTGTTCGCGCCAGCGGTTGAACTGCTGCAGGGCCAGTTCCTCGTCGCCCGGGTTGATCAGCACCAGCAGGTTCCAGACCCGTGCCTCGAAGCCATCTTCGTCGAAGTCGTGGATGTCTTCCTCGAAGTCGAAATAGTCGCTGTTGTCGGGCATGGCGGAACGTCCTCTGGGGCAGGCCCGCATTCTACGGTTTATCCTGTGCCGCTGAAGCCGGCCTTGGTGGCCGTCACTGTGAATGAAGCGATGAGCGATACCCCTCCCGACCACCTGGCGATCAATCCGGCCAGCCCCTTCCATGATGCGCAGGCGCTGGAGCGCGGCGTTGGCGTGCGTTTCAACGACGTCGAGCGCGACAACGTCGAGGAATACTCGGTCAGCGAAGGCTGGATCCGCGTGCAGGCCGGCAAGGCCCGCGACCGCCGCGGCAATCCGATGACCATCAAGGTCAAGGGCAAGGTCGAGGTGTATTTCCTGGACCAGAAGCCGGAATAACCGGCACCGGCATGTAGAGCCGAGCCCGTGCTCGGCTGCTTTTCGTTCCGGGTTCACGACGCCTGAAGCAAGCGCAGCCGAGCACGGGCTCGGCTCTACATGGCAGGGCGGAATCCGCGTCAGCGTCAGCAACGCCCGGCCCAGGCGTCATTCGCGCTTGCGCGATTCCAGCAGGTCCAGGTTGCGGATCAGGCGCCGCGAGATCTCATCGGAGATCACCCCGCGCCGGGTCAACCGGAACAGTTCCTCGCGCTCGGCATTCAGGCCCGCGCTGCGCAGCTGGCGGTAACCCAGCTCCATGCGCCGCACCTTCTCCGGGTCCACGTCGGGGCCGTCGTTGTCTTTCTCCAGGTGCCGCTGGTACAGCAGGCTCACCCGCGAGGCAGCATCGTTGTACAGCTGCACGTTCTCGGTGTTCTGGTTCATCACCAGCTGCTGGCGCATGCGTTCGACCCCGGCCAGCGCGGCCTTGGAGGACAGCTTGCGTGCCAGGTCCTCTTCCTTGCGCTCGCCCGAATCGGCTGGCAGCTGCAGGCCCTTCAGCAGCTGCGGCAGCGCCACGCTGGCGCCGACCAGCGAGAACAGGATCACCGCCGCGGCCAGGAAGATCACCAGGTCGCGCGCCGGGAACGCGCTGCCATCGGGCAGGAACAGCGGCAGGGTCAACACACCGGCCAGGGTGATCGCACCGCGCACGCCGGCCACCGAGGTCGCCACCACGATGCGCCAGTTCGGCGCCTCGCCCCGCTCCAGGCCACGGCGGCGCGCGCGCAGCAGGTTCCAGCGCAGCGACAGCCATACCCACAGCAGGCGCAGCAGGATCAGCGCCAGGTTGATCACCACCACGTATACCAGCAGCCACCATGCACTCTGGTGGCCGGACTCGTTCATGGTGGTGGTGGCGCGCTCGACGATGCCCGGCAGCTGCTCGCCCAGCAACACGAACATGATACCGTTGAAGCTGAACTGCAGCATGTTCCAGACGCCCGCGCGCTGCACGCGCATGCTGCCGGAGACACGGCCGGTCAGCTCGACGTAGCTCATCGCGATACCGGCGGCGACCGCAGCGAGGATGCCCGAGGCATGGATTTCTTCGGCGAGCAGGTAGGCCGCGAACGGAATCAGCAGGTTGACCAGCATCGCCGCACCCGGCTCTTCGCCGAAGCGGCGCCACAACCAGCGCTGGAAGGTGGACACGCCGAGGGTGACCGCCACGCCCACGGCAAGGCCGGCCACCGCCACCCACAGGAAGGTCAGCGAGGCCGTGGCCAGCGAGAAGGAGCCGGTCATCACCGCGGCCACCGCGAAACGGAAGCAGACCAGGCCGGACGCATCGTTGAGCAGCGACTCGCCTTCCAGGATGTGCATCAGGCGCTTCGGGATCGGTGCCTTGGAGGCGATCGCCCCGACCGCCACCGGGTCGGTCGGCGAGACGATGGCCGCCAGCGCGAAGCACACTGCCAGCGGCATCACCGGAATCATCCAGTGGATCAGCAGGCCGGCGCCGATCACGGTGAACACCACCAGGCCGAACGCCAGTTCGAGGATCGCGCCCTTGTCGCGGAACAGGCCCTGCTTGGGAATGCGCCAGCCGTCCAGGAACAGCAGCGGCGGCAGGAACAGCAGGAAGAACACTTCCGGCTCCAGCGCATGGCCGCGGTTGAACACGCCGGCGATCACCGCGCCCAGGCCGATCTGCACCAGCGGCAACGGCAGCGAGAACGGGAGGACGCGAACCAGGTAGCCGCTGGCGACAACGGCCACCAGCATCGCCAGGACGACTTCAATGGTATGCATGCTTCTTCCAGGAAGCGGCGCGTGGGGAGGCACGAGGGCCAGCGCCGGAAACCCGGAAAAAACTACCACATGCGGCCCTGACCGCGACGGCCGGGGCCGCCGCGCGTCAGCCCCGGCTCATGCCCCGTCGAACCGGTACAGATCCATGGCCAGGAAGCCGGCATCGATGCCGGCGTCGATGCGGCGTGCGCCGAAACCGCCCTCACCGGCCGCTCCCATCGCGAAGAACAACGGCAGCAGGTGCTCGTCGGTCGGGTGCGCACGCTCGGCGAACGGGGCCTGCCGGCGGTAATCGAACAGCGCCTGGCGGTCATCAGCGGCCAGCCGCTGCTCCACCCACTCGATGAAGGGCCGCACGTATGGCGCTTCCTTGCCGTCCTGGTAGTCGCCCCAGTCGTGCAGGTTGTGGGTGATGCTGCCCGAGCCGACCAGCAGCACGCCTTGTTCGCGCAGTGGTGCCAGCGCGCGGCCCAGCGCAAACTGATGCTCGGGGCCGAGCAGCGGCTGGATCGACACCGGCACCACCGGGATGTCGGCCTGCGGGCGCAACAGCCGCAGCGGTACCCACGCGCCGTGGTCGAGGCCACGCTGCGGGTCGATGGCCACTGGCAGGCCTGCGGCGGCGATGCGACCGGCCACTTCTTCGGCCAGTGCCGGATCACCCGGCGCCGGGTATTGCAGTTCGAACAGCGCGCGCGGGAAGCCACCAAAGTCGTGGATCGTCGGCGGCTGCGGATGTGCGCCGACCAGCGGCTGCCGGCCCAGCCAGTGCGCCGAGGCCGTCACGATGGCGCGCGGCGGCGGCAGGTCGCGCGCCAGCTCGGCCAGGCGCACACCGACCTGGCCCGGATGCAGGGCGGTCATCGGCGAACCATGGGAGATGTACAGCGAAGGCAGGCGGGACATGGAATTCTCCAGTTGCAGGATCAGGCGGCGATCAGCGCGAACGCAGGGTCCACTTGCCATCGCCGACCAGGAACAGCACCACCAGCGCCAGCGCCCAGAACGCCGGGTATTCCCAGCCGCCGCCGGCATTGGCGAAACCGAAGCCGTTGGCGCCGTGCACGGTGACGATGGTGCCCAGCAGCAGCGGCACGCCGACCAGGCCCACCCAGCGCGCATAGATGCCCAGTAGGAGCGCGACAGTGATCACCAGCTCGACGCCGAGGGTGAGGTAGCCGAGCACGCCGGGCAGGCCCAGCGACTCGAAGAATGCTGCCGTGCCGGCCGGGGTGAATACCAGCAGCTTGGTCAGCGCATGGACCAGGAACAGCACGCCCAGTGCCAGGCGCAGCAGGGTGGCGCCATACGGGGCCAGCGGCGAAACAGGAGCGGTCGTGGCGTGCATCGGAAAGCACCTTGAAGGGAGTGGGCTCAGGTTATTGCGCCTTCACGCACCGATAAATACGATCGATTGACCGTATTTATTTCAGAAGGCGCAACAATGGACACCCTTGAGGCGATGCGCGTGTTCGTGGTGGTGGTCGAGCGCAACGGCTTCAGCGCCGCCGCCCAGGCCCTGGACATGTCCACCGCCGGCGTTACCCGCCAGGTCGCCGCACTGGAAAAGCGCCTGTCCACCCGCCTGCTCCATCGCACCACGCGGCGGGTCAGCCCCACCAGCACCGGCGCCGCCTACTACGCCCAATGCGTGCGCCTGCTGGCCGAGTTCGACGCGCTGGAGGCCAGCATCGGCGCGCAGGCGCTGGAGCCCTCCGGCATGCTGCGCATCAATGCACCGGTCAGTTGGGGCATCGCCCGCCTCGGTCCACTGCTGGCCAGTTACCGCGAACGCTTTCCGCAGGTGGAACTGGACCTGGCCCTGTCCGACCGCCTGGTGGACATGGTCGAGGAAGGCTACGACGTGGCCATCCGCATCACCCGCGAGCCGGGCCCCACCCTGATCGCCCGCCGCCTGGGCGAATCGCGGGTGAGCCTGTGCGCCGCGCCGGCCTACCTGGCCGCACGCGGCGCCCCGCAGACCCCGCAGGACCTGCAGGCGCACGCGTGCCTGGGCTACAGCTACTGGGCCGCCGGTGACCACTGGCCGCTGCAGGGGCCGGGCGGCGAAGTGAAAGTAGCGGTGAACAGCCTGCTGCACGCCAACAACGGCGACGTGCTGCGTGAAGCGGCGATCGCCGGCATGGGCGTCATCCTGCAGCCCGACTTCCTGCTGGAAGACGCGCTGGCCGATGGCCGCCTGGTGCGCGTACTGCCGGAATGGGAGGCCTCGCCGATCGGCATCTTCGCGGTCTATACCAGCCGCAGCCATCTGGCACCGAAGGTGCGCAGTTTCATCGACCATCTGGTGGACACCGGGGTGTAGCCGAGTCTGGCGCTTGCCGGTAGTGCCGGCCGCTGGCCGGCAATCAGACACATCCCGGTCCTGGGCGAATGCCGGCCAGCGGCCGGCACTACCGTCATGTTTCGGTCGGGTAGTGCCGGCCGCCGGCCGGCACATACGAAACCCCGTCATGCTTCGGTCGGGTAGTGCCGGCCGCTGGCCGGCACATACGAAACCCCGTCATGCTTCGGTCGGGTAGTGCCGGCCGCTGGCCGGCACATACGAAGCCCCGTCGTGCTTCGATCGGGTAGTGCCGGCCGCTGGCCGGCACATACGAAACCCGATCAGGCGGGAACCTCATCCAGCGCGTCGATGATCTGTTCCAGCGGCGCCGGCCGCCCCAACAGGTAGCCCTGCACCTGGTCACAGCCATGCGCAGCCAGCCAGTCCAGCTGCCCCGGCGTCTCCACGCCTTCAGCGATGATGGTCAGGCCCATGCTGTGGCCCAGCGACAGCAGCGCGCGGCAGATCGAGGCATTGCGTGGATTGGTTTCCACGTCGGCGACGAAGCTGCGGTCGATCTTCAGGATGTCCAGCGGCAGGTGCTGCAGGTAGGACATGCTGGAATAGCCGGTGCCGAAATCATCCAGCGACACGCGGATGCCCTGCTCGTGCAGGCGCTGCATGGTCTGCATCGCCTGTGCCGGCTTGCGCATCAGGCTGCTCTCGGTCAGCTCCACGTGCAGCGCGCCACGGGCCAGGCCGAAATCCTGCTGGGCACGGGTGAATTCGGCCACCAGGTCGCTGTTGAAGAACTGAACCGCCGACACGTTGACCGCGATCGGCAACTCACCCCACCCGGCCTCGACCAGACGGCGCTGCGCCTTCGCCGCCGCGCGGATCACCCAGCGGCCCAGTGCCAGGATCAACCCGGTGTCCTCGCACAGCTGGATGAACTCGTTGGGCGGGATGAAGCTGCCATCGGCCTGCGGCCAGCGCAGCAGTGCCTCCAGCGCTGCCGGGCTGCCATCGCCGGCATGCCGGATCGGCTGGAAATACAGCTGGAATTCGTTGTCGATGGCGGCATGGATGCGCCCGGCCAGGCGCAGGCGGTCGGCCAGGCGCGTGGTCACGGCCGCATCGAACCAGACCACCACGTTGCCCTCGGCGCGCGCCGCATGCGCGGCCTGCGCGGCCATGCCGATCACCTGCTCGGCCGTGTGCCCGTCACCAGCGATGTGCACGGCCACGCCGATGCGCGGCTCGAACTGGTGCAGCGAGTCCTTGCCGCGCATCGGCGCCGACACGATCTGCAGCAGGTCGTCCAGCACGCGCTGGGTATCGTGCTCGGCACCGATGGCGAAGACGAAATCCTCGGCCGGCTGGAACGCCAGCGTGCCACAGCGTGCGCCCAGGCCCCCGAGCCGGGTCGCCATCGACTGCAGCACCGCATCGCCGATCTCGCGGCCCAGCGTATCGGCCACCAGCTGCAGCCCGCGCAGCTGCACGAAGGCGATGGTGTAGCCCTCCTCCTGCTCGTCCAGCTGTTCGGTCAGGGCGCGCACATTGAGCAGGCCGGTGGCCGGGTTGTGCCGTGCCTGATAGGCCAGGTCGCGCTCGTAGGCCAGCCGCTCGCTGACATCCTCGGCCAGCACCAGGCACGCGGGCTGTCCGTCGAAGTCGAGCTTGGACAGGTGTGCGCGCACCTCGAACACACTGCCGTCCTTGCGCCGGTGCAGGCGCACGGTCGCGTCGGGGGGATCGCCCACCTGCGCCCGCTGGATGGCACCACGCACTTCGTCCCAGCCTTCGCGCGGGCGGATGTCGAGGATGCTCATCGCCAGGAACTCGTCGCGGCTGTAGCCATACTGGCGCACTGCAGCGTCGTTGACCTCGATGAAGCGCAGCGTATCCGGGTCGAACACCCAGAACGGTGCAGGATTGCGGTCGAACAGCAGGCGGAAGCGGCGTTCCACTTCGCTCATCTGCTCGCGCGCCTGATAGCGTTCGCTCAGGTCGGTCAGCGCACCGATCATGCGCCGCTCGCTGTCGGCCACTTCCACCCGCTGCCCGCGCGCGCCGACCCAGCGCACCTCGCCCCCGGGCAGCACCAGGCGGAACACCTGGTCGAGCACAGCGCTGCCGGCGAAGGCCTGGTCAAAGGCCTGCTGCAGGCGCGCGGCATCATCGCGATGCACGCGCGCGAAGAAATCCGCGACCGGCAAGGCGTCGGTCTGTACCCCAAAGATCTCGCGGGCCAGCGGCGACCAGCGCAGCAGCGCGGCGTCCTCATCCACGTACCAGGTGCAGACACGCCCGACCTGGTGCGCCAGGCGCAGCTCGGCGTGGCCCGTCTTCAGTTCCTCGGCCATCGCCTGCTGGCTGCGGGTGCTGCGGCGCACGGCGTACAGCAGTACCAGCAACACCGCGATGTAGGCCAGTACGATCGCCACCGACGCCTTCAGGTACGGCCACCACGGTGCGAGTACATCTTCGTCGGCCAGGCCGACCTGCACCGCCAGCGGGCTGCGTTCGAGCGTGCTGATGGTGAGGATGCGCGGCACGCCGTCGACAACGCCGGGCATGCTGCCCAGCTCGACCACTGCCTGCGTGCCGAGCAGGTCCCGGCGCGGCAGGTCATAGCGGCGGCCCACCGTGCCATGCGGATCGGGTACGCGGGCCAGCATGTAGCCCTGGGCATCACTGATCGAGACCAATCCGTTGGGACCGACATCCAGGCCGCCGACGATGCGCTGCAGTTCGCCACAGCGCAGCCGTGCCAGCAGCCAGCGCCCATCGGCCATCGGCAGCGCCAGCGGGACCACCCAGCCCCCGTCGCTGGCACGCTGCGGCGGGCCGATGTACAGCGCGCTGCCCGAGCCGCGCCGTTGCGGATCGGTCCACAACGGCAACTGCAGGTCGCCCTTGCCGGCCGTCAATGCGCGGCCATAGCTGTCGAGCACCACGATGCTGTGCAGTTCGGCGTGCCGGCCCAGCACGCCGCCGATGGAGGCATCCAGCAAGGCCGGCGCCTGTGCCGGCACGCTGCGGAACAGTTCCGCGGCGTCGGCGGCGATGCCGGTCATGGCCCGCTCCAGGTTGCGCAGCTCCAGCGCCAGCAGGCGCTCGCTGCCCACCGCCAGCGCGCGGCTCTGCCGCTGCGCCGCTTCCAGGCGGCGGTGGTGGTCGTTGACCAGCATGAGGGCCAGACCGGTCACCAGCAGTACGCCCAGCAGCACACCGCCCCAGGTGATGGCGCGCAGCGGCCGGGCCAACGCCCGTTTCAGCGCGGGCATCGGTTGATGTTCCTTGTGCAGTCGGCTGGCTTCATGCGCGAACGAATCCTCCACGTCCCCGACCTCAACGGCCGGCGGACGCCATTCTTGACGCCTGACCCCGTCCTGCATGGCCACCTCCCCGTGTCCGCGCAGGGCTCGAGGGTCCAGCATGCACCACCCCGGTGACGGCGTGAAGATCGCATCCGCACGTTCAGCCAGATCCTGCACAGGGCGGGCCCCGCAGGGGGGCGGCCAGTGGCGCCGGAGCGGATTAGACTTGGGGTTTTCCGCTGCAAGAGAAGTCCATGTCCAAGCTGCGCCGTCCCACCCTGGCGCTGGCCATTGTTGCCAGCCTGTCCCTGGCCGCCTGTGACCGCCCGGCCGACCCGGCCGTCGGTGCCACCGCGCCGGCCGATGCCGCCCCCGCTGCGGCCAAGCCGATGCTGGGCAGTTTCGGCTTCGATGCCAGCGGCATGGACCGCAGCATCGCCGCCGGCGACGACTTCTTCGGCTTCGCCAACGGCACCTGGGTGAAGAACACCGAGATTCCGGCCGACCGCTCGCGCTTCGGCAGCTTCAATGTCATTGCCGAGAAGACCCTGGCCGACACCCGCGCCATCCTGGAAGGGGCCGCCGGCAACACCCAGGCCAGCGGCGACGACAAGCTGATCGGCGACTACTACGCCGCCTACATGGACGAAGCCGGCATCGAGCAGCACGGTCTGGCGCCGGTGCAGCCGCAGCTGAAGGCCATCGATGCGATCGCCGACAAGGCCGGGCTGGCCCGCGCACTCGGCGGCGACCTGCGCGCCGACGTCGACCTGCTCAACGCCACCAACTTCTACACCGACCGCCTGTTCGGCCTGTGGGTGTCGGTGGACATGCTGCAGCCGGATCGCACCGCGCCGTACCTGGTGCAGGGCGGCCTGGGCATGCCCGACCGCGATTTCTACCTGGGCGATGGCCGCATGGCCGAACTGCGCAAGCAGTACCAGGCCTACATCGCACAGATGCTGCAGCTGGCCGGCGTCGCCGACCCGGCCGGCAAGGCGCAGCGCATCCTCGCGCTGGAAACGAAGATCGCGCAGGCGCATGCCACCCAGGAAGAAACCAACGACGTGACCAAGGGCGCCAACCCCTGGACCCAGGCCGACTTCAATGCAAAGGCGCCGGGCCTGGACTGGAACGCCTTCCTCGATGCGGCGGCGCTGGGCAACCAGCAGGACTTCATCGTGTGGCAGCCCAAGGCCGTGGCCGGCCTGTCCAGGCTGGTCGCCACCGAGCCGCTGGACGCCTGGAAGGACTACCTGGCGTTCCACGCGCTGGACCGTGCCGCCGCCTACCTGCCGAAGAAGTTCGCCGATGCCCGCTTCGCCTTCCATGGCACCGCGCTGAGCGGCACGCCGCAGCAGAGCGACCGCTGGAAGCGCGCGGTGGACGATGCCAACCATGCCGTCGGCGAAGCGATCGGCAAGCGCTACGTCGAAAAGCACTTCGACGCCAGGACCAAGGAGCGTGCGGACGAGATGGCGAAGAACATCATCGCCGCTTTTGCCAAGCGCATCGACGCGCTGTCGTGGATGTCGCCGCAGACCAAGGCGCATGCCAAGGCCAAGGTCACGGGCCTGACCGTGGGCATGGGCTATCCGGAGAAGTGGCGCGACTACACCGGCCTGGAGATCCGCCGTGATGACCCGCTGGGCAATGCACAGCGCGCCGAGCTGTTCGAGTACCAGCGCAACATCGCCAAGCTGGGCAAGCCGGTCGACCACAGCGAGTGGGCGATGCTGCCGCAGACCATCAATGCGATGAACGTGCCGCTGGAGAACCGCCTGGTGTTCCCGGCCGCGATCCTGCAGCCGCCGTTCTTCGACGGCGCTGCCGATGACGCGGTGAACTACGGTGCGATCGGTGCGGTGATCGGCCACGAGATCAGCCACGGCTTCGACAACGCCGGCGCGCTGTTCGACGAGACCGGCAAGCTGCACAACTGGTGGACCGCCGAGGACCTGAAGCAGTTCAACGCCGCCGGTGATGCGCTGGCCGCGCAGTTCAGCAGCTACGAGCCGTTCCCCGGCGTGCACGTGAACGGCAAGCTGACCCTGGGCGAGAACATCGCCGACGTGGCTGGCCTGGGTACCGCCTACGACGCCTACCAGCTGTCGCTGCAGGGCAAGCCGGGCCAGACCCTGGAAGGCTTCAGCCCGGACCAGCGCTTCTTCCTCGGCTTCGCCCAGGCGTGGCGCAGCAAGAGCCGCGAGCAGGCGCTGCGCAATTCGCTGCTGACCGATGTGCATGCCCCGGGCCAGTTCCGCGCGCTGACCGTGCGCAACATCGACGCATGGTACCCGGCGTTCGAAGTGAAGGAAGGCCAGAAGCTGTACCTGGCCCCGGACAAGCGGGTCAAGGTGTGGTGATGTAACCGGAACGGGCGCCGCAAGGCGCCCGTTTCATTTCCGGGTAGCGGCCAACCTTCGTCGGCGCATGCCTAGTTCTGGCGGATGCCAGCCTTGGTCGGCACATACTCCGCTCTGGTGGATGCCAACCTTGGTCGGCACATACTTCGCTCTGGTGGATGCCAACCTTGGTCGGCACATACTTCGCTCTGGTGGATGCCAACCTTGGTCGGCACATACTTCGCTCTGGTGGGTGCCGACCTTGGTCGGCACGGGGTAGGAATCCACGCATGGCGTGGATCTACCTGCGGGTGATGGCAGCCATCAGCAGGGCACTCCCAGCCAACACCGCCGCAGCCCACAGATTCGCATGCAGGCCCACGCCATCCAGCAGGCGGCCACCACCCCACGCACCCATTGCGATGCCGATGTTGAATACCGCCACATACAACGCGGTGGCGATCTCCACGGCCTGCGGCACCGCCTTCATCATCCAGCTCATCAGGCCCACCGATACACCGCCATAGGCCAGACCCCACAGCAGCAGCACTGCAATACCTGCGGAGGGCGCATTTCCCACCCACAGGAACAGCAGAGGCGTCAGCAGCAGGCCCGAGGCTATCGCCAGCAGCGTGCCCCGTGGATGGCGCGCAGCCAGCGGCCCGGCGATGAAGTTGCCGGCGATGCCAGCCAGGCCGTACCCAAACAGCAGTGCACCTATCCACGACGCATCCACGCCCGATACGGACGTCAGCAGCGGCCGCACGTACGTGAAGGCGATGAAGTGCCCGGACACCAGCAGCCCGGTCAGCCACAGGCCACGCCGCAGGTTGCGCTGGCCAAGCTGCTGCACGAACTGTCGCGGCCGCACCGATGTGCTGACCGGCAACGCGGGAACCACCCGCAGATGCAGCAGCATCACCGCCGCACTGAACAACGTCATCGCCGCGAACGCGCTGCGCCAGCCCAATGCATCCCCGATCAGCGCGCCCAACGGAACGCCGAGCACCGAAGCTGCGGCCACGCCTCCGAAGATGATCGAGGTGGCCAGACCGATGCGCTGCGCAGGTACCAGGCGCGCTGCCAGCCCACCGGCAATGGTCCAGATGCCGCCCATGCAGAACCCCACCAGCACACGCGCGGCCAACAGCCAGCCGATGCCAGGTGCCAGCGCCGACGCAAGGTTGGCGACCAGCAGCAGGCCCAACAGCGCACACAGGATGCGGCGACGATCGATGCCACCGGCTGCGATCACCGCAAGCGGGGCGAACACTGCCGCCAGCAGGGCGGGCAGTGAGATCATCAGGCCGGCGGTGCCGGTGGACGCGCCGAGATCTCCGGCGATGGGAGTCAGCAGGCCGACCGGCAGCATTTCGGTGGTGACCACCGAGAACGTGGCGAGGCCGACGGCGGAGACCGCCCACCACGGATGGCGGGGCACAGACGCGGCATGCGCAGGCGATGAAGCGCTCACGGGATGATTCCTTCAGGAGATGTGGACGCGGCAGACGGGCGCAGCGCACGTTGCACGAGCAAGGCGAACAGCAGCACGCCACCGCCTGCCGCCAGCGCAACCACAAAACCGCTGCGCACGCCCGCCGCATCGACGCTCTGTCCAGACAGCGCCGCGCCCAGCGCCACGCCGATGTTGAGGCCGGCCAGCAGCCACGTCATGCCTTCGGTCAGGCGTGCTTCGGGCACGCGTTGTTCAACCAGCGACATCGCCACGATCATCGTCGGCGCGAAGAACACCCCGGCCAGCAGTACCGCAGCGGCCAGTGCCGGCAGAGTGCCGACCCACAGCAGCGGCAACGTGGTCAATGCGGTGGCCGCTGCTCCGGCCAGCAACAGGCGCGGCAGCGGCATCGGCAGCTTCAGGGCACCAAACAGCAGGCCCGCCGAGCAGCTGCCCAGCGCGTAGGCCGACAGCACCCAGCTGGCAGCTAGTGGCTGTCCGCGCAGCTCGGCCAATGCCACGCTGGTGATGTCGACGGTGCCGACGATCACGCCCATCGCCAGCATCAGCAACGCCAGCAGGCGGATCTCCGGTTGCCGCAGCAGCGAGTGCGAGGATGTTGCACCTTCGTAGTGCTGTATCGGCGGCTCGGTGCCCCGCTGCAGCACCAGTGCGGCGACGCCGGCCACCAGCAGCAGGGCGGCCGCCAGTACGCCAGCCTGTGGCCATACCGCCACCGACAATCCGACGGACAACGGTGGCCCGGCGATGAAGGTCACCTCGTCGAACACGCTCTCCAGCGAATACGCGGTCTGCAGCTGTGGTCGTCCGCGATGGGTCGCGGTCCAGCGCGCTCGCACCATCGCCGACACGCTGGGCATGCAGCCGGCCAGCATCGCCGCAACGAACAGCGTCCAGTCCGGCGCGGCCAGCAGCGTGCACGCGAGCAGCAACAGCAGACCGGCCGCACTGGCCGCAGTGGCCCATGGCAGTACCCTGCCCTGCCCGCGCCGGTCGACCCAGCGCGACACCTGCGGCGACAGCAACGCATAGGTCAGCACGAAGGTGGCCGACACCGCACCGGCCAGTGCATAGCTGCCGCGCAGCTGGGACAGCAAGGTGATGATGCCGATACCGGTCATCGGCAGCGGCAGGCGTGCCAGCAGCCCGGCCAGGGCGAGGCCGGCGGTGCCGGGGGTCGCGAACAGGTCGCGATAGGGGGTGGCCATCAGGTTCTCCAAGGCAGCGACTTGCCTGGCGCACGGGGCGCCATGACAATACATACAGGGCGTATGAATAAGAGGCTACATTCATACGCGCCGTATGTAAATAATCATGCACTATGTATGTAAGGAGCTCTGAATGGTTCGCCGCACCCGCGCCGAGATGGAAGAAACCCGCGCCACCCTCCTGGCCACCGCCCGCCGGGTGTTCAGCGAGCATGGCTATGCCGCCACCTCGATGGACGACCTGACCGCCCAGGCCGGGCTGACCCGCGGCGCGCTGTACCACCACTTCGGCGACAAGAAGGGTCTGCTGGCGGCTGTCGTCGCCCAGCTCGATGCCGAGACCGACCAGCGCCTGCAGGCGATCAGTGATGCCGCCGACGATGCCTGGGAGGGCTTCGTGCAGCGTTGCCGCGCGTACCTGGAGATGGCGCTGGAACCGGAGATCCAGCGCATCGTGCTGCGCGACGCGCGCGCGGTGCTCGGTGGCGCCTCACCGGAATCGCAGCGCCACTGCGTGCATTCGATGCAGCACCTGATCGAACATCTGGTTGCCCAGGGCGTGGTGGCGCCGGTGAATGCGCAGGCGCTGGCGTCGCTGATCTATGGCAGCCTGGCCGAGGCCGCGTTCTGGATCGCCGAGGGCGAGGATGGCGACGTGCGCCTGCGGCAGGCGACGGCGGCGCTGGAGATGCTGTTGCGCGGGTTGAAGTCGGCGGGGTAAGGCCCATCCACGCATGGCGTGGATCTACTGCGGCATCCGCTCGGGTAGAGGCCAACCTTGGTTGGCGCTCCTGCGGCACCGCGCGCAACGCGCGCCAACCAAGGTTGGCACCTACCGGGGAACGCTGGGCCACTCGCGCAGCACCGACACCGGCACGCCCATGCGCGCACAGGCGCGGCTGGCCAGGCCATCGGGCAACGCACGGCGGAACAGCGGCGCCATGCCCTGCATCAGCTTCGCCGACGCGGCGGCCTGCGCGCGCTGACGGCCACTGCGTTCAAGCATGCCTTCGGCCCAGTCCGGCAGCAGTGCCGCGCCTGCACCCAGGAACACTTCGCGCGACAGCCCCGGCACCGGTACCGGCAGGCGCACGCCGGACAGCACCTCCAGCACCTCGCGCGAGCGCTCGTCGACGCGCAGCTCCGGCTGCCGCGCACAGAAGTACGCCGCCACTTCCGCTTCGCTGCGCGGCACGTCCACCGCACCCAGTGCCTCGGCCACGCAGCGGTACTCATCGTAGTAACGGTCGGCGATGTGTGCCGGCACCTCCCGTCCGTACCGGCGGAAGCCCTGAAGGAACCCGAACGCCTCGGTCACATGCACCCAGGTCAGCAGCTGCGGATCGTCGGCGGCGTAGGGTTCGCCCTGTGCGGTCTGGCCGCGGATCTGTGCATGGATGCGGCGCACCTTGGCCACCAGCGCCTCCACCTCGCCGGTGGGCGCATAGCTGGTACCGGCAACGAACGCGGTGGTGCGACGCAGGCGACCCACCAGGTCCTGGCGGAAATTGGAGTGATCGTAGACCCCGGCCAGCGCGCGCGGATGCAGGGTCTGCAGCATCAGCGCGCACAGGCCACCGGCCAGCATCGAGGGGAACTCGGCGTGCAGGCGCCAGGTCACGCTGTCGGGTCCAAACCAACCCGGGTCACCCAGCGGCTGGTCGTAATCGATGCCGCTCTGGCCACGGGGGAAGGCCTCCAGCACCCAGCGCCGGATCGGCGCGGTGACGGGGCGGGAGAGTCGCTGCAGCAGAGCCGGCATCACAGGTCCAAGAAAGACGGAAGAACAGTCGCATCTTGCGCGGTTGGCTCCGATTCTCGGCGATCACGACCGCGGCGGCGAGTCTTCGTACTCAGCCACGGTTTCATGTGCGGCCGCAGCACATTTCACCCTGCGACATCCTGTCGCAGGCAGCGCCCTCGATGCTGCGATGCAACAACATTCACCGATTCAGGCAAAGCCCTTGCGCAGCTTGGCATTGCGCCCATTGCACGGCTCGCTGGAAGTGCTAGAACTGGAACCGCCACACCGTCCAATGCTGATCGACGCACGTTCCACAAGGAGCCAGCCATGATTGCTTTGTTCAAGGGTTTGGGAATTCTGCTTCGCGACAACGAGCTCTACAGCAGCCCGTTCGACAAACAGGTCGCGCATTGGCGCAATCTCAGCGAGCAGCAGATCCGCGATGAAGTCGCGGTGCTGGCCCAGGCCAAGTGCCAATGGCTGATCGCCTCGATCGTCGGCTGGCAGGCAGCCTCGCTGCTGATTCTTGGCCTGATCGCCAACTACCTCTGGCGCGACGACTTCCATATCACGTTCACCCGCGTGGTAGTCGTGTTCGGCTCGTGGGTGTCGATCCTGTTCGTGATCTGGTTCATGGCCAACATGTTCGATCAGCAGGCCGGTTTCGAGCGCTGGATGAAGGCGTTCAACAGTCGCGCACGCATCAGCTCCAAGGCCGACAGCGTCGAGCACGTGGCCGAGGCACTGGACCTGGCCGAGCATTACCCGGAAGTGCTCGATTACAAGCAGGCGGTCACCGCCAAGCGCGAGCTGCGCCACGAGGACATCCGCATCATGACCGAGATCGGGCGCATGAAGCAGCACTCCGAACTGGTCGGCCGCCTCAACCACGTGGGCGAGAACGAGCACCACCACGACCTGACACTACAGCCTGCCTACTGACCCTTCAGGGAAGCGGGGGGAGCCACAATGCCACCGTGATCACTCACGGTGGCATTGTTCTTTCCGATCCTCGCTGACGCACTGGGCGAAGCCCTTCGGCAGGCCCCTGAACTCCCGGGTCGTGCCGGCCGCCAACGCGAACGACCGTATCGGCGCTTTCGCACAGGCGGCATCAGGACGACAGGCCGGGTCCAGCACCAGGTAATGGCACTGGCCGCTGCGGCTGGCCATGCACTCGAAACGCGCCACGCCGTCCACTACCGTGCGCTTGCTGTACAGCGTGTCCACGCCATTGGCAGTGGTGCGGGTGATCGCGGTTTCAGTGGACTTCCGGCAACCGGCAAGCGCCAATGCGGCGAGGCCGACAAGCAGGAAAAAACGCATGCAATGCTCCTGGCGGCGGAGACTGCGGCGCGGCTACATGCCGCGGAACAGGCTCATGAACGGTTGGCTGACCACCAGCGTCTCCGTGCGCCCGCGCAGGCGCAGCACGCCGCGCCCGGTGTCGTCGCGGCTCACCGCTGCCACCGCCTTCATGTTGACGATGGTGGAGCGGTGGATCTGGCGGAAGTGCTGCGGGTCGAGCACTTCAAGCAGTTCACGTAACGGTGTGCGCAGCAGGCTTTCGCCGGCAGCGGTGACCACGGTGGTGTACTTGTTGTCGGCGCGGAAGTAGGCCACATCTTCCAGCATGATCAGCTGCGTCTCGCGGCCGTTGCTGGCGGTGATCCAGGCCAGTGGCGGGCGCTCCGCTGCGCCCTGCGACGGGCCCAGCCGCTGCAGCAGGCGCTCCAGCACGGCATCGTCCTGTCGCGTTGATGGCAGCCGCGACAGGATGCGCTCGCGGGTGGCCAGCAGGCGCTCGTCGCTGACCGGCTTCAACAGGTAGTCCATCGCGCCCTGCTCGAACGCATCGATGGCGTACTGGTCGTAGGCGGTGACGAACACTACCTGGGTGCGCGGGCTCAGCTCGGACAGCGAGCGCGCGACCTCGATGCCGCTGATGCCGGGCATGCGGATGTCGAGAAAAGCGATATCCGGCTGCGTCTCGGCCAGCTGCTCCAGTGCACTGGCACCGTCCTCGCACTCGGCCACCAGCTTCAGCTCCGGCCACAACCGGCCCAGCTGCTCCACCAGTGACTGCCGCAGCAGTTCTTCGTCTTCGGCGATCAGGGCTTCAAGCGGCATGGCTGCGCTCCTTGGGCGACTGCGGCAGGGTCATGGTCGCGGCCACGCCGCTGGGGAAGTTGGCAACGATCGCCACGCCGGCCTGCTCGCCGCAGGTCAGGCGCAGGCGCTCGCGCAGGTTCTTCAGGCCGATGCCGGTACCGCTGGTGCCCTGGCCGAAGCCCAGCCCATCGTCGGCCACGGTCACGGTCACGTGGTCATCGAAGCCGCGCGCCAGTATCCAGATCGTGCCACCGCCGGGCTTGGGTTCCAGGCCGTGCTTGATCGCGTTCTCCACCAGCGTCTGCAGTGCCATCGCCGGCAGGTGCACGCCGTGCAGTTCGTTCGGTACCTGCATTTCCACCGCCAGGCGTGCGCCCATGCGGATGCGCAGGATTTCCAGGTACGCGCGGGTGCGGTCCAGCTCCACGCCCAGCGTGGATACCGATTCGTCCACCTGCGGCAACGAGCTGCGCAGGTATTGAATGAGGTGGCCGAGCATCTGTTCGGCACGCGCCGGATCGGTGCGGGTCAGTACCTGCGCGTTGGCCAGCGTGTTGTAGAGGAAGTGCGGTTCCACCTGCGCATGCAACAGGTTCAAGCGTGCCACCGACAGTTCCTTTTCCACCTGGGTCTGTTCGGCCGCAGCCTGTTCGTCGCGGCGCTGGTCGGCGACGCGGCGGCTGATCGCACGGGTGACTGCTTCGGCGTTCTCGAAGTTGCTGCCTTCGTCGAGCGCCAGCAGGTCGGCCCACCAGCCGGCATCGGGTTCGAACAGCAGGGTCACGGTGCTGGTGCCCTGCCCCGGCGTGACCGTGGCCAGCACGCTGTTGCGCTTGATGGCCAGCCGCGCCGGCAGGTTCCAGCGCGAGGGCTGGCGGCCGTTCCAGAGGTCGACCCGGCGCACATAGGCGCGCACCTGCAGGCTGCCGGCCGAGCTTTCCACGTCTTCGACGCGCGGTAGTTCGGAAATCGCCGCCTCCACCACCGAGAAGGCGTGGCCCGCGTCCATCGGCAGTTCGATCTGGCGGCGCTGGCGGCCGGACAGGGTGGTGGCATCCAGGCGACCGGCCACCAGCCAGACCCGGCGGATGTGGGTGATGGCACTGCCCAGCGCGGAAATGATCAGGAACATCGCCAGCAGCCCGAAGATCCAGCCCGGGCCATCGTTCATGCCACTGAAGATGCCGCTCCAGACCATGCCGGCGACAACCAGCGCGGCAGCCCAGGCCAGCAGGTGGCGGATCAGGAGAGAGAGGCTGGCGAACACGGCGGCGCCTTGAGGAAGGGGGTGAGCCGAGCATAGGGCGGCCCGCCGGGCAAGCAAGCAGGCTGCGACGAAGGCCGGGAAAGTTGGGATGGAAGCCGTTATGGAAACGCCGGGCACGGCCCGGCGTTTCCGGGGGCGGCAATGCCGGCCAGCGGCCGGCACTACCGGACGCCGTTATTTGCGCTGGTCGGCGCTGGCGTCACGCACGGCGCGGAACGCCTCGTCCTTGCTCCAGTTCGGCCAATCGCGGGAATTGGCCAGCTGGTTGCCCAGCGTGTACAGCACTTCCAGGTCGCGCGCGGCACCGGCAAACACCCAGTCCGGCTGCCACTCGTCGCCCTGCTGGTGATAGCGCTTGGCGGTGTAGTCCTCGGAGGCCTTCCTGCCTGCGGCCACGCCACCGTCCACCCAGTCCTGGCCGGCCGACCAGGACAGCGCCGGCACGCCACGCTTGGCGAACGGGAAGTGGTCGGAGCGGAAGAACAGGCCCGCTTCCGGCTTCGGGTCCGGCGTGTAGCGGATATCCCAGCCCTTGGCCACGTCCTTCAGCTGGTCCAGCAGCTCGAAGCGCGCGGCACCGTAGATACCGAAGTCACGCGACGGGCCGAACGGCGCCATGCCGTCCATGTTGATCACGGCCACGGTCTTTTCCAGCGGATACAGCGGATGGGTGGCGTAGTACTCAGAACCCAGCAGGCCCTTTTCCTCGGCGGTGACCGCCAGGAACAGCAGCGAGCGCTGCGGGCGCTTCTCCTTGGCGAAGCCACGGGCCAGCTCGACCAGCGAGGCGGTGCCGCTGGCGTTGTCCAGCGCGCCGTTGAAGATGCGGTCACCGCGCGCGTCCGGCTCGCCCACGCCGATGTGGTCCCAGTGCGCGCTGTAGATGATGGTCTCGTCCGGATGGCGGCTGCCTTCCAGGCGCGCGGCCACGTTGTGAGAGGTGATCACTTCGGTCTTCACCGCGTACTTCGCGTCCAGGCTGGCGCCGGTCAGCGGCACCGGGGTGAAGTCGCGCTGCTGCGCCTTCTTCTTCAGTGCCTCGAAATCCTGCCCGGCCGAGCGGAACAGCTCCACGGCAAGGTCGCGCTGGATCCAGCCTTCCAGCAGCGGGTGGCTTTCTGCCGGGTTGTCACGCACCACGTCGAACATGGTGTTGGTGTTGGAGCCGGCCACGGTGGCCCAGCCATACGACGCCGGTGCGGTCTCGTGCACGATCAGCACGCCCTGCGCACCCTGACGGGCGCCTTCCTCGTACTTGTAGGTCCAACGGCCGTAATAGGTCATGCCCTTGCCGTCGAAATCACCCTGGCCGGTTTCGAAGTCCGGGTCGTTGATCAGCACCACGGCGATCTTGCCCTTCAGGTCCACGCCCTTGAAGTCGTCCCAGTTGCGCTCCGGTGCCTTCACGCCGTAGCCGAGAAACACCAGCGGGGCCTTGCTGATGTCGACGCTGCTGGCGCCGTTCATGGCGGCGCGCACGGCGATCTGCTTGCCCTGCTCCAGCGGCAGGGTCTTGCCGCCCTGGTGCAGCGCCAGCTGCGGTGCGCCGACGATGTCGCCCTTGCGCAGCGGCACGGCCTGGGTCCACAGGCGCTTGCCGTCCTTGAGGTCGCCGCCCGGCTGCAGGCCGGCGTCGGCAAACTGCTTGCTGAGGTAGGCGATGGTCTTTTCTTCGCCGGCGGTGGCCGGCGAGCGGCCTTCGTAGGCGTCGGAGGCCAGTTCCTTGACGTCGGCGGAGATCCGCGCGCCATCGAATTTCGGGGTGGCCGCCATCAGTGCGCTCGACACCGACAGGGCCAGTACGCCCAGTACCACTCGTTTCATTGCTCTCTCCAGCAGGGAAATCCTTCTGGAGTGTAATGGGATTCGCCAGGGCTGCGCCCTGCACCTGCCGAAACAACGGCAACAGCCGAAGCAACAGCAAAAGCTGGTTTCCTGAGGGTAGGCGGGGTCCCACTGCTGTTGGTGGGTGTCGACCTTGGTCGACACGCACGGAAACACGAAGGGGTCAGATCCTTTTCCCGCCGGAAAAGGGCTCTGACCCCATCGGTGTGTTGCTTGGGCGTGTTACCAGTTCGGGTCTTCGGCCGGGGCAGCAGCGGGCTTGGGCTTCGGCTTGGCCGCCGGGCGTGCGGCGGCGGCGGGAGCGGCCGAGGCAGTCGCACCTGCGGCGGCGGCCGGCTTGCTGCCCAGCTTCTGGCGCAGTTCGATCTGGCCCGGGCGGAAACCGCCGCGCATCGCGTCGACGCCGTCTTCGATGGTGCCGTACGAGGTCTGTGCGGCCACGCGGTCGATGCGGATGGTGCAGCACGGGTGTTCACTGCGGCCCAGTGAGCGGCCGGTCTGCGGGTCCTTCAGTTCCTCGCCCAGGCGCACGGCCTGCCAGCGCTGGCCGGCCTGCAGGGTTTCGCCACCCTGGCTCAGCACCACCTGGTCACCGTCCACAGAAACCACCGACACCGGGAACAGCGTGGTGACGATGGTGGTACCGATCTGGCCCGACAGCGATTCCATCATCGCCGCGGCCATGTTGCGGCCGTTGACCACGCGGGGCAGGGTGCTCGGGCCGGTCGAGGCCAGCTGGTGGTCGAAGCTGTCGGACATCACCACCTGGCCGGTGGTGGCGTTGATCAGGCGCAGGGTGATGCGGCCGCCACCGGAGTACGAGGTCACCTGGCGGTCGGACATGCGCAGGTTGCGCACGCTGCGCGGGTACTCGAAGCGTTCGATGGTCGGGATCAGGATCAGGTCGGTCGCCAGCTGCTGCCCAACGCGTGCGGTGTCCTGCAGGCGCACGTTGCCGCTGTTGATATGGTCGATCTCGGCCTGCAGTTCGTCGCCGAACTCGCGATCCAGCACGATGAAGCGCTGGGTCTGGGTCAGCGTGTCGGACAGGCGCGCGCGGATCGCGTCGGCCACTTCATCGGCACTCACGCGGCCATCGCCCACGGCATAGCTGCCGGCCTTGGTGCGCGGCAGCGCGACCACGATCTTCGGCTTGCCCTGCTCGTCCGGTGCACGGTACTGGGCAATCTGTGCACGCACGCGCACCTTCCAGTAGCTGCGCATGCTGCGGTGGGTCACGTCCGAATCGAACGAGCTTGCGCCACGCTTGGCATCGACGCTGACCTTCTCGTCGTAGCTCTCCTTGACGCTGGCCGAGGCTCCGCCGCCCTTGGCCGTGGCCTCGCCGGACGCGCTGGCAGAGGCCGAACCCTTGAAGCTCCAGCCTTCGTCGCTGGCGCGCACGCGCGCGATGGTTTCTTCATCCAGCTGCCGCACTTCGTCCTGCGACAGGATTTCATAGCCCAGCACCGCGCCCTGCGAGCCGGCGATCATCTGCTGGGTGAACGCGTCGGCGCGGATATCGCCGACGTGTTCGTCATCCACATCCACATGCAGGCCTGCACGCAGGCTCTGCATCTGGCTGGCCACGCGTACGCCGTTGACCTGCGCCACCGCCGACTGCAACGCCGCCAGCACCGCCAGTTCCGGGGTGCTGCCGATGCCGTCGGCCTCGCGCGCGACCTGGGTGGTGCCGCCGAAATCCGGCGTGCCACGCAGGGGCGCTGCTTCCACTGGCGCATTGCTGGCCAGTGCACTGGTTGCCTTGTCCTTGGCAGGTGCGGGCGCTTCGGCCGGGGTGTCCTGCTTGCCACAGGCTGCAAGCAGCGCGGCAGCCAGGCCCAGGCCGATCAAACGGGAGGTCGTACGCATGGGGATTCGCCTCGGATCAGTTCATCTTGTCCAGCTGGCCCAGCATCGAGTCGGCGTTGGACGGCACCTTGACCTTGCTCTTCTTGGCGAAGGTCACAGCCGACTTGGTCGAACCGTACAGGCCCTGGATGAAGCCCGGCGATTCCTTGGCCACCCATGCACCAGCGGCCAGCTTGCGGCCGACGGTAGCCATCTGGGTGGCGCCCAGGTTCTTCATGCCGGCGGTGAAGTTGCTGGCTTCGCCACCCAGCTTCTGCGCTTCGGCAGCCGAGGACAGCAGCGAGACCAGGCCTTCGGCGTAGTGCTGCTTGGATTCAGCGTTCAGCTCCGGCTGCGCGGCCTGGCGCTCGTCGATCGCGGCCTGGGCGGCTTCGCTGACCGACACCGACTTCTTCATCGCATCGACGCTGACCGAACCCGACGACAGCGCCTGGCGCTCGGCTTCCAGCAGCTGCACCTGCTCGGCCAGGCCGAAGGCACGGGCGAACGAGGTCTGGGCCTGCAGCGAGTGCGACTGCGAGCTGACGAAACGACGCACCAGCGCTTCCTGCGCGGCTTCGTCCGGGGCAGCAGCGCTGGAGGTGCTGCTGGAGGAGCCGGTGGAGCCACCGGCCAGGTCCTTCAGCTTGCCCAGGCCGGCATGGGCCGGCATCGACAGGGTGGCGGCCGCGATGGCCAGGGCAAGAGCGGTATTGCGGATCATGTGAGAGTCCTTTGGAAGAAACGGCCGCGTGCGGCACGTGGGGAATCGGTAACCCAGGGGCGATGCCGAGCGAGCTCGGCACCCAACGGGGCGGCGGATCAGCGGACCGCCTTGACGTTCAGTTCGTTGATCATCTGCTGGGCGGCCTTTTCGGCAGCCAGCTGCAGGGCATTGGTACGGGCCACGGTTTCATTCGGGCCGGTGCCGGAGAACTGCACCGGGCCGACCGACGACACGGTGCGCGGGAAACGACCGGTCACGTCCAGCACCTTGCCGGTGACAGTGACGAACACGCGGGTGTTGCCGCTGGCCGGATCGCGGTCACGCATGCCGACGTCGAGGGTGCCGACGGCGATGTACGGGATGTTGGCCGCACGGATGCCATTGGCGGTGTCGCGCAGGGTGGCCGGGGCCAGGTCGTTGCCGGTGCTGAAGTCCTTGCGGATGCGCTCGATGCTGAGCAGGCCGCGCGACTCGCCTTCCACGTACTCGGCTTCAACCACCTCGTAGCCGGCGGCGCTGAAGGCACCGGTCATCGCGGTGTTGACTTCGGCGGCGTTGGCCACCTTCCAGGTGATGTTGTCGGCGCGCGCGGTGGTGCTGCCGCCGCTGGTGACCGACACCGAACCGTTCTGGTTGATGCTGCCGTTGGTGCTGACCGAATTGCCGCGGAAGCTGTCGCCTTCACGGGTGTTCTCGCTGTAGCTGCTGCTGGCGTCGACGCGGCGGTATTCCTTGTCCTGGAACGACTGCACGGTGTCCTGCGAGCGCGCCATGAACAGGAAGGTCAGCAGCGAGCGCTGCGCAGCGGTGGCGCCGGCCACGGCCGAACCCGCATCCAGCTTGGTCTGCAGCAGGGTGGTGTTGATCTCGGCGCGGACGGTGACGCTGTAGGTCTTGGCCTTCTTGTCTTCGGTGTCCGACAGCTGTACGGCGCTGAGCACGTAGCGGTCGATCTCGCCGATGAACTCGGCGCGGCGCGCCTCGAACAGGCGCAGCTTGGCCGCACCGGTTTCGGCGATGTACGCCTCCAGGGCATTGACCTTGGCCTTGTTCAGGGCCTGGGCACGGGTATCGGCGCTCAGGCGCAGGCCGTAGCTGGCCGAGCCGGTTCCGCGCGAACTCGCGGTCTGCGCAGCGACCGGCGAGGCCACCGCCAGCGCGATGAGGATGAGCAGGATGGTACGCATCAACGACATGACTTGATCAACTCCTGGAGGGCTTGGGTCTGCTGCTGCAACGGGCGGCCGCCCGGCTTCTGTTCGTCCAGCCAGGCGCGCGAATCGGCACGCTTGGCGGCGGCGCCGGCGAAGGCGTCGAAGCCGGCCAGCAGGGTTTCGTAGCTGGCCGACCACTGGTCGACCTGCCACTGCGTGACCGGCACCACCTTGGTGGCCCCCTTGCGCAGCGGCTGTTCGAAATAGACCTTGCCCGAGAACGGCTCGCTCACCTTGGCGGTGAAGAAGGCGCCGAACAGCATCGTCTTCATCGCCGGGGTTTCCTCGATCACGCCGTTCTTCAGTGCATCGACCTGCAGCTGGATGACGTAGTCGGGTTCGGGAATCTTCAGCTGGTAGACCTTGCCGTCGGCAAAGCGGGCGGCCATCGCACCGCCGATCGCCTGGCCCGAGGCCGGCGGCAGCAGGCCAACGCCAGTGTTGGACGACAGCGTCTTGGACAGTTCGTGCGCAAGCGTGGCACGCAGCGGTGCTTCCCACTTCGGATCGGGCAGCTTGGCGCGTGCCGCGTCGGACAGGGTCACCCCGCCCACCTGCAGGCGACGCACGGCGGCATCGGGCAACCGGGCCTGCGCCAGGCTGGCCGCCAGTACCTGCGACAGGCTGGTATCGGCACCGCCGTACAGCAGATCGGCGACGATCGCGTCGATATCGTCGTTGTCCGGACGGTAGTCCTGCACGTCGATGCGCTGCAGGGTGAGCGGATAGGAGGCGATCACCTGGCGCTCGCGGAAGTCGAAGAACAACGCCTGCAGCGCCACTTCCACCAGCACCTTGTACTGGTCGCCGATCGGTTCGACCGAGACCAGCTCGCGATCCAGCGCAGCGGCCAGCACGGTGGCACTGGTGGTGCCGTCGAGCATCGCCACCGGCTGGTCGATCAGCTCCAGGTGGGCCGGTGCGCGGCGCTTGAGCGACTGTGCCAGCGTCTGGTTCAGCGGGACCAGCCCACGCCGTTCCAGCACCGCGTGCGCATGCGGGGTGGTCGCCTGCACGGCGGCGGCGTCAGCGGTATAGGCAAAACCGGCCCAATAGGCCTGCTGTGATTTGTCCGCAGCCTGCACGGCCATCGGCCATACGGCCAGGCACAGGGCACAGGCAAGCAGGCGCGCAAAAGCGCGCGATGCGCTCTTCGTCCTTGAATACATCCAACCGCTCCTCGGTCAATACGCACGGATCGCGGACGCTGATGCGTCCGCTGGGCGCGAAACATAGCCGCTCAGGCGGCCGGCGACAAGTGCTGCCTTTGTCGGCTCAGTCCGTGGAGGGCAGGCCCGCCCGTTGCCGCAGCAGTCCGCGCTCGGCCTGGTTCTGGCTGAGCCGAGCGGCCTGGCCAAAAGCGTCACGCGCATCCTGCTCACGCCCCAGTGCCTGCAGCAGCTCGCCGCGCACCACCTGCAGCGGCGCATAGTCGCGCAGGCGCGCGTCGACCAGCAGGGGCTGCAGCTGCGCCCACGCGGCGAACGGGCCTTCGCTGCGCAGGATCGCCACCACCCGGTTCAATGCCACCACCGGCGAAGGTTGCACCTGCAGCAGCTGTGCATAGAGCGCGGCGATACGCGGCCAGTCGGTCGCGTCGGCGCGCCGCGCAGCCGCATGGCAGGCCGCGATGCGCGCCTGCAGCACATACGGATCCTGGTCGCCACCGATGGCCAACGCGCGCGCCAGCACCTGCTGCCCGCGGTCGATCTGCAGCCAGTCCCAGCGCGCGCGGTTCTGCTGGTCCAGCAGCACCGGCGCGCCCTGCGCGTCCACCCGTGCCGCTGCGCGCGAAGCCTGCAGTTCCATCAGCGCCAGCAGGCCCAGTACCGGCGGCACCGGCAACCGATGCGCCAGGATGCGGGCCAGCCGCAGCGCTTCCTCGCACAGCGCCGGGCGCATCCAGTCATCACCGGCGCTGGCCGCATAGCCTTCGTTGAACACCAGATAGATCGCCTCCAGCACCGAGGCCAGGCGCTCCGGCATCGCCTCCGCGCGCGGCACTTCATAGGGCACCTGCTTCTGCGCCAGGGTGCGCTTGGCGCGCACGATGCGCTGGGCGATGGTCGGCTCCGGCTGCAGGAACGCACGCGCGATCTCGATGGTGGTCAGGCCACCGAGCAGGCGCAGGGTGAGTGCCACCCGCGCATCGGCAGGCAGCACGGGATGGCAGGCCACGAACATCAGCCGCAGCAGGTCATCGCCCAGGTCGTCCTCCAGTGCCTGGCTGTCATCCGGCGCCGGCAGTGCCGCCGGATGCAGTTCCTCGCCCCACTGCGCATGCTGCTGCGTCACCCGCTGGTGCTGGCGCAGCACATCGATGGCACGGTTGCGCGCGGTGGTCATCAGCCAGGCTCCGGGGTTGTCCGGGATACCCTGCTCCGGCCAACGCTCCAGCGCGGCCAGCCAGGTGTCCTGGGCCAGCTCCTCGGCACGGCCGACATCGCCACCGAGCAGCCGCGCCAGGCGCGCAATCAGCGCTGGCGACTCCATCCGCCAGAGGGTTTCCAGACGCTGCGTCAGTGCGGGCTCGAGCATGCGCCGATCACAGCACGCACGCCCGGCCCGCACAAGCGCCGCAGCTCACGCTTCAACAATCGGCTTGAAACCGCCCCAGAACATGCGCCGGGTATCGAACGGCATGTCCTTCAGGCCCAGCGACGCCAGCCGCGGATCGGCCATCACCTTTGCGTTGATGCGGTCGCGTGCCGCGCGCGAGCGGAACACCACGAAGGCGACGATCACCGTCTCGCCCGGTTTCGCCTTGACGGCGCGCGGGAACGAGGTGCTCTTGCCCGGTTCCACATCGTCGGCCACGCATTCCATGTACTGCAGCGCGCCATGGTCCTTCCACACCGCGCCGGCCTTGCGGGCAAGGCGGCGGTAGGCCGCCACCTTGTCCTGCGGGCACGGCAGCACGTAAGCGTCCACGTAAGCCATGCGGGTTCTCCCTGCGGCGGCCGTCAGCCCGGCTCGCCGTCCATGTGTGCGATTTCCCAGAGATGGCCGTCCAGGTCCTGGAAGCCACGCTGGTACATGAAACCGTAGTCGCGCGCGGGCTGCGGTTCACTGGCGCCGGCCGCCAGAGCCTTGTCCACCATCACGTCCACCGCCTTGCGGCTGTCCGCCGACAGGCAGGTGATCACCTCGGTCTGGCTGCGTGCGTCGGCGATCGGCTTGGTGGTGAACTGCTTGAAGAACGGCTGGGTCAGCAGCATCACGAAGATGCTCTCGCTGATCACCATGCAGGCGGCATCGCCATTGGTGAAGGTCGGGTTGAAGCTGTAGCCCAGCGCTGCGAAAAAGGTCTTGGACGCGTTCAGATCCTGCACGGGCAGGTTGACGAAGATCATCTGCGGTTGCGGTGCACTCATCGGTGAAGCTCCTTGTGGATGAAAGAAAGAGAGGAATCAGGGCTGCTTCATGCAGTTGACCATCCACGGCTTGCCATAGCGGTCGACCAGCATGCCCCAGCGGTGCGCCCAGAACGTTTCGGCGATCGGCATCTGCACCTGGCCCCCCTCGGCCAGCGCGGCAAACACGCGTTCGGCTTCTTCGATGCTGTCGACATCAACATTGATGGTGGTCGAGCCACCCTCGCCGCCGCCGGGGCCGTCGGCCGCCATCACGATGGCGTTGCCGATCTCCAGCTGGCTGTGGGCGACGTGGTCCAGGGTTTCCGGCGGCATCTCGTTGCAGCCCGGCGAGCCATCGGAGGGCGGCATGTCGCGGTATTTCATTTCCGAAGTGACCTGGCCACCGAGTGCCTTGGCGTAGAACGCCATCGCCTCGTGGGCCTGGCCGCTGAAGCCGAGGAAGGGAATCAGTCTCATGGCAATACTCCGTGATGTGGTTCAGGGCGGTAGCGCCGGGTCGTGCCCGGCGTGGAGATGAATCGGGTCAACCTTCCAGCTGTGCACGCAGACGCTGTTCCTGCTGCTGTAATTCGGGAGTGAAGGCTTCACCGAAGTCTTCAGCGGAGATCAAGGGACGCAGTTCGAGCGTGCCGCCACTGCCGAACGGCGCGCGGCTGGCCCATTCAACCGCTTCGTCCAGCGACCGCACCTCCCACAGCCAGAAGCCGGCGATCTGTTCACTGGCAGGACCGAACGGACCGGCCTCGACCTGGGGTGTCCCGCCGCCGAAGTGAATGCGACGGCCGCGCTGGGTGGCGTGCAGGCCTTCACCGGCCAGCATGATGCCGGCGGCCACCAGTTGTTCGTTGAAGGCGCCCATTTCGGACAGTTCCTGTTCGCTGGGCATGCGGCCGGCTTCGGAGTCGGCGTTGGCCTTCACGATCACCATCACTTTCATTGCGGTCTCCCGTGGGGACGCGTGGTGCGTGCCCTTCATTGGGTACAACGAACCAGGGGGCTGGGAATCGACACGTCCTCTGAAAATTATTTCTTCCGTGGAAAGCGCGCCTTCGGCGGAGGTCGGCGAACGGCGGAGCCCCTCCGTGGTGGGTTTGGGTTGGTCGCTGAAAGCTGGTTTTCTGGGAGTGGGCCGGGCGGGTGGGGTTGGCGGGGACGCCGTGAACCCATCCGTGGGGGCTTAGCCGCGGCATCCATGCCGCGGATACCCCGCCAACCCCACCCGCCCGGCCCCAGACAGATCTCTGCGGCTGCCCCACCACGGGAAAATCAAGAGAAAAGGCAAAAGCAACAGCAAAAGCAACAGCAACGGCGGTTGGCTGGCGGGCTCAGCTTTGCGAGCGAAGCGACCCGCTTTTGCTCTTGTTTGTGATTTTCCGGGGTGGACGCCGCAGGAAACTGTCCAGGGCCGGGTGGGTAGGCGGGGCGGGGGTGTCCGCGGCATGGATGCCGCGGCCAAGCCCCCATGGATGGGTTTACGGCGTCCCCCGACCCGCCTACCCACCCGGCCAAGCCCAAGCATCACGTTGTAGCGCCACCACGGAGGGGCTCCGCCGTTCGCCGTCCCCGCCGAAGGCGCGCTTCTGCGCTGCAACATGCCCACGCGCCATCCTGCGCCATCATGGGCACCCGCCCCCGCCAGGACCGTCCCATGCAGCAGTACCTGCTTCTGATCTATATCGAGCCTGCCCTGCTGCAGGCCCTGCCCATCGAAGAATTCAACGCGCTGATGCGCGACTGCCTGGCCCACGCCGACAAGCTGCAGGCCGAAGGCACGCTGCTGGCCGCGCAGAAACTGCAGCCGGTCGACACTGCACAGACCCTGCGCGTGCGTGATGGCAACAGCCGTGTTCTCGATGGCCCGTTCGCCGAAACCCGCGAACTGCTGGCCGGCTTCAACCTGATCGTCGCCCGCGACCGCGACGAAGCCATGCGCATCGCCCGCGACTTCCCGTGGGCGCGCTTCGGCAGCATCGAAGTGCGGCCGCTGGAAGACATGGACGCCGAGCGCGAACGTTGCGGCGCCCCGGCTGCGGCTATGGCAGCAGCCGTACCCTGATCTCGCGCGGGCCGACGCCTTCGTTGCCGCTGTAGTCGCGCACGCTGGCGCGCACGATGTACTCGCCCGGCGGCAGCGCCGCCGGCTGCCAGCGCCCGGTTTCCATCAGGCCGTCGCGCACGGTGTTGGTGGCCAGGTAGCGGAAACGGGTGACCGCGCTGCCATGCACGGTGATGCCGCTGTCCGGTGCGTAGGCCACGCGCACAGCTTCCTTCTGCGGCGGCATGCGGTTGAACACGATGTTCCAGCGCGGCTGCTCGTAACCCTGCAGCGGCTGCCCAGCGGCATCGAGGATCTGGTAACCGACCTGGTACATGCCCAGGCGGCGGCGCGGCAGGTTGTTGTCGACCTGGTCCCAGGCCTCGACCACGATCTGCACGCCGCGGCCCTGGCGCGCCACCATCACCACGCCATCGCTGCCGGCGGCCATCGGCTGGTCGTTGTCGTCCAGCAGGGCCACATCGGTGATGCGCGGCGCGAAGTGGTCGGCGTAGCCCTGGAAGCCCAGCGCCACCGCGTTGGTCTCGAAGCCGCCGGTACCCACCGCCAGGTGCACGTGCGCCTGGTTGTTGATGCTGCCCAGGCGGTCACCGACGTGGATGCGCATGCCGCGGCGCACGCGCATCCGCTCCAGCCTGCCCTGCTCGTCGTACAGCGCCTGCCAGCGCGCATCGTAGGGTTCGTCGCGCGGGGTGCGGCCGACCCGCATGTGGATGTACTTGAGGCGATCCACGACCAGGCCCTCGGCCTGCTCACCCAGGTTCCAGGCGGCCACCGGGCTGCTGATCTTGCCTTCGGCGATCGCCAGCACGGTCTGGCCCACATCACCGCGCACGTCGAAGCCGCCATGCAGGTGGTGGCGGCTCTCACCGGTGAAGTTGCCGCGCACCTCGCCCAGGGTGCCGACCACTTCGTGCCAGCCGTCCTGCGGTGCCAGCGGCCAACGGCCCCCGGTCTTCGGCAGCGCGGCATCGGCAGCCGGCCCGACCAGTGCCGGTGCCGGCAGGTCGCCCACCGGCAGCGGGCGCAGGCGATGCAGGCGGTAGCTGGCGGCGTCGGCCACCAGCACGCTGCCATCGGCATCCAGCGCCAATCCGCTGGGGCGGGCCAGGCGCGGCAGGCGGCCATTGCCGACCAGCGCGATCTGATGGCCCTGCGGCGTCACCTGCACGATGCGGCCATCGAGATCACCCACGTACAGCACGCCGTCATGGGTGGTGGCCAACGACAGCGGCCCATTGATCACGCCACCGGCGGCGACCACGGTGCTGACCGTACCATCGGCACCCACCCGGCGCACGGCGTTGTTGAACAGGTCGGCCACCAGCAACGCGCCCTGCGCGTCGAAGGCCAGCGCCACCGGCGTATCGAAGCGCGCAGCAGCGCCCACGCCATCGGCAAGGCCCGGCCGATCACCACCGGCCAGGGTGCGCACGCTGCCATCCGTACCGATCACCCGGATGCGATCGTTGAACGTATCGGCCACGTAAACCTGGCCCTGCGCATCCACGGCGATGCCCATCGGCGCATCGAAGCGGGCCTGCGCGGCAGGGCCGTCGGCGTGGCCCTGTTCGCCACCGGCCAGCGTGGTCACCTGGCCATCGGTGCTGATGCGGCGGATCGCATGGTTGCCGGTGTCGGCCACATACAGGTTGCCCTGCGCGTCGGCGGCAATGCCCGAAGGCGTGTTGAAACTGGCCTGCAGTGCAGGGCCATCGACACGTCCCTCGCCCTGCCCGGCCACCGTTTCAACGCGGCCATCGGGAAGGCGGCGACGGATCCGGTTGTTGTCGCCGGCATCGGTGAAATAGACGCTGCCATCGGCACTGCGCAGCAACGCGTACGGATCGGCGAAGCGTGCCTGCGCGGACGCGCCATCACGGTCACCCGGGTGGCCATCGCCGGCCAGCGGTTCGATCTGCGCGGTCCACGCCAACGGCGTCGGAGCCGGACCCGCCGGTTCAGCCAGCGTATGCAGCGGTGTCTCCCACCAGGTCGCAGCCAATGCCACTACCGTCGCCAACGCTACGCCTGCCGCCATCCATTGCCACCGTGCCATCGTGCTGCGCTGCCTGCCTGCTGTCTGAAGAGGCACCGACAATAGACGCTGCGCGTGCGATCCGCCACGGCCGATTGTGCGGCTGAACGCCAGAATTCGCTTCGTCGTGCTTGTCCTCGCTGGCTGCAGCAGGTTCAATGCGGTTCCCACGGATGGAGATTCTCCATGCCCCGCGTTCTCCCGCTCACCGCCCTGCTGCTGGCCGCATTGGCCAGCACATCCGCCACTGCTTCGATCACGGTGGCGCCGCAGAAGCCGTCAATCACCGCCGATGCGATGCATCAGGCCTATGCCACGCGCTGGGATGAGGCCATCCAGCAGTCACGCAGTGGCAACACGCTGGGCGCGCTGATCAGCATGGAACGGCTGATGGAGGATCCCCTGCTGGACGACTTCGATGCCGAGCATCGTGGCCGCGCCTCGCAGGTCGCTGGCTGGACCGCACTGATGCAGAAGAAGCCGGCCCTGGCCCGCCGCTACCTGCAGCGGGCGCAGGAGGCCCTGCCGGAGGATGCACAGATCCTGCTTACCCAGGTGTCGGTGGAACTGTCGGACAACCAGCCGGCCGCAGCCACCACCTTCCTGGTGAAGGCACTGCAGCATGCCGACGCGCCGCTGCCGGTCGATCACCACGCCATCAACTACCTGCAGTACCGCCTGCGTGACCAGCCGATGAAGCGCATGGACCTGCTGCAGGCGCTGTTTGACAACGGCTGGAAAAGTGCCGGCCTGGAACCCACCGGGCTGTGGCTGACGCTGGCCACGCTGCAGGCCGACAATGGCCGTGGCGACGGCATTCCAGCCACGCTGGCCCGCATCGACAGCCCGGCCGAGATCATCCGCCTGCGCAGCGACAAGCGCTTCGACCGTTATGTCGATCGCGGCGATGCGCGTTTCGATCCGGTGCAGGCGGCGCAGCGCCACCTCGATGAACTGCGCGTCTCCGGCCTGCTCGACCGTGCACTGGACGCGCGCATGGCCGAGTTCAGCACCACCCTGCTCATGCTGGACCGCAACGAGGAAGTGCTGTCGTTGACCGAGGGCATGGCCGGTGCCGCGAGCAACGGCGAATCACCTGCCGCCGCCGAAGCGGAATGGGTGGCCTGGCTGCTCAACAGCCGGCTCACCGCACTGCGCCGGCTGGGCCGCACCGATGAGGCACTGGCCACGGCGCAACAGGCCCAACGCATCGGCGCACTCGGCCCGGATGGTGTCGAGCACCAGATGAATGTCGGCTTCGTCTTCAGTTCGCTGGGGCGCATGCAGGACGCTGCGCAGGCAGTGAATGACATGCCGGGCCTCGCCGGCTACGGCAAGGCCGCGCAGGCGCTGCTGCAGTTCGCCGCCGCCCGCGAGCGTGGTGATGCCAAAGCGCGCGAAGCGGCGCGCACGGTGATCCTGGCCCAGCGCGAGGATGCCCGCCTGTTCCATCGCGAAATGCTGCTGGAGGAAGGCAACCTGGACGGTGCCGCCGCCGTGCTGATCGAACAGCTGCGCTCGCCCATCGAACGCGGTGAAACCCTGGCCAGCCTGCAGGACATGCGCACCTATCCGTCATTGCCGGGCGATGTGCGCATCGATGCCGCGTGGCGTGCACTCAAGCAGCGTGCCGACGTGCAGGCCGAGGTCGCCCGCGTCGGCCGCATTGAACGCTACGACCTGGTCAGCAGCTCCACCTCGCGCTGAGCAGCTTTTGTGTAGAGCCGAGCCGATGCTCGGCTGCAATTGGCGCAGCCGAGCATCGGCTCTGCTCTACAACGCCACGTGCAGGCGGCACCGTCCGCTAGCGCGCCGGCACTTCGGTGCGGATGCCCATCGCTTCGCGGTAGCGTGCGTACAGCGCCATTACCTTGTCCACGTAGGCCAGGGTTTCGGCGTAGGGCGGCACGCCCTTGTAGCGGGTGACCGCACCGATGCCCGCGTTGTAGGCGGCCGCCGCCAACGGGCGGTCGCCGTTGTAGCGGCGCAGCAGCGCGCGCATGTAGCGCGCGCCACCCTCGATCGACTGCTGCGGCGAGAACGGATCGCTCACCCCGTATTCCTGCGCGGTTTCGGGCATCAGCTGCATCACGCCCTGTGCGCCCTTGCTGGATACCGCCAGCGCGTCGAAATTGCTTTCGGCGTGGGCGATGGCACGCAGCCAGGCATCATCGACGCCGGTGGCCCTGGACGCGGCCTTGAACTGCCTGGCGTGCTGCGCCAGCTGCGGCTTGCCGACCTTGCCCAGGCCTTCGTGCGCCGGCTCGCCTGGCGGCGTGGCCACGGTGAACTTCAGGAACACCCGCGAGCCGGGCAGGTTGCGCGTGGAGTAGACCAGCGCCCCGTCCTGTTCGCGCTCGTACAGCACGCCGCTGAACACGCCCATGTTGCCCCACAGGTTCGGGGTCTGGACGGCGTTGTCGTCGATCTCCTTCGGCGTGCACCGCGATCCCGGCTCCGGCGCGGTGGCCAGGCTGACGGTGTTGCCCTGCACGCAGCGGTAGACGGTGCGCGCGGCGGCCAGCCCGGGCCACAGGCTGGGCAGCAGCAACAGCGCGAGCAGGAGGGGGCGAGGGGACATGGCGGCCGGATGATCCGGCCGTGCCCGCTAATGTTGGGTGAATGGGGGCCGGCAGGGCGGCGTCCTGCACCCGTGGTAGTGCCGGCCGCTGGCCGGCAACCTCAACAGCAACAGCCGTTTTCCTGCCGGGGTCAGATCCCGTTGCTGGGCAACGGGATCTGACCCCACTTCGGATCACTTCGCGGTCTTCCGACGCACCCAATAGCCCACGCCCAGCAGCACGAACCACGCCGGGCTGGCGATCAGCGCCTGGCGGGTGTCGCCCTGCAGGCTCAGCAGCACCAGCACGGCGGCGAAGAACACCAGGCAGGCCCAGCACATCGCGACGCCGCCGGGCATCTTGAAGATCGATGCAGCATGGCGCTCCGGATAGCGACGGCGATAGGCCATGTAGGCCACCAGGATCAGCGACCAGACGAAGATGAACAGCACCGTCGCCAGTGTCGTCACCAGGGTGAAGGCGGTCACCAGGTTGGGAATCAGGTAGATCAGCAGCGTGCCGCCCAGCAGGCACAGGCACGAGAACAGCAGGCCACGGGCCGGCACTGCGGCGCGCGACAGTTTCGACAGCCCGCGCGGAGCGTGGCCCTCTTCGGCCAGGCCGTACAGCATGCGGCTGGTGGAGAAGATGCCGCTGTTGGCCGAGGACGTGGCCGAAGTCAGCACCACGAAGTTGATCAGGCTGGCGGCGGCGGGAATGCCGGCCAGCACGAACAGCTGCACGAACGGGCTCTTGTCCGGCACCACCTGGCGCCACGGGGTGACCGCCATGATCGCGATCAGCGCCAGCACGTAGAAGATGATGATGCGCACCGGGATCGAGTTGATCGCCTTGGGCAGGTTGCGCTCGGGCTCGGCGGTTTCGGCGGCGGTGGTGCCGACCAGCTCGATGCCGACGAAGGCGAACACCGCAATCTGGAAGCCGGCGAAGAAGCCGACCAGCCCCATCGGGAACATGCCACCGTCATTCCACAGGTTCGACAGCGACGCGGTGTGGCCGCTGGGTGAGGTGAAGCCCCACGCCACCAGCCCGGCGCCAGTGATGATCAGCGCGCAGATCGCCACGATCTTGATCAGCGCGAACCAGAATTCCATTTCGCCGAACAGCTTCACCGTCACCAGGTTCAATGCCAGCAGCAGCATCACGCAGGCCAGCGCCGGTTTCCAGGCTTCAAGCCCGGGGAACCAGAACTGCGCGTAGGCGGCAATGGCGATCACATCGGCGATGGCGGTGACGATCCAGCAGAACCAGTAGGTCCATCCACAGAAGAACCCGGCCCACGGGCCGAGCAGGTCGGTGGAGAAATCGATGAAGGATTTGTACTGCAGGTTGGACAGCAGCAGTTCGCCCATCGCGCGCATCACGAAGAACAGCATCGCGCCGATGATCAGGTAGACGAAGACGATGGAGGGGCCGGCCAGGCTGATGGTCTTGCCCGATCCCATGAACAGGCCGGTGCCGATGGCACCGCCGATGGCGATCAGTTGCAGGTGGCGGTTGGACAGGCTGCGGCGCAGGTGCTCGGGGGGCGTTGCGGGCTCGGTCATGGGCGCGGGCAAAAGGGGCGGGCGAAGCATTCGACGGTAGTCCTCCGCGGCGCCGAGCGCCAGCGCCAGACGGACCTATTGCGTCAAAGCGGGCCGCTTTCACCACAATGTGACCGAATACCGTATTGATCCCATTCCGCCCGGCCCGGCGCCATGCTCAGATAGCCGCACCTGCCCAAGGACCGGCCCACCATGCGCCCTGCCCCGCCCGCCCCGCTGGAGCCCCGGCCATGAGCCGGCTGCGCGTCATCATCGGCGGCACCGCCCTGGCCCTGCTGGCCGCTGCGCTGCCGATCGCGGTCATGGCCTACGCCACCTGGGACCGCGCGATCAGCGTCGAACAGCAGCGCCTGCGCGACATCGCCGATCGCACCCTGCGCCGCTCCGACCTGTCCTACCAGGAAGCGCTGGCGGCACTGAAATCGGCCGAGGCCGGCGCCTACATACCCTGCAGCCCCGAACACATCCGGCGCATGCAGACCCTGGTGATGACCACCCCATCGATCGACCAGATGGGCTACTTCGAAGGCGGCAAGCTGCGCTGCACCTCGTGGGGTCCGTTCCTGTCCGATGTGGATCAACCCACGCCGGACCACGTCACCAGCGATGGCGCAGGCATTGCAGTGGATGTGCGCCCGGAAATCAGCGGCCGCCGCCAGGTGCTGGCGGTCCTGTATGGGTCCTACGACGCACTGGTGGACCCGCGCCGCTTCGTCGATGTCATTGCCGACCCGAACGTGCGGCTGGCGCTGGCCAGCCCCGATGGACGCCTGCTGGCCAAACAGCCCGGCCTGGATCCGGACCTGCTGCAGGCACTGCTGCGCGACCCCGGCGAAGGCCTGGATCACGCCACGCTGTTCGCCACCGCGCGCAACGAGGAATGGCTGGCCATCGCCACCACGCCGCGCACCGCGCTGGCCGCCGCCTTCCGCCAGCAGGCATGGCTGTACGTGCCGGTCGGCCTGCTGCTGGCCGCCGCCGGGGCCGGCCTGGTGATCTGGCTGTCGCGGCGCCGCCTGTCGCTGCGCGGTGAGCTGGCCACCGCCATCCGCCGCCGCGAGCTGTACCTGCATTACCAGCCGATCATCGAACTGGACACCGGCATCTGCGTCGGTGCCGAGGCGCTGGTGCGCTGGCAACGCCCGGATGGCACCCAGGTGCGGCCGGACCTGTTCATTCCGCTGGCCGAAGAGGCCGGCATGATCGCCGACGTCACCGACCTGGTGATCGAGAACGTGGTGCGCGACATGCGCGAGCTGCTGGTGGCCGACCGCAGCGCGCACATCGCGATCAACCTCGCCGCCGAAGACATCAGCAGCGGCCGCGCCCTGAAGATGATTTCCCGGCACATGGCCGGCAGCGGCATCCTGCCGCAGCAGATCTGGATGGAGGCCACCGAACGTGGCTTCCTCGACCTGGACCGCGCGCGCACCATGCTTGCCGCCGCCCGCCGCGCCGGCCACAGCGTGGCGATCGACGATTTCGGCGTCGGCTTCTCCAGCCTGCAGTACCTGCAGCAGCTGCCACTGGATGCGCTGAAGATCGACAAGTCGTTCATCGATGCGATCGGCACCGAAAGCGCCACCAGCCCGGTCACGCCGCACATCATCGACATGGCCAAGGAGCTGGGCCTGTGGGTGGTGGCCGAGGGCGTGGAAACCGAAGCGCAGCTGGCCTACCTGCACAGCCGGCATGTGGAATTCGGCCAGGGCTGGCTGTTCTCGCGGCCGCTGCCGCGTGATGAGTTCGTCGCCTTCCACCACAAGCGGCAGCAGCAGTACGGCGCTGCACGCGAGCACATGCAGAACCCGCGCAGCGTGCCGATCGAGCGTGAAGGGATCGAGTAGGACGGCCAACGGCAGAGCCCCTGGTGGTGGGTCGCGTACAGCTATCCCGGCGTTGGCCGGGACGGTCTCTGACAGGGTCCGGCGGCGGCCCTACCACGGAATCAACAGAAGAAAGCAAACGCGGGTCGCTGCACTCGGTAGATCCACGCCATGCGTGGATGGCGCGGCCCACGGTAGTGCCGGCCGCTGGCCGGCACCGCGCCAGCATTGATCGGCGCTTACGCCCACGCCTTCGGCCGTGCCAGCAACCACGCGACGGTCACCGCCAGCAACAGCAGCGGCAACCATCCCAGCTGGCTCGGGCCGCTGGCCTGCAGCAGCACGCCGCCCGCCACGCCGCCGGCCGCAATGGCCAGGTTCCAGCCGGTCACCAGCATCGACTGCGCCAGGTCCGCAGCGGCCCCGGCGCGTCGTGCCAAGGCGGTCTGGAACAGGGTCGGCACCGCGCCGAACGCCACGCCCCACAGGATCGTCGCCAGCAGCAGCGTGCTGGCCACGCCGGGCCATACCAGCAAGGCCAGCACCGGTACGATGAAGCCGATCACCGCCGCCCACACCAGCGCACGCAGGTGGCGATCCACGCCCCAACCAGCAATCCCGATGCCGGCAATCGCCGCCACGCCGAAGGCGAGCAGCAGCCGGTCCAGCCACGGGCCGGCACCCGCCTCCACCGCCAACGGTTCGATGTAGGTGTAGAGCACGTTGTGCGCCAGCACGTACAGCACCATCACCAGCAGCGCGCTGCGCACGCCCGGCATGCGCCAGACCTTGGCCAGCGACGCACGTTGACCGGCACCGGCCGCAGGCAGCGCCGGCAGTGCCCAGCGCGCGTACGCCAGCAGGCCCACGCCCAGCACGCTCATCAACGCGAACGCCCAGCGCCAGCCGACCTGCTGGCCCAGCAACGTACCGGCCGGCACGCCCAGTGACAGCGCCAACGGCGACCCCACCATCGCCACCGCGATCGCGCGCCCCTGCAGCGACGGCACCACCATGCGTGCGGCATAGCCAGCCACCAGTGACCACAGCAGGCCACCGCTCACGCCGGCCAGGAAACGCGCAGCAAGGATCAGCGCATAGCTGCTGCTCAGCGCCGTCAACGTGTTGACCACCACGAAGCCGGCGATGGCCGCCAGCAACAGCGGACGCCGCGGCAGGCGCTGGGTCAACGCTGTCATCGGCAGTGCCGCCATCACCGAGCCCAGCGCATACACGCTCACCAGCTGGCCCACCGCCGCATCACTCACGCCCAGGCTGTCGCCCATCGGTCGCAGCACGCCGGCCGGCAGGGTCTCGGTCAACAGGGTGATGAAGCCGCCGCCGGCCAGCGCCAGCAGGCCCGCCCACGGCAAGCGCGTGGCCTCACCGGCCGGGCTGGCCGCATCGATGGCGTGGCCGCTCATCGCGCAGCCTCCAGGTCCGCATAGACCGCATCGCGCAGGTCATCGACGAAGGCACCATCCATGCCTTCGTACAGGGTGTTGGTCAGCGCCACCACGCTCAGCCCACGCGCCGGATCAACAAACCAGCTGTGCCCATAAGCGCCGCCCCAGCGCCAGGTGCCTTCGCGCTGCGGCGTGCCGCTGGCAGCGGCCTCGCGCAGTACTGCAAAGCCCAGCCCGAAGCCCCAGCCGGCCGGTTCCGGCGGCCCGAATTCGCCCACCTGCGGGCTGACCATCTCTGCCGCCAGCGCGGGCGGCAGCAGGCCGGAGCGCTGCACGTCACGCAGCGCCTCCAGCACCGACATCACGTCATCGGCAGTACCCACCAGGCCGGCGCCGGCCGAAGCGAAACGGCGGGCATCGAGGGCACGCGCAAGGCTGTACTCGATGCCCACCGTTCCCTCGAACGGCGCGACCACCTCCCCTTCCTGCAGGCGATGCGGCTGCGGCGTGCCGCTCACATAGGGCGTGGCCAGCCGTGCGGCATCGCGTGTGGCGAACGCGGTATCGCGCAGGCCCAGGGGGGCAGCCAGCAAACGCTGGAACAGCACCTGCAGCGTTTCACCGGTCGCCGCTTCGGCCACTGCACCGGCCACGTCCACGCCCAACGAGTACAGCCATTGGCTGCCCGGTTCGAACAGCAGCGGCGCCTGTGCGATACGGCGCACGTTCTCGGCCAGGGACACCGGGCTGGCGTCCATGCCATCGCTGACGCCGGCCCGGGCGTACGGTCCGTGCGCATCGGCTTCCAGGAAACGGTAGCCCAGCCCGCTGCTGTGGCTGAGCAGCTGGCGCAGGCTGATCGGCGGCCGGCGGCCATCGGCCAGCGCCGGCCGGAAATCCGGCAGCCAGCGCTGCACCGGCGCATCGAGGTCGAGCACGCCCTCGGCCACCAGGCGCAGGATCACCGTGCTCAACAGCGGCTTGCTGACCGATGCCAGCCGGAACAGCTGGTCGCGCTGCATCGGCAGGGCCGACTCGCGATCGGCCTGCCCGGTCGCGCTGGCATGGCGCAGCACGCCGTGCTCGCACACCAGCACCACCGCACCGACCAGGCGCGTCGGGTGGACCTGCTGCAGCAGCCGCTGCACCGAAGGCAGCATCGGTGCAGGTTCGAGGGAAAGAGCGGCATTCATCGCGGTGATCCGTGGGGAGAGGCCCGCCACGTTAGGCAGCACGGCGCGGTGCAAAAAGCCGGTTGCGGCTCCGGGCATCATGGACCGTGGAGTCCGCAATCGGCATGATGGCCGGAACTGCAAGGCCGCAACAGCAGGCGCCCCCCACCCTGCACCACAGTGTTGCGGTAGCGGCGCCGCCCGCCGTGATCACGCCGCCCCTACCCTGCCGCTTTCATTGCCCCTACGCCGATGTCAGTCCTGGACAATCTCGCCAACCTGCAGACTTTCGTGCACGCCGCCGACACGCGCAGCTTCGTCGAGACCGGGCGCCTGCAGGGCATCTCCGCATCTGCCGCCGGCAAGTGCGTTGCCCGGCTGGAGCATGCACTGGGCGTGCGCCTGTTCCACCGCAGCACGCGCAGCATCACGCTCACCGCCGAGGGCCAGCTGTTCCTGGCGCGCTGCCGGCGCATCCTCGACGAGCGCGATGCCGCACGCACCGAGCTGGCACAACCGCACGCCACGCCCAGCGGCACGCTGCGCATCAGCCTGCCGCTGGTCGGCGATCTCACCCTGCCGTTGATGGCCGAGTTCATGGCGGCGTATCCGGACATCCGCCTCGACCTGGATTTCAGCGACCGCCTGGTCGATGTCATCGAGGAAGGCTTCGATGCGGTGCTGCGCGTCGGTGAACCCAGCGACTCGCGGATGAACGCACGCCGGCTGGGGGTGTTCCCGCGCCGTGTAATCGCCTCGCCGGGCTACCTGCAGCGCCGCGGGGTTCCGCGCACGCCGGCGGAACTGATGCAGCACACGCTGCTGCACTATCGCTTCCCCAGCACCGGCAAGCTGGAGCCGTGGCCGATCCACTGGCCCGATGACGAAGCACCGCAGGAACTTCCGGTGCACATGGTGGCCAACACCATCGAAGCGCGGGTGGCGCTGGCACTGCGTGATGTCGGCCTGGCCTTCGTGCCGGTGCACTCGGTGCGCGATGCGCTGGCCGACGGCCGCCTGGTCACCGTGCTGGAGGATCATGTGCACTCCTGCGGCACCTTCCACCTGCTGTGGCCTTCGGGCCGACACGTACTGCCGAAGCTGCGGGTGTTCATCGACTTCGTCGGCGCCCGCCTGGGTACCGTGCCGTAGATCCACGCCATGCGTGGTGCTTAAGGTCAGCCGAGCATGGCTCGGCTCTACCGCTGCACGCAGCCATTCAGCCAGTCCCGCTATACTGGCCCCTCATTCCTCCAAGAGGCTCGCGACCAATGCGCCATTGATGCCGCCGTCTTCCGATCAGACGGCCTGACTCTTCCCGCCCCTGCGCGCAGGGGAGAACCCGGCATCCATGGAGGTCGCATGACCCCGCATTCCCTCACGCTCGATCGCGTGTCGTATCGACTGGCCGACGGCCGCCCGCTGTTTTCCGATCTGACGTTTTCCTTCGATCCGGTCGCCACCGGCCTGGTCGGTGCGAATGGCGCTGGCAAGAGCGTGCTCGCACGCCTGCTCGCCGGCCGGGTGCAGCCAGAGAACGGGCAGGTACGCGGCAGCGGCCGCGTGTTCCTGTTGCCGACGCCCGGCTATCCACCCGCTGGCACGGTCGGTGAACTGGCCGGCGTTGGCGCTGAACTGGCCGCACTGCAACGCATCGAAGCCGGCAGCGTGGACGAGGCCGACTTCGCCTGCGTCGGCGACCGTTGGGACCTGCGCGAGCGCCTGCAGCAGCAATGGCAGGCGCTACGGCTGCCCGACGACCTCGATCCCGCCCAACCCGCCGCGCGCCTCAGCGGTGGCCAGGCCATGCAGGTGGCGCTGTCCGGCGCCTGGGCCAGCGGCGCTGATTGGCTGATCCTGGACGAACCCAGCAACCACCTCGATGCCCGCCATCGCCAGCAGTTGTACGAACGGTTGCAGCAGTGGCGCGGCGGCCTGCTGGTGATCAGCCATGATCGCGAACTGCTGGCGCACATGCAGCAGATCGTCGAGCTCGACGCGCGCGGGCTGCGTCGCTATGGCGGGCCGTGGCAGCACTACGCCGACGCGCGTGCCGCCGAACGCGAAGCGGCCGCGGCACAGCTCGACCACGCCCGCGCCCAGCACCGGCAGCAGCAGCGCAGTGCGCGCGAACAGCACGAACGCCAGCAGCAACGCCAGGCACGTGGCAATCGCGATGCAAAGCAGGCCAACCAGGCGCCGATCCTGCTCGGCCGACAGAAACAACGTGCAGAGGCCAGCCACGGCCGCGCACAGCAGGTACAGGCCGAGCGCCTGCAGGCCAGCGCAGACCAGCTGCGCGCTGCGGCCTCGGCGGTTCACGCCACACCGGAGCTCGCACTGTTTGCCGGTGAGGGGGAACGCGGCAGCGCACGCCTGCTGCAGGCCGAGTCGCTGGTGCTGCCGCATGGCTGCCGCGCGCCGTTGCAGCTGGACATCCGCCGCGGCCAGCGCATCGCCGTGGTTGGTGACAACGGCAGTGGCAAGTCCACGCTGTTGCGCGTGTTGGCCGGCCAGTTGCCTGCACGCAGTGGCAACGTACAACGGCATGCACCACTGGCGCTGCTCGACCAGCAGCTGCTGGGGCTCTCCGGCGAACGCAGCATTCTCGACACCGTGCAGGCTGCCAACCCGGCGGCCGATACCGGTGAACTGCGCACACGGCTGGCCCTGCTCGGGCTGGACGCGCAGCGCATCCAGCATGCAGCCCATCACCTCAGCGATGGCGAACGGGTGAAAGGCGCGCTGGCCAGCGTGCTGTATGCCGATCCCGCACCGCAGATGCTGCTGCTGGACGAGCCCGGCAATGCGCTGGATCTGGGTGCCCTGCAGGCGTTGGAAGAACTGCTGGTGGCATGGCCGGGCGCGCTGGTGATGGTCAGCCACGACCGGCACCTGCTGCAGGCATTGCGACCGACGCAGGTGTTGCAGGTGAGCACCGGGGGTTGGCAGTGGCGTGACGCCTTGTAGATCCACGCCATGCCTGGATCTCCTGCAGCAGCCGAGCATGGGCTCGGCTCTACAGGATTGGCCGCGACGGATCACATTGTAGAGTCGAGCCATGCTCGACTCCGCCATGCATCCATCCACGCATGGCATATCGACCAGGGGTAGTGCCGGCCGCTGGCCGGCAACCCATCGATCCTCAGTGCACCGTCACCGCTTCCACACCGGGAACGCCTGCGGCAACTGATGCCACAGCAGCGGGCCCGCACGCAGCTCCTGGTCGTTGAGCAGGCAGGCATCCAGTTCCGCACGTACCGCACGCTCATCCATGTGCACGCCGATCACCACCAGCTCCTGGCGGCGATCCCCCCACAACGGGTGCCACAGGCGTTGCATCGCCGAGTGCGCGGCCGCATCCGGGAAGTCTTCCGGCCCCGGCAACGGTGCGCTCCAGCAATCGGCCTGCTGCCGCGCCCAGCCCAGGTCGCTGTACGGCAGCGGCGTGGGCGGCAGCAACGGCGGCGTGTCCTCCAGCCCGGCACGCACGCGATCGCGAGCGGCGTACCAGAACCCCGCCGCCTGCGTCCGCGTCGCGGCACCTACGGTGTTCAGCTCGCCCACCCAGTCCATGCGGTTGGCCAGCCAGAACCAGCCCTTGCTGCGGATCACGCCCGGCATGCCCGACTGCAACGCGCGGGCGAAACGCGCGGGATGGAACGGTCGCCGCGAGCGGTAGACGAAACTGGCGATGCCGTACTCCTCGGTTTCCGGCGTGTGCTCGCCACGCAGCTCCTTTACCCAGCCCGGCGCACGTTGCGCACGCTCGAAGTCGAAGCGACCGGTGTCCAGCAGCTCGGCCAGCGGCACGTCACCGAAGCTGGACAGCAGCAGTTTCGCGTCGCGGTTCAGGCCACGCAGCACGGCCAGCGTGTCCTGCAGCACTTCGTCATCGGTCTGATCGACCTTGCTGACCACGATCACGTCGGCGAACTCGACCTGTTCGCACAGCAGGTCGACCACGCCGCGATCGTCATCCGGCCCAGCCTGCTGGCCACGCTCGGCCAGGCGCAGCGTCGAGCCGAAGTCGGCGAGGAACGCGCTGCCATCCACCACCGTCACCATCGTGTCCAGGCGCGCGATGTCACTCAGGCTGAAGCCCTGCTCGTCGCGCACCGCGAAGGTGGCCGCCACCGGCATCGGCTCACCGATGCCCGTCGACTCGATCAGCAGATAGTCATAGCGCCCCGCATCGGCCAGGCGCCGCACTTCCTGCAGCAGGTCATCGCGCAGCGTGCAGCAGATGCAGCCATTGCTGAACTCCACCAGCGTCTCTTCGGTGCGGCGCAGTTCGGCGCCGCCCTCGCGTACCAGCTGCGCATCGATGTTGACCTCGCTCATGTCGTTGACGATGACCGCCACACGCAGGCCCTCGCGGTTGCGCAGGATCTGGTTGAGCAGGGTGGTCTTGCCGGCCCCGAGGAAGCCGGACAGCACGGTGACAGGAAGGCGACGGTCGGCGCGGGAAACAGTGTTCATGTCGGAGCGGGTTGGCTGCGGAACGGAAATGTTACTGTATAACAATTGCTGTGCAAGGAACCTCCCCCCATGAAGTCGCCTTCTGCCGCCCTGCTTGATGCCAGCGCGGTCGCCCTGTCCAGCCTGTGCCTGCTGCACTGCCTGGCGCTGCCCCTGCTTGCCGCCGCGCTGCCGCTGTTCGGCACGTGGGCCGAAGCGGAATGGGTGCATCTGCTGTTCGTGGCCATCGCCTTGCCGCTGACCGGCTACGCGCTGTGGCGGGCAGAACGCCGTCACCCGCTGCCCGTGCTGGCCTGGGCCACCGCCGGCGCCGGGCTCGGCCTGCTGCTGGCCGGCGCGTTGGCGCTGCCCTCGCACGACTGGGAAACACCGATGACGGTCACCGGCAGCCTGCTGCTGGCCGCCACGCATATCTGGAACGCGCGACACCGCCACGGGTAGTGCCGGCCGCTGGCCGGCAACCTCATGAACGGGGAAGACAACCTGCAGTCGCCGGCCAGTGGCCGGCACTACCTGGTCATTTGCCGTAGCGGCGCAGCAGCTCGACCAGCACCTGGGCCTCGGCCGCCCGCTGCTGCGGGTCTTCGGCGCCCACCACGTGTTCCTGCAGGTGCTCGTGCAGCAGCTCCATCAGCAGGCTGTGGGCGGCACCGCGCACGGCGGCAACCTGCACCAGCACGTCCGCACAGTCGCTGGCCTCACCCTCCGGCCTGTCCAGCGCCTGCTCCAACGCCGCCACCTGGCCGCCGATGCGGCGCACCCGGGTCAGCAACTGCTTTCGATGCTTGTGTACATGAGCCATGCCGGGATCATATACCCTATGGGGGTATCCACTCCACCGCTGGCCCCCATGCACCTGGACGCCCTCGCCGCCGCCCGTCGCCACGAACACCGCTTCGACGACGGCAACCCGCTGGCCGAACGCAATACCCGCCGCGCCCTGTGGCTCACCGTCAGCATGATGGTCGTGGAGATCGTCGGCGGCTGGTGGTTCAACTCCATGGCCGTGCTCGCCGACGGCTGGCACATGAGTTCGCATGCGCTGGCGCTCGGGCTCTCGGTGTTTGCGTACCGCTGCGCACGCCGCTACGCGCACGACCCGCGCTTCGCCTTCGGCACCTGGAAGATCGAGATCCTGGCCGGCTATACCAGCGCCATCGCCCTGCTCGGCGTGGCCGCGCTGATGGCCGTGCAGTCGCTGGAGCGGCTGTGGGTACCAGCACCGATCCACTACAACGAAGCCATCGCCATCGCGGCGGTCGGGCTGGGCGTGAACCTGCTGTGTGCCTGGTGGCTGCACGACAGCCCGGGCCACGCGCATCATCACCACGGCCATGACCACGGGCATGGCCACGAACACCACGACCACGGCCATGCGCACGGTCACGACCTCAACCTGCGCTCGGCCTACGTCCACGTGCTGGCCGACGCCGCCACCTCGGTGCTGGCCATCGTCGCCCTGCTCGGCGGCAAGCTGCTTGGCCTCACCTGGCTGGACCCGGTGATGGGCCTGGTCGGCGCCGTACTGGTCACGGTGTGGGCGGTCGGCCTGCTGCGCGACAGCGGCCGCATCCTGCTCGACGCGCAGATGGACGCGCCGGTGGTGGCCGAAGTACGCGAGGTGATCGAACAGGGCCCGTGGCCGGCACGCCTGGCCGACCTGCACGTCTGGCAGGTCGGTCGCGGCAAGTACGCGGTCAGCGCCAGCGTGGTCACCAGTGACGCCACGCTGGATGCCGATACCGTGCGCAACGCCCTGGCGATCCACGAAGAACTGGTGCATGTAACGGTGGAGATCCACCGCAGCTGATTTTGTCCGACTGCCGTCGCACTTGTAGAGCCGAGCCATGCTCGGCTGCCGCAGGCCATCAGCCGAGCATGGCTCGGCTCTACAGTCAGAGCTTCAGCATCATCCGCAGCAGGTACATCAGCAGCGGCAGCGCGCTCAGCACCGCACCGCTGATGCCGATCCATGGCCAGCGCTCGCCACGCACGCGCGCGGCCACTGCCAGGCCGCCGCCCACCAAGGCCGCGCCCAGCACGCCCACGCCCAGCCCAGCGGCCATGCCATTGCCACCGGCAGCGACTGCCGCCTGCGCCGCCACGGTGCCTGCCCCCACCCCACAGCAATCCCCAGCCAACTGGCCACGCCGCACCACGGTGCCTTGCCCTGCGCCATCCGAAAACCCCTGTGTCCTTGCCGAATTTCTGTACGGGCCACGCCCGCGTGCTGCCTACACTAGCCGCACCTGCCCTGTAGGGACATCCCATGCGCACGCTCCGCCTGCTGCTGCCCGGTGCCCTCCTGCTGCTCACTGCCTGCGGCGACGATGCGCGGCTTCCCTTCTCCGCCGACCCATTGCAGGGCTGCTTCGCCACCGGCGCGCGCAAGCCCGCCGACTTCCGCATCGACAAGGAAGGCGGCCAGTACTTCGTTTCCTTCAGCCGTGGCGAGCAGTGGCAGCGCGAACCGAACGCCCTGCACAAGGCCACGTCCAGCGAGATCAGCCGCTACTTCCGCGACGACGCCGACCAGATCGACAATGCCCTGATCCGCATGTCCGGCGGCTTCGGCATCTTCCACTTCAACAAGGGCGCGACGCTGAAGGGCAAGGCCAGCGACAGCGACTACATGGCGCTGATGCTGATCGGGGCTGGGCCGGTGTATGCGGTGAAGTGCGATTGAACTGTAGAGCCGAGCCCACGCTCGGCTACGTTTGCAGTAGATCCACGCCATGCGTGGATGCAGGCATGGTGGAGCCTAGGGCGGGCTCGGCTCTACAACAGCTGCGGTACCATGCCCTCCCCCGAACCGCCCCGGTACCCGCCGTGCCCCATTACACCGGCCCCCTGCTGACCCGCGACAGCGCCGATACCCTGCGCCGTGCCCATGAAAAAGGCGCCGCCGACTGGCAGGGCTCGCTCGACCTCGGGCGCAGCCAGGACAGCGTGGTGCTCGATGCGGACGGCTTCCACTTCCGGGGCCAGCCCTATCCCTGGCCGGGCAAGCTGAAGGACCGCACGCTGTACTACTGGGATGGCGAGGACTTCGCGCCGATCTCGCGCTACAGCGGCTCGCTGATCAAGCTGGTGCCGACCGAATGGGGCGCACCGACCTTCGAGATCGACGGCATCAAGATGCTGCCGACCTCGAAGCTGTCGCCGTTCGAGGATGCACGCCGCAAGGTGGAGCTGGTCGCCCCGGCCGGCAAGGTCATCCTCGATACCTGCGGTGGCCTCGGCTACTTCGCCGCCTGTGCGCTGGAAGCCGGTGTCGGCCAGATCCGCTCGTTCGAGAAGAACACCGATGTGATGTGGCTGCGCACGCTCAACCCGTGGTCGCCGGATCCGGACTCGGCTGCCGCCGGTGGCCGCCTGCAGTTCAGCCACGGTGACGTCTCGCAGCAGATCGAACAGGTGGCCAGCACCAGTGTCGACGCGATCCTGCACGACCCGCCGCGCTTCGGCATCGCCGGCGAGCTGTACTCACAGGTGTTCTACGACCACCTCGCCCGCGTGATCCGCAAGGGCGGCCGCCTGTTCCACTACACAGGTGCGCCGAACAAGCTGACCAGCGGCCGCGACGTGCCGCGTGAAGTGGCCAAGCGCCTGGAAAAGGCCGGTTTCAAGGCCGAACTGGCGCTGGACGGCGTGCTGGCCGTCAAGCGCTGAGCCTTACTCCGAATCGACCTTGGCCAGCTTCATCACCCACGCCGGCACCTCGGGCTCGCCGGCGTAGAAGTCCTTCGGCTTGTTCTCCGCCATCGCCCAGCGGTGCAGCCAGCTCGGGCCATAGCGGCCGTTGTAGCCCTCGGCACCCCGCGCATACGCGGGGTCACGCATCGCCTCGTCCAGCGAAATGAAGCGATAGCCGCGTCGCTTTGTGGCCGCCACCAGTTCGGCGAAGGTGGCCGCGTTGAGCTCATTGGCGTGCATCAGCCACACCTGCGGCAGCGCGTACCCCAGCAGCGCCTGCGACTGTTTCTCGTAATAGTCCAGCTTGTTCAGCATGTACGGCACGTAGCCCTTGCGCAGCTGCGCCAGCGTCGCCGCTCGCGCGGGCGAGTCCGCCTGCTCGTTCATCACGTTGGCATAAGCGAACGCCCACACCCACTCACCGTTGTCCACCGTCACCGGTGCCACGCGGTAGCCATGCTGCTTGAAGAACGCATCCATCTGCACGCGCTCATCCGCGGTGCGCCCGGCACGCAGGTAAGGGTGGCGCATCCACTGCGGCACCTGCCCCTTCTCGGCCAGCAGCGGCCGCAGCACCGTCTCGCCGCGCAGGAAGTCCTGCTGGAACGCCGCCAGGCCCTTCGCATTCAGATCCATGTGCGAGTAGGTGTGGTTGCCCAGCACATAGCCCGCATCACGCCAGTCGCGCAGCATCTGCACCCGCGCCGGCTGCACCTGTCCCTCCACCTCAAGCTTGTTCTCGTTGACGAAGCCGACCACCGGCACGCCCGCCTGGTGCAGCTGGGCCATCAACGCCTCATGCCGTTCCTGCAGGTCCGGCGGCACGATCTGGTCAAGCCGTGCCCATGGCAGGTCATCGATGGTCACCGCGATACGGCGGTCCACCTCGGCGGCATGCACCGCCAGCGAACACAGCAACAACGGCAACGCACGCAGCAACAAGCGCATCGGGTCTTCCCTGGAGTGGCGAGGCGTCGACTGTAGCGCGATTGCCGCGCGCCGCCGAGCGTGCTCAGCCCGCCCGGGCCCGCGCGATCGCACGCCACAGGGCAACGCCGCCGGCCATCGCGGCCAACAACAGCACCGTCAACACCAGCGCCAGATCATCCGGATTACGCAGCAGTGGCGCGTTCACCCGCGTCAGGATGTGGAACACCACGCGCTGCGCCTGCTCCAGCGGTACATCGCCCTCCGACACAAGCTCCACCAGGCACGCCGTGGGTGACAGCCGCGCCACATTGCTCCACGCATTCTCGTACAGGTGCAGCACCCATCCGGCCAAAGCCAGTGCGCCACCGTGGAGCACCATAAGCGCCACGTTCGCCGTGCGCAGCCGATCGCGCAGCCACAGCGCACGGCTTGCGCATACCGCCATGGCCCCCAGCAAGGCCAGCACCAGGCCTACCCATGGAATCCAGCCCAGGGGTTGCCAGTCATCCAGTGCGCCCGCACGCGCCATCACCTGTTCGGCAACCTGCAATCGCGCCTGCGCGTCCGGGCCCCCACAGGCCACCGTCACCGGCTCCAGCAACAGCTCCACGCGGTAATGGAAGAAGCCGGCAGCCAGCACCACAGACAGCAGCGCGACCCACTGGAGCATCAACAGGATCGGCCCCTGCCCACAGATGCGGCGGATTCGGGAAGTGGCGGCGCTCATCGGTTCATCCATGACAGCAAAGAGCCATCCTAACCAAGCGCTTCGCACGTGTCGGCTGGCGGATGCGACAACGATGCCCATCGCAGCGTAGCAGCGCCGACCGTAAGCGATGCTACGGAGGGCGCGGAACGCTTCTTCATGGACGATGCCATGACCCTTCCGCTAAAGATGCCCTGCTTTGGGCCGATGTTTCGGTGGAGCTGCAAGCGCGGCAGCAGGTACCCACGGCATCAATACCGAAAAGGACTTCCCGATGAGCACGTCGGAATCACCCGCAAAGACCATTGGATTCATACTCAAGCTCATCAGGAAGCACGGCTGGGTCGTAGGCATAGGCAGCCTTTTGCTTCTCATCCTTCAGTTCGTGAGAATGAACTATGTGCCGCAACTAGCGATTACCGACCTCGGTGTCGTCGGTGCCTCCATGCTGGCCGTCAGCGTGATCGGTGCGGTTTATTTCTTGGTCCCGCTATTCCTCCCGGGCTATGCATTCCATCTGCTGAGCGAGGCCAGGGTCATCCGCAGACCTCAGCGTCCCGAGCTCCGGCGTCAGTACGCAACACGCCGGATAGCCGTAATGAGCGAGTGCGGTTGCTGCGGCTCGTCACTACCAGTTCAGTCGCTGACTAAACGCAGGAGGTACGTCTGGGCGCTCTCGCTGCTGGCCATCTGTGCAGGCTTCCTGCTCGCGTTCCTGACCCACGCAGTGCTTCTGTTCGGCCTGTCGGACCATCTGGTATTCGAACTTGTCTACGTCGTGGTCGCGCTGGTGCTGGCGGCGGTTCTGCTGGCAAGTGCCCAGACCCTAAAGGGGCGACGCTTCCTCAGCCACTGCGGGCTCTCATGGACAATGATTCTCACCATTGCCGCGTGGTCCATCTACGCGGTCGTGATTCCGACCGCAACGTTGCTCTACGAATTTCTGGCTCCGCCGGAGGCGCAGATCAAGCCACTGGGCATTTCAGCACTGCTTCTGCTGGTGCCCATCATCAACTGGGTGATCTATCAGTCAGGCCGAAAGAAGACGTGGAACCGCGTCGGAGGCCTCACCGTAGTCGCTATCAGCCTGCTCTTGGGGCTGGGTGCCTTCAACCATATCGCCGATCTCAGCTTTGCCGCACTCAAGCTGGGCCGCATGGAAGGCCAAACCGTCATCCTCTCCGCCAGAGGATGCGGCGTCCTCCGGGAGGCCGGCATCATCGACCAATGCCGGGTCACGACGTACGACAACGGCCTTTACAGCGCAGGGCCGGTAAGTGTGATCTCAAGGATTGGCGCGGAGGTCCTGATTGGCTGTCGGATCGCCGATACGCCGACGGAGATGCGCAGCGTCCCCATCCGCCGGGAGGATTTTGCTGGCTTCCGGCCTGCGGCATGGAGTGGCAGCTCCCAGCGGCGATCGGCACTTCCCCGAGTTGCAACTCGTGCTTGCTCGGCAGCAGTCGCTACGCCGGAAGAGGCTAGCGACTCAAGTCAGCACCCACTGACGGCAGATAAAGCACAGACTCAAAGTTAATATAGAACTGAAATAGGCCTGTCGCCGGGCCATGCTCGGCGACAACGCTCACGACCCACGCGGCAGCTTCGCCGCCCACATGTTGTCGACCAGGTTGGGATAGCGCCGCCCGTTCTCCTCAGCACGTTGCCGTGCCGCCGCCTTCTGCGCATCCGATAGCGGTTGCGACGTCTGGCCCTTGGGGTTGGGCTTCTTCCATGGGGGGGTTCTGGTCTGGCGCATGGCCGCAGCTTAGCGCTTCAGGAAGTTCAGCAGGGCCAGATTGAAGCGGTCGGCGTGGCTGGTGTTGCAGCCATGTGGCGCGCCTTCCAGGATCACCACTTCGCTGCCTTTGATGGCCTTGTGGGTACGCTGGCCGGAGCCCTCGAACGGCACGATGGCATCGCTATCACCGTGCAGGATCAGCGTCGGCACCGTGATCTTTTTCAGGTCATCCCGAAAATCAGTGGAGGCAAACGCGTGCATGCAGCCCAGTGCCGCCGTCTGGTCGGATTGATGGCACAGCGCGATCGCCGCTTGGCGCGTTTCTTCGGTCACCATCAACTGGCCATTGGCGCTGAAGAAGTCGCGGGTGAAGCCGTCGAAGAACGCCTCGCGATCCTTCTCCAATCCGCTGCGCATTTCATCGGCCTTGTCCTGGGTCAGCGGCCCCTCCGGGTTGTCGTCACTGCGCAGCAGGAACGGCGGCACCGCCGCAGCGAACACCACACTGTGCAGGCGATCCTGGCCGTGGTTGGCCACGTAGCGCGCTACCTCGCCACCGCCCATCGAGAAACCGACCAGGGTGACATCGCGCAGGTCACGTTCCTCGATCAACCCCGCCAGGTCCGCCGTCAGGGTGTCGTAGTCATAGCCCTCGCCCGGTTTGTCAGAGCGGCCGAAACCGCGCCGGTCGTAGCTGATCACGCGGTGCTGTGCATCGCGCAGGATCGCCACCTGGGTCTTCCAGGCGTCGGTAGACAGCGGCCAGCCATGGATCAGGATCACCGGGCGGCCGTCGCCACCGGTATCTTCAACATGCAGGCGGATGCGGGAAGCAGGCATGGACGCTCCTGTGGAAGGGGAGGAGTGCAGGCTAGCGGCAGCGCCCTGTGGCAGCCGTGAGGGAATCACGCCCGCCCGTGACATCGCCTGCACATGTCGCAACGCGAAGCCGCACCGGCATTTGCGGCCTTCGCACCCCGCCTTCCCGGTTTCGTCGCAGTGCCGTACCGCCGTGGTCACCGGCATGCCAGCCTGCGCAGACCATCCCCGGGAGTCTTGCCATGCTGCTGCTCACCCTGCCCTTGCTGGCCGCCGGCCTCGCCGCCGCACCGTCGCCCGTCGATGACCTGCGCGAACAGATCCGCCAGGCCGATACCCAGCTCTTTGCTGTCGCCTTCGAGGCCTGCGATGCCGACAAGGCCGCCGCGATGACCACCGAAGACATGGAGTTCTTCCATGACAAGGACGGCAAGTCGGCCAGCAACCGCGAGGATTTCCGCCGCAGCGTAGCCAACCTGTGCGACAACGCGCGCAAGGACGGCTGGCGCCTGCGGCGCGAGCTGGTGGACTCCTCGCTGCAGGTATTCCCGCTGCACGACGAGCGGGCGCTGGAAATCGGCGACCACCGCTTCCACGAGCGCGGCAAGGACGGCGTGGAGCACTGGGTCGGCCAGGCCCGTTTCATCCAGGTCTGGCGCCGCGTGGACGGGCACTGGCTGGCCGAACGGGTGATCAGCTATGACCACCGGCCGGCGGACTGACCTCTCCGGCGCCCTTCACCGGCCGGATCTATACTGGCGGGGTTGACCCCGACCCACCGCTACCGTTCGATCGCCATGGCAGAACTCACCCCCAACCACCCCGACTACGGCCTCAACCAGCAGGTCCGCCAGGGCGTGGCCGCACTGGACGCCCAGCATGGACGTCCGTTCGACCAGACCAGCGAACGCCTGACCGCCAGCCTGACTGTGCTGGCCCGCGAGCAGGGCCTGCAGCAGGTCGACCACGTGCTGGTCAGCAACGCCACGGCCCAGCACCCGGCCGGGCACAACGTCTTCGTGGTACAGGGCGACCCGGCCAATCCGGCGCACCTGCGCGCGATGATGCCGACGGCCGTGGCGGTACAGACGCCGGTGGAGCAGTCGATGCAGAAGTTGGGGCTGGCCCCGCAGCAGCCGGCCGTGGGGTTAGTGCCCGAACAGCAGGCCCGTGAGCAGGAGCAGCAGCAGAACCCGGCACACCGTCTGGGCTGAGCCGCCTCCAGCGTTGTTGGCGGAGCGGCGCAAGTCTCTGATCATTTTCCCGACAGAGGGTCCGCGTGGACCCGCAGCCGTGCCGGGTAATGCTGGAGCAAGAGGTTGGGCTGCACCGTGCGCACATCGAGACGGTAGCGGGCATCGGTTTCCATCGGCAGGGTGACGATGTTCAACCTGTATCGGCTGGCGTCCATCGATACCTGATGCGCGTAGCGCCAGTCTGCCGATGCATGCCATTCGGGGAGCGGCTGACCCAGATTGCGCGCCCTTGCCTGATGGACATCAGACGTTGCAACGTCCTGCCAGGCACCTGCGACCCAGCGCTGCAGGGACAGCTGGAAGGGGACATGAACATTGTCCATGTCAGGCCCACTGTCAGGCCCGGGAGCATGTCGCTGCACCTCAAGATCCAGCACGTAGGGTCGACCCGGATAGAAATTGCGGGCATCCGTCTCGAACTCGAACCGCACCGCTTGGCTGGGCTCGGCAAGGTTGATCGGCTTGACCAGATCCAGCGGCTCCGGTGCATCCGGTATGCGGCTGCTGCAGGCGCCGAGTGCACCCACCAGCGTGAAGATCAGGCCGGCGCGCAGCCAGCGGTGGATACCCAGCATGATGAAGACCCTTTGGCGTCCTGCCATGAAGTACCTATCCTGGCGAGCGACCAGTGGCGTCGCAACCAAGCGATTGATTACTTTCCAGCGGGTCGGGCGGCATGGATCCGAAAACGGGCCGAGTAGCCCTGCAGTGCCTCTGTCCTCTGCACCGTACGCACGTCCACGCGGTAGCGGGAGTCAATTTCCATTGGCAGAGCAACCAGGCTCAGCGTGTACTGGCCATCAGTGCCCATGTGCGGCGACGTATACCGCCATTCGCTGGATGCATGCCATTCCGGAAGCTGCTCACCGGCATTGAGCACCCCGGCTTGATAGCTGTCGTAGGTGGGAACATCCTTCCAGGCATCAGCACGCCATTGCTGCAGGGTCACCTCGAACGGGATCCGCATTGTGCCCACGTCAGGCTCGTCGGGCTTTCGCGTCTCTTGGCGCTGCAACTCCAGCTCCAGCGCATACGTGCGACCCGGGTGGAAGTTGCGGGCATTCGTCTCGAACTCGAACCGCACCGCTTGGCCAGACCGGGTCACGTTGATCGGCTTGACCAGATCCAGCGGCTCCGGTGCATCCGGTATGCGGCTGCAGGCGCCGAGTGCACCCACCAGCGTGAAGACCAGGCCGACGCGCAGCCAGCGGCGGATACCCAGCATGATTCAGATCCTTTGGCTCCCTGCCATGGGCTTCAACCCTAACGGGCAGCCTCTTGCACTGCAACCGGGCAAAGAAAAAGGCAGAGCCTGCGCCCTGCCTTCCTCATGCGACGCGCGACGGCGCGGGGCCTTGCGTCATCGCCTTACAGCTGGATGCGCGCCACGCTCTCGTCAGCGCCCTTGTCATCCTTCTCGCCGTTCTTGATGCTCACGAACAGCACGTTGTTCTTCGCATCCAGCGCCAGGCTGTTCGGGTGGGTCGGCACCGTGTAGGTGGCCACCTTCTGGTAGCTGTCACTGTTGTACGCGGTCACCGTACCCGCTTCGCGGTTGGTCACGTACAGGCGCTTGCGCGGTGCATCCAGCAGGATGCCCAGCGGGCCGGCATCGGTCGGGATGCTGGCCAGTTCCTTGCCGGTACTGCGGTCGAGCACCAGCACGCGCTGGCCCGGATGCTTGCTGACCAGGCCGCTGCTCTTGGCCTGGTAGCCACGCAGGAATTCCGAGCCCTGGTCGGTCACGAACAGGCGCTTGCCGGCGGGGTCCAGCGCGATGTTCATCGGCTGCTCGGCAGCGATCCTGTGCTGCGCCACCACCTTGTTCGAATCGGTGCCCACCACCACCAGGTCGGCCAGCAGGTTGCTGGTGTAGACGCGCTTGTTGGCCGCATCCAGCGCCAGGCCCGGCGCCTTGGCATTGCCCAGGCCGTCGATGGTGTTGATCACCTTCAGCGTGTTCGTATCGATCACGAACAGCACGCTGCTCACGTCCGGCTGGCTGCTGTGGCCGGTCACGTACAGGCGGTTGGCCGCGCTGTCGACCACCAGCTCGCGCAGGTCGTGGGTGTAGGCAGCCTTGCCGTCCTTGCCGGTCTTCTTCTCCATCAGTTGGATGGTGCCGACGGCCTTGTTCTGCGCGGTGTCGACTACGGTCACCGACAGGTCCACGGTGTTGCCCACGTACAGGCGGTTGTGGGCGTCATCCAGCACCACACCGAACGCCTTGCGCTCCAGCGGGATGCGGGTTTCCACGGCCAGCGTGGCCGGGTTCAGGCGCAGCACCTGGGCCGGGCCGGCGTCATCGCCGAAACCGCCGGAGGAGGCCACGAACACGGCGCTCTGCTTCGGGCTGTAGGCCAGCTCGTACAGGCCCTTGGCCACGGCCTGGCGCTGCACGGCGGTGGTGGCGCTGGCGGCAGGTGCGTTGTCGGCGAATGCAAAAGGCGCGCCGAGGCTGAGCGACACAGCAAGAGCCAGGGCGGCCGAACGGAAGAGAGGAGTACGGAACATGCGAGCGTCCTTGAATGGGCACGGGAAGGTGTCCTGGCTCGCTGGGCCGTACTGCGACGGCCCGACCTGCATCTGTCTGCGCGGGTGGGCTGGCTGGGGTTGCGGGGGAATGGTAGCAGGTGGGGGGGCGTGGCGTGCGCCGGCGCGGGCATGGCAGACGTTCGACCTTGGCGCTACCCGCCGGCTATGCCATCCGTGGACCGTGGCTCTGTTGCAGTTGCTGCTGTTCCTTCAGGTGCTGCACATCGCGCTGCGGCGGGTTCTGCTGCAACTGCGCCACCCGTTCGAACGAGGCCTCTACCGGTGCCTGCGCTGCAACGTCCGCCGGCATGCTGGCGCGCTGGTGTGCCGGGTCACTGCGGTCACCCTGCACGATGAACAGCTTCGGCGCGGTATCACCGCGCGGCTCACCCAGCACCACCTCGTCCACACGCGAGAACTGCTGCTCCTTCGACAGCGCGAGCAGACTGGCACTGACATTGCCGTTGCGTGCACCGAAAGCGCCGAGGTCGGCCACCTGCTGGTGGATCTGGTTGAGGCGGGCATGATCGTCGTGCGCCGGGTCTGCGGGCGTGCCGTTTGCCGCGAGGGTGCTGTTGCCGCGCCACTGCTCGCCGTTCTCGGTGAACATCCACTCGCGGAAGGTCTGCTTCGGCATCGGGTTCCACTGCACCCTGTCCAGCTCGCTGCCCTTCACCTGCTGCGGAATGGCGTTGACGGCGCGGATGTTGTCCAGGACCCTGGTGGCGCCCTCGTAGTTGGTGATCTCCCCGGCCAGCCCGACCGGGCGCAGGCCTGCGTGGTTCAGGGCACCCCAGGCGAAATCGGTGCAGGCGTTGGAGAAGAAGTCGTAGTTCATGTCGAAGCCGTGCTTCTTCGGGTCTGCCGAGAACTCGAGGATGCGGTCGTACTGCGCCTTGCTGATCTCGATCGTGCGCTCGAAGCGGGGTTTGTCGTAGACCGACACGTCCATGTCATCGACTTTGCCCCTGTTCGGCTCGTCCTTGGTGCCTGCGTGGGTGAAACCAATGCTCTCCGGCAAGGCTTCACCCGAACGGCGCAGCGACAGGAACATGTGCCCCGCGAACGAAGGCTCCAGCAGAAACCTGTTTCCCTCGGCATCACGGCCGTAGCGCGGCGTGCCGGGGGCCGCCAGATGGATGGTTACGCTGTAGCGTTCGGCATCGTCCTTGTGCATGTCTACTTTCCTAGTGATTGGTAGCCAACGATCAGTTCTGCTTTCAGGCCGTCCAGCTGGGGTCGATCCTCCACAAGGTCGACCCGCAGAACGTAGCGCCCGGGTGCAATGCCTCCGACCTGCGCCAGCTGCAGCGTGCGATAGAGCACGTCTTCAGAGTACAACCCGGCCTCGGCCAAGCTGTTGATGTCCACACTCCCCGTCGTCAGGTCTGTGACCACGCCATCATCCCCGATCTTCTGCGAGTCGCGTCCATCGCGGGTACGCTGCCAGAGCTGTACATGACGAGCCGCGCCGCCATCAATCCGCTCCAGGCGTAGCCGCGCTGGCAAACGTCCGAGAGTGATCTTCTCCGAAGCATCCAGCAGCCGTCGCGCGTCGGTATCCTGCAGCCGCAACCCAATGTTCAGGATCGGAATGGCCGGCTTCTGGGCCGCCGGCAAATCAAACGTGACCTCGGCAATCCGACCGGCCTTCTGCAACTGCACGGCCCGCGTGAACGGCACAACCGTGCGGGCCTCGGCCTGTGCGCGCGTCAGCAAGGGCGGCGCAACCTCAGGCGCTGGTGACGCACGGCATGCCGCCAGCGCACCCAGCACCGCCAGTACCACCAGCCCCCGCCGCAGTGACCGCGTCATTGCTCCTTCAACCGCAGCGAATCGGCCACATCGGTCTTGGCCGCCACCTCGGTGGCGATGCTGGCGCGGCGGTGCCCTGGGTCGTTGCGGTCGCCCTGCACGATGAAGATGCTCTCGGCGGCATGACTGCTTTTTGTCGGCCGGCTGAGCAGCACGTGGTCCACGCGCGAGAGATTGTTCTGCTTGGCCAGCACCAGCAGGCTGGCGCTGATGCGCTGGCTGGCCGCATCGAACGGGCGGCCGTGCGCGGCGTCCAGTTCGGCCACTTTCTGGATCAGCTGCGAGAACAGGCGATGGTCCGGATGTGAGGGGTCCAGCAGCGTGCCGGCCACTTCAATCGGCGTCGGCGGCGGCTCATCGCTGGCACGGTCACCCTGGCGATGGTGCTCGGCCTCGTGCTCGGGCATCGCGTTGTGGGTTTCGGCATTCAGATCGCTGCCCGGGAACGGCGCGGCAATGCACTGGATCTCTGGCAGGTTGAACAGCACCGCGAACTCGCCCAGGTTGCTGCCGCCGTCCAGCGGCGCCGGCAGCGGATGCAGGCCGGCATAATGCAGCGCCGCCCAGACGAAATCGCTGCAACGGTTGACGGTGGCCGGGCGATCCACATCGAATTCGAACTCGGCCGGTTCCTCGGCGAAATCACGCAGGCAGCCGTAGTGCTCCTCGGTGATTTCCAGGGTGCGGCTGTAGTACGGGGCCAGATGCTCGTCGGCATCGTCGTGGCGCACCTGCGCGTACTGCACGCCGGTGCGGGTTTCGCCCGGTGCCTGGCGCGGTGGTGCGAAGCCGTAGCTGTGGGCCTCGTCGCCCGCAGCGACCTGCAGGTACATGTGGCCGCGCGGCGAGATGCCCCCACTTTTCAGCGGGGTGCCGGGGGCGGCCAGATAAAGGGTTGCGGTGTAGCGTGTTGCCTGCTCCATGCCTGTTCAGCCTTGAGGGGTGCTGCGGTCCTGGGCGGATGATGGCATAGGTGGGATGGGGGACAGGTGGAGGCATAGAAGGCGTCGATCACGACTTGCTGAATATGTGAGCCAGCATGCAGTAATGGACCTTGGCGCGAGCAAGGTCCCGGCAACGACTGGAGCTTGCCTTTCCACCGATCTATAGTCGTTTCGATCATGCAAGGGAATCGCCCATGAGCAGAGCACCGGCTTGCCGGCTTGCCTCCTTCGCCCTGGTGGCCGTGTTGAGCACCACCGCCTGCGCGAAGGCCCCATCCACGGAAAAGGACCCGAACGGAACCCCCATGTCCGAAACCGCAACCAGCCCACGTACGGTGGGCGGACAGACCTACACGACGCAGCCGGTGGAAGCTCGGCTTGGCCCGCACCGCTTCATGTTCCCGGCCAACCTCTACTACAACCAGACGGGCCCCCTGGCCGATGGGGGCGTCATGCTCACGGTGTTCTGGCCGGATTTCGATGCAGCGCCCCCCGGTGACCGCCCGGTGCGCAGCACGCAGGACAGCCGGCGGCAGGTGCTGGTCGAGCTTAGGTACATTGATCGCGTTCCCATCCAGAACTATCTGGCGCGTCGGTCCAGTAGTGAAGCCACCAGCGCGCCGGGATCGCTGGAGCGAAGGGACCCGGCAGAGAACCTCGCGCTGCGCGTTGCCCAACCCGAACGCTGGGGCCTGACGCCCTATTCGATCGACCCATCGTTGATGGAAGCCTATGCAAAGGACTCGGAGGCTGCGCTGGGCAGGCCTTACGTGCACAACCCGGGTATGGAGCCAGACTGGTATGTAGCCCGCTCGGTGGAGGGCCAACTGACAACGTTCATCAGCTGCGACCCGGCAGACCGCATTCCTGACGGACTTGTCGTTCAGGGAAAGACACTTGAACGCGCCGGCGAAGGCCGGATCGCAATGTGCCGCCATTCCATCGTGGACGTGGGCGACAGCATCGCCATCGAGATGAACTATGCACGCGTCATGCTGAGCGACTGGCAACGCCTGGAAACCAGAGTGCGTGATCTTCTGAGCCGCTATCGCGCTCAATCGCAATGAATGGAGATCCCGGCGTTCTTCATCCGGGTCGTACAGTACCTTCAACACCGTCAGGGACTCACCGATGGGCATCACAACGAAGGAGGCTTCGGTTTTGCTCTCCGTCATCATGACCAGATTGCTTCGGCCGCAGCTACCTCGAGCTATGCTGCGCGCGGCTCACATTGGTGCTCTTTTCGGACTGTCAGCCATGCTCACGCTGACATCTGCATGCGCGCGATCGACGGATATGTCTGCCCTCAATGAACGTGCCGCTGCCGCAGATACGCAGCCCGCCCGCATCTCCATGGCCGAGCTGCATAAACGGATTCTCGCCTACGCGGATTCGCTCAGGTCAAGGGCGGACATCAGTCCGGACAAGTTCGGCACGGCGATCGGTGTCTCGCTCGTGCCAGACGAAAAGGTCAGCATCAGGCACATCGCCAAGGACCTGGCAACGACGAACGGCTACAACTATGGGGCGTCTTATCTGTCGGTTGAGTCGGCACGTGAGTTTCCCAACCAAGAGGTGATCTTCTATCAGCTGGGCAAGCAGCCAGTGACGGATGCTCCGAATGGCGTGTGCTACTGGGAAGCCGAAAGTGCCGGACGAGCCCTCGAAGCCCTCGGATACAGGACCGGAGGAGAAGTGCCATTTCAGGGAGGGGGCATCAGGCAGTACCGGCGCCCCATCACCGGTGGTAAGCAGTATATGGATACCAGCCTGTTGACCTATCGTTCCGATGAAGGTGATACAGCGAGAACCTGCGTCTACGCGGTCCAGTTTGGAGGAGGAGACAAATGAAGGGAATCGAATCCAGCGTCGAGCCACTATTGGCCGATCTGCGCGCAGACAAACAGCTTCCCAGTGGTGCCGAGGATGCGATCCGACGCAGCATTGCAGGCTCCCCCTACCTCAATCACCTTCTGGCAAACGCAGCCGACAGCGGGCAGATCAGCCGGATTGCCGTGTCCTATGGACATCACAATGGCGGCCACTTCCAGGATGGGTCGGATGGAAACCCGCCAACGATCTTCATCAGCGCCTCCAATTTCCAAATCGTAACGGGCACCCGGCTTGAGGAACGACTTACCGAAGTGCTGGGCCACGAGACCATGCACGGCATCCTGGCTAAGGAGCGCGCCGCAGCACTCAGGGACTTCAAGCAGACCTACAGCGAGGAACTGATCGCTTCACACGATTCCCGATCAGGCTCGGTGAACCTGACCGAGCCGGTGCGCACGCTACTGGACAAGGGGCGACAGGACGAGGCACTGGCGGAGGTCTCGGGCCTGCGGGCATTGGATAGCCGATTCAGAGCGTTGAATCCAACCTTGGATGACAACGGACTGGAGGCAATGCTTGCGTCCCGCTCGCTCTCCCGCTGCATTCGGGCAGAGGGTGCAACCAGGAGCTTGGCGGATGGTATTTCATATGATGCGCTTGCCAAGCGCCCCCAACAATGAGAGCGTCCAGCTCACCAAGGCCGTCGAGCAGTGCTTCTATGACGGCACTGGCACGCTGGGCCGGCACGGCGATTCCGACTACCGCAACTACTACGGCACCTATCCGCTATCAGTGATCGGGACGAGCCATGCCTTCCTGGCTGAAGGTCGCCAGCCCCCGGCCATCCGCATCGACCTGCATGAGCTTGGACTCGACCCGAAGCAGCTTGAGCGCAATGGCCTCGACTTTGGCAGCGCAAAGATCCTGCCTGTTGGCGACTTCGGAAAGGGCGGGTTGGGCTGGGTGGAGCTGAAGAACACCGGCAACGCACACACCATTTCGCCACCGACGCAGAGCGTTGAAGATATGCAGTCCTCGCCCACCCACTCGCTCAGTCCTGCAGATCAGGCGCTGCTGGACCAGATTCGGAGCAAGGTGGAAGCACTGGACAAGGCCAACGGCCGAACCTTCGATGACACCAGCGAGCGTATGTCTACCAGTCTGCTGGCTGCAGCCAAGGATGCCGGAATCACCCGCGCGGACCATATCGTGCTGAGCAGACAGACAGATGCCTCCCCCGCCGCACATAACATCTTTGTGGTGCAGGGTGCGATGTCCGACCCTGCTTCCCTTCGCACTCACATGGCGACTGCGGAGGCCGCCCAGCGGCCAGTGCAAGAGAGCTTGAACCAAGTTGAGGCGATTGGTGAGCGCCAAGCGCGTGAGAGGTCGGCAGAAATGCAGCATGCGCAGGAGCAGCATCGGGCTTCGGCACCATCGATGTAGCTCGCGCGCCTCTCCCTGAGTGCGACTGTGTGGCGGCACTAACCCATCTGCATGCCGCCAGACGTTCGGGCCGCCGCCTCACGTTGCAGCGTTTTCTGGTGGACTTACTCAGTCACTCGCGTGTCAAGCTGCCGACTAGGGGCCAGCCCCTTCTAAAGGACTGTAGAGACTGGTGACTGTCCATAACCCTATTTCACGTTGTAGTTGGCGACGAGAAGCTCGAAGTTGAGATGTGCAACTTCCGGGTTGCCCTGCAGGTTGGTCACCTTCAGCCGGTACTTCCCGGCCGTCAGATCCCCGGAATCGGCACGGGCCACCTCGTATTCCCTGTAGGCCAGGGACATGTCGTACTTTCCTGCGTTGACCAGACTGTCCGAATCCGCACCGACGGCGCTCCTGTACTCGTACACATCGCCCTTGGCCGGTTGATATCGGTTGCCCTGCCAGACAGCAGGCAGATCGCGATTCAATACCTGTAGCGCTATGGGCGTGTCGGTGTCGCCCTCCAGCTTCCACAGCTGCACCTTCAGGGGAATCCGGGCGTCTTCAAGGAAGGCGACATCGCCCGGTTTCATATCCGGGCGCTTGGCGGGCCCGCCGGTACGGAACCCAATCAGGAATGTGCGAGGTCTGGGATCTTTCTCCCAAGGCGGCGGCAGTTCAAAACGCGCCTCTACCGTCGCACCTGCATGGACCAGGTCCATCGGCTTGGCGACAGGGAAACCATCGCCATACGTTTGGGGTGCCTGGGCGCCACAGCCGCCCGCGAGCAGGGGCAGCAGTACCATCCATGGCCTCAGTAGCTGTCGCATCCGTTCCTAGCATTCGGGCACTCACGTGTCGGCAGTTTATACACCGCACCGGCCAGGGGACCTGAACTGGCTTCACATTGCCCCAGCGGCGGGATGGGGATTTCTGCCGGTGAACATTGCGTGGGCCAGTTCTGGTGTTAGCAGGCACGCGATGGTGCAGGCACTATTCCTGCAGTCAGGAGGGTGACAATGACCACGATAGACACCGCATGGCTGGAAGCGTTCGACAAGGAGCTTCTCTACCTGTTCGCCATCGACCATAGCGACGCCGGCAGGGATGAGTACCTGCTGGATTGCTACGCAGACCTTCCGCCGCGGGAGGCGGCGCTGGCCTTCGGCAGCGACTACGACCTGGAGCGCGACGATGCACTGTGGCCACGGCCGGGGGTGGCGCTGCAAAGTTAAGCCGTGTCGCAATCGGCCAACTTCGGATCTCAGCCATGCGGGCGGACTGTCGCTTTTGAGACCCCGATCATCTGCAAACCGTGCCTTTCAATGCGCATTCGGGCGATAACTTAACACCGGCCGAAACCACTGCACCGCAAGGGTTCTGCCACACGCTCGCCATGCAACAATGCCGTAAGCGTCAGCATTTGCGGCCTCTGCGGCCTACGGTTTCTTGGCATCTCGCAACCATGCGAGTACACCTTGGCATGCCACCGGAGAAGGGTGGCGCGGGACTCGAAAACCCGTCCATGTACCAGATGTATGCGCTTGCCAGCCGGCGCCACCGTTTGTGTGGCGCCGGCTGGCAATCCGTTCGCGTTTCCATGGCGGGCGGTGCGTGGGGATCTTCGGATCCGCCGGTCTGGTACATACCGGTTTTCGAGCCCGCACCGTCCGCCGCCTTTATCGGTGGCGTTGCTATCTGTCCTGTACGGAGCATTGCCATGAACACATCGGACTTCCGTTCCCTGCACGCGCAGTACGATCCGGACAACGCCGAACCCGAGCGCGGACCGTCCGTCGATCCCAACGCCTTCGTCGCCACGCTGCGCCGCATCGGATCTGGTGCAGCTGCGGATGGCCAGCCTTGGCCGGAACGGCATCAACTGCCTGGGCGGTGTCTTCAGTTGGCGGATGCAGATTGCGCACTAGCCGGGCTGCGTGTGGTGGCGGAGCTGATGTTGGCTGCGGAGCGGACTAGGCAGAACGGCGCGCCCGAGGAGTACTTGGGAGACCGGGTGATGGAAGGGTTGAAGATGGCGTGTGTGGCGTTGACTGCGCAGGTTGCTGAGCGGCTGCACGTGCGGGAGTAGCCCAGTTGGACCTGGCCGTATGTCGCGCGGCTGCTGGCCATCCGCGTGCCATCGGCTGACCATTCGCCTTCCAGTCCATCCCCTGTTTGCAGAGCGTCGAATGAAGCTTCTGATCTATGGCGCTGTCCTGCTGGCTGCGCTGTCTGCGGCGATCGCGAGCCGGCATGTATCCAAGGCCGACTTGGAACTGCAGACGTTTCGGAAGGTGTCCGACGCTGAATTCGCTGTCATGCGCGAGGAAGCCGTTCGACTTGTGCGCGAGGGCGTGGTGCAGGACGCGCGGTACGCGGGAGAGAGATACTTCGAGGTCAGTTGCGACGGCAAGCCCGTGATGCTGGTGGACAACTCGTTGGAGCAGCTTGTGATTGTGTTGTATGCGGGCAGGGAGATTGATGCTCCCTGCGTTGTGCCGCTCCTCTCGCATTGGTGCATGCGGCTTGTGCCGGAACCGTAGTGCGTATCGATTGTTGCAGAGGCAAGACCGCCACCGGCATACAGGATGACCTAGCGGCGTGTGCCACCAAGCTGATACCACCTTGGTGGATATCTGCATTCACGGGACCGGCTCACTTCGACAGCTTCGCAGGCGAGACGCGAAGGCTGTGCCTGTCAGATGACCTGCGTGAAAAGTGACTCTTGATCCTCTATTCCACGCGCCTCGGCTGAGAGTGCACTTCCGGCAGGAGCGAGGTGAGCGACTACCCTGCCGTCGCTGCTGATACCCAGGAACAGCACCCTTTCGTCGTACCCCTTACGGTCGATCTTTGCCACAGGCTGCAGGTGCTCCCGTGGCGCCAGGCGACAGCCTGACAGGATCCCGGAAAGCCTCACTTCGGGATATTGCGGATAGAAGATCAGCTTCGCCTCGGGAGCCCGCTCCTCTTTCGTTGTGTCCACCCAACGCAGGTTGAGATCCGATTTTTGAATGTCTCCATCGGTACCCTTCTCGCATCTCCATTGCGTAGGAAGATGATAGACAGCTTCGAGAGAGTCTCCGACGTAGATCTGCTGTTTCCTGTTGTCGTTCTCCTCAAGCGGCTTGAACACGATTGTCCTCGCACCCAGTGCCTTGAAGCGCTTGACCAATTCGCCCAACGATGAAAAAACAGCCATGTCCATCCTTCTTCAGTTCAAAGTGAATTGAAAAGCAACATCCAAGTTGCCGTATTGGTGGTTACGACCTCAACAGCGGGACCTTTAGCACTGTGTTGTACGGTGACAACTCCAGCACTCACGTCCTCTACTGCCCACAGGACCGACCTCCCGGCCGGTCGGTGCGCCACTGATGGCTGCTCCAAGACGAATCCTCAAGCAGCGATGTCGCACCGTTTGAGATCGGCAACAGCTATGGTTCGCCCCATCTCGACGAGCCGGAGATCGCTCGCACCCGCGCGGCGGCTTGGTGACCGGATCCATCAGAACGGGCCACTGAGTTGTCAAGAGCCAGCCCGCTGGACGGAACGCTTTCCCCACGGGAAGAAATTGGACATACTGTCCCCCGAATTCCCGGAGCACCCATGAACGCGTACGAACTGATCGACCTCTCCCTCCAGCGCTTCAGCCCCAAGGAGGTCGCCCAGGCACTGGGAGTTGATCCGAAAACGGTCCGCCGCTGGCAGTTGCGTGAGACCGAACCCAAGCCTTACATCGCAGATGCCATTCGCCAGCGTCTGCTGCCCTTCGGCGAACCGCCCTCGGGCGAGGGCCAGTTCCGATTCATTGATCTGTTTGCGGGCATCGGCGGCATCCGTACCGCCTTCGAGAAGCAGGGCGGCCGCTGTGTGTTCACCAGCGAGTGGGACCCGTACGCAGTCAAGACCTACAAGGCCAACTTCCACGACGGTCCCGATCACGTCTTTGCCTCGGACATCACCAAGGTCCATGAGAACGACGTGCCGGATCACGACGTGCTGCTGGCGGGGTTCCCCTGCCAGCCATTCTCCATCGCGGGCGTGTCCAAGAAGAACTCCCTCGGCCGTCCCCACGGGTTCTCCGACAAGACCCAAGGCACGCTGTTCTTCGACGTGGCACGCATCATTGACGCCAAGCGTCCTCGCGCTTTCCTTCTGGAGAACGTGAAGAATCTGATGAGCCACGACAAGGGCCGCACGTTCTCGACCATCATGGACGTGCTGAAGAACGAGCTGGGCTACCACGTGCAAGCCAAGGTCATCAACGGCAAGCACTTCGGCCCTCAGCATCGCGAGCGAATCATCATCGTAGGCTTCCGCGAAGAGACCGCATTCACTTTCGACGACCTCGAACTGCCTGACTTTGGTATTTCGCCCCGCATGGCCTCCGTTCTGCACAAGCAGGATGGCAGTGAGGGGGAGGATCAGCCCTACATCGGTGGTGCAAAGGGCAAGGTACTGGACAAGTACACGCTGTCGGACAAGCTCTGGGAGTACCTGCAGAACTATGCGACCAAGCACCGGGACAAGGGCAACGGTTTCGGCTTCGGCCTGGTGACCCCTGAAAGCACCTGCCGTACGCTCTCCGCGCGCTACTACAAGGATGGTTCGGAGATCCTCATTTCCCAAGGCCCGAAAAAGAATCCGCGCCGACTGACGCCGCGCGAATGCGCCCGTCTGATGGGCTTTGATGACAACTTCCGCATTCCAGTTTCCGATACCCGTGCCTACAAGCAGTTCGGAAACTCAGTGGTTGTGCCGGTGATCGCTGAAGTCGCCCGCATCATGCTTCCTCACCTGCTCCAGAAGGCTGATTCGGAGCCGGCAAAGCCGGTTAAGAAGAAGGCCAAGGCCTGACCTTGGTCGACAGCCTTACCCCGGAGCAGCGGTCCGCGCAGATGTCGCGGATCCGTGGTTCGAACACCAAGCTGGAGGTCCTTGTCCGCAAGGGCCTTCATGCGCGGGGACTGAGGTATCGGCTTGGTGGCGCGAAGCTGCCTGGCAGGCCGGACATCGTGCTGCCGAAGTATCGGACGGTGGTGTTCGTCCACGGGTGCTTCTGGCATGGGCATGACTGCCCACTCTATAGGTTACCTAAGACGCGACCGGAGTTCTGGGCAGATAAGATTGGCAAGAACAGAACGCGAGACCAGCGCGTTACCTCTGAGCTTGAAGCCATGGGCTGGCGGGTACTGACCGTATGGGAGTGCTCCCTGCGCGGCAAGACCGCCACTGAGCAGGCTTCATTTCTGGATCACTTGGCCGAGACCCTACATCAAACAGCACACTGAGGAAGGACTAACGTGGAGATGGATTTTCTGGAGCAGAGTTCAGACCAGTGGTCGCTGATGGAGTCCTTTGTCAATCGCAGCGGCAAGCTGTTTCTGAAAAAGCTCTCCCGCAATGATGCATCGTGGGCAAATGAGGGTGGCGGCCATCAGTACGGCTTCTATGTGCCCCGCGCCGTACGCGAGTCAGACTTCTTTCCCGAGCTTCATGCCCGGGAAGACATCCCGCATATCCTGGAAGCTGACTGCCCATCATTCTGGCCACAGACCGGCGAGGTCAGGAGCGACTCTGGTATCAAGTACTACAGCAACAAGGGCTCTGAGTGCCACTTCACGAGGATTCCCGCAGAACTGTTTGCTGGCCTCAACCCCGCATCATGGCTGCTGGGCGGGACACTTGAGGAGCCTGAAGGGGATGCGTATCACTGGTTCATGGTGATCGACTCAGCATCTACGGAAGCGGAAATGCTTGAGAGTCGCCTCGACATCCAGGCGAACTTCCACTTCGATCTTTTCGATCCATCGAAGTTCAAACGCGCCTCGGCCATCGAGTCGGACGAAGCTGCGGAACTGATCAGCGAGATCGATGCCGCGATCAAGACTGGCACCGTCGAGACGCTCGTTGCGAAGTACTCGAAACTTCCTGATCCGCTTGTGCTCGCGAATGAGGCGCGGTTGGATTTCCTTAGATCTGTGAGGTCGAAGACGTTCAACCCATGGGATATCAAAAAGCCTGGCGACGCTCTCATGCGCGTAAGCAGGGACATCGAGTTTTCAATCTACCGCCGACATGAGCTCCGCATGAGGGCAGTAGAGGTCGCCAGAATTCTAGCCCAGCATGACCGGTCTGCGACTGCGGCTGTACGCGGTTTCGCGACCTTGAACTCGATATTTCTCTCTGCAAGCCAACAGCGGAAGAGCCGTGCTGGAAAGTCATTTGAGACCCACCTGGCCGCCATGTTGCAGGCGGGGGGAGTGAGGTTCGAGGCGCAGGCAATTCTTGGCCAGCGACGCCCGGACTTCGTCCTTCCTGATCAGGCGACGGTCGCCTTGGACACGCAACGGCGACATGAAGACGCAGCCATTCTTTCGGCCAAGACGACTCTACGCGAGCGCTGGAAGCAGATCACCCACGAACGCTTCAACTGCGCAATCTTCCTGGCTACGGTAGATGACCGGGTTTCGAAGGAAGCGCTTGCGGATCTGCAGAAGGCAGAGATCATGCTGGTCGTGCCGGAGTCGTTGAAGATGAAGAGCAACGAGTCCCTCTACTATCACGACACGAACGTGATTTCCTTCCGGGAGTTCTTTGACGAAGAACTGGCTCGCAAGCGGCCGACGCTGCTTCTTGCAGGATGACCCCGCGGACGATAGCGTGCGCGGGGTACCTCATACATCAAGCACCAGAGGGGGTGCTCCATCCGGCGTAGTTCGCAGGAAAGAAGGCGTCGACTGGTACTTTCATGTTGAATACTTAGTTAAAACCTAAGAGCGAAGACCCGAAAGCATCGCGTCTCGGATTAATGACTCAAGGTATTCATCCGTTAGCCCCCCTACTTCGAGTAACGTCATCTGAATTCTGATCCTCACTATGGCGTCCCGAAGAAGCTTCTCCGAAGCGGCGGTACCCAATCCTTCTGCGAGCGTAGTCCACTCAGCGACGATGATTCTGGTAAGGCGCCAATCCGAAGAGATTGATGTTCTTTCCAAAATTGCGACCGAAGCATCCTCGGTCAGAGCCTCAAGGAGTTGCCATCGATCCGGCGATGCTTGACCTTTGTCAAGCACGACGGCGCGCAGCCAAAGCCGGCCAAGTGCATTACGCAAAATGGGACCACAGACACGCCTGGGGTTTAGAGATCCCTCAACGCCCCCCCAACGCCACCTCACATAGTGGGGAAGAAGATTCAGTCCGATCCACGTCCAAGTATCCGCCTGCAACATCTCACCAATTGGCAAGTCCGCAAGCGCAAGCTCCTTCGCAAGTGCGCGATCGACCGCTTGTCGGATTGGCAACCCGGGCTTTGGATACCCGTTGTCCCTCATTACTTCGTTGAGCGTGGCCTGAAGTTTCAGAAGGTAGGTGCTATTAACCTTGGGAAGCCCCGTCGCGGCAAATCTCTCCGTCTGCAAGTCAGGCAACGTTCTAGAGTCATGCTCCAGAACTGAAATATCAGATTCAAGCATCCGCTTCAGGAGTCCTGCACCCTTCGCTGCGGACAACTTTGGAAATCTATTACTCACGCCTTACCTCCAGCGGCTCTCCAAGGCCTACCTGCGTCAACCCACGACTGGATCAGGACTTCGAATTCACCCGGATCGTGAATTCTCATGGCCGCCACTTCTGCGCGCGTACGCCCTGAATAGATTGCCGCCAGCCAAGATGACACTTGATTCGCTGCAGAATCAGCAATGAGAACGGCTGATTCAAAATCCCCTTCCTGAGATAGAGAGAAGGATATAACCTGCCTAATGATGGCCTCTTCAAAATAGCTAACCGCATGACTATCCCCTTTATCCAAGGCCTGGACAAAGCCGGGGTAGTCTCCATTCACGTAGACACAGACCGCCTGTTCAAAATCAAGCTCCAGGGCGTCTGCTACCTGCACGTGAATCAAACCGCGATCGTGCTTTCCGATCCCGAGATTCCTGAAAGAGACCACTTCTATAGGAAGCCGTCTTCGTCCTCCCTCCAACTTGCTAGACCATGAATCTTGCCAAACTCTCGAGCCAGCAATGCTTGCAGACAAGCCACTAGGAGCTAAGCCGGCCGCATCCACCACTACGCTTATGTGAACAACGACATCAAGTGAGAGCTTGGAACTATCAGGCTCAATGATGATCTCGACTTCCCTTTCGCCTTGCTTGAGGATCTCCCTTTTCGCAACTGTGGAGAACATTCCACGCGCTGTTTCTACGCGCGCCACGATAGATAGTTGCGCGCCACGCCCAAGGCCGAGCAGATCAACCATCCCCTCCACATCAACGCTAAATACTCGTCGCAACGAGAAGCCCAAGGAGGAGTCCCAAGCGGGAAATGCGCCCTTGTCGGGAATGACTACTGAGTCGTGACCGGAACGTCGAAGCTCCCAGCCTTGTAATGGATAGACCGTGACAGCATTCTGATCCAAGGTAATGAAAGGAGGAATTGCTCGGGTACGTCGCATTAGAGCTTCCTTTCGACAATCAAAGACGCAGCAATAGAATAGTCGCCGTTAAACTCGACTTCGAGCAAATAATCCCCATCCGGGCCAATTGTGACACTACAGCCTTCGGAGAAGGATCCACTTGGCAGTGTCCACCCCCTGACTTCCGGGAGACGATAGTCTGCAGGAACATCATCTGCAGAGGCCCCCTCAATTGCGACGTCTGCGCGAACAAAAACCGGGCCTGGGAACGAGCTTCCTGTGGAGAAGACAGCGACCCGAGCAGATCCATCGAGCTTGAGGTGTAGAAATCTTAGTGATCTGATCCTCGCGCCCCCAGGTTTGCCGCCAGCACCGCCAACTGCGGGCTCCGCATCAGCGCTGCTGCCATCTCCTTGGAGAAAGTTCTCCGAGAATCGATCAGCGATCCCAGCAAGCGAGGCCTTTGATGGCTCACCCGACTCTGACCTAAGATTTGCACCGTACAGTTCTTTAACTTTCTCAGGAATCCGTCGGCGGCGAGTTACTCGTACAAGCGAGGCATTTTGCCCGATGAGTCTATCGGGTATCCAATCATCATGCGCGGGCGGCTCAGATGACGCAAATATCTGAGATATTGCCGGCGTGTCATCACAGAGAAAGACACCAGCCCATTCTTTACTGCCCACAGTCTCAGGAAATTCGTCGTATCGAACGACAAGTTCACTGGCTCGCATTAGAGCCACGTGACGAACACCGCGGTCAAATACCCTCTCCGGACGGACGTCTTCATCGCATCCGAGTAGTACGCGTGGCGATTGATCTGCAAACGCAATGTGTCCGGCTATCTGATGTGGCTTTATTGTTCCCAGCGGAAAGGCGCCCTTTGCGAGACTCCTGGACCGAGCTCTCACGAGTGCCGTCGCAAAAAGACCATATACCGGGTGTCTTGCTGGGTCTGGCAACGGGATGGGCTCCCCATCCAGCTCGACCTCGATCACCATTGATGGCACGCCCTTAGTCTTCACCAACTTTGGCCATAAGTTGTGAATAACTATGTCAGTGATTACCCGAGCAGTGTCTTTCGCGGGTAGTTCCGGCCAAGGGATCAGTACAGAGGTTCCGCTATCCGAAGCCTCGCGATCAAGCATTCCCAAAGCGCGGGCCAAGGATGCAGCACGAGATCCTACAACCGGCGCGACACGGCCGGATTCCGCAACCCGCCCCCAGAAGTGCCTCCCGGTGAATCTCTCTTTCCCTTTCCTTGTTGAGCGCTCATAGGACGATCCAATTCTCGCAGCCATGAACCTCCGCTCTTTCGAACCATCATCGGTCAGAGAATCGACAACAATGGCCCTTGCAGCGCCGGCCAGGTAGAGGGATGAGCGTCCATATCCGTACGTTCCGCCATCACCACTGTCAAAGTGTGCCGAACCGATGTCAAAGAAGAATCGGACGAACTTACTCTTAGACTTCTGTGGATCGGTATCACCGCAGAGCCCGGTTGTTCCGAAATCGCAAATTTCGAGAACCTTTATGGGCCCGACTTCTTTCAGGCACTGCTCGAGCGCACTAGTACCAACTGGCTCGTTTGTTGTCTCATCCCCTGCGTCGAAAAGCCGCCTTAATACACCACTTTGCTGCGTCGTCAGTGTACGCACGCGGACAAGCATGCGAGGGACACGGTCACTACCGGAAACAACAGAGCTGCGAGCATCCCAGATGTTTTGTCCCGCCTCACGAATTACCAAGGTCAAGGGATCAAATGGTGGTCGACCAAGAAGATTGGCGATTCCTTCGCCTTGGAGGCTTCCGGTCGGGCCCACTCGTTCAGATAGCCTTTCAAGCATCATCTCCCCCTACAAGCGAAACCACAACCGGAAGCCATTCACGCTGACACTGCACGGATGATCCCAAGTCCAGTTTATAGGTCACGTCCGATACCCCTGATACATTCGCATCGCCCCTTAGCGAATCCCGGGAAAGGCGAGGGAAGTTCTCGTCAACTACGTAGGTAAAGGCGCTTTGACAAACCATTTGGGTATTGTCTCTCAGGACGGACTCCCCATAGCTCGAAATCCGCGATTCAAATTCCGTTGAGAGGTCACCCGGCAGCAACCCCCGAATTTCCTCTACAAGCTTCAGCACGCTTATAGGGCCGGACTCGACCTGTTCCAGTTTAATTACTCTAAGGAATAGCTCCCCACCGTCCGGCGGGTCAAGTTGATCCCAGTCGGAAATATGGATCACATTATTCTTGGATTCTGCTCGTCGAGATGTCTTGACCTCGAGCGCAAGCGAGCCATTGCGGAAATCGTGACGCTCTCGTCTCCCGCCCCCCCAGAATCTAATAGATTGCCTGCGGGCCATGACGAGATCTCTAAGAACCATCAACTCACCGACAAGGCCGGTTATCACCCGGGAATTCGACTCGAATCCTAGGACAAGCCCCTCGAACTCCTGCCGACTGTTCAACACAGCCTCGGACAAAGAGAGGCTCTCTGCCTTATCAAACAGGAGAAGGATGAACGACGTGAAGGCCGCATCACACGCGCGATCAACACACCATATGTGCAGAGCCCTAACGGACACATGGCCATTCAAGAAGTTCTGAACAGAAATTCTGAGCGCGCCTCCACCATCGGCACTACTCTGGGGAATTCCGAGCGCCTCTCCAGGGGAAAGGGGCAGTAGAACCCCCTTGTTGCCCTCACTATCGAGCGTAACTTCAGCTGGACGGCTTTCACCTTGTATTGAGGATGAGCGAAAGTCTGATCGGTCACATGATGACTGAGAAATCAGTGCCCATGCTGCTTTAAGTCTTCCCTCCCGGTCCGCATCAGCGCGCTGCATCGATCAACTCCTCTGGGATTGCATCTTCCCCAGTGAATTCCTCTGTCTGCGCGTCCTCTGCTTGGAGGTCAGCCTGGACGTATTCCTTACCCGCTCCAGGTCTCCCGGTGAAGACCAAGCCAACACCAAGCAGATCTGCATCAGCCTCCATGTCCTCGCGCTGGCTGCTGTCTGCAGTTGAGTTTTTGGCGATTGGATAGAGCAGGAGCAACGGACGCATCTTATTCTTCTCACGATGCATCTTAACTTCATCCCAACTCAGGCTCGCCATGTTTGCGATCGCCCCATCCATATCGACCAACAGATCACGTCGAGACATGAGTGCTTTGATGAATGCCACATCGCCGGAGTCCTTCAGTGGGGATCGATTCACCGTCCTGACGCTTCCCAAAGCTCCCATCGGTCTGTCGCTAAGTGGACCGCTCCCACTTCCAACAACAGCTACATTCCACCGCTCAAGGGCCGAGCTTTTTGAGTTCACAGAGTCGATGTAGGAAATGATCGAATTACTGCTAAGGAGACGACCCGGCTCAAAGCAGTACCGGCCTATGAACTGCTTGATCTCCGCTACCTCGACCCCCTCCCGAACGATCGATGACCCAGACGTTCTCACATTCACTGCCTCAGGGAAAAGGGCTTCAGCACTCCTCCAGTTGGCGAGCATCACGGGGCTGTTCTTTCTTGACAGCCTTATCGTCTGGAGGTGTTGGCCTTCATAGCCGATCTCAGCGGTCTTGGAATTTCGCATTTTTGAACGAGCAGTGATGGCCAAACCTGGAATCTTCCTAATTCTCACTGCGAATTGCATCGGAGTTATGTTCTCTTCTTCATACCGCAGAACATCTCGCCTAATTTCTTCCTCTACTGTTGCCAAGTTGAAGAAAGCTTCTCTGACGTCGTCTTCCATCCAGATCCGAGGAAGGTCAGCAAACCCCTTCCGATATCCAAACCATCTCCCCATCTGCATAAGGGTATCGTATTGGCTTGAGGTGCGCATAAAGTAGCTAACAATCAACCCATTAAGCGTGAGGCCGCGAGCCAGGACATTACCACCGATAACCAGATATCGACGTGCCGGCTCTGAGTAATCGATCCTATCGGTGCTACTCCAATTTTCGACCTTCACGGAGATCGACCCGACAACAGAGCTCAACCTATCGACGATCTGACTGAAATTTATCTCAGTCAAACCAAAATCAGAAGCGTCAACGCGGGAACATTCGTCATTCCACAGTTTGTTGAGTTCCTTAATCGTATTGGCGTCATTTGACGACAACTTCGCTCTCAACTCGGCGAGATACGGCTCAACGGCCATTCTCGTAGAACGGTGCACGCTATTGAGCATTGAAGTGTGGACGAGCATCGTACTGTGCTCCTCATCCTGACCTCTTACCTCCCTTGCAGCCACCGTCATGACAAAGTAATTAATCGCATCTGCAAGCGATTTTGTTACCTCGAACCTGAAGTCGGAAACCTTTCTGGATGATGGCCTCAAGAACTGTGCTTCGTCTTCTGGAACGATTCGAATCATGTCGTAACCAGTTTCCCCCCCAGCATCCTCCCCCTCCAGAGCTTCACGCCCGAAGAGCTCTGCAGCTCCGAAGTATGCGCGCGGGCGACTGAGAGGATAAATAAAGTCTCGCGGATACAAGTCTTCCGTATCGTTTGGATTGATCAACACATTTGCGAAGGGAGTCGCGGTGTAACCCACATAGGTCACACGGGGAAGCAACTCGACGATTTCACGAATGAGTTTGTTTGTCGCGGAGATTGCGCTCTGCAGCTGCGCAGAGTTCACACTGGCCTGATCGCACTCGTCATCAATGATGAGGAATGGAGTACTCTCAAGGATGCTTTTCGGAGTCGCTTTGAGCTTGTTTTTGAATCGACGTAGGATGTTGGCGTTCTTTTTCATGACCGCAAGATGATTTCGCGATCCATCCAGCGGGAATCCTCCGGCAGCCGTGTCCCTGAAGTCTCCTTTCTCCAAGCGCCCATCCTTTGTCATATCGGCTTGAGTCCAGCGGTACCATCGATCTTGCTGCCCACTCTCGATCAGATCGCCATCCAAACGAATCTGCGTTTGATTTCGCAGGGTGTCAGTCAATCCCGATAGCACCACGAAAAACTTGTACGGCGTATCTGCTGATTTTGCGATTACGCCCGCCATATTGCCGGTTTTTCCGCTCTGAACATGGCCGATGGCGAGGCCTCTGCAGTCAAATGTCGTTTTGCCGGGATTCTCCAATAGAGACACAACCGCGGTGCTGTCCTCATCGACAGAACGTATCTCTTCCTCCGATCGCCCAAGTGACTTTAGCCTCTGCTTCAGCGCAGTCCAGATGGTCGCATCGTCGCCTGGACCGCCGTACCAGTCGGCTCTTCCCTGCTTAACGGCTTGCTTGCGCCAGTAAGATATCTGTTCCTGCCGCTCCAAGATCCGGAGGCGCGCGAGATCGATAAGAACTACCTGCTCTGCAACTACTTGAGGATACCTTCCGAGCCTAGCAGTGATGTCTTCGGTAGCAGAGGACACAGCTTCTGCCAGTGTCCGGCCCCGCATCATTAGGCCGAGAAGATCTCGCTCTGCAGCGTCGATCCCCGGGTCATCCTTTTCAATCGCGCCACTTCCAGTGCCTTCTTCCATGCTCGCAACCCCCTTTAGTTGTCACAACGATTCTGTCCAACCAACCGATTGATTGTTTCAGTTACCTGAATTTCATTCAATCCTATGTTTGAGTCGAGTGTTCCATAATGTTCCATGGAAATCATGGGACCTGCTCCAACGGAACAGGGTCGAAGGTAAGCCACGCAACTCAGACACCTAGGCACTCTCGAGAGATGACGAGTCAAGCCCGTGAGTGCGGCCAGAGTTGATTGTTGGAGAGGCTGTCAAACGTCTATCCGGACGATTCAAGGCATCTAGTCCTAAAAAGACGAAAGGCGGCCAGTGGCCGCCTTTCGAATAATCCCACTAAGCCTTATCCATCAAACCCCAACAGGATTAGCCTTCTCCGGATCAATCTTGTACTGCTTGATCGCCCGGGCCACATCCTTCGCGGTCATCTTCCCTTCCTTCGCCAGCGCCGCAATCGCGGCATGCGCGATGTAGTAGCGATCCACCTCAAAGAACCGGCGCAGGTTCGCACGCGTATCCGAACGGCCGAAACCATCCGTACCCAACACCGTGTAAGACATCGGCACGAACGCGCGGATCTGGTCCGCATACGCACGCACGTAGTCGGTGGCGGCGATCGCCGGGCCCTGGCGGCCTTCCAGCAGCTCGGTCACGTAGGCCTTGCGCTGTTCACCTTCCGGATGCAGGCGGTTGGCACGTTCCACGTCGAAACCATCGCGACGCAGTTCGTTGAAGCTCGGGCAGCTCCAGATGTCAGCGGTCACGCCGAAGTCCTTGTCCAGCAGCTCGGCTGCGGCAATGGCTTCGCGCAGGATGGTGCCCGAACCCAGCAGCTGCACACGCAGCTCGCCCTTCTTCGGCTTGCCGGCGTCGGTCAGCAGGTACATGCCCTTGACGATGCCTTCGGCCGCGCCTTCCGGCATTTCCGGGTGGGTGTAGTTCTCGTTCATCAGGGTGACGTAGTAGTACTCGTCCACCTGGTCTTCCATCATGCGCTTGGTGCCGTGCTGCAGGATCACCGTCACTTCGAAGCCGAAGGTCGGGTCGTAGCTGCGCACGTTCGGGATGCCACCGGCCACCAGATGGCTGAAGCCATCTTCGTGCTGCAGGCCTTCACCGTTCAGCGTGGTGCGGCCGGCGGTGCCACCCAGCAGGAAGCCGCGGGTACGCATGTCGGCAGCCTGCCAGGCGATGTCGCCCACGCGCTGGAAGCCGAACATCGAGTAGTAGATGTAGAACGGCAGCATCGGCACGTTGCTGACCGAGTAGCTGGTACCGGCGGCCATCCACGAGCTGATCGCACCCGGCTCGCTGATGCCCTGCTGCAGCACCTGCCCGCTCTGGTCTTCGCGGTAGAACATCAGCTGGTCGGCATCGACCGGCTTGTACTTCTGGCCGAACGGCGCGTAGATGCCGATCTGGCGGAACAGGCCTTCCATACCGAAGGTACGGGCTTCGTCGGCCACGATCGGCACGATGTGCGGGCCCAGTTCCTTGTCGCGCAGGGTGATGTTCAGGCTCTGCACGAACGCCATGGTGGTGGAGTAGCTGCGCTCGCCGCTGCTCTTCAGCAGGCGTTCGTACGCTTCCAGCTTCGGCGCCACGAAGGTCTTGTCGGCCTTGCGGCGGCGCTGCGGCAGGTAACCGCCCAGCGCGGCCCGGCGTTCCTGCAGGTACTGCACTTCCGGCGAATCCGCGCCCGGGTGGTAGAACGGCACCTGGCCGTCGGCCAGCTGCGCGTCGGTCACCGGAATGTTGAAGCGGTCGCGGAAGTGGCGCACCGCTTCGTCGTCCAGCTTCTTGGTCTGGTGGGTCGGGTTCAGTGCCTCACCGGCGCTGCCCATGCCGTAACCCTTCACGGTCTTGGCCAGGATGACGGTCGGCATGCCCTTGGTGTTCACGGCCTGGTGGTAGGCGGCGTACACCTTGTGCGGGTCGTGGCCACCACGGTTCAGGCGCCAGATGTCGTCGTCGCTCAGGCCGGCGACCATCGCAGCGGTTTCCGGGTACTTGCCGAAGAAATGCTCGCGGGTATACGCGCCGCCGAAGGCCTTGCAGTTCTGGTATTCGCCGTCGACGGTTTCCATCATCAGCTTCTTCAGGACGCCGTTGGTGTCCTTGGCCAGCAGGGCATCCCAGTAGCCGCCCCACAGCAGCTTGATCACGTTCCAGCCGCCGCCACGGAACACGCCTTCCAGTTCCTGGATGATCTTGCCGTTGCCGCGCACCGGGCCGTCCAGGCGCTGCAGGTTGCAGTTCACCACGAAGATCAGGTTGTCCAGGCCTTCACGGCCGGCCAGCGCGATGGCACCCAGGGTTTCCGGCTCGTCGCTCTCGCCGTCGCCGATGAAGCACCACACCTTGCGGTCGGACTTCTCGATCAGGCCACGGTTTTCCAGGTAGCGCATGAACTGCGCCTGGTAGATGGCGGCCAGCGGGCCCAGGCCCATCGACACGGTCGGGGTCTGCCAGTAGTCCGGCATCAGCCACGGGTGCGGGTACGAGGACAGGCCACCGCCGTCCACTTCCATGCGGAACTTGTCCAGCTGCTCTTCGCTGATGCGGCCTTCCAGGAAGGAACGCGCGTAGATGCCCGGGGCGCTGTGGCCCTGGATGAACAGCAGGTCGCCCGGGTGGTTCTCGCTCGGGGCGCGCCAGAAGTGGTTGAAGCCTACGTCGTACAGGGTGGCGCCGGAGGCGAACGAGGCGATGTGGCCGCCCAGGTCACCCGGCTTGCGGTTGGCGCGGACCACGGTGGCCATCGCGTTCCAGCGGATGATCGAACGGATGCGCCATTCCAGCTCGGCGTTGCCCGGGCTCTTGGCCTCGAACTGCGGTTCGATGGTATTGACGTATTCGGTGGTGGGAGAGAACGGCAGGTAGGCGCCCGAACGACGGGTCAGTTCCACCATGCCTTCCAGCAGCTGATGCGCGCGCTCGGAGCCCTCGACATCAATAACGGCCTTCAACGACTCGATCCACTCCTGGGTTTCCACAGGATTCGGGTCGTTGTTCAGCACCTCGTTCAACCAGTTCATTAGCGCTCCCATAACCGCACGCACGCGCGCGACTGTTGTATAGATTTCTAGACCGCAAAGTGTAGCGCACCAAGGGCTTTCGTCACTTGGCTACGCAGGCGTATGGATGCAACCGGCCAGTGTCCGCAAGGGGCTTGCCGGGCCCGCTGACGGCCCTGCGGCGGGCCTTGGTGGCTGCGCGGGCTGTCGCTTGCGGGCCGCTGCGCCCATGTGCAGGACGCAGTGTTACCGCTGCCGATGACGGTTGTAGGGCAACTCCGGCACCGCTGTAGGGGCGGTTCGGGCAACGGTACTGAACCGGCGACAACATGTCGCATCTGCCTCTGGATCGGTACCGGCTGCGGGTCCAGCATGGGCCGCGAGTGAGGGGCCTGGCGGCCCTGCTCCCTTCCACGGTTCGCCGGGGCGCCCTGCAAGGGGCGCCCCTTTTGCTGTGCACGCGGCCGCCCGTGGCCCAAAACGGTCCTGCTTGTGGCCGGATCGATGATTGCCGGCTTCGATATATCGATATATCGTTTGCACACTCGTTTACCGATATATCGAAATGAGCCGCCCCGCTTCCCCCAGAGCCCGTTCCACCGATCCGGCGGTGCCCCGCCGCAACGGCCAGCCACGCGTGCTGAGCCGCGGCGACCTGCGCCTGCTGGTGCTGGCCCTGATCGGCGAGCAGCCGCGCCATGGCTACGAGCTGATGCAGCTGATCAGCAACCAGTTCATGCAGGCTTACACGCCCAGCGCCGGCACCATGTACCCGCTGCTGGCCAGCTTCGAGCAGGCCGGCTGGATCGAGGCCGAGGAAGTGGATGGGAAGCGGATCTTCCGCATCACCGCTGCCGGCGAGTTCGAGCTGAAGGTGCAGCGCACCCAGGTGCGTCTGGCGCAACGGCGAGCCTTCGACCGTGCCCGCGAGATCACCAAGGCCTCGCTGCCGCCGCCGCTGGCCACTGCCCTGCGCGAGTTCAAGCGGGCGCTGGTGCATCACCACGGCCGCTGGGCCGAGGGCGAGGCGGAAGAAGTGGCGGCGCTGCTGACGCGGGCGTCGGCCCTGCTCAACGGTACCGCCGGTAGCGAGAGCCCACCGTTTTCAACGACCCAGCCAGACTGAATCCAGCCAGGTCCTCCCCCATGCCGCGCGCCCCCGCGCGACACCTTTACAGGTATCCCCATGACCGAACACAACAATACGCGCCTGCGCCTGGATGTGCGCTTCCGTGAACTGACCGTGCTGCGCACCGAAGAGGTCACCCCGCACATGCGCCGCGTGGTGCTGGGTGGCGACGATCTGGCCGGCTTCGATTCGCCCGGTGCCGACGACCACATCAAGCTGTTCTTCCCCAATGCCAGCGGCGAGATGGTGCTGCCGGTGCTGACCGCCGAAGGCCGCAGCTACCCGGCCGACAAGGAGCCCTCGCCGTCGCGCGACTACACCCCGCGCTGGTGGGACCACGAAACCGGCGAGCTGGCCATCGACTTCGTGCTGCACGACCAGGGTATTGCCGGGCCGTGGGCCGAGCGCGCGCAGCCGGGCGACACGCTGGTGATCGGCGGCCCACGTGGCTCGTTCGTGGTGGCCGACACCTACGACGCCTACGTGCTGATCGGCGATGAAACCGCGCTGCCGGCCATCGCCCGCTGGCTGGACGTGCTGCCGGACGCTGCCGAGGTGCAGGCCTTCATTGAAGTGCGCGACGAGGCCGAACGCCAGGACCTGCCGCAGTACGAGAACGTGCGCATCCACTGGCTGGAGCGCAACGGCTTCCCGGCGGCCAGCAGCACGCTGCTGGAAGACATGCTGACCGACTTCGAGGCCCCGGACGGCGATGTCTTCTACTGGATCGCCACCGAATCGCGCCGCGCGCGGATGATGCGCAAGTTCATCGAAGGCCACCTGGGCGTGCCGCGCGACTGGATCCGCTCGACCGGCTACTGGAAGGCCCACCAGGACGAAACCGACGGCGATTGACCGGCTCGGGGTCAGATCCCTTTTCCTGTGGAAAAGGGATCTGACCCCATGCACCAGAACCTGCCTGGTGGGTGCGGACCGTTGGTCCGCACGCCCTTGACTGTGTAGAGCCGAGCCCACGCTCGGCTGCTCTCCGCTCGGCCACCGATGGACCCATCGCGCTACGCGCGATGAGCCGAGCATGGGCTCGGCTCTACAGGAGGGACCGCGACCGGCGGCTTGGCCACCTGCCCCGTCCACCCGAACCGCTGCGCGGCCCAGATCTCCAGCGCCACCAGCAGCGCGATGACCAGCAGCGGCAGCAGCAGCCCGAAGTACACGCCGGGCATCATGCCGTTGATCTGCGCCTTCACCAGCCGCAGCACGCCACGGGTGTGCAGCAGCTCATCCACATGCATGGTCAGCGCCTCACGCACCACCTTGGGTTCCAGCCCGACCGTGCCGGCCTTGTCCACCAGCGTGTCTTCCACCATGCCGCGCAGCAGGCCTTCGCGCACCTTGCCGATCACCCAGCCGGTGCCGCGTGCCAACGGGCCATTGCCAAGACGATCAAGGCCGGGCAACGGATGTTCGCTGAGGTAGGCCGAGGCAATGGTGTCGGCCACATCGCCCACCGTGCCCTGGCTGCGCAATGCCTCGCGCATGCGCGGGTCGTCCAGCGAGTCGGTGAAGCCTTCGCTCCAGCCTTCCACCAGGGTCTGAAGGTGCGGCTGGAAATGATCGAGCTGCTTGAACAGCGCGCGGTGCGCACCGGCGGTGAAGCCCAGCTGCAGCCCGAAGAAGGCCGTGGCCAGCGGCAGCAGCACCACGTAGCTGGCCAGCAGCCAGTGATGCCAGCGCTTGCGCCGCTGCAACCAACCCCGGCGGTGCAGCCAGCGCCAGCCGAGGATGCCCAGCACCAGGCCAAGCAGCGTACCGAGCACACTGCCGCCCAGCAGATCGAGCACGCTCAGGCCCGACCAGAATTCGTTCAACCAGTACTGCGCGTCCTGCATGGGTCTTCCTTCCGTGGGTGATACAACAGCCATTGTAGAGCCGAGCCCACGCTCGGCTGCTCTCCGCTCCGCCATCGGAAAACCCTCGCGCTGCGCGCGATGAGCCGAGCGTGGGCTCGGCTCTACACGGATTCCGACACCCGGTTCAACGCATCAGCCGCCAAGCAATGCGACAATCGCGCTCCTTTCCTGCAGCAACGAGGCCCACATGGCCAAACTGACCCTGGCCAGCGTGGATGCGCTGCGTACCCGCTTTGCCGATGACGCCGCCTGCGATGCGGCACTGGCCGCGTTCGCCGACACCGCCGTGCTGCGCGCGCCGCTGCGCGAGCTGGTGGCGGCACAACACCGCTACCTGCAGGCCGAATTCGAAGTGGCCCAGGTGGCCGACGTGCTGCGCCGCGACCAGAAGTACGCGCCGGTGGGCCGGCCTTCGATCAACATCGTGCAGCTGCGCAAGCAGCAGGCCGCGACCAAGCAGGCGGCGCTGATCGCACGCCAGGTGGTGGCGCAGGCCGCGCAGACGTTCGTGCGGGTGAGCGGGCTGGCGGTGAAGGCCAAGCAGAGTCCGAGCGAAGCGTGCGTGGCATGGTTGGGCGCGTTGCGCTGAGGGCGCGTACCCGGTAGTGGCCAACCTTGGTTGGCCTGCGGAGTGCCCATGTGCCAACCAAGGTTGGCATCTACCAACGCGCGTTCCCCCGCACCCAAAAAGAAGGCCCGCTTTTCAGCGGGCCTTCTGCCTTCTCACGACGAGTGAGCGGGGTGCATCAAGCGGCCGGCTTTTCGCCGGTGGCTTCGGTGGTGATGCGGATCTTCACTTCATCGCTGACGTTCGGGGCGTAGGCGCCGACGCCGAAATCGCTGCGCTTCAGGGTGGTGGTGGCATCGAAGCCGGCGGCCGGAACCTTGGCCATCGGGTGCTCGCCGCCGCCGTTGACGGTGACATCCAGGGTGACCGGCTTGGTGATGCCCTTGATGGTCAGGTCGCCGGTAACGGTCAGCTTGTTGGTGCCGGCCGCTTCCACCTTGGTGCTCTTGAAGGTGGCATCGGCGAACTTGGCGGCGTCGAAGAAGTCGGCGCTCTTCAGGTGCTCGTCGAACTTGGCGGTGAAGCTGTTCAGGCCGCTCAGCGGCAGCTTCACTTCCACGGTGGACTTGGTCACGTCTTCGGCGTTGTACACCAGGGTGCCTTCGACGTTGCCGAAGTGCGCGCTCGGGTTGGAGAAGCCGAAGTGGCTCCACTGCGCCAGCACGTCGGTGTGGCTCGGGTCCAGCTTGTAGGTGCCCGAGGCGATCTTGATCGCTTCAGCGGCCGGCGCAGCAGCGGCGGCATCAGCAGCCGGGGTGGCGGCCTGCTCGGTGGTGGCCGGGGCGGCGGCATCGGCGGCCGGGGCAGCGGTGTCGGCCGGCTTGGAGCAGGCGGCGATGGCCAGGGTCAGGGCCAGCGGCAGCAGCAGTTTACGGGTGGCGCTCATCTGAGGAACTCTCCGGATCGTAGGGTGGGTACACGGTGCAGCAAGAGCCCGCCGCACGACGGCGGGCCCGAAACCGATACAGCGACTTACGCGATGCGCGCCGCTTCGTCGAACGACAGGCGCGGCAGGCGCGGGAACAGGCCCGCCGGGTCACCGTAACCCAGGTTGACCAGGAAATTCGACTTGATGGAGGTGCCGGCGAAGAAGGCTTCGTCGACCTTGGCCGGGTCGAAGCCGGACATCGGGCCGGCATCCAGGCCCAGCGCGCGCGCGGCCAGGATCAGGTAGGCGCCCTGCAGGCTGCCGTTGCGGATGGCGGCTTCATGGCGGCCTTCCTGCGGGCCGTCGAACCAGGCCTTGGCATCGGTGTGCGGGAACAGGTACGGCAGCTTCTCGTGGAAGTCCAGGTCGAAACCGATGATGACGGTGACCGGCGCCGCCATGGTCTTGGCCAGGTTGCCTTCGGACAGCGCCGGGGCCAGCTTGTCCTTGGCTTCCTTCGAGGTGACGAAGACGAAGCGGGCCGGCGTGGTGTTGGCCGCGGTGGGACCCCACTTCACCAGGTCGTACAGTTCCTTCAGCAGGCTCTCGGGGACCGGCTTGTCGAGGAAGGCGTTCTGGGTGCGGGCCGTGCGGAACAGCTGATCGAGGGCGGCGGCGTCGAGCGCGTGGGACATCGGTGGATCTCCAGGGCGGCGAAAGGAAGTCAGTGCCCGCGGGCGGCGCGGGGCGAATCGACGAGCCGCAGTGTAGAGTGTCGCGACTGTTGCAACACCCAGCAGGACTGAAACGAATTAATGCCAATGGTGAAACGATCGAGCGCGCCCTGGACGGTCACTGACGGCCGTGCGGGCAATGTCCGCCAGGCGGTCGCGCTGGCCTCGGCACTGCGCCAGGGCACCCACCGACCGCTGCTGCTGCAACCGCGCGCGCCCTGGCGCTGGCTGTCGCCGCGGCGCCTGCCCGGCGATGTGAACGGCTACGGCGAGGCCTTCGCGACGCTGGCTGCCGACGCCCCGGCGCTGGCGATCGGCTGTGGCCGCCAGGCCGCTGGCGCCCTGCGCGTGCTGCGCGCACGCGGCAGCCAGGTGGTGCAGATCCTCGACCCGCGCATCGGCGCGCGCCACTGGGACGTGGTGGTGGTGCCCGAACACGACACCCTGCGCGGCAGCAACGTGCTCACCCTGCTCGGCAGCCTCAACCCGGTGGACGATGACTGGCTGGCCTGGGGCCGCGCTGCGTTCGCCGGCTTCAGCACCCTGCCCGGCCCGCGCACCGCACTGCTGGTCGGTGGGCCGACGCCGCTGGCGCCTTGGAACGAGACGGCGATGGTCGGCGTGTTCCAGGCGCTGGCCGAGCAGATCCGCAGCGAAGGCGGCAGCCTGCTGGCCACCACCTCGCGACGCACCCCACCGGCGTTGGCGGAGATCCTGCGCGCGAAATTCGCCGACCTGCCGCACGTGATCTGGGGCGATGGCGGCGACGGTACCAATCCCTATGGCGGACTGCTCGGCTGGGCCAACCGCGTGGTGGTCTCGCCCGATTCGGTGAACCTGCTCTCGGAGGCGTGCGCCACGCGCATGCCGGTGATGGTGGCGCTGGCCGACACAGCGCAGGGCCGCCTGGCGCGCTTCCAGCAGCAGCTGCGCGAACGTGGGCGGTTGCAGGCGCACTGGCTGGACTGGCAGTACGACCGCATCGAGCCGCTGCGCGAAACCGCGCGGGTGGCGGCGGAAGTGAAACAGCGCCTGGCACTGGGGTAGTGCCGGCCGCTGGCCGGCAATCCTGGGCGCCTGGCATCGCGGTAATGCCGGGTGCGCAGCGTTTTCTGAACATTTCGATCCGGCACCACGGTTACAGTCCAAGGCCCCCCGTTGGACTGAACTTCTTCATGCGTACCCTGCTCCTGCTGCCCCTGGCCCTGCTCGCCGCGTGTTCCACCGCGCCCACCGAGCTGGATCCGATCTCGTATCAATGCCAGCAGCAGCTGGACGCGTACCGCGAACAACCGGCGCTGCGCGATCCGAAGGGCCAGCGCCCGCCACTGCCGGTGGCTCCCATCAGTGACGCCTGCGACAAGGAGCTCAAGCGCAAGGGCGTGGATCGCCCGCTGCGCTGAGCAGCGTATGATCGGCGCGCGGGCCTGCCCGCCGTTGAAGGTACCGACATGGATCGTTTTTCCCGCCTGCACCGCGCCGCGCTGCTGATCGCCAGCCTGCTGGCGACCGCACCGGCCTGGGCCAACAGCACCGAATGCCGCGAGCGCTCCCCCAGCGTGGCGTCGCAGGCGGCGATGCTGGACGTGGCCTGGACCACCGCCGAACGCCTGGACGCGCTGCCCGATGTGGACGTGGTGGTGGCCGCGCGCGGTGGCCAGGACCTGAGCCGCTATGGCCTGCGCCACAGCCACCTGGCCTTCCTGCTGCGCGAGGACGACGGCCGCTGGCGCGCGATGCACCTGCTCAACCGCTGCAAGACCGACAGCTCGCAGCTGTACCACGAGGGCCTCGGCAACTTCGTCGGCGAGAGCGGCGGCCATACCGACCTGCGCATCGGCGTGCCGTCGGCACCGTTGCGTGCCGCACTGCGCGCGATGCTGGTGTCGCCCTCGATCCAGCCCAAGGCGCTGCACGAAACCAAGTACAACGTGGTCGCCTACCCGTTCGCCACCGACTATCAGAACTCCAACCAGTGGGTGCTGGAGGTGCTGGCGGCGGCGATGGCGCAGGCCGAAGGCGCGCCGGCCATCGTCAAGCGCGAACAGGCACAGCAGTGGCTGCGCCAGCAGAAGTACCAGCCCAGCGTGCTGCATATCGGCCTGGGCAAGCGCGTGGGTGCGCGCCTGTTCGTGGCCAACGCCACCACCACCGACCATCCGGCCGGCGAACGCATCTCCGGCAACTATTCGGTGGTGACGGTGGAATCGGTGTTCGACTTCCTGCACCAGCGCAGCCAGCTGCAGCAGGAACTGGTGATCCCCCATGTGCCGGTGGCCGGTGCCACCGCCGCCTCGCCCTGAATCCCGCAAGGAGAACGACATGCGTCTGCTGCACAACTCCCTGGTATCGATGCTGATCGTCACCGCGCTGGCCTGGTCATCGGCCGCCCATGCCGAACGCCGCATCGTGATCATCCATGACCCGGGCCCGCAGGGACCGAGCCTGGAAATGTCCACGCAGATGGTGGCCTCGGCCCGCGCCGCCGCGGCGAAGGAAGCCCAGGATGCCGCCGATGCCGGCCAGCCGCTGGCCCGCCCGCAGCAGATCAAGCTGCCGCAGATGGAGGTGAGCGCGATTGCCACTACCGTCGACGGCCGCCGCGAAGTGCTGCTGCGCGATGCCAACGATCCGCAGAACACCGCGTCGATGCAGTACCCGCGCGGCGTTGGCGACCCGGCCGTGCAGTTCACCGTGGGCCAGACCGTGAACTTCGAGCCGACGGGCAATGACCAGGGCTGGCAGTTGAAGGACAACCAGGGCCGTGCGCTGGAATACCTGCCCGAGGCTACCGGCCCGCGCGACATCTTCGATACCCGGCGCTGAGCCGCCGCCCCACGCTGACCAGGAGGTCTCCATGTTCCGTTGCCTGCGCGTTCCCACCACTGCATTGCTGCTCTCAGCGCTGCTGGTGCCCACCGTCCATGCCGGCGCCGCGCCGCAGTTGAACAGCAGCGAGGCCAGCGTGATCGTGACCTCGTTCGTGGTGCTGTCGCTGCCGATGGCGGCCTCGATGGGCCTGTCCGAACTGTCCAAGGCGCCGTTCAAGGCCAGCGAACGCAATGCCAGGGCGACCCGCACCAAGGCGGTGCCGCTGCCGCCAATGGAAGTGAAGAAGGTGGAGACCACGCCCACGGGCGAACGCCAGGTGCAGTTGCAGGTACCGGACAAGGCCGACCACACCGCCACCCTGCGCTGGCCGGTGCAGCCGCCGGGCGAGAACCCGACTGCAGCCTTCGTGGTCGGGCAACGGGTGCATTTCGACCCCACCGAGGCCGGTGCCGGCTGGAACGTGAAGAGCGCGCAGGGCCAGACCCTGGCCTATGTGCCGACGGCCTATGCCGCCGGTGATGTGATGAGTGAAGCGCTGTAAAGCTGAACGACCGGTTTTGGCTTTGCCGCAGGCCGGGCGGATAATGGGCGATCCCCTTTGTCCCCCTGGCTCGCCATGTCCGTGCGTCCTGCCCCTCTGTTTGCCCCGCTGACCCCGCGCGCCCTGGTGCTGGCGGTACTGGCCATGGGTGCAGTGGTGCTGCTGTCCAACGTGCTGGTGCAGTACCCGATCAACGACTGGCTGACCTGGGGCGCCTTCAGCTATCCGGTCGCGTTCCTGGTCAGCAACCTGATCAACCGCCGCTTCGGCCCGGGCCCGGCGCGCCGCGTGGCGTGGATCGGCTTCGCGGTGGCGGTGCTGCTGTCGATCTGGGTGGCCACCCCGCGCATCGCCATTGCCTCGTGCTCGGCGTTCATCGTGGCCCAGCTGCTGGACATCACCGTGTTCGACCGCCTGCGCCGCGGCAGCTGGTGGCGCGCACCGATGGTGGCCACCACCTGCAGCGCGACGGTGGACACCACCCTTTTCTGGTCGATCGCGTTTGCCGGTTCCACCTTGCCGTGGGTGAGCTGGGCCGCCGGCGACCTGGCAGTGAAGCTGGCGATCGGTGTCTGCCTGCTGGCCCCGTTCCGCGCGTTGTTGTGGAAGATGGCGCCGTTGCGCGCCACCAGCTGACCGCCATTGATCCGGTGGGTGCCGACCGTTGGTCGACACGCCCTGCAGAACTCATCGCTGCCGACAGATTGTGCCGACCAACGGTCGGCACCTACCAGGAGCGGGCCACCGCAGGGCCATTGATCCGGTAGTCGCCAACCTTGGTTGGCGCTTGGCATTCATGCCAACCAAGGTTGGCATCTACCAACTGCAGTCCTCCGCCATCCGGCACTCAGGCGAACGGCAGCTCTGCCGCTCTGCACGCCGCCGTAATCGCTGCACACGCCTCTTCAATCGCCGGCGTGGTCGGGGCCAGCCGCGGGCGGCGGTCCAGCGTGCAGGCCAGGCCCACGTCCAACAGCGTGGCGTGCGCGCCATGCAGCGCCTGCGCAGTGGCATCGGGCAGGAAACCATCACCAGCCAACGCATTGATCAACGACGGCGTATCGCGCGGCTGCAGCAACGCCACGTGCCGCGCACTGCGCGCAAGCACACCGGTCTGCAGCAGGAATTCCAGGTCCACCACGCCGCCCGCACCCTGCTTCAGGTCCAGCCGTGCGGCGTCGCTGCGGTCCAGTTCGGTGCGCATGCGGCCGCGCATCTTCAGCACGTCGGCATACAGCACACCCATGTCGCGCTCACGCCCCAGCGTCTGTGCACGCACCTGCTCGAAATCGGCCAGCAGGCTGGCATCGCCGGCCACGCCACGCGCGCGCACCAGCGCCTGGTGTTCCCAGGTCCACGCACGTTCGCGCTGGTACTCGGTGTAGCTGGCCAGCGAAGACACCAGCGACCCCTTGCCGCCATCCGGGCGCAGGCGCACGTCGATGTCGTACAGGCGGCCGGCGGCGGTGACCGCACCGAGCAGCGCCATCACCTTCTGCGCCAGCCGCGCATACCAGCGCCCCGGCTCCAGCGGACGCGCGCCGTCGCTGGCTTCCACGCCGGCCGGGTTGTCGTGCAGGAATACCAGGTCCAGGTCGGAACCGAAGCCCAGTTCAAGCCCGCCGAGGCTGCCGTAGCCGATGATCGCGAAACGTCCACCGGGAATCCCTCCGTGCGCGGCGCGCATGTCCGCCTCGGCCATCGCCAGCACGGTGACCACCACCGCCTGCGCCAGTTCGGCCAGTTGCCGCGTGCTGTCCACCGCGCCCTGGCGGCCGTCCAGCGTGGCCATCGCCATGCGGAAACTGAGCGCCAGCCGCGTCTCGTTGAGCCAGCGCAGTGCCGATTCGGGATCTTCCACCGCCAGCACCTGCTGGCACTCGGCCAGCATGCCGGCCGCATCGGGCATCGGCCCGGACACGCGCACATCCAGCAGTTCATCCAGCAGCAGCGGATACGCGACCAGCCGCTCAGCCAGCAGCGCGCTGCGTGCCAGCACATCGACCAGACGCGCCAACGCGCTCGGTTGTTCATCCAACAGCGCGAGATAGCTGGTCCGGCGCAGGACCGCCTGCAGCAGGCCGAGCACGCGCTTGAGCGCGGCATCGGGCTGCGGCGAACGCGTGGCCGCATGCAGCAACGCGGGCAGTACGCGATCCAGCCGCGCACGCGCCGCATCGGACAATGACTTCACGCCGGTGCCCTGGGCGAAATCGCGCAGCGACTGGTCTGCGCCATTGGCATCGAGGAAACCGGCTTCGGCCAGCAACGGCGCGTTGCTGCCCTCGGGCAGGCTGCGCCAGTAGTTGGCCAGCGCGTCGGGCGCGGCCTGGCCCCTGCGCGGGGCCAGCAGCGCGGCGAATTCGGTGCTGACCCGCTGCTGCTGTTCGGCCAGTGCCGCGCGCAGTACCTCCCAATCCGGGTAGCCGAGGCCGATGGCGATGCGCGCGCGGTCCAGCGCGTCGCTGGGCAGCACGTGGGTCTGCGCGTCGCGCAGCATCTGCAGGCGGTTCTCCAACCGGCGCAGGAACAGGTAGGCCTCGCGCAGCGCAGCGCCATCGGCGGGCGCAATCTGTCCGGCGGCCACCAGCGCGTCCAGTGCCACCAGCAGGCGGCGCTCGCGCAGCGCGGGCTCGCGGCCACCGCGGATCAGCTGCAGCGCCTGGCACAGGAACTCGATTTCGCGGATGCCACCGGCGCCGCGCTTGATGTCTTCGTGCAGCTCGCGGCGCGCGACTTCGGCGGTGATCGCCGCCTTCATCTCACGCAGGCCGTCGAGTGCGGTGAAATCCAGGTAGCGGCGGTATACGAACGGGCGCAGGGTCTGCAACCACGCTTCGCCGGCGTCGATATCGCCGGCCACCGCGCGCGCCTTCAGCCACGCATAGCGCTCCCAGTCGCGGCCTTCGCGCTGGAAGTACTGATCCATCGCCGCGAACGACAGCGCGACGCGACCGGCGCTGCCGAACGGGCGCAGGCGCAGGTCGACGCGGTGGCTGAAGCCATCGACCGTGGTTTCGTCCAGCAGCTTGGCCAGGCGCTGGCCGAGGCGGGCGAAATACTCCTCGGCGGCCAGCGCGCGCGGACCGTCGGATTCGCCGCCCTGCGGGTACGCATAGACCAGGTCGATATCGGAACTGAAGTTGAGCTCGCCACCGCCGAGCTTGCCCAGGCCGAATACCACCAGCTGTTGGGGGACGCCTGCGCCATCACGAACCACGCCGTGCCGCTGTGCGAATTCCTGCTGCAGGGCGTCCAGCGCCAGCCGCAGGCAATCCTCGGCCAGAGTGGTGGCGCCAGCCAGGGTCTGCGCCACGTCGTCCAGCCCGGCCAGGTCACGCCAGATCAGCCGCGTGGACATCGCGGTGCGCCAGCGCCGCAGCTGTGCCGGCCAGTCGCTGGGTTGCAGCGGATCGAGCACCGGCGCCGGGATCGGCGGGCAGTCGGGGGCGGCCAGCTGCGCCAGCAGCGCCGGTTGCCGCACCAGGGTGTCCAGCGCGAAGTCGCTGGCCACCGCCAGCCGGGTCAGCAGCGGCAGCAGCTCGGCAGGAACAGGCTCGGGCAGGACCTGGGCCAGGCGCGCCAGGGCGCGTTCGACAAGGGGCTGCAGGGTGGCGGGCAGGTCAGCGGTGGCGAGGGTCATGCGCTGATTCTCGCGGGGTCGGATCCCTTTGCCAACGGCGAAGGGCTCTGACCCCGAGGTGCCGCCGGTTGATGCCGCTGCTGGGGTCAGAGCCTTTTGCCCTTGGCAAAAGGATCCGACCCCGAAGGGGTGCCGCGCATTCATTCTGGGCGGCAGGCAATAAAAAAGCCCGCTTGCAGCGAACTGCCAGCGGGCTCTGCTCCCTCCCCCACGTCGGGATGCAGGGCCATCGTGCGGGCTGCGAAAGCACTTTGCACGCTGCACTGCAAAACAAAACCGGTGGGTATGGGTGACCCCGGTGGGGAAAAGCCATTCCACGAAGGTAGAACCCCCCGTACGGATGAGGATGGCCGATAATCGGCCTTCCCCCCAGAAACACTGTCGTCATGTCTGTTGATCGCATCGCCAACGCGCGTCTTCGTGACCGCGTGGTCTCCGCCGAGGCCGCAGCCGCGCTGATCCAGCCCGGTGAAACCGTGGCCATGAGCGGCTTCACCGGCTCCGGGTATCCCAAGGCCGTTCCCGTCGAACTGGCCCGCCGCATCGAAGCGGTGCACGCCCAGGGCCAGCCCTTCCAGATCAAGCTGATGACCGGTGCCTCCACCGCGCCGGAACTCGATGGCGCGCTGGCCAAGGCCGATGGCATCGCCATGCGCATGCCGTTCCAGAGCGATCCGGATGCGCGCAACCGCATCAACGAGGGCAAGCTGGATTACATCGATATCCACCTCAGCCACGTCGCCCAGCACGTGTGGTTCGGCTTCTACGGCGAGATCGATACCGCCGTGATCGAAGTCTCGGCCATCCGCGAAGATGGCTCGCTGGTGCCCTCCACCTCGGTCGGCAATAACAAGACCTGGCTGGACCTGGCCAAGAAGGTGATCGTCGAGGTCAACGAATGGCAGCCGGCCGGCGTCGACGGCATGCACGACATCTACTACGGCACCGCGCTGCCACCGCACCGCAAGCCGATTCCGCTGGTGAACGCCAACGACCGCATCGGCGACACCGCGCTGCGCTGCGACCTGGACAAGATCGTGGCCGTGGTGCGCACCAACGGCCCGGACCGCAACAGCCCGTTCAGTCCGATCGATGCGACCAGCGAACAGATCGCCTCGCACCTGATCGAGTTCCTCAAGCACGAGGTGAAGAAGGGCCGCCTGCCGCCGAACCTGCTGCCGCTGCAGTCGGGCGTGGGCAACATCCCCAACGCCGTGCTGGCCGGCCTGGCCAGGAGCGGTTTCCGCGACCTGGCCGCGTTCACCGAAGTGATCCAGGACGGCATGCTCGACCTGCTGCGCGATGGCGTGCTGAGCTACGCCTCGTGTACCGGCTTCGCGCTGAGCCCGCAGGCCAACGAGACGTTCAAGGAGAACATCGATTTCTACCGCGAGCGCATCATCATGCGCACGCAGGAGATCTCCAACCATCCGGAACTGGTGCGCCGCCTGGGCTGCATCGGCATGAACGGCATGATCGAGGTGGACATCTACGGCAACGTCAACTCGACGCACGTGATGGGCACGCGGATCATGAACGGCATTGGCGGTTCGGGTGACTTCGCCCGCAACGGTTTCCTGTCGGCGTTCCTGAGCCCGTCCACTGCCAAGAACGGCACCATCTCGGCGATCGTGCCGATGGCCAGCCATGTCGACCACACCGAGCACGACGTGTCGGTGATCGTCACCGAACAGGGCCTGGCCGACCTGCGTGGCCTGACCCCGCGCAAGCGCGCGCAGGTGCTGATCGACAACTGCGCGCACCCGGATTTCCGCCCGCAGCTGCAGGATTACTTCGACCGTGCCAGCCGCGAAAGCTACGGCAAGCACACCCCGCACCTGTTGCCCGAAGCACTGTCGTGGCACCAGCGCTGGCTGGATACGGGCACGATGAAGGGCTGACCCCGGGTCCGGACATCGGGTAGAGCCGGCCGCTGGCCGGCTTCCCCTACAGCCGGCCAGCGGCCGGCTCTACCTCACGCGGTGCGCCCGGCCAGCGGCCGGCTCTACCTTCACGCGGTGCGCAGCGCCGCCAGCGATTCGGCCTGCAGCCGCTCGTAGATCTCGAACTCGTCATTCACCGCCACGCCCAGCGCCTGCTCGAAAGCCTCGCGGTTGGCGTGCGCGGCATACGCGCGCTGTTCTTCGCCGCCCAGGTTCGACTGGAAGATGCCCGCGGCACTGACCGGCAGGAAATCCTCGTAGACGATCGGATCGGCCGTGGCCAGGCCGGCGGCCACCAGCACTTCGGCAGGCAGATCGGCCACGCGTTCCGGCGCGGCGCGGCCGGCGTCGGTCAGCTGGTAGCGGTAGTAGCCCAATCCTTCCTGGCGCAGCGTGTCATGGTCATCCGGGAAGCTGGCGAACACCGCCTGCAGGCGCTGCCCGTAGTCGCCACCGGTACTGCCTTCGCCACCGGCATCGCGTGCCTGCGACAGCAGCTGGTCGTACAGCGCGCGGCCCTTCGGGGTCAGCGCAAGGCCGCGTTGTTCGATCTCGCCGAAGCGCGCGGTATGGGTGCCGGCATCGCCACCGTCCGCATCCGGGAAATGCACGGCCTCTTCCAGCGCCTTGAAGCTGGTCTGGCGCAGCAGGATCGGGCAGGCGCGGCGCGGCGGCCCTTCGATCACCGCCTTGGCCGCCATGCCGTGCTCGATCATTGCCGCCTGCGCCGCGTCGATGTCCAGCGTGCGCGGGGTCAGGTGATTGATGTGCGGGCCACGGAAACTGACCACGTCGGCCACCAGGCGGTGCGCATTGTGCAGCGCGTGGTAGGTCGGCAGATCGACGGTGGCATCGCCGTGCCAGCGGAAGGTTTCCAGTGCTTCGTCGACGAAGCGCTCGGCATCGGCCTGCGACAGGCCACCGTCACGCTCGGCCTGGTCGATCAGCGCCAGCGCGCCGTCGGTGAAGATGCGGCGGCGTGCCAGGATCTTCGCCGACTCGCCACGCAGGGTTTCGTCTTCGATCAACTCCAGGCGCAGCAGCGAGGTGAACACGCGGAACGGATTCTGCGCCAGCGCGGCGCCGGTCAGCGGGCGGAACGCGGTGGAGTGCACCGGCACGCCGGCTACCGACAGGTCGTAGTAGCCGACCGGGTACATGCCCATCACCCCGAACAGGCGGCGCAGCGTCGCCAGCTCCTGCGCGGTGCCGACGCGGATCGCGCCATGGCGCTCTTCGTCCAGGCGCGCACGCTCGTCGTTGCGCTGCAGCTGCGCGGCCAGTGCCGGGTCCTGGGCAAGCACCTGCGCGTTGATCCGCTCCACCAGTTCCACCAGCGTGCCGTACAGCGGCACTTCGGTGCGGTACATGCGGGACATGGCCTGCGCGAACAGGCGGCGGATCACATCAGGCGAAACGAAAGAGACGCTCATCAGTCACTCGATTACGGGAACGGGGAACAGCTCGGACCCGTATTGTCGCCGGAGCGCGCGGCGGCGGCGATACGCAGAGCAACATGGCCGGGTAGTGCCGGCCGCTGGCCGGCAACCTCCTGATGCCTGTAAGGGTGCAGTTGCCGGCCAACGGCCGGCACTACCGCTTCAACTGCCGCTTCAGGGTGGCATCCAGGGTGATCGGCCGGTCCCAGTGCTGGTAGCTGGCCACGATGGCATGCCGCACAGCGCGGTAATGCAGGTTGTCCGGCTTGGCCGGCATGCGCTTCACCACCGCTTCCCAGCCGCCCTCCGGGTCCTGGCTGAAGGCGCGCACGCTGTCGCGGCAGGTCTGGCCGCTGGCCTTGGCCCAGAAGCAGGCGAAATAGATATCCCCGGCCTGCCAGCCATGGGTGGTGAACAGCGCATTGATGTAGCCGCGGGGGACATCGGCGTAGCGCGACACTTCATCGAGGAAGGCATCGGGGTAGCGTTCGGCGTAATGGTTGATGTCCTGCAACTGGGCATCGATCCAGCGGTCACCGGTTTCCACGGTATACGCCGCCGAACGCTCGGCGGTCTGCTGGGCCGGCACGGTGGCCGGCGCCAGCAGCAGGGACAACAACAGCGCGCGCAGTCGGACGTTCATGCCACGATTCTGCCGCAGCTGCCGGGCCCTGTCAGGCCGCCGCAGCGGCCTTGGCCTCGATCGCCGCCAGTGCGGCCGGCCAGTCGTGGGCGGTATCGGCGGTGACCATCCGCGGTTCGTCGTCGGCCACGCCGTGCTGGGTCTCATGGGCCCAGGTCACCGCGTACGGGGTATGCACGCCCCAGCCACCCAGGGTCACCACCGGCTCGATGTCCGAGCGCAGCGAGTTGCCGACCATCACGAAGCGCTGCATCGGCAGGTCGAATTCGGCCAGCACGCGGGCGTAGGTTTCCGGGTCCTTCTCGGAAACGATCTCGATGCGCGGGAACAGCTCGGCCAGGTTGGCGACCTTGATCTTCGCTTCCTGGTGGAACAGATCGCCCTTGGTGATCAGCACTACCGGGTAGTGCTCGGCGATGGCCGCCACGGCTTCGCGCACACCGTCGATCAGTTCCACCGGGTGGCGCAGGGTATCGTGGCCGATATCCAGAATGCGCTGGATGTCCTTGGCCTCGATGCGCTGGCCGGTGATGTCGATGGCCGCTTCGATCATCGACAGGGTCATGCTCTTCACGCCGTAGCCGAAGGTGCCCAGGTGGCGCTGCTGAACTTCCAGCAGGTGGCGCGCGGTCTGGGTGTCGTGCACGTCGACATAGCGCGACAGCAGGTCAAGGTAATCCTGCTCGGCCTTGCGGTAGTAGTCCTCGCTCTTCCACAGCGTGTCGTCACCGTCAAAACCGACCAGGCCGATGGCGCGCGACGGCGCAGGCGTGGACGTGTTCATCGGCCAAGGATACAGGGGTGGCGATGACGAGAAAAACCCGGGCGGCCGCAGCCGCCCGGGTCCCCATGCACCGGTCTTCCCGAATCAGGTCTGGATCAGCGGCCCTGCGCCGCGCCGGCACCCGCACCGGCCTGCTGTGCGGCCACGTAGGCCTTGTACTCGTCGGCGCTCAGCTCGCCGTCCTTGTTGGTATCGGCCTGGTCGAACACCTGGGCCAGGCCGGCGTTCACCTGCGCCTCGGTCTTGCTGATGGTGCCGTTGCCATCGGTATCGATGCTGGCCCAGGTCTGGCCACCACCGTTGGCCTGCGCCGAGGCCGCTGCGGCCGCATCGGTCGCCTGGTCAGCCGCCTGCCCGGCCTGTGCTGCCGCCTGCTGGGCCTGCGCCGCTTCATTCTGCGCATGTGCGGCCTGCTGCTTGGCCGACTGGGCCATCGCCGGAATGGCCAGCACGCTGCCGGCGGCGACGATCAGGGCGATCAGGGGCTTGCGGTTGCGAATAGTCATCAGGGGTGTCTCCTGCATATTGGGTGGTGTTGCGCGGCCTGTTGTTTCCGCACGGCACCTACCCTGCCACCGCGTTTCTGAATCGATTTTGGGCCGCGACCGGCCTCCACACGCACGATTAACCACTCGCATCCACGCATGCTTTAGCGCGCTGGTTAGCGAGGAGTGAGCGGCTCATAAGATGCGCATTCAACGCCTCTGCATTTAACCGGCAGGCAACGAAAAACCTGCGTCAGTCGACGGTTTTTTCCAATGACCGCGAACTGAACAACACCCATCCCAAGGCGACACCGGCGAGCGCGCCGGCGATTTCCAGCACGACACGGCTGCCGAGCTCGTTCGGATCGTGGATGGTGGCCAGGAACAGGCGCGCGTACAGCGGCGACTCCAGTCGCACGATGCCCATGTAGAACAGCTTCCACGCATCGATGCCAGCGGAGGCCACCACCGAGATGACGCAGGACCAGCCGATCGCATGTCCCACCGACCAGTGCAGCAGCCGGCACAGCCGCGACCACACGAAGTACACCAGCAGCCCGACCAGCAGGGCGATGGCGCCGGCTTCCAGGGTGCCGAGCAGGCCGAAGTGCAGGGGAAGGTTCATCGGGTGGGCTGGGATGAGAAGGCGGCCAGTGTAAGGGATCTGCGCCGGACCCAATCGGCAGCCACAGTGGATCCACGCCATGCGTGGATGAATCTCCATCCAAATCGAATATCCCGACGATTGAACAAGGAGCAGCCGAGCATGGGCTCGGCTCTACAACGGACCACGCGGGAAACTGTCAGAGGCGGGGCGCAGCCCTGCCGATGCCCCTACCGTACCGGGACGTCGTACGCGGTGCCGGGATCCGGTTCGGGCTGCAGGGTGTAGTGCCACCACTCCTGCGGATAGTTGACGAAGCCCCGCCGCGCCATCGCGCGCACCAGCTGCTGGCGATTGGCCTGTTGCGCATCGCTCAATCCGCTTGCCTGCGTATGCGCGCGTGGACCGAAGAAATCGAAGTCGGTGGCCATGTCCAGCGGCGTGCATGCACCGCTGCGGCAATCCAGCAGGCCCAGATCAACCGTGGCGCCACGACTATGGCCAGAGCGCTCGGCGATGTAGCCGTCGGCCAGCAACCGTGGTTTGTCCAGGTCCGGGTACTGCTGTGCCTTGCGCGAGCGCTCACGCGGATCGTTCACCCAGGCCATGAAGGCCTGCACCGAACGCACCGGCCGGTAGCAGTCGTAGAGGCGCAGGCCGAAGCCATCGCCGCGCAGGTCCTGTTCCACCTGTGCCAGCGCCTTCGCCACCGGCGCCAGCAGATAACACGATGGCGCCTCGTAGCCGGGCACGCGCGCACCGGTGAAGTTGTTGGCACCGGCATAGCGGATATCCAGGTCGATGCGCGGCGACAACGTGCGGATCTCCACCAGTCCGGCGCTGGCCGCGTCGGTTGCCGGTGAAACGCGCGGTGGCTCAGCGGCGCGGGTGGTCGCCGCCAGCGCAGTCGCCAGTACGAGTGAAGTGCAGGTCCTGGAAGTCATAGCTGAAGTCGATGTCCGGGTCGATGGCGCGCAGGTCCAGCGTCGGTGCCGGGCCTTCGCCTGGCTGCAGCCACGCCTGCGCCTCGTCGCCCAGCGTATCCCAGCGCAGCAGCCAGCGCCCCTGCAGCTGCAGCACCGTGGCCTGCAGCCGGGGCGACTTGTCCACGCTGAAACGCAGGCCGTCCTTGCCCGGGCAAAGCGAGGCCGCGCCCAGCCACGGATCGCGGTAGCGGCCCTGCCAGCGGGACAGGTCCGTGCGGCTCGTCTCCTGCGCCGCCGCGGTGGATGGCCGCGAATGGCCGGTCGCGGCACGCGTTGCCTGGTCAGCCTTCAGTTCGGCCAGGTATTCCATCGCCGGGCGCGCATCGTCCGCTGCGGTGAAGCGCTTCAGCGCGGCCTGCATCAGGGCCATGCGTGCGTCCTCGCCTTCGCCGTTGATCAGCATCACCACGCCCACCCGGCGATCAGGCAGCAGCGCCAGCGACGAGTACATGCCCGACAACGTGCCGGTGTGCGCCACCTTCCACTGGCCGTCCATGTCAGACACGCGCCAGCCATAGCCGTAGCCGTAGAAATGCGCATTGTCCCAGCGCCGCTGGCGCTCGCCCAGCGGCATCGGCATGTGCAGGGTCCACAGCGTGCGGCGCTGCTCCGTGTCCAGCCAGCCGGGCGCCAGGGTGGGATCGAGCAGCACCTGCATCCAGCGCGTCATGTCGCGCAGTGAACAACGGATGCCGCCGGCCGCCATCGACGGCAGGGCCGGGCTGGTTCCACCATCGGCGTTCACCACTTCATTGCGTTCGCCACGCCAGGCATGCGGCTGCGCTACGTTGCCCACGCGTTTCACCGACCACGCCCCCACCTGGCAGCGCGTCATGCCCAGTGGTTCGAACACCTGCTCGCGCATCAGCTGGTCATACGGCTTGCCGCCCGCCGCAGCGGCCACTTCACCGGCCACCACGTACATCAGGTTGTCGTAGGCATAGTGGCTGCGGAAGCTGCTGACCGGCTTCAGGTGCGCCAATCCGGCGATGATGTCGGCGCGGGTGAACGCGTTCGGCTCCGGCCACAGCATCAGGTCCCCGGCGCCCAGGCCCAGGCCGCTGTTGTGGATCAGCAGGTCGCGCACCTGCATCTGCTGGCCCACCCACGCATCGTGCATGCGGAAGCCCGGCAGATGCCGCTGCACCGGATCATCCCAGCGCAGCCTGCCCTGCTGCACCAGCCGCGCCAGCAGTGCAGCAGTCATCGCCTTGCTGTTGGAGGCGATCTTGAACAGCGTGTCCTCGTCGATGCGGCCGCCATCGCCACGCGCGCCCTCGGCGTGGCGATAGACCACCTGCCCGTTGTCGACCACCGCCATCGCCAGCCCGGGCAGGTGCTCGAGCTGGACGACGGCAGCGACATCGGCATCGAGGGAGGCGGTCGCGGTGGTCTGTGCCACCGCAACCGGGAACACCGCCAGCGCCGCCGCGCAGACGCAGTTTCGAGCCTGCCGTGCGGGCTTCAATAGGCCCATGTCACGGTCAACTGCGCATAGCGCGGTGACTGGAAGCCGGTGCCGTAGCGGTACAGCGGGTTCGGCGTGCCGATGCTGTCCTGCGGCTCGTAGTCCTGGTCCACGGTCACCACGCGCTGCTGGTTGAGCACGTTGTACACCGCCAGCTTCAGGCGCAGATCGGTGGGAATCGGCACCTTGTACGAGACGCTCACGTCCAGGTCATAGGTCCAGGGCGTGCGGCCATCGCCACCGCGTGGCGAATGCACGAACACGCGCTGGGACGGAACCGTCGCCTGGCAGTTGGACACGCACACGTAGTAGCTGTGGAAGTCGGTGTCGTCGAACGGATTGCCGGCGCCGAAGCGGGTAATCGGGCTGCCCGACTGCACGCCCAGCGTAGCCGCCACACTGAGGTTCTCGGTCAGCGCGTAGCTGCCACGGAACTTGAACTGGTGGCGGCGATCATTGGCCAGGTAGCCATAGCCCCCGTAGTTCACCCACGGATTGTCGAAGTTCTCGGTGCGACCGGCATCGGCGAAGTCGGTATCGGAGTTGACCGGGCCTTCTGCGTTGCCGCGACCGTATGCAAGGGTGTAGGAGGCGTTGAAGCCCCACTTGCCGTCCCACGCGCGGTCGACCTGCAGTTCCAGCGCTTTGTAGTCACGCTTGGGCTTCACCCAGCCGCGCTGGCCGACATAATTGCCGTTGTCGTCATACAGCGCCCAACCTTCCTTCGAGGTGTCGATGCTGATCCAGCCATCGTTGCGGCCGTCGCAGTCGGTGTCACCCCACACGGTGTTGGTGCGCCCCGGGTTGCCCATGATCCACACGCCGTCGATGGCACCACACTGGCCGGTCGCGGTGATGTTCATGTCATCGATGGCATTGTGCAGGCGCCGGTAGGTCACGCTGGCGCCTACCGACCAGGCCTCGTTGATCATCTGCTGGAAGCCCAGGATCGCTTCATCCTGGTAGACCGGGTCCATGTCCCGGTTCACTTCCGCGCGCAGGTCCGGCACGCTGCCGTCGCCCTGCGAGTTGTCCACTGGGCCGATCTGCGCGCCCAGGTTGGGGATGTTGTTGGCTGCGCCGGTGTAGCCGAGGAACTCGTACCAGGTGCGCTCGTCGAGGAATCCACCGGCCTGCTTGATGTTGATGACGTTGGCCACCGGCAGGAAGTATCGGCCCAGGTTGCCGAACACCTTGGTCGTGCCATCGCCGCGCACGTCCCAGGAGAAGCCCAGGCGCGGGGCCAGCATGTCGTCGATCTTGATGTAGCTGCTGCCGTCGCCGCCCTTGTTGTCGAAGGCTTCCAGGCGCAGGCCCATGTTCAGCAGCAGATTCGGCGTCACCTGCCAGTTGTCTTCCAGGTAGTAGGCCGAGTTGATCGTCTCGAAGGCCCCGTCCACTTCATAGCGACGGGTGCGCACGACCACGCCGCTGGCCGGCACCACGCCACCGTTCAGCGAGCTGCCGGGAGTGCGGTAGTAGATGTCGTAGCGGAAGCCGCCCGGGCCCGGATAGGCGCGGCTGTAATCGGAGGTGTTCTCTTCCCGATCCAGGCCGAACCGCAGCAGGTGGTTGCCCAACGTCCATTCGAAGTCCGCGCGCGCGGCCTTGCGCGTGTCCAGCGCCGACTCCAGCTGCGAGCTGCTGGTGCAGCTGCGGTCGCCCTGCAGTGACGGCGGCACGCCCTGGCCGGCCGTGCGGTTGTCGAACACGCGGTTGCAGTTCTGGTCCATCAACGAGCTCTGCACACGGTTGCGCTTGTTCTCGCCGTACATCAGCTTCATGGTCAGGTCGTTGTTGACCTGCCAGCTGTAGGTACCGGACCAGTTCTTGCCACCCACCGTGTTGTAGATCTGGTTGCTGCGCTCGCCCACGGTCTGCCCCGTGGCGTAGTCGTAGGCGTAGACGTCGGTGAGGGTCTTGCTCTTGTCCGAGAAGCCGAACAGCGACAGCATCTGGTTGTCGGTGATCTGCCAATCGATCTTGCCGCCCCAGAACGGATCATCGGCCTTGCCCTGGCTCAGGCGCGTGCCGGCATCATTGGTCGAGGTGGGACGGTAGTCGCGCGCCTCGTACATGCCGAAGAAGAACAGGCGGTCCTGCACCAGCGCACCGGAAGCGAACACATTCAGCGCGCTGCGGCTGTAGTCGTCGCGGCTGGCGGTGATGTAGCGGCTGCCGCTGCCGTCGTAGCGGTCGCGTGCCTGCGACTGCCACGCGCGCGGCTCGAACACCAGTTCGGCACCGGCCTTGAAATCGTTGCTGCCCGAGCGGGTCACCGCATTGATGACGCCGCCGGTGCTGCGTCCGAACTCCACCGAGTAGCCGCCCGTCTTGACCTGGAATTCCTGGTAGAACGAGAACGGCACCGACGAGAAGCCGACCCGGTTGTAGAAGTCGGTGACGTTCAGGCCATTGATGTAGACGGTGTTCTCGGCCACCGACGAACCGCCGAAGGAAATGCCCTGCCCGCCCAGCGACCCCTTGCCCTTCACCGCGCCCGGCGCGAGCAGCGCCACCGCGGTGATGTCACGGTCCACTGGCAGGCGCGACAGCTCCTCGCGGGTGATGTTGGTGGCCGACTCGGTGGACTTCACATCCACCATCGACACCACCTGCGGCGCCCGCACTTCGACCGTGCCCAGGGTACTGACCGCACCCAGCGGCACGTTCACCGTGGTCGCGCTGCCGAGACTGACCGTCACCTGGCCGACACGGCTGGCGCCTCCACCCGGCAGGCTCACCTCCATCTCATAGGTGCCGACCGGCAGCAGCGGAATGCGGTAGCTGCCGTTGGCTTCGGCCTGCACGGAGCGCACGAAGCCCGTTGCCGGGTTGCGTACGGTCACCGTGGCACCGGCCGGTACCTGGCCGGCATCGCTGACCAGCCGGCCGACCACTGAACCATCCTGTGCGAATGCGCTGGGCGCGATCACGCCCAGACACGCCCCGAGAGCGACGCACAACGCCGCCCGCTTGATGCTGTAAGCCTTCATCCCCTGCTCTCTCCTGCAAGAATTGAATGGTGTGGAATGCGATGTGTCGCGCTAGCGTTGCCTGGCTGGCAGTACCCGCCACTGGAAGTCGTAGCTCCATTGGTCGAAGTACAGGTTGCCGCCTGCCCACTCGGCCTCGCCGCGCTGCGAGTCGACCGTTTCCGAGCGGAAGTGCTGCTTGGCCGGCACGAAGGGCTGGCCGAAATCATCGTTGAAGGCGATGCGGTAGCCATCGAGGCCACCCAGGTAGAAGTTGCGCAGGGCCGGCACATCGCTGGCCAGTGCGCCGGTGGTCACGTCCATCGGCAGCCAGCCATACGGCGCCAGGTAGACCTGTCCCCAGTCATGCAGGTTGTTGTAGCCACTGCCATCGTCGGAGAACACCATGCCCGACTGCCAGCGCGCGGGAATGCCATTCAGGCGCAGCAGCGCGATCAGCAGCAGGGTCTGCTGCCCGCAATCGGCATGGCCGGAACGCAGCGCGTAATCGCTGATGTTGCTGAGCGTGGAATATTCGCGCGCACCGGCCCAGGGAATACGGTCGACCGCAGCAAACAGCTTGCGCACCACTTCATATGGGCGCGTCTCGCCCTGCAGCACCTGGTCGGAGAACAGCTTCAACGCAGGGGTGAAGCGCACATGCGGCAGCTGCTCGGCCAGATACGGCTTCAACGCCGTATCGGCCGGGGTCGGTTGCACCACGGCCGGGTCGATCGCGGTGTGCCGGGCGAAGATCGTGACCGCGTAGCGGATCTCGAAGCGGGTCGGCTGCCCGGCCACCGCTTTGGCCTCCAGATAGGCCGTGCGTTGCAAGGTGCTGGCCGGTGCCACCCGCGCCTTGCCTGGGCTGCTGCCCAGCCACTGCACCTGCTCCTGCTGGCCGGGGATCTCGCGTGGGTACGGAATCCAGGCACGCACGGTTTCGCCGGCCGGCACGGCATCGGCCTTCACCGTGAGCGATTGGGTGAATTCGATACGCTGCGGCAGCACCGACGCCCGGCCACTCTGTTCGGCCGCGGCGACCACGCGCGTGTGGTGCGCGTTGAGCACTTCGTTGGGCCCTGGAGGCGGCATCGGTGCATCCGCACGGCGGCGTGCGCGTGCTTCGTCGCTGAGCAGGAACAGGTTCGACGGTGCGCGCTTGAAGTACCAACGCTCGCCATCGATATCGAGATGCTCGATCAGGCCAAGCTGGTCCCAGCGCGCGAATTCCTCGTCGGTCAGGTCGGGAATCCAGCGGCGCACGGCAGACTTGGCGGCGGTTTCGTCGAGGGAAAGATCCAGGCGGATGCGGCGCATGCGCTCACGCTGGAACGCGCCTTCGGCAGCATCGCTCCCTGTCGCCAGCAACGCATCGGCGTCGCTGAAGCGGCCGCCGTCGATCAGGTCGATCACCTGCGCCTGGCGCGCACGCTGCTGGCTGCTGCGCCCGTCTGCCGCCTGCGTGACCGACACCCACAGCAGCAGCGCGGCACACAGGCCGGCAGCAGCAGGCAGACGCGGTTTGCGAATGGCAGGATCCACAGCGACACTTCCCCAGCGCGGGTGGTAACGGCTGTGTAACACGGGCCGGGATGCCGGTCAATAATTTATTCTTGCTTTCGATGCCGAAAGGAATAAATATTCCACAAGGCATTCGAGGAGGGTGTGCACCGCATGAGCCTGGCTTCCCGCGAACGGCACCGGCATTGGCCGCGCCGCTTGACCCTGGCCCTGTGCCTGCTGGCCGCACCGGCCTTTGCACAGGCCGCCCCGGCGCCCGATCCCGGCGCACCGCTGCCCTATGTGATCGGCCTGCACGAGGCCTACCTGACGCCGCAGTACTGGGCGGCGCGTCTGGACAACGCCGATGCGCCGATCCTGGATCGCGCGCAGATCGAGGCGCAGAACGCACGGATGCGGGCGCAGGACAGCCATATCCGCGACATCGCGGCGCTGCCAGCCCAGCTTGATGCGGCGACGGTGCGTGCCAGCATCACCGCGCTGTCGAGCTGGCCCACGCGCACCCTCTACAGCGACAAGGGCACGCCCATCGCGCCGGCCCTGCGCAGCGCGATCGAAGCCAACCTCGGCCTTGATGCAATCCCCGCCCAGGTGGCACCGGCCTACGGGCTGGTGGTGAAGCGTGCCGCACTGCGCACCTTCCCCACCCGCGAGCGCGTCTTCAGCACCGTCGGTGACACCGACATCGACCGCTTCCAGGAATCGGCACTGTTCCCCGGCGACAAGGTCGCCGTGGTCCACCGCAGTGCCGACGGCCGCTGGCTGTTCGTGCACAGCGAGCGCTACAGCGCGTGGATCGAAGCCGACGCCATCGCCAGCGGCGACAAGGCCACGGTGCTCGGCTACGGCGCGAAGGGACCCTACCGGATCATCACCGGTGCCACCGCGCAGACCGCCTACACCCCGGAAGAACCGCGTGTCTCGCGCCTGCAGCTGGACATGGGCGTGCGCCTGCCGGTGCTGGCCGACTGGCCCGCGTCAGAACCGGTGAACGGCCAGCAGGCGCACGCATCGTGGGTGGTGCAGCTGCCGGTACGCGAGGCAGATGGTCGCCTGAAACTGGTACCGGCCCTGCTGCCGCGCTCGCAGGACACCGCCGCCGACTACCTGGCCCTGACCCCGCGCCTGTTGCTGCAGCAGGCCTTCAAGTTCCTCGGCGAGCGCTACGGTTGGGGCCACGACTACGACACCCGCGACTGCAGCGGTTTCGTCTCCGAGATCTACCGCAGCTTCGGCGTGCTGCTGCCACGCAATACCAGTGCACAGGCGGTCAGCCCGGCGCTGGATCGCCTGCCGTTCACCGGCAAGGACGGCAAGGCACTGCGCGACCGTGCCGTCACCGACCTGAAGGTCGGCGATCTGGTCTACATCCCCGGCCACGTGATGATGGCCATCGGCCACGTCGACGGTCGTACGTGGGTGATCCACGATACGGCGGGCGGCAGCTGGTTCGGTGCCGACGGCACGCGCGTGCAGGCCCATCTCAATGGTGTTTCGGTCACGCCGCTGGAGCCGATGATGGCCAGCGATACCGTCCGCTACATCGACCGCATCACCAACATCCAGCGCCTGCGGGCCAAGACTCCTGAATGAAGATCACCGCCATCGAACTGGGCATGCTGCGCGTGCCGTTGAAGACACCGTTCAAGACCGCCCTGCGCACGGTGGAAACCGTGGAAGACGTGGTGGTGCTGATCCGCACCGACACCGGCAACACCGGCTATGGTGAAGCCCCGGCCACCGCCGTGATCACCGGCGATACGCACGGCTCGATCATCGAAGCGATCCGCCACTTCATTGCCCCGCGCCTGATCGGCCAGGACGTGGTCAACCTCAACCACCTGTGCACGCTGGTGCAGACCGCGATGGAGCGCAACACCAGCGCCAAGGCGGCGGTGGAGATCGCGCTGTACGACCTGTGGGCGCAGCTGCACGGCGCCCCGCTGTACCAGATGCTCGGTGGTGGCGACCCGGTGATCACCACCGACATCACCATCAGCGTGGACTACATCGACAAGATGGTGGCCGACTCGCTGTCGGCAATCGAACGCGGCTTCGAGTCGCTGAAGATCAAGGTCGGCAAGGACATCGGCCTGGACATCGAACGGGTCAAGGCGATCCATGCCGCCGTGGAAGGCCGCGCCCTGCTGCGCCTGGACGCCAACCAGGGCTGGACCGCCAAGCAGGCAGTGCATGCGATGCGTACCCTGGAAGACGCCGGCGTGGTGCTTGAACTGCTGGAGCAGCCGGTGAAAGCGGCCGACATCAGCGGCCTGAAGTACGTCACCGACCGCGTCAACACGCCGGTGATGGCCGACGAAAGCGTGTTCAGCCCGAGCCAGGTGATGGACCTGATCCAGCAGCGCGCGGCCGACATCATCAACATCAAGCTGATGAAGACCGGCGGCCTGTCCAACGCGATCCGCATCGCCGACATTGCCGGCATCTACGGCGTGCCGTGCATGATCGGCTGCATGATCGAATCGAGCATCAGCGTGGCCGCCGCCGTGCACCTGGCCGTGGCCAAGAGCGATGTGATCACCAAGGTCGATCTGGACGGCCCCTCGCTGGGCCAGTTCGATCCGGTCAGCGGCGGCGTGCATTTCAACGAATCGGAGATCAGCATCAGCGACGTGCCGGGGCTGGGCATCACCGAAGTGCGCGGGCTGGAGATGCTGGGTTGATCTCTGCCTTGCGGCTGACGTTGCGTGCCACTGACGTTGGGTCGCGCGTTACTTTTCTTTTCGCGAAAAGAAAAGTAACCAAAAGAAACGCTCCGCCGGCCGCGAGCCGGTGCTACGCACCGGTTCCCTGCGCTCCTCGGCCCGTCGAGGGACGGCGCGGGAACTCGCTGCGCTCAGACACCCGCGCCTCTTCGCCCTCGCCGGACCTGCGGTGCTCGGCTCGCTACAAGGCGGACTCAACGTCCAATGCAACAGCTGCACCCAGTAGATCCACGCCACGCGTGGAAGCGCTTGTTTTTGCCCTACCCCGTAATCCCTTCGCGGCTGGCACGCGCGCGATGTGTCCAGGGTCGGGGGGTGGGGCTTGCGGGGGTGTCCGCCGCATGGATGCGGCGGCCAAGCCTACACGGACGTACTTGCGGCGTCCCCCGCAATCCCCACCCCCCGACCCACCCCATAATTCGCTTTATGCGGCCAACCGCAACGCCTTTGCAGACCCCCGGACACCCCGCATGCCGCCCCTGCTGAAGATCCGCACCGAGCGTGGGCAGATGTCGGCCATCGAGCGCCGCATCGCCGACTTCATCCTCGACAACGCCCACCTGCTGCGCGACTACTCCTCCCAGCAGCTGGCCAGCGCGCTCGGCATCAGCCAGTCCAGCGTGGTGAAGTTCAGCCAGAAGCTTGGCTTCAAGGGCTACCCGGATCTGAAGTACTCCATCGGCCAGGACGTGGCCCGCGCAGGTGCCGATCCGCAGCAGGCGCCCGACGAACCCGACAGCGGCGATGACTACCTGCGCCTGGGCGAGGCCCTGCGCCGCAGCAAGGCGCAGGCCGAGGAGGAAACACGCCAGGCCAATCCACGCGGGGAGATCGAGCGCATCGTGCAGCTGCTCGACGGTGCGCCCAAACTGTTCGTCTACGGCCTGGGTGACGACGGCCTGTTCGCCCGCGAGTTCGCCATGCGGCTGTCGCTGCTCGGACTGCTGGTGGTGCCGCATACCGATCCGATCCTGATGCTGGCAAACCTCTCGGCCGCACGCCCCGGCGATGCGCTGCTGATGTTCTCCGAGTTCGGCAACCTGCCCCAGCTTTCACAGTTGTCGCGGCAGTTCCAGGACATGGGTGGCAAGGTGATTTCCATCACCCGCCACACCGCCAACCCGCTGCGCGCGCATGCGGATGCGGCACTGGCGGTCTGCGCGCACGACCGCACGCCACAGGTCGCGCAGCTGCTGTACCGTAGCGCCATGCACGCCCTGCTCGATTTCCTGTTCGTGCTGCTCTGCCACACCAATCCGGATCGCCAGCAGCAGCTTGCGGTGAACCTGGAGCGGATCGACCACCTGCTGGATTCCTGACCGGAGCGCATGTTGATGAGATCGCTGGTCCGCCTTGCCACCACTGCACTGCTGCTCGCCGCGGCGGTGTCCGTTCACGCGGCGCCGCTGGATGGCGCGCGCCAGCTGATCGTGGTCACCAGCGAAGGCTGGGACAGCACCCAGGGGCAACTGCAGGCCTATGTGCGCGACGGCCAGGGCTGGCACCCGCATGGCCAGGCGTTCCCGGTGGCGCTTGGCCGCACCGGCAGCGCCTGGGGCCTGGGCCTGCATCCGGCACAGGCCGATGGCCCGCAGAAGCAGGAAGGCGATGGCCGCAGCCCGGCCGGCATATTCGCGCTCGGCAGTGCGTTCGGCTATGCCGTCACCCGCCGCGGCACTGCCATGCCCTACCAGCCGATGCTGGACAGCAGCTACTGCATGGACGTACCCGGTTCGCCGTTCTACAACCGCATCGTCGATGAAAAGAAGGTCGGCAATGCAGCGGTCAAGGGCTCCACCGAGCCGATGCGGCTGGACCTGCACAACAAGGGCGACGTGCGCTACCGGGAAGGCTTCGTCATCGCCCACAACCCGGACAACCAGCCCGGCAAGGGCAGCTGCATCTTCGCCCATCTGTGGCGCCAGCCCGGCGAGGCCACCGCCGGCTGCACGGCCATGCCGCAGGAACGCATGCAGGCACTGCTGGACTGGCTGCGGCCGCAGGACGCGCCGCGTTTCGTGCTCCTGCCGCGCGCGGAGTACAAGCGCCTGCAGGCGCAGTGGCAATTGCCCGCGCTGGCCGGAGACGTCCGTTGAGCACGCAGGACGAACCGCAGCTGCAACGCGCGGTCAGCCGCTGGCAGATCGTCGGCCTGTCGATCAACGATGTGATCGGCAGCGGCATCTACCTGCTGCCGGCCGCCACCGTCGCCCTGCTCGGCCCCTTCAGCCTGTGGGGCGTGGTCGCCGCTGGCATCGTCGTCGCGCTGCTGGTGCTGTGCTACGCGCAGGCCGCCAGCTACTTCGATGAACCCGGCGGCAGCTACCTGTATGCACGCGAGGCGTTCGGGCGCTTCGCCGGTTTCGAGATCGGCTGGATGATCTGGCTGACCCGCATCAGCTCGGCCGCTGCGCTCAGCAACGCGCTGGCCGACGCGGTTGCGCGTTTCTGGCCGTGGGCCGATGCCGGCCTGGGCCGCATCGCGGTGATCGTGGTATCGCTGGGCTTCCTCACCGGCATCAACATCATCGGCGTGCGCTCGGCCGCGCGTACCGGCGTGGTGCTGGTGATCGGCAAGATGCTGCCGCTGCTGCTGTTCGTGGCCATCGGTGCGTTCCACATCGACCCACAGCTGGCCTTCTCCGGCCAACGCCCGGACCCGCATGACCTGCAGCGCATGGGCGAAGCCGCCTTGCTGCTGCTTTACGCCTACGCGGGCTTCGAGAACATCCCGGCCGCCGCCGGCGAGTACCGCAATCCGCGCCGCGATATTCCGTTCGCCCTGATCACCATGATCATCACCGTCACCGTCATCTACGGCGCGGTGCAGGTGGTGGCGCAGGGAACGCTGGCCGGCCTGTCCAGTTCGGCCACCCCGCTGGCCGATGCCGCCGCCGGTTTCGGTGGCGAAGCACTGGCGCTGATCCTGACCGTCGGTGCCACCATCTCCATCCTCGGCACCAACAGCAACACGATGATGATGGGCCCACGCTTCCTGTTCGCACTGGCCCGCGATGGCTACGGCCCGAAGATCCTGGCCCAGGTGCATCCACGCTTCCACACCCCGGCCGCGTCGATCCTCTGCCAGGGCCTGATCGCGCTCGGCCTGGCCCTGTCCGGTTCGTTCGTGCAGCTGGCCCTGCTGTCGATGACGACGCGCCTGTTCGCCTACATCGGCACTGCCGCAGCAGTCCTGGTACTGGCCAAGCGCTACGCCGACCGCCCGGGCGCGTTGAAGCTGCCCGGTGGGCCGTTGATTCCGGTGCTGGCGCTGCTGCTGTGCCTGGCGCTGTTCGCCAGTGCCAGCTGGCAGAACATCGCTGCTGCGCTGGTGGCGTTCGCCATCGGCGCGGTGATCTACACGCTGCCGCGAAAGGATACCGATGCCGGATGACCGATAGCGCCGGGCCATGCCCGGCGGATTGATCTGGTGATCACGCTGCCGGACCGGGCCGTTAACCGCCACACAGGCACGATCGGGCTTCGTCCACAACGGAGCCTTCCATGACCGAGTACCAGATCCCCGGCCGCGTACCGGACGACAGCACGCCGCGCGACGCGGTCAGCAACTACTGGCGCGAGCGCTACACGGCCGAGCCGTACTACGACGACCAGCTGTTCTTCGAGGACTACGAGCCGGCCTACCGCATCGGCCACGGCGCGCGTGCACAGGACATGATCCGCGCCTATGAACAGGTCGAGGCCGAGCTCGAATCACGCTGGGCCAACGAACGCGGCCGCAGCCGCCTGGACTGGGCGCAGGCACGCAATGCGGTGCGTCGTGGCTGGGAGGAGGCACAGCTGGCGGATCCGCGGCTGGCACGATAGCGCCAGGCTTCTGTAGAGCCGAGCCTACGCTCGGCTCTCGCACCTCGTCTGTAACGTCGAGCCACGCTCGACTGAGCCGAGCATGGCCCGGCTCTACACCGGATCGATCACTCCTGTTCCGGCAGCGGCGGCACGATGGCGCTGCGCTTGCTCTCGCCCCCACCGGCGGCGATCAGGTCGCGGGTGTTCTTCTGCACCGCCACCGCGCCGAACAGCGACAGCGCATACGCCATGCCATAGAAGCCCTTCTCACTCGGCGCCAGCGTGGCATTCCACAGGCCGACCAGCAGCAGCATCAGCGCCGACAGCAGCGCGAACCAGCACAGCGCGTAGTACAGGCCACTCACCGGAATGCCTTCGACGCGGTCGCGCACGCTCTTCTGCAGCGACACCGCCGCGAACAGGCCGAACAGCAGCAGGGTCAGGTAGTAGCCCTTCTCGTTGAGCGCCATCGTGGCGTTGAACAGGCCGATCAGGTACGCCGCCGCCCCCAGCAGCAGGGCCACCCAGGAGGCGGCGATGAAGGCGGTGGACGGCTTGTGGGGCATGGCAGTGTTCATTGCAGGTCCTTGGCAGGCAGGCGGGCACGCTTTGCCCGGGCGTGCCCACCCTAGACGATCCCGCCGCGCTCGCACAGGGGGCGCAGGACCTTCGGGCCACGACGCTCACGGTGCCGGTGGTATACAAGGGACAGCCCGGCCATCCGCATCCCCGCACTGGAGATACCCATGACCCGCACGCCCCTGCTGCTCGCCCTCGGCCTTGTGCCGATCCTTGCCACCTCCGCCTGCAATGCCGCCGATCCGGCCGCCAACGGTGCGCAGACCGCCACAGCGGCCTCTGCCGCCACCGACCAGCGCCCGTTCAACGCCACCGAAGTCAGCCGCTTCGACCAGCCCTGGGCGATGACCTTCCTGCCCGACGGCAGCCTGCTGGTCACCGAAAAGCGCGGCAAGCTCCAGCACCTGGACCCGGCCAGCGGCCAGAAGCACGAGATCACCGGCGTTCCGAAGGTCGCCTATGCTGGCCAGGGTGGTTTCGGCGACATCATCCTGCACCCGGATTTCGCCCGGAATCATGTCGTTTACGTCAGCTATGCCGAGGAAGGCACGCTGGATACCCGCGGTGCCGCGGTGGCCCGGGCCACGCTGGCACTGGATGCCAACGGCGGTGGCCAGCTGAAGGACCTGAAGGTGATCTGGCGGCAGAGCCCCAAGGTCAGCGGTGAGGGTCACTACGGGCATCGCCTCGCCTTCGGCCCGGACGGCAAGCTGTGGATCAGCTCCAGCGAGCGCCAGAAGTTCGATCCGGCCCAGGACATGGGCAGCAACCTCGGCAAGATCATCCGCCTCAACGACGATGGCAGCCTGCCCGCCGACAATCCGTTCGCGTCGCAGGGCGGGGTGGCCGCACAGGTGTGGTCGCTGGGCCACCGCAACATCCTCGGCATGGCCTTCGATGCCAACGGCAAGCTGTGGGCGCACGAGATGGGCCCGGCCGGCGGCGACGAGCTGAACCTGATCGTGCGTGGCGCCAACTACGGCTACCCGATCGTTTCCAACGGTGACCATTACGACGGCCGGCCGATTCCCGACCACGATACGCGCCCGGAATTCGCCGCGCCGAAGGTGACCTGGACGCCGGTGATCTCGCCGGCCGGCTTCGTGATCTACAGCGGCAGCCTGTTCCCGCAGTGGAAGGGCAGCGGCTTCATCGGTGGCCTGTCGTCCACCTCGCTGGTGCGCGTGGCCTTCGATGGCGACAGCGCGCGCGAAGCCGAGCGCTTCAACATGGGCGAGCGCATCCGCGAAGTGGAACAGGGCCCGGACGGCGCGCTGTGGCTGCTGGAAGACGGCAGCAAGGCGCGCCTGCTGAAGCTCACGCCGAAGACCTGAGGTAGTGCCGGCCGCTGGCCGGCACCCTGGATCCTTCCGGCATCCTGCGGTTGCCGGCCAGCGGCCGGCACTACCCTTGCCAAACGGCCCCGCACGCGGGGCGTCTGCATTCATTGGATGGTGATGACCTTCACCTCGGTCTTCGTGCAGGCCTGGTCCAGGCACTGGCCGCTCAACCACACCTGGCCGCTGCCGATCATCACGCCCTGCTGGTTGACGAACACCTTGCCGAAGTCCTGCTCGGACACCGCCTTGACCACCTCCGGCGTGATGATCTTCTCGTAGTTGCGCTGGAACTCTCCGGGGCCGGAGATCTTCTTTCCGCCGCTGATGTTCAAGGGGAATCGCACTTCCTCGACCACCGCAGCGCGATCACCGCCGACCACGGCGGCCTTGAACGCATTGAAGACCTTTTCGAACTGCGCGGCATCGCCGAGCAGCGACTCGATGCGCGCACGCGCATCCTCGGCGGACACCTCGGCTGCCGGTGCGGCAGGTGCAGCGGCGGCTTCGGCAGCCGGCGCCGCCGGTTCAGCCGCAGGTGTCGAAGCAGCACTGGCCTCCATCGGCGGCGGCGCATCCGCTGCAGGCTCGGCCGGCGGCGCCGGCTGCGAACAGGCCGCCAGCAGCAGGGCGGGAATCAGGTAGGCCATCCGGCGCATGCGCGCACTCCATCGAACAGGAGGCCCGATGGTAGCGCCGCCACAGTGAGGACCACAAAAAAGGGGACGGAGGGGATTAAGTCGTTTTGGCACAAACGACTTAATCCCCTCCGTCCCCTTTTTTTCGATCAGGCCTTCAGCAGCTCGAACTGCACCGCTTCGCCGGCGGCCGACGAGGCACAGACCCACAGGTCGAACTGGCCCGGCTCGGCACGCAGCACGCCGTCGCGGCCGGTGAAGGCCAGTTGCTCGCGGGTCAAGGTGAACACCACTTCGGCTGACTCGCCCGGCTGCAGCGCCACCTTGCGGAAGTCCTTCAGTTCACGCACCGGACGCACGCGGCTGGCCACGCGATCGTGGATGTACAGCTGCACCACTTCCTCGCCCGCCACGCGGCCGGTGTTGGTCAGCACGGTGGTGATGGTCAGGGTGTCGTCCCAGCCGAGCTGTGCCGTGCTCAGCTGCGGCACGCCGTAGGCGAAGGTGGTGTAGCCGATGCCATGGCCGAACGGGTACAGCGGTTCATTGGGAATCTCGCGCCAGCGCGCCTTGAACTCCGACATGGTCGGCAGTTCCGGACGGCCGGTGCGCGGGTGGTTGTAGAAGTACGGCTGCTGGCCGGACACCTGCGGGAAGCTGACCGGCAGGCGGCCGGACGGGCTGTAGTCACCGAACAGTACATCGGCCACGGCATGGCCGGTCTGCGTGCCCAGGTACCAGGTCACCGCCACGGCCTGCGCATTGCGCACTGCGCCCTGCAATGCCAGCGCGCGGCCATTGCGCAGCAGCACCACCAGCGGCTTGCCGGTCATCGCCACGGCCTCGGCCAGCGCCTGCTGTGCCGGCGGCAGGGTGATCTCCACGCGCGACTGTGCTTCGCCGCTGTAGCGCTGCGGTTCGCCCAGCGCCAGCACCACCACGTCGGCACGCAGTGCGGCAGCCACAGCGGCTTCCGTGCCGCCCGGAATCGCGGCTTCCAGTTCGCAGCCCGGCACGATTTCCAGCAGCGCTTCGTCGCCGATGGCGGCACGCACACCGGTTTCCAGGTCCACGTAACGCTGCTTGTCGCCGAACAGCGTCCAGCAGCCTTCGATGTTCTCGCGGTCCTGCACGAACGGGCCGATCAGCGCGATCTTCTGCCCGGTCTTCTGCAGCGGCAGCACGTTGTCACGGTTGTTCAGCAGCACGATCGAACGCCGCGCGGCATCGCGCGACAGTTCGTCATGCGCGGCAATGTGCGAGGTATCCGCTTCGCGCGCCGGGTCCAGCGAACGGTACGGGTCGTCGAACAGGCCGATGGTCTCCTTCAGCCACAGGATGCGGCGCACGCCCTCATCCAGCACCGCCATCGGCACCTCGCCGCTCTCGACCAGGCCGGGCAGGTGCTCGGCATAGAAGCCGCTCTGCATGCTCAGGTCCAGGCCGGCGGTGAACGCCTTGGCCGTGGCATCGCGGTCATCGGCGGCATAGCCGTGCGCGACCAGTTCCATGTCGGCGGTATAGTCGGAGATCACCACGCCCGGGAACTTCCATTCGCCGCGCAGGATGTCGGTCAGCAGTTCGGCATTGGCACTGGCCGGCACGCCATTGATGTCATTGAACGAGGACATCACGGTGATCGCGCCGGCCTCGAAGGCGGCCTTGAACGGCGGCAGGTGCACGTCGCGCAGGGTCTGCGGCGAGATGTCCACCATGTTGTATTCCATGCCGGCCATCACCGCGCCGTAGGCGGCGAAGTGCTTGGGCGTGGCCAGCAGCGAATCGGCCGCACGCAGGTCGCTGCCCTGGAAGCCACGCACGCGGGCGGCGGCGAACGCACAGCCCAGCACCACATCCTCGCCGGCACCTTCGGCGCCACGGCCCCAGCGCTGGTCGCGGGCGATGTCCACGGCCGGCGCATAGGTCCAGTGCAGGCCCGCGGCGGTGGCTTCGATCGCAGTGGCGCGCGCGGTGCGCTCGGCCAGGTCCGGCTCGAAGCTGGCGGCCTCGCCCAGCGGAATCGGGAACACGGTGCGCATGCCGTGGATGACGTCGGCCGCCAGGATCACCGGGATGCCCAGGCGGCTCTCCTCGGTGGCGACCTGCTGGATGCGGCGGCCCAGTTCGGCGCCCACACCATTGAACAGCGAGCCGACCTTGCCCTCGCGCACCTGCTGCAGCACCTGGTCGGCATTGCGCACGTTGGCTTCCGGGTTCACGTCCGGGGCGAACGGGCGGACCATGTCCGCGAAGACACCCAGCTGGCCGACCTTTTCCTCGACGGTCATCTGGGCAATGAGGGATTCGATGCGATCGGAGGCCACCGGCAGTCCTTGATGAAAACGTTTACAAGCCCGGCATTCTAGCGATCCCGAGCCGTTTGGCGAGAGGTTTCTTCATTCAGTTTCAGCCACCAGCGGGGTCCGTATGGCCCCGCCGGGGGCACCGCAGCTTACTCCGAGCCGGCCAACTGGCGCTGCCCGGCCATCAACATGGCGTCACTGGAGGCCTGGAATACCCGCAGGCCGAAGGCCGGCAGGATCGCCAGCAGGTGGTCGAAGATGTCCGACTGCACCGCCTCATACTCGGCCCAGGCAGTACTGCGGGTGAAGCAGTAGAGCTCCAGCGGCAGGCCCTCGGTGGTCGGCTGCAGCTGCCGTACCAGCAGGGTCATGTCGGTATGGATGCCCGGGTGGCTGCGCAGGTAGCGCTCCACATAGGCCCGGAACGTACCCAGGTTGGTCACGCGGCGGCTGTTGACCTCGGCCACGCCCTGCTCGCGCAGGCGCCCGTTCCACTGCCCCAGTTCCTGTTCCTTGTCGCGCAGGTAGTCGCGCAGCAGCGCGAACTCGCCGAGGAAGGCCAGGTCACCCTCGTCCAGGAAGCCGACGCTGTGCTGGTCCAGGTACAGCGCGCGCTTGATCCGGCGCCCGCCGGCCTCCTGCATGCCGCGCCAGTTCTTGAACGACTCGGTCACCAGCTTCTTGGTGGGGATGGTGGTGATGGTCTTGTCGAAGTTCTGCACGGTGATGGTGTGCAGCGCGATGTCGATGACGTCGCCGTCGGCGTTCTGGCTGGGCATCTCGATCCAGTCGCCGATGCGCACGCGGCCATCGCCACTGATCTGCACGCTGGCCACCAGCGACAGGATGGTGTCCTGGAAGATCAGCATCAGCACCGCCGTGGCCGCGCCCAGGCCGGTGACCAGATAGCGCAGGTCGACGCCCGCCAGGGTAGCGACGATCGACAGGCCGGCGATCACGAAGAGGACGATCTTGGCGACCTGCAGGTAGCCCTTGATCGGCTTGTTGCGTGCCTCGGGGCGGCGCTCGTACAGATCGTTGGCCGCATCCAGCGCATGCGAGATGGCCAGCACCACGGTCAGGATCGCCCACGCCTGGCAGGCGCCGATGATGAAGCTGACCAGGCCCGGCGGCAGGTCCGGCACGATGCGGATGCCCGAGGCGATCACCTGGCTGGGCACCACGTTCGACAGGCGCGAGATCACCCGCATCAGGTGGCTGCCGCGGCCGGTATCAGCGCCCGGAAGGCGGCTCAGCAGCCGCCGCAGCCCGCGCAGCAGGATGCGCTTGGTCACCCAGTTGGCCAGGCCAGCGGCGATCAGCAGCGCCGAGATCATCAACGCCAGGTAGGCGCCGGGATAGGGTTCCAGTGTGTTCTGCAGCCGTTCCAGCCACTGTACCGCCACCACCGCGTCCACCATCGGTTGTCTCCTGTCTGTTTCGTTGTTGCCAAGGTTGCCGGCCAGCGGCCGGCACGACCGGGGTTGTCGGCCAACGGCCGGCACGACCGGGTCAGTCCCGCGTGCGTTCGATGATCACGCCCACCGCGCGCGCGCCGCGCACTGCGCCCGGCTTGCTCAACTTCAGGCGCAGCCACTTCACGTCGAATTCGTCCAGCACGATCTGCGCGCAGCGCTCGGCCAGGGTCTCGACCAGGCCGAACTCCGACTCGCGCACGAACTGTTCCAGGCGCTTGCTCACCGCCTTGTAGTTCAGGGTGTGGGCGATGTCATCGGTGGCTGCAGGGCGACGGTTGTCGAAACCCATTTCCAGGTCGAACACCAGGTCCTGGCGGATCCGTCGTTCCCAATCGTAGATACCGATCAGGGCGTCGATCGTCAGCCCTTCGATGAAAACCTTGTCCATTGCGCTTACCGGCACGAATACAGGCGGCCATGGTAACGGCACGGCGGTGAGCCTGCCCGGAACGGGCGGTGGGCCACCGGCGTGGGGTGGCCCGGAAAAAACAAAGGGCCCTGCTAGCGGGGCCCTTTGGTACTACCGTTTGTCCCCGGGGGGAGCTGAAATCCAGCCGCGAGTCCCGGTGGCGCAGGCACGCAGATTAGGCAAGGACCAGATCGCCGGTCAAGGCCAAATCCGACAGGACAGGTCAGGTATTCGTCCGAGGCAAAACGCAGAAAATAAGCCGCGCGGACAAGGACGTTCCCTGATGGTCGCCGCCGCCCACTCTCGCGAACATCGATTCCTCCTTCACCACCGCACATGACGATGGCTCCATACGATGTACTGCGGCGCGCGTTGTCAGCGGAGCGTCTGTCTACTTACGAGAGAATCGCATCGACCTGCAGCCCCGACGTCACAGCCGAATCCCTGTACCTGTGGAACATGCGGATGTGCAGTGCACTGATGATGCCGGTCCATCTGTGCGAAGTGGTCACCCGCAACGCCGCTGCAGCTGTGCTCGCCAGGCAGCATGGCCCGCGTTGGCCTTGGAATAATGCCTTCCGACGGAGGCTGCCAACCTCATCCAGTACTTCTCCGCGCACGGTACTGGAACAACTTGCCAGCCGCGTATCCGATACACCCGGGATCGTCGCCAACCTGCCGATGGTGTTCTGGCAGCAGCTCTTTACCTGTCGCTTCGACTCCACGCTTTGGATACCCGCACTCAGCAGGGTTCTGCAGCATGCTCCCTCCGCTCATCCCAGTGCCGTCAGGAAAGCCGTCCATGCGGATATCGGACGCATCCGCCACCTGCGCAACCGCATCGCCCCCCACGAGCCGGTCCTGGAACGTGACATCGGCGCCGACCTGGCCGCGATCGGGCGGCTGATCCATGCCCGCTGCCCACACACGCTGGGCTGGCTGCAGCGCCATGAGCGGGCGACAACCGTGCTGGCGGCGTCGCCGTTGGCAGTGCATCGGTGATGCGTCCGCCGGGCATGGCCCGGCGCCACCGGCTCAGACCGCCGGCAGGGTCGCCATGTCCCAGCGCGGTGTCACATCCACCTTCGGCGGGCTGTGCTGGCCGGCCTGCAGGCGCAGCGCGCCGGCGAAGGCGATCATCGCCCCGTTGTCGGTGCACAGTGCCGGCCGCGGGAAGCAGGCACGGCCGCCGAGGCGCTCGGCCATCTGCTGCAGGCGGGCGCGCAGGCGCGTGTTGGCGCCGACGCCGCCGGCCACCACGATCACGTTGGTCCCGGCCGCTTCCAGTGCGCGCTCGCACTTGATCGACAGGGTCTCGACCACCGCGTCCTCAAAGCCCCGGGCGATGTCGGCGCGGGTCTGCTCGCTCTGGTCACTGTCGCGCCAGGCCATCAGGACCTGGGTCTTCAGGCCGGAGAAGCTGAAATCCAGCCCAGGGCGGTCGGTCATCGGCCGCGCGAAGCGGTACGCGCCCGGCGTGCCCTGCTCGGCCAGCCTGGCCAGCTGCGGGCCGCCCGGGTACGGCAGGCCCATCAGCTTGGCGGTCTTGTCGAAGGCTTCGCCGGCCGCGTCGTCCAGGGTCTCGCCCAGCAGGCGGTACTGGCCGATCGCGTCCACCGCCACCAGCTGGGTGTGGCCACCGGACACCAGCAGCGCCACGAACGGCGCTTCCGGCGGGTCGTCTTCCATCAGCGGGGCCAGCAGGTGGCCTTCCATATGGTGTACGCCCACGGCCGGCACCTCCAGCGCCCAGGCCAGCGAACGCGCCACGCCAGCGCCCACCAGCAGCGCGCCGACCAGGCCGGGACCGGCGGTGTAGGCCACGCCATCGATATCGCCCACGCCCAGGCCGGCGTCGGCCAGGGTCTGGCGTACCAGTGGCAGCAGCTTGCGGACATGGTCGCGGCTGGCCAGCTCGGGCACCACACCACCGTATTCGGCGTGCAGGGCGATCTGGCTGTAGACCGCATGGGCGCGCAGGGCCGCGCTGCCGGCCAGGTCGGTGTCATACACCGCCACGCCGGTCTCATCACAGGAAGATTCGATGCCAAGGACTCGCATGCCTGCTATTATGACGCCCCTGCCGCCCCCTCGGGGGACGTGCAGATCTCACTGCTTTCGAACCCCCGGCCCGTATTCAGGGTTGGCCGCTTGCAGTTTGTCGTTTCGCCGCTATAATGTGCGGCTCGCCGGGCGTGACCCGGTTCTACTGTGTCCCGGAGATTCCATGCCCAGCGTCAAAGTCCGCGAGAACGAGCCCTTCGAGTTTGCTCTTCGCCGCTTCAAGCGCACTTGCGAAAAGGCCGGTGTGCTGGCCGAAACCCGCAAGCGCGAGTTCTACGAAAAGCCGACCCAGGAGCGCAAGCGCAAGGCCGCCGCTGCTGTGAAGCGTCAGCTGCGCCGCTCGTCGCGCGACGTCACCAAGCGTCAGCGCCTGTACTGATCGGACGCATCTTCATTGCGGCGGGCCTGCCTGTCGCGATGGAGCCGAAGCCGGCACGCGCGAGCGTCGCCGGCTTTTTGCGTTTCCGGGTTCGGGCATCCGCCCCGCCCCACCTACCACCACGAGGTTCCTCATGAGCATGAAGCAGCAGCTCACCGAAGACATGAAGGCCGCCATGAAGGCGGGCGAGAAGCACAAGCTGGGCGTGATCCGCCTGATCAACGCTGCCATCAAGCAGCGCGAAGTCGACGAGCGCATCGAGCTGGACGACACCGCCGTGATCGCCGTGCTCGACAAGATGGTCAAGCAGCGCAAGGACTCGGTCAGCCAGTACGAAGCCGCCAACCGCGAAGACCTGGCCGAGATCGAGCGCGCCGAGATCGTGGTCATCGAAGCCTACCTGCCGGCCAAGATGGGCGAGGCCGAGATCGTGGCCGCCATCCAGGCCGCCATCGCCGAGACCGGTGCCGCCGGCCCGGCCGACATGGGCAAGCTGATGGGCGCGCTGAAGCCCAAGCTCGCCGGCCAGGCCGACATGAGCCTGGTCTCCAAGCTGGTCAAGCAGCTGCTGGCGTAATCCAGCACCTGGGGTCGGATCCCTTCCGCAGCGCGGAAGGGCTCTGACCCCATTGATGCACCCGCTTCACCGCACCTTCGTCGGTCGCCTGCTACAACCGCACACATGGTTGAACCCGAGCCCAACGTTCCCGTGTCCCTGCACAAGTACCTCAAGCGCCTGCAGGACAGCTTTCCGATGGCGGTGGCCAAGCGCTTCATCGACGTCGACGTGCTGACCCAGGCAGCTTCCGTCTCCTTCTACGCCCTGCTGTCGATGGCACCGTTGCTGGTGCTGCTGCTGTGGCTGACCGCCTCGCTGTACCCACCGGCCCAGCAGGCGCTGATCGACCAGATCAGCTCGGTGGCCGGCAGCAGCGCGGCTACCGTGGCCGAAACCGTTCTGAAGAACGCCGACAACCAGCCGGATGTCGGCTCGCTGGCGGGTGTGTGGAGCACGCTGCTGCTGTTCGTCGGCGCCACCGCCGTGTTCGCCCAGCTGCAGAACGCACTGAACCTGATCTTCCGCACCAGCGGCGAGCGCCTGGAAGGCCTCAAGGCCTGGCTGCGCAAGCGCGTGTTCTCGTTCGGCGTGGTGCTGGCCCTGGGCTTCCTGCTGATCCTGTCGATGACGGCCACCACGGTACTGCAGGTGGCCTTCGCCCAGCTGCCCTCGATCCTGCCCGCGCTGGGGTATGTCACGAGCCTGCTGCTTTACGCAGTCGGCTTCGCCTTCATGTACCACTACCTGCCCGACCGCCGCGTGGCCTGGCGCCAGGCCTTCATCGGCGGCGTCATCACCTCGGCACTGTTCGCACTGGGCCGCTACGGCATCGGCGTCTACATCGCCACCGTGGCCCCCGGCAGTGCCTACGGCTCGATGGGTGCGCTGGTGATCTCGCTGGTCTGGATCTACTACGCCACCGTCGTGTTCTTCGTTGGCGCACTGATGACGGCGGTGATCGATGAGCGCCTGCGCGCGCGTCATCACCTGGCCGCAGCCGGCATTGATCCGGCAACCGCCAGCCAGGTGCCCGACAGGGGGTAAACTAGGCCGACCGCCCCCGGTTCCGTCGCGTGGTCCTGCACCGCGCCCTGCCCTGTTGCCCATGGCCCGTATCCCCGACGCTTTCATCGACGACCTGCTCGCCCGCACCGACATCGTCGAGGTGGTGGGCAGCCGCGTGCCGTTGAAGCGCCAGGGCAAGGAGTACGCCGCCCGCTGCCCGTTCCATGACGAGCGCTCGGCGTCGTTCACGGTCTCGCCCACCAAGCAGTTCTATCACTGCTTCGGCTGTGGCGCGCACGGCACCGCGATCAGCTTCCTGATGAACTACGACCGCCTCGAGTTCCTCGACGCGGTGGATGAACTGGCCAAGCGCGCCGGCATGGAAGTGCCGCGCAACGAGAATCCGCGCAGCCCGCAGCAGCAGGACGACAGCCGCGAGCTGTACTCGGCGCTGGACGCGGCGACCAAGTTCTTCCAGAAGAACCTGGAGGGCAGCGAGAAGGCCCGCAGCTACCTGGATGGCCGTGGCGTGGACGAAGAGAACCGCGCGCGCTTCCAGATCGGCTACGCGCCGGATGGTTACAGCGGCCTGCGCGACGCGCTGGGCAAGGACGAGCGGCGCATGAAGCTGCTCGACCGCGCCGGCCTGTTCTCCAAGAACGACCGCGGCCACGTCTACGACAAGTTCCGCGACCGGGTGATGTTCCCGATCTTCGACCGCCGTGGCCGGGTGATCGCCTTCGGCGGCCGCGTGTTCGAGAAGGACGACGGCCCCAAGTACCTCAACTCGCCCGAGACCGCGCTGTTCCACAAGGGCCGCGAACTGTACGGCCTGTGGCAGGTGCGCCAGGCCAACCAGAAGATCGAGCGGCTGATCGTGGTCGAGGGCTACATGGACGTGGTCTCGCTGTTCCAGTTCGGCGTCACCCAGGCGGTGGCAACGCTGGGTACCGCGACCACGCCGGACCATGCCGAGCTGCTGTTCCGCAACGCACCGGACGTGTTCTTCTGCTTCGACGGCGACGCCGCCGGCCGCCGCGCCGGCTGGAAGGCGCTGGAGTCGGTGCTGCCGCGCATGAAGGATGGCCGCCAGGCCTTCTTCCTGTTCCTGCCCGATGGCGAAGACCCGGACACCATCGTGCGCAAGGAAGGCGCCGAAGCGTTCAACGAGCGCCTGAAGCAGGCTACGCCGCTGTCGCAGTTCTTCTTCGACGAACTGACCCGCGAGATCAACCTGGGCACGCTCGATGGCAAGGCACGCCTGGCCGAACGCGCCAAGCCGATGCTGGCGCAGATTCCCGACGGCGCCTTTGGCGACCTGATGAAGCAGCAGCTGGCGCAGCTGACCGGCCTGGGCGGTACTGCCCAAGCCACGCGCGCGCCGATGCCGCAACGCCAGCCGCAGCGGACGATCCAGCCCGTGGCCAAGCGCAGCCTGGTGCGCGGCGCGATCGCCGTACTGCTGCAGCAGCCGTCGCTGGCGCTGACGCTGGGCGGCAAGCACCACTTCCAGGGCCTGCGCCTGCCCGGCGTGGAACTGCTGCTGGAGCTGCTGGGGCTGGTCGAACAGCGCCCGGACATCAGTACCGGCGCCCTGCTGGAACACTTCGATGGGCGCGAGGAACAGGCCTCGCTGCATACCCTGGCCGCACAGACGCTGCCCGGCACCGAGGCCAGCTGGACCCAGGAACTGCACGACGCAGTGGCACAGCTGGAGAAACAGCTGCTGGTGCAACGTCTGGAGGAGTTGTTGGCAAAGCAGCGCCAGCAGGGCCTGGACGATACTGACAAGTACGAACTGCGCGAGCTGCTGAAGGCGCGCGCCGGACTGCGCCTGTAGCGGCAGAACGTTTTCACGGAGAAGACCATGCTGCTGCGCCTGACCTGCCTGCTGTTGTTGTCGCTCTGCCTGTCACTGACGGCCCTGGCCGAAGACGCGCCCCTCAACGAAGTCCGCCCCGGCCTGTATGCCGGCGGCCAGCCCAGCGCCGCACAGCTGCAGGCCTTGGCTGCACAGGGCGTGCGCACTGTGATCGACCTGCGCCAGCCCGGCGAGGACCGGGGCTTCGATGAAACCCGCGTCGCCGAATCATTGGGCCTGCGCTACGTGCGCATTCCGGTGGCCGGCGCCGATGGCCTGGATACGGCCAACGTGCGTGCCGTGCACCTGGCCCTGCAGCAGAGCCAGGGGCCGGTGCTGCTGCACTGTGCGTCCGGCAACCGCGCCGGCGCCGTGCTCGGCCTGGTCAATGCACGGTACGAACATGCCAGCCCCGAACAGGCCCTTCAGCTGGGCCAGCGTGCTGGCCTGAAGTCGCTGGAAGCCGCCACCCGCCAACGCCTGGCAACGCCGGTCACCTCGCCCTGAACCCTCCGCACCAAGGACACTGCCCACCATGACCCGCTGGTGGTCGCGCCTGCGACCGGACAACTTCACCCTCGCCCTGCTGTGCACCGTCGGCCTGGCCTCGCTGCTGCCGATGAAGGGCGCCGCCGCCATCGTCCTCGACGATGTCACCACCGTCGCCATCGCTGCACTGTTCTTCCTGCATGGCGCGCGCCTGCCGCGCGAGTCGATCATCGGCGGCATGCTGCACTGGCGGCTGCACCTGACCATCCTGGCCTGCACCTTCATCCTGTTCCCGCTGCTGGGGCTGATGTTCAAGCCACTGTCGGGCTGGCTGCTGACCCCGGAGCTGTACCTGGGCGTGCTGTTCCTGTGCACCCTGCCCTCCACCGTGCAGTCGTCCATCGCGTTCACTTCGATGGCGCATGGCAACGTGCCCGCAGCGGTGTGCAGCGCTTCGCTGTCGAGCATCCTCGGCGTGTTCCTGACCCCGCTGCTGCTGACCGCGCTGGCCGGCACCTCGGGCGGCATCCATGATCCGCTGCATGCGATCGGCGGCATCATGCTGCAGCTGCTGGTGCCGTTCGTGGCCGGCCACCTGCTGCGGCCGTGGATTGCCGGCTGGGTGGAACGCCAGCGCGCGCTGCTGCGCTACACCGACCAGGCCACCATCCTGCTGGTGGTGTACTCGGCGTTCGGCGAAGCGGTGACCGAAGGCCTGTGGAGCAAGACCCCGCTGCTGTCGCTGCTGGCTGTGGCCATCGTGGCCGCTGTGCTGCTGGGCATCGCCATGCCGCTGATCACCTTCATCGCCCGTCGCCTGCGCTTCAACCGCGAGGACGAGATCGCCATCGTGTTCTGCGGCTCGAAGAAGAGCCTGGCCACCGGCGTGCCGATCGCCAAGGTGCTGTTCGCCGGCGGCAGCCTGGGCGCCATCGTGCTGCCGGTGATGATCTACCACCAGATCCAGCTGATCGTCTGCGGTGTGATCGCGCAGCGGTATGCGCGGCGCAAGCCCTGACCCGGAACTCCATCCACGCGTGGCGTGGATCTACAGCAGATCCACGCCATGCGTGGATTCACGGCTCCACCAGCGTGCCCACGCTCAGCTGCGGCATCCACACCCACAGGTCGTACTCGCGGCCGGCGTGGGTGTTGACCTCCGGCGCACGCGCGGGCCGTTCGAGCAGCGCCAGCGCCTTGCAGCGGTCCATGCATCCCCAGAAGTGGCCGCGCAACGCTTCCAGCCGCACGCTGTAGATATCTAGGTCGCGCAGTACCGATGCCATCGGCTGGGTCTGCATTTCCGGCGGAGCATCGGCGGGGCGCTGCAGCATGGCGTGGACATTGCCGGTCAGCACAACCATCCGTGCACCATCGGGCAGGCGCTGGTACAGGCGCCGTAGTTCGGCGGCCATGCGGTCATCGCGGGCCTGGCTGCCGCCGTCACTGTGATTGACGTCGTAGCCAACCACCTCGATCGCGCGGCCCTGCGCCTTCAGCGCGCGCAGGCCTTCGATCATCGCCAGCATGTCGCGGCTGCGGCGACCATCGTGCTGGTCGTCGCGTACGGTCCAGAACGCGCGGCCGTGCAGGTGCTGGCGCGCCGCGGCCCCGCCATCGGATTCCAGATAGTCGCGCAGCACAGGATTCTCGGCACGTGGCAGTTCCAGCGCCAGCAGGACCGGCGCGCCATTGCGGCTGTAGTCGTCCACCAGCTGCCGCACCAGCAGTGGCGTCTCGCGTGTGCCGTGGAATTCGCCCAGCACCAGCATGCGATGGCCAGCGGCGTATTGGCGGATCTGCGCGGTAGTGTCGTCGGCATGCGCGGTCACGGCCATGCCCAGCGCCAGCATCAGCGCGGTGGTCCAACGGAAGAACGAATGCATCCCTGCTGCTTCCTTTCCCTGGGGTCAGGAACAGCAATGGCGACGCCGAGACGGCGGTTCAAGGTGATCCACGTCATGCGAGGATGTCCGCGCGATCAGGTGGGGTCAGAGCCCCTTCGGGGATCCGACCCCGAGGTCACAGCCAGGGCAGGATCCAGTGGTCCACCAGCAGGAAGGCGAACAGCGCCATCAGGTACACGATGGAGTAATAGAACATCTTCATCGAGAACAGCTCGTCCGGCGGGTTCAGCATGCGCCAGGCGTACCAGAGGAACACGGCGTTGAGCACGATCGCGCCGCCCAGGTAGAACGCACCACTCATGCCCACCAGGTACGGCAGCAGGCAGACCAGCGCCAGCACCACCGAATACACCATGATCTGCTTGCGGGTGTGCGCCACGCCGTGTGTCACCGGCAGCATCGGGATCTCCGCCTTGGCGTAATCCTCGCGGCGGAAGATCGCCAGCGCCCAGAAGTGCGGCGGAGTCCAGATGAAGATGATCAGCACCAGCAGCGACGAGTACGCCCAGTCCGACGAACCCTGCATGCCGGTCACTGCGGCCCAGCCCAGCATCGGCGGCATCGCGCCGGCCAGGCCACCGATGACGATGTTCTGCGAGGTCGCACGCTTGAGGTACACGGTGTAGATCACCGCGTAGCCGATCAGCGAGGCGAAGGTCAGCACTGCGGTGATCAGGTTCACCCACAGCACCAGGATGGTCATCGACAGCACGATCAGCACGCCGGCAAACACCAGCACCTGCCACGGCTTGACCTTGCCCACCACCAGCGGGCGCCACGAGGTGCGCGCCATCTGCGCATCGATGTGCGCGTCCAGCAGCTGGTTGATGGCGGCCGCGGCCGAGGCCGCCAGCCAGATGCCGAGGAAGCCGAGCAGGCCGGCGCGCACCTGCTCCCAGCTCGGCACGCCGGGGATGGCCAGGACCATGCCGACCAGGGCGGTGAAGACGATCAGGGCGACGACCTTGGGCTTGGTCAGGTCCCAGTACTGGCGGTAATTGGAAAACATGGAATCAGTCCGGGGCACGCAGGCGGGCCAGCAGGCTGACCAGTACGAACAACAGGGCAACGGCCACGCCGTTGTGGGCCACGGCCACTTCCAGCGGCAGCGCCAGCTTCACGTTGAGGATGCCGAGCGTGACCTGCAGCACCAGCAGCGCGATCAGCGCGCTGGCCCAGCCACGCATGCTCGGCAACCGGAACAGGCGCACGCCAAGCCACAGCAGGTAGACGGCCACCACCACCGCGAACAGGCGGTGCGCCATCTGGATGGCGATGCGCGAAGCGCCATCCAGCACACCGCCTTCGTAATCCACGCCGATGCCGCGCCACAGGGTGAAGCCTTCGACGAAGTTGTGCTGCGGCCACCACTGGTTGGCGCAGCGCGGGAAGTTGTCCAGTGAGGCGCTGCCACCGCCGCAGGCGAGTGCGGCGTAGTTGGCGCTGACCCAACCACCCAGCGCGATCTGGGTAACCAGCACTGCCACGCCGATGCGCATCAGCCACTTCAGCTTCGGCGCTTCGGCCAGGGTGATCGGCATGTGCGTCGCGCGCCAGGCCATCCACACCAGCAGGCCGAACATCAGCATGCCACCCAGCAGATGGCCCATCACCACGATGGGTTTGAGCAGCAGGGTCACCGTCCACATGCCCAGCAGGGCCTGGAAGATCACCACCGCCAAGGTCAGCAGCGCCGCACGTGCGAGATCGATGTTGCTCCAGCGCAGCGCGGCGATCAGCAGGATCGCCTCGCCGGTCAAGGCCAGGGCACTGGCGGTGCCGTGCCAGCCCATCATGTACAGCGGTATGCCGGCGGCCACCAGCACGCAGGCGGTCACCACCGCCGTGCTTCCGAATCGCCGCTTGCGCGTTGCCAGCAGCGCCAGGGTCAGGATCTCGATGCCCAGCGCGCCGGCCAGGAAGCGATGCACCTGTTCTCGCCAGGCCTTGTGGGTCTCCAGCGGGCGGATCTCCGCCGCCGGGTGGCCGATGGTCTCTTCCACGTGCTGCGGCCAGGTGGCCTGGCCATAGCAGGTCGGCCAGTCCGGGCAGCTCAGGCCGGCATCGGACAGGCGCACGAAGGCGCCGAACATGATCGTGCTCGCGGTCATGATCATGGCGAACCACGCCAGGCGGTGGAAATTGCGGTGCAGCGCCGGACGCGCGGAAAGGCTCATCAAACGGGACTCACTTCAGTTTCAGCAACGTGGCCATGTCCTTGCGCAGGCCGCCGAGGTCGGAACCCGGGGCATGGCGCATGATCACGAAGCCGTTCGGATCGATCACGTAGACCGGCAGTCCCGCCGGATCGTCGACGCCCGGCAACGCCGCGCGCAGGGCTGGCGACGGAGCCAGCGGCCGCAGCGCGGGCAGCGAGGCGATCGACGCCGGTGGCGTACCCAGCCACAGGATCTCGACATTATCGGCGTTATGGCCGAACAGCTGCCACACCTTGCCCAGTCCCTGCGACAAAGTGACGCACTGCGCGTCGCAGGCACCGGCCGGCGCCACCAGCAGGCGCCAGGTACGGGCCTCGGGGTTCCAGGGGTAGGACTGGCCGCTGGCCAGGGTCGGCGCCTGCTGGCGCAGGTCCACCGGCGGCTTCAGCAGCTGGCCGGCATTGCGGTGCCCGGTCGGCTGCCAGCCGGAGAAGCGCAGCACGGCGGCCAGTGCCATCGCCCCGAAGAACACGGCAAACAGCAGCACCAGGGTCCGGCGGCCGGAACCGCGCGCCTGCGGGGACGTAGCAGTGTTCATGCGGGGCATTTTCTCATGGTTGGGTAGGGGATGCCGGTAGTGCCGGCCGCTGGCCGGCATCCAGGATTGCGGGGGTTGCCGGCCAGCGGCCGGCACTACCGGGTAATCACGCGCCTCCGCCGCCGCTCCAGCACCACGGCCACCACCAGCACGGTCAGGGCCAGCCCGAACCACTGCACGGCGTAGCCCAGGTGGCGCTGAGGCGGCAGCGTGTTCGGCAGCAGGTCCAGATCGCGCTCGTCGCCAAAGGGTAGCGCCGGGTCCAGCCTCAGCACGCGGTCGGGTAGCGCCTGCAGCCCCAGCGCGCGCGCCAGCCCGTCGTCCGGCAACCGGCTGGCCAGCCAGCGCCCGGCCTCACCGGTAGCAGAGAACGCCGGGCCCAGTAGCAGTCCCGCCGATGGTGGCGGCGCGAGCAGCCCGCGCACGGCCACCGGCGAAGGCGGCGACGGCACCTCCGGAAGCGTGCGATCCGGCGGCAGCGCACGCCAACCGAGGTCGACCAGCAGCACGCTGCCGTCGTCACTGCGGAAGGGGCGATAGATCTTCACCCCGGCGCGGCCATGCCGGATCTGGTTGTCCAGCAGTACCACGCCGGGCAGGAAGCGACCGTGGTCGGCCACGCCGTGCAACGCGCCGGGCGCCGCCAGGGCCTCCGACAGCGGCAACGCCTGTGCCACGGCTGGACCCTGTGCATCCAACATTGCCTGTTTGGCATGCATGCGCTGCAGCTGCCACAGCCCCAATGCGGTGAATCCGGCCATCGCCAGCACGGCCAGCAACCATCCGAACACGCGCGTGTGCTGGCGCATCATGACAAGTCCGCGCAAACGCGGTCAGATAGGCACATCCACCCTGCCCTCGAGCCGCGCATGAGTGATTCGCTGAAGACCCTGCTGGTAATCGCGTTTCTGATCGTCATCGTCTGGAATCTGGGCGCCGGCCTGTACTACCTGCTGGTCGACCGCGGCCAGACCAAGCGCACGGTCAATGCACTGACGCGCCGCATCGCGGTGTCGGTAGCGTTGATCCTGCTGGTGATCGTGAGCATCTACATGGGCTGGATCAAACCACACGGCATCGGCGGCTGAGACCACCGATGCGCGCCTGATCAAAGCACGTAGACGAACAGGAACAGCATCAGCCACACCACGTCGACGAAGTGCCAGTACCACGCGGCGGCTTCGAAACCGAAATGGTTGTCGCGGGTGAAGTGTCCCTTGGCCGAACGCAGCCACATCACGATCAGCATGATCGTGCCCAGCAGCACGTGCGCGCCGTGGAAGCCGGTCAGCATGAAGAACGTCGACCCGTAGATGCCGGAGCCGAGCGTCAGGTTCAGTTCCTTGTAGGCATGGATGTACTCCTCTGCCTGCAGGGTCAGGAAGCCCAGGCCGAGCACCACGGTCAGGCCCAGCCAGATCAGCAGCTGGCGGCGGTTGCCGGCCTTCAGTGCGTGGTGGGCGATGGTCAGGGTCACGCCGGAGGTCAACAGGATCAGCGTATTGATCAGTGGCAGGCCCCAGGCCGGGATGGTCTGGAACGCGCCACCGATCGCCGCCGGGCCATTGGTCGGCCATCCGGCGGAATAGCCCTGCCAGAGCAGCTCGTTGGTCATGACCCCACGGCCTTCGCCACTGAGCCACGACAGGCCCAGGTTGCGGGTGTAGAACAGCGCGCCGAAGAACGCGCCGAAGAACATCACCTCGGAGAAGATGAACCAGATCATCCCCATCCGGAATGATCCGTCGACCTGGTGGTTGTAGTTGCCGGCCTGCGATTCGCGCACCACGTCGCTGAACCACCAGAACAGGGTCAGCACCAGCATCGCGATGCCGATGTAGAACGTCCAGCGTCCCCAGCTGGCATCGTTGAGCCAGCTGGCCACGCCCACCATGGTCACCATCATGGCGATGGAACCCACGAACGGCCATTTGCTCTGGGCCGGGACGAAGTACACGTTGGCGTCGGTCGGTGTCTGGGCCATGTCGGTATCCGGGTCAGGGTGCGGCGTGCGCGCCGTCCGAGGTGGCGGCCGGAGCCAGCCGATCGGACAGCGCGTCGTTGCGGTAGAAGGTGTAGGACAAGGTGATCGTCCTGATCTCCGGCGGCAGGTCCGGATCGACGATGAAGCGCACCGGCATGTCGCGCTTCTCGCCGGCCTGCAGCGTCTGCGCGGTGAAACAGAAGCACTCGGTCTTGCTGAAGAAGCCCGACGCACGCGCCGGTGCCACCGAAGGCACCGCGCTGCCGACCACGGCGGCTGCGCTGTCGTTGCGGGCGAAGTACAGCGCCTCGTTGAGCTCGCCGGGCACCACGTCCATGGTCAGCTGCTCAGGATGGAACGACCACGGCAGTCGCGAATTGACGCCGCCATCGAACTCCACCCGCACGGTGCGCTTGCCGGCCGCGGCACCTGCGCTGGCTTCGCCACCGGGACCGCGTTCCAGGCGCACGCCGAACACCTTCTCGCAGGCGATGCGGTATAGCGGCACCAGTGAGAACGTCAGCAGGAACACCGCCACCGCCACGCCGATCAGGCGCGGCAGCCCGGCACTGCGTGACGGTGTGCTGGCCGGTGCCTCGCTCATCGGCCGATCACCCCGCTGAGGATGAAGCCGACGTAGACCAGCACAGCGATGGCGCCGACCCACATCGCCGTGCGCTTCGCACGCTGGCGCTGCTGCTCGATGCTTCCGCCCTGGTAGAGCCGACCGCTGGTCGGCTGCTTCTCATCCGCCGAGCATGGCTCGGCTCTACAGGTCTGCAGCGGGCTCTCGTTATGCATGCCCCACCTCAATGCGTGATGTCGTCATGCGCCAGATCCCCCGGGCGGATGGTCGGCGGGGTGGTGAAGGTGTGCGCCGGTGCCGGCGACGGCAGCGTCCATTCCAGGCCGCGTGCACCCTCCCAGGAACGCGCTTCGGCCTTCTCGCCGTTGCGCAGCGAGGACAGCAGGATCGCGGCCATCATGAACGGGGTGACGAACATGCCGAACGCACCGATCGAGCTGATCAGGTTCCAGTCGGCAAACGCCACGCTGTAATCGGGAATGCGGCGCGGCATGCCGGCCAGGCCGAGGAAGTGCTGCGGGAAGAACAGCAGGTTGACGAACACGATCGACCACCAGAAGTGCACCTTGGCCCACTTCTCGCTGTACATGCGCCCGGTCCACTTCGGCCACCAGTAGTACACCGCGGCGATCAGCGCGAACACCGCACCGGTCACCAGCACGTAGTGGAAGTGCGCGACCACGAAGTAGGTGTCGTGGTACTGGAAGTCGGCGGCCACGATGGCCAGCATCAGGCCGGAGAAGCCACCGATGGTGAACAGGATGACGAAGGCCACCGACCACAGCATCGGTGCCTCGAACGTCAGCGAGCCACGCCACATGGTGCTGACCCAGTTGAACACCTTCACGCCGGTCGGGATCGAGATCAGCATGGTGGCGAACATGAAATAGATCTCGCCGCCCAGCGGCATGCCCACGGTGAACATGTGGTGGGCCCAGACGATGAACGACAGGAACGCGATCGCCGCGGTGGCGTACACCATCGCCTGGTAGCCGAACAGCGGCTTGCGGCTGAAGGTCGGGATGATCTCGCTGACCACGCCGAAGGCGGGCAGGATCATGATGTAGACCTCGGGGTGCCCGAAGAACCAGAAGATGTGCTGGTACATCACCGGGTCACCGCCACCGGCGGCGTTGAAGAAGCTGGTGCCGAAGAACTTGTCGGTCAGCAGCATGGTCACCGCACCGGCCAGCACCGGCATCACCGCGATCAGCAGGAACGCGGTGATCAGCCAGGCCCAGCAGAAGATCGGCATTTTCAGCAGGTCGATGCCCGGCGCACGCATGTTCAGCACGGTGGCGATGATGTTGATCGCACCCATGATCGAACTGATGCCGGCCACATGGATAGCGAACACGCTGAAGGCCACGTTGTAGCCGCCCTGCAGCGACAGCGGCGGATACAGCGTCCAGCCACCAGCCGGCGCACCACCGGGCAGGAACAGGGTCAGCAGCAGCAGGCTGAAGGCCACCGGCAGCAACCAGAACGACCAGTTGTTCATGCGCGGCAGCGCCATGTCCGGCGCGCCGATCTGCAGCGGGATCATCCAGTTGGCGAGGCCGACGAAGGCCGGCATCACGCCACCGAAGATCATCACCAGCGCATGCACGGTGGTCATCTGGTTGAAGAACTCGGGCTTGACGAACTGCAGGCCGGGCTGTGCCAGCTCGGCGCGGATCACCACGCTCATCGCCGCACCGATGATGAACATGATGAAGCTGAAACCCAGGTACAGCGTGCCGATGTCCTTGTGGTTGGTCGAGAAGAACCAACGCTCGAAGAAACTCTGCTGGTGATGGTGATCGTCGTGCCCAACTGCCGAGTGCGCCATTGCAAAACACCTCTCAGAATCGGTTGTCACCACGGCCGCGGGCGGCCGCGGGCTTTACATCACGCGCCGCTGGCTGCAGTGGCAGGTGCGCTGGCCGCTTCTGCAGCAGCAGGCGCAGCCGGCGCCTCGCCCGCCGGTGCAGCCGGTTCGGCAGGTGCCGCAGGCGTGGCCGGCGCGGCAGCCGGCGCCGGCTTGCGCTGCGCCAGCCACTGTTTGAATTCCTCCTTGGACACCGCCTCGACCACGATCGGCATGAAGCCGTGGTCCTTTCCGCACAGCTCGGCGCACTGGCCGCGGTACACGCCAGGCTGCTCGATGCTGGTCCAGGCTTCGTTGATGAAGCCGGGAATGGCATCCTGCTTCCAGCCCAGCGCCGGCACCCACCAGGCGTGGATCACGTCGTCGGAGGTGATGACGAAGCGCACCTTGGTGTCGACCGGCAGCACCAGCCGGTTGTCGACATCCAGCAGGTAGTGCGGATGGCTTTCACGGGTCGGCACGATGCCACTTTGCCGCACGCGGTCGGACTCGCGGTCCAGGCGGCTGGTGAAGGTGACGTTCTCGCCGAGGTATTCGTACTTCCACATCCACTGGTAGCCGGTGACCTTGACCGTCATCTCGGCATCGCGGGTGTCGTACATCTTGATCAGGTTGGCCGTGGCCGGCCACGCCATCACGATCAGGATGATCACCGGGATCACCGTCCAGATGATCTCGGCCTTGGTGTTGTGGCTGAAGGTGGCGGCGACTGCCCCCTTGGATTTGCGGAACTTGAAGATGGCGTAGGCCATCGCGCCGAACACGATGACGCCGATCACCGTGCAGATGATCAACGAGAGATTGTTCGATTCCCAGGCCAGGCGCGAGGTCTGGGTCACCCCCTTGCCCATGTTCAGCTGCCACGGCTTGGGATCGGCCGCCTGGGCCCAGGCCAACGCCGGCATCAGTCCCCCGGCCACCATGGCGGTGACCGCTGCAACGCACTTCGTGCCCCACCTGCTGCTTTGCTTCATTGCCTAGACCCTTAGCGTCGTCGGTTGCCGCCATCGCTGGCGGCGAGCAAGCTTTCAAGTGTCTCTGCGAGCGTCTGACGTTCGGCCGGCGCGAGGAAACTCCCCACCTCCACCTGCCGGCCGCTGGATGCCAGCCGGACCCTCTCATCGCCGGTGAGCAGGCGCACCCAGTGGGGGTGGGCCCGGAACACCGGCGATCCACCGGGTACGGGGATGACCTCCACGTACGCCGGCACTACCCGGATCTCCTCCTGCCGTTCACCGCTGCGCCACAAGGCACGCAGTGCCGCCGCCAGCACCAGGCTGTACAGCAGCGCGAACAGGGGGGCGAATGCATTGCCGGCCAACCACCCGAGGGCGGACACCAGCCACATCGCACCCGACAACACGGTGAACAACAGGACGAACTGCCGGGCATCGAGCGCCCGTGGGGGACGCAGCCGCAGCTGCGTACCTGACCCATCCGGAGCTGGAAGCACCTCGATCATGTCGCAACCGCGTTCCTGCCGCGGGAAACGTCTCGATGGTAGCCCCGCCCTCTCGCCGGTAGCAAGGGTGCATTCACACTTTTTCCCATGCTGCAACACAGCATGGGGTCGGCGGCGCGAATGCCGAATTCAGCACAAATATTGCGGGGCTTGCTGAACACGCTGAATACACCACCGTTAGGGGCTATCAGCCCTTCACGAAGGTGGCTGTGGGGCACTTCCGCAACCCGCAAAAATGATTAAAATCGCCAAGTTTTCCATTGGCCGGACCGGCATGAACGCACCTTCCTCCTCCCCTGCCGCCAGCGACGCCCAGCGTCCCGGCGTGCTGCTGTCGCCGGAACTGCCGGCGCCCCCCAACCCGTTCCGCCAGGCCATCACCGATGCCTGGTTGAAGGACGAGGCCAGCCACGTCCGCGAGCTGCTGGCGCAGGCCCGGCTGCCGGCCGACGAGCAGGCCAGGGTGCAGGCGCTGGCCGCCGACCTGGTCGGCCGCGTGCGCGTGCGTGCCAAGGACCAGGGCGCGATCGAAGCCTTCATGCGCCAGTACGACCTGGGCAGCGAAGAAGGCGTGCTGCTGATGTGCGTGGCCGAAGCGCTGCTGCGCATTCCGGACCAGGACACCGCCGACAAGCTGATCCGCGACAAGCTGGCCGATGCCGACTGGGAAAAGCACCTGGGCGGCAGCGACTCGGTGCTGGTCAACGCCTCCACCTGGGGCCTGATGCTGACCGGCAAGCTGGTACAGATGAACGACGCCACCCGCGCCGATGCGCCCAGCGCGTTCAAGCGCCTGGTCGGCCGCGTCGGTGAGCCGGTGGTGCGCCTGGCCGTGCGCCAGGCGATGAAGATCATGGGCCACCAGTTCGTCATGGGCCGCACCATCAGCGAGGCGCTGTCGCGCTCGCACAAGGGCGACAACGCGAACTACCGCTACTCCTTCGACATGCTGGGCGAAGGCGCGCTGACCATGAAGGACGCGCTGCGCTACCTGGAAGACTACCGTCGCGCGATCCACGCCATTGGCGGTGATCACAAGGCCCGCGGCGGCCGCCCGGATGGCGACGTCAACAACGCACCGGGCATCTCGATCAAGCTGTCGGCGCTGTACCCGCGCTACGAGCACGCCAAGCGCGAGCGCGTGCTGAAGGACCTGGTGCCGGGCGTGCTGGAGCTGGCGCAGCTGGCCAAGAGCTACGGCATCGGCTGCACCGTCGACGCCGAAGAGTCCGACCGCCTGGAACTGTCGCTGGACATCATCGAGCAGGTGTTCTCCGACGCCTCGCTGGCCGGCTGGGACGGCTTCGGCGTGGTCGTGCAGGCCTACCAGAAGCGCACGCCGTACACGATCGACCACCTGGCCGACATGGCGCGCCGCGCCGGTCGCCGCCTGCAGGTGCGCCTGGTCAAGGGCGCCTATTGGGATGCCGAGATCAAGCGCGCGCAGATCGAAGGCTATCCGGGCTACCCGGTGTTCACCCGCAAGCAGAACACCGACGTGTCCTACCTGGCATGCGCCAAGCGCCTGTTCACCCATGCCGACGCGATCTACCCGATGTTCGCCACGCACAACGCGCACACCATCGCTGCGGTGCGCAGCATCGCCAACGGTGGCGTGTACGAGCACCAGAAGCTGCACGGCATGGGCGATGACCTGTACGCCGAAGTGGTGCCGGCCGATCGCCTGGGCCTGCCCTGCCGCGTGTACGCCCCGGTCGGTTCGCATGAAGACCTGCTGCCGTACCTGGTGCGCCGCCTGCTGGAAAACGGCGCCAACTCCAGCTTCGTCAACCGCATCACCGATGAGCGCGTGCCGATCGCCGACCTGATCCGCGATCCGGTCGAGATGGTCGCCTCGTTCGCTTCGATTCCGCATCCCAAGATCCCGCTGCCGGTAGACCTGCTGCGCAGCCAGAACCACGACAGGAAGAACTCCATGGGCGCCAACCTCGCCAACGACAACGAACTGCGCGCCCTCGCCGAGCAGCTCAACGCGGCCGTGAAGCCGTGGCAGGCCGCCCCGCTGGTGCCGGGTGCGAACCCGGCCGGCGCCTCGCTGCCGGTGACCAACCCGGCCGACACCCGCGAAGTGGTCGGCCAGTGGCTGGCCGCCGATGCCGCCACCGTGCAGAAGGCGCTGGCGAATGCCGTAGCCGCGCAGCCGGCCTGGAACCGCACCCCGGCCGCCAGCCGCGCCGCCATCCTCGAGCACGCCGCCGACCAGCTGGAAGCGCGCATGCCGGAGTTCATGGCGCTGTGCGTGAAGGAAGCCGGCAAGAGCCTGCCCGACAGCATCGCCGAAGTGCGCGAAGCCGTGGACTTCCTGCGCTACTACGCCAAGCAGGCGCGCGAGCAGTTCAGCCACGCCGAGAAGCTGCCCAGCCCGACCGGTGAGTCCAACGAGCTGCAGCTGCACGGCCGCGGCGTGTTCGTCTGCATCAGCCCGTGGAACTTCCCGCTGGCGATCTTCCTGGGCCAGGTCGCTGCTGCACTGGCCGCCGGCAACAGCGTCATCGCCAAGCCGGCCGAACAGACCAACCTGATCGGCTACTACGCGGTGAAGCTGCTGCACGAAGCTGGCGTGCCGGCCGAGGTGGTGCAGTACCTGCCGGGCGACGGCGCCACCGTCGGTGCCGCACTGACCGCCGACCCGCGCGTGGCCGGCGTGGCCTTCACCGGCTCCACCGACACCGCACGTGCGATCAACCGCGCCATGGCCGCGCGTGACGCCGCCATCGGTGTGCTGATCGCCGAGACCGGCGGCCAGAATGCCTTCATCGCCGACTCCTCGGCGCTGCCGGAACAGCTGGTCAAGGACGCGATCGGTTCGGCCTTCACCTCCGCCGGCCAGCGTTGCTCGGCCGCGCGCGTGCTGTTCGTGCAGGACGACATCGCCGACAAGGTGATGACCATGCTGGCCGGCGCGATGAAGGAACTGAAGGTCGGCAACCCGGGCCTGCTGTCCACCGACGTCGGCCCGGTGATCGACGCCGACGCGCTGAAGATCCTGCAGGACCACGCCGAGCGCATGGACCGCGAAGCGCGCCTGATCGCGGCCGCCGAGCTGTCCGCCGAAGCGGCCAATGGCACCTTCTTCGCACCGCGCGCGTATGAACTGAAGGACCTGGGCCAGCTGCACAAGGAAATCTTCGGGCCGGTCCTGCACGTGATCCGCTGGAAGGGCGACCAGCTCGACGCGGTGATCGACCAGATCAATGCCACCGGCTACGGCCTGACCCTGGGCGTGCATTCGCGCATCGACGAGACCGTTGATCGCATCAGCAACGGCGTCCACGTCGGCAACGTCTACGTCAACCGCAACCAGATCGGCGCGGTGGTCGGCGTGCAGCCGTTCGGCGGCCAGGGCCTGTCCGGCACCGGCCCGAAGGCCGGCGGCCCGCACTACCTGCTGCGCTTCGCTACCGAAAAGACGGTGACGGTGAACACCACAGCCGCCGGCGGCAACGCCTCGCTGCTGACCCTGGGCGACTGATCGCCTGCTTGATGCAGTAAACAAAAAACCCCGCGAACGCGGGGTTTTTTGTGCTTTGCTTCCTGTAGAGGCGGGCCCATGCTCGGCTTTTCTGGCGCAGCCGAGCGTGGGCTCGGCTCTACAGAGGCAAGGCGACACTGAACCGATTGTCCGCCCGCTTCGCCAGCTCGCCCTGCACGCGTGCGATGCGCGTCTCCAGATCGCCTTCCAGCAGCACATGCTCGACACCCTCTGCCTGCAGCTGCTCCAGGTACCACGCATGCTGCTGCGTCCGGAAGGCTTCGCCCACGCGCGTGCCATCCTGGTCAAACGGAATATCCGGCGCGCACAGGAACAGCAGGTCGTAGCGTCGTCGTGCCGCTTGCCGCAGCGGCTGCGGCGCCGTGCCAAACATCCAGCCGCTGTAGCCCAGCGTCACCAGCGGCGTGGTATCGCAGAACAGCCAGCGATGCGCACGCCGCACAGCCTCGTCTTCGTGCTGTGGCTGTGTCATTGCGATGCGCAGCAGGTCGCCCGGCGTCAGCTCTCCGCCTCGCTGCTCCCACAGCGTGCGGCCATACTCCGGCACCCAGACGGTCTGCAGACGCTCGGCCAGCACGCGGGCCAGCGTGGTCTTGCCGCTGGACTCGCCACCGATGAAGGCCACGCGCTGTACATGGTCGGCATACACCTGCGGTGCGAGCCCATGGCGATGCGCATGCGGATCGCTGCGCAGCTGGGTGCCGCAGGCCTGCCCGACGTCCAATGCACGTTCGAGCCGCTCATGGCGTACCGGCGCACCGAAGTGCGTGGCCAGTGCCTGCGCGAAGCCGTCACCGTAGTCCTCACCGGTGTACACCGCCTGCACCGGCCCACCGAACAGGTTCAGGCACAGCCAGGCGGTAAAGTCACGCTGCACCTGTTCGTCATCACTGTCCTGCGGCAGCGCTCGCACCGGCAAGCCATGCTGCGTGCACAATGCGGCCAGTCGCGCGTCGTCAAGCACCGCTACCGTGGCCTGCGGGAAACGCGCACGCAGCCAGCGCTCGCGGCGCGCAGCGCTGTAGCCGGCAAAGCCCGGCTGCGACCAGCCGATCACCAGCAGCTGCTGGCAGCGCGTGGCGGCGAAGTCGATCAGTCGTTCATGGCCGAGATGCAGCGGGCAGAACTTGCCCACCACCAGGCCGCGTGCAACGCGCTCAGGCAGCGGCATCGGCCGCCCTGGCCTCGTCCCGCATCAGGTGCCGCCAATGGCGCAAGGCGACCAGCGCGTTGATCCAGAAGCCCACATACAGGATCGAGGTCAGGTGCAGGCCACGGCTGTAGTAGAGCGGCACCGCAACGGTGTTCACCAGCAGCCATACCCACCACGATTCCAGCTTGCGTCGCATCATCAGGATCTGCGCGATCACACTCAACACCAGCACCGCCGAATCGATGTACGGCGCATAGGCATTGGTCAGGCGGGTCAGCATCCAGCCGTAGCCGAACGTGGCCACTACCGCCAGCGGCGCCAGCCAGGCCCAGGCGCGTGGCCGCAATGAAGTGATCGGCAACGGCGCGCCATGGTCACCACGCAGCCACTGCCACCAGCCCAGCACACTGATGGCGATGAAGAAGAACTGCAGCACCATGTCCGCATACAGATGCGATCGTTCGAACACGGCAGCAAACAAGGCGCAGCCGACGATGCCCAGCCACCAGGTGTGCACGTTGTTGCGGCCGGCCAGCAGGATCGAGCCGGCGACGGCGATGTTGGCAGCCAGCTCCAGCTGGAAGTTCGGATCGGACAGGTTCATGTCGCTATTGTCGTGGATCCGTGCGCTGCGTGGACGCCCCGGCCCGTCCCCACAAAAAGAAAGGCCCCGCTTGCGCGGGGCCTCCTTCGTACTGCTCCAGGCAATCGCCCGAATCAGAACTTGTACTGCATCGAAGCCGCCAGCACGTCGCCGCTGACCTTGTACTTGCCGGTCACGGTGTTGCCGGTGGCCGAGGTCGAGGTGATGTTCGGATCCTTGGTGAACAGGTGGGTGTAGCCCACGCTGTATTCCATCTTGTCCGAAGCGGCGTAGGTCATGCCCAGCGACAGCCACTTGCGGGTGGTGTCCGGCACGCGCACGTCGCGGTGGGCATCGGTGGTCGGGGTCTGGTCATAGGCCAGGCCGCCACGCAGGGTCAGCTTGTCGTTCACGCGGAAATCGGTACCGATCGACGCGAAGGTGGTGTCACGGTAGTGGAACGGCAGCACGCTGTCCGGCTGGTTGGAGTCGTAATCGACGACGACCTGGTCGAACTTGCTCCACGCGGTGCGCGTGACTTCAGCCATGATCTGCCACTGGTCGTTCACACGGTGGGTGAAGCCCACGGTGGCGCTGGCCGGCAGGGTGATGGTCGCGCGACCGTTGCTGTCGATGAAGGTACCCGGGGCAGCAGTGGCCAGGAAGGCCGCCGCATTCTGCGGGATGGTGAAATCGGCCTTGCCGTCGGTGATCTTGTGCTCGACCTTCGAGCGGTAGCTGAACGCGATGTTGGTGCCTTCCACCGGGGTGACCGTCATGCCCAGGGTGTAGCCGACCGACACTTCATCGCCCTTGATGCGCAGGTAGCCATCGGCGGTGCCCGGCGAGAAGCCGAGCTGGGCGGCCTGGCGTGCAGCGGCCTGCGAGGCCGCCGCAGCCTGGGCTGCGGTGCCGCCGGCAGCCAACACACGCGCCGCAGCGGTGCGCTGGGCAGTGGCGTTGATCGCGGTGCCGGTGTCGACAGCACTGGTCAGGTCGACGTTCAGGCGCTCGGCGAACACCGACGCACCGAACGACAGGTACGGGTTGACGTCATAGGAGAACGCCACGCCCAGGTCGATGGCCTGCAGCTCGGTCTTGACGCCGTTGTAGCGGCCGACCCAGTCGCGGTCGTATTCGGTCTTGAAGCCGAACGGCACGGTCAGCGAAGCACCGAAGTGCATGTTGTCGTTCTCGCCGAACGGCACGTGGAAGTACGCGGCCGGAACCGGGGCGATCATGCCGGCGTCGCCGCCGTTGCCACCGGAAATCGGCGCGCCGTTGGCGTACTTGCCCTGGCCGCGGAACTTGGCGCCGAAGCTGATGGCGCTGACGTCGCCCTGGACCAGGGTGCCGTCGAGCAGGCGCATGGACGCCGGGTTGGTAGCGATGACCGAGGCGTCACCTTCGGTCGAGGTGGAGCCGGCGAACGCGCGGCCCAGGCCCTTGGCGCTGTTTTCCTTCAGCTGGAAGGCGGCAGCATTGGCATCGGCAGCGGCCAGCGCACCGGCAACGCCGACGGCCAGCAGGGTCAGTCGGGCAATGGTGGAAGCGGTTTGCATCGTAGTTCTCTCTCCGGTAAGCGGTGATGGTGCTCTGAGTGCGCCTGCGCCCGCCGGGTCCTGGGACCCATCGGAGCGCGCCGGATTCCCCTCCCGACATACGACGCCGTATGCGAGTATTACCCAGAGCTGTTAATGAAACAATAACAGCGCAGGCGGTTTTTTCGTCTCAAAAGCTGAACAGGACCGTCCCCACCGAACGTGGCCGCACGCTAGGCTATTGGCATGTTCGTCTCCCTCCCGTCGCGCAAGAAGGCGGCCCTGCGTTGGGCCACGCCCGTGCTGTTCGCGTCATTGTGGCTGGCATTCCTGTGGTCGATCTCGCGCCCGGACGATGCCCGCGGCAGTCTCTGGCTGGACTGGGGCGCCCTGTCCACCGGCCTGACCCGTCCGCTGGACTGGTGGGCGACCCTGCAGGACGGCAGCGTGCTGCGCCTGTTCACTGCGCTGTTCCTGCACGCCGACTGGTCGCACCTGCTGGGCAACCTGGTGTTCCTGCTGATCTTCGGCCTCCCCGCCGAGCGGGTGCTGGGACCGTGGCGGTTGCTGCTGCTGTTCCTTGTGGGCGGCGCGGTGTCCAACCTGGTGGCGATCTACACCATGGGCAGCCCGGACCAGATCATCATCGGCGCCAGCGGCGCGGTGTCGGCGCTGATCGGCGCCTATCTGGCCCTGTTCCCCGGTGCCCGGCTGGGCGTGGTGATCCCGCTGGGCCTGTTCCTGGAGTTCGTGCGCGCCCCGGCCTACCTGCTGATCGGCGTCTGGGCCGCGCTGCAGGTGGTGTTCGCCCATATCGGCCCCAGCTTCGGCATGGTGGCCTGGTGGGCGCACATCGGCGGCTTCGTGTTCGGCGTGGTGTATGGCGTGTACGTGCGCGCCGCGATCGCGCGCCGCCTGCGCAAGCGGCACGGATTCTGACCCTTGGTAGTGCCGGCCGCTGGCCGGCTCCACGCTCACCCGCTCGTTCGTAGATCAGTCGAGCATGGCTCGACTCTACAAAATCAAGGCTTGGCCGGGACGGGTTCGGGCTTTGCTTCCGGCTTTGCTTCCGGCTTTGCTTCCGGCTTTGCTTCCGGCTTTGCTTCCGGCTTTGCTTCCGGCTTTGCTTCCGGCTTTGCTTCCGGCTTCGCCGCAGCGGCCTTCGCGGCCTTGGCCGCAGCGGCCTTCGCGGCCTTGGCCGCATCCGCCTTGGCGGCCTCGGCCTTCAACCGTGCGGCCACCGAGCCTGGGTTCTTCAGCTCGGCCAGCGCGTCGTTGATCGGGCCATCGCCCGGCAGCACCGCACCGGCGTGGTAGCCCTCCGTGCCTTCGTCATCGCCGCGCAGATGGCCCGGCAGGGTCGCTTCGCTGTAGTCGCTCAGGCTGGCTGGCAGTGCATCCTCGGCCGGCGTGGCGGCGGGCTTCAGTTCGACGTCCGGCACGATGCCGGTGGCCTGGATCGACTTGCCGCTGGGCGTGTAATAGCGCGCGGTGGTCAGCTTCACCGAATCGCCATTGTCCAGCGGCAGCACCGTCTGCACCGAGCCCTTGCCGAAGGTGCGGCTGCCGACCACGCGCGCGCGCTTGTTGTCGCGCAGCGCGCCGGCCAGGACTTCCGATGCACTGGCCGAACCGGCATCGGCCAGCACGACCACCGGTGCGCCCTTCAGCAGGTCGCCCGGGGTCGCGTCGAATCGTGCATCGCTGATGCTGATGCGGCCACGGGTGCTGACGATGTTGCCCTTGTCGAGCAGATCATCGGCCACCTGCACGGCAGCGGTCAGCAGGCCACCCGGGTTGCTGCGCAGGTCCAGCACCAGGCCCTTGAGCTGGCCACCGGACTGCTTCTGCAGCTGCTGCACGTGCTTCTGGAAGTCCGAACCGGTATCGGCCTGGAAGGTGCTCAGGCGGATGTAGCCATAGCCGGGTTCCAGCAGGCGGCTGCGCACGCTGGTCACGCGGATGGTCTGGCGGGTGAGGCTCACGTCGAACGGCTTGGGCTTGCCTTCGCGCACGATGGTCAGCACCACCTTGCTGCCGGCCGGGCCGCGCAGCGGCTCGCTGGCATCGATCGCACTGATCGGCTTGCCGTCGATGGCGATGATCAGGTCACCAGCGAGGATGCCGGCCTTGGCCGCCGGGGTGTCGTCGATCGGCGCGATCACCTTCATGCTGGCGTTGTCCGGCTGCTGCTGCAGCTCCACGCCGATGCCCTCGTAGGCACCATTGGCCTGCTCGTCGAAGGCCTGCGCGTCTTCCTTGTTGAAGTAGGTGCTGTGCGGATCGAGGTCGAGCAGCAGGCCACGCACGGCCGACTGCATCAGCTTCTTGTCATCGACCGGATCGACATAGGCGGCGCGCACCGCGTTGTACACGGCCACGAAACGGCGGATGTCCTCCAGCGGCACCTTCGAGGTCACCGCCTCCTCGCTGTTCGCTGCCTGCCCGCTGGTTTCCTGGCTCGGGGCGGGCGCGGTCTGCTGCGCCCAGGACAGCGCTGGCAACAGGGCCAGCAAGAGGGTGGCGGTACGGGCTGCGCGCATGGATCACTCCTGTCGACGTTGGCATCGTGCCCAAGGCACATGCACCGATTATGCGCGAAGCACAGCTAAATTCCCGTTGAATCCAACCCGCATCCGGCAGGCCTGGATTCAGCGCCGCTGCAGCCAGCTGTCCGGGTTGACCGGCTGCCCGCCACGGCGCAGCTCAAAGTACAGCGCGGTGACGCCCTGGCCACCGGAATTGCCGACCTTGGCCACCGCATCACCGCGGCTGACCCGTGCGCCGGCATCCTTCAGCAGGGTGTCGTTGTGGGCATACAGGCTCATGTAGCCATTGCCGTGGTCCACGATCAGGATCATGCCGTAGCCGGTCATCCAGTCGGAGAACACCACGGTGCCGTCGGCCACGGCCGTGACGGTGCTGCCGGCCGGCGCGCCGATCAGCACGCCGCTGCTGGTACGGCCATCGGGCAGCTTGCCGCCATAGCGGGCCAGCAGGTTGCCGGACAACGGCCAACCCAGGCCGCCGACCTTCGGTGCCTGTGCCGACGCCACCGCAGGTGGAACCTTGGTTGCCGGCGGCGGTGGCCGGCCCTGTGCGGCCGCCTGGCGTGCGGCCCGCTCGGCAGCGGCCTTTTCGGCAGCAGCTCGACGTGCCGCCGCGCGACGCTCGGCTTCGGCCCGGGCGGCAGCGGCACGCAGATTGGCCAGCAGCGTTTCCAGCGCCTTGGCATCCTGGCCCAGTGCCTGTTCCTTCTCGCGCCGGTCCTTGAAGCGTTCGTCGAGCGAGGCCACGGTCTGCGCGCGGTCACGGCGGTCGGCCGCCAGCGCCGCTGCCTGCTGCTTCTGGTCCTGCTGCGCCCCCTGCAGCTTCTGCTTGCGCTCGGCGATCTGCGCCTGCAGCGCTTCCAGTTCCTTCAGGTCGGCGGTGAGCGTGGTGATGCGCTGCGCTCGTTCGCGCTGCAGGTAACGATGGTAGGCCAGGGCGCGATTGGCATCGGCCACCGTGTCCTGCGACAGCAGCAGCTTCAGCGGTGCGTGATTGCCAAGCTGATACGCCGCGCGCAGCAGGCCGGCCAGTTCGCGGTGCTGCTGGGCCAGGTTGGTTTGCAGGCTGCTGCGGCGCTGCTCGGCCTGGGCCAGGGCCTGGGCCTGCTCGCGCAGCGCCGCTTCGGTCTGCGCAAGCGCACGGCCGGTGCGTGCCACCTTCTCGTCGGCCTCGCGCAGCTGTTGCGATGCCTGGCCACGCTGCCCTTCGATCTGCCGTCGCTCCTGCGCCACGCCCTTCAGCTCGGTACGCAGCTTCTGCAGCTTGCGCTCGGTCTCGCGGGTGGTCTGCGCAGCACCCGGCAGGGGCAGGGCCAGCGCCACAGCCAGCCCCAGCAGCAGCCAGCGCCCGCCGCGTACGGCGGCGATGTGATGTCGGCGTGATGGGAAGGCGTTGTCGCGCAAGGGCTTTCCAGTGACTTCAGGCAGTTGCGGGGGGTACCGGGGAATGGTGACATCTCCGCACGCGGCCTGCCAGCCGCACATCCATCGAGGTTCCCATGAAAACTCTATCCATTCCGCTGCTGTTGGGCGTACTGCTGGTCACCGGGCCAGTCTGCGCCCAGGAGAACATCAGCAAGGTCAACGGCAGCATCAGCGCCGAACCCGGCCAACGCTACGGCAAGCTGGACACCGTCAACGGCGGCATCCGCGTCGGCGAAGGCGTCGAGACCGGAAGCATCGACACCGTCAACGGCGGGGTGAAGGTTGCCGACCGCGCACGCACCGGCAAGATCGAAACGGTCAACGGCGGTGTCCGCCTGGGTCGTGAAGTGATCGCCAGCGGTGGCGTCAGCACCGTCAACGGCAGCATCTTCACTGATCGCGGCAGCCAGATCGAAGGCGGCGTCGAGACCGTGAACGGCGGCATCGGCCTGGTCGAGAGCCGCGTCGGCAAAGACGTCGAGACCGTCAACGGTGACATCACCGTCGGCATCGGTTCGCAGGTCAACGGCGGCGTGCATGTGCGCAAGCCGAACTTCAGTGTCTCGCTCACCGCCAGCCGCAAGCCGCGCGTGATCATCGGCCCCAACGCGGTCGTCAGTGGGACGCTGCAGTTCGAGCGCGAGGTGGTGCTGTACGTGCATCGCACCGCACGCATCGGCCCGGTCACCGGGGCCGAGCCGATCCCGTTCGATACCGAAACCGCGCCGGCCGACTGAACCCGTCGCACCCGCCGCTTCGGTGATACTCGCGTTTACCGGTCGCGCATGAGATGCGACCGCCCTTTGTTCTCCAGGAATCGACGATGCCCCGCAAACTCCTCCTGTGCCTGGCCGCCGCGGCCGCGCTCAGTGCCTGCAAAGGCGAATCCACGCCGGCTGCCACGCCGCCCACCGATACCGCTGCCGCGAAGCCGGCCGCCCATCAGTTCTCACCGGAGATCAACGCCGGCGACTTCGCCGAGATGGTCAAGACCCTGGCTTCGGATGAGTTCGAAGGCCGCGCCCCGGGCAGCAAGGGCGAAGAACTGACGGTCAACTACATCCGCGACCAGATGCAGCGCATCGGCCTGCAGCCCGGCAACGGCGACAGCTGGTTCCAGGATGTGCCGATGACCGAGACCACGGCCGATGAATCGACCGTGCTGAAGATCACCCAGGGCGGCAAGACCACCGAACTGAAGTTCGGCACCGACATGGTGGTCGGCACCCGTACCGGCCAGGCCGAGGTGAAGGTCGATGCCAGCGACCTGGTGTTCGTCGGCTATGGCGTCGATGCGCCGGAGCAGAAGTGGAATGACTACGCCGGTCAGGACTGGAAGGGCAAGACGGTCGTGATGTTCGTCAACGACCCGGGCTTCCACGTCGACGACGCGAAGCTGTTCGACGGCAAGCGCATGACCTACTACGGCCGCTGGACCTACAAGTTCGAGGAGGCCGCCCGCAAGGGCGCCGCCGCCGCGCTGATCGTGCACGACACCGCCGGCGCGTCCTACGGCTGGGACGTGGTGAAGAATTCCTGGGCTGGCCCGCAGTACGACCTGCCCGCCAAGGATGACCCGGAAGCGCGCATCCCGGTACAGGGCTGGCTGAGCGCCGACGCGGCCAAGGCGCTGTTCGCCGGTGCCGGCCTGGACCTCGCCCAGGCCTACAAGGACGCCAGCAAGCGCGGTTTCAAGCCAGTGCCGCTGAAGGCCACCGCTGCGGTCGACCTGAAGAGCCGGATCGCACAGAAGCAGTCGCGCAACGTGGTCGGCGTGCTGCCGGGCAGCAAGCGCGCTGACGAGGCCGTCCTGTACATGGCGCACTGGGACCACCTGGGCAAGCATGAGGGTGAGACCGGCGACAACATCTACAACGGCGCGGTCGACAACGCCACCGGCGTGGCTGGCATTCTCGAAGTGGCCGAAGCCATGGCCCACCAGGAGCCGAAGCCGGAGCGTTCGGTGGTGTTCCTGGCGGTGACCCTGGAAGAGTCCGGCCTGCTGGGTTCCAAGTACTACGTCGCCCACCCGACCTTCCCGCTGGACAAGATCGCCGGTGTGATCAACATCGATGCGATGTCGGTGGCCGGCCGTGCCAAGGACGTGACCGTCACCGGCTTCGGCAGCTCGGAGCTGGAGGACATCCTCAAGCCGCTGGCCGCCGCCCAGGACCGCACCCTGCACGGTGAGACCTCGGTACAGAGCGGCTTCTACTTCCGCTCCGATCACTTCAACTTCGCAAAGGCGGGTGTGCCGGCCCTGTACGCCGATGGCGGCGAAGACCTGCGCGAGGGTGGCGTGGAAGCGGGCCGCAAGGCGGCGGCGGACTACGGCGCCAACCGTTACCACGGCCCGAAGGACGAGTTCGACGCCGCCACCTGGAAGCTGGACGGCACCGTCGAAGACCTGCAGCTGATGTACGGCGTGGGCAAGGAACTGGCCGGTGGCGATCGTTGGCCGAACTGGTATGCAGGCAATCCGTTCAAGGCAGCCCGCGACGCGATGATGAAGGACAAGGTCCCGGCCAAGTAAAGTCGGGCCATGCTCGACTGAGCACTGTTGAGAGCAGAGCGGCGCCCCACGGGGCGCCGCTTTTCTTTTGCGTACCGTCGGCGGCTCATCCACGGTTGGTGTGGATCTGCCGGTAGTGCCGGCCGCTGGCCGGCAATCGATTGGTAGCGGCCAACCCTGGTTGGCGCCATGCTCCTCGCGGAGCACTTACGCATGGCGTGGATCTACCGGGCAATGCAACGCCATCGGATTGCCGGCCAGCGGCCGGCACTACCGGGGTTTCCTGCGCACAAAGAAAAACCCCGCTGCATGAGCAGCGGGGTTTTGGGTGTAAACCCTGGCGATGACCTACTCTCGCATGGCTTGAGCCACACTACCATCGGCGCAGCTGCGTTTCACTTCCGAGTTCGGGATGGGATCGGGTGGTTCCACAGCGCTAATTTCACCAGGGAGACGGTTGCAGCAGCGCTTGCAGCGCCAGCTTCGCGATCTTGCCCTTGGGGCGGAAGGGACCCGGAAAATGCAGTGCCTTCACTTAATAAGAAAAACCCCGCTGCGTGAGCAGCGGGGTTTTGGGTATAAACCCTGGCGATGACCTACTCTCGCATGGCTTGAGCCACACTACCATCGGCGCAGCTGCGTTTCACTTCCGAGTTCGGGATGGGATCGGGTGGTTCCACAGCGCTAATTTCACCAGGGAGGCTTTTGGAGAGTCGCACTCGTCCCGGTGGGACAAGGCGCCAGCCTCGCATAGTTCTTGTGACGTAGCGTGCACTTGGATGCTCTTACGACGTTGTCGTAAAGCCAAGGCAACTTGAGGTTATATGGTCAAGCCGCACGGATCATTAGTATCAGTTAGCTCAATACATTGCTGTACTTACACACCTGACCTATCAACCACGTAGTCTACATGGTTCCTTCAGGGGGCTTGTGCCCCGGGAGATCTCATCTTGAGGCGCGCTTCCCGCTTAGATGCTTTCAGCGGTTATCGCTTCCGAACATAGCTACCCGGCAATGCCACTGGCGTGACAACCGGAACACCAGAGGTTCGTCCACTCCGGTCCTCT